>OW818647.1:0-5316669 GCA_942492855.1 Armatimonadota bacterium | reverse complement strand
GGTTCAAGTCCCGCCACCCCGACCATCGTTTTATTAGGATACTTCAAGCACCAATAACGCCGATCATGACACAGTGAACACCCATATGCTTGGTGTGTTTGGCACGCGTCAGAGGGTCAGATCAGGTAATCCTCAGCCCACTGACTGGTGCCAAGTCAGACAGCATACATCGCTCGACCCCATTCAGCAAGGTAGACGAAAGATGGCCACATTTTCGCCTGCCTTTTTTTGTAGGTAGACACACCCGTTTATACCAGTGGTGCTAAACACACGCCATTCTGGGCATCCTGGAGCCATTGTGGGGAGAGTGCTCAGGTATGAGTAAACGTCAAGCAGTAAATGTGTGTTGTGTTTGGATGTTGAGTTGATATTGCGCAGTATTGAAGTTGTTGGGTTAGCAAAGGAAGCCGTTCCAAGCGGTTACGATGCCCCCTGAATACTTGTTACTAGATTCGATCCGCAGGGTGGCTTCAAACTGGAATGGCTGCTGTTTTGCGGAAGGTTCGGAATGGCATTCACAGAGGGACGGAAGAGCTACTCCCTCCCGTGAATACCTATAATGCTATACACCACATTTCATTAATACTGTCCTTTACAATGATTTCATGCACAATATGCAGATATTTTCGGCATCCGATTTTCTGGTATTTTACAACTCATTCCAAGATACGAGCGGTCTTCTAGTGATGAAATACCCATTTCATGCTCAGAACGGTGTTATTAATGAAGCTTGTGTCAGGAAACAGGGAGGCTATTTACGCACTCGGAGATGGGCCGAGATGGCTGTGATGGGTGATTCATGGTTAGCACCTTTCGGGATTATGCATAGATACGAATGAATGCAACATACCATACCATACCAGACAAACAGATACGTGCGGTTTACGCGCGCGCACGTAAAATACGAGCGGTTTCGTGCGGTGCACGTAATTCGGCTATGCTCGCACATATACAGTTGCTTCCCCTCGGCCCACTGGTATAATCAGTTCTTTATCTTTCAGCTTCTTGAGCAGTCTCGTGGCCTGGAATGAGCTAATTCTGCATAGATCAGCAGCGTCCGAACGTTTAATGGATCCGTGTTTAGTGATGAAGCTGAGTATCATCTGCTCCTGCTGACAAGGCTCGAAGCCAGTCTGGCGGACATAGGCATCCTTTTGACAGACCTTCCCTCACCTCGTCAACATTTTGAAATACATGTCCGTAGATGACCTGTTCCTTTAGTGTCCGGTTGAAACGGACCACCACTCCATTTGTCTGGGATTGCAGCACGTAGCCGAAGCTGGGTGTTATCCCCAGTCGCATGATCTCATACTGGAAGTGATCGGAGCAGTTTGCGGATCTGTTGTCGAGTCTCAGGGTCAGCCCGTTGGCGACAGTACGCTCTACCCTTAAGCGTGATATTCAATGGCTAGCATCACAGGGATTACTTGAAATACGTGGTGATAAAGTCAGCATCGCCATCAGCAGTGTTGTCGAAAGATTACCAGACAGGCGAATGGGAAATGGCCAATAGCGAATGACGGGGCGCGGAGGGAGAGTGGAGACGCGGAGGGGAGTGGATCGTAAAGCCAATCGGCCCATCATTTCTGTATGGTTATTCGTCCAGCATCACCCAGTAGACATCCCAGCAGCTCAGATGATGTAGAAACTCAAAGTCCATGTAACCCTTGTCATATACCAACGATCTCTCCATCGTAAATTCGATGGAGGCTGAATAGATGGCGAAACGAGTGCTTATACTACGGCGGCAATAAAGAATATAAAGTACAGTACTTTATGTAGAGCTGGCAACGTACTGTCAGGTAGAGGTGCTCGATGAGCAGCCGTTCAATAGGAGACCTCATACAGTTATCTGCCGGCCGTGACGAAGCTTAGTGCACACGATGCTCTTCGTTAAGAATGCGTATGCATACGGCCATAGCTGGACAACAGGCTCGGAGCAATTCGGGGTGCGGGGAGCTTATCTATTGTTTTGACAGGCTTATTGCTGAAGGTGAGGAACCAAGATGATCAACGAACAGGAACTGAGACAACTACTAGCTGAGGTCATAAAGACACTCGGGTATGTGAATACTTTTGGTCGTGGTATTTCCCATACCCATCGATTTCCGCGTAAAAACGGCAAGCCACCTACTGAGTTCATGATTGATGAACCGACGTATTTCCTGGCCACGATCAGGGCGGTTGCTCCATGAAAACTATCACGTTCTTCGATAATAAAAGTGGTGTTGGCAAAACAACATTGGTGTATCATGTGGCATGGATGTTCGCGGAACTCGGCCTACGCGTGTTAGCAGTAGACCTTGATCCGCAGGCGAATCTTACCACTATGTTTCTTGACGAGGAAAACTTGGAAATGATTTGGCCTGAGGATGGCCATCACCAGAGTATCCTTTCCTGCATCTCACCAATCGTCGATGGATTGGGAGATATCGCGGTTGCACCCCTGCAACAGATTCAACCTCGGATCCATCTTTTGCCCGGGGATCTAGGTTTATCGCAGTATGAAGACACACTTTCAGATAGTTGGCTACGCTGCCTGGATGGTGATAAATCCGCTTTCCGAGCCATCACAGCATTTCATCGCATCATCTATTATGCGAGTGAATCGATTAACGCAGACATCATACTGATGGACGTGGGACCCAATCTGGGTGCGATTAACCGTGCTTCGCTTATTGCAGCCGATTATGTGGTGGTACCGCTCTCTCCAGGTCTTATCTCATTACAAGGCCTTCGGAATTTGGGCCCAACGTTATCCACATGGCGAGAGAATTGGCACAAACGGCTACTCGCTATGCCTTCGGATATGGGTATTCCTATGCCCGCAGGGGACATGAAGCTTGCAGGATATGTAGTTATGCAACACGTAGAACGTAGAAGTCGACCGATCAAAGCCTATCAACGATGGATATCCAAAATACCGAAGGTATACGCGAATGATGTATTGCAAGAAACGCAGTATGCTGATGACCCTGACAAAGATCCAAACCGAATTGGATTGATCAAGAACCATCAGAGTCTGATGCAGCTAGCCGAAGATGCACGTAAGCCGATCTTTCAATTAACTCCCGCTGATGGCGCTATCGGTGCCCATGCAGTGGCTGTGACGAAGAGTTATTTGGAGTTCAAGAACGTCACAGAGCAGATTTTACTACGGACCGGAGTCTGAGAGATTCTATCCTTAGGCGGATACTCAGGTTTCCATATCAGCATACCCCCCAGTTCGTAATACTAATCCCTAAGATGGGTGCGAAGAACCAGAGGTGTTGTGTATATTATTGCATCAGAGCGTGCCACAACCAGAGTTAGCCGCAATACTTTTCTGGTCATAATCGTTGGGATTACGAGTTGTGGTCCACAAATATCGCGCCTCTTTTTAGCTACATGCCTGATACTTTGGTTGTTTGCTGTTTTCCACAAATACAGCTTCTAATCCTTGATTCGAGTATCGTATTGGCGATATAACCTTGCACCAAATTATGCTATAATATAATATAGAACGTTTCGATCTATCAACGCGTCTGTCGTCAAATTACGGAGGCTCAGCAATGCCGGTTACTAAGACTATGCGCAGGAAACTGGATTATTTGGTTCGGACAACTGGACAGGCGGAAGCCGAGATAGTTGCTCAGGCTGTGGATGAGGGGTTATCTGAACTGTACCGGAAACAACTTTCTGAAGCCTACCTTGCAGGTAAAATTGACCGTGAAAAGGCTGTCCATGAACTGGGCAAAGATGTTGTTGAAGAGTTGGACTACGCTCGTAATTCTATTGATGCTGATATCGCGTGGGGTTTGAGTGGTGCCTGAG
Source organism: Armatimonadota bacterium (assembly GCA_942492855.1). GTDB lineage: Bacteria > Armatimonadota > HRBIN16 > HRBIN16 > HRBIN16. The sequence continues at coordinate 5,312,856 of OW818647.1, read as the reverse complement.
AGAGGTGTTTCGGATACCGGCCCCATACTGCACTTGGCGGAGATTGATCGTGTAGACTGTTTGAGCTGCGTTAAAGTCATATTTATCACCTCGCAAGTAAGAGCCGAACTTCGGCAGCATGCTGTTTGTGACATGGTATTCGAGTCATCAAATGATCTTATCGAAATTGAACGGGTTACGCTTGCCGAAATAGCTAAACAGAGAGTTCAGACACAAGGATTTCGTCTGCATACAGCTGATTTGAGCGTAGCAGCATTAGCGGAAAGACTGATGCCGGACGTGGTTTTAACTGACGATTTGCAGCTTCGCAAGGCTCTGGAAACACATGGCCATACAGTTGTCGGAAGCGTTGGTGTAATGATTCGCGCATTTACCCGTGGCATTATAAACAAATCTGAACTCCAGACGGCGATAGATGAGTTGTTTGATGGAAGCAGCCTCTATACGAGCGGAGCGTTTCGCGAGCACGTTCACAGTATTTTGGATTCCATCGATTGATCTATTAGCCGGCATAATGCAATCTACACCAATCTTAGTCAACTCGACAATCCTAATACTGCTTTCCCCGCTATATTAATCTCCAATACGCAGTTTCCGGATGATCCAGATGATCTGATGACATGTAGTGCGATTGTGGTTGAAGGCGAAGTATGATGACGGGCTGTAATCAGAAAGCAATCGATCAGATGAAAGGCTAATGCGGATAGATTTTACTTCCCATCTCCGATACAATTTGTCGAGATGATGTAGACGAGTAGAAGACAGTCAGCGGTATGCCTCTATGGGTTGTCTTTATTTATTAGGTTGACTACAACCTTTATTATAATGTCTTTGTGCTGTGGTTTACTCTCGGCTATCATCAAGGTAAGAGCCACCAGTGCGTTGTCTCCCAGTCTTTTTCGTCCATCTTCCCTATACAGCAGTCTGTTTTTATCGTGGAACCACAGGAAGATAGCGGCTGCAATTCGCTTGTTACCGTCCGAGAATGAATGGTTCTTTGTCATAAAATAAAGCATGTGCGCGGCCTTTTCTTCAATACTCGGATATAGACCTTCTCCGTCGAAGGTTGGCAAATGGCTGCAAGCGAGCTCTTGAACGACTCGTCTTTTTCGCTGCCGAACAGGCCGAGAACCACGCGATCCTGTCTCATTTAATCAACCATCACGTTAATTGCCTTACGCGCTGCATCATAAGTTATCTCGAATGGAGCTTTTTGCGTGATGTTTCTGATGGCAAGCTGCTGGTGATCGTAGTCATCGAGCACTGAAAGGGCGTGAGCATAATCCGTAATAACGCGAAGAAGACCTTCGGCCTGTGGGGCGTTCAAGGCCTGCTGAAAGAGGACGTCTCCAATGAGACGAACGGCTTCCTGAAGCTCTCGGTAATGATCCGCTTGCTCCGAGAGTCTGCGTTGGGTGATGGTGTAGCCCTTGATGATGTGATCGCGATGGATGCTTGTTGCCCACTGGCGGAATTGAGTGCCCCGCTTTGACTTCACGCGGTACCCGACTGATATGATGACATCTAGGTTGTAAAGGCGAACGACGCGCAGCACATTTCGTGAACCCTCAGACTGAACTACCGAGGATTACTCGGTAATTGGATCCTCCTCAAGCTCGCCTTCGTTGTAGATGTTCCGAATGTGCAGTCCGACAGTATCTGTGTCCTTATCGATGAGCGAAGCCATTTGGCGTTGGGTAAGCCACACAGTATCTTTGTTAAGGTACATTTCCAGCGCAGACTTACCGTCATCCGTTTCATATATGACTATCTCGCCCTTTGGTTGTTCCATCGCACCATCCTCTCAAGTCACTCTAGTATTCGATAGGCGATCGACATCACTCCATTTCCTCGCAAGCACTGTCTATAACATCCGAGCAGGCACTGATAATCACATGGATGGCCATTTTAGCCTTCTCCGTCCAACACTGAATGTGCAATTGTAGGCATGACAAATGATCTTAAACAATGCGAGTGGCGCGGTTGCCTTCTGCTTCATGGCCCACCGTAGGATGAGTGATACCAGGTAGCTACTCTGAGCTTCGAAACAGCTGACGATGAGCTTTGGTATTCCTTCTCGGCTTAGCTATGGATGGCCTCTGGATGGATGTGTACTTCCCTGGCTGAACCATACAACCTGAATGTCGAATTCAATATGTGGAATGTGTGTTGTTCGTCGTAGAATCCCTAACTGGATGTTTTGTCACCAGTTGAAAGCCTAGGTTATCTGGAGACAAGACATCGGGCAGTGAATTCACTGTCAGAATGCAGTAGAAACACACAGTCGACTAAATGATCGAACAACGACTATCACATTAATTAGGGACTATAACACAGGCTATGTGATCATCCTGAAATTGTGTTATGATAAAGTCATGAACACACTCGAGCAAATGACAACTGCTTACCTGGAAAAGACACTTGGCATCTCTGCCCAGTTAGCGAAGTGGCGCGGATCTGGCGCGCTGCCGGTGTTTATGCAGGCACTATATGACTATGAAGTGGTCAAAATACTCGATAAGCCGTGTCTTCTACTCGTTAGTCGCGAAGAGGGCGAGGGCACGCTGGCGGCTTTGCGAAAGCATATGGCTCTAGTGCAGAAGAGTTGGAACGGAGCGGCCATCTACGTGACGCGCACGATGGCTTCCAATGCGCGCGATCGCCTGATTGAAAACAAGCTACCCTTCATCGTGCCAGGTAATCAGCTTTACCTTCCGGACCTTGGTTTAGATATGAGGGAACACTTCAAAAACATACGAGCACAGAGGCCCACTATCAGTCCCGCCACCCAGCTTGTGGTCATTAATGCCTTGACGACATCGGACTATGGTCCGCTAGATATAGCTATGTTGACCGACAAGTTTGGCTACACCTCCATGACATTCAAGAGGGTGTTTGATGAAATCGAGCAGTTTGATCTAGGCGTGGCCGGAACTCAGGGTCGTAAACGAGTGCTATTGTTCACTAAAATGGGAAGATCACTGTGGGAGGCGGCATTACCAAGTTTGAAGAGTCCTGTGAAGGCTAGCAAGTCGGCTCCGCGACAGGTCTGCGAGCAGTACGGCTTAGCTTCTGGACTGACGGCACTCGCTCACTACTCTATGTTGGCTCCGCCTGCTCATGTGGTATATGCAGTGGGTGCAGAGCATTGGAAGAATATTAAGCTGCAGAGTGATACCAAGGGGTTATCTGTCGCCGATCCTGATGCGTGTGAACTGGAGATATGGTGCTACTCGCCGAATCAGTTTGCCCAGGCCAGTTACGTTGACCGATTTTCGCTGTACCTCAGTTTACAGGGTCACTCAGATGAACGAGTGGAAGCGGCACTAGAGGAAATGATGGAGAGAATAGCTTGGTAAGAGGACTGGACCGATTCAAAGCCCATTTCGCAAAATACGCAGATCGATACGCGTTCATAGGAGGCACCGCTTGCTCCATCGCATTTGAGGATGTCGGGCTAGATTTCCGTGCCACTAAGGATCTCGATATAGTAATCTGCGTGGAAGCTCTAGACAGCGAATTTGTGAGCGTGTTCTGGGAGTTTGTGCGTGATGGTAGATATAAGAACCAGCAGAAGAGCATGGATCGGAAGCTGTTCTACCGGTTCTATGACCCCGAGGACACATCATTCCCCGTGATGTTGGAACTGTTCGCACGTGTTCCCGATGTATTAAGCATTGATAAAAGTAGTCATCTCACACCGATCCCCGTTGATGACGAGATATCGAGCCTGTCGGCCATTCTGTTAAATGACGATTACTACTATTTCATCAATGAAGGTAAGCAGGAAGTTGATGGACTACCCATTATCATACCAGCCTATTTGATACCGTTGAAGGTAAAAGCATGGTTGGATCTCACTCAACGGCGCGCAGCAGGTGAAGAAGTGGATCAGAGAGACATCCGCAAGCACAGGAATGATGTCTTCAGGTTGTATCAACTGATCACTCGGGATACTCGGGTGAGAACCCCGGATTCAATCAAGCACGATTTAACTCTTTTTCTCACACGGATGTCTGGGGATACCTCTTTGGACTTGTCAGGACTGAAGCTACGGAACATCAGTCTTGAGGAGATAGTCACAAACTTGAGTGCTATATACGGGCTGCAGGTCTCGGCGATATGACAGTTTATGAGAAAACCATACTGCTCCAACTAGCCATATCTGCCCAGCTCTGAGTATGTCGCTGACCGAGATGACGACGTTGGCGTGATGATCGGCGTTGCGTTAGTGTGAGAATGCAACGCATGCTACAGACAATCACGAATCTCGTGATTATAAACGCGTATCTCGTGATTATAAACGCGTAACTCGTGTTTATTCTCAAGAATGGCGTCTATGCATCAGTTACCTCGTAAATATTCGCTGTTGGTATACCTATGTGTGCATGATATGTGTGTGCGACTTCTTCAAAGGCCAACAGGTAGTGTCGATCGACAGACCGTTTGTCCGGTGTCATGTCTCGATTATCGCTTGAGAATGTTTAAGACAAGCTTGTAGATGGTCGTACCACCTATGTTCCGTGGCCAGTCTTCGCACGGCGGGTAATCACGGATCTTGGCCCGTCGAATGGCATCGTGAACTCGATCGATTGTGAATATACGAGCATTGATTCCTTTGTCGTAATCGGAGAGTTGCCGTTTCAAACGGTCTGAGCAATCTCCAGATGAGATGATACCCGTGCCATCTTCAAAATGGAGTAATAGCCAGTATTCGAACTTTGGATTACTGAGGGCGAATCCGTAAGCATTTGATTGGATTGACCAAGCATGCAACTGCGACAACTGCTCATCAGTCCACTGGTCTTTGTCAACAACAATCCACGCCTCATCGGACACCTTCAGATCTTCCTTTTTGAGAAAGGCTTGTAGTCGCCTTAAAACATGAAGTGGGGAGCTGTCGTATTTTCCTTTCAGGCAATTCACATGGATTACCGAGTTCAAGTCATTGAAGATTGCAAAATACTGAGGTTCAGTTTTGCTTCCTTCAACGGAAATCACAAATAATTTTCGGTAACGACGTTGTCCAATTGGCCTTTTGAACTGTCTCCTATTCGATGACATTTATAGACCTCCGGTCATCAACGCCAATGAGTGGATTCGACAGTGCACCTGAAAACAGGATGCGAGGAATACCGCCTAGCCGTCCTTGCAGATAGCTTTTTTGAATATCTTTATCATAGCGGACGTCCTTATATTCGCTAAAGGAAAGCAAGGTTGAGGCACCTGATGCGTCTCTTTCAGCCACCCACATCTCATCGCGGCGCAGCAACTGTTGGTCCATTAGCAGCACATCGTGTGTCGTGAGTAATAGCTGTGTTCTGCTTTCCCTGGAGCAGTTAGCTAGGTATCCTTCTAGCAAACGCCTTGTCAATAAGGTATGCAGGCTACGGTCCACCTCATCGATGACATAAACCTTCGCAGAATTCACGGTTGATAGTTCTAGGAAGGCAGGCAAAAGATCGATGACGCGTTGTGATCCGTCTGACTCTTGTCGAATTTCGAACTTAGCCTCGGTCCCGTCTGATTTTGGATGGTAGGCAACCAGCTTCATCGCGATCAACTCACCGTTTCTGCGGGTCACCACGAAACGCTCGTTGATAGGTTCAGTCTGTAGCCGAACAGTCATACCCTCCTTGACGTTCTCTTGAATCGTTGTCTTTATAGGCTCGGGTAATGGGATATTCCCAAATGGAACTTCGTCTGCCCCAAGATGTAAAATGCCAGTATCAAGCTGAGGTAACATCTCATTCATGGTTGCATAAAGGGGATGGGCTTCGTCAAGAAACTGTTCAAATGGTTCAAATCTGGAGTCGGGAGCAACCAACTCCAAAGTATCTTTAAACCAGTTGTAAATATGGCGAAAGATGCTCACATTCTGAGATACAGAATTGGTCAGAAAAAGTTGGTTGTCGCGGGTTCCTTGGAAAGCGAAATGCAGAAACTGGTCATTGTTCAGTGATTCGTGAAAGTTTGGTTTACCGTCTCGACGGTCATACAGCACCATCTCACTGCCGCTTGATATATGAACAAGTCTCTCCTCCAGCACAGCCTTTCTTGTGACTGCAAAGCTGAATTCGTAGATTGACTCTTCGATCAAGAGTTCAAAAGCGAAACGGGATGGCTCATCAACTGCTTTGACATCGAGCCGGAATGGCTCTACAGTAATGATACTGTCGGGTTGTGTGCCCTTCACCACCAGCGCTTTGGCAAAGCTTAACGCCTTAAAAAAGTTAGTCTTTCCTGATGCGTTTCCGCCGTAAATGGCTGCTACAGGGAGAATTTTTGTGTGATACTTCGCTAGCTTAGGTACCCGTTCTCCATGCTGACGCTCACGGCTGGCTACCATCGAAAAAGTGACAGGATTACGGAACGACATCCAGTTCTCAAGGGTGAAACTAATGATCACGGATAAGCCTCCTTATGTGAAAATATCACATTGTAGTGCTTATATATTAGCATATAACAAGAACATGAATGAATTATTTGTAAATATGAGAAATAATCTCTCTGTGTGTAGCATCTGTCTTGGCAGCACGGTCGTATAGTGATGACATCCGTGTTGAACCAGCTCATCACTCGAGTCCTCGAGTCCTTCCATCCGTTGCAACCTGTGTAAATGATGCACAGGTTGATTCATTGTATAGTTCATATGTGTGAAGTCTTTATGCCACTACGATATCGCTCATTCAACAACATGGTCAGAGTTGTGTGGCCGTTTTCCCTGCTTTGCGGCCCATCGCCAATCCGGTAGGGACAGATATCTGAGAGCGAGGTGATGTATCTATGTTAGTTGATTGAGCCGACGACGAAACTCCGAAATCAATGGATCGGACGGGAACCGTGATCTGGCACATATACTCTCAGCGGCGGCTAAAGCATCTGGAGATGTAAGTTGGCCAACTTCGGCCAATTCCATCAGAACCAGTACTGCCTTCTCCCCCATCTCCGAGTGCGCAAGTAACCTCCCAGTTTCTGTTTCATAGAGATGTCGAAAACTAGATTTTGAGCATGAAATGGGTCATTTCAACACCATGAAGACCACCATATCTTGGAAAGAGCTATGCGGATATCGGCCTAATACCCGCAAGAGTGTGCAGAGAACGGAGACGTTTTATACTAAAAGTTTCCCTTTCTGAATATTACCTTGCAGTGTTTTGCATTTGTGTGCAATTTGTGAAATTGATGTAGAGTTGATGCAGCAGTGTTGCGTGGATTTGCGATATGTGTATTGTCGCGAATCAGGTTGGCCTAACCCAACTTCAATAAGGTGCGGATCGTATTGGGGATATTACCACTGATGAACTCCATGGAACGTAAAATACTTGAACTCATTCATCAAGGTGAAAGCCTGATACTGGAGTTTAAGAGTGATATGAAAAGTTTGCCAGACCGTGAACTTATGAATGCCATTGTCTCGTTGGCGAACACGGATGGCGGTGATCTACTACTTGGCGTAGAAGATGACGGCACCATTACTGGATTGCATCCAAACCACGTGATTATTTCTGGTTTGTCGTCCCTCATTGCCAACAGAACCAATCCTTCAATCGCTGTCAATATAGAGCGATGAGAATACCAAGGACCATATATAGCTCGAATTAGCGTCTCCAAATCCAGACATTTGGTCGCCACCTCCGAAGGCCTCTTACAGCGACGTCGTATGATGTCAAATGGCAAACCCGAGGCAGTTCCAATCTATCCAAATGAGTTTATTCAAAGGCAATCGGCAATGGGGTTGATCGATCCGTCAGCGATGGTTTTTGATGATGTTGGTTTAGAGGAGTTTAATCCACTTGAGCGTCATCGCATCCGCGAGGCTATTCGTAAATTCGGAGGTGACCAATCGTTGTTGCCTTTATCTAATATCGAATTGGACGGTGCGTTGGGGTTATCAGTTGTTTCAGATGGAATTTGCCACCCTACACTAGCTGGATTGCTATTCTTGGGGCGTGACGAACACTTTCGTCAGCATCTGCCTTCCTACGAAGTCGCTTTTCAAGTTCTAGAAGGTACCGATGTCCGGGTGAATGAGTTCTTCCGAAAACCACTGCTGCAGACATTCGAAGAGGTTGAACAACTCTTCGGGGCACGAGTAAGCGAGCGTGAAATCCAGGTTGGACTGTTTCGAGTGCCAGTTCCGAACTATGAACGGCGCGCTTTTCGTGAAGCCTTTGTCAATGCCTTGGTTCATCGCGATTATTCACGACTGGGGGCCGTGCATGTCCGCTTCGATGATGACGGGCTCTCCATCTCCAGTCCTGGAGGGTTTGTCGAGGGCGTCACACTCCAGAATCTGCTTTCGGGTAGTGCTTGACCAGTTACAGAATGAGTATCAAGGTGAGTGCTTGGGAACTGGGCCTCGGCCAGATCGCAACGAACACCAATGAAACTGCTATTATGTGACTGTAATTAGCGCGTTCAAGATATCTATTGGCTTGTTTTTCTGCAAATGATTCCCGAAGCGAGCCATATAGATGGCACTCAACCCCACTAAGTTTGCACACGAAGTCAATGACCAGTTCCTGAAATACCAACTTACGGCGTTTCCACGGACTGATCCAGAGCCCCATATCAGCCATCTCGGCCCATCTCCGAGTGCGTAAATAGCCTCCCTGTTTCCTGACACAAGCTTCATTAATAACACCGTTCTGAGCATGAAATGGGTATTTCATCACTAGAAGACCGCTCGTATCTTGGAATGAGTTGTAAAATACCAGAAAATCGGATGCCGAAAATATCTGCATATTGTGCATGAAATCATTGTAAAGGACAGTATTAATGAAATGTGGTGTATAGCATTATAGGTATTCAGGGGAGGGAGTAGCTCTTCCGTCCCTCTGTGAATGCCATTCCGAACCTTCCGCAAAACAGCAGCCATTCCAGTTTGAAGCCACCCTGCGGATCGAATCTAGTAACAAGTATTCAGGGGGCATCGTAACCGCTTGGAACGGCTTCCTTTGCTAACCCAACAACTTCAATACTGCGCAATATCAACTCAACATCCAAACACAACACACATTTACTGCTTGACGTTTACTCATACCTGAGCACTCTCCCCACAATGGCTCCAGGATGCCCAGAATGGCGTGTGTTTAGCACCACTGGTATAAACGGGTGTGTCTACCTACAAAAAAAGGCAGGCGAAAATGTGGCCATCTTTCGTCTACCTTGCTGAATGGGGTCGAGCGATTGTACTGTCTGACTTGGCACCAGTCAGTGGGCTGAGGATTACCTGATCTGACCCTCTGACGCGTGCCAAACACACCAAGCATATGGGTGTTCACTGTGTCATGATCGGCGTTATTGGTGCTTGAAGTATCCTAATAAAACGATGGTCGGGGTGGCGGGACTTGAACCCACGGCCTCTTGACCCCCAGTCAAGCGCGCTACCAAACTGCGCCACACCCCGTAACCAACAGAATTATAACAGTTCGACGCCCATCAGTCAAGTAGGGGGTGTCCGACAAGTCGTTTCCTACGGGCCTGCCAACGGCAGGATGCGACGCTTACCCACGGCGTCGACATAGCCCACGGAGCGGTCGCTCTGCCACCAGCAGTTGCGCACCTTGATCGGCTCAGTCAGCCATCTCCCGTGCCGGACATCGAGGATGCGGATAGACATAAGCTCACTATCCGACGTATCTGTCGTGGTGTGGAAATCGGTAGATAGCACAGTGTTCAATGCGGCTACCATGATAGCAGCATCGGCTGTTTTTGATAAGCATATTGTGTGTGTAACAGAATCAACAGGTAGTTCCTTGTAAATCGGATGTCGCTTGTCCGTAAAGTCAATGATGCGAAAAAACAGTTGATCATCATGCTTCATACTGACCATCACTTTACGATTGCTGATCCATACACTGCCCTCCATCGGAAATCTGTCATAGTATTCGTATGCATCTGGGTATGCGATTATGGGCCTGGTAGTTTTAGCGTTAATGATGTGCCAACTGTGTTGTTCACGCGTAGTTGTAGTAGTGACCTTATACATTGCAATGTTTCCATCAAGGCTGATACTGCATAGAGATTTATGCCTTGCCTCATTCGCCAAGATAGGCCTTTGGACGCTTGATATTCCGAGAATGACTATGACGGCAGCTATCAATATGACAACCAATCCAATCTTGAAATCCTCGCTCTCAGAACGCCAATTTACATGCATACTTAGTATCAGCACTGCGCAAGGAATACCTAACAGCACCCATGTGGTCCAAGAACCCCACCAAGTAAATGTACCTCTTGACATTTCACTTACTGATAGTGGTACCAACAATAGTGCCAACAAGGCCCAAAGAAGCAGGTGCAAGTTAGCATGCAGGCTAGTAAACACCGAAAGACCAAAACCGATGTACCAGGCGAGAGTGGTTATCCCGACGGCCTTAAGAAATCCTGTGCCAAGGCTATGTGCGGTCATGAACGGACGGTATTCAGGGCGGCAGATGATGAAATATGTTATGAGGCTGACTGTGGCGGCTACAATAAAGTAGAGGAACGCCAGAACTATCTTGGCCAGCATTCGAGTGTTCATATTGACAGCTAGTGAGCCGATGAAACCGCGCGTTCCACTGTTCTTCTCCCGGGTCATCATTGAGGCACCAAAGATTATAGCGACGATCGCGGGAAGCATACACCAGGGAGGCATCGAATCAAACTCACCTTGGAATGTGTAGGCCGTTCCAAGCAATACAACGAGTATTGAGCTAATAAGCATGGCGATCCCGTATGGCCAGCTTTCACGGTGTTCTTTCCATAATAGATGTTTCATTCTGTGTGATCTCCTTCAGCCCAATCTATGACTGGACCCAAAGATGCTGATTCTAGATCAAGGATACGCGCCGTATCGTTGCGCTCATCTATGATTGCGGATTTACTGTCATCAAGGATGCACATGGTGTAAAGTGACGAGGCATTGGCTAACACTATCTGTTTGGAACGAGCGGTCATGTTGACGACCATGTAGTCGCTGCCGAATCCAATCCGAGACCGCAATCTCATGACAAGATAGCTGCCATCGTTGGTCATCTGGTAATCATCTGAGATGGTGACTGCAGCGGAGTGTTGTCCCAAGTCAAGACTGGTAATGATCGATACTCTGTCATGCATGAAATCCCAGCGCACTACATCTGTTGACTTTTGGGTTCGATTAATCGCGATGATGGCCACAAAACCATTCTTGTGTATTCCAACAGGAACTACCTGGTCCCAATTTCCATGTTTTTTGAGCAAGAACTCATATATATGGTTTGTCCGGTAGTCGTGCAAGGTTAACTTATGCTTATCTTGATAGGATGTATCTAAAGACCAGTCCTTGCTTCTGACATAAAATATGTTGTTCGTGTAATTGTTATCACCGAATGTGTTGCCGCCTTCTGACATGAGGTAAGTTAGCCCAAATATACATCCAGACACGCCAAGCACTACCATCGTGAATTGAGCAATCGCCGGAACTCGTTTGCGTATACGTTGAGACACTATAGACGTTACTATGATTGTGGCCACTGTTATTACCCATATTACGATGGATACAAGACCAAATAGATGTGCATGCTCCTCTGGATTTGGTCCATAACACTTCATCGCGAAATCCCATATGAATGGGTATGGTACGGCCACTATGATGCCAATAAACCACGGATATAGCCAGTATCCAAGTGCATAACCGAAAAGAGATATCGGTGTGACATATAACAGCATCACCCACATCATCTGTAGGAATGGCACTTCTCTTGGAATGTATAGGCACACACTCGAGCAGAAAGCGAATACTATGCTCCACATCATCAACTGCGTCATTGATGCCAGCATGGTTTGCTGATTACCCACGTTAATGGTCATACGGTCATGGTGACAAATCGCCTGATCACGCCTTCCACGGCCTGCTGATATGGCAGCGCATACATAGCTGGCTAGGAATAGGAACAGGTAATCATCATCAGGTGCGATGCCTTCTTTCATGATCTGCTGCAGGCTGCTGGTGCTCAGTAGTTCGGGGTTCGTATTAAGGACCGCCTTGATATATGTCAGTGGCACAATCAGGCACAAAAGAAGCACCGACGCCCAGCGCTTCCAGTCCTCGCGCCAGACCTTCCAAAACAGCCGCCCGAAAATGCTCCAGCTCATTGCCCCTTACCTCCCGGCAGCGGCAGGATGCGGCGTTTGCCCGCGTCGTCGATGTAGCCCACCGAGTGGTCGCTCTGCCACCAGCAGTTGCTAACCTTGATCGGCTCCGTCAGCCATTTCCCGTGTCGGACGTCAAGGATGCGCATGGGAAGCAACTCATCATGTCTTCGTGCTTGAGTTGAGTATATTACGTAGTTTCCTCCGCTAGAAGGGATGATTTCTTCATTCTGCTCGTCAAGCGAATTAGGTATGTCGACGGTTCTATTATGTAACTCGCCTCCCATCGATACTATACGCATTGATGGAGCATGCTTCGCCTGCACGACACTAATAATAACCGTATCATTATCGATCCACCGTTTAGGACGATAACCCCATGGTGAGTCTAGGTCTGGTGCCAAACACTGATATCGAACTGATTTTTTATTTATATCCACGATTTGCCAGTATTTAGCAGGTGCTCCGTGTTCTGAATTCGTGACGTAAACTTCGTAGAGAGCTTTGTTGCCATCGGGGCTGACGCTATACAATAATGTGTTATTGTACTTGTTATATTTATAGTCCTGGTATCCCAACTCGGTATAAAGTGCAATGTAAGATAGTAAGACAGCAACGATGACACCGATAACTAGTTGCCTGATTTTTGGTTGCCAGTGATCGTGCCTGTGCAGTAGATATACAACAAAAGGCAATATAAGCTGAGTTCGAGGTAGCCACATAAATGTCCAAATAAAGGCCATGGTACGTGATCCAACTATAGTAACCAGGTTCGCCCAGAGCAGCACATGCATATTGTGCTCAACGCGAGGATAGATAGATAGTCCGAAACCAAAAAACCAGGAAAATACAGTTATTTCAATTGCGGTCCATAAACCATAGCCAAGTTGATGAACGGTCAAGAATGGGCGGTATTCGGGGCGACACATAATGAGATATGCAATCAGGCTTACTACGGCTGCCACAGTCGAATACAATATGGCAACAACAGCTTTAGCCAGAACCAGTTTGTCAGGATTGATGGAATGGCATATCACGAATCCGAGCGTCTTGTTCTCTTTTTCGCGGGAGAGTGATACAGAACCATATACCATTGATATGACGACAGGTAATAGAGACCATCCTGATTTCATGTATGAGGACCCGAGAAATGTATACGCTGTTCCAATAAGCACGGTGAATAGGGAACAGATACATAATGCCAGGCCGTAAGGCCAGCTTTCACGGTGCTCTTTCCATAATAGTCGTGTCATCGCTTCAAGCCTCCCGTCCAACTAACAACAGGCCCTAAATTGGCTGTGCTTATCTTCAGGACTTGAGTTGTATTCTGTGATTCATCAATGAACACAGCCGTATCAAGGCCTATAACTTGTATTTTGTATCCTGAGGTGGCATTTGCGGTGATCATCTTCAATGTGCGTGCAGGTATGTTGACTACCCAGTAGTCTATTCCTTTCCCCGCTCCAGTTTTTAGTCTGATGATCATGTATTTCCCATCATTCGTCATGATATTCAACGGACTTTTATCCACAAAAGCCCCAATATCATCAAAAGAATCATAGTAGTATCGATTATTAGCGAAGCTTACTACTTCTTTGATCTGGTTGTTCAGATAGTTCCAGCAAATGACATTGTTAGAATGCTTCGATTTATCATATGTTAGTGCTACGACATATTTGCCGCGACATATACCCATGGGCGTTGCCACATCACAAACTGTACGTCGTCTCACATCCGTCCAATAGGAATGTCCGGTTCTGTGATCCTTTAGTTGCAGCACGCAAGATGACGATTGAGACACTTCCATAGAGCGATCGAGTGTTAATGTTTTGCTGTGTTTTGTATACTTCGAGATGTCTTCTTGGTCTTGGCTCGGTGCTATCAATGTTGACATGGCAGCAATAGCCAGCATAAATTGGTAGGTTGATGGCATACGTTTATGCCATTTCCACGACAGAGCGTGTGAAGTGACGACAATCATTATTGTGGCTATCCCGATGTTACTGGGGGTAAAAGCTGGATAGGGCATTTGACTGTTTTGATCTAGAATTAGTTGAGTGTAGTTCTGTATACTAATGACAAATACAGGAAGTAAAACCACTGCTGACAACCATGGATGTGTCCATATCCCGATTGAATAACTTGCCAATCCTGTGGCGACCACCAGGAATGCAATGAATGGGAACGCCCATGCCTTGAGGTAATCAGGTTCAACTACCAGACTCATGCCTGAAGATAGTATCAACGCGGCGACACTTGACCAAAAGGTTATGAGTATTGCCGATGGTATCTTGAACCCAGAGGTGGTGACTGTCAGATCAACGCTATCCCGTTGTCCTCGTGCTGAAGCGGTTTGGATCACTGCGATGACAAACAAGAACCCATATACCCCGGGCGATATGGATATGTGTAGTTCTTTTGGATCTTTGTTTATTGGGATGGAGTTGATTAAGCCGAATGCCACCACCCCAACCGCCAGTACCGAGGCCCAGCGCTTCCAGTCCTCGCGCCAGACCTTCCAAAACAGCCGCCCGAAAATGCTCCAGCTCATTGCCCCTCCTCCGATCCGCCGACCAGTGCCACAAAGATGTCCTCCAGACTCATCTGCTGCACATCCATCTCCATCGGCTGGAGCGCACGCAGCCGCTCCAGCAGTTCAGGGGAGCTCTTGACCGTCAGCACCGCCTGCCGACCGGTCTGATCACACTCCAGCACACCGGCCAGGGAGGCCAGCTCCGCGGGCTGTTCGGAAAAGCTCAGCACCACCCGCTGCACGCCGTTCTTCAGCTCCTCAAGAGGGGAGCACCACACCATATGGCCGTGGTCGAGTATCCCCACCCAGTCGGCCACGCGCTCCACCTCATGCACGATGTGCGTGCTGAAGAACACGGTGCGGCCCTGCTGCTGGATCATCTCAATCACTTCGCCCAGGAAGTCGCGCCGCACCACCACGTCCAGACCAGCGGTGGGTTCGTCCAGTATCAGCAGCTCCGGGTGATGCGCCAGCGCCAGCAGCAGACCCAGCTTCGCCTTCATGCCGCGGCTCAGCTCGCGCACCTTCTTCTTGCCATCCAGACCCAGGCGCGTTTTGTGCTCCTCGGCCAATGCGTCGTCCCAGTCGGGATAAAAACCCTTGCAGAACCAGATGATCTCATCCACCTTCATCCAGTCATACATTTGTTGACCGTCGGCCACATATCCGATGCGGCTCTTGATCTGCCTGGATTTCTTCACGCTATCCAGCCCCAGCAGCTTTGCGGAGCCGGATGTGCGGGGCAGCAGGTCCATCAGCATCTGTATGGTGGTGGTCTTGCCCGCCCCGTTGCGGCCCAGGAAGGCAAACACGCTGCCCGCGGGCACTTTCAGGTTCAGGCTGTCCACGGCGGTCTGGTGGCCGTATCGCTTGGTTAAATCGCAGCTCTCAATCGCATAGGTCAATTCGCTCATGGTTCACTCCCTCTGATCTACTTCGGCTCATCTTGGCCGGATGATGTGTTGGTTGACGATAGTCGCTGTTGGATAAGATCGATGAGTTCCTCGCCGCTGACGTCCAATTGGCTGGCGTCGCGCAGAAGGCGGTCGATGGCCTGGCTGAGTGTCTGGCGCGCGTAATCCGCGGCGACGCCCTTCACGCTCTCGGCGATGAAGCTGCCGGTGCCGTGGAGGGTGACCAGGATGCCTTCACCCTCCAACTGCTTATACGCCTTGCTGACGGTCAGCGGGTTGATTTTCAGCTTCAGCGAGGTCTCGCGCAGCGAGGGCAGACTGTCGCCAGGCTGCAGCACGCCGGTGGCGATGGCGTGTTTCACCTGTTCGACGATCTGCGCATAGACCGGTATAGAGCTGTTGGTATCAACTACGAAAATCATGGCCCGCCAACTGTGTTAGTGATGTATAACAGTATATATGGTGTTTTACCTCAATGTCAAGGGGTATGGTAGGAATTGTAAAATTCGGTGGGGCACCCCACTGTGGGTGCCCAGAATCGTGGGCATCGCGTGCGGTGCCCAGGGTGCGGGGGGCCATGTTTGCACCAGAAAACCTGTAGGGGCGGTTCGCGAACCGCCCTTGGGCGGGGGAACCCCGCCCCTACGGTCGCCAACAAACGTTGTAGGGGCGGGGTCACCCCGCCCAATGAACCGTGGTAGGGGCAACCCCCCGTGGTTGCCCTTAATCGCATGCGCAGGGGAAAGACCGGCCCGGAAAGGGAAAACCAGACCGGTCATTCGGTTTCAAAACCCGAATCATGGTTACCCGCCACCAATATCCGTCCGATCCGTCGAATCCGTCCGATTCCCGCCCCCCCCCCTAAAAACAGAATAGCCGCCTTGCATTAGCAAGACGGCTGAAACTGTTGAAACGGCTTTACAACCGCGAAGGCTTAGCTGGGGCGCTGCACCTTACCAGCCTTCAGGCAGCGGGTGCAAACCTTAAGGTGACACGGGGAACCCTTCACGATCGCCCGCACGGTTTGCAGGTTAGGCTTTTGCACGCGCTTGGTTTTTGGAGCGCGAAGTGCCCATGCACCCGAGTGGCGGTGACGAATATTCTGACCGTATAATACACCTTTGCCGCATATTTCGCAAATGTTCATTTTCGGTTACCTCCGACATGTTGACCATCGTATTGTAACATGCCATCGCATATCACGCAAGTGACGTCGAAATAACACCCTCAACTTACGGCACGGGAAGCAGCTCGATGCTGTCAAATCCGAGGAAATACCCCGCACTGCTGGGGTTCTTACCCACGCACTTCATCGTTAATGGGATCGCATCCTCGCCGAAGGTTACTAACCCCAGCTTCAACGACTTGGTCGGCCCCCCGGATGAGAGGGTGTCAATGGCCGGCGCGGACAGCTTGTCGCCCATCTCGAACTTGTAGATGCCGAAGTCGAAGCTGCATAGGAACTTCAGCGTGACGATATACCGGCCTGGTTTGGGTGCCTTTATAGGCATCTGCATCTCTGCCCCCTCAGTCGCTGGTTGAAACAGTATTTGCGCTCCGCCACTCAGGAGCTCTATCTTCTGCACGACCCTGTATGGCTTCTCAGGTGTGACCTTGTCTATAAGCGACTCGGCCTCAATCACCACCGGGGGAGCATACAGCCGGTTAGGTGCATTAGGCAACGTGGGGAACGGCGCATGCGGCTCGGTCTGATACCAAAAAGCCACGCTGCTGTAGTCATCAGCAAGGCGTGCGTAGTTGTCCCAGGAGCCATCGGCCATTCGCTCTTGGCCCTTGGTCTCAATTTGCATCTTGAATGACTTCTCAAACGGCACCGGGTCGGCGATGTGCCATCGGTAGGCCGTGTGAAGTGACCCCGGCTGGTAGTCTTCGCTGATCGGAAATCCGTAGTAGAGGTTCTGCGAGGGGCGCAGTCCCCAGGCATCGCACCAGTAATCCTCGCTGCCGGTGCCCTGCACGGAGGGGCGGGTTTCACCGTCAATGCTGATCAACTGGTCGCCTTCGCCAAACCATCCCTCTCCATTCATACGCACGCTGATGAACGTGCCCACCAGATGGCCTTTACCGGTGGCCTCCAGGATGGTATAGTTGCCTTTGCGGGCCCGTGGGAACTCCTGGCGATATTGTGCATGGAAAGTCGGGGTATCTTTAGGAAGCTTCTTGAGCTTCAGCCAGTCGACCTGCCAGAAGAGTGCCTGCACGGGCAGTTTGCCTTCGTTGGTGACGGTGATTTTCGCCGACCTGTGGAAGGGCATCGGCCAATAGCAGTTCCGAGCACGTCCCTCTGCAGTGTTCGTGACCATCGCTGAGTTGACATTCATGTCCATGCCATGACCCTCGGCGAAGAAGTCGTTCAGAGGGCACTCCACGCTGGGGGTGGTTTCGCCATCCCAATACATGCGCAGAACCATGAGCTTACCGTAAGCACGCTCACTGGCGGCAACGGTAAACCAGATGTGGTTGATGCGGCCCGGGCCCTTCACATCGGTAATAGTGAGAGTTTGTCCCACCGCGATGGGACGGGCGTCACCGTTACCCTCCAGGTTGGGGTCTACGCTGCTGCTCAACATCGCTTTGGCGTCGATATACCGGTCGAGGCCATCCATCGGGCCCGCGCTCATCGGCATGGCGCATGCCAACGCCAACAGAGCTGTGACAATCCATCTATTCATCTATATACTCCTGTCTGTCACGCTCTAGTTTGACAGCGGCAGCAGTTCTATGCTGTCCAAGCCGAGGAAGTATCCCTGGCTTCCGTTGTTTTTGCCGGTGCAGGTGAGGGTGAGCTCTTTCGCTTCCGCGCCGAAGTCATATACCCCGAGGTTCACCGACTTCGGAACAGGTAGGCTGGTGAACAGATCGAAGGTCTTGGCCGGTTTGGTGGCATCCAGTTTGACGCTCCAGACGCCGTAGTCCCATGATGTCAAGAAGGTGAGCTTCACCAGATATCTGCCTGGTTTGGAGGCACGTACCGGCACCTGTAAAGTTTCGTTGTTGGCTTTGGGTGTGTACCATAATTGCTTGCCACCACTGAGTGATTCTATGGCTTGTACAGAAATAGCATCCGAACTGTGCTTGGACACGGACAGTAGGGTCTCGGCCTCGATCGCATCCTGAATGGTATAAACGCGGTCTTGCGCCTTAGGCAGTGCAGGAAACACCGCGTGCGGCTCGGTCTGATACCAATAGGCCACGCTGCTGAAGTCATCCGCACGGCGCGAATATCCGTCCCATGTGCCGTCAGCCATCTGGTGAGCACCCTTCGTCTCGATCTGGAAGCTAATCGACTTGCTGAACGGAATCGGGTCGGTGATATGCCACCGGTATGCTGTGTGCAGACTGCCCGCATCACTGTATCCTTCGCTGATGGGGAAGCCGTAGTAGAGCCCCTGCGATGGCCGTAGCCCCCAGGCGTCGCACCAGTAGTCCTCGCTGCCGGTGCCCTGGATAGAGGGGCGGGTTTCGCCATCAATGCTGATAAGCTGGTCACCTTCGCCAAACCATCCGCCTTCATGCATACGCACATTGATCACGGTGCCGACCAGTTGCCCTTTACCCTTGGCATCAAACAGCGTGTAATTGCCCGTTCGAGGCCGGGGGTGGTCCTGCCGGTATTGCGCATGGAAATAGATGGTATCTTTGGGCAGCGACTTGAGCTTCAGCCAGTCCACCTGCCAAAAGAGAGCCTGCACCGGCAGTTTGCCCTCGTTGGTGACGGTGATTCGGGCTGACTTGCGGAATGGCATCGGCCAGTAGCAGTTCCGGGCACGCCCTTCAGCGGTGACGGTCACTGCGGCTGAGTTCACGTTCATGTCCATGCCATGCCCTTCAGCAAAGAAGTCGTTCATCGGGCATTCCACACTGGGCGTCTTTTCACCGTCCCAGTACATCCGTATCACCAGCATCCGGCCATACGCGCGCTCATTGGCGGCCACCGTAAACCAGATATGGGTGATGCGGCCAGGGCCTTTCACATCGGTGATGGTGAGGGTTTCGCCAGCGGCCATTCCTCGGGCATCCCCGTTCTCCTCAAGGTCAGGATTGGCACTGCTCGCTAGCATCGGGCGTGCATTGATGGGGGAGTCAAGCCCCGTGGTTGGTCCCGCCAGTGCGGGCATGGCGCAGATCGCAGCCAGTGCGGTCAGGCAGATTCGGATGTTCAAGCTGATGTCCTCCTTGGGGCAGCCGTTCGGCTGCTTGGGTGTATGTTTTCGATGATCATACAGGCCGCATGCAACGGCCAATAGTGCTTGATATATAGCATATCTGGGATTGTGTGAAAATGCCAACAACCGCACCGTCGAAAACTAAGGAGCGGTATTGGCTGCACGATCAAACACCATTGCTTTTGGCCATGGTTATCGCTACACTGTGACCAGCAAGCTATTTTACGGCGGCATATGCACTCTCTGTATCTGCACAGACAGCCCCAATGACAACACATGCGAGGAACATAATGACAACCGCATTCCCGCGCGAAGCCCCAAATACGCGAATCGCCATCAGGTCTGGCAAGTTTATCCAAAAAGAAACTGGCCGACCGTTCGTTCCGCTGGGGGCGAATTATTGCCGAACCGGTGTAGTTTCTAACGGCAAGAATGTCCATGCGACTTTTTGTTCGGAGTTCTACGATCATGCTTATATCGAGAAGATGATGTCCGATCTGTCCTCCTGGGGATTTAATACAGTCAGAACCTTCCATGTCTACCATGTGGGGAAAGATGGTATCCTCGCCTCGCCCCAGTCGCGTGAGATCTCGTCTGATTACCTGGCGAACGTGGTCCACTTCCTCCAACAAGCAAGGAAGCACAACATACACGTCATTTTCAGTTGGGATATCTGGCCGCCTGAATCGGAGTGGTGGTCCGGTAAGCCGTTGGTTGGTGAGGCTAAATACACTCTAGCCTCAGCTTGGGACGAAGGAATGGGCGTCAACAACTACCGCATCTTCAAAGGTTTAGTCCGTACTAAGGCCAATAGTATCATTGCTCTGATCGAAGCACTTCGCCGTAAAGATCCATTGCTGCTGAAGGTTGTCATGGCATGGGAACTTGAGAACGAGGTGTACTTTCACGCCGATAGGGCACCATTCATACCACGAGAAGGTACGTTCCACTTCGCCAATAAAGACTATCTCATGTCGTCCGATGAACAGGCTCAAGCATTGATGGATGACACGATCGTGCAGTGGGTCAATATCTGCGCGGACGCCATCCATCGCGCGGACAAAGATGCGCTGGTGAGTGCGGGAGTGTTTTCTTTCAGTGCTGTCGGTCGAATTGGCCCCGGCACGCTTTCAAAGGATCAAACAGGCGATAACCGTGTGCCGGCCCGACCTATGGCCCTCGTCCGATCCAAGCTGGACTACCTCGATATCCACCTGTATGCATGGAAGACTGAGACTGAGGATGTATCGGATTTCCTCAGGAAAAACCTGTCGTCTATAGAATGGGACAGGCTCACAACAGCCGCACGTAAAGCCGGAAAGCCCATCATGGCGGGCGAGACAGGTGTATTAGCGCCGTATCTTCGCAAACCTCCTGAGTGGGCGATTAACCATGAACTCGGCCTCGAGTGCTTGAGAAAACAGCTCCTGGGCATGAAGGCGCAGAAGCTGGCTGGGATACTCTATTGGGTTTACGGAAACCCAGACAGTAAGCCGAATGATGACAGCCCTGCGTTAAGGCTGTTTCCACAATATGTGAAGGTGATGCAGGACGTCTGGCGGTAGCATCCCTGAGGGTTCGTCGTCTGGTTGTAATCCCTGGAGTGACCTGCCATCGAATGTTTGCGGACGCCCGTGTCCATCGGTCCGATTCCCACCAAACCGCCCCGGTTTCCCCAACCGGGGCGGTTGATCGTGTGCCCTTTCTGGTTCAATGAGGGCATAGGCGAACTATCCGGCGTGAAAGACTATTGAAATCGGCTCCCCACTATAATTCACCCGAAACAAAGGTTATCTTGTCGGGCGCCGTTGACCTTGTCACGGCACCCGTACTCCCAAAAACACTCGAAATTCGCTTCCCTTAACAATCTTAACACCCCCTTAACACCAGCATAATCATCCCTTAATCGTGCCATCGCACAGTGTATATAGTCATGGAAATACAAATCACACCGAACACCATTCAGGAGGATCAACCGTGAACAACAAGTTAGTGATGGGCAGCCTGGCAGCGGCACTTGCGCTGACCGCAATGCCCCTGTTCGCCCAGGATGCTGAGGATGTATCTGAGCTTCGCGACGAAGCCGCAGATGTCACTCAGCAAATCGCTGGGGCACTTGCCTCGAAAGACAGAGTCGACCTTACCAGCTTGATCGAGCAGCTTAAGCAAATCAATGAAAAACTGGACAAGCTCCAGGAAGAGGTCGACGATAATAAAGGCTGGATTGAGGGACAAAATGAGAACCTGCCGATCATAGCTAATGATATTGCTGACCTCAAGAAGTTCAAATTTAGTAACTATGTTCAGTTTCAATATAAGTCGACCGACGAAGCGGGAAAGGTGCTGAGTAACTTCGGTATGCGCCGCATGAGGCTGGGTGTTACCAACACCATCGACCCCAAGACCAGTATGAAGCTGAGTTTCGATGTTTCAACCGGCGCAGACAATCAGGCAGCCCAGCTTAAGGACGCCTTCCTGACCTATGACATCGTGCCTTCAGTTGAGAAGGTCGGCACATCCCTGACCATAGGCCAGCAAAACATGCCTCTGGGTTATGAGATTTCCCGCAGCTCCAGTGAGCGCGAATTCCCAGAGCGCAGCCAGTATAACCAGAAACTGTTTGGCGGCGAGCGCGGACGCGGTGTGCTGTTGACCCACGGTTTGGGAGACCATGCTGCGGTGAAAGTCGGCGTGTGGGATGCCCTTACTGTTGGCGATGCAGAACAGAGCGGTAAGGCTCCTGGAAGCCAACTCGGCACATCCGCCGGATTGAGCTGGTTTGCCAAACACTTCGAAGCGGGTATCAGCGGTTATTGGGCCAGTCGCCCCAGCTTTACAGATACGAAAACGGTGACCTCGCCAGCAGTCGACCGTGAGCTCTACATGCTGGATGCCACCTACGTCGGGCTGATCGTTCCGCAACTCTCGCTTCGCGGTGAGCTGCTGTGGGGAAACGACCGCCTTCCGTCTGCCACCGGGAATACCGCTGCAGTCGCTACCAAGATGGCTGGTTATCACCTGATGGCTAACTACAACCTGGACAAGCGCAACGTGGTGAGTTTGAAGTGGGAGCAGTTTGACCCCAACACCGACACCGCCAGCAACGCCATTACCGGGCTGGGTGTGAGCTACATTTACTACATGAACCCTGGTGCTAGATTGATGGCTTCCTACGAGGCGTTCTTGAACGAAAAGAACAAGTCTGGTGAACGCCGGTTTGATACCACCACCCTGCGCTTCCAGTACAAGCTATAAACAAAAGATAAGAAACGAGGGAGAAATAGAAAATGAACGCCAAACTGATCATCGCCACTGCATTGCTTGCAGTTGCGGCATGCGGAGCTCAGGCTCAGCAGGTTTCCGTCAAAGGATCCGATACTGTGCTTCCGTTAAATCAACGATGGGCAGAGGAGTTCGGTAAGAAAAACTCGACCGTCACAATCGCAGTTACCGGAGGAGGCAGCTCCATTGGTATCAACGCACTCATCAACGGTGTGACAGACATCGCTGCTTCCAGCCGACAGATGAAAAACAGCGAATACGGCAAAGCCCGCTCTCGTGGTGCCATTGTCAAGGAGATACCTGTGGCACTCGATGGTCTGGCATTCGTCGTGAATGCCCATAATCCGATCAACGAGATCACCGTTGACGATCTGCGCCGCATCTACATAGGGCAGGTCACCAACTGGAAGCAAGTGGGTGGTCCTGATATGCCGATCGTCACTTTCAGCCGCGACAGCAATTCGGGCACCTACGGTTTTGTGCAGTCTAACGTGATGCGCAACGCCAACTGGGGCACGGCTGTCCGCTTCCTGCCTTCTACCAGCGAGGAGATTCGCGAACTGAAGCGCACCAACGGCGGAATTGCCTACGGTGGTGTTGCCTACTTCAAGAATGCCAAGAACGTGAAGATACTGAAGGTTGCTGCCAGCAAGGGATCTGAGGCTTATGCCCCAACCGAAATCAATGTACGGAGCAAGAAATACCCTGTGTGGCGATATCTTTACTACTACGTAAATGGTAAGCCTAAAGGCGCATCCGCTCAGTTCATCGATTTCGCACTCTCATCTGCTGGCCAGAAGCTGGTTGAGCAAGTGGGCTACTACTCCCTGAAGTAGATGTCCTTGAGGGGAGCTGTGAAGTTCCCCTTTCACCTAAACGACAATTCACTGTATCCCCAATGTAGAGTTAATGAAAAACACAAGACCGATAGACAAGTTAATGGAAGCACTCGTATACACCGCTGGTGTTGCGATCATGGTGGTTATTGTGGCCATCTTCTTCTATCTGGCTAAAGAAGCACGTTATGCTTACAATCGCGGCTTTAGCTACGGTTTCCGCTTCCAGGTTCAAGGCGATGGCAAACGGCAGGACATCAGTGCCAACCCGGAGTCCACACTGCTTTGCGCTCACCCCGATGGCACCGATCAGGTTGACGACACAGAGATGGAAGCCAGCACGCTTGAGATGCTCAAGGGGTTTTCACTGTTCGGCACCGCGTCAAAGCCTAATGGCAGCACCAATATTACCAAGGATGACTGGCGCAGTCCCAAACGGGCCGAGAAGGGGGATATCTTCACCCTCTACGCCTACGCCACACCCGAGTTCAAGGGTAGACAGATGGTGCTGGCCTGGGAGCCTGATAATGGCTTCGAACCCAAATTAAGCCCATACCGGATGGTCTTGCGGCTGAAAAGCGCACCACAGGGTGTGGAGTCTGATCTCAAGGAAATTGACCTTCGGAATGAGCCCAACGGGCGTGTGACCATCCCAGTATATGTGGCCTCCAGTGATGACACACGAGACAAAGGATATGTGTTTGAGTTGGTAGCCAAACCAACGACCAGTAACTTCATGGCAGTGACCCGAGGCCTGTTGCGGACCGAATGGATACCCACTAGCAACTACCCGCGGTATGGCATCATACCGCTACTGTGGGGCACGCTCAGTATTACATTGATAGCCATGTTGCTGGCCGTGCCCATCGGGCTGCTGGCGGCGGTCTACCTGAGCGAGCTGGCTTCGTCCCGTGTGCGAGAGTGGCTGAAGCCGGTGATAGAGCTACTGTCCAGCGTGCCGACCGTGGTGCTTGGGTATTTCGGTTTAATGCTGGTCGCACCCTATTTGCAAAAGACAGTGGGACAGGCGCTGCATATGGAGAATGGCCGCGCGATGATCACTGCGGCCTTGATGATGGCTGTGCTGATACTCCCCACGATTATCACCACTGCAGAAGATGCGCTAAGCACGGTGCCTGACACACTGCGGGAGGCCGCGGAAGGGTTGGGCTTGACGCCGCTGGAGGGCATCGGCAAAGTCACGCTGCCCGCCGCGCGCAACGGTCTGGTGAGTGCGTGTCTGCTGGGCATGGCACGTGCTATAGGCGAGACGATGATTGTGTGGATACTGGCGGGTGGCACAGTAAACATG
Source organism: Armatimonadota bacterium (assembly GCA_942492855.1). GTDB lineage: Bacteria > Armatimonadota > HRBIN16 > HRBIN16 > HRBIN16. Next base: position 5,287,672 of record OW818647.1, on the reverse strand, counting down.
CCGCACATAATGGCTGGTATCCAAAACCTTGGTCTGCCCGTGAGGGGGATTGCCGACACCATCGGCATTGAGATGGGGAATGTGGACTTCGAAGGAGTTCATTATGGCCTGCTGTTCCTTCTGGGACTGGTTCTGTTCTCCATCACCCTGGTGGTCAATTTAGTGGGATATCAGTTGGGCAGGAGTAAAAAATGCTAAATAACTCAACGCCTGGTGCGGCTCTCTTGGCTCGCGATGCCCGCCGAAGGCTCACCAGCCAGATTGGGTTGGTTCTGTTGGGCGTGGTAGGGATTGGCGCGGCAGCTCTGGTGATCTCGCTGATCGGCATGGTGATTATCAAAGGTGCGCCGGCCATTAACTGGGAGTTTCTCAGTCAGCCTCCCACCGATGGGATGACCGCAGGCGGGATATGGCCGATGTTGAGGGGCTCCATACTGTTGATGCTGGGCTCTGTATTCATCACGCTACCTGTGGGTATTCTTGGCGGTATCTGTCTGGCCGAGTATGCAGGGCAGAACAGGTTCACCGGGCTGATGCGTGCCTGCGTGACCACTCTGGCCGGCACACCGAGTATCATCTACGGTCTATTCGGACTGGCCATATTCGTGATCATGTTTCACTTCGGCATCAGCCTGCTTAGCGGCTGGCTGACGCTGTCGATGCTGGCCCTGCCCAGCATCGTCTTGACCACCGAGCAGTCGATTTCGCAGGTGCCTGCGATCCTAACCGACGGCGGGTTGGCACTGGGGCTCAGCCGTTGGCAAACCATGTGGCGGATCGTGCTGCCTAACGCGCTGCCTGGCATTCTGACGGGCATCGTGTTGAGCACCGGACGAGCCGCAGGTGAGGCTCCGCCGATCTTGCTGACGGCGGGTATATTTTACAGCTCTGGCACGCTGAAGCTGAACTGGGACACCATCAAACAACCAGTTGCGAACCTGCCTTACCATCTTTCTGAAGGATACCGACAAGGGGGAGTCATCCCCGAAAGGACGATATGGGGAACATGTCTTACATTGATGCTCTTCGTGGTATTAATAAACCTCGCGGCCATGGTGGTGCGAAGTCACGCCAGAAAGAAACAACGCATGTGAATGAGCTGATGTCAGTTGAGAAACCCGAATGTGCGGTGATGGTGCGCGATGTCGACTTCTTCTATGGCGCGAACCAGGTACTGCACAAAATCAACATGGATATCGGCCGTAACCAGCTCACGTCGCTCATTGGCCCAAGTGGCTGCGGCAAGAGCACTCTTCTGCGCTCAATGAACAGGTTGAATGACCGCATCCCGAATGCCCGCCTGAAGGGCACTCTGCTGGTGGATGGTGTGAACCCGTATATACCTCGCACCGACCTCATGAACCTGAGGCGGAAGGTGGGTATGGTGTTTCAGCGGCCCAACCCGTTCCCGATGTCCATTTTCGACAACATCGCGCTCGGGCCGCGTATGCACACCGGCGTGAAAGGTCCAGCGTTGAATGAACTGGTGGAATCCAGCCTGCGCAAGGCGGTGCTGTGGGACGAAGTGAAGGATCACCTGCACAAGAAGAGCGGTATGGAGATATCGGGCGGACAGCAGCAGCGGCTATGTATCGCGCGGATGCTGGCGGTAGATCCGCAGGTCATTTTGATGGATGAACCCTGCAGTGCGCTGGACCCTGTGAGCACCTTCAAGATTGAAGAGCTGATGGTGGAGCTGGCCAGGGACCACAGCGTGATTGTGGTGACGCATAACCTTCAGCAGGCAGCGCGCATCAGCCACCACACCGCTTTCTTTATGTATGGCAAGCTGGTGGAATACGGCGATGCAAAACAGATATTCATGGAACCATCGGAGAAGCAGACAGAAGACTACATCTCGGGTCGGTTCGGATAGTGTGGTCCTCCTCCTTCAGAAATCGCCTCCCCTGTGTAGGGGAGGCCGTCTTTATTTATCTGGGCACCGGTGCCAGTTCGCTATTCTCATTCGGTATTTGAAATATGAGATGCCATGAGAACGTGAATCCGCCGTGTGGAGTTGAGCGTGCAAAGCCTTCAGGGTTTAAAATCTGCACATGTCCGTCATCAGATAGCCCGAGCAGGTTGTTCGGAAAAGCAACTCTTTTCCATGAATCCAGAGGCTCTGTCTGGCTTATCCTGGTCGTATACTGCCTTTGGTTTTCCTTATCAGCATAGTATGGCGCGGGAATACCGTAAGTTGAGTGAAATATATCGACCATCCACACGTAGTCGTGGCCTGCATCGTAGTATTTGGCCAAAACTTCGTAGGTTAGTTTGTCAATGTCTAGTAAAGCTCGTACGTACGCATATGAGCCAACCATTGGTGGACCAAATGGTTGTGTGCAGCCTTTTGTCCATTCGGAATCATTCAAGCAGCAGGTGGGCATCTTTTTCAGTAATTCACTGGCGGTTTTGGAATCGGGTGGAACGTTGGTGGCATTATCGTCCATGTATAGTCTTAATGCTACGCCACATTGACGCAGGTTAGATATACACGTCGTCCTCTTGCTACGTTGGCGTGCTCCCGAAAACACTGGATACAAAACGGCTGACAGTATACCGATGATGGCGATGACTACTAACAGCTCAAGTAGCGTGAATGCATATCGACGATTCATCTAGTTAACTCCTATTCCAGGCATGGATTGCCCATGATCACGGACATCGCGGCTCGTCATTTCTCTCAATTTCGCCTTCCACCCTCTGCTTTGGGGGCGTGGTAAACCTGATATGTTGCACAGACCAAAAAAGACCAGAGCTGCAAAACCTGAGTCTACAATAGTCCGAGGCATATATGTCATCATAGTCCTAAACAATGGCATCCAGGCGAAATTCTCTGGGTATAGGATTCCTGAAATGGACACTATCACCATAGCTCCCAATATCTGCACGATAAACCACACTCCGTAAAATGGCCAGAATCTACGGAATAGACAGGCTATTGAGATACATCCCATTTGGAAAATGACGCTGTTAAGTAGGCGTGTTTGATAGAAATTCTTAGTCACATGCAGGTGTGGGTTGTTAATCTGACCAGACACAATGTCAGCTACATAGGTAGCCACTCCAAATATGGCACCGGTCAGTAGTAAAATCGCTACATAGGTTACGACATACTTGCGATTTTCAGATATGTCTTCACGAAGAGACGTGAGAACAGCGGACAGGCTGTTTTTAGTTTTCATTAACATTTGGGACCAACCATAATTCCGCCAGCATCCCCGTAACGACGATGACTATCGGCGATTTGATATATATGAATGCAAGTCTTTGGGTCATTAAGTCTACCTCCATGTGTGACATCTCTGTGTCGTAATGTACTTCGATGCGTTGTGAGATATCGGTATATATGTATTGTGACAGGACCGGACACAAAAAGCACCTCGTTTTCTATAGCACGTTAAAAACTAGTATGAATACTGGCTTACATAGTCCTGAGCCTGGCGCACACGATACAATGTACAAAACGGAGGTGCGGCCATGTTTACTGAGATGAGGCGTAGCGACAGGCAATTAGACGATGAACAAGCGGTGGAGCTTCTCAAGTCCGGTTGCTACGGGTTCCTGGCGATGAATAACCCCGAGGGCTGCGGATATGCGGTGCCCATGAACTACGCTCAGGTGGGGCAGAGCCTCTACCTGCATTGCGCTCTTGAGGGCAAGAAGCTGGAGCTGATCCGGCATGATAATCGCGTGTCCTTCTGTGTGGTGGGTGAAGCGGAGGTTTTGTCGGCGAAGTTTACGATGCGGTATCACAGCGTGATGGCGTTCGGACGCATTTACGAAGTGACCGACACCGAAGAGAAACAGCTTGGCTTGATGGCATTGGTAAACAAATACTCCACCAGCCCTGAAGAAGTGGCCATGGGGCAGAAATACGCCCAAAACTCGGAGCACAAGACCGCCGTGCTGCGCATCGAGATTGAGCAGATCACCGGTAAGTCGAACTCGTAGGGGCAGCCCCCTGTGGCTGCCCACATGGCGGTAAATGTGTGGGGCGGTTCGCGAACCGCCCTTAGGCGCGGGGACCGCGCCCCTACACGTCGTCGGTTTGGCAATTTGTCCGATCCGTTCTATCCGTCTGATACCTATCCCCTTAACACGGGCAAGACCGGCCCGGAAAGGGAAAACCGGACCGGTCAGGGTCGCCCGATGATCACGTCGCCGTATTTTTCGCCCGATAGGCCTGCAGCTCGGCCAAGGCCAGCTTGCCTCGCTCCTCCAACTGGGCGCGCCAGGGCTTGCTGTATGGTTGAAGGGTCTCCACTATGGTGCGTACAATCAGGTGGTTCCGGTACCACTTGTGGTCTGCTGGCACTATATACCAGGGAGCCTTCGGGCTGCTGCAGTGCTGGATGGCCAGCTCATAAGCGTGCTGGTAATCATCCCAGTGCTTCCGCTCCTCCCAGTCTGCCGCATTCAGCTTCCAGCTTTTGGCTAGCTCTTGTTCTCGGGCGAGAAGGCGCTCCTTCTGCTCTTCCTTGCTGATATGCAAAAAGAACTTGATGATGATCACACCGCTGTCTACTAGTAGCCGTTCGAATGCGTTGATGTGTTCATACCGTCTCTCGATCGTGTCGCTATCGACGAGCGAGTGTACTCTGGCGATCAGCACGTCCTCATAGTGGCTGCGGTTGAATATGGTCATCTGACCCAACGAAGGTGCCTGCTGATGGACCCTCCACAAGAAGTCATGGGAAAACTCCAGCGCGGTGGGCACTTTGAAGGGCACCACATGCGTGCTTTGGGCGTTGGCGTAGTTCAACAGGCAGCGGATGGTGCCGTCCTTGCCGCTGGTGTCCATCCCCTGCAGCACGATCAGCAGCCCCTGGGCGTTGGACGCGTACATCAGTTCGTTTAGTTCGTTCAACTGCGCCCCCAGCTCCGCGGTCCTGGCCTCAGCCTGCTCGCGTGTTAAGCTGTTGTTGGGAGATGCGTCGATATCTTGAAGCTTGACTTTTTCCTTGCTGGTGATGGCATTCATCGAAGACATGGTGACCCTCCTGTATAGCATATGATGTGAGTCTACCTTGATTATCGGTAAAATGTTGTTACTGCGAAGCCCCAATTTCAGGAGAACGACTATGTCTGTGCCCGGACCAGCAAGTGAACTCGTCTTTCCTTATTACCCAGATGAGGCGTTCGCGAATGCGCCTGTAGAGCAATGGCCGCATTTCTGCACGATGGTGGGTTGCGTGGTTGAGATTGCTCAGTGGCAGCGCCGCGAATGGTTCCGAGAGAATGCGCTGACACTAGAAGGCTTGCCTGACGACCCGCACGTAGAGTGGAGCTACACGCTGGCTAAGCCCGGTGCGCCGATAATGGGCATCGATGGCATCTGGGTGCGTCATATGCCCATAAAAGTGAGCTTCCGGGCGACCAACCATGGAAGTGAACTGTTGCGGCTGCATCTGCGCATTGACGAGATGGGTTGGGAGCCGGTAAGCAAATCCACCGCAAGGCTTTGCTCCTTTCCGCGAATGGTTGATGTGCCCCCGGGTCAGAGCATTCTGTGTGTGTATGAAACCTCCACGCTGGTCGATCTGTATACAGGCAAGCCGGTCACCCCGGTGATGCCGCTGTTTCACATGGTTCTGACGGTAGATGGCGCCAGCGTGGGTGTTCCTGTGCGGCTGGCGTTAAGGGATCTGCGGCTGCACTATCCTGTGGCCAACGGCTTGACGATCCGCACATGGGATTCACTGGGTAAAGCTGATGCAGGTGATGTATGGCGGTTCAGTGTGGTTGGTGACGGCCTCTGGCCAGACGATCTCAGCCTGGAATGGCGGAAAGGTCCATGGGTGGGCTGGCGGTTGAAGCTTGATTCCGACCAGATTGCGACCCTCAAAACGGGCATGGCATTGGAGCTTCGCATGCCAACATGGCTCACGGCTGGCAAGTATCGTGTGGTGCTGTGCTCAGGTGGGTATTTCGTGCCCGGTCCAGAGCTGCATGTAGAGCTGCGCAACCGGCATCGACCGGGGTTTGCGCGCAACGAGATCAAGCCACACTTGGGCCGGCTCTGGCCGATGCACAAAGGCCAGCCGGTTCACTGGCAGGGATGGGCGTCCTACGACTACCAACCAGGGCCGGTTCGGGAGTTCGGAGCGACAGGGCATAAGCTGTTCGTGGTGCCGGTCAGCACTGGTCAGCATTTGCATCATCAGGTCGCAGCCGCCGCCAATCCCCTCCCTGACATTTATGACTATGGCCAAATGCACGAGCGGGTGGGGTATTCCCTGCAGGCGCACCCTGAATCGGTTGTGATGCTGCGCGTTTCGCTCACCCCGCCGCCATGGTGGGTGCAGCAGCATGAACAGGACCGGGTACAGGCGTACAAAGAGGGTGTGATGCTGCCGTGGGAGGAGACCAGCACGCCCGTGGTGAGCCTGGCCAGTAAAGCGTGGCTGGAGTATCAAACCGGCGCGCTGAAGCGGCTGATCAAGGAGTGTGAAGATGCCCCATGGGCTGACAGGCTGTTGGGCGTGTTCCTGAGTGCCGAAACGACCGAAGAGTGGTTTATGTGGGGCAGCAACGATGATGCGCTGGCCGATTACAGCGAGCCATTCCAGGCAGCCTGGCGCGAGTGGACGCACCAGCAGGGGCGCACCGATCTCCCGCCGACCATTGCCCCACCGGAGATGCGCCGGGCCGGAAAAGCCGACATCCAGGCCGACAGTGCAGATGGCAGATGGTGTGCGGCCACCTCGCAGTTTCTGAGTGACATCACCTCACAGGTGTTAAATACCTTCTGTACACTCGCGAAAAAGTTCAGTTCGCGCCGTTTACTCACGGCTGCCTGGCATGGATATGTGGTGCAGCTTGCCGGTGAGCCTCGGCAAAATATCTCTGGTCATTTTGGGGTAAGGGCGGTGCTTGACAACCCCGACATTGATATCCTGAGTGGCATCACGCTGTTTGCTGGGCGGTCATACCTGTATGGCTCCATCTCAAGCGGCATTGCCGAAGGCAGTGTGGCACTGGCCGGCAAGATGCATCTGATGGAGAACGACCTCTTTAGCTGGCTGCATCCGGGCTTGTGGCACCAGCTTTGGAACGACAAGGACCCGCGCCTGGGTGCTATCGACATGCATCAGCGGCTGACCGCCACCGCCGCCACGGAGGGGTATCTGGAGCATAAGTTCAGCCTCATGACGAGTTGGCATCATGATTCGGCGTTGATGGCGGAGTTCGGCCGTTTGGCGGACGTCACCAAACAGGCGCTGTTACTTGACCGCAGCCGCGAGTGCGAAGTGGCCATTCTGGTGGATGACCGCAGCATGAGCGTGACGACCATGGATTCGAAATGGTTGATGCGGGCTTACAATTTCATGATCACGCAGATAGCTATCACTGGCGCGCCTGCTGAGACTTATTTGTTGTCAGACGCCCATCGGCTGCCTGCCCGGATAAAGTATGTGGTGGTCGCGGGAGGGACTGGCGCAACCGAGCGCAGTTTGGAGGGTTTGCGGCAATTAATGGAGAAACGTAAGGAGCTGCATGTACTCGCCATAGGCCCAATCGGACTGGTGCAAGCGGAGACGGGCAAGTGGCTTCGGAGCCGGCCTGCGGAGCTGTTTGGCCTGCCCATCACCATCTCAAGACGCAGGGAGTTGCCCGGCAGTATGGTCACAGCGGAATACGAGTTGAAGTTCGACGGTTTCCTGAGCCCTCGGGCTGAAGTCGCCGCGAAAGGCGAGTGGAGCTACATTGACGGTGTCTCTGCCAGCGCGACACGATCGCTGCCCGGTGGTGGCCAGTTGACGTGGGTGGGTTCTGCTCCTTATCATGCACCATGGCTGCGTGGTCAGCTCATGACGGCAGGTGTGCATCTGTATGCACCGCTAAACTGCACGGTTCGTGCCAGTAAGCAGTTGCTGGCGGTCACTGCATCGGCAGATGGTATGGTGCAAATCAACCTGCGGCAGCCGGCTGCGATATCTGATCTGTATTCCGATTGGCGGGGCAGGGGGCAGGTCATCGATGTTCCGTTCCGAGCCGCTCAAACACGCCTGTTTAAACTGGAGAGATAATTCATGAATTCCGACACGCTGTCGATACAAAACGGATACCCAGACGAGGCGTTTGCCAGCCCGGCTGTGGAGCACTGGCCGCACTTCCGCACGCTGGTGGGCTGTACCATCGACACGATAGTATGGCAGCGTAAAGAGATATACAAACAGGTCTCCATGCGCCTTGAGGGGCTTCCGAATGACCCCCACACAGAGTGGCGGTTTGAGCTAGCGAAAGATGCGCTGCCCGCGGTCAGCATCGATGGGCGCTGCATACGCCGTATGCCCACCAAGGTGAGCTTCATGGCGACCAACCAGGGCACCGAGACGATGCACCTGCATCTTGGCTTTGACGAGTGGAGCTGGGAGCCTGTGGCTACATTCACGGGTAAGCGGCACCACATCTCGCAACCCATTGACTTGAAACCAGGTGAAAGCCGTCTGTGCGAATATGACATGCGCCTGACAGGTGATCCCAGCACGGGCAAGCCATCGAAGCCAGTATTTCCGCTGGGACGGATGTTAATCATGTCAGCCGGAGCTGTGGTGGGCAAGCCTTACCATCTCATGCTTCGTGACCTGCAGGTTCACTACCCACCGGCATCTGGACTGGCGGCCACCTCTTTCGTGGCAGATGCCAAGGGGAAAGCGGGTGACCCCTGGAAGATGAAGCTTCGCATTGACGGCCGCTGGCCAGATGAGCTGGCCTTGGAGTGGCGTCAGGGAGATTACACCAACTGGCGTTTGGTGCTCGACAAGCTGCAGGTATCAGCATTGAAGTCGGCTGGTGAGATCAGCCTGAACGTGCCGAACTACATGCTGCCAGGCCGTTACGATGTGGCGGTGTGCGCAGGCGGTTACCATGTGTCGGGCGGCAGCGCGCCAGTGGAGCTGCGCAATCTGCGACAGCCCGGCTTCGCACAGATGGAAGTGAAGCAGCATCTTGGCCGTAACGTACCTTTCCGCAACGGCCAGCCAATCCACTGGCAGGGCTGGGCCTCCTACGACTTCCAACCGGGCCCCGTACGGCAGTTTGGCCGACGCGGGCACAAGCTGTTCATCGTGCCAGTCAGTGCCGGTCAGCACATTCACCACCAGGTGGCCACCGCCACCAATCCGCTACCTGGTGAGTATGACTTCGGTCAGCTTCATGAGCGTGTGAGCTTTTGCCTTCAGACCTCGCGCGAGACGGTGGTGATGCTGCGGGTTTCGCTGACCCCACCGCCCTATTGGACCCAGCAGCACGAATCGGAGCGGGCCGTCGCGGAAAAGAACGGCGAGTTGATGCCATGGGAAGAGACCGGCACGGAAGCGATCAGCCTAGCCAGCCAGGAATGGATCAAGTACCAAACCGACATGCTGAAGCGGTTGATCGATGAGTGTCAGAAGGCACCATGGGCCGACCGGCTGGTGGGCGTGTTCCTGAGTGCTGAGGTGACGGAGGAATGGTTCGCCTGGGGCTGTAATGACGATGCTCTGGCCGACTACAGCGAGCCATTCAACCGGGCTTGGAACCAGTGGAAAGCACGTGAAAAGCGCACCGATCTGCCGGACACCATCGCGCCGCCCGACATGCGCAGAGCGGGCAAGGAGCTGATCCAGCCAGACAGTGCAGATGGCCGCTGGTGCGCCGCCACCGCGCAGTTTATGTCGGACATCACCGCGCAGGTGATACTGCATTTCTGCAAGCATGCGAAGCTGATGAGCCAACGGCAACTGCTGGTGACGGTGCTCTACGGCTACCTGATCCAACTCGCGGGCGAACCGCGGCAGAGCACCTCGGGCCATTTCGGCGTGAGGGCGATTCTGGACAGCAAGGATGTGGATATCATCGCAGGCGTGCCGCTGCTGTCGTCACGCGACTACATCCGTGGCTCCGTGACCAGCGGTGAGGTCGAGGGCAGCATCGAGCTGGCGGGCAAGATCCATATGATGGAGAACGACCTATTCAGCTTCCTACATCCGGGGTTGTGGCACACGCTGTATAACGCGGAGAATCCGCGCCTTGGTGCCATCGATATGCATCAGCGCGTCTCCGCAACCGTGGCCACCGAGGGGTATCTGGAGCAGAAATTCAGTCTTGCTTGCAGTTGGCATCACGATAAGGCACTTCTCGATGAGTTTGGCCGACTAGCCAAGGTGAACCTGCAGGCACTCAGCTTGAACCGCAGCAGTGAAGCCGAGGTGGCCATGCTAGTCGATGACCGCAGCATGAGCCTGAACACGCTCAGCTCCTCATGGATGTGGGGGGCGCATCGCGTGATGGTGCATACTCTGGCCACCACCGGAGCCCCATTTGAGGTCTATCTGCTGTCTGATGCCGCCAGGCTGCCGGACCGCATCAAATATGTGGTGATTGCCAGCGGCATCGGTGCGACCGACCAGAGCTTGTCTGCCCTGACAAAGCTTCTGAAGAGAGGCCGTATGCACGTGCTCGCGGTGGGTCCTCTGGGGCTGGTTGATGCCCGCAGTGGCAAGTGGCTGCGTGACCGTCCGGCTGATTTGTTGGGCCTGCCCATCATCATCAACGAAAAGCCGAGTTTACCGGGTTCCGCTTCCACCATGGACTGCGAAGTGAAGATTGGCGGCAGCCTGCTGCCCCGTGCGGAGGTGAAGGAACAGGGTGAGTGGAAGTATAGCGATGGCCAATTTGCCAGTGCCGTGCGTCCCCTGCCTAATGGCGGGAAGCTGTTTTGGGTGGGTGTTCCTCCCTGTGATGGCCAGTGGCTGCGGTCTCAGCTCAAGACGGCTGGGGTGACGCTCAACGCCCCGGAGGGGTTTGCAGTTCACGCCAGCAGGCAGTTGCTTGCCGTCACCGCGAACGTGGCGGGCGATGCAGAGTTAATCTTGAAACGCCCGGCGCAGGTGTTGGACCTGTATGGCGGCTGGAAGGGATCCGGCGAGAAGCTGAGCGTGCCCTTCCGCGCCGGCCAGACGCGGCTGTTCCGGCTGCTGTAGGGGTAACATGGGGTGCAAGAAACCCGTAGGGGCGACCGGCCGGTCGCCCAACGGGCACGCCGTGCCCGATGACCCGTACCATATAAAAAGGAGAATCCCCATGACACACACAGAATCCGCGCAGCGGATGACCGAAGCGATGAGTCTCTCTGAGGCCCCAATAGCGCTCTATTATGCAGACGAACCGTTGCCCCGCAGCTACATGTGGACTAAGCAAACAGGCCATTTCTGCAGCATCAGCCGCATGGCGATGGTCAGGCAAGGCACTCCCCTGGTCGTGGACGGCGAAAACCCAGGCTGTCCTGGCGGGGCATTCTTCCTGGGGTTCAACGAAGAGGTCAGGCCTGGGTTTGAGTGCTTCCTGTCGCACGCGCCAGATGGCAGCGGGGAGCGGTACAAAAAGACGCCTGAACTTGCTAAGGCCTACATCGATAACCGCAAGTTCGTCAAAGCCACCGCTCGATATGCCATATTCCAGCGGCTGTGCGATGTGCCCGATGAGGTTGTGCCGGAGGTGATCACCTTCTTCGCACCGCCTGATGAGCTGAGCGGATTGTTTTGGCTGGCGAACTACGGCTGTGAAGAGCAGAACGCGGTGATCTCACCGTTCTCGGCCGGTTGCGGCAGTATCGTAAGTGAAGCGCGCGCGCAGGCCAGTATGCCGTCACCAAAAGGTGTGCTGGGCATGTTTGACCCGTCAGCACGCCAGCACATCGACAAGTCGTTATTGACGATATCGGTGCCTTATAATCTGTACACCGAGATGGTAGATAATCTCCCGGGCAGTTTCGTGGAGATCGCCCCGTGGACACGGATGAAAGACCGCTAGAATCGCCAATGAAAGAGGGTAGTATCTTGCAAAGATGTCATAGAGTCGCGCTGTTCCTGTCAGCGATTGGTATGCTGATGGTGCTGGGATGCACACGCCTGGCCGTGGCCACCCAAGCCGGTATGGAGGTGATGGGCAATGCCAGGTTTACCGTGGTCACCCCACACCTCATCCGCATGGAATACCATCCGAAGGGGCAGTTCGTGGATGACCCGTCGATATTCGCCGTGAACCGCGAGCTGCGGTTCCGGGATTACCGTGCGGAAATATCTGGCAAGTCGCTGATGATTGACACGGGCAAGATGCGTCTGCAATATACTGACGACGGAAAACCGCTGTCTCAAGAGAACCTGAAGGTGAGCATCAATGGGGTGAAGTGGGTCCCGGGACTGCCGAACCGCGGCAATCTGGGCGGCACCTCAAGGACCCTTGATGGTCAGTCACGGCCGTTCATGCTGGATGATGGCGTGCTTTCCACCGATGGCTGGTATCTGCTGAATGACTCGCGTAACCAGCTCATGAAAGATGGTTGGGTGCAGTGCCGCCCGGACACCGATGCCCAGGACTGGTACCTCTTCGGATACGGCAAGGACTACAAGGCCGCGCTGCGTTCCCTCACTGCAATCAGCGGCTCGGTTCCGATGCCGCGCAGATACGCACTGGGCGCATGGTATTCGAGATATTGGCCATATTCGTCTGCCGACTACCGCAGAATCATCGAGGAATATCGCGTGCATGACTTCCCAATGGACGTCATCGTGATGGACATGGACTGGCACCGCGACGGCTGGACCGGTTGGAGCTGGAACAGGACGCTGCTGCCCGATGCCGAAGAGCTGTTAGGATGGTTCCACAAGCAAGGGCTTGCGGTCACGTTGAACCTCCATCCCGCCGACGGCGTGGGGCCGCATGAGGACGCTTATGCTGGATTCATGCGAGAGATGGGGGAAGACCCCGCCACGAAGGTCACCCTCCCATTTGACGCAGGCGACAAAAAGTATATGGACGCTCTGTTCAAGCATGCCATCGTGCCTCTTGAAAAAGACGGGGTGGATTTCTGGTGGCTCGACTGGCAGCAGTATGCCAAAACCCGATCGATCCCGGATTTGAACAACCTGACCTGGCTGAACCATTACTTCTATAACCACACCGCACAGAATGACAAGCGGGGGATTTCCTTCAGCCGATGGGCAGGATGGGGTGATCACCGCAATCCCATCCACTTCTCTGGCGATGCCTTCTCCAATTTCTCGATGCTGGCATTTGAGGTTCCGTTTACCTCCACCGCCGGTAATGTGGGCTGCTTCTTCTGGTCGCACGATATCGGCGGTCACATGGGACCTCGTAACGAGGAATCGTATACCCGATGGTGCCAGTTCGGCGCATTGACCGCCGCGATGCGGTCACACTCCACCCGCGATGCCGCCACCGACCGGCGTCCGTGGAACTACTCTAAGTGGGCTGAGAACTCGATGCGGATCAGCTTCCATTTGCGCTCGGAGCTGTTCCCATACATCTACTCCAGTGTGGCACAGTCGTGTCAACAGTCGATCCCGCTGAACCGACCCATGTATCTGGAGTATCCTGAGAAACCGCAGGCATACAACAACCCTCAGCAGTATCTTTTCGGCGATGCGCTGCTGCCGGCCCCTGTGGCTAGTGAAGGTGTGGGCCCCAACCGCGTAGGCCGACAGGTGGTTTGGTTCCCCAGCGGAGACTGGTATAACCTGTTCACAGGCGAGCGCTACTCCGGTTCGCAGCAGGCAATGGTCACGGCTGATATCAACGAGTTTCCGGTGTATGCGCGTGGCGGGATGCCCATCCCGATGCAGCCTTACCAGGCCCGCATGAGCTCTGCCCCGTTGAGCCGTCTGATCGTGCGCAGCTATCCTGGCGAACAAGGCAAGATCGGCCGGTTTACCCTCTACGAGGACGATGGCATCAGCGAGGGATACAGGCGCGGTGATTCAGCAGAGACGAAGCTGAGCTATAAGCGCATCGGTGATATCGCCACGGTGGAGATATCGGCCACAAAAGGCCAGTTCAAAGGGCAGCTCGACGAACGCGAACTCGTAGTGGAGTTTCCATGCACCACCAGGGCAACTGAGGCACGGGTCGATGGACGCCGAGTGCGATTTGACTACGATGCTGCGTCGCACACCAACAGCGTCACCGTTCCTGCACGCTCAATCCGACAGGGGTGTATGGTCAAGGTCAAAGCAGGTCTGGTGGACTTCCAGCAGATTCAAGTGCAGCAGATTGTGCGTCGTGCCGGGCTAGATCGCTCATTCGCTAAGTATGGTAATGTGAAGGCATTGCTGAAGGCGGCTTTGCCAAAGAGTGCGAATGAGGCCGACCGTGAGCTGTTGCTGGCCTGTGCGGGTGTGGGCTTAATGGTCAGAAACGACAAACCCTACATGTTCCCTGCCAACAACATGCCCTATCTATACGTGCCACAAGGCTTATCGTACTCCAAAATGATGAACTGGAGTTTGGTTGATCAAGATGATGCCACTCGCACCAAACTAGCAAATGAAATCTGGCCCATGAGCGCCGTCATGACCGGGCCGCAACTGGTAACCGACGCGGAGCCAGTCTCGCCCTCTGCCAAATTTGCACTGACGGCCGAATTCAAGATTCTCGGGATGCCTGTGAGTGTGAGCTGCCCTTACACCCGATGGAGTCTTAAGCAAAGCAAGGGTGATGTGGCGCAGCACGCTGTTGTGACTGTCAGCTCCGTGCAGCCGGGCACCACCAGTGTGGGGGCGACCGATGCGGTGATTGATGGTTACCCCTCCTCACCGGTAAACGAATGGGCCAGCAACGCAGAGGGAGCTGGAGCCTGGGTGCAACTTACCTGGGAGCGTGACCAAACGATCAACCGGGTTTGGCTCTACGATCGGCCCAACGAAGCAGATCAGGTGCTATCCGGTGAGCTGAGCTTCAGCGACGGAAGCACGATGACGGTAGGTGAGCTTCCAAACGACGGCGCAGGCGTGGCTGTGGGCTTTCCTAACAAGACCATTAAGTGGATTAGGTTTACCGTCAAGTCCGTCAGTGCATCCAATCAAAACGCAGGGCTGGCTGAGATCGCCGCTTTTCGTGTAAAATAGGTCACTAGAGTATAAAGTTATTCGATTAATCAAACATCTTTATCACCTATAGACCATAAAGATAGATGGTGTGTCGCGGCCATCGGCTGCGGCACGGGAGGCAACATGAATCGGCGTAAGTTTATTAAATCTGGAGCTGCGGTCATCGGAGCCGGTATTCTGGGTACGGCGGGTTCTGCAGAGACAAAGATGGTGACAACGCCCAAAAAGTCCGCCGTCGCTCCCGCAGTTCCGACTAATAGTATTCGTCCGGCCAACAGGAGGCTAGATATGGAAGCAGCGTTCAACCGCGAATGGGCCGAGGCCGCATTTTCCGACCATAGCTGGATCAAGCAGAACCGAATCGGCATTGTGCGTGAAGAGGTGGCTGGGGACACCAAAGTCAACCGCAGCACCACCAACGGCCCCATCAGCCTGCATGGCAAGACCTACGAACATGGCATCGGCGTGAACTCCTATAGTGTGATGCGAGTGACGCTGGCTCAGCCTGCGGAGAGGTTCGTGGCGGATATCGGCCTGGATGATAACACCAAGTCGTTGACGGCTGGTGCAACCGTGGCTTTCCACGTGAGTGTAGATGGCAAGGACGTGTTCTCAACCCCTGTGATGCGCTGGGCCGATGGTGTGAAATCAATCGATGTGCCCCTCAACGGAGCTCAGCAGTTTGATATCACCGTGGACGAAGGCGGAGATGGTCGCGGATGGGACCAGGCGAACTGGGCCGATGCGAAAGTGATTTTGAAGGACGGCACTCAGTTGTGGCTAGATGAGATGTTCATGAAGTGGCAGTTGGGCAGTGAGCTACCCTTCTCCTTTGTATACGGTGGCAAGAAGTCTTCTGAACTTATAGGTAGTTGGAAGAAGGAAGTGAAGCAGGAGCCCGCGGGTGCTGGACGGCTGCTGCGGACACTCACCTTGACAGACCCTGTGACGGGTCTCGAGGTGAAAGCACTCTGCACGATATACACCGACTGTGCGGGTGTCGACTGGACCTTGCATTTCACCAACAAGGGTAAGTCAGACACGCCCCTGATTGAACAGGTGAAGGCAGTTGACGTCTCAGTCTGGCCGGACCTCTCCGGAAAAGCACCCGTGCTGCACCGGTTGAACGGTGGCGGCGGCGGGGTGGATGACTGGATGCCCTTCGATGAGCCAGTGGTCATGGGCAAACGCATTGAGTTTGCACCTATCGCGGGCCGCTCTTCTATGGGCGCGTGCCCGTTCTTTAACCTGGACTGGGGCGAGGCAGGTGTGATCACCGCCATCGGCTGGACCGGCCAGTGGCAGGCATCGGTCGATTATACGTCCGGAACGCTGCAGTTGGCAGCCGGTATGCGAAACCAGCATCTGTCATTGAAGCCTGGTGAAAGCATCCGCAGCCCTCGGATCATCCAGCTCTACTGGCAGGGTGGGGATGAGGCGCGCTCATACAATCTGTTCCGAGTGATGATGCTGAAGCATGTGGCCCCGACCCATAATGGTGAGCCCGTGACGCCGCCCATTGCCCATCTGACCACGGCTTTCTACGAGTTCGACAACGGCACCGAGGCCGATGTGCTCTCCCATCTCAATGCCATGAAGGGGCTTGGGTTTGAGTACCTCTGGCTGGATGCCTACTACGGCAAGGATGTTTTCCCGAAGGTGGGCAACTATGTGCTGCCGATCGAACGCGGCCTGGATATGAAGCGGTTCCCGAGAGGCATCAAGCCGATCGCCGACGCCACCCACAAAGCCGGCATGAAGTTCCTGATGTGGTTTGAGTTCGAGCGCATCTGCGGCGGCACACTGATGGCCACCGAGCATCCCGAGTGGGTGGTGTTGCCCGATCCCAACGGCTGGGGGATGTTGAACCTGGGGATTCCCGAGGCCAGAGAGTTCATGACGAAGTTCTTCAACACCGTCATCAAGGACTATGGCATCGAGTGTGTGCGTATCGATAACGCCGTCTCATACGAGGGGTTGTGGGCCGCAGTCGACGCGAAAGCCGGAGCCGACCGCGTGGGGCTAGCCGAAATCCGATACGTAGAAGGGCTGTATCGGTTGATGGACGACGTGCTGGCAGCCAATCCTGGGCTGTTTTTCGATAACTGCGCCTCAGGCGGGGGACGGGTGGATCTGGAGATGTGCCACCGTTCCATTCCGATCTGGCGCACCGACGCCACCATCAATCCGTTGTTCCAGCGTGATTTCCACCAGGCGGCGCTGCAAAACCAGGTGATGACCGCGGGATTGAGCCGCTACATGCCCTTCAATGCCAGCGGGCAGATGGGTGCTGATCCCTACAACTTCCGAAGCGGATTTAATGGCGGTATTTCCTTCTGCGAAGATATCCGTCCGGTTGCGTATCCGCGTGCGTTGCTGAAGCAGGCGATAGCCGAAGGCAAGCGGATTCGCAAATACTTCAGCGGGAATATGCATGTGCTCACCGAAGTAACGGTCAGCCCGAAATTCTGGCAGGTGGTGCAGTATCACCGCCCTGAAAAGCAAGATGGGCTGGTGATGGCGTTCCGACGGCACAAGTCTGCGTATAGCGGATACACCCTTGATCTCCGCGAGATCGAACCCACCGCCAAATACAGCGTGACGGTCTCCAGAAACTACAACCGGCCGGCACCCAAGGTGATGACCGGCGCGGAGTTGAAGAGCCTCAACCTGCTGGCAGTGGAGTGCCCCGACTCGTTCGTGGTGGAATACAAGCGGATAGGCTAGGGGTATTGTGTGTGCGAGGTGAATGTGCCGCGGGCTGAAAGCCCTGCGGCTAATTGAACGAAAAGCCCGTTCAAACGGGCTGATGGATCTCACGCGGGTAATAGGTCGCGATCGCGACCTAAACCGGCAGAGGGATTCCTTGCAGCCGGCTTTAGCCGGCTTTTCGGATAATGAGCCGCAGGGCTTTCAGCCCGCGGCGGTAGATTTGTATGTACATATGCATTGCGCTATGTGAAACGACGCACTCTCAGGAGGCCAAAATGGATCGACGCCGGTTCCTAATTTCTAGTGCCTCGATGATCGGTGCAGGCCTGTTAGCCAAAACAGCCCTGTCCGCGAAAACTAACGAACAAACCAATAGGGGAACCGCAATGAACCAGGACAGCAACACCATTAAGCTTGATGTGAAGAACCCTGGGGGCGTGATTTCCCCATTGCTGTTTGGACACAACCTGGAGATCACCCGCCGAGGTATCTGGAGCGGTTTGAGCGCGGAGATGGTGGCTAACCGCAAATTCGCGGCTGTTGAAAACAACCTCCCAAAACGTTGGACGGTTGTAGGCGGGGGTGGCGCCGCGCGCATCGAAACCTCATTTGGTTATGCAGGCAACCAACGCCTCCGCGTGGAGGTTCCTGCAGATGGCAGCCCCACAGGGATAAAGCAGCAGCACGAAGTGCTGGCGGTTCACACAAGGAAGCCGTATTCGGTCAGGATTTGGGTCAAGTCCGATTCTGGCAGGGTGCTTCGAGTCAGCCTGACAGACGGCGGTCAGGAAGTATATCTCGAAAAGACGGTGTCGTGCAAAGATGGTGACTGGCAGCTACTAACGGCTGACTTCACAGCATACCGCACTCACGAAAACTGTGAGCTCAAGATCACCAGCAATACACCCGGCAGCTATTGGCTGGGGGCTGTCTCTTTACAGCCAAAGGACGCGTTTCATGGCATGCGGCGCGACGTCATCGCGTTACTCAAGAAAATGAAACCTGGCTGCCTGCGCTTCCCCGGCGGCTGCTATGAGGAGTTCTATAGTTGGGAGGATGGTCTGCTCCCTGTGGACCAGCGTCCGCCCATCGGCCCGACAGGTCTGTGGTTCCTGCTGACCGACACTGACGACTACGATACGCATGAGATCGGCATCGACGAGTTCATGGCCTTATGCCGAGAAGTGGAGGCAGAACCAGCCATCACGGTGCGCATGAGCGAAAAGACGCCAGAATCCGCTGCAGCATGGGTGGAATACTGCAACGGGGATAAGTCCACCAAGTGGGGGAGCCTTCGCATTTCGCGTGGCCATAGGGCGCCTTACCATGTGCGCTGGTGGTTTGTGGGCAATGAGATGTATGCATTTGGTCGCGGCGAGGTGTTGAAGGCCGACGGCCATGCCGCGCAATGCAAGCTGTTTTCTGAGGCCATGAAGAGAGCGGATGGTTCAATTTATCTGGTTCCCTGTACTCAGTTTTCCAATGGCGTGGCCTGGCCGGACTGGAATACGCCGGTCATGGAGGCCGCGAAAGACACCATGCGGGCTGGCTCGGTGCACCAGTACATACTTGACCAGATACCTTTGGTCACTGAAGCTGACTACGCAAAGGTGGTCAACACACCGAGAGGAAGTGTCGTCGAAACTTTGAAACTGGCCAGAGAGCTGATGGACAAACACCAACCGGCGGACAGACGATTGGGGCTGGTCTACGACGAATGGAACCTGATGTGGGGTCGAAAGGGCAGTGTCCCCGCAGCGCTGTATGTCGCCGGCATACTGAATATGCTCTGTCGGGAAGCACAGCCGCTGGGCCTCGAGATGGCTTGCTATTTCATGCCTGTAAATGAAGGGGCCATCGAGGTCACTCCTCTTGCGGCTGAATTTGACACCACCGGCCATGTTTTCGAACTCTACAAGCTGCACCAGGGTAACCGTCTGTTGGAAGTAGCAGGTACTCAAACGGTTGATCTCTGTGCTTCACTATCGCCCGATGGCAAGCGGGTGACCGTGACGGCTGTGAATGGCATCACCGCAGAGCAGAGCCTGTCACTAGCCTTGGCGGCTGGATCGATGACCGACGCCCGAGTGGTGCATCTGGTTCCTAAGTCGCTTGAGATCACCGAGTCTGAGCTACTCCGTAAAGAGGAGCGGCTCAGCGTCAAGCAGGGACGGCTGACGGTCGTCATGGCACCTGGCGAGATAGCCCGAATCACAGTGGACATAGCTTAGCATTATGCGCAGTTCACTCTTTTTAACCGTGGTTCTGGCAGTGGTGTGCTTAGCCAACATGGGGTGCGTTGCGACGGCCGCACCGACTGCTCCGATGTGCGAATACACCATCAACCTGGCGGCAGATCCCAACTGGAATGGCACGGTGTCGGAGTTGCGGCTGGATCCCGTCAGCCAGGGAAAGACAGGCAGTGTGGATGTGGATTACATCCGCCTGATGCCCAACGGCCCTCAGTGGAACTACGACACCGGCTTAGAGGGCTGGGGCAGCTACAGTAACAGCGTGGCCATCACCTCGCCTGCCGGTCTGTTGCGACTGGATATCACGGGTTTCGACCCCTTCATTGGCTTGGGTGGGCTATCGCTTGACGCAAGTAAAATCCAAACTCTGAAAATCCGGATGAGCAACAATACTGACCAGACATCAGGCCAGATTCTGTGGCGTAATGAAACTGGGATGCATGCCATCACATTCCGCAATGCGCCATCGGCGTTGTCTGGCGCGGTCAAGCGCGCCGTGGCGAAGGGTGCCAGCCCGCAGGTGTCGATCCCTAGTGCCACCTGGACAGCCACCGACCACTTGAGGCGCACACTGCCTGGGCCTGGAAAGGCACCAGCACTGCGCAAGGGCAAATACGTGGGCATCTACTACCTTCTGTGGAGCCTGCCCACCTACGGCGGTGTAGAGCCAGATGGGCCGTATGATCTCATTAAAATCCTGGCGAAATACCCGGAGGCGATGAAGGATATCAACCATCCTGCCCTGGGGGCTGTCGGCACGTTCCATCACTGGACCAAACCGCTGTTTGGCTATTACCGTAACGACGACAGATGGGTCGTGCGAAAACATATGCGTATGTTGGCGGATGCCGGTGTCGATATGCTGCTGTTGGATGCCTCTAACGGCTTCAACTACGAGGATATGGTCGACGTGCTGCTTTCGGTGCTTGATGAGCTGCAGGCACTGGGTGAACCGACGCCTAAGCTGGCTTTCCATATGTATCCGCAGGCCGACCCCGGCTCACGGAAAGCTCTGCGAAACCTCTACCAGCAGTTTTATCAGGGCGGAAAACACGCCTCGCATTGGTTCCACTGGGACGGCAAGCCGATGATTGTGGGCGTTCCTTCAGATGATCTTGGCAAAGAGATATTGGGCTTCTACACCTGGCGAACGCCATACTGGCTGGGTATGAACCCCCGAGTGGGAAGCTGGACACTGGACGGGTACTACCCTTACTCCGAGGACAGTGCGTTCATGCTGAACGATAACCGCGAGATCGAGCAGACCACCGTTCATACCGGAGCCAGCATGGGCTCACCGCCCATCTCAGACATGGGCAAGGGCAACGGACGATCCTGGCAGGGGCTGACTTGGGACGGTCGGCGCGTGACCACGCCGGGTGCGGTTGACCACGGCTACATGTTCGAGCAGTGCTGGGATGTCGGGCTGAAGGTCGACCCGCCGTTTCTGCTGGTATACAACTGGAACGAGTGGCTGGTGCAGAAATACCCTCACATGAACGACGCCTCAAAGCCGATGTTTGTCGATGAGTTCAACCAGGAGTTCAGCAAGGATATCGAGCCGATGGAGGGCGGTCACCGTGACGCCTATTTCCAGCAGATGATCGCCGGGATACGCCGCTATAAGGGGGTTGCCCCTGTGCCGACGGCGAACTCCGTCAAGATCACCATAGACGGCAAGGACACCGACTGGAAGCGTGTCACACCAGAGTTCAAAGACCATGTACAGGATGTTCTAGCGCGAGATCACCTCCAGTATGGCAACAAGAAAGTGCGTCTGCAGGACAACACCGGCCGGAACGACATCGTGACCTGCAAGCTGACAAGTAGCCGCACGACACTGTATGCCATGGTCAAGACGGCTCGGAAGCTGAGTCACCCCACTGTGGCTGATCGCAACTGGATGGTGCTGATGCTGGACGTTGATGAGAATGGCGCGAACGGGTTTATGGGCTTTGATGTCGCCATCAACCGGATGCGAGACGGTAAGGGGCGGGCTTCGGTTCAGGTTCGGAAAGGCAAAGCGTGGAGCACCGTGGGCTGGGCGGAGATGGCCAAGGACAGCCAGATGCTGGAGATCGCCATACCGGCGAAACTGCTGCCCAAGATGAAGCGAACCCTGAGGTTCCAATGGACGGACAATGTCTGGCTGACAGAAGAGTGGGGATCAGCCTATCTGCATGGCGACTCGGCACCCGATAGCCCCTACCGCTACCAGTTGGTGCTGCCAGCGAAATGATAAGCCGCCTACACGCAGATATCAAATGCCTTGTGAAACTGCACTTTGCCCTTGGAGGGTTCTGAACAGAGGGGCAGCGACAGGAACACCTCAGGCGGCACGCCATCCAGCGTCAGTGCGGGGTCGTTATTGAAGCCAAACCGCTGGTAGTAGTTCGGGTCGCCTACCAGCACGCAGCCTTTGGCATCCAGTGCCTTAAGCTGCCGAAGCCCTTCATACATCAACTGGCTTCCGATACCCTGACGATGATACTGTGGCAGAACCGCTAGTGGGGCCAGCCCATACCAGCCGCACCATACGCCGTTGATAGTAACTTTCGAAAACCCGATATGCCCGACCACCAGATCACCGCACACCGCGACCAGCGAAATGTCGAGTGCGCTCGCCTTGCGAAGCTCCAAAACCAGCAGATGCTCGGTCTGGTTGCTATGCGGGTGGGTGGCGAAGGCTTCCAACAACAGCCGACTGATGC
The DNA here is from genome assembly GCA_942492855.1 of Armatimonadota bacterium. Lineage (GTDB taxonomy): Bacteria > Armatimonadota > HRBIN16 > HRBIN16 > HRBIN16. The sequence goes on along the minus strand of OW818647.1, from coordinate 5,265,103 downwards.
CGGGTATATCGCCTGCGGTTTCTGGTCGGATGGTGGTGTTGTGCATGGTGGTCCTCGCAAATTGATATGACGTGATGAACCCCTTCATATTAGCACGGCGGCATGACATAATCAACCTGCGATGAAGGATTTTTGGAACTGTTGACATCACAGCAGCAGTTGGCGCAAAATGACTTTGGTACGTGCTCGTTAACAATAAGATATAGATTAAGAGGAGTGGACTGTGATCATGGAAAATTGGGTATTTTTCGCATTCGGTGTCCTCAGCATTGTTGTATATATAGGGCTCTTTGTTTATATCTTGAGGACCTGGAGACGGCGGCTATGGGATATCGAATCCCAGCCCGATTGCCATCGGCTGGTTACCAATGATTCTGATACTAGGCCTGTATATGCCAAAGCGATGGCGCTATCGGCGTTGACACTACTCGGTACGACAGTTGCTCTATTCATCTTTATATATGCGCCTGATCATCCCTTCAAGTCGTTCGAATATTATTCGTATTTCATTCTGATGTTTCTTTGTTCGGCCTTTTCTGGACCCGTGTTCGTGATAGATGCGCTGCTGTCCCATGTTAAGGTCACCGATGCAGGTATCTCGCGAGAATCATTCGGGATTAAGTGGTTTCCCTTTGGGGTAACTATGTTTCGCTGGCAGGATGTCAGCAGTGTGGAAATCCGAAGCGATGGCGAGATGGCGTCTGGCATCAAAAAAATAGTTGTGACAGGATATTATCGAGGTCAAGTCAATAAAATTAACGTTCCTGGCCACTTGCCAGATGTGAACCTCATAGTAGAGGAAATCCAAAAGTACGTGCCAGATAAGTTTCGGTAGAACTTATAAGCCGCATACCACACTTGCCGTCGACTAACACTAAAGGAGTAAATTGAATGTTTTCAGAAATACCGTCACAAATGGTGATGACGGCATGTTTAGTGATTGGGATACCAATGTTACTCTGTTTTGTTGACCTGTTCATATTCGGGCGAAAGCGTAGAAAACAGCTTGATAGCGATCCTAACTGTATTCGGTTGTATGTCAGTCTGTCTGACTATCGCTTACATATCTTGAAATTCATCATTCTTGAAGGATCCACGGCTTACACCGCTGTGTACAAACTTGGTGCCAGTTGGCCTTACAGCGTGATCAAAGAAACAGGTAAAATACCCGCGACCTACTATGATCATCTATATCATTCCGGCGATTTCAACCTGCTTCTCGCAATATCTTTATGTGTACTCTGTTTGCTGCCGTATTTATTTATAGATGGATCGAATGCAACATTGTATATGACTAAGGATGCAGTTGATCTTCGAACGATATCATTGATTAGGTATCCGGGCGGTGATTCCTCTTGGAACCGAATCAACTGGGTGAAGATATACAACGAATCATTTAGTGAGTCTGGCATCAAAAAGGTTGTGATTGATGGTATTTTTCGGCCGACTTCAAGGTCCAATAAGACTGCCTTGACGATATCCGGCAATCACCCTAAAATCCTCGAAATAGTTGGCAGGTTGAAATTATACGCTCCAGACAAAATCAGCTACCTTTGACATAGTTGATGGGCGTTGCTGGAGTTCATGTGTAACATGGTTGGCTTTGTTCGTGCCGGTTCTGGACTTGTCGGGTTGCATACAAGACGCGTGCAGGTTGGCATCGCGCGCGGATATAGCGCAAAATGAGCGTAGTGCGCAACAGATGCGCCGGTTAAGCTGTTGTTTCGACAGGCCCTCAGCAAGGAGAGTTCCAAATGAGCGACCCACAGCCCTTCACCCTCACCTATCCCCAATACCCAGATGAGGCGTTCGCCAACGCACCGGTGCAGAAGTGGTCGTGCTTCGAGACGGGAATCGGCTGTACCTTCGGCACCCCGCTGGCCTTGCGGTCGAAACAGTATTCGAACCTAAGCATCACAACCGATCATAAGGGGTTGTTGTCATACACCCGGCTGCAGTTCACACTATCGAGTCTCGTGCTGCCGTCGCTTTCACTCCGAGGGCCGTTCATACGCCACGCTTTCTCACACATCACGTTCCGGGTGACCAACCGCAGCGCGAAGCCCATCCACTTGATGATGGAAGTGAACGAGATGTCCTGGGAGAACAAGCCGGTGTTCACAGGCAAGAACCTGCGGTTCGATCAAAGCCACATTGTCGATCCTGGCCAAAGCGCGGTGGTGCAGTTCGACTGGAATAAGCTGCGCCTTGCGAGTGACAATCAACCGGTGGATGTGGTCTGCCCGCTGTCAGGCATGACCCTGCTGATCCCAGGAAGCGACGTGGGCGATGACTACAAGATAGATTTCAGCGACCTGCAGGTAATCTCACCGTCTGCCTCCGCGCCTGGCGTCAAGGCCTGGCGGGCGGCACCGAGGGTGAAAGCCGGGCAGCCGTGGCTGTTCGGGTTGGAGTTCGCCTCAGAACCGGCATCCGAGCCGATGGAGCTGGAGTGGTGCCACGCAGGGTGTGTCTACTGGAGACAGAACCTGTCTGCAGAGCAGGTGATGCGGCTTCATCGCGGACAGCAGATCACGCTCACTCCGCCGGCCTGGCTCCCTGAGGGCACAGCCGAGCTCACACTCACGAAGGGCGGATACTGGCTGCCTGGATTGACGATGATGGTACAGGTAGAAAACAACCGCAAACCGGGCCTGGCGAAATGCCAGCGGAAGCAGTTGGGCGGCCGTCCCTGGGTGTATGCCAATGGTCAGCCGATTCACTGGCAGGCGTATTCGTCCTACGACTACCAACCGGGGCCGGTGCAGCAGTTCGGTGAACGGGGCCATGGCTTGTTCTTCATACCGGTCAGCGTGGGCGCGCACCTGCATCATGTGGCCAATCCCACCGTTCCGGCACCTGGCCAGATGGATTTTTCGCAGGTTCATGAGCGGGTCGGATATTCGCTGCAGAGCAACCCTCAGGCACACATCCTGTTCCGATGCTCACTGACGCCACCAGCCTGGTGGGTGCAGCAGCACGCAGATCAACGGGCGATAGTGGAAATCAACGGCGAGAAGGTGATCTGGGAGGAGACCAGCACATCGGCGGTCTCCATCGCCAGCCAAGGTTGGCTTCACGATCAACTGGAGTGGTTCAAGCAGTTTATCGATAGCTGCGACCGAATGCCCTGGGCCGACCGCGTGGTGGGCTTCTTCCTGTGCGCTGAGGTGACCGAGGAGTGGTTCGCCTGGGGGAGTAATGACAACGGCATGGCGGATTACAGCCAGCCCTTCCAGACCGCCTGGGCCGAATGGAAGCGAGAGCGAGGTCTGGACGAGTTGCCCGCGCAAATCGCCACTCCAGAGCTCAGACGAACCACCGGCATGGACTTCCAGCCAGACACGGCCGATGGCCGCTGGGTGGCTGCCACCGCGCAGTTTATCAGCGATCTGACCTCCGATGTGGTGTTGAAGTTCGCGAAGGCTGTCAAGAAGTTCAGCAAAGGGCGTTCGCTGACAGGCGCGTTTGAGGGCTATGTCATCCAGTTGACCGGTGAGAGCCGACAAAGTACCTCTGGCCATTTCGGCTTGCAGAAGCTGTTAAAGAGTGAGGATATCGACATCATCGCCGGTGTGCCGCTTCTCGATGGCCGCGGGTATCTGGACGGGGCCATCACCACCGGTACCGCGGATGCCAGTGTGGCGGCCTCGGGTAAACTGGTGTTGATGGAGAACGACCTGTTTAGCTGGCTGCACCCTGGTCTGTGGCATCAGCCGTATGATGCCTCGAACCCCAGGCAAGCGGCGATCGACATGCACCAGCGGGTAGGTGCCATGACCGCCATCCAGGCGTTTGCGGAGCACAAGTTCAGTCTGATGAGCAGTTGGCACCACGACAGTATCCTGCTGGATGAGTTCGGCAAATTGGCCGAGGTGAATCGGCACTGCCGTGATTTGGACCGCACACCGATGGCGGAGGTGGCGTTTGTGGTGGATGACCGCAGCATCAGCCAGAGTGTGATCGACACGCAGTGGTGGGGAGCTTGCCACAAAAGGTTGTTGATAGAGATCCAGCGCAGTGGTGCGCCAGTAGATGTGTGGCTGCTTTCAGATGCAGCGAAACTTCCGAGAAACATCAAGCTGGTGGTTCTGGCCAGCGCGGTATGTGCCGATGAAGAGAATCTGAAGGGCGTGAGGGCGCTGTTTAAACGGCGTGGCATTCACGTGCTCGCGGTGGGGCCCATCGGGCTGGTCGATCCCCGCAACGGCCATTGGGTGCCAGATCAGATGGCGCAACTGCTTGAGCTGCCGGTCAGCGTGGGGGCCGATGTCGCCCGGACCGTGGGCCTTCGGCTGCGTGCAGATGGCAGAACCGTGGCCTCGGTAGAGATGGTGCGTCCGCGCATGGAGTGCCAGGGCGAGGGTTCGCTGGTGTATGCCGACGGGGTATCTGCTAGCTGTGCGAGGCGCCTCCCTGGCGGTGGTCGGCTGACCTGGGTCGGCGTGCCACCGATCGATGCGGAGCTGCTGCGTGGCTGGATGGTTGAGGCGGGAGTTCACATCTATGCGCCGGCCGGCTGCCAGGTTCGTCGGGTAAAGCAGTTGCTGAGCATCACCTCGTCGGTGAGCGGTGATGTGGCCGTGCAGATGCCCACCTCCGCCAGCCTGCAAGACCTGTATTCGGATTGGGCTGGCTCCGGTAAGCTGATTACCGTGCCCTTCCGCGCAGGCCAAACGCGACTGATGATCGTTCGGTAGGGGCAGGCACCTGTGCCTGCCCTGGACCTGAACCCATAGTAAAATAGTAGTAAGTACTCAGCCATTGGCGATGTGTAGGCATTAATTCACGGTCATGTGGATGTAGCTTCCGGCACCCACGAAGTGGGTAGGATTCTTATAGCCACGGGTAAGCGCCAGCGCAACCCGTGGAAGATGGCCGTAAGCATCTACCCCGAAGTGGGTCGGCTTCGATCCCCTGGTGAATCGGCTGCCCAGAATAGGTGCGACCCACTTCGGGGTAGGAATGATGCGCCGCTTTCCAGGGGTATCGCTTCGCTCACCCCTGGCTATAAGAACTGCTACCCACTTCGTGGGTGCCCGTAGGGATGCCTGAAAGCGGTGCACCTACGGCAGAACAGTTACTTGGCAATATCTACTGATGGCTGAGTAGTAACAAATGGAACCCGTCGCCAATGGCTGGATGGTTACAAAAAATCACCGCGGTGGAGGCCACCGCGGTGATTAGGATAAGCAAACAGCGCTGTTATACGCCGGCTACATACTCCTCAACGGTATGAACGCCGATGACATGGTCGCAGTCAAACGCCTCAAGGCCCGTCAGCAGCGCCTGCGCTGTGTCCAGGCTGGTGAGGCAGGGGATGCCCATCTCAATGCTGGCACGCCGTATCTGGCGAGCCTCCAGCTCTATCTGACGGTCGCGGGTGAGGGTGTTGATCAGCAGATCGACCTGCTTGCTCTCGATCAGCTCCACCGGGTTGGGTGAACCTTCGTGCAGCTTGGCCACCTTTGTGGCTTCGATACCGCGCTCGTTCAGGTAGGCCCAGGTGCCGCCGGTGGCGTAGACCTTGAATCCACGCTTGACGAAACCGGCCACGATGGGAAGCGCCTCTTCCTTGTCGTTGTCGGCCACGGTGAACAATACGCTGCCCTTAGATGGGCAGTTCACGCCTGCAGCCACCATCGCCTTGTAGAGCGCGCGGCCGTAGTCGGTGTCGATGCCCATGATCTCACCAGTGGACTTCATCTCGGGTCCGAGTGTGGGGTCAACCTTGGTGAGTTTCAGGAACGAGAACACGGGTGCCTTCACGGCGATCAGCGGGGTCGGCTTGGCCAATCCGCCTTCATAACCCAGATCACGCAGTTTGATGCCCATGGCCGCCTGAGTGGCCAGCTTGACCATCGGGATGTTGGTGATTTTGCTGAGGTAAGGCACCGTCCGACTGGCGCGCGGGTTGGCTTCCAGCACATAGGCAGTATCGTCTGCTGTGACAAACTGGATATTCATGATGCCGCGGATGCCTAGCTTGAGCGAGAGTCTGGTGGCGATATCCACGATCTGGTTTTGCAGGTTTTGTGACAGAGTTTGGGGCGGATAGACCGCCATGCTGTCACCCGAGTGGACGCCAGCTCGCTCGATGTGTTCCATGATACCAGGAAGCACGCACACCTCGCCATCACAGATGACATCTACTTCCGACTCACCGCCGGTAATGTATTTGTCAACCAAGATGGGCGCCTTCGGTGAGACCTCTACCACATAGCGCATGTAGTGGTGCAGCTCTTCCTCGTTGTAGATGATCTCCATCGCTCGGCCGCCCAGCACGAAAGAGGGGCGAACCAGCACAGGATAGCCGATCTCTTCAGCGACCACAACCGCCTGGTCAGCGGAGATAACTCCTCGGCCTGGCGGTTTGGGAATCTCAAGCTCGTTGAGGATTCTCTCGAACAGATCACGGTCTTCTGCGTTGTCGATGGCACTTGACGGGGTGCCTAATATCTTCACGCCAGCTTCATCTAGCTGCGCTGCCAGGTTGATGGCGGTCTGCCCACCAAACTGCACCATGACGCCTTCAGCCTGCTCCTGTTCGATGATGTTCATCACATCTTCAAAAGTGAGTGGATCAAAATAGAGGGCATCTGAGGTGTCAAAGTCGGTAGAAACAGTTTCGGGGTTGTTATTTATAACGATGGCCTTATATCCGGCCTCTTGAATAGCCCATACACAGTGAACGGTGCAGTAGTCAAACTCGATTCCTTGTCCTATTCGGATGGGACCAGAACCGATGACGATGATGGATTTTTGGGATTCCCCCATAGCGACCTCCGTAGAAAGGGGCCGGGCGAGTAGCCCTCTCAAAGTATTATAACTGGCCGCGGGGTATGCTGTCAAACGCGCGCGGCGGGAAGGGAGGAGAAGGAGAAGTGTCACGCGAAGGCGCGAAGACGCGAAGGGCAAATGGCGGTGATGGCCTGGGAACGCCAATCTCCCGATTAGCCCTCTCCGTCCCTCTCCCTCCCATCCGTGTCATCCTTTAAATCCGCGTAATCCGTGGTTCAGACATTAACCCAGCGCGGCGGGCCCCCGGGGCTTACCGCCAGACCGCCCCGGTTAGGAGAAAACCGGCGCGGACATCGGTTGCTCAAGCCTGTAATCCTGCTCCCTGTATCCATCCTTCCAATTAGCGTATCTAAATAGTTATGCAGAAGCAGATTTTTAGAATCACAGGTATGAGCTGTGCCGCCTGCTCAGCAGGGGTACAGAAGCGGGTGTCGCAGATGGACGGAGTGGCAGAAGCCACGGTGAACCTAGCCTCTGAACGGCTGGTGGCGAGCTTCGACCCCGACCAAACCTCTGTGGACGGCATCGTGGCGGCGGTCAAGAGCGCCGGGTACGGCGCCATTCCTATGGAAGCCAACGACACCCTGCAGGCCGGACAACAGAGCTCAGGGGCGGTCAGCACCAGACTCTGGGTATCGCTTGCGTTTGCCATCCCACTGCTGGTGATTTCCATGGGGCCGATGGTCGGCTTCCACGCGCTGCATATGCCCGACCCATACGGCGGATGGCTGCAAGCGGTGCTCTGCCTGCCGGTGATTATCGCTGCCACCCCGCTGTTCCGAAGCGGCTGGAAAGCGGCTCAGGTGGGCAGCCCCAATATGGACTCGCTGGTCGCACTTGGCAGTGGGACAGCCTTTGTGTACAGCCTCTATCTGTTGGTCGCGGGAGGCAGTCAGCACCACCTCTATTTCGAAAGTGCCGCGGTGATACTGGCACTGATCACCCTGGGCAAGCATCTGGAGGCCCGCTCCAAAGGCCGGGCCAGCCTAGCCATTCAAGCCCTGATGCAGCTCACCCCTGCCACAGCCACGGTCATCCGGGACGGGCTGGAGACCACCATCTCCGCTCAGGATTTGAAGCCCGGCGAGTTGGTGCTCATCCGGCCGGGTGAGCGAATCCCCGCCGACGGCGAGTTAGCCGAGGGGACAACCTCCGTTGACGAATCCATGCTCACAGGCGAAAGTATGCCGGTCAGCAAACAGGCTGGTGACCGTGTGTATGGCGGAACGGTGAACGGAAATGGGCTGATCACCATCGAAGTGCATCAGGTAGGCAGCGATACCGCACTGGGGCACATCATACGCATGGTGGACGATGCACAAAGCAGCAAGGCACCCATCGCACGGCTTGCTGACCAGGTTTCGGCGTGGTTTGTACCGGCGGTGCTGGTTATAGCAACTGTCAGCGCGGTGGGGTGGATGTTCGCCGGTAAGCCTCTGGAGTTTGCACTGACTGTGTTTGTTTCGGTTCTGGTCATCGCATGCCCGTGCGCACTCGGCTTAGCCACCCCTACAGCGGTCATGGTGGCGGTGGGCCGTGGCGCGGAGCTGGGCGTGTTGCTGCGTCACGCCGAGGCTTTGGAGCAAGCGGGACGGATCGACACCATCGCCTTCGACAAAACCGGCACCCTCACGGAGGGCAAGCCCAAACTTACCCAGATCATCTGCGCCGAGGGCATTACAGAAGAGGAACTGCTGAACATCGCGGCCAGTGTGGAGCACGGCTCCGAGCACCCTCTAGCCAGTGCCGTGGTGAACGCAGCGGAGGAGCGTGACCTCACTCTGAAGCGCGCGGTGCAGTTCCAGAACCTGCCCGGGCAGGGTGTGCAGGCGACCATCTCCGGTAAGCGCATCTTGGTGGGCAGTGCGGAACTGCTGGCCTCACGCAACATCGAGCTGCCGACCGGCTGGCCAGCAGAGGCTAGCTTCTATGTCACCAGTAATGAGCAGCCCATCGGGGCGCTGGTTGTGGCTGACCCCATACGCGCCGAATCGGCCTCAGCCATACGACAGCTTGAGGCTCTGGGCATCAGCACCGCCATGATCACCGGTGACCGTGCCGAAGTGGCTCAGAAGATCGCAGATGAGCTGCATATCACCGAGCTGGTGGCTGGGGTGCTGCCCGATGGCAAGGCGGCGCAGATCGCCCGGCTGCAGAGCAAGCCTGCGCATGTGGCGTTTGCCGGCGACGGCATCAACGACGCCCCTGCACTCGCCAGCAGCGAGCTGGGCATCGCGCTGAGCAGCGGCACCGATGTTGCGATGGAGTCGGCGGATGCGGTAGTGATGCACCGAGGTATCGAGGGAGTGGTCACGCTGATTCGGCTGGGACGTGCGTCCATGCGGATCATCCGGCAGAACCTGTTCTGGGCCTTCTTCTACAACTTGCTGGGTATCCCCGCGGCGATGGGGCTGCTGACGATTTGGGGTGGACCGATGCTGAACCCGATGATCGCCGCAGGGGCCATGAGCCTCAGCTCGCTGACGGTGGTGTTGAATGCCCTGCGGTTGCGGCGGTTTGTGTAGGCGGTAGTCCGACAACCATGCGCAGCTCCTCGGTAAGAACAATCGCTTCTAGTCGTGAGATGCCTTCAAACAGTGCTTTCGTTCCGTCACTTTCAACCAGCTCAATAGAGCATGTTGGCATGTAGCCCAGCTTGAGTTTGCTCTCCGCTGCACGAATCTCTTTGATTCCGGAGAACAAATGCTCTAAGCGTTCAGTGAATAGGCCGCCGTAAGATATGAGTTTTGATGGGTATATTTTGATATAGGGGCATCTCATCATGTATGCCACAGATATTAACGGAACGGCTAAGCATATGAAGATCATGGAGATCATTGCTGCGTCGTCAGCAGCACTATCGGTCTCATATCGAGGCCGGTCAGGAGAAAAGCAGCCATGGATCATGAATGCTGCAAAAACAAGCGTCACGATCACGATGCCGATAGCCTGCCAAACAGTCGCCTTGGTAGGCGGCAGTCGATATATCATGCCTTCTGCCGTTGTGCCCAACACGCTTCGCCGTTTACCAGGTCGTTCTAGCTCCATATGTGCAATGGTTAGCTTCTGTGTGACAGCTGGAAACAGTTGAACCACAGCACTCAGGATTAAGTCAATGGAGTGTTTGTCAAGATTTCGGCATACGGAGAAGTCATCTCCACCTGCGCTGAACACTAGAGCCCAATCCTCTAAGGGCTTCTGTGCGGCCTGCAGGCCTTTTACATCGCCCAGACTTAGCTCCTTACGGTAGAATGGCCAGCGTGTCATGATGACACTTGATGAACTGATCTTCCATCGCTCCGTCCTCAGTGAGGCAGCCCATAGATAGGCTGCGAGGAAAAAGCTTGATCCAAGTATAATGATGGACGCATACTCGCCAGGCGTGTGATATGCGTTGTAAAATATCATCGCCAAGACACATACAACGCCGCCTACACATCGAAAAAACCAGCATAGCTCCACTTGAGTTGTGATAGACAGGCCATCGCCAGTATGATCTATATTCACTCTTCTTGACAGTTTAGGGATGGCTGTTCTTGTCTTCTGATCACGATCAGGGTGCTGAACGGCACCTTTTGGGCTCGCATTATTATCGTCACCTGGTGTCAGCTTCGATGGGTTATGACTGATGTGCAAGGTGGTACATATCAAATGAGCCAAAGACATCGACTCCTGACGGCTTAACTCAGGAAACCATAGCTCCTTAGTGCCCTTTATGGTGACCTCAATACCGCATTGCGGATTGTTGACAGGCGACAGGCTCCAGTTCGCTACCTTGACGTCATCGATATCCGAATAGGCGACCTCTCTTAGCGAAGGTATCGCGGTTGTTCCTATCCCGACCGACGATGGTTTGATTGTGATATTCCGTGTTCCTAAGGCAGGGAATACGAATATGTACAACACCACGCATAGGTTCCGTATAACCTCAGCCAGGGCAATGGTGTCATGAGGTAACAGCAGTGTGCTTGCTTGCAGAAGAATGACACACAGCAGTAAATAGAACAGGCGATTTATTCTATACGGCACCCAATACCGCACACCCGCCTTCACACCCCGAGAGCGCAGCTTCCTGTGGCCAGTAATCTCGATATCTGGATGCGGTGGCACCAATGGTTCCTTTATCCTTGGAAAACAACCATCGATGACCGCTTGTATGCTCTCCATACTCTCTTTGTCGATGCTTTTGCATACAGTGTAGTCATCACCTTCTGCACAAAAGACGAACACCCATAATGTGCTCACTCTTTTGGGTCTACAAGGAAGTGCTTGAAACTCACGCACTGAGCTCAGGCTGAAGGACTTACGGTATCGAGGCCCACGGGTAATCACCACATGATCGTTATCAACCAGAAAGGTCTCTTTTCTCTGGGTAAACAACAGCAAGATGCCATAGCAGATCGCACAATTCCACAATAGACGAACAAACCCCATATCGCGGTTCAATGTGTACAATACCACCAGGAAGACGGCGATCAGTGCGGAGGCTATCCACACCACCAACGGGTGAACGGCTTTTGTAACCACCCTGAGACCTTCAGCCGAATGGTCGATTTGCACCCTTTGAAGAAGCTTGTTGTTGATCAATGTTTAGATTCCATCGAATCTAGCTCAGACACAGGACACATAGGAACACGTCTGCTGAGCGCAGATCGCTGCATCAGCTTCCCACCCGGCCATAGCCTCTGCGAAGGCCGATTGCGGAGCGCAATTCGGCTGCCAGGTTCACAGCCTCAAATCTACTCAGTCCATCAAACAGCCGGGTTTTGACGCCGAGTATTACCACATCAAGGCCGCTTTGAGGGGTGTTTTTAGTGGTCAGGCTCGGTTCAGCAGGCAGGACGTCGCCGATATCGGAGAGCTGGTACTCATACCGCTGCCCAAAGGGACGTTCACCAACGACAAATACGCCATGATTTACTTCAATGTATCGGTTTTTTAAGGCCGATGCAGTGATCGTCACCAAAACTACAGCCGCATTGATCAACAGATTTGCATATTGGCTTAGCGCGTGCCACAACCGCTCCCACACTGGCGATGAAGAGGCATCAGATAGCGCACCTACGGCCACATAGACTATGAAGGCAATCGCAATGACCCCCTTGAACACCAACGCTACCGGTTGAGGCATCCAATACTGCATCCCTTGTCCGACCTGGCGCGAAATAACACTCCGTTTCTTCGCAGATTCATGCCCTACATATGAAGCCCCAAGAGGCTGCAACACTGTTGGGAAATACCGTTGAACCAGAGAGCGTATCTCTTCCATGCTCACCGGATCGATGTTTTGGCAGGCAGCGAAATCTCCGGTGTCTGTGCTGAACACGAATGTCCACCCTGTATCATCGCTGCTTGCCGGATTATGGATGGCTTGGAAGTCGCGCACACTGCCCAGGCTGAACACCTTCGGCTTGAATGGCCAATGAACCAAGGTGAGATGGCTCAAAGTGATTTCCAGTTGCTCATGGCTTAAATGCATGTAGCCCAATATCGCCAGGATTGCTACAACACCTGGCCCCAAGACATAAAAAGCCACAGTCGCATCTGAGACAAACGTGTGATAGGCGATCATACCCAACAGCGTCAACATGACCAATGTGAATACCGTCTTAATAAACACAGGACTATCGTCGGTCTTGCGCACGCGCAGGCCTTCGTGGGTTTGCTGTACAATGACCATCTTCGAACTGCTTTTACGAACAGGGGATTCTGGTTTTGGATGCTTAAGCGCACGCAGGTTCATTAACAGCTCCCACTAATCATAGGTTGTATCGGACGGATTGGACGGATCCGTCAGATCCGTACGAGCATCACAAAAAACAAATACTGCCCGCTTGTGTTACTGGATTATTGCCCCACACCGGTTTTGCGGATCACCCCGTTTGTCGCAGCGTGGATGGCCTCCACAATCACATTAGCCTCACTGCGCGTGATATCCTTCACCAGCACTACCGGCATCAAGTTTTCACGAAACGCCACCATGCTCTGCGCGGCATGGGGATTGCTGTTCTTTAACGTCAGGGCTTGAAGGTCAGTCACCCGCTTCAGGCTGACGGACTGGCGTCCTGTACCTTTCGGGTAGCTGATGTCATCCGAACTCACCACGATATGACGGTCGCTTGGACGGCGGCGGATACCATAAACAGCAATTGCTAACAGCACCACCAAAGGCAAAATTATGGAACCAAACGAAACCAGCGTGGAGGCCACCAGGTTGACCGCCATGATGATGGAACCCGCAGCCAGAGCCCACCAGCCCATCACGCCGTAGCTGACCCGCTGCTTGGGCTTGATGGTGAGTATCACATGATCTGTCTCACAGGTATAGCGCATCGTCAACTGGCTCAACTCGCCGCTTGACAACTGTTCGCGGATGTCCTCTTTGATAATCTGGGTGTGCCTGGGTTTCATATACTGCCATACCCGGTCACGTTCTTTCACGGTCAGGCCTAATCCCCACGGGTGGCATTCACTGCCCTGTATCATCCACATGCGGGGTTCATGACCCAGCAGACCTGGCATCGGCAGGGTGCCGAAATGCAGATACGCTCCCTTATCGGAATGAAACACGATGTCCGGTAGGAAGGTACGCTGCAGACGTATGGTGTGGCCGTTGGTGCTGAGCTTCTCGCGACGAAAAGCCCACATAAACAACACGGCGCAGGGCAGCAATACCATTGGACTCATGCGCAGCATCATCGCCCAGTTGAAGCTGTGGGGCTCGGACATCACCATAGTCTGCGCCACCACCCATAGCATCCCAAAAACCAGCAGCACAATGGCGGTAAATCGAGCGCCATTACCGCTCGTGAACGCACTCACTGTGGTAGTGCCTTCACTATCGGTGAGTTTGGCTTCTTCCCAATGCTCGTAGTACGGTTTACCCGTAAACCAGGCGTTGTTTTGCTCAAACTCCTCAACCCTGTTCTGCAGCCACTCGTCAGCCATGCCAGCTTCCTACTTTGCGGGGCTGGTACACCGGGCTATGAAGTAGTAGACCAGTGCCCCGGTGATGTTATCAACTTGAACTTCCTGACTGAGCAGTGCGTGCAGCTCAGGCTTGGAGAACCTGAAATAGTAGATACCGCCCTCGTGCTCACCCTCTTTTTGGCTCATCAACCGCGTATATAGAGAGTGCTTGTAGGCCGAGATCACCATAGGTCGGCCCGCGTTGCACACCCTACCCATTTCGCGAATCGCCTGCCTTCGTAACTCGTCCGTAGGGATATGCTCCAGCACTCCGCAGCTCACCACACGGTCGCACACTTCCTGCCGCAGGGGCATGTTGCACAAGTCGGCTTGAATAAGGTCCACATTATCTACACCGGCTTCTTTCAACTTCCTAGCGCACACCATCAGCGATTCCCAGCTAAAGTCCATCGCAATGACCTGCTGGCTCCGCTTGGCAAACTCAATCGTCATCCGTCCCGTGCCGCAACCCGCTTCCAGCAATACGTGCCTGGAACACAGGTCCAGATAACGGATTGTCATCGGAATTTCGAGCAGTCCGTAGAGATTGAGGTACCACATGCCGTCGTAGTCGTTCACCTGAGCATCGCGCGCGCGGATCTCCTTCTGCTGCTGCAGAGAGTCCGAGGGAAGATTTCCAGCCGCACTCGCTGGGGTGCGAAGATGGTCGGGCAGCATTTTGGGAATGCCATTTACTATTTCGTAAACACGGTTACAAACCGGACATGTTAACAGACCAGATGTGACAACTTCGCCGTTGCTGACCTCATCCTTAAGCTTTAGTGACGAATCGCATCCTGCCGGGCAGCGTAATGATGCTAATAACGAGAGATGCATTGTTGGGCTTTCTCCTTTGAGACCGCGATGTCTGATACCTCATCAACGCGCTCCTCAAGATACAGTATAAGCGAACAGCCCGGTCTGCGGTAGGCAGACCGGGCAGAGATATTATATGGTTATTTTTCCCAGGAAATTTTCACTGGGTGCAGATCGGTATACCAGTTTCCCCAGTTTACACCAGGGGTCGCGCTATAGGCGTATCCCAGGTATACCGGCCGTTTGAGGTCGATATGCCCCTGGGTGTCTGAGCTGATGCCGCAGTTATGGAGGTAGGGCTTCATATTCTTGGTGATCCGGATCGGCTCACTCCAGTTAATCCCGTCTTGCGAGGTGCGGACCGCAATGAAGCTGTTCGGCCCCATACGGCTTGCGGTGCTGACAGAAATGAAGCTCTTGTATGCGGGGATGTATTTCACATCGGCGCTGTCTTCACCCTCAAGCCTGTCCCAGCCGATGCCGATGAACTTCATCTTCGCGGGCCAGTTTTCATCGTCAGCCGGTGCGGTGGCGACCATGGTGCGGTTGATACCCACTCTGGCATTCAACGGACCCTCAGCACTGGTGATAGTGTAATAGATGTAAAGCGTGTTTCCCAGCTTCACGAAACTAGGTTCGCCAGCTCCCCAAACGCGCAGGGGTGTGCGGAATACCACAATCGGCAGCGGCTTCACTCCGCCCCAGCCGGTTCCGTTCCACTTCTCGAAAGGGCCGGTCGGGCTGGTGCTGCGTGCTACAAAAATCTCGTTGCGGTTGCCCGGTAGATTGTCGACGGCTGTCACACCCATGTAATAGTAGTTGCCCAGCTTGATCACACCCGGATCGCATACGCTGAATTTGTCACGCGAAAATGGGGTGGCCATCAGAACGATGGTTTCTTCGCTGGCGTGTTTGCCTTCAGCGGTGAGCTTGCGATGGCGGATCCAGTCCCACTGGTGGTAAGCGTCTCCCTCTATTGGGTTTTCAGGAAATGGGTGGAATAGCTTGAAATCCGGCTTGTTCTCAACCGACCCGCCCGGCGAGGCGTAGTAAGAATCGATGCTGCCGTCGGGGTTGATCAACAGTGTCGGGCCGTAGCGGTAGGCGATACCGTCTTTGGTTGGGTCGAAGATGGTCCAGCCAGGTTCGGCATCTATAGTGAGGCGTTTGATGGGCTTAGCCATCACACACACCGAAGAAACCAAGATCAAGGCCACGAGTGGCCATGCACCGATTTTCATAGATTGATACTCCTGAGACAGATTTTGAATCCGTAAACTGTGGCCTGATAAAATGCCCTGCCATATTCAATTTCGCCATATGGTTCTCGATTCCTGCGTGTTCACTGGAACCATCTACCATTGATACTCGTACATCGCCCGCGCGTTGGCCAACGGCACCGCATGGTGAAGCTCTGTGGTGCTGCCCATGAAGAACTTGCGGCCGTTAGTTACCTCAATTGCCTGCCGGCAGCACTCACGCACCTGCTCTGGCGTGCCGAATGGCAGTAACTGGCTGACATCAATCCCTCCCGCCATGAATAGCTGCGGCTGCAGCTCACGCACAGTGGCCATGCTCATACCTGCGCAGCTTTCAATCGGGTTGATCCCGTCAATACCAGCTCCAGCCAGGTCGGCAAGGATCGGGGTGAGGTCGCCATCACTGTGGAACAGGCAAGTCACGCCGTATTGATGCCAGGCTTCCACCAGCCGCTGCAGCCGGAAGAAGAAGTGGTCGCGCAGCCATTTCGGGCTAAACATCGGCCCACCCTTCGCGGCGATGTCATCGTATGTGAGTGCGACTTCGATCAACCCGGTTGGGGCGAGGGCATGAACCCAGCGGAGCTGAGCCTTGTTGCGTGTTTCCAGCCAGTCATCCACCAGCTCAGGCTCATCGGCACAGAGCTCTGAAAACAACTGCAGCCCGCATGATCCATATGCCTCTGTGAGTCCCACTCCGCTCTCCAGAACGAACATCGGCAGCTCTTTTTCGTCTCCAACGGTGGACATACATTCGGTGTAGAACTGCTTCACCATCGCCTCGGTACCGGCCACAGCAGCGGGGTCAACCGTATCGGCTGCGTTGATGGCCGTGATCTGCGCCTTCACCCACTCCGCCAGACCCTCCACATCGTGGTAAGGGCGTTTGGTGATCCAGCTTGTCCAGCGTTCGGTCTGCCAGGCATGACCGTCTGGTGATTCGTATGTACCAGGCGCGTTCGGGCCGAACACCATGCGGGTCATATCAAGGCAGCGCGAGATCGCTTTGGCCTTCACTTGCCGACCGTTCTCGACGGTCAGCTTCTCGCCGGCATAATATTCAATCACGTCATCGTTCATGAGGATGTCGTAGGTCGGTACGCGGTCTACCTCTTCGCCACGGATGGCTCTGGCCACTCGTTCTCGTCGGCTCATGCTGATTGCCATAAAGTATACTCCGTTTTTCGTCTCGCTGTATATCGCGAAAACTTTGTCCATATGCAACAATTAAAATAGTAGATCATTTCTTTTGAGGTCACAACATGCAATACCGTGAATACGGACGAACCGGAATCAAAGTTTCTGCATTAGGATTTGGTGCCATGCGGCTGCCATTCCAGGATGTGGATCTCTCAGTAAGCATCTTACACCATGCGATGGACAAAGGGGTAAACTTCATAGATACCGCCTATGTCTACGGTGAAGATGGGGCCAGCGAGAGGGTAGTGGGGCAGGCTCTGAAGGGCCGTCGAGACAAAACCATCCTGACGACAAAGAACCCACTATTTGACGAAACAGCCGAGGGCTGGCGCACCCGTCTGGAAACTAGCCTCACGCGGCTGGATACAGACTACATCGACTTCTACAAAGTCATCCATGGCATCAACTATAGCAACTACGAGGGCGTGTACCTTGACGTCCTGCTGCCAGAGATCATGAAGGCGAAGGAAGCGGGTAAAATCCGCCACATCACCTTTAGCAGCCACGACAGCCCGGAAAACATCATCAAGCTGATAGACACAGGTGCCTTCGAGGGCATGCTGGTGCAGTACAACCTGCTGGACAGGCGCAACGAGCCCGCCCTCGCTCAGGCTCTGGCTAAGGGGATGGGCGTGGAGATCATGGGACCGGTGGGCGGAGGCCGACTGGGTATGGCCAGCAACCGTCTGCGCGACCTGATCCCGGGCATTTCGGGCACACCGGAACTGGCACTGCGGTTTGTTCTGAGCAACCCCGCCGTGGTCGCGGCTTTCAGCGGAATGAACACGATGCAGCAGGTGGATGAGAACTGCGCTACCGCCAGCCGTGAAGAGCCTTTGAGCGCTGAAGAGCGCACGCAGATTGAGAAGGCGTTAGAAGAAAACCGCGCCTTGAGCGATCTGTATTGCACAGGATGCAACTACTGTCTGCCCTGCCCTCAGGGAGTGGCCATCCCGGAGATATTCGCCGCGATGAACCATCACCGCGTGTGGGGCCTGACCGATTTGGCGAAGCATATGTATTCCCACTTCGGTGTGAACAACAAAGACGGCAAACTGAACGCCGAAGGCTGTGTGGAATGCGGCGAGTGTGAAGCCAAGTGCCCGCAGCACATCGAAATCATCAGACAACTGAAGGAGACGCACACCGCGTTAGGCTAGAGGCCGATTTGTAGGGGCGGTTCGCGAACCGCCCTTGGGCACGGCCCGCCGTGCCCCGGTTTCTGTAGGGGCAGGCCCCCGTGCCTGCCCTGTAACGGCGTAGGGGCGACCGGCCGGTCGCCCAGGGCACGGCACGCCATGCCCCTACCAGAGCTTCACCGTGACCACCTTGAACCGCCCAAGGGCGATGGGGCCCTGCACCGGCTGATCACCGTGTTCCAGGTAGTCCACCAGCGTGGCCTGCGAGGCAACACCCTCTACACCCAAGTTCGCGCTACCGGGCTTTCCCGCAGTTTCCGCCAGCCGCACGATGACGGTATCGCCATGGTCGGCTTTCTTGATGGCGGTGACAATCACATTGTCTGTGGCATCAAGCTTCAGGAACGAGTGGCACATGGGCAGTTTTCCCTCACTCGGACCATCTACGATGTGCGCCGTGATGGGTGTGTTCATCTCCCGTGCCCGTTTCTCTATTCCAGCCAATCCGTAGTCACCGGTATGAGGGATCAGGCAGTATGTAAACTCGTGCTGACCTGCGTCTCTGGCACCATCGTAGTCGGGGCAGTCGTAGAACTCCGGTTCATTCAAGCACCAGCTATCGGTGGGGCTTCTTAGTATCGACAGGAAGATCACCCCATCCAGCACTTTGTGAGAAGGTGTGCCGGTGTTGATGAGCGCGCAGCCACGGTCTGTCGCGGCTTCGTAGATGTCGAGCCAGTTGACCGTGGGCCAGTCGCCGTTGGTGCTGTGCATCACATTCATCTCTGGCTCATATGGTGTGCGTGTGATCGCGCCGTAGGGTATTGAATAGGTGCTCTCCGCCGCGTGCAGCATGGTGGGGAAGGCGAGTCGTAGTCGGCGCTGGGCGGAATCCCAGTTGACTTCGGTGTGGAAGTCGATGCGCTCGCTGCCTTTGTATAACCGAGTGACCTGCTTCCAGCTCAACCGGTAAGTACCAGTGTCATCGCCCTTGTACTGGCCGGTGAGGGTGATCTCACTCATGCCGGGCGTTCGGCGGATTTGCACTCTGGTGGTGTATCTGGACAGGCCTTCCTTAAAGCTGGGTGGCTGCATCGTGCCCCAGGGGTGCCCGATGTCCTCTTCGAGTATGAGTTCGTTCAGCAGGTTGCGACTGGTGTCGAGTTGCTCAGTGCCACTCCGTTTGTCGACTAATGAGGTAATCCCACGCTCACTCACGGTAATTCTGTAATACTCGTTCTCAATGAAGCCAGGGCCAGAGGTCACGTCGCCGTTGTGGATTGGGGCTGTGTCTTCGACCAGGCCCAGGCTACAATAACCGACTGCGGGCACTTCAGGGGCATGGAAGGTGACCGTCACGTTTCGTCCCCTGGCGGAGGCATCGAGAATCTCAACGGGCTGGCCATCTGGTTTGATGAGTGCGGGCAACCCCTGGGTATTCGGAATGGTGAGCGTGACTAGGTCGGTCCGGCGCCAACTTTCTGAATTATACAGCACCAACTTCCTCTGCTCAGAGCTGTTTCCCATCATGCCTTCGATATGACTGAGTGCATGATTTTGTATGGTAGATGCCCCAGTTTCGGCAATATCGAGCATGTCCATCAGCTCTTCATAGGACGAATCCAGATGGTCGCTGGTGATGGCGTCGTGGAAGGCCAGGAACACCAGGTTGCGCCACGATGTCAGCAGCAACTCTGTGGGGTATTCGGCACCCAACAACGAGGCCATCGTTGCCCACCGTTCGGCGGCGTTGAGCAGGTTCTCGACTTTACGCACCCGCTGTTTCAACTTGATACGGCCCACATAACAGCCTGTGGAAACCGGGTTGGCTTCCATCTGGTCAGAGACCTCGATGTCGTCATCATCGATCTTTGCCAACTCTGCAGCCATATGTTTGGTGATGCAGTCATAACCGCCGTAGATGAACTCCACATCGTCCCTTAAGGTAGCAGCCTCATTGACAAGTTTCGGCAGAATAAGGTTGGGGATCGTCTCCTCACCGCCAATCACGATCAAGTTGAATGGGTGTTTAGCTAGCTCCGGCGACATCAGTACGTCGCGTATCTGCTGGTCAGACATCGCACTCTGATCGCCTAGTCCCATGCCATGGCATACCTCGCAGCCCATTCCGCTGCATTTCGAACAGGGATTCAACTTGATGAAGTTGCCGATGCCGGGCTGGTTTGGAGCCATACCCGTATACAGCACGCTGCCATCCAGACCCTTCCAGTAGCTGCCGGGCACACGCTTGTAGTAAAGTGCCTGCACCGAGGGGCAACCCACTCCGCGCAGCAGTTGTGGGATCTGGGCACTTTGGCCAAACGCATCTTCCAGCCAGGCGATGCTGGGGATCAACCCGAATGTTTCCTCGAAATAACGCTGCCCCAGCACAAAGTTCCGTAACAGCGTCTCCCCGGAGACCATGTTGGTGTCAGGCACGGTCTCGCCGGCTGCGGTCAGCTCCAGTAGACCGCGCTTAACCAGATCAACCACCTCATCGTGCTGCTCTGGGTGGCGCTCCAGATACTTGCGGATAACAACCGCTTGACCTTCGGAAAAAGTGGCCCCAGAACGGGCATTCGCTATCCAGGCCTTGATGAACCGCTCTTCAAGGTCGGCATAAGACTTGTATCGCTCTCCCTTGTAGTCAAAGACGCGGTCCCAGCACCTTCGCCATGTGGGGTCGAAGTGGTTATGCTGCACGATGTATACGGGTATTCGATTATTGGACATGGCCTGCTCCTGAAGTCATTTTGACATACATGAACAGGGACCAGCCGCAACGGCCAGTCCCTGTTTTCCTTACGGTTTGTGTGGTGTCTATTTGACCTGATACCGGTAATTGAAGCGCCGCTCGGGGGCGACATCGCCGTTCAGGAAGAAACTCTCGATGCTGGTGCGGTCTTGGATGTTGTCGGCCCATTTGAAGTCGATGGTGAAGCGGCTCTTGCCCGCTAATCCCAGCACCGATTTCGGCACAGACAGCTCCAGCGCATTGTTGCTTGTCACGATGTGGGCTCGCCCACACTTGACCCAGCCCTGACCGTCCCATTTGCTGACCTCTGCCAGATCTCTACCGAGTTGTGCGCTGTTGACGATGTAGTCATAGCCCATCCAACCCGTGGAGTGGTTGTTGTCTGCATCGACATACAGCAGCATCCAGTCCGGGCCGAACTCAGGGCTTAGTGGGCCGTAGGTTTCGGCCATGAAGTAAACGTTCTGGCCATCCCGTGACACCTTGGCGTTCATGATGTCGTTACGGCCGGTGTTGTTGACATACTGCAGTTTGTTCCAGCCCTTACTGTTTCGGGTGGCTGTGTCCTTGACGTGGTCGCGGAACTCCGGCTGCACCGACATCCAGTCTGACATATTACCATCGATCGTGATGCTCTTCGGTGCTCCCGCCAGGGGAAGGGGACGTGCGCCTTTATACTGACGCACAGCGGTTACGCCCTGATAGTATGTGGCGTCGGTGTAGTCGCCCTTCATCGGCTCCATGTCGCGGTTGAACTCGCGGTCGTAGGTGTCCACAAAGAAAGGGTCGCCGATTTTAGCAGGTCGGCCTGCGTAGAGCAGATATCCCTGGTTCTCGAATCGTTGGGCGATCCACTCATTCCAACCATCAATGAAGATCACATCGGGATCAACTTCAAGAGCACGCTTCCACATCTGTGCGAACATCAGCCCCTTCTCGGGGGTGACTTTTTCGATGGGGGGCTGCTTTTCGCTCTCCAGGCTGCGACCTCGGTTTTCGTGCGGGTGACCGCCTACGGATACAGACATCTCCTCTTTGTCGCCAGGATTGCTCCAGGCCACACCTTGCGGATAGTGGTCTATCCAGGTCCAGTAGTCTTTAGTCTTACCACCGTTGAAAGCCCAAGACGCCCGGACCGTGAAGAAGTCCAGTGCTTCTTTTGACATCTCTTCGGCTTTGCCCAGGATCAGCGGCTTGCCCTTGTAGATAAACCAGAAATCCTTGAAGAGGCCCGGCGTGTATAGTTCTTTCATCAGGCGGTTGGTGGTATCACCCGAGCTGCTCCAGGTAATGAAGGCGACCTGGGGCACGGTTTCGCCGTCTTGACGCATCTGCTGCATGACGTCGAGCAGAATCTTGTAGTGCGTTTCATAGGTGGCGGCGTTGGTGGCATCCATGAACAACACATCCACACCCATGTCGCTTAACATGCGAACATGCCGTCGGTAAACCCATGGGTCTGTGGAGATATAATACCCGACTTCCGGTTCCGACCAGTGGTGGAACCCGTGCATTCCGCCCCAGGTTCGAGTGCCCTGGTTGATTTTGGTTATGTCCCATGGGCCGCCCATATCGGGGTTGTGCCACAGAAAGTAGAACATACCCACGGTCTTCTTTTCTTGCGGTGCACGGACTTCAGGTGCCATGGGCAGGACACGTCCGATACCGTCGGTAGCCACCCATGTGTCGGCATAGAGGTCACGCGTGCCTGGCAGAGCCGCTAGGCAGCCTGCACTGAGGGCTAATAAAGTGATAGCTGATATTACAGCGGTGTTTTTCATGGTTATTTCATCTGGTATCTGTAGTTGAAGCGGCGGTCAGGAGCGACATCTCCGTTGTTGAAGAACTCCTCGATGCTGCCGATCTGTTGGATGTTATCAGCCCATTTGAAGTCCAGCATGAAGCTCTTCTTGTTGGCAAGGCCGATGGTCTTCTTACTGATCGCCAATTCCATCGTGTTACCTTTTACGGAATAGGTCGCTTTGCCGCAGGCACTGAAGCGAGTTCCGTCCCACTTTTTGACCACTCCGGTGTCCACAAGGTAGTCGTAGCCCATCCAGCCGGTTTTTGAGTTGGCGTCGGCGTTAAGGAACAGCAGCATCCAGTGGCCGTTGCCCTTACCGGTGATGTTGGCATGGGTTTGGGCCAGGAAGTAGATGTTCTTATTGTCACGGCTGACCTGGAAATCCACCAGATCGTTGCGGCCTGTTTTGTTGACATACTTAAGACCTCCGCAGCCCACACTGTCGCGGGTAGCGGTGTCATCGATCCAGTCACGGAAGACCGGCTTGACGTTTGCCCAGTCTGCAGGATTGCCATCAATTTTGATGGTCTTGGGAGCACCCGCTAGAGGCAGGGGACGCACGCCCTTGTATTGCCGCACCTTGGCGATGGTCTGGTAGAAGGTGTTGTCTGTGTAGTCGCCCTTCATTGGTTCGATATCGCGGTTGAATTCGCGGTCGTAACTGTCCACAAAGAAGCTCTCGCCCTTGACAGCCTTGCCCAGGAACTGGGTGTTGCCGTCGTTGATGAACCGCTGAGCGATCCACTCGTTGTAGCCTGTGATGAACACGAACTTAGGGTCAACCTCAAAAGCCCGCTTCCACTGCTCGTCGTAGTTGGGTGCCAGTTCCGGTGTCACTTTGTCGGGAGCAGGCTGCACGCCGTTCTGGAAGCTGCGGCCCTTGTTGGTTGTTGCGTGGTGCCCCACACTGACAGATAGCTCTTCCTTCTCACCAGGCTCACTCCAGCAGACGCCCTGAGGGTAGTTGTCTAGCCAGGTCCAGTAGTCTTTTCGCTGTCCGCCGTTCCAGGCCCAGGTTTCTCGCATGGTGAAGAACTGTTTATACTCGTCGGCCATCTTTTCCATGTTGGCTAACAGAAGCGGCTTGCCCTTCCACATGAACCAGAGCGGCTTGTAAAGGCCCTTGCTGTAGAGGTCGTCATATAGAGACTTCGCCACCCTGTCTGAGCCAGCCCATGCGATGAACGCAATCTGAGGGGTTGATTCGCCTTTGGCTCGCAGCTCAGTGAACACACGGAATAGTGCCATGTAGGCCTCTTTGTATACAAAGGCGTTGGTGACATCCAACACGATCACATCTACACCCATTGCGGTCAGTTGGCGGCTATGTCGCTTAATCACCCAGTCGTCGGCGGTCTGGTAGTAGCCGATTTCAGGCTCAGTCCACCAGTGGAATGCGCCGGGGCCTCCCCATTCCTGCTCACCCTTGACGATCTTTGAGGTGTCAAATGGGCCAGGCATGCCAGGTGTGTGCCAGTTGAAGTAAAACATACCGACGGTCTTGTTGGGCCTGACAGGTCCTACCTGGGCATATCCGGGCAGGGTGCGCTGGGCGCCATCGGTGGCGACCCATGTGTCGGGCATGACATCCCGGGCCACAGCACTGCTAGCAAGCAGGCTGAGTGCCAGAAGGGCGGAACTGTGACGAAACGCGAACATGGTGTCCTCCTGAGATCGTGACTATTATCATTGTTCGCCATCTCCACTCAGAATTCCTTGTATCCGCCCAATCGACCGTGGCTGAGTAAGATGGCATAATATAGAGGTGCTCCTCTATGAGCATCGAATAGTGTATGGGAGATGATGGACGAAATGGCACAGAAAAGACTGCTAAGCGGGATGCAGCCGACGGGAATCCTGCACCTTGGGAACTACGAGGTATTGAAGAACTGGGTTCAACTTCAAAATGACTATGAATCCTTCTTCTTCATCGCTAACTGGCATTGCCTCACCACGATGCAAGACCGAACCGATCAGATCATTCCAAATGTACGGCAGGTCGCGGCGGATTTCATCGCTGCTGGTTTGGACCCTGTGCGTTCGACCATCTTCGTTCAGAGTGACGTGCCGGAACATGCCGAACTTCATCTGCTGTTTAGTATGATCACCAGCCTGGGCTGGCTGGAGCGGGTGCCGTCATATAAGGAAAAGCGTGAAAACCTCAACCTTGAGGACAGCGTGAGCTACGGCCTGCTGGGTTACCCTGTGCTGCAGGCAGCCGACATATTGATGTACAAGGCGGATGCCGTGCCGGTGGGTGAAGATCAGTTGCCTCACCTGGAGTTAACCCGAGAGATAGGTCGACGCTGGAACTATATCTACGGTGAACTGTTCCCTGAGCCTGCCGCCATAGTGCAGCGTATCAAGAAGCTGCCTGGCCTTGATGGCCGGAAGATGAGTAAGTCTTACGATAATGCTATCTATCTATCCGATGACGCCGACACCGTATGGGGCAAGGTGCGAAACGCCTATACAGACCCATTGAAACTGCGCAAGGATGATCCTGGTCATCCAGAGGGCTGTACCGTATTTGCACTGCATCAGGCCTACAGCCCCGATGTGGAGACCGTAGAAAACGAATGCTGCGCTGGCACTCGCGGATGTGTTGCGTGCAAAAAGCAACTCTGCGAGCGCATCAATATTCAGCTTGAGCCACTGCGGGCACGCAGGAATGAGTTGATATCGAACCCTGCAGAACTGGATGCCATTTTGAAGGACGGTGCGTCACGCGCACGTGCTGTTGCTAGTGACACGATGCAGAGTGTTCGCAAGATGATGAAAATCGCCTAATTAGGTGATCGGCCACATGTCGGGCGGTATGCTCAGGTGTTGAGCTTACCGCCCGCGATTTCCTCTGTTCGTTGGGTTTATCGCCAGATTTAGATTGATGTATAGACAACATCATGAGTTGCCATAAAGGAGAGAGTGATGCATCCTGACATAATTCAGATCGGGTCCTGGACAGTCCACTCTTATGGCTTGATGATTGTAGCTGCGATTGTGATCAGCACCCTGGTGTTCCGTAAGGCTGCCCCGCAATACGGCATCAAACCGGACGATGTCGTCGATTGCGTGACCTTAGGCGTGCTCTTGTCGTTGATAGGTGCCCGGCTGTTGTATGTAGTTTTGAACTGGACAGATGAATTTGCCGTCGCTCCCGCCAGTGCGTGGCGGGTGTGGGAGGGCGGACTCAGTTTTCATGGCGCGCTTGCGGGGGCGATATTGGCGGTAGCGCTATTCTGCAGGCGGAAGAAAATCCCATTTTACTCGTTTGTAGACTGCTGCGCACCAGGGTTTGCATTAGGGTATGGCATTGGCCGGATTGGGTGCCTCTTGAATGGCTGCTGTTTTGGCACGTCATGCAGTTCGAAGTGGGGTTTGCGATTTGAGGGTGTTGACGGCTATCACGTTCCAACCCAGATATACAGCAGCCTAGCTGGATTCCTCATCGCTGCCGTGCTATGGCGGCTGCAACAATCGAAACCGAACAGCGGAGTGCTGTTCTACCTCTTCCTCACCCTTTATGCAGCTTACAGGTTCGTCATTGAGTTCTGGCGTGCGGGTGTGTCGGCTGTGGTTGTCTGGGATCATCTGACGCAGGCCCAATGGCTGAGTATCGTGATGATGGTGGTGTTTGGGTATATCTGTATCCGTCGCTGGACAGGGAGTAAAAATGCAAAGGATACGGGTTGATATCGGTGCCGAATATGAAGGCCAACGTGTGGATGTCGTGGTGGCCGCTGTTGCTGATGGGCTGACACGTTCGCAAGCGGGTAAGCTGTTTGATGCCAAGAGTGTTTTATTGAACAGCGAAGTGGTAAAACCTCGAATTAAAGTGGCAGAAGGGGATGTTCTGGAGTTTGAATGCCCTGACCCATTGCCCAGCACAGCCATACCGGAAGATATCCCGCTGGAGATTGTCTACGAAGATGAGCACTTGGCGGTGATCCACAAACCCCGAGGGATGGTGACCCATCCGGCTCCTGGTTCGTGGAACGGCACGCTAGTCAATGCGCTGCTGTGGCATTACGGCCATGTATCGTCAGTGGGACTGCCTCTGCGGCCGGGCATTGTCCATCGGCTTGATAAAGACACGACAGGGCTGATTATGGTCGCCCGCAGCGATGAGGCGCACTACAAACTAGTGGATATGATTGCCCGCCGGGCCGTGGAACGCAGATATCTGGCACTGGTTTGGGGCAGCCCTGGCTGGAACCATGCCATGGTGGACGCTGCTTTGGGCCGCGATCAGGGTGACCCCACTAAGATGGCGGTCAGGCCTGATATGCCTCGCAGTAAAGACGCCACCACTGAGCTGATGCTTCGTCAGAGCTGGGGGATGTGCAGCTTGCTTGAAGCGAAACTGCATACAGGTCGGACGCACCAAGTGAGGGTCCACTGCGCATTTGCACATCATCCAGTTTTAGGCGATACGGTGTATGGAGCGGAGGATAGGGTGCAAAGTGTGCCTCCGCGTATACGGGCGGCTCTACGGGGCTTACAGGGGCAAGCATTGCATGCCTGGAGCCTGGCTTTCGACCACCCGATCACTTTGCAGCCCCTAAAGTTCGAGGCCGCACCACCCAGCGACTTTCAAGCTGTGGTTGATGCATTGAATCTGGACAGCGAAACTCCCTCGTAAATCACATCTCAAACATCCGGCTAGGGATGCCCCTTGTGGTCATCCGCATCTATGGGTGGCCGCGGTCGAATGACCCCTCCAGTGAACCCGATTTTTGTGCAACCCGCCGTGGCGGATGACCACAAGGGTCATCCCGATCATCAACACCAAACACGCTCAATAACGCGCTCATTACCCACCAACAACAAAAATCCCCCTCGGCAGATGCCAAGGGGGATTTTGACTCAATGTCAGATTGACCCTATTTCGGTTTCGCTGTTTCCTTGGTGTTCTCAGTGAGAGCTTTGATGCTGTCCTTCCATTGTGTTTCAATGGCGGTGTTGTTCAGCTTCACTTCGGCCTTTTCGCGAAGAGTGTTCATCTCTTTGTTCAGGTCACGTGTGCTCTTGCTAAGCTTGATAGCTGTGGTCAGGTCGTCTTTTACTTCATTGAAGGGTATGACCCGCAGAGGTTTGCGGTCTGTCACTTTTATGATGACCCATGCTGAGGCTCCACCGCCGCCTTTCAGCGAGATCGGTTTGAGAGGTTCGCCAAGCTTAACAGTCTTAATCAGCGGCTCAACCTCAGCCCCTACACCTTGGACAGGAACCCAGTTGGGTATACGGCCACCCTGAGAGCGGAATGCGTTAGTCGAGACGTTCATCGCGACCGCTTCAAAAGTTTCGCCTTTGTTAATAGCCTGGTATGCCTTGTCAGCGTCTGCCTTTGTTTTGGTTTGAATGACAGAAAGCTTGACCTGCTCAGGCTCAGTAAAACGCTGCTGTTTGTTTTGTTCGTAAATCTTCTTCACTTCATCAGCAGAGACCTTGATGCCCTTGGTGCGCAGGTTGAACTTAGCCAGCTCGTAAGTCAAAGAGTCTTTGACATCATCTGGTGTGAAGTTCATTTTCTTCATGTTCTCGGTAAATGTAGCCTTTTTCGACTGGCGGTTGTACTCTTTATTGACTTCATCTTTCGTAGGAAGGAGACCTTCCTTTTTGGCCATATCTATGATGATTTGTCGATCAACTAAAGCACTGACTGCAACGAAACCGGCTGGTGCTGTGATTGGCTGGTTAGTATTTGGGTTAACCCCAATCGGCACGGACATCATATCTAGCTGCTTGAGATAAGTCTCTACGCTGATCTTGTTCCCGTTAATGGTTCCTACGCTCTTCGAGCCGCAACCGGCCAGCAGAGTGGCGGTTAACGATACCCCGGCGACAAGCCACAGAGTGCTTTTCGTCGAATTCATGGTGTGCTAGCTCCTTCCAGAATTGCAGAATTTTATCACGATTGATTATTCAGGTGCAGGGCTTTAGGCCCCTACAATCCATTATACGCTCTGGCAAAGAATGTGTGTTCCACCCATCCTGAGATAGTGGCAAAAAAAGCCCTGGTTAAGGCTTCATTAACCAGGGTATTTAGGATAGTTGCGTTATGTATGAAGTAATGAACAGCTTATTACTAAGCTGGGCTGACGTTGGAGGCTTGAGGGCCCTTGTTTCCGTCAACGACTTCGAATTGTACGCGCTGACCCTCGGCGAGGGTCTTGTGGCCATTCATCATAATGGCAGAGTAGTGTACGAAGACATCCTTGCCTTCTTCAGTTTCAATGAATCCATAGCCCTTGGAATCATTGAACCATTTAACGGTACCGTTTTGCATTACCTGTGCTTTCCTCCTTGCATGGTGCAAAATTGCCCATCAGTCATGTAAAAATGAGTATTTGTGAAGCCTGAAATAATTGCTCAGATTCTACACGACATGGAATTGATTTTACACTAACTACCAGAAAATGCAATAGTATTTGGTGTATTTTTAGCATTATTTTTAAAAATATCTTAAAATTCCTGTTCAGAAGCCGCATATGAGCCAATTATTGACAAAATTGAACAAACTGAGTGCAGTTCATCCAGTGCAAGGGCAATGTTGGGGTCTTGCCTGTGACCGTCCACATCGACGTAAAATAGATACTCGCCCGGACGCTTTTTGGAGGGCCGACTCTCTATCATAGACATATTGATGTTGTGGGCTTGAAATACGCTCATGGCACGGATTAACTGGCCTGGCTTGTTTTCTACGCTAAACAGCAGGCTGGTCTTGTCTTTACCAGTCGGCCGGGGCTCATTTCGTCCAACAACCAAAAATCTAGTAAAATTACGGGGATTGTCTTCGATGTTTGCCACAGCGATATCAAGGTTATAAATGCTTGATGCCAGCGGGTTGCCAATCGCAGCCGCAAACGCTTCCTTACTTGCCAATTCGGCTGCCCTGCTGGTGGTTGTCACCTCTTTTACGTCCACATGCGGCAGATTCTGTCGCAGCCAGTCTTGACATTGGTGCAGGGGTTGGACCCCGGTATAGAGTGTGCGTATCTCACTGATATCCCCGTTGTACAGCAGGTTATGATGTATCTGCTCGTAGTTTTCGGCTACTACTAATAACCGTGATCGCCCCATCTCATCCAGCGTGTCAGGGATGGCTCCGGCGGTGGAGTTCTCCACCGGTACGATGCCGTAATCGGCCCGTTCACGCTCAACCTCATCAAATACTTCGCGTATGCTGCCCACTGGGTGCGGCTCGCAGAACTCACCAAACTGATGTGTAGCCGCCATGTGGCTAAAGGAGCCGGATGGTCCCCAGAAGGCGACCCTAAGGGGCTGCTCCAAGTTTCGGGCTGCCGAAATGATCTGTCGGAAGATGGCGGTGATATGTGCATTAGTCAAAGGACCCTGGTTCAGGCTGCTCAGACGTCGTAAAATCTCTTGCTCGCGTTCTGGAACGTAGACAACAGCAGCACTTTGCTGCTTGGCCTTACCTATTAGTGAGGCCAATTCCGCACGCTTATTGATGAGTTGCAGCAGCTCGAGATCAACAATGTCGATCTCCTCGCGAAGTTTTTGGATGTCCATAATGTGCGATTACTCCGATTTGACTTTTATAGTCTATTCCCTTTAGGATATCATTACTTTGTATAAATAATCATCAGCAAGGACAGGCACACGCCATTAATTCGACAATAGGAATCAAAAAATGACAAATAGCACTCCGACTCAATCGGCTCAAGTTGCAGATTGGATCCGGTGCGACGGATGTAAGCATATCCTGTTCAACCGAGATTTTGTTCGCAATGCGAAAGTCTGCCCTAGGTGTTCGCACCACCACAAACTCACGGCATGGGAGCGTATTGAGCTTCTTACCGATGCCGGTTCTTTTCAGGAAGTGAACGCTGAGCTGTCGTCGTACAACCCGCTGGATTTTCCAGATTACGACCAGAAGCGAGCGAAAAGTGTCGCCAACACAGAGATGAATGATGCGATCATCACTGGCCGATGCTCTATTGGCGAGATACCAACCGTATTGGCCGTGGCGGACTTCCGGTTTATGGGAGGCAGCATGGGCAGCGTCGTGGGTGAAAAGATCGTGCGCGCAGCCACCATGAGCCTTGAGACGGAGCAGCCGTTTATCACCGTGTCCAGTTCAGGCGGGGCCCGTATGCAGGAAGGCTTACTCTCGCTCATGCAGATGGCACGAACCTGTGAAGCGGTAGGTCGGCTGTCCGAAGCGGCCATTCCGTTCATCAGTATTCTCACGGACCCTACGACTGGCGGAGTTTTAGCTAGCTATGCTTCGGTTGCGGACATCATCATCGCAGAACCCAGAGCTCATGTGGGATTTGCCGGGCAGCGTGTGGCAGCTCAAGCTCAGGTATCTCGTACACCTGCCAACTTCCAGACCGCAGAGTACCAACTGCAAAATGGGATGATTGACATTATAGTCGACCGCAAAGAGATGAGAGCCACTCTCACTCGGTTATTACGCTTATTGGGGAGGTCGTAGAGATGCCAACAGTACTGGACTTTGAAAAGCCCATCACCGCCCTGGAAGCTAATATCCAAAAGCTTAAGGATCTGTCAGCCCGACAGGGGGTAGACAACCGCCTGAAAATATCTCAGCTTGAGGCACAACGTGAAGAGCTGCTGACGCAGATATACTCCAATCTAACCACATGGGATCATGTTCTACTGGCAAGGCACCCTGACCGGCCGAAGACGATGGACTATATTCAGGCGATGCTCGATGATTTTGTTGAGCTGCACGGGGACCGCGTATATGGTGACGATGCTGCGATGGTTGCTGGCATAGGATCCATCAAGGGTATGAATGTCGCCGTGATGGGGCAACAGAAGGGCTCCGATTTAAAGGAGCGCCAGCGACGCAACTTTGCGATGGCGCGCCCTGAAGGCTATCGCAAGGCGATGCGTGTGATGAAACTGGCGGCCAAAATGAACATCCCGATCATCACCATCATCGACACTCCCGCCGCTGACCCCGGTCCCGAAAGCGAATCGAGGGGGATTGGTGAGGCAATTGCCCGTAACCTGATGGAGATGTCGCTGCTGAAGGTGCCTGTGATCTCGCTGGTGATAGGCGAGGGCGGAAGTGGTGGTGCTCTGGGTATTGGAGTAGGGGACTATCTGCTGATGCTTCAGTATGCGGTTTATTCGGTGATTCCACCGGAGGGCTGCGCAGCCATTCTATGGCGTGACCCCACGAAAGCGGCTCAAGCGGCCACCGCACTACGCGTGACGGCCAATGATGCCGTGGAGCTGGGTGTGGCTGACAGCATCGTGCCGGAGCCGTTGGGTGGAGCTCATAGGGCACCAGCCGCCGCTGCTGACAAAGCTGGGGAACTGCTTTGGGAAGAGCTGGAGTCATTACGGCAGTTGCCTGTACCTGATCTGCTTCGGATGCGCCACGAACGGCTGAGCAAGATGGCACGGTTCATGGGGTAGATACCGGGTCCTCATCGGGACAACTGCAGACTTCATGTGATAGAGCCGCACCAAAATGTTGGTGCGGCTCTATCGCATATCAATCGGCTGAGGGAGTCTAGGTTTCCCAGGTGACCTTCAACGGGGTGACGGCTCCGATGTTATCACTCACGGGACAACGGCTTTCTATCATTGTCAGCCACTCATCAAGCTGCTTATCTGTGGCGTTAGATTTAACGTTGAGCACCGCTCTGATACTCTTGAAACCTGCCCGCACATTGGGATTCGTTCCCATAAAACCGCTGGGGTCCAAGTCGCCCTCAATATGAATATTGAGCGTCTCGATGTTAAAGCCCAGCTCCTTGGCGATCATCCGAGCTACCACATTTAAACAGCCGCTTAAGGCCCCGAGAAGATATTCCACGGGATTCGGCCCGGCATCCTGTCCACCAAGACTCGGCGGTTCATCTACTGTGAATTTGAATCCACGTGCGGTCACTGTGGTCTCTGTGGTGTTTTCCGATACACCATCAACGGAGAAAGTAACGTCTGGCATGTGTAGTACCCCTGTGTAATGTTTGGTTCTACATTGAGTATGGCATATTAGTGCCGCCTAATGGAATATGTGCAGATAGGAATTGTGACTATTATTGTCAGATCGGTCACTTCCAGATTAACCCGAAAGCACCTCCCCGTGCATGCACGGCGGACAACGCCGTAACCGATGGTGTCGTGGATGACCTTCGTGGTCATCCGGATTCAATGCCAGACCGGCGCGGTTAGGTAAAAACCGCCCCGGACGTTGGCGATCAAGACAGGGCGGGTTAAGGGGGCATTCGTAGGGATGGGCCTTGTGCCCATCCGCCAGAGCGTGATTGCAGACCCATGCGGTGGAGTAATAGTTCGACAACCACCTGGGTTTGCGGATGACCACAAGGGTCATCCCTTGTATGCTTAAAGATGGAGGTCCTCATACCTACAACAAGAGTTGAGGACCATCCTCACACCGGGACGCTGGGGTGAAAGAGAAGGGGTAGATGCCGGGTCATCCCTTGTAGCATTGACTACGCAACGTAGAGCGGCACCCTTCTCTGCAATGGCCTAACACGAACAGTAACATGGGCTCAAAGCCCGCATATACAAGGATGTCAAGGTTCATTTCTTCACCTTTGTCCCTAACTAGGAGCATACCGAACTATGCAAATCAATGACAACTCTTACAGCTACTACGCCGGGATCGACATCTCCAAAGACACTTTTGACGTGTCTGTCGTCGATCAGGACGGCACCCATCTCGTCCACAAGCAGTTTGTGAACAACCAGAAGGGCTTCAAAGACCTCGTGTCACTTACCAAGAAGCAAGGCTGGATGCCTGTGCTGTTCGCAATGGAAGGCACTGGCGGATGTGAGCAAGAGCTGCTTGACTACCTGTATAAGCATAAGCAGGCAGTGTCACGGCAAGAACCCTGCCGGATACACTACCATCGCCTCTCACAGGGCTCTCGGCAAAAGACCGACTATGTGGACAGCCTGATCATTGCAGATTACGCACTCAAGAACCGCCTGCGTCTCTACAATCCCAAAGGCGAGTGTTATCGGTCACTGCAGGAAATCGGACGTACACGGCGCATGCTGGTCAAACATCAAAACTCTCTGCAGCAGAGGCTCTCTCACGCTCAGAATGAGCATTCTATAACGGTTCTTACGCGCAGCATAGATCACTGCAAAGAAGATATCCAGCTTCTTAACTCTGCGGCGGCAGAGATTATTGCCAGCGATGACAAGCTAGCGGAGGACCGTCGCCTCCTGAACAGTATTCCGGGTGTAGGTGATATCACATCCAACTACTTTTTAGGGCTCATCGGTGATATTTCTTGCTTTTCGACATCGGCGAAGCTGGTCAGGTTTGTGGGTATGAACCCATGTCCGCACCAGTCAGGAACCAGCATTATGTCCGTAAGCCGCATATCCAAAATGGGTGATCCCTTAATGCGCTCCTTGCTTTACACAAGTGCCATGGTGGTATTACAGATGTTGGAACGTAAGTCGACAGCAATCCATCCCAGTATGTATCAGTTTGTAGCCAGAATGCGTAAGAGATTCGGACCGGGTTCTGGCAATAAGGTCTTATGCGCGGTGATGCGTAAGCTGCTGATCTTGATGTGGACGGTGTTGACCAGGCATAAGGCCTACGATCCGTGCTACGGATTGGAGCCGCAGGATGCTCAGGCCAACCAGACACTGCCATCCGACGACACTGACCTTGTCCAGCTTCGTGCCGGAGCGGCCCCAGTTTTTGCCGGCGAAGGTAATGAGGCTGGGCAGGACAGGGTCGTTCAAGGATCGGGGTGTATGGATGGAGAGCCACAGCATGATTGTTGTTTGTCCATGAGTGGATGAGCAGCATTCCAGAGCCGGCGTACTAGCGGTAAAGATACATGTTCAGTACTCGCTAAATCGCTACTGAGCTAAGCGTCCCAAAAACATTATAACATCAACGTTATCTTTGCAGGTTCAAAGATGCGGGGCGGGCGTTCATCACTACGGATGGCGGGCAACCTTTTACGTGGTTATGTATCTTACTGTGTGACTGGCTTTTGTCATGAGCTTGGGGTAGATTCAAGATACACTTGTCATAACGGCATATATAATCGTTATACCTGCAACGTTATATATGGAAATCTGGTATTCCGAGCAAATAACAGATTTAACCCTGGGGGGCCTTGACAAAGTGCACAGTATCTACGGATTCCGTGTTCGTGATGTGTGCACAGATGAGACGGTATGATTGTAGTTATAGCATGTTCGGATGACCACAAGAGGCACCCCAGTCCAATTCCCATGGCGATGCAGCCCTCGTAGATGACCCTTGTGGTCATCCGAACACTCTATGGAAACTGACCTGTTACCCCGTCAGGCAAATATGATCTCGTTCCACCTATAGATGCGGATGACCACAAGGGTCATCCCCGGATTCCGCGTACGAAATGTATGCACTGATGAGACGGTATGATTGTAGTTAAAGTATGTTCGGATGACTACAAGGGGCGCCCCAGTCCAATTCCCATGGCGATGCAGCCTTCGTAGGGATGACCCTTGTGGTCATCCGAACACTCTATGGAAACTGACCTGTTACCCCGTCAGGCATACATGATTTCGTTCCACCCATAGATGCGGATGACCACAAGGGTCATCTACGGATTCCGCGTACGAAATGTATGCTCTAATGCGGCGGGATGATTGCAGTAAGGGCGCCCACATGGGACGCCCATACGACCAGTTACCTACATGCTTCCTTTACGTGAAGCAGCAGTTCCGTCAGGCCAGAGGTGAGCCCAGGAATTCCGATGCTTTCTGGAGCTGCTGAAGTGAACCCAGCAATATCATGTCATCACCTGCGCGGAGCACTGTGCTGTGCGAGGTGTCCACATGCACCCCTTCGCTGTCACGGATGGCCAGCACAGTGACCCCACACTGTCCACGCAAATCTAGCTCCTGTATCGCCTTATTAACAGCGGGGCTGTCTGGTGCCACGACAACATGACCGATGTTCATATCAAACTGGTCATTGTGCAGCACCATGTCAAGAAAGTCGGTGACTTGAGGTTTTGTGATCAAGGCGGCCATGCGGCGCCCGCCTAAAATATAGGGCGAAATCACACGGTCTGCTCCAGCCCGTTTCAGTTTGTCTTCGTTCTCTTCTAGAATGGATCGGGCAACTATGGTCAGTTCCGGGTTCAGCACCCTGGCGGTTAACACCACAAACACATTATCTTCGTCGGTGGGCATCACGCTGACCAGCCCCTTTGCGGTCGATATTTTGGCCTGGATGAGTGTATCATCTTCACTTGCCTTACCAATCACATGCAGCAACCCCAGCTCGTTTAAGCGGGGGAGTTGTTCCTGGTTGTTTTCTACCACCAAAAAAGGCACACCGTCCCTCTTCAAGTCTTTGGCAATCTGCTGCCCCATGCGTCCAAAGCCGCAGATGATGTAGTGGTCATGTAGACCTTGAATCTGACTGTCCATGATTTTCCTCGCTATCTCTTCTTCTTTTAGCATCATGATATCCACTGCCTGTTCGGCTGCGTCCTGGAACGGGCGGAACACCAGATCAGCACCCAGTCTATGCCACTCTCTGGCTTGGCGGGTGTTATCTGCTGTGCAGGCGATGATACCTTGATACTGCATTGTTCGAAGCTCCTGCAGCAGGTTTCTGTTTGTTTCGGTGTCGTGGACTGCACACACAACCCAACGCGCGTCCACCAGCGGTAGTGAACCCAAGAACTCAGGGTCGCTGGCATCGCCGTATATAGCTCTGCGTTTTTTTCGGTGCCATATCTTTACAGTATCTGGATTGTAGTCTACTCCCAGTACTTCCCGGTTCATCTGGCGCATTCTACGGCACACAATCGCACCGTAACGCCCCAGGCCCAGCACTATCACATCGGCAGGCCCCATATCGCCATGCAGGTCCTGGGCCTCTTCGATGATGTTACCTTTCGGCTCAAACAGCTTTAAGCGAGGTGCCAGCCGCTGGTAGAGGCTCTGGGTGCGCATGATACAATAGCTGGACGCGGTGATGCTAACAAGAGCCACCAAAGTGATCATGCCGCCAATGCTGCTGTCGATATGCTTTAATGAGAGGCCAAGGGCTACCAGCATCAGCGAGAATTCGCTAATTTGCGCCAGCGAGACACTCGTCATGAATCCGACACGCTTTTTGTAGCCCACACGTCCCATTAAGAACATCATGATGAACGGCTTGCCAAGCAATACGTATATTGTGAGTGGGATCGCTCTCAGCAGTTGGTCCTCCAAGCTGCCGACGTCTAGCCGTAAACCCAGGTCGAGAAAGAAAAAGAGTATCAAGAAATCTCGCAGGCTGGCCAGTCGGGCTCCCAGCATTCCGCGGTAGGGGGTTGAGGCCAGAGCGATGCCAGCAATGAATGCCCCCACCTCCTTACTGAAACCCAGCGCGTGCGAGATGGTAGCTAGAGCCAGGGCCCATGTGACGGCGAACACCGTAAGCAGCTCAGCGTCCTTCGCAATACGCTGCAGAGCTCTTGGCAACACTTTCGTAGTCAGGAATCCGACCACCCCCAGCATCAGAACACCCTTAACGATAATGAGCGCAAAGGTCATACCCGGGCTGTCGGTATTCTTTCCACTGACCGCACTAAGCAAGATCATCAAGAAAATTACGACAATGTCTTGTATGATGAGCACGCCCAGAGCGATTCGCCCATACAATGAATCCGTATCACCTTTGTCAGAAAGCAGCTTGATTATGATGATGGTGCTTGAAAATGTGAGACAGACTGCGACATACGCCGAGGTCAGAACCGGTAATCCTAACGCCATGCTGAGCAGGAAACCCCCAGCCGTGGTGAGTAAAACCTGTCCGCCACCTATTAGCAGTGCGGTCTTGCCCATTCTTTTAAGCATACCGATATCTAGTCGGAGACCCACCACAAACAACAGAACCGTCAAGCCGATTTCTGCAAGGAGATGAATCTGTCCAGCAGACCGCATCCAGCGCAAACCAGACGGCCCTACGAGTATTCCTGTGGCAATCAAACCGATGATGATCGGCTGCTTCAGGCGCGCAGCGACGATGCTCATCAGTGTCGCAATGGCAAGGATAGCGACTAATTCTGTCAGAGTATCACCGAAATGCAAGGTAAAACCTCCACGTCATCCTGATGCACATAATGTATTCTACCAAAGCGACTTTTATGCTCATGTTGACCGATGACCAATTGGTAACTTCATCGCATAATCAACGTCTAATTTTTCGAATGGACGAATTCCGGCATGTATTATTCCAACACGCGCTTTTCTAGCGAGAATGGCCTACAATAGAGGGTGACAGGATGCAAACACAGACTTTGGAGTGGAGCTTGAACCGCTCAGCGGAGACACCAACCCGAAAGCCAGATTTTGAACTGGTGAATTTAAGTCGCGATGGAGATTCCCATGCCTTTGAGGTATTGTGGGAGACCCATCGTGTCGCTGTGTTTCGGAAGGTCTACAGCATTGTGGGCAACCAGGCCGATGCAGAGGATTTAACTCAAGAGGCGTTTATTAAGGGATACCGCGCTTTAGCCAGTTTTCGTGGGGACTCACAGTTCCGTACCTGGATTACCAGCATCGCTGTCAATCTGTGTTTTGACCATATCAAGCGCAACAAAAAAGTTAAACAAGTTCCTATTGAGTGGGATCTGCCCGCCGACGATAAAGAAGATCCTGAGCGCAAAGCCATAGTGAGTGATACGCAGCAGCTTGTCCAGA
Source organism: Armatimonadota bacterium (assembly GCA_942492855.1). Taxonomy (GTDB): domain Bacteria; phylum Armatimonadota; class HRBIN16; order HRBIN16; family HRBIN16. The sequence continues at coordinate 5,226,667 of OW818647.1, read as the reverse complement.
GAGCTATCTCTGAACTGCCCGCGCATCATAGACTGATGCTCGTAATGCGCGATCTTGATGATATGGAATATTCCGAAATCGCCACTGCACTGAAATGTACTGTTGGCAGTGTCAAACTTAAGATTTTTAGAGCTCGCCGTCAGTTGAAACAAAAGCTGATCGAAATGCAAGGGGGCCCAGAATGAGCATACTATGCCGTTTCGTGGAATGGTATCTTGACTACGCAGATAAGCCCGACCGACTACCTGCCTTTGCACAGAAGCATGCGGAGTCGTGCGGACATTGCCGTCGTCAACTCAGCCTGAGTACCGAAATCCGTTCAATGACCAAGCAGGTCTGCATGAAAATTCCTGCAGAGCCGTTTGGTGGCTTTAAGCCACTCGCGGTCCGGCCCTCGATGGTGTCGGCACCTAGCGGAATCATCATCTCACCCGGGCTCTGGGTCGGTTCTCTTGTGGCGGCTGTTGTGCTTGCAGTGATTGGTACAGACTACAGTCATAGAGAGCTATTTGTACAGCCCATGCTTACGCAGAAAGCGACGTCGCAGCAGGCTACCGTGGCAGATCTGCCCCAGAAGCCGTTGTTTAGTGTTGATGAGCTGAAGGCCTTCATGCCAATGCAGCCCTCAGTGGTGGCAGCACATCAACAGCCCAGGCTGAAGCAGCGTGTAGCCATGAAGTCGCCGCAGGAGCGCAAGAGCGGCTTGGCGTCGGTGCCTGTGATGCCGGTAAGGTCTCGTTCAGTTGACAGGCAGCTAATGGCTTCGGCCCAGATGCTGGGCGTTCCCCGTATCGGCGAACAGCAGGATGCCATACGCACCAATCGGGTATCGTTGAATATGTCATCGGCAACGCCATCTGTGGCGATGATGACCAAGTCGGTTGCTGCTGATGTGCAGCCTCCAGGGGTAGCGGAACTGCATGCGTTCAGCACGGGAGCTGGTGGCGGTGGTTCCAGCATGGCCCCAACGCGAGTAAGCGATGTGGCTCTCAGCAGCACTGCAATGTCGGCGGTTCCCATGGAGTCTCGCGGAATTCCAACCGAATCGGGGTTATCACTATAGTGAAAGCACGTGTTTTCCGTCATATCTCGGTCATCACCACCGCCTTAGTTGCGTTGAGTACCTTCGCCTGCGCGCAGGGGGCACTTGACCAGATGAACAAGGAGGTCAGTGAGCTAGCCACAAGAGTGCTTCCTGGCGTGGTGGCAGTGGAGGCGTTTGGCGGAAATCGAGCATCTGGTGCGTTTGATAACATAGGTGTACTAGAAAACGCAAACGAGATGGTCAAGTCCGTCGTGCCTGTCGGACCTTTGCCGCCCACTAAGGGCAGCGGCTTTCTAATTGACTCTAAGGGCTTCATTTTGACGAGTGCGGATTTAGTCCGCGGTTCCAAACGCTGCAGTGTCCAGGGCATGACTGGTCGCCGGTTCGAAGCCCAACTGATCAGTATTGATGAACTGAACGCCACAGCGTTGTTGAAGACCTCTGAGATACCCGTGGACCTGATTCCCCTGAAGTTTGGCGACTCCAACGCGGTTCCGGTTGGTGGAGTCGTGGTGACCGTTGGCGGCATTGGTGGGTATGACCGAAGCGTAGCGTTCGGTATACTGGCCGGCAAGGGGCGCAGCGTGGTTTTAAACGATGGTGCCACCACCTTAAGCAACCTGCTGCAGATTTCCGGGCCTGTTGGCCCTGGCTCACCTGGCTCCGCCGTGGTGAATGTGCGCGGTGAGGTGATTGGCATCGTCGTTGCCAGCGTCTATCCACAAGGTGATGCCATGAACCATAGCTCCAGTGCGTTGGCTACTCCCATCAATGACGTGGTGAGCGTGCTGCAGAAGATGCGTGAAGGAAAGCTGGAACGGCCGTTCCTTGGTGTCACGATGGTGGATGCGCCTCAGGGGTATGGCGCGTTGATCAAGAGTGTGCTTCCTGACGGCCCGGCCTCGCTGGCAGGAGTTGAGCCTGGCGATGTCATTATGTCTCTCAACGCTACACGCATCGCAAGACTGTCAGACGCGGCCTCTTTCATCCGCACGGTCAAACCGGGTGACGTGCTAGAGGTGGCCTTAACCAACGGAACTGAGCGGCGCAAGGTGCAATTGACGGTGGGTAAGCGATAAAATCTATAGTGTGATGACTATAGATTTTCGATCCGACTTACTGACTGCGTGTCAGCAGCTCTCGCTAGAACCAAATACCCAGCAACATATGGTATGCTCTACGTCATTCAAACGACACTCAGACGCTATGGGTAGTGGCATGTAAAAACATGTCGGAGGCCCTAATCTTGAACGACCATCTGATCTGCAATTCTAAAAACAGACCTCTAAAAGCGTCAATAGGTCTGTTTTTGATGGACTGTAAGGCGCGCGGGCTACGTCCAAAAACAATCACTTTCTATGCTGCCTACCTCAAACAACTACCGGACACAATAACCGATGTTCACCAATTCGACCACCATGCTGTTATGTCGTTGTTTGCTGATATGCGTGACCGCGGTATGAGTGGTATCAATATTCATGGTGCATATCGGACATACAAGGCGTTTGGCAACTGGCTATACAGCCAAGAACTAACCGATACTCCACAATTGGCCAAACTGAGGCCGCCCAGGTTCGACCGAGTCCAGCACAGACCGCCCTCATCAGACACTGTGCAAGCACTACTATCAACTGTAGACGCCAAGAATGAGGCGTGTCTACGTGACCGGGCGGTGATACTGTTCATGCTGGACACTGGATGCCGTGTTGGTGAAATTGAAGGGCTACGGCGTGAAGCGGCGGGCGGTACCGTGATGTTGACAGGGTGCAAAGGACGAAAGGACAGATACGCATTTCTGAGTAGTCAGACCATGATAGCAATACAGCGGTATCACAATGTTCGGAGTGACAACAACCCAGCGCTGTTCATGGGAGGCCGTGGTAAGCCGTTGACACGCGGCGCGATTGCATCTATGCTGAAGCGACGAACGAAAGAGGCAGGAATACATCTGAGCGCCCATGACCTCAGACGGGCGGCGGCTACTGCATGGACAGAGGGCGGCGCAAATCTCGAAATTGTTCGGCAGCTATTAGGGCACAGTAATTTGAGTGTCACGCAGGCATATCTAGGCGTCAATCAAGACATATTGAAGCAGGTTCACGAACGAGTGAGCTATGTTGGCAACATGAACCGGAGGCAGTGACCATATGGGAGTGACCGCCATATCCATCTAACCGCCCGGATATCATGAGCGTGTAATACTAGCAACTTGCACAGGTGAGAGGCTGGCGGGCTGGAGGTCGGTATCTGCATACTGCCAACAGAACAGCCAACAGCCAACAGAGGCGCCCGCCCGCCTGTGCAAGTGACCGGACGAACACCGTCATGATATCCCTGTAGTGCGTTCAACTTCATTTTGATACTGCCTGTAGTGCTTATCGCTTCACAGATTGTCACATTGTCGTATTCGTCATATATGCTACCAAATTACCATAATCACCCAAATCATCACCGCAAGGTAACCAAAATCACGCACTACAGTTATAAGCATTACACTAAATAGCGTGAAATGGGGTAATAATGGGGTAAATAATATTTTGAACAGATTTTACTATCGACAAATTAGGAATTGCGAGATGCCAAATCTATGTCACAATATAGCTGGAGTGCCTACAATGGCATAGAAGGGAATAGCAGGAATGGAAACTTATAGCGTGAAAGAGGCCATCAAGGAGCACGGGTTTACGTCAAGTGAGGCCGCCGCTATGCTGGGAGTATCGAAACGCCAGTACTTCCGCTTGATGAACGGTGAGGCACCGTTGAAGGTTGACCACATCGCGGCGGTATGCGCTGCAACTGGACTGGAAATCTATGAATGGGTAAGCGTCTGTTTGCCATATGAAAAATGCACAAGAGGCGTCCAAGTCCATGCGATTGATGTGTTCAAGGATTGACTACAAATGCAAAAGCCGCCTAGTGGCAAGCTAGACGGCGAATACTTTGACATGTGGCAAAACATGCACGAAACAGGCAACTGACAGTAATAGTATACCGCCCGCCATGCATCACCTGCCACAGTCCAACATGATGGTAACAGCCATCAGACAGGAACTGAGCACCATGAAAGACACCTACGAAATCGACCCTGCGATACAGGCAGACCTTGAAGAACTCGACCGCTTGTATGGACATCTGCCACCGTTCACCCGTGACCGGCAATCAGCAGACTACCAATACACCAAAGTATCAAATCTGCGTGCCCTGCGTGACCATCTACCCATTCTGACTGAACAGCGGATATGGACGAACTGGAAGCGTGTCATAACCGGAACGGCAACTAAGAAACCACCCATCGATACCAACAAGGCCAAGCCTGCCACATGGCGAAAGTATCAACCATGCGGACAGTCTGTAATTGATGGTCATGCGGACGGGCTGGGTATCTACATTCCAAAGGGCTGGGTTTGCATCGACATCGACCATATCAGCATGTCACAAGAAACGCGATGCCAGGGCGCCTTTAAGCGCATGTGTAGTATGGCAAAGGACGCCGGGCTTTACATTGAATGGTCACAGAGTGGCACAGGGCTGCACATTCTGGGCAGGTTACCCGATGATCTGCCATTTCCGATCTGGCACAAGAAGTCACAACATGCCAACTGCGAAACTGAAGTATTATGCCCTGCCCAAATTGGAACAGATGGTAAACACAAATCGCCATACGCAGTATATTTGACCGGTGACGTCTACAGTATCGACATTGCATATGACGTCGCTGGAGAGAGTGAAACCGGCTGGACGTCATTCGACGAAGTGGCAGTAATACCAGTGGAGATAATCCGCTGGGCTATGGGTATGAACAATGAAGAACCCAGCGATATTACCAGCGTGTTAGATAGAACTGGCACAGGCGAGGCGGACGGGCGGGCTGACCTGCGTGATGATCTGGCTACCCTTGACACCATCGACCGTGAACAGCGGCCCGTCAAGTCGACCGTCTCCACCTGTGCGAGTGAACCCAAACCATACGCTCATGATATTCCAAGACATGCCCACAATGGCCCGTATATGCCCACTGACGACGAAGTAATGGCAGTACTGGCTACTATGTGCCCTGATATGTTCGCGGTCTACAATGGCAATCTGGGAGCAGATGCAAGCAGTGAGATATTCAAACTGTGCACGAAGCTGTTATATTTGGCCAACAATGACACCAGCAAGGTAGGCAGTATACTTCGTGGAGCGTATGCCGTTGTTGACCATAGCAACACCAAACACGCAGGGCAGCGCTATCCAGAAGGTGACTGGCTGGAGCACACATTGCACGCCGCCCTACAAATGCGGTTATCGCAAGGCGCAAAATCCTATGAGTGGCACAAACCATATGAGGGTTACAGCCAAGACACACAGACAGACTACCGGCAATCGGACACCGCATCAATCGACAATCAATATACTGACCGTGTTGATTTCAACCAGCACAGGGAGCGCGGCGCGGAGGTCTGGGCAGAGGGCGAACTATCACAACCAGTAAGCGACTGTGTCAAAAAGCTGAATGAGGCAAGGGCTGGAAAGCCAGGCGGTTACCTTGATTTTGGCAGTGCATATACCGCCCTATCTGCTGATGATAAAACCAGCTTGTATCTTCACGCTATGGAGCATAAAGCATCTGGAGGCGCGCGCGGCGGCGGGCTGGGATTATCACCGCTAATGTGGGAGCACATTCTACAAGCTGGAATACTACCACCGGAAAGCGATGCTTTCTATTTCGATGAACTTGAAGATGATGACTTCATCGAACAGCCGTTACCCTTCCTGAACAACACTGAGCACCCGTTCTTTCTCAAATACACAAGCCATCTACTAGCTGGAGCACCGCGGGCGGGTAAATCGGAGCTACTATACCAGGTGCTTGCAGGCTGGGCAGGCCACTTCAAGCGGATTATCATATGGAGTGAAGAACGTAAATCAATTTGGAAACAACGCAGAGACAACTACAAGGCCGCTGGGATTGACATCAGACACTGGAAAATATTCATACATCCAAGTGATGCCGAAAAAGAGGCGGTACAAAACTCAATCGAACGAGATGATCTGCTTGTTATCGATACTTTGCGTAATATCATGCACTGCAAAGATGAAAACAGCGCGTCTGAAAGTGTTGTGGCCATACAGCCCGTGTTGGTGGCAACAAAGGACTGTACGATTGTTGCCCTTCACCATGGACGAAAAAACACATCTGGCAGCATAGTCGACAAAATCGCAGGCACTGGAAACATACCAGGCCAATTTGACCGCGTGCTATATTTGAACTCACGCACGGCAAGCGGCGGATATCAAAAGCTGGAGAGTGATGTCAGAGGTAAACCCGTTCGGCCCGTCAACATCCGCTGGGATGCCACAGGCAAAATGGTTGTATCTGACTGGCAGCCACCAAAAGATGACGGTAATGATGGAGTATCTGGCAATGTCACGTCAACAGCCAAACCTAAAGGCAAAATGGCGATGATGTCTGACATGGTCATGGACATTCTGGCACAGGCGAAATTATGCACGAATGAAGTGATGACTACCAAGCAGATATTTTTCGAAATCCAACAGCGTGATAGCGAGGCGAAAGAGTCCTCGTTTAAGACAGTGATTAAACGGCTGAGTGATAAAGGCACCATCGTAAAATATGATAAGCCTGATAAGGCTGGAAAACTCAACTGCTGGGAACTTCCAGAACTGGCACAATGTCATGAGTGTGACGCTGGAACGACTTGCACTGAGGCGACGGGCGCGGTGACAGACTGATGGATATGGATATGGATATTGGATACGGATATTGGATATTCTACCTAGAGTATTTAGTATCCAATATCCAATATCTTTCATTAAGTCCCTTGACCGTAGAGAGAGAAAAAAGATATCAAGGATACAAGGATACGGATATTGGATATTCAATACTCTATAGATAATATCCGAATATCCGTATCCGAAGGTCAATATATCGCAATCATCGGACCGCATGAAGGGAGGCGATGGAGTAGCACATATTCGGACATTCTGAGGGCATGTAGTGGCCACCATCAGCGCCGCCCGCCCTGTGCGAGTAATGCTAGTCAGACACGCTCACAATATGGGCAACCATTGAAGCACTGAGTGAATATCAAGCATCGGATATCACAAGGAGATATCGGAGGTGAACGGATACGGCAATCAACAGATAAACATAAGAAGGGTATACCACCATGCGAAAGCTAACGAACCATCGAATGAGCTGCAAGGGCAGCAATAGACGAAACAGAACCGGACGAACAATCAACGTCACCAACATCTACAACAGCATCACCGTCAATGAGGCCACCGCCAAGGAGTATGTAGACTGGAGTTTATACAAGGCCACCGCTCCAGCAGTGACCGCCAAGCCATCGCCGCCATCAGCACCATCAGCAGATTTGGTATTTGCTGATCTATCCGCTATCGCGGCGGAGTTTGACGCCATCGAACCCGTTGAACCATGCATACAGCGCCCACAAGCACCGCCCTGCCATCTGGACACCAACGAAACCGCCGCACCAAATGAACAGGAACAACACGATTTTGATGAATGGCTTTTGGCCTTGTTCAGTATTCCTTCTGACCTCAGAACAGCCATAGTATCGCAAACACCAAGGCCACCGCGTTTTTACCAAATGCTGTTCGATGCAGAAGGGCGCAACTGGAGGGCTGGCGCATTATGGCGCGAACTCAACGACATTGACTTCATTATGAGTGATTATGGGCAGCTATAAAAAGAGAGCGGGCGCGAATAACTTGTAATTTTCTGTAGCCCTAAAAAAGAGGGCAGATACGAATAAACCGGAATATTCCGCACGTATAAAAAGGGAGTTTTCCGTAGTTTTCCGTAGCCATAAAAAAGGGCGGTATCTTGACTATTCTGACACTATAAAAAAGAGTGATCAATCCGAGTAATGAGCAGTTTTGGGCAGCCCTAAAAAAGAGCACTGATACCGAATATTCCGATGCATTCCGATGCTATAAAAAAGCGGTCTAGTGACGGTATGGGCAATTCTGCCTACTTGCACAGTGACCGCCCATATTGGGCAACGTCATGCGATTATGAGGGTATGGGCTGGGTATGGCTGGCTATTGTTTCAGGCGGTCCAAATGGTAGGCAAATAGCGAGCAGATAGCGAGCACATAAGGCGTATATCTGCAAACATGCCACCGGCTGGAGTGAGACAAATTGATAACGGATTGACTACGGATTTCGCAGATATCAGTAATCAAACCTATTCCAAACCTATACCAAAATCGGCATAAATGACGGCATGGGCAACCATCAACCCAGTACAAAAGTAGAACAAAAGTAGAACAGATTTCAGGGTTTCTGTAATCATATGTGCATCAAACATACATCAGTTTCAGCAATTATCAGTAATGCAAACATATGGCAGATATATGGCAGATTTCGCGGTTTATGACGGCTGGGCTCCATCTGGCACTGCTGGATTATTGCGGTGATCATGCGGTGATCCTTCGGTAGTTTCGCAGATATCTGAAAGCAAACAGATAGCAAATGGATAGCAGATTTCAGGGTTTATGATGGTCATACACTACAACAAACACACAACGAACGCACAACAGTTTGAGGCTGTTATCATTACTACTACATTACCACGACATTACCACAGTTTCGCAGATGTCATGACCGTATCATCGGAGCACCAGCACAGTGGAGAGGCCGCCGCCCGCACCTGTGCAAGTATCCGAGGGACACGCTCACAATATTCGTCCAGGCGGTCTGTCATGCCGTCACGTCCACACAATCGCGCTAGGATGCCCAACCTGCGAATATATCCATCACGTGGCACTATTTACCACCGCCACCGCCAAAGCCACCGTATACGCAAAACCCGTGAAACATTGTGAAACATTCATCTGTAGCAACACTAACAGGTATTTATCCTAGGTGATGTATTGTCTACTTGTAACCTGCTTGGTAGAGGCGTTTAATACTGCTTGATGCTATCGTCAAGAGGTCACAGATACCCTGTTCATGACCGCTTGATGCATGAAAAATGGCACAATTTGCAATACTGCATGGTGCTACCTGTAGCGGTATCTGAGCGTAAAACATACCACATATATTTGGGACGGCTCATTGTATTTTCGATCCGACTTACTGACTGCGTGTCAGCAGCTCTCGCTAGAACCAAATACCCAGCAACTAGATATGTTCATGCTGTATGCCGAACGTCTGCACGAAGCATCTCAACGCATGAACCTGACCGCCATACCGCCCGAAAAGACACTAACCCACCACTTTCTGGATTCCCTCAGCCTGCTGGCGGTGTGGAAGCCCACCTCTGGTCAATCTGTGCTGGATATCGGCACCGGTGGCGGATTTCCTGGGCTGCCCCTGAAAATCATGTGCCCCGAGATGAAACTCACCCTAATGGACAGCCGGCATGACCCCATTGATTTCCTGTCGGAGCTGGTGGCGGAGCTTGGTCTTGAGAAAGTCAAGTGCGTGGTTGCACGTGCTGAAGAGGCGGGCCAGAGCGGGGATTACCGAGGGAAGTATGACATGGCCACCGCCCGGGCTGTCGCTCATCTGTGGGCCCTATCGGAATGGACCCTGCCGTTTGTGAAGCTGGGCGGTGTGGCCATCTGGGCTAAGCGGCGCACGCAATGGGCGGAGCTTGATGTTTCCGAGCCTCAGATTCAGCGTCTGGGTGGAGGCCGTCCAGAGATGCGTGAGGTTGAGGTTCCCATGACGGACATCACCAACAGCTTCTGGCTGTGCGAGAAGATACAGGCCACTGCCAAGGGCTACCCCCGTCCGTATACGCAACTGTCCAAAGAAGTGAAGAGAATCAAGGCATGTTGAACACACCAAATTCCAAGAAGCTCGCTTTCCCCATCTCCGTGATGGCCAAGCCGAGAGGCCCACTTTGTAATGTCGGCTGTGACTACTGCTTCTACCTGCGTAAAAAGGGGCTGTTTGATGATGGCAGCAGCTTCCGCATGAGCCACGAGGTTCTGGAAGCATATACCAAACAGTACATTGAGTGTATGTCTGACAGGGGAACGGTTAATTTTCTGTGGCAGGGTGGGGAACCGACGCTGATGGGGCTGGATTTCTTTAAAGAAGCCGTGGCATTGCAGAAGGCGTATAAGCCTGAGGGATGCGAGGTGGTGAACGGCTTACAGACCAACGGCATGTTGATAGATGACGAGTGGTGCCGCTTTTTCGCCGAAAATGAGTTCTTGATAGGGCTGAGTATGGATGGACCTGCAGAGCTTCATGATGTGCATAGACGCACATTGAAGGGTGATGGCACCCATGCTCGAGTGGTAGAGACCCTGCGACGGCTGAAGGAACATGGAGTAGATACCAACATTCTTTGCTTGGTGAATAGCGATAATGCGAAACATCCGCGCGAGGTCTACCGCTATCTGCGTCAAGAGGGCATTACCTGGATGCAGTTCATCCCCGGGGTAGAGCAGAATCCCGATGGCAGCCTGACCGAGTGGAGCGTCAGCCCCTCAGACTGGGGAGATTTTCTATGTGGGTTGTTCGATGAGTGGCACAAGCAAGACATCGGGGTGGTTCATGTTCAGATTTTCAACAACGCTATAGAGGCGGCGGCTGGCCAAAATCCTAGTTTGTGCGTTCATAGCCAATATTGCGGAAACAATGTGGTCATCGAACATAATGGTGATGTCTATTCATGCGACCATTTTGTAAGCCCTGAGCACAGGCTGGGCAACATTATAGAGAGCAATCTGGCTGACATCGTGCAGACGCCAAGTCAAGTGCAGTGGGGCATGAGCAAACATGATAAGCTTAGCCGCGAATGCCGTGAGTGTGAGTTTCTGAAGTTCTGCAATGGCGGATGCCTTAAGGATAGACACGGCTTCAGCAAATATGGGGAGCCGGATCATAACATGCTGTGTGGGGGTTACTTGAAATTTTACACACACACAGGAACCAACTGGAATATGATGGCCATGTGGATAATGTCAGGGCATAGCATTTTAGATTATAAACCGGCCGGTATGGTGGAACAGATCGAATCAGAAGCTAAAAGTATCAGGCGTAACGACCCATGCCCCTGCGGCAGCGGGAAAAAGTACAAGCGCTGTTGCGGGCGGTAGCTTGGCTTGTAATTGTAGCAACAAGCACCCGCCCGTGCTGGCACGGCAGCCCGGGTTGTAACTGATACGGTCGTAGGGGCCACCCTTGTGGTGGCCCTAGACGTTGCTTGGTCTATGGTTTTCGATTAGGGCGCCCACAAGGGACGCCCCTACGGAGACTGCTGAAGCAGTCTGGCAGCATATATCAGCATCCTGCCACAGGACGCAGCCCTGCAGCCTGCTTCAGCAGGCTTGGCCGGTCAATAGCCATGTGCTTTAGCGCGTGGTATGGCGGATTGTATTGATTCGCAACGCACGACCCCATTCTGAGTTGTGGGCAATGACCTGGTAATACAGACCGTTGCTATTTCACTTCGTCGCGGCGGATGGTCGCTTCGCCTGACACCAACGGGCGGGTGATGGTCTGCTGGTGGCCCTTCGTCAGGCACTTCAATGTGACTTGCTGACGATCGACACGCACATCCCAAACCAGCTTGTTCCAGCGCATGTTCTTCACACTCGCCCAGCTTAGGTCGGTTGGGAGGTTGGGTGCGATGCGCAGGCCATCCTTGGTGGCGTCGATGCCCATGAACACGAACAGGAACTGACTGGGCACCAGACCGCTTTCGGGGAACTCGCCCTCGATGCCACATGCCCCTGCAGTGCCCCCAGGGCCGCCCTGGGAGGTCTGTCCGGTAATTAGTGGGCTTCCACCGGAGAGACGGTCACCAAGCATGTAGCGGTCAAGAACCTGCTGGAAGCGGCTCCATGCGTTCTCTGTGCCCAGCAGCTTCTGACGGGCCATGATCTCGTGGGCTGTGGTGTAAAGAATGGCTCCACCGGCCTGACACTGCTCCTCAAAGTTGGTGCCTGGCCAGTCACGGTGCCACCAACTGGGTTTTGGGGTCTGAGGCGCCGTCTTGGCCGGGTTCAGCTCCGCACTGGCGCGCATGGCAAACACGTGCTTGCTGATGATGTCCTGCTTGCCCGTGTAGCTGGTGCCGGTCTCCATCCAATTGAATATGCGGCGCGCCCGCTCCGGGCTGGCCTCGCCAAACGCCATCGCCTGGAGGTTGACGAAGGTGAAGCCGTAGTCATGCACCGTGCCATCTTTATCGATGCAGCCTGCGTAGCGGTTCTTGTCTTCCAGCCAGAAGGTCTCGTTGTATTTCTTGATGGCCGTCTTCGCCAGGTTTCTATAGTATGCGGGATCACGGGCCGGCAAAGTGCTGGAGAGCAGCAGCTTCTGAGCCTTCGGGTCGGCTGACATCATCTCTTCCAGCGAGGCCATCGCCTCCAATGAGCGGGGGAAGATGCTGTTGGTGAAGGCGCACTTATATCCAAACGGCGTGATGTCCCAATAGTTGGAGCCAAACTCATTGTTACGCCCCTGCAGACCGGGGTAGTCGATGACCAGCAGCCCGTCTTTACCGCCCAGATCGTTCAGCATGAAATCCATGGCGCGGCGAGCGCGGTTGACCACGGTGGCCAGATAGGCACTGTCGCCGTTCCATGCGGTCAAGCGCTGGGCTCCGATGATCATGTTTGGGTTGGTGGGCATATGGCGGGTGTCCAGGTCGTTAAGACCATCGCCGTTGGCATCGGTGAAGGGGAATGGCCAGCCGGGCATGGCTCCCCAGGAGTTGACGTAACCACTAGGCTGGATGTAGTGGCCGTTGATCACGCCTTCATACAGACCCGCCTGCTGACTGGTGGTATAGCACATCTGCGCGCTCATCCAGTCTGCCCAGTCGGGGTTCACGCCGATGTCGTGGCTGTAGTTATGTGTGAACAGAAACTCGTTGATAGGGTTGGTGAGCTTCGGATTGCTGCTGTCGAATGTGGTGAGATGGTCAGGATAGCCGGACTTGTGAGGCAGAACTGTGAGTTCCAGTTTGGTGCCCTCGATGTGCCAGTCCATCTCGTTCTCGGTGATGTCGGCCCGCAGTTTGACCGGCCCAAGCTGTAAATCCGCACCAAAACGGCCGTTGAAGCGCATCCAGCCGAAGTTGTAGGAGTAGGATTCGGTGCGCCGTTTAAAGAGATACACAGGCACCACGATGTCGTTGTTGGCCACGATGTAGTTGAACTTGATTTTGGGGTCTTTTACATCGTAGCCGCTCTTCACCCAGCCCATCTTCATAGATATCCAGGGTTTTGCATCGCCCAGACTGGTGGTGGGCTGATAGTTGAGGGTGAGTTTAGGACCGTCCAGTTTACACAGCACATCCGCATAACCGGTCAGCATCGCCTCGATTTTGAGGGCGTAGTGTTTCCCTTTGGCTTCCTGACCGTTAATATACGAGGCTCCGGGCACCGGGCCGTTGCTGGTGGGCTGCCACCAGCCGATGGTGCCTTTAGGGTTGGACATCTCAAATGAGTAGCTGCCCGCAGGCGAGTTCTTCGCATCCAGCCAGACCGTAGTGCCATCGCCGACCAGTTGCGGGCGCATCTGTGACACGAGCTGCCTTTTGCCGTTATCGATACGGTAGAGGCTGAAGGTGGCGGTGCTATCACCGGTATGCCAGGTGGGACAATTGGCCGCGATACGGCGGAGACGCCCGGATTTAAAATGAACCTGCTGTGCCAATACGCCACCTGGTTTCAATTCCACGGGGTATGATGGGCTTGAAGTCGGGTATTCGATGATGCGAGTTAATCCAAACGCCGCGTTCTTGATGCGCAGGGTGTGGGATTTCTTGTCAATGGTCACTTTAGCCTGTTTGTTCGCCACGGGTGAGAACAGGCTAAAGCCGTTGATGATGTTCTCGCTGAGCTTGCCTTTAGGTGTTGCCGAGACACGCAGCGACTTGATGACGCCGTCTGCACCGTAGATGCGGATGTAGTCGTTGCTGATGCTCAGGGGTTGCGCCTGCGTGCAGCCAGACAGCAACAGTGCGGCAAGCAATAAGCTGGGATGTTTCAGGAAATGCATGTGAGAGAACCCTTTCTGATAGCCTGGGGTATTTTGTCTATTGTACCATGGTGGCTTGTGGGGAAGGGTGGGGAGGGGTGGTGCGGTGGATATCAAAGCTAGAGGCCTTCGCTGCCGCGACATCAATGTCGCGGCAGCGGGCGCATACGTGCTGTCATTTTGCCGTGCGCCCCACCCATCCGGATCCATCCGCGTCATCCGTGTAATCCGTGGTTCAGACAATGCACCCGTCGCCAGTGGCTGGCGGATATCCCGAAGCTAGCATCCCTTGCCGCCGCGACATCAATGTCTCGGCTATTGACCAGTAAGACTGCTGAAGCAGTCTGGGGCACCTGACCCCAAACGGCACGAAGTGCCGCAGTCCGTTTCAACGGACTTGATGATCAATAGCCGAGACATTGATGTCGCGGCATCGGGCGCCCATCACTTTCATTTTACCGGTGTGGTTTCCCCCCGATCCGTATCCATCCGTGTCATCCGCGTAGTCCGTGGTTCAGACAATGCACCCGGCGCCAGTGGCTGGCGGTGAGTGCCGAAGCTAGCACCCTATGCCGCCGCGACATCAATGTCTCGGCTATTGACCAGTAAGACTGCTGAAGCAGTCTGGGGCACCTGCCCCCAAACGGCACGAAGTGCCGCAGTCCGTTTAAACGGATTTAATGATCAATAGCCGAGACATTGATGTCGCGGCATCGGGCGCATACGTGCTTTCATATTACCGGTGCGCCCCCCCATCCGTATCCATCCGTGTCATCCGCGTAATCCGTGGTTCAGACAATCTCCGGCTGGCGCACAGGTGTTGGCCGTCGCACGCGACGGCCAACACTCAAGGGATTACTTCGGATAGACCTGCAGATCGGTGATGCCCATCTGGGTGCCTTCCTGGTTCTCGCCATCGGGTTTGATGGCGGTGATGCGCACATATCTGGCCTTCACGGCACCGAAGCGGTGCTCGCGCCAGGCGTTCTTGGCTCCAGCCCCCGTGGCGACCGTCTTCCACTGGATGCGGTCCTCGCTCACGCCGATTTTGTAGCTGGTAGCCCATCCTGCTGCGAACAGAACCTTGATGTATCCGACCGTTTCTAATTTCAATAGGTCCACTTCCAGTGCCCAGGCCCAGTCACCGGATCCGACCGCGGAGGTGCCAGACAAACCGTCGACGGCCAGGCTGGCGTAGCAGACCTCCATATTGGGGGTCAGGTCGCGGGTGCCGTCAACACTGAGCAGTCTGGCCGGTTTAGCTTTGGCTAGATTACCTTCTGAAGGGATTCGATCAAGGAAGACAGGCTCTTGCATTTTGCGCTCTGGCGCGGGCAGGGGAGTGGTCATGGTCAACTTTATGACTGTGCAGATGGGGTCCTCTGTGAGCGCCGAAGTATCTATCTTTAGGCTATTGTTGGACTGCTTGAAGTTGAGTCGCTGGTCACCGTTCATGCACACCGCAGAGTTGATTTTGTTTCTCAATCCACGGAGTTCCAAGCCTGCCTTAGGTAGGCCAGTCTTGCCTCTGGGGTTCTTAATGCTCAGCAGATAGAGGTACCGGCCATCCAGGCTCTGGGTGGTGTATCCCCAGGGCTGGTCGGGCAGGGTTGTGTTCACGATGTTGGTATAGGCATGATAGAGCGGTTCGGTCCGATCTTTGCTCGCCCACTCGGCCATGTGGGAATGTGCGGTCATCAGTTTAGAGCTTTCGAATGTGACATCGCCATTTCCTATCACGCCCGGGAAAGCACCTGTGCCGGCGCTGTGGTCCATATCTGCGATGTAGCCCTCACCGATCAGTGAGATAGCCACCCGCTGGTAGTCCTGCCACTCTGGTACCGTCTCGACATCGCCTTTCCATGGCCACAGCATCGGACGCCAGCTCTCAAGCATATGCATCTTTGGCCATGATCTCAGTATCTCCATGGCACTCGCTTTGACGTCGGCAGGCCATCGGCCCCACCGCTGATCGGGCACGAATGAGAACTCCTCTACGCAGCAGATATCCCAGTCGCCATGGGTGGGGCGTTCGACGCCATTGACGATCATTAGCGTTTCTGGCAGCAACGTGCGCACCATACTGTAGATGGCGTCGCATGATGACTGGTCTATGGCAAGCCAGTCCAGCCAAAATGCGGTCGGTTTGTACTGCTTACAGGCATCTTCGATCATCAATATGACTTGTTCATACTTGAATTGGGGTGATTCATGCATATTCCCCAGGTAGATGCCATACTTCAACCCCTCAGCCTCAAGCGCCTTCTTGGCTAGGTCATGGGCACCGGCGTTGGGGGCATTAGGGTCAAACCGGTTGCGGAAGCGGAAATACCAGTCCCCATTGCCGTATCCGATGGGTATCCCGTAGGTGTAACCTTGGTCCTTCATAGTTCGAGCGAGTCTCGGCCAGTCCGACGGGTTGAATTTTTCCGGAGCATGGATCAGTGCATTCATACGGGCGGTTTCATAACTACGGTTCGGACGCTCTTTCACCGTGATGGTGGTGCGTGCGGTGGACGTCTTGCCTGCGTTGTCCGTCACCCGGAAAGCCAGAGGAAAAGTGCCCAGCGGCTGCTTCATATCGACCAGGCCGGTGATGATGCCATCGTCACTCAGCTTCATGCCCTTTGGCAACCGGCCCGCCGTGAGCTTCCAATGATAAGGAGGCGCGCCGCCAGCGGCAGAGAGCCGGAACTCGCTGGATTGCGCAGCGTGGGCCCACATCTGACGGCCTTCGGGCCAGATCGACAACGCCTCGGCGATCAGCGGATGGTTGGTGTGTACATATGGCCACTCGGTGAAAGCCGCAGGCAGGGTGGGGGCTACACCCGGCATGTCGGCAAGTGCGGTTTGCAAAGGCTGGTCGGGGCCGGCCAGGCTGGGCACCAGGCCCGGAATCACGTTGCCGTCGGGTTGGCAGACCCGGGCATAGAACCCGAACAGACCCTCTTCTATGTTGCCGACTTTCAGCATCAGCAGGTTCCAGCCCTGTTTCATTTGAACAGCGAGCTGGCTCATGTCCTTACCGGCGTTGTCAGATTTCACGCAGTAATAGCTGTTGGGCCATCCACCGGGTGCTGGTAAGTTCGGATCGCCGGTGGTGTTGGCATGGTCGGCTGAGCCGATGGGCAGGCCATTCCACCAGGCGCGGAACATGTTGTCAGCACCGATGCGCACCTGAGCCGCAGCAGCCGACGGCGACCATAGCCAGACCGCCGCATAGATAGCGGCCCCTGCCACCGGAAGGTTGCGCTTGGCTCGAAAATAGCTGAACAGGTCCACGTAGTCATCGTAGTTACGGTTAAAAATGCGATCATCGAAAACATACCACTTCGACCCGCCGTATGTCCGTTTGGGTGCCGGCTGGCAGGCTTGGATGGCTTCCGGGTGCTGATCCATTGTGGCCGGCGAGGTGTTGTTAATCGGGTCGGTGATGAGCCAGGTATTGATGAACGACGCGTCGCCAAGCACGAAGCTTGATGGTACCGGGTATTCAGACAGTCTGGTCGGTTTCTGCATAGTCGTGTTCCTTGGTTAGTATGATGATTTATCGGCTGATATCTAGTGTACAGGTGGTATCTGGCCTTATCCATTGATTACAGGGGTAATGTTCAGCACAGTGCGCTTGTTATCCTGCCACTGCGGACGAAATCACGAACTTATGACATGGGTGGAGGGAGACACCCCGTCATGTTGCCTGTTGGCACGATGACGGGGTGGTGTGTTTTGGGGGATTTACTTGACCTTCATGCTCAAAAGCATTCGGTAGAACAGGTTGGCGTAGGTGTCGTAGTTTTCTTGTGGTGTGCCGTAAACCACTACCAGCAAGTCACTCTTGGTTTTGATAAATACAAACGAGAAGTTGGCGTTTCGGCCGTTCCATACGCATGAGGTCATTCGCAGCAAGCCCTGCATCGAACCGCCGACCGATACCGGCTGCGAGGCGATCTGCTGCATGTTTTGCGCACCCATGGCCGGGCCGATGTCCTTCATGAACAGATCGGCAAACAGCGTGATGTTTTCATCATTTTCGGCCACGTTGATCAATATGCCAACCGGCAGCTTGTTCTGTGATCTTATACCCATCGACTGGTTGCCTGCATCCCATGCACTGGTGAACCCAGGCGGGAGTTCGAACGAGACAGATGTTCCAGGAATCGCAATGCGCTGGATGGGAAGACTGCGTGAGGTCTGGCCTTTTTTCGTGCTGGTGCCCCACATGTTGATGTCAAATGTGGTGTTGTATTCTTTGGTGCCATCCAACGAGACGACCACCACCTCAGCTCCATAGCTGGCCTCTCGCCAGGTGGCAGATATGAGTTTGCCAGGGGCAAGAACGCCCGTCAGCGACTTGTTACCCACGTCCGTAATCGCCTTACCGGTGTTGTGGCGCAGCAGCGTGTAGTAAACCGAATTACCGGCCGTGTAAACAAAAACCGGACCTGCAGCGGTGCCGATACCGGACCAGTCGCCAACACTGGGCACCGGTGAGGCGACAGACGCCGTCCAGCTATTCGAGCCGTTAGCTGATATGCAGCGCAGAGCCTTAGATGATGTGTCATATTGTGCGGTATATCCGCGGGCCATTGTAGTGGGTATGACCACCGCCTCGGAGTAAACCGCTGGGATGAAAAAGGCTGTCATAGCCAACAGCATATTGCATGTCTTTCTTAGGTTCATCGCCTTATTTTCCCTTCTTGTTAGCAGGTTTCGATAGTTGGTCGAGGGTCTGCTGCAGCATGGTCGAGTATTCCGTCGCAGTGGCTTTGAGCTGAGGGTTTTGAGCGATGTTGGAGGCAGACTGAGCATGGCCTTGTGCCCTGAAGCACCAGTCGACTGCATCCGGACCGGACTTAGCCTCGGCTGCCTTTTCCAGTTTGTGCAGGGCAATGATCGCTTCAGCCATTTCGTACAGAGCCCGCATATCCTGTGAATCGGGATTGGATTGCATCGCAGTGCCGATCAAGGGTAGGGCAGTCTTGCAGTAGTCCGCGGCGTTTGAGGCGCGAGAGGCAGCCACTTCATCCAATGCTTTTTGCATGGTGAGAAGAACATCCTGTGCCACGACTTCAATGGTGCGGTTACCCAACGGAGTGGGAGCAAGTATGCTAATACGTCCAAGTGCAACCATCCGGCTGCCGTCCATATACTTCACTTGGTAGATACCGGGTTGAAGCGGGTTGTTGGAGTAAGAGATACCGTTATCGTAGATATTGGTGTTGGGATGCGGTTTACAGTCACCAGTGCTGATGGGATTGGCTCCATCATTGTACGTCCATACAGCCTTGAGCGGCTTCGTCGATTTCGTCGATGTGCCGTCATATCGGGCTACAAGGATATTGGGTCCATATGCGGTCTCCTCAGTGGATCCACCTTTGCTAAACGAAACCCGTGGTGTCCAGCAAATCTGGGCGACTCCTGCCTGTTGTGGTTTTATAGCTGGCGGGGGTGCAGGCTTTTTCGCCGCAGGCTTGGTCGGTTTCGCAGGTTTCTTAGGTGCTGGTCGTTGTATGGTCTGAGGTTTCCCTAGATTTCTAAGCACATCCTGCAGTGCCTGCATCCGTCTGTCGGTTACCTGGTCCGCCGACGCAGGACTGAATACTACCAATCCAGCGAGTGCCGCACATAATAGGGTCATGCACGGTGATTTTCTATTCATCGCCAAACTCCTTGTGATGTGGTGGGTGATCCTGTCCGTTTAATAATCCGATGGTCTGCCTCTACAGGGTCTTTGAAAAGCGCATCGACGACATGTTTATCAACACATCGCCGATGTAGTCTTATTCGATCATGGCACCTATAACCCGAACTACATACTCAACCCTTTGGCTGTGGTGACTTTGAGCATAGGCTCTACTAGTTGGGGTTGATTGACTTTTCGCAGGGCATCCATGAGAGCACGTATCTCTTGGGAATGTGTCTGCAATACCTCTGTAGTGGAGAGCTGCATCAAACCCACTACTGCGCGTAACGTGATCGAAATGAGTTGGCCAACAGGCCGCTTCTGCATGAGTGCATCGGCCACGCACCGCCATATCTCAAGGAAATGCTTACCGTCAACTGAGGCAAGCAACGGCTGATAGAGGGTGTAAGTGACTAACAGCACAGGTGATGCACCAGCTTTGAACTGCGCCGTCATCATAGTGTGTACCGCGGCTGTTAGCTCGTGCCGTACGGCAGCCCCGCAGTTGTTGGCTAAGATTAGACGGACATGCATACGCAGATGATCGTTACCCTGGAAGTAGAGACGGGCCAGTATCTTTGCTGTGCTGCTGGGTAACTCTTCGATCTGCAGATGAAGCAGAGCCCACAGTGCCGATCCTGCGAATTCCGGCAGGACCATCACACGCTCCAAGTTGGCCATGAGCTCGGGTTTAGCCACCATCTTGCCCAGACGGCCGGTAGCCCAGATACCGAACTTCTTCAAGACCGGTGATTGCGACTGCAGAGCTGCGGAGAGAACCGGAATCGCTTCGTCAGCCTTGCGGTCCACTATCACTTTAGCGAGTTTGATGGACAGAACCTCAGCATCAAGTGCTTGCATAGTGGCGGTGAGGGCAGCAGGTTCGATGGGCAGACCCCAATCGTTGGCGTTCGCTATGACGATACAGTAGAGAATCGCCTCGCGGTCTTTGTTAAGCTCGAAGTTGTCAACCAGGCGTTCTCGCTGATCCATTTCGAGAAGTGCGTTCATGGCCGCACCGCGCTGGATGGTTTCGCGGGTGTTGACAATGGTGCTAAGCTGCTTCAGCAGCTCAGTGTTGCCGGCCCGATGGCCTAACGCCCCTGCAATACTAATCACTGCGATAAGCGTCTGCACGTGTGTCTCATCGCGCATCATCCGCATGAGCTGTCGGCACATCAGCTCGTATCCAAAGCCCTCCACGAGTTCACGGGCGGCGCCTGCGTAGTTACGGAAAGGAATGGTGCCCATCAAGCTGGACTGCTCCAGCAGGCTGCTCACGATGCCTGCTCCTGCCACCGGACTGAAGAACTTCATGAGTTCAAATGCTGATTCCCGCACTGCTGGATCGTTACTCAGGCTCAACCTGATCCATGATTGCCGGGTGAAATCGCACCATGCCGCAGCGTCAAGATCAACCATCGCGGTGAGGGCAGATTTGGCAAGTTTGGGGTCGGTGCTGCTGGCAAATTCGAAAAGTTTACCCAGAATTCGCTCGGTGCCAGCGATTGGACCTACAGATTGCGCAGCTTCGATATACGACAGAGCGTTGTCGTGATTTGTTTCGACTTCTTCCAGGAGCTCGATCACGCCATCGACCATCTCAGGTTTATCGATCTGAGCGATCACACGCACGACATTCAGACGTTGTTCGGGCATGCACCGCAATAACTGAGATGAAATAAGCTGACTTGTTCCGCTATCCCATAATCTGTTCATCCATGCGGTGTTGAGCGAGCATACTGTGCCATCAGAGTTTACCGCCAGTTGGATATCTGCGTAGTTTATCTGGTCGCCCATTAAGTTAGGAGGAGACGCAAGGCAGGGCGGCGGATCGGAAGACCAATCCGCTTGAGCAAAGCGTTGATTGCATTGCTCCAAATGAGGGCAAACAGATGTTTCATTCGTCATGGTATTACTCCTGCACAGCAACGATTGGCCGGAGTGCCCCCTCATGGGGTGTTACCGGGACATCAGACGGGTTATATCGGAACTTGCGGAGCGATGTTATCGTCTGACGATTAGTAGGTAAAATAAGTAAAAACCAGATTAGCAGTGGCAGAGACCTCTACCACTAATTAGAGATTACACACCAGCACACCAAAATCCTGCAAACTAATGTAACTTAGCTTACTAATCCAGCGAAGTCTGGTATTCAAACATGGCAACCAGCATCGCTGAGTGCCTATATGTGATCTCTATACTACTGTTATACCGCGAAATAGACAGAAAAAGTACGGGGTTTTAGCCGTATCTCCAGCCAATACCTAGTCTTTTAAGTTCCATGCAGGTGTAAGATAATGAATACTTATCCTTGTTTGGGTTCGGGTGCTGGTGTCGCTTGAATTAAGGGCTTCGGTGCCGGTTCACCCTCCACTTCAAATTGATAGACGTTGATTTTGCGTCCATCGTCCATTGTCTCTACTTTTTTAATCATTTTGATGTTCTTCATATGCTGTTCACTCCTATTGGTGCCCGTATTTACCCAGAATGATGGCACCCACAACCCCTGCACGGTGTCCCAACTTGGCCACACGCACGATTGGGGCGGGCAGAATGTCTTCCATCGACTTAATGTGCTTTTCGAGTGGCTGCATCAGCATATCTCCACGCTTGATGATTCCACCGCCTAAAATCACGATGTCCGGGCAAAGTATGCTGTTCGTGGTCATGATGGCCTGAGCCAATATTCTGGCGTAGCGGTCCCAGAACTCCGGGTCGTGGATATCGGCGGGTTTCATACCGGTGTCACGCTCAATGGCTGTGGCACTGATGTAAGCCTCCAGGTGGCCTTTACCGGAGCAGCCGCACAGGGGACCATCGGGATTGATGATCTGGTGTCCACCTTCTACGTCGTAGCGGCCATGGTATATCCGGCCGTTGCACACGAAGAAGAATCCGACGCCTGTGCCTAAAGTGAAGCCAGTAACATACGCCAGGCCCTCACCCGCACCCATGCACGCTTCGGCTAATCCTGCCACATTGGCGTCGTTGTCCACCCACACAGGACAGCCCAGATCGTCCGCCATCTCCAGATAGTAGATGTCTCGCGCCCACGGGATGTTTGGGGTGAACTTTACATGGCCGGTGCGCCAGTCAAGAGGGCCAGGTGAGCCGATGCCCACGCCTTGGGGTGTACCGCCTAACAGCTCATGCGCCGCCGCGACGATCGCCTTTTTTGAGGCATCGTAAGTGTCAGGGATGGGGATATCAATAACTACGAGCTCTTCGCCCTTGTATGTACCGACTTTGATGCTTTGGCCGCCGATATCGACGCCTGCGTAGCCTTGTAAATCTGTATAGTCCAACCTGGTGCCTCACGAATATGTAATCATTGTATGGTAGTCATGTGAAGTTTACTGGTAGGCGCTAGTAATGACCGGCAAGCTCTACCCCTCAGCTCTTCGATTATCCACAGTCCATTATAGCAAGCATGAGCACAACGCGCCTCCTATAGACGGTTGTTGTATAATTTCTATAAATAGATGGTTGATGAACTGGGTCAATGGAGGGTTGGTATATGAAAGAAGTTGACTTAACAAACTGGCCGCGCCGCGAGCATTTCGATCTGTTTTCCCAAGCCGATTTACCCCACTACAATATCTGCGCCAATGTCGATGTGACTGGCCTTAAGTCATTTACCAAAAGGAAGGTCTGTCTTTCTACTACAGTATGGTCTGGGCAAGCAGCGTGGTGGCAAACCAAATCGACGAATTCCGCTACAGGATCCGTGATGGGCGTGTTGTTTTACACGATCGTGTTCATCCTTCTTTCACCGATATCACCGATCCAAATGACGACCTGTTCAAAGTGGTGACTGTTGATCTAGAAGACGACTTTCTTGCATTCATGGTGAAATGCCGCGTGCAATCGGTAAATCAGACTCGGTATTTCCCGTTTGAGACCATAGCCGGACGTGACGATCTATTGTTCCTCACCTGTATCCCGTGGGTTTCCTTCACGATGTTGTCGCATACCATGAGCCTAAAGCGTGACGATTCGATACCGCGGATATCATGGGGTAAGTATATCGAGCAAAATGGCAGATTGCTGATGCCATTTTCCGTGCAGGTTCACCATGCGCTGGCCGATGGCATCCATGTGGGGCGGTATTTCGAAAAGCTGCAACAGATGCTGACAAATCCTGCGATGTGGGGTTAAGCGATAAATGCGCATCCCTACCAACCTGCCTGCGCCTCTCCACCCGCCATCGGAGCTGGCCCACATCAGCTCACAGCGCCTGCAGAAGCTTTGGGGGAAGCCCGTGTGGGCTCCTCGCTTCAATCCGGTGGAGGAGCTGGTGGCCTGCATACTTAGCCAACACACCAGCGATATGAACAGCCTTCAGGCCTTTGCGGAGTTACAGAAGCGGTACCCTGATTGGCAGCAGGTGATTGACGCAGACAGTAGCGAGCTGGCCGATGTGATTCGCAGCGGTGGGCTGGCCAACCAAAAAGCACCCCGAATTCAAGCCGTGCTGACGCAGATTGCTCAGCACCACCCCGATGGAAAGATCAGCCTCGATTTTCTAGAGGCGATGGATGACCTCTCGGCCCGGCACTACTTAATGCAGCTTCCGGGTGTGGGCCCAAAGACGGCGGCGATTGTGCTCTGTTTTGCTATGGGGCGCCATGTGATCCCTGTTGATACACACATCTTCCGCGTGAGCTGGCGGTTGGGGTTGATCGAGCCGAAAATCGGTGAGGCGAAGGCGCATGATGCGCTTCTAGCCGCTATCAACCCCGCAGATGCCTACCCATATCATATCCTGGTAATCCGGCATGGAAGAGAAGTTTGTAAGGCGATTCGGCCGAAATGCACCGAATGTGTGCTGGCTGATGTATGCCGGTCGGCATCCTAGAAAAACATTCCACAATTTCCGCATGATTCGTGCCCAAATGTGTATACTTTTGGCTACTCAGTCAGTCACAATATATATGTAACGGATGGGTTTACGGGGCCCAAAACACAACACGTTGTGATAACGGGAAAGGGGCACCATAATGGCACGTATCTACGATTCCATGAAGCATCATTTCGAGACGAACGACCTGGCTTTCATAGAGAAGCAGGACAAGGATACCATACTGTTGCCCATGGGGGCAGATAAGGTAAGGTTCGACTGCGTTGCCCGTGCCGTAGAGGGTCAAGCACGCTTCGTGTTCTACTCCCTCTGTCCCATCAAAGCACCAGAAGCGAAACGACACGAGGTCTCAGAGGCGATTACCCGTGCTAACTACGGTCTGCTGATTGGTAACTTCGAGATGGATTATGCCGATGGTGAAATTCGGTATAAGTCCAGCATGGATGTCGATCCTGATGTCGGGTTGACCGACCGCATGATTAAGGACACAATCCTGGCGAATCTGAGCACACATGACCGCTATTTTCCTGCCTTGATGGATGTGATATACGGGGCCTGCACGCCAACCGCGGCCATCGACAAGGTAGAGAGCCAAAAGGAAAAGGTGGACGAAGTGTTCCGTCGGCTCGTGGAGGGCGGAGAGGGCACGGAGGGCGAGTCTGATGAATGGGAAGACGACTAGCAATCCGCTGACAGTCCAGCGCATGCCGACCGGAACATCCGGTCGGCTTTTTCGTTTGGCACCCCCGTGCTCATGAATGCAGGAATTCTATGGAGCCTGTATGAATACTAGATTGATACAAACCACATCGGAGAAACTCTATGTCTACAATTCTTAAACCATCTAAACCCAAAGACCGACTGGTGGGACTAGCTTACAATACTGCCCACTATAATACCGAATGGCGTGATGTATGGGGGACACCTGAGCTGGGATTTTACCGAAGCGATGACCGCGGGGTGATACGACAGCACGCGGAATGGATCACCGAAGCGGGTGTGGACTTTGTGTATATCGACTGGAGTAATGATGTCGCTTACACCCCTGGTGTCACAAAGAACCGTCCGGATTTTGAGATGATTGAAAATAGCACCAAGCTGGTTTTTGATGAGTACTCGAAGATGAAGAAACACCCCAAAATCAGCATCTTTATTGGATGCCCTGGAACACCGGAGTCATTAGATGATGGCTCGTTGACCCGAAAAGCAGATCAGATAGTGGACTGGTTCCTGAAAGTTCCGAAATATCGCCGAATTGTGCAGGACTACCTGGGCAAGCCGTTGCTTGTGATATATACAGGAACTCCAAACCCATTTACTACCGGTTTACCGAAGTGGAATCACCCTGCCTTTACCGTGCGCTGGATGACCGGATTCATCACCCAGCAGTCCAACTTAATGGACGAGACCAAAACCATCAGTAAGTATGGATATTGGAGCTGGGAAGACCGGGGACCGCAGACCATAGCACCCTACAAAGGCATGGCTGAAGCCATGGTCTGTGTGGCCTGTTATCGTAAGGAAAATGATGATAGTGTGCTAAGTCCCGGCCGTCGCAACGGGCGAACATTTCGAGAACAATGGGCCAGAGTCCGAAAGGTTGGTCCACGGATTTGCAATGTCGTCAGCTTCAACGAGTGGGTAACGTGGGAGCAGCCCAGTGCAGAGGGAAGCAAAGACCTGGAACCGAGCAAAGAGTTTGGACACCTATACATGAAGATTCTGAAAGAAGAAATCAGCAGGTTTAAACAAGGGATATAACCCCTGTATGCGTAACATCGCGATTACAACGGAGCAGCAAGTACATATGTGTCACATCGGAGGAACTCAATGGCTGTCATTCTAAAACCATCAAAACCTAAAGACCGGCTGGTGGGGCTGGCATATTCAACCTGGTTCCAGGACGCGAACTGGCAAAACGTATGGGGAACACCAGAGCTAGGATACTACCGCAGCGATGACCGGCGTGTGATACGCCAGCACGCCGAGTGGATAGCCGATGCTGGGGTGGACTATGTGTGGGTAGACTGGAGCAACGATGTCCTCTATACTCCCGGTGTAACCAAAGGCCGCACGGACTTCGAAATGATTGAGAACAGCGTGAAGGTCATGTTTGAGGAATACTCGCAGATGAAGAAACACCCCAAAATCAGCATCTTCATCGGATGTCCCGACTGGCCGAAAGCGGTCGACGATGGCAAACTCACCGCGAAGGCGGACCAGGTCTACGAATGGTTCTGTAAAGATCCAAAGTACCGCAAGATTATGCAGGATTACCTTGGCAAGCCACTACTCGTGGTGTATGTGAACACACCCACTCCCTGGCATACCGGGGTACCGAAGTGGGACCATCCCAAATTCACAGTGCGTTGGATGACCGGGTTTATCACCCAGCAGCCATACCTGTTGGACGAGACAAAAACCATCAGCAAATACGGCTATTGGAGCTGGGAAGACCGTGGACCGCAGACCATCGCCCCCTACAAAGGCACGGCAGAGGCAATGGTTTGTGTGGCCTGCTACCGTAAAGAGTATGATGACAGCGTGCTGAGCCCGGGCCGTCGCAACGGCCAGACCTTCCGCGAACAGTGGGCGCGGGTACGCAAGGTTGGGCCTAGAATCTGTAATGTGGTCAGCTTTAACGAGTGGACCAGAGGTGAGCAGCCCGATGCTGAAAACAGCAAGGATGTGGAGCCCAGCAAAGAGCATGGTCACCTGTATATGAAGATTCTGAAAGAGGAGATCGCGAAGTTCAAGCGGGGAATATAGATACCAGCCAATAAGCCGCAAATACAAATCGGGGCTTTGCGTTGTAAATCAATACGTTCCGCCATGCCACGCGCTAAAGCACAGTCTATTACCCACAAATCCAGATTGGGATCGTATCGACCTTGTACCGCGACATAAATGTCTCGGCTACTGATCAACAATCCCGCTAAACCGGGCTGCGGAGCTCCTTGCCGAGAAATATAACGTTCATGAAGACTGCTTCAGCAGTCTTGGTGTTCAATAGCCGAGACATTTATGTCGCGGAATCGGCGCCTACAGGCTCCGCAGATATTAGTGGGTAATAGACTGCGCTAAAGCACATGGCTATTGACCTGCCAAGCCTGCTGAAGCAGGCTGAGGGCTTCGCCCAGTCAGTGTGCGGGAAATGTACGGAGGCTGCACCCAGACTGCTTCAGCAGGCTTACTGATCAATAGACGAGACATTTATGTCGCGGAATCGGAGGCCATATACCTGCTAATCATTTTTGGGCATTGCTTTGGATACCGATTCAAGGGGCTGGTATCTGATGCCTCGTTTGCCGCAGGGGAAGGTTGCCCTTCCCCATGTAGTTTGAGTACCGGACGGTTACTTCTTGTTTCCTTTGCCCTTATTACCCTTGTTTTTACCATGGTTGTCATGTTTCGAACCATCGGAGTTGTCGTCGTGAACCTTGTATTTCTTGCCATGGTTGCCATTATCATCATCATCGTCATGGTTGGTATAGTAGCCACCAGAAGGGTTGTTTTTGTAACCACTTTTGGGTCCGTTCGCGTTTGTCTTGATGGTGAAGCGCACTTCGTCGCCTTGATTCCAGCGATCTGACGTGGCGACAGCCCGGTAACTGCCGTTGGGCTGCTTGATGCTGGTGCTCCACTGGCCGGTAGACGAGGTGCGGACCTGCCGCTTGACGACCTGCTTGTTCGACCGGTTATAGACCATGAGGGTGATCTGGCTGTTACGGCTAGCTCTTCCCTTAACGCTCAATTGCTTTTGGTTGATCGTTTGATTCCAACTAGGGTAGTCAATTGAAATGCTGTAGTTCCGCGGACGTTGAGACTTGGTCCAATCTGAGCTGGAAGTGAGCTGTTTACCACTATTGAGATATACAATCCCATTACGAGTGGTGTAGTCCGTACGGTTTACTTTCACAGCATATTTAAATGGCACGCCGCCCCAGTTGGAGCTGTTCGCGGTAATCCCGTTGCCTGTGACTAAAACCTCAGTGGGTGATAGGTACTTCTGGGCGAGAGCGGTGATGAATATGCGTTGAGTGGGATTTGACTTTTCCAGTAACTGCAGGATCGCACTTTCGGCTTCTGTCTGTAGTTCAGTGATGGCGAAAGAGGTTGTGGTACCGGTGATCATCAACCCCACAGCGATCAGTGGCATCATCATCCGTTTCAGGCGGCTTGTCTTGTTGGTTAGCTTAAGAAATCTCATGGGTCTCTTCTTTCGGGCAGAGGCATAGACTGGCGGCCTCAAAGGCAGGTAGCGCAGGTGAGGAGGCATTGCCGGGGCTCATTGCGTGTAATAAAGTTACCTTATATCAAACGGCATAGTCAAGTTTTAAGTAAACATTTTATATTGAATATATGGCAACATATCATAAACTAGTAGTTACCTCAGGTCAGACGGCTCGATATCGTGCATTGTAGCGCGATCGCTGTGATCTGGCATTCATCGCGTTTTGGTAGTATAAACTGTCCTTGATCAGGTACCGCAATCTGTAATGAATGGAGGGTCACCATGCCGAATGACGTAGTTGGGGAGCTGCCAAATCCGTTTGTATTTATTGACGGCTCGAATGTGACATGTCAAAATGACTGGCCGCGACGGCGGAATGAGCTGCTGGATGTCTGTGTGGATATCGAGTATGGTGGATTGCCGCCTGCGTCAGATTCCACTGCACTGGAGATACTGCACGTCTCGCAGATTCGCTGGATGCCTGGTGCGCAGTTCGTGTCAAGTCGAGTCGTGTGCAGAGGCGTAAATCCCTTCTCATTTGTCATGACCCTTCACATCCCAGAAGGTCAAGGGCCGTTCCCTGTGGTGTTGACAGGCGATGCCTGCTGGCGTTACGTGACCGATAAGCTGGCCATAGATGTGGTGAACCGCGGGATGATCCTGGCGCAGTTCAACCGCGTAGAGATCGCTCCCGACATGAACAACTCAGAACGGGACCAGGGGATATACCCCATCTTCCCGGGTGAGTATGGTGCTCTCGCTGCCTGGGCCTGGGGGTATCATCGCTGCGTAGATGCGCTGTTTTGTCATGAATCGGTTGATGCCGGTCGCATCGCGATCGTGGGCCACTCGCGAGGCGGGAAGACAACACTGCTGGCCGGTGCCACAGATGAGCGGATCGCGCTGACTTCCGCGAATGGCTCTGGTGCTGGGGGTGCCGGGTGCTATCGGTGGCAGGGGCCGAGTTCGGAGCATCTGTCCGATTCGCTCCGTGCGTTTCCTTACTGGTATGGGCCCAAATTGCCGGACTACCTTGGCCGCGAGACGGAGCTACCGTTTGACCAGCATTACCTCAAGTCAGCCATCGCACCGCGGGCGTTGCTGACAACCGAAGCACTGGGTGACCTCTGGGCTAACCCCTCGGGCACATGGCAAACTCATCTGGCCACACGCGAGGTGTACCGATTCCTTGGTGTTGGGCCAAATCTGGCGATCCACTACCGCGAAGGGGAGCACGAACATAATGACGAGGACTGGCGGTGCTTCCTGGATTTCATGGAATGGCAGCTTTGCGGTCAAACTCGGCCAAGTGGTTTGGACCAGAACCCGTTTCCCGAACAGCCGAGTGCATTCGGCTGGACGGCACCAGTTACGTAGACGGATAACGCGTGGAGGTATCATCGCTCATGAATATCGCAGTTGACCCGAAAAAAACAAGACAGACGATTCATAGCTTCGGCGCGTCCGATGCCTGGAGATGTGGTTTCGTCGGTATGAACTGGCCTGACGATAAGCGCAAAGCCATCGCAGACCTCCTGTTCAGCAGGGAGGTTGACGCCGATGGTAATCCGAAAGGGATCGGACTGTCGATGTGGCGGTTCTATCTGGGAGCCGGCAGCCAGGAGCAGGGTGGTGCGAGTGGCATTGGTGATACTTGGCGCAGGGCAGAGTGCTTTCTGAACCCCAATGGTTCGTATGACTGGAGCAAGTGTAAGGGGCAGCGCTGGTTTCTGGATGCAGCAAAGAGGCGTGGTGTGGAATATCTCCTTGCTTTTCCTAATGCTGCACCTGTCCAATACAGCTTGAACGGTAAGGCATATTCGGATGCCGGGCGAAACACGATGAATATCCAAGCAGACAAGATGCCGGATTTTTCCAAATTTTTGGTGGATGTGGTGGATCACTTCCATCGCACTGGCACACGGATTGACTATGTCAGCCCTGTCAATGAACCACAGTGGGGATGGGAGTCCGGGTCGCAGGAGGGGACCCCAGCCAGTAACACGGAGATGCATGCGATCACACAGATGGTAGCGGAAGGCTTACGCGACAGGAAACTGGCCAGTAAGGTCATTTTGGGTGAGGCGGGAGATATCGAATATCTGACCGGCACAAAGTCGGGCACCAGCCGCAGTGACCAAATTCGGTCGTTTTGGGAGCCGTCCTCATCTTCCTTCATAGGAAGGCTACCAAACGTAGAACACGCGTTATCTGGGCATAGCTATTGGACGAGTTGGCCAGTCGCAAGCATGATATCTTCACGGCAGAAACTGAGCAGACGCATCGCAGAGATTGACCCAAAGATGGCATACTGGCAATCGGAGTTTTGCGTGATGGAGAAGAATGATGATGTCGGACAAGGATCCGGCCGTGACCTGGGCATCGACACCGCCCTTTACGTTGCTCGTGTGATCCATCATGACCTTGTCATCGCTCACGCGACCCATTGGTCATGGTGGACCGCTCTGTCCGAAAGTGACTACAAGGATGGGCTGATCTATCTCGACTACGACGACAACTACACCGGAGCTCGCACTGGGAACCGTGCGGAACTTCAACTCAATGGCAAAGTGCTGCCTTCAAAGCTCCTATGGGCCGTAGGCAACTATTCGCGGTTCGTGAAACCGGGTATGGTTCGTGTCGAACCCGAGCTAGACGATGGCCGTTCATTATTGGAGCAGGCCACATCCGTGATGGCATCGGCATACCTGGACAAGAAGAGCAAGCAACTGGTGATCGTGGCCATCAACTACACCAAAGAGGCTGTGCCGTTCACTGTCAAGACCGCCGTCCGAGGCCGTAAGTTTAGCACTTACACAACATCCGCGACAGACGACCTCCGCATGAACACTGTGTCAGCCAGCAGTCTCAGTCTACCGGCACGGTCGGTGGTGACATTCGTAGCACAAGTGTGATGGATCCATCTGTTTATCCAAAAAGAAATAATGATACAGGAGAGTTCCGATGCCAACTCATATCCGAAATTCGAAGCAGCGGGTGCTGACCACACTGGCCAATCAAGAGGCCGACAGGGTACCAATCAATTACAGTGCCAACCCTGGCATCGACGGCAGGTTGAAAGCACACTTTGGATTGGCTCCTAATGATGGCGAAGGGCTGCTGCAGGCTTTGAACGTCGACTTCCGAGGTGTGGGAGCACCCTATGTCGGGCCGCGGCTGCACCCTGAACTGCCAGACCGTTATGTCGATCCGACCTTCGGCATCCGAATGCGCCGGATTGAGCACGCGAGCGGCGGGTATTGGGATTACTGCGACTTCCCGCTGCAGTATGCGGAGCTGGAGGAGATCGAGGCCTGGCCGATGCCTTCGCCTGATGACTACGACTATTCGCGGGTGGAAGAAACCTGTAAAATCTACTCCGAATATGGCGTCACAGTAGGCTGCATGCCTGATGTGATCAACGCCACTGGGATGATCCGTACCATGGAGCAGACGCTTGTCGACTTGATAACAGACGATGAAGCGGGATTGCGCTATATCGACCGACGCTTGGAGATCCAGCTTGAAGTGGCGCGCCGCACCATCGAAGCGGCCAAGGGCGGCATCGACATCGCCTGGATGGGTGAGGACCTTGGTACTCAGAAGAATCCATTGATCAGCCTGGAGCTGTTCCGCAAGCATATCCGCCCACGGCATCAGCCGTTCATCGATATGGCGAAGAGCTACGGTCTGCATGTGATGATGCACACCTGCGGATCAAGCAGTTGGTCCTATGAAGATTTCATTGAGATGGGTGTCACCGTCGTCGATACTCTTCAACCGGAGGCGACGAATATGGGGCCGGAGTATTTGAAGGCACATTTCGGCGGACGACTGGCGTTTCACGGATGCATCAGCACCGCTGGTCCTGTTGCCAACGGCAGCGTTAAGGATGTGGAGGAGGACTGCCACCGTACGCTTGAGATCATGATGCCTGGAGGAGGCTACTGCTTTGCTCCGACCCATGCGTTGCAGGACAACTCGCCGACTGAGAATGTCGTGGCAATGTATGAGTGCGGGTTGCGCGACGGGTGTTATTAATAGACCGCATGATGCATATCATTACATATGAGTGGGTGATGGGTTGAAGTCGTGGTTCGCGTATCTTCTACTCGTGACCATGGCATCGCAGCTATATGCGGCGCCAGTATCATTGGCGAAGGGTATCGCGAAGATTCCCCAAACCCGTGTGCTTAAGAACCCATACTACCTGCTGACTGTTGACACCAGCCAGCATGTATATCTTCGGTTTGACCCGAGCGGAAGAGCGAATTACAATACGAACCCGGTTAAGATCGGACCATATGGCGAGATAGTGAAGGGTAGAGTTGACATCACGGCTGGAGTGGTCAAGGTCAAGAGCTCTCGTTATTGTTACCCTGGAGCCGGGAAAGGCGGATATCCAGGACCGTGGGATCATGCTGAGGACTTGCCGGTGAGCGGCTCTCTGGGTCAGAGCTTCACGGTTCCTGCAGGCGGCGGCTGGCTGTGCGATGTGTGGGCGCAGCTTACCTGCAGCGGAGTCAGTAACTCGTCAGTCAAGCTGGTGCTGCGCAAGGATGGGCATGCCGGGCAGATTGTCGCTTCGCGTGTGGTAAAGCCGCTCCCCGAACAGGCGATGGTTCGTGTCACTCTGCCAAAGCCGGTACCTCCTGGTGTCTACTATCTGGAAGTGGGCGAGAAGAGTGGAGGTGCGTACTGGTGGGGATGCGATACTGACATGTATCCTGGGGGTATAGCATATAAGAATGGGCAACCGCAGGCTGGGAAAGACTGGGTTTTTGGATATGATCTGGCTGATGTGGGCACCATCGACTGGGAACTGCGCCTGGCTGGTCGTGATCTAGCCTGCAAGTTCACACTCCGTGAGCAGGCGATCAAGGGGTTCAGCCCCGCGATGTCGCTTAACTTTCCATGGAAGCAAGCCGGATATGATACCACGAACCCAGCGACCACTCCGTTTCGCTACATGACTACCGACAGCGGACACTGGTTTCCCGTCGAGGCGTTCAAACGGGTAGATACCGACTGGAGTTTGCTTCGCGCCAGCAAGTGGGCACGCTTGAGCGGCACCAGAAACTACGACCTGAAGATTCAACACGACCGAGCAGGGCTTGAAGCGCACATGGAACCGGACCGTATGCACTTGCTTCTAGGCTCCGAATCTCGCATTCAAGTGCTGCCAAACAGCGATGAGCTTCCGGACATCTACCCGCGGTTCTTCACCTCGGATAAGAAAATTAGCGATGTTCTAGACCGATTTATGAAGACCTTCTTATTCTGGAACACCTCATGCCCGTCGACTTACGAGTTTGATGCGTTGAAGCTTTCGTGGATAGGCGGGCCAGTTCATGCTGGTTTCCGAAACGTGGTGGAGTTCTTTACGAACCGCTGTGACCCCGATGGATACATCTGGAGTAGGCCTGACTCCCGCGGATGGAACGGTGATTCACCGACCCATGATACTCGCCACTACGATAACAACTGCCCATTTATCCTGGCTTGCTGGGATATCTACTCGTGGACAGGTGACAAGGCATACCTGAAAGCGACCATCGAGACCGTGCGTAAGGCGACAGACTACCTGTTGAATGTCCAGGATGGCCGATCTGGAGTGCTCACGATCAACAGTCCACAGCACACAGGCATTACGGTGCCGCAAGGCTTCACGAATCCCAGCAGTTATTTCGACTGCATCCCCACAGGTTATCGTGACGCCTACATCAACGCCTTTTACGCCCCCGCACTGCACGCTTCGGCAGAACTCGAACGGGCCTCTGGCAATACAGCTCGTGCTGATGAGCTGGAGCGTCTGTCGGTCGTAGCGAAGCAGCAGTTCAACAAGACGTTCTGGGATGACGCTAAAGGTCGCTACATCAGTTGGGTGGATTCCAGTGGTGCGAAGCATGACTGGGGTATGACCTATGTGAACACCATCGCTGCGACCTACGGACTGGCCGATCAGCAGCAGGTCAAGCGGATGTATGACTGGATGGAAAACCAGCCCACGTCATCTGGCACGGCGGACACATTTACGCGCTGGGTATTCGCACCGCGATCCAACACCATTGCCTGCACTGAGCAGGCGAATCGGTTAAAATACGATGAATGGTGCGAGGATGGCGGCGCCATTCTGTGGACCGCATTCTATGAGCTGATGTCGCGTGCTAAATATATGGGAGCCGACAACTCTTGGCTCCGTTTCAAGCAGATACTCGCGCGATATGATATGCCGGACAAGCTGTGCGGAGGGAATCCGATGTATCGTGGGGAGATCGACAATCGTGGTGACGGCCCGTATGGACCTGGGTCAGTTGGGCTATGGGGTGAGTTCCCCGAAAGCGGTCTAGCACCTTGTGCATTTCTATATGGTGTGGTAGGTTTACGGGCCGATATAGACGGGCTGCATATACGCCCCAATCTGCCTTCGGAGCTTAAGTATGCTGGTGTAGAGAACTTGGTGTTTCGCGGGGTAAGAATGAAGGTCACGTCATTTCGGACTCATGTGACGGTCGAATGGGCTGGCCATCGGATTGACAAGCCTATTCCGGCGTCTGGAGAGATCACCTTCACCGAGGATGCCTTCAAGCCGAGGTAGTGCTTGTTGGCATTCATTGATGTGTAACAAAAATGAAGGAGAGTTTACAGTGCGAATAGGCAAATTGTGGTTGTGTGCAGGAGCTGTTTTGGCGTTAGGGCTCAGTCAAGCAGCCGGTGCTGTAGCCGGTGTCCC
This sequence comes from Armatimonadota bacterium, assembly GCA_942492855.1. Lineage (GTDB taxonomy): Bacteria > Armatimonadota > HRBIN16 > HRBIN16 > HRBIN16. The sequence continues at coordinate 5,191,126 of OW818647.1, read as the reverse complement.
TGCCAAGCCTAAGTTGAATCAACAGGCCAATCAACATAAAGCAGCCAAAGCCGAAACTACGGTAGAATTCTTTCCTGCTGACGCCTTCCTGCGTGGATTTCGGGTATCACCACCCATGAACGCCCATGAGATACCACTCAAGGATTTCAACATGCTAAAACCGATGAAGGAAACTGGGCCGGAGCCTTTCTGGTCAGTAGCCCAATGGTATTGCGTGAAAAGCCTATCGGAGAGTGACCGTAAGATATCGACGAAACGTGAAGCCGTCTGGCAAAGCGAATATGAATCGATGCGTGTGAATGTCGACAGTAAAGGACGTCCAGAGTTGCAGATGGGGATCGACTCGCTCGCGATGTTCAACCATGAACCCATCTCCTATGCAAGCATGGAGACGATACGGCCGCACTATCTGTTGTATCACGACTTCTACCCTCACCGCGACGGCATGGTGCGGCTTGGTGTAGCCGAAGAGTATACCAGCACCTTTCCCGCCATGAATACCTTCAAGTCGTTGAAGTTGAAGGTCAAACTCAAACTTATTGATGCGAAGAACCTGAGCAGTCAGTATACGTGCGATGATATTGCGAACTGGAGGGGACTGTATAATCGAAACGGCTTTTTCCTGTGGTTCAAGGTGGTTGATTGCCGTAAACGAGATACGGCCCTGCCCAGCAACTTTGGCAAGACCTTCTGGCTTGGATGCCAGGTGTATGATGACTTTCTGCCATACCCGCTGCCGGTCAACTACAGCACGGACTTGGTGATGTCGGATGGCGAGTCCTTTGCCTATGGGCTGAGCTACATGACGGTTCTTGGCAAAGACTATCTAGCCAGGTTGGATGACTTCAATGCAGGTAAAGAGACCACACTCAACATTGATGTTTTGGCGGTTGCTCGTAAGGCAATCCTGGCGATGCAAACGCAGAAACAGGCCTTTCTTGACGTGAAACCGGATTTGGCTGGTTTCAAAATCTCCCACTTCAACATCGGCTGGGAGCTAAAATCGCCCTTCCGAGGCACTATTTCCATACGGGATCTGTCCTTGAAAGGCGTGATGGCGGATGGCCAGAAGATGCCGTTTAAAACGAAGTAATATCGCACGACAGGACCATTTTATAATAATGGAGGGGTGGGAAGCCCCTCCATCAGCACGTCAAGCGACGGTGGTTAGCGGTTCATCGCCTTCGTCTTTGCTTGGTTGGTGAGCTTGTCCAGCAGGATCCGTGCCGTCTCGTTTTTGGGATACAACTGAATCTCTTCCTTTAGCAGCCTGATGGCTTCATCTATCTCGTTTGTTTGCATGTGTATGATAGCCAGGTTTTGACGAACACCCTGCATGTGCGGCACGAGAGCGATGGCTTGCTTGTACGCGATGATCGCCCCTTTTAGCTGACCTTCCTGGTCAAGGGCATAAGCCAAGCAATACCATATCTGACCATCGTCGGGTACCCATTCAAGTGCGCGGGTGTAACAGTCTGCAGATAGTTTCCACAATCGTCGTTCAGTGAAGAAGGCACCTCGTTCGCGGTGCAACACAGCCCAGGCGTGACGCTCCATCCGATCTGATTTATCTGAGGGTGACCTAAGCAGTTCAGGGTTCTCCTGTGTCCACAGTGCCTCAGCACTCAGTACCTCGGCATCCGATGTTGGGCGTCCGGTCACTCGAAACAACATGCCATCGGGCAGTAGATACTTAGATTCATCTGGAAATCCAGGGTTGAAATCTGCGTAGACAGGCCGGCTGAGTGCTTGCTGGTGGCTCGGAACCTCAATCCTGAAGGGTTGCTTTATTGGGTTCATGTTGTCTTTGGTGAGGTATTTGTATTTTTCAACCTGTTCCCAACTCTGACCACGCTTGAGGGCATTATTGATGCTTTTCGCGAGTGATGCGGTTCGTAGTATGACCCAACGCTCCGGGTCAGGGTGAGATATATACGACCAATATGTCAATGCACCGAACGCATTGTCTTCTGAAGGCAGAATGATCGCACTTTTTGGCAGCCTTTGGGTAAGGGCGTCTAAATACGTCTGAGGCGCCATGTTATTACGCAGTGATGCGGTCGAGATCGAAAAGGCAGACATACCGATGAGCAGTACGGCTACGAATGGGGGGAGCGTATTAACAGCAATGCGAAAGTTGTGGTGACGCAGAAATTCGGCCACGGCAGCCAACCCAAGCCCAGCTAACACCGCTATCACCAGGTATTCGGGCAGATGCCAGTCGCTTACGCCATATGACTTGATGTATGACACATCCATCCCGACTTGTTTGAGGTGGCCGTATATCATGCCTAGTGCATAAGGAACTGAAGCCATCACGAGCATACCCGCTAACACAACACGTCTTCGGGCAGCGAGCAAAACCCCGACTCCCGCTAGTCCAAGTGCGATCCCCCCAACCTGCGCAACTATGGCATATGATCTTATCCACTCGGTGATAAAATCGGGTGGAGCTGATCCTAATGCTCGCGTATGCCATGCTTTCCTTTGAATCGCCCATATAAATTGGGGCAAGGATTTCACGTTTCCCCAGTCGATTAATGGATTGGCATACGACCGTATCGGCACCCACAGAAAGACCAGTAGACCAACTGCAAGGCCCACGAATGTATAACCAAATCCCCTGAGGCGGTCCTCTTTTCTAGTACCTGCCAAAACAACCCAAACAACTAGAAACAGTAAGGAGACCTGGCTGAGATGATTTCCTATAGCCAACCCCCACAGTAATCCTAATGTGATCAGTAGTCGTCTGTCGTTAGTCCGTATTCCTGCGTCGGATTGGCGATTGATGACGATGAAAGTAGATACGAGCAGCATAGATGTGATGAGCACGGTAAGCAGAGTATACTGTTCCGTTATAAACGACTGTTCTAAAAATGCAGTGGAGTGCAACATGATGGCAACCGCGGCCAATGCGGATGACAGGGACACGACTTTACTCACCTTCGGGTAGATAATTGTCGTCCACATCTGTACCAACAGGCAGAGAAGTGCCAGAGTGATGGCACCCATGAGACCAGAAAACAGGTTGGTACCCCGCGCGGGATCGGCAAAGGCTCCCAGCCTAACCCACAAGGAGTTAAGCGCCGTGTATGTAGGCGCACCCGGCGGGTGCGGTATGCCTGCAGATGCGGCCGCGATGGCGAACTCACTGCTGTCGTGGAAAGTAACCGAAGGAGCCGCGTTCCACCAGAGGATGGCCAGCGAAATGATGAACACTGCCAAACATGAGATTTTCATGTTTCTTGTGATGGGTGACAGGCCGGGCTCATCAGAGTTGTTTTGTTTGAAAAGCTGGGCGAATCGAGACATCATCGTGTGACCTCATGTTTGAATTGAAGCAGGGAGCATGGTGTCGAACCTGAGTTCATGCTCCCTGCAGATTGGGTGCGAGTGCTTGAGGTTGGCTAAAACTCGCGCACGATGCGGCGGCCTTCCAGCCATGCGATCATGTTCAACACCAACAGGTTCCAGTTTTGGAAGTTGGCGTTAAGGATGGCTTCGCCGGTATCAGGGTTGTAGTATTCGTGAAGTGAGCCAAACTGCTCGTAATCGCGGCCAAACAGGTTGATGCTCTTGATGGCGATTTCGGCCGCGTCTTCCGTGTAACCGTAGTCGGCCAGGCCGCGGAAGGTCATGTAGTTGGCGATGCCCCAGATGGGTCCCAGCCAGTTGCTGGGGTTGCCACTTGCTTTCAGGTTATACATCTTTTCCAGCTTGCTGAGGGTGCGGATGCCATAGGGTGCGTTGAACGTGCGGGTATTTCGGGCGTGCTGCACCACACGCGCGGCCTGTTCTGTGCTGGCCACTCCGGCCCATAATGCCATGAAGTTGCTCCATGCATCGATGCGCATGATCAGGCATTCCCAGTCACGGGGCAGGTTTTCGTGAAGACCTTTGATGTTTTCGTTGGGCAGCAGGTTAAGGTCCACGCTGTAGTAGCTGCCGTCGCGCTCGTCCCAGCAGTGCTCGTTGATGGCTGCTTTTAGCGCATCGGCCTTACGGCGCCATGTGGTGGCGGTGCCGGTGCCCAATACCTCGGCAATATAACCCATCGCCAGCATCTCCTTGACCATCAGGCAGTTCAGGTAGATCGAACCGCAACTATTTGGTGGGCGGAAGTAGATGCTGGGGTCGTTGTCCACTCCAATGGCTAGGTCGTTCTTCCAGTAATACAGCCCGGTTTTGGCGTGTTTGAAGTTGCGCTCGTAGGCTCCCAGGAACGCTTCGAGCTTGCCGATCAGAGGACGCAGCCATTCTGCGTCGTTGTCGTGGGCTTTTACGATGAACGCGGCGTGCTGGGCGATCACCGGCTTGTGCATATTCGCCTCAGAGCCGTCGCCCTTCTTCTCGAAGATGTCACCAAATCCGCCCACGCTGATGCAGATCGGCATCCAGCCGTCGTCATCGGTGTTCTCAAGGAAGTTCAGGATGCTGCCTTTTTCGTATTTGCTGAGCAGATCCTTGTCAAGTTTCGGCGAATCAACCACAAGCTGGCTGATGGCCACATCGGCTAGCCAGGAGTCCCAGTCCCACAGACTGTCCTGGTAGACGCTGCCCGGTACAATGAACGGATGCTTGAGGATGCCTATCGGCTCACGCAGCATCTTCATGCAGTTGGCGGTGGCGTATTTGGTGAGCATCGTCCGGTATCTTAGTTGTTCTGGCGATGTTTGGTCTGACATGTCGTATTTCACCTTATTAGTTTGTTCTGACGAAGAGCGGGTCTTTTGGTTTGACTCACGTTCTGCAGCCGGCAAGGCTGCGGGTAACGATGCGAGGGCAGCCGCAGTGATTGCGGATCCGCTGATAAACCGGCGTCGATTCACAGTGTGACCCCCTGAGATAGATGATTACTATTAATAGCATGTCATCCTTGGGGGGAAATGGCAAGACCAAGGGGAGGAGACAGGAGAAAGGAGATAGCAGTCAGGAGGGGAGGTTGCGGGAACAAAGTATCACGATAATAACGTCTATATATGAATGGGAATCTGTGGTAATGGATTCCTGTAACATCACAACTGCAATGGGATAAGGATAAGGAGTAGAGAAATGGCTGAGTTTCAGAAGTCGCTGATCCGTTTTCTGTATGTGTCGTTAGTGGTCATGGCTGTGGTCGCGCTGGTGGGCCTTGGGAAGGCGAACCGAAGCGGTGGAGCAGCGTTACGGTTTGGCGATCTCAACCCAAGAGGCGTTACAGTTTCGGGGACTTGTATCGTCCGCACGAAGCCTGAACTCGTGGAGGTCAATCTGGGTGTGTCGAATACAGACAGATCGGCGAAGGCGGTACAGGGGTTTGTCAGAAGCACCAGTGCGAAAATTATACAGGTGCTGAAGTCGGCAGGAATCGCCCCGAAGGATGTGCAGACCTGTGAATTCTCTATGACCGCTGAGGTTAACCCCAAGACCGGAAAGAACACCGGCAACTGGCATGCGAAAGAGATGATTCATGTGCGGATTCGTGACATCAAAAAAGCGGCTGACATCATTGATTCTGCCGTGGGTGCTGGCGCCAACATCGTGAACGAGCTGGAATACTCGGTTGAGGATATGGGCAAAATCCGCGCCGAAGGCCGTGCGAAGGCCGCAGCCGTCGCCCGAAAGAAGGCCGTCGATCTAGCTTCGTCACTGGGCGGGAAGGTGGGGCGGCTTGTGTCGTGTAGTGAAGATGAACCATACGGTTCAACTTATAGTTACAACGCCGTGGCATTGGGTATGGAGCGAGACGGAAGTACAGGTGGTTCGTCCGAGCAGATCACCATACAGCCGGGTGAGATGGTCACCACTGTGATGGTGAATGACACCTACGAGGTGGAGTAGGGGTGTGTACTGGGTGACAGAGTTCTTTATGGGCAGGCCACCATCTTAACGGAGCTGATAGGCCAAGCTACCGCGGGTTTAGTCACCCAGTCTATTACCCACAAATATCTACGTAGCCAGCAGTCGCCGATTCCGCGACATAAATGTCTCGGCTATTGACATTAAAAGCCTGCTGAAGCAGTCTGGGTGCCGCATCCAGCCACAAGGCGAAGTGGTGCAGCCTTGCTTCAGCAGGCTTGGCCGGTCAATAGCCATGTGCTTTAACGCGTGGTAGGGCAGGCATATATAGTTATACAACGATATAACCCCGCGTTCGGACTTGTGGGTAATAGACTGTCCTTCAGGGCGTGGCGGCGAGCCCTATGTTAGGCGGGAATAGAGTTTGTTTTAACCTCGACAGAACAGGCTATCCGCCAGACCGGCGCGGTCTTGGGGTTTCTGTAGCCGCTAGCCAGTAGCCAGACCGCCCCGGTCACTCGCACACAACCACAGACCTGTGGGTTCCTGCACCGCGCGGCTGATCATTAGCGGTCGGCGTCGCTTCGCTCCGGCCGGCGCATGGGCTCCCTCGCCGACGCCCGCCGGAACGCGGGCCGATACTGATCAGCGATGGGTGACAGTGCCCGTACCGGGACGAAGTCGCGGACGGGCCACCGAACCCGTCGCCAAGGGCCAGCGGTGTAGTTCGCAGGCTGCTAGCCACCGTTCGCTGCCCACAAGCAGGCGCAGGGTAGGTTTATGGGCAGACCTAATTGTCTGTCCATGCAGCTATGCGGATGGATGCCCCCTCCGCGTCTGCCGAAATCCGCTGCGATACCAGCAAGGCTGTTACAATATACCTGTGCGCAGGAAGATGAACATGTTTTCCTGCCGTCCCGATTCGCCTCCGGCAAACCGGGGAATCCACATCAAAACATCAAGGTGGAAAAATGACCTTCCAGGACCTGCTACTCACTTTAGAGAACTATTGGTCCAAGCAAGGCTGCCTCATCATGCAACCGTATGATGTGGAGGTCGGTGCTGGAACCAACTCACCATACACCACGCTGCGAAGCCTCGGACCCGAGCCGTGGAATGTAGCCTATGTGCAGCCCTCACGCCGCCCTGCGGATGGCCGTTACGGCCGCAACCCCATGCGCGTGCAGCATTATTATCAATATCAAGTCATCATGAAACCCGCGCCTGATAACATCGTGGACCTCTACATGGACAGCCTGCGTGCGCTGGGCATCGACCCGCTGCAGCACGACATCCGGCTGGTGGAGGACGACTGGGAGGCCCCGACGCTTGGTGCCTCTGGAGTGGGCTGGGAAGTTTGGCTTGACGGCACCGAAATCACCCAGTTTACCTTCTTCCAGCAGATGGGCGGAGTGGAGTGCAAGCCGGTCTGTGCCGAGATCACCTACGGAACGGAACGCCTGGCGATGTGCCTGCAGAAGGCGAACAGCATTTGGGAACTGGAGTGGGCGCATGGCGTGACCTACGGCGATGTGGAATATGAAGCTGAAGTGGACAACAACTACTACAACTTCGAAATTGCGAATACCGACGTGTTGTTTGGTATGTTCGACCAGTTTGAGTCGGAGAGCAAGCGCGTATGCGCAGAAGGCAGGGTCTACCCGGCGTTCGACCTCGCGCTGAAGACCAGCCATGTCTTCAACCTTCTTGATGCCCGCGGCAGTATCTCGGTGACCGAGAGAGCCAGCTTCATCAACCGCATCCGCGCGTTAAGCCGGGGCTGCTGCATGAAGTGGATTGAACGCCGCGAGGCGGCCGGTTGGCCGCTGCTGAAAGGCAAAGAGGGGGGTGCAGTTTAATGGCTGATATACTTTTGGAAATCGGCACCGAAGAGGTGCCCGTCAATAGCCAGCCGCTGGCTATCTCGCAGATGAAATCGGCCTTCGCACAGAAACTGGCCGACGCTCGTGTGAGTTTTGAGGCCATTGAGGGGTATCATACTCCTCGCCGACTGGTGATCAAAGTGACCGGCGTGGCCGAAAATCAAGCCGACATCACACGCGAGAACAAGGGGCCATCGGCGCAGGTAGCCTTCAAAGAGGGCAAGCCGACCCCTGCTGCCATGGGATTTGCGAAAAAGCAGGGCGTGGATGTGAGCGAGCTGAAGCTGGTGGAAACACCGCAGGGCTCCTATGTGGCCGTGGATGTGTTCGAGAAGGGCCGGCCCTCTGGCGATGTGTTCGCGGAGATGGTGCCCGATGTGCTGAAGAGCCTGACCTTCCCCAAAATGATGCGCTGGGGATGGAGCAGCATCCGCTTCGTGCGCCCGATCCGCTGGATGGTGGCGCTTTGCGGCGATGATGTGCTTCCCATCGAGATCGAAGGCGTGGTCAGTGGACGCAACAGCAAGGGCCATCGCTTCCTTCACCTGCAGCCTGTGGAGATCAAGTGCATCGCCGACTATGCGAAGAGCCTTGAGTCGGCTTACGTGATTGTGGATCAGGATGCCCGTCAGCAGATGATCGTGGAGCAGGCAAATGCCGTCGCCGCCGCGGCTGGTGCGAGCGTGGCGTGGGAAGCCGACCATTTGCAAGAGCTACTCGAAGAGGTGACCAACCTGGTGGAGTATCCCACTGCGGTGGTTGGTCAGTTTGAAGAGGAGTATCTGGAGCTCCCTGACGTGGTGCTCATCACCGCCATGAAGAAGCACCAACGCTACTTCCCGCTGCGCAACGCCGAAGGTGCGTTGATCAATGCGTTTGTGGCGATCCGTAACGGCAACTCTGACCATCTTCAGATCGTGAAAGAGGGCTATGAGACGGTGCTCAGGGCTCGGTTCAATGACGCCCGCTTCTTCTTTGAACGCGATCTGGCGCACAGGCTGGAGGCATTCGTGCCGAAGCTGGAGCGCATGGTGTTCCAAGAGAAATTGGGCACTTTGCTTGCGCGAACTCATCGGCTGATGGCACTGGCAGGGCAATATGCCGAGTTGGTGGGTGTAGAGGAAGCCGATGCGGTGCGCGCGGCGGAGCTATGTAAGGCAGACCAGGCTACCGAGATGGTGATGGAGCTGCCGGCACTTCAAGGCTATGTGGGACGGGAATACGCCTTGCGCAGCGGTGAAAAGGCCGAGGTTGCCGAAGCGATTCTGGAGCACTACCTACCCCGCAGCTCCGGTGGAGCGTTGCCTGGAAGTGACCTGGGACGTTTCCTGGCAGCTCTGGACCGTGCCGACACCCTGGTGGGTTATGTGTGTGCTCAGAAGATCGTGCCCAAAGGCTCTGGAGACCCATTTGGTCTCCGCCGCGCCGCACAGGGCTTGCTGAACCTTCTGAGTGCTCATCCGCATATGCCTGATCTGTGCAGTCTGGTCAACTCTGCCGCCAATGTATACAAAACGCAGGGCATCGAGGTCAGCGAAGAGGGGATTCAACTGCTTCTGGAGCTGTGTGCGGGTCGTCTGGGAGTGATCCTGGAAGAAGACGGCTGCAACAATGACCAGATGCAGGCATTACTGGTGGATAACCTCGAGCCGCGATTTACACGTGCCAAGGGGGCTGTCATGCGAACGGCAGAACTGGACACGTTCATCCCGCTGGTTCAGGCGGCGACCCGCGTGCGTAACATCCTGAAGAGCGGTGAAGCCAGCAACATGATCGACACCACCCAAGCCGGGTGCCCGAAATGCTGGTGGGAACAGGTGAACGCAGCTAAGTTAGAGAAGGACGCCGAGAAGGCGTTGCTTCAGGCCATCAAGGACACTCGTCCGCTGATCCATCAGGCAGTCCATGCTGAAGACGCTGGAACGCTACTGTCTGCGCTGCAGAATCTGGTGGGGCCCGTCAATACCTTCTTTCATGACGTGAAGGTGATGGACGATGACGCTGATGTGAAGAAGAACCGTCTGGTGATTCTGGCCTCAGCCGACGCCATGTTCCGTAGATTTGCGGAGTTCAGCAAACTGTCCCTGTAACACAACTACGCAAGGGCGAGGCAATAGGCCTCGCCTTTGTGGTTTTCTGGAACCGTAGGGGCGAGGCGTGCCTCGCCCAGGGCGCCCACAAGGGACGCCCCTACGATTGTCAATAAACTTAATGTAGGGGCGGTTCGCGAACCGCCCTTCTAGCGAACGCCGACAATCCCCCTTGTCATCCTAGGCTTAAGGGAAGAGACCGGCCCGGAAAGGGAAAACCGGACCGGTCAGGAGAGGGTCAAGGAAATGCCAATCGGGAGATTGACGTGCCCAGGTAACCGTAGGGGCGGGGTCACCCCGCCCCAGGGCGCCCACAAGGGACGCCCCTACGATTGTCAATAAGCATTGTAGGGGCGGTTCGCGAACCGCCCTTCTTGCGAACGCCGACAATCCCCCTTGTCACCCTACGCTTAAGGGAAGAGACCGGCCCGGAAAGGGAAAACCGGACCGGTCATGACAGGGACGCGAAATGCCAATCGGGAGATTGGCGTGCCCAGGGCAGACCACCCGAACATAACCAACCATGATACCAGCCAATATCCTATAGAAATCGGAGACAACCAAAAATGAATGTGACCATAAAACGCGCCCTACTGAGCGTGAGTGATAAAACCGGACTCGTACCCTTCGCCAAAGCGCTAGCCGACCGCGGTGTGGTGATGATCTCCACCGGCGGAACCGCCAAGGCATTGACCGAGGCGGGCATCCAGGTGATCCCGATCGACCAGATCACCGGCTTCCCTGAGATGATGGACGGCCGCGTGAAGACGCTGCATCCCGCGGTGCATGGCGGACTGCTGGCCGACCGTCGCAAGCCAGCCCATATGGAGGCGCTGGCGGGCATGGGTTATGAGCCCATCGACCTGGTGTGCGTGAACCTCTACCCGTTTGAGAGCACTGTGGCGAAGCCCGATGTGAGCATCGACGATGCGGTGGAGAACATCGACATCGGCGGACCCAGCATGGTGCGCAGCGCAGCCAAGAACCATCACGCCGTGGCGGTGGTGACGGATCCATCCGACTATGCAGCCATCATGGCGGAACTCGACGCCAACGACGGTGCGCTGGGGCTGGAAACACGCCAGAAGCTGTGTGTGAAGGCGTATGCGCATACCAGTTTTTATGACGCCCAGATCGCGGCTTTCCTGCGCACGAAATACAGTCCCGAAGAGCAGTTCCCTGGTGAGTTGACCGTTCCGATGCGCAAGGCAGCAGAGCTGCGCTACGGTGAGAACCCGCACCAGAAGGCGGCATTCTTCCGCTACCCGGGCTTCAAGGAGAGCAGCGTAGCCAACGCCCAAACGCTGGAAGGCAAGGCGCTGAGTTATAATAACTACCTCGACGCCGATGCTGCGCTTGAAGCGGTGAAGGAATGGGCGGGTGAGGAACCCACTTGCGTGATCGTGAAGCACACCAACCCTTGCGGTATCGCCCAGAGAGCTTCCACTGTGGAGGCCGTGAAGGCAGCACGGGACGCCGACCCCATCAGCGCGTTCGGCGGTATCCTGGCACTGAACGTGGCTGTCAATGCCGATGTGGCGAATGAGATCACCGCTCCGAACACCTTCCTGGAGGTAGTGATCGCCCCTGCGTTCTCAGACGAGGCCGTGAAGATACTCACCACCAAGAAGAAGTGGGGTGCCAACCTAAGGTTGATGGTCACCGGCCCCATCTGCAAGCCGGCTGAGGGATTTGTCGTGCGTGGTCTGACCGGCGGCGCGCTGGTTCAAGAGCGCGACCTGGCGCAGACATCCGCCGAAGAGCTGAAGGTCGTGACAGAACGTCAGCCCACCGCCGATGAGATTGAGCAGTTATTGTTTGCGTGGCGATGCGTGAAGCACGTGAAGTCCAACGCCATCGCGTTTGTGAAAGACCGTGTGCTGGTGGGTGCCGGCGCGGGTCAGATGAACCGCGTGCAGTCGGTGCGTCTGGCCGCGGAGCACTCCGGTGAGCTCTCCAGAGGGGCAGTGCTGGCTAGCGACGCGTTCTTCCCATTCCCGGACAACATCGAGACCGCGGCCGCGGCTGGTATCACCGCCGTGATTCAACCGGGCGGAAGCAAGAAGGACGGCGAGGTCATCGCCGCCGCCGACAAGCTGGGCTTGGCGATGGTCTTCACCGGGAAGCGGCACTTCAGGCACTAGGTTACTACCTTTTCCGAATCCGGCCATTGCACGTTTATGCGCTCTCTATGCAGGTTTATTTGTCTGCGTAGAGGGCGCATATGGTTTATGCTTCAAGTGGTATAATCGATGTATTACTTCTGAGGAGCCGAAATATGCATAACGTTGAACAACTGATCGAAGATGGGAAGGAAAGCGAGGTGCTTGAACTCTTGGTCAATGGATCAATTAGCCAGAATGAATATAATCGAACGTTGTTTTGTGCAGCAAACAAAAAATCAAAGTCTGTCTTTAAGTGGCTGGTCAATGCCGGTGCCGATGTGAATTACGTTGGTGATCATGGCTTTTCGATTCTTCACGTGGTTGGCGATATCGAGCTTGCTAATATGTGCTTGTCCAAAGGTGCAAACTTGGAAGTCTTGAATGAGAATGGATATACACCACTGACTGTAGCGATAATGTGTAACAGACCGGAAATGGTTACATTTTTGCTCGATCACGGTGCAGATACTGACAACCATGATGCGGATGGAACGGGTGCATGTAGATGGGCTTGCACGCTAGGTCATGCGGATTTACTAAGGTTGCTCATATCACATGGGGCCGACATCAATGTATCGAATAATCAAGGACGCGGCCTCCTTCACGAGACGGAGGGTATATATGCTACCCGTGAAGCGATGTCGAAATACCCTGAATATGTCATAAGAACCCAGAGAAAATTTGATTCTCGGCTAGAGATTGCACGAATACTCATTGAAGGCAATATCGACATTGAAATAACAGACAAATCCAACCACACAGCGTTCGACGATATCTGCCGAAATAGGGATGTAGATATGCTACAAATGCTTGTATCCATGACAAATGGCATGGATGATGATGGTCATATGATCATATCTCTACTTAGTTCTGTTGTTAAATATGGTGATTTGGACTTAGTAAAAAGTTTTATGTCTAGTAGAGTGAATGAGTTTCCAGGAAATGAATCTATGAAGCTAGATGATATTGTCACTTCATATGGGCATCGAGATATCGTAAAAGAGATATTAGCTCATAGGGATAGGATACTTGACCAAGCACAACAGGATGATTGTTTCCTAAGAAATCTTGAAAAATACGCATATAAAGACAATGATATCCTCGAACTCTTGACGTCTTTAGACGCCAAGCGAGGATCTGCGACACTGCATATGGCTTGTGAGCATGATGACTTTGAACACGTTAGAAGGCTCATCCAAGAGGGAGCGGATGTGAATGCGGTGAACAATGTAGGCGAAACTGCGTTGCATTTAGAGTGTCAGGGGGATGCTGCTGATATCATAAGAGTTCTGGTGAAGGCTGGTGCAAAGGTTGATATTGTTGACGATAATGGATATACTCCGTTGCGACATGCGGTCATTGAGTGTTCAGTCGAGACCATACGGTTCCTGCTTGAACATGGTGCCAATCCTCAACTTGATGATGCTTTGGTTCGAGCAATCGAAAGAGGTAACCGACATATCGTTAATATGCTGATTAATTCTGGCGCAGATGTACATTCTCAGGCTAACGAAAACGCAATAATCGAACAGTTATATGATGCTGTCATTTTGGGTGATGTTGCTAAGGTAAAAATGATTACGGAACTTGGTATTGATGTGACACAACGCATTGAAGGCATAATGTACTCTGAAACGATAATGCATCAAGCTGTAGGCAGGGGGAATGAATCGATTGTTGGCATGCTTGTTGATTGTGGGGCGCCTGTAAATGATTCAAGCCGATTTGGTGACAGCCTGCTTTACGTCGCGATGATCGGAGGTCATATTGGGGTTGCGACAAGACTACTAACGGCAGGTGCAGACCCAAACTTGGTTGATATTCACGGGCAAACACCAGTTATGGGCGCTTTACAGGCCAAAAATGACCAGGCTCTGGTATTGTTGAGCCGTCACGGAGCAGATATGAATGGCGTTCCTCCGATGTACGAAACTTATCTGCAAAATGAGTGTAAACTATTGCATTGGGAGAACGCCAAAGCGCTTATCAGGGTGGGAGCCGACGTAAACATGATCGGTACCTATGACAGAAGGTCACCATTAGAATTGGCTATCAATGGTCGAAATGCTGAAGTTATTTGTGAACTATTACGAACAGGTACGACTATATCGGACGATTCGCTTATTTTACTCCAGGGAATGGCCAAAGCACATCATGAGTTAAGGGGATTATTAGAAGGACGGCAAAGGGCGGACGAGCAAAAGGCTGGTAATACACACCATGAATCTAAACCTGATAATGATCCGCATGTGATGATGCGAGACAAGGAAGGTCGAACACATTTACACCTTGCTGCTCACAAGGGTGATGTTTCTTCAGTTATATCTTTGCTGTCGCGGGGCGCAGAAATAGATGCACAAGACAACGGTGGACGTACAGCTTTGCACTACGCTTCCGTTAAGGGGCATAAAGAGTGTGTAGAGGTGCTCGTGAACTATGGTGCCGGTGTATCCGTCACTGACAACGAAGGAAGAACACCTCTGTACTGGGCTATGAGGAACGCTCATACAGAGACAGTTGTTTTCTTGCTATCAAAGGGTTCCGGATGAATATGGTCGAACAAAAACTGAGCAATGGGCACTGTCTTTATCGATGGCCATGTCGTTGAATCCGCAAACTTTGCACTTCGTCATTAAGAATCGCCTCCGAAATACCTTGTTTTTCTGTTGCAGGTGTGTTAACATATCTATAGAATGATGTGTATTCATTTCGAATTGAAATAATAACGATTACACTGCTTTAATGCGTTGACTAGCTATAGGACGGTTATAAACTACCTATCACTTAGTGATAGGTAGTTTTTTTGCTTTTTATGGGTGGCGTATATAAGCGACTAATATAACTCCTCCAAATATCTCAAGTTTAGAAAGGTCTGGAATTGAAATGATTAACCATGTATGGCCGTTTCTTGTTCGTTATGCTCTTGAGGCTTTCAATTGGATTAGCTGCAATTTAAAGTGTTTCGAGTTGTTATTGAAAATATTGGAGATCGTGCTTCACAACTGACGAATTAGAGACCACGTGTAATTAAGTTCCTTGATATCACTATCAGCGGTTTGATATATCAATATCAAGCCGCTGACCAAACTTAACTATTGGATATATATCCATTGTTATTACCATTGATACATCAGCGTGATGATCAAGGCTTCACAGCTTTTGCTTATCCATCAAGCAAGTCCTGTATATCGTTCAAGTCTGTGTCACATGTGGTTCCTACGAACAACACCTGCGCAGTTAGGGAAAACCGCCCCGGAGTAGTGGTGCTAACCAACCTCCAACATACAGCTAACCTCAAGCAACCATTTGGATGAGGGTGACGAATATTACGAGCCTAACGACCACAATCGCCACGGGTATAGCATGGTCGTATACTTAACCATGAAGGCCTAAAGTGGTTCCAGGCCTTTATAGGTGGTCAACAATCCTGTGGCGAACCAGACGGCTGATTGTTTCCGCCTTGCGTCCGCCCATCCCGTTCAAGGTATGACATTCGCGACAATCACTACGGTGTTGTAGATCGCACCAACATTCCACAGAATGGTCTGCATATCATACTGGGCGATGCAGGGTGGCGGCATCGTGGTGGTGAATATAACATGGAAGACAGGCTTTTGATATGGTGTGGTGATCGCTTGCTGTCTCATGCGTAGAGGGTGATAGTGCAAAACAAGGAATATATGCAGTGGTGGCGTGAAGCCCGGTTCGGGATGATGATCCATTGGGGTCTCTACAGTGTCCCTGGCGGTGAGTGGAACGGCCGGCGTCAGAAGCACATCGGCGAATGGATCATGAGCGAATTCCACATCCCCATCGCCGAGTATGAGCGATTGGCGGCGGAGTTCAATCCCGTGGCGTTCGACGCTGACCAATGGGCACGGCTGGCCAGCCGCGCTGGGATGAAATACCTCATCATCACGGCCAAGCACCATGACGGGTTCGCGATGTATCACTCCAAGTGCGATCCGTATAACATCGTGGATGCCACCCCGTTCGGACGCGACCCAATGACGGAACTCGCCGCGGCGTGCCGCAAGCACGGCGTCAAGCTCTGCTTCTATTACTCGCAGTCACTCGACTGGCATGAGCTCGGTGGCGGTGGATTTGATGCGGAGCAGCCCAACTTCGAAATGAGCTGGTGCAACAACTGGGACTTCCAAGGCGTCCAGAAGAGCGACTTCGACGATTACTTCGAGCGCAAGGTGAAGCCGCAGGTCACGGAGCTGTTGACTGGCTACGGTCCGATTGGGGCGATTTGGTTTGACTGCCCATTCACCATCAGCCTCGAACAGTCTCAGGAACTCTACGAGTTGGTAAAGAGCCTGCAGCCGGAATGCATCATCAACAACAGACTAGGCAACGGGCTGGGTGACTATGGCAGTTTCGGCGACAACCAGATGTCTGGGAAGGTGATGGCGGGCGACTGGGAGACGGTGGCGACCCTGAACGATACCTGGGGATACAAGTCGTTCGACACCAACTGGAAGCCGGCGCAGGATGTGCTGGCACTGCTGACGGGCTCCGCCAGTAAAAATGTGAACTACGTGCTCAATATCGGCCCGACCGGTGAAGGCGTGTTCCCTCTAGCCAGTATCGAGGTGCTCAACGGTCTGGGTGACTGGATGGAACCCAACTCCGAGTCGATACATGGCACGATGCCGACGCCATTCCTGAATGGTCCAACAGGTATGTATATAACCCAGAAGCCCGGCAGGCTTTACTTACACATGCAGCATCCGCATGAGAGATTGAGCCTTTCTGGACTACGGAATTCAGTCAATAGAGTCTATTTGCTGCAAGAACCCGGTCTCGATTTGATGTTTTGCCAACAGAATGATCCTGCAAGCGGGTTGAAGCTGTTGACTGTCGAGGTTCCTCACATGGCGGAGTCTATGATATGTCCGGTTCTAGTGGTTGAGATAGACGGGATGGCGGACATCGACAATGTGATTACCCAGCAATCCGATGGCACCATCACACTACCCTCCGCGTCCGCTCAGATAGACAATACCGGGGTGGAAGCGTCCTGCGAAGCCAGTTTGTGCCCTATGGGGGCTGTCGTGAACTGGTTCAGTCCGAAAACCTCGCTCTCCTGGGATTTCGTCGTGAGTGATGCGGGTGTCTATGAGCTGTCGATGATCTCGACGGGGCTTCATCACAGCAACCCGTGGGCTGGTGGTCACAAAGTGCGGCTGCAGGTTGCCGATGCTGTCATCACCGCAGTGGTGCAACTAGATGAGCTCATCGATGATGTCGCGGCCCGATATTACACCCAGGCGGTGTCCGTGCTGGGACGCCTCAGCATCGATACGCCTGACCGGCACCAACTGACGCTCAGTGCAGAGGAAATCCAAGAGAACAACGGGGTTGGGCTGGCAGTCATGTCGGTATCGCTTCGAAAAGTAGAACACGGTGAGGTATCATGAACTCGAAAGAACGAGTGGTAAGAACACTGCAGTATCAAGAAACGGACAGAGCACCAGCAGGCCTGTTTGGCACGGCATCGGACTATGAAGATGCACTGGTGCGTCACCTCGGCTCCGACAGCTATGAGCGGATGTATGAAACGCTGGGTATCGATGTCTGGCACTGCCGAACAGGTTTGGATTACACCGGAAATGATGACGGCGGTGGTTGGTGGGGTATCTATCCCGGCGCTCCACCGCCATTCGCGGATGTGTCCTGCATTGATGAGGTGGAAGCTCATCGATGGCCGGATATCGCCGACTTCAACGGCGACAGACTCGCCCAGGAGATATGGGATCACCAGCAGTTTGGAGTGGTGGGAGGTATCAACTCGGCGGTGTTCCACTGGTATCTGTGGCTATGCGGTCAAGAAAATGGTATGGCGTACCTCATCACTCAGCCTGATGTGGCAGAGGCGATCATCCGCAGGATCACCGACTTCTGGGTGGACTATCTCAAGAAGGTGTTGGAGGCAGGTAAGGGCGGCATCGACATCATAGAGAACTGCAATGACTTCGGCACACAGCGCAGTATGTTCATCAGTGCTGCCATGTTTCGACGCTTTTTCAAGCCCGCTCTGCTGCGCTTATACGATGTCAGCAAGAGCTATGGGGTCAAGATGATGCAGCACTCGTGCGGAGCCGTTTCTGAGATCATCCCGGACTTCATCGAAATGGGCGCAGACATCCTCAATCCTATACAGATCACGGCTGATGGGATGAGCGTTGACAAGCTTGCGGCAGAGTATAAAGGAAAGATTGTATTCTACGGAGGGCTGGATACTCAGTATCTTCTGCCCCAGGGCCCGGTGGAGCGCATCCGCGACGAGACCAGACGGGTATTGAACCTGTTCGGAAACCAAGGCGGCTACATACTGTCAGGGTCGCAAGGATTGATGATGGATATACCTGTCGAACATGCCATCGCCATGTTTCATGAGAATATGAGAGGATGGTAGGGTAATGGCTACCACTCACTATACCGCTGATACCATCACAACTGTTGATACGGCTATACTAAATACTATATCGCCCCAAACTGAGAGGTAATCCGATGATAAGTAGTCATGATAAATCGATAATCCGCAGCCTGGCCGCCCAGATGGCCGAGATCGCCGCACTGCCAGTGCAGGAACAGAAGCGTGCGATGTGGCGCAAGCTGAACGGGCTGAAAGAGACGCGCCCGATGGTGATGATCGACCAGGTGTGCTGGAACGAAATGAACGTGAACGACGAACTCACTCTGCAGTGTGAGGACCCCGAATGCCGCGGCTACGAGATGTTCATGCGCCAGAGCCTGTATCAGTGGAACCACTTCCGCGTGGATATGGTCATCGAGCCATTCATCCGCGTGGCCAAAGCGGTGCAGAACACAGGCCTGGGTGTGGGCACTGTTGAGGATGTGGCGGTCGGTGATCCCACGAATAGCGTGGTCGGCCACGCGTTCAAGAACCAGTTCACCACCGATGCTGACCTTGACAAGATTCAAATGGCGAAGGTGACTCATCTGGAGGCCGAGACAGCCCGCCGGCTGGAAGTGGCGCACGAGCTCTTCGATGGCGAATTGGAGATATTCGAGCAGGGGCTGGACCCGTATCTGTCGGTGTGGGACCCCATCTCCTTCATGATGAGCGTGCAGGACGCGCTGTATACCATCTGTGATCGCCCGGAATATATGCTGGAAATGGCCACCCGCATTGTGCGCAGCTACATGACGATGCTCGATCAAGCCGAAGAGCTTGGTGTTCTGTGCCACAGCCAGTCGCTGATCCACTGCACCGGTGCGTATAGTGACGATCTGCCCGCGCCTGGGTTCAACCCAGCCAAGCCGCGCACCCAGGACATCTGGATGTTTGGTTTGGCTCAGATGTTCTCCACAGTCTCGCCAACCATGTTCGGCGAGTTTGAGATCGACGTGTGTATGCCGCTGTTTGAGCGGTTTGGGCTGGTCTACTACGGCTGCTGTGACCCGCTGGACAAGAAGATGGAGCAGGTGCGGCGCATACCGAATCTGCGCAAAGTGTCGATGAGCCCGTGGGCCGATGAGGAGCGCGGTGCTTCTGAGATCGGCAAGAGCTATGTCTACTCCCGCAAGCCCAATCCGGCACTTCTGGCATGGGGCGATTTCGATGAAGCCGAGGTGCGGAAGCATCTACGCGCCACCGTAGAGGTCTGTCGAAAATACGGCTGTCCGCTGGAGCTAATCCTGAAGGACATCAGCACAGTGCGATATCAGCCGCAGCGGCTGTGGCGGTGGGCGGAAATCGCCATGGAAGAGGTCGGCGCGTAAGTATTGCAGACGGCGATGACAAAGGGAAGCTGAAGATGATATCCTCAAGGGTTCATCGAATTCTGATCTTCGTCATCGCCGTTTTGTATGAAATCATAGCTAATGAATCATCCTGTGATATGATAATCCCATGGATGTAAATATTGAAATGCTGACTAGCCAACTAGCCAGTCTTGGCATAGAGCGTGGTGACCATCTGCTGGTCCACTCCTCACTCTCCTCCATCGGATGGGTGAAGGGCGGCGCCGATACGGTCGTTGGTGCCTTGCTGCAATCCGTCGGTGATGCGGGCACGGTGCTGTTTCCCACGCTGACCGGTGCTGTGACGGACTCGCCAGAGACGCCGCCCCACTTTGATGCCCGCATGAGTCCTTGCTGGACCGGCAAAATCCCGGAGACGGCACGCCTCCGGCCGGGTGCCGTCCGCAGTCTGCACCCCACGCACTCGGTGGTGGCTTTTGGCCGGTATGCCTCATGGTTCACATCAGGGCACGAACTGGTACGCACACCTTGCGGATATGGCTCACCATATGACAAACTGGCCTCAGTGGGTGGAAAGATCGTGCTGATCGGCGTCACGCAGCAGTGCAACACCAGCTACCATCACGCAGAAGAGGTTTCTGGCACACCGATAGTGCTGCAAGACCGCGCGATGGAGATCACACTGACGGACATGCACGGCCGTCAGGTGACTATGGCCGACACGGCTCTGCACAAGTGGCACTACTCACGCGACTATGACGCGTTCGAGCCGGAGATGCTGCGGCAGGGTATTTGCCACATCGGCCAGTTGGGCAAGGCGGCGGTACGGGTAGTCGATGCCGCGGGCTTGCGCTGTCTGCTGGTTCGCGCTCTGCTGGCCGATCCGCTGGCTACGCTGGACGCCGCTGAGAAGGAACGGTGGGCCAGTGAACATGCTTGAACTGGTATCCAATAATACCTCCCATACCGTGATAGTGCTGCCGGAACACCCGCAGCCTGCGGAGCTGACCGCGGCGGAGGAGCTGGTGAAGCATCTGGAGCAGCTGACCGGTGTGCATGTGAACACCATCGGCGAGACCGCGTATGCATCCGGCCCGATGGTGGCGGTGGGCTTCAACAATCGGCTGCCCGACTCGCTGAAACGCGAGCGGTTCGGGAAGCTGGCCGATGACGAGATATTGATATGGAGTTCGGGTGATGTGCTGCTGCTGGCTGGCGGATCACCCCGCGGCACACTGTATGCGGTCTATGAGTGGCTTCATCAGCTCGGTGTGCGCTTCTACAGCCCCAGTTATACCAAAGTGCCTCATACCAACCGCATTACCATGCCAGCCCGATTCCGCTACAAGCCGCCGATGCGTGCCCGAAGCATCCTGGTGGGCAACGGCGGAGAGTCAGAGTGGAGTGCGAGAAACCGCCTGAGTTCCATCGCATTGTGGAGGCATTCCGGCGAAGCCTACGGCGGGGGATACGCCGAAGGCCCTGACATGCACACCTTCTGGCGGCAGATGCCGGTGGAGCAGTTGCAAGCACATCCCGAGTGGTGCGCAGAGGTTGATGGCAAGCGTCAACCGCCTGCGGGCAATACCAACTGGGGTCTTTGTCTGCAGCCGGATGTTCGCAGCTATCTGGTGCAGAGAGGGCTGGAGTATGCCCGGCAGCATCCTGAGCTGAGCACCATCTGGGTGGGGTTCAACGATGGCAGCCCGTATTGCACCTGTCCGAAGTGCAAGTCATTCTACGATGCCCACGGCGGGGCACCCTCCTCGCTGGTGATTCAGCTAGCGAATGAGCTTGCCGACGCCTTGGCTGCAGAGACCCCTGGCCGGATGGTGAAGACACTCGCTTACGCTTGGTCTATTGAGCCCCCGAAGAATATGCGGGCCAGAGATAACGTGGTGGTGCTGTTCTGCGCCATGACCGGCTACTTCAAGCCGATCGCTACCAGCACGGAAGCACGCACACTGCGCATACAGGCTGAAGGTTGGAAGCGGATATGCCGCAACGTGGCGGTGTATCTCTACGCTTATCCACCGGAGCAGTATTGGTATCCTGCGCCGTGCCTGACGGTATTTGGTAAGAACATCCAGTGGGCACATCGGCTGGGCTGCAACGACCTGTTCATGCAGGTGTCTGGCTTTGGCGGCTCCTTCGGCTCGGAGGCAATAGACCTGCGCGCCTGGGTTTACACACGCATGATGTGGAACCCTCGTCTTGACTTTGACAAGCTCGTGGAAGAGTTCGTGCGCGACAACTACGGATCGGCAGCCGTAGTCGTGATGAAGGTGCTGGAGCGTGACCGCCGGGTGGCCTCGGGACGCACGTCTATTGATAAAGCCGTGGAGCGTGGTCTCGTGGCCCCCGAGTATGTCTCCCCGAAGCACGTGCGGGAGGCTAACCTCGCTCTGGAAAAGTCCCGAGATGTGGTCAACGATCCCGATACGCGCAGTAGGCTGGAGCTGTTCTGGCTGGCGTATTTGTGGGCGGATGTGTGGTGCGGCTTCACCGGTGCCGGGCGGTATGATGCCATGAAGGGAACCTGGGCGGTGCCAATGAGTGACGGCCCTCTGCGTAACCGCTACGCCAAAGAGGCGAAGCGTATTATGGTGGAGCATGGCATTAACGGACTGCGTGAGGGTGTGCGCCTGAACCCGCGGTCGCTGGCGTTCGACAAGATGGGAATCGACTGGAAAGCCTGTCAACTTCAGGATGCGTCTACGAGTGTGGTCGTGGTGCCAGAGATCGGAGGAAACATCACCGATCTGCGCATGACTGGGTCGGACTTCAAGCCGTTGAAGGATGTGTGGATGATCACCATCGGCAGCTACCCGCTGCACTGCGCCTGGCGTGACATCGTGAATGACGACTACGTGCCGAACTACGTCACTGCCAGCAAGCCGACGGGCCAGGTGGTGACACTCGAAGCCGTTACGCCAGCGCAGAGGGTGCGCAAGAACGTCACGGTGAAGGATGGGTGGTGCATGGTGCGTCTGGAAGCCAGCCGGTCGGATGGTACCGCCGCATCGATTCGCTCGTCGATGATGCTGGATATGCTCCCTACGGCGTTTGGCGGTTCACCGGTGGTGCATATTGAGCGGAAGCGCGGGGAGTGGACGCACCAAACACTCGGCGAGGGTCTGGGCAGTTTCTGGTATGCGTATGGCGGGTTTGATCTGTCGGAGGCCACCGGCCGGATGGTCATCTCCAGCAGCACTCGTGCCGAGGGGCTTCTGGTGGAGTTTGACCCTGCTCAGGGCGTGGGAGTCGGGTATGACTATGATCGCTACGATTATCCCCACGGGTATGGGCACATCCTTGATATCGCGTTTACCGTGCCCTCACGCCTTGCCACGGCCGAGAAGCCGCTGGTCCTCGAGCTGCGGGTGAAGCTGCTGAAGGACGCGCGAATTACGGGGCTGTGATGCGGAGCTACCCCAGCAGTAAAGCACAAGTAACGATTGCGGTCGTGCGGTGAAAATCAATACATCCGCTATTCCACGCGCTAAAGCACATGGCTATTGACCTGCCAAGCCTGCTGAAGCAGGCTGCGGATAGATGGTGGCCACATCTAGCCTGCTTCAGCAGGCTTGATGATCAATAGCCGAGACATTTATGTCGCGGCAGCAATCGTGGTCGATCACAACGATTATCTGCATAGATATGATGCGCATACCGTCCGGGCACTCACGATCATGGGTCATTCAGAGCACAGCGGTTTGTCAGGTAGATTAGACCCAGCCCTCCCCCAGCAGCTGCTTCTCCAGCTCCAGCAGCTCATGCACCAGCTCGGTGTGGATGTCCTGGAACGGGAACTCGCCGACGATGATCGGCACCATATCGGCGGCATAACCGCCTTTGACGGCAGTCGTTCGGTCAGGCGCGTACCCGATGTCGCCGTTGGAGATACCCACCACCAGCGGTACCTCAGATACTGCCTTGGCAAGCACTTCGTTCTTGATCGCCTGGAATATCTCCAGCGGGGAGCAGAGCAGCGAGATGGGTCCTAGCCGGATTCCGTGCAGCTCTACAGGCTGGCTTGTGGGCTCTCCGGCCTCCATCAAGGCGATGCGCTTACGAAGTGCGATCTCTTTGACCACCGCCATCCTCACTTCAAATGACTCGTCGCTGGCACCGGGCGTGTGGATCACGGCTTCCTCAGGGGCTAGTGCCTGACGGAGGTCGTCAATGCTAAGATTCTTTCGAGTGAAGTTCACCATGCGATGAGTGCTCTTTATGATGTCGACTTCAATTCGCTTGGCTTCGAAGAAACCTTGCCGCACGGCCCGTGCATATCGACCAGCGATCACGTCCAGTGCCAGCAGAGCCTCTTTTTCAAGCTGGTGAACGACACATGAATTGACATCGCCCTGTGCGCCTTGCAGAAATAGGCCGATACTTCCGGGATGTTCACGTTCAAGTATATTCGTAGCCACACCGGGGAAGTCGCCATGGATATACCTTCCATCTTCACTGCAGACCACCGGATGACAACCGAAATAGCTCATAAAACCAAGCATCAGCCCGCTGACATCATGAACGGTGAGCACATGGCAAGTGGTGTCTGTCAACTCCGGTTTTGATGGCCTCCAGTCCTCTTGTAGAACATCCTCAAGAGGCAGACTGTCGTGGTCATACTCTCGGTTTAGTCCAATGCCCTCGCAAGGAACTTCCGCATGGGATATGGTCGCTGGGGTCAGGTTACCGAATGCTTGAATGCACGCCTCGGCGACCCGGCCAGGCAGGACTTCGTAATACGGATTATCTCTTTCACCCCAGCCGGTATATGAGGCGGTGCACGGTCCGCTGTGGGTGTGCGTGCAGTGGACCATGATCGAATCTGCAGACAGGCGTGTGGCTTCCTGAACCAAATGTCGAATCTGCGTCACAGCCGAATGGGATAACCCGATGAGATCGCAGCTCACAATCACAACTGTGCTGCCTGAGTGCTCCAGGGCCACTGCCTTAGCCCACAGCCGGTCGCGGATGCCGACCGACCTGCGCTGTATAAACGGGCCAAAGCCGCATAGCTCCACACCGATCCGCGGGGTGATGTCTGTTTTGGCGAATCCTGCTCTCATCGGATTATGCCTCAGATTCGAAGTGTTTCTTCAGGTCAGGGAGATGGTCATTGACTTTCTGTATCGCCGCGATGATCTGTTTCATATACTCCTTGTCGCCCAGCAGCGAGGTGTTGAAGAGCAGCAATGTCGTTTCATTCACCGCACGCTCCACGTTGGGCAGGCAGAGATTCGCGTAGTCCTGCACGCTGGCTGGGTCACGGAAGGGGATAGGGCTGGTGCTGTCATATAGGTTCAGCAGCCCGCTCCGATACACTGGCGGGTAGGGTGTATGCAGTGTGATGCCCTCCGCACTCAACGCGGCGTGGTACTGGTCGCGGGTAACGCCGGCGATGGCTGGGTCGAAATGCAGCGTTTGGGCATAATAAGCCTGCCGGGTTACTCTGGGATCACGCTTGGCAGCTCTCAACGGACCGCCGATTCTTTGTAGCTCCGATGCCACGAACTGCGCGTTCTCGTCGCGGATGGCGGTTTGCTGCTCAAGCCGGCTAAGTCCGCCGCGAAGCAGTACGCACTGCATCTCCGTGATGCGGTAGTTGTGCCCATAATGCCCGCCTGGCTGCCAGTCGGGTGTCCATCCCACCTGCTTCAGGCAAAACACCGTGCGGTAGACCTCGTCATCGTTGCAGGTGACCGCTCCGCCCTCACCGCAAGTCAGCACCTTGCTTTGCTGGAACGAAAAGCTTCCCGCGTGGCCAATGGAACCGGCGCCTGTGTCTCGCCAGCGGCTGCCATGCTGATGCGCCACATCCTCCACCACCTTGAGGTTATGTCGTGCAGCGATCTCCATGATGGCGTCCATATCACACATGCAGCCGTAAAGATGTACCGGTACGATGGCCTTGGTTTTGGGGGTGATCGCCGCTTCGATGGCGGCAGGATCGATGCACAGCGTCTCAGGGTCGATGTCCACCAGCACCACGTTGGCGCCGATATCCATCGCGGCCTGTGCCGTGGCCACCCAGGTCAGACCAGGCACGATCACCTCATCACCGGGCACCACTCCGACCGCCTGCAAGGCACACTGTATGGTCACGGTGCCATTGGCTAGGCAGATGCAGTGGTTGGTGCCGATAAAGGCGGCATACTCCTGGCAAAAAGCCTGTTCGTGCTGTCCAAACCAGCTCCAGTTGCCGCTCTTGACCACCTCAGCCATCCAGGGAAGCTCCTGCTCACCAATCTGAGGCCATGCGGGAACCGGCATGGTGACGGCTGGCTGGCCACCTGATATCGCTAGTGCCGAACCCGTAGTTGCATTTGCCATGATGACACCTCTAAATAGACATATATTGCTGGAAGAATTCGCTAACGAATACATCTTAGCCTTCATATTGCTGTATTTCAATAGTCGAATGTTGCGATCAGTTGACACTTATTGCTATACTCCATTCTATGGAGAACAGGTTTTTCGAGAACAGATGGCTGGATGTGCTGACCAACCCAGAAGGCTGGCAGGTGGTCAGCTCAAGGTTTGCACCTGAGCGTGAACCGTTATGCGCCATGGTTGACCGCGATATCACTCTGCACAGACATGCACACGCAGAAGCACTGTTTGTGCTTGACGGGCATGGCGAGTATGGAACCCAGGGGCATATGTATCCGTGTGAATCGGGAAGTGTCTTCTTGATGGACAGTTTCCAGGAGCACCAGAACAACTATCACGATCTTTTCATTGATGCGAACCATCTGTGGGTATTCATCTTTGAGGACTACATACTCTATCGCCTTGTTAGTATCTGTCAAGGCTCCGCCGCGCTGGCCGGTCTTTGGACTCACATAATACCAACAGATAATGGTGCATCATCGTGTATCCCAATTGACAAGGAGCTGCCGGACGGTTACCGTCGGATGGTCACTTATTCCCATTTAATGTCACTGGTGTCGTCTATTGTTAGTGAGGGGTATTCCGTTCCGACTGTCGACAATGGCACCTCATTCCAACAGCAGATGATCGCCACCATACGGAACCACATCTACGAAACCGCCGGCAATGGGGCCTCCCTGGAGACGCTGGCCATGATGAGCGGGTACAGCAAATTTCATTTCCTGAGGCTATTTCAACAGCATACTGGGGTTTCGTTGCGGCATTATATCAATCATAGCAGGTTGGACAGAGTGGCCCAAATGCAGAAAGAGGGCTGCTACAAGAAAGAGATTGCGATTGCCCTGGGTTTTTCGAGCTTGTCTGCCTATTCACGATGGCATAAAGGGGTCTGCAATCGTGATGGCATAAATGCTGACTGACAGGGCATGGACTCCCAAGTGGCCCTGTGAATCGTGCTTTAGTTCATTCAACCCTCTGGTGGTGTAAGTGAAAGCAGCCTTTACCTCAGTCGATCACCCACAAGTGAACAACAGGTATATGTTCTCCGATTCCGCGACATGGATGTCAGTCGATTACCCATAAATATTGTATGGCCAATAGGTCACCGGCGCCGCGACATAAATGTCTCGGCTATTGAACACCAAGACTGCTGAAGCAGTCTTCACTAACGTTATCTTTGTTGGCAAGGGCTCCGCAGCCCGGTTTAGCGGGCTTGTAAGTAACCTTTATACGGCTATCATACCACCTATTGGGTATAGAATGCCTGTCGGAGCTGCCTATGCACTTCTCCGATGAATTGTGCTTGAGAGCATCGAAAATTATATGGTCAGACGGCTTCGATCAGATCGAAACCTAACTTCTTGGCCCTCTTTCTCATGGCTGCGACTTGATGAGCATGAGACCTCGCTTCGTAATCCTGAACCCCAAGATCAACGTATTGCTGGCCGTCTTTTAGCAGATGGTAATACATCCTAGCGATTTTGTATGCCGTGGCATAGAGAGCTTTGGGTTTGCTAATGCGAGCCGCTAAGCGTCTATAGAAAGCACCGTAAGCATTATCAGAACGTATAGTCGCAACGGCCGACTGTAGAAACAGAACGGCCGCAGGATGTATGCCAGGCCGGGTACGGCTCGATAGCTGTTTACCTCCGCTGATCTTCTGAACCGGCGCAAGCCCAAGGTATGACCCGAAATGTCGATCTGTTTTCCACTTGTCCATGTCGTAGCCTAACAAAGACAGAAGGCCCAGAGCTGTGAGACCGCCGATTCCTGGTAGCTTGGTTGGGTCTACACCCAGAAACAGTGTCACCATCGCACCAGCATTAAATGGCGGTGGATGTTTTCCCTGGTTGACTGGGTGGGTATCCAAGCTGACAGCTTCTGTGATCTCATCATCATTCTCAGGCATGATCGCAGTAAGGTGCTGTAATATCTGAGCATCGATCTGAGCGATTTGAGCCTGATGGAAAAGATGGTCGTTTCGGGCTATCTTGAGAGCAAACACCAGGTGGGGTTGGTAATACCCTGTCAAAGCCGCGTACAGCTCTTCATCGGTGCAGTGACATCGATGATCGCGATATGACGCCAGTTTGACTGGATCACGCTCTCCATCCACGATCGCATCCACGATACGCTGACCTGTCACTCCATCCAGGTCGCTTATTAACTGGTGCGGGCGCAGATTCATCATATCCAGAGCCCTCTGCTGGCGACGGACCGCATCACCGCAGAATTCCACTTGTTTAATTCGTTGGTGCCAGAGTTCTAGCAACGGGCGAATGTCTTCGCTCGGGCGAAACGAGGCCGCAAGCAAGCCAAATTTATGCAGCTTCTGTAACCAACGTGCGTCTAGCTTGTCATCTTTCGGGCGTCCAGGAACATTCTTAGCATGGCTTGGGTTCACCAGAAATACTTCGATGCCGGCCTTCTCCAGAGCATCGTACACCGGTATCCAGTAGACACCAGTTGCTTCCATCGCCACTGTAGTCACGTTATGTGACTTGAGATAGGCAACCCATGCGATCATATCCGGCGTCATTCCGCCCACCTCTATGACCTCAAGCTCTGTCTCACTGATCTCTAGAGCGATGTAGTGTGAACCGCGTCCTGCTAGGTCAATGCCCGCTGCATTGCGGTGGATCACATGGAGATCCTCTGTCGGGTAATGAGCTAAGAACCGAGGAGTAGGAACGCGGTGCAATGATAGGGAGTGGGAAGGAGGCTGGGCCTCTACAGGTGAGAGGTCTTTTTGAGAGTGGTGTGCCATTGTTTGATCCTCACACATAGAACTATGAGCACATCTCGAGCCGGAAAGGCATATACGTGAAATCTTGTAATCGGGTTCACTCGGGTTCGCCACCGAGCGCGACACCATCTGGCTGATCAGCCACCTTTCCGCCCCATGCTTGTTGACGGGCTATTATGCACCAAAGACCGATCGGGGATGCTGTCAAGAGATGTGCGTTCTTAATGTACCTGAATACGCATCAGTTACAGTATGGGCTGCCGGGTAGGCACGGGCGGGTGCTTGTAAGTAACTAGCCCGTAGGGGCGCGGTTTCCGCGCCCAGGGCGCGGGAACCCCGCCCCTACAACGGTTCAAAGGGCCACCACAAGGGTGGCCCCTACGACCGTACTAGTTACAGCCTGGGCTGCCGGGTAGGCACGGGCGGGTGCTTGTTGATCAATAGCCGAGACATTTATGTCGCGGCACATGGTCGATACGATCCCAATCTATATATGTAGGTAATAGGCTGGCCTTTACCTAATGACAGGTCTGTTTGTATACTTAATCTACACACGCGAAATATCCGTGTAGAAAATGATATTATCCGTATGTGTGCATGCCTGAGGTAAAGATGAATTCAAAGCTAGATCGTCGTTCAGTGTTGCGCTTGATGGGGCAAACGGCCTTGGGAGCGGTGCTTGGAACCGGGATTCAAGCTTGCAGTCACGCTGGACCTGCGGGCAATCCACCGGCATCGAGGTCACTGCGTTGCAAACCCGTCATCTCAGGTGCCCTCTGGAGTATCAACGGTGCCGATCTGGCGGTGTGGAGCGAGGATCGTCTGCGGGCGGAGCTCACGGAGCAGCGGGCGATCGGCTTCAACCTCATCTGGCTGAGCTTCACCGCTACGGTGATCGACGCACCTGGTGATCCTATCAAGCAGCTTCTTGATCTGTGCGCTAAGCGGCGGGTCCAAGTGATCATGGACGTCAACATGAGCCCGTCATGGTATACCACCATCGATCTGAAGTCCGAGCTGGAGCTGGTCGGAAAACATATCACAGCGATGAATGCGAAGTACGGGGGCCATCCTGCGTCTTATGCGTGGTATATACCTCAAGAGGTGTATATGAGCTGGGGATATGCCGAGGTTTATCAAGACGCGTTGTATGCCGGTATTGTGGAGTTGTGCAAGAAGGTCTCCAAGCTGCCCGTGGCGTTGTCGCCCTTCTTCATACTCGATCGAAACAAGGTTTTTGGCGACTTTCGCTATGCGGAACCCGAGGAATATCATGCGCATTGGCGCGATACGCTGAAAAAGAGCGGCATTGACATCATCATGCTGCAGGACAGCGGTGAGCATTTTTCGTATGTGACCATGGACCAGCGTCGCCCGTTTTTCAAGGCGATGAAAGCGGCTTGTGATGAGACCAAGACCAAGCTGTGGGGCAACGTGGAAACCGCCGAATATGTCTGCGACAGTATCGATGAATACATCAAGCTCTACGGCCGGATCCATCACTCCACGGCAGTGGGTCTACCCTGGCGCGCGGTGCCGATAGATCGCTTGAAGCAAAAGCTGGAGTTGGCTGCTGAGTATTGTGAGCGGATCGTCTGCTGGGGATATTACGAGTTCTGCCGGCCATCAGTGGGGGCCGATGCCGCCAAATGGTACCAAGACTACTTGGACTACTACAAAAAGCTTCGATAAAACATTTCAAAGTGAGGTTTCAACATGAGGGAAAGCTACGTACTAGTTGGTGCCGGCAGTGTGTCGTTCACCAGAGGTTTGGTTGCCGACATCATCCGCCAGGGTCAACCCTGTGACCTGGCACTGGTGGATACCCACGCCGATTCACTGGCCGTGGCCGAGGGGTTTGTCCGCAAGCTGATAGACGCAGAACAGGCACCCATCAGCCTGCGTGCGTCCACCGACCGTCGTGAGGTTTTTGTGGGTGCCACCGCGATCATCTGTACGGTGGGAGTAGGGGGGCGCAAGGCCTGGGAGCAGGACGTGTTCGTGCCACGTAAACACGGCATCTACCAGCCTGTGGGGGACTCGGTGATGCCGGGTGGAAGCTCACGCGCGCTGCGCATGATCCCGGCCATGGTGGCCATCGCCCAGGACGCTGCGGAGCTAGCACCGGAGGCCCTTTTCCTCAACTACTCGAACCCGATGGGCCCTATCTGCCGTGCGATACGGAAAGCGACCGATGTGAAGGTGATTGGGCTGTGCCATGGGGTGAACCATGTGTCGCATTACATCGCCGAGACGCTGGGATGCTCGTTCAATGAGATGCAGTATATCGCCATCGGCATGAACCACCTGACCTGGTTCACTCAAGTAAGCGTCAACGGCGAGGACGCCATGCCGCGCCTGAAGGCCATCGCCCATGAGCGGCTGGCGGCTGGCATCGACTCGAGTGCTCTGGGCAGCGGCTTCGCGGAGGCAGGCACTGCACAGAACGTCGATCTAGCGAAGGTGGATAACCCCTTCACATGGCAGTGTACCGAGCTGTTTGGGGCCTTTCCGGCGGTGCTGGACCGGCATATCACGGAGTTCTTTGCGCCGATGTTCCACCGCAAGGGCAGTTACTATGGCGTGACGCTGGGTGTGGAGGCTTACTCGTTCGAGGAGACCATCGCGTATGGCGACGCCGAGTTCGCCGAGATGACCCGTATCGCGCAGTCACCAGATCCGCTGCCACGGACCATGCATGACAGCACCGGCGGGGAACATGAGCAGGTCATCGACATCATCCACAGCATCCGCACAGATTCCGGCACTGTGTTCTCCGCAAACCTGCCCAACACGGGCCAGATACCCAACCTGCCGTTGGGCTCGGTGGTGGAGTGTCCGGCCGTGGCCAGCAAGAACGGCTTAGAGCCCATTCCACAACTGCCGTTGTCTTCGGGGATTGCTGGCACCCTGGCCACGCGCATGTTGTGGGTAGAGACGGTGGTAGAGGCCGCTCTGGAAGGCAGCCGCGAGAAGTTCGTGCAGGCACTGATCCTTGACGGCGCGGTGGAGTCTGTGCAGCAGGCTTATGAGCTGGCAGATGACCTGCTGACCGTCCAGGCGCAGTACCTGCCGCAGTTCGCGTAGGAACTGCGGTGGGGGCGTTTCTGTAGGGATGGCCATACCTAGGCAGCTCCGGTAATGGTCATTCGGCATGACCGACGGGTTCGGTGGCCCATCCGTGACTGCGTCCCGGAACGGGCACTGTCACCCGTCGCTGATCAATATCGGCCCGCGTTCCGGCGGGCGTTGGGAGCGCGAGCCTCCCTGGCGCCGGCCGGAGCGAAGCGACGCCGGCCGCTAATGATCAGCCGTGCGGTGCAGGAACCCGCACTGGACGCAGTTCCAGGAGCGTCAGCTCCCGGAACGTAGTCGTGTGGGTGACTAAACCCGCGGCTTAGGGCCACTGGATATTATGGTTGTCTGGACTTAACCCACACGCATACGGATCATCCCCACATCCACCGCTATCTGGCCCGCACCAATGACCCCATGCTAAACTAAAACTGTGAACAAGCAATTTCAAGAACATATTGAAGAGAAGCTGAGGATGCTTCCCACCAACTCCGGTTGTTACATCTACCGCGATGAGCACGAGGTGGTGATATATGTAGGCAAAGCGGTGAACCTTCGCAACCGCGTGCGAAGCTACTTTCATGCCAGTGCAAACCTCAGCAACAAGACCAAGCGTCTCGTTCGTAAGATCGCCGACCTGGAGTGGATCGTCACCGACACCGAACTCGAAGCGCTGGTGCTGGAATGCAATCTGATCAAACGCTACCGGCCGAACTACAACATCCGGCTGCGTGATGACAAACACTATCCGTTTCTGGTGCTCACAAAAAGCGAGTCCTACCCGCGTCTGAAGCTGACGCGGAGGGTGATCCAAAACGGCGACCGCTACTTCGGCCCATACTCCAGCAGTAAGACCATCTATGAGACCATCAACCTGCTCAATGGGCTGTTCCATGTCTGCACCTGCGGCAAGGAGCATAACCCATCACGGCCCCAAAAACCGTGCCTCTTCTACCATCTGGGCAAATGCCCCGCTCCCTGTGCCGGACTGGCCGATAAGGACGACTACGCGCTGTCTGTGCGTGGTGTGGAGCGGTTCCTGGAGGGCAAGACCGAGAGCGTGCTGGCCAACCTTCGAGAGCGCATGGAGACAGCTGCGGATAAGCTGGAGTTCGAGCGGGCGGCCTCCCTGCGCGACCAGATCACCGCGGTGGAGCAGATCAACGAACGCCAAAAAGTGCTCAACACCGACATGGTGGATAAGGATGTTCTAGCGTTTGTGTCGGACAACGAGCAGAGCCTGGTGCAGATGTTCTTCATCCGAAACGGCAAGCTGATCGGCCAACAACACTTCATGCTGGAAGGGGCCGTCGAAGAGGAGCAGAACGAAGCACTGCAGGAGTTTGTCAAGCAATACTACCAGCAGAGCCAAGACATCCCCAGCGAGATCATCATGCCCGCCCAAGTGGAGGAAGCGCATATCATCGAGCAGTGGCTCCGGCAGAAGCAGGGGCACAAGGTGGCCATGCTGGTTCCGCAGCGCGGCGAACGCAAGAATCTGCTCGATATGGCGGTGACCAACGCCCGTCTGACGCTGGAGCAGGAGCACGACCGTTACAGCAAGTCGCACGCACGCCAGGAGGCGGCCATGCTGGCTCTGCAGGCGCGTCTGAAGCTGCCGCAGTTGCCGCGGCGCATTGAGGCGTATGACATCTCCACACTGCAGGGCAACGACAGCGTGGGCGTGATGGTGGTGATGAAAGACGCCGCCCCCAGCCGGAAGGACTACCGCCGGTTTGCCATCAAGATGGAGCACGACGCCCCAAATGACTATGAGATGATGCGCGAGGTGTTGACCAGGCGGTTCAACGAGGCGAAGGCGAACAACCCGAAATTCCGAGAGCTGCCCGATCTGCTGTTGATCGATGGCGGAAAAGGGCAGCTTGGCATCTGCATGGAGGTGCTGGCGGAGCAGCAACTGAACATCCCTGCGCTGGGCTTAGCGAAGCGGTTTGAAGAGGTCTTCCTGCCCAACCAGAGCGAGCCGGTGTTGATACCCAAAGAGGCCCCCGAGCTGTTGATGCTGATGCATGTACGTGATGAGGCGCACCGGTTCAGCATCGAGTATAACCGCAAGCTGCGGCTCAAACGCTCCACCAGCAGTGCGCTGGATGAGATTGAGGGCATCGGCCCTACGCGTAAACGGGCGTTGATCAAGCACTTCCGAAGCGTCAGCAAGGTGCGTGAAGCGGGCATTGACCAGTTAATCCAGTGCCCTAGTATCACCCCGGCGCTGGCAGAGCGTATCTACGAGTTCTTCCGCACGTAGGGGTGGTGTCACGCGAAGTCGCGAAGACGCGAAGGGAGTAGTCCGTGGCTATTTGCGGCTACCATGTTCAATATTTGGTTCCAGATGGCTGAATGTGGTTACATCTGTGAATAGAGGGCTGTTTAATCGATTGCGTGATTGCCGCGGGCATAGTCGCCCAGTCTTTTACCCATGGTTACAGATTTGGGTTGTGCGTTGTAAATCCATGCATTCCGCCATGCCACGCGCTAAAGCACATGGCTATTACCCACAAAAATCGCATAGCCAGTAGGTCACCGATTCCCCGACATAAATGTCTCGGCTATAGAACACCAAGACTACTGAGGCAGCCATCATTAACGTTATAATTATCGGCATGGAGTTCCGCAGCCCGGTTTAGCGGGCTTGTTGATCAATAGCCGAGACATTTATGTCGCGGAATCGGCGAACCATTGGTCATGTGATATTTGTGGGTAATAGACGCAAGGCTTACAGACTGCTGCAGTGGGCGCAAGGGATTAACGGTAACAAATCATGTCCCCATGCATATCTGGGTGTCACTGCCTTTCCTTTACCGCCCACCGTAGACCGACAATCGACCTGTGATCTGTGGACGGATCTGCAATATCCGTCGAAACTGCCTATACATCGCCGGTAGCGATTTTCTGCATTACCTACACCGATGGATTTAAGGCTGGCGGAAAAAGGTAGGGGCAATGGGTACCGTGCTCGATGTGGCGGTTAGCTGGAATTCCCTTGTTCCGTGGATACCAAGTCCGGTGCGGAAGGGAGAAAACCACGCCTAACAACATGCTATATGACTGCGTCGGTTATTTGGTATGCGTACGCTTGCTGTGTGGCTACCTTCCGGCGCGATCTTGCGAACAACTCTGTCACCGCGATCGGACGGATCAGACAGATCCAATGAATCATATGACTTGCGGCATCGGTTGAGGGTGGTCTGACGATTAGCTTTAGGCAATCGTAGGCTCAAGACCGCTCCGGACTTTGGCAGATAGTTTGCGTCGAGGCCGTACCACCGGTGGTTCCTAGGAGTAACATTCGTTGGCCGTATGTGGCATGGGGCTGTTATCAAAGCATGCAATTGCCATATGCTATGATTCCCTGAAGTATTCAACTGAAACACAATACTTTGAAGTGTTGACATCATTTCATGACTATGGTAACATTAACCCGAGAACGACAGAAACGATACTGTTTGGCAATCTGTCACGATGGTAAATGAAGGAGTTATACCCATGTCTAGAGTTATATCGCTGATCTCCTCTTTTTGGCTTGCAGGGCTTGTTGCACTCGTCGTAGCTTTTCCTGCCTGTGCCACTGTCTCTTTGGAGGTGACTATAGACCCTGGTGCATCATACATCGGTGCACTTAACGGGATCAAACTGAATTACATGCTGAGTGGGCCTCAGCCATATGCTGGTGTAATGGTAATGGACAACAATGGGAAGGCGATATTGAACGATCTGGAGCCAGGAGCCTATGAATTGAGCCTTTTTGGTAGCCACTGGATCAAGCGTGTAATAACGGGTATTAACGTAAATGGCGTTAACAGTGTGCATACCTCTCTGGCTAATGGCGACGCCGATGGAGACGGCCAGGTAAATCTGTTTGACTTAGCAGTGCTTGATTCCAAGTTCGACTGTAGTGACCCCATGGCTGATCTTGATGGCGATGGTCAGGTGAACCTTATGGACTATGTGTTGATAGATGCCAACTTCGGTGCTCAAGGGGACATATCTGCATACACAAGCATCAACCCAATTGACGGTGCTGAGATGGTCTGGGTGCCCGCAGGCGCATTTACTATGGGCAATAATGCCTTTGCAGATGCGAAACCCCAACGTCAGGTGAGCTTGAATGGCTATTGGGTATATAAGTACGAAGTGACTGTAGCCCAATATCGCATGTTTTGCACAGCGACGAATCGGTCGATGCCAGAGACACTACCATCCTGGGGCTGGCAAGCCAACCAACCCATTGTGTTCGTCAGATGGAGTGATGCTTCAGCCTACTGCTCTTGGGCAGGCGTCCGGTTGCCCACTGAGGCCGAATGGGAGAAAGCGGCAAGAGGCACAGATGCGCGGCTGTATCCCTGGGGTAACGAATGGGACAATATGAAGTGTTCTTACTGGGGTAATAGTGGATATGGTGCCACATATGGTCCTAAGCCAGTCGGCAGCTATGCTTCGGGTGTCAGTCCATATGGCTGTAACGATATTGTAGGCAACGTGAGTGAATGGTGTAATGACTGGTATAACGGCAATTATTACGCATCCGCTCCATCCAGCAATCCTCAAGGACCTGAATCATCCGAATATGGCTGCCGTGTTGTGCGCGGAAATACATGGGGTTTCATAGGCGATGATATCTTCCAATGTGCTTACCGCAGCTACTATGGCCCGGCATCCGGTAACAACCTTGTAGGGTTCCGGTGCGTAAAGACACCGTGACAACCGTCAGGTTCGTGGCAACGCACCAATTATGACGCTGCGTATGACCGAGGTAGTCCATCGACCGGCGCGGTTTATTCCTTCCGCGCCGGCCGTGTTCTCGAGACATAATGGGGAGGGTGACCGCCAGACCGGCGCGGTCTACATCCTTCTGATATCACTAGCGTACTGACAGACCGCCCCGGACATAGCCATTCAATAGAGTTTCGTGTTGTCGCGCATCTAGTGTCGCTTATGAATGAGTAGATCCCCCACTTTCAATATGGGTGATTAACTCGGCTTTCACTTTGCCTAAAGATAGCACGATCTGCTCATGATATACATCAATGCTTGTTGCCATAACCCCACAAAAAAGTCCCTGGGCGATAGCCCAGGGACTGAAATGGATGGAAAGATTGATTAGAATTTCTCAGGCCAGATGCGGTTCGAGCCTTTGACGACTTCGCGGCCGTACCAACTGGCGACATACCATTTGGTGTCATCCGGAACCTCAACCAGTGCTAAATCGGCGTTTACCCCATTAGCGTCTCGTCCCAGTTCCTCAACCACCTTTACCAACAGCGGGTGACTGCGGTCTAGACGGCGGTCGTAGCGAAATCTTTCTGCAAGCTCGTCACTCAAGCCTAGTTCTCTCAACCGGATCTCGGCTTTTTCACTTAAGGTGAACGCTCCGCGTCGGTTGATCACTATGGTCATATTGCCTCCTATACTACGTACCGATCTCGTGATATGATATTCCCGATCCGGTGGGCCAAGGATGGACCCAGAGCGTAGCTCCAATATGTCATAACACAATCTTAATGCCAGTTGCAAGTGTTTTTACCTGGAGAGCATACCGGCATCAAGACGAGACGTTTAAAGTGCCTACTCTTGTATCAAATCCGCTATGTCAATCGGCTTCTGCTGGTAGATACTCTCTCTGGCGGCCACGCCGATCAGCACAGACATAGAGCCGCCCCAGCTTCCGGCACGCAGCCCCAGTGGGTCCTTGTGCTCCTTCTCGACAAACAGATGGTCACGCAGGAGTGTATCGCCTCCGCCATGACCGCTACGAGCTTTTGGCACATGGTACTCTACCAGCTCATTCTTCCGGTTATAGTAGTGGATGGTCTGATAATCGGCCTCCGCCTGGTAGTTGCGGCTGTGGTATTCCCACGCCTCGATGCGGCCCTTGGTGCCGCTGATGGTGGCCCGCCAGCCCTCGTATGGGCTGTGTGCGATCAAGCTGTAGGTCATGATCGGGCCGTGCTGGTATTTCACGTTCAGGCTCATGGTGTCCCAGATATTAATCTCTGGGTCGAACACACAGCCATCGCGGTGGTAGCCGTCCTCAGATTCGGCTTCGTAGTAGAACTGCCGCGAGTGCTCACTGGCGGTGATATCCCACCAGTATTCGCAGTCGTTGGCGTGCTGGCATCCCAGACAGCGTTCGCCTCGGATTTTACCGGCGGCTCCATAGAACCGCAAGCTGCCGTAAGCATGAACCTGCTGCGGGTCGTCCTCAATCCACCAGTTGACCATATCAAAATGATGGGTGGCCTTATGAACGAGCAGACTTCCGCCGTTCTCAACCATGCGGTGCCAGCGCCGGAAGTAATCCGCACCGTGATGGGTGTCCAGCACCCACTCAAAGTCCACATGCAGGATATCGCCCACCAACCCTTCGCGGAGCAGCTCCTTCACGCGGCTGATGTATGGCGCGTAACGGTAGTTGAAGGTGACGATCACTTTCTTGCCGGTGCGCTTCTCAGCCTCACGAATCGCACGTACCTTGGCGTCGTCGGTGGTCATGGGCTTTTCGGTGATGGCGTCACAGCCGGCTTCCAACGCGCGGATGATGTATTCGTGGTGATGGCAGTCTTTGGTGGTCACCACCACCACATCGGGCTTGCCCACGCGCAGCATCTCATCGAAGTCCGTGAATACGGGGATGTCCCCACACCGCTTGCTGATGTAGTTAGACCGGATGATATTGATGTCATAGATGCCCACCAGTTGGCAGGTGTCGGCATACTGTTCAAACATCGGGCGGGCATACATACCGTCGCAGCGGCCACTGGCCCCTGCAAATGCGTAGCGTTTCATATAAGTGCCTCCTGAGTTAACGCTTGATTTCGCGTATGATCGCCTCTGCGTTCTTTATCCAGGCGAAATTGGGTGCATCGTGCGGGATCAGCTCGCGCTGTTCGCCAGCCAGTGCCCATAGATAGTAGAGCTGCGTGCCAGGAGCGGCTGCCACCGGGTGGTAGCCCTTATTGATCTTGAGAAGCGAATTCTGCTCGATCACATAGGCGGCGTCCAGGCTGCGGTCATCAGTGAAGGTCCGCTGGAACCCGAAGCCGTCAGAGGGCATCACTTTATAGAAGTAGACCTCTTCCTGGCAGACCTCCACCGGGTAGTCGTCCACATCGTGCTTGTGAGGAGGCCAACTGCTCCAGTTACCGGGAGGGTTGATGGTCTCGCCTACGATCAGGCGTTTCGCGGGCACACGCTTATCGATGATATCCCGCACATCTCTCCGCCAGTTGTGTATACCCACGCTCTTTATGGCGACCTGCTCAGGGCGAATCACGCAGACTGGCCCAGAGACCTCGACTGCTGTGCTGATGATGGCCACCTCGGTGGGTTCCGTAGCGGTGAGGGTGATCTCGGTATTGTTAGGCAGGTAGAGGCTGTGTCCGGGGGACTGGAAGACGTTGGCACGTCCACCAAAGCCTTTCATGTTGACATCAGCGCCACTGACATCCACTTTGCCCGAAAGCACGACTACCGCGACCTCGTTCCCCTCGCTGAGCAGTGTGTAGTGCTGGCCTGCTGTGGCGCTCCAAACCCCGAAGCTGAGGTACTGCATCTCACCAGGCGAAACCAGTTGGTTCCATCCATTTTGAAGCTGTGATGTGCTGAACATATGCGTATGAGTTCTCCTTATGCGAAATGAGGTGTCTCTTGTGCAAAGACCGTTTAGTTATCAATACGTCATCCAATGCGAAATTCCCTGCTGAAACATGATGCGGTAAACTGAATTGAATGTAATCCCATTGGAGAGTGGACCATGCTAGAACAGTATCTTGATATCATCAGGCAGCAACTGGACGAGCTTCAGGCTACACAAGGCGAGGCGATCCATACCACCGCGGAGTGGATGGCGGACGCGATCGCTGCTGGACGCGTGATACACACGTTCGGCGCCAGCCATGCGTTTATACTGGCTTACGAGATGTTTTATCGCGCGGGCGGGCTGGCCTGCGTGAGCCCGATTGTGCCGACCGGCTTGACCCCAGATGTGCGGCCTTTCCCCACCACGAGTGATTTGGAACGTTTACCTGGGTATGCGGGGGTGTTTATGAAGGGTGTAGATATCACGCCCGGTGATGTGATGATTGTACACAGTGTGTCGGGTCGTAACGCGGTGGCGGTTGAGGCGGCGCAGATTGGGCGTGAACGCGGAGCAAAAGTGGTGGCCATCACGAATATGAAATACAGTCAGTCTGTGGCCGCGCGTGCTGGAAGTTCAAGGCTGTTTGAGGTGGTCGATCTGGTGATTGATAACTGCGGTGTGCCTGGTGACGCGGCCGTTCATGTGGACGGCATGCCCGGACTATGCTCACCCACCAGCAGTGTGATCGGCTGCGCGATCATCAACAGCCTTGTCGCCGAGACATCGGCATTGCTGGTGTCGATGGGTGTAGAACCACCCGTGTTCCGCAGCGCCAACCTAGATGGCGGGGATGAGTATAACGCGGCGTTACTGGCCCGTTACAAGGGCCGCGTGAGTTACCTGTAGGGGATTGCTGGGAACGCCAATCTCCCGATTGGCATTTGCTCCCCATCGGTTCCCATCCGTGTAATCCGTGGTTCAGACAATCCGGGCATCGGACGGATCAGACGGATCTGACGGATTACGATTGGTTGGGTGGGGGACCCGACCTACGGTGCGTATTAACGTTGGCCTGTGGTGACGCATGAAGGGCGGTTCGCGAACCGCCCCTACTTTGATTCCATCAGCTTCTGCAAAGCCGGTTCGAACTTGCCGTTGCCGCTGTAGATCATGCCTGCGGAGTTTCCGTCAAATAACACGTAGCATGGGGTGCTGTTGATGCCAAACCGGCCTGCCAGCTCCATGTCCCTGCTGACAGCCACTCGGGCTTCCTCACCGTCGCGGTCTGCATCGAATTTCTTCATGTCCAGACCAAGGATTTTTGCGTATCTGCGGATGTTACTTGCGGCATCGGCCTGGTTCTCATACATCATGTCATGCATTTCCCAGAATTTCCCCTGCAGACCGGCGGCTTCAGCGGCCACCGCAAGCTCCATTGCCTGGGGATGCATGTTAGTCATAGGCAGATTGCGGAACACGATTTTAAGCTTGGGATGGTGTTGTTTCACCAGCTCCTGTATGAGTTTCGATCCGCGCGAACAGCTCGGGCAGGAGTAGTCGCTGAACTGGATGGCCACCACAGGCGCATCGGCTGGGCCAATGAAGGGGCGGTCTGAAGTGTCGAACACTTCGCGCGCAGGTTTGGCGACCTTTGGTGGCGCGGGTGGACGGTTGGCGATGGTGTTGATGGTGGCAGTCACAGCACCCAATACTATCACCACAGCAGCAACAGTAAGCATGAATTTGGTTTCGGGTTTAATGTTCATCGGAAGATCGTATTACCCCTCATCGATTGTGGACAGACGGTAGAGTTTTCGAAGCTGGATTCCAGCAGGAAGCAACAACAGCGTGATCACCGCAGAGGCCATACACCACTGACACACGGCATGTATCACCGCAAGCTCAAGATAGGTGAGGTAGATCGACACCAGCACCCCGAGCACGCTTGATAACACCAGCACGTTCAACAGCCAAGAAGCGGATTTCCGGCTGAGAGAGGGCAGCAGTGCGGTCACCCCTGTGCAGAAGGCGTAGAACCCCAGACCCAACGCCGCAACCGGGATGCCGAACACACGACTGTATGGCGATTGTGCCACCATGTCGCAACCCTGATTAGTGCAAGGGACATCAGCTCCCACGATATGCCAGTAAGTGAGCATACCAGATACCAGAACTCCTGCCAGAGCCAGGATGAACACCACCGCCAGTGCGGTAGAGACTTTCACCTGATGACCCTGCATTGAAGTTTGTTGTCCTCGTAAATAACTGGTCGTAGGGGCGTCCCTTGTGGGCGCCCTAATCGTTGTTCACTCGATAATTCATGTTTAGGGCGCCCACTAGGGACGCCCCTACGACCCAATCAGTTTCTGACCCGTTCCGTCCGCTATTCGTTGTTCTGCTGTTGGCTATTTTCCATGGTGTAGTTCGGCGGTTCTTTGGTGATCCACACATCATGCGGATGGCTCTCACGCAATGAGGCTGCACTGATTTTAATGAACTGCGCCTTCTCATGCATCTCTGCGATGGTATGAGCACCCAAGTATCCCATTCCGCTGCGGATACCGCCCACCATTTGGTACAGCACATCGGCTACTTGACCCTTGTAGGGTACGCGGCCTTCTACTCCCTCAGGCACGAACTTGGCGGCCTTGTCCTGGTAATAGCGGTCGCTGCTGCCTTGCTGCATGGCGGCAATTGAGCCCATACCGCGGTATTCTTTGTAAGACCGTCCCTGGTAAAGAACCACCTCGCCGGGGGCCTCTTCAGTGCCAGCCAGCGCGTTGCCGACCATCACAGCACTGGCTCCGCCAGCCAAGGCCTTGGCCATGTCACCAGACAGCCGTAGTCCGCCGTCGGCAATGGTGGGGATGTTGTGCTTGGAGGCCTCCTCAGCGCAGTCGACCACCGCCGTAAGCTGCGGTACGCCCACGCCAGCAACCACACGGGTGGTGCAGATGGAGCCTGCTCCGATACCAACACGGATGGCATCGACCCCGGCATCGATGAGTGCCTTAGTGCCGTCTTTGGTGGCCACATTACCAGCCATCACCAGCAGATCAGGGAAAGCAGACTTGATCGCCATGACTGCGTTCAGCACGCCTCGGCTGTGACCATGGGCACTGTCCACCACGATGAAGTCAGCTCCGGCTGCTGCTAAGGCTGCGGAACGCTCGACAGGGGACCGCAGCGGGCCGACGGCCGCGCCTACTACCAGA
This sequence comes from Armatimonadota bacterium, assembly GCA_942492855.1. Taxonomy (GTDB): domain Bacteria; phylum Armatimonadota; class HRBIN16; order HRBIN16; family HRBIN16. Next base: position 5,148,435 of record OW818647.1, on the reverse strand, counting down.
CGTCCGCGGGAGTCCTTGGTAGCCTTGGGATAATCGCGAACTTTTTGGATGTCCTTGATGGTGATGAGACCTTTCAAGTGGCCGGCATCATCGGTCAGCGGCAGCTTTTCGATGCGGTGCGTGTGCAGCATCTCCTGAGCCTGCGCTAGTGTGGTGCCCACGGTGGCAGTCACCAAGCGGTCTTTGGAGGTCATCACTTCGGAAATCTTACGTTCGAACTGGGTTTCGAAGCGGGTATCTCGATTTGTCAAGATACCCACCAAAATGTTATCGTCGTCAGTGATCGGCACACCAGAAATATGGTAATGCTCCATGAGGGCAAGGGCCTCACGGATAGTGTGGTTAGGGCTGAGGGAGATCGGGTCTACGATGATGCCATGCTCGCTGCGCTTCACCTTGTCCACTTCAGCCGCTTGTTGCTCAATGGACATGTTGCGGTGGATGACGCCAGCGCTGCCCTCACGGGCCATGGCGATGGCCATGCGTGCTTCGGTGACCGTATCCATTGGCGAACTGATCACGGGTATCTGTAATACAATCTTGCCTATTAGCAGGCTGGATGTATCGACTTTGTCGGGTGTGATTTCGGTACCTAGCGGGATTAGCAACACGTCGTCGAAGCTAAGCCCTTCGCGGAGTTTATCTATCATATTTTGAACCTCAATTTACATTAGTATACCAAATCTAGCTCGTGTGTTGTTCCGCAGCGTTTGCTTGCCACGAATAAGCTGGTATAAGTAGCGGTTTACTGCTGGAAGCTGTAGGTCGCCATCTTGGCAGCCCACCCGATGAGCGGCCAGGCCATACCCATCATGTAGTCGCCCAGCACAAGACCCAGGAAAAAGTAGACGGCCTGTTTGTAGAGTTTCAAACCGCCGAATTTGAGGATGGTGACTTTGCAGGTCCAGGCCACCAGCATGGGCAGCCAGATCATTCCTACCGAATACCCGCCACTGATGGCAAATCCCAATGGGTGCAGCGGCCACCAGGGGGCCACTAATCGAACTGAGCCCAGCAGCAGCGTGATGAAGAAGCCTACGCCGACGGCAATGGTGGAGCCAACTTCGGCTTTTGGCGAGGCGGTGATCCAGTTCTGCAGCCGGAAGTCAAACGCCTCTTTACCAAACCCCGTATAGTAGGCTGCCATGCCCACTTCGGCAGACTTGGTATATCCATACCAATATTCGGCAAACAGCCCGGACGCAACTCCCACGATGGCCGCGACAACCAGCGCTGTGAGCATAGGACTCTGGCCCATTTTACGTCTTTCGGCAATCTTCATCGCCTCAAGCTGATGCGGCATGGCCAGACTGCGGTAGGCGCGGTTGAACCAGTAGAACCAGCTCAGTGCCGTCAACTGTTTTGTGGTGAAGTGCCCGGCTCCGAGTGTCGAAATGAAAAGCGTGTCAGGGCCCGCGTAATGCAGGTCATGGGCAGGTGGACCAAGTTCAGCCCGCATCCGGGTGATGGCGATACCTATAAGGAAATAGAGCAGGAAGGCCACCACACAATAGATGAATGGCAAGCCCATATAGTTGAAATAGAGGCACAGCATGATCAGACCGACGAATGCTCCGATGGAGGCAATCCGGTAACCCAGCCAGCCGCTGTCGGGCTCATTCTCGCCACGCCAGGCGGCGATGAACACGCTCTTCAGGTGCATTTTGGCACCCATGATGGCCAACACACCTACGGCCAGATATCCACCCAGGCTCTGGTGCGCGATGTATGGGAACTGCGGGTTGATCCCCATGTATCCCATCTGGGAGCTGATGACCAGCTCCATCTTATTAACTAGATAGAAGAACCAGCAGGAAAATAGCAGGTCCGCCGGCAGCAGGAAGCTGAGCCCGATCGCAAATGGGTAGAAACTGGCCATGAATCCATTGATACCCATCGCGCTCCAAGGAGCGGAGGTAATGTACTGGCCCAGGTTCAACGCTTTGACCGGCACTGTGGGCACGTTGGGCATGAAATAGCTGATGCCGTTGACAAAGCTGATACCTGCAGCGACCAGGAAACCAGCCCACATCAGCTTGTTTCGGAAGAAGTTGCCGGTGTTCTCGGTCATTTCCAGCGGAAGCATGATCGTGGGGTAGCTGAGTCGCTCATTTTGTGTCCACTGCTTGCGGATGAGCACATTAAGGCAGAGCATGACCCACAGCAGGATGATAGAAAAACTGCCCCACCACACCATCGGTTTCCACCAGGCCAGCATGTTCTTCACGGCAAACGGGTCACCTGAGCCGGTATACCAACCCACTAGCGCGGTTGGGTCACTCACCAGCATAAACTTGGGCACCAATGGGATCACGGTTTGTGCCCACTGGTTCACGTTGTTGGCATATCTCTGCAGGTGGCCGATCATGGGCACCAAAATGTGAAAGCCATCGACCGAGGTCATGGCGGTTCCGATGGACAACATGCAGTAGATAATCAAGAGCTCAGACGGGTTTAGTATGGCGCTGGGCTTGATGCGCTTGATGACACCATTCACCACCAGCAATGCTGCGATGATACATATGACGTTGGCAAAAAGTGAAAAAGTGGAGGGGTATGGCCCTCCGGAGCTGCCAGGTGTGTTGCTGGCGCGATTGAGCATCTCCGTCTGGACGAGCCATAGCGCGTTGGGTGGCATCAACAACACTGCTATCAATATGGCTCGCAGCGGCCCGCGCTTGGGCAATGAGACGTCTGGCTTCATCACGAGCTTACTCCTCAGCGACTGCTGTCAGCGCTAGATATTGGTGTAGGGCATCTTGGAGTTCATCTTGAGCATCGAGGATCAACTGTGCCAGGCGTAGTTGCACCTGAGCTCGGGTAAGGTTGGTCACACCTTGAGCAATATCTTGTTCCGTCAGACCGAAATAGTTATCACCACGGATGTAGTCTGTCAAGAATCGCATACCAAGCTCCATGCCGATTACCGCGGGTGCGAGCGTCATCAGCTCCAGTTCGTACGGAGGGATGGCATGAGCGGAGGACACATACCCTTGCATCAACGCTTTGAACACATCCACGTCCAGGTAGACTGATCCGACATCGGTCGTCTTTTCACCCATAGGATTGATCAACGATCGTGCCATGTCGCCCCAGTCAGCCAGCCATGTGTAGGGCATCAGTGTGTCCAGGTCGATCATCGAAACCACCTGGTCGGTCCGCACATCAAAAAGGATGTTTTCCAGTTTGGGGTCACCGTGGATTATGCTTTGCTTGAGGTTGCCCGACTGCACCTCGGTATAGAGTTTCATCACCACATGACTATTTGCGAGAAGGTAGTCGCGTTCTTTGATTACGTCAGGGTTGTTTTTGCGGCTGTTGTATTGCTCCAAGTCACAATGCAAAATGTACTGCGGCCATACCGCGGTGCGCAGATAGGGTTCCTCAGGGAGGTAACTCTGTGCGTCCTCAACGGTCAAGCATCCATTCCAAACAGCTTCCAGTTGGTTCATATAGAGCTGTGTGTTTCTATACCCAGGGAAACTGGCGTAGAAGTGGTCCAGGGGCAGACCCTGGGTGAGCTGCACGAAGGTCGCCAGGCCTTTACCCGCCTCTGTTGCGTTATTCAACGCGCGTTCAGTGTCAGCAATTTCTGACAACTGCTTGAAGCTGCATGTGCCTTCGATGAAATGCATCATGCGCCATACGCTGCTGCCGTCAGTATGCATGATCTGAAGATATGGGGCGCCTTGCTTGGTTGGTTGAAGCTGCAGGCACTTCCAGTTCTTGGGCATATTTTCCGGCTGCTGCGCATGGTGATGGCAGACTGACAGAAGGTTACGCATCACGCGGTGCGGCAGTGGGAATATGCCGGGGTTCACTTTCTGCATTATATACCGCGTGTCGGCGGCCTTCACCAGAAAACTCTCAGTGTTGATGTTGCCCTTACAATCCAGTTCCGCAATGGTGATGGGTTGAGGCAGGTTGAACTGAGATGCGATGTTCATGTAGTCTGAGGTGTTCTCATAGTCGGGTTTGAAATTCAGCGTCTCTGGTTGCACTGAAATCACACCGGATTTCTGCTCGGACACCATCCGCTTAAGCATCACCAACGAGCTTTGGGCCGCATCTTGTTGGGCGGTCTTTTTGCTGTTTCCGGTGCCGATGCTTAAGGGGATATCACCTACACATGCTTGAAAAGTGAAATGCCGGCTGTGGTCTGGGCCAAACGCAGTCAGCAGTTCATAAGTTGGAGTCACTGAAAGTTTGAGATGGGCATATTCCTGCAAGGCGGTTTTGTGGTCAAGCGAGACCGCGCTTTCCAGCGCATGTTCCATGATGTCGCCAAAGTGTTGAAGAATAAACGCCTTGGTGGTGTCATATCCCAGCGACATATACACAGCAGCAATCACCGCTTCCATGGCATCTGCTAGCACACGCTGGCCTTGTGTGATGCCGTGTTTGCGTTCCATGCTGCTGGTGAGAATGAGGTTATGCAGGCCCATCTTGCGAGCCGAATCGGCCAAACTGGGACGGCTGACCACCGCGGCTCTGGCGCGGCTGAGCAGACCTTCACGCGCTTTGGGGTGGTTGCGGAAAAACTCTTCGGTCACGATCAAACCAAGAACGGCATCACCCAGAAATTCCAGGCGTTCGTTGCACTCCAGCTCGGTGACGTCGTCGTGTTTATGTGTAAGTGCCTGCCTGAGGAGTGTTTCACACTCCTCAGGCAGGTTTAGCGCAATGTGTATCTGTGGTCCACTAATCAACTGAGCTTTGAAACCGCCTCAGCTATACGGGCGATACCCTGTCTGATGTTGTCCATTGAGCAGGCGTAGCTTAGGCGGATATTACTGTCAAGTCCAAACCCGCGGCCTGGAACCACAGCTACTCGTGCTTCGTTCAGTAGATATTCGGCGAAGTCGTCTGAGCTGTTGATGGGCTTCCCGTTGAAACTCTTACCATAAACGCCAGATACATCTGGGAAGGCGTAGAAGGCACCGCCAGGGTTCGGGCAGTTGAACCCTGGGATGTCGTTGAGCAATTGCACAATCACCGCGCGGCGTTCGTTGAATGCGGCCACCATGTCTGTGATCAGGCTCTCGGGTGCTTTCAGAGCGGCCAATGCGGCTTTCTGAGCGATGGAGGTGGGGTTGGAGGTCGACTGATCTTGCATCCGCACGATCGCCTTCACCAAATCCAGTTCGGCAGCGGCATAACCGATTCGCCAGCCGGTCATGGCGTTGGCCTTTGACATGCCGTTCACCACGATGGTGAGTTTCTTGACCTCTTCGCTGATGCTGGCCACTGAGAAATGCTCGGTGCCGTAGACCATCTTTTCGTAAATCTCATCCGAGATCAGGTAAATTCCGTGTTTTACGGCGATGTCGGCGATAGCTCGTATCACAGCCTCTGGGAAGACGGCTCCGGAGGGGTTGTTCGGGCTGTTGATCACGATAGCGCGGGTTTTGGGGGTCACCGCGGCTTCGATTTGAGCCGGGTCAGGGATGAAGTTTGCTGCGGAGTCGGCGGTCACATAAACCGGAACACCACCCGCTAGCTTCACTTGCTCTGGGTAACTCACCCAGTAGGGAGCGGGGATGATCACTTCATCACCTGGATCGCAGATCGCCTGGAAGATGCCGAACAGCGCATGTTTGGCCCCACAGGTGACGACCACTTGTGCTGACTTATAGCTCAGACCGTTGTCCTTCAGCAGCTTATCAGCGATGGCCTGCCGCAACGGGTCGATGCCGGCAGTAGGCGTATAGCGTGTAAATCCGGAGTTGATGGCATCTATAGCTGCCTGATTTATCACATCGGGGGTGTTGAAGTCGGGCTCACCGGCTCCAAAGGAGATCACATCTATCCCTTGTTCCTTCATGCTTTTAGCCAGAGCGGTGATAGCAAGGGTGGGCGAAGGTAAGGTGTTCTTAGCTCGCTGCGAAATGTACATCTTCGTTCTTGTCCTCCTAGGTCGATAAGGCGGCTTGATTTGTTAGGGCCTTGAACACCGCTTCAAATAGCGGGTTCCAAGTATAGTAAAACCTGTGAACTTGCTCCAAGGGAACCAGCATGATGCCCCTGGATTCCATTTCCAGCGAGATGGGCTCAAAATGAGTCACATCGCCGGTATAGGTAGTGACCACTGCATGGACTGGTGACTCTTCGTCCTTACGGAATTCGTAGATGCCAAACGGCTGCAGGTTTTGGACGGCGGCGCCTGCCTCTTCTTTGACCTCACGTATGAGTGCCTGCTCCACTGTCTCACCTGGATCAACATGGCCGCCTGGAATGCTCCAGCCGCGTTGATCGACATCCACTAGCAGCAACCGGTTCTCGAAAACACCAAACAGCAGCGTGATCTCAGCGGTATCAGGCCACGAATCCAACTGCTCCGCTGTGTGGAAGGTGACTAACGCCCCGTTCCACCACACCAGAGGGAAACTATCAGGCTGATGGTGTTCTCTGTCCATTCTGTAACATTATGCGGTACTCCGCATACCTCAGTCAAACACAGAGCCTATCCACGGTACAATGTATTAGTTTCATAACACTGTCTAATAACAAGGTGACGTTTGCATATGACTGTCGGGAAATGGATTCGGGTCGCAGGCTGGTCGGCGACCTCGCTGATTCTCATGGGGTTTCTACTCTCTCTTTCGGTACGCGGGTATACAGAGTACCAATGGTTCAAGGAGCTTGGTCAAGAAGTGTCATATATCACCGTAACTCAGGCACGCTTAACCATAGCGTTCTGGGGTGGGGTGGTCGCGCTGATATTGCCATGGATGTTCTTCCGAAAACGGCCGCAATTCATGCCCGCAGGATTTGTGGCGGTGGTCGTCATCTGCTTTGCTGGCGGTGCAGCGAACTTATGGGAAAACATGCTGCTGGCCACACACCGAGCGAACCTTGGGTATATCGGCGCGTTTGGGGTAGACGCCAGTTTTGATGTGTTCATGCTGCCGTTTGTCCAGCAGGTGATGATATGGCTGTTCTGGCTGGTGTCGGGCTGTTTGATGGTGCAAGCGCTGGTGGCGTCCGCAGATCCGTCAGGCGGGGTATCTGTGCCGCGCAGATGGCGTATGGGGCTGACTGCTCTGGCCGCGATTGGGCTGCTAGCCATGGGCAACGGGCACGGCTGGCCTACGCTCGCAGACAACGGCAAAGACACTGCGATGTCCTATGGCCTGAATAACATTCAGAAGGCCCCTCCTACCGGTGCCCAGCTTCGAGCGACGACGTGCCAACCTGAGCAGATGCCGTTGTGGGACCGTGACATGGTGCTGGAGAGCTTGAACGCCTCCTATGCCGACAAACTGCGGAACCGCTACATGGGAGGCTCTCAGAGCCCCGCTGAACCTGGCACGTGGCAGTGTCTTCGAGAGCCTGCAGCTCCCGATCCTGCAACCATCCTGGCCACAAAAGAAGGCCCCGTGATGCCTCTGGGTTTCAGTACTCAGCTCAGCCTGTTTGAAGCGAACAAGATTGAACCGAAGGTCACGAATGTGAATGTGCAGCCAGTCTGGTATTCGCAGAACAGCGTGGAGCCAGTTCTGGCTAACAGCATCGACCGGAAGCAGATGGTGATATCAGGCGCGACAGGCTATTACCGCGGTGTGATCTACAGCTCGAAGCAGACAGAGCCCCATGCGGGTTTCGAACTTGGGTCAGGATTGCGGCGATGGCTGGTAAGTCTGCGTGTTGGCGAACGCCGGTTGTTGAAAAGTGACATTCCCTCCGAAGCGCACATACTGCTGCGCCGCAGCGTTTATGACCGCATGAGGGCTGTGGCCCCGTTTTTGATGTATGACCGCACGGTGCAGCTTGTGCGTGAGCGCGACAGAGTGCAATGGCAGCGGCTAGCGTATGCCGGTACCGGGAATATGCCTGGTAGTAAACAGATCATCATCAACCTGCCGTCAGGGATGTTCTACCGGTTCCGCAGCGTGAAGCCGGGTGTGTTTATCCAGCTTGATGCCACCAGCGGGCAGATCAGCTTCAGGATCACCGACAAGACCAACCCGTTGCTGCAGACCTACCGGAATGTCTTTCCCAAGATGTTCACCGAAGGTGACGGCCCATCTATTGGCTCTGACTATCTGGCCATCCAGGCATATGCGCTGGAGTTGAAGATGCCGGTTGTAGATCGGCCTGAGAGCGAGCAGCCTGTTAAGGTGCCCGTGCGCAGCGTGCCGCTGCCATCATTGAAACAGATGGAGCCCTGGTGGACGTTATGCAACGGCCACTGGATGCAGATACTGCCCTACGAAGTCTCCGCGAAAAAACCGCAGATTGCCGGCTACCTGGCCTCGGATGGGTACCAGGTTTGGCGGACTGTGTTCAAGACACCGCAGATGGGCGTGAAGGCGTTCACGCAGATGGCGGGTCGGAATGCCGGTAATCTGCGTAGAGGGGAAGTCCGGCCGATGGTGATCGAGGACCGGATGTTTTGGATGCGCACACTCTACTCAGGTAAGGGCAAAGAGTTGAAGGTAGTTAAGGTTCAACTGGGCTCCGGCGACCGCGTGGTGGAGGGGCAGGATCTCTCGGAGTTGGTGGGACAGTTTCGTAAGTAATGGGGTGGTCAACTTATAGACGGACGGGACGGTATCTCCCTTTATTTCTCCCTTTATAGCTCCGTCAAATACTGGTATATTATGCAGTTTCTTTGTATGATATTAGCATGATGGGACGTGTTATTCCCATTTGATACGCGGTGCCCTTGCTGGTGCATCATAGTCATAGCCCCTGTCGGCATGTGATACAAACATACCTGCATCCTGGGAGATGAACATGAAGCTGGCAATAGGCCATAAAGCGCATGACGTATGCGCGTCAGATTTGCACGGAAATTCGGTCCACTTTGGTTCGTTGTGGGCAGCCAATCCCGCTATTTTGTACTTCCATAGCCATCCATGCAGTGCTTTCGCGAAACAGGCTTTCAAAAGAATCGACTGCATCGCTGGCCAGTTGGAAGCTCGCAGAGTAACGATCGCCTCCATCGTTCCGACCTCAGCAGATAAAGCGTGTTCCTTCTACAGAGAAGGTGACTACTGGCACACATGCCTCGCCGACCCCACTTTAAACTGCCATCGTGCATATGGGGTGCCGATCGCTGCCCCACATCAGGCATTTGGAGTATCACCGTTGACAGCGGCGGTCAAGGCCTATCGCCGTGGTTACCGCCATACAGGTTTTTCTAATCCAATAGCATTAATGGTTCCCTCAATCTTCGTGGTCGACACCGACGGCACTGTCATTTCGGCACGATATGGCAGTCATATTGGTGATATCCCTTCACAACGGGAACTGCTAAGTCTCGCCTGCAACTCATCCGCCGGCTCTTCTAACAACACACGACGACCAACCTCATCACATGCGAACGACCCAACTTTGAATGATGGTGCTTACTAGTTATGTGCAGTAGTGGTGATGTCTTTATCGCGAAGTTGAGGTAATCAGTCGTGGAGATTAGAGTTCGTAATACAGTATCCGATGTTATTGTTTATGGCGACTATGCTGACGTGAAAGCTGCTGTACAAGCCAACAAGAGTGTACTACGATCGGCTTCCCTAGGCGGTGTTGACTTGAGTGGTGCGGAATTAGCAGGCGCGTACTTACGTTATGCCTGCCTGGCCGATACCAATTTAAAACGAGCCGACCTGCAAGGAGCTATCCTGTGCGACGCGGTCATCGCCGGAGCGGACATGCAAGGCGCGAACCTCGTCGGCGCGGACCTGAAGCGTGCGGACTTGCGGGGAGCGGACTTGAGAGGTGCCAACCTTCGTGGTGCGGATTTGTGTGATGCCAAGTTGGATGGAGCAATGCTGTCTGGTGCGAACTTGAAGGGTGTGCTACTTCACGGCTGCAGGTTATGCCTTATCTTGCATATGGTAAGGTCGACCTGGTGGCGCCAAACTGCCCGGCTGACCCAAGCCGTCAACCACTCACTCACTCAACATAAGTTGTAAGATAGCATCGCTCTTGATCGCAAGTCAACCTGCGTTGTAGTTATCGTTTTTTTTAGGGGTGACCCTTGTGGTCATCTGCGCATCGGTAGCGACGAGTGTATTGGGCTTTCGGATGCTCACAAAGGTCATCCGCAACCGGAGGGTTATGTAACTATGTACAAGACTAGAGGCAGGCCATATGGCCTGCCTCTGATGATTCGGTATCTGGATTAGGTGCTAATAATGCGTGGGTAGCGGCTGCTTACGGCCGTAGCGGCGCATGATCAGGCTGGTCTCCGCCTGAGTACGCACAAGGACATAATCGAAGTTGCGGCTATCAAGAGCACGCGCTTTCGACATCATCTCACTGGCAGCATCCTGCAGATTGGGGTCTTCAGCACCGCTTCTGTTGGTCACAAAAGCCTGTACGATCAACGGCCAGGGTATGCTGGGAAGGCCGTCTACTGCTCGTTTGGCGTAGTCAAGGGCTTGCTTGTTATCGCGTGAGAGATAGGCTTTTGCGGCCAGCACCCACGGGTCGTCTGAGCGAGCCAGGTCGGCCAGTTCAAACCACTTAATAGCGATCTCATTGTTGCCCAGTGCCATTTCGGTGAAGCCGCGCTGAGCATATACATCAAAGAACATGATGTCCGCACGAAGCGCTTTTTGAATGGCTTCTTCCGCATCGGGATACTCACGCTGTTCGGTTTTGGCGACCATTGTGTAGTAGTGCAGCAGTGCGCTGGTATCGCCGCCCTTAGCTGCACCTTCCAGAAGTGAAAGGCACTCAGCGGGGTTGCGGCTAAGGCGCAGGCTGATGTCAACCTGCACGTATCGCTTCAGGTTGGCGATGGGTACCGCTAGATTGGTCATCGCGTTCAGTGCTGCGATATCATCAGCACCATTCCCCATACTGCTCTTGACGGCGCTTTGCACAAGCGTAAGACGAGGGTTCGTGGGGTCGATGCCTTTTGTCATATTGACCAGCAACTGTGCATCGTGCCATCGGCCAGCACGCAGCCAGGCCAGTGCCGCGTCCATATTGCGGTCGCCAGTGTTTTCTTTTTTGCCTGCTCTGGTGTACTCTGTGGCGGCTTTTTCAAACCGATTGAGTGCCATATTCGCAGCGGCGACCTCAAGAGCGTTGTTCCCCTTTTCTGCCTGCAACAGAGCAGATTCTAGGAATGTCTTGTTGGTGGTGATGGCGGATTTTAGGGTGGCGTACTGCTCCACTTCATCGACACCATCGGAAAATGCGTATTCCACCCAGTATGTGTTCAATACTGAAAGAAGCTCTTTACTCTGTGGCTGCGCCACGGCCATGGCTACAAAGGGCTTGGCTTTGGGCATGTCTCCCATACGCAAAGTGGCAACCGCCATCAACGCGTTAGCGACCGCCGACTTCGGGTCGATCTTATAGGCACGCTTCGCAGCCGCGTTCAACGACTTTCGGTTGCTGGTCGCCATCTGGCTCTTGGCTTCTTTGATCCAGTAGTCCAACCCTTGCCCAAGACCATTGTCCACGACATAGTTCAACTCTTTACGTTCAACCTGGTAGTTTTCATCGGTCATGACCAGCGTGACACTGTGAGCACCTTCGTCTCCAGCCACTGTGTCCCATTTGTATATGTAGGGAGTAGAGCTGTCGAATCCGACGGACTTACCATCGATGAGGAACTCCACTGAGTTCATCGGTGTTTCTGTCGTCACTCGGATTTCTACGGTATCACTGACGCTGCTGTCTGGCACAGGCTCAATGTTGACCGGTGCGGCAAAAGCAAGCATAGCTGCTAAAAATATCATCATTTACGGTTGCACTCCTGGATTTGGCTGCATGCTGTTATGCGCCATCAATTGCGGAGAAGTAGATTACTGTGACAAGCTCTTGAAGAGCGATCGGACGGTCGTGTATTCGCTCAAGAAGGTCCCGAACATCTTCAGCAGTTCGGAACTGGCTGTTTTCCCGAGAGATATCTCGCGGGCTAAGGTCAGATATAGGCTTCACTTCCACACGGTCCAGCACGGCAGAAAACAGCTTGGTGCGCCGTGAAAACCGGTGCCCTACAGTAAGCCATACTACCTGGCCTGACTGGTACTTGCAGGCCTTATCACCCAGACGGATAGTGACGGTCTTTCGACCCTCTTTCAGAACGGATTCATATAATTCTGGATAGAAGTTAATGGCAAACATCTAATCCTCCTGACTGTCGTCGTATAGTGAATCATCACCATTCAACGCAGTTTGTATACTGTTTTCATTGAGTGTGACGCGCATGCAGTCCTCAATATACTCTGCAATCAACATCTCTTGCTCAATCACTCGCAAGTTCTCACGAAGCTGCTTGAGCACGCGGTCATCATTTGGGACGTTGTCCTGTATTAGACCTCGGATTCGCAGCCGAAGTGCCATAACATCAAGCCGAAGTTGCTCAGAACTAGGCTCTTCTTGACCATATTGCCGGACTAATTCTTCTACTGACCCCATATTATTCCTGTTCGGTGTTTATATTTCTGTATGCACCTGAGGTGATGGTACCACACCAGTGTGCTTGTTTGCGCAGGTTGTGCCGAAGGTGATCTCGGTATGTCATCATTTCGCACGCATACTCACTTCAACTGCTGCAGATGGTGATGCGTTCACCTTACGCCATTCCGGTTTTTTCACGATCTGTTCCGGTAGGGTACCCATTTTGACTCGACCCGCCGGGACATAGATTCTGGTGGGTTGAGATATCATCAACCGGCTTGGCAGCGAGTCGTTGACGCTGCGTTCGAAAGCGGCTGATAGCTCAAGTGCGGTGGGGGACATCAATCGCCGGAAGCTCTCGGAGAGTATTTCGTCGCCGTAGGTGGTCTGGATGTACGCCACGAACCCTATCAGCGCTTTCATGCCAACGGAGTCGCGGCGGTTCAGGTCGGTCTCAGTAAACTGCCCATTACGCCAGGCCGCCAGCAGGTTGTCGTATCGGCTGGCCACCATCTCCGTCAACTCTTTGGAGGCCGTGCCGAAGTACTGCTCGGGCTTGGCGGTTCCATCTTTCATCGCTTGATCCAGCCATCTGAGCAGCATCTGTTCACCGAGGTAACCGTTGGCCCAGGGTTCGGGGTCTGTGTATCCGCTGATACCGGGTAATGCCGAATGTCCAAGCTCATGCGCCAGCTCGCGGCAGCGCTGAGGCGGGGTGCGTTCTTTGCCGATGCTGAATATATACAAGTTGTCTTTGCTGAGTTGCCCGCCGCTTTCCCCATTTTCGCATAGCCAGATGTGCAGACCCCCCGATTCCGATATGCGGAACATGCGTCCAAGGTGGGCTTTTAAAAGCTGCACCATACCTGAAGCCGCGATGAGGGTTTGTTGCGCCAGCTCCGTATGCAGGGATGACTGGGTGTGAACCTGAATGGTGTTGTCGAACGCACCAGTCTCAGAATCACGCATCCGTACGACTTGGCCGAAACTCCATCTATAAGTAGGGTCAATAGCGGGTAGACTTCGCACGCTGGGTTGAGGTGAGGCCACGAGCAGACTGGGTATCATGACGCAGACGGCGATGGCGATGGCGATGGCGATTAATATGCAGCCCTTCATGCCAGGTTCTCCTCAATGCTCGCGCAGGCGTTGTGGTTATGTATGGATTCAACAGATTCGACATCGATTCGGAAGCCGGTGATATCCGTCAGTGTCCGAAGGAACAGAACCAAGTCGCGCAGGATGTCCTCCACGAATTTCGGGTTGTCATATGCCGACTCGGTGACAAACCGCTCGTCTTCCCGTTTCAACATAGAATACAGGGGCACACTGGCACTGGACTCTATTCCGGTGATGATCTTATCAATATTGACTGTTGTCGCATCGGATGAGATATCCAAATCCACCTGGATGAGGCATCTTTGGTTATGTGCCCCATATGCCGATATCTCTTTACTGCAGGGACAGACCGATTGCACCGGCACCACCAGCATCAACTGCTGGGTGTAACTGCCGTGTGAGAGTTCGATTCGCCACTCAGCATCGATGTCCAGCAGCCCTGGAATACCCGAGACAGGGGCCGCTTTACGAACGAAGTAAGGGAACCGCATTTTGATTTTCGCTGTGTGGGTGTCTAATAGTTCAGCAGATTGAGACACCGCGTGCCTTAACGACTCTGGGGTGATAGGTTGCTGGCATATCTCATCGACAATACTCACCAGTCGACTCATATGGGTACCTCTGTCGGAAGCTCCCAACGATACGGTAAGCTCAAACTCCGCCACCGTGGGCATGATGGAATTGTCTGCACCGATGACCTGGCACGGCATACGCAATTTACGTACACCCACGCTGGGGATGTGTATCTGACGGGTGTCGTTACCGGAAGCGACATCGGGCAGGGGTTGCTGTCCATTGTTAGGATTCATCGGAGCACCTGCACATAGACCACTAACATAACGGCTCCGATTCATATCGCCTGATGGTGATTACATCCGTGGTGATGTTGTCGGGCTGCTGTAGCCAGTAGATCAGTCCGTCAGCGATATCTTCTGGCATTATCCAGCCTGTCTTATCTCGATCAGCGTGGCAGTCATCTGACAGGCGGGTGTCGACACCGCCCGGGCAGATGCAGCTCATCTTGATGCGGTAAGGCCGCAGCTCCATCGCCCAGCTTTGAGTCATGCCCAGCAATGCGTATTTACTGGCGACATACGATCCCTGGTTCTTATACGGCTTTAGCGAAGCGGAGCTGGCGATATTCATGATGGCTCCCCGCTGACGTGGCATCATATGCTTGATGACCTCACGGCTGAGCCTGAAGGGTGCGCGCAGGTTGACCGTATAGTGGTCGTCGAACAGCTCATCGGATGTCTCAACCAAGGGCGCAAAGTGGGCCACACCTGCATTGTTTACCAGCAGATCGATCTGCCTGAACTGGCTGAGCGCAGCAGCAACCAGCTTGCCAGGCGTGTCGTCATCGGCGATGTTCATGCTGAGGCAGATGGTATTACTCCCATATTGCTGGCACAGACTTGCGGTTTCCTCAAGCTCCTGCTGCGTACGGGCTGTCAGCAGCAGATTCTTTACCCCATGTTTTGCCAGAGCTACAGAGCAGGCGCGGCCGATGCCGCGTCCTGCTCCCGTAACAATGGCTGACTGGATATCCTCAAGTGGCATTTATCAGGGCGACCCTAACGTCCTGGCCCGCCAGGAAGTCCGGGTTTACCGGGCCCTCCGAGACCGCCTTTGGCGCCAGGCGCACCTGGCCCGCCAGGCGCACCTGGCCCGCCAGGTCCGCCGGCTGGCGGCTTGGGAGCCTCCACCTTCTTCGCCCCTTTTGGCACCACAAACTTGAACGCCGATGGGCTGATCGACGAGTTGATGCTCTGAGAGACCACAGTGAAGTTCTGGTTGGTGGACATGCTGCGGCTCTTGCTGCTTATTGTCATGTCGATATTGATCGAGCGAATCTGGCCAGAGGCCTTATCAACCGTCAACGACCTTAACATGTTTTGTTTGGTGTCGTCATTGGATTGATTGCTGGTGCTGGTCAATATGTAGTTGGGACCAACGGACTTCGCCTTTGGCGTAGCAGGAAACAGCATGGCCAGAAACTGGGCTGTTTGTTCTGGTTTTCCAGCAACAGGGGCTTGGGGGCCGGCTTGAGCACTGGGCTTGATCTGGAAATATGAGTTCTTTTTAGCATCATACACGGTCATTACTTTACCGTCGCTTACGATTGTTGCCATTGGCTTGCCGTTCAGTTGGCTGATGACAAAATGAAACTTGTCTGGCTGCTGGTAAGTGCTGACGAGTTTCATCGAATCATTGCGAGTCTTACCATCCATCTTCATACTGGATTTCGTGGTCATCACCGTCTTGATGGACTTTGCTTTTGCATACATATCCGTAGTTTTCTTCAGAATCTGTTTGCCATCTTGCGCGAAGCTGCTTGCGCTGAGCAGTGTGATGGCGGCACCAAGAACAGCGATATTCAGACATTTATGTTTCATCATATGAAACCTTCCTTTTGTAGGGATACACCCATAGTGCTCTGATTCTATTACGCTTGATACATCGCTTCCAGTGCCGCAGGCACAGTAGCCAGCGCATCGGGAAGTTTGGAGGCGTCTTTTCCGCCCGCCTGGGCAAAGTCGGCTCGCCCGCCTCCGCCTCCGCCGGTCATTTTGGCCAGGTTGCGCACCAGGTTCCCTGCGTGCAACTTAACTTTTATCGCAGCATCGCTGAGCTTGATGGCGAACAGTGCTTTCCCGTCGTTGTTGGCTGCCAGAACCACGATGTCTATGCCCTCAGCTAGTGCTTGATCAGCTAGTGAGCTAAGTGTTTCGGCCTCGACGTTCTGTTGGGTGGCGATCATCATCTTGAGGCCGTGGAACTCAGTGAGCTGCTTGTCGACGCTCTGGCTGGCCAGTTGCGCCTTCATCTCTTTTACGGCAGTCTCCAGCTCTTTGCGTGTCTCGTTCAGTTTGTATGCGGCTTCCACCAGCTTGTTCGGTTGGCACTTGAGCGCCTCGGCCATTTCGGCTACAAGCTGCTGCTGCTGCGTGATGAGGTTGTAGACACCCCAGCCGGTGACCGCTTCGATACGCCGGATACCTGCTGCGACCGATGCTTCACTGACGATCTTGAACATCCCCGCTTGAGCGGTGTTGTTCAGGTGGACGCCACCGCAGAGCTCAATGCTGACGCCAGGCACTTGAACCACGCGTACACTGTTGCCGTATTTCTCGCCAAACAGTGCCATAGCCCCCATGGCGCGAGCCTCTGCAATGGGCACATCCTGCACGATATTCAAGCTGGTGCCATCCAAAATATACTGGTTCACCAGATGCTCCACCTGCTCAATTTCGGCGGGCGTCAGCGCACTGGTGTGGGTGAAGTCAAATCTCAACCGCTCTTCATCTACCTGCGATCCGGCCTGATGCACATGCTCGCCCACCACGTGGCGAAGGGCCGCCTGCAGCAGGTGCGTGCTGGTGTGGTTTCGCTTGATAGCGGCTCTGCGACGTGAATCCACCACCGCATGAAGCTTATCGCCTACATGCAGTTCACCTGAGGTGACGTCCACCAGGTGCAGGTGACAGCCGTCCACCTTTTTTGTGTCTAGCACCGAGAGGGTGGCGCCGTTCTCCACTGATAGTGTGCCGATATCGCCCACTTGTCCGCCCGATTCGGCGTAGAAGGGGGTAGAGTTCAGTATCACCGCCACACGATCACCTTCACCGGCCTGCTCGACAGCTTCCGTGCCAGACAGCAGCATGATGATCTCCGCATCGGCCTCTTCATCGGAGTAACCCACAAACTCCGTGCTGCGGGCGAGTGCAGGCAGGTGCTTGAGGTCGGTCTGGTTACCGAACAGCGCTGAAGCGATGGCGCTGGCCCCACGGGCGCGCTGCTTCTGCTGCTGCATCGCCTGATCATAGCCTTCGCGGTCTACGCTGATGCCTTTATCAGCAGCCAGCTCCTCAGTCAGCTCATATGGAAAACCGTAGGTGTCATACAGGCTGAACGCGACGGCGCCATCCAGCTTCTTGCTGCTTATCACATCTTCTGAAGCAAGTATGTCGTTCAGGCGGTCTGAGCCGCTGTCGATGGTGCGCCGGAACCGGTCCTCTTCAGCTTTCATTGTGCCCAGGATGTGGGTTCGGCGTTCTTTCAGCTCCGGGTAGATGTCACCCAGGCATTCAATGACCGTGGGTGCCAGCGAGACCATCACCGGCTCGGTAAAGCCCAGCAGTTTGACACCCTTTAGGATGGCCCGCCGGATCAACCTGCGGAGCACATAACCACGACCCTCGTTAGAGGGCAGCACGCCGTCGGCAATGCAGAGCGTGGTGCTGCGGACGTGGTCCGCCACCAGACGCACGGCGACATCAACGGCACTTTGCGAACGAGTGTAGCTCATTCCGCCATACTTTTCGATCTGTGCGATGAGGGGCAGGAAGGCGTCGGTGTCAAACACGCTGGAGGCGCCTGCCAGAACGGTGGCGGTACGCTCCAGCCCCATGCCGGTGTCGATGTTGCACTGGGGAAGCGGCTCCATACTGCCGTCATCTTGGCGGTTGAACTGGGTGAAGACCAGGTTCCATATTTCCATCCAGCGGGCATCGTCCCATTCACCATCTGGCGTGGGCGTCTGTTCGGGACGGGTGTCGAAGAATATCTCCGTGCAGGGGCCGCAAGGACCACTCGGGCCATCGCTGATGGCGTTGGCTGGCCAGTAGTTGCTCTTCTCACCAAACCGGAATATCTTGTTCTCCGGCACGCCCACCCGCACCCAATGGCCATAGGCTTCGTCATCGGTTGTGAACACCGTCACTCGCAGACGGTTGACCGATATCTGCAATACCTCGGTCAAGAACTCCCAGGCCCACTCGATGGCCTCCTTCTTGAAGTAATCGCCGAAGGCGAAGTTGCCCATCATCTCGAAGAAGGTGAGGTGCGAGTTGTCGCCGACCTCATCGATGTCGGTGGTGCGGAGGCATTTCTGCGCGGTGGTTAAGCGGCGTGAAGGCGGAATAGCTGTGCCCATATAATAGGGTTTGAACTGCACCATACCCGCGCTGGTGAACAGTAGTGAAGGGTCATTGGGCACCAGACTGTCTGAAGGGTGGTGCAGGTGCGCCTTGCTTACGAAAAACTCAATATATTTTGATCGGAGCTCATGTGTGGTCAGCATTTGGTCAGGTGGTCCTTATGTTAAGCCTTAGCTTTATAGTCTTGTATGAACTGCAGTGTGTCTTCCATGTTGCGGATGCCCGTCGTGGCCCCTACGGCCATCACGCAGCAGGCACCCACCGCGTTGGCAAAGGTGGCGGTCTGTTCCATGTCCCAGCCTTTGATCACTCCAGCCAGGAAGCCTGCCGCGAAGGAGTCGCCGGCTCCCAGGGCGTCGATCGCCTTGACGGTGAAGCGGGGCACACGCACCTCCTGGGTTGCGGTGCGAACGTAGCAGCCGTCGCTGCCCATCTTCAAAGCAACGCAGCCTACACCGGCGTCCATCAGCACCTTCGCGATATCATCCGGCTGGGTCTTGCCCGTGAGCATTTTAGCTTCCTCGATGCTGGGCACGATGTAGTCAAGATAGGGCAGGCTGGGTGCGATGAGCTCCATCCAGCGGCCTTTACTGTCCCAGCAGGTGTCGAGGCTTGTCAGCACTCCGGCCTGTTTGGCCTTCTTCAGCACGGCGGCTGTTTGCTCTCCATCAAATGTGGGCATCAACAGCGACCCGGCGATATGCACCAGCTTACTGCTATTGACGATGCTCATATCGATGTCGTTCTCGCAGAAGGTGGCGTTGGCCCCTAGATAGTGAATGAAGGTTCGCTCGCCATCGCTGTGGACCATCACCATAGTGGCACTGGTGGCCTGGTTCTGATCGCGATGAACACCCGATGGGTCAATGCCGTTCTTCGCCATGGTGTTGACCATGAAGTCGCCAAAACCATCCTGGCCGACGTTGCCGATGACGGCGGTGTCTATGCCGATTTTAGCCAGGCTGATGCCGGTATTGGCAGCGCAGCCGCCCGAATGGAGCTCCATGCGGTCTACGAGGCTTAGCTTACCCCTGTCGGGCATTTGGTCAATGGGCAACCCCACCACATCCGCAACCAGGATTCCTATACAAGTGATGTCGGGCATTTAACGGATTCTCCGATCTTGTTTCAACTTTGTTGGTACGTCTTGTTCAGAAGTCAGCTCTGTGTCTGTGATAACATCGTATCGCATCAACAGTTTACGCGTCCATATGGTGGCGAAAGCGGCGGCGCCAACATGGTAGAACAGCACCATGGGCAGTATAGTGGCCACGCACAGCACAGTCCATACGATCATGCCTGTGAGAGCCGCAAAACTGTAAGGAAGGTTAGCCATCATCATATAGACGGATCTCTGCACGATAGTGGGCAGTAGACCGCGCTTCCGCGGTTCTCCTTGGTATGCGCCATACAGGTGCTCAATCAGCAGCGGGTGCTGGTAGATGCACGCGGCGGCCCACATCAGCATGACATAGAAGCAGACGATGGCCACGAGTTTGAATGCCATCGCAGCCATCATCCAATAGAAGATCATTCCTGAGAATGACACCATGAACACAAATCCCTGCAGTAGTCCCAACAGAAGGCTGTTCCATGCGGTCTTCTTGAACACTTGTTTGTACAGGCCGAAGCTGGGGATATCGTGTTCTGCGATCTCCCGAGTGATAGCGCAGTTGCATCCCCACATGATGCCCATCAAGCCTGTAGATACCAAGCCGCAGGCAATGGCTGTGAAGGCATACTCCTGGGTTCCCAGATAGTTGCGGTAGAGCCATATCTGCAGTAGTCCTGAAAGACCAAATAGAAGATACCACACAAAACTGCTGAGGGTAGTATATCCCAGAAACTCGAAAAGCTGGCCAGATGCGGCTCTTATTGAGCGGAAAAACCGGACGGTCGTCGACTCTTTTTTAGGTAATGTCATATCAGGCAAGCTACTCCACAGTGGGGCGGTGCTGCCCGTTTGGTATGATTGGGTCTGGTGTGACGAACATGGCATCAAGTTCGGCACAGAAGTTGGTTTCGGGTCCACCTACGCGTTTTGTGACGCGTATCTCTACGCTGTGTTTGCCTGGTGCCAGGCGCACTGTGCCCAGTTTGTACCATCCAAAACCGTTAGCGTAGGTTCCCACCGGCTGTGCGTTGTTGACAGGCACAGTGGCGGCATCGTCGACTGTCCACTCCATCGGTGAACTGTTGTTGATGCGTCGCGAAATCCATATGTGATACTGGCCATCCATCGCGATAGGCAGCTCGTAGCGAACATAATAGCCGCGCGCTTGCGGGTCATTGGGATTATTAAGGCGCAGCGTGCTGCCGCCAGATGCCCAGGCCCCGGCCCGGCCGTCGTCAAAGTTGGTGTCTTTGTTGTTCTCTGTCTCAAACCAGAGGTAGTTGGATAGCTGGTTCAGAAGGTCATTCACGGCAGAGTTTGCCATGAGGTAGGCTGTGAGTATCTGGCCGTTCTTAAGGTTGTCCTGAGCCTGGTTCAGACGGTATTTCGCATTTTGGGGATCGAGTTTACGGTCTTGAGCGATTTTTAGTAACCTGGCAAGTTCCATCATGATGTCTTGCACAGATTCCTGCGGTGTGATGATCCCAGCTCCACGAAACACTGAGGGTGAGGTGTCTATCACGACAGTGAAGTCTTTTCCCTTTTGCGTGAACTGCTGCGCGACACCAGCGGCGTCGGTGATGCTAATCTGCCGCGGTTCCTGCAGCTTGAATGTGGACTTGCGTGATTCTGTGGTGCTCCATAGCACCTGCGCATCACCCTGACTGCTCTTCATTGTGTAAGATCGGTAGTTGGGCCCCACATCCACAATGCTGCCCTCACGCACAGTCGGTACCCACCAGATGCTTCCCGGAAGCTGATTGCGCACGATGAAGGGCTCTGCCTCACGAGGGTAGTACAGGATGCGCGGCGTGGTGCTTAGCAACGCCTCGTTTTGGTTCATGGCGTTCTTCAATGTCTGCACATCGGTCGATGACGGCGCGTTCAATCCGCTCCATATTAACCCTCGGGCTCCCGCCGATGCATACATCGGTATCGCTGCAACCTGATCGCTGAGAGCCACTTGCGGTGACTTCATAGGAGGCTGCGCCAAAAATACCAGATAGGGGCGTACATTTTCGCCTGCCTGTCCCGTGGCATATGCAACCGACTTCGCGGTCTCATTGCGGTCATCTGTGGTGTTGATCACCATCAACCCATCGACCACTGAGGGCTGCAGCAGATTGACGTAGCTGTTGGCAGTGGTTTTCCAGTTAGCCAGCACAGGAACATCGGCAATCTGAGTGTGAAGCATGGAGGCCATGCGATCTTGAGCTTGACGCAGAGATACTTGCAGGTAGCCGTTGATATCGCTCCATATGGTGCACGTAGTGGCTTCAATACGGCGTGATGTGTTGGTTTCGGTGTTCCATATAGACTTGAGGCCTTTATTACCCCACCAAAGCGGAATGTGCTGTGCCGCATCGCCGAACTTGTTGAAGTCACGCTCGCTCATGCTCCAGGATGACATGAGGTTTTCGATGGTCTGGTATTTTTCCCGCAGATAGGCCTCAAACCCGATGGCATACATCGGGCTGTTTGGGATCAAACCTGCACCGTCTACGGGCGGGGTGAACTGCCCGATGGGGTCGCTGAAATACCGCAAACCAGGGCCAAACTTGATTTTCTGAAGCACCATCAGTGTTTCGTCACGCCAGCGATCGAAATCATCCCAGATGTCGGGCAGCAAGCCTTGATCATCAACAAGTGGGCCAAATGGGTAGATCAGCAGCACGCCAGTCGGTGTCCTTGTGTCCTGAATGGGGTAGCGCCCGACACCGCGATCGACCTTCACAGCCGTCATCGGGCTGGCATAGGAATCCCGCGGGTCCACGAACGTGACCATTGCACGAGTTGCTTTGGGTGCTCGGAATGTGGCAATGCCGTTGGAACTGACGTTGCTCATGCGGTTAATGTTGGGTGCCACATGATATCCATTGGCCAAAGAGAGGGTGTCAGACCCGAGGCTCATCCCGTAGGTGACCGCAGAGGCTTCTAGTTGGTCGATGACCTTTTGCCAGGCGGCGGGGTCTTCCGCTGCCAGGGTGGTTTTCGGCACAAGCCATACTGAGGACACACCTGCGTCAATTAACGCCTTTAACTTGGCTGTGTCGTTCTCGGCAGCGACGCTAGCCGTGCCTTTGACTGTGCTTTCTGGGGTGAAGCTGAAACCTGCCGGCGTGTAAGGGGTGCCTTGCCATATCAGTCTGTGTGCATCATCAATGCTCCAGCTTTGCGCGGCTCCGCCACTTGGCGTATAGCTGCCAACACCTGGTTTGGGTTGCGCATATGATCCTGAAGCGAGCCCAACGAGATAACACAGAACCATGATAGGGAAGACTGTTTTCCGAAATTGCACTTTTTCACCTCAACGTATCGCACTGACGCCGTACAGTGAGACACCTCTGGCAGTGGTGGGGTTACCCACACTCAACCATTGTATTGTACATAAATGAATCGAACATCGTGTGGGAGCATGAAATGACGAGAATGCTCACAGTTATATAGTGATTCACATAATACCCATGCTGTGCCGTTGCACTTGCAGATATTTCATATTGTGGTATTATGGAGTAGTAATACCACAATATGAAAGGGGCGTGTATGGGACTGCTAAGAATATCTGAGGCCGCATCACTTGGGCTGCATGCCATGGCCGTGTTAGCACGTCAGGAACATGCGATGGCAATGTCTCAAGTGGCACAGACACTAAATGTCAGCCAGACGCACCTCTCCAAGGTTTGCCAAAGGCTGGTCAAAGCTGGTCTGCTGGACGGTCAGCGTGGACCTAAAGGTGGTCTGACCCTGGCCAGACCGAGCAATCAAATTCGACTACTTGATATATACGAAGCAATTGAGGGTGAAATGGAGCTCTGCGACTGCCTGTTAGGCCGTCCGATGTGCCATACTCAATGCGTAATGGGCGATGTGCTGCAGCGCGTGAACCGCGAAGTGAGCAGCTACTTTCAAAAAACCACCCTGGACCAAGTGTCTTTGTCACCCGAAGCACTTGCCAATATTCACAAACTAACCACACTCGAGGAGAGATAGTATCATGTATTGCTACCAATGCGAACAGACTAAGGATGGCCTGGCTTGTACCGTGCGTGGGGTGTGCGGTAAGGACGAAACTACTGCGGCGATGCAGGACATGCTGATGGTAGTGGCCGAGGGGTTGGCACACTGGGGACGTCTGGCTTACGAAGTAGGACAGGCTCCATCCAAGGAAGCCCAAGCGGGCTTGATCGACGCACTATTTACCGCTGTGACCAATGTGAGTTTCGACCCAGAGAGGCTGGCCATTCAAGTGGCTGAGCTTACCGAACTGCGGAACCAGACACGGGCAACGTATGAAAAGGCCGCTGTCAACGCCGGACTAAAGCCGTTACCTGCACCAGTTATCTGCGACGTGGTACCCGCGGACAGTATCGAGAAGATCGTCAGCCAGGTGGCCGAGATCGGCATTGAGGCACGCGTAGCCAAGCTGGGCGATGTACTGGCAGGTCTGGTTGAGACCTGCGTGTATGGCCTGAAGGGCACCGCGGCTTACGCTCACCATGCCGCCCGGCTGGGTTCTGAGAGTGCCGAACTGAATGCCAAGTTCTTCGAGCTGCTGGACCGCAGCATGGCACCCAACCCCACCGCCGATGACCTTCTGGGTATCGCACTCGAGGTCGGCGCACTCAACCTGAAAGTGATGGAGCTGCTGGATTCGGCCAACACCGGTGTGTACGGCCATCCTGTGCCCACCAAGGTGCGTGTGACCCCTGTGAAGGGCAAAGCGATTGTGGTGTCCGGGCACGATCTGCGCGATCTGGCCGACCTGCTGGAGCAGACCGAAGGCATGGGCATCAACATCTACACCCACGGTGAGATGCTGCCCGCACATGGATACCCGGAACTCAATAAGTATAAGCATCTCGTGGGCAACTACGGCGGCGCCTGGCAGCTTCAAGTTCGTGAATTCAGCCAGTTCCCGGGTGCGGTTCTGATGACCACTAACTGCATCCAGGACCCCTCACCTGTGTATAAGGGCCGCATCTTCACCACCGGTATGGTGGCCTTCCCAGGTGTCCAGCATGTGGCGGGACGTGACTTCAGTGCGGTGATCAAAGCTGCACAAGAAGCCGATGGCTTCGCGAGTGACGCACCTGAGCAGTTCATCACCGTGGGATTTGGCCACAATGCGGTTCTTGGTGTGGCCGATGTGGTGATCGACGCTGTGAAGGCTGGGGCCATCAAGCACTTTTTCCTGGTGGGTGGATGTGACGGTGCTCGAGCCGGCCGCAACTACTACACCAAGCTGGCGGAGCAAATCCCCGATGATTGCGTGATCTTGACGCTCGCTTGCGGTAAGTTCCGGTTCAACAAGCTTGAGTTCGGCGACATCGGCGGCATCCCGCGTCTTCTGGACATGGGGCAGTGCAACGACGCCTATTCCGCGATCCGCGTCGCGGTTGCCCTTAGTGAGGCGTTTGGCTGCAGCGTGAATGAGCTGCCGTTGAGTATGATCCTCAGTTGGTATGAGCAGAAGGCAGTCGCGATACTGCTGACGCTGCTGCACCTGGGTATCAAGGATATCCGGCTTGGACCGAGCCTGCCGGCCTTTATCAAACCGGCCGCGCTTCAAGTGCTGGTGGATGCGTTTGACATCAAGCCCATCACCACACCTGAGCAGGACATCGCCACGGTGTTGGCCAAATAGCCCGTGACCGTTAGTTACAGAAAAGGGGCGGGCCGTTTGGCCCGCCCTTTTGCTTGCGACATAGCTACCAGGTGAACGAGGCGCGCAGCGGTAGGTTGCGGGAGCTGTTGCCAACATACACGTGGAACAAGCCGGGTTCCGCCACCCAGGCATGGGACTTCACATGGTAGAACGACAGATCCCGCTCACTCAGGGTGAAGCTCACCTGTGTGCTCTCATTAGGCTCAAGCTGCTTCTTCTCGAAGCCCTTCAGTTCGCGAATGGGACGAGGCACAGAACACTTGGCGTCCCCAATGTATAGTTGAACTACCTCCGCACCACTGCGCTTCCCTGTGTTCGTGAGTTTACAGGAGACCAGCACTTTTCGTTCCGCACCAGTTCCTTGCTGTGTGACTTTTATATTCGACAGCTCAAACCTGGTATACGACAGACCGTATCCGAAGGGGAACATTGGCTTGACGTTCTTCTTGTCATACCCTCGGTAGCCCACGAAGATACCTTCAGTATAGGGTGTGGTCATTTTGTCATTGATGCTGTAGTAGGGGTAAGTCGGGTTGTCCTGCTGCCGTTTTTCAAAGCTGACCGGCAGCTTTCCCGATGGGTTGGCCTCGCCGAACAGGATGTCTGCCACAGCACGGCCGACCTGCTGACCAGGATACCACGCCTGCAGAACGGCAGGAACCTTGTCGAGCCATCCATCCCATGACATCGCACAGCCACTGTTGATGACCACGACGATCCTGGGGTTGATCTGCGCGATCTTCTGGATTTCCATGAGCTGAGCTGCGGGCAGCCCGTAAGGGTGATCACGCCCTTCGCCTTCTATCTGGTCATTCAGGCCCGCGCAATACACTACCGCGTCCATTTTAGCCAGACCAGCCAACTGCTCGTCGGCGGTGATGAAGGGACGCCAGCCAAACTGCATGACAGCTTCACCAGTCGCCTGGTAATACTCCACGACGATCTGGTTGTCTTTCGCTTCCAGTTTTACTGATCCGATGTCTCGGGTGGTGGCGTGGTCTGTCCAGTTGTCGATCACTTTCTTGCCGTTGACAAACACGCGTGCGCCATCATCTGAGTTGGTAGAAACCTCATAGACACCAGTCTTTTTGGGATGGGCACTGAATGTCCAGCGCACCGAGAAGTTGTCGCCTTTGCTCAACCCAGGGCCGTTGCCGTTGGTCCAGCGGTAGTCGATCGCCTCTGTCGTGGCCGTATAGACGGGCTTGCCCTCCAGCAGCTTGTTGTCGAAGACCTCCATCACCGCCGTACCGATGGGCAGGGAGGCGCTGGCATACGACACGGTGGAGCTGTTGGATACCACTGACTTGATGCCGTCATAGATGCTGACAGCCTTAAATGGAACGGTGTAGCCGCTGCCTCCGCCACTGAACACCGCCGGATGCGCATTGGGACCAATCACTGCGATTTGCTTTACTTTATTTCTGTCGAGTGGCAGGAAGTTTTTGTTGTTCTTCAACAACACCATTCCTTCGAGAGCCCCTTTCAACGCAAAGGCATCGCTGTCAGGATTCTCCTTCGGAATGTTACTCAGCGTTTGAGGTCGGTCAAAGAAGTCGGCAGCGATGCAGGTTCGTAGTATCCGGCGAACCTTGTCGTCGATTATGCGTTCAGGCACTTTTCCGGACAGCACCGCGTCCTTCAGGTTGGATTCATTCATGAAGGCTCCGTTGGGCATCTCGAGGTCCAAACCACCCATTGCGCATCCGATGGCATTGTGGGCGGCACCCCAGTCGGACATCAGGATGCCTTTGAATCCCCAGTCCCGTTTGAGCACTTGGTTTTGTAGCCAGTCATTCTCTGAGGCGTGGAGTACCGTTAAGAAGGTTGTAGGAGTTCATCACACAGCCGGTGTTGGCACGTTTGACAGCCGCTTCGAATGCAGGGAAGTAGATTTCGCGGAGGGTGCGCTCATCCACCTCAGAGCTGACGTTGTTACGGTCCCACTCCTGGTTGTTGGCGGCGAAATGCTTGACCGTGGCCATTACCTCCTGTGACTGCAGGCCGTTGATCCATGGGACGGTGATTTCGGATGCCAGGTAGGGGTCCTCGCCGAAATACTCAAAGCTTCGGCCAGCCATGGGTGAGCGGGTGATGTTCACGCCAGGACCCAGCATGATGTGGACGCCACGGGCTCGGGCCTCTTTGCCGATGACAACCCCGTATTCATGCGCCAGTTGCTTGTTCCAACTCGCCGCCAATGTGATTCCACCTGGCAGAGCGGCTGCTGGTCCGTAGCAGCGCACGCCGGATGGGCCATCGGACATGATGATCTGTGGGATGCCCAGCCGCGGTATCGGCTTGATGTCCAGGCTGGTGCTGCCTCCACCGATGTATGACAGTTTTTCCTCAAGGGTCATCTGGCTTACTAAATCCAGAGCCCGCTGGTCTGCCTTATCGTAAGGCACAGCGGAGCAGAGGCTGGTGCAGAGAGTGCCTGCAAGCAGCCCCAGTATGATCGCAGATCTCATGTTGTTCTCCTTCAAGTCACGCGGCGTTTGGTTTTAGCTATTTGTTATAGGATACACCTTTAAGGTGTTTTGAGGGGGTTATTGTGACAAATGGCAGGTAGTTATTGTTGGGTTGCTATTGGTACGAAACATATGGCATTGTACATGTAGACGTGACTGAATGGGAGCCATATATGCTGAGATATTCGGACGATGAAATAACCCGCCTGATGAATGATCTCGAATCAGACCTTGTGGAGCGGAAACAGTCATTCCGAGGGGACACGCCCAAGAAGGCGCGACAGGCGGTTTGCGCCTTTGCCAATGATCTGCCCAACCATAACCTGCCTGGGGTGTTGTTCATCGGTGTTGATGATGGCGGGAACCTATCACACGAACCCATCACCGACGGATTGCTGTTAAGTTTGGCTGACATGAAGACCGATGGGAACACGCTGCCTCTACCGGTGATGTCAGTAGAGAAACGGAGTGTTCACGGTGGTGAAGTCGCGGTAGTGACTGTGATGCCATCGGACACGCCGCCGGTCAAGTATGAAGGACGTATATGGGTGCGCACTGGTCCGCGAAGATCAATCGCTAATGAACAAGACGAACGAATTTTGATCGAAAAACGCCGATATAAGAACCTGCCATTTGATATATACCCCGTGCCCTCGGCGACGATTATTGATCTATCTAGGTTACTGTTTGAAAATGAGTATCTGCCTGCTGCTTTTGCTCCTGACATCCTAAGTGCCAACAACCGCACATATGAAGAGCGGTTAGCATCATGTCGCATGATCGTGTCTCCTGAAAACACCACACCAACAGTATTGGGCATCCTGACTTTAGGTAAAAACCCTCAAGACTTCATCTCAGGAGCTCATATCCAGTTTCTACGGATTGACGGAACCGAACTGGCTGATCCTGTGGTCGACGCTGACGACTTCGAGGGCACGTTGCCAGATATGCTGCGTAGAGCGGAAGAGAAGATGGCCTCCCATAACCGGACAGCAGTGGACATCACATCGAGCCCGACGCATACAGTAGGGCGCCCTTATCCGCCTGAAGCACTACAACAAGTGTTATACAACGCCGTTCTGCACCGGACATATGAAAGCACAAATGCTCCTGTACGGATATATTGGTTTAATGACAGGATCGAAGTTTCTAGTCCAGGGGGGCCATTCGGTAACGTGACGCAGGAAAACTTTGGAAACCCAGGTGTCACGGACTACAGAAACCCAAACATTGCCGATGTTTTGAAAACATATGGATACATTCAAGCTTTTGGTCGCGGCATCCCGGTAGCAAACAGGGCCCTGACAGAGAACGGGAACCGTCCATTACAGTTCGAGGTCAACCAGAGTTACGTTCTTTGCACAATATGGAGTCAATCATGAGTGTTCCCACACTGACGTTTTTCAATAACAAAAGTGGGGTAGGCAAGACTTCACTCATCTACCACCTAGCCTGGACATACGCCAGCCTGGGCAAACGGGTAGTGGCCGTTGATATCGATCCTCAAGCCAACCTTACAGCAGCATTCCTAGATGAAGAAGCCGTTGAGCATATATGGAATGATGGCGAAGAGGGATCGACTATATATCAATGCGTCAAACCGCTTACAGAAGCGGGCGACATAGTACCGCCTCGCCTGCAAGAGATCACTTCTTTCTTATACCTATTACCCGGCGATGTCAGCTTGTCTGGGTATGAGGATGCTATTTCAAAACAATGGTTTTGTAGCACAGGTGATGATATCCCTGATCGACCGATGTGGATCATAAGCTCGTTTTGGCAGGTGATGCAGATGGCCGCAACCGCCGTGGATGCAGATATCATACTGGTAGACATAGGGCCGAATCTTGGTGCCATCAATCGGTCGGTACTCATCGCCACTGACTATGTTGTCATCCCGCTCGGAGCTGACTTGTACTCATTACAGGGCTTAAAGAACTTGGGTCCAACTCTGATGAACTGGAGAAATGCCTGGCGTAAGCGCCTAGCTAACTGGCATCTTGTCGAATTCGAACTTCCAGATGGCAAGATGGAGCCTGTTGGCTACATATGCCAGCAGAACAGCCTACCGATTGGTAAAGCCCTGAATGACACCAACAAGTGGAATGATCGCATACCATCGGCATATCGCCTTTATGTTACGCATGTGCCTGATTTGGTGCAGCTAACTCCACAAGATGACCCATATTGTCTGTCGATCATAAAACAATATCGCAGTTTAATAGCCATGGCACAAGAACACAGAAAGCCGATCTTCCAACTTACGGCTGCCGATGGTGCCATAGGCAGCCATGCATCCGCTGTTCGACAGGCGAGAACCGACTTTGAGTCTCTAGCAATAGCCATCGCACACCGCATCGGACTCACCATCTAAGCCCAGATCGCAACCGGTGCCCTTCAGCCATTCGGTATAATGTAATGTAACCAAACCGCGTGGGAGCATTCTGTTAAGCGGTCATGCAGGAGCAGGTATGAACACGCGCACGGTTGGTAAGGGTATACGGTCATCTTTAATGGGGGTTGTGGTTAACGCATCCCTGGCTCTTTTCAAAGGGGCGGCCGGGTATTTCGGTAATAGTTATGCATTAGTCGCTGATGCGATCGAATCGCTGTCCGATGTCTTCAGCTCCCTCATCGTGGCCGCTGGTTTAAAAGTCGCCACAATCCCTCGTGACGACAATCACCCGTATGGTCATGGTAAGGCGGAACCCATCGCCGCTATCATCGTGGGCTTGACGCTTGTGGCGGCTGCCGTGACTATCGGTGTACAATCCATCAAAGAAATCCGTGAACCGCATATCACCCCAGCGCCGTTCACCCTGTTGGTATTGGTGGTGGTGATAGTGGTGAAGGAGACGCTGTTCCGGTATGTGTTTACTGTGGGTACAGAAACCAGCAGCACAGCGGTCAAGACTGATGCATGGCACCACCGCAGCGACGCCATCACCTCAGCCGCCGCCTTCATAGGGATCAGCGTGGCTTTGTGGGCTGGCAAAGGTTATGAGAACGCCGACGACTGGGCAGCACTGTTCGCTTCGGGCATCATAGTGTTCAACGCCTATCGTATGCTTCGGCCCGCTGTGGCGGAGGTGATGGATATCGCCCCATCCCCTGAGTTCACTGCTGCTGTTAAGATAGTTGCGCAAGGCGTGCCCGGTGTGATGACTGTTGAGAAATGCCTGCTGCGTAAGATGGGATTTGACTACTACGTTGACCTTCATATATGGGTGGATGGCGGCATCAGCGTGAGCGAAGGACACCAGATAGCATCGGATGTGCGTGAGAAGATCAAACAGAAGCAACCGCGTGTCGCTGATGTATTGATCCATATCGAACCGTATCGTGAACAGTCAGGTGAACAGTCGTGAGCAGTGTCAGTGCGTTAAAGACTAGAGCCGCTACCGTATCTGTGTTGTCCAACAGCATGTTGATCGTGATGAAGCTGATTGTGGGTACTATCAGTGGCTCGGTCAGTATTATTTCGGAGGCGATCCACAGCGGCTTAGACCTGGTGGCTGCCGTCATCGCATGGGTCTGCGTGCGAATATCGGACCGGCCGGCTGATAAAGACCATCAGTACGGTCATGGCAAGGCAGAGAGCATATCAGGGGCGGTTGAGGCTGGTCTGATTGTTTTCGCGGCCATATGGATTGCATATGAGGCGTTCCACAAGATACATGCGATCATCTCTGACCATGCGAAGATCGACTTTGCCTGGTTGGGGGTGGGGGTAATGCTGGTGTCGGGCGTGGTAAATCTCATGGTATCGCGATTTTTGTTCCGTGTGGCCAGGGCCACGGACTCGATGGCACTGGAAGCCGACGCGCATCACCTGTCTACCGATGTGATGACCTCATTCGGCGTAGCACTGGGGCTAGCTGTGGTGGCCATTACTGGGCTTAATATTTTAGACCCCATTGTGGCGATTGCTGTAGCGACCTTGATCGGATATATCGGCAGCAAGCTGACACTGAGGGCTGGCCAACAGTTAATGGACGGCAGCCTGCCGGCAGACGAGGTCTCTGAGATCACTCGTCTTCTGGACGGCGAAACTAACCTGTTAAACTGGCATAATCTGCGCACCCGCAAGACCGGGTCCCTGCGGCATGTGGACTTCCACGTGGTGCTGCCCACCGACATGGGGCTGAAAGAGGCACATGCGATTGCGGAGAGCCTGGAACGGCGTATCCGCGACAAAATGGCCCCCTGCGAGGTTGTGGTGCATATGGATCCCTGGGACCCGGCTAAAGCGAATGATGTGCAGGTCAAAGTGAAGCGAACATCCAGGGAACGGTGATGACCGATGATGAATGAGATCCTGCACATATCACTCCCCACGGCGTTGGGTATTATCCTGAGGACCTCGCTGGTTTACGTCGGGCTGCTGACGGGTGTGCGGATGTCTGGAAAGCGTGAAATCGGGCAGATGACTCCGTTCGACCTGGTTGTGCTCCTGCTCATCAGCAATTCGGTGCAGACTGCCATGGTTGGGGCTGATATCACACTTACGGGCGGCTTGCTGTCGGCACTGACCCTTCTGTGTATAAACTGGACAGTCAGCAGGATCAGTATGCGCAGCGACCGGTTTAGGCACTGGGTGGAGGGTGTTCCGGTGGTGCTGGTGTCACATGGGGTGCCGATTCATCGCAACCTGATGCATGAACAGATCTCACTCGATGAACTCTCGGCTGCGTTGCGGCAGCATGAGGCTTTAGACATCAGCGATGTGGAGTTGGCCATGCTAGAGGTCGATGGCACCATCAGCGTGATACGTCAGGATCCCGATCGGCCCGATGCCGTGATCCACAAGCGCTTCAAGCGCGATCGCCGCTAGCGCGAGGGGCAGCTTCTCGGCGAGCCACCTTCTGTTCTGCGCAAGATACACCAAAAACATCCACAATACCAGCCTTGATACTGCAAGCGATCAGCCCATAGTTTCAGTTGACAGTTCTGACTATTTGCGCCACAATCACATCAAGCAAGCCATTCATAAGCTGTTTGCTGGAGGATCACATGATGGTACAGTGCAGGGATGGGATACTGGCTACCCAGTCTAGCAAGGCGTTATTACTTTTTCTCGCGGTTCTCACCCTCAGCGGTGTCTCAGGAGGTAAAGATTTGGACGATCACAAATGGACAGACGGAGCTGATTACCAGCTTACGAAGAGGCTAAGGCACTGGTATCACGACCAGATCGATGAAAACAGCATTCACGCAGTGGGCAACGGCCTGATAGTTGCGCTGTCCGCCGGGCCCAATGTGGACTGCCTATTCGGCCCGCCTTACAGCTCACCGAACGTACTGAAGCTGGCAACCCAGTGTGAGCCAGGCGCAGAGGCGACCGCACGCAGGGAAATCGGCACGGCGATTTGGCACCACGCCATCACGAATGGCGGGAAGCCGTTGGTCGAATTTCTTGAGTACGCCCCTGTAGGCGTCGCAGCATATGTCAGGTCATTCCGCTGTGAGAAGGCAGGAGTGAGCTGGGTCATCCAGCCTCATGCTCAGACGCATTTGGTGCCAGCCCATGGTGCGGAAGGTGTCTGGTACCAACAACTGCCTCCTGGAACCAAGATATTCCGCGATCCCTATATCACCGATAAGTGGAGTTTCCACTGGGTGATCACCGAGGGGTGTTGCTCTGCCACCCTTATGGAAGACGGTAGTCTTGAAATCAAGTTGAGCCCGGGCATGGGTTCAGTGACCATCCTTGGCGCCAATGACTACGCAGCCGGAGTGGCGCAGATGGAAGCCATACAGGCGCAGGGTTCTGATGGGCGTCTTACCGCCACACGCGACTGGTGGCAGCAGATCACCAACCGCCGTCTGGCCTCACGGCCAGAGTTGTCGGCGATCAAGGGTGATGAAGCGGAGGACTTGGACGGTATAGCGGTGATGATCAAAGCGCAGCAAGCGGTGCAAGGCCCGGCGATCATCGGCTGGCACTCGCCCATGGCGTATATCCGCGATCTGTATGGTGCCTCACGCGGTATGCTGGCTCTCGGGTTGTATGATGAGGCGCGGCAGATGCTTGATTTCAGATATTCGAAGTTTCAAAACTTTGGGGATTTACGGACTGCTGAGTTGATCGGCACCGACGCGGCTCGACACACCTACAACGACGATGTCGAGGGGCCTGCTTACCTGCTGCTGCAGATACGCGACTATCTGAACGCGACTGGTGACCAGGCTTCTCTGCGGCGATGGTGGCCCATGATGGAGTGGTGCTGGCAGGTTCAGCAAAAGCAACTGGCCAAAGGTTTGCTGCCGTTCAATGGTGACGAAACCTATGTGGCCGGCGGTCTGTTCCCGTTCGAAGGTATGCTGCAGGGCAGCGCCGACACCACGCTGGCGTTCCTGGTCAGTGGCGAGTGGCTGGTGGAGTGGGCCTCCTTGTCCGGGCTCTGGAGCTCAGACATGGCTGAGATGCAGCGCAAGACACTGTCCGAAACCCGACAGGCCTGGCGGCACTGGTTCGTGGCTGACGACCGCATCTGGTGCAACGCTCCGGAGCGTGAGAGCTGGATCGACCCGCCCCGGTTCAGACGGCTGGGCTCACTCTGGCTTGAACGTGATCCTGAGACTGGCCATTACGTTAAGTGGGACGAACCCCGCAGGGCCCTCCCGAAGGCGGTGGCTCCCCCAAGGCTTACTCTCAATTCGGTATCGTTGCTGCCCGACTTCATGGGCGGTGGACCTGTGACTATGGAGGAACGACGCAAAATCGTGGATCGCATAGTCGCGCATACCCGCCCCAACGGCAGCATCCCCACCGCCTTCCCGGATGACTGCCCGGCTTACTTGCTCGATCGTGAAGTCGTAGCTTGGGATGGTGGGAAGAGCCGCATCGGTGACCGTGTGGTCGGTTATGACCCTGGACTGTTGCTGATATCGCAAGTGAAGCTCAAACACCCAGGCGCAAAGGCCACCTATACCCGTATGATGCGGATGCTTGACCAGGCTGGAGCATGGAACGAATACTACGACGGTGATGACAAGCCGGTTCGAGCTTGCATTCGGGCCAACATGTGGGCTAGCGGCATCAACGCCGAAGCGGCGGTGAACTACCTGCTGAACCAGTAAGCGCTGTTCCTGTCAATCGTAGGGGCATCGCTTGCGGTGCCCGTGTGCCGTGCCTAAAAACCTGTAGGGGTGGTTCGCGAACCGCCCTCTGGCGCGGAAACCGCGCTCCCAGGCCCGGCGGTAGGGGCGACCGGCCGGTCGCCCCTACGGGCGAGGCCCGCCTCGCCCACATTCATCTTAACGGGCGCGGAAACCGCGCCTCCCGCGGTGTGTCATGCGGATCTCCACAGCCCAAATACACCCCATTTTCATGCTTGCACGCTGTGTCTACTTGCATCACGTTCTCATTGCGCGGTATCACTAAATGGGTACCTTTAGTTGGATTGCTGGGAAGGGGGTCGGTTACACTGACACACGCCTCTAGGGATCATTATCAGCGGAAGCGTCAAAAGAAGGGCTGCGGATGCAGTAGCTTGGTTGGCGTCAGCACTTTAGTAGTGCTTGTGGGCCTGTTATTAGGGCTGCTATATGTAGGGTATACGGTGCAGCAGGTGTGGAAGCTGACACCTACCTCAGAAAACATTGCGAATTACAAGCCTGCAGAGGGTTTAAAAATCCTGTCTGCTGACGGTGAGGTTCTAGCTGTCTTCGCCAAGGAGCAGCGTGAACCGGCCACATACGATGAAATTCCTCAACAGCTTCGTGATGCGGTCATCGCTGTCGAAGATAAAGAGTTTGAAAGCCATAAGGGTGTTTATGCCAAGGGGCTTCTGCGTGCGGTAGTGGTGAACCTCAAACGCGGCCGATACGCACAAGGTGCCAGCACAATCACCATGCAGTTGGCCCGGAACGCCTTCTTGTCCTCTAGTAAAAATGTCAATCGTAAGCTTAAGGAAGTCATCTTAAGTATCAAGATTGAACAGACCCTTACCAAAGAGCAGATCATCGAGATGTACCTCAATGTGGTCTATTTCGGCCGTGGCGCATATGGCGTGAAGCGTGCCGCACACGTGTTTTTTGGTAAGAACCTGGACCAATTGACCCTCAGTCAATGCGCGTTTCTGGCCGGTGTGATCCAGCGACCCAGCCATTTCAGTAACCCTGACTATCGGCAGGCGGCGCTGGAACGGCGTGATCTGGTGTTGAAATTCATGCTGGAGCAGGGGCGCATAGATCAAGCCTCCTACCGCGATGCGGTGACCAGCTCGCTGCGTTTCGCCCGGGCTGCTGATGAAGACACGGAAAATGAAGGCGACTGGCGATCCCCATACTACGTAAGTTGGATAAAATCGCAAATTGATGAGCTGCGAGAGCAGAATGGCCTTGCCATGTGGCAGGGTGGTGTTGTGGTGAGAACATCACTAAACTACCAGATGCAGCGCGCTGCAGAGGCGGCGATGGCTACCATGCCCAAGGCGCTTCGTGCCGCAGCACTTGTGTGCGTTGACCCCAGTACCGGCGATGTGTTGGCCATGGTGGGCGGGCGCGACTGGGACGAGAACCAGTATAACAATGTCACGCAGGGGCGGCGACAACCCGGCTCCGCGTTTAAGCCTGTCGTGTATGCTACTGCGATTGAAGCGGGTGAGCTGGACGCCCATTCCCGGCTACCCAATATGCCGCTTCACTTAGGCAAGTGGAGCCCGAAAAATATGAACGGCAAGTACAGCTCCACGGTCTCAATCTCAGATGCAATCACTTACTCCATCAACATCCCGGCCATCAACGCACTGCGTCGAGTCGGTCCGCAGGCAGTGGTAGATACCGCCGCCCTTATGGGAATCGGTGACGGCGGCAGATATGACAGTAAGCTGGATCCCACTCTGGCTTTGGCTCTCGGAGCGTCAGCCATCAAACCCATCGAGATGGCCAGAGCTTACAGCACCATTGCCAACAAGGGATACTGCCCCATGCCTCGGGGTATCCTCAGCATCGAAGACAGCACCGGTCAGGTGATGCAGGACTTCACACAGATCGACACCAAGCGCGCGATCAGCGCCTCCACGGCCGATATCGTCGACCAGTTGCTGAGAGGGCCGGTCGACAGACCTGGCGGAACCGCGCATAGAGCCCTTCGCAACTGGGTGGGTGATGCCCGTGGTAAAACTGGCACCACGAATGAAGGCAGGGATGCCTGGTTTGCCGGTTATTGGGTTGACCCTAACGATGAGGGGCACAAACTGGTCACTATTGTGTGGGTGGCGAAACCGGTGAAAAACAGTAAGGGTCAGACCCGGTATGCCACACTTCCAGGGTATGGCGGTACTCTGTGTGCTCCCGTCTGGGATCGCTTTATGCGCGTGGCGGCGCATGTGAGCCCCGGGAATCACAGACCCCACCCGTAAAGATAAATCGGGTCAAGCCGTCCAAACGAAGCGGGTCAAAATCTGCCAGGAATCAGGCAAGCTAGCCACATCAGCCTGCCCTAA
The DNA here is from genome assembly GCA_942492855.1 of Armatimonadota bacterium. Taxonomy (GTDB): domain Bacteria; phylum Armatimonadota; class HRBIN16; order HRBIN16; family HRBIN16. Next base: position 5,111,311 of record OW818647.1, on the reverse strand, counting down.
CCCAATCGAAGTGACGGTCGATGTGAACGCCAAAGAGGAGCAATGCGATATTCATCGGCCCAAGCGTAAGCGTAAGCCAAAACCTGAAATAACGGAGCCTATGCTGCCAGATGCAGGCGCCACGAATGGCCAACCGCCACCTGAGCAAGAAGGAACACCAGTTGACGGCAACCCGCCCGATGCGGTCGCCCCAGTCGATCCCCCGGCGGACCCAGTGCAGCCAGGAGTGGACGTATTCTAATGGCGGGCCACTACGACTTCCATGATCCGTCAGAACATAAAGGCAGCCCGGTCACACTATTAGCGGTGATTACCGGGCTGGGTTTCCTGCTAGTGGCTGCACGGTTGTGGTATCTGCAGGTCCTACGCGGACCTGAACTGATGGATGAGGCGCAGCAGAACTATACCCGTGTGGTCAGGCAAACCGCACCGAGAGGTTTGATCGTCGATCGCAATAGTCTTACCCTGGCGATGAGCCGGCCACAGTTCGTTGTCAGTGTGATTCCTGCTGATCTGGAGATCAGCCCTGGCGAGATTGAGGACCAAGCAGATGCCACTGATCGCACTGAAGAACAGGTGCGGAAGCAACTTGCCAATGTGACCATTGGGCGTATAGCGAAGCTTTTAGGGTTATCTGTGGCCGAGGTGGCAGAGGCACTGGGCGACGTGGAGACATGGCGTCGACGGTTCGATGCTGTCGTGCTGGTGAATGATGCGTCCAGACAGATCGTGGCTTCGATAGAGGAAAACAGCCCTTTTGTCAAGGGGCTGATGGTACAAACACAGCCGGTACGGTATTACCCGGATGGGTTGTTGGCTTGCCATGTGCTGGGAACTCTGGGGAAGGTCAATGCCGAGGAGTATGAGGAGCTAGAACCTTCCGGAGTAGGCCGTGAGGATTATATCGGGAAGTCCGGCATAGAATTGAAACTTCAGAACTACCTTCAGGGAACGGCTGGCGGACGGAAATTGAAGGTGGATGCCACAGGCAGGCAGCGTGGAGAACTGGCATACCTGCCGCCTATCCCCGGGTGTACGGTGCAACTGACACTGGACAAGAAGCTGCAGCGTGCGGCTGAGGCGGCATTTGGTGATCGGGCCGGTGCCGTGGTGGCTATGAATCCAAAGACGGGCGAGATTCTGGCGATGAACAGTTTTCCAAGGTATGATCCCAATATCTTCGCCAGTAAAATGAAGAGTGCTGCCTGGAAGCAAATCGCAAATGACCGGCGGTTCCCGCTTCAGAACCGGGCTCTTGCTGGTCGTTATCCACCAGGCTCAACTTTTAAAATGGTCACTGCCGCCGCGGCGCTCAAGGCTGGTGCCGTGAATGCCGGTACATCCGCGTTCTGCCCTGGATATTTGATGCTAGGTAAATGGCGTTTCGGCTGTTGGTCGGTACACCATACTGTAAACCTGAACAGCGCGCTTGCCCAATCGTGTGACGTCTACTTTTACAGAGCCGGTCTTCGCACCACTATGGATAAAATCGCCAGTATGGCTCACGGGTTCGGGCTTGGTGAACCCACTGGTGTTGACTTGCCTGGTGCGCGGAAAGGCAGTATCCCTACGCCAGAATGGAAGTTCAATACCTTCCACGAAAAGTGGTATCCAGGCGATACCTGCAACAGCTCTATCGGGCAGGGATATATCAGCACTACGCCCTTGCAGGTTGCCCAAATCGCCTGTGTGGTAGCGAACAAGGGTGTCTTAATGCGTCCATATGTCATCAAGCGCGTGCGTGATGGTCTAAAGAAGACCGTGTATGAGACCAAACCCCAAGTCCAACGTAAGGTGGAGCTGCCTGATAACTACTGGCAGATGATACAAGGAGGTATGGTGTCTGCTGTGCGAGGGCAGCATGGTACCGCGAAAATATTGGAGTTTGATAATCTGCAGGTTGCCGGTAAAACGGGTAGTGCAGAAGATCCGCCGCGCATCAAACCACATGCCTGGATCGTGGCCTATGCTCCTGTAGATGACCCACAGATCGCCATCTGCGTGTTTGTAGAGCAGGGAGGCCATGGAGGTTCTGCAGCAGGTCCTGTGGCGCGCAAAATCATCAGCACTATGTTTGACCTCAAGGCAGATACCGGTAAGTCCGCGATCAAAACTGACTAGGAGTCTAACCACCATCATGTCCAACAACAGCCAGGCTGATCAGAACAATTCGATTATTGATTCGGAAACAGCTCAGATCGTATCGACCCTTCAGATGATGGCCAGGGGTATCACCACCCTGCGGGATGTGAATGCCTTTATGTCCACCGCCCTCAATGAAGCCACCAAAGTGGTGAATGGGCACAGAGCTTTCCTGGCCCTGGTGGATGAGGATGCTGGTAAGCTGGTGATCCACCACGTGGTCGGTCATGGCTGGACTACTCAGCGGATCCATAAGCGTCTGGATGTGGCTCAGGAAAGCGGACGAGGTATCACTGGCTATGTCGCTGCCACTCAGAAACCATATTACGCTGACGATGTGTCCATTGACCCGCACTATCTTGGCTCGTTTGATGATGTGGTAGGCGAAATTGCGGTGCCGATGCTTGATGCTTACGGCCGCACCCGAGGCGTGATGAATGTGGAGACTGACCACACGCACCCATTTACCACGCGTGATGTGCAAGTCATCACCGCCATAGCTGATATGTGTGAAGCGGCCTACCAGATACACACCGCTCGGTCACGGCAACAGGCATTGGTGCGAATAGGCAATGAGCTGAGTGCTTGCGAGGAGCTTGAGGAGCTGTTGAATGTGGTCTTGGAGGTCACCTCCAGTCTGCTGCGTTTTGAGGAGTGCAGCGTGTTCATCATCGATGATGGCGAAAAGGCGTTGCGTCTGGTGGCAGCCACCAGTGCGCTGAAGCACCGCCGGGGGGATGCATTCTATCAGTTGGGCGAGGGGTTAACTGGCTGGGTGGCACAGAACGGACAACCGATAGTCACGGCCCGCCCTCACAAAGACCCTCGGTACAAGGGGCTATTCGGCGAAATGCCGGTGGAGCAGTTGGGCAGCTTCATGGCGGTGCCAGTTCCAGGCGTCAACCGTGTAGTTGGCGTCATCCGGGCAGTTCGTAAAAAGAGCCGCAGCCGATGGTTCGATAACCGCTTCACAGATACCGACGAGGCCCTGCTTAGTTCGGTCGCCAGCCAGTTCGGAGTGGCACTGGAGAAGCTTCAGATGGAGCAAAAGCTGGTATACTCAGAACGCATGGCAGCATGGGGGGAAGTCTCTGCCCGGTCGGCGCATATGATTGGGAACCGGACCTTTGCGATTAAGGGCGACCTGAATGAACTGGAGTATCAGCTCGGTCTGCCTGATGTCAACAAGCAAGAAGTGAATGATCTTGTGTCGCACATGCGCAGTGGTGTTTCCCGCTTGGAGGAGATACTGCAGGAGTTCAGGGACTTTGTGGTGGCCACTCAGTTGGCCAGACGTGCGGTCAATATTGCCGACGTGATACGGCAAAGCGTCGAGGAGACCTTTCCAAAACGCACCGATATCGAGCTGGAACTCACGCTAAGCGACGACATCCCGCTGATGAACATCGATGCGGCACGGATGCGGCGGGCGTTGGGCGAGCTGATAGAGAACAGCATCAGCTTCCAGCCCAGCGGTGGACGATTGGGTGTGATGTGTGAGCTGTGTGACGGACACGATGTGCCCGCCGTAGTGGCATTAAACCGCATCCGAAAACGCGTTCATATCCGTGTAGAAGATGCCGGCCCCGGAGTTCCAGAGGAGTTGAAGGAGAAGATATTCCAACCCTTCTTCACCAGCCGCAATAAGGGTATGGGCTTAGGCCTGAGTATCGTGAAGGGCATTATTGATGCACATCGCGGTATCATATTTGAGAATGGGGTGCCTGGAGAAGGGGCCAGATTTGAGATATACCTGCCGTTGTTACCGCCTGAGGATGTACAATAGGGTGGCATACACCAAACACATAAGGAGAGCAGACTGATGGCTAGAGTATTGGTAATCGATGATGAAGAGGATGTACGTCGCGCGATACAGCGCCGCCTAAAACGCGATGGCTACGAGGTTGAGGTCGCTGACGGCGAACTGAGCGGACAGGAGGCGATTGAAAGCAGCAACTACGATGTGGTCATCACCGATATGTCGATGGAAGACCCGCTGAGTGGCAAGCGCATCCTGGCGAAAGCGGTCGCCAAGGACCTGTTCACGCAGGTCATCGTGTTAACGGCATACGGCAACGTCAGTAACGCAGTGGACTGCATGAGGCTGGGAGCTTTCGACTATGTCGAGAAAAACATCCCAGGCATAGACACCTATGAACTGGTGGTTTTGAAACTTGAGCAGGCACTCGATGAGCGCCGCGTATCCATTAGGGCTATGAAGCGCATGGAATACATCGCCCAATTGAGAAATCAAATACAGGACGAGGGATAAGTGTCTGGCACAGTGATAGTAGGGGCCGTTGAACCAGGGGCATTGCCTGAGCGACTAGCCGGGGGAGAAATACCTTCGGTGGTGTTGCTGCATGGCACGGATGACTCGCGAAAACGGCAAGTTCTGTCCACGCTGTGTCAGAAGCTGAACGTTGATCCCATGGAGACCGGCAACTACGAGATCGGTGACGCCAGCCTCTCCAATGTGCTTTCGCAGTGTATGTCGCTGCCGTTCCTCAGTGACCGGCGGCTGATCATCCTCCATGGCATCCAGGTATTGAAGGCTGCTGATATCGATGAGCTCGTGAAGGCTATAGCGGCAATACCCGAATCGACCTGCTTTATAATGTTGACCCGGAATGCAGGTGATGTGAGTGCCGTTGCCCCCAAGAAGCTACTGGATGCAGTGAAGCCGATAGGGTTGGCTGTGGAGTTTGCTTTGCTCAGGGGCGCGGATATGAAGAACTGGCTCAGAGGCCAGGCCTCCGCACAGGGTAAATCATTCCAGATCGCAGCTCTAGAGCTGTTTACCGAGTTCACCAAGGCCGATCCGAACCTGGCTAGCATGGAACTGAGTAAACTCATCGATTATGTAGGCGAACGTAACGAGCTGACGGAACGAGACGTCAGGGATGCGATGAGCCGCACCGCGGAGGCTCAGGTGTTTGAGGTAGTCAACGCTGTGGCCTCTGGAAGGGCCAAGGAGGCCGTTCATTATATCCGGGGTATGTTTGATAGTGGACTGCGCGGCGATGAGGTGATTGTGCAGGTTTTGGCGCAGTTGATCAGGCACTATCGACTTGTGTGGCAGGTGAAGGTCAAGATGTCAGGTGGGGACCCCCGAGAATGCTTCCCCAGTGACCTGAATCTGGACGATGAACTGAAATCAAAGCCATTTATGTCCAAACGGCTCGAGGCTCACGCCCGGCGTATGCCCTCGTTCAAGTCTATCACGCATTGCTTTGAGCTGATGTACTCGATTGATGCGAACATGAAGGGGATCGAGACCAATGGAGAGAGCCTCCCGAAGGAGGCCCTTGAAAAGCTCGTTATTGATCTGTGTAGGAGCTGAGAGGAAACCTCCCACCTAGACCGATCGGGTAGCCAATTCTACTTGGCTGCCAGCTTAGCGTTGATACTCTTCACTAGGCGTGACTTGCGTCGAGCTGCCTGGTTAGGGTGGATGATGCCACGCTGTGCTGCTTTGTCGATAGACTTGATAGCCATATTGATAGCCTGTTGTAGTGTCTCTGCGTCAGCGGCGATGGCCTTCTTTACAAAAGTCTTCATGGCCGATTTTGCGGACCTGTTGCGCAGGCGATTAGCTTCGTTGCGTTTGATGTCTTTTATAGACGATTTCAGATTTGCCAAAAGATGGTACTCCTCTCCGAATGCGAAATCACAACTTGTAGTTTACCATGTATTGGCTGAGGAATCACGTGTTTTAGGGTGATTTGTGCAAATCGGGCATAGTATTGCCGTATTGTATATGATCTGCGTGGCCATACTGCTACGATTGCGTAAGCTTGCCCGGAAACGCTCGTCGTGGTACCATACCATTACCTGAGAAGTCATACGGCTGCTCGGGAATATTTGTTTCTGAATAGAGAGGCCTGACATGAAGTATCTAGACGAGCTGCAGACCATTGAGTCTTGCTCACACATGAACAACTACCGACGACAGCCGATTGTGATCGAGCGTGGTCGCGGTGCATTCGTGTGGGATACCGATGGCCGTCGCTATTTGGACTTCCTGGCAGGCATCGCAGTGAATTCGGTTGGGCATTGCCACCCGAAGGTCGTCGCAGCCATACAGAGCCAGGCCGAAAAGCTGCTGCATGTCAGCAATCTGTACTACAATCTGCCGCAGTTCCAGTTGCTTGATAAACTGACAGGTATCGCCGGGATGGACAGAGCATTATTGTGTAACAGCGGTGCTGAGGCCAATGAGTGTGCGATGAAGGTCGCCCGGAAATGGGGACACAATATCGCCGCTAAAAAGTCCGATTTTGTGTGCCTGTCCAACGGGTTTCATGGTCGAACCATGGGTTCGCTGTCTCTGACCGCCCAAACCAAATACCAGCATCCGTTTGAGCCACTGGTGCCTGGCGTGCATGTGGTTCACGCAGGCGACTTTGCCGAGTTGCGTGCGGCTGTGGGCGGCACAACCTGTGCCGTGATCATCGAGACGCTGCAAGGCGAAAGCGGTGTGCATCCACTGGAACGCGAGTATGTGGCAGAGTGCCGCAAACTGTGTGACCAGTATTCGGCTCTGATGATCATCGACGAAGTGCAGACAGGCATGGGACGAACCGGAAACTGGTTTGCATATCAAGGTTACGGGGTGCGGCCTGATATCATCACGGTAGCTAAGGCCTTGGGTGGCGGGTTGCCCATAGGAGCCTGCCTGGTGACCGAACGGGCCGATTGTTTCGAACCTGGCGACCATGGCACCACTTTTGGTGGCGGGCCACTGATATGCGCCGCGGCACTGGCTGCGATCAATGCCATTGAGCAGGAGAAAATGCTTGAGAACGCGGTGGAGATGGGCAGTTACCTGCGGTCAGCTTTGACAGGTTGGATCGGCAATGATGGCGTGGTGACGAATGTGCGCGGGTTGGGGTTGATGATTGGTTTCGATCTGGTCGACCCTATCGCTCGCGAGCTGGTTGGTGTATGCCGCGAAAAAGGGCTGCTGATTAACGCTACCGGCGAGAAGACGGTGCGTCTGGTACCGCCCTTGATGATCACCCAGGAGGATTGTGATTCGGCTCTGGCGATCATGAAAGAGGGCATCGCGGAGTTGATGGCGCAAACAGCTTAGGGTTGCCTGCCTTGTTTCCGTTTACCACCCCGACGGCATCTGCCTCGGGGTGGTTTTGTATAGATGGGAGCTGCGGCAGACGGCATTCATGGCGATTTACTTCGTATCTGTAAATTCACGTACATGTGACAGGCTATACATCGACATATTCAGGGTACAAATAGTACATACCATGATGATATGGATACAGCTTTCCGACACAGAAGCTGCATCGGATGGGTATGGAAGAGATGCGGGACTGGATCATCTCCCGCTCAATTGGTCACATAAGTGAGTGATGCAGAAGCTGTGTCGTCAAATAGGGGTCGTTGCAAAACGGCCCCGCGAATTTGGGGACCACTTCGGTTAGGAGAAAGCCGGCGCGGACATGGGGCGACCGGCGGTCGTTCCTCCACCGCATTCGTAGGGATGACCCTTGTGGTCATCCGCACCCCAAGGTGCTCATACCGTGGGCCCAGCCCATAAGCACAGTCGGTGTAATACCATCATTACGGATGACCACAAGGTACATCCCTACAATCGAACGGGAAGCGGATGACCACAAGGGTCATCCCTACAAATAGACCCCGGCAACCACCATGATGGCCATATTACAGGCTTTTCAGAAGCTGGCGTATCTGGCTGATGCGGTAGGGCTTTTGAAGGAACCCTTGGTAGTTGAGGCCGTTGATTTTATCAAACACGGAACTATAGTCATATCCGCTCACGAACACAACCGGCACGGTCTCGTTGACCAGCCTCAGCGCGCGTAGCGTCTGCCCGCCATCCATGATGGGCATCGTCAAGTCCAGTAGAATGCACTCGACACGCCCCTCAAGCTCAGCAAAAGCCACCAGTGCCTCACTGCCGTTAGAAGCGGTGACCACCTCATATCCCAGGTGTATCAGCATCTGGCGGCCAACATCCAGCACTGCTGGCTCGTCGTCGACCATCATGATCAAGTTGCTTTTAGTGGAACTATGCTGTCGGGATGGCGTGATATCGGGTTCTGAACTGTGTCGTATCGGAATATATACCGTCACCGTCGTGCCTGCACCCGGAAGGCTATCTACCTGCACGAGCCCACCATGAGCTCGAACAATTCCCAAGACTGCCGCGAGTCCAAGCCCTCTGCCAGGAAGCTTTGTGCTAAAGAAGGGTTCAAACATCCGTTCCGTCATGTTGGCATCCATACCATGCCCATCATCTTTCACAACCAGTGCCACATACCTGCCTGGTTTGATGGGCCCCGTGTGGGCTCCGAACTGCTCATGGCCTGTCAAGTACCGCTCTTCTGTGCTAATGCAGAGGTTACCCTCACCGGTGGTCATCGCTTCAACCGCGTTCATGCACAGATTGGTGATCACCTGGGCCATTTGAGCGTGATCTGCAAGCACCTGCAAGATATCACCATTCAAGTGCTGGTTGAGCTTAACTTTGGGTGGCAGTTGGGTTCGGATACTATCTATGGTATCCGCAAGGAGGGTGTTAAAGTGGCAAGGCGTCAGGTGGAAGATACCGCGCCCCGAGAATGCCAGCATCTGTTCAGAAAGCTTGGCGGCTCGCTGAGCCGCAGCAAGGGTGTCGTGCAGCGACGAAGTGACATCGGCTGAGATACCATCGATGAGCAGCTCTGCATTACCGATGATGGTCATCAAGTTATTGTTTAAGTCGTGTGCAATACCACCGGCCAGCACAGCAAGGCTCTCATATTTCTGTGCTTGAATCATACGCTGTTCCATTGAGCGGGTTTCGTATTCTGCGACACGTAGACTGTGTACATTGCTGACCACGAGTTCGAATCCCGTTTTGTTTCCCATTTGGTCGTGCAGTATGTTGGCCGTCAGGGTATACCATTGCTCGCGGCCCTTAGCGTCGCGCAGCTTAGCTTCCAGAACGAATTCTTGTTCGCCTGCATGATATCGCCGCCAGAACTCATCCTGGGCGCGGTCATTGTCGTTATCGGAAATAAGGCTGTCCCATCGGAAGTTGGGGGCGGTGTAGAATTCGACAGGGTATCCCAGCATGCTCAGATTTCCGCCAACGAATATGTTGGCCACCTTGTTGCCGTGGACTGTAGCACGCATGACCATGACATTGCTGCGGTCCAGGATGGTCTTTAAATCGGCCGCCTGCTGTGTGATTCTGGCCAGCTCAAGCTTGTTGTGATGCATCTCGGTGGTGTCCTGCACAAACAGGGCCACAGTAGAAACTACCCCGTTTTCGTCGCATACAGGCCACATGGCTACCGTAGTGGTATGCAGATTTGTCACATCCTCAAAACGGATGGGTGTCGCATTACTCACGACTCGCTCAAGCTGATTGATGCGGTATTCCTTGTTTTCCGGGCTCAGCTCATCAAGCGGTCGGACGCCAGCCATCTTGTCCATGCTCAATCCGCAGCGGCGAGCGGCGTTCTCGTTGCATAGCAGAGTGGTCCCGTCCGGATTGAGCAGGTAGACACCGTAATCTGGTGCGTTAAGCAACACCTGCAGCATTTCCCAGCTATGACGCAATTGGTCTTCGTCTTGCTTTCGTGAGGTGATATCCTGAAGCTGCATTATGATATGTGCTTGCTCCCCAGACTCACCAGGTTCATACATGAGGTTGACGAGAGCCCAAACTTGACGGCTGTCTGGCCGGGCAAAGCGTACTTCGGTGGCGTAATGGTCTTTTGAAGTTCTCGCAAGCTGAGTGATTTCGGACTGGATATCTGGGTAATCGTCACGCAAGATCAGCAAGTTGAGGTTCATTCCTTGCAGCTCGCTGCTGCTGCGGCCCAGGAAGCGGCACGTCGCATCGTTAGCTTCCTCAACATCGCCGTTTAGGCTTAATACCGCCATGCCGATCTGACTGCAATGGAATATCTTGTTAATACGGAGCTGCTGCATGCCGATACTGCTGGCAGTGAGTTGCTTCTCATCAGCTAATAGCTTGCTGCTTGCCGTAATGACCCCGATCAACAGCCAGAGGCTTGTGAGGATGATGCCGCTCATGAATAGTGGGACACGCAGAAGAAACGGCTTACGGACGACGAATAGATGGTCGCTTTCGGCGGTTAGAACGGCATTTTTAGGGTCATCTAGTTTCGTTAATGTCACGACACGCTTAAACTGGCATGGCCATCCAAGTTGCAGCGTTGGGCTTTCCACCGCGGTGATTTGGTCATATTCGCCCTTGATCGCCGCACCATGGACTAACCGTAAGCTTTGAAGTGCGGGAGTGTTGATGATCGCATTGAACATCATCCCGTAACGAACGGTGCCAGCGGTTCTGTGTTTCATTGATTTCGTGGTTTGCAGCTGGGCTGCCAGTCTATTCGATGACTGCAGAACGCTTTCGTAAGCCTTGTTGATGGCGTCGATGCCGCTGGTGTAGGCATATATCCCAAACCCGGCAACCGCCATCACAGCCACTATGGTCGTGATGAATACCTTGTGGAAATAGCCAAGGTTAGCTGGCGAGGTGCTGAGATTTCTGAGGCTTATCAACAACCCGCAGATTATCAGCAGTAGTGCCAGGATGTTCATCAAGCTTGCCCATGCCAACACTTCAATCTCTATCCGCTCTGTAAATATGAGGTAGGGTGAAAGAGTTCGTAAAGGTAATGGCACATTCGATACTGCAACCAAAATCAAACCAACTATGAAGGTCCAAGATGACGCAGGATGCACCGACTGCTTTGATTGCACACGATGCCATATGCCAATGCAGATGGCCACACAGGTGGGCACGAAGAGGGTGAGATACAATACCGACGAGGCGACGGCAATACCGCCATTGATGCTGTAAGCAATGATGGCTGAAGCCGTTATGACTGCATAACTTAGGAGCTTCTGAGATCCGCCTTTACTTTTCCATAATGTATCTGCAAAAATGGCCAAAGAGATGCAGCCGATATATTTGATCACGAATGATATCCAAGGGGGGCCAGCCACATTGCTGGAGCTTAACAGCAGGATATCAAACCAGGATGCACATCCCAGAAGTATCGATGCCAAAACAATCCATATCCACCACTTTTGAGTTTGCTGCAATCGTGAGATCATGAGTGACAGATACGATATGACGATGATTAGCGAACCATTAAGATAGGCTGCTACATCGAGATTGTTTTGCCATAAATTGGCCATATAAGAGCATCACCATGTTGAGATATAACTACTAGTTCAAAGTATACCCCGAACTTCGTCGTTCTTCATGGGATTTTCTGTCAAAAAAGCCCGAATAGGGGTCTATTCTGAAAAACGACTAGTTTTCGGCGTCAGATATCTTGATTTCGGCGTACTAACGGTAGAAATGAAGGTTATTCATCCTGACCACTGGTATCGGGTTCAGGAGCGTCTACCAACTCACCATTCTTCCATCGTGTATAGATTTCCTGCACTTGATCCATATGGGGCCGGATACGGCAATGGCCGTCTTTATTGCCTAGCTCTGAACAAAATCCCTCATGTACACAGTGCGGAACCAGCATTCGCGAAATATAAGGTGATACCTGCTTCACTTCAGCGCGTACCTTCTGGAACATCGCACGAATCTCCCATTGCGCAAGGCTGCACAACCGTAAGCCGCAGATGTGGATTAACTCGCGAAGGTTGACCGTCATAATGAGGTTGCTACCCACTCCCTGGGGAAACACAAACCGGGCGTCTTCAGACGGTATACCCAGTTGGAGCAACTGCTCATAGACCTCGGCCATTTGCTGCTGCGCTTGTTGATAAAGCTGGTGCGCTTCATTGTTATCGGCAATGGTCGGTGGCTCGACGAAAACTGGGTTCGAGAGGGAGACGTACCGCTGGCTTTGCTGATCAAACGCCACACCGATGCGGTGCCGCACAAGCTGATGGGTCAGTGTGCGGCTGACACCAGATATGGCGAACGTGAAGACGATGTGCTCGATGGTGCTGTGGTGCCCTGATGCGACCACCTTGTTGATTAGGCTTTCGATTTTACGGTCAGTGATTTTACCCGATTGTAGTTTTTCCCATATCTCCTCGGGGTTGGATTCGCTGTAACACAGCTTGCACGCTAAAAATACGATTTGCTTATAATAGTCTTTCGCGACATCCTGTGTCGGAAATATTAGTTTCACATTCATCGGAGATACGCTTTGCGGTTCGGTCACCAAATTCACTACTCCTTACTGAATACCCTTGAGGCCACACGGACGCCACGCACGAATCAACTCATGCATAATCCTGCTGCATAACGGACACCATCATGGTGTTCCTGCGGCGCGTAGACTACTCTTTGCTACTGTCCTGCTGATCTTGAAGGAACTGAGCCAGTTTGGATAGGGGATCGTCATTGGTAGATGGCTCCTCTTTCAAGCCAGTGACGTCGGCCATTGGGATCACAATCTCGTTGACTCCATCCAGGTCAATCCCTTTTATATCCAGCACAAGCCAGCCTTGTTCGCTTGTCCGTGTTCCTTTATGCCTGGTGATCTTCATTCGATTTTTAGGAAAATCCATGAGATGCCCTCCCTGTAGTCGACAGCACGACTTTGCCAGCATGATTACTGTGCCCAACAGTGCCTCGGATTATCATTATGATACACTGAATCGTGTGGTGATGGCTTCATTTACCATGAAGATCATCTATATCCGCCTGTTCCAGAAGCTGCAGTATGGGCTGTCGATGGCGTAAGCACCACCATTAAGCAATCTGCCTTTCAGGAGAATAACACAATGAATAACAACGCATCTCGCGTTTACAGTTTCACCGCCGGCCCAGCCGTGCTTCCCTTGCCTGTTCTTGAGCAGGCTCAAGCTGATCTACTCTGCCTGCCTGGCGGCGGGGCATCTATTCTTGAGATCAGCCACCGCAGCAAAGTTTTTGAGGCGATCCTGGCCGAAGCAATTGATAATATCAAACAGCTTCTGGGCCTGCCAGAGGGCTATCACGTTCTTTTCGTTGGTGGTGGGGCCAGCACCCAGTTTGCGACCATTCCAGCGAACATCCTGGGTAAAGAAGAGACTGCCAACTACATTTTGACAGGAACCTGGGGCAAGAAGGCGTTAGCCGAGGCCAAGCTGTTTGGGAAAACCAATGTGGTATGGGATGGCAAAGCTGACAATTACAACCATGTGCCTGCTGACAGTGAGTTGAACCTTGACCCCAACGCCATATACACTCACATCACCAGCAACGAGACCATCCAGGGTGTGGAGTTCCAGACAGAGCCCCTGAGTGCTGCTCCGCTGGTGTGCGATGCCTCATCGGACTTCCTGTCGCGCCCAATGGATGTGGGAAAGTACGGTTTGATCTATGCTGGCGCCCAGAAGAACATCGGGCCTGCTGGTGCTGCCGTGGTTATCATCCGTGATGACATGGTCGCCCGGATTCCTGATGGTTTGCCAAGCATGATGGACTACCGGACGCACATCAAAAACAACTCGCTGTATAACACACCGCCGGCATTTACCATTTACATCATCTCTTTGGTCACCCGATGGATCAAGGACACCGTTGGCGGGCTGGACGCGATGCAGAAGCTCAACCAGGAAAAGGCTGGCTGGTTGTATAGTGCCATCGATGATAGCAACGGCTATTACAAAGGCCATGCGGTTCCATCGAGCCGTTCAATGATGAATGTCACCTGGCGTCTACCCAGCGAAGAGCTGGAAGCCAAGTTCGTGACCGAGGCTAAGGCTGCTGGTCTGTGGGAGCTGAAGGGTCACCGCAGCGTGGGTGGTATCCGTGCATCCATCTACAATGCGATGCCCGCAGAAGGTGTGAAGGCTCTTGTACAGTTCATGCAGGAGTTCCAAGCCAAGAACGGGTAAAATAGGGTTATGAATAATAACCCTACGGACATCACGATCATCGGCGGCGGGCCTACCGGTCTGTTCGCCGCCTTTTATGCGGGGCTGAGGGAACTCAGCACCCGCATTATTGACTGCCTGCCTCAGTTGGGCGGGCAGTTAACCGCCCTCTACCCGGAAAAACCCATCTACGACATGCCCGGCTTCCCGGAAGTCACCGCGCGTGTTCTTGCTGATGGGATGATTGATCAGGCGATGCGCTTCAAGCCGACAGTCTGTCTGGAAGAGCGAACCACCCATCTGCGTTGGGACGCGGCTGCTGGTGTTTATTCACTGCAGACCGACAAAGATGAATACCTCACAAAGTCACTGGTAATCTGTACAGGTGCAGGAGCTTTCGTGCCGCGTCCGCTGGAAGTTCCGGAGGCAGAGCTATACGAAGGAACCGGCCTGCTCTATTTTGTCAAACAGCTCAGTCGGCTGGAGGGTAAGCGGGTATTGATCGTTGGCGGAGGTGACAGTGCCGTAGATTGGGCCTTGGCCGCTGAACCGCTAGCTGAAAGTGTGACACTGATACACCGCCGCGACACATTTCGTGCCCACGAAAAAAGCCTTCAGAGCCTGACCGATAGCCGTGTGCAGGTGCTGACCTTCACGGAGGCTCGGGAGATACACGGGGAGGCCCCATTTATCAACGGCGTCACCGTGCAGAACACCAAGACTGAGGAGCTGACCAGGCTGGACGTCGATACTGTGTTGGTGAATATCGGCTTCCTGGCAGGTATGAGGGGATATGAGAGCTGGGGGCTAAATGTCAACCGAAGCAGCATTTATGTAGATGAATACATGGCTACCAACCTGCCGATGGTCTATTCGGCCGGTGATGTGACCGACCACCCGGCCAAACTCAAGCTGATTGCCACCGCAGTAGGGGAAGCGGCTGTGGCCGTGAATGCTATCAAGATGAAGCTGGATAGCGAAGCGAAGTTCTTCCCAGGCCACAGCACGGACATGCAGCTTTACTAAGTCTCAGCCGTAACTACTCAACCACTAGATAAGGCTGCCAAGTGTCTGTTCTGCATATTGGCACCGCCTTCAGGCCTCCCTACGGCATCCACGAAGTGGGTAGCAGTTCCTATAGTTAGGGGTTGCGCTGGTGCTTGTAGGTAACTGGTCGTAGGGGCGTTCCTTGTGGGCGCCCTAAACCTGAACTATCGAATGAACAACGATTAGGGCGCCCACAAGGGACGCCCCTACGACAGTATCGTTACAGCACTGGCTGGCGCTTACCCGTGGCTATAAGAATCTTACCCACTTCGTGGGTGTCCGGAAGCATAGCCATAACGAAATGTGTTGATAAATGCGCGGTTATCGCTCATGGCAGCGGATTTTTAATGACATTTTGTGAAGCCAATCGGCGGTAATGGCCGCGTAAAAATGCTCAGCAGCCCAGCCGGTCGCGGTACGCAGGCAGGTCAGCGGCGAACAGCAGGTTGTGTGCCCATCCGGCGTGGTCCCCAAACCGTTCGCGGAAGAAGTCGCCAATCCCAACGTAAATTTTGGGAGTGATGGATTTCGCATCCGGGAACAGACCGTAGTCGCGGCGTGCGATCTGCCACACATGGGTATCTACAGGGATAGCTCCGGGCTTGTCCAAGGCGAAGAGGCATACGCAGTCGGCCACTTTGGCCCCGACCCCCGGAAGCTGTTGAAGTGCGGTATGCGCCTCTTGGTAGCATGCACTGCGAAGGCTTTCCAGCCAGCCCTCAGCCTGCTGCTCTAAGAACCTGGCGGTGTTGACCACAAACTCGGCTCTGTAACCAAAACCAAGGGCACGCAGCTCCTGCGGTTGGCACTCAGCCACGCGGTGTATAACCGGAAAACTGTAACCGCCGCAGGGTAGCTCATCACCCAGATGCTGGCACAGTCGATTCACCATGCCCGTGATACGGCCGATGTTGTTCATACTGCTGCAGATGAAGCTGACCAGGCACTCAAAGGGGTCCATACGCAAAACACGCAGTCCGCGAAAAGCGGGTGCCACTTCCGCCAACCGCGAGTCAGCATCGGCCCAGTGAGCGACCAGAGGGGCGAGGGGGGTGTGGAGTTGGAAGTAGTCTTTCAACACCGATGGTTCGATCTCACCGCTGTCAATATGGCAGATGACATCGTCGGCGGTTTGTTCCAACCGCAACTCGGCATTGCCCAGGACACCCTGCCACTCATGAGCAGAGAGCGGAATCCATCGGAAGCTCATTCCACAGCACAGTGTGACCTCAAGGCGAAGTTCATGAGGAGCGGTGTGGAGAGCGAAGCTATTCGGCTTCAAGGCTCTCTTCGAAGGGGTGTTCCAGGAAGTAGGCCAGTAACGCCAGCTCTCGTTTCATGCTGAAGTAACGGACCTTGACATGCGGGGGAACCTTGATGATGGTCGCGGCGAAGTTAAGAATGCCTTCAATGCCTGCTTCAACCAACTGGTCTGTCACCTGCTGTGCGACCTCGGCCGGTACCGTGATGATACCCAAGCGTGCGCAGATGCATTTATTGACATCCGCGATATGCTCCACCGAATGGACCGTGATGCCTGCCACAGATCGCCCGATCTTGTCAGGGTCGGTGTCAAATATCGCCATGATGTGGAATTTCTGCTGACGGAGTACGTCGTATTCCGCAAGAGCACTTCCCAGCTTCCCGGCACCGACGAGCAAGACGGAATGCATGTGGTCGGTGTTCATGATTTTCGCGATTCGTTCCCTGAGGTGCTTTACGCTGTAGCCAACACCAGGGGTGCCAAAGTCGCCAAAATAGCTCAGGTCCTTACGGAACTGAGCCGCGCTAAAACCGGCAATCTGCTGCATCTCGCTGGAGGAGATGCGCTCTGTGCCCGCATTATCCAGATCGCTGACGATCCTAAGATAGGTGGCCATGCGCTCAAGAGTCGCTTGAGGTATCGCTTTTGGTTTGCCTTCGGTGCTCATGCTGCGCCTTGCTCCAGTTTGTTTCTATATACATTATACTGATGTCTTGGGTGATTGTGCATATTTTCACAAATAATGACAGAAGGAAAAGGTGGGTGTATTGGCGAATGATGATACAGATACAACACCCTGGAGGAGCGCATGAATCGAGCTGATCTACATATACGCGATCCATTTGTCATCGTCGATAAGGCGAAGCAGCGGTACATCATGACCGGCACAGTAAATGTGGGATATGATGTCTTCACAAGCAACGATTTGGAGAGCTGGGAGGGTCCAATTCCAGCCTTCCGACCGCAGCCTGGTTTCTGGGCAGACCGTGAGTGGTGGGCTCCTGAGATACATGAGTGGAAGGGGAGTTACTACCTGTTTGGCAGCATCCGCAGTGAAAAGAGGCGGCGCGGCACACAGATATTCAAATCGGCCAACCCCGATGGCCCCTTTGAGCCGATCTCGACGTACGCGGTGACCCCGGCCGATTGGGAATGCCTGGACGGTACCCTATATGTAGACAAGAAGGGGAAGCCCTGGATCGTGTTTTGCCACGAGTGGGTGCAAGTGGTCAATGGCGAGGTCTGCGCCATGCCGCTGAGCGATGATCTCAGCCGACCCATCGGGGCTCCCGTGCTGCTGTTCCGGGCTGGTGATGCCAAGTGGTGCCTGGAGTTTCCGTGGGAGCATCAAAAAACGGGCAAGGTGACGGACGGCTGTTTCCTGCACAGGATGGCCAACGGCCATTTAGTGATGTTGTGGAGCAGTTTTGCAGCCGATGGGTACTGCCAGGCGGTAGCACACTCACTGAGTGGCGAGATCACCGGGCCATGGGTGCAAGAGCGATGGCCCATCTACACCAATGACGGTGGCCATGCGATGCTGTTCACAAGCTTGAAGGGGCAGCTGACGATGAGTCTGCATCAACCGAACTCTGGGAACAATGAGCGCCCAAAGTTTTTGCCTGTGATAGAGCGGGGCAACCGGCTGATCGTAGCGAGGTAGGCCGCCTGGTATTATTGCGTACCAGAAGGCGATTCATCGGACGGATTCGACGGATCGGACCAATTTATGCGATCAGTCCAATCCGCCCGATCCGTCCTAAACCAAACAAGGGGCACCCGATGGGGTGCCCCTTGTTTCGCGGTTACTTGAGGGGAACGCGGGCTTCGGTGATCAGCTTCACCGGCCCCACCAACCCGCTGGCTTGCAGCGGTGAGTTAGCGTTATAGACCTGCCAGGGAAGCCAGGTCTTCTTCTGGTCTGCAGGCCGCTGCTGGTCGCGAATGAGCTGGTTCACCCAGTTATTAGTCACTTCCACCTGCAGCAGGTTGCTGCCGGGCATCAGTGCATTCGTCACATCCACGCGGAACGGCGGCTTCCATAATGTGCCCAGCTCTTTACCGTTCAGTTTCACGCTGGCGAAGATACATACCTTACCCAGGTCAAGCCAGATCCGCCGGTGTGTTGACATAATGTCATTCTGCACAGTAAACCGAGTGGTATATGCCGCAGTTCCTGAGTAGTATTTGATGCCCTGGTCATCGCTTTGTGTCCAGTCGATCAGATTGCTGAACTCGGCAGTGGCTGGGGCGTCCCAACCCGGTTTGAACGCGACCGTCCACGGGCTGTCGATGGTTTGGGTGGGCAAAGCAGATACGGTCATCTCGGTCGTCTTATTGTCTGTGGTGGTAATCTGGTATTTACCAGGTTGTGTTGCGGCCAGTGCCATTCTGCCGTTAGCGTCAGCCACGACCCATGCCGAGTCTTGTGCAGGGCCATGAGCTTGGATGAGTATCGTGGTGTTTTCACCCACGCTTTTCACGCCGACCTCATCGCCCAGTTTATATTCGAGATAGAACGTCTTCACCACCATGCCGGCAGGGTCGCGGCCGAAGGCGGCGTTGGATGCCTGCATCTCAAGGCTGTTGTCCTTCACCAACTTCGCCACCAGTGAGGTGACATCCATCGTGCGGGATTCATCACCTAACACGCCGTACTTGGCGCTGATTATGGTGAGCGGTAGCTTCGACCGGACGGTTTTGACGCTCTGTTTGACTTCCCGAACCGGTGCTGGTGCTGTCGTCTTCGTGCGGAACACCACAAACACCGATCCCGTGCCATCCAGCCTGACTGGCACTGTCGTGGTCGTATTGGTGCTGGTGTATTGCGTCACACGTTCGGTCTTCCCGCTATCGGGGTGCCACAGCTCGGGAATGCGCCCCGTCGTGCGGAAGGCCATTTGAAGCTGCACGGGTTCTTCGCCGGTGTTGCATACGAAATAGATATCGGCATCCGCTGTGCGGCGATGGATGAAACTGACCTGGTTGTAGGAATTCAGGACTTTGACGTCAGGCCCGATGCCGAGTGTATTGAGTGCCTGCTGGATAGGCATGGGGTCCATCACAAGCCCTTTACCAACCTTGATCTTGTTGATACTGCGCTTTTTCCTGTCCGCACCCCACAGGCTTTTCACAATGGCTTTGATCTGAGCGTCGCTGTTTGGGTAGGAGCTCAAACCGGGTGTCTCAGTTGGCGGGGTGCCCATGATGGCCGCACCAGCGTCCACCAGATCACGTATCTTGCGCAGTGTGACCACGCTCAACCGTCCGCTGGACGGTAGAACGAGAAGGCGGTAGCTCATACCGCTGGGCAGCACGATGCGGCCGTTCTTCACGCTGGCGCGCATCAAGAAGGGGGCGACGATGCGGTCAGAACGCCATCCAAACGGCAGCCCGAGACCCTCGGTTCCCTCCATGGTCCCTTCTTCGGCCAGATGCAGCACGTCGGCTACGAAGTCGCCTTGCTGCAGCAGGTACTGGCTGCGGGCGATGTATTTCATCCAGACCGCACTCTGCTCGAACCAGGTATTGTGTCTGTCGAAGTGCATTCCGTGCGGCCCGAGGGCCATGCCGGGAAGCTTCTCGTCATATTGATGGGCGGTGGTGTGGAAGATATAGCGGTTGACACCATCGCACCACTGGGTGTCACCCAGTCGTTTGATCTCAAACGGACCATATTCCCAGCTATCGCCATTTCCGGTGAAGGCCTCGGCTCCAAGCACGCGCCGTCCGCCGATGTGCGCACCGCTGGCAGCTTGGTAGGTGGTGTCGGAGTAGCCGTCAGTGCCAGCCCAGTATTCGGTCATTGGGATATCGCTCAGTGCTGAGTTCAGCACGGTCTGAATGGGGCCGTCACCGTATGCCTCCGACTCCAGCAGCATGCCGTCGGCATGGCAGAGTTTGCGGAAGGCGTCGTAGTAGACCTGCGCCCAGCGGTCGCCGATGGTCTTGCGGAAGTCCCACAGGAACCGTTCGGTCTGCGCGTCGCTGCCTACATACCGGCCTGTAAGCGCAGGCATCCATTGCGTGATCGAGTATTTGGTGTGATCTTTGAAGATGGCCTCAAAGCCCTGTGTCCAGTTTTGTGGGCCCGTTTCGTAACTGTCGATGAGGATGTTTTTGAGTGTAGTGCCGGCCAGCGGCCCCATGTTCTTGACAATGGTGCCCACTGCGACCTTATAGAACCCGGTGACCGCTTCGTAGTCCAGTTTGTCGATCTCAAGGCCGATGCCTTCCTCTGAAGCGGGGTGGTTCTGCACACCGACTGGGGTCCAGCCAAACCGGATGACCGTCCACTCGCCCGATGCCGGACGCCAGTCGAGGCTGCCGTCAGCCTTCATTTGGCGCGTAATGTCAACCACACTGGACGGCTTGATGGCGGCCCCTGCAGGAACAGTCGAAGTCTGTCGCTGTGCAGGCTGCCCAGAATGGACGCTGAGTGTTTTGGTGGCGATGCTGGGTACGCGTGCCCCATTATTCAGACTGAGCTCGCCTAGCTCGATCCGCCCGTTGGATGGGCGTCCAAAGATGATGCGGTAGTGGCTGGCCTTCGCTGGAGTGCAGGGCCAGGAGCCGCGCCAATCAGGCCGGTCGCCAAGCATGTTGCCAGACCACTGTCCCAACTGCTGCCACTGGCCGGATGCAGTGGCGGCTTCCAGAGTGATGGTGTCGCACATGTTGACGCACTGCGCCAGTGTGAGCTGACGCACATCTGTGGGCTGCTTGAACTCGATGTGCAGCTCACTGCCACCGTCTGTTCGGCTGGCGGGGATGCGCAGAGTGGTGCTGATATCGCCGTCCCATAGACGCTGCGGATTGGCCACTGGCTCGTTGCTGCCCGCGACGGTGAACACTGCCGAGGAGAGCGTCGAACGCTCGGTGGTTGGGGTAGGGAATGCGATGACGGCGATATCGCCATATGTGTTCAGACGAGTGTACGGCTGAGCAAGAGCCGCTTTACCCGTGTTAGGGGTCATGCGAAGCTCAGAATAGACCAGCATCTTCATGGCTTCAGCGGGTTTGACCCAGGGGCCGCCGCTGCTGCTCCAGCCCTCGCTGTTGTGCATGCTCAGCTCCAGCCCGAGGCGGTTAGCCTCCTTGGCCGCAAACACCATCATCTCATGCCATTCGGGGGTGAAGAAGAGCACCTTACCCTTGGGAGCCAGTGAGGCGTTGAAGATGGTGGCTCCGCCCATACCCACGCGCTTCATCGCCTCCAGGTCGCGGGTGATGCCCTGTTTGGTGATGTTGCCGTGCATCCAGTGCCACCAGGTGCGCGGTTTCGCGGTGTCAGGCGGTTTCTGCCAGCCGGACACCAGAGCGTCGGCTGCGAAGGCACAGGTGGTGATCGCCAGCATGCTGGCGACCATCACGATTTTACTGATGTTTCTATTCATAAAGGTATGTCCTTTCGTCGATGCGTTTCAAGTCTCATGAATTGGTGCTAGAGCTGCACCCTGGCCTCGGTTTCGAGCATGACCGGCCCGATTAATCCGCTGGCTTGCAGCTGTGAACCGCTACTGTAAGGCTGCCAGGTAAGCCAGGTCTTCTTCTGGTCGGCAGGCCGTTGAGAGTCACGGATCAACTGGTTGACCCAGGTGTTGGTGACCGCAATTTCCAGTGAGTTACTACCGGGCTTCACGACATCCGTGACATTCACGCGGAACGGTGGCTTCCATAGGGTGTCCAGCGTCTTTCCGTTGATCTTCACAGCAGCCAGCATACTCACCTGCCCAAGGTTCAGGTAGACATCAAGATTGGAGCCGATCATGCTTTGGTCAACCTCGAACCGAGTGGTGTAGACCGCGGTGCCGGAGTAATGCTTGATCCCCTGGTCATCGCTATGCGACCAGTCGATTAGCTTGTCGAACACCACGCTCGCTGGCGCCTCCCAGCCCGGCTGGAATGCCACCTGCCAGGGGGTGTTGATGGTCATAGTTGGCAGTGATTTCACCGTGATGTCTCTCGTTTTGCCGTTGGCCAGAGCGATCTCGTAACTGCCGGGTTCGGTGGCTACCAAAGTGAGTTTCTGCGCACCATCGGCGTTCACCCAGGCGTAATCGCGTTTCGGCCCAGATGTTTGGATCAGTACCATGTTGTTTTCGGAGTATGTCTTTTCTAGGATCTCGTCGCCTAGTTTATACTTGATCGAAAACTGTTTGGCTGACATCCAAGCGGGGTCACGCCCGAAGGTGTCGTTGGATGCTGTCAGCTCCAGGCTGTTGTCGACGATCTTTTTCGTAACTTCCGCCGTCACATCCATATAACGTGTTGGATCATCGAGCACCCCGAAACGTGCCGATAGCACTGTCAAAGGCAGTATTACCCGTTTGATCGTTACGTTTTGCTTCACAGCTTTGACGGGTGCCGACGCTTTGGACTTATCACGGAACACGACAAACACCGATCCTGTGCCATCCATCCGGACGGGCAGAGAGGTGGTGGTTTTGGTGCTGGTGTATTGGGTGGCCCGCTCCATTTTACCGGTGTCTGGATACCAGTATTCTGGGATCTTACCGGCTGTGCGGAAGGCGACCTGAAGCTGCACGGGCTCTTGCCCAGAGTGGCAGACAAAATAGATGTCCGCATCGGCGGTCCGTCGGTGGATGTATCTCACTTTATTGTAGTTGTCGATCACTTGCACATCGGGGTCAACCTTCAACGCCTGCAGGGCCTGGGCGACGCTCATGTTCCACATGACCAGCCCTTTACCCACCTTGCGTTGGCCTACACCTTTGCTGACTGTGCTATTGCCCCACACCTTTTGGGCGATGAGCTTGAGCTGTGCGTCGCCTTTGGGATAGGCCTCAAGACCAGGAGTTTCGGTGGGGGGAAGACCCAGCAGTGTGGCTCCCGCCGAAACCAGCTCTTGAATCTTGCTGAGGGTGGAAACACTCAGGCGCCCGCTTTTGGGCAGCATCAGCAAGCGGTAGCTCATGCCGGTTGGCATTACAATACGGCCATTCTTGACTGTCGCCTTCATGAGGAAAGGTGCCACGATGCGGTCTGAACGCCAGCCGAACGGAAGCCCGATGTTGTCGGTTACGTCCAGTGCTCCCTCTTCCGCCAGCTCCAACACGTCGGCCACGAAGTGGCCGCTCTGCAGAAGATACTGGCTTCTCGACACATAGTCGTTCCACGATTTGGTCTGATTGAACCAGGTGTTGTGTCGGTTGAAGTGCGTGCCGAAATAACCGAGTGTCCAGCCGGGCAGCTTTTCATCTGCCTGGTGAGCCATCGTGTGGTAGATATAGCGGTTGACACCCTCGCACCACTGAGAGTCACCCAGCTTCTTGAGTTCAAACGGGCCGTATTCCCAGCCGCCGCCGGTGAAGGCCTCGGCACCCACGATATTGCGGCCAGTGACATGAGCCCCGCTCACCACTTGATACGTGATCTCGCCATACCCGTCTGAGCCTGCCCAGTATTCGGTCATCGGGATGTCGCTCAGACCGGCTTCCAGAACTGGATTGAGCGGACCATCTCCGTATGGCTCCGACTCCATCAGCATGTTGTCGTTGTGGCAGAGCTTGCGAAAGGCGTCGTAATATACATCCGCCCATCGGTCGCTGACGGTTTTGCGGAAGTCCCACAGGAACCGCTCGGTCTGCTCATCGTCGCCCACAAACCGACCGGTGAGGGCAGGGAGCCATGAGATGATGGAATACTTGTTTTTGGTTTTGAAGATATCTTCAAAACCCTGGGTCCAGTTTTGCGGGCCCGTTTCGTAGCTATCGATGAGGATGTGCTTCAACGTGCTGCCCGCTAACGGACCGAGGTTCTTGACCACGGTGCCGACGGCCACCTTGTAGAAGTCAGTGACAGCCTGGTAACTGAGTTTGTCGACCTCAAGGCCTACCCCCTCTGCTGTGGCGGGGTGGTTGGTCACGCTGATCAAGCTCCAGCCGAAGCGGATCACAGTCCAGTCACCTGATGCGGGCTTCCAGTCCAGACTGCCGTCGGGCTTCATGTAGTGTGTGATGTCCTTCACGCTATCAATGGGTATGGCGGAGCCGGGCTTGACCACGGCGATCTCACGCCGTGCCGATATGTTGGAGTGAGTGCTGAGCGACTTGATGTTGATGTCGCGCACCCGCGCTCCTCCGTTAAGCTGCAGCTCACCCAGTCTGGCGGTGCCTCCTAACGGGCCGTTGAAGACCACGCGGAAGTGGCTGGCGGTGGTCGGCTTAATAGGCCACGAGCCCTGCCACTCGGGCCGATCGCCGGACATATTGCCGTTCCACCTGCCCAGGTTCTCCCATGAACCATCTTCCTTGCTCACATCCAGCGTGATGGAGCTGGCCACACCCATGCAGTGTTGAAGGGTGATCTGCCGGATTTCGGTGGGTTGATCAAACTGTATCTGTAGCTCACTGCCCCCATCTGGCCTGTTGGCCGGTATGGCCAGTGTGGTGTTTACGTCCCCATCGCACAGCATATTGGCGTTGGTGATGGGTGTGTTACTGCCAGGTATGGTCAGTTTGGCCGATGATATCTGTGCGCGTTCCACGGCCGGGGTGGGGAAAGCCACCACTGCGATATCACCATAGGTATTCATCCGCGTATATGGCTTCGGCAGTTTCACCGTACCGGAGCCGGGGGTGACATGCACCTCGCTGAACACCAGCATCTTCATGGCATCCGCGGGTTTGACCCATGGGCCGCCGCTGCTGCTCCAGCCATCGCTGTTGTGCATGCTCAGTTCAATCCCAAGCCGTTTGGCCTCTTGCGCGGCAAACAGCATCATTTCATGCCATTGCGGGCTAAAGAACGGCACTGGGCCTTTGGGCTCCTGAAGAGCGGCCTGGAATATGGTGGCACCGCCAATGCCCACACGGTGCATGGCCTCAAGGTCGCGGGTGATGCCCTGCTTGCTGATGTTTCCGTTCATCCAGTGCCACCAAGTTCGCGGTTTGGCGGATTCCGGGGGTTTCTGCCACCCCGTCACCAGTGTATCGGCCGCGGTGCACCCGGTCACAGCCAGAAGCAGTCCAGCGGCGATTATGGTCCGTGTCATTTTGTTGAGCATATTTGGCGATCCTTTCGTTCATCGAAACTATACTGATTGTATTTTCACCGTGCAAAGTCAGAAATCATTCATTAGGTGTGGCGGTTCGCGATGTTTGTGCATCTCATGCGCCAAACACCCGATTGCGACCGATTATGGTGATTGGAATGCGAGTAACTTGCCGATAAAGTCCGGTCGTAGTGATGACCACAAGAGTCATCCCTATGAAAAAAGTTTACTAACGATTGCCAGTAGGAATACAACACAGTGACTTCGTAGGGATGGGCCTTGTGCCCATCCGCCGTGATGTGTGGCGGAGGACGCGGTTTGCGCAACGGGGTAACTGGTCGGTGGGCATCACATACGAATGACCACAAGGACCATCCCAACGAAAAATGGTTGCTTACTATTGCCAGTAGGAACACAACACAGTGAATTCGTAGGGATGGGCCTTGTGCCCATCCGTCACGATGGTGACCGCGGACGCGGGTTGCGAAGCGCTACAGGAAACTGGGGGGCATCACATGCGGATGATCACTAGGGCCATCCCGACGGCCTTACCAATAACTATACGAGATTCCTGAAATAATCGAGTGCAGCCATGTTCGTTACCTATTGGGTGGCGATGGGATGGTGCCCAGCCTCAAGACAGTCTGAGCAGTCTGTGTGTCATTTTATAGTAGAATTACCAGTAAAATTGTTAATAAACTAGTATAAAACGTATAGCTATTATGATCCGATACCTGCCATACTTGGAATACACCAAAGAGAACAGAGGAGTAAACAGATATGACATTCCTAGTGACAATCCTGGTAATCGTAACCATTGCAACATTGGTCTATTTGATCAGGCTGTTAATGGCGTTACGTCAACTAGTGATGACTGCCGAGTTTCGAATTCGAGCGACTACCGAGCGTGTGGAAGCCACCCTCATTGACGCTGATGCACTCATTCAGAATGTAAACATACTGGTCGGTGACCTTAATGCCAAGCTTCCTGGTGTGGTTGAGCAAGCAAGTGGATTGCTGGATAACCTGCAGATTGAGGTGATGCCTACCCTTCACCATGTTCAGGAAACAACAGCATCTGTGAGTGAAATTTCCCAGATCATTAGTGGCAGAGTATCGTCACTGAACAAGGCCCTCACATGGATGCCGGTAGCGGGTATTTTGAAAAGACACAGCAGCTTGAACACCAAACTAGGGATCATGGGCTCGTTTATCCTGGCAGCAGTAACTGTCGGTTTACCTCACTTTAAGGCACGGCCAACAACTAGTGGAGATCCACTACAATAGTTCTACACGTAGGACAACTAACAGGAGGACAATCATATGACATTGCATAATGACGATCACAGCATGGTGGTAAACATACTCGCCGGTATCGGAATCGGTGCAGTCGTGGGTGCCGTAGCTGGCATTCTCTTGGCCCCAAAATCGGGAACTGACACAAGAGATGCGATTACCAACGCAATGGATTCACTAAAGAAGTCGATCAGTGACTATCTTGCGAAGGTGAGTGACGAAGGTTCCAAGAAAGTGCACGAAGCTGTTGACTCTGTGAAACACACCGGCGCTGAGATGAAGGAAAAGGGCAGCGAGATAGTCGATGCCGTCAAGGCCAAATCAGGCGAGATAGTGGACGCTGCTAAGGCGAAAACCACCGAGATAGTCGACGCTGTAAATACGAAAACCGGTGAAGTGGCTGACGCCGTCAAGGCGAAAAGTGCGCAGATGGCCGGCGATACGACCGCGGCTATTCACAATCTATAATACCGGACTGGGTAGTGGCTGCACTTGATGGGCCTTTCCAGAAGGATGGCTACGGTTACAAACCGTCATATGGATGCCGTCCGGTGGGCATCCATAAGAATATCGGCTCAGTGATGACTAACCAATTGGTGTCGAACACCTGGTAACACTAGATATAACTGCGGACACAACCGCAAATACTGACTATACCGTGTCGAGGCTCCAGCGAGCCCTCATGATCGCGGTGCGATGCAATTGACACACATCGATCCCATGATCGGTGTGGAAGGAGAAACCGAAATGATATGGACGATATTCGTCATTCTGATTGTGCTGTGGCTGGCAGGCTTGCTTGGCAACATAGGCGGCAGCCTCATTCACTTGATTCTGGTGCTTGCGGTGATCATACTGGTGGTTAATCTAGTGAATGGCAGGAGATCCTCACTATAGCAGCCGAGTCATCCGTAAGGACGAAATCTACGGTTTGATCGGCTGTTGAACAGGCAGTACAAGTCGTGACTGAGGGTGGGAGACGCCTTGATGACCAACCGATGATCGGGTTGGGCTCTATGCACCAATGCGGCACCCGTAGATGGAAGAACCAATCCGGGGATACATCAAGGTAAACCGCTAAACCCGGACCAAACAAGATCAAATCACAAAGGGGGGTGTTGATGAACAAACTCAACAAGCATCGTATTGCGGTATTTTGGATCTGTGTTCCACTGATAGTGATACTTGCTGTTGCAGCGGTATATGCGCAACGGGCTAAGGTTGTATCTAGCTATGGACCTACAAACCAAGACCAGACTTTTGACGAGATCAAGGCTGGGCGGATGGCAGTAAAGGCAGAACGCGCAAGAGAGCACATGGCGATGTTGAACTCTCGGTATGATCTTTCGGTGAAGACATCCGCAGAGGTTACGATGTCAGGCGGGAAGCCCATCCCTATCGGGCCGACAGCCAAGCTTCAAGGGGTCACTTGGGAGCAACTCGACCAGATGACTCCTGATGCCATCAGAGAAAAAGGCTTGTTCCCATACAAACCGCTGCCGTTCGCAGACCATCCCGAAGGGGGCATGCTCTTTCCGGAGATGATCACTAAGTTGCTGCCACGGTTGGTTCGCTTTGATCTGGATTTCGACTTACCCGAGATCATCTTGCCCGATCCTGCACCGGCTATGTACCTAACGACCCGCCCTGACTTGGGTGATGTCGCAAAGGGACGTCTGATCACCATCGACAACTACTACGAGATATTCAATGGGATCATTAATCCGAAACAGCTTGAGGGTCTGCGCCTTCTAGTGACTCAGTTCCCGCAGCAGCAGTTCAACGCCACTGAGGACCGTCGGACAGATCGACCTAGCCTGGGCGTGACCTGTTTCGATTGCCACGCAAATGGCCACAGTAATGGCGCCAATCACCTTGTAGGCGACATACGGCCGCAGGAATTCAGGCATCGGATTGATACACCCACGCTAAGAGGTGTGAACATCCAACGGCTATTTGGTTCCCAACGTGCCCTTAAGACAGTCGAAGATTTCACCGAGTTCGAGCAGCGCGCTGCCTACTTCGATGGCGACCAAGCGATGGCTTCTAAGAAGGGAATCAACGTTCTGGACAGGGCTTCCCAAGTACACTTTATGGCGGAATTCCTTGCGATTCTTGATTTCCCGCCAGCACCCAAGCTGGACATATACGGCGAGCTCGATAAAGCCAAGGCCACAGCAAGTGAACAGGCCGGCGAGAAACTTTTCAACGGCAAGGGCCGGTGTGCCTCCTGTCATTCCGCTCCCTATTACACCGACAACAGCATGCACAACCTCAAAGCCGAACGTTTCTACAAACAAGAGATGGTAAACGGCATGATGATGGCTCACGATGGGCCCATCAAGACGTTTCCTTTGAGGGGCATCAAGGACTCTCCACCCTACCTGCATGATGGCCGGTGCTTTACACTTGAGGATACTGTGGAATACTTCAACCTTATCCAACAACTGCACTTGACATCCAAGGAAAAGGGGAACCTGGTCGCGTTCTTGAAGTCCTTGTAAGGCTGGTCCGCGTCATGCGCAGGGTATAGCCAAGGTGTTACCTTGCCGTCTTCGAGCCGGTTTAGGTATGCATCCTAACGAACCTCGATCAAAGCTGCACGCCCGCTTGGGAGATAAGCTTCAGAACATCAACCAGATGGCATAAATGCCGAAAGATAACTACCTGGCCGAACAGGTATAGCCGGTTATACGGAATAACCTCATTCACCGCCATCTTCGGTAACTGGCGGTGATCTCACTGGGAGCCGTCAGCTCCAATAATACAAAAATTCAGCGGATGCATAAGGAGACAAACTATGAGTACCTTTACCACGAACGACGATACACGTATCCATTACAAGGACTGGGGCACTGGGCAGCCAGTGGTGTTTAGTCATGGCTGGCCACTCAGTTCGGATAGTTGGGAGGCCCAGATGCTGTTCCTCGCATCCAGGGGCTATCGATGCATCGCCCACGACCGGCGGGGCCATGGACGTTCCAGCCAACCTTGGAATGGAAATGATATGGATACCTATGCAGATGACCTGTCGGAACTCATCGAATCACTCGATCTGGTAAATGCAGTGCTCGTAGGGTTCTCAGCCGGTGGTGGTGAAATCGCCCGTTACATAGGGCGTCACGGCACCAAACGAGTGGCTAAGGCCGCGCTTATCTCCGCTGTGCCGCCGTTGATGCTTAAAACGGAAAACAACCCTGACGGCTTACCCATTGATGTTTTCGACAAGATACGCCATGGTTGTATCGCCGATCGCTCGCAGTTCTACCAGAGTCTGGCCCGTGGGCCGTTCTTCGGTGCCAACAGGCCTGGAGCCAAAGTCTCTCACGGCATGATTGACTGGTTCTGGCTTCAAGGGATGCAGGCCGGCCATAAAAACACTCTGGACTGCATCAAGGCATTCTCCGAGACTGATTTTACCGAAGATTTATTAAAATTCGATGTTCCGACTCTCATCATTCACGGTGATGATGACCAGGTCGTGCCGATCGTTGCCTCTGCACTGCTCTCAAATAAGTTGGTTAAGAATTCAACTCTGAAAGTATACCCAGGCGCACCACATGGGCTTGCTGAAACGCACAAAGACCAGTTGAATGAAGACCTGCTGGAGTTTATCAAGCGCGAGAGCGTAGCAATAAAAGATACCATAACCGTTAAGGCGGACACACTGTGAGCACAAGCAAAAAGAAACCGTCCGGTAATTCCGGTAAACATAAGCAGGAAAAGAGCTCTGCGCCCAAGCGGATTTCGCAACTGCTGACCGAGGCCGAGTTGCACCAGAACGCTGGCGAAGGGCACCCAAATCTGACCACGAACCAGGGAGTCACGCTGTCAGATAACCAAAATTCGCTTAGGGCTAATCCGCACGGCCCTACATTACTGGAAGATTTTATACTGCGGGATAAAATCACCCATTTCGATCACGAGCGTATTCCCGAGCGTATCGTCCATGCTCGAGCTACAGGCGCACATGGGCATTTCGAGTTAACCGCCTCGATGCAACAATTCACCACCGCTAAGGTTCTGACCGAAGTCGGTGTTAAGACACCTGTGTTTACCCGTATTTCGACTGTCGCAGGCGGAGCAGGGTCGGTGGATACGCCTCGTGATATCCGCGGGTTTGCGGTGAAGTTCTATACCAAAGAAGGCAACTGGGACTTGGTGGGTAACAACATCCCCGTTTTCTTCATTCAGGATGCCATCAAATTCCCCGACCTCATCCATGCTGTGAAGATGGAACCCGATCGCGGATTTCCGCAATCGGCAACTGCACATGACACTTTTTGGGACTTTATATCGCTCACCCCTGAGTCTATGCATACAGTGATGTGGATCATGTCTGATCGGACAATCCCGCGCTCGTTACGCATGATCGAGGGCTTTGGTGTGCATAGCTATCGCCTCATTAACGATGCTGGTGAATCGACGTTTGTTAAATTCCACTGGCGTCCCAAGCTTGGCCTTCAGTCGACCATATGGGATGAAACCGTCAAGATATCTGGTGCAGATCAGGATTACCATCGCCGCGATATGTTTGAAGCCATCACGGCTGGTCATTACCCAGAATGGGAGTTCGCGGTCCAACTCTTTACGCAGGAGGAAGCCGACAGTTTTCCTTTTGACCATCTGGATGCGACCAAGTTGGTTCCTGAAGAACTGGTTCCATTGAAAGTTATTGGTCGCATGGTGCTGGATCGATGGCCAAACAACTTCTTTGCAGAAACGGAACAGGTTGCTTACTGCCCTTCGCATGTTGTGCCAGGCATTGACTTCTCAAACGACCCATTACTACAGGGCCGTCTTCTTTCCTATCACGACACGCAGCTTTCTCGCCTGGGTACGCCCAACTTCCACCAAATACCGATCAATGCGCCAAAGTGCCCCTTCGGAAACCAGCAACGTGATGGGCAAATGCAGATGGAGCAGCCGACAGGTCGGGTTGCGTATGAACCCAGCTCCTTATCGGATACCTCGCCACGGGAATCTTCGGAACACGGCTTTCATAGTGCTGCCACGACCGAAACAGGTGCAAAAGGCCGCATTCGGGCTGAGAGCTTTGCCGACCACTACAGTCAAGCACGACAGTTCTACAACAGCCAAACCGCATATGAGCAGGCGCATATCGCCTCTGCGTTTGTGTTTGAGCTATCCAAGGTCGAACACGTGCATGTGCGTAAGGCGATGGTTGGTCATCTGATGCATGTCGATGAAAACCTGGCCAAGCGGGTCGCTTCTGGGCTTGCGTTCGATGCCATGCCTGATGCACCGGTGGCCGCGGCACCGGTGCTTGAGCTGGATCCTTCACCTGCGTTGCAGATCATAGGCAAGATGAAAGATACGCTCATGGGCCGTGCCGTAGGAATCTTGATCGCAGATGGTTCCGACGGGGCTGTGATCGCGAATATCAAAAAGGCTGTAATAGATGCGGGTGCTTCTGTGAAGATCATCGCCCCGAAGGTGGGAGGCGCGACGCTTGCTGATGGCTCGATGCTGGTCGCCGACGGCCAATTGGCTGGCACCCCTTCTGTACTATTCGACGCCGTAGCAGTCATTCTTTCCAATGAAGGCGCGAAGGTGATGTCAAAGGATAGCGCATCGATTGATTTTGTGCGCGATGCTTTCGGACATCTCAAGGCCATTGCCAGTGACAAAGGTGGGCAAGCTCTTTTGAAAATGGCGAAGGTAGGACAAGATGCCGGTGTAGTAGATGCGAATGACATAGCTTCGTTCATTTCTGCAGCTAAAACACGCCAATGGGAGCGTGAAAAGTCCGTTCGCTCATTGGCTTAATCACTAGTGTCGCAGAGCTTATGCGACATCAAGAAGGCTATATGGACAGCGAACTGTTCATAAAGCCTTCTCAACATGACTCAAGCTTACTCCACTACATATAGGCCAGCCATACGATAGAATACGATATGTCACAGAATTTGAGTAATGGCGTGAGGCCATTCACTAATAAAAGAGGTGTCAGATAGATGCGGTTACCAAGACACATCGGTATCATCCCTGATGGTAGTAGAAGGTGGGCGGTTAAGAAGGGCATACCGAAGGCCGATGGATGGGACCAAGGGATCGATCCAGGTTACAGGCTGTTCAAGCTGATGCAGGAAGCCGGAATTCAAGAGGTGACCTATTATGGGTATACAATGGAGAACACCAAAAGGCCGCTGATACAAAGAAAGGCGTTCATCGATGCTTGTATCCAGGGCGTTAAGATACTTTTTGAAGAAGATGCGGATTTACTGGTCGTTGGTAATACCGACTCTCGGACATTTCCCACTGAGCTTCTTCCCTATACAGGCCAACGCCAGAAATTCGGCAACGGCGGGATTAAAGTGAATTTCCTTGTGAACTATGGATGGGAGTGGGACTTGAACAACCTGAAAACAGCCGATCCCAACCAAACAGGTGTGATCAATAACCTCCGATCGGCTGATGTATCCAGGATAGACCTGATTATTCGCTGGGGCGGTTGGAACAGGTTGAGCGGGTTCCTACCCGTGCAATCAGTCTATGCCGATATTTACGTGATTGATGAACTGTGGCCAGATTTCAAGCCCGATCACTTCACCGAAGCGTTGGAATGGTACTCAAAACAGGACGTGACTCTTGGCGGTTAGCCTCATCGGTTTGCATGCCGATAACTAAGAGCCGGTGGGTTGGTCTGGCATCTTAACCGAGTTGTAATGCGTCGCAACGAGCATACCGATAACGGGTATACTCAGTAAGATACATACGCACTATCCAAACATATCGCAAGATGGACGCTGGTATCGGTCGACCATAAAGCCGTTTCTTGCGAACATCTTGTTTTAGGAGATTCTGTTTGAATGATCTATCTGGGCAGCGACTGAAAAATTACATCGATGCCTTGAAATTGCGCTTGATCACTTATCTTTCAGGATCAAACATAGTCCTCAAGTTCATCATGCGTGTGTGGGCGGTTGTGTCCCTATCCGGCCGGAAATTCACGCAGATAAATGGAACTCAGTGGGCGGCCGCGTTTGCATATTACGCCTTCTTCTCCCTTTTCCCGCTGGTCATACTCTTTGTCAGTATTGCGTCGCTTTTTATTGACCGGAATGAGGCAGGAACGCAGATCATTTCGTATGTGGAAATCTACATACCTATCGGCCGCGAAAACCAAAGCTATATCTTTGATGCGATTTCCGGAGTGATCAGTGCGCGCGGGCAGGCAGGCATCGTGGCGTTGTTGATACTGGCGTGGGGATCACTTGGCTTCATCTCCACACTGGTCCGTGCCGTCAACAGTGCCTGGGGTGCCGAGGCATACACCTGGTGGCGGCTTCCAATGAAGAGCTTCTTGATCCTGGCTTTGATGGTGAGTGCCGTGTTGTTCGGCATATCCGTACCGGTGTTTACCAAAATGGCGAGGGACAGGCTGTTTATCGATAACGACTTCAGTAACACGGTCTTCGCGGTCTTTAGTTATATCATCCCGTTTTTGATGGTTTTCATCAGCCTTAGCCTGTTCTACAAGCTGGCACCACGCAAACGGACCAGCGTCCGGGAGGTATGGGCTGCAGCACTGCTTGCCACTTGGCTCCTGCAGACTGCCGAGAATCTGTTCGTGATCTATCTGCGCGATTACGCTACCTTCAACGCTGTATATGGCGCATTTGGTGGGATCATCGCCTTAATGATGTGGATTTTCCTGTCCGGATGCATACTGATCTACTGCGCTTGCTTGTGCGCCGCTCAGGCAGAGGTGCGTAAACAGGCGATTAATCACGATGACGAGATAAAACGGGAGGAATAGGATCATGCCGCTTTCATATCACCAAATTGACATCTTCACCAGCGAGGACGCTCGGTGGCACGGCAAGGCGGTCTGGGATGTGATCATCCGCCGCATTCAAGAGCTGCATATCGCCGCCCGTTGCATCGTGACGAGGGGACATGCAGGCTGCTTCGAAAACGGGGAGGTGGCGAACAACTTCATCGAGGTCGAGGCGTTCAACATGCCCATCAAGATCGAAATCGTGCTACCCTCGGCTGACCTTGATGTTGTGCTGTCGATGCTCGACGAGGTGCTGCCGGATGGTATTGTAGCCGTGAGAGAGCTTGATGTGCAGATTCATAAGTGCCACAGCTCGCTGATCCCTCGCCAGTTGACCGTCAAGGATGTGATGACGCACTCACCGGTCAGCGTGACGGAAGAGACTTCGGTGGCCGAGGTGATCCGCATTCTCATGGCGCATGAGTTCAACGCACTGCCTGTGGTGAATGAGAGAAACGAGCCCGTGGGTATCATTACCCAAAATGACCTTATCACACGGGCGGGTATGCCGGTCCGGCTGGGTCTGCTGGCGGGGTTTGAGCAAATCCAACGCGACACCTTTCTGCAGCAGTTATCGGGCATGACCGCCAGACAGGTGATGACCCACCCGTTGGTGTGCGTAGAAGCCAATAAACGCCTGACGGCCGCGGTGGACAAGATGCTGCATCACAAACTCAAGAGACTGCCCGTGGTGGATTCCGAGGGCAAGCTGGTGGGCATCCTGGCCCGCGCCGATATCTTCCATACGATCGCGCGTGATACATTGGGTACCAAACAAGAACAGTCCCACCCGTCGGTTACGGGCAAGATCGATACCGTTGGGCAGATCATGGAGCGTGATGTCAGCGTTGTGTATGCCGATACGCCTTTGCTGGAGGTGGTGCGCACGATGTCTGAGAGTGGGACTCAGCGAGCGGTGGTGGTGGATGCAACCGGCAAGCTGGCAGGCATGGTGTTCGATGCGGATTTGCTGCAGGTGTTTTCGGAGCACAAAGCGGGGCTGTGGAGCCAGCTTCTGAGCCACCTGCCGCTGGCGGAGATCGCCAAACGCCATCGAGAGTATATAGATCAGTCCAAACATCACACAGCCGCCGACGTGATGAAGACAGAGCTCATCACCATCCGTGAGGATGCTCGCATTGAGGAAGCCGTGAACATCATGATCGAGAATGGGATCAAACGGCTTCCTGTGGTCGATCAGGCTGGTGTGTTTCTCGGGCTGGTCAGCCGCGATGCGGTGTTACGAGCGGGGGTGGGTTGAGGGGTATGTAGGTAGCCGAACCCGTCAGATGCCCGGATTGTCTAAACCGCGGATTACACGGATGGGTTCGGATGGAGAGGGAGGGCTAACCGCCAGACCGCGCTGGTAATTGTCTGAACCACGGATTACACAGATTACACGGATGGGTTCGGATGCGAAGGGAAAGGAAATGCTAATTAGGAGCTGACGCTCCGGGTATTCCGTATGGATGGCCCTTGTGGCCATCAGAAACCCCAATGTGCGTGTCGAAGATCGCAGGTTTCCAGCCATCGTGCCGCGGGTTTAGTCACCCAGTCTAATACCCCCAAATACAGATTGGGTCGTGCGATGTAAATCTACACATACCGCGACACCACGCGCTAAAGCACATGGCTATTGACCTGCCAAGCCTGCTGAAGCAGGCTGCAGGGCTCCGCCCAGTCAGTGTGCGGGAAATTTATGGTGACGGCCCCCAGACTGCTTCAGCAGGCTTGGCAGGTCAATAATTTATGCCGCGGAATCGGAGGCCGTATACCTGTTACTCATTTGTGGGAAATTAACAGGGTTTAGTCCCCCGCCCGCCGGAACGCGGTCCGGGGCGGTCTGTCAGTAGGCTAGCTACAAAAGAGGGCTCTAGACCGCGCCGGTCTGGCGGATAGCCGAACCCGTCGCTAATGACGTATATCCATTACCTGAGCTGAGTCGTAACCAGACTTTATTGTTTTTCCTCCTTGAAACTGTATTTAATCGCATCCTCCGGACATACATTCAAGCATCGTCCACAACTGAAACAGTCAGAAGGCAGCTTTTTCTGCTGTAGAATTCCCAAAGCCGCTTCAGATGGACATGCCCGAGCACAGCTTCCGCAACTCGTGCATTTCGCACGATTAATGCGTACCTTGGCCATGCTGAACTTCTCAGCGATCCATGAGACTAATCCAAAAGGACAGATGATGTGGCAGAAAGGCCGATATGAAACAACAGAGATCAGCAATGTGATAATTACCACAAGCGCGATCGATGTTGTCTCGAATTTCAGATCAAACATGTTAAATGGGTTGACCAAGTGGTAAGCAACAAACCCCCTCTGTTTGTCAATTATACCGAACAGCAATCCTAAACTTACTAAAAATAGCAGAACCCTTACTGTGTTGGTAAACAAAAAAGGCAGCTTCTTTTTCTTCAACTTACGAAGAACAGGAACGCTGTAAATCAGCTCTTGAATGGCTCCAAACGGACAGCCCCAGCCACAGACCAGTTTGTTCCCAACGATGACCAGCACGATAAAGAATGCGAACCATAACAGTTGTACCCATACAGATGGGTAAAGGCCCACCATGGCCTTGAACACCTTCACAAAACTCTCCATAGGGTTAGGTGATTTTCCAAGGACGAATCCTGAGAGAACGACCGCTACGGTGAGAGCGACGATATAAGGAGTGCGGTTATACCAGTGATTTCGTTCAACTACCGGTGAACCATCAGGTCGTCCTAGCCGGACTAGATACAGTAGCCCAAACGCAACAATTGCTATATACACAAAGTATGTCAGGTTGGATGGTTCATGCGATTTAAGATGGCCTGCCGCAACATCCAGCTTATCTTGCGTGATGCCTAATGATTGTAGAGGTTCTTTTCGAGGAGCATCCATTGGTAAGTTGAGCTCTTTAGCTAATGACTGTCCTGTTACTTCTAAGCCAGATGCAATTTGCCCTATACTTTGTTCTATCGTATATTTGGATTCCATTGGAGTTCGGATGTTTCTCGTCAACGCATACCCGAGAGCGATCACACCAACTGCGACTGCTATGCCGACTGCATACAGTTTCCTCTGCGATGGTGATAACTTCGTAACGTGATCATGTGCAGTACTCATTGGGTACCCCTTCGTATGTTTGGTTTTTTGCTGATTAGTAACAGGAAGCTCTCTAGCAATCATTCTTATTGCCTCGAGATGAAATCCGGCCACCTCCTATCACCCTTTTCGTTGTCCGCTATCTGCAATGGATCCTTCCCATTGAATCATCAAGGCTCAATTTAAAAACAGGATGCTGACACGGTATCTCCATGACATGCGATCCATATAACTGTGTCCCTTGATGCGCCCTAAGTGTACCCGAATATGGTGCTTCGCCAACAAGTATTGATTTCACATCAATTCCGTGATATGATACTGTTTACGTGACCTTTGTGGCCCACCTCACGACCCCACATTACCGTCACCCGGTGTTCCGTAGAGCTGTACGGGATGCCAATTATTGCTATTACGGCCAGATGCGAGTGCAGTGGCCGTCCTATCGTTTGCAGTGATGCAATAGAAAGGGGCATGGAATACAGTGAAAGCACTGTTAGGACGCTTGGTCAGCGTCGACCCCATCGAGGGCCAAACCGACCAATACAGCATTGCCTTCAAACCCATTTGCGTTCTCCCTAACCGGTCTGCTTCGCCAGAGTGGATCAAGGACCAGACGCTTAAGGTAGAAAGGCGGGTTCACGACCTCCGTGAGATAGGGCACCCCGGTGATAGCCTGGTGTTGAGCATTGAGGAGAGCCGTCCATGGCTCACCCCGCTTGAAGTGACGCCGTGCGGTGTGGTTCATGATATCCCGGAAAAGCTCAGTATGTCGCTGCGCTGGTGGAAAGAGGGCGATCCGCCCGCATACACCATCAAGCTCAACGGCTGGGAGCTGACCGGAAAATTCGAGATAAACGACGAGAAAATCACCGCTGAGGTAGATATCAGCCAGGCGGTGAAGATGCTTCAGGCGCCTGTTGTGATTGACGTTGAGGTTGAGAAACTTCACGAGCAGTGCGTGGTACTGCCTCCTCAGGGGCCGGTGTGGCAGCATGTTAAGCAGCCGCAGGGCGAATATGTTCGGCTGCGCGGCCGGTGGCTGCAAGCCGACATCAACCCGAACTGTTATGCTGGCGGACTGTGTGGAGTGAAGGAACTGCTGCGCGAGCAGGAGCACCTCACGAAACCTGAGCAAACGGTGCAGAGCGACTTGCAGTTCGGCGGATACTACGACGGTATCGGCCAGGGCTGGGGAGCCCTGGGTGGATTGGACGCCATCCAGGCGAAATCCATCAGCGGAGATACGGGGAGTGAAGGTCCTCAAGTCCGGCTGGAAGGGATGTTAAATGAGGGGCTGCGGCTGCGCAGTCTGGTCAACTGCCAACTGCCCGACTGGGCTCCGTTGCTCATCTGGCGGCGTGAATACGCACGTCAGCCCCTTGATAAGCCGGCAGAGGGTGTGCAGGTTCCCATCAACAGCGTGGAATCACTCAAGCTGTATGGACAT
Organism: Armatimonadota bacterium; assembly: GCA_942492855.1. Taxonomy (GTDB): domain Bacteria; phylum Armatimonadota; class HRBIN16; order HRBIN16; family HRBIN16. The sequence continues at coordinate 5,072,356 of OW818647.1, read as the reverse complement.
ATATCTAGCGTCACCGATGGCTCAGGCGTGCTGCAAAGCCGTTTGTCGACGATTGAGGATGGCCGTTTCGTGTCACTTCGATTGGCTAAGGCCTATGAGAATTCGCACGGGAACGGTAAGAAGCTGGATGCCGGGTGGATGGTGGTCGAACACCCTATCCGACAGCAGATGACCCTGGTGTTGATGAACCCCGACCACTGCCAGTGCCAGCAGCATACGACCTATGCGGGCTGCTTAAGCGTGGAGTGGCACATGAGCGATCAGCTTGTGGGTCCAACCGGCGGGCTGGGGCAGACGGTCGCGTTTGCCTTCGGTGAGCAATGCGGGGCCGGCGATGCCGGTGCCTGGGTGGCTTGCCGTGGAGTCAGCGATGATGGCCAGTTGATGGTCGGCATTGTAGCCCGGCTGAAGAGCCGCGAGGGGGCCTCTGCCGTGGTGAAATGTGCCGGACAGCAGCAGGAGCTGTTGTTGCGGAGTGTTCCGATCCCAGGAGTGGGTGAGGTTCAGATCGCAACCGCTCAATTCGCGGCCGCACTAGACAGTTCCATCGAGGTGGAAGTCGATGATATCCCTGGCAGTGAGGTGGCAAAATGAGCATCTTCGATCCTAAAACTTTCAGTGCAGACTGGGAGATTATGGTGATGGACCGCCTGGAGCGGGCCGTCGATACCGGGAAGTTGATGGGTTTCGCCGGTCAGCTTAAGCGCAAGCTTGATCTACCTGTGCATGTGGACTGGAACTCGCTGGAGTTTGGACTGGGTGTGAACCATAGTCTGGACGAGGTGTGGACGAATATCCAGTTGCTCACTGACAACACCACGCAGCTCCTTGCCGAATATGAGCTTCAGCTCTTTCCTGCCGGTTCCACGCCCATGGAGCCGATGTTCCATAGTGCGCATGTGCATGTGGGCACCATCCATGACGAAGCGGCGGCCATCCATCTGGAGAACCACCTTTTCGGCGTGGTGCCTGCTTTTGCCGCACTGGCCGCGAATTCACCTTCTGTGCACCGACACAGGGATGAGTACAAAAGCCATCGCGTGCAGTTTATGGCCCATTATTGCACCGTTCCGAACACCATTCGGGACCCGGAGACGTCGCAGTCAGCATGGGGTATGGACGTCTGCCCGAAGCTATACAATCTGCCAACCATAGAGGTTCGGATTGGCGACTGTGCGAGTTCGCGCCGGTTCATGGCCGAATACTGTACCTTCGTGGCAGCCTATGTCCACTGCATGGCGACCAAACTGCAGCCCGGATTCAAACCCAACCGGCAGCAATACCGTGAGGGTCTGCTCAATCGCTGGGCGGCGGCGAAGCATGGCATGCAGGCGACATTCATCGTCGACGGGCAGGAGCGGACAGTGGCGGATGTGCTGCAACAGATGCTTCAGGAATGCGAGGCCCAGCTTGCTGACCTCGGGGCTACGGTCTCCGATCTCGGCTTGATTAACACCATGATCACGAAGCGAACCTGCCAGGCTGACCTGTTCATGGAGCTAGGATCGCGCTATCCCGAGCTGTACCAGTACAACTCGGTGTATAGTAAAATTGCGAGACACTGGGAAGCGTTCGACCAATATCTGGAATCGGCGTCGCCGAAAGAAGCTGCGGCTGCCGTCAACGAAGACACCGTTCTGGAAGAGCACCTCGCGTTGGTGGGTGAAGATACTCACTTTTACCGCCTGCGTGACGTGATGCATCTTTCCGGGCCAGACACCGAGGAGGTCATTCAGAGGCTGATTGCCAATGGCATGATCGACAGAGTGGTGACCGGCTCACGCGGACCGCGGCTGAGCCGTACCCGCTAGGCTTCCACGGCCCGGCCCTCCTGGAGTTTCGCGCAATAACCAGGCGGTGCCGGGCCGCTTTAATACAAAAGGTGTCTACTAATGAGTTTGTCTACCCCAATTATCGCCATTACTTCTGGGAGGGTGAACCTTCCGCTCAGCGGCAACAATGAGACTCAGAATGTGTGGAGCGGGTGCAACGTCAACTACCTGCACTCTGTCATCCGAGCGGGCGGCTGTCCTGTGCTGCTGCCCTACCTGGCGGGGGCCGATGCCATCAATGCGCTGATGGAGCGTGTGGATGGTCTGCTTCTGAGCGGTGGAGGCGACGTGCTTTCGCTGCGATACGGTCAGGAGCCGCACCGCATGAGCGCAGGCCAAGACCCGTTGCGTGATACGATGGAGGATCTGGCCCTTCAAGCCGCCTTGCGGCGGGGGATTCCTGTGCTTGGAATTTGCCGTGGTATTCAGATGTTGAACGTGGCGATGGGCGGCACGCTTGTGCAGGACATACCCACGCAGATCGGAAGCTCCGTGAAGCACTATGCCGGGGGTTACGCACCTGTGCTGCTTCACAGCGTGAGCGTGACGCCGGATACGTTGTTGTCCAGTGTGATGGGTGACGATCTGTCGGCGGTGAACAGTTGGCACCACCAGAGCGTAGACCGAGTGGCCGATGGGCTGACGGTGAACGCGGTGGCAGCCGATGGTGTGATCGAGGGGCTGGAGGCGGCTGACGGCCGTCCCATCCTGGCAGTGCAGTTCCATCCCGAGGAGCTGTCGCACGAGGTCGTGGGCTTCCAGCGGCTGTTCGACTGGCTGTGCAAGCCGGCGGGGTAACGCTTTTGTAGGGGCACCCCCCTGTGGGTGCCCTTTGCTTACCCCTCGTTTCCTACTCGTCCTACTCATCCTACTTGTCAGTGGCAAATTTCCGTAAACCACATGTTTATCATAAAAACGAGGGTATACTCTAGCTAAGCAGGCGATGATGCCTGATGCAAAAGGAGCTTACTATGAAACCCAACATCCGCAGCATTTCCCTCGTGCTGGCCGCACTGTTGCTGTCCCTGTTCTGGATGGATCGCGGTGTATACCGGAAGTGGATCGTTGATAAAGTGGTCACTGTTCAGCCCTCTGCGCTCAATCACTATCTCCGTCACTCACCTGTGATCTGGCCGCGAATTCGGTCCTGGGATCTGTGCGGGCACACAAATGCTGACGACTCCCTGCATCCTAAGCAAGCGTTATATGCTGCAAGGAAGTGGTCGGGTAGTGCGTCGGACCGCATCCGGTTTGCCAGGATAGCCATTAAAACTAAAATGGAGATGGCTGATGGACTGAACAATAGAATCAAGAAGCAATACCTGGCTGATTACTTAACGCTGATGAAGAAAGGTGAGCAAATCGATCCGACGAATGCGCTGTATAACCTGCTGAGTGCTAACGCCATGCTTTCACGCTCGTTGTTATATGTGCATACCCCCGGGAAAGATGGTAACTCACCCATCCGCAGATATCTCGCGGTGACTGACTGGAAACAGTTGCATAAGGGGGTTCGTCAGTATCAACTGGCCCTTCAGAAACAACTGCGTCTACATGAGTATAGCGGTGATGATAACGAATCGTCCCATCGTTCCCCTTTGCTGCTAGAACACTATGAGACATTGCGGCTCCAGCATGAACGAGGCGGGATAGGGATGATGGATGAGCTATCACTCGAACCCATTGTAACTGCCGCACGGTACTATGTACAAAAAGGCGATGTAGCTACCGCTCGATGACTTCTGGATATCGGTTCCGTGGTCAAGATGGTTTTATCAGACAAGCAAGCCTCGCACCACCGTCAAGTGGCCGTGCAGTATTACGGCTGGTCAGCAGATCAGGTTTTACGGAGCACTGTTATATCCCCGACTAAAACTGTGTCTGTTGACGAGTCAGATGATGAGTCATATACCGATAACGTGTTCTGGCCGGTCTCATACTGGAAAGAGTATCAACAAGCATCTGGCAAGTGGATCGGATGGGATGCCATCAACGTCGTGATACAGCAGCAAGCGGTATGGGTATGGTTGTGCTTTGGCATGGCACTACTGGTGGTCATTTCACTGATCCGTGATCTCGTTTGGTGGATCGTGTACCGGATCAAGCGGAAGTCCGTGGCCGAGTTCGTATGGCCTCATCAGCCGGTGAGGTTGGCAATCGGATTTGCGGTGGCGGCCATGGTTCTCACCGTGGCACAGATTGCGGCCTTGCACATCTGGGCGGATGATGTGACACCGGTTTGGCGTAGGACGCAGTATGTGGCACCTTTGCTGCTGATCGTGGGCTGGATATCTCTCCGGTTTGAGTTCAAACGGCACTGCCAGCTTCAAGGCATTCCGGTGCCAGGCCGATGGGCGGAGATGGTGTACAACTGGCTGCCCGTGGTAGGGGTGATAGGGATATATGCGATATCCGGATACTTGAATGACCTCCGCATGGATTTAGCAGAACGCAGCCTGTTGCTGATCGTGGCGAGCTGCCTGATTTCGGCCGCTATCATCCCAACGCTGAGCCGTAAATACCGCATCCAAGACTACTACATCCTGGCGAATAGAGAGACACGGCGGTTTCTGGCCTGGATGGTGGTGTTCATTTCGATCAGTGTGTTGCCGCTTCAGATTCTGCATGAAGTCGTCGTGCTCTGGAGTGATCGTACCGGCACCGGTGCGTTTCGGTCTGTCGAACGGCTGCAAAAACTCGACCAATCGGCCAACCGAGAGTATATGCGAAAGATTGATGGCTATTTGAAGGAGACACATCCGTAGGGAAATCACCGGTAATAGGTGACTGGTTTGGATGTATCTGGCCGCGACATCAATGTCTCGGCTATTGACCATCAAGCCCGTTGAAACGGGCTGTGGAACTCTATACCGATGTGATAACGACATCACAGGCTGCTTTAGCAGTCTTTCTGATCAATAGCCGAGACATTTATGTCGCGGAGCGATACCTATGAGTGTATCATTCGATCAGTGGATATTGGCTGTTGCCTTATCCAACCTCCCCTGCCAAAACACGAGTAAACACAAATGGGGCATATTAAACCAGCTTACATGCTCTCAACACAGATATTTCTGGAAAACCATACGCTTGTCATGAAAACGAGGGTATAATACAGCTAAACAGGCGAAGACGCTTGTCGCAATTCTGCCACTGAAAGGATGTATTCATGAAAACTGTAATGGCAACACCCTCCTGTTTCGCATCAATCACTCATGTACGCATCAAGGTCATAACCGCATTGTTACTCAGCCTCTGTGCGATGATAATGTCGTTGCAAGCAGGTGCAGTAATCACTGAGCAACATGCTATTGAGAGAGTACGTGCATTCATTGGTGACCCAAATGCCGAGGTCGTTAATTCGTCAGGTCCTGGCGTCATGAACACCATGGAAAAACATGGGTATACGTTTGAATATTGGGTGAACCTTGATCCTGATTATTCGTTTGAGTGTGCCAACCGAAGTTATTTTGTAAATGCGATCACGGGCTGTATTGAGATGGTCTCCACAGACTCAGACTTGACAGTATATCCCGCTGATGCACTGAATGTAGAAGATATGTGGAGTAGATTTACCGATCTGCCAAGAGCTCAGATGCAACTGCATGGTGAAGATAACTGGGAGCTGAGGTATCCTGACGGAACTTGGAACCCGTTTGTGCGTTTCTGTTTGAATCGAGACGAGCAGGGACTGATACAAGGTGTATTTGTGTGGAATAAGCCTATACCTCTTCCACTGCCCACCCCTACAATGACGCCCAAACAAGCCGTGAGTATCGCGAAATCCATAGCTGGATCATATACCTGGAACGATGATGAGGGCAATATCTGCGGCATGCCATACTTCGATGTGCTTGACATCGATGGCATCAAGTGGCATTTCAACCAACATGGCGAACCCGAAGCGGTCTATGAAGTAATTTTCATAATATCTGAAGATTGTGCTGTCAATGCGTCTTGGGCTGACGAAAAATCCGATCATGGGATGGCAGGTTGTGGCCTATATCGCGTCAACGTTGATGCCTTTTCCGGAGCTATTCTGCTCGCTGATTCGGAGTTCTTTTACGGCGCAAAGACACCACCAGCACCCAAAAAGGGTGTCAAGCAAAACACAGCAGTTAAAGCAAAGGCCAAAACCGTGGCCCCGTCTGTTCGAATGGTTCCGCTGAGAACCATGATGGCGCTTGCTCCATCACGTACCATGACTGCCAAACCAGGCGAAAAGGCGTTCACGCTTGATGGCAAGCGAATACCCTTGGCACACAAAGTAACAGCACAGTCTGGTAGGTATTATCTCCCCTGGCAGGCGTTGAAATACCTGCCCGGCGTGAAGGTCCGCTTTGACGCGAAGATGAACCGGCTGGATATCACCACCACCGGAACCGGCAAACCGATGGGCGATATTAAGAATAAGGTGAAGTAGTGAAACTACTACCTGTCATCTTTGAACATGTGCTTGTCGGCCAAATAATCTTCGTAGGGTCCCAGGAGGAGTGGTGATGCCGCGTATTCGCCTGATAATGATCTGTCTGTTGGCGGTGATGGTACCGTCACTTGTATTCGCAGGTCTCCCTGACCGTATCAACGAACAACAAGCTATCGAACTGATTAAAAAGTTTTCAAACCTACAGTCCTTCGTCCCAGATGAAATTGATAAGGTTCTGGTGGAAGAGGACGAATACCCACTGGCACAGAATAGTTGGATATTCTCTAAAGGCGATGAAATGTGGATTGTCGAGATGCATCAGGGCATCGTTTCGGACTACAGTATCTACAAGGGTAAGCGGAAGCGTGCGTCTGACGAGTTGACGCGCTCGGTCGCCGTGAAGTATCTGTCGGAAAAGGTGCCGAAGTTTTTACAAGGCTTCTATACCGAAGTGTGGCCTGGGTCGTACCGGCGGGTGACCTCAAGGGGGTTCCACGACTACACCAATTCCTGTCGCGTTCATGTGCTCGAAGATGGCACGATAGACAAGTACTCTTACGAGGAAAAGCCATCACCGGAATTTGCTGACGCGGTAATCATGACGATACAGCAGGCCGAATCATATGCTGGTGCGCATTTACTAAATGGCATAACAGAGGCACCATCCGTAGTTTGCGAGCAAATGGAACCCATGCCCTTGATCGTGGATACGCCAGAAGGTACATATGAAGTCGCCTATGCTTTCACTGTGTATGAAAAGTATGATAATGATCGGTGGGGGTATGCCTATGGTGTGCTAGTCAACGCCCAAACCGGATCGGCAAGCCATATCTTGTTTACAGGTGCAGGAGATGACAGTGTGAAATGGGTACAAGTCACACGTCAGAATACCCCGAAAGTCGTGGCGTTATACCGAAATGGAACCTCAGTGAGCGGAGCCCATATGGCAAATGGCAGTCCTGTTGTGAGTCTTTCAGTGGCCAAGATTCTGGCTGGGGGGCAAACACTATCTGCAAAAGCAGGTGACATGGCATTCAAACTCTCTGGTGTGAATATTCCGTTACCTGCTAAAGTGATCGGCATAGGCAGTGACCTATATCTCCCCTGGCAAGCGTTGAAATACCTGCCCGGCCTAAAAATCAGCTATGACGCGAAAATGAACCGGCTGGATATCACCACCACCGGGACCAGCAATTCCAAAAGCAATATAAAGAAGAAGGTGAAGTAGTGAGGCCATTATCTATTATCCTGGCGGCCATGCTATCCTGTCTTTCGTTCGTCAGCACAAGCATAGGTGCGCCACTGCTGAACGATGAGCAGGTGACGAAAATCGCCCGCACTTGGCTGGGTAAACCGGACTGGGAGCCGGATGTGTGTGATGCTCACAAAACCAAAGGCCCGAATGGTCAAATCGTGCAGCATATGTTTTTGGAGAACAAGACGGACGTGCTTCACATCAACCGCAGCAACGGAAAGGTGATGAAGTGGGTTTCTGGTGACTTTGATTATGAGGATGTGAGTACCGATCGTGAAGCTATTTTGAAGGCGTTCAAAGCGTGGGCACCCACCCATGTAGCTCCAACGCTGATGGCAAAGCTGACTATGGTGCAGCCGAATTACTGGTTACATCGTCAGGCCAACGGTATCGAGCATCCTGCCACTTACGTGTATGTGATAGTTAACAATGCGGGCATGTTAACGTGTGCCGAAATGAATGATGCAGATATTGCCGACTATATGGGAAGCATACCCATCACATCGGCAAAAGCGATGGAAATCGCTGACCATTGGGTGCGGACTGCACATCACACCGATCAGGGCAAGCTGACGTGGCCAGACAGCAAGTTCAAACTGACATATGGGTTCAACGACAAGTCGCTGGCATATCCTGTACCTGTGTATACAGTGACGTGTGATCTGCCGGATTTACTCGACAGGTGCGGATGCGAATCCCACTTTGATATGAAAGTAAATGCGGTCACCGGCGAAGCGTGGGATTCTACCGACTACGGCCGGGATGGGTCGCACCAAGTCGCAGCTAAGTCGAACATGCTGGTGGTCGGGTATGGTAAAAATTACGCCCGTGGCTACATGGATGGGCTGATCCCGCTGAAGAGACTTGCGGCAGTCGCTCACAAACAAAGACTTTCCGCGAAGGCTGGTGCCGCGGCGTTCATGGTGGACGGGAAGCGTGTGGCGCTGCCATCGAAGGTGGTGTCGAGGAACGGATTGTTGTATCTGCCGTGGCAGGCGTTGAAATCACTCAAGGGCGTGAAAACAGCCTATTACCCGAAGGGCAACTTCGTGCAGGTGACGACCACCGCGAAGCCGTAGGGGTAATATGGGAACCCCTGGGAACGCCAATCTCCCGATTGGCATTTTCCGTGCCATCCCCATCCGAACCTATCCGTGTAATCCGTGGTTCAGACAATCCGGGCATCCGACGGATGGGACGGATCGGACCGATGACATTCGTGGGCGAACACGGGGAAGGGCACGGCACGCCAAGCCATGCTCCTGCGTTTGCAAAAAGCACACCAATCGCCGGATTGGTGTGCTTCGGGTAGTTGCCGTGGGGGAAGGGAGGCCAATCAGGAGATTGGCGTTCCCAGGGGGCAAGGCACGCCTTGCTCTACTTGACTACCTTCTTGATCACCAGTGAGAGCTCTTTCAACTGAGCCTCGTCCACCGTGCTGGGGGCGCCGAACAGCATGTCCTGGCCGGTGGTGGTCTTCGGGAAGGCGATGACGTCGCGGATGTTATCATCATCGGTCAGGAACATCACCAGACGGTCGATGCCGGGCGCGATCCCGCCATGGGGCGGTGCGCCAAACTCGAAGGCCTCAATCATATGACCGAACAGCTCGCGGGCCTGCTCCTTGGAGTAAGCCAGAAGCTCGAACACCTTCTCCTGAATGTCGGGGCGGTGGATACGGATGGAACCGCTGGCCCACTCCACGCCGTTGCACACGATGTCATAACACTGGGCACGCACCTTGCCGGGGTCGGTCTCCAGCATCGGTAGGTCCTCTTCGTGCGGCATGGTGAAGGGGTGGTGCATCGCATCCCAGCGGTTGCTGTCTGCATTCCATTCCACCAGCGGGAAGTCGACCACCCACAGGAAGGCGAGGGCGTTGGGATCAGCCAGCTTCAGCCGCTTGCCCATCTCTACGCGCAGACGGCCCAGGCAGTTGGCCACCATCTTGGCATCGCCGGCCACGATGGCTGCCATGTCGCCGGTGTTAGCACCCACGGAGGCTTTGATGGTCTCGATTTCCTCTTCCTTCAGGAACTTAGCGATGGGTGAGCGCACGCCCGTCTCCTGCCACTGGATGGTGGCCAGACCCTTCGCGCCGAAACGCTTGACGAATTCGGTGAGATCATCCAGCTCTTTACGGCTGTAGCTGGCGGCTCCGGGGATGCAGATGGCTTTCACCTGTCCGCCGGAATCCAGCGCGCCGCGGAAAACCCCGGCTTCTGTGTTGGCCAGCGTCTCGGTCAGGTCCAATAGCTCCATTCCGAAGCGGATGTCGGGCTTGTCGGAGCCGTATCGGCGGATCGCTTCATCGTAGCTCAGGCGCGGCCAGGGAGCGGGCAGCGTCTTGGTGGTCACCTTGCCGATGACTTCCAGGGACATCTCCTCGATCAGCTCCATGATGTCCTCTTGCTTCACAAAGGACATCTCGAGGTCGAGTTGGGTGAACTCCGGCTGACGGTCGCTGCGGGCATCCTCATCGCGGAAGCACTTTGCGATCTGGTAATACCGCTCGATACCCGCCACCATCAGCAACTGCTTCATCTGTTGCGGGCTTTGGGGCAGGGCGTAGAACTGGCCTGCATACAGGCGGCTGGGCACGAGGTAGTCACGCGCACCCTCAGGCGTCGATTTGATGAGGATGGGTGTCTCGATTTCCAGGAAGTCCTTCTTGTTCAGGAATTCGCGCATGCCGTTGACCAGCTTGTGGCGAATCTCCATACGCTTGTACATCTCGGGGCGGCGCAGGTCGAGGTATCGGTAGCGCAGGCGCACCGATTCGTCCACGTTGAAGTTTTCGTCGTTCAGCATGAACGGCAGGGGCTTGCATGTGTTCAATATCTCGGCGTCGGTGACCAGCACTTCCACCTCACCGGTGCCCAGCTTCGGGTTGGAGGCACCCTCCGGGCGGTGGCGCACGGTGCCGGTGATGGCGACCACGAACTCCATGCGCAGGGTCTGCGACATATTGTGCATTTCCGCATTCACATCCGGGTCAAAAACCACCTGCACGATGCCGGTTCGGTCGCGGACATCCGCGAAAAGAAGGCCGCCATGGTCACGGGTGCGCTGCACCCACCCATTCAGGGTCACAGACTGACCGATGTTTTCTGGGCGAAGATCGCCACATGATATTGTTCGTTGCCACTGCTGCACTGCGTTACCTCCGAGATTGGGCGTCTAGCGCCTGTGAAAGGATATGGCAGCATTCGTCCAAGCTGACAAGCTGCTGTTGTTTGTTTTCCATGTTGCGGATGAGCCCCGAGTTGTTTTTTAACTCATCTTCACCCATGAGCACAGTGTACGATGCACCGGACTTGTCTGCCAGTTTCATCTGAGCCTTCAGGCTGCGGCGTTGAAAGTCCATGTCCACGCTGATGCCCGCATTGCGGAGCTGCTGCATCAGCAGCAGAGCAGGCGCTTCCGCTTGCTCACCCAGAGCCGCCACAAAAACCTGCACAGGCTTCCTGCCGGTGGTGACCACACCAAGTTCCTTCAGCACGATGATGGCGCGCTCGACACCCAGCGCGAAGCCGATGCCGGGCGTGCTCTGTCCGCCGATCTCTTCGACCAGACCGTCGTAACGGCCTCCGCCTCCGAGCGCGTTTTGGGAGCCGAGGGCATCTGACTGGATCTCAAATGCGGTTTTCGTATAGTAGTCAAAGCCACGAACCAGGTTCTTGTCGACACGGTAGGGCACCGCCATGCCGTCCAAAAAACCGCGCAGTTTAGTGAAGTGCGTGCTGCACTCATCGCAAAGGCTGTCGAGTATGTCCGGAGCGTCGGCCAACCGCTCACGGCACTCCGGCCGCTTGCAGTCCAGCATGCGCATGGGGTTGTTGTCATATCGGGTCTGGCAGGCGTCGCAAAGCTCGGTCTTGAATGGCTCAGCATACTGCTGAAGCTTCTCGCGATACGAGGGCCGGCAGACTGGGCAGCCGACGCTGTTCAACACCAGGCTGAGCGCGTTGATGCCGATTTCGCGGTAGAACTGCATCGCCAGTGCGATCACCTCGGCGTCGATGGCGGGATGCTGCGATCCTAGCGCCTCGATACCCACTTGGTGTGCCTGACGGTATCGGCCCGCCTGGGGGCGTTCATACCGAAAAATCTGGGTGAGGTAGTAAAGTTTGTTCACACCGGCTTCCGCGGCCATGTTGTGCTGCACATAGGCGCGCACGGCTGGAGCGGTTCCCTCTGGTTTAAGGGCGAGCTTACGTCCGCCGCGGTCTTCAAACACATACATCTCTTTACTGACCACATCGGTGTGTTCACCCATGCTGCGGGTAAACAACTCGACATCCTCAAAGATGGGGGTTCGTATCTCGTGGTATCCATAACGCATGGCGACCGAGCGGAAGCGATCTTCCACCATCTGCCAAAGCGGGGTGTCGTCGGGCAGGAAGTCGTTGGTTCCTCTTGGTGCGCTGTAGCGCATGGGCTGTTCTCCTTTGAAGACCTTTCAGGTTCCGTTAATGAAAAAAGCGACAACTGCTTGCGCGGTTGTCGCTGGTGAAAGTTGGTAGCGGAGGGCGGACTTGAACCGTCGACCCTACGGGTATGAACCGTATGCTCTGACCAACTGAGCTACTCCGCCATAGGCAAAAATATTATGCCAGACTATAGGCTGTTTGTCAAGAGCCGCCGGGCGGATTTTGGTATGAGTGGCGAACCAGATATCCAACTCGTCCTACTCATCTTACTTGTCCGGGCCATTTAGCCACGAATGGACACGAACAGGGAGGTCTCACGCGAAGACGCGAAGGCGCGAAGGGATACCCCTGGGAACGCCAATCTCCCGATTGGCCTCCCTCTCCATCCGTATAATCCGTGGTTCAGACAGGCACTTTGGTCGCCTAGCGCCTTGACAAACTTGTCTGAAAAGGATGTAAAATACATCAGTTATCAACAACACTTTCTTGGCTAAACTCAACGATCGAGGCCCTTTATATGCTTGCGAATGCGATATCTGCGGTAGTTGCTGCGGTGGCCGCCGCTTACGTAAGTTGGAGGTACCGGCAGAACGGCAAGAGAAGCTGGTATCTGATGTTCGCTGCTGGATTTACCGTTCTGGCGTCTGAGGTAATACTTGTCGGTCAAAGATGGCCTGTTTCTGTAGGCATCGTGATGCTTGCTACGGCCATGATCGTTGTTGTCATCGACGTAGAAAATGAGCGTCGCAAAAAGAAATGAAGCCAACACTGTCAGCTTGTTTACCACTCGTGATCATCGGCCTGGTAATACTAGCAGGCTGCCAGAAGCCAGCCCCTCAACAGCTAACCCCACCGAGTGGCTTGAGTGCGTCTCAGCGAGTGGAGTGGAGCTGCAGGAAGTGCGTGCGTCCCATCAGGCGGATGCCATCTTTGTTAGATAGCGTGATGAAGAGCAATCAACCGCAACCAACCGAGATGGTCACCATCATCTCAGCCGATGGCACCGCGATCTCTAGTTACGATAGCTTCTTGGGGAACTTCAGGAATGTCGTTAGTATAGATCGGTCTACGGCAGTGCGGAATTTCGCACAGAAGCTTGATAAACGTATCCGTGAATCGAGCTATAGTCTTCTGGCCGCGGACGGCAGCAGTCACACTTATCGGGTGACTGCCATATCAATGGAATGCGATAGCCTGATCTTACGGCCTGTCAATACTGTCCCGCCGCAGCCGTACCTGGATATTCGCCGACTGGCCATACCACAACTGGCAGGGCAGTATCGGCTGTATGAAGCGCGAAAAGTGCAGTGGATGAACGACGAACCAGGCACGGTCTGGCCTGATGAGGATGGCAGGCACCAGACGATCACCATATGTGGTACATATGGTTACTCGATGCACGCCAGCCAGATGCTTCTTTTCCGCCCATCGGATGGGTCATTCATCGGCTATCAAACAGGCAACGCTAACATAGCGTCCAAAAACATAAGGCCTCTCAAGCAGTTTATTGAAGCCAATACACCGATTCGTGTCACCGGTGATGTAGAGCCTAAGGCTCCACTTACTGATCTTTACCAGCGGATGTTGGCTGAAATACCACCGACTATGCATCATTACCTGGGGATTACTAGCTATCTGCCTGGGGTGATCATCCGTTCGGATGGGTTGGCAGTATGTAATCGCAGCAAGAAAGATGGGCTCTCCAGCATACCGAACCGCGAGGTCTTGCTGAACAACAAGCTGGTCATGATGCGCTATCTGCGCCATGAGCCGGTGTTGGACGGCGATTTATGGCTGCCTGTTAAAAAACTGCGGGTGTCTGCTCCGGAACTCACTAATGCCGCATCGCAACGGCTTAAAATCCATGATCCCGTTTTTGTAGTAGGTAGTAACTACTACGAAAATGAGGCACCTTATGTCACACCTGCCCGCGTTTCGCAGATCAAATCGTTTCGTTGTATTTCAGCCGACAGAGACACAAATATGTGTTGGATATACAACACCAAAGGCCAGGTGGTGGGGCTGATAATCGCGCAAGGCAAACCGCGGCAGCCGGTGCTGATTCCAATAGCGAAGCTGCGGAGCATCACCGCCACGGCGAGATAGAACCTCACGCGGAGGCGCGGATAGGTTTATCCACAGATGACACAGATGACGCAGATTAGGTAAGTGCCAGCCATCGTAATCCGTCCCATCCGTCTCATCCGTCGGATTCCGCCCCCACAACCCTGGTAAGACCGGTCCGGAAAGGGAAAACCGGACCGGTCGGTAAAATATCCGAGCCATCCGTGTTATCCTGTAAATCCGTGTAATCCGTGGTTCAGACAATGATCTGTCATGCCAACTACGCGGTGATGGTGTCACCCATGGTATGCACCTTGATGAAGTTGGTGCGGCCAGGCACGCCAACCGGGATGCCGGCGGTGATCACGATGGTGTCGCCAGCCTTCACAAAACCGGAGTCGCTCATCGTCTCCGTCACCATCAGCAGCATCTCTTCCATGGTCTTAACGTCACGGCAGAGCAGCGGCCGGACGCCCCAGGCCAACGCTAACTGACGGTAGGTCACCTCGTCGGGTGTCAGCGCGATGATAGGCGCATGGGGGCGGTTCTTGCTGACCAGCCGCGCGGTGCCGCCGGATTGGGTGGCGCACGCGATGGCGCGGGCACCAATCCCGTGGCTGACGTGCCAGATGGCCTCGGCTACCGCTTCTGTTGTGGATTGCGCACCGATGTTCGCCAGGTTGTGCTCACGCACCACACCGACCACCGACCGCTCCATACGGGCACAGATTTTGCTCATGATGTCCACGGTCTGCACAGGGTAGTGCCCGGCCGCCGTCTCCCCAGACAGCATCACCGCATCGGTGCCGTCCAGAATGCTGTTGGCCACATCGCTGGCTTCCGCGCGAGTGGGGCGCGGCGCATTCATCATCGACTCCAGCATCTGCGTGGCGGTGATCACCAGCTTGCCGCGTTTGTTCGCCTCAAGGATGATGTGCTTCTGAACCACCGGCACTTCGTCGATGGGGATCTCAACGCCCAGGTCACCGCGAGCGATCATGATGCCGTCTACCACATCCATGATCTCATCAAGGTTCTGCACTGCCTCGCGCTTTTCGATTTTTCCGATCAGCTTTACCCGTGATTTGTGGTGCCGCAGCAGTTGGATGACCGGACTTAGGTCTGCGGCCGAACGGATGAAGCTGACCGCCACCCAGTCGACGCCGTTTTCGATGCCAAACCGAAGGTCATCAAGGTCTTTCGGGGTGACCGAGGAGACCGGCAGCCGAGTGTCAGGGAGATTGACGCCCTTGCGTGAGGAGATCGGCCCGCCCACCACCACTTCCGCGGTCATGAGGTCGACATCGCACTTGGTGGCCACAAGCTCCACCTTGCCGTCGTCGATCAGGATGCGGTGCCCCTTCCAAATCGCTTTAAATGCGGGCACATTCGGGAAGGGGATGGTGCCGTCGCGGTCATCTGGGTTGATAGAAAAAGAGACAATCTGACCAGGACGAAGCTCCACCGGGTTGGCAATCTCGCCGAGCCTGATCTTCGGGCCGCACAGGTCCTGCAGGATGGCGATGGGCCTGTCCAGCTCCTCGCTGATGTGGCGCACGCTGGCGATGTGCTGCAGCTTGTCGGCGTGGTTGCCGTGGCTGAAGTTCAGACGGGCCACGTTCATGCCAGCCAGCATGAGCTGCCTTAGGGTCGCCTGGTCCTCGCAACTGGGTCCTATGGTGCAGACAATCTTGGTTCTGCGATTGGATGTTTCTATCAAGTTGGGTTCAAATCTCCTTGCGGTGGTCGGTTCATCAGGTGGCTATATCATGTCACCTATAGTATACCGTGCTGGTTCACTGGCTTACGTTCGAGGTGGGGCTTCAATATTAAGGTGGTGTTACCTGACGCGGAGAAATACTATGATGGTGTTTCGATACATGCTGTATATACCGACCTTGTCGGAAACCCGGCCATATATGGAGCAAAGGTCCGTTCGAGTGCAGATAACCGGCTATTCCACGTTCTGGATTGGCGCTTGAATGACCTCGTAACACCGGTCAATCACTTTCCGAAAGCTCTCTGAAATGGTGTGCCAGTCCAGCACATCCACCCGGAAAGGCAGCACCGAATCTTCGAACGCTTCCTTGAGGCGGTAAAACCGCGACCGGTGGATACGCTCGCAGCCAACCACCGCGATATCGAGATCAGAGTAGTGCTTGGCCCTGTTTTGCACCCGCGAGCCAAAAGCGCGAACCTCACACTCGGGAACGTGTTCGTGAAGTATATCGGTGACGATATTCAAATACTGAGGGGCGATGTCAATCATTCCGGCTTACCAGAACGCGGAGGAGTTGCTCTGTATCGGTCACGAACTGAACAGCCGATAGATATACCTGCTGCGCAATATCTTCATTGTAGGTATGAGATGTCAGGTTGCGATCTTGGTGGTAGTCCATCCACCGGTCTACATCCTCTATCAGCCGGTTCTCAGCAGCCAGACGAAACAGCTCGCGGCGTGAGACGCCGTCTACATAGGTAGAGCCCAGGTTATGCTCTAGCCAGCGCTTGATGAACTTCCATGCCAACTCATAGGTGAACTCGAAATTCTGAATGACGCCCGCCCGCAGACCATTACGCATGACATCATCGCAGGACGACATTCGGTCGGTGTCGGTAGTCAACTCCACGACACCTTTCAGAGATATCACCGCAGATTCCAGTGAATCGAGTTCTAATAACATACCAACCCTCCATGTATCTAAACGTGGCCTGCCGTCTATATTATAGTGCAGGACAAGGTTTAGTAGGTGATTCACCTTCGTCCGCAACCGCGGCACTGGATCTTGCGCATACGCTTGCCTCCGTCGAGGTGCTGGCGTATGCTGTTACATAGTGCGTCCGCGAATACCCATAGACGGCAGCCGCCCAAAAATGTTAAGGAGTCTCCGCCATGCCAAACTCGTTGTTTATCGGTACCGCATCTGGTGCAGAGGGACTGGAGATCGTCAAGAATCGGCGTCCGGCGGCGGTGATCGTCGTGGCGAAAGACTCACCGAAGATGGTGGTATTCGCCGCCGCTGAGCTGCAGAAATACATCGAGAAGATCAGCGGCGCGAAACTGGATATCACCAATGAGAAGCCCACCACCGGCGGTGTGATATTCATAGGCGAAAGTGCTGACACTCGGAAACTCGGTTTGTCCCTCAAAGGGTTGAGCTCAGATGGCTACAAGATGGTGTCTGGCAAGGGTTGGCTGGCGCTGTTTGGGCGTGAGAGCGAACCATCCTATGGCATGCTCAATCCGCTGACTCAGCGATGGAGTTACAACGACCAGACCGGCATCAGCAAAAACGGCGAGACAGGCAGCCTGTTTGCTGTCTACCGGTTTCTCGATAAAGAGTGCGGTGTGCGCTGGTTCATGCCGGGCGATCTGGGCGAGGTGGTGCCGACCGCGGAGAACATCACGGTTGGCAAGATGAACATCAGCAAATCGCCTGAGTTCAGTTACCGCACGATATTCTACAACGACTTCCTGGAGGCTGGCGTCGACGAGGCACTCTGGTATCGCAGAGCCGGCTTTGGCGCCACTTACGCCGTGCCCATTATCCACTCGTTTCTGCTGCTTCACAATTATTTCGAAGCGCATCCTGAGTATTTCGCGATCATCGATGGCGAACGGGACCTCAACAAGACCTGCGTAGGGCAGGGCAGCCTGTGCCTTTCCGAACCGGGCACGCTGACCGCGTTTGTGACCGAAGCCCGCAAGTATTTCGACGAGAACCCTGGGGCATACGTCTTCCCAGTGATGCCGAATGACGGCTGGGAAAAGATATGCGAGTGCCCCCGATGCCAACCCAAAGTGGACAAATCCATGGGTCCGGAGGGCATGTTCTCCGACTATCTGTGGGATTTCGTGAACAAAGTAGCCATTGAGCTGCAGAAAACACACCCTGGCAAGATGGTCGGCTGCTGCGCGTACGAACACTATCTGAAACCGCCGAAAAGCATCGCGATGCTGAACCCGAATGTAGCCGTGATGATCTGCAAGAGCCGCTATCTTTACTGGCACGAGAAAACCAAGCGCGATACGAACCTGTTCATTCAGGATTGGCAGAAGCACGCGAAGACCATCTACATATGGGAGTACTACCTGTATGCGGCGGGGTATGACCTGTCGCTCAGAGGGGTTCCGTTGTTCTTTCCCAGTCTGATGGCCGAGGACCTCAAGCGGTTGAAGGGGGTCAGCCAGGGCGAGTTTGTCGAAGCCGAGAGTTGGCTGGGCAACCTGGGTGAGCCCGCGCGCATCCACCGGACGGAGATGACCACACCCAACCTGTATATCACCGGGAAGCTTTATTGGGACACGAAGTTGAACCCTCAGAAGCTGATGGACGACTATTGCCAGCGGTTCTATGGTGCCGCGTCCAAGCCGATGCGTTCCTTCTGGCGAACAGCGGAACAGATATGGTGCGACAGCCACCAATCCTTCAGGGAACCTCAGCCGCTGGCTAGCCCGGAAAGTATCAGCCGGCTTTATACACCGGAACGCATCAAAGCGTTGATGTCTTATCTGAATGATGCGATCGCACTGACGAAACCCAGCTCAGCCGAACGGCAGCGGATCGAAAACCTAAAATCCCAGTTCGAGCCCGCGGCGAACCGAATGTCAAACCTGGCCAAACCAAGGTTGTCTGTTCCATACACCTCCGTGGCTCCCGTCGTCGATGGCAGCATTGACGATCCGTGCTGGCAGCGTGCAGCGAAATTCGAGTTCTCAGACATCATGGGCGGGCAGATACCGCATAAGAGCACTGGATATGCGATGTGGGACGAAAAGAACCTGTATCTGGCGTTTGTCAACGAGGAGCCGCTTACACCCAGCATGATCGTGCGGCAGAAGGTCAAGGATGAGGGCGAGATATGGGACGACGAATGCATGGAGATATTCATCGAATCTGAGGCCAAGACCGCTGGCGACTACTACCAGTTCATCGTTAATCCGGCAGGTACCATCTGGGATGCCCATTTCCAGCCTGGGGTCAGCAGCCCCACCAAGTGGGACAGTGGCGGCAGCATCAAAGTCGTGATTGGCGACAAGAAATGGACACTGGAAGCGGCGATCCCGTTTAGTTCCATGGGTCTGACGGAGTTGCAGGGAAAGAGCTTGTCCGTGAACTTCTTCAGGAACCAGAACAACACCGATCCCAGCTCTACCACCATCAGGGCCGTGTGGTCACCGGTGCTGTCATCACGCCACTACGAGCCGTCCCGTTTTGGTACCTTCACGCTGGTGAAGTAAGGGCTGAGCGCCGCTTTTGAAATCATGTTAGACGGTAATGTGATTATACGGTGTTCGGATGACCCCTGTGGTCATCCGAACATCCCCATTTGCGTTGGCTAGCTTGTTTCATTCCTTAGGATATCGCTTATCCTTATCTCTATCATTTTTTTCACGCACTCCAACGTCTCATCATCTGGGTTTATGAACCTCATGGTAGTGCGGCATACGTTGTTAAATTCTTTTCCGAATATTGTTTTACAAATTCCTCCCGGATTGTCGCAACCTCCACAATTTCCACAGAAATCAACATGTTTCCAGGCGATTTCTTTCGTATGCTCGTCTAACTGGAAATCCGCAAACCAGTTTGAATCACTGTCATCAGACCAAATCGTCCATGGAGCAAATTGTTTTTCAGAGCCTGAGCCATTAAACAATATGAAACACACATATTCGGCTTTATACTTGATCATCCAATAAAGTTTGTCTTCCCAATAACCTTTGTCCCTTACAAACGCCATTTCGTTTGCCCTAAGGAATGCAGCAAACGCTAATGCTTTATCCCGAGTTTCCCCAGTGAGAAATGCATCAATGAAGTGTTCAATCCCGTGTTCAGGCATGAGGCGTCCTCCGTTGTTGTTAGTAATCCGCAGTCGCTACGCAGCTCCCGGAACGAAGTCGTGTGGGTGACTAAACCCGCGGCAGTGTGGCTGATCACCTGCGATCAACATCACATGCACACGGCGACTGGTTCGGATGTCCGTAAGACCGGTGCGATAGTGGCTTCGTGGTTTACAATTCGGCGCCATGAATCCCGTCGGTGTAAAATTCGCCGATCTCGCCATCGCCTACGACTAGCGGTGAATCGGTGCCGACCGCCAGCACATTATGGAGGCAGAGCGTGCCGATCTTGCCCGCGGCGTGATTTACCAGCGTGTTAAGACCGGTCGAACTCACTCCACTGATGTGCAGGCTGCCGACATCGGCATGTTCGGTGGTGGTGATGAGACTACCATTGGACCGTGCGCCATGACTTCTATTGACGGCGGTGTCACGTACCACCATGCTGTCGACCCTGCCACACAGTTTTATATACTCGGTACCCGATGCACAGTGTTCTTTTTCGTAAATCTGCAGGCCGTCAATCACCAGGCTGCCGATGTGCGAAGCGGCCGCACTCGCCTCATCAAACTCGGTGTAGAAGGGGAGACCAACTTCTACCAGGCTCAACGGACAACTGGGATTGTGGTGGCTGATGTTGCGCAGAGTGATAGACTCGATGTTGCCCCCGATGCGGAACAGGAACGGGTTGGTATACTCGTATTTGTGATTCGCCTGCCTCAGGTCCACATTCTCGATGGTGATCTGACCGTAGTTGCCGCCGTTGCCGGGGAACCAGGGGCAGATGAAGAAACCAAAGCTCTTGAACGTGCCGGTGACATTGCGCACGGTCACGCGGTCCAACCGTCCACTGCCTCTGGAGAGCATCCGGATGCCCTGATCCGCGTCGTTCAGGAACACGCCGTCGATGAGCACATCGGTGATGTCTGAGACGCTGTCGTTCTCGTCGGGTGCCAGTGCGATGAAGTCATCACCCGCCCCGCCCATGATATTCATGATGCTCAGGAACTGCCCTGGACCCCAGAAGTGGATGCCGTCCTGGTTCTGCGCATACATGTTATCGGGCAGCTCGATGGTGATGTTTTCCATCGTCACTCGGTACCAGTTGGCCACTAACATCGCGAAGGTACGCTGGTTGCGGATGGTCACATCACGCATGGTGAGGTATTCCACGCCGTAGAACTCCATCGCGAGCACCCACTTCTCGCGGGCGAACGCGCCACCCGAATCGGCCTCGATGGTCAGGTGATGCACCTGCCCTGCGGCGTTGTGGTTGTAGGTGCCGCCCAGCAGCGTGATGTTTTTATCTTGCCGCGTCTGGAAATTGAGATGCGCGTTCTGGATGACCGAACGATTCGCCCCAGACGCCAGGAAGAAACCGCAATCTTTGTTCTCACACTCGATGGTGGTGTTGGAGTGAACCTCAATGCCCCGCACCAGAGCCGCACCATCCATGATCAAGTGCAGACCGCCCCACACGGGCGCCATGTCAAGGATCGCCTGGATCACCTCTGTGTCGTCGGTGCCGCCGCCATCGATGACGCTGCTGTCGAGATGGGCGTATCTGCTGGCGTAGACGACGAAACGTCCGCCGTGTTCGTTGGGCACTATTGGTCTGTTGATCTCCATATCAAGGCCCTCCATGTGGTTACTCCAGCGCGGCTTCGGCCATGGCCAGCACGTTCTCAGGCGGTACGTTGGGCAGCAGGCACTCATGGCTGGGACTGACGATCAGCCGCGGTCCCAACAACGCCTTTACGCGGCGGACTTCTTGCTTCACCTGCTCCGGCGTAGCGTGCATCAACAAGTCCTGCGTGTCGATACCGCCAATGAAGGTGAGGCGGCCTTTGAAATCGCGTGCCAGCGTCTCGGCGTCCATATTGGCCGCCTTCGCCTGAAGCGGATGCAGGCCGTTCAGACCAGCATCGATATAACGGTCAATGAACTTGTGAACCGCCCCGCAGCTATGGCTCATCACCTGGTAACCCCGTGAATGGCCGAGTTCAATCAGCCGCTTGATGTCCGGCATGATGAATCGGTCAAAGCACTTCGGGCTGATCAACGTATCAAGCTGCGTGCCGAAATCATTTCCGAAGAAGAACGCATCCACTTCGTCGCCGGCTTCATCGAAGAATCTCTCGTTAGCTGCATAATAGAAGTCGCATACCTTGCGGGTGACGGCATCGACCACGTCGGGGTTGGTGTACATCTTCACAAAGTAGTTTTCCATACCGAACATGTCGGCGATCATATGGAAGAACGGCGACCACATGCCGCTGGCCCGGTAGTAATCGCCGGTATTGCGCAATGCGTTGATCGTGTAGTCGAAGTTGAGGTGCTTAGCCTTAGGCCAATCGTAGTCCTCAACCTCGGCCACATCCTCGCAATCGGCGAAATACGGAACATCCCTGCCAGAGGCGTCCTTTTTAGTGAAGGTGAACATGGGCTTGCTGTCAGGATGGTAATAGCCGCCAGTCTCCGCGTATATCCATCGCAGATCATCGCCTAGCAGTTTCCGCAGATCCTCCTTTTCGGTCAGGCCGAAGTGCTTCAGGTAGATCGGCCAGGTCTCCGCATGGGGTTCACCCAGCCAAAAGCCGACGCGGTCGGTTGGTTCACCTGCCAGAAGTGCTCTTACCCGTTCTCTGCTGTTCAAAATCTGATGCCCCCGATGGTCTTAGTGTGTGTTTGTTAGTAACCGAATACGTTGAAAGTGGATATCCGTATGATGCCATCGGCACCTGGTTTGGTCACCTTGAGCCTGACGTATCTGGCGGTGACCGGTGTGACCGGGCAGTCTGCCCAGGAGTGGGCATTCGGCTGAAGGGCGCCTCCGGGCCTGACATAGACCGTTTCGGCTTTGGTGTAATTCTGACCATCTGTGCTGGTCCACAGTTCAGCCTCTTCGGCATTTTGCTTTAGATCGTCGAACAGCCCAGCGTTGACCAGTCCGAAGCCGGTGATGGTGCGGGCTTGGCCCAAATCCACGTCCAGGTCACTGCCTGAGGGTGCCTGCCAGTAGCTGCGTGGATCACGGTCAACCGCATTCGCGGGTCTTTTGCCGTCCGCACTCTTCCTTGCGGTGGCATTCCGACCGGTGGTCAGCGAGGTTTCCTCGTAGAACGCAACCTGCCGTGAGGAAAAGCCGTATGGGTGGTTGATACCGGACTGTTG
Organism: Armatimonadota bacterium; assembly: GCA_942492855.1. Taxonomy (GTDB): domain Bacteria; phylum Armatimonadota; class HRBIN16; order HRBIN16; family HRBIN16. The sequence goes on along the minus strand of OW818647.1, from coordinate 5,049,330 downwards.
CACGGTCTTCGCGTAGATATTCAGCGGTCCCTTGAAGTCAGGACCAACCTCCAGCCAGTTGTATTTGCCCTCTCCGGAGCCGGAGCAGAAATAGCCGACCAGGCTGATGTTGCGCCCTGTATTGGCCAGCACGTTATACCGATGCCCCACATCGTGCATGCTCAGCCAGAAAGTGGAATCTGTGCAGCCCGCGCCGTTCTGGCTGCTAAATTCATAGTGCGTCAGCGGCAGGAAGCTCACCAGCCCCCAGCCCATCTCAGAGGAGCAATCGCCGAACTGGTAACAAACCAGATGCGTTTTGATGAAGTCCAACAGTGCGGTCTTCGCCTCCGGCGTCTCGAAAGAGACATAACGCCCTGATTCCCAGAAGGGTCCCACGGAAAAAGCCATGCGCTCCAGCTTCCCGCCGTTTGAGTTGGCACCAACTGTGATGCCCTTATAGAGGACGGTGGCCCACATGCCCCTGACCAGGTGGCTATCGCAGCGATTGGTGGCGAAGTCGATGCCGTATGTGGAGTTCAACAGGTCGACATCCATGATATACACATTCGATCCATTACCCCTGATGGTGTATGGGTAGGAGACCAGCTTCTTGACGTCGAACGACTGCTCTGGGTGCGAGATCGTGAACCCGCGGATTCCTGAGTTCGCTTGCAGCGTGATGAACGCGGTGTCGGTTTCGGGTGAGATGGTGCCTTTGCCGCAATATACTTCCAACGCGCAGCCTTCTTTGAACGCCCTCATCTTGCCTGCCGCGTAGGGACCACGGAGCTCAACGCCCGTGGGGATGACTAGCGGAGAAGTGATTCGGTAGTGCCCTTGAGGAAGATAGACGGTGCCGCCGCCACGTTTTGATGCCGCCGACAAAGCCTTCTTGACCGCCGCAGTGTCATCGGCGATGCCGTCACCTTGCGCGCTATATGGCGGCTGGGTGACGTTGATGAACGACTTTGCGTCTACACGGGCTGGTGTCGGTGTTTTTGGGAACAGGTATCGCTTGCCCTTAGCATCGGGCACATTGTCCACATTGGCATAACGCATGTAGTAATACCAAGGCGCCCATCCTTGTTCGTCCCGTTGGCCTTTGAAATCCATCGCCACACCGCCGTAGCCAAACACTGGGTGTGGATATTTCGGGTTCTTAGCCATCCGGATAGGAACCTGGGTTGATTTTGCGGAAAAACCATCGATCGCGAGTGCATCCAGCCGTTGAAGCTCCAGGCCGACGAGGTGCGCCTTCGTATAGGCGTCTACCGTTGCCGCTTGCGCAGCGGTCATGGGTTTGCCGTCGAACAGCTTGACGGCCTCTTTCCAATAGAAATTGTCGAATTGTACATCCCGAATCCAGGAGAACTCCTGCGATTCGGGAGCATATAACCCCCTGACAAGCGCGGTTCCGAAGATATTACCAAGGAAACTGGCGTTCATCGATTTTTGATCAATAGCGAAATAAGAGTTACACAATGTCAGATTTTGCAGAGTCGACATGAATGAAGAGATCGTGGGTGGATAGGCCCGGATATCATCCGGCTTCTGCTCAGGGTAGTAAATGGTGAGGTTCATCAGCGCCGTTTCGGATCTGGTGGTCAGAAGTAATGCGTCACCATCGGCTTTATCTCTACCGGCATACGCCAGCAAAATGGTTCCTTTACCGATGCCACCTTTGTCTGGGTGAACCCATTCGCCAACCAGTGCCGTGGCGTAACCGAGTTTGAGGCTGCCCTCGATGCGGTACTTTCCAGCAGGCATGTACACCACGCCGCCGCCAACATCCGTCACGGCATCCAATGCGCTTTGGATGGCGGCTGTGGCGTCGGATTTGCCTGTTTTGTCAGCTTGGTAAGGTGCATCAGTAACCACCGCGGAAGCGACAATTGTTGCTCCATTTGAGGAGATGAATGTGGGCTTCAGCCGTGTGGCTGCATTTGCTGCGCCGATACAGGCTGCAAGCATCATTAGCACGAAAATCTTACTCATGAACCATCATCTCCAGGCGGATTATGCTAAGAGGGTGGGGCAGACGGCCGTTTATCGACGCGTGTTCTGCCCCACCGATTACTATTTTGATATGTTTGACTATGCGAGACTGCGCACGTAGGCCTCGCGCTCATACCAGCAGCGGGCGGTGTCGGCCACCAACGCGTCAAGGAACTTGGGATCGGGCTTGCCGTACATAGCGGGGTATGGATCGCCGCCAGGGCCAAGAGGTTCCGGAGTGGCGTAGCACCACTCGTTGTTATAACCAATAAGGTAGAGCGCCATGATCAGCGTGTCTACGTCGAGGGAACCATCGCCCAGAGCGCACCGGTTGGTGTCGGCCAGGTGAAGGTTGGTCAGCATGGAGCCTGCGTTGACGATGGCCTCGGGGATGTGGCTCTCCTCCACCAGCATGTGGTAGACGTCGCCGTTGATGTGCTGCACGCCGGGGTGGTTCAGCCGCTTGATGTAGTCTTTGGCCTCTGCGAAAGAGTGGATGATGCTGGTCTCGGCCGATCGGATGGGCTCGATGGCCCCCCTGATGCCCGCGGCGGTCAGCACATCGGCGACCAACGCCAGGGTCTCAAGTGAGCGGTCCACTTCCATATCGTCGATCACACCGGGACGACCCACCGCGCCGGGCACGATGAGGATGTACTTCCCACCCATCTCCTGGGCGAGGTCGACGTTGCGGCGGATGTAGTCGATGGCGGTCTGGCGGATGGTCGGGATGTTGCTGGCCATGTCGCACTGCGGGCTGAACATGCCGCAGATACCGCCCACTTTCACGCCGTGGTCATCTAAAATCATCTGAGTCTCTTTCGCCTTATAGCCAAGGTCGGCTCCGTAGCGGTTTCCGTGCAATTCGATGAAGGGGATGCCGTTGTCAGCCAGCCGCTTAGCCGAGACCTCCAGCTTCTCCATGCCAAACCCCCAGTTGCTCCAGGAGAGGTTCAGCTTGGCCTCAAAACGTGCGGGATTCGCCTTCTTCGCGGCGAGGTAGTCTTCACGAATCTTCTGAGTCTTTTGTTCAAAGTTTTGCAGTGCCATGTCACTTCCACCTTATGTGTTTTGGTATATCGGATGATGTGAGCCGAAGTGTTGCGATAACACCTGCGACATACATGAGTGCTGGTAAATACACCTATCAGTATAGCGAATTGCGGTTGCGATGGATAGGGCGCAACGACCAGGATTCGGCACCGTTTTACCGCGATGTGTCACAGCCATTGGTATAACCGGAAAATAGTGAGGATTTGGCTGGAAACCGGTCGCATTGGAGGCGTATAATGACGTTACAGTGATGTGATGAACTGACTGAAGGAGAATATGTATGCGCCATCTGCTCACCTTCGCCCTGCTGCTCTGCGCCGCTATGGCGGTGCTTGCAGCCCCTTCGGCACCCGTCAACCCCATGGACTGGGTGGGGCCGGCTGCGCCTAACATGATACACAGTTCGGCTATCTCCGATGATGGCTTAGTTGCGGCTCTTTATAATGAACACGGCGTGGTCGATATCATGGACGTTCCTCAAAGTCGTATCATTAAACGGTATGTCTTAACTGGTTTTGACAACGGAACTCGTAAGATGAGGTTCGGTCCATATGGCCCGGCCATGTGCTTAAGCGGCCATGGTGAATATCTAGCCCTGAACAGTGGCGATTCGGTACTATGGTGGAACAGGTTGACAGGAGAACCTGTGCAACACATCAGACCAGAAACCTCCATAGCATCCATACTGTTCATTCCAGGCACAAGCCATCTACTGATCGCCACAACTGGTGGTGTTCTCAGTGAATACGACTGTGGCTCGGAGCAGATGGTGAAAGAGACACAGATAGGGCAAGCCGTATACTGCCTTTCTATGCTTACCGATTTGGGAAAACTAGCGGGTATCGTGAAGCAGGATACGATGGTGCTCATTGATCCGACTGACTACTCGTTGTCATACCTGAAAACTCAATCCTCCTCATTCCCGTCGATAGTAGTCTCGGGGCATGGTTCGTTCATTGGATATGACAAGAAAAACCATCTGCTAAGCGCCTTTCTGCCTTCTGGTGATCTGGCTCGTTGGAAGATGCCCAATATGGAGCTAGTCAGTGCCGAACAAAGCAAATTCGATATAAAACTTATGACACCTAATGGATATGCGATTACCAATGATGACTTCAACCTGAGTATACGCGACATCACTATGAAGGCGATCAAACGTTCTACTAATGAAATACCAACCGTTAATGTCAGTACCAGCGCAAATGGCCATTTTGCCCTTGCCGGCTCTTTCCATCCTGTAATGGTCGACATCGAAAACCGCAGCTTTCGTTGGGTTACCGATATGAGTTTTGATGGTTATCAAATGGGTTTTTCTGCGATTACCAGCGGGATCAAGATACATCCTTCTTTACGACGTGATTACCGGCAAATAATACCGGGCCTGTATTCAGTAAGTACCGGTGCAGACTTCGACGCTACTGCAGGTAAATACACGGTGTTTCCAACCAAGAGTGGGCTACTTGTACTGCGGGACATTACCACCGGTAAACAGATCGGGAAGTATACGGGTAGTGAGTTCTACTCTGATTTCGGTGAACACGATCGAAATCTCACTATGAGTAACGATGCACGGCTGCTCGCGGGTATACGCAGCAAACTATTTTTACTCCGCGATCGGAAAAGTGGACAACACCTATCGGTTCCCGATATCGCGTCTGCAATCAGTAGTGGTAAACCGAGTCCGGATGGCCGGTTGGTCGCAATGGCTGGGTTTGACTTCCCAGCTCCTCCACTAGATGACTATGGACGAGGATCCACGATATTTATTGCCAAATCGGGCAGCACTAAGGTGATTCGTAAGCTATTCCCCCATCAAGGATATGTGCTGGCACTTCAGTTCAACCTCAAAGGCACTCGATTGATAAGCATCGACGAGGCTAACACTCTGCGCATGTGGGATACAACCTCAGGTAAGCTCCTGTTTACTATTCCGAATGCGGGCATAGATGCCTATTTTTGCATGGATGACAGGCGCATATTTGTCCGTGCGAACTCCTGCGCATACGATCTGTTTGATGCCACTACAGGAAAATACTTGGCACGAACCTGGCGCACTTACCAGGATTACGCGACAGTCTCTGTCGATGGCCGTTACGATGGCACTGAGAACCTGCGGGACAAACAGATATGGACGTTTGAGCAGGGGCGTGCCGGCACCCTTTCGAAAAGCAGCTTACTCTATACACCTGGACTATGGGGAGCATTATCACGATGACACTTTTACAGAAGATCGCATTGGCATGTGTTGCCACTATACTATTCACCTGCAAGTATGGATCATGTAAGGATTACACTCCCTTTCCTATGTGTACATTCACGATGCAATACTCAGACCAAATATGTGCAACATGGGCGGTTGGAGACCAGACCATACTTGTGTCTCAGAACGGTCGTACGACGTTAGTCGATGTGAATACCGGAGTGAAGCAGCCATTGCCGACCGTCCCGCAACTGCTTACTGCGGTCCGATGTAATGATGGTAAGTTCATCATCGCAGAAGGTATTTATGGCGTATGGATGTTGAATGTTCAAGATTGGAGTATGAAGCCGCTGGGAACCCCATCCCCCCAGCCTGGGCTTGCAGCGATAGACAAAAATGGGAAAAGAGCGATAATCAATACGTCCTATGGATGCTGCATTTACAACCTTGAGAACATGACACTCATAAAACGCATCAACCCATCTGCGGGCTTTCGTGCTACTAGTTTTGACCCAGCCGCCGCAAACATCGTGACAGGTACTGATGAACACTACGGTAAGGTGAGTTGGGATATCGAGACAGACAGCATCGTCAAAATCCTGGACAGGAAAGCACTTTATTTTAGCAGCGGCAATATCGATGAAGATACCTACAGAACCATGCAAGCGGAATACACAAAAAACCGCACCAGTCATTTTCGGTATGTCTATCGGATGATAGATAAGACCCTTTGTTTAGTTGATCAACAGACAGGAAAGAAAACACCGCTCCCACCACTAAGTCCAGATACCGTATTCATTGAGCCGAGTTCCAACGGCGCTCGGTTAATCTCATGGACTGAAAAGGAGCTTTCGGTTATTGACATCGCAAGCAAGAAGACGATCTACAAAATGAAGCTCCGACAGCCAACAAAGTGAAATACTACATACCAAGGAGACCGCACATAATGCGCCATCTGCTCACCCTCGCCACGCTGCTCTGCGCCGCCGCGTCGGCCCTCGGCGCTCCCGTCAACCCCATGGACTGGGTGGGGCCGACCACATATGGCATGATGTATTCCGACACTAAGCTCTCGGCAGACGGTAAAACGGCACTACTAAGCTCATTTGCCGAGGAGTATGTTGTACTCAGGCTGGCTGACAAGCAGATCATCGCACGTTACATGCCAGAAGCTACTGCCGATAATATCACAACAACTCGGTCACGAGACGGATCTAACCCCGCCCTGGCCATCAGCTCACACGGTGAATGGGTAGCCATAGGAATTCGCACAGGTATCTATGTATACAGCACTACGGGAGCCCGCTCACCGCTGCTTATACCTTCAGATTGCCCCATAGTCTCTATGCTGTTTCCGTTAAATTCATCAAAGCTGTTGGTCTCTTATGAAGATGGGCTGCTTACAGAATTTGATGTGATCACAGGCAAGCCCACCCGATCGAAGCAAACTGGGTATCCCTTAACCTCACTGGTCTCGATTCCAGAATGCGGAAAATGGGCAGGTATAACGGGATATGACACTATGGTTCTCATTAGTGCTGATGACCTGAACGTTCAGACCTATACAGTAAAAGATGAAGATGACCGACACTATACACAGAGTTCAATTGGTGAGTATATAGGTTACAACGCCCTTACCAAGGAGATTGTGGCCGCCATACCGTCTGGTTTTCTAGCTCACTGGAAGGCTGATGGTTTCAAACCTGTGCTGCCCTTCAAGCGACTAACAGACGAAGTCATGGGAGTATCACCAAAGGGGGCTGTGGTCACAGAAAAAAATTTCAAACTAGCAATTCTGGACAATGAGTTGAAGCCGATTAGCGGCATCACCCCACCCAGTATAAGCCCAATGGGTATCCGGTTTAGCGGGAATGGTGAAATAATGTTTTCCGTTGGAGCTCCACTACAAGCTGTTAGCATGGCTACAGGTAAAACAATCTTCTCGATTTCGGATGCGTCAGGTGGAGGCTTTGGAAAGCTGGTCACCTTGCCTGCCATATTGGCTTACAGGAAGGAACTACGCTATCCACACGCCATGTTCTGGCAGGTGTTCAATGATGTTTATCAGATGTCGGAGAGTGGGAATGAAAATGTATACGGTTCCGGAAATACACTTATGGTTGGAGTTGGAGGAGCTAATTATCTGTATGTCGATGGTAAGAACAGTAAGCTGATGACATATTCGTTCGAGCCTAATAAACTAATCAGCACCATAAAATTTGACCGCTTCTTCAGGCAGATAACTATAAACAGCATGAGTTATGATGGTCGGTATTTCGCGTTCAGGGACGCAACAGGTTCATTTCTATGGAATGTTCAGTTACATAAAGATGAGCTGTTACCAAAGCCTCTATCTATAGTAGATATGATGGTAGTAAGTCCAAATGGCAAGATGGTAGCCATGGGCGGTTATGACATGCCGCCTGCTCCTATAGATGCATATGGCCGGGGTTCCACACTGTTCCTTGTTGAACCGGGGAGTAACAAATTCAAACAGAAGCTGTTCCCACATCAAGGGCGGGTGATCGTTGCCCAGTTCAATATCGCTGGCAGCCGTTTGATCAGTCTGGATGAGGCGAAGACGCTTCGCATCTGGGACCTTTCGACTGGCAAACCACTGCATACGCTTCCGCAAGCCGGCATCAACGCCATTTACTGCGCCGATGACCGACGTATACTTGTCTGCGTCGACTCCAATTGCTACGACCTATATGATGCTTCATCAGCCAAGCGGGTAGCCCGCATATGGCAGCCGTATGGAGAGACCGCGGTCATCAGCAGCGACGGTCGGTATGATGGCAGTGCCGAGGTTTTGAAAAAACTGTGGGTACTGGGGAATGGGCAAGTTGGCTACATCAAGAACCAAGGGTTGAAATACACACCGAATCTATCGAAGGAGCTGGTCAAATGAGCAGACTGACATTACCATTCATCGTTGGCTTCGCGCTGGTTACGCTTGGTTCAGCATGCATCGCACAGGATGATATGCCGGAAGATAAACTGTTTTCTGATTCCGGGTTCACGACATATGTATCCACCGATGCGGCATGGGCTGACGACGGACATACCATATTCTTTGCCCCAAAACGCGACTGCCTGCTGATTAACATCGACACAGGGATCATTACAAAGGTCGATAGCGACAGCAACTATAATGCTGTGTGGCCATGTGCAGACGGCACAAAGCTCATCACGCAGTCATATTCGGGTGTGCGATGGATCGACCCCACCACACGCAATAGCAAACAGTTCAGCATCGATGCAGAGAATACTACAATAGCGGCGATCAACACCTCCGGTCGCCGTGCCATCGTCAACTCGAAAGCAGGGAGCGGCATATATGACTTGGAAACTGGCAGTCTGGTCACCCAGATTAGTTCCAAAACGGGGTTCTGGGCGCTGAACTTCGATAAGAGTGATCCGAATATTCTCTACGGGTTCGATACCCACTACGGATATGTGACGTGGGACGTCGCAAAGAACAATGTCACAGGTATGATGAGCGAGCAGCAGCTACTACAGGCACGGATAGGAGACGCGGTAGAGCCGCTGCTGCTGCCCAAGGACGTCAACATCACTCAACACCTGAGACACGTCTGCCGTCTCGATGATCAAGGGCCGTATATGCTCGATCAACAAACCGGTGCCCGAATTCCGCTTGGTTGGATCCAAAAGCCGCTCAGTGTGTTGAAACTCAACGCCAGTGGCACCAGGCTGATTGTGCTTCATGACACCGAGCTATCAGTGATCGACATCGCCAGCCAGAAGACCATCTACGTGTGGAAGCCGTAGCCGTAAATAAGAATGGATAAAAACACCTATACTTATCAACAAGTATAGGTGATTCTATCCACCCCCAGGCTCACCCGTGGGCGGCGCGGAGCATGGCGTCGACGTTGGCCGACGGGGTGTCGCGGGGGATGTCGTCGCCGCTGCCCAGAATGTAGCCAGTAGGACCGCAAGCCTCGATGGCACTGACCGATGCTTCATACACCTCGTCAGGTGAGCCGTTCAGCAGCAGCGAGGTGCTGACCCCGCCTTTGAGACAAACCCTGTCGCCCACCCTTCGTTTGGCATCGGCCAGTAGGGCGGTATCCATCAGGTCAAGCGGCTCGATGGCATCCACACCGGTATCGGCCATCATCTCCAGGATCGGGCTGCTGTGGCCGCAGATATGCAGATAGACCTTGGCCCCAAGCTGGTGGAACGCCTCAACCGCTCTGGCATGATAGGGCTGGCAAAATCGCTCGTAGAATTTAGGTGAGATGATGCTTGCCGAAGCCCAGGCGTCGCCGATATAGATGCCATGCACACCGGCTTTGATCATGGCCTTGCCCACTTCAATGGACATCGCCGTGGCGCGCTCCATGACCGCGTGGACAAACTCAGGGTCGTCCACGAGGTCCACCATCGCCTGGTCGCTACCCCGCCATGCGGCCAGCGAGTTCATGGTCTGCCCGGCGGCATGTCCGGCGATGAACACACGCTCACCGTATCCCCGCACGAATTCAAGGACCGGATCGAGGCAGCCACGGCTTTCATACTCGTCGGCGGTGGTGATGGGTATCTTGTCCAGATCACGCTTGTTCTTCAGGAAAGGTTCCGTGGAGAGTGCGATCGGGTGGTCGTCATGCTGCAGCCGGGCAAACGGGATAGAGCTTGCGGCATCTGCCAGGTAGCGGATGCCATCCCGCTCTATCACCTTCCGACGCTCTGCCGAGTCAGATGGGACGCCCATGGGGATCTCCACGCCATCGAACCCAAACCGCTCGATCAACGCCGGCAGACCCGAAGTATGATGCAGGTTGGGATCAATGGCGAAATCTTCCATGGGCACACCCATGACACGCGAGCTCAGATACGAGGTGACCACCGGAAACACAGGGGTTTTGTCGACCGGTCTGTGCTCCATTGCGGCGATCACACGCTCTCTTCCATTCATGACCAAGCCAATTTCACCTCGCGGAAGAAGGGCTTGGGCGGGGTGCTGGCGGCCAGCAGGAACCCGTCTGAGTCGATCAGCTCACAACTAGTCATTTCGCGGTTCATTAGTATGGGGTAGTGGTAGCCATCGGCCCAGCCGCGCTCTGTGCCCGGCACCAGCACGCCATCAGACCAGTGCGCCAGGTCCTCTGAGCACCTGAGATAAAGAGCAAAGCGCGATTCGGTCTGACGCTCCTCAACCCCCACGAACAGCTGCTTGTCGCGCACACGGGCGACCGAAAAGCGCGCCGCGTTCTCGGGGAAGAGCTTGTCACTGCGCCCGCCCTGCTGGCTCAGGCACCTGCGGTCCAGCTTATTGAAACCGCGCGGCAGTGAGGGCTCCTCGAAGGCGCCATCAAACCAGTTGCGGAAGCTACCGGTGGTCCAAAGCCGGTCCAACGGTGCTCGGGCCAGCTTGATGCCGCCTTGCCGTCCCGGAGCAGGCTTCACGGGCCAGCTCTCCAGATAGAAAACATACAGATGTCCATCATGCACAATCGAGCTGGGATGCCGCAACCCGCAGCCTGCCTGTTTACCATCGGAGCTCAGGTAGCCTACGCTTGGCCATAGCACCGGACCTTCATCATGGCTCATCAACCGCCAGCCGTTCATCTCGCTGCGGGGGCACCAGGCCATCCCGATGAACCCGAAGTATGCTGACCAGTTGTCGGTGTATTCTCCGCCCTCGCTGGGGACACCGCTATATTCGTCTGCTTTATACGTTCGTGGCGGCAGAACGTTGTTGTCGTATTCCACACCAGGCCAGACGCGCTCATTCTTGTTCTCACCGTGCAAAATGGCCAAGTGGCACATCTCATCGGTGCGGGGGTGTTTGTGGTTGTGCACACAAAATACCCCATAGTAATTGCGCCGCCAGTAGGGGATGGGGTTCATCAGCGCTGGCGGAGGCGTGTCTTGCTCGGAGATCACGCCCGCGGAGCTGCGGAAGGCCGTCTCGGGGTAGAGCGCATCGGCATCTCGAAGAAGGCTGCGGTCGGGTCGAGCTAACAGGCTGTAACTGAAACACGTTGTGAAGCTGAACAGCGGGCCAAGGTTGGTATTCACCACCCAGGGCGGGGTTTCGCTGTAGGCTTGCGAAGGCAGTTTGGCCGCCATCGGAGTGAAGGCGGCCTCCGGGTTCATTATTCGGATCTCTGGTAGTGTTTTCATAACGCGTTACTTCAGCACCTCGGAGCTCAGAGTGTGCGGTGCCATCTTCAACCGAAATTCCATCTGCGCGGGACGCTTGCGGCCCACCCAATCCTCAGGCCGCAGCTTCACCACGGTGTCAACGCCATCAGGCATCCATGTGTAGAACACGATGCGGTCGGTCAGAAGCACCGCGCGGAAGCCGTTCGCCTGATCGTCGATCAACGGTGCGTTGCGGAAGCTGTACCCCGCCTGCTTGAGGTTGTAGATCGCCTGCGTGCAGCCATCCACCAGCGGCTTCAGGTTGGTGGGTTTCACTGGCAGTTGGATCACGATGCCCTTGCCCACACGCCGTGAGCATTGTTTGATGACCTCTGACCAGTCCCAGCGGTCGCCCTTCAGCAAACTGGCGGCATCGGGCAGTTTGGAGGGCACTAGTGAACGCCATACCGAGCTGTCGCCTTCGATGCTGCTCACGGTGCCCATCTGACAGGTGATCAGTGCACCGCCTTGCTTCACCCACTTTGCGATGTTCTTGAGCGAACTCTGCTCCGTGGTGTTGCCATAGACATACGCCATCACACGGTAGTGCTTCAGAACACCGTCGTTGATGAGCGTCTCGTCTACCACGTCGTAGTCATACTGCTCGCTGCCTTCACCGAGAAGATACGCTGGGCCGGGATAGGCCCCGTCGTCTTCCAGCCGGAAGTTTACTGTGCTGTTGAAGATAGCGAAGTCGACCACAGGTTGCGCACCGGTCATGAAGGCCTTATACTCCTTAAGCTGCGGACGGACGCGGTCCATGTTCGGCGGGTAGTCAAAGAATACGCTGATTCCATTGGCGATGTCGTTATACAACCTGCGCATCTCATCGTTGGGCTGAACGTCACCCGGTGGCTCGGTGTAGTAGGGCACTCCGTAGAATCGGCAGGCGGTGCTGACACGCTTTTGGCTGTAGTAGCTCACATTTCCGGGGGTCTGGAGGGCGATTTTGGTCTTTTTTGCCATCTGCACCAACCGGGTCACGTCGTTGCCAAAGTAGTTCTTTTCCGCACCGTAGCCGATGCTCACAATCTGCTGGTTCTTGGGGTAGGATTCGCGGATCACCCCGCACAGCCCGGGCACGAAGCGCACCCAATAGCCGTTGTACCAATCCATGAAATCCAGCCAGCGGCGCATGTCGGTGCTCTTTTTGGAGCTCCAGGCCTGCTTGCGTGCGGCATCGTCAAGGGTGACGGGCTGAGTGACCTGGTCCCACTTCTTGAACGCTGTGCCCCAGCGGGTGTTGAGGGCCTTCAGCGTCTTGAATTTCAGCTTCATCTGGCTTTGGAAATCAACGACAGCATACTTGTCACCGCACCAGAAGCCGGCGTGTGCGTGCTTCTGCGGCACCAGCCAACTGGTCATACCTGCGGGATAGCCGATCTCGCCGTAGTCCGACGGTGTGGCGACGCGAATCCAGCCGATATAGTCGCCCATCGCCTTCTTTTGCGCCTGGTAGTAGTTCCGGTAGACCTCCCACACCTTCGGAGACCATGGCGAGAGCTGTACCAACTCCTCACCGTGCTCGGAGCACTTATACGGCACGAAATCGGGCGAATCGAGATACCATTGCGGGGGATAGTGGACCCAGCAGAACGGGATGTAATCAAACCCTGCCTTCTTAACCAATTGGGCCGTCTTGATGTACCGGCTGAAGTCCCATGTGCCCTTCGCAGGCTCCACCATGCTCCAGGCCTGGTAGTCGCAATCAGCAAACACGCCTATGCGCTTCAGTATGGCCATCCGCTCGGGGCTAGCCCAGTCCATCGCGGGTTGCTCACCCGCTGCCGTGCCGTAGTGCACCATGAAAGGATGCACATTCAGGTTGCCGGTGTACCACGGGATCGGCGTCGGGCCGACCTCCACCTCATCGGGTGTCTGAGCCGCCAGCGAGGTGGCTAACCCTATCGCAAGCACGATACTGAATAACCAGGCATACATAGATTGTTCTCCTTGATTCTGTGAGACATGAAGCCCTACCGGCCTCCATTATGCATATTCTATATCCGCGCACTAGTCAGCAGAGCGATGCCGCGGCCCGCGCTGTTGTCGGCACAATAATAGAGGTATCCCACTTTGGTTTTGGGGTGATACACCAGCGATATTTTGTGCGCGAACTGCTTGTCCAGACCGTATGGGCTCCCACCCGCCTTATACAACGGCTCGGTATCGGCAGTCCAGTTCGTGAGGTCGCGCGAGAAGGCGACCATGATATGCGCCCCGCCTTGGCCCACGCCAAAGTAGATCATCGTCCAGTGGTCGCCGTCGCGGAACACCTTCGGATCGCTGGCGAATCCTTCGTCGTATCCGCCAGGGCGAACCTTCACCACCGGATTGGCGTGGTTGCGCTTCCAGTTGATGAGGTCAGACGAGGTCGCGATACCCGATTGCTCCTCGCTGCCGTTGGCCGCGTTGTAGAAGTTGTAGAAGCGTCCCCGATACTCTACAAGCCACGGCTGGTAGATGCAGTCTTTCTCCCACTCCCCGCAGTCCTTGTCCGACACTGCGAGTATGGTGCCCGGTTTAGCTCGCTTCCACGTGAGACCATCCTCACTACACGCCACCCCTTCGGAGCCAGGCCGCAGCTCATAACCGCCCTGCAGAGGGTAGGCGCCGTACAGGCTCCAGTAAAGACCACGATACCGCTTCAGCATCCGTGGTGCCTTCACATCGTATGATCTGTATAGATAGGCTCCCAGCACACGACCGCCGTGGTCGAATTCGCCCTTCTCGCCGAAGCCCATCAGCAGTCGGTGGTTCGTCCAGTGCAGCAAGTCGGTGCTCTCAGCCACAAAGCTGTTATAACCCTGACCATTGAAGCCGATGTAGCTCATGAACCACTTGCCGGGGTGTTCACGCATCTGGAAGATGGTGGGGCAGTCGGTGTTGACAAACTCCTCATGGCCGGGCACCTGGGGCTTCTGCGGGATCACATACTCAGGGTAGTAGTGCCAGTCTCTATACGGCGCACTCCATCGGCGCATGGTGTCTGTGTCTATGGTGACTGCGGGTTTCATGGGCGTAACCTCAGGTGCTTTTCGTACCATTGTACCACGACAGCATCGGCCTATTCGCATACCGGTGGGAGTTAGGGACAGCCTTGCACCCGCTTGCGGGTAGCTACTCAGCAGACGCGCGGCGTGGTAACCCCGGTCAGTGATGAAGTCCCGTGGAGCGACATAACCCAGTCGATTACCCACTAAGGAACAACAGGTATAATGCCTCCGATTCCGCGACATAAATGTCTCGGCTATTGATTAAAAATAGACTGCTGAAGCAGTCTGGGTGCGGCCACCACAGTTACAGAGCGAGGCCCTGCAGCCTGCTTCAGCAGGCTTGGCTGGTCAATAGCCATGTGCTTTAGCGCGTGGCATGGCGGATTGTGTTGATGGTCACGGCATGACTAAACCCGCGGCACTGAGCTGGCAGCCTGCGACCCATGCCTCAGCCCTTGGCGACGGGTTCGGTGGCCCGTCCGTGACTGCGTCACGGTATGGGCACTGTCACCCATCGCTGATCAGTAGCGGCCCGCGTTCCGGCGAACGTTGGGAAGGCCATCTTCGCCCGCTTGCGGGCAGCGAATTATCCGACGCGCGGTGAGGGAACCCCGATCATGGGGTGACCGAACTCGCGGCCGATCTCGTTACCCTCAAACGCAGGATATCGATACGTTTGTGTGCAATACTCATGATAGAAGCCACCACATTCAGGAGAGTCTCATCATGCCAACAGCCACATTATCACCTGAGCGGATCGGCGTGCATACCATCAAGCCGGAAGTGCTGAGCCGCATCGCGCCTCTGCCTGAGGCCACAGCCTTCAAGCTGCCCCGATGGCGCGGGTTCAATCTGCTTAACCGGTTCTATCTGGGCTGGAGCAACACACCCTTCCTAGAGCTGGATTTCGAGCTGATCGGCCGATGGGGCTTCAACTTTGCGCGCCTGCCGGTGGATTACCGTGTGTATATCGAAGGCGAAGACTGGCTGCAGATCAAGCCTGAGGTGATTGAGGACTTCGACCGGGCCATTGCATATGGTGCCAAATATGGCGTTCACATCAACCTGTGCCTGCACCGCATCCCTGGGTATACCGTGGCCGCAGAGAAGGAAAAAGCCAGCATTTTTACCGACTCGACGGCGCTGGAGGTCGCCTGCCGTCACTGGGCGATGTTCGCCAGGCGATGGGCGGGCATCCCCAACAGGCTGCTCAGTTTCAACCTGTTCAATGAGCCCAATGGCGCGGATGCAAAGATTTACGCCGCGGTGGTTTCTGCTCTGGTAAATGCGATTCGTAAAGAAGACCCTGACCGTCTCATCATCGCTGATGCGCTGGGTTTTCCGAGTCTCCCTTCACCTGAACTGGTAAGCCTCAAAGTCGCTCAATCACTTCATAACTATGAACCGGTGGGGTTGACCCATTATAAGGCGAGATGGTTACCTGGTGCGGATCTGTATCCTGTGCCCCAGTGGCCTTCGGTGCAAATCGGCGGGTTTATCTATGCGAAGCATCACAAGGCGATGTTTTCGCCTCTAGAGATAGATATCAAGGCGCTGGGCCCCGCGGGTGGCAGCGTAGGGTTGCACCTTACGCAGGTCAGTAGTGAAGCGGAATTCGTCATTAAAGCCGATGGCAAAGAGATATACCGTCATCACATAGTGTGCTCTGACGGTAAAGGTGAGTGGCTGCGTGCTGTCTACACCGAGCAATACAAGCTTTGGCAGAATGAATTCGACCGTACCTATACCGCCCGATATCCCGCCGGCACCCGAAAGCTTAGCATCGAGATGGTCAAAGGCGACTGGCTGCGCTTCTCGGAGTTGCTCATCACCCCAGATGATCACCCTCCGGTAGTGATCAACGCGTCTCCTCAATGGGGTAAGCATCCTGGCCGACTGGTGATAAACGCGAATGGCACAGCCCGCAACCTGCGGATGCCTTATGGTGGAGTTCAAGATCGCACATGGCTCAGCCGCACCGTACTGAAGCCGTGGGTCGACTTCCGGAAGAGGTACGGCATGGGTATCATGATCGGCGAATGGGGGGTGTTTTCAGCCACGCCGCATGCTCTCGCTCTGCGCTACATGGAGGATAGCCTGCGCGCTTTTAAGCAAGCCAATATGAGCTGGGCACTGTGGAACCTACGCGGGGACTTCGGCATCATTAACAGCAACCGCATCGACGTGCAGTATGAGCAGATGGGCAGCGACAAGCTTGACCGCAAGATGCTGGAGCTGTTGAAGAGATACTAGTGGTAGATCGAAAACGAGTAAAGGAGATCAAGCGGCAGGTAAAGGACAGCAGCGTGCTAGATTTATGGTATTGCGCGGAAGTTGCTGTTCTTAGAGATGATCTGGAGGCCATCACCGCTTTCTGGGAATTGGGCATCAACTTCAGCGACAGCACGTTCAGCAAATTCTCTCCTATGTTGTATGCGTGTAGCGATAACCATGATGATGTCGTTAGGCTGTTGTTGGAGTTAGGCTTTGATGCTGCAAGTTCAAGTCCCGAACTAAGGCCATACACTACAATCGCAGCCCAAGTCGGGCATTGGAACATCACCTGGTTATTACTGGAACATGGAGCCGATATCAACGCTATAGACCACCTATGGGGTACAACACTCCTCAAACTCGCGATAGATAGTTGCGACCAGGATTTGGTTGAGCAACTGCTGGAATCAGGTGCTAATCCAATGACTAACGGGAAACTCCTTAGTCCTTATTGGCACCACAATGATGAATGGAGAATGTCGCATTTCGACAAGTATTACAAAGACGACGACTATTACGAACTGATCGAATGCATGCCTGGCGACCATTATCTCCAGGACATCCATAGGATGCTGCTTGGTTACATCACCCCCGAGCAGAAAGACTCGCTGGGTTATACGGCCATGCATATGCTCGTTCTAGGTGGATGCATCAACGGTATCGATTATCTAATCACCAGAGGATGGTCTCTGGATTTGGTGACAGATCATGGTGACAGCTTGCTGCATACCGCAAGTGAAACTCATGATGAACTGCTGCCGTACCTGTTACTAGGTGGTGCCGATCCCCGTTTGAAAAACAGATACGGTGAAACCGCATGGCAGTATATAACACTTCACTACGATCCGTCATCGTTGAATCGGTGCCGCCAGTTCTTTAGCGATGCCGAATATGATCCCACTGGAGAACATCCCTTTCCAATAGACGAACCTAAGAACGCTATTGATCTCCATCAATGGAAGGATTCTATCGCATCAGATGGCAGCACAATGCTCCATCATGCCATTTTTCGCAACAATTCATCCTTAGTGAGCCGATTGTTACACGCCGGTTTTGATCCTTACCTGCCTACTCATCGTGGCGTCACCCCTCTGCGAATGGCTTATCGAGTCGGAGCATCCCTAGAACTCATACAGCAACTACTTCAAGCCGGAGCCCTTCCAGAAATGCCAACATGGGAGTGCAAACACTTCGCAGGGAAAAAGATAAACCCCAGGCTTGACCAGTTATTAAAAATTCTGAGTGACCATGGGGTTGACTTTAACTACATAGATAAAGAGGGCTGCACAGCTCTCCACTACGCTCAGAACGTCAAAATGGCCGAACTGCTGCGTGAATATCGGTGCAATCCAAATCTACATGGACCAACCGCTAATCCCCCTGTCTTCAAGCACGTAATATCGTCGAATTGGGACGTCGTCCGATACTTGACTCAGAACGGCGTTCATGCCACTGTCACGGACAACGAAGGCCGCAACATGCTTCACTATGTCGACAAATTTAACCCTGACCACGCACAGTATCTGCTGGACATTAGGGTAAACATCAACGCTCAGGATAACCGTGGAATGACTCCTTTAATGTTTGCCGGTCTGTTTGGCGATATCAAATGTATCAAGTGGTTCATGCGACATGGAGCAAACCCAGATATTCAAGACAATTCGGGACGCACAGCTAACAGTTGGTCGGTCTACGTCATCGCCATGATGGATGTATCGGCATGTCTAGCGGGATATGAAGTCCCAGACGAGGATGATGAATGAGCCGCGAACTAGTTGAGCAGATCAAGCAAGAGATCGCCGACAAGAAATATACAGAGCTGGATATGTGGGGTATTGCCGAAACAGCCGTTAGCACCGACAACATGGAATGCATCATAGCACTATGGGAGCTGGGCATTAACTTCTCAGACAGCCCGTTCAGCATATTCTCCCCCATGTATTCGGCGTGCAGTGGCAACCACTACGATGTGGTGAAACTTATGCTTGAGTTGGGATTTGATGCAAAGAGCATCAGCGTTCAATATATGCCCTACGCAGTCGTCGCCGCAGACAAAGGCCATTGGGAGATCGTATGGATGCTGCTTGAAAATGGGGCCGATGTTAACGCTGTAGACCAATGCTTTGGTAATTCGCTTCTTCAATGCGCCGTTGAAAATGGCGAGCTTGGTACAGTCACCCGGCTGATGGATATGGGTGCCGACCCGATGCTGGTAGGAGAGTATAAATATCCATATTGGAGTATTTTCGGCGGATACAGTCAGTATTTCGGCGTTCTCCACAATTGCATTCCTGGTGATCATATCAATAACAATCATTTCTGTGATATGCATATGGCCATACTGGATCGAATCTCGCCAGAACGCCGTGATTACAAAGGCATGACCGCGTTGCATATCATGGTAGAGCATAAATGCAAAGAGGGTATCTCATACCTGTTAGGCAAAGGATGGCCCATAGACCAGCGCACCAGTTGTGGGAACAGTGCTTTACATCTCGCAACGTGTCGAGATGAGGGTATTGTGCACCTGCTGGTAGAAAATGGTGCCGATGTAGCTCTACATAATAATTGGGGGGAAACACCCTATCAGTACAGACACAACAGCTGCATACACCATGAAGACATGGAAAAGCTGGCTACCTTACTGAGAACTGAACCGCAAAGCCAGTATCCATTCCCCTATGGCCGTAATGTTCTTTTAGATGATGAGCTCTCGATGTATAAGGACACACAGGCATCGGACGACACCACGTTGCTGCACCATGCGATCGTTCGTAATGATGCAGGGCTTGTGCTAAGGCTACTGCAAGCAGGCTATGATCCCAACCATCGTATGAATCGCGGTGATACACCCTTACGAAGGGCATACACCGCTGGAGCACCAATATCTATCATACGGTCTCTGCTGGAGTTCGGAGCTAACCCAGAGCTTCCGATGCAGGAAGGTCGCTACTACTATCACAGCGATGAATATACTCCTGAAGTTTTTACTCTGTTAAGCCATCATGGTGCAGATTTCAACCAACGGGATGAAGAAGATCATACCGCTCTGTATTATGCCGAAGATGCTGAGACGGTCCGGATATTGCGGGAATTCGGTTGCGCACCGGATCTGCAAGCACCGGATGTATCCTCAGCTCTCTTTTATCATGCGTCAATGCGAAGGTGGGACATCGTTCGGTACCTTATTGAGCAAGGTGTCAATCCACGCCTGACAGATGACGACGGACGCTCCCTGCTTCATTACGTTGAGGGGTTCGACGCTGACACTGCTCAGTTTCTTTTGGATGCAGGTCTGGACATAGATGCTCAGGACAAATATGGGCTCACACCCCTCATGCGCGCAGGGCTGTATGGAGACCTGACGTGCGTTAAGTGGTTAGTGAACCATGGAGCCGACCGGGAGTTCACCGACCCCAACGGTTGGAAGGCGTGCGACTGGGCCGGGTTTACATACACACTGACCAGTGTGATTGACTACCTTGAGGGTAATGATGACGAGGATGAAGAATGAGCCGCGAACGCATTGACGAACTCAAACGCCAGATCACCGCTGACAACCTGACGGACAGGCAGCTATGGGATATGGCTGGCGATGCCGTATCTGAGGAGAACCTCGAACTCATATCAACACTATGGGAGCTGGGCGTCAAATTCACAGATAATCCGTACCGCTGTGATTCACTTATGAGTAGTGCATGTTTTGGGCATCTGGACGTGGTGGAACACCTGGTGGGTCTGGGTGTCGATCCGGCTAGATGCAGTGTCGATCTACGACCATATACATATGGTGCTGCCGAAGATGATCAGTGGGAGATTGTCTGGTTCCTGCTGGAACATGGTGCGGATGTCAATGCCTTGGATTTGAGTTATGGTCGTTCGCTACTTGGTATCGCTTGTCGGGAATACAACCTAGATGCTGTGATCCACCTTCTCGATTTAGGTGCAAATCCTATGCGTGTTGGGGTGTGCGAGTATTCCTATTGGAGTGAGAGGCATTGCCTGCCCGAAGAAGAGGTGTTTGGCGTATTTAATCAATGCCTCTGGGCTTTCAAATCACGATATGATGCCCCTGTGCTCTTCAATGATATTCTGGCAGCATTACTCGACCATGTCACCCCTGATCAGCGTGACGCCGATGGGCTCATGGCGATCCACCTTCTAGTTAAGTTGGGCAGCGAAGAGGGGGTCAGCTACCTCCTGGAGAGGGGATGGGATATTAACGCTCCCTCAGAGCAAAGCTACAGTCCACTCCATATCGCGGTTCTTTATAACCCCCCAATGCTGTCTTTCCTGCTGCAGTGCGGTGCCGATCCACAGGCAACTAATGACTTCGGGGAAGCGCCTTTCCAGATTGCGAATATGCTGCCTTTTGACTATAGAGACCGGTATCGTGTGCAGAGAGAGCGGATCACTATATCACCTGCCGACGAATACCCCTATCCTTACCCGTATGATGTGCCTCCTGCCATCACATCCGATGAGCTTGTCCAGTGGCGTGATGTACAGGCGTCCGATGGAACCACGATGTTGCACCATGCCATCATTAGGAACGACATCGAGTTAGTGAACAAGATACTTCAGGCAGGCTTCAACCCCAATTTGGCGAATCAACGCGGATTCAACCCTTTTCTCAACTATAGCCGCGGGTATACGCCACTTGAGATGGCCTATCAGGCATCATCGCCCATCGAATTGATCGAAGAGCTGCTGGTCGCCGGAGCCAACCCCGAGATGCCAAGCTATCATGGATATCACCTGCAGAGAGATGCCGAAAAATACATATGTCTGCTGAAGCTCTTACTGAAACACGGAGCAGATATCAATGAGCAGGATGAGTTCGGAAGCACCGTCTGGCATTACGCACTGAATACTAAGACGGCTGAGATTCTGTTAAACAGCGGTTGTGATCCTTGTTTGCAAGGTGCGGAGGCTGATCCGCCTATACTGCATCACGCAGCCAATGGTGACTGGGAGATAGTTCGGTTCTTATTTGAACACGGTGCGGACCCGCTCAGCCGTGACAATGAAGGCAAAAGTCTGCTGCACTTTCCGAAAGACTTAACCGAAGAGATGGCTCAGAAGCTGCTGGACGCTGGGGTAGACATCAATGGGCAAGATCAATATGGTATGACGCCACTCATGTATATGGCTATCGCTGAATTCGCCACCATTGATGACTGGTTATATCAACACGGTGCGGATGTGACCATCACCGACAGCAGCGGACGTAATGCGTGTGATTGGGCCAGTTATGTCATGTATAGGGACGACTATCTCAATGAGATCAGTGGCAAGACAGTAGACGAGGATGATGAATGAGCCGCGAACACATAGACGAACTCAAACGGAAGATCACCGCTGACAACCTGACAAATAGGCAGCTATGGGATATGGCTGGTGATGCCGTTTCTGAGGAGAACGTCGACATTATATCGGCACTCTGGGAGCTTGGCAGCAACAAACTAGACCGCACGATGCTGGAATTGTTGAAGAAGTATTGATGGTAGATCGAGAACACTTCGCTTCTTAACCCTGAACTAATACCTGCTCCACTGGACGCCGAAGAGAACGTGGCATAGCATCTGCATGGCCGTAGCGGATCAACAGTTGCGGCAATGACGTGCCCAGGTTCATCGCACTCCGAAATTGCGTGCGAACGTTAGTCATCTCAATAGGCTGGTTGAGGTGGGCTGATCTGATGTCAAGAGAAGTCATTTGAAGTGCCATGCGTTCGTAGACCTGACCTGTGCGTACCCACGTGGCCCTGTCGTCCGATTGTGAGGCCACCACTACTGTACCGGAAGAACTGCGTAGCTTCCTGGTATCGGAATCGGCTTGTTGTTGGGGTTTAGTCAATGCTACAAACAACCTTCCCAACCACCGCGGCACTTCCGGGTTACCTGTGCATCGTGTGAATAGGCCGTCGTGTGACTTCAGGACTTCTCTTTTGTTAAAGCGCAGCCAACCTATCAATTCGTCAACAAACGCTTTGTCAGCATACTGGAGTGAGTTCCCCAGGTTGACATACTCCAAGACCTTCTCCATATCCGATTGGTTCGTGACAAGCTGCAGCACCACCCCGGGTTCCTGCGGCAGATCAAGCACCTGGTCAAGGGTAGCCGTGCTTACAGGTTGACCGTCATAGTCGGAACGATTGTTCTGGCGATGTGGGATGGCTTCATACAGGGCTCCGCTCCGCGGGATGTCTGGCTTCAGAGATACGTGGATGAAATCGTCCGGGTCAGGATAGGTCACTTCGGTTGAGTATCCGATAGCGTGGGCGGCAATAAGCAGGTTTTCTAGTGCGCATCCGAGGCTGATCCACAGTTCGCGGTCCTTCGGATCAACGACTAACAGGCGACGGGTGTAATCGGGATGTATTTCGATCGCATTTTCTTTGATGGCTAATTTCCATGGTTGTGCATTGTGCCCATTGGCTCCGAGAGTAGCGTAACGCACAAGTTCCCGCATTTGCATCGATACTGCCGAAGTCTTTTCCATTTTTTTCCATGTTTCCGTTGTATTCTGGCCATAGTCAATCCAAGGGGCCGAAGCATATAGGGCGTAGCCGCCTGCAGCAGTCACCCCGGCGGCCATCATTGTTTTAAGAAAGCGATGCCTATTTAAGATTGGACGAGTGCGTCATTGTCGCATAGGTATGCTCCTCTAACGATGGATTTCATACTTGCCAGGTTCATCTGCACTGGATGCTTATTTAAACAGTGCTTTCTCGCGACAACAGGCATGCCATGGTCTAGCATTCATCCGCATGCACTATGAAGCAGATAGTCATTGTAGTATGCCAGCTTTACATTATCATAACTCGCACTATGGTTTAACGCCATCACGGCGCGCAGCAGGAGGTCATACACATATTTGTATGCTTGGTGTTGAAAGGGCCGACGCCGGTATCTCTGGCTGATTATTTGATCGGTTACTGCCAACATATCCCAAATACATTTAAACCAGCATGACGGCTATCTCGCGCCATTCTATCTGCCGAATCCGTCCAATCCGTCTGATGCATCACCTATAAAAACAAACAACACAAATCTGTGGTAAAATAACACGATACGCCTGTGCCCTTGGCAGAGGCATCAGCCCTTTGGTATAATCATCAGGCTGAGGCGGTAATACGTCACGACAGAGGTTTAAATACATGTACGCAGTAGTAAAAACTGGTGGCAAGCAGTACCAAGTGGAAGAGGGAAATATCCTCCGCGTGGAACTTTTGCCAACCGAGGCAGGCCAGACCTTCGAGATAAATGAAGTACTGATGATTGGTGGCGTGGACGATGTTAAAGTCGGAACACCCATCGTTGAAGGTGCAAAGGTCGTCTTTGAAGTCGTCGGCATGGTCAAAGGCCCGAAAATTAACGGGTTTAAATACAAAGCCAAAAAGAACTATCGTAAGCACTTCGGCCATCGCCAGAAGTATACAGTTCTAAAGGTTCAGTCCATCCAGGCCTAAAACCCAGGGGACGGCAACGCTAGCGGAGGTTTTCGGTAATGGCACACAAAAAAGGTATGGGTTCGTCCCGTAACGGACGCGATAGCAAGCCCAAGTATCTCGGTACGAAGGCGGGAGATGGCCAATTGGTCAAGCCCGGCTGCATCATCGTGCGACAGCGTGGCACGAAGTTCCATCCTGGCGCTAACGTGGGTATGGGCAAAGACCACACCCTCTTCTCCAAGGTGGACGGCTACGTGAAGTTCGTTCGGAAGGCTAACCTTAAGTGGGTAAATGTTGATTTGGTGGTAGCACCAGAAGTCGCTTAACTCACGCCTTCAGTTTCCTCTTTAGTGGCCTGCTTCTATAGCGGGCCACTTTTGCTTTTTCGCCACAGCACCCAGGGGGTGATTTGATGTTCGTCGACCAAGTAATCATTGAGGCCACAGCCGGTAACGGCGGTAGTGGAAGCGTCTCGTTCCGCCGAGAGAAGTTCGTGCCCCGCGGAGGGCCCAACGGCGGCAACGGAGCTTATGGTGGTCACGTAGTGATTAGCGCAGATGAGCGCCTGACAACCCTGCTTGACTTCAGGTTTCAAAAGCACTACAACGCAGAAAATGGCGGGGCCGGTACCGGCAACAACCGCCACGGTAAGACCGGCGCGGAATGCACCCTGCGCGTGCCCATCGGAACCCAGGTATATGACAATACGACTGGGGAGCTGATTGCCGACATCGTGGAGGCTGGTCAGTCTGTGAGGGTCTGTCAGGGCGGGCGTGGCGGCCACGGCAACGCTTATTACGCCACCGCGTTAATTCAGACGCCGAAGTTCGCCGAAAAGGGCGAACCGGGTCAGTCGCGCGTTTTGCGGTTGGAGTTGAAGCTTCTGGCCGATGTGGGTCTGCTGGGCTACCCCTCGGTGGGCAAAAGCACGCTGATCAGTGCGGTGAGTGCTGCGAAACCGAAGATCGCCGACTACCCATTCACCACCCTGGTGCCTAACCTGGGTGTGGTGTTAGTGGAGCCTGGCCGCAGTTTTGTGATGGCGGACCTTCCCGGCTTGATCGAGGGCGCCAGTCAGGGAGTGGGGCTGGGTCACCAGTTCCTGCGCCATGTCGAACGCTGTCGTGTGATGCTGCACATGCTGGACGTGAGTGAGTTCACCGACCGCGAGCCGCTGCACGACTTCGAGATGATTCTGGAAGAGCTGCGCCTGTTCAACGCTGACCTGGCAGACCGGCCCATGATCGTCGCCCTCAACAAGTGCGACATCGCCAGCCCAGAAACCATCGAGCGCGTGGAGACGGAGCTGAAGAGCCGAGGGTATGATGTGTTTCGCATCGTGGCCCCGTCAGGGGAGGGCACACGGCCTCTGCTGTTCAAACTGATGCAGATGCTGGACGAAATTCCTGTGCAGCGGCCTGTCGATGAAGAGATATTCGCCATTAAAGCGACACGCACCGAGGACAGGGCCTGGGAAATCACCACGCCGGAACCGGGTGTGTATCAAGTGGTGAGTATAGGCATCGAGCGGCTGGTGGCGATGACGGACGTCGAGAATGAAGAGGCGATGCGCCGCCTGCACCGCAAGTTCCGCAAATTTGGTATTCTAGATAAGATCAAGGAAGCCGGTGCCCAGGACGGTGACGTGGTGCGCATCGGTGAAGTTGAGTTCGACTATGTTGATGACGACAAGGAGGATGAAGAGACGGAATGAGCAGCAATCTGGTAGTCGTGAAGGTGGGCACAAGCACTCTCACGGGGCCTGACGGCCTGCTGGACCGTAACTCCATCTCCTCGTTAGCCGCGCAATGTGCGCGGCTATACCACGAGGGGCGAAATGTCGCCCTGGTCAGCAGCGGAGCTGTCTCCGCCGGCCGCGAGGTCTGGAGCCAGCATATCCTGCATCAAACCAAGTATGCGGCTGCACCGGACCAAAAGCTGTTGAAGCACGCTTTGGCGGCACTGGGACAGCCTTTCTTGATGCAGGAATACATGCACGCCTTCAACCGCAGCGGCATCCCTGTGGGGCAGGTGCTGGTCACGCGCAGTGACTTTGAGGAGCGCAACCGCTTCTTGAAGGCTCGCGAATGGCTTCAGGCGCTGCTGGATATGCGAGCCATCCCCATTTTGAACGAGAATGACACAATCAGCACTGAGCAGATACGGTTCGGCGATAACGACACCCTGGCCGCGATGGTGGCCAGTCTGTTGGACGCCGATAAGCTGATTATCCTGAGCGATGTCGACGGACTATATGACCGTAACCCCTCTGAATATGACGAAACCCAAGACGGCGATCCACCCAGGATGATCAAGGACATCACCCAGCTTGATGACGAGCTCTGGCGGATAGCCGGCGGAGCAGGTACTGCTCAAGGCACCGGCGGGATGCGCACCAAACTGCGGGCCGCCCAGATTTCCATGAGCAGCGGGGTGCCGATGGTGATCGCACACGGCCGCGGAGCGCATGTGATCGAGCGAATCGTGGCAGGGGAGCCGCTGGGTACTACCTTCCACCCGCAGCATACGCCGTTACGTCAGCGTGCGCGCTGGATCGCTTATGGTCTGCCCGCCAAAGGGTACATCGTGGTAGATGCCCGAGCCCGGGTGGTCATCTGCGAAGAGAACCGCAGCGTACTGCCGGCTGGCATACTGGAGTGCGGCGGATGGTTCCAGCCCCGTGACCTTATTGATGTGCGCGACATGAACGGGCAGACCTTCGCCCGCGGTTTTGCCAACTATGGCGAATCGGAGTTGCGGCTGATCAAGGGCCACCGCACCACCGAAATTGCTTCGAAACTAGGATTCAAGCGGCGCGATGAAGTGATCCACAAGGACGACCTCGTTCTTGTCAGCGGCGACATCTGGCAAGCCGAGTAGGCCGATCGTAGGGGCGACCGGCGGTCGCCCCTGAACCGTTGTAGGGGCAACCCCCCGTGGTTGCCCAAACAGTCGGCGGTAACCCAACCGCAGGCCACAAATGCTCCCGATCACCCCGCATACCCGCATATACATACCCGCATATAATTGTAGGGGCGGTTCGCGAACCGCCCTTCTACCGAACGCCAAGCGCTTAACAATTCGGATAGCAACATGACGAAATCGCTTGCGATCGGGGGTGGTTGGCGGCGAATGATACGGGGCAGTACGCCGGGGAAGGGCGGTTCGCGAACCGCCCCTATCAATAACCGGTCGCATTCGATCGCCCGGCGGTCGCCCGCACGATCGGTCCAAACCGTCTTATCCGTCGGATTTAGCCCAGCCAGACGCCAGAAGACCGGCCCAGAAAGGGAAAACTGGACCGGTCAGGTGCGCCCAACCCGCTACTTGGTCAGCGTGACCACCCGCACAGATACCGCCTCGTAGGGCGCCAGCTTCAGCGGCAGCGTGAGCTTGCCGTTCTTCACCATCACATCGCTCTGCTCACGTGCAGGCTGTGGGGTGCTCACCCAGCCGGTGTCGGGGATGCGCTGGATCACCAGCACTGCACTGCCTTGCTGGCGCAGCCCCTTGAAACTCAGCACCGTGCGTTGCGGGGTGATCGATGAGTTGCCCAACAGCACGGTCACCATATCGCCTCTGTTGCGGCAGGCCAGCCCTCCCACGGCGTCACCGTTCTTGACCGTCAATAGCTCACCCTGCATCTGGCTGTAGGCTTTGGTGACGTGCCACTGTGCCAGCGGTTTGTAGGGCGGAGCGGTGACAAGCCCGTCCAGCCGGCCGTCCAGCATGGTCAGCTTATCGTCTGCGTCTTTCCAACATGCGTGGGCCGCATACCGGATATCCTCGGCCTCCATTACCCCATAGAACCATGGGTAGACACCGGGGCGGCGGGTGAAGTCTTCGCCGATATACTCGTTGATGTCGATGGGTATCGGCTTGATCTTGCTGGCCTTCATGAACGCCTTCACCAGTTGAATCTGCCGGGGCAGGTCGCGGAAGTTGTCCATTTCATGCCAGCTCAGCACATCAGGCAGGCAGTTGTTTTGCTTACAGAAGGTGAGGAACTGCTTGATGAACACACCCGGGACGCCATCTTGGGTAAAATAGGCGTTGCTGGGTCCCACGATAGTCGCCTTTGGGTCCAGGCTGCGAATCTTGGCGTATGCGTGTTTCCATGTGTCCAGGTACTGCTGCATGTCGCGGCCCCAGAAGTCCTTGTAGTCGGGTTCATTCCAAATGTCCCACTCAATCTGGTAGCCCTTCTCCACACTTTGGCGATAGACGGTCTCGATGGTGCGGTCCAGCAGATCAAACGGCTGCAGACCATCATGTGCCGCGTCGCCAGGCCATCCCCATTGGGCGTGATACCCATAGGCCCAGCAGTACTCATCACTCAGAACTATCTGGCTCTTGGCACCCGCCTGTGCGATGCGTTTCATGAAGGGTTCCGAAGGGAACCCTGTGTCTTTACCCCACGGGGCTCCGCCGTTTGTCATCGCCCGATGCCGCACCAGTTTGGGATTTAGGGCCTCAAACAGCGTGGAATCCGGCTCGGTGGCGGTCACACCAAACAGGAAGCCTATGCCGCGAGCCGTGGCCTTGCCGATTGCCTTCGTGCAGTCAACGGTGAGCTGCTCCGTATAGGAATCGGCCCGGGTGATGCTCACATCATCGACATAGTATTCCATACCCACAGTGGCGCCGCCGATCGTCATGATCTGGTCCTGCAGCTCGCCACGCGGTGCCGGAGTCTCCAGATATCCCCAGATGGCGTTCCACTGTCCGGGTTGGATCATCTGGTTGCCTGTGTTGACCCAGCGCTGCCCCTCTGAATCACGCGTATACAAGCTGATGTTGATATAGCTCGCCTGGTTGGCCTTGGGCTTGACCCACGCGGTGTATTTGTAGACCACTCCCGGGGTGAGCTTTCCTTTGGTGCTCAAAGTCAGGCCGTGACCCATGTCGGTGCGCTTCGACACCAGCACGCAGCCTTTTGCGGCGTGACCGTCACTCGGTGACCAGGATATCTGGCCGCCGTAGCAGCCCCATCCATCGGTGCTCTTTGCAAATTGAGCGTTAGGCACCAGATTGCTGCCCGCCGCGACGGCTTGGCTGTAGACCAGCGTGATGAAGGCTAATACACACACGTAAAGCTTCATTTATCGATCCTCCCGGATGGTCACATTGGGAGCCGCTTGAATTTGGTTATCTACCAGTTCACATTGCGATGTTTGCATACCGATGGTCACGATCTCGGCTTGCGACGGAGCTGCCCGTTTGTCCATAATCCGGTTACGGCTCATCCGCACCTTAGCGCAGTGCTCCAGTTGGATGGGCACGGTCTGAGCGGGTGTGTTGGCATCAAGGGTGATCGTGTTGCCTGAGATTTCAACTGCCTGTTGGCTGTTTATGATTATCGCTTGCACCACCGGCTGACCCTTCACGTCTCGCATGGTGATCTTGTTGTTCAGTATGCGGATTTTTGCGTGTTCGGGGTCACCATCCACAGCAGTTACACCGATGGCGTGTGGCCAGGCACCCTCGATGGTGTTGTTCCGGAAGGTGAGGTCTGTGATGTATCCCTGGCAGGTGATGCCGTATGCGGTATCGCTCATGCGGTTATTCTCAATCAGTAGCGGCCCCTCCACCAGGCAGGCTGCCTTGAGCTGGCTTCGGAATTCGCATCCACGAACGATAGCCTTACCCTCAGGGATCAGGTAAGCCAGCACTTCAGTGGGGCTGGTGGGCTTGGTGTGGTCGGTAGGGATCAGGCCTTCGACCGGGGCATCCAGCGTGATATGCGACAGCAGTCCGTCCCACTCATGGCTGGTAATTCGCCGTTCTGCGATAATGGTCTTAATTGTTGGATCATAAAACGCGATGCGGTAACCTGTGCGCAACCAGCTTGGGTACCACCCGATCTCGGTGTACAGAAGTGTAAGTCTACGGGGGCTGTCCACTTCCCAGATGCGGTGTGGAAGGTTGTTCATGTTTATGTTGTCATCGCCCAAAGCCTCGAAATAGCAGTTTTCAATGAGTGGACCGCGGAAGCTTCGTCCATGGATGCCATCGGAGTTGCTGGCGCAGATACGGTTGGTACCGGGTCGAAGCATGATCTTGAAGTTGCGTATCTTCAGGTCATCACATGCATCGTGTCGAAGGGTAAACCGGGGTGAGCTGTAGCTGGTGATATTCTCTACCACACAACTCGGACTGTATCGCAGTTGGATGCTGGCTACGGGGGCACTTTCCACGCGGTAACCCTTGGCGTTAGGCTCTTGTTTGAACCGTGAGGTGTGTTCGTGCTTGTTGTTGTAGTCCATAAAGAACCAAAAGCGCTGACCGATCTGCACATTGGTCTGCACCACATTTGCCATATCGGCGCGCGGGATGATTCGATAGATGCCCGCTGACAGGTTCTCTGGAAGCACCTGCTGCACATAACACCAGTGGTGGGTATAGTGGCCATCAGGTTGAGTGAAGCATCCGTGGTCGTAACCCTGACCCTCTTTGGCTACCCAGTCGGGGTCATGCGGTTTCGGGTAGCCCGCATCCAGTCGCCACAGGAAACTGCCGTCGGGGTTGATGGCGGTCACCACACCCTGGCTGAACGGAAGAGGGGAGTAGTCGATGACGAAGTTTCGGAGTGTGATGTTGGCACATCGCAGGATGCTGAAGCACATGTTTTTAGGATGCACCGACAGCTCGCAGCCGCGTCCGTCCAGCACCACATTCCGTGCTTCGATGAGCGGAAGGGCCTCCCAGCGTTCATCCCAGGCCCCGATGCGGTATACACGCTTGGGTTCAAACCGCAGGGTGAGGGTCTGTTTTCCTACGGTTTTGCTCCGGCGGGCGATGTCAGCCAGAGCTTGGCGGATCGCAGGGCCGTCGTCGTGCCGACCGTCGCCTACGGCTCCGTAGTGTTTGACTTCAAAAACGCGTGTTTCTGGCATATGGTTCTCCTGGCCCATGTTGTATGTAGTGGGTTGGATCGACCCCCTAATCGGGGATGTGTTGTAGGCCTATGTGCCTCCGGCCGTAGGGACGGCCCTTGTGGCCGTCCGAAAACAATCGTAGACGCCGACCTGTTTCCTGCGAATGTGGATGGTCACCACACATGGTTTACGGACGACCACAAGAGTCGTCCCTACGAAAAACCACCTAGATCAAGCAGCCATATGGCGAACGTCACATGCCGTAGGGACGGCCCTTGTGGCCGTCCGAAAACAATCGAGGTCGCTGGCTTGTTACCTTCGATTGTGGATGGTCACCACACATGGTTTGCGGACGACCACAAGGGTCGTCCCTTGTATGCTTAAAGATGGAGGTCCTCATACCTACAACAAGAGTTGAGGACCATCCTCACACCGGGACGCTGGGGTGAAAGAGAAGGGGTAGATGCCGGGTCATCCCTTGTAGCATTGACTACGCAACGTAGAGCGGCACCCTTCTCTGCAATGGCCTAACACGAACAGTAACATGGGCTCAAAGCCCGCATATACAAGGATGTCAAGGTTCATTTCTTCACCTTTGTCCCTAACTAGGAGCATACCGAACTATGCAAATCAATGACAACTCTTACAGCTACTACGCCGGGATCGACATCTCCAAAGACACTTTTGACGTGTCTGTCGTCGATCAGGACGGCACCCATCTCGTCCACAAGCAGTTTGTGAACAACCAGAAGGGCTTCAAAGACCTCGTGTCACTTACCAAGAAGCAAGGCTGGATGCCTGTGCTGTTCGCAATGGAAGGCACTGGCGGATGTGAGCAAGAGCTGCTTGACTACCTGTATAAGCATAAGCAGGCAGTGTCACGGCAAGAACCCTGCCGGATACACTACCATCGCCTCTCACAGGGCTCTCGGCAAAAGACCGACTATGTGGACAGCCTGATCATTGCAGATTACGCACTCAAGAACCGCCTGCGTCTCTACAATCCCAAAGGCGAGTGTTATCGGTCACTGCAGGAAATCGGACGTACACGGCGCATGCTGGTCAAACATCAAAACTCTCTGCAGCAGAGGCTCTCTCACGCTCAGAATGAGCATTCTATAACGGTTCTTACGCGCAGCATAGATCACTGCAAAGAAGATATCCAGCTTCTTAACTCTGCGGCGGCAGAGATTATTGCCAGCGATGACAAGCTAGCGGAGGACCGTCGCCTCCTGAACAGTATTCCGGGTGTAGGTGATATCACATCCAACTACTTTTTAGGGCTCATCGGTGATATTTCTTGCTTTTCGACATCGGCGAAGCTGGTCAGGTTTGTGGGTATGAACCCATGTCCGCACCAGTCAGGAACCAGCATTATGTCCGTAAGCCGCATATCCAAAATGGGTGATCCCTTAATGCGCTCCTTGCTTTACACAAGTGCCATGGTGGTATTACAGATGTTGGAACGTAAGTCGACAGCAATCCATCCCAGTATGTATCAGTTTGTAGCCAGAATGCGTAAGAGATTCGGACCGGGTTCTGGCAATAAGGTCTTATGCGCGGTGATGCGTAAGCTGCTGATCTTGATGTGGACGGTGTTGACCAGGCATAAGGCCTACGATCCGTGCTACGGATTGGAGCCGCAGGATGCTCAGGCCAACCAGACACTGCCATCCGACGACACTGACCTTGTCCAGCTTCGTGCCGGAGCGGCCCCAGTTTTTGCCGGCGAAGGTAATGAGGCTGGGCAGGACAGGGTCGTTCAAGGATCGGGGTGTATGGATGGAGAGCCACAGCATGATTGTTGTTTGTCCATGAGTGGATGAGCAGCATTCCAGAGCCGGCGTACTAGCGGTAAAGATACATGTTCAGTACTCGCTAAATCGCTACTGAGCTAAGCGTCCCAAAAACATTATAACATCAACGTTATCTTTGCAGGTTCAAAGATGCGGGGCGGGCGTTCATCACTACGGATGGCGGGCAACCTTTTACGTGGTTATGTATCTTACTGTGTGACTGGCTTTTGTCATGAGCTTGGGGTAGATTCAAGATACACTTGTCATAACGGCATATATAATCGTTATACCTGCAACGTTATATATGGAAATCTGGTATTCCGAGCAAATAACAGATTTAACCCTGGGGGGCCTTGACAAAGTGCACAGTATCTACGAAAATCCCCCGAGATCAAACAGCCATAAGGCGAACGCCACATGCCGTAGGGACGGCCCTTGTGGCCGTCCGAAAACAATCGAGGTCGCTGGCCTGTTACCTGCGAATGTGGATGGTCACCACACATGATTTGCGGACGACCACAAGGGTCGTCCCTACGAAAAACCACCTAGATCAAGCAGCCATGGGGCGAACGTCACATGCCGTAGGGACGGCCCTTGTGGCCGTCCGAGCCATCGATGGACATAAACCTGTTACCTGCGAATACGGATGGTCACCACACATGGTTTGCGGACGACCACAAGGGTCGTCCCTACGAAAATACCACCTAGATCAAGCAGCCATAAGGCGAACGTCACATGCCGTAGGGACGGCCCTTGTGGCCGTCCGCAAACAACCGTGGACACGGGCCTGTTACCTGCGAATACGGATGGTCACCACACATGGTTTGCGGACGACCATAAGGGTCGTCCCTTGTATGCTTAAAGATGGAGGTCCTCATACCTACAACAAGAGTTGAGGACCATCCTCACACCGGGACGCTGGGGTGAAAGAGAAGGGGTAGATGCCGGGTCATCCCTTGTAGCATTGACTACGCAACGTAGAGCGGCACCCTTCTCTGCAATGGCCTAACACGAACAGTAACATGGGCTCAAAGCCCGCATATACAAGGATGTCAAGGTTCATTTCTTCACCTTTGTCCCTAACTAGGAGCATACCGAACTATGCAAATCAATGACAACTCTTACAGCTACTACGCCGGGATCGACATCTCCAAAGACACTTTTGACGTGTCTGTCGTCGATCAGGACGGCACCCATCTCGTCCACAAGCAGTTTGTGAACAACCAGAAGGGCTTCAAAGACCTCGTGTCACTTACCAAGAAGCAAGGCTGGATGCCTGTGCTGTTCGCAATGGAAGGCACTGGCGGATGTGAGCAAGAGCTGCTTGACTACCTGTATAAGCATAAGCAGGCAGTGTCACGGCAAGAACCCTGCCGGATACACTACCATCGCCTCTCACAGGGCTCTCGGCAAAAGACCGACTATGTGGACAGCCTGATCATTGCAGATTACGCACTCAAGAACCGCCTGCGTCTCTACAATCCCAAAGGCGAGTGTTATCGGTCACTGCAGGAAATCGGACGTACACGGCGCATGCTGGTCAAACATCAAAACTCTCTGCAGCAGAGGCTCTCTCACGCTCAGAATGAGCATTCTATAACGGTTCTTACGCGCAGCATAGATCACTGCAAAGAAGATATCCAGCTTCTTAACTCTGCGGCGGCAGAGATTATTGCCAGCGATGACAAGCTAGCGGAGGACCGTCGCCTCCTGAACAGTATTCCGGGTGTAGGTGATATCACATCCAACTACTTTTTAGGGCTCATCGGTGATATTTCTTGCTTTTCGACATCGGCGAAGCTGGTCAGGTTTGTGGGTATGAACCCATGTCCGCACCAGTCAGGAACCAGCATTATGTCCGTAAGCCGCATATCCAAAATGGGTGATCCCTTAATGCGCTCCTTGCTTTACACAAGTGCCATGGTGGTATTACAGATGTTGGAACGTAAGTCGACAGCAATCCATCCCAGTATGTATCAGTTTGTAGCCAGAATGCGTAAGAGATTCGGACCGGGTTCTGGCAATAAGGTCTTATGCGCGGTGATGCGTAAGCTGCTGATCTTGATGTGGACGGTGTTGACCAGGCATAAGGCCTACGATCCGTGCTACGGATTGGAGCCGCAGGATGCTCAGGCCAACCAGACACTGCCATCCGACGACACTGACCTTGTCCAGCTTCGTGCCGGAGCGGCCCCAGTTTTTGCCGGCGAAGGTAATGAGGCTGGGCAGGACAGGGTCGTTCAAGGATCGGGGTGTATGGATGGAGAGCCACAGCATGATTGTTGTTTGTCCATGAGTGGATGAGCAGCATTCCAGAGCCGGCGTACTAGCGGTAAAGATACATGTTCAGTACTCGCTAAATCGCTACTGAGCTAAGCGTCCCAAAAACATTATAACATCAACGTTATCTTTGCAGGTTCAAAGATGCGGGGCGGGCGTTCATCACTACGGATGGCGGGCAACCTTTTACGTGGTTATGTATCTTACTGTGTGACTGGCTTTTGTCATGAGCTTGGGGTAGATTCAAGATACACTTGTCATAACGGCATATATAATCGTTATACCTGCAACGTTATATATGGAAATCTGGTATTCCGAGCAAATAACAGATTTAACCCTGGGGGGCCTTGACAAAGTGCACAGTATCTACGAAATCACCCCAAAATGCAACCCGTCAAACTGGTCGGGTATCGGTCGTCCCACCGGCCAGACCCGACACAACCCATCACTCGATCAGCAGCCGGGCGAGCATGGCGGGGCCGGCCAGCTCGGTGCGCAGCACCCGCGGACCCATGGTCACAATCACAGCACCCTTGGCGGTGGCTTCGCTAAGCTCCTGGTCGGTGTAACCACCCTCCGGCCCCACCATCACCGTCAGCTCCTCTACATCGGGGTTGGCGGAACGCCAGGCACCCAGCGGGATGGCATCCGGTGAGGGGTGCAACATCAGCACAGGGTGTGATGGCCAACCAGCAAGAAGTTGCCGCCAGGTGGAGATACCGTCGAAAGAGGGGATGATGCAGCGTTGGCTCTGCTCAGCGGCCTCCTTCAGGATGCGCTCCCATCGGGGGCGCTTTTTGTCTGCTTCATCAGGGTGCAGCCTGACGATGGAGCGGAAGTTTTGCAACAACCGGAACCGGCTGGCACCCAACTGCGTGCCTTTCTGAAACACGCTCTCCATCTTCTCCGCTTTGATGAGTGCCTGCATCACGGTGATTTTGCATGCAGGCTCACTACTGCCTACCTCAGTTCTTTCCACTGCCATCTGCACGTGCTGCAGGTCGATCTCCACGATGGGGCCCGCATACTCCATCCCGGTGCCGTCTAGCAGCATGATCTGCTCGCCTATGCTCAACTTCAACACGGCGCGGATCTGCCGGGCATCATCCCCGATCACCAGACCAAGACCGTTGACGATCTGCGAGCTGCTTACAAAAAAGCGATGCACCTTATGTTCCTCGCAGACCGGTGAAGGCACGCCAGTCACCGTCCGCCCGCACGATGATATCCGTAAAGCCTGCCTGTTTCATGGCCTCCACAATCTCGTCCGCGCGGAAATCCACGATGCCGCTCAGCAGGATGCGCCCACCTGTCTTCACCCGCGATGCGAACTCCGGCAGCATCGGCAGGATGACGTCCGCGATGATGTTGGCTACCAGCAGGTCGCAGTCCGGCGCATCGGAGAGTCCTGAGGCCACATGCACACTCACTTTATCGGACACGTCGTTCAGTCGGACATTTTCTTCCGCAACTTCGCCGGCAACAGCGTCGACATCACCGGCCCAGACCACTTCGGCACCCAGCTTCGCGGCCCAGATGGCCAGGATACCGCTGCCTGTGCCCACATCCACCACGGTGGTGCCCGGCATCACAAGCTCCTCCAGCCACTCCGCGCAGAGCTTGGTGGTGGGGTGTTGTCCTGTGCCGAATGCCATGCCGGGGTCCATCTGTATCACCACATCACCGGGCTGAGATTCAAACTCACGCCAGCTCGGGCAGATGACCAGGTTATTGCCGATGCGCTGCGGGTTGAAGTACTCCTTCCAGCTTTCGGCCCACTCTTCCTCTTTGACGGTCGTCGCGCTGATGAGCTGCATGCAGGGGAGGCCATACTCCGTGAAACGGGCGATCTCCTTCTTGATCAGCTCCAGCTTGCCTTCGCTTTCTGGCAGCACAGGCAGATAGGCTGTGATGGTGTCGACTAAAGTCCAGGCACCTGCACATCCCATACGCTGGAATAACTCACTCACGGCATCATGTGCGGAGGCGTTGATCATCACTGATATCTGCATCCAATCCATCGGTCACCTCTATCTATATAATGAAAATCGCCCGAGCAAGAGCCCGGGCGATATTAATGCATATTAATGCAAGGGAGCCAGTTTAGTATTTGCTGGCGTTTATCTGAATGAACTGCTTCTTATCTTCAGCCAGATCGAAATCGGCGAAGATGGCACCTGATGGGCATTCGGCTTCGCAGGCACCGCAGTCGGTGCAGGTGTCGGGGTTGATGAAGACCTGGGCCTCGCCATCAAACTCTTTAATGCTCTCGGTGGGGCATACATCCACGCAGGAGAGGCATGTGGTACAATCGTCGGTTATTACGTAAGCCACTTGTGTCGCTGACCTCCGGAAATTTTAGTTTATGGTATCACAAAACCGCCCAAAGACGGTGAAGCGATCGGTTCTGATCAGATTACCCCTCAACCTGCCCGCTTTCAAAGGCGTCTCGGTTGATTCGCTCGTATTTCTTCCACTTTGCAGGGACTTTTCGATCTGCAAAGATGGCCCCTACCGGGCATTCATCTACGCATAAACCGCAGTCTATGCAGTCATCGGGATGGATGAAGAGCTGGTCGTATACCACACTCTCATCGTCGGTGTAAACACCGGGATGGATGCATTTTACTGGACAGACCTTCTGGCAGGAACCGTCTTTAGAGTGTTGGCACGGCTCGGTAATGACGTAGGCCATGTCTACCTCCAGATTCAGATTACTCCAAATCTATTTTACTCGCATCACCTGTAAATCGCACGCCGAATGTTAAGGCTCGTAATCCAGAATGAGCTGTTTCACCAGCGAAAGCTCGTGCTCTGTCGGTTCGGATGGCTGCCATTCGATCTGCATCTCTTTTGCCAGGCCGTCCATCAGGCACTGGACGATCTGCTCACTTCCGAATGTCGATAGTGGTGTCAACGGCAGCTCAATGCCGTCCGTCAGTACACCACGCAGCCCATCGGGGCACGCGCCGATGGGCACACTAGTCTGTTCCATGAAACAGTCGCCCCGCCGATACTGAGCTCCGCCCAGAAGTTTGAGGCCGTCGGAGGTCGTCACATCGCCTGCTGCCGAAACAGCAAAACAGTTGGCGTGAGGCCCCGTCAGCTCCTGACGCTCCGCACTCTGCGAGGCCAATGCTGCCATGCCCAACAGCGAGAGGCCTGCCACATATCCGTTGGTGATGGCAAGATGGCTGCCCACAACCCCGCGCGCCTCGCCCATGATGCTACTTGGCGCACAGACGCTGATGGTGATGTCGTGGCCATGCAGCACCGCTTTTCCGCCCGAGAGGCGCTTCACCACAGGGATACTATGCCGCTGGATGACCTCATCGTTCAGCACGCGGTGAGGGTGTTGGAACCTGCCCAGTGATACCGACGGTCGATCCCAACTGTAGACGCGCATAGTGGGCAACGACTCTTCATGAATCACAGATTCTAGAATCGCCTCGTCCAGCGCCATGTTCCATGCGGCTCCGCCTGGCTGGCTATGTATGAGTCTCCAAAACAAATTCCACTTTCCCCCAACATATATTGTGCCAAACCGTTGGTAAATCCTGCCTGCGGAAATCAGCGGATCGATACAGGCTTGGTGTCCTAAGTATAATTGTAGTGATGCATGATGATCACCTGGCCATAAGGAGCAGATTATGAACCCGTTTGAGCATACCCCAGCCCTCACCCAGAGGACTCGAAACTGGCGCAGCGACCAGCGCGCGCTGCCCCTTCATGACACGGTACACAGTATGGGTAACGGCGATATGTTGCTCATGGCTCAAGGTGCCGACATCACCACGGTTTGGGGACCGCCTTACAGCGCGCCTAATGCCATGAGCATCCACACTGAGGCTGATGGTTTAGTTACTGACACCGCACGCCGCGAGCTTCAAACGGCGATCTGGCATCACGAGTTGAGCCTGGATGGTGTTGAGGCCGCGCGATATATCGAATACGCGGCCACGGGGATATCGGCCTTCATCCGTCATTTCAAATGTGGTCAAGAGGGTATCCGATGGGTTTTTCGTCCTCAGAGCAGCGGCGTTTTTGAGCCCAGCCCCACAATTGATGGTGCCTGGCAGTTGATTCTACGCCCTGGTGGGTTGATAAGCGGGCAGTATCCCACAGAGCTGTGGTGCAACTACATCATCACATTTGAGGGCTCCTGCACGGCAGAGGCTGGACCCGACGGAAGCCTGATTGTCTCACTGCAGCCCGGCGAGGGCAGCATGTCGATGGTTGGCACCACTGAATACCCAAATGCTGTGCTCTACACTGAGCGGCTGCTCCAGGCGGGAGTCGCCAGCTTCCTGCTCAATACCCGCGACTATTGGCACCAGTTCACTCAGCGCCGGCTGCAGGCAAGGCCCGAGCTGCAGCGCATCTGCGGTTCCGCCGCGGAGGACCTGGATGGCATCGCTGTGATGATCAGCACGCAGACATCCAAAGATGGCGGCTGCACCGTGGGTGCGGTGCTGCAGATGGGCTACATCCGCGACGGCTACGGCGCCTCGCGCGGGATGCTGGCTCTGGGGATGTTTGATGAAGCCGTAAGGGCGATCCGGTGGCGGAATGGTAAATACCAGCATTTTGGGAACCTGTTCACCGCCGAGGCCATAGGCACCAACTGCGCCCGGCACAATCACGAAAACGACGAGGTGGAAGGCCCTGCTTATACCATTCTGCAAGTGCGTGACTACGTGGTTGCGGTCGGTAGCGATCAGATCGCCCGCGACGTCTGGCCGATGCTGGAGTGGTGTTTCAACGTGCAGTTGAAGCATCTGGCAGGCGGGATGCTGCCCTTCAATGGCGATGAGACATATGTGGCGGGGAATTTCCTGCTGCGCTCGGGTCTGAACCAGGGATCTGCCGATACCACAATGGCGTTTGTGACATCAGGGCATTGGCTAACCGATTGGGCGGAGACCAATGGTTACTGGACTCAGCAGCAGGCTGAGATGAACCGTCAGTATATCGACAGTGCGCGTGCTGCCTATCGCGAGCATTTCGTAGCTACTGACCGTATCTGGGCGAACGAACCGCTGCGTGAGGAGCTCGTTCCGGCACCACGCTTCCGGCATGGCGTGTGCGAGACACGCACCGTGCCCGTTCTTGCCTGGACTGAGCGGACACCCAGCGGCCGTTACATCAGCCCTCAAGCCACCATTCGCGAACTGCCGCCTCACAGACAGGAGCGTACCGAGGTGCATTCGGTATCGCTGCTGCCGTATTACCTGGGGTCGGATATGGTTACGCGCGGAGAGCTGCAAGCGGTGGTCAATCGCGTTCTGTCGGCCAAGCTGCCCAATGGTCTGGTTCCGACCGTGCCAGGCGGCAGGGGGTTTGTGGGCTACGACACCGGGCTGCTGCTGCTCAGCCTTGCGGAGTTGGATGACCCCGCGGCTGAGGCCTGCTATCACACTATGATGGGCACTTTAGACCCCGCAGGATGCTGGGATGAATACTATGACAACGAGGGAGTGCCGACCTGTCCGTGCATCCGTGCCGATATGTGGGCATCCGGTGTCAACGCCGAGGCGGCTGTGAGGTATCTGGTGAAGAAGGCTGATTGATAAAACGAGCTCCCATCAACATTCAGGTCGCAACTGATCCTGTGCTTTTGTGTTTGCAGTCATTACATCATACCATTACCTCAAACACATCACAGATGGATGTTTTTATTTTTTCGAAGCCGGTAATGGAGCAGTGATGACCTTGAACGGAATTATCACAAAAGCGACTTCATCGTACCTATCACCCTTTTTTGTGGTGTTTGATATATCGCCACGCTCATACAACAAACCGATATCGCCATTTGATAATCTTGCGATGTCTGAATATCCGGTAAAATAAGGGGCCGCTTTAGGCGCATATGTATACATGGCGGTCCAGGTTTGGCCGTCGTTCTGACTTAGTTTGATCGAACCGTTAGAACGAACGGTGCTGCTATGTGGGTTGGAAAACAAAATGTTACCCTTACCAGTTGTCTCATTCAAGCTATGATATAGAAGACTTCCTTGACACCCACGGGGCTCGATTAACGCTGTATCGAGATATGGCTTTCCAAAGGTGATTCCGCCATCCTTACTTATAGCTACCACACGGCTATCCTCGTTATCGTTCTGATTCCGGCTGTTCATCATCAAATCACCATTGCTCAGTTCCACGATCGTACATTCCGAGCTGCGCCTGTCTACAATACCCCCGATACTCCAGCTCTTTCCATTATCATCGGAGTAGATGACATGAGAAGCCATTTTCTTTCCAATCTGTTCATGCCTAGCCATCACAATGATACGGCCCTTGTTCGGCATCTGGCGTTTGATAATTGCATGGCAAGGACCTATGCCGTACCAACCCCAGTTAGTCCGATAAACATCTTGGGTGATATTACGTGGTTTTGACCAGTTAGCTCCTTCGTCATCCGACGTGATCACATAAACCTCGCGAGTAGTGCGTTCCTTTTCCGTTGGCACCGACTTATTCCACAGGTAGACCACTAGAATGTGTCCATTTGGCAACACAACAGGACAAGCTCCTTTGCATGGATTGGGACCATCATCTGCTAATATCTGGAGCTTGCCCCAGGTCTTCCCCCCATCGGCAGAACGCTTTAACACTATGTCGATATCACCTTCATCTTTGTGGTCATTGACCCTTCCACCACAAAAAGCCAGTATTGTATTCCTTTTACTTACGACGAGAGCAGGAGTCCGATAAACTGCATATCCTTCTTTACCACATACAAAAG
This sequence comes from Armatimonadota bacterium, assembly GCA_942492855.1. Taxonomy (GTDB): domain Bacteria; phylum Armatimonadota; class HRBIN16; order HRBIN16; family HRBIN16. Next base: position 5,007,498 of record OW818647.1, on the reverse strand, counting down.
GCTTGGTTCCCTGCAAATCGACAGATGGATTGGCGGGGAGCATAGAGCAAGCAAGTGTTAACAACGTAAGGACCACATAGACCATTCAGTATCTTCTCCTTGTGAGGTTGGCGATGCACTTATCCACATATTCTAGACGCATAAGCCCTGACTAGGTTCATACCCTAAAGGAAGGTTGCTCTAGTATTGAACGGGCATCAACGCAGAATCAGCTGTGAAGTAGCTATTGAATGAAGATGGCTGCGAAGTAAACCGATAGATCACGGATGACCCCGTGTGTCATCGTGTGGACCTGTGTTGCGCAATGTCCGCACTTCAGAGTGCATCTCGAGGTTGAGCCGGCAGCTTTTATCCACACGCAGCTCCCAGATGCCCGCAGTAACATAGCATATTCAAAAACCTGTATGGTGGACGGACCGGCCGTGTGCCAGAAGAACAGGCAAGTCATGTGTTTGGTACTTACGGAACGATAAATCCCCAGTCAGAACAGAGTCCCCGATATACCAGTACGCATATCGGGGACTCTGTTCTGACTATGGCCAGACTACACGCGATTTTAGCCTGATATCGCGGCTACCACTGCCCAACTCGACTATATAGGATCCCTTTGGCACCATCCAGCATTTCTGAACCGGATGCCAGATGCTAAAGGAATCACTGTCCAGGTTCATGTGAATCTGCTTGGTTTCGCCAGCCCTCAACGACACCCTTTGGAACCCCTTCAACTCACGCACTGGCCTTTCGGCATCGCCTTTTGGAGCTACGATATAAAGCTGCACCACTTCGTCGCCTGCTACACTACCGGTATTTCGTAATTTGCAACTTATGAGGATGCGGTCGCCGTGTTTTTCGATCTGGATATCTGAGTATGCGAACTTGGTATAACTTAGCCCATACCCGAATGTGAACTGCGGGTTCACATGGTTCTTGTCATAAAAGCGGTAGCCAAACTCACACACAGTATTCTTGTAGTTTGGATCTACCACGCCAAATGGCAGCTGCCCGGCAAATTTGGGGTAGCTGAGGGGGAGCTTTCCACTTGGACTGACCACGCCAGTTAACACATCCGCTTCGATTGGGCCTGCCTCCTGTCCAGGATGGAACGCCTCCACCAGTCCCTTGACCTTGCCAATCCAGTGCCGCATATCGACTCCTCCAGCACTGTGAAGCACAACAACAGTATTGGGGTTGACTGAACTCACAGCGTCGATAAGCCCCTCCTGATATCCGGGCAAGTCGTAGCTCTCGCGGTCATTAGCTTCGCCTTGTAGAGGATAGTTGGGCACGCCGACGAACACCAGAGCTACATCCTTACCAGTGGCAACACGCCTAGCTTCGGCATATATATCTTCAACTGGCGGCTGGTAGTAGCAAAACTTCAGGTAACCAGGTGCATCAAAGCAGTTGCTGAATTCGATCTCGATATTGGCAGCCTTCCCCTTCACGAGCGGAAGCCAAACCCATCTATTGCTGCCCTCACCCCAGGCTTGATCCCACTGGTCGTATATCATCTTGCCATTCAACCGGAACCGGATGCCACCGTTGCTGTCCAGGTTAAAGGCATACCGGCCTGTTCGCTCAGGCATGATGCGGCCAGTCCATCGAGCGGACATCTTCTTGAGATCAGTAATCCCAGGATAACTCAGCCCGTTAGGTACAAGGGGGGGAAGTTCACAGTCGTTATATAGTACACGGCCTTCGGTAACCGCCTGTTTACCGTAAAGATTCGATTTTTCGTCGGTCGTTAAGGCTCGTTGGTAAACGGCCACTTCATCAATCAAGCAACTAGCATATAGCTGCTTGATTGAATCACCACCAAGCGCCAGCTCCATACTCGGTAGACCCCCGTCAAACCGTGATAATTGGGATACCGTACCGTTCACGGTCACAGAAAGTTGGTTGGCTTGAAGGGTGACGAGAATGTGAACCCACTTCTGAGTCTCGATATTGATGGCTACCTGTGCGGTTACATGTCCGTCAGAAAGGGTCACTGAGTTGGCTGTGATCGACAGCGAAGCATCATCTGCGCCACGAGCACTTATGATGGGTACTGCCCAGTTTGGGAACTGATCGTTGCAGTATACCCATGCAGACAGGCTCATCTCACCACCCGCGGGGATTGCGGAAATCTGCCCTGTATTATATGCCAGTTGCCCATCAAAGCCTAACGCGGAACCTAATACTCCATTCCTCTTGGCAGGCCCTGCACTGACCTCAAATGTACCGCGCATCAGACTGGGCTCCTGACGAACGAGAACAGGTTTTCCCTGCAGCTCTAGATTTGAATAGTACTCCGCAGTGCATGGGAAGGCTGCTAATGCAACTCCATCACCAGGATCGATTGCACCGCAACCTTTGGCGTAACTGATCTTTCCAGGCATGCGTTTACTCAGTTCCTGAAGTGGAGTCGTATGATACTCAGCATGGACAGTACCACTTCCTTGATTACCAATTAGCAAATCTCCGTCATCGGCAAACGGCCCAATCACAGCCACGCTTTGTGTAGCAGTGATGGGTAGAACCGACTGAGTGTTCTTCAGCAGTACCAATGACTTTCGGCCTGCCTGCACCGCCAGATCGCGCAGGACGCGACGGTCAACCTTCTGTTCTGCATTTTCGGCGGTGTATAACCAAGGTGATAGCCGGACACGCAGCGACTCGCGAACTCGCTGGTCGATCAGGGCCAAGCTCAGACTGCCGTCAGCCAGAGCCTTCTTCACCTCTGCATTACTGAAGAAATGGTCACCGAAGAGTTCAAGATTCGTACCGGCTTTCAAGCCATCTGCTGTGCTTTCCATCTTGGCTCCGAAATCGCTAACCACAGTACCCTGAAATCCCCATTCGTTGCGCAGGATACCTAAAATCGAATAGTTGGAACTGGCATATTGGTTGTTGAGCCTATTATAGGCTGTCATCACGCTCAGTGCTCCGCCTTGTTTTACAGCATACTGGAATGCACGCAGATATATCTCACGCAACGGTCTTTCCGCCACAATTGGGTTGGTGGTGGTACGGCCAATTTCATAGCTATTACACGCAAAATGCTTAGGCGTAGCAATAATCCCATTACTTTGTATGCCCCGGATGGACGATGCAGCTAGTTTACCTGCCAGATACGGATCTTCACCTAAGTATTCAAAGTTCCGTCCTGCCTGGGGATGTTTGATCATATTCACGCCAGGGCCAAACCAGAAGTTTCTCATCCCCTCACGCATACTCAGTCCCCAGGTAGCCCCCATGAGCTCCGACATCTGTTCATCCCATGTGGCTGCAATAGCTAAAGCAGACGGGAAGCAGACATCAGCAGATGTCACCCGCGGCCCTCGAGGGCCATCGGTGGCTTTCAACGCAGGTATTTTCAACCGCGGTAAGCCCGACGCTTCATACATATTGGGGATATGCATATTGAGTTGCGCGATCTTTTCATCCAGCGTCATTTGAGCCAGTGTGGCATCAACTAACGTATCTGGAGCAAGCGGGATGACAGGAGTTGAGCCTGATGCGCTGGCACAGATACATCCCAAGATCATCATCTGGGGCAGTTTCATATCACGTATTCCTCAGTTCATGGATTGAATTATTGAATGTGTATACATCAGCCTTATCGAGTCGAATACTATCAATACGAGCCAATGGCACAACAGACGAATCAGTAAATTATTACCAGTATGTGTCGGAGCAGCTTACATAGATGCTGGGTGCTAATTCCCAGTTCGTGCAGCTCGCTTATCACCAAAGATATGGCGTGTTTCAAGCGGCGTTTATGAACCCCATCATTTCAAATCGCCGTCAGTGGTTGCGAGGCTGTTTGAATTGTAACACTGCATCCATCACATCGTCAATGCGTTCTGAAACTGCATTCGCAAGGCCTTGTCCCTTTGGTTTCCGGCTATTGCGTGTCAGTGATGGTGTACCACCTTTGCACCATGCATCTGCGCCTGATATACAATAATCTTAGTGTCGGCAATATATAAGGAGCAAAAGCATGACCTCCAGAGAACGAATCCAGGCAGCCATCAACCACCGAATACCGGACAAGACACCGGTCGACCTCGGGGGCACCTCGGTGAGCGGTATCGCGGCCAGCACTTATGCGAAACTGCGCAGTGCGTTGGGACTGCCGTCCGCACGGGTGAAGGTGGTCGAACCCTACCAGATTCTGGCCGAGGTGGAGCCCGAGGTCAGAGAGTTGCTGGGTATCGACACCGTGCCCGTGTTCGGCCCTACCACGATGTTTGGATTCCGCAACGAAAACTGGAAGCACTGGCAGTTGTTTGACGGAACAGAGGTACTGGTGCCCGGCCAGTTTAATATCACAACCGACACGAACGGTGACCTGTTGATGCACCCGCAGGGTGACACCTCGCTGCCTCCTTCCGCCCGGATACCGCGCGCCGGATACTATTTCGATGCCATCATCCGACAGGAACCTATCGATGAAGACCACCTCGACCCCGACGAGTGGCTGGACGGTTACGCCAGCGTCCACACCGATGAGGAGGTTGATTTCCTGAAGCAGCAGATCGATCACCTCTACGCGACCACGGAGCTTGCGATCGTCTACTGGTCGGGTTGTGGAGGGCTGGGTGACATCGCCAAGGTGCCTGGTCCTGGGATGAAGAACCCGAAAGGCATCCGCGATGTGGAGATGTGGTACACCGCCCCGTTGCTCTACCCCGAGTATATACACGGCATCTACGAGCGGCAGACCGAGATAGCGATCCAGAACCTACAGCGCATCCACAAGGCGGTGGGGGACAAGATCGATGTGATCGGCATCTCTGGCACCGACTTCGGAACGCAGAACGGTCCGTTCATCAACCCGAACACCTATCGTGAGTTCTTTAAACCGCACCACAAGCGGATCAATGACTGGGTTCACCAGCATACCAGTTGGAAGACACTGTTCCACACCTGCGGCTCCGTGGTGGCCTTCCTTGATGACTTCGTGGAGGCCGGTGTGGATATACTCAACCCCGTGCAGTGCTCAGCCAAAGGCATGGAGCCTGCGACACTGAAACAGCGATGGGGCGACAAACTGGTCTTCTGGGGCGGCATTGTGGATACGCAGCACACCCTGCCGTTCGGCACTCCAGACGAAGTGCGCAAGCAGGTAGCAGATCGGATGCGGGTTCTGGGGACCGATGGCGGGCTGGTGGCGGCTGCGATACACAACATCCAGCCGAACACGCCGGTGGGGAACATCCTGGCGATGTTCGAGACGCTACGGGGCTGAGGTGGAGGGTGGTGGGTCGGGGGTATATAAGTAGGTGCCTAACGGCAGGGGATAGTTGTCACTTCAACGGGTAAACTAACCTTCTACACCTGGCACCTAAATTGCAGCGCCCTCGTCATAGGGGACTACAGCACTATGGGAGGGAAGCGTTGTAGATCGGCAGCAGTTTACCCGCTTATGTGTTCCCATCAGCGAGGGTCAATTCATAATTGGGTCCCTTCACACGGTCTTTACCCGTGGAACCATTGTCGTATGATTTGTTCCCTCGGCTCACTTATCCACAACTCACCCTATAGGGCGTCCGTAGTGGTCGTGCAGTCTTTCTTCGTAATCAAGGGTAACTGGCATTTTGGGATCAAACTCAGGGCTGTTTTTGATCGATTCGTTAGTCAGATCAACAACGACTTTCGAATCGTTCCAGTTTATTTGACTGATCCACTTGGTAGATACCAGAACCTTCTTACCAGGCCACCAATCACCCGTATCTACAAGCAAGTAGCTAATGGACCATGCTTCGTCGTCTACCATGAAGTCTTCCACATGTCCGATTTTGTCATCGGTGGCTTCGACGTTGTAGCCGGTCACCTTATTCGTGCTTCGCATGTGGGGATCGCCTGTTGGTTCTACGTGTTCGGTTTCGTCTTCATCTATCAACATGATAGGTGGTACGGTGATTGCTCCGTACATTGCCCCGGCACCCCAGTAAATTGGCCATCCGTAGTGACCGTGTAAATCTGTTTCGTACTGGCGCGAGACGGGCTTGTCAGTGTCAATGCTCGGACTATTCTGTACCTGCTCTTTTGTCAGGTTAACAGGGAAGATGTGCGAATCATGGTCCGGTTGGCTAAAGGCAACAGGGGATATCAGCACTTTACGCCCGAAAAGCCAACTCCCTGTTTCCACGATGATGTAGCGTATCTTCCAGTCCTGATCGTCGAAATAGAATTCTGAAATTGTTCCGATATCGCCATCACTGGCATGGATGGAATATCCCACCAGATCGTTCAGACTGCGTTTCATATGGTCTCCATTCGGTATATTGCGTCGTTGCTCTCACTAGGTTGCAGTGACCACGTACTCACTCATTACCACCAAAGGAACCGTTATACTGCATTGGTGCACCTAGTTGACTATGTGATTACGTGGTTTGTATACCGAGTATACCTTATCTATCAGGGGATTTGACGAAGTGGACGGAGTTATCTTTAACTACTCAGCGGGCGGTATAGGCACCCTACGGGACTGGGGACTTTCACCGCGTGTCTAATCATTTGCGGTCCGCAAGCAGGCGCGTCGGGTGCCGTAATTCATCAAATTGCGTAATTGGGACGATTCGCGAATCGCCCTAAGTGCCGGGTCCTCGATTCCCTACCAGTCTCCGGGCCGTACCCCCGCCCAGGCGGATTGCGCGGCGGTGGTGAGGCCGTCCCAGCGCTTCTCGGGGAGGTCCATCCAGGCGGTATAGAACAAGCCCAGAATGTGCTTGTTGGCCTTGCTCTTGATGAGCTGCTCAGCCCAGAACCGGCAGTTGTTTTTGTCAAACCACGGCGAGCCGGTGATATCAAAGCCTTGTTTGAGCCAAAAGTCGATGGACTTCACGATCTTTTCATTTTCGGCGGGATAGCTGTATGCCCAGGAGTTCATGATGATGTCTCTTGGAAGCCGTTCTGCCGTCTTCTCAAGCTGGAAGTTGGGTGCATTGGAAAAGGGGTTCAGCGCATCGTCCCACATCATCATGCGGCAGTGTGGGTCGGCTTCAAGCATATACTGCCTCATGCGGATGATGTCATCGGCGACGAGCTCCACGTTGCTCATGCGGCGTGCTTTACAGCGTGTGTCCTCGTTCAGCAACTGCGGCTCGTCATGGCCGATGTGCAGGTACCGGGGCTTCATGCACTTGATGACATTGTGTATAGACTTACGCATGATATTCCGATAGAGCGGCTCGGAGGGGCAGCAGGTTCTGGTGCCCTCATAGATCGCATCAAAACTGAGCAGCAGCTCCTCGCGGTCCTTGATTCTGCTGTTACTGGTGATGAGTAAGCCTGATTTGGCGTCCTTCTTGCCGGTGGGGGCGACTATGCGGTAGTCTTTACCCTCTTCGTAGGTGATGCGACCCGTTTTGTCAGTCAACACGACGGGCGAGGAGATTGGGCCCGACAGCAGCCGCGTGTCGTGACCGATACCTGTCACCGCGACTTCATCGAACCAGATGGTTCCGGAGGCATCCTGCATTCGGATATAAACTCGAACCTGAGTGTATCCATCTGAGAAGAACCTGCCGGACAGTTTCGTCCAGTCATTGGTACCCACGAGGTTACTGGTGAAGCGGAGCGGGGAAGGGGACAGCCCGCCGTCCTCTTTGATGCCGTAGACTTCGATGTAGGCACCGACCACCGTATCGCGGATGGCCTTGATATCCTGGGTTTTTGCGAAACCGCTGAGCTCATAGACACAGCGTGGCTGACACGGTATGGTCTGCCAGGCCCGGAGCATACCTACGGTGGTTCGTGTGATACGCAGGCTGCTGTGACCTTCATGTTTCACCGTCTGGTCAACGACAACTTGGCCTTCAGTGCGGTCATACTCCCAGCCGACCGGTTTGCCGTTCTCGGACTGCTCGAAACCGGGGTTGTTCAATGCCAGGGCAGAAATGGCGCCGTCAGGGGTACACACCACTCCATTACGAGCCATGACTGGAAGCTTCTTTATTGGAACGGCCTCCGCACAGCGTGGTTCGAGGCTCAGTATCGTGTACCCATGGCCGAAACTCTGCAGCTCGGGGATGGGCTCAATGAAGTGTTTACGGCACTCATCTGCAATCTTCTTCCAGCGGGTGTTGTTGGCGGGTTTGTCGAGCATGAAGAGCTCAGGATACTCGAACACGATGAAGTTCAGCTTCATCGAGGCGAAATATTCGATCTTCTGCTCTGGATTCGCATCGCAGATATAGGTGCCACGGAGTTTCAACTCGGGCCAGTCGGAAATCTTAAGCATGGGCACGCTGCCGTCTGACTGCACAAGCTGCATCATCGTCATAAGCCCATAATAAAGCCCCTGCACGTCTTTACCTTGGATCACAATCCAGTCTTTGCCGACCATCAGCCGGTACCCCTGCTCCTTAGGATCGGGCATGCCAGTAAACATATTGTCGAGCTTGGCACTTGGTTTCACCCCCAGCCAGAGGGTGCCCGGTGTGCCAGGCTGTCTCGCGGCTGCCGATTTTGAGATAGGGGTCAGCCCTTTAGTTCTAAGGGAGGCGTTGATCTGCTCCACACCCACCATCGCCTTGATACAGTCCCGATCCAGCACATAGCATATGATTCGGTCAATCCGCAGTGAACCGTCGTAACCCATCGGACTCATATATTGTGGTGTCGGTAATAACTCTGGCATGGCTGCCACCCCCTCAAACGGACGCTTGTGTTGCTATCTATACTAAAGGATACCAGTATTTCGTCACAGGGTGGGTATATGGTGTGATATTACCAACGTGTCTGCGCGCCTGTTATACAATATCTATGTGTCACCGAAAGATCATGAATGTGTCTATCAAGAGGTGTGTGTAAGTGGTTTCCGAGCAACAGCCAAAGTCATATAAACTGACGATCTATGCCTGCTATTTGGGCTTTTTCGCCCAGGCAATTGTCATCAACCTCACCCCGATTCTGTTTATTCCACTGCGGAGGATATATGGCCTGTCCTACGAGCAGCTTGGCTTGCTGGTGTTCATCAACTTCACCACCCAGGTGATATGTGATTTGGCTTTCCACCGCGTGGTCGACAAATACGGATACAGGCCATTCATCCTGGCGGCTAATGTGTTGAAGGTGATCGGCTTCTTGATCTTCGCATCCGCGCCAATCCTGTTCAGCAACCCCTACACCGGCTTCATCATCGGCACGATCATTTTCTCGGGGGCTGGCGGGCTGTTTGAAGTGCTGCTGAGCCCCATCGTGAACTCCATACCCACCGATGAGAAGGCGACGGCGATGAGTGTGCTGCATTCCTTCTATGCGTGGGGGCAACTGTCGGTGATTCTGTTCACCACACTGCTGGTCTATTTCCTTGGCATCCATTCCTGGCAATGGATCATTCTGATGTGGTTGGTCGTGCCGACAGTTAACTTTATGATGTTTTTAAAAGCTCCGTTAGGACCACTGGTGCCTGATGATGTGCGGCTGAGCAACCGATCGCTTGTGCGGAAGCCGTTCTTCGTGCTGGCTTTTTTGGCGATTATATTCGGTGGAGCGTCGGAGCAGGTCGCGGCCCAATGGACCTCTGCATTCCTTGAGATGGGACTGAATATCCCCAAAGTGGTAGGCGATGTCGCAGGTGTTTGCTCATTCGCCTTTTGCCTGGGCGTCGCGCGGCTGGTGTATGGGATATATGGTCAGAGGATGAACCTGCGGAAGGTGATGGTCTACGGCTCGCTGGTGGCGATGGGTTGTTATGTGGTGATCGCCTTCTCGCATAGTGCGGTGCTTTCGTTCGCCGCCTGCATGGTGTGTGGATTGTCGGTCAGCTTGCTTTGGCCTGGCACGCTGGTAATCACCGCCGAACGGTATCCACTGGCGGGCACAGGGCTGTTCGCCATGCTGGCTGCTGGCGGTGATGTGGGCTGTGCGTTGGGACCCTGGATGACTGGCGTGGTGATCGAGACCTCTCAACGCACGCAGTGGCTGCAGAACCTGGCCAAAGCTAGTGGTGACAACCTGGAGCAGCTTGGGCTGCGTTCGGGAATGCTGGCCGCAGCGTTCATCCCGCTGGTGGCTTTCATATGCATGTCTCGGCTGAGCAAGATCAAACCAAAGGCAGAGCAGTTATCTGGTTGAACCACCATCAACGCGGGTGATCCTTTTATCATTTGGAGTTATTAATGGAGTTTGAGTCACAGTTTGGTTTCTTTCCCTTCGGCACCCAGTATTACAGGGAGCCAACCCCTCTGCCGGAGGAATGGGAGCATGACCTTAGCGAAATCGCCAGGGCAGGGTATACCCACATCCAGTTGCGTCCGCAGTGGATCTGTCACGAGCGGATTCGCGGGCAAGAAACCTGGGATGACATCGACCAACTGTTCGACCTTGCGCAGAAACACCACCTTAAGGTGATCTTGAAGCCTATGATGGAGTGTGCTCCCGACTGGGTCTACACCGAGCTTAATGGCTATCGGATTGGGTTTGGGGGAGAACGCATCTCGCCTGAAGGTCACGGTGCGTTCTATGCTGGAGGCTGGCTGCCGTGTTTCGACAACCCGCAGGTTCGGGAAGCTGCATCCAGGTTCGTGCGGCATATGGCTGAGCGTTACCGAAACCACCCCGCGCTCTGGTTCTACAACGCCTGGAACGAGCCACGCAGCCGTCCCCTCGGTCAGTGCCAGTGTGAGCATTCGGTGCGCAGCTATCGGCAGTGGCTGCAGCAGCGGTTCGGAAGCATCGAACAACTAAACACAGCACTGGGTAAATACTGGACATCATACGACTCGGTCAACCCTCCGCAGACCGCATGGGACTATGTGCAGATGTATCTGTGGCGTCAGTGGGCAACCGACGCTGTGGCCAGTCATGTGAAGCTGGTGACCGATGCAATTAAATGCGGTGATCCGAAGGCATTCGTGATGACACACGTGGGCTGCTGTTCGGTGATTCAGGATCCTTGCTGCGATGCCAGCGATGATCTGGCGAATGCTCGCATGGTCGACCGTTACGGTACCAGCTACCCCGTGAACCTGCACCCCCATTCCATCGCGGCGAACGGTGGCGGGGAGCTCATCTCTGACTGGCTGCGGCGGGTCGATGCCAACTACTGGTGCCATGAGTTCTACACAAATGAGGGTAACTGGTCAGTGCCGCCTAATCACGAAGTGCTGAATAGGCTGGTTTGGCTTGCCGTATCCGGCGGAACCGCGGGTTTCACCTTCTGGCAATACCGCAGTGAACGTGTAGGCAACGAGACCAACGGGTATGGAATGCGGAACATCGATGGCTCCGAGACGGAGCGCAGCAGAGTATGCGACGACATCGCCGACTTACTGCGCACAAAGGGCGCCGATTTAGTAGATACTCTCCGAGCCGAATCCAGAGTGAAGCTGCTGTATAACCGCCCGTCCGATGTGATGGCTCGCGTGCAAAGCCTGACCAAGGACGAGGTTCATGTGCTGGGTAACTGGCTTGAAAATGGCGGGGGTAGCTTCTACAAACAGGCGTTGCATGGGGCCCATCGCGCATATATGCTGGCTGGCGAGACCGTGGATTTAGTGGTGCCGGGTGACCACCTGGAGGCGGACGACCTGCTGCATGTGACCGCTGATGAAATGTGTGACCAAGGCACCGCGGAGTGGCTGATGCAGTTTGTGGCCGATGGGGGACGGTTGGTGGTCGAAATGCCCTTTGCCTGCCGAGATGCCAACACCTGGGTGAGTGCTTCTCGGCCAAATCACGGCCTCGGGCTATTACTTGGCTGCACTGAGATCGAGAGAATCCAGAGCCGACATTCGAGCGCAGACACAGTCACGTTCGATGACGGCACGCAGATCACCGCGAGCCACTGGAAGGTAGAGCTGCAGCCCACAGACGCTCAGGTGCTTGCTACCTGGGGTGATGGCTCCGCTGCGGTGGTGCTCAACCGGTATGGCAAGGGTCAGGTGCTGACCTGCGGCATCAACCTGAGCATGGCCAGCGGTGAACAGCCCGACGATCCCGCGATTCTCACATTGCATCGCCTGATACGTGAGCATCTCGGAGTGTCCATTGGTGCTGCGAAGCTGCCTACCGGTGTGTGGGTCAGACGCCGGGTGGCTGAGAAGCGAGAGGTGTGGTTCGTATTCAACCTCACGGACGACGTGCAGCCAGTTGATATGCCCTGCATTCCTGCAGACATCTGGCAGGATGGGGGCTGCAGCGTAATCGATGGCTGTCTGTCGCTGCCTCCGCAATCCACCTGGGTGGCGAGGATGCGGTGATCGCCATAGAGCGTAAACGTTGGCGAGAGAATGGTGTCGAAACAGCATATTTGGACGAGTTCGTGGGTGAGGGCTGAACAGCTTATATGCAAACAGTCGGATTCCCTACTCAGAATAGCTGCCGGTCAATGACCACAGGTAATCCAGGTGCGTGTGTCCGTCCATCCGCATCATATAGGGATTTTAGCTAGAACTTAACCGTGACGCCGGTACTTACCGAACGGGTACCTCACGATGTTTGCCTGCCGAAAAAGCCCCAAGCTAAAGAAAACTGACAGGATCAGGTACTTGATGGCCATTGACACTATGCCGAACTCGCGAAAACGCCTGTCGGAAACAAGTATCGGCGTCCGCATCACCCCAAATCTGCCGCGTCGACTGGCCCTGCGTATGAACTCGATGTCTTCGTAGACCAGGTGGCGACAGAACCCGCCAATCTGCAGTGCGAATGTCCGTTTCACAATGATGCAACTGCCCGCGCCTGAGGCCAACACCTTCTGTGTGACATAGAATACGATATTAAGGAATCCATATACTAAACTGATCAGTGCATTTGACGGATGAGGTTTATACCAGCGACACGCCACATCAAGACAGCGGGCGTCCATCTCCTTCAAACATTTGCTGATGAAGTCCGAAGGTGGAATTGTGTCCGCATCCATCAATACGACAATCTCTCCCGATGCCTTCTCCAACCCTAACTGGCGTTGTGCACCGACCGGGGGCTGAGATGCCAGAAGCCGAACTTCTGAATATCCTGCAGCTATGTTTGCGGTCTGGTCATTGGATCCCCCGTCAACGACGATTATTTCCTTAATCGGGGTATTCTGCTGTACCAGAGCATTAATCAGCCCGGCGATGTTCTGCTCCTCGTTCAGAGTCGGTATGACCACACTTACGGTCTTCATTTACTCATCGCCAGCACAAAAAAACCGGTCATGCCAACCAATGAGTTGATGGTCGGAAAATACCAGTATGTCCGATACGTGGCTTCTGACTTAAGAAATAACAGCACAACGGGTATAAGAGGATAGGTGAAGGCCACAAGACTCCATGGCCAGAGCCCGCCGATTCCCAATAGGCTGCATGCGAACAACAGCCACAATATCGAGCAAACAGCCAGCGAGCTGCGCCTACCTAGTAATGTGGCTGATGTTGATAATCCTGCATCCCGGTCACTTTCTATGTCGGGGATTGCAGAAAAGAGATGCATTGCTGCCGTCCAACAGCTTGCTATCAGAACTGCAATCGCATCTACAGGCTGTCCGCTGGCCTGCTGCCACCCCAGGAAGCCGGGGACGGCGTATAAAACATTAGAGGCCGAATCCAAAGTTGGCCTGGATTTCAATCGAACAGGCGGGGCACTGTAGGCAAAGGCCAACACGACAAATACCGCCATCATCGCACCGTCAGCGTAAGATCGCTGCAACACCGCGAAGGCCAGTGCCAAAACCAGCGCGGTCATCACTGCTCGCCACACCAATGGGCGTTCAGACAAAGAAAGCCGGTGCTCAACCGAGCCTTTCTTGGGGTTGCGTGCGTCGGTGTCGACGTCGAATAGGTCGTTGACCCCATATAGGAGCAGGTTGGCTGGCAAGGTGAAGAACAGCAGGTGAACCCAGAACCACCACGTCATCAACTGTCCAACATGCTCTACCCCGGCGGTGTAGCCTACTGCGTAGGTTCCCGCAAGGTAAGGCCAGAATCGCCATCGAGACATCCGCAACAGCGTCACTAGTGATGCATACGGATGCGGTATTTTCATTCTAGAGTGTCTCCTTGGCGACCCGCGGTTAGTTCATCGCATACTCGTGATGTTGCATGAACACGATGTCCAGGTTCTGTGCCGCCTGTTTCTTCGGACGCATGATCTTTGGAGAGTTCTTAATACTTAAGTCCCAAAAGCCAGTAGATTGCGGACGCCTGCCACGAGTATCCTGCCTTTCGTGGGTTTGACCTTCCGGTTTAATACGATCATGGGGTTTTCTTCTATCCGTGACGCAGTAAAATCAAAGGCGTCTGATGCTGTTTTTATCGCGACCAAATACCGGCGTGGTATGAACTTATAGCCTGCTGCTCCCTCCTGTCGCCACTGCCAGTACCGAGCCAGTTGGTTGCGCACAAGCCGGCTGAAGCAATCTGGGTGCTCGAAAGCCGCTGCCAGGCTTAATTCAGGCAGGTGGGCTTCTGCGATTGCATCTCTTGGGATGTATACCCGGTTCAGCTCCAGGTCCTCTTTCACGTCCCTGATGAAATTAATGTATTGAAAGGCTTTTCCGAGGATCGCAGCGTAATGAAGCGAATCATCAGGAAGTGCCATCACCTTGGCCATCATTAGCCCGACAGATTCGGCCGACCCACGTATGTAGGCTTCTGTCTCTGCGAGCGTTACGTATTCGGACTTCCACAGATCCTGCTCCATGGCGTCTAGAAAACTCTCGACCCATCTTTCGTCAAAATGACAACGCTGCGACAACTCCACAAAACTGCTGATGATCAGGTTGTCTACTGTCTTTCCTTGCATTGCGGTTCGGTGCTGAGCTCGAAATGCAAGGAACCCCTCGCGGTCTTGCGGAACTGAGTCGACATAGTCGTCTGCGTTCCTGACAAACGCGTATAATCTGACCACATCACGCCTGACCTGCAACGGGAAGAACAGGGTGCTGTTATAGAACGTGGTGCTGCCGCGTCGCATGATCTCATCATGTTGATTTATGTCCATGCCAACCCTGCTCCTTCTCTATAATGCCGGAGACGATCTCAGCAGAAATCAGCGACATTGGCAAGCCGATCCCGGGGTGAGTATACTGTCCCGTGTAGTAGAGGTTCGTCACTTTCTTGCTGCGGTGAGACGGTCGGAAGACTGCGGTCTGCAGTAACGTATGACTAAGGCCAAGAGCAGTGCCCTTGTAGGCATTGAACACGCTGGAGAAATCGCGCTGGCTGAAGATTGTCTGGCTTATGATGCTGTCTCGAATAGGCTCTCCTACGAGTTCCTCCAGATAGCCTATGATCCGGTTAGCAAATTGTTCTCGAACACTATTATCGTCTTCGAGTCCGGCCGCAACAGGCACCAGCACGACCAGATTCTCGCAGCCAGGAGGCGCAACACTGCTGTCGCTTTTGGTTGGACAACAAATATAGTAGGAAGGCTTTTCAGGCCAGTTTGGAGAGTTGAAAATAGACTCAAAATGCTCGACCCAGTCATGTTGAAACGATAGCGAGTGGTGCAGAAGCTTGGGAACCGGCTTGTTGAGGCCCAGGTACATGAGCAGTGCTGACGGTGCAAGCACTTTCTTCTGCCAGTAGCTTTGGTTGTATGTTTGATGCGGTGACGTCAGCAGGTTAAGCTCGGAATGGGGGTAATCTGCACTGACCAAAACCGTGTCTGCGGTGAAACTAACATTGTTTGTATCGACAGAGACCACCTTCCCGTTGCGCACGTTCAGCTTCTTGACCTCATGGTCGAACAGGAATTTGGCACCGCACGACTCGGCCACTTGCTGCATTGCGTTCACGACCGACCCCATGCCTCCAACCGGATACCAAACCCCCAGGTTGAAATCAACGTGGGAGAGCAGGGAATACATAGCTGGTGTATTGCTCGGTGAGCCTCCCAAAAAGACCATGCTGTACTGAAGGATTCTGCGCAGCCTCTCGCTCTGGAAGAAGCGTCGGGAATACTGGTCAATGCTCTCGAATACATGGAGTTTCCGACCCTCTAGAAGGGTCCTTTTTGAGAAGAAGTCCAGTATACTCCTGTAGTCTTTGAACAGAAATTCGCCGACAGCCGCCTCATACTGGTATGAGGCAATACTGACATATTCCCGCAGCTTCTCCGCCGACCCGGGT
Organism: Armatimonadota bacterium; assembly: GCA_942492855.1. Taxonomy (GTDB): domain Bacteria; phylum Armatimonadota; class HRBIN16; order HRBIN16; family HRBIN16. Next base: position 4,991,449 of record OW818647.1, on the reverse strand, counting down.
TCGATACTTTCGAAAAGCCGCAAGTTCTCCTCAAAGTCACTTGAGATATCCACCCAGTCATCGGGACCAAAGAATATCCTGTAGGAGGGTTCAAGCCGCTTGAGTTCGTAGAAGTCGGCAGGCTTCTTGCCGAATGTTGCGAAAAACCGCTCGAAGATGTCAGGCATTAAATACCATGACGGCCCCATGTCAAATCGGAACCCGTCGCGTTCATAGACCTGTGCTCTGCCGCCCGGACTTGCGTTCTTCTCCAGGACGACGACTTCGTAGCCCTTGTTTGCGAGTAATGCCGCGCTTGAGAGACCGGCGAACCCCGCGCCAACAACAACTACCTTTTTTCTAAGTTGTGAGACTGGTTGATCCATAATCCCATCCTTTAAAGGTGCTTCCGCAGCGATGAGCCATATGCGACTTGGGCTCATTGTTGACGGTATCTCCGCTTACGGGTTCAATATACATCATGTCGAGTCAAATAACCTCTTTTGGTAATTGATTGTCACTCATCGTCAGACTTGCGACGGTGGAGACTGTCTGGTGCAAGATTAACGTATTTCATTACCAGTTTTCGAAGATGCTACTGGAATATCATGGCGGAGTTACCGACACCAAATGCCCGGCATCACCCGTAGGCTGTGATTATAACCATTCGAGCGAAATAACCCCGCATCCCCTCTATGCCCGCCTGATACGACACAACCGCATGATATACTTGACGTGTCGGTTAGAGTAATGCGCAAAGATCAATCCGGATCGTTCAGCATTTACAGGAGGCAACCATGATAGTTGACGTCCATACCCACGTATTCACACAGGTGCACGGGCAGATCGCATCCGGGCTGACCCGCAGCCTGGAGCAGGGAATGATAATGATGGGCGACCGTCAGCATAGGCTGATGCCACCTGGGGACGTTGAGACTACACACCCGGTGGAGGCGCTCATCGCGAAGATAGACACCGACGGTGTGGACAAGGCCATGCTGCTGCAGGGCTCCCTCTACGGTGAGTGCAATGAGCTGGTGCTGCAGGCTCTGGACGCCTACCCAGACCGCCTCTGGGCTGCTGCGTTTCTCGACATCTTCGCAGCAGACGTCCAGGCTTCCTATGAGCGTGAGGTTAAGGGTAGGGGATTCCGTGCGTTGAAGCTGGAGCTGTCCATGGAAACAGGGCTGATCGGACTTCATCCGGGGGCCTCCCTTGCTGACGATAGGCTTGAGTGGCTCTGGAGCACCTTGGAGGCCACCGGTCAGGTACTGGTGCTTGATCTGGGCGGGGTGGGAAGTGAATCATACCAAACCTCCGCTGTCCGGCAGATTGCGGAAGCGCATCCGGCACTGAGCATCGTGATCGCCCACCTGGCGCAGCCAAACTGGCAGGTGCTGAATGATCCTGCGTTATGTTCCGAGTGGAATGCTCAGATTGCCCTTGGTCTGCTGCCAAACGTCTGGTATGATATGGCTGCGTTACCCCTCTATTTGCCAAACGAAGCTTATCCGTTCCTCTCTGCGTCAGAGTTCATCAAGAGGGCGGTGGATGTAATCGGCACAGACCGGTTGATGTGGGGCAGCGATATCCCAGGTTTGTTGACCCGCGCTGATTACCCTCATCTGTTAAGCTCCGCGGACCAGCAGTTAGCGTTCTTGAGTGAGGCCGAACAGATGCAAGTGATGGGTGCGAACGCGTGTCGTTTATATGAGGCCACAGGAAAGTGGCACGGCTAACCACTGTGCCATATGATGATCGGAGGAAACTATGGCGAAGAAAGGTGCACCAAGCATCGCAGTACGTAAAACCGCTGCTGATCTCAGGCGTAAATCTCAGGAAGAGCCGAAGTATCTGCTGTTCTGGCGTGCTCCTGAGCAGGTGCCCGCACTGATCAAGACGATCGGCAATCGGGGCGACGGCAGTCATGTGCTGGGATTCGGCGTGCCATGCTCCACCTTCGAGCAGGAAAAGAGTGTTCCAGGCCAGATTCGCCTGGTTTTTGCCACTGCTGTGAAGAACAATATGGCGGTGATGCTGCACTTCGACTTCCATGTGTCCTGGCAAAGCAGACCAGACCTTTGGAACTGGTTCGACCCAAAAAAGCCCGGCTACAATCCCGCAAACAGACAGAATGTGGAGTGGTTCGGCTGGGATGGCCCTCCCGCGAAAGCGCGTTACCTGAACTGGGGGGTGACGGAGCGGATGGCCCCTCCAATGTGCTTCACTAGCAGACGCATCCGCAGCGAATGGACACGCCTGATACGTGACGTGATCACACCCACACTGCGGCAGGAGGTCGCGGCACTGAAGCGGCAGGGCAAAGATCATCTGTTTGCCGGAGTGCTGGTGGGCTCCGAGCCGATGTTCGACAACTATATGAAACCCGATGCCCAGACCGAGAAGCTGATGAAAGCTGACGGTACCGCTAAAGGGCGGCTCGGATACCGCTCGCTGATGAACCGCGGTTACAGCAAAAACAATCCACCGAAGAACCTCACCCAGGTGCTGGGCGGTATCATACAGGAGACCGTCGGATTCTGGTGCAAGCAGTTCGTGGATGGGGGTATTCCTGCTAATAAGCTGTATCCACATGTAGCGGCCACGCTGGAAGAGGAGACGGGGGTACCTGTCTCGGCCGCATTCAATAAATGGTCACGACCTGGCTGGTCGACCTATCCGGTGGGGGTACTCGGTAGTGGTTTCGAGCCGCTGTATCGTGAGCTGAAAAAGCACGGAAACCTGCGATGGGCAGGCGTGGAGGCCAACGCATGGTTCCCTGGCGGCTCGGTGGACTGGGAGACATATCTGGGTTGGCACTTCAACCACGGGGCTGCCATCGTCGCGGTCAACACGGGAGCCACCGGCACCGAGCTGCCTGACCGGCTGGAGAAGGCGGCATTCGGAGCTGAAGCCATCACCGCCTACAGAAAGTTCCTGCAGGGAGGCATACTGAAGGAGCGGCATATTGTCAGCCAGCAGGAACAGGGGGCCAGGCTGAAGCGTAAGGTGGATGCTCTGCAGGCCGGCTTCCGGGCGTGGCAGGCACAAGGGCGTGATCCGTCACCGATCGTCAATGATGTCACGAAGCGTCTTCAACCGCTGCTGAATGACGGCAAGCTCGTAGAGGCTGAGGCTGTAATCGATGGAGCTATGAAGAAGCTTAATGCCAAACCGGTCAAATAGAATCGGCTGAGTTTGGGCAGTGGTAGATACCAGTTATGGGCGGACATCCGGCCGCCCATGCAAAGTAGTTATATAAATATCTTGTACAGTGACACACCCGTCATTGGGCCGAGAATGGCCAGGATGCAGCCGACGGTGTAGTCACCCAGCACCAATCCGAGGAAGAAGGGCACCGCTTTCTTATAGAGTTTCATCCCGCCAATCTGGATGATCGCACCTTTGATGATCCATGCGATGAGGAAGCTGAACCAGAAGTAGTCCATGGCAAAGCTCACCGCCAATGCGTAGCCCGCCGGGTGCAACGGCCACCAGGGAAGGGCTGTGCGTGCGGCACGCAGTACCCCCACAATCGCAGCACCAACCGCCATCGCCACATTGCTATCCATCCGCCATGGCTGGCTGATGGATATCCAGTTATTCAGCTTGTTGAAAGACTCACCGCCTACCCAGTGCTTGAAGCCAATAGCCGCTTTGGCAGTCCCTCCGTAGATGAAGGTCACGTGCATGTTTGCCCAGCAGGCACTGATGTATCCCACCACTGTGGCCAGGATGATCAGCCAGATCAGTGTTTTCATACCGCCTACTCGCTCGTACATCTTCATGGCCTCTAGCTGGTTGGGCATCGGGTGGCATCGGTAACCGCGGTTAAACCAGTAGAAGCTGCTCATGGCGGTCAAATCCTGGCTCTTAAAGTTGGATTTGCCAATGAAAGTGCCCATGATGTCCTGGGGATGCACGAAGTATATCTCATGCGGGGTGCCAAGCTCGGCCCGGACGCGGGTGATGGCCAGTGCGAGAATCAAATAGATGCCGAAGAACGCCAGGGCGATACCCGCTCCAAACCCTGCCATCTTCGCGAACAATCCGATCACAATGCAGCAGATGAGAAAAGTGATAAATGCCGTGCGGTACTGACTCACTTCATCACGGCTGCTGCTCGCACCTCGCCAGGCGATGCGCCAGGCATCGCGGATGGCATGGCGGGCTGCGAAAGCCAATCCCAGACCCATCGCCATCCAGGCGCCGCTGCCTTGCTCGATGAACCAGGGGAAGGTGCTCTGCCCAGATGCAAATCCCTGCGTGACACCCCAGACCTGGAACAGCCTTCGGGCAATGTAGAAGAACCAGCAAGAGAAGCCAAGGTCTAGAGGGGTAAAGAACGCGAGCCCAATCGCAAAGGGGTACATGTTGAACTGCGTGTCTGCGATCACATTCCATGGGGGCGATTGGGTGAAGTCCTGCATCTTCAGCCCCTTAACGAACGTGAGGTAAGGCACATTCGGCACAAAATCATGCAGACCATTGATGCCGGAGATCGTGGCGGCTATCGCAAATCCAGCCCACAGCAGCGGCATCTTGTAGAGCGACTGTCCGTCGATGCCGGCACACATTGCCATCGGCAGTTGGATCAGCGGGAAGGTGAGTTTTTCTTGTTCGCTCCACAACTTCCTCACCAACAGGTTCATGCTGAGGGCGATCCCCACCAGTGCAAACACCAGTATCGACCAGAGCGCAAGCGGTGCAATAAAAGGCATGAATAGTTTGGGGTTGTTGGGGTCGGAGTTGCCGTTGTAAAGAGCCTTGACCGCCAGCGGGTCATCGACAAACAGATTCGCCGGTAGGTATTTATACCAGGTGTCCCAGGTGGGGTTCATCGGCTTGAAATGGGCGGGATGGGCGATCACACCAAACAGGTTCTGCACCATGTCGTGCGCGGCCATCGAGGCACCAATCACTACCAGTATGTAGAGCGTGATCAGCTCTCCTGGGCTCATCGCAAGGGAAGGTCGAAGGCGTTTGACCAGCAGGTTAGATAAAGTCACCAGGAACAGAATAAAAATAGGCGTAATAAATAATGGTAGGCAGGAGCCGTCCAGCGAGTAATACCGAATCTCAATCAACGTGATCCAGTAGTTGTTGATCAATATCAACACCAGCCCGAGGAGCACGGTGCGCAGGCTCGCTGGAGAGCGGTGCCCGGGTTCGATGGAAGCCGAGGAACTTTTCGACATGCCAAACCTCAGTATATGATCAACCTAATCACAATTGTACAACAGATACCGGCAAATGCATCAGTTTGCCAGACGGCGGGGCCTTGCATCGCCAAAATTTGTGGACGGGTGAAGCTCAGCGTAGAACACTGTATAATAAGCCAATAGGTCAAGGAGAACGCCCGTCATGCAGTCACCACAATTAGACAACAGTTTGCTTCTACAGTTCGGCATCACACCTTCAGAGCTGTGCGGGTATTGGCGCTTTTTCGGGGCCGGTGATGTGAAGGGACTGCAAAAGTCGATGTTGTCCGACCGACCGGTTCCGGGTATGGGCACACTGAGCTTGAAATCTAAAGAGAGTGTGGTGATCGCCAACCGCGAGGAGTTATGGGGTCACAGCAGCTTCACCATCAACTTCTGGCTGCGGCTGCGCAAAGAGCCACGCAACCCCATCGGATTGATGACGAAAGGCTCTGTGGCACCGTATGAGTTTCGTATCCACCTTGGGATCGACTCCACCTTCACTTTCGCCTCTGAGAAGATAAGCTGGTACGGCGCCCATTCGTCGCAGTCGGTATGGGCTGGGCTGGACGTGACCACACTGTGTGACAAATGGACGATGCTCTCCATCAGCATGGATGGTGGAATCATCCGGTCATTCATCGATGGTCAGTTGGACACGGAGAGCATGGCATACGACACCGGAAAGATGAATACGACCTCATCGCCGATCATTGTGGGAGCTGAAACGCAGTATAAAATCCCAGGGATTGACGGCTGGATAGGTGAGTTGGCGATCATCAAGCGAGCCCTCTCCGAAGCTGAGATCCACAGCCTCTACACGAGATACTGCGATACCATCCCTGAGCTTAAGCCCTCGGTGCCCAAGCCTGCTGGTTTAGTTACGTTGCAAACTCGATCTGTCACACCGTTGAAAGGCGTGGACAAGCAGTTTGAGCAACCGGGGAATGAATACCGCTTCACCCAGTTCGCCCAGGGATGGGTACCTCCGCTGACCAACGTGGAAGACTACGGCATCGGCAACATTCAGTTGGGAGTGGCTCACGAAAACTACCTGCGCAGTGAAAAGGCCTGGGATGACGTACTCACGCTTTACGATCAAGCGAAGAAGCGCGGCTTGGGCTTCTGGCTGGCGGACGATGACCAGTATCCTGGCAGTGCCGCAGGCGGGTTGACGGTCGATGGCCACCCGGAATATGCCTCGATTGGCGTCTACCAGCTTGTCGAATACGGAACCGGGCGTAAACAACTCACGGTCAAGCTTCCCAAAGAGGCGCTTCGGATAGTGGCTGCCGTGTTGTATCCCGTCAAAAACACAAAAATCCAGTACAAGAACGGCGTGGAAGTCAGCACTGACGGGTTGACCGCTGTCACAGACGGGATGCACGGTCCATGGGCCTTCTGTGTTTACATCACAAAAAAGATGCTGGGTTACCCGGAGAGGCGCGAGTACTGGCTGAACAAGGGCGAGATGCCCAACCTGTTGAACCCAAAGGCCATCAGGCGATTTATCGAACTCACCTATGACGCATACAAGCAGCGTTTGGGCAATAGGTTCCGCGATGTGCTCGCGTTCTATACTGGCGAGACCTCGCTGGACACCACCGTCACCCTCTTTCCGGCACCGTGGCCCAAGAACCCGGAGGCCTACATCCCGTGGGAGGATGGACTCCAGAAAACATTTCTAATAGATCATGGGTATGAACTGGCCCCATCTCTTGCGGCTTTGTTTGCTCCGAAGCCCGACGAGGGCAATATCATCCGACGGCACTTCTGGCAGAGCGTGGGCAACATGGTCTCCAAAAACTGCTTCGGTCAGATGGAGGCGTGGTGCAAGAAGAACGGGGCGGGTTTGTCTGGTCACCTGGTCAATGAAGAGTTTATGATCCATCACGTGAGTATGTATGGCAACTTCATGCAGCAGATGGCCCACTTCAAGATACCGGGATACGACCACTATATGTACAAACATGGCACCAGCCAGACAACGAACCTGATGATTCAACGGTACGCTTACTCCAAGAGCCGCTCCCTGGGGGTGCATGTGAGCCAGTCGCTGATGGAGCCCATCGTCACCGGCTGGTTTGACTACGACTCTGGCAAGATGCGCAAGATACCCATCAGTGTGCTACGGCGCAATATAAACATGATGTTCGCCGGCGGAGCAAGTATCATCAATAGCTATCTGCACTGGGCGATGTATCCGGTTTCCGTATACCGCGAGCTGACCGATTACTCAGCACGGCTCTCATATCTGCTGTGGGGTGCTCGAGATCAAGCGAAGGTGGCGGTGTATTATCCAATCGAGACCTTCCAGGGGCGCTACCGGCCGACGGTGAATGATGCATTCTCGTTTGTGAAGGATGTTGATTACAGTGGTCTACAGAAGCGGCAAAACGAGCTGTGTGAGGCCCTGTTCAGTCAGAGCATCGGCTTCAACTTCCTTGATGATGAAGCCATCGGTCGTGCGGATGTTGCTGGCGGATCGATGCGGATTGCTGGCTACCAGTATCGAGCTGTGATCATGCCCGATATGGACATCATCCCACTGTCGGTGTTGGAGAAGCTGAAGAGATTCCAATCGCATGGTGGAATGCTCATCTGGGCGGGTAAGCTGCCGCATTTGGGTGATTATGAAACCCAGACGCCTGAGGTGAAGCGGATGCTGGCTGATGCGATGAGGATCACCGAGCCCAAACGGATTGTAGACAAAATCCAGCGGTTAGTTGTGGGGGAGCTGACGGTGAAGGCCTCGGTTCCCGGCAAATTCCATCATGTGCCCTTCGAGCGCGAAGCCAATGGTCGGGTGAAGAGGCTTCACCTTCTGGTGAATGATCACAGCGGCACGAATGATGTCGAAATCCGCGGGCGTGGTCAAGGTTTGCTCTACGATCCCTGGAAGGGCGACTACGCCACCGTCAGCCTGCCACTCAGCGTGAGTATCGGAGCGTATGGTGCGCTGGTGCTGGTTTTGGAGTGATTTTGAACATACCGCATTCTACATAAGGTATAAAGGGTATGTAAATACGGAGGTCCAACATGAACCAACTTGACCATATCTCAGCATCTGATCGCTACACACTTTTCGTCAAGCCTGTTGATATTCTGCAGACCCCTGACAAGAAGGCGTGGGCGAATTACACAATATATGACACCGTCGACAGTTGCTACTACGCGCTTTTCTGCACGGGTCGAAAGACAGAGCAGAATCCCGAGGCTTACCCGATAGGGCTCGATGTCGCCTCATCCACCGACGGAGTCCACTGGCAGTTCATTTCGAGAGATACGCTTGCTATTCCTGGCGCACATGCAGGCTTTGGCATCAAGCGGATCGGGGAATACTTCTACTACTATCCTACATGCTCCAACCCGGACCAGGGGGTGCATTTCAAGATTTACCGAACGCAGAATTTCAAGGAGTGGGAGTATGTGGGGCAGCAGTTCGATGTGGCTCCCGACCGCAGCCTGTACCACGAACGCTGGGACGAAATGCACGTGATAGAAGAGGTAGAGGATGGCGATACCATCTACTACGGTTACATTTCGTCTGAGACAAGAGAAGAGGTCGGCGAACCAGGTGTGGCGATGCTGAAGAGCCGGGACGGTATCTCCTGGCAGGTGCTGCCGCCTGTGGTCATCGATTGGGGAGAGCTGCCTTCACACCACATGGAGTTAAACTTTGTGGAGAAAATCGGCGGGCGATACTACCTCAATGCGTCTGGAAGAATGTATCTCGATAGCTACGGCTATGCCATCTACACCTTCATCGGCGACTCACCAACCGGACCGTTCAGGCCGGACCGCGAGATGTTCCGGCTGGCCGGCCACTCGCGGGCCTGCATCACCTGGCTTGGTCATACTCTTGACACCCCGGACGGCTTGCTTGTGGCGCTCTGGCTGAGTCACGACCGCGACCCCGACATCCCCAGCCAAAGCTTTGCCATCGGCCCGCTAAAGCGGCTGATCTGCGAGAACGGTCACCTGCGCCTTGGATACTGGAAGAAGAACGAATCCGCGAAGGGCGCTGCCCTGGCTGTGGATATGCACAGATCCGACTATGCCCACCCGACCTCAAATGTGAAGACAGCACGCGATACCATCAACGCGCTGGATACGGACAGTCTGGAGCTATCTGCCTCGCGCGATGGGGGCATCGTGCTGCTGGATACGCAGTTCGACCGGCAGAAGGGCTTCATCGTGGAGGGGGCCGTCACAGTCAGCGAAAACCGGGGGCATATCGCCACACACCAGCACGCTGCCGCGGCCGGGTTCTACTTCGAATCTGAGCCCGGGAGTGGTGTGGCCATGGTGCTCGACACTCTGGGGGTGACCAGAAGCGGGAATGTACGTTATGCTGACAAGAAAATCACTGATCACAACATCTACGCCGAATCGGGTCACGGTATGGTTCAGGCACGCTCAGGAGAGCTTCAGGGCACTCTGGATTTTGATTTCAACGACACCGTAGGTCCGTTCGGGCACGCTTCGTATAGTGGTGTGCGGCACAAGAAGATGCACCACTTCTGTCTCATCGCCCAGGGAGACTACTTCGAGCTCTACATCGACGACCTGTACGTCCAAACCTACTTGCTACCAGTGGCGATGTCAGGCCGGGTAGGGTTGATGTGCTTCGACGGAGTGTGCGAATATACGGATATTAAAGCGTGGGAGATCAATGCCAAATGATCCGTCTGATCCGTCCGATGCCGGGATTGTCTGAACCACGGATTACGCGGATTACACGGATAGGTTCGGCTGGGATGTCCGGAGTGTCACGCGAAGACGCGAAGACGCGAAGGGAAATGCAAATCTGCAGGTTGGCGTGCCCGGCGGCCGACCGGCGGCGGTCATGATCCGTAGGGGCGGTTCGCGAACCGCCCTTCCCGCGAGTGCCTCCCGTGACCGCCCGAGCCTGTCTGAACCACGGATTACGCGGATTACACGGATAGGTTCGGATGGGAAGAGAAATGCCAATCGGGAGATATGCGTGCGATTTGTAACCATCAAACAATATCATGCAGCCACCATAAATCAAGGAGTAACCCAATAGTGCAAAAACAGACCTCGAAAAATATCGCCATTCTTGAACGTTCGGGCATCAAAAAGTCCGACATGGCAGGCTATTGGGATTTTACGGTGACCCAAGGCAGTTCGGTGGTTGACAGCTCAGGCCACAGCAACTCGCTCACGCTGCCTCACCCCAAAGCGCTGGACACCCGTGTAGCCCCCGGATTGGCCGCGCTGTCCCTAAGTGCTAAGGAGTGTGCGCAGATCACTGACGCTGGCAGTCTACGCGGCCTCAGCCCGTTCACTATGAACTACTGGCTGAAGCTGCGGGCATATTCGATCGGCGGAGTCTCTGTGCTGTCAAAGTGCGGGGTTGCGCCGTTTGAATACAGGCTGCAGTTCGCACCGCAGACCTGGTTGACCATCGCCACTGAGAAGATCGGCTGGTACAAGCCGGGTTCATCGCAGATGATCTGGCAGGGGCTGGATATCACGACCACCACCGAACAGTGGAGCATGTTTTCGGTGGTGTTCGATGGCAAGAGCTACAAGTCCTATATCAACGGTCAGCCCGACTCAGACACAGCCGCGATTGAGACAGGTGCCATGAACCGCACCGATTCGCCGATACTGATCGGAGCCGAGAAGGCTCACAACATCCCAGGCTTTGATGGCTGGATGACCGAACTCGCGATTCTCAACCGTGCCCTGACCGCTGGGGAACTGGGCTCTCTTTACGGCAACTACTGCAGCAGCTATCCTTGCCTGGCTCCACCGGCAGCGAAGCCTGACGGGGTGGTCAGCATACGTAGTCAGTCGGTAAAATCATTGGCTGGCGTAGATAAGGAATTCGAAAATCCAGGTAACCAGTACCGAATGTGCCAGTACGTGATGGGTGGCCGGGCCAACTTCGACCTGCTTCAGAAGTTTGGCATGGGCTCCGCGGTTCTTGGCCTGCTGAAGACGACTACCAGGGCCTATCTGCATAACGAGGAAGCGTGGGCGGAGTGTCTAGCCAACCTGAACGACGCACTGGACCGCGGCATGGGAGTGTGGATATACGATGAAGACGGCTACCCCAGCGGGGCGGCTGGCGGTTTGACTGTAGACGGCCATCCGGAATACTGCTCCATCGGGGTGAAGCAGGTTGTGCACATGGGCAAAGGGCGGAAAGCCGTGAATATGGCACTGCCCGAGGATGCTGTGAAGTTCGTCAATGCGGTCATGTACCCTGTCAAGAAAGGCCAGATCGACTTCCAGCACGGGACGCTGGCGCCATTCACCACCAGCAGCATCCAGACCGACGGTCTGGACGGCGAGTGGGCACTCTGCGCTTATATCTCGGTGAAGATGCTGGGGCATCCAGAGCGGCGCAACTGGTGGCTGAACAACGGTGAATACCCCAACCTGTTGAATGCCGATGCATGCCAGAGGTACATCGAGGTCACGCATGATGCCTACAAGAGGCGGTTTGGATCAAGGTTCCGTAAGTTAACTGCCTTCTACACAGGGGAACCCTCTCTCGCGACGGTGGCCAACTTCGAATTCTCCCCACCATCACGCCCAGAAGGCGAGGCCTATCTGCCCTGGGACGATGCCTTCGCGAAGGCCTTTGAAGCCGATCATGGATATGATATCCGACAGTGTATGGCGGCCTTATATGTAAAGAACACTGACGATGGTGCGATCATCCGCCATCATTACTGGCAGACTGTGGCCAATGTGCTGGAAAAGAACTTTTTTGGCGCGATCGCCAAGTGGTGCGACAAGAACGGCGGAGGGCTGTCTGGTCATTTGCTGCTCGAGGAGTACATGATCGACCACGTTAGTCTGTACGGCGACTTCCTGCAGCAGATGGCCTGCTTCCACATCCCTGGATATGACCACTATTACTATCGGCACGGCATCGACCAGGGGCACAACCTGATGATGGGCCGGTATTCATTCGCCCGCAGCCGTGCGCAAGGTAACCGTAAGGCGCAGGCACTCATCGAACCCATTCTGTCGGGCTATCTCGATTCGGCGCGCGGTAAGCTGCACCTCATCCCTATCAGCGTGCATCGCAGCAACCTGAGCATGATGATCGCCAGCGGGGCCAACATAGTGAACAGCTACGTGAACTACCACGATTACCCGGTGGATGAGTTTAAGCGGTTGAACGACTACGTCGGCAGGATGTGTTACTTCACCGCAGACGCCCAGGACATCACTAAGGTAGGCATGTACTACCCCATCGAGAGCTTCCAGGCCAGGTCACACGCCACCGAACTGAGTGTGTTTGCTGCACCGAACAACCCGGATATCAAGAAGCTGCAGGATCGGCAGAACGCCATTGGTCAGGAGCTGTTCAAGCGTGATATAAGCTTCAATATCCTTGATGCCTGGGCTGTCGGCAAGGCGCGGGTGGTGAACGGCACTTTGCAGATCGCCGGGTATGAATACGAGGCGATGATCATGCCTGACATGGATATTATCCCGCTGGCTGTTTTGGAGAAGCTGAAGCGGTTTGAAGATGGCGGCGGTGTGCTGATATGGGCTGGCAAACTGCCCACGATGGGCAGCACAGATGCCGAAACCCCTCAGGTCACGAAGCTCATGGCTAGGGTTGCTTCTGTGCGCGATCTGAAGCGGATCACGGACCACGTGGGCAAGTTAGGTGACTGTGGTCTGGCTGTGAAGGCTGAGAAGCCGGAACTGTTCTACTATTTTGGTTACCGTAAGCGCATCGATGGCCGCATGAGGAGTCTCAATATCATGGTGAATAACCATAATACCACCAATGTGGTCACTGTGAACAACAAGGGCACTGGCCGCCTCTACGACCCCTGGAAGGGCGAGTATGCCTCGGTCACTCTGCCCCTGAGCGTAGGTATCGGGGCGTATTCCGCCATGGTGCTGGTGATGGATTAGGGGATGAACCATATCCACAAATGAAGGGAGTTGCTGCGTGATCCTCATCAATTGGGGTGAGTGCTATTATCACAACGCCAACCTATACGGAGCTTCGCTTAACAAAGCGATTCTGTGTGCGATCAAAATAAATCAAGGAGTTACCAGATAGTGCAGACACAACCATCAGCACGCATCCCCCTGCTTGAGCAATTCGGCGTCGCTAAGGCTGATCTTGGCGGGTATTGGAACTTCGCCGATGTCATAGGCAGCATGGTCGTCGATCTATCAGGTCATGGTAACACCGTGAAGCTGACTGACAAGCGGATGCAGGCTGAGGGACCAGTAGCTGGCACCAAGGCACTCTCTCTGAGCCCGAAACAGTATGTGGAGATTGCCAACCGTGAGCAGTTGTGGGGACATAGTCAGTTTACTATCAACTTTTGGATGCGTTTGCGGGAACAACAGAACATCACCGGCTCTTTGATCACCAAGTGTGCACCTCAACCTTCTGATTTCCGTATTCAGTTCGGTCCTGCACCCAACTTCGTCATAGCATCTCAGAAAATCGGCTGGTATACCAGCCCGAATTCGGTAAACAACGTCTGGACTTATATCGATAATTCTGACATCGTTGACAGATGGATGATGCTCACAATCAGCTTTGACGGTCAGCGGATTCGTTCTTACGTCGATGGCAAACTCGATACAGAGAGCTCCCCAATTGATCCAGGCAAGCTGAACAATTCTGCATCACCCATGCGGATTGGCAGTGAACCGGCCTACAATATCCCAGGTTTTGATGGATGGATCACGGAGCTTGCGGTCATCAAACGCGCCTTGGCTGCTGATGAGCTGGCTTCAATCTATTCGAAGTATTGTGTGGAGCTCCACCAGTCAGGAGCTGCGGGAGTTGAAGTGATTCCTTCCGGAATCGCAAGCGTATCCAGCGCAAAGATGGCCGTGCTTAAGGGTACTGATCCGGTTTTTGAACAACCGGGTGCAGAGTACCGAATGGGACAGTACATCATGGGATGCCGCCCGAATTTCCAGGAATTACAGAACTATGGCATCGGGACCGCCGTTCTCGGTTTGCCGAATGGCAACTATTTGCACAATGAGCGCGCTTGGGATGATGTCCTCGCAAACCTTGATGATGCGATGAATCGCAAGATGGGTGCCTGGATTTTCGATGAGGATATGTATCCCAGCGGCGCGGCTGGAGGGCTAACCGTGGATGGGCATCCCGAATATGCTTCCTACGGTGTATATCAAATCACTCAACCTGGTAAAGGGCGAAAGTCGCTTGCCGTTAATCTTCCGAAAGATGCATTGCGGCTGGTGGCTGCCGTTTTATACCCGGTGGTGAATGGCAAGATTCGCTACAAGAACGGCATAGCGGTACCCTTTAGTGCGACAACAGCCACAACCGAAGGTATGGACGGTGACTGGGCGTTCTGCGTATATGTCGCGAAGAAGATGCTGGGGATTCCTGACCGGCGAGATTCGTGGTTCAACCATGGGGAGTATCCTAATCTGCTGAATGCCGATGCGGTGAAACGCTACATTACCATCACCCATGAGGCATATAAGCAGCGTTTTGGTAGCCGGTTTCGGTATGTGACCGCCTTCTACACAAATGAACCCTCGCTGAACACCGTGACGAATTTCGCAGCACCTGTAACTGCTAATAGCGAAGCCTATCTACCCTGGGATGACAGCATCCAGCAGGCATTTCGCGCGGGACATGGGTATGACTTGGCACCGTGCCTGGCCGCGATGTACCTGCCGCAATCCGATGAGGGTAACATCATCAGACGGCATTTCTGGCAGACTGTAGGCAACCTGATGTCAAAAAACTGCTTCAGACAAATAGCCGACTGGTGCGCGAAGAATGGCGGCTCTCTCTCAGGTCACCTGCTGCTCGAAGAGTGGATGTCCAGCCATGTAAGCCTGTATGGCAACTTCATGCAGTCAATGGAAAACTTCAAGATCGCGGGGTACGACCACCAATTTAACCGTCACGGCATCAGTCAGTCAAACAACCTGATGATGCAGAAGTATTCCTTATCCGGGAACCGCGCTCATGGAAACTTCGTGGCGCAAGCCTTGATTGAACCCATACTGTCTGGTTACCTGGATGCGGGGTCATCGCAGTTGCGTTTAATCCCGATCAGTGTGTATCGGAAAAACATCAACATGATGTGCGCGGGCGGAGTAAGTATCATTAACAGCTACGTGAACTACAACGCCTACCCGGTTGATGAGTTCCGTAACGTGACTGACTACGCGGCCCGTCTTTGCTATTTCCTGCGCGGTGCTCGCGATATGGCGAAAGTGGCGGTCTACTACCCGATCGAGACCTTCCAGGGGCGCTGTCGGCCTACACAACAGAATGTCTTTGCCACCTCGGCGCACCCTGAATATCAACCAATGCAGAAAAAGCAGGACGCTCTATTCGAAGCGATGTTCCGTCAGAACATCGGTTTCAATCTGCTGGATGCCGACGCCATCGATCACGCCCAGATAGCTAATCGGGCACTGCAGATTGCAGGGTATGAATACAAAGTGATGATCATGCCAGACATGGATATCATTCCACTGGCTACCCTCCAGAAGCTGCTCCGGTTCGTCTTACAGGGAGGTATGTTGATCTGGTCAGGCAAAATCCCGACACTGGGTGACAGCGAGGCGGAAACACCACAGGTCAGAAAACTGCTGGCTGGCGCACGCACCACCGGTGACCTTAAGAGAATTGTGAGCAGCGTCCGTAAGCTGGGCGACGGTGGACTGGTTGTGACCGCCTCGCGGCCCGACCGATTCTACTACGTGCCTTATCTGAGAAACATTGATGGACAGCAAAGGAAAATCTTTCTGTTGGTCAATGACCACAGCGGCACGAACACCCTCAAGATCGGCGGGCGTGGTAAGGGCGTGCTCTACGACCCATGGAAGGGCGAGTATGCTTCGGTCACCCTGCCCTTTAGCGTAGGCGTCGGGGCGTATTCCGCCATGGTGCTGGTGATGGAGTAGAGTTGTGTGCTGCCCGATAATAAGGCGAGTTGGTGAATAAACTCCATCTATACTCGGTGTAAACGGCATTGTATTCATCATAAAGTAAGCGTACAATCCGAGTCGGCAAACTAGTTCGAACATGGATGAAGGGTGGAACGGCTTGAAAAATTCAAAGGTAATGTGGGTTGTCATCGCCTCGATCGCGCTCGCTACACTAGCTGTCGCGGGTTTTTGGTACAAAAGCGGCATCATTACACTGAGGAGAATCGACAGCTCCATCATTGTATCCGGTTATTACCCCGACCTGAAGGCCGCCTTGCAGGCCAATAAAAGGAACTTGCGAACACTGAACCTGGAGCCAATAGAAAGTGTGTCCATCATTGGCCTGAAGATTCATGACAATAGAGATTTAAAAGGTATTGATCTGCAAGGTGCTGATCTGCAAGGTGCAGTTATATTTGGGAAGGGCATGCAAGGGGCCAATCTAAAAGGTGCCAATCTGCAAGCTGCCACTCTGAGTATGGTTACTCTCACTGGTGCTGATCTACGTGGAGCGAACTTGAACTATGCAGATTTGGGTATGTGCTATCTAGATAACGCCAATCTGTCCGGAGCCTCGCTTATCCAGACTAGTCTGTTTGCTGCAAAGCTACATGGTGCATCCCTGAGCAGTGCAAATATGCAAAATGCTTACCTGATAGGTACAAAGCTGCAGGGTGCCAATATGCAGGGTGCGAATCTATCTGGTGCCTTTTTGGATGTCTCCTTCTTTTCCGGTGCCAACATGAATTATGCCAATCTTGACGGCGCCTACGTGAAGGATTGTGCAATGGACGGCGTTGCAATGCAAGGGATGAGCACAAACTCGACTCACTGGAACGAGATGCCATGTAACTTGGATGATTTGATGAAGCAGTCAACCGTGACCGGTAAGCAGGCTCTTACTACGATTCGATGACGTTATTAATCCCTAGTTTCGGACAAGCGAGGTGCGGATACTATGACTCCTCAAGAGGCTCATGAAACATATAAAGCCGAATGTAAGGCCATTTGGCAACTCAAAGACTATGCGCAACGCTATACTGAATGCAAGAAGCTAAGGATCCGCTGGAATGATGCGGGCAAGTTGCTGCCATTGTTGAAATCGGACAAGATGGATGATCTCAACTGGTATATCCTGCTATCCATATCCTTGGAATACATGATGAAGAATAGGGTCAAGCTGGCACAAATCGAACCTTTGATACATGACAAAAAGTTCCACGACCACTTCGTTCATGCTCTGCCGTGCTTAGCTCGATTCTCTGAGAAGCGGAACGATGCAGCATTGCTAGGCAAGTCTATAGGCTCTTTCGAGCAAGCGTTCAATGTCGCGATAAGCGGCGAAGTGTTGACACCACATATGATGAAGGCATTGCATTATTACCGAAAGAACCGATTGATGGTTGCCATCGCCATACAACCCTTCATGAAGTCAGTGTATGATGTGTTATGCAACTTTTCATATATGGCAGATCCGAAGGCTACACCATTAATCCAGGCTTATAAACAGTTTCGCAACGAACCTTGGTGCCGTGACATGGTTGTATCCTGCATGTTGGAGTATCCATCAGATAGCCGCGAGGTTCGAACGCTGATGAAGCAGATCGCCTATAATGACCCTGACCAGAATGTGAGGCGGACGGCTAAATACTTCTTTCAGAAGGATTAGGTGAAGCACGGCGAGCTGAACGCGATAGCTGTGCCTTTGGGCCACTCCTTATCATACTCAGCTAAGTCTATTGACACAGTCCGATAGGCCATATTCCGCCCTCAACTCGGCGAACACCTCACCAGCAGGACGTGAATCACACATGATGATGTGATACATGGTGTAGATGTTGATATTGCGCATACCGTGGATCGTGTGTGATGACCTGTCTGTCTGCGTCCGTCATAGAGTCAGCTTGTACGGCAATCGGAACTTTACGGTATACTACACTTAATTCTGTACGAGGTGAATATCATGAAACGTATCCTGGCACTGGTTATCTGCGTCACCATTCTTGGGGCTCTGGTGGGCTGCGGTCCAAAGGTAGAGGGTAAGTGGTCGGCGAAGCTTGGCATGGCTGACACGACGTGGGAGTTCAAGTCGGACAAGGTGTTCAATCTTACTGTTGCGGGGATGACCATGGCGGGAACCTGGGAGCTCAAGGGCGATAAAATCAAGATGACGATCAAGGGCAAACCCGAAGAAATGACCATGAAGATGGAAAAAGATACGATGACTTTAACCCCATCTAACTCCTCAATGGCCTTAGTGCTGACACGCATCAAGGAATAAGAGCTCACGTATTAAGGAGCTGGACACGGTCGTCGTGGCCCGTGCCGCGACGATGATGTCCGGCTTCCTCACCGAGCGAGATACTTGTTCGGCTTGTGGCTATATCGGTGGATGAGAAATAACACACCGATACCAATCGTGGCCCCTGCAGCATCAATCATCACATCCCAAACAGAAGGTGTGCGATTGGCCGCGAAACTTTGGTGAAACTCATCGAGTGTCGCGAACATAATAGAAAAGGCCACTGTGAATCGAAACGCCTGCGTCATCTTGCGTTGGTAGCCTTGGTGCAGGGCTCGGTAGAGCAGCACGGCAAGGATGGCGTACTCCGTCAGGTGTGCAAGTTTTCGTGCGATCGCATTCATATGCTCGATTATCTGTGGTGTGATGGCCGGAAACCACTGGCGCAGTAGTGTCGACAACATGTGCTGGGAGACATCATTCGAACCCATTGATGTGGATAACATGAACATCAGTAGCATCCACAAGATCAACGGCAATACATACTTTACGAACCTGTTAATTTTCTTCCCCCTGTGTTTCGCGACACGCAGCCTGCAACACATCAGTGCATCATTTATAGCTTACCGAATTGTCGCTCCGTTCTCTAACGTTCTGAACGGATATAATAGTAGTTGAGTGTTAAATTACGATCGGGAGGCACCGATGAGGAGCATCAATACCGCAGAAGCCACGCCCCAGGCCGTCAGAGACTTTTTGGCCAGACCACTTGCCCAGCACCATCCTGAAGTGGAACAGCGTGTGAAGGAGATTCTGCAGCTTGTTCAAGACAGGGGCGATGCGGCTCTGAAGGAGCTGACCGCCAAGTTCGACGGTGCTGTACTCGACGACCTCCGCGTGAGTGAACAAGAGTTTGATGACTCGATCGCCTCGCTGCCCGAAGAGGCACTGCAAGCGATACGGATGGCCGCGCAGCGCATCCGCAGCTTTCATATGAAGCACCGCCGCGAGACCTGGATTGATTTCCAGCCCGGTGAGGCGATGGGGCAGATGATCATCCCGCTGCGCAGTGCAGGCTTGTATGTACCGGGCGGCTTGGCCGCGTATCCCAGCAGTGTGTTGATGTGCGCCATACCGGCCAAAGTGGCAGGCGTGAAGCGCCTGGTGATGTGCAGCCCATGCGGGCCTGACGGCAAGCTGCCGGCTCTGGTGCTGGCAGCCGCGCGAGAGGCGGGCATTGATACCATCTACAAGATCGGTGGTGCGCAGGCCATCGCCGCTATGGCGTATGGCACGGAGACCATCACAGCCGTTGATAAAATCGCTGGACCGGGTAACTTGTATGTCACATACGCTAAGAAGCTGCTGTATGGAGTGGTCGGCATCGACATGCTGGCGGGTCCCAGCGAAGTTGGCATCGTGGCAGATGATACGGCCAACCCAAAGTTCGTGGCTCTGGACCTGCTGTCTCAGGCGGAGCACGACTCGCACACTGCGGCTTTCCTCATCACGCCCAGCCAGAAGATGGCGGATGCGGTGGTGGCTGCGATTGCCGAGATCGCCCCGACGCTGCCGCGCCATGAGATTCTGGCCCAGACACTGGCCGAAAACGGCGGGGTGGTGGTCACCCGAGACATGGCTGAAGCTGTGGAGTATGCGAATGAATGCGCACCTGAGCACCTTGCGTTGATGGTGGCCGACCCATGGTCGCTGTTGCCGCAGATCACGTGCGCAGGAGCGGTTCTGCTGGGGCACTACGCGCCGCAGTCACTGGGTGACTACGTGGCGGGCCCAAGCCACACGTTGCCGACCGCTGGCACTGCACGGTTTAGCTCACCGTTGAATGTGGATGACTTCGTAAAAAAGACCAGCGTGATCAGTTTTACCAAAGAAGCACTGCAGCCATTGATTGGCACCATCGAAACGCTGGCGGAGCTGGAGCACCTTGAGGCTCACAAAATCGCCGCATCGATCAGACGAGAGGAATAGGCTATGAACAACCGAACCGCACGTGTAGAGCGCAAGACGACCGAGACGGAGATCAGCATAGAGTTGAATCTCGATGGCAGCGGCCTCTCGACGATTGAGACCGGTGTGGGCTTCTTCGACCACATGCTAACGCATGTAGCACGGCATGGCCTGTTTGATCTGCGTGTGAAGTGCGTGGGCGACCTTCAGATCGATGCGCACCACACGGTAGAGGATGTGGGCATCTGTCTGGGCCAGGCTTTCGCGAAAGCGGTTGGCGACAAGCGCGGGATCAATCGGTATGGAAGTGGTCTGGTTCCGATGGACGAAAGTCTGGTACAGGTGGCGCTGGATATCTCCGGGCGGCCTTTCCTGGCGAGTAATTTGAATCTGCCGCCGGCGATTATCGGCACGATGAGCGCGGAGCTGGTGGACGAGTTCCTGCGGGCATTCAGCCTGCACGCTGGTCTGACGCTGCACGTGAACAAGATGGCGGGCACCAACCTGCACCACATCGCGGAAGCGGCTTTCAAGGCACTGGGACGCGCGCTGGCGGATGCCGTTCAGATGCGCGCAGGGGAAACGGGTCTTCCGAGCACAAAAGGGGCGTTATAGATGATCGAGATCGTGGACTACGGCATGGGCAACCTGCGAAGCGTGGAGAAGGCGTTTCACAAGATCGGGGTGGAAGCGGCTATCTGCAGCGACCCCGAACGCATCCTTCATGCGGACCGCGTGGTGCTGCCCGGCGTGGGGGCATTCGGTGCTGCGATTGATAATCTACGGGCTTCGGGATTGCTGGGTGCTGTCAGACAGTTCATCGATACCGGCAAGCCGTTCCTGGGGATATGCCTGGGATTACAGCTCCTGTTTGACGAGAGCGAGGAGAGCTTCAACGGGCTCACCCCGGGTGGCCTTGGGGTGATCCCTGGCAATGTGATCAAGTTTCCATCTGAGATGACGGGATCGGATGGCCTGCCATTGAAGGTGCCCCAGATCGGCTGGAACGTGTTGAAGCCGTGTGTTGAGGACGCGCTGTTTGCGGGTGTCCCCGAAGGTTCATACGTCTATTTCGTGCATAGCTACTATGGTGCTCCCAGTGAGCGTGAGCATGTTCTGGCCGAAAGCGAATATGGTGTGCCGTTCTGCTGCGCCGTGCGCAAGGGGAATGTGCGGGCCGTGCAGTTCCACCCGGAGAAGAGCAGTGCGGTGGGGATGACCATGTTGCGGAATTTTTCGCAGCTCTAGAGCATGACTATGGGCATATGAATAACTAGTCGTAGGGGCGTCCCTTGTGGGCGCCCATGGTTGCCCGATCACCGCAGTTAGTTTCCGTCCGGGCACCCCGAAGCGGGTGCGATTCATTACAGCCACGGGTGAGCGAAGCGATACCCGTGGTGAGTAGCGTGTTCATCCTACCCCGAAGTGGGTCGGCATGGTATTACCTGTATGGAAATGCAACGATACGGTTCGACCCCCATTCGGGTAAACAGTGTGGCTCTGTAGCCAGGGGTATCGCTTCGCTCACCCCTGGCTACAAGGAATCATGCCCCTTCGGGGCGTCCGGACGTGCTATGCGTCATTGCAGACCCCTCTGGCCAACGGAGTAACTGGTCGTAGGGGCGTCCCTAGTGGGCGCCCAAGGTTGCCAGAAAATGTTGTATGGGCGACCGGCCGGTCGCCCATACAGACAAGATTAGGGCGCCGATAGTATCAGTTACAGCCTGGGTTGGCGTGTCAGCATGGGCTGGTGCTTACCTATTGCCGAGGGCTTTGGCCCAGTTGGTTACCCACAAATCAAATACTCACCGCCGCGCCCTGAAGGACACGGCTTATGATCCGAAAAGCACCCGCCCGTGCTGGCTGGGGTGCGCCGTACGTCGCATTGTGGTAAGCCAACCCATCTCACACCCGGTGGCATGATACTGCAGCCGGCTTCGAGCCGGCTTGTCGTTCAATTAGCCGCAGGGCTTTAGCCCGCGACCTCGGCCGTGTGCCCATTGAATAACGCGAATGTCGCAGGCTTAACATCCGAACCGTCTCTATTGCACGATGCGTTACCAAATAACGGACAATCACAACACATACACAGGATATAAACACATGAGCATCTTCAACATATACCCCGCGATTGACTTAAGGAACGGCAAGTGCGTCCGGCTCCTTCAGGGCGACTTTGCCCAGGAGACGGTGTTCGGCGAGGACCCGGTGGAGATGGCCCTGCAGTGGCAGAGCCAGGGGGCCAAGTGGCTTCACATGGTAGACCTTGACGGAGCCAAGAGCGGTGAGCCAAAACAGCTCGAGATCATCAAGCGGGTGAACCAGGCCATCAGCATTCCCATTCAGTTGGGTGGGGGAATCCGCAGCCTTGAGTCGGCCGGAGCCGCATTGGCCGCCGGTGCAAGCCGAATCGTGATTGGTAGTGCTGCGGTTCGCGATCCTGAGTTCGCCGCCAAGGCGTTCGCGGAGTTCGGTGAGCAAGTTGCCCTGGGCGTTGATGGACGGCATCGCATGGTGGCGATTGATGGTTGGCAGAGCCAGACCGAAATCCCGGCGATAGAGCTGATCCACCAGATGGCTGGATTAGGCGCGAAGCGCGTAATCTACACAGAGATCAGCCGCGATGGTATGTTGAATGGCTTTGATGAGGAGCTCTATACGTGGCTTTGTGCAGCCTCACCCATACCCATCATTACTTCCGGTGGTTTTGCCACACTGGATGATGTGGCGATTTCAATTCGCAGCGGTGCTGAAGGAGCGATCGTTGGGAAAGCGCTGTATACAGGTGCGGTGAAGCTGAGCGACGTGTTGAAACTGGCTGAGGCCTGACGAATCGTGAACCATCTGCATCCGGATGGTAATTCCGGTTGGTGAGTTTCGATGATATCTGCTCAAGTAATGATGCCAGCTCGCAGCCTTTTTACTGTCGTAATGGCTCGTTTTTATCCGATTCGGCGAATTCACAGTATTAAAATCCGAAATGTGGAAAAAAACTGTAGAAACAGTTGACTTCGACTAATTGGGGTGGTACGCTTAATGTGGTGCTGATGTAGCGGATGGTTCCCATTACAGCAGTACTCGACGCCTGTCATTCCTGTGCACGCTTGGAATGATGAGGCTGACTTGCAAGTCAGGCTTTGGAGGTACGAGTGCATGACCAAACGGACGAAGATTGTTGCGGCAATCGCTGTAGCTTTCTGCACCTTATCCGCGTCGGTCGCATTCGCAGCTAGTTCGGAAACAGTTAACGGTAATGTGGCATCAAGTGTCGCACTATCTGGCGCTGCTCTCGATCAAGCTGCGATTGACGCCCTTCGAAGCGAGGTTGATCCGTCTGTATTCTTCGCATCTGATTCATTGAATCAAATTCATGATTCATACGAGAATAGTCTGGTAGCCATAGATATGCTAAATCAGGTATCTATCGACCAGATTATGGCGTTAGCTCAGATGCTTAATAATAAGACGGACCTCGAACAAGGTGGATTGGCTGGGTTACTCCTGCCGGTCGATCAAGCACCTACCGAAAACAAAAAGGCTATCTCGATGAAAATCGACACTAGCAAAGATGCTGTCGGTGGTGCCTCGCTTCTGAAAGTTCGGGGAACAGTAGTTTATATGCCTGTTCCTAGTAAAAACCTTGGCAGCTACAAGATGGTGCCTGTGATCGTAAGTGCTCCGGCAATTGGATCGGTGCTTAACAGCTCCGTGACATTAACCGGTGACCTTGTGAATCAAGCATCTGCCCAGTCGGGCAACGAGGCTGTGAGTATCGATTCACCAATCCTCTCGCAGATTGGTGGGGGTGTCTCACGCGTCTCATCTAGTAGCTCACAACCCAATCCGGTTCCAGAACCTTTCACCATGGCTTTGCCGTTGGCTGGAATGGCTATTCTGCGGACCCTTCGCAAACGCAACAAATAAACTAACCGAAGCTTACACGAGCAAATCAGGGCTGGTTCACCACCAGCCCTGATTTTAATTTTATACCCGGAACGCTAGATATTATTCGTGAGGATTATATGGACTTCGATCACAACGCCCCTGATAAGATGTTGGGTAAATACCTCAAACAAGCTCGTGTTATGTTGCTGACGCCCGAAGAGGTAGGACAGGTTTTTGAAGCAAATATGGGGGGAACACCATGGTGGCCTGCGGGTAAGCCAAGGCCGCACTGCATCCATGGCCAACCCATGAGCTTCTTCGGCCAAATCCGGTTATCTGATGTGCCGGGTTTTCCCTCCGACAGCAGGACTCTGGTCTCGTTCCACTACTGCATGCACTGCGTATATGAAGGTAATATGCCTTTCGGATGGGGCAATGATGGCTATGACTTTACGGAATACGATCCAGGCAAGGCCACCGGCTATGACCTCAGTTTGTTTGAGGTCACTGAGACAGACCAACCCGACGGACTAGGGATCATCGCAGAGGACATCTACGGGGCCCATAGCGTAGAGTTTGTAGACCGCATAGATGAACCCTTCATGGCCGACATGGAAAATATCCCTGAACTCACGGATTACCAGGATTTAAAGCAGATGTCTTTCCTTGAGAGGTTGCTATTTATCGTCGACGAAGAAGAAGAGGGAGAGGATAAGTCAGGCAGCTTTACCCATGAAGGATGGCAGAGATTCAAGCTTGGCGGATGGCCCGAATGGTGTCAGGCAGCCGATTGGCCGTTGTTATACCCCGATGAAGAGGTTTTGTTTTTAGGACAATTAGGGCCGATCACCGGTGATGAATCATGGTGTGACGGTGTGGTCTATCTCTTTATCCCCAAAGACCAGGATAGAGGGGGCGGTGCTCGGATGGTTCTGCAGGTTACCTAACGATGTCGGCAGCCGGTCTGTGGTGTTCTGTGTATACTGCAGGCTGGCTGCTACTGTGGCTTGTTTTACCTCAACACTGTTTCCGTATCCCATTCGGCGAAGGTGCGGATGTAGTCAGAAGCCGTGTCAGAAATCTCCTGTTCATCTGAGGCTGCTGAGGCGTCATACACCCCGATTGTCGTAAACCCGGCGTTGACGGCGGTGCGGATGGCATGAAGCGCATCCTCAAACACCAGACACTTGTGCTTCGCGACTCCCAGCCTTCGCAGTGCCTCCTCAAAGATAGTTGGATCATTTTTGCCGTGGCCGACCTCAATGCATGTCACGATGTCGTCGATATACTGGTCTACCTCAAGCCGACGCAGCGCAGCTTCGACTACTTTGCGATGCGAAGCAGTTGCGACACAGAATCTCATACCTGCTCCATACATTCGCTCCAGAAACTGCTTAACATCGGGCTTCAGGGGCACTTCGTGACAGAACTGGTGCTCCACCATGGCCATGATCTGGTCAATGATCTCTGTGTTGGTATGCGGCAAACTGTAGGTGGTGCGGAAATACTCTGCAGACTGTCCCAAGCTGAATTCCTTCAGCGTTTTTCGTAAATCTGGTGGTGGTGTGATGCCCTGTCCACGCAGGTAGTTTTCGCCCACATGCTTCCATACCGGCATTGAGTCCATCAGAGTGCCATCAAAATCAAGGATTGCGGCTTTGTATATCATTTGTGTCCTGCGCTTGGTCGATCTCTCGATTACATATTACCATCGACTGATATTCTGAGCTGCGCAGCGATCGTATGGAAGGAATTAAGATCGGGGATATCGAACCATATTAATAGTTGAACTCTATTTCTACCCCAATCTGAGGTGAACTCATGCGACTCATACCCCTATTGGCGGCCATATGTGCCGTCGGCACTCTCTGCCAACTCAGCGCACAGGCGGTGACGCTGTATGTCAGCCCGGCCGGGCGTGACACTTGGAGCGGGGATATGCCTGCCCCCAACAAGGAAGGCACAGACGGCCCGCTGGCCAGTATGGACGGGGCCCGCAAACGCATCAACCAGATCAAGCCGCTGAAGATCATGCGCACACCGGTTGATGTGCAGTTTGCCTCAGGCCGCTACCCGGTGCTCAAACCAATCGAGTTTCACAGCGGAGACACCGGGTATCCTGACATGCCCATCACCTACCGCGCAGCCAAAGGGGCCACGGTCTGGTTCGATGGGGGGCAGCGCATCAAGGGCTTCACTGTGGGCAAGGACGGCGTCTGGCGGGTGAAGCTGCCTCAGGTCGCGGCTGGCAAGTGGTATTTCGAGCAGCTTTGGGTGAACGGCCAGCGCATGATGCGTGCCCGAACGCCCAATAACAGCACACTGCGATTGAGATATACCCCTACCGATGATGGCGGGAGCACCAACTGGGTGCCTTTGAAGCCTGTAGATGCTGAGCCGTTGAAGGGCCTTTCACCCCAGGAACTTCTGGATACCCAGTTGGTCGCATACCAGAGCTGGGAACGCTCACGGCACCGTATTACCAGTGTCGATTTGAACAGCATTGCTCATTTGACCAACAAGCCAGGGAATTCATTCAACTATAGCGGCCCTAACGCGCGATATCACTACGAGAACGCGCGTATCTGCCTGGATAAGGCGGGTGAGTGGTTCCTGAGCCGGGACGGGGTGCTGAGTTATATCCCGCTGAAGGGTCAGAAACCCTCCAATACCGAAGTGGTAGCCCCGGTCACCGATGGGTTTATTTCACTTAAGGGTGACCGCGAAAAGGGTGAGATCATCAGCTTGATCAACTTCGAAGGGTTGAAGTTCGCCTATTCGCAGTGGATCACTCCGGAGGCGGGCTATGCTGACCCGCAAGCCGCGGTGAATGTGCCCGCAGTGATCACGGCCGATGGTTGTGAGAATGTAAACTTCCGCGACTGCGAGGTCGCTCACATCGGCACCTACGGCATATGGATAAGGCAGGGAAACAAGAACTGTTTGGTTCAGAAGAACTATGTCCACGACATGGGAGCCGGCGGGGTGCGTGTAGGCATGGCGGCGGTTCCGCTGGGTGGATATGTGGAAGATGACGACAACACCCCTGCAGCACCTGGCACACAAAAGGTCGTTCGCAGCATGGCCACCTCACATATCACCGTCGACAACAATATCATCCGGCAGGGCGGGGTGATCCACATGGATGCCGTGGGTGTGTGGGTAGGTGAGTGCGGTAATAACCGCATCACACATAATGAAATCGCCGACCTCTACTACACCGGCATCAGCGTGGGTTGGGTGTGGGGATACGGTCCCACCGCCACGGTGAACAACCTGGTAGAAGATAACCACATACACCACATCGGCAAGGGCGTGTTGAGTGATATGGCGGGTATCTATACGCTGGGCAATGCGCCTGGAAGTATCAACAGGGGGAACCGCATCCATGACATCCGCCGATTTACCTATGGTGCCAGCGGCATCTACCCCGACGAAGGCAGCAGCGGCTGGCTGATTGAAAACAATGTGTGTTACGACACCGATGATGGCGGGTTGTTCCATCACTACGGCAAAGAGAACAGGGTCAGGAACAACATATTCGTCGACTCGTCATACACTCAGGTGTATCTAGCCCGGCCGGAGGCGCACCGCTCGTTCTGGTTTGAAAACAACATCGTGAGTTATACCCAGGGGGCACTGCTCAGCACCAACACACCGCAGGCTGTAGTCACGTTTGATAACAACCTCTACTGGAACCGGCTGAAGCAGCCGCTTCTATGTGGGCCATTGAGTTTCGAAGCATGGCAAGCCAAAGGGCAGGACAAAAACTCGATCGTGGCTGACCCACTGTTTGTGAATGTGGAGAAGCGTGACTTCCGGCTGAAGCCAAACTCACCAGCGCTCAAAGTCGGGTTCAAGCCCTTCCCGCTGGACCAAGCTGGCGTTTATGGCGACAAAGCGTGGGTGAAGCTGGCTGCGAATGGTCCGAAGCCGGTGTCAGAGCTGAGCGGTGATCAGGTGCAGACCGCCTCAACGGTCGTCCCTAACCCCATCAAGGAGAGTTTCGACAGTAATGGACCGGCTAAAACGCCTCCTGGTGCAGAACTCAATATGGAAGGCAAGGCAGAGCTGATCACCGTGAGCAGCAACCAGGCGCACTCGGGGAACAAGAGCGTGAAGATCACCGATGCTCCGGGATTGACCAATGAGTTTACTCCGCACCTGGTGTATCATCCCAACCTCAAGGATGCCGTGGTGAGTTGCCGATACGCGCTGTTTATTGACGAAAAAACCAAGTTGACGGTGGAGTGGCGCGACTGGCTGACAAACCCATCGCAGTTCATCTCGGGGCCGATGCTGAGCATTCAACAAGGCAAGCTGACAGCAGGCAGTGTTGTCGCCGATATCCCATACGGACAGTGGGTGGTGATTGAGATGCGTGCCGGTGTAGGCAAACGCTACACCAAAAGCTGGGATCTGACGGTGACGCTGCCCGGTGCGAAGCCGCAAACCTACGACAACATCCCATGTTCCGCTCCTACGATGCCGATCGTCAGTTGGGTAGGGTTCATCAGCTACGCCATCGTAGCGACCGATGTGTATCTGGACGATCTCATTATAGATAAGGCAAAATAACCAATGATCAACTTACGCGAATTTCAAATCGGGGCCTGGCACGGACTAGGCTATGGGCGAATGAATGAAGGAACGGTTCGTGAGGTGAAGGAGGCAGGTTTCACGCTGATTATGCCGCCAGGACCGTGGGAATACCGGCCGAAGGGTGTTAGCTATGTGCCGGGTAACCGAGAACTGCTTGACCTGTGCCAGAAGGTGGGCATGAAGGCACTGCTGTTCGACATACGTATCGAAGAAGCCTTCTGGAAGTCAATG
Source organism: Armatimonadota bacterium (assembly GCA_942492855.1). Lineage (GTDB taxonomy): Bacteria > Armatimonadota > HRBIN16 > HRBIN16 > HRBIN16. The sequence continues at coordinate 4,962,388 of OW818647.1, read as the reverse complement.
CCGGTCGAGAAGGTGCTTGAAGCGGTGCAGGATTACCGCAGTCACCCGGCTTTGTATGGCTACTATCTGACCGATGAGCCGTCACGGAAGTCCTTTGAGCATGTGGCTGATATGGTGAGGCTGAGCCGCCAGGGTGATCCGAACCATCTGCCGATGGTGAACATCCTGCCCACCTATGGTGGACCAGTTCTCGGCACCGACACCTATCAACAATACGTGCGCCAGTATATCGAGGTGGTCAAACCCGATATGGTGTGCTACGATAACTACCACTGGTTCATCGACCCCAAGGCCCCTCCCATGCCCAACGAACAGGGGGAGGCGGCTCTGCAGCGCTGGATGGAGCTCTGGGGGAATAAGGCCTCAGGGTTTGATGCGCCTGGCTACATCACCAACCTGGAGATCGTGCGCGAAGAGTGCATGAGGGCGAAACTGCCCATGTGGGTGACGGCGCAGCTTGTGCCCCAAGGCAACTGCCGCGACCCCAGACCGGCCGAACTACGCTGGGATGCCTACCATGCGCTGGCTTACGGCGCCAAGGGTATGCTGTGGTACAACTACTGCACACCGCCAAAAGACCAGTTCAACTACCGCGATGCCTGCCTTGACAGGGATGGAAAGCGCACACATAACTATTACGAGATCGCCGAGATCAATAAAGAGATCATGCCGATTGGCCAAGTTCTTCCCCGCCTAGACAGCACCCATGTGATGCATGTGGGCAAGGAGAGCGAGCCGGTCAGCCCGTTCAAACCTACGGTGCCGCTGCTGTCCGTTCAGGGAGAATCGCTGACGGTGGGCATGTTCACCAAGGGCCACCTGCTGGTGGTAAACAAGCTGCGCGACCGCGGTGCCTCAGTGCGCCTGGGATTGAGCAGCGGCTGGCAGTTGGAACGATTTGATGGAGCTACGCGGCGGTTCGTGGCGATACGCGGCACCGGCCTCGAGCTGCCGCCCGCCGGCGCGCAGCTTCTGCGCATGGTGCGCGGGTAGGTTGTTGGGGGAGGGGAGGTGTCACGCGGAGACGCGGAGGCCGCGGAGGGGGAGGGGCGCTAATCGGGCAGGGGTTCGGTAGGGGCGGTTCGCGAACCGCCCTTCCCACATGCGCCACAACCCCTCGGGGTTTCTCCGGGAATGTCTGAACCGCAGATGACACGGATTGAACAAACGACACGGATAGGGAGGAAAAGCCAATCGGGAGATTGGCGTAACTAGGGGGCGATCCGTCCAATGCGGCTGAATGCGATGGTGCGCCCTTATTGGCAGTCACTTAGTGCCATGAGTTGGGTGACAAGCAAGTCTACTGTAGTTGACGGGTTGTCGTAAGAACTTGCACCGGCTTGTTCATGGTGCTCCCTCAGCCGTTTTGCGTGACGTATTGCTGTGCTGGTGCTGTCATATACATCGCCAAACAGGCACCAGGCCTTGTTGTAAGCGGGCACCAGAAGCTTCAATTTGTCGCATATCTGGCTGGTGCTGACTGGTGCAGACGAATACTGCATATGCAGGTATAACCACAATTCGAAGCACGGATTGGAGTATGCCACCTGGATACCCGCTTGAAAAGCTGCACTTAGTGCGGCTCTGTTCACCGCAATCCCATCATCGTCACAAACACACCAAATCTCATCGAACATGTACTCGAATTTGAGTTCTTGTAGATGATCCTTGATATAACTGACCATCGTGGCCAGGTTCTGTCCGCAATTTGGTCCAATATGAAGCCCTGATAGCCTTAGTTTCCCCTTGAGGAAATTGATGTAGTTTGGCTCCGTCTTTGTACCTTCGCATATCAACAGAATGACTGGCTGGCTGCTTCTATGAGGAGCCTTTCTTCTATACAAAGGTGATGGCTTCTGGGTCATTGCCTACGAAGCCTCCTCCGTGATTGGCAGGCTCATACTCAGGTTGTCGATGAAGGGAACAGCACCATACCGACCCAAAAGATATGCTTTAGATACATCGGATCGCGATACATCCCTGAACTCTTGCAAAGAATATAATGATGTCGCCAACTGCTCGTTTTTGTCTGTGAACCAGATCTGATCCTTAGAGAACAAACGTATCAATCCCGCGTTGTGTGTGGTCAACACTACCTGAGATGCGGTGTTGAAGTCGCTGTGAATGAGTTCCAGCAAAGCCTGTGCTAATACGGGGTGCAGGCTGGAATCAAACTCGTCACATAGTATCACGGTACTCTGCTTCATAGCGGTAAGTAGGGGTCCTGACAGCGAGAACAGCCGTTTGGTTCCATGCGACTCGTCTTCCTCGAAGTTGAAATTCTTGACGGTCTCGGTGCCTGGAACGCGATGCCCGAAAGATAATTCATAGACGAGTTGAGCGGCCATATTCTGTGACGCTAATAGCGAGCGTAAAGCGTCCGGCATGTTTTCCCAAACACCAGATACCTCGATTGGCACTACAGATTCGTTGAATCCCGTAATGCCAGGATCGGCCACACTCATAAGCTGACTCACGGTGTTCCTGATCTGGGCATCCTTAATACATGCTGAGATGGTATGTATTGGGATAAAATCATTGTCCATCAAAACTTGAATCCTGCTAAACCACTGGTATATGCTGCCAGCGATGGCGTGCTTATTCTGACTGTATTTGGAAAGGATTAGTTGATTCTCCAGGCATTCGTCAGCAGTTCGCTTCGACCAGGATTTCCCTAGGTAAAGCGTGTAATCGCCATTACCTTGCCGACTACGTTCAAACTGCCGTTTGAAGGTGATACGCTTTTGGGTCAAATCTGCCGATTTTAGGTGTTCATGATAGATGATGTGGCGATCAACATCTATACTGTAGGCGTAGAGTTGCTCTCCGATGATGAACACCATTTCTAACTCTGTGGGGGCTGACTCCAGACGGGCATCAAGGCTGAACGGCACAACGACATCCATCTGAGTTCCAGGCTGATTATTATGCGAACTGCACACAAGCGACCTCATTGCTGCAATAGCCTTCAGGATGTTAGACTTACCAGAAGCATTTGCACCATAAATCGCCGCAGATTTCAGCAGTTTATACCGTCCGCTGTAGTCAGTGGCGAAATGAGAACTCATGGTATTACTGTCTTCAGCCACCATATTAAGGACCGTCGTCTCTTTGATCGAGCGGTAATTTGTCACGCTGAATTGGACGAGCATATACGCCTCCTGCACACCCGGATTACCAACCGTAGGGCTATGAATTAGTAGTGTTGTTCTATGATTATACTTCATATAACTATATGAATCACAAAATAATGCGAAAATTAGATGTTAAATAGCGCAATACATCAATATAACAGAATCTTGGGTGATACATTGGCGTAATGACGCATGAGGATGTATGAACCACAGAGGACGCAGAGGGGAAGGGAGAGGAGATGGACGATCCCAGGGGCGTATCCGTCCGATCCGTCCCCGCCCGTCGGATTCCGCACCTTCAAACGCGTAAACACCGCGCCGGTTAGGAGAAAACCGGCGCGGAGGGCGTGCCCAGGCTGCCCCTATGCTACTCCAGGTCGTAGGCGCTGTCGTCGTCGCTGAGGTCGGCCAGGTCAGAGGCACCTTCACGCGGGTGGTATTTGGCTTTTGAGGATTTGGCGTGACCGTCGCAATACGCCACGGTGGCGGTGCCTAAATGCCGGAAATGCACATTGGGACCGGTGTAGCCGTAGAAGACATCCAAGGGGGCTCGCAGGTAGTTGTTGCCAGCGCGCGATCCACCGCTCAGCATCGCGCTATCGGCCAACAGAACCGTGTCCGAGGGCTGGGCGATGGTGCTTTCGGCGGCGGGTTGGCGGAACTCCGGCGGGTCAGGGATACAGCCGATATAGCTGGTGTTGTAGGCGTAGCCGGAGTAGGGTCGCCCCCACTGTTCTTTAATCTCGTTGGAGGGGCAACTGCTCACGGCGTTACTTTTGGTATAGGCACCGATCAATCCGGGCTGTAGCTTCACTACCTTGAACTGCTGGTTCCAGGTGATGGTGTAGTCCCAGGCGGTCTCCAGCGTGTAGTCGGAGTTGTAGTAGACCGCCATCGGGTAGGTCTGGTCGTAATCTTGGGTGTACATACTGAAGCCGAGTGCGGTCTGCTTCAGATTGCTCAAGCAGGTGGTCTGCTGCGCTTTGATCCTGGCCTGTGCGAACACAGGGAATAGGATGGCGGCCAGTATCGCGATGATGGCGATGACTACGAGCAGTTCGATGAGGGTAAAAGCCTTGAGGGCGCGGTGATGCATCTACAGATATTCCCCTTTTTCCACGAAGAGTCCGTGCTGTGACGGTGTTTTCTGGCATCCGGGCACTCGGGCTTATCTCGCAAGAGATACACCGTAGCGGGCCTGCAGCGGATTCTCACCGCTTTCCCCCGGTCAACGCAATTGCGTATGCCACTCGATTCATTTTATGGTGATTGGCATCGGCTGTCAATCGCTGGGCACGGAATGCACCAGATTTGGGAGTTTGGGGTGACCCGATTGCTGGTTATTACCTTTATCCGTGAGGTAGCCCGAGTAACGCACGATAGTTTCCGTCCGGGCACCCACGAAGTGGGTAGCAACTCTTATAGCCAGGGGTGAGCGGCGTGCTCAGCCTACCCCGAAGTGGGTCTTCAATAGTGACATTCAGGGGCGACCCACTTCGGGGCAGGTATGGTTTCGCATTTACCACGGGTTACGCTGACGCTCACCCGTGGCTATAAGAATCTTACCCACTTCGTGGGTGTCCGGAACGCAACATTACGTGCGTCATGTTTCGCACCTTATGTTTTAAGAGTTACGGGCTAGGGGTACTTCGTACCGATGGTGATCTTGGTTCCGTAGGCTGCTTCAGCAGTCTTATTGGTCAATAGCCGAGACATTGATGTCGCGGCATAGGGACTTGAGGCCTCCGGCATGAATAGGGGCTATCCACTGTTAGGTACATTCGACAGCCATCTCCATCCCTGCTCGCTAATCCCTGGCCTTGTTCCGCACACGGGATGGCCGCACGCTGCCGTTGAACCGCCGGGGTGTGGCGCCCTTTGGCGGGCGAGGCCACAAGAACACCCTGAAGATCACAGCGAAACCAAACGCACCAACCAGGAAATTGCGTCGGGCGGTGTTGGGGTAGACGTCCTCAGCGGCGATTGCCCCTACGGTCGTGACCCGAGTGCCGTCAACACTGACTTGAAGCTCTCCCAGCGTGTCGCCTTTTCTTACCGGCAGGTTTGGCTTGATTGTTACGAGTTTGGTGGTGGCCCGTATGCGCTCACCTTTAGGCAGCACCACCCGAACCTCGGTGGCCGTGACTAAGGGTATTGGGTTACCCATGATTCCTTGCGCGGCAATTGGGTCAAGCGGCTTACCTGTGGGCATAATCTTCATCGGTTCGTAACGCGCGAACGCCCAATCGGCCAAGGCCTGGGTATCGGCTGGGATTGTGTGTGACTTCATTACCACGGTGATTAAGCGCCACCCGTTGCGCGTGACTGAGCCTGCCAGGCAGTTTCCGGCCTGCTTGGTATAGCCAGTCTTAATGCCGTCACAGCCGGGAACAGCCCATAACGCTTTGTTCAGGTTCTTCAGGGCCAGGTCTTTTTGGTTGATGCTGCGCGCCATGACATGGTGTTTTGTGGCCACAATCTCGTTGAACAGCGGGTGTTTGATGCACTCGGCGGCGATGAGCGCCAGGTCATGCGGTGTGCTGTGATGCCCGGCCTGCTCCAACCCGTGCGGGTTCATGAAATGAGTGTCGGTACACCCCAGCTCTTTGGCTCGTTTGTTCATCTCCGCCACGAAAGCCGCCTCAGTGCCTTTGAGTGCTTCGGCAGCACTCACACATCCATCATTGGAGCTGCGCATGAGGATAGCATAAAGCATCTCCTTGAGGCTAAACTTTTCGCAGGGTTTCATGTTGAGTGATGCGAATTTCATGGCGATGGCACGAGGGCTGGCCGTGATGACCAAATCTGGTTTTGCCTGTTCCAGCAGTATCAGCGCTGTCATCATCTTAGTGGTGCTGGCGTTGGGTCTGGGCTGGTCACCGTTCTTGCTCCACAGCACCTGTTTGCTGACGGGGTCCATCACAATGGCTGCCTCTGCGTCGATCGCCAGACTGCTGCCAGGCAACAAGGTAGGTGCAGGATTGATCTCTGGTGTCAGCCCACGTGTTTGAGCGTTAAGGTGAGAACTAAGGGTGAAGATGACGAATGATATGATGGCGGTGATTTGTATATAATGGCGAAGATTCATATTACCTGGCCTTAACTGGTTATTCAACGGAATCAGCCTCCTGCTCCTCTACGGCTGCTTCATCGGCTGGGGCCACCAGGGTGCTGAACTGGTCGATATCGGGCAGCTCGCTGATGTCGTTCAGCCCAAAGTAGTGCAGGAACTGCCGGGTGGTGGCGTAGAGTGTGGGTCGTCCCGGTGTGTTTTTCTTACCGCACTCTTCGATGAGGCGCTTCTGTGCCAGCTTGCGCACCACGGCGTCACTCTGTACGCCGCGAACCTGCTCAATTTCGGGCACAGTGACCGGCTGCCGGTAGGCGATGATGGCCATGACTTCAAGCTGAGCACGAGTCATGCGGTTTTGATTGGGATTGAGGTATTTGGCGATGATCTCGCTGTAGCTGCCTTTTGTGCAGAGTTGATAACCACCTGCTAATTGCACCACGTGGAGGCCGCTGTATGCACACCGAGTTGATAACAATTGTAAACCCTCTTCGATCTGTTCGCGGTCTATCTCCAACAATTTGGTCAGCTCAACTATTTGAACAGGTTCATTACTGACAAACAGCAGGCATTCCAGCAGTTCACTGAGTGCCTGAGTGTCGTTCTGAAAACTCAATCTATCTCTTCCTCCCGCATCATAAGTTCAATCTCCCCAAAGGTCTCCTGTTGCTCTACCATCAGTTTGCCTTGTTTCAGCAACTCCAGCATGCTCAGGAAGGTGATCACCACATCCCAGCGGTTATACTTCTCGTCCAGCAGTTCGCGGAATCGGACCCTTTTACCATGACCGACACTCGATACCCGCCTCCAAACCTCAACCATGCGGATGCGCAGCGAGATTCGCTTTTTGGGCACGATGGTGGTGGGAGGAGCTTCGTCCTCCATGGCATCCGACAGCAGCTTATCTAGCGCTCTGGCCAGCCAGTCGCTGGTCATTTCGCCCTCTTCCAACGGCAGTTCGTAATCCGCACCCGCATTTTCGGGGTTACGGAAGAACCACAGCAGTCGGTCCTGCTCCCAGGCCTTCAAGGTCTCTACCGCCGCCTTGTATCGGCCATACTCTTCCAGACGGGCGGCGAGTTCCGCTCGCGGGTCTTCGAGTTCCTCGTCATCCTGCAACTTAGGAGGTTTGGGCAGCAAGGTGCGCGATTTGATTTCGATGAGTGTGGTAGCCATCACCAGGAACTCGCTGGCGATCTCCAGGTTCATCTCCTCCATCATCCGGAGGTATTGCAGATACTGGTCGGTGATAAGTGCGATGGGGATATCGGTGATCTCCACCCGGTTCTGGCGCACCAGATGCAGCAGCAAATCCAGAGGCCCCTCAAACAGAGGTAACTTGAGGCTGATTTGCGAAGAGGCGTGAAGCATGTTGGCCACTGATCACTCGCCCATAGATAAGAATGTAAGCAAGTTACATGGTAACACAGCAGATCGTTTGTATGGTCAGATCAGGTCGCCAGCAACGATGGGCTGTTATACACATGAGTAACAGATGCTCAAATACATTAAGGGAGAACTCAAAATTAGGCCCGAATTGGGAACATTCTATGGGCGTGAACAGGTAAACTACATACAATACACAGGAATCAAAACAGCATCCTGTGGATAATGCGAAAGAGGTACACGGCAATGGGCACCTTTTTGGAGACCAATGACATCGAAGGGCTTCGCGCGGCCCTCAAGCTGGCGTGCCACTGGCTAGTGGATGTAGCACAGGTGAAGACCGACCAACTCACCTGTGAAAAGAACAAGGCCAGTCACCCCACTTCCAATTGGAAAGGCGCGATCCGTGGAGAATATAGTGTGGCCCGAAAACAGTGGAGCTTCTTCTGCCCCACGTGGCACACAGGTCAGGCCATCAAAGCACTCGTGATGGCGTCTCAAGTTCTCAAGGATCAGAGCCTGCTTGAGGCCGCGAAATTCAGTGCCGGTTTCATCGAAACTAACCGAATCTCCGACCCGGAACATCCCGATTATGGTCTGATCTTCGCCTACGAAGATTTCCCTGACCTAGTCAACACCTCAGCTATACTTGAAGCACTAGACGGGCTATTCCTCCTCTCCGCAGCCACTGGCGATACGAAATACCAGCAGTGGGCACTTGACGCACTGGTCTGGGTTATTCGCAAAATGTATCTGCATGGCGAGGGGCTGTTTAGGGACTGGTATGATCCTAAAGATCAGATGGTGGTGGAGAACAACGCTCTATCACATAGTTTCCCAGGACGTCCGCTCATAGATGACTCAATTCTGCTGAAGGCGTATGACCTCACCGGCGATGAAGAGTTCAAACGGGTCTTTTATGAGATCGCTGAGCGGCTGCTTCGCGAGGAAGACCCGCCCGGTAACTGGGTGGCATTTGGCCCCAGCAATCCCATTAAGGGCAGCCTACACCCCAGACAGAGCTACTGGTGGGGCCGCCCGATGTTGGCCGCTTACAAACAAAGTGGTGACCACCGATTCCTAAGCTGCTTCGTACGGGCCGGCGAGTGGTATGCCGGTGCACAGCGTAAAGATGGCGGGATTCTTCGGGGTACCTATACCAACCTGAAGACTGAGTCCTTCGGCCATGCAACCAGTGCTACCGCTTGTGCAGTGATGGTCTACCTTGACCTGTACAAACAGACCAACGACCATAAGTGGGTCTCTTTGATCATGCGAGGCATGCGCTATTGCATGAAAATGCAGATGGTGAAACCTAACGATCCTAACCTGAAGGGTGCCATTATCGAGAAGATCAACAAGCCTGATGGCACAGACGATAACCCGTATCACATCCGTGATATCGGCTCTATCTTCTTCATCCAGGCCGCTTCGGAGCTGTTATCCGAGCATATCTAGCTAACAGCCAGCCAACGCCGTCCCTCATCAGCCGTGTTTGAGGGACGGCTTCCTATTTACCCACACAAAATCGGCTGAATATCTGTTCAATCACATCCTCTGTGGTGGTCTCGCCCGTAATCTGCCCCAGGCTATCTAGTGCGTAACGCAACCCCACGGCTGCCATATCCAACTCATCTCCGTGCGCCAGGGTATCAATGGTGCTTTGCAGCCCTACAGCAGCCTGTATGGCGGCCTCTGCGTGACGGGTGTTGGTTAACAACGGCAGCTCGCCGGCGGTATGCTGTCTGACGTGGGCAGCGATCGCTTCGCGCAACTCCTCCATGCCGGTTCCACACTTCGCACTGATGGCAATCTTGGTCTGTGCCTGCCATTCAGAAGGTATCGACGTGGGTTGATCTGTCAGGTCGCTCATACTCCTGACCAGTATGAGCGGTTTCGGCAGGCGAGCATCGATGAGGCTGTGCTGACTTGGGTCCACTGGCAGGTGGGCGGGGAGCAGATAGAGGCACAGGTCACATTGCTGCACGGCCTCACGGCTGATCTGCACGCCCATCTGTTCGATGCCGTCCTGCGAGCTGCGAAGGCCGGCGGTATCCTGCAGCCGAACCACCACGCCGTCGATCTCCATACTCTCTGAGACCATGTCACGGGTGGTGCCCGCGATGTCGCTGACGATAGCCCGTCTGTGTCCCAGAAGGGCGTTTAGAAGGCTGGATTTCCCGGCGTTTGGCAGACCGGCGATGGTGAGTACCACCCCGTCTTTCACGGCCCTAAAACGCTCAGCCTGATCCGCCAGTACATGCAGATGGGTGCAGATGGCTTGCAGCTCTTGAATAAGGGGGAGGGGGTCAAACTCGTCCATCTCGTCAGGAAAGTCTATGTGGGCCTCTATCAGCGCGATGAAGGCAGTGATTTGCTGCTGATATCCGCGCAGGCGGGCCGATAGATCGCCATGGTGCTGTCTGGCGGCCGCTTCCGCCGCGAGCTGGCTTCGGGAGGCGATGAGGTCGGCAACCGCTTCCGCCTGGCTCAGGTCCATGCGGCCATTCAAGAACGCCCGCTGGGTGAACTCGCCGGGCTCCGCCTGGCGCGCGCCGTGTTGTAACGCCGCCAGAATGGCTGACTGCAGAATGCCCTGTCCGCCATGCAGATGCAGTTCCGCGGTCTGATCTCCGGTATAACTATGGGGTTGTTTGAACAACAGAAGCAAGCATCGGTCAATGCGGTGGGGTAGGCCATAGGGCCACAGCCAGGTGGGATACGCCCGGTTGGCAACAGGTTGTTTGGGGAAGGGTTTTACGAGCTGTCGGGCTACATTCCATGCGGACGGGCCTGAGATGCGAATGACCCCGATTCCGCCTGTCCCTTGAGGTGTGGCGATTGCGATGATAGTGTCCGGCTGGGTGTTGGTCATTTTGTCTGTATGGGGAGGCAGAAAATAGAAATGGCGGAGCGGGTGGGATTCGAACCCACGTTACCCTTACGAGTAAACACGCCTTCCAAGCGTGCGCCATCGACCACTCGGCCACCACTCCGCGCGAGGTTCATTGTACACCAGCACGGGGGATGCTGTCAAATTGACGGGGACTGTCATACCAACCGAACGTGAATCCGCCATCGGTGCGGCGTAGTGCCGCACCGATGGCGTGAAGCATGGTCTGGGTAAGCTAGTCGCCTTTGGCTCCAAAGTTGGTGTCGATGATCACATAGTCAAACAGGTTGACATTGCCATCGCCATCCAGGTCTGACATGGCATGTGGATGCCCCCAATTGATATCCAACTGGACAAAGTCGAACAGGTCCACGCCGTTGTTGCCATCGGCATCGCCATTCGTCAGGGTGGTGTTGACTATGTTTGTACCATTGACATTGACCTGGTTGATTTTCCGAGTCAGCCAGTGGCTGCCATTGATCGTTAAGCTGTATGAGCCGGGAGTGATCCCATCGATTGTCGCTTTACCGTTTGTGTCGCAGATCAGATCACCAGTGTAGTTTGCGGCACCATCCAGTGTGTATTTCAGTGCCATGCCGCTGTAGGCACCCTTGTAGTCAGAGCCTGGATCTATAGTGATGTCAAGGGATGTTGTCGTGATCTCCACGGTGAAGACGCTGCTGCTCTCAAACGTGCCATAATCTGTGGTGACAGTCACCGGGCCGGTCACGGCTCCGTCTGGCACTACCACGGTCAACGATGTCGGGCTGAGCACAGTCACATCCGAAGCCCACATGCCGGTGAAGTCTATCCATGTGCTGCCATCCACGAAATTCGTTCCAGTGATGGTGATGGTGTCACCGGCTTTGCCGTTTAATGGGCTGATCGATGTAATGGTAGGGCATGAAGTCACAAAGTCGGTGGCAGTGACTGCAGTGGTGCCGTCAGTCCAGATGGTGATTTTGCCTGTGGTGGCATTCTCAGGCACCCATGTGGTGATGGTGTTGCTGTCATCGGTGTTGAAAACAGCAAACGTGCCGTTGAAGTCCACGCCCCAGACTGTGTCAAAGTCAGTCCCTTTGATGGTCACCTCCTGACCGACATCACCGCTCATGGGTGTGAAGGAGGTGATGGTCAAATTGATGTCAGGGATGATCACAAACTGGCCATAGCTGATGCAAAATCCGTATGGGTTGACGATCACAAGGTTGTTGGTAATAGCGCCTGCAGGCACTTTTGCCGTGATCAATGTGGAACTCCTCACAACAAACTCGGCTGGACTGCCTCCAAACTGGACCACGCTGACTCCTGTGAAGTTCGTACCAGTGATTGATACCACTTGGCCAGGTTTGCCCTCAACCGGAAGAAAGCTTACGATAGTGGGGGAATCTGTGACGAAATCTGCATCACTGTTCGCTGTGCCATATGGTGTTATTACTGATATCTTGCCATTGTAAGTATTTTCAGGAACTGTGGCAGTAATTGATGTGTCGCTGTTGACTGTGAAGGTAGCTATACCACCGTTGAACCTAACTTCCGTGGCACCAGTGAAGTGCCTTCCGCTGATGACCACTTGTTGTCCAGTGTTACCTCGTGAAGGGCTAAACCCTGTTATTACAGGTGGGTTGATGGTGAATTGAGCCCACGATTGGTTAGTGCCACCTGGGGTGGTGACAGCTATAACACCTCTTGATGTATTGTCAGGCACTGTGGCAGTAATCGTAGTGTCGTTAACGACAGTGAAATTAGCCGCGTAACCACAAAATGTGACCTTAGTGGCCCCTGTGAATGCTGTTCCGGTGATGGTGACGGTGCTGCCCGCTTCACCGGACTGTGGCGTGAATGAGGTGATGGTGGGTAAGCCTGCGGCACAGACGGGCAGGGTAACCATCATAAATGCCAGTACCATCAACCATACTGTCGAAGCTAGAACGCGTAAGCGTGACATGCTGTGAACTCCTTGATCTTTCATCATGAACGATGGTTGCCGAGTGACGTCATAGTCAAATCGGATGGTTCGTTCCACATCGTTACAAATATTATGCGCGTTCATCACATAGATGTCAATGGGTTCCATAGACCATCAGAGGCGTGTGTGGTAACCTTGGTGGATAGGTATGCGCAGACGATTGCCAAGAAAGGTGGCAGTTTAGAAGTGGGTGCGCGAATCTTGGGTGCTAAGGTATATCAAACTGAGGGTGATTGCCAGGATTACGAACTAAGCTGTTCCTGCAGTAGTGGAGCTTTGTAGCTGATGATACTGCTGACACCCGGCTCCTGCATGGTGACACCATACCAGCTATCCGCACGCTCCATCGTGCTGGCGTTGTGCGTGATTACAATCACCTGACTACGCAGCGAGAAGCTCTTGAGCAAATCAGCAAACCGCTCCACATTGGCACCATCCATGGCAGCATCCACCTCGTCAAGGGTGCAGAAGGGGCTGGGCTTGACCGTCATGAAGGCGAACAGCAGGGCAGATGCCGTTAGGCTGCGCTCCCCGCCGGACAGCAGGTTCAAATTTTGACGCCGTTTACCTGGCGGTTCCACATAGATATCGACACCGGTCTCAAGCGGATTGTCAGGCATGGTGAGCGTGAGCTGCGCTTCTCCGCCACCGAACAGCTCTGTGAAAATCTTGCTGAAGGCATCTTGTACCTGAAGGAAGGTGTTAGTAAAGAGGTCACGGGTGCTGTGGTCAATCTCTTGGATCGCTTGCAGCACGTTAGCTTTCGCCAGATTGAGGTCCTCGTGCTGTTTCGTCAGGAAGTCAAACCGCTCGGAGATGCGGTTGTACTCTTCCACCGCCCCGACATTTACATTGCCCATGCTTCGCAGATCACGGCGCAGCCGGTTGATCTCAGATTGCACTTCCTTGGGTGGTGCTTCAAAGTCCGCAGGCGGCCCCTGGTTGGCGTCGATGTCGTAGTCTTCCCACAAGCGGGTGACCAACTGGCTGTGCTGCACCTCCAGTCTGGCGAGCTGCAGTTGCAGTTGGTGCTGCTGGTCGCTATTGGACTGCTGTTTGCGCACCAGCTCCCGCACACTGGCGTTGTTGGCCTGGCTCTTCTCGCTGCGCTCCGCACGAGCGACACGCTTCTGGCTGAGGTTAGCGTCAACCTGGTCGCGCTGACCCTTCAGGTCAGCCAGTTTGATGCTGAGCTCAATCAGGCCCTTTTCGTCCGCTTCGCTGCCCTGAGAGAGCTTGCGCAGACGCTCCTGGCGCAGTTGGAGCTGTGCGCTGGCATCGGCGATGGCCTTGAGGAGCGCCTGATCCTCACGGGCAAGCGAGCGCTGCTGCTCCTGGATTCGGCTCAGATCGACTTCGGCCTGCTGGCTGATCTGCGCGGCCCCCTCGCGAGCGGCCTGCAGCTCCGCGGTGGGGTTGACCGCGGAGGGGCTGGTATCATCCAAATGCTCTAATTGCTGTTTGATCAGCTCAATCTGCGGTGATAAATCCGCGAGCTGCTGCGTGATGCTGGCAATGCGCGCCTCACCGGACTGCTTGTCACGCCGCACGGTCTCCAGGCGCTGGGTGGCAGACTGGTGCTCGCGCTCTTGCTTCATCAGCTCCGACTGCATCTGACTGAGGCCCTGGCGCGCCGTCTTCAGCTCCGTGTCATGCTTGTTCAGCCATTCGTTCGCGCTGGTGGTCGACTGCTTGTGTTTCGCCTCTTGGTCACGGCCTGTGGCCAGTAACTGCTCTGTGCGGGTCTTTTCCGCCTTCCGCGAGACGATGCCAGTGGCCTTACCCGGCATCTTACCGCCGGTGACAGCGCCGCCTGGAGTGAACAGCTCACCTTCTGGCGTGACGATGCGGGCCCAGCCGTTGTATTTTTGGCTGATCTTTACCGCAGCATCATAGTCCACTGCCACCACTACGCGCCCCAGCAGATGAGCTGCCACATCCTGAAACCCGGGCTCGATGCTTACCAGGTCGCTGGCGTAACCTATGGCCAGCCCCTCGCTGATCGCCTTATCAAGCTCCTTGGGGGGGATGTTGGGCTGAATGCTGTCCATGGGCAGGAAAGTAGCCCGTCCGCGGGAGTTTTGCTTCAACCAGTTGATGGCCGTGCGCGCCTCTTGCTGGGTGGGGCAGACGATGTCCTGCGCGCTGGCACCCAACGCGACCTCGATGGCGGTGACGAACTCCTCAAAGGGACGCATGATATCAACAACTAATTGGTAGTTTCCGTCGATCTCGAGCTTCTTGATGCCATCCAGCACGGCCTTGACCCCGCCGAACAGGCCCTCCTGAGCGGCTTCACTCTCCACTAAAGCCTGCAGGCGGGCGGCCAGCGCGGCATTCTGCCGGGCCGACTGCTGCCAGGCCTCTTGACTTTTGCTGATGGCCGCGCGGTCTTTTTGTATCTGCTCTTCGAGCGCTTTGATATCGGCTTCAAACTGCGTCAGGCTGTCTTGCGTGGTCTGCCGGATGGTGTCCGACTGGGCTACCGCCTGTAGCATCTGCTCCTCACGGGTTGAGAGCTCATCCTGAGCCTGCACGATACGTTGTTGGCTCTGCCTATGCTCTGCCTCACGCTGTTGCAGGTTGCTGAGTTGGGTGCGGAGTTTACTGACCTCCTGCGCACGGCTCAACTCGGCGAGCTGTGCCTCCTGCAGCACCCTCTGGGCGGTGGTAAGGGACTGCTTGGCTGTGGCGCAAGCCTGCACGGCTGTCTGATGCTGTGCCTGCAATTCCTGGGCCTGCTGGCGCAAGACTGCGAGCTGAGCCGTGTTGGCGCTCTGCCTGGCTTGAAGCTCTGTGATCTCAGCTTGAAGTGTCTCGGAGTTGGTCTGAGCGTTGTGGATGCGTTCCTCAGATAGCCTTCTTGTGCCGTCGCCACGTTCGATCTCGGTGATCAACCGCTGCTGTTCGACCCGGAGAGTGTCGATCTGCGTGTCAAGGTGTGCGATCTCGGCCGCCAACCGCCTGGAGTCCGCCTCACAATGGGTCATCTGCTCATTGAGCTGCAATACCGATTTGTGCAGAAGCTGACCCTGTGTCTCAGCTTCCTGCCGGCTCTGTTCCGCCTGAACCCACTGGGCCCATAGGCTGTCCACTTCAATTTGTTTCAGCCGGTCGGAGAGGGTGAGGTAGCGTGAGGCGATCTCGGCCTGCACGCGCATGGGTTCACGCTGCACATCAAGCTCGCCCAGGATGTCGATCACTCGGTTGAGGTTGGCTTCGGTGTTTTCCAGACGCCGGAGTGCTTCTCGCTTTCGGTTGCGGTATTTCTGAATACCCGCCGCCTCTTCAAACAACATGCGCCGCTCTTCTGGCTTGGCGGAGAGCACGGCATCGACCTCGCTCTGGGTGAGAATGGCGTAGCTGCTGCGTCCCACACCGGTATCCATGAACAGCTCCTGGATATCCTTTAGACGACAGGGGCTTTTGTTGATCAAAAACTCGCTTTCACCAGATCGGTAGACGCGGCGGGTGACGGTGACCTCGGCGAAGTCAGTGGGCAGCGTGCGGGCGGTATTGTCGATGGTGAGGCTGACCTCTGCCATGCCAAGCGGCTTGCGTTTGGTGCTTCCGGCGAAGATGACCTCAGAGCTGCTGTCGGCACGGAGGGTTCGTGCGTTGGATTCGCCCAGAACCCAGATCATCGCGTCGCCGATGTTGCTCTTGCCCGAGCCGTTGGGACCCACAACCGCCGTCACACCATCGGCGAAGTCGATGGTGGTCTTGTCGGCGAAACTCTTAAATCCCAGAATCTGGAGGCGTTTGAGGAACATAGCTGTTTGGTAAGTGCCCTTATGTGCGAAATATCCGTGTGCCGTAGTTATTATGCCAAACCGCGGGCAGTTCCGCGAAGGGGAGGGGATTTATCCACAGATTACGCAGATTACGCAGATTAGGTTGGGTATAACTATGTCCGGGGCGGTCTTACGGTACGCTTACTCTGCCTATGCAGGTGTAGACCGCGCCGGTCTGGCGGTTAGCCTCCCGTTCCACTCGTCCGTCAGTGTTGAATGATTCCAACGCAATGGCGCAAAGGCACAAGGGGCGCAAATGGCAGGAAGGTCTCACGCGAAGGCGCGGAGGACGCGGAGGGGCGCATGGCACGCGAAGACGCGAAGGTGCGAAGGATGAATGACCGCGGGGTGGTCATGTCCGGGGCGGTCTTACGGTACGCTCAGTCCGAGTATGCAGGTGTAGACCGCGCCGGTCTGGCGTTTAGCCTCCCGTCCTATTCGTCCGTCTGTGCTGAATGATTCCAACGCAATGGGGCAAGGCACAAGGGACGCATAGGGCAGGGAGGTCTCACGCGAAGGCGCGAAGGGGCGCATACCGGCAGCCAAACGGTCACCGTGAAACAACCCTGCAAATCGAAGCAGATTCAACGGATAATAGTATGGAGGTATCTAAATGCCATTTACCAATAGTAACATGAGACAAGAGATCGGGCAGCAGCCTGAGGTGTTGGCCAATCTGATGCAGATCGGCCCGCAGATGGTTAAGCCCCTGGCGGATGAGATACGTAAACGCAATATCCGGTTCGCGATGATCGCCGCCCGCGGGACGTCGGACAATGCCGCCCAGTATGCCAAATACCGTTTTGAAATCGAACTCGGCATCCCCGTGGTGCTGGCCGCTCCCAGTGCCTTTACGCTGTATGGCGGCAAAATGGACCTGAACCAAACCCTTGTGATTGGCATCAGCCAGTCCGGCAAGGGTGCCGACGTAGTCGAAGTGGTGTCTGCCGGACGAGCGGCTGGTGCTTTGACCGCAGCGATCACCAACGATGATACCAGTGAGCTGGCCCAGACGGCAGAGTACCTGTTGAGCTGCCACTGCGGTGTGGAAAAGGGGTTTGCCGCCACCAAGACCTACACATCCACGATGTCCATCATCGCCATGCTGGTCGCGAACCTGGCGGATGAGGATATCAAGCCGCAGCTTCTGCAGGTCAAAGCAGGGATGGAGCACGCTCTGAACTCTGAGGAGAAGATCGCCAGGCTGGCTGAGCGTTACCGCTATGCGCCGGCGTGCTTTACTCTGGCGCGCGGTTATAACTACTGCACTGCGCACGAAGCGGCGCTGAAAATGATGGAGACCAGCGGCACATTGGCAAAGAGCTACTCGGCAGCGGACTTCATGCATGGTCCACTTTCGGTGGCGAATGCCGGCTTCCCTTGCTTCCTGTTCGCCCCGGATGGCCGCGGTTATGCCACCATGCTTCAACTGGCGAATACCCTCATGGAGCGCCGCGCTGAGGTGATTGTGTATAGCTCTCAGACCGAAATCCAGGATGTGGCCACCAAGAGTGTTCAGATCGCCGGATTCCCCGATGAGCGTATCAGCCCAATCGCGCTGATTGTGTATGCTCAGTTGTTCGCGTGTCACCTGACGATGACTCGAGGTATGAACCCCGATGATTCCAAAGGATTGAACAAGATCACCATCACACGCTAAGTGATGTCAGCAATCTGACGCGTCGATGGGTCAAGATCAGACGATTTTCACCCATCGACGCGGCCGGTAATACAATTCTGTGTACGGGTCATGGAGGTCATATGGTCAATCAACAACGCCTCGTCGACTTATTCAAACAACTCTGCATGGTCAACAGCCCCGCACTTCATGAAGCGGAGATTGTGGCATTGGTGGTCCCGATGCTTCGGCAGCTTGGGATGCACGTCACGCAGGATGATGCCGGCGCGAAGCTGGGCGGTAACGCGAACAACGTGCTGGCTGTGCTGCCAAGTAACGGCGGACCGCAACGGCCGATGTTCTTCAGTGCTCACTCTGATACCGTGGAGCCGACCACCGGCATCCAACTGGTGGAACAGGATGGCGTGATCAGCACCGATGGCCGCACGATCCTTGGTTCCGACGATAAAGTCGGGTTAGCTGTGCTGATCGAAATGATCAGATGCATTCAAGAAAACAACCTGTCTCATGGTCAGATCAGTCTGGTGCTGAGTGTGGCGGAAGAGATCGGTCTGCGCGGGGCCAGTGTGTTCGACTGCTCGCAGATAGAGGCCGACTTCGGTTATGTGCTGGATACCAGTGCGCCGGTTGGTAAGATCGTGGTGAGTGCCCCCTCACATGATGTTTTTGAGATGGTCATCACCGGACGGGCGGCCCATGCAGGTATGCATCCTGAGCAGGGGATTAGTGCCATTCAGGCAGCCGCCATGGGGATTGCTGAGATGCGGCTGGGACGAGTTGACGATGAAACCACAGCGAATATCGGGATAATCTCCGGTGGTCAAGCTTGCAATGTGGTGTGCGAACGGGTGGTGGTCACGGCTGAGTCACGCAGCCGCGATGCCTCCAAGCTGGTGGCGCAGACTGCGCATATGATCGACTGCATGCAGAGGGCAGTTGATAAACTCGGGGCTAAGCTCGAAGTGGAGCTCCACCATGAATATGTCGCCTACCGGTTGGATGAGCAGCATCCGCTGGTGGTGGTCGCTCAAGACGCTCTCCAGCAGATGGGTATCGAACCGGTGCTGTTCCACACGGGTGGTGGTGCTGACGCCAACGTCTTTAACGCGAACGGCCTCCCCAGCACGGTGCTGAGCTGCGCCATGCAGAATGTGCATACCCACCAGGAGTGCTGTCATATCGACCAACTGGTCGCCAGTGCAGAGCTGGTGCTGCGCATCGCGACCAGCACACTGCCGGAGGCTTGCCGATGATCGGGCTGAGCCGCGGCGTGGTGCTGCAGGTGCTGAGCCATACCCCAGGTCTTCAGGAGCTGGAGCTGCGTGTGGGCACGGAGCATCGGCAGGCACTCTGCCAGACCGGACTGGTAGGGGTAGCCGCCGTCGGTGATGAGGTCGTGGTAAATGACACAGCGCGCCGACTGAGCCTGGGCTCGGGCGGATATGACTATGTGCAGAGCATCTGCGGCAAACTACCGGAGTATACTGCTGATCCTGGGCACATCATGAGGCTGCGATACACCCCGCTGCAACATGCCGTGTTGAGCTGTGAAGAGCAGCAGAGCGTGCATCATGAGCAGTTGGCCGATGCCGATTGTCTGGGCGGACTGCCGGTGGTCTGCACTTGTCTGCACAGTCAGGTGGCAGCCGTGGCTGCCGGGGTTGCGGCGGTCAACCCGGAGCTGCGGGTGGTTTATGTGATGACCGACACCGCGTGCCTTCATCTGGGCGTGAGTAAACTGGTGGGGCAGCTCAAGAAGGCTGACCTGCTGCATGGCACGGTGAGCTGCGGACAGGCGTTTGGCGGCGATCTGGAGGCGGTGAATGTGTATAGCGGCTTGCTGGCTGCTCAGAGGGTTCTGCAAGCCGATGTGGTGATCACGGGGCAGGGTGTGGGCAACACCGGCACAGGCACGAAGTTCGGCTTCAGCGGTGTGGATCAAGGCCTCTGCTTGAACGCGGTGAACAGCCTGCACGGGCAGGCGATTGCTGTGCTGCGCATCAGCGAGGGCGATAAACGGCCCAGGCATCAGGGGTTCAGCCACCACAGCTTGACAGTGTTATCGCAGGTTTGCCTGGCAGGATGTGTGGTGCCGGTTCCTTCCGACGGGGGCGAATATGGTGAATCGGCGGCCAGTGCGGTGCGAGCGCTGCCTTTAACTCATGAGCTGGTATATGCCGCCGGACAGCCTGCGCTCGATGTTCTGGCCCATCGCGGCGTGGGTGTGAAGACCATGGGCCGCAGCATCGAACAGGACCGCGTGTTCTTCCTGTCCGCCGGCGCCGCCGGCATCGTAGCCGCCCAACGGGTGAAGACCGGCGGGTAGTTCCTGGTCATCTCTAATACGGCCCCCTGGGAACGCCAATCTTCCGATTGGCATACCTTATCCCTGCGATCTCGAGAAGTCGTCCCCTAAAACCACTTCTGCAGGCGCACAGGCGGCTGGTAAGTGGCGATGTAGCTCATCGCCTCCTCAGCATGCTGTGCGACGTGATACAGCTCGCGGTAGTACGGTTTGGCGAACTGCTGCTCGAACATCATCTCAAAGGTGTCAATCAACGGCTGGTAGAAATCGGCCGTGTTGATCATCACGATGGGCTTGGAGTGCTGACCAAGCTGCTTCAGGGTGATCATCTCAAGCAGCTCCTCCAGCGTGCCAAATCCGCCGGGCAGCGCGACGAAGGCGTCCGCCCGCTCCGCCATGATCGACTTCCGCTCACGCATATCTTGGGTGAGTACCAGCTCATCAGCCCCATCGTAGACCACACCAGGAATATTCAGGAAGTGGGGGATCACACCCACCACTTTACCGCCTTGCTGCTGAGCGGCCCGTGCTGAGGCACCCATCAGACCAATGCACCCGCCCCCGTAGACCATCGAATATCCCGACCGGGCGATGGCGGTGCCAAGCTCCTCCGCGGCATCGAAATAGTGCCTGGGCACCGCATCGCTGGATGAGCTGTATACGCAGATCGCTTTCAAGATGACCTCCATCGTGGTAGTTTGTATCTATAGGCCCAAAGATATTATGACATCTGCGGGACGCGGTGACAGGCCGCAGATAAGAGGTGGACCAAATGAAGCTGGTAGATGAACTGATTTCGAGTGAGGTGGTGTATACAGGGCGGGTGGTCACATTGCGCGTAGACACTGTGATGCTGCCCGACGGCCGTATCACCACACGTGAGGTGATCGCGCACCGTGGTGCGGTGTCGATTGTGCCGCTGCTGGATGATGGCCATGTGGTGTTGATACGGCAATATCGCCGGGCCGCTGATGCCGTGTTGCTGGAAGTACCCGCGGGCACGCTGGAAGAGGGTGAACATCCCGAAGATTGCGCTTACCGCGAATTGACGGAGGAGACGGGCTACCGCGCTCGAACCATCACACGGCTGTTTCAACAGTTTCTGGCCCCAGGGTACAGCGCGGAGATTCTGCATGTCTACCTGGCGGAGGGGCTTGTGCCTGGCAAACAGAGCTTTGATGACGATGAAAGCATCGAGGTGCATCCCGTCATGCTGAGCGAAGTTCCTGGGATGATCAGCCGTGGTGAGATTGCCGATGCGAAGTCTATCGCCGCGTTGCTGATGACCATTCACCTGAAACAGCAGGGTTAACCACTCAGCCGTCAGATTGTAGTGCCAAGTATGTGTTCAGTATAGTCGCAACACCCTCATGCATCCTTACGGGCACCCACGAAGTGGGTAGCAGTTCTTATAGCCAGGGGTGAGCGAAGCGATACCCCTGGAAAGCGGCGCGTCATTCATACCCCGAAGTGGGTCAAATTTAGTCGCGGTAGCCGCTTTATAAAGTCACCAAAGACGACCCACTTCGGGGTAGACGGTTTTCGGTTGCCTTCCACGGGTTGCGCTGGCGCTTACCCGTGGCTATAAGAATCTTACCCACTTCGTGGGTGCCGGAAGCTACAGCAACATACCGATCGTTGACCGATGCACGATCATCGCCTGTGGCTGAGTAGTTACCAGCAGAGATAAAAACAAAGGGATGCCAATCGGCAGATTGGCGTTCCTTTGGCGATTGGACATGGGTCTACTCGTAGCTGCCTAACTTTTTCGCCAGCTCCACGAACGCCCGGAAGTCTTCCAGCGTGACGCTGTCGGGCACGCTGTGGTCGCTGCTGCAGATGTATCCACCATTCTTCTTGACCACCGGCAGAACCTTCTTCATCTCGGCCTCGAACCGGTCACGATCGCCCCAGATGGCCGCATTCAACCCGCCGTGCAGGGTGAGTACATCACCATACTGTTGTTTGATGAGCACGGGGTCCATGCCGGCTTTGACCTCGATGGGGTTCAGGCCGTCCATGCCTATTTCAATCAGGTCCGGGATCAATGTGCGCACATCACCGCAGCTATGCAGCCGCGCAACGATACCGTGGCTGTGAGCCCAGTCCACCGCTTTCTTATGGTAGGGCTTCAGTAGCCGACGATACATGGTCGGAGAGAAGAATGTGTGGCCCTTATAGCCCATGTCGTCGCACCAGAACACTTCGTCAAAGTGGTAGCCCTCCTCCCACACTCTATCCATCAACTTGAGGTTGACCGCCAGGAAGTGGTCGAACATATCTTCCATCCACTCAGGTTCATCGATCAGCGCTTCGAGAACCCGCTCTGTGCCGACTGTCCAGCTATGGGTGATGTCAAATCCAAACCACAGATTGCCGCTGATCCATCGGCCTTCGTCACGCCATTTGGAGTAGTTTTGCTTGAGGAAGTCCCATGGGATGCGCGCCTCATCGGGAGTCATGCGCACTTTTGCCTCTTGCCATGAGGCGGGGTCTACGATGGTGAAGTCGAGGAACTCAGGCACACTTCCTGCGTGCTTCCAGTTTCGCATGGTTACACCATACGCGCTGGTCACGATGGTATATTCATCCGTGTCCTCAATCACCTTTACGGGATATTGCGGGCTGATATCTATACCGATCATGGCGGTCTTATCTATATCGAAATAGTCAACGAAATCCACACCCACCGGCATGCCTTGCTGATGCCAGTGTTCGATGGTCGAGCCCCAGGGGCCGTCAATGATGGGGATGCGGTCGGCTTCTTTATGTGCAAACATGCGCTTGAAGCGTTCGTGGGAACTCAGTGGAGTCATATTTCTAGTACCTTCCGTATTTTAATGAGGCTTCGTACATCGCGTTGATGTTGGCGATAGGGGTGTTGGGTGCCAGGTTGTTGCCCTTACGCAGAACGAACTTGCCGCCCTCTTTGACGCCTGACTCCAGAATGCGCTTGCACTCTGCGTCGATCTGCTCTGGCGTGGCGTTGATCAGCATCGGCACACTGGGACCGCCCATGATCTCAACATCGGGACCAAGCTGCTTGCGGGCGAGTGCATGGTCGATGGGGAAACCGGTATCGATGGTGACCAGATTAAGCTCTTTTTTGATTGTGGGCAGGTGACGCTGCACATTGCCACACAGGTGGATGCCCATCTTCGCGTCGGCACTCCACAGTGCCTCTTTTAGGCGTTTGTGGTAAGGCAGCACCATCTCCGAATACATCTCAGTGGAGAGCAACTCAATACTGTCGTCCGCAAAGCCGCCCATATTAGGGTCGGACGGCAGCTCGAACTGCTTGCGGTATGCCAATATCCGGGCGATCGTGGCCTCGGTGACAAAACTGAGCAACTGATGGGCATATTCCGGGTCTTCCAGCATATCCATGGCGAACGCACTGGCCCCGCGAAGATTGCAGCAGAGCGTCATCGGGCCGTCTGTGCCTGTGCCGTTCGGAGTGACATTGATGATGGGGCGGCCAGCATATTCGAAGCCCTCATACTGCATCCGTAACATAGAAACATAGAGCTGCTCATTCTTTTTCGCCCAGGGTTGATCTTTAGGGCTGGGCAGGCCTTTATTAAACAGCATGTTTTTACGGTCATCGGTCAGCAGTGTGTCCACATCCGGCACCTGGCTGGGATGGAAGTTCACGTTGGCACCAAACCAGGCCGTCTCGAAAACATTCTGGAAGTCGACTCTTACATCCCAGCCGCTTTTGGGCAGTCCCATTTCGTGGTCGTATAGCAGGTTGAATCTCAGCCACAACTCATTTTCTATCTGACGAATGACCATGATTTTAGCGTCACTGCAATACTGCTCAAAAGTGGTGCCGTGGACATTCACCTCTGGCATGTTCATCGTCAGCCGCGGGTTGATGCCCAAAATCACAGGAGTTTTGATGGGCTTTCCCTGCTGGTAACTCTTCCACACATCCGAAACATATTTATTGTGTTCTTCAAAATTACGGGTGTATTTCATATTGCACCTCTCAGTATGGGCAGGCACGCCTGCTTGAACTGCAGATATTGCCGCAGTCTGATGCATTATAGAGTGATTAGGCTTGAATACACAAGGTTAAAAATCGTATCCTTGCCGACATTTTGGGCAGAGTGCATCAAAGCGCCATATGCACGTGGAATCCGTCTGCATTTCTGTCCACCATTGGTATGGGATCACTGATGTTAAAATACTCATATGGAAGAAAAACAGCTTAATACGCGCGGTGCTGACCGTAAGGAAGCCATCATGGCTTCTGTCTTGTTGGTGATTGTAGGGGTTGTATACATCGTATATAGCATGATGTTTATCCCCAAAATCATGAAATACTCAGTTCATGTCTCGCTGCTCAGTGCGCTAATAACCACCCCCATCATCATTGGGTATATGGGATTGGCTCTGTCGCTTGGCGTCGGCATCAGCCAGCGATGGTGGCAGCAGTTGGTGGAGCGGAAGCCTGTTTACGTGTGGTTTGCCCCCGCTGCGCTATGGTGCCTATACGAGTTATTCGCCATCCCGACGGGGCAGTTCGAGCTCAAAGCGGCCGCGATTCTGGCTGTGTATGTGTTCCTGCCGGTGTACCTGGCAACCCTGAAGCGAAACTGGGCAGACTGGCTGATTGTGGTGGTCATAGCCTTACCGCTGATATACAAGGACTGGTTATTCTTAGCCAGGATCCCCGCAGATAAGGGTGTCAACCCCAGAGAGATATGCTCCATCACCACGTTCTTGTGGTCAATGCTGGTGGTCAGAAGGCTGCCTGGGCTTGATTTCCGGCTGTGGCTGCCTCGGTCAGAGATCATCTACGGCCTCAAGATGCTGGGTGTGGCGATGCTGATACTGCTGCCGCCAGGATTGTTGTTTGGCTTCTTGAAATGGAACCCCTTTCAAATGCAGATATCACTGTATCACACCACCAACTACCTGGTGACGGCCGGGGTGCATCTACTGCTGCCGTTGGGCATGTATCTTGCCGTGGCGATTCCCGAAGAGCTGGTTTTTCGAGGCACCCTGCAGAATTTGCTGGCCCAGAGCACGAAAAGGCCATGGCTGGCACTGGTGATCGTGTCGATACTTTTCGGCATTTCTCACCTGCCGTCTAATGTGGATGGACGACCAGTATCTTACAGTGTAATCTACGGATTGATGAGTTGCGCTGCTGGAGCTATCTACGGTTATACCTACATGAAGCGTGGCGGCATCGTGGCAGCGTGTGTGGTCCATGCGCTGGTGGATTCCGTGTGGCTGACGTTCTTTAACCCGAAATGAGGCAGCAATGAACAATCCCTGGCAAACCCTGAGCGTGAAGGCAATATACGAAAACCCCTGGATCAGTTTGAGCGAAGCTCAGGTGATCAACCCCAACGGCGGACAGGGCATCTATGGGGTGGTGCATTTCAAGAACAAGGCTATCGGGGTGCTGCCCATTGATGATCAGGGATATACCTGGCTGGTGGGCCAGTACCGGTATGCGACCGATGAGTATAGCTGGGAGCTTCCTGAGGGCGGCGGTCCGTTAAATGAACCACCGCTGGCATCTGCTCAACGTGAGTTACGCGAGGAAACGGGCATCATCGCACAGCAGTGGCGTGAGATATTGCAGATGAAAATCAGCAACAGCGTGACCGATGAGCACTGCTATGTCTTTCTTGCCCAGGAGCTGAGTCAGGGGGCCACCGATGAAGAGGAGTGCGAGCAGTTGCATCTGCGGCGGCTGCCGTTAACTGAGGCCATCGAGATGGTGTTGCGCGGTGAGATCATGGACAGCATCAGCGTGGCCACACTGCTCTGGGCTCGCGTGCAGGGACTGGGGTAGGGGAGCCCGCCGAGGGGTCCTTTGACGTGGGGAATGGGCTGGGGTATCGCCGATTAATCTAGGTGCATGCATATGTATTCGGCGACCTTTGCAGCCGCGACATAGATGCCAGTCTATTACCCATAAATATGCATGGGGATTGGTTTGTTGCGTTAATCGATTGCACCATCGGCCGCGGGCTGAAAGCCCTGCGGCAAATTGAACGAAAAGCCGGCTCAAAGCCGGCTGCCGGAATATTCCTGCTGGGTGTACGATGGAATGGCCATCAAAAAATCGTCGTGTGGCAGACCCTAGCCGGCTTCTAGCCGGCTTGTAAGTAACAGGCCAGGCGCCCCTTGTGGGCGCCCGTATTACAGGGGCGGTAGGGGCATGGCGTGCCGTGCCCGAATCGCTGGCCCGATCAACATGTCAATCGGGGCGACCAGTCGGTCGCCCGAATAGGGCCACCACAAGTGTGGCCCCTACGACCGTATCAGTTACAGTATGGGTTGCCGGGTAGGCACGGGCGGGTGCTTTTCGGGTAAAAAGCGTGTCCTTCAGGGCAGTCTATTAGCCACAAGTCCGAACGCAGGGTTATATCGTTGTATATCTATATATACCTGCCCTACCACGCGCTAAAGCACATGGCTATTGACCGGCCAAGCCTGCTGAAGCAGGCTGCACCACTTCGCCTTGTGGCTGGATGCGGCACCCAGACTGCTTCAGCAGGCTTTTCAGGTCAATAGCCGAGACATTTATGTCGCGGAATCGGCGACTGCTGGCTCCGTAGATATTTGTGGGTAATAGACTGTCCTTCAGGGCGCGGGGTCGGGTGTTTGATCTATTGTAGTTACCACGGGAAAACCCATTGACTTCTTATTGTCATATCATTCATACTGAGTTCATTGGTAATCAAGTTTAGGCTTGAATACCAGCTTTTTCATTACGAACTCAGGAGAGCTCCTATGGAAGATCAACCTGGTAATTTACCCTTGGCAGATCAACCGCAACAAAAGTCGGATGGCCTGGTGTGGGAAACCTCATTTGCACTGCTGACAAATCCCTTCGTGCTTCTTGATATGGTGAAGTTATTGGGCATCACCTTCCTCATCGTTTGCGGTATATTCATGTTCATTGGGGCGATCAATGGAGGTCCGGATTTCACAGACATGGTGCGAATGATCCCGATGATGGCCATCATTATTGGTGTGCTGGCGGTGATATTCGTATTCGTCATGCTTGTGGTCTACAGGAATCGCTTCCCCGCGAAATTCACGGTGAACAGCGAAGGAGCGATGATTGAAGTGACGCCATCACAACGGAAGATGAACTCTGCTGTGGTGATGATCGGGTTTCTGGCGGGTAAGCCCGGGGTGGCGGGCTCAGGGATGCTGGCCCGGTCACAGGAGCTGCAGATGTTCCCCTGGGCTGAGGTCTACCGCGTAGACCTATACCCCTCTCGCAACGTGGTAGTATTACGGAATAGCTGGCGGACCACTGCCCGACTGTATTGCACCCCTGAGAACTACGAACAAGTGGCGAGCATGGCAGTAGACGGTGTCAACCGGACGAAGCAAGAGAGGGAATCGGCTGAGGTCTCTGACAAAAGATTCAAGTCACAGGTGGTGCAGGACATCTTCAACCGATGGCTGCTGCTGGGTGTGATCTCTGTAGTGTTGGCGTCTGCCACACCGTTACTCGATGAGCTAGGCATCATCTGGAGCATCGGCGCGGCTGTGCTGCTAGGAATACTGACCTGGCGAGGATTGCGCGTCTTTTTCGGCGTGCTGGCCCTGGGGCTGGTCGCGATGGCCGTAGTGCTGATGGTCACAGAAGCAACGAAAGTGACCGATTACGGAGGGATGATCAGGGTGACAGGTTTTGAATCGGCCACACGAGACGAACGGATGATGTTCTTCGTGTTGTCAGTGATCGGGTTGGTCGGCTTAACGACCTGTGCGGTGCGTAATCTGCTGACCGGCTTACACAAACGCAAGGCGTCGTAAGTAACTAGTCGTCGGGGCGTCCCTTGTGGGCGCCCTTAAAAAGAACTATCGCATGCACAACGATTAGGGCGCCCGCAAGGGACGCCCCGACCAACTACTTACGAGAATTAGGTGATTTACCCTCGGCGGGGCCCGATGCCGTGCAGCGGTCGCGAGGTGTGAGCCGGTGTGATGTCGCATGGGTAGGCATACGACGCCCCAACCTGACGCACATCGACAAACTGCCGCGTCTCCGCCGACTCCTTGGCTGCCAGGCAGGCATACACGCTCTGAAGGCCGTCCCATATGGTGACCAGCGGTTCGGCAGCTCCGTTGACCACGTCGATGAAGTTGTAGGCCAGCTCTCGGTCGCCGCCGCCATGGCCTGAGCCAGGTTCCAGTCGGCTCACCGAAGATTCGGGTGAGTGATGATGTACCAGCTTAATATCGTTGGTGGCCCAGTCGAAGCTGACAGTGCCGTTATATCCGCTGACCACAGCACCGCGAGAACCCGCATCGCGCCGGGTGAAGAAGACCTGGGTATACACCCCCATGGTGCCATTGGCGAAGGTGAGCAGGGCACTGGAGCAGTCTTCGTTCATGCCCGATTCGGGCGAGCCGATATCTTCTGAGAAGAGACAGGCATGTTCGGCCCACGTAAATCCGGGCGAACAGTTCCTCATGCGGTTCTGCAAGCTCTCGGTACACTGCCGTGCTTCGGCGCAGTCCTCACAACGAAGGCCAGCGGGTTTTTTGCCGCCAAACACGCGCCCCAGGGAGTGCGTCGCCGCGATCTTTACTATTGGCGAGCCCATCAGGAAGCTGGAGTAGTCCAGGTCATGGGTCGCCTTTTGGAGGAACAGCCCCTGAGTGACAGAGTAGTCACGGTAAAAATCGCCAAAATAGACCGTTCCGTAGTTCACATAGTTGGTGGCCAAAATATGCTGTGGACGTCCCACCGCACCATCAAGTATGTGGTTGCGGGTGATCATGCAGTGCTGCGTCAGGCGGAGCGGGAAGCTGACCACCGCTTTACAGCGGGTATTTGTGAAGGCCTCTTCCAGTTGCAGGGCCTGCTCCACCGAGACGGAGACCGGCTTCTCGAGGTATAACGGCAGGTCGTATTTGGCTGCCTGGATGGCATATGGGGTATGCATACTGCATCTGGTGCCGATGAGCAGCGCATCGATCTTGCCTGACCGCACCATCTCATCAAGTGTGTCGTAGAAGAGCACACCCTCTCGCTGAGCTTCAGGTAGTCGGCCCTTTGCGGCCTCTTGATTGATATCTACCATTGCAGTGACACATATAGTGGGGTCCACTGCAAGCAGTTCGCTATTGAAGATTCCGGCGGCTCTCCCGCCGAAACCTACGACTCCAAGTCTGATCATGGTGACTCCTTACGATAACTATCATCGCCCTGGTGATTTGGGCGAGTTTGTTACATCATAATGCAGTCTGGAGCAGATGGCAAGTTTCGGGCAGATTGGCGTGCAGAGAGGGGAGCCGTGGCACCATAATGGCCGCAGGGATGTCCTCTCGGACACCCCTGCAGCCGTTTCTTATTCGGTCACGTCAAGCAAGTAAGGCAGTTCGTAACTCTCAGGTAGGGTGTCCACCGTATACTGGCGTTCCAGCTCTTCGTGGTCCTTATAACTCTCCAGGGGCAGGGTGATTTTGTCACCCACCTTCGTTTTGGCGACCTCAGTCTTCTGGCCCTGCAAAATACCCCATCGCGCGAGACGCAACTTGTCGCCCTTTTTGATGTTCATCAAGCTGCCCTTGTCAACACTTAGCACTTCCACCTCTTGAGTGACGATGGCGTGCTTATAGGGCAGTATCTTGTCGGGCTCAGGCGTGGCTGTGACGGCCAGCACCTTCACCGTGACTGTGATTTGCTTCACGGTTGATGGGTTAAGGTCGGCAGGCTCAGATGGCGACGACGGCTCAAGATTGGTGGGTTCCACAGGGGCTACCGGTTCAATAGGTTTCACAGGTTCAACTGGCTCTACTGGGGTGACCGGCTCCACTACATCAGGCTCAGATGGTAGTGGTTTGGTGGTTTCCTCTGGTGGTGTCGGTGTGTCAGGTTGGTCTGTATTCGGTTCGACCGGGGTGACATCCGTCGGTTGGGTGGGATCAACATCCGTGGTTTCTACTGGCTTATCGGGTGTCACTGAGTTACCGCCACTGGCCGTGTCGGTTCCCGTAGTGGGATTCGATGGTTTCGTGGTATCGGGCTCGTTTGTTGTCGATTCGGATGGTTTCGTGGTCTCCTCCGAACTGCTTGTACTTTGCGCGGAAGCCATTTCGATCTGTTTGATGTTGAGCACTTTCGCATATGCTACCGCGCTATGATACTCGCCCAGCCAGTCATTCAACTTGATGGAAACTAAGCCGTTAAACTGCTGTGATGAGACCGCCATAGATGCCGCAAGCACATTGTTGTAGTAACTGCGCAGCGTCTGGCCATCATAACTGAGGGCTAGGGTCGCGGGTACACCAGTCACCGCGGAGCCTGAGGTCAGCTTGGCCCACTTGTTAGGGGTTTTCGCAATATACCAGTTGAATTCCCCTTTACCATGACCCAGAAGGATTTTATTGCCAGCCGCTAGAAGACTATCTACTTTGGCAGGAGTACCTGTGGGGTTGATATGGAGAATCAACGTGAAGGGTTTGCCTACTTGCATGCGCTTCTGAGGTGCCGAGTTTGCGGGGGCACATACAGCTAAGATTGAATAGGATGCAAGCAGTGCAGCACCGATTAGATATGATAAATGCCTCACGATGTTACCTCCAACTGATCGAATCGATGATAAGCTCTCGCTTGCCCACATCGAAAAAGAGTGAATCAACCAATTTTAAGTTCCGCACCATGCTTAAGGGGATGACATACTCGTGCCAGCCTACAGACATTGTGGCGGTGTCGGATAGTATTGGTATCTTGGTGTAGTATCGGCGTTCATGGTCAAGCCAATAGGACGTCTCACAGGTCATGTAGAGTGTGAGGGGCCCGGGTTTTCCATCGCCGTAAAGCCAAAACCGCAGCTCCTTTGGGTTGTTCCATAAGAAGGGCTCGATGTTCATCAGCTTCACGGTTCCGTCCTGGAAGGGCTTGATCTTAGCAGCAGCCTTTCCAGCCTGACCGGTGACAAATCCGACAGACCCCACCGAGATATACAGGTCGCTCTTGTCCTCAAAATCAAACAGCATATTGGGGTAGACCGCGTTAGCTGCGGTAATGCCAAGTTTCGCCGGGTCGATGAACTGCGGGGTGTTGGCCACACTCCCAAACTGCTTTGTTTCTATCTGGGCTACCGCAAATAACGGGATCGCGGGGTTATAAACTGGGATGCTACATTCATAGCGATCGCCAGTTTTTTTTGCCCCTGCGCGGTGCCATGTGCGGCCAGTCCAGTTTCCCGGTTTTCCATAGCTATAAAGCACCTCTGCATAAATCGGCACCTCTGGGCTATTGTGGGCGAACGCATAGATCAGCTTGCCCTCTTTTGCTGTGACCAATCCTGCGGACATTGCCGGTGGCTTGCCGCGTCCATTTTGATAATAGTCCGTGAACGGCCCGATGGCCCGGAATTCATTGCGCGATGTGTTTGCGTGGTATCTATTTGGGGCCACACAGAGCTGCTTAGGGCTGCGCACCTTGTTCATAAACTCCATGAGCCCATCGAGTGTGGCGAAGTAATCCGTTAAAGCGATGCACACCATAATCGGCTTGCTGCCATATGCAGCGTAGGCTGATGGTGCGTACATCTCATACAATTTGCGACTCTTGATGCGGCTAGGGATTCCGCCAGAGTAACCCTCGGCATCAGCATAATATCCGGTGCTATGCCATGTGACGTAGCATGCGGGGCGGTCATCAATGGCATGTAATAATGCTGTGATATATCCAGCCCAGCTATATCCCGACATCGCCAGGCGGTTCATGTTGACTTCCGGGCGTGTGGCGAGATAGTCGATACCTCTAGTGAGGGCCACCACGTGGTGGTATATCCAGCTCTGCTTCGGGTCATCCATGAAGTCGTTCTGTAACGGATCACCGCCAAGAGACTCTTGTTTGGATTCGTCCGTGTTTCCGTTGGGAGCACACACAGAGAATCCCATGAATCCAAAACCGGCATCTTCTTTACGCGGTTCGGCACCGACGAAGCGAGCCAGCATATTCACTGGCAGGTTTCGACCACCTTTAGGGTAACTCAGATATGCAAACACCCGAATGCCAGGTTCGCTTGTGTATCGAATCTGTTCTGTGACGATGTTGCCATCTACCGTTTTGCTTATGATCTGTGGCTCTAAAGGCACCGAATGGATTGCCTTCAGGTCAAAGATTCCCACCTTGCCATCGACTGGCTTTAATGGAGGCTCGGTAGCACAGAGGGCGGGCACTGCAAGGGCCGCCACGGCAATAGCACTCATGATGAGGCGGGTGATGAACCCATGCCGCGCGCAAGTTGAGAGTTCATGGCTCAACTGCATTTCCTCCTATATTTATGTTTTCGCATACTTATATTGACGCGAAACACCTCTTAGTATATATCATGCATAGACGCACTATTTGTGTCATACCGTGCTTATTATACCTTTACTCAAACTGCGATGGTGTATTTGCTGGGGTAAGCAAACATCGAACTACGTACACTGGTCCGTTATGATGGCGTGCAACAACCACACAATATGGCGCACACTATCTATGGGCCTGTTTCGGTTCGTGTCAATGATACCGCTGATAGCGCTGTTGAATGCTCCTCAAAATTAAGGAATTACCAATGTTAAACCT
The DNA here is from genome assembly GCA_942492855.1 of Armatimonadota bacterium. GTDB lineage: Bacteria > Armatimonadota > HRBIN16 > HRBIN16 > HRBIN16. The sequence continues at coordinate 4,929,621 of OW818647.1, read as the reverse complement.
CAAAACCATCTGTCTCATGAGTGTCATTGCCATGGTAGCCGGTGCCTCGGTGGCGATGCCTCCAGCAAATACCAGCATCGCTGACAAGAACGCCGCGAAGCTCGAAGCGGAGATCACACAGATCATCAATAAGATGACCCTGGAAGAAAAACAGGCGATGTGCCATGGGAATGGCAGCATGGATGGCGGCGGATGCAAGCGGCTGGGGATAGGTTCGTTAAGAACGAGCGACGGCCCTCTAGGAGTTTCTCGGGCAGGACGGTCTACAGGATTTGGGTCCGGCATGCTGCTGGCGCAAACCTGGAATCCCGACCTGTTGTATTCGGCTGGTGTGGTTCTGGGCAGGGAGGCGAATGCCGGCGGTGTGGATGTGATTCTGGGCCCAGGCATTAATATCGCCCGTGATCTGGTGTGCGGACGGACATTTGAATACTACACAGAAGACCCGTATCTGAACGGGATGCTGACCGCCAGGATGGTGCAGGGCATTCAAAGCCAGGGTGTGGCGGCGACATTGAAGCACTTCATCGCCAACAATCAAGAGAACAACCGAGAGGGTGCCAACGCCATCATCGATGACCGCACACTTCGCGAAATCTATCTGCCCGGTTACGAAATGGGTATCAAACAGGGTGGAGCGTGGGCTTTGATGGCCTCGTGTGGCCTGGTGAATGGGGTGGAGTGTTACGGCACCCCACTGATCCGCAGAGTGCTTAAAGACGAGTACGGGTTCAAGGGTCTTGCCATGACGGACTGGGGCTCAGTCGCGGAGGGTGGCACCATCACCGGGCCAACTGAGCTGACGGCGAAGAACGGTATGGACCTGTCGATGCCAAATCCGGGCTCATACGGTAATCTGGCCGCGTTAGTGACGAAAGGGAAGCTTAGTCAGGCTACCCTGGATGACATGGTTCGAAGAATACTGCGCGTCTCCTACCGGGCCGGCGTGGCAGGATGGGGACCGGCTTCTCCTGCTGGGCAGATCAACACGGACGCAAACCACGCTGTCACACGTATAGTGGCCGAAGAGGGCATCGTGTTGCTGAAGAACAAGCACAACCTGCTGCCACTGAAGAAGGGGCAGGTGGGGTCAATCTGTTTGACTGGATGCAATGCGATCGTCAAGCAGTGTTATGGCGGGGGCAGTAGTGCCGTGAACGTGCCGTATGAGATCACGCCACTGGAGGGGCTTGAAAAATACGGAGGCCTCACCATCAACCACCAGCCGACACAGAGTGGCGCCGTCGAAGCGGCGAAATCCAGCGATGTGACCATCGTCGTGACTGGCTACCAGCACGCCATCCCGTATCAGGGCGGGGACACTGAGGGCAGCGACCGGGCAGACATGACCTTTCCTGAGAGCGAGATCAAGCTGATCAACGCGGTAGCTGCCGTCAGCCGCAATGTAGTGGTGGTGGTCGTCGGAGGCCCTGGTGAGCTCAGGGATTGGATTGACAACGTATCCGCAGTGTTGTATGAGGCCTATCCGGGGATGGAACACGGCAATGCACTGGCCCGTGTGCTGTTCGGTGATGTCAACCCGTCTGGTAAACTAACGATCACCTGGCCCAAACGGGATTCTGACCAGCCGTCCTTTAAGACCAGGCACGAATCGCTTGTGAACTATACCGAGGGTGTGTTTGTCGGTTATCGAGGATATGAAAAGAAGCGCATCAAACCGGAGTTCGCTTTTGGACATGGTCTGTCGTACACCCGCTTCACCTACAGTAAGCTGTTGGTCAAACCGGTGCAAAGTTTCAACACCAACCCCAGGGTTACGGTCAGCGTAGATGTAAAGAACACCGGCCCGCGAGCGGGCATGGAGACGGTGCAGTTATATATACAGCCTGTCAGCCCTGATGTACCCAGACCAGTCAAGGAGCTGAAGGCCTTCAAGAAAGTCATGCTGCAGCCTGGAGAGACGAAGACGGTGACACTGACGTTGAACCAACGCTCGTTCGCTTATTGGTCAGAGCTATCCGACTGGTATGCCGAACCCGGCCATTACAAGCTGCTGGCAGGTGCTGCTTCTGACGATATCCGACTAACCGGAAGCGTGACCTTGAAGTCGGTACCGGGTGCGAAAGCACGACCGAAGCCAAAACCAAGACCGAAAGTGCAGCCTAAAGCCACTGCTCCGAAGCGGTATCAAGGGAAACCATATGGCGGAACCAGGAAGCTCGTCACACGCCTGATCGAAGCCGAAGATTACGACATCGGCGGTGAAGGGATGGCTTATCATGACACCTCGGTGGGTAATGCTGGTGCTGTGTATCGAAGCGATGATGTCGATATACAGGCGACCACCGATACCGGTGGCGGATACAATGTGTGTACGATCGCCGCGGGTGAATGGCTGAAATACAGCCTGAACATCCCGCAGCCAGGAAGCTACACGATGGAGATGAGGGTCTCACGCGAGATGCCAAGCTATTCGAGCTGTCACATAGAGGTGGATGGCACCGATGTGTCGGGCAGGCTGGTGATCCCAAGCACCAGCGGATGGCAGACTTGGACGACCATCACCAAAAAGGGTGTGTACCTTAACACCATCAACCAGGTGTTGAAGATCAAGTGCGATGGCGGCAACTTCAACATCAACTGGATCAGGTTCATCTCCGAGGGCACCACATCGAAATAACCTTGGTTCACGGGACACGATGGGTGCGGTGGTTGCCTCATCACGGTGCCCATGTTACAATGCTAACATTAACGAACTACCTGAGGAGTATGCAGAATGCTGAGGCGCGATGTAGTCAAAGCGGCCATTCGTCATGAGGATGTAAGGGAAACTCCCTACTTTGTGGTGTTCACCGGCGACGCGGAACCTGCCGTGAAATCCGTGTATGGTGGTGATCAAGTGGATATCGCCATCGGAAACTATGCCACGCGAAGCGTCTCGGCACCCTGGTGGGGCTGGGATATCACCGACCCTGCCTACCAGCAACCCGATTGCCCAGGGTATATGCCCGCCACACGCGGATATGGCAGCTACGAGGGGTTCGCTGAGCATCTGAAGTGGATGCGTGAGAACAGCGACCTCTATATCCTGGTCTGTATCTACGGGATACATTTCGAAAAAGCCTATTTTGCCAGAGGCTTTGAGAACTTCCTGGCCGACATGGCCGGCGAACCGGAATTCGCGCAGGAGCTGTGCAACACCATCATTCGTAAGAACCTGGTGATGCTGGAAAACATGCTCAGCTTTGCCGACGTCGATGGCGTGCTGCTGGGCAGCGACTGGGGCAGCCAGCGCGCACCGCTGATGTCGCTGGCCTCCTGGCAGCGGATGATCATGCCTGGCGAGCAGGCGATGTACGATCTGGTGCGGCAATCTGGCAAGGACCTCTGGGTGCATTCCTGTGGGCATATTGTGCCGTTAATCCCCGATCTAGTCCGGATGGGTTTGCAGGTACTGAACCCTATCCAGCCTGAGGCGATGGACATCGCCATGTTGAAGCGTGATTTCGGTGACAAGCTGGCATTTTGGGGTGGGATCAGCACCCAACAGACCCTTCCGTATGGAACGCCTGAGGAGGTGCGCAGAGAGACGCTTCAGGTGGCGAAGATGATGGGGCAACAAGGTGGATATATCACCGCACCCGCTCAGGATGTGCAGGGCGATGTGCCGATCTACAACGTCAAGGCGCTGATTGAAGCCTGCCGTGAGGCTTCCGGGAGGCGTGGATGAGTGCATTGAGACGCTCAGTGAGCCGTCAGGATGTCGCCGAGTTGGCCGGCGTGTCGCACATCACAGTGACGCGCGTGCTGCAGAACCACCAGTACGTATCTGACGACACAAAGCGGCGAGTGCTGGAGGCGTGCGAGCAACTAGGTTACCGGTATAACCGGCTGGCCAGCAGTTTGCGCAGCCGGCGCAGTCATGTGCTGGCATTGATCAGCGCCCAACTGGATATGGAGTATTACGCCCGCTTGCTGCACAGCGTGCAGGAGAGCTGCGCGGAGCTGCAGTATCACGCCATCGTGGCACAACTGCCCTGCTTTTCGCCCGTGGAACAGCAGATGCAGGAGGTGGATTTCCTCATCCAACGGCAGATTGACGGTCTGATCATCAGCACAGCGCTTGATGACTCGGTGAAGCAGTTTATCGCGCACGAGCAGTTACCTGCGGTGTTTGTGGAGGACCTGGTGGAGGGGTTTACGTGTATCAGCAGTGATGACATAAACGGCAGCATCCACGCCGTGAACTACCTGCTGGATTTGGGCCATCGGCGCATTCTGCACCTCAGCGGGGCGGAACGGCACCTCACGGCCATCCGACGCCGGCAGGGCTACTTTACCGCTTATGAACAGAAGTGTATCGAGTGCAACCCCTCACTCACCATCATCACCGACCAGGATGCTCCCAGCGGATACGCCGCCACGAAGAAGGCGATTGAGCAATCCGCTGGCTTCTCGGCGATACTGGCGCACAACGACTACGTAGCCGCCGGTGGTCACCTGGCGGTGTTCGAGGCTGGCTTGAAGGTCCCCGATGATGTCTCGATTGTGGGATATGCGGGCGAGCGTATCGGCCGGTTCAGCACCCCGCCATTGACCACCGTGTCGCAGCCCATTGAGGAGATCGGCCACAGGGCGGTGCTCAACCTGGTAGGTCAGTTGGACCACGGCGAGAAGCCCAGCGGGGAGATACTGCTCAGCCAACGGCTGCTCGTGCGGGGGAGCACGAAGCGAGTATAGAGGAGGGTAGGAGACGAGGATGGCAGCGAGTAGCCTATCTGTCCGATCGGTCCGATCCGTCGGAACGGGATTTTAACCACAGAGGACTCGCCACTCCTATATCACGCCCTGATTCCCGATGCGCTTGTCCGTGAAGAAATTGTCTTGCAGAACCGACGGCTGGGAGACCTCCAGGATGAGTGCGGAGCCAATGCCGGTAAAGGAGTGGGCGACACCTGGCGGCATGACCAGAACAGCTCCCTGCTCCATGATCAACTCCTGCCCATCGGTCCTCATGCGAATGGTGCCCTTGACCACGAAGAAGGTCTCGTGTTTCATCTTGTGGAAGTGGTGGGGGCAGGTCTGGCCATCGAACACGAACAGGTACTTGCCGCAGTAGCCGTGCTCCGTCTCGTTGGCGATCCAGAACTCCGTCTCACCCGTGGTGTAGAAGTCGTTGAGCCCAAAATGCAGGCAGATGGGGCTAACTTCCGGCATCGTGAGTGCCCAGTCAGCGATCTGCTTGCTTATCGCGGCCAGAGCCTCGGATCGGCTTTCTCCGTGTAACTCGATATCGTCGTATTTACCCATGTCATCTCCTGTATATTTTGCTGTGGGCTTATGATAGCCTGTCTGCGATGAGCTGTCAAGTTATGGTGTCTCCATCCCTGCTTTTCTGCCAACCCGCCTTCGTGCTACACTAAAACAGTGAAGATATCTACCAATACATAGCCACCAGATATCGAACCACGTCGCAGTATGTGTGATGTCAGTAAACAACCTAAGGATATGCAACCGCCCTAAAGGGGGGTAGAGGACGTAGATATGGGACAATCGCTAGACAAACTAACTATCAGAGGTTTTAAATCGATTCGCAAACTTGACGAATTTGAGCTGAAAAAGCTAAATGTCGTGATTGGAGCTAATGGAGCAGGCAAGAGCAATCTCGTTGACTTTTTTCGTCTCGTATCGGCGATGATGAAAACAGATGGATTGAAGGAGTTTGTAGCGGGTAATGCAGACACATATCTATATGGGGGACCCAAGCATACCAAGTCCATCACAGTTCGAATGTCGTTCGGCGAATACGGATACGGATTCGATCTCGCTCCTACCCAGGATGGGTTCTTTCTGGTAAACAACGAGCAGTGTCATTATGGTAATATCGATCAGTCTTCCGCCGAAACCATTGGCAGTGGGAATTTCAATCCGCAACTTATAACCGAAGTGCCGTTCAATGAGCAATCGGATTCCGAAATGATTTATTACCTTATGGCACACGCATATAATGCGATATGTTCCTGGCGCATATACCACTTCCATGACACAAGTGTCGAATCGGGTATGCGTCGGTACCAAGAGCGGAATCATAGTGAAACACTGCATGTAGATGCAGCCAATATTGCTCCGTATCTTTTTAAGCTCAAGCAATCAAACCCCGTCAGTTACCATGAAATACGAGATGCTGTGCGTTTAGTCATCCCGTTCTTTGACGACTTCATCCTGGAACCAAATTCTAACGATCAACTAAGGCTGGATTGGCGTCAAAAGGGCTTGAAAGACTATCCGATGCGGCCGACGCAACTCTCAGATGGATCTATCCGCTTCGTTTGTCTAGCAACTGCGCTACTACAGCCACATCTGCCATCGACCGTTATAATCGACGAACCTGAGCTTGGCCTACACCCATCAGCGATACCGCTTCTGTCGGAACTCATTATAAGTGCTGCCAACAGAGCTCAGATTGTGGTCGCCACGCAATCCCCCGCACTCATCGATCAGTTTGGGGTAGATGATATTGTTGTGGCAAATCGCAAGGATGGTGCCACGGTCTTTGAGCGGCTCATGGAGCAGGACTTAACTTCCTGGTTAGAGGAGTATTCATTGGGCGATTTGTGGAGTAAAAATGTGATACAGGGTGGCCCTGTTTATGAGTAGTTCCCCCATTTATGTGATGGTGATTGTCGAAGGTAGGACGGAACTGCTATTTGTTTCGAAGGTGTTAGCCCCACACCTTGCGAGCAGAGGTGTTTATCTAACCCCCGCACAAGTCAGCAAGCCTGGACAGAAGGGCGGCGATGTCAAGTTCAGCCGTATGCAGCGGGATGTGGGTAGCTTCCTCAAACAGCGAGCCGATACATATGTCACGACTTGTGTGGATTTCTATGGCATCGGTAACGACTGGCCTGGCTTGGCTGAAGCAAAGTTGCAGTCAAACCCTGCCAATAGAGCTATGACGTTAAATGATGCCACGAAAGTTCGGATTGTTGACAGCTACGCTGAACTGAGAGCGTCTTCACGCTTTATACCTCATGTGTCTATGTATGAATTCGAATCATTGCTTTTCAGCGATCCGCAGATTCTTGCCGACCGGCTTAGGATTTCATCAAACATCGTCGAGGATGTAATCAATAAATGTGGGGAACCGGAAAATATTAATGACTCACCTGACTCGGCTCCATCCAAACGTCTGTCCTCATGGAGACCCAGCTTTCGGAAAACAATCGATGGTATTGCCATCGCAGAGTTGATCGGTCTTAACACCATGAGACGGCGATGCCCCATATTTAACAGTTGGCTCTTAACACTAGAAGCTCTGAACGGCGTAGATATCGATTAGTGTTTTCTGATGAAACCCCCGCTTTTCTGCCAACCCGCCTTCGTGCTACACTAAAACAGTGAAGATATCTACCAACATACGCCGCGGCAGCCTCGCAGTGGTCTTTGTTATCAGCATAGGTGCAGCCCTGGTCGCGGGGCTTTGCTTCGGTGCTGATCCGTTGTCACTCAAACAAATCTGGTTTGCGCTCACGCATATCAACAGCAACTCGCCGGACTCCGTTGTGATATGGCAACTCCGGCTGCCGCGCGTGATCCTGGCAGGGCTGGTGGGGGCGCTGCTGGGTATGGCGGGAGCGGCTCTTCAGGGGCTACTGCGTAACGACTTGGCTGATCCGTATACCATCGGTGTCTCCAGCGGAGCGGCCGTGGGGGCTGCCGGTGTGGTGCTGATGGGGCTCGAGTCTGCTCTGTTTGGATACTCCGTGCCACTGACCGCTTTCGTCACCGGACTGCTGGCGGCGGTGATCGTGTTCGCCAGTGCCCGCAAGCAGGGTTTGCTGGATGTGAATAACTTTCTGTTGGCTGGCATTGTGGTGGGCTCGTTCCTGTGGGCGATGGTGACTCTGCTGATGAGTCTGGCTCAGGCGGACACCGCCCGCATCCTTTACTGGCTGATGGGCAGCTTTGCGGATGCCGACTGGAGCCGGGTGCGCCTTCTTTTGCCGTTTGTGTTGTTAGGCCTGGTTGGACTGCGGGCCATCGCTTTCGCGTTAAATGGGTTCGCGCTGGGTGAGGAGAGTGCCTGGCACCTGGGGTTCGATGTGGAGAAGACGAAAAAGGCGGCTTCGGTGCTGGCGACGCTCTGCACGGCTGCCGCGGTGTCGGTCAGCGGGATCATCGGCTTTGTGGGTCTGATGGCACCACACATCGCCCGACGGCTGTTCGGGGCCGACCATAGGCTGCTGGTGTTCACCGCGTCTGGCGTGGGGGCTGTGCTTCTGATGTGTGCCGATACCCTGGCTCGCACGCTGGCAAGGCCCGCCGAGGTGCCGGTGGGTGTGATCACCGCGCTTATAGGATCGCCGATGTTTATCTTTTTGCTTAGGAGGCGGTCTGAATGATTGTTGGATTTCTGGGTCTAGGGACGATGGGCTACCCGATGGCTGGCCACATTGCTAGCCAGTTTCGCACGCTGGTATGGAACCGCACCGCGCAGGTCGCATTGAACCATGCGGAGCAGTACGGCACTCAGGCCGTCGCGGAACTCTCAGAGCTAAGCCCATGTGATGTGATCTGCAGTTGCCTGCCGGTCAGTGCGGATGTGCATGGGGTTGTTGAGGCTGTGATCGGCAGCCTGAAGCCTTCAGGATACTGGCTTGACTTCACCAGCGGCGACCCCGCCGAGTGCCGTCTGACGGCTGCACTGTTGAAAGAACATGGCTGGAGCTACCTTGATGCTCCCGTTTCGGGCGGACTAGCTGGTGCATTAAAGGGCAGCTTGACCGTGATGGCAGGGGCTGAGGCGGAAGTACTTGAGGCCGTCCGTGGCGTGATTGATTGTGTATCGGCCAAGATAGTCCATGTGGGTGGAGTGGGGGCTGGTCACGCTGTGAAAGCGGCGAATAACGCGCTACTCGCCATGCATCTGCTGGCAGCCTCCGAGGCGCTACTGATGCTGCGCAAGAACGGGGTGGAGCCATCGGTGGCGCTTGAGGCGATCAACGCCGGCACCGGCCGATCGGCGGTGACACAACAATACATCCCCGAAAAGGTGTTGAACCGCAGCTTCCCTCTGACCTTCAAGCTGGGTCTGCTCGACAAAGACGTGCGCATCGCGGCGTCTAGCTGCAGTCAAGCCGGGCTCGCTGCACCGATGATTGCACTCACCTCTCAGCTCTTCGCCGCTGCCAAGACCGTTGTGGGCGCCGATGTTGACTACAGCGAAGTCGTGAAACTACTCGAAAGTTGGACAGACGTTACCGTATGAGCTCTTTGATGAAATGCAAGATATACACCTGGGGCTGCCAGATGAACGAAGAAGACAGCGAACAGATGGCGTTGCTGATGCAGCAGATCGGCTGTCAGATTACCGATGATGTGGACGAAGCCGAAGTAGTGCTGTTGAACACATGCAGTGTGCGTAAAAAGCCAGAAGATAAAGTGTTCAGCCTGCTGGGTCAGTTGAAGGACTGGAAGAAAGAACATCCCAGTGGTGTCATAGGGGTATGTGGCTGCATGGCGCAGATCCGCTCCGAGGAGATAATCAAGCGGGCGCCTCATGTGAACTTCGTGACAGGCACCGCGCATATCTCGGAGCTTCCCCATCTGGTGCTGACAGCTCAACGGCAGAGCGGCCACAATATGGCGATATCCCTTCCCGTGAAAAGCTCCGAGGCCCTCGACTATCTGCCCAGCCGCGTGGTTCATCGCCCGGCCCAACTGCGTGCGTATGTGCCCATCATGTATGGCTGCGACAACTTCTGCACATTCTGCGTGGTACCGTTGACCCGTGGGCGCGAACGCAGCCGCTCGGTTGACGAGGTGATGGATGAGGTTCGCGCGCTGGCAGGAAATGGCACCAAAGAGGTGACGCTTCTGGGTCAGACCGTGAACAGCTACGGCAAGCGGATGCAGGGAGAACGCACGAGCTTTGTCCAGCTTCTGCGGCAAGTGAGCGAGGTTGATGGCATTGAACGGATTAGGTTCACCTCACCATACCCCACCGATTTTTCCGATGAGCTGATCGATGCGATCGCAGAGCTCCCCAAGCTGTGTGAGTGGGTGCATCTACCCCTGCAATCGGGCGATTCCGACCTGCTTCGTGATATGAAACGGCAATATGACATGGAGCAGTTTGAATCGATCGTCGATAAGCTGCGTAGCCGTGTTCCCGGTATCGCGATCACCACAGACTTGATGATCGGCCACCCTGGCGAAACTGATCAGCAGTTCCAGAACACAATCGAAGCGGTGAAGCGCATTCGGTTTGACAACGCCTTCATGTTTGCGTATAGCCCACGCCCAGGTACCAAGGCAGCGGATCGCGAAGATAAGATACCGAAGGAGTTGAAGCAAGCCCGTCTTGCCGAGTTGATATCTGTGCAGAATGGCATCACCTGCGAGATCAACAAGCAGCAAGCAGGACAGGAGTTCGAGTTGCTGGTGGATGGAGCGGCTCATAAAAACCCCGCCCAACAGACCGGGTTGACGCGGCAAGCTAAGACCGTCAACTTCGCGTCAGATCGTGATCTGACCGGCCAGACCGTGCGCATCCGCGCCCTCTCCGGCCACCTCTGGGGTTTTCTAGGCGAGGTGGTGTAGGGAGCTCCCCCTGGGAACGCCAATCTCCTGATTGGCCTCTCCGAAACACAATACGATTCACCGAGGGTATTATATAGGAAAACCTCGGTGAATAATCATGGATGACGAAACTAGTATTCATATCGATCATGAACCCGATCCGGCGATTGGTATCCCCAGGAAATCCAATCCAAACGATGGCTCTGCCTGGTTGAGCCGTGGCTATCTTCCACACTTCGATTCGGGTTCGCTCGTACAGCATGTCACTTTCCATTTAGCAGACAGTTTGCCACATGAGGTTATTATGCGCATCGATATGGAGACCAAGAGACTGCCTGCCGATCGCGTAAGTTCTGAGCGTCGAAAACGGCTTGAGGCCTGGATCGATGCAGGTGGTTGTTGCCTGCTCAGGGAGCCGATCATCGCCCAAATGGTGACCGATACACTTCACTACTTAGGTGGACAGCGGTACCGTCTTTGTGCATGGGTGGTGATGCCTAACCACATCCACGTGCTGTTCGAAACGTTAGATGACTGGTCTGTGGCGAAGATAGTGGCCTCATGGAAGAAGCATACCGCCGTCCAGATCAACGCTTACCTGAAATCTGACGAACAGCAGGGAGCCAATCAGGAGATTGGCGTTCCCAGGGGCGGACCCAGGCGCGCGCCTGTATGGCACCGTGAATACTGGGACAGGTTCATACGTAATGAGCATCATTTTCTGAAGACAGTGGAATACATCCACCAGAATCCTGCGAAGGCCGGGTTGGTTTCTGCGGACTGCGATTGGCCTTGGAGTAGTGCGAGGTTTTATTACACTGGGAATGCCCTGGGAACGCCAATCTTAGATTGGCCTCTCCCGCGATTACTGTGACAGTCGGTGGACTAGAAATACCCGGAGCCAATCAGGAGATTGGCGTTCCCAGGGGGCGTGCCAAAGAGTTCACGAATGTTTCATAAACCCCTACACTTCAAAGCCAGAGCCATATTACTCATACACAGAAGGATAAGCAGTTATACTTGGTGAATAGTTTACCAAGCACACCGCACAAGAATGGCGCGGTGTTGACAGTAGATTTTTCGAATAACATAAGGTGAGCCTACATGAGTTCCTTCTTTTCTGTGTTGCTTGCGGTAGCCGTTTTGGTGGTGCCCTTCGCGGCATGCCGGGCGGATGCGCCTCGCGAGATGAAGTCGTTCCCGTTTGCTGAGGGCAAAAAGCTCGAATGGGTGACGAATGATGGTGTGACTTCCATCAAACAGGTCGGCAGCCAGTTGCATCTGAGCACAACGGCGAGTGATCCGCTGCTGATCGGCCCGGAGTTTTCCATTCCGGCCGATTCGCGCCAATATGTAGAGATCACTATGCAGAGCAGCGCGGACGGAACTCCTCAGCTCTACTACACCAACACGAAGGACGAACCTTACGGAGGAATCCGCGGTGAGTGGAGCAAGTCGTTCAATGTGAAGAAGGGCGTCATGAGGGTTTACCGTGTCTTCCCATTTTGGGGCTCACTGGGTAAAATCATCCGTCTGCGGCTGGACCCACCGGATTCGTCCCAAATCATCATCAAGAGCATCCGTATCATGCAGTTGCCCGATGGCGATGTAGGGTCCCTGGTGTGGAAGCAAAAACAGGCCCCGACTTGGAGCTTGCTTGGTGACACGAAGGCGAAGGCAGACGCGGTGAGCACGACCGGTGAATTGCTCATGATATCTCCGAAGTTGAGTAAACCCACCGCGAAGGTTCCTTGGATTTCGCTGATGGCGAAATCCACTGGGGCCTCCCAGGCCATCGTGCAGTGGACTACTGATGACTGGAAAGAGCCACGCAGTCAGGTCATCGCACTCAAACCAGATGGTGCCTGGCATTCGTACAATATCTCAACCGAGCCGCTGGCAGACTGGACAGGCACCCTGCAGATGATGACCCTTGCAGTGACATCGCCTGCAGGAAAACCCACCGAGATCAAGCTGTTCGGAGCTAGTGAGAAACCGCTGGGTCTGGCAGAATTGAGTGCCCCGCAGTTCATGCTGGAGCAAAACTTCGTGAGGGTGGGGCAGCCCGCATCTCTGATGGCCAACATCATGAACTCGGGTGGAACAAGCACCAAACCTCTCAAACTGAGTATCCGATGGAGCACTAAACTGCCACCTCAGCTTGAGCCTGGTCAAGCCAAAGTGTCGGACCGAACCGTCAAGACAGTACCCGCCATCGTCCCTGGTGATGGCGTGGTGTTGAACTGGAATCTTGATACGCAGAGAGCCGGCTGGGTGAAGGCTGAGCTCATGGCCGAAGGGATGGCGGAGCCAATCGCCACCAGTGTGATGCAGATTCATCCCGTGAAGCCCGATCTGCCGCAGGGTCAGATTCCGCCAGTAATGGCTCCAAAGAGCGATTATGATGTGGGTGTCTATTACTTCCCAGGCTGGTGGAACTACAGCCGCTGGACGGTGCTGGATGCGTATCCAGAACGGACACCTCTGCTGGGATACTACCGTGAAGGCGAACCCGCCGTGGCGGACTGGCACATCAAATGGATGGCAGAGCATGGCATCAACTTCATGATCTACGACTGGTACTGGTCAGAAGGGGGTCGTTCGCTGGAGCATGCGCTGCACAACGGCTTCTTCAATGCTGACCTGCGGAACCAGATGAAGTTCTGCCTGCTTTGGGCGAACCATAACGCCCCGGGTACCTCATCTGAGGAAGACATGAAAAATGTCACCCAATATTGGCTGGACAACTGTTTCCTGCGTCCTGAGTATTACAAGATCGACGGCAAGCCGGTGGTGGTTATCTTTGCGCCATCTCGCATTTGGGATGACATCGGAGTGGCTGCAGCCAAGCGCGCATTCGATAATGCCCGCCAGATGGCCAAGGATAGAGGGCTTCCCGGTATCTACTTCGTCGCCTGTTCTGGACCAGACGGAGGAGCATTACGATTGATCGAACAGCAGGGGTATGATGCCATCAGCGGCTACAACTACCCGGGCGCGGGCACAGATGGCCAGACAGTCGCCCCATACGACCTTAATATCAAGGGATATGAGGATATCTGGAAGTCGATTGCCAAAAACAGCCCATTGCGCTACATCCCCGTCACCGATCCGGGCTGGGACAGCCGTCCCTGGGCAGGCCCGAACGCCATGCGGCGTACAGAAAAAGCTCCGTGGAAGTTTGAGCAGATGCTGGAGCTTTCCAAAAAGTTCGTGGATACCGAACATGCCAAGAACCAGCGCAAAATTGTGTTTGTGGAAGCCTGGAATGAGCTGGGTGAGGGTGCTTTCATTGAACCCCACCGAGAATGGGGATTTGGATACCTCGACGCCGTTCGCCGTGTGTTCACTCCCAACGCTGGTCCGCATACGGACATCGTGCCTGAGGATGTGGGCATGGGGCCTTACAGCCTCCCGCGACCTGTTCCGGCCACTAGCTGGGACTTCAGTGATCCAGCACATGCCGGATGGGATACACTCTATAACGTCGCCGATTTCAAGGTGGCTGACGGCAAGCTGTCCGGCCGTGCCGAAAACTATGATCCCAGTCTGACCAGCCAAACGCTGGACGTGAAGGCCAGCAAGGTCAAGGCGATCGTCATCACAATGCGTGTCAGTGCCGGTAAAGGGGCTCAGCTATTCTGGTCCGCACCGGGAGCAGGCACCTCCGAGGCCGCCAGCATGAGTTTTGAGCTGATCCCAGGCGATAAGGTGCAGACCTATCGACTTGAGCTCAGTCAAAATCCGCGATGGAAGGGGAGTATTGCAGGGTTGCGATTTGATCCAACTGACGAACCTAAAGCCAGCTTTGAGATCGAATCGATCAAGTTAGAGATGAAATAGTTCCCGGTTTCAATTATACACATGGCGGTGGTTCATGGCACTCAGGCGGTTGAAGACAGACTACAAGTCGATAGGCATCAAGCCTTGGGCAAACTTCATCGTTCGGGCACTATGGGCCACTGTGCTTACCGTGTATAACCGCCTTCAAGTGTCAGGCCGGCTGCGCGTTCCTGGTGGTTCGGTGATCATCGCACCGAACCATACCAGCTATCTTGATCCGCCTGTCGTATCTGCGGCGGCTTTTCATAGAACCGTGGCCTATCTGGGTAAAGACGGTCTTTTCCGGGTGCCTGTTTTTAATACCTTTATATGGAGGCTGGGCTGCATCCCTGTACACCAACACGGTGCCGATCATCAGGCCGTCAAACTCTCTGTGGAGATGTTGAATCGCGGGTTCGCCCTCTGCCTTTTCCCGGAGGGACACCGTAGCCCTGATGGTAAACTCCAACCGTTACTAAAGGGTGTGGCTTTGATCGCTAAGAAATCTGGTGCTCCAGTCATACCGACCGCGATATTGGGTACACAACGTGCATTACCTGCGGGTAGTGTGATTTACCTTCCGCACAAAATACTAGTAGCATTTGGGGAGCCAATATACTATCATCAATTTGCTGATGGATATATAGGACCAGAGAATGTGCTGGACGCATTTACTCATCAGATCGAAAATGGCATCCGAGAGCAATTGGCATGGCTTGAGTCAGGCCAGATGTATCGTAAGAAGAGAGTTTCGACAGAAAAATCCCCATCGGGGTAAAATCGTATCACTAAGAGGTAAATATCTTGCATCATCTTCTGAATACCGCCATCAAACCCGACTGGGAAAGCTTGATGAAGGCCCTTCGGCGTGAACCCACTGAGCGCGTGCATCATATTGAGTTATACAATGACGCCGAAATTGACGCGGCAGTTTGCCAGCGTTACGGTCTGCAGGATGGCTTAAACCCTAATGACCCCGATTATAATTATCAGTTGCATGTCAAGGTCAAGCGGTTCCTCGGATACGACTACATCCGCATGGGGCTAGAGGGTGCCGAAATCCAACTGAACTGGCATCACACCGAGGATACCGGGGGCCGGGCGGCTGGCCGGAACTATATTGACGAGCATGTGGGGCCCATCACCAACTGGGAGCAGTTTGAAGCATATCCCTGGCCCGATTTGGACAAAGCGACCAGCCACGGTTTGGAGTGGCTGGAAAAGAACCTGCCCGATGATATGTGCGTGATCGGCAGTGCGGGCTTCGGCCACTTCATGGAGTGGGTGAGCTGGCTGATGGGTTACGAGACGCTCTGTTATGCACTGTTCGAAGACCGCGCGTTGGTCCAGGCGATCGCAGACAAGGTGTGCGAGCACAACCGGAAGGTTCTTGAGCGCATCCTGCAGTTCCCTCGGGTCAAGATCACCTGGGGCAGCGATGACCTTGGATACAAGGGCGGTACGCTCATACGGCCATCCGATTTACGTGAGTTCATATTCCCGCCGCATAAGCTGATGGCGCAGATGTCGCATGACGCAGGCAAGCCGTATCTGTTCCATAGTTGCGGGAAGCTGACCGAAGTGTACGCCGATTTGATCAACGATGTAAAGATTGACGCCAAGCACAGCTTCGAGGACACCATCGAGACGGTGCAGGATTTCCAGGCGGGATGGGGCGACCGAGTCGCGACCCTGGGCGGTATCGATATGGACTTCCTGTGCCGCAGCACACCAGATCAAGTGCGGGCTAGAGTGCGCAAGACACTGGACGACTGCTGGGCCAAAGGCGGGTATCTGCTGGGTAGTGGCAACAGCGTAGCCAACTATGTGCCGGTGGAGAACTACCTGACCATGCTTGACGAAGGCCGACGGTATACCTTGTAGCCCGGCAGTCTTCAACCTTTGGTATGCCTTCGGTAGGGGCGACCGGCGGTCGCCCATGCGACCTGATGTTTGTAGGAGCGGTTCGCGAACCGCCCTTCTAGCGAACGCCGTAAACCCCCGTGGTTGCATCAACACGTCTGGGGAAGAGACCGGCCCGGAAAGGGAAAACCGGACCGGTCGGTACATACGACAAGGAGGATATCACTATGGAATCAATGGACACATACGAGGCGATCATCACACGCCGAAGCGTGCGTGACTTCACCTCGCAAGCTGTGCCCGAGGAGATGGTGGAGATGCTGCTGCGAGCTGCGATGAGAGCACCATCGGCAGGTAATGAGCAGGCCTGGCAGTTTATCGTCGTGAATGAGCGTGAGCTGTTGGATGCCGTCCCCAACTTCAGTCCATATGCGGCGATGTGCCTGAAGGCCCCCATGGCCATTGTGGTGTGTGGTGATACCACGCTCGAAAAGTTCCCAGGTTTCTGGATTCAAGACTGTTGTGCGGCCATAGAAAATCTATTGCTGGCGGCCCACGCCTCAGGGCTAGGGGCAGTTTGGACGGCGCTCTACCCAGATGAGGGACGTGTAGCTGGAGCTCGGACACTGCTAAGCATCCCCGACCATGTGATCCCTCTGGCCATCATTCCGGTGGGCTACCCCCAGCACGTACCGCAGCCGGCGCACACATATCTTCCGGAGCGGGTGCATTTCGACAGGTATTAGGAACTACCTTGCCTCAATGCGGAGATGGGTGTTCCGAAAATGCCACAGCAGGGCTTGTGTTAACTATTTGTTAACGTGCGTGTGGTACAACGAAACACTGCCCGTGGTCGTACGGGTATAAATAGTATGAACACCATACTAATTGAGGTGGCACATTGCTGAAACCGAACACCTACCCAGGTAAGCTGATTATCGTTGAAGGTATAGACGGCAGCGGAAAATCAACCCAGA
Organism: Armatimonadota bacterium; assembly: GCA_942492855.1. Classification (GTDB taxonomy): domain Bacteria; phylum Armatimonadota; class HRBIN16; order HRBIN16; family HRBIN16. Next base: position 4,912,417 of record OW818647.1, on the reverse strand, counting down.
TCGATCTGCTGTGCAAATGGCTGAAAAGCCAGGGCCGCGCGGTCTACTTTAGCGAATGGAACTCGTCTCCGCTGGTGAAAGACACCACACGGCTCGGGAAAAAGAAGAAGCTCTTTACCCCTACGACTTTTAGCCTTCTCCAATGCACGGACTTTGCGGAGCGTTGGCAAAATCACATTCTTCCCCTGCTCAAAGCGGGTGCCGTGGTGATGGCTGACCGCTACGCCTTCACGGCATTCGCCCGCGACACGGCACGTGGCGTTGACCCAGAGTGGGTGCGGAAGGTCTACTCATTTGCAGTTCAGCCAGATATCGCCTTTTACTTCCGTGTTCCCCTTGATGTGGCCGTCGGTCGCATTCTAGGAGCGCGGGCCAGCATCAAATACTACGAAGCGGGTATGGATATCGGCCTGTCTGATGACATCGTGGAGAGTTTCAAACTCTTCCAGGGGCGGATAATGGGTGCTTACGACAGCATGGTCGATGAGTTTGGATTGACAGTGGTCGATGGCACGTTGTCGATCAAGGAGCAGCAAGACCAGGTACGTGACATCTTCAACAAGACGCTGGGTGACTGGCAGGGGCTTAATGTACCTACGATTTCGGCAGGAGGTGCATTATGACCAAGTCAGTTTATTACGGTGCGGGGATGCCGTATCTAGATATCACCGAGCTTAGCGGTAAGCTCATCGTCATCGAAGGCCCTGATGGTGTGGGGCGCAGCACTCAAGTGGGGCTGCTCCGTCAGCAGCTTGAAGAGCGTGGCTATGGCGTGATTGACACCGCCATGAGCCGGTCGGCACTGACCCAGGCTGGCATCGAACAGGCAAAGCAAGGCAATCTGGTGCCACCACTGGCATTAAGCCTTTTCTACGCGGCGGACTTCGCTGATCGGCTTGAAAACCAGATCATCCCAGCGTTGAAGGCCGGATTCTGTGTGCTGGCCGACCGGTATTTTTACTCCATCGCAGCGCGGAATATCGTTCGGGGCGCGCAATCTGATCATAGCCTGGATGTCTACGGTTTTGCTTTGAAACCGGATGTGGTGTTCTACCTGCGCACCGATGTGGAGACGCTGGTAGCACGGCAGATATACGGCCGGGGGTTGAACTACTGGGAGTCCGGTATGGACTTGAACCTGGCGAGTGATCTGTATGATAGCTTCAAGGCGTATCAGCAACTCATGCTGGAGCAGTTTGACATCATGGCGGTGAACTACGGCTTCGAGACGATCGATGCTACGAATGATGCCGGAACGGTACATGCTGAGATCATGGCGAAACTTGACTTAATACTGGAGGGGTAGTGCGATGGCGATAGACGATGGCTTCCGGCTTTTTGCATCTGAATGCCTGCTGAAGCGGCTACAGGCATTGATGGCCGAACTGGAGGGTGTGAAGAGCAGCGAAGACATCGAGTATATTCATCGAATGCGGGTGGCCAGCCGTCGGATGCGTTCGGCGCTCAAGGTGTTCGGCCCTATGCTGAGTGCCAAGCAGCGCAAGCGATGGGCAGCAGGCATCGGTGATATCACACGCGCTCTGGGTACCGCCCGCGATTCGGATGTGCAGATCGAAGCCTTGGAGAAGCTGGCGGCAGTCATCACCGATACAGCCGCTCAGCCCGGCATCGAACGGCTGGAGCTGCGGCTGCGGCAAAGACGGCGGAAACTGCAAGCAGGCGTGGTGGAGACCATCACCAACTACGAAGCCAGCGGACTGGCGGAAGAGATCAGCGACACGATGCGCCGCTGCCTGGTGGAGTGTCGGCTTCGTGACGTGGAGGCGGTGTCTCCGTGCCTGCTGATGAAGGGGCTTACGGAGATATCACTGCGCCTTGAGGAGCTGTTAAGCTGGTCGAGTTTGATCGTGAAGCCGGAGAACGTGAGCGAGCTTCATGCGATGCGCATTGCCGCCAAGCGGCTGCGCTACACGCTGGAGCTCTTCACGCCGGTGCTGCCGGGTGCCGGTAAGGCACGGCTAGAGCTGGTGAAGGACATTCAGGAACGGCTGGGCGACATCCACGACTGCGATGTGTGGCTGGAGTTACTGCCGAAGTTCCTGGACGAGGAACGCCGATTCACGATGGACTACTTCGGTGATGCTCGCGGCATGAAGAACCTCGCGACGGGCATCAAGATGCTGGGTGACAACAGACGCCAGCATCGTGATCAGCTCTATGTCGACTTCATGGCGAAGTGGTCAGAATTGGACAAGTCGCAAACCTGGCCAAGTTTGCGGGCGGAGTTGCGTGCCATCGCGATAGCCGCCAAGAGCCACCCCTCACTACCATCCGAAGAAACAGAGCCGGACGATGAGAATCGCCCTGATAGCTGATATCCATGGCAACCTGACAGCACTGCAAGCTGTGCTGAAGCACGCCAAAAAGCAGGGTGTTGAGCAGGTTTGGAATCTGGGCGACAATGTAGGATATGGGCCATATCCAAACGAGGTCATTGAGAAGCTGCAGCAGATCGGCGCGGTCAATGTGCTGGGGAATTACGACAAGAAGGCCTTCACGATGCAAAAGCGCCCAGAGAGCTGGCGTGCTCGCAAAGATCCCATCAAGCTGCGGCTTCTTGATCTCGCGGCAGAACAGACCTCCCCCGATAACCAGCAGTGGAGCCTCAGCCAGCCAGAAATCATCACGCAGCAAATGGACAAGCGATGGGTGATGATGACCCACTGCAGCCCCCGTTCGCACAAGGAGGCGATCACACCCCAAACTCCGAATGCGGAACTGAAGGCGATATCCACCGGCATCGAGGCAGCACTGATCGTGATGGGCCATTCCCACCAGACGATGTGGCGGCAATTGGCCGGGATTAGCTGGGCCAACCCAGGCAGCGTGGGCCGTCAGCATGATGGCGATCCCCGCGCACGGTACGCGTTGCTGGATATAGGAACGAAGAGCCTTCGCTTTTATCCGAAAATTGTGGAATATGATATTGATGCACTGTGCAAGCGGTGCAAGGAGCTGGGCTATCCCAAGCCCGTGCTTCAAGTATTTACTCTCGGAAGAGGGTTGGAATGGAAAGTGTAAATGGCAACCAACATAAGGCAATTGAAGTTCGGAATCTCCAGTGTTCGAGGTGTTGTGGGCGAGGCTTTAACCCCTGAACTAGCTGTGAACCTGAGTTGCGCTTTGGGTGCCTGGGCCGATGGCGGTAAAGTCATCGTGGCTCGGGATACCAGGCGGAGCTCGCAAATGCTCTACAACGCAGTCACCTGTGGACTGATATCCAGCGGTTGTGAGGTGATTGACATCGGCATCACCACCACCCCGCTGGCCAGTTGGACGGTGCGTGAACAAAACGCGGCGGCGGGCGTGTGCATCACCGGCAGCCATAATGACGGCCGCTGGAATGCGTTGAAGTTCCTTGATGCAGATGGTGCATTAATGAACTCCGCCAAGAGCGAAGAATTATTGGATATATACCACGCCGCGGCATTCCTGAACACCCGCTGGAATGGGCTGAAACCGGTCAGCACGTGTGAAGGCGTGCCCGATGGTTACATAGATAATCTGCTAAGTTTGGTAGATGCAGAGGCGATCTCAAAGCGCAAGTTCCGCGTCGCGGTGGATTTTTGTAACGGAGCGGCTATCGAGCCGTTCAAAAAGCTGTTTGAGAAAATCCACGCCACACTGCTGCCCCTGAATGATCAGCCGACGGGCGAATTCGCCCACATGCCCACACCGACTCCTGTGAATATGCGTCAGTTAGCTGCTCTGATGCCTCACCTCAACGCCGACCTCGGTGCTGTGGTCAATATCGATGGCGACAGGTGCGCGTTTCTCACCGAATCGGGGAAAGCACTCTCTGAGGAATACACCCTGCCGATGGCTGTCAAGGGCTTGATTACCCGACGGCCCGGCGGAGTGGTGACCAACCTGAGCTCCTCCAGCATGATCGACGCGGTGGTGCAGGAATCTGGTGGACGCGTCATACGAACCTCAGTGGGCGAGGCTTCTGTGGTCAACGCGGCCGTCACCCGCGGGATGCGCCTGGCGGGGGAGGGCAGCGGAACTATCGCAGCACCGCCCGAAGTGAACAGCTTTGACGCCATACTGGCACTGCTGAGTGTTTTAGAACAGCTTGCGGTTGGGAATATCAGCATGAGCCAGTTAGCCGGTTCGCTGCCGGTTTCCCACATGTGCAAAGGGCAGGTTGAGATGCCGCCCACCAGCAGTTACCAGTTACTAGACCTTCTGAGGAAATACTACGAAGACGAGCAGCCCAGTATGGAGGATGGCATCAGGGTGGCGTGGCCAGATAAGTGGCTGCACATCCGGGCCAGTAACACCGAACCGCTGCTCAGAATGATCTGCGAGGCTGACACGTTGGAGAAGGCTCAACAGCTTTACTCTGAGACGATGAGCCTTGTGAACCGCTTCGCTGCCTCTGGAGGAGTAAGACATGCCTAAGCCATCATCATTGAAAATCGGAGTCTCTGGCGTCCGCGGGATTGTGGGCGAAAGCCTGTCGCCGCAGCTCGTCACCACCTTTGCCGCTGCATTCGGATGCCACACCGGCCGAGGACCCATCCTGGTGGGCACCGACAGCCGTCCCAGCCGTGAGATGGTCAAGCGCGGTGTCATCGCTGGGCTGCTGAGCGTGGGCTGCCAACCTATCGACCTTGGCGTACTACCGGTGCCGGCCCTGCAGCACCACATCCGCCAGGTGAAGGCACTTGGTGGCATCTGTGTGACCGCCAGCCACAACCCGGTGGAGTGGAACGCGCTGAAATTTTTCGCCGAGGACGGCATTCTGCTGAGGCCGAACCAGGCCGCGGAACTCACAGACCTTTACCATCAGGGCGTGTTCCCCCGAGTCTCTGCGAATGAGATCGCTGAGCTGTTGTATGACGATACCGCCATTATGCGGCACTGCGAGTCTGTTCTGAGGCATGTGGATGTAGAAGCCATTAGGGCCAAACACTTCCGCGTGGTCTGCGACTGCTGCAACGGGGCGGCCAGCATCGCCACTCCGCTGTTTTTGAATATGCTGGGCTGCGATGTGGTGGCGATCAATGACAACATCGATCTGCCGTTTCCGCATAACCCGGAGCCTGTGCCTGAGAACCTGGGGCAGATTTGCGATGCCGTAAAGAAATACGGTGCTGAAGTGGGCTTTGTCCAAGATGCGGATGCGGATCGTCTGGCGCTGGTGAATGAGTTCGGCAACCCGGTGGGCGAAGAGTACACGCTGGCACTGGGCATTCTGCATATCGCTGGCCGGTCGCAAAACCCGGTGGTGGTAAACATCAGCAGCAGCCGGTTGAGCGAGGACGCTGCGGAGCTTTGTGGTGTACCCATGGTCTACGCAAAAGTGGGCGAAGTGAATGTGGTGCAGAAGATGCTGGAGCTCGGTGCCATCGTGGGTGGTGAAGGTAATGGCGGTTTGATCGTACCCGCCATCAACCCTTGCCGTGACTCTTTCGTGGGGATGGCGCTGACGCTGGAGGCTCTGGCCAAGAGCGGCTTGAGTATGAGCGAATACGCCAACAAGCTTCCGCACTATGCTCTGGCTCGCCGTAAGATCGGCATTCCCGCCCGGTTGATACAGCCCGCCCTGGCCAAACTGCAAGAGCACTACGCCGGTCAGACCATGAACTTTATCGACGGTCTGAAGATACTGTGGCCGGATGCTTGGCTGCAAGCGCGCGGTAGCAACACCGAGCCGATCATGAGGGTCATCGCGGAAGCTCCCACTCAACAGAGAGCCGACGAGCTGGCCGACGGTGGTCTACGCGTGATTGCGGAGATGCAGAATGGCTGAAAACACGTCTCCGGACTTCGGCCGTGTGGTGAGCTTCATGGATGTGGGCACCAACTCAGCTCGGCTGCTGATGGTGCGTATCAACCCAAACCACTCCTATACCGTGCTGACCTCCCAAAAGGAGGTCGTGCGGTTAGGTGAGGGGGAGTTCAGCGACGACGAGGTGCTACAACCGGAGGCGATGCAGCGTGCATTGGATGTGCTCAGCCGGTTTACAACTTTAGCTAAGCACTACCACGCGACCGAGGTGATCGCGGTGGCGACCTCCGCTACCCGTGAAGCCGACAACCAGGCCGACTTCCTGAAGATGCTGATGAAGGAGTGCAACCTTGAGCTGCGGGTCATCAGCGGTAAAGAGGAGGCGCGCCTGGTCTATCTGGGCGTCTCCAGCGGGGTGAACCTGGCGGAATCCAAAGCGATGTTCATCGACATCGGAGGCGGCTCCACGGAGCTGGCGTATGGTGGTCAGCATGAGTATGACTACCTCGATATGTTCAAGCTGGGTGCCATTCGGCTGACCCAGCTCTACTTCCTGCCGGGCGAGCCGGAGCCGGTGGCACCTGCGCGGTATGCTCTGATCAAGCACTATGTGCGCAACACAGCCATCCGAGCCATCAACCGGCTGAGGGAAGAAGACACCAGCATCTGCTATGGCTCGTCTGGAACCATCATGAACATCGGCGAAATGATCATGCAGCGCACCGAGAAGCGCAGACTGATGCGAGATGATGTAGTCAGCCTGGAGCAGATCAAAGAGCTGGCGGCGCACCTCTGTTCACTATCGCTGGAGGACCGTCGTAAGGTGCCGGGAATGAACCCCGAGCGGGCCGACATCATCGTGGCCGGCATCGCCGTGCTGGAGACTTTGCTGACCGAAATCGGTGTGAAGCAAATATGCATCAGCGAACGCAGCCTGCGAGACGGTATGCTGGTGGACTACCTGGGCCGTATGGGCATCGGCGCCTATGCGGAGCAGATGAGCACCCGCGAGCGCAGTGTGCTGCAGTTAGCTCGCAGTTGCCACTTTGATGAGCACCACGCGAATACCGTGGCTGCGCTGTCTGACCAGATGTTTGAGGGGCTGCAAGAGTGTCGGCTTCATACCCTGGGTGAAGAGGAGCGTGAGCTGCTTCGTTACGCCTGCTTGCTGCATGACATCGGGACTTTCCTCAGTTACACCAACCACGATCAACACAGCTATTACCTGGTGAAGAACACCGATATGCTGGGCTTTGACCAAAAGGAGCTGGAGATGATGGCGGTGGTGTCGATGTTCCATCGTAAGAGCTGGCCCAAGAGGAGCTGCCCGGAGCTGGCTGAGTTTGATGACAAGCGGCTGGAGTGCGTGCGCCAGTTGGCGGTTATTTTACGGATTGCGGAGAGCCTGGACCGCACCCATATGGATGTAGTGAAGCAGATTCGTATCGAGCCGATTGACAAAAAGCGGGTGGCGCTAGTCGCCCGCGCTGAGGGCGACTGCCAACTGGAAGCGTGGGGCACCAGTAACCATGCGAACAGCTTCCGCAAGGCCTTCGGCCGCAGCGTGGAGCTGCGCATCGAGCAGTTGGACGCCCCCAGCGCACCGTAGGGGCGACCGGCTGGTCGCCCTTCGCAACGTCCGCGCCGGTTTTCCCCTAACCGGGGCGGTCTTTCCGGTCATGACGTCCGTCGTTGGGGCACAGCGTGCTGTGCTCTATGAACCGCTGTAGGGGCGACCGGCTGGTCGCCCATACCCAAATTCGCGGGTAGCTACTTCACGGCCAGTATCTGCACCGGCCCTAACAATCCCGAGGAATACAGCGGTGTGTCGGCCCCCAACTGGAAGTTGGATTTGGTCAACCGTTGATCGACCGGCAGGGCGGCATCACCGATCACACGGTTCGTCCACAGGTTGGCCACCTCGATCTCCAGCTTATTGGTGCCGGGTTTGACGGCCACGCCAAGATCGGCCTGCCAGGGCTCGCACCACGTCACGCCTAAATCTTTACCGTTCAAACGCACACGGGCGATGTCCTTTACCAAACCCAGGCTGAGCCGCAGCTTCGACATCTGCGCGGGCGTCAGACCTGCAGGTAGTTTGAAACTGGTGCTGTAGGTGGCGATGCCCGAGTAGAATTTCAGACCGGCCTCTGCTCGTTTCGTCCAGTCGGTGAGCTGGTCGAACACCACTTTGCCCTTGGCCAAGTCGCCAGAAGCTCCTAGGGTGGGTGAGACCCATGCGGGATCGAACTGCACAGCCCAGGGGCCTCTAACTGCCTGTTGCGGCTTATACTCAGGGAAGTTGGGTTTGGCTTTAACAACGGGTTGTGTGGCCGCTTTCTGGCGGAAGATGATAAACAACCCCTGGTATGCCTCGAAGCGCATGGGGATGACGGTCTGCTGTGCTTTGACCGTGTAACTCGGAAGCGCACTGACCTTACCAGTGAGAGGGTCGAACAGCTCCGGTACTTTACCGGTGACACGCAGAGCGAGCTGCATTTTGAGCAGCTTACCGGACGGGTTCGCCACGAAATAGACGTCTGTATCTTGTGTACGCCGATGTATCCAGTCGAGGCTGATGGTGGCCGACTGATCGAACGAACCCCATGGGCTGCAGCCCAGCGGCCCAACGATGCTGGCAGATGTCCAGGTTTTGGCATCCTGGCTCGATTGCCATGTTTCCGCATCGGTGCTGAGCTCTTTGGTTTTTCCGTCTGACAGTGTGACCACGAACTTGCCGATCAATCCTGCAGGACTGGGCTCGTTAGTGATGTTTATGGCCTTCACCAGGATGGTGTTCCGTCCGGCCTTCAGCAGCTTCGTAATATCGGCGTCAGATGCTTTCTGCCAGTCTACGCTCTTCAAGCACTCATTGCCGTTGACGGTCAGGGTGAACTCATTGTCTGCCGACATGCTGACCAGTGCCTTCTGCACCTTGGCCTTTGCTGGCAGATCGATGGTCGATCTGAAGTAACGGGTTCCGGGTGCTGGATATCCTGCCGTGCTGCCGTGCCAAATCCACGAGGCATTCGCCAGCCCCGCCCGCTTGGCAGTGGAAGCATTCCCAATATCGGTCGCGACCATATCGGCCACTGAGTTATCCCACTGCATCAGCTTATCGATGGACATCCCCCAAACCACGCGGCCTTTGCCTACCGTGCGGATGCCCTGTGTTACGCGCTTCGCACCCCATAGGGTGTTGACTAGTGCTTTGAGCTTCGCATCGGAAGCAGTCCGGTTGGCCAAGCCCGGTGTACGTGTGGGCGATTTTCCAACCAGGGTGCCGCCTGCTTTCACCAGATTGGCAATTTTCTGCAGCACCTCGGTGCTCATGGTCGAACAATATGGGTCGGTGAGCACGAGATAGCGGTAGCTCAGCCCGTCGGGAAGTGTCCAACGGCCGTTCTTGACGGTGAGGCGGGTAAGCAGCACTTCGGCATTCATGCCGTCATAGTCGCAGCCCAACGGCAACGCGGGTTTCAAGCTCGATTTGCTGGGCACATACCGGGAGGAACCCTCACCCACGAAATAGGCGGCATCGGCTACGAACCTTCCTTGCTGCAGAAGATACTGGCAGCGTCCGATGTAGTTTAGCATCCCTTCAGCCATCGGCCACCAGGTGTAGTGGCGGCTGAAGATGCCGTAGTCTTCCAGACCTGGCTTGTATTCAAAAGGCTGGTGCACATACTTGTGTATCACCGCGGAGTTCAGCCCATTGGCGAAGCTGTAGTTGAGTGTCTTGCGGTATCGGTCGGGAGCAGTGACCTGCCCCAGCCATGGGTGATAAGTCAGCGTCTCCGCTTGCACGATCTGCCGTCCGTATATGCGTGCCCCGGAGGCCGCGGTGCGGAGGCAATCGGCGAACGGGGTTGACATTGCGCTGGAGAGGTTCTCGATCGTGTTGTTGTGCGAAACTTCCGCCATGGGAAGATCGGCACGACCGAACACCTTCAGACCATCAAGATGCGGGGAAGGATAGCTGCCGTAACCCGATTCGGGGTTCATCAATGTATTGGTCTGGTGCGCTCTGTGTTGGAGCTGGCCGTAGTAGTCGGCCACTAGGTCGGCGATGGTGGCGCGGTAGTCGGTCAGGAAGCGTTCTGTGGTTTCGCTGTCGTCTACGATGCGGCGCGCCATCGCAGGGAGCATCGATAGCAGGTCATACCCGCGACGCTTGCGGAATTGCTCGCGGAACTCCGGTGTCCAGGTGGGCTGCTGGCCTTGGACATCGGCTCCGATTTCCCAGCTATCGGTGTGGAACACTTTCATCACGCCCGGTGCGGTTTTTTCGGTGGCTATGAGCATGCCCACTGCGGCGTTGTCAAACATCAGGTCAGCACCCTTTGTGCTCAACACATCGACTTCGTAGCCTCCGCCATCTGACATCCGCGCAGGCTGTCCGATTGTGGTCCAGCCAAAGAGCATGATGGTCCAACGGCCTGAGGGTGCCTTCCAGTCCAGATGGCCATCAGGCTGAAGATACTTGGTGAGGTCGATGACCTGGCTGCTCTTGAGGTCGTATTGCTTATGGAAGGGGTTGTTGTCGTCCATCGCACCCTCCACAAGAATTCCTCGGTTGCCGGACTTGTAGTTCCACCATTTGATTCCCTGACGCACGGTGGGTTGGTCACCCTGACGCAGCATCTGGAACTCCGCCAGGCTGACATCTGGTGAATAAGCCGATGTGATCACCAGCCGGAAGTAACGTCCTGTGGTTTCGGGGATGGAAATTCGCTTAGCTTCGCCTTGCTTCATGCTGATTTTGGTGATCGCACGGAAGTTTTGGCCATCGTCAGAAACTTGCAGCTCACCTTCGCGAGGACCTCCTGTGGGCGTGCCCTTGAGATAAACCGCCACTGCTGCGAGCGGTTGTGAATAGGCATATTGAATCCAAACAGGGCTGGATGCGCTTGGCGTGCTGGAGGTTTTCCAAAAAGTGTCAGGGTCGCAGTCAGCCGCATGAATGGCCGGCCAGTTCTCTTCGGCACAATAGCCCATATGCGTGTGGCTGCCGACAGCCGACGCCGGAGTGAGCGCACGGGTTGGCCGCTCGGGGAAGGCGATTACGGCCACATCATGGTAGACATCGAGCCTGCTGAAGGGCTTCGGCAGGGGTTGGCTCATGTCTGATGAGCCATCAACCTGCAGTTCAGAGCTGACCAGCATCATAGCCGCAGACTCTTTATCAACCCATTTACCGCCAAACGCCCAGCCGTCTACGATACTCGCACTGAACGCCATGCCTGCGTTCCCAGCCAGCCGGGCGGCTTCGCCAAACCAGTCAGCCCACTCCGCACCCAGCATTGGGGGCTTGGAGGGGAGGGGCAGACCGGTGGTGTCGATGGTCTGCATATGCATCACCCCACCGATACCCTTCTCACGCATCGCGGCGATGTCCTTCGCCATACCCTCTTTGTTACCGTATCCGCCTTGGAACCACCAGAACACCCAGGGGCGTGCCTTCATGGGTGGTGTTGCGAACTCCTTGCTTAACTGCGAAGGTGCTGCCGATGCGAATGAACTACAGAACAGGACTGCGATGAATAGTGCGGACAGAGTGCGCTTGAAGGCCATGTTTGTTTATCCTCTTGATGCTGATGCGTCGGTGCTACATACCACAGTACAGCCATGGCAGTAGCCGTGCAATGGTGAATATGTTCTTCTGTTTGCACATTATGACCATATGAACTCGCGCGTGCTTACTTCCGATTTATGATGAGCTTGCCGATTTTTCGCAGTGTCTGCTGCACGCTTTGAGGCAAGTTGCGTGCGCCAAGATGGGTAGGGCCGTCCAGCCCGCCTGGCCAGATGTAGCCCACCAGTGCGATCACATCGGGTTCAGCCATGGCTGCGCGGTAGTAGCTTTCGACTATTGCCGCCATATCTTCTTGCTTCACACCAGCATCGGTCTCGTAGAACGGCAGCCACTGCGTGCTGGAGATTACCATAATCTTCTGGTCGGGCCTGGTGCGCGCGGCCTTCACTTTTCGTAGGTCGGACTGCCATCTGGGGTCGTGTTCGGGGTCCTTGATGTCATACCGGTCAAACCCCACCCAGTCTAGTTCCTTAGGAACCACGATCTTATCGAGCACCGTATAGGCCTCAATCATCACTGTGGGGAGGCCGGGTACATACTTCTTCACAATCTTGAGAGCCTTTATGAACTCGGCGCGTGACAAATTGTTCCATACGGGTTCATCCACGATGTATAATGCCGCGACATACTGAGGTGTCAGGACGGATTTGTTGCGCTTAACGTAGTCTCTCCAGAGTGCTTCTGCATCGGGACGCAGTGTCAGTTTGGTGCCTGAGAGGGTGGTCACTTTTGACCGTTCGAACAGCAGCGGCTCGATATGCAGCAGTGCTTTGATCTTGGCCCGCTGGAACTTCGCCAGCCGAGGGGCCAATACATCATCTTTGGAGAAGACACCCATCTGCCCGATGTTGGTAAATCCTGCCACTTCGTCGATGTAGTTGGTCTTGCCAGTATCATCATGCGGGTCATCCCAGCCGCAGTCGATGGCGGCGAACCCGTAGTATTTCAAGCTGGGGCGTGGCTTGCGTTTCGCCAAATCTAGTTTTTGGCTGGTGGGGGGTAAATTGGCCATGTGATGCTCCTGTGGGTTGTGGTCGTCGCCGATTGTCTATCTACCTAACACGATACACGAACTGGGAGTGCACCACAACAGGTATAAAACACACGGACAGTGCGCAATTGGGGTAACATCTATATGGCCATGTCGCTTTTTGGATGGTTTCCTCAACTACTCTGAATGGCGGCATGGCTATAACTATATCATGACGTACGCTCTTCCTGGGAGATATGATATGCCGCTCACACAAACGCCCTTCTATTCACACCGATCCTGTTATGTGAACTTCGCGGAACACCTGCAAAACAGTTGGAATGTGAACATGCTTTATCCCCAAGCACCCAACCGATGGGGGCTCGAAGACTGGCGTCAGTTCCTGACGATGATCAAAGCGTTTGGCTACAACTGCTTTGAATACTGGATTCCGCCCACGATGTTCCAGGAGGCTGCGCTGTCGGGCGAAGGGCGTTACGGCCTATTCGCAGATACGATGCGCCAAGTGACTGAACTGGCCCATGAGCTGGGCCTGAAGACCAAGGCTGGTGCCATACCGAACTGCCTGGGTGCGGTGTGGTATTTTGCGTGTCCCAACGATAAGGCCGACCGCGAGCGGATCATCAGGCTCTGGTCGTACTGGTGTCAGCAGCTAACTGGGACGGACATCATCACCATCTTTCCTGGTGATCCTGGAGGCTGCAACCGCAACGGCTGCGACCACGAGACATTCGTGGAGCTGGCCTTGCATCTCACGGATGTCACACGGAAATACCTCCCGGAGTGCAGTTTTGAGCTGAACACCTGGGGAACCCCGTTCTCTGGCTGGGGCAGCGACCTGCGGCACACCCCACACTGGGACGGCAGTTGGGCGATGCTGACCAGCATCGAGAACGACACACCCGAAACGCCTTGCCACATATGGAACGGCGATCTTGAACGGGCGGAGCGTGCGGTAAATTATCTGCTGCGCCGTCTGCCCGAGTTCCCTCAGGAGACTATGGTGGCGATCAACCTTGGGTTCAGTCCAGACGGCGACATGCTGATGGGTGGCGACGCTCGGGGCTATGCACGGGAGATCGCAACTATCCGCCCGATTGTGACGTGGGACTACTCGCTGTGCGAGGGTGAACTGATCAACTACCCGCACTGGCGTCTGCCCCGCATGGCGGCCCGACGCCGCGAGGAGCGGTCGGCTGCACCATACTCCGGCGGGATGTGCTACACGATGACGCCCAAGCTTAACTTATTATCTCTGTACGCAGGTGGGCAACTGTTGATCAACCCCGATGCTGACCCTGACCAGCTCTCCAGGAAGTTCTGCGCTGACGTGTTTGGTGAGGATCACGCGGAGCTGGGTGAGTTGTTTGAGGCGTTCGAGGTCGTACAGGGATGGGGATACTATCCCCGGCACCAGTGGTCGAAGCAACAGCTTCGCGTGAAATATCAACAGATCATCGAGCGGCTTGAGTCTGTGAAGGATCCGTCGGGTTCCCTGCCGATCTATCCGGTGTTCGAACAGTATCGTTCTGACTTGCTGTGGTTTGCCCGTAAATTCCTGGCAATGGCGGGCGATAGTGCCAATAGAGCACAGATTGAGCAGGAATACTGGCAGCGTGCCTTGAATATATACGATGTGATCGAGATGTCGGCGGACCCCCGCGCGCATCTTGCAGCACAAAATTTTTCTTCAATACTGGCATAATCGGTGCCATGGGAGCTTGGATTTTGAAATACCAGATAGGGATGTTGCTGACGGTTGGATTGCTTGTCGCAGCCGCAGCATCAGCAGACCGTGTAACAGGTGATAAAACAATGCTTGAGCTATTCAAGTCGGATTCGAAGATACTCAACAAGGCACCAAGGATGTACGACAGCGAAGTTGCCAAACCCGTCGGTACGAAGTCATATGCATTTGACTCGATGTTTGATGGCAGCCCTCTGCGTGAGAAGGCGCTCGAGAGCGACGTGAAGGCCATCTTCTACGACGGTCTTGAATACAAGGGCAAGCCCACCCGTGTGTTTGCCTACCTGGGTATGCCGAAAGTGCCTGCGGGCACCAAGGTGCCGGGAATTGTATTGGTACATGGCGGTGGCGGTACCGCGTTTGAGGCCTGGGTGCGGTTGTGGAACGCGCGCGGTTATGCGGCGATCGCCATGGACAATTGCGGCACAGTTCCCGAAGGTGAGTATGGCAACTGGAAAGCACATGATCACAGCGGACCTGGATGTAATGACACTTTTGGCAATATCGAAATGCCAGCAAAAGACAACTGGACTTACCAGGCGGTGGGTACCGTGATGCTGGCCAATTCGCTGCTGCGCTCGATGCCCGGGGTTGATCGTAACCGCATCGGGGTGACGGGCATATCCTGGGGTGGATACTTGACCTGTATCACGGCTGGGGTAGATTCCCGCTTCAAATTCGCCGTGCCTGTGTATGGCTGCGGCTTTCTGGGCGATAATTCCACCTGGCTGGATACCTTCCAGATGATGGGTGAGAAGAACCGAGCCAAGTGGCTGTCGATGTGGGACCCCTCGTTGTACATTGGCGCAGCGAAGATGCCGGTTCTCTGGGTGACTGGTACTAATGACTTCGCCTACCCGATGGATTCTATGCGCAAGACTTACCGGCTTCTGGACGGAAAAGCAACGCTGTGCGTACGCATCGCCATGCCGCACGGCCATGGTGGAGCCGGCGAACGACCTGAGGAGATATATGGCTTCGCTAAGACCTTCTGCGAAAAAGAGCTGCCGTTGGCGAAAGTGAAAGCGACTCAACATGATGCGAAGCAGGCATGGAGTGAGTATTCCTCAAAATCACCGATTGCAAGTGCAGAGCTTGTGTATACCAAAGACACAGGCAAGTGGCCTGAACGAAAATGGGAGACACTGCCTGCCAAGGTGGGTTCTAAGCGAGTCAGTGCGGAGCTTCCCGACGGGGTGAAGGTGTTCTACTTCAACCTGACCGATGAGCGCGGGCTGCTGGTCAGTTCGGAGCACGTGGAGCTATAGCAGGGCGGGGGATTTCGTAGGGATGGCCCTTGTGGCCATCCGCCGCCGATTCCGCGACATAAATGTCTCGGCTATTGATCAATAAGACTGCTGAAGCAGTCTGGATTGGCGTGCTCACCATCGGCACGAAGTGCCGCAGCCCGTTTCAACGGGCTTGATGTTCAATAGCCGAGACATTCATGTCGCGGCACGATGGAGTGGGTATTGTCACGCATGTTTACGGCATGTTAAAATCTCAGAATCCTATCGGTCAAGCCATAGTCAAGGAACATACACCCATGCTTATTCATAGAAACAATACGACAAAATTCCATCTCTCTATCGGGTTCTCACTGCTGGTCATGTGCCTATCGTTGGCCTCCATATGCGCCGCGGCACCTGGGGATAAAGGCGCATCGCTGCAGTCATGCGACGACCTCTATGCGTTGAAGATCGACCAAAATGCGGAGCCAGTGAGCTGCCGCACGATGCCCTTCCTGGCGTGCTTGCCTGAGAAGCGAGGGCAGACCTCACGCACACAGAACGGCTCCGAGGAGCGCATCCCTGTGGGCGTCTCGGCCAGTCAGATTTATCTTCTGGGCATGATCAACGACGGCTATGATTACGGCACGGGTCCTTGGATGGACCACCCTGAGCTGATCGCCAATCGAAACGACCAGCAGTATGTCGGTCAGAACCTTGGTGAGATCGAGATCAGATATGCTGACGGCAAGTCGGACCGTATCCCCTTTGTAATGGGTTCGACATGCTGGTTTGCTCAGTGGACCTACATGGACCATGGCGTGGTCCGGGAGCCGTTCATTTCTAGGCCAGACTGCGCTGAGGCGTATGCCCGCAGCATGAAGCTTCGCGAAACCCCGAAAGCGGGCAGCTATCCCACCCGTTACGCACTTTATTACCTGCCGGTGAAGCCACGGGCCAAACAGATCGAATCCATCATCATTCGCGACAACCCAACAACCCGCGGCGTGCCGCTGGTTTCTGGCATCACGCTGGCAGGGGTGCAGCCTGACTCCAGTCTTCAGTGGCTGGGCAAGCAACAGGTAGCGGCGGACGATCTCAAGCCAACGGTGGATTCTAGCCGCATGAGCGGGTGGTCGAAAGACACGAACCGTCTAGCGGCTGCGCTGTATACCCAGGATTCGGATCTACCCAAAAAGGTGGAACTGCTGCCATTTCCCAAAGGTCTGGATGCCACTCTCATTCAATTTCAAGGCGACCGTATTGCCGATATGCTCACCAATGTCTGGGTGGCCAACCTGGCGCAGATCGACCGGAAATTCGACAGCAAGAGCGGATTCTTTCAGGAGACCGAAGCCGATTGCCCATGGTACAGCGGCCTGATCGGCTACGGCGTATGGGCACCCATTGGTATCTATTACGGCGGGGCGTATGGACGGAGCTCCGATCACTTTGTAACCCTGGCACTGCGCGGTTTGAACAATGACCAACGCGCTGAGAGTTACGTGGATTACTGCGACAGCCGTCTTTACTATTACCGCACGAACCGTGACCCAGACAAGGGCCCGTTGAACGAAGCTCTTGATATCACCAAATATCCCAAAGATGCACCTCCGCATTGGACCTTTGGACTGCATGAGCAGTATAGTCTGCCGTTCCCTCTGAACGAGATTCCCGGCGGCGAAGAGATGGAGGGGCACGGCTCCACCATCGTGGGCCGATGGGCCGCTTGGCGGTTGCTAGGTGCTCCAAAGGGTGAGTGGCTGACCGATCCACGTCCCGGAGTGTATGGCAAGAGCCGCTGGGATTCCTCGAAAGATGCTGCTGACTTCATCTGCTGGCTGATGGACTACACCGGTCGGGATGTGATCTACACCGAAGGCGAATCGGTAGGATGGGCAGGCTCCAACCAAGTATCCATACCAAAGGGTATGGCGACCGAGACCGACCCTGTAAAGATCAAGCAAAACTATGCCAACGCCGATATGTATCTTCCCTATGCCAGCTACGTCAATTATTCTGGCCTGCGGTGCTCAGCCAACATGGCTGATGCGGTGGGTGACACGGCCTCTGCAGAGAAGTGGCGGGCGTATGCCAAGCGGCTACGCGACGGTATGGTGCGGCTGCTCAGGGCAGGGGACACCAACAACTTCACCTGGAAAATGAGCCCCTACTCCTGGTTCTCATCGCAGCAGGATTCGCTGGTTCAGGCCTGGTTTGCCCAGTATCAAGACGGACTTGACCCAATCAAGTTCGACGCGGAGATGACCGCGATCACCCGCAACACGTTGAGGCAGCAGCTCTCGCAGCCATATGGTAAAGCGGCAGTGCTGGCCATGGGATACGGCCAGGGATGGCTAACTCAGTCGGCATTGGTGCTAGACGACATGGACGCCTCTGGACCTCTGCTGACTAACATCGCTCGCTATTCGTATGACAAAAACATGGACTACGTGGATACCAAACGGGGCATCGACTGGCGGAAGTGGCTGTGGCTGATCCCGGAGGGCACCAATGTGCTCCCGAACGGGATGTGGCACCGGGTCAGTGACCTGTCCAATGGTGCCAACCAGGGCCCGCCCATGCATGCGATCAATAGCTGTGCTGGGGTGGATGACCTCGACTCCCAGAACATCAAGATATTGCCTCGCGTTCCGGAGCCGATGACCGGAATCAAGGTGTCAAACTACTTCGTGATGCTGCCTGAGGGTGATAAACTGGTGAAGAGCCGCCTGGCGTTTGAGTTCACACGCCCTGGGCTGTTTACGATGCAGTGCGAGCGCGTAATCCCAGGGTTATCTGTGCGCTTAGGTCCCTTCGATGAGGCCACCGCGAGACGCCGTGCTGTAACAGTAAAGCTGCCCGCAGGGTCTAGTTATCGGCTAGACAAATCGGGGACGTGGCATGGGAAGGACGCCTGGTGGATATGGGTTGAGGGCCTTAAGCACATCCGGTCGGTCTCGCTGGATTTCAGCAAAGATTGAGGAGTGTCGTGCTTTGAGAGGTTGCCTTATCGTTGGTCTAGCAGGGTTGCTGTTAGCCAGTATCTGTCTTCCGGCTGCATCTGCAGAGCTTACCGGCCTTGAACAGTACCCCTGGTATGTGAAGGACACGGAGTTTAAAGGTGTTGAGCCAGCACCATGGGTCTACGAGGGTGTTCAGAAGGTCTTTTACTCGCCTGGTGATATTCCGACAGCCGATTTTGTGGCTTCGATTAATGAATTCGCCAAACTGGGTGTCACAGTCATACACACCAGCGGTCCTGAGCTGGATTTCCCGCTGACCGATGAAGAGGCCTTACGGAAGCGCGATGCCAAACTGCTAAAGGGCTACCGGTATATGGCCGATAAGGGGATGCGGATCGTCGTGGGGGTGTATCCCTACGCGCCGGTTGCTTTGGCGAAGATGCATCAGGGTTGGCGTGTGATGGCCTCTCCTGACTCGAAACCCGCACCGGCTGATGCGGACTTGAGCAAACCGGAGAACGTCGGCTACCGCAGCCTGGGTCTGTTTACCCCATACGGTGATATGGTGATAGATGCCATCGCCCAAATGGTTAAAACCTACCACGTCGATGGCGTCTCCTTTGACGGTTATTACCACGAGCGTTTGAACTTCTGCCCCTACGAGATGGAACTCTTTACGAAAGAGACGGGGCACCCCTTTCCTAAAGTGATTGACCTAGCCAATCCAGACTACCTGGCTTATCAGCTTTGGGCTGATCAGAAGCTCGAGGACTGGTATCGAAAGCTGCGTGTGAAACTGCGGCAGGTAAACCCTCAAGCGGCGGTATACACCTGGACGACCAATGCAGGCCGATACGGCCACTTCCTGACCACCCCCCGCGTGATGTCTGCCCGCATGAACCTGTTGTTCGACTCGCCAGTTCAGGAGTGGTGGCTGGATGAGGTCAACCTTGGAGCCAGTGTGGTTCCTGCCTTCGGAGCGGCCTATGTCCGTGCGTTGACCGGCGGCCGCACGGGAGCCAGCGAGCCGTATATCATCTCGCGGGGTAACCCCTACAGTGCCTTCAGCTTCCCACAGCATGAACTGATGGTCCGCTGTCTCATGGCGATGACAAATGGCTGCATCACCCCTGTTGCCACCACATCCGCTTATGGGAATGAAGCCTTCACGAATACCATGGTTGAGATAGGCAAACGCAAACAGTGGTTCGTGCGCAGCGTGCAGGAACCCTGGGCCGCCCTGCTGGTGAGCGAACAGAACCGGCAGTTCTACGCATCAAACCAGGTCATGGACCGGTTCCTGCAGCATGTTTTGGGGGCCTTCCGAGTAGGCATGGAGGAGCACCTACCGGTGACGCTGGTCACCGACATGGATATCAACGATAAAACACTCGCCAAGTACAAAGTGCTGATCCTGCCTAATGCGGCGGCTCTATCCGACCAGCAGGTCACGGCTATCCGGAAGTTTGTCAACAACGGGGGCGGTCTGGTTGCGACCGGTGAGAGCTCATTGTGCAATGAGCTGGGGCAATTGCGCAGCAATTTCGCTCTGGCTGACCTGTTTGGGGTGGACTACCAGGGCCGTCCCAACGAAGCGACGGAGAAGGTGGAGCTGGATGCAAACTTCATGCGGGCCATCGATGATTCCTACTGGCGCAACCGGCAGGGAATCGCTGACCTGCGATGGGGGGCTGGAGATATCCAGACGGATGTGCTGATCAACTCGCCACAGATGCCGAAGATCATGGGCAAGGGTGTTCAAGCCAGTTTCAAGGGGCCCTGGGTGAAGATGAGTGAACAAGCTCGACCGCCCATGCAGCGGGCGATGATCATGTTTCCGCTTGGTCTGCCACCCATACCGGCTGCCGTGGTGGGGCAGCAGGGCAAGGGGCGTGTGGTCTACTTCGCGTTCGGCATTGATGCTGCGTGTTACAGTTACTATTATCCCTACCAGCGTGTGATGCTGTCCAACGCCATCAAGTGGGTCGCCAATGATGCTCCACCGATGCAATTGGATGGCCCGATGTGTGTGCAAAGCACCTTGTTCCGTCAGCGTGACAGCAAAGGTGAACGCTTAGTGGTGCAGCTCTTCAACGGAGTGAACACGACCAGTGACCACGGCGCGCCCGACACCGATGTGCCTCTGCGCGAGGAGATTCTGCCCATCCACGGCATGAAGCTCAGGCTGAAAGAGCCCGGTGTTACGCGTATCCACCTGGAACCCGGCAACGTGGAGCTGAAGCTGATACCCAAAGGTGAATGGAGCGAAGTGGAGCTACCCCCTCTGGAGGTTCACTACATGGTAGTGGCGGAACTGAAGACTAAGTGAGCGTGTATATTCGCTACCCATGGGCAGCGGCGGTGCAGATGCAGCTTGGGCTGGCGATCGCCTGCGCGGCTTTCAACCCGCTGCTGCAGCCTCTAATGGCGAAAGCGGTGACCCCCTGGAACTGGCTGCTGCTTGGTCTGCTGACGTTGATTTGCCTGGTGGGTGGATATGCGTGTGCATCGAAGCCGATCGTGCGTTGGCTGAGTGGCACTCCGTTTGCTGTCGTCAGCCTGCTGTTGATGTGCCTGCTGGGATTGATCGGCACGATGGTGCTTCAAAAGCCTGAGCTGGGCGGTTTCGTGGCCAGAATCGGACTGCGTGATGTGTTTCACTCCGCACCTTTCGGTGTTACCGCGTTGATGGCTTTACTGAACCTGAGCCTGGTGGTCGGCCGAAGGATAGCGCAACCCAAACCGAGGAATGGCGCTTTCCTATGCAACCACATCGGCATGGTTCTGGTGCTGCTGGGCATGATGGCGCAATCGGGTGCGATGTTTGAGGGCATGTTCCAGCTTCATGAAGGCGAACAGGGCCGTCAGATCATCAGCAAGACTGGCAAAACGACAGACCTGCCGGCCGCCATCATGCTTGAAAAGTTTACGGTAGAACACTATCCGCCCAAACTGATCATCGGTGAAATGACCGACTCCGGCCCGTCAGATGGGAAGGTCGACCCGCAGTGGGCCAGCGAGAAACACACCTTCCAGGCAATGGATATCGCAGTCAAGGTGACCCAGTATATTGCATCCGCCATACCCGACCCATCAGGTGGCTGGCGGAAGGGTGAGGGTGGGGTGCCCGCGGTCAAGGTCACAATCTCGGATGCTACCGGGCAGCAGGGTGATGTCTGGCTGGCTTTGACTCCCCAATCTTCAAGTGGGGAAGTGCAGGATTCGGTGCTGGTGGGAGAGAAACACTTTGTGCAGCTCAGCCAGGCGGTGCCAAAGCTGTTTCGGTCTGATCTCTTAGTTAAGCCCGAATCGAAGCCCGAGTATAAGGCTACTCTGGAGGTCAACAAGCCGTTGAACCTCGATTGCTGGATTTTGTACCAGAGCTCCTGGGGTGAGGGCCAGTTCGGAAAGTATTCGGTGATCATGGCGGTCAAGGATGAGACTGTTCCCGTGGTGTTTGCTGGTCTGGGCATGATGGTGATCGGGGCGTTCTGGGCACTATGGAGCCGTCGCGTGATGTCCAGCATGGAGGTGTCAGCATGAGCACCCATGGGCCATTTGGGATTATCGGCTCTGTGCTGCTGGTGTTATGGCTGCTGGCGTTGGTGGGCTACGCGCTGCCCCTCAAACCTTGGCTGCAGCGGGTGGGTAGCATCGCGTTTGCCACCGGCGGGGTCGTGGTGTGGGGGTATCTGGGCTGGCTGTGGAAGGTACTGGAGCGGCTGCCGATGCGCACTCAAGGCGAAACGCGGCTTTGGTATATGGCGTTCCTGGTGCTGATGGGTCTGGCTATCCAAGCCCGATGGCGCTCACGCCATCTGGTGGCACCGGCGGTTGTGATGGCTCTGGTGTTCCTAGTAATCACGATGCTCCACCCGGAGAGCCTGGACAAAACGCTGATGCCTGCCTTGAACAGCCCTTGGTTTGCTCCGCATGTGATTGTGTATATGATGGCTTACGCCGCCCTGGGCACGGCGGGAGCGGTGGCAGCCTGGGCGTTGATCGTCATCAAACGCCGAGGATCACAAGAGGGTGTGGCTCTGGAGCAGATGGCGCGCAGCCTGGTCTACGTGGGCTTCCCGCTGCTGACCACAGGATTCATCCTGGGGGCGTTCTGGGCGAAGGTCGCCTGGGGTCACTACTGGAGCTGGGACCCGAAAGAGACGTGGGCGTTCCTCACCTGGGCGGTGTATCTGGCCTACCTGCACCTGGACCGCGCCAAGCTGCTCACCACAAAGCTCAGTCTGTGGGTGGTTTTTGGCGCGTTCATGGTGCTGCTGGTCTGCTGGTTTGGCGTCACCGTCCTGCCCAACGCCGCCAGCAGTGTGCATATCTACAGCCAATAGGGAAAGCGCCCTCATGCCGTCAGGTGACGACGGCATGAGGGTATCTTTGTTGGCTTACGGATAATTAACCAGGGTAGAGGTTGTTGTGAATGTGCCAGAAACAGCCCGTGATGATGCCCCTTTGGCGATACCCTTCCAGGTCCCAACAAAGTGCTTTCCGTCAGTCACACCCTTGAAAGTGCCTTTGACAGTAGCTTTGGCTACTTTATTGTTTAATCCGATGTAGGTCGCCGTTCCCGATGAAGTGCCAGTCACTGTATTCCGCTTCGGATTGAAGATACCCTTCAGGGTAAGGTTTGCGATACCGCCACCCTCTTTGTCGTGGTTGCCCGTAAATGCGCCGCTGACCTTTTCTTTTACAAAGGTGAACTCTGCCTTACCAGATGCACTGCCGGAGAAGCTGCCCTTGTATGTACCCGAAACGAGTAGGGTTGAATCGCTTATGGTCCCAACCCCTCCGCAGTGCTGGGTCTTGTCTCCCATACGGGCCACACGTTTGCCGTCCACTAGCACACTGGGGTCACCGGCTATGACTGTGAAGGTGTTAGGACCGCAGCACGCCGTGTGACGCCCTGAGCTGCCCACACAGACAACCGCCTTACCGTGGATTAAAACTTTTGGGTTGCCTTGAGTAAGCTCGCCAGAAACTGGATGCGGGCATCCTCCACATCCATGTGCGTCCGCAGGGCAGTTGGCATAGTCGCCAACAGCGGCGTATCGGTCAGGTTTGACGGTCTGGATTAGGAACTCTTTGGAGTGTAGCTCCTTACCGACTTTTACACTTAGCACGATGGTGTTGGCACCGGCACTAACGAAGGTTGGTTTACTGAATGAGCCAATCTTGGGATTGAATTTACCTGTGCCTGACCAGGTGACCTGTTTCGAGAGGTCCTTCTGAGCCTTGGTACCCTTGTTTAGGATTGCTCGTGCTCCAAAGCTCCAACCCGTGGTGAAGACCTTGGGGCTTTTACCATTCGGGTATGTGAGTGTGAGCTCGACGGTGTCTGCTGCATGGATTTGGCAAGTCAGCAATAGACTAAGCAAGGCAGCGGATAATACAGATCGGTTCGTAAGGTGCATGGTGTTCCTCCTGCGCATGGCGGATTTTCAAAAGGGTACCATATGATACACACAATGTGTATGTTCATGGTTGTGAAAAGAGTGACGACACAGAGGTTAGGTATGGGTACTGGTCAGATAGGGGATGATACGGCTACGGTCACGATCTTACTTGGCAGATTTGACGAACTCGAAGCTATATAGAGATGCGTTCTTTAGCATGAAGCGGAGCTTCACGTTCCGCCCGGCCAAACTCTTCAGACTGCGCGAGCCGCGCCAAGACGGCTTGGCTGCCAGATAGTCGCCCTTCACGATCGCCGCAGAGTCTTTGGCCGTGTAGCGGGCTATTGGCTTACCACCAGCATCCATTACCTCCACCTTCACGGAACCTCTCGCCGCCACTAGGGTGTTTAACCGAAGCTCCGCGTTCGTCGGCACCTTAAGAACCGATGTGGTCCACAAGCCGACATTTTCAGGTTGGTTTGCGATCGCCATGAAGCCGTCAATCCTCATCTGAGCAATGTGTGTGGTCATAGAGCGGGTCTTCTCGTCTTTGCCGTCATACGAGTTATGCGGGAAGTCACGGTACGAGTAGAAGAACCATATCTTCCCTCCCTGCTCCACCAGGGGTTCCATGAAGACCATGTCGCCGTCCGCCTTGAAGTTCGGGTTGTGACGGGTTAGGTTTATGAGGGATGCACCCTTCGTCTCGGCGTCCGCAAGCCAGGTCTTGCTGTCGCGGCTGTAGAGCAACTGAGGATAGATCGATCCACTGACCCCCAGCGTCTCCGTCCATGAGATATTGTGGTTATCCCGAGGAGCATGGAATACGTTGGGCGTAGCGATGAACTGACCGTGGTAGACTACGATATTGGTCATATAGATATCATCACCGTTCTCAGTGATGGGACCGTAGAGCAGATTGGGCTTCAGGTTGTACTCAATGGGTGAACTGAGCAAGCCTTCGATGGTGGCAGAGCGTTTGGTAGCCCCGCCGCGATATTCGGTCATGCCCGCGCCAGGGGCTGGATTACCTGAGGCGGTGTACCAATAGCGCACAGTCAGGACGTAGTTCCGCTCTGCGGGGTCCCAGTACAACTGGTTGCCGCCATCCAGTGCGTAGGCCCTGGAACTGGGTTCGTTGAATACCAGCACGGGGGGCGTGACGTTGATGCCGTCAGGCGATGTTTGCACGTAGAGTCTATGGAATGCAGGATCATCGGTATTTCTGTAGAGGTGCAGGTAACGGTCGTTGCGCGGGGCGTTGGGATTCGGGTTCAAATATCCCGTGCCATGCTGGACGATGTTGTTCGGCTCAGGGGTGTTTCTGTCGCCCGTGGGATTCAGAACTGGCTTCTTCCAGTGGATGCCGTCACTGCTTTCCGCGTAGGCCCAGCAGATGCGGCCATCGGCCCGGCTCTTCAGCATGTACCACCATCGCCACGGTTGTTTCGGATACTGGCCGGAATACGCTGTGGAGTCGTACGATACCTGACCGTGATTGCGGAAATACCAGTCCTTCTCCCAATTACCCGTGCTCAGGGTCACCAAAGGCCCGACGTACGTCGCTTGACCCACCACGATGCGCGTATTGGTCATCTCCGTGCGCAGCGTCGGATCGGCCGCAAGATACCGTATCCCAATCGCTTGATCTGACGTGCGCTTAGGCACCGAAGCGAATGGGCAGTTTGACACAAGGAAGAGTATGCAGGCTGATAGGCACGCTGCAGTTGTGATATTCATGGCTCGTGTGCTCAGCGACATGTTTGCTTCCAGTCGGTAGTTTGCGCCGTGAGAAGGGTGCCTTGACGCAACGAACAAGACGACCGAATATTGAAGGCTGCTTACGCTACCAGCGCATCTTGAGCCTGCGCTCAAGGCTTCTGCCAAGCGTAAGCCAGCGGTGCATCGGCCCGATTTTGCGCAGGAAGCCCAGCCCTGTATCTTTGGCTGTGATCTGAATGCGGGGGAGGGCATACGGGTTCATCCCTGAAAACTTCACACCGTCGAATATGGCCAGTGCCCCGCGGTAACCCGCCTCAGCAGCGGTTCGCCTTACCAGCCGGTTGTGACGGCCGTATGGGTAACACAGCGTTTCTGGCGAAAACCCGAGGTATTTCTGAAACGTCTCGCGGGAAATATACAGCTCGTCTTCCAGCTCAGACAGGCCGATGCGAGTCAAGTCGGCGTGGGAGCAAGTGTGGGAGCCCAGCTCCATGCCGTCCGCCAGCCACATCTTAAGCTGATCCCAGTTCATCATCGTGCATTTCGGGTTGTTGGGTTTGTCCTCAAAGTCGTTCGTCAATCCCACCCAGTTGGAAATGGGGAACACCGTGCCATGGAAGTCGTACGAAGACATGATGGGCATCGCGTGAATAAAGTTATCTTCATAGCCATCGTCAAAGGTGATGACCACGGGCTTGTCTGGTAGGTCAAAACCGCGGTTGATGGTGTCAATCAACTGAATGACCGATACCGTCTTGTAACCTGCTCTCCATAGGAGCTCCATCTGATGCTTGAACACATCAGGCGGCACGCTGTTACGATGGCTTGGCACATCCGCTATGCTGTGATACATCAAAATAGGCACTCGCTTCATGAGCGGCTGTCCCGGGCTGCCTGGTAGATGGGCAGAATCCGCTCCACCATGGCGTCGATTGTGAAGTGCTGCTCTATGCGCTGCCGGCCAGCATGACCCATCTGTCTGGCCTCGACCGGGTGGTCGGCCAACCAAACCAAACGTTCTGCCAGCGATTCTTCGTCTTGGTACGGCACCAGAAAGCCAGTTTCGCCATTCGCAACCAACTCAGGCACACCACCTACCGCGTAGGCCACAGTGGGTTTACCACACGCCATCGCCTCGGCAAGGCTCAGCCCGAAGGTCTCGCTGAAAGTGGGCAGTGCCACGGCGTCTACCCAGGGTAGGATATGCGGGATGTCCTGCCGGGCGCCCAGGAAGTGAACCCTGTCCGCGACACCCAGCGACTGGGCCATCTCCTGGAAAAAAGTCAAGAACCTGCCTCCGCCGATGAGTATGGCGTGCCATTCTTTGCAGTGGGGGTTCGATGCCAAAATCTTTATAATCGAGTGATGGCCTTTACGGTGTTGAGAGAACATCCTACCGATGAGCCCTACGGTGAAGGCGTGTGGGGGAATGCCCAGTTCCTTGCGGATGTCTGGCTCAGCCGGTGTCATCGAAAAGTGTGAAAGCTGCACGCCGTTGGGGATGGTGGTGAGGAGTTCGGCCGGGTAGATACCTTCGGCGATGATATCATTGCGTAGGAAATCACTGACGCAGATCATCTTGAACGCCTCTCCAAACTGTTGGTATTTGACCTGGTGCCGAAAGAGCCTGCCATGGGCTGTCATGACCCAAGGGGTGTGGGAATCCTTACATGCCTTAGCTGTGACCACGGCGGCATTCGCTGCGTTGGCATGGACCACATCGGGCTTCAACCTATTTAATAGACGCCGTAGCAGCAAGGTTGATATCCCTACATGAAGCCGAAACGGAACATAGTGCTGCACAATGCCATCTTGTTCCAACTGCCTTGATATCTGACCGCCACCTGAAGCGACACTCACACTGCATCCCTGGTGATGCAATTGCCTTGCCAATAACGCTGTGTATGTTTCCGCTCCCCCAGCATTTAAGCGGGGTACGGTCAACAAAATATTAAGCGGTCTGGTCAGCAATGGGCACCTTCATGAAATGTAAATACGCAACTATATATTACAGGAAACCGTGGGTCTGTGATGCTACACATCGGCGGTTGTGATATGATAGCTTTCGCGGCTGCGGTGAACATGCAACGGCGTATCAAACAACTCGGTGAGGTTCTTGCTTGTAAGGATTTGAGATGGGGTTCCATCGTGCAGTATCCGGCCGTTTTTCATTGTGACCACACGGTGGATGTCTGATGTGATATCCGGCAGATTGTGCGTGACCAGAATGATTCCGTGACCGGCATCAGCGATCTGGTGGATAGACTGACGCAGCCTTTGCTGGGCCGCGGGATCGAGGCCGTTACCGGGTTCATCCAACAGCAGCGTTGCGGGCGAGTTGACTAACGCTCTGGTGATCAGAACTCGGCGTATCTGCCCCGTGGAGAGCGTGTTCATCGATCTATCGGCCAGGTGGGAGCATCCCAGCCACTCCATCAACTCTGCTGATCTTTGCCACATCTCCGCCGTAGCTTCATGCTGTCGGACCAGCCCCATCGACCCGAAGTAGCCTGAGACCACCATTTGCTTCACCGAGATGTCGCGCCAGCACTCCCGTTGCAATTCACCAGAGACCACGCCCAGATGCTGCCGTAGCTCGAAGACGTCCCAGCGGTGCTGCCCCATAATGGCCGCGTAGCTTTCGGTATTTGCCACAGGGAATAGCTCGCGGAGTATGGTCTTGATGAGAGTGCTTTTCCCGCACCCATTCGGGCCCAGAATCGCCAGCTTCTCGCCGCGTTCAATGCGTAGTGTGAGGCCATCCAGCACGGTTTGACCACCGCGCATCACGGTAATGTTCTTAAAGTGGCATAATGGTTCCATTGAAGTGAAGAGGTCCTTTCCGTCGTGTCTATGTTCATTATATGACTTAGTGGCATGTGGTGAATGGCAGCGACCTCAGAAAAGCGATGCGCTTCCATCACACCGCAAATATGGCTTTGAATACTATAAAGGAATCTGACTGCATGATACAGTAGAAGTAGAACACCCTAAGGTGATGTCACGAGTTGATGAGATTCCTCGAGTGTTTCCCATAGGTCATCGTAACTAAGCAGCTGCTCACAGGAGAGATATCATGTACAAAATCAACCCAAAACACTGGGATACCCCGCTTAGCAAGCCCGATATGGAACACTACTACCAATTAGTCAAGTGGATTCTGCGGTCATGCCCCACACTCCGTCAGGATCAGTTGGCTAACCTGGCGATACAGCTTTACTTAATGATGACGGATTCGCCGCATAGAGATCAAAGCCCGAACGGGCTGCAGAACCTGTCCAAAGGCATCTTTAACCTCGTGAAAGAGATCACATCGAATATCCCCTGCGTGCATGTGGTCATCGCCAAAGACGGGTTGGCCGTGGCCGCTTCGGAGCTGGTGCTTCCGGAAGGTCTAGAGCAGCCCGTGCTGGTATGGGTCGAAAACAAAGGTGCCGAGGCGGTGGCACGGGTTGACTTAACCTCTCCCTGGAGCGATAGTCCTGGCATGGGTGGGTTATGGGTTCCCGATGGCGATATAAGACCGTATATGATCACCTTGAAGCTGGGCGAGGCCGACACAGCGGAGCTGGGCGTGATGCAGAACAAGCCAGATGTGAAGGTGCCAGTAAAACGGCTGGGCACCGCGACGTTGCGTGTACGCATGACGGCGGAAGGCAAGACCACTCCGGCGCGTGCCAGCGTATATGGCGCAGACGGCGTGCTGCGATACGGTGGCGCATACTCCGAGAACAACACCCTTTCGTATAAACCGGTGATAGGCGCCGATACACGCCCCATCAATTACCGGCTTCCGTTCTTTTATACCGATGGCGAGTTTGAAGTCACTGTGCCGGCTGGATTGGTGACCGTGCAGATGGAGCGGGGGTTTGAACATCCCATCGTGACAAGGCGCCGAACGCTTCGTGCTGGGCAGAAAGCGGATATGCGGCTTGACAGCCGCCGCGAAGTGGACATGATAGCGCGCGGTTGGGTGTCCGGTGACACCCATGTCCATTGGGCAAAGAATAGTTGGGATGTGAATGAGGATATCGCACTGCTGGGCATGGTTCAGCGGGCGGAAGACCTGCGGGTGGTGAACAACCTGACGTTGAAGCACTGGGTGCGCGGCACCAACGTGCGGTTCGTGGCTCCGACACAGTATCCCATGGGGCCGGTGCCAGGGATGTGCGACCAGGAATACCATATCCAAATGGCGGAGGAGTATCGAAACCAGGCATGGTATGGCCATATAAATCTGTTGGCCATCAAGAAGATTATCGAGCCGATCTCCACTGGTCCGGACATGGGTGACATGATCGACTACCCCAACAACGTGCCAGCCATCGATGAGACCCACAAGCAAGGCGGTATCGTATGTGAGGCGCACGGGCTGGGGTTGAACTGGGACGTGCCCGTCAATGTGATCAACGGCAAGATCGACTGCCTCGACCAGATGATGGAGCAGGATTACTACCGCTTCCTGGACTGCGGAATCCGGCTGCCGCTGGGAAATGGCTCGGATCACCCGGCCCGCGTGGCGGGGGTGGCGAGGATGTATGTGCTCAACGCGCCAGGCGGGCTGCATGACGGCTGGATACAAGGTATCCGTAATCGCGCGACATTTGTCACTTCGGGGGCCCTGATTGGTCTGACGGTCGACGGTAAACCCATCGGTGAAGTGATGTCGCTAACGAAAGGTCAGAAGGTGCGGATACAGGCCTGGGGGCGCAGCCGACGTGAACTGGGCACGCTGCAGATTGTGGTGAACGGTAAAGTGGTGGCGCAGAAGAGCACCAAAGGCCACAAGGCGGAGCTGGATGTCAATTTGGCGATCGACGAACCGAGCTGGGTCTGCGCCCGATGCAGCCCGATCCCTTGGTCATACTGGGTGTTCACCGGTGCCGACATCGCCCATACCAGTGCCATCTACCTGGACGTGGAGGACCACCGTAGATTCAATGCGAAGGCAGCGCTCTGGTTCGCGAAGCAGATGCAGCAACATGCGGATGATGTGGAGGCCAAAGCGCTGTTCGACACGGCGGAGCAGCGGCGTGAGAGTGTCGACTACATCCGCAAAGGTGCCGAGGCGTATCGGCTGCTGGTCAAGCAAAAGGGATATAATTCGTGAAGTTTTTTTCTATACTGGTGCTGTGGGCGATGCTCTGCTCGTGTTCGATAGCGCAGGTGCAGTGGGACGTGCAGAATGGCTACCTGTGCGCCCGTGAGGGGCAGACCCGCTTGCTGGTGCCCGCAGCAGCGGGGGCGGTTGATGCCATCGTCGATGGAGTGCCGGTGATGAACGGCAAAGCGGTGGTGTCTGTAAAGCGGCCTGTTGAAGGCCGCATTGAGGTGATCTACACCACACCCAACGGCCGACTGCGCGATATCTACACGCGGTTTGCCAAGCTGGGTGAGCAGGCCTGGCAGCGACAGGTATGCTACACCAACACTTCAGACAAACCCCAGCGGCTATCAGGTGTCACCATGCGCGTCTGTCCCGCCATCACCGACAAGCCGGATGTATGGCGCCCCAAGACTTTTTGGATGGGCCGCGTCTCCCCTACGCGGTTCCTAGCGGTTGGGTTTACCAGCGACGTAGATATGTATACCTTTCAGGAGCACAAACAGCCTGCGGCGACCGGCCCGCTGACCCGTCAGATTGTGGACACCGGGGTCAACGCGGTCTACACACTCAAACCCGGACAAAGTGCTTGGGTGGGAACACAGAGCATCTGGCTGGGTGGAAATGGCCGGTCGATACAAAGCGAATATCGTGCCCAGGCTCAGCGATTCTATCGTGCAGTGGGAATTACGCTGGTGGCGAACGCGCCAAAATGGCTGCCGGGCGCAATCTACTACAAAACCACCGCGGGAGGCACCATCGAGAGCCGCTCCAGCGACATCGGCGGCTATGCCAACTTCAGCCGTCAGTTGGACTATCTGGCCGACATGGGGCTAGATGCCATCATGTACCACTCCATCACCCAGCACAAAACCGGCACCGACCCCCAAATGGGTGGCTGGAATGTGTATGGGATCACCGACTACGACACCATAGACACCATCAACGGCGGCGCGACGGCGTTCAAGGCACTGGCCGATGGCACCCGTGATCGCGGCATCCGTGTGATGAGCGAGCTCTGCCTGAACGGCTACTACAGCGTGCAAGCCGGATTTGTGGGAACTGAGAATGCGCATCTGCAGCGGTGGTGGACCGTGGGGCATGACGGCAAGCAGTTGAAGAGTTTCGGCGGGGCTAGTATGGACTACAGCAGCCGCGAATGGCAGCGGGCGATGGCTAAAGTAGCGTCACGCTATCAAAGCGAGTTCGGCATTGAGGGGATGCGGCTTGACCTCGGCAGCGGATCAGGCGATAACTATGGGTCTATCTATACTAACCACCACAGCTTCTCCAATCTGGGCGGTTCGTTGCAGATGCTGAAGTCGATCAGCCAAGGCGCCAAGCTGAGCGACACCGCTTCTGTGATCATGAGCGAGGACATGGTGCACCAGCCCGAGCGGTATCGCTACACACCGCTGCTGTACGGGTTTGAGAACAAGCAGTTGCTCTCACAGCAGTTCCCGTCTGATCTTTCCGACGCCGGCACGATGGTGCAACGGCTGACCGACTGGTACGCGACCGAGTACGGCTCGATGCCGGAGGGTGGCCAGGTGATGAGCACCCTGAACGGGTTAAACGAGATCGTGGCACTGGGACGCGCTAGTTTTCGGTATGGAGTTGGCCTTCAGCGTGCTCTCTACGGGGCGCTGATAGGGGTACCGAGGGTGCTGCAGATGCATCAGGAAGAGGAATCGGGCAGCTATTTCGCATATCAGGCGATGAACCGCGCCCGCATGGAGAGCCCGGAGCTGCACACGGACTGGGCCGACTACCGCAGCGTGAAATACCACCCCGAGGTGTTCACCGTGCTCCGCGGAAGCGGTAGCAAGGCGTTGTGTCTGAGCAACCTCTCTGGCAAAGCTATGAAGGGTGAGGTTCGTCTGCCAGGCGGGCTGCATCTTGAAGGCCGGCCTGTGTTTGATATGGTGAGCCGCAAGCAGGTGGGTGTCGTGCGGTCGCGCCGCTTCGGTCTTCAGACGGAGGCCTACCAGACGATGGTCTGCCGGTTTGAGCTTCCTGCAGCGGCTCCGAAGGTCGTTAAGTATTCGGGGCAGGAGCTGAGTGTAGAGGCCGACGCCAAGCCGTTCAACCTCACCTGTCTGCCAGACCGTGTAGCGATTGACAGCGGGC
Source organism: Armatimonadota bacterium (assembly GCA_942492855.1). Classification (GTDB taxonomy): domain Bacteria; phylum Armatimonadota; class HRBIN16; order HRBIN16; family HRBIN16. Next base: position 4,879,766 of record OW818647.1, on the reverse strand, counting down.
TACTGCGTGCCCAGTTGGTGATGCCCACGGGCTGGAGCCAATCCTCCGAGGGCGTATACGGCAGTCCTGACGGCCAGTGCCGGATTGTGCGTGACGGAGACGGCTGGAATGTGAACATGGTGTTGAAACCGGGCGTGGAAGCACCTCTGCTAAGGGTGTTCAACACCGATGAATGGCTGGTCTCTGGCCGAACTGCGCTGCTGCACGACCGGCTGATCAGGCGTCATTTCCCATGGCCAGCCGATACGGGTTACCATTGGGATCGCACGATGACTTGGGGCTCACTGCCATGGGGTGGCTTATACAACAACGTGTTCCCCACAGGTCGGCTCTGGCAGAGCATCATTGAGCCGCTGCATTCAGACAGACCCGGCCTGGGCTTTGTCCGCGGTGATGGGCGGCTGCTGATCGATGGCATCCAAAGCAACGCTCAGAACATCGTGCTGACCGACCGCACCGACGAAGCCGTCAACACGCCTTACGGCTTGGACCTGCGGTTCCTGTCGGTCGACCGTGACTTGAGTCCTCGCATGGTTCGTTTTGGATTTGACCAATGGTGGAATACCGAGGAGGCACCCGCCGGTGACACCGATCAGCAGATGAAGGTAAGTTTCCGAATCAGTGCCGGTGATGTGGCATCGTCGCTTTCGGCCGTACGCATGGCACCAGTTTCCCGCAATAGCGAGATAGAACGCAAAGGAGCACAGATTGTTGGGGCTGAAAACTCAGCGGTCTTCTTTGTGCAGCCTGGCGAGATCAGTTGGCGGTTCCCAAGCTTCGCTCAAGGCAAATGCCATGTACGGATGCTGCTTCGACGAAGCGGGTTATCGGCTGACGGCACAGATATGGAGCCGTTCTATACGCTGTTGGTCGATGGGAAGCCACAGCCCATAGCCTGGGGGAAGAAGAACATCAGCAGCCAGGGCAACGCCTATTTCGGCTACGGCATGACCCCGGTGGTCGACCTATCCGACGGGAAACCGCATGTGCTCACACTGCGTATGAGCTCCACATGGCAAGCAGTCCAGCCTTATCTCACGTTGATCAAAGCGACCGATTAGTCTGACTGTTGTGCCCTGTTGCCGCCGGGTGTATAATCATCTTTGAGAGTGCTGCGGACGGGTCGGTATAAATGCGATGTAGTCCGCAGTTTTATCTTTATGTGCGAGGTTAACCGATTAACCAATGAAGCAGATATCATCATTGCTGGCTGCCGTGGCACTTGTCATATTGCCCTCAGTCATGACTAGGAGTATGGGGTTGCACGAAAACAACGTTCAGATTGTGCGGGTGTCTGAGGCCTCCGGCTGGTTCCACAACATCACCAAAGTGAAGGGGGCCCGGCCGGGATCGCTGCCTTTCTCGTTCGTCTACAATGGCCAACACTCGTCAGAATGGCTTCCGGGATGTGAGTTTACCCGAAGTGCGAAAAAACTAGACGACACCCGTAACGAGATCACACTGGTGTACTCCGATAAACTCACCGGGTTGACTCTGCGCTGTATTGTGGTGGAATACCTCGATTTTCCAACGGTGGAGTGGACGCTCCATTTCAAGAATGATGGCGCCACCGATACACCCATTCTGGAAACCATCCAGGCGCTGGATTTGAGTTTCGCCGGGCAGACCGATGCCAAAGATGAGTTCCTACTTCACCATGCCAGGGGCTCGGTCTCGGGTCAGAATGACTATGAGCCCTTCAGCAAACCGCTACCGCCAGAGACCAAATGCCAGTTTGATGCACTTAACGGCAAACCATCCTGGGGTGAGTGGCCTTACTACAACATTGAATGGGGGAATGGCGGAGCCATCATCGCTATCGGCTGGCCTGGGTCCTGGAGCTCCCGGTTCACCCGAGATTCGGGAACGCAGTTGCACATTCAAGCTGGACAGCAGAAGACCCATTTCCGGCTCCATCCACAGGAAGAGGTGCGAAGCCCGCTGATTGTAGTGCAGCGGTATGAGGGTGACTGGCTGGCCGGTCAGAACATATGGCGACGATGGATGTGGGCCCATATCATACCTCGACCAGGCGGCCAAATGCTGCAGCCGATGACCGGTGGGTTTGACGGCTATTACGTCCCGGATTTGCAGACCACCGAGACGGGCGAGAAGCAGGCCATTGACCGATACGCGGAGGAACGTCTGACGCCGGACTGTTGGTGGGTGGATGCTGGATGGTTCCAGATGACAGATGCCAAAGGCGTGTCCTCATTCTGGAACGCAGGCACATGGGATATCGAAACAAAGCGGTATCCTGACGGCTTGCGTCCCGTGTTTGATCATGCAAAGGCAAAGGGCATCGGGAAGGGCATCCTGTGGTTTGAACCTGAGCGTGTCGCGCCAGGCCGATGGTTGTCGGAACAGCACCCTGAATGGTTGTTGGGGCGTGAGGGGCAGTACAAGCTGCTGAACCTGGGCAACCGTGAGGCCTGGGATTGGGTGACCAATATGGTCGACAAGACGTTGAAGGATGCCGGGATCACCATCTACCGTGAGGACTTCAACTTCGGCCCACTGGATTGCTGGACATACAACGAGCCTGAGGACCGGCAGGGCATCAACGAGATCAAGCACGTGACGAGCCATCTGGCGTTCTGGAAAGAGCTGCTCAAGCGTGACCCGAACCGGATGATCGACACATGCGCTTCCGGTGGCCATCGGCTCGATATTGAAACACTTCGGCTCTCGGTCCCGCTCTGGCGCAGTGACTATTCCTGGGAGCCCATCGGAATGCAGTGCATCACGTATGGACTATCGCTTTGGGTGCCCTACCAGGGCACCGGTGTCGTCTCTGACGATCCGTATGTGATGCGCAGCGATATGACGCCCTTCTTCTTGATGTCATGGGACATGAATCGCAGGGACCTCGACTTCGAACGGCTGCGCACACTGATGGCTGAGTGGCGCAAAATCAGCAAATACTACAAAGGCGACTTCTATCCGTTGTCATCATATAGCCTGTCAAACACGGCGTGGATGGCATGGCAATACAACTGTCCAGAAGATAATGCTGGTTTGATTCAAGTATTCCGTCGTGCGGACAGCCCGTACATTTCGGCTCAATTTGTGCTCAATGGTCTTGACTCATCCTCGGAGTACCGAGTGGTCAACACCGATACGGGTGCCGGAAGTATATATACGGGGAAAAAGCTGATGGGCGAAGGCTTTACCGCCACCATCAAGAACATGCCTGGAGCGGTTAACTATATCTACACCAAACGGCGAGGGGCAAAACCAAGATAGAGATGACCTGTATATGAAGTTGACAACAGCTTTTCTCATTATAATCGTGCTGACGCTCGTGATGCCAGCGCATGTATGGAGTGGTGATATGTCTCAGAATGAAGTAACCAAAGTAGGTTGCGCCGACAGTCGCTGGTTCGACGGCTTAACCCGGGCCACAGATGCGCGTCCGCAGGCCGTGCCGTTCTCATTTACATACAATGGAAAGCCCTCCTCGGAGTGGCTCTCTAGCTGTCAGTTTGAGCGTTCTACGAAATTGCTGTACGCAAACCGTAAGCAGCACACTTTGAGCTTTACCGACCCAGCCACAGGGCTGGTTCTGACATGTGTCACGGTGGAGTATCTGGACTTTCCCACTGTGGAGTGGACGCTCTATTTCAAGAACATCGGCTCCAAAGATACGCCGATCATCGAGAACATCCAGGCCCTTGATCTGCGCATTGAGAAGAGGCCTGAGGCCGGTGACGAGTATGTTCTGCACCACAACAAGGGCACGCTGGTCACTACCATCGAGGTGCCCGCCGGTATCCAAGATTACGAGCCGCTGACCACGGAGCTGACTCCAGGCAAGAAGCTGTCATTCATCCCGCCTCAAGGGCGTCCGTGTGCCGGGGAGTGGCCTTATTACAACCTGGCCTGGAAGGGCGGAGGGGCCATCATCGTGGTGGGTTGGCCCGGTTCCTGGGCCGCCAGCTTCACGCGTGATGACGGGAGTGGTCTGAATATCAAAGCTGGGCAGCAGCACACGCACTTCAAGCTGCTTTCGCAGGAGGAGCTGAGAAGCCCTCTGGTGGTCGTGCAGCGATACACAGGCGACTGGATCGGTGCCCAAAACACCTGGCGTAAATGGATGTTTGCACACAACATCCCCCGACCAGGTGGCAAGCTACCAGAACCGATGACCGGTGGTTTTGCAGGATACCAGTTCCCGGACCTCACCATCACCCAGCAGGGCGAGAACCAGGCGATCGACCGTTATAAGCAGGAACGGCTGCTGCCCGATTGTTGGTGGGTAGACGCGGGATGGTATGAGATGACCGACGAAAATGGCGTGAACTCATACACATATACCGGCACCTGGGAGACTGACATGAAGCGGTTCCCTGGTGGACTGAACGCGGTGTTCAGCCATGCACGGGAGAGCGGCATTGGCAAGGGAATCCTCTGGTTCGAGCCAGAGCGTGTGGCCCCGAAGAGATGGCTTTACGAACAGCGTCCTCAGTGGCTGTTGGGCCGCGAAGGTCAGTATAAACTGCTGAATATGGGCAACCCGGAGGCGCTGGATTGGGTCACCAACATGGTGGACCGCACCCTCAACGAGGCGGGCATCACTGTCTACCGTGAGGACTTCAACATCGGTCCGAGTGATGCCTGGACATACAACGAAGCCGAGGACCGGCAGGGGGTGAACGAGATCAAGCACGTGACGGGGCACCTGGCGTTCTGGAAAGAGCTGCTCAGGCGAAACCCCAACCGCATGATCGATACCTGCGCCTCAGGTGGTCACCGGCTGGACCTTGAGACTCTCCGACTCTCCGTGCCGTTATGGCGCACCGACTACCCCTGGGAGCCGATCGGCCAGCAGGGGCAGACCTACGGTCTGTCGATGTGGGTTCCTTACCACGGCACTGGAGTGGTCTCGGACGACCCGTATATCATGCGGAGCGATATGGCGCCCTTCTTCTTGATGTCGTGGGACATGAACCGCAAGGACATCGACTTCAACAGGCTGCGCAAGCTGATGGCAGAGTGGAAAAAGATATCGAAGTATTACAGCGGGGATTTCTACCCGCTGTCGGAATACAGCGTGTCGAACACCGTTTGGATGGCGTGGCAGTATAATCGACCTGACGCGAATGGGGGACTGGTGCAGTTGTTCCGCCGCGCGGAGTGCCCGTATATCTCCGCCAGTTACAAGCTCAAGGGGCTGGATGCCAAGGCGCAATATCGCGTGACAAACCTGGAGACCGGCAAGAGCATCACGGTCAGCGGTGCGGTTCTGATGGATGAGGGCCTCACAGGACGCATCACCAGCAAGCCAGGCGCGGTGAACTACATCTACACAAAAGTAGATGCGAAGTGAGAGCGATTAAAATAGTCGTATTGAGCACATTGATGCTGATGGCAGTCAGCGCATGGAGCATGAACCTGTCTAAAAATGAGGTGACACGCGTGTCAGATATTGCTGCAGCGGATACGAGAGTGGGTAGTCTGGATTTATCTGGAAATGGCCCGATCAAGGCTCTGCCTGTTTCGTTTCTATATGGGGGTAAGCCGTCAGCGGAGTGGCTTGCTGGATGCCAGTTCAAGCGATCTTCCAAGATGCTGGACAAGAACCGCAGGCAGCATACGCTAATCTACACAGACCGAGCCACTGGACTAGTCATGAGCTGCGTGGCTGTGGAGTATCTTGACTTTCCGACCGTCGAGTGGACGCTGCATTTCAGGAATTGCGGCACATCGGATACCCCGATTATCGAAAACATTCAAGCTCTTGATATGCGGATAGATCAGTCCGCAGATATCAACAAGGGATATGTGCTTCATCACAACAACGGCACACTGGTGACCACCATCAACGTGCCAGCAGGCATACGCGACTATGAGCCGCTGACCACAGATCTGACACCAGGCAAGAAGCTGGCATTCATCCCTCCTCAGGGAAGACCGTGTGCTGGTGAGTGGCCGTACTACAACCTGGCCTGGAAGGGTGGGGGAGCCATCATTGTGGTCGGTTGGCCAGGAGCCTGGGCCGCCCGGTTTGAGCGCGATGGCGCGAATGGTCTGCATGTGACCGCCGGCCAGCAGAAGACGCATTTCCTGCTGCACCCGCAGGAGGAGGTCCGAACTCCACTCATCGTCATCCAACAGTATGAGGGCGATTGGATCGATGGGCAGAATATGTGGCGTCAGTGGATGTTCGCTCACAATATGCCGCGTCCCGGGGGCAAGCTTCCCAAACCAATGACCGGTGCGATCGACCTGTTCTACTTCCCGAACCTCATGATCTCGGAAAAAGGGGAGAACCAGTTCATCGACCGCTACGCTGAAGAACGGCTGCTACCGGACTGCTGGTGGGTGGATGCTGGCTGGTATGAAATGACCGACGAAAAAGGAGAGTCCTCCTACACGTTCACCGGCACCTGGGAAATTGACAAAAAGAGGTTCCCAAACGGGCTGCGCGGGGTGTTCGACCATGCGAAGTCGAAGGGCATCGGGCAGGGGATACTTTGGTTTGAGCCGGAGCGAGTGGCGCCTAAGAGATGGCTATATACCGAAAGACCTCAGTGGCTGCTCGGTCGTGAAGGTGAATATAAGTTGTTGAATATGGGCAACCCGGAGGCACTAGCCTGGGTCACCGATATGGTCGACAAGGCGATGAATGATGGCGGCTTTTTGATATACCGAGAGGATTACAACTTCGGACCGCTGGACTGCTGGTCGTATCAAGAACCGGAGAACCGGCAGGGGATCAACGAGATCAAGCATGTGACGGGCCATCTGGCGTTCTGGAAAGAGATTCTCAGGCGCAACCCCAAGCGCATGATCGACACGTGCGCATCGGGTGGTCACCGACTGGACATCGAGACGCTGCGGCTCTCCGTTCCTCTATGGCGGACCGACTACCCGTTTGACCCAGTTGCTCAGCAAGGGCAGACCTATGGCTTGTCGATGTGGGTGCCCTACAACGGCACGGGAATTGCTAACGATGATGCATACACCGTTCGAAGCGACATGACACCCTTCTTCTTGATGGCGTGGGATATGAACCGCAAAGACCAGGATTATGCAGGCCTTCGAAAGCTGGTGACCGAGTGGCGGAAGATCACCGACTATTACAGCGGTGACTTCTACCCGCTGACCTCCTACAGCGTGGCTAATACCGACTGGATGGCGTGGCAGTTCCACAGACGCGACAAAGATGCGGGTTCTGTGCAAGTGTTTCGGCGCGCTGACAGTCCACATGACGGTGCTGAGTTCAGGCTCAAGGGGCTGGATGTTCAGGCCGAATATCGGGTGACTGATCTCGACACGGGTAAGAGTGTGGTGAAATCAGGCAAGGAGCTGACGGAAGTCGGTTTAGCTGTTACAATGAATACCAAACCGTGTGCTACGACATTCGTATATACGAAACGCGGCAACCGGACATAGATCGGTAGGGGACACAAACTAAGGCAGGATGGAAATGACCAAATATAAAATGCACGTGATCTCGCACACTCACTGGGACAGGGAGTGGTATTACACCTTCCAGCAGTTTCGGCTGCGGCTGGTAGACCTGGTCGACCATCTGCTGAAAATCCTGGATACCGACCCTGAGTTCAAGTATTTTAACTTCGATGGTCAGACCATCGTGCTGGAGGACTACCTGGCGATTCGCCCGCAAAATGAGGGCAAGCTCAGGAAGTATATACAGAAAGGGCGGATTCTGGTTGGCCCCTGGTACCAGTTGAATGACGAAAACCTGGTGAGCGGGGAGTCGACGGTGCGCAGTCTGCTGATAGGGCATCGAATTGCCGCCGACTTCGGAGGGGTAATGAAGCTGGGATACCTGCCCGACCAATTTGGTAACATCTCACAGATGCCGCAAATTTTCCAGGGATTCGGCATCGATAGTGTGATCTTTGGCCGTGGCCGGCAGATAGCATCCACGGATGACAAGATGGAGGCGGTATGGGTGTCACCAGACGGCTCTGAGGTGATCTCATCGCTGATGGCCCACTGGTATAACAACGCCCAGAGGTTCCCGTACCCCACCGATGCTGCTCTGACCTACACGGAGCATATCCGTAACGCCATGGCGCCAATCGCCGCGACTCCCTATCTGTTGCTGATGAACGGTGTGGACCACCTGGAAGCGCAGCCTGATCTGGGCGATATCTTGCCGCGGCTGTCCAAGGTCCTGAAGGATGACGAGATCATCCACTCCACCATGCCGGCCTACATGGATGACGTCAAACAATATATCAAGACCCATAATATCGCCCTTCAACGTGTCCAGGGCGAGCTGCGTGAAGACCGGGGCGGCAGCGTTCTGGCCGGCACCCTCTCCAGCCGAATGTATCTCAAGCAGGCCAACAACCGCTCGGAAACGTGGTTGGAACGGTATGCGGAGCCGCTGTCGGCATTCGCCATGACGGTGGGCGGCGAGTATCATTCCGATATGCTGCGGTACGCCTGGAAGCTGCTGATGCAGAATCACCCGCATGACTCCATCTGCGGCTGCAGTCTGGATCAAGTTCACGATGAGATGATGCCGCGCTTCCTGCAGGTCGACCAGATCGCCGATGAGTTGAGCCAGAGGAGCATGAGCTGCATCGCCTCACAGATCAACACCGAAGCAGAGAGCCTGGTGGTGTTCAACACGCTGACCTGGACACGCACCGACAAGGTCGTGGCTCAGATTGACATCAGGCTTGGTGACTTGAGTAGGGGAACTCCAGAGATCGACAAGTCGCGTGACGTCCACGCGTTTGAGCTACTCGATGCCGATGGCCAGAGTGTTCCCTTCAAACTGCTGCGGAACCACGTGACCGCCAGGCAAATCACCGACCCGCATGAGCTTCCGATGGCCGTGATGGTCCGTGCATTTGAGATCGAGTTTGTGGCCGCCGATGTGCCGTCCTGTGGATACAAAACCTACACGATCAAACCCACCCACCAATGGCCGGTATCACACGAATCAGCATTCACGTTCAGCTTTGAGGACAACAGCATCTCTAACGGTCTTTTAACCGTCCGCCCATCCCATGGCGGCATTGCAGTCTACGATGAGAGTGCCTCCGCTGAGGATGAGCTCTTCTTCGATGCGGTGGGGATGATCGAAGACGGCGGAGACGTGGGCGATGAGTATAACTATGTGAATCCGCTGAACGACCGCTTGGTGCTCGACAGCGGCGAGGGCACCATCTCGCTGATCGACAACAGCCCCGCCTCCATGAGCATCGTGCGGGATTCCATGTTGAAGCTGCCGAAAACATCCAACAGCCAGAAGCGGGATTCCGAGACCGTCGATTGTGCGATACGCACCATCTACACATTGACGGCAGGAGCCACTCGGGTGGATGTGGTGACCACCCTTGAGAACCTGGCTGAGGACCATAGACTGCGCGCGGTGTTCCCAACCGGCGTGGCCAGCGACGTGGCCTATGCTGAGATGCCGTATGATGTGGTCGCCCGGCCTATCCATGTTCCGGATGACTGGCATGGGGCATCAACCTTCTACCCGCAGCGCCACTGGGTCGATGTGAATGACGGCGCACGCGGTTTGACCATCATCAACAAGGGGCTACCTGAGTACGAAATCTATGATCTTGGCACTAACAGCATCGCCTTGACACTGCTGCGATGTGTTGGCAAGCTCAGCGGCACAGGGGACACCCCCACCGCCATCCCAACGCCAGGCGCGCAGTGCACGGGCAGCCATCGCTTCGAATACGCGGTCTATCCGCATATTGGCTCATGGCAGCAGGCGCAGGTATGGCGACAGGCTCATGCTCACAACGTGCCCATGGTATGCCTTCAGACAACGGCACACAGCGGCAAACTCCCCGCCGCTCTTGGCATTATTGAGGTCGAAGAACCCGGGTTAGTTGTCACCGCGATCAAGAAGGCGGAGGACAATGGGGCGACGGTGATCAGGTTGTTCAATATCCTGGATCAACCAGTCATCAATGCGAGAGTTCGACTTCACGGCGCGTCGATGGCCGCGCTGGTAGACCTCAATGAACAGCCGTTGCGTGAGCTGACAATCGACGTCGACGGTTGGGTGTCAGTGGATGCCAAGCAAAAGCAGATTGTAACAGTTGCGTTTGCATAACTGGGAAGGAGTCATGAGTTAGGAGAGCAGGAGACAGGACAGGACGGGAGAGCAGGAGGAGAACTGTCCGTACAAGGGGCGACCGGTGGTCGCCCGCAACTGATATTCGTAGGGGCGTCCCTTGTGGGCGCCCTAAAGAACGCAAACCATCAACAGAGCAACGTTTCGGGCGCCCACAAGGCACGCCCCTACGATCCGTTACTTACAAGAAAGACAACGGGAGGCAGGAGAGCCAGCTCATCGGATGTGTCGTACTTGTGAACTCTGGCACGTGTTACAAAACAAGGAGAAGTGGAATATGGTTATCATAAACACATTGTTTATAGTGGCTGGACTGTTGGCTCTAGCTGCTTCTGTGCTTGCCGCACCCCTTGCGTTATACAGGGTGAAGGACACCGCCGAACTGCTGACGGCGGTGTCCAAAGTCGGCGATTCCGGCGCCACCATCGAGCTTGAACCCGGTGTGTATACAATCGAAAAGACCATCAGCTTCACTGGCGTCAACCACTTGAACCTGCGCGGCGGTGGATGGAACACGGTCATTCAGAAGGTCGGAGACGGCGACGCACTGGTATTCACCGACTGTGGCTTTTGCGTTGTGCGTGACTTGATGATCAGCGGTGATGGCACCGCTAAGAAGGGCAGCGGTCTGGTGTTTACCGGTAAGCGGGGGTCAAGCTCCTGCACAGTGGAGTCATGCCGAATCGGCGGCTTCCCCGAGAGCGGGGCGTATTTTATTGGCAGTGCTGACAGCCCGCAGTCCTCGAACACCGTGCGCAACTGCCACTTCATATCGAACATGGGCGACCAGCTCCGCAGTGTCAACAACAACGACTACTACATCACAGGGAATCAATTTGGCACACATTCGGGTAATCCCAGATCAGGCTGCGTGCTGGATCACTCATCGGCTGGCAGCTATTCGTTGAACTATCACTGGGGTAACGAAGTCGCCATGCGCCTGGGCCCTGGTTCGCACTACAACCGAATCGAAAACAATCGGTTCGAGGAGAGCCAGCAAGCCGGGTTGCTCGTGGGTGATGCGAAGGGCGACTCTTCCATCTACAACATCATCATCGGCAACACCTTTCACACGAACTCACAAAGTAAGTCCGGGGGGTTCTCTGCTGTAGTCGCAGCAAACGCCTCTTCCACCACATTCTGCCAGAACCAGTTGTTCAGTTGGAACAGCGTGAAATACAAACATAAGTCTGGTCTGGTGATAGGAGCCGCATGCTCTCACTGGATTGTCAAAGACAATATCCTCAGGGACAACACGGAAAAACCGATCGTATACGACAAGAGATCGGGCCACATAGTGAAGGATAACATCACGGATTGATTACTATGGACCTGAACAAGAGGTGTTTTAAGGTAATCTATAAGTGACCGAACCTGGTAAGAATGGTGGTATCTTCCTTTGGATTTAGATAGTAGTGTTCCTCGTAACGGCCGGCTAAGACGGCTCCGTCGTAACGAAAATCTGCGGCGGATGGTGCGTGAGACCCATGTCTCGATAGATGATCTGGTATACCCGATATTCGTAGTGGAAGGGGTTGACCAGAAACAACCCATCGACTCGATGCCTGGCCAATACCGATGGAGTGTGGACCGCTTGCCAGAGCTGCTGTCTCAAATTACCAAGGCGGGTATTCCTGCTGTATTGTTGTTCGGAATACCTATCCACAAGACACCCAATGGTAAAGGTTGCATGGATGCGAAAGGCCCGGTACCCCTCGCCATTCGGTCGATTCAACAGTGGCATCCAGATTTGGTCATCATCACGGATGTGTGTGTCTGTGCCTATACCGACCATGGTCATTGTGGTGTGCTTGAAGGTGACCAGGTGGACAACGACGCATCCATCGTGCTGCTCGCGGAGATGGCGCTCTGCCATGCGCAGGCAGGAGCTGATGTGGTGGCTCCCAGTGCCATGATGGATGGTCAGGTAGCAGCGATACGCCACTGTCTTGACAGCCACGGATTCGAAAACGTGAGTGTGATGGCATATGCCGCGAAGTTTGCCAGTGCCTTCTATGGCCCTTTCCGTGAAGCAGCGCATTCCGCTCCGGCCCTCGGCGACCGGCGCAGCTACCAGATGGACCCACCCAACGCCAGGGAAGCGGAGCTGGAACTTCGCGAGGACGAGGCTGAAGGGGCTGACTGGTTGATGGTGAAGCCAGGACTGGCGTATCTCGATCTGGTCGCCATGGCGCGTCGTGTCACGCAACGCCCTGTGGTTGTCTATAACGTCAGCGGCGAATATGCCATGGTGAAGGCTGCGGCTCAGAACGGCTGGATCGATGAACGGAAGGTGGTGTTGGAGACCATGATCGCCTTCAAGCGAGCTGGCGCGGATGTCATCATTACCTACCATGCGTTGGATGTTGCCCGATGGATGAAAGGTGATGAAGAATGAGACCCCCACACGGAGCTTTTGACCCCACCGAACGGCCCATGATGTTGTACTGGGAATTGACACGCGCTTGCGAACTCTCCTGTCGACATTGCCGTGCGGAGGCGCAGCAGTTACGGCATCCAGATGAGTTAAGCACGGAAGAGGGGCTGAGGCTTATTCAACAGATCGGGCAGTTCGGCGACCCCTTACCGCACGTGGTCATCACGGGCGGCGATCCGTTGAAACGGCCTGACTTGTGGGTGTTCATAGATGCTTTGGTGGAGCAGGGCATCAGCACCGCAATCACGCCCAGCGGAACCTACGCCATCAACCCTGAGGTGGTGTCGCAGTTTAGGAAGCACGGCATCTGGATGGTCAGTATGAGCATTGACGGCAGCACTCCGGAGCGGCATGATGGCATCCGGCAGGTTCCCGGCAGCTTTGCGCAGACCGTACAGGCGTGCGAGTGGTGCCGTGAGCAGGGACTTCCCATGCAGATGAACACCCTGGTATGTCAGCAGACCATCGATGACCTGCCCATGATCTATGAGCTCATGAAGCAGTTTGGTGCCGCGCGGTGGAGCCTGTTCTTTTTGATTCAAGTGGGGCGCGGCAAGGGCTTGGAGGAAATCACACCCGAACAGGCGGAACGGCTCATGCACACTCTTTATGGCTGGGCTAAGGAAGGCTCGATGGTCATAAAGACCACTGAGGCACCGTTCTATCGCAGAGTGGCTCTGCAGAGTGACCTACAGAATGAATCGGCCGCTGTGAAGGGGTCGATCAACCGCGGGATGGGCATCCGTGATGGCTGCGGTGTGATGTTTATTTCGCATCTGGGTGAGGTGTTCCCCAGTGGGTTCGTGCCTGTGGTGGCCGGGAATGTGCGTGACAAGAGCCCTGTGGATATCTATCGCGAGGCCGATCTTTTCCAGAGACTTCGCGACATGAACAACCTGAAAGGCAAGTGCGGTCGATGTAATTACAAGCACCAATGTGGCGGCAGCCGTGCCCGGGCATTGGCATACACAGGCGATGTTTTAGAGAGTGATCCGCTATGTCCCTATAAGCCGGAGTAGGCTATGTGTGGCAGGTTTACGATGTATGTGAATGATGAGGTGTTGAAGAGCCTCTACGAATTGACGGAGCTTCCGACCATCATGCCCCGTTACAATATCGCCCCAGTTCAGCCTGTTGGGGTGGTAAGGGCTAACCGAGATCGGCATGTGCGTGAATTCTTGTATACCGTATGGGGGCTGATCCCTGCGTTCGCCAAACAAGCCGATTTCAAATATGCGTCGATCAACGCAAGGGCCGAAACCATATCGGAGAAGGCCAGTTTTCGAAGCAGCTTTCGACACCATCGCTGTTTGATCCCCGCAAGCGGCTTCTACGAATGGCAGGGAAAACAGCCATACCATTTCACAATGGCTGATGGTTCCCCCATATCCCTCGGAGGGATCACCGCTACCTGGCACAGCGACGACGGAAGTATCCTGGAGACCTGTGCCGTGATCACCACACAGGCCAATGATCTGATGGCTCCTATACATGACCGGATGCCAGTCATCATCAGTCCTGAGCACTTCGAACGCTGGCTTGACCCTGAACTTCAACTGCCAAGGTTTGTGAGCGATTTGCTGGCCCCTGTGCCCTCTGAGCTTCTGCGCAAGCAAGCCGCGAACCCGCTGGTGAACAGTGTGAAGTATGAAGGCTCGGATCTTCTGGCTCCCGGACCCATACAGGGCAGCTTGTTTTAGGTTTTATTTCCTCGAATTCGTCAAAATTATCAAAAAACGCTTATATTTTCTGGTCCAAGTGGGTATGATTAAGCCATGGTGTTAGTTTTCTAGTCATTACCACACAAAATCGGAGGGTGCTATCAATGCTGGTGAAAGTGTTGTCCGGCACAGTTCATGGCATGGTGCCATATACCATTGAGGTGGAAGTTAACCTGGGCGCAGGGGTGATCGACTGGTTGATCGTGGGATTACCCGACCGTGCTGTGCAGGAATCATGTACCCGCGTGATGCAGGCCATCCGCAACAGTCAGCTCCACATGCCCCCTCGGCGTGTCATCGTCAACCTCGCCCCGGCCGACCTTCGTAAGGAGGGCCCTGCTTTTGACCTCCCCATCGCTCTTGGCGTTCTAGCCTCCTCAGGGCAGTTGCGCGTGGATATGCTTGCGGAGAGCATCATCATGGGTGAGCTCAGTCTGGATGGTAGTCTGCGTAGTGTCAGCGGGGTGCTGCCAGTGGCCATTCACGCCCGTGAGAAGGGGATGAAGCGGCTGATTGTGCCGCAAGCCAACGCTCAGGAAGCCGCGGTGGTGGGAAACATCCAGATTATCCCTGTGGAGCGTATTGAGCATGTGGTCGAATTCCTCAATGGCGGGAACAACATTGAGCCGATGCAGCTCGATCCCGAAGAGGTTCTGCAGATGGAGAGCCACGAGGAACTCGATTTTGCCGATGTCAAGGGACAGATGCAGGTCAAGCGGGCCCTTGAGGTGGCGGCTGCGGGTGGGCATAACGTGCTGATGATAGGCCCTCCCGGGAGCGGTAAGACCATGCTGGCGCGACGCTTCCCCGGCATCCTGCCAAGGATGACAGTGCAAGAGGCGATCGACACCACGAAGATATACAGCGTGGCGGGGCTGCTTCAGTCGCATAGTGGCTTGGTGTCACGCAGACCGTTCCGGTCACCGCATCATACCAGCTCCAATGCTGCGCTGGTGGGTGGCGGTACCATCCCTCGGCCGGGGGAGGTCAGCCTGGCCCACAACGGGGTTTTGTTCCTGGACGAGCTGCCGGAGTTCAAGCGTGACGTGCTGGAGGTGCTGAGGCAGCCATTGGAGGACGGCATCGTGAGTATCGCGCGCGTGCAGGCCAGTCTGGAGTTTCCGGCCCGTTTCATGCTGATGGCGGCCATGAACCCATGCCCGTGCGGGTATTTTGGTGACACGACACGTGCGTGCAATTGTGGCGAATATGCGATCAGGCGGTATCAACAACGGATATCAGGGCCCTTACTTGACCGGATTGATATTCATGTGGAGGTGCCACGGTTGACTCAGGATGACCTCTTAGGTGGGAAACAGGGCGAATCATCCTCTACCATCCGCAACCGTGTGTTGTCGGCGCGTGATAAGCAGGTGCAGCGGATGAGCGCGTCTGGTGTGACCTGCAATGCGCACATGAGTTCCAAACAGACCAAGGAGTTCTGTGTATTGAACGATGATGTGAAGGCGATGCTGCGCCATATAGCTAACAATATGGGGATTAGCGGCCGGGCCTTCGACCGCATCATTCGGCTGGGGCGAACCATTGCGGATTTGGGCAATTCAGACGATATTACCGTAGCGCATATAGCGGAAGCTGTGCAGTATCGCAGCTTAGATCGTAAAATATGGTACTAAACTGTAGATTGTTTGCACGAAATTACCATTGAATGGGATGAAAATTTTATCCTGTTTGCGAGTGAAGCTTGAATTATAGTAACAATTGCGCTACATTGATATTTGCGATAGTGGCAATCCGTGTATCTATAAGGATGTATATCTGTATATAAGACAGGCAGACCTTACTCGAAAACAGTACATTATGGGAGTTATAGTATTGAAATCCAACTGTTCTGTGTTCGAGAACACATGATTTGAACGGAGAAATGACCACTATCTACCAGCATCAGCAAACGCTACACGATGATCGTGATCTATTTATACACCGATGCGTCGGCTGATTCAATATTCATCAGTTCAGTTGTCATATTAGGAGGCTATCTCATGCGAAACGCAAAATGGTCGGAAGACAGCATTATCACCACTTTGATCCAACTCCATAACGAGGGTGTTGATCTATCATACTCAGGTGTGACCAAGACGCACTTGGCGCTTTTGAGAGCTGCGATGCGTCGGTTTGGTAGTTGGCGTGCCGCAGTTGAAGCTGCTCGCATTCCATATGGTGGAGTTCGTAAATACCGTGACTGGTCACGGGAGCGGATCATTGCCCGGATCCAGGAACTTAATAGTCAGGGTGCAGACCTGAGCTGGGGTAATATCAGCGTGAATGTTGACCCTCAACTAGCCGCGGCCTCGACTAAGCCTAAACACTTCGGCAGTTGGCGCGAGGCAGTAGAGGCTGCAGGAATTGATTATGATTCCGTCCGTCGATACACGGAGTGGTCCGACGAGCTTATAATCGGCCGTTTGAAGCGGCTCCACGCAGATGGACATCCTCTCAATGCCCGCGCGATTGAGCTGCTAGACATGCCGTTGGTGACCGCTGCCCGTCGACGGTTTGAGAGCTGGGAAAAGGCCCTCTACGCTGCGGGGATAGATGGCAAGCGGTACATCCTTAGGCGTCCATCACGAAGGCGCCGGGCCGAATAGGCACGGCGCCGCCGGTAGGGCTCCCTGGGTATCGTAACTCAAACATCGGTATCATGTATTTGAACCGCGATGCGCGGCTATATATTAGCCCAAGGGAGGCACCGATTGCTTCGATATAATAGCAAGACAATCATCTACGCTGTGGTGTTGCTGCAGGTTGTGTTGATCATGTACACATACCAGTATGGGCTCAGCAGGAGCATCAAACCCGCTGCGGTGAGTATGGTTGAACTCAGTCAGCCGGCCGATAAGTTAGGCTCAACAAGATGGCTCGCTATCGCAGACCCAAATCAGAAGACGGTGAGCATCGTGACGGTAGAAGTTGGGATACCATCTTCCGCTCGAGTAGAGGCGATCAAGCCGTATGACAAGACTGAGAAGTAGCTGCTCCGTGGTGTAAACGGGCACCTTGCGCAATTGGTATGGAGTTGATATACTATCTTTGCGGGGTGGAGCAGTGGTCAGCTCGCCGGGCTCATAACCCGGAGGTCGTAAGTTCGAATCTTTCCCCCGCACCCATGTTAACCTCAACCCTCGGGTTGAGGTTTTTTGTTTGCCGCGACCTTGCTACCATGCAAGAGCTCGATCTTGCATGCCCAGGTTCCATCGCACCCTACGTCCGTCCCATCCGTCGAACCCCCTTCACGCTTCAGCGTGACGCCTACCTGCCGGTATGTACTCATCATTCCATTATTGCGAGTAGCCGGTTGTCCCGACAGGCTCCGCGATGCCAGCTTCGTAAACATAACGGAAGCCTCACGGCACCACGGCATATGACCCTGATCATCAATGATATGCGGGGTATCACACAAGTTTTACATACGCACACTAATATCCCAGCTACCTGTAACATCCTTGTATTATGGTATTGATAAAAATGCGTGTGAATTTGGCAGTAGATATTGCCTATTTAGCGACTCTTGATGCCGCATTATGGGTATACTATTTTTATAGCGTTTTGCATCCTGTATAAGATGCTAGTCTCAAACTCACATCGCGCTTCGATTGCGTAATGTGAAGTTGATGAGACTGATGCTTGATAAGGCTCACAGCATGGTCGGTTTGAGGAATCCTCTTCGAAAATTGGTCGTGTGCAGCCAAATCGGATATTTGCAATATTTCGCGGCACCCAGCCGTGTCCAATCCAATCCAGCCTACGTATACTGGCAGCTATTGTTACGTCTTAAGGCTGGGCAGGAACTCGCGTAATATGCACAGGGTTGCGTGGTGGCTGTTCACCACAGAAAAGGCAAACCTGATAGTAACCAACAGAGAGGTTGTCTAAATGAAACTCTTCTCCGCATCTACTGGACTCGTCATAACAGCTTTATGCCTGTTTACCGGGCTCGCTGTTTCGCAGGCAGTTCAAAACACCGGTGTGTCCAGCGTTCTGGCTGCTCGCAAAGTTACCCGTGACAACGGCAAGGAACAACTGGTTTCCGCTGCTCGTGCGACTCCTGGTGATATCATTGAATATCAACTTACACTTACGAACCGCACAGGAAAAGCCATTACTGGTATAGAGCCAGTATTGCCTATCCCCGCTGGTTCGGTCTACATTGAGGCTAGCTGTAAACCGCCTAAAGCTTACGCTAGTACCGACGGATCGCTTTACTCAGCCATTCCATTAGTTAAATCTGTCAAGGACTCAAATGGTAAAGACAAGGCCATAAAACTTCCAATGGAAACTTACAGGTTCATGAAATGGAAGGTGGGAAAACTAGATAACGGTAAGGAGCTGGTTGTAACAGCACGGGTCAAGCTCCTTACCGCACAACCAAAGACCAAAACCACCAAGTAGGTGAGGATCAGATGATCTTCTACGCACTTTCATGCCACATTATCGAATGTGCGATTCCTGCATTTACACTACCACCCACAACACTATCGAAAGGATTACAAAGATGAAACATCCCCTGTTCCAAAAATTTGGAACACTCGCAACGGCGCTATGTTGCATCGCACTAGTCTTGGGCTTGTCTTCAACGACACCGGTCATGGCTGCAGCACCTGAGGCAGGCACATCGATCGGAAACCAAGCGTCTGCGACATACACCGATGCCAGCGGCACAGTACATAACGTGACATCAAACGCTGTGTATACCATTGTGCAGCAGGTGGCCAGCCTGACATTGACTTCTGACAATGTCAAATACGCGACACCCTCCGGACTCGTGAGTTTCCCTCACACCCTCACTAACACAGGAAACGGCTCCGATACATTCGATCTGTCCATCCTGCAGTCCAGCGGTGACAGTTTTGACATGACCGGCGTACTGATCTACCCGGATGCAAATGGCGATGGCATCGCAGACCCCGGCGCGGCAGCCATCACCAATACGGGAGCGGTACTTCCGGGCGGAAACTTCAAGTTCGTTATCGTAGGCACCATCCCCAATGTAATCAGCGGATCAGCAGTGCTGACCGTAACTGCCACAAGCCAGTACGATAACACGAAAACAGCCACCAATAACGACAGTGTGACGGTCACCAATAACGCGGTGGTCGTGATCAACAAAGCGATCGATATCTACCATGGCTATACTGGCACGTCACCGGTCACTTTTACATTCACCTATACCAACCCAGGTAACCAGGACGCCACGAACTTCACACTCACTGATGTGATTCCGGCTGGTATGACTTACATTCCAGGCAGCGCAAAGTGGAGTGGGGCAGCAGTAACAGACGCTTCCGGTGGAGACCCTGCAGGCATCGACTATAGTTATACTGCGGCAACCCGCACGGTATTGGCTAAGATAACGACCATGGCGAAGACGACCTCAGGGTCGATCAGCTTCCAGGTCTCTATCGACAGTAACGCCATGTCGGGTGATATCTACAACACCGCCACATTTGAATACAACGACGGCACAGGCGCAATCATCGCAGGAAGCACCAATACTACGGACTTCTTTGTCGATCCAACTGTGGCCGTTGCCATCACAGGGCAGACGATACCGAGTGCATCTCAGGGTGCCACCGTCACGTTCACCAACGTGGTGACCAACAACGGCAACAGTATCGACACCTTTGATATGACGCTGTCAAACAGCCTCTTCCCAATTGGCTCGACTATCGTTCTTTATCGCAGCGATGGTGTCACACCATTACTGGACACGAACGGAAACAGCACACCAGATACGGGACCCCTAGATCCTGGTGCGACATATAACGTTGTGGTCAAGGTGAAGTTGCCTGCAGACGCATGGGGCAACAAAGGCTATGCCGTTAACAAGACAGCCACCTCATCCGTCGACAACACCAAATTCGCGACCACAACAGACATAGTCAATGTGATCACACGCAGTACTGTCGACTTAACAAACAACCGATCGATAGCCAACGGAGCGACCGCGGCCGATGGTCTTGGCACAGGCCCAGAAGGCTCGCCTGTCACCATCAAGTCGGTGCCGCCGGCATATCATGTTGATATGGATCTGTATGTGAACAACACGAGTTCAGTTTCTGACTCGTATGTTATTCAAGCAAGCACCGACCCCACTTTCGCCACCATCGTGCTGCCTGCAGGCTGGACGATCTTAAACGAAAATGATACGGAGACCATCATATCTGAAACAGGTATGGTCGCTCCTGGCGGCAGTGTGCACATCCATTCTGACATCTATTCACCATCTGGTACGCCAGCTGGCACGTATCACATATACTACCGTGTGATGTCGCCAACAACTGGTGCATTCGACATCAAGCACGATGCTGTGACCATTGACATGGTCCGCAGTATCTCGATTGTTCCCAACAACAGTGGCCAGGTATTCCCTGGTGGTTCTGTAGTCTATACCCACACAGTCACCAACAACGGTAACGTTGCTGAAGGTGATGGTCTTGCCAGTTTAATCGCTTTGACTACAGCCAACACCCAATCCGGCTTTAGCTCAGCTATTTACTGGGATAAAAACAATAACGGCGTTCTGGACTCTGGCGACGCTATCGTCAATAGTCTTGACTCGCTCGTGGGTGGCCTCAACGGGGCAAGCACGGGCGCCGGGCTTGAACCTGGCGAATCTGCGACCCTCTTCGTGAAGGTATACGCTCCCGCAGGTGCATCTGCAGGTATCGTCGATGTCTGCACATTGACAGCGATGACCTCACAGGGTACATACAGCACAGCGGCACCGGCTCCTGCGATTGTCAAAGACACTTCAGCAGTCATCGCCGGCGACGTCCGTGTTGTCAAAGAGCAGGCTCTGGACGCTGATGGGAATGGTACCCCTGACAGCGCATACCAGCAGACCAACATCACTACCGGTGCAGTTCCTGGTTCGTGTGTCCGTTACCGGATCACAGTGACCAACACTGGCACCACAACGAACTCTAACATAGTGATCAGCGACTCCACTCCAGCGTATACCACATACCACGCTGGCGACGGAACGGTGAGCGCGACTGGAGTAGGAGCCATCACGTTGAACGGCGGCTCTACCTTCACAGCAATTACAGTTCCATCTGCAGGTTCAGTGGGAACTATCAGTGCCACGATTAGTTCACTGGCACCCGGCCAGACCGCTGTAATCTACTTCGAGGTCAAGATCAACCAGTAGGGTTGATTGCAGGAGCAATGTTGAATCGCAGTATTGCTCCTGCCTTCTCATGCTGTGGCGGTAGAAACCACTGCATGAGAAGGCAGGAGATATCAGTACAAGGCAGTACCATGAGCACTTATCAACAGGCATCACAACATAGCTTTCGAATATATGTGATCGGTGTAATCATGCTTTATCTGGCATGGTTTGCCGCTTGTGCTCATGCCGCGGCACCGTTAGCAGGAACCGTCATCGAAAATCAGGCAACCAACGAATATACAGATCCGGATACAGGCGAGAAGTATCTGCTTAATTCCAACACTGTGCGCATCATCGTGCAGCCGTTTGAATCCTTGTTATTAACTCAAGACAACTCAGTCATCAGCGTCCCCGGCGCCAAGGTGCATACCACGCACGTCCTTGAAAATACAGGCAACACCACATCCACATATATCCTCGAATATGGTATTACCGACACAGAGGGATTTCTGTTGACACCACTGCGTCTGTACAAAGATGTGAACATGGATGGTATAGCAAACCCGGGCGAGGTATACCTCGTGAGCGGGTCTCAAGTCACCTTAGCACCTGGCGAAAAGTTATACCTGGTTTTTGCGGCTACAGTACCCGCCGATGTCCAGTTTGGTGACCAGAGCAGTTTCCATCTGGTAGCCACAGCGGTCATCAGCGGTGTTTCTGCCACGAACCATGACAAGGTCACCATCGGCAGCAAGGTGGCTCTCCAGCTAACTAAAAACGCCACAAACCCATCGGCACGACCTGGCGACGTGGTGGAATATAACATCCAGGGTTCAAACACGGGGCTTCTGGACGCATCGCCTGTGGATATCATGCTCGATGGCCAGACGGCACAGTATGTTATGTGTGTGGATGACGTCCCGGCGAACACAGCGTTTGTCGAAGCGCAGGGCAGTGGCTCAGGTCTGTTGCTTTACCATCGGTTTGGTGATCCGTATAACTCTTACCAAAGCAGTGTCCCATCGAATCCATCATCCGTAGACAGTGTGGCGTATGGGCTTCCGCACTTGAAAAGCGGAGAAGGGTTTACCCTGACCATCCGTGTCAGGTTAAACCCGGCAGCTAGTGGTGACATCCATAACACCGCTACCTTAACTTGTAAAGACCCGATGTCCGCAATGGAAATAGCGGCAGCTTCAAACACGTCGGTTGTGGCCGTTCAGAAGAGGGCTCCACAGATAGTTTTTCACTGGGACGCCAGCTACAATAATGTCACAAATCTTGAATCTATTGGCAATTACCTGTATCTGGAAGTCAGTGCTGCTGGGAGTAACCTGGACCCCAAAATAGCAGAGAGCATCACTATCACCATCACCTCTAAGTTGACAGGTGATACAGAGTCGGTGACGGCGGTGGAGACTGGCCCCAACTCGGGCATTTTCCGCATAAACCAGCCAATCATCACTGCTGATGTGGCAAACTCCCCAGCAACTGCCGGAAACGGGATTGTGGAAACTGCGGCAAACGACCAACTGACAGCGTCTTTTACTGACCAGTTCGGCCAGACAGTCACGGCTTTTGTCACCATTGACCCGTTTTTTGTGGTGTTTGACAGCCGCACAAACCTCCCGGTTGCTGGTGCAGTGGTGACCTTGGTAGACATCACCGGTGTCAGCAATGGGGGAGCAGCCGGAGCACCGGCCCGTGTGTTTGCCGTTGATGGTGTGACGTCCGCCCCGAACCCGGTGACTACCGGCGGTGACGGTGTTTTCCGGTTTGCCCATGTGGTACCGGGAACTTACCGTATCGTCGTGGCACCACCAGGCTACTATGTCCATCCATCGGTTATCGCCGCGGCCGATCTACCAGCCGGTAGACGGATCGATGTCGCGGGTTCATATGGCGGTGTGCTGACATTGCTGAGCGGCAGTTCGACACTGATGCTTGATATACCTGTCGATTATAAAGCTGGGAGCGGGTTCTTCATAGAGAAGACCGCATCAAAGCACTCTGTCGAAGTGGGAGAGTTTATCGACTATACTCTCCGGATACGAAATGCCACAGGAACAATCCTGTCTGACATAACCGTCAATGATGCTTTGCCATCAGGTGTAGCATATCAGGCTAATACGACCACTATTGACAAACTGAAAGTCGATGACTCCGTGCAGGAAGTCAAATCAAATCTGGTCTTTAAACTGTCCGAGTTGAAAATCGACGGCACTGCCATTATCTCCTACCGGGTAGCGGTGAAGGCAGGAACCCGAGAGAGCTTGCTTAAGAACAGCGCACAGGCGGTGGCTGGTTCCAGCTACGGGCTGATCACCTCCAATACTGCAGTGTCAGAAGTCAAGCTTAGGGCTGGCGTTTTTACGGAACAAGGGGTAGTGATCGGCCGGGTATACATTGATGATAACTCCAATGGAATCATTGACTCCAACGAAATGGGGATGCCTGGTGTTCGCATCTATCTGGATGATGGATCGTTTGTGATTACCGATGGCCAGGGAAAATACAGTCTATATGGTGTGGCTCCTGGCACGCATGTGCTGAGGATGGATACTGAAACACTGCCAGACGATGCAGCCCCCACTAACGCCGGATTTACGGCAGCAGGTGATGGAAAGAGCTCTTTTGTGGAAGTACGGCAAGGCGAAATGCGTAAAGTGAATTTCGCCTTGGATGGCCGCTCACAGAAGGTCAAAGACGAAGCGGTGCTTCGCAGGAAAGCACTCGAAAAGAGCAACAACGAAACCATCACTGCTCTTGGTACTACCCTTCCGGTAAAATCAGAGCCTGTTGACATCAGCGAAAACCGGGCACTTTCTGCCAGTGGTTATGTGACAGGAAACAACCAGACGATCATCAACAACCTGCCAATGCCCGGCAGTTCCTCTAGCAGCGGGAATAGCAGTTTGCCGTCTGCACCTGTTCGGCCTGCGCAGACATCACCATTGGCGGATCGCATACCGTCGTTTACGAATGAACTGGGCTTTGTGGACCTGGCCATGGGTGATATTCTACCCATGTCGATATGGAACGTGATTGTCAAGGGACGTATTGGAAGCACCTTTATTTTGAAGGTCAACGGCAAGGAGATTTCCGACAGCCAGGTTGGTGCCAAACACACCTATTTCATCAAAAATATCGAGGTGTGGGAGTTTATCGGTATCGAATTCAAGCCAGGAAATAACTCCATCATGGTGACGCAGCGTGACAGCATGGGCAATGACCGTGGTGAGGCGAAAATTAACGTGGTGACCTCAGGTCTATTGAGTAAGATCAGTGTTGTGCCTCAGGCCGAAAAGCAGGTGGCAGACGGTATGACACCTGTCCCTGTTACTGTTCGGATGACCGATTCGGATGGCATGCTCGTGCAAACACGCATTCCACTGACGCTTGAGAGCGACGGCGCCGAATGGAACGTGCAGGACCTCAACCCTCAGGAACCCGGTGTGCAGGTCTTCCTGGACGGTGGTGAGGCCAAGTATGAGCTGCTGCCCCCGCATGAGGCCAGTGTGACCACCCTGCGAGTCAGCAGCGGGCTGCTTTCCGGCAGCGCGAGGATGGAGTTCCTGCCGAATTTGCGTCCACTGATGGCGGTAGGGGTTGTCGACCTGGGTGTGGCACAGAACCAGTCCACAACGCTGAGCCACAGTCAGGCCTCGCTGTTCATGAAGGGTCGCGTGACTGATGACACACTGCTGACTCTGTCGTATCAATCTAACAAAAGCGCACATGGCAGGCTGTTCAGGGATATCCAGCCCGATGAGTTTTATCCGGTCTATGGCGATTCGTCGATCAAAGGATACGACGCTCAGACGTCTCAAGAGACCTATCTGAGGCTTGAGAACCGCCAGTCGTTCCTGATGTATGGTGACTTTTCTACTAGCAGCTCTGACAGCAGTCGAAACCTGAGTAACTACAACCGCAGCCTCACCGGCGTGATGAGCCATTACGAACAGGGTGCGAATGCAGTCAACTTCTTCACCAGCTATGACAGCACGCGACAAAATATCTTTGAGGTATTGGCGAATGGAACCTCAGGCCCATACAGCCTGGGTTCTGGTGAGATTGTCGAAAACAGCGAGAGGGTGGAGATACTGGTGCGAGATAGAAACCAGCCATCAGTGATACTGAAAACCACCCCCATGACAAGGCTGTTTGACTATACGATCGATCGAGACCGTCAAACCGTGCTCTTCAAGACGCCGGTTCCAAGCTTTGACGCCAACTTGAATCCTGTCTCTATCCGCGTAACATGCGAAGTGGATGCAGGAGGCCCTAAATACTGGACGGCTGGAGTGGACGGCCGGATCAGCTTGAGGAAGAATCTATCGCTAACTGCCTCATATGTGAGTGCGGATGTGCCTGATAATGCCTGGACGATGACCGGTGTTTCGGCAGAGTGGCAACTCACACCCAATTCAAAACTTACGGGTGAATTGGCACAAACATCTAGCGATTTGCTAGGCAAGGGGTTAGGTCAGCGTATTGAGTATACGCAGGAATCAGACAAGATACAGGCGCGCATCATGGCTGCAAACACGGATTTGGCGTTTGACAACACAGCCTCAGCCATTAGTAAAGGCCGCACAGAGATATCATCCAAAATCACTTATCTGCAAAATCAGCATACGCGCTACGTGGCAGAAGCCATTCAGTCGGAAGACCGGTCGATGGGCAGTAACCGCACCGGTATGTATGCAAGTGTGGAGAAGTCGATTACACCAGAGCTCCGCCTGGAGCTTGGGGTTCGACATGCGGAAGAGACAAGGACCCAACTGCCCACCAGTGAGACTACCGATCCTGCCATCAATTTTACGAGTTTCCGGGCAAAAGTTACTGCGCTGGTTCCTCAGGTGCCATCCGCGACGATATATACCGAATATGAACAGGACATAAGTGATTCTGAAAGAAATGTGCTGGCTCTGGGTGGTGAATATCTATTTGCCAATCGAGGGCGGTTATACGCCCGCCACGAGTTGAACTCGACATTGACAGGACGTTACCTGTTGAATGCAAACCAGACCCAACAGACATCGGTCATCGGTATCGACACCGATTATTTAGGATCAGCCCATGTGTTCAGTGAGTACCGGGCGCGAGACGCCTTCTCTGGACGGGAGACTGAGGCCGCTATAGGCTTGCGTAACCAATGGGAGTTGCGGCAGGGCGTGCGCGTGAATGCCAGCCTTGAACGCATCGAACCTGTGGATGGTAAAACTAAGACCGCATCCACCGCAATTACTGGTGCTTTGGAATACACCCGCAATGTTAATTGGAAGGGCACGGCGCGAGTGGAATATCGGACGAATGCAGGCAATAGCAGTTGGATGACATCGATCGGGTCAGCCGTGAAACTGTCTAACGATTGGACCATGCTAGGTAAGGGCATCGTTCAGGTGTCAAACTCGGACCTCAACACACAAACCCAGGCCAGGATGCTGATGGGACTGGCATACCGCGGGGCTGAGAGTGATAAGTGGAACGGGTTAGCCAAGTACGAGCTGAGATATGACAACGGAGGTGTTGCGCCAGACAACGGACGCGAACTATCGCATATTGTCTCCACAGACATTAACTACCAGCCATCGGCTTCATTTGAAAGCGGCACGCATTTGGCTTTGCGTTTGACCGACAATACATTAGGTCCGATATCGTCATCGTCAAAAGCGATGCTGATGCAGGAGCGATTGAGCTACAATGCGTCCAAGCGGCTGCAACTATCATTAATCTCCGGCATCTATTGGAATGACTTATTCGATGACAGCATAGGTAGTATCGGGCTGGAAGCCGGCCTGTTGATGCATCGAAATGTGTGGCTGAGTGCAGGATATAACTTCACTGGATTTGATGATGAGCATTTGTCAAATGGAAACTACACAGGTAAAGGGCCTTACATGCGTTTGCGCTTTAAGTTTGATGAGGCTCTGCTTGGGGCAGGCCGTGAAGCCAGTGCTGGTGCCCAACCTACACCCAGTTCTGCTAAGGCACCTTAAGTGAATATGATGGGCTGGTCTGCAATGAGGCATCACCGTCACGGATTAATGGAGCTCGTGGGTAGTGGTAACAACCCGAGCGCATACACACAGGGAACAACATTATGACTACTACACACAATCGAACAAGTTTAACCTGGTTCTACCTGGCAGCACTATTATTTTGCATCTTTATCATCAGCCTTCCGGTAAAAGCAGTCTATGTTAAGCGGTTCACCACCATCGCCAACGGCGCGATGACATACACTGGCAACACTCTCGGTTTAGCAAAAGCCACTGGAGCCAACACCCCAGGCACTAATGGCTCCATCGGCGCGCTGATCACTACAGATACCAGTCTGAAGGTGAATACTTACCCGTCGGGCACAACACTGGACTGGACTAAGGACTCCTCCAGAGCAACTCTTGTTATACCTGCGGGCAGCACGGTTTTATATGCAGAACTCATCTGGGGCGGCAGTTACCGATACGGCACGCAGAACCTCACGACCAGTATAAACAACGCTGTTTCGTTCGCCACACCACTCGGCACGTTTACCGTCAGCCCTGATTCCGCAAGTGCGACCACTTTAACAGGCGACAATTACTATGTGCGTTCGGCCGATGTCACAAGCATGGTGAAAAGTGGTGGTGCAGGCGTATACACAACAGGGCGTGTGCCTGGAACTTCCATAGCTGCTGAAAATAGTGCCAATGCTGCCGGCTGGACACTGGCGGTAGTCTATGGTAACCCTACATTGCCTGCTCGTAACATGACGATTTTTGTGGGTGGGGAGCTGACTAACTCGTCTGCTAGTCCTGTATCATCGGTGACCGGGTTCTGCACACCCAGGGTCGGGCCCATTAACGCCCGCATGATGGTAAGTGCAATAGAAGGTGATAGCAACATCACCGGTGACCAGATGCAGTTCGGACCTACGACCACTACGATGGCAGCCGTCTCCGGTCCCAACAACCCACTGAGTAACTTCTTCTGCTCACAGATAAACAAGGATGATGGCACACGGGATACATCGGGCTCATTTGGGACTACCAACCACACACCGGGAGGTGCGACTAGTGGTGCACGCCAGGGGTGGGACATCACCAATGTGAATGTTTCAGCCAGGATGCAGAATGGTATGAGCGCGGCATATGCCAAAGGAACCACCACTGGTGACCGTTATATCATCACGTCGATTGGGCTTCAGATTGACGTGGGCGCCCCGTCCTTTCCCACCGCGGTCACAACGGTAGACAAGACTACAACTTATATTGGCGATACGCTGACCTACACCGTAAAACTGGACAATACGACGGGAACCGCAGACGCCACCAATGTGGTTTTTACAGATATAATACCTCAAGGAACATCGGTTGTGCCTGGTTCATTTACCATCAATGGTGTCGCGCAGCCTGCCGCTGATCCCACTGTGGGGGTAGCCCTTGGCACCATCGCCGCTGGATCACTGGTGACAGTCTCCCTCAAAGTACAAGTTAATTCTATCCCTGTGCAGCCATCTGTCGCCCAGTTTCAAAACAGTGGGTCATGGACATATGAGTACCAAAGCTGCCCCAATTTCCCCACCAACAGCGGCACAGTGACGTCAAATACCACGGTCACGGGGTTGCCCCGCATACAAGCCCAGAAGACAGCTAACCCACCGGGCAAGGCCATCTCTGGTCAGGTTGTGACATACACCATTACTGTGCAGAATACGGGCACAGTAAACAGTGCGGGAACCACACTGATTGACCAAATTCCTACCGGCACTAACTACGTGCTGGGCAGCACCAGACTAAATGGCACGGCCGTAGCAGATAAAAGTGGCAAGATGCCATTTACTGTCGAGTCAATGGTGAACAGCACAGGGCGACCGGCTGGCCAGATTAATATTGGTGAACAGGCAACTGTGACATTCAACGTCACAATTGGCCCCAATCCGCCTGTGATCATCACAAACACGGCCACCGTAGACCCTGATGGGAGCGCGAACCCTGCACCTTCAATTAACGCGATTGTCACTAACCCACCGGTTCAAGCCGATCTGAGTGTGCTGATAGACGATGGTAAGACCACGTTGGCTCCTGGTGCTTCGAACAGCTATATCATTACTGTGACAAACAACGGACCAGATGCCGTAATTAGTTGTGTCGTATCACCGAACATACCTCAGACATTTTCTGGCGTGACATACACAGCAAGTACCGGTACTTATGATGCTGCGACAGGAAACTGGACGGGAATCTACTTAACGTCTGGGCAAAGCATCACTTTGACAGCAAACGGGACTGTTGATCCCACGGCAGCCGATCCACTGACCTTGTCGGTAGTGCTGTCTCCTTCTCCTGGCATCCAAGACACCAATATGGCCAACAACACAGCATCCGATACGGACACATTGGTGCCTCAAGCTGATTTATTGGTGACAAAGACTGATGAACGCACATCAGCACTTCCTGGCGACACGGTCGAATATGTCGTTACCGTGAAAAACCTGGGAACCAGCGTCGTCCGAAGCCTGAAAGTCGTTGAGACGCTGCCTGCGGCATTGCTTAACCCAACCTTTAAGCCATCATTTGGAGTCTATAACGAAACGAATGGCACTTGGAACGGACTAGCATTATTGACCGACCAGTTGATCACACTGACCATTAAGGGTACGGTGAGTGCTGCAGCGAGCGGAAACCTTGTCAACACGGTGACAATCACCGCTCTCGACAGTGTGACTGATCCCGATTTGGAAAACAACACAGCGACAGATACGGACACCATCGGTACCGCCGGAAGCAGTATCTTTGGATTTGTATATGAGGACTCCAACCATAGCTCCAGTTTAGAATCGGGTGAGGTAGGGAATGGCATCACCGGGCTAGTGGTGAAACTGATTTCGGCTGCAGGTTCGGTCATTAGTACATCGCCTGTGAATGAAATGACGGGGGCCTTCCAGTTTTCCGGGGTGCCTGACGGAATCTACTCGATGATTCTGGACAACAATTCGACGATTGTAGATAAAACACCTTATCTGCCGTCTGGCTGGATGGGCACCGAAGCACCGGCTCAGACACGCACCGGCATCATTATGGCTGGACGTAATGTGCTCAACCAAAACTTTGGGATGTTTCATGGCAATACCGTATCGGGATATGTTTTTAATGACGACGGTGCTGGTGGCGGGTTAGCTAACGATGGACGGATGAATGGTGGTGAAAACGGCCTGTCGAACATCTCGGTAAGTGCTGCCGACCTTGGCGGATCTGTCTATGACACCACTACTACGGACAGCACGGGCAAGTACATGCTATGGCTTCCATATGTCTTGGATTCAACGCCTGTGATAATCAGAGCGAAAAATCTGATAAGCTACATCTCAACCGGTGGATATATAGGCAACTCCGGCGGTGTATATGATCGTTCGTCTGGGTCTATTACATTTACCAACTCCTCACTGACCACCTACAATCAGCTTCAATTCGGTGCAGTGGCGGCGAACATTTTTACTACAGACGGCTCGCAAACCACTATGCCAGGAAACGTGATCACTTATAGCCATATGTATGTTGCCTATACCGCAGGACAGCTTACATTCACCACAAGCCGCGTGGCAAATCCATCGTCGGTCACGTGGAGCGAGGCGCTTTACCTCGACGCCAACAACAACGGAGTGATAGATGTGGGAGACCCGCTGATCACTGGCCCGTTGTCCTTGACCGGTGGTGAGCAGATGATACCCATTCTGGTGCGTGTTTTCGTACCGGCCAATGCACCGATGAATGCGAAGCACGTAGTGACGATACTGGCCAGCTTTAACTACGTGAACTCAAACCCGCCTTTAGTCATCGAATACTCCCACACGGATACCACCACCGTGGCAAAAGACAGCGGGCTTTCCCTCCTTAAGAGCGTAGATCGAGTCAGGGCTGCATCGGGTGATATCATCACGTATACCATTAAATATGCCAATACGAGCCTAAGCAGTATTTCAAATCTGCTCATAAATGACTACACCCCAAACTACACAAGCTACTATTCAGCCTCCTATGACCCTCTGCCTTCGTCGCTGACAGGATGCACTATCACTGCACCTGATGTAGGAGACACTGGTGCGATACAATGGCTGTTTTCCGGTGCGCTGAACTCAGGCAGGCAGGGGAATGTTTATTATCAGGTGATGG
The DNA here is from genome assembly GCA_942492855.1 of Armatimonadota bacterium. Lineage (GTDB taxonomy): Bacteria > Armatimonadota > HRBIN16 > HRBIN16 > HRBIN16. Next base: position 4,848,232 of record OW818647.1, on the reverse strand, counting down.
TGGAATAGGCTGAGGTTGTTACATGGTGTGGCTTCTTGAGAACCATTGTCCGATCATCTTCAGGGGTATGATCTCGGATCTTCGATGACCGAAAAGCACATCCTGTGCGGAACGTAGAACTCCACCCTAAACGAGGTGTCATCATGCGTTTCTTGTTTTGCCTGATTCTGCTCTCTTCGTATGTCTCCACTAATGTTTTTGCCGCTGAACCCTCTGGCAGCATGTTCTATGTGAAGGTGAGTGGAGATGCCACTGATGCCCCTGCTGATGTTTATGAACAGAACTACCCTGGTGGCGACGCGAAGCTGTTGATCGCACACACTGTGCTTCCGAAGAGCTTCCGAGGGCGAATTGAGCATGTGCTGCCTTCCGCAGACGGGAACCTTCTGCTGTTGCTGGAAAGCGATGGCGTCACCATCCGAGATGCTAAAACCGGTGTCACTCATGTGGAACTGGGCAGCGATTATTCGGTGATCAATGATGAAGAAGTCACTGGCCAGTTTAAAGGTGGCAACTGGTTATGGACTCGGGCAAACGGGTCTTTAAAGAAGGTATACTCCATTACCGACCATGAGGGTCTCGAATACGCGGCATGGTCACCGAGAGGCAGGTTGTTGTTGGAGTGCATCACGAACTATGATACGGGTAATGTGTTTGTTCTAGTATATGACGCAGCAACCGGGAAAACACGTAAGATATCTAGCATCCAGGATTTCACATTGGCCCGATGGTGTATGGATTCATCTGGGATACTGGTCGTCAATCAACCGAAGGTTTCCACGTCTCGTATCACGGTCGTTTCAGTTACAGGCAAGGTGAAGCACTCATTTACGCATCCTGGCCGTGTCTTCACAGCGGTGATCAGCCCGAACGGGAAACAGATAGTAATCGGAGATCACGGCGGATTTAGTGTTCACACAAGTGCAGGGCGTGTCCAGCACAAACTATCCATACCAGTGGTTGATGGATTTCAGTCAGGAGAGATGGCCTTTTCGACAGATGGCCGCCGACTCGCCGTGCTTTACGCAACCACATCAAGTGGAGTATATGCCGAGGTCGTTGAAACACTCTGGGTGACAGATTCGCAGACGGCCGCGACCAAGTTGGTCACGAAATGGGAAACTACACTCGGTAATTCGCCGGGAGAAGACAATACCCACACATTAATCGGCTGGGATCCTGCGATCGCTGCGATGCTGATCGGTAGCCACAGTTGCTCTTCGCAGGGGTTTGACACCGAGTGGCAAAAACTATGGCTTCAACCGGTTGAAACAGCCAAAGGTTCACGTCTCCTTGCTGATACAGGCATTCGGAGTATCGATATGTCGTGCATCATAGGGACACCACCGAAATCTCAGTGAGCCGGCATACAGATGGTCTGTTTCCTGGCACGGTGGCGGTGCTGCCGTGCCAGTTAATCACATCGGTTACTTGCTAATGAAGCCCCACTTGCCATTGAGTTTTACACCGGCCAGGCCGCCGTGGAAACTGAGTGCCTCGTCATAGGTGGGTGCGATGACTTCGCGGCCAGTTTTGTCAATATATCCCCATTTGCCGTCGCGCTTGATGCCCGCAAGACCTTCGCTGAATGAGTTTGCGTTCGTATATCGATGCGGGATCACGGTCGCTCCGGTCTTGTTAATGAAACCCCATTTGTCAGCAAGCTGCACTTTCGCCAGACCTTCATGAAAGTCATCTGCTCCGAGGTAGTTCAGCGGAACGACTTCTCGTCCCTTTTTGTCTATGAATCCCCATTTCTTGTTAGCGCAGACCACCGCCATGCCCTCCGAGTATCGTCCGCCCGGGTAAGTATAGGTGTATTTCATCGGAACGACCAATTGGCCAGACGGGTCCACAAACCCCAGCTTACCGGCGGTCACTACACCCGCCAGTCCCTCCTTGAACGACTCAACCAGCTCATATTGACATGGGATGACTTCTCGCGCCTTGGTGTCTATGAAACCCCACAGCTTGTTTAGCCTCACAGCGGCCAGTCCTTCCGAGAACGAATCGGCTTCTTGATACTTCATCGGGATGACTTCTCGACCATTCGTATCAACAAAGCCCCATTGATCGTTTGCCATGACGGCAGCCATACCACTCGAAAATGGGAACACCAGATCATACTTTAGTGGAACGACCACACGACCCTGTTTGTTGATGAACCCGCAGTTGATGAACCCGCTTTTGTCATCCAGCTTCACCATCGCGAAGCCGTCCTTAAACGGCCACGCTTCATCGTACTCGAACGGAATGACCTGCTGCCCAGATTTATTCAAGAAACCAAACCAGGTATCCTCAGCCAGACAGGCCAGACCCTCGGCAAAGCCTTCAGTTGGGAAATAGCTTTCATACCGGCAGGGGATGACTTCGCGTCCAGCTTTATCCACATAACCCCACAGTTTATTCCGTGACACCAGGGCCATACCATCCATATAGCTATAGGCCTTGTCGTAGATCATCGGCACCACCACTTTACCCGGCTGCGAGGCAACTGGCTGTGATTGGGGATGCACAGCAGGGGTGGAGAGGACACATGCGAGTAATAATAAGATACAAGACGCGGCTTTCATTGATTCATACCTCATATACAGCAATAACTTAGGGGTGTGGTGACGCTTTACTGTAGCATGGTCTTGCACACACCGTCAAGTGCCCGTCGCCCTGTCAACACATGGGGTAACTACTGAGCCATCAGATGATTCTTCCAAGTATCGGTTCACCATGTGAACACCGCCACCATGCATCCCTACGGGCACCCACGGAGTGGGTACCTTCTTATAGCCACGGGTGAGCGAAGCGATACCCGTGGTTGAGGGTGCTGAGTTCTACCCCGAAGTGGGTCGAACCGCATTGCAGAAGCTCAGTATTCGGGTGAACCATGCCGACCCACTTCGGGGTAGATGGTTATTGGTTGCCTTCCACGGGTTGCGCTGGCGCTTACCCGTGGCTATAAGAATCTTACCCACTTCGTGGGTGCCGGAAGCTACATCAGCAATATTGATCGTGGACTGATGCACGACCATCGCATAAGGCTGAGTGATTACCACATGGCATGATCTTAACATATGTCTACGGTGGTCACACGGTCTCAAGATGATGGTGATGTGCTCATTCTTCATGTAGACTCCAAATAAGGCCAACCGACACGCCAATAGTGCTGCAAGACTGTTTGCTGATCAGGAGACACAAAGCGATGAATGCTCTCAGAACTCTTTTAACGATCTTTGCTCTCGTATTGCCGGTGGCAACAGCCCATTCCGCGGATGCCATTCCTTCTGCGCCGACCGCATGGGTGTTTGACTCGGATGGTGAAATGCACGGCTGGACATCGTCCGGTTTCGCGAAGATCGCGGTCGCTGGTGGGGCGATCAAGGCCACCACCACCAAGTTCCCCTTCCTGCATTCCCCAGCGTTGAGCATCAATACACAGTCCTATCGGGCGATGACGGTGACCATGAAGGCGAATTGTTCTGGTTTTGCTAGTGTCTACTTCAAGCATCCAGGAGAAGGTTTATCTGACAGCAAGTCGGTAGGGTTTCATGTCGTAGGAGACAATAGGTACCACACATATGACATCGACTTTTCCACAAACTCGGAGTGGACGGGAATCATTGATCAGATTCGTGTGGACCCGATCTATGTGGCGAATACCGATGTGGAGATATCCAAAATAGCGTTTAGACCGGCGGGCAGCCTGTCGGTGGTTGACAGGCACAATCTGATATGGAACGGTGACTTTGCAGACTATTCGCCGGGTAAGATAGACGGATGGACGGTACTGCCAGCCGCGCAAGCTGGTAGTGTGACGATCAAAAGTGATGCAGCACTACTGACGTGTGCTTCGGGCAATACCGTCACGCTCAGGCAGCAGCTTGCGTTCGACACTACAGGCAACTATCGTATTTCTCTAAAATACAAGCCGATCGGGGTCAGTAAAGGCGACAAGACACTCTGCCGTATCACCTACCAAGATATCCTCGGAAACACCATCAAGCAGCGCATGGAGTGGCTGCTGCCACCTGCCAAGGCTGGCCAATGGGCATCACTCGGTAAGCAACTCGTCGTGCCCGATCTGGCCGCCACCGGCATGCTGGAAATTTCGTTAAGTTCATCGTCTGGCAAGAGCTCGGTGGGCCTCGATGACATCCGGCTGGCCTTAGACCCTACAGTCAGTGCCGAAACTACAAGCCAGTCGACAGGCAAGGCGTTCTCGTGGAGCGGCGAATGGATATGGATACCCAACAGCAAAGAGGACGACACCACGCCGGTCTCTTTTCAAAAGAGCTTCGACCTGACCGATGCACGCCAAGTCACGACTGCCAGGGTGATTGTGACCGCCGATAATGAATGCACCATCGCAGTGAACGGACGAAAGCTGACGCCGGGCCGGTATTACAACATCTGGCGGCAGGCCGACATTTATGATATCAAGCCTTATCTTAAGACCGGCAGCAACACGTTGACGGTCAGTGCCATCAACCATAATGGGCCGGCTGGCATGATGCTTGAGGCGGGCATCCACCTGCGAAACGGCGGGGTACTGTTTCTCAAAACAGACTCGAGCTGGAAATCCCATAGAAGCGGCGCGGCCAACTGGGTCAACGCCATCTCGATTGCCAAACCACCCACCGGCACCTGGACCGATCAAGTGCCGTATGTCTACCTTGGTCAAAGTGCCGCATACACTGTGAGTAATGTCACTTACCCAGCGTCCGTACAACCAGGGTCGACGCTGAACCTCAGTTTTTCTGTGTCCAGCCCGCGGAAGATCACCGCCGATTCCATGCTGTATGTGGACTTAGTGCGTGAAGGGGCAACCTCAACCACCTCCGTTCTGAGAGCTAACTTAAGCGGAATGAGCAGATACAAAGCGGTTAGCAGCATGGTATTGCCTCGGATGATGATACCGGGGAAATACAGCTTGCGTATCAGCCTCACCAATTCCACGCCTGTCGTCTCCGGCTTGAAAAATGCCGCTGTGAAAGACGGCTACGTGATATTACCTCTGACAATGAAACCTGTCACCGCCACCGTAAAGAGTTTGCCCAGTGCATTGAAGATGATCAACGGTAGCCCGCGGTTTGTGATCAATGGACAAGCGCGATCTGCGATGAACTACTGGATTGACAACACCAACGCCGCGGGGCAGATCGCGAATGTCAGTGCCGCCGGAATCCATGTCTACTGGCTGAACATCCTGAGCACGCAGTGGCTGCCGTCGGGTAAGTTCAGCTTCGCCAAGATGGATGAGGTGATCGCATCAGTGCTCGCTCAGGACCCGAACGCCTATATCGTGCCGATCGTGCCGCTGGATAACATATGCAATCCCGGACTGAATGCATGGATCGAGAGCCATCCTGACCAGATGGTGCGTGACTCCACTGGTTCTGTGGATTTGCCCGCTTACAGTGGAGCTCCCAGCCATGCCCCATCGATGGCATCCAAAAGCTGGCTGGCGATGGCTGAGTCGCTGATCAATCAGTTGGTCGCTCATGTGGAGTCCAGCCAGTATGCCGACCGGGTGATCGGTTATATACCCTCAAATGGTGTGTCGTATGAATGGCAGCAGTGGTCATCTGTGGCATACCCTGCGGTGTTTGTGGACTACTCCGAACCGGCCCGGCAGGCATTTATCGACTGGCTGCGGACGAAATACCAGAACATCGGCAACGTGAACCGCGCCTGGAATACCACGCTTGAGAGCTTCGACGCTATTACGATACCCACAAAAGAAGAACGTGTTAAGGTTGATGTGATGACCTTCCTCGACCCGCAAAAGAGCCGCCGCGAAGTGGATTTCCGCCAGTACTACTCGGAGATAGTGGCTGATGACATCACTCATGTTGCCAGGGTGGTGAAGCGTGCAACCAAAGGCCAAAAGCTGGTCGGTTTTTTCTACGGCTACGTCACCCATGTGCTGGGGCCGTATAGGTACCAGCTCATTGGCCATACGGCGGTTCACAAGGTACTGCAGTCACCTGATATCGACTTCTTGATGTCTCCCTCCGACTACAGCGACCGCCAGATTGGCGGAGGCTCTGGGTTGATGGGCCCGGTCGGCTCCGTGAAACTGAACGGCAAGGTGTGGGTGGATCAGGCCGACCTGCGTAGCCATAACTCCACATGGGTGGGGCACTTCAACAGCCTGGCAGAATCGAAAGCCGGCATGATACGCAACTACGCCAACGCATTGGTTAATGCCTCGTCTGAGCAGATATATGACTTCAGTTCCGGTTGGACATCTGGCGACAAGCGGCTGATGCAGCTAGCCGGCAAGCTGCGCCAGATCGATGAGCTAGTGGCCAAGACCAACCGCAAGGCTGAGGACAAGAGCAACTCTCTGGCCGTCATCGTGGATGAGAAGTCAACCTACTACACAGGCATGGCCAGCAACATTCACCAGGATGTGGTTGTGAACCAATATCGCGAACTCAGCCGAACAGGTATCGGGTTTGACATGTATCTGATGGATGACATCGCAAAGATACCTGAGCACAAATGCTATCTGTTCCTCAACACCTTCCGTATCACACGGGAACAGCAGGCGGTGATCGAACGTAAACTGAAGAGGGCAGGCAAGACGCTGATCTTCGTGTATGCGCCTGGCATCACCGATGGTGATACGCTCATAACATCGCGGGTGTCTGAGATCACCGGCATAAACATAGATGTGCTTGACAGAGAGTTGCCGCTCAGGGTGAAGGTGAACCCGTCAAGCGACGCCGTTATGAAATATATGCCATTCAGTATCTCCTACGGCTTTGGTGAGAGTTATGGGCCCGTATTTTTGCCCATGGATGGAGTGGCTCTAGGTTCACTAGATGAGATGCCGGATCGGACTGGGCTCGCCGTCAAGAGGCACCCGGACTGGACCTCCGTTTTCTCGACTGCTCCGGTGCTTCCGGCGGCTCTGCTCAGGGGGATCGCCGAATCGGCGGGTGTGACCATATCGAATCCCACCGATGATGATATCACCTACGGCAGCGGTAACCTGCTAGCCGTTCATACTTTAAATGGCGGGGCACGACGCTTCCACTTTTCACGGAAACAGGGTAGCGTGACAGAGCTTTTGTCAGGCCGAAAGTACCCGCTGCAAAACGGCTCCATCAACTACAACATGAACCCGCGCTCAACGGTGATATTCCTGGCCGAATAGGCTGGGGGACTATCACACAGGAGAAAGATTACGGCTGTATGAAAGACTACACACTATTGATGCTGATCATGCTGGCGGTGAACCTGCTGGCGTGGACTCCCGCGCGCGCTCTGGCCGCGGTAGACAAACAGCCTACGGCAGCACCCGTTCAACCGCAGGCCAACTCCGCATCGTTCATCGATGTGAGCCGTGCCGACGGCCATTTCGTGAAGCAGCCCATCGTCAGCACGAATGGCTACGATGCGAAGATCGCTACCCAGAACACCGCTCGCATGAAGGCGATCATGAGCACGAAAGAGATCGGCGAGTACTGCCGGGTACACTTTCCTGCCGGCTCTTATTACTTCAATGGCGCGGCCCCCGGCTGGGAGGCCAGCATTCAGACCACGGCGAAGAACCAGTCCATCACGGGCGACGGCATCAACGCGACCCGCATCATACAGAAAAGCCTGACTGTGCTGACCACCATCATGGTGGGCCACAGTAACGGCACCATCGAGAACCTGTCGATCATGTCCGCCGACCGGCAGGCCACGATCAACCCTGTCTGGGAAGAGCACCCGCACCAGTCGGCGATTGTGCTTGACGCGGCTGCCCCCTGGTTTACTGACCCGCAGATCAAGAATGTGAACATCAATGCCACGGGCAACAACATCATTGTGGATGGGTATTACCGGCCGTTCAAAATCGGGATCGAAATCCGAGGGCCATGGCTGAATATCTATGTCCACACGATGTTCATTCTGCACGTGCATAACGCCATCTATATCAACCAGGGAAGGGCGTGTGGCGGTCCAGCCAAGTTCATCGATGTGAACGCCTATGCCGCTGCGCCGAACTCTGAGGAGCCGAAGCCGAAGGTTTGGAACGTGTTCTTCAAGAGCGAGGGAAACTTCATGGAGCAGGTGGAGCTGATCCACTGCACCTATATCGGCTCGCAGTTTATTTCGATGGACGGCACAAAGCAGATGGTGGATGAGGGCGGATCGAAGCAGCCCACCACCACACCCGTGTATAACATGATCGTGGATCATTGCTACATTAACAGCTTGTGGCAGTCTTGTCCTTCGGGTGAAGCGAAGTGGTCGGGCATCTATATGAACCTGCCGCCGAAACCGGGTGGTATAGACCCTGGTTTTGGCACGCAGTTGCACAGCCGCCGCATTCTGTTCACCAACAACACGTGCCTTGGAAAAACACCGGCTGATGGGGCCTTCTTCTACGTGGAGGGGAACGCCAGAGATCTGACTATCCAGGGGAACAGCATCGAGTCGGGCGGTGGTAAGCGGGCCATTTACATCCGTGCGACGGAGCCGTTTATCGACACCGATGTGGCTGTGCGCGATATTTCGATATTGGATAACATGATCCAGGACTTCGCATACCCGATCGTCATCGGTGGGGAAGCAGACAACTCCTTCGTAGAGGGCGTGAACATCACCGACAATAGGACGACCTACATCAAGTCCATTGAGAAGAACCAGGCGATGGGTGTGACGCTGAACCGCGTGCGGCGCATCAACATGAACGGCAACCGCTTCGCACCGACCCACACCTCCTCGGTGCTGATGAACGGGTGCGAAGACATCACGATGAGTGCCAACCAGTTCACCGGCATGGCCGAAATGGGCATCCAGGCCATCAATCTATTGAAGTGTAACACGGCCTCTTTATCGGGCAATATCATCCGTCGGTATAAACTGGGTGTGGGCATAGACGACTGCGAGGATATCGCGTTTTCGAACAACAACCTTGCGATGTGTCCTACGGCGATGAACCTCAAGAACTCCCGCGGGCTGGTGGTGACGGGCAATGTGATCAGCGGTTCCAGCCAGTCGATCAACACCGATGCGTTGACCGACGCTGTGGTAGAGGGCAATATCATCCGGGCCGGTGACGCTGCCAGCGTGGCAAACCAATAACCAGATTTGGTGTCACGCGAAGACGCGAAGACGCGAAGGGCGGGAACGCGCCCGTAGGGGCGACTTGGGCATGGCGTGCCGTGCCCTAAGAACCCGTTGTAGGGGCAGGCCCCTGTGCCTGCCCCCATGTCGTAGTACCCTCACCCCCTACCTTACGATCCGCAGGGTCGCGGCGTATTCGGGCACGATCTGCACATCGGTGAAAGCCGCGGCATTGTCGGTGGAGGCCTCTGGCGACTTGAAGGTGATGCCGTCGAAGATGATCTTGCTGCTGTCACCACTCCAGGGCACGATCCGCACGAACAGACCGCTCTTGTCGATGCCCTGCTGCCATCTTTTAAGCCCGATCTCCCACGGCGTGCCGTTGTTGAAGTTATCCGCCACCAGCTTTCCGTCGATGAAAGCCCAGCCGCGGTCCCCGCTGTAGCTCATCCTCAAGAACAGATCGTTGGTCCCGGCAAACTCCGCAGCAGGCAGATTGATGACTAGCTTGTCGGGGCTGACCTTCTGCAGCTTCGCCTTGGATTTGTGTTTGGGCAATACCACGGAATAGCGCGTGAAGACGCCATCCGATGTGCCCCTGAGCGCACCACCGGCGGTATGCAGCACCCCCGACGGGTTGGGGTAGATGCTGACCTCCAGCTTCTCGCAGCCGATGGCCGAGACGCGCAGCGTATCGCGCGTGCTGATCACCGCGTGGTCGGAGAGCACTAGCCGCTCGGTACCGCCAAGATCATTGACTTTCAGGCAGTGGCGCGCCTGTTCGTGGGTCAGTGTGAGCACGCGGAAGGGCTTACCGGAAGTCGGTGTGACGTCAAATACGCAGGATGTTCCGGGTTGTTTCACCGTGACACGCCAAGCTCCGCCGTCGCCGGTCACTTGCGCCGCGGTTCCTGTGACTGCGGTGACAGTGGCGGCATCGAAGAGATACTCGGTTGCCATGCCAGTGGGTGCGAAGAATACATAGTTCAGGCGACCATCGGCTACGAGCTTGGTCATGAGTTGTGCCGTGGCGTATTTCAAGTTCGCACCGCCAAGTGGCAGGTTGAAGGGCAGTATCGCCATGATGTTTGACTTCAGGGTGAGGCCTTTACCGCTAGGCAGCACCAGAGCTTCGTCCTTCAACTGCAGCGTGACCTGCACATCAGTACGGTCGGGAAGCACCAGTTTGTCCTGGAAGTTATTCAAGAACAGGAAGCCACTGTTACCATTGGCTCGCGCGATGTAGCGCAGGTCAGTGGTGTTTTCGGGCGTCACCGAATCCTCTGGCCAGACGGTCACCATGGGTGAAAGCAGATCGCCGAAATCCTGCAGGAACTGCTGGATGGGACGCAGATGGTAATAACTCGGCTTGGTTTGGCCGTATTCGCCGATGGGTGCCTGGAAGTCATAGGAGATGATGGGCAACCCCCCGGAGACGTTCAGATAACCGTGCTTGCCAAGCGGGTTGCTGCCGCCGTGGTACATGTAGATTCCTGTTAGATTGCCGCCACATGCCACGCGGGTGAAAACACCCACCTCCACGCTTTCGGGTGGCACGATGGGTCGCCATGTGGATTGCGCCGGGGTGCCGCCTCCGAGTTCGCAGAACGCGAGTGGATACTTCCGGGCGTAGTTGCCGAAACCGAATGTCGAGGTATCCGTTGGTCCGCCTGGCCCCAGGTAGGCGTAGCATCCCCATGTGGCCAGGAACTCACCTTCAGGGACAGGTGACCCCCACGCGGTGCAGGTATAAAGAGGCGCGATCAGGCCGGCTTTGATGGCCAGAGCCTTCAGTTTCATCATGTGGCTTTCGCCGTCGCTACCCTTATTACCGCCGCCGGCTCCAGGGAATGGGTTATCCCAAAAGGGTGTGGCGTGTTCATACTCATTCTCGCACTGAATCGCGATCACAGGCCCGCCGTCTTTGAACATCAATCCTTTGAACTGCTTCCCGAGCTCACGGTATAGCCGTTCCACATAGAATAGGTAGCCCGGGTCGTTGCTGCGTTCCTTCACCGGCTGACCATATAGCCACGCCGGTAGTCCGCCCGCCAGCACCTCGGCATTACAGAAGGGGCCAACCCTCAGCCAGACCCATACACCGTGCTTTGCACACAGCTTGACGATCTGGCGCAGGTTACGGTTTCCGGTGAAGTCGAACACCCCGGGGTCCTGCTCGATATGGTTCCAGAGCACATACATCGAGACGGTGTTTAGACCGCCCGCTTTCATCTTGAGGATGGACTCCTCCCACGAGGCCTCATCGGTGCGGGTAGGATGCAGTTCACCAGCGACCAGTATCAGCGGCTTGCCGTTGAACTCCACGCTTTGACTGGTGACAGTGATACGGTCACCCTTCGGATTGACGCCACCCCAAGAGTTTTTTCCGACCGGCACCACGGGTGGGAGATTACGCAGATCGAGCTTAGCTGGCAACGAGACGGCACCGTCGATGGCCTGTGGTGGAGGCCCGTTGAACTCAATACGGGCATCGGCCCAGTCGGCGTGGTCCATGCCGTTGCCGTTTCCGCCATCGCCGATGCGTAGCGCGAGTATCTTTACCCCTCGCAGGTCGACATTGACCTCCTTCGGGGGCTCACCAGCCAGTGTCACTCCAGAACTCCACAGCAAGTTGCCGTCGCCAGTGATCTTGAAGGTGGCGGAACCTGGCGGCTGGGCATCATCATCAATCCCTACCCACGCAGTGAACCGAGTCGCATGACCGCCCAGATCGATGACGAACGATCCTGACGAGTGGCTGCCCACTCCGTGAGCGAACTTCCGTCCGCCGATCGATATCGGCTGGCCGTTGATCGACTTGTCGACCATCGGCGTGCCGTATCCCTGCTTCATCTTCGTGAGGTCGAGTGAGGAAAGCCAAATGGTGTCTGCGGAACACCGTCTGGGTACTAGTAGTATCGTTGCGCAGATAAGGACTGTGACGAAGGAAAAGAGTTCTGTGTGCATGAAAGCCTCATGTTCCTGTTTATTTAGGCGCCTGTGTTATAGCAAGATGCCTATGTTAATACTGTGACCCATGTTGGCATCAGAGGCAAGTGTGTGGAGCAAATGATCACCGGAAATGACATGGCTCATGTGTCATCACTATAAGCTTGCGTGTGATGCGCGTGTATCAGTGTGATATTTGCATAATAACTTGCGGTATATAGTATTTACTACGCTAGTTGGAGGCATCATGTGATGACGAAATATGAATGGATCATACGGCTTTTAATCACCGCAGGCGTGTTAGTGTTGTTTATCCCGTTGTTGGTGCCTAATCTAGTGGCTGCCTGGTTCACTTATTGTGCCATCTCTGGTGACGGTTCGACATCTGCGAGTCTGACTTGTGGTGATCTTACGACCTACGAATGGTGTGAACCAAGCCATGAGAAAGAATGCATTTGGGGGCAAGGGCACCAGTCGAATGGATCGAACTCGATCGACAGATTCATCACTGTTGAGGAACATGGGCGAAAGGAGTTAGTTAATGATCTAACTGTGGAACGCATCGCCGGTTACCGCAGTCTTCCCACCACGCTGATTGGCGCCAGCCGAAGCGGGTATTTCATATTTGACAATGCTGCGAGGACAGCCACCGTATATGCCCACCACGATCAATGGATGAATGACCTGAGAAAACTGAGTATCGCTCCCAATACACTGTTGCTTCCAGGGCCTATTCGTGAGAGCTACGAGGGCCGTGGATGGTTGGGATCCCATATAAATCCGGATAAGGAGTGGTACCAATGAGACTTCGGTGGCTTAAGGCCAATGTCGCGATTTTAGGCATACTCCTTCTGATCCCTTGGCTGTTTGTAGCGGGTAAGGGGCTTCGCGTATTGTGGTCTAATTGCTATGACCCAAGAATCACCGCGACCATTTCTACCCCATCAGGTGATAGGTTTTGGTATCAGAACCCAGATACCGCGTGGAATATGATAGCACCGGCAAGTGCCGATACATTCGGATATGCAGTGGTCAATCATTCGAAATCCCTCGATACCCAGCTGAAAACGGATATTGAACAAGCAGGCTGTTTGTGGAGGGTGCCATACCCGATCAACTACAGCGTGGTGCGAAAGGGCATAATCGGCCGCGCTAAGGACGGATATTACATCATCGATACGGCGCAAAGACAGGTGCATCTCAATCTGTCAAAATCCGATTGGCTTTGGCAGGTGCGTGGACTTAGTGGTGGTGCCAGCTATAAACTGCATTGGTTTCCATTACATCGCAGCCACGCGAAACGGGGATGGCTGCATTACAGCGGTTCCCGGTAATGCGCCAGCAGAGCAGATAGAACCTATCAGGCGACAGATACAGGCATGATCCCGATGACACGGAGAATCGTCGTCCGACCGTGTGCTGAAAGCTCCAGTACATTACCCACAAATCCAGATTGGGATCGTATCGACCATGTGCCGCGACATAAATGTCTCGGCTACTGATCAACAAGCCCGCTAAACCGGGCTGCGGAGCTCCTTGCCGACAAAGATAACGTTAATGAAGACTGCTTCAGCAGTCTTGGTGTTCAATAGCCGAGACATTTATGTCGCGGAATCGGCGTCTACTGGCTCCGTAGATATTTGTGGGTAATAGACTGTGCTTTAGCGCGCAGAAGGGCAGGTGGCATTGCCACTCACCTCACGCCAGCCTTCTTACCCAGAGCCTGCCATTGCGCCTTCGTGCCACGATAGAAGAGGTAGGTGCTCATCTTCTCCACTGAGACCGCGTGCCTTGGGACGGCTGCATACTCTTTGTCGCCGAACACATCGTATAGACTGCTTGGCTTCGGCAGGCTGATGTGGATGATGCCTGTTCGTTTGGTATGCAGCCCGACGAACGTGTTATTTACGTAGCAGATGTCATCCGTATCCACGTATTCGAACCCACCGGCACGCCTCAGGGCGTAGCGAAGCAGGCTGGGGGAGAAGTTGCCAGAGGCCGTGTAGATGCTTGCCCATGTTGGTGCCTGTTTGGATGCGATGCCGACGTCGGAGCTGCCAGTGAATCGGGCAATAGGCGTCGCTTTCGTATCTGTGATCTTAAAGCTGGGAGCATAGGTGATATCGGGAGCATCCTTGTCGCTGGGATCGTAATACTCCAGTGTGCCCATCGGGTGGTCGGGTTTGATACCCATCTGTTTGACGAACCACTCCTCAGGTGTTAGTTTCCATTTTGCGGGTGTTTTCGACATGGCGATTTTAATGCCCGTCAGGTCGCTCATGTGTGCTGCATCCATGCTGCCGTCGATCAAGCCATCTGCCCATGCGAACATACCTACACGCCCGTCACGGCGCACTACTTTTTTGACCATTGCCCTTTGCTGAGCGTTGAGGGCGACCGTGTTAAGGAACAGGTAGAGCTTGTAAGGTTTGGCCTTCGGGAGCTGATCAAGGAAGATCATGTCATACGGAGCACCTGCCCGGGCGACCGTCTGCCGGATGTAGTCAAACAAGGGAAAACTGCGCGCCGGCGCGTCCTTCAGGGGGTCGTAGCCGAACTGTTTCTGAAAGCCTTTGTCAAATACCAGCGCGATTTCAGCACCGGACCGGCGGTCGGCATAAAGCGAACGCAGGAAGATATCGTCCTGCTTTCGGTATTCGGCGATGAGTCCCGGCATGTCGTAGGAGTAGCTCATCTGCCACAGGTAGGGATACATACCCAGCACCATCGAGTTTACGAATACCCGCCGCTGAGTCGATATCGTCTCCGCCATGTTCTTTGTGGCGCCGAAGCCCATATCAGGGCCGGTGTGCGTGCGGACATCATTTTGGATGACCACTAACTTGTTTGTTATCGCCAGACCAAGGGGCGGGATGATGGGTGCTCCGCTGCCCTCGACACCGATGGCATTCCTGCCGACATACGGCTCCTGTACGTCGAAGAAGTCGAAATACCGGCTATCGACCAGCTCAGCTATGGGGTTAGTATCATTTTCCTCAAGACCTCTGGTCCAGCTCCAAAGGTTGCCGGTGAAGTCGCCTGTCCGCGCGCCCACCAACGCGCGGTTGTGTGTGGCCTCTTTCACGACTTTACCGAAGTTGATGATGATCTGCTGAAACACATGCTCACGGAACGCCTTGCTGTCCATGTAGGCAGGCCGATCTACAGGCGATACCAACAGGCTCATTTCGTCGTTTGGGTCCCTGGGGTGCTGCTCGTTTAATAACGCCTCTGGTTTGGCGGTTTCAAATGAGGCTGAGGTGTCTTTCCATGCCTTCTGCAAAGTGCGATTGGTCTTGTATTTATCGCGCAGAAATTGGCGATAGCGTCCGATGGCTGCAGGAGTGGAGTCATTCACTTCAAAATTGCAGTCCATGCTTCGCCCGTTGAAGAGCTCATAGCCGATCACCATATCGGCGTATTGCCCGGATTGAATGTGGGCGATCATCTGACGCAGCGCATCTCGGAAGTCCTTTTGCCACTCGGGGGACAGGTAGTCGGGAATGCCGAGTTTCGCATCCATCCCCAACGCCTTCGGATGCAGGCGGCTCCACCATCGGGCCCCGTCGCTGGCCAATAGCAGAATCATCTTGCTGTCTGGGTTGGCCTTTTTGAACTGGCCCAACTGCTTATCCAGCTCCCAGAAGTCGAAGTGATCAGGCCCCAGCCAGTTGGGCGAGTAATACGCACCGATATCCCCGCCATACAGGTGCTCACCCAGCGTGGCGACCACTCTGTGGAGTCTATACCCGGTACTGTTGGTGAGCGTCTTCAGATACTCCTCGGTGACGTGGACCATCACGATCACGGACCATCCTTGACCGGTGATCGGCTTACCATTCAGATACATGGCCGGCATGCCGTTGCAGTCAGCGATCTTTGCATTATATGGGGGCGGTGTGGAGAGTATTTTGTCGGCATCGATGCGGGTGTTCATGCGTGGTCGGTAGACCTCGAACTTGTGCAGCCGCATCGTGAGCGCGCCTGGACCGGGGTTTGAGATGATCGTCCAAAGTGCGCAGAGCTGCTTGTCGTTAGCACTACTCGGCAGCTTGAACTCGAGGGTGTGTCTGGCTCCGTCGGCGATTAAATCGCGAGCACTGGCTATCTGGAGGTGCTCACCGCCGTAAAACTGGATCGAGAAGGAGGTGCCATCCCACAGGGGGGCTGCAGTGGAGATCGAGTAATCGAGCCGGATGGTCTCATGACCGTAGGTCTTGAAATGGGGGATATTGACTCCCTCGAGCCCTGCATCATAATACCCACGCCAGACGCCGGGGTTCTTTACCGTCACCACAGATGCACCATCTTGTTTCGTGCTCTCCACAGACTGAGCCACGGACGACAGGTTGTTCACTTCAGTCACCGGACTGCCGATTTCTGAGAACTCGAAGCCCCTGACCCATATCAGTTCGTCGGCCGCATGGGAGGTTCCTATGACTGCGAGTGCAGCCAATACAGCTAATGATATCTTCACAAAGTCGCTCATTCTAAAGGTAGTTTTCCGTAGCACCGCACTTCCAGCACTGAGGCGAACGGCGCACCCCAGGTCTCTAGGCAGTTGATGCGCAGCCGCTGGCATCGCCTGACGGGGAACTGCACGCACACGAGCCGCTGGTAATTATCGTCGACTGTAGCGATTACTTTCCAGGCGTCGTCGTCTGCTTGCCCCTCGATATTGAAATTCTTCAGTGTGACTGCCCTAGGCACCGGCCCGACGGCCTTCTGGTGGCAGGGCTCCTGCGTGAGCATGAGCTGCGAATCAAAGTCGGTGTCGCACACCAGCTGCACGGTGTCGATCTCGACCGCTTCATCCCACGCGAGCTCTAGCCATGCTGGCATCAAGGCGCTTCGCCAGGCGTGGTAGTCACCCTCAAGCACAGGCTCGGGGTGGTTATAACCGTCAATCACTTTACCTGGTTGCCAGTCGCCGTCATCCAGTGTGCTTGAGGCTGTCACTTGGGCTTGCTGGGCTAGGTCATGTGGGTCAGTGTTGGGAGTATCTTGCAGATAGAAACCATCGGCCAGAAGCTGCTGCTGTAATAGTGGCATATGCTGGGCCACGATCTGCTGCGGTGACACCCCATGATGCGCGCCGAGGGCGGCGGCGGTGCCCACGGCCTGGCCGATGGAGGCGCAGGTGGCCATGATGCGCGTGGAGGCAAAGGCGATATGGCTCGCACTGATGTTGCGTCCGGCCAGATACAGGTTGCCGAAATCGCGGCAATAGCAGCTTCGCAGCGGAATCTGGTAGATATGGGGCAACCGTATCTGCTGGCACGGGGCGGTGGCCGTGTCTTGATAGCCGAATGGCGGGTGAGTGTCGATAGGCCAGCCGCCGTATGCGATCTGGTCATCGAAGCTGTGTGCTGTGGGGATACTGCGCAGCTCGTTCTCGGTGAGGATGTGGTCACCCAGGAAGCGTCGGCTTTCCCGCCGGCCGGGCAGGAAGCCGAACCAGTTTAGTGCGTAGTTGTCCATCTGTTGGGGTTTGCCATCGACGGTGGTCTGAGATCGGTTCTTCATATAGTCCCAGATACCCAGTGCCGCGGCGATGAGCTCCTGGTTGATAGCCTCCGTGTCTGTGACCGTGTCCATCGTGCCTCCCCATTCCACCCACCAGAACCCGAAGGAACGGTCAGGTTTACGGAACGGCAGCAACTGCTCATCATCAAACTTCATCGCCCAGGTTGGTGGGGTAAAGGGCACGGGACGTCCCACATCGACCACATCGAACAGGATGGTATGGCCGAGGGTGCAGTCGTCGGCTTCCACAGGGGCCAGACTTTCGCCGAACTCATCCGCAGCTTCACGGCCCTTGGTGTAGGCGGCTCCTGCGAGGTAGGCGAGGTTGCCATCACCGGAAGCATCGATGAACTGCTTCGCTTCAAAGCGCACGATGCGGTCGCTGGTTAACTCCCGGGCGGTGCAGCTCGTGACCTTACGGAATTCGCCTTCATCCGTCGTGACGCAGGAGACGACCTGTGCATTCAGGAAGAGTTGAAGGCCGGCTTGCGACCGCACCGTATCGTATAGTGCGAGGTCCATGATGGAGATATTGTGCTCGCTGTTATGCGACAGGCTCTTCAGCCGCAGCTCCTCCAGAATGCCCGTCTCGCGGGCGCGCAGCCGCGGGGAGGTTTCGCCCTCGTAGTAGCTATCGGCACCGCAGATATGCATCCGTATCTCGGAGGAGGCGTTGCCGCCCAGCATCGGCCGATCCTGCACCAGTGCCACGCTGGCTCCGTGTCGTGCTGATGCCAGCGCGGCGCAGACTCCCGCCATGCCGCCACCCACCACGCAGACATCAACGGAAACCGTGAGCGATGCTTCCTGCTCTATGCCACGGGCGGAATGTATGAATAGCTTGCGAAACTTCATGCTGATGTGACCTCTTGTGTGACGGCTGATGCGAGCTTGACTGTAAGTTTATGCTCATATTACCACAGCATGACCCTCGTATTTCGGAATTCGTGGCGTTATCGTCATCTCTCAACCCTATTTACGCAGGAATCCGGCATACCAGAGGTAAATAAACATATGATGACTGTTACAATGATATCGTGCCACAAGTTTCATCATGAGGTTGCCTTCCATGCCTGATAACGAAAACGATAATATGATTGTGCCGGACCAGCCTGTATGTAGCCAGATATGCGAACGAATGGGATTGAGCCATAACCCGGATAACGTGATAGGCGGCGTCTGGCCGGAACACGCGGTGGGCCCGTATGGGATGCGTGCGCTGGTGGGAGTCTCCAGCGGGTTAGGCGGACGTGCAGTAGCACCCAGGGCGAGTGAGCTCTGCCTGGATGTGCTGCGGGAGCGGCTGCGCGAGGAGTGCGAGAACGCTGTCGGGAAGGTCATTGACCGTGGCAGCACGGAGGCCAACGCCGCGTCGCTGCAGGACATTCTTGTCGAAGCCTTTGGCAGCGCAAACGGCTTAATGATCGATCAAGCTGATGCTACGCCTCTCGCGTGCAGTTGCACCGCCGCCATGGTGACCGGCGATGCGCTGATCTGGATTCATGTGGGCAACTGCCGGCTTTATTACTACCGGCAGGGACGCATGCAGCAGGTCACGCGCGATGACTACCCCGTGATTGAACCTGGCAGTCAGCCGTATGATGCCGATCCTACCTCAAACCCATCTGAGCTGACCAAGAGCCTGGGGGTACAGGCCGAGTTAGCGCCTTCGGTTGGTCGTGTGGTGCTGCGTCCTAAGGATGTCATTCTGGTCTGTTCTGATGGTCTGTGGACCACGGTGAATGACAACCAGATGCGTCATATTTTGATGAACTCCAGCTCCTGCGAAGCGGCTGCGTCGGCGTTACTCGAGTGCGCGAAGGAACGGAACGCCCACGATGCGGTCAGTCTGGTGCTTTACTGTCACGGCCGATGGCCTCACGGTGAGCGGGGCATCCGCGACGCGAAAACCGAGAAATCGGCGGTCGGCCCCAGTGAGACGGTGCTGATCCGTTCGCAGGTGTCCACTCCGCCCGTCTCTGAGGATGCGATTTCGCCTTCACAGGGTCTACCCGAAACGCCACCGGTGACATCGACTGATATGGTCACTGGTCTTCCTGAGCCAGACCGTTTCGCGACGGTTCTTAAGTGGATCAATGCGCATAAAATGGTAGTGATCATTGTGGCGATCCTGCTGGCATTAGCCACAGGTATGATTCGCAGCGGATGTAAAGCGCGGAAGCCAGACGCAGCCGTCGCTGCCAAGCCTGTAGTGGTCGTTGAAGTGATGCCCGCCAAGGGGCTGATACTCTTCGCAGCTAAACCCAGTTGGCGGTTGACCTATCAGCCCGAAAAGGGGCTGAGTGCCTGGAAGATCGTCAACAACAAGCCCAGCTACAGGTTCCAGACCTCACCGAGCGACCGCGTCAATGCTCTGGTTTCGGGTAAGCAGACACTGGTCCTGACAGGCCCGTTGGACGGTAAAGTCGCAACACAGAGCTTCATCGTCACATCCGGTGTTTTGACTGCCAACCCGCCCGGGCCGGGCCGGTATAAACTATTCTACAAGGCCAAAAGCAAGGATAAAGGGCTGCTCATCGGGCGATTTTCAATCGCAAGATAGGGTAGGCAACCTGTAATTGAAGCTGTCGTAGAGGCGTCCCTTGTGGGCGCCCTATGCGTTTTTCATTCCGTGGTTCTTTTTTAGGGCGCCCACAAGGGACGCCCCTACGACCGGTTACTTACAAGCGTAACCATACCATACAGGCACCAGTACGATGAAGTAACTGGTGCCACACATTGATGGGGTGATATGAAATGCAGCCGAAAACTAAGTCATGCCTGCTCAAGATCGGTGTCTTTGTTATAGCGATGGTTATCTCCTGGCAGTTCTGGATGAACTACCTATTGCCAGCTTCGCTCTTGAGCCAGTTCGAAAGACGATCTACGTTCAGAAACAAACTTCCCGATGTGGAGATATGGCAGACACTCGACACAAACCCCAAATACGTGTGTGTAAAAAAGCCAGGGGTAGGCTGCGAATTGTCTATAGGGTCAGTATCGTTAAGGCGTGTCAACTTCAAGCCGCGCCATAAGATAGTGTTCATGAGTGATGAAACCATCAGTTGTAATGGCCAAAATTGGACTAGTTATGACGGGGAACTGGGAAATTTTCCGCAAGACCGCGACCATTATTTAGTTCAGATAGTGTGGGATGATTACTACCTGTTTTATAAAATGGATATATCGCCTACAGGACAATCAGTATTAATGCGCGCGTCGTATTTTATGCCTATGACTTATGGGATGTATGGCGTGTCTAGCATGGTTTCCACACCTATTATTTATGGTCTGTTGATGCTGATTCGGGCAATTTGGCTTAAGATGCGGGCACGGCGGTTGGCTGCATCGGGTTAAGCCGTTTCATTGGACGGATCAGACCGATGTAAATGATTGGTCGGATCCGTCCAATCCGTCCAACAATTTATTCCCAGGCCGTTATAGGCGGTCAACTCTGTGGAATTATCCGAATATTCCGGAAATTTTGTGGCCGTGATACATCCAATAGCCGTATAATGAAAAAAGAGTTTACCGAGATTTAGTAGAACCTGGAGATTTTCACCATGTGCGACTCACCCAATATCCCCAAAGTGTACGATCCCTCCGCCAGCGAGGCGAAGTGGTATAAATACTGGAACGAAAGCGGTTGTTTCAAACCTCGACCCGCCCGCAACGGCAAAGGCAACTACTGCATCACCATCCCGCCGCCCAATGTCACCGGCTCACTGCATATCGGCCATGCGCTTTGTTATACGATCCACGACGTGCTGCTGCGTTGGAAGCGGATGCAGGGCTTTGAAGTGCTCTGCGTGCCGGGCACCGACCATGCGGGCATCGCCACCCAGAACGTGGTGGAGAAGCAGCTCCGGGCGAAGGGCATCAGCCGCCACGACCTGGGCCGTGAGGCATTCCAGGAAGAGATTTGGAAGTGGGTCGATGAGTCGGGCGGAACCATTTTGAACCAGTTCCGCCGTATGGGATGCTCGTATGAGTGGGATCGCACACGCTTCACCATGGATGAAGGCTACGTGAAGGCGATCCAGCAGTGCTTCATCGACTGGTGGGAGAAGGGGCATATCTATCGCGGCAAGCGAATCACCAACTGGTGCCCGCGGTGCCTGACCGCCATCAGCGATATCGAGGTGGAGCATGTGGACGCCAAGGGCAAGCTGTATCACCTGCGGTATCCGTATGCCGACGGCAGCGGTTACGTGGTGGTCGCTACCACCCGCCCTGAGACGATGCTGGGTGACACCGCCGTGGCGGCCAACCCGGAAGACGCGCGCTACCAGAGCCTGTTCGGCACGATGGTGAATCTGCCATTGACTGGCCGGCAGATACCCATCATCGCCGATGAGCACGCCCGAGCGGAGTTCGGCACCGGTGCGGTGAAGATCACCCCGGCGCATGACCCCAACGACTTTGAAGTGGGCCTGCGGCACCATCTGCAGCAGATTGTGGTGATCGACCAGCACGGTAATATGTCGCCAGAGGCCGGAGAAGCCTACGCTGGTCTGAGCCGTGAAGAGGCACGCAAGAAGATACTGGTGGACCTGGAAGAGCTGGGTCTGCTTGACCACGAAGAGGACTACACCGTGCCGCAGGGCACCTGCGCGCGCTGTCACACCGTGATTGAGCCCAGTATCACCGAGCAATGGTATGTGCGCATGAAGGAGCTGGCCCAGCCTGCCATCGATGTGGTGAAAGCGGGCAAGGTCCGGTTCATCCCCGACCGCTTCAACCGCCTCTACCTGGAGTGGATGGAGAACATCCGCGACTGGTGCGTCAGTCGCCAGCTTTGGTGGGGACACCGCATCCCGGTCTGGTATACGGAGGACGGCGAGGCCTTCGCGGCCATCACCGAAGAGGACGCACTCGCCAAGTCGGGCGGCCGCGCTGTGACGCAAGACAACGACGTGCTGGACACCTGGTTCTCATCTGGACTGTGGCCGCAGGCTGTTCTCGGCTGGCCCGAACCTACCGAAGACCTGAAGAAGTTTTACCCCACCTCAGTGCTCATCACCGCGCGAGACATCATCTATCTGTGGGTGGCGCGTATGATCATGAGTGGCATGCACTTCATGAACGAGGTTCCATTCAACGATGTGTATATCTACGCCACTGTGCTGGACGAAAAGGGCCGGCGAATGAGCAAGTCGCTGGGCACGGGCGTTGATCCGCTGGAGCTGGTGGACACCTACGGCGCTGATGCGCTTAGATATGCGCTGCTGTCTCGAACCGCTACCGGGCAGGACCTGAAGTTCGCCGCGGTGCAGAAGGGCCGTCACAGCCAGACCGAAGAGGCACGGAATTTCTGCAACAAGATATGGAACGCCAGCCGCTTCGTGATGATGAACCTTGACGATGAGTTCCTGGCTGAATACAACGGTCAGCTTCCATCTGTTGAGCAGCGCGATGTGCTGGACCGCTGGATACTCAGCCGCCTGAACCAGACCGCAAAGACCGTGAACGGGGCTCTCGACGGCTACAACATGGATGACGCCGCGCGAGCCATCTACAGCTTCTTCTGGGATGACTACTGCGACTGGTATATCGAGATGTCCAAACCGCGGTTGAATGGTGATGATCTGGCTCAGAAGCGCACGGTTCAGACCGTGCTGGTATATGTGCTGGACCAGGTGCTGAGGCTGCTGCATCCGTTCATGCCATTTGTGACAGAGGAGATATGGCAGGTGATCCCGCATATGGGCGAGACCATCATGTACTCCGATTACCCTGAGTATGATGCCGAAATGGACTCCGCGGACGCCGAAGCCAAAGTGGGGCAAGCCATCGAGTTTGTGCGCACCATCCGCGCGCTTCGCAGCGAGATCGGGCTGGATATCTCCAGCAAGGCACCTGTATACGCTGTGGCCAGCGGGCCAGAGCAAGCGGCTATGCTGGCGGAGATGCTGCCGGTGCTCAACCCGCTTCAGCGCGTGCAGCCTGTGACGCTTGTGCCTGAGCTGCCATCTGAGATCAAGCCGATCATGGATAGCTGTAGGCTGGCGGATATCTACATGGACCTGGGTCAGTTCGATGTCAGTAAAGAGATCGCCCGTCTGCAAAAAGAGCAGGCGAATATCGAGAACGAGTTGACCAAGCTGCTGGCCAGGTTGAACAACCCGAGCTTTGTAGAGCGGGCACCAGCCGAGGTGGTCCAAAAAGAGCGCGAAAACGCCACAGAGCTGCAGGCGCGTATCGCCAAGCTTGCCGGGCGCGTCACGCAGTTAGCATAGGGTGGCCAGTATGGGTGTCACAACGCGCCTCTCAGTCACCGCATTGATAGCCAGTTATCTGCCCTCCTTACGGGGGGCAGAGCGCACCGTGGCCGAGTATATCCTGAAGTCGCCTGCGTCTGTGAAAGGCGTCTCCATCACGCACCTTGGATCGCTGTGCGGGGTCAGCCAGACGACGGTCAACCGACTCTGCTGCACCCTCGGCTTCACCGGATACGCCGAGTTCAAACTGAAGCTGGTCGAGGAGCTGGCGCCTGACACCACCGACGGCAACCACAGAGGCGATATCCACCCAGAAGACAGCAGCACCGAGCTGATCAATAAGGTGATTTCCATAGACATCGCCGCGCTGCAGTCTGTGGCTGACCTGCTTGATATCGACGCATTTGACCGGGCCGTCGAGGCACTGTTTCATGCCAAAACGGTGGAGGTGGTCGGTGTGGGCAGCTCACTGCCGGTCGCTATGGACCTCTACTACCGCTTTCTACGCACAGGCTTGAACAGCAGGTTCTCGGTGGATAGCCACATGCAGACCATCAACGCCGCGTTGCTGGGTCCGAAGGACGTGCTAATTGCGGTGAGTTACAGCGGCACCAGCCGCGAGACCATCCAAAGCACCGCCCAGGCCAAACGGGCAGGTGCCACCACCATCTGCATCACCAACTTCGCGCGCACGCCCCTGAGTGAGCTGTGCGACGTGATGCTGATGACCCCCGCCAAGAAGATGCAGTTTATCCACGAGGCGATCACCGGTCGACTCACGCAATACGCCCTGGCCGACGCGCTCTGCGTGGCAGTGGGCCGCCGTCGCGGCGAAGCCGTGCGTGCGCGGCAGAACATCATCGACATGGCCGTTCAAGCCCGCAAGGGCGAGTAGGGGCGGTCGGGCTGGTCGCCCCCTGGGAGCGCCAATCGCCTGATTGGCCTCTCGTAATCTGAACAACGGATGAATTCGAAGGGGAATGGCTGGGGCGGTGTGTCGTTTGACCGCCGCGACATCAATGTCTCGGCTATTGACCCCCAAGACTGCTGAAGCAGTCTGCGGAGCTGGGCGCCGACGCCTTGTTGCCAATGTCAGGGCGGTCTGGCGGGTGGTTTGCGGTTGCGGAAGGCTCAAGACCGCGCCGGGTTTTACCGTGTAGGTCATTATTTAACACGATAGTAACGCTTGGTTGACAACCTTGTTGGAAAAAGGGTATACATAGTCGGAGAGTATTGTTTCGACAAGTTCTTTCAAACCAATGTGGATATTCCTTAGGAGGTATGGTACATTTGGTTCAGAAGATTGTATATCGCTTCAATGCTGAAGCTTTGGAGGCTTGTCGGAGTCACCAATATGTCAGCCGATATAGTTCTGCAAGGAGTTTTCGCGCTAAATACGCACATGTTAGGGCAATCAAGCCTATAGTCCAGTCCGGATTGGCAGTGCTTGACGAAATGGCAATTCGGCAGCTAATAGCAGTATGTTACGACTTATTATGTTCAGGTGCTGTCGATGTGAATCATTTGCTAAGCTTGACTCCCAAAGGCAAACGAGGATTGGAATTTGGTAAAGCCATTCAGTTGTGGCCCTTGTTTTGGAACGGTCGAGATAAGCCCCGAGCGTATGGAAAAACTATAAGCGCTATAGAGTTTTCATATGTGTTGTATTTTCCATATACATATATAGCTGGAGTTGGAGATCGCCTCCTTCCGTATTTGTTCGATGCATTAGTCAGTTGGTCAACTACAAAATACGACCAGATACATCCCATGACAGGCGATTTAGTTCGACAAGCTATGGTAAGATATACCAATTCCATGGTGTATGACTTCTGTAAAGCCTCACCTGAAGCCGAGAATCTACTGTCAATGTACGTAAAATCATCCAAGCTGGCCACGTGTCGTGCGGGGATCGTGCGGTGCCTTGCGAAATACCCGAAAGATTGCACAAATGTCGTAACCTTAATGCGTCATATCGCGAAAAATGACCATGATCCGACGATTCGGGAGATCGCTAAGCTAAGCGTGAAATCATACTGAAGAATCGAGCGATTGGGCGTCTACACATATGATGCCACAGCCATTATTCCGGCTGTCATAACCGAAGTTCACCCGTGGGACCGTGCCTCAAATGCCTTCTATGTGTGTGAGCCTGGTTCCGAGTTGGATAACCGCCGGATTGATGATTTATGGACCTTTCCATATTCAACGAGCGAAGAATGGGCGTCGAATGATTACGCTATAGGAAGACGATAATGATCAGAAAGTCAACTCAGAATCTTCTTTTGGGCATATTGATCGTGTTGTTGGTAGTGACCGTATACATCGTGCTTGGATTTATGCATGCACATATGTTTATTCGTTTGCCTGGTGGGTATGGAATATATCAAGGTGATTATGGAGTAGCGTTAAGGAGTTATAACGATCCTGTAAAATACTATCCCGCGAAGTTTGAGGTTGGACCCAATATCGGCGGGTATCGCGTGTACAATAATGTCATTGTTGGCCAGATAGACAATCCCCCATATGATGAAAAGGGCATTGCAACATTTGGCGGACCGTTTAGCGAAATACGCATGGGATATTTCATAATTGACCTGCGTACAAAGATGATATATGGCGCCTTGTCGAGGAGCGACTGGATGAAGAAGCTGAAACCATATGGCATCACCGAAGAGCCAAATCTACACACACCCTCCTGGCTTGACAAGTATTTCGGTTGGAATAAGCCATCAGATAGGTAGCCGCAGTCTCTCTTCCTACGACCATGTCTATACAAACAAATGATTCGATAAATATGGTAGACAAATATAACCTGTATGGTGTACGATGTATTAACGCTCAAATGAACGCGAGTGTTTTTTAGGAGCCATATCATGATCACAAAACTGCAATGTGTCAACATTACATCCAAGGATACTAAAGGTCTTGCGGAATTCTACCGGACAATCGGAGCTCCCGTTTATGTGCAAAATGGTGACTATGATGGATGGAATCTAGGTCTTGAGTCTGAGGCTAGTGTATGCATATGGGACGAAAACACATGGGGGAAATCCACAGCAGGTTTCATCACGATAGTTTTTTCGGTCGACGATATGCAGAAAACTTATGAGGAATTAATCGATAAGGGCTTGAAGATTGACCCACCAAGGACGGCTGATTGGGGTGGACAGGAGCTAGTCTTTAGTGATCCAGATGGAAATCGAGTCATGCTCCTGTAAAGAAGCAGACAGGAAATAGACGTAACGCATCTATGACGTTTGACAGTTTGGGCACCGTCCGACTGGAGTTGAACGAAGGCCTGAGTAACGTGTCAGTCGCACCGAAGTCGAGATTCATACACCACCACCCCACGCCACTATGGAAATACTTTCCGTAAACACCACGCCATACTGGTAAATCACTCCATAACCGGGTATCATAACCTCGTATGCCTTGTGGGCGGTGTCCACCTGGCCAGATACTCAGCATGGAGATGATTAATGACGAAGTTCAGCTTCGGTATCAATATGGGTTTTGCGATCAACCGCTTCCCCGAGCCAAAAGTCTGGGCGAAGCTGGTTAAAGAGGATTTCGGGCTGGACAACATCCAGTTCGTGGCCGACCTTCTCAACCCCTTCCTGCCCGACATGGTGATCAGCGCGCAGATGGACGAGATCAAGAACGAGTGTGCCAAGCGCGGCATCACCGTCCAGAGCACCTTCACCAGTGCCTTCACCCGTGTCAACCACCTGATGCATCCCGACCCCGTGCAGCGGCGTGTCTGGATTGAGTGGTTCAAGAAGTGGTTCGCGATCTCCGCGGAGCTGGGGGCAGAGACCACCGGCAGCCATTTTGGCATCATGAGCGTGAACGACGTGAACAACCCTGAGCTCTTCAAACAGCGTGAGGACGGCTGCGTGGCCGCCTGGCAGGAGCTGAGCCGAACCGGCAAAGAGCTTGGTCTGAAATACTTGATCTATGAACCGATGTCCTGCCCGCGTGAAAACGCCTGGACCTGGGAAGAGACCTTGCGCCTGCGTGACCGCGTGAATGAGGACGCCGCGATCCCCATGGAGATATGCCTCGACCTCGGCCATGCACCGCACCCCGATCAGCGCGACCCCGTGCTCTGGATCCGCAAGACGGGGGCCGTCAGTCCGGTGATTCATCTTCAACAGACCGAGGCGGGCCACAGCCGTCACTGGCCTTTCACCGCGCAATACAATGCTCAGGGCGTGGTCCAGCCGTATGAGATGCTCAAGGAGCTCGAAGCCACAGGCCGTAAAGAGTTTGCGCTCTTCCTGGAGATCAGTCACCGCGAGCGCTGGCCCGATGATACCTACGTCATCCCCGAACTGGCCGAATCCGCTCAGTGCTGGAAGGATGCCATCGCACGCTACGAAAGCGAGAACAGCTAGATGAAGGCACTCACGCTGAAGGCCATCGGCGAGATGGCGATGGTGGAGCTGCCGAAGCCTGAGCCGAAAGAGGGCTGGGCGGTGATCCGCGTGGTGGCCTGCGGGGTTTGCGGCAGTGATATCCCCCGTGTGTTTTCCAAGGGCACCTATCACTTTCCCACGGTCATTGGCCATGAGTTTTCCGGCACGATTGAACAGATCGGTGAGAACGCGCCTGGTCTGAGCGTCGGGGATACCGTGGCGGTGTTCCCGTTGATCCCATGCGGGAAATGTGCGATGTGCGGCATCGGGCAGTACCATCTCTGCGATGACTACGACTATCTGGGCTCCCGCCGAGACGGCGCGTTCGCGGAGTATGTCAGCGCACCCGTGCAGAACCTGCTCAAGGTGCCGGACGGCGTGGATGCCGATCATGCCGCGATGGTGGAGCCATGCGCGGTGGCGCTTCATGCGATTCGCCGTGGTGGTATCAACGCGGGTGATATCGTGTGGGTGGCTGGCGCGGGCCCCATCGGCATGCTCATCGCGAAGTGGGCTAAAATCCTGGGAGCCAGCCGCGTGATGATCAGCGATATCGACCAGAAGAAGCTCGATATGGCCGCTGAGTGGGTGGGTGCAGAACCCATCAACAGCGCACAGGTGGACCCTGTGGAGTGGGTGATGCAGCAAACAGGCGGTCGTGGTGCCGATTTGGCCGTTGAAGCCGTGGGCATCGCACAGACCGCCAACCAGGCGATCAAGGTGGCCCGCAAGATGGGTCGCGTGGTGTTCATGGGCAACCCCGCCGGTGATATGAACTTCCCGCAGAAGGTCTACTGGGAAATTTTGCGCCGTGAGCTCAGCGTGGTAGGTGGATGGAACAGCAGCTACGGCAGCTATCCCACCAACGAGTGGAAAGTGGTTCTGGAAGCCATGGCGGATGGTCGGCTGGATGTAAGTCCGCTGATCACGCAGGTAGTTGGTCTGGAGCAGGCTTATGACACCATGGTGGCCATGCGCGACCGAAAGATTGACTACATCAAGGTGTTGGTGAAGCCGTAGATCATGTGTGATCACAACGAAGCAAACGTCGCTCGGTTTGATGGATTCGCGGAGATATATGACCAGTATCGGCCCCAGCCCCCGAATGTCATACCGGTGATGCTCACCCAATGGCTTGGTGCAACACCAAAATTGGTGGTAGACATCGGCTGCGGAACCGGCCTCTCCACGCGGATATGGCAAGTGCAAGCTGAGCGGGTGATCGGCATTGAACCGAACGATGACATGCGCAGTGTGGCTGAACAACGCACACCGCCAGATGCCGGCATCAGTTATCAGTTTGGCACCTCTACACAGACCGGCCTGCCTGACGAGTCCGCGGACATCGTGTGTATCTCGCAGGCCTTTCATTGGATGGAGCCTGTGGCTACTCTCAACGAAGTGTCACGGGTGCTGCGTCCTGGCGGCATTCTGGCGGTGATTGACTGCGACTGGCCGCCGATGATGAACTGGCAGGCGGAACAGAAATACCATGAGCTGATGGCGCTAGTTGGCAATCTGGAGCGTAGTCAGACGAAGCTGCAAGATGTGAAGAAATGGCCCAAGAGCGAGCACATGCACAACATCGAGCGATACGGGCTATTCAACTACACCAGGGAGATCACTCTGCACAACACCGAAGCGGGTAACGCCGATCGACTCATTGGTATGATGTATAGCCAGGGTGGGGTAGAGAGCTTGATGAAGCTGGGTGTCAAACAGTTGGACGACGCAATCGAACCTTTCAAAGAGGCCATCCATCAAATACTGGGTGAGAACCTGCAACCCTGGTATGTGAGCTACCGCGTCCGGTTAGGCGTGAAGTAGATAACAGCCTGCCGCTGCCAATTTCTATGAATGATGACTACCCGCAGATATCCTGCGGATATATAGGAGCCGATGAATGAAAGCTGCCGTATTCCATGCGCTGAAAGATATGCGCGTCGAAACCGTGCCCGATCCTGTCGTGACCGATGATGCCGTTCTGCTGCGCGTGCGCGCTTGCGCGGTGTGCGGGTCGGATATCCGCATCTTCAACCATGGCAATAACCGCATTACCCCACCTCAGATTCTGGGCCACGAAATCGCCGGTGACGTGGTGGCTGTGGGCAAGAACGTGACGAAATTCCAGGTTGGTGACCGCGTATGCACCGGTGCGGATATCCCCTGCGGCGAGTGCAAGCCCTGCGAGGCTGGGATGGGCAACAACTGCCGCACCAACCTGGCTATGGGCTATCAGTTCCCGGGTGGCTTCGCAGAGTATGTGCTGCTTGAGCGGCGTGTGGTGAACTTCGGCCCGGTCCACAAGATACCGGCCCATCTGAGTTATGCAGAGGCCTCTTTGGCGGAACCCTTGGCTTGTGCGATCAACGGCATCGAAATGACCGGCATGAACCCCGGTGAGACGGTGGTGGTGATTGGTGCTGGCCCTATCGGGCTGATGCTGGTGGAGATGGCAAAATTCCAGGGAGCCGGCAAGGTGATTGTGGTTCAGCGCAGTAAGACACGCATGGCGATTGCGAAAAGCTTCGGCGCCGATGTAGTGACCAGCCCGCTTGACGAAGACCCCGTGCAGCGCGTGATGGCGGAGACCGACGGTGAGGGAGCCGACGTGATCTTCACCGCCACCAGCTCGTTGGAGACTCAGGAGCAGGCGTATCGGATGCTGGCTTTCCGCGGACGGCTGAACCTGTTTGGCGGTCTACCCGCTGGCAGCGAGAAGCTGTGTATCGACAGCAACCTGCTGCACTACCGAGAAGCACTCATGACCGGCTCACACGGCTCGGTGCCGCGACAGCATGGTCTGGCCCTTGATCTGATTTCGAAGGGCTGTATCGACGCCCAGAAATACATCAGCGCGAAATACGACCTTGACCACATCCTTGATGCTCTGGCACTGGCTGGAGACCACACGGTGTGCAAAGTGATCATCGAGCCTTAAGGAGCGAATAATGAGACCCAATATACTTTCCGCCTCGCTCCAGTGCGCCAATGTGCTGCACCTTGAGCAAGACCTGCAGAACCTGAAAGCTGCCGGTGTCGAGTACCTGCACATCGACGCCGCCGATGGGCACTTCGTGCCGAATCTGGGCGTGGGGATGGACTTCGCCAAGAAGGTGGCTAAAGCGAGTGATATCCCGCTGGATGTGCATCTGATGGTCAGCAATCCCGATTTCTGGGTGCCGAAGGTGATCGATGAGTTGAACCCGGCGATTGTCTGCTGGCACGCTGAGGCCACGAATCACAGCGTCCGGCTGGCTCAGACCGCGCGCGCCGCGGGAGCGAAAGCGGGTGTCTGTCTGAACCCGGGCACACCGGTGCATATGCTGGAGAACATCCTGCCCGAGGTCGATTTGGTGCTGCTGATGACCGTGAACCCCGGGTTTGCGGGTCAGAAACTCGTAGAGAGCACCCTGCGGAAGATCGAGACACTGGCCGATATGGCCGATGGTCTGGAAGTCGAGATCGATATCGCAGTCGATGGTAATGTTAGTTTCGAGGCGGGGCCGCGCATGGCGGCTCTAGGCGCGAACTTCTTCATCTGCGGCACCAGCAGCTTATGGCTGCCGGGCAATACGATCATGGACAACGCCGCGGCGTTCCGAAAGGCACTAGCCGAAGCCGAATAGTGTAAACTATAAGCGTGAATAAGAGATTCTACACCGGGGTGGGGGCTGTGATCGCAGCACTCATCCCGGCTTTGTGTCAGAGCCAGCCTCTGCAAATAGACTGGTTTGGGCCATCTCGAGCGTGGTATCCGCAGGCTGCAGGTGCCATCGAGTGGCGCGCGTGGTGTCGCCTGTTGCCGGAAGGCCAAATCCCCAGCGGTACCCGGATGGCGATCTACCCGGTCAGCGGTTTGGATTTCGGCAGCGGTAACGTGGTTCAGCCACTCGAATTGACTGCAGCGAAACCCGTGCAAGCACTCTCGTTCGGATTGAACCTGAAGGGCAACGCACCACCTGTCGTGATCATCGCCCCTCAAGACCCCAAACTGGTTCAGGCGAATGCCGCCACAGCCTATGTTGGCGGTAAGGAGAACGGCATAGTCAAGCTGGGCAACCTTGGCGTGGGTCTGGTTGAAACATCGGTGGGCACGGTGGTTCGTTGGATGGTGCCCGAAGCAGCGGGTTGGCGGTCGGTTGGCCTAAGCGCACCTCTTGTGAGTGTGAATGCGAGCCTCAACAAGGGCGTGCGTCACAAGAGCAGCCTGAATGATGCCAAAATCAGCTTGGTGAAGCCAGGTGTGGCACGGATCACAGGCCAGTGCGGTGACGGCGCGCGGGTGAGTGTGGAGCTTACTGCCGCCTCTTTGACTACTATTCGGGCTGATATCAGCTATACCGCCAAGGGCAACATGCAGGTTTGGGACGCCTGCTTGTTTGACCTTCGCGCCGGCGATGCGGATATAGGTAATGGCATCGGACTGGTGCCGCAGGTAGGAGCCTTTCCCTACAAATACAACGATCTGACTGCAGCAACCCCTAACAGCACCGCCAACGAGAAATCTGTGCCTGCCGCGAGTGCCTGGATGGCCATGAGTGGGCAGACCGGTGGCGTAGCTGTTCAGCCGGTGGAGGCCTCGGTGCGCTCCGTGAGCAGTGCTGTGGAGTGGGACTTCGCCTCGCCCAACAACCCGTATCTTCAAAACAACGTGTGGTTCCGGGTCACCCCTCAACTTCCGGACATCCTTCCTATGAGCCTCGGCACAGGCCAAAGCATTAGTGTATCGGTGCGGGTGCAGATATGCCCCGACAACCACAGTGTCGAGCCGCTTCTGTGGCCCTGGCTGAAGAACCGCAGCGTGGCCTGGCAGAATCTGGTTGGTGCCATGGCACCGATCGTGGACATTCCAGCGGAAGCCGCTGTGCTCTCAGGGGACCTCAACGCATTATTGGCACCTGGTGATACGGGATTTGACCCGAACCTGATTGACGCCGACACAGCTCTGAAAGCCGCCATGGCTGCTAAGACTGCGCTCTTGACCGCCGATCCTGCCATGCAGATGCTGGCAAGTAGTTGGCTGAACAACGCGACACAACGGTTCTATGGGCGTGACGGGTTCGTCGACGCTGCCGCACTGTACCTGCCTGAGATGGCGAGTGTGGCCATCGACACCTGGACCGCTACCGGCAACGAACAGTGGGCGAGTTGCCTGCGCGATGTGACGGTCACTGGCTGTGCGTTGAACTCTCAAAAGCTGCAGCCCTGGGCCAGTCGTTTTGGTGGTGCCTACTTGCTGCGTAACGTACTGCCGATCAGCAATGAGCTGCTGGCGAAGCTTCCTGCGGCGAACGCCATGGGGCGGGTACAGTCTAGGCGCGTGACTGTCGGCACATGGAACGGGAGTGTGAGCGGTTGTGCGCCTTTCGGCGTCAGCACGACAGGCGGCTTTTCAGTCACTTTGACGCGTGACGGTGCTCAGTTGGTGGTGATCAACGGCTGCCCATTGCCTAAAGGCGTGAAGTTCGCAGGCGCACCTATGTCGGCCACTGACTGGAGCTATCTACCCGACCGCAAGCTGCTGGTAGTGCGCCTGCCGGGTGCAGGGAGCTTGAGCGTGGGATTTTAGGCGATTAGCGCCTGCGTTAGTATCGGAGCATCTATTGCTATAATAATATACCGACAGTCGTTCTGATCTATGCGCTTGTCATTAACTGGTCGTAGGGGCGTCCCTTGTGGGCGCCCTAAACAAGAGCAATCGTATAAGCAACGATTAGGGCGCCCACAAGGGACGCCCCTACGACAGTATCAGTTACAGTAAACCAGCGTAAGGAGATTCCTACATGAGCAAGATACTACCCATCAATATAGATGAACTGCTTCATTGCAGAGGTGTGGAGTCGGCTCGTGTCGAGTTTAAAGGAAGCTGGGATGCGAAAACCACCGGTCACCAGGTCATCAAGACTATTTGTGCCTTTGCGAATGACTTTCAGAACCTGAACGGCGGCTACATTGTCATAGGGGTCAAAGAAGACAACGGTTGTGGGGTACTGCCTCCTGCAGGCCTACCGCCGGGAACGCTGGATGCCATTCAAAAGTGGATCAGAGGGCACTGCAATACCCTCGATCCTGAATACCAACCCATATTTTCGCCTGAAGTGGTTGATGGCAAACACATCATGGTCATTTGGGTTCAGGCCAGCGATATCCGTCCGCATAGGGCGCCAGATGGTGAAAAAGGGAAGCAGAAATTCTATGTTCGTATAGGCTCTGAAAGTGTTGATGCTGAAGCGAACGGCTTACTGCAGCAGTTGTTGCAACAAACGGCACGAGTGCCATTCGATGACCGTCGATCATTGCATGCTCGCATCGATGATATTCGCGAGCGTAAAGTGCGTGAGTTCCTGAATGATATCCGCAGTGGTTTGGTTGATGAACCTGATTCCAAGGAGCTTTACCGAAAGCTGAGGATAGCCCAGCAGGTTAATGGTCATGATGCCCCAAGGAATATCGGCCTTATGCTGTTCAGCAATGATGCCGACGAGTGGTTCAATGGTGCCCGCATAGAGGTTGTGCATTTCGCCGATGACGCATCTGGGAATGTCATCGAGGAAAAGGTGTTCCGAGGCGGTATCCACGAGCAGTTATCAAGTGTTCTTTCGTATCTAGAAGGAACGTCGAGTGCTTTTATTGAGAAGCAATTGGATTCATTTCGCGTTAAGGGCTGGGTGAGTTACCCACTACAGGCACTGCGTGAAGCACTTGTGAACGCCGTATACCATCGGTCATATGATGGGGAACCTGAACCGACAAAAGTTTATCTTTACCCAGACCGTATAGAAATCATCAGCTACCCTGGCCCAGTCCAGGGGATCAAAATCGAGCATCTGATGCAGCAGCTTCCCATGCCGCCTGTACCTGCTCGGAACCGCCGGATAGGGGAGTTCCTGAAGGAGCTAAGGCTTGCGGAAGGGCGTGGCACCGGAATACCCAAACTCTTTAAGGCGATGCGTGACAATGGTTCCGGTGACCCTCAGTTCGATTTCGATGAGGACAGAACCTACTTTAGGGTGACCTTGCCCTCTCATCCAGCCATGCAGCAAACTGGCGGCTGAGTAACTATGGACCACTGAAGCAATCAGGGGTTATTATCGTAACCGGACGGGGTACAGCGTTCAGTGCCTAACGCCGTTGCCCAATGGCGACTTAACTACGGCCTATCCGCCAGACCGGCGCGGTTAGGGGAAAACCGCTCCGGACATAGGCAATCGGGCTATTGCGACTTATACCTCCACCCCTTGCAATTATCACCTTTCACCGTCACAATATACGAAAGTGGGCCGCTTTTAGCCGTTCCACCAGGAGTTTATTCGTCTATGCGTCACAAGATTTCCAACTGCAAACCGGCAGGAATTCTGGCTTTACTCACGGTCCTGTGC
This sequence comes from Armatimonadota bacterium, assembly GCA_942492855.1. Classification (GTDB taxonomy): domain Bacteria; phylum Armatimonadota; class HRBIN16; order HRBIN16; family HRBIN16. The sequence goes on along the minus strand of OW818647.1, from coordinate 4,812,670 downwards.
GTGGCTTTATCACCACAAGCCAAAGCCGCTGTTCCTGCTCAAAAGAATAGGGATAAAGAGATGTCTGCCATCACCAAAATGCACATCACAGGTCCGTTGGGCCAGCGTATCGAAGCGAATCTGAACCAATGGCTGTTACCTGCTCCAGACGCTAACCCGTCAATGGTGGAGATGTTCAACGTCAGGGACCGGTCGCAGCCGTATCCCAATCCATTGGCCTGGTCTGGTGAGTTTTTCGGAAAGTATTTGATCTCAGCCGTTCAGGCGCTTCGTATGACCGAAAGCAAGCAGCTAAAACAAAACATCGAGCAGATCGTGGCGCGCTTCATCAGTCTGCAAAGTGAAGAGGGCTACATGGGCCCGTTCCCGAAGGCTCAGCGGCTGCGCACCGGCTGGGACGTGTGGGGGCATTATCACTGCATGCTGGGTCTATACCAGTGGTATCGCTACTCGGGTGACAAAGCCGCGATGTCCTCGGCCATCAAAGCCGCGGACTATATCTGTGACACATTCCTCAATGGCGACCTGCGCATCTACGATACCGGCAGCCTGGAAATGAACATGGGCGTGGTGCATATCATGGGCATCCTGCACCGTGAGACCGGCAACCCTCGCTATCTGCAGCTCATGCGGCAGATTGAAGAGGACTGGCGCAAACCAGAGGCGGGAGACTACCTGGAGCAGGCTTTGGCTGGTAAAGATTTCTATAACACACCCAAGCCGCGCTGGGAGAGCCTACCTATTCTGCAGGGCATCGGCGAGTTCTACCGCATCACTGGCGATGAGAAGTATCGAACGGCGTTGCTGCATGACTGGTACAGCATCCACATGACTGATGTGCACAACAGCGGCTCATTCAGCGCCGGTGAGCAGGCGATCGGCAACCCGTATGTACCGATGGCCATCGAAACATGCTGCACGGTGGCCTGGATGGCGCTGAGCATCGATGCGCTCAAGTTCAGCTCAGACAGCCGTATTGCCGATGCGCTGGAGAACGCCACCTACAACGCCATGCTGGGCGCACAAAGCCCTACCGGCCGATGGTGGACCTACGACACTCCTATGAACGGCCGTCGCGAGGCAGCCACGACCAACATCTACTGGCAGTCCCGCCCGGGCAGTCCTGAGTTCAACTGCTGTTCGGCGAATGGGCCGCGCAGTCTGGGTATGCTCAGCGAATGGTCGGTGATGGCGAATGAGCAGGGACTGGCGATCAACAGCTACGCTCCTGGTAAGATTAGTGCTCAGGATGCCCTCGGCCACAAGTGGAAAATCGAGCTCAAGGGCGATTACCCTGTAGAGCTGGCCACGGAGATCACTCTGAAACCAGAGTCGAGTGTCGAAGCTTGTGTCCGTTTCCGCATACCTGGCTGGTCGACTAACACACAGGTAAAGCTGAACGGAAAGTCACTGGCCATCCCAGAATCTGGTGAGTATCTTGCTGTCACCAGAAAGTGGAAGTCCGGCGACAAGGTCGCCATCCAGTTTGATGACACGCTGCGGGTGCTCCGCGCCGATCAGCGTCAGCAAAACAACGGATGTATCTACAGAGGTCCGCTGTTGCTTGCCATTGACCAGCACGACAACTCGTATGATCCTGACCAGATGAAGGCGCTGGATGCCGACAAACTGGGATACAAGGTGCTCAAGCCGAAAGCTCCTCTGGCTCCCTTGTGCTTATTTCAGTTCAAGGATGTAGAGGGTCAGGATGTGGTGCTTCGTGACTTTGCGTCCGCAGGCAACCTGGGCACGACCTACCGTAGCTGGATGCCGATGGTGAACCCAGCTCCAGCCGCGTTCCTGCTGGAATACCCTGCGTATGGCGCCGTGGCCGCTCCAGGTCGCTTGTCCTTCCGGTGGGGCAACGCAGGTGATGAGTGCAGCTACAAGTTCGAGCTGGCCGATAACTCGCTGATGAAAGATCCGCTGGTAGTGAAAGATGGCCTGACCACATTCTCAGTGGCGATAGACGATGTGCAGTCTGAGAAACCTCTTTACTGGCAGGTCACCGCTGTAAACAGCAAGAGCAGTCAGCTCTGTATCAACGGCCCATGGAAGTTAAACCTCGACGCCAGCATGAAACCGGATGAAGAGGGCGCTGTGGCTCGAGCCTCGATGCACGGCGAGGCCAAGGTGGAACTCGGCTCGCTCGTCCAAGCTGTTGCCATCACTCCATCCGCCAACCACGCGGGTGTCGAAAATGCGGCGATCTCATTCAACGGTGGGTCCTCAAAGGTGCATATCAAGCCGACCGTGATGCCGCTGCGTGACTACACCGCCAGCCTGTGGGTCAAACCGCTGTATGCTGATCCCAAGAATACTGACGGCAGAATGATCATCAGCGCCTGGCGTCTGCCGATGGATGACCCGATGCGTCTGGTGATGATCGGCAACCAGATCATGGGTGCCATTGAGAACGGCGGGAACTACATGACACCGGGCATCCCTGTGGTGCATGGCAAGTGGATACACGTGACCATGGTGAAGAAGGGGGCCGAACTAGCCGTGTATGTGGATGGCAAGAAGAAGCAAAAAGTGGCTTGTCCGGAGGAACTGATCAGCTACGCAGATGATCTGGCTATAGGAGCCAATCCTCACTTCGCCATAGGACAGAACTCCTGGTGCGAAATGTCAGACTTCGTTCTCTACGCACGTGCGCTGTCAGATGAGGAGATCAAAGCTCTAGTAAAATAGGCTTCGACCGAGCCTATCCGTGGTTCTATGATGAATGGGAGACAGGGAATGACCCTTCGATGCTGTCTCCCCTTTAATTGATGCTGACAGTGTGAGCATAAACATGATAGATGGTGTTTGCACAACAACGACCAACATCGTAATAGTTGTAACGATGTCTGGCTGAGGGAGATATACAAGTGGATTCAAGACTACTTACGGTCTTCATTTCTATCCTGTGTCTGCTTGCATTTGGTGTGGTATCAAATGCTGACAACGGATACCGTGAAGTGCCCCTCAAGGCGAAGATGGCGGACAAGGACCTGACGTTCTGTGTTACTTTTGACAAGTTAACAAGCATTGCTGATTTTGCTAAGGGGAATCCGCATTCAATTACCCTGCCGAATCTGTCCCTGGGACTTCGCGGGATCCTCGGTTTTGATAATAAGCAGGCGTTCCGGCCAGAGGGTGAAGAAGACCTTAAGTATAGCGTTGATGGAAACATCCTGCCCAACCGCGGCACTATTTCCATGTGGGTATGCGGACTAGATTATGCTCCAGAGGATGAACTGACAGATGGTAAGAAGCGGGGTAATATTGCTCTGTTGCATCTGGTGTTCAAACAATCAGACCGTATTGTAAGCTATGAGCTTTATGAATTTGGCAACTCGGTCTATTTTGAATGGAAGAGCTCTGAAGAACCGCAAGGCTGGGGAACAATCGGGAGGGCTCAGGTCACCCGCACGGGCATCAAGAAACAGCAGTGGCATCAGCTGACGGTTACTTATGATGAACACAAGCTGGCAATTTACTTGAATGGTGCTCTGGGTGGAGAAGGCTATCTGCCAGAAAAAGCCTCAAGAACTCTCGATCTCAAACCCGATTCTAGTTCATTTTTTGGTATCAAGAGTCGGTTCTACGACGATCAGCATAAGTGGGGAGTTGCGGTTGATGATGTGAAAGTCTATTCACGCGTGCTGTCTCCACTCGAAATCCACAATCAGTACCAGACACTTCGAGTTGGTCAAGGGGCCGGTAAAGCGAAACCCTACGATGTCGTGATGAACGGTGTGGATGAAGGCAACGACCATGGGATAGATCAGATCGAGGCCGCGTTTGATTTCTCAGTCCTGCCTGACTATGCGAAAGAGCAGCTTAAAACAGGTAAGCTCAATCTGAACTATACCCTCACCGGTCCTAAAGGATATCGCATTGGCGGTGTCTGGAACATGCAAAAGCCCTTTGAGTATAGGCGCATATCTGGAATTTCCAAACCTGGCAGGTATAAACTTGTAACATCATTCAAGTGTTCTAACGGCAAGACTGAGCAGAGCATCAGCAGTATCGACGTCACGGATCTTTCCTTTGCCGGTAACGGGATCGGAGATGAAGATACTGTCCCAAAGATATGGTCTGCCTTTGCAGTCGATAAAGAACGCAACATCACGCTCTGGAATAGAAAATATACATTTGGATCTGGACCTCTGCCAGAATCGATCACGGTCTACGGGAAACCCCTCTTGCTGCGTGCACCTGAGTTGCTGATAGAAACTGCGGCTGGGAAATCCAGCATCAGCTATCGCAAAGGCAAGACAATACGCACGAATCGTGCGGTGACATTCACCGGAACTGGGACTGCGGTTGGGTTTAGTCTCGATTACGCAACGACAGTAGAGTTCGATGGTTTTATTCAGTTCAATTACGTCATCAAAGGCCGACCTGTCATCAAATCTATGCGCCTGGAGTGGCAGGTGAACCCTGCAAACTGCCAGTTCTTAATGACACCCCTTCTCCAGGAAGCCAATATAACTGAGTTTGCCTTCAAATACCCGGTCGGTGACCTCAACACAACGACGCAGCTCTGGCTGGTATCTGAAGGTAAAGGGGGATTTGCATACTCCATGGCCAATGATGCCAACTGGATCTATGACCCCCTCAAGCCTGTATTCAATGTTAATAAGGCGACCGGCGCGTGTTCAGTGAATATGATTACTCGGAACGTCAAGCTGCCCGAATCGACTCCTTATCAGGCACTGTTTATTTCCACCCCGACCCGTCCGTTGCCTGACCTCAACAGGGTGATACGGTTCGGTGACACGACCTCATCTCCAACCAGGTTCATAGGTATGAATGATGGCGCAGGTCTGGTCGGCACTGGTACATTCAAACCTCACCCGACAGCATACATCGAGGCTGTGAAGAACGTATCTTCTCGGAGCATGGGTATCTACGGAATGGCCGATTCGCTGACCACAGGTGTGCCTACAGCCAATTATTTCAAGAAGTACTGGGATATTCCTGGCTATTATGTCTACCCGATGCCTTACACCAGCTTGCTCGGGAATGGTAAGACTAAGATGATTCCATATTTTACCGTGCCGGCTTGCGATGCAACCCATATCAAGGACTATCTGCTGGGTAATATCAACGAGCTGCTCCACAATCCTTACTCCGACCCGGTCTGGATGATCTACTACGACTTGTGTGGTGATGTGCAATGTGCAAATACTTTGCACGGCTGTGGTTTCAAAGACAAATTCGGTCGCAGCATCAAGACATTTTCAATTCTTAATAAGAGAAAACTTGTCGAGCGCACCGTCCGGCTTTGCCATGCGAATAACCGGGTGGTCATGCTGCATAACCAGAGGTATTTCTATCCGTTCTTCCACGGTCTCGCGGATTACTTTTTCCCCGGCGAACAGCACAACACCTTGCTGATGCGTAATCCCTACGGTTACACAGATGACCTCTCTGATGACCTATACCGCAGCGAATATAGCCGCAATACTCTTGGAGTAGGTGTTATCTTCCTGACAGCACTTGGTCAAGCCAATGTATCCTATCTAAACAATGATTCGTATACCGAAGCCATGTGGACAATGCTCCTCATGCACGATGTAGAGCCTGACGCATCCTATTCATCAGTCTCGCCAAACCAGAAAGTCTGGGATGCACTGCAAAAATACCAGGTGCAATCTCCTGCCACTAAGTGCCATCTATACTACGATCAAAACACCGTGACCAGTTCAAACTCGGATGTCCGGATCACATACTATGAATGTCCCGACAACACATATGTTGTAGTGCTCGCAAACAAAGGCGCCAAACCGGCAGAATCAACCATCAATCAGAGCAAACTAAAACCTGGTGACTATGCAGCCCGTGAGGAGTATACAGGCACAGACCTGCATGTAAAGAACGGTAGCTTGCAAATGAGTGTGCCATCTCGTTCATTCCGTCTGGTTGCATTTCCACCAAAACCATACTATCCTGTAGTCGATGATTGCTCCAAACAGTGGGGGAGTTGGAACTCGGATGGTGCCAATGTTGAATTCAAACTCGACCCAAATACCGGTCACCAAAATATGGGCAGCCTTCTGATCCAGTTGCATGGGAATACTGCGGAAAAGAGTGCCTTCAGCTTCTTGAAGAAGTTCCCAGTTAAACCGGGTAAGACATACAACGCTAAAGTGTTTGTCAGAACACAAGACCTACCTGATAATTCGAAAGTGTCGGTATCGTTCCAAGGGTTAGATTCGACCGGAGGGTTCCTGGGCTTGCCAGTTCAGACAGCCAGTCTGGCAACGCCGTTGGCTACGGAATGGCAGGAACTTGTCTTGAAATTTAGTGTCCCTACAACAAGTGACTGGGCAAGCGTAAGTAGCTTGCTGTTAACGATGGGTTCTGAAAACATAACAACAGGCAAGATATGGTTCGATGATTTTGAACTATCCGAATTAGGTATCTAAAGTCACCTTCAATAGACGAACCCGATTACGCTATTGTGGGATAGTGGAGCGTCGTGAGGATCTATTGTGCGTATTGGTGAGATGGCGATATGATATGAGTAGCTTCATATATAGGTCTTTGGTTGAGTGCTCAGCCAAAACGCGGGAGACAGGTGCAAAGTTGCATTCTGTCTCCTGCCGTTTGTTTTAGTGGTGTGAACCGGATGGTTCCGAAACCAGGGGCTGTGTGCGCGCTGTTATGCTTGCGTCAAGCAGTACCGTACAATGGTAGTGGCGTGCTATTGTACGCATGGATGTAGAGATATCTATGGGGGTGAACCGGACATGATTTGCGTAATAGGCGGGGCGGGATATATCGGCTCGCATACAGTAAAACAACTTAACAAGAAGGGTTATCAAACGCTGGTTTTGGACAACCTGGAACTGGGTCACATAGAGGCCGTCAAGTGGGGCGAATTTGTTCAAGGTGACTATACCGACCGAACTGTGCTGGACGAGCTGTTCACTAAATACCAGGTTGACTGTGTGATGCATTTCGCAGCGTATGCCAGCGTCGCGGAGTCGATGACTGACCCTGCGAAGTTCTACAGGCTGAATGTGGTCGGTGGATACACACTGCTCGAAGCGATGCGCGCCCACGGAGTGAACAAGATCATCTTTTCGTCATCGGCTGCCACTTACGGCGAGCCTGTGACCCTGCCGATCCCTGAGAACCACCCTCAAGACCCGACCAATGCCTACGGTGAATCGAAACTGACTTTTGAGAAGATGCTGAAGTGGTATGATGTGGCGTTCGGTGTGAAGTCCGTCAGCTTGCGCTACTTCAACGCCGCAGGTGCGGATGTGGAGGGCGAACTCGGCGAAGACCATGACCCGGAAACCCACTTGATCCCGCTGGTGATCGACGCGGTGATGGGTAAACGGGCCAACGTCAAAATCTTCGGAACGGATTATCCCACACCCGATGGCACCTGCATCCGGGATTATGTGCATGTAACCGACCTGGCGGATGCCCATATGCTGGCCTATGAACGATTGTTGGCCGGTGAGGGCACGACCCGCTACAATCTGGGGAACGGGGCTGGAATCTCCGTGAGGGAGATCATCGATACCGTAGCGCAGGTTTCTGGCAAAGAGGTGCCTGTGGTCGAGGCGGAACGCCGCGCTGGTGATCCTGCCCGCCTCGTGGCCAGTAGCGTCAAAGCGCAGAGTGAGCTGGGCTGGGTTCCGCAATATGGTGACATCCGCAGCATCGTAGAGAGTGCCTACCACTGGCGGATGGCGCATCCAAACGGGTTTGATATAGCTTGAGCCCACGTATGATCAAACAAGCGGCCGTTGAAGCGCTGTTTCAAAAGTTCACCAAAAAGCGGCTGCTGGTGCTGGGCGACCTCATGGTCGATGCCTACATCACCGGCACGGTAGAACGCATCAGCCCTGAAGCGCCTGTACCTGTGCTTGTCAGTGAACAACGCTTCAGTGTGCCAGGCGGTGCCGCTAACGTCGCGAACAACCTCAAAGCGTGGGGTGCATCCACCATACTCATAGGTGTGGTGGGTGACGATATACACGGTCATCAGTTGTGCGGTCAGTTAGGAGAATCAGGTATTGATGTCAGTCACATGGTGATTGACAGCTCGCGGCCAACCACCGTGAAGACACGGGTTGTCGCCGGAAATCAGCAGATTGTGCGCGTCGACACAGAGTGCCGTGATGATATCTCAAGCGAAGTCGAATCTCGGCTGATAGACGCCGCAACCGTTGCAATCTCCTGCGTTGATGCGGTGTTGATCTCTGACTACCAGAAGGGTGTGCTCACGCCGAAGGTGGTCTGTGCAGTGATCAGTGCTGCGCGACAAGCCGGCAAACCGGTGATCTGCAACCCAAAACCACCTCTGATGCCCTTCCTCCAGCAGGCGACGCTGATCAGCGTCAACATCCATGAGGCCCGCGCCTATGCGAAAGTGGCCCACTGTACCTTACCTTTAGGGACTAATGGGCAAATTCTGGCCGCGACGATGCAGTGGCTCGAACCTCTGGAGGTCGATTACCTGATGGTGACACTGGGTAAGCATGGCTGCCTGCTCAGCTCGCGCGAGGTCTCCTTGCATATGCCGGCATATTCAGTGGATGTCAGCGACCCGGCAGGAGCTGGTGACACTGTCATCTCCATGCTGGCTTTATGCATGGTCTGTGGCGTGTCGCTGGAACAAGCGATGATGTACGCCAACGCCGCCGCAGGCAGCGTGGTACGGCATGTAGGGGTGGTGACACCGGACAAGGATGAAGTGATGCAGCTATTGTGTCACGGGGAAGAGGAATCTGCTTAGTTATCATGATGAACCAACACAGTCGCCGGATTTTGGCTATCGGATTATCAACTTTGCTTCTCGCGTGTGCTGTCGTCGTATACTCAGCACCCAGGGTGCAAGTGCAGAACAGAGACGTTCTCGTAGCGGGCACCGTGGTCTTCCGCGGCAGCAGCACTACGCAGGCCGAAACAGTCACACAACGGATCAGTAATGCACTCGATATGGGTGCTTCGACTGGTTCCGTGGCCATCAAAGGGCAGCGGCGGAACTACTCTGTGTGGATGGCTGGACAGCTCATCAGCAGTTACGAAGGACGTCAGGCCAAAGCGATGGCTATGAGTTTTGCTGCGAAACTGAAAAGAGCTGTAGCGCAACCGGCGGTGAAGATGCCAGCTCCAGGCATGGTGGTTCCATTTGGTGACAGCCGCACGATCACTGTATCTGGGTATGGCGTGTCGGACAGTGAGATGTCTGTCATGCAGAGCGATATGGCTCCTGTGGTGGATGCGAAGTTTGACCGAGTCACAAAAAAGCTGACCATCAAGAGCCTGAACACTGGTGAAACAACCGTAGTGGTAGCTGGGCCTGACGGCGAAGACCGGCTGGCCATCAAGGTTCGTCCATGGGCTGGCCATGTGGGATTTGGGGGTACCGTAGGGGTGATGGGATCCGTAGTCTCGGCCTCGTTGATCAAACGGGCGGTGACATCGGCCATCTATCGGCACTCCAGCCGACAGCCGCAAGCGGTGGTGAACATCAAATACCTCACGCCTATGAACAGGTCGTTGCATGAAGGAAAGAAGCTGACGGTCACAGCAAAAGTGAACATCACGGCTCCCAACAGCCTGCCGGTGAACTACACAGCGAATATCCCTGTGCGAAACCTCAGTATCTTGTCGGCGAGGGAAACCGTGCTGCGTGTAAGCAATAACCCTGAGACGGTGAAATCTGTGGGCAGGTTGTTTGAGGGCACGGTATACCCTGGCAGATCGACCCGCTTGCTCTATCACCACCTTAACGAAACCGGCCGCACTGCATGGATTCGCATCGAGTTGTCAAACCCGTCGGATCAGCTTCGGACGCTGCAATTGATAGGTGCCACACCCGCAGCCCGAATCGACCCCCTTCAGCTCGGGGCTGTGGCTGGCAAGGAGTTCCTGTCGCGCCTGTTTGGACAGCAGGGCATGGTCATCACCATTAAGCCGCGAAGCAAAATGAACCTGTTCACACAGAGGGTCCCTAACAAGCTGTCATCTAGCGGTGTGATACAGATCACCATGGGACGTGACACGGATGCCCCCTGCGGGCTCCGGGTGAGCCTTGATGGGCAGCCGCCAGTGGACTCGGCCACGGAGCTTCTGGCCGCCAGCCTCCCGCAAGATATCCTGGCTATCGATGGCACCATATACGAAAAAGACTCAGTCTACGAAACCAGCCATAAGTCGATCAAGGCCAGTTACGAGGTCGGTAAGGCCTGGCAGTTTATCCGTATTGGTGAGCATGCTGTAGTTGATATGAAAGGGAACAAGCTGTTCGGCAACTATGGTGTGGTCTACTCGGTCGACATCGATATGTATAACCCGAGTGATGTCATGAAGAAGGTTCGGGTATCTTTAGAGCCGAGTGGTGGCCTGGCCGATGCTGCGTTTGCCATTGGTGGTGACATGGTGCAGCTCGGGGTGCTTCAGCCCAACCGTGACTACACCGTGAAGATACTGGTGCTTCAACCAGGACAGCGTAAACAGATCAAAATTCACACCATGCCTCTGGCTGGCAGCAACTACCCTGTGACATTGGTGGTCGGCAGTTGAACCGGTCTGCTCTCAGCCTGTTCGCGATGGTGATCTGCTCATCCCTGGTGTCTGCCCAACAGACGCCCACCGTGACGCAGGAGATGTCATCTCGGTTGAACCTGAAAGCGCATGTGCTGTGGGTAGACCCGTCTTGGAACCTGAAGACGGTGAACTCCATAGAGGGTGTGCGGGCGCTGGTTGACAGGGCCGCGCAGGCCAAAATCCACACGATTATCCTGGATGTGAAGCCGATCACCGGTGAAGTGATATTCAAGAGCCAGGTGGCTGCGCCGTTTCCTGACTGGAAGGGTGTGAATTTGTCACCCGACTTCGATGTGTTGAAAGCGATGACTGAGGCTGCCCATGCGAAAGGGCTGGAACTGTACGCCAGTTTCAACACCTTCACTGAAGGGCACAAGCACGTCGTGCGAGGCAAGGCGTATGACAAAAAGCGATGGCAGGTGCAGTATCTGGTGCCGTTGTATCGCATTACGCTTCCGAATGGCGACGTCGTCCCTCTGGCCGAAACGGACGAGGAATACCTGGACAAACCCTCAGGCTGGTTTGTGACCAAGGGAAAAGCCACTGCAGCCAAAGACAGTGGGGTGCGGTTCTTCATCTTCGGTGCGGACGGGGTGCTGATCGGCCCTGTCGATGCCGCCAGCCAGCCAGACGGCGGTTTCCCATATCCCGCAGGCGGTTATGCGCTGGGATGCCGGGGATCGCTGCGTGAGTATTTGGATTCTCTTCTGAAACCGGGCGACCGAATCGGTGTGAGCTCCGTGTGGTCATTAATCACATCCGAGGCGGCTCCGGTGAAGGAGGCTGGTCTGTTTGTGAATCCGGCCTTGCCGGAGGTGCGTAACTACCAGTTGAACCTCATCCGTGAGGTGGTGCAGAACTACGATGTGGACGGCATCGTGCTGGACCGCATGCGTTATCCGGCTCCTGAAGCGGATTTTAGTGAGGTGAGTCGGTACCTGTTCGAACAGCAGACCGGAGCGAATACTAAGGATTGGCCCGAATGCGTATTGAAGCCGCCGTCGATACCCAACGGTGAAGCCGAATATGGCCCTCTGTGGGGTAGGTGGCAGCAGTGGCGGGCCAAACAGATACGTGACTTTGTGATCGACATCCGAGAACGTGTGCTGCCTGTAAAGCCAAAGGTCAAATTGGCTGCTTATGTGGGCAGTTAGGTACGGCAACTATGCCGGTGTGGGCGTGGAGTGGGGCAACGATCTGACCCGAGCACCATACACCTGGGCAGATGACGACTACCGAATTAACGGCTTTGCCGGGTTGATGGACTGGCTGACCACCGGCTGTTATTACAAGTGGCCCACCATGGCCGAGGCCCGCGAGAACGGCGCACCTGCCGGTGCCAGCGTCGAGGCCGCCGCCCAGTTGTCGGTGACTGGCGCCAAAGATGCATGCTGGGTCTACCCTGGCATCTACGTGCTGGACTTTAAGGGTGACCCTAACCGGTTCAAAGACGCCATCTCACAGGCGTTGAAGAACGGGCAGGGGATCATGATTTTTGATAGCTATTATCTGGACGAGTATCAATGGTGGGGACTGCTTACCGAAACCCTGAACGAGAATGAGCGCCCGCCGCATCATCACCCTGCGCTGCTGGAACAGGCACGTGAGATTCGAGATCGCATCAACCCGCGGTAGCCCCAGTAAATCACAGTCATGAACTCGAAGGAGACCTGTCCCATGAAACACCTTCTCGCCGGTTTGTCATGCCTGGTAATGGCTGCGGCTGCATTCGCCAACCCACAGAGTGAGTATCCCAAAATCGGTAATATGTGGGGGCTGGATGCATGGTCGTTGAAATCCGCCAGTAGTTTGGACTTCAACGTATGGGGCCGATATGATCTGATGGTGATCGCCGGATGGAGCGTGGATGATCTGAAGATGATACGCCAAAACACCCGCGCCGTCAATCCACATTCGCTGCTGCTGCGCACGGAGACACTCACCAACGCTTACGAACGACCGCCCGGCACCGATGAAAACTGGTCGCTTTATCGACCAAACGGCGAGGAGCTTCGCTGGTGGGCAGGTCAGATACGCATACCAAACCTGCTGGATGACAAAGTGAGCAAAGGGCTCCGAACCATGGCTGGTCGGGTTTCTGAACCTGCTCTACAGCAGGGATTGATCGACGGCCTGTTCTTCGACAGCGTGGTGGGGAGTATCAGCTACTTTGGCGATATCGACCTAAATCGTGATGGTAAGGCCGATGACCCCACTAAGCTAAATCAAAGCTGGCAGAGGGCTCAGAACCGGTTCTTCGACAGCTTCTCCGCGTGGAGCCCCAAACCGCTGATCGTGGGCAACGACTGTGATATGGGGCACGCTCCGCATGTGAACGGCCGGCAGGTTGAGGGTCAGGTCATGCTTGATACCGTGGCCGATGGGATGTTGAGTGCCATCGATGCGGTGGCTGGGTTCAGCCGTTGGCAGGCAAACACAAAGAAGCCTCCGCTCACATTTGTGGTGATGTGCCACCCGAACGGTAACCAGGACTGGCGCATCGGAAAAGGGAGGGAGTCTTTGACTCCTGGCGGGCGTGAGCTAGTCCGGCGGGACTTTCGGCGGATGCGGGTTGGGCTGGGTGTGGCCCTCCACAGCGGAAGCTATTACGCATATGACTTCGGCACTACTTTCTACGGTCTGCCACTGTGGTACCCCGACTATGATGTACCGCTTGGGAAGCCAACATCGGCCAGTAAGAAGGTGCCCTTATCAAAGGCCGTAGACCAATCAGTTCTTGACTGGACTGTCGGCCGTAAACTGCCCGGCTGGACGAACCCTGTGGCCAAGCGTGACCACGGGCTCACGTGGAGCATCACCCAAGCGAAACCGACTGACTGGACGCCGCTGCTTAGCATTCCTGTGGCGGAACTGGGTCTGAAAGCAGGGGACAGCTTCCGGGTGGATGCGGAGTTTAAGATGGCTTCCGACCCTCAACCTGGCTTGCAGTGGACTTGCCGCAGTGATACAGGCGGCTGGCAGCAGGACCGCGGTGTGATGAGCCCATACCAGCGCTCCGTATGGATGCGCGACAAGGGAATGTCACCGGTCTGGCGGTTCACGGCACACGGTACGCTGGATCAGTTTACGGACTACCGGTTCCTCCTGAGTATGGCTGGTCAAGGCGGTGTCAGCCTCAAGCGACTAAAAATCACACGGGTGGCGCCTGTGTATCTGCGCCGCGAGTTTACTGGTGGTGTGGTGGTGGTCAACCCTCTGCCAACACCGATCACGGTGGACTTGGGCAGGAGCTACAGGGAACTTGCTATCGCGGAAGCACCCTCAGTGCAGCTCATTCAAGACGATGACAAAGCCGTCTGCAAGGGCGAGTGGAAGGAGCTGGTGACGCCCATCCAGTATTACGCCCGTGGGTATCGGCAGAGCGGTAAGGCAGGGGATAAGGCAGTGTGGAGTTTTGTGGCACCCGAGACTGGTCGGTATGTTCTGTCAGCCAGCCTGCCTGGGGGCGACAGCTGCTCATCGGACGCCGTGTATACCTGCGGTGCACAGAGCATTACCGTAGACCAGCGTAAAGGCGATGGCGGCTGGCAGAAGCTGTTCGAGGTACAGGCCACCAAGGGGCAGCGACTCCGGCTGGTGTTGACAGCAGGCCAGACGGGCAACACCATCGCTGACGCTGTGCAACTGGAGAGCATCACGCCGCTGCAGCAGGGACGGCTGCTTCGGACGCTCACCATCGGTGCGATGGACGCGCGGATACTGACGAATCCGTAGGCTCGGTATTCGCTGGAATAATGCGATCTCCCTTGTCCGCGCCGTAAAGGACAGTCTATTACCCACAAATCCAGGTTGGGATCGTATCGACCATGTGCCGCGACATAAATGTCTCGGCTATTGATCAACAAGCCCGCTAAACCGGGCTGCGGAGCTCCTGGCCGACAGAGATAACGTTAATGAAGACTGCTTCAGCAGGCTTGGCCGGTCAATAGCCATGTGCTTTGGCGCGTGGTAGGGCAGGCATGTATAGTTATACAACGATATAACCCCGCGTTCGGACTTGTGGGTAATAGACGCACCTAAAGGACACGGCTACTTATCCGAAAGCCGGCTAGAAGCCGGCTACCGGAATCTGCGTTCATGCTGCGTCTCTGCAATACCCAATACCTCGCCAGGATGGCACAAGATATTCCAGCCGGTAATATACACCGTATGCCTCTACATGCCAACAGTATCCCAGTAGAATTGACAGCATATGGAAATGAAATGCAACTAGAAAAACGAGAATTAATGTATTCATATATGGGTATAATAGGTTACAAGACATGAATTCCTCACGTTAGGTATTCTGCCAGAGAGATGAACGACAACTGAAACCGCACCGGTGTGGTCACTTGATACGCCTCATACGAAGACAAGGTAGGGTACACAGAACATGTACCAAGGACGCATGAGATCGACACCTGCGCGGACACTGCATTCGATATTACGATGATATTCGACAACCGTTGGGCGAAGTACTCTACCGGTGCCATACTGGTTCAGTACTAAGAGAATCGAACAAGAAAGAGTGAAACTATGCAAGTTCACATGAGATACCTTAAGGCCGCGTTGCTTATGGTGATGGCTGTCTCCGTCTCAGCAGGCACCATCCTTATTCCTAAGGGCACGGTGATACCAGTGAAGATGGATACCCAGATCAGCTCAGCCGATAATCGCGTAGGTGATGTGTTTTACGCACGCTACGAGGGTAAGAGTGGGGGCGGGATCCCAAATGGCTCCGTGTTCACCGGTAAAGTCAGGTCGGTCACCAAGGCTACCAGGACGACGCCCGGTCAGATCGGTGTGCGCTTCGTAGCCATCAAACCGCCAAACGGCTATACCAAGTCGATCAGTGGTCAACTGACGATGCTGGACAGCAAGAGCGTCAAGGCAGACTCCAATTCCAGCAGACTGGTGGGCACCGTCAGTGCTAACCGCAACCCTGCCAGATTCATCGCCATTGGTGCCGGTGCCGGACTAGTAGCCGGACAGCTTGGATGGAAGAAGCCTCTGGTTGGCACCCTGATCGGTGCCTTGGCTGGATATGCTTACAGCACTACCCAGCATAAAGCGGCCACAGGCCAGGATGTGAAGGTCAAAAAGGGCACCACATTTGGGATTCTTCTCAAGAGGAATCTGTCACTTTAGTGTGGTTCCTATAAGGTTGCGAAGCCATATACTGATGTCAGCACAGATGGCACTAGAGCAGGGTCAAATCACGTTACACCACGAGATTTGACCCTGCTTTTGGATGTCTGTCCGGCACCCATCTGCCTGATGTCAGCCATCAGCTAAACGAAAACTCGTAGTAATTCAGTGAGCTTTGAGCCTGCATATGCGCTGGTGGAGTTCGTTGATGTCTTCCTGGATTTTGGCTCGCCCTACCGGGTCACGATCCGCGTTAAGGTCATGGCGGTAAACCTGTATGGCCTTCCGGTAGGATTGTATCGCCAGGCTTGGGCGTTTTTGGATTTCGTAGGTGGTGCCTAGATACTCCAGTAGTTCGGTGTCGCGTGGAAATTCGCGAAGTAGTTGCTGCATGTATTCCTGAATTTTAGTGAATTCGGATGGGTAGTCACCATTTGCCAGTTGAAAAGTTCCGTTCTTGTATGCATAGATGTTGGCCCAATGTGGCATGTCAGCAACACACATGTAACCACCAATCATATGGTCATCTACTATCTCATATTTCCCATCACGATTGATATCTTTGATGAGATATGGATTTTGACTAAAGCCGCCAAACAGTTTATGTAGTTGTTGGTTCTCCCATTTGAACACATTCATATGCGAAGGAGTATGGTCACCGCCAGATGCTATTTGGTGAACTATGATCTCTTTTGTCCCATCATGATTCATGTCATGTAGAAGAAGATGCACATCGATGTATTCATCTTGGTATCCGATCTTCTGAAAATCACACGGTTTCTTGAGATGGGAGCCATCCTGCAAAAACACCGAAATACATGTGTCCATGTATGATGGAAAGGTCCATCCACCCCACTCATCCTTTTTAGGTAAAACAACCCTGGCTGAAAGTGCAACCCACATGTCTTGTTGATTTTGCTGTGGAAATCTGTTGATGCTCACCAATGTATGGCCCTTTGGAAGCTCATGTATTGCTAACTTGGCAATTTGTTGTGTTATCAGGGCGGTTTGCAATTCAGCACGAATCGTGTTTTGGTTTGATGATACAGCAAGGGACTTTCGATATGCGGAGATCGCCTGGGTGTAATGGCCGCGACTCATTCTACATCTGGCCAAACCATTGTTGGCACGGAGGCTAGGTCCGTATTTGTGCAGTATCTGCTGGAATGCCTCCTCTGCGTCACTGAGGCCGAACGCCGTTTCCGTCCATTGGCTAGTGATAGGATTTGATGCTCTTGCTAGCAGCTTCTCCGCCCAGCGGAAGGAGGATTCAGGAACTTGCTTTGCCGCCTGTGCAAAGCTGCCTGATAGCCCAACGATCGCGGCTAATAGTGTCAATGATACGGTTCGTGCTTTCATGGCCCAACTCTCCAGTAATGGTATAAATGAATGTGATGACGCAATATATGCCAATGCCGATGCCGTTAGCGTACGGTGAGAGCCTGTATACGCTGACGGATAGTGTTGATGATTGCCAGGATTTCGGCACGCCCTGTCGGATCGTTGTCACTCTTCGCTGCTTTCGTATAGTACCTGATAGCTTTACGGTAGGCTTGTAACGCTAGGCGCGGTCGTTTTTGGATTTCATAAGTTGAACCTAGATACTGCAGCAGTTCGGGGTCGTGTGGGAATTCGCGCAACTGCTCTTGAATGTCCATCTGGAGTTCAGTGAATTCCAAGGGGTAATCGCCGTTCGCTAGTTGGTAGGTGCCGTTCTTGTAAGCGTAGATATTGGTCCAGCGTGGTTGGGCGGCATGGCACATTAGCCAACCGACGGCATGCTTATTGATGATTTCGTATCTGCCGTCATGCCCGAGGTCCGTAACACTCAACGGCTCATCACTAGATACCCCAAGAAGCTTGACAAGCTGATTCGATTGCCACCTGTAAATCAACAGGTGCGAGGGTGACCAACTTCCTCCACTGTAGTTCGCATGAATGACCACTTCCGGTATACCATCACATGTTATGTCTATGACGCATAGTTGAACACCGCTATAACCATCGTTATCTATCTCACGATAATAAAAACCTGGCAGCAGTATTTGAGTTTGCTTGGTGTAGAAACCAGCAGTGACTTTAACCATTGTTAAAGTGATGTGCGAATATCCATTATCTTTCTGTTCAACACGTGCCGAGAGAGCCACCCAGTAGCTGGCCTGATCTTGCCCTGGCACAGGACATACACGCAACAGACTATGTCCCTCGGGCAGCATGGGGGTAATTTGCTCAGCAACGTGAACCAGTGTCAGGCATGTCTGCAGTTCCTGTGCGACGGTCGGATTTCCTGGCGAGAGTGCAAGTGACCTTTCATAGGCCATCTGCGCGCCGGTGTAATTGCCAAGCTGCATGCGGCTTCTGGCAACTCCGTTGTAAGACTCGGCGTTTGGCCCGTATTTCACCAATAGCCATTGGAATGCATCTTCCGCATTCGATGGACCACACCGCATATCCTCTATACATCGGGTTGGATTTGAGGGATCAATTGCCAGCTTTTCCGCCCAGCGCAAAGATGACTCTGTGATGGGTTTGGAGTGGCAAGCGACAAATGGACTACATAACAACAGTGTGGTGACAGCGAAAACTCCTGACCAGTGTGGCATCATGATAGCTCCTTCCGTGCATTACGATAAGATTGTGTGAGCATAGTATATCAAAATATAAACGGTATATGAAATGTGCACACTCAGCATGGGCGTTATCCAGCTCCGACTGCCTTACTCGGCGGCCGTGACACCATCCTGTGTAGATAATGGTATGGCATATGTTATATCTTGTAAATGGCCCCATGCGGTTTCTACTCTCCATGGAGGGGTATATGGCTCACTATCTTCGTATCGCATCACTGATCGCACTCATTACCGTCTCATCATGTCCTGTCTTGGCGGTGCCAGCCAACCCAGCACTTTTTAACTGCAGGCAGCCTTCTGGCCAGTCCGTTCAGTTGCGTCTGCGAGGGGATGAGCATATGAGCTGGCATGAAGATGCCTCTGGCTACCTGGCGACTAAGACCGCCAGCGGAGCCTGGGTATACGCTCAGGAAGCGAACGGCAAAATAGTGCCCACTCCCTGGCTGGTATCACCCATAGCTTCACCTGAGACGCATGGGATACCTCGCTTGAATGGGGTTGCGCCAGCCTTACTCAGTCATACCGCGAAATTGCCCGGCCAGCACATGAGTTCCCTTAAAGCATCGGCACCGGTAGGCTCCAAAGTGATCAACCCTATCGGCAGTCTGAAGAACCTGGTGATACTGGTTAACTTTAGCGACGTGAGCGTGCCATATCCTGTTTCGAGCTACGAAAGCCTTTTGAACACGCCTGAGTACGATGATGGGTTCAACCGTTGTTCCGTGAACGGCTACTTCCAGCGGGTCTCCCGAGGACAGCTTTCGGTGATCAGCAAAGTGTATACCGTCACACTGCCCAAACCGATGGCGTTCTATGGTGCAGATGTAGGTGATGAGACCGATGTCAATGCTCCCACGATGGTGTCCGACGCTATAGCCGCCCTGGATGGTACCGTCGACTTCTCGCAATTCGATGGCGACGGTGACGGGATTGTGGATGGCCTGGACGTGATCCATGCCGGCCTGGGACAGGAATATGGCGGAAACAGCTCAGACAACATATGGTCACACCAGAGCTGGGTGGGCTGGCCTCACGGCATGGCGGCTGATGGCGTGAGAATCTTTCAATACCACACCGAACCAGCCCAACGAGGATGGGAAGGTCAGCCGGAAACCCTGGGGATCACCACAGTGGGGGTAATATGCCATGAGTTTTTCCACGTGCTGGACATGCCCGATCTATACGATTATACCTACACCAGTGCCGGTGCAGGCAGCTTTTGCGTCATGGCGAGTGGTATTTGGCGAGATAATGGCGGAAATCCATGCGACCCAAGCGCATACATCAGAATGAAGCTGAGCTGGGTCGCAGCCACCGTCGTCGATTCGGCTTCCAGCCTGATGTTGAGGGATGTGGATATCGACAACGGCCCAATTATCAAGATACCCTTGCAGAACACGACGCAACAGTATTTTTTGCTGGAATCTTGTAATCGGCTTGCGGAGGGAGCATCAAACGGAGTTTTGGTCTGGCATGTGGATGAAAGCCGGCCCGATAACGACACACGGGACCGGTATATGGTGGACCTTGAAGAGGCCAGTGGCGTCCAGCACCTTCGTGATGATACGGATTACGGATCTATTGATGACTTCTTCAGCAACTACGACCAGGTGTTTTCGCGCCACAGCAGCCCGGATAATGTGGGCTATGACGGTCAGAGCTGCGCTTGGAGCCTGCGGAACTTTCGCCAGATTGATGGCATCTACTGGCTGGATGTCTGCCCGTCGGACCTGACACTGAATGTGATCATGTCGGACCTTCTGTCCGGCACAGAGATGGCTGGCCGAACAGTAACCGTTGAATACCTGGACAGCTCAAGCGGTCTGCTTGGTTCCCAGGAATTGAGCCTCGACACACTTGGTAGTGTCGCTACAGAGCCAACCCAGCCCGCAGCGCAGGTCCGTGTGCGTAGTCTGAACTGTCTCGCGGTGCGAGCTACCATCCCAAGTGACAGGCGCGTGAACGTCGATTTGATTGGCGGCGATATTGATGGCGGGGGTAGCATCGATCTGTTCGACTTCGTGGAACTCGACAAGCGGTTTGGACAGACTAGTGTAGTAGGCGATATTGATGGAGACGGAACGGTGAACCTGTTTGATTATATCGCAGTGGACCGCAACTTTGGAGCAAGAGGGGAATAGGGGAGGAGTCAGGAGATAGGAGATAGGAGTCAGGAGGAGACGGGAGAGCAGGAGAGCAGGAGAGCAGGAATCAAGTTGTCCCTCAAGGTTGTCTGAACCACTCTCTGTGTTCCTCTGTGCTCTCTGTGGTAATGATTTTCCCTTTCCCATCCGTGCCATCCTGTAAATCCGCGTAATCCGTGGTTCAGACGCTCCTCCCCTCTCCTTCGCTCCTCCACTCCTGTCTCCTGAACTCAGCTCCTCCCGCTCTCTTTCTTCACCCTCCGCTGCCATTCCTGCAGTTTCACGATGGCGTCCACAGGAGTCATGGTGCTGACATCCAACTGTTCCAGCTCATCGATGATAGGGTGCCGGTCGATATCAAACAGCGTGAGTTGCAGTTTCTTCTTCTTCACCGAGGTGGTGGCGGGGGGCTCAAGGCCCATCACACCGGCCACATCCTTGCGGTCCATTGTGTTCTTTTCCAGCTCAGCCAGAATCTCGTGAGCCCGCGCGATCATCTCTGGCGGTGCTCCGGCCATACGTGCCACCTGGATGCCGTAGCTGCGGTCGGTGCCACCGGGCATGATCTTATGAAGCCAGATGATGCGGTCGCCCGTTTCTCGCACGGTCACGCGGTAGTTGGATACCACCTGCTGCTGGTTTGCCAGTTCATTCAAATAATGGTAATGGGTGGCGAACAGGGTACGGCAGCCGACGGTCAGCAGATACTCCGCCACTGACCATGCGATCGCCAGTCCGTCATAGGTACTGGTCCCACGTCCGATTTCATCAAGAATAACCAGACTGCGATCGGTGGCATGGTTGAGGATCGTGGCGGTCTCCGTCATTTCCACCATGAAGGTGCTCTGCCCGGTCGCTAGCTCATCATGTGCTCCCACGCGGGTAAAGATGCGGTCAATCAGCGGGATGTCCGCCGCATCGGCAGGCACAAAGCAGCCGATGTGCGCCATCAGAGCAATCAACGCGACTTGCCGCAGATAAGTGCTCTTTCCCGCCATGTTGGGGCCGGTGAGCACGATCATGCGCTGGTCATTATCTAGTAGGCAGTCGTTCGGTATAAAGCTGCTGCTGCCAAACTGCTCTACCACCGGGTGGCGTCCTGCGGTGATGTTGATGGCACCTTCAGTCAGGATGTTCGGCCGGCAGTAGTCGTAGGTGGCGGCGATATCCGCATAGCTGCACAGCACATCGATCGTGGCACAGGCATGGGCGATCCGCTGCACATCACCAGCGAATGAGGCGACTTTCTCGCGTACCATTCCGAAAAGCTCGTGCTCCAGGGTGACGGCTCGCTCCTCGGCTCCGGTGACCTTCGCTTCCAGCTCCTTCAACTCCGGCGTGATGTAACGTTCGGCGTTGACTGTGGTCTGCTTGCGTGTGTAGTGCGGAGGCACTTTAGCGGAGTTGGCTTTAGTGACCTCCAGGTAGTATCCGAACACCGCGTTGTAGCCCACCTTCAGGGTGTTGATGCCAGTGCTTTCGCGCTCACCTGACTCAAGCTGTGCTATCCAACGGCGGCCATCGTGCTGTGCGGCTCGGATGGCGTCCAGCTCTGCATGGAACCCCTCGCGGATGATCCCGCCGTCTTTGGTTGTGGCGGGCGGTTCATCGATGATGGCATCGACCAGGAACTGCTGCAGCTCTGGCAGCGGCTGCACGCGGACGGCCAGTTTGGAGCCCATCGTGGAGGTGAGTGACAACACCAGTTGATTCAACTGAGGCAAAGCTTGCAAGGAGCTCCGCAGAGCGGCATAATCGCGGGGTGATGCGGCACCGGCGGCCACCCGCGAGATCAGGCGCTCGACATCGCCGATTTTTCGCAGCACAGTGCGGATATCTTCGCGCAGGATGCTGTTGGAGACCAACTCCTGCACGGCGTCGAGGCGTTCGTTGATCTCATCGGCATTTTGCAACGGCTCATCAAGCCAGCGGCGCATCATCCGCGTACCCATCGGGGTGCGGGTGCGGTCCAAGGTGTCCATCAGCGTGCCCTTGCGGGTTCCGTCGATCAGCGACTTTGTGAGCTCCAGGTTGCGCCGTGCGGCAGTGTCCAGATACATGAAGCTCTCTACCGAGTAAGTAGAGAGTGTGCGGATATGCTGCAGCGCCTGCACCTGGTTACGGTTCAGATAGCGCAGCACCATCGCGGCGGCGTCGAGGCCCACGGTGTAATCCTCGCAGCCAAACCCGCGCAGGGAACTGGTAGTGAAGTGATTCAATAGTATATTACGGCTGCTGGTGCGGTCCGGGTATTCATTTGGGTCATAGGTAGTGACTATGGAACCTACTGAGTCCTCAATGGCTTGAGCCAGCTCACTGGCTTCGATGGGCACCAGCACCTCGGCGGGCTGCAGACGCTGCACTTCCTGTACGATGCGCGCGATGGTGGCATCACCCGGGATTTCGGTGGCGAGGAACTCACCGGTGGAGACATCCACCACGCCCACTCCGCTGAGGTCACTACCTGCCACGCATGCCACCAGGTAGTTGTTCGCGGATCCGTCCAACATGCTGTCTTCCAGAATGGTACCGGGCGTCACGACCCGCGTGACCTTACGCTTGACCAGACCTTTGGCTGTCTTGGGGTCTTCCACCTGGTCACATAAAGCTACCTTGATGCCCTTGGCTACCAACCGGGCAAGATACCGTTCTACCGCATGGTGGGGCACCCCCGCCATCGAGACGCGTCCGTTCGGGCCGTCTTCTCGTCCGGTGAGGGTGAGCTCCAGTTCACGGGAGGCGATCTCGGCGTCTTCGCCGTAGAGTTCGAAGAAGTCACCCACACGCATAAAAAGCATCACGCCGGGGAATTCCTCTTTCGCGCGGAAATATTGCTGTAGCATGGGGGTGTGGGCGTTGATTGGATTAGGCATATTTGGTGAAAAACCTGTATAAATACTAGGAAAATATCGCATATTGAATAAAATATAAGAAGCTATTTCCTGTATTTCAGTGTAACATAAAGATGTTGATATCATGATAGCAGCGGGGAGCCTGAAAAGGCTTGACAAGATTCTATTACCCGTGTATGCTAAAACCATGATCAGGCATTATTCCTTCCATGCAGAAGGTGCCCGATTACCAGTCTGCCCAGAATGCAGGTAAACTGGTGAACAGTAACTCGCTACTATATTTTCTCGGGAGGAATTCTCAATGAAAAACCTACGCAAGGGTTTCACATTAGTCGAGATCATGATCGTTGTCTTGATCATTGGCGTGCTGATGGCCATCGCCATCCCTAACTTCTTAAACGCTCGAACCACAGCTCAGACCAAGGCGTGCGTCGCCAACCTAAAGCAGATCCAGTCTGCTACCGAGCAGAACCTGATGCAGGGTGCAAAGATCGAAGCCATCTCTGATCTGGTAGGCGATTCTAAGCCACTTAAGGCCACCCCTGTTTGCCCAGCGTCTGGCACATACACCATCGGAACTTCGACGACCAATCCTACCTGTTCCGTATCGGGACATGCACTATAAGTGAGCCTGGCAGGGTATTGATCGTAATGTAAATTTCGATCTTCGACCATGATGTTGAGCGACCCCGAAACGGGTCGCTCAATGCTTTTTTACCGATATGGAGCACATACCGATGCGAGCATATACGAAGGCGTTCACGCTGGTAGAGGTGATGATCGCTTTATTGGCATTCAGCTTCCTCATTGCGATATTTGGCGCATTATATCCACTTGGGATGCGTGTGAATAATGACGCGAAACTGAGAGCAGAAGCGGTGACTATAGCTCAGCGCACGATGGAAGAAGTCAGGGTAGCCGGATTTGGCAACCTGACGTATGCTGGCCTACTGGCGTATGGGGCGATTGGCAGCTCACCAACGACTAATCCTTATTCGATCACGAATGCCGACGGTGCCAACAGTCCGGCCTCGCGTCTTCCTGACGGCACAGGAACTCTGGCCGTATCAGATGTGGCCTTCGACCTTAAGAAAGTGCTGGTCACCATAAACTGGCGAGGCTCCAGCGGAGCCACCCATACCATAGTGGTCAGTACGGTCATAGCGAATTTATGAGGAATCTCACTAACAAAGGCATGTCGCTCGTTGAACTCATGGTGGCCATGGCCATCACAACCATGATTGTCATCGGCAGTACCTCGCTGGTCATCATGGGTGGACGTATTTATCAAGGCGGCTGGGCTGACAGCACGGTGAGCATGGATGGCGGCCTGGCGATGCAGCGTCTTTCCAATGAGCTAAGAAGTGCTGCCTATATGGAAATCGCTAATAACGGCAACCAAATTAACTATTATATGCCAAGTGCCCAAAATAATGGTGATTTCATCGCTCCGATGCTTGCAAGCACCACACAAAGATGGTTTCGTGTGCAAAATGGGAACCTCGAGTGGTCAGGACGAACAGCACCACTCATAACAGGGCTTCTTACTACAGACCCATCTACAGGCCAGAGCTACACTCCGTTTGCAAATGTTTTCCCCACGGCCCGGCTTAGGGGTATTCGGATATTGCTAAACGTGCGTAGGGTGACTAATTCGGGGAACCGTGACTACCGTATCGGCCAGATGGTTTTTTTAAGGAACATGAAGTGATGGGTAAATCAACCAGTAGGGGAGCGGCTCTCGTAACCACATTAGTCATGATGTTTATCTGCTTAACACTTGGCACAGTACTGCTTCAGATGTCAACGGCCGCGTTTAGATATGCTGCCCGTCAGGAGCAGACAACCCGCACACTTTTTGCGGCCGAATCAGGGTTGCAGGTACACAAGCTAGCCATTTGGAAGATATTCAAGGTTAACCAAACATATAATGCGATGGATACCCTGTTAACTGGAGCTACGGTAGCGAACCCGATTGATTCCCGTGGCGCAGTGGTTCACCTTACTTTACGGTATGCTGTAGCCGCCGTGGGGTATAGTCAAGTAAACATGTTCTCGCGGAGGGTAACCTTCAGAAGCGTTGGCTGGGATGACACAGATGGTGATGGGGTACTAGATGCCGGCGAAGCGCGAACGTCTATAGATGAGGTTGTGGACTACGCATTACCCAGAGCGGGTGTGTTTGACTATGCCTATTTTGTCCATAATTATGGTTGGATGACCGGGTTCACGAACACCAGCTTGCAAGTGATGGGCGATATGCGAGCAAATGGTGACTTTAGTTTTTCTGGTGGTGGTATGATCAATGGCAGTGTGGCCGCGACGGCCAGCAACAAGCTGATACCCGCCGCAACGGGGCTTCTGTCAGGAACTTACAACCAGCAGACCAACGCCACCTACATAGCGAACATGCAGGCCAGATATCGCCAGGCATACTCCAGTGCAGTATATGGTGCCAAAGGCGGGTCAATGTACGAGATGTGGCGTGACTTCCTTTATGATGCAAATGCCGCAGTGACCACCGGGCGTATCAGCGGAGCGGTGAAGGCCGACTCCCGAGGCACCCGTTCATTTTCCGGTACCTTGCTTGATCCGCAGCCTACCTCGGAAGTGGTCATGCCTGACCTTTCGTCAATTAGTTATTACCAGACATTGTCTCAGAACTATGTGGATACCAAACAGACCTTTCTTGATGGAACAACAAACCCTTATTACAACCAAGGGGCCTACATCGATGTCTATAACCCAAACACGCGAGTTTACGAGAGGAAAACAACGAACGGGGTCTACAACGGCAGTTTGGGTTTACTTAACACAGATTCCACTAAACCTATTAAGATACACGGTCCTGTGACCGTTCTTGGCGATTGCGTTATTAAGGGGACTGTCACTGGACAGGGTACCATCTATACACAGCGGAATATACACGTGTGGGGCAGTATATCTTATGCCAACCCACCTGACTTCCGGGGCAGTGACCCTAGCGCTGTAGATGCAGCTAATGAGAAGAAGGATATTGTCGGTCTTGCCGCTAAGGGTAGCATCTGGCTAGGTGACACAGGCAGCAGCACTTGGCTTAGCAATGTAAGGCAATACATTACACCACCATTTACGAAAGCCCGGCTTGATGAGGATGGTGATACGATTGCAGCATATAACGGCACAACAGCCGACTATTCTGGCACAGCCCAATACAGAACGATCGCCACAGGATTATCAGGTGCAGGAACACCGTCGCAAGTGAGTGCCATCATGTATACCGACCACGTGATAGGTGGATTGTTATCAAGCGGGATGATCTACGGTAGCTACATCTGCAAAGATGAAGCGACCGTTCTATCGGGAACCGGAACCATTAAGTTTATCTACGACAACCGCATTCAAGATCGAAACTCAAGTGGACTGCCATTAATCGATATTGATCTACCGCGAGCTCCCGTTCTCATTTCGCAGACATGGCAGGTTAAGGTGGTGCAGACTACATTATGAATAAGTGGTATGGGTGCTTTGTTATTTTGGTGGTAATGAGCTATGTTTGCGGTAACGCATGGGCCATAGTGCGTCAACCCTCTAACTCCATCGAGAGCTTTGAAGTGGAGCGAGCTTATAGGCAACGCTCAGACCAGCCCGCAGATGCCCCTGTGATAACTCCGTTGCAGGATGTTGACAGTCGCAATAAAACGGACAACACTAATAGTGTAAGGCAGGTGGAGCGTGTTCAGAGCCCACAAGACATCGGTGCCTTGAAGACCGTTCAGCGCGATATCCGTATGCAAAATCCTGTGTTCCGCGTTTTACGGGTTGTCGGCGGTTCATTATTGGCTTTGGTGATCAGTGTGTTTGTGATCTGGCAGATATGGACAAGATTGGTGGCCTCACAGCGTCAGAAAATGCTGGAAGAAATGCGCAAAGGCCAGCAACTAGCCAAAGAGCTTCGAGATCGTCAGTAGTTTCATAGCTCATGCGTAAATTGGTATATTGTAAGGTGTACCGATGTGTACGGAAAGCATAGGGGAAGAATGGGTTTGCCATCAGTTCTAGGTATAGATATCGGCAGCAGTAGTGTGAAGATCACACATCTGGAGCTGACCTCAACAGGTTGGCAGATGAATGCTGCGGTCATCTGCGAAACACCACCCGGGTCCGTGATAGAGGGTGTTGTTAAGGATACTAGTGCTGTTGCCGCCGTCATCTCAAAAGCTGTCAAAGATCACGGTATTAAAGTTAATACAGCGGTGACGGCTGTCAGCGGTACCGGAGTCGTGGTACGTGAAGTGAACTTCCCGAAGTTAAGCCCGAAGCTGCTGGAGCAGACCATTCATTTCGAAGCACAAAAACACCTCTCGATACCGGTCGATGATTGTCAGCTAGGTTATAGCATATTGCCGACTACACTCGATATGCTCGAACAGCCGGTGATGCTGGTTGCGGTGCCAAATGAGCTGCTTAACGGGCATATGTCGGCGATCACCCAAGCTGGGATTGAAGTGATTGCGGTCGATGTGAATGGCTTTTGCCTGGAGAGAGCTCTGTATGGCTGCATCCAAGAAGATGGTGAAGACAGGGAAAACACCGTATGCATTTTAGACATCGGCAGTAGCCTGTCAAGTCTCTATTTGAAGTCGCGTAGTGTGCCGATTTTGATTCGAACAGTCAGCATTGGCCTCGATGCCATCGTAAAGGCGATCGCAGCCGGGTTGAGAATCAACGAACAGCCTGCGGCTCAACTTATGTTGGACCTTGATATGCGCGATCTGCTGCACAGACGTTACCCTGAGGATGCAACTCAAACCGATGAGATGGTATCCCATGCTACGGCTTTACGTCTTCTACAGGAGCAGCTAGATGAAGTACTTCGTGAAGTAAGGCGCAGTATGCAGTTCCACCAATCGCAGATTCCGGATTCCGCCGATGAACATATCAAACGGATGACATTGAGCGGTGGTATCGGCCAGATCGCAGGCGTCTGCGACTACATGGCAGCCCGTCTTGGCCTTGATGTCCGGTTAGCTCAGCCACTAGAGGACGGCTTCATACGAGTGATGGAGGGCGGACCTTCCGAAAAGGCGAAGTGGAATATGCTGATGGGTGTGGCCATGGGTTGCTCAATGCATGTGTGGGCAGCCGAAAAGCGGGGGATGAAAGTATGATTTGGTTGATGAGGTCTAAATATGCCCATCGTTAACCTTATTGCCGCTCAGCGAGAGCAGTTGCGCCATCAGGAAGCGATCAAAAAGTTATTGTATTGGTTGCTCATTGGCGAACTGGTAATCCTGGGTCTGGGCATCAGTGTGATGCTCACGCGTTGGCTACTGGCTTCTGGTCAATTGGCAGCCAATCAGGCTACTCTTGCTGCAATGGAACCCCGCATGGTGCAGGTTAAGGCGATAGAAGCTGAAATCCTGACGTTGAAACCCAAACTAGACACGCTCAGCATGGCCAAGAACAACACCAGATCATGGTATGAGGCGATCGTGAACGCATCGCGTAGTTTACCAGCCAACGTCTGGTTTAACTCCCTGACTAGTACAGATGGGACGAACGGAACGGCGGCTGTCATCACGATCACCGGTTCCGCGGCCGAACAGCGGCTTGTGGGCGATATGATGCTGCAGATGAACCAGAAATTCCCGAAAGTAGAACTGCATTACACACAACAAAGAAAGACATTGAAGTCAAAGATCGTTGACTTTGAGATCGGCGGCGAGCTTATGCCTCTTCAGATGCCTGATGGTAAAAAGGTTGAGGCACCAAAATGAAGAGTTACTCGACTAAGGTTGAGCGTCGATTTCTTGCTGTACTGTGTGCACTCATCGCTGTGGTTGGTATAGCCAGTATCTATTGGCTATTCATGATGCAGTCATCGGTCGATACGGAACTGCTTTCAACTGATGATCGTCTTCAGGAGACTCAAGCGGTAGCACGAAAGCTGGAAGATGCGAATCGGCGTTTGAAATCCGCCGAAGGGCAGCTCCGTTATTTAGAGCTGTCTGTAACAGCGCGCAGCTATGTTCCCACATTATTGAAGCAGCTTCAGATAGCCGCGAAGCAACACCGATTAAGTGTCGATTCAGTGCGCCTAGACAACAAAAAACCTGAACCGGTACCGGCGGCTGGGTCAGAAGCCGCAAAGGCTGAACCGCCTGCTGTGAAGTTGTATGATGAGCAAGATATCCAGATATCGGTAGCCGGTCGATTTTGGGATTCTATGCAGTTTTTAGATGGGCTTACGCGGTTCCCTAAGATTATGTCGGTTCGGCGTGTGGACATACGGCCGAAACCAAGGCAGTTCCGAGGCGATCCGCAACTGGTAGATATGAGCATCTCGATCACGGCGTTTATATTCCGGGATAAGGTAGCTGCAAAATGAACACATCTGATCCTAAGCAGCAAAAGCAACTTTTAGTTTTGATCATTTTGGCCATATGCTTAGTTGGTGCTGTGGTTTATCAGACCGGTGCTAATAAGCCTGCGTTGCCAGAAATCACAGCGAAGATCGACCCGAAGAAAGCCGAGGGCGGTTTGGTGACTGTTGGGGTACCTTTTGTACAACCCGTCGGTAGCGAACGAGATCCATTTATGGTTCCGGACCAGTTTGATGAAATTCCAGACATGGCAGCGCCGCCATCAAACAATCCTGGACCAGTAGGGTCCAGGCCATCAGGACTGATGCCACTGCCCGATTTGCCCGCGCCATCAAACGGTCCTGGTCCGGCTTCAGGAGATGATAAGCCCGTGACAGCACCGATACCACCGGTAGTGAAGTCACCGCCCGAATTTATGCTGCTGGGTACGATCGTCGGTGAACACCAGATGGCCATTATCAAAGGAGCGGCGGGCGGCGATCAAGTCGCTTTGGGTGACCAGGCGGCAGACGGTTCCCGGCTCGTGATGGTGACACGCGAATCCGCTACATTCGTCAAAGAAGGTAGATCATACATATTGACCGTTGGGGAGAATTAGAATGCATAAACCAGATATGCGGTTACTCAAATTCAGCGCATTGATTGTGATATCGATGGTGATCACATGTGCTCGAGTATTGGCCGCTGAAGCTCCTCGCGCCGTGGTCAAATTTATTGACGAACCAGATCATTTCGCTGTTGTGATCAAGTCCAGCAGCATGTTGAAGCACAGGCTGACAACGGTTGGTAAAATGAGCTCGCCGGTACTTGATGTTGACGCCATCATGGATGGTAAAGCCAAGTTCTCCACTCCGAAACTACCCGGTGCGGCTAGAGTGGCTGTGGAGTGGTATAGTGCGAAGCCGCCAGTTATGCGGATCCGTGTCCGGCTAAGCCGAACTCTTAAATATGAAGTTCAGAAGAACGATGGGGGGCGGGTGCTTGTTCTATCGGTGTATGGTAAAGACTACGAACCGCCGGTAGTTGAACCCTCAGATGAGTTATTGGATACCCCTGCTGCGGTGGATACAGTCTCTGAATTTGACCCTGAACAAAAAGTGGTTGCAACATCCTCGACTATTACGGGAACAATCACCGCCAAACCCGTGGAAAAACCATCTGAGACCGTCATACTTCCTTCGGGGCTACTTGAACCAAAATCTGAAGCGGATTTGAAGTTGACAGCACCTGTTCCAGAAACAACCACCGCACCCTCAGAAGGCACCGCACAAGCTGATCCGGCACCGGAGCCCGATCAGGGAACACCTGCTAAACCTTCGGAGCCAACCGCTGAGGTGCAGCCACCCGCCCAAAAGCCCGTATCGATCATCCATGTGCAGACCGCGCCAAACCCATCGGCGGACGCAAAACCCGGAACGACGCAGCGCTTAAGCTTGAATTTTGCCAAGGCTGATCTGCCCACAGTATTGCGCAGTCTGGCCTTGCAGAGTGGTGCCAATATAGTGGTGGGCAGCAACGTAAAGGGCGATGTCTCCTTAAATCTGCAAAATGTGACCTTAGCTGAGGCCTTAGAATATATATCCACTGTGTATGGCATTAAAGTGCAATTCGATGGTAAAACCTATCTCATCCATACTGCAGAACAGGTCAGAGAGGGTGGAACCGGCCCTACATCCATAGATATGGTGCCGTTCAACAGTACAGGCGCCAAACTCATGCAGGATGTCCTGACCGCTACCTTCCCTGCGCTCAGAATTAAGGTCAGTATGCTTAATGACACTACGTCAAAAATGCGAGGCATAAGCACCCAGTTTGTGACGTTGATTGGGCCGAAAGAGGATGTTGAGAATGCCAAGAAGCTGGTAGAGCAGCTTGAGAGCCTGCATAAAAAAGAACAGGAAGATATCTATACAAAGATATATCGCGTTAGGCATTCCAGAGCACAGGATCTGTTTTCCACAATAGGCTGGATGCTGCCTACTGTCAAGGTATACCTCGGTCCGCGAAACTCACAGAGTACTCTGAGCCCGAAGGAAAAAGAGGGTGGACTGAAGTTTACCGACATCGATCTGGAGGCCACGGCCAGTGCGGTTGGTGGCAAGACCGAGCCGGGCACAGCACCGGTCGGCCCTGCGGCTGCTGATAGTGGTGGAGGCAGTACAGGTGCTGCGAGTGGTGAAAAAACCCAGATCATGGATGACACAACAAATACCATCATTCTGCTCGGGCCGCGTATTGACGTAGACAGGGCGATGGATATGCTTGCCCAACTGGATGTATCGAAACCGCAGATCATGATCGAAGCCAAGATTGTAGACCTAACAGATGGCCTGGATGACACATTTGGATTTGCTCCCGATTACTCTGGGTCAACAGCTCATATGGAGATTGATGACCGCGGGCGGTTGAATATACTGCGCACACTCGACCCAATCACATCCATCAACGATGTCTTCTCAACCATTGCGACTCCGCTTAGCCTGGACTTGAACCTCAAGGCATTGATCGATAAAAACAAGGCGAAGCTGTTGGCAAGCCCGAAAAGTCTGTCGATGGAGGGTATCCCAACTACGCTGTTTATCGGTGATACCTTACGATATATCAGTTCAATCATGCAGACCACCAACGGCGTGACGATCACGACGGAACAGGTTGAGGTGGGCGTTAAACTGACTTGCAGTGCGAAGTTATCAGGCGATAATGAAGTGGTATTAATGGTCGAGCCCGAAATTAGCAGCATCACCGACATCACTTTGAATGCTCAGGGAGTGGCTTTACCCCGCATCAGCAAGCGCAATACCACCAATACGGTGCGCGTAAAGTCGGGTGAGACCATAGTGATCAGCGGACTGATCAAAGAGACTGACATTAAGAAGAGCACGAAAATTCCATTGCTTGGCGATCTTCCGATCTTCGGTTACCTGTTCCGACAGGATAGCAATACCAAGAGCAAGTCGGAAGTAGTGGTTTTCGTGACTGCGACAATAGTCGATGAAGGCGGAAAAGTGGCGGTTGACCAGCTACCGACTGCGACTGTGCCTGTGAAAGTACCATAGAAGTGAAAGGCTAGAAAGAGATTGGCATCACAACCATCCGTTGACAAACCAGGGCAACTATTCGTTAAGGCAGGGCTGATCACCGAGGAGCAACTGCTTCTAGCCATAGAAAAGCAGAAGAATCTGCCATACATGCTTGATCTTGATAAAGTCATGATTGAGATGGGCATGATGACAGACCAACAGCGAGTGGTCGTAGTAGCTGAATCTTGGAATGTACCGTATATCGATCTGGCCAAAACACCTATAGAACCTGAAGTGGCGAAAATGCTGCCACAAAACGTGTGCCGCAGGTACAAGGCGGTCCCTGTTCTGCTGGATGGGATGAAGTTGACTGTGGCCATGGTCAACCCCTTGAATGTGTATGCCACTGACGAAATGCAGCGCCTTACGGGCCGATATATCGATGCTGTGTATGGGACTGAAGAAGAGATACTGGCGGCAATAGCCAACACCTACCGCGAACAGGTTCCTGTGAGCCACGTGCTAAGCGAGGTTGTTCAGGAGCTGGACGAAGCAGCCGTCAGCCTTGATGAAAATCTGTCCGATCCGGACGATGAGATGAGCGTCGAGCAGTTGCGTGAACTGTCGGGTGTTGCTCCGGTAGTCCGCCTGAGCAACCTACTGCTTGCCGATGCCATCCGCGAAAAAGCTAGTGACATCCATATAGAACCCGGCCGCGAAAATGTACGCGTACGTTACCGAGTCGATGGCATGATGCGTGATATGATGCTGGTGCCGCGTCCAGTGCAGGCCTGCCTGACCAGCCGTATTAAGATTATGGCAAATATGGATATCGCCGAAAAGCGTCAGCCTCAGGATGGCCGCATCAGTCTGGTAGTTGACGGCAAACACTACGATCTTCGGGTCAACAGCCTTCCCTCATTGTTCGGCGAAAAGATCGTGTTGCGCGTGCTCGATAGAAGCAGCATCTCCGTTGACTTTAACAAGCTGGGGATGTTGAACGAAACCATGTTGATGTTTGACAAGATGATCAGCCATCCATACGGATTTATCCTGGTCACCGGACCAACCGGATCGGGGAAGTCCACCACTCTGTATAGCGCCTTGAGCCGGCTCAATAGCGGGCTTAACAACATCCTCACTATTGAAGACCCAATCGAGTATGACTTGCCAGGACTAACCCAGGTCAACGTGAACACGAAAGCGGAGATGACATTTGCCGCCGGTCTGCGTGCCATGATGCGTCAGGACCCTGACGTGATCATGGTGGGTGAGATTCGTGACAAGGAGACGGCGGTCATCGCGGTAGAAGCGGCTCTTACCGGCCACCTGGTGCTCAGTACTCTTCATACCAACGATGCACCAGGAGCTATCGCCCGAATGATTGACATGGGCGTAGAGCCGTTCCTGATCGCAAGCTCGCTACTGGGTGTGGTATCCCAACGGTTGCTCCGTTCGATATGCAGTGAATGCAAAGAGGAGTATACACCGGACA
Source organism: Armatimonadota bacterium (assembly GCA_942492855.1). Taxonomy (GTDB): domain Bacteria; phylum Armatimonadota; class HRBIN16; order HRBIN16; family HRBIN16. The sequence goes on along the minus strand of OW818647.1, from coordinate 4,778,447 downwards.
TCGAGTCCTTGAAGAGGCTGGGAATTGCAGATATCATCACCGATGGTTCGCAGAGATTCTATAGAGGCGCAGGTTGCTCCAGGTGTAAGCACTCGGGATACAAAGGGCGAGTCGGTGTATTCGAGCTGATGCCCATGTCCGATGAGATCCGGAACCTAATCCTCCAGCGTGCTCCTTCCCACCTCATTCGCGCTGCCGCCAAAGAGGCAGGCATGGTGACGATGCGGGAAGACGGAGTAAAGAAAATCCTGCTCGGATTAACGACACTTGAAGAATCCATTAGGGTCATATACTCAAGTTAACAAACCACAGATATGCTGGAATGCATCTCTGTAGTCACGAAGTTATATTTTCAATACTACAAAAGCCATTTACGAATATAATGAGCTTAGGGGTTCGTAAGAATCCTCTCGGTGTCATCGGCCTTTACGGTGAAGCTGACCTTATGACTGACCGACTGCGATAACGAACGAAAGGGTATTAGCAACATGGATCCACAACCTCTGGGTGAGCGGCCAGGGTACCTATTCGTTAAGGCAGGGCTCATAACTCAAGAGCAACTCACTCTTGCCATCGAAAAGCAACAACAACTTCAGAATGTAGTCGATCTTGATAAAGTGCTCATGGAAATGGGCATGATCACCGATCGGCAGCGGGTGATGGTGCTGGCAGATGCATGGGGTATACCTTATATCGATCTTGCCAAAGTCAATGTAGAACCCGAAATCTCACGTCTTCTTTCGCAACAAGCCTCACGCCGGTATAAAGCCACGCCAATATCACTAGAGGGTAAGCGCATGACGGTGGCGATGGTGAACCCCCTTGATATCTTCGCTACCGATGAGATGCGCTTGATCACCGGCAAAGAGGTGGACCCCGTCTTTGCCACCGAAGAAGAGATCATGATGGCTATTGCGAACGCCTTCCGGGAAGAGGTGAAGGTGAGCCATGTTCTCAGTGAAGTGGTTCAGGAGCTCGATGATGCCTCCGTTGACGTAGAGAACATCCTGCGCAACCAAGACGATGACATGAGCGTCGAACAACTTCGCGAGTTGTCTGCGGTGGCCCCAGTCGTGCGCCTAAGCAACCTCTTGCTGGCAGATGCTATTCGTGAGAAGGCGAGCGATATCCACATAGAACCAGGACGTGAGAATGTCAGGGTCCGGTACCGTGTGGATGGGATCATGCGGGATATGATGCTGGTGCCTCGCCCGGTGCAAGCCTGCCTGACCAGCCGCATCAAGATTATGGCCAATATGGACATCGCGGAAAAGCGGATTCCACAGGATGGTCGTATCAGCCTGTCCGTCGATAATAAGCACTACGATCTGCGTGTCAATACCTTGCCCTCCATATTTGGCGAAAAGATCGTACTTCGTGTTCTTGACAGAGGCAGTATCTCTGTGGACTTCCATAAACTTGGTATGCTTCGCGAAACCATGGATATGTTTGAGACAATGATCAGTCGGCCGTACGGAATCATTCTGGTGACTGGACCGACTGGCTCGGGTAAATCGACCACGCTGTATAGTGCCTTAAGTCGGCTGAACACAGGCTTGAATAACATCCTCACCATTGAGGACCCAGTAGAATATGACCTGCCAGGTCTCACCCAGGTGAATGTCAACCCCAAAGCTGAGATGACCTTCGCGGCAGGGCTGAGAGCTATGATGCGGCAGGACCCTGATGTGATCATGGTGGGAGAGATTCGTGATAAGGAGACGGCCATCATCGCAGTAGAAGCAGCACTGACAGGGCACCTGGTGCTCAGCACGCTGCATACCAACGATGCTCCTGGTGCCGTTGCTCGTCTGATTGACATGGGTGTCGAACCATTCTTAATAGCCAGCTCTCTGCTGGGTATAGTGTCACAAAGACTGCTGCGAGCTATATGTGTGGAATGCAAGCAAGAATACCAGCCTGATCCGGCATCCTTAAAACGGATGGCGATCACAGACACTGAGATGAGCGGTACACCGACCTTCTACCGTGGGGCGGGCTGTCCAAAGTGCAAGACGACAGGATATAAGGGCCGAATCGGTGTTTTTGAAATCATGCCTGTCACAGAAGAAATCCGAAACATGATTCTACACCGTGAGCCCACACATGCTATTCGCAGAGCGGCTCAGGATGCAGGTATGGTGTCTATGCGTGAAGATGGCATCAAAAAGATACTGCTTGGTCAGACAACACTGGACGAATCGATTCGTGTCATCTACTCGAGTTAGGAGAGTGTTTCATGCCCGATGATGGTCTGCGTCCGATATCTCTAGATGATCTGGAACCTCTAGTACCGTTAGGTAGTACACCAGCACCAAAACCCGTACAGCCCATACCTGATGCTGGTGTGTCGAAAACTCTTAGCTCGCACAATCTTCCGATGCCGTCTGACATGGAGATGCCGCCACTTGACGACATGTCGATAGAGGACCTCATGAAGATCGCCCGAAAGATCAAGGCGTCCGATATCCATATCACAGCCGGACTAGCCCCAGTTTTTCGCGTAGACGGTGTGCTATACAGCATGGCCATGGATGTGCTTGACAATAACCAGTTGCAGCGGATAGTGTATGATGCCCTCAGCGATGAGCAGGTCACGAAGTTTGAGAACACAAAGGAGCTGGATATCAGCTTCGGCACCGATGCCACGGGGCGTTTCCGTGTCAATATCTACAAGCAAAAGGCCAATATCTGCTGCGCTATGCGAGCCATTCCTGCGAAAATCCCAAGCTTTGAGGACTTGAAGCTGCCAGAGGTGCTCCGCAGTTTTACCGAACTGCACAGCGGGTTGATTCTGGTGACGGGGCAGACAGGTTCAGGTAAATCAACCACGATAGCGGCGATGATCGATGCGATCAACAGCACAACCTATAAGCATATTCTCACCATTGAGGACCCCATCGAGTTTGTGCACCAACACAAGTGCAGCATGGTCAATCAGCGGGAGATTGGGGCCGATAGTGAGAGCTTCCACAACTCTATACGTGCTGCCTTGCGTGAAGACCCTGACGTGATACTCCTTGGTGAAATGCGCGACCTGGAGACCATCCAGGCGGCACTGACACTGGCGGAGACAGGACACCTTGTTTTCGGCACCCTCCATACTCGAAATGCCCCGCAAACAGTTGACCGCGTGATCGACGTCTTCTCTCCAGAGCAGCAGGAACAGATTCGCGTGTTGTTGGCGAATACGCTTCAGGCCGTGGTGGCACAGCAGCTTGTGCCTGTGATTGGCGGTGGCCGTGCTGCAGCCTTGGAGATCATGATCGCTACTAGCGCCATACGTAACCTGATACGAGAAGCGAAGACCCACCAGATTTACAGTATGATGGAAACCAGCAAAGGTATAGGCATGCAGACCATGGATAGCTCGTTGGCGTCGTTAGTCAAGGCTCGCAAGATAGATATGGAAGGTGCTTTAGGCCGTTGTATGGACAAAGACAACCTGCTGCGGCTGATCAGTGCAATATAGGCGAGGATAATGGCAAAGTTTTCATATAGAGCGGTCGATGCCGAAGGGAAAAGTATTAATGGTGTAGTAGAGGCGGAAACATCCGGTTCTGCCACGCAGATGATTCAAAGCCAGCACCTGTACATCACCTTTTTGCAGGAGACCAAGTCCCGTTCGGGATTTTCGCTTCCCAGCATGAAGGCCAAGATTAAACCTGAGGAGGTGGTGCAGTTCGCCTGGCAGTTCGCCACTATGATAGATAGCGGTATTCCGTTATTGAAGAGCCTCGATATCCTGCGAATTCAAGCCAAGAATCCATCTTTTCAAGAAGTGATCACACAACTATCTCAGGATGTGGAGAACGGATTGCCCTTAGGTGAGTCCATGTCCAGACACCCTCAGGTATTTAGTAATCTTTTCGTCAACATGGTGAAGGCCGCCGAAGTGGGCGGTCTTTTGGACCAAGTGCTCATGCGTGTGGCGAAATTTACCGAGGCTGACCTCGAGATACGCCAGAAGATTAAGTCCAGCCTCATGTATCCTGTGATGGTGCTGGTTTTTGCCGTGATATTGGTGGGAGCCATGTTCACTTTCGTGCTGCCGACCTTTAAGGGCATATTTGCTGGCATGAATATCGAAATGCCCGCGACCACCAAATTCGTGTTTGCCGTGAGTGATATCGCTACAGGATATTGGTATATCCCCGTGATGGTGATTGCTGCTACCATCTTTTTCTATAAGAAGCTTGTGGCAACCAAGAAAGGGCAGTTCCAAGTGGACGCCGTCAAACTGCGGCTACCCATAGTAGGCGATATGCTATTAAAGATGGCGGTGTCCCGTTTCACCAAAACATTAGGTGTGCTGGTAGCCAGCGGAGTTCCATTGATCCGATGTCTGGAAATCGTGGGTGAGACCACTGGCAATGTGGTCATTGAGACCTCACTGGCGCGTGTGCGCACCTCAGTGCTTGAAGGGCAGAAGCTGAGTGTTCCGATCGCTGCTACAGGATTGTTCCCTTCGATGGTGGCTCACATGATCGATGTAGGTGAGGAATCCGGTCGGTTATCGGAGATGCTAGTGAAGGTGAGCGAGTTCTACGAAAAAGAGGTAGAGAACGCAATCAAAGGAATGACCTCAATGATAGAGCCCGCTCTGATCATTTTCATGGGTGGTTTGGTAGGGTTTATCGCCATATCGATCATGTCGCCCATGTTCAGCCTGGTTGGCAGTATTAAATAGGCTCATGTCGTGCTATAATAACGACTGGCACCGATTGGATTATCTGCGTTCTGAATGATGCTGGAGGATATGACATGGAGCGGTTACAGTTTTATAACACCACATTTGGCTCTGTATTCGACCTTGCGTTTGATATCCTGCGTCGTTGCTGGGGCAGGTTTCTGTTATGCGCAGTGTGGCCAGCGTCTGTATTAACTGCATTATTAACTGCGTTCATTATCATCATGGTGAAATGGACTGACCGCATGACACCCTCTCGAGGGAACGAGATGGAAGCGGTGAGTGCCGCATTTGCTATACTGGGTATGTTCATGATCTTGTATGTGCTCTCGTTATTTATGATCCTGTTGGTCCACGGTGCTTGTCTATTCGTGATACAACAGGCAGTGCGCGGACGCCAACTCTCCTCGCGTCAAGCGTATAAGATGGCGTTCAAGCGGTTCGGCACTGTGGTTTGGACGATGTTTTTATCTTCGTTCTGGCCTGTTTACTGGGGACTATCGGTCTTGCCGGCGGCTGCCATCTTAGATGATCTTGTGACATCTGATGCGATGAATAGAGTGGGCTATTTGTACAAAGGATATCGTAAGCGGACTCTCTCCATTCTACTAGTGGCCATGATTTTGCTGCAAGCTATAGGGCAACTCGTGAGTAATGTGACACAAGTTGCGATGGATGACCAGATATGGGCAGCCATTTTGATCGTTGTGTATGTCATTCAGGTGATCATCACATTCATGATGATGGTGTCGATACTGCCTTTGATAATGGCAAGCTGGTATTACAGTTTGCGAGCCATCAAAGATGGGTATGACATCGATTATCGCCTCACTCAACTGGAACATGCTCGGGGATTAGCCGCCTGATGGCTGTTCCCAACCCTACAGTAGAGACCATCCATTCGACTTTCAAAGCCGTCGCCGATGAGCGTCTAACGCCACCGGCTTTTTTTCGGGCGATAGAGTGGCTGTTAGAGACGCTGGGTAGGATGTTTTCCTGGCTGGAAGCTCCCATACGCTTCATAGCCTACCTGTTTTCCCACTTTTACATCGTGTTCATCATCATTTTTGCGCTGCTGATCGTGTGGATCGTGCTGCGTTACGTGCGCAATCGAGCAGATGGGTATCAGCAAGCATCGGTACCCGAAAAGCTTCAGAAGTGGCAGGAGCTGAAGGCACAAGCACAAGTTGCACACCAAAGCGGCGACTTCCGTCTGGCGGTGCGGCTGAGTTTATCGTCATGCCTGTTGTTGCTAAATGAGAAAAACTTGGTGAAAATGCGGAAAGGTGCTACCAACAGTGAGTACCTGCGCATGGTTAATCGTTCTGCATCACCGATGGTCTACCTCCCGATGAAGAGTATGGTTGTTTTGTTCAACGACATCGTATATGGTGCCAGGGATGTGCGGTCCGAAAACGCTGAATACATGCTAGATCAGTTGTCGCAGATAGAGGCCATTGTTTGAAAGTTAAAGTGCTCCGGACTGTGGCAGTCGTGGCTTTTGTCTTGATGGTCATTGCCGTGCTTTTTGCGTTAAACCGAATGCCGGAATCGTATTATAGCCATTCAAGCCGGTCTGATGGTATGCTGGGCACCAGCGTGGCTTATTACAGTTTGGATCGTCTTGGGTTCAATGTGGTACGCCGTTTTACGCCTCTGAAAGAAAACCGGTCAGATGGTGTTTTAATGCTTCTGCATCCACAGCGTGAGTACACAGCCACTGAAAAGATCATGCTGGGAAAGTGGCTAAATGAGGGGCACTGGGTGGTGACCAACCACGGCAGCCTGGATGTCAGCCCGGCCGGCTTTGAACCGGGTTCACCTGTATCGAAACAAAAATCAATGAAGTCATTACCGGTAGTAACCGGAAAGCACCCTTTGATGTCACGGGTGAAGCTGAAAAAAATCGAGTTGCCGCTTAGGCTGAGGGCACCGTTGATACCCATGAAACCAGGTCAAAAGCTCGTGCAGATTGACGGAATGTCAAAGCCCGCAGTCATACTGCACAAGGTCGGTAAAGGCGGGATAGTGTACGTTCCCTTCGAGTTGTTTACCAACGCCAGGGTTGCTCGAGAGGGCGATGATGTGCTGTTGGTCAATATCGCACGCTTGGGGGGTGGGAAGATGGTTTTTGATGAATACCAGCCCGTCACTTCAGAGGCTAACTGGGGATTGATAGGTGTATTCAAGGGGAGCTCCTGGGTTTCTCTGCTGGTCTGGTTTGTGGCCTTTCTACTGGTGATTTGGACCTTCGGCACACGGTTTGGACCGCCGCAGGAGATACCACGGGTAGAGCGTTACCGCGGTGAGCAGCTTGATGCCATAGCCGGACCACTCATGAAAGTGGAAGCACACAGCACCGTGGCGCAGATTTTAGCCCGCCACTATCTTGTTAGAATGGGCACGGTGTTGGGGGTCCCGAAAAGCATAGACCCTCTGACGTTGGCAGATGCGCTGAGGAATCACAGGCGGATTACCCCAGAGGCCAGACTGGCAGTGGCTGATGCAGAGGCCTGCTTGCGCGGCAGTGTTACGGATACCAAACGGTTATTGGAAATGGCACGGAAATGGAACGACACACTCAGGGAGATCAATAGATAATGGCAGTGAATGAACTGGTTACTCATCTGGCTAACGAAGTTGGCAAGGTGATTGTGGGACAGAAAGATTTGATAGAGCAACTGGCTGTCTGTTTCATCGCAGATGGCCATGTGCTACTGGAAGGGCCTCCAGGCGTGGCCAAGACACTGGCAGCCCGCTCCTTCGCCGCGGCGCTGGGGCTAAACTTCAGCCGTGTGCAGTTTACGCCCGATCTGATGCCCAGTGACATCACCGGCACGCTGGTGTTCGACATGTCCACCGCGCAGTTCCATCTGCGGAAGGGGCCTGTTTTTACACAGCTTCTTCTGGCCGATGAGATCAACCGCACACCCGCCAAGACACAAAGCGCGTTGCTGCAGGCGATGGAAGAGCGGACCGTCACCATCGACGGCACCGACCATCTGCTGCAGGAGCCGTATTTCGTGATGGCTACTCAGAACCCGATCGAGCATGAAGGAACATACCCGTTGCCTGAAGCACAGCTTGACCGGTTCCTGATGAAGCTGTATGTCGAATACCCGTCAGTCAGTGAGGAAAAGCAGATACTACAGTCCGTGACACTGGGGCAGTCGCGGCACCGGATCGAACGATCTGACATCAAGGCGATCGAACCAGCGGTTCTAGCGGAGCTGTGTCGTGAGGCCCGCACTGAGGCTGAGGCGGTCACGGTAGAAGAGCGTGTTCTGGACTATCTGCTCAGTCTGGTACGCAGCACACGTGAGAACGCGTCATTGGAGCTTGGTGCCAGCCCTCGTGCTGCATTAGCACTGCTGCATTGCAGCAAGATACTGGCGTTGATCCGTGAGCGCAACTACGTCATCCCTGAAGACATCCAGGAGATGGCGGCCCCAATTCTGCGTCACAGACTGCTGCTGAGTGCAGATGCCCTCATCGCAGGTCTTGACGCAGATGACGTGGTGCGCAACTGCATAGCGGCGAACGCTGTGCCTCGATGACAATCAAGCGGTTTCCAAGCCATAGACTGCTGTTTTGGTTTGCGCTGAGTGGACTATACTGGCTGTTGTTGCCTTATCAGACCCAACTCGCCGGGTTGTTTTTCATAACTCACCTGGCAGCTCTGCTGACGCTGTGCATCCTGGAGGTTCGGCGAATGAAGACGCTGAGCCAGTTACAGGTCCACCGCGAATGCCCTAAGCTGTTCCTGGTAGGGGAGTGGCATCCCGTGTCCATCCAGTTTGTATGGACAAACCCGTTGCGCGTCAGAATAGATATTATCGATGTGCTGCCACCAGGCTACGAAGGGATATCTGCAGGTAAGCTGGTTCTGGGTGACCAAACCCACCAGCAGTTTGAGTATAAAGCGCGCGCCTCGGTGCGAGGTCGCAGCCAGTTTGGCAACATTCATCTCCGTGCGGTTTCCGGTGTTGGTCTGATTACCTGGCAGATGGAAGTTGCGGCAGCAGAGGAGTCGAAGGCTTACCCAGATTTCGCCATGAGTTTTGACCAGGTAGAGTGGCATATACGCAAAGCGCAGACGATCGCCGGACTGCGTCGACGAAGCCAGCGCGGTGAGGGTGTGGAGTTCGACCGGTTAAGGGACTACATACCGGATGATAGCCCTAGATGGATAGACTGGAAGGCGACGGCGCGACGGCACAAGCTCACCAGTCGTGAATACACCGTGGAACGCGCTCAGAACATCGTGGTGGCCATCGATGCGGGTCGAACCATGTTTACCCGTGTTCGTATGCCCGACGGCAGTCCTGGGGTCAGCAAGTTTGACTGCGCCTTGAATGCTCTCGTGATGTTGACACAGGTGGCCGCCCGTAACGATGATAGGGTAGGGATGCTCTGTTTTGGGCGTAAATTGATCACCCGAATCCCTCCGGGAAAGGGTGTCGATCAGACCAGACGGTTTGTCGAGGCGCTGTTTGATGTGAAGCCGACTCGGGATGAGAGTGACTACACGCTGGGTGTGATGCACCTGGGTAAGCTATCACAGCGCAGGGCGTTGCTGTTTCTGTTCTCCGACATTCACGATGCGATGTCATCGCGGCGCGTGATCGAATCGGTGGGAAGACTGGCGAAAAGGCATCTTGTGGTGTTCGTCGCACTGAATGACTATGAGCTGAATGAGTTGCTGGATAGCCGGCCTGAGCAGGTTGACGACTGTTACCAGCATGCCGCAGCCCTGACCAGTATTGGCTGGCGGACGGAGGCGTTGAGGCGCATGGAGGCTATGGGTGTGATAGTCATCGACGCCACTCCGGCCGACCTTGCCGCGAAGACTCTCAGCCGGTATGTGTCGCTGAAACAGCAAGGGCGGCTTTAGAGCGGGTAAACAGCCAGACTGTGACCAGGATGCTGAACAACGACTCGACAGCAGCAAGGGAAAGCTTGATGCGGGGGTCCATTGGGATGGGTGAGATGTGCCCCTCAATGAAGCCAGCAATCAGCAGCATGAATATGGTGCAGATGATGAGCCTGATGGAGTTGCTGCCGGCCAGTTGGAGCGAATCCGCCCTGGAATAAGGTGCGGGGCAGATGAGCGCCCAGCCCAGTTGCAGTCCGGCCGCACCCGCGATGATGATGGCAGGTATCTCGAAAACACCATGCGGGGCAACAAACCCCCAGAAGCTCATCACGACTTCATGAGGATGGTTCGCCAGGCCTGCAGCGATGGTGCCCAGCATCAAGCCGTTGACCATCAGAATGACCACCGTGAACAGACCGAAAGAGATACCTCCTGCATATGCCAGAAAGCTGACTTGCAGGTTGTTGGCCGTGACATATGATGACAGGAAAGGCCGTTCTTCGGAGGGGGCCCAGTCTTTGTTGCCGGTGTGACGCTCTGCCAGGCTCTCGATCACTTGGTCAGAACCGGAACCCATCAGGTTGACGGCCGTTGAGGGGTTAATGGTCACATTCACCGCGGCGAATACCGCCATGCCCACTGTGATTAGTGTACTGAGCAGCAGGAACCATCGGGCACGCACGAGCGATTGAGGCAGTTCGATGGTGAAGAACTCTTTGAGCTTGAACCGCTTTACCGGCTGGTTGCGGTACGCGACAGCGTAACCGCGGCTGACCAAGCGGTTGAGCCGTTCGACTTCCGTTGCCGCGGCTTGGTTCGCTTTAGCTACCGCCAGCTCAGTGGCCATCAGATGGTACAAGCGGCTGAATTCGATAGCATCGTTACCAGAAACGCCTGCTGAATTCGGATGTTCAAGGCGTGCTAATATCTCCGAATATTTCGTTATAATATCAGTCAAAGGGCTAGAAATAGAGCTCATATACCACCATCCGTAGAGAGGGCTAAAGAAATTGCGCACTATCACAATTGTAACACCAGAAAACGTAGAATTACAGTTCACCTGTGCCACTCCGTTTACGAGAGCGATGGCGGCGTTCATTGATTCGCTAATAAAGGGGCTGCTTCAAATCGTGCTCATGCTCGCTATGTTTGGTTCGTTCACGACCATGGTGAGAGAGCAAACGATGAGAGACTTTGCTCTGATGGTGGCTTTGATGTTCTTGATCGAATGGGGATACCACATCATCTTCGAGACGGCGTGGATAGGGCAAACACCTGGGAAGAAGGCGATGAACATCCGCGTGATGAAGGAAAGCGGGCACCCGGTCGATACCATATCAGTACTTATTCGCAACCTGCTTCGTGTGACCATGATGCTGCCAATAGTGAGCCTGGTGGAGCTGGTGATAGTGTTAAGAAGTGAGCACATACAGCGGATCGGTGATTACGCCGCGGGTACATTTGTGGCCTCTCTTGATATGCCTGTGCAGAATAAGTCGACCGACGAAATGATGAAGGAGTTGCCTGTTCAGTTTCAACAGGCTGTCATGTTCCTTGATGATGATCTGAAGAACGCATTGGCAGAATATGCGTTTAGGCGGCCGCAGCTTCAACCAAAAACACAAGAGAATCTTGACAGGCGTTTCATGGCTCTAATAGAGCAGGCCGCACCTCAGCTTGCACAGGAAGAGCCGGAGCCGGTCTCGCCAAAACTTAATTGGCCTGACTGATCGTTACTCCAAGGGTATTTCTGAAGAAAGCTGACAAAAGGTCCACGAAGATGTAATATATAACTAAACGGGTATTTAACTTTTGGTTAATACTCAATAGGGAGCCACGCTATGAACAGAATCATGAACTACAGCCTGATCGCCTGCGCTACAGCCGTATCGCTTGCTGGTTACGCAGAGCCGGTGACACTGAGCATTCAAGATGCCGCTAAAAGCTGCATCGAGAACAATCTCGAGATTAAAAGCACTCAGTATGGCCAGCAGATGGCCGAGGCCAAGAAGGATGCGGCGAAAAGCCTGTCCAAGCCGAAGTTCGATCTCAAGCCCTCCACCACCTGGCTGCCCGACCCACCCAAAATTTCGCTGAGTATACCCTCCATGCCTATTCCGCCTATCTCGTTAGGCCAGGAGTTTAGCACCCGTGCCACACTGGGTATGAACCTGCCATTGTATACCAGCGGACGTATAGAGAACGCGAATAATGCGGCTGATCAGGGCTTGAAGGCTGTGATCGAGTCGAATAAGGGCAAAATCAACAACGTAGTGTATGACATGGGTGTGGCCTACTACCAGGCCAAACTGGCACAAAGTGTGGTTGAGGTTCACCAAACCGCACTGGAGACAGTCACCAAACACGTCAATAACGCCCAAAGCCTGTTCAAGGCAGGTTCGGTTGCCCGATATGATGTGCTCCGTGCGGAGTCTGAGCTGTCATCGCAGCAGAAGCGGCTGACCGATGCTGCATTCAACCGTGACTTGGCAATGAGTGCGCTTCTGAACAAACTGAACATGCCGCTAGATACACAGCTTACCCTCTCGACGCCTCTGTCGGAACTGGCCTGGGCACCTTCGCTTCCCCAAACCCAAAGTGATGCCGTCATGAATTCGCGCGAGTTGAAGGCCCTCAAGCTCAAGACTGGTGCGCAGCAGAGTCTGGCTAAGGTATCGGCTGCTGCGGATAAGCCGCAGATAGCCTTGATCGCCAAGCAGGAGCTGCTGAAAGATGACCTGACGATGATGGAGCCCGAGACAACCGTCATACTGGGGATGCAGTGGAACTTTTTTGATGGCGGCCAGTCTAGGGCAGAAGCCAAAGAGCTACATGCTCAAGCCGCTGACACCGCTAATAGTGCACAGTTATATGCCGAAGGTCTGAAGCTGATGGTCCAACAGGCGTATCAGCAGTTGGGCAGCGCTCAGCAGGGACTCATCTCAGCTAACAAGGGCGTCGAGACGGCCGAAGAGGCGCAGCGGCTCGCCACCAAGCGGTTTGAAGTCGGTGCGGGCACCAGCGTAGAACAACTGGACGCCATTCTTAACGTGCAGAACGCGCAGGTGCAGCGTCAGCAGGCCCTATACCAAATGGATACCGCATACCTCGCGTTGCGCAAGTTGACGGACAGTCTGCTTGATGCTAATGGACAAATTCGCCTAAAGGACTAGTAATGAAGATATCTTTACCTGTAGTAGTTGTTGTGAGTATCGCCGCCATGGCCGTTTCCGGTTGTGGTAAAAGGCATGCTGATCTTGGTGTGCCCGTCATAGATGGCGCGGCGATAATCGAGAGCACCCTGGAAACCGACGAAGTGGACGTCAGCGCCAAAATCCCCGGGCGGATCGCCAAGATGATGGTCGACGAAGGCGACGCGGTCAAGTCTGGCGAGTTGCTTGCTGTGCTCGAATCCAGGGAAGTCGATGCCAAGCTCACTCAGGCTACTGGTATGGCAGACGCTGCTGATGCCGTCGTGAAGCAAGCCGGTCTGGCGGTGGGGCTACAGGATGCGTCCGGCCGCGACCAGGTGCAACTGGCCGCCGCCAATTTATCGGCTGCGAAGGCTACACTGGCGATGGCGCTTCATGCCACGCGCCCTGAGCAACTGCATCAGGCAGAAGCGGCCTATGACGCTGCGAAAGCGAAGCTACAGATGGCCACAACCGCGGTCCGGCCGCAAGAGCTGCGGCAGGCCGAGGCGGGGCTGTCCACCGCGAAGGCACAGTTCGACGCCGCAGAGGCCACCTGGAAGCGCGTGAGCAGCTTAAGCGACGACGGTGTCCTACCCAGGCAAAAAGAGGATGAAGTTCGGATGCAATATCTCTCGGCCAAAGCGGCTTTGGAAGCTGCCGAAGCCAAGATGGATATGGCCAAAGAGGGAGCCCGCCAGGAGGATATCGATCAAGCCAAAGCCAACCTGAAGGCAAGCTCTGCCCAGTTGTCACTCGCTCGGAAGGGTGCCCGTAAAGAAGATATCGACAAAGCGCGGGCAGGTGTGAGTGCCGCGGAAGCGCAACTGCGGCAAGCGCAGGATGCCATGGCGCAGGTCAGCATCCGTCAGATGGACCAACTCGCGGCGTCATCGAAGGCCAAGGCCGCTCGGGGACAGGTTCAAGAAGCCTCTTCATACAAGTTGGAGACGCTGATCTACGCTCCTGTGGATGGGTTTGTTTCGACCCGGCTGTCCGACCCGGGTGAGATGGTCAACGCGGGATATCCTATTATCACCCTTTCCAACAATCACACTTTCCGGGTGAAGGTCTACGCAGATGAGAGCCTGTTTGCTCAGCTTAAGCTGGGCGATGCCGTGAAGGTCACACTGCCAGCCATGGGTGAGATACAGTTCGACGCCCGTATCGTGCGGGTGGGTGCCGCGGCCGCTTTTGCGGTCAAGAAGGCCACCAACGAAACCAACAGCACCGATGTGAAGTCGCTGCAGATCGTGGTCAAACTGCTCAAACCAGACCCGCGCATGCGCGCCGGCATGACGGCGAGGGTAGCTCTTCCTCTGGCGGACGCAGGACGATAACTGCATGAATCGAGTGGGTTTCTGGCAGATGTTCCGCCAGGAGTGGCGGCACATACTGTCAAGACGGGCGATGCTGATCATCGCTGTGCTGGCTCCTTTGTTGTATGGTGGTCTGCTGGGTGCCGTCTACTCGCAGCACAAGGTGGTGGCCATCCCGTTTGTGGTGGTGGATGCTGATAACTCCGCGCTGAGCCGCGAGATCATTCAGGGTGTGCAGCAGAGTGAGTATTTCCGGTTTGCCGGATATGCGAACAGTCCTAATGAGTTCAAACATCTCGCCTTGCGAGACCGAGCGAAGTTTATGCTGGTCTTTCCACAGCATTTTTCCAGAGATGTGAAACGCGGTCGTGGAGCCAAAATCCAGGCGCTGATCGACAACAGCAACATGGCCATAGGGAATGTGGCTTTGCAGACCATCAGCAGCATCGGCAGCACCTATGCCGTGGGCGTGGATGTGGCCCGCAGTATGGCATCACGCGGTGAGGCAAGGACAGCCGCCATGTCCGAGGCGTTGCCGCTGGACAGCAACGTGCGGGCGTTGAACAACCCCGCCTTCAACCAAAACTACGCCAACTTCGTGCTGCTAGGCTTGGTGGGCATCGCCATCCAACTGATCCCATTACTCATGACACTTGAGACGACTGCCGTCAACACCCTGGGTAGACGCAGTGTTTTGGTTGAGATATTTGCCAAGTGGTTTGCTTATGTCGTGATCACCGTGCCCGTGTCAATGCTGGCCATGAGGCTAGCGATCTCAGTGGTGCAAGCCAGTTTGCTGGGTTCGATGGCGTTTGTGATGTGGTTCACCGTCTTCTTCAGCATGGTGATGTGCATGGTGGGGGTCGGGTTCAGTATTTTGATCCATGACCCGCAGCGCACACTGGGCAGCTTTGCCGTCATCGCCATGCCGTCTTTCCTGGTCAGCGGTTTCACCTGGCCAGCGAGCGCTCTACCTGCGGCGATCCGCGTGTTTGCGGCGATGCTTCCCATCACGCATTATGCGGAAGCTATCAGGCGCAACCATCTGATGGGGCTGGGCTTTACAGCTAATTGGGGTCATATCTGGCCATTGTTGGTATGGGCAGTGCTGGGTTTGGTCGCCGGAATCATCGGGTGCAAGCGCAATATGAAGCTCTACACGGCTGGTGCCAGAGCATGAGCGTCTGGCGGATAGCTCTTCGAGAAGTGATGAGCGTGCTGAAGAACCGCACCCTCCTGACCATCGTGCTGCTGGGACAAGCGTTCTACATGACGGTGTTTGGGTTTGTGTATGTTCAAGGGCGCGTTCAGGATGTGCCCTTCACGGTGATCGACAACGACAACAGCGCCATCTCCCGCGCGATGGTTCAGGATATGGACGTCACAGACGGGCTGCGGTATGCCTACAGAGTGAACTCCATGGCCCAATATGAGCAGCTCAACCGCGACGGCAAGAGTTACGCATGTGTGGTGATTCCTGCTCATATGGCCCGTGATCTGAAAGCCGGGCGTGCCCCCGCTGTGATGGTCACCCTGGATGGCAGCAATGTGCTGATGGGAAATGTGGCGTATAAAG
Source organism: Armatimonadota bacterium (assembly GCA_942492855.1). Taxonomy (GTDB): domain Bacteria; phylum Armatimonadota; class HRBIN16; order HRBIN16; family HRBIN16. The sequence goes on along the minus strand of OW818647.1, from coordinate 4,762,795 downwards.
CGGCGTTGGGCGTTCTGAGCAGTTACCGCGTGCAGAGCCGCATGATCAAGCTGATGGCGACCGGGTCATCGAAGAGCGATGCCGCGGCCAAGGCGGTGCCAATCAGCGTGGAGACGCGCAGTATGTGGCTGAGCAGCTTCAACTACTCGTCGTTCATGCTGTTCGGCCTGGCGTGTATCGCCATGCAGCAGGTCTGTATGCTGGGTGCCAGCATGGTGATGGGGCTGGAGTTTAAGGAGCGTAAACGGCGGAAATCGCTGGCAGGCACCCGCTGGCAGCCCGTGATGTGGGGTAAGCTGCTTGGGCAGTCTATGCTGCTGGTTCCGCTCTCGATGATCGCGATGTCGATGCCGATCTGGTTCTTCAAGATGCCGATGCGCGGCTCATTCGCCGCCATTCTGGGGTTGATGGTGCTGTATCTGGTGATCCACATACTGTGCGGCATCGGACTGGGTGCGATGACACGCAATGCGATCCTGTCGGCACAGATACTGCTGACCGTCAGCGCGCCGGTGTTTACCCTGAGCGGCTTCACGTGGCCGTTGATGGCCATGCCGGACTGGCTCCACAGGGCAGTGCTCATCATGCCGCTCACTCATTACACCGACGCGGTCCGCAAGATCGCTTTGGTGGGCAGTGATGCGGCCGTGGTTGGCTCGACGATACTGGTGCTGATAGCCTGGCTGGTGATTGCTTTGCTTTGGGCCTCCTGGGGGTGCCGAAGGCTGCAGCGTGAAAACATTTGATACCGATGTATACATCCACGGATGGCGAGATAGGATAGGACGATGATGACACATTCGATGAAGGCCTCTGCGCGAGACCGTATCATGCGCTCTGCCGAAGTGCTCTTTGCGGAGCGCGGGTATGACGCCACCTCTATTGGCGAGATATCGCTGAGGGCGGAGGTTAACCGCGCACTGTTGTATTACTATTTCCGGCATAAGGAGGATCTGTATATCACGATCCTCTCTGAAGGCATCGCCATGCTGCGCGAAATGACGCTTGAGGCGATATCACACCAGGGCAGCGCCGTGGAGGGCATCCGCGCTTTCCTGCGAGGCTACTTGCTGTTTTCGGAGAGCCGCCCCGGTCTGGTGCGCATCGTGTACCGCGAGATCGTGGGCGCCCAACGGCAGGACGCGCAGTCGAAGCAGTTCGCCCAGCAGTTTGTGGCCACCTTGACCATGGTGCGTGAGCTTCTGCAGCGCGGCATCGAGGCTGGAGAGTTTCGGATACACGATGCGTTTAAAGGTGCCGTCAGCCTGTTTGGCATGATGAACGCGTTCATCACGATCGACTATCTTGAGGACCGCCGCTACCCGCACGATGAGCTGGTAGAGCATGTGGTGAACACATTCGTGCTGGGCCTGCAGCCGCGGTAGGGGAACCGTGCCCGGATTGTCTGAACCACGGATTACACGGATTTATAGGATTACACGGATGGGAAGGGACGGGAAAGACCGGCCCGGAAAGGGAAAACCGGACCGGTCGTTTGTTGGGCACGGCACGCCATGCCCCTACGTCAATCTGGGCTAACCAGATACACCGGATGGGTGGTCAGCTTCCACGCGCCGTCAGGGATGGCGAAGCCAAACATGTCGAACGCCTTCTCACCGGCCTGCAGCGCGATGGTGGAAACTCCGCTTGGCCGCCAGACGGCTTCAATCCGCTGACCGCCTCGCTGGAAGACCAGCGAGCGCACGCCCTCGCCTCGATCGCCCACTTTCACGAACTCGGCACCGCTGAGGCGTTCTGACGCGGCGGTATAGGCGGCCATCAGCAGACTAGGGGTGCCATCGGGCTTGACCAGCGCGAATGAACCATACTCACCGCCAAAGAACGAGAACCACATCACGCGGTCAACAGCTCCTGACGCCATCGACTCGAGAAGTATCTTGGTCATGTATTCGGCGGCTGTGGGTTCAAGAACGCCCCAGTTGGCGGCGATGAAGTCTTGACGATACGGCTGGCCGGCCTCATCCAGCCAGAATTTCTGCTTGCCGCCGTATTTTTCTATGAGCGCCTTGCCTGCCGCCAGGCTCTGGGCGAAGTTCCCCGGCTGCGAGCTGGGGTCCAGGATATTGATCGGGATGGTCGCGTCAGGGCTGTTTGGGCAGATATACGGGTGCGTACCGATAGCATCGGAGTAGTCCAACGCACCCTCCTTGAAACACTCCTCCAGGAACACCAGGTCCATGCCAGACACGCTGCAGCCCAGCATCTTCGCTTGGGGATCGGCCTTTTTGACAGCGGCCGCCGTGACCTTCAACAGTGCAGTGTAGGCCTTAGGATCGGGCTCGGGGGCCCAGTATCTGCCCAGGTTCGGCTCGTTGGCGGGTATCCACCAGTGGATGCTGCCCTTATAGCGGTTTACCACCTGGGTGACGAATGTGCTCCACTTTACCATGTCCTCAGGCGGGTATCTCTGTTCCTCAGTGCCTTTCTTTATGACGGTTTGACCGGCCCACTCGGGCTGTGCCTTCTCCCAGATGAAGGTGGGGATCAGCTCCACACCATATTTATCTGCCCACTTCACGATCTGGTCGTATTTCGCCCACTCGAACTGGCCCTCTTTCGGTTCGATCTCAAACCACTCGAATGAGGTCCTGAGCGAGCGCACACCTGCCGCTGCGGCGTATTTGAAGAAGTCCTCACCTGGGGTGAACTCCGCATAACAACCGGAGGCACCGAACATCAGCGAACCAGCGGATGCCCCTGGGGTGTTGATTTTGAACCAGCCCAGACCCCTGTTGACCTGCTGCTGGCCGCTGGTCAAACTGAGTGCGATGCGGTAATATCCCGAGGCCTCAAACGGCGACAACTCCACCGCGAGTGCGCTGCCTGAACCGGCTGGGACGGGCTTGACCACACCCTTGCGGACTACGCCGCCACCCGGTGTGGTGATGGTGTAGGCGAGTTGCGCACTCGCCGGTATCTTGCCCGGTATGCTGGCGATGAGGTTGACGGGCTGCCCGATGGGCGTCTCGTGAAACGCGGCGACGCCCGGCTTGATGTCGATGGGCGGCACAGGCGACCCATCGAAGTGGGCAAAGGCCAATGTGTTGGCATCGGACTGGAGGGGATTTTTCGAATTAGCTAAGGCCGCGATCTCACTATCGGTTCGTTGAATCTTCGATACGCGCAGTTCGTCGATGATGGTGTTCGACATCTTCTGCATGGCGACCGGCCAGGCGTGGCTGCCCACCACCAAATCGCCTGAGAGTATGCCCGGGCCCTCGGTCGATGAGTTCTTGGAGGTCATTTTGCCATCCAGGTAGAAGCGCATCCCGTTGCTGCCCCAGGAGATGGCCACGTGGTGCCATTCGCCCTTCTTCCAGTTCAGCACCGGCGAGCCCAGGATGTTCTCCATGCTGCCGTTGATCATGTAGCCGATTTGCTGGGTTTTGGTGTAGATGAGCTGCAGGCTGCCGCGAAGCCCCGGCATGAACGGCTCATCCTGCATGGTGATTAGGGCGGAGAAATCCTGAACCTCGGTCATGTCGAACTGAGGGTTGATCCACAATTCGACTGTGCCCTGATCCCAGCTCCAGCCGCCCTCTTTGTTGGGGGTGAACTTGAGCGGTAACGCCACGAGCTGCCCCGCGGTGCTGGCCAGCATGCCCTGGCCGATTTTGCCCTTGGGGTAGGTGACCCTTGCGGTGGCGCGTGCGCCAGACGCTGAGGGCAGGCCGGTTTCGAGAATCGAGACATAGGGCTTGGGTTTCGGCGAGTCCATTTTGGCCAGAATCTCATATTCGTCAAGCCAGATGGTCTGCTTGGCCAGCTTCAAGGGCGAGAAACCGGCGGCATCAGCCACTATCAGGGTGGCGATCTGATCCACATCCAGCTTGCCGTTCTCGTCCGACGAATCGTCGCTCAGCGTAAACGAGTTGATGCGGACATCAAACAACTGCCATTTGCCACCAGCGGTTTGGATGACGTGCATGTAGTTGGAGCCGTCACGCTCAGCCAGACCCAGAACCAGCATCGCCGATGTGGCGGTTTTGATGCGGACGCGCACGCCCTGGCCGGTCAGACCCTGCGCTGCATGAAGCACACCGGCGATGGTCTTGGGCAGGGGAGTGTAGTCCATCTGCAGCGACTTCTTGCTGCCCGCGGTACCCGACGAATCGTCAGAGAGGGTGAGCACCGTCTCCACGCCCGCAGGGGGCGGCAGTGCGATCCAGCCCTCCTGCGAGGCCTCGAAGGTGTATTTCACGGGCTGCGGTTTGGCGCACAGGCTGGAGAGCGCCAGTAGCGCTACGAGGGTGACTATGGACCACTTTGCGACGGGTTTCTTGTTCATGGGGTTCTCCATCAGGGCTGAGTATATAGAGTATACCTTTTGGACGTATGGGGAGGGGCGGGGGGCCAAATGGAAGGGGGAGAATTGACAGTTGTCAATTGATACGAAGTTAGCGAGTGGCCATACTGCCGCGACATCAATGTCTCGGCTATTGACCAAAAAGACTGCTGAAGCAGTCTGCGGCACTGCGTGCCGTGGGGTGGGATTCCCATAGTCCGCTTTAGCGGGCTTGATGGTCAATAGCCGAGACATTGATGTCGCGGCAGGGGATGAGGTTATGTGATCTTCTGCGTACCTCAAAAACCAAAAAACACCGTGCTGGAGGCGCGGTGAAAAAGTGGTGGATAAGTTGTTCCATCCAAACGATTGTCAGGGGTTCACTCAAGTCCAAGAGCAGGCACAGACAAACACACACTGATTGCGAATGCAACTATTGAATCTGTGATCGTAATCCGCTTAACCCGATCTGCGATCAGTCATAGATTTTGCTTCTGTGGCCTACAGCAAGAACCAGCACTATCACCTTATCGTCTTCTATGCGGCACAAAATCCGGTAGTCCCCGACGCGATAACGCCAGAGTCCCGACAAGTCTGCAAGCAAAGGCTTTCCAAAGCGGCGAGGGTCTTCTTCAGTGTTAATACGCTCACGCAGATAGCTGATGATGTTCTTCCGGGCCTGCGGATCAAGCTTGCGCGCATCACGTATGGCCCGCTCATCCCACTCAACTGTCCACGCCAAGCTCTATCTCCGCTTCATCCAGGGTCAGTCTTTTTCCGGGCTTTTCCAGCCGTTCTATAGCGATGTAGGTATCTTCCATATCGTCTATCAGCCGCAGGATCGCTTCTCTAGCATAATAGGTCTTTGTCCGCCCTGTGCGTTTAGCTAGAGCGGTCAGTCTGTCGTCAATTTCGGCAGGGAGCCTAATGGCCATCATACTTTTCATTTTTGTCGTACCTCCTGTTTGATATACATGTATATCATACCATGAACACTACACAAGTGAATCCCGAAGATCATTTTAATCGTCTTTTAAAGTGAGCTACGAAATCGACCGTCCGTTGGTTCTCTCTATTCGGCACTGACGGGCTGTGAACTATAATGAAGTTAGCACACCCAAAAAGTTGAATTACCGGTGGTTGTACGGCAGAGTGATCTGTGTCAATTGTCAATTGACAATTCGAAACCTACCGCGCCGTTGTAGCCGAAACCGTGTTCGCGCCCGTGTCCCCGCGCCCTGAAGGACGGGGCTCATTAGCCGAAAAGCCGGCTAGAAGCCGGCTGCAGGAGTTCTGCGGCTGGATGTGGGGTGTATAAGGGGGATGACTGTGGCGGTTTATGTGCCAGGTTTGATGTTTTTTGTTTCTGTCCATTCGTAGACGTAGAGAGTGCTGACGGCGCCATTGCTGCCTTGGCTAGCACTGATCCTAATACCGACCAGCTCTCCAGGCTTGGAGCCATTTCTAATTTTGGAAAAAACCGTCTCATTGAATGTCTTATAGTTGTTGGTGATGCTTGTTTCAAACCAGTACTCGCGCGGCTTTCCCTTAATATCATTATAGAATTTACCGATTTCGGCACCGGCCTTTAACCGTCCTTGCCAATTTGTAGTATTTGGGCGTAAATCTTACCATTCATATCTGGCCATTTGTGCGACTTCGATCCAAGTGCAACTCCGAGGCTCAGCGAAACCTCTCTGTCTGGATAGATATCCTTAGGAGGCGCGCTCCATTGCATATTCATGGAGATCGAAGAACCCTTGACATGAGGTATTTTCCACTGATTATCGGTTGATCCAAGATACGTCATTTTAATAGAGGCACTGCCCCGTGAGTAACTGACTGTGTAATTCCAATAAGGGTTCTTGTTGCCATATGCGGCTCGTTCTTTGCCATCATCATCGACCACTTGTTTTAACACCCAGGCGTATTGCTTTCCTTTGGCCGTGGATATTACGCCTGGGCGAATAGTTGAGGGGGTGCCGCGCTCAGATATTCTGTCGTAACCCTGACTATCTTTCTTTGCTTTACGTTTTTTATAATCCGCGTTCCAGTTGAGAACACGCTTGTTCATTAATGCCTCAAGCTGCTTTTCGTCTAGTGGAGGCTTGCCGTTCACAAGCCAATCCAGTGCTTCATCTTGAGTAGGGTCAATGCGGCTGGGTATCTTGGCTTTCACTTGATTAAGGCGCAGTTGATAGTTGGGGAATCCAAGTGCGATGCGTTCTCGATACCTTCTGGCAAGTGCGGGGGCTTTGGCGGGTGGCTTCCACTGCGTGGGATCTGGGGACAGTGCTAATGAATCGCGAACGGCGATGATGTCCGCAAGAGCCTTGTAGTGCGCCTCAAGCTTCTTGTTTCCTTTACCAAGGCTCTCGGCGATTTCGTAGCCGAAGTCATGTTTCTGTGCCACGGCGTCAAGCGCGTCTATCGGTGGCAAGCCACCAACTCGGTTCGATAGTTCGCTGCCTCCCCACCAACCGGGGCCATACCAGTTACCATATCGGAAGCGTGTTTCGCCTTCACCGCCCATCACCGTGTCCCAAGTGAGCTTGCCCCAGAACCCCGATTGAGTTTGGGCGCAGGATGGTGTGGTGATGTGCATACAAGCGAGTGCCGCGAGCATGCATACAGCAAGCCGTCGGTAGTCTAAAGAGCAAACCATAGAACGTCCTCCTTAAACAAGAGCTGCACTCAGCGTTAAGTGCAGGAAATTACCACCGCTGCAGATTGGTCAGCAGCGACCTGATTTTGATGGAAGAGTGGACAACATCATTCCTGTGCTGATCTGAATGATTTATACCCGGTTACGTCGGGTGTTGTCAATATACTAGCTTGGTCTCAACTTTAACTGGAGCCGGTATGGCTACTTAGCCCTTTATAGACTGCTCATAATATGAATCACACCGAGGGTGCCCCGCGCCCTGAAGGACGCGGCTCATTAACCGATAAGCCGGCTAGAAGCCGGCTGCCGGAGATATCGAGATGACCGGGGCGGTCTTTCGGTATGTCTACGATTGGCAGGATGGTACCGACCGCGCCGGTCTGGCGGTTAGCCTCCGGTGTCAATTGTCAATTGATAATTGTCAATTCGATGTCGCGCCGGTTTGGCGGTTATCCTCCGGAGTCAATTGTCCAATGGCAACTGTCAATGGTCAGCAGGTCTACCGTGCGGTGTGGGCTGGTGGCCATTGTGCCGCGACATCAATGTCTCGGCTATTGACCATCAAGACTGCTGAAGCAGTCTGCGGCACTGCGTGCCGTTGGGATGATTTCGCCCAGTCCGCTTTAGCGGGCTTGATGATTAGTAGCCGAGACATTCATGTCGCGGCAGGGCCGTGAAACCAGCAGAAAGAAAGTAGCCCTGCTGGTTTCTTTGATCCATCTTATTACTGCTTACTAGTCGGATTGAGCACCGAAGAACTGGTCAATGATTGTGTAGTCAAACAGGTTCACGTTGCCGTCGCCATCTAGATCGGCCATGGTATCTGCTGATCCGAAGCGCATATCCAGCACCACGAAGTCGAACAGGTTCACTTGGCCGTCGCCATCGGAATCACCGTTCGATAGTGTTGTATTCACGCTGTTTGACGTGGTTAAATTTATGCTACTGATGATCCGTCGTAGCCAGTGCCTCCCTGTTAGGCTAAGGTCATAAATGCCTGGTTGAAGTCCGAGCATTGTTGCCTTACCGTCAATGCTAAAGGCTAATACACCCGTGTATAGTTTTGGTCCATTGAGCCTGTAATTTAGCGTTATATCACCTAGTGCGCCGATGTATCCCGCACCCGGGTTGATTGTAACCTCTAGGGTTGATGGCTCATAGACCGCGAAGTCCGTATCGCTGCTGGCGGTACCGCCTGGGGTCGTTATGGCTACCTTACCAGTAGTCGCACCGTTTGGTACTGTAGCCGTTACTGAGGTATTGTTGACCACAGTAAAAATACTGGCACTTGTTCCACCAAATTCTACAGACGATGCTCCTGTGAAATTCGTGCCTGTGATGGATATGATGTCACCAACCTTACCACTCGCTGGTTCGAAGGCGGTGATAGTGGGTGCTACGTAAAAGATAGATGCACTAGTGGCTGTGCCTCCAGCGGTTGTAACAGAGATGGTGCCCGTAGTGGCTTCGGCAGGAACTGTTGCTGTAATGGATGTTGCATTGTTTACCGTGAGTTCGGTCACCAATGTGCCATTGAATTTCACTACTGACGCTCCGGTAAAGTACGTGCCGGTGATTGTGATGATGTCTCCAACCTTACCGTACGTGGGTGTAAATGATGTGATTTTCGGTAGGAAAGTAGCGAAGTTCGTCGCACTAGTCGCTGTGCCTCCAGGAGTTGTAACAGTAATTTTACCTGTTGTGGCGCCAGCGGGTACGGTGGCTGTGATCGAAGTGGAATTAGTCACATGGAAAGTAGCAGCCGTGCCGTTAAACAGCACTTCATATGCTCCGGTAAAGTTAGTGCCGGTAATGGTTACATCCTGTCCGGCATTGCCGCTCGTGGGAGTAAAGGATGTAATAGTAGTTGGTACAAACGTACCTCGCAGAGCCAGTGTTGACAGGCTCGTTGCACCCAATGATATGGCTGTGAACCCACTATTTGGTTCCGTTACATTGCATTGAAGAAAATTGTTATTACCCCAACAAACCAGTGATCCGTTACGTTTTAATCCTATAGTGTGCCTTTCTCCTACAGCTAAGGCCATGAATTCATGATTTGGCACTGGCACGTTGAGCTGCCCGTAACTATTATTACCCCAACAGACCACAGAGCCATCACGCTTCAGACCGGCTGTGACATAGCCCCCTGCGGCGATAGCTATAAAGTCTGCATTGGGAACAGGTACATTGAGTTGGTTATAAGTATTATTGCCCCAGCAAACAACCGAACCGTCACGTTTTAACCCGGCTGAATGATAACTGCCTGCGGCGATAGCGGTAAAGTGAGAAGTAGGTTCCGGCACGTCAAGCTGTCCCTTTGTGTTATCACCCCAGCACAAAACAACCCCATCACTCTTCAATCCGATCGTGTGTCTATCACCTCCAGCTACCGATATGAAGTCCTGGTTGGGATCGGGAATATCAAGTTGGCCATGTGTGTTTTCACCCCACGCAATCAATGAACCGTTACTTTTTAGCCCATATGAGAAGGCGTGTCCTGCCGCGATGGCAGTGAAGTCTTGGTTAGGTGCTGGGATGGTGATCTGTTTTACCTCGTTGGCTCCCCAGCAGACCACAGAACCGTCGTCCTTTAAACCGATGGAGTGACGTCCCCCTGCAGCGATGGCTTCGAAGTTAGAATTTGGCGCAGGAACGTTGCACTGGCCTTCTGCGTTATGCCCCCACGCCGCAACGGTTCCGGCCTGGGCAACGGAGTAAGTAACCCCAGACAACAGTGACGCAAGAAGGACTGATGACAAAAAAGCGAAAAACCGAGACATGATAGAACTCCTTTGTAGTGCGTAAGGGAAGTGAATAACCTTCCAGTGGATTGTATTATCAGCATTATACCTGTAACCAGACTGCAACACACACGTTATTTCAACTTGTTATGTAAGACTGCTGTAAATCCACACATCATCAGCATAAGAGATGCACTACCAACCACCCGCGATTACACGCCACAGTGCATAGCGTGTCGTCACAAACCCAGAAAACCAAAAACACCGCGCCGAGGGCGCGGTGAAAAAGTGGTGGACCGTATAGGACTCGAACCTATGACCCATTGATTAAGAGTCAATTGCTCTACCAACTGAGCTAACGGTCCACATTTGTGGTCAGCAGAGTGCTCACCGAAGGATATGATACCCTAAATCCGCTCCGTTGTCAAACCACCACCGCTACGACAGCCGGGTCTCCACGCCCATGGCCACGAGGGGCTCCAGCACGTAGTCCAGGTTGTCCAACGAGGCTTGGCCGGGCAGCGACATCACGAACTCACCCAGTTGCAGGATATCGTCAACCGAGTCGTTGATGCCCGGGATGATGGGGGTGCGCAGCACAATGGTCTTGCCAGACTCCGCGATGCGGCGGGCGTTCTCCAGGATGAGGGTGTTGCTGGCGCCGCAATACTCCATGTGCTTGCCCGAATCCATGATCTTACAGTCATACAGGAACAGATCGATGAGCTCCAATGACCTCTCGATGCGCTCCCAGGGCATGGCCCCGCAGGTCTCCACCGCGGTGGAGACCTGCGGGGCCATATGCTGTTAAGCTATCAAACCCGTCGAAGATGGCTCAGTAGATATGCCTAATTTGTGCTACCTGCAGGTGCTCCTTTGTCTGGCCAACCAGTGGAGGGTGTCGTCTTCCACTTTCCACCAAACTTTTGCATCATGACATGCCCATCAAAGAAAAGCGCGTTGTATCCCTGCAAGTGATTACAGTTCTCAAAACGCCCAACAAAGGGTTCATTCTGATCATTACGTGCGTCAGGGCCATCCCATCCCATCACTCCCCACTCAGCGAAGATCATGCGTTCCGATATCCAGTTGCTGCCCTCCCCAAACGGGTCCGTCTGAAGATTACGGAATACAGGGTTTGTGGCAGTGCCGTAATTCACCTGATTCCAACCGATTCCAGGACTGTTATACACAAAGTTCGGTAACCAATAGTAGGTCTGATTGCCTTTGTCCATATTAGTCGTGGTCGCTGGAGTTTCCGAGCCAGGACAATAAAAAATGCTGCGAGTCTTAACAAAATGCTTCAACTGGATATTCATCAAAAATTTGTAGAATCTATATCCGTAACAGCCCCAATCCAAATGCGATTCTTCAGTCACAAATGGGTCTACCAGCCAGTTCCGTGGAAAACTTCGCGGTCCATCTAGTATCGTGTCTTCATCAAGGTCTCCACCTGTGTAGCAACCATTTGGATATGCGCCATTATAATCATCGGCATATAGCTTCAAAGCAGTTCCAATTTGTTTCAGATTACTTAAGCAAATGGCTCTCGGCGAACTTTGAACTTCACGAGCCTGCGATAATACTGGTGACAAAATGGCTGTCAAGCCTGCAACAATCACAACGGCTCCCAGTATCTCGGTAGCGGTAACAGCGCGAAGGTTCATAGGTCATTTCTCCAGCGTTACATTATCATCTGAATCAGGCGTGCGGTATCACTACTAGATAAACCGAATGAAGTCGGCCAAACACTAAGGCACCGTGCATGCCGAAAAGAACGCTTTGCATGTAGATTAACTGTAGCACAGCAGCATTCATAAAGTCAATGATATATTCACACGATTATAGTGCAAATATCGTGTCATTGTGTATTTAACTGTCGGTTTCTAGCGCCATCTCGTTGATTTTCAACAAACATGGTATCAATGACTGCACTCCCCTCATTTTGTCAGGTACAATATCTGTGAAAACGCACCTATTTGGCATCCCTAAATCGACAAAGTGAGGTCATCACATGTGTAAAGCCAGTATGAACAGACCTGTATTGTTAGGATTCTGTTTATTATTGCTGATACCGGGCAACCTTGTATTATCGCAAACAGGCACAATTGAATCATGGGGTGCCCGACGTGTGATTCCAGGAGACATGAGCGGCTTCTCCGCCATTGCTGCGGGCTCAGACCATATCGCAGGATTGAAGCGAGATGGTTCCATTGTCTGCTGGGGTGGTAACCTTGAGGGCCAATGTAATGTGCCTGCACCTGCTAGTGATTACATTGGTGTCGCTGTAGGCAGCTCACACACAGTCGGTTTGAAGCGAAACGGAACTGTTGTCTGCTGGGGACGTTCCAGAAATGGGCAAAGTGTCGTACCCTTTCCTAATCAAGACTTCATTGCTGTGACTGCTGGCGACAACCATTCAGTCGGACTAAAAAGTGATGGATCGGTAGTATGCTGGGGTGACAACTATTACGGCCAATGCGATGTGCCGCTTCCGAACGCGAACTTTAAGTCAGTTACTGCACAAGGAAATCACACAGTAGGACTCAAGAGAGATGGAAGCGTGGTTTGCTGGGGTGATAATAGCCATACCCAATGTAATGTTCCTCCACCAAACAATGACTTTGTGGCAGTGTGGGTAGGTGCCAATACCTCCGGCGGGGTAAAGGCTAACGGTTCGATAGTGGGGTGGGGCGATATTAGGTTTAACCAAAACACCGTACCCGAACCAAATCAAAATTATCGTGTAGGAGCAGCGGGATCTGATCACACTGTTGGGCTGTTGAATAACGGTTCTGTGGTTTGTTGGGGTGATAATGACTTCGGTGAATGTGATGTACCGGATCCAAATGCAGATTTCATTTCCGTTGCTGGCGGTTCGGACTATTCGGTAGGTTTGAAAAGGGATGGTACCGTAGTCACATGGGGTCGAAATTCGAGCAGTTCTCCTTCGCACAATGCAGATTTCATTGCGGTTGCATCTGGGAGTGGTCATTCGGTCGGATTGAAACAAAGCGGTTCTGTAGAATGTTGGGGAGATAATGATGCTGGTCAATGCGAATTGCCTGTTACTAACCAGAATTTCGTCGCCGTCGCAGCCGGAGACCGTCACACGATAGGTTTGAAGACAGACGGTTCTGTGTTGGCATGGGGCGATGATGCATATGGGCAGTGCACAGTTCCCGCACCCAACCTAAACTTCGTAGCCGTCGCAGCAACCGAACGTCACTCAGCTGGTCTAAAGAGTGATGGTTCCATAGTCTGCTGGGGCTGGAACCTTTATGGACAATGCGACGTGCCTGAGCCTAACCAAGACTTTATTGCTGTGACGGTAGGCTCCAAGTTTTCCGCTGGGTTAAAACGAAACGGAACAGTGGTTTGCTGGGGCAGTAATAAAAATAATGAATGTAGTGTTCCCGACCCCAACCAAGACTTCGTAGCAATTTCGTCATCTGAGAGTCACTCGATCGGGCTAAAACTTGATGGCACCGTAGTGAGTTGGGGGTGGAACAAATTTGGTCAATGCGACTTGCCTAACCCCAACCAGGACTTTATCGGAATAGCTGCAGCGCGACGGCACTCTGTAGGATTGAAACGCGATGGTTCCGTTGTCAACTTTGGATGGGACAGTTCAGGCAATAGCATCGTCCCTGAACCGAATAGGAACTTTATGAGTGTTGCAGCAGGCGGGACTAATACCGTTGCGATTCGCAACGCGTACACTGTGTCCGGGCAGGTTCAACTCGGTGGCTTCTCAGGCGAGATATCATCACAGCAACTCACGGCCATAGTAACTAGCGTTGCTAGTCAAGGTCTTTCGCAGTGCCTCAGCCTCGTACCGCAAAGTAACGGTAACTTCGTTCTGTCGTCCTACCTGCAACCGCCGTATAGCATACGTGTGAGCAGTCCACACTTTCTGGCTACTAAGACTTCAAGTGTTTCGCCAGGTGACGGCTTGAATATCATGCTGGTAAATGGCGATTCAGATGGAGATGGCCAGATCAATCTGTTCGACTTCGTTATCCTTGATTCTAAATTCGGCTCGTCTGACCCCATGGCTGACCTAGATGGCGACGGGCACGTCAACTTGTTTGACTATATGATCATCGACCAAAATTTCGGTGCGCTGGGGGATATGTAAAACACTAAGCAACAGACCAGCCTTCACTACGCCACCCCGTTGTCAAACCGCCCGCGCTATGACAGCCGGGCCTCCACGCCCATGGCCACGAGGGGCTCAAGCACGTAGTCCAGGTTGTCCAGCGAGGGCACGCCTGGCAGCGGCTCGGGCAGACCGATAGCCACGTACTTCCCGCTGCCGATGGCGTGGTAGGGCATCAGCTCCAGCGAGGCCTTGCCCGGCAGCGACATCACGAACTCACCCAGTTGCAGGATATCGTCAATCGAGTCGTTAATGCCGGGGATGATGGGGGTGCGCAGCACAATGCTCTTACCGGATTGCGCGATGCGGCGGGCGTTCTCCAGAATGAGGGTGTTGCTGGCGCCGCAATACTCCATATGTTTGCCCGAATCCATGATCTTACAGTCATACAGGAACAGGTCAATGAGCTCCAGCGACTTCTCGATGCGCTCCCAGGGCACGGCTCCGCAGGTCTCCACCGCGGTGGATATTTCATTGCGCTTCAGCTCGCTCAGCAGCGCGTGCGTGAAATCCGGCTGGAAGAAGGGCTCTCCGCCCGACAGCGTGGCACCGCCGCCAGAGGTCTTGTAGAAGGGGAGGTCGCGCAGCACGGTGGCCACGATCTGCTCCACACTCTCCTGACGGCCGATGAGTTGCAGCGCTTCGGTGGGGCATGCCTCGGCGCACTTGCCGCATTTCTGGCACAGTTCGCGGTTCACATGCTCCTCGGTGGCCTCAATGGCGCCGTTCGGGCACGCCTCAAAGCACCGTCCGCAGTGGATGCATTTGGTGGCGTAGAAGGCGGTGACCGGCTCCATTTTGCGCGATTCCGGGTTGTGACACCACCGGCAACGCAGCGGGCAGCCCTGGAAGAAAACGGTGGTGCGGATACCCGGTCCGTCATGCGTGCAAAAGCGTTGAATATCGAAAATCTGGCCGTGCATCTACTACCTCGTGTGTTTTGTGCGGGCGATAATGTGTTCCTGCATTTCCGGGTCAAGCAGGCAGAACTGCTGGCTGAATCCCGACACGCGCACGCTCAGATTGCGGTAGCGGTCGGGGTTGCTCTGAGCCGCGCGCAGGGTGGCGGCGTCCACCACATTGAACTGCATCTGGCCCACGCCCATCTCGATGGCCGCGGTGATAAGACTGGCGAAGGCGGTCTTGCCGATGGTGCTCAGCAGGCTGGGGTCGATATCCAATATCGCCGAGGAACTCGCCGCGGCGAGATGGTGGGGGATTTTGGCCAGCGATTGAAGAGCCGCAGTGATGCCTTCCTTGTCGCGGCCCTGTGCCGGGCTGAGGCTATATGCCAGCGGGTCACCGCACAGGCGACCGTCGGGTGTGGCGGCGGTCAGCTTGCCCAGGTTGAGCATCATCACGAACGAGAAAAGATGCACGAAGTAGCTACCGTCGTCCACGGTCTTGCATTGCGCCAGGAACTCACACGCATGTCGGGAGACCTCGGCCGCAAAGTCGTCGGGCAGCTCAATGTCGTTGCCGTATTTGGGCATCTTATGCAGCAGCATCTGGCGCAGCGTTTCATCGCCCTCGTAGTTGTTCTTCAGCATCTCCACAAGCCGGAGCGGGCTAATCAGCTTCTGCTCAAACACAGCCAGTTGCATCGCGGCCAGGGAGTCGGCCACATTGGGCATCCCCAGCACGGCGGAACTGTGGTAGTTATACCGGGCGCCGCCCTCAATGATGTCGCGGCCACTTGTCACGCAGTCATCGGTGAGCAGCGAGAGGTAGGGCAGCCGGTATTGGTATCTGTGCGCGATGTCCGCGGTGTTCGATCCCAGCACGGCCAAACGGGCGAAGTGCTCAAACTGCCGCTGGTAGGCGTGCCAAACCTCGTCGATCGACTGGAACTCATCAAGCAGCCCGGTCATGGGGCCGACCTGCACACCCGTGCGGATGTCTGCGCCGTTGTTCAACGCCAGCTCCAGGCATTTGGCAGTGTTGATCCAGTTGCTCACGGCGTGTGGTGACGCCTTGCCCGGGATGGTGATCTCCACGCACCCGATGGCGGCGTAACCCCGTGCGTCCTCCAGCGAAATGCCTTTCGCGGTGAGGGCTGGGATCAGCACCTCATCGTTGAAGAAGAACGGCACACCGCCGCCTTTGGCCAGAAGATCGACACATCGGGCGACGAACTCAGGCGGAGAGCCGCGGTGCAATCTGGCCGACAAACAGCGCGTGAAATCCAGCCCTTCGGTCACGTCGAGAGCCAGGTAACTGAGCTCGTTCACGGCGTCGGTTCCATCCGAAAGCTGTCCGCCCAGCATCATCTGCTGCACATCGTAGGCCTGATAGAGCTTCACCCACAGCGCGGCCAGTATCTCGGCGGCCTCGTCACGGCTCATCACGCCCATCTCGATGTCGTTTTGGTAATAAGGGTAGAGGAACTGGTCGAGGCGCCCGATGCCGTTCGCGTTCACGCCGTCTTCCCAGATGGTGATCATATGAGCGAACCAGAGCGCCTGCACTGCCTCTCGGAAGGTGCGTGCGGGGTATGCCGGTACGCGATCGCACACTTCGGCGATCTCTGCCCACTCCGCCTGCTTTTTCGAAGTGTCTGCCAGGATGGCTTTCTCTCTCGCTCTGTCGGCATACCGGTTTCCGAGCTGCATCGCGGAGGTGCAGATGTGATGGAACGCCTGCAGGCAGTTCTTTTTGGTCGGCAGTTCAGGATCAGTCGGCTTGAGGGCGGCGATTTGGCGTTCGACCTCTTCAGCCAGACCAGAAAAGCCCAGTTGCAGCACTTTCTCGTAACCGCGGATACTGTGGTTAAGGTCGGTGCCGAAGCCCATCAGCACGCCGGCTTCGCAGCCTTTCACCAGCTCCTCGGGATACCCGGCCACCGGTGCCATGCTCATGAAGCTGAATGGCTTGGATTGTAGCCACTCGATCAGCTCGGTCTGCTCGGTCTCCAGCAGGTTGCTGTCTCGGATGGCCGTGTAGGTGTCCTCAGGAAGCTCGCGGTAGAAGTTGCATATCTGCCGCCAGTCGCCAGCCACGTTGCCGTGCTCACCCACCAGTATCTCACCGTCATGGACCACCAGCGGCATGTTTTCAATGATATGGCACAGCGCCAGGCCGTTTCGCAGCGGCAGCGAATGCGCCGCAGCGGACTCCCAGCCCTTCATATAAAGGTAGGTGCGCGACCATCCGAAGAACAACTCGGGGTGCTGGCTCATGACGCGCTGACGCAGCGCCATGATGCGCTCTGACGGTTTATATGCGGTATGCTGAGTGACCAAGTGAAGGCCTCCTGAACGATGCAACACAGGTATAAGTACGTGACGGCGCGATATTCCCGCCGCCTAGATTCAGTTTACTGAAATACGCAGGAAGTGTCGAATGAGGGTGGGTTGGTTGTGTTTGAATCGGTAGGAGCGACCGGCGGTCGCCCAAACATAGCGTACTAGGGGCAGCCCCCCGTGGCTCCCCTAGTACGGGTTATCTGTAGGGGCGACCGGCGGTCGCCCTGGGCGGGGGTACCCCGCCCCTACAAACGTTGCGTGGTAAGCCACGCAATACCCCCGGCCGTAAGGGCGCGGTCTCCGCGCCCTAGGGCGACCGCCGGTCGCCCCTACGTTCCGCCACCACCTACCGCAACTTTACCACCACGGAATGAACCCCGCTCCGCTTGGTCAGCCGGTACCGGCCGGCGGAAGAGGCCACCTTTACACCATCCAACGTCACACCGGCGATCTTCGAGCCTTCGCCCACCCATTTGATGTCATACTGCGCCTCATGCCACTGTATGTTCTTGAGCTCGGTCAGCGGGTAGTCGGTCATGGGCGTGGGTGCGGTAATAATGATAGCCTCGGATGTCTTCTCCACACCGTAGATGCCGTTGATCAGGCAATGGAAGAAGTTGCCGTTGTCCCACGACCGTCCAGCCCCGCCGGTGAGGTTACCCTCGATACCGGCTCCTTCGGTGAAAGGCGCGGCGGGGATGTCGTAGGCGTGGTCCATCAGCATTTTGTAGATGCGTGACCGGTTGTTCGTCCAGCCGTGCTTGCTGCGCAGGTAGACGTCCAGAAAACCCAGCCAGGGGGTAGTCGAGCAGTCGATGACACTGTTCGCAGTATGAGCTGCTGGGGCAACGTACATTGGGCCCCACTTCAGATCGTAGTATTTGCTGAAGCCGCCGTCCAGGATGCTGAACACGGACGATATCTGGTTCTTGTCCATCATGCCGAAGAACATCGGCACCAGGTTCTCGTAGGGGATGAACTTATCATCGATCGACTCTGAGCCCTTCTTGATGGACCGGAAGTTCACGTAGTAACCGCCGCCATCTGGTAGGGGATTCCACAGTCCGCCTTCGCTGACGGGCTTATTGAGCTGCTTGCGCACTTTAGCTGCCAAAGCCGACAGCCGTTTGGCCTCATCCTTGTGGCCGGTTAGTTTCGCCAGCTCCGAAACCGCCTTGTAAGCGGCACTGGCCTTGGCGGACATCAGCGGCTCCTCTTGGTCCTGACCGAATCCCTGGTAGTCGTACGATCCCCACAGGTTGTCGGGCAGCGAGTTGCCGTTAGTGTCCATGACTTCGATGTTCTTGGTGACATAAATGATGTCATCCCAAATGGAGGCGATGAACTCCGTATCTCCGCTCACTTTCCAGTACATGTGGGCCAGCAGTAGGAAGTCGGCTTGGGATTCGGAATCGTATGGGTAGAATCCCTCGGCAATATTGCCACCCGTCACCCAGGCTTGCGGGATGTAGTATCGTCCGTTATTCAACGGCCAGTTGGCCACATGACCATCCGCTTTGTTGCGGTTCTTGCAAGCGATGAGTGCCTGCAGCGAGGTCTTGAATCGGCTGATAACTTCGGGCCCGCCCGCCTGGAACCATCCCAGACCGCCCCAATACAGGTCGCGTGTCCAGACGGAGAAGCCTCGGAATTCGTTGTCGAAGTTGTCAATGTGGGTGCCGGTATTCACGCACTGGATGGAGAGTGTGCGGTAGTTCTTGCCGTCAATCACATCGGTGACCTTGTTGTGCGTGTATCCATGCACGAACGCATCATCGACCACGCTTTGGTCCGACGTCGTCACATGGTCAGGAGCACAGAATGCCGCGCAACTGAACACAGTCACGAATAGGGCTATAAGCAGGCTGGTGGCACTGGCGATGTTCATATTTGACCTTCTATTGGAGGGGATTCATACTACCGCTAGTATATCCGATAGGAACCATATACGGAAAAATCGGTCGGATCTGATTGATCCGACCGATTTATGGCAGTTAGGATGGGTGCGGCGCTATTCTACGGTCACGCTCTTTGCAAGGTTGCGCGGCTGGTCAATCGAGCATCCGCGCAGCAGGGCGATGTAGTAAGCCAGTATCTGCATGGGCACGATGGAGACCAGCGGGGCGAACTCCGGCGGGCAGTCCGGTATGACCAGCACGGAGTCGGCCACTTGCGACAAAAGGTCGTAGTCCCGTTGGTGTCCAACTGCCAGAACGTAACCATCGCGTGCCTTGACTTCCTTCACATTGCTGATCATCTTGTCGAAGGTGTTGGGCTGCAGCGCAAAACAGACTACGGTCACACCCTCTTCCACCAGTGCTAACGGTCCGTGTTTCATCTCGCCGGCGGGGTACGCCTCAGCGTGGATGTAGCTGATTTCCTTCAGTTTAAGGGCGGCTTCCAGAGAGACCGCAAAGTCAAACCCGCGGCCAAGATAGAAGAAACAGGTCGATTTGTATAACTTATCGGCTAGAAACTTGATCTCATCTTCCTGTTTCAACACGTCTTCGACGTTCTTATCAAGCGCCTTGATGCCCTGCACATAATGTGCTGCGAGTTCGTCGGTGATGCGGCCCTCAAGCTGCGCCAGATAGACGCCGATGAGGTAGAGCACCGCCAACTGGGTGATGTAGGCCTTGGTGCTAGCCACGCAGATTTCCGGGCCGGCGTAGGTATAAAGCACATGATCCGACTCGCGGGCGATGGAGCTACCCACGACGTTCACGATACTGAGTGTGGTGGCACCCAACTTCTTACACTCGCGTAGGGCGGCCAGAGTGTCCGCCGTCTCACCGGACTGGCTGATGATGATCGCCAAAGTGCTCTCATCAACCATGGGGTCACCGTAACGGAATTCGGAGGCGAACCAGGTATCGACCGGCCTGCGCAGCAGCTTCTCAAAGAAGATTTTCCCCACCATGCCAGCATGATATGCGGTGCCGCACGCGCAGATGATAATGCGCTGGAAGCTGTTGAGTTGCTCGGTGGTGATGTTGAGCTCTGGGAATGTCACGTGACCGTCCGAAGTGATGTGTCCACGCAGGGTGTCACGCAGGGTGCGCGGCTCCTCGTGAATCTCCTTCAGCATGAAGTGGTCGTATCCGCCTTTTTCCGCGGCGGCGTCATCCCAGGTCACATGCATAGGCACACGCTCGAAAGGCACACCGTCGCTTGTGATCAGCTTGATGCCGTCGCAGGTGATCTCTGCCAGCTCGTTGTCTTCCATGATGATCACGTCGCGGGTGTAGTTCATGACGGCCGGAATGTCGGAGGCGATAAAGTTTTCGCCTTTACCAACGCCGATCACCAACGGACTGTCTTTTCTGGCCACCACAATGCAGTCGGGTGAGGTAGTAGCTAGAGCAGCGACAGCGAAGGAGCCTTTGATACGGCATATCGCTTTCCGCAGTGCTTCCAGCAGATTGCCCTCATACGCTTCCTCCAGAAGGTGAGCGATCACTTCTGTGTCGGTTTCGCTGCTGAAGGCGTGACCGTTCTGCTGCAGCTCTTTACGCAAGTCTAGGTAGTTTTCGATAATCCCGTTATGAACCACCGCCAGCTTGCCTGTGCAGTCCGTGTGCGGGTGGGCATTGTCATGCGAGGGCTTTCCGTGGGTCGCCCATCTGGTGTGAGCGACTGCCGCGAAGGCCGTGGTATCGGCGCCAGTCAGCAGCTCCTGTAGTCGGGCGATCTTGCCTTCACTCTTTATGACTCGCAGACCATCACCCTCTGGGAAGGCCACACCCGCCGAGTCGTATCCCCTGTATTCCAGCCTTTTGAGCTGGTCAATCGCGACAGTAATGCCGTTCTTCGGTCCAATATATCCTGTGATTCCACACATATTTATCTCTCCTTAGTGGCTGTATGAGCCTGGTGTCAGAAAATGCGAAGGAGGGCCGTTTGGCCCTCCTCATTGAGCAGTTACAAGAGCGAGCTGGGACTGACCCACCATCCGCTATCGGCCGAAATGGCGACAGCCTCCAGAACGGCTTGATTTTTCAGTCCCTCCAGCCAGTCGGGGTTGAGGTTCTCCCCGCGGTTGAAGGCCTGCAGCATCTCATGCACCAGGTGTATGAAAGTGTGTTCGTAGCCTATGATATGCCCTGCGGGCCACCAGTTGGCCGTATATGGGTGACATCCATCAGTGACTTGCACGTTCCGGAAGCCTTGGATATCTGCAGCATCGCTTTTCATATATACCTCAAGCTCGTTCATGCGCTCAAGGTTAAATATCACGCTGCCTTTTGATCCGTTGATTTCAAATCTATTGTAGTTTTTGTGCCCTAACGCGAACCGTGTGGCCTCGAATGTGCCGACGGCTCCGTTCTCAAACCGGGCCATGAACATCGACACATCGTCGACATCGACTTCGCCCATCTCGTCGGAGGCGGCACCACCCAGGCGGTCATTCACTTCAGCCAGCAGGGGACGCTCCTTGATGAACGTCTTGAGAAGCCCAGTCACTTCGGCAATCTCACCTACGAGATATCTTGCCGTATCGATCACGTGAGCATTGAGGTCGCCGTGGCTGCCGGAGCCAGCGATACCTTTCTGAAGTCTCCACACCAGCGGGAATTGTGGGTCTACAATCCAGTCTTGCAGATAGACACCACGGAAGTGGTAAATCTCACCAAGCTGACCTTCCGATATGAGCTTCTTTGCCAGTTGGATGGCAGGGGCAAATCTGTAGTTATGGCAAATAGCGGTGATCGCCTTGCCCTCTATGGAGGCGTCATACATTCGCTTGGCCTGGCCCAGCGTGTTGCCCAACGGCTTCTCACACAACACCATCTTGCCTGCCAGCGCAGCAGCGACCCCGATCTCCTCGTGCATATTACCTGGTGCTGCGATGTCGATGACGTCAATGTCCGGGCGGGCGATTAGCTTTCTGAAGTCGGTCTCAATCTCAGCCCAGCCAAACTTGCGGGCGGCGTTGGTGACTTTCGCCTCATTGCGTCCGCACAGAACCTGCATGACCGGCTCTACAGGACTTTCATCGAAAAAGCGGGCAACCTGCCTGTAGGCGTTACTGTGAGCTTTGCCCATAAACTGGTAGCCAATTAAACCAATACGAAGTTGCCTCTTGCTCATCAATGCGTCCTCCATATATTGTGGTATCCGGATAGATTACAAACAAATTTTACACTGTGCGAGGGCAAAATGCCCACCGCACAGTGTAAATCCGGAATATCGGCGTTATTTACTTGCTGGGAACCATGTAGTTGGTGATTTTTGCGGTGCTTTCCAACTGCTGCATGATGGCCGGGATTCGCTGTTTCGATTCCTGGGTGCTGAGAGCAGCCCTGTCGGCGGGGCTCATGTTGCTTCCAAGCCCAGTGATTTTGATCAAGTGCCAGCCAAATGTGGTTTTGATTGGGCCTATCAGATCGCCAACCTTCGCATTGGGTGCAAAACAAGCGGTCTCAAACTCAGGAACCATCTGGCCTTTAGCGAACCAGTTGAGGTCGCCGCCCTTGTCTTTGGTGCCATCGGTGCCTTCAGCCTTGGCTGCCTCTTCGAAGCTGCGACCAGCTTTGATGGCATCCAACAATGTTTTAGCTTTCGCTTCGGCGTCGGCTGATGCTATAGCCAGGTCATCCTGGTATTTCTTTGCAGCGACGTCTTCTGTCATTTCCGGGGTGACTTCAGCTTTGACCACTTCGGCCGGTTTGATCAAAATATGGCTGGCGCGGACATACTTTTTGAAATCCATGCCTTGGGTGGCTAGCTTGTTAAGCTGCAGCTCGAACTTCACACCCATTGCCAGGTACCCGTCGGTCAAACCGTTGGTGGCCATGAATGAAGCCACGGACTGCCCTGGAGGAACCTGCTGTTTGATGTTTGTCTTAATCGCGGCCAGACGTGTTTTTACCTCTTGATCGGTGACCACTATCTTGGCTTTTTTCGCCGCTTGGTCGACCATGCGGAAGCGGATCAACTCGTCAAGAACCTGACCGGCACGCCAATCCTGGGTGGCCTTGGCGACCTCTGCTTTTGTGATGATGACGCCGTTTACGGATGCGGCCGCATTGGCTGGTGCCTTAGCTTTGGCTGCAGTAGCTTTGACGGCTGGTGCGCTGAATGCTGCCACACTGAGTGTGGAAACAGCGATCAAAGTGAGACCGGTAGCGATGGTAGTAAACCTGATGGTCATGATTTTCCTTCCCTTATGTTTAGGTGTATTGATAATACCTGGTTAAGATGCTTCAGCCATGAATGCATCTACTTCGTCACGCGTGGGCATACTGGCCTGAGCACCTAATCGCGTGACCGATAGAGCGGCTGCAGCCTGTGCAAACGCCACGGCTGCTGGCAGAGGCGCTCCCTCTGCTAGTTTAACAGCTAATGCACCAGTGAAACAGTCTCCGGCTCCCGTGCTGTCCACAGCGTTTACCACACGCGCTGGCAGGGGCAGTATTCCGGCAGCATCACAACACAGAACCCCGCGTTTGCCCAGAGTGACCACGATGGTAGAATTCGTAAGCTCGTGCATCTGTCGTGCTGCGTATTCCTCTTTGGTCGTGTCATCGGCGTGCAGTAGCTCAATAAGCTCAAATTCGTTGGGTGTCAGCACGCTAGCCATTGAGAGTAGTCCTATGTCTACCGGCTTCACAGGCGCCGGGTTCATCAACACGGGGGTCGAGTGCTTATTCGCGAGTTCACAGCACCGTTTGACCGACTCCACCGGGATCTCGAGTTGGAGCACCAGTATATCAGCCTCGGAGATGAGCTGTTCATGCCGGTCCACCATATCAATCGTCAGGTGCTCATTCGCACCAGATGCTACCATGATGGCGTTTCGGCCTTCAGCGTCGACGCTGATTAATGCGATGCCGGTATGGGCTGTGCCGTGCTGCTCGATGGCATCGGTGTCGATGTTTTCCCTTTGGTAACCCTTGATGGACTCATCACCAAAGCTGTCCTGGCCGACGCAGGCCACAAAGCTGACATCCGCACCCAATCGGGCGGTTGCCACCGCCTGGTTGGCACCCTTACCGCCGGGGACGCTGATGAAACTGTCTGCGAAAAGTGTTTCGCCCGGCTGGGGAATCCGCTTGCCAATCGCCACCATGTCGATGTTCGCACTTCCGACAACAACCACTTTTACTGGTTTTGAGCTCATAAATCTGGTTTCTCCCTTGTTCATCGGCCTCTAATAATACCGTCAGCTAAGCCGGGTTTGTTTCCGCGCTATTGGATGTTGCTGAGAAGAGGTCACGGATGATGCTCTCAATGTCTTCTTCATCAATCAAAATATCGGCGATGGGTAGGCTGTTCAGTGCAGCTGCGGCGATGCGTGTCGTCTCCGCGCGCGGGGTTTCGATGGTGACCCGGACACCGTCGTAACTCTTGATCTGGCCGTAGGGCTGCAGATCCGCCAGCTCCACAGGCTTTGTGAAAGTCAGAGTCAACAAGCGGGTTTGGCCATGTCTGTCCACCAGTTCTTGCAGCTTGTCATCGAACACAATCTGGCCATGATCAATGATCACCACCCGCTCGCACAGTTCCTGCACATCCTGCATGTAATGAGATGTCAGTAGAATGGTTGACTTGGTCTCCGTGTTATAGTGCTTCAGAAAATCCCGGATGCGCTTTTGTGAGACCACGTCAAGTCCGATGGTAGGCTCATCAAGGAATAGCACTTTAGGACTGTGTAACAGGGCTGCCAGCAACTCACACTTCATGCGCTCGCCCAGGCTCAATCGGCGCACCTGAGTGTGCAGAACGTGTGTGATATCCAGCATGTCGGCCAATTCGGCCACACGTTGTTCAAACCCGTCTCCCACATCATAAACGGCCTTTAGTAGCTGCAGGCTTTCCCAAGCTGGCAGATCCCACCATAACTGCATCTTCTGACCCATGACAATCGACATCTGCCGGAGGTATTCGGAGTTGCGATGCCATGGCACGTGGCCCATCACAGTCGCCTGACCTGATGTGGGGTGGAGGATACCAGACAGCATCTTTAAAGTGGTGGTCTTGCCGGCACCGTTCGGCCCCAGGAAGCCCACTAGCTCGCCTTCGTTGATGCTGAACGATACGCCTTTCACTGCCTCAACGCAGGTCTTCTCACGGCTGACCAGGCTCTTTAGGGCCGCTGCCACGCCGGGTTCACGTTTGTTGATGATGAATTTCTTCTTAAGATTGGTGACCTGGATTATTGTCGAACTCAAAAACTGTCATCTCCCATTGCTGCGCGTATCACTATGTTACCATCACTATCCTAACAAATGAGGCGACCGGTTGCGTTGATCGCCTCAGGAAAACTCAGATCATCCTAATCTTCACCTGGTACGGTGATCTTGTTCATGTGGCTGTGCTTTCTCCCGTAAGAGAAGTATATGACCATTCCGATGGCCAGCCAGCCAATGAGCCGATACCAGTTTCCTGCATGCAGCGAGAACATGAGCACCAGACAGGTCAGGACACCTAGTATCGGCACCACTGGCGAACCTGGAACGCGGAAAGCACGCTTTGCCTCTGGATGTGTGTAACGCATAACGGGTATAGATACACACACGATGACAAATGCCAGCAGGGTGCCAATATTGACCAGCTCAGAAAGTATCTTGAGAGGTATCACACTGCTCATGATTCCGACCACTACGGCTGTCAGTATGGTGGACTTGTATGGCGTTCGGAACTTGCTGTGGACAGCTCCAAAGAAACTTGGCGGAAGCAGCCCATCGCGTGCCATGGCGAATAGAATACGCGGTTGGCTGAGCAACAATACCATCAGAACCGATGTGATGCCAACGACAGCTCCGATATCAACTAGAATACGTGCCCAGGGCAGTCCCTTGGATGCAAATATAGCGGCGATGGCGGCTTTTTCGGGTATCTGGTCATGCGGCACTATACCCGTTAATACGGCTGCCACACCCACATACAGCAGGGTCGCAACGACCAGCGAGGTGATGATGCCGATTGGGACATCGCGTTGCGGATTTCGTGCCTCTTCCGCATGGGTGGAGACCGAGTCAAATCCGATAAATGCGAAGAACAGTACAGCCGCACCTGCCATCATGCCCACAGGGGAGCCATGAGCAGCCACTTGGCCCCATATTTGATGCCCAAACATGGTGATCCCTCCCCAGCCAAAGGGGGCAAACGGCTTCCAGTTTTCTGGGTTGATGTAGGGGATGCCGGCAATGATGACAAACAACACTACAGCCACCTTGATGAAAACCATCACGCCGTTGAATCGGGCACTCTCCTTGATCCCCAGCACCAGGATGACGCTCAGAGCGAGTGTGATGCCCAGTGCCAGGATGTCAAACCAGCTTCCTGTGGGCACCAGGTGCCCAGTAGATGGATTTACAGTATATGGGGTGTTCATTAAAACTTGGGGCAGTTTCGCACCTGCTATGCTCATTAAGTCATGAACATGACCTGACCAGGCGTTTGCGACCGAGGCTGCAGCCACACTGTATTCCAGGATCAGGTCCCAGCCGATGATCCACGCCCAGATTTCGCCCAGAGAGGCGTAAGCGTAGGTGTAGGCTGAACCAGCGACAGGAGCGAGCGAAGCAAACTCAGCATAGCACATCGCTGCAAATATGCACGCGAGGCCTGCCACCAAAAACGAGGCGATGAGCGCTGGTCCTGTGATGTCCCTGGCCACCATTCCCGTCACAACAAAGATGCCGGCGCCGATGATACAGCCTATTCCAAGAGCCGTGAGTGACCACGGACCGAGCACTCGCCTCAGTCGCTTTTCGTCATTGGCTTCTTGGAGCAGTACAGAGAGGGGCTTCTTCTGAAATACCGAAGGCATAGCAAATCTCCAATGATAAAAAATAGCCATCCAATGGCCTAATGATGATTGTTGCAGCTACCAATACAGTATTGTTCGAAACTCACCGGCACGCAACTGATGTATCACAGAATGCCCGGAATTGCTGCAATATTTGATAACTTTTTTGTATTCAATTCGTCTAGTGATTGTAGCAGTAAAAATAGTGACGTAATTCGCTGATATTTACTGTGTTTTTCGACACATTTGTGCGCTGCACAATATATAATGTAAGTGTCGAGAGGTGATTCGTCATGAACTTACGGATTCGAACAGCATCAATACTTGCACTGTGCGCTCTTTTGGGAGTGTTGCCCGTGTGCACGCTTGCTCAGACCAGTGCAGATGAGTTGATGAAAATGACGATGGCATCGGGCAGTTCTCGTATAGTTGACCGGGTTCCCGGTCGTAACTCTTCGGGTCCATATGCCCTGTCGTATAAGCCCATCACAGAAAAATCTGAGATGGTGACGTTAAGCGGGCAACGCCTCTTGCGCGATATTGATTACCGGATCGAATATGGAACCGGCATGCTGGCATTCATGCGCCCCATATCGACCAATGAAAATGCCACAGTCAGCTACGATATGGCTCCTGGTGCTGCCAAGAACGATGGCACCATCAGCGTGCCTGTGGAGCAGCTCATCACGCAAGGGCGCAGCGGCAAGCTGAACCTGGTGGGAAACTTCACTAGTAAGGGTGGAGCAAATGCCATAGGCTACGGCGCTCTGGGTGTGGCTACGGAACTGACTGGTGCCAATGGCTTTAACTTTAAGGGCACTGTGCTCAGCGCGGGATCTGACAGCAACAAGACGGGCGACACCACAGCCATGAAGCTTTCTAGCGGGTTCAAGGTGGGTTTCGCCGAGATCAGTGGGGAGTTGCTGCAGACCGGCAGCCAGTTTAAGTCCAGTTCAATGTTTGGTGTGGCGGACGGGACCGATGTTCGGAAACTGGCCATGAAGTTGACACCAACTTCGGCTGTGAGTGCAGTACTTGGCTTAACGCAGGACCAGAGCGGGGGAGCCGACAAGGAAACCCGCAATTTTGGCTTGGCGTTCAATCCTAACCAGACGGTAGCGATGGGGTTCAATAGAACCGAAGCTCAGGATGGTGCCAATACGCTGACCACAGACCAAACTGTGTTGAACCTGAAGGGCAAGAGCACTTCGATGGCTTATACCTCTACGCAGGGCAGCAACACCACCGGCGTCGTCACCGAAAGCACGAACGCTCTGCTGGGATACAATGCAAAGAACACCGACCTGAGTTTCAACAACATCATAGCGAACGACGGTAAGACGAAGGTCGACACCAACATCCTGAAGCTTGCTCAAAAGTTTTCGATGGGTGCGTTGAATTACGCATCTACGATGACTGACAAGAACGGGACGATGTTGGAGAACACCGTATCTTCATTAAACATGCGGCTGTTTAACTCTGACCTTTCACTAGGACAGAACTACGTGGACGACGGTCCGAACACGACCGATACTCGTACAGCCAACTTCGCGCATAAGCTTAAGAACGGCATGTTCGATTATGCGACCACTCTGACCGACAAGAATGGTGTTGGGCTTGAGAACACTCGTGGCCAACTGGCCATGAATTTCAAGAATACCGCCATGCAGTTGATCAATACTGTGGTAGATGACGGCAAAATCCGAACCGAGGCTCGCACCAGTATCCTTGGTTACACGGCGAAGAACAGCAAGCTGGACATCCTGCAGTCCTTCATCGACAAGAATGGGCTGAGCCTTGAGACACGTAACGTGGCATATGCTCTGAATGGTAAGAATACGGCCTACGGCGTGATACACAGTATCAATGACGATGGGGCCATCCGAATGATGACCAATCAGGCCAACATCACCTGGAGCGGTAAAGACCAGAACGCCTATCTCCAGCAGGTGATGCAGGACAGCGAAGTGCTGCAAGCGATGACTACGCTCGCTCGCTACAATGTGACCAGCAAGTTTGGTTCCATCGGTGCTGAGCAGATGCTGGTGTCACGTGAAGCGTGGGATACGGGAGTCAGCAACAGTAACAACCTGAAGATGACTGGTGTGTTTGACCTTGGTAAACACGCCACAGCAAGCACCTTCCGCGAGAGCAAGGTTGATGACTATGAAGCTCGCAACGACCTAGACAGGAATGAAGTGAAGACTTCGCTGCAACTCAGCACAAAACCTGGCGAGAAGATCGCAATGAAGACCGACCTGATCCTTGACGAATTGAATGAGAAGTCGATGACCACCCGCTCAATGCAAGTGCAGTCTGATCCCAGTAAGTCACTGGGGCTCAAGACGACCTACACTGAGAAGACGGGCGATCTGACCGCTCATGAGATCAGCCAGGAAGTTGGTTTAGTTCTGAAACCATCTACGGGGCTTCAGTTGGAAGCGGCTACCGGCACTAAACAAGTCGGCGCAGATAACTTCCTAAGCCAGTCGGCTTCTATGTCGATGCAGCTTTCGAAGAATCTGAGCCTGACCAGCAGCATTCAGACGGTTGGGGCTAAGTCTGTATACACGACGACTCAGCTAATGAGAGCAAGCATGACTCCGATGCCAGGTGTTGAGTTTGTAGGCTTCCAGAAGATGCGGAAGGCCACCGGACAGGACTTGCCTGATACATTGAACCTGACACTCAAGCTGGCGGCAGGCCGGGCACTGGTCTTCAGTGGATCGTATATCCACTATCCTGAGGACGCAGCAGGTAAAATCCTGCTGACCGAGACCGCTGAAGCGAAACTGAGCGCCGACCTGGATTCCATCTTGCTGACCGGAAGCTTCGGGTTGAACAAGAACGTCCAGACCTTAGTCATGAGCCGAAGCACCGGACTAGGGTTTGAGATGAGGCTGCCGAAAGACTCCGTCCTCAATGGTGGATATAATCTGCTGGAGGCTGGTGGACAGTATAACAACAACCAAACAACCTACAAGCTGGTGTTTAAGACACCAATAAGTAAGAGCACCGTAATGCAACTGGATGCGGTGATGAGCAAGTACAACGGCACTTTACCGCCCAACACACCGCCTGAACAGCAGGAGATACAGTTCAAGATATCTGCCAAGCTGTAGGCATCTAGATCGCAAGCACCCCAGATTTTGTCTGGGGTGCTTTTTTGTGTACCGGTGCGGTTTGGTGAACATTACTCTAGCCGCTTGTCAGGCAACTATTATCATCTACATCTCTCGTCGTCGAATGGTGGCGATCGACCGGGGCGGTCTGACTACTGGCTAACGGCCACCGAAACCCCAAGACCGCGCCGGTCTGGCGGATAGCCTGTTACCCAAGAACATCCGCCGCGACATCAATGTCTCGGCTATCGACATGCCAAGCCTGCTGAAGCAGGCTGTAGAGCTTCGCCCTGTATTTAGCTGTGGTGCACAAGTATTAGCAACCACACTGTGTCGATATCCCGGTTGTATCGAAGTTGGGTTAGTAGACATTAAAACGTCGTTCTGCTGGTGAAGTGAAAGTCCTCCACAGTCACCGGTGGAAGCAGCCAGCGTGATCCGACGCGTTGCGCGGTGCCCATGTCCAGAATGCGCGGCAAGACAGCCAGGGGGCTCTCGTTGAACCGCATCTGCTTGACGCGGGCCACGATTTGCCCGTTCTCAATCTTGAAGAATCCGTCGCGCGTCATGCCAGTCAGTGAGAGGCGCATGGGGTCTACGTGGCGGATGTACCAAAACCGGCTCGCCAGCAGGCCATTATCAATGCTGCTGATCATCTGTTCCACGCTGCGGTCGCTGCCCGGTATGATGATGTTGGTCGGTCGGCCTGTGAAAGGCCGTCCAGACTTCTGCGCCCAATAGCGGCTGGCGGGCAGGTTGCACAGTTGCCCCTGAGATACCCAGTCGACGTTACCTAAGGGAGCACCTTCACCATCAAAGAGGAATGCAGGCACATTGGTGTGCATCGGACGGGAACTCATGCTGAACTGCGGATGTGCTATGAGTTGGTCCTGCTTGTGACTGAAGCAGCTTCGGTTCTCGTCGGCCGCTCTAGCGTCCATGAAGTAGCTCATATAACCCAGGAACTCCTCCATGGCCAGTGGCATCATGAGCAGTGTGTATTCCCCTGGGTCCAGCTCCACTACGGGCAGTTCTCGTGCATCGAAGGCAGACGCCTGGGCAAGCTGCGTGGCGTTAATATCGCCAAGCCGGTCAGCCGTCTGTTCCGCATATCCGCTACCGTGTTCTGTGCGCATCGAACACTTCAATGAGGCCGTTCCGTAGTGCTGCATCACCGACTGTCCTGAACTGGACGCCAAGTAGAATTCACCAGAACGCCAGCCTGCTAACCCAGCAGCCTGAGCCATTTGGTCATTAGCGACGGAGATACAGCTCGCGACCTGCTCACTTAAGCACGATATAACCTCAGCATCGTCTGCAGGATATCCCATCAGGTCGTTGGGCGATAGGACGTCGGCAACAGGCGGAAGATACTCCGGGTTGGCTGGCGATACCTGAGCGGCTTGCTGGGCGCGGCTGACAGCCGCCATCACATCATCGTGGCCCAGGCTGTTGCACACACTGCGGCCCACCTGCTGACCGTATGCTACGGTCACCTCAACACGTGTGTCGTGGTTGGATTGGTTCTGTGTGGGCTGGGAGTTCGCCATCCGTATGGTGGTGTCAAGGCCAGTATCGGCGGTGATGATCATGTGCTCTGCATCACGTTGTTTGATCGCACTCAATAGTGTTTCCATTGTCTGTTGATGAGCCATAACTATCACCTCGCGGGGCTAAAATGACAAAAGAGGGGCACGTAACAAGCAGTTACCTACCCCTCTTAGTTTACCTTAGGTAGAGACTAGACACCGAGTTGGCTTCGGCGATTCATCTCGTCGTTGTCGCAGGGTCGCTTGGTGGTGTAACCAGGCAACGGCATGATGTGCGTATGGATGGCATCAAGCATATCGGCAGGGAAGGGGAAGAAGGCGTCTTCCACTTCGTCAGCCGGTGTGATCCAGTTGCGGGCTCCAATAACCACTGGAGGTGAGTCCAGCTCATCGAATGCAAACTGGCTGATCTTGCTGGCCATGTTGTGTAGGAAGCTGCCGCGCTCACAGGCGTCGGACGCCAGCATGATGTTGCCCGTCTTCTTCACGGATTCGATCACTAGGTCGTAGTTGAACGGCACGATGGATCGAGCGTCAATGATCTCGGCTGAGATGCCGTATTCCTTCTGTAGGATATCGGCGGTCTCCAGTGCTCGGTAGAGAATGGCACCAACGGTTAAGATGGTGATGTCGCTGCCTTCACGCTTCACGTCGGGCTCACCGAATGGAATTTCGTAACGGCCTTCGGGCACTCCACCTTCGTGGAACATCTCAGACATATCGTAGATACGCTGACTTTCCAGGAACACCACTGGGTCGGTGCCGGTCAGGGCGGAATACATCAGGCCCTTGGCATCGTATGGAGTGGCGGGGAAGGCCACCTTCAGGCCAGGGATGTGGGCCACGATAGCCGTCCAGTCCTGACTGTGCTGTGCGCCGTATTTCGATCCAACGGAAACGCGAAGCACCAGCGGCATGCGAAGAACGCCACCGCTCATCGACTGCCATTTAGCCATCTGGTTGAAGATTTCGTCACCAGCGCGGCCCATGAAGTCGCAATACATCAGTTCGACGATGGCCCGGCCACCCTCTAAGCAATAGCCGACTCCGGTGCCCACAATTGCGGCCTCAGAGATGGGGCTGTTGAACAGGCGATGGTATGGCAGTGCTTCGGTCAAGCCCTGGTAGACGGCGAATGCGCCGCCCCA
Organism: Armatimonadota bacterium; assembly: GCA_942492855.1. GTDB lineage: Bacteria > Armatimonadota > HRBIN16 > HRBIN16 > HRBIN16. The sequence goes on along the minus strand of OW818647.1, from coordinate 4,730,096 downwards.
GTCACGGTTCTCTTCACCGTAGGCCACCAGGGTGGGGTCGGTGTAGAAGGTGTCAATGATCGCTTCGAACAGACCGTCGCGGATACCGATGCAGCGTCCCTTGGGAATAGCAGCACCGTTCGCGTCCTTGCCAGATCGGCTGCGGGAGGCCAAGCGCTTCACTCTGGGGTTCTCCGCCAGTGGCATCAGGCTCTCGGGCTCTCGGGTGGTGTCAAGGCTCAGCACGCGCTGGTTGCTGAACATGGTCTGCTCCAGCAGGTTACCAGGCATCATCAGGTTAGCTCGCGGGCTCACATCAAGGTCGACAGCCAGTTTGAAGTTGGCCAAGATCGCGTCTTCTACACCGGACTCGATGGCCTTGATTTCGGCCTCGGTGGCCAGCTTGGCATCAAGAATCTGCTGTGCGTAGGTCAGCAGGGAGTCCTGGTTGCGCCACTCATCAACCTCTTCCTTGGTGCGGTAGCTGGAGGCATCTGATGGGCTGTGGCCGCTAAATCGGTAGGTCAGGGTGTCAAGCAGCACAGGACCGTCGCCTTTTTCGATAATGGCGCGTTTGCGCTTCACAGCGTCCATCACTGCCAGAGGGTTGTATCCGTCGATGCGCTCTGCGTGCATCTGCTCAGGGTTGAGGCCAGCGCCTAAGCGTGCCAGAACCTTGAAGCCCATGGTCTCGCCAACGGGCTGTCCGCCCATTCCATAGAAGTTGTTCATGAAGTTCATGATCAATGGCAGACCGCCGCGGTGTGCTTCATCCCACAGTTCCTTGAACTGGTCCATGTTCGCGAAACAGAGGCCTTCCCATACTGGGCCGCATCCGATGGAGGCGTCACCGATATTGCAGATGACGATGCCGTCCTTCTTATTAACGCGCTTGTAGAGGGCTGCACCGGTCGCAATGGTGCCTGAGCCACCCACGATGGCGTTGTTGGGGAAAATTCCGAACGGGGTGAAGAAGGCGTGCATTGAGCCGCCCATGCCCCAGTTGAAGCCGTTCTGGCGTGCGAAGATTTCGGCGATCGCACCATAGAGCAAGTAGTCGAGAGCCAGCTCTTTTACTGAGCCTTTACCGGACTTCTCAACAACCTTCAGAATATCGCCACTCTTGAAAGTGGACATCAGCTTCATCAGGTCAGCGTCGTCCATTTTGGAAATGGAGCTCATTCCCTTCGCCAGGATTTCGCCATGCGAACGGTGAGAACCGTAGATGTGGTCTTCTGCAGACAGATAGAAAGACTGACCAACAACCGATGCTTCCTGACCGATGGACAGGTGAGCAGGTCCTGCGTGGTTGTATTCGATCCCTTTGAAGGAGCGGTTCAGCTTGATTTCGTTCAGCATATTTTCAAAAGTGCGGATCACGAACATGTCATGGTAGACACGCATCAGATCCTCTTTTGAATACTCACCGACTACGTCGGCGACACTTTTCTGGTATTTATTAAGCTCAATGGGTTTTAGGGTGAGCTTTCCTGGCTTGCGTACATCCTTAGGATGGATTGAGAGTTGCTTAGGCATTGGAGATACTCCTTAGAGTGGTTGAGGTGAAACATCGTAACCTGCGGGGGTTGTGCCCTGTCCGCAGCTTGTTTTTTGAATATATGTCCGTCGTTCCGTTATATTGTGTATGCAATTTGGTCAGTTTATCCGTTGCAATATCTGAATCGCCAACGCTATGATACAATAAAATACGAAAACAATCAATCAACCAAACGCAAGGAAATGAAAGAAATCAGAAACTGACATGTTTGCTGAAGAACGAAGACAATTTATCCTCAAAGAGCTGAGGCGCACAGGTAAAGTCACAGTAGATGACATGGCCCATGGCCTAAATGTGAGCCTTGCCACCATACGTACCGACTTAAGTGCCTTGGAAGGGAAGGGGATGCTGCGGCGGACCCACGGCGGTGCCATGCTGCAGGAAAGCACCCTGTATGAACCGCCATATGCTGTGCGTGAGAGGTCGCAGAGTGCCGAAAAGCGGGCGATTGCCGCGGTGTGTGCCGATATGGTTTCTGACGAAGAGACCATACTGTTGGACGCTGGCACCACTGTGTATGAAATAGCACTGCAACTGCGAAACCGTAACGGCCTGCGTATTGCCACTAACTCATTGAAGATCGCAATTATGATGATGGATAACCCTAAGATCGATGTGGTGCTGTTAGGTGGTCAGGTGAACAGCAAGCGTTGGGCCATCATGGGTGATCTGGTGCTGCACAGCCTTGAGGCGATACGGGTCGATCACGCCTTCTTAAGTTTCAACGGTATTGATGCAAAGGCTGGATATACCAGCGTGGACTTCGATGCCGCCAGCATCAAGCGCATGATGATGGACCACGCCAGACGGGTTGTGGTGGCCGCAGACCACTCTAAGGTGGGACAGATAGCCTTCGCCAGGGTGTCGCCGGTCAATCCAGAGCACACGCTGGTGTTTGACAGCGGGGTAGAGCCAAGCAAGCTAGCGCCATTCAAGGAATTGGGTGTTGAGGTAATTCTGGCATAGGCATTTGGACCCGCCAAACACGTCACTAAATAGCACCGTTCATGGGTTGAAGGCAGCCCGCATGGTTATTGATACGGTCGTAGGGGCGCCCCTTGTGGGCGCCCTAATCGTTAGTTTTTTAGGGCGCCCACAAGGGACGCCCCTAAGACCACCTTCTGAGTCTACTGGTTTATGTCCGTATCGGAAACAGCCGTGGTTTGTTTCGTGGTTCGGGCGTTGGGGAAGACAAGCCGACGGAACGCTTTCCACATATCGTCCACAATCGTGAAGACCACAGGGATCACGATCAGTGTCAGCATAGTGGAGACGATCAGGCCCCCGATCACTGTGATGGCCATCGGTGAGCGCGTCTCAGAGCCCTGCGTTAGCGCCAAGGCTGTAGGCAGCATTCCTCCGATCATGGCCAGGGTGGTCATCAAGATAGGCCGTAACCGTGTCGGACCCGCTTCCAGTATCGCATCGTGCCGGTTCAACCCGCGGGCCATCATCGTGTTGGTATAGTCGATCAACAAAATAGCATTTTTAGTGACCAACCCCATCAACATGATGATTCCAATCATCGCCGTCATGCCCAACGGCTTGCCGGTCAGCAACAGTGCCAGCAGTGCTCCGACCAGTGCCAATGGCAGGCTGAACATGATGACAAACGGCGTCAGGAACGACTCAAACAGAGCCCCCATCAGCATGTACATCAACAAGATCGCCAATGCCAGAGCCGCGGCAATGGCTGCCACACTCTCTTGCATCATCTTAGAAGATCCGCCAGCGGCTACTGTGGTGCCAGGTATTGTCGTGACCTTACTCAAGCCGTCATCAATCGCGGTGGTGAGGTTACCCATCTGGTATCCGCTAGCGATGCCAGCATTAACCGTTACGACTCGCTGCCGGTTTTTACGTTCGATTTTGTTAGGTGACAGGTCATACACAATCTCTGCCACATCACTCAGGTAGATTGGCGCACCATTTTTAGTGGCAATGATCAGGTTATTAACATCCGAGGTCTTGTTTCGTTCTGACAGATCATACTGCACCCGGATGGGGTATTCCGTTCCACTTTCGCGGAGTTTGACGTTGTTGTCGCCATCAATAGCAGTCCTGGCGGCCATGGCGATCTGTGTGACGGTCATGCCCAACTTAGCTGCACGGTATTTGTCGACCACAATGCGGCGTTCGGGTGTGCTGGGTTTATATGAGATGTCCACATTTGTCGTGCCGGGTGTTTTGCGCATCACATCGGCCACTCGGTTGGCTTCGGCGATGATGCTGGTCATGTCCTGGCCCTGCACCTCTTTGGTGATGCCGGTGCTGCCTGGTCCGCCTCCTGAAGAGATGGAGACGCTGATCATTTCGGCACCTGCGATATGCGCGGTCTGTTGTGCTACAGCGTCCACGATCTCTTGAATAGAACGCTTGCGCCGTTGTTTGTCAACTACCTTCGCAAACACATAACCGTATTGCCCTCCGGAGTTGCCAGACCCTGACATCCCCTGCGAGCTTGAACCGGATGTGGCCATGCAGTAACCTGTGTTGTATTCATAGTGACTGGCGTTCCATGTCTTCGGATTGAACCACTTGGCATCCGAGACCTTGTATCGCACCGTCTTCATCTCAGGGATCGCCATCACGATTTGAGCGACCTGAGTCACCACTTTATCGGTCTGCTGCAGTGATGTGCCGGGCGGATTACGCACGGTGACACTAAACTGCGCCTGGTCTGAGGTCGGGAAGAACTCAAAACCAAATGGGAAGTAGATGGTGGCTGAGATCACCACCACTGTGGCAGCAATCCAGGTGGCTACTTTACGGCCTGTGGGGTTGACCGCAAATGAAATGAGTAGGAGCAGCAGGCAGAAAAATGCCACTGCAAGCCGCGGCACCACTACCATCACCCCTTTGGGGGAGCCTATGCTGCTAAGGGCAGGCAACGGCATGACCATAATGATCACGATCAGAAGCGATACGATGCCGATGGTGATGGTCAAAAACCTGTTGTAGAGTGCCCACTCAAGTACACCCTTATAGGCGCGGTCAAGAGCTGATAACTGTCTTTCCAGGCCGTTGAAGATAAACCCTACAGATAGATCGAGTCTGTCTTTGAGCGACGCTCTACCCGCTTGTTTACGCATCCTGATGAGCTCTTCGTCACGCTCTTTGTCTTGCTCGCTTTTCATCCAAATTGATGACAGCATAGGCGTGAGTGTAAATGACATCAGCAGCGAGAACGCCGTGGCGACGGCAATGGTGACACCAAACTGCCGGAAAAACTGCCCGATAATCCCACCCATGAATGCGATGGGCAGGAACACCACGATGTCTACCATCGTGATGGTAATCGCTGCGAGGCCGATCTCGGAACGCCCATTGAGTGCGGCTTCCGATGGCTCTTCGCGCATCCTCAGGTGGCGCTCGATGTTTTCAAGCACGACGATGGAGTCGTCCACCAAAATGCCGACCACTAGCGAGAGTGCCATCAAAAACATGGTATTCTGCGTAAATCCCATCGCTCCTGTGGGCAGGTAGGTGGCTAATAGTGACGTCGGGATTGCCAAACCGACGATGAACGTCGCTCTGACGGTATGCAGGAACAGGAACACAATGAGCACAACCAGCAGGATGCCCTCAATCAAGCTGCTGTTCACCGCTTCTAGTGCTGTCTTAACCTGAACCGACTGGTCATTGGCGATGATGGGCTTGACTCCGGCGGGCAGCATAGGCTGGAGCAGCTTGAGCTCACGCTTGATCCCGTCAGCGATCGCGACCGTATTGGCTCCAGACTGCTTCTGAATGGAGAACACCACGCTAGTCTTGCCGTTCAGGCGCACTATCCGTGTGGGCTCCACAACCGTGTCGCGTACTTTCGCGACATCGCCTACCTTGATCACGCTCTTATCTGAGAGGGTGATAGGGCACTCTTGAATTTCTTTGGCGTTGACGAACTCGCCAACTGTCCGGATGGAGTAGTCGCGGGCACCCTCTTTGATTGAGCCCGCTGGTATGTTGTCATTCGCATTGTTGATTGCATCAACCACGCTGGATATCGACAATCCATACGCATCCAGGCGATGTTTGTCTACAGAGACAGCTATCTCTCGTTCTTCACCACCGCTGACATTCACTGAGGCCACTCCGCCCACTTTAGCCAGCCGGTCGGAGACCACGTCATCCGCTAGGATGCGCATCTCCTTGGGGGAGAGGCTTCCTTCCAGGCCGATAGTCATGACTGGCTCAGACGAAATGTCGACCTTCATGACCTTCGGTTCGTTGGCGTCTTTCGGAAGTGATGCCTTCACGATCGAGACTTTGTCTCTGACATCGGCCGCCGCGGCTTCCAGGTCCGTGCCCATCTCAAATTCGAGGCCGACCGTCGAGATGCCGGTCTGAGAAGTAGACGTGACATTTTTCAGGTTGCCGATAGAGGTGACACCCTTTTCGATTGGCTCACTGACTAGTGTCTCTATCTCGCTAGGCCCGGCTCCACCATACGTGGTGATGATGGTGATATACGGGATATCTACGTTCGGGTTCAGCTCTTTTGGCATCTTGTTGCGCGAGATCAATCCCATGACAACGAGTGCCAGCACGAACATGATGATGAAGATTGGCCGGCGAATAGATGTGTTAGTTAACCACATTACCGGCCTCCCCGCTATTCAGTTCCAGCAGTGTGCCGTCTTCAATGTTGGTGTGTCCCTGGGTTACGACTTTATCACCGGTCTTTAGGTCAAAAGGAGGTGCGAGCTGGACATAGTCACGGTTCTCGCTTAACACACTGACCAGATGGCGTTTAGCCTTCTTGTCCTTGCCAACTGTGTAGACAGATTGAATGCCCTTCCGGTCGTCAAGCGCATCTTTGGGAACCAGAAGCACATTTTGGATCGAATCCACCTTGATGTCTCCGCTGGCGAACATACCGGGTTTGATCTTCAATCCTGCGGTATTGATCGTAATGCGCACCGAAAAGTTGCGGTTGACAGTGGATCCAGCAGGGTTGATCTGGGTCACTACGCCCGTCATGGTCTTGCCAGGGAACGCTTCGAAACGAACTGCGACGCTTTGCCCTATGCTAACCGACCCCAGGTATTTCTCAGACACATCGCCCTTGAGGTATACGCTGCTTAGGTCAACGATGGTGGCCAGGGTTTGGCCCGGCGATACCACTTGCCCGGGATCTGCCGTTCGGGTGGCCACCACGCCAGATATCGAGGCCTTGATGTATGTGTTATCCAGTTGCCGCTTGGCGGTGTCTACAGCGGCTTGAGCCTGAAGCACTGCGGCCTTAGCGGCCAAGATGTCCTTGTCTTTAACCTGTGTCATCGAGGCGTTGGCCTTAGCTTCACGCAGTTGCTGCTGCGCCATCTCCACCTGGCTTTCGGAGCTGGTGATGTCTTCTTTTCGTCCGCCTTCGACGATCAGTGACAACTGGTCGTTGGCACTTTTGTAGTCAGACTGAGCGATGGCATATTGTGTTTTGAATACATCAAATGCAGATTCCGAGATGGCACCACGCTTCAGTAAGCGCTCATTTCTGCCGAAGTCAGCAGCCGCTTTGTCGAGGTTCGCCTTGGCGGAAGCGACCCGGTTTTCCGCAACCATCTTGTCTTGCGAGCGTGAGGGGCGCTTGACCACCTCCAGGCGGGCCAATGCAGACCGCAAGCTGGCCTGTGCCTGTTGAATCGCTGAGTTGGTCTGGGTGCGGGTCACCTCGGCATTGGTGACCGCCTGGGCCAGCCTCGCCTTGCTTGATTCCAGGCTGGCTCGTGCCGATTCCAGGGCGTTGATGGGGTCGCCTTGGTCAAGTACAGCCACTACTTGGCCTTTACTCACCCGATCACCTTCGTGGATCGATATGGAAGTCAATCGAGCCGATATCTTGGGTGATACGACCGCGCTGTCCAATGCCGTGATGTCACCGGTGACAGAGATTGTTTGGACCATCTCCCCGCGTGATAGCACTGCTGTGTTCACAGGTATTCCTGTTTGTTTCCATATCTGTGCTGAGGAAGGCACTCGGGCTTTGGGTTTACGCATCTGTGACAGTCCGTATAAACCTCCCAATACCAATGCGATCAGCACTATGACTATGAGTGTTTTCCTCATTTTCGCGGCTCCTTATCACGTGAAGTGTTCGTATTATCGGCTAGTAATTGCAGGTTAGCCATCTCTGGCTGTGATGACGTGGCCTTCTCCAGTTGGGCATACGCCAGGGCATAGTCAAACAACGCGTTTACGTAGTTGAACCGCGCTTGCGTGAGTTGCGACTGAGCGTTTGAGACCTCCACTTGAACTGCGATGCCTGCGTCGTATCTCTCTCTAGCAATGTCGAGTGCGTCTACAGCCAGTGCGACCGCGTGTTCCGTGGTTTGTGTGCGCAGTGCTGCATCCTGCAGGTTCAAGGCAATGGTCCGTAATTCACTGGAGACACCTAGAAGGGTTCTGTCGAGTGATGACACTGATGCCTGGGCGTTAGCCTTCGCCTGACGCACGCGTGCTTTGGTCGCACCACCATCTGAGAGTGGGATATTTAAAGTGACTGTTGCCTGCCAGGAGTAGTTGTCGGAGCTCATGGCTGATGGGTTGAAGTTATAGCTGCTAGACCCGTTGATGCTGGCAGTGGGGGATAGGCCGGTTTTCTGCAGCGAGGTCGTTTTGTTGGAAAGTGCTACAGAAACCTGGGCAGATTTCACATCCGGTCTTTTCGCATATGCCTGTTCTGTCACGCTCGGGAGATCAACCTCACGGATGCCGACCAACACATCCGAGGATATCACTTGGGTAGGATAGTTGACATCCACACCCATGGCAGCGTTCAATGCCGCCTGTGCTAGCCTTACCTGGCTTTGTGCCGAGATGAGCTGCTGAGTGAGATTTCCGAGTTCCACTTCAGCACTGGTGACATCAAACTGTGCGACGGTACCCTCAGACCGCTTCGCCCTGATGTTTTCGAGGCGAAGTTTAGCTTCGTCAACAGCAGCCTGGCGCACAGTCTCTTGGCCGCTTGAGCGCAACAGCGCATAGTAGGCTGTTTTGACCTTCAATATCAACTGCTCAGAAACGGAGACCATCTGCAGATACTGGAGCTGGAACTGCATCTGCGTGATCTCTGAGCTGTATTTCAACTGCCGTGACACATCCAGCGGGAGAGTGGCCGATAGTCCTGCCACAGTGGAGCTGGTCTGTACTGCGGTGCTTTCGGGCCCTTGAAGAGTGGAGGCCGCCTGCAGTTTGAACACCGGGTTGAAACTAGCCCTGGCTGCGTCGATCACGCCTCGTGAGGCTTCCACCTGTGCTATAGCACTCTGGATGTCAGGGCTGTATTCAAAGGCGATCTGGATCGCCTTCTCAAGGCTGATGGGGCTCTTTATGTCCTCTGGCGCTACCGCTGAGGTCAGTGACGGCACTTTTGTCGTGTATGCCGAACCGGTTGATGTGCCCGCTGGTGTCTGCACTGTATCACCAAACCCACTGGATGTGTTCCTCGGCATGGGTGATGAGGTTGTCATGGGCGGTGATGTCATCTGCCGGTTTCCAATGGTCACTTGAGTGCCAGGGTTGGCTGGGCATATCTGTGGGATCAGGCTCTTCAACAACTCAGGTTGTGGTGCAGGGGTTTGAGCCTGCACACCGGTAGCCAGTATGCTAGCGGTAAGCAGACTGATAGCCATTCTGCAGTATTTATCCATTTTGGTCTCCATTTATTTCTCGGGCGGGCTGACAGGTGCTATGCCGATTCCTTTAGTGAGGAACTCGATAGCGAAATCTATGTCACTTTCGGTGGCGTTCACTTTGTTGCTTTGAATTTGCATCATCACCAGTGAGTGGACAATACCCATCACCATATGGATGGTCTTATCAGCATCGACTTCGCGGAGTTGACCGGTCACGACACCTTCCGTGATGATCTGTTTCAGCAGCGTGGCGACACTGGCAAACCGCTCGCGCATCTTTTGGTCAAACGACAGGTTGTTTTCCAGATAGGCGCGGACAGTCAGGCGTGAGTGGCTTGGGCGGTCAATATGAAGCTGCCTTAGCCTCGTCATGAAAACACGCAGCTTGTCAAGCGTGGATCCATCAGTCTCCGCGGCTTCCTGCGCGTATCTTGTCACGCAGTCATTGCCGTCTTCAATGATGGATTCGTAAAGCCCCAGCTTGTCTTTGAAATAGTAGTATATTAACGCACGAGCTACATCCGCTTCCTTGGTGATGTCGCTGATCGAAGTGGCGTCAAATCCTTTGTCTGCAAACAGGTGTTCAGCAGCATCGATGATCCTACGCTTGACATCGGGGTTTTGTCCCTGGTGTCGTTTGCGTTCCTCTTGCATGTCTATCGCCTCTTGTATTGAATGAACGTTCATTCATATTGTGGCTGATATGATGAGCCCAAGTCAAGTGTTTATATGGCTTTTGCCCAAATTACTGTGATTGACCTAAAAATGGCGACCGGCCAGTTGTTGTGAAGTTGTAGTTGAACATAGATACTATTTGGTCACATCCTGAACGTTGTCGGTTATCGATATAAATCGTCTTGATAGGCGATTGTTTAGCGCGCGGAATTCCTGCATGGCCCCTGTTCCATGTACAATCATATATAGGGGCTTTTGCCTCAAATCAATTCACTGTAAGGTGCTCTATTGGACCATTTCCTTCGGACATATGCGTTACTCGATATCAAGTCACTGGCACATAATGTAGGTCTTATCAACGAACTGCTGACCCCAGGTACCGAGATCATGGGTGTTGTCAAAGGAAATGCTTACGGCCATGGTGCGGTGACGATCGTCCCGGAGCTGGAGCGGTTGGGTATCACTCGGTTTGGTGTGGCCACACTAAGCGAAGCCTGGGAGCTGAGGGATGCTGGTTGCCAGTCGGATATCATCATTCTGAGCCCGGTTCTGCCTCAGGAGGCTGAAGAGGTATTTGCTACGCGCAGTATCCCGCTGGTGCAGGACCGATGGTTCACAGAAGCGTTAGGCCGGATCGCAGTTCGGCATGAAGAACGCATGGCTGTTCATCTGAAGGTGGACATCGGCATGTGCCGGTTTGGCGTGGCACCAGATCAGGCGGTGCAGATGGCTGTTGAGCTTGACCGTCTTCCTGGCATCGTCGTGACCGGTATCGCGACACATTTCCCTTGTGCTGATACCATGCCTGAGCTGACCCGAGCACAGTGGGAACAATTCCACCAAACAGCCGTACAAGCGGAGTGTGCCCTGGGACGCAGTCTGACCAAACATGCGGCTGCCAGTGCTGCTACATTTTTGCATAAACAGACCCATGGTGATATGGTCAGGCTGGGATTGAGCTTGTATGGTATTGCGCCGAACGGCACAAACCAGGAGGCCACCGGACTACATCCTATGATGAGTATCCACACCCGTGTGACGGCTCTGCGTACAGTGCCGAAAGGCACTCTCGTAGGTTACGCAGGCTCGTATGTGACTGAACGAGAGACGCTCATTGCCACTTTAGGAGCAGGATACGGCGACTGCTTTTCCCGGAAACTGAGTAACCAGGGCCAGGTGCTGCTGCGTGGTCAGCGCGTCCGCGTGGTTGGGCGTGTGTGCATGGATCAGATGATGGTGGACGCCACCACTCCCGGCGCGGCCATCGGCGATGATGTGGTGATCATTGGCAGGCAGGGGAATAACACCATCACGGCGAAGGAAGTCGCTGGCTGGCTGGAGACCAACCCGCATGAGGTTTGTACGCACATCTCCACACGCGTCGCAAGGGTGTTATCAACCAGCTTGTAGCTGCTGCACCCGCAAGCTTCGAGAGGATGGGGGACGGGCATGGCAAGAGCACTGACAGGGTTCGAGATCAAAGTCACCGCCTCCAATGAAAGTGACCGGCCAGCGGTGAACACCATCAACAACAGCGGAATGTTTGGTGACCTGTGTGACAACCGATGGGCTAACACCTGGGGGACGACCACGAATGGGGTCGTATGGATCAAGTATGAGTTCGCTCAGGTATATGCCATCTCTGAGATGTGGGTGTGGAACTATAACGAGAACACCCGCCGCGGGCTGAGGCACGTCGAGATCGAATATACCGCGGATGGCCGCCGATGGCAGATATTGGGCAGGTACGAGTTCGCTCAGGCTTCTGGCTTACCAAACCACAAACATGACACCACCGTCGACTTTCGTGGCGTACGGGCCAAGGCGGTGAGGATTTCTGCACTTGAGGGCTCCGATGTGGGCAACTACGGAGATCCGGCTGGCTTATACGGCCTAAGTGAAGTAAAGTTCTTTGTTAGTGTTGATGCCAAGAACAAACCCGTCACGGCAGGGCGGCTCACACCGGCCGGGAAACCCAGGCTAAAACTCAACCGCGGTATATCGATTGACCGCCAAATCCGCACAATACCACCAGGACCGTATGCCACCATTGAGCGAGCAGATATTCAACTGATCAAGTCGATGGGGTTTGAGTTCGTCAAGATTTTGGTCAATCCCGCAGTGTTTCAAACACCCAACGGAATTGACCGTATCCTATTGCGGTACATCGAACAGGTCATAAACTACGCAAGCCAGATTAGGCTTCCTGTAGTGGTTTGTATACACCCGGAAAATGACTTCAAACAAGAGTGCCTGGGTAAAAAAAGCCGATTCGAGAGTTTGCTGCTCTTCTACCGGGATTTCGGTGCTTTCTTGGCACAACGATGGAGCCCTGACCAACTCGCACTACAAATAATGACAGAACCATTTGGCTCAAGCACTAAATGGGATGACTGGAATCACTGGGACAAACTGCAGCACCGGATATGGGGTCTGCTGCGAAAGTGCATGCCGGCTTACACGCTGATTCTCAGTGGAGATATGACCGGACAAATCGAGGGCTTCTATAACATCACCCCTGTGCGCGATGCAAATGTCATATATAGCTTCACATTCTATGAACCGCACACATTTACTTTTCAGGGGGGATCATGGCAGACTGAGGGGTTGCAATACCTGAAGAATCTGCCATACCCGTCTAGTCTGGAGTTGCTCAAGTCGATGAAGAGTTATCTGTCACAGGTTCCCGAGCAGTGGCAAGATCGCATGAAGGCAGAAATTGAGCGGTATGCTTTGGAAAACTGGAACAAGTCACGGCTCAAGGCCAGGATTGAACAAGTGCATGCCTGGAACATGTATTATGGCGGCGGCAAGCTGAAGATATGGTGTGCCGAGTTTGGCTGCGGTCAGGATGGCGTTCCTCCCGCCGATCGCTGCTGTTATATCAAAGAGGTACGTGCGATCTTCGATGCTTACGGCATCGGCTGGGCTTACTGGTCATATAACGAGACATTCACCGTGATGGACGTCAAGAGGACACCCTTCGGTCCCGCAGGTAGCCAAACACCCGACCGCGAGGTGCTGAAGGCGTTGATGCCTGACAGACTAACGTGAATGCGGTTTCGTAAACGGGCTAATTCAAAAACAACTCGGCGATGATGGCGCGGAGCTGGTCGTCATCCGCGCAGACGGCGTTCCCGCACGGTTCTGCGGGCACTGTCTTCATCGTGATGCTGCTGGCGGGCAGACTTCGGCTCCAATTTACCAGTGAGAGCATCTGACCATAATCCATATCGCTTCGCACATTGTCCATGATGGCGTTGAGCACATCAGGTGCCTTGGCGTAGGTGATCGGGTCTGCAAGCTTGAGTTTCATTGCGTGCATAAACTGTTGCTGACGTTCAATCCGCCCGAAGTCGCTGTCGCATTTCCGGATGCGGACGAACCCCAGTGCTTGCTCACCATCAAGAACCTGGTCACCAGGTTTCAGGTGGACGTGCAGATCACCCCAGTTATCATCGTAGTCCAGTTGCTTGTCCACATTAACCTTAACCCCGCCCAATGCATCAACTGCTTCTTTGAAGCCACGATAGTTGATACTCACCCACTGGTCAGAGGTCACGCCAACCCAGTCACGCACAGTCGCCATCACAAGTTCCGACTTACCTAAGGCGTGAGCAGCGTTAATTTTGTGCTTGCCGTAGCCCGGAATGTCGACCCAGGTGTCACGAGGTATTGAGAGGACACTGACTTTCTGTGTGACGAAGTTGAATCGAGCAAGCATGATGGTGTCGCTGCGGGTGATTTTGGTGCTGATCCGCTTCTTTTCGTCACGGTTCTCATCACTGCCCATCACCAGCACAGTGATGGCTTGCTGGTTTGGGAATGTCTTCGCGGGTGAGAGACCACGATAATACCAGGTGGCTTGAAGAGTTTTCCGCATAGCGGGACTTTTTGCTAGTATATAAGCAAAATACCCACTGGCTATAATGCAAAAGATTCCTATGATGATAATGAATGGTATCCAAACTGGTCGCCGTCGGCGCCGTAAATACTCAGCGCGGCGATCGGATACGGGCTGTTGTCGCAAGGCAGATAATCCCCCAATAACAGTATAACAAGCCTCGGCTGTCAGTTGCGGGTGGCGGGCTGGCTTTTGATGAACGAGATTTGTGTAATCATTTTTGACGCATCACTGGCGATTTGGCTTGAGGGAGCACTGCGGATAGCGGCATTGAATAACTGCAGAGCCTCTTCTTGACGGCCCTCATTGTAGGCCTTCAACCCGTTTTGGTAATAAGCATTGGCTGATGTCAAGTCATTGGGGCTTGAGGGTGGTGTGATGTCATCCTTCTGTTCGGACTTAGCCTCAGGCTCAGGTACCGGCTGGTTATTCTTGCGGAGGTATAGTTCAGTGTCTTTCAGGTATTTGGCAGCATCCTCATACTCGGGATCCGCTCGATGGGCTCTGTCATAATAGTTATAGGCTGCGAGCATATCGTCTGACCGGCGAGCTTGATGTCCGGCAGTGAGAGCCGATACGGCGGCATTGCGCTTAGCCAGACTGCGCTGGTTCGGTGTGGCATCAGTGTCCTTAGCTACAAGCATAAACTGCTCAATGGCGGAGTTGTAGTCTTTTGTATCATGGCTTTGCATGGCCATGGCTATGATATTGTCAAGATGCTTTTGCCGCTCGCCCAACTCATATGTTTGAAATCCCTTGAACGCCATCCACACCCCTATGCCGATGATGACCAGAATGATACATGTCAAAAGTGTTGCTTTCAGACCGATGATGAGTTTACTGGACGGCGCCTGGGCCATGGTCGTTTGCGATATGTTGTAGTTCGTGAGCCCAGAAGGTGCTTGAGGGGTCTGGGTGACATAGGGTGCTTTTACCGTAGGTGCCGGCTGGTCCATAGGGCTGATATACGATATTGGCGGGGCATGTGGAGTGCTCTGGACAAGCCCGATGGCAGTGAGTGCCTGATCGGCGCTGGAGTATCGTTCGTCGGGATTTTTCGCCAGGCAGCGCTGTATGAAAGCCAGTAGCGGGCCTTGGATTCCGGCAGGATACGCCGGCTCGCGGTGGCAGATGTTATACGATGTTTCCTGAAGGTTATCGCCGGTGAAGGGTTTTTGGCCTGTTAGCATCTCAAGTAGCACGATGCCAACGGCGAAGATGTCGGTTCTACAGTCAATCGGTCCGCCTGATATCTGTTCAGGGGCCATATAGTTGGGTGTACCGAAAACCTGGCCGTTTATGGTGATATTGGGCTCAAACGAGATTCTGGCGATGCCGAAATCCGTGATTTTGACCGTGTCCTCTGGCAGTATATGGATGTTCTCTGGTTTGATGTCCCGATGCACCACGCTCAGCCGATGAGCGTGAGCCAGTGCGGCCAGAACCTGCTGGGTGATGTGTATCGCCCTATCTACAGGTACAGGGCCACCTTGGTTCAGCATCTGGCGCAGTGTGTCGCCCTCAAGGTATTCCATGGCGATGAAATATCGACCGTGGTCCTCACCGATTTCGAACACTGTCACGATATTGGGGTGCATCGCACGGCCAGCAGCTTGCGCTTCACGCCGGAACCGGCGCAGACGTTCCTCATGCTGTTCATGAGTGCTGTTGGGGGGCATGAACAGCTCTTTCAAGGCCACACGACGGCCCATCTGAGGGTCAATGGCCTCCCAGACGATGTCATTACTGCGGGCAATCTCCCGCTTGATTATGTATCGGCCTAGTTTTTGCTGCTCTGCCATGCTCATCCTGATAAATTTGTGTTGTGCTTTAAGTATACTTCGGGATGGTTCAATGTGTCGCCTTGACCCTGTTTGCGTGTACCATTATGGTATGGCCAATCCGATCCAAATCTTGGTTTTTCCGCTTGATGGCTCTCTTAAGAGCTGGCTGTGCGATCAGCAGTCGCAGGGTGAGCTGTCGCAGGTTGTGATGCCTGCGGTTTCGCCCTCACTTCGCGGCGGAGGGTTCTCAGACTGCTGCATTGGCATCGACCAGTTCTGCCGAAACATCCTGGTATCTGAGCATACTCCACAAGCTGCTACAGAGTTAGATATCCAGATGGCGTTGTGGGGTTCCGTCTCCAAACTGGATGCAAGCGGCTATCTCCGTCCAGCATGCCGATACCCGGGTAATATCAGCTCGCTTTCACACACCATGGCGGAGCTGGCCCGGCATCAAGTGGGGTCGTCAGCCCTGATCGCATTGGCCGAATCTTTCCCTCATGAGACCATCAAGCTGCACGAGCTGGCCAGGCTTGGCACAGAGCTGCGTAGGCAGTTGCAAACCCGTGGCCGGATGCTGGCAGGTGATCTGTGGCAGACGGCTGCGGAGAGGATTGAGACGGCACCCGTGAACCTCGGCTCTGAGGTGTGCTTTACCGGCTTCGAACGTGCACCTTACGCCTTGATCAGCCTGATCACCGCCTGTGCGAAGCATGCCAGTGTGAAGATACTGGTAGAAGGTGACCTCAACAAGCCGCAGTGGTATGGTGCTCTACAGAGCTTAGTCGCTGACCTCAACGGGGTGCCAGGAGTAGAATGCTTGGTCCAGCTTGCCAAGCCGTGTGAGACGGTTACCGAATGGCTGATACAGGTTCTTGATCAGCCTGTGGTTGACACCGCGCCGCCTGATGCTGGCCAACTCATGGTATTGGATGCTCCTTCACCGATTGTTGAAGCGGAGATTTTGGCACGGGAACTGTGCAGGACACATCGTGCAGGCTTGAATTGGTCGGAAATGTGCGTGATGGTGCCGAACCTAACCGATGCCCAGCCTGCTTACGAGTTAGCGTTCAATCGCCTCGGAATCCCGTACCAGCTTGGTAGCGGAAGTTTACTGGACCATCCCCATGTCCGGTTCTTGATGCTACTGGTGCAAGCACTGAACTCGTTCGACCGTGAGGATGCACTCCACATACTCCGGCAAGACTTGTTGCATAACGACATCTTCGAGATCGAGCGGTTGAGGCGTGCTGCCCGCGATGCTGGCGTCAAATCGGGTCTGGTGCTTCTTCAGTTACCGGCCTCGACATCCGAACCGCTGTGGTCAGATGCGATGATCGGATGCTGTGAACGGCTCAGTGAGCAGGTCGTTCGGTTGCAGTCGGTTACGAACACCAATGAGCTGGTCGAGTTGATTCGGCAGGTGGCTGCGCAGTGGGGCATGTGCGGCGATGAATCTGAGGAAAACTCACCGGTCGATGTGTATCTGGATGTGCTTACCCAGTTCGTATCCGAAACAGAGCTGGAGTTGCACGAAATATCCTCACCGCTCGCGCAGGTGATGTCGCTGGTGAGCAACCCATCTGCCGTCACTGGCGACAAAGTGCAACTGGTATTGCAGATGCCTAGTATGGGACAGCAATACCCGTTTGTGGCCATCACTTCGCTTGTTGAGGGGGTGATGCCGCATAGCTCGCGTGAGCATCCGTTGATCGGTGATGATCTGCGGGAGGCGATGGCGCAGTTGTTTCATCGCCGTTTACCTCTTAGCCATGAATCTAGCGACCACGACAGGCTACAATTCCTGCGCGGTATTGCATCCAGTTCGCAATCCCTCTGCCTGAGCTTCTCGCGAACAGCAGGCGATCGGGAATCACTGCCCAGCTACTTGCTTAACGGCGTGCTGAAACTTCTGCCAAAAGATAGATACCAACTGGTGGAACGGCGTCTGCACGAAACGAGTTACCCTGTGACTGAGCTAGTATCGGAGTCAGATTGCCACTTGCGCATCGTCGAACGACTGTTTTCCAGGGAACTGGAAATCCGGCTGAACCTGCCCGCCGATGAGCTCCCGCTGCTCTGCTCGTTGGCGAAACGCGCAGTCAAGCTGGGGGGAGAGCTGACACGGATCTGGACGGACTGGTCCATCTGGCCGCGTTTACCAAAGCTGATTCCTCAAGCCAGCAGGCCCGTCCGGCGCGAGTTCGGCGTGTCAGAGCTGCAACAGCTTCTGCAGTGCCGTTTCCGGCATTATGCCCGATGGCAGTTGGGGTTGCGATCGGCTGACAGCAGTGCTATGACCATACAGGGACGCTGGGTTCACGATGTATTGCGGAATGCCGTGCAGCAAAACCAGTATGATGTCGAGACACTCCTCAAAGAGGCTGCAGAACAAATGCCTGCCGATCTTCACCGTGGTGAACAGACCCTTCTCTATGAGGACACCGGCACGATGTGTCTGGGTGTTCTGGACAGGGAACAGCGCATATACACTCAGTTTGGACTGACCCCGACCCTGTTTGAAGCTGCGTTTGGACGCGGCGACGACCCGGAAGACGCTTCACCTCCATTACCAGGTCAGACCATGAAGCCGCTTTCGTTCCCCCTGGATGAGGGGCAGATGCGGATTGCGGGCCGTCTTGACCGCGTGGATGTCTGTCCGACGACGGGTCTGGCGGTGCTGGTCGATTATAAGCGCAGTGTGCCCCGAGACTGGTTTGACAGGATCGCTCAGGGTGATGACATCCAACTGCCCATCTACATATCAGCTCTTCAGAACCTGTTTGGCATGAAGGTCGGAGCCGTGACCATCGATAATGCAGTCGCTGATGTCCGGTACCGGGTGCTCCTGCAGATGAATATTGACCAGGATTTCCAACAGCGGTTGTGGCAAAGGCCGGAAGAGGGGGCAGCCTCGCGTGTAGGCAATGATATGTGGTGGCGGTTAATGTACCAGAACGTGGCATCAAAACTGAAACAGAGCGCGGCTCTGTTGGCCTCTGGCGATATCTTGCCGGTGCCGGGTGATTGGTGCGCAGGATGCTACTACCAGCATCTGTGCCGCACCACGCAAGGAGCCAATGGCGCAGTTCATGATGGTGAACGGTATCCCGTGTTCGGGTAATTGCCGTAGGATTGGGCACGGGGTAAACTTCAATTAGTATGCAAGTTTGATAATATGCTGGCATACGAGCTTTCGGGTCATCGCCATGTGATGGCATCTTGATAGATGCGGATGGTGGTGACCCAATACAAGGAGACGGCATGACTGAACGACTATGGGCACCCTGGAGACTGGCCTACGTGGCCAATGCGAAGAAGCAGACCGGGTGCATTTTCTGCGACAAACCCTCAGATGAGGATCAACGATCTGTGTATGTGTTGTATCAAGGGCAAGATGCATTCATCATGCTCAATGCATTTCCATATAGCAATGGTCACCTCATGGTGGCCCCCAGGCACCACACTGCCGATTTGAATGACCTTAGCACTGAATGTATGACCGAGATCATGAAGCTAGTCAGGCTGTGTGTCAATGTTTTGAAGGAAGCATATCACCCGGACGGCTTTAACATAGGCGTGAATTTGGGTGCGTCTGCAGGAGCTGGCATCGCCGATCATGTTCACTTCCACATTGTGCCGCGCTGGAATGGCGATACGAACTTCATGCCCGTGCTGTCTGACGTAAGGGTGATTCCGCAGGGTTTATGCGAGACATATGACCAACTTCGCAAGATTCTGGACAAATTCGAGTCCGAGGGCCTGTTGAATGACGTCTGAAATGAAGGGCTCCAACCAAGAGCTGCTCGATGCGTTCCGATCTGATACCCTCAGTTGCACGAAGTGCGGGCTGTGTCAGTTGCGGAAGAACGTGGTTTTTGGTGAAGGAAATCCCGAGTCGCCACTGATGATTGTTGGTG
Organism: Armatimonadota bacterium; assembly: GCA_942492855.1. Classification (GTDB taxonomy): domain Bacteria; phylum Armatimonadota; class HRBIN16; order HRBIN16; family HRBIN16. Next base: position 4,710,645 of record OW818647.1, on the reverse strand, counting down.
AGGGCCCTGGTGAGACAGAGGACCAAACCGGCCGGCCGTTTGTAGGGGTGAGTGGTGCCATGTTGGACCGGGCTCTCGCGGCTAACCAGATGGACCGCCGGCACGTGTTCATTGCGAACATCGTAAAATGCAGAGCCCATGATATCATCGATGGCCGGGCGGTGAACAGACCGCCAACACCTGGGGAAGCGGAAGCATGCAAGCCGTGGCTGATGAAGCAAATCGAAGCGATCAAGCCTTTGGTGTTGTTGTGTGTGGGAAGCCCATCGGCGAATATGCTGATTCACCAGAACTTCAAGATTACCAAGGAGCGGGGACTGTGGTTTGAAAGCCCGTATGCTCAGGCGATCGGCGCCGTGCTGCATCCGTCATACATCATCCGAAATGAGGGGCCCCATGGCTCCGTCATGTTTGAGCAGTTGGTATCTGACATCGGGATGGCACGGAAAAAAGTAGTAGAGATCAAGAAGCGGTTGAGTAGTCTCCAGCCGTAGAATAGCGAGGCGTAAGGTGGATGAAACCGTAATAATCGACATGTCAGAGCGCACTGAGCTCATGTCGCGCACGGTCGCGACCTCAGTGGCAGCTCACTCGGTTGTGTGTGTGCCAGGTCGTCAGGTCGTCAGTGCGTATGGGGAGCGTGAACACCTGCTGGTGCAGGTCGTCGGCGGCGCAGGACAGGCGGTTCGCTCTGCTGTGAATATCTGCCTGCTGGTGGACCGCTCCGGGAGTATGGACGGCGCACCCTTGGAGTATGTTAAGCGGGCTTGTGACTATGTCGTGCGCAACATGCAGCCTCAAGACACGCTCTCGATCGTGAGTTTTGCGGAGACGGTGGACGTGGTCATGGCCGCCCGCAGGGTCGTGAACCCTGATTTGGTGATGCAGCATGTCAACAGCATCACCACCGGTAACACTACCAACCTGTTCGACGGGCTGGTGATGGCCGCCAACCAGTTTTCTGCCGACAACGGGGCTGTCAACCGGGTTGTGCTGTTGAGTGACGGTGACCCAACCGCCGGTATTCGCGATTTTGCCACCATCACCCAGCAAGCCGCCACGATGAAACAGAAGGGGATTTCAGTCACAGCTCTCGGTTTTGGCCCAGACTTCAATGAAGAGCTCTTGGCGGGAGTGGCTCGAAGGAGCACCGGCACGTATGCATACATTGAGCGTGCGGAGCAGATTCCTGAGGTCTTTCGGCGCGAAGTGCAATCCGCAATGTCTGTGGCGATGCAGAATCTCCAAGTGAAAGTGAGCCTGAGCCGCTTCACGAAGCTGCGGCAGCAGCCAGCGCCTGGAATTGACATCAATACCCGAAGCTTCACGGTCAATTTGGGAGACGTAGAATCTGGGCAGTCTGTCAACCTGTTGCTCGATATGGAGCACGTGATGCGTCCGGCTGGCAAGTTCCGGATCGCCACGGTAGAAGCACTCTTTCAGAATCCGGGTGATATGAGTCCGCAGAGCCTGCAGGCCAACGCGGTCATGGAGTTCACACGCGATGTCTCCCGGATGCAGCAGGAGGTCGATCCACGCGTGAAAGCGGAAGTTGATCTTCAAAATGCCGCTAAGATGCTAGAGCGCACCATGATGGGACTCAAGACACAGCAGATCACCGTCGGCCAGGCCCAGCAAGACATCGAACGCACGATGGCGATGGTGAGCTCAGCCGGGGAAACAGAACGAACTATGCAGCTTCAACAGGCGGTTCAAGGTCTGCGCACGCAAGCGGGCTCAGGCGGGGTTGAGAAGACCTTGATGGAGGCTGTGTATGAGCTGGAGAGTGGCCGCCGCGAAAACAGCAGTGGAGGGGCGAAATGAACTACTATGAGCTTCTAGAGGTTTCCAGAGATGCCACTCTTGAGCTGATCAAGAAATCCTACGAGCGGCTTTCTATGAAGGCGTTGTGGGATAAGCCGATGCGGGCGAAACTGGATGAGGCATATGACACCCTTTCTGAGCCATCAGCTCGAAGCGCTTATGATGCTGAGCTGCCCGCCGAAGTGGCCCCACCAGTTGTTTCTGCCGATGCGGAGCGGACATTGCTCACGTCTGAGGCCCAGCGCACCCAGGTGATCGAGCCAGCACCTTGTCCTGTGTGCCAGACGATTAATGACCCCTCAGCGCGATACTGCCTGGACTGCGGATATGAACTGAGCGGTGGAGCTGTGGAGAGTTTTGAGCACACCCCGGATGAGCCGGCTGGGATGACCGGGCAGAACGGATTCAAGATTAGCTTGAAAGTTGGTGCGAACAGCATCGGGCGGGTGGGATCTGATGTGGTGATCGCTGACCCCAGCGTTTCACGTAACCATGCGATGATCGAGCTAACCGCAGAGCAGGCGATGTTGAGCGATCTGAACAGCACCAACGGCACCAAGCTTAACGGTCGACGGCTGACCCCTAACGTGTCGGAGCAGATATACGACGGCGATACCATTCGGTTCGGCCAAGCCGAGATGGAATTCGTGTGCCCCAACCTGAAACGTCCTGAGCCCGTAGAACCCACTGAGGTGAGTGCTCCTGAAGCAGAGCTGCCGCCCCGCTGGTTGTTCTGTGGAGCAGACGGAGTGATCTCCATCAAACTTCCGCCCGGCGAGGCGATTGTGGGCAGACGCCCAGAGTGTCAGGTGCGGTTGGGTGACCCATACGCCTCTGGACGCCATCTGAGGCTTGTGCTGACAGATAATCAGGCCACGGTAGAAGAGCTTGGCAGCACCAATGGCACACTATTTAACGGGCAACAGTTGGTTGCTGGCACCATTCAGGAGGTAAATCTGGGTGACCAGATACAGATCGGCACTGTGGTATACAGCTTGATACCATTGCCTGATGAGGAGTCAGCCCATGCAGAGTGAGGGTAGCCAGGCAGGCAACACATTTGAGACGACTGCCCGGATGTATCGTCCGGAATTGGATGAGACAAACAGTCTGCTGAGTATCGAGCCTTGTTGTGTGCCCAGGGTCAGGGTAGGGATGAGGACTGCGATCGGACGTGTTCGTGAACACAATGAAGACAACCTTAGCTATACGATGCCTGATAACAAACGTCACTGGGCGACTCGTGGAGCGCTCTATGTGGTGTGCGATGGCATGGGCGGGCACAGCGCCGGGCAGATCGCCAGTGAGAAGGCGATTCAACTATTCACCCGCAGCTACTACGCTGACCAACAGCAGATGGCCGCCGAGGCGATGAAGTGTGCGGTTAATATCGCCAACGACACTGTGTTGAATATGGCTAGGACGGTCGGCGGCTTGAGCGGTATGGGCTCTACGCTGGTCGCCGCAGCGTTGATCGAAGATGCCGCCTGGATTGTGAATGTGGGAGACTCCCGATGCTACCATGTACGCGGAGACGTGATCAGCCAGATCACAAAGGACCACTCGCTGGTGGGTGACCAACTGCGCATGGGTTTGCTGACGCGCGAACAGGCCGAAAATGCCACATACCGCAACGTCATCACCCGAGCCATCGGCGTTGATGGTGCCGAAGGCGAGGTGTTTTATGTGCCTCTGCAGGTTGGTGACAAGCTGGTTCTTTGCTCCGATGGCCTGACGACCCATGTGGGTGATGAGGCCATACTGAATGTGCTGATGGACAATTGGGCCTGTCAAGCAGCGGAAAAGCTGGTTGATATGGCCATCGACGATGGCGGTAAGGACAACTGCACAGTCATTGTGTTGGACTACCTGGAAAGCCTCCCCTTGAATCGCGCCGTTGAACTGGGCCTCTGTCGTTAGAGGCCTGCCCCCTAATTCCTCTTTGACCCTTCAGTGCGACCACCATCCGTTCTTTTCAGTCGTTGGGTATTTATACATAACACACGCGGTATCATACTACTTGACAATATTATTATCAAGTAGTATTCTTAAGGTAGTAATATACTCGTCACGGCAGGAGGTCATACCATGAACATGGATCGTCTCACAACCAAGTCCCAGGAAGCGATGGCGGAAGCACAGTCTATCGCCCGTTCTCTGGGGCACCAGCAGATCGACAATGAGCATCTGCTGGCGGCGTTACTCAACCAAACAGAGGGGATCACGGCACCGTTGCTGGCCAAGGCAGGCGGCGATGTCGCATCTATTCGTCGGCAGCTTGACGATGAGTTGAATCGGCGTCCTAAGGTTCAAGGAACTGAGCTAGCCTCCTCCATCACAGAACCGCTGCGCAAAACGCTGGAAGCGGCCTTCAGCAAGGCCGAGGGCATGAAGGACCAGTATGTATCGGTGGAGCACCTTCTACTGGCTCTGAGTGAGTCGCAGGGGTTCGCCGGGAAGTTGATGCGGGAAGAAGGGCTCCAAGCTAAGAATCTCACTGAGGCCTTGAAAGATATCCGCGGAAATCAGCAGGTCACCGACCAGAACCCTGAAGAGAAATATCAGGCACTGGAAAAATACGGACGTGACCTCACTCAGATGGCAAGAGACGGCAAACTCGATCCTGTGATAGGCCGTGATGAGGAAATACGGCGGGTGATCCAGGTGTTGAGCCGTCGCACCAAAAACAACCCCGCCCTGATCGGCGAGCCAGGCGTTGGTAAAACGGCCATCGCCGAAGGCCTCGCGCAGCGTGTGGTTGCTGGCGATGTACCTGAAGGGTTGAAGGGCCGAACTGTGTGGCAACTTGACTTGGGGGCTCTGGTCGCAGGGGCCAAGTATCGAGGTGAGTTCGAAGACCGCCTGAAGGCGGTGCTGAAGGAGATTCGGGAGAGCGACGGGCAGATCGTGCTCTTCATCGACGAAATTCACACACTGGTGGGCGCAGGCAAAGCTGACGGTGCGATGGATGCGGCGAACATGCTGAAGCCGATGTTGGCCCGCGGGGAGCTGCACTGCATCGGGGCCACAACTCTTGATGAGTACCGCAAGTATATCGAAAAAGATAGTGCTCTGGAACGGCGGTTCCAGCCGGTATTGGTGGCTGAGCCAGACACCGCCAGCTCCATTGCCATTCTGCGAGGACTGAAAGAGCGCTACGAGATACACCACGGCGTCAGGATCACCGATAGCGCCATCATCGCGGCGGTGATGTTGTCGACCAGATATGTCCCAGACAGGTTCCTGCCTGATAAGGCGATCGACTTGATAGACGAAGCGGCTTCTCGGCTTCGTATGGAGATCGACTCTCTGCCAACTGAGATCGACGAGATCGATCGGCGCGTGCTGCAGATGGAGATTGAACGGGAGGCCCTCCGAAAAGAGACAGACCCGTCAAGTCTAGACAGAGCCGCACGGCTGGAGCAGATGATCGCCAATGAACGCGAGGAATCTGGCCGACTTCGGGCCCATTGGGAGCGTGAGAAGCAGTACATCACGGAAATCAGGCGCATCAAGACCGAAATCGAACAAAGCCGACTTATGCAGCAGGCAGCCGAACGAGAAGGCAGGCTAGAACGAGCCGCTGAGCTGCGGTATGGCGTGATCCTAAACCTCGAGAAGGAGCTAAAAGACCAAACAGAGGCTTTGGCTCATGTGCAGCAGGGAATGAAGCTTCTCAAAGAAGAGGTCGATGCTGATGACATCGCCGAGGTGATCAGCAAGTGGACCAACATCCCTGTGAGCCGCCTGCTGGAAGGCGAGATGCAGAAGCTGCTTCAGATGGAGCAACGACTCGCGGATCGAGTGGTTGGTCAGGAGCAGGCTGTCGAGGCGATATCCAACTCGGTAAGGCGTGCTCGCGCTGGAATTCAAGACCCAAACCGGCCTGTGGGCAGCTTCATGTTCTTCGGCCCAACCGGTGTGGGCAAGACCGAGCTTGCGCGTGCATTGGCGGAGTTCCTGTTCGATGATGAGCACGCCATGATCCGCATCGACATGAGCGAATACATGGAAAAACACTCTGTGGCAAGGCTGATAGGGGCCCCTCCAGGCTACGTGGGGTTCGATGAAGGCGGGCAGTTGACAGAGCAGGTGCGGCGACGGCCATACTCTGTGGTGCTGTTTGACGAAATCGAGAAGGCACATCCCGATGTATTCAACGTGCTGCTGCAGGTGTTGGATGACGGCAGGTTGACCGATGGGCAGGGGAGGACAGTCGACTTCAAGAACTGTGTGCTGATCATGACCAGCAACCTGGGCAGCAGCGTCATCGCGGAGCATAGCCTGGATGACCAAGACACAGTGTCGCGGAGAGTGATGGAGATTGCTCAGTCACACTTCCGGCCAGAGTTCCTGAACAGGGTAGACGAGATAGTAATTTTCCATCAACTGAGTGCGGCTGACATCCGAAAGATCGTAGATATCCAACTTGCTCAGGTGATCGACCGGTTGAAAGATCAAGGGATGGAGCTGCATCTGACAGACGCCTGTCGATCCGAACTGGCCGTTCTAGGGTATGACCCGGTATATGGAGCACGACCGCTGAAACGGGTGATTCAGAAACAAATACTCAACGAGCTGGCCAAACGGCTGATCGCAGGAGATGCGAAAACTAGTGAGAAGCTCACAGTGGATTATTCAAGCGGTGAGTTCACGTTCAGCTAGAACATCACAAGCTGGGTGCCTTGCGAGGCACCCTGCCCGAACGTTAAATTTAGCGTAACTGCTCAGCCATAGATGGCACTGTCGAGGTTGGTCTGTCATTACGCTCACTACTACAGAAATATACAGACCGCGCAATTCTGGCGGTTAGCCGAACCCGTCGCGTCAAGATTGGTGTAGATCGCAGGCTACCAGTCACCGTTGCCACGGGTTTAGTCACCCCACGGACTGGCGTCCGTATAGGGGTTCCCTCACCGCGTGGCAAACTATTTGCAGCCCGCAAGCGGGCGCAGGGGGCGTCCGGGAGGCGTCCGCTTCAGCGGACCATGTAGGGGCGATTCGCGAATCGCCCTGGGTGACGAAACCTGCTTTAGCAGGTTGATGGAACCCATCGCTGATGGCTGAGTTGCTACTATTTTTTCGTGAAACCCTGGTTCATTTTCTCAATCTGCTGCGGAGTGAGCAGCGCCTTCACGCCATCATCCAACTTCTTGCGTGCCTCAGCAAAACCCTTGGCGCGCTGGTCTGCGGTGATCTCTTTTTTTGATTCCGCTAATTGCAAGCTTCGGATCGTGTCTCCAGCTTCCTTCATCAGCTTCGCCATGCTGACGGTCTGCTCCTGAGTGAGGCCAAGCTGCTGGCGGAGCATCTCTACACGGACTTCGCTTGCCGATATCTTGCCGAATCGGTCCTTCTGCTCAGGTGTGAGTAGGGCCACGACGGACTTCTGGTAACTCTGCCGAAGTTCCCGAGTCATCTTCAAGCGAGCGGTGATATCTGACTTTGTTTTACCAATTTTAGCATACTGCGCATTATGTTTGGTGGTGAGAGCGTTGAGCTTCTTGACCTGATCTGGCGTCATATCAAGAAGCCTGACATACATCGATGTCCTGACCGTGGGGTCCTGAGATGGCCATTGTTCTGGTTGTGTCTTTTGTTGTGTTTTTGGCTGGGCCGCAGGCTTGGTTTTAGTAGCTGCGGGGGCGACACCAAAACTGGGGTAACAGAGTGACGTCAGCAGGACGCCACACATGATAATCGTTCTGAAATTCACGTTGTGATCACCTCGTAAAATGGACTGCACTATATAACATAATACAACGAAACGCCTTCATTTCGTTCCATTGCGATGCGGTAAAACAACTATACATAAGTATACAGGTTCAGCACGGAATGACTGGTGAATACACTCAAAAAATGATAAAATGGCAGTGGTAGAAATTATAGAACTTTCCGATAGATACGCAATGTATCGCAGGAATGACGGACGGTTTCCATGGAGGGAACGCATGCTTGACGACGAACTTCAGACCCCGGATGAATCGGTAGACCCGCAATCTGAAAACATGAATACCACTGTAGAGACAGCATACACCGCTGCTGAATTTACAGTGCTAGAGGGTTTGGAGGCGGTAAGGCGTCGCCCTGGTATGTATGTAGCCGATACCCAGGTGCGCGGTATGCACCAGCTCTTCTTTGAGGTCATAGACAACAGTATCGACGAGGCACTCGCAGGATATTGCACTCAGGTTGATGTGGTCTTCCATGAAGATTACTCAATCTCAGTGGCCGATAACGGGCGTGGTATCCCTGTCGATGTCAATACCGAAACGGGTGTGACAGGGCTTGAACTTGCGTTGACCCGTCTGCATGCAGGAAGTAAGTTTGGCGGTGGCGGTTATCGGGTATCTGGCGGTCTGCACGGTGTAGGAGTGAGCTGCGTCAACGCACTGAGCGACTGGCTGATTGCCAGGGTTCGACGCAACGGCAAACTGTATGAGATGCGTTTCGAACGGGGAGTGCCTCAGGGCGAAATCCAGATCATCGGCGAATCGTCAGAGACAGGCACCCGTATCCATTGGCACGCCGATCCTGAGATATTTGAGGCCTTGCATCCTGAGCCAGAGCGACTGGTTCGACGTATTCGAGAGCTGGCCTTCCTGAACAAGCAGGTAAAGATCACCTTCCTTGACAAACTCAATAACGCCGAAATGCGCACGTTCCATTACACGGCTGGTATCTCGGAGTATGTCAAATACCTGAACGAAAACAGGGATCCGCTGCATAAGCCGATCTATTTCAGCCGTTCACGTGAAGATACTCAAGTAGAAATTTCAATCCAGTATAACGCGGGATATCAGGACACCATCGTCTCATTTGCTAACAACATCCACACCACCGAAGGTGGCACCCATGTTTCCGGGCTGAAGACGGCGTTAACCCGTGTCATCAATAACTACGCCCGCAAGAACAACCTGCTGAAAGAGAAGGACCCTAACTTCAGCGGTGATGATGTACGCGAAGGACTGACCGCGGTAGTCAATGTACTGCTGTTCAACCCGCAGTTTGAAGGTCAGACGAAAACAAAGCTGGGTAACGGCGAAATTGAAGGTCTGGTCAACTCAGTGGTTGGCGAGGCACTTGGCACCTATTTTGATGAAAATCCGGCCATTGCCAAACGAATCATCGACAAGTCGCAGCTCGCCCAAAGAGTCCGTGACGCAGCCCGTCGGGCCGCTGACCTGGTTAAGCGTCAGAGCGCGTTAGAGAACACCTCGCTGCCTGGTAAACTGGCCGACTGTTCAGATCGAAACCCGGAGAACTGCGAACTGTTCATTGTTGAGGGCGACTCGGCAGGTGGCTCCGCGAAGCAAGGGCGAGACCGTCGTACACAGGCGATACTGCCGCTTCGTGGCAAGATACTTAATGTCGAAAAAGCCCGCCTGGATAAGGCCCTCGAGAGTGACACCATACGCTCACTGATCGCGGCTCTCGGCACGGGGATAGCCACTCACACGAATGGCGATGATACCGAGGAAAACACCGAAGGCGGCAGTAAGTTTGACCTCACCAAACTTCGGTATCACAAGATCGTGATCATGACAGATGCCGATGTTGACGGTGACCACATTCGCACCTTACTCATGACCTTCTTCTTCCGGTATATGCGCCCGTTGATCGAAGAGGGGCATATCTATATTGCCCAGCCGCCTCTGTACGTCATTAAGGCCGGTAAGGATGAGCGCTACTACGCCACCAGTGAACCCCAGCGTGATGAGATACTGAAGCGTATCCGCAAGAGGAACGTGCTGGTCGGGCGGTTTAAAGGTCTTGGTGAGATGAATGCTGAAGAGCTCTTTGACACGACCATGAGCCCAACAACTCGAACTATGCTGAGGGTTGAGATGGATGATGCACTAGATGCAGACGAAATATTCAACATTCTCATGGGCGACAAAGTCGAGCCACGTAAGGAATATATCATCCGGCATGCTACGGAAGTCACGAACGTAGACTGGCACGCTTAAACCGCTAGCTTGCTGCTGATCAAATAAAGGCCATCCAGCGTTCGCTGGATGGCCTTTGTAGGTAATTTGCTTTGTAACTTCTCGGTCATAGGCGATGATCGTGCATCAGTCCGCGATCGGTGATGCTGCTGTAGCTTCCGGCACCCACGAAGTGGGTAAGATTCTTATAGCCACGGGTAAGCGCCAGCGCAACCCGTGGAAGGCAACCGGAAACCGTCTACCCCGAAGTGGGTCGTCTTCGGTGACTTGATGAAACGGCTACCGCGCATAGGTGCTACCCACTTCGGGGTAGGTATGGCGCGCATATTACCAGGGGTATCGCTTCGCTCACCCCTGGCTATGAGAATCATACCCACTTCGTGGGTGCCCGTAGGGATGTCTGCTGCAGACGGTGCCAATGCTGAGATTCAACTTGGCAGTGTCATGTGATGGCTGAGTAGTTACCTTGCTTTATTGAGTTCGCTGGTTTTGTTTCGGAAAAGTCCAGTGGCGGTTGGCGAAGAAGTTCCACAACACCACACCCATTGTAGCGATCGCTTTCGCAGCGTTCCAATGGATTGGTATGTGCGGCAGTGGGATGATGTAGAGGATACCGGCGATGATGGCTTCAGTCAACCCAAGTCCTACCACACTGATCGCAATGAAGAGACGAAACTCCTGCACGGCCTCTCGATTGCGTCTGCCCTTGAAAGTCCATCGGCTGTTCCAGTAATAGCTGTTGCACACAGCCACTATGAAGCTGCATGCATGGGCTAAATAAGGACTAAAATGAGCAAACTGAATCAACAGGTTGTAGATGCCGAAATCTATGATGGTGCTTGACGCACCAACAATCCCGAATTTTCCAAACTGCCTGACGATGGGCTTATTGTGCAGCTCTGTAGGTGTGGTCATTATACGTCGGTAATCCCCTTAATATCGGAAAGCAATGATGGCGGTGAGGGTAAATAGGATGACTGATAGGCTCAGAGGCCTATCCTCAAGAAACAATAGTTCAGGACTGCTGCCCATGTTCTTGCGATACACCAGATACAGATAACGAAACAAGCCATATAGCATGATAGGTATGGTCAACAGCAGTAACTGGTGATGGGCCGCTGTGGGGCTCATGATGGCATACAGCCCATATGTAATGATACAGGATGATGCCGTGATAGATATAAATTGGTCGAGTAGACCGATATCATATGCACCTAAGGTGGCTCGGTGACTGCTCGCATTCTCGTCCAATTCGGTGATCTCAGACCGTCGCTTGCAAAAACCAAGAAGCGCACTTCCCATTAAGGTAAATGTGAGGAACCAACCTGTGGGAGGCACGTCGGCCGCCACAGCTCCTGCATAGGTTCGCAGCACGAACCCTGATGCGATTAACATGATATCAAGAATGACCACATGTTTTCCGCGATAGGTATATGCGGCAGACAAGGCAAGATAAAGGGCCTCGACAGCCAAGAAGTCAACACCCAGAGTTGCACCGGTCATCGTGGCCAGCAGCAAGCAGGCGATAGCCAATTGGTATCCAGTTCTTGTGGAGAGTTTCATGCTGGCGAAAGGACGTTGACACTTAGTGGGGTGCAGACGATCTTGCTCAATATCCTTTAAGTCATTCAAGATATACACAAAACTGCTGAGAAAACTAAAAGAGATAATGGCTATCGCGACATCGAACAGCTTAGTGGTATTTCCTATTTGGCCCGCAAATAATACCGCGATGATAAGCAGCAGGTTCTTAAACCACTGTTTACACCGTAGAGCTGACACAACGGTAGTCAACATACCTATTTAGCTCCCCGGCCTGTTACGACAGCAGGGATGGTGTAGAATATGATCTTAATGTCTGTCCATAGACTCATAGTTTCGACATAAATCTTGTCGAGTTTCATCCACTCCTCAAAACTGATGTCACTACGGCCACTGATCTGCCATAAACAAGTGAGCCCGGGTTTTACACTAAGCCGAAATAGCCTGTCTTCCGAATATTGCGCAACTTCGTCGGGAAGAGGGGGGCGTGGACCAACAAGCGACATAGAGCCCTGCAGAACGTTGATCACCTGAGGTAGTTCATCGATACTATACCTGCGGATCACCCTGCCCACTTTAGTAATCCGTGGGTCGTCTGCCATCTTAAATGCCGGGCCAGATGATTCATTGAGGTGCTTCAGGTCGTCTTTGATAGATTCCGCCTTAGCGATCATGCTTCTAAATTTCCAGCATGAAAAAGGGCGGCCGCCCAACCCAATGCGTGTTTGTTTGAACAGTACCGGTCCTGGCGTATCGAGTCTGATGGCGATGGATACGATCAGCGTGATGGGGAGGAGTAACACAAGACCCGCCAATGCACCGAAGATATCCAGTAAACGTTTAGCTGTGAGGTAGCTAGTTCGGATAAGCTTCACAGGAACACAGACAGGCGGGGGGAGTGTTGACTCCCCCCGCACACTAGCGTTGTGATCCATTTGAATGAATACCAATCATTTACCAGGAAGCGCTTTGGTAATCGATCGGTTACCTTCCGATTCACTTTGTGCATAGGATCGTCGGTAAGCCTTAGCAGCGGGGTCATCGGCTGGTTTCACTCGGTTGACTACAACACCAATGATGTTGGCTCCAATGCTCTTCAAACGATCTGAGAATTCATTCTCCTGCCCAGAGGCAGGACGCCCTGCGGTTTGGACCAGCACCACACTCTTAACGAGACCAGCGAGAGCCATAGCGTCAGCAAACAGCATTCCAGCAGGACTGTCAAATATCACAAAGTCAGCATTTTGTGTGCAGTAGTCTACGAAGTCCGCCATCCTCTGTGACATCAGCGCTCTTACCGGGTTTTCGCGGTGTGCACCTGCGGTAATCAATAAAAGCTGATCCTGGGCTGTGACAGTCACAATCTCCTGTAGCAGACTGCTGTCATTTAAGTAGTCACCCAGGCCCACTTTGTTATCTACCCCAAACAGCTTGTGCAGTGCTGGCTGACGCATATCGCAGTCAACCAAAATGACATTAGCGCCATCTCTAGCCAGGGATAGAGCCAGATTCGCAGCTGTCGTGCTTCGGCCGGAATTCGGATCAGCGCTTGCGATCATTACCGCGCCTGTTTGCATCTGGCTTCGTGCAAACCAGACATTGGTGCTCAATATCTGACAAGAAGCAGCCATTTGGCTGGGCCCAAGGTTGCTGGAGAGCATGCTGTGCTTCACTTGGGGTATCAAAGCAAAGACGGGTGCTTTCAACAGCTTCTCTGCATCTTCTGCAGTGCGAACTGTGGTGTCTATTTGACCAATCATCAAGATGACTGCGCTGATCAACATCAGGCAGATAAAGAAGGATAGGATAGCATAAATCTTCCATTGCCTTGCTGTGACCTTAGGAAATCCTGGGTCAGCGATCAGAAGTTTCGGCATCTGAGCACCAAATTCGCGTGCTTTGGCTTCATCAACCTTACCGAGTAGAGTGCTGTAACTGGTCTCCGAAACTTGAACAGCTAGTTGCAGTTCAGCCATACGGCGCTCTACTTCAGGGAGCTTACTTAATTGTCGTTTCGCTTCCTGTAGAGGAATCTTCAGGCCTGTGTAACGCTTTGACGCTGACTGGTAGTCTAGTTCTGCATTTATGAGCGTGGTGATCGCCGCATCGCGTAGTGGGTTACGCCCTTTTGTCTGGCTGTTGAGAATCTGTTGTGACTCGGCTGCAATCGAGGAACGGAGGTTTTCGATCTGTGCCTTTAATGCGATGACATCGGGGTGTTGATTGGCTTTGATTTCCTGTTGCTTGCCCAGTTCGGCTTCAGCACGGAGCACATCCGTTCTGAGTGACTGAATGATTGGGTTAGCGGCCATGACATTTTGAACTTCAATATACTCATTAACGGCGTAGTCTTTTTTCAAGGTAAGCAGGGCGGTCTTCTTACGTGCAGCAGATTCCTTCATCGCAACTAATGCTTTGTCATAGTCGTTTTGATATTGCGAGGCACGGGTAAGAATCGCTTGTGAAATAGCCGCAGGATCACCATCTATATGTGCAAGTTGTTTGTATTTTGCGAGCTGAAGCCGTCTTGCTTTGAGCTGTTTTTCGGAGGCTGGCAGTAATTCGTTCTCAAGTCTGGCACGGTCCGACCGGTTCGCTTCTTGATTTAAAGCATTATATCGTCGGATGACGCCCCTGATGATCGACTGTGAAAGCCACTGCACCTCTTCGGGCGACTGTCCCGTTGCGGACACAATCACGAACTGTGAGTTTGGAGCCAAATCCACACTGTACCATGAACTCAGAGTCACAACTGGTTCGCGTGCTTCCGATAGAACTTCTTGCAAACGCGTAGGGCCATCCGATAGAACCTCTTCATATAGCTCTTTCATGACAAGGTCGGATTTCACGATGCGCTGCAGGTTACCCATGCGAAGCAATGATTCGGCACCCACTGTCATCTGTGCAGGGAACAATACGGTTGATCCTTCTGCAACTGCCGGGAGCTCCTTCAACTGAGCGTCAATCTGGTACTCAGTAGGACGTCGCCATTGGGTGAACGCTACTGCCACCGTCACTACTAATGAGATCACTGCGATTAGCAGCCACCGTCGCTTCAGAATAGCGTAATATTTCCAGAACTCCACGATTATGCCTCTCTATGACTCTGGTCGAATGTCGATGGTTTAATACTTATAGAAGTCTTTGTTAAGAAACGTGTTTCGAGCGATGGCTATAGTAGCCAGGGTCTGGTATAGCTCATTCCAGTTTGGTTTGTTAACCTTGGGGATGTAGAGGGTATCACCAGCCACAAGCTTAATATCTTGTGTGGAATCACCTTTATCAATCAGCTTAAGAAGGTTAATCTCAATGCGGTTTGGTTTTTCAGGATTGGCGGCATCTGGGCGGATGATATAGACCTTGCTTAAGGTGCCGTCTTCACGCTGCCCGCCAGCCTGGTTTAACGCATTGAGTACCGTCATGTTGCTTTTCCAAACGTACACTCCGGGTCGATTGACTTTTCCCAAGACGTAGATTTTGTTCAGGGTATCTTCAGGAATGAAGATAATGTCTTCTGGCATCAACTCATAGTTTTGAGTCATGTCCCCGTTACTGAACAGTGCATTAAGGTCGATCTTGATCACTTCGATGGTGCCATCCTTGCCCTTGCGGCGAAGCACTGCATCTTGGAGGCGAGCTCGCTCAACATCAAAACTGCCAGCCATTGATACCGCGTGCATGATGGTCTCTCCTGGCTTGAACTCAAACGAGCCGGGTCTCATGACCATACCGAGCACGCTGACTCGAGGTTTGTTCAACTGTCTCAGTACGACTCCCACATGAGGGTTCTTAAGGTATTCGGCGTCCACAAGGGCTTTGCGCACCTCTTCAGCCACCTGAGCCAGAGTCATGCCCGCAACCTTCACGGAGCCCACTATGGGCATGTTGATGGTTCCATCCATAGATACCGCTGTTTCACGCGACAGGTTGGCATCTTCCATGACATTAATCATGATGATGTCATCCGTCTTCAGGGTATAGCTTTGAGATTGAGCGTGAAGAGCCATCGTAAATAAGAACAAGGTGGCTGCGACAAGATAATACCGCAATCGTCGGGTTTGCATGGCTTTCTGAGACCCTCCTGGAACCGTAGTCCATATAACAACATCGTGTGAATGAGTAATTGACTGCATGGCCTTCTCATCATGGAATTCCACGATAAGAATCGGGCCGGCAGCCGCTTCAATCACTATACGGGTGATTGATCTGTATATGTTACAGAATCAACAGTTTGTCGACATGTATTACCTTCGCTATGCGAAATATACACATTTCCAAGTCTATTCTAACGGAGTGCATGATTATGTGCCAATGGATTCTGTCGCGTACAACCTGTAAAATCTGCGGATCACCTAAGAAACGATACTGAGGATCGCAGTAACCTGTTGGGTAATACACCGTCAAATTGTACTGGTACTGAAAATTGTGATGTCTGTGACAGACGCCAAATGGTGGCTGACGGTGTGGCAAATGATAAGAAATCGAATGATATGTCACTCGGTGATGAAAGAAAATATAACAGTATATATGATATATATGCAATATATAAGCACAATATCAGTCTGTTATTTATGGCAGTATCAGATTGCATCGAAAATTCCTTATATATAGGTGTAGTCTTGAAGGAATTTCTGTATAATTAAGAAAGCTTTATAAAATACCGTAGATAGTTGGTATCATTGAGGATAAGGAGTACCCTTCATGGAGGATCAGTCCGGCCCTCGCGTTAAAATACGCATACAATTACAGTTCCCCTTACAAATGGTGACCGAGCCTATTGTGTACCATCTGGTGAAGGATTACGACCTAATACCGAATATTCGTAAAGCGAATATTGATCCTAAGTCTGGTGGATATGTATTCATGGAGCTTGAGGGCTTGCAGGAAAATTTATACAAAGCACTGGATTACCTTCGGAATTCTGGGGTCGATGTTAACGCTTTGGGTTTTGACGGTGCGCAGGAGTGGGTGATTAATTGAGCACAGAGTCAGCATCGTACCTTGTGGAAGTCCAGAATGATGCGAGTGTAGCTAGCGTTGGACAGCACATCATTAAGCAGATTTTTTCGTTCGGTAGTCCGGAGAGTCCTTTTGTTTTTGAAAATGGACAGACGGTTAGCCATATTGACATCGCATATGAGACATACGGCACCCTAAGTGACAAAGGTGACAACGCCATTTTGGTTCTTCATGGACTTACTGGCAGTTCACATGCCGCCGGAAAGTATGCTCCCCATAACAAATCGGTGGGTTATTGGGATGGCATGATTGGCCCCGGCAAGGTAATTGATACCGATAAGTATTATGTAATAGCACCCAACGTGCTGGGAAGTTGCCGCGGGAGCACCGGTCCTGCGTCGATATGCCCAGAATCGGGCGAACCTTATGGCATGAGTTTTCCCATAGTCACCATCAGAGATATGGTAAGGAGCCAGAAGCCGCTGCTTGATTATCTTGGTGTACAAAGACTAGCCCTGGTAACCGGTGGCAGCATGGGCGGTATGCAGGCCTACGAATGGGCTGTTATGTATCCCCAGATTGTCGACGCAGTCTGTCCGGTTGCATCCAGTGCACGCCTTTCTGCTCAAGCCATAGCGTATGACGAAGTGATGCGTCGAGCGATCATGCTTGACCCAGCATGGAAACGGGGCGAATACTGGCGAGACCAAAGCACCCCTACAGGTGGTATGGCCCTTGCCAGGATGATAGGCACCATCACGTATCTCTCTGATGAGATCATGCAGAGTGTATTCGGACGGAAGAGAGCAAACGAGGAATCGGCTTTAGAGTACGACCTGCATGCACGTTTTGACGTTGAACGGTACTTGCATGAAGAGGGCGATAAGCTGCTAAAACGCGATTTCGATCCCAATAGTTACCTGTACCTAACCAAGGCTTGCGACCTTCATGACATCAGTAGAGGCTATTCCTGTATGGAGGAAGCACTGTCGCAGATAAAATCGAAGGTATTATTGTTAGCAATTCGTTCAGATTACCTGTTTCCCCCGTACAGTATGATGGAAGTTCATGACATACTTAAGAAGCAGGGCCGCGATGTAACATACGTAGAGGTCGATTCCGCGTATGGTCATGACGCTTTCCTGGTGGAATATCAGAAGCTTATCGGCCCGATTAGGCAGTTAATTACTGAAGTGGAGAACCAGCGAAATGCTCATTGAGATGAAAGGTGTCCATAAAACCTACCAGATGGGTGAGACGGTTGTACATGCTTTACGCGGAGTGACATTGGAGGTAGAGCAGGGAGAGTTTTTGGCAATCATGGGGCCATCAGGATCCGGCAAATCAACGTTCATGAACATGGTTGGCTGCTTGGATACACCCGATCAAGGCGACTACTCACTCAACGGAATTGACATCAGTACATTGAATGACGATGAACTAGCAAGTCTGCGTAACCGAACCCTGGGGTTTGTGTTTCAGCAGTTCAGTCTTTTACCACGGACAACGGCATTGAAGAATGTGGAACTGCCGTTGATGTACGACCCGAACAGCAAGCACAGGCATCAGAGTGCAATGAATGCCTTGACGAAAGTAGGACTGCTTGATCGTAAAGATCATCATTCCAATGAGCTCTCTGGTGGCCAACAACAGAGAGTGGCAATCGCCAGGGCTTTGGTCAACGACCCTCCCGTGATTCTAGCCGATGAGCCAACCGGCAATCTGGACAGTCGTAACGGTGAGGAAATCATGCAGTTATTCCAAGAGCTAAATGACGCAGGCAAGACAATCGTATTAGTAACACACGATATCGACATTTCAATGCATGCAAAAAGGAGAGTTGTTTTCAGAGACGGTAAAATTATCAGCGATGAACCTGTTCATGATCGGTTGAATGCTAAGGATGTGTTGGCATCACTGCCGATGGACGAAGACTACTACGTAGTTCGCTAGACGCATGTATGATCCTTAGTGCCATGTGTAACTGGTGCTGAGGCGATTCGACTAAACAAAAGGCAGGGCATTAAGCCATGGAAAAGATCGCGCTATTTATTGACGGGCCGAACCTGACATATACTATGCAACAGTTGGGTTGGGATGTTGACTTTGGAAAGCTGCTTCGCTATTTTACTCGCACTGGCCGACTCTTGCGTGCATTCTACTACGCATCTCGGCGTGAGGGTGAATTCGATCCGATGCTGAGCTTCCTGGATTACTTGCAGTACAACGGCTATTCGGTCGTGACGAAGCCGCAGAAAAGGTACTATAACCCCACCACAGTTCAGTACGAAACCAAGGGAAATATGGACATCGAACTGGCAATAGACATGCTCCTCATTTCAGATAATGTAGATCGTGTTGTGTTGTTCAGCGGAGATGGCGATTTCCGAAGACTAGTTGAGGCCGTCCAGATGAAGGGCGTTCGAGTTGCTGTTGTCAGCACCCTGAAGACAGCTTCTCCGATGATCGCCGATGAGTTGCGACGACAAGCTGATGAGTTCATCGACCTTGGCGATGAAGAAGTTAAGCGAGAAGTGGTTCGCTAACCAATCATCAAATTGGCATATCACCCGCGTCCTATTGGTATACTAAGCCGATAGGACGCGTTTAGATTCGTAAGGTGATACATGGACAGGGAGCATATGGAATCAATTGGGATAGGTCTCGAAGAGTGTCTGGCTCTTGTGAAAAAGACAATTCGTGACGGATTTCCTGAAGCATTGTGGGTCAGGGCTGAGATCAGTCAGATTCAAGAACGCAGGGGGCATTACTACCTTCAATTAGTGGATGCGCAGAAAGATAACGACCAGCCTGCAAAGTGTTCCGCCAGCATCTGGTCATCGCAAGTAGCATCGGTCATCACCCCATTCGAGCAGATAACCGGGCAACCGTTAAGCTCAGGTATGAGTATATTGATGTTGGCCCGCCCTACATTCCATGAAAAGTACGGATTTTCGTTGTCGATACTTCAGATCGACCCCACATACAGCATGGGGGAGATTGCCAGAAGGCGTCAGGAAGTAATTGAACGCTTGCGAGAGGGTGATCTGCTCGACAGAAATCGTCAGGTGGAGGCTCCTCTGGTATTTCACCGTATTGCTGTGTTCTCGTCAGAACAGGCGGCGGGGTATCAGGACTTCATTAAGCACCTCAAACAGCGCATGAGCCATGCGTGGTTCACTGTGGAGCTATTCCCAGTTACTCTCCAAGGAGCCGACGTTCGCCCCTCATTTGAATCAGCGTTTCGCACGCTGCAGCGCCGTTTTGATGAATTTGACTGTCTAGTCATCGTGCGTGGGGGTGGAGCTGTCTCGGATCTGAGCGGATTTGATGATGAGCTGTTAGCCCGCATGGTGGCGTGCTGCCGGATACCTGTGATCAGCGGTATCGGCCATGAACGCGACAACACGGTGCTTGACCTGGTGGCGGCACAGCGGGCAAAGACACCTACAGATGCCGCGGACATCATCGTGCGTAGAGCTGAGCAGTTCGTGGACGGGTTGCATGATGTGGCAGACAGGCTGGAACGGATAAGCTGCGCTAGAATGGAAGGTGAACATGATCGCCTTGAGGTATGTGCTCAGCGCATAGTGAACGCCTCGCGGACGATGCTGATACACAAGAGCCACTTGCTGGCCAGAGACGCATCGGAGCTGCGGCGCGCCAGCGAAGGCAAGCTGCGCGATCACCACTACCACCTGCGGACAATCAGTACAGCACTGAGCAACAATAGCACCGCCGTATTGAAACAACAGAAGCAGCAGATAGCCCAATGGGACACCACCCTTAAGATCGCCGATCCAGTGAATATTCTCAAACGGGGCTTTAGCATCACCTATGCGAATGGCGCTGTGGTGAAGCAAGCGGATCAAGTTTCCTCCGGCACCACATTAAGGACGGTCCTCGCCGTCGGTGAAATAAGCAGTGTAATAGAGACACCGCAGAAAGTAGATAGTCATGCGAAAGAAAACTGATACGGCACCAGAAGCGGAGTTGAGTTACGCGGAAGCTTACGCAGAGCTGGAGCAGATCGTCAAAGATATTGAAGGCTCTGAAGTGGATGTCGACCAACTGGCGACCCGAGTGAAGCGGGGGGCAGTTTTGATTGCCTACTGCAAGGCGAAGTTGAAGGGTGCCGAGGGCGACCTTGCTAAAGCTCTTGAGGCATTGAGGGAGACTGAAGAGCCTTTAGCACAGGAACAGCCGCTTTTTGATGCGGATGGCAACGCGGACCCCTTTTCGGACAGTATGTAATATAGAAGACAACTACAGGCGTGAAGAAAGGAGCCCCGAGTTGAAAACTCTGCAAGTTGGCCTGCTGATGGTCGTGATGACCGCCATACTGCTTTTCCTTGGCGATATGTTTGGTGGACGTAGCGGCCTGATCATCATGCTTACCATTAGCTTGGTGATAAACTGGGTTAGCTATTACTACAGTGACAAGATCGTGCTGAGCATGTATGGCGCAAAACCTATCAGCCGATCTGATGCTCCCGACCTTTACCAAAAGGTTGAGATGCTCTGTTCACGTGCAGACATCCCCATGCCAAAACTCTATATACTGCCGGAGCAGCAGCCGAATGCCTTCGCAACAGGCCGCAGCCCTCAGTTTGCCGCTGTGGCGGTGACCCAGGGATTGCTGCAGGCATGTGACAGTCGCGAAGTCGAGGGTGTCATCGCACATGAACTGGCTCACATTCGAAACCGCGACACCCTTCTGATGACGGTGGTAGCCAGTATGGCATCTGCTGTGATGATGATCGCTCACATGGCGCGATGGGCGGCGATTTTTGGTGGGGTTGGGCGCGACCGCGATGACAACAACCCGCTAGGACTGCTCTTCGCAATCATAGTGGCGCCTATCGCAGCGACGATGGTGCAACTTGCCATCAGTCGGCAGCGTGAGTTCTACGCGGATGAAACAGGTGCGAAACTGGCTGGTGACCCTATGGGATTAGCCAACGCCCTGGTGAAGATTGAGCAAGTGGCCCAACGACAGCGAGTCGGTTTCGGTGAACCGGCTACGGCGCACATGTTCATCATGAACCCGCTGAAGGCAGACGGAATAGCTGGTCTTTTCCGCACACATCCAACCACTAAACAGCGTGTGATGAAGCTTCGTGAAATGGCATCACTGGATCCGTTATACCAGTAGATGATCCTGCAATACGCACGAGTGTAACCTTATGGCCCTCGCCTGCATCTAAAGGGGTGAGGGCCATAACGCAAGGTCCGGGGGATAACACATGAACAAGATAGTGTCAATAATATTAACGGGAGCATTGGTTACCACTTCGTTAGTAACCATGGCGGCACCAGATATCAAGGATGCAGTACAGACCAAACTGCGTGACATCAGCCTGACCATGGTGCAAAACACTGGCAACCGACGCGAACTTGAAAAGATCAGCCGCGACTTTGCTAATGCATACCGTATCCAAAACCTGCAGGCACAATACAAAGAGCCCTTAAAGATGCGTATCAGCTCAAAGGTGGGATTTGTGTCTGTCAGCTACATAGTGAACGGTAACCAGCGGCTCGCTCGAGCGGGTGTGATTAAGGACCGAGAAGACATCGGCAAGAGCCCCGGTAAGCGAAACTGCATGTTCGATCTTGGATTGCTCACCCCTTCGTTTATGAAATTGGCCAGGTTTGAGTATGTGACCAAAGAGGGAGAGGTAGATGTGTGGGATATGTATTGGGTAAACTCCAACGATAACCGCCGTAACCGTCTCTACATCGATATGGACCGGAAGATGATCACCAAGCGAATTCAATACGAAGGTGACGGCACCATACGCGGCATATTTACATATAAAAATCCCGTAGAACTCGACAAAAATGTGTGGGTACCGCGTTTGTCCGAAGCGATCAACAGAGACAACAAGTTGGGTGGTACTCACCACTTACAAAGACTATAAGTTGAATACCGGGATTGATGATTCGGTATTTGACCTCTAGGCAAGAGGTCTCGCCCAATCGACTTCTGCTTCCTAAGGTAGCTCTAAGCCCAACTCAGGTGCATGGCACCTGAGTTGGGCTTAGTTATTCCTAGCGGTCTATGTCGGTGTGTTAAACGATATGCGGTAAGCGTCGTATTGGCACATAGTGCTGCTAGAGTGCTATACTGAACCAAGATAACGCACCTGAATGGAGGCCAGTGTTATGGGACAATTCGTTAACTTGAACGGGCAGCTAGTGCCTGAAGAGCAAGCATCGCTAAACATCTACGACCATGGTTTTATGTACGGAGACGGCGCATTTGAGGGCATCCGGGCGTATGGTGGAAGGGTATTCAAACTCAACCAGCATGTCGCCAGGTTGTTCAGGAGCGCCGTGGCTCTTAACATCCCCTTACCTTACTCGGAGCAAGAAGTCATTGACCGCATCAATAACCTTGTTAAGGTCAATAATGAGATAGACTGTTACATCAGGGTTTCTATGTCACGAGGGGTATCTCTTGGCCTGGATCCAAAGAAACTGAAGACAGAACCCACTCTGGTGATCTCGACCGCCACCCTGGCACTTTATCCCGAGTCAGCATATGAGACAGGCCTTAATGCCGTCACATGCAGTACCCGTGTGATCCCATCACAGTGTGTTGAGCCCCGCATAAAGTCGCTTGGCCGTTACGTGGGCAATATACAAGCCAAGATGGAAGCGAACCGCGTGGGAGCGGGCGAAGGCATCATGCTGAACGTGGAAGGGTATGTCGCGGAAGCAACCGGCGATAATATCTTCATCGTGAAGGACGGCGTTCTGATCACGCCGCCAGAATCAGCGGGGATACTCGCAGGTATCACACGAGCTACAGTCATGATGCTGGCCCGACAAATGGGTATCGAAGTCAAGGAACAGATGATGACTCTATACGATGTGTACATCTGCGATGAGGCGTTCCTTACCGGCACGGCTGCCGAGGTCATTCCGCTGGTAGAGGTCGATGAACGTTTGATTGGTGACGGTAAGCCAGGTGAGATGACGGGTAAACTAATCCAGGCATTTAGGGAGCACACCGTATCTCCAACAGCTTAAGTGACGTCATATATATAGAAACCGAAGATAGTCAAATGCAGGCACCTACTGGTGCCTGCTTGCACAACTGACGGTCATCGGGGTACCCTTAAATAGAAGGGCAAATCTCGTTTTTGCCCGCAAGAAGGAGGCCAACATATGTGGCAGAGATTTACGGAACGAGCTCGTCGCGCCGTCTACTTCGCCCAAGAAGAGGCCAATCGTTTAGGCGAGAGCTACGTCGGCACTGAGCACCTGTTATTAGGGTTAGTGAAAGAGCCTGACAGTGTAGCCGCCCGAATTCTTGACCGCATGGACATCCCACTCGCCCGTGTCCGGGCTGAAGTGGAAAAGCTGGTACAGCGCGGTGAGAATCGATACTCCCAGGAAACTCAGCTCAGTCCTCGCGCCCGGCGCGTGATTGATCTGGCTTACGATGAAGCTCGTAAACTCAACTATACATACATAGGCACCGAACACCTCCTGCTTGCTTTGATACGTGAAGGTGACGGCATCGCCGCCAGGGTTCTTGAACACCTTGGTGCGGAGCTGGAACGAACTCGTAAAGAGGTTGTAGCCACTCAACAGGCAGATGCGAAACAACCCGGAGCCAAACAAAAGTCCAAAACACCGACACTTGATGAGTTCGGACGCGACCTTAACGACATGGCCAGCGAAGACAAGCTGGACCCCGTGGTGGGACGTCAGGGCGAAATCGAACGTGTAATTCAGATACTCTCCCGTCGAACGAAGAACAACCCTGTCCTACTGGGGCAGCCCGGAGTTGGCAAAACTGCCATCGCCGAAGGACTGGCCCAAAAGATCGTTCTGGGCGATGTGCCTGAGCAGCTTCGTAACACGCGAATCATCGCTCTTGATCTGGCTAGTCTGGTCGCGGGCACGAAATACCGCGGTGAGTTCGAAGAGCGCATGAAGAAGGTGATTGAAGAAGTACGCAAATCTAATCACGAGATCGTGCTGTTTATCGACGAGCTGCATACCATAGTCGGAGCTGGTGGTGCTGAGGGTGCGCTTGATGCATCGAACATCATGAAGCCGGCATTGGCGCGCGGTGAAATGCAGTGCATCGGGGCCACGACGCAGGATGAGTTTCGTAAGTATTTCGAAAAAGATGCCGCTTTGGAGCGGCGATTCCAGCCCGTGAAGGTCAATGAGCCCACGGAAGAAGAGGCCATCGAGATACTCAAGGGCCTGCGTGACAAATACGCGGCTCATCATGGTGTGGAGATACGCGACGATGCCATCAAGGCGTCTGTCAACCTCGCACAGCGGTATATTCCTGACCGGTGTCTGCCGGACAAGGCCATTGACTTGATTGATGAAGCGAGCTCACGAGTGCGGTTGCAGCTTACGCTGCCGCCCAAAGCCTTGCGTGACGCCAAGTTGCAGCTTGCTCAGATAGAAAAGCGCCTGGAAGAGGCCCACGCGGAAGGTGACTATACGAACGTCCATTCGCTCATGTCTCAGAAGAGTGCCGTGCAGGTGGAACTGAACGAAGAAGAGACCAAGTGGGACGATGCTCGAATCAGCATGAGTCGAGTGGTGGGCGAAGATGAGGTTGCTCATATCGTTCAGAGCTGGACAGGTATTCCGGTCGCTCGCCTGGTTGAGACGGAGGTCACCAAACTCATCCACATGGAAGAAAACCTCCATGAGCGCATCATTGGGCAAACCGAGGCTGTCACCGCGGTCAGTAAAGCGGTAAGGCGTGCCCGCAGCGGCATGAAAGACCCCAAACGGCCGATGGGCAGCTTTATGTTCCTGGGACCCACAGGCGTTGGCAAGACGGAGCTGGCACGAGTGCTGGCCTCCTTCCTGTTCGACAACGAAAACAACATGATTCGCATCGACATGAGCGAATACATGGAGAAGTTTACCGTCAGCCGACTGGTAGGCGCCCCTCCAGGGTATGTTGGATATGACGACGGCGGTCAGTTAACCGAAGCGGTCCGCAGGCAGCCATATAGTGTCATCCTGCTTGATGAGATCGAAAAGGCGCATCCAGATGTGTTCAGCATACTGTTGCAGATCATTGAAGACGGACGTCTGACCGACTCCCAAGGCCGGGTTATAGACTTTAAGAACACCGTCATCATCATGACAAGTAACCTCGGTGCCCGCCAGATCATCGGCGAGAAATCTATGAGCTTTATAGACACCTCGCGCCTGATCGACGGTAACATCACGGAGAAAGACTACGAGCAGATGAAGAATGGTGTGATGGAGGAGCTGAAACGAACCTTCCGTCCTGAGTTCCTCAACCGCATCGATGAGGTGGTGGTCTTCCACACCTTAAGTCTGGCTGAGATCGTGCAGATCGTTGACCTGTTGCTCAACCGCGTGATCAAGCAGTTGAGTGCTCAGGGTATCAACCTGGAAGTCACTCAAGAGGTTCGCGAGATGTTGGCCAAAGAGGGCTTCGATCCGCAGTTCGGTGCCCGCCCGCTCAGGCGTGCGGTGCAGCGTTACATTGAGGACACACTCGCAGAAGAGCTGCTGTTAGGCCGGTTCCGTGAGAACGACACTATCGTAGCCCAACTGGGCTCTGATGGCCATGTGTTGTTTACAAAACCCATTGACAGCGTGGGGCAAGACATCCCCATGATATCTATGAACTGATGCCTACGGCATCGGTTGGGTAGAAATCTAGTCGTTTCGCAGGGAGAAGGCGTGTATACGCCTTCTCACTGTTTATTAAGATACCGTCTCTGAAAGAGGTGGAAAGCCCATGATATCTGGTAATCCCAAAGGTAGTTTTTCCTTCGTGCTGCATTCGCACATCCCGTACGTGATGGATCATGGACGAACCCCTCATGGTATGGATTGGCTCTCCGAAGGAGCCGCCGATACCTACATCCCTCTGTTGCAGGTGTGCCACCGGCTAGTCGCCGAGGGTATTTCACCGAAATTCGTCATCGGCATTACACCGATCCTGGCGGAGCAACTGTCACATCCCGAGTTTACTCAGGAACTGCTAAGCTGGTTTGGTTTCCGGTTCCGCTCCGCTAAACAGAACCGGCTTGAGTTCCTCAAAGAAGGACGTATTCGTGAGGCCTCACTGGCAGAGTTTTGGATCAGCACCTATTCGGCCAGGCTGCAATTCTACTTGAATGAATGCAACCAGGACCTGGTTGGTGCCTTCAAACTGCTGCAGGACGATGGGCACATAGAAGTCATCACCAGTGCTGCTACTCACGGATACCTGCCGTTGATTGGTTCTGACACCTGCGTACGTGCCCAGATACAGGTCGGTGTCGATGCTTACAAACGGCATTTTGGGTGCGACCCCACAGGTTTCTGGCTGCCGGAGTGTGCTTATCGACCAGACTACCCTTGGGCACGTCCAACAGGCGGTGAGGCCTTCCCGCGTCGTGGTGTTGATGATATGCTCACCGAGCAGGGTATCCGTTACTTCTTTGTCGATTCCGCCATCGTGACCGGTGGGAAAAGTGCCGGTGTTTATTCGGAACGTTTCCCTTTGCTAGCGGAGCTGCAGGGTCGTGAACGAAAGTCCAGGAAATCCCATGCCAGTGTCGCCTCACCGAACTACATGCAGTTGGTGAATACATCCAAGGACCCAGACCGAATAGCAGGCGTGTTCTCACGGAATATGCACACCGGACAGCAGGTTTGGAGCTCATCCGTAGGCTATCCCGGAGCGGGCTGTTATCTGGAATTCCATAAGAAGCATAAAGTGGGCGGATTACGCTACTGGCGGGTGACCTCTGACTCCACCAACCTGGGTGAGAAGTCGCTATATGAGCCGCTCGAAGCTTTTAGCGTTGTGCAGCAGCACGCCGCACACTTCGCCGAGTTAGTAGCTGCTGAAGTCACAGAAGCTGCCAGCACAGGCGATTATCCGAATATTACCAGCATGTACGACACGGAGCTGTACGGTCACTGGTGGTTTGAAGGACCGGAGTGGTTGTACTACGCACGAAAAGCGCTGGAACAGTATCCTGAAGTGCAGGTCAAAACGGCGCGAGAGGTTTATGACTCCGCACCAGGTGGCGACATCATCAGGCTGGCTGAGGGTAGTTGGGGTTCTGGGAACTACCACTACACCTGGCTAAACCCAGATACTTTGTGGGTATGGGAGCGCATATACAAGTGCGAAGACCGCTATATGAAGTATGCGTACGAACAAAGAGATAATGAACGGCTTCGCCCGCTGTTGAAGCAAATGGCCCGTGAGCTGGTGCTTCTCGAATCCAGCGACTGGCCGTTCTTGATCAGCACCGGAGCGGCTCGCGACTACGCGGAGATTCGGGTGGAGTGGCATGAGAGCCGCTTCAATCTGCTGGCCGCCTTGCTTGAGAAGGTAGCTTCAGGGGTGGAGCCTACGCCAGAAGAATGGGGAACACTGGGTGAAGCCGAAGGTCGCGACCTGGTTTTTGAAAACATCATGCCGGAGTGGTGGGTTCAGTGACCGAACCGGAAGAGGCTCCTTCGTTACTGAAGCAGCTTTCAGCCGAGATCGGCTGGGGAGTGGGCCGTATCCAGGCACAAGCGGGTGTTCTAGCGGTGAGTGTGGCGATGGGTATGGGCTGCAATGAAGCCGGGGTATGGAATACGCGGATCATTGCTGAGCTAACGTTGGTCGACACCGCTGGCGCATTATTGACAGACAAGGGTAGAGAGATATACCGCCAGATTGAACGCCAATGGTGCGCAGATATCAACACTGATCAGCGTCAAATCGGGTTGGCTTGTGTGCAGCTATTATTGAATTTCCCTGTCACCTGGCCACCCAACCCGACTGCCAGCAAATTACTGCAAACTAACTATGATTTACTGGGGTAGTGTTTGTGAAACGTAAATGCTATGATGTGCACCAATATGGTCTCAAAGGCGACGGCACCACCAATGACCTTCCTGCCCTGCAGGCGGTGTGCGCAGAGGTGTGCAAGCATAAAGGGCCGACACGTCTGGAATTCAAGAAGGGATGCCGGTATCGGCTGCTGCCTAAGGAGGGAGTGACCGATTACCAGTGGGGTGTGCTACTTGGCGGAGTGAAGGACTGCGAAGTGATTGGGCATGGTGCCACTCTACTGCCGAAATCACCTGTGAACTGCTTCGGATTATATGACTGCAAGAACATCATAATCGATGGCTTCACCATTGATCACTCCCCATTGCCGTTCGTGGTGGCTGAGTTGCTGGATGTGGATGTGCAGGCACCCTCATTTACCGCACGCATTCTGCCCCAGTTCCCAGAACTCGACTGCGACGATACTGAAGATATCGATAATAGTGCGGTCTGGCAGTTTTTTATCCCTCAGGTGCTGGGACGCCATCATCTCTACATCCGAAACGTCGTCTCCAAAAGTGGGGGGAAGTCAGGGCGTGTGGTGAAGGTCAATGTGGCGAAAGGCGGTCCGTGGGAGGGACGCATGGCCATACTAGCCGATCAAAAACCGCTGATCTGGCTGCCGGTTCCGGGCATTGGACATGGCGGCGGATTTGCCATGCATGTGGGTGGAAGCCATGAAGTCACGTTCCGCAATGTGAATGTGTGGAGCGGGCCCTCTTTCTTGTTCAGCGTGAAGGGCAACCAGGGTCCCATTCGATTCGAAAATGTGAAGGTCACACCAAAGCCCGGTACCAACCGCGGTATGGTGGCCTGGCGCGATGGCTACCACTGCAAAAACAACCGAGGCCCCATCATATGGAAGAAGTGTGTTGTGGAAGGCCTTCATGACGATGTTGTGAATCTGAGCAACCACTACATCAGCCTGAATCGGCTGCTGCCTGACGGTGGGTGGTTAGTTGACGTCGGAGAGGCCGTGACACGTGCTGGTGACCTTGTGAGGGCCATTAACGTGAATTCTGGGCGGGACTACGGCTCAGTGCGTGTCCAGAAGTATGAACAGCGTGAAGAGGGAAGTGTGATCATCCCCAGCAAACCTCTGGAAATGCAGGATTTGCCAGGGATTCGGCTGATCAACGAAAGTGTGGCGAACCCCGGGTCGCGGGTGACCGATTGCCGTATGGTGGGCACCGCCAGATGGCGATGCAAGATGCTGGCGGAACGTCTGTTCTTCAAGGGCTTTATGTGGATTGAGAACGAACTGGAGATAGAGGGGCCTGTTCCCCATGATGTCATTTTTCGCAACTGCCGAATGGAAGCATGGGCAGAGTGGGCCGAGTTAATGGCGTGCGGAACCCTACGCTACGGGGAAGGCATCACCGAATATAAGCTGGAGCGCATCCGTTTTGAAGGCTGCCAGTTTCTGGGAAAGGTCAGCTGGCAGCCCGGAGCGGATGTCAAGCGACTATAGCTCGAATCCCTTCAGCTTGCAGTTAGAGCGGCTCTGGAGTTGCTTTATGCTAATCTGATGACGGCAGACCCGAACTGTGCCATTACGCAAACGAAATCAATAGCTATGCAACCTCGAAGTTCAGGGACGAGACGAACACAACAGAATCCCCGCTGCCGAGTAACTTCAAAGTCATGGTGCTCGAATCCAAGCTGCGTGCAACGGACATGTGGAACCGTAACTACACGAGCGGCATAGCTGTCAGAACGAAGAGACGTGGAGTGATATACTGGGCAGACAGATGGTAGAACTCAGGTAGCAAAGGGGTATTCTATGACCTTGCAGACTTGACGCGATCTATCTTCATGACGAAAACCAGATCAAGATATCACATTTTATAATTGAGAGTAGAAGCTCATTGAAGTGATTTATCTACTTTCTGCTTGCGAGTGATCAGGAGAGGAGTGCCTCATTATGAAAAATGTGATCGTACTATGTTTTAGAATGGTAGTGGCAATTGCGCTTTTCACTAGCATGGTCAGAGTATGCGCGGCCGCGTCCGATCCAGGAGGCAAACGACTTTCAGCCGCAGGATACAGCCTGAAGTTTGATCCGGCCAAGTATACTGTGAAGAGGTTTACGGTTGACGGTAATACCATCACCTGCCGTGCTTACGAAAAAATTGTCTATGTGAAGTACCCTGTGGATATTCATTATCAAGTCATGAATATATACATCCCTGAGGAGTATTTCGAGGGCAAGCCTTTTGGTGCTTACACATCAGAACGGGCACCTATCTTTTTTCCGAATTCGGTTGGTGGGTATATGCCAGGAGCTCCCGGAAGCCCCGGACAAGACAGGAACGGTGGCCCAAATGCTGCGTTTGTAGCGCTGTCAAAAGGCTTTGTGGTGGCAGAACCCGGTGCGCGTGGTCGTGTGACACAGAATGCAATAGGGCAGTATACAGGCAAGGCTCCAGCCTGCATTGTTGATCTGAAGGCTGCTGTTCGTTACTTGCGCTACAACGACAAGATCATGCCAGGTGACGCCGAGAAGATTGTCGCCAATGGCACAAGCGCGGGTGGTGCTCTTTCTGCACTTCTTGGCGTCACAGGCGACAATAAGGATTATGCACCCTATTTAAAGGCAATCGGCGCGGCTGATACACGCGATGATATCTATGCCGTCTCTGTCTACTGTCCAATCACGAATTTGGATAATGCAGATATGGCTTACGAGTGGCTGTTTCATGGTGTAAATGAATATGCTCGCTTGATGTTTCCAGGAGGTATGCCGCCGCCTGGGGGACAGTTTATACCGCCCATGAACCACGGCGACATGCCTGCGGGTCCGCCTAAAATGTCTGAAACAAAAGGGGCGATGACGACCGCGCAGATAAGACTTTCTGGGGAATTGAAAAGCATGTTCCCCGCTTATCTGAACCGTTTGGGTCTTAAGGATAGTCACGGAACAGCTCTGACGATCGATGCCGACGGGAATGGGACATTTAAGAACTACGTTAAATCCTACGTAATCGCATCTGCCCAGAAGGCTCTGAATAATGGCACAGATTTATCTGGACTGATGTGGATAACGATCCGGAATGGAGAAGTGGCTGACATTGACTTTGATCAGTATGTCAAGTTTGCCGGTAGAATGAAGGCCACTCCCGCCTTCGACGGAGTGGACCTAAGTAACGGCGAGAATGACCTGTTTGGATCCGCAACCATCAAAGCCCAGCACTTTACCCGATTCGGCAAGGCTAACAGCACTGTGCAGGGATCCCTAGCCGATTCGTCGATCGTGAAGATGATGAACCCGATGAACTACATTGGAACTAAAGGAACTGTCACCGCACATTATTGGCGGATCCGGCATGGGGCGGTTGATAGAGACACCTCGCTTGCTGTACCGATCATCCTGTCCACAAGGCTGCAGAATATGAAATTCGATGTTGATTTCGCGGTACCATGGGGGCAAGGGCATGGTGGAGATTATGACTTGGAAGAGCTCTTTTCATGGATTGAGAAGATATGCGCGCGTCATCCAGCGGGTAGCAAAGCCCGATGAGGTAATATGCCTTCATGTGGATTGCGACTCGGAACCGATCAGATGATCTGGTTGTCGGTTCGTGGCATTGGGCATGGCGGTGGCAGCCGCGAAGTGAATGACCGAAAAGGTGGATTCGTGGAGTGGGCGGAGTTGATGGCGTGCGGAACACAACGCTACGGCGAAGGCCCTACTGAATACAAGCTGGAACGAATACGGTTTGAGGGCTGCCAGTTTCTCGGTAAGGTCAACTGGCAGTCCGGAGCGGATGTCAAGCGACTATAGCTCGAATCCCTTCAGCTCGCAGTTAGAGCGGCTCTGTAACTGCTTCAATAGCTCATCGTAGCGGGGTAAATACGCCAGAAGGAATGCCTTCGTGTGCCCATTTTTCAGGGTGATTTTCGCACCTGGATGCTTTTGACATAACATGATGTAAATAGCTGACATCGTGAAGATGCTTCCATACATCAAAATCAGCGACGCACGCTTCAACCACGCAGGCGATGTGTATTCATGCGGCTCGATACTGACTATCTGATCGTAACCTATCGTCTGCACTCCGCCAGGAGATGCAAACTCAACCTGCTTTTCGTGAAGCCTGATGTATGTGCAACTATAGAACCATGCGACAATGATCACACTCAGGCCAGGCAAAATCCCCAACATGCTCCAAGCGGTGATACGGCTCCATGGAACTTCGCGCATGGTGCCAGAGAAGTTGGAGTCACATGATATGACCATCATGGGCAGCGCGGTAAAGAATGCCGCTAATCCAAACCCAAGCCAGTCGGGCAGTATGATGCTGTTCAGCCGTTTGTATCCATAAACATTGCCAGATGGCTTGGGTGGCCATGGTATCAAGATATAGAGAAGCAGCCCTCCAGCCAGGCAGAAGAGTGAGATCACGCGTGTGGGATATACCATGCCGGAAGGGGCTCGGTTGCACGCTTCGCTGGAATCCAGCAAGTCTACCATCATCACGGTTCCGTTTGGTATGGTCACCAATTGGTAGGACTTATAGGTGTGTTCTGGCATATTACTTACCGGTATGTAAAATGAGCCGTCTTCACTGCTGGTTGCTTTGTTGAATACATCACGCCACTGGTCAGGTCGAACCAATACCAGCTCGTGTTTGGCTCTGACCAGCCTCCAGGCCTGGTCAGATTGCTCAGGGGTGAGTTTACCGTCTTTTGCGGCGGTGATCAGGGCGACCCGCTCTTTATCGCCAAATTGGCTTGGTATGAGCTCGCTTAGCGGCATGTGCCGTACATAGACCACAGGCTGAGGGGTTACGGTAAACCAAACTGCTGCTATCAATAAGCACAGGGTGACGATACGGCGTATAGCTTCTTTTATGGGCATTAATATGCTCCTTCTGTCGACTACACCATGGCCATAGATAGCTCTTTCGCAGTCAACGCTGGTCTGATCTGGTATTCGCCTGAGTCGAAATTCACGGTGATGACCGTTCCATCAGACCATGTGCTGCGCTGTTTGCGCGTGGAATTATCAAGTATCTCGTGATTTGTCATCTGGGCATGAACCAGTCTTGCTTGCAGCGCACACAGGATACGAACCCTAGTGATGTCTTCACTTTTTGGTTCAACCTCGATATACGGCATGCCTGCATTGAGAATCGCGTGTGATAGGCCACGGTCCGTATTAGGTATACCCCATCCGCCCAGCGAAGTGTTGGCAAACCAGGGAATCAACAGAGCATCATGGTAGACCAGGTTGAACAGCGGGAGCGGAATTCCCTGGGCGATGCCGTTATCAAATATCGGATCGAGGGAGTAGGGACCATGGTGCACCAAGTCGAGATAGGGGACCGACCAGTCCGACGGTTCCTCGCTGCTGACCACACCGAAACGGCTGCGCACGATGTTGAAGCACTCCCCACGGTATTTCAGACACTGAGTGCGGGTGACCGGGTGATCTGGGGTGAAGCACTCATCTGGCGATAGCACACTGAGAGTGTCCAGATAGGCGCCTTTCACCTTGACGCCGGATGAGAGTAAGCTGACGTAGTTACGCATCACATAAGAGGGCATCATGCTGGGACAGAGATATGACTGCTTCCCGCCGTACCATACTCCAGACTGGGTGAACGAGCCGTCTTCATTCTTTACCACATGCTGGGTGTCATAGCTGACAGCCTTCATATAGAAATCACGGTAGTTATCATGGATTGCGAACAGGTAGTTCAACCGCTCGCAGATATCGGAAAGCTTGCGCATACCAGGCAAACCGCCACAATCTGGACTGGGCGGCATGATATCGGGATGCTCATTATCATACCCTCTGTAGCCCCAGCCATCCAGATGCAGGTAGGCTCGTTTCACGCCTGATGCGTGCAGCTTCTCCAAACGGTCGGCTGTTTTCGTAAAGGGCACGGTGGAGTGATTCGCTGTATCATCTGTTTTGTTGTAATAGTGCGATTCAGGCTCTATGTTGATAGATGCCCAGGTGTGAATCACCGGTGCGCCGATCAGCTTTTGCAGCATCGGTGTGCGCGCTATCTTTTGCTTCAGCGAGACGAAATGCCCGCGGTCGATGACGTGCTGGCGGTACGCTTTAGCCATCTGCACATAGCTGCCTTTGTCGAATAGTTTTATGCGCATAGACCGCTGATATCCGAATTTACCAAGCTGCGGAACCCACTTGTGTTGTATAGATGTGGGGCCACCTGCAGGATGGGCGAATTCAAATGCAGCATCGTCTGGTGTCTCTAGTATCTGCAGCATGGCAGACAGCCCTTTTTCAAAGCCCCACCATGGCATATACAGGGCTCGGCTATGGGTCATGGCATCAAAGACCCATACTTTTTTGGGCCAGTCTTTTGGGATCTTCGCTCCCTGCATCATGGGCACTATCGCAGCATCGGCAGATCCAGCAGTGAGGCCCATCGGCCAGCGCAGGGCGCGCATCGTGCTGCTGCCCTCCGTGCAGTTGACGGTGCAGATCACATCCTCAGTTGGCCACTCAATGGTTAAGAACAGGTCAAGGATGAGGTCACTATCACCGAAACCGGACAAACTGATCTTAACACCGTTGATACATCCGGTCTGGTAAGGTTTGATCAACTTTGTTTTCGCAGACTTAAGGGCTGCCTGAACATCGACCTTCTTTGCTGTTCGTAGAAGCAGATCATTGTCGTTAGACTGCGGTAACTCCCATGTCGCACTTTTGGTACTTAGGGTGATGGCTAGAGTGTCCGCATTGAGTTTTACGTGGCTTTGGGGGCCGTCGATATGCCAGATTGGGCCTTTTTGCACAACAGTGATGTGTGATGATGCCAGATAATTAACGGGTTTCATGATATCTCCAACTAATAGAACCAGTGGGTAAGGCCACAAACCAGAATCTGGCTTGTGGCCATTGTATAAACGCTAAGCCATCGCCTTTTTCAACTCTGCGGCTGAGACCACCGGTTTGACATCGTACTTCCCGCTGTCAAAATCGACGGTGATCACTGTGCCATCTGACCAGGTTGTCCGCTGCTTCCGGCCTTTGGCATCCAGAAGAGTATGCTCAGTCATTTCGGCATGGACAAGACGGGTCTGCAGAGCGCACAGCATCTTCACGCGGGCGATCTCTTCCGCCGATGCATTGAGTTCAACATATGGCATTGCGGCGTTCATCACCGCATGGGCCATGCCTGGATCGGTGTTTGGTATACCAAACCCGCCACCCTTGTGGGTATAAGGGAACCAGGGCGTAATGAGGGCGTCATGGTAGACCAGTTGAAAAAGGGGTATTGTAATACCCATCGCGATGCCGTCGTAGAAATACGGGTCCAGCGAGAATGGACCGTGATGGACGAGGTGCAGATAGGGGATTGACCAGTCTGATGGCTCCTCGCTGCTGATGACGCCTAGACGGCTCTGTGCATAGTTGAAACACTGCGCCCGGTATTTCAAGCATTCCGTGCGTGTGACCGGGTGCTCTGGTGAGAAGCACTCATCTGGAGGCAGGACGCTGAACACGTCGAGGTAGGCCCCTTTGACCTTTACCCCGTGGGTTAGCAATGCCTGATGGTTCCTCATCACATAAGCTGGTGCCAGGCTTGGACACAAGAACGACTGTTTACCGCCACACCAGAAGCCGTCAGCGTAGTAACTGCCGTCTTCGTTTAGCACCACATGCTTAGGATCGTAACTGGCGGCTAACACGTAGTAGTCTCGGTATTGGTCGTGGATAGCAAATAGGTAATTCAGTTTTTCGCAAGTCAGGCTGAGCTGTTTTAGGCCCTGCCAACCACCGCACTCTGGGCTGGGCGGAACCACATCGGGATGCTGGTTGTCGTAGCCGCGTATTCCCCATCCATCGAGGTGTACATATGCGCGCTTCACCCCTTTGGAATGGAGCTGCTCGAAGGCCTTCCCTGTTTCACTCCAAGGTGTAAATGAATGGTTCGCGGCATCATTTTCTTTGTTGTAGGCGTTTGACCCTTGTTCGTGGTGAACCGCTGATGAGGTGTGAATGACCGGTGCTCCAATGATCTGCTGGAGCGACGGCGTTTGTGCAATCTTTTGTTTCAACGAGACGAAGTTGCCTCGGTCGATGACGTGCTGGCGATAAGCTTTGGTCATCTGCACATAGTTGCCTGTGTCGAACATCTTGATGCGCATCGAGCGTTGATAACCGAATTTGCCAAGCTGAGGCAGCCACTTGTGACAGATGAACGTAGGGCCGCCCGCAGGATGCGTTAATTCAAAACCTGCATCATCTGGTGTTTCCAGTATCTGCATCATCGCGGACTTGCCGTTCTCGAAACCCCACCATGGCATATAGAGAGCGCGGCTGTGGGTCAGTGTGTCAAATGCCCACACTTTGGTAGGCCAGTCTTTTGGAATTTTTGCTCCCTGCATAAGCGGCACGATGGCGGCATCGGCTGATCCCGCTGTGAGCCCCATCGGCCAGCGCAGAGCCCGCATGGTGCTGGTGCCTTCGGTGCAGTTTACGGTGCAGATCACATCTTCAGTTGGCCACTCTATGGTCAGGAACAAACTGAGTGTAAGGTCATTGTCACCAAAACCGGACAAACTGATCTTGACGCCGTTGATGCAGCCGGTTTGGTATGGGGTGATCTGTTTGGTCTTCGCGGATTTCAACGCGATCTGCACCTCAGTTTTCTGAGCGGTGCGCAATAGAAGGTCGTTCTCCGAAGATGCTGGTATCTCCCATGTGGCATTTCTCGTGCTGAGGGTGATGGCTAGCGTGTCGATGTTCAGCTTGACATGGCTTCGTGGGCTGTCGATGTGCCAGAACGAACCCTTTTGGGCTACTGTGATATGTGATGACGCAAGATAGTCTATAGGTTTCATGGTATCCTCCAATATGACTGGTTTCTTTGTTAGATATTACTTTCCACATAAGCGGAGTCAATACCTTCATTATTGAGGAGCTAGTTACGAATCTTCTATAGAAGGGTCGGAAAGGTACAAAAAAACTCCCCCAATCGGGGGAGTTTAGCGGTTACTTCTAGACTCGAAGCTGTTTAGGCGTCGTAGTATAGAGCGAACTCATAGGGATGCGGGCGAAGCGCCACACCGTCTATATCGTTCTTCTGCTTGTACTCTATGTAGGTCTCGAGCAGGTCTTCGGTGAATACGCCACCCTTAAGCAAGTACTCATGATCTACCTTCAGAGCATTGATGCTCTCCAGCAGGCTGCCTGGAGTCTGCTGAATGCCCTTGCGCTCTGCTGCGGGGAGCTCATAGAGGTCTTTATCAATGGGGTCTGGCGGAGTGATCTTGTTCTGGATGCCGTCTAGACCAGCCATCATGATGGCGGAGAACAGCAGGTAGCCGTTGGCCGTGGGGTCTGGTGCGCGGAATTCAACACGCTTTGCCTTAGGCGAGGTGTTGTACATGGGGATGCGCATACAGGCCGATCGGTTACGCTGGCTGTAGATCAGGTTGATTGGGGCCTCGTAACCGGGAACAAGCCGTCGATAGGAGTTGGTGCTGGGTGCGCCGAAAGCCAAAAGGCTGGCCGCATGCTTCAGCAGGCCACCGATGAAATAGATGGCGTTCTCGGAAAGACCCGCATAGCCTCTCTCATCGTAGAAGGTGTTCTTGCCGTCTTTCCAGAATGAGCAGTGGCAGTGCATACCGGAGCCGTTGTCTCCGAAGAGTGGCTTGGGCATGAAAGTGGCGGTGTAGCCATTCAGCACTGCGGTGTTTTTGACAGTGTATTTGAACTTCTGCAGCATGTCAGCCATGCATAGCAGGGTGTCAAACTTCATACCAATTTCGCACTGACCACCACTGGCGACTTCGTGGTGTGACATCTCGGTGGTGATACCGAGTTCTGTCAGACGAAGAACCATCTCGGTGCGGAGGTCTTGCAGGCTGTCGGTTGGGGGACATGGGAAGTATCCGCCCTTGGTGCGTACTTTGTAACCCAGGTTGGGTGATTCATCGCGGCCGGTATTCCAAACGCCTTCATCACTGTCGATCTTGTAAAAACCACTGTTGGTCTCTTGACCGTACTGGATGTTGTTGAAGATGAAGAACTCAGCTTCTGGTCCGAAATAAGCGGTGTCCGCCAGGCCAGTCGACTTGAGGTATGCTTCAGCCTTCTTCGCCACATTTCTGGGGTCGCGGGTGTAGGATTCGCGGGTGAGGGGATCCTGCACGTCGCAGATGAACACAACAGTTGGGTGCTCGAAGAACGGGTCCATGAAAACCGTAGTTGGGTCTGGCATGAGTAACATGTCAGATTCGTTGATTGCCTGGAATCCACGGATGGAGCTGCCATCAAAACCGGCACCGTTCTCGAAAAGACTCTCATCGAGGGCCTTAGCTGGGAAGCTAAAGTGCTGCCAGGTTCCGAATAGGTCAGTAAAGCGAAGGTCTGCCATTACCGCTTCATTTTCGTGAGCAAATGCAATCGCCTCTTTGGCGTTTGTGGGAGTCATGCGCATAGTCTCCTTATTTTTGGTCCATCATTCATGGGCTGCCATGCTACTTCAACCGTGAAGCGAAGAGGGGCCGACCCAAGAAAATTGAAAAGACGTCCGTTTCCTGGCCTTAACGGCCATGAAAGGTACGTCCCTCTCTTCTGTCAGTATAGGAAGCGGCTGCGCCTCCAAATATCCATCAAGATTAGTATAGCATCCCCAATGGACATTATTCAAGGGAGCACGCCGCTTCATTTATAGCAACTCGCTTGGCTGAAACCATAGTGCAATTTCGAAAGCCGCAGCCTCCGGGGAGTCGGATCCGTGGACGATATTCGTCCGTGTGTCAGCGGTGTAGTCGCCACGTATTGTGCCGCTGGCCGCGTTGAGGGGATTCAGGGGACCCATCATGGCTCGGACGAGTGGTATTACGTGGTTACCTTCAAGCACCATGGCAACAACAGGGCCCGATAGAATGAAGGTCATTAATCCATCGTAGAAGTCTTTGCCTTCATGGACGGCATAATGTTTTGCGGCCAGTTCCGGACTGACCTTGAGCATCTTAAGGCCGACAAGCTTTAGGCCTCTCTGCTCGAATCTTTTTATACATTCCCCAACGAGTCGTTTCTGGACACCGTCAGGCTTGATCATGACGAAAGTTCGTTCCATATATTGACCTCATAGGATAGTGATCTACTTTACAGAATATACCCGATTGATGGCGAACGCAACCGTCGGGAGATGAGTGTGGTGTGGGGGTTGGTGCCGAAGGAGGGACTCGAACCCTCAAGCCCGAAGGCACACGATTTTGAGTCGCGCGCGTCTACCGATTCCGCCACTTCGGCCTAACGAAAGTATTATAACTGAGCTCATCGTTCACGTCAAGCAGAGTTCCGGCTTACCACGTAGGTGCCTCTGACCTGCGGCCTAACGTCGAAGGAAAAGTGACAAAATGAACACCACCGCGCTGGTCATGACTATGCACGAACCGCTGGCGGTTTCGGCATAAAAACTGATGAACATACCCGTAACCCCGCTGAATAGCCCGATACCGACCGCAAGAATGGCCATGGTACGAAGACTTTTAGACAGGTTTCGGGCAGCGGCTGTTGGAAGTAAGAACATGGCAGTTACCATGACGATGCCGATCAACTTCAGGCTGAGCGTCACTACCACAGCCACCAGCACTAGAAAAAGCGAATCTACTAAATCTACCTTGGTGCCAGAGACCTGCGCCATCTCGCGATGGATTGTGATCCTAACGAGCGGCTTCCATAGTATCATCATCATCACAATGATGATGATACCCAGGGCGGCTATGGTCAGCACATCCTGCCTGTTGATAGCCAAAATATCACCGAATAGATACTGAAATAGTGTTGGATTATACCCTTGCTTCCATCCCAGTATCATGATACCCAGGGCGGCTGATATGGCCAGAAAAACTCCGATCACTGTATCCGCTGGCAACTCGGTGTGCTTTAATGTGACGGAGATACTGAGCGCGGTGATGATAGCCACAGCGACGACAGTGGGTAGAATGGGCGTAGCCAATAGGGCCGCGACAGCAAGGCCGGTGTACGCTGAGTGAGCTACCGCCTCAGAGTAGAATGACAACCGGCGTGATACTATAAACACACCAAGCAGGGGTAGGCAGGCACCCAAGACCATCGCTGCTATGAGAGCTCTTACGAAAAACACGTAACTGAATGCTTCTTTGATGAAGATTTCCATTATTTATGATCTTCGTGCTGCGCGTGATGGTACCTTACCGAATCATGACCAAAAAGCTCCTGAAGGTTACTGTCTGACAGAGCATGTTCGGGATGGGCACAGCAAAGCATTTTCTTGTTGATGCACACTACGTGATCCATGTATTTACTCACCACACTTAAATCATGCGAAACCATCACCACACTGGTTTTCTGTTGGCTGCAGAGTTCGCGCAACAGCTTATACAGATGCGTCTCGCCCTCAGCATCGATGCCTGTGCTTGGCTCATCCAGAAACAAAACCTTAGGCTTGAGCATGAGGTTCATGGCAATCACCACTCGTTGCAACTGTCCACCCGACAGACGAGAAACCATAGAGCGATGCAATGACTCTACACCGAGCCGTTCAAGGGCTTGGCGCATTTCGCCGGCTGTATGACGAGGAACGAAGGCTTGAAACAGCTCCTTCACCGCAAGCGGAACGCTACGGTCAAACTCCAGTTTCTGGGGTACATATGCCACGCTAGATGGCGGTGAACCCATTTTCACCACATCACCGTTAATGATAATGCTGCCCTGCGATGGGATTAGTCCCAGCATGGCTTTCACAAGAGTGGTTTTTCCGGCTCCATTTGGGCCGATGATGGCGATTGCCTGACCCTCTTGTGTTTCAAAAGTGACATCTGATACCACTATGTGATCTTGAAGTTGAACTGACACACCACATAGTGATATGGCCGGTACATTCATTTCATAGCCTTATTGATAGTATCGAGGTTGGATTGCATGCGCGCTATGATGCCAGGATCATTTTCTTGTTTCGGATGTGCGCAGACATCCAGCGTATAAACCGGCAGTCCCAAGTCTTCTGCCACAGTTGATGCCAGTTTGTTTTGCTCTTCTGAAGAAACAAACACACACTTCACTTTATCGACCTTTGCGTTGTCAATGAGACGCCGTAGGTCGCGGGCAGAGGATTGGAGACCAGGTTTTGGTTCGAAGACTCCCACTTCCTTCAGTCCGATTTCATCGGAAAGATGCTTAAATGCGGAATGAACGGCTATATAGTTTGGATTTTTCCACTTGGTCCCGTCCAGTTGGGCTTTCTTGTTCATTGTCCGCAGTTTGTACATCAATTTATAACAGCGATCCTCTATGTACTTGCTGTCCTCTGGGCTCTGCAACCTGAGTGCGCGGCTGGCTTTTACAGCCATATATTCGAGGTTAGTCAATGACAACCACGTATGAGGGTCGACTGATTGGCCCCCCGCGTGATCTGAATGGCCTTCATGACTAGACGATTCCGTGTGAACCGAAAGTGGTCTGGCTTCGTCTCCGATATAGGCGATTTTAACGTTCTTGTTTTGCACAGATTTTAAGATGGTGTCCATGAATGGATCTACATTAGGTCCCATTCTTATAATGAGATTCGCTTTGTTTAGCTGCTTGATTTGAGCCATTGTGGGGCTAAAGTGGTGTATGTCTGCACCTTGCGGAAGAATCGTTGATACTTCAACTCTGTCTCCACCGACTTGCCTGACAATGTCGGCAACCGGGTAAAATGAGGCTGTGACCTGGATTTTACTGCGAGTGCTTTTACTGACCGGTGGTGAACTCGGTGGTTTACATCCCGTCAGCCCAGAGGCGATTACTATCATAAATATAAGCTTGGCAATACGGCTCATGTGAATCCATCCTTGTAGTTCGTGAAGTGTCCTTGCTTTTCATTATACAAGCTACCAGGCATACCTAACGCATCATAACGAACAGGAGATCGTCGTGCATATCAAACAACTGCAAGAGAGCGTATACGAAGCAAATATCAAACTTGTCAAACACGGTTTGGTGATACTCACCTGGGGAAATGTCAGCGGTATCGACCGCGATCAGGGGATATTCGCAATTAAACCCAGTGGGATGGACTATGAAGCCATGAAGCCGACTGATATGGTGATAGTGGATATGGACGGGGTCGTAGTAGAGGGGAAACTCAAACCCTCATCGGACATGCCGACACATCTCGTTCTCTATCATGCTTTTGGCGGCGTTGGTAGTATTGCGCATACTCACAGCCGGTATGCCACGGCTTGGGCACAGAGTAGCGGCGATGTTCCTTGCCTGGGCACGACTCATGCCGATACCTACTATGGTCCCGTTCCTTGTACCCGTCCGCTACACCAGTCTGAAATAGAGAACGAATATGAGAAAAACACGGGACTGGTGATAGTGGAGACATACCAAAATCGTAACATCGACCCGCTCGCTGTTCCCGCTGTTCTGGTCAGCCAGCATGGCCCATTTGCGTGGGGTGAAACGGTAAAAAAGTGCGTTGACAGTGCAGTGACCTTGGAAGAAGCCTGTGCGATGGCCATTAATACCCAGATCGCCAGTCTAGCTGGCAGCGAGTGTCAACCTGTACCACAGATGCTGCTGGACAAGCACTATTACCGTAAGCATGGCGCGGGGGCATATTATGGGCAGGAGACGAGCGGGAGGGGATAGGATTCAGGAGGCAGGAGGTTAGGAGTCAGGAGATAGGAGATAGGAGTAGAGGAGTCAGGAGGCAGGAGGCAGGAGGCAGGAGTAGAGTCGGGAGGCAGGAGATAGGAGATAGTAGGCGTCAGGAGAGGACGCAGTGTCATATGTTTACTCCCATCTCCCTTCTCTGTCTCTGTCTTGCTCCTGACTCGTGCCCTCCTGCTCTCCTAACTCCTGACTCCTTCCCTCCTCCCCAGAAATGTATACATCTTCACACTAAATAGGTGTTGTAATGTAGAACTATATTGGTGTATAATCGTAATATCAACAGACATGAGAGGTCGTATCATGACACGTGGACTGACCGACAAACAGGAAAGCATTCTACGCTATATCGTCAAGAAAGTACACGAGAACGGCTACCCGCCCACTATTAGGGAAATTGGTGATGCCTTCGACATATCAAGTCTGAGAGGGGTCACGGTTCATCTTGATGCCCTGCAACGAAAAGGCTACATTGAGCGTGAGCACAAAAGCCGCAGCATTAAGGTGATTCATCCCGACTTCCAGGATATGCAGGATATCAGTGACACAGTGGCTTTAGTGCCCCTAGTCGGTGAGATTGCTGCTGGTGCTCCAATCTATGCTTCACAAAACATCGAATCCTACATCCCGCTTCCTATTGAGATGGTGCGTAATATTGATAATCCATTCATCTTACGGGTGCAGGGCGATAGCATGATTGATGCTCATATCATGCCGAATGATTATGTGGTCATACGAACTCAGTCTGCGGTATCTGAAAATGATATAGCGGCCGTTCTGGTAAATGACGAAGCCACAATCAAACGCGTGAAACTGGGTGAAGGCGTGTTAAGGCTGATTCCGGCCAACGAACGGTACAGCGTTCAGGAAGTACCCGTGGAAGAGGCGACGATCATCGGTAAAGTGGTGGGTCTGATCCGAAGTCTGGATCGCCAGATATAGGTCCGGTGAGCCTGAGGTACTGGTAACGGTGCGGGCTGTTTGGTAGTCTGATTATTAGGTACACAAACATGAAGTTCTTCAGACTACTTTCGATATATATGCTGGTTATCACCTGCCTGACGTCAGCAGCCATTTCCGCGACAGATCCGGCCGCTGATGATTTGCACGAGATAAAGCTAGGGCAAGATGCGGCTGTTCAGATTGATAAAGAGCTCAAGCTCCTGAAATCTGGCGATGAGGTCGATCGTGTGAACCGCATTGGTGCTAAGTTGGCAGTCGTTGTTAACTCCATAAACATCCCCGCTATCTGGGGCATTAACCGACTAAGCCAATTCAACTACATATTCAAAGTAGTAGATTCCCCTGATATCAACGCATTCTCCCTTCCTGGCGGCTTTATCTACGTCAACAAAGGCCTAATCGCGGCAAGCCAGTCGGATCATGAACTCGCAGGTGTCATGGCTCACGAACTGGGTCACGCGGCCCACCATCACAGGGTCTATATCATGAACCAGATCAACCGCGAGACACGCGGTATTTCTGGTCTGGTGCAAGTGATAGCGGCTGCTGCCATGATGAGTAAAAATGTAGATGCAGCCCGTGGCCTGCTCACTGGTGTCAATGCTTATGAGACCTCGATAGAGAGTAAGTACAGTGTAGAGGCTGAAGTTGACGCCGATAATGCGGCTGTTTACTATATGATGAAGGCTGGATACAATCCCGTGGGTCTTTATAGCTTCATGAGCAGGCTTGCCAGCGAAGAGATGCGTCGACCCAGCGTCAACTGGGGTATCATGGAAACTCACCCCCCGTCGCAGCAACGCGCGCGCAAGATGCTGGTTCTGTTCGAAAAGAACAACATCCCTGTCAACCGCCGAGATGTCGCCACGGTACTTGGTGTTTCTGTGAAAGAAGAAGAGTCAAGTGGTAAAAAAGTGAACACTCTGCTGATCGATGGAGTTTTGGTCGCGAAACTGGCCGACAGAGAAGGCGAGTTAAGCACAGATCGAGTCAAGAAAGCACAAGACGCCATGGATATGAGCCTGACTGACAACACGAGAGTTCAAGATGTGGTCGTCGGCTCTGATAAGACAAGTGTCTATATTGCCGAACGAAAAGTACTCGTGTTCACGCCCGAAGATGAAGCGCTCAACAGTAAGTCTCCAAACGCCTTAGCTAGTGATGCCGTGACTGCGATACGTAAAGCGATCTGGAAAACTAAGATTGACAGATAACTGAATTCATAACAACAACAGACAAGGAAG
The DNA here is from genome assembly GCA_942492855.1 of Armatimonadota bacterium. Lineage (GTDB taxonomy): Bacteria > Armatimonadota > HRBIN16 > HRBIN16 > HRBIN16. The sequence continues at coordinate 4,665,678 of OW818647.1, read as the reverse complement.
CTGGTATCTATGGTGGATGTGACAGTGCTGACAGAGGCACTTCCCTATATAAAACAATGGCAGGGCAAGACTTTCGTCGTGAAGTACGGCGGAGCAGCCATGGTTGATGACAACCTGAAGGCTATGGTCATGCAGGACATCGTACTGTTGTTAACAGTCGGTGTGAACATCGTGCTTGTTCATGGCGGAGGTAAAGAGGTTTCCGAAAAACTGCGGCAGATAGGTATAGAGCCGAGGTTTGATAAGGGGCTGCGAGTGACTGATGCGGCCACTATGGAAGTCGTAGAGATGGTGCTGGCGGGTACAACCAACAAGGGGATCGTATCGCTTGTTCATGCTGCCGGCGGTAAAGCGGTGGGCCTCAGTGGTAAAGACGGAAATCTGTTGATCGCAGAGAAGTTGTCGCCTGATGGCACCGATATTGGATTCGTTGGGGAAGTCACCCAGGTCAACCCTGAAGTATTAACAGTCTTAACCGCAGCGGGGTATCTGCCCGTGGTCTCATCGGTAGCCATCGGGCTTGACGGTAATAGCTATAACGTAAATGCCGACCATGCTGCGGGGGCGATTGCGGCAGCTTTGGGTGCTGAGAAACTGATCACGATGACCGATGTGGCAGGCTACTATGAAGACAAGGATGATCCTTCGACACTGGTATCTCAGATGAGCTTATCCGAAGCCAAACAAATCGTGGAATCCGGCAAAGCTGGCAGTGGTATGGGGCCGAAACTACAGAGTTGTATTATCGCTCTGGAGGGCGGTGTTAAGAGTGCCCACATCATAGATGGACGGGTGCCACATGCGATATTAGGCGAGGTGCTTACAGTGGGTGGTGTAGGCACTATGCTTTGCGCGTAGCGTCAACACTACTCGCCGTCATTATGATGGCAATTGGATTGTTCGTACCGCGGTCACTGGGTGCCTCACCGGCACCGAGTGGCCGCGTTGTTGTGATCAGGGTCTGTTCTGAGAGTCTGTCTGACATATTTCCCGTTGTTGAGTATGCAGAGAAGCACGGATGGAACAGTGGGTTGGCGATCATGTCCGCACCATACAGGCAAGACATGGCATGGCTTGAGAGTCTTCTCTACAGCGGGCTTAGGGGATTGCAGGGAAGTAGTCGACAGAGGTACGGTGACAAAATGGCGAAGCACGCTCTTGTGCCGATGCCTAATGTGTTGACCATGGCCGGTCTTGGCTGGTCAGTTGAACCAAAAAGCGGATTGTTGGGTGAGAGCCCTAGTCATACCAAGACGCGGCTATTCATATCATCCACAAAATCGCTTCGTAAACCCATACGCGCGATAAACGAGTTAAATCCGAAGTTCGATGCCATGGTCATAGTATGTGGCCCCTTGCAGGGCACGCGGATACTGTCTGTTGCGGTCCTAGGGGGGCCGATTTCAGGTTTGCTCACATCACCTACCAGCCGCAGTTTTGGTGTCGTCAGCGATACCGACCTACGCGGGTCTGTGCTGTCGTTGTTGGGTGTGAAGCCTGAGCGGTTAGCTCACCAATGGTCTGTAACTCCAGCAGATGCTGGCTCATCAAGGTCACGCTGCGAACGAGTTATCAATCTGTGCCAAATTAATAGTCCATTGATTATATGGGTTGGTGTGGTAGCGGGCATCGCATGCATACTGTTGATATGTAGCTGCCTGACAAAATCGGAGCATTGGCGCGGCCTTAATCCACTCAGAGCTGTATTTGCCGCTTCTTTGGCTATGCTGCCATTGGCAAGCTGCGAACTGGGACGGTGGATCGTCTCGGGTTTTTACCGAGGCGATAAGGCTGGCTTGTTGCTGTTTGGCACATGCGTAGCCGGAGGGGTAGTGGGCTGCATCGCTGTGAAATTCCGTGCCTGGGCTGCCGTTAGGCTGGTCATGTTTCTCACAATCGTCTACGTATCTAGTGTTACTATGATGGGATACGAGTGGGTATACACCTCGGTTATAAGCAGCTATGTTCTGACAGGTATCCGCCTGTATGGGTTAGGAAATGAGTTCATGGGCATCCTAGTGGGCGGGTGCTTGATGATGTTATCGTCCTCGAGTGATAGGCGCATCGCATACCTGTTACTGTCAATATTGGCTGTGGTATTTGCAGTGGGGATGTGGGGAGCCAACCTGGGCGGATTCGCGACTTGTGTCGCAGCAATGGTCTCACTCGCTTTGTATGGTAAAACCATCGGCGCGAGGAAGATCGGGTATGGCTTGGCGATGGGTATAGGTCTCATTGTGGCTATGTTCATGATGCCGTGGCCGATCATGGTTGACAGCATGATGCTTGTGCCGACACATATGGGTGAAGCAGCGATTCGATCTGAATTGCTTGGTCAGTACGCGGTCGTGTCCCTGTTTATAAGCAAGCTCAGCCTTTTTGGACGAGTCATGTTTATGCCCTTTGGTTTGCTAAGTGTGGTTGGGTTTATCGCGGTTTTATGGTATAGCACGAATAGGATGCGGCGGTATACTACGCCTGAGAGGGCATCACTATACACGAGCTGGATTAAGATCGGCGGATTCGCTAGTATCCCCGCGCTGGTATTTAACGACTCCGGCATAGTGCCAGCCGTCATTATCATGGCCTGCGTGATGATCTACGCACTACTATTACATATAGATGGGAAGTTACCAACACATGGATAGAAATGAGCTGGTGAACTGGTTGAACGATTACCTGGTGATTGACAGTGTCGCTGACTACCCAAATGCGTTCAACGGTCTGCAGATCGAGGGAAGGCCGAGTGTCCAACGTGTGGCTTTGGCTGTGGATTTCTGCGAAGCCACGGTTCAGATGGCCATAGAATCACAGGCTGATATGCTGCTTGTCCATCATGGCGCGTTTTGGTCACCGGTAACACCCATCACGGACCGGTCCGCTCGCAGGTTGATTCCTGCCATACAGAACGGTTTAAATGTGTATGCAGTGCATCTACCGCTTGACTGTCATCCAGAAGTGGGTAACAACGCGCAGATTGGCCGTACCCTGGGCGGACAGATTGTCGATGGGTTTTTCGAGTACGCAGGAGTCAACATTGGCGTGGTGGTTGAGATTCCTGCGGTCACCACGTCTGAGCTGGCGAACATATTATCTCAGATGGGCACACCTGTGACAATTCACGCCGATAATGGCTTGTTAGTCAGGCGGCTGGGGATATGTTCAGGTGGCGGCGGCGATGCGTTATCTGCGGCGGCCCAAAAGGGGTGTCAGGCGTTATTAACCGGCGAAGCAGCACATTACCAGGCACTGGATGCAGAGGAGTTAGGCATCAGCTTGTTTTTGGGTGGTCATTACCAGACGGAGACCTACGGTGTGCGAGCTCTGGGAAAACTACTGGCTGAGCTAATGCATCTCGAAGTCGTCTTCCTAGATCACCCCACAGGGATATAGGCCCTGTCCGCGTCTGATCGTTCAGATTCCATACGCCCAGCCAACTCGCCATTGTGGCGGCAGCCAGCACACCTGAGTCGTTCAGAAAGAACAGAGCCAGAACACCTGCCCACATCCAAACGGGTAGACCGAGCATTAACGCCAGCGATACCCACATCAACAGTGACCAGGAACTGTATTGCAACAGCTTCATGTTCATCGCCCACTTTCGCGTGAATGTCATGGCCCAGCTCGAAGGGTCGTGTAGAAACTCGCCGATGTGTGATTCGGGTGCCCTGAAATAGGAATAAGCGGCGATCAGCAACACCAGCATGCCTATCATGCCGACTGCACCAAGTGCTACTCGCTTGTGCCCCATCAGCCACTTGCTGTGAAAGATATACACCGCCAGCATCACTGCCGTGCCCAAGACCGCTCCAACATCGGCACCGAGCGATGGTAACCCTGCTATGTATATCCAGACTACCATCAAACCTACCGCAATTTTGGGGTACCGGTAGGCTACGATGGCGACGGCACCTGTGGTCAATCCTTCAAGCTCATTGCCTATTCCGTAGTATCTGGAACCGTCCTGAGGGCTGTAACCGAACCCAGTCCAACGCATCATCTCTGGCCATATGGTCAAAGCGGCTGTGATCAGTGCCAACAAAAACACGCTGCATCGGACCGAAAAGCTAAGGGAACTGCATCGCAGGCTCCATGTTATCATCACCAGAGTCAGAACCACCCAAATACCTACACCCAGCCAAATAGGCCACTGTCCCATGATGCAGGCAGTGCCCACTGTTAGCCCAAGTAACGGGATAGAGTATGGCCAGATAGAGAGAACCCGCCTGGCCACATGAAACCCCAAGGCCGCGCAGATCACGGCACATAGAAGCATGAAAAACTGTAAGCTGGGTAGGTTGCCGATTGTTACGGACCATACAGCCTGGGAAGACATATACCCATGTAACCGCTCCATAACCTCCATAGGGTGAGGTGATTTCACAGACTCAGGAGCTAGTCCTTTGTATGTAGGGTCTTGCGCGGTGGCTCCAGCAAGGCTGCACAGTAACGCGGTGATATCGGATAGTGTCAGATAGCCCGTCATCTTTGTGGTCAGCGACCTCAGGAGCCCTGAATTGGCCTCCAAAGTGCGCACGGCGACCATTCCGGCACCTACTCCACTTTCAGCGTCAGAGACGGACCCTACGGGCCGCAACAGCACATAACTACTGATAGTCCTCTGGCGTATAGCGTCTTCTAATTGAGGCAGCAGCATGGTCCAGTCATTACGTTCAGCATAGCGAGGTGAGTATACGATCAAACCCGGTTTTGATTCGGTGATCGCTCTAGCCAGTGCTTCACGTGATGTCGTTGTCGCGGGCAGATGATGGTGGGGATGTTTTGACCCCAGTCCGATGAGAGATGCGGTTTGTTTGGGGATGATATCCCAGGTGGTTAGAGCTGATCCTGATTTTTGTATGGAGTCCGCTAGAACCCCCAGACGCCACTTGTAGATGAGCCCCGAGTTGGCCATTTCGATCTCCTGCGCGGTAGGATTTCGCTTTGTGACAGCACTGATACGGTTACCGGCATTGATGGTCAGAAGTGCGCTGTGGGCCCATGGCAGGGGGAAGGTGTCATAGTTACCCGCTCTGTCCGTTGGCGCAGCCGTACGGCTCATGATGTATGCGTAGGAGTATAGATGTTCGTATGAGGTAGGGATATTCGATGCATCAATGTCGCATAGTATAACTACCGACTTGGTCTTAATGGAGGCTTGTATTTCGGAGGCAGAGCACACAACCATCAGCGCACACATCAAGGTGGTCATCGCTGTGATAACGTGATGGTATCGCATCAGTTGCAGTGCGTGCTCCCGTTTGGTATAATTTCTTTTGTGAGCCGGTAGCTCAGTTGGTAGAGCAACGCCCTTTTAAGGCGTGGGTCCAGGGTTCGAGTCCCTGCCGGCTCACCATTTTATTTTTAGGCTATGGGCCCAGATATACGCTGTGTGTTGTCTTTAGTCAGATGATTTATTAGTTCCACCGTTCCCAGAAGTATGGCAATCGGCAGTATCAAGTCAGGTGCTGCAGTGAAATATGGGTGGAACATTGATGAGATGCATATAGATATAAAAGCCAGGCCTAATGCCGCAATAATTCGTTTAGTATTCACGTCAGGGTTCATTTTGACAATATTCCAGCATCGGACGATCGTAGCTCCCCAAAAAACTAGCAACCCTATCAACCCCAGTAAACCACTCTTACCCAGAAACCACCAAAAGGTGTTGTGAATGTATAGGCCTTGAGTGATTTTATACGTAGCGAATAGCGGATCCCACTCACCGAATGTTTCGTAGCCTTTTCCCCAGCCAATTCCCACCAGTGGGCTTTCCAGCCACATTTTACTGATTTTACTAACTTCAACTATACGGCTGCCTACGCTGGAACTTGCGTCAGAAAGATTAAGCGCATTATCTTCTGAAATACGATTATTAATTGATTGCAGTGGGTTAAATGATCCCGATGAATGTATAGATAACGATAGCGTTCCACCCAGAATGACGATTAATGCCATGATGTAAGGAATTGCTCTCATTCGTTGCGGACCTGTGATTACAAGGTATTGGATGATCATGACGATACCGCCAATAAGCCACATGTTCCTGAACATGGTCACAATCATCGCAGTTATAAACAGGCACAATGACAGTCCCCATCCCCACCGCTTTATGAATGAATCGGTTGTAAGGAACATATGCCAACAGACATGAAGCATGATATAGATTAATAGATAACCTTGCGGTATCACACGCGTGATGCCATCAAGTTTTTCGATTCGCGTATCACGGGCGGTAAGTTTGAGGAATAGAAAATGCTCTGTTCCTACGTAACTCTGCATGACTGTGAAAATGGCGACTACTACTGATAACACAAAACACGAAACCAAAAATGCTCGTAATCGGCCTTTTGATGTAATTCCTAATATTGTGATGAAATAGCACAGCCAGGCTGTCATGATTGCCATTGCTCCTGGAGTCTGACCGCCGATCTTGACGTGGTAAGCCATACCGACCCCTACGGTGCTTATCAACATGATCATAAGTCCTTTGGTGATAGGGGAGGTCAAGAGTATCCTGTTGGGCGACTTGAGAGCCAAAGTTTTTGCCAATAAATAGGTTGTCGAGACAAAAATCACGACGAACGGAAGCGTCATCGTACTAAATGCAGCTACAGTGAGCAGTTGTGTGGCAATTTGAGATATCAATGTGTCGTAGAGCACTAGGAGTAACACTAAGAGCAGGTCTGCGTTGAAAACCATCATCACACCGACGACCAGCAGTGGCATAAACAGGGTAATGTCAATTCGACCGGTGAACGGGATACTAAACCACTTGAAAACAACAAACCCGATGCACAAGGCCGCAATGTAGGAGAACAATGTGATGCGCTTTTCGAGCGTGAACCCCTCGTAATAGCGTTCGCTCCAGCGCAGCCATCCGTGAAGTATTCGAGTCGACAGATTTGCCAATGGGGTTCCGCTAGACTGAGCCACAAGTGTCTCCTAATTGTCAGGTGTATTCAAGATTAGTATACGCGGAAGTAGGCGATTGTGCTTCCGGGTGTTGGACAACAGTATTGGTTTGATAGTAGATGGCACCAATGGGCTATCTTTTGTCTTTCAGATCCAAAGCGATGAATTTCCCTATGTATCTCGATAACTTGACCGCAGAATCAGCACGCAAATGAGACCCGTCGTATGTGACATAACCGTCACTCGACACCGGTATCCAGACCCCACCAGCTACAGAGAATCGTTTGTCGAACTTCTGGATACTAAGTCGTCCGTACTTATCTTCCATCTCCTTCATCGCGGTTGATGTTGGGTAACGAAGTCCATACACCCTGATACCTTGTCGTCGCCACTTGGCCACCTGAACAAGCAGGTTATTGACCAGATCAGGCTTTGCTGGTTCTCGCTTGGTCAACTCTGTCGAGTATGGGAGGCGTTCTGTAGGGTCTTCAGGTATGATACGGCTCTCCATCCAACCATCGTTATGGTATACGCGGTAGAATGCCGAATAGCGATCTATCGACTTCCCCATCATACTCTTTTTATCGGAGCTCGTGACTGGCCTGGTGAAATGGGCTAATGCTCCGAAATGCCTACCCAGCCATATGCTGGCTGCATTCATTTTGTCGAGTTCCAAGAAATCATTCACCTTGGTTCGTGATTCAATAAAGTTATTGGGTGCAATACCTAAAACCACCACCTGGCACGAGCTCTGTCTATCTAGAACCCTATCTATGGCTCGAAAGTATCTGTTTTCATACCCCAAGGCACTCCACCCGTAGTTCAACACACGGCAGTCCGGTAACTCTTCAGCCACAGCCTCAGGTGACAGTCCACGGTCGACTCTTGAATCACCAGCGAAGACCACATCAGTATTGCCGATATGGCTGTATTTCATGGCCCAGAATCGCTCTGGCGCCATCCCGCTTTGGTCAGAAGGGAAAGATGCTCGCCAGTATCCTACGATGGCGACCAAGCATACTGTCAGACCGATCACGAATATCGGATTACGTATACGCAAAATCAACACCTCAGAATTGAAAATAGATGAAGGCATCGCCAGAACCTCTGAAATAAACACATGCCATGAGAGCGACGGCCAGAACGATCGGGTGACATATCATCATCGCCTTATTCTCCCATATCGTCAGCTTGTTCCAACCCATAGAAAAGTAGAATTCTCGTAAAGCCACTACCATCACCAACACCAAAGAGGTCGTCGAGAACTCCTTGAGAGCTGTCATATCCACCGCATTGGGGCTGAACATGATCGACACAATCTGTATAGCTTGCGCGGTATTGCTAGCTCTGAAAAACACCCACGCTACCCAGACCATAATCAGCACAATGAACGTAGACAGCATACGTCCAAAGGCGGTTTGGCTAAGTCGTTCAGGCCACTTGGTAATCCGCTCAAGACTTGTGTAGGCTGCATGAAGACCTCCCCAAATCACAAAATGCCAGTTCGCACCATGCCATAGCCCACATACAAGCATGGTCACCCATAAGTTCCGGTGTCCCAACAACACTCCATTCCGTGACCCGCCTAGTGGGATATAAAGATAGTCACGGAACCATAATGAAAGAGAGATGTGCCACCTGCTCCAGAACTCACGGATTGACCTTGAGATATAAGGGTGATTGAAGTTGAGTGGGAACTCATATCCCATCCACTTAGCCAAGCCTCGTGCTATGTCAGTGTATCCACTAAAATCGCAATATATCTGCACCGCAAACATTGTGGTGATGATCCACCAGTATAGTGCGGAATCTGGCAGATTTGCTTGACCGAATCCTGCATTTACGAATGGTGCGATGGTATCCGCTATGACCATTTTCTTAAAAAGCCCATGGGCAATGAGCCGTGTCCCGTCCCATTTCTGCTCGGTGGAAGGGTCACGATCCGCATCCAGTTGGGGCATCATGTCGTAAGGTCTGATGATTGGCCCTGCTACGAGATGAGGGAATAGAGAAATGAAACCGAAAAAGCGCAATATGCTATGGGTAGGTTGTATATGGCCTTTATAAACGTCGATGGTGTAACTGAGCGACTCAAAGGTATAAAAGCTTATCCCAACAGGCAGTATAAGGTCGTATACCGGTAGCTGGGAGGCGATACCAAGGAATTCAAGTGATGCGTTGAGAGTCGTTGTGGCAAACCCCAGATATTTGAATACCGCTAGAGTGCCGATATTCCCCACCATCGAAGCTACCAGGAAGGCCTTTTTGTGCGTGGGAAACCTCTCCATCGCCAGTCCTGCAGTAAAATCGACTAGCCCCGTATAAACTAGCAGAACAACGTAACGCCAATCCCACCAGCCGTAAAAAAACAGAGAAGCCACTACAAGAAACAGCCACCTCTGGGTTCTGTTACCCCTTAGAATCCTCCATCCAATGAAGAACAGCACGGCAAATATGACAAACTCGATTTTGTTAAAAAGCATACCGTAACCTCATGACCATCGGTGATATTCGTGTGCAGACAGCCACATAGATGAATGAATGAACATATAATCACATGCAGGTTTACTCAGATCAACCTATCTATTATTTCAAATTACGTACCAAGATCACCACAGAAGCATTATGTATACTAGTATATGTGAGCAGATTACTCCGCATCGGTAAACATCGATGGTGCGTGACTACGTCTTGCACATGAGCCGTATTGTGTCCGCACCCATCAACGGATGTAATTTTAGGGAAAGCTTAGATGATAAATTCCTGGGTCAGTGAAATTGAAGACAGAATCAAGCCATATGGCAAAATCAAGTGGCACGATCTCGCTGAGGGCCAGATACGCAAACACCTGGCTGGATTGACTAATCCGGTGATACTTGAGGCAGGCTGCGGAACGGAGTGCTGGATCAGTCACAAAATCCGGCAGGAAGTCACTGATATGCGTGTGATAGGGATCGACGTAGATGCTGACAACGCGAGCAATCCGCATATAGACGAATTCCACCTGGCCTCAGTAGATAACATCCCTTTACCTGACAACTCTGTGGATATTGTGATAGCAGCATGGGTACTGGAGCATTTCGATAAGCCAGATCAGGCTCTGAGTGAGATCCGGCGGGTTCTCAAGCCTGGAGGGCATTTTCTGTTCTGGACGCCCAATATCTACAATCCCGCCATGCTGATGTCGGCGCTGGCGGATCATGAGATACACAGGGCTGTAGTGAGGGCACTGTTCCGTAAAGCGGACTGGGACAACTGCAAGACCTACTACCGAATGAACAGCATTCGGGCCTTAAGCAGGCTGGCTTCTCATAATGGATTTCGCATTGAGAAACTCAACTTGATCAGCGGTGTATACAGGTATTTCCGGCAGCGCAAAATGCTGTATACAGCAGCCTGTTACATCGGCCGAATCTCCAATCTGTGGCCTCTGTGTTATGGCAGGCAGATCATTGTAGGCGATTTTTGTAAAAATTAACTGTATGAAATTTCTTGCAGCTTCACTATTATTTACGTTTTTGACAGTCTGGTATAAATGAGCGACATCCCGACGCCGTAGACCAAGCATGATGTCACGAGCTGGATCGCCAAGCTGCCGATATAGTTCGTGGCGAGATAGTGGCACCCCCAGGCAAAAACAACACATGGCCATAGGGTTGACAGGAGTACTTTAAGTGTTGAGGCAGATAGTTTGATTGATTTGGTGCTCAACAATGTCATGTTGATAATCCCACGCAGACTGATGCCTGCTGTAAACAACATGGCAATCTGCCGCCCATCCCACTTCCCCTGGCTGTAGACCATCGCGCCAAAAATAAACAGTATTGACAACCATATCGGCCACGCATACTGTTTGCCCCGGTTGCTCGCCCAAAAGTAACCTTGCAGACCGTCGGCTGTCAACGCCCTTACAGTAGCCGCTGCACACAGCCACATCAATATCTGCCCAGATGGTGCCCATTTCGGACCGTAGATGACATCAACAAACAGTTGAGCATGAAATCCCAGGAACGCATATAATGGCACCACGAGCCAGCACAATAACCTGTAGCTCTTCAAGAAAAGATCGCGGCGTTCCAAGTCATCATGGCTTTTCGCTAAATTGGGATATAGAGCTTTTCCTATCTGGCTTACAAACAGGTTTAGCGGTTGCTGTATCCAGTTATACGGCTGGGAATAGTAACCCAAATTTTGTTTGCCAGCATATCGGCCCAAATAGGCGTTGTCTGCGAAATACATGAAGAAGTCAGGAAACCGAACCGCTGTGACCCATTTACCGAAACTGAGCATCTCTTTAGCTTGTATCCACGAGAACTTCAATTTGGGTTTCCATTTCACTAGCCACCAGGCATACAATGTTTGGATGATACCCTTTAGCAACATGCCTACCACAAGAGACCACTCACGGGCACCCATGACCGCTAGAAATAGAATCACCGCCGACCCGGCAATGGAAAACACGGCATCTGCTGAAGCATACGCCTTCCATCTGTCCTGTTTTTGTAGCAAGGCCAAAGGTACAGCCGCGAGCCCGTTAGTGATCAACGAAAGGCACATGACGTAGAGATAACCAGCCAGAGTCGGTTCATGAAAGACACTGGCTACATATGGAGCAAGAATGATAACTACTATGGCTGCAACTGCTGCGAATACAGTCAATAACCAGAATGCAGTATCCGAGGCATCGTCATGGCTTTGTTCACGTTTAAGAAGTGCTTCGACAAGACCAAAGTCGCGCAACAGATCAAAAGCCATGACGCTAATGGCGGCCATATTGACCAATCCAAACTGGGCAGGCGATAAGTAATAACGTGCGAGGATGATCCCCATACCGAATGTGATAATACGGCCGCCAATAGACGCCAGTGTGAGCCATTTTAGGCCTGAAACCACGCTCTTATAGCGCTTCTCAACCTGGCTCATTGGTGGAGGTGCTCTAGTAGCTCAGCCAGATCATTCAGTGTATATCCATCAACAATCATTCCCAACACCCCTGCGTTGGCTGCTGCTTCGATGTCACGGTTTTTGTCGCCCAGCATGATGCTGTTCTGCAGGCTGATACCCCATTGGCTTGCGGCTTTAAACAGCATTCCGGGGTTTGGCTTCCGGCTTGGGCAATCGATGGTGAGATGGGGGATATCTCCATGTTCGTTGTGCGGGCAAAAGTAGAAGGCGTCAATACTGGCATGATCTGGCTTGAGTTGTGACTGCATCCACAGATGGAGTTGGCGCACATCATAGTCCGTATACAGCGAGCGGGCGATCCCGCCCTGGTTGGTGATGACTATGGCCAGCAAGCCAGCTTTGTTTACAGCCCGGATGCAACGAGCGGCTCCATCGCGCCAGATAAACCCGGCAGGGGAGTGCAGGTAGCCCACTTCCTCGTTCAACACACCGTCTCTATCAAAGAAAACGGCTGCCCGCCCGATGCTTGTCGCATTCAGGCGGGCCAAAATGGTATCTTGCTGAAGCAAGTTATTGCTACCCCTCATACTCATCGTCGGGGATGTCAGCGTTGGAGTGAACCGCCTGGACATCGTCCAACTCATCCAGCATGTCCAGAAGCCTCAGCACCTGCTGAGCTTCTTTACCTTCCACTGACACAGTGGAGCTCGGATTCATAGTAGGCTCGGAGTTCTCTACAGGAATTCCCGCTGCCTTCAGAGCCTCGGTTACAGAGTTCAAGCTGCCCTGGTCTGTCGTGATTTCGTAGCCATCATCAGTGGCTGCGAAATCTTCAGCACCCGCTTCAAGAGCTGCGGTCATGATGGTATCTTCATCACCAGCAGAGAGCGGAACCATAATCATGCCCTGGGGGGTGAACATCCAGCCGACACAGCCCATTTCGCCAAGACTGCCTCCAGCTTTCGTGAAAGCATGACGAATCTCCGAAACTGTCCGGTTCTTGTTATCTGTCATGCACTCTACAAGGATTGCCACACCTGCGGGGCCGTAACCCTCGTATGTGACTTCATCGTAGTTGGAGCCGTCAAGCTCACTAGTTCCGCGCATGATCGCACGCTTGATATTATCTTGAGGCATATGCACATCGCGGGCTTTCTGCATTGCCATTTTAAGTCGAAGATTGGCGTCGGGGTTTCCGCCACCCTCTTTAGCCGCTACGATGATCTCGCGAGCGACTCGGGTGAACAGTTTTCCGCGCTCGGCATCCTGCTTGCCTTTGCGCAAGCGGATATTATGCCATTTGGAGTGACCAGACATAGATTGTTAATGTGCCTCCGTGATATTTCCTTGAAGATTATAACACTTTGTCAGGTGGTGAAACTACCTCAGCGTATTTGCTGGCCCAGGCTCCCAGATGCTGATCGTATTCTGTGTTGTTGATATAACCGATAGAACCTTCTGAACCAATGGAGCGTGCGGGTAAACCTACAGCTACCGCAAAATCTGGCAGGTCCTTGCTTACCACTGCGTTGGCGCCGATAGCCACGTTGTTGCCGATACTGATGCCACCAATCACCCGGGCACCAGGCCCTATGTACACATTATCACCGATTACGGGGGCACCTGCTTTTTCGCCTCTTTGGGTTGCGCCAATGGTGACTCCCTGCGATATATTGCAGTTTCGGCCGATGATAGCAAAGCGGCTGATGGTTATGCCACCAATATGGCCCAGATACAGACCCGGGCCGATGATGGTTTCTGGAGATACCTCAAAACCAAATCTAACCATATATATGCGTTGGATGTATCGAACGATATAATACAATGGTTTCGCAATGGCAGACTTAGTCCTGAAATACTGACCCAGCCGAAACCAGAAGCTATGAACAGCTCCGAACGTCCATATCATCGTATAAAGATTACGAAATAACGGCTGTTTTCCATAGTATCGAAACATGTCCGAATAGATCAGATAGCAGAGTTTGCGAAAACTCACTGGCATTCTCCGTGATTTTAGGTTAGCGTATAAAGAGTGGTTCACACACTAAGGCTACCGAGAGGGGAGCACTCAAGCTCATAAACCCTCATGGGTAACAAATTATACCCGATTTCGAGATAGAGTAGGCATTACCACTTCACGCCTACTTTCTGATATTATTCATTAAGGCGCATCTGCGCCAAATGCTAAGAACCACACTGAGGAGCGGTTTGCGAATGATGATTATCCGGAAGGCGCTTCGTTGGATGCTCTTAGTTTCGGCTGTTTCTACGATCGCTTACGCACAAGCACCCGTAGCCAGCCCTGACTATATGCGCCTCGCGAACAGTGTTGATACAACGCGTATCCGTACAACAGTTAATAGTTTGTCTGCTATTGATAGCCGCGTTTGTGGTTATCCCGGTGCCGATAAGGCGGCCGGTTGGGTAGCCGATCAATTCCGTACCCTCGGGCTAACAGACATTAGTGTAGAGTCTTTCCCTGTCAGCGTCCCTGTTGACGAGGGCTCTATCCTAAAAGTGAATGGTAAATCTATTCGCTTAAACGCGATGTGGCCAAACCTCGTCCGTACTTCTCAACTGCCTCCGCAGGGAGTTGAAGGTCCTGTGATCTATGTTGGCGATGGAAAACTCCCGAACTTTAGCGGTAAGCGTGTTCAGGGAAGCATCGTGCTCGTCAACTATAACTCAGGAACCGAATGGTTGAATGCCCCCCGCTTAGGTGCGAAGGCGGTGGTTTTCGTTGAGCCAGATGACACCATGCGTGGTGAATCGGAAGCGAAGTTCATCGGTATTCCGGTGAATGTGCCTCGTTTCTTCATTCGCAAGAGTGACGCTGTGCCGTTGATGGCACTATGTGCGTCTAACCAGGAACTTATTGGCTCGCTGTCGTGCTCAATGCAGTGGCAGAAAAAGGAAGGTAAGAACGTCATTGCTTGGATCAAGGGGTCTGACCCCAAGATGGCCAAGCAAGTGATTGTCCTATCTGCCTATTTTGATTCGATGTCGGTAGTTCCGGCCATAGCACCTGGTGCTGAAAGTGCCTGCGGCATGGCATCTATGCTTGAGCTTGCGCGTACATACGCAAAAGATAAACCCAAGCGCAGTGTGATGTTCGTGGCTACGGGTGGACACTTTACTTCCCTTGAAGGCATCCGACAGTGGATGGATCGACACATGAAACGCCTTGAAAGGCCGAACGTGGGTCAGAAGCTGTTCATGTCGATGCTGAAAGCGGTGGGTATCAAGCCTAAGGAAAAGGACTTGATGGACATCTACTTGTGGGCCGGCCTGGATATTACCAGCCGAAACAAACAAGTGGGACTGTTCTACAAAGGCTATTTCTATGACATGCGCGAGGATGTTCAGAATAGATTTTCTGACCTGTCTCGAATATGCCGTGAAAACGCCGATAAAGTTCTTGCCGCCCTGGGTTTGACAGGCACACGTATGTTCGCCGATGGCGTCAACCCGGTTGACGGTAAAATCTGGCGCAACTACCTGGCCGGTAAGTATGCATTTGATGCCGAGTTGGTCACACTTTCTGGTGCCAACGGCATCACATTCTGTACCACTGATGACAGTCGTCCTATGGTGGACACGCCGTTTGATACTCCTAACAGAGTAAACTACTCAAATGTAGCGATGCAAACCAAGCTCCTGTCAGGCATTCTGTGGCATGTATTCAATGATCCTAATAATGTTCAAGACCCCGCACTTCCTCACTTCGCTATTGACGAACCAGGCAACTTCCAGAGAATGGGTTTACAGGGCGGTTTTTCTACGATCAGCGGGCAGGTTGTCCGTTTTGAACCGAAGAAGAGTTTTATTCCTAAAGAGCCCGTACTGGATAGTCTTGCGGTCGTCCGTCACGCCACGAAGACTTTTGCAGGTGTGCGCGGTAACCTGATACAGATCGTTAATGACAACGCCGAATTCCGGTTCCCAGGCGTGGCACCCGTCACTGCTTATGGGTGGAACAGGCCGACGTCAGTTGCTGCGTATAAAGTCGATCGCACCACAGGTAACATTGACTTTGCACCCGATCAAGGATCACAAGGCGCTGTCGAATACCCAGTCGACTTCCCTGTCACAACAGGCCAAAAGACCAGCCGCATCGTAGTGTTCAACTGCGTGCCGACGTCACTGTTCGACTTAGTTGATCAGCAGGCGTTACGCGCTTTGACCACCATGAACGTGCTCGATGCCGAAACAAACGGCACCCCGAGGATGTATGGCTGGGCATTGGCTACTCAACAAGATTACTTGATGACATCCTACGTCGAAGACGTGGCTGTTGTCTTCTCGCAGCCGGGGTCGCGGATTAAGCTGATCATGGGCGTAGGGCCTGGTGCCACACGCTTTGTGATGATCAACTCAACCAAGCAAGACCCTGAGGGCATTGGGTATCGCGTTGAGGGTGTGGCGAAAGAAGTGGGTTTCGCTCAGAAGAACAAGAAATACGGAGAGAGGGATAACTTCGCCGCTGGCGGCGTGATCACCAACACCGCATTTCGCGTCGCTGAAGACATGTGGACTCTTGATGAGTACCGCATGACCAAGCTGCGTAAGTTCCGCATCATTAACGAAGGTCTTGAGCAGCTTCATTCGCTTGCCAAGTCATCGCTAGATATGGCGCGGAAGGCCATGGTCGCTAAAGACTATGCCAAGTTCGACATCTACAGTCGAGCGGCCTGGGGCTACGAAGCTAGAGCTTATCCTGACGTGCAGGCAACGGCTAATGACGTGGTTAGGGGAGTTATCTTCTACATGGCATTGCTGCTGCCGTTCGCATTCTTCATGGAACGGCTGTTCTTCGGTCATGCCAATCTGCGTAATCAGTTGATGGCCGCTCTTGGTATCTTTGTGGTGGTCTTCGCACTGTTCAGTCAGATACACCCAGCCTTCCAGTTAGTAAGCAACCTGGCGGTGGTCTTCCTGGCCTTTGTCATGCTGGCACTATCTGGATTGGTCACAGCGATGATCATGGGTAAGTTCGAAGAGCAGCTCAAGCAGATCAACAAGCAGATGAGCGGCGTTCACCGAGCAGACATCGGGCGTGTGAGTGTGGCATTTGCTGCATTCAACCTTGGTGTGTCAAATATGCGCAGGCGTAAAGCCCGCACCATTTTGACCAGCATCACGCTCATCATGCTCACGTTCATCGTGCTCTCATTCACATCAATCGTGAATGTGCTGCGCTTCAATCAGGTGCGGGCGCCGGGTGTGGCGGAATACAACGGCATCATGATCAGAACGGCACTCTGGGAATCTTTACAAGACCCAGCTTACCGGCTGCTAAGTGATGAGTTCCGCGACCGAGCGGTCGCTCCAAGAGCGTGGTTCTATGGTGTCGCATACGGTGAGCAGAGCTCCTTCGCTGTCCGTAAGGGTGACAGGCAGTATGATGTGAAGTCAATTGTCGGTCTGACACCAGATGAAGCCGAGGTAACCCAACCACAGAAAGCACTTAAGGCCGGACGCTGGTTCGCCGATGGTGACCGATACGTCACCATACTTCCCAGTGGTGTGGCTGAAGCTTTGCGTGTTGGCACAGATGATGTCGGGAAAGTCTCTGTCCGTTTCAACGGTATGGAGTACAACGTCATCGGAATCCTCGACAGTGCCAAGTTCAAGACCGTAACAGACCTTGACCAAGAGCCTTTGACTCCTGTAGACTTCCTGCTCATGAACAAGATGGGCAGCAGAGCCGGCAGCGGCAGCGGTGGCGGTCAAGAATCTGGTTTCCGCGAATACGTTCACCTCGAACCAGACAGCGTATTCTACACTCCGTATCGAACCCTGATGAACCAGGGTGGAGAGATCCGCTCTATCGCCATCTCCTTCGCTAATAAAAAGGAAGTGAAGGGCGTTCTTGATAAGCTCATGCCCAGACTTGGCTTGAATATCTATTCAGGTCAGGGACAGCAGATATGGCGATTCTCTACGCTGGCTGCGACATCTGGACGCGGTATCGAATTCGTGATCATCCCGATCCTGATTGCCGCCATGATCTGTCTTCAGACCATGTTAAGTTCGGTGTTTGAGCGAGTGAAGGAGATTCATATCTTCAGTTCACTCGGTCTATCACCAACGCACATCGGTCTGTTGTTCTTTGCAGAATCACTGGTATACGCCATCGTTGGTTCGGTCACGGGTTACTTTGTCGCCCAGTTGAGTGCTAAAGCCATCGTCGTACTTGGGATTGAGGGCTTATATCTCAACTTCTCGTCAATGTCGGCAGTAGTCTCTACTTTAATAGTAGTCGCTACGGTTCTTCTATCAACCATATATCCTGCCCGCAAGGCATCTGAAGTGGCTTCGCCAGCTTTAGACCGCAACTGGCGCACACCTGATCCTGAAGGTGACGAATGGGTTATCCCCATGCCGTTCTCAGTCAATCAGGTTCAAGCCACAGGGCTAAGCACCTTCCTGGGTGAGTGGTTGAGCGCTTATGAAGACTATTCGGTTGGTGATTTCGTAACGCAGTCGGTGACGACTGACAACTATCTAGAAGAGTTCGGTAGAGCTTACTCCATTAGTTGCACAGCGTGGTTGGCTCCGTTTGACCTTGGCGTAAGCCAGAAGGTTGTCATCATCGCAGAACCGACTGATACGCCGGACATCTATTCACTCACGTTAACCCTTACCCGGTTAAGCGGTGACATCGCCAACTGGAAACGCGTCAACCGACGCTTTATGAATACACTGCGCAAGCAGTTCCTGATCTGGCGAACACTAAGTGCAGAAGACCGAAACCGCTATTTCGATGATAATACAGCGGCAGAAGTTACGAACGCTTAACTTGATCCCGATATGGTTTGGGAGAGCAGTGCATTGCATCGCTCTCCCAAATCCTGAAGATATCTTAAACTTCTCGTAAGAGTAAGCACCGGCAGGTGCAATCTAAACGGTGCGATAGGGAGGTTAATCCGTTGGCTGTTGACGAACTGGTATTAGCTCGGCAACGTTCTGAAGCGCAGTCTAGCGATGAGAACAAGGTAGTATTTGAAGAGGGCTTCTCTGCAAGAACACTATTTGGTACGCTCTTCGTAGCCATGATCATGATGCCCGGAGCAATCTATCTGGGTCTAGTGGCAGGACAGGGTCTGGGGCCGGCGGCACAATGGGTCACCATCGTGCTTTTCGCCGAAGTAGCTCGTAGAAGCTTCGCCCCGCTCAAGCGCCAGGAAATATATATATTATTCTATGTCGCCTCGGCACTTACTGGTATGGTAGGTGGTTTAGGCCTGTCTGGTGGGCCTTTTGCTAACCTTGTGTGGTTGCAATATTTCGTCCAATCTCCTGCTGCGGCTCCCATCGTGGAACAGATACCCAGGTGGGCCGTTCCTCAACCTGATAGTGTAGCCATTCTGCATAGAAACTTTATGCACAAAGACTGGCTTCTTCCCATCGCGTTACTGTTAACCTTCGAGGTTCTAGGACGCATGATGTGGATGGGGCTGGGTTACGCTCTGTTCCGGATTACCAGCGACATCGAAAAACTGCCATTCCCAATGGCTCCTGTTGCTGCCTCAGGCGCGACCGCACTGGCGGAAGCTGGCAAGGGTAATGAGGACAGTTGGCGATGGAAGGTGTTCTCAACTGGTGCTGCCATTGGATTGATCTATGGTGTGATCTATCTTGGTGTTCCGATCTTTACTTCGGTATTGTTCGGTAAGGCCATGACCATCATTCCCATTCCGTTCTTCGATCTGGTACCTAATATTGAACATATACTTCCTGGCGCTTTGTTTGGATTGACTGGTGATCTTGGTGTGTTAATCACTGGATTTGTCATTCCCGCACAAATCGTCTATGGACAGGCCATATCAAGTATCGCTTGCCAGATATTTGGTAACACGATACTGCAGCAGACCGGTATGCTGCCAAACTGGTACCCTGGTATGTCCTCAATACAAGGTTCTCTGACGGTAAACATCGACTTCTGGATGGCGGTAGGCATCGGCCTGCAGTTAGCTGTCGCGGCCATCGGTATGTTTATGGTTGGAAAGACGCTGTATGAGAACTCCAAGAAGAAAGCAATGCGCGGAAGTTTCGCACCAATTCCAACCGGACGCGGTGACACTTCGAAGACTATCTACTATGCACTCGGAGCCTGGTTGTTTGCCACGGTGATAATGATCATCATCGGACACAAGATGGTGCCTCAGTTCCCATTGTGGATACTCATCGCGTTTGGACTGGTATGGACGCCATTGAACAGCTATATCAGTGCCCGTATGATTGGACTGACCGGTGGCGGCGTTTCCTTCCCATTCTTGAAGGAAGCCAGTATCCTGGCGACCAAATACGACAAGGTTGATATTTGGTATGCGCCGATCCCATTAGGTGACTACGGTGGCTACGCTCAGCGTTTCCGTGAGATCGAGCTGACAAGCACGAAGTTCACGAGTATCGTATGGACAGAAATCGCCATATTCTGTGTAGTTCCGCTGTTTAGCTTCCTGTTCTGGAGCTTCTTCTGGGGCAGCAGCCAGATACCGTCTGCACAGTATCCCAACGCTCAGCGGTTCTGGCCGCTCAACGCCCAGATGTCGGCACTGTGGCAGCAGATCAACTTGCCCGGTAACGCTGCTGGAAGCTGGCTGATGGATGCCTTACGACTGGACCGGATAGGCATGGGTGCGGGTGTAGGCCTGGCACTATACGGCGTGTTCGCCATATTCAAGTGGCCCATGCTGACCTACTACGGCTTGATTGGTGGCGTCGGTGCTCTACCGCACAATACCATCCCGCTGTTATGTGGAACCCTGCTCTCGCAGAAATACTTCGCAAAGCGGTTCGGTGCTGACACATGGCGCATGTGGGCTCCCGTTCTACTCGCTGGATTTTCATGTGGTATGGGTTTGATTGGTATGGCTGCCATCGCATTGGCCATCATCGGCCGATCAGTATCTTACCTGCCATATTGATATAATGAAGTGGGGGTGCATCTGCACCCCCGAGAGGAAACAGATATATGGATGTCATACGCATGTATTTCAGTTGGCAGGAGATGTGGCCAATCCTCCTGGTCATCATCGTGCTTTTTGGGGCAAAGAAACTGCCTGAATTAGCACACGCAGTTGGTGAGAGCTTGAAGGAATTCAAGAAAGCGACCAACGACTTGGTGAATGGTGACGAGAAGCCGGCGATTTCGGATCACTCCGAAGACAAGAAGGCCTGACCTAACTTTTGAATACGAAGTCGAACCGGACCCAGCGAATTGGCTGGCAAGGCGTGGGAATCACGTTACCTGATGACTGGAGTTTCGCTGGTTTTCAGGGAAATCGTAAAGAGGGGCTTCTAAGAATAGACTCTGCAGGTAGTATCATTGCAGAACTTCGATGGATGCCATCTCGAAAGAAAGATAACTTGGCCAGGCGTGTCGATTCGTATCTTAATGATGTTGAAAAACTCGCTAAGAAGAAGAAGGCGAAGTTCACGGCCCGGATTGAGCCGATTGACAGTAACGGCATACTGGCATACCGATACATCGCCGACCGAACGGTCTACGGCTTCGGGAAAATCTGTCCGGACTGTGGGCGGGTGATCATAGGGCAGGTGGTCGGGCGTCATCAGGATCCCGTCCAGTCCGTATACAAAGATATCGTCAAGGCGATCTCTGATCACTCTGACGATTCCTGGGATATTTGGGGATTGATGGGTGTTCAATTCGCCATTCCGAAGAAGTTGCTTCTCGATAAACCGAAAATGATGTCTGGGTATCTCAAGATGCCTTTCAAAAAGTTCGGTGAAGAGGTGATCTTCGAAAAATGGGGACTGGCTGACGTCAGTCTCAAACGCTGGAGCGTGAGGGACTGGGTGAACCAGTTTGCTGACTGGAAGGGATATAAGCAGGTTACGACTGAGGACCGGCTTATCAATGGACACAGTGCCTTAATCGGTCAGTTCTGCAGCAAACCAGGGTCAACTTTGGCACGGGATGCACTGTTTGCCTTGCTTAAATATCCGATGGTTCATCGGTTTGCGGCTTGGCACTGTCCGGAATCAAATGCGATCATATCGGTTAGGTGTTACAGGTCGCAGCCAGAGCAATTCGATGCTCTACTGAGAAGAGTGGAGTGCCATTAGATTGAGTTCGATTAAGCAGTTCTTTACACAGAGGATACCTCTACTACGGGACAAACAACAGTTTGACCGAAGTGATATCCTTAAAATGATACCAGTTCGCAACCCCTTAGTGGAATGCACTGAGGTTGATGGCGATGTTTTGCTTAAAGCACCCGTGAACATGAAGGGAACAGCCTTCGGCTGGGCCGTGCGCATGTTTAAGTTACCGCCTTACAGGCAGATTCAACTCGATGAAGTTGGCTCGTGCGTGTGGAATTTCATAGATGATGAGACCACAATGGATACCATCATCCGTCGTATGATGAACCGCACTAAAATGAGCCGCATTGAAGTGGAGAAGTCAGTAGGCATGTTTTTGAAGATGCTGACCGAGAGGAAACTGATCGGTTTTCGGCTGGAGGATGCAACAACGCATGACAAGTAGCAATACTAATACTAAGAAAAGTGAGTCTCTTTCGCTTCCTTTGAAGACGGCTGTGCATATCGCATTACAGAGTGTTCGTCAAAGGTTTGGTAGAACGGTCATCACTGCCGCAGGTACCGTGCTTGGAATCGCCTTCTTTGTTTCTGTGAAGACAGCAGGTATGATCCAGGCCAATTCTGGCGGTGCGATCGATGCCTCTGAAAAAGTCAGGATGACTTGGCTAACCGCCATGAGCCTGATCGTATGTCTGGTTGGCATTATCAATGCCATGTTGATGTCTGTAACTGAACGGTACCAAGAGATCGGAACCATGAAATGCCTTGGTGCCTACGATGGCTTTATCGTCCAGCTTTTCTTCATTGAGTCGATGATGACGGGTCTACTTTCATCAATCATCGGCTGGATAGTCGGATTTGGCTCTGTGGTGATCATCCGTATGTTCTCAACGGGCATGAAGGTGTTCAACTACATGGATTTCGGATCATCTCTATTGCTTCTTGGCATTGCTTTGGCTATTGGGACGATATTGTCAGTTCTAGCGACGATCGCTCCTGCCTACGTAGCCTCAAAAATGCCTGCTGCTGCCGCGCTTCGGGTTGAAATCTAACAGAATCATTCGGGGGTCTTCTGTAATATGGCGTCTAACAATAACATAGACAGCGTAGAAAATGTAGTTCGCTGTAAAGATATCATCAAGGAATACACGATGGGTACGGTGACGTTCCGCGCTCTGAACGGAGTGAACCTCGACGTTAAGCGTGGCGAATATGTTTCTATCATGGGTCCTTCCGGCTCTGGTAAATCCACACTCTTTAACGCAATTGGCGGTCTTGACAGACCATCAAGCGGCAGTGTTTTCATCAATGATGTGGACATGGCTCAGCTTGATGCCAAGGAACTTGCGTTCCTGCGTTGCCGCACGATCGGATACATCTTCCAGACCTTCAACCTCTTGAAGAACATGACCGCTCTGGAAAATGTTACTCTGCCGATGATCTTCGCCGGTTTGAGCACCGATGAAGCCATCGACAAGGGCATCGAACTGCTCAAGAAGGTGGGTCTTGGCGAAAGACTGCATCACAAACCCAATGAGATGTCGGGTGGACAGCAGCAGCGCGTGGCCTGTGCTCGCGCACTAGCCAACAGTCCTTCGATCATACTTGCCGACGAGCCAACCGGTAACCTGGACAGTAAAACAGGTAAAGAGATTATCGAGCTGCTTCGTGAGCTTAACGAAGACAACAATGTGACCATTATCTCTGCGACGCACGACCTGAAGATGCTGGACGTATCTGACCGAATCGTGTGGATCAGGGACGGCGTCATAGACCGTGTTGAAGACCGTGCTAACCTCGAACTGAACGTGGGTTCGATGGAGGGCGAGTAATTCTACTCGCAATCTTAAGAAAACCTGAATAGAAGTGGCACGGGGGGTAGAATATGCCCCCCGTGTACTTTTTTACAGGGTGCATAAACCGGAGGGGTATTTTGAGCCGTTTTGTGAAGCCGCATATACTTTCGATGAAGCCGTATAGTCCAGGTAAACCCATTGAAGATGTCAAGCGCGAACTGGGCATTACTGAAGTGGTTAAACTGGCCAGTAACGAGAATCCGTTTGGGCCATCGCCAATGGCCGTTGCGGCAGCCGAAGGCTCCCTGTCTGACGTTAATCTATATCCCGACGGGTATTGCTACAAACTGCGCAAGGCACTCATGAAAAAGCACGGCGTGGATGCGGATATGCTCTTGTTCGGAAATGGCTCTGACGAGATCATCTATTACCTTGGTGTCGCTTGCTTGCACGATGGCACTGAGATGATGACAGGTTACCCAACCTTCATGCAGTACTCTGCAGCGGCTCGATTAGCTAATGTCACCACGGTCAGCGTGCCCACATGCAACTGGACATTTGACGTAAAATCAATGGCGGAGATGTTGACAGAACAAACACGTCTTGTGATTATCCCCAACCCTAACAACCCCACTGGCACCTACATCACCCAGTCAGACGTGGAGTATTTGATCGGGAAACTTCCCCATGGCGCGATCCTCGTCATGGATGAAGCTTACTGGGAGTATGCTCAGGATGCCCCTGACTACCCGGATTCCATCGCTCTGGTGAAAGCTGGCGCGCCGGTGATGGTGTTACGGACATTCAGCAAGGCGTATGGACTGGCCGGGTTGCGCGTGGGCTACGGCATCGCCGATGAACCTATTATAAGTGCCCTCAATCGCATCAGGGAGCCGTTTAATGTCAACTCGGTGGCTCAAGCAGCGGCACTGGCTGCTCTTGATGATCATGGGTTTATCGAGATGGTTCTTGCCCAAAACAAGCAGATGCTTGCTTACATGGATGGACAGTTCACCCTCATGGGGCTAGAAACTATACCCAGCGTCAGCAACAGTATCATGGTACGTGTAGGCCCACGGGCCAACGATATCTTCCATGGACTGATGAGGAAGGGCTATATTGTGCGTACAGGGGATGTATTCGGAATGCCTGAGTATCTGCGGATCACCACAGGAACCGCAGCTCAGTGTGAGGGGTTTGTATCGGCATTGAAGACGGTGTTAACTGAGCTGGGTGTGGGGTAAAATCATGTCAGTGTTAGACCCTGAGATACTGGCTCTTCTGGCTTGCCCCGCGTGTGCAGGGCACCCTGGTCTGGAAGTTATGGATGATGACGCTCTTTTCTGCCCTCTGTGTCGTCGCGTTTATGAAATAGAAGAAGGTATCGTCAACTTGCTATCCGAGGAGGCAACAACAATCGATGAAGAAACCACTGATTAAAATAGCAGTCATTCATGGTCCGAACTTGAATCTGCTGGGTATCCGTGAAACGGAAGTATACGGGCACCTGGGCCTGGAAGATATCAACAACCGGATGCGCCAACGAGCTGAGCAGCTCGGGCTGGAACTGCAAATAGTTCAAAGCAACCACGAAGGCGATATTGTTGAGGCTTTACACCAGGCACGGGAAACAGCTCGTGGCGTCGTCATCAACCCTGCTGCCTACACCCACTACAGCGTCGCTATCCGTGATGCCATCACTGCCATCAGGCTTCCTGTAATTGAAGTACATCTGAGTAATATCTTCGGTAGAGAGTCCTTTCGTCACGAGTCTGTCACTGGTGCCGTCAGCCACGGTGTGATCAGCGGGTTTGGTGTGATGAGCTATCTACTGGCACTGGACGCCATTAAGTATGTGGTAGAGGATAGCCGCCTGCAATGAACTACGCCTCAAGGATCGGACTTTTAAGGTCGATGATCAGCCAGTTGTCGCTGTATGGAGTGCTCATCACAAACCTCCGGAATGTGCGATACCTGAGTGGTTTTACCGGCAGCGCAGCTACTTTGCTGATTACTCAGGACACGGCACAGTTGTTCACCGATGGCCGGTACACACTGCAGGCTAACCAGGAAGCTGTAGATTACGAAGTTTGTGTACCACGGCAGTTCTCGGACGATCCTCTGGCTGAGCAGATCAATGGCCGAGTTCATAAACTGGGCTTTGAAGGCGCCTGTGTCACAGTGCTCACATACGATCGTTGGAATAAGAGATTTGATCCCTCACTACAGTTGGTTCCTTGTGAGGAACTGATAGAACCCATGCGTCTTGTGAAAGACGAAGGGGAACTTCAGACGATTTCTCATGCCTGTCAGATAGCCGATGCCACATTCCAAGCCATTTTGCCCAAAATCCATGCTGGACTGTCTGAAGTAGACCTGTGTATACAGGTTGAGTTTATGATGAGACAGATGGGAGCCAGCCGCCCCAGTTTTGACAGCATCATTGCCTCAGGTGAACGCAGCGCGATGCCTCATGCAGAACCATCATCACGGCTACTGCAATCGGGTGACTTGATTACCATGGACTTTGGTGCCGAATACAGAGGGTATTGCAGTGATATAACCCGCACTGTGGCATTGGGGCCTGTTTCTGATGAGCTACGGCACATATACGATGTGGTTCTGAAAGCTCAACAAACTGCAATGGATGTCATCAAGCCGGGCATGACCGGTAAGGAAGTGGATGCCGTCGCGCGGCAGGTGATTACCGACGCCGGGTATGGCGATAAGTTCAAGCACGGGCTGGGTCACAGTTTGGGGCTGGAGGTGCATGATGGCAAGGGGCTATCTGCGCTGAGTGAGCTGGTGCTGCGTCCGGGTATGGTGATGACCGTAGAACCGGGGATATATATCGATGGTCTCGGTGGCGTCCGCATAGAAGATGATGTGGTGATCACCGAAAGCGGCTGTGAGTGCCTCACTTACTCGCCCAAGGAGTTCATGCAACTTTCTGTATAACTTTGGAGGGATATCATGCTTCGAATTAAGTCGTTGCCAATCGCCGTGGCCGCAATGGTGCTGTTCGCCGGGTTATCACACGCTGATGCCCCAAGATACTATCAACTGACCATTCTTCACTCCAACGATACCCATGGTAATCTGCTGCCGTTCAATACACCAGCAGAAACCATGCCCGAGTTAGCAGCATATGCCAAAGACGGTGTGATCACCATGGGGGGCATTGCGCGACGCTCCACTCTCTACCAACAGGTGAAGCAGCGGTTTGGCGATACCTGGCTGCTGGATGCTGGGGATTACACAGACGGCACGGCTTTTAGCATCGCCTTTGATGGCAAAGTGGATGTTGCTGCGATGAACGCTGTCGGTTATACGGCCCAATGCCTCGGCAACCATGAGATGAAGCCTAAGGAAATATGGAGCCAGCTCGTGGAGGCCACTAAGTTTCCACTGGTGGATGCCAATATCGTGGCCAAGGGCACCACAAAACCGGTGATGAAGAGCTACATCGTGAAGCTAGCCGGTGAGGTGAAAGTGGCCATCATGGGCTTGATGACGACCGATGCCAGAACGTATGAGTTACCACAAGACACCGTAGATATTTTAGATCCTATTGAAACAGCCAAACAACTCATACCTGAGTTGCGTAAGCAGGCCGATGTAGTAGTGCTGCTAAGCCACTGCGGATATGATATGGACCAACAGATCGCTGCCCAAGTGGATGGTATTGATCTCATTGTAGGCGGCCATTCGCACACGCGGCTGGCACAGCCCACGGTAGTCCGCAAAGGCGAGATCACATCGATGGGCCGCACCAACGGCACGTATATAGTCCAAGCCGGGCAGTGGGGCCAGGAGCTGGGCTGCGTTGAGATGAAGCTGCGTCGAAATGTGGACGGATGGGGTTTGATGGCACTGGAAGGGAAGCTTCTGCCTGTGACAGAAGACGTGCCCACCGATCCAGCCATCGCCAAGCTGGTCGATAAAGCGTGGGGCTCACTGCGGAACTACTATATGGACAATATCGGCACCGCCACAGAATCCTTCGTGCCGCGTGGAAATGATCAGGAGCCATACTACATGGTGGCTGATTTGACCAGAGAGCTACTAGGCACAGACGTCCATGTGGAAAACATGGGCGGTGTCCGAGCTTATCTATGCAAAGGGGCAGTGTCACGCTACGACCTGGCACGTTTGATTCCGTGGACAAACTCGCTGGTGACCATTGACATGACTGGTGCGCAGCTCTCCAAGGTGATCACCACAGGTAAACCTGCGGTTTCAGGAGCTCGGTACCGAATGAAGGGCGGTGTTCTGCAGGAACTGACCGTCAACGGCGCAGCACTGGATGAGCAGAAGATTTACCACGTGAGCACCAATAGCTATTTCGGAAGCATCATCTGCGACCAACTGAAGCTCGAAAGTAAAGTGGTAGCCAAAGACGCCCGCGACAGTCTGGCTCAAGCCATTGTCAACAAAAAGATAATCTCACCATCATACGATGGTCGACGCATCATAGAATAGGGATAGACGTAATGGATGATATCTTACAGAGTACCTTCGACAACTATACGCAGTTTGTCAATCCGGGCTTAGCTCAATTGATGAAGTTTGCCGGTTTCGGTGTGGAAGTACGTGCCGAAGGTATGTATGTATATGACAACAATGGCAATGCGTTCATGGATTTCCTGGGTGGATATGGTGTATTCGCTCTAGGGCATTGCCATCCGAAGGTCATTAAGGCTGTCAAGGATCAACTAGACAAGATGCCATTGTCTAGCAAGGTGTTCTTCAGCTCGCTGGTTGGGGAGTTCTGCGAAATGATCGCCAGCGTCATGCCCGGGGACCTGCAGTACAGCTTCTTGTGTAACAGCGGAACTGAGGCAGTGGAAGCGGCCATTAAGATCGCACGCAAATACACAGGCCGGCATAAATTCATTGCCACAGTAGGCGGGTTTCATGGCAAGAGCATGGGTGCGTTGAGTGCCACTGGCCGTGAACAGTATAAAACTGACTTTCTACCCATGGTGCCCGGCTTTGAGCACGTGCCTTTCAACGACATCGACGCAGTCAGCGGGATCATCGACGATGACACCGCCGGCGTGATCGTGGAGGTCGTGCAGGGTGAAGGCGGTATCAACCTGGCCTCGCCAGATTACCTGCCGGCTCTCAAAGAGATATGCCAGAAGAGCGGCGCGCTGCTGATTGTGGACGAAGTCCAGACCGGATTTGGGCGAACTGGTAAGATGTTCGCGGTCAACCATAGTGGTGTTGTGCCTGACATCATGACCATCGCCAAGGCATTAGGCGGTGGGGTGGTGCCTTCAGGAGCCATGGTCAGCTCAGAGCGTGTCTGGAAAGCTGTGTTTGGCAGCAATCCGTTGATCCACACGAGCACATTCGGTGGTAACCCATTGGCCTGTGTGGCTGGTATGGCCACCATCAAGGCCATTCAAGATGAAAATCTCTGCCAAAACTCGGAAGAACGCGGCAAGCAGCTTCTGACTGGCTTGAAACTCATCCAGGCGAAGTATCCAGAAGTGCTGGCCGAAATCCGAGGGATTGGACTGATGATCGGCATCCAGTTTGAGATGGAGGATGTCGCGAAGTTGGTGATGTCTGGCCTTAACCACCGCGGGATTATCGCAGCTTATACGTTGAATAACCCCAGCGTGGTGCGCATGGAGCCGCCCCTGATCATCACATCAGAACAGGTCGATACACTCCTGAAGTGTTTCGATGAATCGGTCGATGAGGCCTATAGCGGCCTAAAGAGTCTTGGACTTCTGTAGAGCGATACAATATTACCAAAAATAGCTTGAAAATGAGCCTTTCTCACGGCACAATGTGTTTGATATGCTACGAATTACATGAGCGTTGCTGTGAGGCTGACTGAATAAGCATGAAATTACTACTTTTTGCCTGCGACGTAATGAAGGACGAGATGAGCGCACTGATTGAGAACAGTGAGCATCAGATCGACCTGCATTACGTGGTCAGGGATGAGTATCATAATTTTCCTAAGCGGAGTGCGAACAAGCTGCAAGAAGAGCTTGACGCTATACCTGAGGGATACGACTACATCCTGGTCGGATACGCTTACTGCAATCGGTTGATCGAAGGGATGACATCACGGCATACGCCGCTAGTCATTCCTAGAGCCCATGACTGCCTAACTCTATTCATGGGATCGCGGCAGCGATATCTTGATGAGTTCCATGAGAACCCAGGTAGCTACTACTTCACTCGCGGGTTTTTGACCTCTAGTACGGCCGGATACCTTCAGCAGCAATCTGTACCCGACATGCTCGGTGAAGGGATTGAGTGCTATGAGGATATGGTAGAAAAGTACGGTGAGGACAACGCCAAGTATCTACTAGAGGTTTTGGGCAGTTGGAAGAGCAACTATAAGCGAGGGGTTCTTATCCAACTTCCCATGTACGATGGGTCAGCCATGGCAGATGAGGTTCGAAGCATTTGTGAAGCGAACAACTGGAACTATGCTGAGATTCCAGGAGATTTGTCGCTTCTTGGCAAACTTACGAAAGGGGAGTGGGATCAAGACTTCTTGATCGTGCAACCTGGACAGAGTGTTACGGCTACCAACGACGACGGCATCATCGCGGCGAAGTAAGCAGCAGGGAGAGCTGCTTACTGAGCTATAAACATAATCACTACATAACACGACAATCAGGGAGGAAATCATGGACCTAAGTACCCTACAAGAAGCGATTATCAACGGTAATCGCAAGAAGGCCGAAGAGATCACCCGTGCCGCGCTAGAATCTGGCGTAGGCCCCGCTGCTATCATTACCGATGGCTTAATCCTTGGTATGCAGGAAGTCGGACGCCGCTTTAAGGCCAATGAGTACTACGTTCCTGAAGTACTCGTGGCTGCTCGCGCCATGCAGCAGTGCATGAACATCGTGAAGCCCCTGCTCAGTGCAGCAGAGCGCAAGTCTCCTGTGACTGTGGGTATCGGCACAGTGGCTGGCGACCTTCATGACATCGGCAAGAACCTTGTTATGATGATGCTCGAGGGTGCTGGCTTCGAAATCGTCGACCTGGGTGTCGACGTTAGCCCCGAGAAGTTCGTTGAAGCTGTCAAAGAGAAGGGCGTCAACGTGCTTTGCATGTCCGCACTGCTCACCACCACCATGCCTTCAATGAAGAGCACCATCGATGCACTCGTTGCAGAGGGTGTGCGCAGCGAAGTCAAGGTTATGATCGGCGGAGCTCCTGTCACTCAAGAGTATTCAGACCAGATCGGCGCAGACGGCTATTCGGAAGATGCAGCCAGTGCTGTTGATAAACTGAAGGAACTAGTGGGAATCGCTTAAGTTTTCCGCTATCATGTAATTAGGCAGGGGTGCTGGGTGTCAAGCCTGGTGCCCCTTCTTGTTTTCTATCACATTGCATGACGCAGTGTTTTCGCTGTGGTACAATTAACACACTAACACTGATGTAATCTAAGAAAGGAACCGCAGTATATGGCAACAAACAGCCTGAAAATAGTAATCGCTGATGACGAACCCATCATTCGTATGGACCTTAAGAACATGCTTGAGAGTTTGGGATACAACGTAGTCGCCGAAGCCAGCGATGGCAGTGAGGCGATAGAATCGGCTCGAGAGCACAAACCAGATGTGGTTTTGCTTGACGTCAAAATGCCTGTAGTTGATGGCATTGACGCCGCTCAGACCATTCAAAGCGAACGAATCGCTCCCTGTGTACTCATCACCGCATTTGGTGATGGCGACCTGGTCGACCGTGCTAAAGCTTCTGGCGTGTTTGGCTATATCGTGAAGCCTTTCAAAGAGGCCGATCTGATGCCCGCTATCGAGATCGCCATCAGCCGCTATTCAGAGATGCAAGCTCTTGAGGGTGAAGTCACCAGTCTTGAAGAGCGTCTGGAAACTCGCAAGCTGATCGAGCGAGCTAAAGGTATCTTGATGGACCAGTATGGCCTAAAAGAGCAGGAAGCGTTCCGACGGATTCAAGTGCAGAGCATGAACACTCGCAAGACTATGAAAGAGATCGCAGAGGCGATCATCATTGCTCATAGCGTTTAATGGCAATAAATAGAACCCACCGTCTGATTCCACACCGTTCAACGAAGTATCTGCGGAGTTATAGCCACAGGCTGCAGAGTGAATCGAGCGAGATTATTTCGTTACGAGGAAGCCTGTCAGTCAGCGAACGGCTGCTGTCCAGTAAAGAGGCACAAGCCAACCAACTGAAACGGCAGATCACCGAGAAGGAGTTGGAGATTGATGCTCTTCGTAGTATTGGAGAGGCATTAGGTTCTGCCATTCAAGTTGAAGATAGCCTCAACGCATTGGTTGAGGTAACACAGCGGTTAATTGGCACGGAGTCGTGCCACATCCTACTTTTTGACGAATCACGCACTGAGCTTGTGCTGCGCGCCGCCGAGGAACAAAGCCGCCATATGGTGGGTAAACTGCGCCTGAAAGTGGGCGAGGGCATCATCGGATGGGTGGCTCGTGAACGTGTTGCCGTAGCGGTTCCCACCGCTGCATACCATGATAAGCGTTTCAAATATTTCCCTGAGTTACGGGAAGGCGAGTATGAGTCTATGCTCGCCGTACCGTTGCTTTACGAAAATGAAGTGCTGGGTGTGGTGGCTGTCAAAACAATACAGCCGCGGGAATATGGTCCCAACCAGATTCGTATACTTAGCAACTTAGCCTCCCAAGTTGCAGGAACTATCCAGAAAACCCGCAGCTATCGCATGCTTCAGCAGCAGGCTGAGCAAGTGAATACCTTCACTGAAATCACCAAGCAAGTCACGAGTGACCTGTATCTTGAGGACCAGTTGCAGTTTGTGGTCAACACAGCCGCCCAGGCTATGAACTACAAAGTCTGCACTATTATGCTGCTGGATGAAAAACATGAGGAGCTGATCTTAAAATCAAGCTCCAACCAGAGCCAGGAGTATGTTTCGAAACCCAATGTGCCTTTACGTCATAGCGTGACAGGTAAAGCTATTCTGGAAAATCGCGTGATCATCGTGGATGATGTCAGCAAGGAAAGCAACTATGTTTTTGGTGACATCGCCGCCCGAGAGGGCTTTTTCAGCCTGATGAGTGTGCCAATCCGAGCCAAAGATCGGTCTCTCGGTGTACTTAACTGCTACACATCGAAATTCCACCGGTTCAGCGAAGAAGAAGAGAAGATTGTTACGGCTTTCGCCAACCAAATAGCACTGGCTGTCCAACAGGCACGCTTAAGTCTTCGATCTGCAATACTCTCAGAAATGCACCATCGGGTGAAGAACAACCTGCAGCAGGTCGCGTCCCTTCTGCGCCTACAGATGCGATACACGGATGTCGCACAGGCTCAGGAGGCACTCAGGGAGAGCCTCGGGCGCATCTCCTCTATCGCGGCTGTTCATGATCTACTGTCACGTGAGGATTTGGACCTCGTCCCAGTGCAACGGCTAGCTGAGTCCATACTCTCTGCCACCCAGGGCGGGCTGATACCACCTAACAAGCACGTGGATATGTCGATATCCGGCCCTGACTTCATGTTGCCGCTCCAAAAGGCGACGTCATTCGCTCTCATTCTGAATGAGCTGATACAGAATGGGGTAGAACACGGGTTCAAGAACACAGACGTTGGGGTGATCAAGGTGTTGATAGAGGATGTAGGCAGGGATTACCGTATCACCGTCTATAATGATGGAGCCCCACTACCTGACGAATTTGATTTCCGCAAAACAACTCGGCTGGGCTTGAAGATCGTCGATGATCTGGCGCGCACCGGGCTAAAGGGCAGTTTTTGGATGGGTAACATCGATGGGTGTGCTCATGCACGTGTGGTGTTCCCAAAGGACGACACAGTTCCACTTGAAGGGAAGGGGTAACTGGATATGAATGAACGAATTCTGTTCCTGTATGAAGTTCACAAAATAGATGTGCAACTGCTTAAGCACCGCATGGATTTGCAGAAGATGGCTGAGGTTGACCAACTCAAGAAGCAGGCCATGGAGGCACTAGATGCATTCAAGGTGGTAGACACGAAGCTTCAAGCAGCCCAGCGGGACTATCGGGACTTGGACCTGGAAGTTCAGGGGATGGTGACCAAGGAAAAGAGCTTGCATCGGGAGTTGTTCAGTGGGAAGATCACTGGATCCAAGGAATTGGATAACAAGCAAAAAGAGATGGAACTGGTAGCCAAACATCGGGTTGAAAAAGAAGACAAGATGCTTGAGCTGATGGATGTGATAGAGCAGCTTCAAGTGGAAGTCAAACCGCTAGCTGATGTTAAGGATGTCAAAGTCAAGGCATACCGCGAAGCCGCGAAACTGGCTGATGAAGGTAAGGCCCGTATTGAAGCCGAAATGGCCGCGTTGAGTGAGGGGCGAAGCAGGGCGGTAGCAAAAGTTGACAAGAACCTGCTTGCACAATACGATGGTGTGCGTCGTAGACAGCGTGGTGTGGGCATGAGCCCCATGGCCGGTGGCAAGTGCGGCATGTGCCGTATGCCCATCGCTATTGCTACTGTGCATTCTGTTGAAGAAGGCCGTGTGGAACAATGCGATAACTGTGAGCGGATACTCTTCCCCGGGCATTAAACATCAGGGTGTGACTGTCAAATAGGCACCGAATCCAGAGTGGATTCGGTGCCTTAGCATATAGTTCCAAATTCGGGCTGGTCGCTTACTTGGCCAGAAGTGGGAACAACTCTCCGGCCATTGGTTGCCCTGCCACCATTCCCAGTCCATCGGTGACGGGATGCGGGCGTCCCTCGTAGATGACCCCATCTGGGATATAGATGGTCACCATTGCTCGGCGTGGGGCGTCGGTGCGATTAGGTCCTGCATAGTGGAACGTCATACCGTTATGGAATGTGCAGCTACCCGCCTTCATCTCGGCGATAAACGGCACAAAGTCAGCGGGGTTCTTATCGGGAACCATATCAAACAGTGCTTGGGGAGTGACCAGGTTGATTGGCGCAAATAGCCCCCATGTTTGGCTGCGGGGCACGAACTGCATACAACCTTTGGCTTCCGTCACGTCGTCTAGGGCCATCCAGCAGGAGAGTGTGTCTGGCGAATAGAATGGCCAATAGGGGAGGTCCTGGTGCCACGCTGACGCTTTACTGTCACCTGGCATTTTGGTAAGTAAATGGTCATGCCAAAGCCGTGTGGCGGTGTGTCTGGCCAGTTGCCGGGCCACGTCGGCTATCTTTGGGTTGGTGACATGCTTCTTGATGCCCGGGTGATGTGGCCAAAGGTTCACCCGCTGGTCGAATACCTTCCGGTATTCCTTAGCAGAATCTGGTGCATCGGCTGGTAATGGCGTGGTATCCGCCAATACATCATTCGCTGCGGTTCTGAGGGCCTCCAACTCATCGTAGGTAAGCATATTTTCAAGCATCACGAATCCATTCTCGCGGTAGAAGTCGATTTGCTCTTGTGACAGTGGGTAAGCGTTCATTAGGGTTGCCTCCTTAAGGCAGCTCGTTGTTGTAGGTATCCATCTCTAGGTTACCCACAATGGCATGTCGTTCAGTACTGGTTCTTGACCGAATTGGCAAAAATCCGTACCATGAAGGTATACGAAAGAGAGATGACCGACTTATCATGGATACCCACGCATTAAGAATCCTCGAATTCGACACCGTGCGCCAAATGGTCGCCGACCGAACCCTGACACCTGAAGGCCTTCGGCGAGCCCAGGATATACAGCCCGATAACAACCGAGCCCGGATTGAACGCTGGCAGAAACTCACTACAGAGAATCGATGGTTGTATGACCATGCGGAGGAGATGCCACTGCGTGGGATACGTCCATTAGGCGAGGCGGTGACTCGTACCAAGCTACGTGCGGTGTTGCGTGAGGATGAGCTGTTGGCGATAGCCGACCTGGTGGAGTGCTCTCGGCGTGTCCGCGGCTTTACCCAGCAGCGGAAACCGCAGTTGCCGTCTTTGTGGGATGTCGCTGAACTACTTGAAATGTGCCCAGGCCTTGTGGAGCGCATCCGTTACTGCCTGACCGACGATGGGATTGTCTCGGACGCCGCCTCACCGGAATTGGGACGTATTCGAAACGGCATCAAGACCATCCAAAACCGCATTTCCAGCAGAATGCAAGGGTATATCACCAGCGGAAAATACCAGTCTGCACTGCAAGACAACATCATTACCATACGCGGGAATAGATACTGTCTTGCGGTCAAGAGCGAAAACAGGTCGCAGATACCTGGCATCGTGCATGACGTCTCAGGAAGCGGAGCTACGTTGTTTGTGGAGCCACAGGATGTGGTGGAGATGGGCAACCAGCACCGCGAGCTTCTGGTGGCTGAGCTCGCGGAAATTGCCAAGATACTGACGGAACTCAGCGCACTGGCCTCAAAATACCACCGCGAGCTTGACAGTAATCTGGATTTACTGACGTTGATGGACATCCATGCGGCTATGGGACGCCTATCGGCCGATATGGACGCTGTTAAGCCATCGATGAACGAAACAGGCCAGTTTATGCTGAAGCGGGCACGGCACCCCCTCATCAAACCTCCTGTGGTTCCTATTAGTCTTGACTTGACCGAGAGGCGCGTGCTGCTGATTACCGGCCCTAATACCGGCGGTAAGACGGTCACACTCAAGACTATGGGCCTGTTGACCTTGATGGCGATGTCCGGAATGCACGTGCCGGCTGACGTGGCCGTCATCCCGGTGTTTGATGATGTGTTGACCGACATCGGTGATGAACAGAGTATCGAGCAGTCGTTGTCCACTTTTTCAGGCCACATCAAAAACATCGCCCGGATTCTGAAGGCCATCAAAGCGAACTGCCTCGTGTTGTTTGATGAACTGGGAGCTGGCACCGACCCTCAAGAGGGAGCTGCGTTGGCCACGGCTGTGATGGAGGACTTGATCGACAAACACTGTCTGGCCGCCACAACCACGCACTATAGCGAACTCAAGATGTTCGGTATGGCCAATCCAGATGTGATGTGCATCAGCGTGGAGTTTGACGAGGTGACGCTGCGGCCGACCTATCGGTTACTGCCGGGTGCAGGCTCCAGTCATGCGATTACCATAGCCGAGAAGCTGGGGCTGCCGCAATCGGTGTTGTCTGCCGCCCACACCCATATGCTGAAAAAGGCGGATGACATGAGAGCTCTGATGGAAGCTGTGCAGCATCAGCAGGAACATGCTAATGTGCAGTCGCAGCAGATTGAGCAGCAGTTGGCCAAACAGAAGCAGTTGAACCAACAGCTTCAAACAGCCATCGCCAAGCTCGAGGCCGAAAAACAAAAGAGTATAGATGAGGCTGTTCAGAAAGCCATTGCTGACTTCGACACACTGGTCGACCAGGCAGAAGAGCAGTATAAGAAACTGCAAGCGCAGCCGCGTGAAAACAAGGAAACTCAAGACGCACGGATGGCCATCCGTGGGCTCGCTCAGACGGCAAAACAGAAGCGAAAACCCGCATCCAATAACCAGCCCCAAGAGGAGCTGCACATCGGCGACACAATACGACTGAACAATCTGGGTGTGCAGGGTCAGGTCCTCCGACTAAAGCCAGATGGCCTGGTGGTGGTGGTCGGTGTGATGGAGATGACAGTTAAATACAGCGAAGTCAGCAAAGTCGTCGGGCAGAAGACTATCAGTGTAGTCAGAAGCGGTGGTGACATGGGGCTTGCCAAGTCTTTGAAAGCCAAGTCCGAGATTCACATCAGGCAGTTACATATAGATGAGGCGTTGATGGAACTCGATACGTATCTGCATGACAGTTTCATGGCTGGTATGTCACCCGTGCGGATCATCCATGGCAAGGGCACCGGGGCGTTGCGTTCGGCGGTGCATCAGTTCCTGCGCACCCATCCGCTGGTGAAAAGCTACCGGATTGCCGATGCCGATGAGGGTGGGGCGGGGGCGACGGTTGCCATCATGACGTTGTAATGTCAGAGCTCGACGAAAGGCCGCATCTGCTCCAGCTTCTTCTCGCCGATGCCTTTCACTTCCATCAACTCGTCAGCGGTGCCAAACCGGCCGTTCTGGTTCCTGTAGTCTAGTATTCGTTGTGCCAGAACCGGACCGATCCCCGGCAACCGATCAAGCTCGTCTAGGCCGCCGGTGTTGATATTTACCGTCTGCTGCCCAGATTCGGGCTCTGCTGATGCGATGCCGTTTGATGACGATGATGATGTTTGTTTTGGCGATGCAGACGCAGACTGCGCGGAAGGGATGGCTGCCTGGCCTATAGCTGGGACATACAACTGCTGTCCGTCCGTCAGACAAGCCGCTAGATTGATCCGTTCTGCATCTGCCTTAACAGTCAGCCCTCCTGCCTTTTGAATGGCGTCATAGGCCGTGTATGAGGCAGGAATGGTCATGACTGATGGCCGCTTCACCTGACCACACACGTAGATTCGGATTGTTCCTTCTCGAAGTTTACTTTGCGATGGTTGTAACGGGGGAGGTGTTGAGGGTTGTGATGGGGTGTTGCCATTGGCAGTTGGTTCACTGGTGCCGACTTCTGTAAAACCCTCGTCTCGTGAAAGCTCGTAAGGATGCGATCCAACAGATGCCAGCCGGGCCACACCAATAAGGCCCACGGCCACCGCTATGATTACGCCAATGTTCTTGCTAGTCGGGTTTACCCTCATCATTAACCTCGAACAGAGTGAGTTCCGCATCGCGGTATTTCACTGACATGCAGGATCCGCTGGAGGGCTGGAGCCTGTCAAACGCATGCTGCAATGACATCTCCTCCAAAGTGGGCTGCCCATGGAAGCTTATTACCCACTTGATTTCCGATCCCTCAAGGAAGGTGTTGCGGCGATCATCTGTCGTATCTGGGTCGTAAAATCCGATAATCTCACGCATCTTATCAGCAAAATACGGTGTTTCCGACCAGTGCCCGGCATAAGTACGGGCGCCGAGTTCTACTGGTAGAAATACACCCATTGACACCGGGCAGAGCACAACATCATCTGGTTTGATGAACTGGCGCAGCTTAATGAACGAACTCCACCGCTTGGCGTCAACATAGGGCTGATGCAGTCCTGTATTGGCTATGTTATACCATAACAGCCTGCAGTCATGATATATCCATACCATATTGCTCAGGCTGAGCAGTAAAAGCAACACTGGAACCGCTACTTTCTGCGAAAGCGATTGTTGTTTTTGGATCAAGTAAACAACCCCCATGGCAGCCAAAATAGCGAGTGGGATATGCGCTCCCATCACCATCTTACGTTCGAAATTCAACGGGGCATCGACTCCGATGTATTTCAACAACTTCGGAATGTACTGAGTGCCCAGGGCGGCAACGCTCCAGCACACCAGCAACAGATGCGATTTAGTGAGCTTTTCGGCCCGGTGTTGCCTGTATAAGCCGATGAAGGCCAGTGGAACTAGAAATCCAAATCCGAGCAGCACCCACCATATTTCCGGGGCCGGAGTGTAGGAGCCCGCCCGCTCATGAAACACCGGATCGAGCTTGTAGACCGCATACTGCCAGATGACGCTGGGCAGTGCGATGACCGCGGTGATAAGCCCGTAGAGCAGGAAGCTCTTGATTTGGTCGCGGTGCCAGATCAGCAGGCAGAACCCGTATAGTAGCCAGGTGGCTGCTAGCGGGATCACGTCATAGGAATGGATGTTGCCCAGCAGTAAAGCGCACAAGCCTGCATAAACTGCCCATCTGGCCTGTTCTCGCTGCAGGCTAAGCCATAACAACAAGTTGGTGGCCAGAATCAACAGCA
Organism: Armatimonadota bacterium; assembly: GCA_942492855.1. Taxonomy (GTDB): domain Bacteria; phylum Armatimonadota; class HRBIN16; order HRBIN16; family HRBIN16. Next base: position 4,626,289 of record OW818647.1, on the reverse strand, counting down.
GTCCCGTGAGAAAAAGCGGATTTAGGTAGATGCTGAGGAACGTGATGGCCTCAGGCTGCCAGGCGTCAATGGGCGCTAGCATGACCTTTGGACGGTCATCAATGAATAACCAGCCTAGCCCTGCAGACAGCCCCACCAGCCACATTGTCAACCGCTGGTATTTGATACCCATCCAGTGAGCCGTCGCGAGCCACACGGTGCCTAACAGTGCGACTGACATGACGATCCGAGTGAAATGAAACATCCCAATGAGCGGGATGTGGGCGATACCACTCAACCGGCCCATCAGCCAAAACAGCAGATTGGTATACATGCTGGGGTGCGATTCGGCGGTCCAGCGGTTCGTCAGGAAGAACGCGCCATCGGCTGCTTGGCGCATCCAGGCCAGATATACCATATTGTCGTCCAGGTTGCGGTTCACCCAGACATAGTGCCGATCTACAGCCAGGAACCATCCCCAGAGATAGGGCAGGGCGGCCAGCAGCAGAGTGATCCCTACTGGCCACCAGAAGTGCGAAGATCGGCGCGAAGACATCAGGAAAGCTCTTCAGCGATGACTTGAATGTGCTTCTCGGAGGTTTCACCAGGCTGCAGATACTGCAGACTGCCTGAGGCACGTTCTGCAGCACGGCCAGCCACGTGGCAGTTGCTTGGCTCCAAGCCTATCACATATTCGCCTTGCCCCAGCATTTTCCACACCGTCAGCATCGGGCTCTCTTCTGGGTTCCATTGGACGGTGACCGCCAGCTTTTGCTTGCAGTTGATCAGTGATGCCTGGCATAGACCATCTACGGGCACGACTTTTGGATGGAATACCTCTTCTACATATCCTGCCGTTGGTGCGTGGATGTGTTTGAATGTGGGGACGCCTTTAGCGGAATGTTCGTTCCGAGGCTCAATCTCACTGTAGTTGCACTCAATCTGCGTGCCGTCATCTACAAGCGGATATCCGAAATTCATATGATGCAGCAGCATGAACGGTGTTGCTTCAAATCCCTGGTTGCAGACGGTGTCATGAATCTCGATCTTGGGGCTTCCCAGTGTGATGGAGATGCGCCGCCGTAGGGTGATGTTCTCACCGAATACTTTAGCCTGGCAGATTTCACCCTCAACCCAGCATGTGTAGCTGTCATCAACCCAACCGGCACCCCAGTTGAGGTTACTGGCGGACAGGCCCACCGCGCGGCCGTGCAGGCCAAGCTCTTCCTCTTCATCGGTGCAGGCGGCACCAACTTGAGTTAGGCCGCATGTGGCCAGTAAGCCACCGCCAAAAGCACGCAGCCATTCGAACCCATTTGGATCGTAGCGATGGGGGTGCGCGTATCCTGTGGGACTGCACCACGCGACTGGTGTCCCTCTATACGAGGCGGCGCCGATATCCATACCGCGATCGCACATCACGTTGATGTCCCATCCGCATGAGGTATATAGTCGGACCGCGAACTGCTCACTTTCCGAACCGTGCTGATAACGGAATGGGGTCGCTCCTGCCAGTTGATTCATAGAACCGACATACGGACGAACCTTCTTAGTATTCATATGACTTCCTCCATGGGTGGTATCTCGTGATTACAATTTATGATAACTCTATGTGGCCGATCTTCCAATTCAGTTTCGTCAGCCACTCAGCATATTCTAACGCACTTAGTGGCTCCAAACCCTTACCGCTGAAGGCCACAATCAAAGCCTCCAACACATTGGTTGCGAAGGTCTCACCGCCGAAGACCGGAGTGGTCGTAAACAGCCGGCTTGCTCCGAGTTCCTTTAGCATGTCGACATCTGCTTGCCGGACCGTGTTCGTCAGTATGGTTTTGCCCTTCAGGTTCACTGGGCTGTAACGCTTGATGAACAACCAGTCACCCGCAATGACATCGGCCCAGCGGAACCACTCCTCGAATTTGGGACTGCTTTCCTCTTGCTTCTTGCCCACAGGGTAGACCCACTCAAAGGGCATCAATGTGATGATGGGCAACAAGATGTCGGCTAGTAGCTTGAGGGTCTGCAGGGAGTGGATGGGCCATGGCATGTTGATGGCAAACATGGCATCGCCAAAAACCACGGACCGGGCGCGCTTTGAGATCGCTTCAGCCATTCCAAACCTGTCGACACCAGCCACAACGAGTACATTAGCATCAGACCATTGAATGATCTCTTGGTCTCCCAGCTTCTCTACAGCGGTGCGTTCCAGCGTGTTTTTAAGACCGCTTCCATCTAGTATCGGTGTTTTAGTGACATTTTTGGACAAGCGGGCGATGTCGCGAAACTCATACCGGCGTCCAGGTGTCCAGACATACCGGTCGCAGCCCCCAAGTCCGATGGCATCCACGTTGCCGTCAAGCTCCTCGAGGGTCCGCTGGAACAGCGCTTTGTCGCCATCTGTGCCTCGGCGTTCGATTTTCACCTGTTCCCCAAGGATTTCGACCAACGCCGTCTTATTGCGTTGGGAACTGCCCAGACTGACCGATACGATGTGTTTCATTGTTATGTGATACCTTGTGATTCTATGGCGTTTGTCATGATGGTGTCATTAAAGATACTTTGGAGCTGTGCCAAACTGATGCATTGGCATATGAGGTTTCTGTAATGGTTGGCTCCCTGGCAGCCTTTAACATAGTTTGCCATCTGTCCCCGAATGTGTTTGATGGCAGATTCCTCGGGCCGTATGTCGCATAGTGCTCGAGCGTGTGCCATGGCCACTTCCAGCCGCTGCACTAGTGAGGGGGGTGGGGGTATTTCACCGGTGACCATCAAATGATTGATCTGTTGGAATAACCAGGGGTTGGATACCGCCGCTCTGCCCACCATCACGGCGTCGCATCCTGTGGTTTCTAACATACGGAGCGCATCGTGGGCATCGCGTATATCACCATTACCGATCACAGGTATCTGCACGAGGCTCTTGAGGTGAGATATCGCGCTCCAGTCAGCCTCGCCTGAGAACCCCTGAGTAGCCACTCTGGCATGAAGCGTGATGGCAGATACTCCGACTTGCTCCAGCCGGGGTGCCAGCTCCGCGTAGTTAATCTCAGCTCGTTCCCATCCGCAGCGAATCTTCACCGTGACAGGAACACTGACAGACTCCACTACGGCTTTTGCGATGGTGACCGCTAACCCGATGTCGCGCAGCAGGGCAGCACCTGAGCCGGTCTTCACCACCTTGGGCACCCAGCATCCCATATTGATGTCGACAATGTCGGCACCGTAGGCCTCAGCCTGCCTGGCTGCTTCGGCCATGTGTTGAGGGTTGCTGCCGAAAATCTGAATACTCACTGGACGTTCTTCTTGAGAAGTTTGCATCATCTCATGTGTCTTGATGCTGTTGTACTGTAGAGCTGTGGAGCTTATCAGCTCTGAGCAGACCAAGCCAGCGCCATACTGACGGCAGATAGCTCTAAAAGGAGCATCGGTGATGCCTGCCATTGGGGCAAGCACCACCGGTGGGCTAATGTCAACTGTTGCTATTCTCATCTGGAAATTGCGGGCAACTATATTCCTGGCTCTTGCGGTTCCGGTACCACAGTGGGCGGTTCCGGCTGGGGCGCTTTTGCGGTTCCTTCGACCACCACTCTAGACTGTGGGCGGTAGACATCACGGTCAATAAGCTTTCGTTCTACTTCCTTGCCGTCCTGCACTTTGACCCGATATGTGGTGACACGATAACCTGTGACGGACTTGTTCTCCACCACGCGTTTACCAGCAGGCATCTTGTTCGTGTATACCACTTTCGATGGCAGTTTCATCACCTTCAGGCCTTCTTGGACCACTTTATACTGGCCTTTACAGGACGCATCTCCTAGGAGATTAACTGTCATCAAGCCACCGCTGGCACTGCTCTGCACAATCACCGGTTTGTCGTAGTTGTTGACGAATCGAAGGTCTATGGCGCCGTAAGAAACGGTGGCATCCATCCCAGGTTTCGCGTAGGTCACAGGCAGGCTGTGCGGATGCCGCTCTTTGATTTCCAGGCCAGTTTTCAACAGTGCCTGGAAGAGGGTGGTCGATACCTGACAAACCCCTCCGCCTGCGCCGGGAACCACTTTCCCCTTGACAAATATCAGCGCTTCCACGAAGCCTTCTTTCAAACTGCGGGGTCCCACGGTTTTGTTATAGCTAAACTCGGCACCTGGCATCACAACAGCGTTGTTCATGTTCTTGGCGGCCATCACCACGTTCTTGGTACGCGCTACCTTACGTGAGCTATATTTTGTGACGGCCGAAGCCAGTGTCACCGCTGTGAAACGCAAGCTCGCCTGGGTGACTTTAGCAGGCTCCTCCTCGCATTGAATCACAACACGTTGAAGGCCTTGCAGAGCCGCCGTATGAAGCTCAGGGCCGGCGGTGTCTGGAACATGATACCCCGTTTGCTCCAATGTGCTGACTATGGTTCCTGCAGAAAATCCGGTGATTTTAGCGTCCACTGGAGGGCGGTTAAGCAGCTTGCCTATACGTTTCGCAACTTCTCGCGCGAGCTGGGTGTCGCTGGTGTATTTTGACTCAATGGCTACGCCTGAGCGACGGGAGTATGCAATGAGAATCTTCTGCCATAACCCCTCAGGGTTGCTGGCATCGATGGCCGCCTGCAATGTTGCGGGCACATCCAGCTTATACCCCAGTTCCTGGCGCGTATAGCTGCGTCCCCAAAGACGCTTGCCAGTGGTGTCGCATACATCAACCTGAACAGGCTGCGACTGGAGTTTTACTGCCAGCTTCTGCAACTCGGTCCGTGCTTGCTCTGGGCTGAGCTGCTTAAGACTGATGCCGCCTACGGTGACATTGTGAACCTGCGGTTGGCCGCTGACATCCCCCATGAGGAGGGGAGCTGCAATCGCCAGAATGGCGCATATGGTAATCCCTGTCAATATTTTAGCCTTGGTATTCGGTTTTGAGGACTTGATGGCTCCCATATGGGGCGCATCTCCTTTATATTTCTACTGTGTCTCGATCTTCCAGGTGGTGCCGTTGGCTCCATCCTGCAAGCTGATATTTAGTGCTTGAAGGTCATCGCGGATTGCATCCGAAATGGCCCAGTTCTTGGTTTCGCGAGCGAGCTGTCTCCAGCGGATGGCCGCTTGGATCAAGTCAGCGCTCAGGTCATTGTCGATCTTTGCCGTGTCGGCGAACAGGTTCATGAACCCTAACGTACCGGCCATTTTTACCAGGGCTGAGCAGAGTGAGGATATGGCGGTACTGATTGAACTAGTGTCATCTATGGCCCTGTTTATCTCACTGACGACCTCAAACATCACTCCAGTGGCGGAAGATGTATTAAAGTCCGTGTTCATGGCCTCTGAGAACTTGGCCCAATAAGCCGTGTCTGGGTCTGACTGAACATCTCCGATCACGCCTTTTGCCCTGGAGTATGCGTTCTTGATGCGCTGCACCGCGGTGCCAGTCTGGGCAAGTCGCTCTCGGCTGAAGTCCACCGGACTTCGGTAGTCTGTGCTGATAAGGAACATTCGGAGTATGTCTGGGTCAAACTCAGCCAGTATCTCCTCGGCTGTAAAGAAGTTGCCCAATGATTTTGACATCTTTTCTTTACCCAGAGTGACACTGCCCCAGTGAACCCAGTACTTGGCGAACTCGCTATCTAGATAGGCCTCTGACTGTGCGATCTCATTTTCATGGTGTGGGAAGATGAGGTCGTTGCCTCCAGCGTGAATATCAAAATCTTTGCCCAGGTACTTCAAGCTCATTGCGGAGCACTCGATGTGCCATCCTGGACGTCCAGGCCCCCATGGGCTTGGCCAAGACGGTTCACCCGGCTTAGCAGACTTCCAGAGTGCGAAGTCCTCGGGGCTTTGCTTTCTTTCATCTACCTCAATGCGGTAGCCTGAACGCACATCCTCAATGTTGCGACCGCTGAGTTTGCCATAGTCCTTGAAGCTGCTGACCTTGAAATAGACATCTCCCTCAACCGCATAGGCGTGCCCTTTTGTGATGAGGGTCGAAACCATATCGATGATGCTGTCCATCTCCTCAGTGACACGGCACCAGTGGATGGGTAGGATATTCAGCTTGTCAAGAACCGTCAAGTAGGCTGCGCTATACTTCTTGGCGACATCTTCTGAGGAAAGTCCTTCAGTATCTGCCTTGGCGATGATTTTATCATCAATGTCTGTGAAATTCTGAACCATCTCCACATCATAGCCTAGTTCGATGAACCACCTGCGTATGATGTCAAAAACGATGGCCCCGCGGATATGCCCAATATGGGGCGGTCCCTGTGCGGTCAACCCGCAAGCATAGATCGAGACCTTGTTTGGTTCACGCGGGGTGAACTCTTCCTCTTTGCGGGTCATGCTGTTATATATTTTGAGAGATGTCATTGATATCTCCTTATGTCTGGTGTTGGTTGATATCTGTAGATGATTGTCTCATATCACAGATAGTCTGTTCAGTTTGATCTAGTGTCTTCTGCATAGCAGAGTACTGCTCCGACAACTGTGCGATTTGTTGGCGAAGGTCGCGGACAATATCGTCTTCCGGCTCGATGCTGTTTACGATGTTGTCCATCACTCTGGGCGAATCGTCTACTTTAACACCGTCTCGGGTGACAATGCGCCCAGGCACGCCCACCACAGTGCAGTTATCTGGGATATTTTTATTCACTACAGCGTTGGCACCGATGCGGCAGTTATCGCCCACTGTGATAGCACCGACAATCTTGGCCCCCATGCCGATCAGCACGTTATTGCCTATGGTCGGGTGGCGTTTGCCTTTTTCCAGTGTGGTTCCGCCCAGCGTCACCTGGTGGTACATCAACACATCGTCGCCAATCTCAGCGGTCTCGCCGATCACAACCCCCATGCCGTGGTCAATGAAAAATCGTCGTCCAATCACCGCGGCTGGGTGAATTTCCACACCTGTGAAAACTCTGCTGCATTGAGAGATGAAACGTGCCAATGTGTATAACTTGCATCGGTAAATTGAGTGAGCAAACCTGTGCATCCATACCGCGTGAAGTCCTGGATATGTGAACACTTCTAGTAAGGTTTTGGCAGCCGGATCTTTTCGGAAGACAGTTTGAATGTCTTCTCTCATACGTGCCAGAAGAGTAGGCATGATTTTAGGTTAGGTATCCCCTTATAGAGTGGTATATGATGCGTTTGTGCTTACTATCATTGTATCACGCACGGTTTATGATGACATTATTGTGCTTAGAAACGTGAGGCGGATTCCGCACGGTTGATCGCCAAAAGCAGTCCAACTGCGGAGAGACACGATATCATTGCACTTCCACCGAAGCTGATAAAGGGCAGCCACACTCCCACAACAGGGAACACACCGATAACCATGCCGATGTTGATGATTATATGGTAGGCAAAAAAAGTAAAAATACCCGCGGCGAGTGCTCTGGCGTATGTTGTGTGCGCCTGATACACAATGAGCAATATGCGCCATAAGAAGAGAGCGTATATGACCAGCAAGCCGATGCTGCCTGCAAACCCAACCTCCTCACCGATTACAGTAAACACGAAGTCTGTGTGCTGCTCGGGAATGAAGTTGAGACGGTTTTGGGTGCCTGAGAACAGCCCTTTACCGGTGATCTGTCCACTTCCCACGGCGATGCGTGCTTGAATGACATGATATCCTGCTGCTCTGGGGTCACTGGCGGGGTTGATGAAAGCTGTGACGCGCTTTTTCTGGTAGTCCTTCAACACACCGGTCTGCCATATCGCGCCAAATCCCAGTAAGCCCGTGAGGGCGATCAGCACCATCAGCCGTTTGGGAGCCCCCGATACCATCATTATTCCTGCCCAGATCGACATGATGACAATAGATGTGCCCAGGTCTGGTTGGGCGAATACCAGAAGCGCAGGAAAGCCGACGTGTAACAGGGACCGGAAAAACACCACCGGACTTTTGATGTTGTCTTCATATCTGGCCACGAAATCCGCAAGGGTGATTGCGAGCAGAACCTTCGCCACTTCGCTGGGTTGAAGATTAAACCCGCCCACCAGTGGAATCCAACGTTGGGCTCCTTTTGCGGAGCGGCCCATGATGTCTACCACAAGCAACAAAATGATATTGACCGAGTAGAGGGCGGTACGCCAGTTTCTATATATCTGCACTGGCAGGTTGCTGAAAATGGTGAGGGCGACCAACCCTATCGCCATGGCTATGAGCTGTTTACGCACCATGTTGAGGCCTGCGTGGCTGTGGACTGCACTATAGATGCACACAAGACCAATGATGCAAAGCAGCAAGGTGAGGAGCAATAATGCCCAGTCTATATGCTGTGGTCGTTTGATCATTTCGCTTTTTGTTGCCTGCTTTGCACCATGATGCGGTTTAACAATGGGATATCCGAAGGGGTCAGCCGGTAGTCATAGGCGATGTCCCACATCCAGCGATTCGAAGGGGTACGAGTCAATGTGAACTGATACTTGCGCTGTTTGTCTGAAGTGTCAATAAATGTGTAGCCAATACTGTTTCGCCCGATGAGTTTTCCGCTGACAACAACAGTGTGCTTCATTTGCCACAATTCTGCCAGATGGTTCAACTTGTCGGACTGTTTCCTATCAAGATTACGGCAAAATCGGCTGATGTCGGTGGTATCACGGAAGGCGTGTTTGTAGTGATGTTTCCATAAAGTGCTTTGGTAAACTATGTCGTAGTCACGTTCATTAATAGCCAGTGCCAGCTTTGCAGCGGTTGCGGTCGCGGCTTGCTGCTCAGAGGCGATCATGGGCTTGTAAAGCCAGGCAGCATATGACAGAGCCAGTATAAACAGCACAAGTAGCCAACCGGTGATTCTGTGGAGCATGGCGTGCAGCCGCGCGCGTGATGTTTTGCGTTTACCCCGAACCCTTTTGACCGCACCATACCTCAAAAACTCAGGCAGAAGCTCGTTCAATGTCGGCTCAGATGGTGTGATGGGTACCGGTTCTGGTTCAACAGGTGTATCATCGATGACTATCTCATCTAATGGATCATCATCATCATTGGATGCTATCTGAATTTGGTCTTCGGATGGTTCGGTATCTGGTTGGCTGCGTTCAGGGGAATCAGTCACTTCCGGCGGTATGGGAAGTTCACTGATCACCGATTTCTGTACTATCTCTATCAGATTGTCATGTACAGTATCTTCAACTTCGAGGACCTCTGAGGTCATGGCGGGTTGGTCAATAGGTTCATCAACAAACTCAACAGACGGCTCTTCAACAAGCTCAGCAACCGGCTCTGCGATAATCTCAACTACCGGCTCAATAACGGGCTCAGTATAAACAATCGGCAGTAGTTCCGGATCGGGAAGTATCTCAATTTCGTACGACGGCAACGGGGCATAGCACATATGGCATGACGACCTGTCCTGCATGGCTGTGGCTCCACACCGGGGACAGGCGCTGACATATTGTCGTAGTTTTCGTGCTGGCAACCAGTAGCTCCTAATCGCATAATAGAGAACATGCCGGTATTGAAGGAATACGCGACGCATTTGCAGAAATAGCCGTTGGTAATGTCATACCATATATTTGGTCGTTACGACTAGTTATTACCATGAGGTTGCTTCATGCAGTATCTTTTAGGCATTGATGTAGGCACTAGCGGGGTCAAAACCCTGTTGATTGATGTGGAAGGCCATGCCGTGGCGAGTGCCGTAGCCGAATACCCATTATACGCTCCTAAGCCCCTGTGGGCTGAACAGAACCCTGAGGACTGGTGGAAGGCGACGTGCATCACCATCAAGCAGGTCATCAACCAAGCCGGTATTGCCTCTTCGGACATCCGCGGTATCGGGATATCGGGGCAGATGCACGGATCTGTGTTTTTGGATGCCCAGGGTCAGGTAATACGTCCAGCGCTGCTATGGTGCGATCAGCGAACCCAAGCCGAATGCGACTGGATTACTGACACCATCGGCGCCAGTAAGGTGATGGAATATACCCTGAACCCGGTGCTTACGGGATTTACCGCAGGCAAGATTATCTGGCTGCGGAACAACGAGCCGCAAAACTACGCTAAGGTCGCCAAGGTGCTTCTGCCCAAGGACTTCATTCGCTATCGGCTGACCGGGCAGTTTGCTGGGGAAGTGAGCGATGCCTCCGGAACCTCGTTATTTGATGTCCGCAACCGCTGCTGGAGCCAGGAGATGCTGGAAGGAACAGGCATTCCGCAAGAGTGGATGGTGCCTGTTTACGAATCGGTAGAAGCCACCACGAAAGTCAGTGATGCTGGTTCGGCTGAGACGGGGCTGATGTCTGGAACCCCAGTAGTGGGAGGTGGGGGAGATCAGGCCGCCGGTGCCGTGGGCAACGGAATAGTGGAGACCGGTGTGGTGTCGGTGTCAATGGGCACCTCTGGTGTGGTCTTCGCCTTTTCAGACGAGCCTGTTCTGGACCCCGGTATGCGGACGCATACGTTCTGCCATGCCGTGCCCGGTAAATGGCACGTGATGGGAGTGATGCTCTCGGCTGGTGGAAGCTTGCGCTGGTATCGCGATGAAATCTGCCAGCAGGAGGTTGCCACCGCAAAGTTGCTTGGTAAAGACCCGTATGAGCTGATCACAGCCGAAGCCGATCTGGCACCAGCGGGCTGCGAAGGAGCGATCTTCCTGCCTTATCTGTCCGGTGAACGCACTCCGCACAAAGATGCCAATGCACGGGGTGTCTTCTTTGGACTCACCTTGCGTAGCAACAAACAGCAAATGGCCCGCAGTGTACTAGAGGGCGTGTGTTATGGACTTCGCGATTCCTTTGAGATCATGAAGGAGATGGGCATTCCGATGAACCAGTGCCGCGTGTCTGGCGGGGGAGCCCGCAGCACGGTATGGCGTCAGATTCTCGCAGATATCACCGGAATCGGGCAATCGGTGATCAACATCGATGAGGGACCCGCGCTTGGGGTGGCCCTGATGGCCGGTGTGGGTACAGGGGTTTGGGACAGCGTTGAGCAGGCTTGCCGAGCTACAATCGCTGTTGGATCGACCACCCCCAGCCAGAAGGACAATCGAGTGATCTATGATAAAACTTACGAAATATACAGGAAGTTGTATCATAGCCTTAAGGCAGATTTTGCCTCCGTATCAAAATTATCGTAGTTCAGTTCAATCTATTAGTGAGGTAACCCAGGATTCCTGATGAACAAGCTGATCACCCAGAAGCAGTTTGACGAAACCCATGTGGTTTCGGTTGTTGAAGGCAACATTCTCGATGAGCAGACCGAAGCCATTGTCAACGCGGCCAATGAAAACTTGACCCATGGCGGAGGCATTGCCAAGCAGATCGCCGATGCCGCAGGCCCCTCTATGTACGAGGAATGTAAGAAGATCAAGCGGGTAGCCACTGGCTCAGCCGCACTTACAACGGCAGGCGACTTGAAATTCAAAGCCGTGATCCACGCCGTGGGACCTATCTTCGGCCATTACGACCCGGAAGATGCTGATGACCTGCTTTGCAGCGCGATTCAGGCTGCCTTAAAGTTAGCTGAAGAAGCGGAGTTCACAAGCCTGTCGATTCCGGCGGTCAGTTCTGGCCTGTTTGGATTCCCGGTCGCCAGGTGTACTTCTGTCATCGTAGATGCCATATCCGATCATCTGTTTTGGTACCCCGATACATGCTTGACGGAGATAAGGCTTGTGGCGATGGGTTCTCAGTGTGTCGTCGAGTTTAAGCACGCACTTGAGGCCGTAAAATTCACCGATGATGAATAGGCTCAGCGGTCAATGAGCGGATTTTAGTAAAATAATACGGGTCAGTCACGAGCTTGTCATACACGGTTGGCATGACACTGCCCATACACATAGAGAATACTCAGGAGTTACCCAAATATGTCAGGTGCGATTTCTCCATTACAGAAGGCGCGGAGTGCTTACCAGCCTAAGCTGCCCCTATCGTTGAAGCAAGGCTCTTTCGGGGTCAAACAGGGTGAGGTGATCCTACCCCCAGTAGATCAAGACCGGATCAAGACACTTTTCCCCAATACCTTTGGCCAGCCTATGCTGACATTCGAAGAGGGCGAGAGTAATCTCATATCCAATGCGATCCGCGTGGGCGTGGTTTTGAGCGGTGGTCAAGCCCCTGGTGGTCATAACGTGATTGCCGGTCTGTATGATGCGCTAAAGACAGCCAACTACGATAATAAGCTGTTCGGCTTCCTAAAGGGGCCCATCGGCATCGTCAAGGGCAACTTCATGGAGATCACCTCGGAAGTGATCAATGCCTACCGCAACACTGGCGGTTTTGACATGATCATGAGCGGCCGCGACAAGATCGAAAGTGCCGAGGACCTGAAGTGCTGCCTTGATAACATGGCGACCATGGACCTGAACGGTTTGATCGTGGTCGGCGGAGACGACAGCAACACGAATGCTGCCATGCTGGCCGAATACCTGAAGGCTAACAACAGCAAGTGCTGTGTGGTGGGCGTCCCCAAAACCATCGATGGCGATATGCGCAATGAACAGATCGAAATGAGTTTTGGATTTGACACCGCCTGCAAGACCTATTCGGAAGTGATTGGCAACATCTGCCGTGATGCCACCTCAGCCATTAAATACTGGCACTTTGTGCGTTTAATGGGCCGCGCTGCCAGCCATGTCACTCTGGAGTGTGGACTGGCTACCCATGCCAACATCACCTTGATCTCTGAAGAGATTCGATCCAAGGGAATGACGCTAGCGGAAGTAGCTGACGGAATCGTGGATGTCGTGATCGCACGAGCGGCCAAGGGACGAAACTACGGTATCGTGCTGATCCCTGAAGGGCTGCTGGAGTTCATTCCTGAACTGAAGAGCATGATTGACGAACTGGCGACCTTACTCGGCGACAAAGACACCCTGGAGACCGTACGCAGCTTTGATACCCACGAAGAGCGCACCCAATACCTAAGCAGCATGTTCAGTGCCCTGAGTGCTAAAGCGTATGGCTCGCTGCCGGAAGACACGCAAGCCGTTCTCCTGAACATCGACAGCCATGGCAACCCACCGTTAAGCCAGGTAGAGACAGAGAAACTGTTGATTGACTTGGTCAAGCAGCGGATTGCGTCTGCTAAGAAACAGGGCAAGACAGCCGCGAAGTTCACCGCTCTGAGCCATTTCGTGGGATATGAAGGCCGCTGCGCTGCCCCCAGTAACTTTGATGCGGATTACTGCTACAGCCTGGGTTATATTGCAGCACAGGTCGTGCGAGCTGGTTACACCGGATACACGGTCAGCGTGAAGAACCTGAACCAGCCTGCTTCTGAGTGGGTGGCATCCGCTACTCCTGTGACATCGATGCTGAACATTGAGCGCCGATTGGGTAAGGATGTGCCTGTTATTAAGAAGGCTCTGGTGGAGCTGGACGGTAAGCCGTTCAAGATGTATGCTCAGAACCGCGAGAAGTGGGCCATCGAGGACGACTATGTGTATCCCGGTCCCATCCAGTATTTCGGACCGACCGAAGTGTGCGACGTCACCCCAATTACCCTGCAGTTAGAGCGCGGGTAGTCGCAGTCGCCTTTCCCGTCAGGGCCTCGAGAGATCGAGGCCCTTTTGTGTTATCTGACCTCTGTGATCATTTAGGAAAGCGGGTGTGACGTCCATGCGGTTTAGTGAGCGTGAAGTAGGATTTGATGACGCCATCGCAGATTCTACGGTGGACTTCGGTGGTAGACAGACGCATCGAAACTGGAGCTATGGGACAACACCGATAGCTGGAGATGGTCGGATGGGGGAGTTTACTCTCTGTGACCAATATCGGTCCGCGGTATGGATGGCGCCGAAATCCCCGCTGCTTCGGCTGGGACGAGATACCCAGAGTTCGATCTGGAAAGACGGCGGCAGCATCTCGGCCGTGCGGAGATGGACTGCTGACCGCTCTGGCAGCATCAGACTGGTAGGTTGGCTGGCGAAACCCGCAAATACACGAGGTGGGGTGAGCTTCCGCATCTATCGCGATGGGCAAGTCGCCTGGAGCCGGTCGCTGGCTGAGGATGACTTCATACCTCACGCTTTCGATGTGCTGCTGGTAGATGTCCTAACATCTACCAGGATTGATCTGGTGGCGGTATCGGATTCCAAGGAAGCGATCATCAAGGTGGAGTGGAAGCTGCAGATAGTTTCCGAAACCTGCACAGCCTGGCACCCCAATCTGCCGATTGGACCGCAGTTCACCGACACCGAGAAGCAATTCCAGCGTGAAGCCGGTAAGGAACTGCTGCTGCAGATCAAACGCGCATCGGACAGAAAGCTGAAGGTATTTCGCATACCTCCTGGGGATTACCGGTATCGAGCGGGCTGGGACCCCGATTGCCCGATCATTGAAGGCGTGCATGATCTGCAGATTGAGGCGTCTGGTGTGACCTTTTGGATGGAACCTCCGCTTATCTGGGGACTACTGGTTCGGAAATGCCGAAACCTCACTTTTTCTGGACTGACGATCGACTTTGACCCGCTGCCATTCTTTCAAGCACGCGTTCTGCAGGTTGACTCGGTAAATGAGCGCGTCACAGCGGAAATCATGGTTGGGCATGAGCCGCGTAACGCAGATGGCCTCGCTGAAGATAAGGGGCAGAGGGTGATGCTGTTCTTTCGTCCAGACGGCAGCTTCATCAACAACTATCTGCTGGGCAAAAGCTGGCATCGTGTAGGCAACACCAACCGGATTGAGATTGAGACGCCGGCTCCTGGTGTGAATGCTGGTGACTACCTGGCGGCCCCCATCCGCACCGGAGCTGCGTTACGCACGATTGAATGTGAGCGAGTGGTGTATGAAGATTGCAATATCTACGCCAGCGGAGGCATGATGGCCATGGAGGGTGGCGGTGCCGGCGGTCATGTCTACCGCCGTCTGCACGGAGTGCGGCGACCCGGAACTAACCGGCTTCATGCGTTTGGCGCCGATGGCTTCCATATGACAGCGACCGAGAAGGGGCCGACCATCGACCGCTGCGAAGTGGCCCACCTGGCCGATGACCACATCAACCTGCACGGCTTCTTTGGCATCGTGGCGCAGCGAGTTTCTACCCGCCAGTATTATTTCGCGGCTTCCTACGGCCCATTCAAGACAATGAAAAAGATGGACTTTTGGGACTGGCGCAGTGTGGAACACCTGGGTACGGCCACCGTCACTCGGACAAAACGAGTGACCGACAGTGCGCAGAGCGAACAGGTATTGAGTGAACTTAAGCGTATGGAACACGCTCACAGTAGTGAGGTGTGGGAAGTGACACTGGACCGCGAACTCGATCTGCCAGTGGGCACCCTGATCGACACCCACAGCCTAAACTGCGAGGGTTATGTGGTCCGCAACTGCTGGTTCCATGACTGCTTCAACCGGCCGTTCTTGCTGAATGGTGCCTCAGGTGGCCTGGTCGAAAACAACACCTTTCAGAATGTCATGCATGGGCTGGAAATCCATTATGAAACCTGGGGCCCGATGACCGAGGGCCAGTTCGCCAACGACAACAGGTTCATCAACAACCGCATGCTAGGCTGTTCTACCGGAGCGGCCGCCAGCGATGCCTATCTGCAGGGATCTATTATGTCGGTGATGGTTCCGAGTGGTGGGAACTACCTGCGACGCTCTACGCCCATACACAACATGCTGTTTCAGGGCAACTACATCGAAGCACCCGGCGGTGTGCCGATATATGTCACCAACATGGATGGGTTAAGCATCAAAGATAACATCATCGATCGACCGTTCCACGCACCTGGCTGGAAGGGCTTCGCCAGTGCGTTTGCTTCTACATGCGGTGATCTGCCTGACGCCTCGATTTTCCTGGGTGTGGTGAAGAACGCCCGGATAGAGAACAATCTGGTTTACGATCCCGACCACAAGGCCGTCGGCATGGTTAAGACCGGACCGCTGACAAACGGAGTAATCGTCGATGGGAAGCGCCAGTGGGACTGTGTGGCCGACTTCATCACCGGATGGAGCCATGATGGCATACAAGCGCAGAACGGCTGGTCGTATGGCGCGGTGGACACCCAAGGTGTCAGAAACGGCCGCTACCGGCTTGATGCTTTTACGGCCATGCGGCGGTATGAGCCCGGCCGATGGGTGAATAGCGTCGGGAGCCCATACCCGCATGCCGCGATCATGAGCATGCATCCCTCTGACAAACTGGCCGCAGTCAAGCGCTGGGTCAGCACCGTCTCTGACAGGATACGCGTCGAAGGTACCGTCCAGAGTAGCGGGCTGGGTGATGGTATTCGTCTGTTGGTGTTCGTTGATGGCGTTCGGAAATGGGAGATCGAAGCCAGAGACGGCAAACCGCATCTATTGCTCTGTGAGTTGAGTGCGATAAGGGTCGGATCGGTGGTGGATTTTGTTGTGGATTCCATCGGATCGATGGATAATGACTCTACGCAGCTCTATATGAAGCTGATGGTACCGCCGAGTTCATGAAGAGGAGGCTCACGATGGCGATGATGGAAGATAGTAACATCAAACGGAGGCGCATACCGGTATTCACAGTCGCTGTTGCTTCCACTGCGGCACTTGTGCTGGTGTTCATGGGTTATATGGTCATGTGGAATCTGATGAATCGATATGGCTTCGATTTACCTGGCGGATTTCGGCTCATGCAGCACTTTGACGAAGTATGGATACAAAACATGGATTTTAAGACGGTTCCACCTTTTGGGCGGTTCGCGGTCGGTCCGAATGTAGTAGGATACCGTGTGTTTCCAAATGTCATCACCGGTAAGGTGAGCACACATCCCGAATACGAAGACGAGAAAAACAAATTTCCGCTCACAAATCGTGAATTACGACCTGGTTATTTCATCATCGATGTAAATACGAAAACAGTCATCGGCGGCTTGAGTAAACCTGACTGGCTGAGAAAGCTAGGTTCCTTCGGGACCAACCAAGAGCCCGAACTCTATGTTCCTACGTGGCGCGACGAGAAGATGGGTAGGAACAAGCCTTAGCTGTCCAGAGGGCTGTCAATGCTGTCGTGCTCATAAACCTGGCTGGTTTGCCGGTATGTTCTGCATTCTGTATACTCAATATGGTGGCATTTGGAGAATTTATCTCGAAATGCTTCAGAATTCGGTGCAATGGATCGCTGATGATATCAACCACCGAAGCAGGGAGGGGTGCCATGGAAGATTTTCAGGACGTAAAAGTTGGTGTATTCTGTACCTGCGGTCAACGGATTTTTGAGGGAGACGTCATCCACAAAGGGACGCAGCTCCGTCGTGTCGATACCACGTATGTATATCTCCGCTTCCGATGCAGCCGATGCCGTAGATTGGGCGAAAGCTTCATCCGGCTAGAGGCATGGGACGAGAAGATTCTGCGCCACGAAATCCGAGAGATGGATTTTGAAGAGATGCAGAAGAAGGCCAGTATGGGGCCGATCTCTCTAACCGAAATGCTCGATTTTCATTATTCACTAGAGACACTGCCGCGCCTTGATATACCTGGCAAAACCAAGAGCGACGATGAATAGAGACGAGAACGTATAACCGAATATGAGTATGAAGATATCGGAATATGGCCGAGAGGTGATCGAAACTGAGCTTCTGGGCATACAGGGATTGCTGCCACGTATAGATGACCGATTTGAACACGCGGTGAGGTTAGCGCTAAGCTGCTCGGCCCGCGTGGTGACTACCGGTATGGGAAAGTCAGGGGCCATTGCCCGTAAACTTGCCGCCACTCTCGCCAGTACAGGCACACCCAGCTTCTATCTGCATCCTGCCGAAGGGGTTCATGGCGATCTGGGAATGGTCACCAAGGACGACGTCGTGCTAATACTGTCAGCAAGCGGCGAGACAGACGAGATACTGGCCATTCTTCCCACACTCAAGCGTATTGGCGCCAAGATTATCGCGATGGTCGGCCGGTTGGAGTCAACTCTGGCACTCGCAGCCGATGTGATACTGGACATTTCTGTGCCCCGTGAGGCTTGCCCCTTTAATCTGGCTCCCACCGCCAGCACCACTGCGATGCTGGTGATGGGCGACGCCTTCAGCATCTCCATCATGCGCGCCCGCGAATTCTCCGAAAGCCAGTTCGCGGTATTTCACCCGGCGGGCAGTCTGGGACGGCGTCTGTTGCTGCACGTCAGCGATGTAATGCGTACCGGTGATGCCGTGGCGGTTGTGGAATGTAAGCAGCCTGTGCGCGATGTGCTATTCGCCATCACTGAGGCGAACGCCGGAGCCGCTTGTGTCGTAGACACAGAAGGCAAGATGGCAGGGCTGATCACCGATGGTGACATTAGGCGGTTCCTCCTTTCCAACGACCAAACGCTGACCCTGAGAGCTGAGCAGGTGATGACCGTCAATCCTTCTGTGATTGAAGGCGACCCTCTGGCAGTCGAGGCCTTGAGCTTGATGGAGACACTGTCGAAAAAGATCGGCGAGATTCCGGTGCTTGACCGTCAGCGAAAGCCTGTGGGCATGTTGATGCTTAAAGACCTTCTGCGCACGGGTATTGTGTAGTTGGCAATTTCACAGAGTCTGGTAGAGCGTCTGCGCCGCGTGAAGGTCGTCGTCACAGATGTCGACGGAGTGCTTTCCGATTCGATGCTGTACTATTCCTCTGAAGGCCAGTTTATCAAGGCATTCAACGTGCGAGATGGTATGGGTTTGAATCTGTTGAAACGGTACGGATACAAGCTTGTGGTGCTGACGGGCCGTTCAGACGGCTCCGTGGAGCGAAGAGCCAACGACCTCCATTTTGACCATTGCCTGATGGGTGTGGGTGACAAAGGTACCCGCTTGCTTCAGCTCATGTATGAGTTGGGGGTCGATGCGAGTGCCATAGCGTATGTGGGCGACGATTTGAACGACCTGTCCGCGTTTCGAGAGGCAGGCGTCAGATTTGCGGTCGCTAACGCTTCACTTGAGGTGAAGTCACTGGCCGATTACGTCACAGAAGCTGATGGTGGTAATGGCGGTATGCGCGAGATCGCTGAGCTGCTGCTCAAGACCCATGGTCATTGGGATGAGATCATCCGCCTGTTTACCTACGATCCCAACTGCCTCCCGAAGGTGCAATAGTCCCCATGCCAGTGATCCGCATATGCTTGACTGGCGATCTGCATGGTCATTTCTCGATTTCGATGCAGCGTGCCATTAAGCGGGCACGCGAGACTGCTCCAAACTCCGATGGTTTCATTCTACTCGACGCGGGTGATGCCATCACCGCCAGTAACATCACTTGGAACGCTTTGCCAGAGGCTGTTCTCAGTAAAATGAGCCGCGCTGGTTATGATGCCATGGTATGCGGCAACCGCGAATTTCACTTCAGCCGTACAGGTTTGTCGGCGAAACACCGAGGAGCCGCATTTCCAGTCCTAGCAAGCAACGTATTACCAATCAAGCGTAATATCGCGCCTGTGATGGCACCTTTCACGGTGCTTGAGCGGATGGGGGTTCGGTTTGGCATCATTGGGCTGATGGAGGAGATGATCACCGAAAAGATGCTTGATCGGAACCCTCTTCTGAGGGCAGTGAGTGCCTGGATGGTGATTCCCGCCATCGAAGCGGCGGCGGATATGATCCCCGTAGTCCGGCCTAAGTGCGATATCATGATCGCTCTGACCCACATCGGCACGGCTGACGACATGGCAGTGGCGCAACTGGGTGTCGATATTGTTCTAGGAGGTCACGACCACACGATGACTTCCGAGCCCATCAATGTGGGCAGCAGCTACGTAATGCATACCGGCAAGCACGGACAGCACCTTGGCATTCTGGACTACGATACTGACAGTGGTGAATTGGTGAGCTGGAGTTGCCGACGAGTGAAGGATACCGAGCTGTGAGCATTGGGCAGCCTCTGCTTGCGCTGATACCAATACTCGTCTTCGCATTGAGCGGGATGGCCATCCTGCGATCATTTCAACTCAAAACGGCCCGCCTCTATGAACTCCTCCCTTTAGCCTGGCTTGGTATCGCCGGGTTATTCAGCCTGGTAGTTCTGGTGATGGGGTTGTGTGGTCAGTTATCCGCAACTGCTTTGTGGTTGGCGATTGGTGCGTTCGCAGTTCCGAACCTGCTATGGTTACGCAAGTCTGGTAGTGTCAACGCCGAACCGGTGGGATGGCGTGGTTACTGGCCATTTCTAGCGGGTGCATTGCCTCTACTGCTAGTTCTGCCCATCGCGTTGATGATGCCGATTGGCGATGACTGGGATGGTCTCAGTTACCATCTTGCTATCCCGCTGGAGTATCTGCGCTCTGGAGCGATCCACTACATACCCTACGACCATCATTCTAACTTCCCGTTCACTGTAGAGATGTGGTATCTGTGGTCGCTGGGTGTTGGTGCCGGTGCGATTGGGGCCAAACTGTTCCATTGGTTTACCGCGGTGCTATGCGTCTACACCATCTGGGTAGTGGCACGGCGTTTGAAGCTGAGCCCCATGTCACAGTTAATGTGCGGGCTGCTACTGGGATCAATCCCTCTGTTCGCGTGGGAAGCTGGCGTGGCCTATCTGGACATCGCATTCTGTCTGGCGGTCTGCTGGTTTGGTTTCACCGGGTATCAGGCCTTGCAGAGCGAAGCACGTGAGCGCATCATTTGGACGGTGCTCAGCGGAGTTGTGGCCGGCATCGCACTGGGTATCAAGATGACCGCGGTGAGTATCCTGCCCATCACCGCCATCGCGTTGATGCTGGGCTGTACGCGTCCTGCCTGGAAAGACAGGTGGAGATGGCTGGGGTGTGCCGTCGGTCTTTCTGTGCTGATCGGCGGGGGATGGTATATCAAGACGCTGATGTATACTGGCAACCCATTCTACCCGTATTTCTACGGCATATTCGGCGGACATGACTGGAATGCCCAGAACGCGGCACTCTACAGACAAGCCCAAGAGGCGTTCGGATTCGGACGCACCGCTTTGGACTTCGTGCTTTCGCCGCTCAGAATGGTGACCGACTACGATCGCTTTTTTGACCCGATGCCTCTGGTTGGAAGTTCAGGCTTATTCGGTTTGCTTCTGTTGTGTGCGCTTGTGTCTTGGAAGCATTGGAATACCGCAGGCAGAGCGGTCTGGCTGTTTATCGGCCTCAACTGGGTGGCCTGGTTCTTCCAGATGCAGCAAATCCGGTATCTGGTGTTCTTGTTCCCTGTGGTGATCCTGGCGGCAGTGAAGGTGTTCGATCAAGAACGCGGAATCCTGCGCTGGCTGATGCCTTTGATGGTTCTATGTCAAATAGTAGTGTTCGTGGGAGGAATCATACCTCGCCTTGCGGCGTCGATGCTCGTTCTGACAAAACAGAACTCGGTTGAAAACTATCTTCAGCAATATGGGGGCGGCACTTATAAAGCTAGTGACTGGATGAACGGCAACCTCCCAGAAAAAGACGGCGTGGCGGTTTTTGATGAGACCCGAGTGTTCTATCTGAACCGCAAGCTGATCTGGGCGAACCCAGGGCATCACACACTCATACCTTACGATTATATGAAACAGCCCTTAGAGCTCTGTCAGTGGCTCGTACAGCACGGTTATAGATGGGTGTGGCAGAATGAACGCCTGGTGGTTGATGAGAGCCATACAGAGCGTTGGCGGCAGTTGCTGGAGCAGGCAAAAAAAGAGGGCCTGCTGCAAGAGCAGGCCCGGTTCGGCAAGAACGCTGTCTACCGCATCACTAACACAGATCGTTGATGACGAAACCTCAATCGCGCCCTCACTAATAGTGGATCAGCGAAAGGACATCGAACCCTGGTAAGTGTTTTCGGCCCTCCAGGAAATCCAACTCGATCATGAAAGCCACTCCGGCTACCGTTCCACCGACCATCTCCACCAGCTTGACAGCGGCACTGGCAGTTCCGCCGGTGGCCAGCAGGTCGTCAACGACCAGAATCCTCTGACCGGGTTTGACCGCATCGGTGTGCATCTCGATCTCCGCAACGCCATACTCCAGGTTATACGCCTGAGTCACAGTGTCAAAGGGCAGCTTGCCTTTCTTGCGGATAGGCACGAAACCGATGTTGAGCTCGCGCGCCAGCGCGACGCCGAATATGAAACCGCGGCTTTCGATTCCAGCGATCGCCTCTGCACCGCATTTCCGTGCGAAGTCAGCCATCAGTGTGATGATCTCCGCAAAAGCCTCCGGGTTCTGGAGCACCGGGGTGATGTCGCGAAATAGTATCCCGGGCTGTGGGAAATCAGGGATGGTGCGGATAAGTTGTTCGGCTTGAAGTGCTTTCATTTTTTCGCTCCTTTGATGGCTTCCAGTATTGATTTCGTGTATGGAGGGCGCAGCACACCCCGTTCCGTGATGATTCCGGCTATCAGGGCTGCAGGCGTGACATCAAACCCCGGGTTCCAAAACTTGGCGCCGTCAGGTGCGATCTGCATGTCTTGAATATGGGAGACCTCGCGGTGCGTGCGCTCTTCTATCGGGATGCCGCTGCCATCGGGCAGGTTCTGGTCGAATGTGCTGAGCGGGGCTGCTATATAAAATGGCACATGATGATAGTTCGATATGACCGCCAAGCCGAAGGTGCCCACCTTGTTGGCAGTGTCCCCATTCATAGCGATGCGGTCGGCACCCACCACCACGGCATCCACCTCACCCCGTGACTGCAGACTGGCAGCCATGTTGTCGGTGATGATGGTGACGTCAAAGCCGTCTTGAATCAACTCCCAGCCCGTCAACTGCATCCCTTGAAGGCGGGGTCGGGTTTCATCTGCATATATCTTGATCTGTTTACCGGCCTCTCTGGCCGCGCGGAACACACCCAGGGCCGTCCCGTAGCCCACACAGGCCAGAGCCCCCGCATTACAGTGCGTCTGCACACGGCAGGGATCAGGCAACAGCTCTTGACCGTAGTGACCAAGCTTGCGGTTGATGGCGATATCTTCCTCCAGCACCAGCTCGCTTTCGGCGCGCAGCAGACGCGCTGCCTCAGAAGAAGACGATGCTTTCAGCGCCACCCCTTTCATCCGCTCGATGGCCCAGAACAGGTTGACCGCGGTAGGGCGAGTAGCTGCGAATACCTCGCACGCTTGAAGGAACTGCGGCATGAACTCGCCACCCGCCTCGGCGATCTGCCGTCCGGCGAGGGCCAGGCCGCACGCAGCCGTCCCGCCGATAGCGGGTGCGCCGCGTACCACCATGTTGGTGATGCTGACCGCCACTTCGCGCCAGTCGTGGTATTCTACCATCACAAGCTGATGAGGCAGTTTGGTCTGGTCGATCATCTGAACCGCATCGCCAGCCCATTGCACAGTTTGAGGGATCATATCTATACTCCTGGCCTAATGGCCCAAAATCGCATCGTCAAGGGAATGTGAACACTGGCATTTACGTTCTGTGGGTGTCTTGGTGATGACGTCCAACACGACCTGCTTGATTCGTGACGAGTTTTCAGCAAACACCCGCCCTACCTCGGCGAAGGTGACCGGCGGGACGTCGCCTTCAGCCACCAGTCCGCAGTCGTAGTCAGTGACCAGCCCTATTCCGACCACACACATGGCCTGCTCCACCGCCAAAATGACTTCTGGGTAAGCGGTCATGGAGATGGTATGCCATCCCTGATCGGTAAACATCTGGCTCTCTGCAGAGCTGCTAAACCGTGGGCCGTTGATCACCACCATCGTGCCGGACTCCCAGCAGGTGATGTTTTGAGCTTTGATGGAGTCAATGGCAATCTGCCGCATCTCGGGGCAGTAGGGGTTGGCGGCGCTCACGTGGCATACCACTGGGCCGTCGTAAAATGTATCCATGCGTCCCCGCGTCCGGTCTACAAACTGGTCTACCACCACAAAATGGCCTGGCTGGATATTGGCTTGCAGACTGCCGCACGCGCAAGGGCTGAGGATACGGCTGACACCCAGGTGCTTCATCGCCCAGAGGTTGGCGCGGTAGTTAATCTGGTGAGGAGGAATGGTATGGTCTACGCCGTGCCGCGGCATGAAAGCCACCGTTTTGCCTGCAACTTCCGCCACCGAAATGTGAGCACTCGGATGTCCGTATGGCGTATCCACAGCGAACGTTTCTGCATCCGCGAATAGCGAATAGAAACCAGAACCGCCAAAAACCCCGATATCAACGCGAGGTAACTGCATCCCGAATCCCTCCTACACCGAGTAACATAGTATATGGGTGAGTAGTTCCCAATCTTTATTGTAACCTCAGAAGGGGTAAATGCCGATGGGTTTCGATGTATTTGGTATGTGTAATGCGCTGATCGACTTGCAGGCACCGGTTACCGACGCGCTGCTTCAAGAGATGAATGTGAATAAGAACTCTATGCAGTTGGTGGATGAAGAGCAAAGCGATCAGATTCTAGAGTGCATCGGCAGTCTGGTGACGAATGTGGAGGCGGGCGGATCGGGAGCGAATACGATGATCGGCATCGCCCAGATGGGCGGCGTGGCCAGTTTCTCCAGCAGTGTCGGGCGCGACGAGTATGGCGATCGGTACATTACTGGTCTTGAGCGGAAACATGTCACTCCGAGTATCGCACGTAAGGACGGTCTCACTGGCACATCGATCATCTTGATCACCCCAGATGCGGAGCGCACCATGCTGACGTGCCTAGGGGCCAGCCGGAACATGACCGATGATGACTTGGACATCACACTGCTGCGCCGAAGCCGGACATTGTACATCACCGGATATATGTGGGATACTCCACCGCAGAAGGCGGCCGTGCGGTTCGCGATGCAGACGGCGAAAGAGCATGGAATCACCGTCGCTTTTAGTCTGGCTGACCCGTTCTGTGTCGTGCGACATAAAGCTGACTTTGAGCACTTAATCAAAAACTATGTGGATGTGGTGATAGGGAACGGCGATGAGATGCGAGCGTTGACCGACTGTAGTGACCCTTTGGATGCCGTGGATGAACTCGCTCAGAATGGGCGTATTGCGGCGGTTACTCTGGGGGCCTCTGGCTCCGTGCTGGCCGGTGGTGGCAAGCGAGCTGGCATTAATGCGCGTGAGGTGACGGCTGTAGATACCACAGGAGCCGGTGATATGTTCGCGGCGGGGTTGTTATACGGATTAGCACGACAGCTCACACTGGAACGGTGTGGTGAGATAGCCAGCTACGCATCGGGCGAAGTGGTTGCTCAGATGGGCCCGCGGGTTGATCACCTAAATATCGCTCATTTGGTGTAGTGATGAACATCAAGCGGTTACTGCTGTGCCTGTGCTGCCTGACAATGACGGCTGTATGTTGGCCACAGCATTCTGAAGACCCGGCAGATGCCGTGCAAGCATTAGCCCCCATCCTCAGCCTCTCGGAGAAGGGCGATGTTGAGGGTGTGACCAAACTGTTGGACGATGGCGCAGAGGTCGATGTCGTTGACAATGCGGGCCGGACGCCATTGTGGCGTGCCGCGGCGGCGGGGCAGGTTGATGTGATGCGTCTTCTTTTAGGCCGAAAAGCCGATTCCAACCATGCCGATGAGCGTAAGATGACTCCACTTCACGCTGCCGCCCAAAAGGGACAGAGCAAGGCTGTATTGTTGCTGTTACAGTTCCGCGCCGATCCGCTGCTGAAAGCGGTGCTAGGCCTCTATCCGGTACACTACGCGGCCATGTCTGGGGATGTCGCTACTCTCAGGGTGCTTGTGACATCGGAGAAGACTAAGAACCTCAGGAGTGGTCGTGGGTATTACCTGCTGCATTTTGCGGTGATGTCCAGCAAACCCGAAGCGGCACTATGGCTGCTGCAGCATGGGGTAAAAGTCGACGCTGTGGGTTATGATGGCATGACGGCTTTGAACACCGCCGCGCGGGTAAAGACAGTCGATATGGCTGAGCTGCTCCTTAGTAAAGGTGCCAGTATTAACAGGGTGGGGGTAACCGGAGAAACTCCATTGTATTCGGCTTGTGCTGCCGCCAATGAACCTCTGGTCACCATGCTGTTGCAGAAGGGAGCCAAACCGACGCTGGTTGGAGCCAACGGAAGGACGGCCCTTCTGGGAGCTGTCGCTTCAGGAAGCCTGGCTATTACCACGCTGATGCTGGATAACGGGTGCTCACCAAACGACCGTGATAAGGCGGGGCTGTCACCACTTTTGCAGGCGGTGTACCGCGGTGAGTTGCCAATGGTGCAGTTATTAGTGAATAGGGGAGCCACGGTCGATATCACCAACTGGAGTGGGCTGACGCCTTTGTATACGGCACTAATGCACAGGCGGCAGGAAATCGCCCAGTACCTGCTTGATAAAGGGGCCCAAGTAAACGGCATCGATCCCGACGGCTATACCTTCTTGCACAGGGCCGCTCAGGAGAACCGTGTGGATGTTGCGGGTATACTGCTGGCAGTCGGGGCAGATATCAACACGCAGACGGTGGGGGGAAAGCTCACGCCATTGTATTACGCTGTGACGGAGAGTGCGGATGACATGGTTGAGCTTCTGCTGCAGTCTGGTGCCGACCCTAACCTGACCTCTGTCCGTGGCTCAACGCCTTTACATTTGGCTGCCAGTAGAGGCGAAAGGGGACTTGCGCAGTTGTTGGTGGAACATGGGGCCAATCCTGAACTAAAGGATCGTGAAGGGCAAACCCCGTATGATCTGGCTGTGAAGATGAAAGATAAGGGTATGCAGGAGTATCTGCAGGGACTGCAGGTGCCGAAGAGCCAGTAAAAAGTGGCGCGCCCAAAGGGACTCGAACCCCCGACCTCTAGGTCCGCAACCTAGCGCTCTATCCGCTGAGCTATGGGCGCAATCGGAACGACGGTAACACGGGCAGAAAGATGTCTTGGCGCGCCCAAAGGGACTCGAACCCCCGACCTCTAGGTCCGCAACCTAGCGCTCTATCCGCTGAGCTATGGGCGCGCGCCTTCGATAGTATACCCCGCCTGCAGGATTTCTGCAAATTACGGTGTTGTGAAGGATATTCATGAATTGTCCCCGCTTGCTTGCGCAAGCGAGGACGATGATCGGGCTCAGGCCTGATACGGGGCGTTGAACTGGTAGTCGCCGCTGCCAATGGTGAGCTGCACAAACCCGTCCTGGCTGCTGACGTTCTGCACTCCTTCAACCTGGCTGAGGGGTTTGCCCGCTTCTGTCACCGCACCTGCGTCGCGTGTGGGCAGAAGCACCGTAGCAGTGGTGTTGGCGGGTACCGACACATCCAGGGCGAATCTGTTTCCTTCCATCCGCCAGGAGCTGCTGATAGTGCCGTAGATGCTGTCGTAGGAGGCTTTGACATAGTTGATACCACCGCCGGGTACCGGACGGATCGATATCCGCTTAAAGCCCGGAATGGCTAGATCGATACCAGCCATACGTGACATCATCCACTCACCGCAGCTTCCGTAGGCGTAGTGGTTAAATGAGTTCATGCCCACATCGCCAAACCCGCGTTCATGTGTCCAACTGTTCCATCGCTCCCAGATCGTGGTGGCGCCGGTGGTGACCGGATAAAGCCACGACGGGAAAGTCTTTTGCTGCAGGATGCGGTAGGCGACATCTACACGGCCCATATCGGTGAGGACTGGCAGTATTATGTTGACGCCGAGGAACCCGGTAGCTATGTGCCAGTTACTACCTTCCAGCAGTTGGATGAGTCGACGCTTGGCGTAGTCCACTTTAGCTGCAGAATCCAGCAGATTCCAGGCAATGCCCATCAAATAGGCGGTTTGGGTATCTCCTGACATTTTGCCATCAGCCGCTACAAAGGCCTTGTTGAAGGCTTGCTTGACTTTGGCCGCTAGATCGTTGAAATAGGCTCTGTCAGCCGACTTGCCCCTCACCAGTCCCACCTGGGCCATGATGGTGCAGCAGCGGTAGAAATACGCGGTGCTGATCAGCGGGCGAGGGGTGCCTCCGTCCATACTCAGCCAGTCGCCGAAACCCTCGTCAAGCCCAACCAGGTTATTCGAGCGGTTCTTGTACCACTCCACCCATAACTTCATTTTGTCGTAGTGGTCATCCAGCACTCTGGTGTCGCCGTAGAACATGTAGATCGTCCAGGGACAGATCACCCCAGCATCTCCCCAGGCGGGTGAGGTTCCTGCCCCCATAGGGGCCACAGGAGCGATATTATTGTAGCCGCCCTGAGCGTCCTGAGTGTCATTCAGACTGTTCAACCAGGCGGTGTAAAATGCGGCCTGGTCCATGTTGTATGAGCCCGACTTCACAAATACCTGAGCATCACCCGTCCAACCCAGTCGCTCATCGCGCTGAGGGCAGTCGGTCGGAACCTCGAGGTAGTTGGACCGCTGTCCCCAGATGATGTTTTGGTAGAGCTTGTTCAGCAACGGTTCGGAGCACTCGAACTTGCTGGTGAGCTTACAGTCGGAGTGCAGCACCAGGCCAGTGATGGCATCATCTGCAGGCTTGCTGGTATGGCCAGTTAACTCGACATACCGGAAGCCGTGGAAGGTGAATTTGGGCTCCCAGACTTCCTCACCGCCGCCCTTACAGATATAGTTGTCGGTCGCTCTGGCGCTTCGCAGGTTAGCGGTATAGAGTGTGCCGTCGGGGTTGAGCATCTCACCGAACCGCATGGTGATGGTTTGACCCTTGCGTTCGGATATTTTCAACTGCGCGAACCCGCTGAAGTTTTGACCCATATCATAGATCAACACACCAGATTTGGGCTGCGTGACGGCTATGGGCTTGATGATCTGTGTTTGGCGCACAGGATCGCCAGGGTGTGACTGCTTCAGTGCCGTTGTGGGATTAGCAGGACGCCTGGAGGCTCCCCACACTGCCTTTTTGATTACGATCGGCTGGCCTTTGCCTTCAATGGTGAGGCGTCGATTTTCCTTCCGTGTTACGGACTTGGGGATGCCGCCGATGGTGTAGTCGACCTTGATGGACTTTTCAGTTCCGTAACATGGGTCACCGAGAAGTCCTGTTGTGATTTCGACGCTTACATTGTTGTTCTTGACCAGTTTGGCGATGTCAGCCGTGACATCCTTCCAGATATCCATCGAAATAGTCTTGGCGACTTCTGCACCAGGCCAGTCGTTGGGTGTGTTTGGTGATGCCCAGTTGAGCTGCTCTTTTCGGGCATCATAGTTCTCACCGTGGTATATATCGCTAAATGTGATGGGGCCGTCGAGGCTGCACCCCCAACTTTTATCGGTGATGACCATGTCACTGCTGCCATCAGCATATTCGATGTGCAATTGTGCGCATAAGGCTAACCTGCCCTTACCGCCATGATGCAGTCCATACCATCCAGCACCGACGGTGGCGGCGATGAGGTTGGGCTGAGACGGCACGATGATCTCCGTCACATCGTAGGCGAAGGTGTAGACGCGCGTATTGAAGTCAGTCCAGCCAGGTGTAAACAAATCCTTTGTGACTGCTTGTCCGTTGACCAGCAGATCATACAGTCCGGCAGCGGTGACGTATACCACGGCTCTGGAGACAGGCTTTACCGGCACAAATCGCTTGCGGAAGCGAACTGGTGTGTTTTCGGTAGCTGCGCTTTGCATTTTGGCGGGTGCGGTGATGAACTGCGCCTTCCAATCTGATGGCGCCATGAGCCCCATGGCCCACATTGAGCTGACGCTCCATTCACTGATCTGCCCTTTGTCGTCCTTGATTCTGACACGCCAATAGCATATTTGGCGACTGCGCAGCGACTTGCCGGCGTATTCAATCTGACAGCTATCAGCAGCATTGACCATCCCGCTATCCCAAAGGTCTGGTTGGTTCGATTCAAGCTTTGTTGCGCTGGAAGCGACCTGGATTTGATAGGCGGTCTGCAGGGTGGCACGGATGGGCGATGTGATTTCCCAGCTTAGCCTGGGCTTCTCACAATCAATGTTAATTGGCTTGGTGTGGTATTCAGTTCGCAGGTTGGAGATGGATACTGGCGAGTTCTTGGCTTGCATCGAATAACAGTCCTCAGGTCTTTCAGATCATGGGGGTATCATCAGATACCCCCGTAGGGTAGTTTAGCTTGAGTGAAGCAGCAGCGTCACGATCTCGTAGGGCTTAAGCTCCAGTTGCAGCTTGCTGTCTGTGATGTGCAGCTTCCGCTGAGGTTCCTCAAGGATGTTCGACATGTAGGCGTGCTTACATGGGATACATAGTTTTATGCTGCACGATGTGGCTCGCCCATGTGCTTCATACAGCCGCAAGATGGTGTCTGTCCCTTCTTCGTGCTGGTGCTCGGCCAGCTTGAATGCACTGACCATGACGCCGGCGGTGTCCAGCTCCAGAGTGGGCAGGTTCGGTATGAGCTTGCCCTGGTGTGCCGTGGTCACTGCGGTGATCATCGGCTGGTTCAGCTCCGCCG
Source organism: Armatimonadota bacterium (assembly GCA_942492855.1). Lineage (GTDB taxonomy): Bacteria > Armatimonadota > HRBIN16 > HRBIN16 > HRBIN16. The sequence continues at coordinate 4,596,178 of OW818647.1, read as the reverse complement.
CTCTACGGTCGGAGCCAGCCTCTTGCCAGCTTCCCTTATAGGGGTAGATGCTGTAAATCAGCTCATGTGCGCCTTCGTCAGGATGGTTGTCGGGTTCGTAACTAGACCTTACCAGCGTCAGACTCAGCGTATTGCCTTGAGCGCTGTAGCCGTATTTACAGTTGTTCATCAGGCTGAGGCCGTACTGACCGTCACCCACGTCGGCCCAGCGTAGAGCAGGGCACTCACGGCCGTCTGCAGGCCGCACAAGAGGCGCGTAGGGCGTCTCGAATGTAGCGACGGAGCTGCCGATGAACGGGGTAAAGGTGGTCTTCAGCATCGGTGCGTCCGTTTTGGCTGTGCCTTGCTCATGCCAGTCAATACTGGTGATGTAGTCCACCCGCGGCATGCCGTTGTAGATGCGCATCTTCTGTGACAGTGATGAGTTCAGGAAGGCGCGGTTAATGCGGATCGTGGCGAAGACTGGGCCAACTTCATCAAGCTGCACGTCGGCTCCCGTGATCAGGTGATCAACACGGGTGATGTCACCAATATTCCACGCACTCATCGGATGGGGTTGTTCCCAAAGCACTTGCAGCCGGTTTAACATCCCGCTGGTCAGGTTGGCTTCAGGGCCCCAACCGCCGCCTTGTCCTGCCAGCTCATGCCCGTCGGCCTTTAGTACCAGGTTGCATAGTGAGCCTGAGGCCGGATGGACGGCCAGTTTGAGGTAGTCGTTCTCCATGCTTAGATTTGTTGCATTGGCCACAATACTTGTGACTGCGTCCGCGTCAGCGACGGGTGTGTAGACCTGACAGCCCATGCTAGGCACGTTGTTTGCCACAAAGTAGAGCTTGCCTTCTGACAGTTGGACAGGGGTGAGGTTACCATCGCCGTCACGCATCGCCTTCGGCACGAAGTCAAGACTGGATGCATCAATGGTGACCAAGTCGGTGCGGCTCCATGCGAGCTGGTTGTAGACCACCAGCTTTTGTCCATCGCCGTCACCTGTGTCGATAGCCGATGCCAGACTGCCAGCCGCGTCGGATGATGTGCGGTTGGCGATCTTGCTCACCATGGCATGATTTTCGGCGGCTTCATCGTAGGTCACGCCGATTGAGCAACCGCATAGAATGTCGTGGAACTGGTGGAAGCAGGTGATACGCCACGCCTCTGCGAGGTCACCAAATGGGTATCGTGTGCCCAACAGTGAAGCTGAGGTGGCACTGATAGTCTCCGCGCTGATCAGGCTGTTCTCTGAGCTTCGGTTCATCAGCTTGATGTCGGCATGGCTGCTGTAACAACCCTCAAACACCGTGTTCATTTCACCCTTGTGAACGGGCAAATCAGACCACAGATGCTTAGCCTTTTCGAAGAACTCCTGTGCACCCGAACAGATCACAGTAGGCATGAGCGGTGCAGCATTGATTGCACGAGCGTGTTCAATGTCTACTGCAGTGGCTGCTCCGCCGTGGTCACCAACACCGTAGACCCAGTATGCGAGCGGTAGATTCAGCTTGGTCGTGAAGTGTTTCATGCACTGAACCAGCGTGGTGGGCATCACATCACCGCCGTAGCCGTTGACGTCATGAGTGGAGAGCACCTGGCTTCCGTCAATGCCTTCCCAACGTCCCAAGGGTTCGCCATTGCCGGCACGGCAGTGATAATAGTATTCCACGCCGACCTGTTTGAGTATCTGAGGGATATTGGCAGGATGTCCGAAGGTGTCTGGGCACCAGCAGATTTTGGGTTTGACTCCAAATTTGTCACTCATGTATGCGTTGGCATACAAGAACTGCCGGGCGGTAGCCTCGCTTCCGCTGGTGTTAAGGTCATTTTCGACCCATTCACTGGCCGTCACATCCCAGCGGCCTTCGTCGACCGCCTTCTTGATCCCCTGGAAAATCTCAGGGTAGTTGCTCTCCATGTCGCGGTAGGTCGCGGCCTGGCTTTGGCTGAACACAAACTCGGGGTAACGTTCCATCAACGAAAGCATGGAACTGAAGTCTCGTCGGCATACCTCTACCGTTTCGGCATAGGGCCACAGCCAGTTCATGTCGATATGGCTGTGCGCCACTAGGTGCATCGTGTGCTCCTTGGCCTTCGCATTGAGGCATTCCAGTGTACTAATTGCCTTTTCAGTCGATAGCCACCATGCGTCCCATCGGTTCTCCGTCAGAGCCTGCTGATCAAGCATCAAAATCGCATTTTCGATCTTTTGCTCAAGTTCGATATTGTTAGCTGCCAGGAATTGTGCAAATTGATATTGTGCGATGACCAGCAGCAGACGGAACCGCAGTTCTTCTAGAGCGTGGAAGTAGAGACGGGTGTGTAACAACAGACCGAACCCATCGCCCTGATTGGCGCAAATGGCCAGATCGAGCGGTTTACCGGCGTCCAGCTCTTCCGAAATCACTAGCGGGATGGCACGGGAGTCCGCCCAGCTTGGTTCTGAGTATCTTTTATCACCGGAAACATAGAATGAGGCTCCGATGGGCATGATAAATTCGAAGCTGAGCTTTGTGCCCTCAAGCTGTATACCCTCGACTTCAGTGGGTATGTTCAGTTTCTGTCTGAACCATGCCTGCCCTTGTGCGGACGACCATGTGTAGGCTGGCTTGATTTGCTCCCAGGTGGTGATATCCACGTCAGAGCGCACGTTGGATTCGTCACCACCCATCTGGTGAGCCCAAGAGGGGATGGAGCTTGCGACATCAATGGCGTGTAGCTTGCTCATGATGACGTCATGGATCGTCTGAAAAATGACCATTCAAGAGTTCTCCGATAGTATGCTGTGTTTTGTTATTTGCTGGCTGGTTTCAGGACGCTTTTCTGGCCGTTGGCGGACACAATTTCTACTGCACCACCGTCGATCGTAGTTAGAACAACTGAACTCTCTTTACTGAGCAGGTTCATTGAGACGGTACTTTTGCCGTCTGATAGATCTCTTGCTGTGATAGTAAAGGCTGTTTTTCCTTTACCGTCGTAGCAGAACATGCGGAAGCCGTCGTCTGATGCGGAGAGCTCAGACCGAGTTGCTCCGTTGGGGTCTACGAGTTCCAGCTTCTGGGCGCGCAGGGTGGTACCCACTTTTGCACCAGAAACCGCTCTGTTGCTGCCGGTTGTCAGAATGGCAACACTTGCCAGGCCTATTGCGGCGATCAGGAGATGTTTCGCATTGATGGTGATCGTGATATTCATTGGGATTGCCTCCATGAAATACATAGTTTGTGATTATAGTTTTCTACGTCGGGCGCCTTGCTTCCTGCAAGAAACGAGGCGATTGCGGAAAATGGGTATCAACTGCCAGCGATGACCAATCGGTTCCCTCCAGTAACACGAATAGCTTCCTCGGCTGTGATGTTCTTGCAGGGGTTGAGGTATATGATCTGGTCATCCCTCAGGCCGCGGTAATACTGCGCCAGTTCTTCAGCCGCCTTATCGTTAAGTTGCACAGCACGCAGACTTGGCATCTGCTGCCAGGTAGACATGTGTTGAGTATGGCTGCCACAAAGATGTACCATACCGCCATGCGGGTATACACTCAGTAACTCATCATCCAGTGGAGCGATATGTCGGCGGTATAGATTGCCCGATATGAGCTGCGTGGTGCATCCACAAAGCTGGCCATATCCGGGCGGCTGTGTGCGGTGTCCAGAGACCACCGGTTGAAGCTGCTTGATAGGAACATTCAGTAGATACCAGCGATGCAGAGAACAGAGAAGCGTGTTGATGACCTGAAGGTCATGCATCGCCTTCTCAGGCTCGTCATACAGTGCGAGAAGTATCCTTTCGCCATACAGGTTCACACCGATATTCAAGCTGCTAGCGATGGTGGGCAGACCAAACAATGGGAGTTCAAGCCTTTGGTCGGTGAATGCAGTGGCTGCGCGTCGGGCTAGCGACCAGGTTTCATTGGTCTCCAGGTTGGGCATCTTCAGGGTACCGATGGGTGTATCGATGTAGTGCGAGTACCACTGCCCATCTTGCTGGAAGACCTCCGCTCCAAGCATCTTGTCGATGAAGTGGACTCCGTATGGTCCGTATTCCACACATAGAGGCCGAAACACATCCTCATCCAGCAGCACATCACTGGCTATGGCAAGATTCTCCAGGCACTTTTCTACCCATAGCTCAGGATATAGATATGGATCCACATCTGCAATGCCATAGCATCCATCCAGCCTATATGGCAGACCAGAGTAGGTGCCTTCGAATATCTGTGTCAACCGGTTCATATGATAATCCCGGACATCAAGTAACCGAGGCTGTTCAAGCGCAGCCCTGGCTGTTATATTTATCATGTTTGTGATCTGTCCATAGGTTATGATTGATAATGTAATATGGAGTGCTGATGGTGTGCCATTTATATTATGAACTATCGTGCCCAAAGGAATGCTCACGATATGAACAATACCGATAATTGGAGCCAGGGGCTGACCGATACCCATGTTCACCTGGCCGATATCATCAACGAAGTTGATCTAGACATTGTCATTGAGAATTGCTGTTCTGTGGGGATTCGCTGCCAGTACAACATGGGCACCTGTTCAGAAGATTGGCCGGTAGTGATGGAGATCGCCGCACGGTACTCAACCACTCGGCCCTTCATAGGCCTTCATCCCTGGTATGCTGACCGGCTGGCTGAGAGCCAGGATAAGCTGTCGGGGATTTGGCGCGACGGCTATATTGGGGTAGGGGAGATCGGGCTGGACAGGCTGCGCGGCCCTGATATGGAAACCCAGATCGCATGTTTTCGGTGGCAACTTGAGGCCGGATTGAGACTCAATCGGCCGGTCAGCGTTCACTGCGTGCGGATGTGGGGCAAGATGGTGGAGATTCTGTCGGAATATGCACCACTCAATCGGCGTGTGGCCATCCACGCCTACGGCGGGTCAGCCGACAGTGCCCATCAACTGGTGGAGATGGGAGCCATGTTGAGCTTGTGTGGCACGGTCATGAGTGCCGATCGTATCCGGCTGCGGAAAGCGGTGAGCAGCATCCCCATGGACCACTTATTACTGGAGACCGATGCGCCGGCGCTGATGCCGCAACCTGAGCTAGTATCACACCATCTTGAGTTCGCCGATGGACGGCTGTATAACCATCCCGCCAATTTGATAGATATCGCCAAGTGTGTCGCGACGTTGAGGGGTAACACCTTGGCGGAGTTGACAGCATGCACAGCGCAAAACAGTTATGAGTACTACACAGGTGATATACATGCTTAACGAACGGTTAAAGCGCACTCGGTTATTACTGGGTGCTGACGCCATGGACAGACTCAAGCAGGCGCATGTGGTGGTCGTGGGGCTGGGTGCAGTCGGCGGATATGCGCTTGAGGGGCTTGTGCGCAGCGGAATTGGCCAGTTAACTCTTGTAGATTTCGACGTGGTGGCGGAAAGCAACATCAACAGGCAGATTCTGGCCAGCAGTGATACTATTGGTATCCCTAAAGTGGAGGTAGCCAGGAAGCGGGTTCTATCGATCAACCCTGATTGCCAGGTTGAGCTGATGCGGGGGTTTTTAGACGAGGCGATGGCAGAACAGCTCTCCGCGTTGAAGCCTGACTATCTGGTGGACGCTATTGATGCACTGAACAGCAAGGTGAACCTACTGGTCTGTTGTACTGAACATCAGACACCAGTGGTGAGCAGCATGGGTGCCGCATTGCGACGCGACCCTCAGAAGGTGCGCATCGGCAAGCTCATGGATATCCACCACTGCCCGCTTGGGAAGACGGTAAGGCAGCGTATGCGCCGACGTGTTGTAAATATCGACTGGGTGGACTGCGTCTACTCGGCTGAGCCTCTGCCCAGCCCGCTGCCGTTGGCGGAACCTGAGCCTAACCCAGAGGACAGGGGCCGGCTCCGAAACACCCTGGGAAGCATGAGCACAATCACAGGGATTTTTGGATTAACTATCGCAAACCAGGTGATCCTGCAGATTACTTCACCAGATTAGTCCAAAGTCTCTCTGACCAACTGCGTAAGCAGTTCATTCGTAAATGGCTTCTGCAGAAATGCCGCGTCGTCTTCCAGTATGCCATTGTTGGCTATGACATCAGCCGTATACCCTGACATGAAGATTGTCTTTATAGTGGGGCGTATGTTACGAATACGGTTGTGTAGCTCTTTGCCATTCATGACCGGCATCACGACGTCTGTGATCAAGAGGTCAATATCGGACTCGTAACTTTCAACAAGTGATATGGCTTTATGTGGCTGTGATGCGGTGAGTACTCTGTAGCCGCACCGAGACAAAATCGACTCTGCGAGTTGCAGAACAGCCGTTTCGTCTTCCACAATTAGGATTGTTTCATCGCCAGAGCAGTCAGTGACTTGTGGAGATTTGTCGGCTTCGATCGGTGCATCCAGGTTATGTCTGGGTATGTAGATGTTGAAAGTTGATCCGTACCCAGGTTGGCTTTTGACACCGATCATACCGCGATTTTGTTTGACTATCCCATATACCGTAGCAAGCCCTAACCCGGTGCCATGTCCGGCGGATTTTGTCGTAAAGAAGGGCTCAAATAGATTCGTGAGAGTGGCATAATCCATGCCACAACCATTGTCAATAACTTGAATTTTTGCATAGTCCCCGGGGATGAAATCTGTGTGCAGATCACTTTCGGCTTCATGCAGAGTGCAGTTGCAGGTGCTTATAGTCACATGGCCGCCCTTGGGTAACGCGTCCTTTGCGTTGACAAGCAGGTTCGCCAATATCTGGTCCAGTTGTGAATTGTCCATTCTTACCCATAGAGGACCGGTACATGGAGTCCAAATCAGGTCCAAATGCTCGCCGACAAGCCTGCGCAACATGTTTAACATCTTCGGGATAGTGCTGTTGACGTCAAGCACTTTCGGTGTGATGACCTGGTTGCGAGAAAATGCGAGCAACTGGTTGGTCAATTCGGCCGAACGCTGGCCTGCTTTATGGATTTCGCTGATGTCATCATATATCGGGTCTGATGGTGATAGCTGTTTCAAAGCGATGTCGGAGTATCCCAGGATGACGCTCAGCATATTGTTAAAGTCGTGGGCCACACCACCCGCAAGGCGACCAACTGCATCCATCTTTTGTACCTGTCTTAGCTGAAGCTCCATCGCAACACGCTGGTTTTCAGCAGTTTTTGCCTCGACCATGTATCCGATGAGCTGTGCTGCAGATTGTAGTCGCTGTTTGGCCATCTCTATGATATATGGTGGCCGGGCGTCATACGCGGCTGCTTCCTTTTGAAGCCCACTGAGATCGAGATCGAATTGATCAGCAATTTTCGTTAACACATTGATATCTTGAGGCGGGTCACCATACCCCAGGCAGATAGCCCCGATTATCTGTCCGCCAGCAAACACTGGAACGCTAAATATCTGCAGTCCGCACACACATATTCCATCTTGTTCTTGAGAGGCACTTATCGTTTGGCTTGACAATTTGGCGGTGCTGTAGCTGCATAATCCAGCATTGGGAGCATCACCATATACGCGGCTGGCGGGGATGGTGTTGATGAGTCGTGACCAGCCCGATGCAATCGCATTCAGCGCACACTCACCGGAAACCTCGTAGATGGTGATCGATGTACCCAGTAAATCGAGTACGTCGCTGATGATGGTCATTAAGGTCTGATGGGTGACAGAACGGGTGATTATCCCTGGATTACCGACACCTGGAACACCAATTGATAACGGCTCGTGCTCATACTGCATTCCGGATGGCTTTTTGGACAGCATCCACTCTATACGCTTTAACCTCTCCTCTGCCTGTTTCCGCTCCGTGATGTCTGTAAATACGGTAGAAAAGAAGTTTGGGCGTGGGCAGCCGACAGTAATCTGCAGATGCTTGTGTCCCGGTCCAAAGTAACCCTCAAAACTGCCTGGATTCCCAGTTTTCGCTACTTTTGTGTAGATACCGAAGAACGGGATCTCGTTTGTGCAGTAGACCTCAGATGCCCGTTTTCCCACCACACTGGAGGTATCTATACCGAGGATACGGCCGAAGGCGGGGTTCACTTCCCAGATGCGGTAGTCGACGGCGACGCCATCCTCATAGATCACTTCACTCAGACAGCTACCGGATGCCATGTTTTCAAATAGCGCCCGGTATTTCTGCTCGCTTTCCCGAAGCTGTTGTTCCGCTAGACGGTCATGCGTCTGGTCATGAAACACCAGCACGACGCCGGTCACCGCCCCAGCCTGGTCACGGATGGGTGCGCCGCTATCTGCGATAGCCCTGCGTGTTCCATCTTTGGCGATCAACAGGGTGTGGTTGGCAAGCCCGACGACTGTGCCTTCTTTGAGAACACGGACTGATGGGTCATCTACCGGTCCTGATGTTTCCTCGCTGACGATGTTGAATACTTCCGAGAGTTTGCGACCTTGAGATTCGGAGAACGACCATCCCGTCAATGTTTCTGCAACACTATTCATGAGTTGGATGTGTCCAGTGTCATCAGTAGTGATGACGGCATCGCCTATGCTGAAAAGAGTGGTGCGGAATTGCTCGCGGCTATCTGACAGCTCCTTCAAATATCGGTCATTGGCCAGTTGGTCCGATAATATCTTGCCAACAAGTATCGTGGCCAGTGGATAAATGACAATCACAGGTAGGGCAATTTGCTGCAGCGTATTTATGGCCGTAGTGATGGGCAGTGTGAACATGAGTATCAACATAAAGATATGCACAACAATACCAATCGTCCACAGTGTGAAAGATTTGAATTGCTGGCGTTTATGATGGTGACTATAATGGAACATCAAACCAATGAGGGTTGATGATAATATCACGCAGATACCGGTAAGTGTGCCAATCCCGCCTTGAAAATACCGCAGCACGATGGCGATTGATGAGGTGACTGCCACTGCGACGGGACCGAAGAATAGAGCGCAAAGACTGATAATGACAGAACGACCGTCAAAGAACAGACCTTGGCTGATCTCGAGGGGTCTGACCATGCCGATCATCACAGTGACACCGAACAGCAACCCCTGGAGTAGGGCATGCTGTGTGCTGCTGGTAGAATTCCTTCTGATGAACCCGGACACGATGCTTAGAGCGATCAACAGAGCCAGGTTATAAAGCAATTCCAGGTAGGTCATGTCACCTTCTCTTTTCGGCGATAGTTCGCATGGTCTGCATTCTCAAGCGGTAAGGCCTTGGCTTTGAGGCATGATGGAAAAACTCCCCTAATACACATCACTATACATTCAGCATGACATAAACTCAACACATCGTAAAGTGTCGTTGGGACATGGGCTGCGACTATACTGTATGGATGATCGAAACCCTTCATCGATGCTTACCAGATGCTGCCCATTTCCCACACTTTGATCTGTTTTATGACAGCTCCTCTATGCAGTATGGCCGATATCCCGGTTGCATTTACATCGACAGGAATATGCGATGATATGCACGCCGTATCGCAGATATAGAGTTCGCCTATGCAACCATCGATGAACAGGCGGAGCTTAACCTTACGGTCCCGACTGAGTGCCAGCGGGGCATGGTGGCCGTTGAAGATCACTGAGTTATCAACCGTTGATATCGTGACTGGCAGATACCGGCTTCCATCCGAGCTTCTTGACACATGCAATTCCACCTGGCTGTTATCAGGTAGTTGGCAGGATACCTCAACCTCTGTGTTCAAGCCTGCCTGAGGAATGATGATAGTTTCGTCATCCTGCAATTTCACATTGCTCATGGCAGTCTCATGTTTCCGCAGCGTCTTAATTCCACTCACCGGCTCGTAGCGCAGTGTAGAGTCGTCGCCCATGGTGACCACACGGGGAAGGCTTATTGCGTGACTCCACTTGGATTCCATCGGACGGTCTGCTAGTATCCAGCCCCAGAGAACCCGGCGGCCTTTGGGATGCTCGAAGCTGCTGGGAGCGTAGTAACTCGTCGGTCCACCGTAGTCCACGGTATGCCATCGTTCAGGAACAAATCGGTTGTTGTCGACACGGCCGATGGCATACTGCACCTCACCACGTAACGCGGCGATATTCCTAAATAACGGGGAGACAATGAGTACATGCTGGCGCTGTCCGTTGTGGTTCATCAACGGGAAAAAGGCAGGGCACTCCCACTGAAAGCAATGTTCGCCCATCCCCTCACACATCGGACCCAAGAACTCCCATTCCCGTAAATCCTTGGATTTGTAGAGCAGTACCGTGCCATTCATTTGCTGATAACCAGAGCCGATGAGAATCCGGTATCCGTCTGGCTCTTGCCAAATACAAGGGTCTCGGAAGCCGTCACCTAACCCTGCGATATCGGGCCGGTGAGCGATGACCGGGTTGCCTGGGTGCTTTGTCCATATCTTCATCTCATCGTCACTGGTGGCCAGACACTGTGTTTGTCCGGCAGGACCCACGCCCGTGTACAAGATGGTGGGCACGCCTTTGTGTATCACACAACACCCGGAGGCCACTCCGGCGATATCATACTGATGCGGTCCTGGCATAAGCGCGATGGGTTCGTGACGCCAGTGGACCATGTCCGCGCTGGACACATGGCCCCATGCTGGGTAGATATCTTTGTTGACTCCCCAGTATGGATGATGTTGAAAGAACAGGTGGTATCGTCCCTTATGCCAAACCGGGCCGTTTGGGTCATTCATGAAACGCGCTGCCGGCGTCACATGGTAGATTGGGTGTGCCGGGTCTTTGGCCACCATGCTTGCGGCTTCTGCGACTAGTAGGTCAGCTTGGGCGATCAGCGCAGTGTGGCTTTCATTAAGTTGGGCTTCTGAGAGTTTCATGTGGGCTCCTGGGATTGACTTATAGTGTAAGGTTCGATACAGTCCCCGCAGATTCCTTGCCGATTTCCAGGGTGCTTTGAGCGGATATCACCGCATCGGGCATAATGTATATGTAAAAAAGAATCAGAATGCGATGAGAGGTATATCATGGTTCCGGTAGAACAACAGCTCGCGACGCTGATGCGTGGTGTAGCGCACTTCATTCCCGAAGAGGAGCTTAAGACTAAGCTCGAAAAGTCGCAGGCAACAGGTAAGCCTCTGCGTGTGAAGTTGGGTCTTGACCCGACCGCACCTGACATTCACCTGGGCTTCGCCGTGGTGCTGCGAAAGCTGCGGCAGTTCCAGGACTTTGGCCACACAGCATGTCTGGTGATTGGTGACTTTACCGCGATGATAGGCGACCCCACCGGTAAAAGCAAGACACGTCCGCAACTGTCACGCGAACAAGTGCTTGAAAATGCCAAAACATATCAGAATCAACTATTCCGCATTCTGGACCAAACAAAGACAGAGATCACTTTCAATGGTGACTGGCTAGGCAAAATGGACTTCGCGTCTGTGATCCAACTCGCGAGCCGGACCACTGTGGCCAGGATTCTGGAACGTGATGACTTCACCAAACGGCTGGAAGAGAACCGTCCGCTGGGGCTACATGAGATACTTTACCCGCTATGTCAGGGCTACGACAGCGTGGCCATCCACTCCGATATCGAGATGGGCGGCACCGACCAGATGTTTAACAACCTGGTTGGGCGCGACCTTCAGCGCGAATACGGCCAGGAGCCTCAGAGCGTCTTAGCGATGCCCCTTCTTGTCGGGCTCGATGGCACTGAAAAGATGAGTAAGTCGCTTGGTAACTATATCGGGATTGATGAAGCCCCTCAGCAGCAGTACGGAAAAGTGATGTCGATCCCTGACCAGGCCATAGGGATGTATTACGAACTATGTACCGATGTGCCGATGGATGAGGTTGCTGTGATGCTAGCCGGTATGGCAGACGGTAGTCTGAACCCTATGGTCGCCAAACGACGCCTTGGCCGAGAGATCGTGGCAATCTACCACGGTAAGGAGGCTGGCGATGCTGCCGAAGCGGAGTTTACGCGCATTTTCAGCAAGAAAGAGATACCGCAGGATATGCCCGAGCTAAGCATCCCCGCTGATATCATTACCGACGGCAAGGTGTGGCTTCCTAAGCTTCTTCATGGCCTGGGGCTGGTGAAGAGCAACGGTGAGGCCCGCCGCATGATACAGCAGGGTGGTGTTTCTATAGATGACGACAAGTTGACCGACGAAAAGGCTGAGCTCAATGTTGCTTCGCTTACAGGATCTGTCATCAGGGTTGGCAAGCTAAGGTATGTCCGCATTATCTCGTGATATGCGGATAACATTGGCCTCGACAAGCAGAAGGGAATCCCTTCTGCTTGTTTCGTTTAGGGACCATTCCTGATCGGGTAGAGGCCGCGGACTGGGCACAAAGATGGTATATTTATTCACACCTTGGCAACATTTTAGTAAATAATGTTCCGTTTGAATAAAACTGACCCAAATTTCTTGTATATTCCTGCATATCTTATTGCAGAAATCGGGTAATCAATAGTAAACTGAATGCACTATGTGCTTAAGGAAGGCCAAAATGCCGATGAAATGTAACAAGCTGCTCGGACGATTTACCATAGCCGCCTTATTCTTATTGTGTGTGTTATGTGTGTCAGGAGTTAGTCACGCCGCCACCACAATTAGCTGGAGCAGCCCAACGGAGACTGAGGTCGCCGGTAATGTCACAGTAAATGCTTTCATGACATCAACGGTCAACCTGATAGGGTCTGAGATACGAGCAGTTGAATCAGGGGGTGCGGTACATGGTGAGATCATCACACCCATCAACGGCACCGTGACATATGTCGGCTACATGATGCCTGTGTATTTCTACAGCGTGAGTGCAACATGGAACACGACATCTTGTCACAATGGCACGATTAACCTCAGCGTCCGCGCTCAGTTACCCGGCGGCACATGGGAAGAGCACATCAAAACAGTGTCCGTTAACAACCTCTATTTCGGTACAGAGCCCTCAAAAGAAGCATTTAGCTGTTTAGGTGAAAGCACACAAACACCCGAAACACTTGTGGTGTCAGTCGGTGGAAAATCACTCAGCAACATTCCAATCACCGTTGAGCTTATGATTTATGAGGCTGCGAGTGCAACTGATAGTTCGACCCTCCGGCCCAGGCTTGCCAGAACGGTCACCCAGACGGTATCGAACCCCGGTAATGTCACATTAAGCTGGGACTTTAAGGAGACCAACGGCACTCAGTCACCACGTGGTCTATACAGTTATGACATCAAAGCATGGCGGATAGTCAACACTGGGTATGATTCGACTTTCTTAAGAAGTAGCTCTGTCCACTTGCTAAGAGCTGTAGATTCCGGTGGACAACAAGTTTTTGGGGCTGTTTCCAAAGGCATTAATGACAAAAACACCGAGATAACGACTGACGACGATGAGGAGTTCTTTATCCGAAGCTACCGGTTGGTAGACGCCAGGAACAAGAATGTTGATCGTCTTCACGTCAGTATGTATGACTATTATCTGACTAAAGTATATGAACTTGAGAGCAAGACGCTAGACTGCCAAGTGTCCACTCATACCAACTGCCACGGCCTCGGAACTCAAGCGACACCCGGTATGGGGCACGAGATGAAGATACCCGTTCCATTAAGCGCGTGCCAAGCCGCCAGCTACTATCGGTTTTTGACCTGGGTGGTAGATGATGATGCGGCATATGACCGCGTACACATGGCCCGTCGTACAGTGGCCATCAACCAGTTTTATGACGACCGTCCGATCTTGTTCCTAGATACACCTTCGGCTGTCATCGCTTATGTACCCGCGAAGCACATGAACAACGTGCGCAAAGAGATGATGTTGGCTAAGCCGCGTAGCCTGTACGGATATCCTGTGAACTGCGATACCTGGCCCAACGCAGTTGCTAATACCACTTCATCGTATTACAAAGTCGGTACACCGTATAAACGTATCCGCGCCACCATAAATGGTGGCCCTGCCGCTAAGTATGTCCCGAGTGGTAAGGGCTATCCGCTGTCAGGAGTCTGCAAGCAAGGTGGCCGCAGGGAAGGCGCTCCGCTTGATGAGGACACGATAAAACGACTCAAACGCAGTACCGTCGGCTTCGGACAATACGGATCGAATGTCCTAGTTGTGTCTGATGCCGTTGATGAGCCGATGACATACTCTTTCAGAAGCAACTTGGGTGCGTTGATATACAACGGCGCGGCTGTAAATGATGCCAAACCAAACTGGAACGAAGGTAATGTTAGTGCTTCGCGCAGCGTGGTGGCTTGGAGTGCATTGAAGCAAAACCGAAGAGCGATGTATCTGGTATCAAGTAAAGGTGACCTTACTTGGGCCGGAACTCAAGCAATGTTATTCGGTATTCCTTCCGATATCCTTGCTGGCTACAATATGGATGTACCCGCCATCACCCAAGCCTTGATGCTTGATGGTGGTGCAGCGTCTCAGCTTCACTATGGAGCCTACCCGCCTTCTGGATACGTTGAAAGCCGGGGGATTGGTAGCGATAGCATGAAGGTACCAGACTTCATCGCACTAGAGGGAGAACTAAAATGATGTGGAAGAGATACATTACGGACATCGATGTGATGGGCAAAGTCTTTGCGATGCTAGCAGCGATTGTGTTCTGCTCATCCTGCACATCAACTCGAGCCATATCAACACCTCTGTGCACTGTTACGTGGGGATCAACTAATGGCATGCAATCTATAGAGACCTGCGTTGCTCAAGACGGTATATATGTCTACGGAAATAGCACTGATGTATTTGGTGGATCAGGTATGGGTGGTGGTGAACTACAGCGTGATGTATGGCTCATGAAGTATGACATTAACGCGCAGTTGGCATGGACACGGAAGATAGGTACTGATCAACCCGATAGTGTGTCCTACGGTGACACCTTACCCAACGGAGACATAATACTTGCGGGCCTGACAAAAGGCAATTTGTATTCGACCAATTCCGGTGGATCAAATGCATTTGCTGTATGCTATACCGCTACTGGTGGTGTTAAGTGGTCCAGACAATTGGACATACCGAATAGCTATGTTAGTGGACTGACAATAGTAGCAGACAAAGCCAATATTGAAGTTGTAGATAGTGATGGCATTCTGAGATTAGTACGGTTGTCATCGGCCAACGGTCAGATATTAAATAATGTCAGCATAGATAGCCTTGCCAGACCGTCAGGAGCATCGGTGCGTTATGCCTACTACAACGAATATGGTACGATCAACTACCTATACAATACGTATAGCGATCCGGTAGGTGTGGCAGACCTGTATTACGTATATGTCGATTCTGCAGGTGCTTCGCACACAGTGTCTGTGCCGTATCTACAAGGAGCTAGCAGTTGCATAGGACAATCAAACCACACGATTCAAATATCAAAACTGAGGGTTTATTATAGAAACGGTAATGTTACTGTCGTAACAAGATCATTATTCCACCATAATCATAGTGCGGGAATATATGACACCCACTTAATCTCCTTGACTAACATTAGCCAGACTGGGCAGGTAACAGTTAGGAGCCTTGACGAAAACAAAATGCCTTACATGGCCTCCGGCACTATCGACGTTAATGGCGATTTGTGGACTGGATGGGACCGTGTAGGCAACGTCTACGATGAGTCTACGTCAGCGGAAAACTTTTGCCTATATGGTTCTTCGAATCCTGAGTATTATGAGCAGAAATCTGCATATAGGGTGATTCAATACTCGTCTGGACTGGCATCAAAAGTGTTTGAAGGTGACGTTTCTGTGACACTGCCTGGAGGAATGACGGCTGAGACAGGTGAGCTTGTTCATATCGGGAGCTCCTTATACTGGGTGGCACCGGTCAATCGTGTCGTCAACGAAGTGGACGAATCAGGTGTGATGGTTTATAAATTCGACGCCATTGCGACGCCTACGTTCAGCCTGGCATCAGGGACCTACACCGGCACGCAGAGTGTTTCTATCGCTTGTGCCACCAGTGGTGCGCAGATCCGATACACCACTGACGGCAGTGAGCCTACCGAAACCAGCTCGCTGTATACTGGCCCAATCAGTATCAGCACCAACAAAACGGTAAAAGCACGCGCATTTGTGACAGGCATGGCACCGAGTCTGCGGGCCGATGCCACTTATGTCATCCGCAAGACGATATCGGGAAGCCTCACTCTAGGGAATTTCTCGGGTCTACGCAACGGATTGGTGGCCACCGTAGTGTTAAGGCGATCCAACGGCACCGTGCTTCAAACAACCAGTGCCACCCTAAATTCAAGCGGTGTCTACAGCTTGTTGACAGAGCATGAAGGTGCCATGGAGATACTCATCAGGGTTCCTCGATGGCTACGCAAGAAGGCCAGTATCGATGTGACTGGTAATACCACGGTCAACATGACCTTGAAAAACGGCGATGCCGATGGTGGTAACTCTGTGAACCTGTTCGACTATGTGGTGCTTGACAATGCCTATGGTACGCAGCCTGGTGATCCTACTTGGAACCAGATGGCTGACTTGGATGGCGGTAACACCGTGAATAGTTTCGACTATACGATCATAGACATGAACTTCAACTCACAAGGCGACAACTAGGGAGTATAGTGATGAAGAAAACAATCTTAGCGTGCCTTGCCACCTTTGCTTGTGGTGGCAGCCTATATGCCGCGAATTTAGTTGACTTAGGGCCGATGATTCGGCCTGTAGAATATAAGAATAACGGCACCATTCTCGCCATTGACATGAACGATCAGGTGCCGTTTCTATGGGATGAAGGCAAACGGACAGACATGCCCGCTCTGGTGAGCTCCGGCAGCTCACTGGCGGTCGCGGCACGCGGTGAAGCACCCATCGAGCGCAGTGTGCTGGCAACTTCAGGGAAGTATCAGGTTGGGTGGATAGCCGACGGAAACCTTGAGGGTGTTGAAGGCCCAACCAAGCGTGCCGCCGTATGGACCAAAGAGCGTCTATCTATTCTACCTGACAAGGGGTTGGGTGGATGTGCACATGCGGTATCAGAAAAGGGCTGGGTGGTTGGATACGTGCAGACCAAGCGTAGCCGGGGATCAGCTGCGTTGTGGATTAAGGGCGATTTGACACTGCTTCCCGATGACGGAATTGGCTACAGCGAAGCATTCGCTGTGAATTCCCGCGGAATGATTGCGGGTTTCGCTGTGATAGCGAACAAGGGTTGTAGCGCTGTGGTATGGGATCACGATGAGATGAAGATACTTAATGATCTCTGCGATTTGCCAAAAGGCTGGAACTTGAGAGAGGCGACCTGTATCAACGATAAAGGAGACATCGCAGGAATGGCAGAAGTGAACGGCTTACTGCACGGTTTTGTTTTGCGATAACCTCGGCTCGCTGGATATCTAGAATGGCGTCCCTTGCGGGACGCCATTTTCGTTGGATATATACTGCCTGGGTGACGACAGAAGGATATGGATAAGAACATGGGGAAGTATACTCAATAACTGAGAGGTGCCAAATGGTCCCCAAAATGGCTATCACCATACACTATATGGACTGGTCAAAAGATGATGCAGCGGTGATACAACGGCTGAAGTTGCTTAAGAGCCGGTTCTGTGCCGAAAGCTTGAAGGTCGACTGTTCATGGCGGTTTGTGGAACCTGTTGAGGGGAAGTATGACTTTGCCTGGCCAGACCGCATATGCCGGCTGTGTGCTCAGTCTGGCTTGACTGTGTGGTTCATACTGAACTCCGCTTGGGGGATGCCAGACTGGGTCCTGCAGAGTGTGGGTAAAGAGGCCTTCGCCTGGAACAGGCTTGATCAGACAGGGCGACAGGGTGTGTCTGAAGGCAGTGTGGTCGGTAAGTATCCCGCTCCGGTTATACCTGCGTATAGCCATCCATGGATGATTCCGCATATCAACGCCTGGCATCAATCGGTTGTGCAGCATGTGGAGACGGCATACCCTCAGACAGTGGCAGGATATATCGCTGAAGGCGAGATATATCTGAACCCCGACAACGATCTGAGTGACGGATTATTTGACTACAACCCCAACACCATCCGCATGTACCAGGAGTGGCTGCCCGGAAACCCCGCATCGCCTCACTACGGGGCAGCGTCGCCTGAGCGTGCTGCGAAGGCGGGATTACCGTCATGCAACTCGTGTTGGAACACCCACTACGATCACTGGGGTGATGTGAAACCTCCGCGGAGCTCTACAACGGGCAGCATAATCTGGCGAGACTGGGGTCTGTTCCTGCGCTGGTATGTGGCCTGGAGTTATCAACAGGTTACCAAAGGGTTGCGACTGATGACCAGAAAGCCTATCAGTCTGCTGGTGAACAGCTTCACCGGATGGCCAATGCCGGACGACCATGTGTGGGGAGCTCACCGCACGCACAATAACGCCTGGAGCATCTACCAGGCGGTGGCCCCCTATGTTGACACCCTTGGTGTGACGGCATATCAGTACGATCGCGACTGGGAGATTGACCGAAGCGCGCAATGGCACTGCAACATGGCAGTGATGGATGGCTGCTCCAAATGGCTTAAGAAACCAGCCTGGATAGTGGAGGGCGGCTCTATCATGAGGCCGCGCTGTCTGAGTGATCTACGCTGGCAACTACATAACAGCTTCATACACAGGCATCACAGTGCAGTGATCGGCTACCTGGATATGGCGAGTGGTCAGAACGGCAACTACTCGTGGAACCCTGCACTTGAGTTTCCGGTGACGACGGATCTGTGTGCGCGATACACCCAGGCGTCTTGCCCGGTACCTCCACCAGTTGAAGTGGTGGTGATCTACAACAGCCTGTCAGAACTGTTGGCTCCTGGCGATGGAACAGAGGCGAGAGCCGTGCGTGCTGTGGTCAGGTGGCTGAGAAACCTAGGCGTAGAGTGCCATGTGCTCGACTCGCAAGCGGTGGAGGGTGGTGCTGCATTACTGAGCGAATACAAGCTGATCTTCATCCCGTGTGTGCATCCGGTCAGTAGTGTGTTGAAGCGGATATTGAAGCAATCCAAACTGCCGGTCTATTGCGATAAAGTCGCGGGCTCCGTGGATGAGTGGCTGAACCCCTCAACCTCTATACGGCCCGATGTAGTCATTGACTCTAGCATGCTGAATGTGGAGCAGGCCGACTTGGAGGATAGGGGGATCCAACCACTGGCATCACCAGCGTGGTTGCGCTCTGTATCAACCTATGTGGCTACCTGCAGACATGATACTCAGATGGTCATCACTGCCCGTGGAGCTATCGGCTTTAACCGAGATGCTGAAGACACCGCCGTTTACCGTGGTGCGAATGTGCCGCCAGGATGCGAGTATCCGGTGGTGGTTAATGATCAGCAGATATCACCCATCAGGCTGCTGCCTGAGCTGCGGTTGAATAGACCGCCAGATGGGGTAATGGGCCCCTGTGAGGTTAAGCCAACACCACAGCCGGATGGTTCGATCAGCGTGCAGTTTGGTGCCTATACGGGGGCTTCAGGTTTCTGGCAGGCCTCGGCGTACTGGACTGTTTCTGCGGGATCACTGGCCCTGTTGCGTGAACTGAGGTTTCGCTATTCAGTTGTTCAGGAAACGGGAACCGGTGTCTCGACTGGTGGTGTCAGTATCGATATACTACTAGTCAGCAGCACGAATGGCCGGCAATATCCCGTGAAACTGGTAGTCGGGCAATCGTGGCAGCAGATCACGGTCTCAATGACCTCACTGGGGCTTGGCAGCCAGAAACGCAGAGCCGAAATTGACCGAGTCCAGCTCTGTTTAGCAGCCAGCAACTGGCCGCCGGTTCAAGTCAATCTATCGAAAATACAGCTATATCCCTAAACGGAGTAATATATGACGACAGCTTTCCAATATACTGTAGGCATTCTTGGGCATCCCACGACACCGGATGTTCGCTGGACCGAAGACCGGCTTCTGGCGTTGAAGGAGCTGGGTATCAACACTATTCAGCTCAGTATCGCCTGGGCCTGGAAGCCGGCCAACGAAGTGTTGAACCTGGAGGACTTCATCAGCGATCCTGCCCAACTACCAGAGTGGCACGCAGAGTCGGTCGTGCGGTATAACCAGCCGGGAGGCGCGATCTACGGAGCAGCCCACCAGAAGGAGTGGCACCATCGTGTCGCATTAGCCAAAAAGGTGGGATTCCACACGCTGGCTCACTTTGGTCTACCCATGGGACCACCAGAGGATGTCACGACCTGCATCAGCGACGACGCAGTGGTGGAGTTCTATCAGGCACGGCTTAAGTGGCTGTTCACGGAATACCCGGGCATCGATGATGTGATGGTTTATACCTACGATCAGTTCGCGTGGCTGTGCAGCGAGTTTGGCGACTGCCCGCGGTGCCACGGCGTGCCGCTTCACAGTCGCCTGATCAAGTTCCTATCTGCCTTGCGTGAAGCCATGCATAGTGTCAAACCCGATGCGCGGCTGTGGTGGGAGCCATGGGAGATCAGCGAGGGGCAGATCCTGAGTGTGGTTGAGGGAATGGAATCCGAGGGATTTGGACTCATCCTGCACCATACGGTGGCTGAAGTGCAGTTCTGCAACACCACAGACGGCACCTTGCGAAACACCGCCCGGCTGGCAAGCCGCAGGGGCATCCCGGTGATGGGTGAGGGGTTCTTCAGCGGAGCTGGTGAGGATATCTACCCGATGACACATCTGGCTTGCCCAAGGCTGGTTTACCAGCAGTTGAAGGCACTGGCGGAGACACCGGGTATTGTGGGCGCTAAAGAGTATTACGGCATGGTGCCGGAACACTTCAGCGTCAATATCGGGATGTATAAGGCGTTCCTGCAAAGCCCTGCCAGCAGCCTGAACGAGCTGCTAGGGCAAATAGTCGCCACATACCCTGTAGAGCTCCAGAATCGGCTTCTAGAGGCCTGGGAGTTGACATCTACAGCGATGGAGGTGTTCCCATGGAACGGGAGCTGGGCGTTGAGGCGCATCTTCGACAGCAGCCTCGACCGGGTATGGCAGACTATCCCAGGCGCATGCTGGCAAACCCCAAGCTGGCAAGCGAATCGCAAGGGGTTTTTCATGGTGACCGACCAACAAACCCTGAGCCCCTGGATGAAGGAAGACGTGGCGTTGAGAGCCATACAGGCGTCTAGAATCTTCCTGGAGGCTGAAGCTGTTTACGCGGATATCATGCAGTGCCTCTCAGAACCCAATGAGGAGATCACCCTGATGGCGCGAGAGGTGCAACTCGCTCAACGCGTCAGCGCTCATTTCGGGCAGAGCCTCTACGAACACCGGTCTTTGTAGGTGTAAAAACAGGCGGCCGGATACCGGCCGCCTGCAGATGGTTAGGCTCAGATTATAGACCGTACTCGGCTAGATTAACCTTCTTGGGATCGGCAATCTTGCTCTGCTGTTCGATGATCTCGGCTTCGGTTTCCGGCAGTTCGTCGGCTGCGTCGCTCAGCATGTCCAGCCAAGCGGCTTCACGTCCCTGCAGCATGAACTCATCGCGGTCATACGCCTCTCGCAGCTCTTCCAGGGTGGCCAAGGCCGCTCTACGGACACGCCCGTAGGCGGTGGGCTCTTCTATGATTTTGCCAGCCAGTTTCAACACCACGTCAGGACGTAGAACATACGCTTGTGGGTCGTACTTGACGTCACTCTCTGAGAACCAGTCGCGCAGGGTCAAAGCGCTGTCGGCGCCATGGTTGATGGCCACGTTCATCAGGCGGGTGGAAAAGGTCAACTGCTCCATACTGACGGTGGGTGCCATGCCTCCCAGCAGCTTCAGGTTCTGTACGGATTCGTTCGACCACAGGTCGCAAACCGCTTTAGGGATGTTGCCAATTGGCGAAAGGTGGGCCACTGATGCCTCAGAACCCTCCATACTGATGGGACATCCGGTGATCGCCTTGATATAGGGGTTTTCGTAAGCGCAGTCCTTGCTAGGTCCGATGGCTCCGCGTTCGTGAGCTACCAGTGTCCTGGCTGCGGTCATCACACGGATGACGGCTGCCCACACCTTGGGAATGAACTGCTTGTCAGCCAGCACCATGGCGGTGTTGCCAAAGCCGCAGGCAGTGTCACCACCCGGGATCACTCCATACTTATTGCTCACGCCGACGATCATGTCCCAAAGACGTTCCATATCGCGGGCACCGAGTATGCCCAGGGCGAAGGCCACTGACGGCAGGTCGGCGTTCATGATGGCGTCGTCGTGTATCTCCTTACCGCCGGTTGACTCGATACTGAGAATGTCTGCGCCGGCTTGTGAGTTTAGCTCAAAGCTGCGCACCATGTTGTCCCAGTAGTGACCGTGCCACATGACAGGCGGGCGTACATGTTCGCGGATGTCGTTCGGTGTGATCCGCAGCACGCCCTTGAGACCATCCGATGCCGCGTATTTGTCGAGTACGTTGCGAAGGATTGCAGTGATTCGGGCTCCCCACTCGGGGTTATGCGTCATCGGCGGGAGCAGCTCAAACTCCACGACAATGCCTTCACTATGCAGGTCAACGGCTCTATGGCAGGCATCGTTGATCATCTGGGTATACTGACGATCTACTTCAGGCAGGGTGTCGGCCGTGATGTCCATGGGTGGCAGAGTGAAGTTGAGTTCGGGGTAGACTCTTCCACCTCCAATGATGAGGCCACTTTTGGTGGTGACCGGATTTGGGCTGCTACCGAATACAAACTGCTTGAGGTCCTTGATAGCCAGTGCGTTGTAGGTATTCATGATATCCTCCCTGAGATTCGCTTTGTATGTGTTGTACCACATCGAATGAGTTGTTCTGTCTTGATTATCGCAGAGCTATACCAGTTTATAATGGTAATATAGTGCTTATGAATGAAATATAATGAGCACATAATATTATTATTGTGAAATATTCCTGGTCGTGAGCGATGTGTAGACCTATGTGATGGACTGTAAACTAGCAGGTGAGGTGAAGGAAGCGAGGGAGGGTAAGGTCATAACCATGTCAGCAGTCATGAACCTTTCACTTAGGAGCATCTAGATATGCGATTAGCCGCGGAATCACACACCCGATAGTTACGTAACTACCCCTATGCAGGCCAGATTGTTTTAGCAAGCTCCAGCACGGTGGGGAAGGGGGCATTAGTCTTAATTGCCTGTGGTTCAAGATGAGTCCTCGTGGCTTTGAACCCTGCGGCGCGAAGCACCTGAGCCATTTTCTTGTTTTGCGGGATACCCTTCAATGCGGCCGTACGCCCGATGGTGCCCATAGTGTAGTAGCCGATCGCACCATCGCACTCTTCCTGCATGATATCCAGAACACGGCAGGCGTGTTTGAATTCCACTTCATTTGTCTGGGCCCGCATCTCCTTCAGGTATTCTATGTCGTGTAGCGGGCCGGTCCAGAGCGGTCCGGCAATTTGCGCTTGCCCACCGCACACACGACATACCGTCGGGGTATCGCGGAAGGTGGTGCTCCATATGGACAGGCACTGCTGGCACCGGCCCATCCAGCCCATGTTCTTCATCGGATATCCGTCTATGCCATAGTGCATCCGAACCGCCACTCTGAAGGCGTAGCCTTCATCGAGGCAGAACAGCGGGGTGAGGTGGAATTCCCGTTCGCCGACACTCCGCAGCAGTGAGCCGATGAGGCACCGGATGCCGATTTCGTCACCACAGTTCCAGTTGCGGGTAATCGCACCATAGTGGCGAAACGCGCTTTCGGCGTATTTTCCCCAGAGCGCCGCGGTATCCGTGGCGGTCAGGTAGAGCACGCTTCCGAAGCTAGTTAACAGGCTGGCGGCGTGCCAAAAGGGAGCAGGACTACCAAACACGTCGATGTCGACCCAGTCAAACCACTGCTGTTCATTTCGCAACTGGTAGGCCAGTCGGTGCAGTTGTTCATGTTCCAGCTTCACCTTGACATCGCCAGACACAGGGTTGCGTGCGAAATTTGCCGCAGTGGCGGCCACGACATGCTTGTTGCCATCAGCCATGATAAGATCATTGACTGGTGCCTCGCGTAGATACCGGATCCCGCGGGTACCGATGCCGCACATCATGTCGATCACCTTCAAGGGATGACCCTTCCGTGCGGCTTCAGCACGAAGGCCGATCACGCCCAGGTCGCGGCTCAGTTTGGCTTTCTCATTAAAGAACGGGCCGTCTGGTACCAGGAACTCACACTGGCCTTCATGTATGATTTCTGACTTCAAAGGGTCGCTCATGACAAAAACTCCATCATTACTTCGTTGGCTAATAACATACCAGCTTGCGTCAAGGCCCATCCGCGTTCAGTAGGTGCAAGCAGACCTCGCCCCTGCAGGTTTGTGCAGATGCCAGTCAACTCAGGCCATACTTCAAAGCGGGTATCAAGGATTTGTGTGTCAAATCCGTCAGTCGTGCGTAGTGCCAGCATGATATACTCGAAACGCTGTTGTTCCGCTGTCAACTGCTCTTCGTCAACCACTACCGATTGCCCTTGTTCTATCAGCTCCGAGTACCTGGCTGGTGATGGCTCTCGGGTTTGCCGTGAGCCATCGACTGTGCTGACTGCGGCGGGCCCAAACCCAAAGTAGGGCAGCGACTGCCAGTAGACCTGGTTATGACGGCATTCAAAGCCTGGCAGGCAGTAATTGGATACTTCGTATTGTTGGTATCCATGTTCAGTCAGCACATGTCTGGTGGCCATCATCATATCAGCTTGGGCTTCGTCATCGGGAAGAGATAGTGTGCCAGCATCTACCAGCCGGGCAAGAGGGGTGCCAGCTTCGAGCGTCAGGGAGTAGCAGGAGATGTGTTCTGGCCGCAGCTCACACGCTTGTATCAGTTGGGTGATGTGATGCGCAGTGGTCTGCGATGGCAATGCAGACATCACATCGATGCTGATGTTTGAGAAGCCTGCGTCACGGGCCCATCGGACCGTCTGCCGTGCTTGCTCTGCAGTATGCCGTCGACCCAGTATCTTCAGCATATTGTCATCGAAACACTGTATGCCTATGCTGATGCGGTTGAATCCGTTCTTTCGGAGTTCCACAAGCTGGGGATAGTCCACTGTGGCCGGGTTGACCTCAAGGCTGATCTCAGCGTCTGCGGTGAACCCAAAATGGTCTTGAAGGCTGTTCATAATTGAGGTCAACTGCTCCACACCGATCACACTGGGCGTGCCCCCACCAAAGAAAACCGTCCGAAGTTCATCACCTGCGGGACATGCAGTCATTTCTTGTATGGTTGCGCGTGTACATCGTTCAATAACATCTTGTGAACCCACGCAGCTTGCGAAGTCGCAATAGATGCACTTGCTGAGACAGAAGGGGATATGTATGTATGCACTCTGGCAGCGTAGACTACTCACATATGCATTGTAACAGTATGAAAACGCCCCGGCAGCATTTCGCTGCCGGGGGCGGCCTTGGTGATGGTTTCTGGGGGGTTACCCCTGCTTTAGCATCCGTTCAATAGCCGCCTCTACCATCGTCAGCCCAGCGTCACCGGCACTGCGCGAGATGAGTGTGCCATCGGGGCCAAACAGGAAGTATGCGGGCACGTACTGGTTGTCAAAAGCATCAGCAATCTTGTGTTTGTTATCGACCGCCAACGGGTCGGTAATGCCAAACTCAACTGCTTGAGCTTTCACCTTGTCCACATCGGTATCTTCCGGTTGCCGTGGAAAATGCACCGAGACGAACTGGATGCTGTTGCCGTATTGCTCACGCCACTGGGTGAGCTTCGGCATGTTTTCATGGCAGATATGACAGCTCACTGCCCAGAAATAGACCAGACAGGGCGCCTTTATCTGCGCATCTGTGATTTCGCTGTTGATCCATTCCGTGGCCCCTGCGAGCGTAGGAATGGGTGTTCCTCGTCTTAATGGCATGTGTTTCCTCTACAGGTTGTCATCACCGGGCTTCCAGTTGGCTGCACAAAGACCGCCAGACTGAAGGCCCTCAAGCACACGAAGAGTTTCATCTACGCTGCGGCCGATGTTCAGGTTGTGATACACGGCGTATTGGAGCACGCCATTCGGATCTATAATAAACAGACCGCGGGTGGAAATCCCTTCAGCGGGGATGTAAACACCGTAGTCTTTACTTACTTGCTTCGTCATGTCGGATGCCAGCGGGTATTTCACGCCAGCGATGCCGTGGTTGTCGCGCGGAGTATTGAGCCATGCGCGGTGGGAGAACACGGAGTCTGTAGAGACACCAAGAATCTCTGCGCCTGCCTCTTCAAACTCGTCAAGACGATCAGAAAGGGCGATGATCTCCGTTGGACACACAAAAGTGAAATCCAGAGGATAGAAGAACAGCACCAGCCATTTACCTTTGTAGTCAGCCAGAGAGGCTGTCGAGGTGAGGTTTTCGATGTCCGCCGTTGTCTTCATCGTGAAGTCGGGTGCGGGCTGACCTACAACCGCCTTGGTTACAGAGTCGGAACAGCAGCAGGAACCATTGCAACAGTCGCTCATGGTATCATGACCTCCGTCAGTGGTGTTTTGTCGTTAAAATAGTGCTACTCACTAGCACTATATAAGTATGGCATTTTACGACAGGGGTAAGTCAAGAGGTGAGTGATAGTCTATGGCATATTGTTGAATGAATTTAGTCGAGTGTCTGCACAGGCATTACTTACAAACGTCTTGTTTTGTGAAGGTTATGGGCTGTGCCTATCTGTGTTGCACTGTGGCTGGCATCAATATGTAGTCGACCTGATAGATACAGGCGTCACTACACATCATGCATAATCCAAGCATACCGCTATACTATAATATTGTAGTTACTCGCCAACGTATGTATTAATAACTGCACAGAATTGGACATATGCGGTATGAATGATAATGATATTACAAAACAGATAAGAATGCTGAAGCTGATTGATCGTGCGTTGCTTCAGCTTACCGATACAGTAGCGGAAATACTATTGTTATGCTTATGCTGTAAACCTGTTGTCACCTGTTATGCTTGCTCTGGCGGTTTGGGCTTGTATGCTGATACCAACAGCATTGAAAACAATACAGAACGGCATGTCCGACAACAAACCTTGGAAAACTCCTGTGAGTGAAAGCGTGACCCTCGATGGCGTGGTTCTGAGCCGTCGGAGCTTCGCTGAGGGTGACCTTAGCGTCATGCTCTTCACAAAACAACGCGGTAGAATCAGCGTTGTGGCTAGAGGCGCACGTAAACCCAAATCCAAACTTGCGGGAGTAACCGAGCCCGGGGTTGAGGGGCAGTTCCAGGTGATCCTTGGGAGGAACCGGTTGATCATGGGGCAAGTGATGCCCAGTAATAGCCGAGTGAGTATACACCGGCACTATGAACCCTTGATGGCAATGTTGTATATGCTGGAGTTGATCAGTGCCGTCGCGCCCGAAAACATCCCGAGCGACAGTCTTTACCGATTACTGGTTTTTGGTCTTGGTATGATCGATCAAGCCGCTGATCCCATCAGCTCTGTGGCCACACTGCAGTGTCTGCTGCTGCACAGTCAGGGCATCAGTCCACGCTTTGATGTCTGCATGCGCTGTCGTGAGACGCTGGATGGTCGATCTGCTCAAGTTTCGATGGGTTATGGCGGGCTCATCTGTGACAGGTGCAGTTTTGATGTTCATGATCTGGTGAAACTGAATCAAGGATCGGCCAACATCTGGGCGCAGTTGATCCGCTTCGAGAGCGTCAAAGGTAGCGACCAACAAAGCTGGTCTGATCTGCTTCTTGCCTCCCATGCGGCTGTCAGGCACCATCTTGGGCATGACCTTAAAAACTGGCCACTCTACATACAGGCCATGGAACTGAGCGATGAATCATGGTAATCATGGGTATCGACCCCGGAACCGCGACCATTGGAGCGGCGGTGATTGAACAGGCTAACGGCGTGATACAACCCCTGGCAATCGGTGTGGTGACCACCAAACCAGAGCACGATGCTCCGCTGCGGCTAAAACAGGCCTACGATGCGATCTGTGCGTTGATGGACAAGTACGAGCCCGATGTGCTGGTGACTGAGCGCTTGTTTTTTAGTAAAAACATTACGACAGGGATGTCAGTAGGGCGCACGATTGGTGTGATTTTACTAGCCGCAGCGGAGCGTGAAATCCCATGGATTGAATATACGCCAATGCAGGTGAAACAGGCCGTGGTGGGGTATGGTGGTGCTGATAAAAAGCAGGTTCAGTATATGGTCAAAAGGCTTTTGAATCTTGAAGAAGCACCGAAGCCAGACGACGCTGCAGACGCCGCGGCGGTGGCGTTATGTCACGCGCAGTCTGGCTGGTATGACAGACTGCGCGAGAAGTAGAAGCCCTATGAAAGCTCGTCGGCTCGTTTCTTAGCGGCCATCACCGCACTCATAAAGGCGTGGCGCACTCCGCTGCATTCTAGCTCGTTCAAGCCGGCGATCGTGGTCCCTGCGGGCGTGGTGACCATGTCTTTCAACACGGCAGGGTGCTGCTTGGTGTCCAAAACTAGTGCAGCGGCACCAGCAAGAGTTTGGGCTGCCAGCTCCAAGGCGACATGTTTAGGTAATCCTGCCTGGACACCGCCATCCGCGAGCGCCTCGATGACCAGCAACGCGTATGCAGGGCCGCTACCACTCAGACCTGTGACTGCATTCATCAGCCGCTCTTCTACCTGAACGCACACATTGCTGCCACCGAATATCTGCGATACGAGCTCCGCATGTTCTTTGTGACAGGCGCGCCCGAGGCTGAACGCCGAGGCCCCTTTGGCAACCTGCAGACCAACGTTTGGCATGACCCGCACCACCGGCTGTTTATCGGGCAAAAGGGATTCTAGCTTATCGATGGTAACGCCTGCGGCAATGCTTAGTACCAGTGTGTGTGCGGACAGCAGCGGGCTGATATCACTAGCCACTGCGGGCACAATATGTGGTTTAACCGCCAGAATGACCACGTGGGCATCTTTCACAGCATGAGCTACAGTTGTGGAAATCTGCGCGTCGATCTCGGCCGAAAGTGTTGACGCCTTACCGTGATCTGCGTCGTACAGTGACAACACCGGCGTCACTCCATGATGTGAGCTTGCCAGTCCTTTGGCGATGGCAGACCCCATCGCTCCGCAGCCGATGATGCAGTATTTCATTTCGTTCCTATTCGCCTGGTCCTACAGCAACGTTAACCGTTTCGGGACAGCAGATAACGCAGTCGGTTCCGACTGTCATCATTGATCCGTCAATCCCGTAGATCAAGCCCTGAAGATAATCCATCATCCGCTTTTTCACGTCGGGAGACGCATTTTCAAAGCAGAGGAAGCAGCTTTCGCCAGCACGAAGAGCAACGGAAATTGCCACGTGGTCTTCGTAGTTCTCAATACTGTCGAAGATGCGATTGTGAATTACCGAATCATCCTCATCTGGTCGTCGTGAAAGGCCGCGAAAGATACCTTTTTTGGCGTTATCGTCGTTAGCTGCTGACATGACATGAGCCTCCGTATTCAGGAAAAATGTATTCCAAGGGAATTATAATCTACTGTGAGTGATATCGCAAAAAAGGGTAGAAGAGAGACCAACCAACCGCTTAACCGTGCGGGGCGTTGCGTGTGCCAAACAAAGCCGAGCCGATTCGTATGTAGTGAGCTCCAGACATGATGGCTTGGGGGTAGTCGCTTGTCATCCCCATCGAAAGTGACCGGCCAATGCCCTCTGGTTGTGATTCGGACAGTTCGCGAAGTCGTTCGAAGTAGGGAGTGGCCAGATCACCGGTGGCGTCAAAGGGAGGGATGCCCATTAAGCCCTCTATCGCGATGTTGGGCATCTGGCTAACCTCAGAAACGAAAGCGGGAAGCTGTTCAGGCGAAACTCCGCCTTTTTGCTGCTCTTCGGAGATATTGACTTGAATGAGAACTTTCTGCTCTATCGCTGCCAAGGCGGCCCGTTTCTGTATCTCTTTCGCAGCAGAGATTGAGTCGAGAGAGTGGATCATCCACACGCCAGGCACGATATACTTCACTTTATTGCTTTGAAGTTGCCCGATGAAGTGCCACTGGATGTCGGAATACTGGATACTCTGCATTTTGGCTTGTAGCTCTTGAATATAGTTCTCGCCAAAGTCACGCAGGCCGGCCGCGTAAGCTGCATGAATGTCTTCATCCGGCTTAGTTTTAGTCACCGCGACGAGACAGATATCTGCACGGCTTCTCGACGCCTTAATACAATACTCCGATATCTGCTGCTCAACTAGTTCAAGACCATCAGGAAGGAACATGCCGGTTTGGTTACTCCTCCGCCACGGTATACTCTAGCTGTTTCATCACGCCGGTCTCCACAAACGCCACCCGTTCGGCTACGTTTACTGCGTGGTCGGCGATCCGCTCTAGATACAGCAGAACAAGCAGCAGCGAGTAAGCCGGTGTGATGATTTCGGGTTTGGTGCTAATCACCTGCAGCACATGGTCTCGCATCGACTTGTAGAGACTGTCCGCCGTTTCGTCCATGGCAGATACCTCTTCGCAAAGCGTCAGGCTGTGCTCCACAAATGCCTGGAAGCACGAGCGTATCATCAACTCTGCCACATCTCGAAGCTTGGTGACGTCGACTAGCTCGATCACACCAGGATAGTTTCGCAGCTTGAGCCCCTGTTTGGCGATATCCACAGAATGGTCACAAATCCGCTCCAGGTCGGTGATTACCTTGGTGACGGTGCCGATTAAGCGAAGATCACGCGCCATGGGCTGTTGTAAGGCCAGAAGCCTCAGGCAGTGCATCTCTATTGTCAGGTCCATCTGGTCTGCTCTATCATCCATGGCCATAACCCGACGGCAAGCTTCCTCATCGCGGTTTATCAACGCGTCTACAGAGAGGGCTACCATCTGTTCCGCGTAACTGCCCATTTCGATCAACTCACCCTTCAGTAAGTTCAGTTCGTCGTCAAAGTGATGCCGTGTGTTTGTCATGGTCTTGGTTCCTTTGCATATGTACAGTCGGACCGTCAGATGGGAACAGCGATTGATATCTTACTACTAGCATATCACAAGAAGACCTGCAGACTATCCGAACCGACCGCGGATGTAGTCATCTGTCTCACTGCGATCTGGGTTGGTAAACATCTTGGGTGTCTCCCCAAACTCCAGTAACTCACCCCTGAAGAAGAACCCCGTCATTTCACTGCATCGCGCCGCCTGCTGCATGTTATGCGTCACGATGATGATGGTGTATAGCTGTTTCAACTCCTGCATCAGCTCTTCGATGCGGAAAGTGGCTGTTGGGTCGAGTGCAGAAGCGGGCTCATCCATCAACAAGATGCCCGGTTCTACGGCCAGCGTACGGGCAATGCACATCCGCTGCTGCTGCCCGCCAGACAGTGCCATCGCGGACTGGTTCAACTTATCTTTCACTTCATCCCACAGTGCGGCCTGCTGAAGGCTGCGCTCTACGATTTGGAGAAGGTCGGCTTTCCGCTTCATGCCATGGATTCGAGGCCCGTATGCGACATTATCGAAAATAGACATCGGGAATGGGTTCGGGCGTTGGAACACCATTCCTATGTGTTTTCTCAGAGCCACCACATCTGTGCTTGGCGAGGTGATCTCCTCACCTTCGATCATGATGCTCCCCAGCACACGGGTGCCTTCGATCAGGTCGTTCATGCGGTTAAGTGACCGCAGGAATGTGGATTTCCCGCATCCTGAAGGGCCAATCAACGCGGTGATCTGCTGCGGCTGGATGCTGATTGACACATTCTTAATAGCATGAAAATCACCGTAATATACATTGACGTCCGTTGCCACCAATATAGGCTCTGGTCTATTTTCCATATGGGCCCTTTCCTCAGCATGAATCGGTGTTTCGGGTCGGTGCTGGCTAAGTGTAGTGCTAATCACTTTAGTGTCCACCCTGTTGTTGTTTGGTTGCCAAGCGGGCGATGATATTCAACCCCAGCACGATGATGATCAGCACCAGGGCGGCTGCCCATGCTTGGCGATGCCAGTCGGCGTACGGTGATTTTGCGTATTCGAATATCTGCACAGGTAGACTGGCCATCGGCCGATCGACATAGAAGTTCCAGAAGCGGCTTCCGGCAGCCGTGAATAGCAGGGGAGCCGCTTCGCCAAAGGCACGGGATACCGCCAGTATTAGTCCGGTGGTGATACCACCCTTGGCTGCGGGTATGACGACCGACCAGATGGTTCTGGCAGTCGTAGCGCCCAACCCCAGTGAACCCTCACGTAAAGCACGGGGGACAGTGCGAACCGCTTCCTCTGTGGTACGGGTGATCACCGGAAGCATGAGGATGGCGAGGGCCACCGATCCTGCGAATGCCGAAAAGCCCTTCATCGGAACCACAATCAAAGACCAAACCGCGACACCTAACAAGATGCTCGGTACACCATTCATGACGTCAGCGGAAAACCGCACAGCGTCTGCCCACTTACCCTTGCCGAACTCAGCCAGGTATATCCCCGCACCGATGGCGATGGGGGCTGCGATAGCCAGTGCCATCATGACCATGATAAAGCTGCCCACGACCGCTTGACCTATACCGCCGCCAAGTTCGCCAGGCGCTTTTGGCAGTTGGGTGAGCAGATCAAGGTTGATGGAGCTTGCGCCTTGATAGATCAAATAGCCCAGTATCAAAAATACGGGCGTCATCACTGTGATGGCTCCAACCGCGCACACACCAAGGGCGATGTGGCTGCCTATACGGCGTCTACGCTCAAAGGTGGATAGTTTTGTCATGCTGTTTTATCCCCTGACTTCGTAACACGCCAGATCAACATTCTAGCGATGATATTGATCAACAGCGTGATGACCAACAAGCAAAGGCCTATGGTACTTAACGAGCTGTAGTGTAGAATCGCATCAGCTTCGCTGAACTCGTTGGCGATCACACTGGCCATCGTATAGCCTGGCTGGAACAGGCTCATGCTGATGCTGGGCCGGTTCCCAATCACCATGGTCACTGCCATGGTCTCGCCGACCGCACGTCCATATCCAAGCATTATGGCGGCAAAAATCCCTACCCGTGAGTATCTCAGCACGATGTGCCGGATCGTCTCCCAGCGAGTGGCTCCCAAGCCCATCGAGGCTTCGCGCTGGCTTTGCGGACATGATGATATGACATCACGGGCGACGGCGGTGATATACGGGATGACCATGATCGCCAGCACCAAAACTGCCGATAACATACTTGAGCCGATGGCCGGTCCCTCAAACAGGGCGATGTTCCCAAACTTGGTTGACAGGGGCAGTTGGACATGCTTCTGAAGCAGAGGGATCAGCACATAGATCGCCCATAAGCCGTACACCACCGAGGGGATAGCTGCCAGCAGCTCTACCATGAATGAGATAGGCTTCTTCATCCAAGATGGTGCCACTTCCGATATGAAAATGGCGGTGGCCAGGCTGAATGGAATGGCGATACACAGAGCCAAAATCGAAGTGATGAGTGTTCCCCAAATAAACGGCAGACTACCGAATATGTTGGCTACGGGGTTCCAAACGCTTGTAGTGAAGAACCGCCATCCAAATTGGGCCAACGCGGGTGCCGACGATGTATACACCTCTACTGTGATGAATATGATCGTCGCTATGACCATGAATGCGGCCAAAGCCGTTCCCATGCGGAACAAGCTATCGGTCAGCTTATTCCGCATGGGGTTATTTTTGCTGCTAGGCTGCAACGACTGGTGCATATATTAGTTGCTCTTCAGTAACTGTAGGGCTAGAGCGGCCACATCAGGGTGTAGAGGAACATAGTCCAGTTCGGCTGCTAGCTTCTGTCCGTCGGTTAATACCCAGTTGAAGAAGCCGGTGATTTCCTCTGAGCTTCCTTTGTAAAGAAGCACATAGACCATCCCTGAGATTGGGTAGCTTTCATCGCCTGACATGTTTACCATACTGCTGCGGATGTCGGCCTTCAGCAGATCGATGCCTGCTTCGGTGGCTGCGGCACCAGATTCGCTTGATGGGACTACGAACTTACCAGCGGCATTTTCAACACTGGCTACCTGCAGCTTGTTCTGGTTGGCATATGCAAGCTCCACATAGCCAATGGCACCAACGGTCTGCTGCACCTGGTTTGTGACGCCTTCATTACCTTTAGCACCGACCCCGACAGGCCACTGCACGGCTTTACCCGTTCCTACTTTGGTTTTCCACTCAGGACTGACTGTGCTTAAAAAGTCGGTGATAATGTAGGTTGTTCCGCTTCCATCACTGCGATGGGCTACAACGATGGGTGTTGATGGCAAGCTCACGCCAGCGTTTGCTGCGGCGATGGCAGGATCATTCCATGTTTTGATTGAACCCAGGAAGATGCCAGACACTACCTTTTGTGGCAGGTTGATAGGCTGCTTCACGTCCGGCAGATTGTAAACTAAGGCCACGGTACCGGCTATCACAGGGAACTGAATGAACGGCTTGCTGACTTCTTTTACAGCTTCGTCATCAAGGGCCACATCGGTCGCACCGAACTGCACGGTGTTACTCTTAAACTGCTTGATACCGCCCCCACTACCGATGCTCTGGTAATCGACCTTGAGGCCATTGGCGGCCGAATAGTCTTGCGACCACTTAGCCATGATGGGATACACGAATGTGGAGCCAGCTCCCACCACGGTTTGGCTGGTGGCACCATTTCCTTGGGTGTTTGGTTTGGGAGCGCAGCCGACTACCAATAGTGTGGCCAATGCGCAGATGGCTGGTAACCTTAATCCGAGGTTTAGCATATCTATCTCCTAAGCAGGTGGTAATTCTGGCTTACTATGTATCTGCAGTCCACTCCTTCAGCCGTATCACGTGATGTACAGGCTACGCTGTCTTCAAGAGTGGTGCTAGATTACAACATTAGAATACATTCGGATTGTTAAGGCAATGTTAACACGACCTGGTTTGTGGTCAATATCGAGCGGACTTCTATAAAATCTGGTGTTAATAATAGCTGCCTCTCTATCAACAATGCCTTTGATGCCTCTATGCGTAGTAACGCGAGTGGGTGGGGTATTTCCGGTGTCCATATAGCTGAACGAATACGCTGGCGAACATCAATATGGAGCTTAGTATAAATATGCCATGCATAGTCATGATGTTGTGTTGATACAGATACGCACCGATAAACGGGCACGTGATGCCTCGAAGGCCCATTAATGTAAGGAACACCGCCTGGTAGCTTGTCACACGATCCGTAGGCGCGTATGCCAGCACTCCGCTAAGGTATGCCAGTTCAAAACCGGCATTTGCGATGCCAGATATCACAAATACCGGGATCAACATCCAGGCGTGAGTCGCCAGGCAGTACCCTATCGGGATCAACGCATATATACTTGCCAGGATAGCTGTGGCCAGTGTGGGCGTTTTACGGTCAATGAAGTGTCCCCAGTAGGCATATGCGAATATCGCCGCC
The DNA here is from genome assembly GCA_942492855.1 of Armatimonadota bacterium. Classification (GTDB taxonomy): domain Bacteria; phylum Armatimonadota; class HRBIN16; order HRBIN16; family HRBIN16. The sequence goes on along the minus strand of OW818647.1, from coordinate 4,561,080 downwards.
AATTGGGATATGATGGTGTACCAGCCGCTCCAAACCATGTCGACATGTAGTTTGTCCACCTGGTACAGAACGAAAATCGGCAGAGCCAGTAGATTGGCTCCGCCCGATATGAAAATTCCGAGACAGAACCATCCATACCCTGGATTATCTTTCAGTGCCGAAACGGCATTGTGTATGAAGGTCCATATGGGCACACTGCGGTCGCCCGATCTGTCTTCAGATTTAATGAACGAAAAGCAGATTCCAGCGGCCATGCCGAAAAGGCCGGCAACCGCGAACACGATGCGGAAGAGTGAGTGGTTGTTGAGTATCGGGCCTGCCAGTGCTGTCACCGTCAGACCAACGATCACCTGACCGGTGCGCACGTAGCCAATCATTTTCGCTCTACAATGCGTCGGGTATATCTCGCGCATCACCGCTGAATAGGCCGGTCCGCATAGGGTCATGATGAGCCAGAAGGCAGCCACAATTGTGACATATATCACACTTGTGCGGGCGAATATCATGAGCAGCAGCAGGCTGCTTGCCAGGATATTGGACCACACCACCACTGGCTTCTTGCGTCTTCCCTCAATAGAGTGAGCAGCGAATATGGCCAGAATGTATCCCATCACCGGGGCCATGGTGATGATACTCAGTTGCATCGGGGATGCATGAAGCACCAACCTCGCCACAACAGGCACAAAGGGCACAGTTAAGCCTGTCATCACAGCGCCAAGCATTGCGGCTGTTGAGTCCTTCATGTAGGCATCGAGTGCCTCTGAAGGAACTAATTTCTTGAATATCACGAAAGATAAGTATCCCTTATATCGAGATGGCTCGGACGTAACCAGGCCCGTGTGGTCATTATAGGCAAACGAATCAACTGTGAAGTCACGTGGCATAATAAGTGATGCCGCAGAGACATCAAACCACTAAAGCTGTTTTACCGCTTCACAGTTTGAAATGCAAATGACTGCAAATAGGCCAATTAGCAGCGTTGGTACGACTGTGTTTGGGAGTGCAGTGCCACCGAACCGGGTGTTTCAGATATCGCGTTCGATGGGTGGGTATTTGCGGTGTCCAACCAACTGGACCGCCACACTGACGATCATCAATACAGAACAGAGGATAAATATTGCATGCATGCTCATGTAATGGTGTTGATAGAGATACGAGCCGAGGAACGGAAAAATGACTCCTCGAAGCCCCATCAGACTCAAGAACACCGCTTGGTAACTGGTGACCTTGTCCGGTGGCGCATATGACAAAACGCCAGAAATGTAGGCGAGTTCATATCCTGAGTTGATGATACCGAAAAGAATGAATACTGGGATCAGCATCCATGCCTGGGTGGCGATTAAGTATACGACAGGCACGAAAGCGAAAATGAGCGAGATGATGGCTACGGCAAGTGTAGGGGATTTACGGTCGATAAACTGGCCCCAGAAGGCGTACGCAAAAACGGCGGTGATCTGTGCGATGATGGCATACCAGCCTGCCCAGACCATGTCAACATGCAGCTTGTCCACTTGGTATAGGACATATATCGGCATGGCCATGAAGTTTGCTCCGCCCGATATGAATATGCCCCAACAGAACCATCCGTAGCCAGGGTTGTCGCGCAATGTCAGCATCGCACTTCGCAGGAATTGATGGAACGGCACGTTGGATTCGCCACTGCGTTCGGTGGCCTTGATGCGTGAGAAGCAGATGGCAGACCCGATGCCGAAAAGTGCGGCTATTGAAAACACATAGCGGTAGTCAACAACCTTGAGCAACGGACCTGCAATGGCGGTGATGATTATCCCTACCAGCACCATGCCTATCCTGACATACCCTATGATCTTGGCTCTACTGTCACTGGGGTAGATTTCCTTCATGACTGCGGAGTATGCCGGTCCAGACATGGCCAGCAATATGAAGAAGGCGGCGATGATGGTTACGAAAACCGCACTGGTGCGAGCGAACATCATCAGCATTAGCAAGCTGCAGGCTACGATATTCACCCAGACCACAATCGGCTTCTTCGCTCTGCCTTCGGCCGCATGAGCGGCCAGAATAGAGAGAATGTATCCTGCCACGGGGGCCATCGTGATGACACTGATCTGTATAGCACTCGCGTGGAGTAACTGACGGGCTACGATGGGGAAGAACGGTACCGTCAGGCCTGACATTGTGGCGGCCAGCATACCAGCAGAGGAGTCCATGATATACGCTTCACGCGCTTTGAGAGGCACCAGTTTTCGAAAAATCACGTCAGTGTGGTACCCTTTTGCCTGTATTTTGCCGATCTGTCACCAAAGCCGTTGTACCGCGGTTGCGTGTGATTTACAAGTGGATGCGTATGTTGTAGCAACCATACCGATATCTCTATTCAGGTGTCCAGGTGAAATCAGCCTCATATCAGGCAGGTGTGTTCAATGGTTTAGGGTAATGATATACTGAAATATATGAAATTCGTATCCGACTGAGGAGTCTCATGGAAATACTGAACCAACTGAAATTCGACTCGAACGGCTTGATACCTGCCATCGCACAGGACGCCATTACCGGCGAGGTGCTGATGGTGGCCTACATGAACGAGGCAGCCGTAAGAGCTACTATAGAAACCAAGAAGGCAACTTACTGGAGCCGGTCACGGCAGAAATTCTGGATCAAAGGCGAAAGCAGCGGTCACTTCCAGATTGTGCAGAGTATGTACCTTGACTGTGACCAGGACTGCATTTTACTGAAGATCGACCAGAAGGGTGCTGCATGCCACACTGGTTTCAGAAGTTGCTTCTACAGAAAAGTCGATGATGCAGGCAACGAGTTGATCACAGAGGGTGTGCCTTTGGTAAACCCTGACGAGGTATACGGCAAGAAGTAACTGCCGCCAACACGGCACCACATCACCATCCGGCTGGCGCCTGGGCGCTAGCCGGTTGTTGCATACGCCCTGCCACATAAATAAAAAGTCATACCAATAAATGCGCAGCAGGCAGGGGAAGGGAAGAGTGAGATGGGTAACGTAAAGCGTCTTCTTCAATATTTACGTCCTTACCGCGTGAGGGTTATCGTGGCGGTGCTGCTGATGGGTCTAGTCACATTCAGCCAAGTACCCATTCCGCTGTTATTTGAACGGTTGTTTGATGAAGTATTCCCGAAGAACGACATGGTTGGACTCAAGCAAGTTGTCTTGATGTTCCTGGGGGTATATCTCTTTCGTGGGATCGCATCATATTCGCTCAACTATATCATAAACTGGCTTGGTCAGCGGTTGGTGTTTGACTTGCGTTTCCAGAGTTACCGGCACCTGAACCGGTTGTCGCTCAGTTTTTACGACCAACGGCAGACGGGTAAGATCATGGCCCGTTTGCACGGTGACATCGAAGTCATTCAGCAGATGATGACCGGTGGAATTGTCACACTGATCACCGATATCGTGACTCTGTTTGCAGTCACCGGCGTGATGTTTTATAAAGACTGGCGGCTGGCCTGTGTGGCGATCGCCGTCGTACCCTTCTACGTGCTGAACTACAAATTCTTCATCAAATATATCCGAGAAGTCAGTATCGAGTTACGGGAAAAGTGGGATTCGATGGTCGGTATCTTGCATGAAAGGATAGCCGGCATCAACGTGGTGAAGGCCTTCGTGCGTGAAGACTACGAAACTACCCAGTTCATGACGACTGTCAAAGAGAACTTCGATTTGGGTATGCGACAGGTTCACCTGAACCGCCAGCTAGGGCTTGGCGCATCGGTGATTCGTGCGTTTGGTACGGCAGCGGTGTGGTATTTCGGTGCGCAGTTTGTGACTGGCAAGCAGTTGCAGGTTGGTGAACTTATTGCGTTTACCAGCTTCATGGGATATCTATACGATCCCGCTGTGCGTGTTGTGGATTTCAACATCGCCCTGCAATGGGCTGGCGCTGCCATCGACCGTGTGTTTGAAACCCTGGACACAAGGCCAGAAGTGGACGATGCACCTGACAGTGAGGCACTTCCTGATGTGAAGGGGTCAATCGAGTTCCGAAACGTCAAGTTCCAGTATCGTCCCAACACGACTGTATTACATGACTTGAATTTCAAAATTATGCCAGGCGAAACAGTGGCTATCGTGGGCCAGAGCGGATCGGGTAAGACTACATTGGTGAACCTGATAGCCCGCTTTTACGATGTGAGCAGCGGGGAAGTACTGATAGATGGTCATGATGTTCGTAAGGTCAAACTAGAGAGCATCCGACGACATATCGGTATGGTGATGCAGGATTCGCTGCTTTTTTCGGTAAGCATCCGCGAGAATATCTCATACGGTAAGCGCAGGGCCACCCTTCAGGATGTGGTAAGAGCGTCAAGTGAAGCGGACTTGCATGAGTTTATCATGACACTACCTGATGCCTATGATACACGCATAGGTGAGGACGGCATCAAGCTGTCGGTTGGACAGAAGCAGCGTTTGAGTATCGCTCGTGCCGTACTGACCGACCCCCGGATATTGATACTGGACGACGCCACCAGTGCTCTGGACAGTCAGACAGAAGCCCATGTGCAGGAGTCGCTGGAGCACTTGATGAAGGGCCGGACGAACGTGGTCATCGCCCATCGACTTTCTACCATCGTGAATGCCGACCGTATTCTCGTGATACATGAGGGACGGTTGGTCGATCAGGGTAAACATACAGAGCTGGTGGCGCGTGAGGGCATCTACAAGGACCTGTACGAAGAGCAGTTTAAGTCGGCTTTAGAGAGTCTGGAGTAAGTGATGTCAGGAGGCTGGGTAACCGGTCAGTCTCCTGAGCATAACTGCTTGTAGAAGCCGATCACTTTGTTTACATGAGCACGTGTTTCTTTGTAAGGTGGGACGCCACCATACTTACGGACAGCCCCTGGCCCGGCATTATAGGCTGCCATTGTCAACACAATGTGTTTCCATGAAGCCGCCTCTTTGGGACCAACTTTGGCAGCATAGTTTGCTAGATGACCCCTTAGCAGTTTTATGCTTCCATACAGGTTCTGCTTGGGATCCAGAGGGTTGCCTACTCCTAGACCGCTGGCGGTTCGAGGCATGAGCTGTCCCAGGCCTGTGGCTCCGACACGGCTGACTGCGTCCGGCCGAAATCGGCTTTCTGCCAAGATCATGGCAACCACTAAACGAGGGTCCACTCCAAACTTCTGGCTGTATGCTAACAGACTGTGTGTGATCAGTTCTGCTTGTTCATCACTCAGGCGTGAGTTGAAACCACGAATCGCCTTCAAATAAGCAGGGTAAACCGGCATGTAGCTGGCATTGGTGTTGTAGCGAGATACCAGCCGGGTTGTCGGGCGTTGGATAGCTGTCTGGGGTTTAACTGCCTGCTTCTTGGCGGCCAGCGCTTTGGCATCATGCGTGGCGATCTGCTGTTCGAGTGTGATTACTTCAGCAGGTGCGGCGTATGCCAATAGTTCCGGTGCACTTGTGACACTGTCGGTGGAAAGTAGAACACGGTAATTCATACCAATGTGAGGCGTCGCAGCATTGCCTGGAAGTTTAGGGTAATACGTGATCTCAGGCTTAGTCGCACTCTTCATTGTGACTAGTAACTTGCCATCCGGGCAGGGACCCACACCAATGATGGTGACATCGTCCTCACGCCACTTGCCATTGAGGGTGTTTCTGAGGGTGAGGTATTTCTGTGCGGATAATTGCAGCCCATCTGCTGATATCTGACTTCCAGCAATTCCATCCGCCATCGCAATCTGTGATGGGCCGCCAACAACTGAGCACGAAAAAACGGCAGTCGCTGTCAGAATAAAACGTCTGATTTTGAGACATGAGTGGGTAATCATGCAATACTCCATCATTTGATACTAGTATACCAACTCAGAAGGATATAATGGTAGTATGAGCTTTTATCTATATGCAAATTTAGGTATGAGCAATGGGAGTTAAGATGAATCAGAGATTACCTGACTGGTTAAGAGTTCGTGCCCCGCGTCCGAATGGGGCACCAGACGTGCAGATCGCATTGAAACAACGCGGCCTTAATACGGTTTGTGAGAGTGCAAGATGTCCCAACCTAAATGAGTGCTGGAGTAAACATACTGCGACGTTTATGATACTGGGTGAAACCTGCAGCCGTAACTGCCGTTATTGTGCGGTGGGGACTGGTCAATGCGAGGCAGTCAATGACGATGAGCCGTATCAGGTGGCAGTAACCGCCAGGGAGCTACGCTTGAAGCATGTGGTCGTGACATCCGTCACGCGTGACGACCTACCAGATGGTGGGGCAGGGCAGTTTGCTAAGACGATCGCCGCCATTCGCGCGTTAAGTCCTCAATCCATCGTTGAAGTGCTCACCCCCGACTTTCAAGGCGATTACGACCAACTGCGTATTGTCATGGACGCTAAACCAGACATTTTCAATCACAATGTTGAAACCGTGCCAGAGTTGTTTCATATTGCCAGACCGCAGGCACAGTACCATCGCTCGCTTTTAGTTTTACAAGAGGCCAAACGCCAGTATCCTCAGTGCTATACCAAAAGTGGAATGATGGTTGGTCTAGGTGAGACAACTGAGCAGGTGATTCGGGTAATGAGAGACCTGCGAGCTCATGACGTGGATGCCATGACCATTGGACAATATATCCGACCCACGACGCAGCATCTTGAAGTGGCGGAATACATTCATCCTGACCAGTTTGAGGAATACCGTAAACTAGGCGAACAGTTAGGTTTCCTGTTTGTTGCATCGGCACCGCTGGTTCGCAGCTCATATAATGCAGCCGAGTTTTCACAGCAGTTGTGGGCTGACCGTGTTAAGCCGGAGTAGGAACTAATGCGCGTGTCATGGCTAGCCAACCGATGGGGTGGAATCATATTCGCTTGCTGTCTGTTGGCTGTCTTGCCGTTGGTCATCGCGATTGTTCTGCAATATGGGGTGTGGTTTGACCGTGAAGCACCCCCCGCTATCATCAAGTACGTTCGAGACACTAAAGGCATCGACATCAGGGTTCGTGAGGTCACTGTTGACTGGTTCATGGGTGGACTCACACTTCATGGTTTTGAGCTTCACGACAAACTACCAGGGCGACCTCGGATCGCCTACGCCGATAAAGTCATGGTTCGTAGATTGTTCACAGAAGTCATATCTATTAAAGTATTGCGGCCTAAAGTTGCACTTATTCAAGGATCGGATGGTGTATGGAATATCAAGCGTGCTCTGCCGTTGAAAAAGGGGAAACCTGGCACCAAGGTCTTCAAAATCAACATATCCAAAGCTGATTTCTATCTGGAAATGCGCAAGAAGCGGGTCACACCAGCCAAACTACATGTGATCAATGTTGATGCTGATATCTTAAACACATCTGGCGTGACTACTTTCAAGATATCTTCGTCTCAGGGGAATTCAAAACTGCAGGGTTTGGGGAATATCGGCGAGCAAGGGATCATCGTGAACTATGCTGTAACACGTTGGCCAGCCGCTGCATTTCAAGAGTTCATCAGTTCGAAATTGATTAATTCACCCGATGCGATAGTGAGCACAACTGGTCGTGTGTGGTTTCGTGAAGGTCAGTACCAAGTTCAGGGCACCGGTGATGTCATCGCCGACACATTCCACCTTCAGTTGAATAACCGCATGCAGTCTATAGGCCCCATAACGGGCACCGTCCAGTATGATAAACAGCATGTTAATCTGCAGGCTAAGCACATGATCGCAGGTGGTCACGCCAACACGGCTGTGTCGATTAGTTGGAGCCCCACACTAGTGGTCACCGGCAACCTTGATGGACGCAGAATCATCGGGTCGCAGTTATCCAGGCAGTTGGGCATGCCTGCATCTATCCCTCAGTTTGGGCGAACCAACGGTCTCGTGCGATTTTCGTTTGAACGCAATAGGGGGCTTGTTTTGTCAGGACCTCTTGCCTTTGATGGCTTTACTTGGATGGGGTATAAAGCGTCGCAGGGTAAAGCATATATTTCGTATGGAGACAATGAGATCAAGATTGCAGACGGCAGCTTTGTATATGATAAAGCCAACGTCCGTCTTGATGGTGTGGTCCCGCTGAAGTCCGGCAGGATGCATCTTTATGCCACTAGCCCAAACTTCAATCTGTCATCCGCTCATCTACCGCGGCAGAAAGCAATAGTGACGGGTAAGGCTCAGGTAAGTGCAGACATCACGGGAACCGTCAGTAAGCCAAAAGTGGAGCTGCGAATTCAAGCTACTCAAGTTGCCTATCGACGCATGGTGGCAAGGCGGGTGGATGCATTAGCATATGTTGATAAGGACCGATTCGACCTGCGCGCCTTGTGGCTCAAAACACAAACCGGACGGTTGTGGGCATCTGGTGTGTATAAGTATAAAACCCGTAACATCAGTGCAAAGTTTGGCGTAGAGGGCATTCCGCTAGCCGATGTCACAAAAGCGGCAGGGTACAAGGCCGATATCAATGGAACTGCATTCTGCACAGGCCGCATCAATGGAAACATCAGTAAACCAGCCATGAACGCACGGTTGATGGTACTGGATATCGGATACAAAGATTGGCGCCTTGACATGCTGAGTGTACGAGCCAGAGTCACCGATGGGGTACTAATCCTGACGCAGGGTACCGGCCGCAGGACCATGGGCACGATCCGGTGGAGCGGTACCATCGGCGGTATATATACAAAGGCCCCTCAAGCCGATATGCAAGCCTATTTCAGCAACTGGGATATCTCGGAACTGGCCGGTATGGCAGCACCTGACAAGCCTGTCGAAAAGCTCCCGGACGGGTTGATTAAGGCCGAAGTGAAGATGATTGGGCCGGTGTTGAACCCATCGGTGACAATCCGTATGACGTCTAATAACATCACCTATGACGACGTCAACCTGAGGGATGTGGTCCTGGATGCGGCATACGGTGACCGGTTGCTGCGGATATATCAAGTTTCTGGAAGACTACCCGACGGTGAGCTCAATGCATCCGGTGTGGTGCGTGATGCTGGCGACTATTCGGTGAATGGGCAGTTTACCGGTCTTGCGCTTCGTGTGTTGCGCCGTTACCTGCCCCAGCAGTTTCCGCAGGATATCGCAGGACAAGCTAAAGCCGACTTCAGGTTAGTCGCACGGGACAATGGGCCGGAGCTCACAGCTAATGTCGAACTTGCGAAAATGAGTTGGGACGGTTTAAATATCGAGTTGTCCAAAGGCACCATTAGGGTGACCAGTGGACGTATTCGTATTGATAATCTGGGAGCGGACGCATACGGCGGGCGGGTGGAGGCTCCACAAATCGAATATGACATCGCAACAAAACACATTCGGTCTGTCATACAGATGCGTGATCTGGATGTGGCAGAGCTGGGTGATGCAATCGTGTCTGGGCAATGGATCAACCGTCAATGGCCAGAGGCACGAAAGACCATCAAAGAGATCCGGCCACTGTCAGGTAAAGTCTCGTTCACAGCAAATGTTGATGGTGAGATCGGGAAGCTTGATGTCTATGCCTCATTGAAAGCAAGTGATATTACCGTGAGAGGCGTTGATGGTCTGAATGCCGACGTGGGATATCGATTGCGTGCCGATGGTTCAATGCAGGTGAAGCCATTAAGTGTCACAGGTAAGGATGTTAACCTTAGCGGTGAGTTAAGAGGAACTTCCGCTGGCGACCTATCTGGCCGTGTGACACTTCAGGACTTCAATATCAAGCGGCTGCAAGTTGCCTTGCCAGAAAACACGAAAGTGGATGGTGTGGTAAACGCCGTGGCTGTGTTGGGTGGAAACCTTAAGTCGCCTTCAGGCACACTGGAGTTTTCCATAGATGAACCGTCATGGGGTCGGATTCGACTCAAGAAAATCACAGCAGAGCCTATCAGCCTGGCGGGTGGCAGTGTGGATATTCCGAATGTCACGATATCGCTGGAAGGCGGGCAGGCCACACTCAGCGGGCACCTGACACTGGCTCCAAAGTCATTATCATGGACTGATACCTCAACGGTTGACTTAAAACTGGTGGCACCAAAACAGCCGCTCTCCTCGTTAACAAGTCTTTTTGAAATGCCAAAAAGTGTGGCGGTGAAGGGTGAATGGCAAGCTGACATCAGTGTTCTTGGCACGGCAGCCAAGCCACAGCTAGCAGGCGGAATGTCGATTTCTGATTGTTCCATCAGCACTGACGAAGGGAAACTTGGATTACAGAAAATGGCCGCCAGCCTGTCATTGGATGGGCAAGAGATACGGTTGACAGACGCTACTGCTGAGCCCATTACGGGTAGTGGCCTAGTCAAGTTGGAAGCCGTGGCACGCGGCCTATTTAGTAAACAGCCGCAGATCGAATCGAAACTCACATTACAGAAGCTTGTGTTCGATAAGCGAAACTTGTCGAAAAAATTCAATGAGCGGATACGTGGCGAATTCGATGGTGCCCTCGAGATGAAGGGGAATATGAGTCAGCCCCATATCAGCGGCACTATTACATCCAACAAGTTTATCCTGGCACTACCAAATGGGTTTGAGTTCGCACAGAGTGGGACAAAACCAGGATTTGACCCGTACTTCGACAATGTTCAAGCCATCGTCGTTGACAATGCGGAAATTGACCTCAGCCGGTTTAAAGCTGTGGGTGGGGGGCGCATGAGCTTGAATGGTAAGCTGTCGCAACCGCAGTTGCGAGGGGACTTCCGGCTGCGCCAGGGTAGGATCATCCTTCCGACCACGGTGTTCCGCATAGAGCCACCGGCTGTGGTCACCTTGGCCTATCCGGTACCGGGTACTTCACCGTTCAATCTTGATGTCAGCTTGAGAGCTACAGCGTCTGTAAGTGTCGCACAGAATGGGCTGAACCCATCTAGACATACTGTGACTATGGTATTGCAAGGTCCGCTCGAGGACTCTAGCCTGATGCACTCCAATTTCGAAGCTAGCCCATCGGATGTCAGCCAGGCTGATATCTACGATGCACTGGGTTTGGGAATGATCCGCAATGTAGTTGGTGGAGGCGGAGGGGATGCCCTGGGTAATGGGGTTGTGGACCTTTTAAGCTCACAATTTGTTCCTCAGTTGTTTAATCCGATAGAATCGGGTTTGGAGAACACTTTTAGGCTGAATGAGGTACGGATTGACTACCAGCGTGATTTGCCGTTGTCGGTGATGCTGGTGAAACAGCTAGGAAGTAACTTCAGTCTCAGCTATTGGCGTCAATTTGAGAGCCATACCGATCGGTATGAAACCAAACTTAGCTATGATCTACCCCGATGGTTGAAAATTTCACCTCGGTTGCGATTGACTGTTTCAACTAATGAAGAGAGTGTCATCTCCTATGGGCTTGAAGGCTCCTTCAGATTTTGATCTCTGTATTCTTCTGGAAGTAAATAACGACAGTGGAGGAACATACCTGGAATGAACTGTATCATTAAAAGAGTTGTGCCGTTACTGGCAATTCTATGTGCCGCATTGCCGGCACTGGCAGAGCCTATCATCGGTGTCAGCGTGGTGGGTAATCTGAATGTCAATTTGGACGCTGTAAAAGCTCAAATTGGGCGTCTTGAGGGTTCAGAATACACCCCTGAAGCTGCAACAGCCGCAGTTGAGCAGATTAAGGCCATGGGGTTTTTTAGCTCAGTGGCTTACGATCAACAGCCTGTGCAGGGCGGTATCCAACTGATTTTCAGAGTCGTGGAATTCCCCAAGGTCAGCCAGATCACCATTGTTGGTAATACCGTGTTTACCGCAAAAGAGATCACAGACGTATTGTTAACTAAGGTTGGTCTAGTCTTTAACCAGTTAGATGCGATTAAAGACTACCGCGGGTTAGAGCGAAGATATGAAGACAAAGGCAATATCGTGTTTGTCGAACCTTTCAGCTTTGATACAACCGATGGAAGCAAAATAACTCTTTTGTTGAAAGAGGTTCGCGTAGAAGCCATTGAGATTGTTGGACTGAAGAAGACCAAACCCAACGTGCTACTCCGCGAGATGCTGACCAAAGTAGGCGACATCTTCAGTGCTCAGACGATGCAGCAGGACTTGAACAAAATTCACGCACTGCGGCTGTTTTCAGAGCTTAACTACAGTCGAGAAATCGGCACCGATCTCGATAAGCTAAAAGTAGTCATCAACGTGGCAGAAGACAAAGTGGCCAGTTTCAATATCGGTGCTGGATATAACGCCACTAGTAAGTTGTTTGGGTTGCTTGAGTATGAAGACCGTAACTTCCGTGGTCTAGCTCATAAGTTGAACGGCCGTTATCTATTTGGCGGCGGAGCCGCTAAAGACAGCATGGAGGCTTATTACACCATTCCCTGGATCACAAAACGAGGCACTGAACTGAGTGTTGGAGCCTGGGATAGCGCGTATAACCGCTTTGGCACAGGCCTTAACTCTATAAGCAGCACTGCGACTACTGAAGGGTACTATGAACGACGCCAGGGAGCCAGTGTGAGTATCGCGACTCCAATGAGCCGGTTCGATACTCTGCGATGGACGCTAAGAACTCAGAATACGAATACCCATATCGATGATACAAGCACCGCCCAGTTCCTGGTGCAGGATAGCAGTATCTATTCCCTGAGCTCTGAGTGGATCCGCGATACGCGTAACTGGTCGTTTGAACCGGTAGGTGGCGGTCTAGACAGCGTTCTGCTAGAAGCTGCTAAGGGCACCTTGAAAGAGGGGTATGGATTCGATCGCCGTGATGTATCGTACCAGCGCATTAAGTTCAACGTTCGTCGGTACTATGCAATAGGCAAACGCCCTCCCATCGAAAAGACCGACATGCGTTCTGTGATCGCCACACGCCTGCAAGCGGGATACACCAACGGGCCGCTGCCATTCTACGAGCAGTTTTTCGTAGGTGGGTCTGAGTCTTTACGTGGCTTTGTGGAAGACAGGTATTGGGGCTCACAAATGCTGATGTTATCAGCCGAGTTCAGAAAACCGGTAAGTAAAGCTCTTTCACTTGTGCTGTTTACAGATGCTGGTGACGCATGGGGTGGAGGTCGGCGGACTACTGGTTTCGCCGATTACGAACAACACGAGAAGTTCGAACCGACCATTGGATACGGTTTGGGTGTGCGGTTCCAGTTGCCAATCGGCACAATGCGCATAGACATCGGCTTCGGTGATGAAGGTTCTCAGACGCACTTCAGCTTCGGTAATGTCTTCTAGAGTGATGACAAGGAGAGAAACCAAAATAATGAATATACGCTACCCCATCCGAATCATTGTCGCGATGATAGCCATGGGGATTTCTACCGGAGTACATGCTCAGACGTTTGGAGCAGTGGACCTGGCAAAAGTCAATGAATCGCTTGTGAAAATCAAGGATGTTGACTCGCAAGTGAAGGCTAAACATGGGCTGTTCCAAGCCCAGTTGGACTGGATGCAGGAGAACCAGTTGCTGACGGAAGCTGACTATAAAGAGTATCTCACCATTAGTGCAGTAGCCAAGCCAAATGATGCTCAGAAAAGTAAGCTCACCGCGATGAAGGACAAGGCGAAGCAGCTTGCCTCAGAACTCAGTATGCTGCGTCAGAAAAACCCGCTTTCGGACACCGAAAAGCTGAGGATGAATGAATTGACTAGTATTGAGAAGATCAATAAGCAATACATTCAAGACTACGGCCAGGAGTCAAGCGAGAACCTGAAGCTGTTCCAGGAAAATCTGGAGCGTCAGTTGTGGCTTGATGTCCGAGCGGCGGTCACTGACGTTGCTACCAGGAAGAAACTGAGCGTTGTCTTTACGATATCGCCAGACACAGTTCTCTATTCCAGTAATGATATCACCGATGATGTGGTCAAACGGCTTGCGTCTAAGAAATAGCATCCTGTGTGTAGTGGCCGCCATCATGGCGGTCACCATATGTGGATGCCAGAGACAGAAAAAGTCCGATGATACCGCTGTGTATATCGACCTGCCGGTGGTGATGTCTTTATATGATCAGGCACCACCGCCGGTGGTTGGTATTCGTTCGGGCAAGGTTATGTCATCGCGAGTGATCTCCTTTAAAAAACCGCTAATTTCTGCCCACTCGCTCGGCGCATTGACGCCTGTTGATGATAATACCACGATAGGATATGAGGCACAGATGCGCCTGGATCGCCTGGTGACTCGTCTGCGCAAACTTGAGGAGAGTGGACTGGCAGACGAAAAGAGCAGGCTATTACGGCTTGCCGATGAAGAGCACGGGCCTGAGATTGATAGACTGCTCACCCAATACCGGTCTCGGTTATTGGATATCATCATGCGCCATCGGATGGGTCTCAACCAGCTAAGTGTCGATGAAGCAGCTTATGCGCGGGCTACCCGTGATAGGATCGAATGGATCGAAACACTGCGCCCATTGCACAGGGAATCTGAGGACGAATTGATGGCTGCGTTAGCGTTATACGAGTACGATGCTATGCAGCAGTCGGCCAGTACACGTGGAGACCTTGCGATGCTGAGCAGTAATTTGGACCGTCAGGTCGCACAAGAAATGGAAAGATTGCAGAAAGTGAGTGAGGGACGCATACAGTCGCAAAGCAACTACGCGTTGGCCTCTCAGACTGACAACCCCTGGAACAGTGAGAAGGAGCCGGCGACATTCCCCAGTAGTCAGGTGACCCTGCCCATGGTTGCCGTCAAGCACCGAACTCATAGTATCCCGAAGGTTGATATGCAAGCCGATATGCAAAGGGTGGTATTATATAGCGTTCAACAGCTAGCGAAAAGACAGGGCTGGCAGGTGGCTTGGGCTCCTGACGGGAAACGTAAAGATGTGACACAGCAGGTGATTAGGATGTTACAAGGTGGGTGGCAGTGATGAGTTCCTTTAAGCTTTCTGAATTAGCGGATAAACTTGGCGGCAGGGTGGTCGGCCCTGATGTCCTGATCTCGGGTTTATCGGCGATCGAGCTGGCTGTAGAAGGGGAGCTCACATTTGCTGAATCTGCCCGATACCTCAAGCAAGCCTTATTAAGTTCATGCTCGGCCATATTGGTGGGTGAGGAACCTGATGAGCCTGTGTCAAAGTCCCTTCTTGTGGTTTCGCAGCCCAAACAATCCTTCATCGAACTCCTCTCAATATACAGCACGAGGTCCGGACATTTTATAGGTGTCCACACAACGGCCATCATAGATCAGACCGCCGAAATTGGACATGGAGTTGCCATTGGTGCCTATGCTTCCATTAGTGCTAACGTGGTGCTGGGTGAAGGATGCGTTGTCTACGCTGGATCGTATATCGGCGATGGCAGCCGGCTAGGTGCTGGCTGTATTGTCTACCCCAATACGGTGATCATGGATGGTGTGACTATTGATGAACGGGTGATCATTGGACCAGGGTGTGTCATAGGTGCCGATGGATATGGATACCAGTTTAACGGGCGCGAGCATGTGCGTATTCCCCACATCGGCAGCGTGCATATCGAATGCGATGTGGAGTTGGGAGCCAACGTGTGTGTTGACCGTGCGAAAACTGGGACCACTCGCATCGGGCAGGGAACGAAGATTGATAATCAGGTTCATATCGCCCACAATGTCCAGATTGGCAAAATGTGTCTCATCGTGGCCCAAGTCGGAATTGCTGGCAGCAGTAAGCTGGGTGATGGTGTCATACTGGCCGGACAGGTTGGAGTGAGTGACAATCTATCCATCGGATCAGGTGCTGTGGTCGGTGCAAGATCAACCGTTCTGAAGGACTTGGAAGCGGGTGGACGTTACTTAGGGACGCCGGCGATCAACCAGTCAGACGAAATGAAGCAGATCGTCAATGCAAAAAAGATGCCACAGATACTTCAGCGCTTGAATGAGCTGGAAAAGAAGCTTGAAGAGTTGCAGAAGAGTTGAATATCCAACCGCAATGCACAATCACAAAGCGTGTATACGCTCAAGGGGTAGGGATACATACCGGGCAGGATTGCCGCATAACCCTGTCTCCTGCGGATGAAAACAGCGGTATCTGGTTTCACACCGCTACTGGTTCAGTGCAGGCCAAACCCCAATTTGTTGGAAGCACCACACGCTGCACAACCCTGGTGAATGGTGAGGTCTCAGTCAGCACGGTGGAGCATCTGCTCAGTGCTCTCTGGGGGTGCGGCGTTGATAATCTGCGGGTTGATGTGAGTGGATCTGAGCTGCCGGTGTTGGATGGCAGCGCCGATTCATGGTGCAACTTGCTTGCCGATGCAGGGATTTCGGCTCAGCAAGCTGCCAGAAAACAGTGTGTATTGCAGGTTCCTGTTAAAATACAACTTGGGGATAGTATGGCATGGGCATTTCCCTCAGACCGATATTCGATTAATTTGACAACCTATTTCGCCCATCCCATGGTTGGTCTCAACACTGCCCAGATAGAGTGTGGCCAACTTGACTACCGGACCGACGTGGCGTCTGCCCGAACATTTGGGTTCATAGAAGAGGTAGAGCAGCTATTAGCAGCCGGTCTAGCACGTGGCGGAAGCCTTGATAATGCGTTAGTGATCTACCCAGATCGATACAGCTCCCCGCTACGCTACCCAGACGAGCTGTTAAAGCATAAGCTTCTCGATATGCTTGGCGATCTTTATCTAGTCGGGCATATGCTCGCTCATGTGGTGGCGGTATATCCCAGTCACAAACTAAACACTGCACTGGCACGCCTGATCCAAGACAATTCAATAACAACAGGTTAAAAACTGGAGGACAACACCGTAATGGCAAACTACCTCTACGACGTAGAGTATCTCAAAACCATCTTGCCGCACCGTTTCCCGATGCTGCTGGTGGACCGCATACTGGAGATGGACCCTGGTAAGCGCGCCGTGGGCTTGAAGAATATCACCATCAACGAAGACTACTTCAATGGTCACTTCCCCCAAAAAGCGGTGATGCCTGGTGTGCTGCTGCTAGAAGCCATGGCCCAGGTAGGAGCCGTGATGCTGCTGGCATTGCCAGAGCAAAAGGGTAAACTGACGTTCTTCACCGCAATAGACAATGTGAAGTTTCGTAAAGTCGTGGTTCCTGGTGACACCTTGATTTCTGAAGTGACTGTTCTACGCTTCCGCGGCCGCAACGGCAAAGTGAGCTGTGTGGGCAAGGTAGACGGTGATGTTGTGGTTGAAGCGGAGATGATGTTTGCCCTTATCGACCCACCTGTTTCTGATACCGACAAAACAGAAGAAGGCGGAGAAGAGTAGTGAGTGCATCTTCTGAGTTACCGGGAATCCACCCATCGGCCGAAATACACCCCACAGCGGTCATTCATGAATCCGCTGTGATCGGTGAAAATGTCAAAATCGGTCCGTTTTGTTATGTTGGGCCAGATTGCTCCATCGGCGATGGCACCATTCTCAAAAGTCAGGTTGTGATTGATAAGCGCACGACGATCGGTAAAAACAACCAAATTCATTCGACCGCGGCTATCGGCGGCGATCCTCAAGACACGAAATACTCCGACGAAGACACCTCACTAGTCATCGGTGATGGTAATATCATCCGCGAGTTCGTCACCATCCATAGAGCCACTGGCGAGGGCGGTGTCACCACCATCGGCAACCACAACATGATTATGAGTTACTGCCATATCGGACACAACTGCGAAATTGGCAACAACATCATCATCGCCAACCAGGCAGGCCTCAGCGGCCACGTTGTGGTTGAAGATAATGTGGTGTTCGGCGGTATGGTGGGTGTTCACCAGTTTACCCGTATCGGCAAGCTCTCGATGATTGGCGGATTATCGAAAGTGGTGCAGGATGTACCCCCGTTCGTTCTTGGTGATGGACGGCCGCTGGAGATTTTGGACCTCAATACCATCGGCCTTCGACGGAACCAGGTCTCATCAAGTGTCCGAGCGGGACTACGTCAGGCATATAAACTGCTTTATCGAAGTAAGTTGAATGTCTCTCAGGCGATTGAAGCCATCGAGCAAGAGATCGATCCAAGTCCGGAACGCGACTATCTACTTGACTTCATGAAGAGTATCCGCACCGGATTTGGTGGACGTGCCTTAGATCCTCGCCGCCAAAAATAGTATGAGTGTGTTGTTTTGTTCTGCCGGAGAAGCCAGTGGTGATGGATCATGCGCAAGTCTGATCCATCAGCTCCGGTTATTGTCTCCACAGATGCGCATAGAGGGCATCGGCGGGCCAAAACTTCGCGCTGAGGGTGTCAACCTATGGCACGACACGTCTCACTGGGGGAGCATCGGTCTGGTTGAGGCGTTGCGTAAGCTGCCAGTGGTGTGGATGACTTCGTTGCTTGTCCGCGCCAGGATGTATATTAATCGACCAGATGCTTTGCTTCTGGTCGATTTTGGTGCATTTAACTCACGGCTGGCGCAATGGTATAAGCGGTGGATCGGCGGGGAAGTGTACTATTACTTTCCACCAGGAAGCTGGCGGAAGAAGCCCACATCACGCTGTGATCTGGCAAAATATACCGACCTTGTCATCACTCCATTTCCATGGTCGGCCTCGTACCTGGAACAAAACAACGTAGACGCCCATTTCTATGGTCACCCCATGCTGGATAGCCTTCAGAGTGTGACACCGCGTGATCAGTTCAGGAGCCAGAATGGAGTAGCTGAGCAGTCTGTGCTGATTGGGCTGCTGCCAGGAAGCCGCAGGCAGGAGATTCGTCATAACCTGCCAGCCATGGTTGATGGTATCAAGCTGATGAAGCAGCATAATGCTGAAGTTGAAGCACTAGTGGCTGTTGGGAACCCATCGGAACACGGCTGGATAACCAGGAAGATAGCTCAAGCCGGCGTGGCGGTGAAAACAACCGAGGACTCGCATGGGTTGATGCAGGCCGCCGACATCCTGTGGAGCTGCAGCGGTACCGCCACGCTGGAGGCATCAGTGCTAGGAACCCCCATGATCATCATGTATCGAGGATCGAAGCTGCTGGAGTTTGAGTATAATCTGCTGAAGCATAAAATCACTATGTTTGGGATGCCGAACTTGATCCATGGATCAAAGATCATACCAGAACTGGTTCAGAACGAAGCCAACCCGGACCGGCTTCTGGCAGAAAGCGAAAACATCTGGCCTGGCAGTCCTGGCGCAATGAAGCAGATCGAGGCGATGGGGCAGATCAAGCTGCAGCTTGGTTCACCTGGTGCGACTCTGCAGGCTGCCCGCTTGATCTCACAACGACTAGCTTCTATACCCAGCAAGAGTAACAGGTGAACTCCGCAATTGAATGATAGACAGCGAACAGATTCCATACTGCAAAAGCAGCTATGGCTCGGTATTAAGCCTCATCTTAAGTATGTGATATTGGGTTTGGTATGTGCGGGCTTGGCCCAGGCCATTAACATCAAGATTTTAGACCAAACACGGCTGGTGGTCGATGCTTCCACAATCACCAAGGATGTTCATGTTCTTAACCGTGTAAGCTTGTTTGTGCTGTTCGGATTTTTAGCGAAGTTCGCATTCACCTTTGGACACCTCTATTGGCTCCAGTTGGCTTCCAACAGATTCACCCGGGACCTGCGTGACCGCGTGTTTGTTCACCTTCAGGAACTCTCGTTGAGCTACTACAGCCAACGGCGTACTGGCGGGCTTATATCGCTGCTGACCAATGATATTAACGCCATCGCGAGTGGGGGAACACTGCTCAAGGACATGGTCGCCGCTCCGGTGGGTGCTGTCGGCGGTCTGTGCATGTTGTTCTATTACTCGTGGAAACTCGCCCTCATCGCCTTGGTGCTGGTGCCGATCATGGCGTGGGTCATCCGCGGTATCGGGCGGCGCATCAGGCGCATCAGCGCCATATCGCAGGGTCGGCTAGAAGAGGTGACAGCCACAATGCAGGAGTGCATTGCCGGCATCCGTGTGATCAAGGCTTTCACTGCCGAACCTCGGGAAATCGCTAAATTTAAAGAACAGAATTTCGGAGCCTATAAGGCAACTATGAAGGGCGTGGTGGCGACGGCTACGCTGAAGCCCTTAATCGAACAGATAGGAGCCTGCGGTATCGCCTTCGTGTTGTGGATGGGCGGGTTATTGATTGTTGATAACCAGCTCACCTTTGGAGCGTTGGCGAGTTTCCTGTTGATGCTCAACCTGGTGGCACAGAGCATGCAGCAGGTGGGTGGCCTCAACAGCACACGGCAACAGATGCTGGCCGCCGCAGAGCGCATATTCCGTGACATCCTGAACCATCCTGCCACAGACCATGATGATCCCAACATGAAGCCCATGCCTGCCATCAAGGGTGATATTCAGTTCAACCATGTGAACTTCTCATACGGAGAGGATCAAGAGGTTCTGCAGGATGTGGATTTCACCATCGCTCCAGGGAAGGTAGTCGCGTTGGTCGGCCCCAGCGGATCGGGTAAAAGCACTCTGGCTGACCTCATCCCAAGGTTTTATACACCTACCAGCGGGAATGTCTACATCGATGGCATCGACATCGGCCAGGTGGCGCTATCGTCGCTGCGGAAGCAGATCGGCATCGTCCCGCAAGAGACGATGCTGTTTGCCGGCACCATACGGGATAACATCGCCTATGGACGGCCCGACGCGACCGATGAGCAAGTGGTAGAGGCCGCCAAGGCCGCGAATGCCGACCTCTTCATTGAGCGGATGCCCGAAAAGTACCTCACGACAGTGGGGGAACGCGGTATCCGCGTGTCGGGTGGGGAGCGTCAACGTATTGCCATTGCCCGAGCCATACTCAACAACCCGCGGGTGTTGATCCTGGATGAAGCCACGAGCTCCCTTGATACAGCATCTGAGAAACTGGTGCAAGATGCCTTGGACAAGCTGATGCAGGCCAGATCGACGCTGGTGATCGCCCACAGGTTGAGCACTGTGATCCATGCAGATTTGATTTTGGTGCTTGACCGTGGGCAGATAGTGGAACGCGGCACACATGCGGAACTTATTGAGCTGGGTGGTATGTATGCCGGCCTGTTCAAGACGCAATTCAGTTAGGATGTGACAATGGAAGATAAAGCGGAAAAACCAGGTTTATGGGAGCGTAATCGTCCCAAAGTGTTGGCTTCGATGGTGCATGGCCTGGCCAAGTCGATTCTGTGCACACTACGAATCAATGTCATGAATCCCCCGCCTTGCTTAAAGGGCGAAGCGCATGATGGTGCGATACTTCTGGGCTGGCATGGGCGGTCACTGATTCCTGCTCATGTTTTTACCGGCAAGGGTTTTTTAGCATTGATCTCACTCTCACGGGACGGCGAAATTCAGAACCACATATTTCAGAGGTTCGGCTTCAAGACCATCCGCGGCTCTACAGGCAGAGGCGGGCTCAAAGCAGCCCTGATGGCAGCGAAACGGGTGCGCGATGGCGAAGTGCTGGCCTTCACCCCAGATGGCCCACGAGGGCCGATCTACCAGGTGCAGATGGGGGCCATCATCATCGCACAGAAGTCCGGACGCCCAATCTACTGTGCAGGAAACGCCGCGAACCCAGCCCGATTTCTCCCCACCTGGGACAAATACATGATCCCTTTACCGTTTGGCAGGGCGGAGTTCGTGTTTGGCAATGCCATCACTGTGCCAGCCGATGCAGATGAAGCGCAGCTAGAGGCCATCCGCAAGCACGTTCAGAACGAGATCAACCGTCACCAACAAGAGGCTGAAGACAGGGTCGGCTTGAAGTGATACTGTTCCTGTACAACTTGCTGCTGCTGATCGCCAGTCCTATCCTGCTGGTGTGGCTGCTTGTGCGGCTTGGTGCGGGTAAAGGGCGTATCGGCTGGTGGTCACGGCTGGGGTTTCTGCCGAAGAACGCGGACACCACAAAGCCGTTGATCTGGATACACGCCGTGTCTGTCGGTGAGGTGATCGCCGCGCAGCCGCTTCTGAATGTGATCCGTAAAGAGATGCCAGAGGCGCGTCTGATGATGACCTGCATCACCGACACCGGTTACGAAACCGCTCAGGCGCATGTGGGTAAAAGCATCGATGTCGTCACGCAACTTCCCATTGACCTCCTGCCGTGCGTGGCGTTGGCGATGAACCGTGTAAAGCCAAGTGCTTTGATTTGTATGGAGACGGAGATCTGGCCCAACCTGATTGCGTGTGCCCATCGACGGGGTATACCGGTGATGATCGCCAACGGGCGCATATCTGACAAGAGTTTCCCGAAATATATGAAGGCAAGACTGCTGATCGCCGACACGCTCCACCGGGTGAACATCATCTGTACACAGTCACCGCGCGATGCCGACCGCTTCAAGGCGATTGGTGCGGTCGCTGATCGTGTGGTGGTTACCGGAAACACGAAGTTTGATGGTGCCGCCGGTATCACTGAAGTCGATACGGTGCTATTTCGGAAGCAGCTTGGTCTTCCGGATGCGGGAGCGGTGCTGGTCATAGGAAGCACCAGGGCTGCGGAAGAGGAGCTGATTGTGGCTGATGCCTACGCGCAGTTACTAAAGCAGCATCCCGATCTGTGCCTTGTGTGGGCACCGCGCCATCTGGAACGTAAAGGCGATGTGGTCACTGCATTAACAAATCAAGGCTGCAGCCCTTGGCTGCGATCCGAGGGGACACCTTCGAAGCCTGCGCAACAGATTGTACTCGATACTTTTGGGGAGTTAGCGAAAGTGTATGCCCTCGGTGAGGTCGCGGTGATCGGCGGTAGTTTTGTGCCTTTGGGTGGCCAGAATCTGCTGCAGGCGCTTGCATATGGTCTTCCTGTAGTTCACGGGCCCTACATGCAGAACTTCCGCGATATCTCTGCAATCTGTATGGAGCGTGGCTTGAGTTTTATTGCCAAAGATGCCAATGAATTGGCCACCACCCTGCACCGTATCCTGAGTGATGCGGAGTTACGGGAGACGGTCAGAGACACCGCTCAGAAGGTGATAGCGGAGAACTCAGGGGCGTCGCAACGGATGTTTGACGCTTTGCGCGCCATGATGTCAACAGACCGATAAGCAGCAATATTACCAAACTGGGGATATCGCCCAGGCGGGTATATGGCATTTTGGTGCTGATTAATCCAACCTCGTAGTTGAAACTGCAATCCTGGTATTGCGGTGTCGCACGTAATACTTCACCCGTTGGGCTGAACAGACCGGAAATCCCGGTCAGAGCTGATCGCACCAGCCACCGTTGGTGTTCGGCCGCTCGCAGTGCGCTAAATTCAAAATGCTGCTGTGCCGCCGGAGTATTCCGAAACCAACTGTCGTTGGTGACCACACACAACAACCTGGCCCCCTTGTTAACCATCTGCTGGCTGACCCATGGGAGTGTGCTTTCAAAACAGATAGGGGCACCTATCAGGTAGCGTGTCAATACGTCAGAGCTGTGGCCGGCTGTGCGGTCGCCGAAGTTAGCACCAAACCGCGCCACCCAGGGCATATAGTCACGGTAGGGGATGTATTCGCCCCAAGGTATTAAATGCTGTTTTGCGTAGTGCGTGATTTTCCCATTTTCATATGCGCTCACCGCGTTAAAGCTGTCCGAACCCACACTCCAGCCGCCGCCTGCCAGTATCGTGATACCCTGTTTGGATATCGCGGCTAGGCCGTCATCCAGCATCCCAGGAAAGGTATCGGGCAGGTAGGATTCGGGGTAAACCAGCAGACTGCTTTTCATATTTCGGGCGATCTGAATTCCTTGCTGGGCTTTGGCCAGGACCTTCGGCAAGGTTTGGTATTCGGGGGTATGGGTAACTTCGATGTTCGGCTGTATGACGGTGACTTTGAGTTTCGAAATGTCATGCGGTTCTTTGAGCAGCGTTGCGGCCCCGTATATAACGCCTATCACGATCAAAATGGCAGTGGTGTAGAGTGGGCGCACGCACTTCGCGCGGTATGCGTAGATGATGGCCAGGTTCACCGCTACGATGAGAGCACTCAAGCCCCAGGAGCCCAGCAGCGACACGGACTGCAGGATGAGCAGTTCGCGGCTTTGGCTGACCGCCAGTTGGCCCCACAGAAACCCAAACATCCCTGAGCTCCGCAGCCACTCCAGCACGGCCCAGACCGCACCCGCCAACATCGGACTAAAGAAGCTGCCCCTCGATAATGACCATGCGATCACTGCAAACAGGCAGGGATATATTGCCTCCACCACAACACAGAATAACCAAGGGAAAACACCCATCCACGCTTGATCAGCGTGAGAGCCTATGAAAGGAATAAGCCATGAGATATGCAGTCCAAAGAACACCATTCCCCAGATGAAGCCAGCTTTAGCGGCTGCTCTCCAGGTATCGCATTTGGTCACCACTGACAGAAGTGGGATCAAGCCGATCCAGGCGACCAACGCCCACCCGATGGGCTGGAACGCCAATTGCATGATGACGGCACTGAGAATCAGTTGACCTGTGGGTTTGAGTGTTGCGGTGCGAAGCCGACGGAATATTGTGGACCCTGGCATTACCGCTTATACCGCGGGTCGTTGGGGATCATCTTCTTGAGGCGGTTGATCTCGTCACGCAGCTCAGCCGCTTTCTCAAATTCAAGCGACTTGGCGGCCTGCTTCATATCACGTTCCATATCAGCAATCGCAAGATGGATATCTTCCGGTGTGGCGTGCTCGCCAAGTGTGGGCTTGATGTTATATGTTGTGTGAGACTCTGCGGCCTTGTCAAACCGGACAATGTCACGCACAGCCTTAACGATGGATTCGGGCACGATGTTGTTGTCCTGGTTGTATTTTTGCTGGATCGCGCGCCGCCGGTTGGTTTCGCGGATGGCCCGCTCCATGCTGCCCGTGACATGGTCGGCGTACAAAATCACCTGGCCGTTGATATGGCGGGCCGCACGGCCGATGGTCTGCACTAATGCGGTTTCGCTGCGAAGGAAGCCTTCTTTGTCGGCATCGAGGATCGCCACCATCGAGACCTCGGGAAGGTCAAGCCCTTCACGAAGCAGGTTGATGCCAATCACTACATCATACACACCAAGCCGGAGGTCACGCAGTATCTCTTGACGGCCGATGGTGTCCACATCGCTGTGCAGGTAGTTGACTTTTAGACCGAGCTCTTCAAAATATTGTGTAAGCTCTTCGCTCATCTTTTTCGTGAGTGTGGTGACGAGAACCCGTTCGCCGACCTCCGAGTGTAGTTGAATCTCATTCACGAGGTCGTCGATCTGCCCCTTCACTGGGCGGATGATCACCTCAGGGTCGATCAAGCCAGTGGGGCGGATGAGCTGCTCCGCGGTGACCTTGCTGAGGCTGTTCTCCAGAGGGCCTGGTGTGGCCGAGACATATACGATCTGGTGTGTCAGCTTCTCAAACTCATCGTATCTCAGCGGGCGGTTATCCAGCGCAGATGGCAGCCGGAAGCCGTAGTTGACCAGCATCGTCTTGCGCGAGCGGTCGCCGTTATACATGCCTCGTATCTGAGGAACGGTCTGGTGGCTTTCATCGATGAACATCAGGAAATCCTTAGGGAAGTAGTCCAGCAGAGTGAAAGGGCGTTCACCCGCTTTACGGCCATCAAAGTAGCGGGAGTAGTTCTCAATACCGCTGCAGTAGCCTATCTCTTTCATCATCTCGATGTCAAACTCGGTGCGCTGACGGATACGCTGGGCCTCAATGAGTTTGTTTTGCTCTTCGAACAACCGCTCCTGTAGCTCCATCTCCTGGCGCACTTCCTTGATGATGCCATCCATTCGGTCCCATGGCGTGACGTAGTGAGTGGCTGGGTAGACGCTGACCTGGTCAAGCACATCGATCACCTCACCGGTGATCGGATTTAGGGTGACGATGCGCTCCAGGTCGTCTCCGAAGAACTCAATGCGGATGCAGGTGTCGTCGTCCGCGGGTGTGATATCCACCACATCCCCACGCACCCGGAAGCTACCGCGCTCGTTCGTGAAGTCGTTGCGTTTGAACTGCATCTTCACGAGGTTCTTCAGCACATTGTCAAAATTATACTGTTCGCCGACTTGGAATGAGAGCATTTGGGCAACATACTCTTCGGGGTCTCCCAGGCCGTAGATGCAGCTCACTGAGGCGATGATAACCGTGTCGCGGCGTTCCAGCACGCTTTGGGTTGCGGCATGGCGCAGACGGTCGATCTCATCGTTGATGGAAGAGTCCTTCTCAATGAAGGTGTCTGTCTGCGGGATGTAGGCCTCTGGCTGGTAGTAGTCGTAGTAGGAGACGAAGTATTCCACTTTGTTGTTTGGGAAGAACTCACGGAACTCTTGACAGAGCTGGGAAGCCAGGGTCTTGTTGTGGGCGAATATCAGCGCAGGCCGCTGCAGCTTCGCGATGACCGCAGCCATGGTGTAAGTCTTACCCGATCCGGTGACCCCCAGAAGCGTCTGATGCTGGTTTCCAGCGTTCAGGCTGTCAGCCAGTGTTTGGATGGCTGTGGCCTGGTCACCTCGTGGCGTATACTTGTTATTCAGTTGAAAGAGTTTAGAATTATCCACATCTATTATTCTACCTCACACTAGAACCGCCTCACAGCGCCAGAATACCGAACCACTTTTTGCAGATATGGCCAAGGAGTGCTCACATGAACGACAGGCAGGAAAAGCAGGTGGGTTTGTCGTAACATAACTAGATATACCCAAAATTCAGGAGGCTACCTCATGCAACGCATAGGAATGTTACTTAAAGTCAAACCCGACAAGCTCGAGGAATACAAGCAAATCCACGCCAATATCTGGCCCGACCTCATCGCCGAACTAAAAGCAGCAGGCATGCGTAACTACAGCCTGTGGCTATGCCCGGATGGCACCGAATTCGGATACCTGGAATGCGACGACTGGGCCGCGACCTGCGCCTACCTCGACAAGTCCGAGGTGCATACCCGCTGGCAGGTCTACATGCAGAACTATCTGGACTGCCCTGTCAATGAGGGTCAAGGTGGTCAACCTGTGACCATGCTGGAGATGTCCTTCTTGATGGAGTAATCCGTTCTTTTCGGATCTCACACGCCGGTCGGCTTCGGTCACTCGAAGCCTTTCCGGCGTGTTTTGGTTTCTGGGATTCAAGCTGCATCCGTGGTGGGTTGACTTCTGCATATTACCCGCAAATACAAATTGGGGTCGTTTCGTTCATGTGCCGCGACATAAATGCCAGTCTATTACCCACATCTCCATGTTGGTTTTTGAGTATCGGTATAACCAGAGAAATAATGTGGTACACATGGTCCGGCCACCCACGAAGTGGGTTAGATTCCTTATAGCCACGGGTGAGCGAAGCGTAACCCGTGGAAGGCGGCCCGATATATCTACCCACGAACGTGGGTCGAATCTGGTCACCTGGTGTCATGATCATTGATCTTCCGAAATACGGTTCGACCCACTTCGGGGTAGGGAATCAGCAATGTCAACCAGGGGTATCGCTTCGCTCACCCCTGGCTATAAGGAATCTTACCCACTTCGTGGGTGCCCGGATGATCACCATCGTGTGGACCCTATTTGTGGGTAATAGACTGACATCAATGTCTCGGCTATTGATCAGCAAGCCTGTTGTAACGGGCTGTGGCCTTTCGTGCTTCGGTGTTAACGACATTATAGACTGCTTCAGCAGGCTTCTATTTCAATATCCGACACATTGAAATCGCGGAATCGGTGATATACGAGCAGTGCAGATAGTTGTGGGTCATCGCCTGGGTTGACTTATGCCTCATGAATCTATCATAATCATGTCATGCCGTAGGGCAAATACTGACACATCGCCGGAGAGCCAAATATGCCAGAATGGGTATACGCACTACTAGGTTTTGTCACACTCACCGTCATATTGACCCTTTACTCCATCCGTCAGCGAAATTCGAACTGGCAGGGCACAGTGGTGGACATCCGTGAGCATAGTTATCTGGACAGCAACGAAACCCACCAGGAAGAGGTGCATATCATCTATAAGCTTGATGGCGGACGTAAAAAGAAGATGAATCTGTCACGCTCCGCTTATCTGCAAGTATACCCTGACCTCAAAGTAGGTGACAGGTTGATTAAGGAGAAAGGCGCATATCACCCAAGGAGAGAACCCGCAGGGTAGGGTCTGTTTGCCTAATTGGCCGATCACCAACGGCCGCACCCACCTACATCGCCCGCGTGTGCTAAAATGTATTCAGGTGATCTGTGTTCACCAACAATGTGACGCGCGATTGCGTATAAGGATGAATGCATTATGCCTACTTCTGTAGGCGTCTCTTTCAAGCGTGTAGGCCGGTGCTACTGGTTTTCGCTGGGCGATATCTCCCCACAAGAGCTACCCGAATGGACCGAAGTCATTGTGGAAACACAACGAGGTCTTGAGGTAGGGCGCGTGCGTATACCCGCCTGTGAAGTGGACGAAGCGGATTTACAGGCGCCGCTGAAGCCGATTATCCGCATCGCCAGCGATACCGACCGGCAGCGTGAACGGGAGAACAAGCAAGCCGCCGCCACCGCACTCGATTCATGTAAAGACCGGGTGTCAAAGCACAATCTGCCCATGAAGCTGGTCAAAGCCGAATACACCTTCGACCGCTCGCAACTCACCTTCTTTTTCGTGGCGGACAACCGTGTGGATTTTCGCGAGCTGGTCAGAGATTTAGCGGCGACATTCCGCACCAGAATCCAGTTGCTGCAGATTGGCCCTCGTGATCAGGCGAAGATGCTTGGCGGGATGGGGCTGTGCGGCAGGGGACTTTGCTGCGCGACATTCCTGTCTGATTTCCTGCCGATATCTATGAAGATGGCCAAAGACCAAAACCTGTTCTTGAACCCGGTGAAGTTCTCCGGTATCTGCGGAAAGCTGCTCTGCTGCTTGAAATACGAGCACGAGACTTACTGCGGGATGCGCAAGGGGATGCCGAGGGTCGGCCAGGTGGTGATCACTCCGCAGGGCGATGGCACTGTGCAGGATATCAACATATTGAAGAACCTGGCACTCATAGTCAAAGGCAGCGAACAAGCTGTGTGGTATGATTGCGCCGAGTTAAACTGGAACAGCCAATGCGACTGCGATTCACACGATGACTCTGATGAGGAGGTCTACGAACAACATGCCGATTTATGAATTTCTATGCAGCGATTGCCAGCATGGCTTTGAAGAGCTACTGCCATCCACAGATATCTCTAAGGTCCAATGCCCGAAGTGTAAAGGTGCCAAAGTTAAACGGCAGCTTAGTCTTTTTGGCATCGGTAAACCCATGCCGAAAAGCTCCGCATGCGACTCATGCTGCTCAGCCGACGGCATGCCAGCTTGTGCGGGCAGCGGATACTGCGGCCTGGAGTAAGTCGATTCACCAATAAATCACCGGAGGAAAACAGCAACTGCATGTCTCACGATAAAAGCTACATCACCACACCCATATATTACGTGAATAGCACACCGCACATCGGAAACTCACTGACCACCATCGCGTGTGATGTGTTGGCCCGTTATCGGCGGATGCAAGGCATGCGCAGCTACTTCTTGACCGGCACCGATGAGAACGCGTTGAAGGTCAGCCGCGTGGCAGATGAGCGGGGGATTGACCGCCAGCTTTTTGTGGATCAGCTTTCCGCGGAGTTCCGTAAAACCTGGAACGAGATGCACGTCAACTACCAGGACTTCATCCGCACCACCGAACCTCGGCACAAGCGTGCGGTGCAAGAGGTGTTCAACAGGCTGAAGGCGAAAGGCGATATCTACCTGGGCACATACCAGGGATGGTATTGTGTGAGCGATGAGACCTTCTTCGCGCCGGCCGACGTGGCGGACGATCATCTATGCCCCAACAAAGAGTGCCGGAAGCCACTTCAATGGGTTGAGGAGAACAACTACTTCTTCAAGCTGTCGGCCTATGCAGACAGGCTTCTGGAGCAAATCGAAGCGAATCCGACATGGCTCAGTCCGGAATTTCGCAAGAATGAGGTCATCGCCTACATCAAGCAGGGACTGCGCGATCAAAGCATCACCCGCAGCAACCCGGGCTGGGGCATTGAGGTGCCAGGTGAGCCCGATAAGGTTGTCTATGTCTGGTTTGACGCCTTGATCAATTACATCTCCGCTATCGGCTGGCCGGATAACATGGATGAATTCGCCAAGTGGTGGCCTGCAGAGCACCTGATGGGTAAAGAAATTTTTGTGCGCTTCCATGCCACACTTTGGCCTGCGATGCTGATGGGCCTCGACCTGCCTCTGCCTGACCGTGTGTTTGGTCACGGCTGGTGGACTGTGGGCGGCGAGAAGGGCAGCAAGAGCAAGGGCAATCTGCCCCATCCCGTGGAGTTGGCCCAACGGTTCAGTGAGATGAGCGGTAGCTCTCTGCCGGTTGCGGTGGATGCGGTTCGCTTCCTGTTGTGTCGAGAGATGCAGTTCGGTCTGGACAGCGAGTTCACTGAAGAGCACTTCATAGACACCTACAACAGCAACCTGGCCAACGACCTGGGCAATGTGTTGAACCGCACGCTAAACATGGCACACAAGTATTTTGAGGGTGTGGTGCCAGAGGGTCTGACTCTGAGTGCAGAGCTGGTAACCCTGGCGTCGGACATTCAAACACAAATTGAAGCTGAGTATGACAACTACCGTCTGAATGAAGTGCTAGTTCAGATATGGCTCATGGTGAGCCGTCTGAATAAATACATCGATGAAAGCGCACCATGGAGCCTGGCTAAACAGGGCAAAGATGTCGAGTGTGCCAGTGCGCTGGTCAGCGTATTGGACGGCGTGCGTCGATGCGTCATCTGGATGGCCCCCTTCATGCCTGAAGCGATGAAGGTGATGTGGGCGCAACTCGGACTGAGTGGCGAGCCATGTGATCAGCTCCTGGCAGACGCATCTCAGCCTGGCTTCAAGACGGGCCACCAGTTTGGCAGCCCAAGTCCCGTATTTCCACGTATCACACCGGAGGCACGAACAAAAATGAGCGAGCAAGATAAGCAAACCGAACAACCTGCAGCCGAAGCTGTAGTGCAGCCAGAACCGCCGAAAGCGGATGTTGTAAAGCCGGCATACGAACCCAAGCCGCAGATCACCATCGACGACTTCGCGAAAGTGGAGCTGCGAGTCGGCCGAATCATAGTGGCAGAGCGCATCCCCAAAGCCAAGAAGCTGTTGAAAATCCAGGTAGATATGGGCGACCATCAGCGTCAGGTGGTGGCGGGTATCGCCGCCAGTTACGCCCCTGAGGATCTGGCAGGTAAGGTCATCATAGTGTGTACCAACCTGCAGCCCGCACTGCTTTGCGGCGTGGAGAGCAACGGCATGCTGCTGGCCGCCGACTTCGAGGGCAAAGCCGTGCTGCTCACCCCTGAGAGCGACGCGGAGATCGGCTGTCGCATTAAGTAGCCGCTGCATGGGGGATGGTGTCACGCGACTGACGCGAAGACGCGAAGGGTAGATGACGGCAAGGTCCAAATCGTAGGGGCGGTTCGCGAACCGCCCTGGGGCACGGTACGCCGTGCCCCGATTCATAAACGGCGCCCCTTGTAGGTGCCCTAATCGATTATCATTTGATGGCTCTTATTTTAGGGCGCCCCGACCAGTAACCAGCAAGCCTTCGGGGTTGCCTGCCTATATAGTCATTCAATACGATGAGGTGCGATATGAATGTGATTATTCTACTGGCCGATGATATGGGTGCCCATGCGGGATATTTGGGCACTCGCGGAGTTAGAACGCCCAATATTGATGCATTGGCACGGCAGGGGGTAAGCTTCAGTAACGCCTTCGCTGTCAGCCCATCGTGCTCTCCCAGTCGAAGCTCCATTTTGACAGGCATGTATCCTCATTCCAATGGCCACTGGCGAAACACCATTACACCTCTCATCACGGATGCCGAATCACAGTTCGGGCGTCAGTCGAAGATAGTCGATCAAGTGGGTGTACATGAGGATATCCCTACATTAGTGGAGATACTCAATGCAAATGGCTACATAACAGCACTCACCCAGAAATTCCATATCAGCCCTCCTTGGAAGTTCCCTTTTCAGAAGCGGATGTTGTCAGCCGATCGCCATCAGATGACCGAATTTTTCAGTGAATGTGGCGATCGTCCGTTCTTTTTAGAAGTGGGACTAGATGCATCACACCGTCCATGGGGCCATAACCCCCTGGATAAGCAGCAACAACCCATAGATACTGAGAGCATCGAAGTTCCATCCGGTTTGCCAGATTTGCCTGAGGTCAGGGCAGACTTAGCCAGTTACTATCGATCGTTGCAAACTGTAGACTACTGTGTTGGTGTTGTGCTGGAAACACTCAAAGCCAGCGGTAAAGCCGACAATACATTGGTGATATTTACCAGCGACCAGGGGTACTGCTTTTATCGTGCTAAGGCGACGGTGTATGATGCCGGTGTTCGTGTACCGTTGATTGTGTCCGGCTCGGGGGTAACACAAATTGGTAGATTTAGTCCCGAATTGGCGTGTCATATTGACTATATGCCAACCATTCTGGACTATCTGGGTATTCCGGTACCCGCTACTGTACAGGGCGTGTCACTAAAGCCATTACTTGAGAACAAAAAGAGTGCATCTACCCGACACTACGTATTTGCAGAATCGCACTCACACGGACCCGGACCCTCCGAGTTCTACCCACAACGCTCAGTCACCGATGGCCGGTTTAGGTATCACCGTAATTTAATGCCAAAACGAACATATGTGCCTCCGGCTGATGCCGTGGAACTGAAGAACTGGGGCAACATCAGCTATCAAGCCATATTGGGGTGCGGCAAGGAGTTTCCAAGGCAACGCGAGTTGGTAAACCGTACATACAATAGGCCAGCAGAAGAGCTGTATGATCTGCATTCGGATCCCGATGAGATGATGAACCTGATATCGGATCGTCGTTTCGCTGATCACCACCAGCGCATGAAGCAGGAGATGAATCGATGGATGAAGGACACCAATGATCCTGTCGATATGCGCAGAGTTGTGCGTCGACAGTAACGGTGCTTCCTCCCAGATGTCATGCAGGACTACGTCTAATGTAGCATGCACAGGCTGATGATATCTGCTGAAATATCATACACCCGATATTGCTTGCAGGATTCTGCAGATGCGTTGATGAATGCTATCCGAGTGGTGAACTGATCTCTCATCTTATATCACAGGAGCGACTCATGGATATTACTTACAGCGTCTTGCCTAAATTCTTTCAACATTATGATGTACCCCGTCTTGCCTCTATGGTTCGTGAAGTCAACCTCGACACCATAAATCTGATGGTCCGCGATGGTTACTGGGTGAATGAGCATAATATCGGAACAGAGCTACCGGCGTTTGTGAAAGCCATGCGCTCTGAGGCGATCGATGTGAGCTTCGCTACGACCACTTATAGTGCAGATCAGTTGGTCGCTGATCCGTCACCTTTGGGTATCATGGCTGATAACGGCATCGCGCAGTTCCGGTTGAGCCATCTCTGGGTGAGTGATGGAGATGCACGGGCTAGCCTCGAAGCTGCGAAAGCGAGTCTGGGCAGCTTGGAGCGGTTGTGTGAAAAACATGCCATACAGGCGGTTTACCAGGTGCACCATGGCACGTTGATCGCCAGTGCTTTTGCGGCTTGGGCGTTGGTCAAGAACCTGCATCCCAGGTACATCGGGGTGGAGCTAGATCCCGGCAACCAGGCTCATGAGGGATATGAGTCATGGGATAAGTCGGTCAGTTTGCTGGGCGATCATATGGTCGCGATGGGTGTGAAGGATGTCGCGTGGCTCCGGCAGCCAGTAAGTGGAGACGAGCACTCCAAGGGATGGCACACCGAGTGGGTGCCTCTGGCGGATGGCATCACCGACTGGTATGAGTTGATGCGGGCACTACATGCGCGTGACTGGTCTGGGCTGTTTGCGTTTATGCCGTTCTACCATGAGAATGAGCCCGAGAAGCTGACCAGGCTGTTAAAGGAAGACGTGCGGTACCTGCGGCAGGTGCAGGCCGACATCGAGTCGGAATAACAAATCCACTGACTGAGGCGGTGATGATGGCCGCCTCATAATTTCCGATAGCTGATCTCAACCGGGAGGCCAGGTGAGTTTCCGTCCGCCAAGCATGTGTATGTGAAGGTGCATCACGGTTTGGCCTGCCTCTTCGCCCACGTTGGTGACCAGCCTATAGCCGTTGACCAGCCCAAGGGCCTCGCCGATTTTTGCACTCACGGCAATGCAATGGCCAACCAGTGCCTCATGGTCGGCGTCCACATTAGCACTGTCCACAACGTGCTGTTTTGGGATAATCAACACGTGCTCCGGTGCCTGCGGATTCAAGTCTCTGAATGCCAGTACCGTGTCGTCCTCAAAGACGACCTGTGCCGGAATTTGCTTATTCGCGATTTTGCAGAAGATGCAGTCGGACATTGGTTTCCTCCTTGGTGTCGTGAAGCTTGCCTGTCATCACCCCATTTTTAAGCTCGATGAGTTCCACAGGCACGATCTTACCCGACAGGCTGCGTGGAGCCTCGAAGTGCACGGGGATGTAGTTTGGGGTGAACCCCTTCATCATACCATTAGAATCGGGACGCCCTTCCACCAGCACGGGCATGGTCCGGCCAGCAAACCCCAACATAAACTCATTTTGCAGCTCGTTGCACAGCGTGATCAATCTGTGGCTGCGGCTCTCTTTGATGGATTCGGAAATCTGTCCGTCCATTGTCAATGCTGGCGTGTTCGGTCGGGCGCTGAAGCGGAAAACATGCGATTTAGCGAAGCCAATTTCACGGCAGACTGACAGTGTATTAGTAAAGGCCTCTTCAGTTTCGCCGGGGAAGCCCACGATAATGTCGGTGGTGATGGCGATATCAGGAATCAGCCGTTGTAGTTTCTGGGCCATGGCGATGATATCAGCCGATGTGTAGTGGCGGTTCATGCGGCGTAGCACTTCATCGTCACCCGCTTGCAGCGGGATATGAATGTGCGGGCATATTTTGGGGTGATCGGCCATGATCGATATAAGGTCATCGCTGATGTCGTTCAGCTCGATGCTGCTCAGTCTGATTCTAGATAGCCCGTCTATTCGGGATAACGCCGTGACAAGCTGCGGCAGCGTCTCATTCGTTCCTGTGCCATACGCACCCACTTGAATGCCCGTAATCACCAGCTCTTTCGATCCATGCGCCACATAGCCACGAACTTCATCACACACTTCAGCAATCGGGCGGCTGGTCAACTCGGGCCGGGTGAGTGGGATAGAGCAATACGAGCATCTGTTCGTGCAGCCATCTTGAATCTTGATGGTGGCCCTTGTCCTTCGGCGTTGGCCAAGTTCTGACAGGCATTGTTCTGGCTGGGAGAGCTCTGATGTGAACTCCGGGAAATGCTGCAGAACCAGCTCAGGAGTGGTCTCCTTGTCGGGATTCAACACCAGCAGGTCGGCATCAGGAATCTCTAGCTCCGTAAAAGCAGTGAGCTGTGCCCAGCATCCGGTCACGATTATTTTGGCGTTGGGGTTGAACTTCCGAGCGCGGCGCATCTGCTGCAACGACTTATGTTCTGCGGTAGCCGTCACTGAACAGCTATTGATGAGGTATAGATCAGCACCCTCTTCAAACCGGCAGGGGGTGAAACCCAGGCGGGCAAAACGTGTGGCGAGCTGCTGAGTTTCATACTGGTTGACCTTACAACCCAGAGTGAGTGTAGCGAATTTTACCATGACAATACATTGTACCTGCCTATGCAGAGCGGTTCAATTCCGGTGAGCCCGCACGATATCTGTTAGAATATAAGATGATGTCAAAGTTTCACGGAGGGGTCAACATGCCGTTCAAGGTCTATCTCAATGGTTTCGTCATTCTTGGAATTCTACTGCTTGTACTGGGAGTAGTCGGGTTCATCAAGGGTGCTGAAGTACTTCGCGATCCTGGCCAGCCCAAAGACTCCCTTCTCCCTGTGTTATACGTGCTTGGGGGACTAGTTATGCTAGTCAATGGATGGTTCTCCATCCGTGCTTACGAGTTGAGATGCGCAGAGGAACAACCCGCAGGAAAGGAAGCACAGACAATTGTCACCAACAAAATGCAGTGAATGCGATAAAGTGCTGGATCTCATCCCGCTTTGGCTGGATGAAGTCACAGTCAGCTTTACGTGTGAGGATTGCCGCCAGAAACACCGATCAGTGGCTCCATCTCGAGGGCGCAAAATCGCCCCGATTGATATATCGGAAGTTCTAGGGGAATCTGTCGATCCGATAGAGGCCCTCGTCATTAGTAAAGACGACGACACCGAAATATCGCTGGAAGCTCTTCAAGAAGAAGAGGCACTTCAGGATGATCTACCGACTGATGAAGAGGATGCATAGCTGTTATAGCTAGCTTGTATAATGGTTGATATCCATTGCCATATTCTGCCTGGTGTGGACGACGGTGCCGATTGCCTGGACACATCCGTGGCTCTTGCCAGGCAAGCCGTCTCTCAGGGCGTCACTATAATCGCCGCAACATCTCACTACAGGTGGAGCGATAATCCGCTCATGACCGGGGAAAAAGTAACGGGCCTGGTAGCTGATGTCAACTCAGCACTCAAAAAGGCCGGTGTTAAACTGACCGTAGTGGCCGGTTGTGAAGTGCCCATTGCTGAGCCGGATGTATTGGCGATTATTGCCGATGCTGGGCTTACATATGGTGCATACTCAAAGGCCGTGCTGCTTGAACCCTCATTCAAAACTTTCGCCGTAAATGGCATTGATGTGGTAAAACAGTCAATGCAAATGAAGCTGCTTCCGGTGATCGCTCATCCGGAACGCTGTGCTGCCCTTCGCGACAACGAAAACCTCATTAACCGACTGGTTGATCTCGGGGCCATCCTGCAGGTCACGGCTAGCAGCCTCTATATGGGTGATCCTGCTGATCCCACCCGTGTAGCCGCCAACCGCTTGCTGTCTGACGGTCTGGTGGGTGTTATTGCGAGTGATGCACACAATCCAGAGCGGCGCAGCATCCAAATGAAACAAGCCCATAAGTATATATCCGATAAGAGTGGCTCGCATATCGCTGAGTTGCTCTGCACAACAATCCCCATGGCTATTGTTAGAGGTGAGGAAGTCATTCATTCAGATATCTACGATGCGTATGCCACCAAGAAGCGAAACGGATTTGGTGGATTTCTGGATAGGCTGCTGAAACGATGAGTGAGCAACCTGCGAAGCGGCACGGCAAATCGATACTGATTCTTGTAGAGAACCTGCCCGTACCGCATGACCGCAGGGTCTGGCTGGAAGCCACGTCACTTCAACAAGCGGGGTTCCACGTCAGTGTCATCTCGCCATGTCCGCCCAAGTCGAAGAAGTGGGATGTCATCGACGATGTGCATGTCTATAGATACACCCCTCCACCAACCACCAGACGTCGCATCAGTTTCGTTTGGGAGTTTTTTTATTGCTGGGTGGTCACATTTGCCCTAAGTCTGGTGGTGTGGGCCCGCGAGGGTGTTCATGCTGTCCACGCCTGTAACCCCCCTGACACATTCTGGCTGATCGGCCGGTTCTACCAGTTGTTCGGTAAAAAGTATGTCTTTGACCACCATGACCTGTGCCCTGAGCTCTATGCAGTGAAGTTTCCGAAGAAACGGGGAAGGGCATATAAAGGCATCGTGTGGTTGGAGAAGATGCAGTTCAAAACAGCCGACTGGGTGATCTCCACGAACGAATCTTACCGTCAGGTGGCCATCGAACGCGGCGGATTACCCCCAGAGCGAGTCACCGTGGTGCGCAGTGGACCTGACCTCAGCAGTTTCAAACGCCTCTCAACCACCGGTGTCTATAAAGGGCAGTTCAAGTATCTGGCGGTGTTCCTTGGCGTGATGGACCCTCAGGATAACCTGGATTCGCTGCTGCGATCCTTCCATCACATCGTGTATGATCTGCATCGAACTGACATCGGCTATCTGATGATCGGTGGGGGAGATGCGGAAAAAGACGCTCATGCACTAGTGAAGAAGCTCGGTCTGGGCGAGTATGTTCAGTTCACCGGTTTCTTACGAGGTGAGCCCTTACTATCCGCTCTTTCAGAGGCAGACATCGCTGTGGTACCCGATCCAATGACGCCGCTGGATGACAAGTCGACCAAAAACAAGGTCATCGAATATATGGCGTTAGGGATACCGCAGGTCTGCTATGATATGAAGGAAACCCGCTTTTCGGCACAGGATGCTGCGGTATATGTCACACCTGGTGACGAACAGGAGTTCGCCAGAACTGTAGTGGAGCTGCTTGATGACCCAGAAAGACGACAGAAAATGGCGCAGTTTGGGATTGACAGAGTGATCAATCACCTAGCCTGGAACTACAGTCGTGACGTGCTGATCAGCATCTATGAAAATCTACTCGATGTGCCTCAGACCGATCGGGTGACTCAGACGGAGGGCAACTATTGAAAGTCGGCATCATGTCAGACAGCCACGATAATGTGCCAAATATCCGGCTAGCCATGAATCTGTTTCGCGATGAAGGTGTCGGTCAGATCATACATGCCGGTGATCTGGTGGCTCCATTTGCCGTCAAGGCAATGGCGAACGCCTGCGCTCCCATCTACGCCGTGTATGGAAACAACGATGGTGAGAAAGCTGGGATCAAAGCCGCGTTTGAGGGTTTTGGGGTGATTGTGCCGCAAGTCGGTATCATCGCATGTGATGGCGTGAAGTTCGCGGTCATGCATGAACCTGAGAACTTAAGTCACGAACTGGTCAAACGCCGGCTTGTGCAAGTAGCTGTCTATGGGCACACACATCAGAAAGACGTCTACGAAAAGGATGGCGTCATCATCATTAATCCAGGCGAAGCTGGTGGTTGGGTCTCGGGGCATTCGACCGTCGCCATCTTTGACACAACGACCATGCAAACTCGTTTCGTTGAGTTGAAGTAGGGATATGACGATGCGTGCGGGCAAGGTGTTTGTATTTTCTGGCCCCAGTGGAGTTGGCAAAGATACGCTGCTTGACCTGCTGGCGGAGCGTGTGGACGGATTTGAGAAATGTATCACCGCCACCACTAGAGCACCTAGAGCCCTAGAAGAGCACCAGAGAGACTACCACTTTGTGTCGAGAGATCAGTTTCAGGATTGGGAGAGCGCAGGTTTGATGCTCGAAACCGCCTGTTACAATGATCAGTTCTACGGTACCCCTCTATTCGCAGTCCGTCAGGTGACTGACCGCGGATTGGATGTCATCCTGAAAATCGAAGTGCAAGGCGCTCTGAAAGTGAAGAGCGTTTTGAATGATGCTGTATTGGTCTTTATCCAACCTCCTTCGGTAGAGACTCTACGGCAACGGTTAGTTGATCGTAATACCGAGAGCCAGGAAGAAATTGAGCAGAGAATCGGCATCGCGATGTCCGAGATGCGTGAGAGCATCCATTACGACTACGTGGTGACCAACGATGAGCTACCTCGTGCGGTTGATGACCTACGGTGCATCATTGTGGCCGAACGACTAAGGCAGGTGCGCGTATGAACACTGAACTCTTGAATGGCAAGAAGATACTTCTTGGTGTCACTGGCAGTATCGCAGCTTATAAAGCGGCCGACCTGGCCTCGAAACTAGCACAAGCTGGTGCCGAGGTCGACGTTGTGATGACCAAACATGCCGCTGAGTTCATTGGTGCGGCCACTTTCCACGCCTTAACCCGTCACGCTGTATTAACTGATCTGTTCGATGAACCTGAGAGCGGACGTATCGCTCATATCGAGCTTGCCCAACAGGCTGATGTAGTGTTGGTATGCCCTGCCACGGCAAATATCATCGGCAAGATGGCGATGGGAATTGCGGATGACCTGCTTAGCACGCTGCTGCTTGTGGCCAAGTGCCCGGTCTACGTGGCTCCGGCCATGAACACCAGCATGTGGGAACACCCTGCAGTTCAAGCGAATGTCAGTACCCTGGCTCAACGTGGAATCACGGTCATTCAGCCTGATAGTGGCCGATTGGCGTGCGGAGACGTAGGAGCGGGCAAATTGCCCACCACAGAGCAACTAATGGCCATATGCGCAGCGAGCTTTATCCGGCCGATGACCGGCCTCAAGGTGCTGATCACAGCGGGGCCTACCGAAGAGCCGATTGATGTGGTGCGCTGCTTAACCAACCGAAGCAGCGGCAAGATGGGGTATGCTCTGGCTGATGTGGCACGCGGTCTAGGGGCGGATGTAATTTTGGTCACAGGCCCCACAAACCTACCTGTGCCGTCGGGTGTCCAGGCTGTTTCTGTCAGCACCACACAGCAGATGTTTGATGCGGTGATGGGTGATTGCACGACAACAGACATTGTAATCGCGGCAGCCGCTCCTTCAGACTACCGGGTGGAAAACCCAACAACATCGAAGATCAAAAAGGACGGCCACGCTCTTAGCTTGAATCTAGTAGAAAACCCCGATATCATCGCCGCTGTGGGTCGTCAGAAGAGGGAAGATCAGGTAGTGATAGCATTTGCCGCGGAGACCGAGCTGCTTCTGGAGCGATGCCGACAAAAACTCATGTCCAAATCGGTGGATATGGTGGTGGGGAATGATGTGTCCAAGCCGCAATCCACTTTCGGCAGTGACAGCAACGAAATATGGCTGGTCACTGAAGAGTGCGAAGAGCATCAGCCTGTGATGAGCAAGCGGCAATGCGCACGGGTGATACTAGACAAATCGATGGAGATTTTGGAGCACAAGCGGAACGCTTAGTGTGCGCCTATGAGCCTTCGTAAGGGGGCCATATACTCCCAGTTCTGTCCGCCTGCCTCAAAGAATGCGTATATCGCTGCGAGCACAAAGAAGACGATCACCAAGATGATCACCGGCTTGCTGAGTAGCGGACCCTGCATATCATTCATGTTGCAGTAATTCGCTGACGGTCACTACCCTGAGTCCTTTTTTTTTCAAAGATGCAATCAACGATGGAAGGGCGTCTGCGGTCGGCTGGCTGCCACAGTGCATCAGCACGATGTCACCTTGGCCTGAACGTTCCAGCACACGCGTTTGAATCTGTTCACTGGTGATGTCCTTCTTGACGCTGTCCAGGCAGTCAACAGCCCAATAGATGATTCGATATCCTTGGCTTGCCACAAACTCACGAACCTCTTTGTTGCGAGCACCAAGCGGTGGACGAAACAACGCTGCGCCAGGTGTGCCCAATTGGGTATTAAAAATCTGCTGGGTCTGGTTGAGCTGATCCAGCATCTCATCGTCATTTAGTGTGGTGAAGTCAGGGTGACTCCAGCTATGGTTGGCTATCTCGTGCCCTGCCGCCACTATACTCTTAGCGGGCTCCGGATTCTTTTTCACCCATTTACCGGTGAAGAAGAAAGTCGCATGTGATCCCGAATTGGAAAGCGCCTTCAATATATCTGCGACCGGTTCGGCTGAGGCACCTGCATCAAACGTGAGCGCGATCATTCCTTTGGCTCCGCGAACAGAACTCACTTCATCGCTTGGTTGGGCAGTGTGTGCGCTGGTCGGTTCATCTGGGCGGGAACTTCGGGTTGTGGAATGAGCATTGACAGGCGATGAGGGCTGTTCTGGATCAAATACCCCGGGTTCCACATTGGTGGCCGTTGAGCGGTCAGTTGGTTCGCTGTGTGACTGTTGCACCTCAGGCTTGCGACGGTCGGGTAGCGATCCGTGGCTTGGGCGCTCTTGGGCAGGGATCGGCGGGAGCTTTATGTTACTTGGACCTCGATATGTCTCGGTCTCTTGCTGACCCGACTTGCTGTGACAGCCGACCCATATTGCTGAGCCCAACGTTAACAGTATGGCGAGAGGCAGCCATTCTACGACAGAGGGGCCCTTTTTCTTCTGGGGGCTGTATCCAAACCGACTGCGCGGTTTCGGTTTATTTGCCCTTGGGTTCTTTGAGCTCATCACGCAGTACCAATATGGCCTTCTTCAACTGGGCATCATGATCTCTATCGTTGTAGTCTTCCCATTCATCGGATTGCTTCACGATGATATCAGGTTCGATACCGCCACGGACAAGCGACTTACCCTCTCTGTTGACCCGTCGGTTAATGTCAATCCCGTTTGGTGTCAGATACCTCGCGGTTGTGATGGCGACCGCCGAGTTATTATCTAGAGGATAGATACTCTGAACCAGTCCTTTACCGAAAGTCCGTTCACCGATCAGTTTGGCTCGGCCGTAGTCTTTGATGGCACCGGCACAGATTTCGCTGGCACTGGCGCTCATGTCGTTGACCAAAACGACCATGGGGTAGGGGGCGATCGCTCTATTGGGCGTGACCTTCAGCACTTGCTTTTGTCCGCCGCGTTCTTCGATGATCACCACGTTGCCTTTGGTCAGAAATCGGCTGGTAATATCCTGAGCCACATTGAGCAGTCCGCCTGGATTGCCGCGTAGATCCAGGATCAATGCTTTCAGACCTTTAGTTTCGAGTTCCTTGATCTTCAGCATCATGATCTCGTCGCTTTTGTCATTAAACTGCATCAGCGTCACACGCCCGATACCATTGGCAGGGTCTTCCATATATGCTTTCGCGACAGGGCTGATAATCAGATCACGGATGATCGGCAGAATAATGATTTTGTTGTTCTCTTTAGGGCGGCGGATGGTCAAGGTGACTTTAGTATTGCGAGGTCCGCGGATGCGTTTGACTGCCGCATCAATACCCTTGTTGTGAGTCAGGTAGTTGTCAACTTTGATGATGATGTCTTTAGATTTCAAGCCTGACTTCAACGCTGGCGAATTCTCAATTACATCGTAGATGACGACGTAGCCATCAGCTTCTTGAAGCTGTGCGCCTATACCGAAGAAATCACCGCGTGTATCTTCCTGCATGGCTTTGAACTCTTCAGGTGACATGAAGCGGGTGAACTGATCGTTTAGTGAATAGAGCATGCCGCGTATCGCAGCGTAAGTGAGTTTATTTGGGTCTGATGATCCAGAATAGTTCCGTTGAATAATTCCCAGTGCTTTCAAGAACGACGCCGTGGGTTGCAGCTTCTGAGTGGCTACTGGTTTGTCGGTATTATCACCGGGTAGTGCCCTGATGATATCACTTGACATAAAGCCCGCGATGACGATGCAGATGGCGATCAGTAGCTTTTTCATTTGGTCACACTCTTTACGGTTGGCTGTGTCGCCAGTTTTACTGGGTTATCACCCTGGTTTTGCTCACCGGCGAGAAGCCTGTCAGGGCTGATCCCTTTGCCTGCGAAGTCCAATTTCGTCGGTGTGAGCATCTTCTTGGTGACTAGTTTGATAGCTGAGCCATCTTCAAACGTGTAGAGGTCAGATATCTGAGGCTGGCCAAACGTCGGCTCGCCGATTAGTGTCGCCTTTTTTGCCTGCTTCAATGCTACGGCCAATAGCTCTGTGGTGCCCGATGTCCCATTTCCAATTAGCAAAGTGATCTTTTTCCCGATACCACGGCCATCGGACGAGTTAATCATCGTCAACGGCTTATTCGCCATCTTGGTATATCCTAGTAATCCACGGCCCGCGAGGAGGCTGTATACACGCTGTGCAGATAGTATGTCAAAGCCTGCTGTATTGCGCATATCTATGACCAGGTGCTTGAAGTTCCCTTGCTGAAGCATATCGGTCAAAACAGACGCGGTTTCTAGACGCAGGATGTGCAATTTGACCAGCATGGTGTCTTGCGTATTGGAGACTAATGTCGCGGATGGTGTAGTGATGGTCTCGCAGGAAATGCCCATGTTCATCTGTTTGCTGCCACGCCTGATCGTGAGCGCTTTGTAAGGGCAGTCTTTACTGTTAAGAAGTTTCAGTACGCTGGAAACAGGTACCCCTTCTTCGAGTTTCTTTTTAGCCTTGTCAAAAGCGTCTAGCCGTGTCTTTAATGCGCCTCCGGAGGGGACTGCATCCATGGGGTTATGGGAAATGATCCATTTTCCATCAACTTCCACTATGACATCCTTAGACCTGATACCCGATTTATACGCCGGACCGCCTTCAATCGGAGTGACTACTTGAATTTCAGCGTATCCTGTTTTGCCCATCTTGTAAGTTTTAACGGTTGTTTCTGCACCAATACCATGGTAGGTTCCCATTAAGTGGTTGCGGTATTCGGCCGTCTCATCAACTGTCAGGTACTGGCTCATCGGGTCGCCTAACGATCCGATCATGGACCTTATGGACTCCTCTGACATCTCCTGGTCATTCTTCACTTCATCGACATACTGGCCTTTGACCAGACGATAGACATCATTGTAGAGCTGCATGAGGTCGATGTTATCGGAGACTTTATAGGTAGAGGGCATCTCAGTAGATGCAAGCTTTATCTGGCTGTGTGCATTACGGACAATAGCGATTCGTGCAGCTAGAGGGGAGTTGTCATATACATCACGCATGTACAGGCCGAGACCGAATAGGGCTGCGAATAGGATGATGCGTACGGAGAGATGGGCTTTGGATACCTGCAAAAGGAGCCTCCTACGAAGCGGACGACCGCTGTAAACACCGTAAAAAGTATACCCCAGAAGGCGGGTTGACTGTTACGAACAGGGGGATGAGACTTTGACTCGAAGATGGCGGAGAGTCCGGGATTCGAACCCGGGGTAAGAGTTTAACGCTCCTACAACCGCTTAGCAGGCGGCCGCTATCGACCTCTCAGCCAACTCTCCACGTGAATTATTATACCGGAGCAAGTGTGAAGGTGCAAGTAGTCAACGATGTTTGATTTTTCGAAGACATGCGGATCGGGTAAGGTCACTGGAGCATCCAAAAGATGGGCACTATTGAATGCTCCAGTAGTGATAGGTTTATTCAGTCTTGCCGATCTTGAAAATTTTGGTACCGCAAGTGGAACAGGTACCAACAGTTGCCGGGCGACCGTTCTTAAGTGTGGTCGCGGTGGCATCTTTGATCTCTCTTTTGGCCTTGCACTTTACGCAGTAGCCTTCCATGTAGGTGGAACCTCCTTAGAATGTTGGATAGGATAAGATACCATTAAAGCAGTATGTTCTCCTGCAGAACGAATTCAGTGTAACGCAATTTCTCCAAATAATCAGCATGGAATGGGCATTGAACCAAAAATTACCCCTAAAATTGCTCGCAGATGTCACTCAACACACCAAATATGAGAAAAATCTGTATTTGGTAGGCGGATCAGTGCGAGACTGGCTGCTTGATAGGACGGTTGATTGCGACTATGATATTGTAACCGAACTCGATGCTTTTG
This sequence comes from Armatimonadota bacterium, assembly GCA_942492855.1. Classification (GTDB taxonomy): domain Bacteria; phylum Armatimonadota; class HRBIN16; order HRBIN16; family HRBIN16. The sequence goes on along the minus strand of OW818647.1, from coordinate 4,516,208 downwards.
AGTTAGCGGAGTTTCTTTACCAATCCGGCTGCCTGGATGATCATCCGGTTGTATTTCCGAAATTCGGCACAGTAAAGCTCTCCGTTTTGGGAGATATTATCGAACTGGTCACAGCCCGTAGTGAGTCTTATCAAGAATCGACCCGAAAGCCGTCGGTCGAGAGAGCATCGCTGCGAGACGATGTGTTCCGACGTGATTTCACCATCAACTGTCTGCTATACAACTTGCATACCCAGGAGATACATGACCTTACGGGTTTTGGGTTACGCGACCTGCAACTGGGTGTGTTGCGAACGCCTATGGCGCCTCACCAAACCTTCCACGATGATCCACTGCGAATCATGCGCGCGATTCGCTTTCAAGCGCAGCTTGGCTTTGAACCGGTTGAACCATTAGAACAGGCCGCCAGGGACATGGCATCAAGGCTACAGATAGTCAGTGGAGAGCGCATCCGTGAGGAACTGCGTAGGACTATCGGTTCCCGGTACGCAGCCGACGGCCTCTACGCAATGAAGGAGTGGGGGATATGGCCTGTATTGATGGGTGCAGACACGGCGTCCGACGATGCATATTGGGTTAGTGCGGTGCCGGTGGCACATCGATGGCCATACGCTTTGGGCCCGATATGCGGTGAGTTGATAAATACCGGTCGACTGACCAGACGGCTGAGGTTCAGCCGTCACGAGGCATCGGCATTGCACGCATTTCGGCGAGTGGTTCAAAGTGTGGACAACATCGATACTCTGGTGGCTTGCCATGCCCATCTACCATCCATCATCACAGTCGCAACGGCTGCAGGTGTGCTGACTGAAAACCAGTTGGGTCTTCTGCGCGGGATAGCCAATCGTAAGCCTGTGAGCCCCATAGACGGCCGAATGGTCGCGGAGTTGAGGTCTGACCTGCCCGTGACAGAAATCGGGCGGATTAAGGCTCATTTGGTCATGCTGGTCATAACCGGCCAGATGGAGCCGAGTGACCAGGATGCCGCGCGGCAAGAGGTGCTTCGATGGAGCCCCTGATGTTGAAGCAACGCGCGGTTAGTTTGGCCATGGAAGCTGGCTTCTGTGTGGCGGGCGTGGCGGACATCGGCTCCGGTGATGAACTCACAAGACTTAGTGGCTGGCTTGAGCTGGGATATCACGCAGAGATGGCTTATATGCAATCGCCGCACCGAGGTGACATCGCGACCCTATACCCATGGGCGGAGAGTGCGCTTGTGGTTGGAACTCTGGTCGGGGAGCCATTGCCACACCCCGACGGCTATTTCACTGCCGTTCGGTATGCGCAAGGTGCTGACTACCATACAGTGATCTCCACTCGTCTGGAAGGTATAGCTGTCAGGCTGAGAGATTGCGGCATTGGGCGTTGGAAGGTGTGCGTGGATACTCAGCCGATTCTGGAGCGCGAACTGGCCCGGCGGGCCGGTTTGGGATGGATCGGTAAGAACACTATGCTGATCAATCCTCAGTATGGCTCGCATTTGCTGCTGGGTGTGTTGCTGCTGGATCAGCAGCTTCCATGTGACCAGCCAGTCAAGCAGCAGTGCGGCCGTTGTGAGCGGTGCCTTCAAACCTGCCCAAACCACGCTTTGGTGGAACCATATGTGCTTGATGCGCGCAGATGCTTGAGCTACCTGACGCTGGAAAACAAGAAGTCCATTGATATGAAACTGTGGCCGACGGGGCACAGGATGTTGTTCGGATGCGACTTGTGTCAAGATTGCTGTCCGTATAACACCCCCACAAAAACTTACCCGGACCGGGGTGCTAGTGGCGGTTTAGATGAGTTCGTTGGGCTGGCCAGCGAATGGAACCAGAGTGAGATGGTTGGTATGCTCGAAACTGGTTCAGAATCACAGATCAGACAGGGCCGGGCTTTGGACCGGGTAAAACGGGTGCAGATCATGCGTAACCTCACGGTCGCAGCCTGTGCAAGCCATACCGCAGACGCACGACTGCAAGCATTGGTGCTGAGCGAGTGGGCTGATGCTCGTTCCGAACAAGAGACTGCCATGCTGTATGATTTGGTGATGCTGATTGCCGATTCGGTACAATGAATTCGTAAGGCTAGATTTACAATGACAGGGGAGAACACCACATGCGATCCGTTCACATGGCTACAGTGGTCAGCCATATCAAAGTAGCGATGGGGCAGTTCGAGCTGGTGCTTCAAAGTGAAGTAGTCGCTCAAAACGCTGAAGCAGGGCAGTTCGTGCAGATACGGATGCCACAAACCGACGATCCTCTGTTTTGTCGGCCGTTCAGTGTCTACAAATCCGACAAACAAGCAAACACCTTTTCAATCATATACTTGGTGCGTGGTACGGTCACGAAAAGGCTGGTTGGGCTGCGTGAAGGTGACACACTGCAAGTGGTGGGGCCTCTCGGTAAGGGTTATTCGCCTCAGCCAGCGGACCTGTCTATCTGCGTGGTGGGTGGCGTGGGCACCCCACCTGTGTACAGCCTGTTGCCGCATCTTCACGGTCATGTGGTGGTCATCAACGGCGCGCGCAACTCGGATCTTTTGATTTGTCGGCAGAGCTTTGCTGACGCCAATATCGAGTATATCGAGTGTACGGATGATGGTAGTGCCGGGCAAAAAGGCACTGTGCTGAAGCCGCTAGAGCGGATTCTCAATGGGTATACAGGGCGGGCAATCGTCTACACCTGCGGTTCCACTGCTATGATGAAGGCGGTTGCTGCCTGCGCAAAGGAGCATGCCGTTCCGTGTCAGGTATCGATGGAGACACTGATGCCCTGTGGTATCGGTGTGTGCCTGGGTTGCGCTGTGAAGATCAAGACAGAGTGTGGGTTTGAATATAAACGGGCCTGCGCCGATGGACCGGTATTTGATGCGGACGAGGTGATATGGGAATGAAGCCTGATTTAAGCGTAAATCTGAGTGGTCTGCAGCTTGCCAACCCTGTGATGGTGGCTAGCGGGACTTTTGGATATGGGCAGGAGTTCGCCGACTTGGTGGACATCAACCGTCTGGGTGCCATTATGGTGAAGGGCACCACCCTCAAGCCGCGGCCCGGCAACCCCATGCCCCGCATGGTGGAGACCAAATCGGGTTGCCTGAACGCCATCGGGTTGCAAAATCCGGGCATAGATGTATTTTTATCCGAAAAGCTGCCGTTCCTACGCCAGTTTGGCTGCAAAGTGATTGTCAACATTGGGGCCGACAATAAAGAGGAGTATCCCATTCTGGCTGAGATGCTGGAAGGGCAGGAGGGTGTTCATGCCATCGAGCTGAACATAAGCTGTCCAAACCAGCAAAAGGGCGGCTTGCAGTTTGGCATTGACCCTGATGCGATTATCGACGTTGTCTCCAGCGTGAAAGAGAAGACTACTCTTCCCCTCATCGTCAAGCTTTCGCCAAATGTCACAGACATTACCGTGACAGCGAAAGCCGCCGTGAAGGGCGGAGCCGATGTGCTAAGCCTGGTTAACACATTCACTGGGACAGCCATCGACGCCAAAAGCCGTAAATTCCGTATTGCCAATCTACAGGCTGGGCTCAGCGGACCCTGTATCAAGCCTATCGCATTGTTGATGGTCTATAAAGTGGCTCAGGCTGTGGATATCCCCATCATCGGCATGGGCGGCATCATGGATGCGACAGACGCCGTGGAGTTCCTGCTTGCTGGGGCGTCTGCCGTCGCGTTAGGTACCGTAAACTATGTTAATCCATTGGCCTGCATGGAGGTTATTGACGGGATTGAAGCGTATCTAGAAGCACAGGGCGAAACATCGGTCACACAGATCGTAGGAACAGTGGAGAGAGTATGAACCCCAAAGAACGCATTCTCATTGCACTAGATACCTCGGAACGGCAACAGGCAGTGGCATGGGCGAAATCATTACGAGGCCAGGTCGGCGGCTTCAAGATCGGCCTGGAGCTGGTCAACGCCGCTGGGTTTGATATCCTGCAGGAGATTCAACAGGTAGGCCAGGCCAATGTGTTTTACGACGCCAAATTTCATGACATCCCTAACACCGTAGCTAAGGCGGTGACGGCTGCTTGTTCCCGTGGGGTGTGGATGTTGAATGTCCACGCCAGTGGCGGATCAGCGATGATGTCGGCCGCGGTGGAAGCCGCGGCAGGCGCACAACAGAAGCCGTTGATGATCGCGGTGACTGTGTTGACCAGCATCAGTGCTGACGTTTTGGCCAATGAGCTCAGTGTGGCTGTCAGTCCCGAACAGCAGGTTCTGCAGCTTGCTCAACTAGCGCAGTCATCGGGTATGGACGGGGTAGTCAGCAGTGCACGCGAGGTGCTTCGGCTGCGTCAGAGTCTGGGCAGCCAGTTTGTGCTGGTGACACCAGGAATCCGCATGAAGGGCGATGCTGCTGGCGATCAAGTTCGGATCGCTACACCGGGCAACGCGGTGCGAGATGGTGCTGATTATCTAGTGGTTGGTCGGTCTGTGACCGAGGCCGAATCCCCTGTAGAGAAGCTCGAACTCATTATACGCGACATCCAGACGGCTCTACATCCCGACTAGTAGCGTTTTTGTTTGGTCATGACGCCTATCGTCAACATCGTACTCCCTATATCACTCATACCGAGGAGGAATTTCTGTGAAGGTTCTAATCATATCCGGTAGCCGTAACCCAGATGGACAGACCGGTCAGGCTGCCCATGCCTATTCGAAGGGCATCGCGGCTGGCGGAGGACGCAGCGAGCATGTGATCCTGCCGATTCTTGATATCCAGCGGTGCCGTCAATGCGAGGACAACGGCTGGGGAATCTGCCGAACGCAAGGTAAATGCGTTATCGAGGATGATTTTGCGGGTATTGTCCAGAAGATTCGCGAGGCCGATGCAGTTGTCTTTGCTTCGCCTGTGTATTTCAGCAACATCAGCGAGAGCCTGCGCGCTTTCCTTGATCGCCTGCGGAGAGTCTGCATCAACGAAGAGGGCCGTAAAGAAATCGTCGGTAAACCAGCCGTAGGCATCTGCGTAGCAGGCGGCGGCGGTGGAGGGGCCCCACGCTGCTGTTCAGACCTCGACTTCATTCTGCTAAGCACCGGTTTTGTGGTCAGTGATATGATCCCGGTACGCCGCATGAATTTGGAGCAGAAATTGGACCAACTAACTGCAGCTGGCGAGGCGATGGCCAGAGGCCACTAGGTGGTTAGTTAGCGGACGGAAACACACCGCACCGGTTAGGGATAACCGGTGCGGAACTTCCGCTTACCGTAAAAAGTCGATGTTACCTGGGCAGAAGCAGGTCAAATCATGACATGGAAATTACCACATATCGCAGTAATCGCGATGATATCATTGCTTCCTTTGTTCGCCAATCCTGGCCATGCTGATACGTCGGCTGACCGGATAGCTATTGCCAACGAGTTTTTGTTGCAGCTATCAAAAGGTGAGTATGAGCAGGCCACGCAGCACTTTGATGCCCAGATGAAGGAGGTGTTTCCTCCGGACAACATCAAAAAGGTCTGGACCTCTATTGTGGAACAGTGCGGTGAATTCATCAGTACTGGTGCGGTCACGTCATCCAAAGATCAGGGATACGACACCAAGGTGGTGGTCTGCCGGTTCAAGAATGCGGTCATCGATGCCCGTGTGGTGTTCAACGACCAGCAGCAGATCACTGGTCTTTGGTTCCGTCCTCATGCTGATCCTCTGGCCCCCAAGTACACCGCACCCACATATGTCAACCCCTCACGATTTACTGAGCTGCCTGCAGTTGTGGGCAGCGGTAAGTGGAAATTGCCAGCCACCATCAGCATTCCGAAAGGTAAAGGGCCATTTCCGGCTGTTGTGCTGGTGCATGGCTCGGGAGCCCATGACCGTGATGAGACCATTGGCCCCAATAAGCCCTTTAAAGACATCGCCCAGGGACTAGCCTCTTTGGGGATAGCCGTGTTACGTTACGAAAAGCGCACCAAGGCTTATGGTGTTCAGATGGCCAGAGAGGGTGTGAAGATCACCGTTAAAGAGGAGGTCGTGGACGACGCTCTGCTCGCGGTGCAACTGTTGCGCAAGACAAAACAGATCAATCCAAACAAGATATTCGTGTGTGGTCATAGTTTGGGCGGTTTGTTAGTTCCCAGGATCGGCAAAGCTGACCCTAAAATCAGGGGGCTGATCTTGCTAGCTGGCCCCTCACGGCCTCTCGAGGATTTGATCATCGAACAAGTGACCTACCTCGCTTCACTTGACGGCAAGCCGTCACCGGAGGCTCAGAAGAAGCTGGACGAAATCAAAGCGGATGTCGTGAAAATCAAGCAACTGAAGCCGAACACCCCGCTTCCTGATGGCCTGTTGGTGAATGCTCCAGCCACCTACTGGCTTGATCTCAACCTATATAAACCGCTTGAGGTGGTCAAGCAGTTGAAGATGCCGCTGTTGTTCATACAGGGAGGGCGTGATTATCAGGTCACACGCGCCGATCTGGATGGCTGGATGACTGCTCTCAAAGGGAAGAAGACGGCCACATTCAAATATCATCCCCAACTGAACCACCTGATGCAGGATGGTGTCGGTAAAAGCAAACCATCGGAATACGACCAGCGTAAGCCGGTCAACCCGCAGGTGGTCAAAGATATCGCAAACTGGGTGAAGCAATACTGATTTTCCTAGCGACTTTAGGATAGGGAGGACGTCAAATGGCAAGTGGTAGCGGTAGTTGGCATGATCGGGTGTTTTTCGGACTGCATTTTGACTTACATGCCGGTGCAGGTGACCACGAGCTGGGTAAATCACTCACTCATGATCACCTGAGAGCGATGTTGACCAAGATCAACCCTGACTGGGTGCAGTGCGACTGCAAGGGGCATGCGGGATACACTAGCTGGCCAACACAAGTGGGAAGCACTTCGCCAGGTGTGGTCAAGGATTCCTTGCGGATATATCGCGATGTGACCAAAGAGCTGGGTTTGTCGTTGGTGATGCACTATTCAGGCGTGTGGGACGCTCGGGCCGTGGAGCTGCACCCGGAATGGCGAAGCATCAAGTGTGATGGGACACCGTCTGGTATGACCTGTAACCTGAGTGCATACACTGACGAACTGATGATCCCCCAGATGATCGAGCTGATCGATAACTACGATGTCGATGGCTTCTGGGTGGATGGTGATATGTGGGCCTGTTTGCATTGTTATTGTGATAAGTGCAAAGCCGAATTTTCATGGCGCACTGGTATTTCTGAGTATCCCAAAGATCACAGCGAACAGCACTGGGATGCGTGGTCGGACTTCCACCGTGAGATATTCGTGGAGCATGTGCGGAGATACACAGATGCTGTCCATGCTAGAAAGCCGGCGTGTACCGTCTGTAGCAACTGGATGTATACAGTGGGTCATCCCGATGCCGTGAGTGTTGATGTGGATTACCTTAGTGGTGACTTTGCCCATGTGTGGGGAATAGAAGCCTCCTCCATCGAGGGACGGTTCATAGCGAGCCGCAATATGTCATGGGACCTGATGGCGTGGGGATTTACTACGGCTGAGAACAAAATGAGTGGCTGGACGTTCAAAACGACGGCGCATCTGTGTCAGGAAATATCATCGATCATGGCTTTATCTGGAGTTGTGTCGATATATGACCAACCACAAAGAAGCGGGTATCACACCGACTGGCACACCGATATATTGGCCGATGTAGCCCGGTTCGCCAGGACAAGGCAAGAGTGGTGTCAGGGCATCACATCGGTGCCGCAAGCGGTGATCGTACACTGCCCAGAGCATCTCTATGCTGGCAGCCCAAGCATGCTGATGCCCGTATATGGAGAGGTGCGCGATCCGTTACTCGGTGCTCTTCACGCTCTGTTGGAAAACCACGTCAGTGTAGACATCGTTCGTCCAGATGACCTGATGGATACATTGTGTGACTACAAACTCGTGGTCATTCCCGAACAAACCCAACTGAGTGATCGGTTCATTTCTGCCCTACACGAATACGTACAACAAGGCGGTAAGGTCATTGCCACAGGGGCGAATGTGGCGTCCGACATGGCTGAATTAGCGGGTGTGGTGGCCGATGGAGAGCCGCGCGATGGGTATTTCTATCTGCAGGTGGGCCGTGAGGCCACGATACTCAATGGTCCGTATCAACCAGTTTCCTTGACGGTCAGTAAATGCGTGTTGAACGTGATGAATGAAAATCAGCCAGGACTGAACGTAACTGACATCCCGGCTATCACAGTCAACGACATCGGCGAAGGCCAGTTCCTGGCCATTCACAGCCCGATATTCAAACACTACCGGGCCACGCACTATCCGAGAACACGCCAACTGATCGGCGAAATGCTGCAATTGTTGGACCCAGGATTCACAGTAACTGCGGTAGCACCGGCGAGGTTGTATCTCGTGCTGAGGCAGAAGCCCGGTTATTTGATAGTGCATCTGCTGAACAACGGTACGACGCATCCCATGTCACCGAGTCAGGTGATGGTAGAAGACGTGCCACCATTGGGTCCGGTATCACTTACGGTCAGGTGCCCGCTGCCACCGAAGGCCGTGACCCTTCGTCCAGGCTGCGAGGGCCTCGTCTGGAGCTGGCGGGAGGGAGTGCTGACGGTAGACATAAAGAGTGTCGGGATATTTGATTCAGTTGTGATGGAGCTTGGCGAATAACCGGCTGTGGTAAATGTGGATATGCTACGGGCGGGTTATCGACTCTATTAAGACATCCCGAAATTCTACTAAGAATCTATTCAACAATGGTGCACCGCTTTCTAGAATCCCTACGGGCACCCACGGAGTGGGTAGCAGTTCTTATAGCCAGGGGTAGCGAAGCGATACCCCTGGAAAGCGGCGCGTCATTCATACCCCGAAGTGGGTCGCACCTTTTCGCGGTAACCGTTTAACTAAGTCGCCGAAGACGACCCACTTCGGGGTAAGGTGTTTGGTGGCCTTACCACGGGTTACGCTAGCGCTTACCCGTGGCTGTAAGAATCTTACCCACTTTGTGGGTGCCGGAAGTCACATACTCATTGCCGAAGCTTGGACGAATGCGTGATTTTGTCTTCGGGCGTTGTGATAACGGCTTAACGAAGAAAAGGCAAGGGGCCCGAATCGGCATCGATTCGGGCCCCTTTGTTATCTATGGTGAAAGGGTCTACATTAACCCTTGATCTAGCATTGAATTGGCGACCTTGACGAAACCGGCGATGTTCGCACCGGCTACCAGGTTGCCCTTCATTCCGTACTCTTCCGCTGCTGAGCTTGCGGCGTTGTAGATGCTGGTCATGATCCCATGAAGTCGGGCATCTGTCTCCTCGAAACTCCAGGCCAGACGCATCGCGTTCTGCGACATTTCCAGACCAGAAGTGGCGACGCCACCGGCGTTCGATGCTTTGCCTGGGCAGAACATCACACCAGCAGCCTGGAACACTTCGACGGCTTCAGGGGTACTGGGCATATTGGCACCCTCAGCAACGGCTATCACGCCGTTCTTAACGAGGGCCAGTGCGCCTTCCTTGTCCAGCTCGTTCTGGGTCGCGCTTGGCAGGGCGATCTGGCAGGGGACCTCCCAGATACCGCGGCAGCCTTCGACATACTTGGCGCTGGGGTGGAACTTCACGTATTCGCTGATGCGCTTACGCTCCACTTCCTTGAGGCGTTGCACGGTATCAAGGTTGATACCGTCGGCGTCGTAGATGTAGCCGTTACTGTCTGACATCGCCACGCACTTGGCGCCAAGCTGGGTGGCTTTTTGCACAGCGTAGATAGCGACGTTGCCTGAACCGGACACGACACAGGTCTTGCCCTCGATGGTGTTACCAACACCCTTCATCATTTCGTCCATCATATAGACCAGACCGTAACCTGTGGCTTCGGTACGAACGAGGCTTCCGCCCCAGTTCAGACCTTTACCGGTCAGCACGCTCTCAAAGCGGTTGGTAATTCGCTTGTACTGGCCAAATAGATAGCCGATTTCACGGCCGCCTACGCCGATGTCACCGGCAGGGACGTCCGTGTCTGCACCGATGTGGCGATAGAGCTCAGTCATGAAGGACTGGCAGAAGCGCATGACTTCTGCGTCAGATTTGCCTTTGGGATCGAAGTCAGAACCACCTTTACCGCCACCCATAGGAAGGGTAGTCAGTGCGTTCTTGAAGGTCTGTTCAAAACCCAGGAATTTAATGATACTGAGGTTTACGGAAGGATGGAGACGGAGACCGCCCTTGTATGGGCCGATGGCACTGTTGAACTCAACACGGAAACCGCGGTTGACTTCGTAGCCGCCCTTGTCGTTCTGCCAGGCGACTCGGAACATGAGCTGACGCTCTGGTTCGGTGATTCGCTCAAGTATCAGGGCATCCTGATACTCCGGGTGCTTTTCAATCACCGGCTGTAGTGAGTGCAGGACCTCTTCAACGGCCTGCATGAACTCGGGCTGGCCGGGGTTGCGCAGCTCCACTTGCTGCAGCACTTTCGAAATGTACTTCATTGCTCCTCCAGATGTGTATCGACTACGATACGTTTAATGAGCCAAGGAGGTATATTCTGTGCCGACCGTTTGCGCGCGGCCGTTGTGTGGTATGTTCGTGATGATCCTGCCACACCACCGTGGCCAAACGACAAGAGAACCCTGCACAACTGAGTGCTGTATCTCTCTTCGCCGGTAGGTACACTCCCTGTACTTCGTGCGTGCGCGTCTTTACGCATGGGAACACGAGGGGCGTGTTCCGGGAGCATCATTGCTTGTTGCTACGTCCACATAGCTGTGTCAATATAGCAGAGTGCTTCATAAAAGTCAAGATAACCGATGTTGTTGGGAACCTAAGCGGCATCGTAAGGCTAGCTGGAGTGCACTTTGGTTCACTTGAATGTGTATATGGTGTGTCACCACTGGTTGTCATCGCGTCTCGTGCAGGTAGTATTACTGGGATTTTGCGTAAGCCAAGTAAGCAAGCATTATCGGAGGATATGGCCGGGTATAATACCAACATATCGTCATCAATGGTACTGTATCCTTCATCATCGTGATAGTTTGGAAACACTGAATACATGTATCAAGATGAATAGTAAGGCAACGTTCTACTCCAGAAAGGAGCAAGATCATGATTTCCTTAAAACATTGGGTGAGAACCGCCATATTCATCACCCTCCTTTGTACGATGACTTCGGCAATGCTCCACGCGACTGTGACCGTCAATGGCCGCATTGAGGTCTGGAATCCCGTCAGCAACACATACGAACCGATGAAGCAAGTCCGTGTTCGCGTGGTATTGTGGGAAGACTACGATGCTGACACTCGTGATGTGGAAGCCACAACCAATGATGACGGATATTTTAGTGCCAGAAAGGGAAATCCCTGGTGGCGCGATAGATACCGGTCATACATCATTGTGTTCGCCGAAGTACCCAATAAACTGGAAATCCAAAGCCACTATATGCAAGTGGATGGATACCAGGCCTTCGGGTATCGCTTTAACGCACCACAAAACCGAACCACCACCGCAGACATTAAGATTGGGGGCAACCAGGAAAATGTCGAAACCTACCGCGTGGGAGGTATCGCCTTACTTGGCAACTCAGACGGTGCGAACCGCGTCACTGGGCAGAGGGCGTTTTTCCTCTGTCAGGAGATGACTGACCACCGCCATGCCTTAATGGCGATGACAGCCGCCAGTAACGACTTTGAGGAGAAGGAAGTCAGTTATCCGCTGGGGGTTCCTGTGGCCAACTACATGCCGATCGACTACATACGCTATCCTGACCGGTATTTTAGCAACTACCTTGAGGCATCGAAGGTGGCTAGGCATGAGCTCAGCCATGGGATCATGGCGGATGTATATGGTTCGCTAAACTGGCCAGGATTGACCCATTACCTGTCAGATGGCCTTAACGCTAACCACTTCGCTGCTATGCGTAACCCTGTACCTGAATGGGCCTGGGTAGAAGGCTGGGCCGATTTCCTGGGTGAATACACGACTGCGCGGCGTTACGGCCGCGGCATCCAGGATTACGAAACCCGTGACGCCGCATGGCGAAATCGTCTTGTGGATCCTGCTCAAGACCGGTGGAACGTTGAGGGCGAAGTCAGTGCTGCGTTGTGGGACATAGCAGACGGAACAGGGTTTGAGAAACGCTTAAACCAAGATGCGAATATCCCGGGAGATGAGCAGTTCTACGATGGGATGGCAGACACGAATCTGAGTCGAGTCTGGACCATATTCAAGCGGCACAGCCCTGACATGTTTGTTCATGACGACGACGGTGGCACTGATAACCACAGCTTCATCAGCCACTGGCTGCGGGAATGGCCTTCCGATAAATACTTACTAAAGAGCATTCTCTACAACCGCGGGATTTTCATGGGGCAAGCTCCTGAGAACCAGCCGACGGTAGATATTGACACTCCAACAATTGACGGCAATGTCGCGAACATCAGATGCCGTATCACCGAAGCCGACCCTGAAGATCGAGCTAACATCTGGGTGCAGGTTTTTGTGAACGGGGTCAGCAAGCTGCGGTGCTGGGTACCAGGACCGTGGAACGGCGATACCTGTGAGTATACCTACAGGCACGCCAACCTGCAGTTGTCAGCCTCAGGCAGCACGCCTGTTCTACCAACGGTAATGGTTGCGGTTGATGACGGTATGTTGTCAGGATCTGCGGTTTGCAGTCTCCCCAGACAGCCAGACCCAGTTTATGTACATGGAGTAGACATCTACCTGCAGAGTGTTCGTATATACAACCCTGTGAGGAGCATGTCGATTTTAAGTGCATCCAACGAGATGCGGCTTGTGTTCCAGCAAGGAAAGTCAGGACCAGAGGTGACGGTACCTCAGGAAGGGCGGTGGAAAGTTCCTGTAGTAGGCGAATTTGTCTACGACAAACCTGTAATGCTCGCAAATATAGCAGATATTTCATCGTCTCTGTCATTTACCCTGGCGATCGAAGGATTGTCAGCCGCAAAGGAGAAGCTTACTAGGGAGGATAGGAGCCTTGGGAGTGTCAGGCAGAGCTTTACGGAAGCTGACGAAATGGGTATCGGTGAGCATAAGGTGAGTATACCAATGCCTGGTGACTACAGGGCTGATGTGGTGTATTCCATAGCTCCACCTGCCGACATCAAGCTGCCGATCAGCCTTTCTGGCATCAACCTGGTTCAAGCTGACATCCGTGCACCCATGATCTCCCTAGCCAAAGTGTCCAAAGAGCAGCTAGTGATGCTGGCTGAGCCAAAAAAACAACAGCCGTCTGCTACGCTATTACTCGATAAGTCCAGCAGTGTGTTGACGAGATACGCCCGGCTACAGTCGGATATCCTCGAGTGCGAGCAGGATCTCGAGAGCAAGATGGGCAAACAGAACGCTGACAGCAAACTGAAGTCGGAAAAGGCGTCAGACAACGAAACCATTGAGTTCGCTCCCAAGCTGCAGTCACTGAAGCCGATGCTCCGCAGCGATGTGGCGATAATTGATCTGCCGTCGGTGGTGTTTTTAGATCAAGACCATCGCGGTGGCGGATTAGTTGACTCTGTGCCTGCTCAGGGAAAAGAACAGATGCAGGAGATGCAGCAAAACCTGATCGATCTACAAAAAGAGATGGATGTGCTGCGTGGAGAAGCCCAGCAACTCCGTGAAGCCATGCTGCTTGAGGTAGAGAATCTCAACACTCCGGATAAGGTAGATAATGAGGCGAAAGAGGGCCTCCAAGTTAAGCTTCGTGACATGATCAAGCGGATTGATGAGATGCTACCCTCCATTGATGCATGGGTGCCCATCATCACCAAACAGTCGGACATGCTGCAATACGGCATGTCACTACCGGAGGGCGGCGGACCAGTGATCGACGAACCGGTTGTCGATGAAGACCAGCCAGATGACAAACAGCCAGGCCTCAAACCCAGAAAGAAGCCGTTGAAGGGTAAGGTGCCTATAGATATCCTCCCTGATTCACGTAAGATCAAGGAGTAAGCGGTAGCAGTGATGATCGATGGCCTCAGATAGATATTACTTCTGAGGCCATCGCCGGTTTTAACGGCCATCTCAATTGTGCCCGAAGGTATAATTAGGTGGAATAAGTGATTTGATTGGACAGCGGTACTATCGCAATATACTCCAAGGAGGGAATCGATGTCTGCACGCCGCATAGCTAGTATCTCTGAAGGTAAACCGACTGTAGAGGGTGCAGGGGTCCATTTGAAACGCGCCTTCGGTTATTACGATGTGCCCAGGTTTGACCCGTTCTTAATGCTTGATGATTTCCACACCTCAAATCCGAAGGAGTATCTGCCCGGATTTCCATGGCATCCTCACCGCGGTATTGAAACCGTAACGTATGTTATTGAGGGTTTGATAGAGCACGGCGACAGCATGGAAAACATCGGGACAATCGGTGCTGGGGACGTGCAGTGGATGACGGCCGGCAGCGGCATCATCCATCAAGAGATGCCGAAGATCAGCCCGACAGGTCAGTTGTGGGGAATCCAGTTGTGGTGCAATCTGCCTGCGGAACACAAGATGATGCAGCCGCGCTACCGAGATGTGAAGGCTGACACAATCCCATCAGCCAATATCACGCCCGGTGTCTGGGTAAAAGTCATCTCTGGTGAGATTTGCGGTGTATCCGGTCCTGTTAAGGACATCGTGACCTCACCAACCATGCTGGATGTTCAGATGACCTCTGGCTGTCAACATCAGTTCAAAGTACCTGAAGGGCATACTGCGATCATTTATGTGCTGAGCGGAGCTGCCGTTTTCGAAGACACTACTGTTCAAGCACAGAATGTCATACTCTATGATCGTGCAGGTGACACTATTAGGGTAGAAACAGCCGATCATCACACTAGATTCTTGCTCTTGGTCGGCAAGCCGCTGGGTGAGCCTGTGGCCTGGCGTGGCCCCATCGTGATGAACACAAAAGAGGAGCTGCAACTGGCCTTTAATGAGCTTAGGGATGGGAACTTCGTCAAACCCACAGTATGAGTCATCCGGTTTCTACACGTTAGATTTTCGCACTATATGTGTGATGCGGTTTTTACCCAGTAATGGGCCAAACAAGGAATAAGCGGCAGTAGTGATGATCGATGGCCTCAGATCTCGGTATATGAGGCCAGCAAATGATTGGAGGCACATATGCATCAGGTTCGAAGATGGGCAATGATATGGCTGCTGGTGGCGTCGATGGCTGCAGCAGGTCTGGCTTGGGCTGCACAGGCAGCGGTGAAACTATATATGAACGGCAAGTTGGCCTCGACGGACGTTCGTATGATAGCAGGACGTCCATATGCACCTCTTGCCGACATCGCCAAAGCACAGGGGATGGTCGTGTTGAAGAAGGGGACGGGTTACGAGATTTCGACACCTGGCGGAGCCAACCAGTTATCGGGACAAAAACAAGGCAAGATAGGAGATGAGCTGTTTACAGGTAAATGGCGCATCCAAGTTACAGGAGTTCAGCAACTTCAAGAGTACACTGAACAATATTGTCAAGACCAAAGGAAGCTGCTGCCATCGGCACCAAATGAGGTGCTTGTGGTGGTCAACTGCCGTATAAAGAACGGCCTTAAAGAGGCGAAAAGCCCGATCCTCAGCGAAAAGATGCCAGGTAATACGCTCTTAGCTGATGATCTGGGCGGCTCATATCCCCCCGTTGATTATGACGCGGCGCAACTCTCAGGCAAGTTGGCCGACTATGCTGCGAAACGGCTTCTTCCCGGAGCTGGAGCTGATTTCGCTCTGGTGTTTAGCGTGCCTGCGGAAATCAAGCCCAAGAGCCTGGTGTTTAGTGTCATCACCTACCCTGATGATGTCGGAGGGAAGGGTACCGATGTTCGCATTGAGCTTAGCCCGTAGTTACGTCGGCCGATTACGAAAGCAAACATACAAGCGGGCCGTCATCTGCATTAAGCAAGCGGTTGGTTGGTGGGTGTGTGCGTGAGGTTATAAAGAGCAGGTAGCGCACCGAAGGCGGATATTCCGTATAATCTCACTGACAGCAGTATTTCGCATCTGTCGACAGGGGCTTGACTTAATGAAGATATCCGCTCTTTGCGCCATATTTGGAGCAGCTTTCGCGATTTCTGGCGGGGCTCATGCCATGAAAATAACATCTGCACAACCTGGCAACATCTTTGTCTCTCAACAACGCATCGTGTTCGAGATATCGGATGCGGTGGGTGACACCCAATATGAGCTGAAGGACTACTATGGCCAGCGCATCGCCCAGGGACAGCCTGCGATGCAGAATGGCCAGTCACAGATCAGCATCAAGGGCTGCCCACCAGGGTGGTATGAGCTGATCTGTCGTGATAAATCCGGTGAGCAGCGGGTGTCGCTGGGTGTCGTCATTGACCGCAAGGGGGCACCGCTGCCATACGATGGCCGTATCTGTGCCGATGCCGCCAGTGCCTGGCTGCTGGCTAACACGGAGCAGAGAAGGCCGTTCGCTCAGATGGTAGCTAAGGCCGGCATCCCATGGGTTAGAGAGCGGTTGAGCTGGGAGGGGATTGAAAAGCAGCAGGGGGTCTATGACTGGTCGCATTTCCGGTCGACTGCCGACACCCTGAAGGAAGCGGGACTCCACGTATTCCAGGTTTGGCATATGACGCCTGAGTGGAGCCGTCCTGACAAGCCGAAGGGCACACTGTATCCTGCCGATTTACGAAATGTGTATAAGTTTTCCAAAGAGGCCACCAGCAAGTTTGGTAAGCAGTGGAATGCATGGGAGGCGTGGAACGAGCCCGACATCGCCTTCTGGCCGGATTTGAGCGACCGGATGAGCGGCTACCTCAAAGCGGCGTATCTGGGCCTAAAAGCGGGTGACGCCAACGCCACTGTGATGCAGTGTTCATTGTGTGTCGGGCCCTCGCAGTTTTCCAAGGGTTTGTACCAAAACGGTGTCGGCGGATATTACGATGTGTTCAACTGGCACCTGTATAACACACCAGCATCGTACCCCGAGTCATTGGCCGTTTACCGAAACCAACTGCGGGAGTTCAAGCTGAACGGTCGACCAAGCTGGATGTCGGAAGCCGGTATCCGGCTCATAGCAAGCGAAGGCGAAGGCAAGCGTCTGCTGTCGGACGACAAGAAGCGTCTGCAGTGCCAGTTCCTGCCGCAGTCGGCTGTGATGTCTCTGGTGGCAGGAAATGACAAGCACTTCTTCTTTGTGCTTCCCGACTATCTTGAGAACGGCGTTCAGTTTGGTGTCTTGAACCCTGATCTGACTCCGTATCCTGGTTTTGTGGCACTATCGACGGCGGCGAATATGCTGGCACTGGCCGAATACAAAGGCGAATACCGGTTGAATGCAGCCAAGTCTACGGCTCACATGTTCTCTACACCGAACGGGAATATGCTGGTGGCATGGTCCGAAACACCCGCCACTGTCAACATCCCCACCGAGAAAGCAGGGATCACGGTAGCCGATATCTTCGGCAGTGAACGCCGGCTGGCGGCTGGGAATGGCAGTGTATCGGTAAAAATCGGCCCCGAAGCGGTGTACATTTTAGACATCGGCAAGCAGATCGTCCCGAACTTAGTCGGTAAAGTGATACCTCGAGGCAAGCTGCCCAAACTGAACCCGTCAAAGATCGTGGTCGTCGGCCACACAGATATGGGTAATAACAAAGGCAATGACTGCTACGTCATCCAAAACGTAGATGCGAAGAGTTTTATTTACGCAGTGGAAGCGTATAACTTCAACGAAAAGAGTGCGAGCTCTGGCACTATTACCGTGAAGGCGCCTAAGGGCTGGAGAGTGGAACAGCCGACACGTAAAGTCAGTCTCGATGCCATGGGCCGGCAGGAACTTCAGTTCACCATATACCCGTCCGAACCCGAGTTAGGAATCTTTGATGTGACGGTGAACCCTCAGTTTGGGAAGCCGCAGGCGGAATCGGCTGTCAGTCATTTCATGCATGATGTTGGGCAGCTTCGCCCGTTGAAAAGACGGCCTATGGGCTTGATCGACTCCAAAATGTGGCAGAAGGCTATTGGCGAGGGAGGGGTTGTTGATGTCAGCCTTACGCCTGATGGCTGGCTGCAGATCGATTCACGATTCACCGGGAATTCGGACAGATGGTCATACCCCTTCGTGAAGTTCGAACCGGTTCAGGACTACTCGGAATTTGACGGTATCTCCTTTGATCTCGATTCGAGCTTTGACGACGAAAAGTCGCAGATACAGATCATGCTGGTCAAAAAGAACGGTGCGCATTACATCCACTCCATGCCAAAAGGCAAGGGTAAACGGCAGGTGGTGGTATTGTTTAAGAACATGAACCATCTGGCTTTCATGCCAGATGATCCCGAGCATAAGTTGAGCCTGAATGCGATCTCTGAGATCAAACTTGGCTGTAACACAACGGCCGACCGTCTGACCTTTAGTGTCAGCAATATGCAACTGGTGAAATATCCCAAGCGATAACCTCAAAGTAAGGTGATGATATGGGCTTCAACTTGAAAAGATTCATCTGTGTTCTGAGTGTCTGGATGATCACTCTGGGATGTATGGGAGCCCCACCCACATCGCGGCCATATAGAATGGGGTTTAGCCCATGGCCATACGCGATGACAGTTGAGGCGGTAGCCGACACTAATAAGTTCATAACGACCTACGGGGACATACTTAGCGAACAGATCGATGAGAGCATCCCCTGGATTGAGTCATCCAAAGGGCTGTCGTACCCGGCCGGTTTCGTGGCGAAAATGGAGGGCAGGCGGACTAGGCTTGGCAAGGGTCAGAAGCGGTTGCTGTATATCACTCCGCTGAACACCGGTCGAAATGGACTGCTCGCGGCATATGGTGAACCGGGCAAACCTGCTCCGGTGAGTTGGGAGAAACGCCGTATCAACGATCCTGAAGTCATCAAAGCCTACACTGCGTATTGCATTTGGATGGTGAAGTTCTTCAAACCAGACTATCTGGTGTGCGGCATCGAGACCAATGAGTATCTGAAGAATGTTCCTGACCAGTGGTCGAATTTCCTGGTGTTCTCCAAGCAGGTTCGCAAGGCGATCAAGAAGGCGTACCCTACACTACCAGTCAGTGAGTCGGTGACAATCCACCAGTTGCTCGAACCTAATCAACCGGATATGAAGAAATATCAATCGCAGATCAAGCAGTTTGTGGCGGAACATGATTTCTTTGCAGTGAGTTTCTACCCCTTCCTGCGGGGCCAGAAGTCGGTGGGGGATATGTCGAAAAGCCTGGAGTTTGTCCGCGGCTTCAGTAACAAGCCGATCGCCTTCTGCGAAACCGGTCAGCCTGCGGAGACGCTGGAAATTGCCTCTTTCAATCTGGTATACCCGCTCACGCCCGATGACCAAAATGCCTACATGAAGACGCTATTCAAGTATGCTCAGCGAGATAAGTACCTCTTTGTGATCTGGTGGACGTATCATGATTTCGATGCGCTCTGGGAGGTCTTCCCAGCCGACATGAAGGATCTGGGCCGTTGTTGGCGAGATATCGGCCTGCTTGACCAAGACGGAAAGAAGCGAATCAGCTACCAGACCTGGATGGATACGCTAGCATTGCCGGTCAAACGATAGCATGGACGAAGCAGCGCTGCACCCGCAATCCAATCCGGTACTGGTGCGACTCGTTAAAGTGATTGCCGTGGTGGCGGTCATCCAGGTCAGCTCCCTCAGCGCGTTCATTTTAATGGGGTCCCAATCACTGCCGCATAAAGCCGTGATTGGGATGATGCTGGGACTGGTGCTGTTTTGGATCATTATCGGCGGTCTACTGGCTTTACGGTATAAACACGCTGTGCGGAGCTGGGTGTTGCGGCTGCCTGGCAGTTGGCAAGTGAAGTTTGTGATATGCGCGACCGTGATGGCCTTGCTGGAGGAGGTCGTGACCGTCAGCATGACCAACTGTGCGCCGTTGTTTGGCCTGAAGATAGGGCAGGCGTATATTACCGCGTCGGCAAACTATTTCGATGTGGTGCTGGGGCATAGCGTGATCGTGTTTATCCCGCAGTATATCGCCTGGGCTTGGGTGTTGACGAAGTATCAGCTTTCACCGGTCTCGGTGTTTTTGATTTACGGGGTTCAAGGTCTGACAGGGGAGGCGATGTTCGGCGGTATAGGTCATTTATTCAATATGTTCTGGGTGTTTGTATATGGTTTGATGGTCTATCTGCCCGCCTACTGCATCCCTGTAAACCGTGGTGCCGTCAGAGCGGACTGGGGGATTGTGTGGCGAATGTTTGTTCTGTTCATCAGTCCCGGGCCGGTTGCGCTCATTGTTTACAAACTGCACCCGATTAAGATACATTTCCCACCGATTGCCCCGTAGACTATCTGGAGAGAGTAAGATGCCAGTATTTAATCGAATAACAATCAAGAACAGATGGCGATGGGTAGTCGGTTCCATTGTGGTGATGTTGATTCTGCTGGGTGTGCTGCCAATTTGGGCGTTCCGATATGTCCGATCATCAACACGCGCGCTAGTGGCCACACCGAGCAGCCTGAGCGGCAGGAAGATTGCCATCGTGCCAGGTGCCAATGTGTATTCAGACGGTACGCCCAGCATGGTGCTGCGGATGCGGCTTGATAAAGCGGTTGAGCTGTATAAGGCCGGTCATGTGCGAAAGCTGCTGGTGAGCGGTGATAACCGCTTCAAGCACTACAACGAGCCGGATGTAATGAAGAGATACGCTGTCCGGCATGGCGTGCCAGCATCCGATGTGGTTTGTGACTATGCAGGACGGCGTACATTCGACACGATGTATCGGGCGAAGAACCTGTTCAGTGTGACCCGCAGTGTGGTCGTCACACAAGATCGATTCATGGGACGAAGCCTGTATCTGGCCAAGGCCGTGCATCTGGATGCCGTGGGCGTGATGGCCGAGACTCCGTTAGGACTGCCTGGTATGAACCGAGAATATCTGGCGTGCGTCAGTGCGTGGCTGGATGTTCACGTGCTGCATCCAAGACCGGTGATGGGTAGACCTGAGCCCATCACGATCGATCGTTAGCGATCATTATCAAGATTTATGAACAGAAAGAGTATCTTGAGCCTTGTCACTAATATCGGTGTGGCACTCATATACTGGCTGATTGTGGCAGGTTATATGCATCGCCCAGATATCATACAAGGTGTACCGTCACCCTTACTCAAAGCTACCCCGATCATACTTCTGGCAATATATACGTTACTCAGGCTCCGTAAGTCCGGGATCATCCTAGCCATCGGCCTCGCTTTATCGGCGTGTGGCGATGTCGCTGGGGATGTACCATGGGGTGGTTTCATCCATCAGATCGCGTTCTTTCTGATGGCTCAAATCGCGTATCTGGTCGCTTTCTACCAAGATGCTCGTTGGATCAAGGGTAGACTGGTGCTGATCGTACCGCTGATGGCCTGGATGTTTTATATTGCAGGCAGACTGACGGCTTCCAGGGAACTGCATGATCCGGCATTAGCGGTAGCGGTCGGGATATACCTCGCGGCCATCACCGGTATGGCCATGGCGGCGATACTGCGTCGAGCCGATTGGTGGTGGGTGGTGGGCACAGGTGCGCTGTTGTTCGTGTTCTCTGACTCGGTCATAGCCTGGCGGCGTTTTATCGGCGAATGGTCGAATTCTGGCAGCGTGGTGATGTGGAGTTATTATCTTGCCCAGTTCCTAATCGCCTTTGGATACACAAGGGGAGATAAATTGGCAATAATCACCGGTGAAACCAAGCAAGTTTGTGATCACAAGGGGTACACTTAACATGTTCCGTTAACCGACCAAATCGGTAGGAGGATTCAGATATGGGTGAAAAATCTCCCAAAAAAGAAGTTAAGTCTCCCAAGAAAGACATCAAAGAGAAGCGTCGCGAGAAACAAGAAAAGAAGGACAGTAAGGGTACAATTACTGCTCCGTAGTTCGATACTACCCGCATCGGCTCTCTTGATATCTATCGTGAACTCTCGACTGGGTTCGGGGGTATTGATGGCTGACTCGTAACATGCCGTCACAGACTAACCGACTTACCGGGTTCCATACAGGAACCCGGCTTTTTATCGCCATTCATTTGCCTGCGATCACTGGAGGAACTATGTATACACGCGTCATCCGAAGTCTTTCCGTTTTGTTCATCTTGTCAGCATCGGTATCCCAAGCGGCTCCGGTCATTAGTGATTGGACCCCGATTTTCAAGGGTGTAGACGAGTTGACTGCAAGCTGCTCCGATAACGACCCAAGAATGATGAGGGTGTTCGCTATACGTGTAGACACGAAGGCTCCAGGCATCCGGTTCATCGCAACTGAGCGATGCGACCGTTATAAGGCAGATGTCAGCGAAACCAGGCGAATACCCACCAAGCTGTTCCTGACTCTGTCTAAATGTCAGGTGGCCATCAACGGCGACTTCTTCACTCCTTTTATACCGGCGAATCAATCAAGCTATACCAATCTGCTGCACCTGAGTGTCTCTGAAGGTGAAGTCGTCTCACCAGCCTCTGACGGAGCCAGCGTGCTGATTAGCCGTGACAACAAAGTGTCCATCATGCCCACCACACCCACCACCAGCCTGAACAACGTGTGGACGGCCATCAGCGGTTCAGGGATGGTGCTTGTGGACGGAAACCCTGTGGAAGGTGATACCTCGCTGCATCCTCGGTCGGCTGCAGGAGTATCGCAGGACGGCAGGTATGTGTATTTGATGGCGATCGATGGCCGTCAGAAGGGCTGGAGCGATGGAGCAACGACCAAAGAGGTGGGAGAGTGGCTGGCGCGTCTAGGGGCATACAACGGCTTGAACCTGGATGGTGGCGGCTCGACCACACTGGTAAAGATGAGCTACGACGGTAAACCAGTGGTCCTGAACAGCCCTGTGGGATGGGCGGCCCTAAACGGGGTATCACTGCGCGGGCGAGAGCGATTCAATGGGAATAGCCTGGGTGTGTATGCTCAGCCTTTGCCGAAGAAGTAGCCAGCGGTATCGTATTCGACACACCGATAGACAGGCGTTTTGCTCGTCTATCGGTGTGTTCTACATTTGTCAGTCGGCCTGAGCACCGAAGTTACTGTCGATGATCACGTAGTCAAACAGGTTGACTTGGCCGTCGCCATCAAGGTCTGCCATGGCATTTACCTTGCCGAAGTTCAGGTCCAGCACTACGAAGTCAAACAGGTTAACTTGGCCATCGCCATCAGCATCACCGTTTGAGAGTGCTACGTTGACTGTGCCTCCTCCACCTACGTTCACGCCAGAAATGACCCTTTTTAGCCAGGGACTGCCTGAAAGAGTGAGGTTGTATGTACCGGGTTGGAGTGCATCAATCTGAGCCTGGCCCAACTCATTCGGTGCCAATACACCATGATATGAATTCGGTCCAGAAAGGCTGTAGTCCAGCTTAATGCCAGTGAGTGGACCTCGATATCCTGCACCAGGATCGAGCAATATGTCTTGATTGGTAAGCCCATCGTACTGAAGCAGACTCACGTTATCCAAAAAGCAGTTGTCTCCACCCCACCAGTATTCGCCTCGGATGAGTAACGCTCCTAAGTCGGAGAGCACGTACCGTAGATCGGACGCAGTGGCCGGTGTTCCAGTCAGATTAGTGACCTTCCAGTCACCTTCATTCATGGGTAAACGGTAGCTAGCCCATGCGGAAGTGGGGTCAGTAGGGATGTCGTAGACCAGTACTTTCCCGCCACCGACAAGCACGACATCGGCATCCAGCCACAGTGCGCTGCCTTCCGTTCTGAGGTCGAACGTCAACGCACCTCCATAGGCAGCAAGCTTGTTGCCAAGGAACGCTGCCGGTGCTTGCCAGTAGAACGTGACTCCGTTAGGGTCAGTTGATGAAACACAGCCTCCTGAAGTTCCCATGTCAGCATGATAGGTGGGCGATATCGGGTTAGTGATATTGCTATATGGCCCATTATCTGGAACGTCTACGACCCTCCAACCTTCGTCGTCGCTATCAAATCCACTATGAGCCAGCAC
Organism: Armatimonadota bacterium; assembly: GCA_942492855.1. Taxonomy (GTDB): domain Bacteria; phylum Armatimonadota; class HRBIN16; order HRBIN16; family HRBIN16. The sequence goes on along the minus strand of OW818647.1, from coordinate 4,492,337 downwards.
TGTTTCGGATGGGATGTCTGTGTTAATCGGCGTCTTATTCGGCGATGATATCACGGCTGAGGCACAGACACACAGTAGCGCTAAAGATAGTATGCGACCGTATTTACGCGTCGCTGGGTGCATTGAATCATGGATAGATATTGCCATTTCAAATCCTCCTTCTCGATGGAGTTCATTTAGTTGTGGCAGGGGTGTTCGATTGATGTAAGCAGGCTGATGGATCAAGCCATAGAATAAGTATGAATGAACCAGAATAATAAAGTCAACTGACGTAGCTAAATTTGGATAAATTGCGGTGTGTAGTGCTCAAATAAGCGAATTCGGTAGATGAATTAACGGTTCATCTACCGGATATTATGGGTATTTGTCAGTCGGCCTGAGCGCCGAAGTTGCTGTCGATGATGACATAGTCAAACAGGTTCACCAATCCACTACCGTCAAGGTCAGCCATCGGGTTGGTGGTGCCGAAGTTCATGTCGAGCACTACAAAGTCGAATAAGTTGATCATACCGTCACCGTCGGCATCGCCGTTAGTAAGAGTGGTGAGAACCGGAGTATTGACACTTAAGGCTATGTCTTGTATAGCTCTCCTAAGCCAGTGAGTGCTAGTTAGCACGAGGCTATAGGTGCCAGGCTGGATAGAAGGAATCACTGCTGTGCCCGATGAATCCAAAGTGACCGTTCCGCTGTAGTTCATTGGGCCTGACAATGTATAGTTCAGGCTGATCCCGCTAAGGGCCCCTTCATAACCAGTACCTGGGTCGACAGTGAGGTCAATGGAATTCGTGCTTGCGAACTTGGATAGATAGACATTATCCAAGTAGCATGTTTCGGCCCCCCATCGGTATTCACCCCTGATGAAAAGACCTGTAATCTGTGCGAGAGCCTCGCGGAACTCCGCCTCAGTGACCGCAGCACCACCCTGGTTTCCTACTTTCCAGCCCGTCTGGGTGAGTGGAGCCTTCATCAACGTCCAGGATGTGTCTGGGTTGTATGGGATTTTATAGGTCAAGATATGCCCACCACCGATGAGCACTACATCCGCGACATCGAAGTAGTCACCACCGATGGACTTCATGTCGTAGATGAGTTCACCGCCGTAGGCATCCGACTGATTACCCAGGAAAGATTCTGGAGCTTTGAAGAAGAAGGTGCTTCCTGATGGGTCATTCCCTGTGATGCAACCTCCGGGATTACCCGACGATGGGTCGTATGAGACGTCATATATCCCCAACGCCTGATCATAAGGTCCGTTGTCAAGCAAATCGATGATCCGCCAGCCGTCAATGTCAATATCGAAGGTACTTGATGCCACGATACCATTGCCAGGATTGGCTACACGCAGAGGTTTTGTTTGCACGTTGCTGGCAAGTAAGCAGCCTGCCATACAGAACACGATAGTTGCGATTGCGCATGTATAGTTGGAGATGCGCCGATTAACAGTCTTCATGAAAGACCTCCTTGAGTTTGGCACAGCATTTGGATAGCTGATTATACGTCAAGGGATAATCACCAACCGGTACCCTCATTATGTAGTGTGTCACACACAATGTCAACAGATGTCAAAGTTTCCAGCACTACTTTTACACGGACGAATACAGATTAAGTGTATGAATACGATGGGATAAATCAAACTGTGACGATTCACCTCTGAACAAGCTACAATAATGTGTAGATCCGAATGATTTTTTGGGGGGCATATGCAATACTTCGGGTATCTCTTATATATATTAGGTGGAGTGGTTTTGGTCATGCTGGCAATACAGTCTGTGCAAATGATCAAACGCCTGCAGAAGCGCATCCATGACTACAACGAAAATGAGCGTGAAGAGGTAGAGCGTAACCCCTACCAGGCCCTCATCGACCTGGAAGCGGAACGCGACGCAGAGGAGACAAAAAAGAAACGCTAACCGCGGTGTTTCCACATCTCGTCGAGGCGGACGAATTCGTAACCACGCTCTCTAGCGGATGCGGCAAATGCTGGTAGAGCCTGCATTGTTGGCCGTACCTTTTCATGAAGCAATATAATACCGCCATTACGTGTGGTATGTAATAATCGCTGTGTGATGACTTCGTGGGAAGGTTGTTCGTAGTCTGCAGGATCCTGGCTCCATAGGGCCAGTATGCTTTGCTGCTGAGCGCAGGCTGCGGCTACTTGTGCAGTAAATTCACCACCTGGGGGGCGCATGAACAGAGGTCGTTTACCTACAGCTCGTTCAATCGCTTTGGCGCCTTGTTGAATTTCCCAAGTCACCATCTCTTTGGGTATCCGTGCCATCCTCAGGTGGTAATAACTGTGGTTCTCAACTTCGTGGCCTTCAGCTATCATTTTTTGAACTAGATCAGGGTGTTTATCTACTTTCTCACCGATCACAAAGAAAGTGGCTTTGATCCCAAGAGATTTCAACGTGTTCAACAATCTAGCGGTAAGGATGGGTTCAGGGCCGTCGTCAAAAGTCAACGCGAGTTGTTTTCTTCGGGATGAGCCGCGCATGATGGCAGGACATCCTATACCCCTGGTGCTCTCTGGCAGATTGATACCTTCACCCATCTCTGCATGACCCGATTTGGACATCAACAGCGGTGCCGATACTATGAGCTTTAACAGATCACGTCGGGTCATTGTTCATCTCCTCATCAAGGGGCAGCGGCATATAGATGCTGTCACGTTCTACCGGTGTGCGATGGGCCTGTCGGATCAAGCGCACCATCTTATGATAACTGAGTCCCTGCTCGTTGTCTTGTGGACGCTCATCTGAGTGGGTAATCTCGTATCGCAGCACAGTGCCATCCATGTCATCGGCACCGTACCATAAAGCTGCCTGACTGACTTCCGGCGTATTCATGACCCAGAATGTTTTGATGTGGCCTATGTTGTCCAGCATGAGACGGCTGACCGCGATCATCTTAAGGTCATCAATACCCGAGGTGTGAGGAAGACTGGACAGCAGGGTGCCTTCGGGGTGGAATGCCAAAGGGGTGAATGTTACGATATGGTGGCATTCGTCTTGAAGCTCACGGAGGAACAGCAGATGGTCTACGCGCTCCTGTATGGTCTCAATGTGGCCATACAGCATGGTGGCGTATTGCGTCAGCCCAGCTTGTGCGACGCATCGGCTGACCTCTTTCCACTGGTCGGAATTTAGTTTATTAGGAAACAGCGTGTCGTGAACACGCCGACTGCTGACTTCTATGCCACCGCCTGGGATGCTGCTCAAGCCGTGTGCTTTGAGGTCCTCAAGCGTATCTGGCAGTGTCTGCCCCGATATCTGCGCCATGTGCTGCAGCTCCACCGCGGTGAAAGCCTTGATGTGGCATTCTGGCAGGGCTTGTTTGACGGTGTCCAGCAAGCCGATGTAATACTCGTAGGGCAAAGCGTTGTTGATCCCGCCCACGATATGAACCTCGGTGATCCGTTCTCCTCGATATTTGTCAATCCGGTTTTTAACGGCTTCATAATCGAGGGTATACGGCTCTGGTCCGTTTCGGCGGCTGTAAAAACTGCAGAAGCGGCAGCCATTAGAACAGATGTTTGTGTAGTTGATGTGGAGGTTACGCACAAAGAAGGTATCAGATCCGTGCCGTCGCTCGCGTTGAGCATTGGCAAGCTGGGCCAGGCCGTTAAGGTCATCTGTGTGAAACAGCTTGACGCCGTCTTCTGAAGACAGACGTTCACCAAGCTCGATTTTACTCGAGATGTCTAAAAGAACTGGGTCTGCGATCACAAATTGTGATTGATTCATCATGTTTGCCACAATGATAAGATACTATTCATTCCACGATGTTTCAACATACATATGTAGTATGCCTTGTCACAGTAAAAGAGAGCATATTGGGTCGCAAAATCCGATAACGAACCTGATCATCCCGTTTATGTTAAAATGTACTACTAATTCCGTAATTTTTAGCACGAGAGAGGGTATCAGAAATGGCAAAAACATACAATGTCGCTGTGGTTGGGGCCACCGGTGCAGTGGGCATCGAATTCCTGAAGCTAATCAAAGACCGTAACTTCCCAATTGGGGAGCTGCGCCTGTTGGCTAGCTCGCGAAGTGCCGGTAAGTCACTTGAGTTCGATGGTCAGCAAATCACCATCGGCGAGACCACGAAAGACAGCTTCTCTGGTGTAGATATCGCCTTCTTTTCGGCTGGTGGAGGACGATCCCTTGAGTTCGCTCCTGCAGCCGTAGAAGCTGGAGCTGTTGTGGTTGATAATAGCTCCGCTTACCGTATGGACCCGACAGTGCCGTTAATCGTACCCGAGATTAACATGGAAGATGCCAAAGACAACCAGGGCATCATCGCTAACCCCAACTGCTCGACAATCATCATGTTGATGGCTGTAGGCCCCATTCATAAGAAATGGCCAGTCAAGCGGATCATCGTGAGCACCTACCAGAGCACAAGCGGAGCTGGGGCGGCAGGTATGGAAGAGTTGGTCACACAGACTCACGCCTACCTAAGCGGTGACCCTATCACGCCCAAAGTTTTCCCGCACCAGATTGCGTTCAACCTGTTTAGCCATAACACCAAGATCAACGAGTATGGCTACAACGAAGAAGAATGGAAGATGGTTCGCGAGACGCAGAAGATTCTGCATGAAGCGGATATGGCTGTGACGGCGACATGTGTGCGCGTGCCAATCTTGCGTGCACACTCCGAGAGCATCAACATCGAGTTTGAAGGCGAACGGCCAAGCGTAGAAGAAATCCGCGCGTTGATCCACGAATCCGCAGGCGTTGAAGTGGTCGATGATGCAGCGATGAATCACTTCCCAATGCCTCTGGAAGCGAGCGGGAAATACGACGTACTAGTGGGCCGCATCCGACACGACGTCAGTAATTCGAAAGCTGTTGACCTGTTTGTCAGCGGTGACCAGTTGCTGAAGGGTGCTGCACTAAACGGCATTCAGATCGCAGAAGGCATGATCCAGCAGGGCTGGATCTAAAAAGGTATAGGAGAGGATAATGGCGATGAAGACTGGCTGGGGACACGTTCTGACCGCAATGGTAACACCAATGTACGACGATGGTCGCGTGAATTTCGACGAAACCGTGGCATTGGCGAAGCATCTGGTCAAACACGGCTCCACCGGCCTGGTGGTTTCCGGTACCACAGGCGAATCGCCTACTCTTAGTAATGACGAAAAAATCGCTCTTTTCAAGACCGTGAAGAGCGCGATTGGCGATTCGGTGCCCATGGTTTGCGGAACCAGCAGCTATAACACCGCTGAGTCGGTAGAGATGACGCGCGAAGCTGTGAAGGCTGGGGCCGACGGCATTTTGGCTGTGGCCCCATACTACAATCGCCCTGACCAGGAAGGTGTTTACCAGCACTTTCAGGCCATCGCGCAGGCGTGCAGCCTGCCGGTGGTGGTATACAACATACCTGGCCGCTGTGGTATCAATGTGGATGTTCAAACTATGTGCCGTCTGGCTGAGCTGCCCAACATCGCTGCTATCAAAGAAGCGAGCGGGAACCTGACACAGATTATGGATGTCTGTGCGCAGTTAGGCTCCAGCCTTGATGTATACAGTGGAGATGACGCCGCGACCCTGCCCATGATGTCCATGGGCGGCGCAGGCATCATCAGTGTCGTCAGTCACATAGCAGGCGACGAATTATCGGCGATGTGTCAAGCATTCGCTGACAAAGATGTTCTGAAGGCCCAGCAGCTTCACAATCGACTGCTGCCACTGGTGAAGGCGATGTTCTGCACCAGCAACCCTGTACCTACAAAATACGCACTAAATGTGCTAGGGCACCATGTCGGCGGCACAAGATTACCGCTGGTTGGTCCCAACGAAGCCTGTCAGCAAAAGATACTGACGGCAATGAGGAGTTTTGGACTATCAGTATGACGGAACCACGAGTGAATACCGGAAACCTTGAGATAATCCCATTAGGTGGGGCTTCAGAAATTGGGAAGAACCTCACCCTGATACGATACGGTGAGGCGATGATTGCGGTAGACTGCGGCATCGCCTTTCCTTATGATGAGCTGTATGGCGTAGACATCGTAGTGCCAGACATTAGCTTTCTGCGGGATAACCGCAGCCAGTTTTTAGGCATATTCCTGACGCATGGTCACGAAGACCACATCGGTGGACTGTCATTCGTGCTGAAAGAGTTCGATGTGCCGGTATACGGCAGTCGGTTGACCATCGGGCTGGTTCGCTCCAAACTGCGCGAATATCTCGATGTGGAAAAGTTGCGCCTCATTGAGTTCAGCCCTGACCAGGTAGTGAAGAAGGGGCCGTTTTCGGTAGAACCCATCCGCGTCACACACTCTATACCTGAGACTGTGGCGTACAACATCGAAACACCGGCTGGCCGACTTATTTATGTTAGTGACTTCAAAATTGACCACACACCAGTCGATGAGTGGTATTTTGACAGTGCCCGTTTTGCGACACTGGGTGAAGACGGCGTTCTGGCGATGATATCTGACAGCACCAATGCTGAGCAGCCTGGATACAGTCCGTCTGAGATCGAGGTCGGCGAGACGCTTGAGGGCATCATTCGAAATGCACCTGGACGGGTGATTATTTCCATGTTTGCTTCCAGCATCCACCGTATGCAGCAGATTCTGGACAAAGCTGCTCAATTCAATCGTAAAGTAGCGGTTCTAGGCCGCAGTATGCAGAACAATCTGGACATATCTATTCAGATGGGCTATATCAGCGTGCCTGACGACACTTTGATTAGTGGTGACGCCATAAACCAGTACCAAATGGACGAACTGGTCGTGATGTGTACAGGCAGCCAGGGGGAACCTCTTTCGGCTTTATCGCGTATATCTAAAGAGGAATACCGGATGCTGCGAATCGTGCCGGGTGACACCGTCATTCTAGCGGCGTCACCGATTCCTGGTAACGAGGGACTGATCTGGCGCACGGTCAACCGGCTATTCCGTCAAGGAGCCAATGTGATCTACCCGCCGAAAGCGGCAGTACACGCCTCAGGACACGGCTCGCAAGAGGAGCTGAAGATGCTGATATCGCTGGTACAGCCGCAATATCTGATTCCCTTACACGGTGAACCAAGAATGCTGAGCAGCTATCGTGAGATGGCAGTGAAGATGGGATACGACTCGGAATGTGTGTTCCCGCTGGAAAACGGCGATGTGCTGTCGTTAAATGAACAACAGGCTGGTGTGGTTGACCATGTTAAAGTGGGCAAGATACTTATTGATGTTGGCCGAACGTCTGAAGTCAGCTCGGTCATACTCAAGGAACGGAAACGGCTGGCTAATGATGGACTCATCACTATCAGCGTGAGTATTGACTCAGAGGTGGGCAGCTTCGTATCTGGCCCGAACATAGACATCATGGGGCTGGCTATTAGCGAGTCCGATAAACAGCAGTTCGTGGAAGAAACCTCCGCCGCTGTGGTGAAATGTCTTGATAAAGAGGCTGATTACAACGACGGTGACGAGATCAACCTTCCTCAACTCAAGGAGACCGTGCGTATTACCGTGCTGCAGGTGGCGAAACGGCGCCTCAAGCGGAAACCTGTGGTAATCGCACAACTTATGCCTGTATAACATCTAGCAAGAGGTGAATGTGCATGAACAACAAAACGCGTGACCTGTTGCGCCGTATAGAACTGGAGATGCAGCGCATGACTGACGAAGGAATTGCTACCTGTTTTGATCCGCAATCATCTTCATCGCGGTTTTGGCAGCCGAAGGTTGATGTCACGGAGACCGCGCTCTCCTATTTCGTGAAGGCTGAGCTATCTGGAGTTAATCCTGAAGACATCGATGTGTCACTTGCTCCAGATGGACGGTTTTTGACAATATCGGGATGCCGAAACGAAAATAGGAACAACGCTGAGCCCAGGACGAGTTGCCATCAACTCGAGATTTATTTCGGGCCGTTTGAGCGGCGTGTGGCTCTACCAGTGCAGCAGCCTATTGACAGAGACCGAATTTCAGCGAGGTATCGTGAAGGCTTTCTCATGATCGAGCTGCCCAAAGTGGAGCAAGTTGATGAGCAGACCCACAAGATACCTATTATTGAACTGACAGAACTGAACGAGGAGTAATCTCTCATTCTGGGCGCGGTTGGTGTGCCACTATGGAGGCGTTCTACTTGGATAACGAAATAGAAAAGACAATTAACGTGAAGACCGAGGAATCGGCTGAGCGTGTTGTAGATATTCCTGAGATCATCAATATTCTCCCATTACGCGATACGGTCGCTTTTCCGATACTGATTGTTCCGGTCGCCGTAGGCCGTGAAGCTTCGGTGAAGCTTGTTGATGATTCGGTATCGTCTGGTAACCGTACGATTGGTGTCATCACGATGAAGGACCCCAGTGTGGAAAACCCCACTGTAGATGACATATATGGCATCGGTACGGTAGTCGTCATCCGCATGATGGGCAAGATGCCTGATGGCATCCGTATGGTTGCTCAGGGACTAGTGCGGTTTGAGATCACTGAGGTTCTGCAAACCAGCCCGTATATACGGGCGCGCATTCGCACTGTAGACGAGGAGCGGCTGCCCTCAGATGCCACTCAGCCCGAGGTCGAAGCACTCAAGCGCACGATGCTGAGCCTTTACGAGCGGATCATTGCCCTGTCTCAAAACAATGGCCCTGAGCTTGAAGCGACCGCCAATAACTCGCTGGATGCCAGCCTGCTGACAGATATGGTGGCATCGCAGCTGAACATCAGCATCGCAGATAAGCAGACCATCCTGGAAACATTCGATGTCAAAGAGCGGATGCGCCTGCTGATGAAGATGATGTCACGCGAGCTGGAAGTGTTGGAAATCGGCTCACGGCTTCAGAACGAAGTTCACACCGAAATGAGCCGTTCGCAGCGCGAGTACTTCCTGCGCGAACAACTCAAAGCGATCCAGCGTGAGCTGGGCGATGATGTGGACCGCACTCAAGAGCTGGATGAACTGCGCAAAAAGCTGGAAGAGGCCAACCCGCCAGAAGAGGCGATGGCTGAAGCACAGCGTGAGCTGGAGCGTCTGGGGCGAATCCCACCGCAAAGCCCTGAATACACAGTCGCGCATACCTACCTGGACTGGATGATTGATCTACCGTGGAATAAGAGCACCACAGACAATCTGGACATCACCGCTGTGCGCAAGGTGCTTGATGCAGATCACTACGGGCTGGATAAAGTAAAAGAGCGTATCGTGGAATACCTTGCCGTGCGCAAGTTCCGCGGAGATGACGCACTACGGCAGCCTATTCTATGTCTCGCGGGCCCTCCCGGTGTGGGTAAAACCAGCCTGGGCAAGAGTATCGCCAGGGCCATCGGGCGAAACTTTGTGCGCATGTCCCTAGGCGGCGTTCGAGATGAAGCCGAAATCCGCGGTCACCGTCGCACCTATATAGGCTCTATGCCTGGACAGATCATACAGGGTATCCGGCGGGCGGGCAGTAACAACCCGTTGTTTATGCTGGATGAGATTGACAAGGTGGGAGCGGATTTCCGCGGTGACCCCTCATCGGCCCTGCTTGAGGCATTAGATCCTGAGCAGAACAGCACATTCCGTGATCACTACCTGGATGTTCCTGTAAATCTGGGTAAGGTGCTGTTTATCACCACAGCTAATGTGCTGGACAGCATTCTGCCCCCGCTGCGAGACCGCATGGAGATCATCGAACTGATGGGCTACACCATACAGGAGAAGATTTACATCGGGAAGAACCACCTGATCCCCAAGCAGATGAAAGAACACGGTCTGACTGGGAAGCACATCCGGTGGAGCGACACTGCGATTCGAGCCATCATCGAAGGTTACACCCGTGAAGCGGGAGTTCGCAACCTGGAGCGCGAGATCGCCTCGGTCTGTCGAAAAGTCACCAGACTTTTCGCAGAAGGCCGTGAAAAGATGATGTCACTTAATCCGAAACAGGTGGAAGAGCTGTTAGGTGTGCCGCGCTTCGAGACAGAAGAGATATCCAAGCGGACCGAGACGCCTGGAGTGGCCATTGGTCTTGCCTGGACTCCTGTTGGCGGTGATGTGCTCTACATCGAGGCCGCCAAAATGGCCGGCAAGAAGGGCATGATCATCACCGGGCAGTTGGGCGACGTCATGAAGGAGTCCACTCAGATAGCGTTGAGCTGGATCCGTGCTCATGCTGACAAATTCGGACTAACTCCGGATGTGTTTGAAAACAATGAGCTGCATGTCCATGTGCCAGCGGGAGCCATCCCCAAAGATGGTCCATCTGCGGGCGTGACCATGACCACAGCCTTGGTGTCGCTGCTGACCGGTGTGTGTGTGAAGCCTCGGCTAGCCATGACCGGTGAACTCACCCTTAGCGGCAAGGTGCTTCCGATCGGCGGGGTGAAGGAGAAAGTACTGGCGGCCCATCGAGCCGGCGTAGACCACGTGATCCTTCCTTCGCGTAACCGTAAAGACCTGATCGAGGATGTACCCGATGAGGTGCGCGATGCGCTGCTTATCAGCTATGTAGACACCATCGATGAGGTGTTGAAGATCGCACTGCCAGGCTTGAGCCTCGCTTAAGTCAGGCGCAACGAAATTAAGGCCCGGAGCACATGCTCCGGGCCTTTTTTTTTGTTAGCCCGGCACCTTGTATCATGACGCATGTTGCGTGTATGATAGGAATAAGTCTGGGGTGACTCTGGACTGATGAATCATAGCAAAAAGCGCAGCTATTTAGTAATAGGCGATGTTCGCGCATCATTTCATGATCGGTAGTGTTGCTGTATCTTTCGGCACCCACGAAGTGGGTACTTTCTTATAGCCACGGGTAAGCGCCAGCGCAACCCGTGGGAGGCAACAGAGTACCGTCTACCCCGAAGTGGGTCGTCTTCGGTGACTTGACAAAACGGCTGCCACGAAAAGGTGCGACCCACTTCGGGGTAGCAATGATGCGCCGCTTTCCAGGGGTATCGCTTCGCTCACCCCTGGCTATAAGAATCTTACCCACTTCGTGGGTGTCCGGAGGGAGCCATGAAGGCTTTGCGCCTACGCCCAACAGACTCTTGGGATTATCAACTGATGACTGAGTAGTTACCAAAATAGCACTAATACGGACCTGATAAGGAGCGATATGAACGCAATTACACAAAATCTGGTGGCCGAATGGTCATTCAAAAGCTGCAAGACATACACAGACCCTTTCAACGACGTTAATCTTGATGTGGTGTTCACCAGTGACACCCGAGATATCACCGTGCCCGCATTCTGGGCAGGGGATGGCATCTGGCGAGTCCGGTTCGCGTCATTTGAAACCGGATGTTACACATATCGGACGGTTTGCTCTGACGATACGAACTCCGAGCTGCACAATATGCAGGGTGAGTTTGAAGTCACCCCCTACAAGGGTGACAACCCCTTGTATGCGCATGGCCCCATCGAAACCGCACCAGATGGCCGGCACTTTCAGCACAAAGACGGCACCCCGTTCCTGTGGCTGGCAGACACGTGGTGGATGGGCTTCACAACCCGCCTAAGCTGGCCGAAGCAGTTTCAGAACCTTGTCATTGACAGGGCCGAGAAGGGCTTCAGTGTGGTTCAGATTGTGGCAGGTCTTTATCCCGACATGCCGCCGTTCTACCCGGGTGGTGCCAACGAGGCGGGATTCCCCTGGACTGAAGAGTATGGTCAGATTAACCCGGAATACTTCGACTATGTAGACCGCCGTATCAACTATCTCATCGACACGGGTATAGTCCCCTGCATATTCGGCTGCTGGGGATATTTCGCGAAGTTCATGGGTGTTGAGAAGCTTAAGGACCACTGGCGGTATCTGGTAGCACGGTATGCGGCTTACCCGGTCGTATGGTCATTGGCTGGCGAGGGGGTTCTGCCATATTACACCGACCCGCTGTGGGGTCAGTGGGATAAATACACACCCGTTGCGAAGGCCGACTGGACCGAAATTGCGCGTTATGTTCACTCCATCGAATCGTATGGCCGGCTGATGAGCATCCATCCGCCGTGTTACGGAAGCACCGAGTTGTGTGGTCATAGCATGTTGGAAGACCGGTCGCTGGTAGACTTTGATATGCTCCAAACGGTGCATGGCAGTATGAACAACGGCTATCATTCGGTCATGAACGTGCGATACGCGCGCAGTCTGGAGCCTGCCATGCCTGTGCTGCAGTCCGAGGGATTTTATGAGGGCATTCTGGAGCAGGGACGTGAAGAGACCCAGCGCTGGTTCTTCTGGAGCTCCATACTTTCCGGTGCTGCGGGACACACCTATGGCGCGAACGGCATCTGGCAGTTGAACACCAAAGAAGAGCCATTCCGAGGCAACCCGATCAACAGCAACTGGGGCGATACCCCGTGGGATGTGGCCGCGCAACTACCTGGCGGTAAGCAGGTCGGTATCGGTAAGAAGATTCTCGAGGGCTACGACTGGTGGCTTCTAGAACCGCATCAAGAGTGGGTTCCTGCGGTTCCGTCACCGCATTCTTGGGTGCCTGAGGCATACGCCAGTGCGATGCAGCCATATGCTGCGAGCATTCCAGGCAAGCTGCGGATGATCTACTATGTTCTGAACGACGCCTACATCGGTCTCGCGGCTGTACACCAAATGGAGCCCGGTGTTGTCTACAGTGCCACGTATATCAACCCCAGTAGCGGACAGCGGCACGAGATAGGGGATATCTGCGGGGATGCAGACGGCCGCTGGATACCAACGCAACCACCGAGCAACCGCGACTGGTTGATTGTGATGGTCGCGAAGGGGTAGAAGCGTATCTGCCTGAAAAGTGGAACCGAGCTGAATGTGCCAACGCGGCGCATTTGGCTCGGTTTTGTTGCAGAATACTTAGTGGCGTAATAAAAACGGCAACGCCCCCAGCAAGCTGGAGGCGAAAATGGTTGCCCGGCATGGATTCGAACCACGATTAACAGGGCCAGAACCTGTCGTCCTGCCGTTGAACGACCGGGCATCGGCCTGAATATGATATCAATATGGGAGCCATTTGTCAAATCGGCAGTTCATGTTCATGGCTTGGGTGGCCTGTTTTACGTTCATATCGGTCGAAATTCGGGTAAGATGGTATCTAGTGAACCCAACCAAGGAGGAATGGAAATGCTTAGCGAATTCAAGAGTTTCATCGCCAAAGGGAACGTCATGGACCTTGCAGTCGGTGTGATCATTGGCGGCGCGTTTGGAAAAATCGTCTCCTCGCTGGTCTCTGATCTGCTGATGCCTGTGATCGGCCTGTTGATGGGCAAGATCAGTTTTGCCAATATGTTTATTGATCTCAGCGGTACACGCCCAATTTCGTTGGAAGCCGCGAAGGCGGCTGGCGCAGCCACGCTGAACTACGGCTTGTTCCTGCAAGCGCTCGTGGACTTCCTTATTATTGCCGCAGCGGTGTTCTTTATGGTTAAAGCACTCAGTAAGGTGCAAAAAACAGCGGCACCAGCTCCACCAGCTCCTGTGACCACCAAGAAATGCCCATATTGCCTTTCGGAGATACCCCTGCTGGCCACGCGCTGTGCACAATGCACCTCGCAGCTAACTGAATTGTAAGAAATCTGTAATAGAAGTTCGGGTATCGGGAGTCTGTTCAGGCGCACCTGACCGAATACGGCCCTGCCTGGATGTGGATATGGAACGACGCCTTGACTACGGGGAAGTTGCGCCTTGAGGTAGAGGAGATGCATTCCCGTGGTCAGGGCACCTTGACGCCTGTGCCCGAACCGAAGGAGTTTCGGCCAGACAGCATGGTGACGTGCCTATCGCCTTCATGGCGACTGATCATATAGCATCTTCGAGGCTTACACCGGGCTCTTAGTTAAATTCTCCACCACCATGAAGGCGGTATGACATATGTCTCACCATTTTCGATTTGCCTGCATTCTCACCGGTCTCTTGACATCCATGTTGGCATCGGCTCAGAAACTGGCACCGATCAACCCAGGCTTAGCCAGGATGGAAAGCCGGACTGCTACCGGGTTTATGCCCTCTGCTGTGTTGTTACCGCCATATAAGCCTGGTGTGCGCGCTCTATCGGTGTTTCCCAGCAGTTTCGATCTTCGCATGGTGGGAAAGAGCTCTCCCGTGCACGACCAGGGATATGGCGGAACCTGCTGGACGTTTGCCTCATATGGTTCAATGGAAGGCAGTATACGCCCCTCAGACACAACGGACTTGTCTGAGATGCATATGGCTAACAGGCACGGTTTTGATGTGCCATGGGGTTGGGGAGGCAACAGAGATATGGCCACCGCCTATCTAGCGCGGTGGGATGGGCCGGTCATGGAGTCTGATGACCCCTATCTGGATACTCGTCTGGTCTCACCCAATACTTTTCCGCAATATGGGCACATGCAAGATACCATCTGGCTGCCGCCCAGAGCATCGTCTTCAGACAATGACATCGTGAAGCATTGCATCCAAACTTACGGGCCTGTGGCCGGTGATTTTCATTACGACCCGGTAAACTTCACTGAATCAACGTCAAGCATCTACAGTGACAGTGTCAATGAAGGAAACCATGCGGTGACCTTTGTGGGCTGGGATGACAACTACAGCCGTACGAATTTCAAGGCCGCCAGCGGTATGCCTCCCGGTGATGGTGCCTTTCTGTTTCGCAATAGCTGGAGCACGGACTGGGGGCAGGCCGGTTATGCGTGGATTAGCTACTATGACCGCAATATGCTTCAGTGGGCATGGTGCCATCCGTCGCTGCAATCGACGACTAACTACCAGCATATATACCAGTATGACCGGCTGGGTTGGACTCGGAACTTCGGATATGATTCCGATACAGCCTACGCTGCGGCGGTCTACACGGCAGTCGCAACGGAACAGATTGTGGCAGTGGCCTTCTATACCCCCGTGGTCAACACGCAATATAACGTCAAGTTGTATCTCGATCCTGTTGGTTCGCCATTGTCAGGTGAAGAGTATGCGGTCACAAGCGGGCTCATCGATCTACCTGGCTACCATACGGTTGTGCTATCGTCACCAGTGTCCGTCACCAAGGGTCAGAAGTTTTCTGTAGTGATGAAGTTGGTCACACCAGGATATAAGTTTCCCATACCGTTTGAGGACTATGTGGTTGACTATGCGGTGAATATCAATGCAGAGCCTGGCGAAACCTACACCAGTGAAGACGGGTTGACATGGCGGGATGTCACGATAGATGCCCCGAAAGCGAGCGTTTGCCTCAAGGCGTTTGGCAGACCGGCAGGACTTACCCGCAGCATATCGGGGCAGATTGATCTTGGTGAAAATCTGGGGTTCCTGCAGTATGTGAATCTACACGCTCAAGTTAAGCGAACCGATCAACCAGGCGATGTGGTCAATCTGCCATTGTCACGGCATCTTAATGGTGATTACCGGATCGACTGGGTTCCCGCTGGCACCGTCAGTATGCGAGTCTCCGGTGGTCACTACTGTGCTGCCACCGCCACTGGTCTGGGCACGAAGACCGGCGATGTGGTGACGGGCTTCAGTTTGATGAATGGTGATGCCGATGGCGATAACCAGGTCAACTTGTTTGACTTAATGGTTTTGGACAGCAGATTCGGAAAGGCTGACGGCATGGCCGACTTGAATGGTGATGGCACCGTCAATCTGTTTGACTACGTGGTGATCGACCAGTACTTCGGAAGCCAGGGCAGCCCTTCACTGGAATAAAAACCCGTAGTAACTGCTCAGCTTTGAAAATCTATGTCCGGGGCGGTCTTTTAGTACGCCAGCAATGGCGGAAGGCTATTGACTGCGCCGGTCTGGCGGGTAGCCCCTAGGAACGCCAATCTCCCGATTAACCTCCCGTCGGGAAGTCTCACGCGAAGACGCGAAGAGCGCGAAGGGAATGTAGCCTCTCCTACGCTCGCCGGAACGCAGGCCGGTATGGATCAGTGATGGGTGACAGTGCCCGTACCGAGACGAAGTCACGGACGGGCCACCGAACCCGTCACCGGGGGCCAGCGGTGTGGATGCCAAAGGATCAGCCTACGCTGCCGAAGGTTTGGTCACCCACACTCGAATACAGCATGTGGTTGCCGACCTTGTTTAGTTTTCTAAACTGTGCATTCGGCCAATCCAGGCCTCGAAGTCCGCACCACCCTCCTGGATGTGTGTCATCTTGATTCTTCGGCCGATTCGCTCAAACTCCGCGAGTGCGGCGGAGAACTTCGCTTTGTCGGCGGGTTTCCCAGACTGTGCCATCTGGCAGACATCGGCGTAGAGCACCTGCAGTTTGGCCTCTTCCACGCGTTGCAGAGTCTGCGGATCACGGGCGAGTTTGACGGCTCGGTCGAAGCAGTCCCGTGCCTTGCCCATAAACGCGGCATCGAAGATGTCCATGGAGAAGCGAATACCTCCCGCAGGGCTCTTTAGCTTGCCAGTATGCTCCTTCTCCCACGTATCCCATAGGAGCTGCTCGTAGTCCCAAATTGGACCTGCCGCTTTACCGTAGTAACCGTACACGAAATCCTTAATCAGCGATTGGGTGTCCAGCGTAGGGTCCCATAACTGTTTAGCCCAAACCCAGCAACGCATGAAGCCATCGCCGGTGCCGGGTGTCTGGTAGTTGCCCTGAAGCATCACGCCTTTGGCGTTGTACTTCACGAAGAAGTCGATGTCCCACGCCACCGTCTGCCAGTTGGGCATGGGGGAGGGGTAGTGGCTGAAGTTGCAGGTGTAGTCCCAGATGTGGATATCTGCCCCCATCGCTGCCCAGTCTTTCATGCGTTGTTGGAATGTTTGTGTCTGATCGATCGTCAGAAAAGGCTCTGACCATGCATGGCTGTCGGTACAGAGCTGAATGGCCACATTCTTGTGCGGCCTGACCGTTTTAGGGGCTGCTGCCGTGTCAAGATAAGCCAATGTCGATATGCGCACTTTGGGATACTTTTTACCCACCTCATCCGCGACAGCGTTGACGAACTTCAAGAGTGGGCCAGCCAGGCTGCCTTCAGCGGCGGCCTCTGCCCGACAGACGGCGCAGTCACAGCAAGGAATACCATCGTTTTGTGACACGCTGATAATCTGTGCGTTGGGATTATCACGAAGGATGTTTTTCACTCGTTCAGCGGTCAGTTTGGCCACCTCGGGGTTGCTGACGCAAAGCTGACCGGGGTCGCGTTTGCCGTTGTGCTCCGAATAATACTCGGGATGATCTTTGAAATACAAATCAGTTGGCAGTAGTGTGCTGAAGGTATGCACAAACAGCGCATACCGCTTGTTCCCACCCCACTCGGCGGGTACAGAGGCACTGGATGAGTTCGTTCGGTTCCGCAGCGACCATGTGCCGTCAAACGCCTCCCAATAATACGGGTCGCGAATCTCCAGCACCGGTACATAGCTACGCTTGACGGGTCGAAATCGGAGGGTTGTTTTGCTGGGGATTGTCTGCGAAAAGCGTGAATACCAGCGGCACCCAAGGTCTTCTTCCAGCAGCGCATAGACCGCGTTGATGGGCCCTCTGGTCTCGCCGCCACTGAGTAGAAGGTTGCCATCCACCACATCGATCGCGTAACCCTCGTCGGCCAGATCGGCTTTCAGGAATTTCGAACCAGACTTCGCCAGAAGGTTCGTCTTGCCGATGCTAATCACACGGCTTGTGGGCTTGATACTGCCGAATTCGTTTTGGATGGTGAAACTCGCTCCGGTGATCTGCTTCAGCCACATCGCCAGATCGTCAGCAGCTTTCAGTTCCTGAGTTGATGGAGTTGCGGGCAGCAAAATGGAATAGAGGGCGGTGCCTGTCTTCGCGAGTATCACCTCGGACCCAGATGTGCCTTTGGGTTTCAAGGCATTCTTCCAGGTAGGTTTGGCTTCTGCAGGATTTCCTACCACTAAACTGCCCATTATGAGCATGATTGCCATGATTATTAATAACCTCAATCCGATTTCTCCAGTCTCCGTAAGTATAAAGATATGGCCGGAGCAAGTGAGTTCGTTGCTCCGGCCTGATGTTTCAAGGCAGGCTCAGAATACGCTCTGGTTAATGTTAAACGCTTCACAGATGCGCTTCACATCCTCTGGTGCCAGCCCCTCGGCTTCACCACCAGCTTGAAGGTCCATGAACTCGTATTTCGCGCCGATTTCGGCGTATTCAATGCGGTCACAGGCACGCATCACTGACTGATCGGACCGTGCCATCACACCGTGCTTGCCCCATAGCACAATCCGGTGGTCGCGGAGACCCTGTATAGTGGCGGCCATCAACTCGGCAGAGCCGGGTATGGCGAAGGGGATATGCCCCAAACCTTCCGGCAGTTGCACGATCATCTCCGGCTGCCAGCGAAGTATCCGCTGGTTCAGATAGCTGGAGTTCTGGTATCGCTTGATGTGGCTGAGGTAGGTCAAGTGGACCGGCTGAGCGTGGATGACCGCGTGGAAATTGGTGTTTGTGGCCAGAATCTGGTCGCGGTGCACAGCCAGATGTGAGTTGAACTCGCTGGTAGGGTTGGCGAACAGACGGCCAGGTGCCGAGAAAAGCGTGGCTGTGTTTCCGCCTTCATCCACCTGTATGAAGGCCAGGTTGGCGGGCGGGTTGTCTTTAATCTCACGTAACCGGCGTCCGCTGCCGCTGACGATGAAACACTTGCCGCTCAGTTCAGGGAAGGCGTCTGGTAGAGTAATCTTCTCCTGCATCGGCATATGGCGTCTCGGATCCAGAGGCCATCCGACATATACGCTGATGTTACCAGCGGCACCCTCAGAGGCCTCAATTTCGGCAAGGCGGCGACCCGCTTCACCGATCAATACCATGATCTCGTTGAAATCGGGATAGGGAGCTACTACTGCCATTTGGTTACTCCTGTTGACTGGCGGCATTCCGCCATTTTGACTGAGTGTACCCTATTTCACAGCGATGGCTTCGATCTCGACCAGAGCTCCTTTAGGCAGAGCGGCCACTTGGACAGTAGAGCGTGCAGGAGGGTTGCTGGGGAAGTATTCGGCGTAGACTGCATTTACATTGGCGAACTCCGCCAGGTTGGTCATAAAAATCGTGGTTTTGATGACGTGATCCAATTCCACACCCGCGGCTTTCAATACCGCCTGCAAATTTGTGAGCACCTGACGCACCTGTTCGGTGGCCGTAGAACCCACCATTTCGCCGGTGAGTGGGTCAAGAGGTATCTGTCCGCTGGTGTAGATGGTGCCATTCACCTCAACTGCCTGGGAATAAGGACCAATGGCCGCTGGGGCTGTATCGGTGCTGATGATGTTCTTCATGCGTGACCTCCGTAATGTAGATAGTGCGTTACCAACTTCAGTGTAGCGCATCAAACCCGTTCAGTTGCTACAATAATACTATGAGAGTTCGCTTTGGCGTCGTCGTGGTCAACTGGAACACCAGGGACTACCTCCGCAGTTGCCTGCAGAGCCTGCGTGAACAGCAGGATGCACCTTCGTATCAAGTGGTAGTGGTGGACAACGCTTCCGCAGATGGCAGTGCTGACATGGTCGCGCAGGATTTTCCTGAGGTGACCCTGTTGGCAGAGACCACAAACCATGGCTACGCAAAGGGAAACAACATCGGCGCAGCGGCCTGTGACGCGGAGTGGCTGCTGCTGCTGAACCCCGATGTCCGGCTTGTGGAGGATGCATTACAGCAGCTCGAGGTCTTCATCAAGGAACATCCCGATGCAGCAGCGATAGGGGGCATGCTGATGAACCCAGACGGCTCAGCGCAGCACAGCGTGCGGGGTCTGCCAGCCTACGGCAGCCTGTTTTTGGAGACCACAGCACTAGCGAGATTGTGCAGTTGCTGGGACCGGTATTTTCTACGGCAGTTTGACTATTCGAAGGCACAAGAGGCACAGCAGCCCATGGGAGCGTTGCTGGCCTTACGGGCTGACAAGTTCGCCAAAATGGGAATGTTCGATGAGCGGTTTCCTATCTTCTTCAACGATGTGCAGTTGTGCCGTGATTTGCTCCGGTCGGGTGATAGTATCTACTATACGCCATCAGTGCGGGGTTACCACGAGGGTGGGGCTGGCACCCGTCAGGTGAAACCCCGGATGATCGTGGAGTCGCACCGGTCGCTGATCGACTATCTACGGAATGGGTCTGAAGGGCACTCTGGGCTGGTGGCGGGCGTCAGTGAGCTGATGATCCGCTTAAGCTGTTATGCCAGAACCCGCGTCTGGCTGGCCGAAAGTGAGCAACGTATTCGTAAAGGGGGCACCGGCTCATAGAACTCAGTGTGATTATCGTCAACTGGAACTCTTGTGACTCAATCCGGACATGCCTGAGCGGGCTTCAGGCCCGATTGGACGAGCGTCATGAGGTGGTTGTGGTGGACAACGCCAGCTCTGACGGCAGTGTAGAAATGATTCGAGCTGAGTTTCCGTGGGTTCGCGTTCTCCCACAGACCTTGAACCTGGGGTTTGGTGGGGGGGCGAATGTGGGGGCCGCGGCCAGCCAAGGGCAGTTCCTACTCTTCCTGAACCCGGACAGCACCGCGTCTGAGCTGGATTCGGATGCTTTGGTAGATGCCATGCAGAAACACGCTGACACCGGCATCGCGGGCATCCGCGTGCTCAACCCCGATGGCAGCCTGCAGATGTCGTGCCGCCGGTTTCCGATCTACCAGGCGGGATTGTTCCGCAACACCATACTGGGACGGCTGTTTCCCAACAACCGCTACCTGAAGGCCTACCTCATGCTGGATTTCCAGCATGACCGTGTGCAGCCCGTGGACTGGGTTTCCGGTTGCGCCATGGTTGTACGACGTGGATGCTGGGACACGCTGAAGGGGTTTGATGAGCGGTTCTTTATGTACTGCGAGGACGTGGATATCTGCTGGCGTGCGCACAAAGCGAACTGGCAGGTGCAGTATCTGCCGGTCACCTCAGTGCATCACCGTATCGGCAGCTCCACCGACCTCGCGGTGAATAAGATGATCCGGTGCTTCCACCGCAGCCACTGGCAGTTCTTTTTGAAGAACTATTATCCCGATAGCAACATCTTCACGGCTGGTCTGGTTTGGTGCTTGCTTCAAGGACGGGCGAACCTGCTGGTTCTTCGCAACTACATCATCTGGCTGCGTACCGGTCGGCCAAAGCAGATAAGGGTATGAGCCATATATGAGCCGCAAGCGCACTAATATTCCTTCTCCAACTCCGGTAGTTCATCCTGTTGCATCAGTAGAAAGACCGTCGGCGGCCGCTGTTGTCTTGATCTTGATGGTACTGCTCGTGCCGTTTATCGGTGGATATGTGCTGATGGAGCCCGCGGGAGCCGATGGCCTGGTGGGGATCCTGACGGGCATGTTCGGAACCGAGAAAGACATGAATATGGCGGCCGGAATCACGCTGAGCCTGGCCGGGCTTGCTCTGATGCTGCACAAGCCTGTGAAAAAGAGCGGCCGATATATGACCATGCTGATTGTCATGGCGGTTTGGGTAGTGGTCTGCGCCGTGGCATCGCCCTATCATGCGGATGCGGTTCGTCAAGCGGGATGCTGGTTAGCTGCACTGGCTGTGATCGCGGTAGTCAGTCGCCTTAGCACAAGCGGGAAACAGCAGCTCATGGCCGCCATAACCCTGGCTGGAAGCCTGGTGGCGTTCATGGCCGTGCGTGAGTATATGGGTAACCTGCGGAGTGCTCCAGACTGGCGGGTGTTTGGGCCGTTTCAGAGCCCCAATATACTGGCAGCCTATCTATGCTTGACGCTGCCGCTGACCCTGGGATGGCTGTCGCAGGAGATCAAAGCTGAGCTTCGTCTGCTTTTAATGATCGGATGGGGGATTCAAGTCTCGGCATTAGTGCTGACCGGCAGCCGGTTTGGGATACTCTCGGCTGTGATCGGCGTGCTGATCTGGCTGGTCTGGCTGACAGTCCAGAGGCAGTGGGATCGCCGCAGGGTGCTGAGCATCACCCGTGCTTTGGCATTCGGTCTGATCATCGCCGTCCTCTGCACAGCACCTCTGAAAAACCGGATGGGAACTGCACCAAACGCCGGTACTCAAGAGCATTCTGGCCAGTTCCGCGCCATGACCTGGAAGGGCACCGTGAATATGGTCAAGGCGCATCCTGTTACTGGTGTTGGACCCGGCTGCTTCGCTTATGGTTACGCCCGTAATGCAATCACCGGATACACCCGCACCGCACACCAGAGCTACCTGCAATTGGCGTCTGAACTGGGTGTCCCCGGTCTGTTGCTGTGGCTTGGGATTGGGCTGGGAAGCCTGGTAGTGCTGGTGCGCAGCCGGCAGCAGCTAATCCCAGCACCTTTGATGGCTGGTGTGGCTGCTGGTGTAGTCGCCAGCGGCTGCCATGCGCTGATGGATTCCGACTGGCAGATACTGGCTGTGCTGATGACACTCAGTGTTCTAGTCGGATTGTGCTATGTGCCTAACGTCGAGATGACGGATAGGCCTGCGCATGCTTCCGCACGCAAACTCACGGCGGTACTGGCTCTGGTCGTCGGTTTATGGGTGTGTCTAGGTGCTTACTACGCGCAGATCGGGCAAACGGCGTTGCGATCGGGTGATGCCCCTAAAGCCACCAGTGTGTACAACAAACTGCTTGCACTCTGGCCATTCGACGGTACAGCGATGTTGAACAAGGCGATGTCACAGATGGGTGACCCGAGCATCAATAGCGCAGACAAGATCAAGCTGGTGGAACGGGCCTGCTCGTTGATGCCGACACCACGAAACTACATGATGGCAGCCAAGATGGCGGATGGCCTCCAAAACCCAGAGAAAGCCTTGGTTTTATACGATCAGGTTTTGAAGGTCGACCCTGTGTCGCCACGCGGCTATGTGCGGTATGCTGCATTGCTGGAGCGTCTGAGGATGTATCCCAAGGCCGCTGTAATATACCAAATGCTGGTGGAGCTGGAGAAGTCACCTGCAGGCCAGATCCGTGCTGTGCCAGAGCTGCCGGAAACTGACTTCATATTTGGTCATGGCGGGCTCGCACGGGATGCCGCCCTCCGTGGTAAGAAGAGACAGGCTGCAGAGCACTACCAGGAGGTGCTGCGGTTGTTAGCTGCGGACGTAAAAGCACGCGACGCGAACCCAACGATGAATCTGGCCAAACCGCGCGAGATGTCCGACGGACTGGATGCGCTAGAGCGCGAGGCAAGGAGCTGGCTGGGCACGGATCACTAAAGGCACGCTGTTGCCCCATCACCTAAGATGCATGATAGCTCCGCTGTTAGTGCCGCGCAGGATTAGCGCGAGGCTGGCGTAGAACTGTTCTTTCGTGATGGTGCCCTCCGATATGGTGATCGGCCGGAGTGCCCAGTCAGTCGCCTTTACACTGAGCCCTTTCGCTTTAGCAGCCCGCCTCATAATTGGGATAAGCTGTTCTGAGTTATATGTTTCGGATTTTAAGATGGGGCCTGTAAACAGCGATGTAAGTTGCGATTCCTGCTGAGGCAGTATGTCATCCTTAGGCTGCAGATAGCCTCTTGCGTGTTTCTCATATCCAAAGCTCATTGCTTTATAAAGGCACCGGATCATCTCCTCATACCCAATCGGCTGCTCAGACTTCAACTCCTCATCTGTCAACACAGCCTTGGCGGCTAGCTCCTGGATCGCCCAGAAGCGCGGGGTTTCTGCTGTGACATCGCTGAACCAGCCCATGTACGCGTTTGCTTCGACCAGCTTACGCTGTAGCTGCTCTAAGGGCACTTCTGCCGGCGTCCTGCCGCCGCTGATCGCCATCCCAATGGCGATACCGGCCGCCTGTCCCATAGCCATTCGGACCGGCTCCATGCGCAGGGTGCCGTAACCCACATGAGTGGCCGATACAGCCGATGTGACCATCAAGTTGTCCAGCTCTCTGGGCAGCAATACACCAAAGGGCACTTGGTACCATGGGGTTTGGCGATATAGCCAGTATTCACCCTCGCCAAGATCGGTGTTGCTCCAGTCTGTCTTCTTGTGTATAGCGTGGGAATCCATGGGGTAATCACCGATGCCCACGGTGTCCAGGCGTAGACGCTTTCGGGCGAATGTCACATCAGCTTCATTTAGCATGAACTCACCCTCCATGCGCCTGGCTTCGCGAACATACAGACTCGTGGGGATATTGCTATTTTCCGGGTATTCATCATCTGCCAGTCCAAGTTGCTTGAGTCCTTGTTCCGTCTGCAGATAATGCAGATACCCGAGCGCGTGCCACCGGAAGCGGTCTGTCATTTTGGCACGTTGTTTTTCCGACATCCAGGGGTACTTGAAGTTGATCTCCTGCAAGTCGTTGCCCTGGGGGTGTTGGTTCATCTCAAACTTACCGCCAGGAAACCGTCCGTACATATACGCCCAGGTCTCTTTCCAGGCTGTGGTATGCTTGTAGTTTGACTTATCGTAGAAATGCGGTTCTGGGATACTTTTATCAGCACCGGTACCGTAGTCTTTTAGGGGCAGTAAGAAGCTGTAGGCTTGTATTTTTCGATCTGCTTTACCTGTGCTTGGCGGGGTGATCTCGTCCTTGAACCTATCGTAGTGGATGAAGCCTGCGTGGGGCTCCTCGTCACTTCGCGCCTCTCGGCCCACACGGTTCGAAACACCAAGATCATCCAGCATGTCGCCTTCGATGGTCGCATCTACGAAATGGTCGGCAGTGAAGCGCGTGAGCTTACCTGTGTTCAGGTCCTTGCAGGTGACAGAGGTGACCGTTAGTCCCTGCCGTTTAGCACTCTGGTAGCTCATGCGGTGGAACACATCGATCAACGGCTGGTCGTCCACCATGTTGCGGATGATCTTCCATGTGACCTTTGGCTCATAGCTCAAGCCGTTGCCGGTTCCGTAATAGCTCTGGACACTCTGGCGTATCTCATCAAACAGCCCGTTGCTGCGGGCTGGCTTGCGCATATCAGTGACAGCGACGCCATTTGTGATCATACCGCCAAGGCGATCAGATGGTTCAATCAGGGCCACCTTCACCCCTTGCCGGGCTGCAGACACTGCAACGCCGACTCCGGAGGCTGTTCCCCCAATGACAACCAACTGGTAGTGCCGAGTTGGAAGCACGTCGCGAAGGCTGGTTACAGTCTCACTGACGCTCTGTTCTTTACCGTCGGGTAGAGCGGCTGTGACGCGGTATGTATATCGAGTTCCTGGCTCAATCGACTGGTCACGATAGGTGCGGTTTGTGGCAGGGAATTCTCCGATGAGTGCGTCGTTACGGAAGAGCTTCAATGACAATGCCTTTGAATCTACCTCTGACCAGTGGAGTGCAATCTCATTTTGTGATGTGGGCACGGGTTCTAAAAACGGTCCGGCCATCACAACAGATGTCGTCAGGGTAAGCACCAGAGCGGTAAGGATATGGCGGTGTTTCGTCAACATAGCATCGAACCTCTTTGTATTCCAGTCTCATATATCATTTTACCGGATGCTGGCATTAATCCCTGCCTCGGGATTAAGGAGTGCAGCACCATCTGATACCCTTGATCAGCAAAGTCGGTCATAATATTAGAAATGCACCATTCGAAAGGGGTCCAAGATGAACCGATGGATTTTACCGCTCAGTGTCGCTCTTCTTCTCTCTACAACACAAGCCTTTTGCGCGAAAGCAGGCAGCAAGCAGGTGACTAAGAGCCCGGAAACTGCACTCGACCGCTTCATTGCGAAACCAAACCCCGACTTCAAGTGGAGTGTGGCCTCCGAGAAGACCATCATGGGCACCCAGTTCATGGAACTGGATATGACCTCACAGGTTTGGATGGACGGGCCCTGGACACACAAAGTGGTACTAATCCGCCCATCGGATGTTCCTAACCCCAAGATCGCCATACTGTATATCACCGGCGGTTCCATTTCTGACCCTGAACGTATTATGATGGCCGTGATGGCCCGTAATTCGAAGGCCGTAGTGGTTGCATTAGGTGGTATCCCCAATCAGCCCCTATACGATGGACTGACCGAAGATAACCTTATCGCCATGACGTTCCAGAAATACGACCAGACAAAGAACGAAGAATGGCCGCTGTTAATCCCTATGACTAAGTCGGCAGTATGCGCCATGACCGCTGCTCAGGATGCGGCAAAACAACAGTGGGGGATGGGCATTGAAAAGTTCCTGGTCACGGGCGGCAGTAAACGCGGCTGGACGACCTGGCTTACGGCTGCTGTGGATGACCGAGTGGCCGCCATTGCTCCCATGGTGTATGACAACTTGGACATTCCCCGTCAGATGGCACTGCAAAAATCAAGCTATGGCAAGGAAAGCGTTCAAATCGAGGCATATACCAAGTTGGGATTGATTGACTTGCTTACGACTGACAGAGGTAAGACACTGGTTGAGATCGTTGACCCGTTCTACTACCGTAAGCGGTACACCATGCCTAAGTTGATCGTCAATGGCTCGAATGATCCATACTGGGTTTTCGATAGCGCTTCACTCTACTTCAACAAGCTGAGTGGCACGAAGCGAATCATCTATGCGCCAAACTCGGGCCATGGTCTGGACGACCGCGAGAGGGTGTTGCGCACGATCTCAGGGTTCTACAAGAGCGTCTCTGAAGGTTTGGCTCTTGCCGATATCACCGCTACGGGCCGCATGGTGGGCAACAAGTTGACTGTCAAGGGCACCACGACTGGGCCAGCAGGCAAGGTTGAGGTGTGGGTGGCTGTCAGCCCGATCCGCGATTTCCGCCAAGCGAAGTTTTTCGCAGTTGAAGCCGTCAGTAAAGCTGGTAAATTCGAGGTCTCGATACCAGTGCCAGATGGTAAATTCGTGGGCTGGTATGCAGATGTGTACCAGAGGATATCCGACAACCCAGCACATTTCTCCACGGTCGCAGCAGTGATCGAACGTTAACCATAAAATCGCGGGGATGGGCCAAGGCTCATCCCCGCGGTTGCGGTAGAATCTAGTTGTGGATTCAAAACCTCCTACAATCACCATTCGTCATATGGTCCCCGCAGATATCGCTGTCGTGACTCGACTTGACAGCGAGTGTTTCAGCACCGCATGGTCAGAGTCTGCCTATTCGGGTGAGTTGCGACTTAATAATGCTCATTACTACATCGCTGATATTGATGGGGTGACTGTTGGGTTTGCTGGGATGTGGTTGATCCTGGATGAAATGACCGTCAACCGCCTGGCTGTCTGCCCCAGTGATCGTAGAAATGGAATCGGGAGACTGCTGCTCGCTCATCTCATAGATGAAGCGGTCCGCCTTGGCGCGACGGCGGCAACGCTAGAGGTTAGAACGACCAACACCTCAGCAATCATGCTATACGAAAAGATGGGTTTTGTGTCGGAAGGCATACGCAAGGGTTATTACTCAGATAGCGGTGAAGATGCCCTGATTATGTGGAACCGCAACCTCACATCGAACAAATCATAAGGGGTACCAAGCTGATATCATGCGTGTTTTAGGAATCGAAAGCAGTTGCGACGACACCTCGATCGCCATCGTATCCGATGGCCGTGTGGTAGAGGCGAACCTCATCTCCTCTCAGATTGATATCCATGCGTTGACAGGGGGTGTGGTGCCGGAGATCGCCGCACGGAAGCACGCTGAGAAGTTCACACTGCTGCTTACAGAGGCCCTCTCAAAGGCCCAATGCACCCTGGACGATATCGACTTGATTGCCGTGACTAACCGGCCAGGGTTGATCGGCGCGTTGATGGTGGGTGTAACCGCCGCTAAAACACTGGCATGGCAGTTACACAAGCCGATTGTCGCCGTGCACCATCTCACAGGACATATTGCGGCTGTGGACCTCGCCGAACCCATGGAATTCCCCTATGTCTGTCTGGTGGTTTCTGGTGGCCATACCGAGCTGCATTTGGTGAAAAGCTGGAGTGAGCGTGTTCCTTTAGGGCGCACTCGTGATGACGCGGCTGGTGAAGCGTTTGATAAAGCCGCGCGGTTGTTAAACCTGGGGTATCCTGGTGGACCTGTGATTGACCGCTGTGCCGCTGATGGCGACCCCAAGAGGCTTAAGCTGCCGCGCGCCAAGCTGGAGGACAGCTTGGACTTCAGCTTCAGCGGTTTAAAAACCGCCTTGCTCAGGGAGCTCCAAAAGTCAGGATCCGATATTAGTCAAGCGGATTATGCTGCCAGTTTCCGTGAAGCGGTGGTGGATGTGCTGGTGTCCAAGAGCATGGAGGCCTGCTTACGTACAGGCTGCACGCGGTTTGGTGTGTGTGGCGGTGTCGCCGCCAACAGCCGGCTCAAAGAACGGTTGATGGAGGAGGGGCAGGCCCGTGGTATCCACGTGGTGGTTCCCCGCCCGATCATGTGTACCGACAATGCGGCTATGATCGCTGTGGCGGGTTACCGGCAGTATCTTGATAAAGGTGCTGATGACCTAAGCTTTGACGCCATCGCTAGCGAGGCCCTGGTCTAGCTTTTGGTTTTCGCTGTGGTTGGATTTTCGGAGCTTTACGCTCACTTGCAGGGGCCGCCATGTTGGGGAAGAGGGTGGTGAGCAGTATCCATCCGCTGGCTGCCACCGGTATCGCGATGATCATGCCCCATACACCCAGCAAGCTTGCTCCCAGTATCATCGCTACCACGCTGGCAAACGGCCGTAACCCGGCACTCTCACCAGCAATTCTTGGTGTGATTGCTTGATCAAAGGCGAAGTTCATCAAGAAGAGCGTCAACACCATTGTCAGTGTAAATGCGGGGCTTTTGTCTGCTACATGAACCGTCCAGAGTATCTCATGGGCGGGTGTTAAGTATGCCAGTGTTCCGGCAATAGTGGCTGACATGATAAACCCGATATAAGGCACTAGATACAGTATGGCGGTCATGCATCCTATGACCAGCGGGTAAGAAACCCCAAGCAGTGCAGCGATGCAGGTAATGATGATTCCGTACACAAGCGATACAGTGAACATCCCCTTCATATATCCGGTCCATACTTTTCCAATGGCACCTATCATGTTCACGATGGTGGACGAGTGTCGAGGCGGCAGCATTTGGTGGACGCGTCTGCGGATATAAGGCATGTCACCTAAAGCAAAGATAGTAATGATGGGGCCGATGATGAGCCACAGCGAAAAGCTAGCCGCTTGCTGCAGGTAAACAAAGATATTGCCAACCACATTTTTCAAGGTGTTCGAGACATAGCTAGACACGTTGTCTATGATCACCTGGATATCGGTCGGCATGTTCATACGAGCCAGGATATCGTGATGTCGCTCCATAAAACGTTGCGCATACGGGATCAACACGAATTCGATCTCTTTACTGTAGCGAGGGATGTTGTCGATGAAGCCTGATAACTGCGCTGCCAGCATCGGGAACAACCCCATGACCAGGGCAACGATCACGATGATGAGCAGCGAGGCGATGATGGTGGAACCTATGATGCGAGTGATCCCGTGGCGTTGCCACTTGCTCAACAACCCGTCCAGCATCAGCGCGACTATAAAACAGACGCTGATAGGGAGTAATGCCTGCCGTGTGCGCCAGGCGATGTATAGCACCAGAATGACGCTGAGTGACCTGAGTAACAGGGCACGCCAGTTGCTCTTCGGCTGCCTGACGGGATGATTTGTACGCCTGACGAGATGACTATTATGCATATTGACTGTACATGAGAAATGGGGCCCAGCAGTGCTGAACCCCATTTCTCATGATAACCCTAAGCTTCGGCCAACTGCTCGTTGACAGCTTCGACTACTTCCTGTGCTTCGTCTTTCAACTCGTCTCCGGCTTTTTTCACACCTTTGACGACTTCATTAATCTTCTGTGGAATAACTTCACCGGCTTTGGCTACGTATTCGCCCACAGACTCTTTGAGTGAATCTAAAGATTTCGAGATGGATTCTCGTGTTTCAGTTCCAGATTTAGGGGCCAGGAGGATTCCTGCCACTGCTCCAACCACGGCTCCGATTCCGATGCCGGTCAGGATATTCACCAATACGCTGCGATCGTCTTCGTGGGTACTCATGATCATTAACCTCCGGTTAGTGTAGAAGGGTCCGTGTTTATATTACTCGGAATTGGCGTTTTTTTGTTTCGCCTTTAGCCAGGGTAATCCAATTTGAACCGCGGTTTGAACCACTGAACCAAGTATACCCAGTTTGGTCTTTGGATTTCCAGTGGTTTTGAATAGGTTTGCCACCTGAAGCCAAGAAAAGACCTTGTCTAGCGACGACACTCTGACGCTAATGGTGTGCGTCATTTCACTCAGGGCTTCGGTGGCTTCATTAGCATGGCGTAATGCAGGAATTAGCTCATTTTGCGTGCGGTCCAGCA
Organism: Armatimonadota bacterium; assembly: GCA_942492855.1. GTDB lineage: Bacteria > Armatimonadota > HRBIN16 > HRBIN16 > HRBIN16. The sequence goes on along the minus strand of OW818647.1, from coordinate 4,462,225 downwards.
TTTCATCCGTGCGCTGCAACACTTCCGGAAGCTTCTCGTTGAGCTCCATCACGAGAGAAGTGGCGTTCGCAGTCAGTACATCGACTCCGTCAAGGCTTGCTTCCAGCCGTTCTGTTGTGTGCCGGATTCGCAACTCGGCAGTTAAAGCCAGTTGCCTGATCGAAATCATTGTTTTAATTAGATATACCAGCGCAGCAATTGCGGTGATGCACAGAATTATAAGCAGTAGCTCCATATCACACTCTCCCCGGTTGTCTCATTGGTGCATTCCAAGTATGACAGAATCATACGATGAAAATCAATAGCTACCCGTTGTATACGGGGGCGAAGAATTCCCGTATCGACTGTTCTACGCTATGTCGAACTAAAGCGATCACACTATCACCCAATTGCAGCATCGTAATACCATGCGCCAACATCGCCACATCGTTCCGTATCACACTTATGATTAAGGCTTCACCAGGAAGATTCAGGTCAGACAATGACTTGCCTAAAACTGGTGATTGTTCGCTGATCTCGATATCCACGATCTCAAGGTCACCCCGTTTTAAAGCGGCAAGGGGGATGATGTCGTCTACGGATATTTCTTGCTCGATCAGTTGGTATATGATTCGGGTACTGCTGACAGCGGCGTCAATACCAAGTTTCTGGAATATCTCTTCGTTTCTCGGGTCATTTACTCGGGCAAGTGAGCGGATTACGCCGAAGAAGTTTTTGGCCATTTGACAGATGATCAGGTTGTCCTCGTCATCTCCCGTACACGCCACAACCACTTCACAGCGTGTGGCACCAGCTTCCTCAAGGACGCGGAATTCGTCGCCACGGCCTTGGATGACCTGGTCACCTAGCTCAGCTTTAAGGAAGTTATACCTCGTTGAATCACACTCAATGGTCATGACCTCGTGCCTGGCGGCCATCAGTGCTTTAGCAAGGTAAAACCCAACATTACCGCCGCCTACTACTATCACATACATTGTTGAGGCACTCCTCTACTCATCTTCGTCATTGTTGAAGATACTGGTCAGTAAGTTCAGTTCCTGAACATTACCGGGATCTTCGCCATTTAGCACAGATTTTATCATTGATGCGCCAATCACTCCGTAGCATATCGTGTAGATATCTTCACTACGATATCGCTCAGCTCGGAACGGGTCATTCACTTTCGCGACGATGTTCTTGACGCCGTACTTATGTTTGGCTATCTGTGCTGCCATTAAGTTACGGTTGTCGCCTTCGGTGAGTGCTGCAAACATGTCGGCATCTTTAATGCCGGCTCTTTCCAGAATATCTTGATCCAAACCGCTGCCTATGATGGTTTGGCCATGAAATCTGGGATCCAGCCTACGCAGTGAGCCAGGTTTCCACTCTATCAGGCTGACCTTGTGATTAGCAGCAGAAAGCATGTAGGCTAAAGCGGATCCGGTTCTTCCGCAACCTAAGATTACTACATTCATTATGCATTCTCCTGACAGTTATACTTGCACAGGTTACATGCCCAAAAGGTCGTGTCAACAAGTATACCTCATATACTATCATACACAATGACACGGATTTCATCTTGCTACACATACCAGGGAACAGCGACACCGGATCAGCCAGTATTTATTACTGTTGACACTGTTCATCGTCAACAGATATACTACCATCGGGCCCGGCGTTGCCGGTAAACCGTTCCATTTTAGGTGTTGCAAGGAGACGGACTGAATGGATTCAGCCATTCGGATTGAGGGCTTAACTAAGTCATATCTCAACAAAACGACCGGCGTAAAAGTCGCTGCGGTGGACGATCTCCATCTTGAAGTATTTCCGGGAGAGATATTCGGGTTCCTCGGACCGAATGGTGCCGGTAAAACCACTACCATCAAGATGCTATTAGGACTCATATTTCCAGACAAAGGCGATGCGTTTATATTAGGTAAGCCTATCGGTGAGTCTGTGGTTCGTAAACAAGTTGCCTATCTTCCCGAGAGCCCGTATTTTTACGACTATCTCACGGGACGCCAGGTGCTGGAATTCTACGGCAAACTATTCGGGATTCGTGGCAAAGAGTTGCGATCACTGGTGGACAAGCTGCTAGAGCAAGTGGGCTTAGCCCGCGATGGTGACAAGCTGCTCAGGAGCTACTCCAAGGGCATGCAGCAGCGTATCGGCATCGCTCAGGCACTGATCAATGATCCTCAAGTATTATTCCTTGACGAACCAACGTCTGGTTTGGATCCGCTCGCTCGGCTCGAGATTCGTGACACCATCATGAGTTTGAAAGCTCTGGGCAAGACGGTATTCCTTAGCTCACACCAACTGCTAGAAGTGGAAGTGACATGTGACCGCATCTCCATCCTCAACAAAGGGAAACTGCTGAGGCAGGGTAAGCTGGAAGAGTTATTGCCCAGCGGTAAGATGCAGATCGTGACCTCTGTGGCGAAGGCGGTAGAGCCAGAGTTGAAAGCACTGGGTGCAGAGCTGGAAACTGATCATGACGGACTGCTGATCGCCAGTGTGCCTCTTGACGTTACGGTTGATAAAGCCATTGATGTCATACGCAAACATGGTGGATCGATTAAGAGCGTGACTCAACAACGGCGCAGTCTTGAGCAGTTGTTTGTAGACACCATTGAGGGAGAATCCAAATGATGGGACCTAGTATGGTCATCGCATCAAATACAGTGAAGGAAGCGATGAGCAGACGGCTTATCCTTCTTTTGATATTAGGTGCCGCTATCTTGCTCGTCATGGCCCCGCTGTTCTCGTTCCTGCAGGCACGTGAAGAGATGACGATGATTAAAAGCCTTGGGCTGGGTATCATCCAGGTCGCTTCTATGTTGATCTGTATCTTCATGGGTATTTCGTTGATACCTAACGAAATAGAGCGGCGTACCATCTACACTGTTCTCAGCAAACCTGTACAGCGGTATCAGTTCATCTTTGGAAAATTCCTTGGTGGTGTGCTGACCGTTCTGTTGAACGTAGTGGTCATGGGTGCTCTGTTTTACGCCGTACTGATGATGAAGGGCGGCATGCCTGCAGTGGCCAATGTGTGGAAGGGACTGTTAATGATCTTCCTCCAGATGAGCGTGCTGGCATGTGTGGCGATCTTTTTCAGCGTGTTTACCACCCCCTTTGTGAATTTTTTCCTTACGTTGGCTATGTATATCATAGGGTTAGCGTCCACCACCACAGGTGGGATGATGGATCCCGAAAAGCCGGTGGCCACGCGGATTATTGCTTGGGTGATGCATTACTGCATTCCGCAATTTGGTAATTTCAATATCCAGAGCAAAGTTATCCATCCGGAAACAGCCATCATCAACGAAGCCATTGTCTATCTCAACAACGTCTTTTATGCGGTGATCTGGATAGCTGTCCTACTAAGTATCGCACATGTGATTTTCGATAGGCGTGAGGTGTAACTGCATGCCTCGTAATAAACGCGGGTTACTGTGGGCTCTCACAGGTTTGGCATTCTTGACGACTGTAGTCCTCCAGAACAAAGTCGCCGATAAATACCGACCTCAGTTCGAACCCAAAACAAAAGGACTAGTTGGTAAAGTCACGGGTCTTCCCACAGAATACATTTTCGGTACCCTGCTGGGGTTCCGCGAGGTGGTGGCTGGTGCCCTTTGGGTGCGTGCCGATGAGTTCTTCCACTCGGGAAACTACGATGCGATCCTGCCCATCATTCGGCTCGTGACGTGGCTTGATACCCATAACCTTGATGCCTACAGTACCGGTGCGTGGCATATTGGCTACAACTTCACCGATACGGAGCAGCGTAGTGACCGCCGGTATCTTGGCACAGCCATTCATCTTCTAGAAGAGGGTGTCGATAACAATCGTGATGTCTACGATATGTATTTCGAAGCAGGCTGGATGTGGTTTGACAAAGTTAAGATGGCCGAATATGCGGTGCAATGGTTCCAGGAAGCGAACCGCTTCCCAGACCGGCGAGAAGAAAATCTACCTGGGATACCGCCTGCCCGACGGCATATGCTTCCGCACTCGTGGGAGCGATCTGGTCAAACTGACATGTCGGCCATCGCTTGGGGTGAAGTGATCAAGCAGCATGAGACCTCGCCGATATATGATCCGAAGGATTATACACTGCGGAGTATGCTGGATACATCAGTTCGCAACTATTCGCTGACACAGTCGCGGCAGTATAATCGCTATGAGAAACCTAATCCTGATACCAAACCGCTGCAGGACACGAAGTTTACTGCAGAAGTTAAGGTGATTGGTGTCAAGAAGATTCAAGTTAGCGGTACCTTCGATTTGGGGACTTACCGTGATCCGCAGTATGACCGCATCACCAAACGCGGCGGACGCATACATATCGTCATGCGTCAGGATGACTACCACAACATGCTGTTGCCAGATAGCGACAAGCAGGCCGCTAAAGAATGGAAACAGGTGCCATTCACCCTGGATCTGCCAGACGTGATGGTGATGCAGGATATGGCAGGCATTATGGAGGGTAAGTTCAAGCGGAAAATGGACATGAGCCAGGACCCCATGATGTACAACTTTAAGGCCAAGAAGTATATTGTCACGCTCAGGTTCTGCCCGCTTTATACACCGGCCTCTACCCAAGACCGCATCGGATGGCGTGGTGAAGGTATGACCGATAAAAACCTGATCACAGAGACAATAAAGGTCAAAGACAGGTCAGGCAAAATCTACACGACTCAGGTTCGTCGAGTCATCAAGCGGTTCGAAATCACAAGAGAACAGTTGCTGTCAGGACAGGGAGTGGCCCGTCCACTGTAACCTGGAGCCTGTTTTGGTTACAATGTAATGTATGGATGGCCGACCAAACTTGGCCATCCCTTAAGATTAACAGCGCTTCGCTGTTAGAGACCCCTGAATAGGCCGGGGGGAACGCAGCGGTGTATGCGTTAACCCCGTCAGGTTCGGAAGAAAGCAGCGGTCCGCGTAATTGCCGCGTGCGTTTAATCCCCGGCCTGTTCAGGGGTTTCACTTATAATCAGCCTGTGAAACACACTCGCATCAGAGCCTGTAGGAGACCATATATGAGCTACCGATTATTCCATTTAGTCACAAGCTGCCTGGCAGTCGGAGCTATCTCATTGATGGCTGGTGTCAGCTACTCACAAGACACGGCTTCCTCAGATGCACCCACTTCCAGTACTACGACCAGCCAGTTCCCAGCAAAGATCAAAACCGTCATACAGGTCAAAACCACTGACGATAGACTGGTCAATGAAAACTGGAACTTGGCGGCGGTGGTTGACATGCCATCGTCGGGTAAACCGACAGCGGTGGTGGTGATCATACCCGGAGCAGGCCCGGAAGATAAGAATGGTTTGTTAGACGGCAAACCCTCACAACCCACCGCTAGAGTAGCACAAGAACTGGCCGAAATCGGGATTGCAGTCGTTCGGTATGATAAGTTTGGTGTTGGCGGTAGCCTTCGACATCCTGGTGACCTGGGACGAAGCGACTTGAAGAGATTTGCACAAGATGCGACGTCGGTACTGATGTGGGCAAGAGATCAAAAGCCGTTTAAAGACCTTCCGGTGTATGCGTGCGGACGATCTGAGGGTGGTTTGTTGGCTCTCAGTCTGGCCTGGCAGATGCCGAAAATGGTCAACGGGATCATCTGCATAGATACACCGAGTTCAACACCCTGGATTTGGTTATGGCGGCAGATGGAAGCTGCTTTCCGCAAACAGGGGTTTTCTGACGCCAAAATTGAGGGTTACCGCGAGGAGTTCGTTCAGGGAGTGGTCGCCATCATCAACAACAACCAGGTTCCTGCTCTGCATCCTGAGGTGGGCGAGGCTCTGTATCACCAAAACCAAAACTATCAGCAGCAGCTCTTTAAGTTGGATCCATTGGCTTACGCCAAAGGGCTTAAGGTGCCCTCCTTGTTCGCCGTCTCACGTCAAACCCTATATGCACTTTCAGATGCCCAGAATCTAGCAGATACCGCGGTATCTGGCGGGAGCAAAAGCACAGCTAAGGCACTAGTTTCGGCCGTCACTCAGTCATCGCAGTATAGCACCGAACTCGCGCTCCTCATCTCTAATTGGATCAAAGGGTCGAAATAAGCGAATGGCGCATGTAGCTCTTTACCGAAAATATCGCTCGCAGACCTTCGGAGATGTGATGGGGCAGGAGCATGTGACTAAAACCATCCAGAACGCTCTACGCTCTGGAAAGATCACGCATGCCTATCTTTTTTGCGGTCCACGAGGTACGGGCAAGACTACGACCGCCCGCCTGCTGGCCAAGGCACTAAACTGTGAGCGAGGTATCACGGAAGAGCCGTGCGACGAGTGTCGAAGCTGCGTAGCCATCCGCGATGGTCATGCAGTGGACGTGGTGGAGATGGACGCAGCATCTGAGACAGGCATCGACGATGTCCGTGAGACGATCATCGAAAATGCGCAGTATATGCCTCAGGAGAGCCGTTACAAGGTCTATATCGTGGACGAAGTCCATGACCTCAGCCCTAAGGCTTTTGATGCACTTCTGAAAACCCTGGAAGAACCGCCGGCACACGTTGTGTTCGTGTTGGCCACCACTGAGTTCCACAAGGTGCCTATTACGATCCGTTCTCGGTGTATGAGGTTTGACTTCCGCCGGGCGACGATGGATGATCTTCAGAAGCGCATACAATCGGTTCTGGATTCCGAGGGCATCAAAGCCGATTCTGAGGCAGTCAGTCTGGTGGCGCAAGCGGCAGACGGCAGTTTCCGCGATTCGCTGAGCCTTTTAGAGCAAGTGATTGCGTTCAGTGATGGCCCCATCACCGCGGAGATCGCCCGACGGGTGCTTGGAGTGGTGGACGATGTGGAAATCGGTGTGCTCATCGGGGCGATTGCTAAGCAGGACATGGCCAAAGCCGTTCAGGCCGTGAACCAGATGATCGTCAACGGGGCGATGGTTCAATCCGTGTTTGATTCGCTGTGCCGCAAGATCCGTGATATCACATATGCTTCCGCCGGTGTTTTTGGCGAAAATGCCAGCGTGGCAGACCAGACCGCCTTGAGGTTCATGGCCAATCAGTTCACGCCCGTAAAGCTGGCTGGCATGCTGGAAGCGACTGTGCAGCAGCAAGCCCGCATGAAGATAGTCCGTGACCATCGTGTGCTATTGGATTTACTAACGATCAGGCTGGCCGCGGGAGTAGAGCCTGCTCCGGCCGTGGCTGCGGAGGCGCCGAGGGCGTCTGCGGGATACAGCACTCCACCTGCGCCTCCGGTGCGGACGAGTGCGCCTGTGTCACCTCCACCGAGGCAGGAACCGCCTGCACCTCGGAGGTCCGCTCAGGCTGAAGATGTTGAAGCTCCAATACCCGCCGCAGCATCAATACAACCGCCGCCATCACCGGTCAGCCCTGCTTCTGGAGGCTCCGGTTCGGTGGGAGACGGAAGCCAGATGCTTGACGTGATTTTGCGTCGTTGGCAGGAAGTCATCCGCGCAGTCTCTCAGAAAAGCATCGGAGGGGCCAAGGTGCTCCAAAAAGCGCGGCCCGCGGGCTGTTCTGACAGCGGTGTGTTGCGGCTTGAGTTTAGTGACCCCTCATCCATGAACCTGATGCAGGCTGACAAACGCAAGCTGTTTGTGCAGCAGATCATCGCCAGCGTATGTGGAGCGGACTCCATCAAGATAGAATGCGTGATGGGCGGTGACAACGAGGTGGATTTTGTTTCGGAAGTTGCCCGCGAGCTCGATGGCACAATAGAAGAATAACAACAAGGAGATACCAACTATGAAAATGAAAAGTCCGTTTGGTGGCGGCGGCATGAATCCTGCCAATATCCAGAAAATGATGGACGAAGCAATGCAGTCCATGAACAAGATGCAAGAAGAGATGAAGGACCTGCGGTTCGAATCGTCCGTTGGCGGTGGAGTGGTGAAGGCAATTGTAGACGGTCATGGCGAGTTGAAGGATTTGCAGATCGATCCGATTGCTGTCGACCCGTCTGATGTGGAGATGCTTCAGGACCTGATCATCACCGCAGTGAATGACGCTGCTGCGAAGGCCAAAGAAGCGGCTGCATCGGCAATGGGCGGGCTGACCGGCGGTATGAATATCCCCGGGCTTATGTAGCGGTAGATGGAGTTTGCACGTCCTGTCGCTAACTTAATTCGGCAGTTGGGTATGCTGCCCGGCATCGGGCCGCGTAGCGCGCAGCGACTGGCTTTACATATCCTAAAGATGCCAGTTGAGCGTGTGAAGGAGTTGTCAGATGCCGTCATGCAGGCGACACTGCAGACCAAGATGTGCCAGCGATGCTGCAACATCAGCGAGCAAGAGCTGTGCCCGGTCTGTACCAATCCCAACCGTGATGAGAAGACCATCTGTGCGATTGCGGACCCTCGCGATTTGATGGCGATTGAGCGAACCTCAGAGTATCGCGGATATTACCATGTGCTGCACGGGGTGATTTCGCCGCTGGAGAATGTGGGTCCAGAGCAGCTTAAGCTCCGTGAGCTTTTGCAACGCTGCGCCGACGGTACTGTGACAGAGGTGATACTCGCTTTGCCGCCGACTGTCGAGGGCGAGACGACATCGCTCTACATCGCGAGGATGCTGAAGCCGCTGGAAATCCGCGTGACCAAACTAGCTCAGGGTATGCCCAGCGGTACCGAACTGGATTACGCCGACCACGCCACGCTGGTCTCGGCTCTGGAGTGGCGGCGAGAGGTGTAGTCTGCCTTGATGTTCGTGTATTTCAATAAACACCCCCGGCAGTTAATATCTGCCGGGGGTGTTTTATGCTGGAACTTCGCTAGAAATCCACCGGCCGCAGGTAGTAGTCGTTGATGCTGGTGGCGCTAAGCATGGCCGAGGTTGGGGTGTGCCGCTTCCAGTGTGTGCTGTTCAGCCGCTTCCAAACCAGGTCGACATCGTGTGCCGAGAAGCCCAGCGATATGATCCTCGACCGGTCGTAACCGGCTAGGATATGCGCCAGGATCATGTCCGCCAGCTCGTAACTGATGCCAAGATCGGCTTCATCGGTCTGACCAACCACAAGGTCGGCACTGGGTGCTTTCTCTACGATCTCATCGGGCACGCCCAGGTGTTTCGATAGCTTCCAAACCTGGGTTTTGAACAAGTCACCCAAAGGGTTCACCGCCGGTGCGTCGTCGGCGTGCCAGGTATAATAACCAAACAGCCGCTCAGTCTTGTTGCCCGTGCCGATGGGCAGGGCCTTGTAGCGCTCGCTCTGGTCAAACAGCACGATCATACGCATACGGGCCATCACGTTTCCCCGACGGCGACCGTCGGCCTCAGGCGCGAAAGCGAGATAGCCATCCACGGCGTCGGTGATTTCCACTGTATCCATATGCACACCGAAGTGCCTGGCACAGGCCTCTGCATGGTCAAGACTGTCCTGACTGCTTGTTTTGTATGGCATGCGGATGGTATACACGTTCTCTGGGCCGAGGGCCAGGCTGCATAACGCGGTGGAGAGAGCGGAGTCCACGCCGCCTGACAGTCCAATCACGGCTTTGGTAAAGCCGCGACAGCGGATCAGCTCATCACGCAGGAAAGCAATCAGCCATTTGGTGGCCAGCTCCATATCCATATCCAAAATCGAGTGTGGGTCCCTGGAGAGGGAGGGGATGATTGGGATGTTGAGCTCGCTCATCAACTGTTCCTCCTGAGGTTGGCCAGAATGTCTTCAATCTGGTTGAGTATATCGGGCATGGCTGCGCGTAGGTCGGCTAGATAGGGCGAGTTGGCGCGTGCCACAGGGATATCTTCGGGGTCGATGGTGCCTGTCAGCACACACTCGGTCAGCAAGGGGGCCTGTCCCACCAGGTTGCCGAATGGGCCGATGATCATCGAACTGCCCACGAAGCCTTTACCACCCTCGAAACCCACCAGGCTGGAGTTGATCACCCACACGCCGTGTTCCTCGGCAATAGCCTGAAGAAGCCGCTGCCATTTTTCCACATTGCTGGGTCGATCGGTCTGGAAGCCGCGGCCTGGTGATGCGGATAGCACCAGCAGCATCTCAGCTCCTTGCAGCGCAGCGAGCGTGGGTGTGATGCTGTGCCAGGCGTCTTCACACACCAATATGGACATCTTGCCAAACCGGGTTTGGAAGCTGTTAATGCTGCGTCCGCGCGCCACAAACCTGGCCTCATCAAATACGCCATAAGTGGGCAAGAAAAACTTGCGGTGGGTATGAATGAGAGTACCACACGCTGGGTCTTCAGGGTTGAAACTCAAGTAAGCGGCCGAGTTGTAGATATTCCCTTCCCAGAGCTCATAGAACCCCAGGGCGACATCGACCTCGCGTGTGATATCACTGGAGACAAACCGCTGGGTCAACTCAGAACAGAGCTCATCACTGCTCAGAGCCACCTCACGGACACCTCCCTGTAAAAAATATCCGCTGTTGGCGGTTTCGGGAAATACCACCAGGTCTGGAGGCGTGTCGCTTTGGCATAGAGAGGCGACCATCTCGACGATGCGGTCGAGGTTGCCCTTCACATCCGCCTTACGCGGGCTGATTTGCCCAATCGCTACCTGAAAGCTCATAAGTTCGATATATCCTCCCATGGGATGGGTTTATAATGGCTCCAATCGCCGATCTGCAAGACCTCTTCCTCCAGCATCACACCGAAGCGGTCATACACGCAACGCTTGACATAGTTTGCAAGGCTGCGTATCTGAGAAGAGGTTGCATGGGCGTTGTTGACGATAAAGTTGGCGTGCTTTGGTGATATCTGAGCATCGCCGAGTTTGATACCCTTGAGCCCGGCCGCTTCCACGATGGCACCGGCGGGGATGACTCCCGACTGCCGCAGCGCATCCGACAGGCCAGGGAAGCTGGCGGCGAGCTCTGGGTTGATCACATTTTTAAAGAACGAGCCCGCGGAACGCTCGAGAGGTTGCTTGCCTTTACGCTGCTGCTGGAATTCCAGTGACCGGGCCGCGATGGCGTATGGGTCATCGTGCTTCAACGCGATCTCCGCTTTGATCAGCACGGCATCATATGCCTGTGAATCACGCAATATGCTGTGGCGGTAACTGAACTGCATCCAGTCGGCGTCATACCAGGCCTGTTCGCCCTGGGTGACCACCTCAACGCGCTTGACCACGTCACTGATGTTCTGCCTGTATGCCCCCGCGTTGGAGACCAACGCGCCGCCCAGGGTGCCAGGAATACCCACCGCGAACTCCAGCCCGGACAGCGCCGCGCGGCGGCTGAGCGCGAATAGGCGTGAGAGGCTGACCCCAGTGTCCGCCACGGTGAGCTCGCCCATGTGGCAGGCCGCTGAGCGGTTACGTATGACCAGAGAGGGGATGCCGTCATCGCTGATGAGCAAATTGCTGCCACTGCCAATCACCACATAAGGGATAGACAGTCGCTGGGCTGACAGACTTGCGGCCGCAAGGATGTCACTGTCGGCTGCGTCGACGAACCACTTGGCTGCTCCACCCGTATGAAATGTGGTCATTGGGGCCAGGGGGTGGTCGCGAATCACAGAAACGCCCTCAGGAAGTGACTTCTGAAGGGCTTCAAATGTATGATCTGTCAGGGGTTCTGTAAATGAGCTGCTCATATAAACCTATGGAACCTTCCAACTCATTATACAGTTTCAGGTTGATAGGGGGCACGTTGAGCGAAAATGGGGTGGGGTGGCGGAGAGGGCGGGATTCGAACCCGCGATCCCGTGAGGGATACCCGCTTTCGAGGCGGGCGCACTAGACCAGCTATGCGACCTCTCCAGATCGTATGGCGCACAACAGCTATTATACCGGCAGGCGGGGGTGTTCGTCAAAACTTGGTTGACACACCGTCTGCCACCGGCCATAATAGAAGCGCAGTGGGTTATCATAGTAGATCGTTTGGAAGAGGTGCTGTTCATGCTGGTATGGCCGATTATCATGGTTCTTGGGGTGTTATTATTATGTCATCGTCGATGCGAGTGTCAGGATTTGAACCCGCTGGCGAAATACCAAATATGGATGCCCATGACCGGTGTCACGCCCGCTCAGATGGATGATGCTCTCCGCGCCGGTAATACCGCAATTTTCATGAAAGTGCATCCAGGCGTGTCGGCTGATGGAAAATCTGTGGATTTTTCTGAGACTGACCGGCAGGTGGCCGAAGCCAAGGTGAAGGGCTTCTGTATCGTCATGGCGATACTTGGCTGGGTCGGTCTAGGTGACGGCCAGTTCTGGGATGTGGATGAAAGCGGGAAGCGGATACCTAACCAGCTTGACCCCTTCTGGCCAGAGGCGATGCAGCGGTACGAGTGGTACCACTCTGAGGTGATCAAGCAATACCGGAGCGACCCCAAAGTCGTAGCATTTGCGCCGACTTGGGGTATATACGGTGAAGCCGGCTTTACTTCATTTGAAGCTGGCAGGAGCGAATATGCTCATGCTCGCTTCAATGAGTGGCGGGAGGAGCGCAAGCTATCACAACTCGAGGCCTTACCTACACGGAAATCTGGTCCGAATACGGACTACAACTACTTCATTCGGTTTCGATATCTCTATATGGAACAGCAGTTTGATGCCGTCATCAAGCGGTTGAAGCTACTGGCGAACGGTCGACCAGTGGGGAGCTGGCAGGAGCTGTATCCCGTCATCGGTTATTTATGGACCATGGTGGAGCTGCCATCGGCCGATTTCGCGCTGTATGAAAGCTGCTTCCCGTTCCAGACCAATCACCACCCAGAGAAGTCGCTGGGCGAGACGATGGGGTTTCGCTACAGGTGCAAGTCCTGGCGCGATTACCGCAACTACTACCTCCCATTGTGTGCCCGAAAGCGTGGTGAGGGGCAGCGGTTTGTGAGCTGCCAGCTTAGCAACGACTACGCAAAGAACTATGGTTGGAGTGAAGAGCAGGCCGCGAGGATGCAGTTTGATAGGTGGGAGGACTACTTCACGCCCACCATGAAGAGGCTTCATGGTGAACCGCTGGAAGCTGTGAAGCGCGATGTTCTGCTGGTATTTCCCACCTATGCGGCGGCGACACTCAGCGAGGCATCCTCCCATTTTGTTGATGCGGCGTTGATCGATGTGATGTTGCGTATGTATGGATGCCAGATGGCGCGATACGCCTCACCGCGACTGGACAAGATGAGCATCCGTGAGATGAACCAGTTCAAGCTGATCATCGTTCCTTCGGCTTCGTATGTGATGCGAGAGACCATCGAGAAATTGCGTAAGTGCACCGCGACCGTGTTATTCACTGGTCAGTTTGCCAGGGCCTTGGATGGCGATCTGGTGGATGTCAGCCAAACAACCAAATTGGGCAACATGGTGATGAGTTACCTTGATGGGGTGGCGGGCCGGTTGTCGCTGCCGGGAGTGAGTAAGATCACTGAGAACCTGCGCGGCATGTCGGTGGCTGTTCAACTGAACGAAAGCTTCCGATTTGAACGAGCACCTTCGGGTATGAAGAGCATCATCACATGTGGCGGTGAAGCGGTGTTGAGTGGGTACGGTAGATGGCTGTTTCTGCATGGTGACCTGTTTGCAGCTTGCTGCTACAACCCGAAACGCGTCCCGCCAGAGCAGAGCGGGTCAGCAGATGTATCGGCGAATGAAGTCGATATGTGGGGACCCTATGATGCGCAGCATCCCGACAACGCCTTCAGCTATGCGTTGTTCAAGGGGATATTGGACCACGCCCATGTGGATTACCGTGTGCATGATCCTAAGCCCCGGACGATGGTGCCCTTCCTGGGCGATCATATGGAGCAGGCCTCCATCAGTGCCAACATCGTGTATAACAACACCGCGTCAGCCCAATCCGTAACGGTGCGCACGCCGTATGCCCCGAAGAGGTATGCGACGAAGTTGGTCGACGGGCGATATGAGACGGATGTAGTAGTGCCAGCTTTTTCGTATGTGGCACTGAAATACTAGCTGATAAATCGACGCAACAGGTATCATTTAGTGGTTCACAATCATCGTCAGGAGATCTATAACCATGCTTACAGGCGTCATGAGTAATTCTTCAGATATAGAACATAAGAATCCAGCAAAAAGCCAGTGGACGGTAAAAAAGGCCAACGACTGGTATGCAAAACAGCCATGGTTGTTTGGGTTCAATTTCGTGCCCAGCACGGCGGTAAATGATACTGAGATGTGGCAAAAGGAGACGTTTGATCCTGTTACTATAGACCGTGAGCTGACCTGGGCTGAGCAATTGGGATATAACTCCTGTAGAGTGTTCATTCAGTATATTGTGTGGAAACTGGATCCAAACGGGCTCAAGAAGCGCTTTACTCAGTTACTAGAAATCGCTGATAAGCACAAGATCAGCGTGGTGCCGGTTCTTTTCGACGACTGCGCGTTTGATGCAGGCAGAGATCCTTACCTTGGAAAACAGGACGATCCGCTGCCAGGAACTTCGAATGCCAGGTGGGTGCCAAGTCCTGGATTGAAGTTAGTCACAGACAAAACTGCGTGGCCAGAGCTGGAACACTACGTTAAGGATATGGTCGGTAGCTACGATAATGATAAGCGCATCATTCTCTGGGACCTATACAACGAACCGGGTAACTCAGGCATGGGGAACAAGAGTCTTCCGCTGGTAGAAATGACTTTCGCATGGGCAAGGCAGAGCAAACCATCGCAGCCACTGACCATATCAGTCTGGGGTGGTCCAAAGGAAATCAGTGACAGGCAGATAGAACTCTCTGACATCGTCAGCTTTCATAGTTACTGTGACTACAGCGGAATGAAAAGTGTCGTCAACAGTATGCTGACACACGGTAGACCTGTTATCTGCACCGAATGGATGGCCCGACTGGCTGGTTCGAAGTATGAAACGGAACTGCCTCTGTTCCAAAACGCGAAAGTGGGCTGTTATAACTGGGGGCTGGTTAACGGACGTACCCAGACGCAGTTTGCATTGGGCTCACCGAAGGATGGTCCAGAACCGCCAGTATGGTGCCACGATCTGCTAAGACGTGATGGTACACCCAAGGATGCTGCCGAGGTCGCGTTCATACGCACGTTTACCAACGCGCCAGGTATAGGCCAAATCAAGCCGCTGATGGAATCTCCTTTGCGTGACACCTGCGTATGTGTCGGACCGGATGGCTACTATCTGACAGGGACCACAGGTGCACCAACATGGTGGGATACCAACGAGGGCATCAGAATCTGGAAGTCAAAAGACCTGAAGCGATGGGTATCCCTTGGTCTGGTATGGTCATTCGACAAAGACATGAGCTGGCAGAAGAAGCAAGGGAGTAAACAAGCTATCTGGGCTCCTGAGCTCCACTTCATTAACGGCACATACTGGATTGCCTACTGTGTCAATTACAGCGGAACAGGCATTCTTAAGAGTGTGTCTGGCAAGCCAGAAGGACCATATGTCGATGTTAAAAAGGATGGTCCTATCACAGGCGAGATCGATGCATCGCTGTTTCAAGATGATGACGGCAAAGTATATTTCGTCTATCAAAATGGGAAGATAGCTCGGATGCGAGACGACATGAGCGGTCTAGCAGATGATCCCAAGTTGCTAACGTCATCAAACGGTGCTCAGGTAGGGTTCGAGGGCACATTTCTGTTCAAGGCAAATGACCGGTACTATCTATCGTGTGCTGACTTTGTAGATGACAGATATCACTGCTATGTGGCCAGTTCGAAGAAGCTTATGGGACCGTATGGAGACAGATACCTTTCTATCCCGCACGGCGGCCACAATATGTTTTTCAAAGGTAAAAAAGGGCAATGGTGGAGCACCTTCTTCGGAAATGATGTCGATGCGCCGTTCAGAGAAAAGGCAGGATTTATCCCTGTTCAGTTTGGTCTAGACCATGAACCCAGGCCAATGCCCGTCAGATAGTCGCTCAAAAAGCACGACTGATGATACAGGAAGGTACCACCCATCATAGTGGTACCTTGACCTTAAAGCGTAAATATGCGTCTGATAGCTATTTGCTCTTCTTATCAACAAAGCTGTTGCAGAAATCAAGCACAGATCGGGAGAAGGTGGTGATGTCGCTCTCGGGTACGGCGTGGACAGGTATGTGCATCCAGCTCTGCAGCACATATTCATCCGGCTTGCCATTGACCAGTGCGTAGGCGTTGCCGTGGTGCATCAAGCCGATATACCATGCCATCGGATTGTCGATACCTTTTGGTTTCAGCAGTTCGTGGTCAGGGGCCCAGTAGATCATGCCGAACCTGATGCCCTTCGAACGGCAGAACTCCTCAATCTTCTTTACTTCGATCCAGGAGCCCTTGTTGCTCGTGGACATACTGGCCCAGTCGAAATCGAGCCGAAAGAACTCCAACCCCTTAATGCCCTTATCGAGGCAGGCTTTCTGAATGCCATCGATGGCATATGTGATCTCGTCATAGCTGAGGGTGGGGTAGGGCTCGATGTCGCCCAGTATCGTTTCAGGATAGCTCTTGCGCATCAATCCGATGAATGCCGCGGTCTGTTGGATGCCATAGGCCATCCTCTCTTTGACGCTGAGCTCTTGGCCGGGTAGTCCACCATCCTTCGGCAGAATACCTTGTGAGACCTGTGCAGGGATAGGATGGGCGGATGCAAATATTGGCTCATCGAAACTGACGACATCGACAGACTTCATGCCATCGGCCTCAAATCGCCTGGTGAGCTGCTGGTATTTGGCGAATGACGTTTCGGCGTTCAGTGGCTCTTTGAAGCCCCAGTCAGCCCCCTTCACCACCGGTACCTCCAGGGAGAACTCCAGCCCCCACTCATTCACTTTAAGAAACAGTGCTTTCAGTTCCTTGTCCAAAAACTGGTGATTCAGAAGCCACAGGTAATAACCGATGCCGTCAATACGAGCACGCGCCTGTTTCCATTGGCCCTCGTGTTTCACCAACTCCTTCAGGCAGGCACCCTCCGACCAGGGCGGCGGTATCATCCATACTTTTGGTCGGTGGTCGGTCGTAGAGGGCATTTGTGCGCAGAAACAAACGGATGTTATAACAAAGAGAGAGATTATGAATATCATCGTCATTCTGTTCACCGAGCACCACCTGTGTATTTCCGTCTGTGTGACGCAGCCATGGATTACAGTATTCATGACAATCTTGCTGGTGTCAATACCCGTATCGGACTGTGTATCCAGTTCCTGTGGTGGTATGATATCAATGCTAATCATCCGATGTAAATGGAGTGAATCATGCGTGAACGTATTGTCGTCTTGAGGGTTTGCCTCATGTTGGTTTGTATAATGGCCTGCCAGGGGGTGATGGCGCAATCAGCACGCCCCAAGGTCGCTTTAGCCCTGGGCGGTGGAGCCGCGCGTGGTTTTGCGCATATCGGCGTTCTGAAGTGGCTTGAGGAGCACAGGATACCAGTCGACTATGTGGCCGGCACATCAATGGGAGGTCTGATGGGTGGATGTTATGCCATGGGTATGACGCCGGAAGAGATCGAGAAGATGGTGCTTGATCTCGATTGGGAGGCTACGTTTGAGGGCTCGGCTCCTTATGCATATCAGGACTGGCGGCGTAAACAAGACAACACGGACATGATGATTCCGCTTCAGGTGGGATGGAAGAAGGGCTTCAAAACACCCAGCGGGTTTGATCCTGTACATCCAGTGGGGTTGCTGCTGAGCCGCATCACAATCAACTATTTCGATATGAAGAGCTTCGATGAGCTGCCCATTCCGTTTCGATGCGTGGCCACCAATATGGACAATGCCGACCAAGCTGTGTTGGCCAGCGGATCATTACCGCAGGCGCTGCGGGCTACTATGGCGATACCGGGTGTGTTCACCCCGATCGAAATTGACGGAAAGCTGCTGGTTGACGGCGGCGTATTGAATATGGTGCCCGCCGATGTGGCCCGGAAGATGGGTGGCGACATTGTGATCGCCGTGGATGTTGGTGCCAAACTTAATGAGCGAAATTATGCTAACAATCTGCTGGGTATGATCGGTGAGACAGTCAAAGTGGTCATGATCGATAACACACGACGAACACTGGCACAGGCTGATGTGGTGGTATCGCCAGACCTGGCCGCAAACACAAGCTGGGACACGGAACTGCAGAGTGAAAAGGCGGGGTATGATGCCATCGCCAAACGAGAACCGCTGCTTAAGAGTCTGTCCTTAAGCGAAGAGGACTGGCAAAAGCATATTGCCGATCGTAAAGCCCGCATACGAAAACAAATGCCGGACATCTCGTTCATCACGGTAGAGGGTGCAGACGAAAACAACCAGCGCATGATCAAAGAACAGATGAACTGGGCGTTGCACAAATCAATCGATGTGCCGTGGATGGAAAAGAACCTGACCAAGATCACCGGTGTAGGGCGGTTTGAAAGCCTGGCTTACCAACTGGTGCATCGAGGCGGAGAAACTGGCCTGCTGATCAAAGCGGTAGAGAAGAACTATGGCCCGCCGTTTATGAACTTTAACATGGACGTGAACAACTCGCGTGGCCAGGCCCTCGATTTCAGTCTTGGCGTCCGGCTCACATCATTCGGCTTGACCAAGCCGGATGATGAGGTTCGCGTAGATGCCGCGGTAGGAACCACGCGGTTTGTATCGGCAGAGTTATATCGACCGTTTGGAGCTAATGGCTGGTTTATGATGCCGTCCATCGGTATATACGAAAACACTCGGGACCTGTTTCGTAACCATTCGCGGCTGACCGATGTGATATGCAGCACTAGTTACGTCGGATTCGATGTGGGTAAAGTGTTTGACGATAAAGCCGAAATGCGCTTCGGGGGACAGTTTGCATCAGATTCGACCATCGCTCGGTCAGGATCCATCAAGCCGTCTGAGCTAGAGAACGGTCATGTTAAGATGCTGCATATGAAATTCAGCTACGATGGGTGGAACAATGCGCTGGTCGCTACAGATGGGACACGGGCCACGCTGGAATACAGATATTATCAGCGGATGGCTGGGAGCCTGCGCCACGTCAGCCAGATGAGTTGGAACAGCACGACCATGTGGCCAGTGGCCAAGGATACATCCAACTTCATGATGCTGGCCGCACAGAGCTCATTCGACCAAAGTGTGAGTTTCATCAACAGAGCCGAATTGGGCGGATTATTCCGACTAGGAGCATACACACGCGGAACTTTCTCTGGCAGCAATATGGCCTACGGAGCCTTTGGGCGGGTAGTAAAGCTGGGGCACAGCATCGGACCAGGCGCCATACAGTCATACGGCGCCGTCTGGCTAGAGAGCGGTTCAGCGTTTGAGACACTGCGTGATGCTCAGTTTAACACCTGCCTCTCGGCGGGTTTGATGAGCGAAATGCCATTCGGCCCCATCTACCTGGGTGTCAGTTATGCCAACTGGGATGACAACAGCCTGGTGCTTGGCATCGGCAACATCATACCGTAGTATCGGATTCGAACTGTGGTTTTACGGGGTGAGCCTATGTCGGGCTCACCCCGTATCCATATGATATGTTCTGCATCGATAGAAATGCAGGAATTGGCATATAGCCAGACGAATCTTGATGATGAGTAAGAGAGCGTATGGGTTTATCCGTGCGCAGATATATAGGAGCCGCATGTAAATGGATGAACTGCAGGTAAATTTTTCGTATTCGTTTGGATTACCTCACCGCATGACGGTGGCACTCCCTGACAGCAGCGATAAGACGCTGATCGATGTGTTCGACGACCGGCTGGAATACCGATGGACATATAACGACCTCAGGAGCACCCCGCTGGGTGCCTTTATGCCCCTTAACTGCAACTGGTCGGCCAAGGTTTGGGTTGAGTTGGACGGCGTAACGCTCAAGGCACCGAGTTATCAGCGCGCGGAAGGCTACCTTCCAGTGCTCGGAGTTCAATATGGTGGTGCCGATGGTTCGGTAGAGTTGGAGGCTGTCGGCGGAGAGAGTGCGGCACTCACGCGTATCACTGTTGCTAACTCATCAGATCAAAAACACCGGTATTCTGTGGTTTGTTCAATCAATGGCCCCTTCGGCGAAGTGCCTGGATACATCAACGATGGTGATGATCTGGATTACGCTCTGGCTGGCTGGAACGAACGTGCTGACCGTGTCTTGATGATGGCGGAAGGCGGCGTAAACCCTTTGCGGCGTGACACGCCGGCAAAGACATTTGCTGTCGAATGGAACCTGGCTCCGGGTGAGACTTCCGCAGGCTGGCTGGTCCGGCCGTATCGGGCGTATGCCAGCGATACTCAGAACCTGCGGGCCAAGGACTGGACGCTCCAATTTGAGCAGGGGAAACAGGCCTGGCGTGAGCTGATAAGCAAAGCGGTCAAATACTCCATTCCTGACACAGGTGTGCGGAACGCGTACTACGCCGGACTGGCTGATATCTTCATCATGCGTGAGCCGGTAGCCAATGGCTATGTCGCTTGTTCACCGGGCACTGAGTGCTACCGATGCCCTAATTCCGGTGAGGCGAGTATGGCCGCTGTGGGGTTGGATCAAGCAGGGTTGCACCACGAATCGGCGATCGGTTATCAGATTTCGCTTGACATGCAGGGCGATAACGGGGACTGGAATGACCCCGCAGGATGGTCGCACACTGCCTGGGGAATGGCCGGTTTCAAAGCCTGGGCCGCGATGGAGCATTACAAGCTGACCGGTGACCGCGAATACCTTGAGATGGTGTATCCCAAGATGCTGGCGTGTTCACGCTGGCAAGAGACGCAGCGTCAACGTACCCGGGTGATGGTCGAAGGCGAGAAGCCGCCCTATTACGGCATGATGCCGCGCGGGCAAGGGGACTGCGGCCTTGACGCGGGAGACGGCCTGTATGGCTATTTCATCCCGCATAACGTGTGGGCGGTCTATTGCGACAAACTCACGCTGGAGGCCGCCGCCATCCTCGGCCGTATAGACGACGAGAAAGAGTGCGAGGCGATATACAACCAAGCCCACACCGAACTGGTTGCCGTCATGGATCGAGGGGCCATTCAAGAAGATGGGTATCGGTGGATACCAGGGTCACCATCGAACCCAGTGGGAAGCCGGTGGGGTGCTCTCAACACGGCGTTCCCTTGTGAAGTGCTACTGGCTGATCATGAGCTCATCACTGGCACTCTGAAATACATGAACAAGCAGCTCAGCCCGGGCGGACTTCAGATTCATACCGGCTGGATGGATGACGGCATGTGGGTGGCGATGTCACTTGACAACGTGGCGGAAGTGGAGCTGATGCGCGGCAACGGTGATGAGGCGGTTCGGCTGTTGTATGCCACGTTGAACCATGGGACACCGCTCTATTCGTGGTGCGAAGAGCGCGGTCAAGAACCAGGTACACCACAGATATCGGGGGATATTCAGCATCTGTGGACTCCGGCTGCCGTGGTGCGAGCCGTCCGGGACTGCATGGTGATGGAAAAGGACGGGGGGCTGCATCTGGCTTTAGGTACCGCCAGGCAGTGGCTTGGTAGTGGCCGCGGAGTCGGGATTTCGAAGGCACCAACACACTGGGGCTGCGTGAGTTATAGTATGAAATATGACGCAGCGACAGCACAGGTGACTGCGAATATTCAATTCCCATCCAGGCAGACCGTCCCTTGCTGTGTGCTGCATGTACGACTACCGGAAGGGCTGTGTATCACCACCGTGAACACCGAATCCGGAGCCAAAATCTGTGCCGATGGCACTGCGATTGTGTGGAATTATCCTCAAGGATCGGTTGATATATTGATGGGTGTCTCACCGAACATGGGTGAATTGAATGCTGGGAGCTAGATGATGGAGAAGCCGGATATGAGATCGGTAGTTACTTCGAAGTGTTACAGCATTATGCTCACAGCTACTATGGCTGCTGCGTGTATGGGTCTATCAATCTCATCTATAAGCGCTGATAGTAATGAAGGAGCCAAGCCTGGTATGACGGATATGAAAGTTGATTTCGCCTATTCATTCGGGTTGCCACATCGCATGACGGTGGCACTTCCCGACAGCAGCAACAAGACGATACTGGATGTGTATCCCGAAAGCGTAGAATACCGCTGGACATATGGCAACCTCAAGAGTTTGCCCCTTGGATCATTCGGCCCACTTAACAGCAACTGGGTTGCAACCGTATGGTCAGAAATTGATGGTCGTCACCTAGGAAAACCGCAATATGGGCGTGCCGAAGGCGTTTTACCTGTGTTGAAGACGACGGTGAATGATTCCGAAGGCGTTGTAGAGATGGAGGTTGTAGGAGCCAAATCGGCGGCTTTGACTCGGGTCAGTGTAACTAACAACTCGGATAAAGCTCATCGGTATAGTGTGGTCTTTTCCATGAACGCCGCGTTTGGTGAAGTTCCCGGGTATATCAATGCCGGTGATCCACTGGACTATATGACTGCCGGCTGGCTCGATCGAGCCGACCGCGTGCTGGTGATGGCCACAGGCGCATCAACTCCTCTCAGAAAAGATACCCCTGCAAAAACAATAGCATTGGAATGGAACCTGAAGCCTGGTGAGACAGGCAGTGGCTGGCTGGTTCGTCCGTACCAGGCTTACGAAGACGATGTGGCAAAACTTCGGACACACGACTGGGCGAAGGAGTTCGAAGAAGGAAAACAGGTATGGCGGAAGCTGATGGCCAGTTGTGTACAGCTTGATATTCCCGATGCCGGTGTGCGGAACGCATATTACGCCAGTATTGGTGACATCTTCATCATGCGTGAGCCGGTGGCGAAGGGGTATATCGCATGTTCTCCAGGAACCGAAGGCTACAGGTGTCCTAACTCGGCAGAGGCGAGTATGGCAGCCGTCGGTATAGATCAGGCTGGTCTGCATAAGGCGGCTGCAATAGGATACCAGGTCCACCTCGATATTCAAGGAAAGAATGGTGACTGGAGCGATCCCACAGGATGGTTACATAAGTTTTGGGGAGTGGCCGGCTTTAAGGCTTGGACCGTCATGGAGCATTATAGACTTACCGGTGACCGTTCCTATCTTGAGAGAGTGTATCCAAAAATGTTGGCGAACTCAAGGTGGCAAGAGACGCAAAGAGCACGCACACGAGTGCTGGTTGATGGGAGTAAACCGCTTCACTACGGCATGATGCCGCGAGGTCAAGGCGACTGCGGGTTGGATGCAGGTGATGGCTGGTATGGCTATTTCATTCCCCATAACGTGTGGGCTGTATATGGCAATAAATTAAACTTGGAAGCCGCCAAAATCCTGGGTAAAGCCAATGACATAAACGAGCTCCAGAGCATATATGAAGTCGCACAAAAGGACATTATCAATGCTATCGAACGAGGTTCGATACTGGAAGACGGATATCGCTGGATACCCGGTTCTCCCGGCAATCCTGCAGGTAGCCGCTGGGGTGCCCTCAATGCGGCGTTTCCTTGTGATGTTCTTCCGGCCGATCACGAACTTATCACAGGTACATTGAAGTACATGAACAAGCAGCTCAGTGCAGGTGGACTACAAGTACACACGGGTTGGATGGTAGACGGCATGTGGGTGGCGATGTCATTAGATAACGTTGCTGAAGTCGAGTTGGCTCGTGGTAATGGAGATGAGGCAGCGCGGCTTCTTTACGCGACACTAAACCACGGTACGCCATTATACACATGGTGTGAAGAACGTGGTCAGGAGCCGAACACACCGAAAACATCTGGTGACCGGCAGCATCTATGGACACCAGCCGCTGTGATACGAGCCATCCGAGACTGCATGGTGATGGAAAAGGACGGGGGACTGCATCTTGCCCTTGGAACTGCCAGACATTGGTTGAACGATGGCAATGAAGTGGGTGTAAAGAATGCACCGACCCACTTTGGCGAAGTGACATACAAAATGAAATTCGATAAAGCGACAAAACAGGTCACCGGGACAATCAGCTTCCCGAAACGGGAGCGACTGCCGTTTTGTGTGATGCATATTCGGTTGCCCGAAGGACTGACGGTAAAGTCGGTAGGCGCAGGCTCCAAGGCTGAGGTGCTTCCTGATGGCAGCGGCTTGAAGTGGACGAATCCCACAGGAACCGTCAGTTTCGCGGCTGATGTGCAGTGATGGCACAAAATTTGATGATGCAGTGCATTTAGTGATATCTAGTTGCCGGTTCCTCAAGTCTACTATGTGTATTGCAGTGCTCGCAAATGAGCAGTAGAAAGCATTGCTAGTTGTGATGCGTTTGTCATATCAAGGAGAGAAATCTATGAAACAGTCCAAAGTAGTGGCTTTACAACCTCAGTGTGATCGAGGTCTCACCAAGGCTAGATATATCATTTTAGTGGCCATGATGGCGGTTCTATTCATGAGCCAGTTGGCATACTCAGCCCCGAAAAAAGGCTCCGCTGAGCAAGCGGTCGTGTTATCATGCCGGCAAGACCTTGCCAAACGTCTGAGCACGGGCATCGAAAACATCACATTGAAGAAGGCAGAAGCCGTCCAATGGCCCGACACTTCGCTCGGTATGGCCCAGCCAGGCATGATGTACGCGCAGGTGGTCACTCCGGGCTTCAGGGTGGTGCTGGAAGCCAAACGCGAGCAGTACCTCTACCACACCAGCGCAACTGCCGTTAAGTTCAACGGATCGGTTAGCCTCTGGAGCCTGTCTGTGCTGTGCGTGGAGCCGCGTATGTCCGACGCCAATATGAATGGCGATCTGTACCAGGTTTCGCTGTATGGCGGCAATCGAGTGAAGCTTGGCAGCGAGGTATCACAGGTGTTTCCTCAGAATGACGGGCTGGTGGCCTTTACCACGCGGACGTCGCGATCTGGATTCGAACTGGCGTATTTCGACATGAAGAAGCCGACTGCAATTAAACCGCTGACGGGAGCTTTCGCTTTCGGCGGAGCAGCGGTTGATCAAAAAGGCGGTCGCTGGGCGGCGTTCATCAGACCGAGCGTGGGGACGGGTTGGCAGGTTGGTATAGGGGCGATTGGCAAAAAGAGCGATGTCGTCAAGGTTGACCTGCCAGAGGGTGTGAAGCCTGACCGCATCATGTGGAAGGATAAAAGTCTGAATATCCTTGTGTGGTCTGGCGAAATGAGGCGCGGATACACCGTTGATCCTTCGCAGACACCCGCGGCTTGGAAATCCATTGATGTAGATGACTTCCCTGGGTTCGTGAGCGTGGTGTTGAACAAGAGCCAGAACCTGGACGTAACGCAAACTGATGTGAACGGTGTGCCCACCGTGGATGTGGCAAACCTGTGGTTCACCGGCACACGCGACACGCTGGCCACCATACCCAACATGAAGCTGGGCGACTTCGATATGATCAGCTACCGCTATGTGATGATCACCGGTCAGATTACTGATAAACCTGCGCTGTGTCTGGTGGATATCGCAACCGGAATGGTCACCAAGTATACTGGCAAATCCGGCAGCTCGCTGAAGCTGTTAATGTGGCCTGCGCCGCAACCCAAGGTGATGAGCCGGAAGTAGCACCGTGGCCCCTTGCTTAGAGGGGCCGATAAAATCCATAACTAGGTAATGGCATGATTTTTACACGAGTGCCGTTTACCCATCGGCCGTGTGGCTATTCGGGCTTGTATCATGCCGGATAGCCATGTTCCATAACCACAGGGAGGCAGATCGGATGGAATGGGTCAAGGTTGGCAAAGATGGGAAGTCATTTATCTTCGCCTCATCGGGCAGGACGTTCGCACCCCGCGGGTTCAACTATGACCGCGACGCCGACATGCGGCTACTGGAGGACTACTGGGAGTCTGAATGGCCAAAGGTAAAACAAGACTTCGCGGAGATGAAGGCCTTAGGCGCGAATGTAGTCCGCGTTCACTTGCAGTTTGGCCGGTTCATGGAGAGCGCAAACAAGCCAAACGCCAAATCGCTGGATCGGCTTGTGCGTTTGGTTTCGCTTGCCGAGAGCATGGGACTGTATCCGGATATCACCGGATTGGGATGCTACAGAAAAAAAGATACACCAGAATGGTATGACATGCTGTCTGAGAAAGAGAGATGGCTGGCGCAGTGCGTGTTCTGGGAGGCGATTGCCGCACGGTGTGCAAATCGACCTGGGGTATTCTGTTATGACATCATGAATGAACCGGTGATTCCGTCGGGTAGTCGCAAACAAGAAGGTTGGCTTGGGGGTGAGTTCGCTGGTTTCTGTTACGTTCAGTTCATCACACTCGACCAGCAGGATCGCGTACGAACCGAGATCGGGCGGGACTGGCTCAAGATGATGAAATCGG
Source organism: Armatimonadota bacterium (assembly GCA_942492855.1). GTDB lineage: Bacteria > Armatimonadota > HRBIN16 > HRBIN16 > HRBIN16. The sequence continues at coordinate 4,436,151 of OW818647.1, read as the reverse complement.
CTATCCGCAAGCATGACAAACGGCACCTTGTGACGGTCGGTCTGATACCCATCAGCTCATTCGGATTCGAGCCTAAGGCGATCGCGCCTGAGGTGGATTTCATATGCGTGCATGTCTATCCAGAGAGCGCCAAAATGCAGAAGGCGGTCGACGAGTTGAAAGAGTTCTCAGTCGGCAAGCCGCTGGTAATAGAAGAGATATTCCCTATGCATTGCTCTATACCAGAGCTTCGGCAATTCCTTAAGGATGCTCGTAAGTATGCCGCCGGATGGATCGGATTTTGCTGGGGCAAGACACTCGAAGAATACCGCAAATCCGTCACCATTGGAGACGCGATTATGATCTCCTGGCTGGAGTTTTTTCAGGAAGAGGCGAAACAGTGAGACTGAGCAGGCAGGACGGGTGCATATCGCCAAGAACGCCCGCAACTACGTAAGCGCAGGAGGACCGATATGCCTGATGAGAAGATGACGCTTGAAGAGATTTTGGATGTGAACAAGAAGTGGCTTCCACCGTCACCGCATGTGGAAAAGGTCGTTGAAATGGTGCAAAAGGGAGCTGCTTATATTCAGAAGCGCGGGCACAATGAAGCTCCGCTGATAATGTTTGAAGACGGTGGGGTCATAGAGCTACCGAAAGCACGGTATGAGGAGACCTACCGCGGGATGGATTTGGTGGCTGGCGATGAAGTGGTGGACTCTGGGGTGACAAGGTTCTATGATGTGTGTGGATGTGTAGACCACATCAAGGGTGTCCTGAAGGACGATCCAATGTCCGTGGAGTCAGAACCACATCAGTTCGACCAACTCCTGGATCATGCGCTCTACATGGTTGACCGCATGTGCAAGCGTGAGGATGAGTACCGCAAGTTCTTGGCAGACGTGATCGCCCTCTGTGTGACGCCACCGAAAGGCCCCGATCCCAGAATGGCATCAAGTGCCTGCGACGAAATCAGGTTCCTATTGCACAACCATCCCGAGGACACCATCAAGTATACAGAACTGCTAAACCAACTGGCGGAAGACGTTCGGCACGTAGCTTCTGAACAGGAGAGGGTTCTGCGCGAATACATGGATATTGCTGTTAAAGTCAACCAGTTGTATAAAAATGTGAAAGGCGCGAGGAAGTGGGAAGGAATACGGTAGACTATGAACCTGCACAATAAACTGACAGGCCTGTGCCTATTACTGGTGATGACAATTCAATGCGCGTTTGCCCTGGACAATGCCAGTCCCGCTCCCGAGCCTGTTCTACCTCCAGAGGAGGTGAACCTCTCATTTACGAAAGGCACTTTAGAGGGCTGGACGGTTGAGGGTGCCAATACCTGGACAATGGGGATCAACCCAGAGCTGTTCTCAAATTCAGCCGACCCGAAGCGGTATGTGGTGAACTCGCTTGACAAGGGCGAAAGCAACATCGGGGTGCTCAGGTCCACTCCCTTCACCATCAGGACTAGGCTGCAGAAGTTCACCCTGGGCGGCTGGGATGGAAATGCGGATTCAAATAACGGGGGAGATCGCAACTTCGTATATCTAAAGTCATATCCGGACGGCGCGGTACTACGAAGTTCCCACACGCCGGGCGGGAACAAACTGGCGCCGATGAGGTGGATCACCCAGGATCTGATCGGCCGCAAAGTGTATCTCGAAGTAGTCGACAACAATCCGGGAATTCGCACCGGTGGATTCGCCTGGCTTGCCTTTGCAGACTACAGTCAGGTGCAGCCTGTGGTAAATCAAGCCGTGACGCGAACCGACCTGTATGGATTAAAGATTGACAAGAACGCCGAAGTGGTATTCAGCCGTTCCATGCCATTTCTTGCAGCCTCTCCAGACAGTCGAGGGAAAACGACCCGTGAGATATCGGCATCAGACGAGGTCATCCCGGTTGGAGCTTCGGCGTCTGCTATCTATCTACTTGGCATGATCAATGACGGCTGGGATTACGGTGTGGCTCATTGGGGTGAACATCCGGAGCTTCGCACCAAACGTGACGACCAAGTGAATATCGGGTCCCGCATTGGTGAGATTGAGATACGTTACACCGACGGCAAGAGCGACCGGATACCTGTTGTCATAGGCGCTACTGCATGGTTCATCGCCGGATGGGCTGGTGGTCCAACTCATGGTGTCGCCGCTCCAGTTCGGGAGCCATTCACATCGCGGCCAGAATATATGTCTGTGTTGAAAAAGGCGTTGCGAATACGTGAGGACGATGAGCCGAGTGTGGCATCAGAGAACCGGCATTCCCACTACTACCTCGCGGTGAAACCTCGGGCTAGTAACATAAAGTCCATCGTGGTCCACGACAACCCTGATCTACGGGGTAGACCGCTTATATCGGCAGTGACATTAGCCAGCGACAAGCCCTCTGGGGAACTACTTCCTTTCGGCAAGGTTGTCTTGTCCGCGGATGACGCTGCAACCAGGGTTAATTCGGAAAAACCAGGTAACTGGTCAGCGGATTTGAAGGCACTATCTAAAGTGCTCTATACCAGTGACGCTGATATCCCAAAGAAGGTGGAGATGATCGACTTCCCCAAATCTATGGATGCCAGCCGAGTGAGCTTCACTGGTGGCATACTTGGTGATATGCTCTCGAACATCTGGGTCGCAAACCTGATACAAATGGATGAAAAGTTCGACCGCAAGACGGGTATCTTTATGGAAACCAGCAAGACATCCCCTTGGTATGGAGGCTACAACGGTGTAGGCACCTGGGGGCCGTTGGGCATCTACTACGGAGGTGCCTATGGACGCTGTGCGGAAGCCTATGCGACATTGGCCATGCGCTGTATCAATGACCAGATGCGCACGGCGAATTTCGTGGACTTCTGCGATAAGTATCTGTATTTCTACAGGCCGAATCACGACCCAAATAAGGGGCCGGAGAACTCAGCGCTCGATGTTTCCAAATACCCGAAGGATGCGCCACCTCATTGGTCGTTTGGGGTCAACGCTACGATGAGCATCAACCTCAACGAGATATCGGGCACCGAGGAGATGGATGGTCACGGCGCGACGAGTGTTGGCCGTTGGATAGCCTGGCGGCTGATGGGTGCACCATCGGGCGATTGGCTGATGCAGCCCCGCGCAGATGTCTATGGCAAGTCACGGTGGGACGCCACCCGTGATAGCGCTGAGTTCATCTGCTGGTTTATGGACTACACCGGTCGCGACGTGATATGGAGTGAAGGCGAAACCACCGGCTGGGGCGGGGGAGAGACGCTTACTCGGAAGAATATCATGGCTGAGACCGACATGGCGAAAATCCGCGATAACTACGCGAATGCGGATATGTATGAACCTTACCCCAACTTCGCGTGCTACACCGCGTTGAAGTGTTCGGCGCAGATCGCAGAAGCCGCAGGTGACCAGGCGTCGGCCAAAAGATGGCTTGCGTATGCTGAGCGTATCCGTGTGGGGATGCTGCGGTTGTTGAAGGTAGGTGACAGCACCAACCTAATGTGGCGGGTCAGCCCCTTCAGTGTGCTCCCCAGCTTGCAGGATTCCCTGGTGCAGGCATGGTTCTCGGTCTATTATGACGGCCTTGACCCGAACATGCTGGATGCGGAGATGACCCCGATTACGCGGAATACGCTAAAGCGTCAGTTGAACCAGCCATATGGGTATGCTCCTGTGTTGGGTATGGGCTACGGACAGGGTTGGATCACCGAATCGGCTTTGATACTTGATGATATGGACAGTGCCGGTCGTCTGCTGGCGAACCTGGCGAAATATTCATATGACAAGAATATGGACTACGTGGATGCGAAGCGGGGGATAGATTGGCGGCCCAACTTGTGGATCATCCCTGAGGGAACAAACATCATGCCGGATGGTCGCTGGTACAGGATCGGTGACCTGTCTAACGGAGCCAACCAGGGTCCCGCCATGCACGCACTGGAACTGTGCGCGGGTATTGATGATGCCGATCCGAAGCTGGTCAAGATCATGCCCAGGGTGCCGGCGCCGTTGGAGGGGATAGAAGTCAACAACTTCTTCACGCTGGTGCCCGATGGCGATGTTCTGGTGAAAGCTCGGGTGGGATATAAGTTTGAAAGGCCAGGGTTTCTGTCTCTGACGAGTGACCGTCCGTTACCATCTCTGGCCGCCCGGCTGGGGCCGTTCGACCAAGCGACCGCGCAACGAGTGGCGCGCACAGGCATGAAGCCGGCTGGCGCTAATGTGAGGCTCGACAGATCAGGCACGTGGAACGGTAAGGACGCCTGGTGGATCTGGGTGGAGGGCCTGCGAAACGTGGCCGAGCTGAAGCTGGATTTCGGCGGCAAGTAGCGATGGGTGGCCAGTAGCTCTGCGCCTCATTGCATTGAGGGAGCCGATTCTCTGTTGGGCTGATTAATCTCTGTTTTCTCTGGGCTCGGTCAAGGGAGTCCACGGCTCTTTCTAAGTACGAGTTTGCCAGATTAGGTAACTGTTACGCGTTAGTGCGGCTGCAGTAGCGGATGTTACTTCGGTGAATCTCAACCAGATTGCGAGGATGCGATGAATTCTACGGAGCTTAGTGAGACGATCGGTCTTCTGCTTTCATCTCAGAGATTAGCAGTGCTGGCCACCTATGGCGGCGATCAGCCGTATACGAGTCTGGTGGCATTTGTGGCATCTGCGGACCTCAGGGCAATCTACTTTGCCACAACCCGAGAAACGCGCAAGTTTGCCAACCTAACTCAGTGTGCCCGCGTCTCAATGCTGATTGACAACAGATCGAATAGGCAACGTGATTTCCAAAAAGGCATTGCCGCCACGGTTCTTGGAAGTGTGGGCGAGGCAGAGAAGAGTGAAGCGGCAGAACTGTACCTCCAAAAGCATCCTCAGCTTAAGGACTTCTTTGAATCGCACAGTACCGCGTTGCTAAAGATCAGCGTAGAGCGTTACTACTTGGTCAGTAGATTTCAGAACGTGCAGGAACTGGATGTCTCGAAATGAAGCTGTTACTGCTACTCTAGAAAAACACCGAAGTTGATGTGGGATGCCTCACTACGCATTAGCAATATGTTCCTCAACACTCCGAGGCAGAACGACCCGTCTCAATCGATGTTCGGTGATGATCAAGTGACATTTGCCTGCGAACCTCTCGACCTCGCGCGGGCTTCATACAAAATGCGTGATGATGATAACATCTAGATATGGTGCTGACTCCGCACAGCTCAGAACGAGACAGAAAGTTAAGGCTTAGCCTATGCAGACACCGAATCGTGATCATCTTGTCCTTCTCACAGGCGCAACCGGCTACGTTGGTGGCCGATTGTTGTCTCGCCTTGAAGCTGACTCCCGGCGCGTCAGGTGTCTTGCGCGACACCCGCAGTCTCTTCTTTCACGGCTAACCCCCGACACCGAAGTTGTTGAAGGAGATGTCCTCGATCCGGCCTCCCTGGATCGTGCGCTGCAGAATGTGCATACTGCATACTATCTCGTCCATTCTTTAGGTGAATCCGGAGACTTTGCCAAGAAAGATGCAGTCGCTGCCCTCAATTTCGCCCAGGCGGCCGCGAAGCATGGCGTGAGCAGGATTATCTACCTCGGTGGGTTGGGTGAAGCGGCGTCGGGTCTTTCGAAGCACTTGCGCAGCCGTCAGGAAGTAGGCGATATTCTGCGTGAGACTGGCGTAAATGTGATTGAGTTTCGCGCATCGTTGATCATAGGATCAGGTAGTCTTTCATTCGAACTGGTCCGCGCGCTCGTTGAGGGGCTACCGTTGATGATCACGCCAAAATGGGTATCAATTCCTGCCCAACCGATTGCCATCTCGGACGTCTTGGAATATCTCCTCGCTGCCCTGGATGCCCCTGATCCCGGATGCAGCGTGGTTGAGATAGGTGGCACGGACATAGTGTCTTACGGGGGAATAATGAGAGCCTATGGAGAGGCTCGGGGACTAAAGCACTGGCTGATACCTGTTCCTGTGCTCACACCGTATTTATCAAGTCTCTGGCTAGGCTTGGTTACGCCGGTCTATGCTCGCGTGGGGCGAAGCCTGATAGAGGGTGTACGTAACTCGACATTAGTGCGCGATGATGCCGCTTTGCGGATTTTCAAAGTGCGACCGATGGGCATCAAGCAAGCCATTGCGGAGGCTATGGAATCAGAGGATCGCGAGTTCGAACATATGCGGTTTTCGAAGTTCTTTGCGGAATTTAAACCTAGTCCCTACTGGGGAGGTGTGCATCTGGGATCCAGAGTCATTGATACCAGAACTGCCCGTGTAGCAGCATCTCCCGAGGATGTTTTCAAGGTCATCTGCTGCATCGGTGGTGCCAATGGCTACTTTCACGCAGACTGGCTTTGGAGACTGCGTGGACTACTCGACAGTATGATCGGGGGAGTAGGCATGGGGCGGGACACCAGGTGTAAGCCCGAACCGGCCGTTGGCGATCAGATAGACTGGTGGAGGGTTGAGAGGATCGAGCACAACAGTATCCTGCGCTTGAGAGCCGAGATGAAGGTGCCTGGACGAGCGTGGCTTGATTTCGAAGTGACACTTGACGGTGACGAAACTGTGGTTCGACAGACGGCGATATTCGATCCTCTGGGCTTTTTGGGAAGGCTATACTGGTGGACCTTGTATCCGGCGCACGCCCTTGTGTTCTCCGGGATGCTAAAGGGCATATTGGAGCGATGCTCGGTTGCAGGACCCCGTAAGGATCGAGCGTAAGGGGGGGCTGCTGGGTCGAATGTCCGGGCGGAGAACAGGTCGGCGAGCGCCCATTCATTAACAAAATCAGATACACGTATCCAGCTTCTACGAAGCTGGATTTCGGCCGCAAGTAGCCGAAATTTCAATCAATACTACACAAAGACACGATCGTAAAGGAGTATATATCATGAAAGCAGCGATAGAGAATGACGAACTGGTCATCCGTATTCCACTAGAGAAGCCGAAGCCGTCTTCGTCTGGCAAGACGCTGATCGTCGCCAGCACGGGCGGTAACATGGTGACTGACATCGAGATCAACGGCAAGCCTGTCTATGTTGGTTTGAATGCTTACATAAAGAAGTAACTTCTAAGCATTCACCACCTAACGCCCCGCCCGGTACGCCTCCAGCGCGGTAGGGAAGGGCTGCAGGGCCCGCTCGAATATCCCCAGGCAGAAGGCGATCGCCAGACCGTAGTTGGTCATCGGCACACCCGCCTGCTGGCAGCGCATCATGCGTGTGAGCATCGACCGGCGGTTGTGCATACACCCGCCGCAGTGGATCACTAATGCGTAGTCGCTCAGCTCCTCGGGGAAATCATGCCCCTGGTAATGCACAAACTGCAGCTCACCGCCCACATACTGCTGCAGCCAGCGAGGTATCTTCACCCTTCCGATGTCATCAGCGATGGGGTGGTGGCTACAGGCTTCGGCGATCAGCACCTTGTCGCCCGCCTTCAAACGGTCGATAGCTGTAGCCCCCGCCACAAGCTGCGTCAGATCGCCTTTTAGCCGTGCGAACAGAATGGAGAAGGAGGTCATGGGCACATTTGGGGGCGTATCGGCGGCGACCTTCAGAAAAGCCTGCGAGTCGGTGATCACCAGAGCCGGTGGTTCGCGTAACTGACTGAGTGCGGTGCGCAGCTCACGCTCTTTCACCACAACACACCAGTTGTCGTTGTCCAGAAGGTCGCGTATGGTCTGAACTTGGGGAAGTATGAGCCGACCTTTCGGTGCTTCTTTGTCTATGGGCGTCACCAGCACCACAGCCCGTCCTGGCGGTACCCAAGTCACCAGCGATACTCGGTGCATCGAGGAAGCTCTCAGGCACGGTGTTGACCAGTGCGCTGCGAAGCGTGGCCAGACCCTCGCCGGTTAAAGCCGATGCGCTGACCACCGGAATACTCTGAGCGGTCACCATCAGTTGGACATCGGGCGATATTGTGGTGATATCGGACTTGTTAAACACCGCGATTTGCGGCACGGATCGCTTGAGCATTTCGTCGGCTAGCGCTTGTTCGAAGCTGCCCCACACACCATCTGCCACCACAATCAGCGCCACATCGGCGCGGTCCAGCACGCGTCGGCTCTTTTCGGCCCTCAGTTCACCAAGCGCACCCTCGTCATCAATGCCTGCTGTGTCTATGAACAGCACCGGCCCCAGGGGCTGCAGCTCCATTGGCTTCTCAACTGGATCGGTGGTGGTGCCGGCGATATCTGAGACGATAGAGACCTTTTGCCTCGTTAACGCATTAAGGAGTGACGACTTCCCGGCGTTTCGTCGTCCGAATATGCCGATGTGCAGCCGATTAGCCTTTGGGGTGTTATTCATGTTGCTCTCTCTTTCGGTCCGGATATCCCAGGCGAGTGACCCTCGCAGGGCTGATCATCTGGGCAAACTGCTCCGCGTTCATCAAGCCGCTGCTCGTGACGGTCTCGCGAATGGAACGCCGTGTCTGTGCGGCCTGTTGTGCGACATTAGCTGCTGGCTCATAACCGAACTCTTCAGCCAGAGCAGTCACAAGCGCTGTGCTGCTCTCTACAGTCGCGGCGCACCGCTCCCTGTTGGCTTGAATGCCCACTACGCAGTTCTCAGCGAAGATACGGCAGGCATTTGACAGCAGCTCGATGCTGTTCAGAAGGCAATGCGCGATGAGCGGCATAAACTGGTTGAGCTCCAGATTGCCAGCCGAACAAGCCTGGGTCAGCATCTGGTCATAACCCATCACGGTGATGGCCGCTTGTGCTACGGCTTCAGGTATGACCGGGTTGACCTTCCCAGGCATGATCGATGATCCTGCCTGACGGGCTGGCAGCGTGATCTCCCCCAGACCAGCTTCAGGGCCCGATGCCAGCAACCTCAGGTCATTGGCGGTCTTGAGCAGATTGGATGCCAGTGCCTTCAGAATACCGCTGACTTCCACCAGCAGGTCGGTGTTCATCGTAGCATCCAGCATGTTTTCAGCCCGCGCCAACCCAAATCCGGTGATTTCGCGCAACCGTTCCGTGGCTTGAAAAATGTATTGCCGTGGCGCGCCGATGCCGGTGCCAATGGCGGTTCCGCCAAGGTTCACCACGCGCAGCCGCTCTTCGCATTTGTAGATGCGCCACCGGTCACGGGCAAACGCCTCGGCATAGCAACCCATCTCTCTGCCTAGGGTGGTCAGCACGGCATCCTGCAACTGTGTGCGAGCGACCTTCACCACATCGGCGAATTCATGCTCTTTGACCTGGAACGCCTCCTGAAGCACCACCACATCGGCTTCGAGTTGACGGATCAAGCCGATGGCCGCCACGCGCAGTGCGGTGGGGTAGGTGTCGTTCGTGGACTGGTAGCGGTTGATATCCTCTATCGGGTGCACCATGTGGTAGCTGCCGAGGGGGTGGCCCAGCAGTAGCAGAGCACGGTTCGCCAGCACCTCATTTACGTTCATGTTGGTTGAGGTGCCGGCCCCGCCTTGCAGGGCATCAACCAGAATGTGCTGTGTCAGCAGCCCGTTGCGCATCTCCTGACACGCTGTCTCCATGGCGTCGAACACGTCGGTAGGCCACGGTTTCACGGCGTGAGCTGCGCGTATACAAGCAAGCTTTACGGCTCCATAAGCGGTGACAAGAGCAGGATTTACCTTCTGGCCGCTTAGTGGGAAGTTCCGAACCGCGCGGACGGTGTGGATGCCATACAGGGCTTCTGCAGGCACGGGCATCTCACCCACACCATCATTCTCTATACGTACAGCATCCATTAAACGTCCTCCTTACAAGCCCCTGATCGCTTCCTAGAACGCCAGGTCGCGGTCATCGCTGCTGCGGATGCGCTGCAGGTAACCCTGCAGAGTTTGCTTCAACGGCTCGTTGCTCATCAGCGCGAGCTGCTGCTCGATGATCTGCTCACCCACACAGCGGGTCTCAGGACTGGCGAAGTCACACAGATACTCCTGAAGAGTGCTCAGCGCGTTGGGGGTACACATCTTTTCTATGAACCCAGGAATAGCATACTCCATGAACACCTCGCCTGTGCGGCCTTTACGGTAACACGCGGTGCAGAAGCTGGGGATGTGTCCATCGCGCAGAAGCTGCTGAACGACCTCGTCCAACGGCCGCATATCGCCCAGCATGAACTGCTCTTTGTGCTTCTCCTGGCTGTCGATATCCTGTTGCTCTGTGTAGCCGCCAAGTTCAAGCCTGGTACCCGCATCGATCTGTGAGACGCCAAACTCCATGAGCTGCTTGCGCATATCGGCCGACTCACGGCAGGTCATGATCAGCCCGGTGTAGGGCACGGCCAGGCGCAGAATGGCCACCAGACGCTTGAACTCAGCGTCGCTGGTCAGCCACTGCTCGTCCAGATTAACTCCGCTGGCTGGTTTTAGCCGCGGGAAGCTGATGGTATGCGGGCCGACGCCATAGACCGCCTGCAGATGCAGCGCATGTGTGACCAGGCTCAGAAGCTCAAACCGCCAGTCATATAGACCAAACAGCCCGCCGAGGCCTACATCGTCGATGCCGGCCTCCATGGCGCGTCCCAACGCATGGAGCCGCCATAGGTAGTCTGCCTTGCGAGTTCCAGCGGGATGAACGGTCTGGTAGGTCCGCTTGTGGTAAGTTTCCTGGAACACCTGGTAAGTGCCGATGCCGGCCTGCTTCACGATCTTGTAGTCTTCCACGCTGAGCGGTGCGGCATTGATGTTCACCCGCCTAATTTCACCTTTGGGGATTTTAGTGTCATACACGACGCGCACGGTCTCAGCAATGAAATTCGCATCGTAGCGGGCGTGTTCGCCGTAAACCAGGATCAACCGTTTGTGGCCTGTCTGCTCCAGAGCCCTGACTTGATCCCGTATCTCGTCCATGCCAAGCGTCCTACGGATGGCCTCTTTGTTGGACCGTCGGAATCCACAGTATGCGCAGTCGTTGATGCAGAGGTTGCCGATGTAGAGCGGGGCGAACAGCACGATGCGGTTGCCATATACCTCACGCTTGAGAGTTCGGGCGGCGTCGAATATCTCTTCGACCAGCTCCGGCTGTGTCGCGTTGACCAGAATGGCAGTTTCAGCCACACTCAACGGCTGTTTGGCCATACTCTTCGCGATTACATCCCGCACCTGAGCGGGCTCTGACGGTTGGGCGAGTAACCCTTCGATGAGCTGGTCATCAATGAAGTCCGTATCGTATATGTTTTGGTCTATCATGTGATATCCTCTGCTTTCATATTCCATGGTTGGGCGAATCACCTCGTCCGGTGCCGATGGTTCGGCCGATCGCAGCGATGCGGTTTGTCATACAGCCTGCACAGTGGTCTGCGGTTTCGTGGAGGCAGGCTTTATCTGGGTAAATCTGGTAGTTTTCTCGAAACTCGGAAAGAGTGACATTCGGCATCATGATATTCGCGCCCCGCATTAATCCGAGCTCGCGACCATGGGCCTTATCCATGGTGGCTAAAGCTGTGGTGCTGGGGATGTTGCATTTTGGACGCATGATGCGCGTCAGCGCAATCGCCTTACATGTCATCAGCACGTCAGCCGGAACCTGATCGGCAGGATCAAGCATATATAGCTCCGGATGCTGCCCGATGGGTGTTTCGGGATGCGGCAAATATGGTCCGATGCCGATCATGTCCAGGTCGAGTTCGTTAAATGTCAGGATGTCCTGGGCCAGGTCATCGTAACTCTGCCCGGGAATGCCCACCATCACACCGCTTCCGACTTCATACCCGATGGACCGAATCAGCTTGAGCAGCGCGATGCGGTCAGAAAGTTTGCCCGGTAGCGAGGGGTGGATACGGTCGAACAGAACGGGGTTCGAGGTCTCAAAACGCAGGAGGTACCGGTCTGCCCCCGCTTCACGCCACAGATGGAGCTCCTGCCCGCTGCGCTCACCGACACTCAAGGTAATGGCCAGGCCGGTTTCCGTTTTTATGCGGCGCACCACGTCTGCCAGCCACTCGGCTTTCATGCCGTAGTCCTCACCCGATTGGAGCACCACGGTTCCGTAGCCCAACTCTTGGGCACGGTGGGTACACTGCAGTATCTCGTCTGCACTCATTCTATATCGGGTGACATTCTGGTTGTCGGCTCGCAGGCCGCAGTAACCGCACAGCCGGGCGCAGTGATTGGAGAACTCAATCAGGCCGCGCAGGTAGATCGCATCGCCCACGTGTTGACGGCGCACAGTATCAGCCCACGACCAAAGCTCCTGAAGCTTAACTTCGTTAGTTTCTTTCAGCCAGTTCAGTATCTGTTGTTTATCCATAATCTTCTGACCGTGCCTTTCGAGCTGCTCATCGCGGGTTCACGCCGTGGGTTGATTTGACAACCATGTATATTATAATGGATAATTAGATAAATAATTATCAATATAATTATACCGCATATCACCAACGCCGGAGGCGCACGATGGACTACGACAAGCAGAAGGTGGCAAGCCTGCCGACAATCAGACGGCTGCCCGCATACCTCACTGTGTTGCGTCAGATCGACACCGCCGACAAAGAGACGGTATCCAGCAGTTTCATTGCGGAGAAGCTGAAACTGGAGCCCATCCAGGTGCGTAAAGACATCGCCGTGACCGGCGTTGAGGGCCGTACCAAGGTGGGATATCTGGTCACCGACTTGATAGACGCCATCGAACGCTACCTCGGCTGGGACAGCAACAAACAGGCTGTGCTAGTAGGGGTTGGTCACCTGGGGAGTGCTCTGCTGGGCTACCCAGGCTTCATGAAATATGGTCTGCAGATTGTGGCCGCGTTTGATGCCAGCCCCCATGTGGTGGGCAGCATCGTGCATGACCAGATAGTGCTGCCCATGGACGACATGCCCGAAACCGTCCAGCAGTTGGACATCATCATGGGTATCTTAACGGTGCCTGCTGACTATGCGCAATCGGTCGCGAACCAGTTGATATCATCAGGAATCAGCGCCATATGGAACTTCTCACCCGTCACTCTGGAGGTGCCCGAGGGGGTCGTTGTTCAAAACGAAGACCTCTCATCCGGCCTGGCGGTTCTGTCGGTGCGCTCATCACGAACGCGAAAATGGTAAGAAACATAAAGTCCGATCTCAGCATCGGCCATCACAAACAGCTCTTAGGAGTCTAGAATGCAAACACTCGAGACAACGCATACGAACCTCAGACAGTTCGAAAAAGTCTGTGAGATACTTGACAGGTTTGACCGCAATCCGGCCAAACTGATACCTATCCTTCAGCATGTTCAGGAGGAGTACCGCTATCTTCCGGAAGAGGTGCTCACCTACATCGCTACCGTGCTGGAAATCCCGCCGGCACAGGTGTATGGTGTAGCCACCTTCTACGCACACTTCGCGCTGGAGCCCAAGGGCAAATACGTCATCCGGTTGTGCGACGGCACAGCCTGTCATGTGAAGAAATCCATACCGATCCTTCGGGCTCTGCAGGATCGGCTGAAGCTGACAGATACGGACAAGACCACTCCAGACATGCTATTTACTGTGGAGACGGTTTCCTGCCTTGGAGCTTGCGGACTGGCACCGGTGATGGTCATCAACGAGGAAGTCTACGGTCAAGTGACCCCAAAACAGGCCGTTTCCCTTGTCGATGAGATCGCCGCTAAGGAGGATGGCAGTTGAATAACACTATGATGAAGATCGACCTGAGGGCCGTCACGGACGAATACGAACGCGCATCCCGCATTTTTCCGCAACGGGTGATCATCTGCGCAGGTACCGGGTGCGTGGCCAACGGAGCATTGAAGGTACATGCCGAGTTTGCCAGGCTGATCGGCGAGGCCGGGCTGGAAGTCGCGCTGGAGCTAAAAGAAGAGACCCAGAGCGGTGATGTCCACCTCTCCAAGAGCGGCTGCCAGGGATTTTGCCAGATGGGCCCTTTAGTGACCGTGATGCCGGAAGGCATTCTATATACCAAGGTCAAACCAGCCGATGTTGCGGAAATCGTGCAACAGACTTTACTCGATCACAAGCTGGTCGACCGCCTGCTCTACAAGGACGCTCTCTCTGGGAAACACTGCCACGGCATTGACGACATCCCGTTCTATGTGCGCCAGTCGCGCACAGTGCTGAAAGCGTGCGGTGTGATTGACCCCGAGGACATCAATGAATACATCCACAACGGCGGTTACTGGTCGGCTCGTAGAGCTTTCACCGACATGACCGACCAGATGGTGTGTGAGGAAATCATGCACTCCGGCCTGCGCGGACGAGGCGGCGGCGGGTTCCCTACGGGTAAGAAATGGGATATCACCCGCGTGCAACCTGGCCCCAAGAAGTATGTCATCTGCAACGGTGATGAGGGCGACCCGGGAGCCTTCATGGACCGCAGCGTGATGGAGGGTAACCCTCACGCCGTAATCGAGGGAATGATGATCGCTGCCCGGGCCATCGGTGCTGACGAGGGCTACGTGTATGTCCGCCTGGAGTATCCGCTGGCTGTGGCGCGTATCCGCAAAGCTGTGGAAGACGCCGAAAAGGCCGGCATCCTGGGTGACAACATCTTCGGCACCAACTACAGTTTCCATGTGCAGGTAATGGAGGGTGCTGGTGCGTTTGTGTGCGGCGAAGAGACCGCTCTGATGGCCTCTATTGAGGGTAAGCGCGGCATGCCCAATCCGAAACCGCCGTTCCCGGCACAAAGCGGTCTGTGGGAGAAGCCCACCTTGATCAATAATGTGGAGACTCTCGCCTCTATCCCGTTGATACTCACCATGGGGGCCGCGGCATATCGCCGGCTTGGCACTGAGAAATCACCAGGAACGAAGACCTTCGCCTTAACCGGGCATGTTCAGAACACGGGTCTGATCGAAGTTCCCTTCGGCACCACTCTGAACGAGATCGTGAACAACATCGGCGGCGGAGTGACCGACGACCAGGGGAAACTCACCAGTGAGGGCTTCAAGGCCGTGCAGATCGGCGGTCCCTCCGGTGGATGCTTGACCGAAGAGCACCTGGAGCTGCAGATGGATTTCGACTCCCTGCGCAGCGTGGGGGCGATGGTTGGCTCCGGCGGACTGGTGGTCATGAACAAGTCCACCTGTATGGTGCGCATCGCGCGCTTCTTCATGCAGTTCACCCAGAACGAATCCTGCGGTAAGTGTGTGCTCTGCCGCGAAGGCACCAAGCAGATGCTGGCGATGCTGGACGACATCATGGACGGCAACGGCACAGAGGATACTCTGGAGCTGCTGGAACGAACCGCCAAAGCCGTAGCCAAAGGTTCGCTGTGCGGCCTGGGCAAGACGGCTCCAAGCCCCATTCTGTCCACACTGCGCTATTTCAGAGCGGAGTATGATGCTCACGTCCACCAGAAGCGCTGTCCGGCTGGCGAATGCAAGGCACTCTGCCCGCCCAGTATCGATGCTGAGAAGTGTAGAGGCTGCACCATCTGTGCTAAGAAATGCCCAGTGGGGGCCATCACAGGTGAAGTCAAGAAGCCACATACCATCAATGAAGAGCTCTGCATCAAATGCGGGGTCTGCAAGGATGTATGCAAATTCGGTGCTGTGGTTTAAGCCCGCTACACGCAGATGACAGGAGAAATGTAATGAACCCAGGATACATAAATATCGATGGCCGGGAGATACTGCTCGACAACGAGCGCAACGTGCTGGAAGTGGCCCGCAAGGCCGGCATAGACATCCCGACTTTCTGCTACCGGTCTGACCTCAGCGTGTATGGCGCATGCCGTCTCTGCCTGGTGGACATCGCAGGAAAGGGCATCGTCACCTCCTGCTCCACGGCACCGGAGCAGGGGATGGTGATCAAAACCAACACCGAGGAGATACGCGAAATCCGCAAGATCGCGGTCGAGCTGCTTCTGGCCAACCATGACCAGAGTTGCCCCACCTGTCCGAAGAGCGCCGCGTGCGACCTGCAGAATCTGGCGCGCCGCATGGGTATCACCAAAGTGCGCTACAAAATGACGCACAAACCCGAGCCGATCGACAGCAGCTCACCATCGCTTGTGCGCGACCCCAACAAGTGCGTGCTATGCGGTGACTGCGTGCGAGCGTGCCGCGAGGTTCAGGGCATCGGCGCGATCGACTTTGTGGGCAGGGGTGCCAAAACGGCTGTCAAGCCGGCTTTCGGAAAAGACCTGAACCAGGTGGAGTGCGTCTACTGCGGGCTTTGCGCCAGCGTCTGTCCGACAGGGGCGATCACGCCCAAGTCGGAAGTGGACGAGGTGTGGAAAGCCCTCGACAACCCTGAGAAAGTCGTTGTGGCGCAGATCGCACCGGCGGTTCGCGTGGCCCTCGGAGAATGCTTCGGACTGGATGCCGGCAGCATCACCACAGGGCAGATCGTGGCGGCACTGAAGTCTATGCGCTTTGATCAGGTTTACGACACCTCCTTCGCGGCGGACCTGACGGTCATTGAGGAGGCCACCGAGTTCATCGGACGCAAGACCAAAGGCGAGAAGCTGCCGCAGTTTACAAGCTGCTGCCCAAGCTGGGTGAAGTTCGCGGAGCAGTACTACCCTGGCCTGCTGCCCAATCTATCATCTTGCCGCTCACCGCAGCAGATGTTTGGCTCGTTGGCGAAGGAAATCCTGCCCGAAAAGCTGGGTGTCGCTCGCGAAAACCTGGTGGTAGTCTCCATCATGCCCTGTACCGCCAAGAAGTTTGAGGCGAAGCGCGACGAGTTCACCCATAAGGGCATCGCCGATGTGGACATCGTGATCACCACACAGGAGCTGGCTCGGATGATTGAACAGGCCGGGCTGCGCTTCAATAAGCTGGAGCCTGAGAGCCTTGACATGCCCTTCGGCTTCAAGACGGGTGCCGGCGTGATCTTCGGCGCCACTGGTGGAGTTACGGAAGCGGTGCTGCGATACGCCTCCGAGAAGCTGACCAACACCAAGCTGGGCAGCGTGGACTTCAAAGCGGTTCGTGGGGAAGCCGGGATCCGAGAGGCCACCATCAACCTGGAGGGCACCACCCTAAAACTGGCCATCGTGCATGGTCTGGCTAATGCCCGCAAGGTCGCCGAAGGGGTATTAGCCGGCACAGTGGACTACGACCTCATCGAGGTGATGACCTGCGTGGGTGGATGCATCGCCGGAGCTGGGCAACCCTGCACTTATGATCCTGAAGTCAAACGGCAGCGCACACGCGGCCTGTATGACAGCGACAAGATGCTGGAGTTCCATAAAGCGCAGGACAACCACATGGTGGCCGAGTGCTATGAAACCTGTCTTGGCGAGGTGGGTGGAACCAAAGCCCACCATCTGCTGCATACCAGCTATCACAGCCGAAAGCGCATTCTGGACTCCGACCTGAAGCTGTCACAAGGTCCAGCCAAACAAAAGCTTCCCGTCAGCGTATGCGTCGGAACCAGTTGTCTGGTTCGCGGAAGCCAGACCCTGCTTCATGAGCTATTCAACACGCTGAAGGAGCGGGGTCTGCAAGATAGCGTGGACGTCAAGGCGACCTTCTGCTTTGAAGCCTGCGACAAGGGGCCGACCATCCGCGTGGGCGAGCAGGTGATCCACCACTGCAGCCTGGAGATGGCGGAGCAGGCTCTGCTTGACGAGTTAGCCAAGCAGAAGGCGTAGGCCGCATCTTCTGAAAGCCGTCAGCCATGTGGCACGAATACCATGGGTCAGATACTCTGAAACTAGGGACATCTGATCCATGGTATCACCACAGGATCACCTTAGTCCGGGGCGGTCTGTGCTCAGGCTAGCTGTTGCAGACGGCTTTAGACCGCGCCGGTCTGGCGGTTAGCCTTATAGGTACAGATTCTGGGAAAAGGAATACTGCAATGAGCAACGACTCGAAATCGACACAGGTCGTCTACACAAATAAGGCGCACTGCCGAGACTGTTACCGCTGTTTGCGGGTATGCCCGGTCAAGGCGATTCGCATGGAGGGCGGTCAGGCCTATGTTGTTCCTGAACGCTGCATTTCGTGTGGTACCTGCATCCGTGAATGCCCGCAGGGTGCCAAGCAGTTCCGGAACGACATCGAGCGTGCTGTGGGCTTCATAGCTGCCGGTGATACGGTCGCCGCAAGCATTGCACCCTCCTTCGTGGCCCTTTTTTCAGAATCGGAGCGAAAACGGCTGCCCAGCGCACTCCGGAAGCTGGGGTTTAGTTATGTCGGCGAAACTGCGATTGGGGCGTATTTCACCGCTCGTGAGACGGCCAGAATCTGCAATGCTAACCCAGAGCGATCACATATCTGCACCGCTTGCCCTGCTGTCGTGAGTTACATCGAAATCTATGACCGTGACAAGATCGATCTGATGCTACCCCTCACCTCGCCGATGGTCGCCCATGCCAAGCATATTAAGCAGAAGCTGGGAGCCGACAGCCGTGTGGTGTTCTTCGGGCCGTGTGTGGCCAAAAAGGCGGAGGCTGACCGGCCAGAAAATCAGCCATGGGTGGACTGCGCGCTGACCTTTCCTGAGTTGATGGAGTGGCTGGAGCGCGAGAACATCCACCTGGCGATGTGTGAGGAGAGCCAGTTCAGCGAGCAGCCTGAAGGTGATAGCCGCTTCTTCCCGCTGGTGGGTGGGAGCATTCGTACAGCCAGCTTGAATACCGATCTGTTAGCTGCGGATATGGTCAGTGCCTCAGGGTATGAAGAGGTGAAAGAAGCACTCTCGAACTGCGGGCCAGACTCACCGCCGCAGGTCGTGGAGCCGCTGTTCTGTGCACAGGGCTGCATCAACGGTCCAGCGATGCATGCGGACGACAGCCTCTACCGGCGCCGCCGTGATGTGATCGACTACGCCAACAACCATCCGGGTGCTACCCCTGAGGTGGATGACGACTATGACTATGTTCATACGGAGTTCACTGACCGGCACGTCATACAGCGTGATGTCACTGAAGAGCAGATTCGTGAGGTCATGGAGAAACAGGGGAAGACATCGCCCGAAAACCAGTTGAACTGCGGGGCCTGCGGCTACGCCTCCTGCCGCGACAAGGCGATCGCTGTGATCCGAGGCATGGCAGAGCTTGAGATGTGCATCCCATACATGAAGCGGCTAGCCGAGCAGCGCACAGACCGCATTATCGAGACCAGTCCCAACGGGATTCTCATCCTCGATAAACACCTGAAGATGATCCACATGAACCCTACTTTTCGTAAATTCTTCATGTGCTCTGAGGCGTTAATCGGGCACAATATCTCTTATCTCATGGACCCTGATCCATTTGAACAACTGGCTACAGGTAAGACTGATATGGTGACTATGGTCATCAACCATGACAAATACAATCTGGTCTGCCATGAGATTCTATATGCCTTGCCAGAAGAACAGCAGTTTGTGGGCATTTTTGTGGACATCACCCATAACCGGGCAAACAAAGAGAAGCTGGATAAGCTGCGTGAGCAGACGATCACACAGACCAAGGAGCTTCTGCAGCACCAGATATTGATGGCGCAGACTATCGCGAAATTCCTGGGCCAAAGCACAGGTCAGAGCGAGGCACTGTTGAGCAAGCTAATGCAAATGGCCGGCGATGAGCCGGGTGAAGGCAGGGACATTAACGAATGGCTAAGGGATACCTACACGTCGAGATAGACACCCTGCAGCGGTCAAAGCACGATGGGGATGTGTGCGGCGATGTCATCATGTGGGAACGAACCGAATCGTCCACCAATCTGGTGATCAGCGACGGCATGGGGCATGGTATCAAGGCCAACATCGCCGCCGAAATGTGCGCGGCACGCTTGATGGAGCTAATCCGACAGGGTATGTCGGTCAGGAAGGCCTTTTCCAGTCTGGTTCATACAATGGAGCAGGCGAAAACATCGGAATTACCCTACGCCGTGTTCACAGTGGTGCGCGTACTTAACGATGGCGTCTCCACTGTTCTCTCATACGAAATGCCCGCACCGCTATTCCTCGCCCGACGCTACGCACAGGTATTGCAGCAGCGTACATTCAGTGTGGGGCATTCGCTCATCGGCGAGGCGAACTGCCATCTGACCAAGGGGGAAGGCATCATGGTGATGTCGGACGGCGTCACCATGGCAGGACTCGACAGCGGCCAGCCTGGGATGGTGATGGGCTGGGGGGTTGAGGGCGTCAACCAGTTCTCAAGTGATCAGATGAGCAACGGGGTGGCATTCCGTGATCTACCTGAGCATGTTATGTCACGTACGGCGACGCTGTGGGGGAAAAGTCTTGGCGATGACTGCAGCATATTGCTGGCGGGGTGCCGGCCAGGAAACACCGTGAATATATTCACAGGGCCTCCAGCCGACCCTGAGAAGGATATGGAGGTAGTGAACAGGTTCATGATGCTACAGGGCACCAAAGTGGTGTGCGGCGGTGTGACAGCACAGATTGTGGCGGAAAACCTGGGCGTGCCCATGGAGATGGAGGAACGGCCGAAAAGCCTGCTCGCTCCACCCAGATGCTACATTGATGGAATCGACCTGGTGAGCGAAGGGGCCATCACATTGAACCAGATTTACAATGTGCTAGATGAAAAGTCAGGTGCCCTGGAGGATGACAGTGCGGTGACCGAACTGCACCAGTTGCTGAAAAACGCCGACCGCGTGCGGATTATGATGGGCGGGGCGATTAACCCGGCCACACATGACATCAGCTTCCGGCAAAAGGGCATACTGACCAGGCAGGCCATCGTGCCTCTGCTGGCCAGAAAACTAGAGGAAGCCGGTAAACTGGTGATTGTGGAGGATATCTAGTCCTGCACGTATGCAGGGCTACTTCCCAAAACAGTAGATGGCACCATCGCCGGTACCGATGACCATCTTCCCGAGCGAGATAGCCGGCGATGCTTTGATCTCAGCCCCCGCTTTGAAACCCCATGTTTTCACGCCGTTGGTCAGGCTCAATCCAACTAACTCCCCGCCATCTGAGCCGATATAGACGGTATTGCCTGCGATCACAGGGGATGAGTCGACCTCGCTCCGGCTGGTAAATGTCCAGATCGTCTTACCTGTATTCGGGTCCACTTTGAAGACGCGTCTACTGCGTGAGGCGAAAACCACTCCATCAGCCGACACCGCAGCATTCGCGTAGAGGCCGTCTCCACTCGTCTCCTTATGGCTCCACAGTATCTTGGCGTCACTTACCCGCATCGCCAGATACTCTCCGATGATCGCGCCTGTGTAGATGACCCCAGATTTATACGCTGGTGTCGCGGAGAAGTTGGTGTCGACGTGAGCCTTGACCTTCTCCTTGCCCGTGTTGATGTCGATACTTCGGATGTCGCCATCGCAGCCCGCGATCAGCACAAAGCCGTCAGCCACACAGGGCGAGCAATGAACCTGCGCCCCGGCTTTGAAGCGCCACTTTAACTTGCCCGTCTTGGCGTCCAGGCAGTACAGGTAGTAGTCATATGATCCAAACAGCACCATGCCGTTAACTACAATGGCGGACGAGATGATCTTGTCTTTTGTGCTATACTTCCAGGCCATTTTGCCACTGGTTCGGTTAATGGCGTAGAAAATTCCGTTCTCATCGCCGAAATACACCATGTTGCCTGCCACGCAGGGCGAAGAGCTGATCGAATCCTTCGCCGTGAACTTCCACTGTAGTTTGCCGGTGGTCATGTTGATGGCCAGAAGTTGGCCCTTCATGGTGCCCACATACGCGGAGTTACCGACGATGGCGGCTGTTGATTCGACAGCGGCTTTCGCTTCGTAGGTCCACAATCGCCTAGGTTTCACGGGCAAGGGTGCTTTGGCGACGCCTGTCATCGCAGCACCACCGCGGAAACTGGCCCAGTCGTCGGATGTCTGTGCGAGCACCGGGATTGTCAACGCGCACAGTGCGGTAGCCATAACCAATATCGCCCGAGTTTTCATAATCACTCTCCGTGAAGCACCTCAATGAGAATTCCGCTGACGGCCTGCCTGGCTGCCAGAACACAGCAGACCACACCGGTGGTCAGGATGCAAGTGAAGATCACACCGATGGCCGGCCAGTTAACCACCGATTCAATGCCGGTCAGTGCCGGTATAACCGAAACCAGAGCCGACACAGTACCTATGATCAGGCCTGTCAGAAGCAGCCATATGTTTTCGATGAGAAGCAGGCTCACAATATTAGACCGCTTGAAGCCTTGAGTCAGCATCAAAGCGAACTCCTTCTGGCGTTCGAGGGCACTTCGGAGCAAGACGATCACAAGCCCGACAGTACCTAACATCATGCCAATGCCCCCTAGAGCCAGGAACATAGACAGGTAGGTGTTCTGTACACCCTTATAGCTGTTCAACACCTGCTGGGTGCTTTTGATGTCAAACCCCAGCCTTCCCAGATTTCGGCGTAGAATCTCAGTCACGGCCTTTACATTCGCTGGAGGAACATCCACCAGGAAGTAGCGCGGGTTTTGGATATCCGGGAATAGACTTCTGAACTGTGATTCAGAGATCAGTAGTTCGCTGGCGAATATACTCTGAGGCAGCAGAGCGGTGAATTCCGCTCCATAAGTGCTGCCATCACTGCCCTCAATAGATATAGTTTTACCAAGCCCTGAGTGCAGGGTCCAGATGACTGTATCCGCATCGCCAAACACAGGGATGGGCGGTCCTGCAGAATTCAATGAGTTCCAAGGATTGGCTTTGGCTTTAGACTTGGCACCAAACCCGCCACGTGCTACCATCTGACTGCTGACGCCAAGCACTCTGGGCTGCGCCACTTTGGCGGGGTTCAGACAGCTAATGTCGTCTCCCCGGTTCGCCAAAAATGGTACAAACCGCACTCCTTTGAGGTTGCGTTCATCTTCGGGCGTAAATCCCAGATCGGCCCGCGTCTTTGGACTGTTCAGGTCATATGGGATCGGCTGTGTCGCAACCGATTTGAGGGCAAATCCGCCCGTGCCGGAGTTGCGGGCTGTGTAGTCTATGCCCGAAAAATCCCGTGTGCTGGCAGCGACTGTGATGATAGTGAAGGCCGCAGCGGCCATCAGCCCGACTATCAACAGGCTGCGGCCGCGGTTGGCTGACATGCTTCGCATGGCTAGCTTGCTTAACGAAGGAATTGCATACCGCCGATGCATCAGCCGTATCAGAACCACATTCACACCAGCAATCGACCCGATGAGCAGCACAGCACCCGTGCAAAACAGCAATGCTTCTGCCGACTTTACTACTGCTGACATGGAGACAGTCAGCAGCACTATCGTTAAGATGGTGCAGACTATGAGAGTTATCAGACTGCGTCTCTCCGAGCTGCTATTGTGGCGCGTGCCGATGCTCTGCCATCCCGAGATCAACTGGAGCACCTGCATATTCTGAAGGCGGCGAACTGCCAACCAGACCGACAATAGTCCTACAGCCAAGGCTGAGATGATACCGACCAACAGGCTGACCGGGTTAATGCTGATCGACAAGAAGGACGTGCCTACAGCCGTCGTCCACCACAGTTTCAATGCCGAGATCACTCCCCAGGCATATAGGACGCCGAGGGGCAAGCCAAGCAACGCCCCCGCCAAAGCCAGCATCGAGCCTTCGCCCAGCAAAACCTGCATTGCGGTAGCCGGTTTGAATCCACAGACTAGCAGCGTGCCGATCTCGGCTGCTCTACGCTCACTGGAGAGCTTGAGCAGGGTGGCTGCCAGACTCGCACCAGCGATAATGATGAAGGAGCTCATCACCAGAAACAGTTGGCCGAAGTCGGTGTTACCCTGAGCCGACTGTACGGCTAGTCGGCGGACAGGACGAAAAACCAACCCAGATTCCTCAGGACTCAGCCGTGCTAAAATGGCACGCTCCAGCATGGCCTTCACAACAGTCGGATCTGTCCCAGCACGGTATGGGATGCGTAGTGAGGTGACCCATCCGTTACCACTGTCAGATGTTCCGGCTGACCACATTTGTTTCGTGGTGGACAGATTGACATACGCCTTTGGGGTCGTGCTGTATTTCGCCCAATACAAGTCATCGCGTTCCGTGACACGGCGAAAATCGACAGGAAAGGGCGTTTTCCAATCTTCGATACTCTTGGTGTTGGTTAGACCTTCGAAGTCAGGCACAAGCCCTTTATCAGCGGCAGGACCGGTGGTGTTCACTATGCCAGTGAGAGTCCGCTGCAGTTTTTGGCTTCGGTAACTACCGTCCTTCATGGGCACCAAATAGCTAAGTTCAAGTTTGTCACCAACACTCGCTTTGAGGTCTTGAGCGGCCCACGAGTTCAGCCATATGCCATCTGGTTCGGGCTCTGCCGATCCGCCAGATGCGAAACTGAAGGGAGCAGTCGGCTTCAATCCTGAGACGATCGCATAAGATGTCGAGGCCCCATTCTTGCTTGTGTTGCGGATTTCTGATGCGAGATAGATGGAGGTTGGGTTCTCAGTAAATCGGCACTGAGTGATGGCCGCTTGAGCAGCCTCAAGCTGACGATCGCTGAAGGCCAGAGAATCACTTTGAAGGGAGAGATATCGTTGCTGCGCGTTATTGATTATCTTAAGGCCGTGGTCTTCAATACGGCAGGCAGATCGGAGTGTGTATAGAAGCACAGATGTGATGTCATGTTCCTGCCCGGCCTGCTGAACAAGCAGGGTGTTCGTCATGCCTTGCTTCCCGATTGCCGATGCAAGCCAGTCGGTCGATACGAAGATATTGCGAGGAACTTCAACGGAGTTATCAAGCCGGAACCCACCAACGCCTTGATCACCGACCACTGCCGATACCTCCAGCCGGATTGTGGTCTGTGTGTCATCAGGCAACTGGTGCGAAAAGAGGGTGCCAGACGGTATCGCACTTTGCTTGTCCAGGTTGATGATGATACTATCACCGACTTTGACGCCGAGTTCATCGGCCAGTGCCGTGTTGAGGACAGCCTGACGGCCCATCGGGTTTAGAGTTGCCTGGTTGGGGTAGAGCTTGGTGAAATCATCATCGATGCCTACGATGCTAACGTTCGGTAATACCAGCTCCGTGTCCGCATTTTCGGCGGTGGCTTTGACAATCAGGGCGGGTGTGATGTGTATAACTTTATCTTTAAGTGTGGAGCTTTGTGGCAAATCTTTAGACAAATCAGCACGGAATAAGCCTGGAGAGGTCAATGCGAAGTCGATGTTGCCCAGCCGCGAAGTGGCGGTATTAAGGAGGCTCCCTTTAATGGAATCACCGATCATGAGCGAGCCGATGATCACCGCGGAGGCTATCGCCAGACCGAAGACTACCACTGCATTCGTGCGCCGGTAGTATCGAAGACTGCGAAGTATGAGCTGTCGCAGTGTCACAGATCCGCTCCGTGGTCAGTGTGCGGGTCATAGTTCACTAGGCGGCCATCCACCAGCTTCATGCATGTGTTGAACTTCTGAGCATGATCGAGGTTATGCGTGACGATAATGACCGTCACTCCCTGCGTCTCCGCCAGCTCCAGCAGCAATGCGATGATGTTCGCACCCGAGTCGCGGTCTAGACTGCCGGTCGGTTCATCGCAGAGCAGCAACTTGGCTCCATTCACAAGGGCGCGTGCGACCGCAGTCCGTTGGCGTTCACCTCCCGACATCTGAGCTGGGAACGCCTCCGCCCGGTGCGAAACTCCGACCCGCTCTAGCAGTGACAGGGCGACTTTCAAGGCCGAGGAATCACACCCTGCCGGTATAGCGGGCAGCATCACATTCTCAACGGCGGTGAGTTGTGGCAGCAGATGGTGCTCCTGGAATACAAAACCGACCTGTTTGGCCCGAAAAGCCGCGAGCGCATCACCCTCTAGGGCTGTCACATCGGTTGTGTCTATCATGACCTTCCCCGATGTAGGCTTATCAAGGGAGCCAATGATATTCAGCAGTGTGCTTTTACCAGAACCTGAGGGCCCAATGATGGCCAGAGTCTGCCCTGGCTCCACTGTGAGGGAGATACCCTTCAGTATCGGCGTCGTGCCTTGTGTGGAAGAGTAGTCCTTCGTGATATCGGACACCGTTAGTCGTCCTTGAGGCTGCGTCATGCTATATCTCCTCAGTTGCTGGTTGGCCAGCCGTCTTTTTCATCACCAGCGCACCGGTGGGGCAGGCGTTCACACACTCAACCGCTACTACTTTCAATGCGTGAGCGAACGGCTCATCGAAGGGGACACCAGGCCTGACGTCGAAACCCCGCCCCATGAAGGCCAAACCTATCGGCTCAGCGAATCTCTGGCATAACTCAATGCACAATCCACACGTGATGCATTTACCAGGCTCGTATACTACAAAGGGATGGTTCTGATACCGGCGCAACAGCTCTCGTGTCCCTTTGAATCGCGTGGGCGAGGCCTTGAGCTCGATGCTATAGTCGCGCAGCTTGCATCCATGGAGCTTACCGCACTCGCAGCGCATACACCGACGCGCTTCGGTCACTGCCTCGTCTTCAGTGAACCCATCACCAGACGGTACCACCCGTGCAGATTCGCTGACTCCATCCATCATGATGGATATTTCACCTTCTTGCAGGTGGCCCATATGAACAGAGAACGGAGAATGATCGGCGTCCGACGCTAAACCCTTCAGATAGTGGTCTATCGCCAAGGCCGCAGAGCGGCCTTTGGCCACTGCCCGCACCGCGTATTGCGAGGGGGTCACAACTGAACCCGCTGCGAAGACCCCAGGCTTGGAGCTCATCATAGTCTGTCGGTCCGCTAGAATCCCGTGTGGGGTGGTCTTGAGGCCCAGCCTGGTCAGTCTGTCTCCCTCAAGCTTTCCGCAGGCCAGAAGAACCGCACCATAGCTAGTGCTAAGGTCGTCCAGGCATTGGGCGTTGTCGCAGCAACTGTTAGAGCGCAGTTCCGCTCCCATTTGGAGTATCAACCCGATTTCGGCATCCAGTACGTCGTGAGGCAGCTTGTCGGGTGTCACGCCATACCGAAGCATCCCTCCAGGCTGTTCGTGCTCATCAAACAGCACGCAATGATGGCCCAATTGTTGCAGGTAGTATGCTGCGGCGAGACCTGTGGGGCCAGCACCGATGATGGCCACCCGTTTGCCAGAGGGCGGAGCACAGTCCGGCAGATAGGGCTGAGGTGAAGCCAGATCAACATCGGCAGCAAACCGCTTAATGCGGCAGATGGACACCGGAGAGTCCTGAGCCGCACGGTGACAGCTTCGCTCGCAAAGCTCGGGGCAAATCCGGCCTAAAACCGCAGGCAGTGCGATATGCTGCTTGATGGTGGTGATCGCCTGCCTGTAATCGCCTGCGGAGATATGGGCGATCATAGTGGGTATGTCCATATGCGCAGGGCAACCCGTTTGGCACGGGCCCACGCAGTCGCCCAAGTGGTTGCCAAGCAACAGCTCCAAAGCCGTTCGGCGTGCCGTCACAACTTCTTCGCTGCTGCTGTCTACCACCATGCCATCCACAGCCAGGGTGGCGCAGGAGGGCACCAGACGCGGCGAGCCATTTACCCTGACCACGCACACCAGACAGGACGTCTGGGCGGGAAGTCCCTTCAGGAAGCACATCGTAGGAATCTTGATACCAGCAGCAGCGGCTGCATCGAGGATCGTTGATCCCTGCGCAATCTGAACCTCATGGCCGTCGATCGTGAGCACTGGCATCGCTAGTTCACCGTCACTGCGTCAGTGGGGCATACCTGCCGGCATGTGTCACACCGGATGCATTTTATCTGGTCGATCTCGTGTTTTTGGTAAGGAAGCATAGCGATCGCGTCTGTGGGGCATTTCTGGGCGCACTTGGTGCAGCCGATGCATTGGTCATTGATGGTGTAGTGGATCAGTGCTCGACACTTGCCTGCTGGGCAGTGCCCCTTAAGGTGCGCTTCGTACTCATCGCGGAAGTATCTCAGCGTCGAGAGCACGGGGTTAGGGGCCGTCTGGCCCAGTCCGCACAAGCTGGATTGCTTCACCTGGTGCGCCAGCTCCTCGAGTTTTTCGATATCGCCATGTTTGCCTTTACCGTTGCACATACGGGTTAGGATATCAAGCATCCGTTGTGTGCCGACGCGGCAGAATGTGCATTTTCCGCATGATTCGCGCTGGGTAAACTCAATGAAGTACCGAGCGATGTCCACCATGCAGTCGGTGTCGTCGATCACTACCAGTCCGCCAGAGCCCATGATGGCCCCTACAGACTTCAGTGTTTCATAGTCAACCGCGGTGTCACCAAGTTGGGCAGGGATACAACCACCAGAGGGCCCCCCAATCTGCACCGCCTTGAACTTCTGACCGTGTGGGACTCCGCCACCGATCTCGTTAACTATCTCGTTGACCGTGATACCCATCGGCACCTCAATCAATCCACCTCGCACGATCTTCCCAGCGAGTGCGAACACTTTGGTGCCCTTGCTTTGGACTGTGCCCAACTCAGCAAACTTTTCGTGCCCATTTCGTATGATCCACGGCACCAACGCGTAAGTCTCCACATTGTTAATGCTTGTCGGCTTTTCCCAAAGGCCGGATTCGGCCGGATAGGGTGGTCGAAGCCGTGGGTTGCCGCGGCGTCCCTCGATGGACGCCATCAGTGCTGTCTCTTCACCGCACACGAAGGCTCCCGCACCTTCCATCACGTGAAGCCTAAGGGAGAACCCGCTTCCTGCGATCTGGTCACCAAGAAGGCCTTTGTTTTGACAAACCTCGATCGCCTCTTTGATGCGTTTAACCGCCAGGGGATACTCCGCCCTGATGTATAAATATCCCTCTTTCGCACCCACGGCGTATGCAGCGATCGCCATGCCTTCGAGAACTCGGTAGGGGTAGGACTCCAGCATCATTCGGTCCATGAAGGCACCAGGGTCACCCTCATCACCGTTGCAGATGATGTATTTCAACTCACCCGTGCTCTTTCGCACCATGTCCCATTTGTCGCCAGTTGGGAAACCGGCTCCACCGCGGCCACGCAGACCGGACTGCCGGATGGTCTCAATCACATCCTGAGGCTTGTGTTCCTCGATGCACTTCCGAAGGGCAGCAAAGCCTTCGTGCTGGATATATTCATCAATGTTCAGGGGGTCGATGCGCCCGCAGCTCTCGGTGGCCAAGTGCATCTGCCGATGTGCGAAAGCATGAACCGATGGCTCACGCACATCAATCGAATGCCTTGTGACAGGCTCCCATGACTCATCGGTGAGCAAACTGTCGATCATGCCTGAAAGACCAGTCTTCAACTGGCGGATGATGCCGCGCGGCCTGAAGTGTCGTTTTACTATACCAGCCGCATCATTCGCATCGACTTTGGCGTACATCGTCGAGGCACCATCTGGAGCGATCACCTCGACCAGCGGTGTGCGGTGGCACATCCCCACACAGCCCACGGTCTTGACGACCACCGCGGCGCGGGTATCATGGATGGCCGTTTCGAGCGCATCCCGCACATCGGAGCTTCCGCCCGCGATGCAGCAGGAGCCCATGCCGATCCGTATCTCCGCCGACATTTTGGGTTCTTTGTGTTGGATGGTGAACCGTGTGGCCACCGCACCACGCTGTTCCAGATCAAGGAAATCCTTCACGGACTTGTGCACTGTGTCTGGTGTGAGGTGACCGTATGTAATGCCGTCGATCTGAAGGGCAGGAGCCAGGGTGCAGCACCCAAGGCACGAAACTTTCTGGACTGTGAAGACGCCATCTTTGTCGGTGTCATCATCGCCAGATATGCCGAGGTCACGCAGAATGGCATCATGCACCAGCTCTGCGCCTTTCACATGGCAAGCGGTGCCGTGGCAGACGCTGATGAGGTGCCGCCCCACAGGTTTGTGCCTGAACTGCGAGTAGAATGAGGCCACACCGGAGATCGACGCAGGGGTGATATCGGTGATGTCACATACTCTCCGCAAGGCCTCTTCGGGCAGATACCTATACTCATCCTGTATCGCCTGCAGTATCGGGATGACGGCGTTTTGTGTTGTGCCGAATTGCTCGATGATGGCATCCACACGGGATATGTCGATATTGGTCTTTTGCGGACTAGCCATTAAAGGCATTATTTGGCCCCTATGCAAAACAAGTGGCTCTGTCCGCGGATGTATATCTTACCGTCCACAAACGCTGGAGTTGCATGGGTACTCTCCCCGACAGAAGCATTCGATTCCTCAGTGAAGCTTGGCTTCAGGCTGACTATGTGCATCACGCCTTCACCGTCCAGAAGATACACTTTGTTGCCGACAATCACAGGTGATGCCTTGAACACTGCGTCGTAGGCGTGATCCCAGAGCTTCTTTCCCTGCTTCGCGTCATGGCAGGTGACAGTGCCATCGGTAGTGACGGTAATGAGATACTCGCTATTAGATGCAGGGCTGGTGATATCGGGTAGGCCATCAGTCGATTGCCAAAGAACGTTTGATTTGGTGACATCTCCGGTGCCGTTGGTGCGTATGGCGGCCAGGACGGCTCCCGTGTTACAGACATAGGTTATACCATCGGCATACGCAGCGGAGGGGGCCACATCACCGCTCATCAGCTTCGCTCGCCAAAGCTCCTTGCCTGTCTGTGCCTCATAGCCAATAGACCACGGGTTGGCATTGGTGACGATCAAGCCGCTCTCGCCAGAGTTCACCACTAGCGGACTGCTCCAAGAGTTCGCGACGTCACGGTGTGTCAGCCACACGATCTTACCCGTGCTGCTTTGAAGAGCCATCAACGCCGATTTGCCGTCATCGCCAGAGCCCTGGTCGTATTGAACAATCAGCAGACTTATATACAGACTGAGCGATGAGGCGTAACCATACATGCTCTCCAGCTCTCCCAAGTTGCGCTGCCACACCAACTCACCTGTCAGGCTGTAGCAGACGACGTCGCCGTTAGGAAAAATGGCAAAAACATGCTTGCCGTTGACGGCCAAAGAAGGTGCAGCATAACCGGTGTCATCGAACACCTCAGGTGGTTTACCCTGAACCAGCGCATCAATGGTTTTACTCCATAACAACTTGCCATCTGGTGCCGCGAAACAATAGAGCTCTCGCTTCTGCTTGTCAGCACCGGCCAGGAATATACGATCTTTCCAAACCACAGGGGAGTTCCAGCCCGGCATGGGTATGGGAGTTTTCCAAAGGATGGACTTACCCGATGCGGCATCCCAGCTTGTCGGGTAGGAGCCCGAGGCCGTTCCCGCTGACGGTCCGCGGAATACCGGCCAGTTCTGGTTATATTCCTCGAGTGTGGGAGCGAAGTCCTGTGCGTCAAACGGAGCTTCGACAGCGAGCTTCGGCGCCTTTACCGGTTCAGCCTGTGGCTTTTTGCCTGGCTCTTGAGCGGTGACGGCAGAGTTCGACAACCCAGGCAATGGCGGCAGAGCTGGTATCGGTCCGGTCATCGCTGGAGGCGTGGGGTTTGTGGCCACAGGGCCTGGGGCCGCGGGCGAGCTCGCGGCATTAGCCACGGGTGCCGACTGTCCCTGGTTTGCGGGTGTTGCAGGTTTGGTCTTGAGATAGTCGCTGACGGCCTTCTTGTAGCCTGCCGTTAAGTCACCGCCTGAGGTTACCGCAATGGTGACCATGCCACCCGTGATCACGATACCCAGAGTGGCGATGCCAATTCTGGACAGCCTGGCTATGTGGCGCTGTTCGTCGCCGATGTCAGTCTGAGGCTCCGGCAGAGCGATCTTTCGCCGATACTGCGCGGCTGCTGGGATGGTGATCAGCAGACCCGCAATCCCGACTAATAATAAATAACTGCCAGTGTTCGCGAAGTCCAGTCGCTTTAGATACTCTTTGCGAAGCGAGGCATCTGTGTCTCTGAGCTTCGCTTTGAGCGCTTCATCGGTTGGCTTTTTGTGCAGTTGCTGTTTAATGCTGATTAATGCCGGTGCATACCGTGGGTCAGAACGGTTGATTTTGGCATGGTTGGTCAGCATCATGATCATGACGACCAGACAAAACGCAGCCAGGATGGCGATAGTGGTCAATAGGGACCTATAGGCATCTGCTGCATTCAAGTTCGGGTTCGTCGTTTTACTGCTGTTGGTCATGACTTCTCCTCAAGCAGTTTGATGGCATCTACATCGCCGTGACGGGCTCGTTCCACGGGGCAGGTCTCGTAGCAGCGGGCACATCCGATGCAGCCAGCCGAATCGGCTTCATAGTCAACACGTCGACGACGGATGGACAGCATGATCATTTTTAGACTGATCACCAGCCCGAGCCAGCCTCCAAACCACATGCCGAATGTCTTGAATTGTTGTTGGACTGCCAAAGCCTTTTGGTAGGCCACGGCGTTCGGTGTCCCCAGCCTGCTAAAGGCTGTGGTCTGTTCTGTGGTGCCCTGAACTGTTTTGTGCTCTTCGTTCCACAGGCGCTCTGCCAGTTGCACATGCCGGTTTGCGTGCGACATCTTCGCACTGCCGAGGTACCCAAGCAACACACCGAATAATACGATCACAGGCAGCAACACCAGCCAGAGGGTGAGCTGCTTCTTACCTTCATGCCGTTTGAGGGGCATGTCCGGGGTCGGCATCCGGATCTCCCCAAAGGGGCAGGCTTGTTCGCATAGTCTGCACTGGATGCACTTGTCCGGAGTGATGGTCACCCGCCATTTCGCGAGCGGTGATACCAACCTCAGCAGAGCGCCATAAGGGCAGAGGAACCGGCAATAAGGGCGGCCAACATAAACCGCCAGCAGCAGCATCAGCCCGCCGAAGATCAGCATCGTCAGACTTCCACTGAGTCTAAAGAAGGCGACAAACGGGTCATACTCGCAGATGATGAATGCGGTGTTGGTGGCGGCAAATAACACGGCCGCGCCTAAGTAAATCCAGGGGAGAAGCGACAGGGGCTGGGCAAGCCACTCCGGAACCTTCACCGGCTTTCTAAGAAAGACATCCTGGATCGCCCCCAGAGGGCAGACGGCCGCGCAGAAAACCCGTCCCACAAAAAAGGCGAATAGAATCGGCACCAGGAAAAACACAGCCGCCAAAAGGGGCAGTTTATAACTTGCGTCACTAAGTGACAATGCCACGTTCTGTATTGAGCCAATCGGGCAGATGCATCCCTGCCGGTAGAACCCGAAGTAGATCAACGAAAAGACCGACAGCACTACGACTCCGCGGCGTGAGCGACGCCAAATGACAAAGTAGGACGCCAGCACCAAAGCCATCACCAGCACCGCGATGTCGATGTATCCATAGATATCAGCTCGCGCTGGTGGGGTGGTGGGCACATGAATCTTGTATCCCGATGTGAAATCGGGCGGGGGGAACCGCTCGATGGCGTAAGCCGTGATGGTGCAACTGAGCAGTGCGCTGATCCAGAGCCAGAATTTACGCATTATTTGGGTTGGTCTTTTGTCTTCAGGAGATAGGGCTGGCCAATTGGAACTCTGGTGAACGCATCTGCCGGGCATACCATGGCGATGGCGCATTCGTTACAGTTGACGCATCGGTCATGTCGCACTTGCATGAACAACGAGCCGTTGCCAAATGCGGTGCAGCCTTTCACACAGATCGCACAACCAATACACAGCGGTTCATCAATGACATACTCGTAATAGGGGTCTTCGACGAACCTGCGCTTGATGGCTCCAGTGGGGCAGAGCTGGTTTTCGGCACCGGTGTTCAATGCGTTTGGGTCTGGTTCGAAAAAGCCGGTACAGAGCTTGCAGTATCCACACATAGCATAGGCGTGAACGCATTTTGAGGCTGACGGCGTGAGCACGCACGCACTGGAGCACCTTCCACAACTGATGCACTTGTTGGGATCGATCTGCCATACAGTGGCTGTCTCGCCTCTACCTGCGACGACACCAAGGCTTCCGGCGGCACCCAGAAGTCCCGCATACCACACGCTGCTTTTTAACAAATCTCTACGGTTGATTTTCATCGTCTACTGCCCAGTCGACTCACTTGTGATGTTTTGTCGAGTCGACATCGCCTGCGGCAATGCGCATGCTTGAAGCCCTCGGCAGCGGCTGCAAATGCCGTCACTATCACAGATATCGTGCGGACGAGAAGGCCTGTTCACAAGCGTGGCAACGCCAGTAACTAGTGCACCTGCCGCGATCACCCTGCCGATATTTTTCAGGAACTCACCCCGGCTGATGTTGGAATTCAGTTTCATGGATTAGCCTTGTTCTTTATTGTGAATATCCGAATATTTTTGTTGGCTGGATCGAGCACAAAAATCCGCCCGCTGGAGTCAACAGCCAGATCAAGCCCTGCCGTTTCCGGTTTGAATGACTCGGAGCCTGCGACCACCCATTGGAATGATCCGTCAGCTTTGTATGTTTTGATGCGGGGTATTCCTTTTTCGCTCGTGACGAAACGGCCATCTGGCGTGATGGCGATGTTTGTCGGGTTACAACAGCCGCTAAATCCTTTGATGGAAAAAGCGAATATACCCCAGTGCCTGGTCAGATGGCCATCGGCTGAGTAGAGCTCCAGCTCGTGCTTGCCAGGATTAGCAACCCATATTGCGCCATTCTCTGCTGGTGCGATATCCAAATAAGGACTGGGCACAAGCAACCCCTCAATTTTCTTTGCAGAGTCTTTTCGTGCGAAAATGGCAGTGACTGCACCATTTTTATTGTACCGGAGTATCTGCTTGTTTACCGCATCAGCCACCCAGACGTCCTTATCTGTGACGACCAGGGCCGTGAAGTGCGCTTTTTGTGACGGTGACGACCACACGGAAATGCTCTCACCTTTGGGCGACAGCACCTCGACATGACCCTTCATGCCTACGTAGATATCGCCGTTCGCATCTACCGCCAGGCAGTAAGGTGGGCGGTTAGTTGCAATGTCACGCAGCGGATTGCCTTGAGGCTCAAACACCCGAATGGAAGTGTCGCCCGCTACAAAGATATTGCCTTTGCTATCCAACGCAATACAGCGAGGTTCCGCCAGTCCCGTGGGTATCTCTTTGATTTCTGTGTAGCCGATCTGGCTGGGGTCTGTTGTACTCAGTTTGCGAATCTGCTCATCATACGCTGACCCTAAGGGTGAACTGCGTTTTACCGCATGGTTGTATGTCAGCCACATCACAACGGTGCCCACCAAGATAATATATATGACGATAACCAACTTAAAGACAGTCTGTCTATTCCATTTCGGTCCGTCAGGGGAATGAGGCTCGTTCACGTCTGTACTCTCCCTCGGTGGTGATGCCTGGTTATCAGCGTTTAGCGATGTCTACGCAGACCATTTTTGTGAGGTCGCGCGCGATCAACCGACCGCCAGCAAGTGCCATCGGACCCCAGCAGTCGTGACCGCTGAGCAGCCGTGCCTGGCCAAGTGGCCGAAATGCGGCAGGGGAGGCCTCCGCAATGGTCAGCAGCCCTAGATCATCCAATGCCAGTATCTTGCCATCTGCAATGATATACGGCCCGATACCAAACCGATAGGCGGCCCCGCTGGTCCATTTGATTTTGCCGTTAAGGTCAAGGCAGGCCAGTTGGCCTCCTGGGATGACCCCGTAGATATAGCCGTTGTACAGAATGGGTGTTTGCTGGTCTGAACCGAAAACTGTGGGAGGAAGTTTGTATAAAATGCGAGTGTTGATCTTGTTTCCTGTTGATTGAAGCTGCAGCATGGCACTGCCTGCATTGTATCCTCCGCTGAGGAAGAGCCGGTCACTGCCGACCACCACTGGCGATGGCACATTGGCTATCTTGACCGTCCAGTCTGTAGTCTGCCAGAGTATCGATCCATCTTTCGCGGAGACGCCAGCCACTCCACCGCTGCCGCAGTAGACATATATCTTCTGGCCTTTGAACATAATCGGTGTGATTGACGAATGGGTCATGCTCCATGCACTGGGATTCGGGGTTTTCCAAGCCACTTTGCCAGTAGCGCAGTCGATAGCTACCATTAAGGAACTCCCACCTGGGGCGATGATGGCACGATCGCCGTCTATGAGGGGGCATTGCCCGGCATACCACGGGGGTATCTCCGTTTTGTATTCCTTCACCAGGTCGAGTGTCCAGAACACGCGACCGGTCATCGGATCGGCACAGACCACATTGCATTTCGGCCCGATGGTCACCACATATTTGTCGGTCACTGCAGGGATGGTGCGAGACATGCCGTGGTTTCGCTTTAACGCCACAGGATAGGAGTATTTCCACAGCTCTTTGCCATCGGAGAGCGTGAGACACTTGAGCACATCCGCTTGAGCCGTTCGGTCGTAGTCTAAAATGTACACACGGCTGTTCTTGATGGCCGCGGCGGCATGACCTTCGCCCACATCAAGGCTCCAGAGAAGGGGAGGGGCACCGTTTGCCCACTTTGTGCTCAAGGCCACATTTTCCGAGTTGACGTTGTCGTTCAGGGCGCCCCTGAAGCGCGGCCATTCGCCGGGTAATGCAGGAACTACAGTGCCGGCAGCGGCCAATGAGGCTTCTGGAGCGGTGGGTACTTGTGCCGGTGCTGCTGCCGATTCAGGACTGGCCACACTGACCTCTGCCGGTGGAGCCGCGTCCTCAGGCCCGCCCGTACCCGGTTGTCCTTCTTGCATGTCCTGGCCAGGCACTCGCTTGACGACATCGACTGAACGCTGGTTGCTGGTGAACCAGTAGGCCAGAAGTGTGATACATATAGCGGCGGCGATGGCGGGGAGGGCCTTTATCAGTGGTGCCGTTTTCATCAGTTGGGAACTTGCCTTTCGCATTGAGGGATGAATGGGTGTGATACGTTTGCTGACCGCGTGTGTTCATGCTCTATACGATAATGCTCCCCCGATGTTATAATAGACTGGACGTAAACTCATGTCAAGAACACCGGAAATTCCCACCAAAAAACAAAATCCCTCACACACATGACCAAAGAAAGATCGCAGGGTGAGATGATGAATCGCATATGCGTTGTAATCTCCAGGGATGTATCTGGTGATTCCGTTCGCCGCTCATTCGAAGATGCTCTAGCTGAAAAGTGCAGGGTTTCTGGCCATTTCGATGTGATGGTGGTACCCCACATATACCAATTGTCTGAAGATTCATCGGTTTGGGTCACGCTGGCTGCAGTTCCCAATAAACCGGTGGTGTTAAGTTGGCTGCACCCTCGGCCTGCCGCTGCCCTTTTGCGTAAACACGGATGCGTCGCTGATTCCTCTCATGTGTTCAATATGTCAGCCTATCTGAATGCGGATGACTGTTACGAGGCCATCCAAGCATTGAGGGCACCTACCAGCCATTATGACGTAGATGACGGATCGTTCAGAGAGATCACAGAGGAGATCACGGACCGGTGGTATCCGGTGATGGACAGCACACGGTGTACTAACTGCGGAAACTGCCTCCAGTTCTGCATCTTCAATGTGTTTGAGTATGATGCCGACCATCGTGTTGTCGCCTCCAATCCCGGCAACTGTAAGCCCGGATGCCCCGCCTGCAGTCGCGTCTGCCCCCAAAGTGCCATCAGTTTCCCACTATACAGTAAAGATGAGGCCATTGCCGGCGCGCCGGGGCTATTTGTGACCATGAGCAATACTCCCAGAAAGCCACAAACCAACATTGGCGGTACGGTGTGTTCATTGTGTGGGCAAAAACCAAATTTGCTGCTGCTGACAAAGATTGATCCCAGTGCTGTTTTATGTAAAGAATGCGGGCGTCCGACTTTGCCTGAACTTAAGGCTGCTTCTCGGCCGCCACAGGATGCACTAG
This sequence comes from Armatimonadota bacterium, assembly GCA_942492855.1. GTDB lineage: Bacteria > Armatimonadota > HRBIN16 > HRBIN16 > HRBIN16. The sequence continues at coordinate 4,398,788 of OW818647.1, read as the reverse complement.
ATGACCTGGATAGCCTGGTGGACGATCTTGAGAACCTTGCTCGGAAGAGAATATAGCTTAGTGAAACAATCGGGCTACAAGGTGGTGCTCACGGCCGATCGCACGCTGATGGCCGACTACAAATTGCTGTTTGATGGCATGCTGGCTGCCAGCCAGACCTCCAGTATTCCGCCGTGGGTCACCTCAGACTTACTGATGCCATGGAATCCCAGTGCAGATGTCCGCGCGTTGACGGCACCCCTCGGGCTACGACGCATAGAGGCGGCCTTGCTGGCAGGCGGATTTATTGCCGATGAGGTGACCGTGGTCGATGAACGCCGTCTGAATCAAGCGGTGGGCACCGACACCGCGATCGTAGCGGTGAGTTCTGGTGAGCCTGCCGGTCATGGCATGAACAGCTCTACGATGACAGAAATATCTGGCGGACAGATTTTCCCATTGGTGATGTTCGAACGTCTGATGAACAAAGTGCAAGAGACGCTCAAGACAAGCCACTCCAAAGCGAAAGTCGTGATGGGTGGACCTGGAGCGTGGCAAATCGCCGGTGATCCGGGCCAGATGCGGAAGCTGGGTATCGATTATGTCATCAGCGGCTATGCCGAAGGCAATGTGACGGAGCTGTTCCGACGGATCATCGAAGGTCAGGAGTTGGACTCCAGTCTGACAGGATCACCTGTGGCCGCCGATGCCGTTCCTTGCATATGCGGAGCGAGTTCCATGGGCGTGGTGGAGATCAGCCGCGGCTGCGGGCTGGGATGCGCATTTTGCACGATCGCCCGAGTTCCGATGATCCATCTTCCCGAAGCCACAGTGGTGGCTGATGTGCTGACGAACATCAGGGCGGGTATAAGCAGCATCGCCATTCTCAGCGAGGATTTCTTTCGGTATGGATCTACTGGCACCACCGCTAATCCCGATGCGGTGATCTCCCTGTTAACGAAGCTGCGGCAGATTGAGGGATTGCGATTAATTCAGACCGATCATGCGAATGTGCTGAGCATTTCGCAGTTTTCCGATGAACAATTGAAGACCATCCACGATTTGCTGGTGGGTGACACCGGCTGTGAATACCCATGGGTGAATGTTGGTGTCGAGACGATCTCCGGAGAGTTGCTCAAAGCGAACGGCGGATCAGTCAAAATGGGGCGTTCGCCGGTAGAACACTGGGGCGCGTTTGCGGCAGAACAGCTTCGCAGGCTGTGCAAAGCAGGATTCATGCCCATGGTCAGCCTTGTTGTCGGCCTGCCGGGAGAGAGCCCTCAGGATGTGCAGAAGTGTGTCGATTGGGTCAAATCTATAGCGCATTTGCGGATCACTGTATTCCCTGTATTGTATGCGCCTATTGACGGTGCACCTGGCTTGCGGGTGAAGGATATGAGCAGGCTGCATTGGCAGTTGGTGAAGGAATCATACAAGTTGAACTTCCAGTGGATACCCAGAATGTATTGGGACAACCAGAAAGCGGCCGGTGTTCCAGCGGGACGCAGAGCATTGCTGCAGGTGCTCGGGCGGGGACAGGTCTTGCAGTGGAATGCACTATTCGCGCTGCATGGGCTTCGGGCGAAAGGTTGAGTGAGATGAACCATGAGAGGTTGGCACAGGCCACCAACCGAGCTGTAGAGCATCTACTTAGGGAGATGCATTCTGACGGCTATTGGACAGGTGAGCTCTCCTCATCGGCTCTCTCGACCGCAATTGCCATCAGTGCGATGGCGGTGACCAATCTTGAGGTTCATGCAAGCAGCATCTCCGCAGGTGTGCGGTGGCTCACACAGACACAAAATTCCGACGGCGGCTGGGGCGATACCTCAGACAGCCCCAGCAACCTATCCACCACGCTGCTTGTGATGGCCGCGATGACAATATCGATACAAGATAATCCTGTGGTGTCCACGCGCTCGCAAGCTTATGTGACTGCACACGCAGGATCGACACCAGATGCGATAGTGAAAGCTGTCACAAACACCTACGGTGAGGACCGCACATTTGCCGTGCCGATCTTGATGAACTGCGCTCTGGCCGAGATGGTGCCGTGGAGCAGTGTGCCTGCGCTGCCGTTTGAGTTAGCGGTGTTCCCTCAGAGCCTGTTTAGGTTTCTGCGGCTTCATGTCGTCAGTTACGCCTTGCCGGCATTGATAGCCATCGGCATTGTGTTGTTCCACCGCAACCCGCCCAGGTCTGCGATCAGTCGGTATGTCCGTCAAGCGGCAATGCCTGCGGCTCTGGCTAAACTGGCGGCCATACAGCCCGTGAACGGCGGATTTCTGGAGGCGACACCACTGACCGGTTTTGTCGCGATGAGCCTTGGGTCCGTGCGCAGCGCAGATGACCCGGTCGTGAGCAGATGCCTGGCGTTTATCTGCGCATCGCAGCGAGCCGATGGAAGTTGGCCGATCGATACCGATCTCTCAGTATGGCTGACCACGGGTGCCGTGACTGCGCTTGATAGGTCAAAAAGTTTGAGCCGAATCGACGAATCATGCACCGCACAGTGGATATGCGAACAACAGCAGCAGTTGAAACATCCATTCACCGGTGCGAGCCCCGGAGGATTTCCCTGGACGCATCATCCGGGTGGAGTTCCAGATGCGGATGATACCTCAGGCGCGGTTTTAGCACTATTAAGGCTGAATAAAATAGATGCGGCTGCCAAGGGAGTGGGCTGGCTGCGTGGCTTGCAGAACTCGGACGGTGGCTGGCCAGCTTTTTGCCGTGGCTGGGGCCAGTTAGCCTTCGACAAGAGTTCGCCGGATATTACATCTCATGCCATCCGGGCCATTCACGCATATGGGCTACATTCATCTGATCAGTCGCTGAATGCGGCTGTCTCAAACGGGTTAGCGTATCTGCGTCGGACACAGAATGACGATGGGTCTTGGATCCCATTGTGGTTTGGAAACCAGGCCGCCGACAACAGCCATAACCCAGTGTATGGAACCGCCAGGACCCTTCTGGCCTACGCTGTGGCGAGCCGTGATGCTGACGTGTCAGCGAAGGGAGTCAAATACCTGGTGTCGGCCCAGAACGCCGACGGCGGTTGGGGTGGGGCACCTGGTGTTGCCTCATCGGTTGAGGAGACCGCGACGGTGTTATCGGCTCTGACCCAGTTTACGTCCATGCCCGGTGTGCAAGATGCCATTCAGTCTGGCGGCGAATACCTGGTTTCGCGGGTGGAAGATGGCAGTTGGACAGACGCTTCCGCTATCGGACTGTATTTTTCCAGTCTCTGGTATTCGGAACGTCTCTATCCGGTCATATGGACGGTAGAGGCGTTAGGGTCACTTTGTTCGCTCTACATCCCGGTAATGAGGATTAGTGATAATGTCTGCAGCGCATGAACAACCCACCAGTGACATCAAGCAGGTGCCGCAGGATCGATCGATCAGGGATTCCATTCGCAGTTTAGCTGATGAACTCGGGGCCGAATTCGACCACGCGCGGTACCCGTCTAGCGATGAGCTGAAGTCGGAAGCACGGTCGCTCCTGAACAGGCTTTCACTACCGGAAGTTTACCTGGGGTATGCAATGGTGGCTTTGAGTAACGTCTATTGGCGTAGGTATTTCGAGACGGTGCCGTTCCACCGCAGGCTGCTGCTGCTGCCGCACTGCATGAGCAACCAGGTAGAATGCACCGCAGAGCTGGACGCTTCCAACCTTCTGTGCAGGCAGTGCGATGCATGCAATATCGGCGGGTTGAAATCTGAAGCGGAGAAGCTCGGATATGAGGTGATCGTCTCAGAGGGCACCACTGCGGTCATCATGAAAGTGCTTGAGGGCGGCACCGATGCCCTGCTGGGCGTGGCCTGCCTCGATTCACTTGAGAAGTCGTTTACCAGAATATCTGAGATAGGGATACCTTACATGGCTGTCCCCCTGCTGCAGGATGGATGCGTGAACACGACAACGGAACTTGATGAGCTGCGGACAATACTCCGCATGTCATCTTCGCACGCTGTGGCACCTCCACGCAGCTATGTGCATCTACTGCGTGAGAGTATGGCTATCTTTGACAATGCTGGGCTCACGGAAGCACTGCCATCGCCTATCTCGGGTTATTTACCCGATGGGTCTGAGATTGAACCCCATAATGCCACCGAAAAGATCGCTTTGGACTGGTTTGCCCACGGCGGAAAGCGCTTGCGGCCGTTCCTGACCGTGGCGTCGTATGCTGTTGCCACTCAGGGCAGCCGCGCCTTGGAGGGTGATCTCGAAATTCCGGTCGCTATTCGGCGGCTCGCGATGGCCATTGAGGCGATGCATAAGGCCTCGCTGGTTCACGATGATATTGAGGATGATGACGTCTATCGTTATGGTCAGATGACCATCCACAGAAAATACGGTGTGGCACCAGCCATCAATGTGGGCGACTACCTGGTTGGTTTGGGTTATAACCTGGTCGCTGGTGAGGTGTCGGCCTTAGGTGCGGAGTGTGTGGCAGATATCTTGAGGTCGCTCTCCAGTGCCCACCTGGATTTGTGCCGTGGACAAGGTGCTGAGTTGATGTGGAAGGGCCGAAGCGGGAAAACCCTCAGCCCTATGGATGTGTTGTCGATCTATTCGCTGAAGACGGCGCCTGGGTTAGAGGTCGCGTTATACGCTGGTCTGCGGGCCGCGATGTTTGAGTTCGACCATCAAAAGCTGCGGCTGTTCTGTACCTACCTCGGCGAGGGATACCAGGCGTTGAATGACCTCGATGACTGGAAGCCAGACAACACGAACCGTAAGGTTGCAGGCGGTGATGTGCTGGCCCAGAGGCCCACCATTTTGCATGCTTTTGCTCTGCAGGCGTGCCCGGAATCCGAAAAGCATCTGCTTCATGCTGCCACCGATTCCACGTCCGAAGTGGTGCGGCTTCGCAGGCTCTACACTGACCTGGGGGTCTTCGATAAGACTCAACTCTTGGTGCAAAAGCTGCGGTCACGAGCTGAGGAGCTGGCTTCTCAGTTTGAACCTTTGCCCATGCAGGAACTCATGCGGTTTATTATTGGCCTGGTGTTGCCAGGCCGCATTTCATGATGCCGATCGGGTTCCTGCCAGCCCTCGATGGCGTGCTTCAAACAGGTGCCGGAACACTGGGTCAGGCCATAATGAGCCACATCGCACAATTTATCGATACCCAGCAATCACCAGATGGCGGGTTTAGCGGTCGACAGGGAAAGTCCGACCTCTACTACACCGACTTTGGCTTTCGCACACTTCGCCTGGTCAGTAACAATACTGGTCCGTCAATGGCGACTCTTCCGTTCATACAACGAATAGCTCAGCCCAAAGATGTACTGGAGTGCTTCAGTATTCTGAACATCCGGCGTATGCTGGGAGCCGATGAGGTCACAAACCCTCTGGACATGAGTGAGATCGTGTCGACCATTAACCGACAGCGACTCCCAAATGGAGGATACACTCGCCCGAATGGTACGACGGTCAGTGCGTATCACACCTTCCTGGCGATGTTGTGCTACGAAATGCTGGGTGTCGATATGCCGGATCAAGAAGGCTCGCTACAGGCCCTATATGGGCTCAGGCAACCTGATGGCGGATACTGCGAGACGTCCGGTGAACCCTGTAGTCAGACCAACGCAACCGCGGCTGTTGTGGCATGTTTGACGCTTCTTGGTGGCATCCGCACAGATGAGGCCGCACAAACGGCCGAGTTCCTGGCGACTATGCAGTCGCCAGGTGGGGGATTGCGGGCCATACCCTTGATCGAAGAAGCAGATTTACTATCGACGTTCACTGGAATGGTCTGTCTGTCGGGTCTGGATCACCTTGGGCGACTAAATCTACCGCTGACCGCCCGTTTTATCAGCAGTCTGTTGACTTCAGATGGCGGATTCCGAGCTTCGGCAAGCGATGGAGAGGCGGACATAGAGTACACTTATTACGGACTGGGAGCTCTCTCTTTGCTGAAAGTCTATACCTTAACAGGTGAATCCTAAATACGACCATCGCGAGGTTGACCGATGCGCATCACTTACATCGTGGCGGGGGCAGGGGACATGTATTGCGGAGCGTGCGCTCGCGATGTAGCTCTTATCCACGAGTTGACCGCGCTTGGGCATGATGTCAGTGTGACCGCGCTGTATACTCCCTTCCATTCCGACGAGGAGTCGGTCCTAGGCACAGCACCAATCTACTATGGTGGAATCAATGTATTTCTGCAGCAAGTGTCGCCGATATTCCGGAACACCCCGCGTGCATTCGACCGTCTGCTAGACAATCGAAAGTTGCTTCAGTGGGCGTCCAAGTTTTCCATCAAGACTCGTGCTGAAGATTTGGGCCCGATGACCCTATCGGTGCTGGAGGGTCAGAACGGTCAGCAGAAGAAGGAGCTGTCCAGGCTGATCGATCACTTGAAGCAGAACCCAGATATTGGTGTGGTGAATATCACAAACTCAATGCTGTCCGGAATCGCCGTGCAGATCAAGCAGCAGCTCGGTGTTCCAGTGGTCTGCACTCTGCAGGGGGAGGACGGGTTTGTGAACACCATGCCCGAACCATATCGTTCTAACGCCAGAGAGCTGATGCAGTCCAACGCAAAATCTATAGATATGTTCATCGCACCCGGCGAAGACTACGCCGTCAGCATGAGTGAGTTCCTGGCTGTGGATCGGAGTAAAATCAGGGTGATTCATGCGGGTATCAACACCAGCACGTACCGAAACACATTTGACAGGACTAGCAACCCAGTCGTGATCGGGTATCTGTCTGTGATCAACCATCCGAAGGGGCTTGATGTCTTAGCGGAAGCTTTCATCAAACTCGTAAAAGAACATGGACGTGATGTCACCCTACGGGTGGCTGGGAAGGTTCTGGATGCAGCTTTCTTTAAGGCCGTAAGCAACCGGCTGGCGGCTGAGGGGTTGTTACCGAGGTTTGAACACTTGGGTGAGGTAAGTCTTGCAGGTAAACTCGAGTTTTTGAAGGGCTGCAGCCTGTTCGCTGTTCCAACCAGGATTGCGGAGTCACGCGGAATGGCTGTGATGGAGGCTTTATCTATGGGTGTGCCCGTGGTAGTGCCCCAATCGGGTATATTCCCTGAAATGATGAACTTGACCCAGGGCGGTTTGATGTATCAATCGGGTGACACAGGTTCTATGGCGTCGGCGATCGGACAGCTTATTGACAATCCCGACCGCGCCGATGCCATGGGCAAATCAGGCGCAGCCGGGATCAGGACGCATTTCTCTGCGCCAAAGATGGCGGCAGAGACCGTAGAAGCCTACTCCGAACTACTTCACTGAGTAGCAGGCGAGGGTGGTTTTGTTTCGGACGATGAGGTTTCCGTTCGCCAGTATCGGAGCTGTCCAGCTTTGGCCACCCAGAGGTGTGAACTTCCCGAGCTCATGGTACCGGTCTGGTGATGCTTTCACCATGACCAGCTCACCGCTACCGCCGTTCAGTGCCAGCAGAACGCCATCGGCTGCAATCAGACCTCCAAACTCGAATCCACCGTGCTTCCACGTCGCCTTGCCGGTTTGCAAGTTCACACAGGTTAGCTCCCCGGGCTCGCCGATACCGTAGGCATGACCGCCTAGTAGCACAGGAGAGTTAAACCTGGCTTGCATATCCTTCGATTCCCATACGGTTTTGGCCGTATTACCGTTGATTTCCAGCAGTATGCTGCCGTGATTATACCCGCTTGTCAGGAACACACGGTTGCCGGTGATCTGTGCGACGGCACCATTAATGTTGTAACTCGTCTTCCATGGGACACGCCAGAGCAGGGTGCCTTTCACGGCATCTACTCCGATAATGCTCACTGCCGTAAACACAACATACTGACGGATGCCCCCAAACACAGCCACGGCTGACGTCGCATAGCTGGTTTGGTCATTGCCTCCGCCCTGCCAGATGGTCTTACCGGTTACCTTATCGAGAGCGACCATCGCGGCGTTCTCCCCGCCTGGGGTCAGGATGAGCTTGTTACCATCGATGAGTGGGGACATAGATATCTGCCAGGTGGGTATTTTACCCTTGAATTCGGTCGCAAAATTGCGTGCCCAGAGCTTCTTGCCGTTGGCCGCGTTTAGACAGATGATTTCACCGAAACGACCGATAATATAGACTCGGCCAGAGTTCACAACAGGGGTGGCTCGCACATACCCGTAGTTGGCGTTTTGAGCATCTGGGAAGCGGTAGCTCCACACATCCTTGCCCGTTTGAAGATTGATGGCTCTGACCACATTTTCCGACCCGACATGATCGACGATGTACACCTTACCGGCAGCAACCGATGGTCCTGCATACCCATCGTCGCTCATAGCGACACTCCAGAGCTTCTTGGGCGGAGTTTTATTCCAGTTCTTGTTGGCGATCTTCTCAGTTGAGATGCTGTTACCTGTAGGGCCAAGGAACTGGGGCCAATCGGCTGCCAGTGCTCCCATCGCCAAGCCCATTGTTGCGATTAACGAAAACATTGTCACGATGCGCATGTTCTGACTCCTTATGACGCTCAGTATCACTTCATTTGACGCGAAATGCGTGATGCCGGTTACCGGCAGTGCGTGCCACCGATTGTTTACTTAACCTTGAAGCAAGCCAGTGTGGACTTATTCCGAACGATCAGATTGCCATTGGAAATAATTGGCGCGGTCCAGCTTTGCCCGCCAAGCGGAGTAAATCTACCGAGCTCTTGATAGCTATCAGGGTTGATTTTTACCATTATCAGATCGCCCCCCTTGCCGTCAAAGACTAGCAGCACGCCATCGATGGCGATGAGTGCTCCAAAATCGAAGCCCTCCCGCTTCCATGGTGATGTGCCATCTTGTCGGTTAATACAAACCAATTCACCGGGCTCACTCACACCATATACAAATCCACCAGAATACACAGGAGAGCTGAATAGGCACTTCATCAGCTTGTTTTCCCAGAGTATGGCAGGCTTGTTGTCGGAAATCTTAATCAGTGCGCATCCGTGCCCTGAACCGCTTGTCAAGAACACTGTATCGCCTATCACATGTGCCGCCGCGCTGTTAATGTCGTAACCGGACTTCCAGGGCAGGCTCCACAGTAGCTTGCCGTTGTTTGCGTCCACACCGATCATGCTGAGCCCAGTGAATACAATATACTGACGCTGCCCATTTACTACAGCAATATGTGGAGTAGCATAACCGGGCAGATCGCTACCGCCGCCCTGCCAGATAGTCTTGCCCGTGGTTTTATCCAGCGCTACCATCGCAGCGTTCGGACCGCCTGGGCAGAGTATCAGCTTGTTACCATCGATAAGGGGTGACATCGAGTAGTGCCATATAGGCAGTTTTCCTGTAAACTCGGTATTGATATTGCGAGACCATATCTTCTCGCCGTTCTTGGCCTTGAGGCAGAATATCTCTCCAAATCGACCAAGAACATAGACACGCCCGGCATTAATTACTGGAGTTGAGCGAGTATATCCGTAGTTCGGTTTTTCCGCGTCAGGGTATTTGAATGTCCAGATGGTTTTGCCCGTCTTGATATCCAGAGCGTTTACCACATTCTCTGAACCGACATGATCGACAATGAACACCTTCCCACCCGCAGTAGAGGGCCCGGCATATCCGTCATCACTCATGGGCACACTCCACAGCATTTTGGGAGGATTCTGGTTCCAGTTCTTGTTTGCTAGCTTTTCAGTCGATATGCTGTTGCCAGTGGGGCCAAGAAACTGGGGCCAATCTGACGCATGGACGGCCACAGGTATCATCATCGCTAGAATCACCGGGAACCATTTCAGAAGCCGCATCTTATGGCTACCTTTCGCGATAGAATCACACTGCCCTGATCTCATGAACAGACGATCAGGGCAGATTGTATTCAATGTCGAACTACTTCAGGTTATAGCACGCCAGTGTTGTTGTGTTCCGGACGAACAGCTTGCCATCAGAAACCACAGGCATAGTCCAGCTTTGCCCGCCCAATGGTTTAAATCGCCCGAGTTCCTGGTAGGCATCCGGTTTTGGATCAACCATCACCAGGTCACCACCCTTGCCGTCGAATACAAGAAGCACGCCGTCCACCATCATCTGTGGCCCTTTTTCGAAGCCGGGTTGTCGCCATTTGGTGGTGCCGGTTTGTGGGTCGATACAGATCAGGTCACCTGGGTCAGTGGTGCCATACAGCAGGCCGTCTGCAAGGATTGGTGTGGCCATATGCGACTGCATCTCTTTGTTTTTCCATCGGTAACTAGCACCAGTTGCGGTGACATCAACCAATCCGCAGCCTTCGCCGTAACTGTTGGTCACATAGAAGGAGTTGCCGATGACGATTAAGTCAGGGATATGGGCAGAAGGTCTGCCCCACGGAAGGGCCCACAGTTCCGCACCATTGCTGGCATCAATCCCTACGATCTCAGTGGCTGCAAAGATCAAGTACTGCTTTTTCCCGTTGAAGGTAGTGATGACGGGTGTGGCATATCCTGCTTCACGTGTTCCGCCACCTTGCCAGATGGTCTTTCCTGTGGTCTTGTCTAAAGCGACCACGAGAGCATTATCCCCGCCGGGTAGAACGATCAGTTTGTTGCCGTCGACCACAGGCGACATGGCATAGTTCCAATTTGGTTTTTTGCCATTGAACTCTGTCATGATGTTACGTGACCAGATCGGCTTACCCGTCTTGATCTCCAGGCATGTCAGTTGTCCCATGCGTCCAAGCACATAAACGCGGTTGGCGTTGACGGTGGGGGTGGCTCGGGAATACCCGAAGTTGGCCTTTTGAGTATCTGGGTAGGTATATGTCCATACATCCTTACCAGTGGCGATACTGATTGCTCTCACGACATCCTGTCCAGGAGTGTGGTCGATGACATAAGCGACACCCTTGACTACAGATATGCCGGCATATCCTTCATCGGTGAGGGGTGTTTTCCATAACAGTGCTGGTGGTTTTTGGTTCCAGGCCTTATTGATGCCTTTCTCTATAGATATTCCATCTGCTTTCGGGCCTCTAAACTGAGGCCAGTCGGCGGCAGACAAAGATCCTTGCAGTAGAACGACTACTGCGAGAGCAAGAAAACTACGGCGGGTATGCATTTTTGGTAGGTCTCCTCCATGGTTGTACTGTGGTGCAACGGCGGAGTCGAGGTCCAATTGCCAATCGGTAAACTGAACTCCATCAGTACAGCGTACATTAGGGTCTGCAGATAATCAAGCGTGTTCACATTCCGATCGTTCGAAATGGTATACGCACCAATAATAACCGAATTAGGGTCACATATCAGTTGACTTGGCCTTCATCTCATGCCATACTTGTAATAATCATTGATGAGTTGAGGCTTCATACCACCTTGCTCATAAAGCAACAGTGGGTACACCCATCCATCATGGTTAGGTTATTTCATGGGCTGCAGCACATGTAATATCAATCGAGCCCATGTCCAACGAGGGAGGTGTCTCATGAAGGTCCGAACACCGAAGATTGCTCTCTTCAACCCCGCGATATTTCTGATGGTGTTGTTGATGGTATTCGCTTCTGCAATATGGGCAGATGATCTGCCAAACGCTGTGCAGTTCAAGGTGGATCGCTGTGTTAAGTCACTCGATGAAGCGGAAGAAGAACTGAACGCCCGAAACCCGCATATGGTCAGAGAGCCATTGCGTGTCGCCAGAGAGGGTATAAACTACATCAAACAATACCAGAACGCTTCATGGGAACATCCAGTCGTCATCGCTCTTCGAGCCAGGTATGATGCGCTCGATAAGCGATATGTCGAAGCGAGTTCAAAACAGGAAGCATCTGCTGGTCTCGCAGCCGAGCAGTTGGCCAAGTTGAGTAAATACCGTCAGTTCAGTTCAGAAGCCACTTACCCCGAGCATTTGGTCGCCAGTCAAGCTACTTATCTGGCTGTCAAAGCTCTCGTCGATGAGGTGCTGGCGACTGGTACCGATGTGCAACTTAGTGGAGACAGTGATTATAAAAGCGCTAAGTTGAATGTGGAGTTATGGGAAGAGGCCAGAGAGAGGGTAATACGGGCGTTCATCGATACGGCCAAAAGGTATACCCAAAAGAACGCATCTCGGGAGCAAGACTGGTTGAACATGGTTGACCAACGACTAGTCGATGTGTCAAAGCTGCTTGCTGCCGATGATCCGCGGATTGCCGAAGCAGCGTCCGTGACGAGTGCGATGAAGACTTTCATCCGTAAGGAGCAGCTTGAACAAGCAGCCAAGGTATTCATGCGACAGGAGAAGTATAAAGGGAAGGATGCGAACTCATTACGTGCATTAGCCAAAAGTGCCGTCAGCAGCAAATTCCCAGCAGCCAAGGTGCTAAAGATCAAACTCATTAGCAGCAAGTGGGGAGTACCTGAGGGCGGCACTCAGTGGACTGATAATACTTATTCAGCGATTGAAGTGAGGACTAACTCCTACTTCTCGTGTGAGGTTGCCGCAAAGCATGGCATAGATGTGATGCTGCACAGAGTCAATCTTTACAAAGCGAGAGTCAACGGTCAGTTACAAGCCGCGAAGTCATACGTCGTAGGTTCTCAGATGATGCTGGAAAAGAACGTAAAATAGCACTGAGCTCTTATCAGCCTATATGTAGTTTCACGGTATCAATCACTAGGCGGTGCTGACTTACAGCTCATTGCGGACACAGACCGTCTGAGTGCTGGTAAACAATAGCCTGTTCATGCCATCAGTATAGGCACGGACTTCTACCAGGTAACAGCCGTCGGGCAGGTTGTCACTTGACCATACCAGTGGTGAGGTAAGGTTGTTACTGGTGCTGACCATGCGACCGTCTACACAGAGCTGCATGAACAGGTCTTTACCCTTGGCTTGCACGAGCCGTTCGTAGCCTCTGAGTATGACAGATAATCGGCCGCTAATCTGTTTGGTGCCTTTCGTACTTGCAGCGGTCGACCGTTTCTGAGCAGAGACGCTTTCCAAATCTGCGGTGGCGATGATCTCCGATGTAGGGGAGGGGGTTCCATACAGCGTGATGATCTCGTTGGCCTTTTCCCAACCTTCTATCGCTTTTGGTAGACGCCACTTGGTGCCAGCATCACCGATCTGCTTCCATAACGGTGATGCTGCGGGTATATCGGTATAAATCCCAGGCGATTTTGACTTTGTTTCGGAAGGGTATACCATCACATCACCGCTGGCACCTTTCGATGCGATGACAGCTCGGACACGGCCTACGATGATACCGCCTGGCCGCGTAGCATCAGACACACGAATGGTGCCGCCTGGTTTTGGATATATAGCTAAGTATGGTGCAGATGCAGATTGTGCAATTGATGACAGCAGGCACAATAGTGATGCGACTAGGATAAACAAATAGTGGCGGTGAAGGTAAAACAAATAAGTGGGCACCTGTCTGAAGATTGGTAGAAAGTTACGGCAATCTTTACGCCGCTCCCTGTTTCATTATACCGAAACCAGTATGGTCCGTTCGTCCTCATCGTGACAAATCATAGCACGATATTACCATCCAGCTACCGTGAATAGCCACAGAATGGAGAGATGGTTTAGTATATTAACTGGTGGTGCAGCTTTGCACTCATTATGATATATCTGGTTAGTATTAGGTGGTAAACCCCGATGAATAGCTACACTGTAAGATACATGCCGAATAACAAGACTGTAGATACAGATGACACCCTAGATTTGTTGCATCTTGCTCAACAGAACGCAATACCTATTGATCACAGTTGTAATGGAAAAGGTACATGCGGTAAATGCAAGGTTAAGATCGAAGGCGCCTGCAACGAACCCACTCCACAGGAATTGAAACTTCTGAGCGACGAGCAGCTAACCGAAGGTTGGAGATTGGCGTGTTGCTGTGTACCCGAAGGTGATATGACTGTTCATGTACCCGTCATTGCGAAAATGGCCGTCCTATCAAATGGAATTGAAACCGATGCAGATGTGGATGTATGTATTCAGAAGGTGTGCTTGCAGTTACCCCAACCATCACTGCAGGACCAGCGTGGGGACATCGAACGCGTACTGCAGTCAGTAGGCGGACTAAAGCTTCCGGTAGCAGGTAATCTGCGTATGCTGCAGGAATTGCCGTCAACACTGCGTAGCCAGAACTATAGAGTTTCTGTCACCCGGTGTGGTGACAGGCTTGTGGCCGTCGAACCGGGCGACACGACGCACCTGATTTACGGTGTGGCCTTCGACATCGGCACTACGACTATTGTGGGATATCTGTTCCATCTCGAATCGGGAGAACAATGTGGGGTCTCCTCTACACTCAATCCGCAGACCCAATATGGCGGTGATGTGATCTCTCGTATCGAGTATGCATCGCAGGAGGATGGGGCAGAGACACTACGTAAATGCGTCATCACCGCACTCAACAGCTTGATCACTGACATGTGTCAGCAAGCCAATATCCAGAGTAAACATATCTACGCCGCAGAAATCGCCGGAAATACGACGATGCTGCACCTTGCTTTGGCACTACCCGTGGCGGCCATCGCCCAAGCACCATACATCCCTGTGAACACCCAGCAGCTTGAGTTCTACGCTTATGAGGTTGGATTGTCCATTTGCCGCGAAGGGCTGGTATACTTCATGCCCAATATCGCCAGCTATGTCGGTGGTGATATCACTTCGGGAATCCTGGCCACCTCGCTAGATGCTAAAACGAATACGGCCATGCTGCTGGATATTGGTACTAATGGCGAAATGGTGCTGATTCACAACGGCAAGATGCAGGCGGCCGCCACCGCTGCTGGTCCGTGTTTTGAGGGTGGCTCCATTTCTGCTGGGATGAGAGCTCAAGATGGGGCTATCAGCTCCTTACAGTTCGTAGATGGTACTATCAAGCTGGAGACCATCAATGGGCACCCACCGCGGGGATTATGCGGAACAGGGCTAGTCGATTTGGTCAGCGAGATGCTGCGGACACAGCTTCTCGATGATACTGGTCGACTGCAATCAGCCGATGATTCCTACTGTGAAGATGCGGCATTACTCGCTAGAATCCGCCCCGGGCAAAACGGCAATGAGTTTGTCATAGTTGATGCAGATATCTCCGGTACCGGCGATGATATTGTGCTTACCCAGCGCGACATCCGTCAGGTTCAGAACGCCAAAGCGGCCGTCTATGCCGGCATTTTGATGCTATGTAAAAAGGCTGGAATCACAGTCGGTCAAATTGGTGAGATACTATTAGCTGGAGCGTTTGGTAACTACATACGAACCACATCCGCTATAGGTCTTGGGCTCATTCCGAAATTGCCAACAGATCGAGTCATCAGTGTAGGTAACGCGGCAGGCAGGGGAGCGTGTGTTGCCCTTTTGTCGCGTGAACGACGGCTGCATGCCTCTGACATCTCTGGCCATGTTCAGTATGTAGAGCTGTCAGGTGATGCTGAGTTCGCTAATATGTATGCCGACGCGATGTTCTTTGAATAGGAGAGAAATCATGGGACGACTAGTGACCGATTATAACCTGCATCTAGACCACCTTGTGAAAGTGACCAGCCGTGAGGGAAGTCTTCTAGTCACTCAACACCCTGGTGGTAAACCGAATGTCATGACCATCGGATGGTTGACTACAGGCTTCGTTTGGGGTCGGCCTATGATGTGCGTGATGGTGCGGCCCTCTAGATATAGCTTCGGGCTGATCAACAGCTCATGGGAGTTTTCAGTCAACGTGATGCCGTACAGCATGTTGCGAGCTGTTTCGTACTGCGGCCGAGTATCGGGTCGTGATGATGATAAGTTCGTCAGTCAGGGCTTTACAGCTAAGCCTGGCAGCGTGATCAATACCTCTTATATTGATGAATCGGTGATTCATTTTGAATGCAAAGTGTTGTATTCACACGATCTGCCCGACAATGCTCTGGGCGGTGATCTCGACAAGAGATACTATCCGGATGGCGACTACCATCGGGTCTTCTATGGCGAAATCGTGCAGTGCATGGCCGTCGAAAATGCCGCTAAGCTGATCGAAAAGAGCGAATAGTTCCCAAGTCTCCCGCGTCAGCCCGTTGATAACATGATGTTTGTCAACGGGCTTTTTTTGTTGGGTTAGTATGTGGTGATTTGCAGGATATCCGTACGACACTACTGAATGTATCACTGCGTGCTGCTCTACGCGCGACACCTCACAGACCCAAGGATGGTTATATGCCAGAAATCAAGGTCATTCTTACCATACTGTTCATGCTCGTCGGCCTCGTATGCCACGCCGCAGTCGAGGGTGGTGGTTCTACTGACTGGGAGGGTGTCAAGCCCATCAGCACTGGTGCTTTAAGTGCTAACACAACGGCGGTGCCGGCCTCTGTGAATTCCATTAGTGATGTGTATATGAAATCCGATGATACCCACCTTATCATCTCGGTCAAGTGCCAGGACGCCATCAAGCCCGGAGTCTGGAGCCCAACCATGGTGGCCATTGATGCTGATCTTGATCGCACCACGGGATATCCGTGCAGACAGTTAGGTGTGGATTACTTCATACAACCATCGAATACCATGGACGGCAGCGTGATGATCCATCGACGCCAAGACGGAGCCAATAGTCCCGAGTGGTCACGATGGCATGCGCCTGTGGTGGTTCCTGAGGCATATCGGATACTTGAGGGTTATTCAGGCAGCAGAGCCGAGATACGGATCCCATGGAAGCATATCGGTGTTGACAACCCAGCACAAGCCGCGTTGCGCTTTGTAGTGTGTGACAGCGCGGAGCTACTGAACCCTGCGCGTGGAAGCTGGTGCCCGGCGGTAAAACAGGCCTATTTTAGTTACGGTAACGACCCGAAAAGGATGGACAAGATGCCGAATTTGGTAGCCAACGGTCAGTTCGAACAGTTACAAGTGGCCGCTGCCAGAGCACTTCCGCAAAACTGGCACGAGTCAGCCGATGGTCCTTCGGCTGTGGTGGATGTCACCAACGATGCGGATTTAGGTAAGCATGCGATACATCTGAAAGCAACCGCCCCAGACCGTGCCAGCATTCAGAGTGATGTGATCGCTGTGTCGCATGGGCTGGTGATGTGTAGGTATAAACTGCTCAGCGCGGCTGAAGGAGCCGCCCACATCGGTGTTCGGTTGACAGGCATGAGCTCAGAGGAAGGCACTGAGCTAGCCAGAAGTATAATGCAGCCTAAGCCTGAGTACATCGCGGACGGGCAGTGGCATGAAATGAGCATGGAGTTTGATTTTAGCAGCAGGGGTGGTAAATACTGCCGCATCGAAGGGTTCGTCAACGGTAAACCGGATGCATCTGGCACAAGTGAATGGCTCATCGATTCGGTGGAGGTGTACGCCATCAACACAGGTGCACAGCTTAGAATCGGCAATACCTGGGTTGAGAAACCCTATTTACGGCAAGGCGATACCACTCAACTTAGTGTCTGGGTGGAGAACAACGGCGATAGTGATGCACAGAACATCGAGGTGTCGATGGAGACCGGAGCAGGCTTCAAGTCTGTTGATGTGGCGAAACAGACGGTCACCATACCCATCGGAGAGTATCGCAAGCTCACCTGGAAGTTGA
This sequence comes from Armatimonadota bacterium, assembly GCA_942492855.1. Classification (GTDB taxonomy): domain Bacteria; phylum Armatimonadota; class HRBIN16; order HRBIN16; family HRBIN16. The sequence goes on along the minus strand of OW818647.1, from coordinate 4,381,349 downwards.
AGGCGATTTCTGCTGGCGAAAACCAGGTCTCGGTGACCGTCAATCTGGAAGAAGCTGACCCAATCCGCACATCCTACCGCATCCTGGTGCTCGATAAGGGCCGCAGATACACCCGTCAGCAGCTTTGCACCGACGAACAGGGCTACTGGCGGATACTGCCCAAACCTGCCCAGTTGCAAGCTGGCAACACTCAGCCGATGAAGGCTGTGAAACACAAAAACTCCGGTCAGATTGGCCGCAACACCTATGGAATCTGCACCCATCTTCCACGTGCTAAAGACTACGAAGACCCTTACAATCCCGACCACCTGATCGATGGCGATTCGGAAAGCTGCTGGTCCAGTCAGAACAACTCGACACCATACCCCGGTAGAGCTCCGTGGGTAGTCATTGAGCTGCCGAAGATGCAGAAGGTTAAGCAGGTCAACCTGATCCCGTACTGGAAAAACACGGACTTCCCACAGGGGTTTACAATTTTGTCCAGCACGGACGGCAAGAAATGGACATCGCGTTTTGTCGTCAACAACACCGCGGTTCGCGAATCGCAAGACCTGCGTGGTGATAAGATCGTGCAGTCCTTCCCATTTACCGATGCCTTGCTGGCTAAGTTTATCAAGATCAGATTCGACAGGCTGCCGTTATCGGGTGGCAACTACGCAGAGGTGTCCCAGGGCTACAAAGCCCGTCTGTCCGGAATTGAAGTCATCAGCAACACAGGGCAAAATCTAGCCCTTGGCAGCTCAGGTGCCAAGGTAACGGCTAGCGATGTGTTCACGGCATGGCAGAATACGGCCAAAACCGTCAATGAGTCATTCGGTGCCATCATGAAGATCGGCCTAAAATGGGTGAGGGTGGGGCAGTGGGGCGATCAGACCGAGTGGGCTGCGGTAGAACGTGTCAAGGGGCAGTATCAAATGGACCCTGTGACCGACCACGCGATTAATGAACTGGTCAAGAGCCGCATATCAATTCTGTATGGCTTGAACTACGGTAACGCCTTGTACAACGAGTCTGCTCAACCGTGGGGTGATATGGGGCCTGTATATGAAGAGGGTCACCCGTTCTACTTGAACAACGGGCCACGGACAGATGCACAGCGAGCTGCCTTTGTGAACTATGTCGACTGGGTCATCCGCAAATATGGGGACCGTATCACGTGGTGGGAACTGTGGAACGAACAAAACGGCTGGTTCCCAGGGCATGAACCCACACTTTATGGAAAGCTGCTAACTGCGGTCGCGAAACATATCAAGACGGTCAATCCAGCCCTGAAGGTGATGTACGGTGGTACCGCGGCACCTGCGCCCAGAGAGGTGGAGATTTCGCTTCGAGAGGGCGCTGCCCCCTATATCGACGCATATGCGTTCCATCCATACGGCATCGATAAGCCCGAAGGCGGTATGGGTACCCTGGATATGGATGGAGATATCAACCTATCACAAACCCGAGAACAAACCGGCTGGAATCGGCTGGAGGAGATTATCGATGGGGTCAAGAAGCCATTCGCACAGTATGGAAACACAAATATCGAGGTCTGGCAGAACGAATTCGGTACCAACGTGACCGGAAAAGAGTTCGCATATAACCCTGGCATCGGCGAATATGGATGTGCGAAGTACCTCATGCGGTTCTATCTCTACGGCGGCTGGCTAAAGGCTCCCACTGCGTGGTGGGCTTTGTACAACATGAACCGCAGTCAAGACTGGGGTATCATTGAGCAGGACGGGTATGGATTCCGGCCTATGTCATACGCATTACAGAATGTATGCAGCGTTGTAAGCGACGTAGAGCCGCAGTATAAGCTGGACTATAAATGCAGCGGTGATGCAACAGACCCCAAAGTGATCAGCTACCAGTGTGATAACAGCAAGCGGAAACTGGTAGCCTTGTGGTCTGCAGAAGCCACGAGTGACAAACTCATCACCTACCCAAGCCAACTGAAGGTCAAACATGAACATGCCCCATCCATGGTTGCTATTACCGATCTTTACTGGGGTATCACTCAGAGAGCCGAGTGGTCATACCGTGACGGTCATATAGAGATTGACGGTTTGATGGTTCATGACTATCCCATTGTGATCAGCATCGAATAGCCGTCCCGAGGGCGGATGTGTCACATACATCATCCGCCCACCTCAGTTGACACATCTGGTGTCGCCTATACCGCCACTCACATCATTTTCACCCATCTGGGCCCATATTAATACTGGTAAATATACCAACGTTTCACAGTAAATTAAATGATATATACTAGTATATCTAACAGGAAACGTATATATTTATGCATTAATAGTTCAAATACCAGGATATACCACATTAACGATTGACTTATCTTGTTAAGATATGCCATGCTCTATATACGGTTAACTGAAGAACGTGTCTTTACAAACAGAAACGGCTCAGAACGCACCGTGATATAACCAGTTGCCGCACCTTGACAATTGGCTCTATTGAAATTCGATTCAGGAGCATTGCGTATGAAGACGAACGAGATTCTAGCAGGACTGGTGTCACTGATGACATTGGTGACCACCACTGCATACAGCGCACCATCCTCACTCGGTGCTACAGGGATACTGAACGTTCCAACAGCAGAGACCGTTGAAGCCGGTAGCCTCGAGATTCAGTTGGCTTACGACCGGCCGGTAGTTTCCGGCACCAATGTAGTCATATTCCCGCTGCTAACCCTCGGATATGGGTTCAGGAACGGCGAGGTTGGCATCAGTTACTACAATATCCAAGACTACACAGCAGTAAAGAGTGCCAACGCAAAATACATGCTGACACACGAGAATAATTCGATGCCCAGCATCGCGGCTGGAGTGATCTATTTGAGCGGCGATGTAGATGAGACTGATGTCTATCTGACTGCCAGCCATACACTCGGCCTTGGCGAAGAATTCCGGGCAACAGCCGGTTTACTCTGGCAGATTCCTGGATATTCTGATGCAGGTACACACCTCACAGGGATGCTGGGTTTGGAATGGGGTACCCCAGGTAAAACAACCTTTGGCGTTGACTATGTGCTGGACGACATAGCAGCAGGTGCTGTTTTTGGCGCCACCATGCGTCAGCCAATTTCGCGCAACATGGCATGGCAGTTTGGCATCGGCAACGGTGCGAGATGGTTCGTCGGCCTCAACATAAAGCTTGGAGGTGAGTAGCATGAGTGTGAAATACCGCATGCGCCCCACCAGTATTGGAATATCTGCTATTCTTATGATGGCATCACTGGCCGGATGGAGCTCCATAGTTCCTGGTGAACTGAGCGTTCCGCCGAAAGTGACCATAAATCAAGCCAGCGGACAGCCCGACCCCACGAATAAGCTGCCTATCCGCTTTACTGTCGCCTTCACTAAGAATGTTAAGGACTTCACCTCAGGTGATGTGAACATCGGGGGCACAGCACCAGGTGCCGGCACCAGCACTGTCACAGGTTCTGGCCGGGACTACGAAGTAGCAGTATATGGAATAACGGGTACCGGCACAGTAGTTGCCACCGTGAATCCCGGAGTTGCACATGACGCTGTGGGTAACGAAAACAAAGCGTCAACGTCCACCGATAATGTCGTGTTCTATGACATCACCCCGCCGGCTGCGACGATTAATCAAGCAATTGGGCAATCTGATCCAACACGAAATACGCCCATCCGCTTTGATGTCGTCTTCAGCAAAACCGTAAACGACTTTTCAGCTGGGGATGTCACCCTAACCGGAACAGCTCCTGGTACTTTGACTGCCACGGTGACCGGTTCTGGCATGAACTATAGTGTAGCGGTCGCCGGTATGACCGGTAGTGGTACAGTCATAGCCAGTATCGCAGCGGGTATGGTCCATGACTATCTGGGCAATATCGGCACAGCATCCACCTCATACGACAACATAGTCACATACGATGTGACACCACCCACCATTAGTATAAGTGCTCCGTCTGTGTCACTGACTCAGAATGGACCTGTCACATACACCGTGACATACGGCGATGCAGATGCGGTTACGCTAGCAAGCAATGACATACAGCTTAACGCAACTGGGTCAGCATATGGTAATATCGCGGTCTCAGGAACTGGTACCACTACACGCGTAGTCACCATATCAAGTATCGCCGGTGACGGCACGCTGGGTATATCAATTGCGGCAAATACCGCATCTGACACCGCAGGTAACCTCGCTCCAGCCGCTGGGCCCAGTGCCACCTTCATAGTGGACAACACTGCCCCGACTATCAGCATCGGAGCACCCTCCGCCCCGCTCACCAGAAACGGACCTGTCACCTACACCGTGTCATATAACGGTGCAGATGCCGTGACGTTGGCAGCAGCCAATGTCACTTTGAACAAAACAGGAACCGCGAACGGGAATATCGCAGTCTCAGGGACTGGTACCTCCACCCGAGTGGTGACCATCTCTGGAATCACCGGCAACGGCACCCTGGGTATCTCGATTGCTGCGAACACAGCATCCGACACAGCGGGTAACAACGCTCCTGCCGCTGGTCCCAGTGCCACCTTCACAGTGGATAACACTGCCCCGACCATCAGCATCGGAGCTCCTTCCGTCACGCTGACGGATGATGGGCCTGTCACCTACACCGTGTCATATAGCGGTGCAGATGCCGTGACGTTGGCAGCAGCCAATGTCACTCTGAACAAAACAGGAACCGCGAACGGGAATATCGCAGTCTCAGGGACTGGTACCTCCACACGCGTGGTGACCATCTCTGGGATCACCGGCAACGGAACCCTGGGAATCTCGGTCGCTGCTAACACAGCATCCGACACAGCGGGCAATAACGCTCCCGCCGTTGGCCCCAGTGCTACCTTCGCAGTAGATAACACTGCCCCGACTATCAGCATCGGAGCCCCTTCCGCTACGCTTACCAGAAACGGACCTGTCACCTACACCGTGTCTTATAGCGGTGCAGATGCCGTGACGTTGGCAGCAGCCAATGTCACTCTGAACAAAACAGGAACCGCGAACGGGAATATCGTAGTCTCAGGGACTGGTACGTCCACCCGAGTGGTGACCATCTCTGGAATCACCGGCAACGGAACCCTGGGTATCTCGGTAGCTGCTAACACAGCATCCGATACAGCCGGCAACAACGCCTCCGCCGCTGGCCCCAGTGCTACCTTCGCAGTGGATAATACTGCCCCGACCATCAGTATCGGAGCTCCCTCCGTCACTCTGACGGATGATGGGCCTGTCACCTACACCGTAACCTACAGCGGTGCAGATGTCGTGACTCTGGCAGCAGCCAATGTCACTCTGAACAAGACCGGCACCGCGAATGGTAACATAGCGATCTCAGGCACAGGTGCCTCCACACGCGTGGTGACCATCTCTGGGATCACCGGCAACGGAACCCTGGGAATCTCGGTTGCTGCTAACACTGCATCCGACACAGCGGGCAATAACGCTCCCGCCGCTGGCCCCAGTGCTACCTTCGCAGTGGATAACACTGCACCTACCATCAGCATCGGAGCTCCCTCCGCTGCGATTACAAAAAGCGGTCCAATCACCTACACCATGACCTATAGCGGTGCAAATGCCGTGACTCTGGCAGCCGCCAATGTCACTCTGAATAAGACCGGCACCGCGAATGGCAGCATCGCAGTCTCAGGGACTGGTACCTCCACACGCGTGGTGACCATCTCTGGGATCACCGGCAACGGGACCCTGGGTATCTCGGTCGCTGCTAACACAGCATCCGATACAGCCGGCAACAATGCTCCCGCCGCTGGCCCCAGTGCTACCTTCGCAGTGGATAATACTGCCCCGACCATCAGCATCGGAGCTCCCTCCGCTACGCTGACTAGGAACGGACCAGTCTCCTACACTGTGACCTACAGCGGTGCAAGTGCTGTGACACTGGCAGCAGCCAATGTCACATTGAACAATACAGGAACCGCGAATGGCAGCATCGCAGTCTCAGGAACAGGTACCACCACACGCGTGGTGACCATCTCTGGGATCACTGGCAACGGCACCCTGGGTATCTCGATTGCTGCGAACACAGCATCCGATACTGAGGGTAACAATGCATCCGCCGCTGGACCAAGTGCCACTTTCACAGTGGATAACACTGCACCTACCATCAGTATCGGAGCTCCTTCCGCTACGCTGACAAAAAGCGGACCAGTCACCTACACCGTGACATACAGCGGTGCTGATGCCGTAACACTTGCAGCAGCAAACATCACGCTGAACAAAACCGCCTCTGCGAATGGCAGCATCGCGGTTTCAGGAACTGGCAACACCACACGTGTGGTGACTATTTCCGGCATAGTTGGTAACGGCACTTTGGGTATCTCGATTGCTGCTAACACAGCATCCGATACAGCCGGCAACAACGCTCCCGCCGCTGGACCAAGTGCCACCTTCGCAGTCAACAATACGCTACCAACAATTAGTATTGGTAATCCGTCAGTATCGCTAACTATAAGCGGTCCTGTGAGTTACACAGTTACTTATGGTAACGCCGATACCGTTACACTAGCAGTAGCTGATGTCACCCTTAACAAAACCGGCACAGCCAACGGAGTAGTGGCAGTTACCGGGAGTGGAACTTCAGCCCGAACAGTCACTATTTCAGGAGTAACCGGTAACGGCACTCTGGGTATCTCGATCGCAGCAAACACGGCGTCCGATTCGGCCGCCAACACCGCTCCGGCCGCTGGACCCAGTAATACCTTTACTGTGGATAACGCTGCCCCAACAATCAGCATCGGAGCTCCCTCCGCCACGCTGACTCAAAACGGGCCAGTCACCTACACTGTGACTTATGGCGGTGCAGATGCGGTGACACTGGCAACTGCCAACATCACGCTGAACAAATCAGGAACCGCAGATGGTAACATTGCAGTTACCGGTACCGGTAACACCACACGAGTGGTGACTATCTCCGGTATCACCGGCAACGGCACTCTGGGTATCTCGATTGCTGCGAACACAGCATCCGATACTGCGGGCAACAATGCTCCCGCCGCAGGACCCAGTGCCACTTTCGATGTTGACAATACTGCCCCGACCATCAGCATCGGAGACCCCTCCGTCAAGCTGACTAACAACGGGCCAGTCACATACACCGTGACCTATGGCGGTGCAGATACCGTGACGCTGGCAAACGCCAACATCACATTGAACCAAACAGGAACCGCTGATGGTAACATCGCGGTCACCGGCACAGGTACCAACACACGAGTGGTGACTATCTCCGGTATCACAGGCAACGGTACCCTGGGCATCTCGATTGCTGCGAACACGGCATCCGATACCGCTGGCAACAATGCTCCCGCCGAAGGACCAAGTACCACGTTTGCGGTAGACAACACTTCCCCGACCGTTACGGTCAATCAGGCAGCAACTCAGTCTGATCCGACCAATGCAGAGCCGATTCACTTCACAGTAGTCTTCAGCGAAGTGGTAACCGACTTTGCGTCCGGCGATGTCACACTTAACGGAACTGCTCCAGGGACACTATCCAAAGTGATCACTGGGTCAGGAACGACTTATGATGTGGCCGTCTCCGGTATGACCGCAAGCGGTACGGTCATAGCTACCTTGGCTGCAGGTGTGACACACGATGCAGCGGGTAATGCCAGTATGGCATCCACATCGACGGACAACTCAGTGATGTATGATGTCACTGCTCCGACCGTCACGATCGATCAGGCCGCAACACAGTCTGATCCGACTAATGTGGATCCGATCCATTTCACGGTGGTCTTCAGCGAAGTGGTCACTGACTTCGCAGCCGGTGATGTCACGATTAACGGAACTGCTCCAGGAATACTGACGAAAGTCGTCACTGGATCAGGAGCAACCTATGATGTGGCGGTATCCGGTATGAATGACAGCGGTACGGTCATAGCTACCCTGGCTGCAGGTGTAACACACGATGCAGCGGGCAATGCTAGTATGGCATCTACTTCAACCGACAATACGGTGATGTATGATGTCACAGCTCCGACCGTCACGATCAATCAAGCCGCAACTCAGTCTGATCCGACCACAGCGATACCGATCCACTTCACGGTGGTCTTCACCGAAGTGGTCAATGACTTCAACTCCAGTGATGTCACACTTAGTGGAACTGCTCCAGGGACACTATCAAAAGTCGTCACCGGGTCAGGAACGACATATGATGTCGCTGTCTCTGGCATGACTGCCAGTGGCACGGTCATTGCATCACTGCTGGCTGGTGTCGCACACGATGCTGCTGGTAACGCCAGCCTGGCATCTACATCGACGGACAATACGGTCACATTCCAAAAAGTGTTGAACGCAGCCGCACCGTTTGCCTCATTTGGCGGTGGCGCGGGCATGACCAACCAGGGAACCAATACGATCATCAATGGTGATATCGGCACAACTGGAGCTTCAACGACTATGACCGGATTCCATGATAGCACCGGAGATGAATACACGGAAACTCCGCTAAACATCGGAACTGTCATTGGACGCATATACACAGCAGCACCGCCGCCCGTGATCTTCCTTCCTGGTGGACCTTACGGTGGAACTGCTGAAACTAAAGCGATTGCAGATGCCGCTGCTGCGGACGCGCTTGCTGCATTCAACTACCTGTCAGGATTACCTACCACAGGTCCAGATCCTAGTGCTTCAGGTAACCTTGGCGGAATCACAGTACCACCCGGCGTATATAAGTCAGCCGGCGGTACCTACACCATCCTACCTGGCGAGACATTGACCCTTGATGCTCAAGGTAATGATAATGCCAGATGGGTATTCCAGATGCCTACGTCACTGACCGTGGGTGCTATCGGAGCGGGAGCTACTCCTGCCAAGGTAGTGTTCAAGGACGGCGTAGGACAAGCTGACAACGTCTATTGGCAAGTGGGAAGTGCTGCCACTATCAACACAGGTGCAGAAATGATAGGAACTATCATCGCTTCTGCAGGCATCACATTCTCCACCGCGGGTGAGGTTATCCTCACTACCCTCCAAGGCAGGGCAATGAGCCTGAACGCTTCCACCACAATGGTCAATACGCACATCAATGTGCCTAACGCAAGCCCAGTCCATTCGCTATCAGGGCAAGTACAGTTAGGTGACTTCATTGGTGATGTGCCAGACCAGCAGCTCATCGCCACTGTAAACAGCTCAGCGAACCCAAGTGTCCGGCATAGCGTCAGTCTGAAAGCGCAGACTGATGGTCGGTTTACTATGGCCAGCAACCTGTTACCTCCATACGATGTCCGTATGGCTAGTCCTCACTTCTTGACGACTAGTGCATCCGGAATCGCCCCGAACCATAGCCTGGTCTTCAGGCTAGTGAACGGCGACGCGAACGGCGACGGTGTAGTCAATCTGTTTGACTATGTCGAACTGGACAGCCACTATGGCAGTAATGATGCCATGGCTGACCTTGACGGAGACGGCAGCGTAACCCTGTTCGACTATGTAGTAGTCGACCAGAACTTCGGTGCCACTGGTAAATAGGCACTCTCGCCAGTCAGCGTCACAACGCTGACTGGCGACTAGACCGTCGAACCGATAGCATCCCGCCTGTGTGTTTCCCACAACACGCAGGCGGGGTGCTTTTGATGTACTGGTATGATGACGCGACCTGTCAAGGGAAGATGGTATGGTTCGGGGTAGGGGAGGAAGAGCATTAGAAGACCAACAGGTATTAGGCTTGGTTGCCCCTGATGGTTCGTTCTAAATCGGCTTGAATGCAGGTAATCGTCAGGTCACCGCGGGTGCGTTCAATGACGGCTCTGAGCGCATCTACTGTGCGACGCAAGCCACCCGTTAAGGCGTCGGTATAATCAAACCCGGTGCAAAACAGATACACTTCATCCATGATGCTCATCAAGCGTTCCGAATCGGTGTAGTTCTTGGCTCGCAGTAAATCCAGAATCTGCCGTCTACACTCACTGGCGGCCTCTGCAAGCCCGTTCAGGTATGCAGGCGGCTCTGCACACAGCATTTGCTCGCTGGGCATCTCCTGGCCTCGCAACATACAACTAAACAGTGTGGCCTCCCACAGCTCTTTTAATCCATCCTGTGTATAACCAGCGTAGTATATCTCCGGACATTCGGTCTTCAGACAGATAAGCTGGGCTGCCACCTCCTGAGCCTTTTGAAGCTCTGAGTCGGCTTGCTCCCATTCCAGTCTGTGCAGATGCTTGATGGTCACGGATGATCGGCGAATCAGCTCGCGGCTCGCACGCAGCGCCTTCTCTCGATAGGCGTCGCGGTTATCCATTGTGACACGCATGTCAGCCGAAATCTGCTGCAACCGATGTTCAATGCTCATTGTTCGCGATTCTCCACAAAGTCGGCGAGAGCAAGTAGAGAGGAGGCTGGTTTACCGAAGGGTTCGATCGCACTCTTGGCGTTGCAGACCCGCTCATGCAGAATCTGCTTCGTAGTTTCAATGCCATATAAGCTGGGGTAGGTCGCTTTACCAAGCTGCTCATCAGTGCCGGTGGCCTTACCCAGCAACACAGGATCGCCGATTACATTCAACAGATCATCAGCCACTTGGAAGGCGATGCCGATCTGTGAGCCATATTCACGTATAGCGGCAATCTCCGACGGGTCACCGCCGGCCAGAATCGCGCCGCAGACCACACTGCATTCCAGCAGCGTGCCGGTCTTGCGGCGATGGATAAGTTGAAGCGTCTCTGCAGAGATGGTCTGATTTTCGGAATTGATGTCAAGCATCTCACCGCCCACCAGACCTTGCGTGCCAACAGCCTTGCTGGCTTCGCGGATGATGGCAAGCTGGCTTGCGGTGTCTACGGAAGCATCAGGGGTAGAAAGCAGATCAAAAGCCAGCGCAAACAGAGCGTCGCCGGCAAGTATTGCTGTGGGCTCATCAAACTGCACATGGCATGTGGCCCGGCCCCGCCTTAGGTCATCATTGTCGATCGCTGGGAGGTCATCGTGTATCAACGAAAAGGCGTGGATGCACTCAATGGCACAAGCGGTGTGTTTTACGGATGCGACATCAGCACCCAGCATTTCCGCGGTCAGCATCATCATGATGGGGCGAAGACGCTTGCCAGGCGCCAAAGCACTATACCGCATTGCCTCATGCAGGCGTAGAGGGCTCACTGATGTTCTGGGCAGCAGTTCATCAAGCCAGCAATCGACCAGTGCTTTGAGTTCTTCCATCCGGGCGTGAAGTGGCATGATCTACTTTTGTGCGGCCTTTTTGGCAGCCGCGGCGACAGAGTTGGCCATTAACATGGCGATGGTCATAGGACCCACACCACCAGGTACAGGAGTGATGTATGAAGCCACCTGACTGGCTGCGGCGTAATCTACGTCACCAACGTCACCTGAACGGCCTTCAACTCGATTATATCCTGCATCGATCACCACGGCACCTAATTTGATCCAGTCACCTTTCACAAGCTCAGCACGGCCAACGGCTGCTACCACCACATCGGCTTGCCTGACCTCGTCAGCCAGATTAACTGTCCGCGAATGGCAGATCGTGACGGTGGCGTGTTGTTCAAGCATTAGCAGAGCCATGGGTTTGCCAAGAATTATACTGCGGCCGATCACAACCACTTTTTTTCCTGAAAGCTTGATGTTGTATCGCTTTAACAGCTCCATGATGCCCAGTGGGGTGCAACAGCGATAACCCTCGATGCCTGCGGCTAGACGTCCTAAGGAGGCAGGCGTGATGCCATCAACGTCCTTGTCCGGATCTAGCAGTCCTAATACTTTTAGCTCATCAAGATCCTTAGGTAAAGGGTGTTGTATCAGTACACCGTGGATGCTGCTGTCGTTGTTTAGCTGATGAACCAGCTCCTCAGCTTGTTGTTGCGTAGCATCAACGGGTAAGGCATATCGTTCAGATATGACTCCTACAGCTTGACATGCTTTCTGCTTCATCTTGACATAGGTATGTGAAGCGGGGTCATCGCCTATGAGCACCACAGCGAGTTTTGGCTGATATCCCTGTTCAGTGAGCTCTGAAGCTTGCCGTTTCAACTCCTGCCGAATGGTCTTGGCGGTCGCTGAACCATCAAGTATCTGTGCTGTCATATATGTGAAGTCTCCTGTCAGTTGCCTTTTGTTTTTGTAGCGGAGTCAGGGCGGACATCTTGCAGGATGCCGGCTAGCAGGCCGTTTACGAAACGGCTGGCGTCATCATCGCTGTATTTTTTTGATAACTCCACGGCTTCGCTAATAATAATCGCCTCGGAGGTTTCCGGGCGGTTGATGAGCTCCCATACGGCGATACGGACAATGTTGCGGTCTGGAAGAGGCTGGCGAGATATCGGCCAGCCTACGCTGCGAGCTTCGATCATCGCATCGATGTGATCTACATCCGCACAGACGCCATCCACCAACTGTTTGCAGAAATCGAGTATCTTAGCATCGATTTCCTCCACTTCCTTGGTCACACCATCTACGATAGACCTGGCAAACTGCATGGCATCTTCATCCAATGCAAAGTGTTCCTGTGCTTCTTGAATGTCTTCAGGAGTGATCTCATCGCTCAGCTCCCATTTGTAGAGCATACGAAGGGCCAGCTCACGCGCGAGACGAAGTTTCTTAACGGATCCGGGTTGTTTATGAGACAAAATTACACGCCCTCCACAGGCTGCAGCAACCGCTTAAGGTAGTCGGTGTTCACACTGCCTTCATGATATTCAGGGTCCTGCATAATCTTCCGAAGAAGGGGCAGGTTGGTTTTGACGCCTTCGATGCTGGTCTCAATCAAGGCGCGGTTCATACGATCGATAGCCTTCTGGCGTGTCGGTGCATGAACGATCAGTTTTGCCAGCAAGGAATCATAGTAGGGGGGAAGTTCATACCCTGAGTAAATGTGGCTGTCCACCCGTATCCCAGGGCCTCCTGCAAACATGACCCTGCTGACGATGCCAGATGTCGGCATCAGGTTTTGATCAGGGTCTTCTGCCGTGATGCGGACTTCGATGTTGTGTCCCCTAAATGTAACGTCTTTTTGACTTATCGGCAGCTTCTCACCAGAGGCCACCAATAACTGCATCTGCACCAAGTCAGTATCTGTTAGTGCTTCAGTCACGCAGTGTTCCACCTGGAGCCTTGTGTTCATCTCCATGAAGTAGAAGTGGCCTTCGTGGTCATATAGAAACTCGACTGTTCCCGCTCCACGATATCCCACTTGCTTTGTCATCCGGATGGCACACTCGGTCATCTTGGCACGAACCTTGGGATCAATGCCCACAGCAGGAGCCTCTTCGACCACTTTTTGGCGACGGGGTGTTTGCACCGAACAGTCGCGCTCACCCAGGTGTATGACATTACCATGGGTGTCAGCCATGACCTGCACTTCGATATGCCTGGCGTCAGTGACCAGCTTTTCGATGTATATTTCCGCGGAGCCGAAACTAGCTGCCGCTTCGGTCTTGGCGAGGCGCAGGTTTGTGGCAAACTCCTCAGAGTCGCGGGCAAGTCGAATCCCTTTGCCACCGCCGCCAGCTACAGCTTTCAGCAATACTGGGTAGCCTATACGACGGGCCTGTCGTAATGCATCCGACTCACTAGTTACTGGACCATTGCTGCCCGGGATCACCGGAACGCGGGCCTTTTTGGCGAAGTTGCGGGCTTCTGCCTTATCTCCCATATGATTCATAGCGTCTGGCGGAGCTCCAATGAATATGAGCTCACTGACTTCACACGCTTCCGCAAAAGCCGCATTTTCGCTGAGATAACCGTAACCTGGATGGATAGCATCAGACTGGGTCTGCTTGGCGGCCATTATGATGTTAGGAACATTCATGTAGCTGTCTTTGCCGGCTGGTGGGCCTACACACACCGTTTCGTCTGCCATCTGCACATGCAGACTGTCTTTATCAGCCACGCTGTATACAGCCACGCTTTTCACACCTAGTTCGCGACAGGCCCGTATGACCCGGACCGCGATTTCTCCACGGTTGGCAATGAGTACCTTCTTGATGGGTTTGAATTCTATACTCATGTTCTTCTAAATTCCTAGTTCATCATCGGGAGATTCGACTGCGGTAAGCTCAAATAGTAGTGTGCCATATTGAGCAGGGTCGCCTTCATTAAGGTGTATGTTGGAGATGACGCCTGTAGCAGGGGAGCTGATCTCATTCAAAATGCTCATAGACTCAATGTTACCAAGAGGCTGGCCTTCCACCACTCTCTGCCCAATCTGGACCGGCTTCTGAAGGTTACGGAAGCTGCCAACGAGCTGAGCGTTAATGATGATTGCTTGATACTCGGTGTGAGCATCTTGCATATCGCTTTCATCACCGCTGGTGGAATTAGCGACCACCCTGGGTGCTTCACCACTAACAGCCAAACCCCCTCGGACCAAGTGGAGATGGCTTTCACCACACTTGATGTTAACGGACACTGCACCGCTAGCAGACAGACGTTTGATAATCTGTTCAGTCAGGTTTAGATCAATAGATGACATATGTACCTCAATCTTATATCTTCCATTCGAAGATGGCGGTCTCAAGTAGTTTCAGTGCCCATGACAGAACAATGACTAAAATCACGACTGTCATGAACGTCACAGCCATTTGCGATCCGGCTACCATGTCCGATAGTGGTGTCAGTTTCTGACCTGATGTTGAAAAAGCCAGCCTAGATATCAATGAATCCGTCTTATACAAGCTTTCCATCACCAGATTGAACAAATCTGAATAGTATAGAAATGCACATGATCCGAATGCCAATAACGTAGCGGGTAGTAATACTTTGTATTTCTGATGCTGCCTGTGGTTGTAGATGATGCAGTTCCTGCATCGCTCTCTCTTGGTTTTCGGCGTAAGCACACTGTTCACAGGGATTTGCACCACAGACACCGGCTTATAACCCGGACCTCGGTTGATTTCGAGAGCGTTAATGATTACTCGTTCTTCACACATACATCCGATCTTGTGACGCCAGCAAGAAGCGCGGTTAATGTAGATAGGACATCTTTCACGAATAAAGTCGACACAGTAGGGGAGCTGCCAGCACTTGCCTAGCAAGACGTCCTTGCGCACCTGCTCGGCTTTGTCTCCGATTTTATGCTTGAGCTGATGCCTTGATTGCACTTTTCGAACATTGACAAATGTCGAAAGATTGCGCAACACCAGCGCTATACCTGCGACCATGAAGGCATACGAGCCATTTTGCAGTGCTGTAAACATGGCTACAAGCCCGGCTGGCCGTCCATTTTCCCATAAAGCGCCTTGAGAAGCCCACCAGTCAAAACCGGCAGGAATCCCGAAATACATCAGCACAAACATGAAGAGCATTATGAACCCGATTTCGGCGCGCATCCAGTTAATGTAGCCGATACTGACTGCCGCCGCGATACTAGCATAGAGCAACAACTGTCCTGCCGCGGTAATATTGGCGGTAAATCGCAGTTGGTCAGCTACAGGCAGGTGAGGCCATGATGATATGACACCACTAGCGATGCCCCACACAAAATACGCCGCGCATAACGCTACAAGCGCAGACGCGGCGTACGAAACTGGTCCAAAAATCCTCTCGAGTGTCTTCATGAGGTGACCCGATTTCCTATGTTACTCAGTTGAACGACTTACGCGCTCCAGGTAGTCATCTGTTCGAGTATCTACCTTAACCACGTCGCCGATGTTGATATGGAAGGGTACACGAATAACAGCACCAGTTTCCAGTGTTGCCGGCTTTGATCCGCCAGAAGCGGTGTCGCCCTTAACGCCCGGATCAGTTTCTTGAATAGTCAACTGCACAAAGTTGGGGAAATCAACGCCCACAACCTCGCTATTGTATAGCGCGATATGCAACTCCATATTCTCTTTCAGATATTTAATCTGATCACCAATCTGTGTTTTAGACATCATGATCATGTCTGTGGTTTCAATATCCATGAAGTAGTAGTCTTCATCTTGGTTATATAGATACTGCATCGGCTTAGTTTCGACAAAAGCCTGTTCCATACGCTCACCAGCGCGGAAAGTCTTGTCGATCACGGCACCTGTGCGGATATTTCGTAGTTTTGAGCGCACGAATGCGCCACCTTTGCCAGGTTTTACGTGCTGGAACTCTATGATCGTGAAAAGATCATTGTCCTGTAATATGTGAAGGCCATTCTTGAAGTCACTGGTATCCAAAACGGGTGTTTCCTCCCTTAGTGGTTGGCGAATACGAGGTGTATATCACTTCATTCTACCAGATAGGGCATATACCGACCAAATCATCGTTATCAAGAAAGTGGGGGAGTAGCAAAAACGCCACAGAGCTCGTCATATGCGAAATGCTCTGTGGCGAATACGGAAAATTGGTGGAGCTGTGGAGGATCGAACTCCAGACCTCTTCAATGCCATTGAAGCGCTCTCCCAGCTGAGCTACAGCCCCTTGCAACAGATATTATATCAGGCTAAATTGGGATGTCAAGCATGACTTAATCGAAGGGATGTGAAGCCAGAACTGAACGTTACCGAATGTCGTCTAAGTTAGTGGACTAATTTAGTACCACTTGAGTGGCTTTTTTTTGACAGCGTGTTTCACGCTGTGATACCATCAACACAGAGGCGCACCAATTAGGTCGTCATATGGAGGCAATAAGCAATACCATGGATCGCAAGTTTCGCATACTCGCCGTAGATGATGAGCAGCACATAAGAAGGCTCATACAAGTAAGCTTAGAGCGACAAGGCTTTGAAGTGCTTACTGCTGTAGATGGCAAAGATGCGCTGGATAAGGTGGCTAACGATAAGCCCGATCTAGTTGTTCTCGATGTGATGATGCCGCAAATTGATGGCTTTGAAGTGTTGAAGTCGTTGAGGAAAAACAAAGAAACACGAGAATTACCTGTTATAATGTTAACAGCAAAAACACAGGACTCCGATGTTTTTACGGGATGGCAGCATGGTGCAGACCTATATCTCACCAAGCCTTTCAATCCAACAGAACTCGTCGCTTTTGTGAAACGCATATTCAACAGCAAGGACACCGACATCAACCGTCGCTATGATCTATGATAATCATGACAGAAAAGGTGACAACATGGTAAAACGTGGGTATATCTGGTTGGGTATCGCTGTGGCTGCAGCTTTAACAGCCGGTACTGTCGCAAGCGCAGCGTGGCTGCGACGGAAACGCCGCAGCGAAGAGGACATTGACTGTCTTCTTCAGCGTTCGTCCGATTTAATAAACAAAATCAAACAGGACATATCTTCTCGGCAAACAGCCTCTTAACTTAAATGCCTGGAAGTAGCGATATCGGGGGAGACGGTCAAGCCTCCCCCGATATTTAATGCCTTACATCAACGTCTGATAATATATATTATGTTCTATTTAGTAGCGGAGCCGTCGTCTACACTACGGATGCGGTTCTCCAAGGCTTCCAGCTCAGAATCCACCCCTGCCGTTCCAGTTCCTCCAGAACCTGCCCCAGCCTGCACAGTTTGAGAACCTGGGTTCACCTTCTGCTCCAACTGCTGAAGTTCTAGCTCCGCGCTTTGCCGTGCGGTCACATCATCCAATTTGTTCAATTTCGTCACCACGCTGTCCGTGGCCAACTCTGATGTTGCTGCGGCCTGTGCCTGCGCTTTGTCGATCATTTCCGTTGCGCGGCTCACATCCTGGCTGGCATCGCTAATCTTCAGGTCACCCAGTGTCTCGCTGAGCTGCTTTTGAATTTGCGCACTTTTCCAGCGGGTCTTCTGAGCCAGTATTTCGGCTGTACGCTGACGTATCTGCCGTTCTTCTGATGCGATGGCTTCTTTAGCCTGCTGAACCATGCTGTTAGCGGAATCCAGAGACTGCTGTAGAGTGGTCAGTGATGTTGCCAATAACTGCTTTTCGACCAGCATCTGCCGGGCAAGTTCGCGTTCGCCAACTCGCACGGCCTGTTCGGCACGGCGATCATATTCAGCGATCTGCTTATTTGTCTTGTCTAGCTCCATCTGCAAACGATTGCGTTCCGTGATAGCCGCTATGACTCGCTGTTTGTTTCTGTTAAGGTTATCTTGCATGTCCTGTTTGGCCTGTTCCAGCAAGACCTCGGGGTCTTCGATTTTCCCAAGCAATGAGCCGAACATGGCCCTAATGTACCGAAAGAACCGTTTAAGCATGTCAGATATACTCCTGAATTTCGTTGTGGTTCGGTATCCGCTACCGTGTTAGAAATATGATACCCATGACAATTGCGGCAGTCAAAGCCCCAATCAAAACCTCTTGTGTGGTATGTATCTTACCCTCAACACGGCTTTGCATAACTAAGGCACACAGACAGAGTGCAAGTATGGAAGCCATCAGGTTTCCAGAAAACAGAGTGATGCACAAGGCCAAAAACATCGCGACAGCACTATGACCGCTGATCACCCCACCCTGCAATATAGTCCCCTTTTGCCCATACACTTTGCCAATGGTGACAATGAGAAGCATCAGTACTATGCCTGCAGTGATGCTGATAATGGGATCGACAGTCTTATTCTGCAGGTTTATCCGAATCTCGTCAATACGTTTGTCTGTGAAGAAAATCAAAAAACCAACTACAAGCGCATTCACAGCCGTAACCAGCACCGCTCCTGCAGCGATATCTTTAGCTGTTTTTGCCAAGGGATGGTATGTTTCGGTCACCAAATCGACCACGGCTTCAACTGCCGTATTGATCATCTCCGCGACCAGTACCAGGCTTACGGTAAAGAGTAATATCACCATTTCGGATTTGGATAGCTTGGTGACCAAACCAATCAATAATACCAGCACCACCAGAAAAAAATGTATCTGCATGTGCCGCTGTGTCCGAAATGTATAGATAATCCCATCAACTGCATGTTTAAAGCTGTCGGCGGGGTTTTTTCCAATTCTCATCTATCTGTGTGTTCTTCCTGTTGTGTTGCTTCTAATATCGTTAAACCCAGGCGCATCATCTCCTGTAATTCAACCTCTGTATCATCATTGTAACCCAGCAGATGTAAAACCCCATGAATAGCCAGAAAAACAACCTCATGATGCACTGTGTGACCTGCGGCATTGGCCTGTCTTGTGGCTGCCTGCCAGCTTATGTAAACTTCACCCAACTGATGTCCCATGGCATCCACGGGTATCAGCGGAGACACAGTATCGTCACCATCCTCCAGGTTGAAACTCAAAACATCGGTGGGGCGATCAATGCTACGAAACTGCAGGTTCAGATCGTGTAGTTGGTCATCATTTGTAATGACGATATTGACATCATGTTTAGGGTCGCCGTATTTGTCAAGTGTATAGGTGCAAGCTCTAGAGAGCCAGCATCTCGGGACTTGTCTTCTCTTCGGGTTGCCGATCGTGACGGGCATTCGTATCTCCGTTGTTGGAAGGATATTCAATGCGAGCGTGGTATATGCTGCACACGATATGCGTAAAGCATGTAGATATCAAGCGAATATCAGCGAAAGTAAGCTGGCAATGATCTAGCTGACCATCATCTACCTTGTTTTCTATGATTCGCTTAACCAGATTTTCGACACTGGCGGGGGTTGGCTTGGTAAGACATCTGCTGGCAGCCTCTACACTGTCTGCCAGCATCACTAGTGCTGCTTCCTTGCTGCGTGGACGTGGCCCACCGTATCTGAACTGCTGCTCCAAGTTGTTATCATGGCAATTTCCATTGGTTATCGCCTGTTTATAGAAAAACGAAATAAGTGATGTGCCGTGGTGTTGACGAATGATATCTATTACCACATGTGGAAGCTTGTTTTGCTCAGCCAAATTCGCCCCTTCTGTCACATGGTTGCTGATGATTAATGCCGAAAGACTAGGGGTGAGACGTTCATGAACATTTTCCAGACGCTGGTTTTCCACATAGAATTCGGGGCGCTTGACTTTCCCGATGTCGTGGTAATAGGCCCCCACCCTTGCGAGTAAGGGATTGGCTCCTATCTCCTTCGCCGCAGCCGCCGCGAGGTTCGCGATAGCCACACTATGGGCATATGTGCCAGGAGCTTCAAGCATCAATCTCTTGAGAAGCGGGGTCTCGGGGTTACAAAGCTCGATCAATCGCAGCGGAGTGACGACTCGGAAAGGTCTTTCCAACACAGTAACTAACAAAGAAAATGCCATGACCGCAAAAATGGCCATCGTGATGCCCCAGATGAGGTCAACGAGTGTGTAATCAATGATGCCATTCGCAGAGACACTAGTGATCACCGATAGAATGATCCCCGTGGCGGCAATCCATAAAGTAGCCCGAACAAGATCAAATCTGTCATGTAAATTGCGCACACTATAGATACCTACCATGGCACTTACCAGGCTGATGGCGGTAAACCGCAGGTCTCCATGGGCCAGAAATGCAGACTGCACGCTCATGATGCCGACTAGCAATGTGGCAAGGTGCGGTGAAATGAGCACTGCGATCAGCATACCAGCCAGGCACGTGCTCATGACCACCAGATAGCCATACGAATTTCCCGCAATCTGGTAGCCAATCAAGTTGCTGCCCAGTTTTATGCCCAGTGTGCTGATGAAGATGATGATGACGATGAGCCATAACTGTTTGATGTCGTTATATATGTGCGGGTGGTATTGGGCGAGATGAAAGGCTGTGATGGCAATAAATACTGTAATCAACAAAACAATGGCTGTCCACTGCCACACGTTTGTTTTTGGATACTGTAGGCCGAGGGCTTGTAACTGTTCAGTCTGTTCCTTGGTCACTGCTTGACCGGGTTTTATGAGCACCTGTCCTGCAACTAGTGAACGAAATACCGGACTGACGCCTTGTGCTAATCGCTTCTTAGCATCATCAGTTGCCTTAATATCTATGCGTATATTCGACTTTAGGCAGGATTTAATGATGTACGGAGCGAGTCGCAGCTCGTTTTTGTTGACTTTCGCTAATGGGCTGTTTTGCAGCGTTTTAGTGATGGTGGTGACAGGAACACTGTCGACATCATCTATAGGCAACCGCATCTGTGCGACAAGACTGCTGCGAAGCACAGGAACATATATCCCCCATCGGATATTCGAATCTGAGATTAACTGTTTGAGTACGTCCGATTTTATGCCAAAGTTGGCAGCAATAGGTTCTACTTCGCGAGTGTCAGGGTTTTGCAGCTCTTTCACCCGGCTGTCAAACTCACTGAGAGCATCTTCCATGGCTTCCGGAATATACTGCGTGATGGGATCCACCGACGCCATCATCGCTCGTCTGCTGGCCTCTGTGGCTGCCACATCTAGATAGGTCACACTTCTAGGAGCACGGATTTCCCTATTGCTGATGTCACCTATTTGTAGTGGGACCGCTTCGGGTACGAGGTTCCAGAGGAATAAAGATGAGAGAGCCGTGATAGAGATGAACGCGATGGTTAACCTATGCCAGTCGGCAGAGATATGAGTGAAAGGCAGCAACCAGCCTGAGCGGGTTGCTGCTTTATTCGGGGATCGGGTCTTCTTTCGTGTCATGCTTTAACCGGAATTAACCACGGATCCAGCGTATCGAAAGATCCCATGACGGAGAACTTATCGTGTGCGCTGCTTGCGCCGGCGAGCAGCCTCTGCCTTGCGTCGTTTGTCGCTCGGCTTCATATAGTGCTCGTGCTCCCTCGCTTCTTTCAGAACTCCAGATTGCTGAAGCTCCTTCTTGAAGCGCTTCAGAGCGCTATCGATCGATTCGTTCTCCATTACCTTGACCATAAAATGATCGCCTCCCTTAGAGTGTCGCATGTCAGTGTACCAAAGCTACACTGCGAAATGCAAAAGTTACTTTTTTGACTTTGCGCGAGCCGGGTTGATGATGACACCATCAAACACCGCCGCGTTACTGGCGACTTTGCTTCCGCGCCCTACCACGCATCGAACCAGCATTGTATCGGGTTCTACCACAGCGTGATCCCATAGGATACTGTGATCGACAGTGGCATTGGCACGCACCTCGCAGTTGGAGCCCAGAACGCTGTTTTCCAGCACTTTTGCTCCAGGTCCGATAATGCAGTTGTCGCCAATGGTCACTGGGTATCCGATTTCTGCTGTCGGGTCAATTTGAACATTTTCACCGATCCACATGTATTTTTTTACCTGCGGATACGGCATATCCAATTGTACCCGTCCAGACATGCCGTCTACGTGGCATTGCTGATATGTCTTAAGGTTCCCCACATCCTTCCAATAGGCACTCGTTAGCAAGCCATAAAATGGCTTTTTTTGTTCGATCAGCAAGGGCATCAGGTTTTGGCCAAAGCCGTATGTGGTGCCCTTTGGTATCAGATCGAAAATCTCAGGTTCAAAAACATAGACGCCTGTGTTAGCGGCGTTACTGAAGATGACTTCGCCCTTAGGCTTTTCCATGAATCGAGTGATACGTCCACGCTCGTTCATCAGTGCGATGCCGTACTCGCTGGGATCATCCACCAGGCTGAGTGCAATTGAAGCAATCGCCTTCTTGTCCTTGTGAAATCTGACCAGTCTACCCAGATCGAGGTCGGTGATGTCATCCCCACCGATCACGATGAAGGTGTCGTCGAAGAATTCCTGGCTGCGCTTAACGCTGCCGGCATCTCCCCAGAGACGATCCTCATACTTGAAATACAGATTGACACCAAGATCCTTGCGGTTTTTGAAGTGAGCGTCTATCTGCTCACCTAGATAGTGCAGGTTCACCACTATCTCATCGAAACCATGCCGTTTTAGCAGGCGAACGATGTGCTCTATAACTGGCCGATTGATCACGGGAACCATCGGCTTTGGCAGACTTCTGGTTAAGGGGTCAAGCCTGGAACCTACGCCGGCCGCAAGAATCATTGCTTTCATAGATATTGTCTCCTCAGACGAAACGTTGGATGAGTGTCGCTACGGTTCTTATGTTGTCATCTGTAAGCTGCGGGTGTACCGGCAGGGAAAGCACCTCATTAGCTGTCTGTTCAGACATTGGGAAGCTGCCCACACCGAGCCCCATACTGGAATAGGCCTTCTGAAGGTGTAGCGGATGAGGATAATAGACCGCGCTATCGACCCCATTTTGCTGCAGATAGCTTTTCAACTCATCACGGCGTGGCGTGGTGATGGTGTATTGATGGTATGTGTGATAATTGCCGTCCACAACAACAGGCATGGAGATACCTGTCGACGATAGCATGTCATTATAGATGGCGGCATGACGCCGTCTGTCTTCGGTCCATGCTGACATTAAGGGCAATTTAACACATAACACCGCGGCTTGTATCTCGTCCAAACGGCTGCAATACCCGGGGATGTCATAATAATATGTGCTGCTGCCAGTGCCGTGTACCCGCAGTCTGGATGCGATATCCCCAATGGCATCACTGTTCGTCACGACCATTCCACCGTCGCCAAAAGCGCCAAGGTTCTTCGTTGGGAAGAAACTAAGTGTTGCAGCGTCGCAGTTCAACGCTAATCCTTTATTATTCTGGCTGCACATGATGGCTTGAGCGCTATCAACAATGTGCAACAACCCATAGGAGTTTGCGAGTTTCTGAAAGCCAACTCTGTCGGTCATCTGACCGTAAAGATCAACAGGCAAAATGGCCTTTGTCTTGGACGTGATGAGTGGCTCAACTGTGGCCGGCTCTATAAGGAATGTGCGGGGGTTGATATCTGCGAAGACAGGAACCGCACCGAGCCTGACGATGGATTCAGCCGTGGCTACGAAAGTAAAGGGTGATGTAATCACCTCATCACCGGCACTTACGCCTGCTGCAGCAAGGGCGATTTCTATTGCATCGGTGCCGCTGGCACACGATACACCGTACTTAGCGTCGCATATTTTGGCTATATCCGTTTCGAGTCCTGTGACGTTCTTCCCCATCACAAACCAGCCACTGTTCATGATGCCGGCCAACACTGGGTCAAGTTGCTCTTTTATCTGTCGATACTGAGCTCCCAGGTCCGCCATGCCGATACGCTTATCTATAGTCATCCGATGTAATTACCTTTGGTAAGATTTATGCACTCGCATCATGCGCTAATACACCCTTGAGTTGTGTGCCTTGGGTGATACAACTTCCGGCTCCCAGCACAACACCATCAAGTGTAGCAGATGGTCCGATAATGCACTCACTGTCAATTATACAATTGTTCAGTACCGAAGTGGCAGCGATACGTACATTAGGCATTAAAACAGTGTTGGTGAGCCTTGCTCCAGCCTCCACAACACATCCATCGGCAATGACGACACTGCCTGATAAAATGGCCTCTGAGGATACCTGTGCCAACGCGCTGATAGGTGCTGGACTCTGCCCGGGGAGTTTTCCCGCCAAGAGAGCATCGGTGACTTCCATCAATTGCGAAGGACGGCCGACATCTGTCCAGTAACCATCCATAGGCATAGCATATAGACGCTCATCCTGGGCGATCAGTGCGGGGAAAGTCTCACGCTCAAAAGAAACAGGCCGCTCATCTGCGATAAATTCCAGCAGTTTGGGTGAAATGACATAGAAACCGGCATTTATGTAGTCATCACCTTCATGAAGGTCAGCGTCTGGATTCATGGAGGCCAGCAGCTTCTTTTCGGCTTCAGAGGGCTCCGTCCAGCTCTGTATACACATGTCGGAGTCAATAATGATCTTTCCGAAGGGGTTTGGGCGTGGGATGGGTGTAAGAGCAATGGTGCATGTAGCAGACTTGGCCAGATGGAACGCGATGATCTGCTGCAGGTCGAAACCGCACACGATGTCACCATTGAAGACCACAAAGTCCTCTTGGCTCCAAAGCTGCTTGGCTGCGTTGCGGATTGCGCCTCCTGTACCTAGAGGGCTCTCTTCAATCGCGTAACGCATCTCAACACCGAAGCGGGAGCCATCGCCAAAATGCTCTTCTATCTTTTCCGCCAGATAATTAGTGGCAAACACGATGCGGTCAACACCGTGTAGCCTGAGCTGCTCCACCTGGTATTCCAGTAGAGGCTTATTGACCACCGGTATCAGCGGTTTCGGGCGTATGTGTGTTAATGGGCGAAATCTTGTGCCCATTCCCCCAGCTATGATAATTCCCTGCATGTGTCTCCCCCTCTTGCCAGGCTAGTTCTCGGTGCCCAGAAGCTCGCGGACAAAATCTTTGTTGTCGAAGTCTTTCAAATCCGCTGCCGTTTCGCCCAGTCCAATCAGCTTGATCGGTAGTCTGAGCTCCTGCGTGACAGACAAAACGGCCCCACCTCTAGCGGTACCATCTAGCTTTGTAAGTACAATACCCGTTATCGGAACGGATTTGGCGAATTCTTCGGCTTGACGGATCGCATTCTGACCAGTTGTGGCATCAATGACCAACAAAACCTCGTCTGGAGTGCGGCCCAGTGCCTTCTCGGCGACTTTAATGATCTTGGTCAGCTCACTCATCAGGTTCGATCGGTTGTGAAGCCGACCGGCGGTATCGGCCAGCACGACATCGTAGCCCTTGGCTTTCGCAGAGGTGACAGCATCGAAAATCACCGATGAGGGGTCTCCACCGGGCTGACTCGTCACAATAGCCGCTCCGGTGCGTTGCGCCCAAACCTCAAGCTGCTCTATCGCCGCAGCGCGGAAGGTATCCGCTGCGGCCAGCATTACCTTTTTTCCCTCATTAGCGAAACGCTGGGCTAATTTTGCGATTGTGGTGGTTTTACCTACACCATTCACACCAACAAAAACAAACAGAGTGGGACTCTGTGTCATGCGGCTCAACGGCTGCACATCGCATTTCTCAAGGCGTGCTGTCAGTATTTTCTCAAGCCCTAATCTGACCTCAGAGGCATCTTTCATTCGTTCATTCTTCACTGCATCACGCAGCTCCAGTAGAACCTCTTGAGTCAGATTTACGTTGACGTCGGCACCTAACAGTGCTTCCTCAAAATCGTCAAATAACTCTTCATCGATCTTGCCACGACCTGTGATCATGGTGTCAATCTTATGGAAAAGATCCTTGAATATACCAAAACGCATGTTGCGGTCCTCTATTTTATAATCTTAAGGTTGGCCAGTGAGGCTAGCAGCTTTTTGATGCCTTGCTGAGGGAATACCACAGTGACGATGGCATCATCCCGTGAGGGTTCCACCTTCATCACGACCCCATCGCCAAAGCTTGGGTGTTTGACCCTCTGCCCCACTCGAATGCCAGCCTTTTTAGGCTCTGGTTGATATGATGTCCTTGCTGGCCTTGATGTCATCACGTCTCCCGGTTTGGCGAACACCGGTTCTGGTGAGTATTCAGATTGCTGACCGTACTCAGAGGGCTTTACTCCAGATGCCAAATGTGCCGGTGTCATCATCATCACAAGGTTCTCGGGTATCTCGCGTAGAAATCTTGAGGGGATCATGGTTCTGCTTTCACCGTAGATGCTTCGCATGGTCGTGAACATCAGGTAGGCCTCTTCTTTGGCACGGGTTAGTGCCACATAAAACAACCTGCGCTCTTCATCCATATCCGCTTTCGAGCTGTCACCGCGTAACAGCGGGAAAATGCTCTCCTCCATGCCGGCTACAAACACTACAGGGAACTCAAGCCCTTTCGCGGCGTGGACGGTCATCAGCGATACATGGTTGCCATTCGTGTCAGCCGAGTCGATGTCGCTGACTAAGGCCACTTGCTCCAAAAAGGCAGGTAGACCACCAGTGCCTTCTTCGGATACATCAAACTGGTTTGTGACGGAATAGAGCTCTCCCACATTGTCGCGTCGGGCTAGAGTCTCTGCATCCGTGCCGCGTCCGAGGTAGTCCAGATATCCTGTAGCCTCTACCAGCGTTTTGACAAGCTCCGAAACACCCACACGTGTGGCCATCTCTTGCAACTCGGCGATCAACTGAAGGAACTGGCCAAGACCAACAGCCGCTTTACCCTTGAGCAACTTGCTTTCATGGGCCATCTGCAGTGCCTCAAACAGCGGTCGCCGTATCGACTTGCTCTGAACAAACAGCGCATCAATGCTGGTCTGACCGATGCCCCTTGTTGGCAGGTTAACCACCCGGCGTACGCTCTCGGTATCGCTGGGGTTCACCACCACACGCAGGTAGGCCAGCAAGTCTTTGACTTCTTTGCGCTGGTAGAACCTCAAACCGCCGATCACTTGATAACTTAACCCATAGACCATGAAGGCCTCTTCCAGAGCACGGGACTGCGCGTTTGTGCGGTATAGCACGGCGTAGTCTCGCAGTTCGCGGCGGCCCTTCTGCGATTCGAGGCTGATCCGTTGGGTGATGCTCCTGGCTTCTTCGCGTTCAGAGGTCAACTGGCAAATGCCAACCAGCTCACCTTCGCTCTTCTGAGCGAAGAGACGTTTGCTGGCCCGCTTTTCATTCTTGCTGACCACATGAAACGCCGCGTCTAGAATCCGCTGTGTCGATCGGTAATTTTTCTCCAAACGCACCACTTTAGAGATCGCAAAGTCTTTCTCAAATGAGAGTATGATGTCGACATCGGCACCCCGCCAACTGTAGATCGCCTGATCGTCATCCCCCACCGCGCAGAGGTTTCCGTGCTTCGCAGCGATGGTCTTGACGATGTTGTACTGCACCTTGTTGACGTCCTGGAACTCATCCACCAGCACGTGTCGGAACCGCTGCTGTAGGATATTAGTAGCCATGCCGTTCTTCTGAAGTAACTTGAGGGCGTACACCAGCAGGTCATCAAAGTCCAGAGCACGACACTGCACCAGTTCCCGTTGATAGTGGTCATATACGCTGCCAACAGTCTGTGTCCAGGGGTCACTGCGTGTGATGTCGGCAGGCATCTGCATCTGCTCTTTAGCTTTGCTGATGGCACCAAGAATGCCTCTGGGGGCGAATTTCTTTGGGTCGATGTTCAGGTCTTTCATGATGCGGTTGACGAGGGCTGTCTGATCACCATCGTCATATATCACGAAGTTGGGTTCGATGTTGATCTCTGACCCATACATCCGCAACAGTCGGGCGCAGATGCTGTGGAAGGTTCCCACCCACATGTTCTTAGCAATACCGGCACCTAAGAGATGATCAATACGCTCTTTCATCTCGCGAGCAGCTTTATTGGTAAAGGTGACGGCCAGGATTTCATATGGTGAGATGCCACAAGTGGAGATAAGGTTGGCCACCCGCATGGTTAATACGCGGGTCTTCCCGCTTCCGGCTCCGGCAAAAACAAGCAACGGACCATTCTGATGAAGAACCGCCTCGCGCTGTTCTCCATTTAAACTCGAAATATCTAATTCATTCATCGTATATTCAGTGTACGGTACGGTCGGGTTCTCCACCAATTAGCCGCTCAAGCCACTCCAAACCGTCATTCAAGTGCTGTTCCATATCGTCGGTCAGCCCCTCCCCCATTCCCATATCTTGTGCGGGCAGATGAAGTATGAATATATGGTCGAGGCTGGAGTTATCCTGTGATAGCAGAGCAAGCATAGTCAGTTGCCTGGGGGTAAGTCCGTGGCTATGATAGATCGCTTCGGCATCGCATGGGAGCTTCACATCCTCCACAGTAAAATCATCAACCGCAACACTGGCATCTATGTACACCACCTGACGGTAGTTAGCGATGAGCTCACATAGCTCAGGTGTGAGCTGATGGCTGATCAAATACCCTGTATAGCCAACCGTTATTACTGCTTGTTGATTTGGGACAAGTTGTCCTCCCATGCGGGTACATATGCGGCGAACCAACTCCGGTCCGGCCCCGTCATCTCGACGCAAAGGGTTTCCGTAGCCTATAATGATAGTGGATGGTGTGTTTTGTCTACTCATGGCACATCCCTATTATGCTACACGAACTGGAATATATCATGCATGAAGTCAGCATCATGGAGAGCATCCTGGAGACTGTCCTAACTCATCCTGAAGTGCAATCCGCTAAAAAAGTGACCGCGTTGAGCGTCAGCCTTGGGTCATTATCATCGATTGTCGAAGAGTCGTTACGCTTTGCATTTGATAGCATGACGGTCGACACTAAAGCCGAAGGTGCTGTGCTTCATGTGGATCACGTGGAGACGGTATGCAAGTGCAGACAATGCGGATCGTCGTTCACCCCAGAGGATCAAGGTTACATCTGTCCGCAATGCGACGCCCAGGACGTTGACATCGTGCATGGCCGTGAAATACAGATCACATCCGTAGAGGTTGATGAATAGATGTCCGGAACTACCAAACGAACCATTACCATCGGAGAACCCGCACTCAAACGCAACGACGCACTAGCTGACCAACTGCGCAGCCTTTTCGCTGACCAACGGATGTTAGTCATCAACATATTGTCATCCCCAGGATCCGGGAAGACTGAATTATTGAAAAAAACAGCCATGCGTATTGGTGATAAGGCCAGGCTGGCAGTGATAGTCGGCGACTTGGCGACAGAGAACGATGCAGTGCGCATACGGGAAGCGGGTATCACCGCCATACAGATCGTCACTGGCGATGTATGCCATTTAGATAGTGACATGGTGACTAAGGCAGTTGCTCAGCTTGATACCTCCAAAGTCGACATACTCTTTATCGAAAATGTCGGTAACCTGGTGTGCCCCAGTAGCTTTGATCTAGGTGAGGATAAGCGCGTGGTCTTGCTTTCATGTACCGAGGGCGAGGACAAGCCGCTAAAATACCCATCGATGTTCGCCACGGCTGATTTAGTCGTTATTAACAAGACGGATGTGGCCAGCGTGATGGAGTTTGACATACAAGCGGCCCGACAGTCGATCCAATCCTCTACTCCACACGCCGGTATTTTGGAGCTCAGTGCCAAAGCAGAAACGGGCATTGAAGCCTGGATCGACTGGCTGATCAGCGAGCTTAGTCACAAACGCAGCACTTCATGCAAGTAGTTCTCACTTATTCTGGTGTGGTTCAAGGGGTGGGGTTTCGCCCGACAGTATACAGGCTGGCTACGGAACTAGGTCTGCGAGGCTGTGTATTCAACGATATACAGGGCGTTGTGGTGGAGCTTGATGGCACATCAGAACTCATCGATGGTTTCATAGAGAGACTGCCTGAAAAACTGCCTGATATAGCCCGCATCGTAAAGCAAACCCGTGAGCAGATGCAGTCAGAGCGTGAGTTTACCGAGTTCAGTGTATTGATTTCTGAAATCGGCTACCAAACGACCAACCGCGTGGTCATCCCCGCTGACCTCAGGGTATGCGATGACTGCCTGAACGAGCTCAATGACCCGCACGATCGCAGGTGGAGATATCCCTTCACCAACTGCACCCATTGCGGGCCGAGATACAGCATCACCCGAGCATTGCCATACGATCGCTGCAATACCACCATGGCCAGTTTCACTATGTGCGAGCGATGCTCCATAGAGTATCATAACCCCTCAGACCGAAGATACCACGCCCAGCCGATCGCCTGCCCGGTTTGCGGCCCTCATGCCGAACTGCATGCACCAGACGGTGCATTACTGGCATCGGAAGGCCCGGCGATGGTGATGCTTAGCCAGTTGCTTGTTGATGGATGCATTGTAGCTCTAAAAGGTCTCGGCGGATACCAACTAGTCTGTCGTGCTGATGACCGTGAAGCGGTCAGCCGACTGCGCCAGCGTAAGCATCGTGAGGCCAAGCCTTTTGCGGTCATGGTATGCGATATCGATGAAGCCAAACGAGTTGCGGTAGTCAACGAACGGGAAGAGGCCTTGCTGGACTCTCACATATCCCCTATCGTGTTGCTGGCCTGCCGTGCGGGCAACGGTCTGGCCCCGAATGTGTGCGCTGACAGCCATAATGTCGGCATCATGCTGCCCACAACCCCTCTACACCAGCTCATCATGCAGTCCGTTTCTTTTCCGATAGTGTGCACTAGCGGCAACCTGAGTGACGAACCGATCTGCATAAATGATGACGAAGCCTACCGAAGACTGGGCAAGATTGCCGATTACTTCCTGACCCACAACCGCCCAATCCTGCGGCACCTGGATGACAGTGTGGCCATGGTGGTAGACAACCGTGTGATCTGGCTGCGTTCTGCACGAGGACTAGCTCCACTGACAGTCGAGTCGACTTCATGGCAGCGATCCATGGTGGGGCTGGGTGGTCACATGAAGAACAGCTTGAGCATTATCACCCCACCGCGGAGTACGACCACACAGTATCTGGGTGATATGGACACGGTAAAGAGCCGTGATGCCCAGCGTTTTGAACTCGATAGACTGTACGAGCTGTATCCGATTGGTCACGAACCGCTGGTGATTGGAGACATGCACCCAGATTACCATACGGCCGTGGAACCCACACTGCGTGTCCAACACCATCATGCACACATCGCCTCCGTGGTTGTTGAAAATGACCGCCCATTGCCTGCGTTTGGCGTCTGCTGGGATGCTACTGGATATGGTCTAGATGGCACTATCTGGGGTGGTGAGGCACTGGATATCACACCAGAACTAACAATTCGTCGTGCTCATTTCAGAAGCTTTCCCCTACTCGGAGGCGATCTGGCGGCTAAACAGACTTGGCGTCCCCTACTCGGCATGTTGAGTGAAATACACTCAGGCGATGGCGATCCATGCCAATATGGACGGTTTGCAGGGATATCGGAGCCCCAGGCACAGATGCTCATACAGGCCATCAGAAACGGCTCACCTGCCCGTTGCAGCTCGGTGGGACGGCTGTTTGATGCCATGGGCTGCCTGCTTCATGTCGACCAGGGAAACAGATTTGAGGGTGACACACCAATGCGGCTACAAATGCTAGCGGAACGGCAGACTCAGACCGTACCGCTGCCGGTGGAGATCACGGCGGAACCCACATCCCTGGCATGGACCATCAACGGCGAAATCCAGCATATTCCTGAGCCTAGTTATAAAATTAACTGGGAACCAATGCTGAAGAGTGCGATGCAACTATCGTGCTCTGGAGTGCCTGATGCCGTCCTCGCACGCTCTTTTCATAGATGGTTGGTGGAGTGTTTACTTGAAATCACCTCTCACATTCCGCACAATGAAGTAGTGATATGCGGTGGATGTTTTCAGAATAGACTGCTCACAACCATGACACTCGAGGCATTAAGGTCTGTCAAAAAGTCCGCTTTGATGCCCGTAAATCACCCCATGAATGACGGCGGACTGTCGTTGGGACAATGCGCGGCTGTGGCATTATCGAATTTCGAGACGGAGTAGATCATAATATGTGTTTGGCCGTACCTGGCAAGTTAGAGAGTGTGAATGATCAATCCGATCTACTGAGGATGGGTGTGGTTGATTTCAATGGGACCAAGCATGAAGTGAGCCTCGCTTTCGTGCCCGAGGCAGTGGTTGGAGACTGGCTGCTAGTGCATGTCGGTGCAGCCATTGGCATCGTGGACGAGGAGGCCGCCCAACAAACGCTGGCCGACTACCAGACGCTGCTTCAAGAAGAAGAGAGTATGAATGGCCCTCAGTAAGGCGCAACTCAAAGACCCGAAGGCCGTTAAGAGCATCGTTGGGAAGATACACCAACTCCCAGGTCAGTTCCAGATAATGGAAGTATGCGGCGGTCAAACTCACAGCATAGTCCGCAACGGCATCGACCAACTACTGGACGGCAAAGTCACCCTTCTGCATGGCCCCGGTTGCCCTGTTTGTGTGACCCCCTCTCACGTGATTGACCAGGCGATCCAGATTGCTCAGATACCAAACACCATCATCTGTACGTATGGCGACATGATGCGCGTCCCTGGCTCCGGCCTTGACCTGCTGGCCATGAAAGCCAGAGGTGCCGACGTGCGAATCATCTACTCCGGTATGGAAGTGCTGACAATCGCGGAGCAAAACACCGACCAGCAAGTTGTGTTTTTCGGCGTAGGTTTTGAGACCACCTCCCCCATGCATGCTGCGTTGGTGCTGATGGCCGAACAACGGCATATCACCAACATCTCATGGCTATTTTCCCACTACCGTGTGCCGCCGGTACTTGAGGCGTTACTCTCCCAATCTGACTGCCCGGTGCAGGGTTTCCTTGCTGCAGGACATGTATGTACGGTCATGGGCACCTGGGAATACGAGGCTATACGCCAGAAATACCATGTGCCAATAGCGGTCTGCGGGTTTGAGCCGGTGGAGATACTGAGTGCCACCTATTCGCTTTGTCAGATGATAGCCAATGGCGAATCTGGCGTAAGTAACGACTATATGACAGTCGTGAAGCCTGAAGGCAACGCGCGGTCGCAGGAGATACTGTCACAGGTGTTCGACATCTGCGATCAGCCATTCCGAGGGCTGGGAACCATCCCCTCGGCTGGATATGAACTCAAACCAGAATTTAAACACCTCGATGCCAGGCATCGCTTCAACCTGCAGATGGTGGAGACCGAACCTTTGACTGGATGTCAAGCCGGTGAGGTTCTTCGCGGTCGAATCAAACCCAACCAGTGCCCGTTGTTTGGTGTCACCTGTGATCCTGAAAACCCAAAGGGCGCCCCAATGGTCAGCGGTGAAGGTGCGTGTGCCGCGTATTTCCGCTACCGGTATACTGAGGTTGCAATATGAACTGCGCCTTGCCCTACCAGGAACGAAATGTAATCACACTGGCCCATGGCGGCGGTGGGCGTGTGTTCCACCAATTGTTGGCCGGAGAGATATCCAGTAGGTTCCCAAAAGGCTCAGGTCATGATGCCGCTACTTTTTTAGCTTCCGGGAACTGGGCGATGACTACCGATTCATATGTCATCACTCCTCGAATCTTTCCGGGTGGCGACATCGGTAAGCTGGCGGTATGTGGATCGGTGAACGACCTGGCGATGGGTGGCGCAAAAGCGAAATACCTGACACTTGGCCTGATCATCGAAGAAGGGCTGCCGATGGATGAACTGCGGATCATCCTTGACAGCATCGCCAGCACCTGCGCCCAAGCCGGTGTTGATATCATTACTGGCGATACCAAGGTCGTAGACCGCGGCCGTGGAGATGGGCTCTACATCAACACCACGGCGGTTGGCGAGGTAGTTTCGCTTCACATCATCCATCCCAGCCAGGTGCAGCCAGGTGATGTGGTCATTGTAAGCGGTGACATCGGCAGGCATGGTGCCGCGGTAATGGCAAGCCGGCAGGCTCTACAGTTCGATAGTGAGATCACCAGTGACTGCGGTTTGCTGCATGAGACCGCCCTGGAGCTTTGTCAAAGCGTGGAAGTGCATTGCATGAGGGACCTCACTCGCGGCGGCCTTGCCAGCGCGCTGATCGAAGTGGCTCAGGAATCAAGCACAGGTACCTCCATTTCTGAGGAGCTGATCCCGGTCAATGACCATGTTTCGTCGTTTTGCGATATATTAGGATTGGACCCTGTCTATGTGGCCAATGAAGGCCGTTACGCAGTGTGGCTGCCAGCCTCTGAGGCTGACCGTGCTTTAGAAATCATGCATCGGCATGAGATTTCTTCTACCGCTTGTGTGATCGGTGAGGTAAGACAGAATACCGCCTACCCGGTCACATTAGTAACACCTTACGGCACCCACCGGCCGCTGGATATGATGAGCGGCGAACAACTTCCGAGGATTTGTTAAAGGATTGACAAAAACAGCAACGGATCGTAACCCATCTACGGTCAGCATTCTGGTGGCCTACGGGCTGGAATCACATATAGATTTAGCGGACTGCCTATCTGCCATCAAGGCAGGCCAAAGCGTTAGCTATATCGCCTCCCCTCCCGAGCTACCAGTCATATGTAAAGCTCTTGACCAATGCCATCACACGATGCCATATGTCAGCATCAACTGGGCCAACTTCACGCAAATGACCGCCCACCACGCAAATGCGCTCATCATACCCCTATGCAGCCTGCCTCAGATACCGTCAATTCCTCAAGGTGAGTTAAGCATCTACTACGCTTTTGGAACTCACACTGGTAGAGATATTGGACGTCATCTGCGCCAGATGGGCTACCCAGGCAGCCACATGATTGAATTTGACGACGGAACATGCCTGACGATTGACCACCTGGCTGACGGTAAGCTGACCACTAAGTGGCCGGTTTGGGTAACAGTGCCGGCGTTAGGTATCACGCAACGCAGTGATGTGCAGGGGCTGCTGGATATCGTCGCTAAGCTGAGATCGCCCGAAGGCTGCCCATGGGATCGAGAACAGGACCACCTCACCCTTCGCCCCTGCATGACCGAAGAGGCTGTGGAAGTGATCGACGCCATCAACGAGGGCAGTCCCGAATCACTTGTGGAGGAGCTGGGAGACGTGCTGCTTCAAGTGGTGATGCACGCTCAACTTCTTTCGGAAACGACTGACTTTGATATGAAAGATGTCGTGAGCACCATTTGCGAAAAACTGGTGCGCAGGCATCCTCATGTTTTCGGTAGTTTAGAATTGGTTGATTCCCAAGCTGTTCTTATCAACTGGGATGCGATAAAATCTAAAGAGAAAGCGGATAATGAAACTAATGGCTCTATTCTGAAAAAGAGCAAGATGTCATTGCCTGCCCTCGCGTATGCACAGGATGTGTCGAAGCGGGTCGCCCGTGAAGGGTTTGAATGGCAGGAGTTTCAAGGCGTACTTGATAAACTTGAGGAAGAGATCCAAGAGCTTTTGGATGCAAAACGGCGCAACGTGACGGACGACATAGAAAATGAAGTCGGCGATGTGCTGTTTACTGTCGTGAATCTGGCACGGCATCTGGGCGTAGATTCCGAACAAGCTCTACGCAAGATGGTGGGCCGATTTAGGAGGCGATTCGAGGCCATGGAAGTAATGGCCCGAAACGACCAAAAAGATTTGCGTTCTTTGAACGCAGACGAGTGGGACGCGTTGTGGCAGTCTGCCAAGATGCGAACAGAGACCACTTGACGCTGGCGCAGCGTAAAACGCATATGCATTATCTGAACCCATGCAAGACTATAACTAAGAAACTAAGGTGAGAAACATGCCGTCAACAAAACGCGTTTACCTATTTGCCGAAGGCAAAAAAGAGTGGCGCGACCTCCTGGGTGGCAAGGGTGCAAACCTGGCCGAAATGACCAATATTGGCCTGCCCGTACCTTCAGGATTTACCATCACAACCGAAGCATGCAACGAGTATTATGACAACGGCGCCAGCATTCCCGAAGGTCTGTGGGAAGAAGTCGACGTAGCCATGGCCAATATCGAAAAACAGGCTGGCAAAAAGTTCGGTGACCCCACCAACCCTCTGCTAGTTTCCGTCAGATCTGGTGCCAAGTTCTCCATGCCAGGCATGATGGACACCGTTCTTAACCTCGGACTGAACGAAGTCACCCTGAAGGGTGTGATCGCCCTGACCGGTAACAAGCGGTTTGGCTACGACTCCTATCGCCGCTTCTTGATGATGTTCTCGGACATCGTGCTCTCCGGCGACTACCCTGCACTGAAGAAAGACAAGTTCGAAGAAATCTTCGACGAACTGAAAGAAAAAATCGGTGCTGAGCAGGATACCGATGTGGACGCCGATCAGCTTGCTGAACTCTGCGAAGACTACAAAAAGTATTACAAGAGCATCATGGGAACCGACTTCCCGACCGATCCCCGTGAGCAGCTCCACCTGGCCACCGAGGCTGTTTTCAAGAGCTGGAACAACGAGCGAGCTTTCATCTATCGCAACCGCGAAAAGATTGATCACAAACTCGGCACCGCTGTAAATATCCAGACCATGGTCTTCGGAAACATGGGCAACGACTGCGGAACCGGCGTGGCCTTCACCCGCGACGCAGCCACCGGCGAGAACCACATCTACGGCGAGTTCCTGATGAACGCTCAGGGCGAAGACGTGGTTGCTGGTGTCCGCACCCCAGAGCCAGTCGCTCAGCTTGAGCAAGAGAACCCTGCCATCTACAAAGAGTTCGTCACTTGGGCCAAAACCCTTGAGAACCACTACAAAGATATGCAGGACATCGAGTTCACTATCGAGAAGGGCAAGCTCTACATTCTGCAGTGCCGTTCCGGCAAGCGCACCGGCGCCGCCGCTGTTCGCATCGCTGTTGAGCAAGCTAATGAAGGGCTCATCACCAAAGAAGAAGCTGTCATGCGCGTAAGCTGCGAGCAGCTTGAGCAACTGCTGCACCCGCACCTCGTGAATACCAAAAAGCTGACTCCTGTAGCTAAGGGTATGAACGCCGGTCCTGGTGGAGCTGTTGGCAAGATCGCTCTCGACTCCGAAACCGCCATCAAAATGGCAAGTGAAGGCGAGAACGTGATCCTCGTCCGCCAGATCACCAACCCAGACGACCTCGGCGGTATGTTGGCTGCCAAGGGTGTTTTGACCCAGTTGGGTGGTAAGACATCTCACGCCGCTCTCGTGGCACGTCAGTACGGTATCCCGACCGTGTGCGGATGCGGCGGACTTCGCATTGACGACAGTAACCGTTCAGTCACAATGGGTGGAGACACCTATCGAGAAGGCGCTGAAATTTCCATCGACGGAACCATGGGACTGGTCTACGGTGAGGCCCTGGCTACCGAGCCAGCAACCGTGACCGGTTACTTCGGAACCCTCATGGAATGGGCAGACAGCTTCCGTAAGCTGGGTGTCCGCGCCAACGCTGACTCTCCTGAACATGCTCTGATGGCTATCGAGTATGGCGCAGAGGGTATCGGCCTTTGCCGCACAGAACACATGTTTATGGATGACCGCGTGCCGGCTGTCCGTGCCATGATCCTGGCCGAGACCGAGGCTATCCGCGATGCCGCTCTGAACCAGTTGCTGCCTCTACAGCGCAACGACTTCGTGGGCATGTTCCAGGCGATGAATGGTCTACCTATGACCGTTCGCTTGATCGACCCGCCGCTTCACGAATTCCTGCCCAAGGCCGCCGATGTGCGTGCTGACATGCGCAAAATGATGGACGAGAACGCCTCTGGCGAAGCTCTGTCCGCCATGGCCACCATGCTCCGCAAGGTAGAAGACCTGCATGAAGAGAACCCCATGCTTGGTCTACGCGGCGTCCGCCTGTCCATCTACTTCCCGGGCATCGTGAAGATGCAGGTTGCCGCCATCATCGGAGCCGCTTGCCAGGTGAAGAAGCAGGGAATCGACGTTCACCCCGAAATCATGATCCCGCTGGTCGCCACCGTCACCGAGCTGAGCTACATCAAGAAGCAGCTTGTTGAAGTGGCTGAAGCAACCATGAAGGCCGAAGGCATCACGGTTGACTACAAGTTCGGCACCATGATTGAGATTCCTCGCGCTGCCCTGACCGCTGACGAGATCGCTGTAGAGGCTGAGTTCTTCAGCTTCGGAACCAACGACCTTACTCAGATGGCCTACGGCTTGAGCCGTGATGACGCTGGCAAGTTCCTGCCGCTCTACATTGAGCAGAAAATCCTCAAGAACGACCCCACCGAGTCTATCGACACCAAGGGTGTGGGCCGCTTGATGAAAATCTGTGTAGATGATGCTAAGGCCGTGAACCCCAAGATCAAACTGGGTATCTGCGGCGAGCACGGTGGGGATCCCGCATCGGTGATGTTCTGTCACTCGATCGGCCTCACCTACGTGAGCTGCTCACCCAAGCGCCTGCCCGTGGCACGCTTGGCTGCTGCTCAGGCCGCTCTTAGCGACAAGAAGTAAGGGTTCCGGGTAACCCCGGCTGTTCTCCATTAACAGTGCCTCCGATTCGTCGGAGGCACTGTTGTTTTGGATGTAAGGAAATTAGGAAGCCAAGGAGACTCTTTTTTGGCCCATTGATCATTTATACCTATGATTACTACTCAAACATGTTAATGCAACACTGTGGAAGAAACACGGTGACCGCATCTTCGAGCCCCATGTTTTTCAAACAGTTTATGGTAGTCTCTACATTTGCCGGCGTATAATAATCATCTAATATACAACGAGCGTTTCGATAGAATACTATATCTTCATACTTGTGCTGCACTTCAGTTTGGCGCGGCGAGTATCTATAAAGATTTTTTATTACATTACGAAAGTACTCGTCTATAGCAGACATATAGGTATCGTTGTTGTATAGATGCCAAAGTGCCTGTAGATAAACTCTAGCAGCCTGCTCATTCCCGAATATGACCCTATTGTAGAAGTGAAACATACGTACATACATATGGTGTCCAACAGCATTGTATAATTCGTTCATGGATTGCCGATCTGCTTCACTACCAAACGTATAACTACAGGTCCGTAGTATGGAGGATATAGCTCGTAGTTCGTCATCACCTGTCACTTCCGATATCAAGTCTCTAAAAAACTCAAAGTGATGACTATAGCTATAACAAGGTGTATGATTATCGTTTATTATTACCATAAGATATTCCGGTATTAAATCTTTACCCTTTAAGGATGTTGCATATGAATCGAGTATTTCTGAATTGCTACACTCGTATATATCCTTTATATCTTGCTTGGTTAAGCAAGATATAAGTTCATGAACTCTATCATACATCACAAGAGCTTCAATGCATCCATAAATAATACTTGATTCAGTGTTAACATCAAAATCGTCATTGTTATCTATATTATTGAGATCACTCTCATAGTCTTCGCCAAATATCTTTTTATCCATGATGTTGTAATACTTCGTATCCCAAGAATCACCCTTGTTAAACGCCGCTATCATATGTAAATAATCAGTGATTCGAACCATCCTGCCTAGTACATCAACGCTAATTTTCGGGCTTAAGGCATTTGTTTTCTGGCGTTCATGTATTATGTATTCCACTAACCGAAATAATAACCAATCTGGCGTACGAGCTCCGTTATATAAGCTGTACCGTGAGATTTCATCCTCATACCCATGTATTTTTTTCCATATGCGTTCATATTTTACAAGTGCTGGTAATCCTATCGCGTTAGCTATTTTGGCATAGTAGTCCCGCTGTTCATTTGGTTCTATGTCACCGGCCTTTAATACGGTCACACAATATTCGCGTGAGATATCACGTAGCGCGGTTGAATAGTTGATGTGGTAGCCCACCGTATTCAGTAAAAGATCAAGTGAATCTGCTGCTAAAAATTCATAAAAATCCATATTTGCCTCCAATATCAACCGAGTCGTGAATTCATCAGAACTCGATTGATCTTACCTAATGGAAATGAGAGTGTGCTCTGTGTATGTATACCCGTTTTCACCCAAGGCTGTCAACTTGGCATCGGCCGAAGCTGATAGGCAGTGCGGTGACAAAACCTGATGCGGGGAGCCACCAGATTTAACTATCCGCCAAACCGCGCCGGATGTCATCTGCATAACCATAGCAAGCGTGCCGAGAAACCGGCGCGGTTATGACCTGGTCTGCGCCATCCTCGCCTTCTGTGGTTTTGCGCCCTTCCCTTCGCTTTGGCTCCTTTGCGTTGTGACCCGGTCTTTCAAGCTAATCGCCGTAACGGTGGTGGGCTAACCGCCAGACCGGCGCGGTCTATACCTGCATAGCCAATGCAAGTGTGCCCAAAGACCGTCCCGGACATCACCACCCTACAGAGCCGCTTTGCGATGCATCAATCAGGGCTATCATATTCGCCTTCTGTATGTACGACGTTCCTTGCGCCTTGCCACCTTTGCGCCTTTGCGTTGTGATCCGGCCTTCCCATCTACAAACCAATGCGTGGTTACGACATCAACATGAAGTCATCATAAAGGGATATCTCTATCCGGTGAAGAACCTTAGGATTGGATATCTCACCAATCGAGGACTACATGCGTAAATACATCAGGCCAATTCTTGCACTCATTATGTTGACTCCCATGGCGTTCGCCGCACCAATGTTGACTAACGGCGGATTTGAGGAATCATCGCCCAATGCAGCAATTGCCAGCTGGAGCTGGTCGACATCCGCAGATAACACCTGCGAGGTCAGCACATACCAGCCGCATTCAGGGCGACAGTGCCTCAAGCTGACCAGTCGCTCCTTCACCACCCCATTTATCTACGGACGCCTGGTTCAAAATGTGCCGGTGATCCCCTCTTCCGAATATGAACTGAGTTTCTGGGTGGCTGGCGATACGGTTGGCTCCGGTAGTCACCTGACTGACTGGGGCACCTACATCGTGAATGTGCCCGATGGCAGTTATGCCTGGCGTCGCGTCAGCATCCGGTTCACGACGAAGACTAACCAGAACTCAATCCCAATTGGACTGAACCTGGTGAATACCGCTAAAGCACTCTATATTGATGACATTAAGCTTGCCGCAGTTGGTACTGCAGTGGTGGCCGATGGTGTAAGGACGAATATCACCGTTCCCGCTGACTATCTTGCCAACGGCACGCCGCTGTCTGGAGCGATCAGCTACGAAGGATCTTCAGGCAAGTCATTCAAGGTCCATCTGGAAGTCACGGGTCGTGCTG
The DNA here is from genome assembly GCA_942492855.1 of Armatimonadota bacterium. Lineage (GTDB taxonomy): Bacteria > Armatimonadota > HRBIN16 > HRBIN16 > HRBIN16. The sequence goes on along the minus strand of OW818647.1, from coordinate 4,340,270 downwards.
GCCAGGTCTACGACACACAGGACAGCGTGATCAACGGAGATGGCACACTGCCCATCTCGCTGAAGGTACCTAAGGAATCCTCTCCCACACTCTTGCTAAAATACACCTTATTCACCTCTGAAGGTGTCCGAAAACAGAGCATCACCAAGCAAGTTCGCGTGCTCAGCGCGGCCAGCATCCTGACGCAGCTCACAGCTCTATCGAAAGAGGCAGACCACCTGCAGCGGCTGCTTGCTGTGTGCCAGGCAAAAAAGCTGCGATGTGACTACCCGTTGGCCACCAGCACGATGCTGGCCCAGTTCATGCCGTTTGTCAAGGAAGACGTGAAGGCTGGGGAGTTCGTCCGGGCACAGCAGAATGTCACCGATATGCGCCATTGTGCAGCCAAAGCCATCAAAGAATTGGCAGATGCGCAAGCCAACCCATCATTAGCGCCGGTCGTTATGAGATATCAGTCCAGCCCCATATCGATCAGGAATGGTGCTTTTGAAGCGACACGGGTTGATTCCTTCGGTAAGACATCGCAAGGCCCCGTGTTCTTCAACGGCTACGGTCACTTCGCGCAGCTTCGCAGAGACCTCGATAAGTTCCCAAAATACGGCATCAACATCATCCAGGTTGAAATCGGCCCCAATGCGGTATTAATCGGGGAGAACAAGGTCTCATATGAGAGCATCAAAGAGCTGCAGGGTCTTCTTGACCGCGCCGCCGCCCACCACATCGCGGTAAATGTACTGATATCGCCCCACTACTTTCCAGACTGGGCGGTCAAGAAGTGGCCTCACCTGACGTTAGGACGAGGCGGGTTCCTTGGTTATACGCCTGATGAGCCTGAATCCAAACAAGTCCAGGCGCAGTTTCTTAAAATACTCATACTTTCAATCGCCAACAAACCGGCGCTGCACAGCATCTGTCTGAGCAACGAGCCTGTGCTTGACAATGTGATGAAAGCCCGCAATACGCCGGAGTTGTGGCGGTCTTATCTTGAGCGCAAGTATGGCACAGTCGGGGCTTACAACAGCGTCGCGAAGGGAACTTACACCAGTTTCGATTCAATTCCTTTACCGGATATGTCAGATCGGCAGAGCCAGGGATACACCGAATACTGCTTGTTCAATCAACAGCGGTTTGCGGCTTGGCATCAGTTCCTGGCGGATGAGATTCACAGGATCGCCCCCAAAATCCCTGTCCACGCCAAACTGATGATCTGGACACTCCAGCAACGCGAAACAGCCACCTGGGGCACAGACCCAGAGCTATTCAGCCGATTTTCGGATATAAACGGGAATGATTGCATCTTCTGGTCGGACACAGATGACCAGTGGATCAGCCAATGGATAGGCCAAAGCATAGGTTACGACCTTCAGCGTGCCTTCAAGCCGGTGCCCGTCTACAACAGCGAGAACCACATCACGGTCGACCGCTCCACCAACTATGTTAATCCGATCCACTACCGCTCTGTGCTTTGGCAAGGTGCGATACATGGTCAGGGTGCCACCACAATATGGGTATGGGAGCGCGGGCAGGACAAGAAGAGCGACTTCTACGGTAATGTGATGGATCGCCCAGGCTGTGTGGACTCCACCAGCCGCACCGCCCTTGACCTGATGCGCTGCGCCGATCAAGTCGCTGCCCTCCAGCGTGAGCCCGCTAAAGTGGCGATTGTTTATTCTGTGGCGAGTGCGATCAGCAGCCCTGACCACATCAACAGCCTGAGCAGCATTTATCTATCGCTACTTTTCAGCGGGATGCGTGTTAGCTTCATCAGCGACCGCCAGTTAAGCGAAGGCCAGGGTAAGCAGTTCAAGATGATCATCCTGCCGAATACCACTCGCTTGCCTGTCAAGGCCTTGGAGACTCTCAATACACTGGCCGCAACCACCCAACTAGTGATTCTCGGTGACATGCCGGTCCACGACCAACTGGGAAATCCGCTTCCTACCGGTCTGGTTGATACCTCATGGATGCACATCGACAACGGACAGACACCTCAACAGATGCGAGATACCCTTCAGCCAGTACTGTCACGCCTGAAGGTTCTGCCAGCCATTCAACCAATGGACATCGCAGGAAAGCGTGCTGTGTGGGGTGTAGAGTGGCTCACGACCAAGTCGGGCGGAAAAAGATACGTGAACATTGTCAACTGGACCCCGAAACCCGTCAAGTTGAACATGCGGCAAGATGGTAAAGCAGTCAGACTACGCGTAATAGCACCGCTAGGAGCCAGCACCACCGAACTTACACCAGGACAACCCATCCTGGCAGAGATACTACCATGATTTTGGGGTATGGGCACACTTTAACTGGAGAATAGAACCAATGAAACAAATGAAGACGGTGTTAGTGCTATCCTTCATCCTATCAGCATGTGCCATGCAGATTTTACCAGCCCATGCCGCATTCTGGCCTGATGCCAACAAAAAGAAGTTAATCGCTAGTGGCTGGCACATGCCTGCCGCCAGCTACATCCGAGAGCACATTGCCGATATGGAAAAACTGCCGTTCGATGGTCTGATCATCGGCACGTTCTATCCATACTGGCAGAACATGCGGGACCAGCATGATGAGCTAGCCAAGTTCGTATCCGATATGAAAGCCACTCGCTTTGTGAAGTTCACCGACAACTTCATCGGTGTGGAGTCAGGGAATGATGGCGGTTTCGACTGGTTTGATGAGGCCCGCTGTCAGCAACTTGTTGATAACTGGCGAACACTGGCCAGGGCAGCGAAACAGGCAGGCATGAAGGGCTTGAAGATCGATCCCGAGTGCTATGAAGGACCCTCACTGTATAACTATGAAACTTTGATGCACCGGTCTACCAAAACTCCGGAGGAGTATTCGGCACAGGTGGAAAAAGTGGCGTCACAGATCATGGTGGCGATCAATGAAGAGTATCCTGACATCACCCTGTTGTATTATTTCGGACCATCTGTGGTGGGCTACCCACGGAACCTAAAAGGCTGGTGCGGAATGATGCCTGCCTTCGTGGATGGCATGATCAAACATGCCAAGAAGGGCTTCAAGATCATCGATGGGTTTGAGCAGGCCTACGGGTATCGCACCGAAAAGCAATATGCTGAGGCGCGTCAGAAGATGGTCGATACTGCGAAGCACAGTGCATACCCGTCCGCCTACCGGAAACATGTGCAGGTGGGGTTTGCTTTCTGGCCAGATCAAATGGCTGGCAATCCGACCATCGGCCGCAAATCATTCGATGCTAAAGAGATTTCCAACAACTACTATCTGCCCGATGAAGTCGCGTATGCAGCTAACAACTCACTGCGATATGCCGATGAGTATGTCTGGATGTGGGCTGAATCCCTGGACATCTGGAACAACGCTATGATGATCTACGATGAAAAAGGCGCGATGCATTACGAGCCCGTGCCCGCGGCATACATCGATGCTTTACGCCGTTCCCGGACTGGGGTAGTGCCTAAGCCTGCTAAGCGTCCTTTCAGCGGAGTAGTGACCGTCACCGTCAAAGACCTCGGCGAAACTGATGATACTGTGGTATTTGGTGACCTCTGGAGTAAATACTCTGAACTTGGTGATCTGCCGCTGACATGGAAATTCATGCCTGATGAAGAGAACAAAGGACAAAAGGCAGGCTACTTCAAAACCAACTACGATGACACTCGATGGAAGGATATCCGGATCCGCGACATATGGGATCAGCAGGGTCACCCGGAGCTCATCGGGTATGGCTGGTACCGAATGCAGTATACAGCTCCTGTAATCAACACAAATTCCGCCATTTATCTGGCGTTTGGAGCCGTTGATGAGAGCGCCTGGGTGTATGTGAATGGAAAACTTGCCGGAGTTCATGACATCGACCCAGATATCGGCTTCAAGGAGCGGTTTCTGATCAATGTCTCGAAATTCCTGAAGCCGGGCCAGATCAACACAATCGCCGTCAAAGTGAAGAACACCACAGGAGCAGGCGGTATCTGGCGTGGTGTGAAACTAATCACCACAAAATAAGATTTGCCCGTGTTAATACGTCGGAGGACAGCATGAAACGTCTGATATCCATATTTGTCTTACTCACTGCTATTTGCAACATTTCAAGTGCCGATACCTACACATATAGCCAACTGATCGATCGGTTGACCAATCTGGAAGCACTGGCCACACTGCCGCAGGATGGCGAGAAGTGCGCCCAATGGAGCAGTTGGGACCGAGCCAGCAAGCTGGACCCCGCCACCGGTAAGTACGTGGCTTGGGATGCCAATGGCGACAACGCCGGTATCGTCAGGACAGAAGGCGAGCTGCTGGTTCTCGGGGAGATCACGGGCCCGGGAGTGATCTGGCGGACATGGTCAGCGGCTCCCACAGATGGCCGTGTGATGATCTATCTCGATGGCTCCAACACACCAGCCATCGATATGCCGTTTAAGGACTACTTCAACCCACGGCGTCTGCCGTTCAACTACCCGGGGCTTGTTCACAACGTGGCTCAGGGGCAGAACAACTACATCCCGATTCCGTTCAGTAAGTCCTGCAAGATAGTCGCTGAGAAGAATTGGGGGAATTACTACCAGTTCACCTACACCAGTTATCCAACAGGCACTGTGATGCCTACCTTCAGTCTGGACTTACTGCGCCAGCACAGGACGCAGCTTAAACAGGCGGATACAGCGCTCAGAGTTAGTCGTGGCGACGACCCAGCAGTAGTGCGGCCTGGTTCCATCACGAAGAACCTGAAAATCAACCTGCCATCAAAGAAGAGTGTCACAGCCATACGGCTCACTGGCCCACAAGCCATCACAGCCATCAAGATGGGCACACAGCTTACCGCGCAGCAGCTCCGACAGGTTGTCATGCGGATCAAGTGGGACGGCGAAGCCTCCCCCAGCGTCTGGTGCCCCATTGGCGACTTCTTCGGCAGTGCGCCTGGGGTCAACAAATACCGCTCGCTGCCTTTGGGCGTGACAGATGACGAGATGTACTGCTACTGGTACATGCCGTTTGAGAAGAGTGCGGTCATCGAGTTCTCTAATGACGGCAAAGGTACGGTTCCGCTGTCACTGAGCGTCACCACGGCACCCATCCGGGGAGGCGTGCAGAATCTGGCCCGGTTCCACGCCAAATGGCACCGCGATACCTTAATGCCATCGGAACCCGAACGCCAGATCGACTGGCCGATACTAAAGACCACAGGCTCCGGCCGATTCGTGGGGGTGGCGTTGAACATCTACAACCCAGGCGGGGGCTGGTGGGGGGAAGGCGATGAGAAGTTTTGGGTCGACGGCGAGAAGTTCCCGTCCACCTTCGGAACGGGCTCCGAGGACTATTTCGGGTATGCCTGGTGTGACCCATCGCTGTTCCAGCATGCCTATCACAACCAGACTCTCAATCAAAACTCCAATGCAGGCAACGTGTCGGTCAACCGCTGGCAAATCACTGACAATGTTCCCTTCTTGACTCAGTTTGAAGCGGACATCGAGAAGTATTATCCCAATAGTAACCCCACTCTCTACTCGTGCGTGGCTTACTGGTATCTGTCACCAAAAGGCATTGATCCATATGGAGCCACTTCTCTGGCTGATCGGACGGGCTACTACAAGTATGAACCTTACAAAGCACCCCATGCGATCGAGGTAGAATCCATGCGTGTCGTCTCCAAATCTGGGGGACTAACATCGGCACAGGCAATGGGCACTTTTGCTGGCAAGTGGAGCAACGGAACGCAACTATGGTGGACAGGTGCTAAACCTTCAGACCGCCTGGTGCTGGAGTTTGATGTATCCCAGACCAAGAAATACGATCTTGGTATCCAACTGGCGAAGGCGATTGACTACGGCATCGTAGAACTCTCGCTGGACGGCAAGCTGCTTGGGGAGCCTATTGACCTCTATCATGACGGTGTGGTAGCTACTGGCCTGATCTCACTGGGCACACACAGGCTGAGTAAGGGGAAGCATCAGCTCACAGCGCATATCACAGGAGCTTCGGAGAAGGCCGTCAAAGGCTACATGGTTGGTCTTGACTACATCAGCTTGAGGCCAGTTAAGTAATTCGCATCAAAAGTTAGGTAAGGCAAGGATCATGGAATTTCTATCGCGACGCGAACAGGTCTCGGATTTCTCTTTTGTGCATATATCGGATGAGCACATCTACCATGATGGTTCCCAACAGGCGATCATGGAGATCGGGCAGCTCAAGCGAGTCGAACTGCAGCCGTATAGCATCACTGCGGAGAAGCCGGAGTTCGTCATCGACACCGGCGACTGCACCGAGTTCGGAGTCAGAGCTGGCGCATATGATACACTGTGTGGGTTCTTCAAGGACGCGGGTATCCCCCACTATCTGGCCGTGGGCAACCATGACCAGACCTGGGGAGCAGTCTCCTACGAGATGCGGAAGGAGCATGGCGGGAACTACTATTCATTCGACAGGCACGGGGTTCATTTCGCCGTCTTGGAGTCAGCTAGTCTGCAGGACCCTCGTCCAGCGTTTGGTCCCGAACAGCTAATATGGCTCAAGTCAGACCTTGAGAAAGTCGGGCCAGATGCCCCTGTGGTTCTAGCCTTTCATCATCCACTCACCAGCACCGAGTTTGCCAGCAGCTATGAGGTGGACCGTATTCTCGACGTCATTAGGCCTTACCATATCGTGTTGATGCTGGTAGGGCATGGGCACACTGCTGAGCACTCCAAGTTTGCAGGTATCGATATGGTGCAGGGAGGCTGCCCATGGGGAGGCCGGCCGGGGTATCAGATTATTTACGTCCAAAATGGCACGCTGCGAGTGGCATACAAACTCGTCGGTGATCCTGCAGCTACTCTTCCCATGCTTGAGAAGCAGCTAGTGGCTCCAGCGTTACGCGCCCCTAAAACCACCATTATCACTCCAAGGGCTGATGGGACAGTAAAAGGCAAGTTCGAGGTGGTTGCACAGATTACCGGTGCACGCGTATTAAGTGCGGTGGCGGAGATTGATGGCACCACTAAAATCCCAATGACATCGTTGGTTAGTGGCCGGTTCCAGGCTGATGCAGCCTCTGCACAGTTGAAACACGGAGCGCACACCTTGCGCTGCCTGTTCCAAGGTGAAGACGGAGTGAGTCACCAGCAGAGCAGCAGCTTCTACACCCAGTCAACCGACGTTGATGTGATCTGGCGCGCCAATCTGAAAGCTGGCAGCAAAAGCACACCGGCCATCGCGAAAGGGCTCGTTCTGGTAGGCGACAACGCAGGCATCCTTCATGCCATGAAACAAAGCTCTGGTGCTGAGGTTTGGACCTACAAAGTCGGCGGAGCCATCTTGGGGGAACCGCTGGTCAACGGGCAGTGCGTCATCGTGGGCGATGACAATGGGGTGTTGAGTGCGATCTCCCTCGCCACAGGACGTCCGGTCTGGAAATATGACTGCGGCGACCCCATCTACTCGACGCCGGTGACCGATGGAAAGCAGGTGTTCTTCGGGTGCCGCAGTGGGGCATTCTATGGTGTTGATATTAACACAGGTAAGCCGGTGTGGAAGAAGAACCATGCGACCTACTGTGTCGAGGCCAAGCCCTTTGTGTCGGGCGGCCGGGTCATATTTGGGGCGTGGGACTGCTATATCTACTGCCTGGACTGCCGAGACGGAGCTCTGATCTGGAAGTGCATGTGCAAAGGGAGCGCCGAGGGGATCGCACCGGCATACTACAGCGCATCCGACGCTGGGCCTGTGCAATGCGGCAGCCGCGTCTTGGCCGCTGACCGCAAATACAGGCTGTCGATCATCAACGCCCGAAATGGTGTGCTCGTAAAATCACAGACCAGTGTGTCAGCGGTCACGCTATCTGCCGATAACCGCAGTGTGTATACGCGAGGAACCGACGGCAAGCTGAGCAAGATTGATATCAATGGCGAACGGATGTGGTCTGTCGATGCCCCAACCGATTCGATTCCTGCTGCCCCACGCGAAAAAGACGGCGTTGTTTACGTTGCGTCGGGCAAGGGCCTCGTGAGCGCGTTCAGTGCAACATCCGGCCGGGCCCTTTGGAGTTACCAGGCCACACCTCGGATGTATATGTTCGCCGGAGTGGGTGTCGATTCAGGCGTGGCCTACGTCGTCGGCTCCGATGGGATGCTCACAGCGCTTCGTCACCGGCATTGAGGCATACCGGGGATACCCACGCAAGGGCGTAAAGGGGAGTTACCGCCACTTTACGCCCTTGCTTTTTTGCGCCTTTGCGTTAATGCCCCGGAATAGGTTGCTCCTTGTACACCGCGTGCATGCATGTGAACAGTAACTCGCCTTTCACCGCATTTCCGGGGCCGTCGACCAACAACAGTGTATCTACAGTAACGGGTAGGGCCATCGTCGCCGAATGCTTTTCGGAACCGCCCCACTGCGCCATTCGACCGAAATCAGCGAGGTCGCAGCTCATCAAACGCCAACCTTTGAAGTCAATGCGTCCGTAACTGGTTTGATAGGTGCGCCCCGTACGATCTACTAACCGCACATTGAGGTTGCATTTGCTGTCATCGCCGTGTACCCACACACCCAAGGAGCTGGGTGTATCGGTGAACACCAGAGGTGTATTCGGAACCATCCTGACGAACTTCCAACCCTGGGCGTAATCGTAGGTAAACTTCAGTGCCTTAGACCTGCCTATTACCGGGAAGTTAAATTCCGCGATACCTAATGAATGCGTCGAAGCCACTTCAGGTTTTCCGTCGATATAACTTCGCAGTTGATCTGAATCGGTTATGATAGTCTGTAGCCTGACACGGCCAGAATCAGCCATGATCTGGCTCCCCTTTAACATGACCACGCGGATCGGCCCATATGCGTTTACCGGAGTCTTCATCGTCACGCAGGCCTCTTTACCCGCACGAGTGATGGAGACTCCATCGCTAGCATCACTGCCAGTCAGTCGTAGGGTTCTCTTGCTGCCGTTGGTGAAGACAACAAGCTTGGTGTCATCGGATAAACCATCTACACCTGTCATGACCACCGTAATCCGATCGACTGCGCTTAGAGAGAGGCGAAGTGACATCTCATTCACGCCGACGAAATCTACCTTATGATTGAACCGCATATGGCCTATCTGTAGCTGCACATTGACGCTTTTTTCCACGTCGTCCTGTCGCAGCGGTGATGGCCCTTGCCAATGATACTCAACTGTCTTGCCAGGGGGCACGACAGCTTCCGTGGCACCCTGAAATCGACCAGTCAGGTTAACGGTGTCCATGGCCCTTGCTTTGACTTTCTGAGGGGAGGCAAACGGGTTGGTGACCTTGATGGTAAACTCCGGAAGCATCGATGTGCTGGCGACTCCACACTTAACATAACGGCGATGTTTAACCACCTGCCAGGCTGCTTCCGCCCTCTGTTGTAACGCATTGGCTGGGATAGTTATGTAGGCAGGGGATGATATGAGGTTGATCGATGGTATCGCGTGTAAACTAACCGAATGCGAGGCAGCAGTGGTCCAAGCAGCTAGTTTCAGGGTGTTGCCCTTTCCAAACAACAACAGATAGTCATCAGGCTTCGATGCGATGCGCTTGATATACTTCATACCGGTCAGAGCGGAGACGAGTTTCTTCGCCGCCGTATAACTAGGTTTCGGCTGGTAATCCTGCCGAACAGTACCGAAACGGTGCTCATTGTAGTTGGGATCAGGCCCATCATCATGCCAGTCATACCATATTGAAACCGGCACATTCTGCGAGATGTTGACAAGATACTGTCGTGCGATATATTCACCTTGCTGTTGCTCTGTGTAATTCGCGGTCGCAGTCGAGTATCCCCATTCACCCGAAAGGATGGGAATATCTTGCTTCGAAGGGTCAATCCTTGCGATCATTTGACGCAGTTTCTGGTAATCAACGGCGACTGTCTCAGGCATACCGCCTCTGTATGGATGAACAGTGATGGCATCTACCAGCGGCAATAACCCCCTTTTGAAACAAGCTTCCAAAAACCCAAGATCAATGGCAGCTAACGCAGGAGCCACGCATATAGCGGATGGATCGGCCTTTCGGATGGCAGGAAAGACGACCTTCGCCAGTCTCATATACTCATCTGGGTTTGGCGCCGGTTGCCAGAATCCGCCGTTCGGCTCATTCCATAACTCCCACAGTATCGGTTTACCTCGGTAGTGTGCGACGGCGGCACTCGCAAACGATGCGAATGCCTTTCTGCCAGCTTCGGTTCGCACACTGCTTTCTTTTTCGTAGAGTGTATTATTGTAGTCCAGTATGAAAATCGGGTGAATACCTCGCGACAACAAGCCATCAAGCAGTTGGTCATACGCCTCAAACCGGTAAACTCCACGCTGCTTCTCTATATCGCCCCAGGCGAAATCCATGCGGATCATACGCCAGCCAGCTTGATGAATCATGTCTAGGTCTTGCTTAGGAGCACCGGTAAAGTGTATATTAACCCCCCAGCCGTTTGGCACCACGAGTTCCGGAAGTTTGGCATGACACGTAAGTGACGCAGCGATCAGCAAGACGATTAAGGATGTTTTCATATGGCCTCCTGGGTATTGGTAGGTATATCTTACCTGTTTGGTGAAACTATGTGTAATACATCAAACCGACACAGGAGCCTAGATTATTGAACGAAGATGAACGCCGACAGATTAACCATGACAGACTGATGATGATCGACACCTCCATTCGCCAGAAGGTGGCTGATGTGCTGGCCGAGATGGAGACACTCGGGGAACGCCCGCTGATTCACCACGAACTGTGGCGCACTCCCGATGAGCAAGTGGCGATCTTCCACAGAGGTGACTCACAGGTCACATGGAGCTACCACTGCGCCACCGACCCGCAGGGAAACCCCTCGAGCCTCGCAGCGGACATTGTTGACGCCGATGCAGACGAACAGGCTTCACATCAGTTTTGGATGAAGCTGGGCCACTGTGCGATAAAGCGTCAAATGGAATGGGGCGGTTTGTGGGGTTTACCTGAAGAACAACGGCAACAGATTCGTGACTTAACTGCGGCTTGTGAATGGGATGCGGAAATTGGGCTGGGATGGGACAAACCCCATATCCAAACCACGGAAGTCACTCTGGCAGAAGCTAAAGCGGGCAAGAGATATCGATTGGAATGAGATACCGCCCGTAATGTCATCGCACTACGGGCGGTCGTCTACGAATAGAGATTATTCGCCGTGGTATCCTATGCGGTCCCAAACGGCCCTGGCTTCAGCAATCGCCTCTTCTGTGGGCGTCTTCCAGCCCTTAATGCTTGGGGCGGGTTGTCCGGGGCCAGCATCTTTCGGCCATGGTGACCAATGGTCGTCCTCATACAGCTTGCGCTGTTCTTCATCGCGGAAGTCGGGCATTTCAAACGGCTTTCCATCTTCTAGTGCGCTCTTCCAGGCTAGAATGCCTACACTGGACATAGCTACGCCCCGATAGACATCCAGGAACGGCTGCACTCCGCTGCGGATGGCGTTGGCAAACTCGAAGTTCGTCCAGAAGTCGCCTCCCCCATGTCCGGCCGAATCTGCCAGCTCGCCATGCACAGGCCAGTCCGGCGTATAGACGCGGTTTAGGGGCTGTCCTGGGAACCGATCCCACTCATCATGCCACACACGAACCTCTTGCGGGCCGAAATAGCCAGGGCCGCGTGTAATTTCCATCGCTCCATGGTTGCCATGCACGCGATACCAGTTGCTATGGCCAGGAACCCCCAGGCCGAACAGCCGGAAGACGGATCCATTGCTCATCCGACACAGGATGACCGACCCGCGGTCCCCCATTCGGATGTTGTTCTCTTCGACTTCCCTCACGTTCATCGATAAAGCGTTGATCTTCACAGGCATAGTGTCAGTGATGAACATCAGTGGGGCCAGTGCGTGGGTGCAGTAGTAAGTAGATGGCAGCCAGTTACGCCAGTGTTTCATACCTGGCGATATCTCGTATGAAGATGTCCGGGGCATTGGGTGGTTGTACTCACCCTCTGCATATGTCACCTCTCCCAGTTCACCGGTCTGGTAGACGCGCTGCATCTCCATGTTAAACTTGGTGTAGGGGTAGTTCTCCGCCAGCATGTAGATCAAGCCAGACTCTTCGACGGCACGACACAGGGCCACACCCTCCGCCATCGTGGTGTTACTGGCAGTCTCGCTCATCACATGCTTACCCGCCTTCAACGCCTTAATCGCAAATGGGGCATGCTCGTTGAAATAGTTGGCCAGGATCACGGCGTCCATATCGTGCTTCAAAAATTCGTCGTAGTCGGTGTAGGTGGCTACATCGTGTTTTTTCCCAACATCGTTCAACCGTTCCTCCCAGGTGTCGCAGAGAGCGACCAGCTTCATGCCGGCTGAACCACCCTCCATGAAACTCTGGCCACGGCCTACGCCCAATACACCTACTTTGATTAGCTGTTCAGAATCCTGCTGGCTCATGGTCTCCTCCATATAGAGTAAGTATCGATATCTTGCAATCTTTTGTGCTGCGTTGTAATATTCAGAGGTATCTACGCCATCTGGAATCATCAACATGCTCATTTTACACAGATAAGATCACTGGTGCGCGTGCTGAGTATGTCGCTTTTCGGTGGTTATTTATGAATTTCAGAGATGAATGGAGAGGAGGTTACAATGATAGATTTTCGCATACTGCATGTAGGGGTATATGATAATCCCGAACGGAACAGGCAGTTCATTGAGTGTGCGACCATATCGTTCAATATCTCTGGCCTTCTCAACATGAGCCAGAATGGGTATGCACTCGATACAGAGGCACCATCATTGAAGATCACCCCTCCAGGTAGTCTGATTGTTTTTGAATACGGTCATAACCGCGAAAACTGGGTCATACTGATCGACACCCCGCACATACGAAGCTCTGATCGGCAGGGATATATCGAAGTGAATTATCGAAACCAGTGGATTGAATATCCGCTTGTGGTTCCCATAGAACCAGAACGCGTGGCCGGGCTGCGCATGGAATTTGAACGCATTCTAGAATCAGTTCAAAGCCCCTTCCCCAAGAACCAGCTTCTCGCGGACCTTGGCGTTATCAACCTCATACGCACGGTGTTGAACCATCACACGGGTACGCTTAGTCAGAGCCCTGCGGCTATGCTGAAAAAACTCATTGATGCAGATAACTGTTACCATGTGAGCCTGTCAGAGATCAGCCTGCAGTGCGGCCTGTCGGTTGACCACATGAGAACACTCTTTCGCAAGGAATACAACATGAGCCCTGTGCAATACCGCAACAAACGGCGCATGGCGATGGCCATGGAATACATCGCCAATTCCAGGCTGAGTGTATCGGAGATATCTGACAAGCTAGGCTACGCCCATGTTTCCCATTTTTCGGCGGTATTTCATGCCTGTTTCGATGTCTCCCCCACTCAAGCTATTCAGCGGTTTCGTCACGGGTTCAATGCATCCGTAGTCGAATGACGTGTTTGAACTGGCGTTGCCTATTGAGACTCGGCTTAGGTGATAGAAAGTGATGTGACTTCAGAAGCCGTCATGATGTCAGCAAATCGATCTGCAAGTGCAGCTAATGTGGCACGATGAATATCGATATGTGATATCACCGAGTGGTCTACCGCCGACGGAAGGTCGCGAGAGGCACATCCATCTGAAACGACGATGCATCGGTACCCTAGATGCACTGCTTCCCGTGTGGTGCTGTCGACACACATATGCGTCATCAATCCGGCGATGACTAGAGTATTAATACCACGCTCGTCGAGTTCGTGTTGAAGTATGGTGTCCTTGAAACTACATGGCAGTCGTTTCGTCACCAGCACTTCGTTACTCTGTGGTGTCAGAGAAGGATGTATCGCAGATCCTGACGATCCTTCCGCAAAGATGGGTGCTCGAGAGCTGGAGAGTTGCTGAACGTGTATTACCGTGATGCCATGCTGGTGCGCCCAAGCACGTAGTTTCAGAGCCGTATCAACTACTGCTGCGCCACCCGGAATATACAGCCGGTCACCCTTGAAATAGTCCATTTGAAGGTCGATTAGCACAAGTGCCGCCTGTGACGCTTGAAGATTCGTGGCTGGCAGTAGTCCTGCTATCTGTCTGAGTGTTTTAGTTGCCATCGTACAGCTCCTATCTCATTAGGTTTAATGCTGACATAGCCAAGCGGCGTGGGTCAACAACTGTTATAATCTATCACCCAAACATCGAAACGTCTACTCTGGCATGTGGTCTGCGTCTTTAGGCGCTGCCAGGCAAAGAATCACTCAACACTAAAGCTGCTGCATGGTGTATAGCGATGTTAATATGTCGCGGTTTTTGGAGTTGTAGAACTCCCCCACCTTACGCATCCCGATTTTCTCAGCTACTCGTTGAGAAGCGATATGGTTCCACGGCATGTTGGCGTACAAAGCATCGACGTTAAGCCGCCGAAAGGCGTAGTCGCGCATGGCTAACGCTGCCTCGGTACCATATCCCTGCCGCCATTGCCAACTGCTAATAATCCAGCCGATGTCCTCTACCTCTACCTCCATCTCATTGATTGTGGTGCTGATCACCCCGCAGTCGCCGATCAATTGGCCTGTAGACGCCAGTATCACCGCTCTGCGGCCATATCCTGCTTCGTCGTAGAGGTCTATGCTCTTCATAATCCAGTCTCTCGTCTCAGTACGTGTGAAGGGACGGGGCCAGAAGCTCATCGTTTCGGGGTCTGAGAGTATTGCATTTAGGTCTTCGAGGTCATCCAGGATGTAGTCTCGAATTACAAGCCGTTTTGTTTGGATGATCATATCCGTTTACCCCCAGTAATATTCGAATGGTGTATCTACAGATGGTAGGCCCGTTTTACCATGGCCAGGAACAGCCTGGTGGGCAATACACGCCTCAGGAACAGCAACATCGGCGCAGGATGCCCCACTGCATATCGCATTTTGTTACTGCCATCTGTGGCGGCTTTGAAGACGACGCTGGCGACCACATCGGGCTGTTCGCCTTTGCTGCCGCCCTCCATCGTCACCTTATCGACCGTCTCCACATACTTGGTATACATCGGAAGATGAATCCCGCTGACAAATGTGCGGCTTCTGCCGTAGAAATCGGTGTTGATGGCACCCGGTTCGATGATCTTGATTCGGATGCCGAACGGCTCCATTTCGTAGTGCAGCGACTCCGAAAAGCCCTCCACCGCCCATTTGGTGGCATGATAGATGCTGTAGAGGGGAAATGTGAGGCGTCCGCCCATACTGGCTATTTGCACGATGACACCCCCACCCCGCTCTCTGAAGTGTGGAATCAAGGCGCGAGTTACACGCATCAACCCGAATACATTGGTGTCAAACTGTCGGTGGATATCTTCGTCGCTCATCGCCTCAAACACACCATCGATAGAAAAGCCGGCGTTGTTGACCAGCACATCAATCTGGCCGAACTTTGCGATGGCTGCAGATAAGGCCGACTTAATGCTCTCAGGGTTTGTGACGTCGAGGGTAAATAGTTGGATGTGCGGATGGTTGCCCAGGGTTTGCTCTTGTTCTGGATTGCGCATGGTGGCCGCGACATTCCAGCCATGGTCCGCGAAATAGGTCGCGGTCGACCGGCCTATGCCGGTTGATGTGCCCGTTATGAATACTGTCTTTTCCAATTTCTTCACCACCTTGTAAATGTACCGTGCTGTGATGCAAGTATACCCGGATTACGATGGCTGATGGATGCATCTACAATTCTAAACGACAGTATATGTAATGCGGTGGGTTATCCCCAGTGGATAAACAGACTTAACGCCAGCAGTAGGAACACGATAGCCGCCACACGCCCTAGGATGAAGCGAGCTTTCGGGTTTCCCATGAATCGCTCACCGATTCCGCCCGCGAGTAGGGCGATAGCTCCAAACACCAGCAGAGTGGCAAGTTGGAAAGTGATACCCAGTTGCACGACCTGTGTCCAGACAACGCCGTTGTCTTTTGACACATATCTTGGAAGCAAGGCCAGAAAGAAGATCAACACCTTGGGGTTGGTGACATTCATCACTACCCCCCGCAGGTATAATGGACCGGCAGCCAGTTGCACGGAGCGGCCTTCACGCTCACTTCCGGCACTACGCCAGGATCCATATGCTAGCCACAGGAGATATAACGCTCCCATGGTTTTAATGGCTAAGAGTAAGTCAGGCGATGCGGCCACTATGGCGGCCACACCACAGGCGACCAGCGTGGTATGAACGATTAACCCTGCACACAACCCCAACACCACTAATAAGCCATCACGCTTACCGTATGCCACTGACTGAGCCAGCACAAACAAAATATCTGGCCCAGGTGCGAGTGCCAGTAGCACGGACGCCCCGAAAAACACAACTAAGGTCGGGAAAGGAACCATGGGTCTGCACCTCCAAGCGCACTATTATATTGTGCCAAATGATGGCCAGACGTGTCGCGAAGTGATTGGCTAGCTGAGGTCATCGTGTAGCGATTGCCGGGCTAGCTCCGACACGCGCAGCACGTAATCCGTTTTGGCCTGAGTGTAGGCCTCCCGGTCCTGCGTGTGCTGTTGCGCCAGCTCGTGCTTCAGTGAGGCGTAGCGTGCTGCCTCCTCCGGATTGCTCCGCAGGTAGTCTCGAAAGGCTAACCCTACCCATATCGGATGCCCAGCAGGGGCCATATGGATGTGGCAGCGGCGTGGGCCTAAGTAATAGTCACGCCTGACAAAGCACATGTGACCCCCAAATGACCAAAACTCGCAGCAATCATTGCACAGGGCAGGAATAGCGATCTTGTGCCCCTCCTCAAATGAGGGTATCTCCACCAAAATGTCAACCACCGGTTTTGCAGGCATGTTTGGTATGGAAGTGCTGCCGTAGTGCTCAATCCTAGGGTGGGTGTCACTGAATGCATTCTTGATGTCTTTGGCATACTCAAGGAACTTGGCGGGCCAGTCTGGATTGTATTCCACCAGCTCCACCTCGTCTTGATAGTCGCGAGCCACATCGAACGCGGCCAGAGAGCTGAGACGCCAGTCACACATGACTGGCTCAGCGGTCCCCGACCACTCCGACGGCGTCATCATTCGGAACTCGCCGACACCGTTGCTCTGCCAACTCCATTCGATCGGGTAATGGTGGACGGAGTTGTTCTGCGTGACCACAAGCTCACAATCACCGAACTCAAGCCCCGTGAGATGACCTGGGATATTGGTGGCTCCTGTCGTGTCTGCACCCAGGAACCGCGTCACACAGACACCATCCTGGAACGCCTCAAAGCCGATATACCGCGATGATGCAGCGGGGTACGTGATATCTGACCGGAGTAGCCCAAACAAAGCGCCATACTCATCCATACTCCAGATGGAACCCGCTGGTTTGATCTGCCCAGATAAGTTCATCAGCCGTCTATCAATATCAGCCCGACGAACGATACGGAGTTCTGGCCATTGATATATTTCAAACCATGGGATTCCAGCATGGTCTTGACATCAATCCCAAAACCAGATATCGAAGGTACGGCTCTTTCCGGGTAGAGGCATGGGCTGTCAGGATAGGTGCAATTCTCACAAAGCCCGCATCCGCCATTGCCTAAAGCCTTGATACGCATATCGGGGTACTCGGCCCGCAACTGAGAGGCCACTTCACGAACCATGTTGTTATGCAGCACGGCAGCCTCCCCCATACCTTCGAAATCCCAGGAGCTTTCCACTTCAGTTACGTTCTGAAGCACGATCCCTTTCGGAAAGCCGCGCAGCTCCTGAGTGATGAGCTCCAGCTCACCTACACCTGGCGGGCAGGTCCAGTATTTTCCGTAGTTTCCACATGCATTGGTCGCGCAGCTATCTCGGTAGCACTGCTGACCAACCATAAGGCTGGGGTCGACCTCCGCCACGTGAGTGGCTCCATGTTGTTTCACAAGTTGTATGAGCTGTTCAATTTCCAGGGCCAATATGATCTCCTTGATACCGATGTAGGTCTAGTATTGCGGTTCTATTTCCGGAACAAGCCTGAGAGCGTTCCAACAAACAGCCATACATCCAACACGGTGTTGAGCTGTTCTTCGCGCTCCTGGGCCATGTTCGCGACCGTCAGCCAGATTTCGTGTGCCTTCTCATTGTCACCTAACGCTCTGGCGTGTAATGCATCAGCCAAAGGCAAACATATCTCGGCATGATGCTTCAGGTAGTTCCACGAACTGTCCCAGCAACTGTTTCGACCCGACAGATGCTCTAAGATGACAGGCATGAAGTCAAGTATTACCTGTCGTGCCTGTTGGAACTTCGCCGCCGATTCCGTACTCACCGCTGGCTTTTCACGACGCAGATAGACGGGATCGAATAACTCTGACAGCTTACTGAGGTAGATTTGGCACAGCTTGCCATCGGGGCCATATGCACTGAGGAAGTAGTCCTTGGCGATGGCGTCAAAACTCAGCAGATTGTCCCATAATGTCTGGCCTAGGCTCACCATCGGCAGTCCCGTCGGGAAGCAGGCGCGTTGGGTCTGGCAGCTCACATAGCCGTTAAGGCCCAGCACCTGAAGCATCTTGACATCTTCGTTGATCACCTCAGAGATGCTGTAATACCCAGGATCTTTATAGTGATCCCACATTAAGTGGTAGTCGAAATCAAAGCTATCGCATGGGCAGTCTTTTTGCCAGGCCTGCAGGAAGGCTACATTTTCCTCCACGCTCTTAGGCATGTCCAGCTCATTGCGGACAAAAGGTGCCAGCGGAAGCGGCTCCGGCTGTATGGCCAGTGGGCTGCTGTATGTGCGCGTGATTGGCGCGAACATCAGAATGAACCGGTCCGGATTATGTATCTTGTTCTGCACTGGGGGCCACAGCAAGTCGACGTATATCAAGAACACGACCTTAACCGGAATATCACGCGAGGTCAACAGCTCATCAAGCTCATTCAGCATCTGCACATAGAGGTCTGAAGGGCGTGTATCACAGCACAACGGGCATTCGCAGTGGTTGTTGCTGCCGTCAGCCAGCCAGAAGTGCATGATGTCGATGTGTGGGTTCTTTGCCGAATAGTCAGCGATATCTTCCACAATCCGCCGTCGAACCTCTGGGTTGCCGTAACACAGATTGGTATTGAGAGGAACCCCTCCCCACAGTTTTCGCTCACCTTTGACCTCGGCCAGGAACTGCGTTGTGGCATCATCAAGCTCAACATCACAGGAATCCCATGACAGCCCACTGATGCCAAACGGCTCGCACGTCCATCCATGCCCCACCGCATGGTAAAGAAGCCCCCTCTTGCCAATTTCGTCCACACAGTCGGCCAGATACCGCTGTGCATCAGCCACGCTGATGTGTTCGCCCTTCAACAAGGGATTGCCCTCATGCGCATACCACCGGTCGAAGAAGGTATAGGATTCGCGGAACTGCGTGAAGTAGCCGTTGTAGCCAAGTTTCGGCATCCAGTCGATGATGTTCCGCACGTGCTCAACACTCACGGCACCCTCGATGCATATCCCACGGTGCCGATAGGAAGGCGTTTCGGCAAGCCCTACACTACGCAAATGATCGACCTGCGGAACATACTCACCGTCGATACCTGGTCTTACCCACCGACACCCCTGCTCGGTCAGATAACGGTAGACCGCGATCAACACGCTGCGGGGGTTGATGCCCGCAATCACGCCTTTCCCTGAATGCACGGATATCGCAATCGCATCATCTAGTGCCGGGTCGGTCACAGCTGGTACTGCCAGCTCCGGCATGTCGGCTATCAAACCGACAGTGATCGCTTCATCGGTGAGCCCATCAGCTTGAGCCGTGGTGACATCCTGGCCCAGCATCAGCGACATGTATTTCGCCAGTTCATATGCTGCGAATTTGACGGTTCGGTCATTACCGATATAAGATATGGATATTGTCTTCATGTGTTTCCCCTATTCGAATAGCCACTCTTCAGTGATCTTTGCCCATTGGATGCAGCTTCCCGTGACGGGCTGCCCGTTGGAATACGAAATCCAGATATCTCCAGACTTGGCTTGGATGATAGACGGGTAGTGATAGCTGCCCTTGACTTCCTTACCATCATCATTCTGAAGGTATTTAATACCTGCCCAGCTCTCACCTTCATCACGCGACACAGATATTGCTAACCGGTGCCGTGTTTCCTCAAGGTCGTTATAGATCATCGCCCACAGGCCGCTCTGCAGCTTGATGGCCTCTATGCCCGCTCCGGGGTTGGGCAGATCGGTCAGTTCTGGCTTACTCCAACTTTCACCTCGGTCGTGGGATATGGTGCGTAGGATGCGCTTCGGCGCCGGTCCGTTGTTGCGCAGGAACGCAACGAGGGTGCCGTCTGCACGCTCCACCACGCTGGGCTGGATGCCTCCACAACTGATGATCGGGCGGCTGGTGTGCCATGTTTCGCCATCGTCGTCACTGAGCAGCATGAGTGAAAAGTCAAAACCATCCGAGTAGAGCGGCAACACGATGCGCTTGTCGCTCAGTACCGTGGCATGAGCCCTTGGCATCCATCCTAGTCGACGGTATAGCTTACTGCTGCCCAGCTCCTTGATATCCTCGATCTGTTTGATCAGTTTCGCTTCAGGGGCCTGAGGGTGCAAGGTGGAGAGGTACTCGTAGTCCACATTTTCGAGGTCATCTACGAATGACTGACCCGGTGTGACATGCAATACCTCAGAATAGTCCCATTGGGGACAGTCTGTGTCGAACGGCTGAGAGATTCGACGGCTCTTCAGCAGGGCGGTGTGCCACTCGTTCGCCAGGATGGTCACATGCACCAGCCACAGCCTCTCTTTGGAATCCACAAACATACAGGGGTTGCAGTCAGGGTAGTCCAGCGCATCTGCCAGCAAAACTCTCTCGCTCCAGGTTGCAGTGGCCTGATGATACCTTGCGCCTTGAACCAGCACATCATCGGCCTTACGCTCCCCTGATCCATGGAACCAGCAGACCTGCATGTCCCCATTGCTCAACTCAACGATGCATGATGCGTGGTTATGCCAATTCTCGCGGGCGAAAATGAGTCCTGTTTCCATAAAGTGTTCCCCTGACTGTCATGTAGATTTGCTGCGGTCAGATTGATCTGACTACCCAATGACTACATTTCGGCATCACCGACAATCAATCCTCCATACAACCAGGATACCGGTGACGATCACTCTATATCGGGGTATAAAGCCAGCATACACTCAGGGCATAATCCGTGGCTGAAGTCAACATCGGAGTGGTTGTGTATATACACATCGACCTGCGTCCAATACCCAGTGTCATCACGTATCTTTTTGCAGTTCGCACAAATTGGGATGATGCCTCGTAGAATCTTCACATCATCCAGCGCTTGTTGTAATTCCTCCACCTTCCGGCACAGTGCCGATTGAAGAGCCATGATGCGAAGTCCGACGTCAATTCGTGCTCGTAGTTCTTGAGGATTATATGGCTTGATCATATAGTCATCAGCTCCTGCATTTAGTCCTACTACTACATCCTCATTCTCGAACATCGTGGTCAGAAGGATTATGTATGGAGGTTGGTCAGTAGGCAGCTCGCGTATGCGCTGACAAACCTCAATGCCATTCATCTCAGGCATATCCCAGTCGAGCAACACCAGGCATGGCATTTCGGACGTTTTATATGCATCCCATGCCTGCGCACCATCTTCAGTTACCTTAGGGTCATAACCCCATTTACGCAGCATAGCCGCCAGCATGATTCGCGAAGTTCTATCGTCCTCTGCTATTAATACACGAACGCTGTCTGATGTCATGTGTCACCTCCGAAACGGTCGATGATCGCCAGTTGAGTCGCCAAGTAACTGGTCTTCACTTCTTCAAGCAGTCGACGCAGGTTACCTGTATTTTTGTTGCGAGCTGCCTTCTCCATCTTCTCAGCAGCAGACTTAAGGGCCGATCCACTCATATTCGCGGCTGCACCTTTGATGGCATGTGCGTGTCTTTCAACCAGGTGAATATCATTGGCGGCTAGTGCAGCAGCCAACTTTTCTATCTGTGCTGGTATGTCATGAATAAATCCAAGTGCTATTTCACGAGCAAGAAGTTCATCATCCATCACCCGTGCTAAGAAGCCAGCATAATCAAATATATCGGCTGTGTCTTTCCCATTTTTGATGTTCTCAGATAACGAGGACACCGCGTCAATAGGAGCTCCGGCTGTCCAGCGTATGATCGTTGAAGCTAATGCCTGATGATCAACAGGCTTAGGAAGGTAATCATTCATACCGGCATCAATGCATTTTTGACGGTCATCTCTCATGGCATATGCCGTCATCGCAACAATTGGTATGTTGGGGTTCAAAACACCGGTGGCTTGGTTGCGGATCATTCGCGTGGCTTCAAACCCATCCATCTCGGGCATTTGACAGTCCATTAGCACCAGATCATAGGGAACATTTTTCAGGGCGTCAATTATTTCGTGCCCATTCGCCACCGCGTCTGCTCGATAGCCGAGTTTTTCGAGCAGCTTCAAAGCAACCAATTGGTTGGTCATGTTATCCTCTGCCAGCAAGATGCGCAGGTTATTCTTTTCAATGGTAGGCAGTTCGGTGACCATACTGGGGGTTTGCTTCTCTGATGAACCCTGACTTTCTCCATACATAACTTTCGTTATTGACGTGCGAAGTTTGTCACGCCTAAGTGGTTTATGGAGGCAAGCATCATACAAGGCGCAATCGTCCAAATCACCTGGAGATGTCATTGATATGAGTTTGGTCGTCGAAATCTGCGATTGCTTCCTAATCGCATCGGCAATCACATCACCACTCATCTCAGGCATTCTCATGTCGATGATGGCCACATCGTATGGGGCCCCGTCAGTTACTGCACTCAGTAGCTCACTGATCGCCTGTTCACCATTAGCCCTGTCGGTATTATTACACCCCCACGCATCCAGGTATGAGGTGACCATGTTCCGGTTTGTCTCGACATCATCGACAACCATTACGCGAAGCCCAGAGATATCTAGGACTTCCTGGTCGACAAGTTCACTAGGTGGCTGCTTATCGAAAACAACCGTGAACCAGAACAACGAACCTCGACCTTCATCACTATCTACCCCAATCTCACCACCCATCATCTCCACTAACTGTTTTGAGATGGCCAACCCTAGTCCTGTTCCTCCGTATTTACGACTTGTGGAACCATCAACTTGAGTGAAAGGCGAAAATAGTGTGTGTTGCTTGTGCTTAGGAATCCCAATTCCGGTATCGGTAACCGAAAACATAAGTGTGACTTCATTCTCAGTTTCGTAATCGGCTTCAGTGCGGATTGTCACTCCTCCTTTGTGAGTAAACTTGATCGCATTACTGCCAATATTCATAAGTATCTGGCGCAATCGTCCGGGGTCACCTCGCAACCTGACTGGTTCATTCGGATCGATCATGGACACAATCTCAAGGTTTTTTTCTGAAGACTTTATGGCCAATAGCTCCACTGCGTCGTCTATGATCTCCTGTAGATCAAAATCTAGCATCTCAAGGTGCAGGTGACGCGCCTCTATCTTTGAAAAATCCAGGATGTCATTTAGCAAAACCAGGAGCGTTTCACCACTTGACCGAACAATCTCTGCATATCGACGTTGTTCAGGTGTGAGTTCGGTGTCAAGCAAAACCCCGGTCAGGCCTATCACACCATTTAGCGGAGTGCGAATCTCGTGGCTCATGTTCGCCAAAAACTCGCTCTTTGCTTCATTTGCTTTCAACGCTTGTTCTGTCGATAGTTGGGCCTGCATTGTTGCCTGTTCTAGCTCAGCATTGGTTTCGATTAGTTTCTGCTCCGCTTGTTTGTTGGCAGTGATGTCACGAAGACTTTCGATCGCTCCTATCACATTACCTTCAGGATCATGAAGCGGAGACGCTTTCGCGAATATCCACGCGCCTCTACCACCATGTAAGGCTGGACAGAACAGTTCTGTTGTGAAAGTATTGCCTTCATATTGAACACCCAGCAGGTCTCTGTCATATTCATCAAGTCCCGAGACCACAACATCGATAAGCTGCGGCTTTGCCTCACCGTAGAATGGCACAGAGTATGAATATTCGCCTTTACCGATGATGTTATCTGCAGAGATACCGGTCATCAGTTCAATGGCACGGTTCCAGATAATCACCCGTTGTTGGTCATCTATGGCTAGTGTCGCGTCGGGTAGAAAATCAATAATGTCAGTCAAACGCTGCCTATTGGCATTCAGTTCGGTTTCTGCATATTTACGCTCGGTAATATCAGTCATGAAATTCAGAGTCGCCGGTCGACCGTTCCATTCAATGGCCACAACATTCGTACTGACCCACAACACATCACCGCTCTTTTTAATGATACGGATCTCATATCTACTAACGGGATGCTCTCCGCGCAACCGGTTGATGTGCCGATCTAGCACAACTCGCTGGTCGTCAGGATGGATGTATTCCACAAAGTGCTTTGAAGTGATCTCCTGCTCCGTGTAACCTGTCAACTCGAGAGCAATAGGGTTGACCAGACAAACGATGTTGTCTTGAATTACAGCAATGACCTCGTTGGCACTTTGGATCAGTGTCCGGTACTTCTCTTCGCTCACTTTCAGTTCTTGTTCAACACTCTTTTGATCGGTGATATCTGAGACCATTCCAAACGATCCTTCAAATCGTCCATCTTCGGCCATTATTGGGCGTGCTGAAACCACGGTCCAGACCTTACCACCATCTTTATGTTTGAAGCATCTTTCGTATACACCGCTCAGTCCCGCTGCTCGATTTCCAATCTGACACTGGTGAGCATCCACTTCTGAGGGATCGATCAACGACGACAATTTCTGTCCACACAGATCTTCGACTGTATAACCAAGCATTGAGGCCATCTGTGGGTTGATGATCTTTATGGTGTCATCCTGGTCGATCGCCACAAGACCCTCGAAAGCGGTTTCGACTATCCGACGGTATTCTGATTCACTACTTCGCAACGCATCTTGTACACGCTTACGTTCGGTCACATCGCGGGTGACTCCATGCACCTCTAATCGACCTGTCTCACAATTTGTACGGTAATTCGTGATGACCTCCGTCCAGACAGTCGAACCATCTTTGCACTGTTGCCCGATTTCGTCTGTAAAGTGGTTTGCCTGGCTGATCATACCAGTTAAAACCATTTGATTTCTTTGGCGAATGAACTCTATGTAGGATTTGGCTTCATTGCCTAATAACCAATCACCTGCCGGTTTACACATTGTTTCATCCGCCGTGTAACCAGTGAGGTTGACTATCGATGGGCTCATATAGGTAAACATCAGTGTTTCGGGATCGAGTATCCAAACGACATCCTTCATACTTTCGGTTAGTGTTTGGTATTTCTGCTTTTCTACGTGGAGGGCATCCTCCGCACTTTTGCGCTCTGTGATGTCAGCAGCGATACCCTCAAAACTGACTATGTCTCCAGTATCGTCAAAGAGCGGAACAGCACTAGTAATGTGCCAACGCCATGAGCCATCTACATGCTTGACTCTATAAACTATCCCTTCTTGTCGTTGTCGGGTATTACTCACTAAATTGATAAAGGATATACACTTTTGTATGTCATCTGGATGGACAAACTCAGATATATTGTGGCCGATGACTTGATTTACTGGATGACCAATCAGATTCGTCCACGAACTGGAGACGAATGAAAATGAACCGTCGAGAGTGAGCGTATAGATGATGTTGTAGGAGTTCTCTACCAGTCGGCGATATCTTTCCTCGCTGGTAAACAAGGCTAACTGGCTTCGTTTCATTTCTGTGATGTCGCGCACAATTCCTACCGCATGCCATCCATCTGTGGAACGAATGGCAGATAACGAAAGTTGGATGTCTATCAGACCGCCGTCTTTCCGAAGCGCCTGCAGATCAAGCGTCTGGTCAACAGCGTTTCCTTTCCCTGAACATACAAAGTCTGGGAAGGCAGAATGAAAACGACTGCGATATTCGTGCGGTGTGATGAACTCGTGAAGGTTTTGTCCAATGGCTTCTGAGTATGTGTAACCCAATATCCGTTCGGCTGCAGGATTCCAAAAAGTGATTTTACCCAGCGGGTTCATCATGATGATGGCATCTTGTGCGCAGTCGGTGATGACCCGTAGCCGTTCTTCGTTTTCTTTGAGTGCCAGTTCAACCGATATGCGTTCTGTGATATCTGTAAACACCGTAACAATGCGATGGTTAGCTAGTGGGTAAGCCATTACATGATGATGTCGCTGGTCAATACACATATCGAATTCGGCTGGTTCCCAGGAGACAGCCACATGCCGACACATTGCGTAGAATTCGGTGTCCTCGATACCGGGCATTACATTTGCGATTTGATGGTTTATAACAGTACGAGGGGATCGATGATTGTAGTGCAGGAATGCTCGATTGGCTTCTACAATAGCATAACTAACAGAATCGCAGTCTTTGTCGAAGGCAACATCAACGATCGCACATGCTTTCGTGTAGTTTTGGATAAATCGGCTTCGGTTATTTAAAGACAGGCTGTCATTCTCATTTGCGGCAACACATCGCTTATCGCAATACACGTATATTAATGCGAGGATCAATAGAACCGTATACTGTAAGGTCTCGGAAGAGCCAGGTATTACTAGAAATCCACCCATATGTATCACCACGAGCCTTGTTATCAGGGCTTTCATTCGCCCTTAAACGTGTGATGGCGTGTCTTCAGACACCATCATCATAAACCAAGCATACCTCATTAGTGGTCGGTATGGTTGCGCTGGTTGATGTCTAATCGCGGGCCATTACTATGGGGTGTGGTTTACCACCAGATTTGGTCTACCGGTTCATCCGTTTCAGTAAATAGTAGGTGCCGATGGCGATTATGACCATACCCAGAATCATCAAGGGGTAAGATATCCGCCAGTTGTCAGTGCCGGTCATCATCGAGTATTCGGACATCCCGCCGATGCCTGACAGAAGAGTAAGGGGCATGAATATGGTGGTGATCATCGTCAGCCGTTTCATGGTCGCGTTTGTTTCATTTGATGCTTTTGCCATCACGTTACTCAGCATTGATGTGTGGAGCTCCATCAAGCTGGTGACGATGTCGCGGTATGCCTCGATCAGTTCGAAGAATTTCGAGAGATGGTCGTAGATATCCCGATAATGAAAGATGGATTCATCGGATATGTATATGCAGTCCTTCCGGCATATCTTCACCAATATTTCACGCTCATTAAACAGGCTTTTTCTGACCAGCAGAAGCTCCCGACGCAGCGTTAGCATGTCGGAAACATTGAAGTCCGCGGGATGAGCCAGCATCTTTTCTTCCGCCAGCTCCAATTCATCCTCTAACGCTTCTACCGCGATGTATTTGTGGTCAACGATATAGTCCAATACTACATGCATCAGAAAAGCGGGTCCCTGCGATGCTCTGGCTATATTTGACTGTACGATACTGAGCATGTCATTGAGCGGATGGCGCTCATTGGATTCATATTCACTCACAGTGATCAAGAACTTTTCGCCGATGAATATATCTATTTCGTCAAGTGTGAGCTGACCATTATCGTACCCAAATGCATTGAATATCAGGAACGTATTACCAGGGAAGTCCTCGATTTTCGGTACTTGATTAGTGTCAATACAGTCCTCAATCGACAAAGGATGCAAGTTGAACTGAAGCGCGACCTCAGTCATCGATTCTTTGTCCGGTTGGCGGAAATCTATCCAGATGAACCCCTCTTCACTGCCTGCAGCCACTGCCGCAGGCAGGTCAGTCATCTGGGCCAGCGTTCCAACTGGTGATAGGTAGTAAAGGCTAATTTCGGCCATTCATGCTCCTAATACTCATTCCACTTCAATGGCTTGTATGATCGCATCGTTGCTCCCTACAGCTTTCAGGCTGACCGTGATCAGGCCATCTTTATCGGGAGTGATGTCTTCAATCCGAAAATCAGCGGCCATATGAATCTGTCCCGCCGCCTGGGCGGGATCCCATTTTGACCTGACCAGCTTGCCATTAATCATGATATCCATCGGCCGTTGTCCAGGCTCGCTTAACCACATCTCAGCGAACTTCAGATGCACCGTGTAGATACCTGGCGTCGCATGTAGTTGGTATCGTAGCATCTTTCCGCTTCGCGCCGTTTGGTAAAGCGCCTGATCGTAGAGTGTGGGGGCCGCATGTGACAGAGCTGCCTCAGATTTCAACAGAACGCCCTCGGTTGAAGGGTCAGCATCCCATATAAATCCGTTCCAGTCGACGAACTGCGCATCCGACCCGGCGTCAATTCGTATTGTCTGACGAACCTCAGGAAGAATCTCAATCGCATGCACCAAGGCCTCGCTGCTCTTTTGCGAGGGCTCCACCCCACCGCTCAGCTCAATAGTGATTTTACCGTCAGCATTGGGCACGATGTTTCGGAATACACGGTCGCACGCCGCTTTCGATCCCCGTACCGCCTGGTTGACATCGAAGTTACGCAGCAACTGACGTCCGTTGATCGACAGGTTCATAGGCCTCTCGAAACTCCAGTTGTATTGTGTCTCGGCCAGCTTCAGCCGAACCGAATACATCCCAGGCGATACAGGGATGATATAACTGAACTGCTTTCCCTGCCGCCCGCTCTGGTATAATCTCTGGTCTTGCAGCGATGGCAACGTGTTGCTGATGACCGCCTTTGATAGTGCAGCCACTCCCCCATCATGATAGATATCGGCCGACCAGACGTTGCCGGACGTATCCTTGTATGGTGATTTCGCACCACACAGAATCCGCACGGTGGAATATGCGAGTTTCGGGTGCTGTTGCTGATAGATGATTCTTGGCATCCATGCGATGATGTCATTCTCCCACGACTTGCCGCGGTCCAGGACGAACTTGATCTGGTCGCCCTTCTGAACGTCCACTGTGATGTCGTGGGTGTTCCCCACCAGGCTATTGAGCGGAACATCAGCCCAGCCTTGTGATGGCCACAGTTGGTTGGTGTTGTGCTGTATCTTCACACGTAAGGCGTCGCCCATTGACTGGTGGTAGCACTCCTTCATCGCCCGACCGACAATCCGCACTGTGCCCGGCTTCTGGGCGGTCCAGACACGCACACATTGCACCTCGGCGGATGCCTGCTGCCAGCCGCGCCCGATCCGTGCCGAACCAGCACCCTCCCAGTAACCTTCGACACCGCCTATCTGGTTTGGAGTCCCACCGAAGTCACCGGCTGGGTTTTTAATGGGCGGGATGAAGCTCATCGGGGTCTCTGTCTTGCCATCAACACTGCACGCAGAACTCCAGCCATTCTGTCCGGCTGTGGCGTAGTGCCCTCCCAACGCAGCGAATGCATCTTCTCCTGACAACACCATGTCGATGCCCTTCCAGGCACTCGCATTACCGTCGCCATCCACCGTCCTCACGGCATAAGCACAATCATGGCTGTTGCCCACAGATCGATCGAAATAGTATGGAGCCACACAGGATTTGCCTATGACCACTCCATCACGGCTCACTTCGTAGTAGCTGATCCACTTGTCGGCCGGGACCGTCGACCAATATAGACCGATGCCCCTGTGCCCCAGGTTGGTTTCAGGTCGCATCACCATTTGTCCCGGTGCAGCCGGAGCGGTTGTGTCAGAGCCTGTGCCGGGCATATATGGTAACCCAAGGTATATCAAACGGCTTGGGAAACTGGAGCTAAAGATTATACCTTTGGTCATCAAGTCACTACCCGAGCGCAGAACCGTCCCCTTCTCCATGTCAGAACCAACGATGTATTGATGGTCAGCCAATAGTCCCTGAGGATAGATGGTACTGCCGTCCACCGGTTTATGCTTGATAATAATGCAGGCCTTAGTCCGATCATAACTAGTCCGCTGATCGAACAGATGCGGTTCGTCGCCCTTGACCACCGGATGAAGCATGTATGACCATCGGCCGACAACCCCTTGTTCGCGCAGGTAGCGATACTTTTCAAACAACCGTCGCACGCTCTCTCTATCCTGCAGCGAGACGCCGCCATACCACACCGGCACCATGGTTAACTGCCTTGGAGCCACATCAGGATTATATTTACTGCCTTGTTCAAGGATATCGATGATATCCAGCCATTTGTCTGGCAGCTCCAAAAATGACAGGTAGTGATTCGTCTTAGAATCCCTGCCCAGGTCTGAGAAGTAGTTCACATCTGCGTAGCGTTGAATCTCAAACTGATGCGCAAACCGGCTGCCGCCGTCGCATGTGTGGAATGAGGCGCGAGGGTTGGCCGTCAGGAAGTGTTCAATCTGGGTGCGCATCATCGAGTCGTCCGCCGGATTGAACTTGCCAAATCCATCGGTTCTCCACTGGAAGTTGCCCCAGGAGCCTATCTTGGTGTCCATCAAGCCTTGCGACGGACGCCCTGCCAGCCATAGAAGCCACTTCATATCCATTTTGCCGAGGTATCGCAATGTCTCAGCGTAATCTGGACCCTCATGCGATGGCGAGAACACGACCCCATAGTTGTCTGGCACGGGCCAGCCAGGATATTTACTCCAGCCGGCATCATCCCACAGCATCTCGATGCCGACCTCCCGCAGGATATCGGAGTCCATGTCCAGGTTAGCCAGGCGTGCGGCAAACTGCTCCTGCAGGTTGCGTGAACAGAAGAACCAGGGGGTGGCGTAAGCTGTCCGGCCGTAGAACTCGCTGTTGGTGAAGTCCCACAGGTATTCGTATTGCCAGTCATAAACCCGCTGACCCATGTCGTCCAGGTTCTTTTGAAACACACCGATCGTAGCCAGCGGCAGCTTCACGATCTCACCCGCCGCCAGTTTGCGGTCTGTCCATTGGGGTAGTGAGGAGGTCAGAACCGACTGCGTCGGTGTATGATCGAACCCCAGCGTCCAGGTGCCCAGGGTATCGAGGGTGACGAAATACCCGTCATCGCGTGAGCCAGAGTGTTGGAGTGCCATCCACGGGATGTAGTTGTCCGTCTTCTCACCCAGAAGAGTGCGGTGGTAATCTGGCGACACCGCGGAACTCTCTAGCTGCCCCTGGTTTGGACGGCTCGTGCCTCCACACATCCAGTAGTTGGTCAGCTTCGCCTCGGGTTGACTGCCAGAGCCCAGCACGATCGGCGAGACAGAGGGCAGCTTTACCGAATAAGATGAGGTGTTTTTAACCTCGACCCACTGCCGGAGTATCGCGGTGCCAGGATATGCCTGCACATGCAGAATGGCTGTGAGTGATTCGCTAGCTGCAGTAATGTTCAACTGGACTGCTGGCCGCCCTCCAACCGCTACTTTCTCGGCCACAGCGGAGACGACTTTCCATCCATTCGCCACATTCAACGGCTGATTATGTCGCTCGGATATGCGCAGCACACTCACCTTCGATGAAGGCGCTCCTACCCATTGTATGGCTTTGCCACTGACAGTGACTGTGCCATCCTTGGGAGCTTTCCACACCCGGACCAAATCCAGCGAGTTCAGGATGTGGTAACCGGTGGGAGTGATACGGGAACACTCAAATGGTGCCCGATATCCGGTGGCAACACGGGCCGGTTCCTTGCCGGGCTCAGTGGGAGCCAGGAACTCACCCATGAGGTCCATACTACCGGTGTTGGAGGCTCGGGTGTAGTAGTACCAAACCGGCCCTTGATTCAACGCCTTATCGTCGGAGGCGGTGTATGATTCATTGTCCGAATACGTGAGGGTGACATCCCATGTCACTACAGCACCATTGACATCATCGCGTATTCCTTCGGAAAAACCGACCAGATCACCTTTCTTGACTGTTAGCTTCAAGCCCGAATCTGCGGGGTTTGCATCTGTTCCTGCCGTGAGCTTCTTTGCCCAAACTTCCTGAATATCAAATGACCCGGTGTACGGCAGGCTCTCGATCCCAAATGGAGTGCGTGCGGTGGCTTTGGTGACATATTCACGGGCGGGTGTGGTGAGTTTGTTACGGAAACTAGACAGCACAAAACGGCCATCGCGGGTTTCGTAGCTCATCTGGACAGCTTTTGTGCCGATAGTGCAAAGGCTGCCATCGGCTGTACATCGGGCGAAAGCATCCGATTGTTTGACTTCAGCGGCATCGGCTGACGCTGACACTATTAGGCCTAATGCGATCACGGCGACGAATGGAATAATGCACGGGCTCATGGCTCACCTGTCCCTACGTATTTCAAGCAAATAAAGATACTCACCGTGAATCCGGTGATATTGCTAAATACGGCAGAGACGACGCATTATCCTTGTTTCCTTAGTGCTTGATAGAGGAACACAGGTGTTTCTTGTCTGCCCTGCCATGGCGGGCGTGCCATGGCAGGGCATGGAGGCGTTGACGCTACTTCCTCTTCCTGGTGATGAGCCCTAATCCGCTTAGCCCGCCGATAAGTGCGATCACACTAGACGGCTCAGGAACAGCTTCTACGATGGTGGCGTTAAGCGGGGTAATTCCCGCCTGCTGCGTGGTCACCGCCGCATAGATGTCGATAAAATCACCCTGAGCTAACGATAGTTGACCCGTGTACACAGGATTGTTGCTTGTGGTGGGTGTGTTCCATACGGATGCACCTGTCACGTAGACTGATGCAGCAGTTTCACCTGCCGCGCCACCGAAGAACTCGACGTTAATATCATATAACCCAGCTCTTGGTGCAGTCCAACGGATAAAGGCTTCATTGTGACGGCCATGTCCGTCAAAGTACGGTATCAGCGCAGCCTGCCCAGCGCCGATCCCGAATTGCGCACTACCGCTATAGTTGATGAGATTTCGTGGGGCGATTGGTGTGGGATCAAGCCACCCATTGACATACCAATAATTCAACCCGTATTGGTCTGTGGCATTGGTGTCGTACCAAGCGTAATAGTCCCCTGCCCCTCGCGCAATGAGAATGCCTTGGGTCCAGTTATGACTGTCGTTGGTTGTAGTCGACCAGTCCGCCGCGATATCCCATACCTCAGGCGCGGCCTTTGCAGCACTGCCAATCATACAGGCTGCTGCGACTAGAATCGCTAGTTTAGAAAGATAACGCATTAGCTTACTCCTGTGGTTTATGTATGTGGATTTCCGATCTGGTGATGCCGTTTGGCATGTCAGATGGGATTGTCCCGGTTGTCAAAGCATCTGCCCACATATCGGGGGCTTGCATTTTACAGCCGATATGATATTATCAAGTTAATCGCTTAACTACAAGCAAGTAAGTAACTGGTCCGGGCGTCCCTATTGCTGGTCATTAACTATATTCTTGAGGTAGGTCGATCAATGCAGAAGAGTTTCAGTCCGGGCACCCCGAAGCGGGTACGATTCATTACAGCCACGGGTGAGCGAAGCGATACCCGTGGTGAGCGGCGTGCTCATCCTACCCCGAAGTGGGTCGGCATGGTACTTCCTGTGTTGAAATGCTACGACACGGTTCGACCACCCTTCGGGGGTAAATATCGTGACAATTTACCAGGGGTATCGCTTCGCTCACCCCTGGCTATTAGGAATCATGCCCCTTCGGGGCGTCCGGATGTGATCTGCGTCATTACTGACCTTTCACGCCAACGAAGCAAATTCAGAAAGACTTTGAGGTAACCAATCCGAATGAAGATATGGAAGACAGTGCTGCCAGCGTTGGTCGCAGCAATTTGCGGAGTTTGCATGGCCGGTGTTTCGCCCGATATGCATATTCCGTTTGATGGAAGCCCGCTGCCGATCAACGGCATGGCTAAAACTGTGACGGTTGGAAACTGCCAATATGTCAAGACCAGCCGCGGCACGGTCATGAAGCTCGATGGTAAGGGCAGCTACGTGGACACCGGAATAACCAACCTGGATATGGGCGATGAGTGGACCGTGGAATGCTGGGTAAATCCCGCAGAGAAGCAAAACGGATTGGCCGACATCTTTGGCAACCATTCGGGAGCCGGTGGTGTTAATGGATTTGTCATCCAAATGGACGGCAGCAACCAAAACCGCTTCACGGCGCACATAGGAAACACTGCAGGCGGATGGGTATCAACTAAGCCAGTGCAGCTCATTGCGAACCAATGGCAGCACGTCGCTATGGTGAAGACCAAGGCTGACTTGCGGTTCTATGTGAACGGGATATTGATGAGTAGAGCAGCGACAAAACACGCGATGACCCCCAGTCCGACAAGCTTGAAAATCGGTCTTGGGATCGAGCATGTCAGTAGATGCCTGACGGGCTACATAGCTGACTTCAAAATCCGGGGCACCGCCATTACTGACTGGAAATCACTCGGACAGATACCAAGCACGGCTGCCCTGATGAAAGCGAACATCGAACTGAGTATGGTGCGAAGCAGTTCCGGTAAGGTAGATATCGCCTTCAACAGCCCTGCAGGAGCTCACTACCTGAAGTCACTGCCAGCATCCAGGGTTTCATTGCTGCTTCATAATATAGTTTCGGGACACAAAGTAAATCTACCGTCGGTCAGTCTGACACCGGCGAACGGGTATAAGACTACCGTATCGGCCAAGCTCAACGTGAGTGCCCCATCGTGGCTGACCGCATCGACCAGTGTAGCACCAAATGGTGCTACACTGACTCAACAGATACAGCTCTTCCCTTCAGGAGGTCGAAAGGTGAATCCTCAACCTGTCTCTGACGATACCATCATGACGACATCATTAAGCAGCCGCAGTGTGTTGCTGGACGGTGACGACTGGAAGATCGCGACCGACCCCGACAACTCCGGCAAAACTAAGAAGTATACATCGACGATACCCAGCATCGCCAAACAGACGAAGGTGCCCTGGGTCATTCAAGATATCTTTCCTGGCTATCATGGTGTGGCCTGGTACTGGAAGCAGTTAAAGGCCCCCGCATCTATCATCTCCGATGGTAGGCATATCCTCAAATTCACTGCCGTGGATTACTACTGCGAAGTATATGTCAATGGCAAACAGGTTGGCACACATGAAGGGGCCGAATCGCCATTCGAATGTGATATCACCAGCGCACTGAAGCCCGGCAATCATAACCTTCTGGCTGTGAAAGTACTCAATCCCACCCACGAACTCATTGACGGCATCACATTCGCGGAGGTTCCCAAAAGCTGCAAGACTTGGCCAGTATGGTCAAATGCGATCTATAACTTTGGTGGGATTGTGGATAGTGTCGTGCTGGCTTCGGTGCCATCAGTGCGCATCACTAACCTGTATGGAGCCCCTGACCGTCGTAGTGGCAAGGTCAGCGTGCAAGTCTCATTACATAACTCAACGGGCAAACCGATGGTTGTGCAACTATCTGTGAATGTCGGTCCATCAGCATCACAAGGTGACACGACGACAGGCGCCTATAAGTTGACTGTACCATCGGGCGAATCGGTGCAGCAAGTCGAATTGACGGTGCGCAACCCCCGCCTGTGGGACATCAACGACCCCTTTCTATACCGGCTCAGTGCCTCACTCACCCCCGATGGTGGTCCTGCTACTGACCACGCGAACGTGAGGATAGGTTTTAGGGACTTCGAGGTAAAGGACGGGTTTACCTGGCTAAACGGCACAAGGATCGCGCTGCATGGTCTTGTGCAGTTAATACAGTATCCTGTGGGATATGGAGTGCCCACCGACTGGAATGCGTTACGTAAAGATGCGAACCTCATGAAGGCGATGGGCTTTAACGCAGTGCGTCTCATCTTTGGCGGAGCATCGCCGCGGTATCTTGATGTTCTTGACGAAGCCGGTATCCTTGTATATCAAGAACACTACGCAACATCCCTTGGTTTCGCTGACTCACCTCACTTTGCCAGACGATATGATCAGACCCTGGCGCGTGTCATTATGCGTGACCGCAACCATCCGAGTATCATCTCCTGGGGAATGGCGAACGAGCAACACGACGGACCACACTTCAGACGGGCTTACGACTCGATCCCTCTGGTTCGGAGCCTGGATCAGCAGCGGCTGTTGATACTGAACTCCGGCCGGTTTGACCTCCAATGGAACATCGGCTCTATCAGCAACGCGAGCGCGAGCAAATGGCAGACGTTGATGGGTAAGGAAGCCACTAGAACCAAACCTACCAGTGACACTTATGGTTCGATGCCATGGAGTGCGCTTGGCACAGCCCTTGAATACTCTGGTGACAAGCACTACTACCCCAATGTGCCCTACACCAACGCAGAGATAGAGAATCTGCGCACCATCGGGAAGGACGGCAAACCCTACTTATTGACCGAGTTCGGAGCTGGCGGGGCTGTCGACTTGTGGAGGCTGGCTCGAAATGCCGAACTTATAAACGCGTCACCGCAAAACGAGGATGTGGCATACAACCAGGGTAAACTTGATCAGTTCATGGCAGACTGGGAGAAACAAAAGCTGTGGCGGGTATGGCCAAGAATGGAGGAGTTTTTCCAGGACAGCCATCGGAACATGGGTAAAATCCGGGCGATGGGTTTGAATGCCCTGTCACTGAACAAAAACCTGATGGGAAGCTTCATGTGTGCAGCCTCCGACTCGGACTTTAATGGTGTGGGTTTGGTCGATGGCTATCGTGATCTGAAGCCCGGTGTGATGGACCTCATGCGCCAGGCGAACGCCCCCCTACGCTGGGCGATACATACCGACAAGGTGAATATAAGGCCTAGGGAGGAAATCAAGGTTCGTGTCCATCTGGTCAACGAAGATATCCTACCTGAAGGTAGGTATCCCGCTGAGCTGAGTGTGCTGTCGCCCGATGGGCAGAGGGTAATACACCGGCTGTTTCAAGTGGTCATCCCTGATGCGAAACAAAGCAAGACAAAGAGCTTTACCATGCCTGTCTATGTAGAACCTATGAGCATTGACGGTGTGGAAGGCAAGTATCAATTGTCGGTCACGTTGCTGAAGGGCGCCCCGTGCAGCGGGGGAATCCACGATGTGTATGTGTGGAGGCCAGACCAGGCACCGAAACTGTCGATGCAGGTAGCTGTATGGCCTGGTGACGAAACCCTAAATTCCCAGTTGGCAAGATGCGGTATCGATGCTCGTGACTATATATCAAGTTTTGAGTCAAAGAGAAACCTCATCGTGATCGGACATCAAGGGCC
Source organism: Armatimonadota bacterium (assembly GCA_942492855.1). GTDB lineage: Bacteria > Armatimonadota > HRBIN16 > HRBIN16 > HRBIN16. Next base: position 4,303,418 of record OW818647.1, on the reverse strand, counting down.
GAAAACAAGTGATGAGTGGCAAGGCATCTATAGATCGGTTGCCCGCGGATCCTCGCTGGTCATACTCGATCCTGCCGTTCTGGCCAAAGCATCGGATAGCACAGGATGGTTGCCATATAAGAACAAAGGCCTCATCCGTGACTTAGGTTGGGGATACTACCGCACCGATATCTTTGCCGGCCATACGACACTCCTGCCCGATATCGTCAAACCCGGAATGGCGGACTACCACCTGTTGCGGGAAATCCTTCCGCAATACGGATACTCGGGATTGGATGCGCCTAGTGAGTTGGCCCTTGGGCACATCCGCACCCAACAGGACGACTACCTGTTCGGCGAGCTGCTCAGTAAACACACCCTTGGTCAAGGTTCTGTGATCTTGAGCACGCTCAACATCATTGACCAACTAGACAAAGACGCGCTAGCCGAACGAATACTGAAGCAGATTCTTGTTGCTTCCCAACCTGCCCAGACGACGGGAACCGCTGAGCTTCCGGATCGATTCGACGAATACCTGAAGGAATGCGGCATCTAACCTATACACATATGGAGGCTGTTCGAGCATGACAGCCTCCTTTATAGTGTGTACACTTATATGGGCATTCCATGTGCGGTAGGAAGGGTATTATATGAAGCGAGTCACAATAAATGATATTGCAAGGCAGTTGAATGTTTCGGCGTGTACCGTCAGCAAGATACTGAACGGCAAAGGCAACTTCAGCGAGCCTATGAAGCAACTCGTTGTAGACACCGCTTCGGAAATGGGCTACACCCCTAACCGCCTGGCTGAAGCGTTGGTCAGACGAACGCTAAAAATACTGATAATCACTACCGACGAGTGGCCAGACTACGTTGGACAACTTAAGCGTGGAGTGGAGAGCCAGATTAAAAGGCTCAACGACTTCAATGTATATGGCATCTATCTTGAGCTTCACAGATCGCAAGAAGTCGATATACTCGTTAATATCATCTCTGAGGAGTTGCACAATGAACCCGACGCAGTAATACTATGCGGTTCAGACATTTTCTACATCCAGCCACCCATCTTGCACTTGCTTCATGCGATCACCTGTCCGCTCATACTGGTGGGTCTAGACGCACCACAGATTCATGCCACAGCCTTGGTGAGTCACGACTCATATCTATCCGGTGTCATGGCAGCAGAATTGTTATCAAGCATGGTTGGCGAGGGTGAAGTGGCGATATCGATCTGTAACCAAAACGTCCCAGATTCTGTAGCAAAACTTGAGGGATTTACGAGCGAGGCCAAACGGTGCCGGTTAAATATAACGAAGGTGATGGAGGCGGATGACAACCCGAATAAAGGAAGCGAGTTGATGGCTGACTGCTTAAGGCACAACTCTGGATTACGTGGTGTCTATTTTGCCACAGACAACTCATCGTCTGCGTGCGAGGTGATCAGTCGGTCGGCTCAAGCCGCTAAACTTCGAGTGGTCGCAACAGGTGCTTTTCCGGATGTAGTCAAGAACATGCAACGGGGCATTGTGCAAGCCGCGCTCTACCAAAACATGCATCAGCAAGGCAAGCTTGGCGTTCGTCTGGCTTACCGCCTTTTAACAGGATCCCCTACCATAGAACGCAGCATTTTGCTCGCCCCTGCCATCGTGGTGAATAGTAATTGCGAGACTGTGAAAAATAACGACCTGCACGACCTATTGTATGTGATATAACCGCAATGTAGAGACTTTCCGATATTCATCATGTCGCCATCAAGCCATTCACAGCTCGTTATTATTTGGTTGCATGTTCCATAAAGCGCGATTTTGACGTCCCGAATGCGATGTAACTGACAGGGCCAGAGATGTGCTTAGGTTGCCCATCTCGATCACGGTATGATGCACCCAATACCGTAAATGCATTTACTCCGTATGTTGGGTCACTACTCATTAATCGCCGTTCAGGATCGGTGATGACGCAAATCCCTTCACCTAACGCGAAATCGGCGGGTTCTGGCCGGCGATATGCCGATATACCGATGCATGTATCAAACCGAGGCGTAAAATGATAAAACGATACATTCGATCCAAAACCCGGCAGACTCCAGTTGACTACCACGCTCATGATATTACGCGAGGGGTTGTATACCAAATCGTTCGATACACTATATTTGCTTCGGGGCAGTTTAGCGACGATTTCATGTTTAATAAAGTCGGGGTTTTTGCTGCGGATAATTCTTAGTTGGTTTGTCTCGAAGTTATCATACCGATTGTCAGTAGCATATGTATAAAGCATGTAATAATAGCCATTTGGCCCTTTAGTAACCGCAGGTTGTCCCCATCCATATCCAGTCTTGAGGTCAAATGAATCTTTGCTGTGTTCAACAACTGGCTTACCGCCATTCAAACGCTTGAACTTCTTTCCATCTCTGCTAAACGCCACTCCTACACCACCGTTAGGTTTGCCGTTGATCAGTGTGAATTTAGTCGTAGTATTACCACCTGACCAATACAGGTAATAACCTCCGTTGGCTGCAATAACAGACGGGTCGCATGTATGGCCCTGGTCGAATTCCGGTGTGTCTGTGCGACAAGGTTCAAGCACGATCTGCCATTTTTGGGTATTAAGACCATCGAGCGATGCCGATTCCTTGTACGCTATGGTGTCACCGTTCCATCCAACGGCGCACCAAACCTTGAATAATTTGTCTCGGTGGTCATACATAGCAGTTGGGCCGTATGCATAGGGATAATTACCCGGTCTAGGCACAAGCTGCCTATCTACCATGTCGTAAATCGGTTGCTTGCCATCGTTGGCATCGATGGTGCCAGATGCTATTGCTGATATCATCACGTCGGTGGCGTCGGCAGACACCCCACAGGTTCCGAGTACAATCGCCATCGCGATCATTACACACAAACAGCCAAGTTTAACGCGCATGTGAACCCACCATATGTATCGTATCGTTCGATATACACTATACATGATATATCATCACCCTCTCTGGGTTTCGTGTGCCTTGTGAGGCCATCGCATCACATGTGCTGCGTATTAAGCAGGATAACGTCCTGTTGCCCAATGTCGAAATATGGTGTAATACCAAGGGACAGATACCAAATACCAAGGATGGAATACTAAACGTGAGCCTGTCATCAATACTCGGATGCCTTATAGTAGTCATCGCGGGTCTTATCATGGGCGGCGGAGTCTGGCCGTTCAAACTCATGAAAAAATACCAATACGAGCATTGGATGTTCGTAGCGATGAGTGCAGGCCTTGTGGTCATCCCCTGGACGATTATCTACCTGAACTGCCCAGGCATCCTGGACATATACCGTGGGTTGTGGGCGGAGCATCCTGCGGAGTTTGTGCGATCCAACCTGCTGGCCGTGGGATGGGGAGTTGCCAACGTGACGGCTGCGCTCTGCTTTGCTCACATAGGTGTGGCACTCACTGGTGCCATCTTGACCGGCGTAGGAGTCACCTTTGGTGTTTTGACCCCACTGTTGCTGAAGGGCTCTGGTATGGGCGAATTTGTGAACGCACCAGACCTGATGTCGGCCACAGGCATTTGGATACTGGCAGGTATGGCCGTGATGATCACCGGTGTGGTCATCGCAGCGTTCGCCGGATTGGGTAGAGACAGAGCACTAAAGCAACTGAGTAGACCAGACTCAGGGAACTTCGTCAAGGGGTTGGTAATGGCAGTTGTTGCCGGTGCCCTTTCTGCCGGGCTGCCCCTGGCATTCGTGTACAGTAATGGCCCTGTGGTCAAAGCGATGCAGACGGCAGGAGCGTCGGATTTCGTATCGAGCCTGGCGGTATGGCCCATCGGCGCACTTGGCGGTGTTTTGGTGAACATCATATACCCATCTTGGCTGCTCACCAAGAACCGATCATGGGGCACGCTGCTGTCAGGATGGAGGGAGTTCATTCTGGCTGCACTCATCGGAGCCAACATCATCATTTCGATGTCCCTGCAGGGCTACGGCATGCGCATGATCGGGGTGTTGGGTGCCTCTATAGGGATAGGCATTCAGCAGGCCGCGCAGATCATGGGAGGCCAAGCGTTAGGCTTCATCAGCGGGGAGTGGCGCGGAGTAGACGGCAAACCTCGCTCGCTAATGTACGTGGCCATCGCGCTGCTGATCATCGCTGCTGTCGTGATGACCTACGGGAATCAAGCGTAAGTCAAGGGTAGATTCTGACCGGATACGGTGAATTAAAGTATTTATCGGTAAATATAGTGTAACGGATGGTACAATTACTCCAAAGGGTATCTGCATATCCATAATAATCATTACCGTATACAGCCTGAGTATCTAGGGTTGGTCGACAGGAGAAGCGTATGCGTCACACCACAGTCCGGTCATACATGGCGATTTTTCTCACTTTCTTGTTCACTTCAAGTCTATCAGCAGCCGAACCGGACCTGCGTGGTATATGGGACAGTGAAGCTAATGGCGAGAAGGGCATTACCGAGATCACACAACAGAACGGGGCTGAGTTTTCGGGCACTGTTCACGGTAAACCCATGACTCTCGGTAAAATTAACCAACATCTTGTCACATTCACTTGTGATATGCCAGGAAACCGGCTGGATTATAAGGCATTTTTTACAAAAACGCCCGATGGGAAATACAGTATGGCTGGGTTCTACAAAAAGAACTCCCTCGGAGCATATGTTTATACAGCCAAGCAGCGTAACAAAGCACCTACTCCGGCTGACACGAAACCATCGACTGCACCGAAACCAACAGCGGATGCCAAACCAGCCCCAAAGCCCACCCAGAAACCTGCTGACAGCCAGCCAGCTCCTCAGCCAAACACGCCGGTTGCGGAATCTAGCCAAAGTGGTGAGCAAACTGTAAAACCGGCCCCGCTGACCGTGATGGTCACCAAAATGCAGGCTCCCCTACTCACTGTCAGACGCGAGCTGGGAGACGCCCGTATCGCCGGTCCAGATTCTATGAAAGCCATCGTTGATAAAACCACAGCTACAGTGGTGACGTCAAAGGCCCTCTCGACCGATATGCAGAATGAGTATGCTCGAGCCGGTGCCAATCAGCAGCTTATCCTGTCGGATCGCGTCTACCAGATTTCGGCTGGAGACCAAAAAGGGTGGTTAGGGGGCACGGTCGTGATGGAGCTGCCGATTCCGGCGGAGCTTGCCTCTCAGGTCACCGGCACCAATGTGGGAGCCATCTGCCTGGTGCCTGGCGGCTCGATATATGCGCGAGGGGTGCTCATAAAGAGCCGCAACGTGGTGCAGGTGGCCACCAATCATTACAGTAGCTGGTGTTTCGGCCTGTTTGGCTGGAAAAGCGAGTTGCAGCAATACATCGAAGACGAAGCCGCCAGCAGAGTCGGCATGCGCCGAACTGGCTTCGACCAGAGATTTATCGATCTGGGTGCCCGTTACATCGAAGCGTTGGATGGCATCAAAGACGAATCTAAAGCCAAAATCATGAAGCAGCTCCTCTCTCACCGCGAGGAGATCAATACCATTGCCATCTCCGCTGGCTCCGAAAATAACGGCATGATGGCCAAGGGCTGCGGCGACCTTATTGGTAAACTCATCATCGATAACTTGGACGAAAGTGCCATCTCGACCGTGCTCAAGGGAGTGGTGGGTAACCTTGACCTGCTAAAGGTGACGGTGAATGAACTCAATGCGGCACAGAAGGAAGAGACCTACGACGTAGCCGTCAGTAAAATCGGTGAAGCATTTCTGCGGAATCAGCCGGTAGCCAAACTGACTCAGATGGCCATCGACACAGCCGGCCTTGGCTGCGAAGCGCTTCACGATGCCGCATGGCGTGAGGCCTACCTGGCCTACCGTGATGGAGCGTCCCGCATTTTGTGGATTGGTGGTGGGAGTATTGATGCCGGAGACTGGTCAGTCATTCGTGAGCGGTATAGCCGTCCCATGGTAGCTTACCTGCGCCAAAAGCAGAAGAGCCTTACCGAAGAAGAAGCCTTAACGATGGCCAAGAAGATGATGGACGATCGTAAGGCACAGGAAGAGGCCATCGCCAAGGAAGAGGATAAGCTGCGTGTGCTCCACGAAACATTCTTGAACTACAGCCAGCGTTCTGAGTTGAACCAGCAGACTGGACTGAAGGGCGATATGCCTCAGTTCATCGACTACGCTAACCGTGTCCGCCGAATTGAAGCCGATCTGGCCGCATATGGGATTAAAGGCGCGGTGTTTAGCAAGAACGGACTGCGCTCTGACGCAATGAAGCTGATGCACGGCTTCGCATTGGGAGGTGAAGCTGGATACCGTAAGGCTCTGGCTGAAATCCGTGCTACTGTGTCGAAACAGCTGCGTCTGCCGGGAGGCGAAGAGATTGACCTGGCGAAACTGAAATGGACTGTGGATGCATGGTATGACGCTCAAAAGACTCAGCCTAAGAGCCGTGTAGCACAGACGACCAACTTGTCCTTCCTGGAAAAGTTCGCTAAAGATGGCTCCTTGGAGCGACGTTATATCGACACGCGTAAAGGCGATCCAATTCAATACTCTTACTGGTTCTATCCCAACGGTGTTTTGCGCGCTAGCTCTCAATCAAGCAGCAGTAAGGGCGTATTCGGTACAGAGACTGGATTCTACGAGAACGGCAAGGCGAAGTATATCTATACATATCACACGTTTAAAAAGCAATCGACTGGGTATGACTACCGCGATGACGGAAGTCTGATGTGTGAAAAGACACTAGACATCAATGGCAACGGCAATGCCAAATGGTACACACCTGACGGGCGTGTTTACCAGTCTGACACCATAGCAAAATACACATCAACACCCACAGAGTTGATTAAGTACGAGGACCGCTAACCGCTAGTCAGTGAGTGCACTGCGAGGCATGGCCTAGCCACCCGCTTCGCAGTGCAACGCACCTTAACGGAATCTTGGTACAATCAATTGCTACACAATTTATATTCGTGACACTATTCTAGTCATAAGGACAGATGAGTTGCATATACCAGATGGTTACCTAAGTCCTCAGACATATACCGTTGCCACTGCCGCGGTTCTTCCTTTTTGGGCGGTAGCATCCAACAAGCTCAACAAAACTCTGCGTAGTAGACAAGTACCCCTGCTGGCACTGAGTGCGGCGTTCTGCTTCGTCATCATGATGTTCAACGTGCCTATTCCTGGTGGGACAACCGGTCATGCGGTTGGTGCGGTGCTGGTGTCCATTCTGCTCGGTCCCTGGGCTGCCTGTATTGCCGTCTCGATTGCGCTCATCGTGCAAGCCGTGCTTTTTGGTGATGGCGGTATCACATGCATCGGAGCCAACTGCTTGAATATGGCGGTCGTCATGCCGTTCATTGGCTACGGGATATATGCGCTCATCGCCCGAAACTCACCCGCAACCTCATATCGTCGTTGGCTGGGTGCGGGTATTGGCGGGTATGTCGGATTGAATGCTGCGGCTTTAACTACAGGGTTCATGTTCGGTATACAACCGCTGATCGCTCACGATGCGGCGGGCAAGGCTCTATACGCCCCCTACCCTCTGAGCGTCGCCGTGCCGATCATGGCGGCAGAACACTTGCTGGTGTTTGGTTTTGTAGAGGCAGTGGTCACGGCACTTGTGGTCATGTATCTGCAGAAATCTGACCCCGGGCTCCTTTACAAGGCCCCGCAAGCGACGGCCACGGAGGGCGAACCATCATGAAAAGACACAAGAAGTTATGGATCGGGCTTGGCATGCTGATTCTGCTCTCGCCTCTCGGCTTGATTCTGCCTGCGAAATTCGGAGCTGGCTCTGCCTGGGGTGAATGGAGCACCGAGGAGATACACAAGCTGGTCGGTTACGTACCGGCAGGATTGGCCAAGGGCAGCGACCGCTGGAAGGCACCCATGCCGGATTACGCAACTAAAGGTGAGCAAGAGGCCTCGTTGCCAAAGCAAAGCTCGGATTACATCCTGTCTGCAGTTCTCGGTGTAGCTGTTGTGGCCGGAGTGGCTGTATTGCTGGGAAAGGCGTTGGCGAAACGTGAGAACTCAAACACTTCCTGAGTGGTTCACTGAGGATGCAGACGTCGCCGTCGACAAGAGCCGTTCGCGTCACCGCGTCGGGTATGTCAGGAAGGGATTATCCAGCCTGGTTGAGGTGATCGCTCGTGAGCTCACCGACCCCGTCTGTGCGGCGTCCTGGCTGGGCAAAGTGGAACCACGCGCCAAGCTGCTGGGTATCTTCGGGTTGATCTTCCTCAGCACGTTCATACATTCGCCAGGTACGCTGATGATCATGATGGCTTTGGTTCTCCTAACGACCCTGTCGATACGCCTGCCGGCAGCGAGTCTGGGGCGAGTGTGGATAGGTGTTCCGCTGTTCAGCCTGGCTCTGATATTGCCTGCGACCACCAATCTTGTGACATCAGGAAATGATGTGCTGATACTGGCCCAGTTGAAACACGCCATTGAAATCGGCTCATGGGTATCACCCAACCCTATCACCATCACCGACGCTGGTTTGGTGGTTGCAGGCAGGTTTCTACTTCGCTCACTGACTTGCGTGACCCTGTGCTACCTGCTGATTGCCACGACCGAGTCGTCGGTTTTGTTGAACGGGCTGCGCCGGTTGGGTATGCCAAAAGCGTTTGGCATGGTACTGACCATGTCCCAAAGATATCTCACAGTGATCATCAAGGCCGCGGAGGAGATTCACCTTGCCAAGCTAAGCCGCACTATCAGTACCGGGTCGGTATCGGGTGAGCAGCGGTGGGTCGCCGCTGGCATGGGCATGCTGTTCCGCCGGACTCACAAACTCGCTCAAGAGGTGCAAAACTCGATGATCTCTCGGGGTTATGATGGTGACTTACAGTTGAGAAGTCAATCAACAGTTGGTGTTCGTGACATAGGCTGGATGTTGGCCGTTCTGGTCATCGGGATTGTTCTACTGGTTGTCGACAAGAGTGGATTTGGTGGAATTTGATGGACAAACGCGTGTTTGATGTGGAGAACATCACTTACAATTACCCTAGATGCCAGCCTGTGCTCCGAAATATCAGTTTTCAGATCAACCAAGGTGAAAGTGTGGCGATACTGGGGGCCAATGCGTGCGGGAAATCGACGCTGATGCACCTCCTTGATGGCCTCTTTTTCCCTCAAGCTGGAACAGTGAAGGCCTACGACACCATCCTTACCGAAGATAGCGTAGAAACGCCTCCGTTCTCTCGACAGTTTCGACAGCAGGTGGGGTTTCTCTTTCAGAACTCAGACGCAGTATTGTTCTGCAACACTGTGGAAGAGGAACTGGCTTTTGGGCCGCTGCAGCTTCGCCTGCCGTCGGAGCAGATCAACACTCGCGTTGAGGATGTGATCAAGATGTTTGGCATCGAACACCTCAGGCACCGGTCTCCTCAAACGCTGAGCGGTGGTGAGAAGAAGAAGGTCGCACTGGCCGCCATCGTGTGCTGCGGCAGTAAAGTGATTCTGCTCGATGAACCATCGGCCAGCCTCGATCCAAGGATGCAGCAGTGGTTGTCCGACTTTCTGAACCAGTTACATGACGCAGGTGTGACGCTCATCATGTCTAGCCACGACCTGCATTTTGTCTCAGAGGTGTCAGACCGTGCGTTGATACTGTCGGAAGAACACCGTCTGGTCTATGATGGCCCGGTCGCCGATGCGCTTGCTGACCTCGATATGCTGCGATCCGTAAACCTGATACACGCCCACGCGCATAAACAAGACGGTCGCATCCATGAGCATGTCATCGGCGAGTAGTGCTAGCGAATCCTGACCAACCACTACTTTCCGCTTGGCTTATTGCTTCTGAACAGCCCTTTCATCGAACCGTACAGCCCCATGACGATGCTGACCACTCCGAAACCTGCCATTGACGCCCCGACCCAGAATGCGATCTGAGACTGGGCCTTCTGAGGCATCACGAGTGCCAAACGCTGCGCCGTGTTCACTGGAGTCGATGTTGAGGCACCTTCGGGTGAGGTCATCGATGAATAGGCGATCAATCCACCTACTGTTAATAGGATGGCACCCATCCCTACACCCAGCCAGAAGGCTTCTTTATCGAACTTGCGGGGTTTTGGCTTTTGTTTTCGCATTTGGCTTGCTCTGTCCATTTGTCTTGGTTGGTTTGGGTTTCGTAGCAGCTTGGCGGCTTGCTAGCCATGTGTCGGGAAGCTGCTTCTCAAGTTCTCTCTTCAGAACCGGCCACAAGGAGGTGTTCACAGCCCATTTCTGGCTTAGCGTCCCTTCGGGTTTACGAAGCAAACACACGCCCTTCCCTGTTGGTGCATTGAGCGTGAGGATATCCACGGAACCAGCCTCTTTGTAGTATAGATGCTGATGCACCACCAGGTAGCCTTGGTATTTGCCACCAGGAATTACCTCTAGTGAGTTACCGTAAGCGATATACCCTGGCTTGGTACCATCTCGGCCCACACGCAATACGCTTGAGCTGGTGGCGTGGGTCCAGACCAATGCATATACACTGCGACCATCAGGTGAGAAACGGGGATTGACAATTGCACCGAACCAGTTGCGCCTGTCAGGCCCGTCGTCGATGTTCTCCAGTGGGTTGCGGTATAGCCGTAATGGCTTGGAGCCGTCGGTCTTCACACACCACAGTTCCGATTCGTTGATTGGTTCACTGTCTGGATTGTCAGGCTCAGGGTTACGGATGTAAGCCACCCACTGGCCATCGCTGGAGATCACCGGATCATGGCAATAACCGGTTGTTGTCAGCCTGATTACCTTCTGAGAAGGCCATGCTTTGAGATAGATATCCCCTTCATTGGCGTACACTTTACGCTTGAAGTCGGCGGTATCAGCACAGACCGTGATGGCAACCACAAATATCATGATCACCATCACTACAACGCGACTAACAAGTGAAACACTCATGATTCGCTCCTTGTGTCCGGGCTGTTTCAGGAGCAGGTTACCCGGATTTGGACTAATATCCCCGCTTGTTGTACTCCGCCAGACTCTTTTGATACATCTCCCAGCCGCCTTCACGGTTGACGCTGTTGAACACCGTCGGCGCATCTCCTGCGGCGGCCATCTTCTCCATCACGCGCCCCCAGATCATCCAGCCGATGGCGATCATGGACATACCGGATACAGGCAGCAAATCCTTCTCGTAGCCTTCGATATGCACTGCAGCATCTCCATATGGAGCGCAGTTGTCAATCACCACATCGGCGACGTCACACAGCTTTTTACCAGAAGGATGAAGCGAAGTGACCTGGGCGGTATACCCCAGTGAGGTCATGCCAACCACACTCACACCCATTTCACGGCAGGCGAGGGCTAACTGCACAGGATTGATGTTCTTACCCGACACAGAGCCCATGAACATCACGTCACCTGCCCGTACGTTACTGGCTTTCAGGGCGTAACTGATGTTCTCCAGTTCGGCGCTGAACTCCTCTGTACGCGGACGGTTGTTGTAGGCCTCCGGCACAGGCGCGTTGGTGGATATGCTGTAACTGAAGTGCTTGACCGCCGCAAGTCCGCCAGCCCTGTTGATGAAGTCCTGTTCGTTGCTGTGTCCGATCGCGCTGCACCAGATCACTCCGCCGTTTTGCAGAGAGGCGATGACCATGTCGACAGCTTTCTCTACATTATCAAGCTGCGTGTTCTGTAGTTGGTCCAGGATTCCTCTTACGGCGTCAAGATACTTTACGGAGGCGGTTTCGTTATTTGGGTTTGGCACTATGATATCCCTCACTATTGTCTTTATGTCGTCATGATGGCTACGTGTTCATGTTAAGCCAGTTTATACTATCCTAAAACCTCGTCGACGGCCTCTTCAAAAACCTGGATCGACTCTCGAAGGGCCTCTTCACTAATGGTCAGCGGTGGCGCGATTTTCAAACACTCGCCCCCGATGCCCACAGGAGCGAACATCAACAGACCTTTGTGAACACACTTCAAGTTGATAGCGGTAGCTGTGTCGCTGTCGGGCTCTTTCGTTCCGGGCTTGACCACTTGGATGCCAGCAACCAGCCCTTTTCCATGCATGCAGCCCAGCCGGTCAGGATACTTCTGCTGAATGCGCTGAAGCTCCGGCAGCAGGATTTCGCCCAGCTTAGCGGCTCGGTCAACCATATGCTCCTCTTGTATAAGCTTCAGGCTGGCCAGAGCGGCTGCCACTGGTAATGGCGATGCAGAGTGGGTGGATGTGATGGAGCCTGGCGGATAGACGCCCATGATATCAGCACGTCCGATCACTGCCGATAACGGCAGCGAGGACGATATGCCTTTCCCGCAAGCGATGAGATCAGGAGTGACGCCATAGTGCTCGTAACAGAACATTTTACCGGTCCGTCCGAACCCAGCCTGGACTTCATCGAAAATCATCACGATGTCATTCTGCCTGCAGAACGCCTGTAACTTTTGGGCATACTCCACGGGCAGGAAGTCCGGGCCCACTCCCTGGTAGCTCTCAGTCATCACGCCGGCGATCTCGGTCCCAGTGATACCCATCCGCTCCAAGCTCTTCAGGAACAACTCAAAGGATGTGTTGGTGTTCTTGTAACCGTCCGGGAATGGCACCTGGACAAAGGTCTTGTCACGATCCACCATCCAGGTTTTTTGCTTATCCATACCGCCAGCAAGTTGCGCACCCATGGTCCGGCCATGGAAGCCGTTCTTGAATGAGACGATGTATTTCTTGTGTTCGCCATGTTTCTGCACAGCGTAAGTCTTTGCCAGCTTGATGCAGTTTTCCGTGGCCTCTGAGCCGGTGCTGAGCAAAAACACCCGGTAGTCGTTCGGAACGGGAGCCAGATGCTGTAGCTCGTGACACAACCTGGCCCTTTGTTCATGGATAAAGATGTAGCTGGCCAGCAACCCCTGGTCGATGATGTCACGCAGAGCCTGCTTGATCTCGGGTCGACCATGCCCGGCATTCGCCACCAGCACGCAACTGGACCAGTCGATCCACCTGTTACCCCAGGCATCTTCGACGCAGAAGTCCTCCGCCTTGTGCCAGATAACAGGTGGTTGTCCCATCATCGACTGCGGTTCGCTCTCTTTCAACATCTCGAATATCGGCAGGGATTCTGGCACCGGTATCTTGGTGTGTATCCTGCGGAATTTGGTCTCTACCTTGGGAACGTCTATAGGTGTCAGATCGTATTTTGCCACTACTTTGACCACAGATTTATGATCTTGCCGGTTTCCAGGCTTTCATGAATAGCCACCGCGATCTGGGTCACTTCCAGCCCATCTTCACCCGATGCCCAGCACCCGCGCAGTTCAGATATCAACCCACCGGCCTTGAGACGCGCCACATTGTAGGCGAAATCCTCGATGCTTTCGATGCCGTAACCCCGTGACAAGCGGCGTCCCAGCTTGTCTTCGCCGTCACGTCGGAAGTTGTTGTTGTAGGTGCTCATGCCCTCGGATGTTAGACATGACCTCATGCCGCGATACTGGCTGTCGCACTCGATGACACCCTTGGTGCCCACAATCCGAACCTCCTGGTTCACGATCGCCTCGAAACTTTTCGGAAGTATCCAACTGGTGTCGAATACGAATGAAGCTCCATTTTCGAACTCCACTTTCGCGTTGATGCAGTCGTAGGTATCAACACCGTAGTCATTCAAAAGCGTCTTCTTGCGACCTGTGGCATATACTTGTTTGACCTCGCTCTTGACGATCCAACGCACCAGGTCGTAGAAGTGAACGCCAAGGAACCATGCTGGTGACGAGTTGGGTGCCCAATGCGGAAACCACTCAGACGGCACTTCGATGCGGTCCTCCATATAGACCGAGCCGTAGAGAATATCCCCAAGCTCCCCTGCCCCCACCCTTCTGGCGATGGCCATGTGGTCTGGGTCATACCGCTTATGGAAATCCACCTGCAGCAGTACACCGCTTTTCTTAGCGGCTGCGATGATCTCCTCACAACCTTCCACAGTGGTGTCAAGCGGCTTTTCGACCAGCACATGCAAACCCGCATTGGCGGCATCTACTGCGATCTGTCTGTGCAGGTGGTCAGGAGTGGCGACACTCACTCCATCAAGATTCGCGTTGGCGATCATCTCCTGATGGCTTGCGTAAACCGGGCAGCTCAGCATCTGACGGAGCTCCGTGGCCCGGACCAGGTTCGCCTCGGCTACCGCAGCCAATTCGGCCACACCGATGTAACCCAACTGCGTATATGCATCAAGATGCATCTGCCCGAACTTTCCTGCGCCTACGACGCCAATTCTAACAGTCATTTATTTCTCCTCTACGGTCTTTAACTGGTTCCACACCAGTTTATGACAAACCGGGTCAATACCTCTGCGGCATGAAGGATATCATCGGTCTTGATCTGCTCGTTCAATGAATGTGCGACTCCCAGCTCACCGGCACCAAACGTGATGGTCGGCATCTTACCTCTGCGCGCGAATAGACGCGCGTCGCAGGATGCGATCCATCCCATGACTGGCTGCGGTCCAAGCACGTGATGCACGGCCTCACCGAAGCACTGAACCGAGGAATGATCCGCAGGCGTCTCAAACGCCTCGTTGTGAAGCCGGCCAAATTCAAAGGTGTAGTGATTCCGCAAATACTCAGAGACGTTTTGCTCTATCATCTCGACAAGCTCATTGTGTATTGTGGGGATGTCTTTGTTCGGCAGGAAGGCGATGCCGCCCTCTATGCTGCATTCTGCTGGCACGGTGGCCGGCCAATCGCCACCAGATATCTGCCCGATATTCACATTAACCGGATTGGGGTCATGCGGGAACATCGCAAGCCCAGTCGACTCCGATCGTAGTTGGGCTTCATATTTCTTCAGAATGGCAATCAGTTCAACCATCTGGTCGATGGCACTCACGCCCTGCCAATATTTACCCATATGCACCGACTGGCCCTTCACACTCAAGCGGTACCACACGGCGCCTCGATTGGCAGGATGCATCTGCAGGCTCGTTGGTTCTAGCACAACGGCGCAATCCGCCTTCATGCCACTCAACACCGCGGCCAGCGCACCATTTCCACCGGCCTCTTCTTCAATCACCAGTTGCGCTTGTAGATCGCCATTCAGCCTGATGCCCAGATCCTTAAGGGCCTTCAGCACCAGCAGTATGGTAACCACCTGTCCCTTGGCATCACAGGCGCCGCGACCATACACAACACCCTGTTCAACCCGCGCTTTGAACATATCGTCTGGTGCGGGCACCACATCGCAGTGTGAGTTTAGGATGAGGCTTCGTCCCCCACCATTACCCTTAAGGTTGACGAAGAGGTTCGGCCGTCCCTCATATGTGGTGTGTGTGGGTACCACGGTATAGTCGACATCCGAGGTGATATCATCAGGCACGGCTGATTCCTCAACGCTCCACCCACACTCTCTGAGGGTGCTGGCGAGATAGGCTTGCACCTCGTGTTCACGGCCTACAGTGCTTTGGAAAGCAATCAGCCTGCTGAGCAAGCTTTCTGCCGTCTCCCGCTGAGTGTTGAAGTAGGATTGCAGGTCGTCGCTTTGGATATTACTCACAATATACCCTCAATGCGTATTTCGCTGGATGATAAAAGGCAACCTGTTATACTATGCCACCAAGTGGACGTCGATACCATGATGATATGCAGCAGGCACAGATAGGTTATATCTGTGCCTGCCGATGAGAAAGAAGCTGGTTAGCTTTTAGCGGCCGCGGCCATGGCAGCGATGTGCGCGGGAGTGGTTCCACAGCATCCGCCGATGATGTTGGCACCGGCGTCGACCAACTCTTTGACGCGGGCAGCCATGTCGTCTGGCGTCTCTTTGAAAACGGCCTTACCGTTCTCCAGAACAGGCATACCAGCGTTGGCATGTATCAAGATCGGCGTACTGGGAGCGGCTGCCCGCAACTGACGCGTGATTTCAATCATGTTGGCGATGCCGTTGCCGCAGTTGGCACCAATCACATCAGCACCCGCCTCGATGGCTTCAGTGGCTGCACGCTCAGGGGTGATCCCCATCATCGTGCGGAAGCCGCGTGCGCCGGGTTCGAAGGTGAAGGTGCAGATGATCGGCAGTTTGGTGTGGTCTTTCGCGGCCTTGATCGCCTGCACTGCTTCGGTGACGGAAGACATGGTCTCGATGCACAGAGCATCTGCTCCGCCTTCGGCCAGTGCGATCACTTGCGCCTTGAAGGACTCATACAGCTCCTCTTCGGTCACATTACCGCCTTCATCTTCCACAATCTGGCCTGTAGGACCAACGGAAGCGGCCACGTAGCCTTTACCGGCCATCGCCTCTTTGGCGATCGCGGCAGATGCTTTGTTGAACTCATGGACAGAGTCCACCAGCCCAAACTCTTTCAGCTTGTAGGATGTTCCGCCGAATGAGTCGGTCTCCACGATGTCGGCACCGGCGTTGATGTATGCTTCGGCGATGCTCTTCACTTCGTTCGGGTGAGACACACACCACGACTCCGGGCATTCACCCGGCTTCAAGCCCATCGCTTGAAGAAAGGTGCCCATGGCACCATCGGAGATCAGGATTTCACCTTGAGCGAGACGCTCTAAAAGACCTTTCATGAATTGTCCTCCATATTAGTTGTCCGGAATATCATCCGGAGACGGATTCCTGCTCTGATTTCGCCTGCGACAGCCGATCGGCCACCGTGGGAAATTGAGCAAGGTCGGTATGGGGCAAGAACATCGCCCCTAAATAGCTGTCCATGTAGCGAGTATCGCTGCTCAGATCGATATAGGTCATACCGGCTGCTAGCTCAGACAGCTTTTGCCGGTGTTCACGGGAAAGCAGTGCGATGTAGGCTCCTGTGAGCGATGAGTTGCCTATATATTTGAAGGTGTCGTAGGGCAGATCAGGGAGAAGCCCGATCAATATCGCATCATCAATTTCAATATACCGCCCGAACCCGCCCGCAATATAAATGCAGGAGAGATTGTTCCACTCGATGCCCACGCTGGAAATCAGCAGCGAGCACGCCGCATAGATGGCGGCTTTCGTTCGCAACAGATTGGCGATATCCGGTTCTGTGATCACTAAATCCTGTCCGCTGACCGTGTTATTGCCGAACTCTATTATGTAGCCGTTTATGTCGGATTCGGTGCTCCAGCGTCCTGTAGGCATCTCGGTATTGAATCGGCCGGACTGGTCGATGACCCCCCGCAACAACATCTCGCCAAGCAGCGAGATGAGCCCAGAACCGCAGATACCGCTCGGTTTCCCGCCACCTACCACGTCATATTGTATTTCGGAACCGCCAGTGGCGATGGTCACGTATTCGATAGCGCCTTCCATGGCGCGCATACCGCACTTGATGCCGGAGCCCTCGAATGCCGGACCTGCTGAACACGCGCAGGTGACCATCCAACTGGCGTTACCAAGCACGATTTCGCCATTGGTGCCGATATCAAGGAACATAAACACATCTTCATTATTGATGTAGATATCGGTGCAGAGAAGTCCTGAGGTGATATCACCGCCCACATAACTGCCGACTCCTGGAGAGCATTCCACGACAGCCGAAGGATTGATGGATAGTCCCACATCGTGTGCCGTAAGCGACGGTATGGAATTCACTGTCGGCACATACGGTGTCTCCCTGATATGGCGCGGAGGGAGAGCTAGCAATAAATGCATCATCGTGGTATTTCCCGCAATGAACGCCGCATTGATGTTAGCAGTTTCGATGTTGACACTGGCTGCGATTTCGGCGATGAGTGTGTTGATTGTGTTCACAATCATATCTCGAAGCTCAGTAAGCCGTTCAGGGGTGCGAGCATAGTCGATCCGGGTGATGATATCGGCACCACGACTAATCTGCGCATTGTAGGAAGTTCGGTTAGCCATCACCTTGCCATCGCTGAGGTCGACAAGTTGCACCGCCACCGTGGTGGTGCCCACATCAATCGCCAACCCGAGGGACGAATTGACGCTTTGCCCTGGCCGCACGTCCAGAACGCGGCTGATGCCATTAAGTTCTTGAACATCTAACGCGATATTCCCATCATCACTGCGGAGAGCCTCAGCTAATCCCTGAAGCACACCCACACCTGTGGTCATCGGCATATTGCCTTTTGTGCGTGTCCATTCCCTTACCACTCTTTGCCAGTCGCTGTAATGCTCTTCTATCGACGCAGGAGGTACCGTGATTGTCTGCGAGCTATACAACGGCGTCAATGCATTGGGGTCAGGCAGATAATCGTCATTGACGAGGAAGTGGCTGTCTCCCACCACCTGCATCGCGGTTTGACGCTTTTGTAAGAGCTTGACGGTTAGGTCACCTGTCACTTTGGTCTTACAGGCCAGCACCAGCTTTTTTTCGCCTTGTGGCGTTCCTGCGACCGAGTTTTCGCTGGTATCGGCTGTGCCCTGTATGACTTCCACAAGGCAGCGTCCGCAGGTGCCTTTGCCGCCGCATGGAAGATGCAGCTCCTCAATACCGCCTTTGATGGCAGCTTCATGGATCAGCGATCCAGACGCCACCTCCACCACAACTTCGGACGGTAAGAAACGGACACTTGGCATATAAACGACCTTCCAGAAACTATATTGCGATGCTTCAGATTATAACTAATCGGTATCTGAGCCCATACTGGCACCCAGATACCGATCGATGGCAAGGAATCTATGCAGTGATTATCCCGCTGCAAAGACCTTCATGAATGAGCCGATGTCAGACGCCTCTTGAGGGCCAACGACTACTTCCCAGCCCGGCAGGCAGTCTTCCAGCTCACCGCTGATCTGTGCAACATAGCCTGGAATCACCAGCTTTCGGGTTTTGATCTGATCAGCAATGCCAGACGATTTGATGAAGGTGGCGATCTTTTCGCCGGAGAACTTCCCTGCAGCCCAGGCCGTGAGAACGCTCATACCTTCGCACTCGACAACCGCCAAATGCGTCGGCACTCCTGAGTTCTCGATCTCGCCAGAAACTATGAAGTAGGTCAGGGAGAAGTTCGTGGTCACCATCACTGGCGAGTTTTCGTCCGCTTCGCCGATTGGGTAGACTTTTGGTTCCACCTGGATCGGCTTCTGAGGGTCGGTGAAGATGTTCTGTCGAAGCATCATCAAAGGCAACAACGCTTCATATGCCAGCGTGTCGATCACCATGATCGAAGCATACTTACACATCAGTGTAGACGCATCGGCGACCATGGATGGGATATCCTGGCCCGTGATGAAGTTGAGAATGGGAAACCCCATCGGTTCGAACGGCACTTTCAATGCGGCCTTCCGGATGATGGTGTTGTTCTGCATGATGGCCGCCGGATTATTCGCTGTGATGTCCAGCACGATGTCCAACACACCCAATGTCAGCAGCTTCTTGGTCAATCCTGCAAGCTCATCCAGATTAGCCGCTTTAGCCACTACCGGAGCCTTGTATTTCAAGGCCAGTGCGGCCACTGCGTCTGCATTCTCCGTGGTAGCCGCGTGAATCAACGGCCGTTGGCCTTCAATTGCAGCCAAAGCCGCCTCCAGGGCGGCCACATTGTCACTGCGCAGAATGACGCCGCAGCCGGTACCGCCTGCGACAGCCTTTACGGCTGCCACGAATGGTTCAACAGCCCCCGTTACGTTGTCAACCAGGGCGAGGTCAAGCCGGAGCTGTTCCCCTACCCTCTCGAGGCAATATTCGCGAACCTCAGCCGTTTGGTGAGCCAGCTCAGTCGCAGACTGGTCATCCGAGAACGAGATGCAGATGGCCGTCGGGTGCACGAATGTCTTCTCGTGGCGGAACATCACCGTCTCATTACCGACGGCGACTTCACGCTCAGCAGGGCCGATTTTCACCAGCCGGATGGGCGGCTTGCTTGCCGCCCCGATCTTGGTCACCGCTTCTTCAGATGCGTACGGGCAAGCCGCCAGTTCCGCATTCTTCGAAGCCAGCTTCATGGCGAAGGCCATACAGGTTGGCACACCGCACTCACCGCAGTTGGTCTTCGGTAGAAGCTTAAAGATATCCAGTCCAGATAATGCCATGATTTAGCTCCTTTAGCCCGTGACCCGGGTCATCTCAGCGATTTTGCGTCCAACAGTCTGCGCGGCTGATGGATGATACATAACCAGCATGTCAGCACCAGCGTTTAACAGGCTCATGGCGGTGGCTATCTCCAGCAGTGCGCCTCTGCTCTGCTCTGGTCCCCATAGAGGGAATGAGCTGGCAGGTGCTTTGCTTTCCTTAGTCTTCGCCACTTCGTAGCCTGGTGTCGCCAGCATCGGCATGGCCAGCATGGTGTCACCCGTGAATGCAGAGGCTCGGATGCGCTCCATCACTGAGTAGGTGTATTCCAAACCGTAACCCAGAGCACCTGTCAGAGCATCAATGACGATCTTCTCAGGAGCCAGTCCCATGTTGGTGCAGAGGATATTGAGCTGCTTGGCCATGTTGACGTCAATGGGCGTCTGCGTGACCACACAGTGATCATAAGCCATGGCTGCCGCGGCGATGGTTTTGTAGTTGTCAGTCTCCACCCAGTTCAGCAGCAGGTTTTCGCCTGCATACTTACTGGCGACTTCCTTCATGACCGCATTGCACTTTTCGTAGTGGCTTGGGCCTGTTACGATGATCGGCACACCTACGGCCTTCAGGATGCTGCCCACGAACTCAGCGCAAGCCTCAGGGGCCTTGTCGTCGAGATCGGGATGGGCTGCGTCAAGTCGCACGCTGATGACCGCAGCGCCCAGGTTGTCGACGCAGTGCTTAGCCATGGCTGCCGGGTCGTCCAGCAATGCCCCGTAGGCGGTGCGCAGACTCTCAGGATAGTTCTTGGGTAGTCTGTCAAACACTTCCATTGCAATCACGGGTGTCTGGCCGATGCTTCCCTCGAAATGCCGGAAGGGCAGTACCGATGCACCACCAAGGATCACAGACGAGGTTCGTGTGCCGCTTCCACCCAGTGTCACCGTGCGGACAGAGGAAGATGAGCTCTCAGGAGGTATCGAGAAGGTCGTAGGAACCAGGATTGAAGCAGATTCCACCGCTCGCGGAGCCGCTTCCACCTTCACAGGCTCAGCAACGACTTCAGCGACAGGGGCTGCAGGGGCCGATACAGGAACCGCAACCGGCACAGCCTGCGCAGGTGCAGGCATAGGGCCAAACGTTCCACTGTACATCAACAGCATATTGGCACCGGCTGTCAGCAGGTTCAATGCGGTAGATGCCTGAAGGGCAGCCATCTGTTGTTCCATGCTTGAATCAGCGTTAGCCACTGGCATACCCTGTGCCCGCATCTTGTCCAGAACCTGCATCACGTATCCAAGACCATCATTCGGCATGGCTGTGATAGCGGGTGCAGGGGCACTGGCTGTGACAACGGCAGGGGCAACAACCTCAGCTACAGGAGCCGGAGCTGGCGCTGCTTCCGCAGGTTTCGCTTCAACCACAGGGGCTGCTTCCACCTTAGCTACCGGCGCAGGAGCCGCAGCCGGAGATGGTGTCTCCACGACAAGCCCTCGGGCCGCGTCGGCTTCCGCCGCCTCAGGTGAGGATTGTGTGATGTCCCACATGGTCAGTGCCGGATGTCCGACCTTCTCCATGTGAGCAGACACGGCTGCGGTGTCGGTGCCCGCCGTGGTTTCGTCGGCGATCATGTCGATGTAGTTTTCGATACCGAGTTGCTCACCGATGTGGTTCAGCTCTTCACGGAGGGTCTCTTTGAGCTCCCTGGGCATCCACACTATACGCTTATGTCCACCTTCAGAGTAGATGAACTTCCGGCTGGAAATATACGCTTTACCAACCCCGATGAAACCTGGGGTCTGCTGTCCACCACCGGTCACACCGGCAAGGGTGGAGAACTTCATGCCCATGGGGGTCTCGCCAGGATACTCGCGGTTGACAATCGCCACGCCGTTGCATTCCGGCAACATGGCTACGATGGCCTCGAAACATCCGCAACTGGTCATGGGGTCCTTCAGCATCGAGTAGGCGTTGAAGGAGCTGATGGTCTGCTTGGAGTTCACATAAACATAGTCGTTGATGTTCTTCCACTGACCGCGGATGGGGTCGATGCACTCACCCTTGATGAGTGGCTGGTTCGGCCCGGTGGGGTCGATCTCGAATGCCGCCTTGCCATCAAGCCAGTTATAGGCACCGCACAAGCCAAGCCGTTCGGGTGTGATGACACACACGTGGTTTGGCGCGAAGCTCTGGCAGAGCAGGCAGGAGTAGAAGGTATCGACGCTTTCGTCAGTGAGTGATTCGACACGCAGGTTGCGTTCGCGATAGACGCGGCGTGCTTCCGCCAGGCGAGGTTCTACTTCATCCTTGTTGGTATACAGGGTGACTTGCACCTTGTCTACAATGGCGGGATACTCGCTCAGCAGTTTCGCGCGGACGATCTCTCCCAGGTGCTTGATCTTGAAGCCCTTGGCTTGGGCTCCCTTGCTGATGCGTACCCAGATAATGTCGCGCTGGCCCATGTGCCAAATTCCTTCGCCACCATTGATCAGGTGGTGAATTTGACGTTCCAGGATCGGCTCAAAGTCCGACTGCATCTTGCGGCCAGCAACCTCTACCCAGATTGCCAGGGGAAGGGCTGTGCCCTCTGCGACATCGTCTATCTCAGGTCCGACCACGACGATCTTGCCGTCTTCAACCTCAGAGATTTCGCGTGTGGCAACATACTCAAAGGCATGTGTTTTATTGCCGCCGAATTCCACGTAGGTCTGCTCTTTGCGGATTCGTTCGCCTTCAAATGCAGGGCCGTACGAGACTGGAATGGGCACTTTGGTGATTTTGATCTTGCACCCACGGACTTCCAGCGCCTTCTCGACGATCTTGTCCAGAGGCACATTGGAGACCACGTGCTCATACGTGCAGATACCGGTGGGCAGGATTTCTGGGATGTCTGTGTCTGCGATGGTTGGGAAGCCGTATGAGATGGCCCCAGCCGCAGCGGCATACTTCTCTTCGTCTACCTCGCCAAGCGCGATGACGAACGCGAAGATTCGGTTCTTGTTGTATTTCAGGTTTCGCTCGTAGTCACCGGGTTTAACACCACCGAATGACAGAGCGGCCCTGTTCGCAAAGCCCAATGCGTAGATGGCCGTTGAGATATCCTTGCCGAACGGCACCAGTCGGGTGTCCCATCCCAACTCCACACCAGCTTCTTCTAACTGCTCCGAGAAGGTCACACCGTTGGTCTCACCGGCCATGAACACATAGAGGTTCTTCTCCTGCAGTTCACGGGCGATTTTGACAGCGGTCTCCTTGTCTGGAGCGGCCCCCACCACGGCTGCGAAGCCTGGTGCGGAGCCGTCTACAAACTCGATTCCGCGCTCACGGATGATGACGTCACCCGCTGCTCCCAGCCAGATACCGTCCACTGGGTTGGGCCCGTCCAGATATTTGCAAGCCTCTTTGAGCTCAAACGCGAACAGCGAAGCCATACCGGCATCCAGTGTGGCCCCCAGATAGGGCAGCCACACATGCTCACCGGGGATGGGCATCAACAGACTGCGGCACTCATCGAGCACCTCCTGCATATCACCCAGTTTTTCTACGCGAATGCCCAGCAGTGAGTTGATCACTGGCAGCGCGTATGTGGTATCTGGAAAACCGACTTCGCAGTCTACACCATGGAGTTCGATGGCCTTGGCCACCATGGCTTCGGCATCGGCGACGATCTTGTGGGCGCCCCTGATCGCTGATGAGGCGATTATCTTACTCATACCAGTTCCCTTCGCTCCTTCATATCATAAAGTTTGCGTTCCTTCTTGGCGTTGATACCAAGGGCGTCGCGCTTACCCTCTATGTGATCAATGATCTTCTGTGCGGCGATCTCGGGATCTGGTTCCCACTCGAATTTCCCGCCGGTGATGTCTGCCATGTCTTCGCACAGCATCTTCGTGACATTTTCGCTGCCCTCTACATAAAGCGGATGCCCCAACACGACATACAGGCCGCTGGCGACGAAGTAGGATCCAATGGCAACGGCCTTCTCACTCATCCATTCCGGTGCTGCACCGGCCACAGGCAGGTCAGAAAGGTCTTCGCCTAATCCGCCCTCAAGCAGTACATTGGTCGCGGCCATCAGGATGCGGCTGTTATCCACGCATGAGCCCATGTGAAGCACTGGTGGAATACCCACCGCTTCGCAAACCTCACGCAGCGAATCGCCGGCATACTGCAGAGCTGCCTCGGGGACCAGCAGACCCTCTTTGGCGCAGGCAATTGCGGAACAACCGGTCTGAAGAACCAGGATATTTGCCTTGATCAGCGCCTTGGTCATACGGATATGCGAATCATCTGATCGCACTTTCGGGTTGCTGCATCCCACGATGCCGACCACTCCACGGATACGGCCGTCGATGATCGCGTCATTCAGAGGTCGGAAGGTGCTCCGGAAGCGCCCGCCAAGCATCTGGAAGATGGTCTCGTTAGAAAAGCCCGCGACCAGGTCCATCGATTCCGTTGGGATGTTGACCCGGGTGGCATCTCGATTTTCGTAGTTGTCGATTGCCATGCGGATCAACCGGCAGGCGTGCGCATAGCCTTCCTGAACATCAAACGTGATCTGCTCTGCGTTGAAGGTGTGGGCGATTTCGGATGTGCTGACCAGTTTGGTATGGAAGCACTTCATGACTTCTGGGAGCGAGGGCATGACGCACTGCACGTCCACGATCATCATCTCAACAGCACCGGTGACGATGGCCAGCTCTTGCTGCAGGAAGTTACCAGCGATCGGCAAACCATGGCGCATCAGAACTTCGTTCGCCGTGCAGCAGATACCAGAGATGTTGATGCCGGCGGCACCCTTGCTCTTGGCGTAGGCCAGCAGCTCTTCATCGATGGACGCGGTGGCCAGCATCTCGGATAGTGTTGGCTCGTGGCCATGCACGATGATGTTCACTTTATCATCGGCGAGAACTCCGAGGTTGACACGGCTGCGGATGGGTTTGGGGGTGCCAAATAAGATGTCCGAAACGGCAGTGGCGATCATAGAACCCACCCAGCCATCGGCCAGGCTGCACTTCAGACCACCCATGATGAGGTGATGGTAGTCATGATCAACACCCATATGTGTGCGGTGCATCAGCTCTACCACGGCGGAGTCCACACCGTGAGGGGCTATCTCCAGCTTCTCCCACAGTTCTTGACGCTTCTGGGGAGCCATCTTCAGGATTTCGTTGGGCGTCTCAGACCATGCAAACTGAGACATGAAGAAGTCGGACAGTTCACCAGCAATCTGCAGGTCATCACGACCCTCAGTCTCCATCTCAAAAAACTCGGCGAGTTCATGAAGTCTGCGGGAATCCGTGATCTTATAGGAGCCGCCTTTACCAGCAGCCACACTCTTCAGTGTACGGACCAGCATTCGGCCATGGTCAGAGTGGGCGGCAGTTCCTGCGGCGATTTCACGCAGCAAGTTTCGTGCAGTGATGGTGTCCGCATCGGCACCGCATATTCCCTTTGGTGCTTTCGCGGTAATTCGGCACGGCCCCATATGGCACAGTCGGCAGCAGACCCCTGTCATGCCGAACTTGCACTGTGGCAGTTGGGTCTTATATCGATCCCAAACGGTCGATATGCCTCCAACCTGTGCGATGTCGATCATGTGGTTAGTTGCTGAGTCGTGTGAATATGAGGTATTGCCTTTTGGTTCGTTCACTTCGGGCATCTTCAATCGGCTCCTTGTCTTGTCATCTAGTAGTGACCAGGAATGATAGCTTTGCTATTGATGATTTCATTAGCTATTAGTTATTCGGTGATATATTTTGTCAGCATCGCGCCGATGGCTTGCCTGGCTGGCGAATCCGCTGGGATGTCCACCACAGCCATTCCACCGGCATCCTGATCAGCCACGTTGTGATCAACGGGTATGACCGCGATGATGGGCAGGCCTGTCAGTTCTGCCTCTTTTTGCACCATGGGAGGCAGAACCCCGCCCGGCACTCGGTTGATGATCAACCCCCTGTGCTTCACAGGGGTACCCATCTCATTCGTCAGCTTGGCAATACTGCCGGCGGTGCGAACCCCGCGGACGCTGCAGTCTGTGACGATACACAGCAGATCAACGGTCAGTAGAGTGCGCCGCGCCAGATGTTCCAGACCAGCTTCGTTGTCCACCACCACATGCCGGTAGTTTTCAGACAGCTTACGGATGACATCACGAAGCACATTGTTGGCGAAGCAGTAACAGCCGGGGCCTTCAGGGCGCCCCATCACGATCAAGTCGTAGCCGTCCTGTTCTACCATGGCTTCCTGAACACGGACATCCATGAACTCTTGTTTTGAGATTCCAGTCAGCTCTTTTGCCTTGCGGAGAGCATCTTCGCGGATTCCGCCCACTGTGGCGTCATATGAAACACCGAGTGCTTCATGCAGGTTCGCATTGGAATCAGCATCAACTGCCAGCACCGGGGTTTCACCTTGTGCGACCAGCCATTTGATGATCAGAGATGAGAGGGTCGTTTTACCGACCCCTCCCTTCCCGGTGATGGCGATGGTTAGTTTCATTCAGCCTTCCGTATTCTAAGCAAGCCGTGCCCGGAGTGCAGCACTGGTCTTACCTAGAAGGTCGAATACCATCTCTGCGTCAGCCACAGGCAGCGAGCCGGTTCCGCAGGACGGGGTGATCATCGCCTGGTTCAGGATCAGCTCACGTGATATTCCCGATGCTTTGACCAGGTTGTCAACACCCTCATCAAACTTGGCTACGAGGCTCTCAACCGTCTGTGCTTGTATCTTGGCACTGTTAGTGGGAACTACACCCCAGGCCAATACCTTGCCGGCTTCCAGATGGGCTTTCACAGCTTGCGGGTATAACGCGATGGTGTCAGCAAAGTCAAAAGCATCGAAGTTCACCACGTCCACACCAGCATCCATCAGAATGGACCACTCGGTATTTCCGCAGCAGTGTACACCAGCGAGGGCACCCTCAGCGTGGACAGCGTCCACCACTTCGGCCAGTTTGGCAACCACGTCTTCACGACTCACGCTCACATAGGTCGAAGAGCCAAATGCTGAAAGAATGGGCTCATCGATGAAGCAGATGATGGTTTCAGCATACTGTTTGAACTTCTGAATCTGCCATCGGCATTTCATAGCTAGTGCCTTGACCACCACATCAATGAACTCGGCGTTGTAGTAGATCGCGCGTTTGTTCTCGTCGACGATGGTCAAGCCAAAGCTGATCGGCCCGGTGGTCTGCACTTTCATAAGGGGGCGAACTCCGCCCTCAGCCTGCAGTGCCGCTTCCATGGCAAAAATACCCTTTGAGAACTCAGGGGTGATCTGGAAGTAGTCGAAGTTCTCCATGAGGAAGTTCTCATAGAAGTTTGCCAGGTCCATTGAGTAGTCACCTGTGGTATCAAAATACATGCGCTCTTTGACGCGGTCAATGACCACGCGGGGCATCCCCTCAGAATACTGCATTTCCATCTGTTCGTTCATGCCATTCGCAGGCAATTGAGGCCAGATCGGAGCGGTTGGTATGCTGTCCAGAATCACTTTTACAGCGTCTGCTGCATTGGCATGCGGCAGGCTTCCAATTGCAGTAGCCGTACATTTAGGTGAGAAGCTCATGATTTATCCTCCATCGTAGTCCGATGATTATATTTTGGCGGTGTCTAGCCGCTCATAGTTATTAATGATCGCCTGTTTGATAACTCGGAATGGTTCCAGTATGGCTGGTTCGTTTAGGTCAGCAAGCGCAAGCGCGGTTCGGT
The DNA here is from genome assembly GCA_942492855.1 of Armatimonadota bacterium. Classification (GTDB taxonomy): domain Bacteria; phylum Armatimonadota; class HRBIN16; order HRBIN16; family HRBIN16. The sequence goes on along the minus strand of OW818647.1, from coordinate 4,275,849 downwards.
CTGCGAGACCGATGCGGGCATCATACGGGATGACACCGAGAACGGCGCCTTCTCCAAACTCATTCACTACCCATTCGCGGTCGACCTCAGGGTCCGTCGCCTTATTGATTACGATGGCAAAATGTTTTATGCCAATACCGGCAGCCAGATCACGCACGCGAAGTGCTGTCTCGACACTGCGCTTTCCGGGTTCCACTACCGCCAGCATCAGGTCCACGCCCATGGCGGTACCGCGCCCAAGGTGCTCAATGCCGGCTTCCATGTCGAGGATGACCACCTCATTGCGTTTTAACACAATCTCTCTGACCAGTGACTTCAGCAGCACGCTCTCAGGGCAGTTGCATCCCCCGCCGGCACTTGGGATTCCACCCAGCACCAGCAGGTCAACACCCGCGTGATGAACGGCATACTGTTCGGCGATTCCGGATACATCGGGGTTGATTGAGAATATCTGTCCAAACTGATTGACTTTGGCGCCAGTGCGCTCTTCAACCAGTTGTCGTTCCTTAGAAATGGTGTGAATCTGCTGCAGTAGTTCGATGGGCATACCGAGTGCCGAGGCCAGATTGGCATCAGGATCGGCATCAATGGCTAGCACCTTGCGGCCGTCAGCCGCAAACAGTCTTGCGAGGGTTCCTGACAAGGTCGATTTCCCGACTCCACCTTTACCGGAAATGGCTAGTTTGAGAGACATGAATCATCCTTTTTCGGCGAATGTGTTACAGATGCGAGCTGCATAGAGCTGATTGTCTTATGCAGGAGGCACTACTATACGTTCTAGCATCTATACATAGTATATGAAAGAAGAATGGTGTGGAGTTCTGGTAGATTAAGACCATCGTATGGGCAGTTTACAAAATACTGTTATAAGGTGGGATTTCGCAATCCGCTGACAGTGGTTATCTGTCCGTTTGGTTGGCACGGCCCAGTTGGGCCAGGCACTCCTCAGCGTGCTTGCACCACGCCGCACAAGCCATGTTGTTTCGGGGATTCACCATGCAATGACTGCAGTGAGGGCAGGTGCGGCGAAGGTCGTCCTTGTAGAACTCAATAAGCTGACCACAGTGAACACAAGGCAACTCGTAGATGTCCTCATGTGTCCAGTAGCGTAAATCCTGACCGGGGCAGTTCGCAGGTGCCATGACACCCTCCTGACAATCGCGATGATGATTAATATCTACATTATCATGTACATATTACCTTAGTAGATTAGGATGTGTATCTCATCTACTTCATACTTTAAGTGCTCATTATGGTAGTATCGTGCTAATCGGACGCCAGGAGGTCTACCCCCTACTCACTCGGTTTCTTGTTTGCGGCTATCTTCGCTAATAGTTGATTTCGCAGATGCATTAAGTCGGTCGGTTTCCAATCCATACCCTCATTGGGACGCATGTCCTCCCGGACAATACGACCTGCTAACTCCAGTGGTGCGCTTAAGATCATGGACGAAGCACGATTTATACCTGCATAGAACAAAGGAATGCTCGCCTCGATATCATCTATCACTCCCTGACGGTCCTCATCAGTCGATGTGTCCTTCGGTGCTTCAACACACTCACCAGTCAGCCTGATTTGGGTGTAAATGTTATTTGTTTCCAGTTTTGTATACTCGAAAAGAAGATGCTGTTCCTGCACTCGAGATCGATACGGCTCAGAGGCCCCTGCCAGCGACTGAGCCAAAAGGCTTTCGATCTTGCGTGAGTGCTTGTAGGAGATCAGCGGCTTGAGTTGAGCCGCATGGGTGCTGGCAAACGGCTGGTCAACAGGTGCACCACGCAGGTCCGTATGGAGCGCATACCCGCAGGTCTCCATCGCGGTAGCCGTCAGCTCGAACAGCATATCGAAGTAATGCTTCATATTACGAGCCACCGGACCATACACCGCAGTGCAATAATCCTCGATATCCTTCGGATCAGACTTACCGCGCCACATCGCCTTGCCCAGCACGTAGAAGTTGGGCCCATATGCCCAATTGCTATAACGCTCAAACCAGAGCGGGGAAATTGCGTCCACCCCCGCCTTGATGTAGGCTTGTACATCTCTGCCGATGATGGGATGCAGAGGCACAGGCAGCCACCGGAACAGAATCATATCACCATAATAATCAAACGTAAGCGGTTGATTTGGGAACGCCTTGATTAGGTTCTTGTAGTGCTGAAGATAAGCCTTGTTGGACTTACACTCACCCAAAGCATGCCGGTAGCACCTTTCACGAGGCCCAAATGCCAGCCGTATTTTGCTCGATGGCTGAACACTTACCGGTGGTACGAGTGTTGCTCGATAGGCAGGATACCCAAGCATGATACCGCCTAGTTTCAAGCGCTCAACCAACGAATTCAGTATTTTGACCGCTTGGTCAGGTTCCGTCAACTTCGCACAGAGCGGACAGGAACACCAGCCTCCAGAGAGCAGATCATCGGAATAGAGATGCAGCGTCTCAGGATTCGAATATCTGGTGACGATATCCACATACTTTTGGGCATTTGTGGCCATGACATCAGCAGCACCTTGGCTCGAAGAGCACATGTTGAGGTTCGGCGTCCGAACCCCGTTTTCCATACGAAAGAATTCGGGTGAGGTCTTAGACAGCTCTCTTGGCAGTAAACCTGGAAGCAGGTGCCCGCCAAACTCAAAACCCATCTCTCGCAAGGACATCGCATCGATAAGCTGCTTGTTGGACATAGTATCGGATGAGTTGCCGTTCCAGTGGAAGTAGAGCAGGTTGTAGCCATTCTTGGCCATGTAGTCGACCATTTCCAGCACTGGTTCAATATCAGAGTCGCTGACATATATGGACACACCGCGTCTTCTTATTGCAGGCTCCGATTTCAGCATCGGACGTGCCCAGGATATCCGGCTTCTCTTGGGAACCACTTCGTACTGCTGCCCAGGCAGCGGCCACCGGCAGCCGAGTTCATACAACAACCGATAGACGCCATACATACATCCCCTGGAGCTTCCCCCGCTGATGCTGATGACACCTTCACGGCTACGGATTCGGTAACCGTCCGGCTTTAAGCCGTGTTCGATTAGCAGAGTGATCAAGCAAGGCTCGCTCGAATCGTGTGTAAGGGTATAGTCGTCACCCGTCATGAGTTTCAAGTAACGGCATAGCTCGCAGGCCCCAAACTCAAGTGCCTTACCACCCGGCTGAGTAACACAGATGGTGCGCGACTGTGTGTTTCCTGCGGCTTTTGCTCGCACGCCAGCGCAAAGAAGTAGAATAGCTGTAATTTCGATGATGGCGACCATGGGTCTATGTCTCCTGTCCCTGAACTACCAATCTAACTGCCGTCACTGTATTCCTTCGCCTTCGCGCGACAAGAATTGATGGTGTTCCCATACCGATTCAGATAGCCTCTAAACGAGCCGGCATCTTTGCAGTCACTAAGCCACAGGCGCGAAAACTCGGTTTTAAGCTCTTCATATGCCGTCACCACAGCAAGCAGTTCATCAACCAGTTGCGCCTTAGGGACCAGATTGTTTAAAACGTGTTCGCGCATCACGAACTTCTGCCCCATCGCTTCGTAGTTTTTCGCGGCGAAGAGTAGCTGTTCTATCACATCCTGGTTGCGTTTGGCCTTAGTCTGTGCTTTTTGCAGCAAGGTAACGGCTTGTTTGGCAGAGGCCAGGATAGCTCTACCCAAGTTGCCAGGTTCGATGAGTGCCAGGATGGTCGGATCAGTGAAGGGATCGCCGAAGAACTCGTAATAGAAGCGTCCAAAGCGGCTGTTGCCGACATATGCCGGCTCATCAATTCCACCTGCCGCATTCCGCAGCCTGAGCTTCTTTCCGTTGATGTTACCCGCGAGGTTGATGGCACGTGCAACCGTATCGTCATTGATGCCAAATATGAGCTTCCCGATCGTCTTGTTGAAATAAGCTATGTCTAGTTTCGCACCGGTCCACGCACACGCGCCATGGTAGAGTATCGGATACCATGTCATGCCCGGCAGATGATAGTGTCCGTCATCACCCCAGTCGGTGGTGACGCTGCCAATTGCTCCCTGCTGCACAGCACGGCTGACGGTGATATCGGAAAACTGCTTCGCATGACCAACATACGGCATGATGTGACCGTGTGAATCAATCCATGGTTGTGCAAAGAATTCTAGCCCCAGGTTATGTAGTCTGGGGAAGTCTTTTTCCCAACTGCCGTAAAAGTCGGCAGTATAATAACTGGCGATTAACATATCTTTCGGTAGCCTCTCGACGACAGATCCTAGACCGGCAAGTGTGCCTTCGTCTGCCAACGGACCTTGCGCCACGATGAGGCGCATTCCCCTCTTGACAAGCTCATCACGCATTTTGGTCGCGTATTTCAATGTCAGCTCAGTCAGTTCATGCTGTGTGGTGCCGCTCTCCTTGAACGCTGTGTCGTTTATCTCGGTGATATCGACAGTGATGAATTTGCCGGGGAAAGCGTCGCATATTTCATTGATCAAATCCAGCACGAAGGCCACAGATTCGGGTTTCCGAATATCAACTGTTCCCCCATCGGGAATCATGAACTTCCTGTAAGGGGGCTTCAAGCCGATGATGTAGAAATGCCCGAAGGTCTGCATCATGGGATGCACTTCCATGTGGTAGCGATCGGCCATGTTGAACAACTTGCGGGCGTCCTGCGCTGTGATGGCCTCAGGAGGTGCTATATCCGGGTAACGCATCCATGTAAACTGGTCCTCTATATAGAGCTCATACATATTCATCTTGGCTTCAGCCGTGATACTGGCAAGCCTTTGAAGGGTTTCGATTTTCGGCATCTGCCCTCGGCTGACATCATACTGGAAACCGCGGTATCGCAGCGATGGCCAGTCGCGAATCACAATACCGGGTATCCAAGTGCGGTCAGTAGCCATCTGCGCGATGGTTCGGGTGGCGTAATATAGCCCAGTCTCAGTCAACGCAGCGGCTGTGATGCCGTCTGAGTCCACTCGCAGGTAATAACCCTCTTCGCCGAGAGCTTTTAAATCAGCGGCCATGACTGACGTGATGCCGTAAGGTACCCTGCCATTTTTGCACAGCACCAGGCTGATTGATCGGGCTTCATTTGAACCTTTGATGATGTTCAACTTGATACCACTGCGCTTGCTAAGCATTACAGGGAAGTCCACACTAAGCCGGGTGTCACTGCAGCCCACCATTCTGATGCCCTGGCACATCCTCAGATCAAAACGGCCACTAACCATCGCCACAGCTTTTGGTTGCGGGAGAATCCAGACATCGGCGTTGCCAAGGGTTTTAGCGACTTTCACTGAGTCCGTTTCGAAAGCTGTATGCGTCTGCACCACGATATCTCCTATACGTCTTGATTGCGTTATATGCCGTCGGCCCCACGCTTTGATGTCCGATTAGAAGCCCACTTCAGAGCGTAGTTTACGTGCAGTATATCAAGACTTACACCTTGATTCGGGGAATTCATGACAGACGAGTAAAATGCGTCTCATTGACATCTCTCCACCCCCATGGAATCATGTTAATGACGTGCAACTTTTTGCAGGAGGTAGATCGGTGTCACCAGAACATATTGCTGATCCATTAATACGGGGTACATGGCTTACCTATCGACCCGAAATCAAGGTGCTTGACTGCACCATACGTGATGGTGGACTGATAAACAACCACAATTTTGATGATGTATTTGTGAAGGCTGTATATGATGCGTGTGTTGCTGCCGGCATCGACGCCATGGAATTTGGCTATAAAGCTGATAAAAAGGTGTTTGCACGCGGCAGTTACGGCGATTGGAAATTTACCGATGAGGACTCTCTGCGCCGCATCGTCGACGATAATCCCACCGAAATGAAGCTGTCGATCATGGCAGACGCGGAGCGCACGGACTATCATACCGACATCCTTCCGAAATCCCAGAGTGTAATCGACATCGTGCGTGTGGCCACGTACATCCATCAGATTCCATCGGCACTAGATATGATAAAGGACGCACACGACAAGGGTTACCAAGTCGCAGCAAACCTGATGGCCATTTCGACCATTCAAGAGAACGAGCTTCGTGAAGCGATTGAGGTACTCTCCAACAGCCCGATTTGCGCTATGTATATTGTGGATAGCTTCGGCACATATTATTCCACACAGATCAGGGACTTAACACTTATGTTCCTGAAGGCTGTCGAGGGCAAGAATATTGAAGTCGGCGTACATGCGCACAACAACCAGATGCTGGCATATGCAAACACCGTTGAAGCTTGTATCGTGGGTGCCAACCGTCTGGATGCCACCATCAACGGCATGGGACGCGGTGCTGGCAACTGTCCGCTGGAACTGCTTCTTGGTTTCCTCAAAAATCCTAAGTTCCACCAGCGTCCTGTGATCGAGTGTATTGAGAAGCACTTTGTGCCATTAGAAAAGAGCGGTGAGATGGAATGGGGTTATAAGATCCCATACATGATCACTGGCCAGCTAAACCAACACCCTCGTGCCGCCATCAAGATGCGCGAAGGCGATCGGCCTGACGACTACACAGCGTTCTACGACCAGATGATCGAGCTGGAATAAGCTCACCAACAGACCCTAAACAGCCTGCCGTCATCATTAGTGATGCGGCAGGCTGTTTTTATTATTGTTGATCAGATCATCACAGAATTGTCATATTATGAACCAGTGATTTAGACAGGATGATACCATAGTCATACTTCATTTGTGGATATGAGCCGTTCAAGCACGTCATTTCCGGGTATTATTAAAGAAAAGGTACCGGAGGTCATCTGCATTGGCAATAGTGAAAAGACAGGTTATCCACATAGACGAAGAGCTTTGTGACGGCTGCGGGCAGTGCGTGCCCTCTTGTGAAGAGGGAGCTATACAAGTCATTGATGGCAAGGCACGGCTGGTGTCGGACAAATACTGTGACGGTCTCGGTGCATGCCTTGGTGAGTGTCCCACCGGGGCGCTCAGTTTTGAGGAGCGCGAGGCCGAAGAGTTCGACGTTGAATCAGTAGCCACCCATCTGGCTGCCATCGGCCGGCCGGCACAACCGCAAGCTCATGCCCCGTTCAGCATCAACGCGGGAGCAAGCCATACCGGATGCCCTTCGGCGCAAACACAGCAGCTAAGACCCAAAGCATCGAATACCCAGTTTAGCACCGGTGTGAAGCCCACCAGCGAGCTCAGGCAGTGGCCTGTCAAACTGTATCTTGTCAACCCGACGGCCCCCTATTTTGCGAACGCAGATATCCTGCTGGCCGCGGACTGTTCCGGGTTTGCCTATGGATCCGTGCATCAGGACTTCGTCAAGGACAAGGTCGTGGTCATCGGCTGCCCGAAATTCGACGACTACCAGCACCATGTTAATAAGTTAAGTGCAATCATCGCCCAAAACGACATTAAGAGCATCACTGTGCTGCGCATGACAGTGCCGTGCTGCTCAGGTATGTCCAGCATCGCTCGACAAGCCGTTCTCAACGCAGGCAAGGACATCGCCATTACCGAACACATCGTGTCACTGCAAGGCGAAGTCGACCCAGCGTAGCTTCACCATCAAACAGTCTTAGGAGTATCCAATGAAGATAAGAAATCCGCTATTCTGGCTAGTCTCCGCAGCCATCGCTGTGGCGGTTTATGTCGCACCGACCATCGCCGCACCGATGAAAGTAGCCCCGGCTTTGAATTTCACAGTCAACGACATCGATGGGAAACCTGTGAAACTGAGTAAATACCAGGGCAGCGTTGTATTGATCGTAAATGTGGCTTCAAAGTGCGGCCATACACCTCAGTATGCCAGCCTGCAGAAACTCTATGAGCAGTACAAGAAAAAAGGTCTAGTGATACTGGCCTTCCCTGCCAACGAGTTTGGACAGCAGGAGCCAGGTACTAACAGCGAGATCAAGGCGTTCTGCAGCACCAACTACCACGTCAAATTCCCTGTGTTCTCCAAAATCGTGGTCAAGGGTGAAGGACAGCACCCGCTATACCAGTTCCTAACCAGTAAGGAGACCAACCCCAACTTCAGTGGTGACATCGAGTGGAACTTCGCCAAGTTCCTGCTCAACCGCAAGGGCGAGGTGGTAGCTCGTTTTGCAGCGAAGCTCGATCCGGGCAAGCCCGAAGTCGTGGATGTCATAAAAGCTGAGCTGGCCAAGAAGAAGTGATGCGATAGGTAATAAGTAATTAACCATGATAAGGCTCGTGTGCCGCGACATAAATGTGAGTCTATAACCCACAAATATCTGCGGAGCCAGTAGAAACCGACACCGCGACATAAATGTCTCGGCTATTGAACACCAAGACTGCTGAAGCAGTCTTCATGAATGTTATCTTTGTCGGCAAGGAGCTCCGCAGCCCGGTTTAGCGGGCTTGTTGATCAGTAGCCGAGACATATATGTCGCGGCACATGGTCGATACGATCCCAATCTGGATCTGTGGGTAATAGACTGTGCTTTAGCGCGTGGCAGGGCAGGTATACAATGATAAAACTTACGCTCCAACTTGTGGGTAATGGACTGACATAAATGTCTCGGCTATTGACAGTCAGGTCCGTTGAAACGGGCCACAAAACATCGTGTTCGTGGTAAAGCAGAAAATACAGACTGCTTCAGCAGTCTTGTTGATCATGAGCCGAGACATTTATGTCGCGGAATCGGTCATCGACTGCCTCAGAAGCCCCCGGCCAAATGGTCGGGGGCTTTTTGCGTTGAGGATACTTCCGGACGAAAAGATATCCGCCATATGTCATGGCGTTGCCTTTAGTGCAGGCGTGGATCTGTCGCGAGGTTCTTTGCGAACCCCTCATACGACTCGATGCAGAACCACCAGTAGTCTGTACCGAAAGGCGGCATGTCAATCTCCGTCTTCAGCGCATCATAGTGGGTTTCCGTAAAGAACGCCGCGAACTCCTTTCGGTACGCGTCGCTTTTCGCCTTGTCGCCTGTCACGGTGGCTGTGTATGCCTTTTTCAATAAAATACAATACAGACCATGGACTTTCACAACATCCAGGCGATGTTTGACCGGCTCAGACAATACTGCCGTATTGATAGAGCCTAATGATGCCACCAGCTTTTCGATCTGAGCCACGTTCTTGGTGCAATCCAGTGGAGTCAGCTCATGCATCAACTCGGTCATTCGCCGCATATAGTCACCGATCTGCCTGCCGATATCACCGAAGTAGGCGGAGTAGAAGCGGTCTTCCAGTTTCCGCAGGTTCAGCCTGGTATCTGACCAAACCTTCAACCAGGACCACATCATCAGCGGAGTCGGCACACACAGGTTGAAGTAAAGCACCCAGTCGCCTACACCGGTGATGCCGCGCTTCAGGTAATACCGGCTATCTTTCTGCATGACATCGACTGGCCAAAGGAACGCATGTGACCGAGGACCCATACCCGGCATTTCGCACAGGTTGTAGTAATCCATGATCATCGTCCTGCCGCGGAAGCCGACCGATTTGAGGTAACCCAGCCAGTTGTCCATCATGCCGATGATCTTGCGGTTACATTCCGGCTCACCGTCAATCGGTATGTAGAGGTCACGGTCATATCCTATGCAGAGGTTCATCAGCATGTTCCGGCCGTTCGAGGGTAGCTCCACTTTCCAGGTCGGCGGTGTACGCAGTGAATGGTAGGCGATAAACTCGAACACCGTGCCAGGTGCCTCCTCCTCAACAATCTTGGCTGCCTTGCTGACCAGCATGATATACCAGTTGGAGTTCGGTTCCTTAATGCATTCAGGGCAGCCGCAGTAGTTCGGGTCGGGGATATCTTCAGGCCAGAAGGTGATGATGTCCCAGGCTCCCATCTTCTTGCGCACGAACTCGCGCCAGTTGTTCATGAATATCTCAACCGCCTTGGGGTTGGAGAAGCACGCCGTGCGGTTGTTCACCGTGCGCTTACCGCCCACCACGGGGAAATACTCGGGATGGGTATCAAACAGCTTGGGGTCCAGGATGAACGACGACCAGTTGTGCAAAGGTCCACGGATCAACAGACCGCGTTTACGGATTTCGGCAGCATACGGCGGTATTACTGGTTCACCAGCACCAAGGTCTGCAAAGCCAGTGATGAGGTTAATCCGGTTCTTCGCCAGAAAATCTAAAGTGACAGGCTCATCGGGTTTCATGTAGTAGTCGCGGATGTCCATATCTGAGCCGTATTTGGTGTTCATTGCTGTGGAGAGCGTGATGCGCCTCACCGGTGGGATGCACTCATGCGATTCGCCTGGGCCGAAAAACTCTATCTTGGCATACTGCTGCAGGAAATCATAAACACAATACAGGGCGGAGCGGTCGTTCTCGCCGACCAGGTATACCGTACCGTTTTGAGACAACGCCACCGCTCGGTCGAAGCACCTGGCCTTGAACGACACTCGGACGGGAGTCGAGTTCGCGTTCGTGATATAGAAAGCGCCTGCTTCCGGCTGCCCCTCCCGGACGGTGAGTTCGGAACCGGTGGCTTTAGCCAGGTACCGGCTTAGCTCAGAGGCCGCGAACTTGATGGTGGCGGACGCAGCAGGCGGGTAAATCACCGCAGTGAGCGGGGTGCCAGCCAAGGTGATGCCCTTGGCCGCTGTTTGATTATCGCGTGCCGAAGCCGAACGGAGCATGACCAGTGTCATCAAGATACAGAACAGAAATGATACAAGCATGAATTCCCCTCCGGATATTGTAAGGAAGCAACTCGCCTAGTTGGCGACGATGATCTTGGTGAGTTCCTCGATGCTGGTTTCGTCACGGCGCATCTCGCCGATATTCCGGCCATGGCTGAGGATGACGAACCGGTCGCAGGTCTGATAGCCGTGGTACATGTTGTGGGTGACCAGCACGCTGGATATCCCCTCGGTCTTCAACTGCAGGATGTATTCCAACGTCTTTTCGGTCTCCCGCACAGACAATGCGCTGGTGGGTTCATCGAGAAGCAGTATCTTATTCTTGAAATGAACCGCCCGGGCCAGCGCGACCGCCTGCTTCTGACCGCCCGAAAGGCCCTTCACAATCTGACTTGGTGAGGTGATGCCGGAGATGCCGACCGTATGTTCCAGCACCTGCATCGCCTTCTCCCTCATGCTCTTCATCTTCATGAAACCCAGGAAGCCCGTCTCCTCGCGCCCGAGGAAGATGTTGCGCATGATGTCCATCTGGTCCACCAGTGCGATGTCCTGGTAGATGGTCTCAATGCCGATCTGGTAGGAGTCTCGTCGCGATCGGATTCGCACCTCTTTGCCTTCGTGCAGGAACTTGCCCTCGGTGGGCTCCACCACGCCGGAGAGTATCTTGATGAGCGTGGACTTCCCCGCGCCGTTATCTCCGAGCAGTCCGACCACTTCGCCCTCAGCGATATGGAAGTCAATATTCTCCAACGCCGTCACGGCCCCGTATCGCTTGGTCAAGCCTTTGAGCTCTACCAGCGGGGTCTTGCTGTGCTTCATATCCTGCGCCTGATTGGCGTATAGCTTGTTTTCCATCTCGCTAACCCCTATCCTTCTTGGAGGATCTGTTAAAGATGACTGCGACAATGATGAGGATGCCCATGAACAGGTCCAGGTAGGTTCCTGGAGCCCGCAGGAGCAGCAGCACATCCTGTATGGTGTAGAGAAGCGCGGCTCCCAGGAATATCCCCAGGATGCTGCCCTCCCCACCTAGCAGGCTGACGCCGCCAATCACGCACGCGGCGATGGCCTGAAGTTCCAGCCCCTTGCCTTGGTCGGGCGAGACAGAATAGACACGCGCGGTGCTGATCACACCAGCGAAGGCGGCCAGCAGACCCACGATGACGAAACAGATCATCTTCACGGCATCGGGATAAACGCCGATCGCTTTGGCGGACTCTTTATTCCCCCCCACACCGAAGATGTGGTTGCCGATCTTGTGGCGTTCGAGCAGCAGATACCCGAGCACGGCTATAAGTATCGCCCAGAGCATTTGGGCCTGCATAGGACCCATCGAGCCCGCGAAGATCGCCTCGAACGACCCACCGGGATTCATTGAGGCCGACTCGTTGCCCGAGAGTATCTGCAGCATTCCCCGCCAAAACATCATGGCACCGAGGGTTGCGATGAAGGACGGGATTTTAGTCTTAAGCGTAATCACACCGTTGATGAAGCCGATGAACGCACCCACAGCCAGCGCGATTAACATCGCCGGCCAAACCGACATCCCGCAAGCATAGGCGAAGGCCATGATGTAGGCGGTAAAGGCGAAGTTGCTGCCCACAGACAGATCGAACTCGCCGGAGATCATCAGTATCCCCACGCCAACAGAAAGAATCGCCAGCGGGGGGATGCTCTTAAGCTGGGTCTGGATGTTGGTCAGGCTGGTATAGGCAAACCGGTCGCCGAATATCAACGACGCGATGATACACACCGCCTGTACCACCAGAAACACGATCAGGATGTTACCGGTCTTGCCAGTAAACAGCCGGTGTAAGGCAGACTTTATATTCACGGTGCCTATCGCACGCTGTCCGCGAGTTCCATCACCCGCTGCACGTTACTCTTATCTACCATCGCGCCGCCGGTGTTGATATCGCATGGCATGAGGCCATACTTTCGGCTGTAGTAAAGCTGAGTCACCGTGAGATATCCTTGGTAAAAGGGCTGCTGGTCGACTGTGGCAATCGACTTGCCGGCTTTGATGTTCTGAGCAATCCTCTTGGTGATATCAAAGCCTGCATTCGGTATGCTCAACCCCACATCCTTGATCGCCTGGGGAGCCATCTCCATCGGCATTCCGCCCATCGCCATCACGGCTGCTGTGTCTTTGCGACCGAGCAAATACTGCGTGAGCTTGTTTAAGGTGTCTTCAAGCGATATCCCGCCGGTATTCAGCACTTCGGACTTCACACCCACCTCGTCAAGGGCCTTCTTCACGCCGTTATAGCGTTGCTTGGCGTAGATAGCCTCGGGATGCTCTACAGGGCACACCACCATATCGCCCGCCTTTAGCTTTCCTTCGGCGATAAGCCGCTTGGTGATCAGGTATCCGGCGGTGGTCATATCCTGTCCGATGTAGGCGTAGCGGGCGTTGCCCGCGGCTCCTTTGGAATCATCGATGTTGAATGCAATCACCGGAATGCCGGCATCAATCGCCTTCTTGACCGACTGATCATACGCATCATCAAGGTTAATGACCACACCCAGGCCGTCCACCTTGTTGGATATAGCGGTCTCAATAATGTCATTCTCGCGAGCGGAGTCGTTGTTGGCAAACTGTATATCTACGCTGCTTCCAAGTTGCGCCGCAGCTTCGTTAGCTCCTGCCACCACTTTAGTGAAGAACGGGTTACCGGCCGTGCCAAAGATTACCATAGTGAACTTGTAGCCAGTTGTTTTCGTGGCAGTCGGTGCTCCGGTTTGGGCGCCCGTTCCAATCCCACCAGCTCTTTCGCGGGCGTGTCGGTCACACCCGCTGGCGCAACAGGTGGCGATGATTAGTGCGGCGATAAGCATTCGGTTCTTCATATTGATGCGTCTCCCAATCACTTTCCGTATTTATCGATGAGCTGGTTTAGTCGGGTGCGGTAATAGAGGAAGTCTTCCCACTTCACGTCAGGTGGGATGAAATGGTCACCGAATGGCACATATCCGCCGGTCTTCAACACCTTCTCCACCGGCTCCAGGATCGTATCGATGGCCTGCTTACCCTTGGCGATTTCAGATTTGGGTATACCGCCAAATAGCTGTAGCTCGGGATACTGCTGACGGACCTTCACGATGTCCATGCCACAGTGAGCCTCGAAGGGATACATGCCAGTGACCCCGGCCTCAATGTAGAGCGGGATTAACGAGTTGCAGTCACCGTCCGTGTCCAGCAGTATGATCTTCACACCGCGTGCCTTTAGGAACTCGATGATGCGCTTGTAATACGGCAGCATGAACTCACGCACCATTTTCGGTGAGACCATGGGGCCCTTCCCAAAGGAGATATCCTCCCAGAAGTGGATGTGGTCCACATCCACTTGGGCTAATACCTCTTCAAACACGGCAAGCCAGAGCTCAGTGAAAGTGCTTTGAATGTCATGAATCAGCTCGGGATCGTCAAAGTAGGTGTTGAAGAGTTTCTCATAGCCCATCACATGGCTGGGGGTGCCGAATAATCCAAACGGGTAACCGCCTAAGGCCAGCGGGTAATCGCGGTTTTTGTATTGCTTCACTAGATCCGCCCAGTTCGCGGGGAACCGGTCTTTGAGATTCCTCAGGTTCAACCGTTCGGCTTTGATCTTTTCCCACGAGGTTCGGTCGTAGATCGGCCAGTCCATGCCTGCAGGGATGGTGGCCTGATGCTTGAGGAACTTGCGGGTCACACCATCGATATCGGTGTAGGTGAGGGAGCTCTCATCTTCAGCGTCGATCCGAGGCTCAAACAGGGGACAGAACAACAGATTGACATCCACCATCTGCTGGGTCTGATCCATCTTGAAGTGGTCGCGCACATCAGTATCCAGCGGGAAGCCCTGCGTGGGCCAGTATAGCCCGCCACCCATCACGCCTATGCCGTTGGGCAGTACGGTCTTGCTTTGGCATGTCCAGGCAGGGATGTATAGCGAAGAGGTGGGTGTAGAGACTTTCAGTGGAAGTGTAGGATAGTTATTGCACGGGAGACCAGCCTCGTAGAAGTTTTTGATTGTTTCGCCCCAATAACCAAACTCCCACTTCACCGAGCTGACGCCAGTGTTGAAATTCATGACCTCTATGAAACGTTCCCTAGTATTCATTTTAGAGTCTCCGTGACTGCATAGATGCTCAATGTTACCCCAACTCACCGCGATTGTCAAGCACGCGATATCGAGTTACTTTTAGGGACTCACTGTGATGGCTGCAGCCGTTCCCTTGCCGAACTTAAGCGTCAACCGTCCAGGCAGCTTGAAGTGAACAATCAATATTCGTGTGGCCGGGTTGTACTCCGCTTCACCGCCCTCGCAGCTACCGAAGCTGTCGGTGAACGCGACCAGCTCCGCATCACCCTTCAGCGACGGGTGGAATGTGAGATCGAAGCTCTGGTCGGAGTAGAACACAGGAGCAGGAGCCATGTTTTTCGCGCTCTTGATCAGGTCGAGGGTGAACAGATGACGACGAGACTTGATGTCCTTACCACAGTAAAGAAGGTTGGCTTTGTATTCATCATCGGCGTTGCACCATCTCTGAATCCCGCAGCGATCTGCCACGGCACGTAGCTCCGGCATCATCGTATCTACAAATCGTATCCCATTTGAATCTTTGATCTCTGTACCCGCAGGGGTTAGGTATAGAATGATGCGGCCTTGCCCAAGCTTCAACTCGACCTTGTCATCTGCATCTCGCTTCGCGGCTGCGATCTTGGCTACCGGTACCATGCCAGCGAAACCCGGCGTCGGCGTCAGCGACCTGTCCGCCTCTACGGTGTAAGCCAGGCAGCCCTCACCAAACCCCAGCAACGTACCGCCAGACTTGACCCACTGCTGTATCGCTTTGACTGCTTTCCTCGAAGTGACGGTCACAGATGAGTTCGCGATGACCAGCAGCTTCCGGCCTTTCAGACCGCCGTCCTCAACCATCGCATCGTCCACCACGTCGGGTGATCCCAGAGCACGGCCCCAGGAGGGGTAGCCGCTCTCGGTGGTCCAGAGCGTGTTCGTGGTGTCATAGAGATTCACGGAGTCGCCATTAGAGTGGTTCTGGCGGTACCAGGAGGTCATATAGGAATGGAACATCGCAACGTCGCTTTTGCGACTTTTGGTTTGGTAGCGCAAAACTAATGGTGCCAGATTCGTCCAGGTCTGAGAGAACCAGTGCTTCTCATCGAACAACTCTCCAAGATGCGCCAGGTGAATGTAGTCGGCACCAGTCGCAAACGCATTCAACACGTCGACATACTGGTGGAATAGCGTTAGAAAAGGCGGCCCGATATGCTCCTGCATCCGCTTGACGCCATACTGCATACATGCGGTCTCAGCGTAACGCATCGCAAACAGTGTCTCACCGTCTGTGCCGTTGAAGAACGCCGGTTTCAGCTTGCCCAGCATTCGTATTACCGGACCGTAGTTGCCCAATGCCTGCCCCTGGTTGAAGCCGACTCCTGGTCCACCGATCATGGCGCCGATCGGCTTATCCGTCTCCGCACGCACTGTCTCAAGGCTGCGCCGAGTGACCTCATCAAGCCACCAGTTGTACCAATGGATGAAGTCCGACCATTCCTGCCGCGCATCTATCCCACTCGGCCCGGCTACAGGGCCTTCCTGTGGCATTATCTCGTCCCATGACTTGATGGGCCGTCCCCATGCTTTGGAGAGCGAAGCCAGATCATCATGATAAGTGCGTGCCAGCCAGTGACGGTAGTTTTCCTTCGCAGGACGCCCAAAGACAGCATACCCCCCAGCAGTAGATGCAGGGTAGTGAACCTCGCCATACATGCTGATAGGTGACGAAACCAGAACAGAGGTGATCCATGGGCTGTTGACATCCGGCCGGACTCTCTTCCGTAGATAATCTGCGAAACGGTCAGGGACCGACTCGTGGAAAACGGCACTCTCGATGCCCTCACCGGTGCGGTTGCCTTTGGAATCTTGGTCCATGTCTTCGGCTGTGAGGCCCAGTCCGGCGATCAGTTCTGCTCCCGATGGCCGATTAGGGCAGAGCACCGTCACCATACCCGCTTTGAACAGGTTCTCACCGACTACCGGATCTAGGTCATACGATGATGTGAAGCCCACGCCGAGTTTGAGAAGCTTCGCGAGCTGCTCCTGGTCTTTTCCTGGCCATATCCAGTTGCCCAATCTGGGCATCTCTGGTGCCTTTGGTTTGGGTGTTGCCGCTGTGGCAATTGCGGCCAAGGCAAGTAGAATCCCGATTGCCAGAATATGCATGACTGCGTCCATGCTCCGTTCCCCCAAGCTCATAATGGTGTCTCCTGAAGTGTGCTGATGATCAATGCTACAATAACCGCCAGAGATTGTCAACTAGTTATGTCACAACAAGACGCACGGTGATTCTTGCCGGTACTTGGAATACTCACAGCGTCGTTCCGATGGATGAGATAGCGATTGGATATCCTCTCAATCTGTGCTATATGCGTAATCTGTGGATTATCATCACCCTGCGGCATCGGGAGACTGACCGCCCGGAAACCTCACCATATACCCGTTATGTTAAAATGGAATTACTATGGCACGGACGAAACAGACCCAATCACAACAAGATCAAAAGCGCACCCGCTACGGGTGGAAGCTTTTCGTCGTGGTTCTGCTGTTCATCGGCATCTGGTGGGCTGCATGGGGACAGTTCCAGGGCAAATCGGTACCAGCCATACAATACCACTACACGGACCAGGAGCAACCAAAGAAATAATATGAATGTCGGCATTATCGGGCTAGCGCAGTCTGGCAAAACTACCCTTTTCCAGGCTCTACTCAGGGGTGCGCCATCTGGCAATATGCCGGGTGTTCCTGGAGCTATCCAAGGTGCCGTCATAGTACCAGACCCTCGTTTTGACTTTATGGTGGATGTCTACCATCCTAAAAAGATATCTCCAGCATCCGTGCAGTTTGTAGACGGAGCCGCCCGCATCAGTACGGAAAGCCGAGGTAGTGGGTTTGGATCTGACTTCTTCAGCGGTATCCGCCAGACCGACGCACTGCTACACGTCATTGATGCCTTCAGCGGCACCATCGATGCGGTGACGGCTGCCCGTAAAGTGGATGAGGAGCTTCTTCTTGCTGACCTCACCCTGATCGAAACCCGCCTGGAACGGCTGGAAAAATCCCTTAAAATCCGCAAGAACAACCCGGTCGATCAGGCTGAGTGCGATGCCCTCACCGCGTTCAAACAGATTTTGGAGCGGGAGGTTCCCCTCCGCAACGCCGAGATCGACCCTGAGCACGACAAAATCACAAAAGGCTTTACTTTCCTGACACTGAAGCCCTTGATTGTGGTCGCCAATGTGGATGAAGAGCATGTCACCAAGAGCAGCGAACAACTCGATGCGCTCAAGGCGTATTGTGAGGAGCGCAACCAGGAGCTTCTATGCTTGTGCGCATCACTGGAGCACGACATATCTGAAGTGGCCCAAGAGGAAGAGCAAGACTACCTTGCTGCGATGGGCCTGGCCGAACCGGCCCGCGCCTTGTTGATCCGCGCCGCGTATAAGGCACTTGGATATATGACATTCTTTACCTGCGGTGAGAGCGAAGTCCACGCCTGGACCATCCGCCGAGACAGCACCGCCGTAGAATGCGCCGGACGCATCCACAGCGACTTGGCACGCGGGTTCATCAGGTTAGAGGTCGTCACCTTTGACCGGCTCAAGGAACTGGGGAGCTGGGAAATCGCTAAATCTGCCGGTGCGATCCGCCTGGAAGTGAAAGATTATGTCGTTCAGGACGGCGACGTAGTATATGTGCGGTTCAAAGTCTCGAACTAGTCAGCTATTCTTGCATTGAGCCCGTGTGGGTATACGGGCTCAATAACTTGTGGAACTGCATCCATCCCCTGTGGCGTATTGACTACCGAGGTCATTCGCATAGAGTCATGCTACTCACCCCTCGTAAAGCCAGGCCCTCTCCGCATCTGTCAAGCTGACACCGAAGCAGCCCAGGGTAATAGAGAGCTCCTCAAGACTGGCCGGCCCGGTCAGCGCGAACGTGGGGAACGGCTGTTGCAATACCCAAGCCAGAGCGATGTCAATGGGCGCTACGCCTTTTTCCGCAGCAAGCTTCTCCACACGGGCCTTTCGCTTGAAGTTCGCGGCACTATACCAACTACGCACCATCACGTTGTCTGTCAACATCGCTTCATTACCAACCACGAAGAATCCGCGGCCGGTGCTGCTCCATGACATCACAGCAGTCTGCGTCTGTGCCAGCCAGCGCCTTGATTCGGGGTC
Organism: Armatimonadota bacterium; assembly: GCA_942492855.1. GTDB lineage: Bacteria > Armatimonadota > HRBIN16 > HRBIN16 > HRBIN16. The sequence goes on along the minus strand of OW818647.1, from coordinate 4,257,042 downwards.
ATTCACGCTGATACAACCATCCCAGACTGGCCGAACCATATCGGCTAGACACAAGTTGTTGCTAATCGCCGAAAATCCGACCAGGCCGTGCTTCTGAGCATACTCATTAGCCTCTGCCACTCTTTGCAGACTCCAGTTACTGCCGCCAAATGAGTGGATTCGGCCAGCCCTGAGGTGCTCGTTCAACACGTCCACGAACTCCCCTACCGGGATATCCGTGTTATCTCGGTGCATCATGTAGATATCAAGGTAGTCCGTCTGCATGCGTTCCAGCGACTCCAGCATCTGCCTGCTGAGTGCTTCTGGGTTGCAGTCAGGGGTATGCGCCCCTTTGCCCAGCACCACCACATGATCACGAATGCCCCTGTTCTTGATCCACTGCCCCAGTATGCGGTCTGACTGCCCTCCCCCATAGATATACGCGGTGTCGAAGCAGTTGCCCCCGTTCTCGAAGAAATAGTCATACATTACCGAGCAGTGTGGCAGCAGGTGCTGGGCGCCATTCATCATCACACCCATCACGAGTTTAGAGACAGGCGTCATAACACCGGCTATCTGACCGTACTCCATCGGAGCATCGGCTCGGACTGCTAGCGGTTCATGACTGCACGTCGGCCAATCGTATGTGGGCTTCTCCATTGGGTATGTCACCCCAACACCAAACCGCCAATTGTCAAGACATCGCATATTACCAAGGGTGTCATTCCAGCTCATATGAGGTGATTCTTGAAGGCCCTGTTTAATGGCCTCTGCCACCGCATCGGCTTCCAAGGCGTAGATGCCCATATCAGCGTTGACAGTGATCTCCTCCACGGGTTGTCCGGGACGGTACAGCATCATCTTTGATACGCCAGAGGCACCGGTTCCGAACCAGGGATCAGGAATGTGCAGGTGTCCCTCGGTTCCGTATATGTTGGCGTGGTTCGCCTGGTTCAACTGCACTGCGGTGGAGATCGTGGCGATGATATTACCAGGGAAGCGCATGATCGCACTTGTGTAGGCATCGACGCCTGTATAGACGACATGACCCAGGGCTTTCATATCGAGCGGCTCAGCGAAGGCTAGCCCCCTGGCGGCTCCAGCCACCATCCTGGCGAATGATGTGCAATAGCAACCCACATCCATGATCCCGCCGCCAGCCAGCTCCGCGTTGAAAACCCTGCCATCCGGGTCCATCTCAGCGTGGAAACTATGGGTTGCATCGATGCTCTTCACTTCACCGATCGCACCTTGCTGGATTAATTCAAGGACCTTAGTGGTCTGAGGGTTGCAGCGGTACATGAAGGCTTCCATTAAAAAAACGCCATGGTCTTTAGCGGCTTGAACAATCGCCATTGCCTGAGAGTAGTTTAGTGCCAGCGGCTTCTCGCACAGAATGTGCTTACCGGCTCGCGCGGCTTTGACTGCCCATTCGGCGTGCATGGGGTGCGGCGTGCTGATATACACGGCGTCCACATCTGCGTCATCCAATAGCGACTGGTAGTCACCATAGCCGTATTGTGCACCATACTCCAGAGCAAAGGCTGATGCCTTCTCAGCATTACGGCTGGCCACAGCCTGCAGACATCCCTGCTTGGACTGAAGTAACCCCTTGGCAAATGCCTTAGCGATATTCCCGATACCAATAATTCCCCAGCGCAGTCGTTGTTCCATCGGATTCTCCTAAGAAATAGTGATGATCAAGCAATCTATTACCACTCACATTTCGCCAGTATTAGAGCCATTTCCTGCATCTTCACTACGCTATATAACAATCATGCTTATGTGCCCGAAATGACTCAAGCTAAACCATGCTGATTTGGTAATTTTACGATATAGGCTTGCATGACGCCATATATGGTGCTACACTTCTTTTGTAGGCACCATATATACACCAAGCGATCTGTGAGGCGGCCCACATGAAATGCCCATTTTGCGGTCATCTGGAAGATAAAGTATTGGCATCACGCTCAGTCAGAGATGGCGAAGCCACAAGACGACGTCGCGAGTGCCTGGATTGCGGTCGCAGGTTCACCACATTTGAGCAGATTGAAGAGCACCAGCTTCACATAGTGAAGCGTGATGGGCGCCGAGAGCGATTTGACCGCAACAAGCTGCTAAATGGGTTGCGAATGGCTTGCCAAAAAAGACCTGTATCCGATGACCAGCTACAGGAGCTTGTGGACGAAGTGGAACGAGAGGCCATTGACAGCGGCCGTACCGAGCTCGATTCGCTGTCAATTGGTGACATGGTGATGCACCGCCTTCAAAAGCTGGACGCAGTGGCGTATGTACGATTTGCGTCTGTCTACAAGAAGTTTCATAACGCAGAGGAGTTCAAGGAACTCGTCAACTGGATGGCTCAGAACTAGCAACTCGAGTGAGCGGTCCATCTTCTTATTTTTCACGAACGGAGTTCATCATATGGAATCAAGCCAACTATCATCTTTGAGACGGCCAGTTTCGAGTTCTGAGGAGATCACCATTGAGCAATCGATGAGCAATACTTCGGCAAGCTGGCGTAAACAGGCCGGAGGCCTGAAGATATCCCGCCGTTACACCACGCCGGGAACCCATCCCTTTGATACTGTCACCTGGGAGAAGCGTAAAGCGACCATCAGCGGTGACAAGGGCAAGGTCTTCGAACAAGATAATCTTGAGATGCCCGCATTCTGGAGCCAGCTCGCTACGAATGTAGTGGCCAGTAAGTACTTCCGTGGGTTGTTGGGTTCAACCCAACGCGAGTACAGCGTAAAGCAGCTCATCGGCCGAGTGGCTGACACCATCGCCGAATGGGGTAAGGCTGACGGCTATTTCGCAACTGACGAAGATGCTGATGCCTTCCACTACGAGTTAGTGCATATTTTGCTTTACCAGATGGCCAGCTTTAACAGCCCGGTGTGGTTCAACATCGGGGTTCCTGGCGAAAGACCTCAAGCCAGCGCCTGTTTCATTAACTCTGTCAATGATGATATGGAGAGCATTCTGAAACTGGCGCGCACTGAAGGGATGCTGTTCAAGTACGGTTCAGGTACAGGAACGAACTTTTCGAGGCTGCGTTCCGCCAAGGAGCCGCTGCAAGGCGGCGGCACCGCCTCCGGCCCTGTCAGCTTCATGAAGGGGTTCGACGCCTTCGCTGGTGTCATCAAGAGCGGTGGCAAAACCCGCCGCGCCGCCAAGATGGTAATTCTGAACGATGACCATCCTGACATCATGTCATTCATCACCTGTAAGTCCAGTGAGGAAAAGAAGGCGTGGGCACTCATTGAATCTGGCTTCGATGGCAGCTTTAATGTTCAGGGCGGTGCTTACGATAGCGTCAGCTACCAGAACGCCAACCACTCAGTAAGGATCACCGACGAGTTCATGAATGCAGTGCTCAATAAAAAGAAGTGGGAAACCCACTTCGTCACCACAGGCCAGGTGTCTGAGGAGATTGAAGCCAGCCAGATGATGCATGCCATCGCGGAATCCACATGGATCTGCGGCGACCCCGGTTTGCAGTTTGACAGCACCATTAACAAATGGCACACCTGCAAGAGCACAGACCGAATATACGCCAGCAACCCGTGCAGTGAATTTGTTTTCCTGGACGATACCGCTTGTAACCTGGCCAGCCTGAACTTGATGAAGTTCGTGACCGATGACGGTGAGTTCGATCAAGACTCGTTCCGTCATGCGGTTCGGATACTGATCGCTGCCCAGGAGATACTCATCGACAGAGCGGCCTACCCCACCCCGCAGATCACATACAACAGTCACGAATACCGCCCGTTGGGTCTGGGATATGCCAACTTGGGCGCATTGTTGATGTCTCGTGGGCTGCCGTATGACGACGCATCCGGGCGAGCCTACGCAGCGGTCATCACCGCAATCATGACCGGTGAAGCGTATGCCATGTCGGCCACCATCGCGCAGAAACATGGCGGAGCATTCCCAAGCTACGAACAGAACAAAGAATCTATGCTTGGGGTCGCCAACATGCACCGAAAGGCGATCGAACAGATCGCTGATACTGGTACAGTCCCTGCCACGATGGTAAAGCAGGCACGAGCCTGCTGGGATGAAGCCTTGAAAGTGGGGGCCAAATCCGGCTATCGCAACGCACAGTTGACGGTGCTCGCTCCCACGGGCACCATCGCCTTCATGATGGACTGCGACACCACCGGAATTGAACCTGACATCGCTTTGGTGAAGTATAAGACCCTGGTCGGCGGCGGTTATATGAAGATCGTCAACCAGACGGTACCCGCGGCACTGCACAAGCTTGGGTATTCCGGGGAGCAGATACACAACATCCTGGAGTACATCGAAGAAGAGGACACCATCGAGGGAGCACCGGACTTGAAGCCTAGCGACCTGCCGGTGTTTGATTGCGCGTTCCGGCCCGCTAAGGGCAACCGGTGTATCAGCTACAAGGGACACATCAAGATGATGGCCGCAGTCCAACCTTTCTTAAGCGGTGCGATCAGCAAGACCGTCAATATGCCCAATGAGGCCAGCACAGAAGAAATCATGCAGGCCTATATAGAGGCCTGGCAACTGGGCGTCAAAGCGGTGGCTATCTACCGTGATGGTAGCAAGCGTACCCAACCGCTCAATACTAAGCAGTCTGAAAAGGCATCCAAGTCAGACGACAAGCCTGCGGTAGAAGAGGCCGTCACTGAACCAGACTACCGATCTGTTCGCCATAAGCTACCGGATGAGCGGGCCAGTATCACCCACAAGTTCAGCATCGCTGGGCATGAAGGCTATATCACTGTGGGCTTATACCCCAGCGGAACTCCTGGTGAGATATTCATCACCATGAGTAAAGAGGGTTCAGTGGTCAGCGGCCTGATGGACAGCTTTGCGACTGCCATCTCGTTGGCCCTTCAGTACGGCGTGCCACTGACCACTCTGGTGAACAAGTTTGCTCACAGCCGGTTCGAACCATCGGGTGTCACGAACAACCCGAATATCCGGTTTGCTAAGTCGATCATGGACTACATTTTCCGCTGGTTGGCGCTCAAGTTCTTATCACCAGAGAACCGCCCGAACGCAGAGCCGATCTCAATAGAGAACCAGACTAAGCTTGGCGAACGTCCTGCCATGAATCAGTCGCCTGCTCAGGCATCGTCTAGTCTAGGAGATATCGAGCCCAGGGTGTTCCAGCTACAGTCAGATGCTCCACCCTGCGCCGAGTGCGGCAGCATCATGGTGCGTAATGGAGCCTGTTACAAGTGTCTGAACTGCGGTTCGACCAGCGGTTGCTCGTAACACAGACCAGTAAAATGACAGAAGCCCTTCAAGCAGGCAGAACCTGCTTGAAGGGCTTTTCATTCAACGTAAATATCAGCCGCAAGTGTGTTTAACTTGTCTGGTTACCGGCGCATGAACCATACGATAAACACGCTCACACCTAGAACCAGCCGGTAGGCCGTAAACAGCGTCATAGAGTGCTTCTTGATGTAGTTGAGCATGAAGGCGATGCAGAGATAACCCACCACACTGGATGTGACCACACCGATGATCATCAAGACGATGAAATGTCCTGTGGGAGGACTTTCAATCAGGTGCCGAAATGACCAGATGGCAGCCCCTAATGTGATAGGTGCCGACATCAAGAACGAGAACCTCGCGGCCGCTTCACGGTTTAGGCCCATACACAATCCTGCCGTCAGGGTCGCACCAGAACGGCTTACGCCAGGAATTAGCGCCAGGGCTTGAGCCAGGCCGATTGTGATGGCCTCCCATGGCTTTAGCCCTTCGTATCCCCTGTCACGCTTACTGAGCCTGTCAGCCACCCATAGAATGATGCCCATCAACATAAGAGCTGTCGCGATAGAGAGTGGATTGTTTCGGAAGAGCTCTTCTATCTTGGATTCGCCCAGCACTCCAATGATGGCGGCTGGGACACAGCCCATTAATAGCAATCCCGCTAGCCGGCGGTTAGGCTCAGCCTGCTTATCTTTCGACAGCAATGCGCCGAAGATTGAAGCCAAGTCCTTCCGGAAAAAGACGATCAGTGCGGTCGTGGTACCCACGTGTAAAGCACAATCATAAACAAGCTTAGTGTTCGAAGCCATCTCCTTCCAGCCAAACAAGTATGGAGCCAGCAACAGATGCCCCGAGCTGGAGATGGGCAGGAACTCACCCAGCCCCTGAAGAATGCCCAGGATGATCGATTGGATATATTCATGCATGTAAAAACAGCCTCTAATTCCGTAGTTTCAGTTTGAATCTTCGATACATGATTCTCACGATGGCGGCTATGGGTGCTGCCAGGAACATCCCGGGTAGACCAGCGAACTGCCCTCCCACCAACAAGGCCACGATCACAAATACCGGATGTAGCTTTAATCGATCGCCCAGCAAGATCGGTAGAATGAACTTGCTCTCCACAAGATGCAAGGTGCTGAAAAACACTAATACCTTCACTGTGACCGAAAGATCGGATGGGAATTGGGCTGCAGACAACAGCACTATTGGTATGGCGCCTATGATAGGGCCGATCACGGGCACAGCACGGGTGACACCTGCCATCACGCCCAATACTAAAGCATAGTTAACGCCAAGCAGGCTAAGCCCCAGCCATACAACCACACCAGCGATGACGCAAAGAATGATCTGGCCGATGACATAGTTCTCAAAAATCAGGTTCGCTTCTCGCAATGCCCATGTTGTCGATCTCCATAGCTTTTTCGGAAACGAGCCGACGATCTCTTTTCGCATAGAATCGCCATCGACAAGAAAGTAAAATGCGACCACAGGTATCAATATGAGTTCGACCACATAGCTGACCACTTTAGTGGTGTGTGACAATAATCCACCCATGAATATGGACACATTACCGAAACCATTGTTGATGTTTTGACTTTCTAACACATCGCGCAGAACGGTGGGAAGTGTGTTATACCAATCTACGACACCGCCGAACATTCGGGTAAGTTGTAGCTGATACGTATCCCAGTTCGAACTCAATCCGATAATCTCATTACGAAACGGAACGTAGATAAGGAAACCACCCCCTATCCATAAAGCGATGAATCCCAAAATCCCCACGAGGCACGAGACGATGCGGTAAATGCGTGTTGATAGCCACTTAGGCTTAAACCGCATACCAGCCTTCACTATCCAGCCAACCGGATATGCAAAAGCCGCCGCTGCGATGAGTGTGAAGATCACATTCCTAAGGTCATACAACAGATACAGGCCGAACAGTACAAGCACCACCCGCCCGGTCATCCTAAAGAAGGTCTGTATAGGTTGTTCGGTTCTGACCGTTGTCATCTATGATATGCTCTCTATCCTATATTCTGCTAGCACTAACTTGCATATCTGCTGAGCTGCTGTTCCGTCACCGTACGGGTTAGTAGCGGTGGCCATCTGATGGTAGTGCTGTTTGTTGGTAAGCAGGCGGTTGGCTTCTGCAACAATCCGCTCAGTATCGGTTCCCACCAGAAGGGCTGTCCCTGCGGTGACCCCCTCTTGCCGTTCCGTCGTCTCACGCAGCACAAGCACCGGCTTACCCAGACTTGGAGCCTCTTCCTGGACACCACCGCTATCGGTGAGTATTAATTCGGCTAGCTGCTGCAATTTAACAAAAGGCTTGTAATCCGGTGGCTCAGTGAGGGTGATGCGATCCTTGTTTCCAAGCATCGCTTCCACGGTTTTTCGCACGATCGGATTTCGGTGCATGGGGAAGACAATCTGTATATCTTTATGCATATCTACTAGAGCAAGCACAGCAGTACAGATGTCAGTCAAGGGTTCGCCCCAGTTCTCGCGCCGATGGCTGGTCACTAGCACAGTCTTAAGACCTGTGTGACGGAGTGCTTCCAGTTCGGGTTGTTCGAACTCATGGTCCATGGCGGCTACGGATAGTAACGCATCAATACCCGTGTTTCCAGTGATCCAAATGCGCTTTGGGTCAACCGCTTCACGCAGAAGATTCTCTTGTGCCATTGAAGTGGGCGCGAAATGGTATTCCGCCAATGGAGCCGCCAATATGCGGTTCATCTCTTCAGGGAAGGGGTTGTATTTATTGTGTGTTCGTAAACCGGCTTCCACATGGGCGAATTTCGCTTTATGGTAGAAGGCTGCCAGCCCGGCCACGAAGGTAGTCGATGTATCCCCTTGTGCGAACACGACATCGGGTTTGATCTCATCAAAAATGGGCTCCAGACCGGTCAGCACCCTCGCGGTGATCTGCGAGAGGCTTTGCCCGTGCTGCATGATATTCAGATCATACTCGGGCTTGATTTTGAACACTCCAAGTACTTGGTCAAGCATTTCACGATGTTGACCAGTGACGACCACATCTACCTTGATTTGGGGTTCGTACTTTTTGAGTTCTAGAACAACAGGTGCCATTTTGATAGCGTCAGGACGGGTACCAAATACAGTTACGATTCTGGGCTGAGTAGCCAATAGTATTACCTCGATGCAAAAAATAGGGACAATGAGACTAGGCATCCGATCGCGGCTAGACCCCATATGATGGTGACTGCGCCTTTCGTACCGAAGCGGCGGTGCAGGGAATGATGGAGATGACGTTTATCGGCCGTCGATATCTTCTCACCGGCTGCCAACCGTCGAGAGATCACAAACGCGGCATCGAATAATGGAATGGCAAAAACAAGTAAGGGAACTGCGACAGATACTGTAGCAGCCAGCTTAAAGGCACCCATGATGGCCAACACAGAGAGCATATAGCCAATGAACTGTGCGCCGACCGTGCCCATGATGATGCTGGCCGGGTTGTAATTATAAGCCAGAAAGCCAACGGCAGCACCTGCCAACGCAGCACTTGGTATTGCCACGGAGGGTGCTTTTTCAATAAGGGCCATTAATGTGATTGTGGATGCGGCGATAGCTGCCGTGCCTGAGGCCAAACCATCCAGGCCATCGATCGTATCAAATGTCTTGGTCACCACAAATATCCAGATCATGGTCACAGGAACAGCAAATAGCCCCATCGGTAACCAGTGCGCAGGATTATAACCTGTGAATTCCAGCGGAGCCAAGGGGTTTGTGATTCCTGTGATACGGACGCCGCCGTACAGGGCCGTTAACGCACCGGCCGTGAGCAGTACAGTGGCTTGAATCCAAGCAGGATACTGGTACCGATCATCAAGCAGCCCGAACAGTGCCACCATACTTCCACACCCAAAGATCACCCAACTCGGGGGATCGAGGTTGAACAACCAGCACATAACCAGAGTGGCTATCCAAAATCCAGCATAGATGGCTATGCCGCCCCAGCGAGGGATGGCGGTGCTGTGCATACGGCGGCTCTCGCCGTTCTCCATCTTGTCTGCATGGTCTATCGCACCCATTTTACGCGCGAACCTGGCGACAAACGGGGTAAGGGCGACTGAAATGAACAGAGACAATATGAAGGTAACGAGAGCTATGCGCATCACTTGCCGTCGTTTAGCGTTTTGTCTCGTAGATGCACTAGCTCAATCTTGGCCTCATCAAACAGTTCCATGGCGAATGGGTCTGGGTAGTCACCCTCAAATACCACACGCACAATGCCGCAGTTGATAATCATCTTAGCACAGTTATTGCACGGCTGGCAGGTGACGTAAACAGTGGCCCCTCTTGTGCTTACACCGTTCAGAGCCGCCTGTAGAATGGCATTCTGTTCAGCATGCACAGCGCGTATACAGTGGCCATCTTTCAAGCAGCCCATGGGCCATTCCAGCAAGTCACCGCCTGGAGGGCAGTGCTTCAAGCCCTTGGGAGCCCCGTTATAACCTGTGGTCAAAATACGCTTGTCGAGCACGATCACCGCACCGACCGAACGTCTTGGGCAGGTCGCCCGTGTGGCGACCTGCTTCGCAATCGACATGAAGTATTCATCCCATGAGGGTCTGTTTACCGTCTCCTGGTCAAAGTTCATGCTAATACCGGGAATTGCTGGCAGAGGGCTTTAACCTCACTGCGTACTGTCGCCCGCAGCTCCTTGTCATCAGCATTCTTCAACACTCGGTCGATAAGTTCGGCAATCACGGGCATCTCCACCTCTGTCAGGCCACGTGTTGTGACGCATGGCGTGCCCAGACGCACACCACTGGTCACGAACGGCTTCTCAGGGTCAAAGGGGATCATGTTGCGGTTGACGGTGATGAACACTTTATCGAGCACCGTTTGAGCCCTGCGTCCTGTGATACCTGCTGTGCGCAGGTCAACCAGCATCAGATGGTTGTCAGTGCCGCCAGATACTAACCGATATCCTCGTGCCTGTAGCGCAGCCGCAAGTGCGGATGCGTTTAGCCTGACCTGGTGCTGATAACTCTTGAATGATGGCTTCAATGCTTCTCCGAAGCAGACCGCCTTGCCTGCTATGGCGTGCATCAACGGACCGCCCTGCATTCCAGGGAACACCGCTTTATCCACAGCAGCCGCATGCTCTTCTTTGCACAGGATCATCGCTCCACGCGGGCCGCGAAGGGTCTTATGGGTGGTGGTAGTGACAAAGTCGGCGTACGGCACTGGTGATGGGTGCTCACCTGCAGCCACTAAGCCGGCGATATGCGCCATATCCACCATCATGTAGGCTCCGACCTCGTCACATATTGAACGGAAGGCCTCGAAATCCAGCGTGCGCGGGTAACAGCTAGCTCCAGATACAATTACTTTCGGTTTGTGCTTGATCGCCAGATCACGCACAACATTCATGTCGATGTACTCTGTCTTTTTGTCAACACCGTAATGAACGGCGTTATAAAGTATCCCAGAGAAATTGACAGGACTACCGTGAGTCAGGTGTCCGCCCATCGATAGGTCCATAGCAAGCAGTGTGTCTCCTGGCTGCATAAAGATGCTGTACACACCCTGGTTGGCCTGAGCACCCGAGTGAGGCTGGACGTTGGCATGATCGGCGTTGAAGAGTTGCTTCGCACGATCTATAGCCAGGGTTTCTACCACATCTACGCAGTCGCAGCCGCCATAATAGCGCTTGCCTGGATACCCTTCCGCATACTTGTCAGTCATGACGGAACCGAGTGCCTCAAGAACAGCCTTACTGGCGATATTCTCGGAAGCAATGAGCTCAAGATGGTTATTCTGGCGAGTCTTCTCAGCCTCGATCGCGGCGAAAACATCGGGGTCAGCAACGCTAAGCGGGGTAGTTCGGTGTAACTCCATCACGGATTTTGTGTCTGCCATTAATCTGCCTCTTCTCTACTGTTTGTCTTGTATGGACATGATTTTGCTGACACGGCGTATGTGCCGGTCTCCACCAGAGAACTCAGCATCCACAAAAGCCCGTATGGTCTCAATCATCAGTTCAAAGCCCAGTATCCGCTGCCCAACAGCCAGCATATTGGCATCATTGTGAGTTCGTCCCAGTGCCGCAGAAACAGGGTCCTGAGCATGAGCGCATCGAATACCAGCCATTTTGTTCGCAGCAATACTCATCCCTATGCCCGTACCGCAGACCAGTATCCCCAGTTGAGCCTGTTGATTGAGTATGCATTGTGCCACTTCTTCGGCAACATCGGGGTAATCAATTGCTTCGCCGTCATGGCTTCCGAAGTATAGCACTTCATGACCACTGGATTGAAGTTCGGAAATGAGAGAATCCTTAATATCTGTAATGGCGTGATCGCCACCTAAAGCCAATTTCATCGCGAGTTGTCACCTCCTGCGCATCGATGTCATTGTACAGGATGCTTCATTACTCGTCAATTTGCATCTTCTGAAAAGTAGTCCTGCAGTTTGAGTCGTAATGCGGCACGAGCCCTGTGAAGCCGGGCCTTCACTGCCATGGTGGTAATTCCAAGCTTATCAGCGGTCTCTTGAGTGCTCTGATCTTCCATATCGCGGAGTACTAGTACCGCGCGCAAACTGCTGGGAAGGCTCTCCACTGCGGCCGATATCCTCTGCTTCACTTCATTTTCAAGAAGTGTTTCCTGAGGGTTTTCGGCGTAGTAGTCCACCACTTGCCTGACCATCGAATCGGCATCACTGTTGGTGAATATCGGCTGATCTAGCGACACAGTGTCCTGGCTCTTGATCTGTTGCTTTCGACGCCAGCACACATTGCGGGCAATCCTGAAAAACCAGGTGCTGAAGCTAGCCTCACCGCGGAATGCTGGCAGAGACTTATAAGCACGGATTAAGGCATCCTGCATCACATCGGCGGCCAGATCGGGGTCTACACAGTCACGCATCACTGCTCGAAAAATCGCCTTTTGGTTGTTCATGACCAGTCGATCAAACGCCTTGTTGTCACCACGCTGAGCAGCAGATAATAACTCGATTTCCTTGCAGCGCGTTTCATTCATTTGTAGAAAACTCCATCTGATAGTGTATTACGAGAAATTGCCCGTCTGGCGTGCCAGCTCATATACATTGTACGTTTGCTGGGCAGTTTGCGTCCAACTAAACCGTGAAGCCCTGGCCTTACCCAGTGTGCATAGCCGATGGGCAACATCCGCAGTCAATCCAAGCATCGCATCCGCCCATGATCCGATATCTGAAGGCGGAATGAGTATGGCGGCCTCACCGCAAACCTCATGCATCACTGGGATATCCGAGGCAAACACAGGACAGCCAAGGCTCATAGCCTCCAGTGGTGGAAGACCAAATCCTTCGTATAGACTGGGATATAACAGTGCTCTAGCACGAGTATAAAGTGCGTGGAGCTGGTTGTCCTCAACATAACCTGTGAACCGCACATACTGGCCAACACCGCAACTGTTGATCACATCACTCAAGACATCTTCGCCCCAGCCAGTCTTGCCAACAATGACCAGCCTTGATGTACCACCCAACTCGCGGTATCGTGCGTATGCCCGGACAGCGTGGGGCAGGTTCTTTCTGGGCTGCCTGACCCCCAGCAACAAAAAATACCCAGATTCCATCTCCTCAGTTGATAACACACCCTCCGATATACCCGTATCAACTTGCAACCTGGCGGGTACAGCCAGCGGAGTGGCATGGATTTTGGCTGGGTCGACGTGCATCTTCCGGATGATATCTTCACGGCTGCTCTCCGACACCGTGATCACCTGGGCCGCACGGCGCATCGCCACCGGCACACTACGTGTTAACAGCCAACGGTCTTTCGGCCGGAAACATTCGGGGTATAACACAAATGAGATGTCGTGAATGGTGGTGACGACGGGCATACGAAACAACGGTGACACGCTGTATTGCACATGAACCACATCGCACTTGTGTTGGACTGCAGCCCGCGGAAGCTGCACAAAGCTAAAATACCGCCCCCAGTGTGATGGTATGACCACCTGCTCGATATTCGCTGTCTTAGGAACCACTCCCACAGGTGTGTCACGATCGCTGAACAGCACAAGCTCTAACTCTGCGTTCAGAGTGGACAGCCCGCCAATGAGACCTTCCCAGTAAGTGCGGTCGCCCGTGAATGGTCCTGTCAGGCAGCGGGCATCAATGCCTACGCGCATCGCACGCCTCGTAAATCACTCCCCACCGTAACCCCTTGACGCTCACCCGGAACTCGCTGACACCCAGAGATTTCATTAACTCCGATGCCACGATAGCACTGATATGTATTACCCCTGCTCGCTCCGGTTCCAGACCAGGAATTTGTTTGCGTTCGGTTTCGTCGACAGCACAAAGTCTATTAGTGATCTCCTCAAGTTGCTGGGTGGTGATATTCACTCCATGAATAATCGAGTGGTTCATACTACCCAGTAAGTATCCCCCGAAGTTCACAAAAGCGCCGCCTACACCTACCAAACTGTGAGTTGATGCCGGCATACCCGTGCATTCTTGGCGGACATTATCAATGATCGCGGCGATCTCACCAGCAGTGATGGGATCGTGAGAGACATGCGCCTGTTTCATGGCCATGGCGCCTATCGGGAAGCTGTTGAGGGTCAAACCAGATTTACCTATTGAGGCGATCTCGGCACTGCCTCCGCCAAGATCAACGACGCAAAGATCACGTATATCGGTAAATATCGGGTCTTTGGCGATGCTATTGAAGCTCAGCTCTGCCTCACGCTGACCGGAAATGATATTGACCGTGGTACCCAATATCTGTTCGGCTTCATCGAGGAAGACTTGAGCGTTCGCAGCCTTCCGGAACACCGCTGTGGCCACCGGTATTAGTATGTCAACCTCGTATTTGACCAGGATGCCTTGGAATTTCCAGACGGCTTCAATCGCGCGCGAGATAGATTTCTGTGCCATGTTTGCATTTTGATCCATGTCTTTAGATATCTGCGTAATGATGCAGCTATCATGCAGCGTACGGATTCCGTCAGCTACGATTTGTACTATGGTGAGTAGGAACGAGTTCGAGCCTAAGTCGATCGCAGCGATACGCTTTGGTGTCATCCGTCATCCTCGCGTTATTTACGTGCTAAGTGAGTAGAGTTATACTAATTATATACAATCCGAAATCCAGGAGGCGCTAAAATGCGCAGCGATACCATCAAACGCGGGTTCGATAGAGCACCGCATCGTTCCTTACTGAAAGCCACAGGCGTGACCGATGCTGATATGCGGAAGCCGTTCATCGGCGTCTGCAACTCCTTCATCGAAATCATCCCAGGCCATGTACATCTTAACAAGGTCGGCGAAATCATCAAACAGGCCATCCGTGATGCGGGCGGCGTTCCGTTTGAGTTCAATACTATAGGGGTAGATGACGGCATCGCGATGGGACACGGTGGTATGAAATACTCACTGCCCAGCCGCGAGCTCATTGCGGACTGCGTTGAGACGGTCATGAAAGCGCATTGCCTTGATGGTATGGTGTGTATTCCGAACTGCGACAAAATCGTGCCAGGCATGATGATGGCGGCTATGCGCCTCAATGTGCCCACGCTGTTCATCAGCGGTGGACCGATGGCCACGGGATATGACGATGACGGCAACCCCGTAGACCTGATCAGCGTATTCGAAGGTGTGGCCAAGCATAAAATGGGCCAGATTGATGATGAGCGTCTGAAAATGCTGGAAGACCGTGGCTGCCCCACTTGCGGCTCCTGCAGCGGCATGTTCACCGCGAACAGCATGAACTGTCTGTGCGAGGCTTTGGGTTTGGCTCTGCCCGGTAACGGCACTATCTTGGCCGGGACCAAAGACCACCTTAATCCTGAGCGCGTGGCGCTCTATCGCAAAGCCGGCGAAACCATCATGATGCTGGTCGAAAAAGACATCAAACCTCTGGATATCCTCAACAAGCGCACCATTGACAACGCGCTGGCACTGGATATGGCCATGGGTGGGTCAACAAATACCGTCCTGCATTCCCTGGCGGTATGCTCTGAAGCCGGTATCGATTATGACCTGAACAGGATTAACGAACTCAGCCAAATCGTGCCCAATATATGCAAGGTCTCCCCCAGCAGCCAGTATCACATCAAGGATGTAGATGACGCGGGTGGCATCGGGGCAATCCTTAAGGAGATCAGCCGTATTCCAGGTTTGATCGATACATCCTGCATCACAGTGACCGGAAAGACACTGGGCGAAAACATCGCCGACTGCGAAATCAAGGACGACCAGTGCATCCGCAAGATTGAGAACGCCTACAGCAAGACCGGTGGATTGGCCGTTTTGTTCGGCAACTTGGCGGAAAACGGCGCTGTGGTGAAGTCTGCCGGAGTAGCGCCTAATATGCTGGTGTTTGAAGGCAAGGCAGTGATCTATAACTCGGAAGAGGAGTCCTGCGAAAACATCCTTGCCGGCAACGTACATAAGGGTGACGTGGTTGTCATTCGCTACGAAGGACCCAAGGGCGGTCCTGGTATGCAGGAGATGCTTGGTCCCACCAGTTATATCATGGGACAGGGTCTAGGCGAATCTGTGGCGCTCATCACCGACGGTCGCTTCTCAGGTGGCACACGTGGGGCTTGTATTGGTCATGTGAGCCCTGAAGCTGCTGAGGGCGGTCTGATTGGGCTGCTGAAGGATGGTGACATCATCAGCATCGACATCCCCAACAGAACACTCGTGGCGAAACTGAGCGATGAAGAGATCGCCTTGCGCAAACAGAACCCACCGGTAGCCCCAGATCGCAAGCTTACTGGTTGGCTTAAGAGATACGCCCGCATGGCCACAAGCGCCAACAAGGGTGCCGTACTGGAGTAAAGCCGTTCCCGGCTTAGCCTTCACAAGAAACGCCCCTGACCCTAGGGGCGTTTCCTTTTGAGACGCAGGATCGTTGCTCTGGTCTGGCGCCGCTTGACAAATCTTTCAAGCTTTGGCATAATAACTCCTGCGTGTGAGCATGAAACAGGGTGAAACGCGGGCTGGTAGCTCAGTTGGTAGAGCGCTTCCCTTACAAGGAAGTGGTCACAGGTTCGAGTCCTGTTCAGCCCACCATGCATCGCTTACGCGGGGGTGTAGCTCAGTTGGTTAGAGCGCAGGCCTGTCACGCCTGAGGTCGCGGGTTCGAGCCCCGTCATCCCCGCCATTTTGCACGTAACGTGCCACGGTAGCTCAGTTGGTAGAGCACGGGACTGAAAATCCCGGTGTCGGCGGTTCGATCCCGCCCTGTGGCACCATTTCTTTGCCATCATCGCCAGGCCGACCGCGATGATGAGCGTTTCGCTAACCGCAGATAAGGGGTTTCGAGACCCGTTATCTTCTCCTGACCCAACCCATGTGGGGGTGTAGCTCAGTTGGTTAGAGCGCAGGCCTGTCACGCCTGAGGTCGCGGGTTCGAGCCCCGTCATCCCCGCCATTTTGCATCTAACATGCCACGGTAGCTCAGTTGGTAGAGCACGGGACTGAAAATCCCGGTGTCGGCGGTTCGATCCCGCCCTGTGGCACCATTCACGCCCGCCGACGTAGCTCAGTTGGTAGAGCGACGCACTCGTAATGCGTAGGTCAGGGGTTCGAGTCCCCTCGTCGGCTCCAGTCTCTCCAACCCTTCATGGGGGTGTAGCTCAGTTGGTTAGAGCGCAGGCCTGTCACGCCTGAGGTCGCGGGTTCGAGCCCCGTCATCCCCGCCATCTTTTCCTCTTGCTAACCCAACTTCATCATGTATGGGGAAACTATCAACTCTACCGACAGAACGCCCTTCCTGACCAACCTCGTGCAATTACTGGCATCAGGGACGCGACGAGCTGAGGTCAACTAGCGTCCGAGTAGCTTCTCGTTGCACGATAACGGAAGGCGATCGTGACAATACACGCCACAATCACCGCCAGGTAGAGCCCAGGGTAGAACCACTCCGCCTTCGACTGCAAGCTTGTCGATTGGAGAAGATAATAGGTCATCCATCGAATGGTCGTAAACCAAATACCAAACGCCAGCAGTACCACACCATCAGGCACCCTCATCCTCAACAATAACAGTGCGATCACTCCCCCACTTAACGCAGCCAGCGCCTCGTAAATCTGAGTGGGATGCACTGGTAGTGGATCGTCGAAAAGACCGATCTCCCCTGAGATCACCTGAGTAAAGCTCTTCTCGCCCGTAGACAGAGCGATCCCCCATGGTAACTTGGTAGGAATTCCGTAGCAACAGCCGTTCATAAAACATCCCAATTTGGCCAAAGCTGCCGATACCGCCAGTGCAGGAGCGGTGGCGTCGGCCAGTTTCCAGACAGGTAGGTTCAGTATACGAGCCGCGACTACCATGACTGGAATAGCTAGTAGAAGGCCTGCATAACCGGACAGATTGGTGCGAGTGAAGCTCAACACATCGCCAAGCCCCTGGTCGAACGATGTTGGCGATGTCAGCCAGTGCATCAATCGAGCACTGATCGACAAAGCGACCACACCCACAAATAGGCATAGGCCAGCCCGGGCAGCAGATAACCCACGCTTATATGCGATAAAAGTCCCTATCAATATGAAGAAAATGGCCGCGAGCGTCAAGAAGAAGCTGTAAGACATTACATACAGCTCGCGGCCGTTTACCATCACATGAAACAGTTCGGGACGCATTGATCAGTTAATGCGCCTTGGTCACTTCGAACTTACCTGCCATGGTAATGACGATGCCTTCACCACCCCATCGCAGATTCATGTCACCATTCATCGAGTAACCTTGCGTCTGACGGACGGCCTTACCCTTCATTGTGATGGTGACGCCTTTGGATGAATTAGAAATAGACACATCACCGTTACTGTATGTGTAGCGTCCAGTAAATGGCTGCCCCTTGCCGGCTTGGAATGCTATGTTGACGGTGGCTTGCCCGGAGCCTCCGGGAGCACCACTCAAATGAATGGAAGTAGCGCAGTTCTTGCCTTTCAGCTTCTTGATCTCATCGAAGTTACAGCCCTCCTTCTTGGCCTTCTCTGAAGGCTCCGGAACGGTCACTGCGGTGATGAGTGTTTTGCCTGACCATAGCCCTTTAAGTTCCGAGGGTTGCGGAGGTTCAGCCATAACTTCATCAACTATAGCTTTCAGCGCGTCATCAGCCCACTCAGCTACCACGTTATCGACGAACTCCTTGGGCGTATCGCCGATGATTGATAGAATGCTTCTCAGATTGGTGGTGTATTGTTTCCGGACGAATTCGGTAAGTGACGAACGTAAGGTGGAATTGAAGTTGGTCCATCCTGCACTTACACCGGCATTGATGATGTTACGAAACTCAGCCTTGAGGGCCGCATTTGCACTGTTAGCGGCGGCGATCATCGCATCTGCAATCGCAACACGTGCGGTCAAGCCTGGCGAGCTCATTCCGCGCGCCGCGGCAGCTCTGATCAACGCTGTCATATCATTTCGTTCCATCTGGGTGAGCATTTTGCCCAGCGTGTTCCACGCGCCTTGAGCACTAAGCCAGCTAGATTGGGCTAACCCCTTCACCATTCCTGGTAATTGGGTTCCCCGGATGACCAGCTTGCTTCCACCGATTGCGGCTCCAGCAACTTCAATAGTGCCGATCACATAGTCAGAGGCGTTGGCGTCTCGGTTTCCGATTAACGAAATTCCCTTACCAAGACCGGTAAAGATTCCGACGACCGCTTTCCCGACTTTTCCTGTGCCCCAACTGACCCATCCTTTTCCGATGGTCTTCTCGACACCGGTGCTTACCACGTACTCACCGCCTTCATCAACGGAGTCGAAGTAGTCTTTAGCGGTACGTAGTGTCGACGATCCGCTTTTGTTATTTTTCCAGTTGGTGATGATCTGTTTGGAGTTGGCTTGCATATCTTCCCAGCATTCCCCAAGCGTATTTCCGTAGTAGATGCCCACAGGAATCCGAGATATGTTGGCAATGCCGGTTCCTGCCACATCCAGCCCCAATCCCACTGTGCTCTGAATGCCATGCACGGTCGTTTTAACTCCGGTCCAGCCAGCTTTAACAACAGACGCACCTTTACTGAAGATGCTGGATATCCCATCAGCTACACGATTGGCGAAAGCAGCATTGCCCTTGGCCGCTAAGAGATAGGGGCTTGGGGCTGCATCGGTAGTCTGTGCTACGGCATACCCGCTGCCCGGTTTATACAACGAAACCTCAACCAGGGAATCTTTAGGTACGGAATCAAGATACTTCTGCATCTCGACACTCAGGTTATCAAACTTGGCCAGGTAGTCTTTAGTGAAGGTGATGGCCTGTTCGTCCATGTATTTGTTTGGCTTCAAAGTGGCAGCGGTCTCTTTCAACTTAGGCATTGACTGACGTATAAACGCCACAGCACTCTGGGCAAAATAGTAATCACCTGTCTTTAGCTGCTTGAAGCAATATTGAATAGAGTATATGCCTCTCATCAACTCGCCAGACTGGTTCATTAAGCCGTCGTATGCAGCCATTTCTTGATCAAGCTTCTTGCCGGCTTCCTTGATGGCTGGGTTTGCTGATATGGCAGCACCTTCTACACCAAGAGCCGCAATGACCATCAAGTTGTTGATGTCTTGCATATAAAGGGTGCCAAGCTGCACCGCATGACTGGCCTTCAGGTATTGGATGAAGCTCTTTGTAAATGCATTTTGCGAGTCGGCGGTGTAGCTCTTGTACTGCGCTTCCGCGACCGCTTCTTTTGTCATTATCGTGAGTATTCGCTTGCCCGACTCCCGAGCGTATTTCTCGGCTTTTGGATCACTTTTCATACACACGGTGAGGAAGCTCATCACCGATGTCCGCATTTTATCCATATCAGGCTTCATCTTCATCGAATTTGCTGCCAAGTCATCCGATTCACGGATGATCTCCTGCACTTTTCGTTCCCGTGCCTGATCGAACTCAGCGCTGTTCACGCCTGCGTATTGTTTCGCTCCTGTGTAGAACGGCGAACACGCCAGAAGAGTGGCCATTTCGTCGTTCTCCGTCTGAGCGGCTATTGATGATTGATCTGTCTTGAAGTCGAAAGTGAATGGTTCTTTGGATTTTGGACTAAGCAGCCCTTTGGGTACCACGAGCAGTATGATGACAACAACAGCGATGACGGCGAGAAGAATAATGAGTTTCTTCTTCATTCTAGAATACTCCTTACCAGGTTGAAGCACCTATCGAATCAGAAAGGTGGCTGTTGGAAGATGTATTGCGTCTTGCAAGATATCTGGTCACCGAATGTTATAAGTATGGCACACCGACACAGTAATGTCAACAGGTTCCATGACGAAAAGGGCCACTTCGTTAAACGAAGTGGCCCTCGAATCCGTGTGGAAGGATTCTTATGGCGTAGATGGTACCGGTTGTGTTGCCTCTACACTGACCTTCAATCTTTTTTCCATGACACTGCCCTGCTCATTTCTAGCTCGAAGTGTAAACACAGTCGTATCCGTTATTGGAAACTCCTGGCTGCCCATGGGATCAACGGCCGTATCATTTAAAGTCACATCGCTGGCGTTACGTACGTTCCAGTTGATCACCACGCTGCCATTGACGGGTACAGTCGCAGCACTGGCCTTGAAACTCAACACTCTTACGATATTGGGGTCATTTACGTTCACCGTCAGGCTCTTGGTCACCTTACGCCCCTCTTTGTTCACCACAGTTAATTCGTATGTGGTGTTTTTACTGGGTAACAACTCCTGGCTGGTGATATTAGGGTCCAGCATGGTGCCTGGTGGATTTAAGTAGATTTTGTCGGCGTTAACCGCTTCCCAGGTCAGCAGAACTGTCTGGTTTGGCTCCAGGGTAGTGTTCGGGTCCGATCGGAAAAACTTGATGACCGGTGCTGGCGACTCAGGGGCAGGTTGAACCACCACGGTGATCTCTTTACTGTCCTCGCCCGCTGCCGATTCGGCAGACAAGACATATGTGGTCGTCTCAGTCGGTGTAAGGCTGACAGAACCGGCAGGAGTGTCTAACTGGCCAGGATCCGGCGAAATTGTGATCTTTTTGGCATGTGACACATTCCATGATAATGTCACAGACTGACCCAGGGTGATGGTGTCAGCACTGTATTTGAACTCTTTGATCAACGCTGGGCTTGGTTTGAGAACCGAGTATAACACCATTACTAGCAACACGATTGCAGCAGTCACCAGTGATGCGGGGGTAAACATAGGGCGGTACTCCACATATGCTTGCGCATTAGTGGCCATGAAGTTATCGTCTGTGCTACGGGCGGTCACGGCGAACTGAACCAGCCGAGTCTTGCCCACAAACCGCTTGATCGCAGGTTCCGCACCCAGCTTAACGATGCAGGTCTCTCCGGGTTGCAGAGTCACCGTGTCTTGTTCGAAGGTGTATAATCCGGCGTCTTCATTATCACGGCAGTTCAGCTTCAGTCTGACTTCCGTATTGCCTAGGTTGCATAGTTCAGTATCGAACTCAGTAAATGGACGGATGTAGTGGCTGACGCCTTTTTTCGGTAATACTTCAACAGTCAGTGCGGTGAATTTTTTCACCACAAGGTTCGCTTGCTCACCGATTGAATACCCATCGTGGATGTTACATGCTTTAACCACAAATGGATAGGACTTCGCCAGGCACTCTGAGCGACGCGGGGTATTTATGGTGATTGTTTCCGTGATTTTCTGTAGTGGACTGACATTAACAGTGGGCACTGGGATGGCGACCCATCCGTCGGGAAGCCCATCGACCTCGATACCTAGTGTGAGTTCATCTGTGCCGACATTTTCTATCTGTAACTCTAGTTCAACACTCTCGCCGGCTTCTATTTCCAGCCGTTGAGAAGACAATTTCAAGGAGATAGATTTATCATGAACCATATATCAGGCCTCGTGCTTATGTAGTAAAGAGGGAGACAATAAATACTGGCGGGTTCTCCCTCCTCATTATACTGTTTTATAGGCGGTTGAACTCTAGCTTGAGAGCGTGGCTGCGAGCTGCAGCAGTGATTCATCCAACTGCTTGGGCTCTGACCATGAGACGCTTAGGGGCACTGCGTCCATTGCTCCGTTCCACTCAACCGTCATCAGTCCCGACTTACCTTCAAGAAGCAACCTCACCGCTAACTCCCCAAATCGGCTGGCTGCGATCCGGTCCCTCGTGCTGGGGGCCCCACCGCGCTGGATGTGTCCCAGCACAGCGTATCTGACGTCGGCATTGAGGTAGTGCTCCGCAAAGTTAGCCACATCAGCCGCTTTCGCCGCACCCTCTGCGCACACTATGATGCAACTGCGTTTGCCACGGGCGATGCCAACCTTCATGCGGTCGAAGATGCTGACCAGATTGAACGGCACCTCTGGCACTAAGATGGCTTCTGCTCCTGCAGCCAGTCCGACGCAGGCCGCGATGTATCCGTTTGAGCGTCCCATCACCTCAATCACAAATATCCGTTCATGACTATCCGCGGTATCACGCACTTTGTCGATGGCCTCAAGAGCCACATTCATCGCAGTGTCACATCCGATGGTGTAGTGTGTGCCGCCGATGTCATTGTCAATCGTTCCAGGGATTCCGATGATCGGCACACCACACGTCGCAATCAACGCCTCAGCCCCGCGGAATGAGCCGTCACCACCGATGACCACTAGTCCATCGATGCCCTCTTCGCGAATGGACTCAGCAGCCATCTTCTGGCCAGCATCGGTCTTAAATCTTTCGCTTCGGGCGGTGCGCAAGATGGTTCCGCCTCGATTGATGATACCGCCGACTGAGCTGAGGCTCATGGGTACCATATCGCGGTCAAGTAAGCCCTCATATCCACGGCGGATACCGCAAACCTGCAGTCCATTCACAATGGCACACCGGACGACGGACCTTACGGCGGTGTTCATGCCCGAGGCATCCCCCCCGCTGGTTAACACACCGATTTTTTTCATCAGAACACTCTCCAATAACGCCCCGTGGGGCAGATTAAGGTAAAGGTCAATACAGAGACTGAAGCATTCGCCACGCTTTGCTGGGTAGTATCGGCACTATATGCACCCGCCGGCTGAGCTGTGCAGCCAGTTGGCTCACCGACATATCGTCCAGGAAAAGGCCATCGTGACGAACAGCCACATCAGGGATCAGGAGATCACCCTGGAGGCCACTCGCCAGCACCTGCTCTGCAATGTCCTGACCGGTGATCAGGCCAGCTATGGATACTGTACCCCCAAAGAAGCGGTTCTGTATACCCAGTGCTGTGCATTCGATACCCTCGATAGCCGACAGTGCCTCTGCAAAGCGTTCAATCACTCCCAATGGCATCATACCTGTGATCGCTACCCACTTAACAGGCGGCTTTTCCCATGTGACGGGTAACCTGCGTTTCAAACTAGCCAGGTTGTCCATAAAGTATCTGGTAGTGCCCACGCCGTCTTCCAGTTGTGGGAACCCATTGTAATGCTGTTTGCCAGGCACCGGTAACCCTGCAAGATAATACCACTCATCCGATAGGTACACCATCCTCTGCGGCAACTTCTTCCGTAATTCGCGGTCGGTTCGGCGAAACCATACGATCATTTCGCGGCTATATGCAGAATCGACGGGTTCTACGTGCGGCATGTTCTCACGGTAGGAAGTCAATCCCACTGGAACAATGGCAACGGACATTACACCGCCAGATTCACCACTTATATCCGGGTGTAGGGCAGCAAGGTTGTTCACAGTGTCAGTCAACTCATCACCATCATTCCAGCCCGGGCAAAGCACGATCTGTGTGTGGATTTCAATACCTGCCTGGCTCAGTCGTCGCAATGTCGGCATTATCTCGACTGACGACTTACGACCCAGCATCTTGCCGCGTAAAATCGGGTTGGTCGTGTGAACAGATACGTAAGTCGGTGACAGTTTTTGATCGATGATGCGTTGGATGTCATGATCAGATAGATTGGTCAGGGTGATGTAATTCCCATGGATAAAGCTCAACCGATAGTCATCGTCCTTCAGATACAGGCTTCTCCGCATACCGATGGGCATCTGAGTCACAAAACAGAAAACGCAGTTATTCTTACACGTCTTCACATCACCGGCCACATCGGAGCAGAAGTCGATATCAAGCTCTTCATACGGCTCTTTTTCCAGCTCAATCAGCAGGCGTTCGCCTGAGCACTCAACCTCGATCTCCAGATTATCGCCGGTGATGCGATATCTGTAATCGATGATATCCTCTACTGCCTGGCCATCGATGGCGACTAATCTATCGCCAGGTTCTAGCCCCAACTCGGCACCAAGACCATCTGGGTGGACCCATCGGATCTCCAACCCGTGCTTATGGCTACTCACCAGCGACCTCCGCACCTGTCATTTGCTGAAGAGCCGCAGTCACATCACGAATCAGCCAGTCCGGTGTGGAGGCTCCCGCCGTGATGCCTATACGTGTGACGCCATCAAACCATTCGGGCAATAGCTCACTTGAGGTCTCAATGTGGTAAGCCTTAGTGCCCTCTGCCTCGCAGATGTCACGCAGCCGCTTTGTGTTCGCGCTGTTTTTTCCGCCGATGACTACAGCTACTTCGACCTGTTGCGCCATGAGCCGGGCACTGGACTGCAGTTCCTCGGTGGCGTGGCATATGGTGTTGATGACGTGCAGCTCCTGACACAGGGGCACAAGAGCCGCCGCCACTCCAGTGAGAGTGCTCAGCTTTTGCGTGGTTTGAGATAGCAATGCGATGTGCTTGGTATAAGGCACGGATGAGGCCGCACCTGCGTCCGATATGACGCTGACAGTGCCTCCGGCATGTTCAATGGCACCAACTGTGCCTTTGACCTCCGAGTGACCGGAATCGCCCAGAAGTACGACCGTATATCCGAGTTTAACCTGTTGGACGGCTGCTTTGTGCAGTTTGGCAACATAGGGGCAGGTGGCGTTTATGACGTTGAGGCCTTGAGCTGCTGCTTGCTGCTCTACCGCAGGGCTGACACCGTGGGCGCTTAGAACAACCGTGCCATCATGAACGTCGGTGAGTTCATGGCATAGACCAATACCCAGGCTTTTGTGGTGTTCCACAACCTGCTCATTATGAATGATCGCCCCAAGCGTGGTGACAGGGCCGTCCAGTGACTGCCGAGCCTTCTCAACTATGTCAACCGCCCGACGCACACCGAAGCAAAACCCCATATGGCTTGCCAGAATGATCTGCCGAGTGCTCACTGCTCTGTTATCCGTTGGGCGTCTCAGAATCGGCGGCCGCTATTTGCAGGCCGTATTGGAAACTATCAACCAAAGCACGGTAGCTGGCCTCGATGATATTGGTGGACACGCCAACCGTGGTCCAGGTGCGCCCGTATCCTATGCTCTCCACATTCACCCGCACTTTGGCGGCCGTGGCGTCGCTCATGTTTACGACTCTCACTTTGAAGTCGGTCAGCCTCATACCCTCCATCGCAGGGTAGAAGCTAAACAACGCGCTGCGTAACGCATTATCCAAAGCATGCACAGGCCCATCGCCTTCGGCGACTGTGTGTGTGACCTCACCATCCACATTCACCTTGACCACAGCCTCTGTGACCACTTCACCATTAGGCTTGCTCTTGCCGACGATGACGCGGTATGATTCCGTCTCGAACATCTGGTGAAAATGACCGGTCTGCTGCATGATGAGCAACTCAAAGCTGGCCTCAGCACCCTCAAACGAGTAACCCTCATTTTCTAGGTGAGCCACTTTGGTGATGACTTTCTTGACGACAGGGCTGCCCTTTTCCAGGTTGATTGACATCTTTTGGGCTTGCTGCACCACAGTCGACCCTCCAGCGAGCTCGCTGACGAGTATACGGCGGGTGTTGCCCACGGCTTCTGGCTGGATGTGTTCGTATGTGCGGCTGTTCTTCATGACAGCATCCACATGCACACCGCCTTTGTGAGCAAATGCACTTTTTCCGACATATGGCTGGCGAGAGTTATGGGGTTGGTTGATGATCTCATCCACGAATGTAGACAGGGACGTCAAATGGATCATGCTGTCATCTTGAAGGCACTCCATGCCCAATTTAAGGCGTAAAGCCGGGATGATAGAGCACAGGTTGGCGTTGCCTGCCCGCTCTCCCATTCCGTTCATCGTACCCTGAACGTGGCTGCAGCCCGCTTGAATAGCCACCAGGCTGTTGGCCACTGCGCAATCGCTGTCATTATGGGCGTGAATACCAACGGGTATTTGGAGTTCGGTGATGACATGCTTGACGATGTCAGATATCTCCCCGGGCAGCGTCCCGCCGTTCGTGTCACAGAGTATGACCCGGCTTGCCCCGGCCCTCTTCGCAGCTAACAGACACTGGATGGCGTATTCAGGGTTATCTTTATAGCCATCAAAGAAGTGTTCGGCGTCGAAGTTGACCTCGCTGCAGTTTGCGTGCAGATAGGCAATGGAGTTGTAGATGAGGTCGATATTCTCAGGAAGTTCTATTTTGAGTGCTTTGTGGACATGGAGGTCCCAGCATTTACCAAATATGGTGATTACTGGGGCCTCCGAAGCCACGAGCTGCTGCAGGTTGACGTCGTCTTCCGCGCGCAGCTTAGGACGCTGAGTGCTGCCGAATGCTGAGATTTTTGCCGTATGCCAGACCATGTTCTTGGCACGCTCAAAAAACTCCGTATCCTTCGGGTTTGAGGCCGGCCATCCGCCCTCAATGAAATCTACGCCGAACTCGTCCAGCCGTCTGGCGATTCGCAATTTGTCTTGAATGGACATATTGATGAATTCGCCTTGGGTCCCGTCGCGTAAGGTGGTATCGTAGATTTCAACCCGATTTTGCATTCAGTCACTCCCATTATCTGGGGGGCTGTTTACAGAGCCCCCTCGCCACGTTCGCCGGTACGGATGCGGATCACTTCTTCCACATCTGAGATGAAAATCTTGCCGTCGCCAATTTCGCCTGTGCGCGCCGCTTCAAGAATTACATCCACCACGTCATCTAACCTTGAATCCGGAATCACTACTTCCAGTTTCAGCTTAGGAAGGAAGTTCACGGTATAGGTATTACCGCGGTACTTTTCGGTACGCCCTCTTTGTCGGCCATAACCTCGGACGTCTACTACTGTGAGACCGGAAATCCCAATCTCCTCTAGTGCTTCCTTCACTTCGTCCACCTTAATCGGGCGGATGATGCATTCTACTTTCTTCATCTGATTCAGCCTCCTGTGTTAGTTGCGCGTGATCGCCTCCACTAGAAGATCCCCCATCTGACGGCATCCCACCAGAGTGTCGCCTTCATGGCTGATGTCACGCGTGCGATATCCTTGGTCTATGATTGTGCTCGCTGCCTTCTCTATAACCCGAGCTGCCTCAGGCATATTTAGACTGTATTCGAGCATCATCGCCGCCGACAGCACCGTGGCAAGCGGGTTAGCGAGGTCCTGGCCGGCGATATCCGGGGCAGAACCATGGACTGGCTCAAACAGACCGAAAGATCCACTACCCATACTAGCTGAGGGTAGAAGGCCCAAACTGCCTGTGAGCATAGAAGCTTCATCGCTGAGAATGTCGCCGAACATGTTCTCGGTCAGAATGACATCGAACTGCAAGGGGTTCCTTATTAGTTGCATCGCTGCGTTATCTACCAGCATGTGCTCAAGCTGCACATCGGGGTAGTCTTTAGCAACTTCGCTAACAACTTCACGCCACAGCCGGCTGGTTTCAAGCACATTCGCCTTATCAACAGAAGTGACCTTGCTGCTTCTTTTCCGCGCTGCAACGAACGCGGTATGGGCGATACGCTCTATTTCCGGCTTTGTGTAGGTGCAAGTATCGAATGCGGTATCTCCCGCCTCGTTACGGCCTTTGGGTAAACCAAAGTAGATACCACCAGTAAGCTCTCTCATTACTATTATATCTAGCTTACCCGATTTACGCACGGCTTCGACAGGGCTTTGGTCCGCCATGCTTGGAAATACCACTGCTGGCCGGATATTCGCAAACAATCCTAAAGCTTTACGCAACGGTAGAAGCGCTCCAGCCTCAGGCCGTTGATGGGACGGCAAGCCGTCCCACTGAGGTCCGCCCACAGCACCAAACAGGATCGCCTCAGAACGCAGGCACACGTCAAGTGTCTCCTGGGGCAGCGGTGTACCGGTGGCCTCATACGCACAGCCACCGATTAATGCGTGTTCGAACTCGAGTTCAAATCCGAACTTTTCCGCTACCACGTTCAGTACCCGAACGGCCTGTTCGCAGATTTCGGTGCCAATGCCGTCACCGGGAAGTAGCGCAATGTGATGCTTAGGCATTCTGCATCGCCTCCACACCCAGTTTAGCACGCACATAGTTCACAAGACCGCCAGACGCGATGATCGCGCTGATGGTGGCCGGGTACTTCGCGCTCTGGAAGCTCTTGCCTTTGGTAACATTGGTGATGATACCGGTGTTAAGATCAACACTCAGCGTATCGCCGTTCTCCGTCACCGCAACGGCCTCAGGGCAGACACACACTGGCAGGCCAATGTTGATAGCGTTACGGTAAAAGATGCGTGAGAAGGTGTTGGCGACCACGCAACTGATGCCGCTGGCCTTGATGGCGATAGGCGCATGTTCGCGACTGGAGCCGCATCCGAAGTTGTCGCCACCGACCATGATGTCACCAGCTTGGACGTTCTTCACGAACTCCGTGTCTATGTCTTCCATGCAGTGCTTTGCCAGCTCAGATGCCTCTGAGGTATTGAGGTAGCGCGCAGGGATGATGACATCCGTGTCGATGTCGTTGCCAAACAGATGGACTTTCCCTGTAAGGGTTTGCTGACTCATTGTGTGTTGTCTCCTTTACCCTATCACTTCATCGGGATGTGCGATGCGGCCTAGAATCGCCGTCGCGCCAGCCACACTCGGGTTGGCCAGATAAACTTCAGAGGTGGTATGCCCCATTCGTCCGCGGAAGTTGCGGTTGGTTGTGCTGAGGCACCGCTCGTGCGGAGCCAATACACCACTGTGGCCGCCTAGGCATGGACCGCAAGTTGGTGTGCTGAACGCCCCGCCGCTATTGATGATCTCCTCTACCAGGCCTTCACGGATCGCCTGCTTGTAGATATCCTGGCTTCCTGGGAACACGATCAAGCGAACATCAGAATGGACCTGCCGGCCACGGATAATGTCCACGAGGTCCCGAAGGTCCTCGATGCGTCCGTTGGTGCAGCTTCCCACCACGACCTGGTCGACCTTGATGTTGTCTTTCACGGCTTCGCTGATGGTGTGTGTGTTTTCCGGCAGGAATGGGTACGCCACGATGGGCTCCATCACGTCCAGGTCGAACACGATCTCCTCACAGTAGAAGGCATCGGCGTCGGAGCTGAAGAATTTGTATTCCCGCTGAGCGCGTCCCTCTACGAACTCCCTGGTAATCTCATCGGGAGCGATAATGCCGTTATCGGCACCGCCTTCGATGGCCATATTCGCCATAGTGAAGCGGTGGCACATCGGCAGGGTTCTAATCGCCTCACCGGTAAATTCGAGTGTCTTGTTCAGTCCACCGTCGACACCGATCTTGCCGATGGTGGCCAGGATCATGTCTTTACCGCCCATATATTTTTGACGCTTGCCATTGAAGACCACTTTCACCTGGTCAGGCACGCGCAGCCATATCTCACCAAGTGCCATCGCACCGGCCAGGTCGGTGGAACCAACTCCCATGCTGAAGGCTCCCAATGCGCCGTAGGTGCATGTGTGGCTGTCTGCGCCTATCGCGACGTCACCAGGCAGTACCAGTCCCTCGTCGGGAAGAAGGGTGTGCTCAATACCCATCCGGCCGATATCAAAGTGATATGGCAGGTTGTGCTCTTTCGCGAATTCCTTCATCTCTTTAGCAAGGGTGGCACTGGCAATGTCTTTTGCCGGTAGCGAGTGGTCCGGCACCAAACCCACGCGCATTTTGTCAAATACGGTCGGTGCGCCCATCTTGCGGAACTGCCTGATGGCGATCGGAGCTGTGATGTCGTTCCCGTGAAGGAAGTCAACTTTACAGGTAACCAGATCACCTGGAGATACATGATCTTGACCAGCGTGTGCGGCCAGAATCTTTTCGGTTATCGTCATGCCCATGGCTTATACGTCCTCCGATTAGGTCGATATCACGGCTGAGAGCTAGACGCCCCCCTCGGTGATTTCACTGCGCTGCTGGTGCTGGCTTTTGCCGCTCAGCAGCTTGTTGAGAGCTTGCAGGTATGCCTTGCAGGAAGCCACCACGATATCCGTGTTGGCTCCACGTCCGGTGTAGATGTCACCGTGTTCTGCACGGATGCGGATAGTCACTTCGGCTTGTGCGTCTATACCCTCGGTCACCGACTGCATACTGTAGTCCATGAGCTCACACGGGAGCTGCACTACCTTGTCGATGGCCTGATAACAGGCATCAACCGGCCCGGTGCCGGTGGCTACGCTGGTGTGAATCTGCCCGTTGGTATGCTTAAGCTGAACCGTAGCTGTTGGAACAGCCACGTTGCCGCTGATCACCTGAGCCAGTTCCAATTCATACACCTGCTCGCTGAGCACGGAGCTGTCCGCCACCAGGCTCAGCAAGTCTTCATCGTAGACCTGCTTCTTGCGGTCAGCCAAAGAAAGGAACTGGGCGTAAATTTCTTCGAAATTCTCAGCCTCGAAAGTGTAGCCAAGCTCTTCCAGCCTGTGCTTCACACCGTGCCGGCCGCTGCGGGCGCTGAGGATGATCTTACTCTCCATCACACCGACAGTAGCCGGATCGATGATTTCATAGGTAGTCCGCTCTTTCAGCACGCCGTCTTGATGTATACCAGACGAGTGCGCGAAAGCATTGGCCCCCACGATGGCCTTATTCGGCTGTACAATGATACCCGTCAGCGTGCTGACCAACCTGCTGGATTTGTATATCTCCGTGGTGTTGATATTGGTAAAAGCGCCCTTGAACCAATCTTTGCGGGTGTAGATCGCCATCACAACCTCTTCAAGCGAGGTGTTGCCGGCGCGTTCGCCCAGCCCGTTAACGGTCACTTCCACCTGTCGAGCTCCGGCCATCACACCAGACAGCGCATTGGCGGTGGCCATCCCCAGGTCGTTGTGGCAGTGGACGCTAATGCGGGCCTTATCAACGTTCGGTACGTTGTTCATGATGCCAGCAATCAGCGCACCAAACTCCTCAGGGGTGGTATATCCCGTTGTGTCAGGTACGTTAATGACGCAGGCTCCGGCGTTGATCATCGCCTCAACCACGCGGTAAACATACTCTGGGTCAGCACGACCGCTGTCTTCCATAAAGTATTCGACTTCAGGAACGAGCGAGCGGGCTAGCTTAACAGCCGCCACACCCTTAGCCATGGCCTCTTCACGTGAGAGGCGCAGTTTATTCTGCAGATGGTTGTCTGACACACCCAGACCGGTGTGGATACGTCCACAAACCGCATCTTTCAGCGATTCTGCTGCAACCTCGATGTCTTTCGGCACGGCTCTGGTCAATGCGCAGACAACAGCTGACTTTACGATCTTACAAATCTCTTGAACGGATAAAAAATCTCCGGGTGAGGAGATAGGAAATCCGGCCTCTATCACATCCACATTGAGCTTTTCAAGTTGCCGAGCGATGTCCAGTTTTTCGTGAACATTAAGTGACGCTCCAGGCGACTGTTCGCCGTCGCGAAGAGTGGTATCGAATACGTAAACGCGATCTACGCTCTCCATGGTGTGATTCTCCTTCATGCAAATTCTATTGTGGGCCGCCCACACGATCGAACGGCCCAATGGTGAACGGAAACTACTTCGCGTTGACTGGTTTGTGCAGCCAGGGCATCATACCGCGAAGCTCTGCGCCGACTTTCTCGAGCTGACTATCATCATCAGCCTTTGTCAGTGCGCGGAACATAGGACGGTTGGCCTTGTTCTCCAGAATCCAGTTCTTTGCGAATTCGCCGCTCTGAATCTGGCTCAGCACTCGCCTCATCTCAGCGCGGGTTTCGTCAGTGATGATGCGTGGTCCTACGACCATGTCGCCCCACTGAGCGGTGTCGGATACGCTGTAGCGCATACCGGCGATGCCGGACTCATGCATCAGGTCAACGATCAGCTTCAGTTCGTGCATACATTCGAAGTAAGCGATCTCTGGCTGATATCCAGCATTAACGAGGGTCTCGAAGCCGGCCTTCACCAACGCCACGGTTCCGCCGCAAAGAACAGCCTGCTCACCGAACAGGTCGGTCTCGGTCTCTTCTTTGAAGGTGGTCTCGAGCATTCCTGCGCGAGCTCCGCCCAAACCCTTACCGTAAGCCATGGCGATCTGTCGGCAGTTGCCTGTCGCGTCCTGGAAGATGGCGAAGAGGCAAGGCACGCCTGCACCCTCTTCATACTGACGGCGCACGAGGTGACCAGGTCCCTTGGGGGCAACCATGAAAACATCGGTGTGCTCGTTAGGAAGGATCTGGCTAAAGTGAATGTTGAAGCCGTGTGCAAAAGCAAGCGCGGCGCCCTTCTTCAGGTTAGGCTGAATGTCCTTCTTGTACATATCTGCCTGGTACTCGTCGTTCACCAGGATCATCAGAATGTCGGCCTTCTTAGCTGCGTCGGCTGCGCTCATCACTTCAAAGCCGTTCTCTACAGCGGTGTTCCAGTTACGGGTACCGGGCAGGTCAGCTACTATGACGCTCAGTCCGCTGTCGCGAAGGTTCTGTGAATGGGCGTGGCCCTGGCTGCCGTATCCGATGATGGCAATAGTCTTGCCAGCGAGAACCTGAAGGTCCGCGTCTTTTTCGTAATACATCTGTGCCATGATTGAGATGTTTCTCCCTTAAATTTGCGGCTTCAGCTCTGCCGAAGCCGCTTGAGTGTTAGGTATTGCTAAGCGGTCTTATGGCCGCGCGCCATTGCGATCACTCCGGTGCGCGCCATTTCCCGGATTCCGTAGTTGTCCATCAAGTTGGCAAAGGCGTCTACTTTTTCACAGCCGCCTGTCATTTCTATTAGCATATCCCGTTCGCCCACGTCTATAACGCGAGCACGGAATATCTCCACCAACTGCAGGATTTGGGCCCGTTGTTCCGGCTCTGCGGCCACTTTTATGAGCGCGAGTTCACGCTCTACAGCGGTGCAGTCTATATAGTCGGCCACACGGATTACATCAATCAGCTTATTGAGCTGTTTGCATATCTGCTCCACCACTCGGTGGTCGCCCCGCGCTACGATGGTCATGCGGCTGATGTCTGGGTCTTGCGTGACAGACACCGCCAGCGATTCAATATTATATCCTCTTCGAGCGAAAAGACCAGCGACCCGCGCCAGGACACCAGAATGGTTCAACACGATCGCAGTGATCGTATGCAGAGGTTCGGTTGCTATTGGCTGGTTCATACTGTCGCCTCTCCTATTCTGAGTCCTTGATGAACTCTTCGAGCACTCGCTCGTCGTCTGCAAATGACCATGTTTCAGCGTCGGTGTCTACAGTGACCTGCGGTGCCTGATCACCATTCATCAGCATCATCTGGTCCACGGTCTGGCCCGCTGGGATAAACGGATACACCTTGTCCAATGTCGGGGTCTGGAAGTCGATCAGCACCGGCTTCTTCGTCTCCGCCAGTGCTCGGGCGATGGCTGGCTCCACATCTTCAGGCTTATCTACACGGATGCCAATGGCACCATACGCTTCCGCCAGGAGTGGGAAGTTGGGGCTGGCCTCCAGGCTGACCGAGCTGTATCGCTCGCTGAAGAAGAGCTCCTGCCACTGCCGCACCATACCAAGTGTCTTGTTGTTCATAATGGCGATGACGATGGGCAGTTCGTAAACCACCGCGGTCATCATCTCCTGAATGCACATCTGTATGGAGCCGTCACCGGTGATACAGATCACTTTTTTGTCAGGATTGGCAAACTGCGAGCCGATGGCGGCAGGCAGACCAAATCCCATGGTACCAAGACCACCCGATGTGATGAACTGATGTGGCTTGATTGTATGCACGAACTGCGCCGCCCACATCTGGTGCTGGCCCACGTCGGTGGCAAAGATCGCATCGTCAGGTGCCATCTCCCAAAGCTTTCGGATGATGGAGGCTGCGTGCATCTCACCATCATCGGGCGGGCTCATGGGGAACCGCTGTCGCCACTTGGCGACCTGATTGTTCCACATCGTATGGTTGTTATCGATGACGGCCGCGTTGAGCTCCTTCAGCACTGTTTTCACATCGCCTACTATCGGGATCTCACACGCAATGACCTTGCCGATTTCGGCTGGGTCGATGTCTATGTGTATCACTTTAGCGTTCTTGGCAAATTGATCCACCTTGCCGGTCACGCGGTCATCAAACCGGGCCCCTACTGCGATCAGAAGGTCGCAGTGGTTTACCGCGTAGTTCGCGTACGCCGCGCCGTGCATGCCCAGCATACCCAGGCAGTTGGGATGGCTCTCATCGATCGCACCTTTACCCAGCAGAGTGGTGGTGACCAGGATGTCGGCCTTCACACTCAGCTCGGTGATCTCCGCTTGTGCGCCGGATGCCACGGCTCCGCCACCCACATACAGAATGGGTCGTTCAGCCGCGTTGATCGCCTCGGCAGCGCGCTTGATCTGCATCCCATGGCCTTTATACGTCGGCCGGTAGGATGGGATGTCCACCTCGGTGGGATAGGTCGCCGGATCCCACTCTACAAGCGCTGCGCTCACATCATTCGGCAGATCGATCAACACAGGGCCTGGACGGCCGCTGCGGGCGATGTGGAACGCCTCAGAGACGATCTTGGGGATGGTCAGCGGATCGCGAACCAGATAGTTCTGCTTCGTGATGGGCATACTCAACCCGATGGCGTCTGTCTCTTGAAAAGCATCCTTGCCGATGTTCGTTGATTTGACCTGACCCGTGATGGCCACCATCGGAATGGAGTCCATCAGCGCGTTGGCAATTCCTGTGATTAGGTTGGTCGCTCCAGGGCCGGATGTCGCAAGGCAGACACCGACTTTGCCCGTAGAGCGAGCATATCCGTCTGCCATGTGGGCGGCACCCTGTTCATGACGGACGAGGATATGCTCGATGTCGCGGTATTCATACAGCGCATCGTAGACGGGCAGCAGTACACCGCCCGGATATCCGAAAATGTGCTTGACATCTTCGCGGCGTAGGCACTCCAGTAGTATCTGGGCACCGGTCATCGTTGGCATATCGCACCTCCATAGATAAAAAAACACCCCTCATCCTCAAGGGACGAGAGGTTGACTCACGTGGTACCACCCTTGTTGATCCACCTCAGTATATGCAGGTGAACCCACTCTTGTTCGCAATAACGGGCGAACCCGAGGCGGCTTAGTTAACGGCGTTTGCCGTGTTCAGCAGCCCAGCTCGCAGGTGAGATTCCTTCGCATTCTGTGTTACCTCGCACCAACCGGTAACTCTCTGAAATCAGAATTGCGTCGTACTATCCTGGTCTTAGCTTTTGGATATCTTTCAGACTTCAGTATGGCTTACGCCGAAACCTGTGCCTGTAAACATAGTTTACCTGATGTATATATTTCTGTCAATAAAATCACCGCCTGTTTTATCACTAAAACTACAAAATGATCGGAATTGTTGGGCTGCATATATCATGGCGTAGACTTAGGGTTGCTCTAAGAGCTGTTTTGCCTGTTTCAGCATGTCCCCAAGAGGATCAGCCTGGGGGTATGGCACCAGTTCCGGGCCGAACTTCGCCCGTAAAATCTCCAGACGATCATCTACTTGCATTTCCATATGATCTGCACCATATAGCTCACGCTGAGCGGCTTCCCACTGACCGTCATCGCAATCGTTGTCACGGCCATTTTGTGGTTGTAGGTTTTCCTCTGCTGCACCTAGCGCTTCGGCGAATGCGAAACCACTGACCATTACCTGGGCCTCGGTCATCCCTGTGAGTTCTTGGATGGTATCAACCAGTTGTTTTGATCCAATACCAAACTTCAACAATGCACATGCTGCCGAGTAACGCACTTCCCAATTAGCGTGGGTCAGGTATTCCGCAATTCTATCTGAAGCCCAGACAGCTCCTGTAGCTTGCAGGCTAACGATGGCTGAGCCAATCACCCTGTCATCGGGGTCGTCGAGAGCGTCAACCACATAGGCTGCACCCTCAGGGATATGTGCTAACGAATGCGCGCAACTCCTACGGACTACGAAATTCGGATCGTCGTGCATCATTCGGACAAGCAGTGGCGCACAGCCATCAAAATGGTGACGTTCGATAGCATACACTGCTCGGAGACGAACACCAGAGTGAGGATCGGAGATGAGGCGTTTCAGAACCTCCGTAGAAGGCGCACAATCGTCATCCCACAAATCACTTGCGGCATGTTGTCGGTCCATCTGATCTACGCTCATGGCTTTTTTCCATAACTCAACTGAATCCCCCATGTCCATCTCCCATTCTATGTCGCTACGGAGCAAGGGTGAATTTACCCATATGACTCGTCTCATGAAAGCTGGCGGTAAAATTCGGGCTCCATGCCATCAGGTTCGATGACCCCCCCGTGGCGCGGTAGAAATTAGCGTAGAAGCTGTCGCCGATAACCGTGCTCTCCGACACCAGGTCCTTCAACGGGATCGACACTCGGCAACTCCAGTATTGGCCGGAGGTGGTGTCGCTCAGAGTCCGCACCTGTGGGTTCCATCCTGGTGTGTTTGCGCCATATTCGCTTGCCGAAAACATGCCGTCCGGGCCGATGGATATCTGACGGTAGGGTTTCGCTCTTTGCGCCGCGAAGAACATCTCCCAGTCGTCACCACGCCACACCTCTGGACCGGTGATTAATTTCTTGGTGTCCATCTGTTCATTTAGATCGATGTACAGATACTGACCATCGTGCGCCAGCTTTGTCGAGATCACGCGAGGCGATCGCTCACCCAGCACGGTGCGCCAACTACCGATGTCGACTGCCTTTGACCAGTCTACCGCCCCAGGGTCACCCGAAGCCGAGGTGCTAAGTTTCGGCACTGTGAGGTCATAGCTCCTGGCAGCCAGGGAGTCGATATCTTGTTTATAGATCTGGTATTTGGCCATACCGTCAGCCAATGGCTGCACGATACCCTTATCAAAGTAGTCCACTCGCCTCTTCTCAAGCTCCGAGGTAGCCAGGTCCCGCGCCTTGTTAATAAGACCCTGGTAGTCTGCAAGACGTTTCGGAGTCAGTTCGTACTCGTAGGTGAGTCTCCGGTTCTGGTGCTGGTGCGCCGGTGAGTGCTTGATATCATCAGGGTAGGTGTTGACATCCGTAAACACCCTCTCCATATCGAGGTAGAGCCTCTTCATCGGTCCGGCGGCCTTGCCGTAATACCCATTGAAGAAGCGGTCTATCAGCTTCTCCAGATCGAGCTTCGGGTTCAGAGCCATGTGCCACTGCACATAGAGCTCCAGTTGGTCGCCCAGGAATGTCTGCCCGAACTCGCTGGAATGCTCCAGGAAGATACCGCGGATGCCCGCCTGATGGTACATCCGCGTCTGTTTCGCCATGGTATGTACGAAGAAACCAGGGAACATGGCATACTCTTCCAGTTGCGCGTTCATGGCTGGGAAGTTGTAGTAAAGCCACACATACAGGGGACGCTTCTTGCCCTCTTTACTCACCCACTGGTTGAACACTTTAAGGTCGTTCTTCTCCATCGAGGGGCACCACCAGTTGCGGGTGTGCAAGCACATCATGAGTGCGATGTTGGGCTCCAGCGTCAGCTTGTCAGGGTAGTAGGCGTAGTCTGCGTATGCCAGTGTTGATAACCACTTACTCTTGTCGGATGTTCGGGCCAGGGCAGCTACTTTATTCACATACTCAAAGAAATAGTTGCTGGCTTTGCCGTTGGAAAACTGCGGATTGCTGGCCTCCGAGGCATTTAACTTGCTCTGGCACAGCGCGCACTTGCACCAGGAGTTGTTATCCTGTGGCACGAGACCGAAGTTATTTCCTGCGATGGCGGCTCCCGGGTAGGAGTTACCAGTGGTGAAATACTCTCGCGCATCCTTCGCCGATTGTTCGATAAATCCTTGGTTGGTGTAGCACATTTGCGGAGGCGGACTCGTATATCCCAGAGCGAACCATTCCGGGTATGATGCCAGGAAGCGGTCGTAATAGCCTTGGTAGGAGTGGCACGCCCAGAACGGTTCCCCACCCAGTCTCATCCGATACTTCCACACGGCTGCATCATTTTCAGACACGACATCACTTGGTGTCGGCATGAACAGAGTAGTTGGTGTCATCCAACGGTACTGAAACGCCGGTTTGGTTCGGATGTTATATCCCTGAACAACCAGACTGCTGGCTTTCGGACAGACCAGGCCGATGCTGCCAGGTGCACACCAGTCCACACCGCAGAACCGCTCCAGGAACTCATATACCGCATCCAGCGTGCCCTTATTCGTAAAATACCCGGGTGCTGATGCGCTCTGTGGTGTTGCTGGCGGTTCGGATGGTTTGCTGCTGGCTTCGTCCAGATGCAGCAGTAGCGTGGTGGTGGAGTCTTTCTTGAGTGGTTCGGTAAGCACGGTGGCTTCACGATGCCTGGCACTGTTGGATATCCTTACTTCGTCAATCAACCCAACGAAGGCATTGCCGGCTTTACCGTCCTGCTCGCCGGGCATTCCACCCATGTACATCGAAGATTTTGCGCATCTCGTCACTCGGTATGGGGTGGTGCCCTGGCTGATGCCGTCCACAAACAGCTCTAACAGACCGGTGCTGATGCTATGAGTCGCCTTGATGTGGTGCCAGCCCTCAGTGACCGGCTTGGAGATCACACGCATGACCGTGGTGCCGTCATACACGCGATAGTCGATACTGCTGGTCTCAGCAAGTCTCTGCAGGATATGGTAACTCCATGGGCTTGTGCTGTCTATTCGCAGGATTGTGCCGTCTACGCTCTGCGCTTTGGCGGGCATCCAGACCCACGCCTCCATGCACCCCTCGTCGTCATTGAATCCAGTGTCGGGTAGACTGATGTAGCTGTTGACGCCATTGAACTTGACGGCCCGTCCGAATTTGCCTGAAACCCGCGGCAGTCGCTGCTCAATGTCGTCGTAGAGGGCGTCGTCTTTGCCCATCAGCACTAGCGTCTGAGGGTCAAACTTGACTAGATACTCCTGGGGTCCGAGCACCTTTCCGGGCAGCTTAAGTGCTTTGGTCGCTTTGCTTTCGCCCAGCAAAATCCTGTTGCCAGTGACCTTCTGGTCATCATACGCC
The DNA here is from genome assembly GCA_942492855.1 of Armatimonadota bacterium. Taxonomy (GTDB): domain Bacteria; phylum Armatimonadota; class HRBIN16; order HRBIN16; family HRBIN16. The sequence continues at coordinate 4,217,717 of OW818647.1, read as the reverse complement.
ACAGGAAGTGCGGTGCCCGTGATCTGGTGGAGGTGGTATTGCAGCTCCTGCAGGGCGAAGTCAACCGACTTGGTGGTGCGTCTAGCCAGCACGATGGTGGCATTTGGCTTGCCGTTCTTAGTCAGCACGAGACGTGTTGCCGGTGCCGCATTTGCAGTGACGTGCAAGAACACCAGCCACAGTAATATCACACAGCAGAAGAGGCGATTTAAATATGCCATACGGGAACCTCCAGACGAAGGGATCAAGACAGCTAATGACGGTAAGTTCTTGCGAGTATATGTATCATCGATGCCGCGACATCAATGTCTCGGCTGTTGATCATCAAGCCCGTTGAAACGGGCTAATGCTTTGTGCTAATGGTTACTACGGTTTTACAGACTGCTTCAGCAGTCTTATTGTTCAATAGCCGAGACATTGATGTCGCGGCATCGGAAGCCTACAAGTGGCAAGTTTAGATGTAGGCGTTCACTGATGCGCACCATACGGTTATTTCAACAAAGCCTTCAACTCATCGGCCCTACGGAACAACGCCATTGGAGCCGCTTCCTGCCACCGGATCAGCAGCCCGGCGGGTAAGTCGTCTTCAAACGCAATCACCGCGGTGCTGATACCCAGCTTCTCCACGATGTCAGCTAACAAATCATCCCATGTATCACTGTTGATATCATCAGGCCAGTTGACTACCTCACCGGAACCATCAGCATGGAGGGCGATGTAGTGTCCGTCGGTCACCACACCAAATTGGGATGCACCCCAATGGCCACCGCCCAATAACTGCCTGGCGATCACACAATCCACGCCGCACAACAACATCGCTTTACGTAGTTCGGTCAGTTCCATCTTTGGTGTTCGCTCCTCTAGTCTGTGGTCAGTATCCAGTGCAGTCTCGTGATGCCCAGCAAAAATTCCGCCATCCGCATGGGCCGTTCCTGACTGCGGGCATTCAGATGTTCGAGTGTTTGGTCCTGATAGCCCAGGTTGTGACTAAGCCCTGTGATCGCCTGAATGGCCTCCGCGTAGTTGCCTTCAGTATACCGATCCAGCGAGTCCATCGCCAACTCAATGTGAGGTGTTTTGCGGATGCGAAGGCGTTTTTCGATACTCTCGAACAGCTTGCTCACCTGCCCGTCGCGTTCGAAATTCTCCATGGTCATCACGCGATACAGCCTTTTCTCAATCCCCAGGATGCTGCCGATGCCCGTGACTACCTGCTTCAGCGGTACCCCGTCATCCACCCTGTCCAGACAGTCTAGCAGCGCTGGCAAGGCACTTTGCGCTTTCACGCTGCCGGCACACCAGGCCAGTGAGCCGATGACCGAAGAGACTTGCTCCACCTTCAACCGCTCCACGATGGCGTCCAGGCAACTGGCGTCGCCGATCCCCCGCAAGGCATCAATGGCGGCAATCCGCACCTCAGCGTCCTCATGACTGGATAGCATCACCAGCGGTTCGATGGTTTCTCTACCGCCAATGCGGCCCAGTGCGATGGCGATCTCATACACGATTGAAGGGTCATGTGTCGAAGCACCAAGTTCCAGGAGCGGCTTGATGGCCGAAGTGTCACCGATGATGCCAAGGCTGGTCACCGCAGTTTTTCGGACACTCCGCAGGGGGTGATTTAAAGCGACGATCAACGGCGGCACGGCCCTCACGCTGCGGATCTTGCCAAGAGCTTCCGCCGCCTGCTCTCCCACCCCGCTGCCCTCTTCCATCAACTTTTGAGCCAGGCTTTCGATCGCCTTCTCATCACCGATGGCCCCCAGCACACCTGCCGCACTCTGCCGCACCTCGGCATCGGGATCATCCAGGGCTTGCTGCAGCTCATCGCTGGCGAGTGCTGAACGCACCTCTGCTAGCTCACCAATCGCCTGACGTCTCTTCACAACGTCCTTGCTTTTTCTGAATCCGCGGATGGCTTTCATGCTGGCAATCGGCTTGTTCGAGAGGTCACCAAGCAGTTGTGAAGCCTCCCTGCCCTCTTCCGGTATCCGCCGAACCACCACCAGTGCCCACAGCCTGAACAGTCCGGCCACCACGAAAATCAACTGGTAGTTGGTGACGGTATACCAGCCGATCTTCCAGTTCACCCAGCTTAGCTGCTGCATGAAGAAGCCGCCCAGCAGCGGTGCAATGCCACCGATCACCCCGCACACCGCGCTAAAGGTGCTGATATAGATCGTGCGCTTATCTGCAGGCGACTGCCCGATCAGCATGTTCGTCTGAGCGATGGCCACACCCGACCAGCTAAACCCGCCGATGGCTTCCGCCACAATCAACACTGGGATGCTGACCGAAGGCATGCCCGCAATCGCAAACGCCCATAGCATGGTGTTCACGACTGTGGCTCCCAGGCAAATCCCAGCGACGGCTCTGTTGCCATACCGATCGCTGAGGTATCCCCAAACGGGCATACCTGCCAGGTTACACGCCATCAACAGCGTGCCAATTAACTGGATCACGATGAAGTCCAGTTTTAACACCTTGATCTCATACGCCATGTAGAACGGACCCGCGAAAACCTGTCCTAAGAGCAACACCGCTTGAAACTGCAGGAATTTCCGGAAGTTCTTATCGACGAACGGAGCACGGTAGTACTCCAGCATCGCCGCCGCGCCTTTCTTCTCAGCCACGGGCGTGTCGGTTGGTGGTGCCTGCTCGCGCGGGGGTTCCGCCATCAGGCGCAAGATCAATAACGCAATCCCACTGACAATGGACGCAGAGAGGAATAGTGCGGCATAGGCAATGTGAGGCGGCAAGAAGCCCTGCTTCTTCACCATATCAAGGAAGCTGGCCACTGGCAGCGCCAATATCGTACCTACCAGACCGAACAGCATGTTACGGTATCCGAAATACCGCCCGCGATGGCTGGCAGGAATCAAGTCAGATAACCACGAAGTCGCGACCGGTGCTGTCACGGTACCCGCTATATTGATGAGCAGAAATATGCTAAAGAAGGCGGTTAGTCGCATGGAATGCGGCAAGAACAACGGCACAAAAGCCAAAGGTATCCACAGTATGGTCGACAGCCACGCAAAAACCAGCACGAACTTCCGGCGTGACACCCATTTGTCGGCCCAGTATGAGCTGATCATCTGCATCAGGCCGGCGAAGCTTGGGATGGCCATCAGCAGACCAAGCAGCATGTTACTGCCACCAAGCCATAGCACGAACGAAGTTTGAACCACACCGCCCACAAGGGTTCCAGCAATGGTGGAGACCACACCGCTCATGATGCTGACGCGCAGCGCACGCATCACTTCCAGCCGGTTAAGCGGTTTTGGGGCACCAGAGTTTGGGGTCATATCATTCATCAGCTTCGACATTGCCACCGTGCATCATGTAGTATTACGTGCCAAACATATTATTAGCACTTCGGTATTATACCCCATGATGGTAAGCTGTTCATTATTGACTGGCACAATCGACAACAGACGGTTATCGTATAGTTAGGTCACCCTATGCCGAAGCGCGCATATGGCACCATGAAGGATAGATTTACTTGGCACAGAAACCCATCACCATTGTTGGCGGAGGGCTCGCGGGAGCCGAAGCCGCCTGGCACCTGGCAGAACACGGCATCCCTGTGAACCTCTACGAGATGCGCCCCCACAAGATGACCCCGGCACACAGCACGGATGCGCTCGCTGAGATCGTGTGCAGCAACTCGCTGAAAAGTGACCGCTGGGATAGCGCCTCGGGTCAGTTGAAATGGGAGATGCGCAAGATGGGATCACTGCTGCTTGATATTGCCGAACAGACCCGAGTGCCTGCTGGCCACGCACTGGCGGTGGACCGTGAGCGGTTCGGCGCTCAGGTGACCCAGGCACTGCAGTCGCATGCGTTGATCAACGTCATTCGCGAAGAGGTCACCACCCTGTCTACAGACCAACCAATGATCCTGGCATCGGGGCCACTGACGTCGGAGCCGCTGGCAGATGCGTTGGCTTCGATAGTTGGTCAGCAGCAGCTCTCATTTTACGACGCCATTGCGCCTTCCATTGAGAAAAGCTCATTGGACCTCGATGTAGTGTTCGCAGCCAGCCGGTACGACAAGGGTGAGCCCGACAGCTATCTGAACTGCCCATTTTCAAAACCTGAATATGATCTCTTCTACGAAGCACTGCTAGAGGCCGCCAGAGTGCCCTGGAGCGATGTGGACAAGCCCAGCTACTTCGAAGGATGTCTTCCCGTGGAGGTTCTGGCCGAACGCGGAGCCGACACGCTGCGGTATGGCCCGTTCAAACCGGTAGGGCTTACCGACCCTCGCACAGGACGTCGGCCCTGGGCATGTATCCAGTTACGCCAGGAGAACTCCGAAGGCACGGTTTACGGTCTGGTGGGTTGTCAGACCCGCATGAAGTGGCCAGAACAGGCGCGAGTATTTCGGTTGGTTCCCGGTCTGGAAAAAGCCGAGTTCACCCGTTATGGTGTCATGCACAGAAACACATTTGTGAATGCGCCAGAAGTGCTGCTGCCCACGCTTCAACTGCGTAATGCTCACAATATATGGCTGGCGGGTCAGATTACTGGTGTAGAGGGTTATGTTGAAAGTGCCGCGACCGGCATACTGGCCGCGTTGAACCTTCGCAGACAACTTTCGCAGCAAATACTAGTGTTTCCACCCAAGCAGACGATACTGGGATCGCTTATAAATGCCATCTGCTTCCCTGAAGTGAAGCATTTCCAACCGGTGAACGCAAATCTGGGTATCATTGCAGAAGAGGGCGACCATATCCGCAGTAAAAAAGACAGATATGCTGCCAAGGTACAGAATGCACAGATGAGGTTTGACGACTGGTGGAACAGCATCACGGACTGACGATCCCCGATTCATTACTAGGGCCGATTGAGAGTATGCTTCAGAAGCTCGCTACCAAGCGGAACCTGTCAGAGCACACATTGCGCAACTATAAGTGTGATCTGATGGATATTGCAACATACTTACACACAAACGGATGCCCCGACTGGCAGAGCGTATCTACGTTGAATGTGCGGGGCTACCTCGCCCACCTCTATCGGCACGCCCTGTCGGTGCGCACGGTTCACCGCCGCATGGCAGCCTTGCGATGTCTGTATGCCTCGTTGAGCAGCGAAAACCCAGCTATCGAAAATCCGACGGTAGGTCTCACGCTGCCCTCGATCCCGCGAGAACTACCCACTGTTTTGTCGGAACAACAGATCACCGACAGTCTTGCTGGCGATGAGGAAAGCCGTTTCGTCCTGCGTGACCTCGCCATTCTAGAACTGCTTTATGCCAGTGGGTTACGCATTTCGGAGCTGGCGGCTATCAAACTTGGCGATATCGACTGGACCTCCGGTCAGATTCGAGTGGTCGGTAAGGGACGTAAGGTCAGGCTTGCGATATTCGGTGACCCGGCAAGTCAGGCATTGAAAGCCTACATTGGGGAGTTGAGACCGCAGCTAGTGAAAGCCAATGACCCTGGCTGGCTGTTTCTCAACGCCCACGGCGGGCATCTGACTGACCGTTCTATCCGGCGGATATTCCATGCGCTGGTTGATGAACACTCACAAGGTTCACCCGCCACACCACACACACTCAGGCACTCCTTTGCAACCCATTTGCTGGATCATGGCGCCGATATCCGCAGCGTGCAGGAGCTGCTTGGTCACGCCAGTATCATCACCACACAGATATATACGCACGTCTCGAAAGGTAACCTCAGGAAAGATTACGAGCGTGCTCACCCACTTGCAATGCAGGAGATAGATAAAGATGAAGATTCGTAGCACCACGGTCGTGGCCGTGCGCAGGAACGGCATCACCGCGTTGGCCGCCGATGGCCAGGTCACTCTGGGTGAGGTGGTGCTGAAAGGCAACGCCCGCAAGGTTCGCCTTATGTATCACGGTAAGGTGCTGGCGGGTTTCGCCGGCTCGGTTGCCGATGCTCAGGCGCTCAGCGATGCGTTTGAAGCGAAGCTGGAGGCCAGCGGGGGTATTCTTAAGCGGGCTGCCGTCGACTTCGCCAAGGAATGGCGTACCGACCGCAACCTGCGGCGTTTGGAAGCTATGATGATCGTGGCCGACAACACCGGGTTGCTTTTGCTGTCAGGCGATGGGAATGTCATCGAGCCAGAGGGTGATGTGATCGCCATTGGAAGCGGAGGCAACTACGCCACAGCCGCTGCGCGAGCTTTGATGACACACACCGACTTTGATGCTTCATTCATTGCCAAAGAGGCGATGAAGATCGCATCTGAGCTGTGCATCTACACCAATGACCGGATTATCTGCGAAGTGCTGCCAGCCGTTGAGGAGGCCTAACCATGCAGAACCTAACTCCAGCCGAGGTGATGGCTCAGCTTGACCGCTACATCATCGGACAATCCAGAGCCAAACGTGCGGTCGCGATCGCCCTGCGTAACCGCTACAGGCGCGCGCTGCTGCCTGAGGACTTCCGTGACGAGGTCATCCCTAAGAACATCCTCATGATGGGCCCGACCGGCGTCGGTAAAACTGAGATCGCACGGCGGATGGCTTTATTAGTCAACGCGCCATTTCTAAAGGTGGAGGCCACCAAGTTCACCGAAGTGGGTTATGTCGGTCGCGATGTGGATTCCATCGTTCGCGACCTTCTGCAAGTGGCGCTTCGGCTTGTCGAAGCTGAAAAGACAGAGATGGTGAAGGATAAAGCGGCCCAGATGGCGGTGGAGCGCATCATTGATGTGTTCATCCCCAGTCGTAAACGGAAATCCGAAGCGGGTCCCCTGCCCTTCTTCGGCTCCATCTTTAACCAGAAATCGCAATCGAATACCGACGGAGATGCAGAGCCACCGAGCTCTGAGGCGGAAGACCGCCTGGCCGCAAGGTTCCGGAAGCAGATCATCGATGGCGAACGAGACAACGACGAGATTGAGATAGAGGTCTCAGCCGGAGCCGCTCAAACATCCCCATTTCAAGCGTATGGCCAACAAGAATCCGATGAAGGTGGCGCCGATATACCAGAGGCGCTACAGAACCTTCTGGGCGGTAAGAAGAGACGCCGACGAGTCACGGTCCTCGAGGCTAAGCGCATCTATGCCCAGGAGTGCGCTAAGGAGCTGCTAGACAAAGATGAGTTGGTGCAGCTCGCCATCCAGCGCACGGAGCAGCAGGGCATCGTGTTCATCGATGAAATTGATAAGATCGCTGGTTCTCAGGGCCGGTCTGGAGCGGATGTCTCACGCGAAGGTGTGCAGCGTGACCTGCTGCCCATCATTGAAGGAACCACTGTGAATACCAAACATGGCCCGGTCAAGACCCAGCATGTGCTGTTCATCGCCGCCGGCGCGTTTCATATGTCAAAGCCTAGTGATTTAGTGCCCGAACTTCAAGGACGGCTACCCATCAGGGTGGAACTGGACAGCTTGACCCAGGCTGACTTTGAGCGCATCCTGGTGGAACCTCACAATGCTCTGGTCAAACAGTATGAAGCCCTGTTGGCCACTGAAGGAGTTCATCTGGTGTTTCAGCCCGATGCTATCACCGCCATCGCAAGCATGGCAGCCGATATCAACGCACGCCAGGAGAACATCGGTGCTCGCAGGCTTCAGACGGTGCTGGAGAGAGTGCTTGAGGAGGTCAGCTTCTCTGCTGACACCCTATCGGGGCAGACTGTCGTGGTCGATCACGACATGGTGGTAAAGCAGATGGCCGACACACTCAGCATGGACGATGTGAGCCGCTACATATTGTGATTTATTTCGCAAACTATCACAAGGTAAGATACAATTGTATTGGTGGCGGTCATTCCGCCTTCGTTACCATGCTCAGTTGGCGGTCTTCCGCGGCTGATACATTAAGGAGAATACCAAATGAAGGTTAGCGTAATCGGAGGCGGAGGCCGTGTGGGATCCAACGCCTTGTTCGCGCTTCAACTTGCCGGTATCGTCAAAGAGCTGGCAGTTATAGATGTTAATTTAGACATGGCCGCAGGAGAAGCACTCGACCTGCGTCATGGTGCCGCATACGTAGCATCCCAGAAGATCACCAGCGGGGGTATCGAAGAGGCCGCTGGTTCCGATATCGTCGTCATCACGGCTGGCCTGCGCCGTAAGCCGGATGAGTCACGCCTCGACTTGATCAACCGCAATGTTGGACTATTCCGTGGGATCATTCAAGACCTCAAGAAGGTGATTGACCAGAATGCGATCATCCTGGTCGTCAGCAACCCCGTTGACATCCTGACTTATCTTGCTGTGAAAGAGAGCGGTTTACCTGCCAACCAGGTAATCGGTCTGGGCACCACGCTGGACACCCTCCGCTTCCGCTCGTTCCTGGCTGAATACTTCAATGTATCTGCACCAGACGTCAAAGCGTTGATGCTGGGTGAACACGGTGACAGCATGATCGCAGCTTGGAGCTCCGCCACCATCAACGGTGTGGCCATGAGCAGCTTCCCTGGGTATGACAAAGCCAAGATGGATGAGATTTTCGATCGCACTAAAAAGAGCGGTGCTGAGATGATCAAACTGAAGGGCGGAGCCGGATACGGTGTGGGTGTCGCCATTGCCGAAGTGGTTCACGCGATCGCACAGGATAAGCAAGCGATTCTGCCGGTCTCCTCTTTGATGAGCGGGCAGTGTGGCATGTCCGATGTATGCATCAGCTTGCCCACCATTGTGGGTCGTAAAGGTGTGGAAGGTGTGATTGAACCCCAAATGCCTGATGACGAAGCCGCCGGGCTTAAAGCTTCTGGTGACGCGCTAAAGGCGATGTTATCACAGGTGAGCTTCTAGCCACCAAGCATATTATTGAGGTGTTGGCAAACAAGCCAGCACCTCATTTTTTTGAAGGGATGTCCAATATGGTAGATACCAGCGTCGTCGTGGAATACGTGAAGCACGCCGGTCTGTTGGCCCTTAAGCTCCAGTCCGAGCTTGAGATTGAGCTAAAGAGCGACGAAAGCGTGGTTACTAATGCAGATAAAGCGATAGAAAGCTACCTGCGAAACCAGTTGCTGCCGTTGATTCCTGGAAGCGGGTTCTACGGAGAAGAACAGGAAGTGACCAACCGGCAAGCCGAGTATTTATGGGCTTGCGATCCTATAGACGGCACGACCAACTACTCGCTCGGGATGCCCTTGTGGGGCGTCTCGGTGGCCTTGTTGCACAACCTCGAGCCCGTGCTGGGTGTCATATTCCTGCCAAAAATCGATGAGATGTACATGGCGGAAGCTGGCCGTGGTGTCACACTGAACGGCTTGTCTATCCATGTTAATGACACGGACGGTATGGCCAAGGAAGACACGATCTGCTTCAGCGGAGACTGCACGCGTGGTGAATTCCTGGACGTTCTACCCGGTAAACCACGGAACGTGGGTAGCTGCGTGGTGAAGATGTGCTGGGTCGCCGCGGGGCGGTTCCGGGCCGCCTTTGCTCAGGGACGACTATATGACATCGCCGCTGGCTGGCTTCTGTGTAAAGAAGCCGGGGCCACTATCAAAACCCGAGATGGGAAAGATTGGCATCCCAAAGTTCTTGCCGATGGCCGTCCTATCGATGTTCTGAACCCGGTGATCGTGGCTGGTCCTCAGACTTCCGAATTCCTATTCGGAATACTCAACCGACATCGTTGAGCATATCTGGGGGCTTGTCTGTAACCATGTAGGGGCGACCGGCCGGTCGCCCCTACGGACAAAGATTAGGGCCACCACAAGGGTGGCCCCACGGAACAGGGCAGCCACAGGGGGCTGCCCCTACCGGCACGGCAGGCGCTTACGAGTCGCCCCGCGAGCTGCCAGACGCTTCTGCTACAGCGATTCGCTGATGTGCCAGATCTGATCCGCATACTCCGCTATTGCCCGGTCGCTGCTAAACTTCCCAATCCGTGCTACATTCAATGCCGCCATCTGGCTCCATTGCATCGGCTTGGTGTAGAGCTGCTCTATCGCTTCCTGAGTGTCGAGATAGCCGGGTAAGTCGGCAAGGTTGAAATAGTAGTCCCCCAAGCCTAGCAGGTAGTCATATACCCACTGGAATTGGGCACCACGGCCAGGGCTGAACCGGTCCGTCAAGAAACAATCCACAATCCGTTTCACCCGCGGGTCACCGTTGTATATGTCCCATGGATGGTAGTTATGGTTACGCTGGTAGTCTTGCACTTGCTGGGCATCTAGCCCAAAGATGAAGATGTTCTCACTACCCACTTCTTCGCGGATCTCTATATTGGCTCCGTCCATCGTGCCGACAGTGATGGCCCCGTTAAGCGCAAACTTCATGTTACTGGTGCCTGAAGCCTCATATCCGGCCGTAGATATCTGCTCAGAGACATCGGTCGCAGGTATGATCTGCTCAGCAAGAGTGACTCTGTAGTCTGGAACGAACGCCAGCTTGAGCCACGGCCCCACTTTGGGATTGTGGTTCACAGTGTCAGCAATGCTGCATATCAGCTTGATGATCTGTTTTGCCACCCGATAGCCAGGAGCAGCTTTACCGGCAATCAGCACCACGCGAGGCACTGTGGGCGTGACCCCATCTTCCACGATCTTGAGATAGAGATAGATCACATGCAGGGCTTTCAAGAGCTGCCGTTTATACTCATGGATTCGCTTGACGTGGACATCGATCATCGCAGATGGATCGATCTTCAACATGCAAACATCTTCTAGTGTTCTCGCGAGAAGCAGTTTGTTCTCCCGCTTAACCTCTATAAATCGGTCAATCCAAGAACGTTCGTCTATTACATCCTCCAGCCGTTTAAGCTGGTAGAGATCAAGCAGCCAATTGTCGCCAATGGTCTCAGTCACCAATGAAGCCAGCCCAGGGTTTGCCTTCAATAGCCAGCGGCGTTGTGTCACGCCATTTGTCTTGTTGTTGAAGCGTTCTGGGAAGAGCGATGCGAATCCCGGTACCAGACGGCTTGTAATCAACTCCGAGTGTATTTTGGCCACACCATTCACGCTGTGACTGCCTAAGATCGCCAGATTGGCCATGCGAACCAGAGGATTACTCCCCTGCTCAATGATTCCAGTCTCGCTGATCAGGTCTTGCCGGCCAGGATACTGTTTGCTTAGCATCTCGAGATGCCTGCGGTCGATCTCACGAATGATCTGCAGATGCCTTGGCACTATATACTCAAGCAACGACACAGACCATTTCTCAAGAGCTTCTGGCATGAGCGTGTGGTTGGTGTATGCAAATACTTGGGTGGTGATTGCCCACGCATCGTCCCATTCCAGTCCCCGCTCGTCTATCAACAGTCGCATGAAGTCAGGAATCGCCAACGTCGGGTGGGTGTCGTTGAGATGAATGGCCACATACTCCGGCAGTTTCGAGAGATCGCCGACTTCCGCATCGAACCTGTTAAGAATATCTCGTAGCGCACAGGCCACGAAGAAATACTCCTGAACTAGTCGTAGCTCTTTACCGCGGTCAACCGAGTCAGATGGATAGAGAACCTTTGAGATGGTCTCGCTCTGCATCTTGCTTTCGACCGCGCTGAGATAGTCGCCCGAGTTAAAGATATTGATATCAAAGTCTTCGGATGCTCTGGCACTGTATAACCGCAAGCTGTTGACTGTATCGCCACCATATCCGACGATTGGGAAATCTGAGGGCACACCAATGATGACCTTCCAGTCCATCCACATGGGGTTATATTCCCCGTGCCGGTCAGCGGAGTGTTCGATGTGGCCGTATATAGGTATCTCAAGCCGTTCTTCGGGCCGTTCTACCAGCCATGGTGAGCCATATGCTCTCCATGCGTCGGGACGCTCTTTTTGGAACCCGTCGTCAATTTCCTGACGAAATAGCCCATACTCGTAGTTGATGCCATATCCATATCCAGGCATGTTCAGGCTGGCCAGAGAATCCAGGTAACAAGCCGCCAGTCGGCCCAAACCGCCGTTACCGAGCCCTGCGTCTGGCTCAAGCTCTGTGATATCCGGCAGCTCATATCCCAGTTGGTGTGCGGCTTGTGCGAAATTATTGTAGCTCTGGGTATTCAGCAGGTTTGTTTCCATGCACTTCCCTATGAGATACTCAATCGACAGGTAGTACATGCGTTTGGCGTTCTGGGTTTGGTATCTGCGATAGGTGTCCTTCATCCGAGTGAGTAGCCGCTCCCGGATTGCCATCGCCATGACCCAGTAAAGATCAAGACCCGTTAACTCCGTGGCGTTTTTCCCTACTCCACCATTTGCATATCGTTGAATGGCATTGACGAAGTCTTCTACACTAGGTCTATCTGTCATATCGCCTCCAAAGTTTCAGGTTCGCAAACTACCGTCGCATACTTATATGTGCTGAAACGCCTCTGGGTTTAGTCCGTTCAGTTCGGGAAGCATGAACAAGCCATCATTGCGGATCAACTTATCATCAAAGTAAATCTGTCCCCCACCATATTCAGGCCGCTGGATATTGACCAGATCCCAATGCACTTGAGATCGGTTACCATTATCAGCTTCAGCATAAGCCATTCCAGGGGTGAAATGGAACGATCCAGCGATCTTCTCATCAAACAGCGTGTCTTTCATCGCCTTCATGATGAACGGGTTGAAGCCCAGCGAGAACTCACCCACGTAACGTGCACCATCGTCACTGTCGAGAACCCTGTTCAGCTCCTCGGGGATATTGGCACAGCCAGCGTTCACGATCTTGCCCTTTTCGAACTCAAACGTAATGCCGTCATACTGCTTTCCAAGATACAGCGACGGGGTGTTGTATTGCAGTCGCCCTTCAACCGAATCTTTGATTGGCGCGGTGAAGCATTCACCATCTGGGATATTTTGCTGGCCGCAGCATGGAATAGCGGACATCCCTGCAATACTGAAGCTCAGGTCAGTTCCTGGCCCCACTATCCGAACTCTGTCTGTGCGCTCCATCAGCTCCACCAACGGCTGTACGGCCCGTTGCATCAAGCTGTAGTCCAGGGTGCATACCCGGAAATAGAAATCTTCAAAAGCTTCTGTGCTCATGGAGGCTTGCTGAGCCATACTGCTCGATGGCCAGCGCAACACTGCCCATTTTGTTTTAGGTACACGGATATTTCCATGGACCGGGTGCCACAGCAACCGCTGGACTAACTCCGACTTATTAAAGGGCACGTCGGAATTCTCGGTGATATTGCTCGTACCGCGCATTCCAATATAGGCATCCATCAGATTCATGCGCAGCGACTCATATTGCACCTGAACCTCAAGCTGCTCCTCAGACGCTGCGAGTTGAAGCTCACGCATGACCAAATTTTGCTTTGTTTCTACGAATGGCAGTCCGCCAGCTTCCGTAATCTGCCTGATCAGCTCGCATGTGAACTCCTCAGGTATCTCAAAAGCTTCAACCAGGACCTTTTCGCCAGGTTGTATACGCGTAGAGTGATGGATTAGTAGTTTCGCTAGTTGGTGATAACGGGGATCCTTCATAATGAAATGCCTCTAGTGTTTCTATATCTGTTCCTAGTTTACTTCATTTGGACACTATTCAGTTATGTGGACGGTATTCTACAGGCATATTGGCACGCAAATGGAATTGTGAGAAGCAATCGAGCTGCACTTGCGTTGAGCACGAATCTTGGTTATAATAACTCTTGCGTGGGGCTATAGCTCAGCTGGGAGAGCGCTTCAATGGCATTGAAGAGGTCTGCAGTTCGATCCTGCATAGCTCCACCAAATTACTTTTACACACACTCTTAATCGGACGGATTATACGGATCTGTCCGGTTTGTTGTTTATCGCAAAATATTCAAAAAACAACAGGGCACAGCGCGATGCGCTGTGCCCTGTTGTTTGATATCGCAGGTCTACTTGCGGACTTGAAGCACAGGTGCCTCTAGTAGTCCGGCTGGGTAGAGCATGTAGTTGTCATTCCAGCCAGCTCCACCGGTGGTGAAGTTGTCTGGACCGTATCCTGAGTTGAACAGCGAAGCCTGGTGAAGCGGGCCGAACATATTGCGGCGTGTTAACACCACTTCGATGTTCACCACCGAGCCAGCCATGTCGGTGACGTCAAGCTCGTATGGCACCCAACTAGCTACCACTCGCTTGTCACCGCTGCTCACGGCCACACAAGCGCCCTCAAACGCGTTGAACTTGATGAACAGCCTTTCACAACAGCCTACAGACGGCAGTTGATACTGGTAGTTCACTCCAGCCGCGTAGAACGGCAGGTTCTGAGCCACGATGTCTCCAATAGCCAGTTTGGCGGGAGCTTCCACCATCGTGCGCACTGTGCCGTTTAGCTTCACTCCGAAGCAACCTCGCAGGTATACAGCCTCGATGTTGGACAGGTCGGTATATGTGCCCTGTAGGTGCAACACGTTGCGTCCTAATCGGAGAGCGCCTTGCGGCAACACGATCTTCTTGAAGCAGATGTCAATTTCCCACTGATCATCTGCTGGAACATCAAGCTTCACGCCGTTCAGACTGGGGTTCCAATCCGATGGGTCTTCGATCAACAGGTAGCTCTCACCCTGTGGCAGTTCGCTGACCTCAAAGTCATATTCCATCTGCACCACGCCGTATTCTTTGACGCCGATGTGCTTTTTGATGAACCATGGTTGAGGCATTTCACCACCGCGGTAAGTGATGCCGTATTTGTCACGCACCGTGCGGTCTATCTTGAGAACTTCCTTCTCAGACTGCCACTCGTCGTCGGCGATCTTGTATCGGGCGTAGTCCAGCACCAGCGTGTTTGGCTCAGTCAACTGATATTCGAACTCGCCATCAATCGCTGTTTCGGAAACCACAGCCAACGGAACCTCAGCCGACAGAGAGCCATCCTGCTGGGACAGCACATACAGCAGCTCGCCGCCAGGGACGAAGCTAGCTTGGATAGTAACCCAATCGCCATCACGCTGATACGTGGTAGCGGTCCGCTCACCGTTCAGAAGATTCCAGGTCTGGGGAACTAGCGGGCTCTTAATCTTGATGGTCGCATCAATGGTCTTCGCCCGATCAACATTCAACAGCATCACAATGAGGTCGCCGTCCGCTTCGCGAACCTGCGTGAAGATATCGGTCGTCGCTTCGCCATCAGCAGTTGTGACGATGACAACAGGCGGGACAGCGGATGTCACCGCATCCACCAAACTCGACTTGGCAAAGCTGACTACCGAGCAGTTTGCTGCCAAAACCTTGGCATCCGCGCTCTTTGCCGCGTTGACATACTCGGGCACATCACCGGCGAAAATCACCTTGCCACCAAGCTTCTGGAACTCATCAAGCAGTTTCACTGTGCTGGCTCGCAGAGTTAGAACACCACTCACTAACACACTCTTGTAGCTCGCCTGGCCAACCTTCAGCACGGCTTCGCCGTCGACCACAGAGACACTGGCAAGTCGTCCCATGATCTCCTCTTCGCCGTAGTCGAAGTCGATCTGCGATCCCGAAAGCCAATGGAACAAATCGGCATACTGCTTGTCTAGACTCTGAGCCACTGGATCAACAGGCCCCAGACCCCACGACCACTTCGGATGCACCAGCGAATAAACGCTCTCTACCGGGTTTATTACAAGCAGATCACACACCGGTTTACCGGTCATCATCATCAGACCAAACCGGCTGAAGTATGTCTCAAGCTGGTCATAATCTTTATACCATGCACTTTGGTGGAAGATACTGGCCGGATAGTCACGCTTTGCTTCGCCATACATGGTGTACCAGCTTAGGTGGTGACAGCGCATATTGATGCCGAATAGTGCCTGCCAGTCACCCACATTCTTGTGGCTGTTCAGGTCCATCTGCCATCCAGTGCAGCCGTACAGCTCACTCAGCAGCCATTTCTGGCCGATCTGCCGTGTAGCACTCTGCAGCTGCTTAGCTACCCAGTAGTTTTTGTTGTGTTCCGTCAGAAGGTCGATGCCGGGCCAGTGCATATGCTCGTAGAAGCGCATCATAGAACCTGACACAGCCACCTGCGCGGCGAGGCAGTCCTCATGCAGGACGTGACCGGTCATCATGATGTTATGCTCTTCGCACCACTCATAATACGGCTGTGCCCAGTTCTCCAGGAACAGCATCTGCAGAAGGTCAACGTAGTTCCATTTGACACGCGAAACCAGTTCGCCATTCAATTGCAGATAAAGCTCCGGCAGGCATTCGAGTAGATCATACCCGAAGCGAGCACTGAACTCGTCAAACGCCTTCGCGGTCCATGGAACCAGCCATTCGGGCGACTCATTGCTGAGCGAGAAGGTCTCCATCAGCGGACCGCGGTGCGGTTCGTCGGTGAAGATGGCTTTGATTGACTTACCGATCCGGTCGCCGCACATCTCAACATAGCGGTCGTGGGTCAGCTCGATGTAGTAATCCGTGGCTTCCCTATTGAGGGTGTCTACATAGGTATATCCGTTGTAGAAATAGCTGAAGTTTTGGTCTTCCCATGTGGCGACCATCACCTTCTGTCCGGCTGCTGGTTTGGGCTGCTGACCTGCCGTTACACGGCTGTATTTGCCTAGTTTGAGCTCATCCACTTCGCCCACATAACAGGCAAGGGTGTGTTCGTCATCCCAGTTGACTTCCGCCGTATCGGTGATGCGCAGGCGCATGAACTTTTGGCGGTATTCCGGCTTCATCGTGACGATACCGCCGCATGTTCCGCTGGGCCAGCGGTCCTCATCGTAGAGATAGGCATCCATACCCAGCTCTTCGGCCAGGTCCGCACAGGCGTTGATGCACTCAAACCAAAGATCGCCTAGATACTCAGTGGCGAGACCTACGCGGGAGTGCATGAAGAAACCGCCGAAGCCCATCTCCTTGCACACATAGACTTGCCTGATCAGCTCATCCTTATCAAGACTTCCGTTCCAACTCCAGAACGGCTTACCGCGCAGGTCGTTACCTGGGCTTATGAAGATACCGTAGATATCTGAAAGCGACATAATGAAATCCCCTATTTTGGCAGGTTGATTAGTATCGATAGAGTTCGGGTTTATATGGCCCTTCCACAGGCACGCCGATATAGTCGGCCTGCTCGGTGGTCAGTTCGGTCAGTTTGGCTCCCAGTTTAGCGAGATGTAGTCTGGCTACCTCTTCGTCAAGCTTCTTGTCCAGCACATACACGCCGATCGCGCGCTCTTTAGTCCATAGATCGATCTGCGCCAGCGTCTGGTTGGTGAAGCTGTTGGACATCACAAAACTGGGGTGCCCTGTGGCACAGCCAAGGTTCACCAGACGGCCGTCGGCCAACAGATAGATGGTGTGCTCATCTGGGAATGTATAGGCGTCGACTTGCGGCTTGATGTTGAGGTGCTTGATACCGGGATACTTTTTCAGAGCATCGACTTGAATCTCATTGTCAAAGTGCCCGATGTTGCACACGATGGCCTGATCTTTCATCCTGGCCATATGATCGATGGTGATGATGTTACAGTTGCCAGTCGTGGTGACGTAGATATCGGCAGCCGGTAACGCATCTTCAACAGTCGTTACGCTGTAACCAGCCATGAGGGCCTGCAGAGCGCAGATCGGGTCAATCTCAGAAACCATCACCTGCGCGCGGTGACTAGCAAGGGCCTCGGCGCTGCCCTTGCCCACGTCGCCGAATCCACACACCATCACTTTTTTACCAGCCAGCATGATGTCGGTCGCGCGCTTGATGCCATCCACCAACGATTCGCGGCATCCGTAGATGTTGTCGAATTTAGACTTGGTGACCGAGTCATTCACGTTGATGGCTGGGACGAGCAACTCGCCACGTTCCATCATTTGATAGAGCCGATGGACACCCGTGGTGGTTTCCTCAGATACGCCCTTCAGCTTGGATACGGTGGCGTGGAAGTAGCCCGGTCTCTCGGCAAGCCGCTTCTTGATCACCTTGTTGATAATGATCATCTCGTGGTTATCTGTGGGCTCATCAAGTATCGAAGGGTCATTCTCAGCGGCGTAGCCTCTGTGGATCACTAGGGTGGCATCTCCACCGTCATCTACGATGAGGGTGGGGCCGCAGCCGTCGTCCCAGGTCAGAGCGTTCATTGTGAATTCCCAGTATTCTTCAAGGCTTTCACCTTTATATGCAAATACCGGCGTGCCGGACTCCGCGATTGCGGCTGCGGCATGGTCTTGGGTGGAATATATATTACAGCTAGCCCAGCGGACATCGGCACCCAGGGCTTTCAGGGTTTCGATGAGAACTGCTGTCTGAATTGTCATGTGAAGTGATCCGGTGACGCGCGCACCTTGCAGGGGCTTGATAGGCCCATACTTTTCACGTGTGGCCATGAGACCCGGCATCTCTTTTTCGGCAATGGATATCTCTTTGCGGCCAAAATCGGCCAGTCCGATATCTTTCACGAAATACTGCACTTACGTTATGCTCCTATTTTCCCGCAGTAAAAACAACGGGACATTCTCAATTTATCTTATCATGAATAGGATTGTAAGACGTACAGGCCGCATCCGCGATGGGCTTAACGAAACCCAGTGAACTGATACCTCCTCTTGACCAATGCGTACAGTTTCGTTCGATCTACTCATGGAAAAGGTGCTTTATGTCTTAAGGCATATCGGGCATATTCGACCCCACAACAGCCCCAGTTGCGGTATTTATAGCAACCGACCGGGCTCCTAAAGAAACATATACCACATTACCCTGGAGGGCCAGTTTGGGAGCGGGTTGCATCGACGCTCCAATAGCATCGCTGGCAGGAAGCTTCGCAGTCATGATGACTTTCATGCTCGCAGCATTGACGACGTAAAGCTGCTGCCCGATCAACACAATCACCTTCTCAGCCGTGATCAGCATCGCGGACAGCTGCATCTGGTTGGCTTCAGCATTCATTGGCTTTTTTGGCTTCAATTGTATGCTAGCCACCTTCTTTGCGGTGACCAGACTCAGCTTAGTGAGGGTGTCGCCAGAGAGCTGGTACACTCCAAGGGCATTTGTGCGCGTGATGACCGGTGCGACGGGCTTGATTCCTACTACGCTCTCCGAATTGGCATGGGATTTCTCTTCTGGGTGATCGGCCCAGGTTTTGGTGACACCTTCGATGACGGGCTGCCAGGCACCTCGTCCGGGACATGGGATGGGGTCGGTATCACTGACCCTCCTCTCGTCGCTGCCGTCAGAATTCATCACCCAGAGCTCAGAGTGTCCACTACGTCCGGTGTTAAAGAGTATTTTGGTGCCATCAGGCGACCATGAGGGGTCATCGCTGCTGCGATGTGACGGGTCCTCGGTCAACTGTCTGCAGTTGGTTCCGTCTGAGTTGATGACCCATATCTGCCCGTATTGTGTCTCCAACCCTGACCAGAACGCGACTCGGTTATCAACTGGCGACCAACTAGGTGCGTTCGCATCATACGCCGTTTCTAATAGTGTGGAGATTCCATCTTCGTCAACTTTGACATTCAACCGCTGTTCAATGGTCAGAAGCCGTTCGTTTGACCCATCGGAGTTCATGATTCCGATCTGCGGCTGGGGGTCAGAAGGTGAGCCAGGGTTACGGTAGTTGATGAAGACCATCTGCTTGCCGTCAGGTGACCATGATGGCCCGTTTTTCGCGGTGTTACTTGTGGTCAACTGTCGTAAATTCCCGCCATCTGCGTCCATCAACCATATCTGCGGCAGCATTTGCCCGCCATCTGATTTGCTTGGACGCGAAAAGGCGATCGTCTTGCCATCTGGTGACCAGTCTGGGTCGTTAGAGCCGTCTGCCAGGTATTTCCAGTTGGAGCCGTTTCCGTCCATGATTGCTACGCCGTGTCTTCTGCCGTCTTGATGCCCCATGATGATCCGGTTGCCATCAGGTGACCAGTCTGCTCTGCCGTTATCACCTTCGAAGGTCAGCTGGTGCCTGTCTGTTCCATCTGGCTTTTGAGTAAATATCTGCTGGTGCCCTACTTTGTCATAGAGGGTAAACGCAATGAGGCCGTTCTGAGGTTTAACGTTCGGTGCTTGCGTTGATTGGGCACAGCTGATCGTAGCAGCTGATAGCATGATGAATAACGGAAGCACATACTTTTGCATGGCTGACCCTCTTATCTGAGGGCTGCCTGGTGTCCAGGCAGCCCTCACCTGCGAACGTGATTATTTCACGATGATCGATCTGATAGCCCGGGCTGGTATGTTCATTTTAATGATCCCGCCAACCACAGGCTTGCACTCGCCAATAGGCCGTTCCAGCGAATCGACCTCGACCCAGCTTGCGCCTTCACTGGTCAGCTCCGGAGACACATAGACCTTGGCGTCGGTGTCGATCCCGGCCACCTCATACAGCCGAATTACCAGCCCATCGCTATCTTCCGGTTTTTTCACCGAACTGCATATGATGTTGCGGTTGTTCACATGAAGCAGTGAGCTGTCTGCTTCCATATTGCCCGTGTGTGTACTGCCTTGGGTCACAACCAGCGGATGATCGATACTGTCAGCAACCGCACATCCAGCGGCGACACCGCACTGGCCCTCATGAGGTGCCAATGCCAGTGAGAAGCGGTGTTCGCCGAATTCAGGATACAGGTCTGGGTCGTAGCTGCTGCGGATCAACGACACAGACACGGAGCTCTCGGTCATCCGGTATCCGTGTTTGGAGTCTGTGGCTACCGTCAGGCCGACGGGCTGGCCAGTGACTTCGTGGCTACCGCTGATGTCTGCCCAACGCAGAGCAGGCATATCTTGATCGCGAGGTTCACGCACAGTGGCGCCAAACGGCACCTCAAAGGTGTGCTGAGCCTGTTTGATAGCCACTGGCATGGTGATGTTCAGTTGCGGCACAAAGGTGTCGCGTGTGCCCTTTTCCAGCCAATCGCATTTGCAGTCGATGACTACTTGCTTGCTGCCTTTATCCAAATGTATACCGACCAGCAGTTCCGACCCGCGGATTTTACCAAGCCACACCAATCCGTTCCGGAGTGCCCCACTCACTTTGCGCAGGGTGAACCTCTCGACGGCCCTTTCGTATCCCTGGCGCGGAATGTCCGTGTACTTGACACCACTCATGGGCTCGATATTCGCATAACTGCCCACGATCCACGAGCTCATACCGCCATTCAACACGCTGGACTCGTCGATCACGCGGAACAGAGCGGTCTGCTCACCCTGGGTGACCAGCTCAAGCTCCTCATCCTTGAGATACAGGCTGCTGATGGCACCAGTCTGGCTATCGAGTGTTACTTTGAGCATCTCGTTCTCGATGCTCAGATCCAGTGGCTCTTCGATGCGCATGTCCCAGCCATCCGGCACATCCGTGCGGGCGAGGTCTTCATACACCACGTAGCTTCGGTATCCCATCGGCGGCACGTTGAGTGCCTCCAGAAGCACGATTTTAAACCGATGGGCCCAGAAACCGCCGTGATGCTCGATGATCTGAAGTGCAACCTCAGCACCAGTGGCATCTTTAGCGACCAGCCCACCCTTGCCGGCCATATCCCACAACACCATCTCCACCACCTGCGTGCGTTCGACTGCAGAGGGGTTGAAGACAGTTATGATCCGGTAGTTGTTGTGATCCACACCCGGGCTGGATGCTCCCTTGTCGTTCTGCCAGAAGCCAACACCCGCTCCAAGCGCGCGGTCATCCACACCTTCCGAGGCCGGCACATACTTCAGCAGCCCGGAGGTGTCGATTCGGCTGGAGATCGCTGAGAGTGCCCTCTTCTGTGTGGTGCTGGTGACAGCACTCACCTCTTGATATTTACCCATGGCATACCGGCGGGTATCCACGATGCCAGAGCCGGGCAGGATGTCATGGAATTGGTTGAACAGCACATGCTCCCAGGCGGTTCCCAGTAGCTCGCCAGGATACGAATAATCGGGTGACAAGGCATGGGCGAGTGCTGCAAAACCCTCTGTCTGAACCAGGTTCTTTTCGGAGTGCCTGTTGCCCATTTTCACATCAGACTGGGAGGTGTAACAGCCTGTGAATACAAAGTTGTGCTCTCCGGTGACAATCGGGAAACTATCACGGGCTTCATTCGCTTTGGCGAAGAAGTTCGCGTAGGTGGAGCATTTTACCACGGGGAACACCGGCCAGCTATTAGCCAGGTTGATCGCCTCAATATCACGCACAGTCGGGCCGCCGCCATGGTCGCCTACGCCATACACACGCAGAACGTCCGACAGGCCCGTTTGGCCCATCTCGCGCAGTGAAATATCGACGATCCCTCCGGGCGAAACTTCCCAGCTATACCAGTCGCCCTTCTCGAGGTAGCACAGCAACTCCTTGCCATCCGGTGCCTGCCAACGGTAGAGCTTCTCATCGCGATAGGCTCGGCAATGGTAGTAGTAGTTCACACCCACACTGGAGAGAATGTCAGGGGTGTGCAGAGAGTGTCCGAAGGTGTCAGGTTCAAAATCCAGCTTGATGTCGTCGTATCCGATGCCGAACAGCCTCTTGAAGCACCGTTTAGCGTATAACACCTGGCGCAACTGAGTCTCACCAGATGACATGTTTTTATCGTGCTCTACCCAGGTGGCTGAAGATACCTCCCAACGCCCCTCTTTCACGCGGCCGGCGATCTTCTCCAGCATCTTGGGGTCATACTGCTCCACGATGCGGTAGACCGAGGCCTGGCTCTGTGAAAATGTAAAGTTGGGGTATATCTCCATCAACTTCAGCATCGTGGCGAAGGTGTCGAGCGTGACAGCGACCGTCTCGTCATAGGCCCACATCCAGTTCATGTCGATATGAGCATGGGCGACCATATGTATCGTGACAGATTTGGCCAGTTTCGCTGTTTCCGCCAGCTTCCCTTCGCACTCGGCAAGAAAGGCTGCTGCGGTGTCGTTGCTGAGCGAGCTTCCGCGTTCTGCCACCATCTGCCGCACCTGCTGCACTTCACGGCTGCATTCGGCATTAGGCCGCATGGATAGCAACCCCTCGGCGTAATTCAATTCTGTGTTGATTCGATGCAGTGCATCATTCAGGTTGATCGTATTCGGTGATGTGCCCAATTCTATTCTCCTCAGTGTGACCAGCAGTGATCTGCGTATACCCAAATGTTACGCATCGCTGAGGTATTTTCCTTTAATGGCGGGAGAAAAGTCGAATCTCTGGGCAGTGGGTTAGTTGGGGTGAGCAGATTTCCGCATTCGGCTCATGCGCGATGACCAGTCTGCGATGCGTGCTATATGCAGCATGTCCCGTTGAGTGCTACTCAAAATGCTCGTGGCGTTGTTCCAGTAGGACTTTCTCGCAGCCGAAATCTCACCCGAGAGTGCAACTAGCGGTGCTGCTTCATTTTGAACCTGTGCGACCGGCACACGCGAGCGTGCTTGATTTTGTTGGAGATAATCACGGGTCGTCTTGGCAGCCTGGTTGGCCGCGGCTATTTTTGGTCCGTAGCGATTGAGCCAGTCTTGATGCAGTTTCGTGATCTGGTTTCGTTGTGCAGAACTAAGTTTGAGAAACTCATCACGATCTAGAATGAATTTCAGATCAGGGACTGGCCCGGCGGCGGTCTCCTCTGGGGATGTGACTATATGTCTTTCAATAATAGGTGGTTGCGGCTTCGATTGCCTGGCTGTCGATTCGTTTTTGCCCCACTGGCTCCAGACCACAACCGACAATATCGCTGCGATGATTACACCTGGGCCGATTCGCAGCCATTTTGTTGGCGAAGCTGAATTGTTACTGGACATACCGAACCTGCACTCCCAAATATGAAGGCCGTGGACCTAACAGCCCACGGCCTGTGAATTCACGCCTTACTTGACGTATTTAGCGGGGTTCTTGTCGAAAGCCGGTTTGCAGCCCCCACAGCAGAAATAGTAAGTCTTACCTTTGTATACAGACTTACCTGCTGCTTTGGTGATATCAGCAACCTTTGTGCCCATGACTGGGCAGATGGCGGACACCACTTTCTTCGGTGCGGCCTTCTTAGCGACCGATGTTTTGGATTTCGGTACCCCACAGCATGACGTTCCTGCAGAGGCGTATGTGGACATAGTGGCTACGGCGATGACGGCCATGACGGCTGAAGCTGTTCTTGATATCTTCAATGTGATACCTCCCGGTATGGATTGCGTGCTCTATTTATCGTTGACCGATTGCTCGGGTTATTGCCGCTTGAGCCATATTCTGCGTGTAAAGCGCCTCAATATGGTTTGTCTTCGCACGGATCAGGCTGGCGATGGAATCAAGAACCTCCACATTCGTCGCCTTTCCCGCCTCATATCGCATGCGGATCACGCGATAGTCTTCTTCAGCCTGGGTGATCGCTGCCTGAGCCAAGCTGACGTTCTTTGTGGCCGCACCAAACTGAGTGTAAGCACTAGCCACAGCTTTCGAGACATTAAGCACAGCCTCGCGCTGATCAGCTTTCATCTGCTCATGCATCGCCTGCGCTTCGCGTATTGATGACTTGCGCGATCCGCCGTCAAACAGCGGTATGGCAGCCGTCAAGCCGACCAGGTAGCCTGTATCCGTGCCGTTGCTCATCTCACTACTTTTAGATACGGATATTTCAGCCATTGCTGTGGCATAAATTTGAGGTTTCATCGCACTCTTTACCACTTCGATGTTCGATTGGGCGGATGCCACCCTCGCTTGCATTGCCAAAACTTCTGGGCTTTGCTTGATCGCCATAACTTGCAGATCGTTGATCGCAGGTAACGCTGTCTGTAACGTCAGTTCGTCGGCAAGGGTTAGCTCCGAAGTCTGCGATATGCCCATCATGCTGCGCAACTCGATAAACGCCATCTCGACATCGGCCTGAGAGTTCACCAGCATCTGCTGAGCATCGGCAAGTTCAGTCTGGTTGCGAAGCAGGTCGTATTTCGCGATACGCCCAGCTTCGTATGAAACCTCGGCGATTCGCACCCTCTCGGTTGCCTCATTGACACGGCTCTGGTAAGCCTCCACGGTGCGTCTGGCAAGCTGCACTTTGTAATAGCTCTGCTTCACTGCCAGTGCCACATCGAGCTCAGTGATCGTCAGCTCATACCTGGCGGCTTCGGTGTTAGCATTTGCATTGCTCACCAGTCCTTGGTTTCTTCCGCCCGTATATATTGGATACATCGCCATCACTGTTTGATTCAACCGCGATCGGTCAGTGGTGAGTGAGAGACTTTGTGGCTGTACATTGTCCGGCCCACGGAATACCATCGGCATGTCGCCTGCATTCGCAAATGTGGTGGTAGACACTTGCAGGCGTGTCATCGCTTTAGCCATACCCACCCTCGCGGCACTTGCGCTCAATAGGGCTTTGCGAGAGGCGATTGTTGGGCTGTTCTTGAGTGCGACGCTCACTGCATCAGCGACCGATACCGTCTGACTGATCACAGGTTGCCCAGTGCTGTCGTACGGCATTTCAGGAGCCGCTACATCAGCAGCACCAGGTATCGATATGGAGAGTATTGCCCCTATGAAAGCATACGCTGCAAGTTTATTTTGTTGAGTCATGGCCGTCCTCCGTCCGATGCAAAGTAATTGAGCCGTCATCTATGGATTCAGTCACTGGCCACTCCCACCGACGCTTTAAGAACCGCCAGTTCATCCACTTAATGAAATCATCGACGTAGGTGTGCATGATGGGGATGTCGAACAGGCTCAAAATGGTACCCATGATCAGTCCACCCAGTATGACTGTTCCCAGCGGCTGGTAGGCGTCCATTCCGGTTCCCGGGAAGAAGGCGACGGGAATCATGACCAGAATGGTGATCATCGACGTCATCAAAATCGGCCTGAGCCGCTGTGGGCATGCTTCTATGACCGCCTGATCTCTGGGTACGCCGCGGTCACGATAACGTGCGATCATGTCGATCAGCAGTATCGCCGTCGTGATGTCCATACCAGTCAGCACAATAACCGCCATGATGGAGACCGTAGAGAACGCCTGATGCGCCAGGAACAGGGCCAGAAACACTCCAGCCAGTTCCAGCGGTAGAGAGAACAGCATCTGCAGCGGCTGCAGGAACCCTCTGAACTGCGCCACCAGCACCAGGAAGATAAAGATGAGCGCAATCCCCAGCCCCTTAAGGAGCCGGGCAAAGCTATCCATCATCTGCGTCATATCACCTCGCGCCTCCAGTCCATACCCAGGTGGGAAATTCACATTGGCCATCGCATTCATCATCAGATCCATGGTGACGTCCATAGAAGGCTTATCACCAGGGCCTTTCCGGTAGTATCCGTTGATGGCAACAACCCTGCGAACACCGTCGTGTTCTATCAGTGTCGGTCCAAGCTCTTTGCGAATGGTGGCGACACTCTTCAAGGGCACCTGACGACCGTCAGAAGCGGTGACATACATGCTTTCTATATCCGATAAGTTCCCCCGATCCTTCTCCTCGTATCGTACAAGAACTGTATTTTGCCGAATATTGGGAAGGCGGTACCATTCGTTCGTCAGACCGCCCTTGAGCGAATAGTATGCCTGCTGCGAGATTTCTTCAGGACTGAGACCTAACGCCTGCGCACGCTCCGGGATTACCTCGATCTTGTAGGACGGCTGCTTCATGTCCCAGCTTGACGAAACTTGATACATCCCCTTGGTCTTTTTAGCCACCTCCAGCACCTGCTGGCCGATGGCATTCAACACCTGAAGGTCCTTGCCATAGACAAGCACAGAAACAGGAGCAAGGGAGCTGGCCATCACATCCGCACCCATCTCCTTGATTTGCAGACGGCGGATTCCTGGGATAGTCGAGGTCGCCTCTTTATGAATGGCATCCATGATCTGCCAGATATCACGTTTACGAGTGTCCTTGTCGGAAAAGGTGATCATCATGGCGGATGCATTTACCTGCGGCATCGCGTAGCCTGTATACATCGGGCTGAAGCTCTCGAACATCGTCTCAGCGCCGATCTCCGTGCTGACTTTTTCGATCTCAGGGTATTTGGCCATGATCTTCTCGAGAGCGGTGGTCGCCCGTTCGGTCTCTGCAAAGCTGGTGCCAGGAGCCATCTCCAGCACACCGTAGGCCTGGCCCACATCCGCAAGAGGCATCATTTCGGAGCCGATGAAGTTGTAGAACGTGAACCCGACGATCACTGTGGCCAATATGCGGGCCATATTGATAAACCTGTTCTTCAACATCCATCTAATGACCCGCCCGTAACCCGCTTCCACGCGGTCAAGAGAGTGTTGAATGGGGCCCAGAATATGGCGGTAGAACCAACTGCTGCGCTCTTTATCAAGCTCTGAGTGCGGCTTCAGCAGATTCGCGCAAAGCAACGCCGTGAGTGTAAAAGACACCAGCATGGAGGCCAACAATGCCAGGATAATCGGCCAGACCAGTTCCACAAACATCAACTGCACGATACCGCCTGCGAACAGCAGCGGTGCCAGTGCGAGCACCAGCACAATGGTAGACGCGATCACCGCAAGGCGCACCTCAGCGATGCCATCGATAGTGGCCGTCTTGGGATCTTTCCCCATCCGCATATGCCGTTCCACCGCGTGGATGTCGATGATCGAGTCGTCGACCAGTCGTCCAATGGAGAGCAACAACCCAATGAGTGTGCCGGAGTTCAATGTCATCCCCAGCGGCACCAGGCAGGTGATGGCCATCGCTAGCGAAATGGGGATTGTGATGAGTGCAATAATAGTGCCTCGCCACTCACCCAGGAAGAGCAGCACGGCAATGGCGGTCAGAAGAATCGCTATACCTAGCTCTTTAAACATGTTATTGAACAAAATATTCACGAAGTGGGCGTTGTCATAAGCCACTTCAAACTCAATGCCGGGGTTATCTTGCTTGAGTTGCTTCAGAATCTTCTCCACTGCCGGCACCACCTGCGCGGAGCTGGAACCAGGGTCTTGTATCACCGCCGCCTCGATCGATTCCTTGATCTTGCCGTGGTCAACAAAGTGGTAGGCACTTCTGCGTTCCCAGTGGCTGTCTATCACACGTGCGACATCACGCACATAGACGGTCTTCGGTTGATCAAGCGTGCCTGTGCCGACTACTGGCGCAACAGCTGATGGTGCTGGTTTGGGCGAGGAGCCGGATCCACCTCCTCCACCCATGCCCATTCCTCCGCCGGATGAGCTGCCAGATGCGGCGGGCGCGACACTACCACCACTCGATATGCTGACGATTGGGTAGTTCAGCACCGTTTGGGGGCTGGTCGCGCGCGTGTCAATTCGCACTATGGACTCGTTGGCACAGCTTGTGACTGTTCCGCCTGACCTTGAGACGTTGTATTTGTCAATCGCATTTCGGACATCAAGGATAGAAAGCTTGTATGACGCCAGCTTCTCACGGTCTACGATGACCTGCAGTTGGCGCTTATACCCGCCGAAAGGCACCACCGAGTAGACCTGCGGGATGGTCTTGATGCGGTTCACCACATCGTTGTCCACAAACTCACGAAGCTGAAGTTTGTCCCAGCGTTTGTCGCCTGTGACAGACAAAGAGAGGATGGGCAGGTTCAGTGGGTCGATGGAAAGCACCCATGACGGCTTCGTGTTAGCACCGGTGACAGGGAGGTTCGCCTGGATCACGTTCATCAGGCTTTGCACATCAAAAAGGGCCTTCTTCATGTCGGTGCCATAGTTGAACTCAAGGCTCACTATGGCGAAACCGTCCTGCGATGTAGAGCGGATGTAGTGCAGGTTCTTGACGTTAACCAGTTGCTCTTCGATGGGTTTCGCAACATACATCTCCATCTCTTGAGCAGAAAGCCCGGGCATCATCGTGACCACACCCACCATGGGGCTTTCCACATAGGGCATGAACCGCCGTGGCATTGTTTTGGTGATGGTAATGTAGGCAATGATGATGACCGCCAGGTAAAAAGCCACCACAATGTATGGGTGCTCAATAGACCACTTATGAATCATATGCAGCGCATTCGCGGGATGCTTTTCTACCGGTGAATGTATCGACGGGCTGTTTTGATCAGGCATTATTTTGCCTCAACCAGCTGATTGATCTTCATGCCGCATATCTTGCACAGATCGTTGGGATTATGGCTCGTAATTTGAGGGTGCATCGGGCAGGCGTAGGTCTTCTGTGCCATAGCCTTCGCGGGTTCGGATGAACCTGACTTGGGCTTGGGCATCTCCATCCCTGGCATGTTTTTCATATCGTCGGAGCCCTTATCCATACCGGGCATGTTCTTCATGTCGCTGGAGCCTTTGTCCATTCCCGGCATGTCACCCATCCCAGGCGCATTCGGCATGGAAGTGGGGCCGTCGGCTGACCATGACGTTGGAAACACAGTATCACCCTCTTTGAGGTAAGTGTTGCCTTGATAGATGATTTCGTCCCCATCGCTTAAACCGGAAGTGATCGACACTCGATCGCCGGACGTCAGACCTGCGGTCACCATGACAAGATGGGCATTCTTGTTGCCATCGCTGGTCATGGGAACTAGTTTCATCAAGCAAATCGGGCAGTCACCGGGATGGTCGCGAATAATCTGCGGATGCATGGTGCAGGTATACTGCATCTTGCCTTTTGAGGCCTCGCTGCGTATTATCCAGACCGCACTCATACCCTCTCTAGAGACTATGGCACTTGCAGGCACGCTGATGGAGTCCGCATTACCCGAGACAGCGATGTCAAGCGTTACAGAATCCCCTGGCACGAACCTGTGATCCTTGTTTGGCACTATAGCCTCGACAACAGCGGTCCTGCTCGCTTGATCAGCAAGCGGTGATATAGACGTGACCTTGGCTTGGACGGTCAGCTTGGGGTTTTTCGCGAAGCGTGCCACAACAGATGATCCAGGACGAATGTTTTGGATATCTCTGTCGGCCACATTGGCCTGAAGTCTTACCTGGTCAATCTGCACAATATTCGCAATGGCGGTGCTGGTAGTGACGAACTGACCAGGGCTGACATAGCGTTTGGTGACAGTTCCTGCGAATGGCGCTCGCACATAGCGGAACTTGTCCACCGCGGCGGCTGTAGCCACCATCGCTCCCGCTTGACGGGCCATGGCCTTTTTTTGGTTCACTTCATAACCGGCTCCGGTCAACGCTGCAGTAGAGGCCTTCGCCCGTTGCGTGGCCACATTGGCCATCGACTGTCTGCTGACCACGTCGGCATGAGCGGCATTCAGGTTCGCTCTCGCTTCCTCCAGCATCGACAGTTTGTTATCATACTCCGCTTCGACAGCAGCAGCCTGAGCTTTTTCTGACTGGAACTCCTGAACAGAGATGGCACCCGCCGCCAGCAGTTTTTCTTCTCTGGCAATCTCCAGTCTCCAGTAGTCCAGGTTCGCTTTAGCACTTTTAATATCATTCTGTCGTTGTGTCACGCTTTTCTCAGCAGCAAGGCGCATAGCGGTCGCCCGAGCCACTTCGCCTAAGGCCGACTGCACCTCACCCTGAGCCGCCGCACGTTCAGACGACATACGTACCGCATTATATTGAGCGGTAGGTACTTCACTGGCCGCGGCTGACTGTCCCGCCGTTGCTTCGGCCAGTTTACTCTGTAGATCAGGCGAGTCAACGACCCCAATAAGCTGGTTAGCGGTGACGCTGTCGCCATTGTATATCGACAGATTCTTCAAGTATCCTTCAACACGAGGGTATACGACCTGCTCCTGCAAGGGTGCCACCGAACCCGTGTATGTGACTTTGGCCTCGAAATGGCCCAGGTGGACCACCTCGGTGGCTACTGGCACGGATCCGACAGGCGGCTTCATCACCGTCATGTCCATCGCCTGGCTCTCCAAAACATTCATAGAGCCGGGATGCCTGGCTTTCCAGCCTTTCACCACGAAATGTGATCCGATGAGGAGTATTAGCAGTAGTGCCACACCCAATGCGTATCTACGGACGAATAGCATGAGTTTCTCCAACTCACCACCTCGTTATCTACAGAATATCCAGGTTTCGGTTGAGCGAAGTGGGCCATATACTACCCCACTATTTTAACTGTAGACATTTCCGACCGATAAAGTCAACTCTTGGCCATCGATGACACGAAACAGCCTATAATAATCATATACTTGAGCACTGAATGACTAGTGTACTAATCATAACTATACTTATGATTGTTATACTGATCATAATCGTAGTCATATTAGCATCGCGACCACGGAAAAAAAAACAGGCAACGCCGAAGCGTTGCCTGTTTTTGGAGACAAAGCGGGGAATGACTATCTATGTCCTGCCGCTGCGGCTGCCTTAGCAGCATCTGCCTCGTCAAGGCTAATCAAGGCCTCTAGCTCTTTGGCTTCCTTAGCGTGGAGCATTGCCTCATCTCTCGAAATTAACCCCTGCCGGTGCAGGTTGGCTAGAGATACGTCTAGCGACAGCATCCCCTGCTTGGTGCCTGTTTGGATCTGCGATGACAACTGGAACGTCTTGGCCTCACGGATGATGTTGCGGATGGCCGAAGTTCCCACCAGCACTTCATAAGCCGCCACACGCCCCTTGCCGTCTTTTCGCTTGCAGAGCTGCTGTGACACAACCCCCACCAGGTTAGAGCTGAGCTGCATACGAACCTGAGACTGCTGGTGGAGCGGGAAGACGTCAATGATACGGTCGATAGTTTGCACCGCATCAGGGGTATGAAGAGTACCGAAAACAAGGTGGCCCGTTTCCGCCGCCGTAATCGCCAGATGGATGGTCTCAAGGTCACGCATCTCGCCAATCAAGATCACATCAGGGTCTTGGCGCAATACATATTTCAATGCGTTCGCAAAGGACGTTGTGTCAGTACCGAGTTCTCTTTGGTTGACCAATGCCTTTTTGGGAGTATGCACAAATTCGAGGGGGTCTTCTACCGTCATGATATGCACAGCGTCAGTTTCGTTGATATAGTTTAGAAATGCGGCTTGAGTGGTGGATTTACCCGACCCTGCCGGGCCAGTCACAAGAACAATACCGCGTGGTCGCTCTGCAAAGAACTTGCACACCGGCGGAAGGTTGAGCTCCTGCATGGTCCGGATGGCGTAGGGAATGACACGGAAGGCTCCCTGCACAGCACCTCGCTGGCGGTATAGGTTACCACGGAACCGTGAAACACCCACCACTTCATATGCAAAGTCCAGTTCCTGATCCTCTGCAAAACGAGCTTTCTGCTCCTCATTAATCGCGGCCATCAGCAGTTCTTCTGTGTCCTTCGAATCCAGCACAGGCATGTCATTCTGTGGAATCAAGTCGCTGTATACACGACATATCGGATGGTTATCGGCCTTAACATGCAAGTCAGAACCATCAACGCTAACTGTCCTTCGTAGCAGTTCATCAAGGGTAATTTTCATGGAGCCCTCCACGATATTTGGTCAGTGCCAGACAAACTAATCATCAGTTCTTCTTCTGCTGCTGTTGTTGTGTCTGCTGGTTAGGGTTCTGTTGTTGCTGGTATTTCTGAAGGCGCTGGTTAAAGTCGTTTGGATTTGAGGTTTTACCAAGTGCATCCTCATACTTCACGACACCCTTTTTCACAAGATCCAGCAGGCAGCTATCAAGCGTCTGCATACCGACATCGCCACCGGTTTGGATGTCCATGTATAACTGGTGGGTCTTTCCTTCACGGATCAGTGATCTGACTGCCGGGGTGGCCACCATCAGCTCATAGGCAGCCACACGCCCCTTACCACTCGCTTTTGGTAGAAGGGTCTGCGAGATGACACCGTTGATGGTGACGGAGAGCTGCATACGGACCTGTTGCTGCTGGTCAGACGGAAAGACGTCGACTATACGGTCGATGGTCTGAGGAGCGTCCTGGGTGTGCAGGGTGGAGAACACAAGGTGCCCAGTTTCTGCCGCCGTAATAGCCAGGTGGATGGTTTCGAGGTCACGCATCTCTCCGACCAGAATGACGTCAGGGTTTTGCCTCATGACATGCCGCAGGGCGCTAGCATACCCATGAGTGTCAACACCGACTTCGCGCTGGTTGATGATCGAAAGGTTGTCACGATGCATATACTCAATCGGCTCTTCGATGGTGATGATATGACATTTACGATGCGTATTCACGTGGTTGATCATCGCAGCCAACGTCGTGGTTTTACCAGAACCGGTAGGACCCGTCACGAGGATCAAACCTCGTGGCAGCATACACAGCCCTTTGATCGCCTGTGGTACACCCAGTTCATCGATACTGCGGATGTTATACGGGATGAGGCGCATGGCAGCACCTAGAACTCGCTGCTGGTAAAAGACATTCACACGAAAACGGGCAACTCCCTTGATTTCGTAGGCAACGTCAAGTTCTTTTGTCTGCTCAAGCTTTTCGATTGACTCTGCGGGAAAGACATCATAAATGATCTTCTTCACATCGTCGTTCGTCAGCTTCGGCAAATCTGTCTGCCTTTGGAGCGAACCGTTCTGCCGAAATATCGGCGGTTCGTTCACTCGGAGATGCAGGTCCGACGCGTCGGATTCTACAAGGCGTCGCAGCATATCGTCTAGGTGCATGAAGCTCCTCCCTTATCAATCGGGTGAGTTGTTTAGCGCCGGAACATCTGTTTGAGCTCAGTCAAGTTACCTGCGAACAACAGTGCATCCTCTTCTGAAATGGTACCCTGTTTGTAGTGTTTGTAGAGACTCTGGTTCATAGTCTGCATGCCCCAGAAACCGCCCTCTGAAATAGCCGAATAGATTGAACTGAAGTGCGTATCTTCAATCATCTTGCTGATTGTGGGTGTAGCAATCAACACTTCAACAGCCGCCACGCGGCCGTTGCCGTCCTTAGTAGGCACTAGTTTTTGCGAAACAATCCCTCGCAACGCGCCTGCTAATCGCATAGAAATGATCGTCTTTTCGTGAGGTGGGAACATGTTAATAATTCGGTCCATTGTATCGGCCGCACTTGGGGTGTGGACAGTAGAGAAGACCAAGTGGCCGGTTTCCGCGGCCTGCATAGATACCGACATCGTCTCAACGTCGCGCATCTCACCCACTAAAATGATGTCTGGGCTTTGGCGTAGCACATACTTCAATCCGTCGGTAAAGCTGGCGGTGTCGATACCGACTTCACGCTGTGAGACGATACTGTTCTTATCGGGATGAACATATTCGATTGGCTCTTCGATGGTCACGATATGCGTCGAGCGGGTGGTGTTGATCCGGTCTATCATCGCGGCAAGTGTGGATGACTTACCAGAACCCGTAGGCCCGGTGACTAGAACCAGACCTTGCCTGACGTTACACATCTGCCCCAAAATGGCCGGCAGTTTTAGGTCTTCAAGAGTAGGAGTTTGGAGTGGGATTAATCGGCAGACTAGCCCCATCGACCCCTTCTGCTGGTACATGTTGGCTCGGATGCGGCAAACACCCTCTATTGTAAATGCCAGGTCGAGTTCATGCCTGCGTCCAAATGCTCCAATGTGCTCAGGAGTCATGACACTATGACATAGATCATGAACATCATTGACAGAAAGAACTGGTAGGTCTAGCGTCTGGATTTTACCATGCACACGGAGTGCAGGGCACGCACCAGATTTGATGAAAAGGTCTGATGCTTTGGCATCCGCTGCTAGTTGCAGTAATTCCGGTAAGGTTCGCATTAGTATTTCCCTTCTTTTACTTCCAGGATGATCCGCTTGTTTGGCCGGCATGCCCCTTAGAAATGGTGTACACCACAATGCCAACGCCTATAGCGAGAAGGCAGAGCCCGCTTATCACCAACAGCCTGTTCCGCGTATCCTGCGGTCCCCTGGAGGGTGCTGACAAAACCCCTTTGGGGTCTTCAATAGTGATATTGAATTGTGCCAGCCCGTTGAGATTACTCACTTTTACAGTGATGTTTTTGTTTTTCCATACTCCGGGCAGGTCAGTCACTGGGACATTCCCTCCGAAGTAGACGATATTTATAGTTTTAAGTTCCGCCAGTGCGGAAATAAATGCATCAATCGGGAATGGTTGATTGGGTTGCGGTATCAGTGACTGAACCTCTCCGATAACATCTGCACCTACAGGAGCATTGGTTCCTCCCGCAGATGATTCCGTAATACGAGGTCTAACCCTGGTAATGCGGCCTTGCCATTTGCCTTGAGCAAGCATGTTGTTGAACCTGTCAAACAGCCACTGCTTATCTCTGACACCGCTAAACGCCATCTGAACGCGCCATACGCCGGTATCAGACGGGGGCAATATGACCACCGTCGCCTCTATGGCACTTTGTGCTCTGACAGGCACTACGCTTATAACTAATAATCCAATTGCTATGAGAAGCTTTCGCAACGTCATCAGCGACTATTTTTTCGGGTCGTCATGACTGATATGATCACACCCTTGATGGCATCTAGCCCGATGAATGGCATGATACCCCACGCCACAGCCACACTAACAGGCTGAACCATCACCACATGCATCCACAGGAGGCCACATCCGTATATTGCCAGGATGGCAAGGGCACATGCGACCAGTCGGCCGGACAGAGTCGGATACTTCTCAGCAACGTACCCGCATATCCAAGCCGCGAGAGGGAATGCCAGCAGGTATCCACCAGTCATATGTGGGTTGAACAGATATGCAAGCCCGGCTGCACCGCCGGCAAACACAGGGGCACCCAAAAAACCCAGCGCTAGATATTGCATCTGCGCCAGCCACCCTAATCGCGAACCTAGTATCAGCCCAGAAGCTAATACGGCCATGACCTGCAGGGTGAACGGCACGGGCGTATGTGGTAATGGTATGGCCATATTGGCAGTGAGTATGGTGATCGCTGTAAACACCAAACTAGATGACCAGTGTCTGCTGCCGAGATATGCACCGAAACGTTGAGCTGCATTTTGGTAAGTAATCAAGTGATGCTCCTTAGCTAGAGATGTTGCACCTAGTGACTGTATTTTAGCAGGCTGCGAGCTGCATCGTCAAACTTCAAGCCAATATCGGCACAATGGAGCCTGATATCACATCTATCCGTGCATCTCTTCGTCTGCACGGGTAAAATTACATTAGTAGAGAAACATAAAATTATCCGCCCGAGGAGGCCTGTGCCACCCGTGCTTCAAGATACACAAAACACCCTGGTCACACTGCATCAGCAATACCCAACCACCCCATTCCTTGCTTTGGGTCAAACGGCCCTGTGGGATGAAACTGTGAAGGCATCACTCTGCTACTTGATGGATCAACTGGGCATTCAACACCGGTTCATTGTGGCTGCGCACGATACGGACTATTTCGCAAAACTGCCAGGATATAACGGAAAAACTGACTCCATCATCTCAGTCGCTCACAATGACGGATCCACTCGGGAGCTTTGGAGTGCCGCCGGTGAACTCAGTGCTCTGTTTGGCAGTGAAACGATCCCCTCACGGGACCTGTTTGCCCAGCACCATGTGTCGCTAGAAAAGGCATCACAAGCTTCGGGCAAGGAGCATAACCAGTTTGTAGACGACATCACTGAGGCATGGGGATGGCGAGGTCTGGTCCACACAGGACTCAAGAACCTGCTGTCTGCTGAAGTCTGCACCTGTCATGGTGTGAAAGCCCTTCTGGAGCTTTACGACTGGGCGATTGACCTATCGCTGCCCATCGTTGGGGAAGATCGGGCTGAAGTATCCAGTAAGCTGCGCGCTCAGTTGCTTGCGGCCAAACATGAAACCAAGGGATGCTTAAGTGGACTGTTCCAGGTTCTATTCGCTGACATCATGAAGAACCTATACCATGGCTGCGTTCTAGAGACAAGCTGCAGCATGGAGTTGTTCAAATTCAACACGAAGACATACCATCTGCCCAGATTTTCCCCCGCTGCCCTCTTCCTAAACGGCGAGACTAGAGGGACTGCCGAAACCGCGTATAACAATGCGGTGTGTGGCTCCGATATTTACACATTAGAAAAGTTCGGCATTGGTGCCATTCCATTCGATGTGGCGTCACTGGGTATGGGGCGTGGAACACTCATGGTCAGGCAGAGGGCGATAGAGATAGATTTTGAGGAACCCATCATCATTACCACATCGGAGCCTGTCACTACGCTCAAGCAGTTGGCGGCAATTCTAGAGGAACGCTTTGGACCTTCTGTGGCGTTGGTAGGTAAGGCTGTATCGCTCATATCTATGATCACTCAGGAGTTCATCCCCGTGATGAATGAAGAGGGATCGGCCTATGTCTACAGAACGAAGATGATGCACGATGAGATGAATGCTAAAGGCGCACCTATCAAATCCCACCCGATCCTTCGGTTATCCTACCCGACCTGGGACGCACTACAGCAGTGCGGCACAGCTGTTTTGTCGCTGCCCCCCCATCTGGCTCAAGCTTTTGGCAGCGAACAAGTGAGCTGTGAGGTTTTTGGGAGCACGTGGCGTGATGTGGTCGCACATCAAGAACAGTTAATGGAGCAAGTGTCTGAGCATCGAGCGCCTCGAGATGCGGTGCAGTGGCTGCAGGAACGCGAAGGCGGTGAGTGGCCGCAACTCCATGAGGAATTAACTGCCAGTCTACACCAGTTGAATGCGTTGATATCGCAGGCACAGCAGATCGCTGAACAGACTCAAAACCTGTTTGACCAGGTCCGCGAATCCCAGGACGCAGCTCAAAAGCTGGAGCATGCCAAAAGCGAGCACTACCGCGAGTTTGTTAAGCCCATTCGTGAAAAACTTTATGAACTCCGACAGCAGGGAGTGCAGGAAACAGACAGCGCATACATGGCGATGAAGCAGGAGCTACAACCACACGAACAAGCCAGGCTGGATTTTGACACTCAGATAACTGCCCTCAAGAACACTGCTAAAGATGCCAAACAACAAGCTGCAGAGATGAAACCCTTGCGCATGCAGATGGAGAAAGGGCCTGAGAATAAGGCCTTACGACAGAAGATTGCGCAATATGAGGCCATAATCGAACTTCGACGGTCAGAAATCTTACGTGATGCTTACCTGGTGTCGCATGGTCTGACACACACCCAGCATCGCCCCACTGGCTGGTGGATTCCGTTGGTAGACCCATCTGGCCATTGGTTCACCGCCATCGCCGAGGGGACTACGGCTTACCTACAGGAAATGTCATGAGGTCACTAGAAGAAAAGATTCTGACCCTTGACGCTCTGGTGGTGCAGGCACGGAAGTGGCACGATGCGGGTTTAGTTGTGGCGATGACAAATGGTTGTTTTGACGTATTACATGTAGGGCATCTTCGTTACTTGATGGCAATGAAGGAGCACTGTGATGTGCTGGTGATCGCCCTTAATACCGACCGCAGCGTCAGCATCATAAAAGGCCCAACCAGGCCGATTAACCACGAAAAGTCGCGAGCGGAGATGCTTGCAGGACTGGAATGCACAGACGCTGTGGTGCTTTTTGATGAACCCACAGCCACAGACTGTCTTCTCGCCGTCAAACCTGACCTATACGTAAAGGGTGGCGACTATGACATCAGGACGATACCTGAAGGCCTTGCGGTGCTGTCATATGGCGGAAAGGTCATGAGGGGGATATGGGTAGAGGGCCACTCCTCCACACGAATTATAAAAATGCTCTACGAAACCGAAGAGGGAGATAAATCATGATATCAAAATGGTACCTTACCATACCACTAATCGCTGCAGTAGCCGTATTTGCGGGCTGCCGAAGCAACAAACCAGAAACAAAGGAGCCCACCGTGCCCGAACCTAATGTATCTGCATCCGGTACCGCCACGCCAGACAATTCTACTAAAGCCACACACTATGCCACCATTGAACTTGATGGCGGAGCCAAAATCTACATGGAGCTTTATGGTAATGCGGCACCTAAGACCGTTGACAATTTCGTCAAACTGACGAAAAAGTTCTTTTATGACACACTGACCTTCCACCGCGTGGAACCCGGTTTTGTGATTCAGGGCGGTGACCCAAATGGTGACGGAACCGGTGGCCCGGGATATATGATTAAGTTCGAAAAGAACAACCTGAAGCATAAAACAGGTTCGCTGGCAATGGCTCGAGCTCAAGCTTTTGATAGCGCGGGGAGCCAGTTCTATATCTGCCTTGGTCCACAACCAGCTCTTGATGGCAAATACTGCGTATTCGGTCAGGTCATCAAAGGTATGGATGCAGTTATGAAGGTCAAGAAAGATGATATCATCAGTCGTGTGACCATATCGGAGACCAACCCGCTCGAGCCTGCCGCACCGAAATCTGGTGAAGCCTCAGGCCAATCGGAACAATCCAAACCATAGGCGTCGTATTTATATATACGTGCTTCTGAAAACAGCAGCGGCTTGGAGAGCAATCCCCAAGCCGCTGCTGTTTCACCAATCCTGCGTTAGTTACCTGTCGGCGTCTCGTGGGTGGATAAGGCTTCTTTCTGTGCCCTATTCATCCTAGTTTCAAATTGTTTCTTCTTAGCTTTAACACGGCTGGCGATGGATTTATCAGGCATGTGAAGGACACGAAGAGCTATTTCCGCTGCATCGCGTACTGGGTATGCAGTCGCTGGTTCACGAGGTCCGCCCATGTATGATCCTCCCAAGACCATATACTGATCGTGAAGTGCTCGCTCTAGTGCTGGAATCGCATCAACTGCACCTAAACTACCAAGTGTCTCTGCAGCGGTCACACGGTAAGATGGCTCACTATGGTTGGCTAGAATATCAATCAGTTTCGGAATCTGGGTAACATCTCCCATACGGCCTAGGGCCAGATTTGCTGCATCGATGATGTTGGGATCAGTATTTGGATTGGAAATCACGGCAGTCAGTGTTAACGGATTACCCACTTCCTTCATGGCCTTGATGATTTGAGCTTGAATATAACCGCTGTTGATGGCACCTCCACCGAGTCCTGTGGTGGTTGGGGTCGGCTGTCGCCGCTCCTTACTCAACCACAACAAGAGCAGATCAGTCTTTTGAGCCGATGTGAGGCCGTTCTTATCAAGAACCATCCTTAGGTCGCGCAGAGAGTTGAGCTTTGCGGGAAGTCTGGATTTGGTGGGCTGACAGACAGTTACCGACGTGAGAAGCAAGCAGGCAACTACCGCCGAACTAGCGACTACTACAACAAACCAAGGAAGGTTCTTCGGTTTATTCATCTTTATTTTCCTTCTTGGCAGGAGATGAGAGAGCCAACAGCTCCGACATATGTGTACCACATATACATATGGATGAACCACTATTTCATATGCGTTGTCACATAAACTAACGCAAACCAGTATAAATGCATGTATTGAACAAGCATTATCATCACCACTTGGATACAAACTGCTCTTCAGGGTAGTTTCTGCACCATGCCACGTGGTACCATCCAACATCGGTCACCCGGTCATGCGGTCGCGGTAATCGCGGTAGTTGCTGATCACTTCCGATATCTTGATCAACGGGTTTGGTGCCGTAGTGATACTCAGCCTGATGGCATCGGGCATGAACTGCTCGTTCCGATACCGCAAAGCTAGCGTCTTCTGGAGTTTTGTATTCATGTGATGTCCAGGCAGGAACCTGATGACCACCCAGCCATTCGGTTCGGCCTTCACTTCCTGAGCGTTGATGGCGGCGGCGGCGAACCGCAAGCCGATGATGCCCAGCCCGTTCTTCAACGATGACGGTATTGGGCCGTAGCGGTCTTCCAGCTCGTTTCTTAGTTCCGCTAGCTCATCCACCGTCTTTGTGGCTGCCATGCGCTTATACACAAGAATGCGCTGAGCCTCATTGCTGATGTAGCCATCTGGAATGAACGCGTTGATGGGGATATCCACCGGGGGCAGGAACAGCTTATCCTCTGTCTCGCCCCGCTCTTCCAGTATCGCCTCCGAGAGCAACTGGGTATATAACTCAAAGCCCACACTCTCCATCGCTCCGCTCTGCTGTTGGCCAAGCAAGTCGCCGGCTCCGCGGATCTCAAGGTCACGCATAGCCACCTTCAGACCCGAGCCAAGTCCGCTGAACTGCCGTATCGCATCCAACCGCTGTTCAGCCCGGACGTCCAGAGAGGCCTCGTGACGATAGAGGAAATAGGCGTAGGCCTGACGGTCGCTTCGCCCCACCCGTCCCCTGAGCTGGTAAAGCTGCGCCAGCCCCATCCGGTGGGCGTTCTCGATGATCAGTGTGTTGGCATTCGACACATCAATGCCATTCTCAATGATGGTGGTGGAGAGCAGTACATCGCATTCGTGCGCGTAGACCGCCTCCATGACTCGTTCAAGCTCGTCGTCAGGCATCTGACCATGACCCACCATCACCCGAGCGTTAGGAACCAGCTTCTGAATGTGATCTGCCACATGGTAGATGCTCTGCACGCGGTTATGCACGAAGAACACTTGACCTCCGCGTCCCAGTTCACGCAGAATAGCCTCTCGCACCACATCCTCATCGTATGCCCTGACGATCGTCCTGACCGGCAAACGGCCAAACGGCGGGTCGTTGATGACGCTCATGCTGCGAAGACCACCCAACGCCATATGCAGCGTGCGCGGGATCGGAGTAGCCGATAGAGTTAGCACATCTACGTTCTCTTTGAGCTGCTTCATCTTCTCTTTATGGCGCACACCAAAGCGCTGTTCTTCATCCACTACCAACAGACCCAGTTTCGGTATATTCACCGTCTTACCAAGAAGCATATGGGTGCCCACCACCACATCCACTTCCCCGTTCTTCAATCTTTCGATGGTGAGTTTGGCTTCTTTTGGCGTGCAGAACCTGTTGAGCAACGCCACCGTCACAGGATAAGGCGCGAATCGGTCCTGAAGGGTCGAAAAGTGCTGTGCCGCCAGAACCGTGGTGGGACAC
The DNA here is from genome assembly GCA_942492855.1 of Armatimonadota bacterium. Taxonomy (GTDB): domain Bacteria; phylum Armatimonadota; class HRBIN16; order HRBIN16; family HRBIN16. The sequence continues at coordinate 4,176,288 of OW818647.1, read as the reverse complement.
AGCACTGCCACCTGCCGGTTCTCGGTGACCGCCTTGAATATCGCCCTGATGGCTACTTCCGTCTTTCCGAAGCCCACATCCCCGCACACCAGCCGATCCATTGGGCGTCGGGTGATCTCCATATCGCGCTTCACATCCACAATCGCCTTGCGCTGGTCCGGTGTCTCCTCGTAGGGGAAGCTGGACTCCAGCTCTTGCTGCCACGGGGAATCAGCGCTGTAGGGCGGACGGTCGGCTGCTTGCCGTGCGGCGTAGAGCTTCACAAGATCGGCGGCGATTGCCTGCGCTTTTTGCTTCGCCTTGCGCTTGGCCTGATGCCATTCGGTGCCGCCAAGCCGGTTCAACTCCGGCTGATGGTCTTCCCCACCGCCGATGTATCGCTGGATACGGTCGATCTGGTCCGTAGGAACGAGCAGCGTGTCAGGAGCCTTGTAGTGGATCAGCAGATAATCGCGCCGCACCCCTAATACATTTCGCGAGACGATACCCCTAAATATGCCCACACCATGGTTGATGTGGACCACATAGTCGCCTTCGCGCAGATCAAGAATGGAACTGAGCGGTACCCCCTCTTTCAGCCTACTGCGAGTGACCCTCATGCGGTTCGCGCCGAACAGCTCTGCATCGGTGATGACAAACAAACCAGCCTGTTCAAAGCCGAAACCGGCGGAAAACCTGCACCGGAACAGTCCCAGTTTGCCTGGGGCAAGGGTGTCGTTCATCACTCGGTCATACATATCCCACTCTTGCAGGATTTCCGCCAACCGCTTAGGCTGTTCGGTCAAGAAAGCCACGGTACAGCCGTTCGCCATCCAGTTGGACAGACTCGCCTGCAACACCTTCCCTTGACCGCGGTAACCGGGGAGTGCTGCACTATTGATGTTGACGCGTGATTCTATGGCCAATAGGTCATACGATGTCTCGAACGAGCTGAGTGCCACCCAGCGGTTTGCAGAGCATACCTGTGCCAACCGCTCCCCCACTGCGCTACCAGGCAGGAATGCCGATGGCAGCTCTTTCCACAACTCTTCTATCGGGAATATCTCGCCACGACGATGTCGGTGCGTGAAGATGTCCGCGGCTTCCTCGCCGGTGCGAAGGTCGTCAGAGGCGATCCGTGAGGGGTCGGAGATATACACATCGAATCCGCGCACATAGTCGAGTACGCTGCTGCCGGGATGAAGCCAGCCGATGTACTGCTCCAGACGGTCGAAACAGACCTGGTTCTCCAGAGAGACGAAGTCGTCTGACATCAGGCGGTTCATGGTGTTCGCACTGGCATGACCGCGCTTGGCCACCACCGCCATCTGCGATTCGAGTATCTCCTGACCGTATAGCACTGCGCCGTCGCTGTCCGAGGTCTGCCAGATCACTTCACGAGCTGGGGTGATCAATATGCGATCTATCGACTGCACACTACGCTGAGTCTCAGGATCGAACAGGTTGAGCCGTTCTATCTCATCACCGAAGAACTCGCAGCGGATCGGCTGCATCGCATGAGCGGGGAAGATGTCGACGATACCCCCTCGCCTGCTGTATTGCCCGCGGTGCGCCACCATCTCTTCACGCTCATACCCGAGCATGTAAAGCTGCTTACACATGCTCTCAATGTCATATTCCTGGGTCATGTCAACCATGAAGCACCGGTCCGCCAAGTCAGCTACCGGTATAGTGGGTTCGCAGAGCGCTTGAAGACGGGCAAGCACCAGCACACGCTGACCCAAGGCGATTTTGGAGAGTGCCTCGATGCGTGTGCCGATCAAGCGGGTATCAGCCGGTGTGTCTTCGAACATCAACGGGGTCATGGCCGGTATGGAGACGATGGCATCTTCGGGTACACCGCACTGCTGCAAGTCATGCAGTAGAGTCTCGGAGTTTTCTTGTTCACCGACCACCACCAGTATGCTCTTCTGGCTCTTGTGCCAGCAGCCCGCCAGCAACAGAGGCGTGAGGTTGCCCGAAACCCCGTTGATCTCAAGAGCCTGGCCCTCGAGACACTGCTCTACCAGCTCCGTTAAGCCTGGGAGTTCGGTGGCTTTCTGAAAAGTGGTCTGCTGCCGATCTACTGTGCTGCTCATATCATTATCCGTTTCATATATCTATTGATGGGTTACTGCTGTTTCGCTCGAGGGTGCGCGCTGGCGTATACCTTGTGAAGATGCTCTATGTTCAACCGGGTGTAGACCTGCGTGGTAGCGATGCTGCTGTGCCCCAGCAACTCCTGCACCACCCTGAGGTCTACCCCACCCTCCAGGAGGTGAAGTGCGAAGGAGTGCCGCAGCGTATGGGGCGACACATGGTCTGTCACACCAGCCCGTTGTGCGGCCTCTTTGAGGCGCAGCCAATAGTGGTTGCGTGACACAGGCCGCCCGCGGTTGCTTAGAAATATATAGTCTTCGCTGATGGGTTTGAGGAAGGACGGGCGACCCAGCATGATGTAGTCGTCCAGCCGGCTGGCAGTGACGGCCGCGAAAGGCACCCAGCGGGTCTTTCCACGCTTACCCGTGATTCGGCAAAACAAGTCCGCCAAATCCAGCTCCGGTAGCCGGAGCCCAACCACTTCCGACACCCGCAAGCCCGAAGCGTACGCCAACTCAAACATCGCCCGATCTCGAAGCCCCAACGGGCCGGTTTCGGTGACCGCCTCCAGGATAGCCATCACCTGATCTTGACGGAGTGCATGAGGCAAGATCACCGGCAGATGCCTGCGCCAATCATCGGTCAACATCAACTCCTCGCTGACGGAGCCTGCGCCAGAGAAACGACGATAAGCCCGCAAAGCGCTTAGCTTGCGGGCCACGGTGTGATCTGAACACTGCTGCATTTTCAAATGCTCAATGAAGCCTTCAATTTCTTCGGCTCCAGAGTTGGCTACATACTGAATATACTGGTGCAGATCCCGGGCATATGCGTCTACGGTGTGCTGGGATGCTCGTCGCTCCACCGTGAGGTAATCCAGGAAAACCTGGATAGATTGTTGGTCCATAGACCGCCTTAGAGCTTAATCCGGGGCGAATGGGTTGACTAGTCGCCTCTTTGAGACCGTGATCGATGCCTGTTTGACATAACAGGGCATCTGAAGCAGCGCATCCAACGGTTTACCGCCGAGTGCCTGTTTATATGATATCGCAGCCAGCAGTTCCGCGTCAGGCTTGCTGGGAGAGAATGCCTTGTAATGCGGGAGATCACGCAGCCATTCAAAGCCCTCTGGCAATTGGCCGACGACAATGAGTGGCTTATCTTGTTGTGCCATGACATCGCGTAAAGAGTCTGTCGTATGCACGCTAGGCTCCATCACCGTCTCGAGATCACCCGGCAGTTGGTTATCTTGATACCCGGCGGCGTAGACCTCGCCAGGCCGCGCCTGGAGCAATGAAAGTATGAAAGAGCCGGGGTTGGCATTCAATGTGCTGTGGGCCATCATCTCCAGCGAGTTTACCCCATACAACGGCTTGCCGGTGGCCACCGAAAGTGTTTTACCCATCACCACCGCCACACGCGTGCCTGTGAAGGAGCCAGGCCCCAGTCCGATCGCATACCCGTCGATAGCGTCTGGTGATACTTGAGCGATGTCGAATAGCTGATCTAGTATGCTGTGCAACCTGGTGGACAACTGCATGTTGTGCGACCATTTGGTGACCGCCAGCGTCTTGTGGTCGCTGGTGATGGCCATGCTGCAGACGTCAGCGGAGGTCTCAATCGAGAGCAGTATCAAGCGATGTCTCCCATCCATGTGCAATTTCGGCGGACCGGACGCCGTATTCCAGCACGCGGATCACGCGGCTGTCGTCAGGCTGTGTCTCGATCACAAGCTGTAGCAGGTCATCTGGCAGCGCGTCCTCTATCCGCTCAGCCCACTCGAGCACACAAACACCGTCACCGGTGATGTATTCCGACAAGCCAAGGTCAAGTGCATCCGCGTCACCAGACAGACGGTAGACATCCATGTGATACAGAGGGAGGCGTCCGAAGTGCTCGTTGATCAGCGTGAAAGTAGGACTCTGCACCGGATGGTCAATCCCGAGCCCTTTAGCCAGACCCTGCACGAAAGTGGTTTTACCGGCACCCAGCGACCCAGTCAGCACCACCACATCTCCTGCCTGTAAAAGTTGAGCCAGGCTTTTGCCCAGCTCAACCATTTGTGATGCGGTCTTGGCTATGACCTGAACGCTCATTCTGTCCCTCAGATCGTCAGAGTATCTGGGCTTCAGGAGAGCCGCATGCGACCGGTTCCTCAAACAGATGCTTGTTCATGCGAAGCTCTTCAGGAACATGGATAGGATACTCACCGTTGAAGCAGGCCAGGCAGTAGTTGTCGGAGGTCATGCGCAGTGCTTCCATCAAGCCGTCGACGCTCAGATAGCCCAGTGACGTCGCGCCGATCTTGTGCCTGATCTCCTCCACCGAGTAGTTCGCGGCGATGAGTTCGCCACTGGTGGCCATATCGATACCGTAAAAACATGGATGCATGACGGGCGGTGAGGTGATGCGGACGTGTACCTCGCGGGCCCCCTCTTCGAACAGCATCTTCACCAGTTTGCGTGTGGTGGTTCCACGCACGATGCTGTCGTCGACCATGATGACGCGCTTATCTTTGATCACCTCAGCCAGAGGGTTCAGCTTGACTTTCACGCCGAGTTCCCTCATGCGTTGGTCGGGCTGGATGAATGTCCGATGAATATAGCGGTTCTTGATCAAACCTTCGCCGTAAGGGATGCCGCTTTGCAGGCTGTATCCCAACGCACCGGGGGTGCCGGTGTCTGGGATTGGTATCACCACATCGGCATCTACGGCATGCTCGATGGCAAGCTGCTTGCCAAAGTTGCGGCGAACCCCATGAAGAGTGCGGCCGTATATCTGGCTGTCTGGGCGTGCAAAATAGATAGTCTCAAAGGCACAGAGTGCATGTCGGACCATCGGCACGCCATCGCGTGCGGTGATCCCCTCTTCGTTCAGCAGGATCAGTTCACCAGGGGCGATCTCCCGGACGAACTTGCCTGCCACCACATTTATGGCGCACGTTTCTGAGCAGACCAGGTAGTGACCGTTGATGGTGCCCAGGCATAACGGCCGCAGGCCGTATGGGTCACGGCAGGCCAGCAAGAAGTCTTTCCCCATCACCACCAGGCTGTAGGCTCCGACCACACGCTGCATGGTGGCGCGGAGCGCTTTCACAGGGTCACGGCGTGAATCCAGCTCCAGTGCGAAATAGCGGGCTATGATTTCGCTATCGTTGGTGCCCTCAAAAACCACACCTTTTTCAGTGAGTTCTTGACGGAGTACACGGGTATTTATGAGGTTGCCGTTGTGAGCCACTGCGATTTGACCCAAGGAGGTTTCGCATATGACCGGCTGTGCGTTACGTTGTGTGTTGGACCCGGTGGTGCTGTACCGCGTATGCCCGATGGCTATGTGGCCCTGCATTTCCTGTAGAATATCTTCATCGAAAACGAGGGATACAAGGCCGGTGTCCTTATGACACTTCATGGACTGCCCATTGGCGACGGCAATCCCGGCACTTTCCTGTCCGCGGTGTTGTAGGGCGTAGAGCCCAAAAAATGTGATGCGTGATACATCTTCCCCTGGAGCGAAGATGCCAAAAACCCCGCACTCTTCATGCGGATGGTCGGAGCTGTGAGAGGTTGGTAAAGCCATTATTCCTCACGTATCGAGATCGTAGTTAGGTGTCGCGGCTACATATTCATGGTATCCGTTGGTGGAGAATTAATCAACTGTGGGCTTTCCGACAGATAGTGAGTGGTGGTGGTGGCCGGTGGCGTCAGTTAATGCACCACCTGCCATCAGACTCCTGCCTGTGTCTACAAATCATCTCAATAACCAGATAATGGCGTACTCGGAGACGGGAGCGAAATGCTGTATCAGGGGATAATCGCTGCCATTCGTTAATCAGGCAGTGGAACGTAATAGTACACCATTGCCGTGAGTGATAACATGTATCCAATAATTATCATTGCTATGCTAACAGCTCTATCGTGCTTAATCAACGATCTTATCGCTGCTAATATGGTGATCCACGCCGCTATAACAAACATAAATGCGACAATATACAGAAGGGTTTTATTATCAATACGACTTGTTGACGTAGACAATACAGTTGGTATCCAGATACCGTATGGCCAATAATCGATTATCCCGTATCCAATAAACATCATACTCACCAAACCGAATACTGAAAGGGCGTATGTAAATACTATGCTTTGCAAAGAACATGATAATAGCCCAGTCAATCCCATCCATATCATGGGAGCAAAACAAAGTAAGTTCAATATCTGCCCTTCTTCTTTTGCGAATATCCAACCACCGTTTATTATCCAGCCAAATAGGAAATGACAGATCAAGACACTTACATACACCCAATGCCGAAGAATGATTCGTTTAGCAGTATTGATCATTTTGTTACCCTTCATAATCTGCATCTGTTTATATTAAGTGACGCACTTGACCCGCTTCTTTGGCGTGTTTTTGTTTGTTGTTTTCTATACATAAGTATGCGAGGCATGCATACCTGTCCTGCTATGTTTATACCCTTTTCCATCGGGGCTGTCAATGCGACAACCCTGTAGGTATTGAGCTGAGCCACCGAATTGGATGACATTGGTCTGAACCCGGACGCAACAGAATGAATGGCGCGACAGAACGTGATGCTACAAACCCAAAAACAGGCGTACAGAATCCGGTGGCTATTCTCCCCCTGCGCCGGCAGGATCGGAGCGACGCCGTCCGCTTATGATCAGCCGTGCGGTGAGAGAACCCGCGGACATTCAACGAACCGATGACAGGCTGTCCGCCAGACCGCGTCGGAGACGGGCTGCATGGCGATCGCAAGTGTACTGAAAAACCGGCGCGGTCCATGGGCTGCACACCAAAGCGTAATCGACCGGCCCGGTTTTCCCTTTCCGGGCCGGTCTTGTCCACCATCCCAGTCACGCAGGCGCACAAGGCAACAGGTTCGGCTTACCGCCAGACCGGCGCGGTCTATACCTGCATCGTCAATGCAAGCGTACCGTAAGACCGCCCCGGTCAAATACCCAATCTGCGCAATCTGCGTTGTCTGTGGATGATACTCACGCCCACGACTAACTGATGTAAAATGAGATGTCCCAACTGTTATATATCCCTGGAGTTCATACGTGCCCAACCAGTTTGTCCATCTGCATACCCATACGGATTTCAGCCTTTTGGATGGTGCAAATAAGATAAAACCGCTGCTGGCGCGCGCACGTGAACTGGGGATGCCAGCCCTGGCCATTACCGACCACGGCAGCATGGCTGGCGCGGTGCAGTTCTACGAGCAATGCACCAAAGGCGATGGCGCACCCATTAAGCCCATCATCGGTTGTGAGTTCTATGTGGCCTCGCGAAGGCATACCGACAAAGAGGCTCAGACAGACCAGCGCAACTACCATTTGATCCTTCTAGCCAAAAACCTCACAGGCTACAAGAACCTAATGAAGCTGTGCTCCATCTCATGGATGCAAGGCTTTTACTATAAACCCCGTATTGACCACGAGCTACTGGAGCAGTATGGCGAGGGTATCATCTGTAATTCCGCCTGCCTCAGCGGTGAGGTCGCCTCATCACTTCTGGCTGGCGACATGGCCAAGGCGCTGCGCACCGTAGATTTCTACAAGGGTGTGTTCGGCAAAGAGAACTACTTCATTGAGATACAAGACCACAACCTGCCCGATCAAGCACGAATCCGTGAAGGCTTGATCCAGCTCGCGAAGGACACCAAGACGGGTCTGGTGGCGGCCAATGACTGCCACTACCTTAAGTCCGACGACGCCTACGCCCATGAAGTGATGCTCTGCATCCAGACGAACAAGGTGTTTTCCGATTCCGATCGTATGCGCTACGGATCCCAGGAGTTCTATGTCAAGAGTGCCGACGAGATGTCGGCCCTGTTTGCGGATATCCCAGAGGCGATTGAGAACACATCCCGCATCGCCGATATGGTCGACCTGCAGATGGACTTCTCGCGTGTCCACCTGCCCGACCCCGGCGTTCCGAACGGTGATGGTGCAGGATATCTGCGGAAGCTGGCAGTCGAAGGCATGTATGCCCGCTATCCCGTGATCACGGATGAGGCTAAAACGCGGCTGGAATACGAGCTTAGCGTGATCGAACAGACCGGCTACCCGATGTATTTCTTGATTGTACGGGACTTTGCGATCTATTCCCGTGATAAGGGTATCTACTACGGCGTCCGCGGGTCAGCAGCCGGCAGCATGGTCAGCTACTGCATCGGCATCACCGATGTGGATCCGCTCTACTACGGCCTGACTTTTGAGCGGTTCCTCAACCCGGAGCGCGTATCAATGCCGGATATAGACATGGACTTTGAAGACACCCGCCGCGGTGAAGTGATCGAATATGTGCGAGCCAAATACGGCGAAGACCACGTCTCTCAGATCGGCACATTCGGAACCATCGGAGCCAAAACCGCCATCCGGGATATCGGTAAAGTTTTGGAGATCATGCCGTCGACCATAGATAAAGCAGCAAAAGCGGTGCCGGCACTGCCCAACGTCAGCTTACAATCTGCCCTTGAGACCGCGGACATGAAACAGGTCTTGCATGACTTTCCTGAACTAAACCAGGTCATGGAAGTCGCGAAGAGAATCGAGGGTGTCGCGCGCCACCTCAGCGTTCACGCCGCGGGTGTGCTGATCTGTTCTGAGCCGTTGGCTGAGCATGTACCGCTGTTCAAAGGCAAAGAGGGTGAACAGATCACCCAGTTCCAGATGAATGAGCTGGAGCATATCGGCCTCTTGAAGATGGACTTCCTTGGGCTCGCCAACCTGGGTGTGCTCGGTAAGGCTGTCGCGGCGGTCAAGCGCAACCACGGTGTGGATATCGACATTCTCACCATCCCCCATGATGACCAAAAGGCATGGGATATGCTGGGCGAAGGAGACACCTCCGGCGTGTTCCAGTTGGAATCTGAGGGGATGCGTAAAAACATCCGCGAGCTGAAACCCAACAAAGTGCAGGAACTCGCCGCTATGATCGCGCTCTACCGGCCTGGGCCGTTAGAGCACATCCCAAGGTTTATCAGGCAAAAGTTCGGAATTGACCCCATCGTCTACCCGCATCCTAAGATGGAGTCGATCCTAGAGGAGACCTACGGCGTCATCGTCTACCAGGACCAAGTCATGATGATCGTGCGGGCCATCGCAGGTTTTAGCCTGGGCCAGGCTGACATCATGCGCAAGGCCATGGGTAAGAAGAACCGCGAGATCATTGAGAAGATGCGTGCCCAGTTCATGGAGGGTGCCATCAAAAATGGGGTGCCTGAGAAGAAGGCCTCCGAGATTTACACCTTGATCGAGCCCTTCGCTGGGTATGCCTTCAATAAGGCCCACGCGGTGTGTTACGCCATAGTGGCCTACCAGACCGCCTGGCTCAAGGCGAACTACCCCGTGGAGTATTTCGCAGCCTCAATGTCTGTGTTCATGGAAAAAGAGGACAAGGTCATCCAGTATGTGGATGAATGCCGTAAGCGCGGTATTGAGGTCTGCCCGCCAGATATCAACGCCAGCGACATCGACTTCGTCACGTCTGAAGGCAAGATACTTTTCGGTCTTTCGGCGATCAAAAACGTAGGAAGAGCCGCGGTAGAGACCATACTCGAGGCTAGAGGCAACACACCATTCAGTTCGCTGTTAGACTTCTGCAAGCGCGTGGTCGCGGCCAACGGGGCGATCGGTAAAGGAGTTGTGGAAACACTGATACAGGTTGGTGCCTTCACCAGCATTCACGAGAACCGCGCGGCGTGTCAAGCGGCACTGGACCCGACGTGGAACCTGGCCATCCGGCTGGCAAAAGACCAGGAGACAGGTCAAGGCAACCTGTTTGGCGAGGATACCCAGCAAGATGAGGTTCAGGCGCCTGCTATGCCCGATGTGCCGGATACCTCGCGTGAAGTCAAAATGGCATACGAAAAATCGGCGCTGGGAATGTATCTCACCGACCACCCGTTAAAGCATCTGGAGTTGGCCATCAGAGCGGTCCGAGCGACCTCCTGCTTCAATGCACGCGAAATGGAGCAAGGTACCGAAGTCACGCTGGCAGGTATCATCACCAACTATCGAAAGATCGTGACCAGCACTGGCAAAAATATGGCCAGTTTCGTGCTGGAAGATTTGAGCAGCAGCATACAGGTGACCGTCTTCCCGTTTGTCTACGACCGCGTCGCGAACCAGATCGATCAGGACAAACTGGTGATCATCAAGGGTAAGGTTAAGTATCGTGACCAAGTGGTAAAGACTGAGGACACAGAGGACGGAGATGGCCCGAAACCGGTAGCGGAAATCCACTGCGATTCGGCTAGTGCCCTCACCGACCGCTCAGCTCCGGGCACCGACACCGTCACCCGTCACGAAAGCCTGCTCAACAAGACACTGCATTTGCGGCTGGTGGAAGACCTGCACCGTCCCATGTTGAACACAATAAAGAGCCTGCTAGATTGCTACCAGGGCGATAGTCCGATTGTTTTCCATGTGCTGGAAAACAACCGTGAAGTGAAAGTTCGGTCGCGGATGAGAGTGAACCTGGAGACTGACATTACAGAGGCCATCTCCAAAATTATGGGCCCCAACAGGGTTTGGCTTCAATAACCGAAGCCACCCCCGCTGCTCATCAGGCTTTCTCCATAGCTGCCCTTGCCAAGTTTGGGGGTCCGCCCCAATGCCTTCAGGCGCAGTTGGAACATCCACTGCTTGCCCACGGTGAAGCCGGTCTTGATGTCCGTCATGCTGATCACGGCTTCCATACAGTGCATGTCACGCACGATCTGATACTGCTGGCTGTCTAATTGGTCTAGATAGCCGTTATAGTTCAACAACCCGCTCACGCGCCATCCGCCGTTAAATAATGAGGTCTCCACATAGGCGTTGCCGGTGGCCAGTTGATTGGTCAGCGGGTTGTAGAGTGCGCTGATGTTCGTGCTGAACTTCTTACTTTGGTATCGCATGATCGTGCGCATACTGTCCCAACGACCACTATTGGGGTCAAGACTGCTGGTTACGGCGATTTGTGATGCGGCGGATGGCTTCCACATCGCCTCAAATGCCAAAGGCTGCCATGGCTGACTCTGGCGCAGCTCCGCAAAGAAGTCATAACCGCTGCCAGCGCGTATCTTAAGCCGATCCGCTACACTGTATTCCATACCCACGGTGGCGTAGTTGCTTTTACCCGTGTAGTCCAGGGTTAACGGGCTGTATCCGTATGGCCGGGTGTATTGGTAGTTTGCCCGCCATGCCAGACCCTCCTTGATGGGCTTCGTCACTCCGAAGCTGCCCTGCAGCACATACTGCGCGGTGTTGTCGCTGCTGATGATCTGACGGAACAGACTGGAGGCTGTCATGTTGATGCCCGCCTTGGTTTCCCATCGGGGGTTCCATGACGCTTCGACCATCGCTCTGCTGATGTCTTCACCATTTTGCATCTGGGAGTATTTGCCCAGCACAGTTTTAAACGACAGCCCGCTTTGCTGTTTCCACAATTTCATTGAATCCGTGCGGAAGCTCAGTTCCGGCAGCTTTTCCAGACCACCGTAAATCACGCTGTTCTGGTCGTCGCCCATCGGGAAGAACTTGTTGACCACCAGCCCCCAGTCAAATGAGCCCAGTGTGCCGTTGCCATCGATACCGCCTGTCAGCCGCTCGTTGCTTGATGAGCTTCCCGATCCGTAGGAGTTATCATTTTTTGTATAGTCCGTAGTGAACCGAAGCGATTGCCTACCCCATCGTAATCCGTACGCCAGTGACTGTGCGTAGGAGTTGCTATCGTAAAAGTCGGAGTTTTGACTACCGTAGCGTGTGCTGCTCCTAAACTCCGTGCCCCGAGTCGACTTAGAAAGGTTCAACGAGACGTTACTGCTGCTGTCGTTGCCCAGCATGTAGCTGTTTTGGCGCAGATCACCAGATAACTGAGCATTCATCCCAAATAACTGAGCCGCATGTTGAAGAGAAGCGGTGATATACTTGCTGTTGTCACCTTGATTCACTAGACCATACACAGACAAAGTGCCCTTGTTTTGCCCGTATTCATATGGTTGGTCAAACCCCAACCCAAACCCTTTTCGTTGCATCAAATGTATGAGTGCTTTACCCTCTTGCTGTATCAACGAATACCCTATGGCCATTTTTACAAAATAGCCCTCATCTGGTGAGTTGCCTACCTCAGGGATATAGTCGGGGTCATACTCCCTGTCCAGAGGGATCACCAGTTTTGGAACCTTCACCAGCGTCCGGCCCCACAGCTTGATGCGCAGATCGCGTAGCGTCAAGCTCTTACCCTTGATGATGTCGGTGTAGGCGGAATCCACGACATAATGGGGATGCTCACGGTCACAGGTGGTCAGTAAACAGGCACTCAGGTGGGCGGTCCGTTCGTCACCCTTCATCGTGGCCCCTCGAAATAGCAGGTTCTGCTTGATGACGTCGGTCTCCATATATTCAGGGGAGGCATATCCGTGAGCTCCGGTGGAACTCCAGTCACGATAGCGTGTGTTGATCGTCAGATCATCGGACTTTAGGCTTAGGCCTTCAGCACTGACATCAACGCCGCCATCAAACTTGTACTCACGCTGACGGGTATCGCCGGTCACCTTGTCCGCTTTAATGGTGTGCTCACGCCATAATGCCACAATATCGGTCGCGTCCAGTTTGTTGTCAGGCGTGATTTCCAGGCTTTTGAAGCTCTTGACTTCTATGTTCTTGACAACTGGCGGTTCTGCGGTTTGAGATGCCGCAGTGCGGACAGCGTCAGTCTTGGGCGACAACGCCATACTGACGGCATCGCAGACCGTGCTATAAGCGGCCAGAGCCACATTATTGGGATCGAGTGCGATGATGTGAGATGCGGAGCGTATCCCATCACCGATCCTGGCCAGCATGGGGTTAGGGACGGTAGGAACAGGTGCCAAGGATGGATTCAGAGGAATGTCTGTGCTCTGGGCATATGCAGCCGTCGCCAGTGACAACCACAAACACAACGCCACGCCTACTCTATGCAGCAACCACCCTCACCTTGTCCCTTCTTGATTTAGTAAGCATTAATAATGCTAGATAACAAATGTAGTATACAATCAAGATCGTTGCCGAAGGTGCTCTCATATTGAGGCTGTTCATGGGTAGCCCATGACAAAGGCTAACTACACCATCGATCCAATCGGCACACAATGCCAGCAGTCCACCGGATATTGAGCCTAGAATGGGTATGGCACCCAAACTTGACACCCATCCAGCAAGCGGAGCCACACATGTGATCACCGCGACCGGGACACTCACCAAGATATTCGTGACAGGACTTATGATAGAGACACGTTCGAAGTAGAACGCACTGAGTGGAGCAGCAGCCAGAGCGCACAACGAACCGGCGATGACCAAATCCAGCAGTTTGCGCTTTAACCTGGGTAATAACTCGGGTATGTATCTATGGTGAGCCATTACGGAGGAAATCACCAGCACAAAGCTCACCATCACGAACGACATCTGGAAAGACGGATCCAGCAAGCTGATCGGCTGGATGGCCAGTATCAATATTGCAGCCAGTGCGCAGGCACTCAGAGCGTCTCTATCACGATGTGACCACTGGGCCAGGCCCGCTATTGAGCACATGATGGCACTTCGGACCGCCGGAGCTTCGGCTCCACAGACCAATGCGTATAGCCACACAGCCATTATGCTGAACACAATGCGCACTGACCTACTCCTGGAGATCAGACCTAGTGTGATCCACATAAAGCCAAACACTATAGACACATGGAGTCCACTGGGTGACAAAATGTGTATAACTCCTGTATCAGCCAGAGCACGCTTATCTGCAGAGGACAGGCCTGATGTATCGCCAAGTGCGATGCCTTTGACCACTCCCCTCGTGCTGCGTGAAAGCAAACCATCCAGCCCCTTGAGGCACTGCCTGCGCATCTGACTGAGGTACCGGCGTATGGGGTTCTCAGCCACAATATCTATCGCACCCGATTCCAGTGAGGCTTTCAGGTAGATGCCACGCAGCCACAGCCAGCGGTCATACCCGGTCTTCCCTGCGCGATGCCAGGATAGGCGACACCGGATCACCTGCCCCGGGTAGAAACTGATCCGCTGCGCTCCAAATGCGCTCACACGCAGCCTCATCCCCGTGGGTAATCCACATTGGGGGTCGCGCACAGCAAGTGTAAACTGGGTGGACCGGGCAGTAACGGATGGCTCTGCCAACACTGTGCCCTCTACAACACCCGACCCAGGTCTGGCCACCGCAATCTGGTTCCGTGAGATGATGAACTGAGGGATGCCCAGAGCCAATCCCGCCGAAATCCCAGCCAGCAGCAATGTGGGTATCATGATGGCCTTGAGGAGCCTGAATGCTATAGTTACAACGGTAATCACAATAAACACGGACACGCTGACCAGGGGTTCTGTGTTCAGCGACACCGCGAGGCCAAAGATCAGCCCGCCACCAATCTCAACAGCCGGGCGGGCATGTAGCTGCTGAAGCCCCTGCTGGCACAGCCTTCGCAGCAACTGCCCAAGTAACTCCTTGCCGTTGGTGAGAGTCATCTCTTATGATCCACCGATAAAGAACAATCACGGGCTCCGATAATGTAAACTGTATAAGTATGCGAATCATAGCCACACTAGTCATCATTATTGCCGTATCGATATGCGGATGCAATAAGCAGCCTCGTAAACCTGCCAAGACGGAAAAACCGCCAGAACCGGGTATACAGGTTGCCACACGTCAGATCGCCGTCAAGTGGCTGATCCCAGGCTCTCCAAGCCGTCAAGTATGGGTGGCCACAGCGAAAACCGGCGTGGGACTACAAGGCGAGGCACTGACCGGCGGATCCAGCGGGCGGTTTGAAGGGGTTGACTGTACACTATTTGATAAGGCTGGAAAAGCAGCAAATAGGCTGCAGGCAGCATCGGTCACCGCCAACCGTGATAATTTTGAGATCAAAGCGTCTGGAGGAGTGAAGGCCACTTCTCTGGTAAACAAGGTGACCCTGAGCGCAGACCGTGCAACCTGGCTGGCCAGCAAACAAAAGATCATTGCTGAAGGATCAGTAAGGTTGTCCGGTGAAGGCTTTGACGTCCGTGGAGAGCGCATGGAGTTGAATACAGACCTTACCTCCATGCACCTGACCAATCCGTAACTATACAGGAGTACACAATGCGTAAACTCATTAAAATATTGCCCCTAATCACTGCTCTGCTGGCCATGGCTGCGATGTCGCAAGCTCAAGCCACCGTGGGTAGTTTCAAACTGTCAAAATACAAAGACATCAAGACCACTTATGGTGCCGATAAAATCATACGGGTTGAAGTAACGGGCACACGGGTGGTTCTCGAGCGTAACGACGGCACCCTATACATGACGGCCAAAAAAATCTCGATTGTCTCGCAAGCTCCTGTCGCGGGTAAAGCACGCATCGACAACGCAACTGCGACTGGTGGTGTGGAAATTTCGCTGACCGACACGAAACAAAACCGCAAAGCTAAGGGCACTTCAGGGACTGCGGAATACATTGGCGATGCCACTTCACCTAAAGTGTTACTTAAAGGTGGGTTGGTGATATCTGTAGAAGAGGCTGACTTCACAGTGACTCAAAAGGGCTCATCTGGTACGATTGATCTCGCCACGGTGAATGGTAACCTGGTGATAGAGAGCGTGACACTCTCAGGCTCCGAAGAGCAGACAGAAGCCACCTACTCCTCGAAGGGATCAACCATAAAGAAATGACCGTAAGTCTGCGAGTTGAAGAGCTAGTCAAGGTATATAAGGGACGTAAGGTCGTCAACGGAGTCAGCTTTAGCATGACCACCGGTGAAATTGTCGGCCTGTTAGGGCCAAACGGTGCCGGCAAAACCACGTCATTCTACATGACGATTGGATTGGTACAGCCTACCTCCGGTCGTGTCTTCTTGGACGACAAGGACATCACGAAGCAGCCGATGTTTGCCCGTGCCAGAATGGGACTGGGTTATCTGGCCCAGGAACCTTCGGTATTCCGCAAACTAACTGTAGAGGACAACCTCCGGTTAGTGCTGCAAGCCCGCGGTGTAGATGGTGCAGAAGCAAAGAAGCAGATCGACACATTGCTGGAAGATTTCCACATCACACGCTTGCGCACCTCGCCAGCCTATGTGCTCTCCGGTGGTGAACGCAGGCGTGTTGAGATCGCCAGAGCGATTGCGGCTGCCCCGCAGTTCATTTTGTTGGATGAGCCTTTTACTGGTGTAGACCCGATCGCTATTGCCGACTTGCAGAAAATCATCGCGTCTCTACGAGAGAAGCTCGGTATTGGGATTTTGATTACAGACCATAATGTGCGGGCAACTCTGCGTATCACCGACCGCGCTTATATCATTGCGGAAGGCAACATCGTCACCGAGGGTGCCTCTGAAGATTTACCCCAGAACCCCATTGCGCGACAGTTCTACCTTGGGCAGGAATACGACAACATATGATTCGGCTTAAGGTCGTCGACAAACTCGTTCTGCAGGAGCTCATCGCGCCATTCTTCTTCGGCATCATGATGTTCACCGCGTTGTTCTTCGCGGGAACCAACCTGTTTTCCATCGCAGAGTACATGGTCAAAGGTGCTTCACCAGCACTGATCGTGAAGCTGATTCTACTGAGCTTGCCTGCGGTGATCGTGAAGACATTCCCCATGGGTATGCTGCTGGCTAGTCTGTTAGCCTTCGGCAGATTTTCGGGCGAAAGTGAACTGGTAGCGATCTACGCGTCGGGATACAGCTTGAAACGCATCATGCTGCCTGTCGCGATTTTTGGGTTAGCCATCAGCCTGGTCGCCATGCTCTTCTACGAATATGCCGTGCCAAATGCCACCGCCGAAATGTGGCGCCTTAAGACAGCCATCATCAAGCAAGTCGGTGACCGCACTCGAGCAGTCAACCAGACGGTGCTAGAGGACGGTAAGATTCGCACCAATATCGTGGCACAAGGCGGCGTTGACCTTGAAGCGGGTATGCTCTACGATGTCACCGTGACGCAATATGCCCAGGTGAATGGACGATGGTTACCGCAGTTTACAGTCGTGGCTGAGCGAGCCAAATGGATAAGCGGGATCGAGTGGAACCTGGAGAACGGCTACTGGCAGAAATCCGATGGTACCGTGAGGGTGGATTTTGAGTATTCCAGCACTCGCGAGATGAAAGTTGGCATTAACAAATCTTTGCAACAAGTTGAGGAAGATTTGGTTCCTGACCCGGATGCCCGCAGTTTCAAAGAGACACTCCGAAGAATCCGCAAATATAACAATGCCGGCGAAGACACCAGTAAGCTGCTTGTGGAACTGTTAAATAAGATCAGTCTACCGCTGGCCAGCTTCATATTTGGCATCGTCGGGGCTCCCCTCGCCATTAGAAGGCAGCGTGCCTCCGCAGCCGCTGGTTTCGCAACCAGCATCGTGGTCATCTTTCTTTACTGGACGCTTTATGAGTATCTTTACATCCTGGGCAAAGACGGCACGATCAACCCGATTTTGGCCGCATTCCTGCCTGACTTCCTCGGACTGGCAGCCGGTATTTACTTCTTAAAGCAGAAAAGCCGGTGATGAACTAGATGCCTATTACCCTCATCGTCGGTATCATCGTCGTGCTGATGTCTGGCTTTATTGCCTATCTGGGCGACTGGCTGGGTCGCACACTTGGAAGGCGGAAGCTAAGTATATGGGGCTTCCGGCCAAGATATACAGCGATGATCGTGACGGCCATCACAGGGGCTCTGATTTCTGTGCTCTCCTGGGCGATCATTTTGGGTTCTGTGGCGGAGTTTCGTGACATCATCTTCCGCGGCGAGCAAACCTTCAAGCAGCTTAAGCAAACGGAGACCAAATACTCTAAACTCAGTTCGCGTTACAAGCAGATCACCACAGAGTTATCAGTCATTAACACCAAACTGAGCTCACAAACGGAAAAACTTCGTAACAACAGCATCTTGCTCAAGAAGCAAGTCGATATGCTGGCCAATGCCAACAAGGAACTGTCGTTACGCAATGAGCAGATTTCGAAGCTGAAAGGCACCGAAGTCCAACTCAACAGCCAAATCCGAAGCCAACAACAGCGCCTCGGACAACTGGCTATCCGCAACAAGATGCTTGTTACTGAATCTGAACAGCTCAAGAGAGCGGCCACCAAACTCAAAGCAAGCAGCGATTTTCTCATGGCGCAAAACTCTCGATTCCTTGAATCGAACCGCCGTAGCTCGCGACAGAATATCGAGACACAGAGCAAAAACATCGAGCTTGAAGCCAAGAATATAGAACTAAGCGAACAGGACCAGAAACTGCGTGCCGAGGGCAAAGAACTGACCGAGCGGAGTGCGGCGTTGCAGTCTCAGCTCAAAGAGTTGGATGATACCATCGCAGCACTGACCAAACAAGAAACGCAGTTGCGTCTAGCGGTCAACACGCTCATTGATAAGACATCCAGTCCGCTGGTGTTCGAGCGAAACCAGGAAGTGTTCAGGCGGATCATCGACAACAAGATCGGTGTGAAGCGTATACGCCAGGAGCTTCAAAGGCTGCTGGTAGAAGCAGGCTGGTCGGCTGAAGCACGCGGAGCGGCCAAGAGTGATTCATGGCGCGCGGCCTATATGCCAGTGAAGAAAATCACGATGACCACACCCGATCAGAAAAGTTCTGAACTGGTCGCTGATGAGTGGGAGAGCATCCGTGCCCTTTCGATGCAGATCGCGACTTCCCCCGATCCGGTTCTCGTGGTGGCCACAAGTATACGCAACAGCTTTGCCGGTGAGCCAGTACCCATTGAGCTGGTGCCCTACCGCAATCAGTTGGTGTTCAAGAGCGGTAGGGAAATTGCCAGAATGAAACTATTCACTGGTGTGAATGCTGGTGTGTTGTCCAACCAGATCGTCCAGTTCCTGGTCACTGAAGTGAAAAGCCGTGCTATTCAGGCTGGCTTGCTGCCGGTCATAGGCAGTGCAGGTGCAAGCTCCGTAGGCGACCTTCCTAATGAAGACCTGGCCGAAATGGTGCAGCAGTTGAAATACTCAGGGATCGCGCGAAAAGCCGAAATCTCCTTTACCGCCAAAAATGATACCTACACTGGTAATGAACTACGAATACGTCTGAGACTGGTACCGTGAACGATGATAATGCCTTCACTGGGCGAGTTTTTGCCATAGACCCCGGTACATCCAAGTGTGGAATTGCTGTTGTTGACAGTGACGGAACCCCTATCGAGGTTCAGGTAATCCCAGCAGAACAGATTGCGGAATACTGTACGATGTGGCAGCAGAAATACACCCCTGCTGCCGTCGTCATGGGCAATGGCACCGGACATAAGGCGATGAAGACGATCGTTAGTATTGTGTTCCCTGGGTATGAGATGGTGAATGAGCGGAGCAGTTCGGAGATGGCAAAGGCGGTCTACTACAAATACCATCCGCCAAAAGGCTGTCTGTGTTTGCTGCCTATTAGCTGGCTATGCCCAAAAGTGCCGATTGATGGTTACGCTGCCGTGGTGATTGCCCATCGATGGCTTGGATTAGCCTCAACTCCGGACAAGACGAACTAATCGGGGCAGTCACAATGACTTCCCAAATGAATCAAGACACTACTACCCCTTCGTCACTGCAAAGTAGTGATCGAGGAACCTTTTTGAATCGACTGTCGCGGCGATTGAATGTCGTCCCCTGCTGTTCTCACGCCAGTTGGTCACTCCACCGTTTGGCGTGGAAGAAGCATCCACTTTGCATTCCCCCCTCTTCATACCGCACAGCGATGGTTCAAAAAGTAAGGCTGCTGTCAGCGGGTCATGAAAAGTCACATTACCAGCTTCTTTAAGCCACACAGAGGCCATATCAGCCACGGGGTCAAGAACTCCGCCTCGAATCATCTTGCGTGCTTCGTCGCCGCTAATCATACACTGCATGGTGACATCAAGGCCGACAGAAACATGCTCTTTAACAGCCGTGCGATACACGATGTCGGTCGCGGTGTTGTCCACTTTGGCATTCCATTCGTTTCGGCGAGGGGGTGCCTTTATCATAGAAACTGCCGCACATCAGTACCAGCCGTTTCAGCTTCTTCGCCACATCTGGATACAGCGAGAACTGCAGACCGATGTTTGTCAGCGGGCCGATAGTCAACAATGTGATCTCACCAGGCCGGCTGCGGATGGTATCCCTGAGGTAGACTAAAGCGCTGTTCTCCGCAAACTCCTGCTTGTGGCTCCAGCGTTCCAGGGCTGTGGCCTGTGGCTCTCGGAACTGCTGCTGCGGGCCGATCAACGGCATGGCAGCTCCAGGATGAATAGGGATATCATCTCGCTTCACCCTGCGGCAGATACAACTCGCCAGTTTGGCCCTAGTGATGGGGTCACCGGTGACTGTCGTGATACCTAACAGGTCGCATCTTGCCTGTTGGAGAAGATAAGCCAGACAGAGCGCATCGTCTATGTCACTTCCGATATCCGTATCGAGAATCACTGGGATTTTGGACGAAATCATGATAGCCACCGAATAGGATTTACTACATGATGCGTCATTTCACCTGGATTAACCAGCACCATCTAACTTGTAAATGCAGATTACCTGAACGCGGTCCTCAACCGGTTAACTCGTTAATATTTAGTAAATATCATAGATTCATGATCCAATTTCGGTGTGCCATGAGGTATAATTTTGGCCAAATCGGTCTGGTTCGTTATAATGATATGGATGGAGTTCTATCAAGGGCTTTATCACTAAAACCTCAACAGAATTCGAGGTATCCAAATGGCATCTGCAGTTGACATTCGCAGGTCGTTAGTCGCTTCCGATAACTACCTGTTACATAAGCTGCACTCGCTCACCGGTATCATACCCGTGGGTTTTTTCGTAGTGCAGCATCTTGTGTTAAACTCCTTTTCGTTGACTGGCGCGAAGAACTTTAACGCCGTCATCGACTTTTTCGAGATCATCCCTAGGCATATCTTCATGCTGATGGAGGTCGGGATCATTTTCCTACCCCTGCTGTTTCACGCAGCATATGGGTTGTTGATCACCTCCCACGGCACGATGAACTACCAAAACTACACCTATAAACGAAACCTCGCATATGTGTTTCAACGCGTCAGCGGCATCTTCCTGGTGCTGTACATCACCTATCATGTGTTCACAACCACCATCATGGCCAAGTACCTCGGTGCTGGGCTGGATAGTATCAAGTACAGTGGCATGCATGAGAAGTTCCAAAACCCGCTGATCGCCGCGATCTACATTCTAGGAATCACCGCCGCCACTTATCACCTGAGTAATGGGATATGGGCCTTCTGCATCCGCTGGGGGATCACACTCACCGAAGAAGCTCAGAATAAGTGCGCTTTGGTCTGCACTGGACTATTTGTGCTGTTAACCGGGTTTGGCTGGCTGGCCTTCTATGGCTTCATCAACCCGATCTGGAATATGTCGCACTAAGGAGGTTTCATGACAATGCCAAACAATCGTGTGATTATCGTCGGCGGCGGTCTAGCCGGACTGATGGCCGCTATTAAGAGTGCAGAACGTGGCCTCAAGGTCGATCTGTTCTCACTGGTGCCCGTCAAGCGCAGCCACTCTGTGTGCGCACAAGGGGGCATCAACGGTGCCGTGAATACCATGGGTGAAGGCGACAGCACATGGGAGCACTTTGATGACACCGTCTACGGTGGTGACTTCCTCGCCAATCAGCCTCCTGTCCGCACCATGACAGACCGGGCACCCAGTGTCATCTATATGCTCGATCGCATGGGCGTCCCCTTCAACCGCACCAGCGAAGGCTTCCTGGACTTCCGCCGCTTCGGTGGGGCCAAACAGCGCCGCACTGCCTTTGCCGGAGCCACCACTGGCCAGCAGTTGCTTTACGCACTGGACGAGCAGGTACGCCGTCATGAGTGCGAAGGAGCGGTCAATAAATACGAAGGCTGGGATTTCCTGGGAATCGTCAAGGACGATGCCGGAATCTGTCGCGGAATAGTGGCTCAGAGCCTGTATACCATGGAGATCCGCAGCTTCAAGGCCGATGCGGTGATCATGGCGACGGGTGGCCCGGGATATATCTACGGAAAGTCCACCCAGTCCATCATCAACACCGGAAGCGCCGTAAGCTTTGTGTATCAGCAGGGAGCCAAATACGGCAACCCTGAAATGATACAGGTTCACCCTACTGCCATCCCCGGTGAGGACAAGAACCGACTGATGTCTGAAGGTATCCGCGGTGAGGGCGGTCGCGTTTGGGTTCCACGGAATCCGGCGGAGACCCGAGCCGCTCAGGATATCCCTCAAGCCGATCGGCTGTATTTCCTTGAAGAGAAGTATCCTGCCTACGGAAACCTCGTACCTCGCGACATCGCCACACGTGAGATATTCGATATCTGCGTGAACCAGAAACTCGGAGTTGAGGGTAAAAACCAGGTCTACCTTGACATTACCCACTTGGACCGCGCGACATCCACCAAGAAGCTCTGGGGTATCCTCGAGATATACATCAAGTTCAAGGGACAAGATCCCCGTGATGTGCCTATGCTGGTCTTCCCCTCCGTCCACTATAGCATGGGCGGGCTGTGGGTCAACTACGAAAGCACCTCGGAAGGTTTCTTGAACCCAGACAGCACACAGAACATGGCCACCAACATCCCCGGTTTGTATGCGGTCGGTGAGTGCGAGTACCAGTTCCACGGTGCAAACCGTCTGGGTGCCAACGCGCTGCTAAGCTGCATCTTCGCAGGTGGGGTCTCTGGCGAGGCGGTTTCTCGCTACGTCTCAGGGCTAGATCAATCCTCTGAGGACATGCCATCCAGCCTGTTTGAATCCATGCGTGCCAAACGACAGGGCGAATATGACGCCATCGTCTCTCAGAATGGCAGTGAGAACCCATACAAACTGCATGATGAGCTGGGCGATGTCATGACTGAGAATGTCACAGTGGTCCGGTATAACGACCGGCTTGAGAAAACACTGGTCAAGATATCTGAGATCAAGTCCCGCATGAAGAATGTAGGTCTTGCAGACACAGGTGTATGGACCAACCAGGCGGCGGTGTTCACCCGTAACCTGCAGAATATGCTCATACTGGCGGAAACTATCACCACAGGTGCTCTCAAGCGTGATGAAAGCCGTGGAGCTCACTACAAGCCCGACTTCCCCAACCGAAACGATGAGAAATTCCTGAAGAGCACCATCGCCGAGTGGAAGAACGGTAAAGTGGAGATCAGTTATGCGGATGTGGATCACGAAATGATCACGCCCCGATTACGCAACTACGCCAAAGACAAATCAACCAGCCAAACTGGCGAGAAGAAGTAAGGAGGCGTATTGAACATGGCTCACAACACGATCATAATGAAGATCAAACGCCAGAAGGACGCCGCATCGGCTTCCTACTGGGAAGAGTTCAAGATGCCCTATGTGCCGAACTCTAACATCATTAGCTGCCTGATGACCATCCAACGTAACCCGGTCAACGCTAAAGGCGAAACGGTGATCGCCCCTGCATGGGAAGCCGCCTGCCTTGAAGAGGTGTGCGGTACGTGCACTATGGTGATCAATGGATATGCCCGTCAGGCATGTGCCACATTGATTGACACCTTCGGAAAACCGCAAGGCGATGCGCTTGTAGTATCAGTGGAACCCATGACCAAGTATCCTGTCATCCGTGACCTGGTCGTTGACCGAAGTCATATGTTTGAAGCACTGAAGCGGTTGAAGGCCTGGATTCCGATAGACGGAACCCATGACCTTGGCCCTGGCGTTCGCATAAGCCCGTCTCAAGCGGAATTGCGCTACGACTTTAGTCGTTGTATGACCTGCGGATGCTGTGTAGAGAGCTGCCCGAACGTCAGCAAGAACAGCAACTTCATCGGCCCAACTGCACTGGGTCAGGCCTTTATGTTCAACTACCACCCAATTGGTAAAGAGCTTGAAGATGACCGCTACGATGTGCTGGCAGGTCCTGATGGGCTTCTCGGTTGCGGCAACGCTCAGAACTGCATCAAGGCGTGTCCTAAGGAGATTTCGTTAACCCGGGCCATCGCCGAGTTAAACCGAGGGATCCTCTGGAACCGCATGAAGAAGGTGTTCGTAGCGAAAGGCAAGATGCACTAGCTTCACCTTCACCATTACGACAGACCGGGTCTGGCATCATCCGATGCCAGACCCGGTCTTCTTATTGAAATGGTCGTAGTGGGCGCCCCTTGTGGGCGCCCTAAACAATTACTATCGAATGAACAACGATTAGGGCGCCCACAAGAGACGCCCCTACGACCTGTTACTTACAAAGCCGTTAAGGGGTTCAGGTATCTTGCACTAAAAAGTGGCGATATCCAGGTTGAACTCCACACTCTGCATTTTTTGACTCCAGATTAGCTCAGGCTCAATACAATGGGCACGAATCTTCAGTGCGATCGTCACGTCTATCCATGCCGACTTATCAAAATCCCAGTATCCTCTTGCATCAATCCGGGTCCCCTTGCCTATCAATAACCGGGCGATGCCTTCGTGCTTGACAGTCAACCGGTCAAAGCTGAAGGGGCTCCGGCCTGTTTCTTTAGCACTGGCATATCCAAGGGTGTATTCCATCCAGGATTCGGGCTTGCCGTCTAGCATGAACTGACCAGTGATGCGGTTAATCTGGTCGCCCGAGCTATATGTCACGGCTCGCCATTCGGCGCCTAGCCTGTAATCCAATATAGGGAGGATTTTAACGGGCACAGATGACCACCTGACATGCCCAGAACTCCGAAAATGGTCCTCCATCGTCGGTTCCTCGCGGAAACTACCCGACCGGATTTCGCCCTGTATCCATCCGTATTTCGAGGTTCGTGTATCATACCTGGCACCGACTTCGGTTGAATTTATCCTGACCTCATCTGCATTATCTTGCGCAAGAAATACGGGGCGATTCACATTGGCGGTGACGAACCACGAAGCGTTCGTTTCTTTAGCGGCAGGAGCCTCGCTTAATACCGACATGAACGCAGCTTGCTCATAGTCACCATCATGAAGCCGAGTCATCTGCTCATTGTCACCTGTTTTGTCCATACGCTGATCATAACTCATGACCAACTCGGCCTGGTCTTTTTGGTAGACAGCCACTCGGCCACTCACCATGCTGTTCTTCATGGGGATGACCACAGGATAGCGCACTCCGACCCCCTTGCCCTGGGTATAGGTCACTATAGGCATCAAAGTGGAGTTTCGGTTGCTGCCGACACCGGTAGAGATATACGGTAGCGACAGCACTGTGTGGCCCCATACCATTAACCTGACATTCCGGGCGGTGACACGGCGAGTGATGGTATTGATATTGATAGTCTTGGCTTTGAGCGCATAATGAGGTGTTGGTAAGTCGCACACCGTGATACTGCCTGTTTTCAACTGCATGTTGTTGCCAGATATGGTGGCGTTGTCGGCCTTCACCAGAAGCTGCCCAGTTTTACCGTTGACGTTGACCAATGAACCATTGATGATCTTGCCGTTTGGTGAGACAGTAGCGGTCAGTTCATCGCAATGAAGCTCCTGAGAGGGGGTGACCAGATCTACACCACCGTCGGCCTTCATTTGCGAAATGATCCCGTCAGCCATGTTGGCCAGCAGGTTCTCTGCAGTCAACTGCATATCACGGTTATTGACACTAACATGCCCACTAGCGGTGACGCTGCCAGGTTGTTTACTGCCATCATCATTTTCGATCCACGAAACAGCCTGATGGTCTGCTTTCAGTGACCATACTTCATCACTTTGGGGTGCAGACAGAACTGGACTAACAGCCGCAGTCACCAGCAAGCCGGTGATAGAATATTTTAGGGAGAATGTCACAGAAATCTCCTTGGTGAGCGTATTAATAGGTGTACACGAATATAGTTTATCTCTCACACGCATGAGTCGCTATATAATATACCTGATCAGCTATCATTAGGAGATACATCATTTGAAAACATTCAGAATTCTGGCCATGATGTCTTGTGTTTTAGGTATCTTGATGCCTTTGACGCTTTCTGCCCAGACCCCTGACCCGCCACCCACTACGGACCTTAGAAAGTTCAACCAGCAAGCTATTCCACCTCCGTCACAAAAAGAGCGTAATCTTGCTGCAGCAAGAATGAAGATTGTCACTCGTCGGAATTCCACTGTGAAGGCATTAACCGATCTGGATGTCGCCATCATGAACGAGAAGGATGTCCAAAAGCGCGCTGCATTATCGTCGAAACGAAATGCTCTGCGAGCCGACTTAATCGTGCATGAGCAGCAGATGAAAGCCATGGAAAAGCGGATCGCTAAAATGATCACAGCTCGAGTAGAGGTCGCCAATCCTAGTGTCGTTGGAGAAGGGCAGATCGCTAAAGTCAAGCTGCTTCGGCGTCAGATGGCTATCGCGACGGAGCGAGCCACCGCACTAGCCAAGGCAGGCAAGACCAAAAACAATGCAGAGTATAATATGATGACCGAACGAGTGAAGATATACATCGCACAGTTGGGTTCCATTACCACGCGCCTTACCCCTGCTGAGGCTAAACTGCTGGAAGCATCCGATCCAAAAACAGCGAAATCTAAGAGTAAAAAGTAAACCCGTTGGATAGTCAGAACTCCGAGTGCCTTGTCCGGCTGCTTGATGAGCATACTGCGAACAGAATAGCAGCAGGCGAGGTAGTCGAGAGGCCAGTTTCTGTGGTAAAGGAGCTGGTGGAAAACAGCCTCGATGCTGGGGCCACAAGCATCAGCGTGATGCTCCAGGATGGTGGAAAACAGCTTATCTGTGTGCAAGATGACGGTACAGGCATGAGTGCGGCGGACGCCTTGCTGGCCATCCAGCGCCATGCTACCAGCAAGATATCTGACGCAGATGATCTGCCTCACATCACCACCTTGGGATTCCGCGGTGAAGCACTGCCCAGCATAGCCTCGGTATCAAGATTTGAAATACTCACACGGCGCCCGCTAGACGCAGTTGCCTTTCAGCTCGTGATTGAAGCCGGCGAGGTGGTCACTGCTCAGGAGCTGTCTGCGCTGGTGGGAACCACCATCACCGTAAAAGAGTTGTTCTTCAACACCCCAGCCCGACAGAAGTTTCTTAAGTCAACCCCCACCGAACTTGGCCACATCGTCGAGGTAGTTGGCCGGCTCGCTCTAGTTAACCCCGCAGTGCGGTTCAAGCTCGAACACAACGGAACTGTGCTGTTATCCAGCCAGGGATCCTCTGACCCAAAGAATGTCGTCATGTCCGTGTTTGGGCGTGAGGTGGCGCGGGAAATGCGGCCCATCATGTTTCAGATGGGCGACATGAGTGTCGAGGGCTATGTATCGCCTCCGCACGTGTCGCGCGCCAATCGAGCGATGCAGAGCTTCTTCGTCAACAAACGGCTGGTGCGGCACCGTGTGCTGACTCGCGCGCTGGACGATGCGTTCCGTTCCATCACCCCGGAGAACAGATTTCCGGCGTGTGCGGTGTTCATCACCCTGCCTCCAGAAGCGGTGGATGTGAATGTCCACCCGTCCAAAGCCGAGGTCAAGTTCGAACTGGACAACCAGATATACCATTTGGTCAGGCAAGCCATCCGCTCTGCATTGATAGAGGGTGGCATGATGCCAACCGCGATGCAGACGGAACCGATACAAATTGACCAATCTGCGCCCAATCCGATGCCTGGCTACATGCGGCCACAACTATCGCCTAACCCAATCTCTCTGCCGAATATGAGCCATTTCCACGATGCCCTTGAGCAAAAGACCGGATTAGAGCTTGGAACAATATCTATCCCATCGGTGCAGCCCTCCCAAAGTGACGAGGAGTATGACCCCTTCGCGGTAGCGGCTCCTAGCGAAGCATCTCGCAAACCCTACAAGAAGATGCTGGAGGGCTTCCGAATACTGGGACAGGTGAAGGCGACTTACATCATCGCGGCCACTGACGCAGGCCTGTTGATTATCGACCAGCATGTAGCCCATGAACGGGTGCTCTACGAGAAGCTGACCGTCTTGCGCGAAAGCCACCCTATTCCCATCACTCAGTTACTAAGTCCTGAAGTGATCTATGTCGACCGTCGGACCGCCGCTTTATCCGCCAGCAAGCTTGATTCGTTGCGAACGCTGGGCTTCATCCTGCAGCCCTTCGGTGTGGATGCTTTTGCCATCCGAGGCGTACCGGCCTGGGTGAAGTCAGCCGATATGGTGAAGACCGTCAAGGATATGCTGGAAGAGATGACAGAGCTTAGCGTGCAACGGCGTCTCCCCCTCAGCTTCGAGCAGTTGGTAGCCACATCAGCCTGCAAGATGGCGGTTAAGTCGGGCGATATCCTGGAGACACCCGAAATGGAACGGCTGCTGTCAGATTTAGCTGAGACCGAAAACCCCTACCTCTGCCCTCATGGCCGCCCGGTCATTCTCACCATGACTAACCAGGAGTTGGATCAGAAGTTCAAACGCACATGATGTAACGTATGTGTGCTCTGGTATCGTATGGTATATATCACGAAAGCCAGGGAGATATACGATGCACGTCAAGTTAATCCTTCCCCGTTTGAAAGAAGCCCACACACCTGAATGGCGACCACTGAAGTATTCGCTGTTTCCCCCACTCGGTCTGGCGACGCTGGCCAGCTACATTGAACCTCCGCACACCGTAGAGATTGTAGACGAACATGTGGAGGAGTTAAGATTTGATGACTCACCTGACCTTGTAGGAATTGAGGTCTACGCCACGTCCGCCAACCGATCATATCGGATCGCCGATCGCTATCGACAGCAAGGCGTTCGCGTGGTGATGGGCGGTCTGCACGCAACCGCTCTTCCTGAAGAAGCTCTGCAGCATGCAGACACCGTCATCATGGGGCCAGCCGAAGAGGCATGGCCGAGGTATCTGCAGGACTTCATCAACGGAACACCTGCGCGTGTCTACCGGTCGACCACACGAACACTGTCTGGAATGCCACAGCCGCGCCGCGATCTGATAAAACGCGACAGGTATCTGACCCCCAATTCGCTGGTAGTCAGCCGAGGATGCCCTCACAACTGCGAGTTTTGCTACAAGCACTCCTTCTACGAAGGTGGGCCATCATTCTACACGCAGCGTGTGGATGATGCTCTGTCGCAGATCAACCAGTTGCCTGGCAGGCACCTCTTCTTCCTGGACGACCACCTGTTCGGCGCACCGGCATTTGCGAAGCAGCTCTTCACGGAGATGCGCAGTATGAACCGTGTGTTTCAAGGAGCAGCCACAGTCGCTTCCATTTTGCAACCTGGATTGCTGGAAGCAGCCACGGAAGCCGGCCTACGCAGTTTGTTCATCGGATTTGAGAGCATCAACCCAGCCAGCCTCAGGGAGCATCACAAATACCAAAACACCGTAGAGGATTACCACCGAGCCGTGAAACGTCTGAGAGAATGCGGGGTGATGGCGAACGCCAGCTTTGTATTTGGAGCAGACGCCGAAGATACGGATGTGTTTGATGCCACAGTGGACTGGGCACTGGAGATGGGTTTAGAGACCGCCACATTTCACATATTGACACCCTACCCGGGTAGCTCGGTCTACCAGCAGATGAAGGAGCAAGGCCGGATACTGACTGACGATTGGGATCTGTATGACACAAGACACTGTGTATTCCAGCCGCTGCGTATGACCCCTGCCCAGTTAGAAGAGGGCTATTGGCGTAGCTACAGCCGGTTCTACTCGTTATCGAGTATTTGGAAAAGCTGCCTCACGAAAACAAGCCTGCCAATGCGCATCCAGCATTTAGCTTACGCAGTGGGCTGGAAGCGGAGTGAGTGGTTCTGGAGTGCTGTCATACGGGCCGGGATGCTGCCCCATTTCCAGGGGTTGCTTGAAAACACCCTCGACCTGGGGCATTCTCGACACCCACTCCCCATACCCTCGGCAGATACCGCCAAAGTATAACGACAACCTGCACCCAGCCTTCGGAAGCAGTACAACCGAAGGCTGGGTGGAGGATTTATGCTTACTTCATGGGCCGATCTTCAGGAGACGTGTCTGCGAATAGCTCATCGGCAAGGAGATTTTCGGCCCCACCCCAAGCTTTGCTCCGGTCAGTAAATCATACACCGGGTATTTCCGTCCTGTGTCGATCTGAACCTTACCGTCTTTGACTGAGTGCACCGCCATGACATCGCCGTTCGCTAATACAACGCAATCCTGCTGCGTATACAGATGCACGCCGGCTGAGCCTGCCATCTGACGTAATAACTGCCTGTTCCAGCCTGGTGTGCCCCAAAACACCGAGACACCACCATTATGCTTGCGCATCGCCACGGCAACAGATCCGTCAGGATACTTTGCTTGGATCTCAGGCTGCTTGGCATCTGTCACGGTAAAGGTCGGTGTCATTTTCTCAGGCCTTACGAAAAACACGCTGCCAGCATATTTCTTACTGACAGGGATGGCATAGGACTGGGGAATATCTATCTTCTTGACTGCGAACCCGGTCAGCTGCTTCATCGATAGGAGAGAGGGCGTGAGATCGTCGAAATACCCAGGGGCATATGCCCAGATACATACACTGCCTTTAGTAGCCTTCAGTAAGGCGGCTCTCTGTTTTGCGTCAAGCCTAAAGGCTGCGCAGAACACATACATCTTCGCCTTGACTTTACCGTTCACCACATCTTCCAGCAAATACTGCCCATATGGCGCGCCGACACGGCTCAACTCACGACGAACTTCAGCGACAAGCGGTCCAGCCACTTTATCGGAGCCATCGGACAGCATCAGCATGCTCTTTTCATCGAGGACCAGCGCGATCTCCGGCTTATAAGGCTTCGCATTTCGCAGGAAGTATTCGTCCATTTTAGCCATCTGCTTCATGCGGACCCACATGGCCGGATCGTCATACCATCCTGTGGCGGGCAAATCCATCCACCATGTTCCGAAATTACGGGTGGCTTCCCCAGCCACATTTCGAGTGAGGAGCTCATTTGTCTGTTCTACTGAAGTCAAAACATGCTCCGCTCCAGGGAATGTCTCCTCTTTGGTCAAGTGGGTGCGTGTGTCGTCCTCATTTAGCCACATCTTGCCGGCCAGCGCCACACTCTCCGCGGTGGTCATACATGGACCAGACTGTCCCCTTCCACGGTCGCCATAGGATATGGGGGCGCAGACGATGTCGATATCGGGGCTATCCAATATCTGCCGTAGAACATAGTGACCAGATGATCCAGGACCAGTGGACATCGGTGCGAACTCAAATCCGTAACCATAGAACACCAGCACCAGTTTACGGCCTGCTGTAGCTTTGCGCATCACAGCCGAGTAATCGCACACACTGTCTGCCATGCTCTTCTGTTGGAACTCCACAAAATCAATCACCTGGCGTTCCGTCATCGGGTCGCGGAATATCCCGCCCGGGTTACTGTGACGAGTTTGCGCACTGGGAACTTCGACGGTTGCTAAGCTGGCATCGGACTGGTTCCAGGCCTTGCGAAGGGACGCATCGGTCTTGTACTTCGCTGTGACCCACCTGCGGAATGACTGTTTATCACACTCAGAGTAGCCGTTGAGCGGCCGTTCCCAGCTATCCATGTAGAACCACTCACCCGTGTTTTGTCCGTTCAGATGATATCCAGCGATACGCTCGCCCATCACGCTCTCAAGATGCTCAATGAGGTTCTTGAGCTTGATGGACGCCTCTCTTTTGAACAAATCGGATGCCGGCGAGCCTATAGGCGTATGAATACCGCTCTCCCATTTCATCTGTTCATCGGGATGCTCTTCATACCACCAGTTTGGGGCTGTGATGTAAATCCTGGGAATCAATAATACGTTGGGGTTAGCCTTGATGGCGATATTCAGAATTGCCTCTGCGGGGCGCCAGTCTTCTGGCTGTCCAGGTTTTGGCCAGGGCAGGGCTATCCCTGTGCTCACGAAATCCACTCCGGCTGCAGCAGCTAGTTTCACCTGTGATTCGAAGTGACCAGGAGGGCTACCGAGCATCGTATAGGCGTCACCAGGACGATAGAACTCGGTTTTCAAGGCGCGCTCTGTGTTCGAGTTAACCCAGAAGGAGACCTTATAGCTGCGTCCTTGTATGATGTTCATCTTGCCAGTGTAGTACATATGGAAATCTGGCCAAGCTGTGGTCGGTGGGTTCTTTATCTTGAGATGCAGTCCGGCCGATCCATTTTGACCAACGTTAGGCTCCACTGTGATCTGTCCCACAGTGTTGTTCTCAGCCTGAGGCCAAACGCCCCAGGTGTCTGTAAATGAAGCGAGCCCGCCCTCGAAATCGCAGACAGGAATCACATCTTCTCCTGTGGCTACATCAACTACTTTGATGTTATCCACATACATATCGCCAGCTACCTGGCCGGGGCGTAGATGCATTGTGGCGATCTCTTCTGCTGTCTGGCTGGCTGTGAACTCATACTCCACCATCTGTGCTGCCGCCTTGACGGATATCAACCCGCCCTGCGGCTGACCGTAGAACATGCGAGCCCGTACCGGCTTGTTATTCACCAGGATACGCGGAGCACCTGATCGGCTTTCGACACGCACAGTGAGCGGCGCAGCTTGAGCCATACAGACCGACAGCATCGCCGCAGCGAGCACTGAGAACTGGCAACTTCGAGTCATGGATTCACCTCATATGAATAGTGCATTAACGTGATGATACTGTCTTTTTATCTGGATTGCTCATAGTACGTCACTTGAACATCACCCACTCCCAGTCACGTTGGCGGATACCGTAACGGTTGACGGCAACGTCCACCGATGCTTTGGCCGCATTACGACCAAAGGCAGGATGAGAAGCTGAGCTTACTTCATGGGGCCGATCTTCAGAATGCGTGTTTGTGCATAGCTCATCGGCAGGGTGATTTTCGGCCCTACCCCAAGCTTTGCTCCGGTCATCAAATCAAATACCGGTTCGTTGCGGCCGGTATTGATTTGTGCGGCACCCTCTTTGGAAGCATGTAACGCTAGTACATCACCGTTGGCGTACACAATGCAGTCCAGTTGCGTATAGAGATGTACTCCAGCATCGGCGGCCAGCTTACGCAACAGAACCCTGTTCCAGCCCGGTGTACCCCAAAACACTGAGACCCCGCCCTCGCGCTTGCGCACCGCCACAGCTACAGACCCGTCAGGGTAATGAGCCTGAACTTCCGACTGTTGGGCATCTGTCACCGCGAATGTCGGCGACATCTTCTCAGGTCTTACGTAGAACAAACTGTCCTTCAGTTCTTTGCTTGCGGGAATGGCGTAAGATTGGGGTAGATCAATCAACTTGATCGCGAATCCGGTTAACTGCTTCATCGCCGAGAGTGAGTGGGAAAGACCATCAAAATAGCCGGGTGCATACGCCCAGATGCACACGCTGCCTTTTGTCGCCTTCAACAGCGAAGCTCTTTGCCTGGCGTCCAGCTTCCAAGCGGCAGCGAAAACATACATTTTGGCCTTCACTTTACCCGCAATCACATCATCAAGCAGATACTGCCCATACGGAGCTCCTATTCGGCTTAGTTCACGTCGCGCTTCTGTGACCAACGGTCCACCGACCTTGTCCGAACCGTCAGATAGCATGAGCATACTCTGCTCATCGAGTACAAGAGCAATTTCTGGACG
The DNA here is from genome assembly GCA_942492855.1 of Armatimonadota bacterium. Lineage (GTDB taxonomy): Bacteria > Armatimonadota > HRBIN16 > HRBIN16 > HRBIN16. The sequence continues at coordinate 4,142,690 of OW818647.1, read as the reverse complement.
AAATGGCTTGGCGTTGTTTATGTAGTAGTCATCCATTTTAGCCATCAGCTTCATCTGCGCCCACATGCCGGGGCTATCAAACCATCCGCTGGCCGCCAAATCCGCCCACCACGTGGCGAAGTTACGGATTGATTCCTGAGCCACATTTCGAAGGAGTAGTTGGTTGGTCTGATCCACCGATGTCAGTACCTGTTCTGTCCCCGAGAAGCCCTTCTCCGTTACAAGGGAGGTGCGGGTGTCATCCTCGTTCAGCCACATCTTGCCGGCCAGTGCCACACTTTCTGCAGCAGTCATGCAGGGAGCAGACTGTCCTAGTCCTCGCTCACCATACGAAATCGGTGAACAGACTATGTCGATATCTGGGCAATCCAGAATCTGGCGGAGGGCATAATGACCGGACGATCCGGCTCCCGTAGTCATTGGCGCGAATTCATACACATAGCCGTAGAACACCAACACCAGTTTGCGGCCAGAGGTCGCCTCTCGGACCACCTTGGCATAGTCACACACGCTATCCGCCATACTTTTCTGCTGGAACTGCACAAAGTCCATCACCTGCCGCTCTGTCTTTGGGTCACGGAATATCCCGCCAGGGGAGCTGTGCCGTTTCTCAGGGCACGGTACATCAGCAGTACTCAGCGTGACAGCTTGGTCATTCCAAGCGCGTTGTATCCCAATGTCATTCTTATACAGCGACTTCAACCATTTGCGGAAGGCCGTAGTGTCGCACGGTGAATAGCCATTCAACGGCCGATCCCAGCTATCCTGATAGAACCACTCACCGGTCATCTGACCGTTTGGGTGATAGCCGGCGATGTGCTCACCCAGTGTGCTCTCAAGGTGTTGAACTAGCTTCTGCAGGCGGATCGATGCCTCCTTCTTGAATAGCTCAGACGCAGGCGACGCGGTGCTGGGATGGGTTCCGCTCTCCCAGCGCATCTTCTCGTCGGGATGCTGTTCAAGCCACCATTCAGGTGCATACACTTGAATTCGGGGGATAAGCAGGGCTTTGGGATTGGCCTTAAGGGCAATATCTAATATGGCGTCTACATTGCACCAGTTCTCTGGCTCGCCGGGTTTCGGCCAGGGGAGCGGGATGGATGTGCTCACGAAGTTAGCTCCCGCAGCGGCTGCCAACTTTACTTGAGACTCGAAATGCCCGGGTGGCCATCCAAGGAACTCATAAACCTCTCCAGGTCTATAGAACGCTGTCTGCAGTGATATCTGGGTGGTTGACTTCATCCACATGCTTACCCGATAGCGGTGAGCTTGTTCAAGCTTCAGGTTCGGCACATGGTGGATCAAGAAATCCGGCCAAACACCATTCGGAGGTTCGTTAATTCTAACATGCAATCCGGCGGAGCCATCCTGCCCGGCTCCGGGTTCCACGCTCACTTCACCCACGGTATTCATATCGGAAGGCGGCCATGTCAACCACTCTTTGTTGAACGAGGTTTGACCATCTTCGAAATCACACACCGGAATAGTTTGTGCACCAGATGTAAGGTCTACCACCTGGATGTTATCAAGATAGACGTCACCTGCAGTGTGGCCTAATCGTAGATGCATCGTCGCTGTCTTTAGCTCTTCCTGGAGAGGGGTGAACTCATATTGAATGATCTGTGCCTCTGGGAGCACGGTGATCAGTCCCGGTTGCGGCTGTCCCCAAAACATACGAGCCCTGACCGGTTGTCCGTTCACCATGATACGCGGCGCACCTGACCGGCTTTGCACACGCACAGTCAGCGGTGCTGCTTGAGCTACGTTAACTGCCAGTATAGCCACGACTGTAAGCAGATTTATACGACGACAGGTGGGCATGGAATCACCTCGAAATTTAAGTTCATTAACGTGATGGTACTGTCTTTTTCGTTCGATTGCTCTTGTCACAACGATCCCCATTCCGCCTATGTAGAAGTTCCTTCCGAATAGTTATACAATCTGAGTAACAATCATCCGCTGGAGACACTCATGCGCACCAAGACGACCATCATTCTAACTGCCTTGATACTGGCGATCTGCTGTGCTTCTATGGCACAAATGCCCAATCCCGAAGACTTCAACCGTGACATCACCGCACAGTGGCAGCGCAACGGAAAAAACCTGATCACTAACTTCAACAACATGTACAACCTGCATGTGATCAAGGTTAAGGATAAATCCTACCCATATCGCGGCTGGTTCTTCGGCTGGGCCACGGCTGATCTGAACCGCAGCATCCCCGGATATGCCGGCGGCGACGCGATCTTCGCTGCCCGGGCCAAGTCGCCGGATGGTCCCTGGGAAGTTTGGAGCCACGACAATGTGTGGGATGGCAGCATGACCCCCTCACTGTGGCGGCCCTGTGTGTTCGCAAGGAACCTATATTTCGATAGCTGGCACAATGGCGATCCCAGCGTGGTGTTCGCCAGGGGTAAATACTACATGGCCTACACATCAACCGGCCATGACAAGGACGGGGCTTACAAGTTTCGGGATGCTGCCGAAGCCGACAAAGATATTGACGGTGCATACTGCTGCGTAGCCGGTGCGGTGAGCGATGATGGAGTTCATTGGAAGCAGATGAACGAACCATTGATGGCTTACGCAAAAGAGTATGGAACGCCCGGTTTCGATCTGCTGGGCGAAGTCTGTATGCTGGGAGGGTACGCACGCCCATCATTAATGTATGAAAATGGTAAGTTTAGGCTTTGGTTTGACTACTACTATACCAAAGGCATGTCTGTGGGATACGCCGAATGCAAAGGTGAGTTCACTGACCCTAAGCAGTGGAATCTGATAGCCGCTGATGAAAAACCCGCGCTGGTTTGGTTCCCAAACCCTGATGTGGTGCGTGTAGGTAAGCTACTTTTCGCGTATGGAGATCCCGGTATAGCCGGAAGCGATGACCCATGGCGTGGAAGGAAGATCACCGAAGCCGTCTCAATAGATGGACTAAAGTGGAAAGTACTGGGCCATGTTAACTCAGAACCGGAAGCTCCAGCCATCCATGTAGCTGAAGCTTATGTAGAGAAGAGTGGGAAGGACTACATCATCAACCTTTATTACGCTACACAGATAGGTGGTACAGCACACGGTTCTACGCCCGAATACAACTACCGCTATGACAAAATCCGTGTGATGCGCCGCACCATCACCCCTGCTGAGATAGACAGGCTTTACAAAGAGCTGAAGGCGATGAAGTAGGGTTCTGACAACCCTCGGTTACTACCTTTACGCTTATATCGGGCCTGTCTGTCGCCGATTCCGCGACATAAATGTCTCGGCTACTGATCAACAAGACCGCTAAAGCGGCCTACGGGACGTCGCACCGTATCAGCAGTTCCGTGTGTTGAGCATCATATCGTTAGAATAGCCTGCATCCGCCAGCTTCACAAACAGGGCGAAGCCCTGCAGCCTGCTTCAGCAGGCTTGGCATGTCAATAGCCATGTGCTTTAGCGCGTGGTATGGCGGAATGTATTGAATTACATCGCACAACCCCGCGCTCCAACTTGTGGGTAATAGACTGACATTTATGTCGCGGCGGTGAGTCTTGGGTAACAGGCTAACCGCCAGACTGGCGCGGTCTTAGGATTTCTGTAGCCGTTTGCCAGTAGCCAGACCGCCCCGGTCATTCGCGCACTACCACCGCCTGCTAACGCACAGTAGCCACGTGCTTCAGCGCGTGGGGACCAGTACGCATTTACAATCTCGACACCCCTCGGCTACTTCAACATAAGGCCTACAGGGCCTTTTGGGTTAAGATACCCCTTCAGTTTGCTCCAGGGGATTTTGACCGCGTAATCCCCTTCTGCCCACGGACCCACCTCATACGGTCCGAATATCCAGGTGATTCCGCGTTTGGTGACAAGGATGCTGTTGATCTGGCTGACGCTGAGTTCAGATACCGCCTCTCCGCCCCGGATTGCCTTCTGTTGGTTCAGGGCTGGCAGCACGATTTCGGTCACGACGGTATGTGGAGTTACACCCGCAGATAGTAAGTCGCGTAAAATCAACCGCTTCGGCTGTCCCTTCACAATACCATAACTGCAGGCAGTGATAATGGCGTTGGGATGCGCACCACAAAACTCAGAGGTCATCACACGAAGTCCGCTCACCAACCGGTCATTGCATATGCCGTACGTGGTGGTGATGGAGAGATCGAACGGGTGCCGCGGTGGCTGTTTACTGAGTTCAGCCTTCGTATCTGCCATCCACTGGTGATAGAGTGCCTGTGTGTCACGGCTCATCTGTGCATAAGCGAAACGCTCTAGTGTAGAGTTGCCCTTCGGCGCAGGTACACTTGCAGCCGCCTTCCAGTAGTTGGGGTTCACATCTTTGAGCGTTAAGGCCATTGCTGAGGCGGTCATACACACAGCACAGGCAGATACGGCAAGTACGCGATTCGGTTTGATCATGTTGGGTACCTCCAGATAGATAGATAATGACTACACGATATTGGTATTCCAGAAGCCTACGGACGTTCCACCGAAATATGTGTAATAAAACGACGATAGCCTCCACACAACAAATCTGCATGGAGGCTTGTACGAAGACCGACTAGAAGTCGAACTTGTCGATATTGTCTTTTCGGAAGACCAGAATGTCGCCCAGCAGCAGGTTGTCGCCTGCGATCTTCTTCTTGCCCAGGGGGCCAGCATCAAACTCAGCGGCTTTGGCATCCCACTTGCCGGTTGCCAGCGCATACGCTGCTCGAACAGTAAGGCCACCAAGGTCTTCGGTGTTCCACAGCACTACGCTGCGCACGGTGCCTTCGTGGACATACTCCTTCATGTCGTTAGGCGTTGCCAAGCCAGTGACCTGCACCTTGCCCGACTTACCCGCCTGCTTGATCGCCTCAGCAGCACCGGGGAAAGAGACCGAACTGATGCCCCAGATTCCCTTGATATTGGGATATGCCTTAAGCAAGTCCTGGGAAACCTGGAAGGCCAGCTTCTGGTCTTCGTTACTGGGTTTCACAGCCACCAGGTCGATCTTGGGGTAGTTGTTCTTGATGCGGGTCTTCATGTAGTTCATCCAGATGTTCTGGTTAGCGGCTGTCAGGGTGGCGGTCACTATTGCGACCTGCCCGGTAGCATCCTTGCCGCCGATGTCGTCTATTAGTGTATCCACCAGCGCGTTGCCGATCTGCTCTGCGGTGGCCTGGTTGACGAACAGCTCACGACTGTCGGTTTTGCCATCAGAGTCAAAAGTGATGACTTTGACACCCTTCTCCATCGCGGCTTTCATGGCGGGGGCCAGCACATCGGGGTCATTGGGGCTGACGCAGATCACATCCACGCCCTTCAGCACCCATTTCTCGATCATCGCGGCGGCCTTTTCAGGTGAACCGTCGGTGGGGCCATCATAAATGAACTCCACGTCGCCGAGTTCCTCAGCAGCTTTCTTAGCACCATTGGCACAACTGCTGAAGTAAGGAATTCCCTTCTTCTTTGGCAGCATACAGATGGTGATTTTCTTGCCAGACTTGCCATCTTCGGTCTTGCCAGCGGAATCGCCCGATGGTTTCGCGCATCCGGCGGCCAGCATACCCGCTGTCATCACGGCAGCGAGAGCTAATAACAGGTTTCGGTTCATAGTGAAAGACCCTCCTTGGGTTCAGATACCGTTCTGAACATATGATACGATATGCTATCGAGATTTGCGATTGAGAATGGAGTTCAGCAGCACGCTAATGATCAATAACGAACCAATCACCAGCAGATTGAGTTCATCGCTCTGCCAGTACCAGCTCACAAACTCACGGACCTCATGAATGAGGATCACCCCAAGCAGCGTGCCCAGCAGGTTCCCGCGGCCTCCAGTGACGCTTGATCCACCAAGCACAACGGCTGTGATGACATCAAGCTCCATTCCTGTGACAATATCTGCTTTGGCGGTATTACGCAGAGACACATACTGCACAGCGGCAATTCCGGCCAGAAAACCGCTGATTGTGTATATCCAGGTCTTCAGTTTCGCGACTGGGATGCCACTGAACAATGCTGCCGACTCATTATGGCCAATCGCGGTCAATGAGGTACCAAACGGTGACCGAATCCATATCCACACAGCGAGTGCGAATGTGATGATGAACACCCATCCTGACCATGGCAGGCCGATAAATGTGCCCTGCCCCACCACGGCGAAGCTGGGGGGGAAGCCAGATACCGGCGCGGCCTTGCTGACGCCCTCCGCAATGCCACGATACGCAGACATGGTAGCCAGCGTGACGATCAAAGGCAGGACTTTGACTTTCGCGACGAACACGCCGTTCAGCCAACCCGCCGCTGTGGCAACCACCAAAGCCATGACCGAGCCAATCCAGGGATTAATTCCTGCTTTGAAGCTAAGTCCAAGTGTCACTGCCGCCAGTGCCATCGTGGAGCCGATGGAGAGATCGATACCTCCGGTGACAATGATCATCGTCATCGGAATGGCCAGCAGAGCCAACTGCCAGACATGCGTGCTAAGCTCGGCTTGTGCGTTCAATGACAGGAAGCTCGGGTCGATGAACCAGATCACTGTCATCAGCACGATCAGCACCACAAAAAGCACGGCCTCATGGATATACTCTTTCAGGATTTTCATGCCTTCACCGCCTTCCGCTTACGCATCGCACCAACATGGTCTGCTAATACCGCCATCAAGATGAAAGCACCTTGTATGGCTCGCTCCCAGTATGTGGCACTTTCAGACAGTTTAAGGAAGATCAACTCGGTGCGCACAGAAACCAGCAGTAAGACACCCAGCAGTGAGCCGATGATACTCCCCCGGCCGCCCGCCGTCGAGGTTCCGCCAACCACCACGCAGGTGATGATCAGCATCTCCCAGCCTACACCGATGCCGCTTTCGATCACGGCGAGCTGTGGAACACCGACCAGCGTGGCGATGGCGGTCAGCACTCCCATGAGCACGAAAACGCCGATTTTTATGCGTCGGGTCGGAAGACCCAGCACTTTAGCAGCTCGGGGGTTGCTCCCCACAGCCACTACATGACGTCCAAAAGGCGTGTACTGCAGCATCACATGGGACAGAATCACGATGATGATGGCCGTGACGATACAAACGGGTATCCCCATGATCGTGCCTGTTCCAAAGAACCTGAGTGCCTCCGGCAGATTGGTGATCGTCTCACCCTTGCTGAGCAGTTGAGTGATGCCCCGAAAGACCGTCAGCATACCCAGCGTGACGATCATGGATGGAATCTTGCCGTGTTCCATCAGAACGCCGTTGAGTAGCCCCAGAAGAGCTCCAGCAAGTATAATAACGCCGATGGTGACAGGCACCGAAAGACCCCAGTTTGCCGTGGTGCAGCTCAAGCCCATCACTACCGAGAGCAATCCTACCATCGAGCCTACCGAGATATCAATCTCACCGGTGATGATCACAAAGGTCATACCACATGCCAGTATGGCAAATGGGGCGCATTGAACCAGAATATCCATCAGGTTACGAGGGGCCAGGAAAGTCACGTCACGCAAGGCGACGGTGGCAATGGCGATCACCAGAAGCAGCAAGACCCCGGCTTCTCGGGTACGGATCCACTTGGCCAAAATATTCGGGCGAGGTGTTGATGTAACTTGCATTATTGCTTCTTGCCCTCCACAGACTCGTCTTGCAGGGCAAGATCGATAACCGCCTCCTGAGTGGCTTGCTTCTGCGTTAACTCGCCAGCGATGCTTCCGTGCCGCATCACGACGATGCGGTCGCTGATCGCCAGCAACTCCGGTAGATCGCTGCTGATGAGCAGCACCGCCACGCCGTCGTTGGCCAGTTCACGAATCAACCGATGGATTTCCGCTTTGGCACCCACATCCACGCCACGCGTTGGCTCGTCCAGGATCAGCAGCTTGGGAGTCGTTCCCAGCCACTTGCCAAGCACAATTTTTTGCTGATTACCGCCAGACAGGCTCTCAACGGCATCGCGTGAGCTTTTGGCCTTCACAGACATTCGTTGCATCATTTCGGCTATCAGCTTCTTCTCGCGGTTGAAGTCCCGTAAACTGGACTTGCTCCAGCCCCGCATCACCGCCATCACCATGTTGTCAGCGATTGACATCTGAAGCACCGCACCCTGCGTCTGCCGGTCCTCAGGAACCATGGCGATGCCCGCTTCCATCGACTTTTGGATATCACCCAGTTCCAGCGGCTTGCCGCTCATGGTCACGGTGCCGGAATCGGCTTCTTCCAGGCCAAACAGCACACGAGCTACCTCAGTTCGTCCTGCACCAACCAGACCGCCCAGGCCCATCACCTCACCGGAATGGACATCGAAGTTGACATCGCGGAAGGTGCCAGCCTGAGTCAGACCGCGGACCTGAAGGATTGGGTCGCCCACCTTTTCGGAGGCTTCGTAGCGTTCGTATTCCGTGATCTCGCGCCCGACCATCATTTTGATCAGCTCAGCACGGTTGATCTGCTCACGCTCAAGAGTTCCTACATAGGTACCGTCTCGGAACACCGTGGCCCGGTCGGCCAGTGCTAGAATCTCTTCCATGCGGTGGCTGACATAAAGAATGCTCACCCCTTCATCTAGCAACTGCTTGACGATCAGGAAGAGGGAGTCTGTTTCGCGCTGGCTTAAAGAGGCGGTGGGCTCATCCATGATCAGCAGACGGCTTTTGTGGGCCAACGCCCGCGCGACAGCTGCCAACTGGCGCTGAGCCACGGAGAGTTTCTCCAATGGCAGACTGGGATCGAACGTGGCCCCTACCCTCGCCAGCAGTTCCTTAGTGCGTGCGCGCATCACAGGCCGGTTTAGCAGCAGCCCGCCGAACATCGTGGGCTCGGCACCGATAAAGATGCTGTCTTCGGAGGAGAGATGCGGGAAAGCGGTCGGTTCCTGGTGGATCACGCTGATGCCCACAGCCTCACTAGCTTTAACGTCGCCTAGCTTCAGCTCGTGTCCCTCAACCTTCACCGTTCCATGCTCAGGCAGGTAGTTCCCGCCAAGCACTTTGATGAGCGTAGATTTGCCGGCGCCGTTCTCCCCCACCAGTGCGTGGAGTTCCCCGGGGCGTATATCAAAGCTGACATCCCGCAGAGCATGCACTCCGCCGAATGATTTGCTTATGTGGTCGATCTCTATAAACGGGCGAGAGGAGCCCATATATCATTCTCCCTGCTTACTGATTTTATTGTTAGATTAGCTATGTAAGCTACTGTTTCCTTCTATATCATGAATTTCTGTGTTTTGTGACAGCAGAACACATCGCGTGAACATTCTGCTCAGGAACGTCATAGAACAAATAGTCGCTGGCGGCCACCATATGCTTCCGGCTGACACATTCGCGCAGAATCTGTTCCGTGCGCTCATACACCTCAGCTTCGGTGCCGTTGAGAAGCAAATCAAGACCCACATTGCCCCTGGTGCATATGGTCGGGTCAAGTTTCTGAAATGCATCCGACAGGCTCTGCACATTCCCAACAGGCGGCGGGCTGAGCGTTTCGAACAGATCAATCCCCATCTGGTTGTAGAACCCCATACCCAGGAACGGCTCAATCGGCGAGCAGATATGCGAATAGACCAGCAGCCCACGATCGTGCGCCATCTTTGTAGCCTTCTGGCTGTACGGAATTAAAAACTCTTTGTAGAAGCGAGGGGAGATCATCTCAGAACCAGGGCCGCCCAGGAAGATGAAGTCGCCACCACCGGCGGCCACTACCTCGAATAACTTTTCGTTTAGAAGCAATATCTTGTCCATCAACCGATAGTGCGTATCAGGCTCTTCCATGGCAAAGATCGCCGTGTTAACCGTGTCCGGGAAGCAAAGCAGCTCGTAAGGCTGAACGGCCCATTGAAATGAGCTGGCTCCCCTGCCATCGATCTGCTTCACTGTGTTACGAACCACGTCCACGATGGGACTCAAGTCCTCTTTCAACGACAGGTCAAGGAACTCATCAAGTAAGTGAAGCTCCTCTATCTGAGTGATGGGGCTCTTTACTCGCACTCCCCCACGGATTGGTTCTTCAACCACTTCCTGCTGCAGCACTCCACCAGGCAGACTGAGCTCGTAACGGGAGGTAATTTTGTCGGTTGATTGTTCACGCCCAACAGATTGCCAAGCCAATTTCGGCTGCACATAGCCCGCATCGGGCACACCAGCGTTCAGCAACGGTACCATATCAAACCGCTCGCACGCACTGATCGTGTCGTCCAGGGTAGTTTCGCTGATCCACCGTTTGCCGGCGAGTTTTGTGTCAAAGCCGGCTCCAGCACCGATCTGAGGAGAACAGATAGGGGCACCACCACTGCGCACATAGTCTATAAACTTCTCACGTTTGGTTGTATGGACGGCACTCACTATGTCACTGGCTCCTATTATTAGGTGATATCCTTGGTGACCAAGGGGAGGCGGTAGAGAGGCAGGCATCCGTAGATGTTTCCCAAAGATTCAGTGTAACGGAAATGTGCCGGGGTTCAAAATGGCCACCCCGACACATGGAATTTTACGATACCCGTCAGCTCCGCTACTTCTTCTGGCGGGGCATATCGGGATGGTTGGGTCCGAAGTGCTTCAACATCACCAGTGGCTCCGATTTCGAGCGGTTGGTGATCACCACGCCCTCTTTGGCGGCCGGTTCGCCCACAAAGAACTCATCATCCGAAAGCTGGCCGTATCGCAACATGATGGCAGCCTCTGCGTCATGCACACCGACCTTGCCATGCCCTTGCAGTAGAATGCATCCGTAAGCGGCTCCGTCTTTCACGGTGACCGTCTGGCCAGGGTGCACGGTCAGCTCCTTGGCGGCGATATATGGATTGGCGTAGGCTATCCACTTCTCTTCAAACCCAGCATCGCTGTGACAGACCACCGGTGGGCGGTAATAGGTCTTCTTGAAGTGCGGGTCGATGTTCTTCTCCCAGTCCATCAGGGAGAGCACGTAGTCAACGTCGCGCTTCTTCTCTTCAGGGCAGTTTTCCACCAAGAATTCGTATGGGTAGACCTCACCTGCGGTGATGTTCTCGTAGACCGAGTTCACATCACTTCCCCACTGAGGCTCGTAGGTCAGAACCGATCCTGGCGAGTGCAGCACACCCGGCGGTACATACCAGCCTGTGCCGCGAGCGATCCGGTATGCACGCGAGAGCTCGGTGATGCGCGTATCACGCTTCTCGTAGTCGAGTAGTCTTTCACGCACTTCTTCGATGGTGACATCGGGGTCGAACCCAAAGTAGGTGTGCGGGAAGGTGCCCATGTGGTTATTGAGCTGAGCCGGGAAGTAGTAGGCCTCCGGTTTGCCAAGCCGCCCTACCCGACCAGCCTCATCAAACCCTAGGTGAAGGTGATGAAACAGCGGGGTGCCATAATCAAAAAACTTGGAATACATCGGCCACCCGCCGTAATCCCGCATCAACTCCTCGCCAATGATGTCCTTGCCAAGAGCGTCAACGGCATCTTTCAGAGTGAACTTGTCTTTCGGGTTATCGGTAGGTGCCACATAGCTCATGCCTTCGTCCGGCGGAGCCAAAGGGCCGTTCATGGCGGGGATGACGGCTGCAAGCCAACGCTCTTTCATGGCACCCCGCTCTGTGCCGAGTGCAAAATAGTCGTCTGGGTGCAGACGCAGACGGTATCCCGGCGCACCGAAACGTCGAGGCACGAACACAGGTGACAGACGCAGCACGCCTTTCCCCTGTTCAAAACTCTGTTCTATGAAACTCTTAGTTGCCATTGATCTCCTCCATATGAAGAAATGATTCGAATATGGTCAGGCTGCACGCCTGTGACGAAGCCTGTCAAGGGCTACCGCCACTACGATGATACAGCCGGTCGCTATCTCTTGAACCCAGTTCGGTAACCCCATTTGTGAACAGCCTGAGCCGATCACACCCACGATGAGCGCCCCCACCAGCGTGCCGAATATCGAGCCCTCACCGCCGGAAAGGCTGCCCCCGCCAATCACCACCGCCGCGATCACCTGCAGCTCCAGCCCTTTCGCCACCGTCGGGTCACCGATGGTGAGCCTAGAAAACTGCATCAAGCCGGCCAAGCCGACTAATGCCGCACTGCTGGTATAGACCAGCAGCTTGGTCCGCTCCACAGAGATTCCGCAAAGCCGGGCGGTCTGCTCATTCGATCCCACGGCGAAAACATGCCGTCCAAACCGAGTATACTTCAGGATGAACGCCACCACCACCGCCAGGATCAGCATGATCCATACACCAACCGGCAGCAGAAGCCACCGATTATCAGGCCCCAATGCGGCCAGCACGCTGTTTAGCCAGGAATCATCGCAGTTGACCTTCATGTCATTGGCAAGCCCTTTGGCCACACCGGTAACCGCCAGCATGGTGCCAAGAGTGACTATAAACGGGACAACCTTCAAACGGGTGATCAACAGCCCGTTCACTAATCCGCACAATGCCCCTGCGCCAATCCCTGCCACGCCTGCCAACAACCCCTTCAAGGGCGTCACGGTGACCATTGAATCCGAATGGTATCCCAGCACGAGAGCGATCACGACGGAGCTAAGGGCCACCACAGATCCAACGGACAGATCGATACCCCCAAGGATGATCACCATCGTCATGCCGAGGGCTGCGGTGCCGACGACCGTGGTCTGCCGTGCGATCGTCTCAATATTCCGAATAGAGGCAAAGTCGCTTGATGTGATGGCGGTGAACAACCCAAAGATAATAAACAAGCCCAATAACGCACCAAACTTATTCAGAAAGCCGAGACGGCTTCCTAATGATCGCTTGGCTCCACTACCCTTATCTGGCGAAATCATACAGCTCCCTCAGCTCCTGTTGCCTCTAACATAATCTGCTGTTCTCGCAGTTCCGATATCGGTCTGGCGGCACCAAGCCGTCCGCGGTGCATCACCGCGATGCGGTCACATATCCCCATCAGCTCTGGAAGGTAGCTGCTCACGATCAACACCGCCTTGGGGGCGATTCCCTTTGACGCATCACCCATCGCCAGCTCATCGATCAGTTTGTAAATCAATGCCTTACTGGCCACATCAATCCCCCGCGTGGGCTCGTCCAGCAGCAGCACATCGACATTGTGATGCAGCAGACGGCCGATGGCCACTTTCTGCTGGTTACCGCCCGACAGGTCGGACACCGGTTGTCCGGGATTTTTACACTTGATCGCCAGCTTCTCAATCAAGCCTATCGCTACTGCCGATTGTTGTTTCGGCTTGATGATCAGTCCTGGCCCTAGACCCTCCAGCTTGGAAAGGGTAAGGTTGTCTGCGATGCTCAGATTGAGAGCTAACCCTTCGTTCTTGCGGTCTTCGCTCAACAGCCCCGCTCCCTGCTGCCACCTTCTGGCGGGTGAGGCTACACCCGTATAGGCTCCCAGGCGGATATGGCCGCTCTTCACAGGGTCAAGACCAAACAGCGCACGCAACAGCTCCGTCCGCCCCGCTCCCACCAGACCTGCGATGCCCAGCACCTCGCCGCGATGCAACGTCAAGCTGGCGGAGCTTGGCTTGGTAATACCAGCCAGTTCCTTCAACTCCAGCACCGCCTCCCCTGGTTGTTTTGGCGAGCGTGGGTAGAGCTCCTTAAGGTCACGCCCAACCATCAGGCTGACTATCTGCTCGGTGCTGGCCGATCCGATGTCACCTGTGAACACCGACTTGCCATCTCGCAGAACGCTGAACCGGTCGGCAACCTGTTTGACCTCTTCCAGAAAATGCGAGATGTAGACTATGGACTTGCCCTGCTGCTTCAATTTGGCGATGAGCGTGAAAAGCCGATCCACATCCTCGCGCGAAAGGCTGCTGGTCGGCTCGTCGAGCACCAACACCCGGCAGCCCACCGCAATCGCCCTGCCGATCTCAACAAGCTGCTGAGCCGCCACGGTGAGCTGCCCGACCAGCGTTTCGGGCCGTATCTCAGGATGGCCCAATTGTTTGAGGGCATCCAACGCCTGCTGCCGGATTACGCCGCGTTTGAGTATCCCGAACCGGTTGGGTTCCATGCCCAGAATAATGTTGTCCTCAACCGAAAGGTGGTGAGCCAGGGACAACTCCTGGTAGATCATGGCAACCCCGGATTTACGGGCATCCATTGGGTTTCGAGGATGATACAGCTCGCCATCGAGCCGCATCCCCCCGCTGTCTGCTGATATCGCACCCGAAAGCACCTTCATCAGCGTGCTCTTGCCCGCGCCGTTTTCTCCGACGAGGGCATGAACAACGCCCGGCATGATGCTTAAACTCACATCATCAAGTGCTATAGTGGCCCCATACTGTTTGCACACCCCGTGCATTTCCAGTCTGGGTGCGGGTGATTCGCTCACTTCAGATATTTCTCAAGGTCTGGGTGAAGCAGAGCATTGATCTCGGGGGTCTCGACGTTCTCTTTGGTGATGAGTGTAGCACCTGTATCGATGCGGTCAGGAACGGTCTCCTTGTTCAGGTGCTGCACCAACGTCTTGACACCCATATACCCAATCTGCATGGGGTTCTGAACCACGATGGCTTTCACCTGACCGTCTTTGATCGCTTTGATCATGGTTTCCGAACTGTCAAACCCAATCAAGTTGACCTTGCCAGCCAATCCGGCATCTTGTAGTGCTCGCAGCATACCAAACGTGACGGGCTCTGCAGGCGTGAATATGCCGTCAATCTTCTGACCTTTGAACCGAGCCAGCAGGTTTTCGCCGGCCTTATACGCGGTCTCGGTAGTGACACCAGCATACTGATCTGCACTCAGCACTTTGATACCAGGTGACTTCTTCACCGCGTCAAGGAAGCCGTCTTCACGCTTGGTGGTGCTGTCAGACCCCTCGTTGTATCGCAGAACAATGACCGTACCCTTGCCGTTAAGCTCTTTGGCTAGGTACTCTCCGCCGATCTGCCCGCCCTTGAAGTTGTCGGTGGCGACAAAGCTCACAAAGTCTTTGCCGGCGGTGCCCTTCATGCCCGAGTCAAACAGCACCACTGGGATACCGCTGTTCTGTGCATTAGTCACAGGGCCTCGTAAAGCGGTGTCATCAAGTGGAGCCAGCACGATACCTGACACACCCTTGGAGATAAAATCTTCCACCGTGGAAATCTGTGCATCTCGATCGTCCTCTTTCAGCGGGCCCTTCCAGATGATCTCGGCGCCTAGTTCGTCGCCGGCTTTTACAGCTCCGGCATGAACAGACTTCCAGAACTCATGGATGGTGCCTTTGGGGATCACGGCGATCTTCAGCTTCGATTTACCTTCGGAGTTGGTGGCCGGCTCCTTCTTGGTGCAACCGACGAAAAGCACTGCAAGACAGATTAGCAGAAGTATTACAGAAATGCGTCGCATAGATTCCTCCTTGAGGGGTCACAGATTTCTTCAAGATTGATGAGATGGTCCTACGGATTCAACACAGCACTATAAACGCGCAGAACCATGTATACATCACAATTTCGCGAATACCATGCAAAACCCTTCTGTTGTCGTCCCAGTCTGCAGAAATTCCAAGAAACTCAGTAGCTATTTCTCGGTGACAACCCGATATGTTCGGCCATCGCTGATCACTTCGATGTGCCCAGACTCCCAGGTTCGCAGGAACCTGCCGATATACGGCTTGATACGCTCTGCGCAGCTCACGCCGCGCGGGTCCGGCGAGAGCCATGCAGGCATGGGTGCCACGGCGACTTCCGGAGTAACCTGCCGCATCCATTTGGGGCCATTTGCGTTAGCTCCGGCGTGGTGAGCAAGCTTCATAATAGTCGATCTGACGCTTGGCCATCGGCGCAGTATGCGGGTCTCTTCCTCGAATCCGAGGTCACCTGTCAACATGACACTGATGCTGCGGTGTTGAAAATGAAGCACGATGTTGTTGTTGTTGATGTAGTTGGGCAGAGGTACCGTGGGCTGAGCAACATCCAGCACCCGCATCAATACATCGGCTCTCACTTCGGTCTGACCAGCGGTGGGTCGAATGAGTTTAATCGGCGAAGTCTTCATATACGCAGAGAACTCCGGCTCAAACGCCTCCAGCTCTTTGGCATACTGGCTCTCGTACTTCTTGTATAACGCCAGCGGGATGGGCGACCACCACACTTCTCCGAAGTTGATGTCTGGTGATTTCAACAGCTCCATCAGTCCGCCGAAGTGGTCATTATGCATATGGCTGATGACAAACCGATCGATGGTCTTTACACCATACTTCTGTAGCATCGGTAATACAGTGCGCAACCCTTCGCCCGGCACGCCGGCATCCACCAGCATGGTGTAGCCATCAGGGTAAATGACCAGTGTGCTGTCGCCGATCGTGGCACTGTTGACGTTTATGAAGACGACATGGAGTAATCCATCCGCTCTGTTGCTGGAACCCATCGTGATATTGCCTCCGAAAGAAGGGGTGGCACATTCGCCACCCCTCTCATATTGCTGTTGGTATCTATACCATTGTTGACATTATACACCCGTCTTAATGCCAGCCAAAGCGCTATGACCGCATAAATCCTGTGAAGATTCTATCAGCGTCCGTAACGCTTCTGCGCACTACATATGATGTCTAATGCTTCCGGGGTCGTGTCAGGGCGCATCTCATAATCCATCGCACTTCCGGTTAACGGGTTTCGGTCATCGCAGAAAGACCAGAATAACGTGAGAGGAATCTTACTCTGTTGTGCCTGCCTGCACACGTCTTTCACCAGTTGGATGCTATTCGGCGCGGTATACTTTTTATCCTTATACCTCTGGGGAGGACCTACTTCACCCACCATCAGCGGACGACCCAGTTTGTCAGCAAGACGCTTGTATAGAGCCATGTTATCAACATTGCCGGTCTGACGGTCTAGAGCTTCCATCGCCTCATCGTAGTAGTGGACTGAGATCACATCAATCGGCTCAGGATTCGTCATAGTCAGGTAGGACAGCAACTCGGCCTCGGTGTCTTTCTTCCAATCCAGATCACCGGTGAGTTTCGCCTGACTGGAATACAGGTGCCAAGCGCATGGGCGCGGTGAGCTGTCGCCTGTGGTGACCAGGTGGTAGGGATCCACACTTTTGATCAGCAAGGCCGTATCTCTGTAGAATGCGCCTAGTTGAGAGCTGGAGAACGCATATCCAATTGGCTCCTTCTGCCGCAAATCGGCATTGAGGTTCCACTCGTTGTCTATCTCCCACATCGCAATGCCTGATTGGCTAGCGAAAGTGCCCACCACCTCAACGATGTATTCCTGGATCATCTTCTTACCCGGTGACTGCATCTGGGTTATGGTCTGTTGAAAACCCTGGTTACCAAGCTGGGCCATTGCCTCCCAGTTCCAGGCAAGCGTGGCTACAATGGAAATCCCACGCTGCTCACATTCGTTGATCACTTCGCTGGCCTTCGCAAAAAAGTCGTGTCGCTTCACCTTCTGCTTCGCGGCCGATTCATCAAAGAAGACGTCGCGATAACCATCTGCATGATAAGGGCAAAACGCACTGCGAATCACACTGAAGCCGTGATCCTTTAGCCAGTCCAGCGCTTCAATCGCCGCTTTTTGGCCTAGAGGCTTATCGTAGTTATTCAGATATTGCCAGAGCAGATCGAACTTATTAAAACTGATTTCGTGGAAAGGCACACCATTCTTCATTAGCTGCGTACCTTTACGCTGCAGAATTCCCTTCGGTATTGCCAATGTTAGTGCTCCTCTATGATCGCTGGAACATCATTCCGCTGCCCAAGTCATCGTTTGGACGGCAGACGAACCCATACTTTTCATACCATTTTTCCATGCCTTTGGCCGAAAATAGGCCCACAAACGCACCATGGCGTGCATGGCGGTTAATGTATTCCATCAATCCATCCATGATCAAGGTTCCGTATCCATGCCCCTGCTGTTCTGGCAAAATGATGACATCTTGAATGAAAAAGGCCAGTGAGCCATCGCCCACAACACGGCCTGTTCCGATACATCGACCATCCAGCCTTAAGGTCACACCAAACAGGGTCATGTCCATGGCTCGTTTCGCTTCAGCGATATCCGGCACAGCCCACCCAACGGCTTCACGCAACCGAATCAGTTCCTCAGGTGCAGGTGCTCTATGAGACAATGATACACCAGGCATGCTGTATTCCTCCGTATGAAAAATTTATGACTTATAGCTGATTCTACCCCGTAATGGCACTCAGACTAAAGGTATCACGGCCCTGAATGGCGAAATCTACGTCACGCGGTTCTTATCAGTGACGATATCCACTCACTAATAGGACGACAAGGAGAGATAAGTTGACAATCCAGCCTGTGGTTACCTTATTGCTGATCGGCCTGATGACTGTTGGGATGTGCGGATGTAAAGGCTCCGCCCAACAGAAGCCAGACAATGTCAGTTACATAGACAATGGGAAAATCAAGGTTGGCATCAACCTCGATTTAGGCGGTTCCATCACCTACATATCGAAGTCGGGGTCTGACCAGAACCTCGTGAACTCGGCAGACTGGGGACGGCAGATTCAGATGTCGCACTACTCTGGCCCGAACCCATTTGAGCCCAACGGGAATAAAGCCCACGACGCATGGAGAGGCCTTGGCTGGAACCCTATCCAGTCCGGTGACTGCTATCAGCACCGCTCCACAGTGCTGGCCCACAAGAACGACAAGAAAAGTCTGTATGTGAAGTGTATTCCCATGCAGTGGCCGCTGAACAACGTGCCTGGTGAATGCACATTCGAATGCTGGATCACGCTGAAAGACAACACCGTGCTTGTCAAAAGCCGTATGGTCAACCACCGAATTGACAAAACGCAGTATGATGGCCGCGACCAGGAGCTACCAGCCATCTACACCAACGGCCCATGGTGGAAGCTGATGACGTATGATGGCGATAAGCCCTTCAGTAACGACAAGCTCACGCACATTCCGCCTGTGATGCCATGGAAGGGCTGGATCAGCACCGAGAACTGGTCCGCGTTGGTCAACGATGATGACTGGGGCCTGGGCATCTGGCAGCCAGGCGTGTACCGCACCATCGGCGGATTTGCCGGTAAACCCGGTAAGGGCGGGCCGAAAGATGGCCCCACAGGCTACATCGCCCCGCTGCATAGAGAAATCATAGACCACAACATCGACTACTCATACTCCTACGTGTTGATTCTTGGATCACTACAGGAGATACGCGACTATATTTATAAACAAAAACAACCGGCTGTCACTCCCAACTGGGTGTTCAATAACAGCAGGCAGCACTGGATATACCGCAATGCAGTAGATACAGGCTGGCCGATCAAGGGTGGGTTGAACATCGACCTAAGCAGAGACAACCCGCAGATAATCAGTCCTGAAGGCCTGTGGAGCACCGAAAAGAACCAGACGCTGTATGTTAAAGCCGCCTTTACCACCGATGAGGCCTCCGCGATCATCCAGTGGGAACGCAAAGACTCGCCAGGCTTCAACAACACGAAAAGCCTGCCAATGCCCATCATCGGTGACGGTGTGTCGCGCGTCTATTCCATCGATCTGTCGAAGTCACCAGAGTATAGCGGGATGATCACGCGTCTCCAACTGGTACCTTCTCGAAAAGGCGTCGCAGGAAACAAAGTCATCATTAAGTCCATTGGCTACACCAAGCCATCTGGCACCAAATAGCAAGGAGCTTGATTGTGGCTATAGTCTCATCGATTCTTCGGAGCTTGACCGCTTCGACTATCATAGTTCTCTTAGTGGGGTGCAGCAGCATGAGTAATACCAAGCCAAATATGAGCTTCATCGAAAACAAACATATCAAGCTGGGCATTGATCTCGATATGGGGGGCTCAATCACCTATATCTCAAAAGCCGGCTCCGATCTCAATCTGGTCAACAGTGCCGACCTGGGTCGACAGATACAGATGTCGCACTACTCCTTCCCTGTACCATTCGAGCCAGATGGCAAGAAGGCCGACCCCACTTGGACAGGTATCGGATGGAATCCCATTCAATCCGGTGATGTGGCAGGAAACAAGTCCAAGGTTCTGGCACATAAGAACGACAAGAAGAGCATCTATGTGAAGTGCATACCCATGCACTGGCCGCTGACCAATGTGCCGGGCGAATGCACTTTCGAGTGCTGGATCACGCTCAAGGACAACACGGTACAAGTCAAAAGCCGTATGGTGAACAACCGGCCTGACAAGACATTCTACCCCGCCCGAGGGCAGGAACTCCCGGCTGTCTACACCAACGGCCCCTGGTGGCGTCTGATGACATACAACGGTGATAAACCCTACACAGGTGGTGAGCTTACGCAAACCCCTGCCGTATTTCTATGGAAGATGGTCACCCCTACCGAAAACTGGTCGGCACTCGTCAACGATGAAGGCTGGGGACTCGGTATCTACGAGCCTGGCGTATACACGATTGCAGGCGGATTTGCCGGGAAACCCGGCAAGGGCGGGCCGAAAGACGGGCCAACGGGATATATTGCCCCCGAGATGGACCAGATACTCGACTACAACATAGACACGAGCTATCAGTATGTGCTGATTCTAGGCACCGTGAAGGAAATCCGTGACTACGTCTATAAACAGCCCAAACCCGCCGTTCAGCCGAAATGGGTGTTTGATAAGGACCGCTACTACTGGACTTACGGCAACGCGATAGATACCGGCTGGCCCATCAAGGGTGAACTCGATGTCGACCTCAACAAGAGTGACGCCAACATCATCAGCCCTAAGGTATTCATGCAGGCCGACAAAAACCCTGTGCTCTATGTGAAAGCTGCCTTCATGACCAATCAAAACCAGATGACACTGGTGTGGGAGAAGCAGCGATGGAGCGAAATTATCAACATGGGAGAAGCCGATCCATACGATAGTTTTCGAACCACTTTCCCCGTGACTGGCGACGGCGAATACCGAGTGTATGCCATCGAGCTGAAGGGTAAGCCCAATTGGAGCGGAGTGATCTCGCGCCTGCGCATCGTCAGTCCTACTGGCTCTGATGGACAGCGAGTGAAAATCAAGTCCATAGGTTTCAAGAGACCATCTGACAAATAGCAACCGACATGGGGAGCAGTCTGTTCCCCATTTTTTCGACCTGGGGGTAATATCATGGCATCTGCACCATCTGAGAATATGAGCTACATAGACAACGGCAAGGTAAAACTAGGTATCGACCTGGATATGGGCGGTTCGATCACCTATATCTCTAAATCGGGTTCCGATCTTAATCTGGTCAACAGTGCCGACCTCGGACGTCAGATTCAGATGTCGCACTACTCATTCCCTGTCCCGTTCGAGCCAAATGGCAAAAAGTCCAACCCAGCCTGGACCTACATCGGCTGGAACCCCATCCAATCAGGCGATGTAGCCGGTAACAAGTCCAAAGTGCTGGCACATAAGAACGACGGTAAAAGCATCTACGTCAAGTGCATCCCTATGCACTGGCCGCTGGACAATGTGCCGGGTGAATGCACTTTTGAATGCTGGATCACGTTGAAGCAAAACACCATCCACGTCAAGAGCCGCATGCTGAACAACCGCCCAGACAAAACCAAGTATCCTGCCCGTGGTCAGGAGATGCCAGCCGTATACACCAACGGCCCTTGGTGGAAGCTAATGACCTACATCGGCGATAAGCCCTTTACCCGCGACAAGCTCACTCAGACGCCCGCCGCCTTCATGTGGAAAAACTACTCGGCCGATGAGTGCTGGTCTGCACTTATAAACGACGAAGGCTGGGGATTGGGACTTTGGGAGCCTGGGGTGTATCTGACCACAGGCGGCTTCGCTGGTAAACCCGGCAAAGGCGGCCCGAAAGATGGCCCCACGGGATACTTCGCCCCGCTGATGGAGGAGATTCTCGACTACAATATCGACACCAGGTACAGTTATGTGATGATATTGGGAACTCTGAAAGAGATACGCGACTACGTCTATAAGCAGCCTCGTCCTGCTGAGCACCCAAACTGGGTCTTCTCAAAAAGCCGACACTACTGGACATACAAGAACGCCGTCGACACAGGCTGGCCCATCAAACGCGAGTTGGACATCGACCTGTCCAGCGATGACGTCGTGATGGTTGGCCCGCGCATCTTCTTCCATGCTAGTAAAAACCCCACGCTCTACATCAAAGCCGCATTTACGACTAGCGAAACCCAGGCGACCGTCATGTGGGAACGACGTGACCTGCAGCCCGTCAATGAGTGGGGCGGCAAGGGATTCGGCGCGCCGACCAAAGAGGAGCAGATGAGCTTCCCCATCACGGGTGACGGGAAGTACCGCGTGTATACAGTCCCGCTGGCTGATGCGGCTGCATATAAAGGCATCATCACGAAGCTGCATGTAAAGCTCGCTACAAAGGGTTCCCCTGGGCAACACGTGAAGGTCGCTTCGATAGGTTTCGTCAAGCCGAAAGGCGATAGATAATGAAAAGTTCAAGCATATCGGGTATATACATTACTGCTCTGGCAATATTGGTTTCGATGGCTGGAGGAAGCGCAATGGCCGAGAATATGAGCTACATTGACAACGGCAAGATCAAACTGGGCATTAACCTAGATATCGGTGGAGCGATCACATACATCTCAAAGTCAGGCTCTGATCTGAACCTTATCAACAGTTATGACTGGGGACGGCATATTCAGATGTCCCATTACGCCGGTCCGGTGCCTTTCGAGCCCAACGGACAGAAGCCGCATCCAGCCTGGACATTCATCGGTTGGAATCCCATTCAAGCTGGCGACTGCAACGGCGTTGGCTCCAAGGTGCTTGAGCATAAGAAGACAGGAAACAGTCTGTATGTAAAATGCATACCAATGCAGTGGCCGTTAAATAACGTGCCTGGCGAGTGTACCTACGAGTGCTGGATCACACTTAAGGGGAATTCAGTGGCCGTAAAAAGCCGCATGGTGAACAACAGATCAGACAAAACCCAGTTCGAGAGCCGGGGTCAGGAGCTGCCTGCCGTCTACACCAACGGCCCCTGGTATCGGGTGTTTACCTACGATGGCGACAAGCCATACTCTGGCGATAAGCTGACACAATACCCATCCACATTTCAACCCAAGGGATGGCTAGCCTCTGAAAACTGGGCAGCGCTTGTGGACGATAAGGATTGGGGATTAGGCATATACGAGCCTGGTACATATAGCATCTCTGGAGGATTTTCTGGCAAGCCGGGATCAGGCGGGCCAAAAGATGACCCTACCGGCTACCTGTCGCCACAAGCCGAAGAGATACTGGACTATAACATAGACACCAGTTTCAACTATGTGCTGATCCTGGGCACGCTTCAAGAGATCAGGGACTACGTCTACAAACAGCCCCGCCCAGCAGCGAACCCTAACTGGGTGTTCACAAAAGAACGGCTCTACTGGACATACAGGAATGCCAGCGATACCGGATGGCCAATCAAAGGTGAGTTGAACATCGACATCAGCAAGAGTAACGTGATGATCAACGGCCCAGTGTGGCTTTGGGAGGCATCCAAGAACCCGGTTCTCTACATCAAAGCCGCTTTCTCACCCGGGCAGAAGACAGCGAATGTCACATGGCAGCGTAAGGATGGACATCCCTTCAGTGCACAGACTGCCGTTACTTTCCCAGTCATCGCAGATGGCAACTACCACGTATATGCCGTGAAGCTTGTTGATAATACCGAGTATAAGGGCTTGATCACCCGCTTGGCACTGGTGCCCGATCCTCAGGGTGTGGATGGACGCTGGATAAAACTCAAGAGCATCGGATTCAAGAAGCCGGTAGCCAGATAATGGGAATCTGGCAGAGACATCTGCTGCAAGCGGCATCAGTATTATGTTTACTTAACATCACAGGGAGTGAAGTCATGGCAGAAAACATGAGCTACATAGACAACGGAAAGATCAAGCTAGGGATCAACCTAGACCTTGGCGGGGCGATCACCTACATATCGAAGTCCGGCTCAGACCTAAACATGGTCAACAGCTACGACTTCGGACGCCAAATCCAGATGTCGCATTACGCAGGCCCCGTGCCCTTCGAGCCTAACGGCAAGAAGGCTCAGGAAGCGTGGGTCACCATCGGCTGGAACCCCATCCAGGCTGGTGACTGCTATGGCCATGGCTCCAAGGTGCTGGCTCTCAGGAACGATAAGAAGAGCATCTATGTGAAGTGCATCCCCATGCACTGGCCTTTGGACAATGTACCGGGTGAATGTGTCTACGAATGCTGGATCACTTTGAAGAACAATACGGTCCAGGTGCGTAGCCGGATGCTGAACAACCGCCCGGACAAGACCAAGTATGAGGCACGCTTCCAGGAGTTGCCCGCCATCTACACCAACGGCCCGTGGTACCGTGTGTTTACCTACGATGGCGATCAGCCCTTCACCGGTGACAAAGTGACCGAAAACCCGGTGATCTGGTGGCCGAAACACTGGCATGCCACAGAGAACTGGGCCGCGCTGGTGGATAAAGACGGCTGGGGCATCGGGATGTATGAGCCGATATGCTACAACTTCTCCGCTGGTTTCGCCGGAGTGCCCGGCTCTGGCGGTCCAAAGGATAACCCGACGGGCTACATCTCACCGCAGCAAGACCAGATCATCGACTGGAATATCGACACGAGCTTTCAATACACGCTGATTCTGGGCACAGTGGATGAGATACGCGATTATGTATATAAACAACGGCGGCCTGCTGAGCATCCCAACTGGGTGTTCAAGAATGACAGGCACTACTGGGCGTATCGCAACGCCACCGATACCGGATGGCCGATCAAAGGCGAGCTGAACATCGACATCAGCAAAGCGAATGCCACCATCAACGGTCAACTATGGTGCTGGGAAGCCGCCAAGAATCCTATGCTCTACATCAAAGCCGCGTTCTCACCCGGTCAGAAGAGTGCGAGCGTGACCTGGCAGCGCAGAGATGGTCAGCCCTTCAGCGCCCAGACCACAGTCAACATCCCCGTGATCGACGACGGGAAGTATCACGTGTACGAAGTCCACCTTGGCGCCAATGCGGAGTATAAAGGCCTGGTCACCCGTCTGGCCATCATGCCCGAAGCGAAGGACGTGCCAGGCCGCTGGCTGAAGATCAAGAGCGTCGGCTTTGTGAAGCCTAGGTAACATGTAACACCTGTAACATTCACCAGGTCTATGATAGTGTGTACCAGTAAGGATGACATGGCTTTTTAGCCATGTCATCCTAGTTATATGGCATCTATACGATGATGGCACGTTCAGCAATACACAGGCACATTTACCAACAAACTCAAGGGATGATAACCACACTTATGACGAACCGAATTTGCAGCATTCTCGTTCTACTGGCAATGGTAATAGCTGGAAGCGGAGCCGTATGCGCCGATAACATCAGCTATATAGACAATGGGAAAATCAAGCTTGGCATCAATCTCGATTTAGGTGGTTCCATTACCTACCTGTCCAAAGCCGGTTCTGACCTCAACCTCATCAACAGCGATGACTGGGGGCGGCAGATACAAATGGGCCATTATGCCGGACCAAAACCTTATGAACCGAACGGCAAAAAACCTGTAGAATACTGGGCTCACCTCGGCTGGAATCCTATTCAGGCGGGCGACTACTACGGCAATCGATCCAAGGTTTTGGCATACAAGAAGAGTAAAAACAGCTTGTATGTGAAATGTATCCCAATGCACTGGCCGTTAAACAATGTGCCTGGAGAGTGCATCTTTGAGTGTTGGATCACACTTAAGGATAACACGGCTCAGATAAGAAGCCGGCTGGTCAATAACCGTCCTGACAAAACACAGTATGAAGGTGGAGGTCAGGAGATGCCCGCCATCTACACTAATGGCCCTTGGTACCGCGTCTTTACGTATGACGGGAGTAAACCTTATACGGGCGCAGAACTCACCCAATATCCTTCCACACATCCGAAGGACTGGGTTGCCACCGAGAACTGGGCCGCCCTAGTAGACGATAAAGACTGGGGACTTGGTGTCTACGAACCGAAAACATATCCATTCCGTGGCGGATTTATCGGCACACCCGGTGCTGGGGGTCCGGACGACTTCCCCACCGGTTATCTATCGCCCATTGGGGACGAAATACTCGACTATAACATCGACACGAGCTACAACTATGTTCTTATTTTGGGCACACTTAAAGAGATACGTAGCTACGTTTACAAGCAACCAAGACCGTCTGAACATCCGAACTGGACATTCAATAAAGATCGGCAATCCTGGTTTTACCGGAATGCTGTAGACGCAGGTTGGCCCATAAAAGGCGAACTCAAGATCGACTTGAGCAAAAACAGCGCGATGATTTATGGGCCTCGGTGGTGCTGGAATGCTAAAACAAACCCAGTGATATATATTAACGCAGCTTTCTCGGCGGGACAGAAAACCATGACCGTGTTTTGGCAGCGACAAGACAGTGCTCCTGACAGCCAGAAGACAGCGCAACAGTTCCCAGTCATCAGCGACGGTAAATACCACATATATGCCGTCAAGCTCTCAGATAATCCCGAATACCACGGCATGATCACACGGGCCGCCCTGATACCTGAGAATGAGGGCGTCCCAGGCCGCTGGTTGAAGCTCAAGAGCGTCGGCTTCTTCAAGCCGCGGTAGAGTTCCGCTTATTCAGGGGCTGAGTCAGTCCCTGATTCCTCTTCGGCTTTGGCATATTGCTCGTATTCCGCCAGGATGGCTCTTGTCCTCTCGACAACGGCTAGATGCTTATGCGATTTGTACCACTTTGCGGGCATGTGTTCGATGTCAATGTTCGTGACCAAGTTCTTGAACAAATCCATGTGTTCAAGTAACTCAGCAACATATTCAGAAAGACACGCTACATCCAGCTCCACCACTTGATATAACACCGAATTTAACAGCACCCGCTGCCGCAGCCTTTGCTGCATTGGCGTGAGCGTATTAATCCTGCACATGATGATCCGTTGGATGTCAATGAACAGAGACCACGGCTCGATTTCATAACTAGCATCAAAATCGTCGAACGTTAAGTCCTTGCGCTGGTAGTCGTGCCACCCGCAAGGTAGAGGTGGGTGGATGCCGGAGTATTGAAGCAACTCGGTAGCAAAACCGCTCCACATCACACCATAGAACATCGCCGCATGCTGCTTGTCCGTAGGTGTCGGTTTGATCTTGTCGTAACATCGGTCAAGGATATCCCAGTAGCCGTTGGCGACATGTACGGGACCGTATAAACAGCCGCGCAACATATCGTCCAAGCGGTACATACCTGATCGTTGAGCTTCACGCGCCTGAGTTGCTGGATGTAGTATTCGGCCAGGTGGTACATGAACGCTCATTTGTTTCAGCGTTTTGTTTTTGGCCTTGCAGTACTGCTCATACTTTTCTAAGACAACTTCAACTAGGTCATCACTAACCCTTGGTACGATCGCCTTATTACCGTGTGCCATGCTTCGGTTCGTAAGCCGACGTGGTCGCGTCAATCTCGGGGTAGAAATTGGCATCAAAGGCATTCGTGGTCTGCTGCATGTTAGGTTCGCTGACACCCCACTCATGACCTCATCTAGAAAAGCGACAGACAAGTCATCAATTTGAGATAATAATGGCACTAATGCAAATCTCCGAATGATCCGCTGTTCCGCCTTAGTAAACGTGTCGTTGTTCAACAGCTTGAACTCTCCGAAAACACCCCACAACGTCCAAATATCAAACGGACGGATTTCGGCTATATCATAGGTGCAATCATCCATATCCGCTCGTTGAAAGTCATGCCAGCCTGCAGGCACAGGAGGTGTAAAGCCCGTAAATCGGCACAGTTCGTAGGCGACACCGCTCCACAATATCCCATACACCATAGCCGATACCTGCCGGGAGTTCGGTTTGGGACTGATTTGGCGGTAGTGCTCCGTCAGAATGCTCCAATACCCTTCAGCCACATGCCCTGGCGCATACAGGCAGCCCCGCAGTAAGTCGTCTAGACGATAGGAATTAGTGAGCTGAGCTGCTCTCACCAAGTAAGCCGGATGGTATATCGGACCAGGGGCCATAAAGATGTTCAGGCCCTTGATCGTCCGGCGTTTAGCCTTGCAGAACTGCACATACTTCACAGCTATGGTCTGAGATAACAACTCATTCTTCACTGAGCACACCTTTTTCGCGGCGATTGGTTACTGTTTCGCTTTATGCCCAAGCGGCGACCGACGGTCGCCCGCAACGCGGATGACCACAAGTGTCATCCACGACCGTATCGATTTAAACTGCTGCTTAAAACTCGGGAGCGATGCCGCTCCCCCCCTACCCGCCGTAGCGGTTGAACCAGGCGCGCTGCTCGAACGGTTTCTTGGGGGCTGGTCGGCCCTCAGTGACCGGCACGCCGATGGGCAGGATGATACGCACCTGCTTCTCCTTCGGCACGCCCAGCAGATCACCGATCTGCTGATCAAGGCCTCCGCGCAGGGCTCCGTCCAGCCACACAGTGGCGTAACCCATGGCGGTGATGGTCAGCAGCATGTTTTCCACAGCGGCAGAGCAGTCTTCCAGTTCAAAGTGCATACCATTAGGGAGCACCTTCGGATCGATCACGCACGCTATCAGCGCGGGGCTGTCAAACCGCTGCTTGCCAGCCAGTAGAACCTTGATGGGATCAAGCACTGCCGGATCGTCCACTATGACAAAGCTGGTGCTCTGCGAGTTGCATCCTGAGGGGGCCATTAAGCCGGCCTTCACGATAGCCTCCAAGTCAGCTTTCGGTACTGTTGTTTGCTTATAGGCTCCTCGATAGCTGTGTCGTTTTGCGATTGCCTCAGATAGCTCCATTTGATACTCCTTCATTCATGACCTTAAGGCGGCATTGAGATATTGTGGTCTATAGTGCTACATTGTACCGTGAACTCATTACGCTGCCAAGGGGAAAACCGATGGTCATCACCGAGCAACGCACTTACCAGTTTCATCACGACCGAGCATTCCGGCTTCTTCAGTTCACCGACCTGCACCACGGAGCCGAGATACATCCGCAGACAGCCATCGCGATGTCCGCCATGATCGAAGGCGTCAAACCAGACATGGTGGTGCTTACTGGAGACTGCGCATGTGCACCTGACTGCACCAGCAAGAAGCAGTTGATGGAAGCCGTTAAGCATGCCGCGGCGCCATGCATCAAGGCCAATGTGCCATGGGCCATGACGATGGGCAACCATGATGCGGAACGCATAGACAAGCTGGGTATGACCAAACGCGAGTTATTAGCACAATACCGCGCACTGCCAGGTAATATCAACCGTGATATCTTGGGCACCATACCGGG
The DNA here is from genome assembly GCA_942492855.1 of Armatimonadota bacterium. Taxonomy (GTDB): domain Bacteria; phylum Armatimonadota; class HRBIN16; order HRBIN16; family HRBIN16. The sequence goes on along the minus strand of OW818647.1, from coordinate 4,113,589 downwards.
ATGCGGTAATGATGTAATCTTTATCTCCCGCCATGCGGAACATCCCGACCTCGCAATCTGGCTATTTGATTCGCTGGACTATCCTTCAGATGACATGAAAGCCAAAGAGATTTCGGGCTATGGATGGATTAGTCATCAACAAGTTGAGTGGTTCATAGACCAATCGAAATGGCATGAGCAGTGCTTTAATCAAGTCATCCCTGGCTTGGCTTTTTTCCATATCCCGCTTCCGGAGTACCAAGAGGTCGCTGCACAATCGGGGTTCGTGGATGCTATGAATGAACCCATCTGCGCCCCGGCTTTGAACTCAGGGCTGGCGACAGCCATGCTGGAGCATGGAAACATCATGGGTATGTTTGTCGGTCACGACCACACAAACACTTTTGTGGGTGACTGGCATGGCATCAAAATGGGGTATGGAGGAAGCATTGGCTGGGGAACATATGGCCTGCCGCAACCGATAAAGCACAGCTTAAGAGGCGGACGCTTGTTTGAAATACCGCTCGATAAACCCAATTCGTTCGAAACACGCTACTTACTGGCTTCTGAATATCTGGAAGGCAGGGATTCCGAGCTGCGGTAGCGAAACTAGAATCATTCTACTCACGCCGAATGATCTTCACCATCCTGGAGATGAACATGCCTTTAGCTTCTAAAACAAACCGACCCAATCTCGTGTTCGTGTTCGCAGACCAATGGCGGGCGCAAGCCGCCGGATATGCGGGCGACCCGAACCTCAAGGGTAAGACAGACCATATCGACGCACTCGCTTCTGAGAGCGTCAACTTCGCCAACGCGGTCAGCACCTGCCCCGTGTGTACCCCCTACCGCGGCTCACTGCTCACCGGCCAGTATCCGCACACTCACGGGCTGTTCGTGAATGATGTATGCCTGAGCAATCGAGCCACATCCATCGCCGAAGTATTCAAGCAGGGCGGTTATAAAACGGCCTATATCGGCAAATGGCATATTGACGGACACGGCCGCAGCAACTATATCCCAAAAGAACGGCGTCAGGGGTTTGACTACTGGAAAGTGCTGGAATGCACGCACGATTACAACCACAGCCAGTATTATGACGGAAAAAACAAGAATCCCCAGTTCTGGGAGGGCTATGACCTGACAGCCCAGACCAAAGATGCATGCGACTTACTTCATGACTACGCCAAAGACCCAAAACCGTTCTGTATGTTCCTCTCTTGGGGACCGCCTCATAACCCGTTTGAAACAGCCCCCAAAGGCTTTCAAGATATGTTCGACCCTGCCACGCTTCAGCAGCGCCCTAACGTGACCCAGGACCTGCGAAAAGATCTGGCCGGTTACTACAGCCACATTGCCGCTATGGATGCCGCAGTAGGATCACTGAAGCAAACTCTTGAGGAGACCGGACTGGCAGAGAACACCATCTTCGTGCTTACATCAGACCACGGCGATATGCTGGGATCGCAAAACCATGTGCGCAAGCAGCGTCCGTGGGACGAAGCAATCATGGTCCCCCTGCTCATCCGGTGGCCGCAACGACTCGGTCGCAGCGGCAAGAAGATTGATATGCCGATCGGAACGCCTGACCTGATGCCCACTCTTCTTGGTCTATGCGACCTGCCCATTCCTGCCAGTGTCGAGGGTGACGACTTTTCGGAACTGATATCGGGCCGAATATCTAAAGACGACAACCCGGTGTTGATAGAGTGTATCTCGCCATTTGGCGAGTGGGAACGACGCAATGGCGGTCGCGAATACCGTGGGTTGCGCACGCGCCGCTACACATACGTGCGTACACTGGATGGCCCTTGGCTGCTGTATGACAACCAGCACGACCCCTATCAAATGACCAATTTGGCCAATAACCCAGCCCATGCGAAACTGCTACAGAAGCTGGATCAAGAATTAACAGCGAAGTTGAAGAGCATCGGTGACACGTTCCTCCCTGGCAACTATTACATTGCCAAGTGGGGATACAAGGTCGATGCCAACGGAACCGTGACCTATACTAACTAATACGACGAGAAGGACGACCGAATGAAACTCAACCTACCAATCGCTTTGGCGATCGCGACCCTCAGCTTTCTACCCGCTGTTCAAGCTGATGTGCAGATAAGCGGAATGTTCACCGATGGTGCCGTTCTGCAGCGTGATAGGCTCATCCCCGTTTGGGGAACAGCTGCAGTGGGCGAAAAAGTCACTGTAAAACTTGGCAACGCCCGAGTGAGCACCACCTCCACCGACGGCACCTGGATGGTCAAAATGCCAGCCATGAAAGCAGGCGGCCCCTACGTTTTGTCTGTGATCGGCAACAACTATGTGGAATGTAAAGACATACTTGTGGGCGAGGTATGGATATGCAGCGGCCAGTCCAACATGCAGATGGGCTTGGTAAGCTGTCTTGACGCCGAGAAGGCGATGCAAGCATCTACAGATACCGAGCTGCGCCTGTTTCAAGTGCCCCTTGCAGCATTAGATCAACCAACCAAAGAAGTTAAATCGGCGTGGATGCGCAGTAGCTATCACACGGCGGGTTCATTCAGCGCAGTGGGATACTATTTCGGCCGCTATCTGCGGCAGGCATTGAAAGTGCCGGTAGGCATAATCAACAGCTCGTGGGGCGGCACGTTGGTCGAAGCCTGGACCAGTAAACGCGTAATCGACCAGGAGCTGGACCTCATCAAAATTGACCCATCTCTCGCCGGGCAGATCCCGCACGTGCCATCGTGCCTGTATAACGCCATGATCTCGCCTGTGATCCCCTACGGCATCCGGGGAGCCATCTGGTATCAAGGCGAATCGAATGCTGGCAACGGCTACAACTACCGGTTTGAACACGCTAACATGATCAAGAACTGGCGCGAAGACTGGAAACAAGGTGATTTCCCCTTCCTCAGCGTCCAACTGGCACCGTGGTATGCACAAGGCGACCCGGTCGAGCCGGCCGAATGCAGTTGGGCTGACACCCGCGAATCTCAGCTTATAGTAGCCAAAGATGTGAAAAACTCCGGGATGGCGGTTATCACCGATGTAGGCGACCCTGTGGACATTCATCCGAAAGACAAACAACCCGTCGGTGAGCGATTAGCTTATATCGCACTCAACAAAACCTATGGCAAGAAGAACGTCGCCTGGTCTGGGCCTGTATACAAGAGCATGAGCGTCAAAGGCAACCAAATCGTGCTGAAATTCGACCATATTGACGGCGGACTTGTCAGCAAAGGTGGAAAGCTCACGGGCTTTACAATTGCCGGAGCAGACAAGAAATTCGTCTGGGCAGATGCCACAATCGAGGGTAAGACAGTGGTGGTTAGCAGTGCGGCTGTATCAGCTCCTATGGCTGTCCGCTACGGCTGGCGTATGTATCCGATATTGAACCTCTTTAACGGTAAGAACTTACCGGCATCACCGTTCCGCACCGATGATTGGAAACTGGTGACCCAACCTTAGGCTGGTTTTGCCTTATTTCGAAGGCCCTGTGGCAGCTACGCTGTTGCAGGGCCTTGCAATAACAGTTCGTTTCGTAACTCCACCATCGGCAGACGGTCATATACGGTGGAGATATATGATGAATAAATACGCACACATATGCACAACCGTTGTTGCAGCATTGCTGTTTTCTGCTCAATTGATGGCCGATGTAGCACTTGGTTGGCCCTTTTCTACAGGGATGGTCATCCAGCGCAACGCGCCCGTGACCATTTGGGGAACAGCATCCCGCGGCGAAAAGATAACTGTGAGTATCAACGGACAGCAGGCCAACACGATCTGCACTGACGTACGATGGTCCATCAAACTTAAACAGATGCCTGCAGGTGGACCTTACTCACTGTCGGTAGCAGGAAACAACCAATTTGACGTCACCGATGTCTATGTTGGTGAAGTCTGGCTGCTGTGCGGCGACGAGAACCTAAGTGTGCCGGTGCTGAAGACGGCCGACTACGGCAGCTATGCCAACAGTGCACCGGACCCCGGTCTGCACATGTTTTCGGTGTCCACCAACCAACTCAATAGAAGTGAACTGCCGCGGACGACGTGGATGTCAGCCCAGAATCTATTTGCGGCAAGCACCAGTGCCATCGGCTACTTTTTCGGACGGCAGTTAAGGCAACAGCTCAATGTGCCCGTAGCCATCATCGTGGCCTCAGCGGACAACAGCTCGATCACCCAGTGGCTCAGCCCAACAGCAAAAGCCGGCATGACCAGCTTCGCGAGAAGCCGGACCAGCCGCATCGACCAGTCGACTCTGTATCGTAGTCTACTCGCACCTCTGGTTCCCTATACTGTCAAAGGAGTGGTCTGGTATCAGGGCAAGGCCGACATCGTAGAAGCATACAGCTACCGGTTCACGCTTGCGGAACTGATCAGAGGCTGGCGTACAGAATGGGGCAATAACGAACTGCCGTTCCTGGTTGTTCAACTACCGTCTGACACCGAAGCCGATTCTTCCCTTTCCATGGAAGACAGCTTGTGGGCTGAAATGCGGGATTCCCAATCAACAGTGGCGCGAAAAGCCAAACTCACGACTCTCGTCAACATCATTGACCTGACCGAGCTACCAGATTCCGTACCTCAGTACAAGAAACTAATAGCTCAGCGCATTGCTCTTTCAGCTATCAACAAACAGTACAAACTGGCAGTGGACTACACAGGCCCTCAGTTCAACCAACTGGCGTTGATGGGAAACCAAGCGATGATCAGTTTCACAAACACAAGCGGCGGGCTTGTGGGACGATCTGGGACAGTGCGTGATTTCTTCATAGCGGGTTCAGACCGCAAGTGGTATCCAGCCGATGCATTCGTCGTTGGTGACCGCGTGTGGGCGAGCAGCGTATATGTATCAATGCCTGCCGCTGTGCGGTTTGGCTGGTCGGATTCGCCAGATATCAACCTCTACAACGGGGCAGGATTTCCCGCGATGCCATTTCGCACCGACAACTGGCCGCTTAGCTCGCAGCCAGCCAGTTTGAGGTAGCTTAGTTTGTCCGGGGCGGTCTGGCAGAATGCTGGCGGTTGCTGTCGTAGGGGCGTCGCTTGTGGGCGCCCTAAAAACGGACTATCGAATGAACAACGATCAGAGCGCCCACAAGGGACGCCCCTACGACCAGTTACAGAGGCTGCTCGCTAGATATCTCGCCCTGAGGTAGTGCTGACCAGGTGGCCATGCAACACACCTTTAGTGCTGATCAAGGTGTTGGCGATGGTCTGTACGGTGTGACTGGGTCCCTTAAGTATCATCACCTCCATGCAGTGGTGATGATCTATATGCACATGGGTGGTGCAGACTATGTGATGATGGACATCGTGTTGAATCTCGGTCAGCCTGGATGATAGTTCGCTACTATCGTGATGGTAGACGATAGTGACCGCCCCCATTACCTCAGCATCAGGATCGGTCCACTGTTCTTCAACAAGCTCCTTACGGACAAGGTCGCGTATTGCTTCTGACCTGTTGCCATACTGACGCTGCTTGATTAAGGCGTCGAACTTATCAAGCAGCTCCCCGTCCATCGACACACCGAACCGTTCTAGTTGGCTCACTATTTCGCTCCCTTAGCCTTTGTACCGCCATCATCTGGCACCGTAAAATCTTTGATGCTCCCGGCATCGACAGTAACATGATAGGACTTGCCCTGAATATCTATCTTGGGGGTCACATTGTTTGTGCTCATATTATAGAACAAGAATCGGTCAGGCGATATCTGGGTGCTAAACAACCCATCAGCCACCAAATCGACTACCGGCAGCGACAGACTGTTCATCTCCACTTTCAAGGTTTCAGCAAGTGCCTCCCAGCCGGATACACTGCGTGCCTTCGACCTAATCAGCTTGTCTGGCTGAGGATCGCCCTCTACGCTCTCAAATGCGGGCACATCCTTGACGATCACCCTGCCACCCTGAGCGGACCATTTGGCTATGATCTCGGCGTCTTTTCGCTCGATGATGCTGCCATGCGCGATCACCAGTATCTTGTGGCTTTTCAGGCCGCCATTCCGCAGCATGCTCTCATCGAGGTAGTCATAGTCGGTATAGTCACGCAGCTTCTGAGCAACCTCCAGGTATCCGCCCCAGTTGATGGTCATGTGAACATTGGGATACCACAACGCCACAGGAACCTGAGGTTTTGGCGCATGAAACAGCCATTTGAGATTCTGTTGTTGTGCTTGAATCCGTGCCTGAGTGGAGGTCACGTTCGTGCTGTAGTCATGAAGCTGATTCGCTCCGGATGCGGTGGCGTTGTATATCCGTGCCACGATGCCTTTTTCGTCTTCGGCACCCGCCGGTTCAAATCCAAAATCGGCTCCATACTGCTTGCCAGCCGATGCCACCCAACGTGTGATGGCGAAGTTGCCGGGGTAATACGACCCCTCGTTGGTAATGCGCACGCCAGCATTGTACTTCGCGGCCACACGGCACTGCTCGGCAAACTGTGAGCCGTGCTCAGGCGGAGCGTCACCCCCAGTGCAAAGATAAATCGGCGTTTTGGGGAAATACTTCCGAGTGGTTTTGATCCACCATTCAGACCAGTTGGTCATAGAAGCACGGTACCACTCCACGAAGTCCAGCCAGCGTCTCCGCGCACCAGGCTGGTTACTCTGCGCATCGGCCATCAACTGCGATATCTGCACGGCGTTCTGAGCGGGCACCATGACATCGGAGTATGACTTGTGTTGAGTGTTCCAGGCTTTGTTCAAACGGCTGATCCGGCCGTATTTCTTACGCATCGAGTTTTGGAAATCCACCAGTGCATAGGGGTCGTTGCACCAGTATCCACCATGGTCGTGGTACTCACCAGGGACCAAAAAGGTCCAGCCGCCACCTGTGACAGGGAAGATCGCCTCACCAAAGTCACCCTGTATGCCCAACAGCACCGATTCGATCACGCCGGTGTCTTTGTACCTCTTCGCAAACTCCTGCAGGAACCGGTCGATATACGCGGGCAGATGCGGGTTCCAGAGGGACTCCACTTTACTCTGAATGCCGTGTTCCAGACATCTGGCAGGAAAGTGCATGCGGCTGTTTCGGAACCATTCCGGCGTGGAGTAGGCCGGTCCGAGTATGAGAAACGGCACCCACTTCATCTGAGCAGCTTTCAAGTCAGCTACTTGCTTGTCCCATTTCGACCAGTCCCATCTTCCCATACCGGCACGCTCTACCGTCTCCCAGGTGACATAACTCTCCACACTGGTCACCCCAAGTGCCTTATACAGTGTGGCGAACCCTTCATCCGCATCATTTCCGAAGGTGTAGTACATGCCGTTAGATTTGGTGTCCTGGTGGAATGCCAGCCGCGACAGACGTTCTGTGACGGACCTCACAGGCAGTTTTGGGTCTTCAGCATACACATCCACCTTGGCAATGCGACCTTCAGGCATGGCCGAGATACGGAAATCTGCTCCGCCGTTTTGACGGTTGGTGAACTGAATATTATCCAGTAACACAGTCGCCCGATCCCAGGTCAATGAGTTGGTCAGCAAAAACGAGGGTGAGGAACGGTATGGGGAAGTGGTTGAATTATACTCCAGATACACGTTCATGATGCCTTCGTCGTAGAAGTCAACCACCACCCAGCAGCGGTTGTCCAACAGCTTTTTGGCATCTTGGGAAAGCTTGAGATATAGATACGGGTTCGACGGTGACACTCCGCCAGAGATGCGCAGCACGTCTTTGCCGTCAAACTGCTCTCGGCAATACGGCCCGTCCTCGGCTAGCGCAAACTCGATACCGTTCTGCTGTGATGGCGTAAAGCTGGCGACCGGCTGCGGAGCTGCCTGACAAGCCATTGTTGCAAATATCATGCCGATGACCCACAACAAGGCCAACGGCGTAAGCCAAGACGAATTCCGATATATACGGTTCTCAAACATCAGCTTGACATCATGAACTGTCTAAACGGCCATGGTGACCATAATCGGGGCGGGAAGAGCCAGATGAGCCGATACCTGCATCGCTTTGAAAATCGCGTTCGGTACTACACAGGCACTACAGCATCCCTTGCAGTAAACACGAGTGGTCTTGAACAACTCACCATCGTGGCCTGCACCGATTTCGTCGTAAGCATCTACCGTCGGCATTGCTTCGGCCAGCTTCTGAATATTTGGACAGTCACTGGTGATGGAGAATGTGACCATCTGATCCTCATCACATGTCGCATGGATTTTCGTCACAAAACCACAGATTCCGGCTTGTACGCTTACGTTAGCCATATATAGTCCTCCGCGTTCATTCAGTCAGCAAGATACCATTCATATTACACTACTAAAAACAAAACCTGGCAATATTCATCGCCAGGTTTTGGGGTTAGCATGATGCACTCGGTCTATTCAGTTTCTTTTTCGTATCCGCAATCTGCATTGCTGCACACGATGGTCGGTGCTTGCCCTCTCGCTGTCTTTTCTACCAGCAGAGAGTTACAGGTTGGGCACATCTCCCCTGTCGGCTTGCTCCATACCACAAATTCGCAATCCGGGTAGGTATCGCAACCATACAGGTAACGGCCGCGCTTGCTGCGTTTACGAACGATCCGGCCCTTACCACATTTCGGACACGGCACTTCCACACCCGAATCAAGTGGCCGGCGTGTCCGGCATCCGGCGGCACTGCATGCCAGGAAGTCGCCATATTTCCCGTAGCGGATGACCATCGGCGATCCGCACTTCTCGCAAACTTGATCGCTAGGGCGATCAGGCGGAGCAGGCTCACCCGATGCGGTGACTTTCATGATGGTAGTGCAATCGGGATACTTCTCGCATCCCAAGAACGGCCCAAAACGGCCTTCACGCAACAGCATCTTACCACCGCAGTTCGGGCAGATGTAAGGCGTCTCTTTGGGGATGATCCGAACCCTCTCCGGGCTCTCTTCGCACTCCTTCAAGCGTGTCTCAAAAGGTCCGTAGAATGTGGCTAATACCGCCTGCCAGCTCTGCTGGCCGACTTCCACATCGTCAAGTTCCTTCTCAATATTGGCGGTGAACTGGATATCCATCACGTCGAAGAAGAACATGCCAAGGTAGTCGGTCACCGCTTCACCAAGCGCAGTCGGTGTGAACCGCTTCTGAGCCAGGGTGACGTACTTACGGTCTACAATCGCGCCTAAGATGCTCGCGTAGGTGCTGGGCCGTCCAATCCCGTTTTCTTCCAGGGCTTTGACTAACGTGGCCTCACTATATCGGGGCGGCGGTTCCGTGAAGTGCTGGACTGGCAGTAACGCCAGAAGCTGAAGCAACTGCTTCTCACTCAGTTCAGGCAGAGCGGGTCCGTCATCTTCATTCTTATCATTGGTGTCAGTGCCTTCGATGTACACCTTCATGAAGCCTTCAAACTTCATCGTGCTTCCGGTGGCTCTGAACAGATATTCATTCGCCATAATGTCAACCGAGACCACATCCATAATGGATTCGGACATCTGGCTGGCAAGGAATCGCATCCAGATCAGCCGATATAGCTTCATCTGTTCTGCATTAAGATACTGCTTCACCTCATCAGGGGTGCGCAGCACACTGGTCGGGCGGACTGCCTCATGGGCGTCCTGGGCCGAGGCTTTAGTCTTGTATATGGGGGCGGTCTTCGGCATATACTGAGCACCAAATGTGCTCTTGATATACTCCCTGGCTTGCTCCTGCGCTTCATTACTGACTCGGGTTGAGTCAGTTCTCATATACGTGATCAAACCGACCGAACCCTGGGCTCCCAGTTCGATACCTTCATAAAGCTGCTGAGCTATCTGCATGGTGCGCCGTGCACTGTAGCCCAGTTTACGGGCCGCTTCCTGCTGTAGCGTGCTTGTGATGAAAGGCGCACTCGGCTTACGCTTGCGCTGAGACTTGCGTACCTCAGCTACCCGGTATTCGGCACCCTGTAGGTCTGACAGCACTTTATCAGTCTGTTCCAGGCTGACGAGTTCGAGTTTCTCACCGCGATACATGCGCAGGTGAGCATCGAATGTCTGTGTCTCGCCATCTGGGCTGAGCTTAGCAGTCAGTGACCAGTATTCCTGTGGCACGAAAGCTTGAATCTCACGTTCGCGGATCACGACCAGCTTCACGGCCACACTCTGGACACGGCCGGCGGAGAGATTGTTTCTCCGGGCCTTTTTCCACAGCAGTGGGCTCAGCTTATATCCCACAATGCGGTCGAGGATACGACGTGCCTGCTGAGCATCCACGCGGTCCATGTCGATCTCGCGGGGGTTCTCAAGCGCTGAGATCACCGCGCTGCGTGTGATCTCGTTGAACTCAATCCGCTTAGGCGACTTCAGCTTCAACGCCTGCTGGAGATGCCAGGCAATCGCCTCACCCTCACGGTCAGGGTCGCTTGCCAGGAACACTTCGTCAGCACCCTTGACAGCACGCCTTAAGGTGGTCAGAACAGTCGATCTACTATCGAGGTTCTCGTATTCGGCTTCGAAGTTGTTATCAACATCGACTCCTAGACGCTTCTCAGGTAGATCGCGGACATGCCCCATTGAGGCTTCCACGACATACTCGTCTGAAAGGAAATTCTTCAGTGTTTTCGTCTTTGCAGGCGACTCCACGATTATCAGTTTCTTAGCCATATATGTAAACTCTCCGTTGTTATCTATTCGGAAAGGCCGTATCCCAGTTTTCCCATGCTTCGTTCATCACGACGCCAATCATCCATTACCATCACTTCAAGCTGCAAGAAGATGCGGGTGTTGAGCATGATTTCCAGTTGCTGTCTGGCTTCGGATCCCACCACTTTCAGCATCTGACCATTTTTACCAACCACAATGCCCTTGTGTGTTTCTCGCTCCACCACGATCACGGCATCAATAAACTGCATACCGTTCTCTCGTTCGGTCCATTCAGCGATCTTACATGCGATGGAATAAGGCAGTTCATCGTCCAGGTTTGTCATCAGGCGTTCGCGAATGATGTCCTCTGCCCACTCTGTGCGACTCTGGTCGGATTTCATGTCATCGGGATAGAGCAACGGTCCTTCGGGCATCAACCCAAAAACCAGTGCTTTGAGCTTATTCACCGACTTTGCGTCTTTAAGCGCAGAAATGGCGATATAAGGCACACTCTCCGGCATCAGAGCTCTGTAAGCAGCCTCAGCATCAAGAGGTCTTTTTGCAGCATCAAGCTTGTTGCCCACGATCAGCACATTTTCAGCCATAGGCTGCAGCATTTGCGCCACAGCAGCGTCTTCCTCCCCTGGAGGTTTACGCAGGTCGACCACCCACAGCAGCGCATCCACATCTTGAATCGACTCCGTGATCTGCCCTCGCATATAGCTGCCGAGAAGATCCGTGGGCCGACTCCATCCGGGCGTATCCACAAATATCACCTGTTGTGTGCCATCAGTAAGTATACCCCTGACTGACCGACGGGTTGTTTGCGGACGATTGGTAGTGGGTGCTACCTTGATGCCCATAAGTGCATTGATAAGTGTAGATTTACCTACATTCGGCTTACCAACAATCGTGGCAAAACCACATCGGGTTGGGGCGCTGTTTTTGGATGCTGCTGCTATGAATTCCACCTCGTGATATCTATTCTGTATAATGAGTCAAAACTGACTGAGACCGCCATAAACTGTAACCTGCATCAGGGGGTTTTGTCAAGGTGTAGGCGTAAAACCTGGTATTTTGCTGATTCAGCTTCATTTTAGTCTCGTAATTCAGTTTACCCCCTGTTTCTATGTGATGACTGCATGTCAGAGGTACTATGTAAATATGGAAGCAATGAACACAGTGAACCTGGTCTTGGCAGCACTGTTAGGCGGCATGATCGGACTTAACAGAGAGCTGACCAATCGTCCCGCCGGTTTACGAACTCACATCCTTTTGGCACTAGGCGCAGCCATGTTTGCCACAGTATCACGCGAAGCAGCAGGCTCGGGTGCCGATCCCACTCGCATTGCTGCTCAAGTTGTTACTGGTATCGGCTTCCTCGGTGCAGGCACCATCATACACCAAGGGGTTGAGGTCAAAGGGCTTACCACCGCCGCCAGTATGTGGGTAAGTGCTGCCGTGGGCTTAGCGTGCGGATTTGGCCCTCATTATTATCTGTTCGCCTTCGTGGGGTCTGTTCTGGCCGTAGGGACACTGACGAGTGCTGCAATCCTGGAGCGTAGAATCCTTAAGACAAACCGTGCTGATGTGGTAGTGATTGTCGATATCGTCGGCTCACTGCAAGTGATGAATGACAAACTCATGGCCATTGGATTTCATGTACAATCTTGGAAACAACTCAGTAGACTTGCTGATGGTCACGCGAAGTATCAACTTTCGCTCGATATACCACCCCATGTTTCGGACCCATTCCCATTATTAATCGCTATTGATGGCATCTTGGAGGTTTCGCGATCATGAGTAAAACTTGGATAATACCCCCTGGCCAATTTGAAGTGACAAGGTCAGTTGAACTAGCCCTAGTGGAAGATGTTGGGCCCGGTGACATCAGCACGCTGACCACAGTCGACGAAAACACCATGGCCGAAGGACTCTACATCGCCAAACAATCCGGCATACTGTGTGGTATTCCGCTTGTACATGAGGTATTCAAACAAATCGATCCGAGTGTATCGGTCGAACCACTGCTGTCAGATGGCGATAGCTTCGATAAGGGTACATTGCTCGCTCGCATCTCAGGAAAGGCACGCAGTCTACTCACCGGTGAAAGAATCTCGTTAAACTATATGCAGCGGTTAAGCGGCATCAGCAGCATGACACAACAGTACGTCCAAGCCGTGGCTTCCACCAATGCTCAGATTTGCGACACCCGCAAGACCACTCCTGGCTTACGGAGCCTGGAAAAATATGCCGTCCGTGTCGGCGGAGCCAGCAACCACCGGATGGCGCTGTATGACGCCGTGATGATCAAAGATAACCACATCGTAGCGGCGGGCAGCATCACCGCTGCTGTGCAGCGTGCGAAAGCACATATCCCCCACACTATGACCATTGAGGTAGAGTGTGACACCTTTGATCAGGTCACTGAAGCGTTAGCCGCGAAGGCCGACATCATCATGCTGGACAACATGAGCCTACCGCAGATGAAGGCATGTGTCGCATATGTGAACGGACGATGTAAGCTGGAAGCATCTGGCGGAGTAAACCTGAAGAGTGTGCGTTCAATTGCCGAAACTGGGGTTGACATCATATCGGTGGGAGCACTCACCCATTCCGCGATAGCGTGTGATATCGGGCTTGACCTGCGGATGAACTAAAATGAGGAGGCGATGAATTTACATCGCCTCCTCGAATTTGGCTACTTAAGGTGCTTGTTCATCGCTTTTTTGGCGACTGTACCTGCACGCTTGCGGGCCTTCTGAATCTCCAGTTGCCGTTTGTGACGGACACGAAGAATTTTGGTTTTACCCTGCATTACTGACTCCATCCGGTGTGATCATGCGTATCTGACACTATCTATAATACTTTCTATGCTAAGCAAAGTCAAGAAATCCCTCGTAACCTTGTTATATTGCGATCTGTCACGTATTATGGTGTGTGGTAACATGCACCGGTAATGACATTTGGAGGAACCTGTATGATCCGCATGATGCGTCACGCTCTCCTGATCGCCGTCGCTTTGATGGCGATATCATTTCCCAGTTTTGCCCAGTCGGCTGTATTCGGCGTCATTGATATGGAAAAAGCAATCAATGGATATAGCAAGCGCGAGGTGATGGAGGCTGAACTGAAGACAAAGAACGACCAGGTCACCGCCAATTTCGATTCGCTGCAAAAAGTGCTGGTGCTCACACCGGAAGAGATTGATGAATACGCCAAAATAGTAACATCAGCTACGAAGGATGACGCACAGAAAAAGAAGGCGACCGACCTTGAAGCGAAAGCCACTCAATTCGTGGCCGACTTTAATGTGCTGGCAGCCAAGGGTCAAGCAATGACCGCCGAAGAAAAGACGAAGTTCGATACGATGCGTTCACAGGTGGCCACCAACGAGAACACTTTCAAGCAAATGATGACTGAGGCTAACCAATCTATTCTGCGTATGCGCGACGAAAAGCGACTTGCCTTGATAGCGGATATCAAGGTGGCGGTTGCTGCAGTTGCTAAAGAGCAGAAAATCAACTTGGTCTTCAGTATGAACCCTTCAAACGTGATTTATGGTGCCGTTGATATCACCGAGCCAGTCTTAAAAAGACTGAACGCCACAGCTAAGTAAGCAGGTGTGTATAGTGAGGTTCCTGATCACGGGAACCTCACTTTTCTGATGCAACAAAACCTCTTCGGCTACTCCCTTGATGAACTTAGTGAGTTATGCATTCTACTTTCTGAGCCAGTTTACCGTGCCAAACAACTTGCCCAGTGGATATACAACCACCAGGTCACCGACTTTGATTCGATGACCAACCTGCCAGCGTCACTTCGGCACAAACTGCAAAAGACCGCTACCATTCGCAGGCTTCAGATGATTGACAGCCAGCAGGCCAAAGACGGCACACGCAAGTTTTTGTTCGAGCTATCAGATAAGGCTAATATCGAGTCCGTCTACCTCCCCTATCACGACCGCCACTCCGTATGTGTCAGCACTCAGGTAGGTTGTGCCGCTGGTTGTCACTTCTGCGCCACAGGTCAGTCGGGGTTCCTACGGAACCTAACAAGCGGGGAAATCGTTGACCAGGTGCTATCTATACAACAGATCACAGGCGAACGCGTCTCCCATGTTGTCTACATGGGTATGGGCGAACCTTTGTGGAATCTACCAGCAGTACTGGCGAGCATCGAGTTACTGAACCAGCAAGTGGGCATCAGTGAGCGCTCGATTACTGTCAGCACAGTGGGTATCGTGCCTGTGATGCGTGAGCTGGCAGAGATGTCGCCACGGTTCACCCTTGCCATCTCTCTTCACGCGGCTGATGATGCCACCCGTGCCGAGATCATGCCTATGGCAAAACGGTGGAGCATTTCCGAGGTGCTGAATGCAGGAAGATATTATACCGAGCAGACCGGCCGGAAGGTCACCATAGAGTATCTGCTGATAGACGGCGTCAACAATTCAGCCCGCCAGGCCACACAACTTGCCCATCTGCTGCACCAATGGATAGGTAATGTGAACATCATCCCGTGGAATTCTGTTGACAGCATGCCGCAGTTCCGCAGTCCATCTGCCACATCTGTCGCCGAGTTCCAAAACCGCCTGCAGTCGCTGGGTATACCCACAACCCTCAGGCAGGAACGCGGCGCCGATATCGCCGCTGCGTGCGGGCAACTACGAAGGCAGCACCTGGACCATTCCTGACCTGTCCGAGGCATGTTGTCTACAAACACCTCTCCGCGGTAACATAAATCACAGAGCGTTTCTTCGCAACATTCACCCAAACTCATACTGAGGGGTCTCTAGATGAAGTCACTTATTGCCATCTCCTGCGCCGCGTTCATGGTTTGCTCGCTGGTCTCCGCTGAAGCTGCACCCAAAGCCGCAGCACCAGCCAAGCCGGCTGAGATCACCAAAGGCGCCAAATCCGAAAAACCGGCTGAACTGATATTGGTCCACAAATATGCTCCAAATTGGCGCACTGTGTTCAAGACAGAGCTGACCATCACACAGGACACCCCAGACGGCAAAGTCACTATTGAGAACAAATATGACATGGTCCGCTTGGTGACTGCGGTAGCCGAAAGCGGAGATATTAGCCGAACGACTACGTCGGAAAACATCCAGATGACCGTGAATGGCGAGAAAGTGCCCCAGAAGGACGATGCACCAGTCCAGAAGGCGATGACTGTCCTGAAGCCCGACGGCACTCTGGTATCTGTAAGCTGGGAAGGCTACGGCGATATGAACGACCAAGCAAAGGCCATCCAAACCCGTAAGGCGCTTGCCATTCAGCCCATCTTTTCTGACAAACCCATCGTAAAGGGGTTGAAATGGAAAAAGGAGCTGAAGGCTGGTCTACTGCCCGGTTCTGTCGCGGCGACGGCAGAGTATGAGGTGATGGACACTGCGAAACAAGGCGATGTCCCAGCAGTCCAACTGAAATACAGCTATGTGGAATCTGGAGATAAACCCCTAAGCTATAAGGGTGATCTGGTGATTGAGGCCTCAAGCGGCGATATCATTAAACTCGACATTACTATTCAGAACTTCCCCATGGGCGGTGATGGCGTAGCCGATGCCAAGCTGAAATGGGAACGCACAGAAGCCAAGCTGGCAACTGCAGCCGAAGAAAAGAAGAAAGACAAGACCATCGAGGAGATCACCAAAGATTACAAAAAGCTCGAAGGTGCCATGGTTGTCTACCGCAAGACCGAAACAGGGAACAAGGACACCATCTACCTGGAAGTGCCTGAGGACAAACTTGGCCTGAATATGCTATTGCAGTGTACCTTAGCAGCGGTGCCGGTGGCGGAGCACTTGTCGCGGGCTACCCAGTAGATGACATCATGTTCAAGATGCAGAAACTGGGCGATGACAGGCTGGTATGGGTAGTACCGAATATGAAGTTCCGTGTAGACCCCTCTTTGCCATTAGCGAGAGCGGCAGAGCGTGCCTTCCCGGGTGCTTACATCCAGTCGTTCAAAATCGAGGCCAAGAGTGACGAACGCAAGACTTTCTTGATTAACATTTCGGATATATTTCTTTCGGATTTGGCCGATATCACAGGCTCCACCGCCAGCTTGAACCAAGGGGCCTACAGTATCGACAAAGAGAAGAGCTACATTAAAAATCTGAAAGCCTTCCCTGATAACATCGTCGCCGAATCCCTCATCAATATGCAGAAGCTGTCCAAAGAGGGCCCAGCGACCAGTTCCATGAGCGGATATAACAGCAGCCCGTTGTACGATCCCCGCAGTATCCCTATCAATGTTTGCTGGAACCTCTTCTTTTTAACGGACAACAACTACACGCCAAGGATAGCTGATGGACGCGTAGGCTTTTTCTACACCCAGTACCAGGACCTGACCCGACGAACAGATGAGGCGATGGTCAGGTACATTGCACGCTGGGACATCCAAAAGAAGGACCCAACCGCAACCTTAAGTGAGCCTGTCAAACCCATCGTCTGGTGGCTTGATAATGCAATCCCCGTCGAGTATCGCGAGAGCATTGCTACCGGGTTGAAGTGGTGGAACCGCGCGTTCGAGCAGATCGGTATCAAGGACGCCGTAGTTGTGAAGCAGATGCCTGATGACGCAGACTGGGATTATGCCGACATGCGGTACAACATCGTACGCTGGGTGGCATCACCAGAAGCTGCATATGCGATTTCGCTGTTCCGCCGCAACCCCATCACAGGCCAGGTGCTCAACGCAGGCATATGCATAGACGCCAACATGGTTCGCTTTACTGGCACCGAGTTTGATGTGATGATAGCGAACAATGCGGTACCTACTGACCCCAAACTCAGCCCCATGCCCAAACAGCTTGGAAACCCATATGGCTGCTGCTATCAGCATGACAGCCGGTTCAATGCCTGGATGGGCAGTGAGCTCTCAGAGTTACTGTCGGTAGATGGGGCCACACCCATTGGGCGTGATGCGTATATACAGCAATATATCCAGGGCATCGTGGCGCATGAGTTTGGCCACTCACTCGGACTGCGACACAACTTTGTTGCCTCCACCTACCCCACTATGGAGCAGTTAAAGGACATCAACTGGATCAAGCAGCATGGCATCACTAGCAGTGTCATGGAATACACACCCTTTAACATCGGGGCGTTATTGAGCAAGAACTCCATGTACTGGAGCGACAGTATTGGCGAATATGATATGTTTGCCATTAAATACGGCTATTCATTTAATGATGCCAAAACACCATCCGCCGAAATTCCATATCTCAAGTCCATCGCCACTGAAGCATCTAAGCCTGGTATGCAATGGCAGGGCGATGAGATGGCGGACGGCCTGGACCCCCATATTGTCAGGTTCGACCTGGCCAAGAACCCAATCGACTTTTATTCCACCATGATGTCACTGTGTAAAAAGACAATACCCAAGTTGCAAACCAGTGCGGTGTTACCCGGCCAGAGCTACTACCAGTTAACGCGCAAGTTCATCAGCTTCCTGCGTATTTACAACAGCCAGTTTTACAGTCTTGCGGGCTTCCTTGGCGGAAGTCATACAAATCGGGACTATAAGGGCGATATGGACTCGAAGCCCAGTATCGCCCCGGTGTCTGATACCGACCAGAGAAGGGTTGTGTCACTGATCACGAAAGGCTGCCTTGCCTCAGATGCATATGATTTCATCCCAGCAAGCATCTACCAGAAACTGGCACCAAATCCGTTTGTGGACATGGAGGCTGCCGCGGCTTCCACTTATAGATGGGACCAGCCAGTGCGAGATCAGCTCAGCAGCACACAGATCAACGTGCTAAATGCGATCACTCAGCCTGATGTGCTAAGCAAGATATCCAACAACGCTTACAAACAGGCACCGAAAGCGAACACGTTCAACGTGATGGAACTTATCTCCACGCTTGATAACGGCATCTGTTCTGAGCTTCGAGGGGGACGAAATGTGACCGAGCTGCGTGCGATGCTTCAGCAGGCATGGTTCGGTAGACTCATCGCTCTGGCAAGTAAAGAGACCACAGGCCTGACAATGGACAGCCGAATCATCTGCAGGGCGAAGTTGAAGGAGACACTCGTCACCCTCAAGGCGATCGACCAAAGCAAACTAAATCCATTTACCAAAATGCATATATCGGAAGCCATCGATAAGATCGATAAGTCCCTTAACAGCATCAAAATGGAGTTGTAATCCGGTATTCATCCAAGTGGGGGTAACAGGCATTGATGCCCCCACTTGCACTGGGCTTTCACAGATACATTTTTGCCTCAAACCAGCAAGACAAGTATAATGAGAATGTAAGACACCGATTGACTAGAATACAGAGGCAATGATAAGCATGAGCGATACACAAATTTCAACCTGGCGCACGAAAATCGGACTGGCAGAGATGCTTAAGGGTGGAGTCATCATGGACGTCACCAACGCAGAGCAGGCTGCCATCGCCGAAGAGGCTGGAGCTTCCGCTGTGATGGCGCTGGAAAGAGTACCAGCCGACATCCGCGTACAAGGCGGGGTTGCTCGCATGACCGATCCCAAAATCATCAAGTCGATCATGAAGGTCGCCTCCATTCCTGTCATGGCTAAGTGCCGTATCGGGCATTTCGTAGAGGCGGAAATCCTTCAGGAACTCGGCGTAGATTTTGTGGATGAGAGTGAAGTTCTCACCCCTGCGGACGAGCAGTATCACATTTACAAACACGATTTCAAGGTGCCGTTTGTTTGCGGATGCCGCAACTTGGGTGAAGCACTCCGCCGATGCGGTGAAGGTGCAGCCATGATCCGCACAAAAGGCGAAGCAGGCACCGGTGACGTCATTGAGGCTGTTCGCCACATGCGCACCGTCATGGGTGATATCAGGCGTATTCAAGGTATGCGGATTGAAGAGCTCATGACCGCCGCCAAAGATTTGCAAGCTCCCTACGAGCTGGTTCTTGAAGTTCACAAAACCGGCAAACTGCCGGTGCCCAACTTCTCAGCCGGTGGTGTGGCCACACCTGCTGACGCGGCACTCATGGTGAAACTTGGTGCAGAGGCTGTATTTGTAGGGTCAGGTATCTTTAAGTCTGGCGATCCATTGAAGCGGGCAAAAGCGATAGTTCAGGCTGTCACGCACTACAATGATCCCAAGATTCTTGCGGAGATATCGGAAGACCTCGGTGAGCCGATGGTGGGTATCAACTGCTCCGATCTCCCGGAAAATGAGCGGCTAGCCAAACGAGGCTGGTAGACCGGCTTACCGTAGATTATGGCTTCAGGAGCTTATACTCCTGAAGCCCTTTTGCTTATCACTTCCTCGAAAAGCTCCTCGTAGCGCCGACAGACCATCTCAGGCTCATACCGTGCCAGGAAGGCACTCGGGATTTCCGGCTGAGTGGGTAGAGCCTTCTTAATGGCATCCGCCATCAACTTCGGGTCAGCCATTGGCACCAGATATCCATATTCAGCTCCCAGCAACAACTCTTTCACACCACATGGCGTTTCTGTCGCGACCACAGGAGTACCACACTGCATCGCCTCAATGATCACCGTGGGAAGCGCTTCCGACTTAGATGCAAATACCAGGCACCCGGCTGCCGACAGCAATTTGCCAGGATCGGCCACTTCACCAAGCATTGACACCCGATCACTAACCCCCAGCTTTGCCGCGAGGTTGACCAGGGAGCCCTTTAGTGGGCCATCACCCGCTATCTGTAGCCTCCAGTCTAGCTGATGGGCGTAACGGGCGAATGCGTGCAGTACTAGCTGAGGGTTTTTGGGTGGTGTCAGGCGTCCAAGCCACAATATCTTTTTGTGGTCTCTTGAGTGGGCTAAATCATGGGGCATCGCTCGAGTGATCACTGCGTTATGCATCGTGCGCACATCGGCACAACCGAAATACCGGCGGGCTTCTGCGGTCACCCCATCTGAGGGAGTGGTGATGACATCAGCCGCTTTAACATACCGTCGTGTCTGGAGAGCCCATATCCGCTGCCTGACCACAGACAACCCTGTCACTTCACCATAAAGCCTGGCATGGATGGCGCAGATCAGGGGTGTATCAAGCCGATTGCTTGACTTTGCCTGGCAGCAGACCGCGTTTGCAGTGTTCAGAGCCGATACCACCACATCCGGGGCCATCTCAGTCCAGACCTGGGCTAGCAGACTGGCTGCTTGGAAGCTCCGCTGCACGTCCAGCGAAACAGCCTTGATCCCTGGGTGCAGCATATTCGATAACGAGCCTGACGACCAGAAGGTGATGACAGAGACCTCATGCCCGCGATTGGCTAGCATGTTCATCAACGATAGTGTGACCCGCTCCGCTCCACCGACAGCTAATTTTGGCAGCACAAAGGCGATTTGCATCGCCTCTAGAATATCTCCGGCATCTTTTTCTGAATGACGGAAAATAAAGCTTCAGTCAGCTTGTCGATAGACTTCTGTGGAAGGGGTTGATCAATGGGTGCCATTGACACCAGCCGGATGAAGAACGCCTGCTTCTGTGAGGTACCAAAAAGTCGACTCGCACCAAGGCTTAATCTAAGCATGCCTATCGACCGAGTGGTGCCGTATGGCGTGCGGTACCAGTAAACGCTGCGTCCATGCACTCCTTCACTCTTATTCGAATATTCGAGTTCAAATGCATTTACCTTGTGGTCTGGCATTACTTCGTATTTGATGGGATCCTCATTGAAAATCGAAAAGCCTTGCGAAGGGAAGCAAAGGTGTGGGTCATGGAATGATTCCATGCTGCTGCCAGCAATCACCATAAAATCGACAGTGTCACCTTTTGAGTTGACATAACGTCGCGACAACAAGGCATCTGGGTTCAACCACTTCATCACGTCATCGGGCATGTTAGTGTCGTGTCCGACCCAATCATCAACGATAACCGGGAACAACTCGGGCTTTATGCTATCGATCTTAACTGACTGCCATGAGGGTAAAAACTTATTGAACAGCACTGCAAGTAACAGGCAGATTAATACTATACCGAGATTGCGCTTTAACCCTTTTTCGGTGCTGCTTCGTTCTGCCATCCAAACCACCTCCCTATCACAAATAGCACAGCAAGTGCCAGAATGATCACGACATACCCGCCAAGGTCATGAACCTGATCGGCCACTGAGCTTCCCCATTTTACACCCGCCACACCAATGGCTGCGATACGGATGCCATTAATAAGCAACGCCAGCGGCTGGCTGATGATGACGAGCATCACCTGCTTCCACTTAGGCAAACCAGTATAGATGGCGAAGAATGTGGCAAAAGTAAGCATCGAGATGCCGATTTTGAACCCGCTGCAGGGGGCCCCTACCAGCAGCTCATATCCAGGTAAAGATATCAGGATTCCCTGGCGTGTAACATCATATATCATGCCCAGGATGCCTGCTGCAACATCCGTAGACAACTGCTGTATAGGATAGGATATCTCATCAAACAAGGTATTGGGCAGAGGAACCATCAATCCGCAATAGATAATCGGGAACCACAGTATCCGCATCCATTTTCGTCCAAACAGCATCAACACGAATCCTGTAGCCATAAACAGCATGGAAATTGAGGCGATAGCCGATGAATGAGAGAGCTTAGAAATGGCGATTATAACCACAGCTAGGATAATCCACGGCAATCCCCATAAGGTGGGTTTTATACTCTCCTTAGTGAGTTTGTCCTTGCTGAGGTAGATGATATATCCAGTCAAAAAAGGAACAAGGTAGCCATGACTGTAATAGCCATCTTTGTCTCCCCAAATCCGCAACCAATACCTGAATGTGTTGTCATATGAGAACCATAACATCAACAAAAGCATCACGGCAGACAGCGAATAAAACCTGTTTTTGTTGATCCAACTAAGTATCGCAGAGGTCATCATAGCCTCCATATGGCTGAGGTCAGGTGATCGGTCGTAAATCTGCTCACATTAACCATTATAATGGCTGACTGGTAATTTTACTAACCCTGAAATCTGCCTTTAACCCCATACTCCTCACAGTGACCA
Source organism: Armatimonadota bacterium (assembly GCA_942492855.1). Lineage (GTDB taxonomy): Bacteria > Armatimonadota > HRBIN16 > HRBIN16 > HRBIN16. Next base: position 4,091,120 of record OW818647.1, on the reverse strand, counting down.
CTACCACAAAGGGCATTATAAGTGGCAGCAACTCGTAATATCCTCGAAGTTCCTCGACAAATCCGAAAAAGATGGCCAATCCAAATTGGGCTGCAAAGCAAAGTCCAAACCCTAATAGCAAGAAACTAGGTGCTTCTAAACGTAACGAGCGAATTAAAGCCGTTAATAGTGCAATACCGGCTACAACAGCCACAAACACTAAAGGTTGGTGAACGACTAATTGTAAATTGTGATCAAGCAGATGAAATTCCACAAATGATCCCTTATTATGAATAAAGATATGAGAGATCACAGCCTTTATCGCTATGTACAAACCGAGCAAAACCGCAACCTGCGCCCCGCTCAACTTAAGTGGTTGCTGTATGCTGCGTACACGGATCAGCCACAACAAAACAAGCAGTATTGCCGTTTCTTTTTGAAGCACAGCGATCGGAAACAGCACCAACAGAGGCCACCATTGCTTACGGCTGATGAATAATACCGCCAAAGGGAATACCACCCAGGTTCCTGGGTCATATAGGTAGCTGTAGTAATTGAAGTGCAAGGGTAATAGTAATCCTGCCAGAATGGGAGCAATACATCTGGCTGGTTGTTCCATATCAATCCAGTGATCACAGATTTTCAGAATCAGTATCATGTACGCTAACACACAGAAAAACACAACCGGCACACTCACTAAATGCTCAACTATGTAGTTTCGGTCCCATTGAAGACCTTCAAACCAAAGGCGTACCCTCTGACTTATGTTTACCTGGTTCAGACGGTCATTCGCCCGATTCTCTATGTTTTGTCTCACAGATGCAGGGATGGCTGAGGTGATAGACCTGACCGTTATAGGTACAAGAGTGCGATAACAAAACGGCTTCCAGGAGTGTCCATACACCAGATCTCCGAAGTTTGCCCGTTCATATCCATTCATACCTCTGGCTACAAACAATAGAGATACAATAATTGCAACATAAATCATACCCACCCATACCAACTTTGGTAGAGCTAAACTCCTCATAAATCGAAGCATCCTCCACTTACGACCAAACATCATCCATTTGCATTGTGTCACAATATGCATTATGATACAAATGACCAAATCCCAACATAACCGGATGTATAGTGTCGAATATGATTAGTAATAAGCAATTATTATTGCCTGTAGTTTTGTGCATGATATCGATAGTAATATTGGGGCTAGTACTGTTGCATCAGCCAATGTTTTTTGATGAAAAGATCTATATCGCTCTGGCTGACAATCTGATTCACAAAGGTACCTATACAACCGATGGTGTGAACCTCACAGCCTACCGCCCCATTGGGTACCCGCTGTTTTTGTCATTGATGCGCAGTGCGGGGCTCAGTATCATGCTATGCCGATGGTGCAATGCACTGTTATGTCTCATCAATGTGGTTCTGGTGGTTAAAATCGTCAATCTGAAGTATACAGCCAAGATCGCCCAAGCTGCGGGCATATATGCTGCTCTCTACCCGCTGATAATCTCCACTGGTCTGTTTTTGTATCCGCAAACCATCAGCGCGACCTATGTGCTTGCCCTTCTATATATTGCGATGCGTACAATCTCTTTACAAGCCAGTATTTTGTTTGGGCTTCTCTCTGCATTGCTCACATTAACAGTTCCGGGAATGGCGTTAGTTCCTGCATGTTTTATGCTATGGATATGGTTCAAATCACACTCTGAAAGACCTAAGATAGTTCTTTCATGCCTGATTTGCCTGCTGGCGATAAGCCCATGGGTCATACGAAACATGGTTGTGTTTCATTCACCAGTTATATCGACAAATGGCGGGGTTAACTTCTTGATCGGTGTGGTTCCTGATGCCACGCCAAGATCAGGTACGAACGTTGATATGACACGTGAGTATGCTGCGCTCGGGTCCAATAGGAAGCTGAATGAGGTTGAAGTTGACCGAGCGTTTAGACGCCGGGCTTTGAACTATGTCAGAGCAGACTACAAGCGTTACACCATACTGACAGCAGGAAAATTCCTTCAGTTCTTTTCCTTCCGTGATGACCTAAAAACTAAGGTCAAGACACAGAAGCTGGCCTCTGTCGCAGTGGCTGTATCGTATTATCCGCTTCTATTCACATGTGTCGCCTTTTTATTTATTAAAGGGAACCTAACCTCTGAAACAAAAATGCTAATAGCAGTCTATCTTTTAGCCGCATTCTTCCATAGTCTGTTTTTCCCCCGTTTGCGATTTCGAGCACCGTATGATTATCTGCTAGTCATCGCAACAGCCATGATGTATGGGCAGTACCTCATGAATCGTCAACGGGCAATAAATGGATAAATCGCTGTTGCCTTTGATTTTGCTTCCATCTGCAACATCCACGATGGACATCATGAAGCAGCGCAGTGCTTTGGGTCTACCCCCCACAGCGATATGCTGCCTGAAGCAAACCTCAGGCCGAGGACGTTATGGAAACAGATGGGTATCCGCATTTGGCGACAGCCTCATGCTAAGCGTCCCTACCGATGGAGACAGCAGTCTGATGCATAAGCTCCCCTTCGCTGCTGCATTGGCTGTAGGAGACTTCATAAATCATGTGTGTGGCCTGAGGTGTGGTTTCCTGTGGCCAAATGACGTTATTGTTGGCCATCGAAAACTGGCTGGAATACTCATAGAGCAAACTACGCGCGACAGTTATTGCATAGGCATAGGAGTCAACCTTAAACAAACGGAATGGCCACCAGAGTTGAATCAGCGGGCGGTTTCTCTCAGCCAATTAGGCTACATCATGCCATATGATATCATGATAGCGGCTCATGCTTTGTCATCATCCCTTCAGCAGCGTTTTCTTTGGGCCAGACGAGTATCTCTCTCCCAGGCAGTAGAATCCTGGCGTGCCTTCAGTTGCACAGCGGAGGTTAGCTATACGCTTCCCAGCGGAGAAGTAGTCACCGCTTCAGGCGTGGATGATCAAGGAAACTTGCTGGTCCATCGGTTAGGTCGTATCGAAGCAATCAACTCGGCTGTGCCGTTGCATAAGGACTGGGATGCGCTTTTCAAACAGAACCAAGACACAGGAGACTCCGATGATAGATGACATTCATAGTGAAGTAACGCGTATACTGCAGAACCTGCGTGAGGATACGGTGAAGAACATCATGATCCGGCTAGACGGATCAGACCGGTACGCCACTACTATTGGCGACTTCAAGGTGCAGTTTGAGGGCGAAGACGACTTACTGCATCTCGAAATAGTCCGGGCTGATAAATCGAAGATCGATATTCATGAAGCTAAGCAAATTGCTGACATGTTTTTTGCCGATATTCCGCCGGCTCTGATAGTCGTGAAGCCCGCAGAATACTCAGCCCACTACTATCTACCGCATGATGTGCTGCTGAAGTTCTAGCCAACTAAGGCACAATTACATAAGTATTCCCAGGCTGCCTGCGGACCAGGTTGTTGACTTCCATTAATAGCAACTCGGCCATTAAGTCCGAAACATCCATGTGGCATAAAGTCGCCAGTTGGTCTATATGCACAGGTTCCAGACTAAGCTGGCTACAGATAGTGCTTTGGCGCTCGTTCAAGCTTTTCGGCTTATCGAGCTTGGCGTTGCTGCTGGTAATACCGTAGGCTTGGAGCACATCCTCGGCACAATCGACTAAGGTGGCTCCATCCTTCAGCAGTTTGTGGCAGCCCTTGCTGTTAGGGCTCTGTATGCTTCCTGGAACCGCAAAGACCTGCTTCCCCTGCTCTGCTGCGTAGTTCACAGTGATCATGGCTCCACTGGCCTCTGGGGCCTCAATAACCAGCACTCCCATGGCCATGCCGGCCACAATGCGGTTCCGGGCCGGAAACCGCCAGGCATCTGGCTTCGTCCCTGGGATATATTCAGAGACTAAAGCGCCTTGAGAGGCGATCTGGTCAAACAAGGGTTCGGCTTCTTGTGGATAGGCGACATCAACTCCACAGCCCAGAACACAGATGGTTCTGCCACCACCTCGCAATGCTCCGATATGCCCTGCGATGTCAATACCGCGGGCACCGCCGCTGATGATGGTCAACCCATGGTTAGCCAGTTCTCTACACAGTTGCTCTGACACAGCTTTACCGTAGCTGCTACCCTTACGGGTACCCACTACGGCGATACCAAACCGGTCGTTGTCAGTAATTTCACCCCTGACAAATAGAATTGGTGGATAATCGTAAGTATCGAGGAGGCGCTTGGGATAGGCGGGGTCCATGAAGGTGATGATCTTGGCACCGCTGTTGAAGAACCGCCGCTGCATCACTTCATCAGGCAGTTTGCTGCCCCGGATACGTTCCATCACGGTTGTTGGTAGACGGCCTTCATCTGGCTGAAGCTCCTCATCACCCGCTGTGAATATACCCGAAAAATCGGCGGCGAACCTCCGCATGAGGTCCGCCGCACGTCGAGATGGTAGCTCGCAACTACTGAGCCGAAGCAACACGAGGGTGCGCTCATCTAGCTCAAAATCGAGCATGCTCATTTCGCAGAGGTATTGCTCACGAAGTAACCCCAGGAATACTCTTCGGAATTACCCGACCAGTCCTTTACGGAAATGACTATATTGTGTCGGCCGGCTGAAACCGCCTTGACCGTTTTAGCGGCCTCTGCCTTGGCAGGCTTACCTGCACTAGATGTCTCTTTGGGTTTGGCTGGGTATGTCAGTATCCCAGTAACATCGTCATAGTCGTATTCAACTGGCTGGTCGTCAATAGTCAGCTTGATGCTTTGCGGATTGACGCTTGATACCATATCCCACACCGTGGCCTTGATTTTCAGTTCTGTCAGTCCAGAGACTACAGCGCCGCGGGCAGGTGTCATTTCTTTGACCACTGGACCGACGGAATCCGTGCCGTCTGTCCGGAAGGCCACGCCGCCACCAAAGTCCGTAGCCACCACCATGGTGCCATTAGATATTACAGGGCTGGCTGTAAAGCCCATATTGACTTCACCCACGACCTTTTGGCCGGTAGGCTGATTGATCATGCGGAACTGCCACACACGCTCACCTGTGTCAGCATTAAGGGCCACTATACCACCTTGGGAACCGGCTATGAGCACATAGCTGCCCATGATGGTAGCACCACCTGCTGGCTTGGTGTTGAAGACTGGCTTAGGGGTTGTCCACAATCGAATACCGCTGGCATCCCAGCAAGTGGCATTACCCAATTCGTCAACAACGACCACCTTGTTGTTACCAGCAGCTACATTACCAACCAGGATGTTGGAAGATGGCTTCTTCCACTTCAGTCGACCAGTCTCAGGGTGCAGAGCTACTATAGTGTCATCCATCGCAATATACAGATTGCCATCGGCATAGGCTGGTGTTGCACCACTCGGAACACCGGTGACGACACTCTTCCACCGGATGTTTCCGGAGGCACGAGCCACACCGTATATGTTCTGGTTTTCGGCTATGAAGAAGAGCTTGTCCTCTGTAGCCACGACGCCACCAGTGATCGCATCGCCGATATCGCAGGGCTGTTTCCAGGAAGCTGCGCCCGATGTTCCATCAACCGAATACAGAAAGCCATCGGTAGATCCAAAATACAGGTTCCCGGCATAGGCCGATATATGACCTGGGATAGAGCCTTGGGTTTTGAAGCCCCACAGCATATTACCCATGTTCTCACCGGAGGCAGCGATAGCATACAAAGTGCCTCGGGCGGATCCAATGTATATGCGGTCACCGATCACTGTCGGGGTGCCGCTAAGCTGTACTTTCGTATCGGTGGGCCCCAGGAATTTCCATAACTCCGCTCCACTGGCGGTGTTCACCGCAATGAGCCGATCTTTCGCCACAAGATAGGTTGTATCTCCGGCTATCACAGGAGTGGATGTGTTTGAGGGCGTGTAGGTACTAGTCACAGCCCACACAGGTATAAGTGGTAGTTTTACGGAGTTTCCGTAGTAGCTGTTGTGCTCTACTCCTCCACGATATCCCGTAACATCCTGTGCTGCACTAAGGCTGCTCAGGGCTGCAACTATACATGCAACGGCTGCAGTGTAAACCAAACGCCGGTTAGTAATCATAACTCCTCCGATAGTAGCGGTCTGCTAATCATATTGTATCCGAGTGCGGACGCAACAGAAGCAGCAAACGAATGTGATGTATTCAGGGCATCCGTTCTTAGTATCATTCTATAATATAGACGCCGATTCCTGCCTGTTTGTTGTCATCTACCCCGTTTTTCCTTACACTATGCGTATACACTCCAAGGAGAACGTCTATGAAGATATACACACGTAAGGGCGACACTGGCACCACCAGCCTGCAATCGGGTATCCGTGTACCAAAATCCGACCCGAGAATCGCAGCTTGTGGATGTCTCGACGAACTCAATGCACACCTCGGACTGCTGTTAAGCATGCCCGATGTCCCTGAAGCACCAAGGCTCTCACTGCACCTGTGCCAATCCGACCTGTTCAGCATCGGTGCCTGGGTTTCCAGTTCTAGTAACCTGAGCACCAGCAACACTCACTATCTTGACAAGATAGAAGCAAGCCGCCTGGAAAAGAACATCGATGAAATGGAATCTCACCTGCCCGCTCTCGTGCATTTCATCCTTCCGGGAGGCACACCGGCAGCCAGCCAGACGCACGTTTGCAGAACAGTATGCCGTCGTGCCGAGATCGCAATCCATACCGCCCAGGTAAACACCACAGGCATCTCTACAGTCACCGCCTATATGAACCGGCTCAGCGACTTTCTTTTTGTGCTTAGCCGATATCTCAACCATATAGCTGAGCACAAGGAAGCGGAATGGCAGGGATGAAACCTACAAAATATCCCGCTCTATCAATATCGGGCGCAGCCTTTCCGATGCCTCGTTACCCTTCATGTCAGAAAGGTCCTGGACATAGAACACCACCACGGCATTTCCTGCCCACATACTGAGCTTGGCACTGTAGATATTCCAACCTAGCTTACTAACACCTCGGCTGGCCCAGAACAAGATTCCGGGAGTGTCGCTGGCTCGTATTTCGACCACGCTGAACTCCTTTGCCAGGTCATGCCGGATCGTCACAGAACTTAACTCTGGCCAAACAGCATTCCGTCGGCGGTGCTGCTTGATTAACTCCTCCACAGACTTTGCACCAGTCAGCACATCTGTCAGGTTTTGTTCCAACTCGGATCGCTTGCTGGTCTGAATGGCACGGCCGCGGTAATCGATGATAAAAGTATCGATGGCGATGTTCACGGCACCAATACGTGTATATACAGTGGCGTTGTGGACCACACAGCCTGCCGCATAAAATACACCTGCGATTTTGGCCATTAAACCCGGCTGTGGATCATCTGGTGTGCAGATAATCAATTCGGTCGTATCGCTGCCAGGCTGAGTATGGAATGCGATTTGCGGATGCCCATCGGCCATAGTTGAGGCCATCTTAATATGCAGCGCCACGACTTCTTGAGGGGTATTAAGAAGATAAGCTGCGGACATCTCTTCGAGGTGAAGCTTGACCTGGTTCTCATCAAACTTCTCAAGCTGAAGGTCCTTTACCAGCCGTCTATAATAGCGGCCGATGTCCTGAGGGGCACTCTCTTCATTCAGCCCTTCAGTCAAGTAGTTCACAGATTTTTTGTATAAATCGCGCTGGTAGTTGGCCTTGATTTCGCTCCACAATCCAGGAGCCACCGCTTTTTCGTCAGCGTATGTGAATAGATACAGTAGATTTAGTCGGTCGACTGTCTCAATCTTTTTACAGAAAGTAGCGATTGTTTCATCGAGGTTCAGGTCAAACATCCGCGAGGTCTCTGCCATCAGCAAGTGGTTGTCAACAATGAACTCCACATCAGCCTGGACCTCCTCAGACACCATCAGTCTGGCGCAGATATCGCGACACATCAACACACCATTCACGCAGTGATCACCCATGCGTGCTTTACCGATGTCGTGTAACAGTGCCGCCATGTAAATGGCTTCCTGGTTGGGAATCTCTTGGAGTATGCGGCGGTAGTCCATGTAGTTATGGTCTGAGATGTCCTGGAACCTCTCGATATTCTCAAGAACACGAAGGCTGTGTTCACCCACGGTAAACTCATGGGATGGATCATATGGTATCAACGCCATTGTGTGTTCGAACTCGGGCAGCAGCCATCCCAGCAACCCGGTGTCTGAGAGCATTCTCATCGAACGGCACACAGCGTGAGGCCTACGAAGCATATTAAGAAACTCATCGGCCACATCCGCCATGCTGCGAATTTCGGGATTGCTGGCCACTATCTTGCGAATCATTGAGGTGAGTCGTTCACTGAGGTTCAACTCATACTCTTGAGCGATGCTGACGGCCTGGATCATCCAGCTTAAATCCTGCATCTGTAACAGCGGGATATTGGGTATGAGTTCCTCATTTTCCACATCCAAACCCAACCCGACCAGATACTTGGCCTGCTTGGCTCTGATCTGAGCCTTACGGCTGATGCGGTAAACATGGGCTGAATGTGTGTAGAACTCACGCATGAACAACTCAACAGCAGGCGTTTCGTTCTGTGTTAGATACCCCATTCGCTGACAAATGACGTCCTGTTTTTCGGCCGTCAATATATCACGTTCTTCACCGGCGAGTATATGCAGATGGTTACGCACGGTCGTGATAAACTCGTGGGCGGCAACCAGCGTATCCACATCCTCCGAGTCGATGAGCCCCTGCCCTGCCACATTAACCCATTCACCGCCAGTCGTCACACAGGCGCGACCGGCTCCAAGCCAGCGGATCATGTGGATATCGCGAAGTCCACCAACAGCCTCTTTCAGGTGGGGTTCTACGCTATACAGGCTGACGCCGAACTTTTTGGTCACTTCATTGCGTTCAGCAATTTTGCGAAACACAAAGTCGGCTGCGTTGAACTGACTCCAGTATTCCTGTAGAAACCGGGCGAACACGTGCCTTGAACCAGTGATGATTCGGGCGTCCACAAGGTTAGTTTGCGTCCCATGGTCAAGGCTACCGCAGTCATCAATCAACCGATAGGCATACCCGATGGTCATTTTGGCGTGATCCATGAAAGCGATGATCAGCATGCGGTACATGCTGCGAATCACACGCTCACACGAACTCTCCGCATCACGCGCAGGGATGAAAGTGACATCAATATCGCTGTGCGCGCACAGGTCAAGCCTTCCGTATCCACCGGTCGCGACGACACACATCTGCGGTGCCTGGTCAATCCCAGCCTCACTGATCGCCAAATCGTAGAGACGGCTTATACACGAATCGACCAGTGCGGTGAATATCCGGCAGAGCGCTAATCCGCCCGGAAGCTCCAGGCACATTTCCATCACCTTAGCACGGTATTTCGCCAGCCATTGCCCAACCGCAATCGCGGTCTCACATCGCTGCAGTTCACCCAGCCATTCGGCGGATATTACCATATGCGGCAAGATCTCTTGTCGAGGGTTATACCCACTCATCCCGTTTTGAATAGTCATACCAATCTCCTTAGAATCACAGCGCTAACATACAGCGTTGAAGCTGCCAAAGCTAATCTGATTTGGCAAGCAGCCACAGCCCTATGATGCCGAAAAACGAGTTGGGTATCCAGGCGGCCACCACCGGAGGCACCAAGCCCTGGTTACCAAAAAGTTTGAACAACAGCAGCGTGTTCCAGAAGACGAATACCAGCACGATAGCCAGTAGAACACCCATGAAGCTGCCAGCTCTGGCGAACTTGAGGGCCAGCGGCATGCTGCAAAGTGCGAACACGACGCAAGCAAACGGCACGGCTAGCTTGAAGTGATAACTGACCCACAAGCGGGTGGCATCAATGCCCGAACTTTGTGCGATAACAGCCTGTTTGCGCAGATCCATTGCGCTGGTTTCCTCGGGTGCCGGGGGTGAGACGATATCGGATATGGCCACACGCAAGTTGATCTTCATCAGACCTTTAGCGACGGCATCAATGGCTGCGCCATCCTCTCCGTAGATATGCACAACCGCCTTATGCAGCACCCACACACCATCTCGGTAGTCGGCACGCGGAGCAACCACGGTCCGAGGGTATGGCAGCCCGTCTTGAATGATCATGACATTGCCAACTTCCGTGACCTTCTCATCGTTACGGTAGATTTCTCCGATGTAGAATGTGTAGTTCTGCATCCGAAACACGACATTTTGACGGAGTAACGGTGAGTTCTGCATCATGTATATACGGTCTCGAAGCCGTCTAAAAGCACCTTCAGCTTTGGGTACAACCAGCTCGCTCAGCACCAGGTTCATAGCTCCAATGAATATCCCCACCATTAAAATTGGCACGAATACCCGTTTCAGGCTGATCCCAGTCCCCCGGATGACAGTCAACTCTGAGTCACGTTGCAGTCTGTTTATAGCCAGGCTCACTGCTACAGCCGTTCCAACCGGGAGTGTGAGGACAAGAAGCGATGGTGTATGATAGACGATGAGCTGCAGCACAGCTAATATCGGAACCCCTTTGGCAAAAAGGGGTTCCGCATAGTAGAACAGCATATTACCGATTAACATCATGGTAACTGCGGCTGTGCCAACTAGAAATGGCACGACCAGTTCACTCAGAATTAACCGATCGACAAGTTTGAGCCTCAAGAGGCCACCCAGCTATTAATTAGTATTTAGATCCGGCAGGAAACTCCACATGCATCGTGGCACATACACTCGTCACCACAGGAACCCTCTTTAGCTCAGATACCGCTCTGCGGAAATCGCCCTCGGTGGCGGGATGCGTGATCCAGACAATCTCTGCAAATTCATCAAGACGCTGCCGTTGCACGACTGTGCGTACACTGATATCATTCGCTCCGAGCACGCCGGCCACTTGAGCCAAAACATTGGGGCGATCGATGACGCGCATACGCAGATAATGGCTGGACACCACTTCATCCATCGGAGTGACATCACGGTGCTCAAAGCAGGTGCAGCCCACACGCCCATTGGCATTCTTAACCATGTTTCGTGCGATATCTACCACATCACCGGCCACCACGCTGCCTGTAGGCATACTACCGGCACCAGGCCCAAAGAACATCACATCCCCTACCGCATCACCGTTCACCATGATCGCGTTGGAGACACCACGCACGCTAGCTAACGGGTGCGTCTCGTGCAGCATCACAGGATGGACGCGGATGGCCATCTTGCCGTCATCCGAAGCGGAAGCGATAGCCACCAGCTTGATGACATATCCAAGTTCCTTCGCCCACCGCATTTCGTCAGCAGCAATCTTAGTGATACCCTCGCAGTAGACGTCATCTACATTCACTCGGCAGACAAACGCTATCGAAGCGAGGATGGCGATTTTGTACTTCGCATCGTATCCCTCAACATCAGCGGTTGGGTTGGCTTCTGCATACCCCATCGCCTGCGCCTCTTTCAGCACGCTGTCAAAATCGGCACCATCCTCCGCCATCTTCGTCAGAATGAAGTTGGTTGTGCCGTTCACAATGCCCATCACGCGCTTGATGCGGTTCGCGGCCAGGACGGTCTTCATGGGGCCGATAATCGGGATACCCCCGCCGACGGCACCTTCAAACATGAAGTCAAGTTTGTTTTGGTCAGCCATGTCCATGAGTTCATGACCGTCTTTAGCGATCAACTCCTTGTTGGCGGTGACTACATGCTTCCCGTTGGCGAGAGCAGTATGCACGAACTCCTTCGCAGGATGCACTCCGCCGATCAGCTCTATCACGATGTCGATGTCGGGATCGTTGAGTAACTCGTTCGCATCTGTAGTAAATACAGAGGGGTCCAACTCTACAGGACGCTGAGTGATTATGTCTTTATCAGCCACTTTTACCAGCTTGACAGGTATACCTACTTTGGCCGTGATCAAATCTGCATTTTCCACCAGAACCTTCGCCGCACCTGTGCCGACGATACCCATTCCAATAAGGCCTACATTTATCTGTTTTCTACTCATGATACTCCCTCCACCGGTTTCAACTTGTACAATGGATCGCCTGTGCGAACCATCTGACCGTTCTCTGCACAGACAGATACTATCTCGCCACTGACCTCAGACGCGATCTCATTGAACACCTTCATCGCTTCAATGATTGCGACAATCTGTCCGACACTCACTTCATCCCCGATATCCACATATGGGCGGTCTTCAGGCGAACCAGCCCTGTAGAACAGACCCGAGATGGGTGATTCCACAGTGATCAGGCTGTCATCATTCACCATCTCCTGCCCGAGCGTCGATATAGGTGCTACCACTAAGTCGCCGTCTGGTCGTTCGATTTCAACAGACAACTCACCGTCGCTCCAGTCTAGTTGCTTTAACTGATATCTATCAGCAAGCTTCAGTAGTGTCTCTACCGCTTCCAGAGTCTTCTTATCATTTTCCATATGGGCACCTAATCGTTAGTTATTATAGAAGTTTCAGCAGGTTAGCCATCTCTATGGCGGTCATGGCGGCATCAGCACCCTTGTTACCCGCTTTGGTGCCAGCGCGCTCAATGGCCTGTTCGATATTTTCAGTGGTCAGCACCCCGAATACCACAGGAATTTCGCTTTCCATCATGGCATGGCCGATCCCCTTGCTGGCTTCTGCGGCGATGTAATCGAAGTGTGCCGTAGTACCACGGATAAGGCATCCCAGACAGATCACAGCATGGTATTCACCGCTTTTCGCCATCTTTTTGGCGATCAGAGGTATCTCCCAGGAGCCTGGCACCCAGGCAACCGTCACATCCTGCTCAACATCCGCACCGTGCCGACTTAAGCAGTCAACGGCGCCTCCGAGAAGCCTGCTGGTGATAAACTCATTAAAGCGGCTTATCACGATGCCAACCTTCAGACCCTGTGCAGTGAGTTGACCTTCTAGTACCTTCGGCATATTATTCTTCCTCTTCGTTAGTTTGGAACATCTTGTCCGGCATATCATGACCCATTTTTTGCTGCTTCGTATGCAGGTAAAACTCATTGTACTCGTTGGGTGCGATCAATAGAGGCACCACTTCGGATATCTCCAGCCCGTAAGCCTGTAACCCGACCCGCTTGGTGGGATTATTGCTTAAAAGGCGTATCTGGCGGATGCCAAGGTCAACTAATACTTGTGCACCGATACCGTAGTCGCGCTCATCGGGGCGAAAGCCCAGTTCGATGTTGGCATCAACTGTGTCCATACCCTGGTTCTGCTGTAGCTCGTAGGCCTTCAGCTTGTTCAACAGGCCGATGCCGCGCCCTTCTTGCTGTATGTAGAGCAACACTCCGCGGCCTTCTTTAGCGATGGAACTCAAGGCGTTATGCAGTTGGTTGCCACAGTCACACCTTAAGGAGCTCAGCACATCACCAGTTAAACAACTGCTATGCACCCGGACAAGCACTGGTTCTTCGGTTGTCACATCACCCATGACTAGCGCGATATACGGGTTGCTGTCCACGCTGCTCTCAAACGCATGTAGATCAAAGTTGCCATAGCATGTTTGCAGCTTCACTGTGGCCACTTTGTTGATAAGCCGCTCATTCTGACGTCGGTAACGGATTAAGTCAGCGACTGTGACAATCGGTAGATCATGGGCTTCAGCAAATTCGAGCAACTCCGGCACTCGCGCCATTGAGCCGTCCGCACTCATGATCTCGCATATCACTCCAGCCGGCTTCAAGCCCGCTAGACGGCAGAAATCCACGGTCGCTTCCGTATGGCCCGCTCGTTTGAGCACTCCGCCCTCAACCGCTCTGAGCGGAAAAATGTGTCCTGGGCGTTCAAAGTCATTGGCTTTTGCGGCAGAGTCCACAAACCAGTTGACCGTCTTGGCTCTATCAAAAGCAGAAATCCCAGTTGAGGTTCCTGCATGAACATCGATGGGCTCCATGAACGCTGTGCCATGTCGCGTTGTGTTGTTGCGAGCGATTGGCCCAATCTGCAGTTCATCCAACCGTTTCGCTGTCGCAGCCAAACAGACCAGCCCGCGTGCGTAAGTCGCCATGAAGTTTATCGAATCTGGTGTGACCTTTTCGGCCGCCATCAGCAGATCGCCTTCATTCTCTCGGTCAACATCGTCAACGACGACAATGAACCGTCCTTGCTTGATCGCTTGAAGTGCGGTATCTATATTATCGAATGCTCGCATTCTGAGTTGAATTCCTTCATTTTTTGGTGGTTAGCTAGATTCATTTTACCAGTATACGCACCGGTAATGCCGGTACACCGTTATAAACCAACCTCGGTGGGGTTAGCCCAGTCATGGTTAAGGCTGTCGTTTCACAAGAAATGCCTCGATGCCTCACAACGGTCGATGAACTAAAGCTTCAGTGATGAACGAAATCATAGTGATACGGTATAGTTCCTGACAAAGGCTGGGTGATTATTTTGTGTTTGGAACAAGCACAGGAGCTGTGACGCGGCTCACGCTTGTCGCGTCCACAGCCACACGAAACCCTGTGTAGAAATACCAGCTAACTCCCGATGGTTTCATGTAGCCACGGACGGCACAGCGAATGTTCGCAGGCTGCTGAGTGTAAAGACTGCCTCCCTTCACAACCCTATAGCCAGCAGGTGCACCAACTTGGCTACCCGGGTATGCACGGTAGGTATCCGATACCCACTCAAGCGCGTTGCCGCACATATCGACGCAGCCGAAATACGAGGTGTCTTTAGGAAACCAGCCAGCCCGGGTGGTTTGGATTGTGTTGAAGTCGGTGGAGGCGGTCTGGTATAGCCAGTTACAGTAGTTTCGTTCAGAGTCATTGGCACTATCCACATTTGGCTTCCACGTGTTGCCCCAGGGATATACCATTGTGGTGCTGCCGTTCCATCTGGCCGCTTTTTCCCATTCCGCCTCTGTCAGCAGCCTCACACCGGCCCACTTGCTGTAGGCCTCCGCTTCGTAATAGCTTAAGCCGATGGCAGGATGGCTGTCCGTCTGCGTAAATCGACCACGGCCGAATGACTGATCCGCACTCCAGCGGTCGGGTTGTGTTCGCCGTGTGGTTTGAACCCACTTCCACCCCTCGTCGCTCCAGTTGGCCTGTTGTTGATATCCGCCCATCTGCATGAACTCTCGGTATGCTCCTCTAGACACTTCACAACGAGCTACATAGACGTCGGGTACCATCACGCGATGGGCTGGCTTCTCATTGGCGAAGCTCCATGCTGCGTCATCACCTACGCCGGCATTCCCCATCATGAACTCGCCTTTGGGCAGGTAAACCAGGGAGCCCGGATACCTGTCCTGCGATGCGGTCAGTTCGATTACGAGTTTGCCAGTACCGCTTCCGAGGTATGGTTTCAGCCCGTTCCAACTCAATTCGGTACGTTTGGACCCAGGCAGTGCCGTAGTGGTCGCTGTCGCACCAAACATCTCGGGTGCCAGCAGGAACCGCTTGCCGCCGTCACGGGAAATGCGGATTCTGACCGTTCTACGCGACGGAGCCGTCAGCTTGAATCCGACCACCAGCCGGGCTTGTTGAGGGATGTAGGTAGCTTTGACATCGGTAAACACAGCACCTGCAGCCATGCTATTGCCTGCAAAATACCCAGCACAACACACCGCGAATATCCACGCGCATAGCATAGAACTTCGAAACATCACGAATGCTCCTGCTGCATGATAGTTTGGATTTGCTGCACTACGTCAGAATTTGCATTCGCCATGTTAAATGAGGGTTCTTCCTTAGGGCTGGCCCACATGTCATATAACTCCATCGCCCCTGTGGCCCCTTCTCTGTACCCCTTCCAACGCCCCAGCCTCACAGCCTGTTGTAGAACGCCCGTGTCCTGTTCGAAATAGAGGTAATCCCGGCTGCGGGTTCGAGTTCCCAGAAGCTCATCCTTCAAGCTGACGCCATCGGTCATGGCCAATGGCTGGGATCCGGTCACGTCCAGCAGTGTCGCAGCGACATCGTAGTTAGCCACCAACTCGGTGCTGGTGCGTCCCGCCTTGATGCTGCCAGGCCAGCAGGCGATCAATGGCACTCTGATCCCACCATCTCGAATCTGAAACTTCATGCCCGTAAGGTCGCCCGTGCTGCGGAATGTGGTGTATTTATGCCCTCCGGCCTGATGGGCGCCGTTGTCACTTGTTAAGATTATCAAAGTATTCCGCTCTATATTCAGTCTGATCAGCAGTGTACGCAGCTCGCCGATATACCTGTCCATCTCAGTGATTGATGCCGCGTAATTCTTCTCAGTTTCAGGCAGGTTTAGTGAGGCGTACTGGTCCTGCCCTGGAGCCTGACATCCGACATCCTTGAGCACCGCGTGGGCATGAGGTGTTGTGAAGTTCAGGTTCAGGAAGAACGGCTTGTTGTCCGATGCCTGAGTGGTTATCCACTTCAGTGCCTCGTCAGCAAACACGCGATTTACATATGTCCCCTTAGGCAGAGTGATTGGCTGAGCTGGACTATTGCCCTGCTGCTGCCACAAAAAGTCTGGGAAGCTATCATGGGCATGGACATGGTCTGTGAAGCCGATGAAGTAGTCAACGCCCTTATCGGCTGGCATATTCCCCTGACCGCTGTTGGGTATTCCGAGGCCATATTTCCCGATGTGTGCTGTGGAATATCCGTTTTGCTTAAGCTTGGTGGGAAAACACAGGTCTGCTGCCGTGAGGTTTCCGCCGGAGTTTCGAACCCGGGAATGGCCCTGATGAAGACCAGTCAGAAGACTGCAGCGTGATGGCGCGCACCATGATGCAGCGGCGTATCCATGGGTGAATCGAATGCCGTCTGAGGCAAGACGGTCGATATTCGGTGTACGGATGAGCTGCTGTCCATAACATCCTAAATCTCCATAGGCCAGATCATCACACAGGATAAACACGACATTTGTGGAATTTCGAGCGGATTCAGCGTGTCCTGTCACCGCTAATGCAGCTAGAGCTGTCATGCTGGTTTTGGTCAGAAATTCTCGTCGATTCATCCGCATCAGTCGTCAGTCTCCCATGGTTGTAATCAGACAGGACATGTAAGCATATGTATAAAGTCTATCTACACTGCCCTTCAGTGTCAATTGGCTTGCTTCGCGGTGGATGCCACTCATCGGTATTCCGTGGCTGTTTACCCATTTGCAGTACAATGAAGATAGATGAACACCTACAGGAGTGCCCCATGGCCACTATGCTTGAACGGCTTCGCAGTAAACTAACCGGTATCGTGCCGGATGCGGAGTTGGTATATAAGTCTGAAATTGCCGAAGAGATCATGCGAATCAAAGCCGAGAAGAACGCTGTGATTCTAGCGCATAACTACATGGAGCCTGCGCTTTACTATTCCATTCCCGACTATACCGGTGACTCACTCGGTCTTTCACGCGATGCTGCGCGGGTTGATGCGGACATCATCGTGTTCTGTGGCGTGAAGTTCATGGCCGAAACCGCCAAGATACTCAATCCCACAAAGAAAGTTTTGCTTCCTGCAGCCAAAGCTGGCTGTTCACTGGCTGAGAGCATCACCGCTGAGGATGTGCGCAACCTCCGTGTGCTGTTCCCGGGAGTGCCGGTCGTGACATATGTCAACACATATGCTGACGTGAAGGCCGAATCCGACATCTGCTGCACATCCGGCAACGCCGCGGCGGTTGTGAGGTCGTTGGACTCTGATACCATCATCTTCTTACCTGACAAATATCTGGCCACCAACGTGGCTAAACAGACGGGCAAAAGTATCATCCTGCCACAAGGTGGCGGGAAGTTTGAGTTTGTCGGTAAAGGCGACATCATTGGCTGGAATGGTGCCTGCGAAGTTCATGAGAAATTTACCGTTGAAGACATTATCAATGCCCGCAAGCAGTTTGAAGGCGTAGTGATCCTCGCTCATCCCGAGTGTCCCGCCGATGTTTGCGACGCCAGCGACTTCAGCGGGAGCACGACTGAGATGGTGGAGTATGTTCGCAACACGAAAGCCCCACGCTACCTGCTGCTGACTGAATGCAGCATGGGTGACAATATCGCTGCGGAGAACCCAGACAAGGAGATGGTACGCTACTGCTCCATCCGCTGTCCGCACATGAACCTCATCACTCTGGAAGATACCCTTAGATGCCTGCAAACCGAGCAAGTAGATATTATCGTTCCGGAGGAAATCCGGGTACGAGCGTATACCGCAGTTGAACGTATGATCAACATCGGATAGCTGATGGAGAGGTTCTACTTCGACGCCTCCGCAACCTATCCCATGCGTGCCTGCGCCTTTCAGGCCATGCGTCCTTGGCTGCAGGGGATCACCGGTAACAGCAGCAGTCTGCACGCTTACGGACAGACTGCCAAAAACGCGCTTGAACAATACCGCCGTATTACCTCGGAACTGATCGGCTGCTACCCTGACGAACTGGTATTCACATCAGGAGGCACCGAAGGCTGCCAATTGGCCATACGTGGTGCTGTGGCTGCTCTAGATGTGGAATGCCGTCACGTAGCCGCCTCCATCGCGGAGCACCCTGCCGTCACCAACACAGCCAAATCCGGTAGTCTCTGGACATACCACCCACTGGCGGTCACGCACACAGCAGAACCAGTGCTGGTTCCCAGCAGCATGCCGTCCGGTGGGCTGCTTTGTGTAATGGTGGCTAATAACGAAGTGGGAACAATAAGCGATCTGGCTTACGCACGCGATGTTGCAAGACAGAACAAGATGCTGTTGTTTGTTGATGCCGTGCAGACCACTGGCTATTTATCGATGGACATCAACAACAGCGGGATAGACCTGATGGCAGCCTCGGGCCACAAATTTGGTGGACCACTGGGCACTGGATTCTTGTATATACGACGGGGAACCCCCTTCAGGTCCCCTTCCACAGGAGGCGGTCAGGAAGCCGGACGCCGTTCAGGAACGGTTAATCTACCGGGCATTGCAGGCATGACAGCAGCACTGGCAGATACCCTGTACGAGCGTGATGAAAAGAACAAACGTCTGGTGGCTATGCGCAACCGCTTAGCCGATGAAATCATTCAGATCAGCAATCTCAAGCTGACTGGTCACCAATCCCACCGTCTACCGGGCCATGTCTCCTGCGTGCTCTCCGGTGTCCATGCCGACGTCGCTTTAGCTGCTCTTGATTCCTCAGGTATCTGCGCAGGAAGCGGCAGCGCTTGCTCCAGTGGATTAGGCAGCCCTTCGGCGGTGCATATAGCCATGGGGTTGTCTGCGGAACAAGCATCCTGCGCGCTGCGATTTAGTTTCGGCGACTACCTCACAGACCAGCAGTTCGAGCAGGCGTTACCAGTGATTACGTCGACACTGCGTCGGTTGACCGCACTTCGCTGATGGAGACCTGCGAACTCACTGACTGGAGTCAGTTCCGGCTAGATTGCGCACCGCCTAACGGCCAGAGTGTGGTGGTCGCCCTATCTGGCGGGATAGACAGCGCGGTCGCTGCCTGCCTGCTTAAGCAGCAGGGGTACGCGGTCATCGGTGTCATGTTGAAGTTCTGGAGTGAGCCCGCGGTGGACAGTGAAGGTCCAGCCGATAATCGCTGCTGCACGGAATCGGCGGTTGACGATGCCCGTTCTCTGTGTCACGCTCTGGAGGCCCCCTTCTATTTGATCAACAGCGAAGAGCCGTTCTTTGAGCAGGTGGTGCAGCCATTTGTTGCGAGTTACCTCAACTCTACCACGCCTAGCCCGTGTCTGAGATGCAATGCTCTGGTGCGCTTCCCTAAGCTGCTTCTAGTCAAGGAAGCCCTTCAAGCCGACTGTCTGGCTTCAGGTCACTATGTCAAACTGGAACCTGCCAATGGCATCATTCACATGATGAGAGCTGTTGACCGACAAAAAGACCAAAGCTACATGCTGTACGGATTAACCCAAAACCAGCTAGCATCCCTCATGTTCCCTCTTGGTACCTGGAAGAAGACAGACGTTCGTAAATGGGCTTCCGACCATGGCATCCCAATAAGCCGCAAGCCCGATTCTCAGGAACTGTGTTTCATCAGTGATGGAGACTACAGATCGTTTATTCGGCGGAATTTAGACCAACCCGTCACACATGGCCCCATCATTCATGTTGATGGCCGTGTATTGGGTGAGCACGAAGGTCTATGGAACTACACAATCGGTCAGAGGCGCGGCCTGGGTGTGGCTGATGGCGAGGCGTTGTTCGTAGTGGCCAAGTCGGTTGAGACAAACACATTGGTGTTAGGGCCTGACGGGCCATCACCCGTCTCCTCGTGCCGACTGACCGATGTCCACTGGATTGCGGGTGAAGCACCATCCATAAATGAGCAGTTATCGGCTTGCGCGCGTTACCACGGCCGTATGTTTGGAGTGAGTGTGGCAGGTGAGTTGGTGACATTCGAGCACCCGGTGGCTTTGGTAGTGCCCGGGCAGGGAATGGTGATCTACCGAGGCGATGAGTGCCTGGGCGGCGGAGTCATCGCTGAGACTTACACCAGCAACGGCTAGAATCTGAGCGTCATACTACCGATCCAGCGATCCTGCGCCGTCTGCATGTTTTTACTTGGCAGCTCATAGTTGTTGTTCAGCCACTTCACGCTAAATGCTGCCTTGCCACCAAACAACTCCCAGGTCGGTTTGTAACTGAGCGCAACGTTCGCATAGCTGTGTTGGTCATTCTGCTCTTCGCTTGCTCTGTCACGGGTCCGATAGCCTGCGGTGACATCCGCTGACCAGCCAGATTTCACGTGATCAGCTCCCAGACTGACCGCATAGTTTGAGATCACATCATTGGACTCATACAGATCATTTCTGTTCTGCCGGTTACCAACGGTGACCGCCGGACGCCATCTCATACCATTTTTCAATATCACCGATGAAGCAGTAATATTTGTGGTGGTTGTCAGCTTCTGTATGTTCTGCCCAGGCGCATACAGGATGCCTGAAACAACAGCCTGAATATTAGTCGTGCCCAGCTTGTCCTTCCATACAGCGGTAAGTGATGTTTCATCAAGGCTGATGGAACCCGTATTATTATGGTGACGCAATGTCATACTGCCAACCGAGTCGGGACGTTTGAACAATGACTTTTGGTCAGTCCGCAGCTCTACTGTGTAATCATGCTTGGTGTTGGGCTTATCAACACCCACATTGTTACGGAAGTAGCTCCCACTTAACGACCATGAGGAATCACCGGAGATCAGCTCGCGTGACATACGGTACCTCTCACGGTCCGAGATCGTGTTGCCAAGTTTGGACGAAAAACTGGGATCGATGCGTTCGTATTCGAGGCTCCAGCCGCCAGTCTTCGACGACTCAGTGAGCAGATAGCGCATCGCTACCCCGTTGCTCTTCACATTGGTTAAGTTCTTTCGCATCCGGTAACTGGTGTAAGCGTGGTCTGTCGAGAGACTGAGCGAGTTGCTGAGGCGTGTATTCGTGGTGAGCGAGGCATATTGATACTCATTCGATTTGAGATATTTGCCTTCCTGGTAGTCATCACATGCTGTATAGGCATTAACACTGTAGCTGTTGGTCTTGTCAAGCGCACCATTCCATCTCAAACCGGTGAAGTCGCGTTCAACCAGGTCGACGGCTCCATTGTCCCAGACATCATCAAAGCGTGGGAGACTGCGGCCCCGGACCAGTTCTATACTGTTTGTTTTTGAGTTCCGCGTTTCGGAGTGAGTAAGGGTTGTCCCTTCGAGCGAAGATCGCAATCCATACCGCCCATACACCGCACGGGTTTCGCCAAGGGTGATTTGGTCAACTACAACTGTCTTGGTTGCCTGGACTTTAGGCTTCTGGGGAGGTTTTGACTTGACCACAACTGGCGTGGCGGCCACTAATAAAACAAGCGAATGCAAAATCACAAGATACTCCGTTAGGCTGCTTGGAAGCAGGCTCACCTACATTATACTCCTGTAGAAAACACCTGGTCCTTCAGGTTCATGGCCAGCGAGAGGATTTTCTCCTGGGTGGCTTCCTGTCGGCTGAGCTCACCGGTGATCTTTCCCTCGTGCATCACGATGATGCGCTCACACAGCAATAGAACCTCGGGCAGCTCTGATGAGATCACCAGGATACTGACACCCGTATCGGCCAGATTTCTGATCAGCTCATAGATTTCGGCCTTCGCAGCCACATCGATGCCCCTGGTCGGCTCATCGAAGATCAATATCTGGCACTGACGGCATAGCCACTTCGCCAGTACCACCTTCTGCTGATTACCGCCGCTCAGATGGCCAGTCTCCATCTCCACACCTGTGATCTTGGTGCGCAGTGACACAGCCAGTTCCTGTGCGTCTTTTGTCTCCTTGGCCCGATTGACAAACAACCCACTGGTATATCTGCCCAGATTGGCCAGTGTGGTGTTTTCGCGCACAGACATCGGCAACACAAGACCCAGCGATTTGCGATCTTCGGTCACAAATCCGATACCATGCTCAATCGCATCAGATGGGCACTTGATCTGAACCGGCTGTCCGTCTACCAATATCTCCCCGCTGGTCATTGGATCGGCACCGAACACCACCCGGGCGACCTCACTGCGTCCCGCTCCGACCAGTCCCGCCAGTCCCAGTATTTCGCCCTTGCCCAGCTTCAATGAGATGTTTTTCACCTTTTCGCTGCACACAGACTTCAACTCCAGGCTGACCGGGCGTTCATCAACATTGCGGATGTTTGCTCCGGAAACGAGCTCCCGCCCCACCATCATATTCACCAGTTGGTCCATAGTGACCTGATCCGTGGGCTTGGTGCCGATGTACTGGCCGTCTCGCATGACAGTCACCACAGAAGCTATTTGGAATATCTCCTCCATACGGTGCGAGATATACACGATGCTGACACCTTGGGATTTCAAGTCTGCGATCAGCTCAAACAGCTTCACAATCTCGCGATCGGTCAGTGAAGCCGTCGGTTCATCCATCACCAGCACCGAGACTTCGTGCGAAACCGCCTTAGCAATCTCAACGATCTGCTGCTGCGCGATGTTGAGGTCGGCCACCAGGCTGTTGGCCGAGAACCCGGCACTCAACCTGTCCAGGTGTTTCTGGGCTTGTTGGCGCATCTCCGCGAAATCGACTGTGCCCAGTTTGGTTTTGGGTTCCCTGCCGAGGAAGATATTTTCGGCAACGGTCATATGGGGTATCAGCATCAGCTCTTGATAGATCACGCTGATACCCATATGCATGGCGTCCACAGGGGATGCAATATGCACGGGCTGGCCATTCATCAAAATCTCACCAGATGTGGCGTGCAAAGCACCCGCCAATATCTTGATGAGCGTTGATTTACCAGCACCGTTCTCACCGATCAATGCGTGAACCTCCCCTGCTCGCAGGTTGAGGCTGACGTCCTGTAGTGCCTTCACACCGGGGAACTCCTTATGAATCCCCCGCATTTGCAGCACATATTCGGTTTGTGTGGCATCCCCTGATGGCATGAATGGACTCCCCTACTTGGTGATGGCTTTGGTCTTGAGAATTTGCTCTTTTTCGACGGTCTCATTTTTGAGTATCTTCAGCGCATTCACGATTGCCTCTTCGCCACCGGTCTGGTAGACGAAGGTTGATGACAAGATACCCTGTTTGACGTAAGCCGCACCCTCATGTGGAAGACCATCGACTCCGACAAACTTGATCGTCTTCTCACGGCCTTTACCCTCTTGTTTGGCAGCAAGATAGGCACCATGCGCCATGGGGTCGTTCTGGCCGTAGACCGCATCGATCTGCGGATAGCGAGACAAGGCCGATTTCATTTCGGCCTGTGCGTTTGGCTCCAGCCACTTGCAGTCTGCGTCGAAGATGACCTTAATGTTGGAACCCTTGATGCCCTCTTTGAAGCCATCAGTGCGCTCAATTCCGCCGCTGGTGGTGCTCAGGCCGCGCAGCATCACCACGTTGCCCTTGCCGTTCAGCACCTTCACGAGATGCTTGCCTACTTCACGCCCGATTTCGATGTTGTCTCCACCGATGAAAGTGGTGAACTTGTCACCCTCTACACGGCGGTCGAGCACGATCACCGGGATGCCAGCATCCATCGCCTCAGCCACTGGCTTGGTGAGTGGACGGGACTCCTTCGGGCTGATGATCAGGAGATCAACACCCTGAGCGATGAACTCGCGAACCTGGCTCTGCTGGGTGGGCGTGTCGTTCTGAGCATCTTTGAACAGCATCTTGATCTCGGGGCGTTTGGCCGCGGCGGCTTTTAGGTCCGCATTCATCTGCACACGCCACGGTTCGCCAAGGTTACACTGGCTCATACCAATCACATAGGGGTTTTCAGGGGTACCCTTAGCCGTGGTGGGTTGTTTGGTGGAGCAGCCGCTCACGGCAAATGCCGCAAAGGCAGCAAAGATCAGCACGAGTGATTTTCTAGAAATCATAGGAAGCCTCCTGGTAGTTCAGTCGCTCTTGCGTTGTTGTATGAGAACCGCGCCGACGATGATGAGACCTTTCGCCATCAACCGGACCGATTCGTCGACGTTGTTGATACTTAAAATCTTGTTGATATACCCCACGATCAGCACACCTATTAGCGTAAACAGCATGCCTCCCCGTCCGCCCAGCAGACTGCTGCCCCCGATCACTACCGCCGCTACTGCGTCCAGTTCATAGGTGAAGCCGGCTTCAGGATCGCCTAGCTCCAGCCGGGATGAGTTGGAAATACCGCCTAGGGCAGCCATCATGCCGCAAATCACATACGCCCACGTCTTGACCGCTTGCACTTTAATGCCCGAAAGCCGTGTAGCCTCTTCGTTGCCCCCGATAGCATACAGATACCGGCCAAACCGAGTGTAGCGAACCACTACGATCATCACCAGTATGACCAGCAAGAAGATCAATGTGGTAGGTTGCAAGCCGATGTATGGCAGCTTGGTGGTCATCCAGCTTTGGAACTCTGGGGTGCCGGTCTGAACCGCATACCACTCTTTGGCTCCAGGCTGAACCTTGATGCCCCCCGACAGCCACTTGGCCATACCTCTGGCCGCCACCATCATTGCCAGGGTGGCCACAAATGGTTGCATTTTGAAGCGTGAAACCAGCGAGCCATTCACAAACCCCACACAGGCACCTGCGACCAATGTCACGCCCATGGCGGCAAGCGGGCTCCATCCATAACCGACTGTGAGCAACGAAAACATAACCGAGCAAAAACCAAGAACTGACCCAACCGAAAGGTCGATTCCTCCGGTGAGAATCACCAGTGTCATGCCAGTCGCTAAAATACCGTACTCGGCATATTCAAAGAGTATGTCGAACTGGGTATTGAGTTTCAGAAAAATCGGGAAGCCGTCAACCGCTTTGGGGCTGAAAATCGCCCCCAACAAAAACACAGCGATGAGTGCCGCTACCCCTCGGGCATCGCCCAGAAGTTTTAAGGTTTTGGTCCCCACCAGTTTCCACTTCGATGAATTAGCCAAGTCTGTCTCCATATAGTTATGCGGAGTGTTCTATGTGATATTCTAACGCATCTTCTGGCAAGTCACCTACCGAAGACCGCATGGTCACATACAACATGCATATATTTACTGCTATACGGACATAATAATAGTAATACCAAAGTTGGGGGTAACGTGTGCAAACGAAGTCAATTAATTGGAAATGCGGCATTGGCATACTGGTTTGTCTGCTGCTGTCCGCAATATTGTATGCCAAACCTATGTCGACTGACGACCGGTTGGTGTGGTGCCACTATGTCGCCTGGTTTGACTGGAACCGAACGCCGAGTGCCATTAACAACTATTATGACTTTCCACTGACTCACCCCACTGGAGACCAACAGCGTGACTACCGCCAAGAGATAGACGCAGCGATCAAGATGGGCATTGATGGCTTCCTGGTGGACCTGGTAGATGGCTCGGTGTTCCTGGAGCAGACGCTGAAGCTGCTTGATGCTGCTTCGGGTACACCCTTCATGGTTTCGGTCTGCCTCGATGGTTTCAGTGATCCTGCGCCGGAGTATGCAGCGAAAGTGGCGGCCTTTCTGAAACAGGCGAGTGAGTCACCTAACCTAGCACGCATAGACGGTAAGCCGTTGTTGGCAACCTATGCCGGCGACCGCAAGTCAGCCGACTACTGGGTGGCCTTCCGCAAAGAGCTATTGAACTCCGGTTATGAAGTGTTCCTGGTGGCGGATGTCCAGACACCGGCGGACTACCCAAACTGCTTCGACATGCACTACAGCTTCAATGCATTGGACAAGACCCCTTCTGAGGCGTCTACCCACTTTCCCGCTCTACGCAAGGGAGCTGCCCTGACATCGTCGGGTAAATGGATGGCGGGACTTGGGCCCGGTTACATCGGATCGTGGCTGTTCTCTGGACGTAACGACTACTACAGCGGATTCCGAGGTTTCGATCAGTTCTGGAGTAACTTCGAAAACGCCGTCAAGGAACAGGCAGACTGGATACACTTGACCACTTGGAACGACCTAGACGAAACCCCGCTGCAGCCGATGACATATCAGTTTCACTCCTACCCGGAACTCACGCAATACTGGATATCGCACTGGAAGGGCACTGACAAACCCGCACAATCTCCGCGTCTATACCTGGCTTATCAGCGTGAGCAGATAATCGGCACTGTGCAGCGAATAGAGCTCATCTCCCTGCCCAGCATCGCCAAGTCGGTCACTGTCTGCCTAGAGCTGCGTTCCATGGCTGGTAAATCGCTGATGACGACGCCCTCGCGCACCATCGCCGGAGCCAAAGCTGAACGACTTGACTGGGCGATCCCCACGGCGGCCTTCGCCCAGACTCCGGTCGTAGAACCCGTCCTGCATGTGCAGGGAGGCAGCACCCGGTATTCCAGACGGCTCCCGATGTTTGTGTTGCGGACAGGCTGGATAGCCAATAAATCAAGCATACGCGTACCGGTCCATGAGATGACCGATGGACAAGCCAAACTCTCGGTCAAGAGGGTTGCATCAGACACCATCGAAGCCACTGTCTCGCTGAAATCCACTGCGAAGCTTCGCAGTGCCACCTTGTATAGAAATGACCGGCCTATCGGAGCGTTCGACAAGAACAATCGGAAAGGTACAAGGTACCAGCTTAGCCTCACTCACATTCAAGACACCCAGATACAGATCACCGCTTCTGGCGGGACAATCTTGAACGCCTATTACGCCTTGGATACGGTCAGTAAACCCGACCTGAAGTGGTCACCGAGCTCTCTATCTGTTGTTTTACGACGTTATCGAGAATTGGCCGCTGAGCTCGTGGATAGTGGTGAAATGAAACTGGATGTCACGCTGGATCATGGCAAGCCACAAACGGTCACCCTTACCCAACTGAAGCAGGGATCCGTGGAGTTACTGTCCACGAGTGGGCAGCCTGTCTGCCGGCTTTTCCTGGCAGAGACCGCAAATACCGCAGTTGTAACTCCAAACCTTGATGTATCCAAAGCTGACTTGACCGGCCAGTGGTATGTGGCAAACACATTCCCAAGTGACCTGTTCACCGTCCGATGCGAGACTATAAACGGTAGCTTCTTCTTCTCAAACACCGTCGCGCCGTTCACTACCAGTTCAGCCTTGGTTCCCACCACTGTGCTGAATACCGCAGTAACGCTGGACGGTGGAGCGGTTGGTGGGGGTGGATATGACGCCTATATCACCCCGCCGCCATATATTACACCAGCAACAGCAATTGCCATAGTGCATCCTGCGATGGTGCAACAGATGAAGTGGGCATTTGACAGTTCCGATCCGTGGGCCGACACCGCAGGCAGGAACCGTCTGCACCCGGGCAGCGGAGTAAATGTGCCGGGCTACGCACAAAATCCTGACCACACACCGGCTGTGGTACTCCGCGATGGCAAGCCCGGTGCCTGTATCCAGTTTGATGGGAAAGATGACATCCTCGAAGTTCCGATCCGCCAGTTCCCCATCGGAGCTTACACCATCAGCATGGACATCATGCCCACCTCCTCAGGTGTGGAGCAGAGCGTCATCGGGCATGTTGGCTGGCAGTCGTGTCCCGTGCTTCGGATACTGGCAGATGGCAGGCTCCAGGCCGGGCGGGAGATGTCCAGGACACCCGACTCCACGAAGTACAACATCCTCGCCACAAGCGATGCGCCGTTACCCCTGGAGGTATGGTCGCATGTTGAGGTGAAACTTAACGAACAGACCATTCAGATATCGGTCAACAACAAGTTATCTGCCACCGCATCAGGGATACCCGCCAGAGATTACGGTAACCTGCGGATATATCTAGGCGGCGATGGGACAGGCCATATGTTTGCAGGCAAGCTGGACGACATCGTGATCAGCTCAGTAGCTGAGCAATAAAAACCAACCAGAAATGACACTACAGGGGATATCAATGAAACTTAACTCTCTTAAGCTCATAGCATTCGCATTCATCTTGTTTTCCATGTGCGCATTTCATACAGGAGCCTTGTCTCAGCAAGTCACACCCCTATCGTCTGAACGGTTTAATGACCCCTCGGCTGCCGTGAAACACCTGGATATCGACCAAAACCAGTGGCGTGTAGAGAGCGGTGTCCTTAAGACAAGAGCTAACAACCTAGGATCAGTGTCGTTGCGTCTGTCTCCCGATGTGTCGGACTTTTCGATCGAGTTCGATGCACGCATCATCAAAGTGAATGACTCCGGACACTTCGGCATCGATCTGCGAACCTCATCTGTCGAAGGGAAGTCATCAAACGGTAAAATCTATTGCTGGCCTTCAGGGGCTCTGGGATACCAAGAGTCGGTGCCGAATGGAGCCGGACGGAACATCGGTCCAGGCGCGGTGCCCAAGCCGCCCGTGATAGGAGTGGATACCCCATTCATTCATTTCCGGTATGTGTGCGTCGGGAAACTGATCCATCTGTATGCCGATGGCCAGTTTATCGCCACGATTGATGCGGTGGCCCCGGATCGTGGTGCACTGACACTCTACTCCTACAACCTTGATATCGAAGTGGACAATATCAACATCACACCCATCAACACTAATCTGACCGCGGACAGCGGCAACTCGTCAAGCGCAGCCAGCACTGCCGATGATATCCACATCTCATTTGACGCGGTTTCTAGCACCGGCTCCGCGGACTCCGCAAGCCAGGCATTCTACGGCGATGGACTGACTGGCACAGCACTGTATCTGGGAACTCAGCCAGCAGGCGCAAGCGTCGCAGCTCCGACCCCGATAGTAGCGGTTAAAGCGCCCTTTTCCAAGGGTGCCAGTATCGTGTTTTGGATGAAAACCGAATTTGACTTCTGGGCACCCCAGGGCCATCGTTTGGGCGACATTCTGAGCATCGTCGACAGCAGTGGGAAGCCGGTGATTCGGCTGAGCCTGAACGACTGGAGTGTCCGTGGTGAGGTGAAAGACAGATATACCGATGCGCTGTTCACCATTGAAAACCGATCGGTGGGATACATCGGCCGTAACGAATGGCACCATATCGCCATGGTGGTCGAACCGAACGGACCCAGCAAGCTGTATCTCGATGGTATGCTGTATTCCGCCAGTGATATATCAATGTCATTCAGCGGTATAGGAGCACCCGAACCACGGATGTCCTTCAAGAAAAACGCCGCCGATATTTCTGGCGCAGAGACCATCATCATCGGCAGTGCAGACAAGTCGCCACGAGACTGCGCACTCGATGATGTGGCGATTCTACCCCGTGCTTTGACGCATGACCAAGTCGCGGACGCCTTTAGGCAAGGGATGCCTGTTGATATGGTAATCGAGAGGAAGTTCATTCGAGCGAACAAAGATGAACTACTATCAGTGGAGGTTCATCCGGCTGGTACGCTACCCTGTTCACCAGGCACAGCACAACCCTCCGTCAAGGGCACGGTGAAATTGACCCTGCAGCCTGAGAACGGTAGTACACCAGCGCTGACCGTCACCAAACAGGTCACGGTATCTCGCAAATTCGTGGAAGTTGTTCTGCCCGTGAAAGCCGTGCCAGAAGGCTACTATCGTCTCACGTGCCAAAACGACATCGGCGGAGTGAACAACACCAGGACCTTCCCGATCTACGCTTATACGCAAAACACACCGGTAGCCACCACTAAGGGTGTGAAGGAGAGACAGGTGGTGAGCATAAAGGCGGCAGCAGACATGGCGGGACTGCTCAAGTCAGGCCCAGTCACCACACGTACACTTAAAGGTGGCACACCGTATCTGGAAGTCGGTGACCACAAGATGGACAGGGTGTCCTTCCCTATCAATATCCCGCAGCAATACCGTAATGGACGTCCGATGATACTGGAAATCACCTGGCCAGATGACAAGATCAGAAGCATGGGACTCTATCTCTACCCAAAAAGTGCCTGGGCCAATGACCGCGACAGGCTTGAGGGCGGAATAGTGGCAGGTGGGATATACCCCAACACCGGCGAGATGAAGACAGTGCGATACGTGATCTACCCATGGGTGGACACGTATCTTTTCGAGGCGCGAACCATGGTGCCTGGCCGACCAGCCGCAGTGGCCTCAGTGCGTCTACTCACGGCGGCATCGCCCCTGCCCAAAGCGAATTTCGCAGTCCAACCACCGGCCGCTCACCGCATGATCGGCCATGTCGATGAAGACCAGTCGTTCGACTACCTCACCGGTTCATTCCGCGATCTACCATTAGGATCGGGGTTAACCGATCTGGTGGATGCCACTCAGAAGATGGTCGACTATTTCGACTACACCGGTCAGGACGTGCTCGCCTATCCTGTCCTGCGGTATGGCGGTGCTCAATATGCACTGCCAGGGTCATCGTACAGTCGCCACGGCCTTCTCAGTGGGTATGGCGTGCCAGCTTTGATGATGGACATGCTCGCAGCCAGGGGTAAAAAATATATTGCCATCGCCAATCTGTTCCATCTTCCAGAACTGGCCGGCCCATCCGACCGCTGGAGTGAGTTCGAACAAAAGGGCTACTTCATGTCTGACAGAAACGGCAAGACGGTAAACACGCCTAACCCTGTACATCCGGCTGTCAGGTCGATGGTGCTCAAGCACGTCAGTGAGGTCGTGAGACGGTTGTCCAAGAGCCCCGCGTTTGCCGGTCTGAGTGTCTGGCATCTGCCGATCCAGTTCAGTTCACTTGAACACGGCTACGACGACTATAGCGTTGGCCTGTTCGAAAAAGAGACTGGCATCAAGGTGCCGTCCTCCAAAGGAGCGGATCGGTTTGCGGAGCGGTATGCGTTCCTGACCAGCACCAAACGGCGCGAGTGGCTAGCCTGGCGGGCGGGTAAAGTAACATCGGCCTTCAACGAATTGGCCGCACTGGTGAGTGCGGCGAAGAAAGACTGCCGGACCTATCTCTCTATAGTTCAACCGGAAGACAGACTTTTGGTAGGCTCTGAGAGCGAAACACTAGATGCTGCCAGCTATTACTACGAACAGTTTGGGTTCGATCTCGCCCAACTTGGCAAACGAAGCGACATGGTGATCTCACCTCTCAGGCGCTGGAACATGAGCGACTGGAAGAAGGCCTGGGACAACAGCTACACGCTGGATGACGAGTTCCTGTACAGCAATCAATTTGGTTCGTTGTTCCGTCAGTCTGCTAAAGAGATGCTGACATCAAGCTTCAACCTCTACTTCGAGTCGTTTAATGGGTCTCTCAACGACGATGTCTACAAGTCGATGTTCCAAAACGCGGACGTCAAGCCTAACGGTCGGCACATCTTGCGCGAGCTGGCGTTCAACCTCGCGGCCTCTGATCCCTCGATCATCATGATGGGCGGCCAGCCTCTGGGCAGCGCGGGGCGTGATGATGAGTTCCGCGAGTTTGCGACCGCTTTTCGCGCCTTGCCGTCCAAACCCTTCCAGGACATCGCCGGCCAGAACGACCCGATTTGTGCGCGACACGCCAAGACGTCCGACGGATTGTATATATATGCTGTTAACCGGATTTGGACGAACGGTACCGTCACTATCACTTTCAACAAGAAGATCGGTAGCGTGGTGGACCAATCTAGTGGCAAGAAGACAGATATCGCGTCCAATAAACTGACCCTACAACTGAAGCCCTATCAGCTCAAGTCATTCAAGATTTCGTCAGGAGCTGTCCCTGTGTCTATGAGCTGTCATGTGGACGCCGCCACGACGAGCTGGTATCGCGCGAGAGCCAAAGCGGTCGCGGCCGACGTCCAAAAACTCACCAGCAAGGGAATCGCCATCCCAGCACTAGCCACTCGGCTGAAGGCCATCAGCACCGCCGTAGAAACTGGTCGCCTCGCGGAAGCACACCGCTTGCTGTTTTCCAAGATGATCGATGGTGAGATGCCTAAACTCTCCGCGGCTGCCGAAACCGGCTACCTCTCAAAGCAAGCCGACATGATCCGGACAAGCCGGTATGCGATAAACTGCGGAGCCGACAGCTACTACACAGCCAAGGATGGAACGCTGTTCTTCCCCGATGACCGGTCGTTCTCACCTGGTGGATACGGGTATATCGGTAAGCGGAGCGGGGTGACCAGAGATGTCAATGCGCTACGCAACGTGGACGACCCGAAGCTGTTCGAGACCGAAGCGTATGATGTTGAGGGTTACAAGTTTACCGTTAAGCCCGGTAAATACACCGTAAAGCTCTACCTGCGTGTAGGCTATCCTCCATCGCAAAAGGCGGGGGTCTGCATTTTGGACTACACGATCGCTGGGCAGAAGCTGCTTAATGCCGCAGATATCTACACGTTGTGCGGTGACAGCGCGGCCAATGTGGCCATTCAGACTTTCAAGGGTATCGAGGTCAAAGGGGACACGCTCGATATCAGTTGCGTGCAGAAGGACGGGGTCGACCCCAGCGCGCGGCTGTTCAACGCCATCGAGGTGATACCGGAGTAGAGCCCAAGCTGCATTATTATTAGTGACTACTCAGCCATCGGGATGATCGTGTATCAGACCACGATCTATAAGGCTGCTGTAGCTTCCGGCACCCACGAAGTGGGTGCCCGCAGCGATGCATGAATGCGTTGCACATATGCTGAATAGACACTTGGCAGCATAATCTGATGGCTGAGTAGTTACTATTCTTATCAGGTTGCTGAGTGGCCATCAACAGTCTGGCTAAGTGTGTCATACTCAGGGTGAATGACAGCAAATATGCGGTAATAACCCACGAGATGATCACGGTATAAAGGGGCAACAAATGGAAATTGGCATGATCGGTTTGGGCAGAATGGGTTCAAGTATGGTGCGTCGCCTACTGCGCGCTGGACACCACTGTATCGTATATGATGTGCAACAAGAAGCCGTTCAGGCGCTTGTTGATGAGGGCGCGACTGGCGCCGCTTCGCTGGAAGATATGTCACAGCAAATGAAGCAACCACGAGCCGTGTGGATCATGGTCCCTGCAGCGGTGGTTGACCATACCATCAATGATCTGATGCCCTATCTTTCTGAAGATGATGTGATTATCGATGGTGGCAACTCCTTTTACCATGACGACATACGCCGCAGTGAAGAGTTGAGACCAAAGGGCATTCACTATGTGGATGTAGGCACCAGTGGTGGTGTATGGGGTATGGATCGAGGGTATTGCCTGATGATCGGCGGTGATATGACGGCTGTCCGACGCCTCAACCCGATATTCGAGTCTCTCGCTCCCAGTGTCGATTCCGCCACGCGCACACCGGGACGAGACATAGAACACAGTACGGCCGAGCATGGCTACCTGCATTGTGGACCATCCGGTGCTGGTCATTTTGTTAAAATGGTGCATAACGGCATCGAATACGGCATCATGGCCGCCTACTCTGAAGGGTTGAACATTCTTCACCACGCGAACGCTGGCAAAAAGCAGCACTCTTCCGATGCCGAAACCTCCCCCATGCGGCATCCCGAGCACTATCAATACGACCTTAACCTGGCCGATATCACCGAAGTATGGCGTCGCGGCAGTGTGATCGCGTCATGGTTATTAGATTTGACTGCTCTGGCACTTCTTGACGACCAGAACCTTGTAAACTTCTCAGGTCATGTTTCGGATTCAGGAGAAGGCCGTTGGACGGTCATGACTGCCATTGACGAATCCGTGCCTATCCCTGTGATCAGTGCGGCACTATACGATCGCTTCAGTTCGCGTGGCGAGTCTGATTTTGCTGATAAGGTACTGTCAGCCATGCGTTATGCATTCGGTGGGCATGTGGAGAGGTCTCAGAAATCTGGCGGAGATATCCAATGAGCGACCTTCATTCGGATGCGCTGGTATTGTTCGGTGTGACAGGTGACCTGGCACATAAGAAGATATTCCCGGCCCTGTATTCGATGGCGAAACACGGCGATCTACAGGTCCCTATCATAGGTGTCGCGTTTCCGGATTGGCACCCAACAGAGCTACGCAACCGCGTGATAGACAGCATTCAGCTTTCGGGAGGCGTCGATGACCAAGCTGCCCTTGATCATCTCCTGTCACTCCTTAGCTATGTGGGTGGGGATTATAACGACCGGGCCACTTTTAGAAAGATCAAAAGATCCCTGCATGGTGCTCAAAGCCCGGCACATTATCTGGCAATTCCACCCTCGCTCTTCCCCACCGTCATCACGGGACTTGGCATTGCCGGCTTGGCGAATAATGCGCGTGTCATCGTTGAAAAGCCGTTTGGCCGCGACTTGGCTTCTGCCCGTGAACTCAACAACATCGCACGGTCGGTTTTTCCTGAGGACTCGATATTTCGCATTGATCACTTCCTCGGCAAAGAAGCGATCATGAATATCCTCTATTTCCGCTTCGCCAACTCCTTCCTGGAGCCCATCTGGAACCGTAACTACGTGGCGAGTGTCCAGATTACCCTGGCCGAAAGCTTCGGTGTTGGTAACCGCGGAGCCTTCTACGAATCCGCCGGTTGTTTGCGAGATGTGATCCAAAATCATCTGTTCCAGGTCGTCGCACTGTTGGCCATGGAAGCACCATCCCTAAGAGGCTTTGGAGCCGTGCATACGGAGAAGACCAAGGTCTTTCAAGCCATGCGTCCGCTCAAACCAGAAGACGTAGTGCGTGGACAGTACGATGGATATCATAATGAAGCGAATGTGGCGCCTGACTCCGATGTCGAGACCTTCTGTGCTTTACGGCTTTTCATCGATTCATGGCGCTGGAAGGGTGTGCCCTGGTACCTGCGAGCCGGTAAGTGCTTATCCGAATCGGTTCACGAAGTATTGGTAGAGTTGAAACCCCCGCCGCAGGAGCTGTTCGCCGACTCAGCACTCCCCCAGAGCCGGGCTAACTATCTGCGATTTCGGATTTCCCCATGTTCCGCTGTCGCTCTTGAGGCTCGCGTTAAGCGTGCGGGGAAGGAGTTCGTAGGTAACCAACGGGAGCTTTACCTTCTGGAGGAGTACCACACAGAGGAACTACCTTATAAGCGGTTGTTAAGTGACGCCATGGCTGGTGAGGGAGCACTTTTCACGCGTGAGGATGCTGTAGAGGCCGCCTGGGAGGTGGTCGAACCGGTCCTCAGTGAGCATAACAAGAGTTATCCATACGAGCGTGGCAGTTGGGGCCCGAAAGAGGCTGACGAACTTATCTCTGAGAACGGATCATGGAACAACCCGAAGCTCGGTGCCGACCACAACGATAAATCCTGCTCCACGGCCTATCCACCATCGGCGTAAGTGTTATATTGGCTAAGGCGTAGAGTGATTATACACAGTCTATGACCCACAAATATTGCATGGCTAGTAGGTCACCGATTCCGCGACATAAATGTCTCGGCTATTGAACACCAAGACTGCTGAAGCAGTCTTCATTAACGTTATCTTCGTCGGTAAGGAGCTCCCCAGCCCGGTTTATCGGGCTTGTTGATCAATAGCCGAGACATTTATGTCGCGGCACATGGTCGATACGATCCCAATCCGGATTTGTGGGTAATAGGCTGGACTTATACACGCGGCCATATGCGAAGCCGATTAGTAGCGCAAGATAATGACCGAGGCGGACTTTACCCGTCCATGAGCTATGCAGATACTGACCGTGCCGGTTCTCTTAGTGACTACGGTAGCGTCAACAGCGTCAACGCCGATGTGATGTGATGTTATAAAATACTATCCCATCCATACAAGTGGGTGCGATACAGAAAGCTGGCGCCCCATGAACAACATATTCATATTGATGTGTCTCCTGGCGGGTCTCTCCCCCATCACCGTTTCGGCAGGTGAACTGGTGATTGCCAACAATGGTAAAAGCGACTACGTGATCGTCAGACCAGATACAGGTGGCGCGTTGGATGCCATCGCCGTTCAAGAGTTGCGAACCTACCTTGGGAAATCGACCGGCATTAAGTTCACTCTGGTGAATGCGCCAGATGCCGGCAAGTATCTAAAACGGATCGTCGTCGGTAACGGCGTCTTCGCAAAGAAGCTATTTGGCAAAAAAATGCTCGATAGCCTTAAGCAGCAAGAGTCCATGGTCATCACTAAGGGTCACGACATACTTCTTGCTGGGCAGGGCACCCACGGAACATGCCAGGCAGTCTACCGATTCCTGAAAAGTCAGGTGGGCTGCCGATGGTTCACACCTTACGGCGATGAACTGGTGCCCCAGCACAAAAAGCTGCTGGTCCCTCCGCTCAACGACCACTTCATACCGTCATTTGCTTATCGCAACCATATGGTCGACTATGCATACGGACATCCAGCTAAAGGACTGTATCTTTTTAGAAATGGGCTTAATGGCTCTGCAGCGGGCTTTTCAAGTTCTGTCTATCCCGAGTTGGCGAAGAATGGTAATCTGAAAGATTTTGAGTTGCCAGGTCCTGCCTGTCATACCCTCTTCCACTACATTCCGCCGGCATATGGTTATGACCTCATGGGTTGGCCATGGAACAAGCCGGAATACTTTTTCGAAGCACACCCGGAGTATTTCTCATTGGATGCCACCGGCAAGCGTGTCATGTCGATGCAGCTCTGCTTCAGCAACCCTGGTCTGCGGAAGCAGTTGACGGATCGGTTACTCGAAAATATCGGCAGGGAAGGCGGAAACGGCTATTTCAATCTTTCGGCTATGGACTGCGGAGGCAGCCTCTGTTATTGCCAAGGCTGTAAAACACTCGAAGCGAAATACCAAACGCCCGGAGGACCACTCATCGATTACCTCATTGAGGCGTGTGCGGTCATCAAGCGGATGTACCCGAAGGCAGGCCTATCTACGCTGGCTTACCGCAAGGTCCAGACGGAAAAGCCGCCTATCATCTCGGGTAAACTACCAGATAATCTGGCGATTGTCTTCGCTCCCATAGATGATGACTTTCGCAAGTGTTTCAACACTCCTGAGAACGCAGAGACTTACAACAACCTAAAGAACTGGTGTAAGCTCTCCGATAAAGTCCTCGTCTGGTATTACCCGATGCTGTATAACATTGGGCTCCCATCTGGATTGCTGGATCGAGTGGTTGCAGATACCCGCTTGATGAAGGGAGCGGGTGTCATGGGTACCACTTTTGAACATGACGCTCCGGGAGTGTTCTACGACGCCAACTTCGCAGATTTGTACACTTATGTGCTCGACAATATCTATTCCGATGACGATGCTGACGTGCCTGCTTTGATCAAGGAATTCACCGACTATTACTATGGTGCCGCGGCACATGAAGCCAGAGCTTACCTGGCTGAACTAGAACGCTGCCGGACAGGACTGCAAGACAGGATACCCTTTGACGCTGGTGAAGGCATGCTGACATATTTAACCCCTGAGTGGCTTAGGACACAACAGCGTCGCTTCGACAAGATGGTCACGCTCTGCACACGGAATCAGAGAACTCTGGGCAATGTAAAGATGCTGCGCTTCAGCCTGGATCTGGCTTGTTTGGGCAGTAAGTATCAAGCAATTATTGCTGATAAGCCTGGGAGATTTCCATCAGCGGAGGTGATTTTCAATCGTGCCCAGGCAATCCTTGAAAAGTCGCTACTCCTGCGCTTTCCGAAGGGTGCAGAAAAGGTTCGAGAAGCGCAGCGCCAAAGCATCCTGCCAACTCTGGAGGAACGAGCAAAGATTGCGCAGGTTCCTGTGAAGCCTGGAACAGTTCAGATATTCCCCTCCAAAGACAATTCGGTGCCCGACCAGACCGCAACGCTTGGCTGGGCAGGCTCGCGGAAGTCTGGACCTCCATATGTCATTGGTCTATTTGACAACACAACTCAAAAAGGGCTGCTTGAGGTGAAACTAGCCTCAGCCGACATTAAGCGCAACGGTTATAACTTGTATTACCTGGGCACAAGCGTGTTGACCCCAGACTGCTATCTTTATATCGGCGACATGATCGACAGAAAATGCGTGG
The DNA here is from genome assembly GCA_942492855.1 of Armatimonadota bacterium. GTDB lineage: Bacteria > Armatimonadota > HRBIN16 > HRBIN16 > HRBIN16. Next base: position 4,053,067 of record OW818647.1, on the reverse strand, counting down.
AAGCCTACAACAGGACAACGTCAAACCAATCCTACGACATATATGTCTCCCTGAAATTCGAAGGTCCCACATTCGGTTCAAACGCACCAGAAGACAGAGTTCACTACGACAAGATCGTGGTTATTAGGAAATAGAGCTGACATCAATGGTTACTTTACCCGCTTGACAACCCAGAAGGAAACCGGTACAAACAATCCAGAGCAGATACTGCTCGCATATTTCAACCACGTGGAGGCACATCATGTTTAAGCGAATCGATCATTCAGAGGCTATCGCAAGCGATATCGAAAGGACAATCAAGTTCTATACTGAGGTATTGGGCTTCACCATGATCGAACGGATGGCGGTGGATGCACCTCCCATCAAGGAGATCGCGTTTCTGAAACTCGGTGACACAACGATGGAGCTGATCGGAGTTATTAACCCTGCCCCGAGTCCAGCAGACCCGTTCTATGTCGGTTACCGTGGAATAGCGATCGAAGTTGAAAATATGGATGAGTGCGTCGCGTACCTGAACAGCAAGAATGTGGAGATCACTTGGGGCCCGATTTCGCTGGGCAGCTCGATTCGGGCCGAAATCTGCGACCCAGACGGTCTAATCATCGAGCTGCGCCAGTGGGGCGTCTGAGCCGTTAGACATTGGGGTTAGTGCTATTGCCCTAACCCCTTCAACACTTGATATAAACATTACATATTCATGTGCCGCGGTGCTACCTTCCGAAAACACCCAGGTCCCATACGTTCAGCCACTTTATCACCAGACGGTTGCCCTCAAACTGAATCGGCAGCCAGATGTAGCGTCCATCGATCGCGTTCGTTGGACACCAGCGGTCAGCCATGAAGATGAATGCGTCATTCTTGCCAGGCACCGGCAACACGTAGGTCGACTGCGACTCAAAAGTCGTCTCTATCTGCTTCGGGTTCCCGTCGCACGGGTTACCCAGCTCAGTCCAGGGGCCGGTGATGCGGTCAGCTACGGCGCATCGCGCGGCGTTAGGTGCCCAGCCGGTGCAGCCAGAGCCAATGAAGTAGTATTTTTTTCGGTGTTTGAACACGGCGGGTGCTTCCATTGAACGGCCCTCAAATATCTTCACGAACTTACCGGTGGTATCCAGGTAGTCATCGGTCAAGGGCGAGACATGCATACTGGCGTTGTTTTCAGAGGAGTGAAAGAGATACGCTTTGCCATCATCGTCCGCAAATAACGTCATATCTCGGGACTCTTCGCCATCTGGGCGGAAGCAGTGCAGGTACTCGTATGGCCCGGTCACCTTATCTGACGTCGCCACACCGACCATCGCGGAAGCGTAGCCGTTCCCCTTCTCTTCCAGATGGAACCACATCACATATTTTCGGGTTTTCTTGTTGTAGATCACTTTAGGACGTTCGAGCACACAGCCTCGGGTAATCTCGCTTTTAGGGTCATCGGAGACTTCGAGCACGATGCCTTCATCGGTCCAGTCATACAGGTCGTCAGAGGAGTAGCAATGCACGCCCACGTGAGCCACATTACCTGCATCACCAGCAATCTTGTGCTCACCAAACCAGTAAGTTACCTTGCCGACCTGCAGCATCCCTCCGCCATGCGCATTGATATGCACGCCGTTGTCATCTGGCCAGATGGCACCGGGTATGAACGTCTTGTCGGACTTGGTTGGCTTGTTGGCTTTCGCCATGGCAAATACCGGTCGGGTGCAGAAGACGAAAAAAGCCAGAACGACTAAGGAGAATATCATTCGAGGAACCTCATTTTAAGTGTTTGTGAGCCAATTCATAATACAACGGCATCAGCTCGTATCAAAGCAGCCGAAGTGGCAGGAATCGGCGAAGGGGCTACAGAATAGATAACTAGAAAGATACACGGAGGAGCCTAAGTGCCCAAGACGATCTCCATCGCTCAATTTGGAGCGAAACCCAACAGCGGTCTCGATGCGACCGAGCCGTTCCGGCAGGCCGTCGCCGAATGCAAGAAGCATCCCAATTGCCGGCTTGTCTTCGAACCCGGACGCTACGACTTCTTCAGTAGCTCAGAACCGCCATATGACCGCAGAATTGCGAGCGTGGAAGGTTTCACGGGCTTAACCATTGATGGGCGTGGCTCTGAGATGATGATACACGGCATCTCAAACTTCATCATTGTTTACAAATCCACCAACGTGACAGTTAAAAACATGGTGATTGATTTCGAAGAAGAGATGCACAGCATGGCCACCGTGACCGCGGTGAACGCGGACTCCTTTGAATGCACCGTGCATCCCGGCTATGACATGAAATACATCACCCAGCTTGCTGCCGTCATGGAGTATGATCCCACCACGAAACGGCCACTGAAGCACGGCTCCGACGAGAACGGCATTGGGCTAAAAGTTCAACATCTTGGCGGTCGGCAGCTCCGCTGCTTCACCAAATGGAAGACAGTGATGAAGGTCGGCAGTTGGGTGCTTCTGCGCCAGCGCGCCCGTGAGGGAGTAGTGTTCTACTCGCACGGCAACACGAACATCCATCTGGATAACCTCACGATCTACCGCGCACCAGGGATGAACTTCATCGTCTCGAACAGCAAAGACGTCAAACTGACGCGCCTGACCGTGAAGCCTCGTAAAGGGGCCTCGCCATACCAGAGTTCCGGTGCCGATGGTCTGCACCTGTCAGGCAATACCGGTGAACTGCTGGTCGATCGCTGCCACTTGGAGGGCATGGGCGACGACGGAGTAAACCTGAAAACAGGGCTCTATCTGACCATCAAAGAAATCATCGACAGTAAGACCGTGCTCGCCCAACATAACCTAAAGTTCGCGGATGTCCCCGACCCTGGTGACACTATGGAGCTGCTGCCGCAAGAAGACTTGATCAAGATCGGCTCAATGGTGGTCGCCGAAGCAAAGCTACTAGAAGACGGCATGCACCGTGTGAGTTTCGAAACGGAGATGCCAGCACAGACAGCCATAGGCCAATTATTGGGTAATGTCAGCCGATGCTGCAAGGCCACCATACGCCGCACGACCGTGAAAAACAACAGAGCCAGAGGCATGCTGATCCAAAACCACGATACGCTGGTGGAAGACTGCCGATTCGAAAACTGCACTATGGGCGGTGTTTGGATATTCAACGAGATCTACTATTTTTACGAATCCATCGCCCCGCGTAATGTCACCGTGAAGAACTGCAGGTTCAAGAACATCGGGCTGATCCACTCCAATGACTGTGTCCTGGGCTGCTGGGCACAGATGAACGGCATCTCAACTCCCAAGAAGCCCGGGGTGTTCAACAACATCATATTTGACCATAACACTATAGATGGCACAGACAACTGCGGTATTCTGGTGTCTGGCGGTGCGAACGTCACTCTCACCAACAATACCGTAACGAATGCCTGCGTATCCCCTACCATACCCAGAGGCGCATATGCGATCGAAATAGACGCCAGCAGCCAGGTCACCCTCACAGGCAACACCGTAGTCAAACAGAAACAAGCCCCAGGCTGCAAGTCCAGTCTGCACATGGGCGAGTATCAGCAAGCTAATGAGGTACGAACCTCTGGCAACACCGGCTTCTAGTCAACATAGAATCACACAGGAGTTTTCGCATGATTCGGAAGATATCCATTAACCAGTTTGGAGCCATCGCAAACAGCGGAAAAGACGCTACACCCGCGTTCCGAGAGGCCATCGCAGCGTGTAAGAAGTCTGGCAACAACAGACTCATTTTTCAGAAGGGAAAGTACGACTTCTTCCCGGCATCTGGACCACACAATGTGATTGTTACTCTTGACGGCATCAACGATCTTGTGGTTGACGGTGCCGGCTCGGAGATGATGCTGCATGGGATATGCAACTTCATCGGCATCACTAAATGCGACAGAGTGACCATCAAAAACATGGTGGTTGATTATGAAGAGATGACGCACAGTATGGGAACCGTCACGGCGGTCACCCCAACTTACTTCGATGCGCAGGTTCACCCCGAGTATCCCGTCGCCAGGCAGACCAAAGTCACAGCCGTGATGGAGTATGACCCCGCCACCAAACGCCCCACCAAGCATGGTGCGGACGAGTACTACCAGGTATCGGAACTCCAGCACACCGGCCCTCAGCAGGTTCGATGCCTGTTGAAAAACCCCACCATCATGAAGGTCGGAAGCTGGGTGATGCTGCGGCATCACGTCTATGATGCTGTGGTGATTGGTTCGCATGACAATAAGAATCTATGTGTTGACAACATCACAGTCTACAACTCGCCCGGCATGGCGTTCACCATTGGAAAGTGTCACACCGGCCAGTTTACCCGCCTGACGGTGAAACCTCGCCCGGGAGCATCCCCGTATCAGAGCGCTGGAGCCGATGCTATCCATCTGGGCGGCTGTTCTGGCGATATCCTGGTTGACCGCTGCCACTTTGAGGGTATGGGCGATGATGGGGTGAACCTCAAGACCGGCCTCTACCTGACTGTGAAAGAGATAGTCGACTCCAAAACCGTGCTGGCACAGCACAACCTGAAGATGCTGGATACCCCAGACGTGGGCGATTCGGTGGAGTTGATGGACCAGGAAGATTTGATCACATACGCATCAGCAAAAGTCGCCAAGGTGGAGGTTCTGCCTGACAACATGGTCAAGGTCAGCTTCGAGCACACCCTGCCCACGCAGATGGTCCCCAGCCACCTCATCGGCAACCTCAGCCGCTGCTGTAATGCCACCATCCGCCGGGTTAAAGTCATTGATAACCGTGCCCGAGGGATGCTGATTCAAAACAGAAACACTCTGGTGGAAGACTGCCAGTTCGCACACTGCACTATGGGTGGCGTGTGGGTGTTTAACGAAGTGACTTACTTCTTTGAATCAATCGCGCCACATAATGTCACCGTGCGCAACTGCCAATTCAAGAACGTAGGTATCTACCATCCGTCTGACTGCGTTCTTGGCACCTACGCCATGATGCCGCGATGGGAATCGCCCAAGAAGCCGGGTGTATTCCAGCACATCGTGATCGAAAACAACACCATTGACGGGTGCGATAACTGCGGGATACTGGTGACCGGCACCACCACTGGCGAGGTCAAGAACAACACTATTCGCAACGCATGCATCATGCCGACTGTCCCACGCGGTGCGTACGCCTTCGAGGTTGAAGCATGCAGTGATGTCAAGATCACAGGCAACACAGCGATCAAATCACAGCAGTCGGAGAAGTGTCAAGCCAGCTTCCATCAAGGCGTTCACCAAAAAGAGAAGCTTGATATCCGTGATAACAACGGGTTCTAGCGAGCTGGACATGACAGATACACCCGATTACGACCTGGAGGATTCATTAGTGGCCAAAGTCATCACGATTAATCAGTTCGGTGCCGTGCCAAACAGCGGTAAAGATGCGACGCCTGCACTCCAACAAGCTATTGCAGAGTGTAAAAAATACAAAAACACTCGGCTCGTCTTCCAAAAAGGAAAATATGATTTTTTCCAGCCCGCAAGACCAAACGCGGGTAAAATCGCCAGTCTGGACGACATGACCGATGTGGTCGTGGATGGCGCCGGTTCTGAGCTTATGGTTCACGGTATATCGAACTTCCTCACCGTTGGAGGATGCACCCGAGTCACCATTAAAAACATGGTGATTGATTACGAGACGCCCACCCATAGTATGGGGGCGGTGACGGTATCGGCCGATGACCACTTTGATGTGCAACTGCTTCCCGGATACTCCGTGAAACAAGGCCTCAAGGTTGTGGCCATCATGGAGTATGACCCCGCCACCAGTCACCCAATGAAGCATGGCAAGGATGACTACTACAACATCTCCGAGATGCAGGTGCTCAGTCCTTCGCTGGTGCGCTGCATGACGAAAGTGCCGATCAGGATGAAGGTAGGCAACTGGGTGATGCTGAGGCATTATGTGTATGATGGCGTGGTCATATATACACATATGAACAAAAACCTCAAGCTGGACAACATCACAGTCTACAAATCGCCCGGTATGGCGTTCATCGCCAGTAAATGCACCGATGGCGCGTTCACCAATCTCACGGTGAAACCACGGCCAGGCGAGTCTCAGTTCCAGAGTGCCGGTGCTGACGGTATCCACCTCGGTGGTTGCCGCGGTAACATCCTCATCGACAAGTGCTACTTCGAAGGTATGGGCGATGACGGTGTCAACCTGAAGACCGGCCTTTACCTGACCATCAAAGAGATGATCGACAGCCGCACCGTGCTGGCACAGCACAATATGAAGATGCGCGACGACCCGGATATCGGCGATGTGATGGAGTTCATGGCTCAGCAAGACCTGATCACCTACGGAACCGCTGCGGTCGCGAAGTTCGAGGTGATGGAGGACAACGTCTACAAGGTCACGTTTGACCGTGATCTACCCGCAGATGTAAAAGTCACCCACATCTTCGGTAATGTCACCCGAGGCTGCAAGGCCACCATCCGTCGGGTCACCATCAAGAACAACCGTGCCCGCGGGATGCTGATCCAGAACCGAAACACCACGATCGAAAACTGCCGCATTGAGCACTCCACTGGCGGAGGAATCTGGGTATTCAATGAGGTGGTGGCCTTCTACGAGTCGATAGCCCCACACAACGTCACGGTGCGAAACTGCACATTCAAGAATGTCGGTGTTTACCACCCCATGGACTGCGTGCTGGGCAGCTACGCTATCATGCCGTCCTGGAAAAACCCGCCCAAACCCGGTATTTTTAAGAACATCGTGTTTGAAGGAAACACCATTGATGGCTGCGACAACATCGGCATCCTGGTCTCCGGCACCGAAAATGCCGTCGTCAAAAACAACACCATCCGCAACGCCTGCATCATGCCCACCGTCGCGCGTGGCGTGTATGCACTGGAGATCGACGGTTCCAGCAACGTCACGGTCACCGGTAACCGAGTGGTTCAGTCAGAGCAAGCGAAAGCCTGCAAAGCCAGCCTGCATCTCGGTGAGTTTCAGCAAAAGACCGAGGTCACCCTCAGCGGGAACACCGGGTTCCCCAACAGCTTGTGAATTAAATCACAGTGTAGCATCCACGAGTGTGCGGTGCTACACTGTTTTTTGAATACGTCTCACCGAACAATAAGGAGTCTATAGACAGATATGGCATATACCAATTTCGACGAGGTTCTAGCTGCCGCGAAAAGCCTCTCTGGCAACCGCATCGCGGTGTGCTGCGCCCACGAGCTTTCCGTTATGGAAGCACTCAAACTGGCACAGGAGGGCAGTCTCTGCACCCCCATCTGTGTAGGTAAAGCCGACGAAATCAAGGCATTGGCCGCAGAGATCGGCTACGCGATCGCTGACGAACAGATCGTGGACCAACCCAACGACCTCGCCGCTGCGAAAGCCACCGTCGCGCTCGTGAAATCCGGCGACTGCTCAGCACTCATGAAGGGCCAGATCCATACCGCGGACCTGCTCCGCGCCATCCTGGACAAAGAGATCGGACTGCGCACAGGCAAGCTGATGACGCACTCCTTCGTCCTGGAGCTCGATGATCGCTTGCTGACCGTCACCGACGCCGCCATGCTGCCCTACCCCGACCTGAAGCAAAAAGAGCAGCTCATCGTCAACGCAGTGGCGCTCGTGAAGTCGCTTGCTGTCAAAACCCCCAAGGTGGCCATCTTGGCCGCCGTGGAGAGCGTCAACTACGACATGCCCTGCACTCTGGACGCCGCTATCCTGTCCAAAATGGCAGACCGCGGTCAAATCAAGGGCTGCATCGTGGATGGTCCCTTCCAGATGGACAACATCCTGAGCGAAGAGGCTGCCAAACTGAAGGGTATCACCGGACCAGTGGCCGGCAAAGCGGACATCTGCGTCTGCCCAGATATCCACGTGGGCAACGCGCTGGTGAAGATATTTGCTCACACCAGCGGCAAGCGCATTGCCGGTGTGTTGATGGGTGCCGCCGCTCCAGTGGTTCTCACCAGCCGCGCAGACACCGCCGAGTCGAAGATGCTCTCCATCGCAGTAGCATTGCTCGCCAGCAAGTAAGAGCATTCAAGCAACCAATCGGCCCCGCCAGGCAAATAACCTGGCGGGGTCATGTTATTGGTGATATTGCGCTCACTTCCGCGCTGCCAAATAGCCCCAGCAGTAGAAGTTCGGTGAGAGCACCTCGTGGATGGTGAACTCACACAACAGCGCGTTCCAGAATACATCCATGTAGGACTCCACGGATGACCACTTCTCGATATCGGGATAGCAATATGGCTTCAGCAGTTTTCGAGCCCAATCTCCAAACACAACCGAGGTCACGTCCATCGCTCCACCCACAGTCAGCCCCTCTGGAGCCGTCTGGCCGGTAATACGGGAATCCACCTGCAGCGGATTCTTGGGATATTTCAGACCGACGCCGGTGGTCATGCACATATTCATGGGATTGGCTCCCGCACCGAACTGTGCCGCACGCACCATGCCAGTGATATACTTTGGATCCCTGGTCAGTTGATGAGCCCAAATCATTGTGGTGGCATCAGGCGTGGAGGGAGCGCCAAAACCAAACGGTCGCCAGATGTATTTTGTCCATCGGAAGGCAGCCAGCTCAGTGGTGGCTATGCGTTCGTTGGCGGCGATGACGATCGCCTCTTTACATCGTGCCTGCACGGCTTTATCCACTCCAGGGTACGTGATCTGGGCATAGACCCACGCGGCCTCGCTCTGGTCGTGCTTCTGCCACAGAAGCAACTCAGGATTTGGCTTGTCCAACTGCGTGGTGGCCACGAATATCTTGTTCCAACGGTCGTCGCCTGTCAGGCGAAAAAACTCAGACGACGCGTAGTTGCGGGCATCGCGTATCAGATGCTGTCTGTGCAAGGCCACCGGATACTGCGGTTCTGCGGTGGCTCCCATGCCCTTCAGGAATGTCACCAGCAACAACAGCGTCGCGAGTACATAGACCCATCTGCGGCGGTGAACTGCCGGTCGACGATACATCAGGAATAGCACGAGTAATCCAAGCAGCGGCAGCCCCATCATCCACTTTTTGCCGGCACCTACGTGACCGATGGCGGTCGGCGGATCGTCACTGTGCTTCTCCGCCCATTCCATCGCATGCAGCGCACTCCCGCGATACTGCTCCGCCAGCGTGGGGTCATACTTACCCAGTGCCAGGGCCGCCCGCGCGGCGGTTCCGGCATACCAATAGCTGCTCCACGCATCCGGTGCATACGCAAACACACGCAGCGACTCCTGCCAACTGGTGTCGCCGTATTGTGGGTGCTCTTCCGATTCGATACCGCCCCGAATACCGCCCTCTGGGGTCTGGAGCCGTCGGTAGACATCCAAGCCATAGAGCGCTTCATCCAGCATATCGGGCAGTTTACCGCCCGATTCGGGGATATTCAGGTTGAGTTTTTGCGAGAACTCGGGATACATCATCACTAAATCCAGCAGGTTTCGCGAGGAGATCAGGTGCAGAACCTTCCTGTCCCAGTCGCCTGCGTCATGATAACCTCCCCAGGCGTTTGGCAGCAGCTCATCGGTCGCGCCTTTCACAAGTAGACCGAAGTTCGTGGGCTCCGCATCGTTGCCCATGGGACCATTGGCGGTGTCGATGATGGCGGTGGTCGATACTTGAATCTTGACGCCGTCATCCGGGTGAAAGTCACGTTGTTTCACGAAGCTGGTGTAGGGCGGTCCCAGCGTGATCCCACTCCGCTGGTGATACAGCCCCCGCACGGAGGTACGGAACGGAGCACGCCACACATCGGGTGCGATTTTGAAGGGCAGCGAACAGCCCAGGCCATCTACTACCACTCGGTAACTACCGGGCTTGGTATATGAGGAGAAGTCAAGCTGATACACATCTGTGAGGTTGTAGTTCCGCTTATAGGCATCTTCTGTCAGGTCGGTGGCCAGTTTGGATAACTGCAACTTGCCATTGAACACCGTCCGGCTGTTCGATTGATCCACAATCCGGAATGGGGTGCCAACGCGGTAGCTCACCCCGCCCCCGTCGCCCATCCAGCAGGAGACAAAGCCGATCTTCACCGGGTCATCTGGCCGAAATCCGATCTGTGTGACATGGATCGCATCGCTCACCAGGCGATTCATATCGACCTTGAACGACCTCTTCACCAGCGGCAGGGAGCGAAAGCTGATCTCGTAGCTGTGACCAGCCTTTACGGCGGAAGGCATCTTGAGATAGACGGTATGCTCCAACGCGGCTTCAAACATCCAGGGATTAGTGCGGGCCATGTTGTAGGGCCGAGTCTTCCGGTATACCTTTGTGGGTGATACAGGCTTGCTGTAGTTGCCATCTGTTGTGGAACTAATCATATAGCTGCTGTTAGCTTGTAGCACATCATCCTTAAGAGACGGCTTCACGATTGTGTCGAATGGCATGAACACGTCACCTTTTTTGCCTGCGATCGCGCCCACGGACTGCCCTTTTCGACTGAGCCACCTGGCAAGATCCTGCTTGCCGATCTTGTCATCCGGCTGAGGCACATATGTGGTCTGCTTCGCTAGACTCACCGAGCCATCATGGATTGTGATGGCGATGACATCAGAGGCCACCAGACATACCGATTCGACGGTCGGCGTTGCCGCTGCAGCAGTTGCAGACTGGGCCGACAGAGATAGCATACCCATGCTAAAAAGAATATAGAGCACCAAATAGTTCAGAATCCTGGCACTAAATTGCATTTAAGTCCCCTTTATGATGACAATCGTAAACTCGACGTAGACTGATCACTTTCATGATACCCCTGCCCATACCTGTTGGACGTCTATATATTTGATTCGACCCATCAACTAACGAAACAGTATAATGGATTGGTGCAACGCACCACGGGAGGAGACCACCACATGAGCGACGAACAAATCACCTACGCAAAGGCGGGAGTGGACATCGATGCGGCGAACACCGCGCTGCTGCGTATGAAAGAGATGATAAAGGCCACCAATACCCCAGGGGTGCTGGGCGGCGTGGGATCCTTCGGAGGGATGTTCCAGCTTGACCTCACGGGCTACACGCAACCTGTATTAGTGAGCAGTATCGACGGCGTCGGCACGAAGCTGAAAATCGCCATTGACTACAACAAGCATGACTCCGTTGGCAAAGACATTGTCAACCACTGCATCAACGACATTTTGGTGCAAGGTGCCAAACCCCTCTTTTTCATGGACTACTTCGCCACCGGCAAGCTGAATTCCGAGATACTGCTGGCCATCATTAGCGGCATGTCGGAAGCCTGCCAGACCAACGGCGTGGCACTACTCGGCGGCGAAACGGCGGAGATGCCCGGTCTATACGGTACGGGTGACTATGACCTGGCCGGCAACATCGTGGGCATCGTGGAGCGCGACCGCATCATCACCGGCCAAGCTGTGGAAGCAGGCGATGCCATCGTAGGGCTGGGATCCAACGGCTTGCACACCAACGGCTTCAGCCTGGCGAGATATGTGTTGTTTGAGCACGCAGGGATGAAAGTCGATGAGTATGTTCCCGAACTTGAAGCCGAGATTGGTGACGCGCTGCTGACCCCTCATCGATGCTACCTGAACGCCCTCTACCCGGCGTTAGGCAAGTTTGACATCCACGCCATGGCACACATCACCGGCGGCGGATGCTACGACAACATCCCGCGTGTGCTGCCCAGCGATACCCGCGCCGTGATTGACCGGCGCAGTTGGGAAATCCCCGCCATCTTCCGATATATCCAGCAAAAAGGCAATATCGTAGACCACGAAATGTTCCGCAGCTTCAATATGGGCATCGGAATGGTGGTCATCCTGCCGCGTGAACAAGCACCCTACTTGATTGAGTATTTGAACGGTGCGGGTGAACAAGCTGTTCTGCTGGGCGACATCCAGCGCGGCGGCCACGACGTGCAGATCGTTTAGCTTGATTTTGGACGGATTGGGCGGATTTTACATATCCGTCCTATCCGCCTGATCCGTCCGATGCCACAACCTCAGCCACATCTTCACTCCCACCGGCACTGTTACGCTCCTCTGTCTCTATCACGCTCATCTCCATGGGCCACACGGCGTCCACAATGATGCTGCGCCCCCGCCCCTTCTGCACCAGCGTGCCCTCAGCGGCCAGCACCGGCACCCGCAGCACCTGATGCCCGCAGGTCTGGTAAGCGGGCTCAAACAGCGCGCACTCGATCTGCCCAAACTCGTCTTCCAGCCCAAAGAACATCACCCGGCGGCCGCTTCGCGTGGGAGGCCGGTGCGGGCAGGTCACCAGCCCAGCCACGCTCACTCGCATGCCGTTAGGCACCTGCTTCAGATCAGCGGAGCTGTAGAAACCCAGCCGATACATCCGCTCCCGCAAGTGGGTCATGACGTGACAGTTCACGGTCAGACCCATCAACTGCCACTCCAGCATGAACTGCTCCCATGGGCTGAAGTTCGCCACACTGCGGTCTGTTTCGCTTCGCGGGCTGACCAGTCCCCCATCATTCACGGAGGCGATCGCCTCGGGAATGCGTGACAGCCACATGCGACGATTGCGGTGCCAACTGTCAAATGCGCCGCACATCGCCAGAGACTCCAGGCTGTCACGCTTCACTTCCGCCCTGCGGCAGAGGTCTTCCAGATCAGTAAAAGGCTGGCCCTCCTCAATGGCATCCATCTCAGCGCGGCGCATCCCGCCGATACGGCAGAACCCCAGCCGAATCCTGTTATTGTGGCACTTACAGGCCACCTTGCTGAGGTTGATATCGGGCTGGACCAACTGCACACCCCGCCGGCGCGCCTCCTGAGCAATGGTGTTCACAGGATAGTAACCCATCGGCTGACTGCTGAGAATCGCCGCCATATATTCGCCGGGATGGTAGTGCAGCATCCAGGCGGTTTTGTAGGCGGTATCGCCAAAGCTGGCGGCATGTGCCTCGCAGAAGCCGTAGCCCGCGAAGCCGAATATCCACTCAAATACCATCTGCGCGAGTTCCTGCGTGTATCCCCGCTGCATGGAGTTACTGACAAACCGCGTGCCGATCTCCTCCATGGCGAGCTGCGAGCGGTTATGCGTCATCGTCTTGCGCAGATGGTCAGACTCGCCAGGTGTAAAGCCCGCCATCACCGTGGCGATCATGATGATCTGCTCCTGAAACACCGGCACACCGCAGGTGTGGCGCAGAATCGGCTCCAGGTCGGGGTGAAGGTAGGCCACCTGCTCCACGCCGTTACGGCGGTTCACAAACGGCTCCACCATATTGCCGCCAATCGGCCCGGGACGGATCAACGCCACACTCACATCCAGGTCGTTCTGATGATCCGAGTTCAGCCGCACATGCAGCGAGCGTTGAGCCGGGCTCTCAATCTGGAAGGCGCCGATGGTCTCCCCCGCGCGGATCATTTTGTATACCTCGGGGTCATCGTAAGGGATTTCCGTCACGCGGAATCCCGGGTCGATCTCCATGATCTGCCCCTCCGCCTCCTCCACCGCATGGAGCGTCTTCAGGCTCAGCAGGTCCAGTTTGATGAAGCCGATGCGCTCCACATCATCTTTGTCAAACTGGAGCACCCGCCGGTCCATGGGCGACATCTGCATGGGCGAGATATCGCACACCGGCACCCGTGAAATCACAATGCCCCCCAGATGCGTGCTGAAATGATGCGGCAGGCCCGATATCTGCGCGCAGAGATAGACCCACAGCGTGAGCTGCTGCCTGCTCAACCCGCTGTGCAGCAGCTCCGGGGCCTTGTCAAACGCACGATCCAGCGCATCGGCATGGCACATCCAGGGGATATGCTTCGCAAAGTAGTCCACCATCTGTGCAGAAATACCCAGCGATTGACCCACCAGCCGGATGGCAGAGCGTGCCCGGAATGTTTGGAATGTACACACCATGCCCACATGCTCCTCACCGTACTTCTCACGCACGTAGCGGAACACCTCCTCGCGCCGCTCGGAGTCGAAGTCGATGTCGATATCCGGCTTCTGGCTGCGCTCCATCGACAGGAACCGCTCAAACGGCAGCCCTCGCCGGATGGAGTCCACCGATGTGAGGTTCAAGCAATAGGCCACCGCGCTGTCGGCAGCCGAACCGCGCCCCGTGTGCCGGATGCTCTGATCGTCAGCGAAACGGCCCAAATCCCAAACGGCCAGAAAGTAATCGGCATAGCCCAACTGGCAGATGATCTGCAGCTCATGCGTCAGCCGTTTTCGTGCTTCAGGGGTGATCTGCTTGAACCGTCGTTTGGCCCCCTGCCGCACCAGCAGCTTCAAAACACCTTCCGGTGTCTCTCCTTCCTTTACGGGAAAGCGGGGAAACAGGTTGTGGTCCTGCGGCAAGGTGTTGTAGGTGCAGCGCTGAGCCAGCAGCAATGTGTTCTGCACCGCGTCTGGCCGGTCCTCAAAAAGTTGCGGCCAGTCCAGGGCGTGCTGCAGACTGTTGCAGGTGTTGATGCCCCTCAGCGGATGCGGCTGGGCCACGCTGATGTCCAGTTTGGCGCAGAGCAATATGTCGTGAGCAGGGAACTGTTTGGGCGTGGCGTAGCGCACATCGGCACTGGCCACCACCGGAAGGCCCATATGGTCGGCCAGTTCCATCAGCCGGGCGGTAATCCAGGCATCACCAGGCCGAAAGCATCGCTCCAACTGGATGTACAGGTTCTGCGCACCGAACACCGTGCGCAGCTCATCCAGCCAGTTCTTAGCTTCCGAGTAGCGTTGCGCACGCACCAGGTAGACCAAGCGGCTCTGGCGGCTGCCGGTCAGGCAAATCAGCCCCTCATGGTGCAGCCGCAGCCAGGGCATGCGGGTGTGCGGCTCATTGCGCGGATTTTGCAGGTGAGCCTTGGCCAGGATGCGGCTGAGGTTGCGATATCCCTCTGGCGTTTCGCACAGAAGAAGCAGGTCCATACCGTCATGCATGGTCAGCACCGCACCGTGGATCGCCTGAATCCCCACGCGACTGCAGGCGTCCTGGAAGCGCACCGCGCCGTAGAGCGCATCGCGGTCGGTCAATGCCAATGCGCTCATATCCAGGCGTGCGGCCTCTGCCGCCAGCTCTTCGGGCTGGTTCGCTCCATCCTCAAAGCTGAAGCCGGAGTGAACGTGCAGGTGTATCACAGTTTTGCTACCTTCTTCGCATGGTCCAGCTATCGTCGCAACTGTTGTTGCACAACTCCAGCAGTATGCCCTCGTCGGCCACAAAACGATAGAAGCTCTTCTGGTGCTCCCCCTCCCACCACTTGCCCGCCTCCCTCCACTGCTCCAGTAACTGGTCCAACTGGTAGCTGCAGTCGGGCTCCTGCACCCGAAGCGGCAGCCCCAGCGCACTCAGCAGCACACTGGTAGGCCTCCATGTTGAACGGCTCATAATACCTCCTCATCTGCTCATGCCAGTCCAGTTTGATCTCCGACAGCGTCACCAGGGCACGCTCACCGTATCGCGAGCGCAGGTCGCTGAAGGTGCGCTCCACCTGCCGGTTGATGTGGTGCGTCTCAGCCTCCTCAAAACTCATCTGGCGACCGATCACCTGCTGTGTATGGGTGATGAGCAGCTCCCAGCGCAGCGGTTCAGGATGGCGAAACCGCTTGTCCCACATGCGCATCAACGCCGTCATGATCTGCGGCTGCTGGCTGGCGGGCGGATTCAGGTTCAGCGTCATGCGGTCCACCATCGAGGCCCCCTCGTTCCAGATGCTCATCTGCATCCACACAGCCCCGCGACCCTCCAGCGCACGCTCCATCTGGCGCGCCTGCTTTGCCCAGACGTTCGCGGCCGTCTGCTCGGTGATGTTCTCCGGGAAGTCGCCGATATACTCCAGCTTGGGTTCCGGGTAGAGGCTTTTCACCATGCCGTCATCGCAGCCTTGAGCCAGTCCCCAGAGTGCCAGCCCCTCCATGCCCAGCAGACTGCGCACGCGCTGCATGTTCTGCACCGCCAGTGCGCCAAAACTCTTCCAGCCCAGCCGCTGCGCCTTCACCGCGATCTTGTCCAGCGGAGCGGGCACCAGACTGAGCTCTAAGCCTGCCAAAGCATCCCGGAGGGGATACGGCAGCCTGAACGCGCCAGGGCGGCCTTTCAGCGCACGCAGAGCTAACTGCGCGGAGGTCCGGCCCGGGGCGATGCCCGTGCTGACCTCCAGATTCAGCTTCTTCGCCCGTTCCAGCAGCTCCGTGGCGGCAGTTTTGGCACTGAGGCCGCGCATGTCCATCAATGCGTATTTGTCGTCCAGAGGCTCCAAGGCCAAGGCCACATCAGCAATTGAATCCAGCCAGTTGCGGCGCATCGCCAGCGAAGCATCCGGGTTGTAGGCGTAGCAGAGTGCCTGCGGGCAGACCGCCTCCAGGCCGCTGTCGCGCATGCCCGCGCTGACCCCCGCGCTGATCGCCAAGCTGTTGGCTTCCAGCACGCGGCTGTCGGATAGCACCACCGCAGGCTGTGTGCTGTCCGCTTCCGCCGCCGCCAAATGTATTCCGTGCGCCTGCACACAGAGTATCCATCCTGTTCTCATATAAATATTATACACCCAATATAGTGTATATTTATATACCCATATAATATGCATATCTTGTCAACACGGATGAAATATGAGGAAACCGAGGAGGATATTTGGGGGAGAAATCAGGCCCTGTTCAGCGGCGATCGCCCATGTCCGCGCCGGTCTTGGTTGCCGACGTCCGGGGCGGTTTTCTCCTAACCGCGCCGGTCTGGCGGTTAGCCCACCATCACCCATGTCCGGGGCGGTTTTCCCCAACCGCGCCGGTCTTGATCCAGGCGAGACAAGTGGTTTCAGGCTATCCGCCAGACCGGCGCGGTCTATAGCCTTCCGTTACCGCTAGCCTACTGAAAGACCGCCCCGGACATAGCCGTGATAATCTCTGCATAGTACCGATAACCAATGTCCGGGGCGGTTTTCTCCTAACCGCGCCGGTCTGGCGGTCAGCCCACCATCGCCGCCTAATGCTTGAAGTAACTCCTGGCGGTGTCGATCATCGCATGGATGTTATCAAACGGGGTATCGCGGCCGCATTGGTCGCCGGTGGAGAGGATAAACCCTCCGCCCGCTGCCGCAGCATCAATCGCCTTCCTGCTCTCTTCTGCCACCTTCTGCGGACTGCCATGCAGCATCACCGATGTGGTGTGCAGATTGCCCATCAGGCTGATCTTATGGCCGAACTCACGCTTCACACGAGCCAGGTCGCAATCACCCATGGGGGCGACTTCCAGAGGGTTGATATTCGACAGATCACTTTCCAAAGCCGCCATTTTTACCAGCGAGTATTCAGGACCGCAGCAGTGAAGCTGGCTGGGCACCCCGGCTGCTTTACAGATTGCCGTCACCTCTTTCAAGGTCGGCAAAGCCAGCTCACGGAATATCGGCTCAGGGTTACTGATCATAAACCCAGAGACCCCGAGCAATAGAAAGTCCGGTTTGATTTTGACTATCTTTTTCGTTCTGCGCACAATCTGCTCATGATATGCCTGGCATCTTTCGCGAACGGCATCTGGGTTATCGTACCACTCATACATCGATTCCGGCTCCAGCCCCAATCCTGGCAGCCCCTCTGCAATACCCACAACCCCGGCATCGCCCATGTATTCCGACGCGGCATAGTATGCATCCACACCGCTATAACTTGTTCTGGGAACAACATCCTCCCACGAAGTGGGCGGTGTTGCTGGCAGACCCACCTTGGATAACCTCACGTGATGTGTCGGCGGATTGTCTATGTAGTAGACATGACAGAAGTCCGACCACTGATGGTCACCCTCAAGCTGTATATGCATGCGCGTGTAGATACGCTCCGGTGTGGTGTGGACAATCGCCTCTTTCCACTGCGGTTGATCCTGCCCGGCACGGAGATCATAGTCGACATCCACAGGCACCGCAGGAAGCCAGCCGTCAAATCCAAAGAATCGGACCGCATCGATGTATGCCTTCCAAAGCGGCGGGTCCTGATACAAGTAGATATCCCAGAACGGCTTCCCTGTCAGCTTGCAGGGAATCATATTGGACATATCCGGTGCGACGGGCACCATATCCGGCTGCCCGTTCATCATTGCAATCAGCATTCGTTCTTTAGAAGTCATCTTCAGCTCACTCGCTATGTAATGTTGGTTGTCGGCATCTACAGTCCTATTTCAGATAGTTGATCATCATCTGCCGCAGAGTTTGCAGCGCGGTGCCATTTTTATACCTCGCCAGCACGGTGTTCAGCTCTGTTTTCAGGCCACGACTTCGCATGAGGCTGAGCAGGCAGTAGTCCTCCCAGCCGGCCCGGATGCCCTCGGAACGCCTGGTCGCCACCGGCCCATTGGGCCCGGGGAAGGCCATCAGGTGGTCACCTTCGATGTCGTCCATATCATTCCACGGGTCTTTCCCGGGCGCGCAATATGAGTAGGTGCCCCATCCGTTCCATCCCCTGCTGAACGCCTTCCAGGCCTGCCGACGCACCAGTTCCACCCCGCTCTCAGGCTTCTTTTCGGTCGGGTGCTCATAAAACGCCCGGACAAAGCGCGGTGCGTTCCACAACGACCACTCCAGCGGGTATGTTGTGGGGTCATCCATGCCTTCAGATGGCACGGAGATATCCACGCAGCTATTATACCAGGGAGCATAGGCCGCATAAGCTTCTTCATCAGTTGCCCAGCCGCTCCCTGTCCAACTGCACGGATCGCAGTATATCCTTACGTCAGGATTAATCTCCTTTATGACCCGAGCGAGTGCCCCAAATGAGAGGCCGTTCTTCATCCCTGGCTCGTCCCACAGTTCAAACTGCCAATCATCATAGCCCAGCCCGGCGGCTTTCGCCTGAGCAACTGTTGCCGATATAAATTTGGCGATGTCTTCTTTATACGCGGCTGAGATGCTGGCGGTCTGCCAGCCGCCTGGGTAACCCTCTTCCCAATGAGGCACACCAAAGATACTGCTGATCGTCTTGCCGATCTTCCGAGCCTCTGCCACATCATTACCCGGTGAAGGGAACCCGTTCCAGATATTGATTCCGAGCCCGCGTACGTAACGGACCTCACGGATCATGCGGTCGCTGTAGCTAAATGGTATCTGCGTGGGAGTATTCGTGCTCCATGTCCGCAGCCATACAAATGGGGCCGGAAGAGTGATATTGTGGACTTTGACACTGATGATGACAGGCTTATCATCGGAGACACTCAATTTCGCGGAGTATGTGCCAGGGAGGATGTTTTGTGTCTGTATTGATATCCACAACACTGCCGACCCGCCCGGCGTCAGCGTAATATTCGGAAAGCCGCTGATGGTTGAGCCATTATTAAGGTAGCGCTTCATGAGTCCGCCGCTGAGCAGGTTATCGGCTGTAAACATCGGGGTGAGGAGGACGCCACTGGTCCGGGTCTGCATCGCCCCCATCACACGCATCTCGCCCTTGATCGTGGAGGATTTTGTGCCGTTGAGCCGAAAGTCGCTTAAAGAGACTTTCACCTGGGTATCTGAGAGCTTCGTATTGGTCAAGGCCACTGCGACGTATTCCGTCATGTTTTTGGCGGTCTCGAGTTTGATCGTCTGACCATTCATGACAGCCGAACGCGACGGCAAGATGGGTCGGTTGCTGATACTGCCCCAGGTCGACACCTTCGAAATCACCGCAGCCTGTTTGGCATACGCCCCAAGCCCCTTTTGCCACGACACAAACTGGGCCTTTGTGAACTTCGATGGCCAAACTCCCGGAATGGAGTAATACCCCTTCGGCAGCTCTTTGTAAAGCGGATTAACGGCCTCAGGATAATCGGCATTGACCGTGGCATCTCCCCACACCCACACCTCCGATAAGAACTGCTGGCCTGACGTCGAATCGCCCGCAGTGAGCCGCATATACCGGCCAGAAACCGCTTTTGCGAGAGGGATTCGCAGCAGTGGTTTAGCGGGCATATCGGCTTTGTCGGATTGGTAAGCCAACAGCCAGGGGCCATCCAGGCTATCTGCCGTCTCGATCTTCAAATATTGCTGTGAGTGTGGGTTGGGGGCTGCCGTTGATATGTCCACTTCTTTGAACGTGCAGGCCCTTTTGAAGTCGAATGTCACGACCACAGGCTTGGCTACTATGCCCACCGGCACATACCAGTCTCCGTTATATTTACCATCCAGCAGCCGTCTGCCAAAAGTCGATGTGTCAGCGAGGGTATCGGATGGGTTATCGGGGGTGTTGGCAGCATTGTAGGTGTAGCTGACCCCGGTCAGTATCGAATCGCCATAGAAGCCTGCATTATCCGAGAGCAGATATCCAAGAGAAGTCGCGGTTCTGTCTTTCGTGCCGTCATACCAGACACGCGATGGATTTCCTGCATTCACCCCAGTTGCACAAATGATGCACATCAGCAGCAGTGAAAACACAGAATATGATATTCGTTTTGTCATCATGCACCGTCCACTTCTCTCGGATTTGCTCATATTGCCCCGCTTACCGGCGCAACCAGACGCTCATCCAGCCCGCCTCGCGGTTATCCCAGGCGTAATATGGCACGGCTTGGATGGTGCAAGGTTTCGTTGGTGCAGGCTGATCTTTGTACAGCGCATCGCCCCAACCATCCGAGCTCACAGAAATGGCCTCGGCAGTGATGGTGACCACCCCACCCAGCAGATCGGGCTCGAATGTAGACACCAGCTCCGCCTGGTCAGGCAGTTGTATGAGCTCGGAGGGCATCTGGTTGTCAACCCCCTCCAGGCAGTAGACCACAGGCCCGCGCTGGATGGCCACCCTGCCGATATCCTGGCTGACGGCTGGATTGGCGTATATCCGCTTGGCCGTCATCGGCAGATCGAGCTCAATCACATCTCCATCTTTCCATGTGCGGTGCAGGTTGATATACCCCTTCTCCGCAGCAATATCATTTTGCTTCACGCCGTTGATAGATAGTTTGAAGTCATCGCACCAGCCCGGCTTCCTCAGCTTGATGGCTAATTCGGCAGGCTGCTCAAGCCCGACGGTGATAGACACACAGCCTTCCCATGGGTAGTTCGTCTTTTGTGAGAGCCGAACCGCTTTGCCGCCGACCTCAAGCTCACACTCGCTCTGCATATACAGGTGCACGATCGCGTCAGTCTCGGTGTAGGAATAGGCATATCCGCCGATCGAAGCCATCATCCTAAAGATATTGGGCGGGCAGCACGAACAGCCAAACCAGTCGACTCGGTGGTGCGAGCCATTGCTGGCCAGCGGGTTTTCGTAGAAATAACGATCACCGCTCAGCGAGATGCCGCTGATGGTGCCGTTGTATAAAGCCAGCTCCATCACATCCGAGTAGCGGCTGTTCAAATCATACCGCAGCATCCGATGGTTCCACATGACTAGCCCAATCGCCGCACACGTTTCTGCATACGCCGTGTCGTTCGGCAGGTCGTAGTCAGTGGTAAAGCCCTCATTATGCCTGGACGGTCCAATACCACCGGTGAGGTACATCCGCTTGGTGGTGAGGTCATTCAAGAGCCGCTTGAGCACGGTGAACAGGCTCTCGTCGTTGTTGATTCCGGCGATGTCAGCAGCTCCCGAGTAGAAATACATCGCACGGACAGCGTGGCCTGCCACACTCTTTTGCTCTCTGACGGGCACATCCGCCTGCGCATACGCATACCGGTCTGTCAGCATGTGAGGAGGAAGATGGCTCGTATCGATAACCTCGCCGCGTTCCACGGCCTCGATGTCGAAATAGTGAGGCTGCTGGCCGTGCTCCTCGACGAAATACTCGCTTAGCTTGAGGTACCTTACCTCACCGGTCGCCTCATAAAGCTTGACCAGCGCCAGCTCGATCTCAGGATGTCCACAATACCCCCTCTTCTTACCAGGTTCCACACCAAATACCGATGCGATGTAGTCGGCATACCGGCACATAGCATCCAGGAATTTCTGTGACCCAGTGGCTCTGAAGTGAGCCACTGCAGCTTCCATGAGATGGCCGGCACAGTAGAGCTCATGCTGGTCACGCAGGTTGGTCCACCTCTTCTCCGGCTCTACCACGGTGAAATAGACGTTCAGATATCCATCCGGCTGCTGTGCCGATATGATCAGGTCAATCGCTTCATCAAGCATCGCCTCGATCTTTGCATCGGGCACCAGGTTGATGGAATAGCAAGCACCTTCTACCCACTTCGCAACATCCGAATCCCAGAAAATATGCGGAACAGGTTCCATACCTTCATGCCAGTCGAGTTTAAACGGCGGCAGCCGGCCCGTCTCCTGCAGGTTACGATATTGGGTGTAGAGGGTCTCACCTGCGTTCGTTTGGATTCGCGGGGCCCAGAATTGGTCGGTGATATTCACTTTATGGAACGGCAGCGGCTTGTATTCGGTTGACATTAGGTATACTCCTTGTTGGTGGAAGCTTTGGACGTTCCGATTCCGTCTTTGATATCATCTTAGCTGAGAGTGCGTTGTCCATACAAGATGTAAATCACGTATAATACCACCACAATTCCGACCTATTACAGGCAGACATGGTATATATTCAAATATCAGCACATCTAGGGATACAGGCACATAATGCAGGCCTGTTCATTTCGCGCGGGCGAGGCATCCACACCGAGAGAACGCTCGAAACATCCGAGCTGATTTTCGTTCGTCAGGGTGTGCTTTCGATGCACGAAAATGACGAACCATACACTCTTCATGCCGGGCAGACGCTTCTGCTGCGGCCAGGATACCGGCACGGCGGAACCGCATCCTATTCCGATGATCTGCGGTTTTACTGGCTTCACTTCACCATCACCGAAGAACCTCACGTTTCCGTATTTGATGTGCCTCAGACTGCCACTCTCAGTCGGCCTGACCACATGACCGCGCTGTTCCGCATGTTCCTGGAGAACCAGGAAGCCGAAGACAAGTCCGCGCAAGCTTCGAATCTGCTGCTGATGCTCATGCTGGAGGAGGTCGCACACTTCAGCAACCCTCAGCAAAATCATGCCACAGCCAGCCAGTTCGGGCTGGTCGATCGCGTCTGCACGCATATCACGCTGAACCTGGATCACACCCTCAGCACTGCCAGCATCGCACAGGTTCTTGATGTGAACCCCGACTATCTCGGTAGGACATTCCATGCCGTCAAGGGCAAGACTATCACCGACACGATCCATGCTATGCGGGTGCGGAAGGCCAAGGGACTGCTCATGGAGACAAACCACACAATCGAGCATATCTCAAGAACATGCGGGTTTGAGTCACCGAACTACTTCCGCCGGATTTTTCTACGGCTTGAAGGCATGTCACCCGCGAAATACCGGCAGCTCTACTGCCGAGTCCATACCAACACGGAATAGCCGATACGCAAGCTACTTCGCGATTCGAACGAACAACGGCCAGTCTCCCACAAGCAGGCGATCCAGCGTGACCGAGCCTCCTGCATTCTCGAACTTAGCCATTTGCCGGTACCCATATAGCGAGTCAAGCAGCTCGATTTTGGCAGCCTGCAGGCTCGGTACACGGAGGCTGACCTCCACCGGCTGGCAGCCGTCATTCGCGGAACTCTTCAGCCACAAGCCAACGATCAGCTCGCCAGCGTCGTTCCGATAAGCCTTCACCACCAAATCGTCTGGCACACGGCCAATGACCTCTGGTCTGATGTCATCCGCGGCGGTGACCGCATCCAGCACGGTCGACACATACCCTGCCGAGTAATACGCGGCACGAGGCGACATATCTGCAGAGCGCAAGACCGCCCATTCTTGAACACCGTTGGCGTTATACAGCGACCACCAGACCGCTCCGCAGCCCAGCCAGGCGTTGGTCGCATAGAAGCGGGCAAGATGCTTCGCCTGCGAAAGCTCGCTCATGTCGCCCATGCCCGGATTCGCAGGTTCCCCCGGTGCGAACCAGTTCATCTCGTTCGCCCACACATCCAGCGATGGGTTATACTTGCGGACCAGGCTGCGGAATGCGTTGATCTCGATCTCGTAATCTGTGATCTCAGCAGGACGCGGCTTCCAGTCCATCTTGCCATCGACCGCCGTCAGGAAGTGCGATGGAGCACCCTCGGGTGTTCCGTGGCCATAAGGGTGGAACGCCACCAAGTCCAGGTACGGGCCTGCCCCTTCATCCAGCGCGATGCGCCAGAAGTCAGGTGCGGAACCGGCGGTTCCGCCAAAGCAGACCTTCGCATCAGGGTTGGCCTGTTTGATGGCCTTGGCTGCAGCGGTGAGTGCCTTGCCATACGCCTTCACCATCTCCACACTGCCATTCTTTGACCAGGCATCAAAGAACCATCCGTTCTCTTCATTCCAAATCTCGAAACAGTTCACACGACCTTTGAAATGGGTGGCCATGAATGCACAATACTTGGCGAACGCTTCGACCGCTTCGGGCGTAGTCGGCGCACACTGCAAGAACGGGTGCCCTCTCTGCCAGATGGGGCCAAATTCTGGCGCGTCCGGCAGTTGCTGATACAGGTTATTACCGTAATCCAGCGTCATCATGATGTCGATGCCTTTGTTCACCGATTCGGTGATGTGGCGATCGAGTTCCGCATCCACCTTGTAGACACCTTTGGTCTTCTCGACGGTGGCCCAGTCAGTTTTGTCTCCCCACTGGCCGATGCGGTTGATCTTGACTCCGGATTTCAACATCAGCGGCCATGTTTTCTTGATGGTCTCAGGGGAGTTATACCAGGCGGTATGCACGCTGGAACACAAGGCTATCGCCTTAGCCGTATCTACGACAGCTCCAGTGGAATCAACAATCTGTATTTCGGCGATTCGAAATTGAAAAGGCTCCATCGGTGCACAAAAGAAGGAGGTGCCACCCTGGGTCAGGCGTGAGGCTTCAAACCGAACATATCGAAATGATTGGTTCTGTAGCGGGAATATCTGCCAGCTCAACTCTCTATGTCGTTTGGCGGTATCTCCTGAAGTCTGCGGCTGATAGTCTAGGTTGTCGTATAACGGCTCCCACTTCCGGCCATCCACACTTCCCTCTATCTTGAGTGCGGCCGGCATTCCGCTGTTCTTCCACGCTGGAAGGAACCGGATTTCGGAGGCCAATATCTGACGCTTCAGGTCGATTTGCACCCACTCAGGCTGATATGGCACGGAAACTCGCCACCATCGCGATGCCCAGCAAGAAGTGAGGTCACCATCGGTCAGATGAGAGACAGCGTATGGGTTTTCCTCGTTGACACTTCTGGGGATATGGGCGGTAATGCCGAACAGGTTGCGCTTGAGCTTGGCTGAGGGCAGTGACTTGATCAGTTCGACCTTGTTGTGATTGCCCTTCTGCATCGTAGGACGCTCAGGATACTGTGCCCAGCCTCCATTGGCCATCTGGAACTCATGCCTGGGGTCGCGCTTCGAGGTCACATGGACCATTTGTGAGCCGCTTGTCTGCGATTTGTCGGTGGATATCTGAACTCTGACCGGGTAATAACCCGGCTCCTCTGCGGTCACATAGCACTCGATCCGCTTAGTCTCCTTGGCCCGAAGTTTAAGCTGCTCAGGATATTTGCTCAGCAGCTTCAATCCAGCGGGTATCACCAGCTTTACTCGGACTCCGGCGAGGTCACTGGTGGTGTTATTCTGTATCACCGCCGTCAATAGCCCTTTTTGGCCTGTTTTCAAAACCCCTGGACGGCTATCGAACCAAGCGACGGAGATGTCACTCACATCTTCGCCGGTGAGCTTGGTATTTTGAATCAAGTATTCCGTGCCCAGGAAACCATTGGTGGTGTTGCCATCGGCATCGATGATCAGATACATATCCCACGCAGAGCGGAAAACCGGAGCGGAATCAAGCGCAAGCTCTATGATGAATCCATCGGCCGACTTCGTCATCGTCGCGCTTTGCAACACGGCCTGCGCCACGAGGTTGGTCGCCCATGGCGACTGCACGCTGGCATCCAGCTTGTATGGCTTCTCAGCCGAGAACCAGATGGAGGGCTGTGTTCCAGGATTTCCAGAGACGATGCCCACCCTAGCCTTAGAGTAGTCGATATCCGACAGATCACCAATGATCGTAAACTTCAAGACATAGCTTCCGTCACGCTGCTCAAGAGCGGTTGTGAAACGGGCACTGGTGACTGCGTCCCAGTTCCATCCCTCTCGGCTATGCTTGAACAGCCCAAAGCCAGAGGTCGCGACCGTTTCCGCCGAACCGACGGTGTGAAACAGCATGATCAGCAATATACAACAGAAAATAGTGAGCATGGATCGCATTATGTCACTGTCCTTGTGGGGTTCATAAGTTCTTACCGCAGCAACATGGCGTCGGCGAAATCCGCGTGATCGCCTACGAAGCCGTTGCCGCCGTCGCCAACGACCAGTTCGAGCTGCTTCTTGCCTGTGACGTCTATATCCACAAACTTGGCCTGATCTGCCTGAGTCATCAGACCAGATTCCCATGCAACTACCCCATCCAGCTTGATCGTGAAAGTCACTGTAGGCGACGTATTGCCGTCCGCACCGACGTAACTCTGGAACCGCCGGTATTTGCCGTCCAGATCATACACGATCTTCGCCTCAGCATGTGTGCCCAGTCCGCGCAGATACCGCACCCCGCCGATCATCATGGGCTTTTCCCAGACGCTCTGGTTCTTCTGGAGTGTCCCCCAGCCTTGCTTCACGCTAGAAGGCAGCAGAGTGTCTAGATAGACACCGTTGATGCGCGACACAGGCCGGTCGATATTCATCACAGGCGCGTCGACTGTATCCACCTTAAATGGATCGATGAGGCACTGCGACTGTAATGAGATTATTTCTGGCTGTGGCAGTAGATTCGTCATTATATTGGAGTTTCCACCCGGTTTCTTGGCCCATATCCACGCACTGCAGCTCTGACCCGCCGAAGGATAGATGTCAATCGAGACGCTGTGTTTGCCTTGCGGCAGCGGCACCCTCAGGAACATCCAGTGTTCGTGTTTGGGAAGTCCTGTGGCACTCCAACCGGACGCCGAACCCGTGATGACCGGCTTGGCCGCCACCCCGTCGATGAGGATGCTGCCAGGGCAGTTGATCTCATCTGTGGGGGCTTCATTCAAGATCAACAACTCCGTGTCAGGTGCGGAGATAGTCACATCACAGCCATATTGAACACGGGTTCCAGACTTCGCAGAACCCACCAGACTGGTCCAGTCAGGACCGAAGGCGGTGTCTGAACTATTGTAGACGACACTGGATTTTTCGTTCTTCATGACGCTCAGTGTTGATATGCTTGGTGATTGCCCATGGACGTCCGTTATTGCTTTGGCGGGCTCCTTTTTGCTGATCTGCAGCACCAGAGTCTCATACGGTGCTATCGGGATGCGCAGTTTGTCGCCATATTTCACCGACCGGGCGTACAGCCTTGGCTCCGGATAGATACTCACGATGTTCAAATTTTTGGCACTAGGGTCCAATCCCAGGATGGTATCGAGCTTCAATTCATAGTCTGCATTCGTAATCCAGGGGTTACGAAGATGGATCAAGCCCTGATCCCCTGAGCAATGAGCGTATCCATACGGCTCACGGGGCATCACGGCGTTCTCATCAAACTTGGGGGCCTTGCCATTCTGCCAGGAGACCGGCTGAAGCGGAGTGGTCTGCTGCAGCGTCTTGGCATTCGCCCTCGCCCAGGAGATCAGGTCCGAGAAGCTCTTCCAGCGTGCGTCGTTCATATAAGCAGGGTTCATATATACCGGCATGAACATGTGACCTCGCATGACCACATCCACAGCGTCGTTGGTCAGCGGTTCGGGTGTCTGGTGAATGATGCCCAGCACTTCCTGGGCGACAATCGGCATCACGAGCCATTCCGCTCCCTGTAGATTGTAATAGTCTCGAGCGGTGGTGGAGCTCTCCCGATAGACCGGACATGGCACACGGCCGTAAGGCGCATCATCACCGTAGGTTCCGATCACGGAATCGACGTAGAACAGCCACCACGGGCTGCCATTCCATCCCATACAGGTGGTTTCGATCCATGTGTTTTTCGAATGTTTGCGGATATCCGCCACCGCCGCCAGCAAGCCTTCTGCCGTGGCATCCTGAGACAGATCACCAGGCAGATGCCCATGCTCTGAAGAAGGGCATTCCAGCACGTAGCCGTCGAACTTGAAGTGGCAGGAACGATACTCGGTGACCAGTTTGACCAGCGCGGCCCGGAACGCATCGGCGTACTTATGACCAGCGAGGCAGCAGAGCTTCGTGCCGGAGGCTGAAGTGTAGGTCTCAAAACCATTCTTCGCTGCCCAGTCGGTGTCGACACTTTGCGGGGAGTAGCAGTTGCTGGGTGAAATCCAGAATCCCATGTGCGACTTCATCGCGGTCACTTGGCTGATAATGTCGCGGCACTTATTAGGAAACGACTTGGCGTTCACCTGCCACATGGTCAGCGGATCGGACCATCCTAGATCGACAGTGAAGGTATCAAAACTCACCTTATATGGGTCGTACATCTTGGTTTTGAATGTGTTCACCAGTCCAAGAATGTCCTTTTCGGTATACGGCACAGGTGACGTCCACCAACTGTTGTAATTTACGTGGAAAGTTCCTGCTCCAGGCCGGTGTGCGGCCACATACCGCTTGAAGGCTGCTCTCTCCTCGCCGACCGGCACAGCGGTATACACCGTCTTTCTGCTCTCGAACCACTGACCAGGTATGAGTGTCGTCCCTGGCTTATGCCCTAACGACACCGTCGAATTGGTCTTCCGAACGGCCGCGATGGGATATTCCACACCAGCAAAATAGCCAGGCAAAAAGACCGGATAGCTCTGCCCGACAGTGGGTGTACAATCTGCGTCCGCCACCCCATCGATCTGCTCAAGAACCACTTCCTTCAGCACAGCCGCGTGAGGTGTATCCATCATGCGGCAGCGAGCCCACTTGCGAAGCGTGCCCTCTTTGGGTGACCACTGCACCGTGAGTTGTATTTGCAGTTGCCCCGACCCAGGAATGGCGATTGGACTATATGCTGCTTCCAACCGCCCCCCGCTGGTCGTTGAAAGATTGCCGGTCACCTTAAGCGGCAGCTCTTGACCGCCTACCCACTGATCCTGCACCAGAAACTTCGGGCACGTCAGTGAGAGTGCAAGAGACTTCCCAGCACGGCTAAGAGTCACAGCCTCTTTGGTCTGTTTCACCGACAGATCGCTGGAAGCCCTGGACGCAGTGCATAGCCCTAGAACAGCGGCAAGTATGAAGCAGCCTGATAATAACATGTATTGTGTCCGCCTTGAATTTGGATCGACATCATTACATTTTGACCATCGGCCGGCCGATATCCTCTATGCCGCTATTTGGATATCTCAATCTCGCTGATCTGCGCTGCGTTGGGAAATGCCGAACTCGCGGATTTGTGTATGATCAGCCGGAAGGAGTCCGCTTTCACCGGTGTGAACTTCGCAGTGTAGCTGTTGGAGTCCTTGTTCTCCGTCACACTAAAAACACGCTGACTTTGCCCAGAGTTCAGCACAAACCCCTCAAAACTGACGGGATACCCGGTCGGGTCGGCGAAGTGGATCGTGACCTTGGAAATCATCGCCGGTTTCGCAAGACGCACCTCCACCCAATGGGGGTGCGCTTTATCGAGTGCCGAATGCCATCGATTGGAGAAGTCATCCGGAGTCGATAATATGCCGTCAATCAACTCACTGGTGCATCCTGGCTCCTGGGAATACTCGCCATCAGAGCTGGCCTGTGCGCCGTTAGCGGCCAATGCCATATCCAATTTGGGGTTTTCGACGCGGGGCAGCGGTTTCGGCGGGTCAACCCAAGCCACAGAATGTGATAACCCTGGTATCGTATAGCCCGTGTTATATACCGATGCTGGGTCACACGGCTGCGGCAGCCAGGTGCGGAACACGTTCTTTTGGCTGAACCCGTTGCCGGCGGAGGCATAGTCACAGAACGTGAGCGGACCCAAGTCAAACGCCACCCATGCTCCGATCTTTCGCGCGGCTGAAGGGTTGGGTATCAGCTTTTGTTTGATATCAAGGGTAGTTTGCTGCGCAGTCTCTGGGGTCAGGCGGTTATCCAGGCTCAGAACCATCGGCCCTCGTGTCAGCGCGAGGTACCCATTCTGCTCCACAAACTTGCCTTGCATGTCAAATGTGATCTCCACCTTGTCACCCTTTTTCCAAGTGCGGCGGATTTTGGTATATCCAGGGGTGACCGGCTGCGGCCTGCCGTTGACGCTAACCACCGTGTGCTCACTCCAGGCGGGGATGCGCAGTGATAGCGTGAACTCCTTAGGTGCGGCAGGTGCCACGGTCACTACCACATGCTCATCAACAGGGTAATCACCCGTGACCGTGAGTTTGACTTTACCCACTTCCGCACTGCCTGGTGCGTAGAGGTTCACCACAGGGCCATCTGCATTCTGCATGAAGGCCCAAAACGGCGTCAGCATCAAGGCGCGCGGACCGTTCACCACGCAGCAGCTTAACTGAACGTCCGCATGCTGCACGTAACTGGGCACACGGAAGCCCATAAGCCCTCCAAAATAGGCCCACCATCTACCATCAGGCATCATGGCACTCAACAAGCCGTTATACAGGTTCTTCTCCAGCTCATCTGCATAACGAGCATCACCGGTCAAGCGTAGGAGTTGGTCACACAGCTTCATCCAAGTGACGGTTACACACGTCTCCATGGGCTTCTCTACCACGCCGGTTTGCTGCGATGCTCCTCCGAACCAGACCTCGTTACGAGTTCCGACGCCGACCAGCGTGGCCTCCTCGCGCATGATGCCCTCGGCCAGCTTCACGCTGGCTTCCAGATAGTCACGCTTGCCGGTCACCCGATAGAGCTCACACAGCCCCTCGAAACAGGACATCATCTCGTAAGCCTTCGGAGCGCACATCTGTGACGGTGCTTTCCCTGCCAGTGCATCTTCCACCAGACGCATTCCTGCCGGTAGACGGGTGGATGGTTTGCTCCAACTCGACACTATGTGCTCAGCGAACTCCAGATATTTGCGTATACCAGTCCGTTCATACAGCAGCACGACGGGTTCAAGAACCGATGAGGCCGCCAGACCGTTCCACTCACCGATGTCGGCCACGCTGGTCTTGCCTGGGCCGAACTCCGAAATCAGCACATCGGTATGTCTGCATGCGGCCTTGAGCACCGAAACATTATGGGTCCGGTCGTAGTAGCTGATCAATCCCAATAACGCATACTTGCACCCCCACACATCCCAGCCTTTCATGCGGTGCTCCGGGATGCGTGTGCCCAGATACCCATCGGGTGCAGCGGTGGCGATGAGTGCTTTAACCGCCTCATCACACTTGGCCCGTGTGGCCGCAGTAGAATGGTAGGCATCGGCCAGTGTCAGTGAGGTATACCACTTTCCCCAGTATTCGCATCGCCAGTCGCCGCCGCCGATCTCCGTCTTCGTGCGGTATGGCTTTACTACGGCTTCGATATCCTGCACTAAAAGCCTACGGTCGACGCAGAGTTCCAACTTCTTGCCAAGTCTGCCCTCAATCTGCACGGAGTTAGGAGCCGAGTGGGTCATGACATCATTCGCAGCGTATAACACGACCGACGCTACACCGAATAACAATGACATGGCGATTGTGATTCTCAATTTCATGATGATTCCTTTCGCGGCTAGCAGCATGTTCACTCTGCAAACTCATCTAGAGTGTAGCATGGTAGTGTCCTCTGGTGTACAATTAAACACCGTCTGGCCTGCATGGACGAATACATAGTATGGTGACTTGATTTGAAGTGTGGTTACGCGGCAATTATTCTGGCTTGCATAGCTTTGATGATGACATCGCAATTGTGCCATTGTGCACCTCAGGTCGATACTCTTGCACGTGGTTTCACCAACCCGCCAGATGAGGCAAAGCCACGTGTGTTTTGGTACTGGCTGAGGAACTGGGCTAGTAAAGAGGGGTTGACCAAAGACCTTGAGGAGTATAGGGCGAAGGGCATCGGTGGTGTGATGATAGTGGCCTACATCGACGCCGCAGGACCAATGCCCAGTGGTCCAGACTTCATGAGTCCGGGCTGGCGAGAGCTTTTCAAACATGCCGTCAAAGAATGCCACAGATTGAAACTGGAGATGAGCGTCAATTTGTGTTACGGCTGGAACATGGGTGGCCCTTGGATCACTCCAGAGTATAACAGCCGTGAGCTGACGCAATCTAGTTTAGTATTGAGTGGGCCTCAGGTATTTTCGGACAAACTGCCTGTGCCCCCGGGCATAGCTGAGCACTACAAAGACATCACAATCCAGGCGATCAAGCTGCCAGAGAACTATGTAGACACCAGTGTCAGAGTGACCGGCAGCAGCAGCCAGCCAATTTGGCCTGCTTCCAATGTCGCAGACGGGAATGAATCCCGATTCTGGGTCTCCTCGGGCGCTTCTCTAGCCGAACGCCCCAGCCCAGAACGTCCGGAATGGCTTCAATTCGAGTATTCAAAGCCCATCATTGCCACGGCTCTGCATATCTGGCCACGGAAAGGCTTTGGGCCAAAAGATATGCAGGTGCAGGTGTCAGATGACGGCAAGAGCTTCAAGACGGTGAAGAGCATCACACTTGATGACAGTCCTGACATCACAATACCCCTTGACGGTATCTCTTCAAGGATATTCAGATTGCTCATTACTTCAGCCTATTCAGAATGGAATGTGCAAGTAGTCAAGGTGGAGTTCCTGACGAAGGAATCCGCCAATCTTCAAAAGTCGAATGAGCTTCTTGGTTATAAGACCAGCTTCAAGACGTATGGAAAGCCTGATGATGCCACAATCCATGACATCACTCAAGCATCCCTGTCAGACCCATCAATGGCGTTCACATATCACAGCGTGAAGCCTGATGAGGTGATCGACTTGAGCTCCAGGATGAATCCCGACGGGTCACTCAACTGGAGCGTGCCCTCCGGTAACTGGGCTGTGATTCGCACCGGTTACACCATAAGCAACCGCCGTGTCGCAGATGGTGGTCTACATGTGGATTTCCTCAGCCACCAGGCCCTCGATATCCACTACAAAGCCACCGCCAAAGCCCTTATTGAAGATGCGGGAGCATATGCCGGAAGCACATTGAAGTATTTCTTTGAGGATAGCTGGGAGTCAGGATCACTAAGCTGGACACCCGGTTTCGAAGACTACTTCGAAAAGTTCGCAGGATATGATATCAAACCCTATCTGCCCGTCATCGCGGGATACACGGTTGGCAGTCCCGAGATATCAGATCGGTTCCTGTATGACTACCGCCAGGCATTGGCTGACTGCTTTACCGTCAACCACTACAAGCACTTCCAGGAATTGGCTCATGCCGACGGCATAAGGCTGCACTGTGAATCGGGCGGGCCGTGCTACCCCACCGTACCTGCTATGAATGCATTACGTAATCTGAGTTATTCGGATATCCCTATGGGTGAGTTTTGGCAGAGCAGAAACTGGAAAGAAGGTATCTACAACAAGGTGGGTAAGCAGACTTCGTCCGCAGCTCATCTTTACGGCAGCAGATACGCGGCCGCAGAATCATTCACCGCTCTGGACGGCGATCTGCATTGGAAGGTGTCGCTAGCCAACCTGAAACCGACAGCCGATTTGGCCCTGTGCGACGGCTTTAACCTGTTCTTTATTCACACCTCCAACACGGTGCGCGATGAGGACGGCAAACCTGGGTATGAGTTCGCGGCCGGCACACACTTTAACCGTAACGTCACCTGGTGGAATCAAAGCGGGGCATTTCTGAAGTATATCGCCCGCTGCCAATATCTGCTGTCACAAGGGTTGTTTGTTGGCGATGTCTGCTACTACAATGGTGACAACGTGCCGAACCTGATTGAGCCAAAGCACATCATAAAATCCCTTGGCAAAGGCTACGACTACGATGTGTGTAACACCGATGCCTTATTCCATCGCATGAGCGTGCGAAACGGCCGCATCGTCTTGCCAGATGGTATGAGCTACAGGCTGCTTGTTCTGCCAGATGCCAAAACAATGCCGGTTGCCGTCATCAAAAAACTCCGACAACTTATCGAAGCCGGAGCGACAGTTATCGGCCCGAAGCCACTGACGGCACCAGGACTGATAAACTATCCGTCCAGCCAAGACGCGGTGACGGCAGAGGCTGAGCGCATCTGGGGTCATATAGATTCTCGAAAATCAGGCGTTCATCAACTGGGTAAAGGCAAGGTGATCTGGGGCAAAGATGAGTGCAGCGTGCTGCAAAGCATGGGTGTGCCACCCGATTTCCAACAGAGCACACCCTCCAAAGAACCTCCGCTGGAATACATACACAGGCTCGATGGCGGCACACATATCTACTTTGTGGCGAATACAAAGCCTGCAAACGTGGAAGCCATCTGTCGCTTTCGAGTCACGGGTAAACAGCCTGAAATTTGGGATGCTGTCACCGGCGAGATGAAGAAGGCATCATCGTATACCCAATCCAGCGGATACACCAGTTTGCCATTGGTGTTCGCTCCCAATGGCTCGGTGTTCATTATCTTTAAACGCAACATACCGGCCAACAGCAAGGGACAGGCCATCAGCAATACGCCTGTGCTGACAAAGAAGATGGAGATCACAGGCCCTTGGAACGTGCGTTTTGACGCCAAATGGGGAGGACCCGCGGATATAGTTTTCGGGCAACTGCAGGACTGGAGTAAATCTACTATTGATGGCATCAAGTATTACTCAGGTACAGCCATCTACAGCAAGACGATCGACATTCCTTCCCGTCTTCTGGCAGATCACAAGGAGCTCTATCTCGATCTTGGTAAAGTGATGGTGATCGGCACAGTGAAGGTGAACGGCAAACAGATGGGATGCGCCTGGACGGAGCCCTATCGAGTCGCGATATCGTCTGCGTTACGACCAGGTAGGAACACCATCGAGGTAGAGGTCGCAAACCTGTGGCCCAACAGGCTGATCGGTGATGCTGGATTGCCAAAAGACAAACGGTACACCAACTCCAATGTGTCGTATGACAAATCCGCCCCGCTGCTCAGCAGCGGCTTACTAGGTCCGGTAGCGATATACGAATCTAAACGATAGTCAAATCATGGCAGGTTCGCTTATTGGGCTATCATTGCGTTACAAACACGTGGTGAGGTCGGGTATAGTCGCATAGATACAGTGTGCTCATTTGACAAAAACTGTGCTCATAGATATACTATCGATGGTTATCTGGGGCAGTAGCTCAGCTGGGAGAGCGCTACATTCGCATTGTAGAGGTCGCGGGTTCGAGCCCCGCTTGCTCCACCAAACATACCACAAGCACTCAATCGCCGTCATGATGCACATCCAACCCACAGGAGAATGCGACAAATGGCCACACCTCGTCCGATATCCCTTCACCCGGTCAATCCACGCTATTTTGCCTACCGAGGTAAACCCACTGTTCTGATCACATCCGCTGAGCACTATGGTGCTCTGTTGAATCTGGACTTCCCATACCGGCCATATATGGATGAGCTCAAGCGCAACGGGCTAAACTACACCCGTATTTTTACTGGTGCATACTGCGAGGTTGCTGGCGATTTCAAGATTCGAAACAACACGCTGGCCCCTGCCAAAGGTAAGCTGATTTGCCCCTGGGCCCGCAGTGCTGAGCCTGGTTACGCCGGTGGTGGTAATAAGTTCGATTTGAACCGCTGGGATGAAGCCTACTTTGCTCGCCTTCACTCCTTCATTAAAGAGGCCGGACGGCGAGGCATATTTGTTGAGATCGCGCTGTTCTGCCCATTTTATAAAGACACCATGTGGAATCTCAGCCCCATGAAAGCTGATAACAACATCAACGGAGTGGGCACAGCCACAGCCCACGAGGTGCATTCGTTAATCCACCAAGACCTCACAAAGCTTCAGGAATCTATGACACGCAAGATTGTCACCGAATTGCGGAACTACGAGAACCTGTTCTACGAGATATGCAACGAGCCCTACTTTGGCGGAGTCACGCTGGAGTGGCAGAAGCACATCGCGGCGGTCATCGCCGACACAGAGCGCAGCACACCGGTGCGACACTTGATAGCTCAGAACATCGCCAATGGATCCGCCAAGGTGAAAGACCCCGACCCCAATATCTCGATACTGAACTTCCATTACGCCTACCCGCCCACAGCAGTGAATGCGAACAGCTCCTTCAAAGGCGTAATAGGCTGCGACGAAACCGGCTTCAAAGGACAGGGCGATAAGGTCTACCGCCAAGACGGCTGGGACTTCATCATGGCTGGCGGGGCTCTCTACAACAACCTCGACTACACATTCACCGTTTCGGCTCCCGATGGCACAGCCAAGGTGGAGCCTCCCACCCCCGGATCAGGCGGGCGCCCGCTGCGTAACTCCCTGGCCGCGTTGAAGAGGTTTATTGAGGGCTTCAACTTCATCAAAATGGCGCCCGACACCAGCGTCTCCATCCTGGATTCTCCTGCTGGTATTACCGCGCGCACATTAGCGGAGCCAGGGCGGCAGTATGCCATATACATCCGCGGAGGAAAGCAGGTCACCATACTGGTCGATCTGCCCAAGGCGAGGTATCGCATCAACTGGGTAAACACCCTCACCGGCAAATCCAAGCGCATCCAAACGCTGGCTCATCCTGGCGGGCGTCTGCAGCTTCAGTCACCAGAATATGTGGATGATATCGCCCTGAGCATCAAACGCTAGAGACGGTGCTTCGGGGTCATTCGGTTCACTCACGGCCAAAGTGTACATATTTCCCAATATGTGATACACTATATGTGGATTGTTACGCTGTTTGGGCAATGGCATGGTTCGTCAATAAGCATTTCTACTGCAGACTTACTGGCTTCAGGCGTCGGACGCAATATTCCAAAACCAGGAGCTTCACATATTGAGATACCAGGACCGTACGTACGTGTGCCGAGATTGCCACAACGAATTCCCGTTCAACGCGAAACTACAAGAACAGTTTCATGAGCAAAACCTTCCCTTCCCCACCCAATGCCCGAAATGTCACGAAATACAGATAACCAAAAGGCCCAATAAACGAACTGGCGCCGTTGAGATATTCAAATCCCCCTGCACAAAATGCGGTAAAGAGGCACGTCTACGGACACGGCCGAGGGGCAACTCACCAATTTTGTGCGCTGACTGCTTCAAAAACCAGCTTGCGCCTGAGCGCACCCCGGTGGTGAAGTATGTCAAAACTCCGAAAGTTGAAGTCAAGCCGATCACTGTCACCGAACCCACAGAGGGTGTGCAGTTCTCAGGCATGGCACTGGATGCTCAACTGCTGCAAGGCATACAGGACGCCGGGTACGACACGCCCACGCCTGTTCAGGCATCTACTATACCCATCGCACTGGCTGGTCATGACCTTATCGGCACCGCTCAGACGGGCACAGGCAAGACGGCAGCGTTTGTGATCCCGATCATTCAGCATCTGCTGGCCAACCCCGTCTCAAGGCACGGCACACGGGCGATCATCCTGACCCCCACGCGTGAGCTGGCCGAACAGATCAACGACATCGTGAAGCAGCTCAGCCGTCACACCAGACTTCGTTCTGCGACAGTCTACGGTGGCGTTGGCATGAGGCCACAGATACTCGCGTTACGCGGAGGCACTGAGATCATCATCGCCTGCCCAGGCCGCTTGATGGACCACATGGAGCGTCGCAACACCAACTTCGCGCAGGTCGATATGGTGGTCTTGGATGAAGCTGACCGCATGCTGGATATGGGCTTCCTGCCCGGTATCAAGCAGATACTGGCCAGTATGCCCGAGCAGCGACAGAGCATGCTGTTCTCCGCCACTTTTGCGCCGGAACTGACCAAGCTTGCCAACAGCACCTTGAACGATCCGAAGAGAGTGGATATCAGCCTGTGTACCCCCCCTACGACCATCTCGCACGCGCTATACCCTTGTCCTCAGCACCTGAAGACAAGTATGCTGCTGCAGATGCTGAAGGATACGGATACCAACTCGGTGTTGATATTCACCCGCACGAAGCACCGAGCCAGCAAGCTGGCTGCGCAGATCCGAAAAGCGGGATATGGAACGGCTGAGCTGCACTCCGACAGGTCGCAGATACAGCGCCAGCACGCTCTTGATGATTTCAAGCAGGGCAGATGCCCCATCCTGGTGGCGACTGACATCGCAGCTCGTGGGCTGGATGTGGCCTCCATATCTCACGTCATGAACTTCGACATCCCTGACACGGCAGATGCCTACATCCACCGTGTGGGACGAACCGGCCGTATGGAACGCGAAGGCGATGCCATCACGCTGGTCACACCGGCAGATAATGCGATGGTGGCGACCATCGAACGCGCACTGGGCACCCGCTTGAAAAGGCAAAAACTGGACGGCTTTGACTACGACAGCCCTTCAGCATACAAAGAAGAGTATTCGCCAAGTCCAGCCTCGCAGTATAAGGCTACGCCTGACCGCGTGCAGTCCAAGGGATATGCTCGTTCTGGTGTCACCACCAAGTCGGCCCGAGCCGCCAGCGGTTACGGCAGGCAGAGCAGTGCCAAACGACCCAGCAGTTATTAGCGTATAACCGCTATCCGCTAGACAAAGGGGACACAGAAATGTGTCCCCTTTTTTGGTATATTTGTCGCCCCGCATTTAGGGGCGGTTCGCGAACCGCCCTTCCTGCTGGGCCACAGGACTACAGACAGTATTATGACGCCAACCGCTCCCGATCAGGGACGGTTGGCGATGCATGATATAGGGTAGTACACTTGTGAAGGGCGGTTCGCGAACCGCCCCTACAAACGATAATGCACTGGCGGATGACCACAAGGGTCATCCCAACG
The DNA here is from genome assembly GCA_942492855.1 of Armatimonadota bacterium. Lineage (GTDB taxonomy): Bacteria > Armatimonadota > HRBIN16 > HRBIN16 > HRBIN16. Next base: position 4,014,475 of record OW818647.1, on the reverse strand, counting down.
ACCAAAACGGTCAGGCTAAGGCTACCTACTTACCCTCGGTCACCGCGTAGATGCTGGCACTGCCCAGGTAGAACCGCAATTTCACGGTCTTGCCCGCGAGCTGTTTCGAGGTGGCCTCGCCCCACTTCAGCGGGATGTCAATCCGATCTTCTTTACGTATGACACACTTCTCTGCCTCGAATCCAGGGATCACCTTGCCCTTCTCATCCAGCACGGCAACCATCAGATAGGCTCGGTCCGATAGATACTTCCTGTCAGCCGACGGCACCGAGGCGTTCAGCAAAACACCCGTGGCCGGCATGGTGAACTGCCTGGTGGAGAACTCACCGTTCGCCCTGGCGCCCACATAGCTTATTCGGTCCTCTGGCATGCCAAGCAGCATGTTGTTGCGGCAGAATACGATGTTCCCACCCACTATCATCGGGTGGGTCTCTAGGCGAGGTATCTGTGGGAATACCTCCAGCACATTCATGTCACGAGCAGGCCGGTCCCAGTGCAGGCCATCTCGGCTGGTCCACCACTCGTTGTCCAGTTGCGGCGCGTGCTTGCGCGGCTCCGCGGCACTCGGTGCGTAGTTCAGCACCATCATGTAAGCCCGGTCGTAATACCAAAACCCGTTACCGCTGTAGAACTCCAGGTCTGGTGGATCTTTCTTGTCGGGCTTGGTGAGGTACTTAGCGGGAATGGAGCCCTTCTTTTTTTGGAGGTCCCAGACATCCGGCAAGGAGACATCGGGGTTCCATTTCCGGCCATCGGGACTAGAGCGCATCATCAGCACGCGACGGTCACGCAACGAGTCATCTTTCAATGAGCCGGTCGGCCCGCCATGGTCGATGATGTGCTTGCGGAAGGGCTGCAGACTCTTGTTGATGCACACAAAGCTGTGCAGCACAGGGCTCCAGAACAGGCTCATCGCGTCGCCATCATAGAACAACGGGTTACCGGCGTATTCCTGCCATTTCACGCCATCTGAGCTAAAGAACGCGGTGTATGCGAAGCCGGAGATGTCGACCTTCAGCTTGAGTGCCAGATACTCGCCCGTATCGCCGTTTTTGGCGATCACCATGTGCTCTGTCCACACAGCCGATTCTTCGTACACCGTCTGCAGGTTCTCAAAGTGGGCACCGTCGCGGGTGGTGCATCGCAGCATCTTCCATGCCATGATGCGCTCGCGCGGGTTGCCTGGCTTGATCTCGGTCATCTGCTGACCAAACACCTCCCAGGAGCCATCGGGCAGCGGGAAGCTGCCGACCACGGTAAACCCGGGATGCTCGCATTCCCTCAGCAGCTTCACGGGTGTGACGCCGAAGTCAAGCTTGCCCCAGACATCGGTGACGTCCTGACTATCGGAAAAAAGCAGTTTCCATGGCGATTGGGGTGCCTTAGCGAAAGCACCTGAAGGTAAAACGCACAACAGAGATAATAGGAAAAGAAGCAATGTGACTTTCATAAATTATCCTCCTGAATGTCTACTTCGGATCGGCATCACTCCATACAGTAGCGGCGATGTGTTGATGGAAGTTCTCTTTAGTGGCCCAGTAGTAGATGGCTACCAGATCGCCGCGTTCGTTCTGCACCAGACGCGGGTAGCCAAAATCCATGTCGCCATGGCGATCTGGCAGGAAGTCATCGCGCAATACTGTCTCATTAGACCAGCATTCGCCCCCATCTGAGCTCATGCGCACAGCCAGTATGCCGCGGTCGCGGTCTCCAAATGTGCAGGCTATCCGTCCGTCATCAAGCACCGCGAGTGCCGGCGGATTACCGTTCTCACCACCTGTCTCTCCAACCCGAGAACGGAATGACCAGCTCCGACCGTGATCAACTGAGCCATAACAGTCCACCCAGCATGCTTGACCGCCATCATCGGGATTTCGACGACGTAGAACTGTCACCAGAGACCCGTCGGGCAGTTGCACTGTCGAGGGTATCACAGCTCTGTATGGGTCGCTCAACGGCACAATCCAGGTGACGAACTGAAAGCTTCGCCCACCATCAGTGGTCTCTGCCACGAACGCTTTGTCACGCCCTCCGCCGTGTGATCTGGGCCTCGCAGACATGAACAGCAGGCAGCTATCCTCACCGGTAACCAAATAATCGGTGCGAGAGGTGATTTCCATGTTCTGAAGCTGAGTTTCATCCATCAATCCTATAAACCGGTACGGCCCATGCCAGGATCGACCCCGGTCAACGGAGCCATAGAAGCTGCCCTGAGAATCTTTAGAACCATGGTATCCAGTACCCACCACCCTCATTGCGAAACCCGAGCAGGTGAATCGAATACCGCCATCCGAAGGCACAATCTTCGCACCATCACCCACAAAATGATCAGGTGCCTCGACTTGCCAGCTAAGTCCACCATCGGTACTGCGCGCCAAACGGCTGAGCAGCCCTGTCGCAGTATCGCCCATCCCTTCGATGTTGTGACCCGGCTGCTCGATGAACCGTCCATAAGTGAAGCCTACCAGAATCTCACGGCCGTCATCCCATGACCATATGCCGTTATTCGCTGGCCATCCTGCAAACATCCCGGGCTCACCCGCCACCATCACATGATTCATGCTGCTTCCTCGCTTATCCATCAAAGATGCTACAATCGACTGAGTATCTCATTGATCTGCTCCAACTCAGACGGTGTGAGTGGCGACATGTCAGACACCGCGCAGTTCTCCGACAGCCGCTGCTTGCTGCTGGTGCCCACGGATACGGTGGAGACCCCTGGAAGGGAGAGCAGCCACAGCAGAGCGGTCTGCGCCAGCGAGCGACGATCATTGGCCAGAGGCTTCAATTTGTCGACCTTTTGGAGTAAGCTGAGAACATATTGGCGAGGCATCATAGCCCGCTGGTCGTCAGGAGTAAAGAGGGTGTTCTCGTTGAAAACGCCGGTCAGAAATCCCCCAGCGAAGGCTTCCCGCACCATGATACCCACATTGTGCTTCTCAGCGAGTTCACACACCGGCAGCATGGCGGTGTCCAGCATGTTGAGCTTCAACATCATCACGTCGCACAGGCCGCATTCCACGAACTCTCTGGCTTGCTCTACCTCTGAGTTGATCGAGATTCCTACCCAACGCACCACCCCTTGCTGCTTCAGCTCAAGCAACGCCTTCCAGCAGTCGCCATCCCCATATTCGGCGACAGTAGGTGAATGCAGCAGCTCAATGTCCACGCTGTCACGGCCTAAGCGTTTGAGGCTCTTCTCAACCTCCCGCAGCACGACATCGCGCGTAAACCGGCGCACATACTCGCCGTCTTGTGCGAACACCCCGCACTTGGTACACAGTAGGACATCATCACGGCCAGACGCTTGCAGCGCCTTCTGCACACGCAGCTCACTGTTGCCATCGCCATACATCGGTGCGGTATCTATGAAGTTGATACCCAGCGTAAGGGCATGATCCACTATGGCGATGCCGTCCGCCTCTGAGACCTCACCATACCCACACGGATCGGCATTGGCACTGGTGCGGTTACGGACCCGCACAATACCTCCCAGCGACCATGCACCAAGGCTGATTTCGGACACATTCAAGTTGGTTCTACCCAGGTTTCGGTAATTCATGTGATCAGTCCTTCCAGTTCGCATCTGAAGCGACGGCTCTCAGCTCAGCCAGCGATGCATCATCTAGTGGTTCACGGAAATCAAAGTGTTCTAAAAACGCGTCAAGAGTTCTTCTATGCCGGTCATCAAATCCGAGGCCACTTGCGATGCGGCAATAGCTGTTCATGCACACTCCACGCCGGTTCAAGATGTATTTGCCACTTGCGGGATAACAGTTTGCCACCATCACATCGTGGATGAGCTGCATAGACTGGTATATACGATCAAGTCTGCTTGGGTCAGTCACGCCGCCATCGCAATACGCCTGACACAGTTCCGGACAGATGTTGGCGATCACACCTGCGTGGCCAAATGCACCGAGCGCAACCGTCTCAGGTGTGCATTTCAAGTTCGCCTGGAAGATTCGCAGGGGCGTTCCTTCCGCCGCTTTCAGTTTGCCAGCGCAGACGTCCACCTGCCGCGACGCCTCCTTCATGAACACAAACCTGCCGCTGTACGCCAGCAAGCCCACTTCTTGGGCACTTAACAGCCGATGCTCAGGCACAGGGCACTCATAAACCCCCATCGGTACTTCCGCTAGTTCACTCAGCCGAAGGAGCTGATCACCTAAATGCTCAGGGGACGGCAGTATTGATGCGATTGCCACGGCGACATCGGCACCCGCTTCATACACCTCAGCTAGTCCACGCGCTTGCTGCTCAAGACTCTCACCAAAGTTCCCGCCTGCGACCACCGCGACACGACCATTTACTGTGTCGCATACGCGCTTAGTGATGCGTAGCCGTTCTTCTGCGGTGAGTTCGAACACCTCGCTGGACAGGCAGGAGGTAAAGATCCCCGCCACTCCGGCTTTGATGTAGAACTCCACCATCGCATCCAGCGCGTTATAATCCACCTGGTTGTCACTGGTGGTATAAGGTGTCATCAGCACCGGAACGGCACCTCTGGGTATCACTTCAAAACGCGGCATTTCGGCAGCTCCCTAATCTGTGTGGTGTGACCTGTGTGTATATGTCATGTTTCTGCACTCATGATCACCATTATGGTGTCAGTATATCGCACAGAGCCCCAAACTCATACACATTGGGGTTTGTTGGAGATTCAATCGATCTAAGTCACCTCCCCCAACCCAATCCATCAACCCCCCAGTTTGACACCGCAACGCTGGTAGCGTAAGATGTCTATGGGGTTTATCACCACACTCACATAATACTTAGGGGGTAAGTTGTGGCATCTGTCACCCTTCGCAATCTAACTAAGACGTTTAAAGCCGTCGTAGCAGTCAACGATCTCAGTCTTGAGATTTTTGACAAAGAGTTCCTCGTTCTTGTCGGCCCATCCGGATGCGGTAAAACCACCGCGCTGCGAATGATCGCCGGCCTGGAAGAAACCACCTCTGGTTCCATCCTCATCGGCGAAAATGACGTCACCGATGTGGCACCTAAAGACCGCGACATCGCAATGGTCTTCCAGAACTACGCACTCTACCCACACATGTCGGTCTACGAGAACATGGCATTCGCTCTGCGTATGCGCAAGTTCCCGAAAGACAAAATCGACGCCCGTGTGCAGGAGTCGGCCAAGCTGCTTGGCCTCGAAGGACTTCTCGACCGCAAGCCGAAGCAACTCTCCGGTGGTCAGCGACAGCGCGTCGCCCTCGGCCGTGCCATCGTGCGCGAACCGCAGGTCTTCCTCATGGACGAGCCGCTGTCCAACCTGGACGCGAAACTGCGTGTTCAGACCCGCGCTGAGATCACAAAACTTCAGCGCAGACTGGGCATCACCACCATCTACGTCACCCACGACCAAGTGGAGGCGATGACCATGGGCGACCGCATTGTGGTCATGAAAGATGGTCTGCTTCAGCAATGCGATACTCCTATGAATATCTACCGCTACCCTGCCAACATCTTTGTAGCAGGCTTCATTGGCACCCCACCCATGAACTTCATGGAAGGCACCCTTGAGAAGAGCGGGTCAAATATGATTCTGAACGCAGGCGGTTCCAGCCTCTCCCTACCCGCCGACCGATGGCCAGCCCTTGCCGACTATGTTGGTAAGAAGCTGCAGTTCGGTGTGCGTCCTGAGGACATCGAACTGGCCCCAGCCGGCTCACCTAACACCATATCGATGAAAGTCGATGTCGTGGAGCCCATGGGCAGCAACCTCACCGTCTACTTCACCGCGAAGGCTGTCGCCAACACCCTGGTGGCTAACCTCAGCACAGAGGCGATTGTAAAAGTCGGTGACACGGCGAGTGTCAGTTTCGATCTGACGAAGTGCCACTTGTTCGACCTAGAGACAACCAAGGCTCTCGAAGTCGTGCTGAGCCAGCGAACCCACTCCGAAGGCTAGTAGAGCATCAATCAAAATCCCCTCCGAAGCTGTTTGCTTCGGAGGGGATTTTGGCGTCTTGTAACCACAACCCTAGAACGCTGTGGTGCTGCTCGCAATCTGTCGGCCGATCTCCTGCAGGTAGTCGAGAGGTATTGGATACAGGCCAAAGAATATGGTGCCCACCACGCAGATTACCACGGCAAGAGCCACCCCTATCCCAGCCACTTTGAAGGCAGGTCGATCGCTCTCCTGGAAGTACATCGTGACGATGACTCTCAGATAGTAATATACTGAGATCACGCTGTTCACCGCCAGGGTAATCGCCATCACCAGTCCAATTCCCGGCACCGAAAGTGCCGACTGGAATAGCATAAACTTGCCCATAAATCCCGCAGTGCCAGGTATGCCGGCCAGGGAGAACATAAAGATGCTCATCGCTGCAGCCAATGCCGCGTTCCTCTTGTATAGACCGGCCAAATCTGCGATCTCGCTGGTCTCCTTATCATCATGGAACAGCATCGACGCCACGGCGAAGGCCCCCATGGTCATCAGCGTATAGGCTCCCATATAGAATAGGATGGCAGGTGCACTGATCTGTGCCGCACTCTGAGCCGCGGCCACACCCACGGTCAGATAGCCTGCGTGGGCGATACTTGAGTAGGCCAGCATCCGCTTGATATTGGTCTGCCGCAGGGCTACAACATTACCAACGGTCATGGTGATTAGCGCAAGGATCGCTAGTATTCCAAGGACCACTTGTGAGGCCACGCCGAATCCGATGGTAGCCAGCACAAACCTGAAGAGCACTGCAAATGCGCAAGCCTTCGCGGCAGAAGCTAAAAAGGCAGCCGCAGAGGTAGGAGCCCCTTTATACACATCAGGCGTCCACATCTGAAAAGGTACCAGTGCCGCTTTGAAGCCCAGCCCTACCAGCACAAATGCACAGCCCGCCATGAATAGTAGTCCACGGTAGCCTGGATCAGCCATGGGGCCGTTCATTACACCGCGGAAAGCACTGAGGTCTACCGTACCGCACGCCCCGTAAAGCATCGCAATGCCATAAATCAAAAAGCCGGAAGCAAATGCTCCCAACAAGAAATACTTCAGGGCAGCCTCTTCGGACTTCTCTTCAGTTCGGCTCAGACCTGCCAGCACATACATCGAGATCGAGAGTATCTCCAGCCCGATAAAAATCACCATCAAGTTGTAACTGCTGACCATCACTAGCCCGCCCACCGAGCTCAGTAACAACAGAGCGTAGTATTCAGGCACATCGCTGTGTTTCCGGGTCATGTAGGGATGAGCCATCAGTACAGCGATTAATGTGGCCATCAAGATGATGACAGTCATCGCAATAGCGAATAGGTCAAGGTTGAAGGTGTCATCAAACCCAGATGAGTATGGCTTGGCCCATAATTGGACGGTGAGGTAAGCAGTGACCAGCACACCGATCGCACTGACGACCGTCAGCAAAGCATTACGAAAGGGCTTCTTGATGGTGGTGCCCATCAACAATACGACCATAGCGAATACGGACAGCACTATCTCCGGGGAAAAAGTTGCCCAGTCTATAGTGGGGGGTTTCAATTGCTCACCTCCGTATCCGTCGAAGAGCCAGGTTGCATCGAAGTGTCAAGGCTCTTCCATGTAGCGTCAATGCGCTTTTCTTTCTGCATGATCAGATTGTTGATAGAAGGACGCATCTTGTCGATGAAGTATCCCGGTCGAAGACCAATCCAGAACACCACTATGATAAGCGGAATGATCATGGCCAGCTCGCCCACGTTCAGGTCCTTCATCTTCAAGTTAGCACCCTCGGCCTTGCCGTAAAACACGCGCTGGAACATCCACAGCATGTAGACCGCACCCAGCACCAAACCGGTGGCTCCCAGGATTCCCAGAACATGGTTGGCTTGATACCCACCCAGAAGGCACAGAATCTCGCCGATGAACCCGTTCGTGCCTGGCAGACCTATGGAACTCAACATGATGATCAGGAAGCAAGCGGCATAGAGCGGCATCACCCGCTTCAAGCCGCCGTAATCCTCAATCATTCTGGTGTGGCGTCGTTCGTAGACAAACCCCACCAGCAAGAACAAGGCGCCGGTGCTGATACCATGGTTGACCTGCTGTATCAGGCTGCCCGTCAGACCCTGCTCATTCAGAGCAAAAAGACCGAGCATCACAAACCCAAGGTGGCTGACTGACGAATAGGCTACCAGCTTCTTCATATCGGGCTGAACGGTGGCCACGATCGCACCATAGATAATGCCAATCACGGCAACGGTCATAATCACACCCGCCGCGGCTTGTGAGGCATCGGGGAAGAGTGGGATACAGAACCGCATGAAGCCGAAGGTGCCCATCTTGAGCAGCACACCGGCCAGGATCACAGATCCTGCCGTTGGCGCCTCCACGTGCGCATCAGGCAGCCACGTGTGGAATGGGAACATCGGCACCTTGATGGCGAAAGCGAGGGCGAAAGCCGCAAACAGCCACATCTCAGCGGCATATGGCAGTCCCTGCGATGCAAGCTGGTTTTGTATCTCCACTAGATCGAAGGTTCTGGCACCCGTCAGGTTGTAAAGGCTGATAATTGCGATCAACATCAGTACGCTGCCGAAGAAGGTGTACAGGAAGAACTTCAACGACGCATAGATACGGCGCTCCCCACCCCAGATGCCGATCAAGAAATACATCGGGATCAACATCGCTTCCCAGAACAGGTAAAACAGGATCAAGTCAAGAGAAACAAACACGCCGATCATGCCAGTCTGTAACAACAGCATGAAAAACATATATTCTTTAACTCTCACCTTGATGTTGAACGAGAAGCCAACGACAATGACCGACAGGAATGTGGTAAGCATGACCAGCCAGAGGCTGATCCCGTCGATCCCTACGTGGTAATTGATGCCAAAGTTAGGTATCCATGGAACCGACTGCTGGAACTGCATCCGCGCCGTATTTCCGTCGAACCCCACCAGCATCAAAATGCTGAGCACGAAATTCGCGACAGTGCCCACCATCGCCACAGTGCGAATCCCCTTCACCTGCTCGTTAGGCACTATCAGCACCAGCAGGGCGAAAACCAGCGGCAGAAAGGTAAGGCCGGTTATGATAAATCTATCATCAAGCATGATCTTGCTGTGAACTCCCTTCAAAAGCCTTCATGGTTATAACCCCACACGGCTGCCCGAGATGAGTATCCACAGCAGCAGTACGACGGCACCTATCATCATGGCCATGGCATAGTCGCGGATACGCCCGTTTTGCAGCTTGCGGACCTGCTCACCGACCCAGGATGTGACCAAACCGATGCCGTTCACGGCACCATCAATGATGGTTGCATCAACCCATTGCCACATGACGAACCCGATCCCGTTACCCAGCTTGCAGCCAATGGTGTTGGTGATCAAGTTGTCATAGCCATACTGGCGGGCCACCCAGCCACGCAGACCCTTCGTCTCGCGTTCGCCATCGGGCACGCTCTTATATAGGGCCAAGCCGATGCTCAATCCTAACACGGCTCCAATGATGGAAGCCATCACCAGTGCCAGCTCCACGTTGTGTGAAAGATGGGCAGCGAGACCTGCCATCAGCTCAGGCGTCACCGCCGAGGGCTCCAGGAACGCTTCGAACTGGTTTGGCAGTTTGAACAGTGCAAATCCGCCCATGAAACCGCCGACCACAGATAGAACAGCGAGGATCATCAACGGCACCATCATAGACATCGGTGCATCTTTTGGCTCTTCTACAGCACCATGACCATGGCTCACGTCATGATTGTCGTCCACTGGTACCTCTGCGAACTTGTCATGCCAGCGAGGTTTACCAAAGAAGGTTAGTGACATCAGACGTGTCATATAAAAAGCGGTCATGACAGCGGTGATCAGACCAACCGCCCACAATATCACTGCCACATTGCCAAAACCGGCCACATGGGTTCCATATACTTTGGCCAGTATCTCATCTTTAGAGAAGAAGCCGGCAAATGGAGGTATCCCACAGATCGCAAGCCAGCCGCACATCATAGTGGCAAATGTGATCTTCAGCTTCGTCTTAAGGCCGCCATACACACGCATGTCCTGCTGGTGATGCATGGAGTAGATCACAGCTCCGGCCCCAAGGAACAGCAGAGCCTTGAAGAACGCGTGCGTGGTCACATGGAACATGCCCGTCGCAAACGCGCCTACCCCGCAAGCCAGGAACATGTAGCCAATCTGGCTGACGGTTGAATATGCTAGCACTTTCTTTATGTCGTTCTGGCAGATGGCAATCGTAGCGGCGAACACCGCAGTGAATGCACCGATAATGGCCACCGTCATCATCGCAGTTGGAGCCAGCAAGAAAAACACATGGCAGCGTGTCACCAGCACCACACCAGCCGTCACCATGGTGGCGGCATGGATCAATGCAGAAACAGGCGTTGGGCCCGCCATGGCGTCAGGTAGCCAAAAGTATAGAGGGAACTGGGCACTCTTGCCGGTAGCACCGAAAAACAGCAGCAACGCAAGCGCCGTAATACCGGCCAGGCTAAGAGCTCCAGCCGCATTCATCGAAAGCGCCTTAGCGAACATGCCCTCTTGACCATTCGTCCCAACAAAGGAGACAGTGCCAAACAACGTAAAGGCCACAAATATCGCCAGCATAAAGCCAAAGTCACCGACACGGTTGACGATGAACGCCTTATTCGCTGCCAGCGCATTCTCCTTGTGGCTATACCAGAAGCCGATCAGCAGATATGAGCAAAGTCCCACACCTTCCCAGCCCACAAACATCAGCACCAGGTTGTTGGCTAACACTAATGTCAACATCATGGCGATGAACAGGTTCAGGTAGGTAAAGAACCTGGCATAATCCTGGTCGTCAGCCATGTAGCCAGTGGAGTAGACATGGATCAATCCGCCCACGCCGGTGACTATTAACACCATCAGCAAGGATAACGGGTCAATTAACAGTTCAAAAGGAATGTGCAGCTTCCCGACCGAAATCCAGTCGGCCATGGTCGATATGACCTGACGATCATGTTCCGGTCGCTGCATCAGCATAGATAACAGGTACAGGCCAATGCCGAAGGAGCCAAAGACCAACAGGCTCCCAACTGTGCCCACGATCCTTTTTCCAACCCTCTTACCTAAGAAGGCATGAAAAAGGAACCCGAGCAGTGGCAGGGCAATCACTAACCAAGCTATATTGAAAGGGTTCACCTTGTGGGCTCCTAGAATTTCAGTAGATTCATCTCGTCGATATCAATGGTGTGGCGCAGCCGATACACAGCCACGATGATGCCTAATCCTACAGCCACTTCGGCTGCAGCAACGGCCATCACGAAGATCACGAACATCTGTCCAGAAACTTGCGTAGCGAAATCGGCATGTAATCGGGCAAACGCCAGGAACGCCAGGTTCGCCGCATTCAGCATCAGTTCGATACACATGAAGATGACGATGGGATTACGTTTGACAACCACACCGATCACACCCATTGTGAACATAAACGCACTCAGTGCGAGATAAGCCCATACAGGTACCGGCATGGCGAGTATTTGCTGGAGATTCACTAGTCAATCCTCCTTTTAGCCATTACTACGGCACCTATCACAGCCACCAATAGCAATATGGAGGTGAGTTCAAATGGATACACCCATTTCGTGAAGAGGTATTTACCTACCGTCTCGACAGTGCCCACATTATCCGTAATTTCCTGGCTGACCGAAGCGGCATTGTTGAAATACCTGTACACACCTAAAGTGATCACCACGAACATCATCGAGCCAAGCCCCACCACGAATGGTGTGCGCAAACTGCTGGGCGAGCTTAGCGGGGTGTCGCTTGACAAGTTTAACAGCATGATAGTGAACACAAACAGAACCATGATGGCTCCGGCGTAAACTATCACCTGTGCAGCAGCCACAAACTGGGCATACAGCATGACATACAGAACTGCCAGTGCGAAGAAGTTCGACACCAGCATAAGGGCGGCCCGTACCGGGTTCTTGGTAGCCACCACCCCGATGCAGCCCGCGACTATCACCAAGGCCATCAGTGAGAAGAGCACTATCTGCATGTTATTTACCCCCTGTGTTCAGTAAGTATAATGCCACCAGGAAGAGGTTCACCAAGGCTAATGGCAATAGCCGGATCCAGCCGAAACGCATCAGCATGTCAAACCGAAGCCGTGGTAAGGTGGCACGCACCCAGATGAACAGGTAGAGGAAAGCAAATAGCTTGGCGGTAAACCAGATCGGACCAGGGATGAACGCCAGGGCCGGTATCGGTGGATACCAGCCACCAAAGAACAGGCATACCATGATCGATGAGATGACGATCATGTTGGCATACTCACCCATGAAATACATGGCGAACTTCATTGAGGTGTATTCGGTGTGGTAACCACCGATCAACTCCGTCTCGGCCTCTGGAAGGTCGAACGGTGCCCGGTTGGTCTCAGCCAGCATCGAGATAAGGTAGATGCCCATGGCGATCAACCCAAACGGGAAGAACTGAAGGAAGTGCCAGTTCAGCATCGAGCCACCCTGGTTCTCCACGATAGTGCGCAGCGAGAGCGATCCGCTCATCAACACCACAGCCACAATGGTCAACCCCATAGACAGCTCATACGAGATCGACTGTGCCGAACCGCGGAGGCCACCCAGCAGCGAGTACTTGTTGTTGGATGCCCAGCCTGCGAAAATCACTCCGTATGTGGTCAGCGAGGCCATACCCAGCAAAAACAGTATGCCAATATTGATGTCTGCACCGGCTATGTCAGAGGCGATCGGGCTCAGCCGCTTATCGTAACCCCACGGAACCACCGCCGTAGCGGCTAAAGAGGTGGTCAAGAACAGGATCGGTGCCAGATAGTAGATCAAATAGTCTACCTTGGATGGGATGATGTCTTCCTTAAAGAACAGCTTGATGCCATCAGCGAATGACTGCATGGAACCAGCCACACCAACTCTGTTCGGCCCCTTACGTAGTTGGAATAGAGCGAGCACGCGCCGCTCAATCCATACTAGAAACGGCACAAAACCCAGCACGAAGGCGAAGACGATCAGTATCCGCAGTGGAATCACGATCCATGGATTGCTAAGCATCTGGTCCATTAATCGGATGACCTCAGTTTATTCATGTGAAAGGTGATCTCAATTCTCATCTATTGCCACCCTGTCACCACTAGATTTATGAAGTAGTTGACCAACGCCAGCTATTGACTTTGAGTTCATCCCCGCGAATTCAGGAATGACACTGGCAATCTCGTCCAATACATCCGAGGCATTAAAGACTGCCAGTGATTTGCCAAGGTATACTGCCAACTCTGAGTAGCACTGCATCGCCGTCCGGGTGTCAAATCCGATCGCCTCGTAAGCCTTGCGAATCTGTTGCACACGCCCCTCGATGTTCGTGACGGTACCCTCAAGCTCGGGCAGCGGAGCGGCGGGCAGCACCACATCGGCATATTCGGCGGTCTCGGTCAGTTGCGTATCTCTGACAACCAACATCTGTATCTGACTCAGTGCGGCGTCCACCAGTGTCTTATCTGAGTAGCGGTTCAACAGATCGCAGCTATCTACGATGAGTGCTTTCAGCTTGCCAGCCGCCGCCGCTTGCAGCATCTGCTCTGTGCCCATGGCACCCTCGCCGGGCGTGACGCCCAGAAGCCCCATCGCATAGCTGTTGGCCTCCGGCACCATCATGCCGACTTTCGCACTACAGCTATCAGCGATGGTCTTTACCGCCTCAGCCAACTCAGGATAAGCAGCACTATTGACTACCTTCGAGCCGCAAAATATGAGGGTGCTCTCGCTCTGTAACATCTCAGCGAGCTTAGCGACCTCAGGTGCTCCATCGGCGGCGGTAAACTGTGACTTCAGAGCTGTCAGCAGTTCGGGTATACCACCCTCACCTGTGGTAACCTCATCGCATCCATGTATTCGCTGGCTGCTTTCCGTGCGCTGTTCATTAATGAACACTACACTTGCACCGAACTTCGTCGCGGCTTTCCGAACCCTAAGGAACACGATAGGCTGTTCGTCAATCAACTCACTGCCAATCACTACTATCTTTTTGGCCTGTTCGATCTCTTCGATGGTTATATCCATCCACACCGAAGCATCTTGACTACCAGGCTTGCCTGCGTAAGTGAATTTCCCTGGGGTCATTTTGGAGTCAACGTTGGGTGTGCCCACCACATCCCTGGCGAACTTCTGCAGAATGTACGCGCCTTCATTGGTGATACCCGAACCGGCGATCACACCAACCGCTTGGACCGAATCGGATACGATGGTGGATATTAGCCCCTTAGCGATCGTCTCATAGGCCTTAGTCCAACTGACTTCCACGAACTTACCATTCTCGCGGATCAGTGGGTTCTTCAAGCGGTGTTCGTGCATCAGGTCCTCGTAGCCAAACTTACCTTTATCGCATGTCCACTCTTCATTCACCTGCACGTTCTCACGGCCAAGAACACGCATCAGGCGGCCAGGGCGGTAATCCAGCCAGATGTTACAGCCGTTGCTGCACTTCATGCACACGCTCTTCTGTGACTGCATATCCCATGGCCGTGCCCGGAACCGTGAGACACGGCTTGTTAAAGCACCCACAGGACAAAGCTCAACGACGTTGCCGCTGAAGCGTGAAGTAAAGGTGGTATCGCGCATCGTGGTGACGAACTTATGACTGCCCCGTTTCATGAAACCCAGTTGGGCGTCGCCCGAAATCTCATCGGTAAAGCGCGTGCACCGGGCGCAATGAATACATCGCTCGCGGTCGAGTGTCACATAGTCGCTGATCGGCATGGCCTTGGAAAGATGGCGCTTCTCTTCCACATACCGGCTGCGTTCGGTTCCAAAATGAAGGGTGTTATTCTGCAGCGGGCATTCACCGCCGCGGTCACAAACCGGACAGTCAAGCGGATGGTTGATCAGTAAGAACTCGATCACACCACGACGGGCAACTTCCACCTTCTCGGTGTCGGTCAACACAACCATGCCTTCCGCAGCGGCCATCGTGCAGCTCGTTTGCGGTTTGGGCATCATGCGCACGCTGCCGTCAGCTTGCTTTGATCCAATTTCGACCAAACACATACGGCAGTTCGCCGCTTGTTCGCTGCCCAGCAGCTTGTGATAACAAAAATAAGGAATCTCGATACCAAGCCTTCGGGCGGATTCAATAATCATCTCACCTTTGGGCACTTGCATCGCAATCCCGTTGATCTCTATATTTACTAAAGGCACTTCGGCCATGAGTTTACCTCGGGTGGTTGGGGCTTATGCCCTGTTGCATGCGTTCTCTACCATGGAACGCCCGTTTTTAATGAAATACTCAAACTCTTCACGAAAATTCAGTATACCTGCCCGGATAGGCCAGGCAGCCGCGTCGCCAAGAGCACAATACGAACGGCCATCTATCTGATCGCAGATATCTAGCAGCGTCTGAATGTCATCCTCGTTGCCGTTGCCCGCCACGATGCGATCCAAAATACTGGACATCCACTTCGTACCTTCGCGACAAGGGGTGCATTTACCGCAGGATTCGTGTGCATAGAATGACGCCGTGCGCTGCATAAACCGCACGATGCAGACGGTGTCGTTCAGTACCATACAGGCACCAGATCCCAGCATAGATCCCACTGCCTGAATGCCTTCATAATCGACAGTGAACTCGCATTTCGCCAAGGGCAGGATCGGCACCGATGACCCTCCGGGTATGATGGCTTTCAGAGTTCCCTTCACTCCACCGGCAAGCTCTAGCAGCTCAGAGATGGGAGTGCCAAGCTCGATTTCGTAGTTCCCCGGCTTGTTGACATGGCCGGAAACACTCATCATCTTGGTTCCGCAGCTCTTCTCGGTGCCCATACTGGCATACCAGGCACCGCCCTGAGCAATGATCGGTGGGACAGCCATATAGGTCTCCACATTGTTGATCACCGTAGGGCAGTTCCAAGCACCGCTGATGGTGGGCAGAGGCGCGTGCGGGAATTTCAACCGCGGTTCACCTCGCTCGCCCATGAGTGAACTCATTAACGCGCTCTCTTCACCGCATTCGTAAGAGCCAGCACCCATATGAACGTATAGGTCAAAACTGAACCCTGAGCCCAGAATGTTCGAACCAAGATATCCCGCAGCATATGCTTCGTCAATCGCCTTCCGAACAGCTAACGCCGGTTCGGTATATTCGCCGCGGATGTAGACATACCCAGATGCACTTAAGGTGGCATACCCAGCGATGATCATCCCCTCAACCAACTGGTGAGGGTTGCGGATCATCAGCTCACGGTCTTTGAAGGTACCAGGTTCGCCTTCGTCTCCGTTTGCCAGAATATAGTGAGGTTGGTCTGTGTTTTTCGGAATGCCGTTCCATTTGATCCATGTGGGAAATCCGGCACCACCACGTCCACGCAGTCCCGAAGCCTTCACCTCGTCAATCACAGCCTGACGTTCCATGCTCAGCACTTTCGGCAGGGCTTTATATCCGCCTTGAGACGAATATTGATCGATCTTTTCAATACCCGGAGCCTCATGGTAACAACTCAGTACATGAATTTCTGCCATACTAAGCTCCGATCTCCTGTTGGTCTCTCTCAGTCAGTAAACAAGCCACGACTGAGTCTGCCATGGTGACCACCGATTGGTCATCACTGGCAGCCACCATATCCAACATCACATCGATCTTTTCAGGAGTCATATCCCCTAAATACTTGTTACCCACTTGAATCACCGGAGCATGACCGCAGTCATTCACGCACTCAACCGCCATTAATGTATAAGTGCCATCAGGTGTGGTCTCGCCAGCTTTGATCCCGAGCCGCTGTTCAACGTGCGCTAGAACCTCAAGACCTCCGCAGAGTGAACATGTGAGGTTGGTGCAGACTTCAATGAGTATCCGTCCGACGGGCTTATTGTTAAACATCGTGTAGAAACTGGCCACGCCGTCCACTTCCGTTTCGGGCACGCCGACACGGTAGGCCACCTCACGAATGGCCTGCTCCGTCAAGCAACCGCCATATTCCCGCTGAGCGATCCAAAGTGCAGGAATGATCAACGACTTACGTGTAGGATAGTGCTTCTCCAGCTTCTGAAGCTGCTTCACAGCAAGCTCCGAAAAACGCAGTTCTATATTGTTATCCCCATCAGTAGGCGGGTTAAACTGTATATTCATCGGTGTGTTGTGGCTCCTTTCTATCTATCGATCTCGCCAAGGACGATGTCGATACTTCCGATTATCGCCACGGCATCAGCCACAAGGTGACCACGCAACATCGGTGCCAGTGATTGCAGGTTCATAAAACTCGGTGGACGGGTCTTGACACGCCACGGCCTTGATGATCCATCGCTCACCACATAATATCCGATCTCACCCTTTGGACCTTCAACGGGCACATAGGCTTCGCCCACAGGCGGTCGATAGCCCTCTGTCCACAACTTGAAGTGATGGATGACACTCTCCATACTGGTGTCGAGTTCTGGGCGTGGTGGCGGTATAATTTTGCGGTCATCGATGGAGACTGGCCCCTCGGGAATCACATCCAGGCACTGGTTGATGATGTGCATTGACTGCCTCATCTCCATGACACGCACTAAATACCGGTCATAAACATCGCCATGCGATCCTGTCGGTATATCAAATGCCACCTGGTCATACAAGAGATACGGGTTCGCCTTACGAACATCGTGAGCGACACCGCTGCCCCTTAACATCGGGCCATTGATACCCAGGCTGATCAGTGTGTTGGCGTCAATGCTGCCAACGCCCTGCATGCGCTCCATGATGATGGGGTTCTTGGTCAGAATGCCCTCGTAGTCATCAAGCTCTTTTGGAAACTGAGCAACGAACGCGCGCACTTTTTCTAGCAGACCGGCGGGCACATCCTGCCGAAAGCCGCCTACCTGCTGCCATGCGGGGAACAATCTGACACCAGAGAGCTCCTCAAAAAGACTGAGGACAATCTCGCGCTGGGCGAAACACCAGAAGAATATGGTCATGGCACCAAGGTCAAGGCAGTGCGTGCCCAGCCAAACCAAGTGGCTGGCCGTCCGCTGCAGCTCGCTGAAGATCATACGCAACCAGGCGGCTCGCTCTGGGATTTTGACATCCATCAGCTTTTCAACAGCCAAAACATAAGCCAGTGAGTTATTGAAGGCACTCAGGTAGTCCATGCGCTCCACGAGCGGAATGACGGACTTATACGGCTGATATTCGCAACTCTTCTCAATGCCTGTGTGCAGATAACCGATGATCGGACGGGCTTTGCTGATCACTTCGCCTTCGAGCTCGAGCACGATGCGCAAAACACCGTGGGTAGACGGATGCTGCGGCCCCATGTTGATGATCATTGAGCCGTCATCAGCGTGCTCAAACATGCTGCTTAAGTCGCCGGTCAGGTTGACAATAGGCTGCTGGTTGTTGTTAATCATCTCATCTGCCATTACTTTTCACGCTCCGATGAGCCGGTAATGCCAAAAAAGGAGCTACCGGGATACGGCTGTTGCTCTTCAGCTATTGAAGGACCGTGCGTGTCCCGAGCAAACTCGACTTCTTCACCGCCCAGCGGGAAATCTTTGCGAAGAGGATAGCCAACCCAGTCATCTGGCATCAGTATGCGTGCAAGGTCTGGGTGGCCGGTAAACTCAACCCCGAACATATCATAAATCTCACGCTCTGGGAAGTTGGCTCCGGGGAATATGGCAGTTGCAGTAGGAACGGCCTGGCCTTCATCAACGGCTACCTTCACAAATACTCGTTGGAAGTTCACCATGCTGTACAGGTTGTAGATGATCTCAAAACGCGGGTTGCTTCTACCGAGCATATCAACGCCTGCGATATCCGATAGAAAGTTCATTTGAAACTCATGGGTATCACGCAGGTAGGTCAAGATATCGGGGAGAGCGGTCGTAGATATGACCACCCACTGGTCACCTCGAAACTGGTAGGTTCGCAGTATTGCTTCACCAAACCGCTTCTCAAGAGCACCGACTAGAGAGAGGCGAAATTCGCTGGTTGTTTGGGTTGGGCTAGTCAACGTCACTCACCTCCTGTTCCGTGGAATGCGGGACGGCGGAATCATTGAGTTTCACTTCGCGAGGCAGATATTTGTTTTTGGCTTTAGACCAGTCGAAAACATCACGGCTGAGTATGTAGAAATAGCCCACAAACAATATGGCCACAAACACAGCCATTTCTGCCAGGTTAAAAATCATTCCGGCTTTATCCCAGCCTCTGTAGACGACAGCCCAGGGGTAAAGAAAAATTGTTTCAACATCAAATACGATAAACAGCATGGCGACCAGGAAGAAGTGTACAGGAAATCTTTCGCGTGCTGATCCTACTGGCGTCACACCGCATTCATAGGGTTCAGATTTGAGGCTGTTGCCTCGTTTGGGGCCAAAGAGAAAAGAGAACACAACAAGCACAATCGCAAGTAACAGCGACAGCACTAGCATGAGCAACACGGGTATATATGAATTGAGCATAAGCTCGTCAACCTCTGCTTGATTTGTAGCGGTTACGCCTACATCATGATACCTGATTCACTTATACCACCGCAATTTTCTTACCGTGAGCAAGCTATCTCTTATGACTTCAAACTGCACACAAATACGGCCATATGTGCAGTGATCATGGGCCGGATGATGGCAACTCAAACTGGTCTATGCAGCAACTCAGCGACCCAAACATCAAACCTATCTTTCACTGGAAATGCGGCCAACAAACCGGTGTTTGTGCCACCAGCATCTGACTTCACCCACTCATCACCCCAATCGGCAGGTAATCCCCTCTTCTTGAGGATCACCTGACCAATGCTTCTATCCTGCAAGTATTTTTTTATTGTTGACTTACGGTAAGGAAAGACATGAACCACTTCATACGATCTGGCAAACGGGCTGTCTACAGGCTGGTCTCCGCTGAGGTAGCCACATTGCGCCGACACCCTCCAGGCCTGAAGCTGATGCGCGAGCTGCGGAAGCAAATCGGCAGCCAGAACCGATGCTGACGGATCATAGAGATACCGCCCGACAGGTTTCACATCCACACACCGTGGCTGTGATGACACCATGACTGATCCAGTGCCGATGTGTACAGCCACTGTCTGACCAGGATACATAGAGCAAGCCCCCCAACTGATTGCAGCCTCTTTGCACTCCCCGCCATTCTCCAGATAGCTGATCTGCCGGCCGTTGAGCAGCGCCTGGTCGGGCTTCAACATCGGAGAGGCCTTTACCACACCATTTTCACATCCAGCGTCCAGGTAGTGAGACAGCGGAGGCAACCATTGCTCAGGGAGCAGCAGCCGCCCTTGCTGGCTTCGACGCATAGGATCAGCAAACAGCCAGCGACACCGGGCGACAGGCCAGTGCATAAGGTCGGCACGGACCACTGTCAATCTGTCGTCAATACCGTACAGCCTGCTGTTCAGCTTGGTATACAGGCAGTGGACGGGGTCTATGTCCACACTCACCACCCTGCAGCCGTGTAAGGCCAACGCAATACTATCGACACCGGAACCGCAGCCTGCATCAAGTACCACGGCATCCCGGGGATACAGCGAAGCATGATAGGCAGCCACCGCATGGTCGGTGGCCTGTTCAAGGGAGTGTTTGGTGAAAAACATACGGTCAGCAAAGGGGTAACGGCCAGCGGCCCTCTCACGGGCTTGCAGAAGCTCTACGGCCGCCTGACAGAGCTCAGGAGCGTATTTTCCCCGAAGCCACAGCGCGCGCCGTGACGGCTCAATTCCGCTATCGAGCAGCATGTCACAAACGGAGCTGACCTGTTCTGCCTGGATTTCGGTTAATGGGTAGCAGTGCATGGGCGTTAATGACTTAAGGGCCGGTTGTTTACCAACCGACCCTTGTCAAGTCTTGCGTCACGTGGGACAACGATCAACCGGGCTTCACCTTAGGAAACATCGAACGTTCTGATGTTTCCATGATTATGCCAGTTGTTTGCAGCCATGCGATGGCACGCTGAAGCTCCGAAACATCACCCTGAAGCTCCACAACAGCGGAGCCTCCAGATTCAGTGAAGTTGGCCTTCTGTAAATTCACTTGAACCTTGTAATCCTGTCCCAATTTCCACAAGATCGGTTCGGTGATCTGCTCGGCGGTGGCAGTAATAGTTACATTGAGTTTCTTCATTTGTCGGTTGGTATCTCCCATCACATTTTACCGTTATGTCTAGGTTTCCATAACAAAGTGGGTCATAAATAACCAGCCCTTTGTCAATGCCTCGAACACGCTGAGCACGCTTGCCCACAGGGTGTTCAGATAGATTCTGGGATCCCACAAGCGGCCAGTTTTGACCAGTTGGCGGGTCCGCTTCCAAAATGCAGATGCATTACCCAGATGCAGATAGAGGCTGCTTGTCCATCCCACCACTACGTTACTGATTTTTTTACGCAGGATGCTGTGTTGGTCCTTCGTGTTTTGCACACGCTCTGACATTTGCTCAGCAAGCTCACGCTTATACTTCAACAGCCAGGTTTCACGCCAGATGCTCTCCATAAACAGCGTGGTGCTGATCAGCCGCTTACTGTAAATCATAGTGTCACTGAACCGGCGCATGAAGTATTCAAACCTGTTTTCTTGCTTAAAGGTCGGCCGCCGTTCTGTACGCCCTTTTAAGCGCCAGAATCCTGTGATCATAGGATGAGCACGCTCAGTAAACCATGAGTTACGGTACCATGCGGCATTCTTGAATACGCGCCAATAGTAAGATGGCTTAGAATTTGAGAGTATCCTCACCAGGTTGTCATGGGAGTAGAAGGTGTTAAAGGCATGGTCATACGCCTCTTCCCACTCCTGACGCGACATCAGCGGATGCTCTGAGACGGCATGGAAGCTGTCATACTCGTTTAGGTCTGCACTCATCCATTCGTTGTTCTCCAGCTTGCGCTGATGGTCAACAGAACCTGGAAGAGGTGTCAGCATGAAGAAACTGGCCTGGTCAGGGCGTATCTCCTCCGTCAGCATCTTTACATCCTGGGCAACACTTTCTTTTGTGTCGAATGGGAAGCCGATGATGTAGGCGGTATGGACAGGGATTCCGTAGTCATGCCATGTAGACACCATCGTTTTGAAGCCGCTGGCGTCATTCTGCGTCTTACCGGCGGCCTTCAGGTTGTCAGGGTTCAAGCTTTCCAAACCCACAAACACCTCCTGGCAGCCCGCACGTCTGGCCCTCTCCACAAATCCGGGTATCTTGTAGCTGGGCACATCTACCTGCATCATGAATTTGAGGTCCATGCCCTCTTCTTCACGCATTTTGGTAAGGCTGTCGAAGATTTCGGGCCAATGAGGATTTCGGCTCATGTTATCATCGGTGAAAAAATAAAAGGGGATATTAGGGTAGTGCTCCCTAATGTGCTTTTCAATAATAGCTGTACTTCGGAACCGCATCTTATTACCTTGCACGTGAATGATCGTGCAGAATGAACACTTAAAGGGACAACCGCGGCTGGTATCCATGGTACCGGTGTGGGCAACTGCAAACTTAGCAGCCGTCTGATCATCGACCAACGGTGCAGCCCAGTCTTGGGACAGATCCGGCACATTACTGCTTCCGTATTCTATCTTGAGTTCACCATTCATAGCGTCCGCTATTAACTCGTCAATACGGCCTTCGGCCTCACCAAGGAACAGGCTGACACCGTCATTTTGTAACTTGTCGATCTCTTTTCCACCGCCAATCAGTGCTTTCGTTCCACTAATGTGGAAGCCGCCCATGATGACCATAGCACCGGCTTTTTTAAATCTGACGGCCAAATCTGCGGCTCGGGGAAATTGGTTGGATTGGACACCAACCAGTCCGACCAGGATTTTCTCGCAGCCCTGTTTTAGTTTCTTCATCAAGGCTTCTGGCTTGACCAGCTCAACAGTCTCGTCGATGATGCTTATTTTATGGGGTAGATTTAGTCTTTCTAGTGCCGAACGGAATAACCCGTTCAGTGCATTCAGTGTATTACAGGGCAACACACCACGAAAATGGTGGACTACGTATCCATCGGCATCGTACTTAGACGGCTTCACTAAGCAGACATGAAGACTCCGGACATCTAGCAAACTTGCGATCCTCGTATTCTGTGATAGGATGTGCGATACTGTTGCATTCGCACCCCTCAGATTCATAGTACCACTTATGCTTACTTATTAAGATGCATATATCTACCGCCCGCTTGTGATATGATATATTCGTCTGATTCAGTCGATATATGGCACAATAAGACATTGATAAGCTGTCATGCTTACAGTTCTATTTACTAAACGGGAGTCGCAAGTTTCATGGGAAAGTATAGTACCGCGGTGTTCTGGGGGCTGGTCGCCATCATTTCGATCGCCTGGTTTTCTTACGTAAAGGTCACCAGTAACCGCCTCATGGCCGATATGGTCGGTACCGACACTCAAAAGCAGGTAGCTGCGTCCAAAGTAGTCATCACTTGGGAGACTTTTTATGATGTCGTGCAACAGCGTACTGACCCAGAACGGGTGCAATGTGCCAAAGGCTTAGTCGCCGCCGACAACGACGCAGCGACCGTTGCACTAGTTGCTCTCATGAGAGAACCAGAGCCTAAAGTACGTGAGCAGATGATCGAAGTATTACAGAAGGCTGCTCCTAAGCATCCTCAGCCGATTTTAGACGGCCTTAAGAACCCTGATCTCAACGTACGCAACAGTTGCATGCTGATTCTGAGCCGTGAAGGTATGCCAGTGGTACCTGGTCTGGTGTTAGTGATGCAGGACCTGGTAGGCCAAGGTGCGGCCAGCCAGGCACTCGCAAAAATCGGCAAACCGGTGCTGCCCTTTGTTCTGCCCCTACTGAACAAAGATGCTGATGTGGCAGTCTTCCTGACGGCGGATTTCTTCAGAAATGGAGCGGCCGACCTGCTAGGCAAACTGGCCGACAAACGGGCTACTAAGCCGTTGATGGACACATTGGTCAAATACCCATCTACGCGAGCCGTGGTGGTCAGCGCACTTGCCAATATCGTTGATCCAGTGGCTGAGAAGATATACATCGACTGCGTAAACACACGAACGGACGCCTCGGAACTGCGCGCTCAGTGCGCTGAGTCCCTGGGTGGTCTCGCAACACCTACAGCCATCGCCCAATTGGAACGATCGATTAAGAGCGATGATATGTTGATCCGTGAGGGCAGTGCTGTTGGGTTCTCTATAGCGGGTCCAGTCAGCCTGCCGGTGCTGCAGCGCGTATGGGCCACTGGCAACAGTGACACCAAAGAAGCTGCCATCGCCGCAATGGGTGGTATGCGCCATGTCGCGGCTGTCCCTGTGCTAGCCGGCATCATGAAGTCGGCTCCTACCCAGTTCCGCATTTTGGCCGCTCAAGCCCTTGGCAAAACACTTCGTCCTGAAGCGGTGCCAATTCTGATGGCTGCCTTGGGCGACTCTGAAGGCTCAGTGGCCTATATGGCCAGCCAATCGTTAAGTTTGATTGGACAGCCTGCTGTGTTGCCGTTGGTGGCAGCCATGGCCAGTCCCAATGTTAATGTGGCCTACCTTGCGAGTGAGTCGATCTCACGGATAGCGAACATCGATGTCAAACCGCTGGGTGTCTCAGCTAACACACCAGGGCCGCAAATGATGTGGGCAATACGCTCCCTTGCCAATGTAGGAACCGCGGAAGCCGCCAGTTTACTCACGGCTCTCAGCACATCCAACAAGGTGCCTATGAATATCCGGTGGGTACTCGCCGAAGCATTGATGAAAATCTAGTTACAACACAACTCATGGGGAGGCGGGTACAGCCCGTCTCCCCATTTTTTTAACATATGACATATAACTTTGATATATCGCCTCTACAACAACAAGATATGCCGGCTCTGGCTGATATCTACGTTGAGGGTTTTGCTGCGAAATTCGCCTGGGCAGGTATTACTCCAGATATCGTCAGACAGATTTTTATCCGTTTGATCGAAGACGAAGCGATGGCCCATGACGAGATCATCGTCGCAAGGGTCGACAGTGCCCCCGCGGGAATGATGATCATGCAGACACGATCAGAGGTTCCCCCGCCGATGCCCTGGATGAAAGCATGGAACTATGCATCGATGGCTAAAGGGTTGTATCAGCGGTATGGACTCACACTGATGGTTCAGGTAGCCACCTCTAGATATCCCAGGACAGACAGCGTGTATATTAGCTCGCTCAGCGTCGGAACAGCCTACCGCAACAAGGGTATCGCCAAAGCGTTGCTTAACTATGCGATTTCAACCGGGATTGGTATGGAGCGAAAATGGATTGACCTCGATGTATTACCATCAAACCACATTGCCATCCATGTATATGATAGCTGTGGATTCAGCACGTCTCGCACATCTGATCTGGGATTTATGGCACGGCTCAGCACAGGTGAGAGCAAGATGAATCGCATGTGCAGACTGCTAATCGGTCCAGGAAAGCCGATCACATAGCCATTCTGCTAGTGGTGCTAAAATCCGCTTCCGACCGATCTCATATATCGCACGCGTCACAACTGGAGTGGGCAAAAACCGCATGGTCACCAGTAGGTGATGCGGAACCTCGATACCCAACCAACGTCGGGCGTGATTACCCAGAACATACACCGAACGGCACAATCCCAGCTCATACGACTTAATGATGAGGCTGACCCAGTCATCCACATGCCAGATAGCCACACCTCCAGCCATCAAACTGACAGGGTCATCGCCGTGTCCAGAAAAGCAATACTCTGCACATAAAGCGGCCACGGCTACATCAGGTGCCATTACTTTGCGCCCGCTTATACCGGTTTCGATGCTACCCAACACGGATGACCGTTTCCGCACCCCGGGGACACCGCGCCAGACGCGGATCATGTTTGCTCCTTGAGTGAATTCTATCACCCAGCTTTTATATACGGAGCGGTTCGGCTGGTATACCCAATCCGCTGCAAGCATCGTGTTAATAACCACATCAATGTCAGCATCGACGATCATGAGGTTGATCGCCCAGTGGTCAGAAAACGGACAGCGCGAATACTCCGCTTCGTTGAACAATGCCAACTTCTGTCCTGCGGTTTCTAGCCGTTCGACGGCTTCAATGGATGGAGCCGACAACGCACGATGCAAGTCCGACCAGTTCTGGCGTTGGACATAACTTTGGCAGTATTGGATGGCTTGATCAAAATGATCGGGAGCGCATCCCCTCTTCTGTAGAACCATGTTTAGTAGTATTCCCCTAGTGGAGCACTGCTGCCCGGTACGCCTGAGGAGTCCACAAACAGGCGTCCAAGCCGCAATACGCAAATATCTCTAAATTGTTGGTAAGGGCTCATCAATTGTAGCCGTCTGTTCTGAAAATCAATCTTTTCACAAACCGCAAGAGAACGGCACACACCGTTTGCGTCAATTAAACCACAAATCAGTTGGTTGAAGAAGTGCTGACTGCTGATTTTTATGTCGCAATCACCCCAACTACCTTGAACCCGCAACGGGCTATTGTCCACCTGCCGTTCGGAGACCATGACGTAGATTCTGTAATCAACCCGTTCGGCCCACACTACATGAAGCCCCAGCAGCTCCGACAACTCTACAAGCTGTTCAGCACTCAAGGCAGATCCGCTAAACAGCCAACTACCTTCAACACTCACATCTTCCCACTCGAGGTACACCCTCTTCATCGCTGCCAGATGACGCGACAACCGGCGCCCGCGGCGTTCCGAGCGGAGTTCCCTGCTTTTGGTCGCCACAGAACTCGGCCGTGGCAGTCTGATGATCCGCACTGGCCGACGGTCCAATGACCTCAAGATAGGCTCGAGTTCTTCATTCGATTGGATTGCCAAGATAATATCAGGCCTTAGGGCCTCGTAATAGCTCAACCATAACCTGCGCGCCACACCGCCGACCACCAGGCCGTGTCCATCTATGAGACAACTCATATTCTGCGGAATCAACGGTAATAAGGGCAGTAGAGCCTGTATGGTCTCTATACCCATACCGCCCGGTGTCAGGGCGCCAATAAACCCCATTCCGAGAGGTTTTGCATATCCCACTTGATGGGCGACACGGTCAAGAATCCCCAGTCCCATGGTGGTGGGAGGCCCGATCTCACTCTGACCCAAATCCAAATCCAACACAGCCAGTTCTGGCTGATGCTGCAGAATTCGTGCGGCCAACAAGCTGACCAAAGTGGACTTTCCGGCATCGGATATCCCCATAACCATCACACGGCTTGGTACAGCCGCACATCTTTGAAGTGCTTGCTCCCACTCCGGAATATGATATTGTGTCTCGCCGAGTGCCATTAACCGCCGGTTTCCTGTATCACGCGTAATTCCCCACACACTCATTGTATCTAAATATCATCAGCACTCCCCGCTTGAAATGTGCTAAAGTGATTAAGGGCAGACAGATTACCGCCCGGTGACACTACTTGTTTGGATAGACAACATCATGCGAAAGCTTAGGACCGAACAGCTATACATCACGGACTACCACATACACACTTTCCGATCGCATGACGGCAGAGCGACCATGTCTGAGCAGTGTACGATGGCGGCATCGATGGGCCTTGACGAGATCGGCTTTGCGGAACATAAAGATTTCGATCCCAACGACCCTGTGGTCCACCACTTTGATCCTCTGGCGTATGCAGATGACATAGCCCGAGAGCGCGAACATTTTGCGGGCCGACTGACCATTCGGCACGGTATAGAGCTAGACTTCCAGCAGTGGTTTGTCGATGAACTGCACCGCTGGCTGATACAACACCCATTTGACTACGTGATATCATCTGTGCATCATATCGACGGCCGGATGCTGATGACCCCTGAATACCTTGAGGTATACCCTACAGAGCTTGAGGCCTACGGAGCATATCATCTGGCGATTCTGAACTCAGTTAAGTCCGGGGCAATAGATATCGTCGGTCACTTGGGGTACGCGCAGAAGCGAGGCACCGGGTTGTACGGTGATTTTCAAGTGGGCAAATACCAGGACCAGCTTGTGGAGATTTTTGAGCTGATGATAGAGAAGAACATCGCACTGGAAATCAACACTGCCGGTTTATACCAGCCACCCATGGTGACATATCCTGACTGGACGATGCTGGAGCTATACTACGACACAGGCGGACGTTTGATTACACTGGGCTCGGACGCCCATCAACCCAAACGGATCGCAGCTAGAATGCAGGAAGCAAGCCTGATGCTCTACCAGATTGGTTTCCGTGAGATTCTCACCTACGAGCACAGGAAGCCGATACCCAAGCCCATCATTCAATAAGAAGCATGCGAGATGTGACCGGTTAGGTAGTCAGAATACGGTAACTCTCAAGAAGATCAGCCCATCGTATCTCACTATCCTCGGACAACGCTTCGCTCACCGCTTGCCTTGCTAGCTCCCTGGAGACCATGGGCAGCATCTGTTTGCATGGCATGATGCAGTGCAACGGCATGCACAGGTCGCTATACCCCAGTCCAAGATACACCCCAAATACCGTGGGGTCTACGGCACCAGTCACACCCATTCGGGTGAGCAGCGCATTCTGAGCATATTGGTTCTGCACGATGCACTGCGATGCGCATAGTTTGTCCAGCATTCCGACCGGCGGCAGGTCTACCCACAGGCTGTTGATGTCGTAAAACTGCTCCATGGGTTCTGAACCAGGCTGCCACACGGCACCGGACAGCACGGGGCGGCTCAAGCATATCCCACATTGTTGTTCACTCTTCCGGGCGGCTCCAGCCTCAGCCATGCGATAGATGCTCTGTTTGACCGATTGAGGCCCGTACACAGCCGTCACGGTTAATTCCTCGCTAATACGCATCAACCCTTCTAGTGCAGCACCGTCGAGGGATGCAGGCATCTTTATGGCCATGCCGCGGCCTCCGCAATACTCGATCAGCCGTTCGACCCACTTCCTGTCCTGCAAGCACTGTATCGCCCAACTGCCATCCAAATAGACCCCATCCGCGCCAGCATCTTCAGCAACCATGAAGTCGATGGAAGACTGCAGGTGGGCAAACATGCGGACGGTATGTCCATCAAGGCTTTGAAGCACATCGGTACCCTGCTCCAGCCTGTATCTGTTGCGGCTCCGATGTTGCATGATCTGCTGGAATTTGGAAATAAGCTCCAGTGATGGGTTTGATATTACCAGCCCGCGGTAGCCCTCCACGATCAGGAGGTCACCATCCTGGATCGATGAGGTGGCATCCTCCACATCAGCCACAATAGGAATCGAGGGGTGCCCCATCGTCACGTCCTCACCGCCATAGTCTGCCACAATCGCTTGAATGGCAGGGTTGAATGGCAAGAGACGTTCGGCCATCGAGGCGTCCTGGGTCACAAGCACATAGCCCAGCTCCGGGTCGATGTGTGCCGCGGATGTTTCGTGTACTGTCATTTCGAGAAGACGTCTGGCATCCTCAACGACGCGAGCGACGCCAACGACCACTCCCCCGCTCCGTGCAGCACCCATCCGTATCCACATGGTCTACTCCTCGTCTTCCTCAATGATGATCATGGTGCCGCCCTGAGTAGCCTTGATCCACTCTTCGCCCTCTTTTAACCCCAGAGTCATACTGGGAACCCGCAGCTCCTGCCCCTTTTCATCTACCGCGTACACATTGCCGGTGAGTTCCATCACCTCACCGTTCACGTCGTAGACCGCTTTATCGGCAGTGAGGGTTCGGGTGCCGTCGGTGATCTTCTGCACGATCTTCAGATTGCCTGTCAGTGTGATGATTTTGGTACCATACAAAACATCAGCCTTATCGCAGGTGATGGTGGCCGGCTTATCACGCTCGGTGGCCAGGCTTTTGTCTTCTTTCGCAGGTTTTGCACCCGCGGGCACCGGTTCGGCAGGCTTCGCATCGGCCTTTTTCGCTGAAGGCTTTGTGATGATGACAACATTTCCGGTGATGATAGCATGCCGTGGTTTAATCTCAATATCGGCCTTGTCGCCGGTGCCTGAGTATTTGGTGTCATCCATCTTTAGGTTACCGGTAGCGAGCACCGTGTTTTTTGCGATATCCTGGGTGGCTTGATCAGCTTGGAACTGCGTCTCACCGTCAACCACCTTCAATCCCAGCCCTTTACGGGTCTTCCCCTGTAGTTCCTCGAAGGACTTGAAGGAGACGGTCACCAGCCGGGTTTTCTTCGCTTTTGCATTGTTGTCCACTGTAAGCGCAGGCTTCTGCGCTATCGTCATCGTGCCGTCAGTGACCACCGCGCTGTTGGTGTCCAGGTTAAAAGCCACTTTCTTAAAAACTACATCCGCGTCCATATAGCGACCGGTGCAGCCTTTTGGCAGCTCTAGCCTTCTGGTCGTCTCATCATATACCGCTTCTGAGGTAGACAGCTTTCCCTGGTTGGGCATCACCTCCGCATTCTGCATACGCAGACTGCGTTCCCACCGGCTATAGGATGCTGTTTTTGAGGCGAATTTCAAGCTCAGTTTCTTCTTTCCAGGAAGTGTGACAGAACCATTGTGCAATCCGTCGACCTCCCAGCTTCCTAGGTCGCGTTTCATGCTGATGTGCCGGGCTTGGAATTGCCAGTTCACCGCCGTGTATCGGCGAGAACTCACCTTCACATCATCGCACACCAACACCGCGTTGTTCATGCCAGCGTCGGCGTACTGCTCACTGTAATGCGCCATAGGGTCATAGCGTTCTAGTGCTTTAATGCCCATATAACTTAAAACAAGCGCAGCAGACACTCCCATATACGCAAGTGTCTGCCATCCGTATCTACTCATCCACGATTTTTCCGGCATATCATCTCCATAGGCTCTGGTAATGGTCACATAATGCACTTTCCACTCAGAATGGCGGCGGCGGCGGATCATCGGTGATATCGTCCTGGAAGCGCAAATCACCAAGGTTGTTACTGATACCCTTGGTCAGAGGGTTATCAAGCACGATCGTGCGTGTATCATAACCTGATGCCGATATGGTCACACTCGTGAACCAGGCAGGAGCCTGCGCGAAGCTGAATGCGCCACCCGAGCCTGACGTCGCCGTAAACTTGCCGATCTTCACAATAGCCGACGGCACCACTTCCGATTTGGTGTTGACCACCCGCCCTGTGACCTGACAAATACCGGAATTAGGGCCCACATAAACAGTGCCGATATCAAGGCTTCCTGCAATCAACGGTACTCCGGGGGTAGCAGTCAGCGGAAACTCGCTTACGGTTGCACCTTGAGTGAAGCTGCCTTTGCTGGATGTCAGCGGCACGGTGATCTGGAAGTTATACAGCTCTCCAGTGCCAAGTGCTTTGGGCGGGCTGAAGACCACAGATGTTACGTCGCCCACCTTCACTGTAGTACCGGCATCAGCCAAAGCATCGCTCTCCTGACGGGCCAGGCCTGTCACCGTGACGGTTAGGACGGGGTCAGGTGTGTCGCCTCCGCCTCCGCCGCCGCAACCGACTAGAAGGAGGCCCAGCAACAGCGCACCAACGCTCAGGGATTGATTGATTTTCGAATAATTCACTAAAAGGCCATCCTTTGATATTGCACGATCAAGTAGGCTCGCCCATAGGCGTCCGCTTTGAGTGTTACCGGCCAACCGCCAGTCAGAGACTGACTTTGGAGAGTGGTCTGGTCGATCACCACAATCCGCCCCAACCGCTTCACAGAGGCCAGATCGGACAGGCTCAGCGTAATGGTGCTACGAGGTGTGGCACCAGATATCTGCACCCGCCACGCCGTCCTATTGACGACAGGCTGGATATCTTGCAACAGCGGCTGAGATGCCGTGATCTGTGCATTGAGGCCAGATGGGTCTGCCGGACCGTTCTCCGCATCATATGCAAGATCAAATCTGGTCGTAGCCGCTTTAGATTGCCCTATCCAAACCTTTGTCTGCAGGTTACCTGCCTTGATCTGTATGGCAGTCCGCCATCCATCTGCTGCGGCGGCATACGGTGCCATCGTGCGGCTAGGTACCGAAGCCACTGCACTCGATGATGCCGGCACTATGAAAGTCACCCCTTCGGACTGTCTCACCCGTATCCAGTACCCTTCCCATGGCGAAAGAGTTCCACTTGCCAAGATGGGCTCATAACCGCTGTTATACTTTAGGAAGCTGTTTCCGACTACGCCCTGAGTCACGGCTGTCGCGAAGCTGACTGGTGATTGATCCTTCACCTGAACCTGCAGCTCGCTCAGTGCCACTGTGCGGTCAACGGGCAGCCCCACCATGTTCCATCCAAACACAGCAGGGAACAACGCGTCACGATCCATAGGGGTGCTGACACCCTTCAAGATGGCCGTAAAATTCGTGTCGGGCTTCATCCAAAATGCTCGGCCTGGAGCAAAACTGTCAATAGCGGGATAGATTGAATACGCCTTATTCGGTTGTATCCACCTGGCAAGCTTGAAGCCGAGTGCGGGCACTCCCAGAACCTGGGCATTATCTGCCTGCCGGAAGCTCATCGGGATACTGAACATTTTTAACCCGGCACTGTATGGCTTGTTGACCGTGATTTCCGCCGCATTCAGGTTGATGTAGACAACACCTTCGGAATACCCAAGGTTTACCTGACGAGTTCCGACTGTCGCGCCGCTGCTGTTTTTCACTGTGATCTGGTAAGCGCGCGGGGTGTCGAAACTGCCAGCCGGCAAGACCAGACCAAAGCTGCCTCGAACCACTGGCCCGCTGATGGTGCCTACTGCGCTGCTGACTTCTATTGTTCCTGTGGTGAGGCCATCAACTACGCCGTACAGTGTTCTTGGCGATGTCAGGCTGCCTGACTGGCCAAATGCGTATGGCAGTTCTATACTCTCCATACCGACTGGCAAGCTCATACGTACCCGCTGGGCACCACCCAGGAAGTCGTTTTGAAAGCTCGGGCTGAAAGCCCCTTCGCCTTGATACACCTCAACCGTCTCATACTGAGCGCCTGGATAAATCCGAACCTCTTCGAAGTCGAAATACTGAGGGTAGCTGAAACCGCTGACTGGTGTTTCGTCACCATCAGTGGCGGTATTCACATACATCAGGTCGATAAATATGGAGCTATCGGTTCCCGATGCGGTCCGTATCGGCACGCTGTATGCATAGAGTTTGCGGCCAACACGGATGCTGTTATCCAAGACATATTGCTGATCAAACCAGGTCTCTACGGGTTGACCCTCTACTGTGGTGATGACTTGTTTTAGCACGTTGCGCAGTTTCGGCACATCACCCGCGATGGTTGCGCCGCCGGCTGTCTTGTATGCCTGCATGAAGTTTTTGAAGAACAGCGGGTCATCGATATACACCTTCATCCAGGCCGATCCAGCCATCATATACCTGGGCAACCAGATTCCACCAATAGTGCCAGACTCGATGGGTGCCGTGCGTTGTGACTTGGGGATAAAACTATTGTTGGCCAAAGATGGTTGATTCATGAGGTCATAGAATGGTAAAGCGTGATAGTTGCTTTCACGGCGCAGCGCGTCGATCACACTGGTCGCTCGTCCCAGCGCTTGAGCCACCCGAGGAGCAGCGATCTGCCCGGTTGCTCGTGCGATCCCCTCTTCCCATGAATCATAAGCCAGGATATCGGCACCACGCATGGCGTGTGCCACCAGGTGAGTCATGTTGGCAATCACCGAAACTTCGCTGTTATACACCGGAAACAAGAACTGGTTGGTCGACACATTGTATATGCCGCCCGCCACAGCGTTGCGGTCCGAAATGTTGGCGTCATCATTAAGAATCGTGATCGTTCCACCGTTCAGAGGAGCTCCGCATACCGTGGTGAGTTCAATCACGGCTTGATCAGCCACTGATTTGATGAACGCAGCCTGCTCCGCGGTCCAGGCTCCGGTGCCAGTGGTTGGCACCACGAAACTCAGAGATGTGCTTCGAGTAGCGGCCGTTCTGACCAGCTTGCCAGACGCCGTCTGGGCCACAAGCGTGTCCACCGCAAAGGGCATAGAACCAGGTAGTGACTTCTTCGCCCTCAGCCGCTGCACCGTGGGAGCTATGGCCTTCGCCAGCCTGCGTTGGTAGCTTTTAACAGGCGTCATGTCTACCGACGAACGTGATGTCTTTATTACATAGGCTGATTGGAGGGTATCTGTGACTGTTTTGAATGGTGTGTTAACGCGGTTAGCCTGTGCCTGCACACCGCTCGCTAACGCCACACCTGCCAGCAGTAAAGATGCGAATTGAGTCACGCCATTTCGTTTTGTCAAGCGATTTTACCTCACGGAATTTCGGCACGGAAAGTGCCATGACGACCATACAGTTACATTGTACCTGCACTGCTTATCTGATATGGTTTGACGCCCGTGGCAACTGAACTGTTACTTGAGGGCCAAACACTGCGGTGACCGGTGGATGTTAGCCACTCTTCAACGGTTGAATCAAAAACCGCCACGGAAGACATAGTGATAGTGAGCGCAAGCAGACCGACAAACAGCGCAGGTCATTCCCATTCCCTCTCTGTGTCCTCCGCGTCTCCGCGTGAGATGCTCCCCTTCGCGTCATCGCATGAGACATCATCCCACAGATGAATGGCTGCAACCCTTGGCCGTTTTGCCCTTTCTGTGTCACAATTAACATGCTGGTGGAATGCAGGTTTTTTCCGAATTCCGCTCTTAAGTGCATAGCAGCACAATCGCCCTAGGAGGTTTCCATGGCACGCATTTTGGTCGCTGACCCAATTGCTGAAGCCGGTGTTGACGCCCTTCGCCCAGCCGGTGAAGTTCACGTCCGTACAGGCCTATCCCCTGAAGAACTCAAGAAGATAATCCCAGATTTCGACGCGTTAATAGTAAGATCTCAGACCCAGGTGACTGCTGATATTCTGGAAGCAGCTACCAACATGAAGATCATTGGCCGCGCCGGAGTGGGTGTAGACAATATCGATGTCCCCGTAGCTACCAAGCGCGGTATCATCGTCGTAAACTCTCCCAGCGGTAACACCATTGCAGCATGCGAACTCGCATTCGCTTTGATGATGGCATCCGCCCGCAATATCCCACAGGCCCATATGTCCACCTCCGCCGGAGAGTGGAAGCGCAGTAAGTTCGTAGGAACTGAGTTAAACCGCAAAACTCTTGGTGTCATAGGTCTTGGCAAGATCGGAACCGAACTGGCCCGCCGCGCGCGTGCCTTCGGTATGACCGTTCTGGCTTACGACCCATACACCCCTGCAGATGTGGCTGAGCAGTACGGCATCATCTTGTCTGAACTTGATGAGCTGCTCAAAGTGTCTGACTTTGTGAGCATCCATACACCGCTGAACGACAGCACCCGCAACATGATCGACGCTAAGAAGCTGGCCCTCATGAAGCCTTCTGCGCAACTGATCAACTGCGCCCGCGGTGGAGTCATTAATGAGCAGGACCTGGCAGATGCGCTCAACGAAGGCCGGATCAAAGCGGCTGCTGTTGATGTCTACTCCAGCGAGCCTGTCAAAGCTGACAACCCACTTCTCAAAGCTCAGAACTGCATCCTCACCCCTCACCTTGGAGCCTCCACCGTGGAAGCCCAAGTGAATGTGGCTATCGATGTGGCGGAGCAGATCGCCGAAGTGTTACAAGGCGGAGCCGCTCGCAGCGCCGTGAACCTCCCGCCAGTAGATTCCGACGACCTCAAGAAATTGGGACCGGCGATCTACCTGTCAGAACAGATGGGCAAACTGCTGACCCAGCTAAACCCGGGAGCTGTGACCCAGGTCGATGTGAAGTTTACCAGCGATTTCGCCGGTCAGCCGGTCGACCTCGTGGTGCGCAGTGCCGTTTCGGGTATCCTGCGCCCGCAGCTCTCTCACCCTGTAAACCCGGTGAACGCGTTCTTGATCGCCAAGAACCGCGGCATGGCCATTAGCACCACCATCGAAACCCAAAATCGCAACAACAGCTACCAGAGCTCTGTGACGATCGAGGCTGAGATTGATGGCAAGTGCCACACCATCACGGGTGCCGTGACCCCACAAGGGCCGCGCATTCTTGATGTGAATGGCTTCGCTGTGGACATCGTGCCAGAAGGTCACATGATCTTCACTATGCACACCGACACACCTGGTGTGATCGGACGCATTGGCACACTGCTTGGCTCCAGGGGCGTGAACATCGCCGGTATGAACCTGGGACGCGCTGTGCCCCGCGGTACTGCGTTGATGGTTCTGATGATCGATACCCCACTAGACGACCAGCTCCTGCACGAGTTCCGCCAGTTAGATGGTTTGGAACTAGCGCAGGTGGCCAGCCTCTAGTTTACGAAGGTTCATGCGTAAAACACGCACAACCAATACTGCGGGGGCATCTTCCGAGATGCCCTCGTTCTCTTTCTGGCTGACCGCCCTGTGTTTGCTGGCCGCTATCATGCAGATAGGGCTCGCGTTTCATACTCCAGTTGGTCAGAACGGGCTGTTCCATACGCCCGATGAGGGTGCCCATCTTCAGTATGTGCGCTATGTGGCAGAACACACCACCACGCCAAAGTTCGAAGGCTACAGCGGTGTGGGTGGGTATGAAGCCCATCAACCACCGGCTTATTACATCATGGCGGGCAACCTATATAAGGCAGTGAATCCGTTCAGCGATTCCCCTGCACGATGGGTCAGGCTACTTTCGGTGCTATTTGGCATTCTTGCCATGATGGCGGTCTACAAGACCAGCCGATGGCTATATAGTTCTCAGACAATGGCTCTTGCGGCTACTGCATTTTACGGGTTGCTGCCTATGAATCTCTTTCTAAACAGTGCCATCAACAACGACCCTCTGGCCAACTTGATGTTCGCACTCTGCGTGATGGAGACCGCACAGATATACGCGCAAAGAGAGCTCAACCCCTGGCCAATCACCCGCCTAGGGCTCTGGCTTGCGATTGGCCTGCTCACGAAGATGAACTTCGCTGTTGCCTTCAGCTTTGTGATGTTGGCGATCATATTAAGCCCGGGCCGTGACCAGCGCCAAAAGTGGATCACCGCCCTCATCAGCTCAGTCATATCGCTCTGCCTGGCCGCACCTTATTGGATCAGCACCATCCGTTCTCGTCCAGACGACCCGTTACTGTTGAAGGCATTCGAGCAGACCTTCAAAACCACTGCACTTGCTGACCAGGTTATCCAACAGACCGGCGGAATGCTGGAGTATATTAAACTGGTGGCTAACTGGACTTTCAAGTCATTCTGGTTCGCTTACGGCACGCCAAGCACTATGAAGGTGGGCATACCTGCCTTCTGGCCAGACAACATATACAATGTGCTGATGGTTGTGTGTGTGGTGGCCTTTTTTGGTTACGTATTCGGGATATTTACCAACAAAGGTGAAAACTCACCAGCACTACCCACCTGGTGGTGGCCTGCCTGGGCACTCATCGCGGTAGTCAACCTCGCGTTCGCTGCGTTTACCCTAAAGTACTTCCAAACTCAAGGCCGATACCTGTTCGGTGCGCTCAGCCCCATCGCCATCATCTTCGTGTTCGGCTGGCGCAGTATATTCCCGAAGGCGGTCAGAGCTGGTGCCGACTTGATACTGATACTCACGATGATCACCCTCAGTTCCATGGCCATCTTCACGATTTGGTAACATCTACTATGGGGAAACCCTCCCCTAACGTCATCTGAAACAACCAGGAGCCGCCTGTTCATGAATAAATCCGTACGCACCCGCTTCGCACCCAGTCCTACAGGATCACCGCATATCGGAAACATCCGCACCGCGTTGTTCGCCTGGCTGTATGCCCGCCACCACAACGGCCAGTTTTTACTGCGCATTGAAGACACTGACCGCAACCGCTTTGTGGAAGGCTCGGTGGAGCAGATCATGCGCGCCTGTCAGTGGCTGGGATTGGACTGGGACGAAGGCCCATACTACCAGTCCGAGCGGCTGCCACTATACAAGCAAGCCTCCGACCAGCTCATTGCGAGCGGACATGCTTACAAGTGCTTCTGCAGCTCAGAGCGCCTTGATGCCATGCGCCAGAAGCAGGAGGCCGAAGGAACGCCTACTGGATATGACCGCCACTGCCGCAACCTTGGTCCTGATGAGATCAAGGCGCTTGAGGAGAACGGAGCCCCCCATGTGGTGCGTTTCGCCATGCCCACTGAGGGCGTGACCAGTTTCACGGACGCCATCAGGGGCGAAGTGAGCTTTGAGAACCGGTTGCTGGATGACTTCGTGATGTTGAAGACAGACGGGTTCCCCACCTACCACCTGGCGAGTATTGTGGATGACCACGATATGGAGATCACCCACGTGATCCGCGGTGAGGAGTGGATTTCCAGCACTCCCCGCCACGTGTTGCTCTACGAGGGAATGGGATGGCAGCACCCGGTGTTCGCACATCTGCCGATCATTCTGGGAAGCGACCGTAAGAAGCTCTCCAAGAGGCACGGCTCCGTGCAGTTTGTGGACTACATCGATCAGGGCTACCTTCCTGAGGCGATGTTCAACTTCCTGACCATGCTGGGCTGGAGCCCGGGTGATGACCGCGAAGAGTTCAGTGCCGAAGAGATCGTGGGGATGTTCGACCTTGATAAGGTGACCGATCACGCTGCGATTTTTGATGGTCAGAAGCTGCTGTGGTATAACGGCCTGGCCATCCGCAAGAAGCCGCTGCCGGAATTGACGGCACTGTGTGTTCCACACCTTCAAGCTGCTGGGCTGATGCCAGCCGATCCATCTGACAGTGATCTGGCCTATGCACAAAGCGTGATTGCCCTCGAAGCGGAGCGTCTGAAGCTGCTGCCGGAGATCGTGGAGCTCACTAGCTTCTTCTTTGATGAGATCGCCGAATACGACCCTAAGGGAGCAAAGAAGTGGTTCACAAAACCCGAAGCACCGACTCTGCTCAAGCTGATATCCGCCAAACTGCAGGCGCTGACCGACTTCACCGTACCCTGCATTGAAGCTGAAGTTCGCGCGGCCGCTGAGGAGCTGGGTCTTGCTGCGGGGCAGGCCATCCACACCACCCGACTAGCGGTCAGCGGCCGACTAGTCGGCCCTGGGCTGTTTGAGATGATCGAGGTGCTTGGCATCAAGCGCGTCACCGAGCGGCTGGAAAAGGCCGCAGAGATCGCTCAAGAGCACTAAAGAGTCCGGCTTGCCTGCGAGATCATCGCAGGCAAGCCGTCAGAATCCTACGTGCTAATTGGCCAGCTCAAGACGGTACACAGCCTCCTGGCCTGGAGCCAGTATTAACTGGTGCCTCGGACAGCCGTCGCTATCTGTGTCGACATTCCCTACGCAATAAGCACCACCCTCATACTCCTTGCCATTCCAGTCCTGGCTAAAGGTTCGGGTACCTTTGGTGAAGCTGACGTTGTAGAATTCGCTCTCCGACATGCTGTTATTGACGAACATCACATAGTGATGACCTTGCAGGTCCGCGAACTCACCAATGACCATCTGCGCGTCCTTGCCGCATTCGACTTTCGCCACCAGGCGGTCGGGGGTGAACGCCTGCCCGTCACCGTATGCAGTGCCCACGAAACTCACTCGTGTCGATGCGATGTGGTTGAACAGGTCTTTGTATCGCCGATGGAAGCCTGTTTGGATGCGCCGAAGGTCGTAGTACCCTTGCGTTTTATCCCAGAGCTCATCAACTGGCGACATACGGTAGTTGGCGTGCGGCTGACGCATATAGTAAAAGAACCATACGATGCCGTTGGCACCTGCGGCAATCGAGGTGTTGAACTGCCATCGCAGTTCATCCTGGTTGGGACACCGATACTTGTAATGCCCGACCGACAACACCGTGTTCCAAAACGGGATACCATTACGTAGAGACGCTTCACGATATAGCATCAGGTTGCGATAATACTCGTGTATTCCGCTTGTTCCCGGGTTCATCTGACCGTAATGGTCATAACCCAGCAGGTCGGCGTTACTCTTCTTTACATATTCATCCAGGTAGTTTGGCCAGGTATCTGTACCTGCTCTCGACTCGGCACCGTTGAAGTAAGGCAACAGGTTGGCGAAAGGATGAAGCTGCGGTGCGATCTGCTTCTGAATGCGATAGCACTCAAAGAAGCTCTCCTTCATGTCGGCATCAGGTTCGTCACCGACGTGGAACCCGAACAAGGCTGGATCCTTCCCGAAATCAGCGACAGCCGCACGGATTCCTTCCGAGTAACTCTTTGGCGGAACACCCGCGGTGCCCTTCTGGGCGTAACCCCGCGGATCGCACACTACCATCTTCATGTCGTACTTCCGTGCCCAGCCGAGTATCTTGTGCATGTGCGACATATGGGTGGCGTTCTTCGGGTCAAAACTCGGGCTTTGAGGAACAGTAAAACCGGCATCAGCCCAGGATTTCACCTCTTCTTCAGTCATATGCATCCCATGTTCCTTCAAGTTTGTGTAACTCCAGAAACCTATGGGAAATCGTGTGAGTCCGAATGACTCTGTCTTAGCGATCAGTGCGCGCATTTTTGGGGTGACCTCCTGGCCCAGAGCGTTATTATACCCGCAGCATAAGGTAGCTGCTGCAAGCAAGGCGGTACTAAAACTGGTGAATCTCATGCATGGCTCCTCCAGCATCATCGAACGGCTCTCATGTGATCACTATAGCGCATAATATTGCCAGTTTCTAGATTCTGGGTATTTGATGGCATCACAACCATCTCTAAAATAGGGTATACCTAATACACACTCCTTAATACGGAGTGAGTATTACACAGTAATTCGGAGGGCACTACGATGGTTGTCACTATAAGAGATGCCGCAGGAACCCTACCAGCTACCCTCAGAGACTACGCACAGCAAGCCGTCATGAAACTCACTTCACACTTCAAAGGAATCGACGAGGCGACCGTTGTGCATGAGGCGGTGCGTGAAAGCCACACAATCGAAATCACTGTGGAGGGGCACGGATTAGTGCTTCGAGCTGAGGAATCAAATCCAGACCCACGTATCGCTATTGACGAGACGGTCAGCCACTTGGAAACCCGTCTCCTCAGATTCAAGGGCAAACGCTTCCGAGCAATTGCAGGTCGGCGGGAGGCCAACCACCATCTGGATGGTGAACTACTACTCGCACTGGAGGACATAGAGCCGAAGGGTAGTGTTAAGAGCGATAGTAATGAAACTAACAAACAATTTCGCATTGCTAGGCGAAAACATTTCGAATTGAAGCCCATGAGCCAGGAGGATGCAGCACTTAATATGGAGATGCTGGGCCATGACTTCTATCTGTTCCGCGAGGCGGAAAGTGATCAGTTCCAGGTCATCTACCAGCGGAAAGATGGCAGCTATGGGATTATCATACCGAGCAGCTAGCGGATAACAGTCCGCGGATCACTCATCGGCTGGCCCTCTGGCCAGCCGATTTCGTTGTACCGCTTTGACACTGGGAGCGTGCATTGTCATATGGTTGGGTTATATCCGACAGACAACCCCTCATATCAATCCGATCTTAGCACTATTGCTCATATATCCACTACACCGCACATATTTCATCGCGTGTATACGGTATAATCAGTCTAGATCATTGCAGGACGGTGTGGCATTTGGGGTATCGAACAGCTCTCTGGGTTATGCTAGTCGCGATGGCAGCCAGCATCTGTGCGGCTGCCTCAACTAGTCCTGTGGCACTCGCCCAGCGTGTGCTTGGGCACGGCGTAGAAGGCAAAGTGCTGGACGCTTACCAAACCGATCTCGACCTTGGTGGCAGCATCGAACTCATCGCCATCACATGCAGGACGATCCGAAAAGGCCACCCTCTGGGTGGCAAGGTGATCGTCATGCAAAAGAAGCAAGGCAATTACCGTCCGGTCTGGTCACAAAAGCAGCTCAACCCCTGGAAGTTGCGCGTGGCTGATATCGACGGTGACGGCGAAAAGGAGATCATCACAGGGGTGTGGAAGAAGAGCCCAAAAGACCCGGTCATGGCGAAACGCTGCTTTGTCTACTCGTGGACAGGAAGCCGCATGAAACCCAAGTGGCTGGGCAGCCGTCTCAGCAGGCGGTTTATCGACTTCGATGTCCGTGACATCAATAAGGACGGCTGGGCGGAACTGCTGGCTATGGAAGTGTCACCCGGCAAACCGCAACGCATTGGGATATACAGATGGAGATCATTTGGGTTTGACTGGATTGGCAGCGCCAAACCCTCAAAATGGAAGGAACTTACAAGGTAAACCGCATGAAGAAGCATGTCGCTGTTGCATTCGTGGTACTCGTAATACTGGTCATCTCCGGGTTGATCTATGCCCTTAACGGACCGAAGCCAAGACGTATATCGGTTTTATATGAGCCCACACAGCTCGCACAGATGACCACCCAGGCATCAAAAGCGGACAATCAGTCAACCATCAAAGAGATCAAGCCTTCGTCTTTCGCTTCTACAAAAGGCTATGACAGCTTAGCGGCTGATAATGGGAAGATCAAGCCTGCCCTGCCCGCATATAGCCTGAAAGCCAACCTCTCAAACGTGCAGAACCTGAAGCTGTATAAGGGCTTGCTGGATGCACAAATGATACCGCTTATTGCCAAGAACGGCTTTGTAGTCACCCCAACTGACTACACTCAGATGTTCTACGTCTATGAGAACAACGAGTATCAGCGTCCTGAGAAGATACCATCTTTCATCACCTCAGACAGCATGCTGCACACTTACCATGTATTCTATGACTATACACTGCGTGAGGTAGAAGCGGGCAAGTTATCAGATGCCGCTGCCAAGCTCACCACTGCCATGCTGGAAGCCTCCAAGAAGCAGCTCACAACGGTTAGCGGTGCCGATCTCAAAGATGCGGCTACCCGCAACGTGGCCTTTTTTACAGTAGGGAAGGCACTACTGGCCGGAGTCACCAAAGATACCAACCCAATGGCCAACGCAGATCTCAAACTGATCGCCAAACACGCGGATATCACGGATTCTGCAGTAACCGGTGCTAAAATGGACTTCAGCCAGTTTGTGCCGCGCGGACATTACACCCGCAGTGAGAAGCTGAAGAAGTATTTCATGGCCATGATGTGGTATGGCCTCTCCCCATTTCCTGCGAAAAGTCCTAAAGCCAGTCTTCAGGCAATACTAATGACCAAAGCCCTCCAAAGCGCATCTGTTGGTGGCACATCGGCACTGAAACTCTGGGATACAATCTACGAACCAACCGCTTTCTATGTAGGAACCGCCGATGACTACACCTATAACCATTACATCAAAGTCTTAGATAAGGTGTATGGCAAAAACTCCAGCGTCAATCAGCTTGCCGATCAGTCGAAACTGGAGATGTTTACCGCTGAGGTTGCCAAGCTGCCAGCACCTGGTATTGATAATGGTGCTGGGACAGGCGGCCGGCAGTTCAGGTTCATGGGCCAGCGGTTCATCCCCGACTCGCGCATCATGCGGCAGATGACCGATGATCTCGTGACCGAAAGAGGCATACCCCGAGGGCTGGACATATTCGCTGCGATGGGATCCGACCGTGCCCTAAGCCACCTCAAGAAATATGACAATGTAGACAGGTTCGCAAACTACGACGTGCAGATGGCTAAGATGCGTAAAGAGATGGCAGAGAAACCACGCAGCACATGGCAGTCGAATCTGTACTACGGATGGTTATGGTCGCTGCAGTCAGTGGTGGAACCCGCTCCTAAGGGTTATCCTTCGTTTATGACCAACGACGCCTGGCTGGACAAGTCCCTCTTCACAGCTCTTGGTTCATGGACCGAACTCCGGCATGACACCATCCTGTACGCCAAACAAAGCGTATCCGAATGCGGTGGCGATTCCGAAGCACCGCCCACCCCCAAGGGATATGTGGAGCCCAACCTGGAGTTCTGGACAAGACTTCAATGGCTGAACAAATACACCATGGATGGTCTAAATAGCCGTGGGCTGCTTTCTGAGGAGACCAAGGACAAGTTCACCCGCATGGATGACTGGCTGAGCTTCTGCCGCAAGATCACCATCAAGGAGCTGACAGGCAAGCCGGTCACCAAAGAGGAATATGATCAGATATGCCTTTACGGTGCTGAGCTGGAATCACTGGTCATTTCGTTCTCAGGAGGTGACCTTCTGAGCGACACCGATAAGGACATGGCCCTGATCGCCGATGTCCATACTGACGGCAGCACAGGCGTCTGCCTTGAGGAAGCAACAGGACGTGCTGCAGCTATCTATGTGGTGGTACCCATACAGGGCAAACTCTACTTGACGCGCGGTGCGGTGTACACGCATTATGAGTTCGAGTGGCCATCGTCCGACCGACTGACCGATGAAGCGTGGCAAAAGATGCTGAAATCCGGCAAAACACCGAAGCTCGCCGACTGGATAAAGAGCTTCTTTGCCGGCAAGAAGCAGAAACTTGAGGAAAACTTCGAGTCCTTCACGAGCGGATGCTGACCCGGGTTCTCGCCACGCTGTGCTTAACACTCATGGCGGTGCTAGTCGTGTCTGGTGGTAGACCCATCAGACACGACACGGTCAAACTGGTGGCTGTGGGTGATATTCTCTTTGCCAGAGGTGTGGGTAGGCAGATCGAACGACACGGCGCAGACTGGCTGTTCAGTCACGTCAAGAGCACGATCAGCGGAGCCGACATCGCGTTCTGCAACCTGGAGTGCCCGTTATCGCAGCGTGGTGTGCCCAGACGCAGGAGGTTCCTGTTCAGAGCCGACCCTAAACACGCTCATACGTTGAAGACTAATGGCTTTGACGTGGTTTCCGTGGCCAACAACCACACGTTGGACTATGGCCGCGAAGCGCTCACCGACACTATCAGCGCACTGACCGACGCAGGTCTGACACCAGTTGGTGCAGGACATAACCGCAGCGAGGCATGTAAGTTGCAGGTCATACGCCGGAAGTCGTTGAAAATTGGAATTCTCGCCTACTCCGATATGCCATCAGATGGCGTCGTCCGGCTGTCCGATAGGCCCACCATCGCGGGTCTGGAGCCCGATGAGCTGGAGGCGCAGATCAAATCTGCCAGCCGGCAGTGCGATACACTGGTGGTCTCATTTCACTGGGGTGTGGAGTATATGAAGAAGCCCACGGAACACCAGCAGGCCATCGCCCGCCAATGCATTGACGCAGGGGCTGACCTGATCATAGGACACCATCCCCATGTCTTGCAGCCCACGGAAGTATACAAAGGCAAGCCGATTATCTACAGCGCAG
Source organism: Armatimonadota bacterium (assembly GCA_942492855.1). Taxonomy (GTDB): domain Bacteria; phylum Armatimonadota; class HRBIN16; order HRBIN16; family HRBIN16. Next base: position 3,969,538 of record OW818647.1, on the reverse strand, counting down.
GTTCGTTCGTGTGGGACAGCAGGATTTTCGGAGCCAACAAGAGTGCGATTTACGAGATCGAGCTGGGCAGGAACACAGCGAAAATCACAAGAACTCTGCCTGTGAAGATCACAGATTGCCGACCGATGATGACGCGGTGAAAATCTATACAGACCGCCATGCCACGCGCTAAAGCACTTGGCTATTACCCACTAATATGTATGGGGATTGGCTTGTTGTGTTAATCGATTGCATCTGCCGCCGCGGGCTGAAAGCCCTGCGGCTAATTGAACGAAAAGCCGGCTCAAAGCCGGCTACCGGAATATTCCTGCAGGGTGTACGATGGTATGGCTTACTAAAACTCGTCGCGTGGCGAACCTCAGACGGCTTGTCGGAAAATAAGCAGTGTCCTTTTGTGCAGTCTATTACCCACAAATCCAGATTGGGATCGTATCGACCATGTGCCGCGACATCAATGTCTCGGCTATTGATCAACAAGCCCGCTAAACCGGGCTGCGGAGCTCCTTTCCGACAAAGATAACGTTAACCAAGACTGCTTCAGCAGTCTTGGTGTTCAATAGCCGAGACATTGATGTCGCGGAATCGGTGACCTACTAGCCATGCAATATTTGTGGGTAATAGCCGTGCCCTTCAGGGCGCGGCAGCGTAGCCAACTAGCACCCCCGGCTCTACAGCTCGCTGGCGGCGGCCTTGTCCAGCAGCCAGAGGCAGTCACCGTGGGGCAGAACCATCGAACTAGGGTAATCCTCACTGGGCGGGTTTGACATAACCTCGCTGACAGTGCAGGCCTTCTCCTCGCCCCCCACCAGGAACAGCGCGCGCCGGGCGCTGTTGAGGAACGGCAGACTCAGGCTGATCCGCTGGTGTGGCGCCACCGGTGCCAGGCCCTTCACGGCCTTCTCCGGAGTCTCAGGATCAAACTGCATTGGGAAAAGCGAGGCGGTATGGCCGTCACTCCCCATACCGAGCAGCACCAGATCAATACTCACGGACTGTAGCCGCCGGTCATAGTCTGCCACGCAATCCTCCCAATCCAACTCGGTGTCCATGGTGATCCATTGCTCGGGTTTCAACTCCAGAGGTTTGATCAGCAGCTCTTCCACCATACGCGTATTGCTGCTGGGATGGTCGGCGGGCACATACCGCTCATCGCCAAGTATCAACAACATGCGCGACCAATCGATGCGCTGCGCATACTCTCCCGCCAGCAACTGGTAGACGGCCTCCGGCGTAGTTCCCCCACTCAAGGCCATGGTGAACAGACCTGTGCTGTTTTGCACCGCCTCAACGATCTCATCGCCGGCTGCTCTGGCCAGAAGCTCTCGGTTATCATATATCCGCCATTGCCTCATGCCAACGGTCTCCATACGTGCGAGGGTGAATCCAGAATGCGGTTCGCCTCGCGAGGCCCGTCGCTGCCGCTGACATAGGGGTACAGAGGCACCGACTCATCACGCCACGCAGCGATGACAGGGTCCAGCACCCGCCAGGCCCACTCCACCTCATCGATGCGCAGGAAGTGGGTGCGGTCCCCAAGGAAGGCATCCAGTATCAGCAGCTCATAGGCGCCAAATCCTCCGCCATCGGTGCGATATGGCGACACCAGCTCCACACTACGGGGTTTGAGCTGAAGCCCTTCCTTCTTCGCCTGAGCCACCAGCCGGATGCTCTCGTTAGGCTTTAACTCGAAGATGAATCGGTTGGGCTCCATCACATCCAGCGGTGTGTCACGAAATAACTGCACTGGGGCACGCTTCAGTTGAATCATGATTTCGCTGCGGTTTCCGGCCAGTCGCTTCCCCGTTCGCAGGTAGAAAGGCACCCCCTGCCATCGCCAGTTGTCAATATACAGCTTGACTGCAGCATAGGTTTCGGTGCGGCTGTCCTTGGCCACTCCGGTCTCATTCAGGTAACCCTCGACCGGCTGGCCGTTGTACAGCCCTTCGGTGTATTGCCCTCGCACAGCAAAGGCACTGACGGCGTTCGCTGGGATGTGCCGCACACTCTGCAGCACCTTCACTTTTTCGTTGCGCAGCTCGTGGGACTGTATCCGAGGGGGAGCCTCCATCGCGGTAAGCGCCAGCATCTGCATCATATGGTTCTGGACCATGTCGCGCAGTGCCCCGCTCTGATCGTAATACCCAGGCCGTCCCTCTAACCCCAGCGTTTCTGCGGCCACAATCTGCACATGGTCGACGTAGTTCCGGTTCCAAACGGACTCGAACAGGATGTTCGCAAACCGCATCACCAGCAGGTTTTGAACGGTCTCTTTACCCAGATAGTGGTCTATGCGGAATATCTGCTCTTCCCGCCAGTATTTGCTCACCCGCTGCTGCAGTTGCAGTGCAGATTCCAGGTCTTGACCAAACGGCTTCTCCACAATGAGGCGCCTGGGTGCCAGGGTCTCATCATTCAGACCGGCCTCACCCAACGCCTCCGCCGCTTGAGCAAACATGCCGGGAGGAAGCGCTAAATAGAAAAGCCCGTCACCTTTCACCACATCGCGGAGCTGTGCCACGCCCTCCGCATCAAGGCCACCCAATACCGGCGCACTGAACCTCTGAACAAAACCGGCTAGTTCAGTGTCAGAGGGTCTTTCGTAGTTGGAGCCCCCCATCTTTGCCAGCATCTCACCGATATCTATGGGTTTACGTGCATAGAGCACCAGCCGAATGTCGCGGGGAAGCAAATCGGCTTTGTGAAGGCAGTAGAGGGCAGGCAACAGCAGACGCCGTGTCAGATCACCCGTCGCCCCAAAAATGACCAGCGTAGCTAAGGGGTTCAGCCGTTCGCGGACGGAGTATGGCATCGGTGCTCCTCCTGACAAGACGCGTGAAAAATGTGATGTCTGCCTCCGATGCATACCGAAGGCAGACGAGGAGAACGGTGTTTACTTGACCAGTTTCAGAATCGACTTAAATTCAGGTAAATCAGCAGCCTCTAGCCACTCATACAGCACGCTTTCGGTCACTGGCAGCTCGATTCCTGCTGCTCCCAGACGATACAACGCGCTCTGCCAGTTAGACGGGTTACGGCTGGAGACGGCGTCGGTCACCACCGCCACATCGTATCCCAGTTCCTGCAGATCAAGCGCGGTTTGCATCACGCAGATGTGGGTCTCTACACCGCACAGAACCACCTGCTTTTTACCGGTGGATTCCAGAGCATTAATGAACAGCGGCTGTCTCGCACAGCTAAAGCTCATCTTATCCACAAACTGAGTCTCTTCAGGAAGACATGAGCCGATAGTCGCGACCACCCCGCCCATGCGCTCCGTATACTGCGTAGTGGCGATGACCGGAACGGCCATGATCTTGGCCGCTTCGATCAGCATCCGGCTTTGCGTTTCTACCCTGTCGCGTTGAAAAATGGACTTCAGAAACGGCTCCTGGAGGTCAATGACCACCAGAACCGCTTCACTACGCTGCATCAAGTGCGATGCCATCAGGCGTTCATCGCTTCGATGATAGCGTCAGCCATCTGGCTGGTGCCCACAGCGGTGGGATCTGTACGGGTGGGCTTCAGATCGTAAGTCACGTGTATGCCCTCAGCCAGTACGAGCTCAACCGCCTTCTCGAGCTTATCCGCCGCTTCCAATTCACCCAGATACCGAAGCATCAGCATACCTGACAGTATAAGAGCGGTGGGGTTGACCCTGTTCTGTCCCTTATACTTGGGAGCGGAGCCATGCACCGCCTCGAACATCGCGCAGTCCTTGCCGATGTTCGCACCCGGTGCCACACCAAGGCCGCCCACCAGACCGGCGCACAGGTCGCTGATGATATCGCCGTAGAGGTTGGGCAGGCAGAGCACATCGAACTCCTCAGGACGCTGCACAAGCTGCATACAGAGCGCATCAACCAGCCGCTCATCATACTCGATCTGGCCGTCGTATTTCTTGGCCACTTCACGGCAGGTATGGAAGAACAGACCGTCGGTGTACTTCATGATGTTCGCCTTGCTGATGGCGGTGACCTTCTTGCGGTTGTTCTTAAGAGCGTATTGGAAAGCGTATTCGGCGATCAGAGTGGTTCCTTCAACGGAGATCGGCTTGATGCTGATCGCGGAACCAGGCCGAATTTTGGGTGACATCGCGCAGATGCCTTCCGCTTCCTTGGTGCCCGCTTCAAACTCCACGCCGGCATACAAATCTTCGGTGTTCTCGCGCACTACGACCAGGTCGATATCTTTATATCGGCTCCGTACGCCTTGGTAACTGCGGGCTGGGCGAAGGCACGCATACAGCCCCAGCTCTTGCCGTAAAGCCACGTTGACAGAACGGAAGCCACTGCCGATGGGGGTTGTGATGGGCCCCTTGATGGCGATCTTGTTTTTGCGGATGCTGTCTAGAACTCCCTGGGGCAGCGGTGTGCCGTATTTTTCCAGCACATCAACGCCAGCCTCCACCACGTCCCAGTTGAATGAGACGCCTGTGGCATCCAGCACGCGGCGGGTAGCTTCCGCCAGTTCAGGACCGGTGCCGTCGCCAGGAATCAGTGTTACGTTATATGTCAAGGTGTAATCCTCCATTTATATAATGGTTCACAATGGAGGTAATACGCCCATTATGCCATCAACTCTATTTTAAGCTTATGCCGCCATCACGTCAAGCACGGGGCCGTCCGTCACAGATGCAGAGTCGCGAGGCCTGTTTTACAAGTGCCCCAAACCCGGCGTATACTAAGGCTGAACAATAACCACTCAGGAGAGACCCAATGCCACATGATCAAGTGATAGCCGCTATGAAGGAACTGTTTCGCGATGCACCGTATGGAATCGAGCACACCTTGGCTGTGCTTAAAGATGCGAAGGCGATCATGGACGGCGAAGGCATCCAGGGTGCTGAGAGAGATTTAATCACCATCACCGTGATTCTGCATGATATCGGTGTGCTGGAGGCCAAGCGTAAACACGGCTCGTCTGACGCCCAGTATCAAGAGATCGAAGGACCGATTATTGCACGACAGATACTGTCCGAACTGGGGTATGACGAAAGCCTCACAGCACGCGTCTGCTACATCATCCGGCACCATCACTCCCCAGCATACATCGACGGCCGTGATTTCCAGGTGCAGTGGGATGCCGACCTGCTGGTCAACCTGGAAGGTATGGAGATTCGAAATGACAAAGCCGACTTGGCGAAATACATCGTCATGAATTTCCGAACAGCCACCGGTAGATCCATCGCGACCGCTCGGTTCCTGCCCTAAACTCCTGGAGGCAAGCTGATGGCCGAACTACCCGAAATCCATAAGTTCCGCAAGCAAATGGACGCCGAACTCTCCGGCAAGCGGATACAACACCTTCATCTGCTCCAGGAGAAGTGCCTGAACATTCCCACCGAGGATTTCAGGACACGATGCCACGGGTCCAAAATCGTTGGTGTTCAGAACAAAGGCAAATGTTTCGTCATCAAACTGGAGAACCACGAGAACATTCTGCTCTCGCTTGGAATGGGTGGCGACCTGCTTTATCTCAACGGAACCACGACAGACGCCAAATACCAGATCAAGCTGGATTTCGATGACGGCTCATGTTTCACAATCCGGTTTTGGTGGTTTGGCCGGTTTGTGCTCGTGTCGGATGATGCCCTGCCGACAGAGCCTAACACCTGCCGTATTGCGATGGACCCCTTCGACGAGGGTTTTACATACGAGTATTTCAGGCGATTGTTCACCGGTAAGCGGACGCAGATCAAGCCATTTCTGCTGGACCAAAAGAACATCGGCGGGATCGGCAATATGTACATGCACGACATCTTGTTCTCGGCCCGATTGCACCCACAAACAAAAATCTCCGACATCAGTGAGCAGCAGTTCGCACAGCTCTATCACAGCATTCTAGATACCCTCAGGCGGTCGGAAAGCAAAGGAGCATTCTCCTACGAGAAGGATATCTACGGCAACCCTGGCGGGTTCACAACAGACGACTTTCTGGTCGGCTATAAAGATAATGGAAGCTGCCCGGTCTGCGGTCACGCCATCGAGCAGATCAAAACAGGCAGCACCACGAGCTACATCTGCCCGGATTGCCAGAGGCTGTTGTAGGATGGCAAGGATGGTGTGATGTGGACAAATCGAGATTCAACTACTCATAAGTGGCGCGTATGATGGCGTGCCGACACATTTATTGCAGTATCGAGGCACACGACCTTCTTTCACATTTACGGGTTATGAATAGGTCTTGTAACCAAGGTCGATTTAACGAGAAGATAAAGATACGCGATGACGCCTTCAACCATGACCGGGAACATAAGAAATGCAACGACATTCCCGTCAACACCGAAATCATGAGTGCGTAGATATATACCTACCCATGTTACCAATAAGACTCCATAGGCATTTCTGATGAGCATAACGATACGAAGACTCACAAACAGCCCCAAGATCGACACCATAAAAGTACATACTGCCAGTGTCATCAATTGTGACAAACTGACTGCTTCCGTGACAACCATGAATACGCCTACCGAGACCATCACGATGAGGCCATGGACCGATTTCAGTATAAGCCAGAGTTTCGAAGGTGATCTAGCCGATTCAGAATAGATTATCACCGTGGGGATCAACAAAAGAAGACATACGATCATCCATGAGCTGTCCTTCGACATCAATAATAGAACTGGTGTGAAATACAGATACAACAGTATCTGACACACTTTGAATATGTGATACAACATCCGGGCCACAAACGTCAGAATGGATTTTGGTGTAAGCATCTCATCCCTCAGCTATCTGGCCTTTTGTGATGGGTACGGGTAACCGCGTCAAAGATATATATGACACTACTGCCTCTATTAATACAGGACTATTCACAACGAAAACCGCTACAATGATACCCCAAAACGGGTCATTTTCTAAGAGAATTAACGCGGTGATCACTAGTGATACAAATAGCACTATGGCACCGTGAATTATCTTCAGTAACAGACCGATACGACGCGAGGTGCCGAAAGCGGCGATGTATATCCCAACAGAAGGAATTAGCAATAGGAACAGGATCATTAACCCCGTGATCGGATCGAGGTCGATACCTGCAAACCCACAATAAACAAACCAGCCATACACAAAGAACTGGAAATTCTTGAAGCCGTGATACAGCAGTGATAGCAAAATCCGAAATACCTTCATCGCTTACGCTCCCCTAGCTGCCCCCCCTTATTCGGGACCGGCTGCTATTTGTACCTAACACATCTGTAATATCTCTCAGCAGGCTACTTCAGTATACTGCTGTTATAACGAATAATGTTGCAGGTTTCATAGAGTTCGGGTTGATAGGGATAAGCGAGATGATGCAATCACGGACGCGTAGCAGGGGGTAACCGATGGCGGTTACCCCCACAGTGGATCGCTACTTATACAGCGGTCCATAGGCGGCACAGGCTCGGTAGTCTGCACCCTCTAGCTCGCTGGTGCCGAAACGGGCCCATGAAGACGGACGATACATATCGGCCTCGGGCACATTATGCATATCTACGGGTATACGCAGCATACTGGCCATGGTCAGGAGATCCGCTCCGATGTGACCGTAGCTGATAGCACCATGGTTGGCTCCCCAGTTGCTCATTACACTGTAGGCGTCTTTGAAAGCACCCTCACCGGTCACCCTTGGTGCAAACCAGGTGGTGGGCCAGGTCGGGTCGGTGCGTTCGGTCAGCACCATGTTCACTTCACCCGGGAGCTGCACGGTGTAGCCCTCAGCGATCTGCAGAACAGGCCCAAGGCCCTTCACCATATTCACGCGCACCATCGTGCAGGGCATCCCGCCGACGGTCTCGAAGTTGCTGGAATAGCCGCCGCCGCGGAAATATTCCGTGTTGGCCGGATACCAGGTGGTGGCATCAAGACATGCCTTCACGTCCGCCTCATTCATCTCCCACCAGTTCTTCACACAGTGCTGGCCATTCGACACAGAGGCCCCGCTCCAGTCCAGCGCGCTGGCGCCGCTGTTGATGAGGTGGATGATGCCATTCGCGGCATGACCGTCCAGTGTATAGCCAGTGACCCGCTTCACGGCATCAGGGCTCCAGAAAGTGCGCACATCGCTGAACATGGCCGCCTGGCCCGTCAGCTGATGGATGAGCAGCATCGCCACACCGTTCAGGCTGTCGTTCTCGGTCGCCAGCACGAATGGCTGTCGAATGCCGTTCCAGTCGAACGAGCTGCAGAGCATCGCTTCCATGAAGTCGCCGTTGGTCAGGTGGTCTGTCCACTGACGCTGCCCCTGGAATCCACCTGCGATGGCGTTGCGTCCCCTCGCCTCTTCATAAAACCCATCGTTCGCCAGGTTGGGGTTGCCCACCATGATGTCGCGGGCGATCATCGCCATCAGCACGCTGCGCTGCCAGTCGCCCTCAAGCTGCTCCGCATTCCGCTGCTTTTCAGGCTTGTTGCGGTTCTCACCCTGCTTGCAGTTGGCCTTTACCCAGGCAATCGCCTTGTCGTATTCCGCATGGTCATATACTCCACGCTCCATACGGCGAAGAATCTCGATCATATCGACATATTCGCAGCGGATACCAAGATACTCCTGGAAAAAGTCAGGATCGACGACGCTGCCTGCGATGCCCATAGAGACGCTGCCTAGGCTGACGTAGGCCTTCCCGCGCATCTCGGCCACCGCGAGGCCCGCTTTGATGAATCGGATGATTTTCGCCTGCACATCGGCCGGGATCTCTGTGTTGCCTGCATCCTGCACATCGCGGCCGTAGATGCCGAATGCGGGTATGCCCTTCTGCGAATGGCCAGCCAATGCAGCCGCCAGGTAGACGGCACCTGGACGCTCGGTGCCATTGAAACCCCAAATGGCTTTAGGGCGGATTGGGTCCAAATCCATCGTCTCTGAGCCGTAGCACCAGCAAGGCGTCACGGTCAGCGAAACACCCACACCAGCGCGGTCAAACTTCTCCGCGCAGGCTGCTGCCTCCGCAAATCCGCCAATGCAGCTATCGGCAATCACACACTCCGCGGGCTGCCCATCAGCGGTACGCACCTCAGCCTGTATGAATTCTGCAACCATGCGGGCCATCTGCATACACTGGTCTTCAAGTGCTTCGCGTGGGCCGCCGTATCGGCCATCTATCGTCGGGCGGATACCAACTTTTGGCACCGTCCCAATCAGTCGGTTCTTTACTTCTGGCATATCTCTAATTCCTCTTGTGTGGTGATACCGAGCAGAGTATGATTATCGATGCTCATAGCTATTATAATACGAGTGTACAGAGAAATCCTCCCTGCACACTCGTGATCGGAACTATTTAGGCCGCTGTGCCCTGCCCGAAGGTAGGAGCAACATACACACGTGCTGCCAACTCCTTATCGAGCATCAGCAGACCATAGCCGTTGTCACCGATCAGCTTTAGCTGGTTGATGATATCATTGGCGTTCTTCTCTTCTTCAACCTGCTCATCGACGAACCATACCAGCATGGACCGTGTGGCGTGGTCCCTCTGCTCGATGGCGATATCGGTGAGGGTATTTATCCTGCCAGAGATGTATCGCTCATGCTCCAGGACAGCCTTAAACGCATCCAATGGTGAGTCCCATGATTTGGATGGCTGGTCTATCGCTAGCAACTCAACCTCATAGTCACGTTCGTTCAAGAAATCATAGAAACGGAGTGCGTGCGCTTGCTCCTCTTGAAACTGAATCCGCATCCAGTTCGCAAAGCCATCCAGTCCCTTCGTATGGAACCATGCAGACATCGCCAGATAGAGGTAAGCGGAGTATAACTCCTTATTTACTTGTTCATTCAGGGCATCACCCATCTGTTTCGTGATCATTAATTTCTCCTTTTTGGTGCTTTTTCTCAGCCTAAGCACTTGCCTTCTTATCAATATTACCCCAAATTCCTATGCCATGGTTCCCATTTCGCTTGTACAATGTATTTATTACCACCTCTGAAGGAGACAGCATGCCGAACCAAACCGCCCAGCCTTGGCACGCCTGCGACGTAGAAGCCGTGGAAAAAGGCTTGAATACGAACTGTGATTCTGGTCTTTCTACAGCAGATGCCAGCACCCGTTTGATAGAACATGGACCAAACGAGCTAAAGAAGAAACAAGAAACTCCTGCATGGGTTGCTTTCCTGCAGCAGCTTAACGACCCGCTGATGTATGTGTTGATTGGAAGTGGGGTAGTCACCTTTTTACTGAAGGACTATACCGAATCCGGCGTCATACTGGCCGTCGTCATTCTTAATGCGTTAATCGGCTTCCTTCAGGAACGAAAAGCGACCAACGCCATCGCCGCTTTGGGTAAACTGCTCAGCGCCGAGTGTACGGTCGTGCGTGACGGTACCGCACAGAAGATTCCTACCAAGGGATTGGTACCTGGTGATGTGGTGATGCTGGCCAGCGGTGACCGTGTGCCTGCCGACCTCCGGCTGGTGAAGCTGCGCGATTTGAAGGTCGAAGAGGCCATGCTCACCGGCGAATCGGTTCCCTCGGAAAAGAACATCAACACACTGAGTGCTGGCTCGGTGCTGGCTGACCGCACTAATATGGCTTATAGCGGCACTCTGATCACCTACGGCACCGGATCCGGTATTGTTGTTGAGACCGCCGGTTCAACTGAGCTTGGCAAGATATCAACTATGGTTGACACTGCGAAAAAGCATGATACACCGCTTACTCAAAAGCTAGCGGGTGTGAGTATATTCCTGACCTGGACCATCTGCTTCTTCGCTGTGATATCTTTCGTGTTCGGTATCGTCAACGGCCAACCCTTCCAGAAGGTGTTCATCGCCGCCGTGGCCTTGGCGGTCGCCGCCATCCCGGAAGGTCTACCTGCGGCTGTCACTATAGTGCTGGCGATTGGTGTCACCTATATGGCCAAACGTCACGCCATTATCCGCAAGCTGCCGGCTGTTGAGACGCTTGGCAGCACGACTGTCATCTGCACCGACAAAACGGGCACACTCACCCAGAACTCAATGACCGTTGTGCGTATTTGCACCTCCGATGGTGAATTCGCCGTCACTGGTAACGGATATGTGCCTGAGGGGTATGTTTCGCTTGATGGCAAGCGGCTGGAGAAGCTCCCCACGCTGACCTCGCACTGCGTCATCGCCTCTGCTTTGTGCAATGATGCACGCCTGGTACAAACCGATGGCCGATGGGGTATCGAAGGTGACCCCACGGAAGGCTCATTGTTGACACTGGCAGCCAAGCTGCACCTTCCCGCCGATGATCAAGTAGAACACTACACGCGCCTCGACACCATCCCGTTTGAGTCTGAACGGCAGTATATGGCCACCCTCAACAACACCCCAGAAGGCGTTCATATCTGCGTCAAAGGTTCTATCGAGCGGCTGATGACCCGCTGCCGTTACCAGTACACCGCAGACCTTCGGACAGAGGAGCTCGACGAAGACTACTGGAACGAACAAGCCGCAGGAATGGCTAACCAGGGCATCCGCGTGCTGGCTGTGGCCGTCAAACCGGCTCCGCAACTTACACATCTCGAAGGTGACGAGGTACTGACGCAGCTCGTGTTCATTGGGTTAATCGGCATGATCGACCCGCCACGCGAGGAAGCAGTCTCTGCAGTGAAACTCTGCCGCGAGGCTGGGATAACGGTCAAGATGATCACTGGCGACCACCCCTTAACCGCCAAGGCGATCGCCATCCAGTGCGGACTGGCTGAAGAGAGTGAAATACGCCTCATGACCGGCAAAGAGCTGGAGAGCGTTCCGGACGACTACCTGCCCACAGTGGCCAGCAAGACGCATGTCTTCGCCAGGGTGGCACCTGAACAGAAGCTCAACCTGGTGAACGCGCTGCAGTCTTTGGGCGAGATTGTGGCCATGACCGGTGATGGTGTGAATGACGCCCCCGCGTTGAAAAAAGCCGACATCGGCATATCTATGGGAATCACCGGCACAGAGGCTGCAAAGGACGCCTCTGACATGGTGCTGGCAGATGATAACTTCGCATCAATCGCTGCGGCCGTTGAGGAAGGGCGCGGGGTCTTTGATAACCTGCGCAAGTTCATCAGTTGGTCACTGCCGACAAACGGCGGCCTTGGACTGTTAATTCTGTACTCGGTGTTTACTGGGCAGGAACCCGCCGTCTCGCCAGCGCAGATATTATGGATCAACCTGATCACAGCCGTCGTTCTGGGCACCTCGCTGGCATTTGAACCCAAAGAGCGAGGCCTGATGCAGAGACCTCCTAAGAAACCTAACGAGCCGCTGCTCCCATTGGACCTCATGCTGCGCATCCTGATGGTATCTGTGATGATGCTGGCTGGCGGCTTGTCACTATATGACTACTTCCACCGTCTCCAGGGCTTTAGCATCGCCACGGCACAATCCATAGCTGCAACCACTGTGGTGGGCATCGAGATCGGGTTCCTGTTCTGTGCCCGGTCCAGGTTCAAGTCGATCTTCGAAATCCCCTTCTTTAGCAACAAGTGGATTCATCTCAGTGTGGTCACAATGCTACTGCTCCAGTTTGCTTTTGTCAGCGCACCAGTCATGCAAAAGATATTCAACACAGCAGCCATTCCACTTAGTGCTTGGACATGGATTGTTGGGGTCGCCCTGATTTGCATGGCCATCGTCGAAATCGATAAAGTGGTCTGGCGCAGTGCTCGACACATGTCAGCCCTTAAGTCACAGAACGAAAATGATTAGCTGTATTGAGGGGACGGATGGTCTGTGGCCGTCCCCTCATTTACCGTAATTTCAACGGATATGACGTGAATGTTATTAGCATACCGCTTGTTTCAGAAAGAAATTATGAATTATGCTAAAATGTGTTGGATAATGAACTAGCGGTATGGTAACATTGTTTCGTAAGGTGTCCATTTGAACTAGATCGAGCCGCTATATAGACACTCACTCCAAGATAGAAGGAATGACAATGGCCGGATATAAAATTCTAATCGCTGATGACGACCAACTGATCCGCGAGATGTTAAAAGCTCGCTTGCAGTCACTAGGTCACCAAGTTGTAGGTGAAGCCGCGGATGGTGAACAAGCGATCGAAATCGCTCTCAAGGAGCACCCGGAACTTATCATCATGGATATCCAGATGCCCGTCATGGATGGCCTAGACGCCGCACGACAAATCGTACAGCAACACTCTTGTGCCATCGTGTTTTTAACGGGCTATAACCAAGAAGAGTTTGTTTCGGCAGCATCAGAACTGGGAGCATTCGGCTACCTCATGAAGCCTTTCCGGACTGATGATCTTGGCCCTGCTCTACTTGTAGCTATGAAGCGATATAACGAAGTGCAAGCTCGACAACGCGAAGTTGACGAGCTCAAAGAGGCTTTAGAAACCCGAAAGGTCATTGAGCGTGCCAAAGGCATCCTCATGCAGCGACTGGGGTTGACCGAAGAAGAGGCTTTCAAGAAGATTCACTTCCAGGCCCGCAGCCAACACAAGAAGATGAAAGAGATCGCTGACAGCATCATCACAGCAGCCGATCTAATGTAGTTCCGAACGTGCTATACAGCGCCGTCTGAAAAAAGCCAGACGGCGCTTTTTATTGGAGATAGATAAACCAGAATGCCTAGAATAGACGGAAGATCCCCTTCATCCCTTCGCCCCCTGACCATCACCGTTGGCAATATGACGTATGCAGAAGGCTCATGCCAGATTGAGTTTGGCGACACAAAAGTGATCTGCACAGCTTCGGTGGAAGACCGTGTACCACCTCATCTGCGAAACTCCGGCACCGGATGGGTCACAGCCGAATATTCGATGTTACCCCGGAGCTGCCGTCAGCGCACACAGCGCGATAGCAGCCGTAACAGCCCCAATGGACGCAGTCTGGAGATACAGCGGTTGATTGGCCGAAGCCTGCGTTCGGTGGTCAACCTTGACCTTCTTGGCGAACGTACCATCACCATTGATTGTGATGTCATTCAGGCCGATGGCGGTACCCGCACCGCTTCAATCAGCGGCGGCTTCATTGCCCTGGCTCAAGCCCTTAGCGCACTGAAGAAGCGTAAGCTGCTGAAGCACCCTGTCCTACTCGACCAGGTTGCAGCGATATCTGTTGGTATCGTGGGTGGCACCGACATGCTGGACCTTTGTTACGATGAGGACAGCACCGCTCAGGTAGACATGAACGTCATCATGACTGCCAAGAACAAGATCGTTGAGGTTCAAGGCACTGCAGAGGGTCTGCCCTTCTCGCGGGAGCGCCTAAACAGCCTGCTGGATTTGGCACAGGGTGGTATCGCTGATATCATCGAAGCCCAGAACAATGCACTCAAAGAGGCCTTGAACTCATAAATGAAGCTGGTAGTGGCCACGAATAATGTGAAAAAGGGCCAGGAGATGACCGCCATCCTCTCGCAGCTTGTTGAGGAGGGTTTGGAGATACTCACCCTTGCGGACTTCGCGCCATATCCCGAACCTGAGGAGACCGGCAGCGACTACCTGGAAAATGCGCTGATCAAAGCTCATGCCGCAGTAGACCATACGGGATGCGTATGCATCGCCGATGATAGCGGCCTTGAAGTGGCCCACCTAAACGGTGAGCCAGGGATTTACAGCAAGCGGTTTGAAGGTGAGGACTCCTCGTGGAGTCACAAAATCGGGCGGATGCTGGAAATGTTGACCGACGTGCCCGAGGAGATGCGTAACGCTCGCTTTATGAGTTGTGTGGCCATCTGCTGCCCAGACGGAGCCGAGTATACCTTCCGAGACACCTGCAACGGCCGTATCCATACTCAGCCAATGGGCTACGCCGGATTTGGCTTTGACCCGATATTTTACCTGCCAGACATGAGCTGCACCATGGCGGAGTTAAGCATGGAAGTGAAGAACACCATCAGCCACCGTGCGAAGACTCTGGCCGCCGCACAGCCCCTGTTGCGTCACCTGATGACCATCTACCCATAGTATTAACCTTCGCGCCGGTCTTCCCTGACCGGTGCGGGGTTGTTCCGTCCTGCCGTCAGACTACTGCAAAAAAAAGGGCGGCCATCTGGTCGCCCTTTTTGCGTGTAATCATCGTAGGGATGACCCTTGTGGTCATCCGAACACTTTATGGACAGTGACCTGTTATCCCGTCAAGCAAACATGATCTCGTTCCATACATGATGGCGGATGACCACAAGGGGCGCCCCTACGAATGCCAGATAACAACAAACCATGTCATCCTAAACGAAGCTTTTAAGGGATGACCACACGGGTCATCCCTACGGCTCTGGTATGCCCCTGTATCGAGCTACAGCAGCTTGTACGGGCTTTCAAGGATGGCTTTGAGGGTATTGAGGAACTGGGCCACTACAGCGCCGTCCAGGGCCCTGTGATCGGCAGAAGCGGTCACCTGCATCATACTCTTAATGGACGTGAAGCTATCATCATTCACAACCATCTGCTTATGAATCCCACCGACTGCCAGTATAGCCACCGCTGGCGGATTGATGATCGCCACGAAATTGTCAACACCAAACATCCCAAGGTTGCTGATGCTAAACGTGGCGTCAGCCATCTCTTCAGGCGCGATTTTCAAGCTGCGGGCAGCTTCTGCCAGCCGTTTCGTCTCAGCACTGATCTCACGCAGTGAGAGCTGTTGACACTGCTTAATGACCGGCACAATCAACCCGTCAGGCATTGACACGGCAAAGCCGACGTTGATATCCTCGCAATACACGATCGCCTCGTCTTCATACAGAGCATTCACAGCCTGGTGTTTGGCTAATGCCAAGGCAGTGGCTTTCGTGACGAAGTCCCCTACCGAGAGCTTAGCTGATGGATCCTCGGACGCCGTGTTCAACTGTGTCCGGAGCTGTAGCACGGCGGTCATATCGATCGAAACAGTCACCTGAAAGTGCGGAACGTTTTGCTTCGTCTGGGTGGTCCGTTCGGCAATCAGTTTGCGCATACGGCTCATGGGCTGAACGATCTTGTGGCCTTGTTCGGCCACCTTCACAACCGCTCCGCGCGTGGTTGGCGGTAGCGCCTTCTGAGTTTTCATGGCCTGCTGCACATCGTGTTCTACGATGCGTCCATTAGGGCCGGTGCCTTGAACGGTGTTTAGGTCTATTCCGTTATCTGCGGCAATACGCTTAGCCAGCGGAGATGCGATCACCCTTTCGGCACGCTTCGTCGATTCAACCTGCTCTGGTTTGTTTGTGCGAGCCGCTACTTTTGGAGCCACATCGGGAATACCAGGCACTTCGGCTACCACAGGTGGAGCTTTGGGTGCGACTATTTCATCAGCGGTCCCAAGTCGAGCGATGACAGCCCCAACTGGCGCACTTTGGCCATCCGTGATTAGCAGTTCGATTAAAATGCCCTCAACGTCAGACGGCAGATCCACGCTTGCTTTGTCTGTCTCCACTTCGGCAATCAAGTCACCGTTCTCAATCTTGTCGCCCGGCTTCTTGAGCCATCGCAGGATAACGCCTTCTTCCATCGCGTCGCCCATTTTTGGCATTATGATATCAATCATGGCATCCTCCTACATTAAGCTCTTCACGGCGTTGATCACATCTTGCTCTGAGATCAAGGCAGCGCGTTCGAGATTTCGGGCAAACGGCATCGGAACATCGGCAGAACCCACTCGCTTCACGGGAGCATCGAGATCATCGAACCCCTCTTCGTATATCCTTGAGGCGATTTCCCCGCCATATCCGCCTGTGCGGTTCTCTTCATGCAGTACAATCACCTTGTGCGTCTTGCGGACCGACTTCAATACGGTGTCCATGTCCAAGGGCATCAAGGTACGTAGGTCAATCACTTCAACGCTGATATCATGTGCCTCGTGAAGCGTCTCCGCCGCCTTCATGGCTATCGAACAGCCAAGGCTGTAGGTCACAACCGTCACATCACTACCCTCATGAAGCACGTTCGCCACACCAAATGGCACTGTGAAGTTCGGGTCCTCCGGAACCTCTGCGCGCTGCGAGTAGAGTTTGGCATGTTCCATGAAGATCACAGGGTTATCATCGCGGATAGCGGTCTTCAGCAACCCTTTCGCGTCCGCTGGCGATGAGGGGAGCACAACCTTGAGGCCGGGGATGTGCGCATACCAGCTCTCCAAGCTATGCGAATGTTGGGCACCTAGCTGGGCGCCGCTACCGGCGGGCCCGCGGAATACGGCTGGCACTTTGAGGTGTCCTCCGAACATATACGGAATTTTGGCCGCATGATTCACAAGTTGATCCATCGCCACCAGTGCAAAGCTGAAGGTCATGAACTCTAGAACTGGCCGCAGCCCGCACATGGCCGACCCTACGGCCATACCCACCATTCCGGCTTCCGATATTGGGGTATCGACGACCCGCCGTTCCCCGAATTTTTCCAGCAGACCCTCTGTCACCCGGTAAGTACCCTGGTAGTGCCCCACCTCTTCGCCTAGAATATAGACTTTGTCGTCACGCTCCATCTCTTCACGCAGAGCAAGTCGCAACGCTTCTCTGTAAGAAATTACCGCCATTCTTTTACCTCCATGTCCGTATATACAGATCGATACAGATCCGCTATTGCGGGCTCAGGGCTGTCATTAGCAAACTTCAAAGCGTCAGCGGTTTTCTCTTTGGCTTCACTATCAAGCTCATCAAGCTGCTTTTGAGTGGCTAGACCGTTCTTGATCAGGTAGTCTTCAAGCTGGGCCACAGGACAGAGCTTCTTTTGCTCCTCTACCTCTTCCTTCGATCGATACAAAGCCTGGTTGGTGGCGTTATCGGCAATTCCGTGGCCTTCGAAGCGGTATGTCATGGCCTCAACGAAGGCAGGCTTACCCGTGGCACGCACATCGTCGATGATCCGTTTAGCATCACGGTAGACCTCGAAGAAATTCATGCCGGCGATTCGCTCACTCTTCATGCCGTAGGACGCAGATACCCTGTCTGAGACGTTGGTGACGGCGCTGGCTCGTTCCACAGGAGTGGCCATGGCGTAGTTGTTGTTTTCGACAATAAACACCACAGGCACTTCGTAGACGCTGGCCATATTCAACGCCTCATGGACGGCTCCGTTGTTATACGCGCCTTCCCCAAAGAAGCACAGACAGACCTGGTCGCCACCCTTATACTTGATGGAATAGCCGATACCAGTGGCTAGCGGAACATTACCGCCCACGATGCCGTAACCGCCGTAGAAGCCCAGCGTGTGATCAACCAGATGCATACTGCCACCCATACCGTGCGCGACACCTGTGGCTCGGCCAAACAGCTCAGCCATGATCCGGTTAGGGTCACCACCGCGCGCCAGCAGATGCCCATGGTCACGGTAGGTGCATATGAACATATCGTCTGAACGAAGGGCCTCCATAAAGCCCATGGCCACAGCTTCCTGGCCTGTATATACGTGAAGATACCCGCCGAATTTACCCTGCCTGTAAGGAGCGTAACAGCTCTCCTCAAAACGGCGGATTAAAATCATACGGCGGTATATATCTAATATTTGCTGGGGGGAAAAGCTACTGTGGATGGGCACTACCTCGTTGGTTGAGGGTTCTGCCATGTTGCCGACCTCCTATACGCATTGATTGCGTGAATTACGCCTCTTTGCGTTCTGATTCTGACATATTTGCGAGGGCAAAATCAACTATTAGATACTTCAGCCCAAGAAAGCGATTCATATGGTGGGTTTAATGCCGCCCGCCATCACTATTCACATCGAAACTTACTCAACGGGCACGTAAAATTCGTAGGAGCTGCCGTATCCATACTGACGTATGATGAACTGCCGACTAAAGTCAGGTTCATGCCCTGTCTTTATGCCGAAGTCTGGGCTATTGACCCATTCGATCTCCCATCCCGGTTCACCAAGCGGCAAACTTTCGGTGATTTTCATAAACCGCCCACCCTGAAGGGTGTAAGGCTGGCAACCATCAGGAATGACAGCATCCATATTCGCTAATACACCTTTGACGAGTGGTTTATCGTAGAACAGCATGTTGTTCGCCTTGGTCAGTGTATACCCGATCATATACGAACCTCGGTCAGAATTCGCCTGCAGATCATAGAATGCTAGCTTTTCGGCATCAGTCACCACACTGTGAGGTGGTGCTTCGAGTATCCCGATCACGGTTTGTGGAACAAGCTCCACCAACTCGAACGTCTGCTCTCCTCGCACCCGGACAGGGGCGACGATCTCAGAATATCCACCACGCGCACGGTATTCATATTCATTGAAAGCTCTGGGATGCGCTAATGTGTCTCTAGTCAGAAGGCTGTCGTAGAAGCTATCGAAGTTCCAGCCGCAGCTCCCTCCATTGAAATGCCGTCTGCCCTCCACATGCCAGTAACCACCCCTCAGTTCGTATGTTTCCACGCCATCAGGGATTGGTGTCAGATCATCAATTTCCACGCCGTTCATACATTGCATCGGCTTACCAAAAAACGCATGGATGCTCGTGTTGATATGTTTATCGGCATATGGGAACAGCTCTTTGAGTTTACTCGACAAGCCGAATGCATATTCATTGTGTAATGGATGATCATTTTCAACATAGTTCGTGAATCCTGCCATTTTCATATTCGGAGTATGAACAAGCACCCAGGTTTTCGCACTGTCCCTGCCCATTTCTGGGTCAACCGGAATATGCACATCTGATAACCGTCCAGCACTGTCGTAACACTCAAATGGGATTCGAGCGGTGTCATATCCCATTTTCTCAGCCTCGTAGAAATGGTCGGTGAAGTGCCGCCAGATGCTCTTGTAGTCGTCTGAGCTGCTGTTGTAGACAGCCCACGAGCCGTATCGCAGCTTGCGGCAGACCATTCCCTCTGGCAGCTCGTTAGGCGCGAACTCGCACATCACACCAAATATATAGTCATACAAAACACCATTGGTAAAGTTGTCTGTCGCACCAACGTAATTACCATTGTCGGCTTGCCCAGTGGCTTCCAGAACCTCATCGATTTTACGTCTACCGTTCATGTCAGATTGTAATAGAGAAGCTGCAAACTGCTCGTCAGACATAGTAAACTGGTTATGAACCGCCTTATACCCCACGATGTAGAAAACACCCATCTCAGTGAGTTTATATGTGACCTCATTTTGGGTAAATAAGTCCGTATGCATATGCTGGTATGTATACTCAAACATCATAGCGGCAATGGCACGACAAGCGGTCAGCTCATCATCTGTCACATTGATATGCAGATGATGCCGCCATGGTGCGCACAACTTTTTTCGATGGCCATCAAGGGTAATGGTACGCTGCTCAGGCATCAGCAACGTCGTACACTTATCGTCTATGCAGTATTCACAAACAATGGCAGCGTCGAACATCAGCTTTTTCGCAGTCTGATCGTCTGTGTGGTGGTATAGGTTCATGAAGGCACGGATGTCGTATCCCCCACTGAACGACACTTGCTCGCCCGTGATGTGAACAGAGAACGACCGTGCCGAGTATACGATGTGAACCCCATCCCCTGCAGTATCGACGCGACACTGGCAATTGTGGCTGATGGCGACATCGTGTAAAGGCGTGACGAGGTTTCGGACTGATTCCGGTTGATCTTTCAGTAGCTGTTCAATGGTTTTTGCGTTCATTATATTGACACCTTCACTCTCTGAGCGAACTCAGATTCCAGCTCTCCCATGTGTTTAAGCAGCTCGGCATACGGCTTGAGTTTCGCCTTATCGTTGAACATGTCGATAGCCGAAAAGTCCTGAGGGATGATCTGCCCCATCTCCACGCAGATATCCGCCATTCTGTCGTAGAAAACAGCCAGATCGTCTCGTCCGTTAGCGTGCAAGCATAAAGCGGCATATCGTCGGTCCAGATACTGCTTGTAGTTGCACATCACGTTGAGGTACGGCTCAAAGCCGTCAGACCATTCGCGTGTCATCAACGCATCAGCAAATGCGTGGTGCGCTGCAAGGCCGTTGTGCTGACCCTCCACCAGTGAGGGTGTCTCTATAAGCTGTACGGCCAGTTTCAATGTCTCGCGCAACACCTTATCTGGCGAGGGCACATCACACTTTCCGTTAATGGTAATAATACGCAACTGGCTGCCTTTAGCAGCAAATCCGTCATGCCATTTCGACTTCCGGAAATAGCCAGTCTCATCATGAGGTTCGTGGTGATCATCGGGTACGAACATGAACGGGTTGTAGCCCAACAGCACATCGCCATCACTGTCATAACCGGCGATCACACACGCATCGGAGCAGTTGATCACTCCCTCCAGCGTGATGACAGGCACTCCCCTGTCGATGCTGTTCATGATCAACGCCTTGTCATTTTGGTAGTGACTTCTGACGTGCTGCGTAACATCGTATCCCAGCATCTTGAAAGTGTGTTCAACGATCATCGGGGTATGCACCACGTGGTAGTTGCCGTGGTTCCAACCCTCGACCGAGAACGACGTGCGGAAGGCGCATCCCGATACCGCGCATACTGTGTCGTAGTCCAGTTTCTCACCCAGCGAACTGAGCGCTGAGACCACACTGTTCACAAACTCGTTCTGGCGGGAGCTGTCCGACCAGCTGACTTGCGGTAATCCAGTGATCACATTCCTAACCATGTTAACTCTCCGATCTCCGTGTATTGCTTTATGCCGTCGTCTGCCAACCGCCTTTACTTGAAGGACTTGATGTTGTTCATCCGGACATCTACAAACTGCTGTAGATACCGCACATCATCTATTGATGGGTTGCGCATCTCTATTTCGGGGGCCGCACAGATGTAGTATTCCTGCCCAAGGATGGTTATCATCCGTCCCTTACCGTGAGCGGGATTGCAGTGACGGCACGGCCGCAGGTTCTTGATATAAAAGTCCTGCATATCCTTTGACAATGAGCTGAGGGTACCATCCAGGTCTTCCTCGCGGGCCACGGTCAGGTTGATGTCCCAGTCCCCTTCCGGGTGTATTCGGAACCGAAACACAATCGTGTTCTTGAACTTCACATTCATCGAATTGGTGGCATACCAGTGTGGTGATATGCGCATCTCTTTCATGTAGTCAAGCAGCCAGACCAGACTGGCTCTCTTGTCATCGGGTAGACGCTGAAGCAGTGTCTCAAGCGGGAGCTTCGTGTCGAGGTATGTCATGGTCGTTCTATAATTCCTCTCGGTAGATTAGTAACTCAGGTTGATGTCATCAAAACCAGATGGTGCAAAATACTGGCGCCACAGAAACTCAAAGACGCTCTGCTCCGTTTGTTTGTTCACAGCAACCGCCGGCATGATACCTGTGGCCCGATGGAGCGAGGCGTCCTTGATTCGCCGCTTCATAGCCGTTCCGTGACACTTCGCCAGAAGTCTGAGGTGCTTGTCATCCTCCTTGCAGATATACAAAGCGATGGTGCCATGCGGCTTCTGGTAGTTCGCCCAGCGAGCCCGGTCAAGCTGATCAGCAACGCACTTGCCCTGCAGAAGCCTATTGATGGCGTCATCCGCGTTGCCAACATCGGCTATTGATGTGTATTCCACATAGTCGCAGTTGATCTGATCATACGCAGGATAGTCGTCCATCGCCTCTTGACCGAACAAACCCATGCAGGCGGTGCGCAGAGCCTCGGGAAACTGCTCGTTGCTGCAGGACAGTAGCCTGAAATCCACATCAACACGCATAAACCAGATACGGCCAAAGCTCTTGTAGTTGATATTGAATAGATGGCCCTTTGTGATCACACCACCAGCATATTCCACGAAGTTACCGCCGATGATATTGTCACCAGAGTTCAAACCCAGCCTTCCACAGATACTCTTATATGTCGCCTCGCTCAGATAGTGAAGCAACCGGATATTAACAATCATGCCCGTCCTCCCATTCAGATAATATCTCCTTCACTACTAACCGCAGCTCTTTCTCGATCTGCACCACGTTTCGAAGCGCACCGGCTATCTGCATACGCAGAGGCCGATCCCATGGCCACGTCTCATGACCACCAAACGCCGAGGACGTGTCTTCATATGGGACGACAGCCTGGAGAACACGGACAATAGAAGCATACAAGTCGGCTACCTGCAGTATGCGGCTTCGATTAGGCTCTTCCAGCAACATGGCACTCTGTTTAAGGTAGGTTGACGCGGATCTGCGGGCATCAAACAGTGTGCCCAGGTGGTGTTCGCCGTTATTACCAAATTCGTCATATTGATCATCATCTAGTTCGAAACCCGATATCAACACTTGGTACGCATCGTAACCGAACAGATAGTTGTTAGGTGCCTGCTCAAACAGTTCTAAGCATGCGATTAGTGAGGCCTTCAAAGCTTCATGTGCCGATACCGGTGTGCATCTCTTGTCGTAAAACCTGAGCAGATATTCGGGAAATTGACCTGGATACAGGTCCGCCAGATAGTATCCGTTATTGGTATATGTCTCGCAGTCTTCCGCTCCTTCATCATCGAAGTAGGTCCGGCCAAAGAAGCAGAGGCCATCTCCGGCATATCCCGTAATCACACCCCACTCAGGTGCCCCTCGCAGCCCACAACCGAGTACAGGTATCCCAGCGCCGACGCATTTCACTACATGCTGATCGCGTAAAGCAGCGTCAGCTATACAATATGGGGCAAATCCAATCGCGTTGTTCAAAGCTGTTTCCACATCCCGGCCTATCTGAGGCATGCCGGAGCTTGGGTCCCAGTTCTCAGCCATTGCCATACGGTAACACGCACCAGAATAGCCCATAATCTGCTCATAGCTCACGTTGACGCCCAAAGCGTCCATCACCATCTTCACTGCTCCGCCATAGGTGCAGTCCTGCCAATTACCCCAGCGCAGAGCAGGTAATCCATCGATGTATCTCCCGTCAGAGCTTGATATCACAGGGTATGATTTCATTTCATGTATCTCCTTTTGATCTCTCGTTCCCACATCACGCCAGCAGCAGTGGCACAAACACCGAAGCGCAGTTCGCCTGGCGAAAGCGTGCTATCACATGCTTTCCGAAATCACGCTGATACTGGGGGTGTGATGACAGAAATAGACGATCGAGATGATTGAAGGCCACATCATATGGCATGGTGGGGTTATCACCGTTGACCTCAAGCTGCGTGATATGCAGATACATTCCCCCAGGCAGCGTGATTCTCTCAACGCAATCCGGCATCTCATCGAAGCTGCTGACCCGTGTGCCAAAGCAGCTTCTATACCCGCCATCATCGGTGCTGATCGGGAAGCCATAGTAGTCGTGCAGATAGTATTTCGCGGCGTCTGTAGTGAACACCTGCTGTTCAACGGCGAAATACTGGAAGATCACATCAACGTCGGCTCCAGGTGTGGAGATGCTGCAAGCGATTTTCATCTCAGGCAAGGTGACGACTTTACACCGCATGGAGTCATACCGTTCGATATCGTCAGCCGGTATCTTTACCGGCTCATACTTGGCCAGCATGTCGCCTGTTTCATCGTAGGTGTTCAGAGGATGACTCGATTTGTTATACACATACGGTGTCTCTTTGCGGAACTCGCCAATGAAGTATTCGTCGGCATGCATGCGTTCGTCATAGCCAATGTGTCCTTCTTGCTTCTTTTCATTGATCAACATCTTGACGTAACGGCAGGCCGGTACGGTTAAAGTGACGGTATACTCGGGAAGATACTCTGGAATTCCATCAAGGCTGTCGACCACAAACCCAACCACGACTTTGTAGTTGCCGTCACCCTCCACATCGTAGCGGGCACTGATGATCTCCGTGTCAAACAAGCAGACTCCGAGCACCTTCGCCAGCAATGCCACCTCACCCTCAGGGATGACTTTACGTGCAAAGAAGTAGTCATTCAAGTCGCAACTGGCGAACTGGTAGCCGCCATATCCGTAACCCCGGCTTTCATAGGTAATCGGCACGCCGATGCCGATGATCATTGTTTCAGGTCGATCCACAATGGAGCAAAATTCATTGATCTGTTCTACGAAAATCTCTTTACTCTGTGCCATACTCATTCCTTCTGCCGATGGATTTAGGAGCCACTACCCCGCTGCGTTACCCCGAGCGGTGACGATACCAACACTAGACATAATACTACATGAATTAGTGAATGCTGTCAAGACAATACGGGGGTATTTCTGTTAGATTTCCGAGGGGTATTACCGTGAAGGCGTCTCGCCCATCACACGCTTCCAGAAGCTGCAATCCGGTGTGATGCCATAGGCCAGCATGTGGTCTCGGATGAACTGTACCGCCTGTTCACTGCCCAGTTGGCCTGCACTGCGCAGAACATCGGGCATCCAACGCTCTGTGGTCTCCCATATATAGCCATATGTGCCGCGTGTGCGGCCAGTGATGCCGCTTTTGGTGATGAGGAACTTGCGGTCGAGTAGGTGCAGATAGGTATCAGCAGCAGCCTTAGCCTCAGCACTCAACTGAGCGTTTAGCTCACGAATGGGTATCGGGCCATGGCGTTCAATGCACTGGTATATCTCGACGGCACCAGCGGGAAGCTCACCACGGAAAAGCAGCTCATCAAACACACAGCCGTAACGGGCCACAAACGCAGGCAGCATTCTGTTGGAGATAAACCCAGGTTTTCCGCCAAATAATCGGGTGTAGTAGAGCTTCTTTTCGGTGTGAAGATCATCCTTCCAGAACCACACATCAAACAGCCCCATGCTGTCCAACGCCTGTTGCTGATTGGGGAATAAAGGCCATGAGGGTATCGGCTTGGCGGTGCAGCAGCCGACCGCATCGATGAACTGTACAAACAGCTGGTCGGTAGTGACCTTGCCCATCCACGCACTCATATGGTGGTTAGGCATCGCGCTACTTCCAGAACCGGTAGCGGATGAGCGTCCAGATCGCCTCTACACCGTCCGTCCAGCGGATTTTCTTGTGTTCAGCGTGCGTCCGCGGTTTGTAGTGATAGAGCGGCACTTCGATGATCTTGATCTTTTGGCGCAGCAACTTGGCGGTGACCTCCGGGCAGAACTCGAAGCGGTGGCAATCCAGAGGCACGCTCTTTAAAACCGAGCTGCGGAACGCCTTGTAGCAGGTGGCTTCGTCTTGCAGTGGCACTCGAAACAGCACACGCACCATCGCCGCCAGCAGCCGGTTCACGAGCTTGTTGGGCCACGCCATATCGGGCGGCAGACCGTTCCAGAAGCGGTTGCCATAAACCACATCAACCTGGCCATCGAATATCGGCTTGACGACACTGGGTATCTCTTCAGGCGAATACTCAAGATCGGCGTCCTGAATGATGCAAACCTCACCCGTTGCATGGGCGATTCCGCTGCGGATGGCCATGCCCTTGCCGATGTTTTTGGGATGCTGCACCAGCGTGATGCCTGGCCTTTGAAGAAGCACGCTGATGGTTCCGTCCGTGCTGCCGTCGTCGACCACCACAATTTGTTTCTCAAAAGGGGCCTCGAACAGCCGGTCAAGAAGGGTTTCGACCGTCTTGCGCTCGTTATATACGGGCACAATCACGGTGACCAACCCCTTGACTGGTTCGATTCGAGGCGCGATGGCCATTAAGGTTTCACAACGGTCACTTCACCGTAAGGCTCCAACTGTGCTTTGATCGCCGTGGCATCACCTACAGCCACGATCAGGTTGATGTCCGGGTTCAGCACGCTGTTCAGCGTCTGCACGAGGGCCGCGGCTTCGGTCTGTTCAATCCGTTGCCTGTAGGTGTAGAAGTCATCCTCAGGCCTACCGTGCTGTTCAATGTGAAGCACCCTACCGGCGATGCCGTTCTGTGTGCTGGTGCTGATGCAGAACTGGCCGTCTATGTAGTTCTTCGCGGCCTGAAGCTGTTCGTTGCTTAGCCCATTTAGACAGGCGGTATGCAACTCTTCCAGCATCAGCCGGATCGCATCACCGACTACATCGTTACGAACCTGCGCGCTCATACTAAACTGTCCGCTCACGGCGTTAACCCCAAACGAGCTGCCCACACTGTAAGCGTAGCCGTGTTTCTCACGCACATTCATGAACAGTACCGATCCGGCACGTCCACCGAAAGCTGCGTTGAACAGGCTGAGTTGATGGTTTTTGGGGTAGGCCCCGACCACACCGAGCTGGCCAATCTTCAGGTCTACCTGCACAGAGCCCGGCCGGTCGACCAGGATCACCCGCTGCTTAGGAGCCGTGATCGCGATACCGCTCAGGGTATGGCCATCGGGTTGGCCCTCCCACTCACCAAATGCGGCCTGCACCATCGCTCGCAGCGTAGACGGGTCATATTGCCCGACAACCACCAGCACGGCTCCCTGCGGCACGTAGCGCAGTTTATGGGCACTTCGTAGCTGCTCCGGACCAGCGGCTAAGACCTGTTCGTCGCTGAGAAGCATGGCTCCATACGGATGGTCACCATACAGCTCACTGTTGAAATACTGTCGGGCCATCACGCTAGGTAGAGAGCGCATGTAGGCTAGCTCTTGCAGCGTGTTCTGCTGGTCGATCATCACTTCCTGTTCATCAAACCGAGGGGCTGTGACCATCAGAGCGGCCAGCTTCAGGTAATCAGGCAGATATTCCGCCAAACACGAGCCGTTGATACCGGCAAAGTCGACACCGCCATGAGCGTGCAGACTGGCCCCGTAGTCATCCAGGCGCTGTGAGAAAGCCACCGCGTCCAGTTCGCCACACCCTTGCGTCAGCAAACGGCATACCGCGCCGTACAGACCGCCCATCCCCACAGGGTTATACGCATCTCCAGCCACGATGCTCATCTGCATCGTCACGATCGGCACATTCGGCATGTGCAAGGCCACCACGTTCAGCCCGTTCGACAGTGTGAATCGGGTGGTCTGTGGAAGGTTGAGCGGCTTGACAGGCCCTGCAGAAGGCATATTTGCAGCGTTAGCGGTCATTTTCATCCTCCTCGGCTGAGTCAGCCATTCCGGCACCAGGCAGCACATTCACCGTGACATATTTTGCAGGCTGGAAGTATCTCGAAGCCACAGCTTGAATCTGCTCAGACGTCACGCCATACAGTCGATCGATATCTGTATTGATCAAACCAGGGTCATCAGCGATGAGGGTATGAAGCCCCAGCTCAAACGCACGCCCTTGGGGGGTCTGAAGACCACCGGTGCCTGCGAAGCCGTTATTGAAGCGTTGGGCCATGGCGGCCGTCTTCATACGGACCAGCTCCTCAGGTTTGACACCGTGTTGTGCGATGAGCTGCAGCTCCTGTTGGATCGCCTCCAGCACGTTACCGAACTCCGCTCCTGGATTCAACATCGCGATGAACTGGAAGCATCCCGGGCCGCGGCGCATATCATACCCACCACCGATGGATGCGCAGCTCTGGTCGTTCTTCACCAACCGCTGATGCAGCCGGGCGTTCTCGCCCTCCAGCAGGAGCCGTTCCAGCAGCGTTAAGGCAGGTGCATCATCGCTGAGTGCGTCACACACAATCACCGCACTCGCCAGCACCGGCACCGCCGCCAATGGGTCTGTGTAGTCCATACACTCGGGTTCTGCGCGTTCTGGCTCTGAGAAATCGGGGTTTGCTGGCCGCACTTCCGGCTTCATTCCGCCGAAGTGCTTCTCGATCATCAGCTTGGCTTCCTCAACATCAAAATCACCGGCTAGAACCACGATCGCGTTGTTGACCGCGTAATAGGTCCGCCAGAAACTCTGCACATCATCCAGGGTGGCCGCGTTCAAGTCATCCATACTGCCAATCACGGTGTGCGCGTTGGCGAAGTTTTTGAACAGCTTATCCATCAGCAGTTCGTAGATGGCATACACATACGGCTGATTGTCATAGCGCAGGCGCTTTTCCTCTTTCACCACATCACGCTGGTTGTCGAGGTTGTCCTGGTCGACTTGCAGAGCGCGCATGCGGTCGGCTTCAAGCCACAGAGCCAGCTCCATCTGGTTTCCAGGCATGACTTCATAGTAAATCGTGAAGTCGTTGCTGGTCATGCCGTTCATCAGTCCGCCGTTATCTTCCACGCACTTAAAGAACTCACCCTTCGGCACGTTCTCGGAGCCCTGGAACATCATGTGTTCAAATAGATGGGCGAATCCAGTGCGTCCGGGCTGTTCGTTCCGTGCCCCCACGTCGTATAGAACCACATTGGCCACGACCGGCACCAGATGGTCTGGTGAAAGCACCACCCGCAGACCGTTGTCCAGCTTGTAGTATTCATACGGCACATGGAATGTCTGATGGTCCGACTTCTGCGTTTCGGTGCTCATTAAGACTCCGCCTTTCCAACATCGGGGTGAGATTGCAGCAGATCGCCCTGCTTCACCCTTGATCCGTTCATCCAGGATATCACACTCATGCGTGCTTTCCCTTCCGGTTGCACTTCAAATATCTCCAGGCAGCCCTGACCGCAGGCCACCAGGATGCTCTGTTTGTTCACAGCCAATACTTTCCCTGCGGGCTCTGAGTTTGTGTCAGGAACAACCGACGCCTGCCACAGTTTCACGCCTTTACCGTTCCAGCCTAACTCAGCTCCCGGCCTGGGTGACATCGCCCTCATGCGCCTGAAGCAGCTTGCCGCAGATTGTTGCCAGTCGATGAACGCATCGTGCCGCGTAATCATCGCAGCATAAGTGACCAAACTGTCGTCCTGCGGAGTAGGATGCGCGTGTCCTGCTAACAACTCATCAATTGTCTGCACCAGCAGCTTCGCGCCATCATCAGCCAGTAAAGTTTCAAGGCTGTGCGCGTCATATTCCAGCAAAATCGGCCTACTCACACTCGCATACACATCGCCGGCATCCAGCTTCGCCACCATCTGCATGATGCCCACGCCGGTTTCGGCTTCACCATCCATGATCGCTCGATGTATTGGTGCGGCACCGCGGTATTTAGGCAATAGAGAGGCGTGGACATTCAACGCGTATCCTGACCGGGCTGTATCAAGCAGGCGCTGGGGCAATATCTGACCGAACGCCGCAGTCACCAGCAGATCGGGTTCCAGTGATTCCATCTGATCGATGAAGCGTTTGGATCGGCACCGCTCAGGCTGGAACACCGGTATGCCCAGCTCCTCCGCCAGACGTTTCACCGGTGTAGACTGCATCTTAAGCCCTCTGCCTGAGGGACGGTCTGGCTGTGTAACCACAGCAACCAGCTTGTGCCCAGCCTGCACTAACGATTGCAGACTGGGCACTGAGAAACTGGTGGAACCAAAGAAGATGACTTTAGCCACTATATAGCTACTGCTTGCTCCTGCTGTTCTTCTAGCGGTTCCGCTTCGTCGCCAAGCCAGTAGAAGCTATTGGGGTCGGCGATGTCGATAAACAGCTTACCAGAGAGGTGGTCGATTTCGTGCTGTAACACTCTGGCAGTCAGACCATACGCCTTCACGCGGATGGTTCTGCCGGTCATGTCCATACCCTTCACCCAGACTTCGCTTGGACGGATCACAGTGGCTCGAAGTTCGGGCAGGCTCAAACAGCCCTCATCAAAAGGCTCCGTCTCGTCGCTAAACTTCACGACCTCAGGGTTGACCAGCACTTTCACCACCGGTTCATCACCCTGCATGAAGTCCATATATACGATCACGCTTTTTGAGACCCCGACTTGCGGTGCTGCAAGGCCGATACCATTCGCCTCCGTCATGATTATCCGCATTTTGCTTACTAGGCTGCGTATCTCGCTGTCGATCTTGCGGACAGGCATTGTAGGCTGCCGAAGCACTTCCTTGCCGTATAAAACCACGGGGTAATCCTTCGACACCCCGGAAAACATCATCGATAGATCATCTGACATGGTCATCACACTCCTAATCTAATTTTACCTCAAAGAGCGTTTACCCTATGCACCAGCCGTTATTGCGCTTACAATATCAATGTAATGAAAAACAAGCTACTCAACATACAACTGCATTTGCTACATCAGACCAAGCCTGCGCGCGTGTTCTGGGGCGTTATAAGCTTCCTATTGGTGCTGATGCTGGCTATAGTTGACTACAACACCGACGTTGATCTGATGGTCTTCTATTTCATCCCCATCGTCACGGCCGCAGTGTTAAGCCATGAATATTATGCCTTCATACTATCTATTTTAAGTGCATTCGCCTGGACAGCCGCCGAGTTGTTTGCTGCTTCCGCACTCGCGACAAAGGTCGACTTCGCCAACCAGGCTCTGGCAAGGTTAAGCGTAGTCGGTGTCGATATGATACTCAAGCTGGCAGTGTTTTTACTTCTGACATATGGCATTTCGTTGATACTTTACAGCCGAAGAAGGCAGGATGAACTTACACAGTTCATCGTTCATGACTTACGGTCGCCATTAACCAATGTCAAAACAGGCCTACTGACTCTTGAAATGATATCAAGCGACCAGCTTGATGACACAGGTAAGGAGATGGTGAACATCTCGTTGATTTCAGCCGACAGGCTGATGTGGATGATTAACTCGCTGCTTGATCTGCCCAGACTGGAATCAAAAAGACTTAAGCTTCAACCGAAGTCGGTGTTGATCAATGATATCTATGCGGACGCACAGCAACAAGTGGCACTGTGGTCAAAACAGAACCGTGTAGAGTTGAAATTCAACTCCCCCGCCCAACCGATTCATGTGATTGCGGATCCAGCGATTCTCACCCGTGTGATGGTCAATTTGCTGAGCAACGCCTTGAAATACAGCCCTGAAAACAGCGTGGTTGACATACTAGCAGAGCTACTGCCAAATGGGTCGGCGCAGATTTCGGTCAGCGATAAGGGGCCGGGTATTGACTCCGAGTGGGTGGGGAAAGTTTTTGACAAATACACACAGATGGATGCCCGCAAGGCCGGTGCGGCCAGCTCGGGATTAGGCCTCACCTTCTGCCGTCTTGCTGTTAAAAGTATGGGTGGGCACATCTGGATTGACAGTGCCGTTGGCCAGGGTACTACAGTGAGGTTTGTGTTGCCAATATCTACGTAAGTAGGCGCGGTAATCGGATCTGCCCACGGGGTTCAATATGGCTGGCTTGTGTTTTAATAATTGCTCTGCCACAGGTTGACCTGTGGCAGAGATAGATATTTATGTTATGGATTTACTGCTGTCATATTCAGGTATTTTAGTGTTCCGGTTTGTACCATGGGTTCTTCGTTGTAATCGACAACAGGCTGCCCTGTAGGCTGATCCCAGTACTCGTGCATCGCCTCGTATTTCACGACACCCACACCGGGAGAACACCACCACTTGCCGTTGAGATTCGTTCCCTGGAATTCAACGACGAAGCAGTTGAAGCTGCCCGCTGGTACTGTCACTGTCTCAATCTTCAGCACCTTGCCACTCGAATACGGTGAACCGTCAGGCGACCAAGTTGATCCGACCTGAACGGATGCTGGGATCAAGGTCCCGTTAGTGGTTGAGCTGTAGTACATCATCAACGCATCACCGTTGTTGTACAGATCAACCATACCAAAATTCGTACTGAATGCAGTCCGTCCAGAGCTTTCACGATCGAACGTGAGTAAAGCATCCGTTATTGCTTGACCGTTCATGGTAGCAGCCATCACCAACGTCTTGGATTCTAAAGGAAATAGGGTTGTCCCTGTCGCTTGCGATGCAGACAAGTTTCTTGAGACTAGTTCCAAGCTACTTTGCAGTGTGCCGGCCAACGTCTCGGTCTGCTTGATTAGGCCCACGTTGACCGCGAACCATAGTGTGGTGATCTGTGTCTGTGCTGACCTTAAGGAGGTCATTTGAATGCCCCAGCAGTCAGGGTAGGTGCCTTCTGGCACAGTGATGGTCTGTTTTGGAAGTACGAGTACAGTGGTATTCGCACCTTTGTTGATGAAGCTCCAGGTGTCCCCTACCTCAATAGTACTGGGCAGGAATGTCACCATTTCAGTACCACTCCACATTTTTATGCTGCTGCCAACATATTGAAAATAGACAGTATTTGATGGAGTGACAAAAGGCCTTACTGAGACGCCAGCCAATTGTGTGGCCACTGGCTGTCCTAAACACACAACAACGTCAGTGCTCGCTCTAGCGACTGTTTCCCTCATTCTAAATGCGGTCGCAGTGTTAGGGAACAGGCCAGCGCCTGACGTTGTATCGCCTGATGGGTTGCCATCGTCTCCGCTCCCTCCACATCCGCTGACAGCGAATGCCAATAGGGCGAAAACGGCTGTTCGAGTTACACACTTGCCTAGGTTAGAGAAATTCATGATATCCACCTTTCTAGTGTAGGATGGCATAAGTTTACCCTGTATAATTACATATGTGTGTTTTTTAATACTTTTTGAGTAAATACTAGTATTAATAACAGTTATTACTAAATACGTCAGTGCATTACACATACATATTGAACGTAATATCTCGACAAAATAGCATGTAATAGAACCCATTTGCCTGCACTTTTCTGATATAATATGTACTTGTTCAAGTCGATGAACGCGCCAATGGCTAGCGTTCATCGTTCTGTTTTCATAGGGAGGATGACCCCCAAATGGCGAAGCAGCGTGTGATCCATCTCGTTCAAAAAGCTCTATTGAATGCCCGAGAGAGCGGTGCTCTCTCTTTTGATACGATGCCCGATTTCAGCGTCGACCCACCGAAAAACACCTCTTTTGGTGACTTTAGTGCCAATGTCGCGATGTTATTGGCGAAACAGGCCGGTAAAAAGCCGTTCGAAATTGCGAACATACTCATCAAGAACATGCCGGAGGACCGCCTTGTCACAGAGGTTTCTGTGGCTGGCGGAGGCTTCATCAACTTCAAACTGAAGCCTGACTGGCTGCATGAGCTGGTGCGTGAAATCTGTGCTGCAGGAAGCAGCTACGGCCAAAGCCAGATTGGCAACGGACACAAGATCAACATAGAGTTCGTCAGTGCCAACCCCAACGGCCCCATCCATATGGCCCATGGGCGTGGTGGCGCCATCGGCGACAGCCTGGCACGCATGTTGAAAGCTGCAGGTTACGATGTGACCTGCGAGTTCTACGTCAATGATGCCCTGAACTCTCTGCAGATGCAGAACTTCGCCGATTCGCTGCTGGTTCGCTACAAACAGCTCCTCGGCCAAGAGATATCTATGCCCAGCGACGCTTACGAAGGCGAATACGTGATCGACATCGCCCGCGAGATGCTGCAGCAGTTCGGGCCTGACTATGTCATCGGAGCCGCCGATGAGGTGAGTGCCCGCTTCCGCACCTACGCGGAAGCCGCGATGAAAGCTCAGCAGAAGCAGGACCTGGCTGATTTTGGCATCGAGTTCGACGTATGGTTTAGCGAAAAAGAGCTTCACGACAGCGGTGAAGTGATGCGCTGCATCGAACAGCTCAAGGCCGCCAACTTCGTCTACGAGAACGAAGGCGCGCTCTGGTTGCGCTCTACCCAGTTTGGTGACGACAAAGACCGTGTGATCGTGCGCGCCAATGGGCAGCCGACCTACATCGCCGCCGATACCGCCTACCATAAAAACAAGCTCGACCGCGGGTTTGACACCCTGATCGACATTTGGGGTCCTGACCACCACGGCTATGTCGCCCGCACCAAGGCGGCTGTTGATATGCTGGGTTACGGCAGCGACAAGCTGGAAGTGCTGATCCACCAGATCGTGCGCATCTTTAAGGGCGGCGAGATGGTGCGTATGAGCAAGCGGGCAGGCAACGTGGTGACACTTCGCGACGTTCTGGAAGAGGCCGGCAGAGATGCTACACGTTTCTTCTTGTTGATGCGCAGCAGCGACACGGGCCTGGATTTTGACATCGAACTGGCCACCAAGAAGAGCAACGAGAACCCGGTTTACTACGTGCAATACGCTCATGCGCGCATCTGCAGCATTCTGCGGAAAGCAGCAGATGAGGGTATCCCACTTCCGGATGTCGCCACGCAGGACCTGAGCGGGTTAACCTCTGAGCACGAGATCAACTTGATCAAGAAGATCGCGGAACTTCCGGATGAAATACTGACCGCCGCCGCGCAGCGTGCTCCGCACCGCATGACGCAGTATTGCCGCGAAGTGGCGGATACCTTCCACCGCTTCTACCAGAACTGCAAGGTAGTGCATCCCGACACGCCCATCGAGCTGTCAAAAGCCCGGCTGGCGCTGGTTCAAGCCGCGCAGATCACTCTGCACAACGCACTTGACCTGTTGGGCGTCTCTGCGCCGGAGAGCATGTAACTTCTTTCGGCGTATAATGACCTTACCCCCTCCAGGCGTCAGCCTGGAGGGGGTTTTGGTTGGTAATGTATTACCGTCTTGCAGTCAAATTCCGCTAAAAAGGAACAGTCGGTCACTACTGCTTCGCCTTACGCAGCACGATTTTCAGGTAGTCATCAGTGGCGATGAATTCGGGGTCGACGCCGTTCTGCGCCCGCATCTGCGGGATCACTTTGGTGCGTATCCCCATCCCCCGGGCATCGACATACGAGTAGTCACGCATGATCTCCACAATCGACGGGTTCCGCGGCGACCGCTGCCCGGCCACCATCTTTTCGACAGTCATGGAGTTCTGCAGCCTGCCAGCACTGATCACTTCCATCCGGTCACTGTAGAGGCATATCTCAATGTCCACATTCCGCGACCAGTCACGATGTACCAGCGCATTCACCACCACCTCACGCACAGCATCCCATGGGTAAAGCCATCTCTTCTGACGCTGCATAAACTCATCAATGGTAGATGTCTCTTCCGATATTAATGGAGTGATGAGTGCAGTCAACTTTTCAACCAACCCATAGTCTACCATAACACGATCACCAGAAGGCATCGCTTTCCATCTGGCAACCATCGGGCCGTCAACTACTTCATCGAACGTCGCTTTGTAGTCCTTATCTGGCCCATCAAATGCCATTATGCGAAGACCGGCTTGCTTCAAGGTCCTGCGAGGAGCTATACCAAAGCACACCAGACCCGCAACCGAGCAGACATGATGTCCAAGTCCGTCATCTGCCATCAAGCCCATCCCGCACAGCCGCTTAACCCACTCGTCATGCGTGTCCGGTATTTCTGGGTCTTTAATGATGTTCTGAAGGTAATACGAAATCCGATCAAGATCAAGGTTTTCGAACGCAGTTCCAGGAACCGGCAAAAGCTCCACATGCATCAGCCCACCGCTTTCGTAAAGCCTTAATTGCTGCTCGCGTGTGGCAAGTTCTGAGCGGTTGCCGAGGCGGACATAGACATCCTCGCGTCGATTGTGCCTGAGCACATACGGTTTTGACACACCACTAGCTATACTGACCACAGCAATGATCTTGCCATCGTCTAGTTGAACTTCCTCATAGAACGGGATGATCTGCGGGTGAACTCTATCACGAAAAGCACTCATGACCCAGTCCTGAAGCTCCGATCGTTGTACGCCCGTGATAGAGCCATCGTCTTCCACACCCAGTAGGATGCGTCCACCCTGAAAGTTGGCGAAAGCTACCGCCTCTTTCGCGAGCTGCTCAGGTCGGATGTCGTCTCTTTTGAACTCAACCCCAGAGTTTTCACCGTTGGCGATCATCTCTAGCGCTACTGATTTCTGCATCTCTGACCTCGAATGACATAATCGGCGGCCATGGTGGCTCACCTGTATATCATTCTACCCGCTTGCGGCTCCTACTCTTCGATCCCATTGATGTAGGCCTGAGTGAACTCGTGCTTGGGGGACCGCAACACCTCGTCGGCCGTGCCGGATTCAGTCACCTCACCCAGCCGCATGAATATGACATTGTCGGCTATGCGCATCGCCTGTTGAAGGTTATGCGTCACTACCACCACTGTGTAGCCCTGCTTCAGGCTAAGTATCTCCCGTTCGATCCACTGTGCGGACAGCGGGTCAAGTGCCGAGGTGGGTTCGTCGAAGCAGAGCACTTCCGGCTCCACGGCCAGCCCACGGGCCAGGCACAAACGCTGCTGCTGACCGATAGACAGCCGACCGGCCGGGTCCTTCAACCGATGCTTCACTTCATCCCAAAGCCCGGTCATAACCAGACACCGCTCCACGGTTTCATGCAGCTTCTTTCGGCTCTCGTAGCCGTAGATTCGCGGTCCGTAAGCCACGTTCTCAAAGATAGACATCGGCAATACCGTTGGCTTCTGGGCGATGAGCCCCACCCTCTTACGAACGGCGGTGACGTCCACCCCTTTAGCGTAGATGTCCATATCACCCACCAGCACTTTACCGTTGACCACTGCACCTGGCACCAGGTCGATCATCCGGTTGAGGCAGCGCAGCAAGCTTGTCTTGCCGCAACCGGAAGGGCCGATGATCGCCGTGACCTCATTACGCGGGAAGGCGGCATTGATATCTTTGAGTCCTGGGTGCTCGCGGTATGTCAGGCTCAAGTGTTCTACCTTAATGTGTGCTGTGGTCATGTTTATTCCTACTTCACCGAATATCTATTCAAACGGGCACTGATTAGCCGCGAAATCACACTGACCGTCAGCACCATCACCACCAGAACCAGCGCGGCAGCATACGCCCGCTGGTGAACCTCCTCAAAAGGAGTACCTAACTGGAAGAAGATAGCCAATGGCAGGGTCGCCGTGGGGTCCATGATTGAGCTGGGGATGTGGTCGGTATATCCGGCCGTGAACAACACCGAGGCGGCATCGCCAATCCCCCTTCCGAAAGCCAGCAGTGTCCCCAATACGATGCCGGGCATGGCTTGCTTCAGTATCACTTTCCGGGCAGTTTCGAAGCGGGTTGACCCCAGTGCATATGCTGTTTCGTCAAGCTCGCGGGGGATCATACGGACCACTTCGTCGATTGAACGGATGATGATTGGCAACTCAAACAACGCCACGGTGATGATGCCCGCCAGAAGTGAGGCCCGTAACCCCAGCCATATCATGATGGTGAAGCCAAAGGCACCAAACACGATGGAGGGGATACCCCACAACACGTCCATCAGACCACGGATTACCGCGGCAAGCCGAGTTCCATGCGCCCAGCAGCGCAGATACAACACACAGGGCAGTCCCACAATTAGGGCCAGTATGGTGGCCCCAAATCCGATATACAACGAACCCACAATCGCATTAGCGATACCACCTACACCACCGGTGTAAAAGCTGCCTTTCGGCTCCTGGGTGAGTATCTGCCAGTTGATGGCTCCAATGCCTTTGCTGATAATGGTTCCCAAAATGGTGGTCAAACACACCAAAATCATGATGACGGCCGATAACGCAGTGAAGGTGAATATGCCGTCACGCAGTTTTCGCATTTTCACCGTGTGGACATCCTGACAGCCTGCATCAATACTATTTGGGCCAGCACATTAAACAGCAATATTATTCCAAACAACAGCAGAGCCGCCGCGAGTAGTGCCGAATCGTAAAGCGGGATAGACATCATCTCGCCGTAGTTGTTCGCTATCAGGGCAGGCAGCGGATATGCCGGGTCAAAGATCGACTTGGCGATCTGGGGCACGTTCCCCACCACCATCAGCACGGCCATCGTCTCGCCTAGTGCGCGCGAAGTGCCAAGCACCACTGCCGCCACCAGTCCAGGGAAGGCCTTACGCACGACCACGCGGGTGATGGTTTCATACCGAGTGGCTCCCACCGCATAGGAGGCTTCACGGTAAGCTACAGGCACCGCCCTCAGCACCTCCGCGGCCACCGACACGATTACTGGGCTGATCATCACAGCCAACACCACTCCACCTGAGAAGATGCTGAAACCAGTGCTATACTCGGCAGAAAGAAATGGGATAGATTTCCAATGGCGTGATGCGTAGGGTGCCAGCACATTCGCAACGAATGGGACCACAACCAATACACCCCACACACCATAAACCACCGACGGTATCCCCGCCAGTATGTCAATCATCGGCTTCACAATGGACCGTATACGGGGTGATGCATACTCAGAGAGGAATACGGCCGCCATTAGGCACACCGGCACAGCAATGATGACAGCCAGTCCGGTCACCC
Organism: Armatimonadota bacterium; assembly: GCA_942492855.1. Taxonomy (GTDB): domain Bacteria; phylum Armatimonadota; class HRBIN16; order HRBIN16; family HRBIN16. The sequence goes on along the minus strand of OW818647.1, from coordinate 3,930,888 downwards.
AAAAGGTCCCTTCGATAAATGGCCGGAACCCAAACAACCCGGCAGACGGCTGCCATTCACGGCTAAGATGCAACTGCTGCCAACTCTTGGCGGTAAGCAGAGGACGAGCCCGAAAGTAGAGGGCCACCCCGATCAATATGACGACCGATGCAGAGAAGAGGCTGGTGAACAGCATCAGCTTACCAGCGATTAACTCATACAGCTTGCGGTGGAGTTTCATATGATGCGTCCCTGTGTCCGAGTGAACTCTACCCAAGTAGTAGCTATTTCAAGCCCTTCAACTGTGCGGCTATCTCGGCCGGTGTGACAGGCACAAATCCACCGATCTCTTTGAGTATCTTCATGCCCTGGTCGCTCAGCGTGAAGCTAATGAAGGCGGCAGCTATCTTATTCGGCTTTCCTTTGGTTACAAAGAATTCGCGTCTGGAACCCGGATATTTTCCGGTCGCCACACCGCGATAAGCACGTGCACGCGTGTCGATGAACTCATCAGGATCGGCTTTCCCATTACCGTTGGCATCGATCGGCACCAGGTAGATGCCCTTTTCTATGCTCTTCTTGGTAAACACAAACCCGAGATTGCAGTATCCGATGCCCAGAACATCCTTCTTCACGGCGTCAATTACGCTGGGATCGCTGTATATACCAATCCCTTTGATTTGATCTTGCTTGTATTTGCCCAGCGTAGCAGCCCAGGTAGAACCCGCTCCACACGCATCCGACCGTGTGTAGACATGCACCGGAACATCCGGGCCGCCAAGCTGTTTCCAGTTGTTCACCTTCTGGGTAATGAACATATCAGCCAATTTCTGACGGCTGATACCAGTGCGCAATATTTGGGCGCGAGCCGGATTTCGCGAGCTGATGATACCAAACACTCCGTCTTTGGCTACCATGATGGGTTTCGCCCCTCGAGCCCGCTCGCTGGGGTCGATCTCACGCGAAACCATGCCGATATCAACGGCACCAGACAGCACATCGGCCATCCCTTTCCCAGCCCCACCTGCAGAAATATTCAGCTTCACACCATGATGAAGCTTCTGGAACGCCTCACCCCATCTCTGGGCCAGAGGATAGATGGCCCAGGCTCCAGACATATTGAGTTGCCCGGTCAGCTTTTGCTGTGCCGGTGCCGCTATCAGGTTACCCACCGGAAGCACCAGTAAGCTCAGAATCGCGATGATCTGTTTCATATATTCAACACCGTGTTATGGTGTTATTCTCCTTCGGAAATGCGTAGAGTCAAGTTTTTTGTGTGGCCGATATGCATGGCACACCTTCGACATTTTACAGAGCATCCTGGCACTATTCAAGCAAACATAACAATTGTATTGCTATTCTTCCTAATTAACACGACAGATCGAAGGTTCCACTATCTCTTGTTGACAAATGTCGAAAAGAGGCGAAATATATTAGTGTAGACGAAATATATTAGGGAGATGACTATGGCCGCAAAAACTGCCAAACTCTCAGCCAGTCTGGAGGATTACCTGGAGGTGATCTACCATGTGGCAAATGAAAAGGGAGCTGCTCGCGCACGCGATATTGGTGCGCGGTTGAGTGTCGCTCCACCATCGGTCACAGCAGCTTTGAAGCTGCTGGCGGAAAAAGAGTTGATCAACTATGTGCCGTATGACGTAATCACCCTCACCGCCCAGGGTCACCGTGTGGTTTCCGATGTCATACACAGGCACGAGGCGTTGCGGGACTTTCTCATCAACGTGCTTGATGTCTCTGCCGATCAGGCGGAGCCTGCGGCCTGCAAAATGGAACACGCCGTACCGACCGACATCATCGAACGGTTGATTGATTTCACGCGTAGAGTACGCAAGTGCCCAAACATGAATTGTCACCTGAAGGAAACCAAGATAGTCGCACATTTATGATGACAACACCAACGATCTAGTTTCGGAGGAACCTTAAGTATGATTCACAAAGTAGCCATCATTGGCACTGGTCCAGCGGGATACACCGCAGCCATCTACACGGCGCGAGCAACCCTTAGCCCTATTGTTTTTGAGGGCACTCAGCCCGGCGGGCAGCTCACCATCACCACCGACATCGAAAACTACCCCGGTTATCCTGAGCCGTTATCAGGGTCGGATATGATGGGGTTTTTCCAGCAGCAGGCGCAGCGGTTTGGCACCGAAGTCATTTCTGACACCATCGTCAGTGCAGACCTCAGCAAACGCCCTTTCATGCTGGTTGACAGTATGGGCATCGAGTATCTTGCAGAGAGCGTGATCATCGCCAGCGGTGCCTCGGCCCGCTGGATGGACATCGAAAGCGAGACCGCCCTGCGAGGGCGAGGAGTATCGGCCTGCGCAACTTGTGACGGATTCTTCTTTCGCGGCAAAGAGGTGATGGTCGTGGGTGGCGGAGATACTGCCATGGAGGAGGCCATCTTCCTGACACGGTTTGCCACTAAGGTTGTGGTTGTCCACCGCCGAGACAGTCTACGCGCCAGCAAAATAATGCAGCAGCGCGCATTGGAAAACCCGAAGATCGAGTTTGAGTGGAACTCCGTGATAACGGAAATCCAAGATGTCTCGGCTGGCAAGGTCACAGGTGTCACGCTGCGTGATACAGTGACAGGCGAGTTACGCCAGCGACCGACTGAGGGTGTGTTCCTTGCCATCGGGCATAAGCCGAATACCGAGCTTTTTGTTGGCCAACTGGAGTTGAACCCCGAGGGTTACATAGTGACCAGACCAGGCAGCAGCTACACAAGCGTACCGGGTGTATTTGCAGCCGGCGATGTTCAGGACCACGTCTACCGTCAGGCGATCACCGCGGCAGGCACAGGCTGCATGGCAGCCATCGATGCTGAACGCTGGTTGATGGAACAGTCATAGGAGGCTAATAGATGTTCATTCCCACCGCAGACGGATTCATGAATAGCAGCACCGGCAGGGAGTTCCGGCCGATGGGCTTTCAGTACATACGGTTATTACCCGATGGTTCCCATACGGTATTTGCACCAGGAAGCTACGACCCAAAACGTGTGGAGGCGATGCTGGATGAGCTGATGCGCGCGAAGTTCAACATAGTGCGTGTCTTCCTGGGAACTGTGCAACTGACAGATGGAAACAAACTGAACGTCGCGTTCCTCAAAAACATGGTGGACTTCGCCAAAAGATGCCGTCAGCACGGTATCTTCATCATCATTGTAGCCGACTGGTTCCCTGGTATCGAGCGTTACCAAAGCATCGCCACCAAAGCGACCGGCGTGTTTGAAGGCACTTCCCGATTCTTCTTCGAGAAGAGCTACATCGAGGCGAAAAAGGCGTACCTGACCGACCTTATCACCGGCTTGTGCAAACTTGACCCGGCGTTCCCACAATCTGTCTTCTCGTGGGAGTTTGAGAACGAAGCCGTCATAGAGATGAACCTGAAGCCCTTCGTCACCAAAAGCATCATCACCTGGAACGGTAAACCGTGGGATTTGGCCGACCCATACGAATGCCAGCAACTTCTGGACAAGGCGATCATCAAGTATAGCAACGAGTTAAGTGCGCATGTGCGCAAACTATCACCGGGAGCTCAGACCGGTCTTAGTGTATTCACGCTACGAGCGGTCGGAAGAACCCGCATCGCCAAAATGTGGAGTGACAAGGGACCGGATCCACGCCTGCCGTTTCGCCCATTAGCACTCGCGCAGTCCGACCTGTCCTATGTTGACATCCACTTGTATGGGCCTGCTCCCCAGGCACACTCGGAAGACAAAGCTTGCTGTGAATGGCCGAAACTGTTGCCCATATGCAAGCGCAACAAAAAGCCGGTGTTCTCAGGGGAGTTCGGCACCTTCACCACCGTTCATCCAACCGAAGCGGAGGCTGCAGGAGCGATTCGCTGGTATCTTCACACCATAATAGCAGACGGGTTCTGCGGAGCATCCTTCTGGACATATGACTGTATAGAACAGCCTGACCTCTGGAATGCCAAGATGGGGTCAGATTCCATATTTAATGAACTGGCGGAAATCAACCAGAACATGCAAAGCTACCTGAAGAAGATAGGAAAGATAACTACTCAGCCATAGTCACGACTGTGCATCAATCCACGATCGTTAATGCTGAATCACGGGTAAGAATTAAAGCCACTTCGTCCGACGGCATGACCGCGCATTAATCCACGATCGGTAATGCTGATGCAGATTCCGGCACCCACGAAGTGGGTAAGATTCTTATAGCCACGGGTAAGCGCCAGCGCAACCCGTGGAAGACAGCCAATAACCATTTACCCCGAAGTGGGTCGGTATGGTTTAACCGAATATCGAGCTTCTGCGATGCGGTTCGACCCCCATACGGGGGTAAACAACGTGACCCTTTACCAGGGGTATCGCTTCGCTCACCCCTGGCTATAAGAACTGCTACCCACTCCGTGGGTGCCCGTAGGAATACTTGGTAGCTGCGTATTAATGCTTATAATAAATTTGCGGTTTCCCCGATATCTGAGCAGTTACCAGGAAAGTAGCATAAATTTGACGGATCGGTCTGATCCGTCCGATCCGTCCAGACTGCATACACCTGAAGACTCACTGCTGTTAGCTAAACTTCAATCTTCTTAGTTCACTAGTTAAGCTAACGGCTTCCGCTTCACTGCCACAGTAGACAATCATCAGCAGGTCTTTAGTCCCCCACCGTTTCGCAAACTCCAGGGCCTGATTTGGGGTCACACTGATGTGGATCGCCTTGCCGGCATCAAGCGTCTTGCGGTATATGTCGTTCCACACAGGGTCAGCCATGTCTGGTTTGCCGGCTCCCGGCACCCACTGCAGGCATCGTAGCCTTTCCATACTCAATACGCTATCCAGGTGCTTGATGGCGTCGGGTCCATCAAGGTGGTACATGGTGTAGTCCACCATAGCCAGTTGCTCTACCAAATAGGGCAGCACGAACTCATCAAACATGGGCTTTCCGATCATCGCACTGAAGTCGCACTGAGCCTTCAGGATGCGTCCTGGGGCCCATATTTCAAACGCCTCAAATACGCTGCCACCCTGTTCGTCCTTCACCAGTTCGTAAATCTCGTCGTATATCTTTTTCCAAACCGGCAGCAATTGCCTTTGAAGCCTGTGGATATGCTCTGGTTCATCAACCAGATCAAGCAGCAGCTCCATGTTCCCTCTCATGGCACTGATGACATCGATGTTCTCCATTAAGTCAGGAATGCCCACCAGCCATTTGCCCTGCCCAGCCTTCACCAACGCCTTGGTCGTCTCAATGGTCCATTGGTACCACTTGTTAGCTGGGTCATATTGGATTTCAGCTTGTTCGATACTTGACCAGCATGGATCATACCATACGGTACTTGGAGCAAAATGCGGTTCGGTGCCCAGCATGGTGTTCAATGCACCGGGTCCTAAAGAAGCACAAGCCCAAGGGAAAGACTGCTCATGAAACAACCGTATGTCAGTCAAGTATTCCGCTCGTTTTGCCAGGAAGTCGGCATCGGTCCATTGTGTGACCGCATCTACGGAAGGCAGCACAACAGCAGAGGGGGTCGGATTTGGAGCCATGACGATGAACATCGGCTCACGGTCTGCTTCACCTTTCCACCATGCGCTCCATTGCTGCTTCACTTCTTCCCAGTTCGGTTTGGATTTCAGTATCATGTCGGGTTTCTCCAAGTGTAATGAGTTCTCACAGGTATTATAGCAACAAAGGGCCATCACTTTGGCGTGATGGCCCTTTGAGGATTATTATTGAAGAGTTATTTCACTGGGATGCTGACAACCGCTCTGAAGGTAAGCGCGGCAACCGAGCTATCCTTCATATCGCCAACTAATCCTTCGTTATCTGGGAAATAGATACTGTAGCAACTGAGCGATGACAGGTTGGATCCAGCAGAGGGAAGTCCGCTGGGTGCCAGAGTGCCACCAATCTCCATTGTAAACCAGTCATTCGGATGGTAGGTCAGCGCACCATTCATGACGGTCTTTAGGGTGTTACTGGAGTGCATCCTTTGGCCAGTCAAGCCCAGAGAGGCTCTTGCGGTGAGGTTTCTGCTAATTGGTTTTTCCAGTATGGCAGTTCCGGTGATGGCTTTAGCACTTTCGGAGCCACCCTTGACACTTGCATACTGGCCCGTATAAGTCCAGGTCATATCGCCCTGTTGGCGCACCATGTACACACCGTAAGCATCGGTCTTCACTTTTGCTAGTATCTGCAGGTTGGCATCTTTGACGAGGGTGCCTTCGCCGGCATCGGTATGTTCATAATACATGCCCATTTTCGATGTTTCGTATGAGCTGCTGGGTTTGCCATAAGCAATGCCCCACTTGTTAGCCTTGGTGGTAAATCGGTTGGTTTTGGTTTTGCCGATAGCTTCCTGGTCCATCGTCATGTACCAGCCGGCCACGCCATCGGCTGTATTACCATATACGAAAGTCTCTCTGATGACCAGTTCTCGTCCTGACAGTTCGGCGCCGCGGTAGACTCCACCAGCGGCTATCGTGCCCGCTTTTGCGGAAAATAGCGAATAATCGGGTGAAAAAGAGTTGTCACTGCTCTGCGCGTTTGATCCCCAGGGCTGAGAAAACACAGGGGCGGCCGCTATCGCGGCCGTCCCTAATGCGCACAGCAGACTAATCAGTCTAGCTGTTTTCATCACTCTTTAGCCTTTGTCTTACAAAGACCAAGAAGTGATCAGGCTGATCGGGTTGCCGAGGGTGGGTCCACCATCGACACCATTGACTATAGACCTGCCGCCAATAAAGCCCTTCTCGCTTGGCTGCGAGACGCCGTTGGCATGCTGCATATAGAATCCTGCACGGGTAGCACCCGCTGCTGTGACTGTCTCGATCTCTATCGTGGAGGTGTGGTCCATGACCTGGCCATAGGCCGGTAGGGCCATGGTGACCTTGGTCGGGAAGGTGGTAACACCTGTCACGATGTCTGGCTGTTCGCATACACGGAAAATTACCAATCCACGTGCGGCCTCAAGACCAGGATAGAAAGGAACCTGTCGCATTGCGGCGACATAGTATCCTGGGCGTAGGGCAACAGCGATATTCCGTACATCGGGAACGCTGATGATCGGATAATACGGTCCGCCCTTACCGATTAACTTACCGGCTAGAGTGGTAGGAGCTAGCGCATCAGCCTGGCTGATGAGATAGATGTCCATCTGAGGATCAGCCGGAGTTCCAACCAAACCGCCCTGGAAGAAGTTGGTGGCGCGAATGAAGGCGACACCCCTCTGATTCAGAGTGGGAGGATTGGTCAAAGGACCTGTCGGCAAACTATCTGTAGTCACAGCGTAGTCGTCTGCCGCGGCACCCATTTGAGCCTGCACCACACCGTAGTTGGGCACTTGGTAGTTGGCACCAATTACGATAGGACCGGCAGTTTGATCAGCACCTGTCTGGATCGAGGTGCCGCTGATGATCGGGCGAAGTTCTAGCGGATCAGCGTTGTCGCCACCGCCGCAGCCTGCAAAAAGGGCAACTGCGGCCGTCAAGCCGGCGAACAACTTCAAATTACGAGAAACTGACATCACTCAGGCCTCCTTGAAGAGCTCAGGAGCGCCCAACAGAGCAGGCGCACTCCTCATATTTTTTAAAATCTTGTGAAGCTTACACGACGGAACTCGTCGATAGAACCATGAATACTCATAAACAGCATGGCATATCTCGCAAACATACCAGACATGGTTCCAGTCCATTTGGTTGGTTATTCCACCTGAACGTTCTTATGGTACCATCTTTATGAGCAGGATGTATACATCTTGTCATCAATTTTCGAAGTTTTTTTCTAAAAAGGGGCAAAAATGACCGCAATCGAGGGGTTCTGCCAACAGTTTCGCCTTCTTTTGAAGGCGCGTTTCGCTGCAATCAATGTCGTCACACAGGAAGAGGGCCGAGTCATCCAGGCTTTGATGCCCGTTGCCGAAGAACTGGGTTACCAGGTAGTGCAGTGGTCCAACGCCACTGGGTTCTCTTCTGACGGCCGGCCAGACCCAAATACAATGAAGCCGGTCCGAGCGCTTCTGCAGGCTCAGGAGCTGCCATCGCGAAGCCTCGTGATCTTGAAAGACTTTCATCCGTACCTAGATGACAGCATCAACAGGCGGCTATTGAAGGAATTGATCACTATCTTCAGGTCACGGCAGAGTAGCTTGTTGATGGTATCCCCTGTTCTGTCCGTGCCGTCGGAGCTGTTGCACCTGATCACGGTACTGGATTTACCCCTGCCAGACCGAGATGAAGTTCGTCAGATGATCATTACGGCCAATAATGCACTGGGTAGCGGTAAAGAGTTAAATGAACCCGAGATGCAGCATTTGGTGGATGCCGCCAGCGGGTTGTCAGCCATGGAGATTGAGAATGTTTTGGCGTTATCGCTAGCTCAGACCGGCTCATTTCAAACCTCCGTCGTGCTTCAGCAGAAGCAGCAACTCATACGAAAATCCGGCATACTGGACTATATTGGACGCACTGAGCCCTTTAGTTCCATCGGAGGTCTTGACATATTGGTGGACTGGCTGCGCCAGCGCAAAGATGGGTTCAGCCCGAAGGCGCTGGAGTTTGGGCTGCCATACCCTAAGGGCGTACTCATCATCGGGGTGCAGGGATGCGGTAAAAGCCTGGCTGCGAGAGCGATTGCATCAGAATGGTCGATGCCCCTGCTGCGACTGGATGTCGGCCGTGTTTTCGGCAGCCTGGTGGGCTCGTCTGAGCAAAACATGCGGGCTGCCATCCAACAAGCCGAGGCGTTGGCCCCATGCGTGCTGTGGATTGACGAGTTGGACAAGGGCTTTAGCGGTGTTCAAAGCTCCGGCATGAGCGACGGAGGGACAACCGCCAGAGTCTTCGCCAGTTTCCTGACCTGGATGCAGGAGAAGACAGCCCCGGTGTTTGTGGCCGCAACAGCTAATAATGTGTCGCAGATTCCACCGGAAATGTTGCGCAAAGGACGCTTCGACGAGGTGTTCTTCACTGACCTGCCTGAGAAACTAGAACGTGTGAAGATATTCGAGGTTCACATCAACAAACGGAAGCGAGATGCATCGAAGTTTGATTTAGAGCGGTTAGCGGGAGCATCCAGCGGATTCAGTGGAGCCGAAATTGAGCAGGCCGTAATTGGCGGTCTTTTCACGGCATTTCATGCTGGAGAGGAGCTTGAGGCCAAGCACATCATCAAGGAGCTACACCAGACAGTGCCGCTGTCGCAGACCATGAAAGAGCAGATTGCAGCCCTCAGGCAGTGGTCTAAGGGGCGGGCGAGAAACGCCTCATCTCGCCCGCGTCAAAAGGATCAGCCGGTAGAGCCTGCGGTGTAGGTTCCGTAATAATATGGCGTGAGCGCTTCAAACTCAGCCGCGCAGGTGTCAACCATCTTGTAGTTGGGCATGATCCCAGCACTCTGCCGCGCCTTGCGCATCTGAATGACGCTGACGCCGGCCATATCCGCTAGCATCTTATCTGGGTAGTTCAACGTCTTGGCGTCTCGTATCATCGTCAACACATCATCGGACACCGAAGATGGCTCGTTGGCGAAATCGGCAAGCTGCTTGGCGTTAATCCGCATGCGGGTTTCCATCTCAACCAGCAGACGCACTTTTTCGAGGAACCAGACGTCGATGTTGCTGATCTGGTGAATCTCTTCCACCATCATGCCGCGGCGGAACGCCTCAGCGATGATGAACAGGCGTTCGTCGGTAGCTACCGCAATCCCCTCTTCGATCTGCATATCCGACATGCTGGCGGTGCCCTTACGGGTCAGCCCTATTGCACCGACCTCCAGGCTGCGGATGGCCTTCATTAAAGCGGCTTCAAACGTTCGGTCGATGGCCATGATCTCACCGGTCGCCTTCATTTGGGTGCCCACTCGGCGGTCGGCAGTCACGAACTTATCAAAAGGCCAGCGAGGGAACTTCACCACGATGTAGTCAATGGCGGGTTCGAAACACGCTTTCGTCTTGCCGGTAACCTCGTTGCTGATCTCATCCAGCCTCAGCCCAATGGCAATCTTCGCCGCCACGCGTGCGATCGGGTATCCTGTGGCTTTAGAGGCCAATGCAGAAGAACGGCTCACGCGCGGGTTGACTTCGATCACGAAGTATTCAAAGCTGTGCGGTGACAGTGCAAGTTGCACATTGCAGCCGCCTTCAATCCCCAGCGCGCAGATGATCTTCAGCGAAGCGGTGCGCAGCATGTGATACTCTTTGTCGGTCAGCGTTTGTGTGGGTGCAGCCACGATGCTGTCACCGGTATGGATGCCCATGGGGTCAAAGTTCTCCATGGAGCAGACCGTAATGCACGTGTCGTTGCCGTCACGCATCACTTCATACTCCACCTCTTTCCACCCGATCAGACTGCGCTCTATCAACACCTGGTTGCGCATGGAGAGGCTGAGGCCCTTCTCGCCGATGCTCAGCAGCTCCTCTTTAGTCGCTGCGATGCCACCGCCGGTTCCTCCCAGCGTGTAAGCAGGGCGGATGATGGCAGGGTAAGGGCAGAGCTCCGCGACTTCACGCAACTGGTCCATGCTTTCGACGATCCAGCTTTGCGGAACCGGCTGGTCGATGCTGTTCATCGTGTTGCGGAACAGCTCGCGGTCTTCAGCCTTCTGAATCGCATCCAGCGAGGTGCCCAGCAGCTCCACGTTATACTTCTCGAGGATTCCCGCCTGTGCCAGGTTCACGGCCAGGTTAAGGCCGGTCTGTCCTCCCAGGGTGGGCAGCAACCCGTCTGGACGTTCGCGTGCGATCACCTTCTCAGCAAATTCCACCGTCAACGGCTCAATGTAAACTCTGTCCGCCACTTCGTTATCGGTCATAATGGTGGCCGGGTTAGAGTTCATGAGGATCACAAACATACCCTCTTCACGCAGGGCACGGCAGGCCTGAGTGCCCGCGTAGTCAAACTCCGCCGCTTGTCCGATGACGATCGGACCCGATCCTATTACCATCACCTTTTTGATATCTTGTCTTACTGGCATGAACGAACCTCTCTTAACTCTGAAACTGTTGGCAGCCTACTTGGCACTCTTATACTGGTCGACTAAATTCAAGAACTCACCGAAATACGGGTCACTGTCTCGTGGACCAGGTGAGGCTTCCGGGTGATACTGAATGGTCATGATGGGTAACTCGCAGTGGCGCAGACCTTCGACGGTGCCGTCGTTCAGGTTCTGCTGCCAGACCTGCATACCATCGCCCAGCCCGTTGGGATCAAGCGCATATCCGTGGTTCTGAGATGTGATCCGCACCTTGTCACTGAACAGATCATGCACAGGATGGTTCGCCCCCCTGTGTCCAAACTTCAGCTTGAAGGTATGGCCGCCGAAGGCGCATCCCACCATCTGGTTGCCCAGGCAGATACCGAACATCGGCTTCTGTGTCGAGAGCTTCTTCACTGTAGCCACGATGTCCCCCAGCAAAGCCGGATCACCAGGTCCAGGCGAGAGCAATATGCCGTCAGGATTGGTGCGCATCACATCCTCAGCCGTGCTGGTGCAGGGCATCACTGTGATTCGTGACCCAAAACTGGCAAACCGGCGCAGGATGTTATACTTCAAACCGCAATCGATCATGGTCAAGCGATACTTTGTGCCCGGTAGAGCCGGTGCGATGGCTGGCTTCATTCCGTTGATGTCCCAGACGTATGGTTCAGGCGTGGTGACCTGCTTCACATAATTGTTATCGTCATATTTGGGGGCGGCCTTGAGCACAGCCAAAGCCTCGGCAGTGGTCAGCTCATTCGTGACCACACCCATCATCACACCGGCGTGGCGTATCTCACGGGTGAGTGTGCGTGTGTCGATGCCATGAAGCCCCAGCATACCGAACTCTTTCAAGTAATCATTCAAGCTAATGCTCATACGCCAGTTGCTGGGCACCGCACACGCTTGATGCACCACAAGAGCCTTCGGCTGCAGAGCGCGGCTCTCGATGTCTTCCGGGTTGATGCCGTAGTTGCCTATCAGGGGGTAGGTCAAGGTCACGATCTGTCCTGCGTAGCTTGGGTCGGTCAAAATCTCCTGGTAGCCGGTCATGCCGGTATTGAAGACGACCTCCCCGACTGCGGTGCCGATGGCTCCGTAGCTGAGCCCCTCATACACCGAGCCGTCTTCTAGAACGAGTATCGAACGCATATCTCTGCTTCCCCCTTGTGGTATTTCATCAAAAAGCCTGCCGGTATCAAGGGCAGGCTTTCACTCATCGTAACTGGTATACCGTCTCACCACCAAGCAGCGTGTGTACAACTCGGCCAGTAAGCGGCCAGCCCTTAAACGTGGTGTTCTGAGACTTTGAATAGAACTGGTCTGGATCGACCGTCCATTCTTGGTTGATGTCAAAAAGTGCGATATCCGCCACACAGCCCACCTTGAGGCTGCCGCCCGGCACGCCGATGATCTGTGCAGGCGTAGTGCTCATCTTGTTGATGAGCTCCATCAGGCTCATCTTGCCGGCCTTGACGAGGTAGGTGTAGCTCACCGCGAAGCTGGTCTCCAGGCCAACCACTCCAAACGGAGCGTATCCAAACTCCTTGTCCTTCTCCATTTTGGCGTGAGGCGCATGGTCGGTTGAGATGGCATCAATGGTGCCATCCAGCAGCCCTTCAAGAACCGCCAGCCGGCTGGCCTCATCGCGCAGCGGTGGATTCATTTTAAAGTTTGTGTCATACCCCGCGCACGCTTCATCGGTGAGGGTGAAGTAATGCGGGCAGGTCTCCGCGGTCACATTCGCACCCCTGGCCTTGGCCTTCCGGATCAGGTCCACGCTGAACGCGCTGCTGACATGCAGCATATGCACATGCGCTCCGGTAAACATCGACATCATGCAGCTGCGGCTGACATGGATATCTTCGGCGATCGCAGGCATGCCCTTCAGGCCGACCTCAGTGGAGGTGTAGCCCTCATTCATGAAGCCTTCACCGCTGAGCGTCTTGTCCTCGCAGTGGAGCATCACAGGCAGTTTGAACATCTGGGCATACTCACACGCGCGGCGAAGAACACCAGCCAGTGCCAGCGGATGTGCATCATCCGTCACGGCGACCGCTCCGGCCTGCTTCAACGCGGCCATGTCTGTCAGACCCTCATCCTGCAGATTTCTGGTCACGGCAGCGGCAGGGTAGACCCGAGCTTTACCAACCTCAGCCGCACGCTGAAGGATTCCGCGCACGATGACCGGGTCATCAATGGGCGGCACAGTGTTGGGCATACAGACCACGCCAGTGACCCCGCCTGCCGCAGCAGCCATGGTGCCGGATTCGATATCCTCTTTATATTCCTGACCCGGTTCGCGCAGATGCACATGCAGGTCAACCAGCCCAGGTGACAGCACCAGACCGGTGCAGTCGATCACCTCATCACCGCTCAGGCCTTCACCGATGGCGGCCACTTTACCATCCTCTATCAACAGGTCGGCGATCGCATCCATGTTTTGGGAAGGATCGATGATCCTGGCCCCTTTTAACAGCTTTGTCACGCTTCCGAACCCCCTCCTAGTAGATGATAGAGAACCGACATGCGGATGGCCACCCCGTTGGTGACCTGCTCCAGCACCACCGATTGCGGCGAGTCGGCCATCTCAGCCGATATCTCGACACCGCGGTTCATCGGCCCGGGATGCATGAGTAACGCGCCAGGTTGGGCGCATTTTATTGTGTCGCTGTTGATACCCCACTGCTGGGCGTATTCCGACAGGCTGGGCAGCAAACCACCGCTCATGCGCTCACTCTGCAACCGCAGGCACATCACCACGTCAGCTCCTGCGATGCCGTCACGCAGATTAGTGCTGACTTGAGCGGGAAACCGCTCCACATCCCGAGGCAGCAGGGTTCTCGGGGCCACCAGCCGCACGTTCATACCCATTGCGCTCATCCCCCAGACGTTGCTGCGTGCCACGCGGCTGTGCGAGATATCCCCGACAATCGCCACAGTCAACCCCTCCAACTGGCCTGTGTGCTGCCTGATGGTCAGCATATCCAGCAGCGCCTGCGTGGGGTGGGCGTGCATGCCGTCGCCGGCATTGATCACCGGTATGTCCAGCTTGGCTGCCGCATAAGCTGCCGCTCCGCTTTGAGGGTGCCGCATCACCAGCGCATCAAACTGCATCGCTCGGAGCGTCCAGATGGTATCGGCGAGGCTCTCACCCTTTTGGATGGAGCTGCCCGATGCGCTCACGCTGGCGGTATCGGCGGACATCACCTTCGCGGCGGTCTCAAACGAGACGCGCGTACGGGTGCTGTTTTCGTAGAACAGTGTGCAGAGTGACCGGCCCCGCAGGGTGGGCACTTTTTTGATATCGCGGTAGAGTATATCTTTGAACGAATCTGCGCTGTCCAGCAGGGTCTTGATGTCCTCTGCCGATACGCCTTTAAGGTCCAGTAAGTCAGTGATCACTCGTTCGGTTCCTCCTCCAGCGACTTAACAATGCACACCGAGTCTTCACCGTGGAGCTCCTGGAGGCGCACCTCTACGAACTCGCTTTTTGAGGTCGGGATGTTCTTTCCGACATAGTCTGGCCGGACAGGGATCTCGCGGTGACCGCGGTCCACCAGCACAGCAAGTTGGATGTTGGAAGGCCGGCCGAGGTCAAACAGGCCGGTGATGGCGGCGCGTATGGTGCGCCCAGTATAAAAAACTTCATCCACCAGAACCACGCACTTGCCGGTGATATCCACAGGCATCTGCGTGCTGCCCATTCCTGTCACGGTGTGAGTGCGGTAATCATCGCGGTAGAGGGAGATATCCAGTTGGCCTACAGGAACCGGGTTATTTTCAATCTCTTGAATAAGTGCAGCGAGGCGGTTGGCGATGGGAGCTCCTTTGCGAAGCACGCCCACTAAAACGAGGTTTTCTGACCCTTTGTTGCGTTCCAATATCTCATGGGCTATGCGTGTGAGAGCACGGCGCATGTCTTGCGCGTTCATCACGGGGATTTCGCGAAGCATAAGGTCCTCCTTACAGGTGTTGGAGGTCCTGAGATGGATCGGATTAGAGACAGATGAATGCGGGTTCACCAGGCTCCTTACCCGCCTCTCTGGACGGTCTTAAAGGATCGGTTTCCGGACTTCTTATAGCATTATAGCTGGATTCGGGGTTGGTTGTCAAATGCGGGGAGCGCCGGGGCAGGCCGCGAGGCCTGCCCCGGGGGTGGGAAGTGCCTATGACTCTTCGATGTTCGATGCGGCCGGAAAAGCGCGGTTCCCTACCCAGTCGTAGCCGTAGTCTGTGCGGCTCACTCTAAGGATGTCTGCATTGGCAAGGCGGCCCTGGCTGTAGTAGCTGAATGTCTTGATAAACTTACGATTATGATCTGACCAGCTTAAAGGTTGCCGCCGTTGGTGCCGTGACTCATTCACGCCACCTATTGTGCATCATTTGCTTGTGGCTTGTTACGCCCAAGCCTCTCGTCACGCCAAGATGGATCATAGAGTTTCGGTTCCGTGGTTATGCCGTACATTCTGAGCTTCTTCAGCCAGTCTGGTTTGCTTAAGCCTCCGTATACCTTCTTGGTATGCAAGTTAATGATAAAATATCCGTTTGCAAGTAGACTTTTATACAAGTTAGGATGTTCCAATGAGTATGACGGGTCTTCTGACAACAACCCAACTATAGCCGTATGGTATACTCGATACCCCTTTACATCAGGTCCGATCGTGATGATTTCAAGTGTATCATCGTTAGGAGCCTTGAGTTGATTCTGCATTACGTTACCGGCTTCTGTGTTCCATATAACGTAATCACCAGGAAGCTTTATATATATGTGCGCATTCAGGAAACCGATCGCCAGAAAGTATACCAACCAAATAACAAATGCAACACTTAATACTACGATCCCGATCGTATAAGTTTGTTTTTTCAAAATGATGCCACTCCATTATTATATGTTTCCCAAAAAGCGGTGATATCATATGGCGTATTGGTGCAGAGACCTATATTCATTTGGCTTCTGTATGACACTTTATATACCCTCTCAACCAGCTATATGACATAACCCCTTCGACAACCAATGGGGAAAATATGATCAACATAATAATGGAAATCCAAAAAGCCATTCCATTTAATTCCGAACCAGGCCATACAACCATATGGACCAGCATATATGCCACGACGAAATATGCCAGTGCGCCACCAATAATAACGCGCATGATGTGCCATTGTTGAGTTGTGACCCATAGCCTAGCGAGGCTTAGGATTACTACAGGGAGCCACAGCATCATGAAAAACATATAACCTGATTCATAACCAAAAAATCTATCCGACCCGAAGCCAGATCGAATTCCAAAGCCGTAAATCAGCAACAGCATCAGTCTGTATAAAACCCACATAAGTATACTGGCGTAGTGGGACAATATGTCGCTTTCGGCCAATGGGTTCTCATTACATATTGGCGGAAGGCGAACCTTAAGCCACCTCCAGGATATGAAGCCTTCAATGATTAGCGGCAAGATAATGGCGAGTATGCCCAATAGAATTTGATACTTTGTGACTTGCCATGAGCAAAAAGCAACTGTCGCTACGATAAACGCAATCAACAGATACAATATCACGACACCATGAATGATTCGCATATGGTGCCATACCATAGCAGGCATTTTCCATCCCGCCCACCAGACAACATATGAAGGTATTACAAGCGTTACTACTGCTACGTAACCAACCGTAATAAAGTATCCGTACGGGGTAAAGTTTTGATACGCTACCAGTATGTATACCACGAGTAACAACAGCCGATATATGTTATACAACACACCATGCGGCGGTTTGAGGATATTAGTTATGAACCTTGTCACGATATCGTCCTAACTATGGTAGGACGGGTACGAAGGGCGTGGGAGCCGTCTTGCGATTTTTCGAGCACATATCCAACAATTTGTCTACGTTTGCTCACGTTTTGCCCTTTCGACATGATTCAATACACCTGTGCTGAAAACTCTAGCGCCTCAGCTTGGTATCATCATACTCTTTCGTTTTAAGGACGTCAAGGTGTCGTTAAAAGGCAAGTGGAGTCTTTGGAGATGGGCAGGACATGAAGCCTGCCCGTCGGTTTTCGGCTAGTCGCCTTGCGCTCCGAAGTTCAAGTCGGCAACCACGTAGTCGAACAGGTTCACATGTCCGCTGCCATCCAGATCGGCCATGGGATCCGAAGAGCCGAATTTCGAATCCATCACCACGTAATCGAACAGATTCACCTGGCCATCGCCATCGGCGTCTCCATTAATCAGTGTGAAATTCAACATCAATGCCGGATAGACATTAGTGATTTCGAGAGGCAGGAAGTGAAGGCTTGTCGCTCGGACTATTAATGGCGGCGTCAGGTAGGTGATCAGCGTGTATGCACCATCACTCTGCGGTTGATAACTGAGATACTGACTGAAACTGAGGTCAGCCGTACTGCTGACAGACATGGTGATCTGCTGTTGAGTGATATCTCCCATGAAGCTGCCAAGTTTGGACTTCCCTGTCAGAGTGTTCACTTTACGAATCCCTATGATGCTATTTGGACCCGCAGATATGCTCACGAAACCTGAATTTGGTGCGGGCACATCGCATTGACTAACCGCATTATCACCCCAGCATACCACCGAACCGTCCGTTTTCAAACCGGCAGTGAAACCAACACCCGCAGTCACAGCAGTGAACCCGCTGTTTGGCACCGGCGAGTTGGACTGTCCCATACTGTTACTACCCCAGCAAACGACTGAGCCATCACGCTTCAGCCCGATAGTGTGGTAGTCACCGGCTGCCACCGCGATGAAGTCGCTGTTTGGCGTGGGCACATCGCATTGCCCATCACCGTTATCACCCCAGCACACCACGGAGCCATCGGCCTTTAAGCCAACAGAGTGTATCTCACCAGCCGAAACGGCAATAAAGCCGCTATTAGGCAGCGGCACATCGCATTGTCCAACAATGTCCCAACCCCAGCAAACGACTGAGCCATCACTCTTAAGACCAATGCTATGGCCATAGCCCGCAGACACGGCGGTGAAGCTGCTATTGGGCGAAGGCACAGTCCCTTCGCCGTTTTCGTTGAGCCCCCAACAGCGAACTGAACCATCACGCTTCAACCCGATACTGTGGCTGTATCCTGCAGCAACTGCGATATAGTCCGCGTTGGGAGCAGGCACGTCGCACTGACCCTCATCGTTATATCCCCAGCAGACCAATGAGTTATCTGACTTGATTCCGATGGTATGGAAACCGCCAGTTGCCGTCGAGATGTAGTTGTTATTGGGTACAGGCACATTCAGTTGACGTTCGTAATTATCACCCCAGCAAACGACCATGCCATCTCGCTTTACTGAGACAGTATGGGAGCTTCCCGCATCAACTGTAGCGAAGTTGGTGTTCGGTAACGGCACATCACCCTGACCGTATGAGTTATCACCCCAGAAAACCGCCGACCCATCGCTCTTCAATCCGACCGTGAAGTATTCCCCTGCCGTCACCGAGATAAATCCGCTGTTCTGTCCAGGAACGTTACATTGACCACTTGAGTTATCACCCCAGCAGACAACCGAGCCATCGCGTTTCAACCCAACAGTGTGGTTATAACCTGCGGACACCGCTTTAAAGTTGGTGTTTGAGGCCGGCACATTACCCTGGTTCTCATCGTTAAGTCCCCAGCAGATCACAGAACCATCACTCTTCAAACCGATACTGTGACCGCTGCCCGCCGATACAGCGATAAAGCTGCTGTTAGGCGCAGGCACATTACGCTGACCATAGATATTTGAACCCCAGCAGACAACCGAGCCATTCCTTTTAAGCCCGACATTGTAGTAGTCACCGGCTTGAACAGCGATGAAATCGCTGTTGGGGGCAGGCACGTCACATTGGCCGTAACTATTCCAGCCCCAGCAGACTACCGAGCCGTCGCTCTTTAAACCAACGGAATGGTAGTTGCCGGCGGTCACCGAGATGAAATTGGTATTCGGCAACGGCACGTTGCATTGGCCGTCATCATTTGCTCCCCAGCACACGATCGACCCGTTGCCTTTCAGACCAACGGTATGGGCGTTACCCGTTGCAACGGATGTAAAACCAGTCATGTCGCCAGGAACCAGCCGATATGCCCCCCAGCCTTCTATCGTTCCTGCATGAGCTACACTGGCCAGGCTGAAAACAACAAAAACCGACAATACCACCCATTTAGTCCAGGAAATGAAACATTGAGATGCGGCATGTATCACGTGTGGGCTCCATTCGTTTGGGTATGCACCTACTGCCGTAAAAGGCTCTTACAGCAACAGCGAAGGTTGTTGGGTTGGGGTCAGGCTATCACTGCCTCACCATATTCGAGTGTACCAGTCCGCCATGGGATATTGGCGCCGATCCTAACAATATTGGCATACACCGCCAAATTGCGCCGAATGCCACAGCTTATGCATCATCCGTGGTTCAGACAACATCCCGGCGGTGCAGACACTCCCATTCCGACGGATAGGACGAATCGGACGGATCGGCTGCTTGTCCTGCTCCTTTTCTCCTGATCTCCTCTTCTCCTCCCTTCGCGTCTTCGCGTCTTCGCGTGAGACCTTCCCCGAAACAAATAGAAGGGAAATACCGCGCGGATGGCGAATACTACCACATATCCCAGTTATCCTTCGGAGGCCTACATCATGCTATCCAACTTTATGGGCGTGCTTCAGCGTATCGGGAAGTCGCTGATGATGCCTATCGCAGTGCTGCCCGCCGCGGCACTCATGCTCAGATTTGGCGAACTCATCCAGGCATCCGTGCCCACAGGAATCATCCACACGGTGGGGTTTGTCATGATGAAGGGCGGAGGCGCGATCTTCGACAACCTGCCCCTGATCTTCGCCATTGGAGTGGCCATCGGCTTCGCTGCCGATGCGGGCGTGGCCGGATTGGCCGCAGTGGTGGGCTACCTGGTCATGACCAAGACCATCGAAGCGGTCCACCCGGGCGTGAACCCCGGCGACCCGTCGACCGTGAATATGGGCGTATTGGGAGGACTGGTGATTGGCCTGGTCTCGGCGAGTTTATACAATAAGTATCACCGCACGCGGTTGCCCCGCGCTCTGGGCTTCTTTGGCGGTAAGCGGCTGGTGCCCATCCTCACCTCATTTTCGGCACTCATCATCGGCCTTCTGGCCAGTTGGCTGTGGCCGTATGTGCAGGCGTCCATTCACGCAGGCGGCAACGCACTCATCGCCAGCGGGCCCATTGGTGTTTTCTTCTACGGCATCGCCAACCGTCTGCTGGTGCCGTTCGGCCTGCACCATGTCATCAATACGATGGTTTGGTTCGACTTCGGCGCCTTCACGGACGTGGCAGGGAAAGTGGTGCATGGCGACCTCACGCGGTTTGCCGCTGGCGATCCCACCGCCGGGCAGTTCATGACCGGCTTCTACGTGATCATGATGTTCGCACTGCCGGCGGTCTGCTTGGCGATGGTGCATGAATCGAAGTCCTCGCAACGTAAAGTGGTCGCCGGTCTGTTGATGGGATCGGCTCTTACCTCGCTGATCACCGGCATCACCGAGCCGATTGAGTTCGCGTTTATGTTCCTGGCGCCTATCCTCTATGGTGTCCACGCGGTGCTCACCGGAAGCGCGTTGGCGGTGTGCGAGCTGCTGGGCATTAAGCACGGTTTTGGATTTTCGGCGGGGCTCATCGACTATGTGCTGTTCTACGGCAAAGCCACTCATCCGTTGTGGATCATACCCATCGGCTTGGTCTACGCCGCGATCTACTATTTCCTGTTCCGGTTCATCATCCGTAAAATGGACTTGGCCACACCGGGCCGCGAACCCGATGAAGAGGCCGACGCCAACACGGCATAACATATAAGAGGTAAAAACATGGACGCACAACATATTCTGGACGCCCTCGGTGGGAAGGCGAATATCAAGCACCTTGATAGCTGCATCACCCGCCTGCGCATCACACTGATTGACATGAGCATGCTCAACGAGCGAGCACTGAAGGCCGAAGGGGCCGTAGGCATCATGAAACTGGGCGGTGGCAACATCCAGGTGGTGATCGGCACCGAAGCGGAGATCATCGAGCAAGAGATAAAGGACTTAATGTAATACGGATGGTCATCACAATCATGTCACCGATGTCCGGGGAAGTCATCCCCACCGACCAGGTGCCCGATCCCGTGTTCGCGGAGAAGATGCTGGGCGATGGCGTTGCGATCATCCCTGATGAGGGCGTGGTCGTGGCACCATCCGCGGGCACCATCTCAGCCCTGCCCAAAAGCGGGCACGCATTCGGGATGGAGCTTGCAGACGGCATCGAGCTGCTGGTGCATGTGGGCATCGACACCGTGGAGATGAACGGTGAGGGCTTCACCCTTCTGGCGGCTAAAGGCCAGCAGATCGAGCTGGGTCAGCGGCTGATCGAATTCGACATCGACGCCATCAAGGCAGCAGGAAAACCGACCATTTCTCCGATTGTGGTGATGGGCGGCAGCGTGAAGATACTCGCCGGAAAGCACGTAAAGCTGGGTGATCCCCTGCTGGAAGTTGAGGGTGATGCATCATGACGGAGCTCACAGTCACCATGCACCCGGATCTGGCGCTTCATGCCCGGCCGGCCGCTCAGTTTGTGAAGCTAGCCAAGCAGTTTGACGCGCTTATCACCGTCGAAAAAGAGGGCAGCGTGGCGAAGGCCAACAGCATTATCTCGCTCATCGGCATCGATGCGGGCAAAGGATCTACGGTCACAGTCAAAGCGGATGGGCCGGACGAATCTGCTGCGGTCGAAGTCCTGGCCAAATTCCTGCAAGAAGGCTGATAATGGACATCATATATGGAATAGCCGTTTCTGAAGGTACCGGCATCGGCCGTGTGCGGATGCCTCGACAGGTTGTACCCGAGCTCAACCCAGATGCCTCTGTCACGGAAGAGCTGGAGCTGTGGGAATGCAGCCTCGCAGAAGCGCAGGATGACATCGAACTGCTATGCGACGATGCCGCCGATGATCTGCAGCGTGAAGTGATGGAGACTCACCTGATGTTGCTGGAAGACCCCGAGCTCATCGACCCCATAGTCGAACTCATCAAACAAGGTGTCTCGGCATACGAAGCGGCCAAACAGACCAGTGACGCCATCGCCGCCAGATTTGAACAGCTTGACGACGAATACCTGCGCGCCAGAGCGGTGGATATCCGCGACATAGGTCACCGTCTTTGCACCAACCTGGCAAATCAGAGTGCTGATAATGAGATCGGCGCGGATACCGTGTTCGTCACCGATGAGCTCTACCCTTCACAGGTCGCGGCGTTAAAAAAGGCCGCAGGGGTCGTCACCGCCAAAGGTGGCAGCAACTCCCACGCGGCCATTTTGATTCGCGCGGCAGGCATCCCAGCCGTGTTTGGGGTTCCGGATATTATGCAAAAAACCCGCGATGATGAGATGATCATCGTCAACGGGAATTTCGGCGTAGTGACCGTCCAGCCACACCGGCGCGACATTACATCCGCGATGATCGCGGCAGAAGACATGCTCTCAGAAGCCAAATGGGCACTGGCAGACCACGGCATCGGTGAGCTCAACATCAAAGCCAACATCGGATCGATCGATGACGCCAAACAGGCAATGAGTGCCGGCTGCGACGGTTTCGGCGTCGTGCGCACGGAGTTTTTGTTTCAAGACCGCAGCACCGCACCTACTGAAGATGAGCAGTATGATTGCTACGCGGAGCTTGTTAAGACCGCAAACGGGCTTCCTGTGGTGTTGCGCACCCTGGATGCCGGCAGCGACAAGCCGCTGGCTTACATCCAGCACCCCCACGAGGCAAACCCTGCATTGGGGCTTCGGGGCATCCGGCTGAGCCTGGCACAGCCCGAGCTTTTTACCACGCAGCTTCGTGCGATGGTCCGCGCATCGGCCTTAGGCCCTGTCACGATTCTGCTGCCCATGATCTCTCGAACGCCAGAGTTCGATAAAGCCATGTATCTGGTCAAAGCCACGATCAAGCAGATGTCTAGCCAGGGCCATTCTGTCACGAATATCAAAATTGGAGCAATGATTGAGACGCCCGCAGCCGCCTTTCATGCGAGTTACATTGCTAGTGCAGTAGACTATCTCAGCATCGGCACGAACGACCTGACGCAATACACTCTTGCAGTCGACCGCACCAACGGCTCGGTGGGGCATCTGTACGACGAGTTGGACCAACCTGTTCTGGATTTGATCAAAATGACCGTGGATGCAGCCCGCGCCAAAGGCCAACCCGTATGTGTGTGTGGCGAAATGGCCGCCCGCACCGCCGCGCTGTTGGAGCTATTGAAGATGGGTGTGCGCGAGATCAGCGTCAGCCCGGTGTTCATTGCCAGGATTCGCGACCTAGCGTAAAGGCGTGCGGCGGACGCCCTTCTTGCCCTGTAAACCCGCGGATGGTGTCATGCGCATACGGGTCATAAGCACATGCTCTCTAGCGTCACAATCAACTGTAGCCATTTGCTTGGATGGACAGTAAGTGGTAGAGTTTACACGATTGATCGATATACGAGGAGAGCCATATGCGAATAGAAAATAGCCTTCTAAAGATGATCTCACGCACCTCTATGCTGATCGTGATTGGCCTGGTCACAGTGCAGGTGCAGGGGGCAGACTACACGCAGGCCGGTCACCGCATCAATAGTGGACAGGCGCGGTTTGATGTGCTGTCCCCTACCCTCATCCGCATGCAGTATGGATCAGTGACAGATGCCCCTACCGCCATTGTCACAAACCGCTCGATGAGTACGATGCAGTTCAAAGTAAGTGTGCTAAATGGCTGGCTGCAGATCAGCACCCCAAGAGTGCTGCTTCGGTACCGTGTTGGCTCTGGCAACTTCAACTCGGAGAACCTCCGTGCGGTGTGGCATGACTCAACGGGCCACCATGAGTGGAGCTCGGGGATATACGATGACCGCAACCTGGGCGGTCCGATGCCAAGCTTCAACTCGATCTATGAGCAAACCATGCCCCAAAACACTCTGCCAGGCTTCCCCGATGGGTTCCTGAGCCGAAACGGGTTCTGCTTCCTTGATGACAGCAGCACGCCTTTATGGGACACAAGAGATCAGTGGATTACCCCGCGGAGTTCTAAGGATAGTAAAGACTGGTATTTGTTCGTCTACGGCAGAGACTTCAAGCACTTTTTCAAAGAGTACACAGCTTTGACCGGACGCATCCCCATGCCACCTAGATATGTGCTGGGTGCATGGATCACCGACGTGAACTTCGAGTACAGTAATCAAAAAACTGACGAAAAGTATTTATGGTCACTCGTCGAGCGGTTCCGAAAAGAGCACATTCCGCTGGATGTGTTCGTGTTTGACTTTGGCTGGCACCTCTACGGATGGGACGGCGGCCTTGATTGGAGTCCGGTGTTCTCCGACCCTAAGGCGTTTTCGAAGAAGCTGCATGATAATGGAATCAAAGTTTCTGCGAATGACCACCCCAGCTCGGGCTTCTCAATCCGCGACTCGAGAGTAAATGATGCCCTGAAGAAGCTGGGCCGCCCTCCACTGACAGATCGGCAACAGACTGATATCA
The DNA here is from genome assembly GCA_942492855.1 of Armatimonadota bacterium. GTDB lineage: Bacteria > Armatimonadota > HRBIN16 > HRBIN16 > HRBIN16. The sequence goes on along the minus strand of OW818647.1, from coordinate 3,906,410 downwards.
GCACAGAATGGGCTTTTCAGATCGACCCTGGTAACATCGGCGAGCTGCAGGGCTGGGGACAACCGGGATATGACGACAGCCAGTGGCAAAAGATGCCCAAAGCGACCTTCTGGGAAGATGCCGGCCACCCTTCATATGACGGAGTAGGCTGGTTCCGGAAATGGCTTGATATCCCATCAACAGCCATGGGCAGCAAAATGTATATCAGCTTTGGTGGAGTAGACGATGAGTATCAGTTATACATTAACGGCCAACTGGCCGGAAGCTATGGTGCTCCTGGCAGCAGTGTATACGATAAACTGACCGTCAGCGAGATCGGCAGGTTCTTGAAACCCAACAGCCGCAATCTGATCGCCTTGAGAGTTATGGACAGAGGCCACCATGGCGGATTTACCAAGCAGCCCATGGTCTTGGGCACTGAGCCGGTCGGCCAATCCAGCATAAAGTTCAATCTGGCTGATAAACTGGAAGCGAAAGTCTACACTGATTATCTCAACGAAATTGTAGATCAGGGTCTTGACTTCTGGTGGATTGACGGCGATTATGCCAACATGCCAGGTCTTAACTCCCAGATGTGGACCAACCGCGTGTACTACGACATGCAGGAGAGGCACACAGGTGAACGCAGTTTCATCTTTAGCCGTTATGGCGGACCTGGATCGCATCGGTATCCTGGGTTCTTCACTGGTGACGCCTGGTCTACCTGGAAAGTGCTGAACTACGAAGTGCCCTTGACGGTCAAATCAGGTAATGTGCTCATACCCTATGTCACCCATGACATCGGCGGGTTTGTGGGCCTCTTGAAAGACAACTACGAGCTCTACGCCCGCTGGGTACAGTTCGGCGCATTCAGCCCCATATTCCGACTGCATAGCTGTCATGAGAATCCGGAAGAAGGCAATGCACGGATGCCGTGGAACTACGGTGATAAAGGCCTCAATCTGGCACGCAAGTTCGTCACCCAACGCTACCGGTTGATCCCTTACCTATACACCTACTGCCGTGAAGCATATGACACAGGCATGCCGCTAAGCCAGCCACTCTATCTGGTGTTTCCTGACGACAACGAGGCTTACAACCACTTTGACGAATATCTGCTCGGTCGTGAGATGCTGGTGGCACCTATCGTAACACCTGCCACAAACGGGAAGGCTGTGCGCAACATCTACTTCCCTGCCGGGGTGTGGATCGACTACTTCACAGGCCAGCGTTACAGGGGTGGTCGGACGGTAAAGTATACCTGCCCACTAGACCGCCTGCCTGTTTTTGTGCGTCAGGGTGCGATCATCCCGATGCAGCCGGATATGGAGTTCAGCGGCCAGAAGCCTATCGATCCGTTGATTTTGGATATCTACCCAGGACAGAACGCCTCATTCAAACTCTACGAAGATGACGGCACCTCACTGAACTACAAGAACAATCAGTGTGCCTGGACTACGATTAAGCTGCAGATGCAAAGCACTCGTAGAATGAGCCTGACCATCGAGGCCGCAAAGGGAGTATACAAGGGGCAGCCCAAACAGCGTGGATACAGACTGGACTTGCACCTCGCCAGACAACCCAAACGTGTGATCGTCAACGGTAAACCGACGGCCTATTCATGGAACTCCAAAACCAGCCTTGCGCAAATCACCATAGCCAAGAGCTCCATACGCAACGAGCAACTCATCATCGCGGAGTGGTAACTAGGCTCGCGTAACATAGCAGGGCAGGCGTCATTGCCTGCCCTGCTATGTTGCAGGTACCGCTTAGTCGCCCTTGGCGCCGAAGCTCTTGTCGATCACCACGTAGTCGAACAGGTTCACCTGCCCGTCACCGTTCAAATCGGCCATCGAATCCGATGTGCCGAACTTCGTATCGAGTACCACTAGATCGAACAGGTTCACTTGTCCATCACCATCGGCGTCGCCATTTACTAAGGTGAAGTTTACCGCCTGAACGGGGTCGACATCCACCATACTGAGGGGTAGGAAGTGAGGGTTTGTAACTCGAACCTTGTATGGCGGTTGTAGGTAGCTGTTGATGGTGTAGTTCCCATCGATCTGTGGGCGAATTCTCAGATATTGCACCGTGTTCGTGTCCGACATGCTGTTGATTATGGCTTGCAGCGGTTGATGGGTAGTGTCCCCTACGAAACTGTCCAGCGTAGACTTCCCACTGATGGCGGTGACTCCACGGATAGCGATAGCATAGTCACTTCCTGCCGATACCGATACAAATCCACGGTTTGGACCTGGCACGTTGCATTCGCCACTAGTGTTGCGCCCCCAGCTGACGATAGAACCATCAAGGCGTAGCCCCATCACTTTTCCGCCTCCGGCAGATACAGCAATGAAGTTATTATTTGGTGCCGGGATATTTAACTGGTTATTGCCATTATTACCCCAACACACGACTGTGCCATCACTCTTCAGTCCTGCCATCACTCCGTTATCTAGTGAAACCGAGGTGAAGTCCTTGTTAGGTACAGGTACCGTAGTGAATTCGCCATTCGGGTCCTTCCCCATGCAGACGACCGAGCCATCACTTTTGACGCCAACACTAAAGGTATATCCGGCAGCGATCGCAACATAACCGCTATTTGGATCTGGCGGAAAACACTGACTATTTGAATTCCGTCCCCAAAATACAATGGAACCATTCCGTTTTAGTCCCATTGTGTAGTACGATCCTGCTGAAACAGCAATATAATCGGTGTTAGGTGCTGGAACATTGCACTCACCAGAATCGTTGAGGCCCCAGCAGACTACCGAGCCATCGCGCTTCAATCCGGCACTATGACCAACTCCCGCTGATACGGCGATATAATCGGCGTTAGGTGCTGGCACGTTGCAAGCCCCATAGTAGTTATAACCCCAGCAAACGACTGAGCCATCAAGTTTGAGCCCAACATAGTGGTTACTACGTGCTGAAACACTCGTGAAGTCATTGTTTATAGGAGGCACATTACATTGAACCAAAGAACTTTCGCCCCATGAGACAACTGTTCCATCACGTTTCAATCCAACTGAGTGACGGTCACCCGCCGAAACTGCGATAAAATCGCGGTTCTGTCCAGGAACATCACCCTGGCCGTAGTCATTTTGCCCCCAGCATACGACGGAGCCATCGCGCTTCAATCCAACACTATGATTCCCGTCGGCCGAAATGGCTATAAAGTCGGTATTGGGCGCAGGCACAGTGCACTGGCCATACACATTCCATCCCCAACAGACGACGGAGCCATCACGCTTCAATCCAATTGAGTGCTCACTACCCGCGGCGATGGCGATGAAATCACTGTTCGGTGAAGGTACATTGCATTGGCCGCATATGTTTCTACCCCAGCATACGACGGAACCGTCACGTTTCAGCCCTATTGAGTGACGGTCACCGGCAGATACTGCAATAAAGTCGCTGTTTGGTGCGGGTACGGTTATCTGACCAGAGTCGTTATTTCCCCAGCATGTAATTGAGCCATCACGTTTCAACCCAGCGATGTGGGTATCACCCGCAGAAACAGCAACAAAGTCGTTGTTAGGTGCAGGAATTGGGTAGAATCCCGACCATATGATAATGGAGCCATCACGCTTCAACCCAACAGTATAGTCAGCACCTGCTGAAACCGCAGTAAAGTCGCTGTTTGGTGCCGGCACATTGCACTGGCCCCTTCCATTATCTCCCCAGCAAGCGACTGATCCATCACTCTTCAAGCCGACGGTATGGTATTGTCCTGCTGAAATGGCTGTGAATCCTGACATATCTCCGGGGAGTATACGACGACTACCCCATCCCTCAACTGTACCTCCCTGAGCCATACAGGGAACTATACATGCCATGGTCATTAAGCACAGAGCCGTTCCACACAGACCATTCAGGTACCTTTTTATTACATATTTCATATTCAAACCTCCAACAGGAAGAAATGTATCAATAATACTATATACAGATGATAACGAAATTACCACTGCAGGCTATTCACGCACATAACTGATTATCGTGTGTCCAACTCTGCGCAAATCCCAATATCCATGTGCCCATAAAACCCAAACAGGGCAGCCACAAATGGCTGCCCCTACGGGGTTACACGAGGTAACAGGGCGACCGCCGGTCGCCCCTTCGGTGTGCCTTCCCTACCCCTTCGCCTGCTGCTCACGCACGACGCGAAACACGGTGTCAAACGCCAGTTCAAGCTCCTCCATGCTGCAGTGGTCTTGCACGAAGTGTGAGGTGCAGTAAAGCATATTGCCGTCACGGAACCGTCCCAACACCCGCTCGATGTCCGCCACCAGCGCATCGTGCCGACCGAACCCAATGGTGGTCTGCACGTCCAGCCCGCCCATGATGGTGAACTTGCCTTTATACTGGTCGTAAAGATCGTAGCTCATGCCGGCGCTCTCCTGCCAGGGATGCACCACATCGAAGCCCAGTTCCACGATGCCGTCCACCACGCTGCTGTTGTTGCCATCGGTGTGCAGACTGACACGCCCTCCGCGCGCTTTAACCGCGTCGATAATCATCTTATGATAAGGCGCGATCAGACGCTTCCAGACTCGCGGGTTGAACATCAGCGAGTGCTGCCCTCCCCAGTCATCGGAGATATGGATCATGTCGATCCCGATATCCAGGCAGTTGTTCGCAAACTGGATGGTCCATTCCGCCTGCCGTTTGTACACTTCGTGCAACTGGTCTTCGTATTCGGCAAGGTAAGCCAGGTGGTTTTCAATGCCGTAAGGTCCGTTATGGCATTCGAAAAAGCCGTTGGTCTGCACATACACCCATTTATCACGCTGGAACTTGTGGTGATTCACTTCAGCGCGCAGACCGTCGTAGTCGCCGGAGACGTTCGGGTCAGTTAACGGGACATCCAGCAGTGCGCCGGGTTCGGTGTCCATGTTGAAGTTTTTATACCACTCGGCCATATCCTCGCCGCGGTAGTTGCCAGGCCCGCCGAACAGATGGGCGTAGTCGAACTCATACTTGTCCTCAAATGCGGCCAGACTGCCCCACCTCTGGTTGATCTGTTCGCTCAGGTTTGCCACTACCCAGCCGTAGATGGGCACACGGTCTGGCCGCTGGTGATTGATGACTGCTAAGACTCGTTCACGTGATGTCATATGTTCCTCATTGGTTTTCTGCCTGAGTATTGCTCAACCCAGGCAGGTTTGTTATAATACAGAAGCTACCCTCAGGGCCCGTAGCTCAGTGGTTAGAGCAGTCGGCTCATAACTGATTGGTCGCCGGTTCGAATCCAGCCGGGCCCACCACTATCTCGCCTTCTTTTCATCCCATTTTACCTGAACTTTCTGTCCAGGGCGAAGCACCACCGGTCCGATCAACCCGGACGGCTGCAGCGCATCGTTCTTGCCCCACAGACGCCAGCTCGTGAAGCTCACGCGCCCTGTCGGACTCGATCCGGGGCCGTCCACCCACTCCGGCCATTTCACCAGCGTGCCACCAGGGTGCCGTTCGCTGTCGTCTGGCAGCAGCTCATCGCCGATCTGCCGGTTTGGCCACAGGTTGGTCACCCGAACCTCTATGTTGTTCGCTCCCGTGCGCAGCCAGCCGGTGATGTCGTAGCGGTATGGGCTTTTCCACAGCGTGGCAATCTTCCTGCCGTTCACCTTCAACTCCGCAATCACCTTCACATTGCCCAGGTCAAGCATCCAGCAGCGGCCTGGTGCCAGCTCAGAGGCGCTCATCTGCGCCTTCAGTAGATAGTTCGCGCTGCCAGAATAGTATTTCACGCCAGGATCGGAACTCTCGCTCCATGAGGCTAGTTCCGGCATGACGATGGAGGCAGGTGCGCCTTTACCGGGCTGGAACTGCACTTTCACAGGGCCAGTCAGCGGCTTCTCCTTGGGTAAAGCAGGTATGGTCTTGACCATTGATCTGCCGTCCGACGCAGTGAGCTCGTATTTCCCCGCACTCCACGCCGTCAGTTGGGCGCTCTTTGCATCGATCGGACGCACGCCGGCACGGTATGCCACGACGATTTCCGGGTCATACAGACTGATCATATCAGTGTCTGTGCCCGTGATGGTATAGGTGCGGTTCTTGCTCTTGACGACTATTTCTGCCGTTTTTACTACGCCGAAAGCCGGATCGCCATCAGCCGCCAGATCGGAAACCCTGAACTCCTCCACGCCTTTGGCCAGCAGGGCATCCACCCTGGGCTTCGCATCGATAGTGCGCGCTGGATCTGTGAAGATGCCGTATCTGGCCGAAACCACCTGCAACGAGGAGGCGGTCGCCTTCGCAGCGGACTTGCTGAGCGCGATCACGGTGTTGCCGTTTTGCTTCAGACTGGTGAGCCGCATTGACGGCTTCGTGCCCTTCCGGAACACCACAAACACAGACTCCTGCGGAAGTAGTGACAGCCGCACAGAGGTTCCCTGCGGTGTCGGTGCATACACGGCTGCCGGCTCTATCGCGCCGGTCTCAGGATGCCACAGCTCAGGAACCATGCCCTTCACACGGAAGGAGAGCTGTACCACCTGCGTGAGGGTGGACGGATTAGCCACGAAATACAGCTCTCCATCGGCTATACGTCTGTGGATCCAATTCAATCTACTGCCGGTGATCCGACCACAGTCGGGTGCCACACCCATCAACTTCAGCGCCTCTTCCGGCGACATCCCGCTCAGTACGCGCCCGACACCCGCCGGACGCTTGGCTGCGGCGTATTTAGCCAGTTCGGTTGTCACCGCCGCCAGGTTGCCGTTGCTCGCAGGATAGTAGGTCAGCCCGGGTGTCGCTTTGGGCAGGCTGCCCAGCACCACACCGCCCATCTTCACCAAATCGTACACTTTTTTGATCAGTGCTGGTGTCATGCGGTCACTGTTCGGCAGCACCATCAGCCGGTAACTCATGCCGCCCGGCAGCACAAATCGGCCGTTTTTCACCGTCATTAGGTTGGTCACGGCTTCCGGTGTGACTTCATCATAAGCGTAGCCGTTGAGCTGCTTCATTTCGAAGCCTCGGAAGGTTGTTTCAGGTTGCAAGTAGCATACATCCGCCACATACTGACCCGTTTGAAGCATCTGCTGACATCTGGCCAGGTATTTATGCCAGGCATTGGTCTGCTGCCACCATGTGCTTGTTCGTTCGTAATGCAATCCCCAAGGGCCCATCGTCATCCCCGGTTCGCGGTTAAGCCACGGCTGCATGGCGTACCGGTGGAACACAAACCGGTTGATGCCCTCGCAAAACGCGCGGTCGCCCAGAGCTTTGATGCTGCCAGGATACTGCAGCCAGCGCTCATCTGAGCCTGCGGTGAAGGCCTCCGCCCCAACGATGCGCTTGCCATAAATATGCGCTGCGGACGCCATTCCACGGCAGCTCTCAATGGCGCCGGCCCCGATCCAGAACTCGCCCATCGGCTCATCGGCCTGCTTGGCATATGGCAGGTAGTCACACGGGCTACCATACGCCTCAATGGTGAAGCGCAAGCCGCTCTTGTTCGCCAGCTTACGGATGGTGCCCGCATAGTTATTGATCACGCCGTATGAGATGGTCGAGCGCAGGTCCCACAGGAACCGCTCGGTCTCCTCTGCGCTGTTCACCACATAACCTGCAAAAGCGGGCATATACGGCGATATGCGATATCCGGTGCGATACCTGAACAGCTCCGGCATCTTTTCGGTCCAGTTCTGTGAGCCGACCTCCCAGCTATCGACGTGGGTGGCCACGAAGCTCTTGCCTATGTATTGCTTGTTAGCGGCTACCAGCTTGCCCATCATGCCATTCCAGTTGGCTTCCGCACCCTCAGTGCTCAACTTGTCACACTCCAACCCTGTTCCTGTGGCTGGTGCAGGCCCATTCACCGCACCCGTGGTGGTATGCCCAAACCGCAACACCGTCCAGGTTCCTGCGGGAGCCTTCCAGCTCAGCTTGCCGCTGGCGTCCATTGAGTCATCAAGGTTGATGATGCTTCTAGACGAGACCACGCTGTCCGCTGGAACTACGCCAATCGGCTGTCCGGCTCCACCCAGCCCGTAGGCCGCTTTGTTGCCGATGTCCGGCACACGGAAACTGCCGGGCTTCGGGAAGGCGATCACGGTGATCTCTTTGTAGTATCCGCGCACGGCTTCCGGCTGCGGCAGTTGCACGCTGACATCCTGGCCGCCCTCCACCATGGTTTCGGTGAACACCACCTTCTGCATCGACTTATCCGGCGTGATCCACGGGCCGCCGCTGCCATTCCAACCTGCATCGTTGTTCATGTTCACTTCGAGGCCCAACCGGGCAGCCTCCTTCAACATCACGCTGAACAAGTTCTGCCACTTATCACCCATGAAGTCGATTGGTCCTACTGGAGCGCCCTGATCGACCTCCATGATCAGCACACCACCGATACCCACCTTGGCCATCGCCTGTAAGTCGGCTTTGATACCCTGTTCGGTGATATTCCCATTCAACCAAAACCAGTAGACCCATGGCCGGGCAGATGCGGGCGGATTAATGAAGTTCTGACGCATCACGTCAGCACCTGCTGACAGGCTGCACAGCAACACGAGGATAGCGAGAATCAGACGTCTCAAAACGGACCTCCCATATGGTGACGCTATTTGTCTCAACAGACTTTCAATGACCTGATGCCCAGCAGGCTGGCCAACTTCTCCAGTTTACCGCCGATGTGCCCAACGCCGATGGCGCAGTGGTGAGCCGGCCCAGCCGCACACCAGGCGTTGATGAAGCCTTTGGCACCGATGCTGAAGCGGTAACGGCTGTTGGTGTTGCCGATCTGCAGCGTGGGCCCTGGCACCGACTCCGCTTCAGCGATGAGCAGAAGCAGTTTTCCGTCTCCGCCTTGCACCACGCTCAGCAGCGTGACAGGCCCGTGCTTCACTTCCATCTGAATGGACAGTCCCTGGCCGGGTTTGCCATGGTATAACGGCAACGGCACAAGTCCCACCTTCTCCTGAGCGATCGCGGCATGGGCGGGGCCATCGTGGCCAAGCATCACGATGTCGTCTTCCAGGTCCATTAGGTAGAGCTCCGAGAAGGAGCCGCCGGCACCGAACGCGTCCATGATCTTCATGGCCTGCACGTTCTTCACTTCACACTCACCAGCGATGGGCACGTGGTTGGCAGTCAGCAGCGTGTTTCCGGGGATCACACTGGTCACGATGTCCTCATACTCATTGCCGGCCTCGCCTTCGTAGTAATAGGCCATCGAGCCCAGATTGTGTTTCGCCACCAGCGCATCCAGTGCGCAGGAGGTGCGCGCTGCTCGCTCCATCTCATAGGGCGTGCACAGCGGATCGACCACGAACCACTCGTGGAACAGCTTCAACTTGGCTTGTAGTTCGGCGTCTGTGACCTCGTGACGTAAAGCCGCCAACTGGCACATCTCCAGCAGCTCGAAGTGGTTGCCAAACACGATGCTCTGCTGCGTCAAGTCGGTGTAGACATCCAGCATTCCGCAGTAGTAGTGGCCAAGCACTCCCACGCGGTTTTGCTGCATCACAGCCTTCACATGAGAGGCCTGAACCCACTCTTCGATCTCAACCCATGCGTCTGGGTCATCCAGCGTGCCTGTCACAAGATGATACGGGATGTGCGCTTGATTGAACACACTAGCGATTTCCGGTGCGGAGCACGCCTGGCAATGCTCCAGCCAGATGCCCGTCATCAAGCCGCGGTCGCCCAGCGCGTTGAACTTTTCGTAATCCAGCCTGGCCACAGGTTGAAGGTTCAGCACCACCACCGGAACGCCCACCTTCTGCACCACAGGCAGCACGGTGGACGAAAGTGCGTAGGTGCTGACATACAGAAAGATCACCTCGACTTGCGCGCGGCTGAACAAGTCGGCGGCTCCGCGTGCCTTGACCGGGTTGTCGATCAGGCCCGCATCCACAACCTCCGCGCCAAAGCCACCGATACGCTCACATATTCGGGCGTGGTATCCCAGCAGATGCTGTTTGAGCTCGGTAAACTGTGCCCAGTAGGTGTCAAGCCCGATGGCAAACACGCCCACCTTGACCATTGGGACGTCACTTGTAGTTTTCATATCACTCATTTACCCACCTTCGTAAACTTGTCGATGTAGTTGCCGATGCCCACCAGCACTGTCGAACCCACCAGCACATAGATGCCTGCCAGCAGGGTATTGAAGGTCTTCTTGGAACAGCCCTTCCACTCTTTGTAGAGTATTCCCCACAGGGTGCTGAACACGATGATGAATGCCATGTGGATGGTCCAGCTAGAGAAGTCATACCGGCCCATCTGCGTGGTGCCCATGCCGTAGAACATAAACTGCAAGTACCAGGTGATCCCTGCCAGTGCCGAAAACAGCAGGTTAATCAGGTTCGGTGCGGAATTCTTCGGCGAGAGCTCCTGCCAGCTCTTGTTCTTGAGCAGCAAATAGACGCAGGCGATCAGGTTGACGGTAAATCCACCTGCGAAGATCACGATGTAGGAGACGGAGTTCACCCACAGCTCGGGTGTGCCCATCTCTTTGGCTAGTTCCGCCATCGGCTTGCCGGCTTGGATAGCGAAAGCCATGCAGGCGCTCATCACACCGGCGAAGATCGCCACCCAGACACCCTTCACGAAGCTGAACTCCTTGATGGTGCTCTTCTTGTCGGTTTCCGACACCTCGCGCTCTTTCCTCATGCCAGCCAGTCCGCTGATACCCACACCCAGCAGGCAGACCACCATCCCGAGCATCAGTACCATCCCTGAGGGCTTGGCGATCAACCCTGCGAACTCTCCCTGGAAAATGGGCGGCACGATGGTGCCGAACAACGCACAAAAACCTAGCGCCATGGCGTATCCCAGTGACACACCCAGGTAGCGCATCGACAGTCCGAAGGTCATACCGCCGATTCCCCACAAGCAGCCAAACACGTAGCTCCAGATGATACTGCTTTGGGGTGCCGACGACAGAATCTTCATCGTGTCCGTACCAACAGAGAGAGCGATAATCCACGGCATCAACACCCAGCTAAAGATACCGCCTAGTATCCAGTAAAGCTCCCAGCTCCACTTTTGGACACGCTTGTAGGGGATGTAAAAACTGGCCGCAGCCAGCCCGCCGATGGCATGAAGAAGAACACCTAACGCAGGATTTGAATGCATCATTATCTCCCGGATTTGTCTATTTGTCTAGAACTTGTTTATATTATGGATAGCCATATATGGGAATTCAATAGCATTAATGGTGTGATATTTGCAGGTTTTGACCAGGAGCGCAACATGATGAAATACGCTTGCCGGTACCTTCCCATCTCCTCCGACACGCAAAGCAATGGCCTTTACGTCATCGCCGGAGGTTATACCCATGTGGCTGCAAATACCAGTTATCCACCGTCCATCCACCCTACCAGTTACCATTTCGACGCGAAGACGGGCAGAATCCTGCATGAATACCAACTTGTGTATATCGCCAAAGGGCGAGGCAGCTTTGAATCCACCTCCGCAGGCAAACACCATGTCACCGAGGGCACCCTTTTCGCACTGTTCCCGGGCGAGTGGCACCGCTATCAGCCCGACCCTGTCACCGGCTGGCACGAGTATTGGGTGGCGTTGCGAGGGAATGAGGTCTTCACCCTGCTGCAGGATCAGCAACTGACGCGTGCTAAACCCGTCATGGAGGTCGGTGTGCATGAGCGCATCGTGAACGACTATGTTCAGCTTGTAGAGGAGCTTCAGACTGAGGCGGTGGGTTATACGCAGGTAGTGGCGGCTCAGGCGCAGTTGATCATCGCCCATGCGGCGGCACTGTCACAGCGCAGAAGCCTGGCATATTCACCGTTGCACAACTGCATCGAGCAGGCGAAGTCGCAACTGTTGACGAATTATACCCAACCCTTTGACTTTGCTGAGTTTTGTCTGAACTCAGGCGTGAACTACAACAACTTCCGCCGAGAGTTTAAGCGCATCACCGGCTTTTCGCCCGGGCATTATCATATGCAGCTCCGCATAGATGAAGCGTGTCGGCTGCTTCAGTATACGCACTACTCCGTAGGGCAGATCACCAGGGAGTTAGGGTTTGATTCGATATACTACTTCTCGCGGCTGTTCAAGCAAAAGGTCGGCGTCAGCCCGGTCAACTACCGCGCGAAGTTTTTACCGAACAACCGCAGTAGCAGCGATGAATAGCCGGATATTTGTGCTATAGGCAAGGTTTCGTGCTTCTTCCTTCCCATCCTACAGGTCAGATGACACAGTTCGTTGCTTCCCTGCCTTCGTAGGGATGGCCCTTGTGGCCATCCGAACACTGAGATCGATACGAATGGAATACCCCGTCCTGCTGACACAATCTGTATGCAACCGTTGTTGCCGATGACCACAAGGGTCATCCCGAACACGGGGAGAACAACGGCCATATCGGATCCAACAAAGCGACCTTACAACTCACCGACATTACTGTCATACAACACCACCCCTTCATGGACCGCAGTGTATAGAATCGTGCTGACCAACTGTCCGCGTGTAGCAATCTCCTGAGGCGTTGTGACGACAATGTCCTTGCTGTACGGGATATCGGCCAGAAGTTTCATGATGGATACGGTCGTGATACGGCGGTTTTCGCAAAGGGTAAGAACCACAAGCAGGTCAATATCGCTATCCTGGTGCGTGTCTCCGCGTGCTTGTGATCCAAACAATATGATCTGCTCTGGCTGAAAGTTCACTTTGATCCTGGCGACCATTTCGTGGATGGCTTCATCAATCGTCATCTTATGTGTCATGGCAAATGAATCATCCTACCGGTCTTATCCCTGGCTCTTCATGAACTCCCAGATCGCCGCTTCTGGCTGCACACCCGCGCACGCTCCCACGGCTCCGAGGTTCAAGGCCGCCACAGCACTGCCAAACCGGCAGGCCTCCAATAGCGAATCACCGCGCACTGCCCATCGGTACAGCAGCCCGGCCCGGAAGGTATCGCCGGAGCCCGTGCCGTCTACCACTGCAGGCGGAGTGTAAGCAGGCAGATGCACCGCCTGTCCAAGCTGGCGATCCAGCACCACACATCCCTTATCACCGGCCGTCAGCACCACGCTACACCCGTAAGTAGCGAAATACTCTTGGGCTTTTTGAATGAGATAAGGTATCTCGTGGATGCGTCCCACCTGCTCAGAGCTGGTCAGGATGATGCTTGATGCCTTGCATGCAAGGTCTGAGGTGTGCATGTCCATGTTCACCACGGGCACACCCGCTAAATGAGCATCCACACACGCCTGTGCCGAATCATCACCGGGATTCATGTCGCAACTGAACGCCTTACAGCCTGTGATGGCATCGTGCGGCAGCCATTCGGTGCCCATATCTTTAAAGCCTGTTCCAAACATGGTGCGTTCGCCATCTGGGGTTACGTACACATCACAGGTCGGCGTACGTATATCGGCACTGCGGCGGATGAACCGGGTTTCAATGCTAGGGTAGCTTGAAAGCTTACTCATGAGCATGTCGCCAGCGGCATCATAGCCGATGGCGTTACTGACGATGACCACCTTCACGCCCCAGGTCGCAAGCGCAACAGCAGTGTTCAGGGCCTCTCCACCAGCCGATACGATCTGAGAGTCGATATCAACATACCCACCCAATGGTGGTAAAGCCTCCACCGTAGAGATACGGTCGAGGCATATAGTCCCATATAGGCAGATGTCGCTCGACATCGTTACGTCAGCCTCTGCTCATGCTCCATCGGCATGCCGGGATGTACACGGTCACGAATCTTTAGAAATTCGTGAGCTATGAGCGTCGATGGTGTATCTGTATTGGTAGCAATGCGCTCAATAACGCGCGCCAGGTTACGGGCGTTGATCTCATCAACCGGCTCGTCTGGCGGGATGATCCGGTCCATGGTCTCCACCGTCAGTTCAAGAACTTTTTGGAGGTAGATCGCGCGGCCCTGAGGTAATGAACGCAGCGGCTGGGTGGCGTACATACGCTGGGTGCGTTCAAACAGCTCGCTCCAGAGTTCATCGCTCGCCTTTTCGCGCTTGCGGACGGCTTCGGATTGTTGCTTCTGGCGGTCCTGCGTGGCCTCACGGACTTTGACGCGCTGCCAGTCTTCACGGGTGATGCCATCAATGACACGCAGCAGAACATGCTCACCAGAGATTTCCTCAATCGTCCGTTCGAGTTCGCTGCGGTAAGTGCTGTTCCGTAGATGTCCACCCAGGTGAGCATCGATAGGAGGCATACCTACAACAAAAAAGTCGCCATCTAGTATGATGGGTTTCGCCGCTTCCAGCGCACCCCAGAATGTGATGTTGACGATTTTGTCCTTGACGCGGTCAACTGTCTGTGCCCAGACTTGCTCGATGTTCATCGCCATGAAGTTACTCCAATGATTGTTACGATCAGCGTTTTATATTATATTAGACGGGCACTGTATGACACAAGGCCCATTTGACTTACGGGAACAGCAGTTTGATAGCTCCGGCGGCTGCCAATATCTGTACAGTCGCATCAAAACCCTTCTGCGGGATGCGCGGTAACAGCCATCTTCCTGCCCATACACCAATAAGTATGGCAGGTATGCAGTACAAATTGAACATCAGACTGTTACCGGTCATAAATGGGTACTTACTGTTCGCCAGACTCAGCCCGATCAGGATCGGCACTTTGGACACATTCACGATAAAGAAATACCACGCACTGGTGCCTACGAACTGATCTTTACTCATACCGCACGCAGTCAAATAGATCGCCATAATGGAGCCTGCGGCATTGGACACCGTAGTGGTAAACCCGGCCAGCACGCCTGTGACGACCTTGCCCACACCGTGGTGCGGTTTATAACTCTTGAAATAGCTTAACACCAGCATGGCCAGCACCATCACCGCGATGGTGACATTCATCGAATGCGTGCCGTTGCTTCGCTGTCCGACCAGTGCCAGATAAGCTCCGCCTGCTATCAGACCAAGCAGCACAGAGGGCAGAAGGCGCACGATGGCATCCCACTGCGTATGCTGACGGTACCAGCTTACCGCCCAGATATCCGCAAAGATGAGCATCGGCAGCATCACACCCACCGACATACGGCCGCCAAATATGTAGGCCAGTAGCGGCACGGCCAGCATCCCTATGCCTGGCACACCGGTCTTGCTGATGCCGATCAGCACCGCGGCGATGAAACCCACAACCCACTGACTTGTTTCGAGACCAAGCACAGGCTATTTCCCTTCCAGCAGGTCGTTGCGACCCATCTTCTTCAGCATCTTTTTATCTTCAGCCGTTGGCACGAACTCCGCCCACAGATCGGGTCGGTAACGCCTGGTGCGTTCCATCCGTTGAAGTCTGCGCCATTTGGCGATGTTGGCGTGATGGCCAGACTGCAGCACCTCGGGGATTGGGTGGTCTTCATAAACCGCCGGCCGCGTATACTGCGGATATCCCAGCAGCTTCTCAGCGAAGGTCTCATCGCTCAGCGAATCCGGGTTACCAAGCACATCCGGCAATAACCGTGCGATCGCATCGGTCATGACCAGAGCAGGCAGCTCCCCACCGGTGAGCACATAGTCGCCCACGCTGATCTCGTCGGTCGCAAGATGCTCGCTCACACGCTCGTCGATCGCCTCATAATGACCGCACAGCATGATTAAATGCGGGCAGCCGGCCAGCTCCTGCGCCACTTGCTGAGTGAAGGGCCGGCCTTGCGGCGTGGTGACAATCACGCGATGGGCACATCCGCCGCACTGCTGGCTCAAAAACGCCACCGCTTCAAAGAAGGGAGCCGGCTTCATCACCATCCCAGCACCACCGCCGAACGGCTCATCATCCGTGGTATTGTGGCGGTCATGGGTAAACTCACGAAGGTTCAGTGCGGCCGCTTGCAGATGGCCGGCTCGCCTGGCTCTGCCAACAATGCTGGCATCCAAAACCGCTTCGACCATCTCAGGAAAAGTGCTGACAATATCGATGCGCACTAATCTTCCTCTGGAAGCATCCCTGGGATTAACTTGACCACCATCTTGTTTTCAGCCAGGTTGATGTCCATGATGAACTCGCTGACGGCCGGGATCATGATGTCACCGATGCAGTAAATGTCGTTAGCCGGATTGGGCAGCACCTCAGAGATCACTCCAAGAAAGCGGCCGTCATCCGTGTAGACCTTTAGTCCCACGATGTCATCAACATAGAATGTTTGGTCATCCGGCATGGGCATACGGTCATCATAATCCACAACGATGTTGACGCCCTTGAGCTCCTCAGCCTGTTCAATAGTGTGGCAGACATCAAATAGCACCAGAAAGCCGTTCTTGAACTTCGAGCATTCCGTAATCACGACAGGCTTCAGGTTGCCCTTGGCATCTTGCAGTTGGACTTTGGTGCCCTTCTTAAAGCGATCTGGGAAATCCGTCAGAGGAAACACAAACACCTGACCAGCCAGACCGTGTGTTCGTGTGATAGCACCGATGGTACGCCACTTGGGTTGGTCTTGCATATACGATCGAAATCTCCTTGTAAGTCACTGGTCGTAGGGGCCACCCTTGTGGTGGCCCAAAACAAGACCTATTGAATGAACAACGGTTAGGGCCACCACAAGGGTGGCCCCTACGAGCGTATCAAACATAATACGGGCCGCATTGTATTCGAGAGCGGTGCTACATAGGGCAAAAAAAGCGGGCCGGCGTTAAGGGTCACGCCGGCCTATATATTCAGACGGTGAGAGTTTCAGCCATCACGCCTAAGCAACGATGTCCAAGAAGACACGCTTCTTCTGCTTCGTCGCGGCGATCTTGGCCACTATTCTCAGGTCGTTTGCAATACGTCCCTGCCTGCCGATGACTTTCCCGATGTCCGTTTGGGAAACTACCACCTCCAGGTTCACCACTCCGTCGCTCTCGGTCTCGCGAATTTGCACCTTCTCAGGTTGATCCACGATCTCTTTCACGAGGTATTCGATGATCTCTTTCAAGTTGTAATCTCCTTCTGGACCTCAGTACATCGGCTGAGGGATGTAGTCACTAGAAACCCGTCTTAGGCTTCGGTAGTTGCGGCAGCCTTGCTGGCAGCGATGGCGTCATATACGCCCTGCTTCCGTAGGATACTGGTAACAGTTTCCGTCGGAATTGCGCCTTTGCTGAGCCAGTAGATTGCTCGCTCATTATCCACCTTAACCTCGGCCGGATCAGTGATCGGGTTGTAGAACCCTATGTTCTCGATAAACCCGCCGTCGCGAGGGTTGGTGCTGGGCGTAACAACAATTCGGTAGAACGGTCGCTTTTTAGCGCCCATGCGTCGAAGTCTGATTTTTACAGCCAAATTTCCCTCCTCCTTTCTTCATTCGTTATTTGCCAAATGGGAAGCGAGGCATGCCTTTGTTCACTTGCCTCTTCAACTGTTTCGCGTCTTTTTGCATGACATTCACTTTTTTGAACATCTTCTTGATCTGCGCATACTGTGCCATCAGTTCATTTACCTGCTGCACGGTAGTCCCAGAGCCTTTGGCTATACGCCTTCGCCGCGAACCGTTGATTAAATCCGGTCTCACGCGTTCGAGTGCGGTCATCGAAAGGATGATCGCCTCTATGCGTTTCAAATCTTTAGGGTTGACGTCAAAGCCTTCTGGCATGGCTGGCAGACCGGGTATCATGCTCATCAACCGCTTGATGGGTAGCTTTTGCACCTGCCGCAACTGCGCCAGGAACTCGTTCATCGAAAATCCGCCGCCATCCTGCATGCGTTTCATGCTGTCCGCCATGGCGTCCTGGTCGATGCTGCTCAACACCGTCTCGATGGAAGTGAGCACGTCGCCCATGCCTAAGATTCTACCCGCCATCCGGTCAGGGTGGAATATCTCAAGGCCGTCATTCTTTTCGCTGATGCCGCACATCTTGATGGGCTTGCCCACCACCGCGCGGATGCTGATGGCCGCACCACCGCGGGTGTCGCCATCCAGCTTCGACATGATGAAGCCATCCACGTCCAGAGCCTTGTTGAACTCCTCAGCCACGCGGACAGCATCCTGCCCGGTCATGGCATCCAGAACCAGCAGAGTCTCCGAAGGGTTGGTGGTCGACTTCACTCGGCGCACCTGATCCATCAGACCCTCGTCTACGTGCAGCCGGCCTGCCGTGTCCAGGATGACGATGTCGCAGCCGTTCTTAGGAGCCCACGCCACCGCAGCTTGCGCCACTTTCACAGGGTCAGTCTCACCTGGCATCACGAACACAGGTGCTTTGGTCTGCTCACCCAAAATCTGAAGCTGCTTCACAGCCGCTGGACGCTGAAGGTCACACGCCACCAGCAGAGGGTTGCGCCCCTGCGACCGGTAATACACACCCAGCTTTGCGGCTGTGGTGGTTTTACCGCTTCCTTGCAAACCGCACAACAGCAGCACTGTGGGAGGCTTGGGCGAATACTTCAGCGGTTCCGCCTGTGTGCCCAGCATCTCCACCAACTGGTCGTGGACGATCTTGACCACCTGCTGGTCAGGAGTCAGGCTTTCCAGCACCTCGGTGCCGACCGCCTTATCCTTGATCGCTGCGATGAACTCGCGGACCACCTTGAAGTTGACATCGGCCTCCAGAAGCGCTACGCGCACTTCACGGAGTATTTCGTTGACATCAGATTCGGTCAGCTTCCCGCGGTCTTTCATCCGCCGGAAGAGGTCCTGCATCTTCTTGCCTAGATTTTCAAACATCAGGTGTTGCGGTTCCTCTTCTTACTCTGTACTATTGGTTATTGAGAACATCAAGCATCGCCATGATGTTCTCCGGTTTCGCGTCACCGGGAATCGCATGGGCTGGCGAGGCGATCAGCCCGCCATCTTTCCCCACGATGTCAATAAGTCGCTTCGTCTCGTCCCGCACTTCCTGCACTGTGCCGTAGGGCAGCGTGCGCTGAGTGCTGATACCGCCATAGAAGCTCAACCGGTCGCCGAACTCCTGCTTGGCCTGCGCCACATCAATCACTTCCGGCTGGAAGGGGTTGAAGCAGTCCAGTCCGCACTCGATCAGGTCTGGGAACAGCTCTGTGACCTTGCCGCAACTATGAATGAATACGAACTTGCCGTGCGACTTCACCGCTTGATACATCTCACGGATGCGCGGCTTGATGGCGTTGCGCCAAATCCGCGGGCCGGTGATCAGTCCGGTCTGGGTGCCCCAGTCGTCGCCGAACATCACGGCGTCCACATCATACTGGCAGACATTGTGTATGACCTTCAGGTTATACTCTAAAATCCTGTCCAGCAGCTTACCGGCAAACTCAGGCTCTTCTAAGAGGTCGGCGATGAACTGCTCAAAACCTGTCATGGTCCACGCACGCTCGAACAGGCTAAAGCCCAGGTCAGCCACGATGAACTGGTCGTTCGCGACCTTGTCAGGGCAAATCTGCTTATACCATTCCGTGCGGCTGGGGTCGTTCGCATCCGGGAACACGTAGTCGTCCAGCGTATCAGGTGTCACCAGCTCGTTGCACACATTGCCGATGTCGGGGTCAATCGAGCGGTTCCACTCGACACCGAACTCGTCTGCCCAGATATTGGGTCGGACTTCCTTCCAGCCGTTAGGGATGCCTAGACCGCCCATTGTCAAGCTGTTATGAATGTGCGAACTGACGCCCTCGCCTGCGTATTTCACGAAGGCCTCCCAGGCGTGCTGGGTAAATCCTATGTTGTATGGGGTCTTACTCGGCTGCTTATGAGCAAGGGTCAGAAGAACGTCGTTGCGCGTTGAGCTCAAAGCGACCTCCGGTTTGGGTAAAATACGGCACCATATCGCTTTAGTGTAACGAAAGTGGAGCATCGCTGTCAAACGCCGTGAGGGAATCGGCTGTTGCGGAGGGAGGGATTTGCCTCACGCGGAGACGCGGAGGTCGCGGAGGGAGAAGAGGAGAACAGCCATGAATAGTCGGCCTACCCTCTGTGTTTCGAATCCTGTTCCGACAGATTGGACGGATTGGACGGATGAACTGATGGCTGATTGGGTGCTGCCTCTTCTCCTCCTCTCCCTCCCTACCCTCTGTGGTTAAAACATCCCCCACCGCTATCGGGTAAACTGAACACATCAGCGTAACCCACGCCCTCGGAGGCCGCCATGAGCCAGCAAACCGCCAACGCACTGAGCGTCGAGAACGAATACTGCCGCTACACGCTGGACCAGCAGGCGCGCAGTGTGGAGTTTGTCGACAAACGCAGCCGCACCAACTATTGCGATTCCGCGAACCCAACGCCCTTCGCACGGCTGCGTAAGAACGGTGTGGACATCCCAGCCACTCAGGTTTCTGGCCCAGCCCACCGGATGAAGGTGCTGTTCGGGAACTCGGGGATCACCGCGGAGTTCTCCCTCAAGACACTCAAACGCCACTTTGTGCTGGAGTTGCTCTCCATATCTGACCAGCAGATTGAGGAGCTCACACTCATCGACCTGCCCTTGAAGCTCAGAGCCACAGCAGAGGAACCCTTCGTGGCTTGCTCGCTGGCCCGCAACCTGAAGACCAACGTGCTCCAGCTACCGCAACCCAGCAAACACCTGTTGGCACAGTGTTATCCGCGGTTTGGTTTAGTTGGGGCCAGTGTCGCAATTATCGGCTGCCCCGCACCAAAACTGCGTGAGGTGATGAAGCTAGCGGTGGAATCCGCACCTGATCTCCCCCACTCGCGACTGGGCGGTCCATGGGCGATGGAGAGCCCGGACGGCCGTGGTTCTTACCTCTTCAACTTCGGCAGTGTCACCGAGCAAAGTGTGGACGAGTGGATTACGGTGATTAAAGCACTCGGCTTCAACCAGCTCGATTTCCATGGCGGCACCTCGTTCCGGTTCGGTGACTGCGAGCCCAACAAAGATATGTATCCCAACGGCTTTGCCAGCCTCAAAGCGGTCATCGACAGGCTGCACCGCGCGGGCATCAAGGCGGGACTGCACACCTACGCCTTCTTTATCGACAAGAAGTGCCCTTGGGTCACGCCGGTACCGGACAAGCGGCTGGCCACCGATGCGGTTCTCACACTGTCAAACCCGATTTCGGCGGACACGGTCTCTCTCACAACAGACGAGTCGACCGCCGCCATGCTGGACATCACAGGCTTCCAGACCCGTAACAGCGTGACCGTGCGCATTGAGGACGAGTTGATCACCTACACGGCATCATCGAAAGCGGTTCCGTGGGGGTTCACCGGCTGCACGCGAGGTGCGCATGGCACCAAAGCGACGCCCCATCCTGCAGGTGCGAAGGTGTATCACCTGAAGGAGTGTTTCGGTCTGTTTGTGCCCGATGGCGATTCGACGCTATATACGGAGGTCGCAGCGAAGACCGCCGAGGCCTACAACGCCTGCGGCTTTGACATGATCTATCTGGACGCACTCGATGGTGAGGACATCCTGGCAGGGTCAGCGAATGGATGGCACTACGGCTCGAAGTTTGTGTTTGAAATCGCTAAGCGGCTCAAACGGCCGGCTTTAATGGAGATGAGCACCTTCCACCATCACCTGTGGTATCTGCGCAGTCGGCTGGGAGCATGGGACCATCCCAACCGCAGCCACAGGCGGTTCATCGACATGCACTGCAAGGATAACGAAGCTTACACCAAAATGTTCATGCCCGCTCAGTTGGGATGGTGGGCGGCGAAAGGCTGGACCAGTCCGGACACCGAGCCGACCTTCACGGATGATATCGAATATCTCACCTGCAAGGCTCTTTCCACAGACACAGGGCTGTCACTCATGGGAATCGACCCAGTTATATACAAGGCGGAACCAGGTTTCGCACGACTCGCCGGAATCTTCAAGAAATACGAGGAACTGCGCCACGCCCACAAACTGCCTGCGGCCGTGCTGGGCAAACTGGCCGTGCCAGGTGCAGAGCACACACTCAGCACCGATCGCCGCGGCAAAAGCAGCCTGTCGCCGGTGAGCTACTCGAAACACAAAGTCACGGGCAGCCGCGATGGCAGCACCGAGTGGACGGTCACCAACAGCCACGAACCGCAGCCGCTCAAGCTGCGCATTGAGGCACTGATGTCTGCAGCAGCCTATGATTCGCCAGAAAGTGTGGTGCTGCTCGATCCCTCACTGCCAGCCTCCTGCCCAGTCAGGGATGCTGCACCTGCCGTGACCATCAGCCTCGCCGAGTCCACCCTCCAACCGGTGGCTGGCCTGAAGGCTGTGGAGTTGTCCGCAGTGAATGCACACACTGAGCGAGAAGGCTCATGGGCGTATGTTGGGAGCGTCTTCACACCGTGGCGTGACATCTCAGCCAGGCGGGCACTGGGTGTCTGGGTGCATGGCGACGGCAAGGGCGAACTGCTCAACTTCCAGTTGAAGTCACCGGAGCACATTAGTGCGGCAATCGGCGAGCACTACCTGACCGTCGACTTCACCGGCTGGAGATATGTGGAGCTGATCGAGACGGAGGGTGACCGCTGGCTTGATTACCAGTGGCCATACGGATGGGCTTACTCGATATTCCGCGAGTCTGTGGACTTCGCTGGTATCGAAAACCTGCGAATCTGGGTCAACAACCTGCCCGCGAACGGTGGCGTTTCGTGCCACCTCAGCGCGGTGAAGGCGTTGCCGCTGATGCCGGCGAGGATTATATATCCGAGCATCACCCTTGGTAGACAGACCATCACTTTCCCTGTGGAACTGCCCAGCGGCAGCTACCTTGAGCTGATATCCGCCACAGAATGCAAACTATACGGCCCTGAAGGCCAGTTCATCCGCGACATCAAACCGGTCGGGGGCATCCCAACCCTCAAGGGAGGCGTGAACAAGCTGAGCTTCAAGGCCGATGCCGACGGCGCTTTGAGCACCCGAGCGAATGTCACCGTGATCAGCCAGGGCAAGCCCATCTGGACGGAGCGATGAGACCACCGTTGTCGGGGTCGGGTTTCCCGACCCCAGGGCTGGGAAACCCAGCCCCTACTGCGATTCATGGGCGACCGTCGGTCTCCCCTACCGCAACCGTATCCGAACGGTCTTGTATTCCCAGGGTTTCGTCGGAGTGATGATCTGGTTGCCCTTGACCGTCAGCTTGCCCAGTGTCTTCCACTCCATGTTGTCCATCTCAACCGCGGAGGCCACCGGCCTGTCAAGGGTGATGACGGCCTCTGAAGCCTTGCCGGCATGTTCGTAGAACCTCACCACGAGATCGTTGGAGTCCTCCGCCTTTTTCATGGCGGTCACCACCACATTGGCGGAGCCCTCCAGATACGAATGCGCCTCGGGCAGTGATCCCGCATGGGCAGCCGTGCGCACCGCGATCAGTGGGTTATTAAACTCATATCCCTTGCGCACCACATCGCCCTTCGCCCAGTCACCGTCATGCGGGTAGAGCGACAACGCGAACTCATGGTCACCGACGTCGCCGTTAGGGTCAGGAGCGATGGGCTGCCTCAGCAGTGTCATGCGGATGGTGCTGCCGTTCACGCTCACTCCATACTTACTGTCGTTTAGCAACGCCACACCGCGCTGTTGGTTCGACAGGTCGACCCACTTCTGCGTCACCACCTCATTGCCGTCAGCGGCCCGTACGATGCTGCCAAATGGTATCTCAAACCTGGCCGATGCTCCCTTGATATCCAACGGGAAGTCGGCCTTCAGCATGGTTTTGCGGTCTTGCCAACTAACCTTGTAGCGGATATCCAGGCGCGGTAGAGAGGCATACTGCACGATATCCTGCACATACTCAGATTTGTCTTGTTTGAGCGTGACCCGTCTGATCGACCTCACCGGGCCCTCCACTAGGGTGATGATGTCGGCATTGGCTGTAATTTTGTCAATGACGCCCGTCGGGTAGATATTCCAGCCGTCGCCCGTTTCGCGGTGAAACCATAGTTCATTGGCATTCCTACCGCTGGTCAACAACTCGCGGCCCGTGGCATCCTTCACGCTGTTCAAGCACCCGGTTTGTGGATCGAGCGTGGCACTCACCGAAGATTTCACTGGTGGCGTTGAAGCAGGTGCCGTCTGGCGGATCGGAAACAGTTTGTATCCCATCGCGGGCACATCGCGCGCGATGAACACCAGCTTGCCCTCTTCCTTCTGGCAGTCGCCAGGATCTCCGACGCTGATGTCTGCGTTGCCGGGATTGGGTAGCTCCACCACATCGGAACGCGGCCAGGCCATCGGGTTATACACCACCACGGAGTCGCCACTCACTTTGATATTTCGAGTGATGGCATCCAGTGACAAGGAGAGGGCCGACTGTCCCAGCCTGATGGCCTGCTGGTATTCCCTCGCGGCATCATCGTAGATCGGGTGTATGCCCGAGCCGTCCAGGATGTCATGGAACTGGTTGAACAAGGTGTGACGCCAGGCGGTAAAGATGTCCTTCGATGGGTAGCTGGCGCCATATCTTTGTGCGACCGCCGAGAACGCCTCGCTTTGAGGCAGCAGGTTCTCCAACTGACGGTTCGCCTTCTTCACGGCGGCTTGACTGGTATAACATCCCTGGAATATGAAGTTCAGCTCGGTATCTACCGTTTCATAATCAGCTTTTTGCGCCTTCAGGGCCTTGTTGGCTTGATAGGCTGTGTCGAATTTTACATTGGGATAGACCTTTGTCTTGTTCAGCTCGATAGCCGCCTCAATGTCTCGCATCGTCGGACCTCCGCCATGGTCACCCACACCATAGACCACTGCGATGTCCTTTCCGCCCTTGGTGGCAGCCTCGTTCCTGACCAGCCGTCCGCCGATCCAGTCACCCACTGTGCTGTTGTAGTTCTCGGTCGGGCTGCAGAACATCCGGCTTCCGTCCAGTCCAACCCACCAGAATGGCTCATCGGAGGGGCGGCATCTCATGAACGTGTAGCTTTCCATCCCACCTTTACGCAGTATCTGAGGGAGTGACCACGCGTGCCCGAAGGTATCCGGTGCCCAGCCGGCCGTGGCGGATTTGCCTAGCTGCTGTTTCATATACCGCTGACCATACAGGAACTGGCGAACCAGCGCCTCGCCGGAAGGCATATTGGAGTCACACTCCGACCACATCCCGCCCACTGGGTCCCAGCGGCCCTGCTTGACCCGCTGTTTGATCTGGGCCAGCAGGTCGGGTGCATATTGCTCCATCCACCAGTAGGTCGCCGCGGAGCTCTGGGAGTATTTGAATTCCGGGTACTTCTCCATCATGCTCAGGGCCGATTTGAAGGTGTCTTTAGTGACCTGTATCATTTCCGGCGTCTGCCACAACCACGCCAGGTCGATGTGGCCATGACCCAGCAGGTGTGCCGTGTAGGTTTTAGCAGACGGAGCCAGTTTATCTATCGGCTGACTTGCGGTCTTCACAGCCGTATCAATCTTGGCAGGGCTGCCAGTCAGGATAGCAGTCAGAACGCCATTCAGCTCCGGTGCGCTGCTTCCGGTGGGGTTCTTCAGCAGTATCTGTGCAAACTGGTAGCCCTTCAGGTAACCCTCTACCGCCGGTATCTTCACACGCAGCCAGCCGTTGTCGTATCGCGGCGCGCCTCCGGCGTTGACAGGCACAAACAAATCAATTTTATTGGCCGCAGCGTGGGTCATGGGGAGGGCGATGTCGCCTGAATCGCCAGAGAAATGGTCCTTCACCTCTTTACCATTCACCAGCATCCGGCCGACGCACTCCCAGCCGATGTCAATCCCTGCGGCTAGTTGAAATCGCCTGACAAACTCAGGAAGCGGTTCTTTGATGTGATAGGACTTAACTCGCTTCAGCTGTGCTTGAGATAAATCTTTAGCGGGCAGTATCTGACCGTCTGTCAGCGTCGCCGTCCAATCGTAGCGAAATGGTCGGAACAGCATCGCCATGACTTCGGTTTGCGAGATCGGCACCGTTACACTTGAGGTACCGCATTCCACGATGATCTGCTGGCGGCTCAGCAGCGAAGCACGCACCAGCTTCTCATATGGTATGCCCAGCACTAACGTCTCACCGCGGTCTGCGCCAAGAGCGGGCCTCTCCACAGCACCCAATACCGACTGCCCTGCATCTTTGGCTTGAACCCGATAAGCTACCGAGGCTGAGGCACCGATATTGGCTACACTCAATCTCACATTCACCAGCAGCTTTTGGCCTTCTACCCTGCCATTACCGTCCATACTGGCTGATATGATCTTCAATTCAGGTGATAGTCGGTTGCTTCGCTTGAACAAGCCACTCGGATCGGGACTATCGGTCTGGTATCTCAAGTTGGTGATCGGCTGACCGTTGGAATCCAAAAACCGCGCGGAGTATTGCCAGAAGGAGGTGCCGTTGGTCACACGCATCAACAGCAGGTTCCAGCCTGCACGAAGTGTCACGATTTGCTTGTGGAAGCTGGTGCCATATGACTGCCAGGCATCACTTCGACCCACTTCAACACCGTTCAGCCAGGCCGCATACTTATCGTCACAGCCGACTGATAGAGTGGTGGCCCGCTGATCTGGAGTAAACACATACACGGCGGTATATGCTGTGCAGTGCTCGCTGGCGTCCCAGTTGAGCTGCGCCTTCGCGAAGTCCACCGGCATGGTATCAGCATGGATCGGCTGCCAGCTCTTCCCTGCGGTATACCCGCCTGAGGTTGGGAAGGTGTCCGTGGCGAAGATCGGGTCGAGGCTGTTGTGGATGTCATCACCGCGGAAGGCTCCGCAAGCCAACCAGTCGTGGATGTATCCCTCATCATCCGCCCATAGCGGTGTCACATGGAATATACAAAGTGCCATCACACACAGCACCCATATGTATCTATTCATCTGGTGATCCTCCGGTATTTGACGATTACCTATGTCCTTTGCCGTTGAGTGGGTGCCATGCACGATTCCGCGACACAAATATCTCGGCTACTGAACAAGAAGACTGCTGAAGCAATCTGTGATGTCGTTATCACTACCGGGCCGGAGTTCTGCAGCCCGTTTCAACGGGCTTGCTGATCAATAGCCGAGACATTTATGTCGCGGCACAAGATGGATACGACCCTAATATATACTTGCGGGTCATCGAGCCCTTCAGACCGCGGTAGCAAATGTAATCAACAACTGATAACTCAGACTTTCAACGGGCACAAATCTTTAAGCTCCCTGGCTCGCTGAAGCACATAAGGCTTGGCCGCTTCCATGATGTTCTCAAACTCGGCAAACTGGAACCAGGTGTAACCCATCACGGGAGGCGAAAACACAAAATCCGCGTTTTGCAGCTCGTAGGCGTTGATGCGGTTTTCCATGATCTCCAGCGCGCGGGCCGCGATCTGCCAGGGATTCAGCCTTTCTGCTTCATGGCTGAGCTCCGCCAGGCAATACACCGAGGAGGCGATCACATATTCCGCTCCCTGTTCCCTCAACGGACTGACGGGCATATTCAAACTGACCGCGCCATCGATGAAATACCGGCTACCGATCTTCTGCATCGGAAAGACACCGGGGTAAGCAGCGGAAGCCATGGCGCATTCAATCGGATCGCCGGCATCGAGCACAGCCACTTTCCCGCTTTCCACATCGGTGGCGACGCATGAACACGGTATCCGCAGTTGCTCGAATGATGTGACGGTGATGATCTCACGGAGAAGTTTTTCTATCTGGTCAAAGAACCCATGCGGGTTGCGTATTTTTATGATGTTACGAGGGTTGATCACACTGTAGGTGCCCAGCTCCTTGAAAAACGTGCGCACACTCTCCACACCCCCTGCCGCGTATAACACGCCTACGATAGCTCCAGCGGAGGTTCCGCACACCATATCAATGTCGATCTGCGCCTCTTCCAGACCTTCTAAAACGCCCAGATGGGCGATACCCAGCGCACCGCCCCCACTTAAAGCTAGTCCTGTCTTCATATCTTTCTCACCATATTCTGCAACGGAAATCTACCCTACCAGCACCATGCCTACAAACGAGACGGTGTTCTGGCCGTTGATGTATTTCAAGCCCACGCTCTCCACCAGCGCTTTCACGTTGATGCCCAGGCCCTCAATGGCCTGTGTGGCCTCATCGGGAAACCGGCAGGGTTCGTCGGGGCAGGTGCATTTCTCACACAAACCACAGCCGCCATTCCCCATCGCTTTGACGCGGAGACCGGGGAACTGCGACCGGAGATCAGCCGCGATGGCCCTCACCACCGTCTGGTTCTTTACAGCCGCCTCTCCCATACCTTCAAAATCCCATGAATCCTCAAGTTCAGTAATATTCTGAACCATAAACACATGCTTATAGGCCTTGATTTCGTCGATTTTCTCATCAGGGTCGCCGAGACCTGGAGGGCAGGTCCAATATTTACCATAGCTTCCGCACGCATTGGTGGCGCAGGCATCGCGGTAGCACTGCTCCGATGAAATGTCCTGCGGGTTCACCTCCCGCACATGGGTCGCACCATGCCCGTTGGCGATTTCGAGTATCTGTTCTGTGGTCACTTGCATCTATCTACTCCCGGTTTGGTGTGGCTGGCGTTATATGTGCCCACCATCTTCATGGTATCCCATCCGTTGAGTGTCTTTACTCCCATGCCGCAGCGCATTGCTGCCCCACTGACATGATCAGCTCCCTCAGCTCCAGCGGCTCTAGCCAGCGACTGGCGATATACTCCACACCGTGCAGGGCACCCAAAATGTTGCCGGTGATCGCACCGGTGGAGTCGCTGTCGCCGCTGTGGTTGACCGACAGCCGGAGGCCATGCTCGAAACCCTGCGCCTTGATGGCACAGAACAGCGAAATGGCCAACGCCTCCTCAGCCACCCAACCCGCTCCGATGCGCTCGATCGTCTCTGGTGATGCATCAGCCGTTACCGCCAGATCGCACGCCAGTGTGACACATACCAGAGTCTCCTCATGTCCGGCCTCTTTGATCAGCCGCTCCGTGCATAACTCGATAGCTTCCATGAGGCCCGCACCTTCCAGCAAATGGTGTATCAGCAACGTTAGATAGCCTGAAGGCAGAGTGCCCGACACATGGCCATGCGAAAGCTTCGCCAGCTCACATCCCAAAGCAAAATGATCGACACCGGACACAAAGCCCACAGGCGCCATGCGCATCACACCACCACAGCCCTTGCTGTTGTTGAGTGGGTGCAGATCAATATCGGCACCGCCTGACTCCATGCTGCCAAGGTATCGGGACAGCCCACTCAGGCAGGTACCGCCGGGTGCCCGACGGGCGTGAAGCTCCCGTGTTGCCCACAGTGGACCCTGGTAAATACGTGCCATCTCCGGCCGCTTTGAGACCGTGCCCTGGGTGCCCAGCCAGCGGATGTAGGACTCCAGCACATATTTTCTGTATTCCGCTTCGTCAGCCTGTTTTCCGCCTTGCCGGGCTTGCAGCAGCCCTTCAGCGGTGAAAAGCGTCATCTGTGTGTCATCTGTGAACTGCCCTGTGTGACCATGCCAGACAGCATACCCCTGAATGCCACGTTTGCCATACTTCCGGCGGATATCAGCTATGCTGTTAAACTCCACAACGGCTCCCAGCGCATCCCCCACCGCTCCCGCAAGCAAGCAGCCTGTGATACGCGACAACCTGGTCGGTTGAGCATCAATCTCAGTGACCGAGCGGTGGACATAAGAGGTGTTGAAGGCTTCGACCACCTTCCGCATCGGTTCGTCCAGCAGGCTCAAAGTGCGTTGGCGCAGATCACCAGGTATCCCATAGAAGGCTTCCGCAATTCCGCCGGTGATGCATGTCAGCGTATCCGAATCACCGCCCAGTGAGACGGCATTCCGTATGGCGTCTTCGAAATCCACAGATTCGAGAAATGCGATGATGGCGGGTGGGACGGTGCCCTTACAGGAGACATCGAACTGGTAGTCTGGCCGTATGTCGTCGCAGCTCAGGTCCAGATCGTATCCTGAGAGCTCCACTACAAACCGCTTGATCTCGGCTTTGTCTGCGCCGGTCCGGGCCAGGTAGATAGCACCCGCGACCGCTTGAGCTCCCACGACGGCTTCTATGTGGCCATGCGTCGGCAACGCGGTCTCTTTTGCCATGGCGAGTGTCTCTTCCAGCGATTTCGCCCACCATCCCACAGGGCTGACTCGCATTGCAGAGCCGTTTCCCCAACTGTCATATGGCTCTTCCGACGAATCTGAGGCCCATTGCTTGAACCGGCCGCCATACCCTGCGTGGGGGTATCGCGTGTAATACTCCCTGTAGACTTGCGCAAAACCCTTGTCGTACAGCAAGGCATCTGCGACCGCCACAGTCAGCACTGAGTCATCTGTGAAGTGGTTGTATGGCGTAAACAGCTCAAACTGTTTGGTTTTATGATTTCGGCCTCTACCCTCAAACCGAGACCCAACGATGTCTCCCAAAATGGCACCTATCATCAGTGTCTCCTCCTCCTAAACCCGCGTTGTGCAGGCGACATCGGACTTACTTGCGGTTTCGCGGCTTTGATGTCACCTTCGGATTCTTCGTGGCTGGAGGAGTGTGTAGTGTTACCAACTGCTTGTTCGCCTTGGTCACCAGCGACACAAACGCGGTGTATGGCGTGTCTTCGATGTTCACCAGCCCGTAGTTGCCGTTCTCGCCATCAAACCGGCCCTCTTTGGGTTCATCCATATACTTGAACCAGTGGCTGCCCACAAAATATGGCGTTTTCGCCCAGGTGGTCACCCACTGTGCATATTTCTCACCCTTGGCCTTCTGCGTGGGCACGGTCGGCTGCACCAGTTTGGGGTCGGGGTGGGAGTTAGGCAGTCGGCTGTCATCAGCGCGAAACCCGAACTCGGTGATCAGCAGCGGCTTCTTGCCAATCCGATAAAATTCCTTGAAGCTCAGGTCGATCGCCAGCGTCTTGACCGATGGCCTCATCGCCGCATAAGCCAAAGACCCCATCAGACCCAGCTCGTAATGGTTGATGGAGATAATGTCGCAATACTCGCCACATGCCTGCACCACCACCTCAGGAACCGTCCAACTGGTCATACGGCTCCCAGCGATCAGGTGGTTTGGGTCGTATTTTCGGATGGTGGAGGTGGTCACCTGGAAATAGTGCCGTGCAACCTTCAGTGTCCAGGCTTCCCGATCGCTTTTAGCTTGCGTATCGTCGACAGCCTTTAGCTTCGTCAGGCCGTCAAACTCGTCCCATGTGCTGATGGCTGGTGACCACACTTTAGCCATATCCTCAGGGTTGGTGTAGCGTGATTGAAGAAAAGCCTTCTGCTGCTTCTTCCCTTCGGCAGTCGACGGCAGAGCGGTGTAGAGGTCAAACATCGAAGGGCCAAACCGCCAGTCGGTTTCCCACTGCAGCTCATTGTCGGTGAAATAGCCGATGAGGTTGTGGTCGTCTGGGCGTGTCCTGGCCTTCGCTGTTTCATCCACAGTTTGGGCGAACTGCGGGCTAAAGTAGTCTGGTAAGGTGCCCTTCTGCCAGTGTCCGGTGCTGAAATCCAGGTTGATGAACTCGGGCAAAGCCTTTGGATAAGCACTCCAAGCCCCTCGGCTGTTGAAACCCCACAACTTCAGGCGTTTCGCAGTCTCGATCTCCCAGGCCTCTTCGCTGCCGTATTTCGCCTTGATGTTGCGGTTGTAAGGCGCATAACCCAGCGTAGGAGCATCGTCACCCACGGGTTGAATCGAGCAAACTCCGGCAGAGTAGAACCTCTTGCCTAGCGGGTCTATCAGCCACCAGACGCCATCCTGTTGAGCAACCTTATAGAAGCCCAGTGCCTTTTTCGGTTGAGCTGTTGGGGCCGCCAGGCACCTGATGCTCACACCGCACACCATCGCTATCACGACCACGACTCTAATGATTTCTGGCAATTGAACGAACCTCCTGAAGTATCTCTTTGCTTATTATACGCTGGCAGCTTACACGAATGTCGCAGGACGGCGGGTGACCGCCGTCCTGGCAGATAACTTATCTCAACTTCAGATCACGCACCCACTTGAGGCCCTTCTTGACCCGCAGTGCCAGCTTGAACCCAAGCAGACCCAGCGTGACGGCCACACAAACCCAAGCGAACCAGTCGCCGAAGCGCGTATACAGCGTCCGCTGGTAGCCTGGGCGTATTTTGGCGGTTACTGCGGTTTCCTCATTCATCCCTGCCTGCTTGATGACCGCGCCTGAGGCATCAATCACCGACGAGAAGGAGCTCACCTCTGACCACACGATCGGGATGCGGTTTTCGGCAGCCCGCAACCTCACCATGGCGATGTGAAGCTTGTGGAAGGCGTGGTCCGGGGAATCGGGGTCGGAGTTGGGCACCATCAGCAGGGTGGCTCCACCACGCGCGAGTTTACGCGGAACATCGGGGTAGACCATATCGAAGCAAATCGGCACCGCGATGCGCACACCCGGAGCTACCTCCACCGCTCTGTTGGAGTTGCCCTTTTGATACTGCAGCACCTCTTTGCCGAACAAATGGTATTTGTCCGTGACCAGCACCAGCTTGCCTGACGGGGCATACAAACGGGCGGAGTTGGTAGACCGCTGTTTGGGTATCTCACGCTCGAAGCTGCCCGATATGTATTTACCAGACCGCATGGCCGTCTGCCTGGTGGTAGCATCCCAATACAACTGCACCTGCTCGGGCCAGACTACGTAGCGGATGTCCTTGGGTAGTGTCATGGTGATTTCCGCTGCGGTGCGCTCGCCAGGAGCCTGCACGGCCGCAACGCCGATATATCCTGGCACAGAGACCAACTTCGGCGTGAAAGGCAGACTGGTAAACACAAACAGCGCGACACCTACCGCGGTGAGCCAGTGCTTCCGGGTGATGATGCCCATCACCAGCGCCGAAGGAGCCAGCCACAACACCCAAGATATACCCCACTGACCCGTGACTCCAGCCAACTGACAGGCCCACGCACTGGTGTGCTGGGTTACCGCCAGCGACACAGGAAACATGTGCGCACCAGCAAATTCGGTGGCTGCGGCTGCGGTGGGGATGAACCACCACAGGGAAGTGATCGGGAGACGCTTCTTTGCCCAGCAGATCAGCCAGCAAGTGATACCCAGGTTGAACCCTACCGTTCCGAATATGGGAAGCATGTTCGCGAAGGCGGTGTAGTCGGAGTCACGACCGATCACCAAAACGCCCATCAGCAGTCCCGTATAGAGACCAAGGCCGGTGGGATAGAGCCCTCGCTGATACAGTAGTGATGTGATACAACACATGGCCAGTCCAACCATGGCCAGCACGCGGATGTTGTAGGGCGGGCATGCCCAGGCCAGACAGAAAGCGGACAGCGTCATGAACGCCACGCCTGCAATACCGATCGCAATAGTTCGAGGAACAGACATCTTCTGCCTCTTTCGGTTAACACCAATAATTTGTTGTCCGGCGCCATTGCTGTACAACAGAGTGTTATACATTATGGACTATACCACCAGTGCCACAGTTACATCATTCATGGCGAAATTGCAGAATTTGACACACACAGACACAAAACCGCTTGACAACCAGACACTTTTCGCTTACTCTTCACATGTAGCCATGCCTATCCATCAGACTGCGGCTTTTTGCCGGTCACATATCGGCAAGCTGAAGGAGCAACGCTAAACATGAAACCTGCGCGACCATACGGGTATACCCTCATAGAGGTCATGGTCGTCGCAACCATTATCGCGGTATTGCTGATGGTGATCATACCTGCGTTCCTCAACGCTCGAACGGTCAGCCACACTAAGGCCTGCATCGCCAATATGAAGGCCATCGAAGACGGAAAACAGCAATTGATGATGCGCAACATCGGCATCAATAAAAACAACCTGATCGGACCGAACTGCCCGCTAAAACAAATGCCAGTCTGCCCCACCGATCAAAAACCATATAACAATCTCGGAAATGAGAAACGTCAGGTGACCTGCCCAAGCGATGTGGACGATCACGTGCTCCCGTAACAACCCTGCTTGCCACGTTACCAATCATAAAGCACATTGACTACTACGCCCGGCGATATCAGGATCCGATCTGAGCTATCTGTAGTCTACGGTAACTTTCCCGGTTCTTAACAACCCGTTGGGCCAGTCAGCATCGCTTCTCAGCCGCTTGCCGTTGATACTCACATTGTCCAGCGTAATTTTGATGGTGCCCTCGTTCTCCGTGCGAAGGCGCGAGCGCATAGGGGTGTCTTTGAGGTCGGCGAATGCCGAACCCCAATAGAACCCACGCTCGGTGCCTGTTATTTGAACATTCTTGAAATAGAGGTTCACCGGCCGAAGCACAGCCTTTCCTTCCATTTGCTGCGACCACGGTGTGGGAATATACCGGTTGTCAATGGCCAGAAAGTTCAGCACATCACCCCACACCTTGAGGTTCTCGATACGGCAGTCGGTAAAACTGGTTCCAGATGACGAAGCCATACCGAACAACCCGCGTGCCCAGTTCTGCACAGTGGTGCGGTCCATTATCACCCAGTTGTCTTTAAAAATATGGCCATGGGTTGCGTAGTTATGGCCCCACCCTAGCTGCACCACACATCCATTGTCCTGCTTCCATATCACGCAGTTCCTGGTTTCGGAAACAGGCATTACCCAGCAAAACACATCGTCTTCTACCTTGAAGAAGCAGTCAACTATCTTGTGATTACTGCCACTGACGATTCCATTGTTGTTGTACAGGTCCGACATTAGCTTGAGATTGCGGAACACCATGCCCGTACCGTGCGTTCTTATCATGTAGAACGGTGATTCAATGATAGTGATGCCCTCGATGAGGGCTCCATGACCGTGGTCATCACCAATGATCGTCGCCCATTTATCGGCAAACATCTGGTCGTGATTAAGTGCCCAGGCAAATTCCTTACCCGCCGCCTTCTCTGCCAATGCCGACTTCACCCGCTGGATCATGAGCTTGCGGTCAGTCAGTATGCCTCGGCCCAGAATCTTGACTCCGGCTCCGTCGTAGTAGATCGATCCCTGCACCATGGCTCCACCTGCCAGGTATACGGTCTCGCCAGCCTTTATTTTGTATTGAAACCCGATGTTATGTACACCCGGCCCGAAGTAGTGAACACCTGGTGTGCCCTTTAACGGCACTCCGGTCTCCGGAGGGTTCGCGAAGATGAACAACGGGTGCTCGAAGTCGAACGTCTCGTCACCCTGCGCCTTTACTAACACGTAATACTGCCCAGGTCTGGTGATATCTACCCGGATTTTGCCATCCTTTAATGAGGCTTTCACACCCTGTGGGTCAGGCCGCAGTTCGACCCCTATCGTCTTGATGTTTATGGGTTCGATGACCACAGTAACCTTACCTGAGAATGAAAAACTAACCCAGTTGTTCTCTTTCGGAAAGAACTGGGCGGTATATGGGTCAGGGAACTCGTGATGCCACATCGAGCGTGCCTGGTAGCAGAATGCCGGTTTTGACTGCACACCCTGTTCCACACGCACACGGTAGTGCTCCGAGCGGTAGCCCTCCTGCCCTGGAGCCGGGTAGACCCACAACTGCTGTTTCACGGTAGGTGCGGACATAGTCATGCTCCCTGTCAGCAAGAAAACCGCGAGAAATCCAACGGTAAGTACGTAAGCTCTCATGAGGACTCCATCATTCCGGTCTGTAGTTAATCTTGTTGATCTCGATATCACCGCTCACCACTTCAACGAACAGCAGGCCATCTTTCACACCCACCGTGCCAAACCCAAACGCTGTGCTGAGGAAGCCACGGACATGGTTCTGTATGGCAGGGGCCAGAGTCAGAACCTTAGTCACCGCATCGTAGCCCGCGTCGTGAGCGTATGTTTCCGCTCTGCGTTACTTGTAGTTTACTGTGGCTTTCCCTACCTTCAACAAGCCGTTGGGCCAGTCGGCATCGCTTCTCAGCCGCTTGCCGTTGATACTCACATTTTCTAAAGTGATGTTGATGGTCCCCTCGTTCTCTGTGCGCAGGCGCGAGCGCATGGGGGTGTCCTTCAAATCAGCGACCGCCGGTCCCCAGTAGGATCCCCTCTCCGTGCCGGTAATCTGTACGTTCTTGAAACTCAGATTCACGGGCCGGAGTGTGACCTTACCTTCGACTTTGAGAGACCATGGCGTAGGGATATTCCGGTTGTCAATGGCCAGAAAGTTAAGCACATCACCCCACACCTTGAGGTTCTCGATCCGGCAGTCGGTGAAGCTGGTGCCTGTAGAGGACGCCAAACCAAACAAGGCGCGAGTCATATCCTGCACGCTGGATCGGTCCATGATCACCCAGTTATCTTTGAAAATATGCCCATATGATGTGTAGCTGTAGCCGTATCCAAGCTGAACCATGCACGCATTATCTTGTTTCCAGATCACGCAGTTTCGGGTCTCCGATACAGGTAACATCCAGCAA
Organism: Armatimonadota bacterium; assembly: GCA_942492855.1. Lineage (GTDB taxonomy): Bacteria > Armatimonadota > HRBIN16 > HRBIN16 > HRBIN16. Next base: position 3,870,326 of record OW818647.1, on the reverse strand, counting down.
AACACATCGTCTTCGACCTTGAAGAAACAATCCAGAATCTTGTGATTTTGCCCCCCGATGATCCCGTTGTTGTTATATAAATCGGACATCAGCTTCAGGTTCCGAAATACCGTGTCCGGCCCATGGGTTCTCACCATATAGAATGGTGATTCTATAATAGTAATGCCCTCGATCAGTGCTCCACTACCCTGGTCATCTCCAAAGATGGTAGCCCACTTATCCGCATACATCTTGTCGTGATTAAGGTCCCAGGCATTCGCTTTACCCGCGGCTTTCTCAGCTAATGCCGACTTCACCCGCTGAATCATGAGCTTGCGATCAGTCAGAATGCCTCTGCCCAGAATCTTGACGCCCGCTCCGTCATAGTAGATCGATCCCTGCACCATGGCCCCGCCTGCCAGATAGACGGTCTCGCCAGCCTTCACCTTATACTGAAACCCGATGTTGTGAAAACCTGGGCCGAAATAGTGAACACCCGGGGTTCCTTTTACTGGCACATCGGTCTCCGGAGGATTCGCGAAGATGAACAACGGGTGCTCGAAGTCGAACTTCTCGTCACTCTGGGCTTTCACCAGCACGTAATACTGCCCGGGTCGGGTGATCTCTACCCTGACCTTGCCATCCTTCAATGACGCTTTCACGCCCTGTGGGTCAGGGCGCACCTCAACCCATGTCGCCCTAATACTACGTGGTTCGATGACCACCGTGACCTTACCAGCGAAGGAAAAACTCACCCAGTTATTCTCTTTTGGAAAGAACTGGGCGGTCCATGGCTCTGGATACTCATGGTGCCATATCGAGCGTGCCTGGTAACAGAAGGCGAGTTTTGACTGCACACCTTGTTCCACGCGCACACGGTAGTGCTCCGAGCGGTAGGCCTCCTGCCCCGGAGCCGGGTAGACCCATAGCTGCTGTTTCACGTTAGGTGTAGGCATCGTCATGCCGGTATGTAGTCGATGCGGTCGATGTCGATGCATCCTTGAGCAACATCCACGAACGGTTGGCCATCTTTCACACCCACCGTTCCATACCCAGACGCCGTGCTAAGGAAGCCACGGACGTCTCCCTGTATGGCAGGCGTCAGCGTCAGAACCTTTGTCACCGCATCGTAGCACGCGCCGGTGAGGGCCTGCAGCAGCGCATATGAGGCCATCGCGCGGGCATACCAGTGACCACACTCATACTCATTGAACGGGTTGCGTTTCTTACCATCATAGCGGTCGCGGCAGGTTCGTACGATATCCAACCCTTCGTCCACCAGCCCGTTCATGATGCAATGCGAGGCCACCTGGTATTCAATTCCCGTCCACACCTCATCGCTATACACAAAAGGCAGTTGCGGCTTTCCGCCATGTGGCCATGAGCAAAGCAGCAGACCTCCCTCATCGCCAAGCGCGAAAGTCGGGCGTTGAGGGTTCGCATGTGTGGAGAGATCATGCTTCAAGTTATACCGATAGATGGCAGCCAAATGGCTCTCCACCCGGTCGGCATGACCCAGCATACCCAACCCAGCCGCTTGCGCCATCCAAAAGCCGATCACGCCATCCGAGATGCAGCCTGTGCCGTATTGATACTTCGGCCCTTCTATCTCGAGTATGGCTTGTGCTTCAGGTGAATAGCCGTATGTACTCAGCATCGCCTGAGCAGCCCGCAAGTCACGCCACTGCACCTTTTGGGTGTAATACTCGCCGTTATACAACTCCGCATCAAGGTAGGCCAGCCCTTTGCTCAGCAACCCAGAGTAGAGCGGTTCTGCGTCACCACATGCGTCGCCCATGATCTCCGCAGCCTTCAGAGCACCAAGGTAGATGCTGCTGCACATGCCGTCAGCACCCCAGAACTCGATGTCATAAGTATTATGGTGCGGCTCTATGGTCACGCCAAGATGGTCCGGGTCCCATAGCTCAATGCAGTAGTTGAGGCTGGCCTTCGCCTGCGGCCATAAACCGCGCAGCCACTCCGTGTCGCCCGAAATCCGCCAGTCACGATAAAGTTTGATGATACCGCCCAACTGACCATCGGCAGCCGCGTGGAAGCCGTGATCTGGCTTGCGTATCGGCAGAGAAGCACGGAAGTTTTGATGCCCGCGCTCATCCTGGCTTACCAGGAACTCCGTCTCGCGCATCGTGCGCTCCAAATCCGGGAACAGGTGAGGCAGTGCCTGGGCGTAGTTCCATACGTGGGTGCAGGAGCCGTGGCAGCAGCCGGCCGTGTCGCAGCAGCCCTCCCAGGCCCAGATGCGCCCATCGGTTTGGCGCAGAATCGTGGGTGACTTGAGTATGGAGAGGTTCGCCTCCACCGCCTCCAGAGCTTCGTCGGGCAAGGTGCTATCAAAGAAGCAGTCGGTAAAACCCATAGTATCTGAACGCAGAGTATGGTAGTCAGCGCGCCAGTGAGCCGCAACTTCCTGAATGTCGGCATACTGTCCGGCATACCAGGGAGAATGGGCTGGTCTCGGCTGATCGCAGGCATCACACCCGCAGCTCTCGCCGATGTTCAATTCGCTGTGCGGCACATACCAGCTCAGCATCAGCGTAATGGTCTTAACCTGACCGGGCTCCAAGCGGAAGGGCACATATAGGCTGCCTCCCGGACTGGCATCGCCTTCACTGACCGGCGGATTGGCGATCACCTTGCCTGCGGCGACTGCGTTCCATGCCATCGTTAGACTGTCAAACCATCCACCACGAAACCACTTGTGGTCGACCACCACATCCGCATCATCTACGCACGCGCAGAACGCGCCCTGCTCCCAGGGTTTTCCCTCAACTGCCGCCTGCTGCAGCACGAAGCCCCCAGGCGCAGCAGCCACGCCGGCACCTGGGGAGCCAGTGGCCATGAAGTTGCGACTGTGGAAGGAGTAGACCGCATCCACCGGCTCTTCAGTCAAGTTCACAAACTCATACTCCAATGCCGCCATCGGCAGTGAGGAACGGTCGGCATCGCCCGGCACGAACGGGCTCCAGCCGACAAGGCTGGCCGCGATCGGGCCATGTTCATGATCTAGCAGATCAACGCTTGCGAACGGGTATTGGGACTGGAACTCGGCACCTGTGAAGCGGGGCAGGCCATAGGTCTTGTCAGGCAGACCGTTGCCGGAGCCAGGACTGCCGAACGCCTTCCAGCGCGGCACCGGCGCCTCCAGCACGCGGGCAGATACGCTGTCTCCCAGAACACTCAGTGCCGAAAACATACACGGCTCCAGGAACACATTCGGTTGGTTCCGCACCGAGACGTTGGAAACGGCGCCTGTACCGTCCAGGCAGATCATCCCTGCGCCGATTCCGCCTAGCGGATACGCGATGCGGTCCAGAAACTCACCAGTATATTTTCGAGACATTTGCTCCTCCTGTATTCCGAAACCTGAATGTAAAATCTGTATGTGCTCGAAAACATATTACCCGGCAAACCTGCCTCAGAGCCTGATTTGGCACATTGATTTATGTTACTTCATGCTTGGGCCAATATCAAGTCGTGCACGCACGAAACTGGGTGTAGATGATATGAGGGATGGGCACAAGGCCCATCCCTACGAAATAACACTCCGATGCTCAACCATCAATGCCAATCCGGTCGCTGCTCCACATAATAGCGAAGCAAGGCTTTGTCGACCTTGATCCGTTCTCTGCGCATCTTGCGCTCCAGGGTGATATCTCCCGTGATGTCATCCTGACCGCTGCCCTTATACCCGCGCACGCGGATCACCGGCCGATCCATCGCATCCTTCACGGTGACTCGACTGAAGCTGATTACCCCCGCAGGCGGGTTCTCTGAGCCCACATCCTGCAGATAAAACGGCGCGAAGAAGGTATCATCCAACGCACTCCCCAGAAACGCCGAGTTCATAAGCTCAATGCGCAGCGCGTTATGGTTGAACTGCACGGACAATCCGGCCATGTTGTCGTCACTTGACCGAAACCTGTTCACCTTCAGCGTCCCACCCACAGCACCCTTGGGGTTCCCTACGACGTGAATAGCATGCTGCTTGTTCTTCCGGCTCACGCAGTTATCGATGGTGATGGACACTGGCTCCGAACCGGGACCCATCTGCTGCGGCACAATGAGAAAGCCTGACCCGCTGTTTCCCTCGGAGACGCACTTGCGCACGACACAGTTCACCAGGAACTCCTTCGGGCTGTTCGGCTCGAAGTCGATGCCCGCCTCCGGGGCGGTTCCTTTGGTGTTTCGCAGCAGACAGTCATCAACCATCAGGTTTCTGGCGGTAATGACGCTGATGCCCTGTCGGTGATTATCGTTGCAGTCCACACGCCTGATCACCACATTTTCGTTCGGGCCTTTCCCAAAAGCGGCACCCAGGTAGATGGCATCGCCGCCCGTCTCTTCGATGGTGAGGTCCTGTAACAACACGTTGCGGCAGCCGTAGAGCGCCAAGCCGTGCCGCCATTCCGACTTATCGTAAGCCGAAGACTGGTAATCCGCTTTATTCATGCGGATGTGCGCCGACTTTCCGCGGTCTTTACGTTCGCCGCGAAGTGTCACATTCTCACACTCTTGAAATGAGAAGAGGCAATCACCCTTTGCCTTGAACTCACCCTTCTTGGCCACCAGTTCCGTGCCCTTGGCGAACACGATCTGCTGGTTGCTCACACCCGTCAGCGGTCGAGTCACCCAGGCAGATGCCTGCTTATCGATGATAAGTTTCGGCACCTTGGAGTTGATCGCGCTTTGCAGAAATTCGGTGGAATCATCGGCGTCAAATCCCCACCACGACACTCGGGCCTCTGTGCGTTTGCCTGACATCACCTCCTCCACCAGCTTCGGACTTGCGAAACCCGGCTTTGCGGCGCGGCTGATTGAACTAAGAAGGCAAGTCAGTGAGACCAACACAAGGATCATTGCTTGATGCATGAAAACTCCCCCATTTCTGCAAGGTTGGATGACATCGTGAACCACCGCGTTAAATTCAAGTGATCACTGTTCTATGATACCTCCAGGAAGTCCACAAACGGCACTAACTGTAGGCAACCTCAACTGGGGTATAATCTTTTCATGAAAGAACTCACATGCGACATCTTAATCGTCGGTGCTGGCACCGGCGGAACAGCGGCGGCGCTCAGCGCCTGTGATCTGGGATACCGCGTCATCATGACCGAGCCCACGTCCTGGGTGGGTGGTCAGCTCAGCAGCCAGGCGGTTCCTCCGGATGAGCACCGCCACATCGAAACTCAGGGATCGACCGCACGATACCTCAAGTTCCGAACCGATATACGCGAATACTACAGGCAAAACCGCCGTCTGAACCACACCGCGATGACTAACCCGCTGTTGAATCCCGGTGAGGGCTGGGTATCGCGGCTCTGCCATGAGCCAGAGCTGGCCCATCTTGTGTTGATGCATAGCCTGCAGCCTCATCTCTCGCGCGGGAACCTTCAGATATTTTGGGGATATGAGCCAGTCTCAGCCGATGTGGACGGCGACACCATCACCGCCGTCAGCTTCAAGAGTTCCACAGGCGGCGACCCGCTGGCCGTACAGGCACGCTATATGCTGGATGCCACGGAGCTGGGTGATCTGCTGCCCATCACCGGTACCGAATATGTCACCGGAGCCGAAAGCCAGAGCCAGACCGGTGAACCGCACGCACCCACCGGCGAGCCACAACCCGGTCAGGTACAGAGCTTCACGTGGTGTGCGTTGCTGGGTTACGACCCGCATCAACCTCACCCTATCGAGAAGCCCGCTGGCTACGAATACTGGCGCGACATCGTGCCGCCCGGCTGGCGTAACGGCTTGCTGGACTGGACCACATACAACCATCTGGGTGAAGCACAGGAGTGGACGCTGCTGGACGACGGTCCGGAGGGTTTCTACGGCAGCTTCTTCACCTACCGCCGCATCGTCTGTCAACAGCACTATCTGCCCGACCATCAGCCGCAGGAAGTCACCGTGGTCAACTGGCCACAGAACGACTACGTGTTTGGGAACATCATTGATCAGCCGTATGAGGTCGTGCAGCACCACCTTCAAGCGAGTAAAGAGCTGACCCTCAGCCTGGTCTACTGGATTCAGAACGAGGCCCCCCGCCCAGACGGCGGCATCGGCTGGCCCGGCGCGCAGCTCCGGCCCGACTTGAGCGGCACCCCCGATGGTCTGGCCATGGCACCCTACCATCGCGAAAGCCGCCGCATCCAGGCTGAGTTCACCGTGCTGGAGCAGCATGTGAGTGCCTCAGGCCGCGAAGGCGCAACGGTCAGCCCGCCCTTCTGGGACAGCGTAGGCGTGGGCTCCTATACCATCGACATCCATAACGGAGCTGGCGGGGCCGCGGCATTCAGCATCCCAACCCTGCCCTTCACCATCCCGCTAGGTTCGCTGATCCCTGTGCGTGTGAAGAACCTCATCCCCGCCTGCAAGAACATCGGGGTCACGCACATCACCAACGGCTGTTACCGGCTGCATCCTGTGGAGTGGAACATCGGCGAATCCGCCGGCTTGCTCGCCGCGTTCTGCCTCAGCAAAGGCTGCAAACCCGCCAATGTGCGTGCGGATGAAGGTTTGTTTGGGGAGTTTCGGCGTCTGCTTCACGCCCAGGGCGTGCAGACCGCGTGGGAGATTTAGCCCCGCATTAATCGCGATGTGTATCAATTACAACGACATGGAGTGAAGATGTGAAAGAGATAGGACAGATTGTGTCAGTGCCGATAAAAGAGGTCTGGAAAAACGGCGAAACCGAGTTCACTAAATGGCTCGCTATGAACCCAGATTACCTCGGTGATGTCATAGACATTTCGATATCGGAACTGCGCCCTGAACTCACAATTGGTGGTATCCGAATCGATCTGGTTGGCAATGATGAATCAGGGAACATGATTATCGTCGAAAACCAGTTTGGCGAAAGCAACCACGACCATCTTGGCAAACTCATCACATACCTCGCCGCAAAGAACGCCGATATAGCTGTGTGGATTGTGGAACATGCACGTCCGGAGCATGTCAAAGCGATAGGTTTGTTGAACCAACTTCAAAATATGAAGTTCTATCTTTTAAGTTTGGACGCAGTCAAGATCGGTGATTCGGCGCCAGCGATAAACCTGTCGCTCATTATAGGTCCAGAGGAACCACCGCAACCGCCATCGCCGCATTTCCTATTTTGGACAGGGTTGATCAGTAAACTGCAAGAACGCAAGATCATTTTGCATTCTGAAGTCCCTCCCGGCGACAGACACTGGATTGAAGCAAGTGCAGGACGCACGGGAATCAAGTGGTGTTATGTCATCCGTACAAAAGATGCACGAATAGAGCTATATATCGACAAATTCCCGACAGAACATGCGGCCATGAAGATTCTTCAGCACTTCTACAAAGACAAGACTGAGATAGAAGAAACATTTGGACAAACCCTCGACTGGGGCATCCTTGATGGTGGGAAGGCTTTTCGGATAGCATACACTATTGACATTGGCGGACTTCGTGACCATGACAAGTGGGAAGCAATTCAAACTGAGATGATCGATCAAATGGTTAAGTTTGAAAAGGCACTAAAGCCGTACATTCATAAACTGGATGTATAGATGCCGATATCGGACGTATGATAGCGGCAATATGTAACCCACCCCTACCTACCGCTCTCGCGTAATCGTCACGCCGCTGGCGGCGGCGAGCACACGCATGGGGGGCATCAGCTTGCGCACGGTCACGGTGACACTCTGCACATCAAACTGATGCAGCGTCTGCTCCGCGATACGCTCCGCCAGCGTCTCGATCAACCGGAAGCGGTTCTCGGTGCCGATCTGCAGCACCAGTTTGCCCATCGCGGCGTAGTTCACCGTCTTCTCGATGTCGTCACTCTGCGCCGCTTCACGGATGTCCGTCGTCACGCTGATATCCACACGGTATCGATGGCCCGTGGCCTGCTCTTCGTCAGACACACCATGATTCGCTTGAAATTCGATACCTTCTAAAAAGATGTTATCCATGACGGCCATCCTTGTTGTGTTTGGGGTGTTATACGGGTGAGAAACGAGGTGAAAAACTGGCGCCCTCGAGAGGGATCGAACCTCCGCCACCGGCTCCGGAGGCCGGTGCTCTATCCACTGAGCTACGAGGGCTTAGCGCTAGTTATTGTAACTCTCTGCTCAGCTTTTGTCAAACTTGACCTCGCCTTTGAAGCTGCAGTTCAGGCACTTCAGCTTAATCCCGCTCTTGGCCGGACGGGCGTGAAGCTCCATCATACACTTCGGACAGGTCAGGTTGCCGTCCAATTGGTCAGTCAATTCGTCCAGGCCTAAAACATGGCGGAACGAACAACCCTTGGCCACACAAATCACCGCGACACCATCGCCCTGCTGCACCAGCTTGCTGGTATCTTCATGCCTTGTGCAGTTGATACCAAGCGCCGTCATCAGGTCGCGTTCGAGGTAGCTGCGGGTGTCCGACGCGGTGGCGGTCGACCGGCTGGCTTTCCGCAGGAACATCAACTCCGCGGCCACTGGCTTCGCATCGATCTTCAGAAAAGTGCTGTGGCTGCGCGGGTCGGTCACACTCCCCCACCATATCTGCCGGTTCCCGATGATCAGACACTGGTCCTGATAGGACTGCCGTCCCTGCGCACTGGGCACCGGCAACAGCGCACATCCGGCCGCCTCAGCATCCGATGCCGCCATGGAGGGCTTCTTTCCGTCGGTGACGATGATACTGACCGAGCACCCGCCCTTGGCGGCTCGCACCGCCGCATCGAATATCTCCGGTACGTGCAGCAGCGGCTCATAGAGCGTGATGGGTTCGTGGCGGGTGATGGACTTCAGTATCTGCTCGGACATCAATGGAATCACGGTTTGGACATCCATGATCTCGATGCCCACAGACTCTTGGAACAGGAGCGAAAGCATGTTGTTGGGGTGCAGCTTTGTTCCGTTATTCCAGGCCTGCTGCATCACATTTCGCAGGAAGGCGTTGGGCAGCAGTTTCTGGTGCAGATACCGCAAATCGCCCACAAACCAGAACGCCTTGCGGGCGCGGGTGACCGCCACGTTCAGCAACCGGCTGCTCTCATCGGCCGCGGAGGTTCCTCTCAAGAAGCGCCCGGCACTCCAGAACGGTGCGCCATCAACGGCATCAAACACCATGATGTCACGCTCCTCGCCCTGGAAGCGGTGAACCGTGCTGACCCGCACTTCGTCACGCATCTTCAACTGCAGCATCAAAGCGTGGATGATGCTAGCCTGCGCCGCGTAGGGCGTGACCACGCCCATAGTGTAGCTGGGATACTCCCGGAACAGGTGCAGCACCAACCCCACGGTGACCATGGCACTGATGAGGTTGAAGTGGCTGTAGTTCGCGGTGCGGTCGGATAGCGGCGCCAGGAAACTGGTGTCCACTACGCCAAGGCACTCCACGCCCGCCTTCTGCAGCTCCTTCGGTGTGCGAAGGGCTCCGTGGTAGATCGGCTTATTCACCAGCTCGCAGATCGGCTGAAGCATACGCCGTTGTTCGTAAAGCTTACACAGGTCGGGCCGGGGTTGGACCACGCCCTCTGCGTCCACCACACCGCTCTCCAGAAACACATCGGTGGTCAGCCAGCGCTTTGCCACTTCCGCCTGGCTGATGCTGATGGGCGGGAGTTGCCGGAAGTCGCCACAGATCACCGCATACTTGCTGCACATGGCCGCCAGAGCCGCCACATACGGCAGCGGGGCCATACTTGCCTCATCCAGCAGAAGCACGTCAAACCGGCGATCCTTAAGCCGCGTATCGGTGCAAGCTTTCGCCAGTGTGCAGCCCGCCAGCTTGGTGGTCTCCATCAACTTCCGCATCCGCTTCTCACGTTCCGCCGCGTTCTGCTTACCCACCGCTCCGTATTGCCGTTCCAAATGCATATCGGCCGTGAACTCGTTCAACCGGAGGCTATCGGTGATGCCATACCGCACCAGATCATGGTCACGGCTGCGATGAGTCAACACGGGGTCGGCATCCACCGAATCCAGCAGCCGTTCCAAGGCGCGATCGACCGCTACATTGGTGTTGCTGACCAGCAGCGCGCTCAACTCGCGGCGCATACACTGTTCTGCCAGCCAGCTCAGCGTGGTGGTCTTACCGGTGCCGGGAGGCCCCCACACATACAAAACCTGCCAGGTGCCCATCTTGTCCAGCACCTCAAACTGCTCCGTGTTCGGCTGCTGAGCCATCACCTGCCCCATCTCCGTGTGGTAGTACATCTCAACGGGCAGCAGCGGTTCGTTCAACTTGTTGGAGCGCAGACCGAACAGGATTTCAACCATCTCCATGTTGAACTGTTCCGGGTGATCTTTTTGGTAGGTAAGCAGCTCGATGAGGCGCTCGTAGATGAAGGTCAGGTCGATCAGCAACTGGCAGGCGGCCAAGTGTTCGCCGATATCCGCCGCACCCACCGTGATGGAAAATCCGGAGGTGGTGATCACCGACCCATCGTAATGCTCCGAACCGGTGTCGATGGTCACCGGGGCGTCCTGCAGCGAGGCGTGGGCCTGCTTGAGAATCTCAAACTGGTAGATCGCCTGATCGCCGGACAGGCTGATGCGCTCTGCCGAAACGGCGTGCAGCGACTTCAAACTGCTGCGGTCCATCTGGGCGGCAGTCAATTCTGCAGTGACTGATTGGATTAATTCGTCATATAGTTCCGTAACCGTCATATGTCCAGTTTACCGCAGCCGGTGTAAAATGGTGAATGGTGCGCAACGCGGACCAAAGGAGCGATCACATATGACAAGCAACGTCTCATGGACGACACCTATAAAATTGGGCCACAGCCCCGATGCCGATGATGCCTTTATGTTCTACGCCCTCGCCAAGGACAAGATAGACACCTACGGCCTGCAGTTTGAGCATGTTCTGCGAGATATACAAACGCTAAACGAATGGGCCAAAGAAGGTAAACTGGAGACCACCGCCATCTCCGTGCATGCCTACGCCTACGTGGCCGATAAATACGCAGTGCTGACCCACGGCGCCAGCATGGGTGATGGCTACGGTCCCCTGCTGATCGCAGGTAAAGACGTCACCCCTCAGCAGTTGGAGGGCAAGACGATCGCTGTGCCTGGTTTAATGACCAGTGCTTACCTGGCGTTGAAGCTGTTCATGCCAGGCTGCAACACCGTGGTAATGGACTTCGATGCCATCATGCCCGCGGTGATCTCCGGTGAAGTGGAGGCCGGTGTGATCATCCACGAAGGGCAACTCACCCACCCCAACTACCCGGTTTTCGCTATTCAGGACTTGGGCGTGTGGTGGAAGAACGACACAGGTCTGCCTCTTCCTCTGGGTATCAACACCATCCGCCGCGACCTGCCCGAGGAGGTCAAGCTGGCGATGAGCCAGGTGATGTACCAAAGCATCGCCTATTCCCTGGGCCATCGCACCGAGGCGCTCGAATACGCCATGAGCTTTGGCCGCGGGTTGGACACAGCCACTGCAGATAAGTTCGTAGGGATGTATGTCAATGAGTGGACGCTCGATCTGGGCGACGCGGGCAAGCGGTCGATTGAACTGTTCCTCACCCGATCATATGAGCAGGGACTTATTCCGGTTCTCCCTCCATTTGAGTTCGTCGCCTAACTACGCCAGGAGGCCTTCCGATGCGCTTGATCATGATCGTGCTCTGCTTGATATGCAGCCTTTCCATATGGGCGAAGTCGCCCGTCGCACCTGAAGTCTCCCTGGACGACACACTGACGCCATCGGCGATTGTACGCCTCACCAAGCCTGATGTGAGCATCAAAGGTGAAGCACATGGCAGCAGGCAGGTGCTGGTCCGTGTGACCACCAGCCGTGGGGTGAGTAGCCAGATCAGCCTGCCGGTACGTGATGGCCGATTCGAGTGCCTCTACCCTCGTCAGTTCTCGAAGGCTCCCAAACTGGGAGCCGACGTGCTATTCATCGATGCCACTTCGGCGGTCTCATTCGATGCCTCGGGCAAACAGGCAGAGGCTACCCTCATAGTGATGCGCGCGGGTAGCACGCCTCCCGGCCTGCCCACCGCCTTCACCAACGACCTGCTGGACCGCAAGGGAAACACAGATCAACGCAGCACAGAATGGCCAAACATGCGCGCCATGATGAACCTCTACATGCGCAGCAGGGCCGCGAAAATCTGCGGAGTGGGCCGCGGTGACTTCGACCTGGCGAAACCCGCCGACCTGAGCTGGTTCAAAACAAACCTGGCACTCTATGAGTTCCAGCATCGCGACCGTGACTGGTCCACCCCGCTCAACCACCGCGTGGCGCGCAACTTTTGGCAGTCGGTATGGGATACTTGGTTCAACCCAAGCAACGACCACCCGCTGGATGGCGATCCGAAGAACACCAGCTCCGACAACTACATGCCATACGCCTTCAGCAACGACTTCGCCGACATGCTGATCATGTATCTCATGCGTCCCACCCAGAACAATCTGCTGGACGACAACCTGGCCCAAATGCAGCAGGAAGGCGTCCTGAATCTGCTGGCGATGCAGCATACATCGGCGGATAACTTCGCGCTGCTGGACCACCGCGGCTTGCAAGAGCACTACACCGCCGGAGCGTTTCGGTATGGAGTGTTCGCGGATGGCAGCTATCTGACCGAAGGTAAAGGCTGGTTCTACAACCCGGCATTTCTAGACTACGCTGTCGGCGGTTGCCTCAACGGCCGCGGCATGTGGGGCATGGGTGAGGCTCTTCGCCGCTTCCCCACAGGAGCTGTCGCCGAGAAGCTCAAGACCGCGATCCCTCTCACGGTGAAGTTCTGTCTCAAGGACGGGCTTCTGGGCAAATATACGAAACGGACTCCCAAAGGCCATCTCTATTGGCGAGATGCGGGTGAGCACGCCTATCTAGTGGTGGGTATGCTGGCCGCGTGCCAGGTCGCACCCAACCTGCCTGTGGAGACAGCCAACGGCAAGATGAGCCTCCAGGCGGCTTGTGTCGATGCCCTGAACGCACTGGCGGACCTCGAAAAACCGCATCACCAGTGGGAGGTCTACCCCAACACCGACAGCATGGCCATCGCCGCTCTGGCGGACGGGTGCCTGCTGATGCCAAAACGTCCTGACGCCAAAGCTTGGCGCCTTTCCGCCACACAGGTCGCCGATGCCTGGATGAAGACAAAAGTATCACCCGCCAACTTCAAGGGTGATGTGATACACTTCGGACTACGCCGCACTCCAGACACCATGACCTACATCTGGGGTGAGGTAGATAGTAATAGCTGGCAAGCCCACAACTTCATTTTTTTCTACCAGTCCGGGCACTGGACGCACGCCCTCGCCAGGCTTTACCAACTGACCGGCGACGAGCGTTACCGGCTGCGTGCCGAAAAGATGGTGACATATATCTGCGGCAAGAACCCCTGGGGAGTGCGGCTGTTCAACGAGCTGGGTGGGGTGTATAACTGGGTGGAAGACCGCGACAAAGACGGGGTTGAAGACCATCTGAAGTTCGACATGTATCCCGAATCGACCGCCTTCTGCCAGATCGGCATCATGCATTTGATGAAAGCTATCACCCATTAGGCAAAACAGCACAGTAACTATTCAGCCATCAGATGATACCTGAAATCCCGGTAGAAATTATACCTACACAGGTTCGTCAACATCAAACGCCTTATAGATGTCTTTTTGCAGCTTTGTCAAAGGGAACAGTATTCGAGCACCATAGATTTCCTGTATACGGAGTTTGCTTAGTGTCATAAGCAGCTTTTTCATTGTCATATGTTTATACAGCCCCTTATCCACCATCACCTTGTGGATATGTGACAGCAGGATCAGCGCAATAAAGCTGATGAACACCTTGCTCTGCATACTCTCTTGCTTATGTACCCTGAGCCTTCCAAGGTCAAGGCTGTTTTTAAGACGATGAAAGCCCTTTTCCACAACATCCTTCTCACGGTAAATGGATATCGCTTCCTTTACATCCGACACATCATTGCTGACCACAACCATCCACCCTGCATGTTCCAGTTCCCTGCTGATGACATCTTCCCTAATGTTGACGGTATATCCAGATGGGTCTTTTTCCGACTTCCGAATGATGAGGTATCTATTGTAGTTGTCATCCTGCATGGCAGCAGACGGATCCACTTCAGCCCGCTCTTTCAATACGGTAACATGGGCATACAGTTCCTCCCTTTGTTTCATGCCTTTCATTGCATTATAGAAAACATGCGAATAGAGTTTATGCTGCTTGTTCCATGCACGCAGTTTGGCCACTGCCCGTATGGAGTCCCCGCCTGTTACTATTGTATTATGCAGTCTATCAATGTCATTCCTTTCACTCTCTACCTGCTTTTTGGCGAAGTTGGAGGTAAATGGAACTGCTATGATAAAGCGCACTCGGCCTGGATCATCCAGCATGGAGTTTATGTTATTTGTGCTGAAGAAGCCTTTGTCCATCACAATCAGGGTCGGTTTGCCTTCGGAGATGGCGTCCATCTCAGCGATTGTGGTTTCCAGCGTGCTGACATCCTTGAGACTGCCACTGTATACTGTTTGGTAAATCGGAAGTCTTGATTTCTCACCCATCAGCATACAGATATTGATCTGCGGAAGATGCTCCTCATCCCGGTTATATCCCCATTCCACATCGTCTATCAGGGTAGAATAGGAAGAAGTCGATGTAATGTCGAGGGCAAGGTATTCCTGCTCGCTTCGGGGCCGGCACCATGACTGATAGAATTTTACTCTCTCATCAGGGGTAACTGCCATCAGCAGTTCGCTAATACGCTGGGATGACATACTGCCGACTGGAAGGCATTCTGTCCTGTTAAGCCAGTCCTCACAATAGAAGAACGGGTCACCAGAGGAAACCAGATAACATGCCAGCACAAAGATCTCTTGCCAGTATTCAGGCAGGGCACTTTTGAGGGCATCCAAAAGTCCTGTGCGATCAGCAATGCGATTGAAAAGGTAAAATGCACCATAATCCTTAATCGTAGAAGCACGGATGTCAGCAATGGAAAACATCGTATCTGTGGCAGATGTGTCAATAGGAGTTCCCATATCCGCCATGCGTGCAAGGTATTCCGGTTTATATATCGGGTGCCCAGTTAATGGATCGACCTTGCCTATTGGCACCCGTGTATTTCGGGGTTTACCTTCTTCATTGCGGTAGGACACCGACTCATAGAGATATATCTTATCTCCGACCTTTTGCCGCACTATGGAACTCATGTGATGTTGTCTCCCTGGTGTGTAGGTATAATATATTATACCTACACACCAGGGAGAAATACAACTGGATTAACGATTATCGTGCAATATTTTGCGAAGATCGACAATGAATTTCAGGCGTCATTACGATTTGTGTGACAGAATTTGCTGTAGGTATAATTTCTACCGGGATTTCAGGATGATACTACCCGGTGTCTGTTCAGCATAGGCGCAACGCCTGCATGCATCGCCCCGGGCACCCACGAAGTGGGTAAGATTCTTATAGCCAGGGGTGAGCGAAGCGATACCCCTGGTAATACGCGCGCCATACCTACCCCGAAGTGGGTCTCACCTATGCGCGGTAGCCGTTTTATCAAGTCACCGCAGACTACCCACTTCGGGGTAGATGGTTTAGACTGCCCACCACGGGTTTCGCTGGCGCTCACCCGTGGCTATAAGAACTGCTACCCACTTCGTGGGTGCCGGAAGCTATGCAGCATCACCGATCGCGGACTGATGCACGATCATCGCCTAAGGCTGAGTAGCTCCTCCGCTATACGGCACACTTGTTTGCTCGTTAGCGAAATTCGACCAAATATGGCATAATAGACCAAATTATGCCATATTCTTGGGCTGATGCCAGAGGTGAAGGTCTCGTGGAAGACATGATAGTAAATAGCCAATTGAAAGCACAGAATGGCGGTGTGTCGATAACATCGTCTGGTAACACATGGGTATTAAAGAACCCGCAAATGCGGGTCACCATATCCAAAGCAACGGGCCAACTGCTATCGTTGTATACCCGAAGAGAGCTTCTCTCGGCACCGGCCGATGTGCTGTTGATTGATAAAGTCGCGGGCAAGAGTTATCTGATTTCTGGCGGAGACCCGCTCGATGCCAAAACGCATCAGACCAGCTCTGAAGCCAGCCTCACCTTCTCCAGAACAATCAACAACGACTATACCTTCACAATGACATTCACTATCACGCAAGATGCGCTACGATGGGATGTGGCGGCCAGCACCACGTTAAACACAGACCGTGAAGCCAATATCGACTTTCGCCTGCCGGTGCTCACGACTTCAGAAGACGCTTTTTGGGCGGCACCTAATGTACCCGCAAAGATTAGGGGCCTGCGGGCTCAGGAAATCCTCTACCGCACTGCCACCTATGTCCCCTGGGTATGTGTCTACACCGCGAAAACAGACACAGGGCTCTCGCTGATCGCCCCGCCGGATGTGCATAAACCCGGGCTCACATTTGCCATGGAGACCGACGCCAACCCAAAACGCATACGCGTGTCCAACCACCACATGCGGCTAGGCGTCCAGTATCCGGTGAAAGCCACGTTGATGCTGATACCACATGAAGGTGACTGGCGTCCGGGTTTAGGCTGGCTAAGCAAGAGCTATCCTGACTATTTCCGGCCAATCGTAAAACGGGTCACTCAAGGCGAAGGCTGGTATGCCATGGGAGCGCCCACCACCACCGAGGCCGAGATCATCGATACCGCCGGACGCGGTGTGACCTGGCAAGAGCTCCATGGTTACTTCCCATTTTATGGCGTATATCGCCCTGATCGCGACAACTGGGCTGTCGCGATGGATCAAGACGCCGTCAGCATTGACCGCTGGGAGAAGGGTAATACCCCCGAGCTTTACCAAAACAGCCTGGCCAACATGCGCAAGGAGCTGGCCCTGTGGAAGAAACACGGTATCCAGTCCTACATTTACTACCAGACGTTCGAAGCCTGGCACCAGTATGCCGTAAAGTATTTCGCGGCTGACATCGCGCACGACGCCGCAGGAGCGCCGTTGACTGCCTGGCAGTTCTGCCGGCTGATGAACCCCGACCCGGCATCACCTTGGGGTAAGGCCATTCTTGAGCAACTCGATAAACTCATCGCGGCCTATTCTGACATCGACGGCATATTTCTCGATAGAGATGACTACCGCGACTACGACTTCTCCCATGACGACGGGCGGACCATGCAAGATAGTCGCGCCTGTTACATGCTGGGTTTTGCTCAGGAGAAAGCACTGATAGAGATGGGCACCAGGCTGCATACAAGAGGGCTGGGAATCTGGACTAACGGCCCAACCAACCTCGAGGTCTGTAAGGGTGTCGACGGGATCATGTCGGAAGCGGTCGGTCCGATGGCCAACATGACGCAGTTCTTCGGCCTCGAACGCCCGATGATCTGCCTGCCATACGATCTGGATGCCACCAGCACGGAGATCAAGTTGAAGGCGTGCTTGTCAGGCGGATATTTCCCCGGAGCCTCTGGCACTGCGATAGGAAGCCCTTCAAGAGCGATCGAAAGCAAATACATGCCGCTGTTCGAGCTGATGAAGGAGCGCAAGTGGGTGTTGAATGCCCACGCCATCACCGTACCCGCTGATGTCCAGGGGAACCTGTTCCAGGCCCCTAATGGCGACTACCTGGCTGCGGTGGTGAGTGACAAGACGACGCAGGTCATAGCGGCAGGCTCAAGCCCTGCCATGACCCGCGCTGTGAAGGTCAAAGTCAATGTGACCAACGCCAACACCATCCGCCACTGCTATCTTCTGTCGGGAGACTACCGTGGGGTGATGGAACTGCCGTTCAAACGCTCTGGAAATGCCATGAGCACAGAAATCCCGCTGCATATTGCCGCGTCAATGCTGCTCTTTTCGCCAAAACCGAGGTATGACCTCACAAGCCAGACAGCTCCTGTGCTGGTGCGTGGAGCAGACAATATGCTGGAGATGAAAGCATCTTCCCGCGGAGCCATCTCCATGCTGACTCCGTGGGGACCGGCCACACCAGACGGCTCTGCCAATAAGCTTCGTGTGACCGTCCCATCGGATGCACCGAAGGGCGAAGTCAGTCTCAAGGTCTCCGCGGGTGCAGAGACGACCGAGTTCTCAGCCTGGGTCGTCGACCCTGTGGAAGTGGTCACACCGCTTGACCCGGTATTCGTGCGAAACACAAAGGGTGAGGAGGTTCGTGTCAATCTCACCAATCACACCGACCGCCCTCAAGCCATCTCAATCACAGGATCATTCGTCAGTGGCAGCGGATCTGTTAATATCCTTCAGCCACGCCTGACTCTGAAGCCTGCCGAAACACGGGCCGTAACATGCCATGTGTCAGCAGCAGGAGCAGGCAGCATCGCACTTCAGATCGAATCTGCAGGCACATCACAGACGTTCCATCTCCCGGTGGATGCGATCACACCATTTGCTACGAGCGACCTCTTCCATGACGACTTCAGTTCTGGCAGTATGAGTAAGTGGTCGGTCTCCAGCGGCAACTGGCGGGTATCAAACGGAGTGGCTCAAGCCACTGGACCAGGGCATCTGGCTTTGACAGGCAATATGAACTGGTCAGACTATTCCATCGAAGTGACAACCAAGATGGACGGTAGTGAGCAGCCCGAAGTCACCTGGCTAAAATCCTATGTGTTCTTCCGTGTGGAGTCACTTGACAACTACTACCGTTTTGGGCTTCATGGCGATAATCGGTCGCTGGAACTGAGCAAAATGGTCAAAGGCGAATGGTCAATGATGTTTCTGCATACCGTCGACATCGTCCCGAACACCTGGGTCACATTCCGTGTGACGGCAGTCGGACCTGACATCCGGTGTTATGCGGACGGAAAGTTGATCTTTGAAGCGAAAGAGAGTTCGCTGCCCAAGGGGCGTATCGGGATTGGCGTCATGGAGAATTCGATGGTCAACTCCTACCGGCATGTTGTGGTGAAGCGCATCGAGTAATGGCGGTTGTCATTCCACATAGATTCGGTGGCTGCCCCCAAGAACCATCACCTATCGCGGTTGCACATTCTGCGTAATTCCACGCAGAATATAACAGGGCAGTCGTCATCAACCCCATCGGAGGGCAAGGCCGTAGAGATACTCTCGGATTTCATCATCGTCGCATTGACGGGCGTAGCACTGAGCATGGATGCTTTGGCTGTATCCGTCTCCTGCGGGCTGAATAGCACACAACTCGGCACTCGGCCCGCTCTTCGCGTGGGGGGCTGCTTTGGCGGGTTTCAGGCACTGATGCCCGCACTAGGTGGTTTGGTGTTTCTGCCGTTTCAAAAGGTGATCGGTGGGGTTGACCACTGGATCGCCCTCATCCTTCTGGCGATCATGGGTGGGAAGATGATCAAGGACAGCGTCAGCTCTCATGACGATGACCAGAAGATTGATGCCAACATGCCCCTGAAGACACTGCTGACCCTGGGTGTTGCGACAAGCATAGATGCCATGGCCGCTGGGTTTGCCCTACCCACGATGATCAAGCAAATGCCTCTTCTCGTCGCATGTCTGCTGATAGGCTGTATTACTTTCGTCATTTCGGTTCTGGGTGTGATATTTGGCCGGAAGCTGGGCCGATTTGCCGAAGCGCATGTCGGAGTTCTGGGTGGAACCATCCTCATCGCGATTGGAATCAACATCGTGCTAGAGCACACAGGCCTCAAGTAGATCAACTTTGAAGCCTGTGTGTGTTCGAATTACGTTTTGAGTTGATTACTACCGCGCGGGTAGCTTAGCTATTAGCTTCTTCAACCTGTCAATTCGCGCCCCAGTCACGGGATGTGAGCGCAGGTTAATCATGAATCCCGGATTGTCTTTACCCTGAGCACTCTCCATGCGGGAAAAGAACTCCAAGGCCGCCTCGGGGCGATACCCTGCCTGGTATAGATACTTCAACCCATACTCATCAGCTTGGTACTCGTCGTCGCGACCATATTTCAACTGCGTCATTCCACTGGCAATGCTAGCCACGTCGCCGATACCGCTCTTGTCGTTCCCTAATCCAATGGCCACAACAGCACCCATCAGCTTACCGGAGCTGACCTGCTTGGCTGCATGACGCCTGGTCACATGAGCCATTTCATGGCCCATGACGGAGGCGATCATGTCATCATTACCGTCCGCCAATCGAATGAGACCGGTATTGACATAAACCGGTCCGCCCGGCAGACTGAACGCGTTCACGTCCTTGTCTTCGACAACCTTGAATGTGAATTCATACACATCCGCACTGCTGCCTTCAACCGACTTCACAGCCGTCACCAACCGCTTACCGATGGTTTGCACCATACGATTATCCGCACTGTTGGTGCTTAGTTTTACATCCTTCTTTTCGATGGCTGCAGCGGCTTCTTTACCCATCTGCACCTCGTCTTTGGCCGTATACATATTTACGCCCTTACATCCCGCCATCATGACGGATGCGGTAGCTATCACCATTGTGGCAACTACTAATCTTTTCACTGGTTTCATGCGATTTCCTCTTACTGTTGGCCAGTCAACCGGTTAAGCTGGTCTCGCAACCCGTTGATGGTCTTTTCAGCGTCCTTCAACTTACTTATACCTTGTTTGGTGAGCGAATCGAGTGTTATTCCACTTTGGGCAGGTGCAGTCCGATTGCCGCCTGTTCTCACCTTCAGTTTCTGTATCTCACCCTGCAGCTTTACAACGTCAGTCCGAAGAGACTTGACTTGGACATTGGTGTTGTAGCTCAAGTATAGAACAGCGACTGCTATAACCAGAATCATGAATTTATACACACTAACCTCCGTGCAGTTTTGGGGCCAGCCACTGCCAGATACGACACTCAGCCGTGATGCGGGCAAAGTGGAACGGCTGCAGCCAGCGTGGTGCGTTCGCGATACGGTGATGTTGGGCGGTTTCAGGCTTCCATCGGTATTTGTAGCTCTCCCCACCACGCAGGAAGTCAAACACCTCAAGACCCTCAGATATCGCCAACTCGATTGCCTTACCGGTCAAGACGGTGCCCATGGAATACTTACTGAGCTCCAGGTCGAACCCGCCAAGATAGTAATACGCCCTGCTGCCAAAATGGAACACATACAGCACCGCTTTGATTTCTCCCTGGAACCTCAAGGTGTGGAGCCGCAACCAGCCCTCAGCCAGAGCGACTCTTGCCCACTCCATGTGAAAGCCGCGCAGCTTCGGACTGTAGAACCCACCGGGCAGACCGCGTTTTCGCCACCGCTGGGTGTGCAGATCAAACAGCGCGGTCATAGCTTCATCGAGGTGTTCGGTGTCGGCCACAGTCATCTGCATCTCGGGATCAGCCTTCAGCATCTGCCTTTGTGCATACCCGATATTGAAGCGTGTCTTTTTTCCCAGCCGCTGGGTGAAGCTCTCCCAGCTTTCTGGCAACGGCACATACGGGCAGAGCTCCTGCAGCGCATGATGCCAGCCTGCTTGATTGGCCGTCATCGCCATCGGATGTTCAGACAGGCATTGCTGTAGATCCACAAGGCCCTTCAAACGGCTTAACAATCCCGCTGCGAATTCAGGCCAGACAGCCGCCTCGGCCAACGCCCCGGGCCGATCACTCGGGCCGGTGGCCATCCACAGAAGCTGCTCAGCTCGACGCACCAACGGCGCGATACCTACCACCCGATCTTCGTCATGAGCCACCCAGACTTCAGGCGTCCCGCTGCCCAGGTGTTCCCACCAGCATTTATGCCACTGGTAGGTTTGGAACACCGAGGCATATGGGCAGACGGATTGCAGCCGAATCCAGTCTTCACGGAGTACTGAAAGCCAGTCCTCCGAAACCATCTCCCATCGCAGCATTAAGCCTGTTCACCAGCCTGGATGGCGACCTGTCGCATCCGTCCGGCCAGATCGGCAGTCACATCAGCGACCACTGCGATCCCAGCTTCCTCATAATCCGCACTGTAGACACGACCACGATCATACGCCAGTGCCAGCAGGCCGCTTTCACCATATGGCAGCAGTAGCTCCACATGGTTCAGAAGCTCCCGAGTCAGCCGTTCCATCGTGGCCACTAACTCAGGCAGGCCCTCTCCCGTCTTGGCACTGATATAGACCGCCCGTTCCTCACTGGCCACCATGCGGCGCAGTTCATACTGATCCACCACGAGGTCGCACTTGTTATACACATTGATGATGGGCTTCTTCTTCACACCCAGCTCATCAAGCACCTCAAGAACGGCGTCACGCTGCAGCTCGTACTCAGGGTGGCTGACGTCGATCACATGCAGCAGGAAGTCCGCCTCCGTCACCTCTTCCAGCGTCGCCCGGAAGGCGGCCACCAGACTGTGCGGCAGCTTGCGGATAAACCCGACAGTGTCCGCTAACATCACGCCGAAACCGTCAGGAAAGTCAAACTTGCGGATGGTGGGGTCGAGGGTGGCAAACAGCTTCGGATCTGCATACACATCTGAGCCGGTGAGTATGTTCAACAACGTGGATTTCCCCGCACTGGTGTACCCCACCAGCGAGCCCACGGGGTACGGAAGCTTACGCCGCTCCACACGTTGGGCCAGCCGCTGCTTCTTCACCTCTTCGAGCTCATCTTTCAGTAAGGCGATCCGCTCGCGTGTCACACGGCGGTCGGCCTCCAGCTTGGTCTCACCGGCACCACCGCGGATGCCGATTCCTCCCTGCTGTTGCTCAAACTTGGTATACACCGACATGAGCCGCGGCATCATGTATGTCAGCCGGGCCAGTGACACCTGCAGCTTACCCTCACGGGTATGCGCCCGCTGGGAAAAGATATCCAGGATCAGTTGGGTGCGGTCAATGACCCGCACTTTCCAAGCCGTGCCGAGGTTACGCTGCTGGATGGCACTCAGTTCACCATCAATGATCGCCAAATCTGCACCACAGTCTTGTATCATCGGCGTGATCTCTTCGACTTTCCCTTTACCCAGGAATGTCGCGACCTCAGGATGTCCCTTGCGGCGCTGTCGGTCGTAGCCAACCACTTCACCGCCTGCGGTCTGCACCAGCGACTCCAGCTCATCCTCTACGTATTTGTCATCCGTCTCATCTTCGTTGATAAACACCAGGAACACCTTTTCGACGGATTCCACTTCGGATGTTTGGTTCTTACCAGATATTGGTTCTTGCATAGATACTCCTTTTGAAAACAAGGGATCAAGGTGCGTGATGCCACGCTGTCCTTGATCCCCCAACTGCTAGATAGTCCGGTACCGGTGCAGGCCGCCGTTAGGCGAAGTGCTTCTTGATCCTCTGCACTGCTTCGACCACTCGCTCACCGTCCACATCACCATTTACTGTGACGCTGAACCGGCAGTAGCCGTCGCCATGCGGACCGTATCCGATACCAGGAATCGCTAAAATGCCCGCTTTTTCAAGCAGTGCGCCGGCAAACTCCATGCTGCTCAGGCCATTCGGAGTGGGCACCCACACATAAAACGTGGCTTTAGGTGTCGGTACATCCCATCCGATTTCGCGTAGACCGCTACACAGAATATCCAGACGCTTCGAAATCAAATTCAAGCTTCGGCTGTTGTCGCCGTGAAGCAGCGCGTAAGCAGCGGTTCGGGAAAGTGCCGCGAACTGCTTGCTGTCGATGAAGCCCTTCATTTTGTTCAGATTGGCCACGGCTTCTTTGTTGCCTGCAGCGAACCCGACACGCCAACCTGTCATGTTAAACATTTTGGACAGGGAGTTGAACTCCAGACAGACATCCTTGCCACCCTCTACCTGAAGCAGGCTTGGGTGTTTGTAATCACCATAGGTGACCATACTGTATGCTGCATCATTGATGATCAACAGGTCGTATTTCTTGGCGAAGGCCACGGCCTTTTCGTAGAACTCGATCGTGGCCACCGCTGCCGTGGGATTGTTGGGGTAATTCAACCACAGCAGTTTCGCCTTCTGAGCGACTTCTTCCGGAATGGCGTCAAGATCAGGTAGGAAGCCATTTTCCTTCAACAACGGCATCTTGTAGACGTCACCGCCAGCCATCTTCGTGTTGATCTCATACACGGTGTAAGCTGGATCCGGTACCAGCGAGATGTCGCCCTCTTCGATGTAGGCCCAGGCCAGATGCGCCAGCCCCTCTTTGCTTCCGATCAACAGCAGACTTTCAGTCTTAGGGTCGATGTCCACACCGTAGTTAGTCTGGTACCACTCTGCAACGGCGTTCATCAACGCCGGCTCGCCTTGGGGGGTCTCATCATAACAGTGGGTGGCGGGATCATTCGCAAACACACTCAACTGATCGATGATAGGCTGCGGAGTCGGCTGGTCAGGATCACCAATACCAAAGTCGATTAAATCTACACCCTCCGCTATCGCTTTGGCCTTTTTCTTTGCGATCTCTCCAAATAGATAGGGCGGTGCTTTGTCTAGTCTTGCGGCTCTCGTAGGCATTGGTGCTCTCTCTCCTTGTTGTATGCAGGTAAATGAGGCGCACCGGCAGGTGCGCCTTCATTTCCGTACGGGGTTATGCTGTAGATATATTATAACTACAACGACAATTCGCCGGTAAACACTTCCTCAGCAGGCCCGGTCATGAGCACACGATTACCACCTGTCCATTCCACCTGAAGGTCTCCACCAGGCAGGTGAATCAGCACGCTGCGTCCGGTTAGCTTATTGAGGTGGCTGGCGACAGCACAAGCGCAAGCTCCGGTGCCGCAGGCCAGGGTGATCCCCGCTCCGCGCTCCCAGGTTCGCATTTTGATCTCATATTGGCTGATGATCTGAACGAAATGCACGTTGGTCTTCTTGGGGAATATCTTGTGCGTCTCAATCAGCGGTCCCAGCTTTTCCAGTGGGATGGAATCCACATCGTCCGCAAAAGCCACAGCATGAGGATTTCCCATACTGACGCAAGTGACATCAACACGACGCCCACCCACCTTTAGCGGTAGACCGATCACGGGCCCGGCATCGGCGGTCTTCACCGGGATCAGCTCAGGTGTCAGTTCAGGACAACCCATATCTACACAAACTTCGCTGACCTTCCCGCCCTTCAGCGTCAACTTCAACGGCTTCATACCGGCCATAGTTTCCACGTTGATGCTGGTTTCCGGCACAATTTGGCGGTCGTAGATATATTTAGCAAAGCAGCGGATTCCGTTACCGCACATCTCCGCCTCGGAGCCGTCCGGATTGAACATACGCATCATCACGTGTCCGTGCTTGCTGGGAAGAACCAATATCAGTCCATCACCTCCCACACCAAACCGGCGGTCGCAAAGGGTCCTGCTCAGCTCGGGTAGTTCCTCTTCGCTGAATGAGCGCTTCAGGCTATCTATCACGACAAAGTCATTGCCAATGCCGTGCATTTTAGTAAATTGCATGATGGGTAAAGAAATTCTCCTTTATTGTACTAACACTCAGCCATCAGATAATTCTGCCCAGTATCTGTTCAGGATATGCACACCGCCACTACACATCCCTGTGGGCACCCACGGAGTGGGTATGATTCTTATAGCCACGGGTGAGCGAAGCGATACCCGTGGATGACGGTGCTGATGTCCAACCCCGAAGTGGGTCGAAACGAATTTCAGAAGCAAAATACTGGGAAACCTAAGTCGACCCCTTCGGGGTAAATTGTTTTTGGTTGCCCTCCACGGGTTGCGCTTCGCTTACCCGTGGCTATAAGAATCATACCCCATTCGGGGTGTCGGAAGTATAGACACAACGATTAATCGTTGACAATGACACGGTCGTCCCTCATGGCTGAGTGGTTGCACTAGTTTTAACACTCGGATGTTGCAGTTTCTTGCAGAGGGTTGCCCTCCATAGCGGTCATGGTGTTATGAAACAGCATAAGCTCCTGGCATGGCACAATTAATGCCACTGCGTGTTTGTATACAAGCGTGGTCGGCTTACCCTGTGTCTGAAGCAAAATCGTGTAAAAGTCAAACCCCTTGACAACACCTTTTAACAAGGCACCGCTTAGTAGTTGAATACTTACCGGAATACAGTCTTTGCGGGCCTGATTCAGAAACATGTCTTGCACATTCATCTGTGATTTCTGGCTCATCTTGCTGTCTCCCTGTCAATAGTGTGTATGTAGGCCATCACTTCGTTCAGTAGTTGTTCGTGCGGTTGAGTAGCATCAAACCACTGTACACCTGGTTCTTTACGGAACCAGGTCATTTGCCGTTTGGCATACTGCCTGGTCTGCTTCGTAATTTCTGGTACCGCCTCTTCCAGGCTCATCTCCCCCATCACCACCGCTGCCAGCTCACGGTAGCCCAACGAGCGCATTGCGGGCGAATCGACCGGCACGCCAGCATCCAATAAACCCCGCACCTCGTCAAGCCATCCTGCCTGCAGCATTAAACGACATCGCTGCGCAATGCGGTCCGCCAGCAGTTCTTTGGTCATGGTCAGACCAACCACCGCCACATGGCGCAACTCATCTGGAGGCTCAGCTCTCTGAAGCTGCGAAAAAGGCTGACCTGTTGTCAGGATCACCTCCAGGGCCCTCGTCAGACGAATCACATCATTCGGATGTATCTTCGCCGCTGCGTCAGCATCAAGCTGCTGAAGCTCGAGATGCATCTGTGCTGTTTCTCCTTCAGCAGCCCGCTGCAGCAGTTTCTGCCGCAATTCCGCACTACCAACCGCCGGCGGTAGAGTAAAGCCGTGCAGCAAAGCCCGTAAATACAACCCAGTGCCGCCAGCGATAATCGGCAGATGTCCCCTCTGCTGAACCTGCCGGACGGCCTCAAGAGCTAACCCCTGGAACAACGACACGTTGAATGCTTCTACGGGTTCCACAACGTCAAGCAAATGAAACCGCACTCTGGCAAGCTCATCGGACGTGGGCTTCGCCGTGCCGATGTCAAAACCCTTGTAAGCAGCCATACAGTCTGCCGATATCACTTCGCCCTGCAGCAGTTCAGCCAGACACACAGAAAGTGCTGTCTTTCCTGACGATGTAGGGCCTACTACCGCTACGCCCTGCAGTTTATCCATGCCTGGATGACACAATATGAGTCACAGTTATATATACAGCCACGATATCATGTTACCCGTTCAGGACTGTGCTATTCAATGCCCCATTTATGCTATAATTCTATACATGATAGACACACGCGCACTCAATGTAAAACTAGGCTACGCTCCCTCCACCAAACTTCTGATCGTCAACGCCGATGATGCTGGTATGTGCCACGCTGCGAATGCGGCGGTTAAGCGGTGCATTGAGCAAGGCCGTGTGACTAGTACTACGTTGATGGCCCCATGTCCATGGTTTTCCGAGATGGCAGACTATGCGCGCCGCTCTACACAGGCCTCCTTTGGGGTTCATCTGACGCACACCAGCGAATGGGGCAGTTACCGGTGGGGACCAGTGGGTATCGGCGACGAGTTCAAAAGTTTGGTCGACCCCAAAGGCTACTTGTTCAGTGATGTGGTCAGTTTCATGGCCAATGCCACACCAAAGGCCGCCCTAGCCGAGGCCAAAGCGCAGGTGGCAAGAGCCCTCAGCAACGGCATTGATATCAGCCATGTAGACAGTCATATGGGTGCTCTGTGCTACAGTCTGCCGTTGTGGCAGGCTCATATGCAAGTCGCAAAAGACCTGAACGTGCCAATACGGATGCCCAGCCAATCACTGCTAGACAAGTTCGGCATGAGCGATATCCGCAAGCTGGCCGCTGAGATGGGTCTGGTTTTCCCCGACTATTTGATTCATGGCGACCGCGCTAACGGAGAAGATATTGAAGTCTACTGGCGGCGCATACTAAACCACCTCCAGCCAGGCGTGACGGAACTCTACATTCACCCATCGGTGCCCACCGATGAGGTTCAGGCGATTACAGGAAGCTGGCGCGACCGCTCCACCGAATTCCGGCTCTTCTCCACCGATCCAGAGATCGGCAATATCCTACGCCGAAACAACATAAAGTTGATCAGTTACCTGCCGCTGCGCACACTTCAGCGCAGCCTGTAGACCGCGCAGGTCTGGCGGATAGCCAAACCCATCACACTTGGGCTGGCGGTGTAGATCGCAAGTGATCAACCCCGCTGCCACGGGTTTGGTCACCCCACGGACAGGCGTCCGTGACGGGGTTCCCTCACCGCATGCCTGTTTATTCGCAGCCCGCAAGCGGTCGCAGGGGGCGTCCGGAATGCGTCCGCTTCAGCGGACAGCCAACTGATTAGCGACGGGTGACGAGGCCTGCTTTTGCAGATTGATGGAACCCGTCGCTAATGGCTGAGTAGGCACCCCCATTTTTCAAATCCTCTGCTAACACAAGCCCTGGCATGTTATAATCTATCGGCAAACTGTGGTCTATGACGCCTCAGTTTCTTCCCTGCGCAAAGCTGCAGCCGCTGGGCAAAGTCTCCCCGCCCAAACGCACCATACCGGCAACCACCCCCACAGATGCGGTTGGCTTGTCCCCGTCAATGTATAGAGGACAGACACGTGCGCAACTACGCAAAGTTCCCGATTTCAATGGTGATGTTAATACTCATCGCCGCAACTCCGGCTCACGCCGCAGAGGCACTCAAGGTGGATTCCGGCGACACCGCCTGGATGCTACTTTCCACCGCTCTTGTCATGCTCATGACACCTGGATTGGCTCTTTTCTATGGAGGGCTGGTCCGCCGTAAGAACGTGCTCAGCATCTTTATGTACTGCTTCGCCGCCCTGGCGGTAGCCACTATCCAATGGGTGACGATCGGATACTCGGAGGTATTCGGCCCATCTATTGGCGGCTTCATCGGCAATATGGACTTCGCTTTCCTGCGAGGCGTGGGCCAGACACCCAGCCCCATATACGCCAGCACCGTGCCTCAGGTTATCTTCGTGGCCTACCAGATGATGTTCGCCGTAATCACACCAGGCTTGATCGCCGGTGCGGTGGCCGAACGCATGAAATTCTCCGCATTCCTGGTGTTCTGCTTCCTGTGGAACACGGTTGTATACGCTCCAGTAGCCCACTGGATGTGGAACGTCGACGGCTGGCTGGCCAAGCAGGGAGCCATCGACTTCGCCGGAGGGATCGTCGTACACATCACCAGTGGAGTATCTGCGCTGGTGGCGGCCTACATCGTGGGCAAACGGCGAGGTTACGGCAAAGAGTCCTTCTTCCCCAACAACCTCACTATGTGCCTTACCGGCGGTGCGCTGCTTTGGTTCGGATGGTTCGGCTTCAACGGAGGCAGCGCGCTGACCTCTGGAGGCTTGGCCTGCAACGCATTCATGGTCACGCATGTGGCTGCAGCAAGCGCCTGCATTAGCTGGATCGCCATTGAGTGGATACAGCGTCAGAAGCCTAGCGCCCTTGGCGCAGTATCAGGCGCGGTGGCCGGACTGGCCGGCATCACACCCGTCTCTGGGTATGTCAGCCCAACGGCGGCTATGCTCATAGGTGCCATCCTGGGGTTAGTATGCTATCTTGCCGTGAATGCCAAAGTGAAGCTGGGCTATGACGATGCCCTCGACGCCTTCGGCGTCCACGGTGTGGGCGGAGCCACCGGTGCTCTGATGGCCGGTGTGTTTGCGACCAGCGCGGTGAACCCTGCCGTGGTGTATGTGGGGCTGGCCATGGGTGGAAATAGCTCATTGTTGGTGTCACAGCTTCAAGCGGTCATCGTGACCATCATCTATGCGGCTGGGGTGACAGCCATCATACTCGCTGTTCTGAAACTGACCACCGGCCTGAGGGTCAAAGAGAGTGACGAGCAGGAAGGTCTTGACATCACCCAGCACGGTGAACTCGGCTACCACATGCTCCACGAGGAGTAAACACCATATCGAATGCTGCTCTGGGCGGTGTACTAGCCGCCTGGAGCAGCATGATGCGATACATATCTACATTTCCGAGCTTCATATTCCGCGTTATCGCCTCATTATTTGGTATAATTTTAGTAATGAATGAGCAGGCGCCTAAGACGAGCCTGCTTAACAGCGCACCACCGCAGGTTCTCTGGGCTACGTATTTAAGCCCAAACACTCTCACGGGCAATCCACCCTGAAGACGCGGCTGGCTTGTCTCCGTACAATACCGGAGGATAAACACGTGCGCAAGAACACAACACTCGCTATCACTCTCGCGATAACTTCGCTTATCGCATCACTGCCCGCCTTCGCGGCAGATGCCCCCAAAGCCGACACAGGAGACACTGCGTGGATGCTGCTCTGCACCGCGCTGGTCATGCTCATGACACCAGGGCTGGCTCTCTTCTATGGAGGTCTTGTCCGACGTAAGAATGTGCTGAGCATATTCATGTACTGCTTCGCAGCGCTGGCAGTGGCAACCCTTCAATGGGTTTTGTTTGGCTACTCCACCGCATTTGGACCCAGCATCGGTGGTTTCGTCGGTAACATGGACTTCGCCTTCCTGAGAGGTGTAGGACAAGAGCCAAGCGCCACATACGGCACGACTGTGCCCCAAATAGTGTTCATGGCTTACCAGATGATGTTCGCAGTCATCACCCCTGCGTTGATCGCTGGTGCCGTGGCTGAACGAATGAAATTCAGCGCGTTTGTGCTGTTTTGCTTCCTGTGGAACACGGTGGTATACGCTCCACTGGCCCACTGGGTGTGGAACGCAGACGGCTGGCTTTTCAAGCTCGGCGCGCTGGACTTCGCTGGAGGCACGGTTGTGCATATCAGCAGCGGCGTATCCGCATTAGTCGCCGCACTGGTCATTGGAAAGAGGAAAGGCTATGGAAAAGAGGCCTTCTTCCCCAACAACCTGACAATGTGTCTTACCGGTGGAGCCCTTCTATGGTTCGGATGGTTCGGCTTTAACGGAGGCGGAGCGTTAGGCTCAACCGGTTTAGCAGCCAATGCCATGGTGGTCACCCACATCTCCGCAGCCTGTGCAACCATAGGATGGATCGCGGCTGAATGGATACACCGACAGAAGCCCAGTGCATTGGGTGCGGTATCGGGCGCCGTGGCCGGTTTAGTGGCCATCACCCCCGCTTCTGGTTTTGTCACACCGATGGCTTCCATAGCGATCGGCCTGATCGTGGGCGTGGTTTGTTACATCGCCGTCAATGCGAAGAGCAAACTGGGTTACGATGACGCACTGGACGCCTTCGGCGTACACGGCGTGGGCGGAACCACTGGAGCGCTTCTGACAGGTGTGTTTGCAAGCACCGCGGTGAACGCGGCTGTTACTCACCAGGGTCTAGCACTCGGCGGTGGATCCAAGCTGATGGTCGCCCAGATCATAGCCATCGTGGTTACCATCGCATATGCCGTGGTGATGACGCTGATCATCCTTGGCATCTGCAAGCTGATTACCGGCTTACGAGTGAAGGACACCGATGAGCGTGAAGGCCTTGACATCACCCAGCACGGTGAGCTTGGCTACCACATGCTCCACGAGGACTAACGGTTACGCGCTATTCAGTTCCGAGGGGCCGCCCACAAGCGGCCCCTTTTTTGTTGGGCACCAGGTTGGTATCATCGGAATATACTAAGAATTTACCGACGATTGGCGAACACATCAACACCACGCAAGGTAGACAACCTAAGGCTGTATATATATGAACTCCCAGAATCACAGGATCGGAGGCCGAAAAGTGAACAAGGTATCGCCTTCATACAGTAGTAATGAGTTTGTTAACGAGAAGGACGGCACGCGTCTCATGCTGATACCTGCGGGCGTGTTCTTGGCCGGAGGTCCCGGTGGTGACCAAAGTAATGCGGAATCCCTTATATGTCTGCCCGCGTATTACTTGGCGATGCATCCGGTGACGAACGCTCAATATAAGCGTTTTGTTGATGCGAAAGGCCATCGTCCACCGGATATGGCAGACTACGGCACTCCTGTCTGGATCGGGAACTCCTTTCCGGCTGAGAAGGCGGATCACCCGGTAGTGTGCGTGAGCTGGGACGACGCGCAGGCCTATTGTGCATGGGCGGGGCTTCGGCTGCCGAGTGAATTGGAGTGGGTAAAAGGTGCACGGGGTGTGGACGGCAGGGAATACCCCTGGGGTAATGATTGGTTGAGTGGAGTAAAGTGCCGAAATGGTTCAAACAAGGGCGACGAACAGACATGCAGTGTGTGGGCCTACCCGGAGGGTTGCAGCCCCTGGGGGTTGTATAACATGTGCGGAAACGTATGGGAGTGGTGCGCGGATGGGCCCGCAAAGGAATCGCATTCTGATCGTGCGTTGTTTGGGGGTTCATGGTACGGCAGCAGCAGCGATTACTTCCGTTGCACTTTCCGCTGCTACCACGAACCTGCATACCGTGGCAGCGGCCACGGCTTTCGCTGCGCGAGGACGGTATAACGGCTTACTTCGTTCCCTTTTATCTTAAGCCGTACGAAGAGTGGCAATATTGTTATGGAGTGTCTCGGATTGAACCTAAATATGAACGCAGCGTTGGCAGCAGCATGACACATGGAAATATCTGCTGATCTGTGGTATCAAACAAGAGCATCGGTATTATTGTTATTTGGAGTCCAACTATATGAAATGCGTCATTCTTGCGGCCGGTAAAGGCACCCGGCTGGGGGTGCTCACACAGACCACGCCCAAACCCATGCTTCCACTGGTCGGTGAGCCTGTCATGCAGCACATCATCAAGCGGATCGCCCGGCACGGCTGCCAGGAGTTCATCATCGTCGTGCGATACCTCGCGGAGGCGATAAAGTCGCACTTCGGCGACGGTTCACAGCTCGGTCTTGACATCAAATACGCCACTCAGCCCGATGTTCACGGTACAGGCGCGGCTTTGCAGTCGGCGGAGGAGCTGGTAGCTGGTTCGCCCTTCGTGATGACCTTTGGCGATATCCTGACCTCCGATGACCTCTACGCGAAGATGATCGAACGCATCAACCGTGGCGACTGCCAAGCCGTCACCGCCCTCAAGTGGGTCGATGACCCCTATAAAGGTGCCGCGGTGCTGATTGACGATGACGACATGGTACAGCAGATCATCGAAAAGCCCAAACAAGGCACCATCCCTTCGCACTGGATGAATGCCGGTATCTTCGCATTCCAACCTACCATTTTTGAGCACCTGCGCCGTCTGACACCCTCCCCTCGCGGCGAGTATGAGCTTCCTGACGCCGTGAATATGATGATCGCAGACGGTCTGCCTGTGGCCGCGGTGCGCATGGAAGACGCACCCTGGCTAGATATCGGCACACCGGAAGACCTGGCCACAGCAGAGCGCAAGCTGACTGAGGGCACATTATGAGTAAGATTTTGGCAGAAACCGCCCGACAGGCGTACACAGCCCGTTTTGGCGGTTCAGAGCAGTTGCTGGAGGCCTACGCCCCAGGACGAGTCAATATCATCGGTGAGCACACCGACTACAACAACCTGCCTGTGCTACCCATCGCCACGGAGCAGCAGATATGCCTCATCGCCGCTCCTGTGGAGCAGCCGACCATCACCGCCATGAACACCAACCCGAAGTATGGCGAACGGCAGTTTGAACTCGCCGCCGATATCCCTTCATACACGGCAGGCGACTGGGGCAACTACCTCAAGGCGGCGTGTCAGGCGATCTGGATTTGGTGTGCTCAACATGCGCCTGAACGCCTGCCTCTAAAAGGCGCCAATATCTGTGTTTCTGGCGATGTGCCCGAGGGTGCAGGCCTCAGCAGCTCATCCGCCACCGTGGTGGTGATGGCCCTCGCCATGGCGAAACTGAATGGCCTGGAGATTAGCCATGAGCAGTTGGCCGGTCTATGCTCTGAAGGTGAGCAGTATGTGGGCACCCGCGGCGGCGGGATGGATCAGGCCGCCAGCTTGCTGTCGTTAAAGAACCATGCGTTGTGCATTAACTTCAATCCGTTGCGAACTCAGCCCTACCGGATACCCGAGGACTGGCGGTTTGTGGTGGCTCACAGCATGGTCGTCGCCGAGAAATCGGGAGCAGCACGCGACGCATACAACTCCCGCGTGGCGGAATGCCGGATCTCGGTGCGTATGCTTAGCAAGCTCGCAGGTAAGATATATGCTTCGCTGGGCGACCTTCTTCGTGACCGCCAGGACTGGCCGGAGCTGTTGGCGCAACTACCTGATGGTATCCTCACCCTGGAGCAATGTGCCGAAGTCATTGGACTATCGGCTGGCGAACTACAGCAACTCATCTCAGACGGCTGCAGCAGCTTCCAACCCAAGCGGCGCGCCAGGCATGTACTCACCGAAGGACTCCGTGTGCAACAGGCCTGCGAAGCAATGCAGAGTGGCGATATTGACGCTATGGGCTCGTTGATGAACGAATCTCACCGCAGTTGCGCCGAGGACTACGAGATAAGCTGTCAAGAGCTCGATAAGTTGGTGGGTCTGCTTCGGTCGTTCGGTGCCTCTGGAGCCCGTCTGACGGGAGCCGGTTTTGGCGGCTGCACCGTCTCCCTGGTCGCGGCCGATCAGGCTGAGAAGCTGGTTGCTAGCCTCCGAGGCAGCTTTTATAGCCATCTGCCAGATGACGAGTTCGCCAAACGGGTATTCGTGACATCAGCCTCAGCCGGAGCTGATGCCGATTGGCTTACGTAGGGGCGGTCACCCCAATCGCACAACCCGACAAGGAGATTACGAATGACATCCTACGGTGAGTACCAACTGCTGCATCCAGATGAGCTGGAGCAGATCAAGAACCTGTGCCCGATCGCATATCTGCCTCTGGGCACGTACGAGCATCATAGCTATCATCTGCCCGCTGGGTTTGACGGTATCAAGGCGCACGCGCTCTGCATGAGGGCAGCCGAGGTCACAGGCGGGGTGGTGATGCCCTGCTTCTTCTTTGGCACCGGCGGAGGGCACATCGGCACGCGCTGGACACACATGTGGACACCTGAGGAACTGATCCCGCTGATCGACCAGAGCATCGACATGCTGGTGGAGAACGGCTTCAAACGCATCTTGCTGTTCACGGGGCACTACCCGTTGGAGCAGGTCGACATGGTCAGACAGATTGCCGCCGACGCGCAGACACGGCATCCAGGTACCCGCGTATATGGGATATGCGACTTCGATGTCACTACCCCGCTGCCGGGTGACAGTTTCGCAGGCGACCATGCCGCCAAATATGAAACCAGCATCGCACTGGAACTCAACCCCGACTGGGTGCGTATGGACTACCTCTACGAGCACGACCCAGATGTAGTGACACTTCCCATTACACCCAGAAAGAGCGATGGCGGGCCGTATGACCCCACCAGTCCGCTGTATGCGCTGCACGGTGTGGATCCACGCATCCATGCCAGCGCAGAGCTCGGACAAAAGCTGGTTGACGAGATCGTCAGACGCACGGTGGAGTTGCTTTCGTAGCACGTGTATACCGGTTAACCGCGTGGACCGGGTAAAATCTAGATAGAGACAAATAACCACGCGGTATAACGCAGAAAGACAAAGAATGACCAAAGATTTACACCACGACGGCTATTCTGAATCTGAACCTCCGCAACCGCACAAATTACGTGTCACTGATAACCTCGCGGAATTGCTTGATGTCTTGCCAACCGCTATCCGCCAAAGCCTGATCCGTGAAGCCAATCTGGAAGAGCTGCTTGAGGTCGTGATGGATCTCGGCCGTGAGCCAGAGGCGCGTTTCCGTGACAGGCACATACGGCTGAGCGATGACGAAATCACACGTGAAGAGATTGAGTATGTGGTCAGCCGTGTGGTGGCGTTTGGTAAAGACAACCGCGCTGGTATCCCCCGCACGCTGCACCGCATTTCGGCCATCCGCAACCGGTCTGGTGTGGTGATTGGGCTGACGTGCCGCGTAGGTCGTGCGGTGTTCGGCACCATCGACATCATTCAGGATGTAGTGGAGAAGGGCAAAAGCATCCTTTGCCTGGGCCGTCCTGGCGTCGGTAAGACCACCAAACTGCGTGAGATCGCCCGAGTGCTGGCCGACGAGTTCGACAAGCGCGTGATCATCGTGGACACCTCCAACGAGATCGCCGGTGATGGCGACATCCCCCACCCTGCCATCGGCAGAGCGCGGCGCATGCATGTGGCTGTGCCAGAGCAGCAGCACGCGGTGATGATCGAGGCGGTGGAAAACCACATGCCTGAAGTGATCGTGATTGATGAAATCGGCACGGAGCAGGAGGCCTTTGCGGCGCGCACCATCGCGGAGCGTGGTGTGCAGCTCATCGGCACCGCCCACGGCAACTCCCTGGAGAACCTGCTGATGAACCCCACGCTCAGCGACCTGGTGGGCGGAGTGCAGACGGTGACCCTTGGAGACGATGAAGCCCGTCGGCGCGGCACTCAAAAGACGGTGCTGGAGCGTAAGGCCCCTCCCACCTTCGATGTGGTCATCGAACTGATGGAAAAGGACAAACTCGCCATCCACCACGATGTCTCCGCCGTGGTCGACCGGATGCTGCGCGGCGATATGCCGCGGCCTGAAATCCGCGTGCGCACCGACCAGGGTGTCATCGATGTGGTTCAGCGTGGCGATTCGAGCGGTATGGAAGAGGCTGGGCCCGTAGTCCGAGAGCTGAGCCCGCACCCGCGAGTGCCCAAGGAACTGCCTCCGACCGTGAAGCTGTTCGCATATGGTGTGAGCCGTTCCCGCCTGGAGAGAGCGGTTCGCGAGCTGTATGTGCCCGGATTCATGGTGCGGAATTTGAGCGAAGCCGATGTAGTAATCGCACTGCGCGGCACGGCCCAAAAAGACGCCCACAGGCTGCGCGAAGCGCAGCAGAACGGCACACCCATCTACCTGGTGAAGAGCAAAACCTACGCGCAGATCGCCAGCGCGGTGCGCGATGTGTTCCACATGCGCCCGGCCAGCAGTCTGGAGCCCTCCGTGGAAGACCCCACCATCAGTGCGATGCAGGAAGCCCAGGAGGCGATTGACGAGGTGCTGGAGCGTCTGCAGCCCGTGGAACTCAGCCCGCAGAACAGCTACATACGCCGCCTGCAGCACCAACTTGTAGAACGTAATAACCTGGTCAGCGAAAGTCTGGGCGAGGACCCACACCGCCGCCTGAGGGTGCTGCCCTCGTAGTGGTCGTCTCACGGGGCACGCTCTACCGTGCCCCGTATCTGCTCCATGAATCCTCCACATGGCAATGGTGTATTAACGCAGGATAATACACCGGATATAGGTAAA
The DNA here is from genome assembly GCA_942492855.1 of Armatimonadota bacterium. GTDB lineage: Bacteria > Armatimonadota > HRBIN16 > HRBIN16 > HRBIN16. The sequence continues at coordinate 3,833,379 of OW818647.1, read as the reverse complement.
TCTATGCGTAGATACACTTTTCACTACCCATGTCAAGGCCTAAGGAGCAGTAATGCATTTTCTTCACACACACCGCGTGAGAACGCTACTGGCTGTTTTGAGCAGCGTCACATGCCTGTTACTGACGGGATGTGGAGGGAACGCCCCAACTGATGTCAACACGATGTCCGTTGGTGGTAAAATCCTCGTCTTCCAAACCTCCCGAATCCCTTCGACCGACCTCTCGGGAGCGACTGTACTGGCCACCGGCAGAGCAGACAGTGCCCCGCTGATATCTAAACTGATGGAAGTGAACGGTCAGACAGAAGACCAGGTCCGATACTTCCTCACATCGTTCGATACCGCAGGACCCAACGCCGTGCAGGTGCTGAAGTTGAACAAAGAAGCGTATGCCGTGCGATACTGGGGACCGTCAAGCAAACTTGGAAGATGGTATTCGTTCGCGAAGACATATCACATAAACACTCCTTTTGAGGCGAGGACCGCCTTTGCACTGCCCGAATCCAACAACGCCCATTACGTCACGCTTTACAAACTCAAACCAGGGGCGGTTGTGGTCTACGGATTGTGCGCAGACATGAGCTGGAATAGCCCCACATTCGGCCCCTACGCCAAGGGCGGCGGGGCACAGTTGTTCGCACCCAACTCCACCAAGTGGGTGGTGGACCATGCGGAGATCAACTCGGACGTGATGGAGCTGGTCTCGGAGCTTCGATACCCCCTGTAGTCTCAAGGAATAAAACAGAACTGAGGAGCATCATCATGGAAAGCAGAGCCACAATACTATCACAAACCGCCACCGTGCTGGCCGAGTCTGACGCTGGCGATATCGTACCGGATTTCATTATCGCCCACTTGAGCCGGATTTTCGACTGTCTTTCGGACAGCCGCATGGGGTTTGAGGACTGCGCAGGGAGTGCCCATGCTATCGCCCAGTGGTATATCGACCAAGGGTTCAGAGAGGTGCCTCTCCACGTGGCGATCTCTGACGTCGCGCTGGAGATCATCAAAATCCTGGACAGCCACTAAAGAACCAAAGGAAGTCATATGAAGAAGATACTGCTGCTCGGACTTGCGATACTCACCCTCTGTGTGTTCATAGCACCTCTGGCCGTTGATGCCGCGACGGTCTACTATGTCAGCCAGTCGGCTGGACATGACCGTTATGACGGCCTGGCCCCGGCCTGGAACGGCACACACGGGCCCTGGAAGAGCCTGGCCAACGCCTCTGCACGGACATGGCAACCTGGCGATAAGCTGCTGCTGAAGGCTGGCGACATCTGGGATGAGACGCTGACCCTCCGTGGTGACGGCACCGCAAAGAGCCCAATCACCATCACGTCCTACGGCAAAGGTGAGCGGCCCTACATCAAGCGCACACTGGGCAAGAACCAGGACTGCATCACTATCAACTCGGCGGGTTATGTCATACGCGACCTGGAGCTGGGCTACGCTTGGACTGGCATCCACATACGGTACGACGACCGCGACCGAAAAGTCTACGACACCCTGCGTTTCGAGAACCTGTTCATCCACGACATCGACGACCCGCTCTGCCCGCCTGCCGCCCAGATCGACCCAATGAGCATGTATAACCGCGCTGGCAAGGCGATCTGGTGGGATATCAACGCACAGGTCGATAATGTCACGGTAAAGAACTGCATCGGTCTGCGAACCCAGTGCTTTTCGACCGACCTGCGCGGCAGTAACAGTGACCCCACCCGTGGCGGCTCCGCCAACAACCTGCTATTCGATGGCAACACCATCAGCCATGGCAGTTGGAACCAGGTCTACCAGACCTGGGGCAAGAACCAGGACATCATCAACAGCGTGTTTGTGTATAACTACCCATGGACCTACTTCCCGCTGGGAAACACACAGGTGCTCACCGGCTTCCTGAAGGGCGGCGATGGCATCCGCAACGAGGTGGTCAACAACGAATTCGGCTGGGCGGGTGATTACCCCGGCTCACCAGACGGCTGCGCTTACGACTTCGAGTGCCCCACCGACGATGTCACCTTCCAGAACAACTATGTGCATAATTCATCTGGTGAGTCGGTGCTGTTCATGGGTAACTATCCCCACAACAACATCCTGTTTGACAACAACATATTCCGCGGCAACGTGCGCTTTAGCCCCAGATGGAACGTCGAGCTGAACATCAACAAATCCAACAAAGGCAGCGGAACCTTTAGCAACAACACCTTCTTCTCGAGGCCCGGCAAACGTGCGTTCGAAGAGCAGCCGGAGTGGTTCATCTTCCGCAACAACCAGCAGATCGCGAACGGCAAATTCGCGGCTATGCCCATGGTCACCCGAATTGTGAACAAGAATGGCGCACGGATATTCACGCTGGCCAGTGCCACACCTGGTGCCAAAATCTACTACACGTTGGACGGCAGCCTGCCCACCCAGAAAAGCCGAGTATATGCCCAGCCCATCGCCATCACACGATCCGGCGCACTGAACGCCAAGGCGTTCAAAAGCGGGATATACCCCAGCTACGTCAACTCGCTGGTGGTGGAGATGCGTAAACCCGAAGGCGGCTCGCCCGCCATCCTCTGGAATCCAGCCTCCGACAAGGGCCCTGGCAACTCAATCTCATCTAAACTAGACAAGCTGAAGGGCAACTTCACAGTGGCCTTCTGGGCGAAACCGCTGACCAAGCGCACACCCACCGTCGAAACCGAATACGGCATCGGCGGATCGGGCATCGCCTGGTGGAAGCTGAACGAGGCGGAAGGCATCGCGGCGGCCGATTCGGTCGGCGGCAACCCGGGCACGCTGACCGGCTGCACCTGGACCGACGGCAAGTTCGGCAAGGCACTGAGCTTCAACGGCAGCACCGACTACGTCACGCTCAACAGCGGAAGCCTCTCGTCGATTGCCGATACCTTCACCATCTCCTTCTGGGCGGCACCTGAGGCCACCCGCGCCTCCACGCCGGAGGTGAACACCGGAGCCACAGGCCTCTCGGATCAGCGATACGCGCTGGCACCCAGCCAGTTTGGTGGCTCCAGCGGCGAGGCCGGAATCGGCCTGTCCGTGGGCACCAACGGTGTGACGGTGTTCGAGCTGGCGGATAACCACCTGCCCTCGCCTCTCGTCGCCGACCGTCCTCTCACAGGCTGGAACCTGATCACGCTGGTCTACAATAAGAAGACGCCCAGCCTTTACGTGAACGGCAAGCTGGTGAAGGTGGGGCTGAAGAGCACCAAAACCGTGCACCCCTACTTCAACCGACTGGGCGGCGCGATGGGCGGATACGGCTGGTATAAGGGCCGGCTTGACGATGTGCGCGTTTACCCGCGGGCCCTCTCCGCGACCGAGCTAGAGCAGCTTGCCAGCGGTGGCGAGAACCCGAAGGTGGCCTGGAGCATCGGCAAGACCGCCGGCACCAGCGGACTGCCCTTCGCACTGGCACCCATCAGCCTGGACGGCAAGGCAGACGGAAAACTGGCCGGTATCGGCATCGCGGTGGGCACCAACGGTGTCAGTGTCTGTGCGGCTAAATCGGGCGGGCTGCCCTCGCTGCTGGTTACCGAGCACGCGCTGTCCGGCTGGAACCACATCGGCGTGCAGTTCCGAAACGGCCAGCCCACGCTGTACATCAACGGCGTATTCGAGAAATCCGGCTGCAAGAGCCTGGAGCTCGTGCTGCCGCGGTTCACCCTCAGCGGCCCGAAGGGCGGCTTGAAGGGCCTGCGGGTCTACGACCGGCTTCTGACCGACGCGGAAATCCAGCAACTGGCAGCCGTAATGACAGCTCCTGTCAAGCCAGCGGCTGTTCAAAAAGCGATGAAACCCACTTCTTCTGTTGCACAAACGAAGTATACTGGCACACCCAAGGTAATACTAGATACAGACATCGGCCCCGATTGCGACGATGTGGGAGCGGTCAGCCTGTTACACGAGCTCCGAAGATCGCACAAAGCCGAAATACTTGCCATCACCTGCTGCACTTCCAGCCAATGGGGTACGCGTTGCCTGGAGGCCATCAACAGATATTTTGGCGGTTCACCGGTGGCTGTGGGTGCCTACCCAAAGCCCGGATTTTTAGACGATGAGATTCACCAAAAGTATAACCGTGCTGTATCCGAGCGGTTCCTTGGGGACGAACCCATCGCTTTTCGCAGAGCACTCGATGTGTTACGCAGCAGCCTGGTCTCCTCGGAGGACGGCAGTGTGGTGCTGATATCAGTCGGCCCGTTGAACAACATAGCCGATCTGTTGCTCTCTCCTGCCGATGCCATCAGCCCCAAATCTGGGCGAGCACTCGTGGCAGCGAAAGTGGCACGCATCGTCTGCATGGCTGGCTGCTTCGATCTTGCTTATATGGGGCCAGTATTTGCGGAATGGAACGTGCAGCAGGACATAAAGGCCGCTCAGACCGTGGTGAACGACTCACCTGTGCCAGTCATCTTCTGTGGCTATGAGGTGGGTGACCGTGTGATCACATGCGCCAACCTGGCGCGATATCCAGCGAACCACCCTCTGCCGATGGCCTACCGGCTGTATATCGGCGAGAATGGACGGTCGTCGTGGGATCCCATCACCGTCATGTATGCCCTGGGTGCTCAGGGCAGTGCGATGAGCCAGTCCGAATGGGGCACTATCACCATCGATGACAAGGGTGTTTCCCGATGGAGCAAATCTAGCACCGGACGGCACGCCTATGTGGTGAACAAACGCACACCCGAAGAACTGGCTAAGCTAATGGACGGGTTGTTATTGGGCCAGTGACGGAGCCTTACCATGCTGTTGTTTGAAGGTCCGCAAGTTAAGGAGCGCCCTCTGACCGATACGGATATCCCGCAAATGGCGAGAGGGCGGTGAGTGGGGTGATCAGGGGGTGAATGTGGTTCTGTAGTTGGACTGCACATGTCACCTGATGGAGATATTCAAATCCGCCTGCATTTTCAATAGTAACGCCCCCATATCAAATAGCATTTGTATATGGGGGCTTAGCTGTAGGGAACGCAAAAAACTACCCCTCAATTTGAGCATACAACCGGAGTCGCCTAGGCTTAAGGGGCATTCTGTATTCATTCTTGCATATCCAGTCGCAGGATGTCAATGGGTTATCTCCAAATTGGATGACTTTGCCAGTTGTCGGGCATATCCATCTGGTATATCGGTAATTCTGGAAACTCATTAAATAATTCCAACACTCGATTTTTCCAGTTGCTTGATGGTGATATCGCATCTAGGCACCATTTACAGACGGTCAGCACCGAGTACATCCGTGCGTTATTAAACGGGTGTGGTGAATGCCACTGTGAGCTATTCCTTTCATAAGGCACTGTAGGAGGACTCGTCAGTGTTGTGTTCCAAAGACGTGCATGATGGGCACATATATTTCTTACAGGCCGTAGCGTGTTTGCCCACGATTCGAACACAGGAGCACCAACACGAAACTCAGATGCGATAGCCTTTTTGATCTTAGCAGGTACAGATCGATATAGGTTTACCAGTGTGCCGTATGACACAACTTCTACAGTCATCCAAATTGGAGGGTAACGGTGGTTGTCACTATACTGGTTTCTGAAATGATCCATTAACGGTGCCCTGCTCATAGATAGTTGTTTATCGATATCAGCAAATAAGTCGGTAGTGTATTTGTTCAATGTTGGAAGGCTATCAGGATCAACAGCATAGCCGAACGGCCCGTATGCCTGTGAGTGGTAATAGGCCAGTCGGGAACGTAAAGCGACTTCAATCCGCTCGATCGCATCCATGACAAGTAGCCTCAGCCTACGGTCGAATACATATAAGTGCCAGATGTGTTCAAAGTCAGGGCTTGAATGGAATGTGTCGTCAGCATTGCGATAGATGCGCCAATACGCACTCAGGCGGTAGTAGCTGACCAGCGTAAGTTTGGAGGCCATATACACAGGGTCGCCCTGCATACCGCGGCTTAATAGCAGATTGACCTGTTGATTTATGTCTAGGCTCGGTTTGGTGTATTCCATCTCACCCCTCAGTATCGCGCGGTCGCACCATCATGAGTTGAAGCGATCAGCACCGCTACGGTCGTCTCGCTTATCTTTGAAGCCACTCCATCGTTAACCGTTGGTATGGTGCGACATAAGTCTGATCCATCTCTGGCCAACTTTATTGCACCGAGCATATCTGAGCGCAAAATAGGACCCAGCTTAATGTCTACTGTATGTCGCGTACAATTTACCTGCATCATTATAAAACAATACTTTAGGCCCGTCTTTGTCTGTAATGACTTTACGGCGGACAATCCCTGCATCATCAACCAACACAAAGCTCTTTGCCCTCACCTGTGCAACAACGGTGGCAGGTTTTCCAACAGCCTCCGCGGGTTTGTTCGACTGGCTCATTAAGCCGCCTATGTAGCCAGAAGCCATGGATATCATCACGATTACTGGTAACCTCAGTTTTTCTGTCATGTCTCGCACCATCCTTTCGTGCATATGATGAAACCATTATACCGCAAATCGAAACACATACAGAAGATTGATGTCATATGTGTATTACACCGGTTATCCATCGTGGCTACGAGGAAGCTGTTTACCTTGAAGGTTCTTCACATCGTCACTTTACGACTGGCCCTACGCTCATCAGCGAATGCGACGCCACTGTGACCTCGCGCCTCGCGATAGCGGTGCGCACCGGAGTGTCGCCGTGGTTGTAAGCTATGACCTCGCCGGACTTGAGCAGCAGGGTATAGAGGCTACCCCAGGCAGTGGCCGGTGCCAGCTCCAGCGCGTCCCTCTTGGTCGGGTCCAGCGCCGACAGGCGGTACACGGCATCGCGCACCACGGATCGGAAGGTCAGAGCATCCTGCGGACCGCCCGCGCAGATGATGCTCCATCCCCTGCCCACGCGTCGTGCCCAGATAGCCGGTTTTCCGCCCGCAGTTGCCAGCACATTCGCGGCAAACGATACATCATCACAGCCGGCGATATTTCGTCCCGCAATAGCCTCCGCTGTGTAGCCAAGAAAGGCACCATCAACTATCTCAGCATTACCCGAAGCCGCGGCTTCGCTGATCATGCCGGATGACCAGTCTTCAGCCGTGGGCTCATTCTTCAGAGCGGTGGAGTGACTGCCCATCATACCGGAGATTCGGTTCCAGACCGTGGCTTCGCCTTCGACGGTCATCATCGGCACGGCCCCACGAACCAGCACTCCGCCGTTCCTCATCCACGCCTCGATGCGGGCCAATGCCTCCGGCGCAAAAAACGCTCCGTCAGTCGAGACCAGCACACGGACCGAGTTCAACGCGCCATCCGCAATCATGCGCTCGTCGATGATGTCAAAGTCCATCGTGCTGCGCAGCATCGGACCGATTTTGAGCAGCCCTGTCGGGTATCCTATCATCGACCGCAGCATATGGTCGGTGGACGGGAACAGCATCGCCACATCGCACACGGTCTCTTCGCGGGTCATGAACTGCTTGTATTTGCGGATCACCTTCGCGTTGCCCACCGGGTCTGCAAAAAAGTCGTAGAAGCGGCTCGCCCGGCAGGAGAGCGACTCGAATATCCGTCCCACCATCTGGTTCGTGCCCATCCCGCCCGGAGGCTCTGACCAGAACGGAACACCGTAAAGCTGCGATGCGCTGGCCAGTCGGCGCAACAGAGATGAGAGGTTGGTGGGCACCGGATAGACGCCGCCGTGGGTCGATCGTATCTCAGCCCCGGTCTCACGGCAAATCTTCACCAGTGCCGAGAGATCGACCCCTGTGACCACTTGCTCCTCGCCGTTGCCCACCGGCAGCACCATCCGCGCCTTCGGGAAATGCCTGCGTGCTGTCCGCGCCATGATGGCCGCATGATCGGTCAAAGAATCGTGGTACCACGTCAGAAAGTCCAGCCAGTATCGGCGCTCCGGCACCGTCATCTGCTCGGGCCATTTGATCGCCTGGTATGGAAAGACCGTCTCAGGCGGATAGCTCACCTCGTCCCAACTCCCGGCCGATACGCCCCATGCGGTTCCCAGCGATGCAAGCGTGGTGTATTTACGCCGCGACCAGTCACGGAATGATGCCCGCGCATAATCGTCGCCGCACCAGTAGTCCGGGCAGGCCGAACCATAATCACCGAACCTCTTCTTCTCAAAAGGGTGCAATCCTAATGGGAAGGTAGCCTCGCCGAAGTCACCGTAAACTCCCAGGTAGATGGATGCTATCTTAGTGCCGTAGTGCTCTGCCAATGCGGCGTAACAGTGATCATACCACTTCGGTAACTCAGGGCTCCAGATCGACATGGCCCGCAGCTTTCGTCCGGTGTTTACACCCACACTGGGCACGAATCGATCCGTCTTCGCAAGCCAGTCAGGCGCCCAGTGAAAATGCGGGAAGTATTGCCATGCCACGCCAGCGGCTTGAGCCGCTGCCAACCCAGCATCGCCGGCACTCCAATCCCACCGGCCCGGCGCCAGCTCGTTGACCGTGAGATGGTCGTCGTCAGTCTGAAGATAATCGAGCCCCAGCGAGGCCAGCATCCGGTTCATTCGGCCTTGTCCGGCTTCCGATCCCAGCAGCATCGGAGGCCCAGACCTCATGGCACGCTTGATCGGCACGATCTTTTCGGCTTTCAGCTTTGCCATAGGTTTCAAGCGTGGTAAGTCAACAGGCGTGACCAGTCCGTCCGGCCGTACGTCTCGCGCGGTGATGAGCACCGCGTCCATATAAAATACATATTTTTCTGGAAGAATATAGATAATGCGCCGATTCGTGACTTTGATTGTGAGGGAATGATTTCCTGGTTTCAGCGTGGCGGCACCCAATCGCACCCACGCCATGCAGTCTGACACCCCGTAAATGGTGCCCACATCACCATCAGGGATTTCCTCGCTGTTATGCCATTGACCGTCGTCTATGCGCCAGTAAAACGGCGACACACTGTTGATTGACACACCCACCCACACATGATACTTCCCTGCCCGGTCTGTCCTGAACGGTAACCGGGCATGATACCCCTCAGGCCCAGGATCAATATCGCTCCAGAGACGGAGTATCTTGTCGCCGCTCACAACCCCGGGGAAATCGGCTGGTCCTTCCCAATTGTGGTCGACGCAGCTTTCCGCCTCAATCCATATATCGGACGGCGTGGCTGCACGGGTAAAGCTCATCAAACCGATGCACAAAACCACAGATAATAAAATGGCGAGACGCATATATCTTCTCCAGGACGATGAAAGATGACCAACTATTACTCATCTTAGCATACCGGAGAACCGCAAGCCGCCTTCACCCCCCCCTCCGTGCCCTCTGTGGTTCCCTTCGTCCAGCCCGTTGCCACTCCAGCCCAAATGCTCTATACTCTAGCGGGTGAAACAACATACCAGGGAGAGCACGCAAAATGTCAAACGAACTCAATAGAAAACCAGTGGTCATCGTGGATACCGACATCGGGCCGGACTGCGATGATGTGGGCGCGGTCTGCGTGCTGCACCAGTTGCGGCGGATGCAGGAGGCCGAGATGCTGGCCATCACCTGCTGCGCCTCCTACCACTGGGGACCGCGCTGCGCTGAGGTGATCAACCGCTACTACGGCTACTCGGTGCCGGTCGGCCAGTGCCCGCGGCCCGACTTCCTGTCGGAGGAGCTGCACCAAAAGTATAACCGCGCCGTTTCCGAACGCTTCCTGGGCGATGAGCAGATCGAGTTTCCATTCGCGCTGCCCGTGCTGCGCCAGAGCCTGGCCTCCGCAGAATCCGGCAGCGTGGTGCTGGTCACCATCGGCCCGCTGAACAACATCGGCGACCTGCTGCTCTCCCCCGCGGATGAGTTCAGTCCCCTCTCCGGTGTGGAGCTGGTTGCGCAGAAGGTGAATAAAATCGTGTGCATGGCGGGCTGTTTTGACCCCACGAAGCATGGCGTGCAGTTTGCCGAGTGGAATGTAGAGATGGACATCAGGGCCGCGCAGGTTGTGGTCAACCAATCCCCTGTGCCGGTGATTTTCTGCGGTTATGAGATGGGCGACACGGTGATCACCTGCGCCAACCTGCACCAATATCCTGAGGGGCATCCCCTGCCACTGGCCTACAGGCTATATATAGGCGAAGATGGACGTTCGTCATGGGATTTGGTCACGGTGCTGTATGCGGTGCGTGGCGAAAGCGAACTGATGGGCCAATCTGACTGGGGTAAGCTGACCATCGACGACCGCGGGGTATCAACCTGGCAGCCGGACGCTAATGGTAAGCACGCCTACGTGGTCAGCAAATGCGCACCGGAGGCATTGGCCGAGGCGTTGGACAACCTGCTGTTGGGGTAGAAATCGTCGGGGGAGAGGCCAATCGGGAGATTGGCGTTCCCAGGGCCGAACGTTGTTAGGGGCAACCCCCTGTGGTTGCCCTCGATTGACAGTATGCGATACATGATGTCACCGCGGATGGGGCAACCACAGGGGGTTGCCCCTACACATGCGGTACCTTCCCATCCGAACCCATCCGTGTAATCCGCGTAATCCGTGGTTCAGACAATACCCCCTACCGCAGCAACCCCTCGCGGATTTTCTCCAACTGTTGGCGGTCCAGGCTCGGACCAAACTGCTGCGTGGCGGAAGCCTTATACAGCTCCTTCAAACGGCCCAGATGGACGGCTCCCATGTCGGCATAATCAAGAAGGCCAGTCACCACATCCAGCTTTTCAATGCGCTCGTAGTTCAGGCGATGCACAGGTGAGCCATCGGCCAGCGTCAACTGGCGGTCAGAGATGCCCATGTATCGGTCCATCAACCGCGCCAGCTTGGCCTCGTTGAGTATAGCTGGCGACGGGGTCTCGGTTTTGTAGAGCTCCGCAAAGCTCCAGGGCGAGGTCGTGTTCCAATAGTACCGATTATGACCTGTGTCTGGTGCGGGCGACCCCTCATCATGCAGCACCAGCGTCCATTGCGTCTTCTTACTCCAGGGGATATCGATGTGCTTCATCTTGGCCACTTCCGGCGGGGTTGGCTCACCGCTTATCACCTGTTTGTAACTCATCTGCACGGCATCGGCGGGCTTCGGCAAGACGATGAGGGTCATCTTGTCAGCCGGGATCACCTCGTCCAGCCGCTTGCGGGCTAAATCCACCTTGGTCAGGCTCTCAAAGTCCATGCTGAACCCCTCAGGAAACCCCTGCCCTTCAATGGATCCCACATGCTTCGCGGTCAACTGGGTGGATGGGCACAGTGTGTCGCCAGTAGCACCTGTCACCACAATCGGGCAGGTGATGCGCTCGAGCTGCGACAGTGGGCTGATGTAGTACCACTTATTGTCCGACAAATCCTTGCCGTATATGTCGCATGCCTGGTCCGCAATCGGCACTACGACTGCAATGACTGGAAGGATTTTGTCTTTGCCATCGGGGGTCATCAACTCGGTATACTTGCTGCTGACATGCAGATAGTTCACGTTATAAGCAAGGTTGAACAGCGGCATCCCAGAAAAAGCTGACGACACAGGGAAGCACTCCGCACTCATCGCCAGAGTCATGTAGCCGCCGGCACTTCCGCCGTAGATATGCATATGGGTGCGGTCGATGAACGGCAGCCGTCGCGCCCACTGGTTGATGGCCCGCGCCAGGTTGTAGCTGTCGCCCCCGCAGAACTCCAGCGGGTACTCACCCTTTTCGGAGCCATAATGCGGCGTCACCGCGGCCCAGCCAGCATCACACACAACCTTGGCGGTACCAGGATCAACTTCGTAATGAGCGATGCTGACCAGCGGCAGCTTTGCACCGGCCTTCAGCTTGTCTTCGCGCACAAATATCCGCGCCTGCCCCATCTTGGGCTTACCGGTGATGTCGATATACGGCACATTCACCGTCACGCTGATCAGGCCATCGGTCACCTTCTCATTGGCAACGGTGACCGCACCATCAAATCCCGTTTCGCTGGTTACAAACCTGCTTTTCTCCACCTTCATCTCCTTGCAGTTGGCGTTTGATACGGCCAATAGTGCTAGTACCAGACCCAGGATGCTCATGAGCCTTGCTGACACTCGAAATCTCCACTTGTTGTTTGTCATAAGAATCACCTCGTATACATCAGTGATAGCATACCGAAGATTGGGCCAATCTGCACCAATATCCGGTCTGACAGTATACAGAACCTCGCAAGCAAGCAGCCGTAAGCCGGTCCGCATTCTGGTACACTAATACTGATATGAATAACGAAATGACAGTACCAAGGCCCTCAGTGGTCATCGTGGGCCGCCCAAATGTGGGCAAATCCACACTTTTCAATCGTTTGCTGGGTTACCGCTCTGCTATCGTAGAGGACATACCGGGCATCACCCGCGATCGTATCTCCGCGGAAGCGGAATGGTGCGGCGCGGTGTTCAACTTGATCGACACCGGCGGTATCTTGATGACCGCCAACGACCCACTGATGGACCAGATACGCCTGCAGGCCAACATGGCCATGTCGGAAGCTGATGTCATCCTGTTCATGGTGGACGCGGTTGATGGCATGACGGCCGCTGACCAGGAGCTGGCTGACGCGCTCCGGGGCACGAAAACACCCATCATCATCGTCGTCAACAAGACCGACAACCAGGAGCGTGAGATCGAGTCGGCGGAATTCTACAGCCTGGGCATCGGCGAGCTCTTCACCATTAGCTGCATCCACGGCCACGGAGTGGCCGATGTTCTGGACCGCGTGGTACAGCTCCTTCCCCGCAGCGACGGCGAGGTGGCAGAGGATGAGAACATCAAGCTGGCCATCGTCGGACGCCCGAATGTGGGTAAATCCTCACTGGTCAACTCCCTGCTTGGCGAGAAGCGGTTGATCGTCAGTGAGATCGCCGGCACCACGCGTGACGCCATCGATACCCGGCTACGATGGAACGACCAAGAAATCACGCTCATCGACACCGCCGGTATCCGTAAGGCCGGTAAAGTGCAGGGATCGGTGGAATATTACTCCGTGCTGCGCGCCCAGCGGGCCATTGCCCGTTGTGATGTAGCCGTGCTGGTGGTTGATGGCACCGCCGGGGTCACTGAAGGCGACAAGCGGGTTGGGGGCATCATCGTAGAGGAGGGCCGCGCATGTATCGTCGTGGTCAACAAATGGGACCTGACAGACAACCCCAAAAGCCGTACGTTGATCAAAGACTATACTGCCATCTTCCGCAATGAGGTGCCATTCCTCTCATTCGCGCCGCTGGTATTCACCAGTGCGCTGGAAAACACAGGCATCAAACATGTGGTGACCACCGCGCTGGATGCGGCGGAGATGCACGCCCACCGTATACCCACCGGACTTCTCAACCGAGTCGTTCGAGAGGCTTCCGATGTGAAACCCTACTCCCGTAAGGGCAAGACCTTGCGGATTTACTATGCAACGATGGCGACTGTCAAGCCGCCAACGATCGTGCTGTTCGTCAATGATGCCGAATTGTGCCACTTCTCATACCTGAGGTACCTCGAAAACGCGATCCGTAGACACGTCGCGTTTGAAGGAACCCCCATCCGGTTAGTGGTCAAAGAGGCGTCTTACAAAAAGCAAGACGAATAGGTAGAATGCCCGATAATCCCAGTCAAAACCCGATTCTTTCTGAAGAGTTTCTGACCGAAGTCGGAATACAAGATATTCCCCGCGCAAACTCCATATTGGAGGCGTTGCGCGGTTGGGGACCTCATGCAGAGGCGTTCGATGAGATGCTGCCGGCACTCAGGAGTTCGCTTCTGCTCAGCCCTGATCCTGACATGGCTTTGGTGAATTTTGACCGCTGGCAGGACGCGCTGACCAACCGCCTGCCATATTATCGATTTCTCTGTAGCAACCCCAAGACCTTTGAGATTTTCTTTACCGTATGTGCTACAAGCCAGTTTTTCAGCGAGATACTCATCGCTCAGCCTGAGCTGTTTGAGTTCTTCAGCGACCCGGATCAGCGCAGCCGCGTGATCTCCACCACGCAGCACTACCGCGAAGCCCACAAGATGATCAAGATCAGCAGCAGTTACGCCATGCAGCTCAACGCCATACGGCGTTACAAGCGGCGCGAAGTGCTGCGCATCGGGGTGATGGACATCCTGGGCACACAGCCCCTCCCCGTTATCGCTCGCGCGCTCAGTGACTTTGCGGACGCCATGACGCAGGTCTCCTTTGAAGTAGCCAATGAACATGTCAGCCAGAAGCACCAGATGACGATAACACCGCCGTTTGCGGTCATCGCCATGGGTAAGCACGGCGGACGAGAGCTTAACTACAGCAGTGACATCGACCTGATGTTCGTTTATGACGACACTTCGCCGGTAAGCGGTAAACTTGCCGCCTCGGCTTACTCTGACAAGATGGCGCAAGAGATCGTCAACGTGCTCAGTAAATCCACTGAACTCGGTATGGTGTTCCGTGTGGACCTTCGGCTGAGGCCAGAAGGTCGCTACGGCAGCCCCTCAAGGTCGCTAATCGGATGCGCAAACTACTACGAAAACTGGGCGGAGAGCTGGGAACGTCAGGCACTGATCAAAGCCAGATTTGTGGCTGGTGACCCGGACCTGGGTGCCCGCTTCATGCAACTGGCTCAGGAAACCACCTATCGCCACACAATACCAAAACAGTGGGTAGAAGATATCCACCTGAACAAGCAGCGTATTGAACAGTCAGCGGTGATCTCAGACGTTCAAGAAACCAACGTTAAGATTGGGCTTGGCGGTATCCGCGATGTGGAGTTCACGGTCCAGCTCATGCAGCTCCTGACCGGAGGGCGTCACCCCGCCCTGCGAACAGGCAACACGCTGGAGGCACTCGACCGGTTATGCCTGGAAGGGTTTCTCACACAACATGAAGCCGCCTCATTCGCGGAAGGCTATACCTTCATGCGCACGGTGGAGCATCGGCTTCAAATACTTTACGAACAGCAGACCCAGACTCTTCCCAAAGATGAGCGGGCACTCACACTGCTGGCACGCCGTATGGGGTTTACGGGCACAGACGACTTCATGGCGCACTACAACGCCATCAGAGCCAAGGTGCGGACGCTGTTCGAACAGCTCTTCTATGACGAAATGGTGGACCGCCAGGTTGACGAATACACCGAATCGTTGAGCACCCTTCTCAGCAATATCCAACTGCCTGTGGCTCGTGCTGCGATTGTCAAAATGCTTTCTGAGGCGGGTTTTCTTGAGACAGAGCGTGCACTGCATTTGTTGCAGATACCGGTCACTGGTATGTTGGCCTCGTCCGGTTCAATGACTACAGGAGCCGCCAGTCCACAGATACAGCAACATTTCTTGAAGATAGCGCCGCAACTCATCGCATTCGCCCAGCGGAGCCCCGACCCCGATGCGGCGCTGTTGGGTATAGAGACGCTTTCTGTGGCAGCGCCAAGCCGGGCACATCTCTACCAGGTATTCCACGACAGCCAGGACGTACTAAAACGGCTGGTCCTCATAGCGGGGTGCAGTCCCAGCACCATCAATACCTTAGCCAGCCATCAAGAACTTCTCGATGTGCTGTTCAGCGAAGAGATCGTGGAGAACCGTCCCAAGGGTGTGCATCGCCTGAAGGAAGAGCTCTACGACCGGCTCCCCCGACGAGGTACCCCCTCTCAGAAGATGGTGGCTGTCTCGTCATTCATCCGTCGTGAGCGTATGCGCATCGTGGCACGTGATCTGTGGGGTGAGATATCGGGCACTGACACAGCTCATGAGATCACGAATCTGTATGAAGCGGTTCTCGATACATTGCTGGAAATCGCACGACGCCAATCCAGTCCTGGCCTAAGTGTCTATGAGCAGAAAGTGCTTGATACGGTGTCCATCATCGGGCTCGGAAAACTTGGCGGCCACGAGATGGGATACAGCAGCGATTTGGACATCATGTTTACCTTCGAACAGCCCGATGATGTGCCGCACAGTGTGGCCTACCAAACGGCAGCTAAAATGTGTGAACTGGTCTTGAGTATGGGCAAAATGGTGGAAGTCCAGGGTGAGTCGCTGGAGCTTGACGCCAGGTTACGCCCGGAGGGCCGTTTTGGAGCCATCGCCCGAACTCCCGCAGACTACGAGGCATATTATGCGAACCGCGGCGAGACATGGGAACGTATGTCACTCATCAAGGCTAGACCTATTGGTGGTAACTCGGATACTATCGCCAAATGGATGAAGATGGCTAACGAGGCCGTGTATGGCAGATCACTTTCTCAAGAGGAACTCGACTCCATACGTGCTGTCAAGAAACGTGTCGAAAGTGAACGCCTAAAACCAGAGAACAACTGGAGCGACCTAAAACTAGGCGCTGGCGGTATGATCGACATCGAATTCACCACACAGTCGCTGCAGCTCAAGCATGGGCATGACAACGCCTCGGTACAACGCACCGGCACCATTGCAGCCATCAATGCACTTAGAACCGCGAGACTAATCACCGCTGCTGATGCGAGAGCGGCGTGCCGAAGCTATGAGATATGCACCAGAATTCGCAACGCGATGAACCTCTATTTCGGCAGAGCCATTGACAACCTCCCCACCGATAAACACCAACAAGCCATCATTGCACGTATGTTGCATACCGCGACTGTGACCGATGGGGCCGCGGTAGAGCAGACCTTGATCCGCGAACTGGATCAGTTCCGCAAAGAAGTTCGTGACTGGGTCGAGCGTGACCTGTACGGCCGCAGTTTCTGAACCTTAATACCAAAATCTAAGGACTTATATCATGGACCACACTGTTCTGACAGTAATCATTGGGCTCCTCGCAGGATACCTGTGCGGCAGCATCCCCTTCGGGTTTCTGATCGCAAAATACTTCAAGGGTGTCGATATCCGCGAGAAGGGATCAGGTAACATCGGAGCCACCAACGCCTGGCGTACGCTTGGACCGGCAGCCGGACTGGGTGTGTTTATCCTAGATGTGTTGAAGGGCTGGGTTCCTACCTATCTGGCGGTTAAGGGGTTGTATCCATATGACCAGCTTGCTGCGGGATGCGGTGCCATTCTGGGACACACTTTCTGCCCGTTCCTGAAGTTCAAGGGTGGACGAGGTGTGGCCACTGGTCTTGGCTTCTGTATCTCCATGGTTCCCATGGCCTCCCTGGGCGCGTTTCTTATCTGGGTGGTAGCTCTGGTGGCATTCCGTTGGGTCTCGCTGGCAAGCTGCCTCGGAGCCATCGGATTGCCTCTGTTAGCCATGACCATCGCTAAAGCACCGGAGAGCACGCACCCCGGCCACTTGTATCTCATCGTACCCGCTGCGATTTTTGTCGTCGTGAAGCATAAAGCCAACTTCTCGAGGCTGCTGAAGGGCACAGAACCCAAGGTCCACATGCCGTGGATCAAGCGGGAATAACCAGGCGGTAACCGCGGATGACCACAAGGGTCATCCCTACGAATTCCTGAGGAAACCACGTATCACCGTCATTCGAATAACTTCGTAGGGACGGCCCTTGTGGCCGTCCGAACCCTCAATGGAAACTGACCTGTTGCCCCGTACTGCGAGCCTGGTCTGTAGACATCGGGTTTGCGGACGACCACAAGGGTCATCCCTACGAATTCCTGTGGAAACCACGTATCACCCTCATTCGAATGACTTCGTAGGGACGGCCCTTGTGGCCGTCCGAACCCTCAATGGATACTGGCCTGTTGCCCCGTACTGCGAGCCTAGTCTGTAGACATCGGGTGTGCGGATGACCACAAGGGTCATCTACGAATTCCTGAGGAAACCACGTATTACCGTCATTCGAATGACTTCGTAGGGACGGCCCTTGTGGCCGTCCGAACCCTCAATGGATACTGGCCTGTTGCCCCGTACTGTGAGCCTAGTCTGTAGACATCGGGTGTGCGGATGACCACAAGGGTCATCCACGAATTCCTGAGGAAACCACGTATCACCGTCATTCGAATGACTTCGTAGGGACGGCCCTTGTGGCCGTCCGAACACACAATGGATACTAGCCTGTTGCCCCGTACTGCGAGCCTGGTCTGTAGACATCGGGTGTGCGGATGACCACAAGGGTCATCCACGAAATCACGGTCGGTTGCTACGATCATTCACATTCACATCAGGCAAGCGATGATCGGTATGCCATCGCTACAGAGTCCGGGTCACACCCCAGTATCCCAAGTAAGCGGCAGCTATCCCTAGCATGTTGTTAGCCAGGACGTTGGTGAGGCTAACCAACATCGCTCCCTGGCGGGCTTGTTCTATCGTCTCAAACGAAAATGTGGAAAAAGTGGTCAACGCTCCCAGAAATCCAGTCACGAAAAACAACCTGACATGCTCATCCATGCCTCTGGTCTGAGCAATACCTAAAGCTACCCCGATCATCAAGCACCCCGCGGTGTTTACGATAAGTGTGCCCCACGGGAAGCTGCTGCCAAACAGCTTTGCGCTTCCCGTGGACACGAAATACCTCAAGACGGCCCCAATAGCCCCGCCTATCATGATGGCGAGAAGCTTGTTCACTTCCCAGGTTTATCTTGCATGAAGGACTTAAGGTCGATGATGTAGCTGGAGTTTCCGCCTGAAACGGTCGGTAGATGACCATCCCACTTGTCAATCCACTCGCGTGCCAGTACTTTATTGCCTCCGGCTGCCTGCAGGGCAAGTGCCTTGATCTTCACAGACTCGGCCTCGCCTTTGGCCTTCATCACGGCAGTCTGGCGTTCCAGATCAGCCTTCTCCAGCACGTACTTCTGTTTTTCGGTCTCCTGCTGGGCCACTTGCTTCTGCTCGATGGCGGCATTAAACTCAGGGCTGAAACTGAAGTCGGTGATACTCACACCCAGCGGTTCCACTAGAATGTCATACTTCCCTAGCCGCATGGTGATCTCTTGTTCCACCTGCATCTTCACCTCTGAACGGCGTGTCACAAGCTGCTCTGCCGAGTATTTCGCCGTGACTTGCTTCAGAGATTCTTGAACCGCAGGGTCGATGATGCGGACGCGGTAATCCGTACCCACACCCTTGTAGAGATCGCCGACCTTCGACGGGATCAGGTGGAAGTTGATCGCCACGGTGGTCTGCACTGTCTGCATGTCCCGCGAAGCTGCACTGGCTGAGGACTGCTCCTTCTGGGTGCGCACTTCAATCATCTCTGCACTGCTGATGAACGGCACAATCAAGTTGATGCCCTCATTCAACACGCCAGACACAGCACCAAACCGCAGCAACACCCCACGGTACCCTGCAGGTACGATCACAACGCTAGCCCGTAGGATCATGATGACCACGATGATCACCACTATCGATATGACTTGAGCCGGGGTTCGATTACTGAACTTGATCTTTCCTGGAAATCCGTTATATGCGCCCATACTCTCTCCTGTCGTACTCTGTGACGGTGGAAACTACTACTAATAGCATATCACGTCACCACCGGACAATCCTTGTTGTTTAGGTGATGACGGACAAACATAGGTGCAGTTCAAGAAACCTTTTGGGGTTCTTGAACGGCACCTATTTTACATCGTGGCTGGGATACGGACGGGACCGCTGCTCCCAGGCTATAACTTGAAGTCGATGAGTGCGGCCACTCCGACACCTTCGACCCTGTTGATATCGCTGACGCCTTTGCTGTCAATCGGAATCAAACCGCGAAGCCGTACGCCGCCAATGGCCTTGAACTCACCCTCAACCTGGGCACACGCCTTAACCTTGGCTACCTGGTTCTTAGGACCCACCACTTGGGCAGCACCCATGTATCCGCCAGAGCCAATGCTCAAGATCGGTACAACCTTGGTATCGTACTGACTTGAAAACTTGTTGTTTCCATATAGCCCATTTATGACCTTGTTGATATCCTTGCCGAACTTGTCTACCAAGAAGCCCACTCCCAGCCCCTTAAGAAGCCCGCCAAGCTGTGCATAGGCAACACTGACACACAGAACACCAGCCATCACTCCGATTGTTGTTCGCATTTTGTTTGAAATCCGCATAGTAAATGCCTCCATTTTCGCTAGTAGGGCAGCTTTCGTTACATAGTGTTAGACAAGACATCGAGGTCGGATGTTTCGGACCAGCAGCCGCGCGGCCATATGTCGACAGCAAATGTCCACACCTTACAGGAACATGCTGTATCACACATCCTTCTAAAATATTGGCTTAATATGCTTGATACGGTTAAATATATATGCTCGGCTTTATGCCGCACTCGCAATGACATCCAGGAGAATCTGATGAATCAAAAAGCTGTTCTTCTTACGGTTATGGTAGCCACTATGTCTATATGGCAATGCGTGGCCCATGCGACTGATGCACCTGTCTACAAAATCACTGTCCTGAATGGGTTAGGTGGATCAACATCGATAGCTTACGACATCAATGATTCCGGGGTTGCGTGCGGATACACCACACGCACGGGTCAAGGCGGTTATGTGGCTGTTGCCTGGCCTGATGCCACCCCCATCGAGTTAAGCACTGGCTCACTGTCAGGTGACATGGTGGCCATGAGCATCAACAACTCCGGCCAGATTGCCGGATGGGGGCCAGGAATATCTACCCCGCATGTACTGGTATGGCCCACATATAATGCAGTTGTAGACTGGGGCACGCTGGGTGGTTCAAAAGGCTTCGCTCGTGCGATTAATAACAATGGGCTGATCACCGGTAACTCATCGGACGCCGTCGGCCAACGAAACTTGTTCTACAAGCGTCCTACCGACAGCACCCTGACCAGTCTTGGCATCCCCATCGGCGATGTGGCCGCATATGGTCTTGATATTTCGGATAACGCGAGCATAGTAGGATACTCGAATAACGCTGACGGATCACTAGTGAACGCCTTCATACACACAGGAGTTGGCTTCAACACGCTTCAGTCAAACGGAGGCACTGCCACATACGCGAACAGCATCACGAGTGACGGAAGCACAATTGTCGGTAGCGGACTGGATGCTCTCAACAACCAGCGAGCTCTCATGTGGGCATCTCCATCAGCCGCCCCGACCGTAGTTGAGCCACTGTCAGGTGATTCCTACTGCAGTTTTTCTGCCGTCAACTTAAACAAGTGGGCGGTTGGATTAAGTGCGACAGCCCCAGGAAGTGAACGTGTACTTCTCTATATCCCTGGGCTTGGCAGCTATGACCTTAACAGCCTAAAGTCGGCAGATAGTGACGATGTGACTGTCCGATACGCCACAGCCATCAACAACTTGGGTACTATCGTTGGTGTGGCCACGCAGCAGCTTGAAATTGGCGGATCACGTGAAGTCGCCTTCATCGCAACCCGCAAGCTGAATATCAACGGCAGCGTAACCCTCTCCGACTGGATGGGTGCGGCCACCGATGTCACCGTGAAATTACTGAAAAATGGAAGCCCCATTGACCAGCAGATAGTCAGCGCGGCGCCGTCAGGCTCCTTCACATTCCCGTTGGTTGATGCGGGTGACTATGTCCTCTCGGCCGCTACTCCCTATTGGCTGTCCCTCTCCATCCCTGTGCTGCCGTCCGATCAAATATACAACATGACGCTGGCTAACGGTGATGCAGATAATGATGGTTTGGTGAATCTCTTCGACTTTGTCGTCCTCGATTCAAACTTCAACACCAGCGATATCGGTGGTGACAGAGACGGCAGCGGCTCCGTGAACCTGTTCGACTATGTGATCATTGATAAGTACTTTGGAGCCCAGGGCTCCTAAGGCACCGATATTGCTTTACGATGCTTGTCGTTAACCAGTCGTATGGGCGTCCCTTGTGGGCGCCCTGTTCGTTATTCATTTGATAGTTCCGGTTTCAGGGCGCCCACAAGGGACGCCCATACGAGCGTTTCAGTGACAGCCACAGGCCTTCCTTACGTCATCCCTCACATGCTGCACTTCATGCACGTGGCTTGATGCCTGTATACTACATTTGATAGTTAGAAATCCGGAGACCCCTTAAGGAGCACCACATGAGCACTTTTATCGATTCAATCATCGCACGCGAGATACTGGATTCCCGTGGCAACCCCACCGTTGAGGTAGAGGTACTCGTTTCTGACGGTATCAAAGCCCGAGCTTCAGTTCCCAGCGGTGCCTCTACAGGTAGCCATGAAGCGATGGAGCTGCGTGACAGCCTCAGCACCCGATACAACGGTAAAGGTGTTCTAGCGGCGGTTGATAATGTGCTGGAGCAAATCGCTCCTGCCCTTCAGGATATGGATGTCACCGACCAGATTACCATCGACCGACAACTCTGCGAACTTGATGGTACCCCCAACAAGAGTCGCTTGGGTGCTAACGCCATGCTCGCAGTGTCACTGGCCTGCGCGAAGTGTGGAGCCGAGTCGGTGGGACTACCGTTGTTCCAGTACATCGGGGGCGTGTTTGCACACACCTTGCCGGTGCCGATGATGAACATACTGAACGGTGGAGCTCATGCCGACAGCAATGTGGATTTCCAAGAGTTCATGGTGGTTCCTGCAGGGGCCACAAGCTTTCCTGAGGCGCTGCGGATGGGCACGGAGGTGTTCCACAGCCTGAGATCGGTGTTGAAATCACGCGGATTGGCCACTAGTGTGGGCGACGAAGGCGGTTTCGCACCAAACTTAGCCTCTAACGAAGAGGCATTGATACTCATTGTAGAAGCCATCACCGCCGCCGGATACACCCCGGGCCAAGACTGCTTCCTGGCACTGGATGTGGCCGCGACCGAATTATACAAGGACGGCCGGTACCACCTCACAGGTGAAGGCGTGCAGCTCAACTGTGAAGAGATGATTGGCAAATACGCTGAGCTTGTCCAGCGTTACCCCATCGTCAGCATCGAAGACGGCCTCGCAGAAAGTGACTGGGACGGATGGGCCTCATTGACCAGGCAACTGGGTGACAAAATCCAGCTTGTGGGTGATGATCTCTTCGTCACAAACGTAGATTTCCTACGCAAAGGTATCGAACAAAAGTGTGCGAACTCTCTGCTCGTAAAAATCAACCAGATCGGCACCTTAACCGAAACACTAGCCGCCATCGAAATGGCCAAACGCGCCAGCTACACCACCGTGATCAGTCATCGCTCAGGCGAGACCGAAGACTGCACCATCGCCGACATCGCAGTGGCTACTAATGCTGGACAGATCAAAACCGGGGCTCCATCCCGCACAGACCGTGTGAGCAAATATAACCAGTTACTGCGTATCGCCCAAGTGTTGGATAGCTCCGCTGACTACCCTGGCCGATTGGCATTCAAAAACCAGATCACGCGGTAAAATCGGCGGTATCTTGAGCCAATTCGCAGGATTACTGGCCAATTTCGGCAAATAAGAAACATAAGTACAGAATCCTGCAAAAACTAATGATAAAATAGTAGTCACAGCTATAATTCTTAAGGATGGCTGTGTTTACAGGCGTCGACCGCATGGCATCGATTTATGGAAGTATGTCCGTCATGAGACAGCAATCAACTATAACTAATAAACCAGACAAATCTGCTTCACTTAACAACGGCAACCCTGCTGTCATGGTAGTGGGTTTTTGTGTCATGTTGATATTCGTTACTCTCATCTCATTTCAAGGAAATACCATCGGGCGAGATTATCTCACCCGTTCGGCCGCGATTACCAGTCTAAAGACTGAACAGAAGAAACTGCTGAAGGAAAACCGCGACTTACGCAAAGAGAAGGCATTTGTCAAGACCGATCAAGGTAAAGAGATCACGGCAAGACGTCGCTATCTATACAAACGGCCACAGGAAACTTATTCCATCATCGACTTTGAAACGAAGAAGTAGCTAGACCCTCTCGCCTACCCCAGTGCCTCTCTCAAAGCGATACCGATCTCGCCCTTTGTCCACGTAAATCCGCTGATTTCTAGAACCGCTGGACGTACTTTTTGACTACTGACCAGCACCTCAGCGACAAATGGCTTGCCAAACACGAGCTGCATGGCAAAAACCGGCACAGCGAACAAACATGGGCGTCGCAGCAACCGGGCCAGGTACCTTGAGAACTCCAAATTCGTCACCGCCTGAGGTGCCACTGCGTTTACCGGCCCTTCTATCGGCTTTTCCAAACACCACTCCACGCATCTGGCCAGGTCTTCGGCATGTATCCATGGCATCCAATGCCTGCCGTTACCTAACGGACCGCCCAGCCCCAGTCGAAAGATCGGTACGAGGCGCGCCAATATGCCACCGCCGCTGCCAACCACCACTCCGATCCGCATATTCACGCACCGGCCGGTAAACCCATCAGTCGCTCTCTCCCAGGAAGCACATAGACCGGCCAGGTATCCGGAACCTGCGATCTGAGTTTCATCGACCACCGCATCGCCTGTATCACCGTAGATACCTACCGCACTGGCGTTTACCAGCACCGGTACTCCTGCGATATTAGCGGCCCTTACAACAGCAGCAGTCGTATCTACACGCGAGGAATACAGCAGTTGCTTCCGAGATTCACTCCATGGCTTGTCAGCGATTGATTCACCCGCCAAGTTCACGACCGCATCGATACCCACCAGATGAGCGGCCAGTTGCGAATCATCATGACCATCCCACACGAGGGATGTACTAGATGGTTTACGTGAGCTCACCAGCACTTCATGCCCCTTTGAGCTCAGATACCCAGATACTTTTCGTCCCAGAAACCCGCGGCCTCCAATGATGACTACTTTCATGATCCCTCCAGGCATTGTCTTGGCTTACCCGATAGTTGACAACCTCACTTTAATACTACCCGGCCTGTAACGGCTTGTTGATACCAGCCTGATCTAGATAAGCCCACAGATTGACTTCTCGTTGATTTTCCTCTCACCCACCCGTATAATGTGAACCAGTTACAAACAACAAAAGAGGTTCTATGGGCAGCATTTTTGGTCAAATATTCCGTATCAGCACGTTTGGGGAATCGCATGGTCAGGCCGTCGGTGTCATCATCGATGGCTGTCCTGCCGGCTTGGCGATTGATGCCAGTATGGTTCAAGCCGAACTTGACCGTCGGCGGCCAGGGCAAAGCAAGCTGACGACTCAGCGTAAAGAAAGCGATACCGTTCAGATCCTCTCCGGCACATTTGAGGGGAAAACAACCGGAACCTCCCTCGCGCTGATTGTCCAAAATGAAGATGCCATGAGCAGCTCGTATGAAAGCTTCCATCACATCTACAGACCATCACATGCCGACTACACTTTCGATGCCAAATACGGCTTCCGGGACTGGCGCGGTGGCGGGCGATCGAGTGCCCGCGAGACAGTCGCCCGCGTGGCGGCCGGGGCGGTAGCACAGATTCTGCTCGCCTCTTATGGTATCGAGATCATCGCCTGGGTGGACACAGTGCATCACATCAAAGCGCAAGTGGAGCCAGATACCATCACCCGCGAGCTTGTGGAGGCTCACCCCACCCGATGCCCAGACCCGGCGGCCTCTGCCCTGATGGAAGCCGCCATCATGCAAGCCCGTGCCGATGGCGACAGCCTGGGTGGCACAGTCCGCTGCGTGGTCCGTAACTGCCCGCCTGGGTTCGGTGACCCTGTGTTTGACAAGCTGGAAGCACGGCTGGGTATGGCCATGCTCTCCATCCCTGCGGTCAAGGGCTTTGAAGTCGGCAGCGGATTTGATGGCACATTGATGAAGGGTTCGGAGCACAACGACCCATTCGTCACGGGACCCGATGGCAAAGTACATACGACGACCAACAACAGCGGCGGTATTCAAGGCGGCATATCAAATGGCGAAGACATCAGGTTCCGTGTGGCTGTGAAGCCAACCGCCACCATCACCCGCGACCAGCAGTCGGTGACCCAGGATGGTGAGACGACCACTTTACGCGCCAAAGGGCGGCATGATCCTTGTGTTCTGCCTCGCGCCGTACCGGTTGTCGAGGCTATGGCCGCACTGGTTCTGGCAGACTGTCTTCTTCTTCAACGATCTGCCAAACTTTAATTCTCCGTGTATATATTTATCTAACGAGGGAGTATTCTACATGATCAGCAAAAGAGAGTTTAGCTCTGCACAACAACGGGCACGTGACTACTACCAAAAAGCCTCCATTGTGCTGACACCTGAAGAGTCAGATAATATAGAAGTAGTGGATTTTGGCTTAAGCGACCTTCAGCATACCGGCCTGGAGATCGTCACGTATGTTAACACAGAAGCATATTGCGCTAAGGAGATGGTGCTTTTCCCGCACCAGACCTGTGCGGAACACCGGCACCCATCGGTTGATGGGCATCCTGGCAAGATGGAGACATTTCGATGCCGTTGGGGCACCGTCTATCTTTACCTGGAAGGGGATGCGACACCTAATCCTGTCTGCGCCCCCCCACCCGGCACTGAACAATACTATTCGGTCTGGCAGGAAATCATATTGCAACCAGGGCAGCAGTTCACCATTTCGCGAAACACCCTGCACTGGTTCCAGGCAGGCGATGAAGGCGCTGTGATTAGTGAATTCAGCACAACCAGCCGTGATGAAGCCGATGTGTTCACGAACCCCAATATCGGGCGAGCGACCCTTCTGGCTGCGGAGTAGGCATTGCGACGACATCTCGGTAGCGACACCGTTGTTTGTGCGTTATCACTAGCGGTCTTCTTCGCCTACAAAGTATTTATCCCGCTGTGGCCCATTCCCAGCGGGATATTGCCTTTCGCAGCGGCCGGCAGTTCTCTCATCTTCATGTTCCTCACCATTTGGCTATTACTGCGAGTGGTCGTCATCAAGACATCCGCACTGACAGAAGCCATCATAATGGCCGTTAGCGTTGTTTTGACATTCCTGGTGCTCAGCCTGTCACTGCCCGTCGTCCGCATGCTGGCCTCCACTAAGCTAGGCATACCTTGTGCGCTGGCATTGCGCGACATATTCATACTCCTCGCGGCAGCCCACCTCGGCAAGCTCGTGTGCCGAGTATTCAAGGAACCCAATATTGTGCCGCCCGTAGCCCTCTTTGCAGCAGTTATCGACATCTTCATAGTGAAGTATTGGCTGCCAGTCTACATGAAGCACACTCCCGATCTTTTACCCCAAGTGGCAGTATCAGTACCTGTGGTTGGATCGGCAGCCAAAGCCGGACACGTGGCATTGATGGGCCTCATAGGCCCCGCCGACTTCATGTTTTTCAGCGCTTTTTTGGCGTGCTGTGTCCGTTTTAAGCTAAACACATCACTTACGGCTGCCTGGACCGCAGTCGTACTCACCGCCTTTCTTCTTCTACAATTTACCCTCGCTCCCATGTTTCCGTGGCTTGGGATGCTCCCAGGTCTGGTGCCCATTGCCGCCACTTTTCTGATTGTCAACCACAAGCAGTTCCGGCTCAGCAAGACTGAGTGGCGTGACATAGGCATCGCAGCCTTGGTGGTGATAGTAGTCATGACGGTTCTGGCCCGCTTCATTCTGAAATGAGGTAGGTCACCCGCCAGATCACAGCATCCATCACCTGTCATCGTTGGAATCACATATTTCTACTACATTACGATATGCAATTCACATTTTAAGGCTGTTTTCTGATAGAATTGTTATTTGGTGGGTTATCAACTCACCCACAGTGTATGGTGGTAACGGCAGAAGAATTTCGCCGGACACAGTCGCTATGGTAGTAACATTTCTGGAGGATCTGATGGCTATAAACCGTCCCCCCGCACCTTCTGACGACCGTCGGTGGCGTGTGGTTGATGCAACAATGCGCCGACATGGTTACAGTTCCGACGCTCTTATCGAATCATTACATACAGCTCAAGAAGCCTTCGGTTACCTCGATGATGACGCTCTGCGTTTCGTTGGAGAAAGCCTGCAAGTGCCTCTGAGCAAAGTATACGGAGTGGCGACGTTTTACCACTTCTTCAACCTAAAACCACAGGGACAGCACACCTGCGTGCTTTGCATGGGAACGGCCTGCTACATCAAGGGCATCCCCGGCATCATAGCTGCCATTGAAGATGCCTACGGCATCAAGCCTGGCGAAACCACTCCTGACGGACAACTCTCGCTGATGACAGCACGCTGTATCGGTGCTTGCGGTTTGGCTCCTGCAGCCGTGTTTGACGGAGTGATCGTAGGTAAGCTAACCCCCCAAGAAGCAATTAACCAAATATCGAGGTGTATGTCTGATGAATCTCGATGAGATGAAAACTGTATCAGCGAACCAAAAGTCCGCTGAAGGCCAATACAAGCACGTCATCGCAGTATGCGTGGCAGCCGGATGTCTATCCTGTCACTCCAACTTAGTAAAAGCGGCTCTGGAAGAGGAAGTCAAGTCTCGAGGCCTCGAGAAAGATGTGCTGATTAAAGGCGTAGGCTGTTTAGGCCTTTGCACCGTCGGCCCCCTGCTTCAAGTCAGACCGTCAGGCAAAATGTTCGAAGCGGTCACGGCAGCCGATGCCGGCACCATTTTAGACAGCCTCGACAAGGATGTCCCCACCCAAATCGACTGCGATGCTAACGCCCCGTTCTTCACACGCCAGGTAAAAATAGCCCTCGAAAACTGCGGAGTGATCGATCCTGAAAAGATTGATGACTACATCGCACATGACGGCTATTCTGCCCTGCTAAAATGCCTGAAAGACATGACCCCGCTGGAAGTGATCGATGAGATCAGCACCTCTGGCCTCCGGGGACGTGGTGGAGCCGGCTTCCCCACTGGCAAAAAGTGGGCACTGATGGCTCATGAGACACGCTCGCCCAAGTATGTCATCTGTAATGGTGATGAGGGCGACCCTGGTGCGTTCATGGATCGATCTGTTCTAGAGTCTGATCCTCACCGCATCTTGGAAGGTATGGCTATTGCAGCTTACGCCATGGGAGCCAACAAGGGCTTCGTGTACGTACGTGCTGAATATCCACTGGCCATTAAGCGGCTTCGCACAGCGATCCGACAGGCAGAGCGCATGGGCTTGCTTGGCAAGGAAATTGCTGGGACCGACTTTAGCTTCAGCGTTGACATCAGGCTTGGCGCGGGCGCATTTGTCTGCGGCGAAGAGACCGCACTCATCGCCTCCATCGAGGGACGTCGCGGTATGCCTAAGCCCCGCCCACCATACCCGGCAGTCAAGGGACTATGGGGTCAGCCCACTTGTATCAACAATGTGGAAACACTGGCCAGTATCGCCCCTATCATCCGGAACGGCGGCGAGTGGTATTCGCAAATCGGAACTCCCAGCAGCAAAGGCACGAAAGTGTTTGCTCTGGCAGGACGGGTTCAAAATACCGGCCTAATCGAAGTGCCTATGGGTATGACCATCCGCGAAATTATCTTTGATATCGGCGGTGGTATTCCTGACGGACGAACCTTCAAGGCAGTGCAAACTGGCGGACCTTCCGGCGGTTGTATCCCTGCCGAGCACCTTGACCTGCCCTGTGACTACGAATCGCTGAAAAAAGTAGGTTCGATCATGGGTTCTGGCGGTATGATCGTCATGGACGACACCTCCTGCATGGTTGACGTTGCGAAGTTCTTCATGGAGTTCTGCCAAAGCGAAAGCTGCGGTAAGTGCATCCCATGCCGGACAGGAACCTACCAGCTTCTGCGCCTGCTGAACAAAATCACAGACGGCGACGGCACCATGGAAGACATAGCACTGATCGAAGAGATATGCGAAGTGGTGACAACCACCAGCTTATGCGGCCTTGGTCAGACAGCACCTAACCCGGTGTTAAGCACGCTTCGCTATTTCCGCGATGAGTTTATCGCTCATATCGTTGAGAAGCGATGTCCTGCTGGTGTCTGCACAATGGCGCATGCAAAAAAACTGCAGGAGGTCAAGTGATGTCTCCCAATTCTGAGAAAAAGTTAGTCACGATCAATGGTACGGAGTACGAGTTCCAAGCCGGTCAGACCATTCTTCAGATATGCCGAATCAATGAAGTATATATCCCTACCCTGTGCTTCCTGGAAGGCTTGGAAGCATACGGCGGATGCCGGTTATGCATGGTCGAAGTTGAGGGTATTCCCCGCCTCTTCCCAGCTTGCACCACCGAGCCCGCCACCGGATGGGTTGTCAACACCGATAGTCCCAAGCTTTTGAAGTATCGAAAGCTAATTCTGGAAATGCTGTTTGCCGAGCGCAACCACACCTGCTCGATCTGCGTCAGTAATGGACACTGCGAACTGCAGTCCATGGCCAATCGATTGGGTGTCACCGGCCTTCATGTCCCCTACCGATATCCAAGACTATCCATTGATGCGTCTCACTCACGCTTCATGATAGACCATAACCGCTGCATCCTCTGTTCACGCTGCATCCGCACGTGCGACTCCATCGAAGGCATGCATGTTTGGGATATTGCAGGACGTGGTATCGACTCACAGATGATTTCAGGACTACTGGAACCATGGGGCGAAGTAGAAGCCTGCACTGACTGTGGCAAATGCGTTCAAGCCTGCCCAGTAGGTGCCCTGAGCGAAAAAGGCAGGGCGGCTGGCGAAATGGTCAAGAACCCCGGCCTCATCGCCGAAATAGTGATGATGCGAGGTAACAAATAGATGGATAAAGTGAAAGTCGCGACAATATGGCTGGACGGATGCTCTGGCTGCCATATGTCCTTCCTGGATATCGACGAACGTCTTCTGGACATCGCTCCATTGATTGATCTCGTCTATAGCCCGCTGGTTGATATCAAAGAGTACCCGGACGAGGTGGATGTCTGCCTGGTTGAGGGTGCTATCAGCAGCGACGAAGACGAAGAGAAGATCAAGAAAATCAGAGCGCACACCAAAATAGTGATCAGTTACGGCGACTGCGCAGTCACCTCAAACATACCTGGTATGCGCAACTCATTCAAAATTGAAGAGTTGATGTCCAGGGCGTATATCGAAAACGCCATTGCGCAACAGCAAGTACCGGGTGAGCGGATCCCTCACCTTCTGCCGCATTGCCGACCTGTCGGTGAAGTGGTGAAGGTAGATTTCCACCTCCCGGGATGCCCTCCGCCGGCTGACCTGATCT
Organism: Armatimonadota bacterium; assembly: GCA_942492855.1. Lineage (GTDB taxonomy): Bacteria > Armatimonadota > HRBIN16 > HRBIN16 > HRBIN16. The sequence goes on along the minus strand of OW818647.1, from coordinate 3,802,620 downwards.
TTCACGTGCTCAGCGAACTGCTGGCAGGTCGGATCCCTGACCTCACCGGCATCGCGAAGTTCGGAGCATAAGGAGTTACAACATGGCTAAAACTATAGTAATCGATCCAGTCACTCGTATTGAGGGTCACAGTAAAATCACCCTCTTTGCAGATGACCTGGGCAATATCGTCGACGCACAATTTCACGTCACCCAGTTCCGTGGGTTTGAGAAGTTTTGCGAAGGACGCCCTTACACCGAGATGCCGGCCTTAATGGCCCGTATTTGCGGTATTTGCCCTGTTAGCCACCTTCTGTGCTCCGCTAAGGCCACAGATGCTTTACTGGCCGTAGATATCCCGCATACCGCTGCGAACCTTCGCCGGATTATGAACTTCGCACAGCTCGTTCAGAGTCATGCGTTGAGCTTCTTCCACCTTTCTGCGCCGGATTTCATGCTGGGCTTTGACAGCGACCCCAAGACCCGGAATATACTTGGGTTAGCCGCTGCCCATCCTGAACTGGCAAAAGACGGTATCCGCCTTCGCAGCATCGGCCAGAAGATCATATCCATACTGGGTAACAAGTCGGTTCACCCGCACTGGTCTGTCCCTGGTGGTGTTGGACAAGGGCTTACCACTGAAGGTTCCGATACCATCAAAGCGATGCTGGATGAAGCCTTGGCAATCGCTATGCGCACTATCGGATGGTTCAAAGTGGCCCAGAGCCAGTTTGTAGACGAGATAGCCGTCATGGCAAACTTCCCCACCCTGTTTGTCGGTCTGACAGGCTACGACGGGTTATGGGATACCTACGATGGCACCCTGCGCGTCGGAAATGCCAAAGGCGAGATCATTGACGAAGTGGTCGACCCTATGGACTACGCTGACGTCATTGGCGAGGCAGTCGAACCCTGGACATACCTCAAGTTCCCATTCTACGCTCCTATGGGTTACCCGGACGGCATGTACCGTGTGGGCCCCATGGCCCGACTGGCTGTCTGCGATGGCTTCGGCACCCCATTGGCTGACCAAGAGTGGGCCGAATACCGCGAACTGACACGCGGAGCCAGCACCAGCTCGTTCCACAACCACCTGGCCCGCCTGGTGGAGATCATCGGAGCTATCGAGCGGATGCAGGTAATCCTGGCCGACCCCGAGACCACCTGCATGGCTCATCTGCGTGCGATCGCCACGCCCAGCCGCAACGAGGGCGTCGGCTTCCTGGAAGCACCCCGCGGCACCCTGGTTCACCACTACCGAATTGACAACAACGGCTTGATGAACTATTGCAACCTGATTATCGCCACCGGTCACAACAACCTGGCGATGAACAAGGGTATCCTGCAGGCCGCTCAGCGGTTCGTAAAGGCCGATGACATCAAAGAAGGCGCTCTGAACCGTGTAGAGGCCGTCATCCGATGCTACGACCCATGTCTTAGCTGCTCCACCCATGCTCTGGGCCAGATGCCCATCGTGATGGAGATCAAGAGCCAGGATGGCACGCTCCTCCGCACCATCGAACGCTAGTCACCTCTCTCCGGGGGCACAGTTACCTGTGCCCCCTTTTCAATTCAAAAGCACCAGCGCAATTACCTTTTCTCAGCTACATTTTCTACAATATTGACCAATTCGTTGGCTTTCAAAAATTCCGTTTCCACACGGTGGGCATCCGAATGTTGTAGAATAGAAGATGTGGTTTTATCTCACTTGAAGTTTCCGGTGGCAATAAGGCACCTGCTTATATACGGTTTGTTTACGGTGATGCTCATCTGGCTGTTGCCAATGATCAAACCCGTTGTTCTAAGGATGTGTAAACCCGCGAGGCCAGCCGACTGGCCCTTAGGTATAGTGGTGCATCACAGCGACACCCCATTCCGTATCAAAGGCAAGTTTGTAGATGCCAAGATGCTTGACAAATTCCACGCGCAGCGCGGGTTTTCCAAGCTTTACAAAGGTAAGCTCTACCACATTGCCTACCATTACGTGATTTTGCCGGACGGAACTGTGCAGAACGGTCGTCCAGATAAGTGCGTCGGCGCGCATTCTGGCAAGACATTCTACAATAAGCATTACCTCGGGGTGTGCCTGATAGGGTCGTTTGACCCATCCAGCCCGTTTTTTGGTAAAAGCAGTGCGATACAACCTACCGCTGCACAAATGACCGCTTTGCAGTCACTGTGCGTCAAATTGATTAGCAAGTATGAAATTCCTGTAGAGAATGTCATACGCCATAGAGACACTAACAGTACATACTGTCCAGGACGTTACATGCCATTCGGCCATTTCAAGTTGGCCTTGCGTAAAACGATAGATTCTGAGCAGTTAAAGGGGAATACAGGTAAATATGCTAGTATTTCGCCAGATATGATACAAAGTGATGTGTCAAAAGAAGGAAATCACCGCTTCGGTAGTGAAAATTACCAAGTGGTAACAAATGCGGGGAAAACCCTGCAAGCAGTAACCTGCCAGGAGGATAATTGATGCAGTTGAAAAGACGACTAATGGTCGTGCTAGCGGTTATTTCGGTAACATCCAGTACAGCCATTGCCGCCACTAAGGTGATTGTGAAAAATGGAGATAACATCTCCGGAATAGCTATTAAGCATCACACCACCCGCAACGCCATCATTAGTGCCAACAAGCTTCAGAACCCAGACGAACTCAAACTGGGACAAGTTCTAGTAATACCCAGTAAAGCCGAAATCAAACAGGCTGAGCTGAAGAAAGCAAAAGCTGTTAAGCTGGCCGCCGCGAAGGCTCACAAGCAAGCGCTTGTAGCCAAGCAGAAGAAGCAGGCCGCGCTTAAAGCGAAGCACCAAAAAGCCGTTGCCGCGAAAGCCAAGGCCGTAGTAGCTAAGGCGAAATCCAAAACCCATACTGCTGCGAAGAAGAGCTCTTCCCAACCGAAAGTGGCCTCGAAATCACCCAGCAAAAGCGTCGCCTCGAATGTGGTTAAAACAGCCAATCGCTATAAAGGTGTGAAATACGCTTGGGGTGGCAGCAGCCGTAGCGGATTTGATTGTAGTGGGTTTACCCGGTATGTGGTCCGAAATTCGGTGGGAAAAACACTGCCACACAGTTCCAAAGCCCAGTTCTCCAAAGGCACTCCGGTCAGCAAATCTGACCTGAAACCCGGGGATCTCGTGTTCTTTGGCACCAAGAGCGGCGGAGTAAGCCACGTCGGTATCTACTCAGGTAATGGTGAGTTTGTGCATGCGTCGCGTCCAGGCAGTACAGTGAAGACAACTTCCCTAAACTCGGCATATTACAAGAACCGTTTCTTAGGTGCTCGACGCGTAAGCCACTAACTCTGTTTCCGTAAAAATCCGATGCCACCATGCTCACAGGGAACAATTTCCATGTGAAACGGGGTATCCTTAGAAAGGAACCGCAGACACAACTCGGTTTCAATACCCGAAACTCGACGAGTGGGTGATACACATAGATGACTGTCTCCAATAGCCCCAAAAAGGTAGTTTCAGGAGCTAGCCTCAGTACCGGCCCGCGTAGAAGTGGAGCCAGTGAGGCACCCTCACTCCTCAACCGACTGACAAGAACAGGACTGCTGACCCCAAGGGAAGAGCAAGACCTGGCGCATGCCGCACGCAACCCGGATGATCCCATCCGAGCTGAACATGCCAAACAAAAACTGGTTGAGGCCAATATGCGCCTGGTAATGAATATTGCCAAGCACTACCGCAACACACTAGTACCTTTTGAAGACCTGGTACAAGAAGGTGCCATCGGCCTGATGAATGCTGTTGAGCGTTACGACCCAGACAAGGGTTTCCGCTTCAGCACATATGCCACGCACTGGATACGACAGGCGATCGGACGAGCTATCGATAATAAGGCCAAAACTGTGCGTGTGCCTGCCCATGTTGCAGAGCTTCTGCGACGAATGGAGCGTGAACGCGAAAAGCTGCGCCGTGAATACGGCGACGAGCCCAACATTGAACAGCTCGCAAAGGCCCTCGAAGTTCCCGTCAAGAAGGTCATGCAGCTTCAGCAGGCAGGACAGGAACCTCTGTCACTGGACATGCTGGTCGGCGAAGAAGAAGACACCAGCCTGGGTTCCCTCATACACGACCAAAACGTGCGTGACCCAGAGGACATGGTGCTCGAAATTGAGCGACACGAGGTGCTCGATGATCTACTCTATAACGAACTCACAGATCGCGAACGCCAGGTCATCATCCGAAGGCTAGGCTACGGCGACCAGGATGAGCAGGTGCTTCAAGAAATCGGAGAAGCACTGAAAATCAGCAGAGAGCGGGTCCGTCAGATTGAAGCGCAGGCCATGCGCAAACTGAAAGACGCCGCCAAACGCAAAGGGTTGAAAAACTACCTGCTGATCTAGATCATCATGCGACCACAACAGATCAAGGGCTGAAGGATAAAACCTGCAGCCCTTTTTGTATGCCGCCTAAAACTCCGCGTTGCCTGGGGTGCGTGGGAATGGGATGACATCCCTGATGTTCTTCATGCCTGTCAGGAACATCATCATGCGCTCAAAACCCAGACCAAATCCGCTGTGCGGTGCGCTGCCAAACAGGCGAAGCTCCAAATACCACCAGTAAGCCTGCTCGTTGAGCCCCTGCTCCCTGATACGCTGCAGCAGCACATCGTGCCGTTCCTCGCGCTGACTACCGCCGATGATCTCCCCTATCCGAGGGGCCAGCACGTCCATGGCGCGCACCGTCTTGCCATCTTCGTTCGCCCGCATATAGAACGCCTTGATCTGTTTCGGGTAGTCGGTCACGATCAGCGGCCCTTTGACCACCTCTTCCGCCAGATAGCGTTCGTGTTCAGTCTGAATATCCATGCCCCAGTGCGGAGGGTATTCAAAACTCCGGCCACTCTTTTCCAGAATCTCGATGGCGGCTGTGTAGCTTAGCCTTTCAAAAGGCTTCTCAGCCACATTCTGCAGGGTGCTTAATACGCTGTCATCCACGAATTTGTTAAAGAATTCCAACTCAGGCTGGCATGTGTCCATGACATACGAGATGCAGTGTTTCAGGAAAGCTTCCGCCACTTCAGCATCTCCTTCCAGGTCGCAAAACGCCATCTCAGGCTCAATCATCCAGAACTCCGCCAGATGCCGCGGTGTGTTGCTGTTCTCCGCGCGAAATGTTGGGCCGAAAGTATACACATCGCCATAAGCCATTGCGAATATCTCACCCTCTAACTGCCCCGAGACGCTGAGAAAGGCCGGCTTCCCAAAGAAATCCTGGGAGTGGTCTATCCCGCCGGTTTCGGTCCTGGGGAGGTTCATTAAGTCCAGGGTGGTCACACCGAACATCGCACCGGCACCTTCACAGTCGCTGGCGGTCACAATCGGGGTATGCACATACATAAATCCGCGCCTTTGAAAGAAATCATGCACGGCCACACTCAGTGCGTTCCGCACTCGGAACATCGCCCCAAAGCTGTTGGTCCGGGGCCGTAGGTGCGCGATCTCGCGCAGGTACTCGTAGCTGTGCCGCTTCTTCGCCAGCGGGTATGTGCCAGCGTCTGCGGCTCCTAATAACTCGATACGGCTCACCAGGACCTCAACAGACTGCCCTTTGGCGGGTGAGGCTACTAATTCCCCTTCCACTTGAATACAGGCCCCAGTGGTGATTTTCGCCAGCAGTTCGTCGCTGATCACACCCTTGGGTATCACCAACTGCATACCCGCCATACCTGAGCCATCATTTAGTTCTGCAAAGCTCACATTCGCACTATCTCGCCGTGTCCGGACCCAACCATTCACGGTCACAATTTGCCCAGGCTCCATCTGGAGCACACGGTTTACCTTGATACCTCTATTGAACATACATCCCCTCCATCTGCGTAAGCATTACTGCACTCATTATAACCCGCCGCTTGAAGGGTAACCAACCACCGTTGGTGAATACTGAAATGATAATGGTAGCTACTCAGCCATAAGATGATACTGTCAAGTGTCTGTTCATCACATGTGCAACGCCTGTATGGATCCCTACGGGCACCCACGAAGTGGGTAAGATTCTTATAGCCAGGGGTGAGCGAAGCGATACCCCTGGTTAAGTGCCACGGTGTTTACCCCCTTAAGGGGGTCGAACCGTATGACAGAATATCTATACAGGCATAACCATACTGACCCACTTCGGGGTAGATGACGAATGCCAGTTTCCACGGGTTGCGCTGACGCTTACCCGTGGCTATAAGAATCCTACCCACTTCGTGGGTGCCGGAAGCTACAGCCTTACAGATCGTGGACTGATGCGCGATCATCGCCTATAGCTGAATAGTTACTAATAATGAGCAGACCGCCATCGCGGCATACCTGGAGGATATCATGAGTTTTACTACGGGCTTCGTCACCATCTTAATGGCATTGGTGCTCTTCTGTGCCTCAATCGCCCGTGCCACGCCAGTTTCACCTGTGGTGCAATGGATGGGCACAGACCTGAAAGGTGGCGCCTCACATCTCTTCAGCACGACACATGACGATGAGCTATTTGTGAACTATGTGTATGCAAAGCCAACAGGGGCCACCAGCAGCATGTCGGTGGAGTTCACCCTCGGCAGGCTGCCAGAGAAGCCGGTGAAGTTGTATATCAAAGGCTGTGATGACGACGGTGCCGCCAAGTGCCCGGTTAAGTTTTCCATCAATGACGCTGTCATATACGATCGGCCCAGCAAATTCCGCGACAATGTGTTTGAGGTGCGCAGCTTTACCATCCCCGCAGACTGCCTCAAAACAGGGGTCAACACGCTCACCATCGAAAACACCGCGCCGACTGGCCCCATCGGTAATGTCCCTTGGTTCATGGTAGCCCGGTGTGCCATTGCCCCTGAGGGCTTCGAGTTTCATGATGATCTCAGCCGCGACTTCTTCGTCACACTACCCACCGACCACCAGCAGATCCCTGTGCCTCTTGCGGATGGCCAAAAACCGGGCTTTGAGTACCGAGGGATGAAGGGCTGGTTGTGGAAAGCAGATCAGTATGTGAAGATCATCCCCTTCATGGCGAAATACAAGATGAACTTCTTGATGAACTGCTACGGCAGCATGTGCGACGTCGAGCACTACGCCTGGGGTGATCCAGCGGTCAACCGCTGGTATGAGCCGCTGGCCGACCAAAAGCGTAAGGACTACGAACAGATCGTGAAGCAATGTCAAAAGGCCGGCATTGAGTTTTGTTTCAGCATGAACCCAAATCTCTGCAGTGGCAAGCCGCTCCAGTATTCCAGCGAAGCCGATCTCGAGGCCCTCTGGAAGCACTACCAGTGGATGCAATCGCTTGGGGTCAAGTGGTTCAACATCAGTCTGGACGACATCACCAATGGGATTGATCCCGCGGGGCAGTCCAGGGTTGTGAATGAAATCTACCGCAGGCTGCGTCAGAATGACCCAGAAGCTCACATGATATTCTGCCCAACCATCTACTGGGGTGACGGCAGCTCCGAAGCCGATGCGGCCTATCTCGATGTGGTGAAAAAGCAGCTGCATCCCGATGTCTACATCTTTTGGACAGGCGACAGCGTGGTTGGTCAGATCACCACCGCAGCCGCTAATCGTTACCAGGCTGCCGTAGGGCACAAACTATTTCTGTGGGACAACTACCCTGTCAACGACGGCCAGCCCACGCTTCATCTGGGGCCTGTGATTAACCGCGACCCCGATCTGTGCAGTGTGATCACTGGATATGTGGCCAATCCCATGCACACCGAAGATGACTCAAACCGCATCCCACTGCTGACAGCCGTTGATTACGCTTACAATCCAGACCAATACGACCCCAAGCGATCAATCGGTCAGGCAATTGTCAACCTGGAGACGAACCCGGACAAACAGAAGCTTCTGAAAGATTTGGTAGAACACTACCCAGGATTTATCATCTGGGGTAAACCAAGCACGGGCTTGAACCCTGTCAGGGAGCAGTTACACCGTATTATTGCACAGGGGCACAGCCGTTATCTTGCAGAAGCTCTCCTGGCCGATATGGAGAAACTAGGCAAGCGGCTCAACAAGGCCTACCCGAAAAGTTATCGCGCTGAACGGGCTCGAGTCCAAGATGATATCGCATATATACGAACGAAAATCACTGAACGGTACGGGGTTAAGTAGCCACGCAACATGCATAGAAATAGGAACTTCATCGGTCGGATCGGACTGATCCGACCGATGCGTTTAATCCTCGCCTTTCAAAAACGTGCAAATGTGGTCTGCCGCTTCTTGAGGCGTGTCGACTACAGTAAACAGCTCCATGTCACTGTCTTTGACGTAGTGATGACCCAGCATCGTCGTGCGCAGCCAATCAACCAAACCGTTCCAGTAGGAGCTGTCAAACAAGATCACACGGAATTTCTCCAGCTTCCCCGTCTGGGCTAGCACCAGCGATTCAAATAGCTCGTCCAAGGTACCAAAGCCCCCGGGGAATATGATATACGCATGAGCGTATTTCAAAAACATAGTTTTGCGCACAAAGAAGTAGTGAAACTCAATGCTGATATCAAGGTATGGGTTTTCGTGCTGCTCAAACGGCAGTTCGATGTTACAACCTATGCTCAGGCCACCACCCTCCTTGACACCTTTGTTAGCGGCCTCCATGATCCCGGGTCCCCCGCCGGTGATTACAGCCACTCCCCTCTCGCCTAGAAGCTTCGCGGTGTCATACGCTGCTTGATAATGCGCATGGCTAGATAGCGAGCGGGCCGACCCAAACATGGCGACCGCGTTATCGACTCTGGAGAGAGCCTCAAATCCATGCACAAACTCGCTCATAATCCTAAAGACCCGCCAGGTGTCACTACTGGTGAAGTCTTTTCGCTGCATAGAGGAGTCGAGCAGCTCAAAGTCTGTGGTTGGTTTCCTGGGAATGTTTTGTTCCGACATGTTGATATACTCCATTCATCTACCGCAACCCCGTTTTGCTTGTGCGGTAACTGTCTCACTATACCAGTTTTCCAGTCCAAGGTTGATAATAAACTATAACCCCATTTCGGCGTCTAAGAACTTGTAGGTCATTATCATCTGGAGGTCGGTATGCGCAAAAAGAGGGATAGAGCACAGGCTAAGTTGTGGATATTACTGTGCATTGGTATCGTCGTTGTTGGATTACTCGTTTGGAAACCATGGGTTCCTAAACAAGATGAAACTATCATCAAAACTGCCAAGGCAGAGATGGGTTCAGTCATCGCTACCGTGTCCGCTAACGGCGTTCTGCAGCCTCTACGCACAGTGCAGCTCAAATCCAACGTCGGTGGTCAAGTCACAGCGCTGTTAGTGGACGAAGGCGACAGGGTGCAGCAGGGCCAGTTGATCGCCCGTATCGACCCGACAGATACTCAAACCGCCTATGACCAAAGCATGGCGGACATGGCGGCCTCCTTGTCACGAGTGGGTCAGGCCAAAGAACAACTCAGCATGAGCAGCATCCAAAGCCAGACACAGATCACAAATGCTCGTGAAGCTCTGTCCTCAGCCAAATCACAGCTCCAAGTGGCTATCGAACAAGCCAAGATCCAGCCGCAACTCACACAAGCCAGCATCAAGAGAGCCGAAAGCGCGTATGCGAGTGCGCTGGCTAGTCATGAGCAGATGAAGTCGGCAACTATCCCGCAAGCACTCATCAACGCAAAATCCAGTTATGATCAAGCCATCGCCTCAGCGAAGACCGCCGAACATGACTTGCGAAGGCAGGAAGCCCTGCTGGACAAGGGATTCGTGGCAAAAAGTGTGGTGGACAATGCGATCGAGCGAAACACCGTAGCTCAAGCACAGCTTAGCAGTGCCCAACGCAAGCTTGATACCATCCAGACTGAAACCAAGCAAGACCTCCTCACATCGGAAGCAAGGGTCACACAGGCGGATGAAGACCTCAAGAGTGCCAAGCTTAATGCTGTGCAAATCCGCGTAAAACAGCAAGATTTACAGGCCGCTAGAGCCAACGTTAAACAAGCCGAAGCCTCACTGAAAAATGCTCTGGCGCAGACGAAGCAGACGAACATCCGTAAGGGCGACATAATCCAAGCCAATGCCCAGGTCGAACGCTCGAAGGCTTCACTCGATAACAGCCGAATCCAACTGGGGTATACCACGGTGGTCGCCCCCTCATCTGGAGTCGTCACCGCAAAGTATGTTGAGACCGGGTCTATCGTCACCGCCGGACGGTCCTCGTTCTCAGGTTCTGGCAGCGGTGTGGGTATCGTGGACATCGCCGATGTGAGCCGCATGTTTGCTTTGGTGAATGTGGACGAAACCGACATCGCTGCCATACATGTCGGCCAAAATGTAATGATCACAGTCGAGGCCTATTCGAAAAGACCTATACCTGGACGAGTAACTAAAATCGCCCCACAGTCGGTATCGAGCCAAAGTGTCACCATCATCCCTGTCACTGTCGAATTATCCAAGACCGACATGCGGTATAAGCCAGGTATGAACGTGACCTGTGACTTCGTGGTCAATGAAGCCAAGAACGTGTTGACAGTGCCCAACGAGGCTGTCAAAGAAGGCCGGCGGAGCTCCACAGTCACTGTCATGCTTAATGGCAAGCAGGTAGAGCGTAAAGTCGTCACGGGGCTCACGGGCACCGAGACCACTGAGATTAAGTCAGGCCTGAAGCTTGGCGATGAAGTAATCACCGCCATTATCGAGATCAAGAGCCCGCAGCCTGCCGCCGGAGTCGTTGGGCAACCGGGAGCCATGGGTGGACCGGGTGGCCCCGGTGGTATGGGAGGTATGGGAGGCGGAGGTAGACGTGGCCATTAACACTGCATCAAACAGCATGCGGCAGGTGGTTTCGGCGGTCTCCGTCACTAAAAGCTATCAGACGGGTGATGTTGCTGTACACGCCCTGCGTGGAGTGTCGTTGAGTATCAACGCCGGTGAGTTTGTGGCGATCATGGGCCCGTCGGGTTCAGGAAAGTCCACTTTCATGAATATCATCGGCTGTCTGGACCGACCTACAGATGGAACCTACACTCTTGATGGCGAGGAAGTCGCTGAGCTTGATGACGATGAGCTGGCGATTATCCGAAACCGGAAAATCGGGTTCGTGTTCCAGACATTTAACCTGATCCCCCGCCGTCCTGCCATCCGGCAGGTCATGCTTCCTATGCTTTACAATGCCGAATTTCATGGTGATGCAGAGCAAGCGGCTATTGCTGCACTTGAGCGGGTCGGTTTGGCTGACCGAATACACCACAAGCCTAACGAACTATCTGGAGGACAGCAGCAGCGTGTGGCCATCGCCCGCGCTTTGGTTAACCAGCCACCTATTATTCTGGGTGATGAGCCCACTGGCAACCTGGACACCCGCACCAGTGAAGAGATCATGATGCTGTTTCAGGAGCTGCACCAGGAAGGTAAGACAGTCATCATTGTCACCCATGAAGAGGACATTGCCGCTCATACCCAGCGTATCATCAGGTTCCGCGACGGCCACATCGTATCTGACGATCCAGTGACCAACCCTACCGATGCCCGCGAGAGGCTGACGCAACTAAAACCGGAGGATGATGCATGACCTTCCAGGAGAGTATTTCAGTCGCTCTAGAGGGGTTGCTCGCCAATAAAATGAGGGCAGCCCTTACCATGCTGGGCGTGATCATCGGTGTCGGTGCAGTCATCGCTATGCTGGCTATCGCAGGTGGCGCTCAGCAGCAGACCATGCAGCGCATCCAGCAAATGGGCACCAATGTCTTGGTGGTCATGTCAGGTCAAGCACGTACAGGTGCGGTCATGGGTGGATACGGCAGCCGGCAAACACTGACACTTGACGATGTAGACGCCATCATTGATAAGTGCCCGTCGGTGAAAACCGTGGTGCCAGAAGCACGCCAGAATATGCAAGTGAAGCAAAAGAACCAAAACACCAACACCACCATATTCGGCACTTATCCCGATTACCCATCAGTGCGAAACTACAACCTGGCAGAAGGCCGATTCATAACCTATGGCGATGTCCGCGGGAACCAAAAGGTGGCAGTTCTAGGTGCGACAACTGCGGCCAACTTGTTTGGCAGCAGTAAGCCTGTCGGCCAGTACATCAGCATCCAGGGCAGCCGATTCATGGTCGTTGGTTTACTTCAGGCGAAGGGCAACGCAGGCGGATTCAACGACCCTGACGACCAGATCATGGTTCCTGCCACAACCGCCATGCGGCGCCTCTTTGGCACGAAATACCTGCGGAGTATCAGCGTGCAAGCGAAAAGCATGGAGCTGATGAACGTGGCTCTTGAGGAAACAGCCGCTGTTTTGCGCAAGATGCACCGCATCAACGACGACAACGATGACTTCATCATCCGCAACCAGGCAGACATCATGGAGATGGCCGCCGAGACCAGCAGGGTGTTCACCTTACTGCTAGCCGGTATTGCCAGTGTCTCCCTGCTGGTGGGCGGCATCGGCATCATGAACATCATGCTGGTTTCTGTCACCGAGCGCACCAGAGAGATCGGTATCCGCAAAGCATTAGGTGCTCAGCGTAAAGACATCATGCTGCAATTTCTCATTGAGAGCCTGGTTCTGTCGCTGTTAGGCGGCACCTTAGGTGTTCTCTTCGGTGTGTTGGGTTCAATGGGCGTAGGCAAGATGACAGGTTGGATGGTCACTGTATCAATCCCCTCCATCTTGATGTCGTTCTCCTTCGCTGCCTTCGTGGGTGTGTTTTTCGGGCTCTATCCTGCGCGTAAAGCTGCAGCTCTAGATCCCATCGATGCCCTCCGCTACGAGTAACCTTTCGCCCTATATGAGCGGTGCTGAAGCACAGCACCGCTCGCTGAATTTACGCACAAAACAGCCCCATTAAGCGATTTTTGGTATAATGTTAATTCGGCATACTATTGCCCAATTGATGTGATTCCGAAGGGAGAGCGCCCCAAAATGATACTACCCAAAGCCGATGATCTGGCTAAGTTCAACGCATATGCGTTGGTCATCGCCGCTGCAAAGCGAGCGCGCCAGTTACATGAGCAAGGCATCGAACGAAAAGCCCTTGTAAAGACAGATTCCCGCAACAGTCTGACAGTGGCTCTTGAAGAGATTGCCGCAGGCCGAATCGTGCCCACACTCAAAGAAGTTCAGGCACTTCCGCCTGAGGCATACCCGGACTACCACGTGCAGCAGCAGGCACTGCGCGAAAGCGAAGCCGCACTGGCTGCGGAAATCCACAGTCAAGAAGCTGCTGACATCATCAATACGATGGAGCTGTTATCCACCGAGGAGGCCGCAGCGGCAGCCGCTGCCGCGGACATGGAGAATCCTGATGCCATGCTCCCTCCCTCTGAGTTTAACTCGGTCATTCTGGACAAAGCGATCGCGAAAATTCGTGAAGAGTTCAACCAGCCTGCTCCGATGAGTGAGATAGAAGACAGCATCGATGATGCAGACGAGATCGATGACGATGAGGAGACCCCCGAAGTCATCGATGAGGAACAGAGTTAGGCCAACAATACCCATATGCCTGCACAACAAGTAGATTATTACGAGCTATTAGGGGTTAATAGAGACGCCTCTGTAGATGAAATCAAAAAGGCTTACCGTCGGCTGGCCATGCAATATCACCCCGACCGTAACCCAGATAATCCTCAAGCTGAGGATATGTTCAAGAAGATCAATGAGGCCTATGAGGTACTAAGCACACCCGAAAAGCGCTCTCAGTATGACCGGTACGGCACCACAAGCGGATCGGCGTCTGATTTCGGGTTTGACTTCAGTAACCCATTTGATATCTTCGATATGTTCTTCGGTGGCGGTGGAGGCGGCGGACGCTCCAGCCGTAACAACCGCGGCAGCGACATCCGCGTGGACGTGGAAGTCACACTTGAAGAGATCGCCACTAACGCCCCACGTTCCGTGGAGTTCGCCCGGCGGATGCCTTGTGAGGACTGTGCTGGCACAGGATCGGAAGGCGGAGCCGAACCGTCGGTATGCCCAGAATGCCGCGGCAGCGGACGTGTGCGCAAAGGCCAGCAGACCATCCTTGGAACTATCAGCGTGGCCACCACGTGTTCACGCTGTAGAGGTGAAGGCCGAATCGTAGAACACCCATGCAAGAAATGCCGCAGCGAGGGTACCATCCGGCAGGTCTCCAAAAAAGACATCACTGTGCCGTATGGTGTTGATGAAGGCAACTACATGGAAGTTCCGGGTGAAGGCGACCACGCCACGCGTGGCGGTCAGCCTGGCGATCTATATATCGTCTTCCACATCAAGCCTCACGAGCGGTTCCGACGTGACGGGTTCGATCTCAGCACCAATGCCAGTATCAGCTACGCCAAAGCGGCTATGGGCGGAACGGCAGTCATCAAAACGCTGCTTGACGAACACAACATAGAGATCCCGTCAGGAACTCAGCCAGGAACGGTCTTCCGGATTGCCGGCAAGGGGCTGCCCCGCCAGAACGGCGGAGCTGGCAACCTGATGGTCGTTATGAATGTGGATGTGCCGAAAAAGCTGAACGAGCAGCAGCGCACAATCCTGCGGCAGTTGGCAGCATCGCTAGGTGAAGACACAGATACCATCGCCGACATGGAACCCAGTTTCATTGACAAGTTCCTGGGTAAAAAGAAGAAATAGCAAACATCACCCTGATGTATACCGTCAACGAAGCCCCTCAATGGAGATATCCTGTGAGGGGCTTCGTTATTGGGTGCAGTGGTCATTGTTGCTACTGTAAGTAGGGATCATGCCATTACGTGGTGAATCATACAGTAGTGAATTCTACCTTTTGGAGGCCTCCCTTGCAGCAAAACTCGAACGCAGATAGACCATCGATGCCTTATAAGGCTGTCAGCATGGCCATACTCGACTGGCGTATCAACGAAGATGGCGGTCTTGCTGTCATCAAGCAAGGTGAAGGTTCCCCATGGGGCCCATCACTCAACATCATGTACGATGCCCAGAACCCCTGGAGCAACTGTGTCTGCATGACCCCCATCCCGCCAACTGCCATCGCGATCACTTTGGCGGTTAAACCGCTGGCTGTCACCCCTGGTGCTTCGCAGTTTATGTGGATGATGGAAGCCGATAATGACGGGCATCTGGCTTCTGTCAAGTATAAGAATGGTGACCTCAGCGGCCTGCCCGTCGGCGAGTGGCAGCGGGTGCTGGTGCCACTCACATCATTTAACTTCGAGCCTCGAGGTGACGGTAAGCCCGATATGCTGGCAGTGAACCGCATCATGGTTGGGTTGAACGGATCCGCTTGCCAGATAGAGGTGGCTGACATCGGATGGCTCTGCAAGTCAGAAGCTCGAGCAGCCGAGTCGCCCGCGCAGTCCTGGGAGTATTCGCAAGGCAAGTGGGGTTACCGTACAGGCAGTTCGGCGGACCCCGCTAAGCTGGCTGTTAGTGCAGCCAAACAAAACGGGTGCGCGGTGATTTTTGCCGACAACGTCGTGGCTGATAAGGGGTATTCAGACCCCCAAATGATCTCAGACCGGCTGCAGGAACAAGGGTATGGCACACTGCTATGCAGTGCGGAGCAACTAGCCCAATCAAGCGTGTTGGCGCAACCGGAGGTGACCCTGCTGGTGATGCCATACGGCCCCATCTACCCGGCCGGTGCCGAAGATGCCATCCGCAACTATCTGAAGCGCGGCGGAGCCTTCCTGTGCATGGGCGGATACACGCTGGATGCCCCATCATCGCGCGATGAGATGGGGGTGTTGGTATCCTCAATGCCTGGCGTGACTGCCGCTCAAATCGCATCCAAAAGCAGCCAGCCTACCCCACTCAATGGGCGCACAGGCGTGCCTGCAGATACTATGGTGCTGGCTGCGGACCAGGTATGCCTGTTCGACCCGACATGGCGGTTCAAAGCTTCCAAACTGGTCAACATTGATGGTACAGAATGGTCAGACGCAGCATTCGGCGGATTTGCCTCCTGCTGCCTGTTGGGCAACAATAACCCCGTTTACTCCAAACAGCAATCGCAGTACATCAGCCTCATCAAAGCTTATAACATGCAGGGACACTGCGCGGATGCCCTTGGGGTCGTGCAACATTACGACGGAGCCTTTAAAGGCGGCACCTGGGCATTTACTGGGCTGCAAACACACGACTTGTTTGGCAAGGATTCACCGTTTACCAAGTTAATTTCGCAGATCACCGATAGGTTCCAGGATCGGGTATGCATCAGGTCAGTCACCACCGACAAGGCGATCTATTCTGGCGGATCGACCGCGCGGATCACGGTCGACATTGGGCAGTTCAGTAAAGTCGATGCCGACGCATCACTGAAGATCACCGTCAAGACCAGAGAAGGTGTGACTTTGCTAGACAGCGACAAACCGCTGTCGACCAGCGGGCGGGAACAGACCATACAGATATGGAGCGTGAAGCTACCTAGTAATACCGACCTGGTTCAGATACATTGCGAACTGTTCGTGAGCAAGACACTCTACCAAGAGTTGACCACGGGCGTGTGCATCAAACAGCCCGTCCATCCAAACGCTTTCGCCGTCAAGTGGAAGAACAACCTGCTGCACAAGGGCAATCGGCCCGTGCTGGCAATTGGCACCAACCAAACCGGTATGATGTTCAATGCAGGCAAGGAGAACCCATGGACATGGGACCACGACCTGCAAAAGATGGCCGACTACGGACATAGCATCATGCGCGTGCTGCACTTTCACCCACAGCAGAACGAAAAAGGCGAACGCTACTCACTGGAACAAGGCAACCCGGATTGGGTGCTGTCCAAACTGGACGCCATGCTGCAGCTCTGTCAGCGATACGGCATCGTGCTTCTGCTGAGTATCCACGACTGGGTGGACCAGGACCTATCGCCGTACGAGCTACAACTGGAGCACCAGTTTGCTAAAAAACTCACGGAGCGGTATAAGGGCGTGCCGGGGTTCATGATCGATGTGCAGAATGAGCCATACATCAATCCGCGAAACCAAGTGATACCGAATGATAAACCCCATGTCATTCAGGGTTGGAATGAATATCTTAAGAAGCTCTACGTAAGTGATGCAGCACTGAAGTCGGCATGGAGCATCACCCCTCCTGAGGCAGCCATCGGCCAGATACCCTACCGTCGTGGCAGTGACCGCTGGGAAGACCGACGCAGCTACGATGCCGAAATGTACCGTAACCAAATGATGATCGCCTGGGGTGAAGCTAACACCGCCGGTGTGAAAGCTGCTGATCCGAACCGGCTGGTTTTGATCGGATTCCTGCAGGAGTTGATGGGCTGCAACAAGCTGCAAGCGGTGAAACCAGTAGACATCGCGAATTTCCACAGCTACACCAGTTTGGACAGTTTTAGTGCAGATGTCCGCCTGTTTGACAGACGGTTCACCGGCAAAGGCGTGACGGTGGGCGAATTCGGCTCGATTGTTGACCATGATGCACGCACCAACGGCCTATTCACGGATCAGATGCAGCTTGAGTATTATCTCACTCGGCTCTGCTACCTATTTGGTGCTGGCGGAGCATTTATGTGCAACTGGAGCTGGAAAGAGATCGAAGAAGCGGTCTTCCCCTGGGGCTTGATGCGTCAAAACATCGGTGTACCGAAGAGCATGGCTGGGATATATCGCAACATGGCCTTGCTGGTGCGCAATGTCAAACCTCTTACCAAACTACCCAAGGTATGGCTGATGATTCCCATAGATAACCTCTCTGGCGGGGAGCAGGAGAGCTATACACGGATTATCTACCAGCAGGCGTGGCAACTTATGGAAGCGGGTATCCCCTTCTGCACAGTCGATGACCAGCATCTCAGCGAAACCAAAGAGCAGCCTGACATGATCATCTACCCCTGCCCGATGAGTATATCGGACTCCGTATTGGCTTATCTCCAGAGCTTCATGAAAAAAGGCGGCCGTTTGTTTACGTCCGCCGATATGGCGTATGACAACAACCGCCAACGCACGCAATCCAAGCGCATGGAGCAGCTATGCGGCATCAAGGCGACAGGCCGTGTGACCGCTAAGCCATGGCAGCCCGAATGGTCAAGTATAAAGATGACAACCGCGGCTGCACGACCGCTGTCAGGCGTTCATCGCACCCAGACCGGCAAGGGCCAGTGCATTTACACCCAACAACCTGTATGGACAGCAGGAGCTCTCAATACCGAAGGATTGAAAGGTACCTCCATCCCAGGTACACACATGCTGCCTCTGGCGGAACAATCGGGCTACACCAGTTTATTTGGCGTGACCCGAACCGCACGCTCAGATGCACAACCAGCCCGCACACTCGCCTTCCAGGGAGGTTCGGTAAAGGCCAGTGACGAGGCATATGCGGCATTCTACGCCCGGCTAAATCCCGGCAAGCAGTTGATGGCATGCTTAACTCACGGACCTGTCAGCACCTCTGCTGGCACCCTCACCCCAACAGGAGCACTGGGCATCATGAGCCTGGACACCAAACCCATCGCGGCGGCCGGCAGTCTGGTGGCCATGGGGATGGGCACCAGCACACTCACCCTTGAAGTAACTCGCCCAGGGTATGTCATGCTGCGCGGCCGTGTGGATGGCGGTAAGTGGGTAGACTTACAAACGATCAACCTGTCACCAGGTCGGCAGACCATCACAGAGGTCGAACAAGAGTTGTTTGTCATCACCACCCCATCACAGGCAGACGCGGCCACCTTGAAAGTTGCACAGCTTCTGCACGTCACAGACTAAGGAGATTACTATGAGCCGTGAAGTTATGCATATCGTGTTATTCCGATGGAACGATGATGTCACCGATGAGAACATCGCTCTTATCAAAAAAGAGCTCTTGGACCTCAAGGATCAGGTCAACGGGATTATAGATACCACTGTGGGTGAGGATTTTAGCACCCGAAGCAAGGGGTATCACACCGCGCTGTGCACGCGTTTTGTGGACAAGCAGGCGCTGCTTGACTACGGTCCGTCAGATGCCCATCAACGAGTGGTCACCGAGTTCGTCCGCCCGAACTGCTCGGATATCCTCGCCTTTGACTATGAAATCTGACCAAACGATTGACTTACCGCTTGGTAACTGAGTAGATTTGATATAGACAGGCTTCATCAGCCACTGCTCTATTACGTGACCCCATTGCCGAATTGAAAGGAGTATCTGCATATGATACACGCAACAGGACTAGAGGATGTTGTCATCGGCCCGTCGGCCATTTCGGATATCAATGGCCAAACGGGCCAGTTAATATATTCCGGCTACGACATCGACGATCTGGCGGTTAACGCCACTTTTGAGGAGGTCACCTTCCTCCTGTGGCATGGTCGCCTGCCCAATCAGGCTGAGTATGACAGGCACTACCAGCACATGGTGGAAAACCGCGACCTTCCTGCGCAAGTCGTGAAACTGCTGTTTGAGATTCCTCAGACCTCACGGCCGTTGGATGTGCTGCGCACGGTGGTCTCATTACTGAGTAACTACGACCAGGATTCCAACAATAACACTGCCGATGCCAACCTGCGAAAAGCCACACGGCTCACGGCCAGGCTGCCCAGTATCATCACCGCTATTGAGCGAATCAGAAGCGGTGAGCTGCCCATCAAAAGCGACCCGTCACTGGGTCATGCCGCGAACTTTCTGTATATGCTCACCGGGACGAAGCCCAACAAGCTGCATACAGACGCCATGAACACCATGCTCATCCTTCATGCCGACCACGAGTTGAATGCCAGCACCTTCACAGGCCGGGTGGTGGTCTCCACATTGGCCGATATGTATGCAGGGGTGGTTGGTGCTATCGGCGCATTGGGCGGCGCGCTGCACGGCGGAGCCAACGAGGAAGTCATGAAGATGCTGCTTGATATCGGCGAAGACTCCAAAGTTGAAGAGTATATCCGCGGTCTTCTCATCGCTAAAAAGCGTGTGATGGGCTTTGGCCACCGTGTATACAAATGCGAAGACCCCCGCAGCAAGCACCTGCGCAACCTCACCAAGCTGCTATGTGAGGAGCAGGGTGATATGACCTGGTATAACATGTCGGAGCTCATCGCAGGGATGGTTCATAAAGAAAAGGGGCTCTACACCAATGTAGACTTCTACAGTGCCAGTGTGCAGTACATGATGGGTATCCCGATAGACATGTTCACACCGGTGTTTGCCGCCAGCCGAATTTCCGGCTGGACAGCGCATATCATGGAGCAGTTTGGCAACAACCGCCTGCTCCGCCCTCGCGCGGAATACACCGGCCCATCAAATCTGACCTACACGGGACTTAACCAGCGCCTGTAGGATATCAAGCAGCCACCGGCTCCGGCCTGTGGCTGCCCAAAAGCATCAAGCTGCCGTCCAGTGATTGCGCCAAGCCATTGAGGTAAACTGTAACTGGGTTACCCCGTTTTGACGTCAATCACCGAAAGGTTCAGATATATGGCACAACGCATCGTAGAGATTAGCGCCCACGACACATCCATGCCGCAAATCCCGGGCACAATACAAAAAGGCAATATACTCATCGGCTCCCTTGACGAAATAGTGAAATGGGGCCGGGCGAACTCGTTATGGCCCGTCACATTCGGGCTGGCCTGCTGCGCTATTGAGATGATGGCTTCTATGGCTGCCACATTCGATGGTTCGCGCTTCGGCATGGAGGTTTTCCGGCCAAGCCCCAGGCAAGCCGATGTCATGATCGTGGCTGGGCGTGTCAGTAAAAAGATGGGGCCAGTGCTCCGCACCATTTACGATCAAATGCCTAACCCAAAATGGGTGGTAAGTATGGGCGCATGTGCATCATCAGGCGGTGTTTTCAACAACTACGCCATTCTGCAGGGCGTTGACCAGATCGTACCCGTTGATGTATATGTCCCCGGATGCCCACCCACCCCGGATGCCCTGTTATACGCTCTCCTGCAGTTACAGCGTAAAGTCCGGCAAGGGTCTACTGACAGTCTAGTCGAATTGGGCCCCTGGGCACCTAATCCGGAGGATGTATAGATGGGCAACCCCTTCATAGGATTTAAAGACGGCCTGATCGCCATCACCAAGGGAATGGGAATTACCTTCCGGCACCAACCGCCATTCACCAAGCCCGTTACTGTGGAATACCCAGAGGAACGCAGGCCTGTATTCGAACGGACCCGCTGGCGTCATGTATTGACTCGCCATGACGACGGATTAGAGCGGTGCATCGGATGCAGTCTATGTGCTGGTGCATGCCCTTCGCGGTGCATCTATGTGGAAGCTGCCGAAAACACCGATGAGGACAGAAGAAGTCCTGGTGAGCGCTACGCGGAACGTTATGAGATCAACATGCTGCGTTGCATCTTCTGCGGATACTGCCAGGAAGCGTGTCCTACAGGGGCGATTGTGTTACGAGAAGACTTCGAACTGGCGGATTATCATCGCGATGATTTCCTGTATACCAAGGAGATGCTTCTTGAACCTGCGCCGAAAGATGAACAATAACACAGATTCGGAAAGCATAGCTACTGAGGCGCGGATGTATTGCACTCCGCGCCTCTTTTGCCATATGGGAACTGAGGAAGGAACTTCATGCGTAATGTAAAACAGGAGGATGCTCAAATGGATGCAACCACACAAAACGCACAAACCATCTGTAATGCGCAGCCGCTGTCGTTTGATGATTTGATGCGGAAGCACTATAGAACCGTCTATGCGATCGCCTATCGCCTAAGTGGGCATCGCACCGATGCAGAGGACCTTACTCAGGAAGCTTTTGTGCGCGCTTACCGGTTCTTCCATCGATATAACAATACGATGCCATTTGAGAACTGGATGTACCGCATTACCCGTAATGCCTTCGTTGATATGATCCGAAGGCGACCATCAAAAATGCCTATTTCGCTTGATCAGCCGTTAAACGCCAACAATGACGACCAACGTCACTTTGAACTACCCGACTTGACGCACGAACCACAGTCGGCGTTGATGGCAGTCGAGGTGGACCACAACCTGCAAAAGGCACTGAACACTCTCTCACCAGACTTTCGTGAAACGGTGATCCTGGCTGACATGCAAGGCATGAGTTATGAAGAGATCGCCGAACTGCTAGGATGTAGCCAGGGCACCGTAAGGTCGCGGCTGCACAGAGCACGCAAAGCAATGAAAGACTGGCTTGTGGCCAATGCTGGCCCCGACTTCCTTAAGGAGTTCCAACCATGACATGCACACAAACCCAAAAGATGATTTCCGCATACATGGACAAAGAGCTCAGCGGAATTGAGATGCAGATCATCGGTCAGCATCTCAGGCAGTGTCCAGACTGTGCAACCGAGTACCAACAGATGCTTGCTATGAAGAGAATGATGGCCAGGCTGCAAGGGCCGGCTCCGACGGCCGATTTTGAACTGAAACTTTTCGCGGCAGTGTCTCAGAGCCCGCAGACCAGCATTCACCATCAGCAGTTTTGGGCCAAATGGTTTACCCCGTCGAAGATGATGAGACCGGCTCTGGCATTGTGCGGAGTGTTCATGGCGGTTCTGGGCTATCAGCTCACACATCGGTCGTCGTATGTAACTGTCGCCTTGAAATTGAACAACGAGATCGAAACCCCACGACAGATCGACTTGTCTCGGCTGCAGAACGAGGCCGAAGAGATAAGGCAGCGTTGGACAGGCCTTGATCACACCTACCACAATTGGAAACTACTACGGCCCGAGAATGAATGGCGCGGATCAAGCTCCAATGCTAACATTAAACCAGTGTCGTTCGTCAGTTATTCTGACTAACAATAAATTTCAGTAAGGTAACGCAGGAGGAAAAGCTCCATATGAAGAACAACAAACATCTCTCGACCGGTATATTGACAGGTCTTATACTCGGAAGTGTGGCATTAGGTGCATTTTTGGGCACTGCCATGCAGAGGCCTGTCGTTGTCAACGCTGCGGGCACTTATGCTACTGCTGATGTGAACAGCGGGGGTGTACTTGCTACAGCGGAACAATTGCAATCCGCATTCACCAACATAGCAGATCAGGTATCCCCTGCCGTGGTGACCATCTACTCAGAAAAATCAGCACCGTCGCAGCCAAAACTTCAGTTCCCTGGCGGAGACGCCTTCCCATTCCCGTTTGGGGGTAATGGCGGGGCTCCAGGCGGCAAATCGAAAGGAATCGGCTCTGGGTTCATCGTGCGCAACGATGGATATATCCTGACCAACGACCATGTGGTTAGCGGTGCAGACAAAGTCGAAGTGTTGTTGAACGATGGCCGCAGATTTGCGGGCGAAGTAAAACGCGACTTCCGCAGCGACATCGCCTTGATCAAGATCAACGCGACCAACCTGCCAACAGCCAAACTAGGAACCAGCAACAGCGTGAAACCTGGACAGTGGGCCATTGCCATCGGCAGCCCGTTTGGCAAGCGCAACACCATTACCGTAGGTGTGGTGAGTGCGATTGGCCGTCAGGAAGAGATCGGCGGGGGTGGTGATGAGAGATTCTACACCAACCTCATCCAGACTGATGCTACGATCAACCCTGGCAACTCCGGCGGACCGCTGTTGAACATCCGCGGCGAAGTCATCGGTGTGAACACGGCCATCGAGTCGCCCACCGGCAGCTTTGCTGGCATCGGATTTGCGGTACCGGTAGATACCGCTCACTTCGTGATGGAGCAGCTCATCGGTACGGGTAAAGTGGTGCGCGGCTTCCTCGGCATCGTGCCTGAGGCCGTCACGGCCGAAGACGAAAAGCGGTTGGGCACCAAACAGGGTGCGCTGGTCGCCAGTGTGAATGACGGAACTCCCGCAGCAGAAGCCGGCATCCGCGTTGAGGACGTCATCGTCAAAATCGGTGATCAAGAAGTCCGTAACGACCTGGACCTGCGTGACATCATCAGCCGCACGAAACCGAACACGACAGTCACTATGAACATTCTACGTCAGTCGAAAGCAATGACAGTGAAAGTCAAAATTGGCGAAGCACCATCGGTGCCTGGTGATGGCAACACTGGTGATCGGGCCAACACTGAAAGCGCACAGAAGATGGGTATGAGTGTTGAAAACATCACACCCAAGGTGCTTAATGAGCTGGGACTGCCACGAGACACAAAGGGCGTGATCGTCAACGGTGTCGCCCCAGGTTCGCCTGCTCAAGAAGTGGGTATCGTGCCAGGTGATGTAGTGCAGTCCATCGATGGTGATGCCATCAACTCTGTAAATGAGTTCAAGTCGAAGCTTGGCGCATACAAGTCTGGCGACCGCCCGGTCTTCATTTTACGAAGATCGAAGGGACAGGGCGGAGAAGGTTCTACAATGCGAGTCAGGATATCGATACCGTAGCGGCATCACAGCCCTATCAAAGCCCCGCCGATGTTTCGGCGGGGCTTTGTGGTATGCTTCTTGTAGATTGAAACCTGATTGGAGATATCATGAAAATAACGAAATGCCTTCTATACGTATTCGCAGCGTGCGCTTCTGTCACTGCTATGGCCCAACAGCCAGCCGAAGGTACGGCCACACCGCCTCAAACCCCTGTCGTGACAGAGGCACCTGTTCAGCCATCTGTTAAGCCCCCCACGACCACCGTGAAAAAGCCAGGAGCTGCATTCATGGGCTGGCAGTTGGCGAACACTATTCCAGCACCTGTCGGCTGTACGGCAGTCGAAATCGCACGGCCACATTTCGATGGCAAGACCCGCATGGTTTTCCGAATCGATACCCCGACAGGCTGTAAGCTCAATATACAAAAGGCAGATGCCAACGGGGTCTGGGTTACTGAGACCATGATCGCGATGCACCAGGAGGAGAACACCACGCTGCTCGCAGGGAAGCTGCTTCCCAATGAGCCACTCGACCAGTTGTTCACCGCTTCGCAGATGGTCTACTGGAACAAAACCGGATATAAA
This sequence comes from Armatimonadota bacterium, assembly GCA_942492855.1. Lineage (GTDB taxonomy): Bacteria > Armatimonadota > HRBIN16 > HRBIN16 > HRBIN16. The sequence continues at coordinate 3,777,901 of OW818647.1, read as the reverse complement.
GCGGTCAGGCGTCCTCAAGAGGTGCCGTGGTACTTGATGAGCATCACCAAAAACGGCATCATCCAACCGATGGCGGCATATCCTGGTGGATTGTGGAAGGCAGTAGCAGTTAAGCCTATTAAGCAGGGCGGTGACTGGCTCAGTTTTGCGTCAGCGGGTCAAGTAAGGCTTCTAGATCTTCGAAGTGCGACTAAAGATACGGATGCCATCTGGGCAGTCAACCCCATCAGCATGGCCGAGATCAACGAGACCAAACTGATTGCTCAAGGGCTTCCCGTGCTGCAGGCGCGACTTAACGCACGGTTTGGTGGTGATGGCCCGATGCTATTTGTCAGGCCCAACCCCGAGGGCAATGTGCTGGTGCTCAGCCAGCAATCAAACGACCCAGAAGGCAACATGATGATGCTCTGGCAGAGCGAACCGGTACCCGGAGAAATCAAGCAGATTCGTCTTATTCGCAACGGCGAAAACAAAGATGGGCTTCTGCTGCTCGTTAGTCAGCCCACCGGCACGGTAGCTCAGGTATGGGTTGCCACATATGAGCTCTGACTCCCCTCATCGACCGAATGGCAAGGCAGTTAGTGTCAAGGAAGATATGTGGGACGCATTCCTTAAGCCACCGGCAGAAGCCAGGGTTTTTCGGATTGAGCACGGCTGGTCAACCATTGCAGCCAAGCTTCAGCGCATTGATGTGGCACAGGAGATGGGCTTCGGCGGATTCGTCAGCAGCCTACCGCTGACGAGTGACTACGCCTCCTCAGAGGCCAACTTCCATGCCCTTCGGAATGCTGTTAAAATCATTCAAAACAAGGGAATGTTGAACTGGTTCTATGACGAGTGTGGCTGGCCAAGCGGCCGGGCAGGCACTCTAGTGTTGAAAGACCACCCTGAGCTTGATGCTCAAGGGCTCATGACCCTCAACCTGAAGCTGGATGGTGGCCGGCACACGGTCACTCTTCCACCCGGGTTGCTCATGGTTGCTGTTGCATATGGCGAGGGCAGGCCGCTTGATCTGGCAGCAAAGGCCCATGGTGGCGTGCTGGAATTCGTCCTACCCCCTGGAGCCTGGCGCATCATCGTCATCACTCAGAACACTCTTTACCACGGAACGCAAGTGGAAGGCAGCGCACACCCCAACGGTACTCATTATGTGGATGTGCTGAACCCTGCCACAACAAAGCGGTTCATCAACATCACCCATGATGCCGTGGCCAGCCATCTCGGCCGAGATATGGGAAAGACATTCGTCAGCTTGTTCACCGACGAACCGAATACGATGGCCATGTTCTTCACCCGTCAAGAGTACGGCGTGCTGCCCTGGTCTAGCGTGATGTTGAAGGTGTTCCGCAGACGCCGAGGGTATGACCTCACACCAAAACTGCCGGCTTTAGTGGACGATGTGATCCCTGAGAGCGCAAAGCTGCGCTGTGACTTCTACAGAACGGTTAGCGAACTCTTCTCCCAGAACTATTTCGGCCAGCTCACAAAATGGGCAAAAGCCCACCACACCCTATCGGGTGGACATGCGCTGTTTGAGGAAAATGTGATACACCACGCGCCGCTATACGGCGATCTGTGGGCTTGCCTGTCGGCCCTCACCGTTCCCGGCATCGACGTGTTAAGCTGCGATCCGAAGGCACCGCGGTTAGCACCACTTGAGGCCATGGATGTGCATGTGCCATACGATGCCGCGCGCTTCGCCAGCAGCATCGCACAGATCAATGGCGCACGGTTGGTGATGTGCGAAATCAGTGACTACGTTCAGAAGATGAACGGCGATGTGGTGTTGTCAGGTGAGCACCTGCGAGGTGCCTACAACAGGCTGTTATGGGGTGGTATCACCGCATTCAACACATACAGTTTATACGACAAGCACGATCCCAAAATGATCAAGGAGTTACTGGAATACACCGCACGCATCAACGCGGTGCTGACTGACGGCCATCGTGTAGCCGATGTGGCCGTGCTCTACCCCATCGAAAGCGTCTGGGCTCACTTCACGCCGTCAAAACAGTGGGCGAGTGATGTGTCGCCAGACTGCGCCCGCATCGGGCGAGTGCAGTGTGACGTCACCCGCAGCCTGTTCGAAGGTATGCGTGACTATGACTATATTCACAGCAGCACTCTGGCTAGGGCGAAATTCAACCAAGGCGAGCTATGTATCGGGAACAGCAGATACCGGGCCATCGTACTTCCAGCAGTCGATACCATACCCAGGGGGGCATGGGTGAGTCTGCTGAAGTATTGGAAATCAGGTGGCCGGATACTCTTCGTCGGCACCAAACCAACTAATACGACGGAGCGGTTCCCCGACCCAGGGGTGGTTCGTGGCGTTGAGGCGATGTTCAATGACCACTCTGGACGGATCCAGTTCCTGACAGCGGACGATGCCCTGCAGACCAGTAAAGTGGTAGACAGATGGCTTAGCCCGCAACTTACTGTATCCAACAACATAAATCTTCGCATGACCCACAGGCTAAATTCTGGGGTTGACATATACTTCGTGATCAACGAGAGCGACCAGGTCTGGGATGGAAACATCCAAATCACAGGCCATGATGCGGAGATATGGGACCCACTCACGGCAAGCCGCAAGAAGGTTGGTAATGCACGATCGGTAAAGGCATCGCTGCAGCCTTGGGCAGGAATGATACTCCACATGACATCGGCCCAAAGAAGCCGTGTTCTATAGACCAACACCAGGATGCAGGTATATGCATCCCAAACCGCTAAATATGACTATGACAAGCATACATCACGACAATCTGGAGGCATTCCTGTGTTATTAAGAAATGGAGATTATCGGCATGGTTTCAGCCAAATCGAGCTACCGCAGATCAAAAATACGGATGGGTATGGGGTGCATGATCATGGGAATTAGCTTGATGCATCTAGGGGCCTCATCTGCTAGCGCGGCGAATGACCCTATGTGGGATGCCTTTACCAATCCACCAGCAGAGGCCAAAGTGTTCCGGATTGAACACAACTGGCCGCTGGATACCAAACAGGTGGAGCAGCGTATCAACACCGCTAAGGAGATGGGATTCGGCGGCTACGTCAGCAGCCTTCCTCTCAACAACGAATACGCCGTTACAGAAAACAACTTCAACGCTCTCATTAATGCGGCAAAGGCGATCAATGAGAAGGGCATGCTGAACTGGTTCTACGACGAAAACGGCTATCCCAGCGGACGTGCGGGAACACTGGTGCTGAAGGACCATCCTGAGCTTGAGGCCCAGTGCATCATGACGCAAGACCTCAAGATGAAGGGCGGTGACCACACCATCACCTTACCGCCAGGTCAGATAATGAGTGCCGCCGCATACCGTGGAGACGAAATCATCGATTTGAAAGCAAAGGCCCAGGGAGATCAGTTGGCCTTCAACCTGCCTGATGGTTACTGGCAGGTGGTGGTGGTCACTCAAGGTATTTTGTACACAGGCACACAGGTTGATGGAAACGCCTCACCTGTCAGTGCCCCCACCGTGGACCTATTGAACCCTGACACCACGACGCGGTTTATTGAAGTCACCCATGATGAGCTTGCCAAGCGCATGGGCCCAGATATCGGTAAATCATTCGTCAGCCTGTTCACGGATGAGCCCAGCACCCTGGCATTTCTGTTCAAGCGTCAGAACTACGGGATATTGCCATGGTCCAGCGTGATGCTGAAGGAGTTCAAGCAGCGCAGAGGTTATGACCTCGCGCCGAAAATCGCCGCGCTCGCAGCCGGTGTGCTGCCCGACACAGAGAAGGTGCGCTGCGACTACTTCACTACCGTCACCGAGCTGTTTTCCGAGAACTTCTTCGGCCAGCTTAAAACATGGGCCGCCAAGCACAACACCCTGTCTGGCGGTCACGCCCTTCTTGAGGAGAACGTCGTCCACCACGCACCGCTCTACGGCGATCTGTTCGTATGCCTGCAAACACTTGATGCCCCAGGAATTGATGTGTTAAGCTCGGACCCAAGGATTACACGCACAGGCACACTCACGCTGATGGACAGCCATGTGCCCTACGACGCCGCGCGCTTTGCCAGCAGCGTCGCACAGGTAGACGGATCACGGTTAGTAATGATGGAGATCAGCGACCACATCCAAAACATGGGCGGAGCTCCGCTGATGCCGATCGAGCTCTACCGTGGCGCATACAACCGCATGCTCTGGGGTGGGATATCAGCGTGGAACACCTATTCTTCGTTCAACAGGCACGAAAAGCAGGATGTACAGGGTTTACTGCAATACACCGCGCGGGTGAATGCCGTGCTATTTGATGGGTATCGGGTGGCCGATGTGGGCCTGCTCTACCCCATCGAAAGTGTATGGGCTCACTTCACACCATCACGCTCCGGTGCCGATGAGGTCTCACCGGAATGTGTCACCATCTCCAATGTGCAGCGGGATGTCACCCGCAGCCTGTTCGAGGGGATGCGTGACTACGACTATCTGCATAGCACCGGTCTTGCTAAAGCATCGATCAAGAATGGTGAGCTCGTGATCGGACAGAGCAGCTACCGAGCCGTTGTGTTGCCCGCAGTGGACACCATCCCTCAAGCGGCTTGGGCAACCTTGGTCAAGTTCTGGAAAGCTGGCGGGCGGATTCTGTTCGTTGGCACGAAACCGGCCAACACGACCGAACAGTTCCCTGCCGCTCAGATCGCCGCCGATGTGAAAGCCATGCTCAACGACCCATCTGGACGGGTGAAATTCATCGCCGAAAAAGAAGCACTAAGCACCAGCTCTGTCATCGACCAGTGGCTGAGCCCGCAGCTTAAAGCCTCCGACAACGCAAACCTCCGGATGACTCACAGGCGCAAGGATGGGTATGACCTCTACTTTGTGATCAATGAGAGTGACCAGGCCTGGAACGGCACGATAGAGATCACTGGTAAACAGGCCGAACTGTGGGAACCCATCGCAGGGACCCGCAAGTCATTAGGTAGTGGTAAATCGGCTCAAACCAGCCTGGAGCCCTGGGCAGGGATGATACTGCGCATGAAATCTGCAAAGCGCAGCGAGGTTCTGTAACTAACGCCGCACAGGCTGGTGAGATCTGCCATTCACCAGCCTGTTACCATATTGCATCAACCCCCCGATTTCAGGTACCGTTAAGACACGACACTTCGTATGAGGTTTTGCCTGTATGAACCGTAGACTGACTGCATTATTATTTCTAGCCATCATAATCATCGCCTCTATACTATTTGCTTTGCGTCGACAAACACCCGTAGAAGTGGTCAAGGCCACCCGCGGTGATGTGATAGAGATCATCGTGGCGACGGGCAAGCTGAAGGCGGTGCTCGACAGCGAGATCGGTAGTGATGTAGCAGGCGTGGTGGATCAGGTGTTCATCAGCGAGGGCAAACAGGTGCTGCCAGGTCAGGTACTGGTCACCTTGAAGAGTGATGACGCCATCAGCCGACTCGCTCAGGCGGAAGCGCAGCTCTTCACCGCCCAACAGGAGCTGCTGCGAGTCAGCACACCAGCCCTGCCTGAGGAGATTGCCAAGGCACAGGCCGAACTCCGCCAGGCTCGTGAGGTAAACGCAGCCCAAGTTAAGGTGGCGCAGGAACGTCTGCTGCAGGCGCAAAAAGGCGGACGTAAAGAAGAGCGTGACCGAGCTCAAGCAAACTTGAGCCAGGCCGAAATAGCCCAGGCGCAAGCCGATGCCGACCTTAAGCGCAGCGAAAGCTTGTATGCCAAAGACGCCATCGGCCGGGCAGAGCTGGAGAGAGCCCAGACCAGAGCTAAGGATGCCGTCGCAGCCGTTCGCGTCGCTCGTGAGAGCTACAATCTAAGCATGGCACCTGAAGATGAGCACGACATATCGGCCGCGAAAGCCCAGCTTCAGCAGGCTGAAGCCCAGTATCGCGCATCATCCAATATCGCACAACAAAACCTTGGCATTTTGCGGCGCACACCCCGTACGGAGCTGGTCAAGGCCACGAAAGCCAAAGTCTCGGAAGCAATAGCCAACGTCGCAGCTGCCAAAACTGACATTAGCCGGCGCACGATACATGCGCCTTTCGGTGGCATTGTAGTCAAGAGAAACGCCCAGCCTGGAACCAGCATCCAACCCGGTACCGTGCTAATCAAAATCGCTGATATGAGCGACACCGAGATATTGGTCGATACAGACGAAAACAACCTCGGCAAATTGAAACTCGGTCAGATGGCCCGCGTGGTTTCGCCCTCAGCTAAAGACCTTTCGTGGGAGGCCAAACTAACCCGTATAGGCCCTGCTATCGACAGTCAGCGAGGGGTTGCACCCTTGCAGCTCAAGCCTGTCTGGCTGCCCTCGTTTTGTAAACCGGACATGACCGTGGATGTGTCACTGGAAGTTGGCCGGTTGACGGGAGCTATCACTCTGCCTGCCTCCGCCGTTCTGGAGGGCACCACTACCGCATCGGTGTACGTCATTGAAAATGGACGTGTCAAGCGCAAGGAGATCAAGGTGCTGGGACGTTCGCCCAACCTGATGGCTGTTTCAGGCATCGCTGAAGGCACACAGGTAGTCAAACAGGCCACCACGGTCGCTGAAGGCCAAAAGGCTCAGCCCCTAATCGCCAAGCCAACAGAGAGCAAATAGATGTTCGATCGGTTTGCCTGGTCGGTGGCGATCCGACACATACGCTTTGGCATAGGCCAGAGCCTGTTAACCATGGGCGTGGTCTCTATCAGCGTCACGCTGATCATCTTCCTTGGCGCACTCATCGGCGGTCTGCAAAAGAGGCTGGTCAGCAGCGTCACGGGCAGCATACCCCTTATCACCATCAGCCAGCCGGAACGCCAGCCCATCGCCTCCTGGGATTACGATCAAAAACGGCAGTATGTGGGCACCAGCCTCAGGCTTCAGCAGCAAAAGAACAAGATCGAAGACTGGATGACCTGGGAGCCGCGCCTCCGCGGGTTCGACTCCGATATCACCGCCGTCTCCCCCACTGTGACAGGCCAGGGATTTGCCAGCAGAGGCACAAAGCGGATCGCGGTGTCCATCAGCGGAGTCATACCCAAAAAGCACAATGGCATTGTTGATATCAAGGGCAAGCTGATGTCCGGACGGTATTTCGGATTGAACCCTGGCGAAGTCTGCATCGGCTACAAACTGGCCGAGGAGCTCGGGCTCTCTCTGGGCGATAAACTCCGTGTGCTGAGCAGTGAAGATATTGCCCGTAGTTATACACTCGCCGGGATATTCGACACAGGCTTTAGCGCAGTCGACAGCGGCAGCGTGCTGATGCCCTTACGCGATGCACAGTCGCTGTTTGGTCTTGGCAACGCGGTGAACCAGATCGGCATAAAGATTGACAGCATCTTCAATGCAAACAAGCTAGCGGCACGGATGCGGCAGCAGGTTCCCTACGAGGTCAAGAGTTGGATGGAAGAGAACCAGCAGTTGCTGACCGGCCTAATGGCGCAAAGCCAGAGCAGTAATATGATCTTGTTTTTCACCACGGTGGCCGCAGCATTCGGCATCGCCAGCATCTTGATCACGGTGGTTGTCAGCAAACTGCGTGAGATAGGCATTCTCAAAGCCATGGGGGCCACCAACCGGCAGATTCAGAACATCTTTACCATTGAAGGCACGTTGCTGGCTTTTCTGGGTGGAGTCGCTGGCGCCATCACCGGTATTGCGCTCAGCACTGCCATCAGTTTCGCGCGGCAGCAGGTCGGTGCGTCTGGACGGAGTATCGAGGTATTCTCCATTGACCTGCGTTGGCAGACTATCACCGGTGCCCTGGTCCTGGCCATCGCCGTCGGGGCGATGAGTTCGCTCTACCCAGCATGGCGAGCGGCACGGGTGAATCCCATTGAGGTGATACGGGGTCAATGAGCACAACACCCGTCGTTCAACTGAAAGACATCTGCAAAACATACCCGGGTCAAGTTCCTACACCGGTGCTGTTTGACATCAACCTATCCATCTACCCGGGTGAGTTTGTGGGGCTTGTGGGGGCCTCTGGGAGCGGCAAAACCACGCTGCTAAACATCATGGGGTTACTGGACACCCCTACATCGGGTGAGCTGACCATTGGCTCACGGGAGGTCAGCCGATTGAATGAGGATCAGCGTGCGGCGGTCCGGCGCAACGAGATGGGATTCATCTTCCAGTTTCACTACCTGTTGCCGGAGTTTGATGTGCTTGATAACGCGTTGATGCCCTGCCGACTGAACGGCCCAGCGGCCATGGCAGAAAACAGACAGCGCATCACTGATCTACTCACCCAGGTGGGATTGAATGACCGCCTTCATTTCAAACCATCGAAGCTATCCGGTGGACAGCAGCAGCGTGTGGCGATCATACGTGCTCTGGCCAACAACCCGGCGGTGGTACTGGCAGATGAGCCAACGGGCAACCTGGACAGCCGCAGCGGCAACGCCGTATTCGAGATGATGCGCTACCTGGCGCAGGTCACGCGCAGATCATTCGTGATTGTCACCCACGATGAAAGCATCGCCTCCCGCTGTGACCGCGTAATCCACCTGGAGGACGGGCGCATCAGCGAACAAGCCTAGAGCTCAACCTCCAGGCTGTCCAACAGCAGCAGCCCACTGGTCGCCCGCATCGTCAGTGCATGAGGCCCGTTCTTCAAACCCCGCCTGGCAAAAACCACCTCTGAAGGCTTCGTGCCGGTGCCGCACTGGTATCTGCCAATCGGCTTGCCGTCAAGAAGCAGCTCCACTTCCCCACCCTCAGGCAGACATGGGCTGAATAGCCGGAACCCGCGTCCCACGATGTTCCACTTCGCCCGTTTTAACTGCTCAGGATTGTAGATAGCTCCGACACCATACCGAAACACGGGGTTTTCGACCGTCTTCGCCAGCTCCAGCCCCGCACCTACACCAAGTAGTGCCTCAGTATAGAACAGGTTCATCACACCACCGGCTGGCTTGGGTGTGATCTTGATGTGCTTGATCTCACAATCGCTGTTTGGCTGTTGGAGCCAGCCTATCAGGCCAGTTCTCAAAGGTAAATCGCCTTCCCATACCCTCCTACCGTCGAGTAATAGCTCCGTATGACCCTCAAGCGAGACGCGAACCTCAATACGGCTCACCGAGGCGTTCATCTTGCCTGATGCCACAATAGCGGGGGTCTCATCAGCCTTGCTCGAAAGCAACTTCCATTCATCGTTGCCCAGTTCCACACCGTGATGCGCGGTCAAACTTCGCTCATGGATCGTGGAGCCGGAGGTCGCTTGATTGGGCCCTAATGGAGCTGTGTGCCCCCACACGAGCCGACAGGAGCCTATACGGCTGATCTCCGCCTCAATCACACCGTGGCTCCATTGGCCACGCAGCAGAGATATACTCGGAGCACTGTAAGCGCTCATGAAGAATCTCTGGTTTCGGTATGGCTGCTTCCATGGCCTTCGCGCGATGTTGATGCTGCCATTCTCCTTGCTGTCCAGACTGGGATACATCACCACGAACTGGCCATCAGATGGGTCTACAAAGCCGGAGAATGTCTGACCCCATATCCCTGCTCGTTCGTGTTCCGATGTTTTCCCATGGAATAGACTCCCCTCCTGGCTGATTTTCCAGACCTCAGGTTTGTGCGCCTCTTCTAGTGGGGCCTGACACATGATCTGGAAGTTTCGGTTAGAAGCCACACTGGTACATGGAGCATACAGCACGCCCTCATGGGCAAAGGCAGGGAAGCCTTCCATGATCGGCGGATAGTAATGGTCGGTATCTGGGCCAGTCAACAGGAAGGGTTCCGACCATGGGCCTTCAGGCCGCTTGGCGGTCATCCCAAGAAGCACCCAGTTATGGCCGTATCCGTCTGACATGCAGACCATCATCCAGTCGTGGGCGCGCTTGATCAATGTCGCCGCATAAAATCGCTTATACTTGCCCATGACGGGCTTGGTCAAGCCTGTAGCGGCTACTGGGTCATCTCCAACCACAAACGGACCTTCAGGGTGATCTGACACAGCATACGCCACGCCGTTATAGTCTGCAGGTGTTTGTGGATTGAAAACCCTGTCCCAGGTCGTTCTTGGTGCCCAGTCAAAGCCCATATGGTATTTGCCGTCGGAATAGACCACAGAAACATCGGCATGGTGAACCATGGTCGTGCCGCACTTGAACGTGTGTTCCTTCGGCAGCACACGCCCCAGGAAAGTCCAGCTCTTACCTTTATCAACAGACCGGTACACGCAGGTGAACAGGGGTTCGGAGGTCATGTCTGTTCGGTAACCGTACATGTAGTTCCCAATGTACAGATACCAGTTGGTAGAAACGGGGTCGCGGAAGAGAAACCCGTTCACGGGCCAACGCATTGGCTCGCTGCCGCGGTGTACCGGGTTATGGGGGTCGCGAACGAAACTGTCCCATGAGGCATCACCCCAGACTGGATGGTGCGTCCATAGGGTTTTATGCGATACATGCGCGTAATCTGTAGCCATTGATTATCTCCTATCGCGACCTTCTAGTGAAGAACCTCATCAAACCACCGAACCGACTACCAAACCTAAAGCTGAACCTCCAGGCTGTCTACCAGAAGCAGCCCGTTGGTCGCCCGCATCGTCAGCGCATGGGGACCGTTCTTCAAACCCCGTTTGGTAAATACCACCTCTGACGGCTTCGTATTCTTGCCGCATTGGTATCTGCCAATCGGCTTGCCGTCCAGAAGCAGCTCCACCTCCCCGCCATCAGGCAGACAGGGGCTGAACAGCCGGAATCCGCGTCCCACGAAGTTCCACTTCGCCCGTCCTGCCTCACCAGGCACGAATTGCGCTCCTACGCCATACCGGAAGGCTGGGTTCTCAATACTCTTCGCACTCTGCAGTCCGGCTCCGCCGCCCAAGAGGGCCTCTGTGTGCAGAAGGTTCATCACACCGCCCGCAGGCTTTGGTGTGATCTTCATCGACTTGACCTCACACTCGCTGGCAGGTTGCAGGAGCCATCCCACCAAGCCCGCCCGAACAGGCAGATCGCCCTTCCACACCGGTTTGCCATCCAAATGCAGCTCTGTCAGTCCCGTTGGTTCCACACGCAATTCGATATGTGTAACAGCACCAGACAGCTTCCCTGATGATACTTCAGCGGGCTGCTGATCAGCCTTGCTGGATACCACTCGCCAGCCCTCCACGGTCAGCTCCACCCCATGATGGGCGGTCAGACTGCGGTCATGTAGCCTGGCGTCTGCCGTAGGCAAGTTCGAACCCACAGGCGCGTTATAGCCCCACAACAGCCTGCAGGTGCCCTTCATGCTGATTCGGGCATCAATCTGCCCGTGTGACCACTCAGACCGCAACAGCGTCATGCTGGGGGCAGCATGGGCACTTGTGAAGAAGCCTTGAGACCGATAGGGCTGGTTCCAGGGCCGCCGGGCGATATTGATGCTGCCGGTACCCTCGGTGTCCCTGCTGGGATAGGCCACCACAAACTGGCCATCCGACGGGTTCACGAAGCCGGTAAAGGTCTGGCCCCAAATTCCGAAGTGCTCATGCTCCATGGTGGTGCCATGCCACATGCTGCCTTCCTGCCCGATGCTCCAGGCTTCAGGCTTGTGGGCATCTTCCAGCTTCGCTTCACACATTAACTGGTAGTTACGGTTCGCTGCCACACTGGTGCAGGGAGCATACAGCATGCCGTCATGGGTGAAAGCAGGGTAGAACTCCATGATCGGAGGGTGGTATTTGTCGGTGTCCGGTCCCATCAACAACCAGGGTTCGGACCAGGGACCTTCCGGTTTAGCACTGGTTAAGCCCAGCATCACCCAGCTAAAGCGTGGGCCGCTGTCCGCCATGCACACCATCATCCAGTCATGGGCGCGCTTGATCAGCGTTCCGGCATAAAATCGCTTGTATCGCCCCAATACGGGCTTGTTTAGTCCGGTGGCGACTATCGGGTTAGAGGCGATCTCAAACGGCCCCTCAGGCCGATCTGCCACGGCATACGCCATGCCGTTGTAATCCTCAGGGCCGCGAGGCTCGGCGAACCTGTCCCATGTGGATTTAGGAGCCCAGTCGAATCCCATGTGATACTTGCCCTTATCATACACCACCGAGACATCAGGCGCATGGAAGAGCTTGGTACCGCAGCTAAAGGTGAAATCTTTGGGAAGAACGCGATCGAGGAATACCCAACTGCGGCCTTGATCCGACGACCGGTATACCGTGGCGTACATCCCCGGCAGATTGGGGTCACTTGCGTAGCCATACAGGTAGTTTCCCACATAAAGATACCAATTAGTCGATACCGGGTCGCGGAACAGGAACGCATTGACCGGCCACCGCATCGGCTCACTGCCCCGATGCACAGGGTTATGCGGATCCCTCACAAAGCTATCCCAAGACGCATCCCCCCATACCGGGTTGTGGGTCCAATGCTGCATCTTGCTCACGTGTGCATAATCTGTGGCCATGATTTGTTCTCCTGTGGCGAGCGATGTGTCCATATACAAAAATGGGGCACCCGATATGGGTGCCCATCTGAATTGCAGAAGCTTATTCGAGTGCCAGTTTCAAGATGGCCTCGTACTCTGGCTTCCTGAGCACTTTGACCGTGCCCAGGGTGGCGTCATGCCGGTTGATGTTCTCAACAATCGGCTTGATATCCCCCACACACAGACCGAGCTGGCTAAGTGACACAGGCATACCCCAAAGCTGATATTTGTTTTTCATCGCCTTGACGCCCATCTCTACGCCGTTTTGTCCCCAAACTTCACGGGCCCATCGGTCGAATAACGCAGGGTTGGCATCGGCTGTGTAGGTAATCCATGCAGGAAATGCCACGGCCAGGCCGGCTCCGTGCGCAATCTGGGGGTGCATCGCGCTAATGCCGTGCTCAATGCCGTGAGTGGCCCAGTCACCCTCAAGACCGAACGAGCTGATGCCGTTGAGTGCCAGAGTGGCAGCCCAGGCCAGGTTCGCCCGTGCTTCGTAGTTGGTTTCGGCCAACTGAAGCTTATCGGTCGACTTGATGATTTCGCGCATGAGTGCCTCACTGACGGCCAGCGACACCTCATCACCCTTGCCGCTGAAATATCCCTCCATGATGTGAGAGAGCGCATCGACGGCGCCGTAACCGGTCTGACGCCAGGGAAGAGTAGCCTGTACATCCGGGTCTATCGCTGAGGCGACAGGCCGGACGAGGTCGTTGATGATGTGGTATTTCTTCTGCTCTACCTCTTCGGTTAACACCGAATTAGCGTTCATCTCACTGCCAGTAGCGCTGAACGTCAGCACGATATAGATTGGCAGTGCATTCGTGATTTCCGCTGTGCCCTCATATGGAGCCCAGGGGTCCTCTTGATAAACTCCTTGAGCGACAGCCTTAGCACTATCGGCCGTGCTGCCTCCGCCAATGGCCAAGACCGCATCACAATTACTTTGCTTCACAGCCTCGATGGCTTCAACCACCTTACTAAGCACGGGGTTAGGCTTCACACCCCACACCTCTACCCACTGCACTCCAGCTTTGGTGAGAGCTTTCGTCACGTCCGAGTAGACCCCGTTGCTCTTGATGCTGCCACCGCCAGCCAATAGCAGCACTTTCTTGTGCCCTTTGGCTACAATCTCGTCTACGATCTTCGCACTGGCTCCCCGCCCGAAGATCAGTTTCGTTGGGTTATTGTAAACTGCGTTTAGCATACCCGCCTCCATATTTGACACCCGTACAGGTGCTAGTTTTCTTCATACCGTAGCAAGGATACCATATTTGATGCCCCACATGACACATTATATCGGCGACATTCGCCGAATCAGACCGATCCGGCACACAATGCAATACAAAAACCGCCCCGGGTTTAACACCCGAGGCGGCCTGACTGCAAAGACATCGGTCCGAATCTACCAGCGCTTAGCTCCGGTGAGGGTCAAGTCGGTGCGACCCATGAGGTATTCATCCACCCCACGTGCGCACTCACGGCCTTCGGCAATGGCCCAGACAATCAGCGATTGTCCACGGCGCATATCACCGGCGGCGAACACTTTGGGTACGCTGGTCTGGAACCGGCTGTTTACCTGCACATTACCGCGGTCATTCAGCTCCACGCCCAACTGCGCTATGGGTCCATCATGCTGCGGATGGACAAAGCCCATCGCCAATAGAGCCAGGTCGCACTTGAGGGTGAACTCGCTGCCGGGAACTTCGCTCATTTTGCGGCCTTCCCACTTTACACGAGCCGCATTCAGGTTCTGCACCACGCCTGAGTCACCGGTGAAGCTCTTGGTCAGCACGTCCCAGTCACGGGCACAGCCCTCTTCGTGTGAGCTGCTGGTGCGCATCTTATAGCTCCACAGCGGCCATGGGGTGCTTGTATCGCGCTCCGTTGGTGGCTTAGGCATAATCTCAACTTGAGTTACGCTGGCCGCTCCTTGTCGGATGCTGGTGCCGACACAGTCAGAGCCGGTGTCACCGCCTCCGATGACCACCACGTGCTTACCCTTGGCAGAGATGGCCTCTACAGCCAGCTCATCGCCAGCATTCAAGTAGTTTTGCTGGGTCAGGAACTCCATGGCGTAGTGAACACCTTTCAACTCGCGTCCTGGCACGGGAAGATCACGCGGGATGGTTGATCCACCACAGAGCACCACCGCGTCGAACTCAGACAGCAGCTTTTGGCTGTCGATGTCAAAGCCCACATTCACCCCTGCGCGGAACTCGATCCCCTCTTCTTCCAGGATCGCCAAGCGGCGGTCGATGATCCACTTCTCTATCTTGAAATCCGGAATACCGTAGCGCAGCAGGCCGCCGATGCGGCTCGACCGCTCGAAAACCACCACGCTGTGACCAGCGCGGTTAAGCTGCGCCGCTGCGGCCAGACCGCTTGGGCCTGAACCAACCACAGCCACCTTCTTGCCGGTGCGCTTGAGCGGCGGTTCCGCCTTGACCCAGCCCTCTTCAAACGCGGTATGAATGATGGTCTCTTCGATCATCTTAATATTTACAGCCGGTTGGTTAATGCCCAGCACACACGCCTCTTCACACGGAGCCGGACACAGCTTGCCTGTAAACTCGGGGAAGTTATTAGTGGCATGAAGCCTCTTGATGGCATCTTCCCAACGCTCGCGATAGGCCAGGTCGTTCCACTCCGGGATCAGGTTGCCCAGCGGACAACCATTATGGCAGAAAGGAATGCCGCAGTCCATGCAGCGTGCCGCTTGATGCAGGAATTCGCTTTCGGGAAGCCTGAGATGAAACTCATTATAGTTCGGTACTCGCTGCTCTACCGGCAGATCGGGTGCGGCCACCCGCGTATACTTTAGAAACCCCTTAGGATCAGCCATTGGTAATGACCTCCTTGCGTCGATTCTCTTCCTCTTCCGATTCGAGAATCGCCAGCATATTCTTGTATTCTTTGGAAATGACCTTGACGAATCGTGGCAGCATATCATCCCATCGCTGAAGGATACTGGCGGCCACATCGGAGCCCGTCCAGCGCAGATGCTTGCTCAGCAGGTCTTTCAGCAGATCACAGTCGTCCTGATCGGTCACAGCCTCAAGTAGAATGCTTCCGTGTCCGCGGTTCACCCGTTGTCGGAAGCCGCCGTTTTCGTCCATCACGTAGGCCACCCCACCGCTCATACCCGCAGCGAAGTTCCGGCCCACGTTGCCGATCACTACGACCACACCACCGGTCATGTATTCACAACCGTGGTCTCCGCAGCCTTCTACAACAGCCAACGCTCCCGAGTTGCGCACGGCGAACCGTTCGCCCACTACACCTCTCAGGAAAACCTCGCCACTGGTGGCACCATATAGAAGCGTGTTACCCGCGATTATGTTTTCATTGGGTTTATAACTGGCCAACCGAGGCGGATAGACCACAACCCGACCACCGGACAACCCCTTGCCGAGGTAGTCGTTGGAGTCGCCAGCTAGCTCGAAGGTCACACCATCGACCAGGAATGCCCCAAAGCTCTGCCCAGCAGAGCCGTTGAAGTTCACCCTGATGGTGCCGTCTGGTAGCCCCTCTTCGCCATACTTCTCGGCAATCCGTCCGGATAGCATCGCACCGACGGTTCGGTTGCTGTTTCGTATGGGCATGCTCAGCCGCACTGGCTTACGCATACTGATGGCATCAGCACAAAGTTTGATCAACTCGTTGTCGAGTTGCTTCTCAAGACCGTGATCTTGCTTGGTTGTGCAGTGCAGAGGATGGCTCTTCGCCTCTTCAGGTTGATGGAACAACACATTGAGATTGAGGTTCTGAGCCTTCCAGTGGTCCTCAGGTATTTCAAAACGCAGCAGCTCGCTGTGACCGACCATGTCGTCAAACTTCCTGAAGCCCAGTTCGGCCATATACTCGCGCACTTCCATAGCCACGAATGTGAAGAAGTTCACCACGTGCTCCGGCTTACCGGCAAAGCGTGCTCGCAGCACAGGGTCCTGCGTGGCGATACCCGCCGGGCAGGTGTTGCTATGGCAGACCCGCATGAGGATACAACCCATACTGACCAGTGCTGTTGTGCTGAAGCCAAACTCTTCCGCACCTAGTAATGCTGCGATCACGACTTCACGGCCGGTCTTGATCTGTCCGTCGGTCTGTACCACGATACGGCTGCGGAGAGTGTTCTTCACCAGAACCTGTTGGGTTTCAGCAAGTCCCATCTCCCAGGGAAGACCAGCGTGCTTGATGGAGCTGACCGGGCTAGCCCCGGTTCCTCCATCATGACCAGAGATCAGCACATGGTCGGCGTGGGCTTTCGCCACTCCAGCCGCCACCGTGCCCACACCCACTTCGGCAACCAGCTTCACGCTGATGCGCGCCTTGGGGTTCACATTCTTCAAGTCATAGATAAGCTGCGCCAGGTCCTCAATCGAGTAGATGTCATGGTGCGGTGGCGGGCTGATGAGCGTCACACCGGGAGTGCTGTGCCGCAGTTTGGCTACATAACCATCCACTTTGTGGCCAGGAAGCTGCCCACCCTCACCAGGTTTCGCACCTTGAGCCATTTTGATTTGAAGCTCATCGGCGTTCACCAGGTAGTTGGCGGTCACACCAAAACGGGCAGACGCGATCTGCTTGATGGCACTCCGCCGGAGGTTGCCATCGGCGTCTGGTTTGTAGCGAGAGCTGTCTTCGCCGCCTTCGCCCGTGTTACTCTTACCGCCGAGTCGGTTCATGGCGATCGCGAGAGTTTCATGCGCCTCGCGGCTGATCGAACCCAGTGACATGGCCCCTGTGACAAACCGCTTCACTATCTCACTGACCGGCTCTACTTCGTCGATTGGAATGGCAGTAGTTGGCTTCAAGCGGATCAAGCCTCTCAGGGTAGCGACCTGCTCCGCATGGTCGTTCACGAACTTCGAGAACTGCTTGAACTTACCGTAGTCATTGGTTCGCACGGCGTGCTGCAGCGTGCTGACGGTGTCAGGGTTGTACTGGTGATACTCGCCAGCTTTACGCCATTTGTATTGGCCGCCCGTGTCCAGCCCGAGGTTGCCCGGAACCTCATCGTGAGGGTAGGCAAACTCGTGTCGCATCACCGTCTCTTTGGCGATCTCAGGCAGCCCGGCTCCGCTGATGCGGGAAGGCGTGCCCGTGAAGTAGGCCTCGATGAAGTCTTCATGCAGCCCTATGGCCTCGAAAATCTGAGCACCTCGGTAACTGCGAATAGAGCTGATGCCCATCTTGGACATCACTTTCATGATGCCTTTGCTGATCGCCTTAATGAAGTTCTTGCAGGCCTTGGCTATGGTGCCTTCGATCACGCCATCTTGAACCAGTTGTCCGATGGTATCAAAAGCCAAATACGGGTTGACGGCACTGACACCGTAGCCTAGCAGCAAGGCAAAATGCATCACCTCACGCGGCTCGCCCGACTCCAGCACCACACCAACGGAGCTTCGCGTCCCCTGTTTGATGAGGTGATGGTGCAGACTGGCAATGGCCAGCAACGATGGGATCGGCGCGTGCTCGCGGTCTACGCCGCGGTCAGACAACACCACGATGCTTACGCCATCGGCGACCGCTTGATCTGTCTCTGCGAAGACACGCTTAATGGCAGCTTCCATCGAACCTTCATCGCGAGGATCGAACAGAATGCTGATGGTGCGCGCCTTGAAATCACCGTCTTCTACCTGACGCAGCCGCTCGAGCTGCACATTGCTGAGAACCGGTGTGTCGATATATATCTGGTGGGCGTGCTCGGGTCCATCTTCAAACAGGTTGCCGCCCTTGCCGATGTAATACTGAAGCTCCATGATGAGCTCTTCACGGATGGGGTCAATCGGAGGGTTAGTCACCTGTGCGAACAACTGCTTGAAATAGTTGTAGAGCAGTTGTGGCCGTTTGCTCAGCACGGCTAGAGGCACGTCGTTGCCCATTGAGCCCGTGGGCTCCTGCCCTTCTATGGCCATGGGCTTGAGTATCAGGTTTAGGTCTTCCTGGGTGTAGCCAAAAACACGCTGACGTTCCTGAAGCTGCGTGGTCTCTGGGTTGCTCAGCATCACGGGGTCAGGAAGGTCACTCAGGTTGATGCGCTCGTCTTCCAGCCATTGACCGTAAGGATGCTCATTTACGATGCGGTCCTTCAGTTCAGCATCACCGATGATACGGCCCTCTTTGAGGTCGACCATGAAGATGCGTCCAGGACGCAGCCGCCACTTCTCGCGGATGGTCTCCTCGCGGATGTCCAGCACTCCGGTTTCGGACGCCATCACCACGAGGTCGTCCCTGGTCACCAGGTAACGGGCAGGGCGTAGACCGTTGCGGTCCAGGCAGGCGCCGATCACCCGTCCATCGGTGAAGGCCACTGCAGCAGGTCCGTCCCATGCTTCCATGATGGTGGCGCTGTATTCGTAAAACTCGCGGCGCGCCGGGTCCATCAGCTTTTCTTCCTGGCCCCACGCTTCCGGCATCAGCATCATCATACTCTGGGGCAGACTCCGCCCGCCCATTACCAGCAGTTCCAACGCGTTATCCAGTGTCGCGCTGTCGCTGCCCGTTTCGGTTACTAGCGGGTAGAGGTTCTGCAGGTCGCCTCCCAACTGGTCGCTGTGCATGGTCGCTTGACGGGCACGCATCCAGTTGCGGTTGCCGCGGAGTGTGTTGATTTCCCCGTTGTGTGCCAGCATACGATACGGGTGAGCAAGCTCCCAACTGGGGAAGGTATTGGTACTGAATCTCTGGTGTACCAGAGCCAAAGCCGACTCAAAGTCGGGGTCTACCAAGTCCAGGTAGTATGCTCCCATCTGGCGCGCCAGCAGCAGGCCCTTATAAACAATGGTGCGGCTGCTGAAACTGTTGATGTAGAAAGCCTGACCCTCTGGAACAACAATGATCGGACTTCGGTGCTCTATCGTCTTGCGAATCAAGAACAAGATACGCTCGAACTCATTATCATCTGAGATACTAGGCGAAGCCGCGATAAAGACCTGTTTGATCACAGGCTCTGATGCGCGGGCCGCTTTGCCTAACTTGGAGCTATCCACGGGGACATCACGCCAGCCGATCAGCTTTTGGCCGTATTCGGATATTACCGATTCGGTCAGTTCGGTGCATGCTTTTTGGGCTTTGCTATCCTTCGGCAGAAACAGCATACCCACGCCGTAGCTGCCGTCTTGCGGAACGGCGAACTTCAGCACCTTTTTGAAATAGCTGTGGGGTATCTGCATGAGGATACCGGCTCCATCACCCGTTTCCGGGTCAGAGCCGCTGGCTCCTCGATGTTCCAGGTTCATCAGGATTTGAAGCCCATTTTCCACGATACTGTGGGACTTCAAGCCCTTAATATGTGCAACAAACCCTACTCCACAAGCGTCATGCTCATTTTGCGGGTCGTAAAGGCCATCTATTTTGGGAAGACTGGGAGACATAGTTGTGATCACCCCGTATCGAGATAAAAAAACACTCGTATTCAGAAGAGCAAATGGCCTCCCCCCATAGGGTGGCCTTGGACATCTCCCGAACACGAGCGTCTTTGAATCCGTGTTTATCTATTATTAGCTTATCACACCGCGCCCCTTCGTTCAATGCGGGTGTTATGTGGTTGCAGTCTGTTCATTCAACCGGTTTCAATTGGTCACAAGAGCAGGCCACACATCAGACGAGTACGATGAGTAGGATGAGTATGACGAGTAACACACGCCTGAGCCTAAGCCTGCTCCTGCGCCTCCCTGCGCCTTGTCTCCTGCTCTCCTGACTCCTTTCTCCTTGAACCAAAAAAACTCCCCACCGGTCGGCTGACCGATGGGGAGTAGTGCATCTTACAGGGATATGTCTATCTGGTTGGTCTTGGTGCCCACGCCTGATAGAACAGATCGGTGGCTCCAGTTCGGCTGCTGCTCCAGAATAACCAGAGCTTGCCGTCCCTGGGGTCTTGCACCGCGGCCATGTAGCTTTCGCTTGCGGCACCAGTTGTCGGCACCATGGTTTCGCGGATGTTATCCCACAGAAGTCCGGTGGTCTTGATCTGTCCCGCATTCGCTTTGTCCACGATGGACTGATCCACACTGTACCTCGGATCGACGACCAGCCGTTTACCAAAGAATGCCTGTGTGGCTCCCGTGTTAGCGACCTTACGGTATAGGGTCCACATGGCTCCACCGCCGGCTTCTACGGTACCGATGGCGTTGGTATTACTGCCGGCATAGATCGTCGGCGAAGTGTCATCGCGGTTCACGGTCAAACGCATGGCCCTTGCCCGGTATTGAGCCGTCACTACGTCGGTCAGTTTAGGCTGAGCGTATGGGAATGTGACGGTTCCTTGCGACAGATCGACCAGGAACCCACCGCCGTCTGCCGTGGCGAAGGTCATCACTCCGCTTTGGTCATCATACGCACTTGATGTTGTCACCAGTTCCACGCCATTCAAGAACAGCTTGATGTCCTGCTGCTGCCAGCTTAGGTCACGGCCGATCCATACATTGCTGTTGGAAACACGCTGCAGTCTGGTGGTCTCTGTAGTGCTGCCTAAACCAGTGGCAACCAGATTGTTGCCCCTTCGGTTGTATCTCAGCATGTATGCCTGAGCGGCATTACCGTTTTGTTCCAGTCCACTGACCATCACGTAGATATTATCATTCCCGTTGACGGTCAAGGTCATGGGGCGGGCACTGTCGATCTCGCGGATACCGCGGGGTGTCACGAGACGAGCAGGAGGACTCCACTTCTCAACATCCAGCGTACTATCGCTGTTCATGGAATACATGACCTGCCCCTTGTTGGACATCCACATCAGTATGGCGCGGTTGTCTTCGACCGTGATCGCAGGCTTACTCATTGGAAGCATGGGATCAAATGGCAGCCTGTCGATTTGGCCTGCATCTGGCTGGCCGTCTGCGCCTATTGGAGCCAGGAACAACGCATGGGCGTTGAACTGCTGGTTGTTATAGACCTTGACGGCTGTCCCGTACCACACGCAGTATTTCTTGTTCCGATACGTAAACAGCACCGCTCCGCTGTGTTGGCCGCTGTTGGCCAGCACCGTGTCGTCTGCATCGCCGCTCTGTTTGAACAGGTCACCTGCAGGATCATCCGGGAAGCCTGCACTTGCCAACGGATTCACCCGGAACCATTGATCGGATGAATTAGGAAGCCACTGACCGGTCGCAGCATTCCTGCCCATCTGTCCGAAATAGAGCCTCCAGGCTGGGTTCGCCGGATTTCCGCGGTTGCTGGTCCATGCCACATTCAGTGTGGTTGCATCGATCATGGCCGAAGGCAGCAGGTTGGCTGGTAAGTCACCGCTTTGCTTGACGTTCTGCAGTTGCCAGAGCGTTCCCTCCGGTCGGTCGTTGGTCATGCGAGATTCCACCACAGTGATGTTCGACTTGATGACGTTGGTGCCATATGGCTCGTTTTGATCGTTCGGGCCGACTGACACAGGTATCAAGTTCTGATCGTCCTTCACCGTGAGGTAACCGGTATAGGTTCCCTGAGGTGTGCCGATGGGTATTCGGGCACCAAGCCTCGGTGGCTGACCATTGATGGTCATGAAGGTCGGCGAACCGCCAGGCCTTGGCTTCAGGGCGTTGCGAGCTGGCAGGACGCCATCCCAAGCTTGGTCCAGCGTGCTGGATATCTGCATCCAGGTCATCGGACTGTAATATAATCCGAAGAACGGATTTACTTGCTGGCTTGACCAGACATTGACCCCAGTCGGCATCGGGGGAAGCCCGAGGAACCGAAGTCCAATCAGGTTCACGTTGCCGGTATTGCGCATCGTAACTGGCTTCCACGTGGCGTTACGAGGATCGCCGCCGGAGGTGAAGCTGGGCAGTGTATCACCCATCTGCTCCGCAAAGCCGTGTGCCACTGTCCCCAAGAAGACGTTCTTGTCTACCACATCGATCTTGGGATCCATCGGCACCTTGGCAGATGCTGTGAATATACGGAATGTTTCGTCCTTGGTGCTGGGCACAGGCTTGGTCCAGTAGTCCGAAGAGCTGCTGGTGTCAAGCCGTCCGTTCGAGTTCAGGTCTAGATACACGGTATACATACCGGTATAAGAATCATTGGCTGGTTGATATTTTGGCACAGACACATTTAAGCGTCCAGGCAGCTCAAGCATCGTGCGGGTATCACCTGGCATCACATCTGTCGTGTTGCCAGCCTTAGCCGGGGGCAGGGTTACCCTCTGCGTGCCGTATGTGACGTCACTGCCGTTTAAGAAGAAGACACTAGAACGCTCCGGGATGTCCGGATACTCCAGACTTCGGTTAGGCATCGTCGGTTTGGTCTCACTGGGCAGGTAGTTGAACGGAGTGGACGCGCCATATCCTAGCTTGGCAGGAATGACGCGCAACCCTGAGATCAAAGCGCGAGGCTGACCAGCTGGGAACACATTGCCCGCGCTGTCCACTAGACCCATTTTGCTTCGGTTACCTACACGCACAGTGGCCATACCACCTGTACCATGCCGGATAAAGTCACCGCCTGCGCTTGCGACCACTGTCCCCACACGCTTATTGCCGGTAGAACCACTTAACGGGCTGCCTATTCCATTCCCGTTCAGTGCAAATTCGCAGTTGCTGGGAATTGTGCTGCCTGTAGGTGTATCCGTAGACCAGCCGATGCTGGCACTGCCGGTGTTGAGTGCTAACGGATTGTAGACCGTGAACTCGGATATGCCCTTCGTGGCATCCACGCCCACCTGAAGCTCACCGTCAGTCGGCTTGGCAAATAGCGCCAGCTTCTGACCAGGTGTCCACCAGGTGTTGCGGTCAGGTGTGATGTTGAAAGCCACATATGCCCGTAGCTTGACATTCGTAACCACTTCACCCGTGTCGGGATCGATATACGGAACAGCATTCGGGTCTTCATACGGGATGAATGTGGTTGATATCTGGTAGTTCTCGATATTGCCACGGATCCCAATGGTCACACTTCGTGGGCGTTTTGAGTAGTCCTTCACGCAAGTCACGTCTAGACCGTAGACCACGGCATACGCGCGGTCACCCCATTCAAATCCAGGGCGTCGCAATCTCAGGTTTTCTACCGACTCAGGAGTCTTGAAGTCAGGGTTAGGTACCCCCAGTCTCATCGGCCCCTGGCGAATAGCCTCATACTCCTTCTCACTGAAGAACTCCACTTTCATGGTGCTCCAGTCGATACAGGCATCGGAGTTAGGATCGGCGTCAGGGTTGGTGATCTCCTGACCCGGCATCTCTTCACCAGGTGTGTATCCATTGACATAGCCAGCTTTATTATTGAACGCATACAGGAATCCATCGTCACTGCCCATATACATCCACGAGTTAGCTATGGCCGCACTGGCGAATACATTCTCCCCCTCGGTAGCATATCCCCATACATAGGAAGAGCCTGTGGCGGCTCCACCGTTAAGAGCATTGAGGCCATACATGGCACCATTTCCCATCACTCCAAAAACAACCGTCCAGGAGTTTAGGATTCGCGTAATGTAGGTAAAGCTTGGTGAACTTTGTATCTGACCGTTCCACCTGCGGCTAGCTGATGGGTTGTTAGTAGCATCTGCCCAGGCTAGTTCCGTCGTCCCGTCACCATTACCTGCGGCATCTATCGCCCACATGTAACCGGCACGGTCACCGATGTAGAGCACTTTGCTCTTGCCGCGCACGGTGGTGAGTCCACCTGGCAACTCAAGCACTGCGGGTGAACTTAGCACGAAGCTATCAGGTGTGGCCGTCTGCGTAGCAGAGGGGTAAGTCCAAACCGGTGCCGTCACTTCAGCACCCGATGCGGGTATGGCAACAACCTTACCGGTTTCCGTGCCGAAGATCACTTTATCTTCAAATATGGCCGGTGTGCTACTGATGCCGCCCCAATCCGGTACCTCAGGATACTGCCATATCTTTTCGCCTGTGCTGAGGTTCATCGCATGGACACGCCCAAATAGGGTGGTTATAAACACACGGTCGGATGCCACCGCTGGGCTGCTGACGATCTGTTCGCCCAGACTGGGTTCATCGGTTTTGGGATAGGCCCACAGAAGGTTTGTTGTGCCCTTCCGGTTGGATCCCTCCACATAGTCACCGTTCCCTGTGGTGTCAATGGCCATCGTGCGTCCCCAGAAGTTGTTGACCAACACCATGGATGGCCCACCCATCCCCTTGGTGGCGAACACAGGAGAGCTAAAACTGTACTGAACGGAACTGCTCTTGTCTACGCTGGCATCAACCACCCAGTAACTCCAGGTGTTGCCCGTCAGTGGATCACCGTTGGCATCTAACCCGTAGAGTTCACCACCCAGGGTGGGCACTACTACAATCAGCTTGTTCACAATGCTGCCATTGCTCAGCTTCACATCCGCCATACCAAGCGCGGGGGTAGCGGTGACGGCACCGGCGGTGCTGTTGGGTGCCGAATATTCGATAGCATCGGCCACAACCACACGACGCTCCCTGACGCGAACTACATCAGTAACCGCCGTGGCTGCTTCCTGCTCCAGTCGGATAGCGTCTGCAATGATAACAGAGCCTGCACTCGCGGCGTCAGCCGTGTAGTTGGTGAGCATCACGATGGGGTTACCCGTCTTGCTCAAGGTGAAGGTGCCCAGTCGCAGCCAGGTGGCGTCGGTGATAGGGGCCTCCCCTGCCAGACAGTTACCCGCCTGGTTCACGCGGACCTTCTCAGGTCCGTTGACTGTGTTTATGGTGTATTCCACCCATGACGCTCGTTTGACTGTACCGGTCACCTGGGGCAGACGGACAAATAGTGTGTATCGTCCGACAGAACCAGACTGCGGGTTAAGGCTTGGCTTCCATATGAAGCTGCCCACTGTGGTTGGATCATTAGCAAGCGTGGCAGGGCTCTGGGTATATGTGCCGTTGATCGCTCCTGGCTCTGGAGAAGCGGGGGCTACCCATACGCCATCACGCTCAGTGCTGGCGGCCACAGAGTCATCCAGCTCCACGATATCGCCACTGGAACCGCCGGAAATACTGGGGTCGAAGTTGGTACAGACTACCTTGATGGTGCCATTGTTGGCCACTGGGAATATCCCCAGAGTCTTCCATTCACCTTCCGGTTTGTCCGTGTTTTGGTTCACGTATACTTTAGAGGTCACTCCGCCAGCAGTCACCAAATATTGAACCTGGTAACCACGCTGGCTTCCTGCCGGCATGGACGGCATGAACACATCCACTTGGTAGTTGGCAGTGGCCCCGCCGTTGACTGGCAACATGTTGGTGATGGTATAATCGGCGGTGGCCCATAAAGTGGGGTCCACAGTACCTGTCAAAGGTGCCTGCAAATATGTGTTATTGCCGGGATTATAACCACCAGTGACCACACCCCAACCGGGGCTTGCCACTGGGTTATCCATCGACTTCTCAGTAAACCCACCAGGTGCATTCCCCATGAGTTCCAGGTAGTCGCCCGCCTTCATGTTGAATGTGCCGGGTACATCCACCCATCGCCCACCGCTTTGGCCAGGGTCTGCTACTTGATTGATGGTGAACGGGAACGTGCCACCGCCATACACCAGGTTATACTGAGCCGTCACAGCATCGGACGCTGGGACGTCAGGAAGGTGTACTCGTATATGAACAGGCGTAGGCGTTCCTGAGGTTAACGATGGGTACCAGCGGAATTTGGCGATATCCGCATCCACATTGGACGGATTGGCGAATGCCGCATAACTGGATGCGGTGGCACTGGTGATTGGCCAGGCCCCTTTATAGACAGGCACTCCGTTGATGGTGTTTAGAAGGAAGTTGAGGTCTGGGTTGAGACCACTCAGATTCTCTATACTACCTGCGCCACCGGTATCATCCAGCACGTGAGGCTGGCTGATTTGGCCCACCTCGTAACGCCATAACTGTTTCACTTCGTCTTGAACAGGATCGTAGTTTAGTCCGTATACAGCCCCCACGGTGATGGAGCGAGCGGGGTCAGGAACCGTGTAATAGGCACCGGTACCTTCACTGTCAATCGCTGTGACTGAAGGGGCGTTGGGATCGGGCACATTTTCATTTCTAGTGACGATCACTCTTTGCTGAGCGTTCGCACCGGTACCAATACTGGAGACCACGGGCGAAGCCACGACATTGCCGTTATCGGGCACGAATTTGACCGCATCATACACCACAATGCACTTGTTAGTGACATCCGCATCATTGTCTGTCAGGTTGAATAGCCTGACTTTGATGGGTGTCTTGCCGTCGTATGGGAACAGGCTGTCCAAGCTATCGCCGTAACTACTGCTCGCTTCACGAAGTTGAATCCACTGCCCACCCTTAGTTTGGTCAACAAAGATGGTTTTGGATATGATGCCCGTCTTACCGTTGATCGAGATGGGATATTCCACAAGATACATCGCTCTTGTGGCGTTCGGCGGAGTCTTGAATGAGCTATCAAGCGTAAGTGTGTTGTCTTGCAGACGTGTGCCACTACTTGGGAACCAAACATATATCCGGTAGCGGGCAGGACGCCTCAGCTCAGACCGGGAAGTAATCTGTGTGGTTGTGGCATTCTGCCAGGTGGCGATCACTGTGGCGTTGGTGGTCGCGTTGTTGGCTCCAACTTTGGCCACGCGGGCATAGTGATAGAAAACTGTTGAGCTGGCCGCTGTGGCAGGATGGTACCCATCCGGCTGAATAGCAGCCGAGTCCTGAAGCTCTGGCACACCTGCAGTGTTGCCGTCAAGGTTTCCGTAATAGGCTTTACCAAGTGAGTTAGGCAGTGATTTCATGGCAAAGCTGCCGGAGTAGGATGGGCTGTGTACCTCGCTGTCATCCGCCACAATCTGTGGGGGTAACTGCGAATATCGTGGCCAGCTCCACCTGAGATTAGCTTTACCGGGGCCGTTGTCTTGTACCTTATCAGCACCTGTTCGAGCTTGGTCTTTACGGAACACGGGCCAGTCTGTAGACTGTTGTGCCGTAGCGACTGTACTAACGAACAGGGTAGCCATCAGTGCGGCCAGCGTGATTTTTCCGAATTTTAGCATTGCCATCTTCCCATCACCATCACATTCGTAAGGGCGTTCTAATACTTAGACCGCCCTCATTCGCCTTATTACTCAGATTGCCTCTACCAACGGTCGGCATATTCGGGTATATCCCGAATGGTGGGCAGCCACCAGGCTATGTTAGGCCCGGGCACTCCACCAGAGGTGCTGTCTGGGTCGATTTCAAATACCAGACCGGTATATCCCTTGCTGCCGGTACCACCCTCATACGCCACACTGCCATTCGCAACCAGCAGGTTACCGTTACTGAGCATTCGCACGCTCACGGGCTTTAGCAGCGTGGGGAACTGTGCCGGAGCACCAGTGTTCTGTCGCAACCGCAGATAGTCGCCTTGCGAGAACATCATCATCGCCTTCAGCTTAGTGGGGTTAGCAGGATCATCGGGCACCAGAATGCCGATTCGGAAACTCTGGTTGGGATCCTGGCTCAGCCTGGCATTCATGCCCAGGAGCAACCCGTAATGGCTGACGACATTTCCTGTAAAGCTGCGTGGGATGAGCTGCAGGCTGCTGATCTCACTGAACGGAACGTTGACCTCGGAGTTGTCCGGCAAGGTCAGCACGAAGTGATCAAACATCACCGGCGCATTGTTGCCAAACCGAAGCATCAAATATACTCTCTCAGATCCCCCAGATTCGGCATCTGCTCCTGAGGCTGTGCTGTCCATCCCCTTCAATACTGCGGCAATACCGGCCAGCGTATTATTCGGGTTGCGCATAACATCAAGCCGGGTATAGTTCAGTCGAGCGTCGCGGTTCATCAACTTGGCGGAATCAGCCACATCGCGCATCGAACTGCTGCTCCACTCCAGTTGAGTGGTGAATGGGAACGTGCCCGTCGGTCTGACTAGAGATAGGTCCACCAGCCGCCCGTTGCCTTGATCACAAACCAGAATGTGGGTTTCGGCCTCAGGTGTTCCACCAGAGCCTGTGATGTAGTTAACATACCAGTCTGCATCAACAGGCTGACGCAGTGAAAGCGAACCGCCTGCCTCAAGACCCTTCGGGTCCGTAAAGCTGCTGATCGGCATGATCGGCATCATGCGGCTGGCCTCAGCAGAGTATAGCGACCCCATGCGTCCGCGTTCATTCATCACGAGCACTCGGTTGTTGCCTGTGTCCACGACTAGCATTTCACCTGGTACATTGAAAGGAATTGCTTTAGCAGCCCTTGCAAAAGTCAGGTTCAAGTCAGGCAGCCATGGGTTGGCACTGGGGCCATCGCAGTCCCAGTAAACATCACCTTCTGGGCCGTAATGGCTAAGCCTTGATCCGCCCGCAACGAAGGTTCGTACCGTTTTAAGAAGCTTGATCCCATTCTCGCCCACCACACCGATTGATGTATCGGCAAGACCGAATGAGGAGCTGTAGCGACCGGTACTGACCATCTTAGCTCGCTGCATGAATGTATTGATCGCTTCCGTGGCGCTGTTATATAGGGAGAGCGGCCCTATGGCGGGCATGACCAGCGTTCCGCGAGAGTTTTCGTCGATGAGCGGCACGTCTTTGCCTTGCCGGTCAGGGTAATATCTCAGTGGCTCAGCGTCCAGCCCTAACAGCGTGGACACACCGTTTAACTCGGCGCTCAGGTAGATTACCCCACCACTCACCGCAGGCTGACGTGTGACTGTCGTGCCCGGGATGAACACCGACCAGAGAAGATTGTTGAAGCCATCGGGCATGAACGGAGCGGAATCCAGCTTGTTATCACCAAGCTTCACCACCACCGGCTGCGATAAACTGATCGCATTCTGCATGGCGCCAGAGCTGGCAGGTGTCATTAGGTTCGCAAGGTTAAGTGTGTTGGTGCGAGCATTCACACGGACATCAAGCCGCTTGTACGCGACTAGCGAACTGGTTGATCGTGCCATATCCACTTGCTTAACCGATACAGTAGTGCCAGCTTCTACCGTCTCACCCAGGTCAATATTCACACTGGGGGTGGCGTCAAAAGCCATCAAAAGCGTACCAGTCATATTGGCTCCCATGAACTGAGCACTGACACTGCCACAGACATAGGCGGTATCGCCATGGACTGCGATTGGGCTTGTGATCCTGAAGTTCGTGACCTTACCAGAAGGACGACCAGGAATCATCCAGTCGGTCACTGTCGGGCGATAGTCAAGGGAAGCCGACGGCGCTCCATTGACCATTTCCGTATAGGCTGAACTCACAGCGTCCCAACGCCACTTCAGACGACTACGTCCCGCACCGAGTTGTTCTTCATAACCAAAGATCGATCCGCCGCTCAGTGTACTTACACCGCTACCCGCGGTGCCCGGTTCAGCCGAACTGAACACCAGGGTATCGTGCACATCAAGCACAGGTACTCCCAGAACTCGCTGGGTTGGTGAAGAGACAAGATCGGCTAGCTCGATATCTGTGCGTTTAGGAGCTTTCCCTGATAGCTTCAGATCGATTGTGTAGTCCACGGTCAGAATATCATTAGTAGCGAGTGGTCCTGTCAGGGTGATCACACCACTATTTTCTGTAAAGCTGACCGGGGCGAAGTTCTTGTAGACCTTTACCGAGTCGGTTTTCAGCTTCATACCTGCATGATGGGCGCGCGTCTCGTATCGGTCTCTGACTAGGTCGTCGCTTGTGGGCTGCTCATTCATAGAACCCAGCCATACGGAACTAATGACAGCAGCTCCGTTTGTGGACTTCTGAGGAATATACAACATGAGGTCGGAGCCCAAAGGCATAGAGCTGCCCTCAATATCAACCCAGCCCCCGGTCATCAAGCCGCTGATGGGTGCTGTCAGCACCATCTCATAGTGGTTGGTGGCGTCTGGATAAGGTGTGAGCTGGCTCAAACCATAAAGCGAGATCCTGCCTACACCGCTGCCTTCTACTGCAGACGCGGCTGCGATGAACTTCCCCATATAGACAGGTGCAGGAACTATGTTATCTACAGGAAAATCTGCCGTATTGGCTGGCTTCTGCGTGCCAAGCTGCGGCAGCGTCATGATAGCGCCGTTACCAGGCATGATCCCTCTAAAGACCAGTGTGGTGCCGTCGTTAAGTGTCAAAGCCACCCGTGTCTCATCTCCAGCGGGATAGACCACAGGTTCCGAGGTAGGACTATTAGTATCTAGCGTTTGAGCCCAGATTAGATCCTCTTTACCATGAACACCGTAGTCGATGATCCCGTCATCGGGGTTGCCATCACCGTTAAGGTCTCTGGCAGGTTCCATGTCGAGGGCTAATAAGGAGATTCTGCTGTGGTAAAACCCGACTACATACATCACACCATCATAAATCGCTGGTCTGATGTACCCGGTGTCGGCAGCGCTGCTTGCTCGAACACCTTTGATGTCTGTGCTGCCCCACTGCTCCAGCAACGGCGCGTTGACAGACTGCCAGGTGCCGTTGGTGTGGCGTCCTCTTAATTTATGCGTTCCAGCCACGCGTAATACTCGCATGGCAATTCTTGATAGTATGAACGGATTATCGGTGGTAGGAGCGTATACTATTGCTCCCTCACCACTGGGCACTACCTTGAAACCAGGGGTTCTTACCCACAGAATCAAGCCTGCATCTACACCGCGCATCATCGAGTTGGCCAGCACAGGGTTTTGCATCATCACGCCATCAACGATGACCACATCATACTCACGCCAGACCTCGGAACCGGCCATGATTGGCATCTGCCAATATCCCAGCGAGTTCTTATCTATACCTGTAGCGAACGGGTTCACCAGATCCCATCCGACTGGTAACAGAGAACTAGAATCCAGAAATGGCCAGGGATTACTCCCCCCATCGGCAACAGCTACCCTAACCGTGGTAGGACTGACATCGTCGGTACGCACCTCAGCAATTGCAGGTAGCGTCGCCCCAAACAGGGCAATCGCTGCCCCGATCAGCACGCGACTGGTCCATTTTACGCCAAACATCGCGAATACCTCCTACTTGGTTACCTAGGCTTACCGAAGTACACAAACCCTGGGCACACTGGCAATGAGGGCATGGGCGGCAATGGCCGGCCAAACTCATCCTCACGAAGCTGGGCGTAGTGCCCATCTGCATCGGCTGTCAGTTGAGGGAAGCAATACTCCATAGTCAAGTTGGGCGAAGCACCCGGGTCGTCTGTCGGCTTCGCAGGGTTCGGCGTGATGTGCAGTTCCGGCACCGAGTTACCACTAGATCCGTATCGGGTTGGTATCCAACCCCAACGCTCTAACCATACACGCTGATCTTGAATGCTCATCGGCCTGTTTTCGGCGATGCTGCCAATCAGCCTGACTCTGATATCCACAGGCTCTGCATAGAACGGGAACCGCGCGTCGCGAACTCCCGAGACCTGCCACCGGCGGTTGATTGCAGCCGTGGAGGTTAAATCCACACTGGCAGGATCCTGCGGGTTTAAATACATCGCCAGATTTTCAACCGTATCGCGGCTGTTGTTATTAGCCCATGGTCCTGCCACAACGGCAAAACTGCCATCCTGAGCGTACATTAAAGCCTCAATACGTACGTCGAGAGGTTGAACCCAAATACGTCCCAGGTTATAATCAAACACCGCTCCCGAGTTACCTATGCCTGTCTCTAGCCCCAGAGATATGTTGTTCACAGCCATAGCATCAAGGTTCAAATACGGGTTTGCGTCCTGCGTCATAGGGATACTGACCACATCACGCTGAAAACTCGGTGAGATTGCCGTGACATGCATGTCACTCACAAGTGATCGGCTGTTCGCCCAGAAAGGCACCTTGCCCGGCACACCAGTATTACTATGAGTCAGCAAGGCCATCAGACCGCTTGATGCGGCTGCCCCATACTTACTTAACAGCTCAGCACTCTGGAATGAGTATTTCGCCCAGTTACCCTGCTGCATCACTTGATAGGACGTGGTACCTTCGGTCATTCCTCCCACAAAGCTGGGCATTTCCTCGGGTGCCACAAACATCGTGGCGTTGACCACCACATTGTTTTGCGCCAATAAAGCGATAGTCGAATTCCGCTCACTGCGGATCAAACTGCCTTCGATGTAGATATTGCTCCCGCTGACCACAGTAAACTGCCGTGCAGGCACAGTACCCTTGACCCTTAGGTTACCCTCAGCATAGATGATGCCGTTGTAGGGTGGGAAATCTTCATCGGGATCGCCAGCCAGCGGTTTGGGGTTACGGATACGCTCAGGACGTCCTAACCCGCGGTTATACATGCTGTAGCGAAGCGTCTGATCAGAAGCATCTCCTGGCGTGCGATAGTAGCAAACGAGCAGCGAATTACTGGTTCGCTGTCCCGATGGTAGGCTCCATCGCTGTCCAGAGGTCAATTCTATCGCAAAGCCTTGAGCATTGGTCGAAGCGCTGGTATTACCCTCAATCGCACGGACCCAGTTACCAAGCCACGAAGGGTTGAATGTCACAACAGCCCCCGGAGGCATGTAGAACGGACCCCGCCAGTTGGGACCTGAACCTGGATTTAGCCATTCGCTTCGCAGCGAATTTCCGCCAAAGAACCCCGCTCCAGTCTGCTGATCTACCCAGTTGGCTATATACATTCCACGCCCGTATCCAAAACGCCCTGTTTGGGTGCGGCTGTCAAGTAACACACCGCTGTTACGGGTCATACGCAGGTAACGTGTGACGTTGTTTACAGGGTCCGCATCGTCGATGAGCGGTGGCTCCAGCCACGCGGTTTTGCGCGGATTACCCTCAGCATCAAACCCATCTCTTCCATCCATGACAAGGCCGGTCAGGGTGCTGAACCTGTCATTGGAAGGGTAAATCAACTCACTATCAGTGTCGTTGATCCATACTTTCGCCCAGCGGTCTCGTTTGTTCACATCGTTTGGATCGTAGATATTCGATGTCGTGCTGTGATCCAGGCTGATATCGCCTGCGACTTCTATTTTCTGCCCGCGTCTCGGGTCCAAGAAAATATCCATCGGTCCGTAGAGCTTCAAGTCGCCATTAACACGGATTGGTGCTCCACTCACAAGTAGCCCATCGTCACCGCCATCAAGCAGATCAAACACAGGATCATTGTAGAATTTCTTCAGGCCATCGGCCCCTACAGCCTTACTGGCTCCAAACAAGGAGCGTATGGCCAGTGGTTTGATGTCATTGGGAGCTTTATCCCAAGCGGTCATTCCCGAGGGAAATTCGCCTCCAGACGAAGCGGGTTCCCAAATGACAGGTGATCCAAGTTCCAAAGCCAGGTTCTTGCGTTTGTCTTTGTTAGTGACGAAACGCATGTAGTCAGTCAGACCAATGGCCTTATAGGCTACTAATATGTGCTTCTGGGTGGTCTCTGGCCCTGTCAATGTAGTAGGGTCGTTCGGGTTCACTTTACCGATGCGCCCGATTGAATCAATCTTTAGGTAACGGCTTTCGGGGTTATCGGGCTGAGGGTCATAACTCAACCGGATCAGCGAACGGCCTTTTTGGAAATCTATGCGGGAATATCCTTGATGCAGCCACTGCGCATCAGGGTCGTCAGCCGCGATGTCGATCGGGTCAACGGGCACGGGTCGCCAGTCTGCACCTTCGTTGCTGTATGTCAGGCGCTGGTCAGCATAACGCACGCCAGCTTCAGCGTAATACTCAGCACTCACAATCTCAGCGTTTTGTTGCGAGTTACGCAGGTTTCGGCCCACAATGGCTAGAAAGAGCGTACCCAAACTAGCCATCACCATGAGCACAAGCAGAGCAATGACCAGCGTCTGGCCGGAATTGCGCCGATGAGCTTTCGTAATGTTATGTGACATAGCAAACCTCAGCATGGCACGCCCTTATTGTAATATATTGCGGATTTTAACTTTATTACCCAGCGAAATTTCGGCAGGTTTACCCTGTCGGTCAAACATTCGCATGGTAAGTGCTACTGTCATGGCGCTGCGCGACATGTAGTCAGCGCGCACCACATCAGTGGCTTTATTTGTCTGGAAGTTGAAGCTGACAGAAAACTCTGTCCCAGCCACTGTATCCAACGGTGTTTCATTGTTAAGCTGCACGTACCCAATTTGTAAAGACGGGTCTGCATCTTTTTCACCCATCTGTGCATATTGGATTCGATAGCAGTTGACGGGTATGCGGCCACTGCCAAACGGAACACGAGCGTAACGTATCTTGCGTCCGTATCCAGCTCCCGGCTGCATATCAGGACCGAAGACCCGCTCCGTTCCGGGGATGATGGTGACGTCGTTCAGTGCTCCGAGCCCTGTCGGCTTTCCGTCCTTGTCTCGGTCGAGCATGAAGTATCGACGTCCGCTTTCGTCATACGACTTGATATCATCTACGGCAACCCTGATCTCAGGATCGCTGTTCGAGTTCAACAACATGCTCGGGAGCGAGAAGTTGATATCTCCTGAGCCAGCATCAGCAAGGAACCCTAATGCGTGTATGAGGTTATTCCAACTGCGTGAACCAGGATTAACCGCCGGGCTTACATTGCTATAGAATGGATCACCCAGATTTTGGCACGGGTTGTCTTGATATGTATTAGGATCGAAACAACCGGCATCACGAAGCCGTTGAGCCAAACTGACATCAAACACAGGGTCTTCTGATGTGTTGCCACCAGTTTCCTGAACACGAGTGATCACGGTGTCTCCTGCACGCCAACCGCCTGAGGCGCTGCCGGTATACACTATTGTCTTGTAGTAATCCAGGTTTTGGCTGGCTGACGGACTTTCTGGTGCGCTACGGAAGAGCACTATGTTAGCGGGCCATGTCCAACTGCCATGCTTCGTCTTGTATATGGCTGGGGGCATCCTAATGGATCCACTTGTCACACTGGCAGCTTCGTTGGCGGCGTCATCATCCTGACCAGGCACGGCAGCGTCCCCTGCCATCATCTCTGGTGTAAACTGGATCAACGAGCTTACTGAGTAGATGCGTCCCTGCATGGGTCCAGGATTAAGGTCAACCTGTATCTGTTTTGTCCGCCCGTCTCTGCCGATGGTTATAAGGTCCACGCCTGAAGACTGTGTCACGATGCGGCTGACTGCCATCCAGTTCTCCAGATAACTAATCCGACCATCGCGGTTCACATCACGTGCACCAGCGACTGTGGTGGGAGCGGTGTCTGTATTCATGAAGAAGGCAGGATCGTTGAGCACAGGCTGTCCATCAAGCAACTCAAATAACGCGGTATTAGGTGAGCCATCTTCCGGGTTGTATAGCCAGAACTCGGCCCGCCATAACACATATGGGTTATCGGCTTTTTGCCTGCCCATTTGGTTACGGTTGTAATACGAATCATATGGGTCGCGTAGGCCGATGAAGTAGCGTACGACCTTCATGCTCTGCTGCAGAGGCAGATAGGGTTCTGTGTCTGCACGCCTCGTTGGGGGCACATACGGTGAACCATCTGTAGGGTCTATCTGTGTGGCTGTTTTGTCGGTCTTTTTCACAGCAAATGCCATGTCTATCTTGGCGTAAGGCAGGCAGAAGCTATCCAGCAAGCCATCATCAGGGTTCGGCACCTGAACCAAAATGGTAGCATCCTTCTTCAGGGGGTCACCAGCGGGTTTTCTATACGGGTTAAACACCAGGCTGTTGTCATATATGTAGGTAGCATCCTGCATCTCACGCGTGATCTGAGCGATGATCAAACGTCCCTGGCTCTGTGCATCTGCAATCTTTTGCACACGCTGAGTCATGTTGAAGGTATCAACCATCGGCTTGATGATAATACCCATCAAGATACCAGTGATGGCGATGACCACCAACAGTTCCATCAACGTAAACGCTCGATTTGCCGCGATGTGATAAGCTCTCGTGGGCTTCATCATTCGGCCTCCCTGACTAACATCGTTTCTAGGTCACGCATCCGTATCCGGCTATCTTCGTACCAGATGGCTCTGACCTTGAAGGAGGTACCGGTCACTCCACGCACAGCATACCCGTAACTATCGAAATCAAATGTGTCCATGTCAGGAGCTATCGCTTTGACATTAACCCAGCACAGACCTGTGCTGTCTGGCTCTCGGCTAATCTGGAATGGGACATCCGATAACGAGATGATGGTACCGCCTGTATCCACGTAGTGTATTTCAGATATACTCACACCCTTGCTGGCGTCTGTGATCGGGAAGTAGATGCGCGTGGGATTGCCCACTCCGCCATCGCTGCCGCCCACGTAGAACTCACGCTGAGACAGGTTCGGGCTTAATCGCTCTCTGTATAGATCGAACGGCTTGATCAGTTGAATGCCCCAGTCATCTTCCGCTTGATAGTAGAACCTGACATTCGCATTTACTACGTTGTCACTCAGCATCTTTACCACACCAGCCCGGTAGTCTACCTCGTAGTCACCGTTAGGGTTAGTAGGTGTTCTAGGCTGAAGTGTGCTTCCAGTAGTGAGGTTCACAGCCACAAAGTCGGGTGATGGTACGCCATGCACGATGCCGCGGTAACGCACATTATCTTTATCAAAACTTCCGCGTGTTTTGATACGTCCTAAAGTCAGCTTGATATCCGACGGCACTCCCGTCACCAATCTGTCTTCACGTATGACACGCCAGTCCATCACATCGTAGTCGATGTAGGCTGTCAGCGGGACAGCACCACGAGCTGTGCGCTCCACGAAGTCACGTCCGAGTGGGTTGAATAAGATGACACCGACATTAGCGGTATCATTCGCCTCTCCAGCACTCACAGGTATCGCAGTGGCTATCGTGGCGATATCGCCAACGGGTAACACTTTGAACTCGTATGGGTCATCAGACCAATCGGCATCTACGCTTCCCTGCGGAGCTGTGGCGTCAAGTTGTCGGAACTCACGGCTGAGCTCTTCGCTTCCCCATCGCATTTCCCAACCAGGTTCCAGGACGGTCTTGCCATCTTTTCCGATGACGCTTTCCAGCGTGATTGGCCCATTCACATTCGGACCCACTTCAAAAGACTTGTTCGCTGAGTACAGCCTGCTCTTACCAGTCTGAGCTGAGTAATAGTCGAAGTTTATAGTATAGACGCGTGAATAGTTGACCGGAAATACGTAGATACTGACATCCTCAAATTGGGTGTCATCATTGGTGTCGTAGTTAATAGCATAGTCTCTGGCGTTGCGAATGCGGGGAACACGCTCATCTGTGTCGAACTGCAGCCGACGCATGGCTCCACCGTGAACGCTCACGTTACTGCCGTTCAGCGCGCCGCCATTGCGGTATTCGCGATAATAGACAGGGCCAGTCATTAGGACGTACAAGCCACCCTGCTGCGTACCTAGACCATAGTTTATGGGAGTAGGCACAGGGATGCGTGCGGCTTCGCCATAAATTCTGCGGAAGCGGTTAGCTCCCTCAAACCAATACGGATCAATGTTTAGAGCCGATAGCTGAGCCTTCTCATCATTGGTTAATGTCATCCGGTCTGGATGCACATTAGGCTGATAGACCAAATCGCCAGTATCATCGACAAAGAGAGGCATCACGGACTTAGGCAGGGATGTGGCGTTGTTTTTCCAGTGCTCCATTTCCTGCCGGATCAGTGATATCGCCAAAGTACGGTTCTCAGCATTCTTTGTCAGTGCAAATCCCGCAGGGAATACTCGCAAGAGAGCCAAGATACCGATGGCCAAAACCGCGATCGCTGCCAATACTTCTATGAGCGTCGATCCGCGCTTACTTCGCATTTGGCTCCATGTCATCTTAGTGTGCCTCCCTGCATCCCTGCACAATAGCTTGGTTGTCTTTGCCATCAAGTATGACTACTTCAGACACCAAAGCTCGTTGTTGCCATCTGCATTGTAGTTAGGATCGTTGCCGCTCAAGCGAGCAAGCATATCCAGGCTGGTGACCCGTTTGACGGATCCATTGAGAAGCAGTACGAGGTCGAAGCTTTGTGGATCAGGCATTGTCCCGTTACAGTTGCGATGACTGGTACACCAGGTTACAATCGTGTTTTCTGGTGGATTGCTATACTGCATCTGACACATATCATCGTTCTTACCGCTCTGGTAAGCGCCATTGTTTTCTACCGGCGCGTACGGCCTGTAGACACTGTACTTTTCAGTCATACTGCCATTACACTCTTTGCCAACACTGTAGCTCTCGTAAGCATAGGTGTAGGCGGTAATGCCATTAACTTGATAGGTTATCCCATAGTAGTCGGTGCTGCTCCCAATGATGCGGTTGTTATCATCATTAGAATCTGGCCGCATTATGCTCATCTCGGGTGTGACATCAGTGCCCTTGCCAGATGTGTTGTTGGGGCAATGAAAGATCGTGTGATCCTTCGAATAGGCTTTCATAAGGAATCCGTATTGGATACGCGAAAATTCCATCAATGAGCCATTACTATTGGTAAATACAGGGCCAACCAGCATCTCAGGATAGACCCGCTCGTCAAGCTTGTACATCTTCAACGCCTGTTGAATCTGGTTCATGTTGGCCATGCACGATGCTTGGCGTGCTTTTTCCCTAGCTGTAGATGCCACTGGGAAAAGAATGGCTGCCAGAATAGCGATGATGGCAATGACGGTGAGTAGTTCCACCATCGAGAAACCCCGATTATTTGTTTTTAAGGAGCGCATATTCCCGCCTTCCTTTCTTGTCTGCATATTGGACGCCTTGGCCCGATACACAGTTCCCCGTTTTATCGCGTTAGCCACCTGTTGCCCACCTTATGTAGGTGGACCACAGTGTAGTGAATGTATCACCAAAGTAGATCATACAAAGAGCACCAATCACCATGCATGGGCCAAACGGTAGCATGGTCGGCCCAACCATCTCCTCAGAGCTCTCCGGATCGGGTGCTTTACGGTTAATCCATGCGATGAAATCTATCACCAAATCAACCCAGAACAGCACAGCAAAGCTGTACCCCACGGTATACCAGATGCTAAGTGGTTCATCAACAGACGGACTAGATGACTTACTGGTTTCCGGTGCCACCTTCCGTCGGCTGTTCGCCACTTGTGCGATACCCACAACAGTGCCAATGATGACCGCAACTGCGAAGGAGAGCATCGACAGCATCAAGGGCAACAGTGCCCCAATAGCTCGGGACAGTTTTACATCGCCAAAACCCATGGCATCACGTCGGAAAGCCACACGCCCTAAAATGGTAATAAGTGCAAATACGACGACCGATATCGTCGACGAAATCAACCACAGTGGTGGATACCATCCACCTATCGCCCAGCTAGCGTACTCCCCCTGCGCCATGCCCACGAAAGCTCCACACATCAGCGCAATGAAGTTCAGACTGTCTGGTATGATAAAGCACTCGATATCTATAAATAGTGCGGTCACAAGACATGAAATAAAGATGCATGTTGGTATTAGCGCAATACTATATCCAAGCTTGTGAAATGCACCCCAAAACAGCAACGCGGTCAGAGCTTCTACCAGCATATAGCGCGAGCTGATGGGAGTAGCGCAGTAACGGCATTTTCCGCCCTGCACTAGCCAACTTAAGAGCGGGACTAAGTCCCGCTCTGCTAGAACATGCTTACACCTCGGACAGTGTGACCGAGGTGTAACGATTGATATGCCACGGGGTAGCCTATAGATCAGCACATTGAGAAAGCTCCCTATGGCCGCCCCGAAAAGGATAAGGAGGCTTGCGCCATACCAATAAGGCATGGCGCGAAGAGCCTCACTACTCATCCCCACTTCCACCGGACAGGTTGGAAACCACCGAGGTGATAGGCAGCATAACTGCCACCACGATGAACCCTACCATGCCTCCAAGGAAGACGATCAGCAAAGGTTCGATGGCCGATGTCAGTGAAGCGAGGGCCGCGTCTACTTCAGATTCGTAGAACTCTGCCACTTTCTCCAGCATCGAGTCCAAAGCACCAGACTCTTCACCAATCGAGACCATGTGTACTACCATGGGTGGGAAAAGTCCGCTCTTCTCCAGTGGAGGTCCAATACGGTCTCCTTCACGGATACGGGCACGGGCTTCCATGATCGCTTCGGAGATCATCTCATTAGACACCGTGCCTGCCACTGTTTCAAGCGCACCAAGAATAGGCACACCAGAGCTCAGCAGCGTTCCGAGGGTCCGGGCGAACCGGGCGATGGCGACGCGGTGGTTGAGCGGTCCAAACACGGGGGCCTTCAACTTGATCAAGTCGAATGTCCTGCGTCCGAACTTAGTCGAGATAATCGCCTTGAAGGCGATGACGAACACGATGGCACCCAGGGTAGCAAAGTACCAGCGCTCGATCATAAAGTTGGAGATGTTCATCAAGGCCGATGTCATCGCTGGGAATTCCTCTTCCTTGATTCCCAGGTCTTGGAACAAGGTGAAGAACTTCGGCAAGATAAATGTAACCAGGAAGGTCACAATACCCAACGCGGCCACAATGACGATAACCGGGTAAGTCATGGCTGACTTCACCTTACGGCGAAGCTCCACGTCGGCTTCCAGGAAGGAAGCTAGTCTCTGGAGGGATTCCTCCAAGACGCCTCCGACCTCACCAGCGCGGATAAGTCCAACAAACAAGTTGTTGAATATCGCCGGATATTTCGCCATCGACTTAGACAGGCTCTGTCCACTTTCCACTTCAGCCTGGATTTCTCGTAGAACCTTACGGAGCGTTCCACTAGCGGTCTGCGATGATAAAACATCCAGACAGCGAACCAGGCTAACGCCAGCATCCACCATGGTGGAGAACTGGCGGCAGAACAGCGACAGATCTTTCAGGCCTACTCGTCCAAATTGAAATTTCGGACGGGTGCGAACCTGCTTGATTTCTACAACGGTAAACCCTTGCTCTTCCAGCCGCTGTTTCAGTACGTCTGGAGTTTCCGCTTCACTTGTTCCCTGTCGTACAACACCCTGGGAATCGCGGAATGAATAGGCAAATGCTGGCATGGTTTAGCCTCCTAGTTGCCTTACCGAGACCCGGGACGGGACGAACCGGTGTTTGTAGTGCCGGACTGTCCTGTCACGAGATCGGAGCTAATGAGTTTCTTTAGTTCGTCAGGTGATATGGCTGCGTTCATGGCCACTTCCATAGTGATCAAGCCCTTTTGATACAGGTCACGCAAGCATTGATCCATGGTTATCATCCCCATGGCGCCGCTAGTCTGGATCATGGATGTGATTTG
Source organism: Armatimonadota bacterium (assembly GCA_942492855.1). Lineage (GTDB taxonomy): Bacteria > Armatimonadota > HRBIN16 > HRBIN16 > HRBIN16. The sequence goes on along the minus strand of OW818647.1, from coordinate 3,736,532 downwards.
GTGCGCTTTGGCCTCACGGATGAGGTTTCGGATCGCAGGGGTCACAATCATGGTCTCGTTGACGGGTACGCGTCCCGGCATCCCTGCCTTCGGCAGCAACTGCTGGCACACGACCGCTTGGAGTGAGTTAGACAACTGCACGCGCACTTGCTCCTGCTGCCCAGGAGGGAACACGTCAACCATACGGTCGATGGTTTGTGCGGCTGAGTTGGTGTGTAGGGTGGCCATCACAAGGTGTCCGGTTTCTGCAGCGGTAATGGCCAGGTGGATGGTCTCTGTGTCACGCATCTCTCCAACCAGGATGACATCCGGGTCTTCACGGAGAACGGCGCGAAGAGCATTGGTAAATGATTTGGTGTCCTGCCCCAGCTCACGCTGGTTGATCACGCTGAATCTGTGCTGGTGCAGATACTCAATTGGGTCCTCAACTGTCACGATGTGGCAGCTTCGCTCCGTGTTGATCTGGTTGATCATGGCCGCCAGTGTGGTGGACTTACCCGAACCCGTAGGTCCTGTCACCAAAATCAATCCACGGGGGATGCGGGTCAAATCCTCGAGTATCCCCGGCAGCTTCAAGTCTTTGATTGTGGGAATACGGGTAGCAATCAATCGGAATGCGGCAGCTACCGAACCACGGTCGCGGAAGACATTTACACGGAAGCGTGCAATCTTCTGCATTTGATAGGAAAAGTCAAGCTCCATGGAAGACTCAAAACGTTGAATCTGCTCGTCGGAGAGAATGTCATAAACCAGACGCTGGCACAACTGAGCGGTGGCCTTATCGTAGTTGGTAGGTTGAAGCTTGCCATCTACACGTAGAATAGGCGGAACACCCACACACAGATGAAGGTCGGAACCATTCTTTTCTACCAGGATACGCAGCAACTCGTCGAGATGCGCGTCTTCCAGTTTATTCGTACGAGAAGAGGCAGCGCCTGGAGCTCCAATTGGAGTCTGGGCATCGGGCTGATTGCTTTCCAAACTTATTACTCCCTAGATGGTGCGATACGGATGCGGAACGCTGTTTAGCGTCCCGCGGTGAATACGACGGACATAACCTCTTCAGGAGTGGTATATCCTAGAAGAACCTTCTTCAGACCATCTTCGCGGAGCTCCATCATGCCATAGGCTTTAGCCGCATCACGGATGTCAGCCAAAGGTGCGCGCCGGGCGATGAGTTCAGCAATTTCGTCGTTCATTCGCATCATCTCATGAATTCCCAAGCGTCCCCGGAAGCCTGTATTACGGCAACTGTCGCAACCGCGTCCTCGGTAGAGTGTCACCATCTGGTCTGGATTCTCCGGCCGGAAGCCAAATCGTCGCAGAACAGTTGCAGGTGCCTGATACTCTTCTTTGCAGTCCTTACATATTCGACGAGCCAAACGCTGGGCAAGGACGCAAATAACGGTCGCGGAGATCAAAAATGGCTCAACTCCCATGTCCACCATACGGATAACCGCAGATGGAGCGTCGTTGGTGTGAAGTGTAGAGAGCACGAGGTGTCCCGTTAGTGAAGATTCAATGGCGATAGAGGAGGTCTCAAGGTCACGCATCTCTCCAACCATGATGATGTCAGGGTCCTGTCGGAGGAAGGCGCGCAGGGCGATGCTAAAGTTGAGTCCGGCCTTCTTGTTCACCTGAACCTGAGAGATACCAGGAAGCTGGTATTCTACCGGGTCTTCAATGGTGACGATGTTCTTTTCCACGGAGTTCAGTTTGTTGAGTACCGAATAGAGTGTGGTGGTTTTGCCGGAACCAGTCGGGCCGGTGCAGAGCACCATTCCGTTAGGCTGTACAACCAGCTCTTCCAGTTGGGCCTGGACATCGGGCAGGAACCCGAGTTTGTCAAGACCGATCAACACGCTGTTCTTATCCAAGATACGCATGACGATCTTTTCAGACTGCCCTGACGTCAGGTGGACAGGAATGGAACTGACACGAAGGTCGAAGTCGGCGCCATCCACGCGGACAGCGATACGACCGTCCTGAGGCACACGCCGCTCAGCGATGTTCATGTCGGACATAATCTTGTAGCGCGAAATAAGCGGGCTTTGTACGTGCCTGGGCACGGTCATGACTTCGTGTAACACACCGTCAATGCGGTAACGCACTCGCACACCACGCTCTTGAGGTTCCACGTGGATGTCAGAGGCGCGCTCACGAACTGCCTGCTGGATGATGGTGTTAGCGATACGGACAATCGGGGCCTCTTCAGCCACACGGCGAGCTGCCTCGGTATCTTCTGCATCAGCATCATCACCAAAGCCAAAGGTCGCCACGTCTGCCTTCACGTTACCGATGGCACTGGACATCGAAGCTCCAGATGACACGGCAGGGGCATTTGCCACTGCGGCAGTAGGTGCAGCCGGAGCGGCGGGTGTGGGGCCTGTGGGCTGATTGGTGGGTGTAGCCGGGGTTCCGGGCAACGTGCCCACAACCGCCGAGGCGTATACTCTGGCAATCGCTTCTTCAATGGCATCCGGGCTGGCAAGCGCCGGCCGGATGGTACATCGGGTGACGAGCCTGAGGTCGTCGTAAGCACCTACGTTGTTGGTGTCGGACATGGCCACGATAAGTACGTTGCCGTCCTTACGAATAGGCAACACTTTATGCTGCCGTGCAATTCTCTCTGAGATCGTGCTCACAGCGGCGGGATCGATCTTGAACGCACGCAGATCCACGTAGGGAATGCCCAGCTCATGAGCCTTCGCTTCAGCTACCTGAGCGGGTGTCGCCAACTGGTTCTCGATGAGGATCCGTCCAAGCTCTCCGCCAGTGCTCTTCTGAATCTTCTGGGCGTTCGCCATATTGTCTCGGCTTACATAACCCTTCTCTACGAGATAGTCGGCAAGGCTTTTTCGGACTACTGCCATCGTTGTGATAACCCCTTATTCGAACTGTAAATTACTGTCCGGTTTCTTGCTGCTAGAACGCAACATCAACGCGATTATATCACACGCGGTCACTCGGAGCAATTTGTTATCTGCTCTGAAACGCTTGCTGTATCGCGTTGCTCATCGATTCTATGGGCACATCTCTCTGTGTCCACAACTCTAACGCAGCCGCTCCCTGCATCAGCAACATTCCAAGCCCGTTGCATGTAGGATACCCTAAAAACCTGGCCTGTGTCATCAGTTTGGTCTCTGCCGGTGAATATACCGTATCAAACACCAATGCGTTTTTTTGCAGTAAATCCAATGGCAAGGGTAAAGAGCAATCTGCCTGAGCACCCATACCTAGTGATGTGGCATTAACTAGTAGCTGCGAACGCCGCATAATATCGGGTACCTGTTCATCATGGTACTCTATTACGTTGGCAGTTATCCCTATTTCCGCGCACATCTGGGCGGTTTTTTGCAGATTTCTGCTCACAACGGTCAAATCGCAACCAGCGTGAGATAAAGCGTACGCTATCGCTCGGGCTACCCCACCACTACCGGCTACTATTACAGGTTCACCGCCACTTGGCCGAAACCCTTCTTTTTCTGCAGAGCGCAAAAAACCGCTGATATCTGTGTTATACCCGATGAGCTGGTCATCTTTTCGTATGACCGTGTTGACGGCACCAACTGCCTGCGCTTCTGGCATCACGATGTCCAGCAGTGGGATGATCCCAAGCTTGTGTGGGATGGTGAGATTCCACCCAGGTGAGTTGATCGCACGCATCCCCACTACCGCATCACCGAGATGGTCAGGGTGGACGGCCATAGGCACGTATACCCAGTTGACACCCATCTCCTGAAGGGCCGCATTGTGCATGGCGGGTGAGAGCGTATGCTCGACAGGCCAGCCCATCACGCCTATGATTTTGGTGCGTCCGTCTATCTGCATTCCTATTTCATTTGACTCTCAGAATTGGCTGACAGGTTCCGGTTCACAGGCAGTTTGCCGCGACGGCGGTAGCCCCACATCAGAACCTTCTCCAAGGCCCGGCTGATCTTGGTACCGAAAAACTCACGGGCATCCACAGGCTGCACCAGGATGGTATTCATGCGCATCCGGTTACCCGCCCAGATGTCAGTAAAGACTTGATCGCCGATCATCACAGCGTGGTCGATATCCACCCCCAGAACCTCAAGGGCCTGCCGCAAACCCCGCCGACGAGGTTTACCAGCATGTGGCACATGAACGACACCCAAAGCCTCTGCCAGGGCCGACAACCGCTTGGGCCGATGTGTGTTGGAGACAAGGCAGACTTGTATCCCTGCCTCACGCAGTGAATCTACCCAGGCATGCACGGCATCTGAAATCTCCATGCCTTGCCAGGGGATGATAGTGTTATCAATATCGAGCAGAACGGCGTGAAAGCCATTCTCCAACAACGAATCCGCCGATATGTCGGTCACCTTGATCGCCATATGGTCAGGGCACCAACGCATCCATCCACGCTTTCGCGGTTTTGTGCTTTTCGTGAATGGCAAATTTATCTCCTTCTGACGCGCTTCACGGCTGCCAGATGCTTGTCGTATGTATCTGTAAACAAATGTGACCCATCGGATTTCGCTACATAGTATAGGGCGTTTGTATCCGCAGGCATCAAGGCGGCCTTGAATGAGCTGACTCCTGGCGAGGCAATTGGCCCCGGCGGAAGCCCGGCGTTTCGATAGGTGTTATAAGGTGATTCTACCCACAGATCCTTGTGGTATACAATGGCCTGGTGCTGCTGCTTCGCATAAAGCACCGTGGCATCAATCTGCAACCTCATCTTCTTGCTCAGCCGATTGCGGATCACGCCGGATATCATGGGACGGTCAACAGCGATCCTGGCTTCGCGTTCGATCAATGACGCCACGGTCATTAGCTCATGAAAGCTCAGCTTTTGCGAACTTATAGCCTTCTCATTGGGTGTATAGAGCCGTTTGGTGGTGGCAGATACCATTTCCTGGGCTGCTGCGCGCGCACCCATACCCACCGGCAGCCGGTATGTGTCAGGAAACAGATACCCCTCCAGGTTGGCAGGCAGCTTATACGGCGCAGTAAGGGCTTTCCCGCCGGTAGTGCATAGTTCAATAAACTGCTGCTCTGTGCAGACCTTCGCTTTTTCCAGCCTTCCGGCGATCTGTTTGACTGTGAAGCCCTCAGGTATGGTCACCATACCCGATGCCGTCTTCCCCGATGCGATCATGTTCGCGATATCGACCAGAGTCATGGCCGGGCTGACTTCGTATGTGCCGGGTTGGAGCTTCGACGCTTGTTTCTGCCACCGCACCACCACCTGGAAGGCGATCTCGCTGCGTATCACCCCACGCGACTTCAGGCGTGCGGCCACACGCTGAGCAGTGGCCCCCTGCCCTACTGCCACCAGCTTCGGCGGCCCCTCACCAACTGGCGAGAAAGCGATGTAGACAGCGAACAGGGCCGCCAGAATCGCAATTACGAAAATCACGATCGCGGGCCCGCGGTTCACCTGTCGCCGTTTCTTTGCTGCCAACTAGCTGTCCTTCGCACATCGCCGTCTGGCGAGGTAGTTCTCAAGTATCAACGCCGCCGCCATCTGGTCCACCACGTTCTTGCGGTCTTTGCGGCTGATATCCATCTCTATCAGGCGTTTGTTCGACTCCGCACTGGTCAGGCGCTCATCGACAGTGTCGATAGGCAGGTCGATATTTTCTTTCAGGAACCCGATGAACTTATCAACCGCCTCGGCGGCGATTTGTTTCTCGCCCGAAAGCGAATAAGGCATACCCACCACCAGCATCTCGACTTCACGTTCCACACAAATCTGTTTGATGACCTCAGTATCCTTGAGGTTGCTCTGGCGATGAATCGTGCGCAGCGGGTGCGCCATCATCTCCAGACCGTCACAGATTGCAAGACCAAGGCGCGCCTTACCGAAGTCGATTGCCAGTATTATGGCCATGAAGTTTTACTTTTACCCATCTGTGACCATGCGCAGGAACAGCTCATGCAGCCTCAAGTCATTGGTCAGCTCGGGATGAAACGCCCCGCCCAACAGGCTGCCCTGCTTCACCAGCACGGGATGTCCCTTCACCTCAGCCAGCACCTCAACACCCTCACCGATGCTCTGCACGTAGGGAGCGCGTATGAACACCGCCGTCATGGCATCTCCGGGCACGCCCTTAATATCCAGCTCAGTTTCAAAGCTATCCACCTGGCGCCCAAACGCGTTCCGACGCACCACGATGTCCAGCAGACCAAGGGAGGGCTGCTCGGGGTAGTCGGCAATCTGCCGGGCCATCACGATTAAACCTGCGCAGGTACCGTAGATGGGCAGCCCGGCTGCCGCCTTTTCGCAGATGGCGGTATCCAGGCCATACAGCCGCATCATTTTGATGATGGCAGTGCTCTCGCCGCCCGGTATCACCAGCCCATCAAGACCGTCAAGATGCGCCGGAAGGCGCACCTCAACAACTTCTACTCCGCACTGCGTCAGCGCGGCGATGTGGGCATGGAAGTCGCCTTGTACGGCACTGACTCCAATTTTCATTCCTGAGGCAGCCTCTCGATATCAATCGGCCCCATCACCGCCACAGGCATATCCTGCTCATCAACCAGGTTGCACAGCGGATAAAGCCCCCATCCGTACCACAGGACCAGATCATCCCGTAGTGGATCCTGGACTTTCAGCAGCACTTCCATGGGATTTGCTTCATCAACGCTCTGACTGTACAGACTGTGGAAGGGCTCGCCATCGGCAGTGCGCAGGCTGAAGCCGCTCAACTGACCGGGGCTCACCAGTCGTCCATTCACGCCAGAGAACCTAACACGAACTTCAGATGGTGCCGACTGCCAGGCACGCTCTAGTTTGATGGTGGTGACCTCGCCTAACGCCATCTTGGCCAACCGCAGACCCAGCCGCTTTTGGGCCGAGGTGCCGATGTGGATCAAGTCGTCGTTGGGCAAGTCGATGGCACTGACCATCGCCTGATAAGGTATCTCAGGCTCCGATTCGCGCTGGTCATTCTGAATCTGATTCCACCATACTACCAGCTCTGGGTTGGGTTCTACAAAAACTTTGCCGATCTGCACTTGGTAGAACGGTAACTCGGGTGCGTTCAGATGAGTTCGGACAGCCGTGACAAAATCGCGAAGCCGCTGGGCAAATAGCGGAGGGTCACCAGGCGTCATGGCATCGCTGCAGCCCTGATACCACAGCATACCGGCCACTTTGCCACCGACCACATCGATACGGCGCATCATGCTGCCATACAGGCTGCCACCACCAAGCTCCAGCTTGTCTGGGTCCCATTCAAACATGCGGGTTCCGCCGTGAGCGCAGGGAAGGAGCGCGACCGGCACACCTGTGGCCTCCACCATGTATTTGGCGAAGGTCAAGCCGCATCCCGCACCTTTCGTTCGCACACGCCGGGCCTCTGCGATCGCCTCACTGTGGGCGGGTTCATCCTGGGAGATGTGGCAGCTATCGATGGAGTCCATCAGCCAGTGAAGCGGCTCTTCTGCCTGCTCCCACTTTTCGGCTAGGTTGTAGGAGACCACCATCGGGTGAGGGGTCTCCATGTCCACCATGTCGCCGCAGCCTTCCATGTTGCTCTGCCCGCCCAAAACCCAGATGTCGCCCACAAAAATCGGGGTCACCATGGCACCGTCTATCGAAAGCGTATAAGGTCCGCCTGTCGGCAGTTCCACAGTGGCTGACCATCGGTCCGCACTGAGGGTTACCGCCAGACTACTTGAAATCCACTCGCCCTCGACAATCAGATTGGTAGATGGCTGGCCAGTGCCCTCCACTGAGATTATCGCCTTGTCGTTATCGTGTCGTTGAAATAGCTGATATGCATTTATATTGGTAATAGTAGTCATAGTGTTACCCTCCTTAGTCATTTTACACAGCTAAAGGTCGATTTGGGAGCTTTAAGTGTTGTTGTTAACATCCGTGCAGTACAATGGTGTTGTAAAGATCAGCTTACGGGAGAGTAATTTTGGAGATACGCATTACACTTGAGGCCATCCGAAATAAACCGGCATTCATCTGCGATATGGACGGTGTGATATACCACGGCCCCAACCTGCTGCCAGGCGCTAAAGAGTTACTGGAATGGCTGCAGCTTAGCAACAAGAAGTATTTGTTTTTGACAAATGGCAGCCAGCAGACCGCCCGCGAGCTGTCTCAGAAGGTAGAGCGGATGGGCTTGCAGGTGGGAGAAGAGCACTTTTATACCAGTGCACTCGCGACCGCCAGTTTTCTCGCCAGCCAATGCCCAGGCGGGAGTGCCTACGTCATCGGCGATGCAGGGCTGACTAACGCCATCTACGAGGCGGGATTCACCATGAATGACTATACTCCCGACTATGTAGTCATCGGCGAGACACACAGCTATAGTTTCGATAAGATTGAAAAAGCCAGCCACCTGGTGCGCCAGGGAGCCAAGCTAATCGGCACGAACCCCGATGTCACCGGCCCCACCGAGCGCGGGATTGTGCCCGCCTGCGGTGCGCTGACGGCCCCTATCGAACTGGCCACCGGCCGGAAGGCCTACTATGTCGGTAAACCGAACCCGCTGATGATGCGCCACGCGCTGCGGCGGCTGGGTGCCAAACGCGAGGACACGGTAATTATAGGTGACCGCATGGATACCGACATCATTGCGGGAATTGAGAGCGAAATCGAGACCGTGCTGGTGCTAAGCGGAGTCAGCGACGAGCGCACTATGCGCCGCTACCCGTACAACCCCGGCATCGTGTTGGGTGGTGTCGGCGAAATCCCAGGGTAGGCCCGAACGGGCTTGTGGGGTTCGAGCCATATTATTGTAGACATCGTTGGGGTTAGGCTTACAGAAAAGTAAGCCTAACCCTGGATTAATCAAACGACGTCTCCGTGGTATCTCTTAAGCGGACTGTGTTCACTACTGTTCACAGCATAGACGGCCTCAATGATCTCTGTCCTCCGGCTGGAGGCTTCATCGCCGGACATATCCAAGATGACATCCTCCAGAACGAACGGCCCATTCTTGAACCTGCCGACCACCGCACCTTTGAACTCACCATCGATTAAAATATACTGCAGCACATCGTATTCGGCATGGGAGAACATCGCCTTCAGCAGGTGCTCATTGGACTTCACCAGGAAGTCATTCCGGTGCAGCACGTACACTGCTGGTGGGTTTTCATAAATCGTGTTGCGCAAAATATCTGCATCGGCATGCGGCACATATTCAACACCAATTGACACCAACTGTCCAGAGCCTACCAGCTCATCAACCGCCTGTTGGATCAACTTCACAGGTAACTTGTAGAACGACCTGGCATTATCGGTGCCAAACACCACATTCATCTTTGCGAACCGGACTAGAGCGAGTTTCATCGCCTCCATCTTGCTGTATCGGTTCATATCTACCTGCGGGAACTCGGTGCGGAACAGGTACCAACCTCGATCCCACTCATTGTCAACCTGGTCTTCATACACCACAAACGCCTCTTGAAGCCTGTGCAGTGCGGGCGTGATCTCCTTCACCAGCAGGCCAGTCGCCTCTTTCATCATCTGGATGTTCATCGGTGCCTCATGCTCCAGCAGCTCAAGCAGCGTCTCTTGCGTCTGCGAGAGCTGAGGCAGCGGTTTGTTGTAAAGTGCCGCATATAGTTCCAGGTCGTCACAATCAACGTAGGCTATCGAGCCGTTTTGGTATCTACCTTTCACGATCTTACGGAGCGCGCGGCGGCGATGGTTGTGCTCATGGTCATTGAAGTCGGCCCGAAATGCAAGGCTGGGAGGTTCGCCCGGGCAGCACCAGTAGACGGTGGGGACTGGCGACATCTCCCGAAACAACTGGTCGTACTCGCTGACATTCGCGTTATGAGCCAGGAACTGCCGTTGCATTCGCAAGGCGACACTGTTTTTGGTATCAAGCATGAAATACCTCTATTGATTGTTGATCGGAATAACAGAATTTCCTATTCGGTCAACGAAGCGCGGTAGCGACGGGGAGTCATGCCCATCACGCGGGCAAACTGCCTGGTAAAGTAGTTGCTGTCACCTATCCCCACTCTGGCGGAAACCTGGGAGATGCTTAGCGAATCATCGCGCAACAATTCCAGTGCGTGGCGGATGCGCAGCCGAATCATGTAGTCCACAGGCGAATGCCCCGTAGCGGTGCGAAATTGCCGAATGAGGTTGCGCTGCGACATGCAGCCCACTCTGGCTAATTCGGGCAGTGATATCGAAGAGCTGTGGTTCCGTTCCATGTAGCTGATCACCTCGCCCAGGTTCACCAGCATCTTCGCTGAGTGGTGCTCCATCTGTTCGTAGCGTCGCGATAAAAACACCACCAACTGCACCAACGCGCTCTTCACTACCAGTTTATACCCAGGCTCAGAGCTTGTCCGCTCCGTGCGAATCTGTTCCGCTCTTGCGATCACATACGGGATGTCTTCCGCATTGAGGTGCAGACGGCTCCTACCACCGTTCTGCAGCCGCAGGTGCGGCTCCAGCTCAAACAGCGCGTGGTAGCCTGGGATGCGGCGCAGGTCCGGCAGCTCATCGCTGAGTGCCTCCTGCTGAAACAGCACGTTGATGTACCGAAACTGGGCCATGTTTAAGTAGGCGTGGACGTTGCCAGGAACCACCACGAAAACATCGCCGGCCTGCACTGGCACGGGGGTATCACCCAGCACATGCGTGCCCTGTCCCGACAGGATCAGCACCAGCTCAATGAACGGATGCGTGTGGATGGGGTAGCTGAACTCCGGCGTGTCCACCATCATAACATCGATTGGCAGGTCATCATCCGGAAACTGGTAGTAGACGACCTCTGTGCTCATACATCCCTCGATTTACTGTTATGGCCATATTATGCGGTTTTTTGGCCATATCGTCAAGGATAGACTACCAATAGCTCTTTACAATGTAACCATACGCACTCACACAATACCGGAGGATCGGACATATCATGGCAGAAACGACACTATCGAGAAGCCTTCAAAGCTCACTGCGCCGAGGAATCACCCCACGCACCGAGATGATGGCCCATGAAGCCGCGAACATGAAGTTCACCCCATGGACGCAGTGGGCTGAGACCTGCCGGACATATGGCGCGGTGCCTCCGGCACATCCCATAGAGCAGTTTGCCATGGCCACCTCAGCGATCTGGAACCACCTGCCACCTCACATCCGACCGGGAGAGCTGATCGTCGGCGCACGGCTGCGGGCTCCACAGGACGCCCCTGAGCTTGGCGGATGGGTTCCTGATGGCGATGCCTATGTGGTTGAATACGCCAAAATGGTACCCCCCGATCGTGCAGACCTGAAGGCGATGGCCACACGAAGCCTGATATCGCCCATGACCGCCCATTGCCACCGCATTGCGGATTATGAAGCACTCATCAACACGGGTTGCGAAGGCATCATCCAGCGTGCTGAGGAGCTGGCAAAAGGCCGGAGCGGTGAAGAGATGCTGTTCACGCAGGCATATATTGCGGTACACAAATCTATCATGCAACTAGCCGCGAACTACGCGGATGAAGCCTCCCGCATGGCAGATATCGAAGAGGATGCACAACGCGCCGCTGAACTGCGCGAAATAGCCTCCATCTGTCGCAAGGTGCCCGCAAAACCGGCAGGTAGTTTCCGTGAAGCCCTACAGAGCTACTGGTTCTTCTACCATACCAGCAGTTGGGATATGGGACGGCATGACCAGTTGTTCATCGACTTCTACCGTAAGGACCTCGCCGAAGGCCGCATCACGCCGGAAGAAGCCCAGGAGCTGATCGAGTGTCTGCTCATCAAAGCGCACCGCGACCATTCGGAGGCGGACAGCAACGTCAGCAGCATCCACACCCTCACGCTGGGTGGGCTGCTCTCTGACGGTTCCGATGCGTGCAACGAGCTGACAATGCTCTACTTGAAGGCCATCCGCAATGTGCGGCTGTCGCGCCCCACCGTCTATGTCCGTCTGAATACCACCACGCCTGACGAGATCATTAACTTCGCGGTTCAGATGCTGGCGGAGGGCCTTTCGGAGCCCAACTTCTACGGGGACATGCCCATCATAAAGGGGCTTGAGCGTGTGGGTATCCCAACCGAGCAGGCGCGTGGATACGCATTGGGCGGCTGCACAGAGGTGGTCAGCCCAGGCAAAAGCAACTGGGGTTCACCCAACGGTTGGATCAACCTGGCATTGCTGGTCGACGATGTGATCCGTGAAACCGCGGCGGAAGGTGAGCCATCTGAGCAGACCCTCTGGCTCAAGATGCAGCAACATATCGACATTGTAGCTGATGCCGTGCGTGACACCACCGTATGGATGGACGAAACAAGCCCCTTAGATCTGGGGTTCAGTATGTTCATGCCCTGCTGCCTGGAGAAAGGCATGGACTTAACCAAAGGCGGCGCGGTGAACTATATGGCCCAATACGCCGCCATCGGGCTGCCCAACGCCGCCGATATGCTCTATTCGTGGTCAACCCTGGTGTACAAGCAGCACGAAAGCCCTGGGGATATCATCTCACGGCTTGATAGCGGTGATGAGGCGTTCCGAAAACAGTTGAAGGCGATGCCCAAATTCGGCCAAGGCGAGCCCGAGGTGGACCATCTCGCCGCCAAACTGGTCAAGATGCTCTCGGAAGCCCTTGAAGCGCGCTCAACCCCATTGCGGAAAGCCATCACGCTGGGGCACCTCTCCGGCGGACAAAACATGCACATCGACTACGGGCGATACATGGGCAACACGCTGGACGGTCGCCGTAGCGGAGATACGCTCGCCGACTCGCTGGCAGGGTCGCAGGGCTTCGCCAACAGGGGTGTCACCAACACACTGAGGTCACTGTATACGCTGGACCACTCACACCTGCAGGGAGGGAATGTCAGCACCATCTGGCTGGCTCCGGCCGACGCGCGCACCGTTGATGCACGTGCCAATATCGTGGCGCTCATCAAGGCCTATGTGGCTATGGGCGGCAGCCAGTTACAGATCAACTTCATGGATTCAGAGACTTTGAAACTCGCCCAGGCCCATCCTGAGGAGTATCACGGGCTGATGATCCGCATCGCCGGCTACAGTGCCGACTTCACCAACATCGGCAAGACGCTGCAGGACGAAGTCATCTCACGGCTCGAGGGGTTGAAGTAAGTCGATCGTTCATCCGCGGATTACGTAGATGGCGCGGATTTGGTTATGACCGGCGCGGTTTTCCCTTTCCGCGCCGGTCTTTTTCCACTGCAGACATCTATCGACACAGAACCTGCCAATCTACAGGTGGCCCGTGATTCCAACACAGTCCCCCTGTCCCATCTGTGTCATTCATGGCTCAATCAAGTTCTACACGATAACGTCGGAGCATGTTACGCGGAAAGTCACTGTTATTTGTCAGCCACCACGTTTTGCCATCAGAAATCCGCACAAAGTATTTGGTGTTCATCGTCATTATCAGCAGGTGGCGGTTATCCAGGAATACAATCATGACCGGATTGGTGCCGGCCATGACGTCGTATAAACAGATACGCTTAAGCTGTTTTGTTTGGAGGTCTACGATGCCATACTCAATTCCTAACGGCTCTAAAGGCCAGCTCATCTGTCTGATAGGAACCACCGCCAACTGCCCACTCGGCGATATATCAAACTGGTTCGAATTATTCAGAGATTCTGACACGGACGTGCGTACGTCGATGCTTCGGAGCACTTGCTTTGAGGCTGCATTCCACAAAACCAGCCCATTACCCGTGCAAAACCAGAAGCTGTCATCCATTTGTGCTGACCGAGCCATCCAATTCGGCATAGACGGTGTGGTTACCTGCTGCTTCCACAGATCAATCAGGTAAGAATCTACGGTGATCCAGCGTCCCGATTTGTCACACCCCCATTGTAGAGGATTGCCGCTCAGCTTATATCGGCTATTGGACAATGACATTCTGGGGTGGCTGCCTGCCGATATGCGCGTCACATATCCCATATGCTTCGGGTCGTGTTCTTGCCAAATGCAGTCTACCGCGGCGCTCTGTTGCAGTTCGTCCCACAACAGCACAGCGGCATTGCGATCATCATATATCTTTCCGGTTTTGATATCTACCACACCATTGGGGCTGTCAAAGTAGACACTCTGGTCGATCGTCGCCGCCAGTTCTTTCGCAGAGATGGTGGGATGCTGAGACATCAACACCAACCGGACAACATTTAACACCGAGATCACAAGCAGCCATGCGATCACTTGTTTCGGCCGATTCCATTTGGTCATTTCTATCCACCATCTTAGGTAGGCATGGAGTTACGTTGTAATGGTACCACGTGAGCAACTGAAACCGGGCTATCCGCCAGACCGCGCCGGAAGATTGCTGCATCGCCAATGCAAGCCTGCTGAAAAACCGGCGCTGTCATTGGGCTACGTAGAATCGACCGGAGCGGTTTGATCTTCTGCAGGACTAACGGACGGCCGTTCCGACGGATTCAACGGACCGGACAGATAAGGCCTGCCAAAACCACGAGCCGCCCAAACCTACCGCTTGATTTTGGCCTTCACTGGGGTCTTCGCCTGCCGCTCCTGCTGCCATATCTGGTACATCCACAGCGCCGCGGCGGTACATATGCAGATATCCGCCACATTGAACACGGGCCACACTTGAAAGTCGAAGAAGTCCACGACGTATCCCAGCCGGATACGGTCGATCAGATTTCCGAGGCTGCCGCCGGTGACCAGTCCCAACGCCCATATCTCTATCCGCGCCAAACGAGGGCGTTGGAGTGCCCACCAGATCGCCCAGCCGATGACGATGATGGTGATCATGGCGATCGCCATCCCACTGCCCTGCATCAGACCGAAGGCCACGCCTCGGTTCCGCACGTAGGTCAGCGTGAATATGCCGTCGATCAGCTCAATTTCGCGGATCGGCATGAGGGCTCTGGTAGCCCAGAGCTTGCTGCACTGGTCAAGTATCATGACCAGTGCAGCAACGATCAGGAAGTGTAATTTCCGCAACGTTAGGTCAGAGCCTCAGCACAGCGGCCGCACACTTCCGGTTGCGCCGGGTTGGCTCCGATGTCGGATTTGATCAGCCAGCAGCGCGGGCACTTCTCCCCCACCGCCTTGCTGACAGTCACAAGCAGCTCAGCACCCTCAGACAGCTCCACGCCGCCAACCATGAACAGATCGGCCATCATGGCGGTGTAGTCGGCAAGCGAAGTCAGCATTTCAGCCGGTGCCGTGACCAGCACAGCCGCTTCCTGACTGCGCTTGATCTCGCCGTCCTGCCGGAACTCTTCCAGTGCCTTGTTGACCACTTCACGCAGCTCAAGCACCGGTGCCCATTTAGCCACCACAGCGGCGTCCTCAGGGCCGAAGTCCAGACACTCAAGCACGCTCAGCAGCACGCTCTCCTGCTTGTTGGCGATGGGCAGTGCCTGCCATATCTCCTCAGAGGTGTGCGTCATGATGGGCGCCAGAACCTGCGCCAGCCGTTTGCAGATTTCCAGAAGCACCGTCTGCGCGCTGCGCCGTTCCAGACTGTCTGCCTTGGAAGCATACAGTCGGTCCTTCAGCACATCCATATAGAAGCCGCTCAGGTCTTGAGCGCAGTAGAGATGGGCCTCCAGATACACCTTGTTGAACTCGAACTCATCGAAGTAGGCGCGGCAGTTGTTCATCACCTCTCGAAGCCGGGCTAGTGCCCAGCGGTCGAGTGGCAGCAGATCAGCCTCGGGCACCGCCTGCGTCTCCACATCGAAGTCGCTGATGTTACCAAGGATGAACCGCGCGGTGTTACGGATGCGCCGGAAGTTCTCCGAGGTACGGTCCAGGATGTCGTAGCTCAGCCGCACGTCTTCCATGTAGTTCACGCTGGCCACCCACAGCCGCATCACGTCCGCACCGTATTTGGCGATGACATCCAGCGGAGAGATCACGTTGCCCAGCGATTTATGCATCGCACGGCCTTGACCGTCCAGCATCCATCCGTTGGTGATGACGGTGTTGTATGGCGCGCGGCCCTTGGTGGCCTGTCCGACCATCAGACTGGAGTTGAACCATCCGCGGTGCTGGTCCGATCCCTCCAGGTAGACATCCGCTGGCCAGTGCAGATCATCACGGCTCTCCAACACGGCGCGGTTAGTCGATCCGCTGTCAAACCAGACGTCCAGGATATCGGCTTCCTTCTCAAGGTTGGTTCCGCCACACTTGGCGCACTTCTGGCCCTCGGGCAGGAAGAACTCAGCCGACTGCTCAAACCATACATCGGCACTGCTCGCTTCGACCTTGTCGGCCACGCTGGCGATGATCTTAGCATCTAGCAGCACCTCGCCGCAGTCCGTGCAGTGGAAGGCCGGGATGTTCACTCCCCAGCTCCGCTGACGGCTAAGGCACCAGTCAGGACGCCCCTCCACCATGCTGGTGATGCGGTTGATACTCTGCGCGGGATACCATTTGGTCTGCTTGATGCTCTCCACACACTTCTGGCGATGCCCATCGTGGTCGATGTTCATGAACCACTGGGTGGTCGCACGGAAGATCAGTGAGCTGCGGCATCGCCAGCAATAGGGATACTGGTGCTCAAATGGCGTGTGGTTCAGCAGCACGCCGTTCTCACGCAACCACTCGATGACCGCTCCGTTCGCCTCTTTTATGTGCAGTCCCGCCAGCCGTTCGCCCACCGTCTGGTTGTAATGGCCGGAGCCATCGACTGGACAGTAGGCATCCAGCCCGTATCGCTTTCCAGTGCGGAAGTCATCCTCACCGTGACCAGGTGCAGTATGTACCACGCCGGTTCCGTCGGTCATCGTGACGTAGTCTGCTAGCACCACGGGCGATTCGCGGTCATACAGAGGATGCTTGAACACCAGCCCCTCCAGTTCGCGACCCGAGCAGGTGCGGATCACTTCATGCCACTCCAACCCGCAGACGTCCATCACACTGTCGATCAGTGCGGTGGCCATCAGAAGGGTGCCGGCAGAGCAGTTGACCCAAGCATACTCCTCGTCGGGATGCACCGCCACGGCCAGGTTCGCAGGGATGGTCCAGGGCGTGGTGGTCCAGATCACCACATGCGGTTCTTTCAGTCCGTCGGCCAGATTCTTAGGGTCAGCCAGCAGAGGGAACTTCACGGTGATGCTGTGCGAAGTGTGTTCGTGGTATTCCACTTCGGCGTCCGCCAGAGCGGTCTCGCAGACCGGGCACCAGAGCACCGGCTTCAGCCCGCGGTAGACGAAGCCTTTTTCGACAAGCTCGCCGAATACACGCACGATGGTAGCCTCAAATTGAGGTCTCATGGTCAGATAGGGATTGTCCCAGTCGCCGCCGATACCCAGCCGAAGGAACTGCGCTTTCTGCTTCTCCACATATTCCGCGGCGTAACTGCGACACCGCTTGCGAAGGGTGACCTTGTCTGGGTTCTGCTTTTTCGCGCGGAACTCCTTGGTCACTTCATTCTCAATCGGCATCCCGTGGTTGTCCCAACCCGGAACATACGGGGAACTGAAGCCACGGATGGTTTTATACTTCACGATGAAGTCTTTCAGTATCTTGTTCAGCGCATGTCCCATGTGGATGTTGCCGTTGGAGTATGGCGGGCCGTCGTGCAGCACGAACACGCCGTTCGGGCGGTTCTGCTCCACAGCCTTGCGGGTGATATCATGTTCTGCCCAGAACTGCTGCCACACGGGCTCCCTCTTGACGAGGTCCGCGCGCATGGGAAAGTCAGTCTTGGGTAGATTTAGTGTCTTATTGAAATCCATCAGTCGCCTCTATCTATATATCAATCGGCGCATTCGCCGATCTCTTTCATAAAATCTTTCAAGGCCTGTTGCCATGGCCTTGGTTCTGTTGCTCCCGTTTGGCGCAACCGATCCGTGTTGAGCACAGAATACGCAGGTCGTTCCGTCGGTGTCGGGAATTCGGTATGATCGATGGGTTTAACCGCCACGTCGAGACCGGCTATCCGAAACACTTCTTCGGCCAGACCGTGCCAGCTCGTGCTGCCCGAGTTCACCGTGTGGTATGTGCCGTAGGGTGCCTCGTTCAGCAGCAGATGGCATACCCACTCTGCCAGGTCTCTGGTGTAGGTCGGGCATCCCTGCTGGTCCGCCACCACCTTCAGCTCCCTGCCCGCGCGGTGCGCGTTCAGCATCGTCTTCGGGAAGTTCTTCCCGTTGGCACCAAACAGCCAGGCTGTGCGGCAGATGTAGTGCTCAGGGCAAACCTCGCGCACCCACTGCTCGCCCGCCCATTTGCTGGCGCCATACGCACCCAGCGGGTTTGCCGGCTGGTGCTCACGATATGGGCTGTCTGTGCGGCCATCAAACACGAAATCGGTGCTGATATACACCATCGGAATAGAGTAGCGGCGACATACAGATGCCACCGCGCCAGCTCCAAATGCATTCACGTGATAAGCCAGTTCCGGGATGCGCTCGCAACCGTCCACGTCGGTATAGGCTGCCGTCAGAACCGCGGCATCACATCCTGCCAATATGCTCTCCACTGAGTGCATATCGGTGATGTCTACCGGGTGTTCTGTGCTCGTTTTATCCGCAGCAATTGCCTCGATTCCTCGAAGCTGAAACGAACTGACAACATCCTTGCCAAGCATGCCTTCGCCACCGATGACGGCTATACGTGATATACCCATTTCTGGCCTCCGTGAGAATTGTTGCGAACCCACAGATTGCATTATATCGTAAGCACACTCACAGGTAGAAATATGGTGTTTGGAAAGGTTGCTAGATGAGCCGCAGGTATGTTGTCTGAACCACGGATTACGCGGATTACACGGATGGGATCGGATGGCCCGATCCGACGGATTGGACGGATCGGACCGATCTGCTCTGTGTTCCTCTGTGTCCTCTGTGGTTCAGAAAATCCCTACACATGAAACCGCATGGTATACGAATCGGCAGCAGATATCTCGGAGGCTTGCCGGGCCATCGCCTCAAAGTCGGTGTCCACATCAAATATGCGTCCGCTCAGCTCTTTGCAGGCGTGTTGCAGCAGCCGCATAGCAGCTTTCGCGCAGTCTTCCGCGGGACGGTCGGCGCCTTCGTCAAACGCCTGTCCAGAGCCGGGCAGCCACTTCCGACCGCCCTCGGTGGTGACCTGCAGCTCGGTCATCTCAGTGCGCACAAACCCTGGGCCAAGTGCATAGACCTGCACCTCAGAGCCTGGGATAGCCAGCTCACGTGCCAGGGTGTCGGTCATGCGCAGCACCGCCGCGCGGGAGCTGCCATATCCCGACCCGCCCGGCAGCGGACCCAACGCTCCTCCGCCGTTCATGTTGATGATGATGCCCTCATTACGTGCCATCATGTGCGGCAGCACCGCCCGCGAACAGAGCTGCACGCTGCGGATGTTGATCATCACATCGTTCCACCAGACCTCGGGATCGACCTCCCAGAACGCACCGATGGCGTCGAAACTACCCGCGTTGTTGAATAGCACATCGATGGAGCCAAAACGCTCGATGGTCGTCAACACCATGCGGTCGACTTGCTGCGGATCGGTCACATCAGTTTGTATTGCCAGCGCGGTTCCGCCGGAGACCTCGATTAACGCCACCGTTTCGTGGAGCAGAGCTTCGCGTCGCCCACAGCAGACCACGTTGGCGCCATTCGCGGCAAACTCCACGGCCAGTGCCCTGCCGATCCCGCTTCCTGAGCCGGTCACGATGACGGTTCTACCCTTGATATCCATACTGTCTCCTTTTTTGCGATTCTCACAGGCCTTGGCTTCAACCTCATGATACCATTCAGAACATCAGCATCGGATATGCTCGTGCCCGTGCCTGCCACTACCATCCTGGATTCCTGTACTATATAGTCATATAGTGCTTGATTGACACGCCGACCAAACCTAAGAGGTTTACCGTGAACCATATACATTGTCGCCTGATCGTCGCAGCCGGTTTGATAACCGCCGCTGCATCATGCTTGGTGCCTACACCAGGTGAAGAGCCATCGCTGTGAACAAGCAACGCACGATCATTGTTGAAGACTACAATCCCGCATGGGCCGATTGGTTTCTGCAGATTAAAGAATATATACAGGCCATATTAGAGCCATTAGCAGTTCCTATCGAACATGTGGGCAGCACATCAGTGCCTGAGTTAGCAGCCAAACCGATCATAGACATCGATATAGTGCTGCCTGAAGCAAGTATGCTAGCCGAGATAATCCATAAACTGGATGCCCTGGGTTATACATATGAAGGTGATCTGGGTATCTCCGGCAGGGAGGCTTTTCGTCAACCATCGAATGGATTACCACCACACCACCTTTACGCGTGTATGCATGACGCCGATGCACTGGCTGACCACCTAGATTTACGCAACTATCTACGCTCCCATCCAGAGGCTGCGATTGAATATGGTGAACTTAAGAAGCAGTTAGCTGCGCAGTATCCACATGACATAAACGCCTATCTTGACGGTAAAGCACCCTTTATAAAGCAACACTTAGCAAAGGCGAGAAAACACCTAGATGAACCATGTGATAATATACAGATCCTCGAGTTTCTGTCAGACATTACCGAGGTTTCGACCGCCTGCGGCACAACCAGCTACATCTGGGGAGGACTGACTGTCGATCTTTATCAAGGGCGTTTTCTGAGGAAGCACCATGATATCGACGCATTTACCCTGAACCTTCTTGATGTACGGGATGAGATGATGCGGCTTTACCAGCTACGAGGCTACACAACTAAGTTTATCGAAAGATTCGATATGATGGTCATACGTCGCGGTGGACTTCATGCCGCTTTCAACCGGCTAGAGGTGGTCGGTCAGTTGGCCATGTGGCGACACATCGGAAACGAGGGCACAGTCTACTTCCCCACATCATGGCTCGACCAACGTCCAAGGGTATTCAAGGGAGTCAGTGTCTACTCAGCCGGTATCAAACTCGACTACGTATTCAAGACTAAAATCCGTATGTTTAATGCACAGTGGTGCTTGCGAGAGCAAGATCATATGGCAATACAGCAACTGGAAGATATAATGCAAAGTGAGCATATCATCCCCGAGCAGTTTCTTCAACAAATATGGAGTTACAATCCATTTTGGGTGAAACTTGGCTACCCTGAATATGCCTCGCCTATGTTGCCATACACCACCTCATAGCTACCGCAACAACTTCATCAACACCGCCTCATTTCCCGGGCTTGAAGCTCCATGCCCAAGTCGGCCAGATTCATGAAGCAGTGCCTCGCGACGCCCGCAGCAGACCACGTTCGCGCCATTCGCGGCAAACTCGACCGCCAGTACTCTACCGATCCCGCTGCCTGAGCCGGTCACTATGACGGTTCTACCCTTGATATTCATACCCTCTCCCTGTCGTGTTGAATTCTTCCATTTTTCACAGCATATACCATTAAATACTCTTGTTCCATGCACACTACTATCGGGTATAATTTCACCACAACGCGGTCGTGCAACGCGCCATTCGCATCCGGGAGGTACCCCATGATCAATTCATATCTACGCCTGATGATCGCAGCCGGGTTGATGACGGCCACTGCATCCTGCCTTGCTGCCGCACCTGACACCTTGACCTTTAGCCGTAGCAACACCATATTTCTGCTGCCCGCAGGAGCTAAAACTCCGGTAAAGATCACCAAGGGCCGCAGCCCAAGCCTGAATGCCGACCGATCCAAAATCGCCTTCAGCCGAGAGACGAAACCGAATGGCGAGCTTTATGAGCTGGTGGTCTGGGACATCAAGGCCAAATCAGCCAAAGTGCTGACAAAACAGAACATGATCAATGACGTGAAGTGGAGCCCAACTTCCCAGACGATCGCGTTCACCAGCTTTTCGGGCAGCACTCACCATCTCAACACCATTCAGTCAGATGGCTCTGGCCTCAAGCGCATCGGTGCCTCTGGCCAAAACGGCGTCGACAGCTTCTACTCGCTGCGCTGGGCGGGAGACGGACAGAGCATCATGTTTCATGACATGAACAACGTGTTCCGCCTCGACGGCTCCGGTTCGGTGATATGGAAAGCCAGTGTGAAGTCTATAC
Source organism: Armatimonadota bacterium (assembly GCA_942492855.1). GTDB lineage: Bacteria > Armatimonadota > HRBIN16 > HRBIN16 > HRBIN16. The sequence continues at coordinate 3,714,630 of OW818647.1, read as the reverse complement.
TGAACGACAACCAGATTTCGAGCAGCGACAGCTTCGCGCCCTGCCCTAACAACCCGAACCTGATTGCCTACACGAAGTTCGTGAAGCCGACCAAGCTATGGCAAAAGTATATCGATGAACCTAACACCGCACTGTTTTTGTATGATCTGAACAGCAAGACCCGCACCCGAATCACCAAAGAGAACGTGTTCGCCGTCTCACCCACCTGGTCACGAAACGGACAGACGATCTACTTCTGCGGTTACCTGGACAAGAACGCGCGTGAGCCGTATCCCTTCCGTGTTTACAGCATCGGCAAGGGTGGCAGTGGCTTGCAGGAGCTCGCGAAAGGCGAAGAGCCGATGCCGTGATATTTTAACTACAGAAGGCTCAGAGGAATGTCTGAACCACGGATTACACGGATAGTTTCGGATGGAGAGGAGAGGAGCTTTTGCCCTTCCCTATCCGTGTAATCCTGTAAATCCGTGTAATCCGTGGTTCAGACATTCCGAAGCATCTACCCTACCGCAGGAGCTTCTTCAACACAGGCAGCATCACCCTGGCTTGACGATCCATGCCCAGGTCGGTCAAATGAACGCCGTCCACGGTGGCTTCGCCGTCATCGCCGATCAGCTTGTCACCGGGTATCAGCACGAGGTTCTTGTCGCCCTGCTTCTGCAAGGTGAGCACAGAAGCCTCCTGCTTGCGGGTCATGGAGGTGGGATGGGCTTCAGGCTGTATCAACGACTGCCCCACAAACACGATGGGTGTGACAGGATGCTTTTTACGGATGGATTGAACCAGCCCAGATACCCGCCGATCATACTCCTTCTGCTCCATATCTCCCATGTTCCACAGACAGTCGATCACAAACACCGCCGCATCGACCTCCGCTAGAACATCACCGACTGGAGGTGCCATATCACCTGAGGCAGAGAACCCAAGGTTAACCATCGGGCGGTCCAGCATTCTTCCTAAAATCGACGAACAGAGCATCCCAGGCCTGGATGCGCATCCGCCCTGAGCGATGGAGGTGCCGTAGACCACCACTGGTTTACGCTGACGTGCTGGTCTGGGAGCTGCGACATCAAGTCGGCAGTCAGTCGGTACGCCGATAGTGAGTGATTTAATCCCGTTATACAGAGGTAAATAGAGCAGGCACTCACGAAGCAGTTTCGCACCTTCAGGCAGGGTGAACGATGTCTCGTTATCCACACCGCCAGGCCGGCCATTACCTACGAATTTCCATGCGCCTTTGGCGTTCCTGACGTATAGGTCCAGCCCGCTCACTCCGGTGGCCGGCATGTGCGGCATGTTCAGGTTGGCACTGGTCACCGACCACTTGGCGCTCACCACTGCCGCATCGGTAATAAAACGGATGCAGATGCCGGCCGTGTTCTTACTGAGGTCCCAAGCCAGCCAGTTGATTTTACCTTTAGCGGAGTCTGGCAATCGGTCGAATGGACCCGCGGTTTGAGTCCAACCTCTGCCCTCGACTTCCAGAGTGACTGCCTCGCGCCATTTGAGATTCTGGGCTGTGGCTCTCTTGGACTGAGTCATCGCAATGGCGATCAGGGAGATTACGAACAGGCAGGATAGTGTCATTTGTGGGACGTCCTTTCAAGGCAAGGTTTGCTTTGCTACAGTTTACCACTTTAGGTTTCTATTGTCCGCGACGCCAGTAACTTTCGAAGAATGGAGGCATGCACTGCGTAAAATGGGGCCAGCTCCCCTCTTCCAACGGCTGTCCTTCGCGCATCCACTCGGTGAGTTTGAGGAACACAAACCCGCTTTGTGCCATCGTGTTCATCACCGTGCTGAAGGTATGCCGGAACTCGTGCGGGTGCGGTACGCTAATCACCGAACCGTCGGGTTGTGTAACCTCGGACATCGGCGGCAGGTAGCGGCTGATCTCTTCCCCATCGGTGTATAGCCCGCGCAGGCGGTAACCGCCATCAGCCCACTCGTTGTCTGTGGCCGCCGCGAATGGGTTGGCAAAAGCCAAATGGTAGAGCCCACCGGTTCTTAGCACGCGGGCCACCTCGGCGATGACTGGAGTGATCTCAGGGCAGAAGTTAATGGAGTATGGCTGCCAGACGATGTCAAAGCTACTGTCAGCGAACACCGACAGATCGCGCATGTCACCCTGCACCGTGACGACGTCATGACCATGGTGATCCGCCGCCTGGCGGTCACGCTGCAACTGCACCTCGGACAGATCGAACACCGTCACCTGAGCACCCAGTAGCCCGAAAGCAGCCGAATCCTGACCGCCACCGCTGGCCAGGCAGAGCACTTCTTTACCAGCCACATCCGTGATGAACTCATGACGGTAGATGAATCGGGCCGCATCTTCTTTGGTGAACTGCAGGAACGGCACGGAGTACATCACATTCGCATCAGCCAGCGCGTCCCACCGTTGGCGGTTCTCTTCTATCAGGCGTTCATGATCACCCATCGTCACTTGCCGCCAAACGCCTTCGAAACTGCAGCCCACAACCGTTCGGAGCGTTCATACGCTTCCTGGTAAGCATCGTAGAGCTGCGCGCTGGGCTGATGGATTTGTTGGCTGGCCACACCCTGCGCCATACTCTCAGCGGACATCAACCCACTGCCCTGCGCCGCGAAGCACGCCGCGCCCAGCGCGGAAGCTTCAGTCACCATCGGCAGCTCCACAGGACACCCGAACACATCGGCCTGCATCTGCACCCATGATGAATTGTTGGCGTATCCGCCGCTCGCTCGGAGCACGATCTCATTAATACCGGAGAGCTGCTGTACAATCCGGCTGATGTTCAGCAGCCGGTACAGGATGCCCTCAATGGTCGCCCTGACCAGATGATGCTTCGTGTGGTTCAACGACAAGCCGTAGATGGCTCCGCGCATGTTTTCATCCCAGCCAGGACAACGCTCACCCATCAGCTCAGGCACCACCGTCAGGCCGTCGCAGCCAGCCGGTGCCGTACGAATGGCCTCGGAGACCAAGGCATCAGAACCCACATCGGTGCCCAGAAGCTGCTCGCGAATCCACTGCAGTGCAATGCCTCCGCCATTGATGGCTCCGCCCACCGCCCACAGTTTATTGCCAAGGTAGTAGCACCAGGTGCGCATCTGCTCATCCAGCAGCGGTCGTTCGCTCACGATCCTCACCGCGGCACTGGTGCCGATAGTGGAAGTCATCTGACCACGAGCCAGCGAGTTGGTGCCGAAGTGACACAACGGCCCGTCGGTCGCGCCAATCACCAGCGGCACGCCGGCATACGCACCGGTTTTGATCGGCCTGGCGGTATCTTCATCCACCGGTGGGCTGAGCTGCGATTCGCGGAGGCTGGCCCAGTCCAGTGCGGGCTGATGGTATGCCAGCGAGTACACGTTCAGCAGGCCCGAGCATGAGGCGATGGACTTGCTGACCAGCCATTCGCCGGTGAGTCGGAAGAAGAGGTACTCCGCGGTGCTGACCCAGCGGACGTGCGGCGCCTCCAGCTCGGGATGCTCCAACTGCATGCGGCGGATTTTGTATAGAGGGTAGATCGGGTTCATGCGGCAGCCCGTCTGGGTGTAGAACTCGGCATCACTGGTGCCGATGGGCTGCTGTTTCACCCCATCTGCCCAGCTCTGTGATGGCCCAAGAACCTTATGATCTCTGGAGATAGGCTGCATGGAAAACATCGCAGTGCTGATGCCGATACCAGCCACCCTTTCTCTGGGCACCAGCGCGGACATCTCAGCCATCAGCCCATTCACGACCTCAAGCACCTCATCCGCCGAGGTCACGCGCGAACCGCCCTCCAGCACCGTGATCGGGTTGGGTGCCTGGCATGCCGCCACCTGCTGAGCGTGGAGGTCGAACGCCACCAACTTAATGCTGGTGGTGCCAAGATCGAGGCCTAATACATGTTCCAACTATCTCTCCGAAGTAAAGACTTTAGCTGCTCACACCCGCGTCCTAAAGGACGCGGCTTCAACGCCGCGCTTTCCATGCCGCGGTTTCAATACCGCGCCCTGAAGGACGCGGCTTCTTAGCCGAAAAGCCGGCTAAAAGCCGGCTGCCGGAAGGCTACGGCGATACGTGGGCTGGCTCGATGCCATCACTGCATGGCGGTCTCCAGCCCGTTTCAACGGGCTTCTTGGGTAATAAGCCGCGTCCTTCAGGGCAGTCTATTACCCACATATATGCAGAGCCCGTTGATCGCCGAATCCGCGACATAAATGTCTCGGCTATTGATCAACAAGACTGCTAAAGCAGCCTGAGATATCGTTAATACCTACAGCACGAAGTGCCGCAGCCGGCTTCGAGCCGGCTTTTCGTATAATTAGCCGCAGGGCTTTCAGCCCGCGGCCGCTGTCGTAATCGATTATGCCAGCAGAGCTATCCTTACCAATATATGTGGGTAATAGACTGTCCTTCAGGGCGCGGCATGGAGCCGCAATATATCCCTCACGCTGCAGACATTCCGTGCACACACGAAGTGGGTAAGATTCTAATAGCCACGGGTGAGCGCCAGCGAAACCCGTGGAAACGGGCCGATTGGCTTAACCCGAAGTGGGTCGAACCGCCTCGCCGCCTACGCGGTGTAGCGTCTGGCCTCATCGAGCACGGTGAGGTAGTTCTCCACCGGCATATAGTCCGTCAGCGAGTTACCCGTGCCGATGGTGTAGTAGCCGTCCGCAAAGCACTGGTCGATCTTACTGCGGGTGTAGGCGCGTATCTCCTGCTCGCTGCGGCGGCAGATGAAGTCGACATCCAGCCCCCCCATCGGTGTACAGCGGTCGCCATACTGCTTTTTGAACACCTCGACAGGCATGATCTTCTCCTCGTAAGAGTGCTTCGCATCGATCTTGATGTTTGAAATCAACTCCTCGTACACGCGGCTGAGGTTACCGCAGGAGTGCAGTACAAAGGGCTTGTCCGCGTCATGCGCGGCCTGCACCATCTGCTTGTAGGTCGGGAAGATCAGTTTCCGCAGCAGCTCCGGGCTCAGGAACGTCGCCGAATTGAACCCAAGGTCATCACCTTGCCGGAGCGCGCAGACGGCGTCCATCTGTGCGATCTGCCTGTCTGCACTGATGTGCAGCTCACCGATCTTAGCAGCAACCGCCTCCACAAGCTCCGGCTCATCGGCGAGTGCGTAGGAGAGACCGATGGTGCCCATCATCTCAGACAGCCACTCATATGGGCCCATGCCCACGCCGCCAACAATCCGCGCACCCTCCGGCAGAAGCTCCGCAACCGTGTCGAAGTGGCTGAACTCTATCGGCTTGCTGACATCCGGCCAGTTATAGTTCTCGAAATCTTCCCAACTGGATATCACCACCCGCGCCTCGCTGCCGAAGCTGGAACCGCCATGCGAGACGTTCCCAAGGGTCAGGTTGAGCCCGATCTCCATCGGCACCACATCAAAGCCCATGCCCAGCCAGAAGTCCACATACATCTGCCAGTATTCGCGGCTGCCGGCGGGAACCGCGTTGATGTCTTTGCCAAGGCGGCGGCTGATGAAGCCCGAGCTAGCGATGTGCTCGTAGGCGGGCAGATGATCTGGACGGCCAGTCCGCGTGATGGCCTTGAGGAACTGAGTATAATCGGCAGGCATATAAGTCACTCCATAGATATGTTGGTGATACACATGGCGTCTCGTGACCACACTGATCACCCAGCACAACCCAAATGGGCTTGAAGACACCTATGATTAGTGTATACGCCTGCCCGCCTAATTGGAAGGATAAACCGGCTGATACTCTCCCTAATCGTCACCTCTGGCCATGAAGTTTCGGTCGATCACCATGACATCAAACAAGGTCACCTCTCCGTCAGCATCCATATCGGCTTCGTCATTCCATGTGATGCTGCCCAGGTTGGTGCCGTATCTGGCGATCAGAGCGCTGAGGTCGAACAGGTTCACCTCATTATCTCGGGTGCCGATCCCCCCTTCACCGGCGATGTCGCCTGAATGCAGACTAGCGTTGTTGCCCAGACTGTGAGTGGTGTTCGCCAAGGTCATCTCCCCCAGCATCAGACTCAGCCAGCGCAGCTTCTCTGGACTGTCCAATCGACACCGTATCGGTGCCACGAGCACACGGTATGTTCCGGGGTCAATATCCTGAAGATTGTAGGTGCCGTTGTCCAGTATGACCGGGTAGCGGTACTGAGTGGAGACTACCACACCCGATACCATCTTCTGGAGGCGTATCATGCAGGCGATATCCGCAGGGTTTGAGCACCCGCCCTCCAGCGTCAGCTTTCCTTGCAGGCTGTTGCTGTAGGTGTTCTGGGCACTCAAACCGTCCTTCACGATATCCACAGAATTCCATAGCGGTTCGTCGCTGATCCAGCGTATCTTTCGCGAGAATGTGGCGTTCACGAAGTTACTGGGCACCACCACCGGCACGGTGGTCTGGCCATTGGCATCTAGAATTCGGCTACAGAGTGTGGTGTTGGTTTCATCCTGAACGATGACCTGCTTCCCTGCTGCGGGCACAGAGCCAAACATGATGGTGATCGGCACTTCAGTGGGATACGCGCGCCGGAAACTCGTCATGTTCAGACCTGGTGCGGTCACCGTCGGCTTGCTCAGCATTTGAATCTGTGTGGCAGGTAGCGGCGAAGTTTCGTCATCAATTAGCTGGTTAACCGGTGATCCTATCGTGCCGCAGTTCTGGTAGAGCCTGACTTGGTACTGTGGTCTGAACCACGTACCGCTGGGTATTGTGGGTACGGTGAATGCCGACAAGGTTTTATAGTTGATCACCACGCTGCTACCGCCTGCAGGTATGGTATCCCAATGGTCGATATTGCTGGCCGTGAATGGATATGTGACCCCCTCAGCAACGAGCTTGACAATACGTTCGTAGTGAATATAGTCGACAAAGATTGACGGAATAGCACCGTACGCATTGCTGTTGTAGTCGAATAAGGCAAACATAGCTGGCCGTTCACACGTGATTGAATTAACGGAGTAATTGACAGTCAGTCTACCACCCTGTGTGATTTGGTACCCTTCCCTAAATGGGTCAGTGTCTGAGGTGCCGGAATCAATGATGCTGTGGGATGAAAAAACAGGGTTAAGTGATCCGGTAATCGTCAAGCCAGGAGCTGCCGCCACTTGAAGGCAGGCTATGGCTGTCACCGCGGCCTTCACCGATGATGTCGTCACTATGAGCGTTACTGTCTGACCACTGGTAAGTGGCTGTGTATAGGTTACAGCCGACGTAGTTGATTTTACTTGAGTGCCGTTCACCTTAAGAGTGTATGTAGCTGTGCCTGTCAGCGAACCAGTCACCAACCGAATTCCCATACGCCCTGCTGCATCACCACTCCCAGTGACGGTGAAGTTGCAGGTGACGGAAGCCGTCTGGCTTGTCGCTGACACAGGCTTGTCTAGTTTGACCGCGACGATAGACGTGGCGGGCGGGTTCGAAGCATCAGGGACGATCACCTGTTTTGCTACTACATCAGTAAAGACGGTCGTCTGAGTTCCACTACTGCTGGTAGAGGTAAACGAGAGTTGGGGCGCACATTGTGAAGTGATCGATGCGAACATCAGCAATACAATAAAACTCGATAGCATTTTCATGCGGAATCCCTCCAAGGATGGTGTGCCGCTTCTGCACTGCGGCAGTATCTGCCACAAGTATGCCATATCGAATCATGAAATAGTATCGGTTTATAGCTGTATTTGCGAAAATATAGTACAAATACTTGGTTGATTCATTCGTTTCTCAATATCATCAAAAATAAGGGTGAGCATTTTCATACTCACCTAAACATAAGATGCGTGGCCCATTCCGATAAAATGAAGGCTCGGACCAAGTAAAAAAGGCGTATGGCCGGTCGGCCATACGCCTTGATCACTCGAACCTCACCGTTAGAAATGCTAATTGCTAGTCGAGAACCACCCGGAATCGCACACTGCCCTGCTTAAAAGGTGTGACGGTGGCATCGGAACCCACCTGCACCTCAAACCGCTCATACTTACCGTTCAACTCATACTGGATGTCCGAATCGGCGTGGGTGCTGATACCCTTCTTATACTCCGTGGTGCCGATAGTGATCGGCTTGCCATCAAAGGTAAGGTCATAACCCAACAAGCCGGAGTTCTGGGTGGCCCGTACCGGCTTGAGGTCACTAAGGTAAACCGTCTCTCCGCTGGCGGTATACAGCTTGGCATCTGCCCAGTCGGCGCGGTCATGGGCAGGGCCGTCTCCCCCATCATCCACTAACAACGTCAGCTTTTTCGCGCCCTTCACCGAGACCGAGACACTCACGGCTGGCTCAGAGAACCTGCAGACACCGCTTTGGAAAGCCACTCGCCGATAGTTGCCGGTGATGACAGGACCCGCGAGTTTGCCGTCCACAAACCGTGCGGCTTTCAGAGTCGTCCATTCGCATACCAGTGGTTTGGTGTAGGCTGGCGATTTGGCAGTTGGTGTGCTGCCGTCCACGGTATAGCGGATCACACCTGGCGCGCCACCGGCGGAGATCATCACCATATCAGTCGCTTGCAACATGCCTGACTGTGGCGTAACCATGAGTATACTAGCTGCATTGGTGACCACTCCGTACAATCGAAGGCCCTTTCCGGCGGGAATAGTGAGCTGGCCCGCTTTCACCAGCCCAGATAATTCGCGCAGTAGTTCACCGTCCGCTTTCAATTCAAAAACACGGTAATTCCCACCCTTAGGCAATGGGATACGCTTGGCGATATCAACGAACGCCTCGTGCTGGCTGTCTAGCACGAGGTTCCACTGGCCCGGCTTCGCTTGGAACAACCCAAGCTTGCCATGCACGCGAACATCGCCCACTTGCTGCATTGAGCTGGTCTGAACCCATAAGTAGTTTTTTCCTAGAACACTGGTGATGGCCTGTTTGCCGACCATCAGTTTGGATTGTGTGATGCCCGGTGCGGTGACATAGAACCCGTTGGGGGCCAGTGTCAGTTTTTCGTACACGCGCGGTTTGGAGTCGAAGTTCACCACTGTCGTGGCTCCGTTGGCGAAGACCGAACGCTGCAACATGCGATCGGCACTCAGGAACTCATGCCGTTTCAGCTCCTGCCCGAACAGCACGGCGTTGAGGCGGCAGGTCTTCCAGTAGGTCTCCACGAAGCGCGAACGGTTGCGGTCCCAGCCATACCCCAGGTTGTTCGCCCACATCAGCGGCATGGTGCCGTAGAGCATATTGGCAAGCTCTTTGCGGTCACACATCTCAGGAGCCACCTCGTAGTAGTAGTCACTGGAGTCGCCCCAATACCAGGCCGATTGAACAGCGTCATGAAATACCAGCTCCCACAGCGGTATCTGCTTGTCATACACAGCACCATACCTCAGGTAGTTGGGTTTGATCTCATCTCGTGACTTCGGCGGTATAAGATAGCCCGCCGGCATCTCCCACCAATACGGACCGCTGGCCATACCTTCGTTATAGTCCAGGATGTCAGCATTCCACGCCTTGCCGTGTTCACCTCCGACAACCAGACCATGGTCAGCCATATACTTGTACAGATCACGCCGATATGCCATGTCCTGCCTTCGATCGAAGGTGTGGTTGGGGTGGTAGTCTTCAAAAAGATCGACCGCGCTGGAGACATCCAGGAATCGTCCGGTGAATGGGTGTGTTTTCAGAAGCGCAGGCACGTAACTATCAGCCGCCCGCAGGCCGTAGAAACTGGACCGCGTGTAGTACTGCAACCCTTCCATCGTGCGCCAACCCAGTGCCTTAGCACCACCGGCGTCTCTGTAGGCGGTTTCATCAATATTGTCCTTCTGCATGCCTGTCGGCCCTTCCAGGATGTCTGTGTAGCCGTCATATTCACCCGTCAGGAAACCCAGCCTGGTCATAGCCGTCAGCTCTTCGCCGGCGGGTCTGCCATAAATCATTGCGCGGATGATCCCAGTGGCCTTGAGCTGCTTGGCGAACTCCACGCTGCTGTTGCTGCCCCAGATCAGCGTCGCCCCGCGCAGCCAGTCAACCTTCGGACGCTCTGCGCTTTTCTGGGCCAGCGTCTTGAGCAGCCCCGTCTGCTTCGCGTAAGCCCGGAAGCTCTTAGCCATCACCACATAACCGCCGGTTGGCTGAAACTGCCAGCTCATGATGCGCGAGTAGCCGAATCCACCCATGGAGGCTATCCAGCGGGTTTGCGGCCACATTCGGCCAACAGAGTCCTCTTTCAGGTCGACACACACATTGGCGGGCGTTTCATATAGGGACATCACGCCCTCGCCTGTCACGATGTCCGTCACTCCAACCCAAGGCATGTCCAGACCCAGGTTGTTATACACGCCGAAGCTCTTGGTTGGGAACAGCTTGTCCTTTTGGTCGATCAACTGCCCGTTGCACCGCTGGGTCAGCACCAGAGCGCCATTCTTCAGGTTGCTCTCCAACCGAGGCGGGTAGTTTAGCCTGTTCAGCTTTGACTTGTTGTCCTTCGAGGTAATCTTAAATCGAACCGCAGCTTCTTTGGTCAAACTGACCATGCAGGTGTATTCGGCTGACTGTGATCGGTCAGCAAGCTTTAACTCCATGCTGCTTTTGCTGAGAATCTTGCCATCCGTCAGACGCACAGAGCCCGCTGAGGCGGTGACCCACGAACGCTTCGTGCGCTTATCTGTGATGGTGTATATGTGTTTCTGTGTGTCCAGCGTAAGTGTCAATGCATCGCTGGTCAGTTTCATCTGAGGGCTGAGTTTCACTGATGGTAAGTCCGCGGTTTCCTCCGCACTGAAGGGCACTAGCGAGATGCTCTGTATATCGAACTGCCCGATGCCCTTACCCGGGTCAATACGCAACTGAGTGACCAGCCCGTCGATGTCGATCGGCAACGAATAATCATGCCACTGGCCGTCGTGCTGAACATCGAAGTAGATGACGGCATCCTCGCCGAAACTAGATGAGACCAGTATCGGCAGTTTGACAGTCCAATAGAGACGCGCCTGCCCGGCGCTGGTGGATCTCGCGCGGATGTTCACCTTAAACGGTGCGTTGACGCTGATCATCGGCCCGGCGATGAAAGGCTCCGTGTTGGTGTTGGTGATCTGCAGCAGACCATCAGCAGCCTTAAGTGTGCAGTCGTGCTGCGCTACCCAGCCCTGGGTGTCCTTTTCGAAGCTCCAGGTTTTGATGGGCTTTGGTGCCGCGGAAACCGCACCGCACGCCAGCAGCAGCATCGCTAACATACACATTTGACGAATATTGTTCAAAGGTTCATTCCTCATCTATTATTGGTTGTCATCATAATCACATATTGACGGGTTGGACGGATTGTTTTTACCACAGAGGGCACAGAGTAAATGGAGACTGATATGCTCACCACTTACTCTGTGTCCTCTATGGTTCAGACTATCCTCCGTGGTTCAAACGCCTCCACCTTCCTCTGTGCCCTCTGAGGTCATCCTGGCGGGTGCGCCGAACACGCTGCGGATGCCCTCAAGCTTCATGAAGCCCTCGCCCTTGGTAGGTGCCACGATACCACCTTCACCATACTCGTTCCAGGCGTAGATGACGAACGCTTTTTGCCTTCTATCCCCGGCCCCTGGAATGCCCAGCCGATGCGCGTTGTCCAGTTCGCGCTTCACGCTCTTCAGTGCGGCCACCCATTCATCACGGGTGGGAGCATCGAATGACGGGCGCGGGTCCTTCCACGGGCGTGGATCCCAACCTGAGGGCACATACGGCATGTATGGCCGGTCGGCATGTATGCCCTGGTACTCCCAGGCTCCGGCGGCATGTTTGATCAACTCGCTGTAGGGATGCGGTTTTTCGGTCACAGGAAGCATCGGCATATCCATGTAGGTTGTAGCAAAGTCGAACGCTTCGATATGCTCCACGAGCGGCTTTTCATACGGCATGATGCCGGTGGCGACCAGCGGATTCGGCAACCCGCTTTCCTGTACGATACGGCGTAGTGTTTTGATCTGCTTCGCAACCCGCGCAGGATCATTACCGTTCTGAAGAAGAAATTGATGAGCTCCGTGGATTTTGAACACGGGACGGCCGTCTACCTTGAGATAGCTGCGATGGTTCATCCATTTCGCCCACAGACGGCAGGTGGATTCCCACGCCTGGTCGGTTTCAATCGTGAAAGGTGCGTGGTTGACATACTCCACGCAAAACTGCATCAACCGGCTGTTTTTCGAAGCCATGAAGCAGCTCACACCGTCGTTTAGGTGCTGGGCATGTGTTTCCTTACCGACATCCTTTAACGGTGGATACCAGAGTATCTGGAAGAAGTCGACACCGTATTTGGCCGCGGCTGCGATCTCTTTGTCCATCGTCTGCTGATCCACATACAAACCCAGCGAGGGCACTCGGCCTGGGTAGTCCTGGGTCCAGTTACGGCCGTTGGTGTGGTATTTGTTCGGTTGTTCTGGCCACCATCCAGCGAAGTAGTAGATGCCGACCAGGTATTCACGCTGCGTTTTGTCACTCATGAGAAGACCTCCCTTGGTTATATTTGACGGTTGACAACTGACCATTGACAATTGTCAACTGACCTTACAGCACGAACATGAAGAACCGTAGCACCTCAAACCACTCGGTGGTGTGGAACATCACTTTGCGCGTGCCCTCCAGCCTGGCACCCGGGTAGTATGAACGGCTATAAGCCACTTCATGGTTGCGGAACATCACCTCCACGTCGAAAGTGTCAGGCAGCTCCAGAAGGCATTTGCTGACATCGGCCGATAAGGCCTGCTTCACGCCATCAGAAATCTGGCGGATGGTCAGTTTGGGATGCTGAGAGATAGAAGCGGCACCCACGCCCTCGCTCACAGGTACCGTGGTGATGTTGGGGATGATCCGTTGCGCCTCGGCACATATCTGTTTGTCACCACTGATGAATACCAGTGGCACTCCAAACATCGCGGCGGTATAAGCACCGATCATCGTCTCGCTGCAGTCATGGCCGTTCAGCTTGACATGCACATTCTGCGAGTTCATCGTGTGCGACATTGGGTTTCCGCTCCAGCCGGCGGGAGCGTGATAACCGACCAGCATGGCCGCACTGAAGCTGCTGTCAAGACCCGCCATCATGGAATACGGGTCACGCGTCCAGCCTCGCATTAGCTGAGCCTGTTCCGGCAGTTTTGCGGCATCGATGTTTCTGGCGGATCCGTGGGCATCCTTCACCAACAGCGACTTGGCACCGGCTCCCAGAGCCGCATCACAGGCGCTTTTGACCTCCTGGGTCATCTGTTCGGCAAATAACGGGTAGTGCGGGTTATCTTTTTCGGTTTCCGCCCAGGTCACTATTCCCGTAGTGCCCTCGATATCGGCGCTGATATATACTTTGTTCAATTGTTTCTCCATATTTGTTTTTGCTAAGCAGGGAGAGGAGATAGGAAAGGAGTCAGGAGTTAGGAGTTAGGAGTTAGAAGTTAGAGGTTAGGAGTTAGGAGAAAGGAGTTAGGAGAAAGGAGTTAGGAGAAGAGAGCGATGGACCGGGATTGTGTCCCGTGTCCTGATTCTTGTCTCCTGCTTCTTGTCTCCTGCCTCCTTGTCTCCTTCCTCCTACTCTCTTCCCCTCCCGCTCCCGTCTCCTGACTCCTCCGCTCCTGTCTCCTATCTCCTCCGCTCCCGTCTCCTGTCTCCTCCGCTCCTGTCTCCTGACTCCTGCCTTCTGACTCCTCTCCCTCCGGTCTCCTCCGCTCCTGTCTCCTGTCCCCTCTGTCCATTAGCTGCACGCGGGCTCCAGAACCTCCAGAGTGCCTCCGTCAGCATCCAGCTTGGTGCGCACGCCAAACGGCAGCGTAATTTTCGGCACGCAGTGACCCACCTGAACATCCAGGATCGCCGGACGTCCCACTGGCCGCACGATGTCGTTAAATACCTCGGCGAGTGTTTGATTTCCTGCATACCCTTTATCGGCATGACAGCCAGTCCATGTGCCCAGAATGATACCCGCTGACTGCTCCAGCTTGCCAGAAAGACGAAGCTGAGTCAACATGCGGTCGACGCGGTATTCCTCTTCATTCACTTCTTCTAGAATCAGCAGTTTACCGCGGGTGTCCAGCTCATACGGCGTGCCCACCATCGCCGCAATCAGCGACAGGTTGCCCCCCACCATCTCGCCCTCTGCACTACCGCCCACCAGCGTGGTCACGCCTGGGACACCCTCGGGGTTGGTCAGCGCGCCTACAGGCTGTGAAGAACAGATCGCTTTCATCATACTCTCATGCGAGAATGCATCCAAGCCCTGCTTAGGCAGGTATGCCAGCATCGGGCCGTGGAAGGTGACCAAGTTGCCGCGCTGGTATATTGAGATGAGTAATGCAGTGATGTCACTAAAACCCATGAAAACCTTTGGGTTCCGTGCGATCATCTCGTAGTCCAGCATGTCAATAATCCGCGGCGTGCCATATCCGCCCTTCAGGCAGATGATTCCGTCGATGTCCGGATCGGCAAACATCGTGTTGATGTCATCGGCACGACACTGGTCGGAGCCCGCCAGATAGCCGGTCCTCTCAAAGCAGCTTGGACCAGCTTTTGTTCGAAAGCCCTGACGTTGAAGCCACTCCAGTGACCGGTAAACCATCTCATCGCTATCGACCGGACTAGATGGCGCCACGACGCCGACGCAATCTCCTGGTCGTAACGCCTTGGGCCGAATAGCGTGCTTAAAATTGTTCATACACTCTCCTGAATCATGGGTTAGGATGCCTATCAATATGATATCACCGGGTGTGATTGTTTGAACCACAGAAGGCGCGGAGGAGACAGGAGGCAGGAGAGCAGGAGTCAGGAGAGGATCGTCTGTGAACCGCGGGCTCTTTGTCTGAACCACTCTCTGTGTTCCTCTGTGCCCTCTGTGGTAATAATGTTCCCTCTCCCATCCGAACCTATCCGTGTAATCCGTGTAATCCGTGGTTCAGACGTTCCTCTCCTTTTCTCCCGTTCTCCTTACCTCCTTCTCTCCTCTTTCTCGCCGTCACCGAAGTCATAACTTTCACATACCATCTTTAATACTCGCCAACACTCCGCACAATATTACCATGATACTCCAAAACACCGTGCCATAATAGAGTTACTGAACACAAAAATGTGTTGCACAAGCTCAGGCTGGCTGACTACCAGTCATCAGCTCTCCTAGTCAGCAGTCCGCGATTCCTGGAGGCGAACGATGAAACCATCTGGTTTGACGACTACGGCCATCCGTGCCTGTTTCATCCTACTGTTAGTCCCGTTGCTGTTCGCGACGCGCAGTATTGCAGCAAGTGGACCCATTCAAGTCTGGGGTGATTATCGCATTGTGCCGGGTGAGCTGACAGGCTTTACGGCCATATCCGCGGGTCTTGACCACACGGTTGGACTGAAGAGCAACACATCGATATCCGCTTGGGGACGCAACACGCAAGGTCAGTGCAACGTACCTGCTCCGAACCAGAATTTCATTGCCGTCTCCGCTGGAAGAGAACATACCGTCGGCCTAAAGAGTGACGGTAGTGTGGTGGCTTGGGGAAGCAACTCCGATGGCCAGTGCAATGTCCCAGCACCCAATGCCAACTTCGTGGCCATCAGCGCTGGCAGTGTCCATACAGTGGGATTGAAAAGCGACGGCTCCGTCGTGTGTTGGGGCAACAACAACGCCCTCCAATGCGACGTGCCGGCACCTAACGCGAACTTCAAGGCCATTTCGGCGGGAACTGCCAACACGATGGGTCTGAAGCAGGACGGCTCTATCGTAGGCTGGGGTGATAACCACTACGGCCAGAATAACCCACCTGCACCCAACCAGGATTTCGTAGCCATCGCCGCAGGCAATCTAACCTCTGTCGGATTGAAGCAGAACGGAACCATTCAATGCTGGGGCTCGAATCTATTCGGTGAAGCCATCGAACCGACGCCAAACTCAAGCTTTATCAAGATCGCAGCGGGCTCCGCTCATGGGCTTGGGTTGAAGAATGATGGATCGGTTGTCGGTTGGGGCATCAATTTCTTTGGAGAGGGCAATGTGCCTTTACCCAACACAGACTTCATCGCCGTGGCCGTTGGTAACAAGTTCAGCGTTGGACTGAAGCAGAACGGCACAGTGGTCTGCTGGGGAGATAACACCTTCGGACAGTGCAGCGTGCCTGGCCAGAACCTGAGCTTCATCCAGACCTCATCAGGTTTAGACTACTTCATTGGCCTTAAACAAAACGGCTCACTGGTCGCCTGGGGAAACAATGCCGATGGGCAGTGTGACATCCCGGCACCTAACCAAGACTTCACCGCAGTGGCTGCGGGCCGAAACCATGCGGTCGGGCTGCGGTTGGACGGCACGCTCACCGCCTGGGGAAGCAACTCCGTAGGGCAGTGCAACATACCGGGAGCATACACCGACTACATAGGAGTGGCGGCCTCACTTAACTTCAGCGCCGGAGTGAAGTCCAACGGTGTGATCATCGCCTGGGGAGACAACACTTTCGGACAATGCGACGTGCCCGCACCCAATAAAGACTTCATCGCCGTGGCGACGGGTGACTACCATATGGTCGGCTTGAAGGTATCAGGACAGGTCGTCTGCTGGGGTGACAACAGCCATGGTGAAGGCAACGTGCCCACTCCTAATCAAGACTTCATTGCCGTGGCGGCGGGTACGGGCTTCTCCGTCGGGCTGAAGCAGGACGGCACAATCGTCTGTTGGGGAAACAACACCAACGGTGAGACCACTGTGCCCGGTCTGAACCAGAACTTCAAGGCGATTTCGGCAGGTGCCAGCCACGGCATGGCATTGCGGCAGAACGGCACTGTTGTAAGCTGGGGGTTGAACACCTATGGCGAGCACAACATCCCTTCGCCGAACAACAACATCATTGCGATTAACGCCAATGGCGGGCATAACTCCGTCATCCGCAACTCCACCATCATCCCGTTCAATGTGATTTTGTCCGCCTACACCGGAAGTCTGTCGAATGCAGCGATTGTGGCGTTTATCAACAGCAGCTCGGATCCCGACACCAGCGAGAGCCTCAGTCTGTCTCCGCAGGCGATGGGCGGTTTTCGAGTGAATACGTCCTTGCTGCCACCCTGGGACATCAGGCTGAGGAGCCCTCACTTTCTGCCCTTGATGAAGAGGAACATCAATGCCGGAGCGGGCGGAGTGCCGATGCAGAACTTCACGCTGACGAACGGCGATGCCGATGGTGACGGGCAGATCAACCTGTTTGACTTCGTGGTACTTGACATGAGATTCGGCTCGTCCGACCCGATGGCCGACCTAAATGGTGACACTCAGGTGAACCTGTTTGACTACGTGGTGATAGACCAGAGTTTTGGAGCGAGAGGAGACTAATCAGCCTTATAAACAACAAAAGCGATTGTGGTGAAACCGGGTTGGAGCGACCGGCTCGGTTCACCCAGGTTCAATGAACCACAGAGGGGACCGATGGAGCGGTGCATTCCTACCACAGAGGGCACAGAGAAACACAGAGGGTGGTATCAAAATACTAATGATCGGGTTCGCTGTCGTCGATCTGCCGGTTGATGTCCGTTGGAAGATATGAGAAAAGCTCCGCATTCTGCAGATGGAACCTGATTTTCTTGTCCTTGTCAATCAAACTCTGATGGAATTTACCCGTCTTCCATCGCAGCTCATGACGCACCGAATCACCGGTGAAGGCTATACACTCCCGCCTCGTAAATCCCGCGATCGACTTATTGCTGCGATCTAAGAGTTCAGCCGTCACGCTGCCGTCTGGTACGCATCTGGCGTTAATGGTCACCGTGGGTGTGTTGAACACCTCCCTGCGGCTGATGAGCCAGCCTTCCGTGCTTCCCGCCTGCATTGAGCAGAAGCCGTCGATGCGCAAGGTGGCGAGGCCGATGGCACCCTGCATGCGCTTGTTATCATCGTGGATCGTGTCGAAACCGCCGTAATAAAAGAATAACTTTTCGCCCATGATCACAGGTGCTCGGGCGGTGTAGATCATCCCTGAGTCCCAGGCTCTCTCAGCTCCCAGCGCTATGAACGGCTGGCGTGCGGGAGTTCGTGTCCAGTTGATTAGGTCGTGGCTCCAGGCCAATTGCACATCCACCGTGCAGTCGCTGCCCTGCTGCGCCTCATACATCACCTCCGGCCTGGAATAGCTGCCGTATTTGATCCACCTCGCATGGTATATCCACGGCTGACCGATATATATGCCTTGATACGGAAAGACCGGCATCCCATACACCTGGGTGGCATCAGGATCAAGATCATCTGCTCCGAACACAGCAGATTCAACCGGCCTGCGCCACTTCAGGCCATCATCCGATACTGCTACACCGACCGCTCTGTGCCGACGATTTGTAGTTTTAAGAGTTGCCGTGATGCGGCTGGTGTAGGGATCGTGGAAGAAGTTCGTGACATCTGAGCTGCTGAACAGAGCCTGCTGCTCGGACGCGGGATTCCAGTCCCAGTGAAGACCATCCTGCGAGTAGACCACCGAAGGTCCACCCTGTAATGGTTGCTGGCCGGCATGGTCTTTTGCGTACCGATACCCATACATGGCCCACTGTTTATCCGATGATAAGGCTTTGGGCAGACGAATCACGCTTGGGATGTGACACACTCCGTTTGGTGCCACGATGTTGTTCTTCCTGGAGCCCTGGTACTCAACAATCCCGAGCACGGGCTTCGTCCAATGGACTCCGTCCGTCGATTCGGCATACGATACATCTGCAGCACCAGGGCCGATGCCCTGATACCACATCCTCAGCTTGCCGTTATCCCGCAGTACCGTGCCATAGATATACGGCCCGCTGCCTTCCCATACATGCTCTTTGACTATGACTGGGTTCTTGGCGTATTTTCGGGCCGCATGGAATAGACGCGACAACCCGCGTGACTCCTCCACCACCATCGCATCCAGGAAAAGACGTCGGTAGGGAGCCGCGCCCGCGAGCGGGTCAAACAGCGGTAATCGCTCACTTTGTATGCTGATCACCAACAATCTCCCTTCATCTACTGTAGATATACCCTATATCGGTGAATTAGTTTGCACCACAAAGGGAGGAGAGGAAATGGAGATAGGAGATGAGGAGTCAGGAGGAAGGAGAGCAGGAGAGAGGTGCATGTCAACCGCTAGGTTGTCTGAACCACTCTCTGTGTTTTTGTGTGCTCTCTGTGGTAATAGTGTTCCCTTTCCCATCCGCGTCATCCTGTCAATCCGTGTAATCCGTGGTTCAGACACAATCCCGCAAGTCGATCCTGACTCCTCTTCTCCTGTCTCCTGTCTCCTCCTCGCCATCAGTGCCCTCTGTGGTTCAAACATATATCCTGGGCACGCGCGCGCCGATGGTACACAGCACCTCGTTGCGGTTGGTGTTCCCCCACTCCGCCAACTCCATCAGGCTCACGGCCGGTTCATCCACTTCGCTGAGCAGCAGCACTTCGTCGCCTATGATCACGCCTGCAATGTCCGTCACATCGATAGTACACTGGTCCATGCATACCGAGCCCACCACTGGTGCCCGCTGCCCACGAACGCTGACCCAGGCGTTATTAGCCAAACAGCGCGTATACCCATCGGCATATCCCACCGCCAGGGTGGCGATGCGTGTGGGACGCTGCGTGATGAACTGGCTGTCATAACCGATGCTTTCGCCAGTCGGCACATCCAATATATGGCTGACAGTGGTGATGAAACGGACGGGCAGTTTCAAACCCAGCTCCGCCGGCTTGTATTCCGATGGCGGAGCCCCGTACAGGATCGCACCAGCGCGGACCATGTCCATCTGGTGGTCGGGATAGCGAACCATGCCGATGCTGTCACAGATGCTCAACACGGGCGGTGCCACGCCCAGTTCCTGCAACCACCCCACCATCTGGCGGAATCGTGCGATCTGTTGATGGTCTTGTGCAGCATCACGCAGCGAGAGGTGTGCAAACAGCGTATCGACCACTACACCGCGGAGATGAGTGATCTGTTGGATAACTTCGGCGGACTGTTGTGTAGCCGGAAAGCCCAGCCGATGAAATCCGGTGTCGAGCTTTACGGCGATGTGCGCCTGCTTGCCGTGATCCAGAGCCGCCTCTGAGGCCAGCTCAGCTTGTGCGAATCGGCATACGGTGAACTGGATTCTGGCCTCGACTGCCGTCGCGATGTCGTCGTCCGGCACGATGCCCATCACCCACAAAGGCGCGTTGGGATACAAATATCGAAGCTCCATGGCTTCACTCAGGCAGGCCACGGCAAGCAGATCGGCCCCGCCATCCATCATCACCTGCGCGATCTCCACCGCACCAAGCCCGTAAGCGTTCGCCTTGATCACCGCCGCCAGTTTGACATGCGGACGAAGCCGTGCCCGCACCGCTTGCAGGTTATCGGCCACCGCATTGAGGTCCACTTCCAGCCATGTTCTGCGCGTCAAGGTTGATACCTCCAGGGAAAGGATGTGTTGAGCATTGGATATATTATACGCAGGTTGGAGGTATGGGATTAGCTCACGCGGGGACGCGGAGGGCGCGGAGGGGATTGTCTGAACCACGGATTACACGGATTTACAGGATGACACGGATGGAGAGGTACCATTATAACCTCAGAGGGCACAGAGGAACACAGAGAGCTGGTCCTCTCCATCCGCACTTATCCGAATCCATCCGTGTAAGCCGTGGTTCAGACAAAGGCCCAGCGGATGGTACAAAAGCATCTGTGCCCTCTGCGGTTCATCTTATCCGCGTCTCCGCGTGAGTGAATCCCTTGGGTGTGATGTTATGGTGACTAGTGAAAAGTGGAGCGGGAGACGAGGATCGAACTCGCACCACCAGCTTGGAAGGCTGGAGCTCTACCATTGAGCTACTCCCGCAATTGAAATACTACGTATGGTATGTCTGTGTTACGAATGACGCTATATATAGCGCTGTATCAGTTTATGAAACTGTACTGTTTTATGCAAAGCTGGAGCTCTGAAACAAATACCTGAAGCTCCAGCTTTTCCATAAGGTCAGAGTATCGTACTGTGAGAGGTTATACCAGATGGACGAACAGAGATATATATAAGTTGGTGCGTGTCTGTCTACCTCATACTTGCTACAGTTGAATGTTTCACGGGTTTCGCGTATACGGGCGGTTTGGTTGACTGTGTGGCACATTATGCCAGATGGTGGATACATTCGCAGGTTGGGCGTTCTGGCGCGATTGTATAGACGTGCGGGCATGATGTGGAGTGTGGAGCGGAACAGATACAGACCGCATGACAGACCGCCTGGACGGAGTGACAGACCGCCTGGACGAATGACGCCAGAATATCGCCAGCGTGTCCCTCGGATACTTGCACAGGCGGGCGGCGGCGGGCGCTCCACTGTGCTGGTGTCCGGTGATACGGTCATGATATCTGCCAAATCCGTTGTTTGTTCGTTGTGTGTTCGTTGTGTGTTTGACCGTCATAAACCCTGAAATCTGCTATCCATTTGCTATCTGTCTGCTTACAGATATCTGCGAAACCGCCGTAATATTGCCGTAATATTGCCGTAATGCCAGATGGAGCCCAGCCGTCATAAACCGCGAAATCTGCCATATATCTGCCATATGTTTGCATTACAGATATCTGCTGAAACTGATGTATGTTTGATGCACATATGATTACAGAAATCTGCGAAATCTGTTGAGTGTTTGTTGTGTGTTTGTCACAGTCGAAACCCTGAAATCTGTACTACTTTTGTACTACTTTTGTGTACGGTTGATGGTTGCCCATGCCGTCATTTATGCCGATTTTGGTATAGGTTTGGTATACAGTTGATTACGAATATCTGCCTTATCTGTTCCCTGTTCGTTCCCTGTTTGTTTCAATCCAGCCATACACTGCCCATACCCTCATAATGCCCTCAGATTGTCCAATATGGGCGGCCTAGTGTGCTGTTGGCAGAATTGCCCATACCGTCACTAGACCGCTTTTTTATAGCATCGGAATGCATCGGAATACTCGGTATCAGTGCTCTTTTTTATAGCTGTGCAAAACTGCTCATTACTCGGATTGATCACTCTTTTTTATAGTGTCAGAATAGTCCGGATACCGCCCTTTTTCCATGGCTACGGAAAACTACGGAAAACTCCCTTTTTATACGTGCGGAATATTCCGGTTTATTCGTATCTGCCCTCTTTTTTAGGGCTGCAGAAAATTGCATATTATTCGCGCCCGCTCTCTTTTTTATAGCTGCCCATAATCACTCATAATGAAGTCAATGTCGTTAAGTTCGCGCCATAATGCGCCCGCCCTCCAGTTGCGCCCTTCTGCATCGAACAGCATTTGGTAAAAACGCGGTGGCCTTGGTGTTTGCGATACTATGGCTGTTCTGAGGTCAGAAGGAATACTGAACAAGGCCAAAAGCCATTCATCAAAATCGTGGTGTTCCTGTTCAGTTGGTGCGGCGGTTTCGTTGGTGTCCAGATGGCAGGGCGGTGCTTGTGGGCGCTGTATGCATGGTTCAACGGGTTCGATGGCGTCAAACTCCGCCGCGATTGCGGATATATCAGCAAATACCAAATCTGCTGATGGTGCTGATGGCGGTGATGGCTTGGCGGTCACTGCTGGAGCGGTGGCATTGTATGCACTCCAGTCTACATATGCATCACTGCCAGCGGTAGCCTCGTTGTTGACGGTGATCGTAGCCTCGTTGATGGTGATGGTGATTATTCGTCTGTTGCTGTTTCGTCTATTGCTGCCCTTGCAGCTGGTTCGATGGTTCGTTAGCTTTCGCATGGTGGTATACCCTTCCTATGTTTATCTGTTGATTGCCGTATCCGTTCACCTCCGGTTATCTCCTTGTGGTATCCGATGCTTGGTGCTCACTCAGTGTTTCGATGGTTCGATGGTTGCCCAATACTGTGAGCGTGTCTGACTGGCATTACTCGCACAGGGCGGGCGGGCGGTGCTGGTGGCCTTGCTGATGGCTTGACCTACCCACACACATACCTCCCATAGATAAAACTCATGTGTGGGTAGGTTATAGGTATCTAAAGACACCTACAGGAAAGGTCTTTAGACCTACTACCTACCTACCCACACACAGTATTTACTTATGGGAGGTGCACGTGTGGGTCGGTTGGTGCTCATTTATTCACCGTCATTTTCGTTGGCGTCTTCTGGTGATGGATTAACAAGACGCCATTGGCCTTGTTTACCAGATGGTGCATCATTGACGACTCTGCCTTGCTTCGCCATCTTCGGCAATGTGTCAGTGATGGTGCGTTTAGTCATGCCGAAGCCTTGGATTTTTGCCGCCGCGTATAGATCCGGTACCGTCTTGGTGTCGGCAAACTCAAGTATAGCCTCTAGCATTGTGGCAGGTTGGTTTTTAACCGCTTGGACTTCACTCGGTGTCAGACGGATAAACCTATCACCTGAACGTTTCCACATTGAAGGTTCGATTTGCCAGTTTTTGGCCTGACCGTATACTTCGATATGTTCGCGTACTCCGTTAATAGTGATGCGCTGCTCCACACGTGACATCAACGAATTCGAACCCGATGCATTGTCTATCGGGTCTTTGCCGGGTGCGCCCTTCTTGGAGTGATGGATTAAAATTAGCGTGATGTTTCGCTTACGTGCTGCTCCACACCAAGGGTCAAGCGCAAAGCTCCATTGTGCTCCACTGGCTTCATCTTCAACATTCGCGAACGCACGCAATGTGTCTACAATGACGATTGAGCCCTCCGGTGCCGCGTTGATGGTGTCGAGTATGAATTTATGCCCTTCACCTAAGCAGGGTTTGATTTGCAGTTGCTGATTGTTGGGTAAACCGGCTGCAAGATATTGGCGTATACGATATGCCCATGTGCTCACGCCTTCTTCAGTGCAATAAATCACTGGTTGATCAGTCCAATGCATGGCAGACTGTGCCACGAAGTGGGTTTTTCCTGCTGATGGTTGCGCCGTGATGCAGTGGCTTAAACCCTTGGTAAACAGCTTCGTAACGCTGCCAGATTCGCCTAGCACCATCAAGAAATGAGGCTCTGGTGTGTCCAGTGCCATGAGGTCACTGATGGAGTATGTGTATATAGGCTCTTTTTCCATGCCCTCCGAACGTATCATCATCAGCAAGTCATCTGGTATGTGACGTGTCTTGAATTGGCCATACATGAATACTGCCTCATGCGAAAGAAGTTCACCCATGCCGGTGGCATATAATCGCGCTGCTTCTTGAAGTGGTAGGCGCCTCCCTTCAAAAGCTTCAGAATATAACGGGTCATCGTCCTTGTTGAAAGATTGTGGAACGTATGCAGCCACGCCATGAAGCACCTTGCGCATGGCATCGGATAACTCGAATTTGATAGGTGGCAGTGCATCATCTGACTTGCGGCCGGTCTTGTTGCTGCCCTTGGCTGCATCCTTCTGTGGTTGTGTCCGCTCCCAGTTCCACACGCTGGACGGGTTGCGGATTTTCAGAGCACTATTGACAGTCAGATCAACCCAGCCCATACCGCTGTGTTTGAAGTTGGCATGTGTCATGACCGCGTTTGACGTGCTGATTATACGGGCGGTCTGTGCGGTGTCATTGCCACTCAGATATAACAGACGTTCTGCAAGGTGATACACTGCCTCGCTTTCATTGCCTTCCAGATCACCGCTGTAGACCGCATAAGCCCTCGGGCACTCAATAGCCAGTACTGCCATTACTTCACTGTCAGTGGGCATATACGGGCCATTGTGGGCATGTCTTGGAATATCATGAGCGTGTTCAGGTGATGCACTCGCACAGGCGGACGCCTGGACCGACTTCTGATGCTGTTGGCTATCACGGTCTATGGTGTCAAGGGTAGCCAGATCATCACGCAGATCAGCCCGCCCGCCCGCCTCGCCTGTGCTGGTTTGCAAGTCTAACACAGTCACACTATCAGCAGGTTCGTCATTGTCACTCATGCCCATAGCCCAGCTTAAAAGATCCGCCGGTATAACTGCCACATCATCGAATGACGTCCAGCCTCTAGCTCCATGACCGCATGTATTGCCGGTCATATAGATCAGATCGGGCGCTATCGCCTTATCTGTGGCAGGGTCTGTTCTGGCGGGTAGTATCAGGTCGGTTACGCAGTGTTCGTCTGTGTGTTCGATGTGACGGGCGGCCTTGAGTGTGAAAGTCAGATCATCGGGTAGTCTACCCAGAATGTGGTAGCCCGTGCCAGATTGTGACACTTCGATGTAAAGCCCAGCCTTGCGCGCCGCGTGTATGCGGTCAGTCAGCTTCTGCAGCATAGTGCCACTGAAACCGCCGCCCTCTACCTGCTCCACTTTGTCGATGTCGATAACTGCGAAACCATCGGGTAGATAACAGCCCAGCCCGTCCATGTGACCGCGTTCGACTTCACGCAGACAGGTGTTGAAGTCTGTCCATGTGTTGCTGTTGCTTTTGCTGGAGGGTCTGTCTGTGTTTGGGTTGACAGGTGGTTTACCTTCACCTTCACGCCTCCAACATGTCCATATCTTTTGTTTCGTCAATATGGGCATGTGGTTTCGTAGTCCTTGCAGACAGTACACCTTATACGGCTGGTAGTGTTCTGCTTGGCGGTCCGCACAGTATGGCGGTACATGGTCGAATAGGGCGGCGATTTCTGCCAAGTCTGCCATTATTGCAGGGTCGATTTCGTAGGTGTCTTCCATGGTGTCACAATCCTTCATCTGGTTCGTTTGGACTGTGGCTGTTCATGCGCTCCGGGCGGTCAATTCGGTATACTATAACTGTAGATATCCAGCCCGTGCATGTTGCCACATGTCAGTTTTACGCCGTTAGGTTTGCCAGCCTAGCGGCTTTTGCATTATGTGGGCATTGCATACGCTGCTGAACACTTCACCGCCTCAACCGCGCCCGCGGTCATGCGTTGATATGTTATTTCGCAGTGAAGCACTTTGGCGATTTTGGCTGCTGTTTCCAAAGTAGGAAAACACGCGCCGTTCAAGAAGTTGTAAATGGATTTTGCCGTCAGACCTGCCATAGTGGCAAGTTGGCACGGTGTCATATTGTGGGATTGAATGGCTTCAGATAGCGTCATTTTGTAATACCTCCAGATTATGAGCATTAACCGCGGGTGCTCAGTGTATCCGTAAATATTACAACAGGCCTTAACAGGCGATTCAGGTAACCGCATTCACCTTACTACATACATTGTAAACCCATTCACTGCACCTGTCAAGCAATAACACACTACATGCAGTATCAATCTGTCGATGAACGCACTACATGTATATCATGACGGTGTTCGTCCGGTCACTTGCACAGGTTGGCGGGCGTCTCTGGTGGCTGTTGGCAGTTGGCAGTATGCAGATACCGACCTCCAGCCGTCCAGCCCTCGCACCTGTGCAAGTTGCTAGTATTACACGCTCATGATATCCGGGCGGTCTGTTTACCCAGCCGGTTTGTAATGGTGCTCTTGGCAAATGTCGCTTGGACGGCCTTTTCATCAAGCCCAAGATACATTTGAGTGGTATTCAATGAGCTATGGCCAAGTAGTATTCGCACGCTTTCAACGTCCGCGCCGCCCTCTACCCAGCCAGTCGCCGCCGTTCGCCTCCATCGATGCGGACCGCATTTCATACCCAATGCAAGCCCGCGCCTCTTGAATATCTGCTGTATGCCGTGTTTTGTGAGTGGTTCGCCTCGTTCATTGCACCATATGGCACCATCAGCTATTTTGGCCTTACGCAGGTATAGACGTACTGCCTTATGTGTCGCTGGACTGATGTATACAGTTCTATCGCGCCTGGACTTGGTATTACTCAGTGTGATAGCTCCATCATCTGTGATATTGGCCACTGTCATAGATGCAAGTTCAGCAAGACGGGCGCCGGTGTCCAATGCCGTCAACATTAACGCATGATCACGTATATCTAGTATCTCATAGGAGTTCTGGCACAGTTCGATGATATGTTTGACATCATCAAGAGGTATCGGGCGCTTAATCACTTTGTCGGTTCGCGGTGGTTTGAGTTTGGCTAACATGTCATACTCGGTATACTCATTGTCAAATAGCCAGCGGCTAAACGTGCGAAGCGTCCTATACCAGCCATGAATTGTGTTTGGTGATGTGTTGGCTTTACGTGCTTCGGAAAACACTGCTAAGATGTTCTGAGGTGTGAGATTTGATAGGCTATCATCTGGAAAATGTGAGGTCACTCGTTCCAGTCGTTGCCTGTAAACTTCGATGGTTGACTGTCGTAGTCCGTTGCCGTGACAGTCACTTATCCAAGTGTGCTGAAATACCGAAAGCTTGAGCTTTGACACTGTGGTTTTATTCACCTATTTGTCAGTTACAAGCACTAATATCGTCTACATTTTAGCTTCACTCGCACCACCAGCTTGGAAGGCTGGAGCTCTACCATTGAGCTACTCCCGCAATTGAGGTTGGATCAGCACGAAAATTATACCACGATGCTCGATTTCCCGCAACCGCACCCGCCTGCGAGCCCTAAACACACGACCACGGCTCGCCTTCAGACCACTTCATCCTTCGAATCTGCCACCACGATGATATCGATGTCCTTGGTCTGCCGCATGATGCGGGTGATGATGGAACCCTTAAGTATCTCCTGCAGCCGCCCGCGGGCAGACTGTCCCATCACAATCGCGGTGGCACCCGCATCTATGGCATACCGGATGATCTCACCAGAAACTGAATCGCCCTCAAGCTCCACCACTTTGCCTCCGAAGTTCCTCGCGAGTTCATAAACGCAGTTGATCTGTTCCTGTTCGCGTTTGGTCAGGCTGGCTCCCGGCGGCCTCACAAACACCACATCAAACGTGCCCTGCATCCGCTTCGCTATACGGTAACCGCGCCGGACTAGCTTCTGCGCCACGGGACGCGGTGTCACACACACCAATACATGCTCACGAGCCAGCTTCCCTTGGGCCATATCATGCCCTTTCATGTATTCATGAAGCTGATCGTCGACCTCCTCCGCGGTCCGCTGCAGGGCAAGCTCGCGCAGAGCCACAATGTTGCCTTTTCGGAAGAAGTTCGCCAGTGCCTGCGGAATCTTGTCTTCCTTGTAGATGTCGCCTCGTTTTAACCGGTTGATCAATGCGTCGGCGGTCAAGTCGACCAGTTCCACCTCATCGGCCGAGTCGATAACCCAGTCGGGCACAGTCTCACGCACGCGTACGCCGGTGATTTCATAAACCACGTCGTTCAGGCTTTCGACATGCTGCACATTCAGTGTGGTAATCACATTGATGCCGGCATCCCTGATCTCCTCGATGCTCTGCCAGCGTTTAGCGTGGACAGTGCCAGGCACGTTGGTGTGCGCCAGCTCGTCGATGAGCACGCAATCTGGGTGACGGGCGATGACAGCGGCGGTGTCCAGCTCATAGAATACCGTATCGCGGTATTCGATCTTCTTCAGAGGTATCTGTTCAAAACCCTGCATCTGCTCAGCCGTAGCAGGCCGACCATGTGTCTCGATCAACCCTATCACGATATTCTCCCCACGGCCCACGCGCCGGTGCGTCTCGGAAAGCATCTTGTAGGTCTTCCCTACTCCGGCTACCGCACCTACGAATATCTTGAGTCTCCCTCGTTCTGAACTCATTTTGGCTGTTGACCTGCCTCATCAAGGGCGAGGTTAATCCGCAGCACGTTGACCCTGGGCTCACCTAGGAAGCCTAGTCCACGCTGGGTGATGTGCTCAGACACAAGCTGCTTGACTCGGTACGCCGACAACCCGCGGGCTGCCGCCACACGCGGTGCCTGAGCATACGCGTTGGCAAAGCTGATGTCGGGATCTAGCCCGCTGCCCGAAGCGGTCACCATATCCACTGGTATCTGGCTTGCATCTACTCCAGGGTTCTGAAGCCGTATGGCTTTAGAACGGTCTATAATGGTCTCAAGCAGTACCTTGCTGGTAGGCCCAAGGTTTGACCCGCCTGATGATGCCGCATCGTATCCCGTACCCGCCGCCGACGGCCGTGTGTGGAAGTAAGCAGCAGCCACGAATTGCTGACCGATCAGTTCCGAACCAATCAGCTTGCCGTTCACCCTGACCAAGCTGCCATTCGCCTGTCTAGGGAACAGCAGTTGGGCCATCGCGGTCATTATCAGCGGATACAGTATTCCTAGCACGGCCATCGTCACGAGTGCCATGCGAATGGCTATCGATGTATGTCTTCCCATATTAATCCTCCTAAGCCGCCAGGCCAAAAGCAACCAGTATCATGTCTATCAACTTGAGCCCTATAAACGGCACGATGATCCCGCCGGCACCGTAGACCAGCAGGTTGCGCTGCAGTAACGATGCCGCACCCAGGGGGCGGTATTTCACCCCTCTGAGCGCCAGCGGGATCAGTGCCACGATCACCAAGGCATTGAAGATGATGGCTGACAGAATCGCACTGTGCGGTGAATGCAGTTGCATGATATTCAGCTTGTTGAGCACAGGATATGTCGTGGCGAAGATGGCCGGGATGATTGCAAAATACTTCGCCACGTCGTTGGCGATACTGAATGTGGTCAACGCTCCGCGGGTCATCAAAAGCTGTTTGCCGATCTCCACAATCTCAATGAGCTTGGTGGGATTGGAATCCAGATCCACCATATTGCCCGCCTCTTTGGCGGCCATCGTGCCGGTATTCATCGCCACACCCACGTCGGCCTGAGCAAGCGCGGGCGCGTCGTTGGTGCCGTCGCCGGTCATCGCCACTAGTTTACCCTGTGACTGCTCTTTTCGAATCAGCTCCATCTTGTTCTCAGGTGTCGCCTGGGCCAGGAAATCATCCACACCAGCCTCTTTGGCGATCGCTGCGGCGGTGAGGGGGTTATCGCCAGTGATCATCACCGTGCGTATACCCATAGCCCGAAGTTGATCAAAACGTTCCTTGATGCCGCCCTTCACCACATCCTTGAGGTGGATCACACCCACGATACTGCTGTCTTTTGCCACAACAAGAGGTGTGCCTCCAGAGTTGGAGATAGATTCGACAATCGGCCGAAGTTGGCTGGGTATGGAGCCCTTCTGCCCTTGCACCCACGCGATGACGGCATCCGCTGCGCCTTTCCGAATGCAGTGACCGTCGATGTCCACCCCGCTCATACGTGTCAGCGCGGTGAACTCCACAAACTCAGCGGACGGGTCGATGTGCCGGTCGCGGATTCCAAAGCTCTTGGCCAGCACGACGATCGAGCGCCCCTCAGGCGTCTCATCGCTGAGCGAAGCCAGTTGGGCGACGTCCGCCACTTCCCTCTCGGAAAGCCCACTCACCGGGATGAACTCCGCGGCCTGGCGGTTGCCAAACGTGATGGTGCCGGTTTTGTCCAACAGCAGGGTGTCCACGTCACCGGCCGCCTCGACCGCTCGCCCGGACATGGCCAGCACATTATGCTGGATCAGGCGATCCATACCGGCGATCCCAATGGCCGATAGAAGCCCGCCGATGGTGGTCGGGATCAAGCACACAAGCAGTGCGATCAGCACCGAAATGGGCACAGCACCGCCAGAGTAGATGGCGAAACACTCCAGGGAGATCACCACGAACATAAAGACGATGGTCAGTCCAGCCAGTAGAATATCGAGGGCGATTTCGTTAGGCGTCTTCTGCCGTGAGGCACCCTCCACCAGGGAGATCATACGATCAAGGAAGCTCTTGCCGGGTTCAGACATGATCTTCACCTTGATCCGGTCGGAAAGCACCTTCGTGCCACCGGTGACGGCGCTACGGTCACCTCCGCTTTCGCGAATCACAGGCGCGGACTCACCGGTAATGGCCGACTCATCCACTGAGGCGATCCCCTCCACCACCTCACCATCACCCGGTATCACCTCGCCAGCCGTCACGACAACCACATCACCACGCCTAAGCTGTGCTGCCGACACTTGCGTCATCTGCCCATCCAGAATCAGGTTAGCCACGGTATCTGTTTTCATCTTCCGCAGAGTATCGGCTTGCGCTTTACCTCTGCCTTCCGCCATGGCCTCGGCGAAGTTCGCAAATATAACCGTAAACCACAGCCAAACCGCGATGGCACTCAGGAATGCCACATTCGGGCCACCTCGCAACGCATCTACAACAGCATAGTAGGTGCATATCACGCTGCCCACTTCCACCACAAACATCACCGGAGTGTGTATCATCTTTCTGGGGTCAAGCTTTATCAGCGCATCCAGGGCAGCCTGAGGGATGAGTTTCCCCATCGATTTGTGGCTACGGTGCCTGCCGCTTGATACCTCGTCGGTTGGCATCACCACGTCGGAATATGCCTCTTCTTTTCCCATAGTGTTGCACTTCTCTTCTATCATCATCTTTACCTTCCTATAACCTGCCGGAAACCATCATCAAATGTTCCACCACCGGTCCCAGCGCGTATGCAGGGAAGAACGTGAGCGCCCCAACGATGAGGATCACCCCCACCAGCAAACCCACGAACAGTCCTCCTGTGGTCGGGAATGTGCCGCTTGATTCCGGAACCCGCTTCTTCTTCACCAGCGACCCGGCGATGGCCATGATCGGTATGATGAACAAAAATCGGCCGATCAGCATCGCACATCCCAGAATGGTGTTGTAGAACGGTGTGTTGGCAGATAAACCCGCAAACGCACTGCCGTTGTTTCCTGAAGCCGACGAGGCGGCATAGAGTATCTCTGACAACCCATGCGGACCGGTGTTCAACCGGCCAGCGAGACCAGATGGCGTGACTGATGCCACGGCACTGAACCCGAGTATACTAGCCGCAACCACCAGTATGGAAAGCATAGCCATCTTCATCTCTTTCGGCTCTATCTTCTTGCCCAGGTATTCCGGAGTGCGTCCCACCATCAGGCCTACGATAAATACGGCGAGTATGGCAAACATCAGCATCCCAAGCAATCCCGAACCAACGCCTCCAAAGATGATCTCGCCAAGCGCAATGTTGAGCATCGCAATGCCACCGCCCAATGGTGTGTAGCTGTCAATCATTGAGTTCACAGCTCCGCAGGAGGCATCTGTAGTCGCGGTCGCAAAGAGAGCGGAGCCAGAAATCCCAAACCGCGTCTCTTTGCCCTCCATGTTGCCTCCCGATTGCTGACTGCTGGCTTGCTGGTTGACTCCCAGTTTGGTCATCAATGGATTACCGGTGTGCTCTGACCAGTAGATTCCACCCAAACCGCCCAGGAACATGATCATCATCGCAGCGAACAGTGCCCAGCCTTGCTTTTGGTTGCCGACGAAACGGCCAAATGTGTAGGTCAGACCGGCAGGAATCAAGAAGATGGCGAGAACCTGCAGGAAGTTCGTGAGTGGCGTCGGGTTTTCGTATGGATGAGCGGAGTTGGCGTTGAAGAACCCTCCGCCGTTGATCCCAATCATCTTGATCGCCTCCTGTGAGGCTACAGGACCTTGAGCGATCACCTGCGGCGCACCTTCTAGTGTGTGCACAGTGACATAAGGTGACAGGTTTTGTATCACACCTTGTGACACAAACACCAGCCCAAGCACGATAGACAGCGGCAGCAGCACCCATAGGCAGGACCGGGTCAGATCTACCCAGAAGTTGCCTATCTCCTCCACCGAATGGCGGGAAAGCGCCCGGAGGAATGCCACAGCCAGAGCGAGCCCTACTCCTGCAGAAACAAAATTCTGCCAGGTAAGTCCCACCATCTGTGTAAAGTAACTCGCCGCACTCTCGCCGGCATATGCCTGCCAGTTGGTGTTTGTGACGAAACTCACAGCGGTGTTGAAAGCGAGATATGGGTCCATTGCGACTACACCTGCTGGGTTCCATGGCAAGATATGCTGAATCCTCAGAATGACATACAGCATCAGCAGACACACCATGCTAAAGATCAGCATCGTTGAAGTATAGGTTGTCCACTTCATTTCGCGCTTCGGGTCGACTCCACATATCTTGTAGAACACATTCTCAACAGGCTGCAGGACTGGGTCAAGCAGTGTCCTCTCGCGCCGGAATACACGGGCCATATAGGTACCCATCGGCTTTGTCAGTATCACCAACAAAACCGCAAATACTACGATCTGCGATACACCAATCCAAATCATCTCTGACCTCCCAGCTCCTTAAGCACTACAGTTTTTCTGGCCTCAGCAGACAGAAGAAAAGATAAGCTAACAGTACTACCGAAATCAAACCGATAACGACATATTCGTGACTCATTATTATCCACCTACAGTTTCTCGGCCGCTCTCACGTAAAGCAGGCTCATCGTAAAAAACACGATCACTATCGTGATACAGGTTAGGTCCAGCATTGTTGATCTCCTCAATATTATCTTCGGCCTCGGGCTCAGCAGATTGGGCGCGGAGTATTAGATGGTCTGCCCAAACTTCATCGAACTCTGGGCTGCGCCAATAGCACATCTGGCACCATAGATACAGCTTCATGACAACAAAATAGGCACATAAAGCGAGTATCACATGCCATGAATCCATCTATTAACCTCCCGAGCCTAATGTGCTTAAGCTTGTAAGCAACCGGTCGTAGGGGCGTCCCTTGTGGGCGCCCGGAACAAGGAATTGTTCTTTCATCTAGAGGATACAGTTGGGGGTATAAACGTGATGTAAACTGGTGGTACTACGGTGTTAAGTTTCTGTATAGCTGCGAAACTGAGGCTTAGGACGAGGTGAATCGAAAGCCAACACCGGTCTCGGTGAGGATATAACAAGGCGAGGAGGGTCGAGGTTCGATCTTTTTTCGGAGGTGACTGATGTGTACGCGCAGTGTCTGGGCGTCCTCCAAATACTCAGGACCCCACACTTTTTGCAGGATCATTTTGGATGTCAGAACGCAACCGGCATTCTGGGCCAAATAAGCGAGGATATCAAACTCCATCCGGGTGAGGTCTATCTCTTGGCCGGCGCGTATGACGGTCCGTTTGGCGATGTCTATCTCCAGTTCTCCCGCCTGGATCACCGGCGGTGTGGAGATAACCGCCGCAGTCCTGCGCAGCAGTGCACGGATTCTGGCTAGCAGCTCCGTAGTGGAGAAGGGTTTCGTGAGGTAGTCATCGGCACCAATGTCCAGCGCGGCTACTTTATCAGCATCACTGCTGATCACTGATAGCATGAGGATCGGCCCTTCAAACCAGTTTCGAAGTTCGCGGCACACCTCAATACCGGTAATTCCCGGCATCGCCATGTCTAGTATCACCAGGTCCGGCGGGAACTCAATGGCTAAACTGATGCCCTCTTCGCCGTTGGCGCCCAGCACCACATCGTATTTCCGAGCCGTCAGTATCGACTTGAGTGCTCTTCGTATCTGCTCTTCATCGTCGACAACTAAAACTCGTGCCATTTTTTCTGGAGAACTCATGATGCCACAGGACCCTCTTTCACTGGCAGTGAGATGACGAACCGTGCACCGTGAGGCACCACATCCTCTACCCAGATTCTACCGTCATGGTAGCGCACAATCTCACGGGTGACCGCAAGCCCTAACCCGGTACCTGCTGTCGTCCGTGCGGTAGTGTCACCACGGTAGAATTTGTCGAATATCTTCTCGCGCTCATCTGGCAGGATACCATCTCCTTCGTCTTCAATCCAGATTCTAAACTCATTCGTGCCCATCGACACACCCATCCGGACAGGCCGGTCAGATGGGCTGTAGGCCAGCGCATTGGCCAGCACATTTTCGAGTGCCCGGGCCATCTGAACGAAGTCCACACAGACCATCGGCAGGCTATCGGGAAGCTGCACCTCCACCCTTGGCTTTTGTTTCTGAGGGATTTTGGATAGCGCATTCCATATTAAGTCGGCCATATCATACCACTCTTTTTTAGGTTCCCATGCCGACGATTCCAGCCGTGACAGGTCTAGTAAGGCGTTGATGCTGCCCGACAGACGGTTCAGGTCCTCCTGCACACTCGCCAGCTCTGGGCCTACGCTCTCAAGGTTCCAATCTACGTCCTCTGAAGCGAGGTTGCTGACGGTCGCGGTAATGGAGGCTATCGGCGTCTTGAGCTCATGCGAGACTGAGGACATCAGCGTGGACTTGAACCGATCCGCCTCACGCAGCGCATCGGCCTGGACCGCCGCAGTCTGCAGCCGCTTCCGTTGCAGAAATGCCGCAGTCTGATTGGCCGCCGCCAGCAGCGGACGAGCGTTATTGATGGAGTATCGCTTACCGTCTTTTCGAGGTCCGACATACAAGATTCCCTCCTGCCTGTCAGCCGTTTGAAGCGGGATGAACAGATCATTCCGGTTACGGTCCGCTCCCGCCAGAGTGTGTTCCACAGATATCGGCCAGCCAGCCGCAGCAGGATCGGATCGTTTGCCGATGGGCGGTAAGCCCACCGCTTTCGACTGTGCGAACGCCCAGGTGGCGATTTCTGTCACCGAGGGTTCTTGATAGGCATCTCCCTCTCCAACCGAGGCAAATTCATAAATCTCGTCCGCCTGGTCCGCCAGAAATAACGAAGCGGAGCACGCACCGGTAATGTTAAGCACCTCGTGCATCAACAGGTCTGCCGTGTCCGCCACAGATGAGTCTGACACTAACCGCGCGCTGAACTGGTTGAGCATCGCCATCTCACGTTCGCGAGCCAGTGCCTCCGCCTCGCGGTCGCGCATACGGCCCGTCTGCATGCCCATTGCAGCCGCGACGGCCAGGAAAACCAGCAGCGAAAGCCAGTCCTGAGGGTCATGCACCACCAGTGTGTTATATGGTGGCAGGAAGAAGAAGTTCCAAAGAAAAAACGCCAGAGCGGCCGCCAGCAGAGCCGGTTTCACGCCGCTTAAGCCGGCCACCAAACCCACGATTAGCAAATACAGTAACGACCACTGCCCTTTTGCGAAATGCTCGCGCCCAGGCACAAATAGTGCCGTAGCCGCGAACACACACACCACGGCAAACAAGTAGCTATGTTGTTTGATGATGGAGTTCATATGTTTTACCATGGGTTAGTCGGAACGGAGGGCACAAAGGAGACAGGAGATAGGAGAGCAGGAGTCAGGAGAGGGTGTTCCTCCTATCTCCTACTCTCCTTGTCTCCTATCTCCTTGTGCCCATATACCTCTACCAGCCCACACCCGCTGCGCTGACGTGAACGCCTCGGCCCTCGGACTTGCTGCTGCCCTCTGGCTGACCGATCTCACCGGAGCCATAGAAGCCAAAAATGGGCAGTTGCCGACCCATCTGGGCCATGAGAATCTGTCGCTCCAGGTCGCAATCACTGAACAGACCCTGCCGACCCGCACACTCAAACAGCATCAGCATTTTGTTATTCCCGTTGGTTTGCAGTGCTGTCTTCATGCTCTGAAGGGCTAAGGCGAGGGCTTCCTTCTCGTTCACGCTGCCGCCCGCCAGCACACTGCTGGCGTTGCTTTTCATGATGGCGATGCCAAAAGCCGAGTCGCGCCGTGCCACGCCCTGGTAATAACTGTCAGCCTCAAAGGAAGTGGAGCCACCGTAGATGGGCAGTTTGTCACCGAGCACGCTCTGGACACCCTCCACCAGAACCTGATCTGCAGGCACATGGCAGTCGCCCATCAGCAGCACGCTCACGTCAAAAACGGCCTGGCACCCCAACCCGTTGGCGATGCTCACACCCGCTTTGTGCATATCGGCCTTCACACCATCGGCTCTCGCTGCAGTGATCTTCATCTTTGGGTCGGCGATGGCCACCACGGCGATGCTGTTTCCGCGCGCGAAGCCCTTGTCACAGATCGCGCCAAAACTCATTCCTCCGTAGATCATCTGTTTTGGAAAATGTTTCGCGATGCGGTTCAGCATCAGTTGCTTGTCACCGCGGTAGCCGTCGGCCACCAGCACCAGCTTCGGTGCGGCGCCTTTCAGCTCACGCTTGGCCTGAAATGCGGCCATATCGGCGGCAATCTGCATGTCGGAATGGGTGTTGAAGCCTGTGCCGATCACAGTTTGGGCATGGCAGATGAATGGCAACAAGCTCAATCCCACCGCCAGTGCGAGTGCAAGGTTATTCAAGTGATTCTCCTATAGTTTGTTCGAAATAATGGCTATTGCGTGTTTATTGTGCCCCTTCTGGGCGTTGAGTTCAAGGAGAGTAGGCGCGGGATCGTGTCTGAACCACGGATTACACGGATTACACGGATGGGTTCGGATGGAGAGGAGAGGAGAGAGGAGGAAGGAGTCAGTAGAACAGGAGTCAGGAGTAAATGCAGGCATTCCCTGGCCCTCTCCTCTCCATCCGTGTAATCCTGTAAATCCGTGTAATCCGTGGTTCAGACAATCTCTCCTTCCTCGGTAGGTAACCGTCTCCAGCTGACCAACCGGCGGAAGCTGGTGAACAACAACGTAAAGCCGGCTATGGTCAACACCAAGTAGAACACCGGGCCGGTTTGCGGCCGCAGATGGAAGTGGTGCAACGTCGCGTAGACAGCCGTCGCTACCACAGGCATCACCAATATCGCAGCGTAGTTCCACGGATACACCTTGCCATCAAGCTGCTGCAGCACATCCATGCCGGTTTCGGAATCCTTGTTCCTGTATAGTGCGAAGAAGGCCAGTGCCATGCAGATCGGCAGAACCACCACCGCCATCGGATTTACTTTGATGGTAATAAACAGGTAGAACAACACGACCACCGTGATGGTGGCAATGACAGCTCCCTTCGTGAGCCGGAATACCGATGATGGTATCATGGCAGATATCCGAAGCGCGACTATCAGCGTCGCTGTGGTGATGAAAGCGTAGGATGCATACTCACCGGGCGTGGAAGCCTGCCCCTTGTTGATCCACCACCACACCGACCACAGTCCCCACAATAGCCCAGCCACAACGGATGCCTTCAATGCCAGCACTGGACTGGCCATCAGCATCGATCGACGGAATAGATACCATCCGCCGCACACCGTCAACAACGAGTGCCACCCCAGACCAGTCCAGGAGATGTTTAGCGGGAAGTCATCATACATGGTCTGGACGAAGATGCCCTCGCATAACCATCCGAAAACAGCACCGGCCATGAATAGCGCATAGAAACTGCTCACGCGGAACTGATGTACCACGATGAGGAACACCCATGCCATGAACGAATAGGCCAGAACGGTATGAACATATTCCGTGGTGATGTTTTTCGCAAAGTCGTAACGTCCCCAAAACATCAGCTCTGAGAACACCACGAAAATCACACCAGTGCACAGCACCAGCAGCAGTCTGAGCATCGGCTCGCGGAGTCTTCGAAACATGGCCATCGTCCTCCCAAACCCGAGATCAGTACTATATTAGCTGATAAGGTATGATTGGACCACAGAAAACACAGAGTAAGTGGAGCATGGCAGCATCGACGCTGGGACAAAAAATGACCATTACTGCCGATGCATACCCATTTTTACCTAATTGGTGTAAACTTTGACTGTATACGGTCACACAGGGATTCTTTTGTCATAGACGGCAAAGATCATCACCGTGCTTGTGTTTAGTTGATCTGCCGATGACGACGGGTCATCATCTTTAAAACCGAGGGTATATCCATATGAATCTGTCGCATGCCATGTCTCTGTGCTACAAAGTAATCACTCCAATCATTGTTTTAATGTTTACCGCTGCCTGCTTCGCACAGGGTGGAACTGTGGAGACCTGGGGCGTGCGGGTTCTTCCCCCAGGCCAACTGACAGGCTTCAAATCCGTAGCGGCCGGATATGATCACACTATCGGACTGAAGCGCGATGGCAGCTTGGTCATTTGGGGATATAACAACCGTGGGCAGTGCAAGGTTCCTACCCCAAATAAAGATTTTGTGGCTGTGGCTGCTGGATATCAGTCTTCGTACGGGTATAAGGCAGATGGAACAATCGTAAGCTTGGGCGGTACCATTCGCCCACCAGAGAATGCAGAATATACTGCGATTTCTGCCGGATATTTCCACGTCGCTTCGTTGTTTGAGGGTAAGGCAACGTGCTGGGGCACGAACTCTAACGGTGAGTGTAGTGTGCCAGAGCCTAACGAAAACTTTATCGAGATATCGGCCGGGTACAACTTCACTGCCGGACTAAAGAGTGATGGATCGGTGGTCTGCTGGGGAAGCAACGAACTTGGCCAGTGCAGCGTACCAGAACCTAACCGCGACTTTGTAGCCGTGAGTGCTGGTGCAGAATTCGGTGTGGCTTTGAAACCTGACGGATCGGTGGTCTGCTGGGGCAGCAACCAAGTCGGTCAGCTTGATGTGCCTGTGCCAAATGCGGACTTCGTGTCGATAAAAGCCGGCGGAGCACATACGATGGGATTGAAGAGAGATGGTTCACTCGTCTGTTGGGGATACAATACGGACAAACAGTGTGTTGTTCCAGAGCCGAACCGCGATTGGGTTTCCTATAGCGCTGGTGCGACTCACTCCAGCGGTGTTAAACGTGACGGCACCATAGTTTTGTGGGGAACCTCGAAATCAGGCCAGTGTGGCTTACCGGTGCCGAATGAGGAGATCATCGATGTGTCTGTGGCCGAATACAATACAGCAGTATTGCAAAACGATGGTTCAATTTCCGTTTATGGATGGAATGATAATGGTCAGTGTAACGTGCCTGAGCCTAATGCGGACTTCGTATCTGTATCCGCAGGTAATGGCTACATGGCGGCATTGAAGCGTAATGGAACGATCGTGTGCTGGGGCAAATCTTACTATGGTGTATTTAATGTACCGTCTCCTAACCAAGACTTTGTTGCCGTTTCTGCGTCCAGTGCTCACACAGTAGGTTTGAAGAGTGACGGTTCAGTGGTTGAATGGGGATATAATTCAAGCAGTGACACCAACCTGCCTAACCCAAATCAAGGTTTTGTGGCGATATCTGCAGGAGCTGGTCACGCTGCTGGATTGAAGAGTGACAGTTCTGTCGTGTGCTGGGGTGGAACATCAGCCATAAGAACAGTGCCTGATCCTAATAGTGACTTTATGGCTGTATCTGCAGGGATGTACAATACCATGGGTCTGAAGCGCGATGGATCGATCGTCATCTGGCCCTATGACTCCATGCTTTCTAAAATACCAGTACCTAATCAGGACTTTACAGCCGTTGCTATGGGTTACGAACACGCTATGGGTTTAAAGCGTGACGGAACTGCGATCATATGGGGGCTTTATGACGATGCCCTCCCGATCATACCTAGCCCTAATCGCGGGATCATCGCTATCAGAGCTAGCAACAATTCGTGTGCCATCATCCGTGGCGTCAAGTCGCTCTCCGGGCAGGTGCAACTGACTGACTTTGCAGGCAGTATGGCCTCGCGGCAGCTCACGGCATATGTCAGCAACACATCGGACCCGAGTGTTAGCCAGTGCCTCAGCTTGATCCCACAACCCGATGGCCGTTTCAACCTCTCCAGCTATCTGCAACCACCATACGACATCCGCATCTCAAGTCCGCACTTCCTGGCGGCGAAGCTGAGCAGTGTAACGGCAGACCAAAGTCTGAACGCCTCACTCGTCAACGGCGATGCTGATGGCGACGGTCAGGTGAACCTGTTCGACTATGTGCAGCTAGACAGCCGCTTCAACAACAGCGACCCTATGGCTGATCTGGACGGCGATGGTATGGTCAACCTGTTTGATTACGTAGTGGTTGACCGCCATTTCGGCGCCATCGGTGACTAAGGGATCCTATATAACCTGAACAGCCGGCATATTCCATCGCCGGCCCCAAAATCGAATGTGATCCGTGGAGGGTTTGACATGACGTCCGTTAAAGCATTGCTGATCGGTATCCCTGTGTGGTGCATCTCATTACATATGGTGATTTGCTGCAGTTCGCGTTCGTTAGCACTGGCTGGGACCATCGAAACTTGGGGCTATCAGGTAAGTGTACCTGGCGAACTCAGCGGGTTTTCTGCTGTGGCAGCGGGGTCACTCTCCTGCGCGGGCCTGAAACGAGATGGAAGCATCGTCTGCTGGGGTGCTAATGGCAACAACGATTGCAAACTACCCTCTCCGAATCGCGATTTTACCGCAGTTTCCACTGGGGGTTCGGGAACATATGGATTGAAGCGTGATGGGACCATCGTATTCATTGGCACACCAAGCAACTACCCTCCTTCACACATCGATTACACCGCCATCGCTATTGGCCATACCCAAACAGTCGGACTGAAACGTGATGGCTCGGTAGTCTGCTGGGGAAATTCATCAGCAACACCGTCACCAAATAAAGATTTTGTGGCGGTCGATACAGCGTATACCCACTCTATCGGATTGAAGCGTGATGGTTCGATAATCTGCTGGGGTACAAATAACAACGGCGAGTGTAATGTACCCCTGCCAAATACGGATTTTATAGCGGTCTCTGCAGGTAACGGATTTTCTGTGGGTTTAAAGAGTGATGGCACACTGGTATGCTGGGGTACTAACAACCACAACCAGTGTGATGTCCCCGCGCCTAACGAAAACTTTGTATCAATAGATGCAGGGGATTCATATATATCGGCCGTGAGAAGCGACGGATCAGTAGTGTGCTGGGGTTTGAATGACACAGGGCAGTGCGATGTACCGGCTCCCAACCAAAATTACGCGTCGGTCTCATCTGCCTATTCATACACCGTCGGAGTGAAACGCGATGGAACTCTGGTGTTTTGGGGAACAGCCTACAGTGGTCAGTTGAACATACCGGCACCCAATCAAGATTTCACGAGTGTGGCCTACACAACCGACCACTCGGCGGGATTGAAGGCTGACGGATCGGTGGTTTGCTGGGGACAGAACGACGAAGGACAATGTAGTGTTCCTGAACCCAACAGCGGCTTCACCTCGGTTACAGTAGGCATTGGTTACACGGCCGCACTCCGACAGGACGGCTCGATCGCTTGTTGGGGTCTGAATACAGACGGCCAGTGTACTGTTCCGGCTCCAAACCAGGACTTTATTGCGGTCTCTGCAGGTGACGACCATACGATGGGACTGAAGCGTGATGGTTCTGTCGTCTGTTGGGGATCGAAGGAAGCGGGTAAGAGCACGGTGCCCGCACCGAACCAGGAGTTCATTGCGATCTCTGCGGGAGCACACCATTCAGCCGCAATAAAACGTGATGGCTCAGTGGTCTGTTGGGGATCATCCTTCGGCAATGCTTGTGTAGTGCCCGCACCCAATAATGATTTCATGTCGGTATCCGCAGGATACGGAAACACCATTGGGGTGAAGAGAGATGGCTCAATCGTCTGCTGGGGCTATAACAACTGGGGATACCACACGGTTCCAGAACCCAACCAGGATTTTATCGCCGCAGATGTTGGGTATGAACATGCGGTCGGTTTGAAGCGCGACGGGTCACTGGTGATCTGGGGAAGTAATGACAGCAAGGTGGTTAACATACCTGCTCCCAACAAAGGCATCATCTCATTTGATGTGTATCGCAACACGACCACTGTCATCCGCAACGTCAAGTCGCTCTCTGGGCAGGTGCAACTGACCGATTTCTCAGGCAGTATGGCCTCACAGCAGCTCACGGCTTTTGTCAGCAGCACGGCCGACCCCAGCATGAGCCAGTGCCTCAGCCTGATCCCACAGCCTGACGGTCATTTCAACCTCTCAACCTACCTGCTGCCGCCTTATGACATCCGCATCACTGGTCCGCACTTCCTGGCGGCGAAACTGAGTAATGTGGCGGCGGATCAAAGCGTGAACGCCTCGCTTGTCAACGGCGATGCCGATGGCGACGGTCGGGTGAACCTGTTCGACTATGTGCAGCTAGACAACCGCTTCAACAGCAGCGACCCGATGGCGGATTTGGATGGCGACGGCCAGGTCAACCTGTTAGATTACGTGGTGATAGACCGCCATTTCGGCGCCATCGGCGAATGACAGTGCCTATTGCAACTAAGCGTATTGTGCGATGGACGTGGGCAGGCAAGATTGTGCTCTTGCATGGTAGCAACGTCGCGGTAAACAAAAAACCTCAACCCGAAGGTTGAGGTTAACATGGGTGCG
Organism: Armatimonadota bacterium; assembly: GCA_942492855.1. Taxonomy (GTDB): domain Bacteria; phylum Armatimonadota; class HRBIN16; order HRBIN16; family HRBIN16. The sequence continues at coordinate 3,671,900 of OW818647.1, read as the reverse complement.
GGGGCACTCTCCGCGGTTATCTGTTCTAGGCTTTCTGCCTATTTGGTGAGGCGATTTAAGCTTGTGATGAACGGGAGGCATACGCTTCCGCATTAAGCTTATCAAGAAGTAGCTCAAGATAACAAGGGTGTAGTCGTCTCAGACTGCACCCATATGGGGCGGCTTGCCATGAATATTCGATGCCTTGACTGTATCGCACCAGTCCCGTAAAATGTTGATGCCTTCAGTAAATACCATTAATACGTAGTCCCTTTGATAACCTCGAACACAGCAACACTTGGAGCTAGAATAAATTGGCCATCAATCATAATTTTTTAATTGCGCTCGAATCGCAACCAAGCCTTCTAACGTTCCTGCTTGAGCGAGGCATAGCCAGTTGTATGCGATTATCCCAAGGCACAGTCCCAACCCGGTCAGGCCCGTTAATAGCTTCGGTGTAATGAGTGTCATCATCATTCCACACTTGTTTTCGTCGACTGTAGTATAGTTGTAGGCAATAGCGAACAAATATTATGCATCCTTGCACCAATCTATGTTCATAACACCACACAGGTTCACCCTCCCATCGCCATTGATGTCTGTTAATAAGCCCGATGAGTTTCGCCTAGATCGAAGCACTACCATGATCATTATCTATTTGCACCGTCGAACATATACTATGACGGTATCTGACACCACACCTATTGAGCGGCACCCGAATTTTTACAGACAGAATATTACGGTAAACTGAGTTCATGAAGACATATCATTTGAATGATCCGGATCCGATGTCTGTTCCGACGTCCGGGGTGGAAAGGGCCCCGGAAGGAGCGCGCAGCGCGACTGAAGGGGCGAATTCCACCCCGGACGTAAATATTTTACCGGAGAGCCGACGGTGGTCCTGCCTACGCAAACTTGAGGTTGTTCAACGATTGATTGGCGGCGAATCTTTGGAGATCGTATCAAGGCAAATAGGGGTGCCGATATATCAGATTGAGGAGTGGCGTGATAGAGCCCTGGCTGGCATGGAATCCGCTCTAAAGATACGTGTCAAGACCCCTTAGAGCATCAGCTCAAAGAAGCCCAACGACGTATTGGTGAGCAACCTATGGAGATTGAACTCCTATACGAGCGATGTCACCGGAGAGAAGCCCCTTTTACGCGGGGGAAATTACGGAAATGAGCACTGCCATTTCCCCCGCCACAAGCGCTCACTATTGTGTAGAAAGGGTATGCCGAGTTTGGGAACAACCTCGCTCCACCTACTATATGCAAATCACAGAGGTTGTTCATCCCGCTTCGAGCATACCCAGACTTAAGCGTGGACCTAAGACCTCCGTTTCCGATGATGAACTATTGGCAGCGATCAAGCTTATGAGCAACGGCTCCCCATTTCAATGTGAGAGCTATAAGAATCTCCACGCGTCACTGCACTTTGGAGCACAGAAGTTGCGAGTGGGCAGGAACCGTGTGCTTCGGCTAATGCGTAACAATGAGCTTCTATCGCCTTATCGCAGACCTAAGGCAGATACTAATCAACACAATGGAACGATCATTACTGATGCTCCCAATATCATGTGGGGTACTGACGGCACACAGGTGCGGACGGTTGATGATGGAAATATCTGGATATTCAGTGCGGTAGAACACTGGAACGGTGAGTGCGTAGGCATATATGTCTGCAAACTCGGTACCCGGTTCAACGCCGTTCAACCTGTGCTTGAAGGGGTTCAGGCTATATATGGCAGCGTAGAGCGTGCTGTCGCCAACGGGCTTACTCTGAGACTCGACAACGGATCCGCAAATTGCTCCGATCACTTCCAGTATGAAATCAAGCGGCTGGGGATCACACCCAGCTTCAGCTATGTGCAACAGCCCCAGACAAATGGTGTGGTTGAGCGATTCAACCGGACACTAAAGGAACAGGTCATTTACGCACATGTATTTCAGAATGTCGACGAAGTGAGGGAAGCAGTGCTACAATTCAAACAGGAGTACAATCGTTCGTGGCGATTGGAGAAGATGGGATTCAAAACGCCGCTTGAAACCCGCCAGTGCTTTGTAGAAGAGCACTCCATTACAACTGCGGCTTAACACTAACCCGTGTCTGTGTAACCGGGTGCGATACAGACACCACACCTATTTACTCCGCTACCACCTTAAGCAGGTAGTAGTCCTTCTTGCTTTGGTAGAGCACAATATGTCCGTCCTTACCTTCGCCTTTAGGCTCGCACACCTTCACATCCACTATACGGTCACCCAGTTTGGTGCTTTTGAATATCTCTTCATATGTCTCACCGTTCCATTGAATGAGATAAAAATAGCCGCCCTTGCGCACATTTTGGTTGCCATCTTTCACCAGCTCATTCTTCAGTGCGACTAGATATGGCTTTTTCACCCCGGCAGGCTGCCAGACAGCCAAAGGGGAATTATACGCGTTCAGCGTATCGGTCTTGAATTGATCTTCTGTATCGATAAACACGATCTTGTCAACATTGGGATGAAACCAATCAGGGCCAGCTGCAATTTCCAGCTTAGAATCTCCATCGAAATCGGCAATTTGATTAAAACAGCCACGAGTATATTTTTCCGAATATGACCAATTGTCTTCTACATTAAACTGGTTCAATCGCCAACCACCAACACTAAGCATTTTACTTTCAACCCACCATCCGGTCACGCCACCAAGTATCTTATAATCCATCACTGTAAATGTAGTTCCATCCCATACTAACCGTTGTGTCCCATATGGTCTTTTACTACTCCACAGAGATGCCTTATCTTTCAACGGCGGTACTGTTAGGTAGCGGAAATCTGATTTAAGCGGCTCCGATCTCCACGAACTAACGAAACGCCCGCTTGACCATTTTAGCATTTCAATAGTTTGGGGTTTGGCTACCATCAACCTTCGGCTGCCGTCACCGATGACATCTCCTGCCGCGAAACTGTTGATTTCGTCAGTGCCCAGGTTTTCCTTCCAAGCAACCTTGAATTTAGATCCTCCCAGCAGCCCAAAGTTCTCTCCCTGACCCACCATCTGACCGGCGCTGGTGCTGTTTGCCTGCGCAGGAATGTTTACCGCAGGGGTGCTGGTATTTGACGCGGACGCGGTCGGGCCAGGTGTAGAGCCCGTTACTGACGATGCGGCATCACCAGTCGACGATGTGCTGGCGTCAGAGGCGGTCACACTTTCGCCAGTCTCGATATTCACAATGCGAGCATCGAAAGAGATCTTATTGCCCATATCGGAGATGCTGCCCACCACCATGTAACCGGCACCAAGCATCTTGCCGATCTTTTTCGCGTTATCAGGATCTATCAAGCCGCTCATCCCGATCTTCAACTCTTTCATTGCCTTTTCGAGCTGGGCTCGTTCGATCACCTTGAAGTGCTTGGACTTAATGAAAGCTGTCGTGAGCATCTCTTGAAAATCCGTGGCACCGCATCACCTTTGCCATTGATGTTATCAAACTCGGCCACCAGCAGTTTTTCGCCTTTCAGACTAACCACATCCGCATCAGTAGTCATATCCTTCACGATTTGGGTAGCTATCGTACGCAAATCGGCTTGTGCGTTTGCTGGATAACCAAACATGCAGCAGATAAGAAACGCAATCAGTAAACCTGCTAGAAACTTCGAAGTGCTGTCGAACTTCATCAGATTTCCTCCTGTGACACCCCTGAGACGGCTTGTCGTGCTTTGGCAATGAACTTGTAAGGTTTCTGTCACTTCACGAAAATCACACTGAATTTATCCAAGAAGTGCGCTTCCTTATCTTCATCCAATATGTATTTTGAATCATTGTCATCTATTACGGGATCGCACAGGAACTTGCCACCGGATATCCCGATGGCCTGAATAACCAGCGGATTATCACCTGCACGATCATCATTCTTGGCGGATTCCAACGAATCAACATACGATACGATCCCGTGGTCAATGACATAGTCCGCATCGACTTTGACTGTGCCCCAGACTTCCGATCCATCATCACGCCTGATCTTGGGGCTCATGGCTCGTTTGAGACCTAAACCCGAAGCATCTATTATCAGCGAAGTATATGGTCCGCTGGTGAACTGTTTGGTAATGACTTTCTGCCTGCCAGTAGCTACCTTCATCACTAATGACTTCAGTTTTTCTATTGACAACCCCTGCTTCTTACAGTAGGCAAGTGCTGGTGACACAAGCTGCATCGCAGGTATCTCAACAGTCATTTTGACAACCGGCACACCCGCCACACGGAGTGTTACACTTTTAAACTTGCCATACCTGCCTACGACACCCTCAAGCAGGGTGCGCATTTTGGGGAATTTCAACAGGTCTTGACCGCTGGTAAAGCTATTGATTGGTGTTTTACTGAACGAATTCAATATGCTGGCTATAGCCTGCTTTTTAGCTACCGCTTGTGTTGAGCTAAAGTTTTGCTTTGTCGCCTTAACCTGAACTACCGATCGGTATATCTCCTGGGCATCTTGCCGTGTAACCCCGAAGATAGCGTGCGCGGGCACGACAAGCGAAAGGGAACACAGCATTGATACGCAGACGCCAATCACACGGGTTTTCATAAAGAGCCTCCCTTAAGGCCGAATTCTGTTAGTAGTGACTGCAACAGCCCCTTTTTTACCAAGGGCGCTAATTTTTGACCGAAATTGATCTTGCTTAGTGACTTTCACTGTGCCGATTTTTCGGGATTGAGTGCCCCACAGTGAGACGGTATCCCCTATAGAAACACCAAGAGCCGAACCGGCCATTAGGTTGATTCCGCTTGTCGAATACCCGATGATGGGTATACTATTGGTTTTATGTAATACAGAACCACCAAACAGCAGCGTGTCTTTGCTGACAATCCCTCCGACGGAAGGCTGTTGAGCAATGCTCCACTTACTTAACTGTTCGGTAATCATCTTCAGCGCCTGCATGTGGCTGCTATCAGGGCGTCGATGGATGCTGTTATACATACAGAATGCCAGGGCACTGCAGCGAAGCCTGGTGCCGTCAATTAGTGGAAATTCGGTGTCAGGAACGTCCCTGCCTGTCTGGCTAGCAGAAATGACGATATGACCAGGCTTTGTGACCACAAGGGTCCGTTCAATGACACGGACGGCGTCGGCCGGCATATTACGTGCGGTAACGCATTTGGGTGGATATTGCATACCCTTAATACTGCGTGTGAATCCACCTGAATAGCAGCAGTCAAGTATCACATCAACCTGCCTGGCGCTAATCTTATTTAACATGTCTCGTAATTGCCGTGAGGTGATGAGTGTATCAATTTTATCCGGATCGCCATCAAATGGCACTATGGCGTCCTCGATGATGCTTCCCCTGTAGCTAAGTGTTCCATGGCCTGAGAAGTAGATCACCACTTCATCTGAAGGGTTTGCCGATTGTAAGCGATTAATACCCTCTTCCATGGCCTTCATAGTCGCCTGTCCGTCCTTCAATACTGTGATCGACCGATACCCATACCAGCCACTGAGAACATCACGCATGATCTTGATGTCATTTACTGGCCCACCAAGAGAAGGGAGCGAGCGGTAGTTGGAGATACCGATAACTAACGCTCGCTTCTCTGCCACGCACATGTCACTGGCGATTAGGCCTGTAGCCATGACCATAAATGCTATCAGAATCTGCGGTCGGAGCATTTACTTGATGACCTCAGCAATGAGATAAGCAATGGCAAACTTCCCTTGCGATGATCCGTTGCCTGGCACTTTCCGATACTCAGGATTGAACATTTTATCATTAAGCATTTTAACCAAAGGCTCAATGTCCACGGCCTCTTTCATTCCCGACATGCCATCAATGGCCTTAAAGGATATCGAACTGAGATCCAGTGGCTCCGTCGTCGCAACGGCCATCACAACACTTCGTCCAAAAGGCGGGCGTGCTACGATGTCGAAGCTCATTTGCTCTGATGGGATGTCATACCATTGGTTCGGCTTGACTGCTAGTTGCGATGACTGATAATCATTAGGTATCAGCAGAGTCATCAGCCCGCCTGTGGCAATATCAATCAGCGTCACGTAACAGGCCTTTTCTACTCGAATTCTGAATGTCACCTTCGTGCCCTCTGAAACAGTCTTCGTAATCTCAGGCGTAATGGATGGCACTATTGTTACATTTGTTGCGACTGATACATTTGATACGACCGATATGTTCTTAGACAGTTCGGCCATCTGGATTTGTGGTCGAATGCCTGTGTCGCTGTCTTTCATAGTAGAAAGACGCTTGATAATGTAGGCCTTAGCGAGCCCTGTCTTCAAATTGGATATGAACTCCGGTATTTTGTCGCCCAGAACGACATCCTCCACCGTACCATCAAGTAGATCGAGGTTTGCCGTCCATCTCGAACCTGCACGACGCACCAGGCGCCTGTCAGCCTGCTTCGGATCACTTACTACAACCGCATATGTTGTTGCGTTGATCGCATTCCTGACAGCACCTGCGTCCTGTCCAAATCCCTCAAGTGCGACATTCAGGGTTTTCGCTGTGACTACTTGAGGTTGCACAACGGGTGGAGAGGGAATTGGTTTATAGCTTGTTTGAAGGAAGCACCTATCACCATCCGATGTGGTGACTTGGGGCTCCTGGTTGTAGGCCACTGTGATGTTCTTCTTCAGATACTCGGTTAGCTGTGTATAGGTAGGTGTGCCTTTGGATTTGGTGAAATAGTCATTAAGATGATATGTCAGAACACCCATCCAGCCTACACCAGCGAAATTGGCGCTCTTTGATTCCTGGGTATCCGTACACGCGGTAATGGTCGTGATGTTCGGATCGGCATTCTCAAAAGATTCAGATTTTGGCAGCAATTTAGCCGCCTTGGCGTATTTTGCGGCTTCTGCTTTATCAACCTGGTAGTATTTCGACACCACATTTTTCGAGAAATCCTTCGATATTGTGCCTGAAAAACAACTATCGGAGATCATGACCACTTCTGCACCCTTTTTAGTGATGTTGTGCAACCACACATTGATCTCATCATCTATGATGTACATCTCACTCGCTGAAGCGCCGTTGTGCGCATCATTACTAACCAGTGCCTCATCATACCCGTCTGCTTCATCTCCGTTGACATCCTTAACCCGTGTTCCATGGCCACTATAGAAGATGATCGCCTGATCGCCATTTTTTACCTTGCTGGTAAGCCAGGTTATCAAGTTCTTGATCCCCTTATAGTCAGCCTGAGTGTTCTTGATGATTTTCATGTTTGCTGGAACTACACCAAAACGGTTGGACAACAGGGCAGACATTTTATCTACATCAGTCGATGGACCAGGCAGATTCACATTTTGGTATTGCCTGGGCTTTCCTGGGTAGTCCTCAATGCCAATCAGCACGGCATACTGGTCTGCATACGCCGCTGAGCACGCGATTATAGCCATTAATGCGGTAAAGATACGCTTCATGATGTCCTCCTGTCAGCTTTGACTGTGCAAAGCTCCCTCGATATGTGGCGTGCTGCAACTTGATTGAGGGAAGGGGAACACTCCCCTTCCCATGTTCACCTGAGACTACGGAGCGGATACTACGTCAGCGAGGACAAACGAGATGCCAAACCCGCTGTTGGGCAGGATGCCCTGTGTGGCATCGACCGAAACTTGAGTGCTAACTGTCGTCGTCACTTGCACGGACTGCTTGTTCACACGGAACAACTTCAGTGCCGTTTCTGGGTCAATGATCCCAATCCCTGCTCGGCTGCGATCATATTTCACGTTGGCACCCGACCAGTCGATAGGCTCACGGGAGGCGATGGCAACTACCATCTCTGTACCAGTCGGTGCTTCCACCACCAGCTTGAACCCCATCTCGCCGTTCGGAATCCGATATGACTGGTACGGCTCCATCTTCTGGTGAGATGGATTGATGTCGTTCGGCAACAACACACACATGGTGCCATCAGTACCGATGTCAATGAGTGTAAGGTAAGCAGGCTCTTCGCAGGAAACGTCAAAACTCACCGGCGTGTTCAGGTACAGGCGAGGCAGCCCAGTCTCCTGCGTAGTGGTTTCCTTGATGTTGATATTCTTCGATATATCATTCCACAAAGATAACCTGGGAGCTATCCTCGGATCGTTGCTGCGTGCCGAAGAAATCATCTTCACCAAAAGCGACTTCAGAAGGAAGGGGCGCATCTTATCAGCTAACTGGTTCACGGATGAGACCTTCACGTCATATTCGACCACTCCGTCGCGGAGGCTCAATTTGCTGTGGATGCGGCTGCCATTTTTCGTAACCCACAGAATACGGTCAGACAGTCCCCGGTTATCTGTTACCCGAATATTGTTGATACCGCGTATTTGGGCAGCAACTTCGCCTGCGAGGCCCTTATCGCCGATCACGTAGACATACAGTTCGCCATCATATACATCCGGGGTTCCGACCAGTATCGATGTTGATGTGCTTGTGTTAGCTGCAATACTGCTACCAGGAGTAATGACAGTTGTGCTGCTGTCCGTGTTCTGCTGAACCGACACTTGCGGTGCTTCAGTTATCACTTCATGAGTAGGGTATGCTTCAGTTATTACTTCGGTAGTAGGCAGATCGTTCGGATCATATACAACCGCAGGTGATGATGGGTAATAACCATCGGGATAGGTAACGGGCGTCTCATCTACAGATGGTGCCGTGCCACTGCTGATGGCTCCTCCGAAGACTGAGCGCTGCGGAAACCTGCTGATCAGTTGAGGAGTCTGCCGGAATTTGGACTGCACATTCGCCTTTACTTCCCTGACCATCTGAGCATACGACATCGAGGGAGCACAACTAGACATCACGTCCATCAAATAGTAGGATAGCACGCTGTGCCATTTGCCATCACTCATTTCGGCTTCATTCGCTTGCTCGGCATCGGCACACGCGGCAATTAACGTCACGCTGTCGTCTACGATGTCCATGGTGTTGTCCGACTCGACGGATTTTGCGATCTTCACGTCGTTCTTGTTCGGTGCGATCCATTTGGCCTGGCAGACATTTTTGAACGCTGCATCACGACTGATGGTCCCGGAATAGCAGCAGTCGGCCACAAACACGATTCGGTTCGTCACTTCACCCAGGGTGGCAAAGAGCTGACCAAAATCATTGTCCAGAATGATATTGCGGTTCTTTGGATTGGCCTCCGCAGGAGTCGTCACAGGCTTATAATCGTAGGCTAGATAGGCCTGATCCCATATCTCATTCGGATCTGCGCCTTTTGACAAAACCTGCGTGCCATGTCCCGAGATGTAGACCACAACATCATCATCTTCACGCACTTTGGATACAAGCCAGCCGGTCATCGCATCGCGTATGGCCTGCTTGGTGGCCTGGCTATCGACAAGCAGCTTGACGTCTTCGTTACGAAACCCAAACCTATTGATCAACAAACTCGAAAAACTCTTGGCGTCGTTTGCGGGGCTGTATAGATCACCAAGCACCATATTGCTCTGCTTATCATCTAATAGCCGCATGGTTTTGTAGTCACTGATACCAATGACAAGGGCAACCTTCTTGGCATAACATACCTGCGGCAATAAAACCGCAGCCATTGCCACTATCGAACACAGTAGAACTTGCATCTTTCTAGTCATTTCGATTCTTCTCCTTAGCGAAAATATACGGCGAGTTGGTGCTTATCACATACATGGCGTTTCGGAATCACAGATTCTTGCATGTTTTCAGTAATAACCGTCACTTGTTTCTGGCTTTCAGTGCTCGTTTCTTCAACGCATCGAGCCTTGCCTCAATAGAACGGTCTGATGGATTCATCTCGCGTGCTTTACTCCACACGGCGATGGCATACTCCAGGTCATTGTCGCCTGGGTTGATCGCTCGCAAAGCCGCATCGACATTTTGCGCAGATCCCCCTTTATTTCCGTATACCATCACAGGTGATATACTCGACTGGTTTGGCTGCATGGGGTTAAGCAACATGATGACCACAGCGGCCGCCGCCCCCAGAAGTGAGTATGATCCGGCAAACAGCGCAGGCTTCCATTTTGGCGATGAAGGAGCACGCTCACTGCCAGCTTCGATCAACAACATCACATCCTCACGGCACTCTTTGCATGCCAGTAAATGCTGCTCTACTATGCGTCGGTCAGTGGGGTTCATGCTTTTATTGATGTAATTCCATCGCCGGTCTGCGTCCAGGTGATCAGCTGAGATGGGTGGCGTCTGCTTGCCTGATAGCCTGAGCAACTGCTCCATCTCATTGATGATGGCCGAACACTGATCGCACTGCGCAATGTGGGCCGAAAATCTCATCGGCTGACCGTTGCGCGATCTATGCCAGTCCTCTATGATTGTCTGTCTATTCGGGCATTTCATGTTCGTCCTCAATTTTGAGAGTGATGTTTACCATATATCAGGCGCAGTAGATGACACAAATCTTGCATCACCGGCCCCCTATGCCTCTTTTTCAAGCTTCTCACGGAGTTTATCAAGAGCTCTGTGGATGTTACGGCAAATCTGTGCCTCGGAAACACCTGTTTGACTCCAAGTCGCCGATTGCAGCAGAAATGTCCGAATCTGCCGATAGGTGTAGCCGTCCATGACATACATCCGCACAATCATTTGCTCATATTCAGTCAGGCTCCCAAGCAGCTCATCTACACGAATGCCGTCGAGTACTTCTTCATCTGTCCTCACACCATCCGCAGGCTCCAACCCATCAGCAAGATCAAGAGACAGCTCGTTCTTTCTCGCTCTAATCTGGTCGATACATCGATTCACAGCTACTCTATAGGTATATGCCTGAATGTTAAGAATCGTGGTGTTTATGGCCAACTTTTTGCTGATACTTATAAATGCTTCTTGAATAGCATCTTGTATAAGGTCGGGCGGCAGTGAATGGAATTTGCATACGAGGTATATACAAAGGTTCGGCCGGAGCCGCTCAATCTGTTCAAAATTCTGGTGGTGTTGACCGCCATCGGTCGTGCTTTTCATGTTTACCTCATCTCGCTTATCTTCGAGTTGTGGGCAGCAACGGTCGTCACCGTGAGGTGGGTTTTCACTGTGTCTCACAGTCGGCGAGTTATATCTGTTTCAGTCTGATACTATTATGTATGATATAGCATACGGACTATTGACACAATGGTTTTATGAGGTTATGTTATAGCTGTTATCATGATTTTCTATTGCTAAAATAAAAAGGCGCGAATGACCAATCACAAAACGTATGGGCATAATCCAACTATATGTGCTTTCGGTGTGGTAACATGAGCACCATATATGGTGATTCCAAACATATTCGGGACGGAGTGACTGACACATGCAAGATTCATTGAGGAGTTCACGCCATATGTGTAGTGAAGCGAACCAGTCAACTGGCAATCTAAGCCGTTCACAAATCGACCGAGGGGGAATATCAATGTTCACTTGGAAACGGATTCTTTTCGCAGCCGCCAGCCTGTTACTTCTGCAATCGGTGGTGATGGCACAAAGTGCAGCGAAAGCAGATTATGCACTCAATACAACGAACGCATTCGCCAACCAAGGCTATAACGAATACAGTGGTAAAGTCTCCATTGGCGGTGTGATCGCTGGAGACGGACTTCAAGCTAGCTACTATAGCGAAGGTTGGATTCAATGGGAGATACCCGCAGGCTACACGACCTTTACCTGTATGACAGGTGTGGATGACAAATCCAATTGTAATGAGCTGTCATGTACATTGACTATATTACTTGACGGTGAACCTTACCCTGAAAAGTTCGAGATTGTCGGCGGGCAAAAACCACAACAGGTTCAAGCACGGATTTCCGGTGCCAAAACACTAAGAATAAACGCCAAACAAACTAACAGTGGGCGTTGGTACATGATTCAACCTCGGCTCACTGCCAAAGCTGGTGGGCCACCTCCACCACCAGTCATTCCCCCAGACGGAGATGATGGCATCAATACTCCCCCCGGCACTCTCGCCCCATTCGCGGTAGACCCGAAGGATATGGATACCCTGGCGGCCGCCATCCGCAAATACGTTGACGCCAAAAGCGGCCTCAAAGACAGACTAGACACCGAGCTGATCGCCATTTCCACATTTCAACTCATAGACATCAACTCCAAAGCCGTGGCAGACAGTGTGGTGGAGGATCTGTCGACAGCGATGATCAACAGCGGGTTCAACCTGGTGGAGCGCGGTCAGCTTGACAAGATACTGAAAGAGCTCAAGTGGCAAAACACCGGGGCAATGGCCCCAGAGACGATACAAAGAATCGGGCAGCTCAGCGGCTGTGAACTGGTGCTGCTGGGCAGCATCTCGGACCGCGGGCAGTCTGTAGTTGTCAACTGCCGACTGGTGGAAACCGCCACTGCCAGAAGCCTTATTGCGGCTCGTCAACCAATGAATAAGGTCACAATCATCAGGCAGTGATCATACCGGCAGGGAGTCAACCGGCTCGGCTTGCCATAGCACAACACACATTTGGAGGAGATCATGAATTCTTGCACACGCTTCCTGCTCGCCACCGCCAGCCTGTTCATTCTGCAATCGGCAGTGCTAGCACAATCGTCGGTTAAGGCTGACATCAACCTCATGGAAAAAGTAGTTAGTTATTACGGCACCAAGGAAGCTCATTATGATATATCTGCAGGAGGAATGGCCTTTAATGATTATTTCATGAATATTAACTGTGCACCTCCAAAAGAAGGATTCATCACATGGAGGGTGATCCCTGGGTACAACCGGTTTACGTGCTATGTTGGCTGCGACGACGGATCAAGCTATGATTATAGGAAAGAGTTCCCAAGTGATACCATTGAGCTTTTCCTTGACGGTACTTTATACCGATCCTATGAGGTTTTCCCTAACCAGCGTGCCATCAAGGTTGATGTTCCGGTATCTGAAGTTAGATCAATCAAGATGACCGTGAAAGGTGCTCCAAGCCGTGGCATCATCGCGGAACCGCGGTTGACTGCGGGTTCGGGCGGGCAAGCCGCCGTCGTCCCTGAGTCGCAGGCACCTCTAGTGACCAACTACCCATCGGGAAACAGCATGATCGCCGCACCTTTCGCTGTGAGCTCCAAGGATATGAACGAACTGGCACAGAAGGTCCGTAAAACGGTGGAAAGCAACCCAGCCCTGCAGGCGCGCATCGACCGCTCTCAAATCGCTTTAGCCAGCTTCGACCTGATCGACATCAACTCCAAGTCCGTAGCAAAGATGGTCGTGGAGGACCTGTCCACCGCCATGATAAAGGCTGGGTTTCGTCTGGTAGAGCGCGGGCAGCTAGAAACCGTGCTCAAGGAGCTCAAAATACAAAATACTGGTGCCATGGATCCCAGGACGGTTCAGCGAGTCGGAGTGCTCAGCGGATGTGATGTGGTAATGGTGGGCAGCATATCAGACCGCGGGCAATACATCGTGATCAACTGCCGGCTGCTAGAAACGGCCACGGCAAAAGGTTTGGCAGCCGAACAGCAGGAGATGCCTAAAGTCACGTTGAACAGGTAAAGACGGACCACTGTTGTATCCGTCACTAGATCGAGAACTAGTTCGTAATTGGAGGAGATCATGAATTCTTGTGCACGCTTCCTGCTCGCTGCCGCCAGTCTGCTGATTCTACAGTCGGCTGTGATGGCACAGTCATCTGTAAGGCCAGATATCAAGCTCACCGAACAAGCAGTAGGATGGGCCGGGGGGTTCGAAGATAAAAAAGATATCTCAGTTGGCGGGGTGGCGTTTGGTGACTTCTTCTACCACGGCATCCATTTACATTCGGATTCGGCGGTCGCCTGGGCAACCTGGCGTGTTCCTAGTGGTTATGGGACGTTTCAATTCTATTTCGGATGTAGTGACGGTTATAGCGAACCGATTCAGAAATACCCAAGCGATGTGCTGCAAGTATTCCTAGACGGGCAGCTCTACCGCACTTATGAGGCTTTCCCTAAGCAGCGTCCACTAAAAATCAGTATACCCGTGACAGGTGTGAGTACGATAAAGGTTGAGATGAAAGGCAGGCCGCGTCGGGCCATCGTCGCAGAACCCAGGCTACTGGCAACTGCGACTGGCTCTGCTCCCACCACCACGAGCTCATCAGCTCCCATGGTCAACAACTACCAGACGGCTAATACATCCGATGCTGCCCCTCCTGCAGTGGATCCAAAGGACCTGGATCGACTAGCATCCACCCTGTGGAAAAAGGCTGATGCGAACAGCTCACTGAAGGATAGAGTGGCTAGCGGCCAGATTGCTCTCGCTACGTTTCTGCTGGTCGGCATTGGATCTAAGGATGTGGCTGTGAATGTCACCGAAGATCTGTCTACATCCATGATTGACGCGGGTTTTCGGCTGGTGGAACGCGGACAGCTTGACAGCGTGATGAAGGAGCTGAAAGTACAAAATACCGGGTTGATGGACCCAAAGACGATACAAAGGATCGGACAGCTTAGCGGCTGCGACTTGATCGTTGTAGGCAGTATCTCCGACCGAGGGCAGTTCCTTGTTGTTAACTGCCGCATGCTTGAGACCGAGACCGGCAAGAGTCTGATCGCAGGACAGGTAGAGATGCGTAAAACCACACTGAACAGGTAACGGCACCACCACAAGCATCGGCGTTATGCTGAAAAACAAACTTGAGCTACCGTGTATGGTACGAATATGGAGGACATCATGAATTCTTGCACACGCTTCCTTCTCGCCGCCGCCAGCCTGCTCACGCTGCAATCGGCGGTGATGGCACAGTCATCTGTAAGACCTGATATTAAGCTGACCGAAAAAGCAGTAGGCCACTCCGGAACGCTCTATGATAATCGCGAAATCTCCGTCGGCGGAATGGCGTTTGGTGACTACTATTATAACGGCGGTGATAACTCTACTTGGGCAACCTGGCGTGTACCTGAAGGTTATCGGACGTTTAAGTTTTTTTTTGGATGTGACGACAGCCATACCGACCCAGATCAGAAATACCCAAGCGATGTACTGCAAGTATTCCTAGACGGGCAGCTCTACCGCTCATATGAGGTCTTCCCAAAGCAGCGTCCTTTAATAATTAGCATACCTGTAGTTGGTATAAGTACCATAAAGATAGAGATCACAGGAAGCTCGTCACGTGCCATCGTCGCAGAACCAAGGTTACTGGCAACAGCATCTGGCTCCGCTCCCACCACTGTGGGATCATCAGCTCCCATGGTCAACAACTACCCGACGGCTAATACATCCACCGCGGCACCGTATGCGGTAAGTGCCAAAGACATCAATGAGCTAGTGGCGAACATTCGCGAAACGGTAGCGAACAACCCCGCGCTACAGGCCCGTATTGACCGAGCGCAAATTGCCGTAGCGAGCTTTGACCTGATCGATATCAGCTACGGTTCTGTTGCCAAGAACGTCGCAGAGAACCTGTCTACATCCATGATAAAGGCGGGTTTCCGACTGATTGAACGAGGGCAGCTTCAGAACGTACTGAACGAGCTGAAAATCCAAAACACAGGACTCATGGATCCCAAGACGATACAGAAAATTGGTGTGTTGAGTGGTTGCGACGTGATCGTGGTCGGCAGCGTTTCTGACCAGGGTCAGTACCTTTCGATCAACTGCCGGTTACTCGAAACCGCGACAGCCAAGAGCCTGGCGGCGGAGCAGCAGGACATGCCCAAGGTCATGCTGGCACGGTAACCGCTGATCACCTCTATCCGGTTCTGATAAGGAGGACATTATGAATTCTTGGAGACGCATTCTTCTCGCCGCCGCCAGCCTGCTGATTTTACAGTCAGCTATGATGGCACAAAAGCCAAAGGCAGATTATGCACTAACTACTAATAACTGTTTTAATGGCGATTCATACCACGACTATGTCGGTGAGGTCTCCATTTGTGGAGTCATAGTAGGTAGTGGGTTAGTGAATAGCTATTGGCCATATGATTCTGGCTGGATGATGTGGAAAATTCCTGATGGCTACGATAAGTTTACCTGCTTAGTAGGCGTAGATGATAAAGATAACCAAGGTAGTAACAATGCAGTACACTGCACATTATCAATTGACCTCGACGGCGAACCTTACCCTACCACATTCAACATAACAGCCGGAATGAAGCCACAAAAGATTGAAGTACCTCTATCTGGTGCTAAAACCATCCGGGTTAATTTCAAGCAAGCCCGCATAGGATGGAACATTGTTGCACCCCGGCTCACTACAAGCACGTATATTCAACCTCCCCCACCGGGTCCGAATGAGAATCAGTTACAAGATGGCCCCCGTATTGCCCCTAACGGTTCTGGCTCTACTATCGGGCATGTCGCTCCCACAGGCTCTCCCGACCCGCCCGCGGTGGAACCGAAGGACCTGGATCGATTAGCGTCCATCCTGTGGAAAAAAGCTGAGGCCAACAGCGCACTGAAGAACCGAATAGCCACAAGTCAGATTGCCCTGGCGACCTTTCTACTAGTAGATATCGGATCTAAATCCGTGGCTGTGAATGTCACCGAAGACTTGTCTACATCCATGATTGACGCTGGTTTTCGGCTAGTGGAACGCGGTCAACTTGATAAGGTCATGACGGAGTTTAAGATACAAAACACCGGAGTAATGGATCCAAGGACGATCCAAAAGATCGGGCAGCTTGCCGGCTGCGACTTGATCGTAGTGGGCAGTATCTCTGACCGTGGACAGTTCCTGGTTGTGAACTGCCGCATGCTGGAAACACAAACCGGCAAGAGCCTGATTGCCGGTCAGGTCGAGATGCGCAAAACAACATTGAACAGGTAATACTTCATACACGCTATGGCAGCATATTATCGACCAACTGAGCAGATAAACAGTCGACGGCATGGAAGCCACAGTCCCCTAGGGAGGACACCATGAATCATTGGAGATGCATTCTTCTCACCGCCGCCAGCCTGGTAATGTTGCAATCGGCTGTGTTGGCACAAAAGCCGAAAGCGGACAAGATGCTTGGTATAAATAATTGTTTTACAAGTCAAGGATTCGGCTACTATGGGGGTAAAATCTCTATAGGTGAAGTTGTTGTAAGTGACTGGCTAACTGGTGTTGACAAAGGCTGGATAATGTGGAAGATACCCAGGGGATATACGATTTTTACCTGCGATGCAGGAATCGTTGATGGTCCGCAGCAAGTCAGCTGTGAACTACAGTTTATTTTAGATGGAGAACCCTACAAGAAATATGAAGTTTTGACCGGACAAAAGCCACAGAGGATTGATGTGCCCGTATCAAACTATATGACACTACGAATTAACTGCAAAACGACAGGTGATGGATTGTTATTGATGAAACCCCGGCTTCAATTCATTCCGCCACCCCGGCCACCTATTGATGAACCACCTGTGTTTCCTGACCAAAAAATACTAATTGATAGTCTGACAGAGTTATTTAGGAAAAAGATAGATACTAACATCACTCTAAAGTACCGCGTAGATCAAGCCACGATAGGGATTACTACATTTCGGCAGGTCGACATTGGATACAAATCTGTTGCTGATGGCTTGACTGAGGACCTGTACATATCAATGATAAATGCTGGCTTTCGGATGGTCGAACGTGGACAATTTGACAACGTGATGAAGGAGCTGCAAATTCAAAACACCTGGTTGATGGACCCACAGGCGATACAGAAGATCGGCCAACTCAGTGGCTGCGAGTTGATTGTTGTGGGAAGTATCTCCGACCGAGGGCAGTTCCTTGTTGTCAACTGCCGAATGATTGATACACAGACTGGTAAGAGCCTGATAACCGGCCAGGTAGAAATGCGCAAAACCACACTGAACAGGTAGTGAACACGCCGTCATGGCGCAAACGGACTTAAGTGACCTTGTATAGTTACGAATTTGGAGGAAATCATGAATACATGGGGACGCATTCTTTTCGCAGCCGCCAGCCTGGTGTTGCTTCAGTCAGCTGTGATGGCACAGAAGCCGAAAGCCGGTATGATGCTGACCGTAGCTAATAGCTTCAGCCGTAATGGATTTTATGAAAGGAACGATCGAATCGCCATTGCTGGTGAAATAGTGTCTGGATCAAAAATATCAGGAAATGGCACTGGGTGGATAATGTGGGAGATCCCAGAAGGCTATAATACGTTCTCGTGTAAGACTGGGATCGAAGATGATTCGCACTGTAATGGCATCACATTAGACATACTACTTGATGGTCAACATTGCGACAATATCGAAATTCAATCTGAGCGAAAGCAAATGACTTATAACGTTGATGTTTCTGGTAAAAAAACGGTCAGGATTAATTGTAAATCAAGCCAAGGCGGGTGGTGGTTAGTTGAACCCAGGTTAACGAATAAGGCTGGCGTGCCCCCGCCAGAGCCAGTCCCTCCAATCGACGGTGTAGTATCTGTTCAGCAATCTACGCAAGCACCGTTTGTAGTGGATCCAAAAGACATTGACGCGCTGGCGTCGTATCTTCGTAAAGTGGTCAACGCCAACAGCAGTCTGAAAGCCCGTATGGAGCAAGGCCAAATCGCGCTGTCGACTTTTCAACTCATCGGCATCAGTTCGAAGGCGGTTGCCGATAGTGTGGCGGAGGATCTTTCAACTGCAATGATAGAGGAGGGGTTTGAGCTTGTGGAGCGAGGACAGCTAGACAGTGTACTGAACGAGCTTAAGTTTCAGGCCACAGGTGCGGTCAATCCAAAGACCGTCAAAGAGATCGGGCAGCTCAGCGGATGCGATATGGTTGTCATCGGCAGCATATCTGATCGTGGCCAGTTCATAGTCATCAACTGCCGCATTTTGGATGCCGAAACCGCTAAAGCACTCACCGCAAAACGGGTGGAAATGCGCAAAATACCTATTGCACGTGTGGATAACTAGACGGACTGTGATTACACTCTAAGGAGACTTTAATGATTAAGCTACTATTCACGGCAATTCTGGCCATGGCATGCGCAGTGTCAGCCTACTGCGAGCAGTACGCAGTGGTGGTGGGGATTAACGGGTATAAGAACGCCAGAACTCTCACATGTGCTGCGGGTGATGCAATTGACTTCGCCGCCTGCTTGAAGTCACCTCAACAGGGCGGTGTCAAGTCTGATAATATGACGATACTGCAGGATCAAATGACAGAACACTCCATCACTCGTGCATCTATCATGGACAGCCTGAAGAAAACCTGTTCTCGAACTAAAGCCGGTGATCGAATCATCTTCTTCTTTTCAGGCCATGGAGTCACCTCGAACGGCCGCACTTTTTATGTCCCGCGGATGGCATGCGAGATACGTCAAGCATGATTCCGCTAAATGAAGTATCACAGGTTCTTTCAGATAGCAAAGCGTCGGAGATACTGCTGTTCATTGATGTCGCTCGGAACACCATAGATAATAAGCCAGATATCAACGATCAGCAAGCCCGAGATAATACTGAACCTCCGTTGGTGGTAACAACACACCGCAAAGCTCCGCTTTTTGCTGCGACATTTTACGGTTGCAGTGCGGGCGAATACTCTTATGAATGGCCAGAACAAAACCACAGTGTGTTCACCTATTACTTGATACAGGGGCTGTCTGGGAGTGCTGACAAAAACAACAACGGTGTAACCCTAAACGAGCTGGTTGACTACGTGAGTGATAGCGTGAAGGTACATGCGAGGGAGTATCCTCATCAAATTCAGACACCGTGGATTGAAATGAATGGCCCTTCAGGATCGTTATTGCTAAGTCATGCTTGTACCTACGCTTATAAGCCACATTCCCAACAAGGGGTATACTAGTTAGTTTCCACCCATGGACAGATCAAACAAGCAATGCATAACGACAGATGAGCCTACAGAGCTTTTTTTGTACGGCGATACAAGGAGATTGATATGATTAAGCTACTATTCACGGCAATTCTGGCCATGGCCTTCATGATGTCTGCCTACTGCGAGCAGTATGCAGTGGTGGTGGGGATCAACGGGTATAAGAACGCCAGAGTTCTCACGTGCGCCGCAAATGACGCCATTGACTTCGCTGCCTACTTGAAGTCGCCTGAACAGGGTGGCCTAAAGTCGGCAAACGTCATCCTGTTGCACGATGGGACGAGTGGCAAATCTCCCACACGCAGTTCCATTCTTGACAGCGTGCGTAACATGTGTTCGAAAGCGCAGACTGGGGATCGGTTGATCTTCTTCTTTACCGGCCATGGAGTGACTGTTAATAAGAAGAGCTACATAGCACCGTCAGAGGCTACAAAGGATCCATCTACGCTGATTTCGGCAGATGCCATTGTGGACATGCTTTCTAGTAGTAAAGCAAAAGAGGTATTGCTTTTTTTAGACGCCTGCCGGAACCCTTTGGCCACAAAATCCATCGACACTGCTCAACAACAGCAAGCAGAGACTTTCAATAAGGCTTTTGTCATAGAGCCGCGTAACACTGGCCCCAGCGTGACAGTGACCTTCTCAAGTTGCAGTGCCGGAGAGTATTCCTTCGAATGGCCAGAAAAGAACCACGGAGTGTTTTCATTTTATCTATTGCAGGGCCTTTCTGGAGCTGCAGACAAAGATAGGAACGGTGTATCCCTTAGCGAGCTAAGCGAATATGTTGGAGACCAATTGGCTTCTCACAGAAGAACACAGCCTGGTCATAATCAAAACCCATGGGTATTTAGTAATAGTGTTGCCGGCTCGCTGATGTTAAGTGCTGGTAATGCATCTTACATTCAACCGTCTGGGCAAGGAAATGTAACATCCTACATCAAAACATCCTATGTCACATGTCCAATGGATGAAGACAACGAAGCTAAAACTGCTGTAATTGATGCGATGCGAGCGTACAAGCTGCTGTCTTATGACATTACACTTCAAGACATCAAAAATCCATCGGGGTTGAAAGTGCTCATATCCGATGTCAAAGAGAGCCGTAGAAATAGCAATATTGACGGCTTGGATATTGAGACACTGGATGTCACTATCAAGGCCACAGTGTATGATTCATCCTTCAAGAAGAAGCTGATTACGTCTAAATCGTTCGGCGGCAGCATTGTTCTCATGGGTAATGAAGACACACGGAGGTCTGATGCCCTTATGCGTGCCGCAGACCATTTGGCTGCATACGTCGCATCCCAACTGCAACGGAACTACTAAAAGCTGAAATGTGCCTTTAATGTGCCTCTGTTTGCGTCTTAACGCATCAGAGGCACATTTTAACAAATACGCTTACTATTTCTTGGTAGCATAGATGGTCATCACGTCGTTAATGGGCACCGTATCGGCCACCCAACTTAGCAGATAGCTCTTGTTCCCCTTGGATATTGACTTGTCTATCGCTGCTAACGGTGTAACAATCTCGAAACCGACAGCGTTTAATAGTCGAGCTATGCTGCTCTTACGATAGTAGAACAAGTGCTCCGCAGGCTTCAGGTGGCGCCACTTAGATCGTTTGAGTTGGAACATAACATGGCCGATATTCGGTGTTCCTATGACTACTAGAGCGCCTGGTTTGAGCACACGACGCAATTCGATCAGGTGCTCATACGGGTCTGGTATATGCTCAATCACATCCCACATTGTGATGCAGTCAAAGCAGTCTGAGGGGAATTTCGCTGCTTCCAGCGTACCTGTTGTCACGCGACACCCACTATTTCGTGCCTGTTCGGAGGCGTAGGCTGATATCTCAACACCCTGAGCGTTCCATCCCCTTCGTGTAGCAGCCTCGATGAAATAACCCAAAGAGCAACCGATATCTAGTAGCATTCCCGTCTTGGTTATCGCTTCAATCTTGCGTAGTCTAGCATCCCCACGGCGGATCCTGAACGATCTGCGTTGATGGTAGAGACTGAAGTAGCTGTCGTTGTATTGCAGTGCCAGCTCGTTCAATTTGGGAACTGGAAATGAAAAGACGGCACCGCACCTTCGACATTCCCAAATGCCATGCTCCGCTTTTGATATACATAATGATGATTCGTCATAACCACATATTCGGCATAATGGCGAAGGGTTACATACAGACGACTCTACAACCATTGTAGGTACAAACCTCCAAGAACATAGATAGAAGCCGTATAGGCCGTTCAGCCAGTTGCCGTCTGCATGCTGAGCGACAATGCGTTGTGAATGCATCGATACATATTACCTGATGTTTGCTACCTCAGACCACACCGCATTTCGGAAATGCAGATTTTTGATTGTTGTTGATAAAGCCATATGCGAATTTGCCAAGCCATAGGCCCTTTGTGTGGCTCCAAACTGTGACCTCAACCACTGAATATGGATAAATGGCCATATACCGTGATATGTGCAATATTATCATTTTCAATTTTGATGCAAATTGCTATCCGCTCCGTCTTGACATGCAGTTCAAACTGATGTAAATTACAGTGTATCGGCATTCATGATCGTTCTATAGCTAGTTCGAACATGCATTCATGATGCCGCCTCACTACTCATCAAACTTTATATAAGTATCTGTTACTGCATCTCAAAGCAGTCTCACTAGGAATAAAATTGGAGGATCTACCAGCTATGAAAAAGCTACAGTGCTATTCTTTTCTACACAACTCAAACAGCAACAAAATGTTGGCATCATTAAGACATTCCATCTCAATCCTGGCATTCATTGTGCTAGGGACCATTAGTATGAACCTCCCTGCTCTAGGCGCATCAGTATCTGTGGATAGGATACTAAAGCAGCAGGAAATCCACGTAGTATCTACTGAGAAAATTGAAACAATCACGCGATTTTTATTTGAGATGAAAATCACACCGGTAAGTGTATTAACTCTGGCAGAATATGCTGATGCCATTCAGCCAAAATCAAAGCACGCGATAAAGAAAAAGAAGAGCCAAAGCATCTTGTTTGTGATCAATCGCGCCAATATGAAGTCGATCACTCCAGAGATAGAAGCTGCTCTTCCTTGTCCGACATCCATTATTAAATCAAACGAAGTGATCCTCTACTCCAGAAAATCAAAATCCCGCAATAATTCCTGGGAAATCATGATCAGCGCACCTAACGAGAAATGGTTTAATTGGGAGCTTAATCGCTTCCAAAGTTCTAGCCTTCCCAGACTAGAACTGGACGAGTCTGGCAAAATTCTTGATCGCTTTGTTATTAACCGAATCAGCTACATATCTACTGAGGGTCAGGACGCAACTGACGCCTGGATGAAACAACAGATTAAGCCCGGACAGGACAACTACGACTATGACTACTTCCCGATAGATCAACCATCCAATATAGGCGAGGTTGATCGCAGCATCATCACCATTCTTGACAGACAGAAGATTACCCCTGAGAAGATACGATCTCTTGAAAAATACATGCCCAAAGGCTTCATTGAGTGTTGTCTCTCTCCAGACAACACTTGCAACATCATCGCTGGGAGACAACCATTAGGCGATAAGACCGATGATGCAGAAGACCAAGCAGCAGACCATCTTTATGCCATAGCGGCTCCTAGTGTCAGGCTCCTGAACAGAGCACTAGCTAGCTACTCATCTCTCAAATCCATTCCTGCAACCATTAGAATCTCGAAAATCAGGGACCTTTCCCGATTTGGTCGACTGGCATTAGTCGTTAAATCGAATCTCGCATCCGGTAGCTCACCGGCAACCATTAATGACCTGGCAGGAAAATTAACAACAGCACTTTCGGTAACAGACACCGGTTTCCAGTGTGTCACCCGACAGGACCTGAAGGAGTTAATTCCTGCGGCCACAATGACCGGCGACTCGACAGGAATTAGCGCCGACCAACTAGCCAAGCTGCGTAACAAAGTGAAAGGAACGTTAGCCATTGCTGTCATTGAGTTATCTGGGGTCGACACAAATACCACTTATATAGCAAATCAACCACAATGTACGACTCAACCTACTCCCGCGTTCAATAAGCAAAAACCAAATGAGCCCAAGCAGCCATCTCCTGACGACTCCAAAGGTCTATTCCAGGGGCCAAAATACGGTCTCTATAACGGAAATAGGGCAAACGATCCTCAATACATAAAAGACCTTGAGCAATACAGATCTAACACATTTCCAAAATACCAAAGGGAGATGGAACAGTATCAAAGAGAGAAGCAGGAGCATGAACGCCTCATCGAAAACCGTGAGATGGAATGGGTTGTATCGATAAGCTCCAAACAGTCAGCAAACGTCTCAGGAAATCTCAGAATATACGATATAAGCAACTTAACAACAGATACCGTAGGGCAAGTCGTATTCTCGTGTCCATTAACCGCAAGTGCTGAACGCATCACCGTTGAAAAATCTAACAGAGTAGTGGTTCGTGGTGAGACGAACAGACCAGACTCTATGAGATGTCCCGACCCAATTGATTCCATCTCCGACCGAAGTATTATCTCTAGTGCATTTCAGTCATGCGGTAGCAAGGCCGTAAGAGAACTGATGGATACCTCACTTCTGCCATGTGATCTACCAGCAGACCAACAACCTAATTCTGATAACACTCACGTGACAGATGCCAGCAAATCTTACATGGAGCCAAATCCAATGAAGACTGTTGTTGCTGTGGTCATCGGTGAAACACCTCTGGCTAAACTACCTGCTAAAGGCGTAACTGCAACGACACGTAATGACGCGATTAAATCTGCAGTGGCGAATATCGAGAAGGAACATCCAAACGCTCAGTTTGACCCTGATTCAATCGCTAAGAAACACAAGATTCTTTCTGAAGGGTGGAACAGTCAGTTGCGCATGTATAGAGTCAAGATATCATGTGAGGTACAGGTGCCGCAGGACTAGCATTACGCGTGCAAACTGATACAGTGGCGGAAGCTACTGTATCAGTTTGTGCCTGTAAACCAGCCTTGTAATTTAGCGATGACTGAGTAAGTTGAGTGTATGAGTAAACACACAACGCTTAATCTGACACCCGAAGAGATATCGCAACTTGAAAAGCTGGTTCGTTCCGGTAATGCACCGGCTCGGACCCAAACCAAAGCACGTCTATTACTATTGACCGACCGATCGACTGGCATGGCCCGTAATGATGCGGAAGTCGCCCAGGTGCTGAGTGTCAGCTCTGCCCATGTTGGCCGCATCCGGCGGGCCTTCATCAAAGATGGCATGATCGCTGCCCTATACGACCAACCGCATTCCGGCGGTAAACCCAAGATAACCGGTGATATCGAAGCCAAAATGATAATGGGTGCAGCACCCCTCCAGAGGGTCACGATCGCTGGACCGTTCCGCTAATCAGGGACATTATGATCGAATTACAGATCATCGACAGCACATCTCGTGTTGCTGTGGGCAACCATCTAAAATATGTCCATTAAAGCATTGGAGATTGAAGTCATGGTGCATCGGTAAGCCATCAGGACGTTATATCGCCAAGATGGAGGATGTATTTGACGTCTATCAACGTCCCTACGACCCTCTACGGCCGGTCATCTGCTTGGACGAGACCTCCAAAGAACTCAGGAGCACACCGCGAGGTTCTATAGTAGAGAAATCCACTGGATGCGAACTCGAAGACTACGCATATGAACGCCACGGAACTCGAAACCTCTTCTCATGGGTTGAGCCTCCGGTAGGTCGACGACGTGTTCAGGTCACCCAAGGACGAACGCTAGTCGATTTTGCCGAATTGCTGCGACAAATGGTAGATGAAGACTATCTACATGTAGAGCGTATCGTGCTTGTGAATGACAACTTGAATACGCACACCCCTGCAGCGCTCTACGAACGGTTTGAGCCAGAAGAAGCGAGACGTATTTCCCAGAAGATCGAATGGCACTATACTCCTGAGCACGGAAGTTAGCTTAATATGGCTGAGACAGAACTCTCTATACTATGCCGGCAATGCCTGTCTCGACGTATTTCCGATACCGAAACGCTTGAAAAGAACATTGCCGCATGGGAACACGAGCGCAACACAGCAAAGACGACCATAGATTGGCAGTTCACTACAAATGATGCGCGAATCAAGCTTAGGCGGCTCTATCCTGAAATAAGACAAGACTCTCTTACATGAGCACTTGCAGACACGGTATGGGCTAACCAGCGGCTTCGAGAGCTCACTGCGGAGAAGCAGAAACTATCATCGGTAGCTGCAGTGCAACAGAAGGTTCCCCAGATCGATATGCAGACAGCCATAGCTTATCGAAACAATACGAAATATGCGATAGAGCATGGGACCAATGCAGAGAAGAAGAGAATACTGAAAGCGTGGGCAGGCAAGATCGAGCTCTTGCTTGAAAGCAATTAGCGGCAAACAAAAAACCTCAACCCGAGGGTTGAGGTTAACATGGGTGCGGGGGCACTCTCCGCTGTTATCTGTTCCAGGCTTTCTGCCTATTTGGTGAGGCGATTCATGCTCACTAAGAATGGTAGGCACACGCTTCCGCATTAAGATTATCAAGCAGTAGCTCTAGATAACAAGGGTGTAGTCGTCTCTGGCTCCACCCTCTATTTGGCAGAGATCGCCATGGATATTCGATATCTTGACTGTATCACGCTAGTAAAGTAATATTATGATACCTATACTAATGTCGTACGGAGACAGAATACGTTGGCCATTAAAGACAATTTTCTAATGAGGCTCGAGTCGCAACAATGCGCTTTATATGAATCTGACTTGGATCAGCTCAGCGAAGCCACTCAGGAGCAGCTGAATCTTGTTATTAACCCATGCTATTATAGTGAGTCTGAACAAGAGCACCTTGAGCTAGAATTCACAGGCAGCTATATCGTCGGTGTTGGATTCGCTGACGACCACCCGGACTTTCTGAACTTCACGAAACCTTACGAATGGCACATTGACAACTGTAAGTTCGCTGCGACGATAGCCACTATGCTAGGGTACGTTTCTGTAGAGATCATGCCTGATCGGTTATGGAAGGTCGGCAGTATCGACATTCATGGCATTAATGTGGATGTCATGTATGCTCGAGGGCTTACGTGGGCCGATAAAGATACAGTTCTTATCGGTGCTTACGCAAATAAAGCAGGTGAAATCGCCACTGTCCTTGTTCCAACTAATAAAGACATAAAGCAAGACGATACATGCCTGATTTTCGTATCGCTTGAACCAATTCTCGGTATAGATGAAACGGGATTTCATATCGACCGTAAGGCAATATCTGCCGCTACTAGACGTGAGTTCTCTGGTAAAGCTAAGGCAATTCTTGAAGAGAAGGCCCTTGCTGCACAGATCAATGCCATTGGCAACAGCGTAGGTGGTGGCAGTGGTAATTGTGCTACTGACAGTGCTAAGGTATCTGATGACTACGACCAATTCGATGATGACTACTTTCCATTTGATGATGACAATCCTCACGATGATGCCGACTATCCTTTCCCAGAGGACGATGAACTGGTTACTGCAGGAACGGGGGCTGGCGTATCCATTAAGCGAGAGAACACAGATTCGGTTCTGGAGGCTACCACAGTCAACACCGCAGGCACTAGTTCAGCTACGCCAAGATACCTATTCAAAAAAGGGGTCGACCATTGGACTATCGTATACGACGGGGTGCCAGTTGATCCGCCACTCAAGAGCACCAAAGGGCTTGAATATATCGCTTTTCTGCTAGCCCATCCTGGTGAACAAACCTACGCACTCCAGATTATTCAGCATGTTAATGGGTCTTTCGCGGAACCCAATCTGATCTATGCCGCGATGAGTGAAGGCCAGCGAAATGAAGAGAATCTGTACATACAGTCTCTCGGAGATGACGGAATTCCAGTGGATCAATCAGATACGCCCATCTGTAAAGAACGTATGAATGCTGCTCTCGTGAAATTAGCACAGGCCGAGTTAACAAAAGTCAACATTGCGATTAAAGAAGCCCGATTCGAATTGAAATCAGCGCAGAAGGAGCTAAACAAACGTATTGATAAGAATGACCGTCCTAGAAAAACAGGCAGTTCACTTGAAAAAGCGAGATACACCGTTACGAAAGGTATCGACGTTGTGATGAAAAAGCTAAAGAAGCAAGCTCACCCATTGTATGACCATCTGTTGCACATAAAGACAGGAACAAAGTGCATATACGATCCCATTGAACAACTTCCTTGGGTGTTTTGACCCGATGTGCCATCCTATCGTGTAGATATTGAATCGTCATGCGGTACTACCGGCCTTAATGGGGGCTACCTGTTTGTTTTTTTGCCTAAAGTGGTACAAGATAAGTGCCATTTTAAGCACGAATTCCGAAACAAAGTATACACGAACAAGAGGTAGTTCTTCGGCATCTCCAGCCATTCCACAGCCATCTTGTGCCTATGGCACGGTCTATATAGACACCCTCTTAACTAACTACGGCTTTTGTGTGCCGTCCGGCGGTCGTATCAGACCGCTCCGGCGGGGCTATGCACCTCCCCAGCATAACAGCAGACGGCTTCCATACACCTTGCAGCTAACAACACAGGCACGTTGCCCCGCTCTGGCAGGAACAGCCCCGATGCTATCGAAGGGGTAAACTCCCGCGGCTGGTTGGTCCGCCTGAACCCGTCCATCTGTTCCTGCTCCCTTGCTCTCGGGGGCGTTAGCAGTCTCCAGTGGTGTTTCGATCGCGGCGGTATGCTTGCGTTGGCTGTGCAGCTTTCATCGTGTTCCTATAGGAGTATCCGAAATAGTCCCAAAAACAAGTATATTTACTTGCGTGATTCACATACAATGTATTTTCTACATGGTAATATTAGACTATTCAGTATGTTTTTATAAAAAGCATACTGAAAATCTATGCTACACAGGGGAGTTTCACATGCCACAAGATGAGTGCGCAGCCAAAAAACCAGATATTCACCTGATAAACAAATCAAGATTAGTAGGTGTCAACCCACTACCAAATTGCGCTATTGTGATTGTATTAGACTGCGTTCTTCATAACGTAGATATGAGGCAAGTCAACAAGGATATTGTTATGTTAGTAGACAAAGTAACCGGTGCCGGAATAGCATCATTTCCAGAATCACCAGGATCACATTGGCCACAAGCCAAACCGCCGACTTACATACAACCCTCAGCAAGCGAATCAGCCCATGTGTTACTAGAGACTATTTACCTTAATGGTGCAGCATGGAAAACTTTCGCTGAGAATATAGCTGGAGGAAACATGCGTATACAGTTCCTATCCCAAGACGACAACCATGAGGTAGTAGGAATAGATATACCACCGTTTAACTTCCCTCTCATAGACGAGCATTAAGTCACCGTAATTAATACTTCCTTATCATGGATAAGTAGATTTCTATGGTAAGGGTGGATGCGCTACGAATTTATCAGACCCAGAATATTGCAGTAACTAATATAGATTATTACTATATTAGTTACTGCAATATTTATTGACTATTTGCGATGAGATGAAGTGGGTGGCATCCTTCCCGCTGCTTTACATCTGTTAACCCATCATGTTTGCGGTCGCAGTCAGAATGTGCCGGCCTTGCCCCTACGTGCCCCAACCTGAGCATTAGGCACTACAGGTGGCATGATTGACTATTGCTTAATACTAGCGGCGTTTGAAGGCATCTGCGACGGAATGGAGGATCGGTCGAATACGCAGGTCACGGCACGCCTATTCTATATTCCCCATTGGATACCCACCACGAGCATCTAGTTTGATAGCGGGTAGACAGGCGCCACTGTATGCTTATATTTCCGAATCCGACTAGACCCTAGATGCATCAAATATGTTGTTGCATATCGTTGTGGTTAGCTTCGACGAGCAACCTTATTCCCTAGGATTGAAAGCAGCAAACCTAAGGATATATAGCCAAGCAATACTTCGCAGGCTACTAATACCTCACCAAGTAAACCGTTAGCCGATACATCACCGAAACCGAGGGTCGCGAAGATAACTATTGAGTAGTAAAATGGTGAGAACCCAGTTACTTTGTGTGAACTGTAGCTGAGTAATTCTGGGTGGCGTTGGTAGTATATCCCAAACCCGTAGATGATAGCTAAAGCCATTGTTATGACTCGAGGGATACAGCGACCATAGTTTGTAGAGATCCACCACAGATAAAGCCCAATGATCTGCCATACGCCAAGGAAAGTTAGCCATTCTGCGACGAACCCGTTCCTGATTCCTGCAGCAGTGTTAGCAATTGAGCTCCTATTACGTCGGCAGGTTCTTTGCCACTCTGCATTACCCGAGTTCTTAACGATGTCACCTTGGCTGGCAACCGATCTCCTCCGACATAGACGGAGTTCTTGTCGTATAGAATCAAACCAGGCTTTAACTGCTTTGACACGGTTGGTAAACAACCGGCTCTCGTATTTCGCATGATCCCAGAGTGTGTCTATATAGTCTTGATCTTGAGCATCGCGTTTGAAGAGGGCATTCCCATGGCAATCGTCGACGCGAACGCCTTGGCATTTACGAGCCATGGCTCGCGGTTTGTATCTGACCCCACTGACACACGCCTTGCTGAAATTCGCTCCAGTGAGATTTGCCCCTATGAGGTTAGCGTCAGTTAGGTTAGCACCAGCCAGATTGGCTCCAGTCAAGTCGGCTCCTGTGAAGTTGGCCTTGCTAAGGATGGCCTCTGAAAGATTCACATTGCTTATATCTGCATCCACGAAAATGGATTCACCCAGAGACGCATTACTCAGGTCAGTATATTCCAGAAAAGCTCTACTGAGGTTGCACTTTATGAGGATTGCACCACTGAGTTTCGCATACCCGATCCGTGCGGCAGTGAAGTCTACACCAATATCACTAAAACCGACGGCATCAATGCCTTGCATGTTGGCCTCTGAGAAATCGACATCGTCAAAGTTGGTGTCACGGATTTTCGCAAACTGAAGATCAGCATGACCCATGTGGACATCACACATGTAGGTCTGATAGAAGAGAGAACGTCCAAGCTTTGCCCATTCGAGGTGGCAATGTCTTAGTGACCCTTCGCTAAAATCTGCATACTCCATATTAGCTGTTTCATGATGACTGCCATCGAACACTGTTCCCTTCAGGTTCGCGTGGCTTAAGTCGACTCCTTGAAGTTGCATGTCGCGAAGATCAGCATGACTTAAATCGATGAGATGACCAGGGTTTTGCTTCCGCCATACGTTCCATATGCCTACACCTTGTTTCAGAATGTCGAGTTGTCCCGGAACGGCCATATTGGGCTCCTAGATTCGTATGTAATGACAGCGTTAATAAATCATACTTCATGAACGTTATACATGATTTCGCAACGAGATGCTTCCATCGTTGGATAACATCACCACGAGTGCGAACCTGCACCGAACCTGATACCTTTGTGAGTTCTTAGACAAGTGCATTCGTGTGGGCAGTGTCATATCGATGGACAAGCAGCTTCCGACTATGTATCTTAGCAAGACGATCCGACATGTTGGGCATCCAGTCACACGGGTTGTTATTGCTATCGAGGGGATGATGGTGTATCTCTATAGTCGGGCGATCAACAAAGCAGCGACACACGTTTGTGCTTCAACTATAGCCGTTATCTGCAACGGCGCTACGGTTCTACCGCCCATACAGATCAGACAGATACAGAGGGTCATATATCGAAGCTAATTCATCAACTTCAGTCTGAAATATATGTCATCCAGCATCGGTGATATCACTCAAACACGCTGTTCTTAAGCATCGTTGTCAGCTCCGTAATGCTGTCAGTGAGTTTATCGTAGACCTTGTCTAGTGCTAATCCCCAGCCTGCTTTCGTTGAGTTTTGCTGTATTCCTAAGGTGTCGAGGGCCGCTCTTATCTTCCTCTCGTCATTTCGTAGATGATCCGAAGTGTTTCGCAGACAAACTAAAGCGAACCACGGATCAAGTGCTTCAAGTTGAGCATCTTTGTCCCAACGAATGCTGATCTCAGATGAACATATTCCCAGACCTGTTTTTTTTGATATTTGGCAACAACTCATCAGGCAGGCAAACAGTTTAATTGACCGAAAGTCCCTTAGTTTATCCTCAGGAAGACCGACCTTACACAGCAACAACCGTATTTGTCGTTCATCGATCCCTTCAATCATCTGGTAGATTATCGAACAACGACTAAGAAACTCGTTATATGTCATATCGATAGATGCACGCCATCCCAGCGGAGCCAACTCAGGCATGTTCCACCACCCGGTATACTTCACGTTCTCAAAATCAAAAGTGACTAAATCCTTGCCGGTTAATGGTAATCCAAGGCATCGACCTAACCGGGCAAGTTCGTCTCCCAATTGTAGGAACGCCTGAACCAA
Organism: Armatimonadota bacterium; assembly: GCA_942492855.1. Lineage (GTDB taxonomy): Bacteria > Armatimonadota > HRBIN16 > HRBIN16 > HRBIN16. The sequence goes on along the minus strand of OW818647.1, from coordinate 3,639,867 downwards.
GCTAGATGCACGTTTGCCGATATTCTGTTGCCCCAAAGCTTTCTCTTGGGCATTCACTAAGCCTTCATCGACAGCGTGGCGATGCAAGAGCTGTATGATAAATGGAGAACATTCGTAGAGCCTGAGGAGATCATATGCTACATAATCGCGTCCAACACGGTGGCCTTCTGGGAAAGACCACCGGCCATCATAATATACACTTCCATACTCAGGGTTGGTAACATATTCAGGGTTCCCTTCGAATTCATCAAGAACCTGATCCGAAACATATACATAGTGATACAAACCTATTTGTGAAGCACGCTGCTCTGTCATCACGCCCGGGTAACCAGGCCACTCTAGCTCAGGCATGATCTTCATCGCCACTGGCCGACATGATGGTATGAGCACTAGTTGGCGCCCCCACAGTCGACAAAAGACAGGCTTGTCCTTGTGATATTCGTTTGCTGTGAATTGAAGTCTACGTCCCGGAAAATCGAATGACGCGCCCTTCTGCCAATCTACATGCTCGTCTATATCATTATCTGAAGTGCAATGGCGATCTTCGTAGAACACAGCAACAACAGCACACCCCTTAAGAGAAGCGTAGTCTTCTAGATACTGTCTGCTAATCGTGACATAAGCGCCACTATGCTTAGATGGTACAGTGAATCGAGATAATGGTTGAACCTTGACTACGTCGTAATCAGGACCACCTGGATTATCCCAGATGATCGTGTCGGGACCGGACGTGACTCTCGGACATAAACCATAGCACATCAACATCCCATTATCCGGCATCATGACTGTCCTGTTATGCATCTCCCAGCTCACTACAAGCGGTTCTAGTCTGTCACCCGCTCCGTTGGGTCCAGCAATCCAGATACTAGAATCGTAAGTTTGACCTTCATCAACGTCTGGTAAAGGACCCCAGCATGAGACTGTCCATCCTATTCCACCCGGTGCGTTCAAAACCTCATCAACTCTATTGATTGGGACAAGAGCGGTGTGGATCATTACCATACCCGGATTTCCATCACGAGGATCACTCGACAAATAACCAATCCTGATTTGTTCATCAGTATCCGAAACGTATGGCGCATTCCAGTATTTTAGGCATTTTGGTAGCCAGGTTCCGCTGTCAAGCATACGATATTGTCTCCTGAACTATACTAGTGGATTACATAACCTGGTTGCTTGCCCCTGTTCTGCAATCCACTTTACTGCACAGCTCCGTCATCAGTCGCTCTCAATACCATATAGCCCCCCACAAGCACCTTACCAATCGGCACCTTCGAGATCGTCTAAACTGTATATGGCCTCGCGAAAACCAGAAGATCTAAGATTAGCACCTCGTAGTGACGCACCATGGAGATTGGCACCATCTAGTTTTGCATCACGCAGATAGGTTGCGTTCAGGTTAGCTCCCCTAAGATCAGCATTTATGAGACAGGAGTTATGAAGGTAGGCGCCTTGCAGATTCGTAAACTTGAGGTCGGCATTTGCGAGATTGGCACTGTGCAGATAAGCACCTGTGAGGTCTGCATTACTCAGATTCGCGCCTGACAGATTGACATTGGTAAGATATGAGCCTTTCAGATCGGCATAACTAAAATCGGAACCACATAGGTCAGAACCACTCAGGTCGACGCCGGCCAGGCTGGCACCAGTAAGGTCGGATTCGCTAAGTCGGGTATCATATAGATCAGTATTGCTCAGATCAGCATTGGATAAATCAGCTCCGGTCAGATCGGCACCTTGCAGACAGGCATTTTGCAGATTGGCGCCTTTGAGATTGGCACCAGAAAGTCCAGCACCACCCAAATACGCCCGGTTCATATTTGCATCTACCAGACATGCACCACCCAATTGAACACCCAGTAAGTCACTATCAGACAGATCAACGCGAGTGAGGTTGGCATCTAACATATAGGTATCCTCGTCAAACCCTGCACCGCTAAGGGTGGCGTCGGTAAGATTAGCGTCGCGCAGATTGGCTCCACTTAGGTTGGCATGTGAGAGATCAGCAGAGATCAGATCAGCATGCTGAAGATCAACGCCAATGAGTGTCGCGAAACTCAGGTCAACGCTAGAAAGGTCAACACCGCTAAAGTTGAGACCGGACAAATCCGCATGGCTGAGATCAATGCCTGTTATTTTCGCACCAAGCAGTTTTGTACGACGTAGATCGGTGCAACTCAAAACGGCATTGGACAAGTTCGCATTTGATAGATTGAGTTGATCCTCATCGTCGTTTTCTAAACACATACCACCTAAATCAGCGCCACCTAGATCGGCATTTGCCAGATTGACACCATGCATATTGGCACTACGCAGATTGGTTCTGACTAGCTTGGCAGATCTCAAATCGGCATAGACAAGACTGGCCCAGCTCAAGTTGGCTTCCGTTAGATTTGCAGAGCTCAGATCAGCCCCTTGAAGCTTGGCATAGCTTAGGTCAACACCAACGAGATCGGCAGAGCCCATATCTGCCTTGGGTAGTATGGCAGAGCAAAGATTTGCTCCGGTATAGATGGCACCAGACAGGTCAGCATTACTAAAATCCGCAGATGTGAGATTGGCGTTTGCCAAATTCACCTTACCCAAATGGGCTCCTGTCATATTAGCATAGCACAAATTAGCGTAAGACAGATCAGCACAGGTCATGTTGACACCAGTGAGATCAGCGCTATAAAGGTAAGCACCAGAAAGATTACATTCCGACATATTTACGTTGTTGAAACTGGCCAATATTTCATCATACTCGGAGAACTCGTAATCTGGATCACACTCACCATTTTGGTCAGTACAACCTATTTGTATACTCCGCAGATCGGCTCCACTCAGATTGGCATCACTTAGGTTAACCCCAGCTATCATAGCCCAGTGCAAATTGGCTCGTTGTAGACTTACACCTTTCAAATTAACCCCGCGAAGGTCGGCTTCTTGTAGATTGGCATCAGATAAATCGGAACCACTCATATCCACACCTTGCAGATTGGCAAAGCTAAGGCTGGCCTTATGGGCAACCACCGCCTCTTTGATATCCAGATATTCGCCTGCGACAATGATAACACCGTCGTATCTGTTCCGTATCTCAATCTTCATGCGGTGCCACCCATCCTTTCGCTAATCGATCGATGTTACCCTCAGAATCAGCTCCGTCTTGCCACCTGGTTGGCTAGTATCGACAGCACAAGACCAAGCGTCACGTAACCCAAGATCACCTCTCCAACCACCACCATTTGTCCAGGGATACCACTGGCAGTCACATCGCCAAAACCAAGAGTCGTGAAAATGACTACAGAATAGTAGAATGGTGCGAACCATGTTGGTTCGGTTGTGCCATAGTTTACCAGGCCAGGAAAGGCTGCATACAGTAGTCCAAACAGTGACACTATTCCTAAGGCAACACACCCGACACTTGGTATACTGCGGCCATAGTCTGTCAACCGCCAGATGTTGAATAGGTGCTTACGCCAACCTTTACGGCATCTGGTTGCGAGTGTATCGATATAGTCTTGATCCTGAGCGTCACGCCTGAAAATGGCATCACCGTAACAACTATCGGCTCTAATGCCCTTGTAGTTTCCAACCATCAATTTTCGGTCATATACCACATCAGTCACATCCGCGGCACTAAGATCGGCTCCTATTAGAACGACATCGCCAAGGCATGCCTCGCGGAGATTAGCGGCATTTAGGCATGCTCCATTGAAGTGCGCGCCACTAAGGTTAACTTGACTGAAGATAGCTCCACTAAGGTTAGCACCGTTGAAATGTGCACCTTGAAGGCGATTTTCACGGAAGATTGCCCAACGGAGATCAGCCTGACTGAGGTCAGCGTCTAGTAGATGTGCCCAACTCATATCGGCTCGTGTGAGGTCAGCATCGGTAAGGACTGTCTTATTGAGTATCGACCAGCGTAGATCAGCTCCGCTGAGTTGTGCTCCGTTAAGCTGCGCTCCGCTTAAGTTCGATTCACTGAGGTTGGCTCCGTTGAGGTTTGCGAAGGTCAATATGGCCCCTGCCAGTTCAGCCTGGCTAAGGTCTGCCCCAGTAAGGTCGGCATAGCTTAAGTTAGCTCCATCAAGCTCAGCTTCATGCAGGTGAGAATCACTAAGGATTGCGCCATTAAGTTTTGCACCTTTGAGGTCTACTGATGTAAGCACAGCTCTTGTGAAGTCAGCCTTGACAAGGGTTGCCCCGCTTAAATCGGCCTCATCAAGCATCGTATCGCTAAGGTTTGCCTCGTTAAGGTTAATCTCTTCATCAGGATTCTGTCCCCGCCAATCATTCCATACCTCTACACCCTGTTTCAGTATCGCCAGTTGTTCTTCATTAGCCATCGTATAGTCCTTCCGTGCCTAACGATCGTCGTGTCCCAATGGTCATCGATATACTTCCAATATCGCTACTCTATTCCAGCCGGAGGATATTTCCACTTTATATTACCCGACGTTTTTGCGTCTTTAACACGTGATATAAATTGCCGAATATCTTCGATCTCAAGGAAAGCAATAGATGCTTGGGGTTGTCCATGCAAATGGAACACTTTTTTTCTGAAGTGTTCTTTGTATGGCGCATGAGCGTTACTTCCACCATATACTCCATTATTCACTACAACAACCATCTGGAACATATGGTAGTGCAAGGATTCCCCTAAGTTATCATATGTTTGGACATCTTTGTTATAGGCAGGGATGGCGTATACATCGGATCGGTTGCGAAGATCAGATACGATTCCCAGATCGGTAGCATCATAACATATTGATGCGGTCAGCTTTAGTGGTCGAATATCGGATGTGTCACACATACACTCACCAGATCGTCGATTTATCCACTCGTAATTGACAATCCATTGGCATGGCCTGAATCCCATGAGCATTTTGGATACAGTATTCAAACCGTCTTCAGCCTGAGCCAAGTGGTATTTCCCTTGCCTTCGTATAACAATCTGTAGTCCATGTTCTGGAGATAATGTTGGTATGACCCAGATCGCAGAATTGACTAATGGCTGCCCAGCAAACAACTCTTGATATGTCAGTCCTGCGAGGATTATGGCCTTATGAGCCCGTGCAAATGGCACTAGATGCGTCTTCACGTCATCCGGATGTACGGAGAGTTCCGGAAGAATCAGCCAGTCGATGCGACCATCATGCTCCTTATGTGTCTCACGTAAATCTAGCATTCGTTTTACTGCAGCTAATGCTGCCGAAAGGTGGTTTCGATGGTGTACTCGTAACTTCTTATCCGAAAATGTCAGATCATTTTGGCACTGCTTAATGTCTGTTATATTGGGCAGCACAGTCTGCACAATACAAGCACGTAACATGCGCTTCGTTGTCGATGCTATGGGTATCGGTGCACTCATGGGTAACATGAGAACTTTGCTTTGTGAGCCCACCTCTTGCTCAATGATGCTAAGGTGGGCATTAATATACTTCCTTGTATTATCTATGCCACTCTTAACCATGACTACTTCAGGCGACATGTTGCAGCCCGGCCACGCAATCAACGCTGAGATGAGTTTCTCAGTCCATTCCGTGATCGGCAACCAGTCATCACCATACGCGGAGTGACCGCTATACATTCCGTATTTTCGTTGAAGCCAATGTGATCCGGGTGACCGATATGAATCTGTATTCCCCCTCCAACCTGATGAATACCCTCCTTGCGTAATGTCAATTCGCTTCGTCAAGATAAAACGCATTAAGTAGCCAAGCTGAAAGCGCCATCGCTCGTTGTTTGCGCACCAAGAAGGTGGTTGATATATCGAATTTGAAGCAAGCGATCGACGGATCATTTTAAGGTCGTCGACGACGGTCGTGGAATCATTGGATTTGGCAAGCTTGATCATTACATCACAAGGAGAGACTGCCCCTGATGCACGCTTCATTTCTAAAAACTTCGCAGCAAATCTTAGTATCGCGAGTTCGTTTCGCATGTCGTTATTTATAGAGTCACTCGTTGTGGGACTTAATACCACATCGGTAAGAATTACCCAATCTTTATCTTTTAGACGTGATGGCGTGCATAGATCAACATGTTTTTGAATGGATACATCATCGCGAAGCACCGGTTTTAAATCTAGTATTTCAAGAGCAAAGGACACATCGCGTTTCGCGATTTCCTCTAAACGAGGAGTGGTTATAGCCGTGGTTGCTAGAGTTACTGCAGTATCCTTGTCGAGAAATGATCTACGAGACAAAATAGCATAAATGGCGAATTTTACTGCGTCTTGATCATGAAACATACCTCGCATGAACATTATGACCTGGATATACAATTCAGTCTCTAGTGAGGCACTAGTGGTATCGATAGGAACTAGGCGCTTATTATTGGATGCGACGAACAGTAAAATTTGCTGTTGTAGATACCATGGCAACGAATCTGTTGGTAACGACATGATCGTGATTGCTTCATCTATGAGAACCGATCGGTAAGCATCTATATTGATATCTTTTGGAAGGGATTCGTTGTCGGCGACAACTCCAGTTTCTGTAGCGCCTGCACGGAAGATCTCGGCCAAACAATAATATGCAACACGACATGCTGCAGTTTGGCCCTTGCCTACCTTAGTGTAAGGTCGTAATAGTAAGAGAACACGCGTTATTACATCGACATCAGGCCAGAGGTCTAGTCCGATGCGAAGTAAACGCACATTAGATGGATCCTTGATCCAACAATCTATAAGGTATAAAGCATACGCTCGCGCTTCATCATCGAGTTCAGCCTGTGTTCGAGGTAAATTTTCATATATATCCATTGAACCACTTGAAGTATCATCACCAACATCACGGCCCAATAAAAGCGGGCGTAATGAGCGATATGTGCTACGAAATCGTCCTGCCGCGAACCTCGCGACGGTGGCATCACGCACATCTGCGACGGGCACAAATGGGAGACCTGTAAACTTGGATCGATCGTCTGAATACAGCCGTTGTGACCTTATCAGTCCTTGAATAGAGTCGATAATGGCGTCACCACCGACAACATCAAAACCGCCTGAAATCGCATGTTGAATACGGTCTATCTTCCGACTTTGTAGCACCAAAGGTCGTTCATCACCACCAACACGTGCTGCAATGGTTTTATCTTCAGATGGCATTAGTCCGGTAGAATGGACGCTCAACAAATCCCTTAACCAGCTTATCATGCTCTGTTCGATATCGTTCAGGCTGCGTTCACCATCAACAGTTAAAACAAAGCGAAGATCATCAACATATCTACAAGCGTCCTCTAGCACGATCCCAGATGATATCTCGCTATGAAGTGCATCTCGCAAGCTTTGGTCGAAATCAAGCAATGTCACATTGGCAAAGAACCCTGCGGCAACTAATCCCTGAGGAAGCGCGACTGTTGAAAAATCGGATAATCCTGCCTGTTTAGCGTGGCTAGTGACTTCACTTTGATCTTTCGTGTCCCAATTCCAGTTCAAAAGACGATGAGTAAAATCAAAAAACAATTCATCGTCCCCAGTTATTTTGAGTGCATCGATCTTCTGGGCTAACATCGGTGGCTTTACTCTGTCATAGAACTGGCGCAAATCCGAATGGACAAATACAATTTGCGTATTTCCATTGGTGTCGAGATCTACCGCCTTCAACTCGTCTGCCACAATGTCAGGTCTCGATAGAAAACGACGGTAATCCTGGTAATATGCACGATACAGCTTGCCAGATCCCCATGTATGGTGTAATATATCGGAAACATCATGACAGTAAAGACGATTACCATAGGAGACCACTTGTGCTCGAAAATCTTGGTTCCTGATGTCCTTGCGTGGATCGCCTTGACGGGTTTCCACCCGGTCTGCTAAACATAACATCACAGCTGTCGCGATTACTTGATCTTTTAGGCTAACATGAGCTAGTGGTCGTAGTTTTTCTGCTACCCTGTTCTCATCATCCGGTACCCATCGGCTACCATTAGCATCCGGATCTATATGCCATGGTTGGCTTTTTGGTGCTGGGACAATACGTAATGGATCATTAGCCCATTGATCTGGCGACTTAATATGTTCTGCTACTTCAGCTAGGAAACGAGGTAGATCAACCGCGGCCATATCCAAAGCAAGTGTGTCCGAATACCAGTTATGGTACCTGATGTAAGAGGCCGTCTTTTTCCACGCTTGAATGAGCACATATTCTTGGCTCAAAAGATCCATACTCGGGTATAAATAGTCAACTATCATTCAAACAACCCCCCATCCGCACTCGCCTTCTTCCCCCGCTTGGGCTTGGCCGGAGTAGCGGCGGCTTTCGCCTCGGCCTCCTCAGCAGCGCGCTGGAGGTTCAGCTCCAGCAGCCGACGGAGCAGCTCCTTACGCGCGGCGGGACTGATGGTGTAGCGCACGCGGTCGTTCTCGGCCAAGGTGTCGACCTCGTAAAAGCCATGCTCCAGGTTCAAATCCTGCCAGCCGTAGGCGTCACGCACCGCGAGATCCATCTGCACATGCAGGTGGCGCAGCTCCAGAAGCGCCTCATAGCACTGCTGCGTATCGGTGAATAGCTCCACCTGATCCAACTCCTCATCCGGTTCGCATGGCGGCTGGTCACTGCCTTCGGTGGCATTCATCCGGCGTAGCTCACGCAGCTTTTTCGCCAACCGGTGACCTTCACCGGCATCGGCGGGACGTGTTTGGCGGGCCTTTGCCACCATTTCGGGTGTGAGTTCGCAGATGTGGAACAGGTTGTAGAGATCCGTCAAACCCAACCAGAGTGAGAGCATCAGTGCCTTGCGGTGCTGGTGGTAGTTCTTGCCAATAGCTGCCAGCGTAGGGTTTGGTTTCTGCCAAAGCCCCCGCGGGAATGCATAAGTGATAAAGCAATCCGATGGTGAGTAATTGAGTGTCTGACCGAGCGAACTACTGTATTTACGAACCCATACATCATGTAAGGTTGATTGCACTACAGAATAAAGATCCCAACGGTCAGTAGAGAAAACACAAAGTTTGTGCGAGAATATGCTGTCTGTCGTTACTCGGGAAAAGTTTAGGTATTTAGTAACTAGTGCAACGACAAAGCAATGTACCAATGAACTGATGGAGGAGTATAGATACGGGCGTTTGTCCCAGTATTTCCAAAAATCATATTCATGTATCTGTTTCCCCTTGGCAACAACTATGTCTCTTTGTGGTTTGACTCTTTGCTCTAAAATATGGAAGCAATCATAATACTGGTGGGCGCGTTGTATGCCCCAATCAAAAAAGTTAATGATCGACCGCTGAGGTGATTGGTCTGGCGAACTATTCATATCGCTGCCGTTATATGTCGGGAATATCACTTGACAATTTATAGGATCGTGTACTATGAGACTTTTAGCCTCCTCACTGCTGATCAGGAACCCTTCACCTAGAAATATCGACCCCTGAAAAACACGTCGCATATTATCCGATATCGATAGAGGATCTGCCGTCTGACTGCCGTCTTCAAAAAACGCGTTAATCATTTCAACTACCTTACCATCTAATACACAGAAATGATGGTAATGACTCTTGCTAATCGAAAACTCAGAGACTACAAGGTTGGCAGTTCCACTCCACTTTACACCGCGCACAGCCATGTTAATGCGGCCACCTGATTCAAGCAACTGCATTAACCCATCTCTCCGTATATCGCTATCGATAACCGAGTTTGTGGTGATGAGGGCCATGAAACCAGTTGGTTTCAACAAGCCATAGATACGCTTTAGGAAAAATGTAACGAGATCACTAATTCCGGTAGGTGCATATGCCCATTTGGCGTATTCACAAAATACATGTCCATAGATACCGCTTATCTTTTTACCACCTAAATATGGAGGGTTACCTAGAATGCAATCAAACCCTCCCCCTGCCATGGTCTCTGGGAACTCAAGGAACCAGTGGAAGAAGCGCTTCTGTCTAGCGGTGGCCCAGGCCTCCGCGGTGGCTTGGCCGACAGGTGTGAGGCCATCTCGCACGTAGGGCAAGTATTTCGCATTGGTGATGATCTTTTTGGCGTTTTTGACTGTCTTTGGAATATAGAACTGGGCGATTGGGATCGCGGCGATCTGGTTCAATATCCAGGTATCTTGTCCAGCGGAGAACGCAGCGAAACGTGACTTCTTCTCCTCTATCTCCGCAGGCACTCGCTCAGGCATTGACGAAAGCGTATGCCACTGTGCCAGAACCGCATCAAGATGTTTCCGAACCTCGGGGGAGAAGTCCATCACGATTTGATCTTTATTCTCCCGCTCATTCTTATTCAGCTTTCGCAGCGCAGCACCGAACTCTTTATCATCACCCGGCATCGCCTTAAATGCCTCGTCCGGAACACCTTTATCCAATTCTTCGCGGCTGAGATAGCCCACAATGGAGTTTCCGCATTTGATGTGGTGGTCAAGGAAGTTTAGCGGTTGGCCGGGGTTATGCGCCTCCAGCCACAACGCCACCTTACACAGCTCCACCGCCAGCGGGTTCAGGTCTACCCCGTAGATGCATTCCCGAATCACATCCCGTAGAGCTGCACGGTAGGCCGTGGGTGATGGCTGATCCTCCCCCGTGCGCAGTTTCGCCAACTCCGTCGCAATCCGCCGGGCCGCGGCCAATAATATGTGGCCGGAGCCGCAGGAGATGTCGGCGACGCGAAGACTGAGGAGGGCTTGCTCAGCACGCGGTTCTTTCAAACGGTCAGTAATTAGGTAATCCAACGAATGCTTAATCAGCGGCTGCACAAGCTCATCGGGGGTGTAGTGGGATCCGGTGGCGGCACGCTCATCACCGTGTGTAAATCCAAATCCAGCACTACCGCCATCGCTGGTGAACACGGGTTGATATTCGAGCAGCCCTTCATACACCGAGCCAAACTCCTCTACGTTCAATGCCCCGTAATTCACGCGGATAAGCTGACGGTTGTCGGGGTGTTCGTAAAGGCTCAGTGAGCGCAGGCAGCCCAGCAGCACGTCGTTACCCAGTGTGCAGTCAGCCAACTGCCCGATCGCCTCGCGTCCAAACAGGTCGCCTGCCAGCGAAGCGATACCGAGCTTTTCGCCTAAACCCGATGATTCAAACAGCGAAAAAGTGGCCATGAGAGACATCCAGAGGTCGTCGTGACGCGGATCGGCGAGGAAGCGCTTTTCAGAGAGCAGACGCAACCGATAGATGCTGTAGTATTTCCGGTAGAGTTCACGCTGTACTGTGGCAGTTCCCTCCGGGTATACTAGGTCGCGCTCTTCAATCACCATCAGGAAAAGCAGACGATAGATGAGGCGTAGCAGCTTTTGGTAGTAACTTTGGGCTGTCAGTCCACCACTATCCACCTGTCTGCGTAGCTCTGTGTTTTGCGGATGCTTCAAAAACCCGTTGCCGAAATTCACAATCGCATTTTCCACAGCATTTGAGAGCCCACTGCGTATTCGCGCACCGGATTCCAACGAGTCCTGATGATACTTTTCTATTAAGCTATCAGCCGCAGTATCTGTTGAACTGGGCATACGCGTGGCGTGTAAGAGCCGGTAGAGCAGAGCAAATTCGGAGTAGAGCTCATCGCCAAGTATCTGATCAAGGTCAAATTCCAGATAGCTCAACTTAACCAGGCGGGAGCTGTCACGCAGCAGACGGATAATTTTACCGTTGGTGACTATTCCATATAACTGCTCATCAAGGTTCAGGAACTCCTGCAAAAGTGCATGGGCAGACATCCTGGTCGATGCGTTCTCCGGGCGTCTGTCCAAGCCATTCTTGTCGTTATAGCCCACAATATGCACAGGCAGGTTGCCCCTGTTGACCGCTCTGTGAGAGATGGGGTAGAGTTTCCCGTTGATCTCCTCGGCCTTCGAGCGGTATTCAAGCCGGTAGTCAAGACGTTCCAGCAACGGGATAATCCAGTAGTTACGGGTTTCTGTGGTGGCAGCACTATCTGGTGACAGGGTGTTCAAGCGGTTCTGGAATTTCTGCCAGTCATCCTGTGCAAAAGCCCATGCTCTGGCGATTTCGTCTTTAACTTTCACAGCAGCAGGCAAGCCGTATGTTGCAGGCGCCTGACTGGGCGTATCCTCTAGTCGGTCCAGAATATCAGGTGAGAAGATCGAGCCCTCGATTCTGATGATGGTGTTGTTCATGCCCTGGCCTCCGGAACCAAAACATAGATACCCATGAAGTCCATAGGCAATACAGGATAGACCACCTGGAATTTCTGTTTGTCTAGCAGCGCACTAAAGCGTTCGTGCGCTTGCACAAGAGCCTGTGACTGCTTCTCCGCAAGTCGATTGAGGTCAGGTTGCAACTGCTCAAGCATATCCACAGAGCCTTGCAGGAAAGGTTCGGCTTCATAGACGGTCATATTTTTCGATGCCCGAGCCTCGCTCAGAAGCTGCTTTGCCTGTTCATGCTCGATGAACTCTTTCTGCTCAGGAGTGCCCTTCCATCCCCACAGCAGCATCTCCTCAGCCACAATCTGATGGTGTTCTTTACCATGTTGAATCACATTACGGCAGCGGAATAGCATGATCGTGGTCATAGTATCTACCTGGCTGGTGCGAATGACCGCGGTGCGTGCTGCGCGCATCCCCTGACGGTTCATAGTATTGGCCATGACAAACTGACAGAGCTGCTCCACAAAGGGATGGTTTCGTCCCAGGTAGGTATATCCATCTGGTGTGGGTGAGTCGAAACTGATTTTAAAACTATCGCCCTTTGACGGCAGCAGCAGTTTCAGATGCTCAGGTAGGTTGGGTTTCATCAGTTCGTAACCGCGCTTGTTTTGCAGGCACTGCACTCCAAGGCGTTGCAGCGTCGCTGTCACAAATTCTCGCACGGTGCTGACATTGCCAATCGCTTCATCCACAGCCTTCAGGTCTTGAGCAACCTCCTGCGCCTTGATGGCGTTCTGCGCAAAGATGTCGCGAGAAGTCCTCTCTCTATTGGCGGCTTCATCAATTTTCTGAGTGATATTCGTTCCGGCATTTTTAGCTTCGGGGAAATCACCAAAATCGAATTGAAGTTGTTTACCCGCTTTGGAAGTTTTGACGTGACGGTCAGGATTGATCAATAAAGCATGGGTGATGGTGTCGATGATGCTTTGGGAGTCCTCTGGAAAAGGCACGTTGATTCCGATGGTTCTTTTTATCTCACGCACCTTGCGCAAAAGCACATCAAGCACGATACCGTCAATCGGGTTATCTTCGCCGTATATCAGGCACGCTTTCACCTCTTTGGAGCTCTGTCCATATCGGTCTACTCTGCCCTCTCTCTGCTCCAGCCGGTTAGGGTTCCATGGCAAATCGTAATGGAGCACAGCGGTAAAGGTCTCCTGCAGGTTGATACCCTCACTTAGGCAGTCAGTGGCGATGAGACAGACCGGACGTTTGCCCTTTAGGTCATCTATTTGCTGACGGCGCAGATCATCAGGCAGCTCGCTGGTAATCACAGCAACATGGATGTTGGGGTGTTTTTTCTGCAGAAGCGGCTTGAGTTGGTCGTTCAGGTAGTTGGCGGTTTCTATATATCGGCAGAACACCACCGGTTGAAAACCGTGTTTGATCCAATCGTCCAACACGATAGAGGCGGCAAATAGCTTTTGGTCAAGGACCTCTGTTCGCAGTCCTTCTAACTGCTGTGCGAACTCCCGCAACTGGCGTTTTTGGTAGTCAGTCCAGTCCATCTGCTCCGTCACTTGCACTGGAGCATTATCGCCCTCAAAGCCGTAATCTATGTCGCGGACGGGATTATCAGTAGAGATGTCGTCTCGCTGTGCGTCAGTTTCATCTTCCAATACAGGTGCAACGTCATCTACGGTGAGCTCCGCCGCAAGCTTATCTGCACGTGTGTTCAGCATCTTGATGCCAGCATCCGGGCTTGACATCACCCCACGCAAAAGTGCCAGTGCAGTCCAGTAGTGAACCCGCTTACGTGTGGTGTTGGCTGTATCAACCTGCAGCATTTTACGGGCAAATTGCAGGATATCTTCGAAGAATTTCAGATACTCAGGTGATAGCGGATACGACCATTCGAAGGCATCTCTTGTGGGGAATGGGGTATCTTCATCCATCCATTTAGACACATCAGCGCGTTTCCGCTGCACAAAGTGGCGTGCGAGCGATTTACGGTGTTCGGGTGTGCTGGCCTGCAGGTCCATATCTCTAAAATCAGCCCCGAGCAGACCGATGATAGATTGGAATTCCTCAGCTTTCCCGCTATGTGGGGTTGCGGTCAACATCACCAGGTGCTGGTTCGGCTTCGCGGCTATTCTGTTCACAAGGTGAAAGCGCTGCTGCTGCGTGACCGAGGCACCAGACGGTCTGGCACACGTATGCATTTCGTCTACCACGACCAGTTCTGGGCACTGCTGCACAAACAGCGTGCTGCGCGTGTCGGACTTAATGTAGTCGATGCTAATGATTTGATAGGGGTAGTACTCGAACACGCTGGTATCACCCTGAATCTCCCGGTCAAGTCGAGCCTGAGTGTTGCTGCGGATAATTACCGCATCGATATCGAGCTTAGTGCGAATCTCCTGCTGCCACTGGTCGCAAAGATGAGGCAGACAGACAATGGCAAACCGCTTGATCTTACGCCGTTCCAACATCTCCCGAATAATAAGTAGTGCCTCGATCGTCTTACCCACACCCACGTCGTCTGCCACCAGCAACCTGACCGTATCCTGGCGCAAGGCCATGATTAGAGGCACGATTTGGTATGGTCTTGGGCGGAAAGAGAGCTTTGCCAGGCAACGAAATGGCCCTGCTCCGTTCCGGAAAGCGAGCCGGGCAGAATCATATAAAAGGCGTGCGGTAGAGATATCGCCTATATCCTCCATCGCAGGAGGGCTGAATGAGGCATCCTTGGGAACATCTGACGGTATACCTAGAGGTAGGTAGATACCGGTCATTTCATCATCAGTTCCACCTAAGGGCTTCACCATAAGCAGATCGGTGTCATCGGTGGGCATTACCACCCAAATGCGATCACGTAGGCGAACAAGTTTGCCTGGTGAATATGTAGTGCTCAATTTACTTTACCTTCTTAAACAGGTCGGGACGCTTCGCGATAACGGATGGCAGCTCATCATGGTAGTTCCACACCCAGTATTGGTCACCCTTGGCCAGCAGTGCCATGCGTTGCTGCTTGTCTTTTTCCTTGACCTCGGGAAGGTCGTGTGGAGTTCCATCAATGAATATCCAGACTTTAGGCTCTTTATACAGGAAATCGGGTTGGCAATACATGCCTTCAACATAGGGCTGGGCCAGATCGGGCAGCCGAAGGCTATTTTTGTGGAGATATTCTATGAATGTGCGCTCCATTGATGAGTTTGGATCCAGGCTCGTAATCATCGTCTGGTATTGCTGTTCATAATCTGTGTAGCCGGATGTTCCCATGATCTCGACACTGCAGGCCAGCAGCTTGTCTAGTGCGCCCTGTATGAGGAACCTGTCGATATTGGCGTGGTCGCGCTGGTTATAGTAACTGAGCAGATCGCTATATGAGGCTGGGGCTTTATACTCCTCCTCATCATAACGGCATATCTGCTTGGCGGCTTGCACCACAGCCGTGAAGGCATCAGGGGACTGGACGATCTGTGACAGAATACCCAGACTACCCTCTGCTGCCTCGTAGATGAGAATATTAGGGGCCTTCTTATCTCCGATTGAGTTCACGCCGATCTCACTAGATTCCACGTCGTAGAGCTGCTCAATCGCTGCCTTGAGAGCATACTGCAGTGTGATCACTCCCTCGGCAGTAAGGGCTAGTGGCAGCACTGGCTCGATATAAAGGGCATCAGCCGTGTTCGTGGTGATCAGCTTGATTAGCTTATAAGTCTCCGTGCTGGTCGGTGTTGGTACAGGTACCGACGAATGCCAGAAGCCATTGGTCATACCAATGGGAAATCCCTCAGATTTGCTGGCGTTCCACTTCTTGTTTAGGTGAATCAATCGTGCTGCGGGGATATATCGCAGGTTGAGCATGTGGTCCCCGTCAGACCGTAGAATGGCCTTTGTGATGCGTTCAAATTGTTGTCCGTCCACAGAGAAGTAGGTGTCGATTTCGTAACCCTTTAACACCCGTTCCTCTTCTGAGCACGAGATACGTTCTACCTGCTCTGAGCGTGACTCAGACATTTCCATAAGGTTGTTGAGATAGATCACATTGTTGGTATCAGCCAGGTTGGCCCCTGAGAACGGGCATATCTCCAGGTTCTTCTGATCGCCCTCCAAGTAATAACCTGCTTTCAGGCTCACTTTAGCGTCTTTAAGGTTCGATTCGGCATCCTGCACGATCATCTGATTGACCCTGTATTTTCTGCCGTTGTAGTAGATGACATTCAGCGGACCAAATTCCCGTAATGCGATATGCCTGGGCCGAGAGATATACTCACCACCGGTATTCGCCGTTGGCACAAACACCCGAAGTGGCAGCCTCGTAAAGTTGTATCCCGGCAGGAAGCCCTCGGAAGCAAGGTATCTGTATGGATAGAACTCCGACAGGTCCTGCGACCTCACACTATCGTTGCGTAGAAGCTGCAACTGCCGGGTGGCCATTTTCATATTGCGATCGTGCTTTTTGTATGTGTCACTACTGACACCATATAGTCCTGTATTGATCGCCTGAGTTGCGCTATTAAGTAGAGCCGTGGCGGATCTGAACAGACTTCGCCAGCGTTCCATCGCGGCGTGTAGTTGACCGACCAATGAATTGAGATTGATATCTACCCAGTCATTGGTATACCAACTGCTTCCCGGTTGAAGTAGTAGCTGTTCAAAATCCGCAACAGCCTTTTTAAACGTCGCTTTTATGGCATTTCGCGCGTCGTTCGTCAGGCTGAAGCCGTCTTTGACACCGGCCAATAACGGATAGTTAGCAGCGTTCATATCCAGCAACTGGTCGAGTGAAGGTCTGCCGTTAGCCCCGTCATTGATACAGGGTAGTCCAACATCACTTATCACCAGCGCATTGAGATGAGCACGCAGCAGCTCCTCGTTGACAAGGTCTATTCGAGCAGGCTTCACTTCGCCTGAGACCATCTCCGACTGTTCCGCGTAGTAGTGACGGTCATGTGCAGAGAAGCTGGAGCAATAAGTAAACACAAGCGCTCCTTGCCCACTACGTCCGGCTCGCCCTGAGCGCTGCACGTAGTTCGAGGCATTAGGTGGCACATTGCGCATGTGGACGACACTCAACCCCCCGATATCAATGCCCAGCTCCATAGTTGGTGAGCAGAAGAGCGCGTTAATGGAATCTGTCCGGATTTTACCTTCATCCAGGGTTTTCGGTAATGTGTCAAGATACCAGTCAGCACGGAATTTATCTTCTCGGTCCAGCCTGGTGTCATTATTGAGCTGTCCCGTGTGATCCTGCGCCTGCCAGCGTTTCATCTGGTGCATATCACGCATATATAGGCTTCTAAAGAAGGTATTAGGCTTAGGCTTGTATTTTTTGTATGACCGGATCTTCACCAGGTCTGGTCGAACGACCGAGCCATCACCAAATTGCCAGATAATCTTGTCAAGGTTCAATTGATATACAGGTACGGATTGACTGTTTTGGTCTTTCGCCTCAGTCTTGACAATATATGTGGCCGATGTCAGCTTGTTCATAAGGTTCAGAATGAAGTCGCGGTAGTCGGCATCTTTGAACTCACCTGGATTTATTCCGTGGTCTAAAGCAACCATTTTGATGTACTTGCCCAATGCGCTTCGAAAGCCTATACTCTTACTGCTTTGAGCACTCCGTTTGAGGGGATCCAGGCGCAAGACAAATGGTTGACGCAATTCCTCATTACTGTCCAGGCTCCATGGTGAGCGTAATTTCTCTTTAAATATCTGACCATTTTCGCGCAACTTGGCGATGGTAAGATAGTTATTGCTGCATAGTGCATATTCATGCCTGAAGTAGTCAAGAATAGCGGTGATGAATTCTTTACGATCATCTATGCCCATATGGTTCACGATAGGCGTATCCAACCAGAACCCATCGTCTTCGACTAGTTCATTAATATACTTATACTCAACGTTGAGAAGCCCGCACTGCTCCAGGTCGGGCAGGACTATCTTCCAACTGCGCCGCAAATCCTCAATAGCCTGGTAGACAAGATAGGCTTCGAAAGTATTTATATAGTCCTGTCGTATTGCCGCTATGGGAGGTTCGGAATCGACGTTCGCAAAGCTGGGGAAAGACAATCCTAGACGCTGGTAGACCGCCGCACCTAAGTTCGAAAAGCTGAGTGTGTGGCTGTCTGCCGACTTTAGTGCATGGTATAGTGCCGACCTGAGTTGAATGATCTTAACGAAGTCATTAAAATGGCCTGCCTGCAGTGCCGCATCCTGACGGTTATCGGTAAAGCTGAGCAGTTTCTGGTCTCGCTGATTGAATTTCGCATCGTGCAACTGGTTCAGAATCGAGAACGTAGTGATGGTTGTTGAGGTGCTTCGGCCTTCACTGCCAAGCTTAGTCAACTTTGCGTAGTCTTTTGTCTTGGGGTCCCAGAATACACCCGCTGTAGGATCAAACAGCAGTGGTGCCGCCATGAACCATCCCCAATATTCCATAGTGTTCACATCAGAGCATTTGCCACTCCTATCGAAGTAGAGCTTGACGGGAAAGCGTGCCGCATATCTTTTTTCAGGAACAGTGCCTTGCCGGGTTGTTTTAATCCAAGCGTTGTCAAGTTCTCCGATGTCATTCACTGGGTCCCAGATATCTTCACCAACTATCAGGTAGCCATCCGCTGCATTCCCCTCTTCATCATCATCTGAGTAGTCGTTGAATTCACGAGGCTCAAGCCGATCTCCGATTTTTGATACACAGATGAAGGGGTGTCCGCTTGCTCTGCTGAACACGTTAGGGTAGATTTTGGTGTTTTGATCTTCGGGTTTGTATATATCTGATTCAAGTGTGATATAGCGTCCAACCCCTTGTTCTAGCGTAGTGTATACCGAACCTGTCTGGGCAATAAACTGATGCAGTTTGTATGGAAGTATTGTGGAATGAGACTTTGATTTTTGGATTTCCTCATTAACCGCATTTATCCAGTTTAATACCCTCTCTAGCGACATCTCGCACTCTTCTTCTGTTCTGTCAGACGCAAGAGATAATGCCGTTACGATCTGCTGCTTTGTTTGTGGCCTATGACGAACAAGGTGACCATCAGTCATTTCGATTGCCGCGTTGCTTTCGAGCCACATGGCCACGGGGTGTTTCCGTAATGCATCAGCCGATCCATCAGGATACGTGGGACTACCGATGGCTTGATGAAGCTCCATTTGGGATGGATCGCCCTGTTCACCGCTAAGGCTGCGAGTAAGCTGCTCTGAAACAACCTGGTTTGAGTTAATTTTCCTGCCAAAGATGGTAGATGCGACTTCAGCGACCTGCTTAAGCTTGGTTTGTTCATCTCCTGTGGAGGCCATGGTAGCGGATGTTCCGATGCAGGTAATATGGTGCTTGCATTTGGCTGATATACGACGGATCAACATTGCGACGTCGGAGCCTTGCCGACCACGATAGGTATGCAACTCATCGAACACGAGATACTTCAAGTTGTTGAAGATGGCATCACGTATGGGGTGCTCTTGGCTCCGTGTCAGTAAGAGCTCTAGCATCATATAGTTTGTTAGCAAGATATGCGGGGGGTTCTCCCTGAATCTCGCTCTGGTCTGTTCATCTTCCTGACCGGTATACTGCCCACAAATAAACGGAAAGGCGGTTCCAGTCAGATGCTCGTAGTTCTTCTCGTATGATTGAATTTCCTTGGTTTGTGAGTTAATGAGGGCGTTCATAGGGTAGACGATTATGGCACACACGCCCGGGTGATCTGGATTTGAGAACAGATGCTGGAATATGGTGCTTATATAGGTTAGTGACTTACCTGAGCCGGTTCCTGATGTGACGACGAAGTCATTGTCAGCATTGCCGAGTTCTATGGCCTTCAGTTGGTGTTGATACAAGGTATAGTCTTTGAAGAGTTTACCTAATTGCGGATGGAGTTTACCTTGTGCTACCAGGTCTTGAACCGGACCAGCTTGAGCATAGGACGGATTGAACTGAAGCAGAGGTTGGTGCCAGAGTTTTCCCTTAGCTAAGGCATCTTGCACCACCACTCGTATTTCAGGGTCAGATATGCTGATAAAGCTCTCAATATAGTCCTTATAGTCTTGCATAACTTTCTGGTGGATAGTAAAGACGTCCATGGTAACCTCCTAGGAAGCCCAACATGATGATGGTGAACAAAACCTGCAATAGGGTCATGTAGCTGATTGCCACACACTGTCCGACTCATTCACAACACAGCTATTGGGTTGTATCTCGTCAGAACATATTCGGTTGTAGTTACATTTACTGTCAACGAGCTTGATTCCTTTTCAGCCTGGAAATGGTCCTATTTGAATCAAGCAATTAGGCACTACGACCGGTATACACAACTACTATTCGCTATACCTTATGTCTATTGTAACAGCATTACAAAAACCTTGAGCATTGATCGGTAATATGTCGGATGCTCCCCACCACTCTATCAAATCGTGAGGTGTTGACAACTGTCGTGATAACTCAATTGTTGGAGTGATAAGCGACCCATACCTTGCCAACACCGCATAGCCCTTATCTCCATCGCTCCCTTTACAAATAATTCCTAGACTGCCAAACACCGATATTAGGGACTAAAATACCCAGTATTTATACTAGATTATTGTCGATTTTGAGCTGATTTTTGGTTGTGAAGCCACTTTTCACAAAGTGAAGCCCATCTTCACGCATTGTTAGTGGAAGACCTTGGTCCGGCAGACTGGTTTAACACTTTTCCTTCGATTCATCGGAGGAATCTATCCCCGAGAGCGCCTTGCCGGGCCAGCCTCTCGGGGATTATTACATTTTAGTGCTACGACAAAAGGAGTTAGGACTTGACAGAGAATCACAGCAAGATCAAGCATCGAATCACGACACCGTCCAAGATCATGACCGAAACCGAGTGGCAGGTATCCTCCGAAATCATCGCCAAGCTAGTGGCCCGTGCCTATGCCACAGAACACCCTGAGCTATTCGGGCCTAACCTTGGTCGGGTAATTGGAGGCCAAGTAGATGGCAAGTAATGACAGATATGCTAGCATCCCGAATGAACTCAAAGTGCTTAATCAGTGGGTGTGCTATCGCCTGGTAGAACGCACCGGTCATATAATCAAAATGCCATGCACGCCGGATGGGCACTGTGCGAAGGTCGATGATCCTTCGACTTGGAAGCCATTCGAGGAAGTTATACACGCGGCAGAGGCACCTAATGGCAAATTCGATGGTATTGGCTTCGTTCTCTCTGCGAGCGATCCTTATGTGTTTGTAGACCTCGACAAAGTCGTATCTGCTGACGGAGTTGCTGAAGAATGGGCGCAAGCTATAATCGACAAGATGGGCTCATACACAGAATACAGTCAGTCGGGAACAGGTATCCATATCATCGCGAGAGCGAAGAAGCCAGGACCTCGATGCCGTGTCATTACAAACCCGGGGTTCGAGCTATACGAGAACGTCAGGATGGTCGTATTCACCGGACTGCTATTCCCAGGCGCTCCTGCCGAGATTAGAGACGCTCAATGTACAGTAGATGGCATCTATGGTAATATTTTCGGCAGTCCTACTAGTCCCACTGCTATGACACAGGGAACGAAATGCGTTAGGCCGCTGGAGCTTTCCGACAAGGAGCTAATAGAGAAGGCGATGTCCGCTAGCAATGGCGGTAAGTTCAGCAACCTGTGGTATGGCAATACCGGCGAATACAACGGTGACCACAGCGCGGCTGACCTGGCTCTGTGTGATATGTTGGCGTTTTGGACGCAGAAGGATGCGTCTAGAATAGACGAACTCTTTCGGAATTCAGGCTTGATGCGCGACAAGTGGATTGAGAACCACGGAGGGATAACATACGGAGCTATGACGATCGACAAGGCCATTTCCAATACGACCAAGGTTTACGATGGAGCGGATAGCGGGATAGTGACAGAAGAGCAGTTATTGGCAGCCCGCCAGAAAATCGGAGAAGCGAGATCGATAGGTACAGCCGATGCAGTGTTTCAGGTGGTCGACCAACTCGCACTGCTACCACTTGGGGAACTGAGTGACGTGCTACATTTACTAAAGAAGGAACTAAAGCAACTCGATCTTCGCACACTTAGGGGTGCGATAACGAAAGCAAAAAACGCAAAACGAGATGCAGGACAGGAGGTGTTTCCGACGGTTGTCGTAAATGATCGACAGCTTCGAGATATGGGCAACGAAGCGATCCGGCTTCTCCAGGAATCAAATGTGCCTCCGACACTGTTCGTCAGGTCAGGTATGTTGTGCCAAATCGTGGAGGACGAACGAGGGAATGCTGTTATAAATAACGTCACTGAAGGCACAATGACGTCGCGGCTGGCAAAAACGTGTAACTTCGTCATCGAATCAGATGATAGACTTAAGAACACAATGCCGCCCAGAAGCATCGTTTCATTTATAATGTCAGAAGACAGTTGGCCATTCCCTGCGCTTGAGGGAGTCACTAAGTCCCCTACTATAAAGCCTGATGGGACGGTATCGCAAAAACCTGGTTATGACGCAGATACCAAGCTGTTTTATCACCGACGAAGCGATGAACAACCGGTGGAAGTGCCTGACCAGCCAACCAAGGCAGATATCGCTGCGGCAATAGTGGTGATTGATGAGCTATTACATGACTTTCCATTTGATGGACCAGCTAGTAGAGCAAATGCGATTGCATTCCTCCTCTCGCCGATTATACAACCCGCCATCAGGGATATCATCCCATTGCTGCTCATTGATGCACCTACAGCAGGAAGCGGGAAAAGCCTCCTAGCGATGGTGGCCGGGATCGTAAGCAGTGGTATGACTCCTGATTTCACAACGGCTCCAACTAAAGTTGATGAATGGTCCAAGAAAATCACTGCGATGTTGATGATGGGACCATCAATGGTCGTGATAGACAATGTGATGTATCCGCTCGAAAGCTCGGATCTTGCCATGGTTCTAACATCAATAACGGTCAAGGACAGGATATTCGGAAAGAATACGGAAACCGTGACATTACCAAATCGTGCTGTATGGGTAGCCACCGGTAACAACCTTCAGCTTGGCGGAGACATCACTAGAAGGTGTGTCTGGATACGCCTGGATCCCAAACACTCAAGACCTCACGAGCGAGATGGTTTTATGCACAAAGACCTAAAAATGTGGACGCACGGTAACCGATCTAGGCTACTTTCAGCTTTGCTCACTCTCTGCCGTGCCTGGTATGCATCAGGATGCCCATCATATCATGTTCCTGCATTCGGGTCTTACGAAAAGTGGGCTCATACTGTTGGATGTATCCTAAATCATAGTGGCATTTCAGGATTTATAGAGAACCGAGATCAGCTGTGGGAACAGTCAGATAACGATACTTCAGAATGGGAGCTATTCCTTAAGTTGTGGATAGAAACATATGGTACTAAACATGTCACTCTATCTGCTCTTATATCCGATATAGAAAGGGGGATATTTGATACAGTGCCTTCATCACTATCTGATGCGTTGCATGGAAAGGGGAACAGCATGTGTCGATTTGGCAAACAATTTAGTGCGCGGCTTGGAAAGAGATACGGCCTAAACAGTGCGCGGTTAGTGAGGGGTATTAGGACCAGTAAGGGCATATCATGGAGAGTGGTATGTGGAAATAACCCAGAGGATCCAGTGTAGGTTGGCATCATGAAACAAGACCACCCTACACTAGCCTGAAGAGATTTCCAGCACTAACAGCTATTCAGTGTAGGATAATGCAGGATGATAGACACTCTAGAGATTTTAATAGTATATATCTTGTAATCCGTGTATATATATCTTTAGTTATATTACGAGTGGAAAAACATACACTATCCTGCACCCTACACAATACGGCGTACGTAGAGTTTGTCGACATATAGACTCGCTATCATAAAAACGCTGCGATATGACATCATGACATCATGACGATACACTGATACAATATACATGGAGGACACAGACATGGTTCGGTTGACAATTCGGATTTCCGAGGAGCTGCATGAGAAGCTCAGATGGTTGTGCTTCAAAGACCGAAGAAGCCAGCAGACACTACTCATCGAAATACTTGAGAAGGCTCTCGCTGACGTTAAACTCCCTGAGGAGGACAAACAGAAATGAGCAAACTACTTGACTCAATCCTGACACCTCATCCAGGTAGCACCAATGAGGTTTCTGATACCCTAAGAGTTTTAGCCTGGGCTCGGGTTTCTACCGATATGCAGGAGCAGCGTGGGCTATCGATGCCAGAGCAGCTACACCAGATCCGTGAATATGCCCAAAAGAAAGGCATGGCGATTGTAGAGGAATATCAAGAAGCCGCTAGCGCATTTAAGAGGGATTCGGCACGTGTGGAATTCCATAAGATGATCAACAGGGCTAAGTCAGACAAGAGTATCGATGCGATCCTAGTTCATGACTACTCCAGGTTCTCAAGGGACAGTCTGGGAGCTAGAACCCTCATCAGGGATCTCCAGCAGGCAGGTATACGGGTTATATCGTTGAACGATATGGAGGTAGATTCCACCTCAGTGGCCGGCGTATATATGGAGGCCATCACGTTCGCGAAGAATGAGGCCTATTCGCGCGAAGTGGCCTTCCATACAAGAAAAGGCTGTAGGGCGAATGTCCAAGCACGTGATCCTGAAACAGGCTGGTGCTACAAGAACGGTGGTCAGCCTCTTTTTGGGTATCAATCAGTGCGTCTCATACGGGGTGAGGTTAAGAAAGGTCGCGATCTCATCAAGTCCATATGGGTACCAAACAGCTCCGTTGTCCTAGGAAAAAAAGTATCCGAATGGGCACGGTATCTACTAGTAGAGATGGCTGCCAAAGGTGCAACTCTAGATGAGCTCAGGGACTTCTGCAACAATACCGGTATCCCTCCACAAAGGAATAGGTTCTGGAGTCAATCGACTTGGAACAGCATGCTTCATCCTCATTGCTTGCTTCAATATGCCGGCTACGGTGTGTGGAACGTGCGCAGCAGAAACAAGCGATATAACGATCCATCGGAATGGGTAGTCGTAGAAAATGCTCACGAGGCTCTGATCACTGAAGATGAGGTAGAGCGAATCATTGCGGCGCGCAAGAACCGGTCCCATCAT
Organism: Armatimonadota bacterium; assembly: GCA_942492855.1. Lineage (GTDB taxonomy): Bacteria > Armatimonadota > HRBIN16 > HRBIN16 > HRBIN16. The sequence continues at coordinate 3,614,763 of OW818647.1, read as the reverse complement.
ATTACCGTAAAGACTTCCAACCGAACGGTGAGCTCTAGATACATCCTCAGTGGCGGGATGTTCAGTTGTGCTCGATGTGGCGGAAGTATGGTCGGTTATTACAAGACCTCGGAGAAACAGTATTACATCTGCAACAGTATTCCAAACCGCAGGGGATTCGGCTGCGGGCAAGGAATCTACGTGCCACAGCAGCAGGTTGAGGACGAGGTCTTCAACGGGCTTGAGCGGCTCTTGGAAGTGTGCACGGAAAGCAAGGATTTCGTTAAGGATATCAATACTGAATTAAAGAGGATATGGGAGCAGTCATCTGGCTACGATCCTGATGCAAACAAGAAACTGCTAGATATCGACACTAAAATACAAAACATTCGACAGTCGATTGAAGATGGCCTAGCAGACACGGTATGGGCTAACCAGCGGCTTCGAGAGCTCACTGCGGAGAAGCAGACATTATCATCGGTAGCTGCAGTGCAACAGAAGGTTCCCCAGATCGATATGCAGACAGCCATAGCTTATCGAAACAACACAAAATATGCGATAGAGCATGGGACTAATGCAGAGAAGAAGAGAATTTTGAAAGCATGGGTAGACAAGATCGAGCTCTTGCCAAATAGTCTTGAAGTTGAGATCAGATATAAACTACCGGAGCAGGTAGTAGATAGAATGGGTGCGGGGGAAAGATTCGAACTTACGACCTCCGGGTTATGAGCCCGGCGAGCTGACCACTGCTCCACCCCGCAAAGATAGTATACCAATTCCATCAAGAAATTGCACGTGGCCGCCTGAGGCCCCCGAAGGCCGCCCCGTCAGCACCTAAATAGGTAATGACGGACCCATCTCTACCGTCACCTGGTGAACTTGGCCGTCATCATGCCGGACGATCTGCCCGTCAGGGACGACCTCACCGTCCAGCGTCACAGCCACGACTCCGGTGTTGACGCCGTGTGGGTTCGTGATGTGTATCTCGTAGCTAGAACTGAAGTAGCGGTATGTCATCCGGAACTCTTTCCAGTCAACCGGGATACATGGGTTGATTGTAAACACATCGCCTTGAAGAGCCAGCCCAAGCAAAGCCTCGACCGAAACGCGATACATCCATGCCGATGAGCCGGTATACCAGCTCCATCCACCCCTTCCGGCATGAGGCTCCACACTGTATACATCAGCAGCCACAGCATATGGCTCTACCTTGTATACCGACACGTCATGTTCACTAGAGGTATGGTTGATGGGATTCAGCCATTGCAGTAGCGTCGCCGCCAGATCACCCTGACCCAAACGAGCAGCAGCTAATGCCACCCATACCGCTGCGTGGGTATACTGCCCGCCGTTCTCGCGCACACCGGGTAGATATCCCTTGATATACCCGGGTTCCAGAGCCGACTGATCGAACGGCGGAGTTAACAACAGCACCAACTGCTTGTCTGGACGCAGCAGGTGTTCGCCCAGCGAAGCCATCGCCTCCCTCGCCCGAGACGGTTGTGCTGTGCCAGATATAACCGACCAGGACTGAGCGATCGAGTCGATCTGGCACTCTTCATTCTGCGCGGAGCCCAGCGCCTGACCATCATCCATATACGCACGCCGGTACCACTTTCCATCCCAGCCATTCGTCTCAATCGCCGACGTCAGTTTGGCACAGGCCTCCAGATAAGTTTCTGCGCGATCTGGATCACCATGCGATCGGCATATCTCCGCGAAGCGCGGTAGAATCGCTGTCAAGAACCAGCCAAGCCAAATGCTCTCACCCCGCCCTTCCCTGCCGACCAAGCTCATGCCGTCGTTCCAGTCACATGAGCCGATCAGTGGCAAGCCGTGTTTACCCAACAGCGTGATACCACGGTCGATTGAACGGATACAGTGCTCATAAAGCGTTCCTGGTGTTTCGGCCACTGCCGGGGTGTTGTATCTGTCCTCTTCGTGAGGCTCCAGAAGCTGATCGTGAAGATACGGTATGGAGGCGTCCAGTATCCCCGTGTCGCAAATTGTTGAAACATAGTCAGCCACCACATAGGGTAGCCACAAGTAGTCATCGGAACACCTGCTGCGGATGCCCATGCCCAAAGGCGGATGCCACCAGTGCTGCACATCGCCTTCCTCAAATTGCCGGGCGGCGGCCCGCAGTATCTGTTCACGCGTCAGATCAGGGTCAGTGTAGACCAGAGCCATCACATCCTGCAGCTGATCACGGAACCCATACGCTCCACCAGACTGGTAGAAGCCCGACCGAGCCCAGAGACGGCTGCTGATCGTCTGGTAAAGCAGCCAACGGTTTAGTAGAATATCGAGAGAGCGGTCCGGTGTCTCCACTTGCACGGTGTTGAGCTGGTCATCCCAGTAATGGCAGACCTGCCCCAAGGCCTCTTGAGCCGCTCCCGGTCGTCGGAACTGGTAGACCAGCTCGCGCACCTGAGCAATATCATCCCCTTCACCAAGCACAAACAGTATCTCCTTTTCTGCGTTTGGTTGAAGGGTAAATTTCACCTGAGAAGCAGCGCATGGGTCATATCCAGCACCAATACGGCCCGATAATGCCACCCGAGACAATGCGGCCGGTGAACTCATCGAGCCATTCCGTCCAATGAACTCTGTTCGGTCACCAGTCAGTGTGCGATGAGGTTCGCCCACTACGTCCCAGAATGCGATACGGGAGGCGAAGGTATCGTCCTGGTATGCATTGCGCGCGGTCATGATACCCGTCTCCACATCTACATCCGTGACCAAGAATGGCGCGGTAAACTGGCGATCAGTGCCTAGCACCCATTCCACGTAGCCGGTTGCGGAGAGAGATCGAGGCCTTGAGGTGTCGTTACGCAACTTCAACCTAAACACCTTCGCGCGGCTATCGACCGGCACGAAGACGGTCAGTTCCTGCCAGCAGCCGTGACTATGATGCACGAAGACCGTATAGCCTTGTCCGTGGCGGATTTGGTACGGGCTGTCATCCCTGACCGGCGATGGGCAGGGCGACCAGTATTTCCCGGTCTCTTCGTCGCGAAGGTATATCGCTTCGCCAGAGGGGTCACTCACAGGGTCATTTGACCATGGTGAGAGCCGGTGGTCATGGCTGTTGTCTGTCCAGCTATAGCCAGCACCAGACTCAGAAACTATGGTGCCAAACCGCGGATTGGCTAGAACGTTGACCCATGGGGCCGGAGTTGTTTCACCGGCGGCCAGGGTGATCACGTACTCACGTCCATCAATGGTGAACCCACCTAGACCATTGGCGAAACATATCTCAGGCTGGTCTAGATCAGCCACAGGATACTCACGCCCTCCAGATGACGCACGATGCGGTTTCGGCAGCGGGTAGTCAAGAAGCTGCAGCTCAAGCTGCCTCTGCATCGTGCCTGCGCCTCCGCTCAAAATTACCCGAGCGGCAGCCGACAGTGTTAATGCCTCTTCATCCCCTAAAACCTCCCGTTGCTTGATGAACACGCCGCCGGGGCGGTTCTCCATATCGCGGTCATGGCTCTCCACGAACAGCGCCCTGATGCGGTCCCGCAGCGGCTGTAAGTATCCGCCGCGCTGATCGTTGATAATCACCAGATCACTGCTCACACCTTTAAATCGCAAGTAAGCATGGGCCTGCAGCGCGTCGCGCACCAGTTCCACCTGATCATCCCGGCTGATATGCACCATTAAGATGGGCAAATCGCCAGATATCCCTTCAGCCCACAATCCGGACTGGCCGCGACGATTCCGTGCGATGATATTCCCCTGCGTGCGTCTGCGTTGGCTAGGATACATTAGCCGGCTGGCAAGGCGTTGAGCGAGATGGGCCTTTTCAGCAGTCATCTGCAAGAAGCGTAACTCTATCTGGCTGTGTGTCCAAGCCAGAGCGAATGTATGGTCAGCATTCGTGGCCTGCTCGTAGAACTCCACCAGCTCCATCGCTTGATCTCTGTCAGTTGCCATGGCAGTGGTAAAGAAAACGCTGACCGTTTCCCCTGGTTCAATTCGAATCCGTTGCCGGATAGACAGAATGGGGTCAAGAACGGCCCCCTCACTGTTGCTGAGCTGATGATGACGCTCCATCGCCGCAGGATCATGCGCATCCCGCCCTCGTCCTAAGAACGTGTCACGGCTGGTCTCATAGTTGACATAGCCATAAGTCTTTCCAGCAAATGCAAAAATATGCACAAGACAAGGAGTTACTTCGCCAGGCGTTCGCGGACGACGTTTGCAAAGCAGAGCTTCCTTCAGAGGTACCTTCTCTGTCTGGACAAACAGCTTACTAAACGCCGGATGGGCGAGATCCGCCATGAATGGCGCCAGAGCCACTTCGCAATAACTCGTCAGTTCCAGACGGCGGGTCTGGCTACTGTTATTCGTGAGAGTAATGCGTCGCACCTCTGCATTGTGCTCAGGGCTTACTGTCACGTCCATGCAGGTCTTGATGTCGCCATCCACACGGCAATATTCGACACGGTCTGCCGAAAATGTGACTTTGTAGTCATCTGGCTGCAGTATATACTCCGCTCGGTTCTTACCCAGCGGTTTACTAGCGGCCGACCAGACTTTATCATTCCCCAAGTCGCGGATATAACAATAGGCACCCCACGAATCTCGCGTGGGATCAGCACGCCAACGGGTGACGGAGATACCATCGCAACTGCTGTATCCCCCACCGGCCGCGGTGAGCAGCACGGAATAGTGACCATTAGAGAGGAAGTGCCCCTCTGGCTCCGGGGTGTCAGCGGTTGTGTAACGGCGGGTGATGGGCGCTTCTATCGGGCTGCTGATACGGCAGGCCACGTCGTCAGACTGCGGGTCCTCTGTCAGAACTACGTAGCGAGGCAGCCGCTCCTGCAGCAGCAGCTCCGTCGCTCTCACCATGGGTTCAGAGTGAAATCTGCGCTGCATGATGTTTCGCTGCAGCGTATTAGCTATAGACAGCAGGGACATCCCCTGGTGGTGCGCCATTTCGCTGCGGATGATCACTGATTTGGTGCCTGATGGCAGGCGCTCAGATGTATAGTCAAGAGCCTCATAGAGACCATACATGTTCTCCATCCCTCTGGCGATGAGTGTGCGGATATTGCGCATAGCCAACCCAGGGTCTACCGCCAAAGCCAGCATGGTAGCATAGGGGGCTACCACATAGTCAGACGAAAGGCCGCGCTTCACGCCAAGGCCAGGTGTGCCAAACGCCATGTAACTGTAGTTCAAGTGGATGTCACGGGCGTTGAACCCCGATTCCGACACTCCCCACGGAAGGTTCAGCTCCGATCCATACGCCTGCTGCCGTTGTACCACCGCAACATAGGTTTCGTCCAGAAGGCAGCCGGGGTAGTTTCGCATCAACAGCAGCGGCATCAAATATTCAAACATCGTGCCACTCCAAGATAACAGGGTCCTCATGTTCCCGACTTGTATGAATTTACGGCCCAACAAAAACCAATGTTTTTCGGGAACATCACCCTTGGCAATGGCCACAAAACTGGCCATGCGTGCTTCGGAGGCTAGCAGGTCGTAATAGGCCGTATCGACTATAGCCGTGTCAACCTGGTAACCGATGTGGAACAAGTTGCGTTTGGGATTGTATAGTAGTGAGAAGTCCATCTCATCAACACGCCTGGTAAGCCAATCGGCCAACCCTTGGCAACGCTCCCTGACACGCACCACTTCATCGTGTAATGAAGGCGCATCTGGGGCTAACCCCAGCACTAATGCCAGTGTAGTTTCCGGCATGTGGAGTATCTCAAGTATCCCCTGCTTCAATGCAATCAAACTGCCTGCCAGATTGCCGCTGTCGACCGTGGAGATATAACGAGGCTCCAGAACGGCCAGCCTCTGCGTGTCATACCAGTTGTACCAATGCCCTGAGACACACGGCAGCTTCTGCATGGAATCCACCGTTTTGGTAATTCTATCCAGCATATCCTTCAGGCTGAGGAAACCAAGGTCGTATGCAGCCAAGGCCGATAAAAGATACATACCCATGTTGGTGGGTGATGTGCGATGGGCCACAATTCCGTCAAGCCGAGTGCTGACGGTCTCCTCGTGTTCCTGGTAGTTGTCAGGCGGAAGGTCGTTATCGTCCGCCCCCACCATATCGGCAAAGAACTGCCAGGTCTTGCGCCCAAGGTCAGTCAGCAACTGGCGATCTTTCTCAGTAAGGGTATAAGAACGCGGGAGGCTTGGACGGCTCACCATATAGGCGATCACCGGGGACATCAGCCATAGCAGCAATAGCGGAGCCAGCCACATGAAAGATGCGGTGTGTGCTGCCACTACAGCCGCGATGATAATCACAGCCGACACTGGTGCTGCCCACATTGTGTATATGTAATCCCCTACCCCTTTTCGCAAACGCTGCTCAGCACTGGCGGCGGTTTCCCACTCCAATAGCTGCCGCTGCGATGTGAGCAGGCGCGTGAGGGTGCTGACCACAGCGTTCAGCATCACAAATGCCTGATGTGGTAACAGCGTCAGCGAGAGCACTAATTGGCGCAGCATCACGCCCAAATGCGGGAACAGGCGCCGAAAGGCTCCAGTCATGAAGATCGACCAGTTGGTGCGCAGGTCATCAGTCACATATATCATGATGGGAAAAGCCAGAGCCAATAGGGCAAAGCCCAGCCACAGACCAAATCCACCAGGCAGCACGGTCATCCCAGCAGCCAAGAGAAGGAAGGTGGCGGGTGCCACTAGACTGCGGCGCAGGTTGTCTAGTATTTTCCAGCGCGAGATCAGCGTAAGGGGGTTGGCAATGCGCTCTCCAGCCGCATTCCGCGGCGAAGTAAACAGCCAAGGCAGCAGTTGCCAGTCACCGCGAACCCATCGATGAATTCGCGAGACGGCCGCTAGATAGTGCGCTGGGTAGCTGTCCACCATCTCGATGTCGGTCACCATTCCTGCACGGACATGGGTTCCTTCCAACAGGTCATGGCTCAGCACGCTGTTTTCAGGAAGGGTACTGTCCAATATTGTGATGAATGTGTCGACATCGTAGATGCCCTTGCCCATATAGATACCTTCCTGGAACAGGTCCTGGTAGATATCTGAGACAGCGGTGGGGTAAGGATCGACGCCTGTCTGACCGGCATAGATGGAGGCAAACAACGACCGACTGGCACTAGTGACCCCTATGGTCACCCGCGGCTGCAACACGCCGTATCCCTCGATCACCCTCGTATGGGATTCATTCATGATGGCGCGATTCAACGGATGCGCCAGCGTTCCGATCAGGCGCTTTGCAGCATCCCTGGGTAGCTGCGTGTCCTCATCGAGAGTGATGACGAATCGTGTACCCTGCAGAATAGACAAGTCACCGACCACAGTGATAAAACTCGTTTCAGTGTTGCCCCTAAGAAGCCGATTAAACTCCTCTAGTTTTCCGCGTTTTCGCTCCCAGCCCATCCAGGTTCCTGCCACCGGGTTCCATGTGCGCTTGCGTTGGAACAGGTAGAACACAGTTTCGTCACCCGGATACTTGTCATTCAACGCCCTAACAGCCCGTTGGGCATACTCAAGGTGCTCACTCTCGTGCGGCAGCCGGGCCTCTGTGGAGTCGGGGAAATCGCTAAGCAGTGCAAAGTGCAGATGGCTCTCCATGTTGGCCAGGTAGTAAATCTCCATCTGATTCACCAATGATTGTGTACGCTTGTCATCGATGAGCATCGTGTGGATGACCACCGCGCTGCGCATGTCAGCCGGGATACCCTCTTTCAACTCCATCTTCGGTAAACTGCACGGGTGAACTGACCGCGTTACGAACCAACCGATGACGTTGATTGCCAGGTCACTGGCCGGCAATATCAACAGTACGAGTGCCCACCACCAGCTAACGCGCGTGGCTGGTGCGGCAATATCCAGCATGAGAGCCACGATGGCTCCGGTAAATAGGATGATGGCCACTGGATAGAGCGGCGGTGCAATCAAATCCAGCATTTGGCCGATGTGCATTGAGACCCCTGATCCACGGCCGCGTAACCGAACATTCAACTCTTCACGCCCACGGTCTATAAGGTAATAGCCGATGTGCTGGCGTTTATCCGGCAAATCACCACGATTCATCGCCTCTGTGGCCAACTCGACCACACAACGCGCCACGTCCATCTCCACATGCTTGGTGGCTTTGGCGATGGCCTCAACGGCATGTCGATACCGGTCACGGGTAGGAAAATCCATCTGAACATACGTGTTGTGCGGGTCTTCACGAAGTATCGCATCCATCCGGCTCACGCGTTCAAAGAAATCCGTCCAGTCGTATTCGGCAATGAATCGAAGACTGGTGATGCAGTTGCTCACAGAAGTCAGGTTCGCAGCTTCATCGCTGTGCGTGATCTGTTTGATATCGTCAAAGCTCATATTCTGGAGCGCCAGACGAGCGTCTAGCCACTTCCATAACGGTGTAGCTTGCGGTCCCTGGTCGAGGAACCGCTGCAGCAGATGCACAGCAAAAACAGGGTCGAGTGTGCCCAGAAGACTGTCGTGTTCAGCGATGATGGCGTCCAGACGGCTAGGATCGACGCTCGCGTCAGCGAACAGGTGGTCGGCCCACTCATCGGCCATCGTCCTTCGTTGTTGGCCATACACAATCTGTTGAGTGAGACGCTGTAAGTTCTGCACCAGAGAGATTTGCGCCATGGTTGGCAACGCCCAGAGCTCGCCGCTAGATAGCGTCGCGACGGCTTGATATCCGTTCGTAAATCCCAGTAATGCCTCTTCCGTGAGCAACCCATCCGTATGGGCTACTAGTTCATATGCGATACCATAGATCCGCGGATACCCAGCCAACGTTGTGCTGACAAGCTTTGGCAATTCCTTGTAGAACCCTGACGGCATGTTTTTGCGGATATCGCGCACCTGGCCATGGATGATGTAGGAGTTATCCAGCAGCCATTCCACGGATCGGCTGAGGGGTACACGGTCTCTTACCCAGGCCGTGATGATCTTTTGGGAGGCATTAAGTGCCCGGTAGTCGGCTTCAAGACGGGCGAGCAGACGGTGCGAGCGGCGCGTGTGCTTGGTGACGGTGTGTGTCTTTGCTAGAGTCTGGGCATATGCCTCTAGCTGGTTTGCAGGCAACAAAACGTCTCGGATCGGAGGCGACACGGGTTCGATTGCGATACCCTTACGCAACCAGGAGATATTGGGAAGCTTCATAAAGAGTTCATCATAGTCATACTTTCTGTGAGGCAGTTCGCTTACACACTAAGGGTACCCGTTCCTGCCCTGCTGATATCGTAGAAAAGCAGCCAGTTGGATGATTCGTGAAGAAAAGGCCATAAATGCCATATAACCCGAGCTACCTGACGGTTTTGCCAAGTGACCAGGGAGGGCACGGAGGAGAAGTGAGGAGATAGGAGAGAAGGAGTCAGGAGAGGTGCAATGGGAGGAGGCAGGAGGTAGGAGAGAAGGAGATAGTAGGACGTGACAGTCAGGAGACGGGAGGATGGTACGCCGCTAGGTTGTCTGAACCACCCTCACCTTCCCTCTGTGCCCTCTGTGGTGAAATCGCACCTTTCCTGTCCTGGCTCCTCCCCTCCTATACTCCTCTCTCCTCGCGCCCTCTGTGGTTCATGGATTTCCCCCGCGGTTCAGTCCAAATGCGGCCAACGTGGGTATACTGATGTCACTACCGTTCTGTTCCGTGTGGAGGTCTCATCATGGCGTCGAGTGACCCATATCCTGTCTATTGCGTAAACTGCCGTCGTGCTACAAGAGAGACAGACGTATACTGCCCCTATTGCCAGCAAGACCAGCGGCCAGGCGCGCCAGACATCAACGTGGAAAAGGCGCGTCAACAAGCCGCAGCACAGGCAGCGCAGGCAGCTATCCAACTGCAACAACCAGGCGGCCAGGAAAAATCATGGAAAGCGCAACAGGAAGCAATCGCAGCCAAACATGCCCAGCAGCCGCGAGCCGATGAACCGATGCACATGGCTCCGTATCGGCCGGCCAGTGCTCCGGCGAAAAACAAATCAACCGCTTTGATCCTTTCAGTCTTATTCGGTCACTTCACCTGGGCATACACCTACAAATCTGATGGCTGGAAGTTTTGGCTCGGATTGGTATTAAGTGTGGCAACTTGTGGCGTAGCGGGTATCGTCTTCTGGCCATGGGCCGTTATTGAGACGGTCGGCAGACCGGATTCATTCTACGCGGAATATGTTGGGTGACAACCGGCCGGTAGGCTGGCTTGTAGTCAAGCTAATCGTCCGTGGCCTGAAATCCAAGTCCATTACCAAGACAAAAGAAGGAAATCGGAAAGCTGACAGTGAACGGTAACGCTGTAGCACAAATCTGCATCACATGAACCCAAGGAAGGCATTAGACATGACAGACAAACTGAGGCTACCGGTAATCGTGATGATATCCATGGCTTCCGGCTACGTGGGAGGGTTAATGAGCCAGTCAAACAAACCGGCGGAGGCTGTTGTAAAACCTGCCATTGCTGCAGAGGTGAGAGCCAAGAGCTTTATACTGGTAGATGATGCAGGCAAGGTGTGCGGAAAATTCATTGCGGACAAAAACGGGCCTGCGCTTACATTATATGATGAGGCCGGAAAAACACGCGGGTTGTTCGGTGTAGATGGAAACGGGCCTTTCATTGCACTACTTGATAAAGCAGAGAAGAGTCGCGGGCAGCTAAACGTGAGCGAGAAGGGGCCTAGATTATCACTCTTCGATGAAGCAGGTAAGCCACGTGGGCAGTTTGGCGTAACCAAAGACGGGCCTATGCTTGCACTGGCTGATGAGGCCGGGAAAACACGCGGGTTGTTCCGTGCATATAACGATGGGCCTTTGCTGACATTAGTTGATGAAGCAGGTAAACCACGCGGGGAGTTCAGTGCGGGTAAAGACGGACCTGCCCTTGCACTATATGACGAAACAGGTAAGCTATGTGGGGCGTTCGGCGCAGATAAGGATGGGCCTAATTTTATAATGACGGACGGGAGCACAGGCCGCCTGATGTTAGGTGTGATGCCTACACTTATTGGGCCTTTCATTAACATGTCCGACGAAGCAGGCAAGACGATATGGAAAGCCCCCACACCTTAAAGGTCTAGCATCCCATCAGCCACACTGGAGGCTCACACACGCTATGAATGAACGTGCAAGGATGATTTACCGCTGTCGCTGTCATAGGTGCTGTATCGGGTTACCTGGGAGCACTGATGGCTATTGAACCGACTATACCGACCATCAAGACGAACAGGCTTGAGATTGTGAGCAATAGCGGCGCGGTCACTGGATCTTTTTTTTGTGCAAGAAATGAAGCGGCAACCCTTGCACTGAACAACTCCACCGGTAAGCAGTGTTTGATATTCGGAACGGTGCGGGATGAACCAGGTATGGCATTCCTGGATATCGCAGGCAAGGCGCGCGGCGGTGTGGGCTTGATTGAGGGCACGCCTGGTATGTGGTTTGGTGATAGCAAAGGGAACCAGCGGCTACAGTTTGGCGTGAAGGATGATACACCGGCTATAGAGCTGATAAGCGGTGATGGTAAGCCTGTGTGGAAGGCTCCATGAGGTGATGCACCCTAACAGCTGTTTAATAGGTATGATACAATCAGGAAACGAAAACCAAGGCGTCTACAGAGAGGTTAGGGTATCGGATTGATAGGTATGAATTTGGTTGTTTATTTATATATAGCACTCGCATGTTATGTTGTATGGATTATTGCACAGAAGATAACCATCAAAGACAAATCTGGCTCTATTATAAGCTCAGGAAACTACTTATCTCTAAAAATATCAGTTATAGTTAATAAACAAAAACTGGAGAATGCCAACCTAGAGGGTGCTGACCTGCATGGTGTCCGAATGTTTAATCATGTGCTTATAGGTATAAACCTGCATGGTGCCAACCTCAGCGGTGCTAACTTAAAAAAGACAGATATGCGTCTAGTCAATCTGCGTGATGCTGATTTGCACGGAGCCGATCTAACCGGGTCCACTCTATATGGCGCGAATCTACGTGGTGCCAACCTGAGCGATGCTGACCTGACTGATGCCAATCTCAATAATGCCGACTTATGCGGTGCTAACTTGGAGCATGCCCATCCGTATGGCGCCGTTCTGCGCGGTGCTAGTCTGCATGGTGCCGATCTGCATGGTGCCAACCTGGGCAGGGCAGGGCTGGAATGGGCGAACTTCAGCGGGGCCAACCTGAGCGGTGCCAACATGAGCCGTACGAATTTGTGCTGGGCTATCATGAGATGGACCAACATGACAGGTGCTAGCCTGAGAGAAGCCAACATGAACAATGCCAACCTGGGCGGTGCCAATCTGCTACGTGCTGACCTCAGCGGTGCCAACCTGAGTTTTGCCAAATTGACAGGTGCTGACCTTACAGATGCATCAATATATCAAACCAATCTGTGGGGTTCCGATCTAAGCAGAGCCGACCTAACCAATGCCAACATGGGCGGTGCCAATCTGCTACGTGCTGACCTCAGCGGTGCCAACCTGACAGGTACCTATTTGGAAGCATCCGACTTATGCGGTGCCAACCTGACCGATGCCAATTTAAGTAAATCTGACCTAACTGGTGCCAACCTAACTGGTGCGAACCTGTGCGGTGCCAACCTGACCGATGCCAATTTAAGTAAATCTGACCTAACTGGTGCCAACCTAACTGGTGCCAACATGAGCGGTGTTGACCTGAGCGGTGCCAAACGAAATGTTCTAAAAATGTAATTGCAGGCACAAAAAACAGCATATTACAGCTAGCCTCCACCGCCTTACGCGTGCGGATACAGTAACCAAGTATTTAACTCTAACTTCCTGTATTCATGGTTTCTTTATAGACTTCCTGTATCTAATGAGATTGTAATAATACGTAATTAGGTATTGTATTGGTACATATACCTATAGTAGCACGCGAACAACTCATAAAGATGCAGAAAATTTTATATTTTATATCGGTCCAGGCGTTGAAGTATTTTTTCAAACTTCCGGGCGAGGTGCTCACATTGCACTACAATTCACAGCGTGCTTTCGTGCTGGAGGCGTCCGACGGGTGCCAGTGATGCCCTTACCCTGCACGGATATAGAGGCGGGCAAATATGCAAGAATTGCCAAGTATGGCCCATGCGTTTCAATTACCCAGTGGCTAGTATGTTGATATGGTTATAAATAGCAGTTTTGTGAAGTGTTGTCAACACACGATTTAAGACACACGGAACGTTTTATTTACTCAGTATATACACAAAGTAGCATATTTCATGTTGGCATAATTATTATGTTCTATTTGGCAGTATTTAATTAAAGTGGTTACCCTTAAATCACAGCCCAAGTGACCGGTGATGGTAAGCAGGTGTGGAAGGCTCCATAATGCCACCGGCTGGAGTATATCAATTCTATACCAAACCTGTACCGAAATTGGCAGATATCAGTACACAACCGTATCACGTCTGTATATCAAAATCGGCATAAATGACGGCATGGGCAACCATCAAACCAGTACAAAAGTAGAACAAAAGGGGTCCAGATTTCAGGGTTTCGATGGTGACAGATTGACTACAAAACGACTACGGATTTCGCAGATTTCTGTTGCGTGAATAATGCGTGCATGATACAGATTTCAGGGTTTATGACGGCTGGGATCCATCTAGTACCTTGTTAGTATCCTGTTCCAGTCATCCGGTAATTTACAATTCACTTTCTCGTGTACTTCTTCGATTTCCACTTTTGGTGCCATTATTTCTTTATTACACTTTATGTAAAACGATAGATCACCGCGTCGTTTAATGTCGTTACTGAACCATACTAGCAACAGTCTCGCTTCAGCATATGATTCTAATACGATAGGCATGATAATCAGGAAATTCTGGTGTACATCAGGCTCAATCGGAATACTGTCGGGATGCGGTGTGATTTTAACTCGATACGGCATAAGAATACCACCTTGTGTTTTTAAGGATATTATGTCCCTAACCACTGTATACACGAAACCCGTGAAACATTCAACTGTAGCATTGTGGAGGTAGAGAGACCATAGCCAGTATATCTGTATCGCTATGTGTCTATCTGGCACCGAGGCGGTATCACTGATAGCATCTTGCTTGTATGTAGCAAGAGGTCATGACTACCCTGTTGTGGGCTACTTGCTTTATACGATAAATACGGCGCAGAAAACGTCTGGCAGTCGGCTTTCACATTGAAGCGGTTTTAGTGCTCAAATCAGGCCATGATAAACGAAGGTGGTCGGGGTGACAGGATTCGAACCTGCGACATCTTGCTCCCAAAGCAAGCGCTCTACCAAGCTGAGCTACACCCCGCGATGTGTCCCGCAATATTTTACCGCATCTGCCTCAATCCTGCCACCCGACGCCGCACGAACGCGCGGCGACTACCAGAGGCCCAAATCCAGGCGGGCGTCTTCCGAGGCCATCGTCTCAGGATCCCAGCGCGGGCTCCAGGTCCAGTTCACCATGGCATCGGTGACGAAGGGCAGCTCCTTCAGGTACATACGCACATCGGCTTCGATCTCAGGTGCCAGCGGGCATCCAGGGCTGGTCAAAGTCATAGTCACCAGCACGTTGCCGTCCTCGTCACTGTCCACACCGTAGACCAGGCCCAAGTTCACGATGTCGATCGCCAGCTCAGGGTCGACCACGTTCTTCAGTGTTTCGCGGCAGATTTCTAGTTGCTGTTCATCAAGCTTCACTGGGTTCCTCCAATGCTTCTTCGAGTGTGGTCCAAGGCAGCAGCGCGCACTTAATGCGCACAGGGAACTGCTTCACGCCCTCCAGGGTGGCTAAGTCGCTGTCCTCATCAATGGCCTCATGCGCCTCGCCTTTGAACATCGCCTTGATTTTCTTAATCTCATGCTTGGCGTCTTCAATAGACAGCCCGATCACCGCTTCGGTCATCATGCTGGCGGAGCTCTGACTTATTGAACAGCCCTTGCCATCAAAGCAGAGGCACTTCACCTTACCTGCTTCCAGATGCGCCGTGATGGTGATGTCATCGCCGCAGAGCGGGTTATGACCATGCGCTTTGCAGTTGGCCGTGTTGCAACAGCCCTTGTGGCGCGGGTTTTGATAGTGATCGAGAATGATCTCTCGATAAAGTCCTTCATCCATTGTAGGTGCCAAATACCTTTCTGACTGCTTGCAGGCTGTGCTGAAGAGCTTGGATATCCTCTTCATTGTTATAAATATAGAAGCTAGCGCGCACCGTGGCGGCCACATCCAGCTTGCGCATGGCCAACTGGCAGCAGTGGTGCCCTGCCCTCACGGCCACCGCCTCGCTGTCCAGAAGCTGACTCACATCGTGCGGATGCACATGCTTGAAGTTAAAGCTGATCAGCCCGCCTCTGTCCACACCAAGACCGGGGCCGAACAGATCGATGTCACCCTCCGCCAGAAGCATCTCCATGGCGAGCTGAGCCAGTTTCTGCGAGTGCTGCTGAACCTGCTCCATGCCGATCCTCTGAAGGTAGTCGATGGCCGCTCCCAGCGCCACCACGTCGGCGCAGTTGGGCGTGCCGGCCTCAAACTTGTTGGGTATCTCCGCCCAGGTGCTGTATTCCGGCTCCACGCGGTTGATCATGCTGCCGCCACCCAGGAAGGGAGGCATCTTTTTAAGCTGTTCCGGCTTGGCGATGAGTGCTCCGATGCCCATCGGACCGAGCATTTTGTGCCCGCTGATGGCGTAGAAGTCGCAGCCAATGGCCTTGATGTCCACTGGCATGTGTGGTGCCGACTGCGCGCCGTCCACCAGCACGGTCGCGCCGGCCTGATGGGCCCACTCGGTCATCTGCTGCACCGGGTTGATGGTGCCCAGCGCGTTGCTGACGTGCGTGAAGGCCACTAGTTTCGGCCCTCTGGCCAGTGCCGCACGGTAGTTATCAAGGTCCAGCAGACCGTCATCACCGAACGGCACGTAATGCAATGTTGCTCCGTGTCGTTTGGCTGCGAGTTGCCAGGGCACGATGTTGCTGTGATGGTCCATCTCCGTCAGCACAATCAAGTCGCCGGGCTTCAGGTTCGCCTCACTCCAGCTTCTGGCCACCAGGTTAATTGCCTCGGTGGTGTTCCTCACAAACACCACGCCCTCTACCGACGGTGCGTTCAGAAATTGGCTGAGCTTCAGCCGTGCGCCTTCGTATAACTCCGTGGCCTCCGCGGCCAGGGAGTATAGAGAGCGGTGCACATTCGCGTTGCTGTTGTTGTAGTAGCTGGTCAACGCCTCGATCACCTGGCGCGGCTTTTGGGAGGTCGCCGCCGAGTCGAGGTAGACCAGCCGCTTGCCGTAGAACTCGCGGTTGAGTATTTGAAAGTCCGACCTGATTTTCGCCCAGTCACAACTCATTGGTCAGTTGATCTCCACGCTGATTCCGGCATCATCCACCGTCACAGGGTAGCTGGTGATGTCATCTGTGGCCGGCAGGGTCAGCGCTTTTCCACTGCGAATATCAAAGCAGGCACCATGGCGAGGGCACTCCACCTCATAACCGTAGAGCTCGCCGGTATCCAGCGCGGCGCCATCATGTGAGCACAGATCGTCTACGGCGTAGTATTCGCCCTCTTTGGTATGTGCCAGAAGTATGCGCCGACCAGCCACCACGAACACCTTTGTGGAGCCTTTCTCTATGTCGTTTGATGCCTGCAATAGATATTTCATGTGTTTGATCCTTGATGATTATTGGTGTCGGATTTTGGAATTCAACTCGTTGGTCACGATGTCCTGCATCTCTTCGCTGATGATCCGGTCGATGACCGGTCGGAAGAAGCCCTCTACGATCAACCGCTCCGCCGACTTCTTGTCCATGCCTCGGCTGGCCAGATAGAACAGCATCTCATCGTCTACCGGCGATATCGTGGCTCCGTGCGAGCATTTTACGTCATCGGCAAGGATTTCCAGGTCGGGCAGTGCCTCCGCATGGGCCTTGCTGTTCAGCAGCAGGTTCTCGTTCTTCTGGTAGGCGTTGGTGCGCTGGGCACCGAAGTCGATGCGGATCAAGCCCGAGTAGACCGAGTAGGCCTCGTCCTCCAGGGCGCTCTTGAACAGCAGGTCACTGTTGGTGTCGGCAGAGATATGCCGCTGCACAGTGCGGATGTCAAACTGCTGCTTCTGGTTGCCGAATACCAGCCCGAGCATGTTGCTGCTGGAACCTGGTGCGGCCAGCGCGCTTTCTACCTGCGCTTTGTGCTGCTTGCCGCCCAGGGCCACCGTGATGGTGGTCAGACTGGCGTCTTTGGCTAGCACGGCCCGCTGATGCTGGAAAGCCCTCATGCCGTGGCCCCAGCGTTGGAACTGCACATACACCAGCTCCGCGCCTTCACCCACGAACAGATCGGTGACACCGGAATGAAAGGCGTCCACACCGTCAGGGCTGTTCTGGTCGTCTACCACCAATATACGGCTGTGCGGCTGAAGCACCACCAGGTTGCGAGTGAACCCGACGGCCCCAGCCTGATGGCTGAGCATACGGATTGGTGTGGGTGCGTCATACCCTTCGGGCACCACCACCGCACTGCCCTTGCCATACAGCGCCCGCGCCATGCTGGTGAGTTTCAGGAATACCTCGTCATCTTGAATCTGCGCAAACAGCCCGCGCATCATCTCCGGGTGATGACCCACCGCTGTGGCTACGCTGCCCAGAAACACGCCGCGATCACGTGCGGTATTGCACTCGTCGCCAAAGCTGGCCTCAAACTCATTGGGCTGCTCTGCCAAGGCGTTCAGGTTGAGGTCGCTGATATCGGCACGCCGCCAGCCCTCGTCGCTGCGCGTGGGTTGAGGCAGGCTGCTGAACAGCTCCGCTTGCTGGGCCCGCTGTTCGGTCATCCAGGCGTTCTCACGCAAACTCTGGCTTATAGTCTCTGCACTTTGCATAATAGTTTGTTGTGTTGTGTCCATTACCCTACCGAGCCCTCCATCTCCAGCGCGATCAGCCGGTTTAGCTCCACCGCGTATTCCAGCGGAAGTTCCCGTGCAAACGGCTCGAAGAAGCCGTTGATGATGGTGGTGACGGCTTCTTGCTCGGTCAGTCCCCTACTCATCAGGTAGAACAACTGCTCATCGCCGACTTTGCTCACGGTGGCCTCATGTTCCACGCGCACGCCGCTCTCACGGATGTTCATCGTGGGATAGGTGTCGCTGCGGGACTGGTCGTCCAGTATCAACGCATCGCAGCGCACGTTCGCTTTCACTCCGGTGCATCCCGGGTTGACCTGAACCAGTCCGCGGTAGCCGGCCCGACCGCCGTCCTTGCTGATCGACTTGCTGACGATGGTGCTGCTGGTATCTGGTGCCAGATGCACCATCTTGGCACCTGTGTCCTGGTGCTGGTCACGGCCGGCAAAGGCGATGCTCAACATGTCTCCGCGCGCTCCTCGGCCCATCAGGTAGACGGCTGGATACTTCATGGTCAGTTTGCTGCCCATGTTACCATCCACCCACTCAATCACCGCATCTTCATGCGCCACAGCCCGCTTGGTCACGAGGTTATAGACGTTCTTGCTCCAGTTTTGGATGGTGGTGTAGCGGACATGCGCGCTCTTGTGCGCCACCAGCTCAACCACGGCACCATGAAGCGAGTCGGAGCTATAGATCGGTGCGGTGCAGCCCTCCACGTAGTGTACGCGAGAGCCTTCGTCCGCAATAATCAGCGTGCGCTCAAACTGTCCCATGTTCTCGGTGTTGATCCGGAAGTAGGCCTGCAGAGGGATCTCCACATTCTTACCTGGCGGAACATACACGAAGGAACCGCCCGACCATACGGCCGTATTCAATGCTGAAAACTTGTTGTCCGCCGACGGGATCACCTTGCCGAAATAGCGCTTGACGATGTCGGGATACTCCCGCAACGCCGAGTCCATGTCGGTGAAGATGACGCCCTGCGCCTCAAGGTCCTCACGGATGGAGTGATACACCACTTCAGATTCGTATTGCGCACTGACGCCGGCCAGGATACTGCGCTCAGCCTCAGGAATGCCCAGCTTCTCGAAGGTGTCGCGTATGGAAGTCGGCACATCATCCCAGGTTCTGCCCATCTTTTCGGAGGGTTTTATGTAGTAAAAGATGTTGTCAAAGTCGATTTCGTTCAGCATCTGGGTGTTTCCCCAGGTGGGCATAGGCTTGCTCTCAAAGATCGCGAGCGCCTTCAGCCGTTGTTCCAGCATCCAGGTCGGCTCATTCTTCATGCCGGAGATCATCTCCACGACACGCTTCGTCAGCCCGCGCTCGCTTTTAAAGGCCGCCACGAAATCATCGTCGTGAAATCCGTATTCGTATTCCGAGCTTATGCTTCGGACGTTGTCATCTGCAGACATCTACTTGACCTCCTGCTGAACTCCAGCCTCCGCCAATACCCAGTCGTAGCCACGGGTTTCAAGCTCGTGCGCCAACTGTTTGTCGCCGTTTTTGATGATGCGGCCGTCCGCCAGCACATGCACCACCATGGGAGGGATATACCGGAGAAGCCGCTGGTAGTGAGTGATCACCAGCAGGGACATTTCGCCGGACTCGTTGAAGTTGCGCATCACATTTTCGGCCACGATTTTCAATGCGTCGATGTCCAGACCGCTGTCTGTTTCATCAAGTATAGCCAGGTGCGGTTTGATCATGCCCAGTTGGGCGATCTCCAGCCTCTTCTTTTCGCCACCCGAGAAGCCGTCATTCACATACCGTGTGGCGAACTTTTCGTCCATGGTGAGGTGCTTGAACTCCTTCTTCAAGGAGGCGCGGAAGTCGCGGGCACTCATGTCTGCACCATGCAGTGATTTCATGGCTGTGCGCAGGAAGCTGGCCACTGACACACCCGGGATAGCTACCGGATACTGGAATGCCAGGAACACGCCGGCGCGGGCACGTTCGTCCACGCTCATCTCCAGCAGGTCCTGACCGCGGAAACTGACGGAGCCGTCTGTGATTTCGAAACTGGGATGACCCATCAGCGTCGAGGCGAGTGTGCTCTTGCCTGAGCCGTTTGGACCCATGATCGCATGGATCTCGCCCGGCATCATCACCAGGTTCAGACCCTTCAGAATGGGCTTACCCTGCACAGAGACGTGTAGATTTTCTATATTTATAAGTGGTTGCTGGCTCATTTCAGTTCTGCCTCCTGTGGCGCAGCTACGATTTATCAGTGTTGGCGGTTTCTAAAGGACTCAGCGACTCCCTGGCATACCGGAGTGGCTCCATCTGCATCGGAAAATTGCCGTCGACTAAATCCCTGAGGGTGATGCTGTCGAACACCAGTGACAGGTAGTCACCGATGAATCCCCAGACGCTGCGGATGCCGCAGCCTGCATGCTGGTGGACGCACACCTCGTGTGAGCCGGTATATTGGTCGCACACATCAGCGGTGTTGATCACGCCACCCAGCGCATCCAGTGCCTGGCGAAGCGTGATGGCATCATTCATGCGTTTCAGCCTGTATCCGCCGGAGGCACCTCGCACGCTTTCGGTCAGGCCGCTGCGCGTGAGCTGGTGCAGTATTTTTTCTACGTATGCCACAGACAGCCCCTCGCCCTCGGATATTTCGCGGGCATTCACGGTCTGTCCCGGCACCCTTCTGGCGAGGTTCATCAGGCATCGAAGTCCATATTCTTCTTGTGCGGTAATCTTCATAATTCGTTCTCCACTATTAGTCTGTCATAATCCCTACAACAAAGTCAAGTATATTCCTACTTTTATGTCGGGATTGCTTATTATTTACCACAGAGGACACAGAGGAGATGGAGGTAATGTCTCACGCGAAGACGCGAAGGCCGCGAAGGGGATCACATAGTTCCAGCTCCATCAGTCCGATCCGTCCGATCTGTCGAAGCGGAATGCTCTGGCCCGCGGGATAGTGGTCTCACGCGAAGACACTAAGGTCGCGAACGGGTTCGGATGGGGAGGCGCAGCCGCCAAATAGCTCAGACCAACAGGCAGAAGGGAAGATCGCTACTTTTGTCGTATCTACGCATAGTATGCTGCGCATACAAAAAAGTCCACATTTTACGAGGTGAGTGATGTCCTACAAATACATACTGCGACTGGCCATTCAACCGGGATTCCACGAGAGCGAGCGGTTCAACACCATGGTGGAGTTCTGCAAGCAGGCACAGATTGACGATGTCATGTTCTTTATCAACTGCGAAGAGCTGAATCAGGGCCATCTGACCCGAGAGCAGACGATGCCATGGCTGGAGCTGATTTCACGAGCCCAACAGATTTTGACTCCAATGGGGATTACCACATCCATCAATCCCTGGATCACCACGCTACATACCGACCGCGGCCGCAAGCTGCAGGCAGGTCAGAATTTCACCACTATGGTGGACCCATATGGACGCGCATCGGATTCGGTGGCCTGCCCCCTGTGCCAGGAGTGGCAGAGCTACATCACCGAGATGTACGCGTTGTATGCCAGCATCAAGCCTCACATGGTGTGGGTCGAGGATGATTTTCGGCTGCACAACCATGCTCCTTTGCAGTGGGGCGGATGTTTCTGCCCGTTGCACATGCGAGAATTTACTCGCAGAGCGGGTCATGAACTGTCCCGCGAGCAGTTCGTTGCCGGGCTTCTACAGCCTGGTGAACCGCATCCATACCGCAAGATATGGTTGGATACCGCCAGAGAAACCATGGCCGACCTGGCTGGGAAAATCGGGCAGGCGGTTCATGCCGTTTCCCCCGACACCCGTGTTGGTTTGATGAGCTCCAGCCCTACGGTCCACTGTGCGGAAGCACGGGACTGGGAGGCGATCCTGCATGGCTTGGCAGGAGACAGCGTGCCGATGGTATTGCGACCGCATCTACCCGCATATCAAGGCTCTGCGGGGCAGAATTACCTGATGGGCTTTTCCGATGTGTCACAGATGACCCAGGCGTCGGTGCCGTCAAGCACCGAGCTATACCCTGAACTCGAGAGTTACCCGGATACCCGATTCTCCAAGTCCAGAGCGTTCACGCGCCTGCAATTGGAGACCTCCCTACTCATCGGCTCCCAGGGCATCACACTGAATATCTTTGACATGATGGGCAATGGTGCGATGATGACTGAGGGTTACCAGCACACCCTGGCCGATGTCAAGCCGTTGTTGAGCAGCATTCAAGCGTTGGGATTGACACGCGAGAGCCGCACTGGGGTGCGTGTGCTGTTTGACCCACTGGCGTCCTACGCGATCCACACCTCGCAGGGCCATGGGATGCACGAACTCTACCCTTACAACTCATTCTGGTCCAGCCTGCTAAGCGCGTTTGGTGTGAGCAACCGCTATGACTCAGAACAGGTGCCGGAGGGCTGCGTGGTGGCGGTATCTGGGCAGTACTTCCGAGGCCGCAGCCGCGAGGAGCTTCAACGGCTGTTTGACACGCACTTTGTGATGCTGGAGGCTGAGGCGGCGTATATTCTATGCGAATTGGGGTATGGTGCCATGGCGGGAATTAAGTCCGCCAAATGGGTGGCCCAAGACTCCGGAGTGGTGTCGTATGAGCAGATATGCGATGGATCGGTGTACAGCGGACTGGAAGAGGCACGGTTATCCGGGCAGACCTCCTGTGGTGACTACCTGGCTATCGAATACCTCAACACCCCCACGGTTCTGTCTCAAATGAAGAGCCCGACGGGGGAAACGGCAGGTTTAGGCTGCACTGTGGTAGAGGGGCGCGTGTTTGTGCTGCCCTACGGCCATTTCGGGATGCAGAACCACCTGAACCCGGTCCGGCAGGCGATGATTCAGGATGTGCTCCGCAAGGCCACACTGACCGAACGGCCCGCTTTTGTGCAGGACGCACCGTATGTCACCCTGCAACAGCACGTCCAGAACGGCAAGCAGCATCTGCTGCTGAGCAACTTCTCAGATGATGATGTGTCCGAGCTGCGGGTTTTCCTGCCCGGAAATGGTAGCGATCATGCCGTGCGTATTAGCCGAGAGGGTGAGAGTGCCATCAGCCTCGCACGCGACGGCGAGTTCGTGACCATCCCCGGCACCCTGCACCGCTGGGAAACCCAGGCGGTGGTGATTGGGTAAGTCGGTAGGGGCGATCGGTGATCGCCCCTACGGCACACACATCAAGCCTGGTTCAGCACATCATCGACGCTGGTGGCTCTGATGAAGCGGGCGGGGTGATCTTGGCTGAGGGCGAGGGCTTCAAAGTGGGCTTTACCGCATTCAATCTTGGCATTCTCAGTCAGGCGCAAGTCATCTCCGTAAAGGCCGCCTTTGGTTTCGACCACGAAGTAAAGTTGCTCGACACCATCTCTTTCGACCAGAACGGCCCAGTCTGGGTTGTAGTTGCCCAGTGGGGTTGGTATTGTAAACCAGCCCGGTAACTTGGCGTAGACTTTCACTGACTCGTTCTTTTCGAGATCATCGGCGAATGAGCGTTCTACCTGACTGTCATACACCACATACTCATATGCAGATTTGTTGGCCTCCAGCATGTTCTTGAGATATCCAGTCAACTCGGCTTCATTGAACAGGGACTGAGCGTAATAGTGCTCATCACCTACACGCTGGTATTTGATGCCATCGACTAGCGCAAGGCGCTTTGTTCGGTTGATGGCTTCGGCGGCTATGTCGATGAACTGCTGGGGGTTGCGCTTGAAGTCATCCAGTCTCATGCTGCCAGTAAGTATCTGCACAATACTGCGGCGGGTCAATGCAGTTTTGTCTTGAAGATCGGTCAGCAGATCCGGGAGCTCGATGTCGTGCTCATCAATCGCGAACGAAGCAGACTTGGATGTTTCCTTCGTCTCTACGCCCGACTTGCCAATAGTGAGGTCGGCTTTCCGCCACTGAAGCCGGGTACGGCTGACCGGTTGGGCTTCGTTGATGGCACGGATACATGATTCGATGAGCTTTTCGTTGTCGAATTGCACGCGGTAGGTGGTCTTGTGCTTAATGCGATCCCATAACGCCTTGAACTCGGCGCTGTCTAGAACAGCCTGGCGGGTTTTGATAGGCTTGCGTTCATCGGCGTCTTTAATCTCTAACCGGCCGGCCAGTTTTTTGAGAATCTGTTTGACCTGCGGCAGGTGCGGTGCGAACTGGGCTGGCAGCACCAGGGTATCTTCTTTGAGGGCTGTTTTGAGCGCATCCTGCACTTTACCCTGAGGGCTCAACATGCCAAGGTCTTTAAGATAGTTCCAGATGGCCTCGGATTGCTCCACCCCGAGTGACGATGTGATGCCATCGTCGGAAGTGGTGGGGATTGTGGCAAACTGATATCTTTCCACTATCCCGAAGCGGATGCCGGTATCCCGCTCAATCTCGGTTTGGAGCTCTTCTGCAAACTTCTCGTAGCTCTCAGTGGCGATGACCGTGAGCGTATTGATCTCAAAACCGCGAAGGCGTTCGCCTTGCTGGTTGACACACAGGCGCAGGCCGCGCCCGATAGTCTGGCGGCGTTCTCGCTCGGAGCCCATATCGCGGAGCGAACATATTTGGAAGACGTTTGGGTTGTCCCAGCCTTCCTTTAAGGCGGAGTGAGAGAAGATAAACTTCAACTTGGTCTCGAAGCTGAGCAGCTTTTCTTTTTCCTTCATAATCAGGTTGTATGCTCGTTCGGCATTTTCGCGGTTCCCCTGATTATTCTCCTCGGTATCGGTCCAGCCGCCCTTTTTATCGATGGAGAAGTAGCCGTCGTGTACCGCATCAGGTGCTGAGGTTAAGTCGACGCCTTCAAAGAGGGTGTGGTAATTCGGGTGTTTAGACAAACTCCGGTATTCCTCTTCAAATATCAGCGCATATTCGCCTTTGTGTGCATTACCTTCTGTATCGTATTTTCGGTATTTTTCTACCTTGTCGATGAAGAAGAGGCTGAGCACCTTAATGCCCTGGGGGCGAAGGCGCAGCTCCTTGTCGAGGTGCTCCTTGATGGTGCGGCGTATCATCTGACGCTGGAGCTCCAAGGGATCGACGTCGCCGTAATATTCCCCGATTTTGAGATACACGCTGTCTCCAGGAGCACGGAGTTCCATGAATTGTTGACCCTTTTTAATGCTTATCTCGCCAATAACACAGTCATGGTAGACATCGCGTTCCGTGGTTTGGTCCAACTGGTCCCCGCACTGTACATTGCGCTCTTGACGCTGTATGCCATGGGTGGTAGGAATATCTAGTTCCACTTTGGCTGTTATGGTTCCCCGGGTTATTGTTGAAGACACAAACCGAACATATGGCTTATTATGTGCACCCTCCACACGCGCTGAGGCGACCTCAATCTGCTTGACCAGCTTTTGTTCATACGCATCCACCGCATCGAGGCGGTAGACCATATTGTGCTGATCTCTATGCGTGGCGGAATAACGCAAAGTGCAGAGAGGGTTCATGGCATTCAATGCCGTTTTACCAGCTCCGGACAGACCGCCATCTACGCTCTGGGGTTCATCTACGATGAGAATGGGGAAGGTGGCTTTGATGAGGTCTATTGGTTTTTCGCCACCAATTTTCTCGCTGTCTTTATAGAGATTATTGACATCCTTCTTGTTAATGGCACCCACGGTGACCACCATAATACGGATGTTCGGACTAGTGGCAAAGTCACGCACCTGGCCGAGTTTGCTGGAGTCATACAAAAAAAAGTTATATGGAGCGTTGGCATATAAAGATCGGAAATGGTCTTCGGTCATCTGCAGTGACTTATAGACGCCCTCTTTGATGGCGACGGAGGGCACGACGATGACGAACTTGGTAAAGCCGTAGTTCTTGTGCAACTCAAAGATGGTTCGCAGATAGACATAGGTCTTACCAGTGCCAGTCTCCATCTCGATCGTAAAATCGCCGGTTTCGAGTTTTGGGGACGGTGCCAAACCATTCCGGAGCTGCACGTCATTAAGATTCTTCAACACTTCATCATTCAAAAGCTGGAGTCGGTTGCCGATGCCGAGTTCATTGAACGTGTCTTGACTGTAAAGAGCGCCAAAGTCCTTTGTGACAGTGAACTCGGTTCGGTTAATCTCCTGGCCACGGAACAGGTCGACGACCGCGTTGATGGCGTCATGCTGATAATCGAGGTCAGGTTCAAAATGGAGTTTCATCAGCAATGACTTATAAGCTCCTTATGTTACTTAGACCGTTCTGAGATAGAATAGCCACCAGATTGGTTTTGGAAACATCATCGGCAAAGGCACTGTCGCGGAAGACAAGCTGCGTTTCACCCACCGGTGCAAGCTGCTTGTGCCATTCGACGATGCCCATCGCCAGTGGTTCGATATCTGCAAGGGTGATTTTTTCAGAGAGACACGCCAGCAGCACACCGCCGCCGATGGAATGGACAGTATGGGTACCGACCGTCTTCTGATCGATCGGCACGGTGAGATCGAGGCCCAGTTTCAGGAGTATCTCGAAGAGGATATCCTGCTGCGAGCGGTCCGGTTTGATGTGATCCGCGTATTCTTCCAGGCTTGCGGGAAGTTGATTCCGGTCTGGATCCCAGGTGCGGATATTGCTGGAATCCAGCTTGAACACCCGGAAACCCGTGTCTCCCGCAAATAGCGGGTTCTCTGCACTAACCTTTAGCCCAGCCCTGCGGAGACGCTCTTTGGTGAGTTCGGCGATGTTGCGTGGTTTCCCAAGTTTGTCACAGAAGATTGCAGATGTCTTCTGGTCTTTATCTTCCGAGTCGATTGGTTGCGGTATTTCTACAAGGATATAGCGTCTAGAGCTTCCATCACCAGCATTCTGTAGCATGGTTGCGTGTCCTGTTGTGCCGGAACCAGCAAAGAAGTCAATGATGATATCCTGTCCTGTTGATGATATTTCTATTAGTTTACATAATAAGCTCGTTGGTTTTGGAGTTTGGAATATATCCTTTTGTGGCATCAACGTATTCAACTCACCAGCTGCACTCATGCTAGTTCCAGTATCTATGAATAGCGTTGGGGTTGTGATGCCATCTCGTACATCGGTCAAGAAGCGCTTATATTTAGGCTTTCCTGAGCCGTCAGATCCGAACCATACACGATTATCTTGCAAAAGTTGCGCCATTTTTTCGCGGTTATAAACCCAACGCCGGCCATCAGGTGGCATGTGGCTTTTCCCATTAACCGGATTTATTATAGGATAGATGCATGATTCAGTAGCACGCCCTCCCTTGTTGCCTGCGGAGAGATCACCCGCTTTCCAGTCACCACGTAGGTCATTGTCTGGATTTGTATATGTTGCGTTAAGCACATCACTTCGTTCTGAAAGATAGGCGTAATCTGATTCTGCCGATTTTGCATAGCAAAGAACGTATTCATGTACTGTACCAATAATCCGATCGTTAGGAGGGCCACTTCTTTTTTTCCAGATGATAGAGGCAACGAAGTTCTCTTCACCAAAAACATCCTCGCATATCTTACGCTGGTTACTTACCTCGTTATCATCAATACTAATGAAGATAACTCCATCCTCTCGCAGTAAATTCCTTGCCAGCTTCAGTCTTGGATACATCATATTCAGCCAATCGGTGTGAAAGCGACCAGAGGTCTCTGTGTTAGTGCTCAGCTTCTTACCTTCCACATCAACTTGACCTGTAAGTTCAAGATAGTTTTGGATACTATCTTTAAAGTTATCCGGATAGACGAAGTCCTTGCCGGTGTTGTATGGCGGGTCGATGTAAATCATCTTTACCTTACCGGCATAACTCTTTTGCAACAGCTTGAGCACTTCCAGATTTTCGCCCTCAATCATGAGGTTCTGGGTGGTCTCCCAGTCCACACTCTCTTCCGGGCAGGGACGCAGGGTGCCGATGGATGGGGTGAGCGCGAGCTGGCGTGCTTGCCGCTTGCCATGCCAGTTGAGACCGTATTTCTCCTCTTTTTCGTCTACCAGGCCTCCAAGAAGCTGCTTGAGCACATCGAAGTCTATCTGCCCCTCGGTAAAGGCTTCAGGGAACAGTGCCTTGAGTTGTTCAATGTTCTGAGCGAGCAGATCGGCGCTTTGTGCGAGAGGGTCATTAGTGTCAATTGGCTTCATGGTGTTACTCCGGGTTACAGGTTTGTTTCTATATCGGCCAGCTCGGATTCGAGCCGTTTGATGGTGAGGTTGATCTCTACCAGGCGATTCATCTGTTTCGATTTGGCGGCCTCTGCGCGCAAGGCGGCAATATCGCGCGTGATACGCGCATACTCATCAAGGCCCTCGCGGAGGATCGGCACTCGGCCAGGAGTATCTAAGGGCTCATACACGCCGGTGATGGCCGAAGCTTCCAGGGTGAGCAGACGCGTTAGCCAGCCCTGGTAGAGGGTATACATATTGCTGTTGGGCTGCTCTGAAATGGGCAGGCTAGCCAGGAAGGCTGCTTGATCCGTTGTGGGCTGATCCGGACTAAAGGGCGCGGTACGGCGCAGATCTTCTATCACCGTTTTACCGGTCTGACCCTCCGAACGCCGGATATGCGACAGCGAGATGGTGACGCCATCTGGCTGGGAGCTGACCAAAAAAAGCGGGTATGGGATAGCCCTATGAATCAATTCTATCAGTCGCGCACCTTTTGAACCAAGGCGGAGGGTGGCCGTGAGCACGGCAATTTCGAGATATTCGCGCTGCCCATCCCGATAGACAGGTACGCCGATGTTAGTGGGCTTGAGAGCTGCCACCCAGATTATGTCTTCAATACCGTCCTGGATTAACCGCTTATCTGCGGCGGTGGATGCCCCCTGCTCCGTGAGCAGCTTCTTAGGCACACGTTGGTCTATGCGTGCCTGTGATGGGATATTAAGAGCGGCTATGACCGTCGAACTGCTCATTACGACTGGAGCTCCGGTAAAACAATAAGAAAGGCGACCACTTCAAAATCATTGATACCCGCGAATTCACCTTTGCTGGCATGCGTTCCGCCTGGTGTGAAGAGGCTGGCCACCGAGCGTTCTTCTTTCTTACCGACGATTGAGGCCACGGCTGTGGCCAGCATATCCTGGGCCTGGGCCATGTCACGGCCATCACGGGTGGTTTTGTCAAAGCGGGCACAGGCACCAGCATCTGGGAAGTCGCGACCGACGCAGAGCTTTTGCAGGCGATCGAGGGCCTGTTTGGCTTGCGAGTAGGGCAGCAGTGTGGTGCCGTCATCACTCACATGTATAAGGAAGTGGGGAGCTAAAGCATACCCTGGCTCGATGGCGTTTCGGGCCGCCTCCCCTTCCGCCCGCAGACAGAATATGACACCGGGAGGGATGGAGGAGTCGCCCACACTTTGGGAGTGTGTGACCGCGTATGTGCCCATCGGCAGTGATTCCAATTCCCCAGGGTGTTCTTTTAGAAAACTCACGAGGTCGATGCGGAAGTCATTAAGCGTGAGGTCGGCAATGGACACCCCGCTGGAGAGGTCTTCGAGATCGATGACTGCATCCTGCAGTTTGAGAAGCTGATTACGGCGGTATTCCAGGTCGTTCATCTGGTCGCCTGATTCCTTCTCGATGAGGTTCTCTTCGCCTGTGGCAGAGATATCAAGCAGCACCATTTTACCGCTGACACGCTGTTCCAGGTTGATGTATTCCTCTAGCTCCAGGTTTGGCCAAAAGTTGACCAGTTGGATGCGCTCATTCGGTGAACCGATACGGTCGATACGGCCAAAGCGCTGGATGATGCGGACCGGGTTCCAGTGGATATCGTAGTTGACCAGGTAGTCGCAATCCTGCAGGTTCTGGCCTTCGGAGATACAATCGGTGGCGATCAGCAGGTCTATTTCACCTTCCACTTTGAAATCTGTGGGCCGTTCCTTAGACAGTGGTGCAAAGGCTGTTAAAACACTGGCAAGATCCGATCGAAGCTTAGGCAGGGTAGTCTTGTTGCCACCAGTGCCGGTGACTTTGGCGGAATGGATGCCAAGCTGTTGCAGAGCCCATCCGGATAGGTGCGCGTAGAGATAGTCGGCCGTATCTGCGAAAGCGGTGAAGATAATGATTTTACGGTTCCCATCATTGATGGGGTTGTGACATTTATTAAGAATGACCTGGCGCAGATGCTCCAGCTTCGCATCACGGCTGGCATCCACCTGCATGGCCGCAGAATAGAGTGTGTCAAGGCGTCCGCGGTCCTCTATCAGATCCTGACGCCAACGGATTCGGTCCACATCTTGAATCAACACTTTAACCTTGCGACCAATTGTCATGGACTCAAATGCAGGGTCGTCCATCTCGATGTCATCGATGCTCAGTTCATCCAGGGATTCATCATGAGCTTCAATTCTAGCAAGCATATAGTCGACATCTCTAAGCTGGCGTTTGAGTGTGAGCGCGAATGATGTGACGGAGCTTTCCATACGCTTTAAAATGTTGATGCGCAGAAGATGGATTAAACTTTCCTCGCGGTCTTTTTGGTTAAAGAAGCTGAGGCCACCACGGAGTTCTATGCGGTATTTGGCGTCATACTCTGGCTGTTTGTGGGGGAGCACGTATCGCAGCGGCGCATAGGCGCTCAGGTTGAGCCGGCGGATCTCATTGTTGATGTCCCGGATGGAGCTGAACTGGTAGGACCTGTCCACATCAGATTTGATATTGATTGGTTTCAAGCGTTCCGGGAATTTCCCGGTTTCGGCCGTGCCGTAGTATTTTTCGATATGCTTTCGCGAGCGTGCTATGGTTAGTAGGTCTAGCAGTTTGAAATAGTCGAAACCTAGCATGTCAATGAGGCTTGCAGGTTTACGATCCAGGTCTTCCAGTGCCAACCAACGCCTGAATTGTATCTGGGCCTGCTTAATAGTATTGTCAATGCTCGATATCCCATTAGTCTGCAGTGCCATGTCGTCTCCTTCTGTGATGAAGGCGATTTGGTTCTTTAAGTCGTTAAGGCGGTTGTTCACGGGTGTCGCCGAGAGCATGAGAACACGTGTTTTTACGCCATCTTGGATGATTCGGCGCATGAGGCGGCTGTAGCGCGTTTCATGATCATTTGAGTTGCTTTTATTACGGAAGTTGTGGGATTCGTCGATCACCACGAGGTCATAGTTACCCCAATTCACATGCGACAAATCGATATCGCCTGACAGCCCACCGGCTCGGGAGAGGTCCGTATGGTTGAGAACATCGTAATTCAGGCGGTCTGTGGAGAGGAAGTTACGGCGGTCATTGGCTTTATATAGGGTCCAGTTATCACGCAGCCTTTTGGGCGCGAGCACCAGCACGCGGTCGTTGCGCAGTTCGTAATATTTGATGATGGCTAGGGCTTCGAATGTTTTACCAAGTCCTACGCTATCGGCGATGATGCAGCCGCCGTGGCGCTCCAACTTATCAATGGCCCCTATGACGCCATCGCGCTGGAATTTATACAGCTTTTTCCATACGGTGGTTTCGCGAATACCGGTCGCGGACTTGACGATGCGTTCCTCATCGAGTTCGTCGCCCAGGTCACGGAAAATGCTAAACAGAACCGAATAATAAACTAGCGACGGTTGTTTGTGGGTCGTGAGCGTGTTGAGTGCTTTGAGAAGGGATGTTTTGGCCGCTGTGTGTGGCGGTATACTATCCCACAAACCAGAGAACCAGGAAGCCAACAGCTTGCATTCCTCTTCATTTTCCGATGACTGTATTAGGCCGAATTGGTTACCCGGCGTGATACCGAGTCCTTCTGTGCTGAAGGTGCAGTTTCCGGTGATGACCCGATTGGGTTGTAATGCCGGATTTCTGGCGATGAGCGTAGATTGAGGAATGATTCCAGCAGTGTGCTTGACTTGCGTCTTTTTCTCAATCCAGTCAGACAACTGTTTGGCTAACCAGCGGGATTGCAGGCGATTCCGAAATGCACGATCCCCTTCACCACCCAATAGAGCCAGGTCGGCTACCCCCTCACCAGGCAGCACCAAACGGCATCCAGCGACTGCTGCCAAGAGGTCCTGCACTTCGCCATAGGCAAAGAGTGAGAAAGATGGCGACGCGATATCAAGCATTCCCTGCGGTGTGAGACACGCTCGCAGTTCATCAATAACTCGATCATTACCGCTGTTCTTTATCAGTTTCATTCTGAGGCCATCCTAGAATTTTACATATGCGGCCGCTATATTGCGATTACGTGGTGATGTGGCAAGTAGATTATATCGTAGAAATGCCTGGTTATTGGAAACGGGCGGCTCCTCAGCCCGCTTCAGCGGGCTTTTCGTGTAATTAGCCGTGGTATTTATGCCGCGGGTGAGGAGATTGTGGCACCCGGACAAGCACACGCCGGCACGCCCCCTACCCGTTTTCCTTCCAGCGTCCATCGGACTTCAGCAGGGCGATGAGCTCCGCCACACCGGCGGACTGGTGGACGGTCTTCACCGGCTGCTTGCCGCGGTAGAGGGTGATCTGGTCGGCACCTTTACCCACGTAGCCGTAGTCCGCATCCGCCATCTCGCCAGGACCGTTCACGATGCAGCCCATCACAGCGATGTCCAGCCCAACAAGGTGCTGCGTGGCCTCACGCACTTCGGAAAGCACACGTTGAAGGTCGAACTGCGTGCGGCCGCAACTGGGACAAGCGATATACTCCACCTTCGTCTTGCGGTGCCCGGTGGCCTGCAGAAGCTCAAAGCAGACCGGTATCTCCTTCTCTGGGTCTTCAGAGAGGCTGACCCGGATGGTGTCGCCGATGCCCTCCAGCAGCAGCGTGGCGATGCCAGCGATGCTCTTCGTGCGGCCGTAACTGCCGTCCCCCGCCTCGGTCACGCCAAGGTGCAGCGGGCAGTCGAAACCCTCCTCGGCCATGCGGATCGCAGCCAGACGGTTGGCGGCCAGCATGGTAGGAACACGGCTCGCCTTGAACGAGATCACGATGTCCTCAAAATCCAGCTTCCTGCAGATGCGGGCATATTCCAGCGCAGACTGAACCATGCCCTCAGGTGTGTCGCCGTATCGCAGCATCATGCGCGGAGCCAGGCTGCCGTGGTTGACTCCCAGCCTTAGGCAGTGACCGTACGCACGCAACTCTGTAAGCAGCGGTGCCAGCGCTTCGCCGATCCGCTTCTCCGCCTCCGATTCGCTCCAGAGTTCATCCGTCGGCTGCATCACATACAGACCAGGGTTGATGCGCACTTTATCGACCGCACTGGCCACTCGGATGGCGATCTTTTGGCCGGTGTGGTGGACATCGGCAATGAGTGGCGTATCGTAGCCATCAGCCAGAAGCTGCTCACGGATACGGTGCGCGGCCTCAGCGTCGGCCATGGTGGGCACGGTGAAGCGCACAGCCTCTGCGCCTGCGTCAGCCAGACGCTTGATAGCCTCCACCGCTGCGGGCACATCGTGGGTGGGCACGTTGATCATCGACTGCACCAGTACCGGCGCATCACCGCCGATGAAGTGACGCCCTAGTGCGATTTTGCGGGTATTACGGCGAGGGTATTCGGTTTGCCACATTTGGTGTTCTATCCCTGGTTGAAATCGTGTCATGTTCATTTTACCCCCATGCAGAAGTGTGACGTTTGTTGCACTGACCGGTCGGCGCCGGCATAATATTATTGAAGAGGTGATGTGATACATGCCCACATATGGTTATCTATGCCAGGACTGCGGCCATGAGTTTGAGGAGTTTCAGAGCATAACTGCCGACGCCTTGACCGTGTGTCCGAAGTGCCAGGGAGAGATCAAGCGGAGGATATTCGCCGCAGGGATTATATTCAAGGGATCGGGATTTTACGTGACTGATAACGCAAAAGCGGTCGCACCTAACGTGGCTCCATCCGAAGATAAAAAGCCCAGCGAAACTCCGTCTACAGAACCCGCAACTCCAGCAACTTCCGCTAGCGATGCGACCACAAAAAATGACACGCCAGCCGTTGCAGCGACTAGTGATAAAAAGTAGCCAAAGAACCTAATGGCGTTGCAGAACAATAACTGCAACGCCATTTTAGCATTGTGACACTTCGGTACAGCTCAGCTTAGTCCTCGTGGTTGCCCATCAGGTTGATGTCATTGGTGATTTGCTTCATTTCTGGCATGGGTTCGTCGGTGATCTCAGTAGGATCAAAGCCCATATCATCTTCCAGCGTCATGAACATACCCACAATTGATGAGCCCATGAACGGGTCTTGGCCGTAGCCACTACCGGTTTCAGATGAATACCACTCTCTGAAGCTGCTCTTGTCCAGTATGTTCAACGACAGTTTCGCTAAAGCCGTCGCTTCATCCATGAAACCATACTTACGCAGACCCTGGAACACAATGTAGTTAATGGAGATGTAGGTGCTGGCCCGCCAGTTCCTGCCCTCTTCACCCTCTATCAACTCATCTCGATAACCCGGTTCGGTGGCAGCCAAGGCCGGGATGGGATACCGGCGCCAGAACTCATCCGGATTCATTAGGTGCTCTTTAACCAAACGGTCAGCCTGCTCTTGCGTGCAGATGCCTGCGAATAATGGAAAGAATGTGGAGACGGCTTTAACCGGAATCTGCGTGTTTGTGCGAACATCGAGGTCGAAGTACATCCCCTGCTCCTCATTCCAGAGCAGTGATTGGATCGCATCGGTTCGAGTATTAGCTGCCTCTTGCCATCGTTCCGACTCAATAGGTCGACCAGCCCGCTGATATAGCAGCGACAGAGCCTGGCATTCTCTTACCAGTGTGGAATTCAAATCTACACCAGCACAATAAGCCTCGCCGTTCTTGCCCAGGCGTTCGGTCTGGTTCTCCATCACATGGCTGGCACCCTCCCACACACTCAGGTTGATGCCAGTGACATCACGCCGTAGTATCCAGTGGGTCAGATATTTCTCCAGTGCATCTAGCAGGCCGTGTGTAACCCAGCCCCATTCGTTGATATATGCCCCAGTGAGTACGCAGGTTTGTGCCAGCCACGGCTTGGCGTGTTCCCCTCGGGTACTGGCAACTGGCGGTACAGACCTCGGTAGTAGACCTGTGTTTCTGTCCTGGTAAGCAAAAAAGACACGCACTCCGTTCAACGCGAATACCGGAGGCCATCCAAGGTAAAATTGCGTTATCGCTTCGAAATACTGATCATAATCCAGCAAGCACTTTCTTGTGTAGCCTGAATAGATGGTAAGCCTAGTTCGATCGTTCGTGTGTTGTCCGCTCTTCATTAGCTCTCGAGCTTCAGTGGCAAGATCAGCTAATAAAAGTCTCTCATCCATACATAAATTCCTCCGGTCATAAGACATCCTTATATATTGTGACCGATAACGAAATATAAAAGTATGGGAAATCCTTGGATTATACAAGGAATATGCACGCAGTTTCACGAATATTAGAATGAAGACGTGCCATTCCATCATATAAGGAAATATCATGCAAAAATACCCCCAAGTCACGCAAACACGTATCCGGCGTTTTATCGATTGGACGATAATCCCGCTGATATGGAAGCATCAAGTGGTGATGCAGGCGTCCATGGCCCAACCCGACCACAACCTCGATCCCTCACTCGCTCACACGATTGAATATATGCCGATCAACCCAGGGCAAGCCTGGGGACCG
Organism: Armatimonadota bacterium; assembly: GCA_942492855.1. Lineage (GTDB taxonomy): Bacteria > Armatimonadota > HRBIN16 > HRBIN16 > HRBIN16. Next base: position 3,579,474 of record OW818647.1, on the reverse strand, counting down.
ATCTGGAGTAACGCTTGGTTCAAGCTGGAAGCGCGGGTACCGGATCACTGGGCTGGCAAACCTCTGGTCGCCCGCTTGGAGCTGGGCTCTGAAGCCACTGTGTGGGATGGCAGCAACCCGGTGCAGGGCATCGACCACAATCACCGCGAACTGAACTTGACAGACAGCGCTGAGGCCGGCCACGTGTATACGCTCTACGTGCGGGCCACCGGCATGAACCCAAATGTGCAGTGCGAAGTGGAGCCCTGGGAGCCATCCAGCACGCCGTTTGTGTACCAATTCGCCTACCTTAACGTCGTGAATGAACCGCTGCTGCACCTTTACTGGGATGTAAGCCTGCTTCTGGACATCTACAACCATATGCCCGACACGGAGCAGCCGCGTAAGTCCAACATCCTATATGCGATGAATGATGCCGTAAACCAGTTTGATGAGAATGACCCTGATACCATCGCGGCCGCCCGTGAGGCGATGGCCTCGGTGCTGAGTTCTCCTGCACACGCCTCTTCGCATCAAATCACCGCGATTGGCAACTCCCACATCGACAGTGCCTGGCTGTGGCCCATCGAGCGAACCCAGCACAAGTGTATGCACACCTTCAGCACGGTGTTGAACTACATGAAAAAGTATCCTGAGTACCGCTTCCTGGCTTCGCAGGCTGTGCAGTATCAATGGATCAAAGACTTGGCACCGGAGTTGTTTGAGCGCATCAAGAAGGAGGCGCAAGAGGGCAACTGGGAAGTAGCCGGCAGCATGTGGGTAGAAGCCGACTGCAATATCACCGGCGGCGAAAGCCTGGTGCGGCAGGTGGTATATGCCAAGCGCTTCTGGATGCAGGAGTTCGGCATCGAGACAGTGGAGCTGTGGCTGCCCGATGTGTTCGGATACAGCGCCGCTCTACCGCAAATACTGAAGAAGGCCGGTGTGGACTACTTCCTGACACAGAAGATCAGTTGGAACCAGTTCAACAGGTTCCCGCACAACAGCTTCATGTGGAAGGGCATTGATGGCACTGAGATATTCAGCCACTTCCCGCCTGTGGACACCTATGTGGCAGGCGTAAACGCCGACGAGCTATACAGAGCCGTGAAGAACTATGGTGAGCACGACCGCGCGAACATGAGCGTGATGCCTTACGGTCACGGCGACGGTGGAGGCGGTCCCACCATCGAGATGCTCGAACGCCTGCGGCGGCTGAAGGACTTTGAGGGTCTACCCAAGGTGGAGCAAGGCACCATCCGCGGATTTTTCGAAGAGGCGATCAAGCAGAGCGATGACTGGCCCGTGTGGGTGGGAGAGCTTTACCTGGAGGTTCACCGCGGCACATATACCACTCAGGCTAGAACGAAGAAGGGCAACCGCAAGAGCGAGTTCCTGCTGCGCGATGCGGAGTTCTTCGCTTTGATGACCGATCCCTCGGGTGCCAGCTATCCGCAGAAGGTGCTGGAGGATGCCTGGAAGAAGGTTCTGCTGAACCAGTTCCACGACATCATCCCTGGCTCATCGATCAACGAGGTCTACAAAGACGCCGAAGCCGCGTATGCAGAGATCGAGCAGACGGGCATGGCGGTCATCAACACCGCCCTGGGTAGCCTCGCCACCAAGATCGACACCACGGAAACCGAGCACCCGGTGTTGGTCACCCGAAACCTGGACGGCTTCGTGATCGGCTCCACTGTGAAGCTGCCGCTGCCCGATGGGTTCAGTCCCAGGTCTGTGAGCTACGATGACGATACACGTTCGGCTGTGCAGATCGTGGATGAGGACGGTCAGCGATGCGCGCTGTTCACTCCCACCACGGAGGAAGATGGTCACGGATACACGGTCTATGACCTGAGCACCAAAAAGCCTGACGATCAGGGCCATGACCTCAGTGTCAACACTGGCATGATCGACAATGGCGTGCTGAGGGTGGAGTTCGATGAAAATGGCCTTATCAGCCAGATATTCGACTACGAGGTCGGTCGTAATGTGATGCGTGAAGGCGACAAGGGCAACCTGTTGCGGCTGCATGATGACAAGCCGAATTCGTATGACGCCTGGGACATTGACCTGTTCTACAAAGAAAAATACGAGGACCTGACCTCGCTCGATTCCGTGAAGGTGATTGAGGAGGGGCCGATCCGTGCAGCGTTACGGTTCGAAAGGTCATTCGGCAGCAGCCATATCAGCCAGATTGTGCGGCTGGCAGCCGGCAGCCGGCGCATCGAGTTCGTGACCGATGTGGACTGGCACGAACGCCGCAAGCTGCTGAAGGTGGGCTTCCCTGTGGAGATTAACAGCTCACGCGCGACCTACGAAATACAGTATGGAAGCGCGGAACGTCCGACACACATGAACACCAGTTGGGACATGGCCCGATTTGAGGTTTGTGCCCAAAAATGGGCCGACCTCAGCGAAGGCGACTATGGCGTGGCACTCATCAACGACTGCAAGTATGGCTATGATATCCTGGGCCGCACCCTGAGGCTGTCGCTGTTGAGATCGCCCAAGGCACCAGACCCTCAGGCCGATATGGGCCACCACCGCTTCACCTATGCGTTGATGCCGCACTTGGGCGACTACACCATGGGCGGAGTGGTGGAGCACGCCTACGACCTAAACAGCCCAAGCCGCGTGATGATGCTTCAGCCCAATCAGCCTGGCATGCTGCCAAAGGAGCTGACGATGTTCCAGGTCGACCGCGAAGGCGTGATGATCGAGTGCATTAAACGCGCAGAAGACGACAATTCGGTGATTGTGCGGTTATACGACGCATGGAACAGCCGAGGGCCGGTGGTGTTGACCACGCCTCTAGACGTCAAGCGCGCCTCCCTGGTGGACCTGATGGAGCGCGAGATCAGCGAGATCGACTGCACCGCAGGCGATATCACGCTGGAGATTCGGCCGTTTGAGATACAGACCATCAAGCTGGAACTCAGCGACGACCCCCTGGGCCTGTACGAGTAGTTAGCCCGCGAATCGACAGACCGAGGCATTTTATGTGTCTCGGTCTTTTTCGGTATGGCGGGAGTTACGGACATGCCATTAACGAAAACACGACCACCTTTTGGCCAGACTCTACACCGCTTTGAGTACGAAGTGGACAACAAACATGGCGGCGGCGAAGTAGGTCAAGGGATGCACTTTCTTGTAGCTCCCTCGCGCCAGGCAGATCACTACATAACTAATCAAACCCAGACCGATCCCGTCCGCGATGCTGTAGGTAAACGGCATCCCAATGATGGTGATGAAGGCTGGGAAGCCCTCCTCCACGTGCTCAATGTCAATATCCTTCACGATGCTCATCATCAGGAAACCCACCACGATCAACGCCGGTGATACCGCCGCGGAGGGCACAATTCCCACGATCGGCGCGAAGAAGGCCGCCAGGATGAACAACAACGCCACCACCACGCTGGTCAGGCCCGTACGCCCACCCTCTGCCACTCCCGAGGCACTTTCCACGTATGTGGTGTTGCTGCTACAGCAAAACAGACCGCCCAAAATGGCACCCAGCGAGTCGGCCAGCAGCACGTTGCGCAGCCTGGGCAGCTTGCCCTGTTTATCTACAAAGCCAGCCTGCTCGCCCACTGAGATAACCGAACCCATAGTGTCGAAGAAGTCGCTGACCAGCATCGCGAAGATGATGGTGGCAAAGGATAAGCTGAATGCCGCCCTAATATCGGCCTTGAAGAAGGTGCTGAAGGTATCCGGGCCGAACGTGGTAAAAATCTGCGATGGAGCGTGGGTGACCGTGGTGTTGCCAGTATGTATGAAATACCCAGCGAAGGTAGCGGCCAGGATGCCGATGAGGATGGAGCCCTTCACCTTCCGCGAAAGTAGCGCGATAGTGACCAACAACCCGATCAAGGCCACTATGACCGTTGGCTCATTTACTTTACCCATGGTGACAAAAGTCGCAGGGTCGGCCACAATGATCCCGCCGTCTTTCAGACCGATCAAGGCGATGAACAGGCCGATGCCGGCACCAATCGCCCGCTTCAGGTTCAACGGTATGGAATTCATGAGTGCTTCCCGCATATTGGTCAACACCAGTATGGCGATGATGATGCCTTCAATCACCACCATTCCCATCGCGGTCTGCCAGGGTAGTTTCATACCGACCACTACCGTGAATGCCACAAACGCATTGAAGCCCATGCCGGCGGCCATCGCGAACGGGTAGTTGGTCATCAAACCCATCACCAGGGTGCAGATCGCCGCCGCCACGCAGGTCATCACCATGGTGGCCTCGAAAGGCATCCCGGCCGCCTTGAGGATGGTTGGGTTCACGAATACGATGTAGGCCATGGTGAGGAATGTGGTGATTCCTGCGATGATTTCCGTCCTGATGTCCGTATTGTTATCACTCAGGTGGAAGAAGCGGTTTAACAACGATCGAGTTCTCCTGTCACATAATGCGGTCAGCACCATATCCCATGATACATAATTAGCTGGTAGGTGAAAACTGCGTGGCTGTGAAGCATAATGATGTTGACGGCCATGATCACTTTCCGTAAGGAGTACTCTTGAAACCTGAACTTGACATCATCATTGTGAACTGGAATACCGAGGACCACCTGAGACGTTGCCTGGAGAGCCTGAAACAGCCACTATATGAGGGCCGTGTAAAGGTGACCGTCGTAGACAACGCCAGTGCGGACGGCTCCGTGCAGATGGTTCAAGCCGAGTTCCCATGGGTTGAGCTGATTGCCAGCGAGACCAACCTGGGATTCGGCCGCGCCAACAATCTCGCACTAAAGCAGGCCGATGGCGAATTCGCGCTGCTGCTGAACAGCGACATCGTGGCCTACGAGGGCGCTATCGAGGCGATGCTGGCCCAGATGCGCGCCAATCCGCGTTGCGGCGCCTTAGGCGGCCGACTGATCTTACCCAGCGGACGCACGCAGAGTTCGGTCGGTGAGATGCTGAACCTCTGGTGGCTGTTCTGCGAGCAGAGCCTGCTGGCGAAGGTCTTCCCGCGCACCAAGCTGTTTGGTGGGTATAACTACACTTGGTGGGACTACGAGTCAAATCGGCAGGTAAAGCAGGTGGTAGGCGCCTGCCTAATGATGAGGCGCATGGCCGACGGGCAGTTCCCTCTGTTTGATGACCGCTACTTCATGTATGCCGAAGACACCGAATTATGCGACCGCATTGCGAAAGCCGGTTTGGAGCTGCACTACACGCCGAAGGCCAGGTTCCGGCATGAGCTGGGTGCTAGCAGTGAGCAGGCAGAGGTCCGCACCAGTATGATCGCGCATTACAACATCAGCCGACTGCTATTCTTTCAGGATCATGGCGGCGTCGGTGTGCGGTTACTGTGCCAGTGGATATTAGTGGGAGGTGCTCTACTGAGGATGTTGATCGCGTTCCCTCGAGCGATCCTGCGACCACGAACCTACCCCACCAACGCCGCCATGTGGTGGGGGGTGCTCACCAGGACAGTGCGCGGGCGGTGATCATGGAGGAGTCAGGAGAAAGGAGTGTAGGAGTCAGGACAGTAGGAGTCAGCCACCGATCCGTCTGATTCGTCTAATCCGTCGGAACGGAAGGGCTACTGCGGATATGTCTGAACCACGGATTACGCGGATTTCCAGGATTACACGGATGGAGGAGTTCACATTCCTGTCCCTCTCCTATCCGAACCTGTCCGCGTAATCCGCGGTTAAGAGAACGATCCCGCGGTTCGTATCCCTCCTGACTCCTACTCTCCTTCTCTCCTGACTCCTCCGAAAAAACCTACTTCACCACGATGACCTGAGCGGTTTTGTGCTTCTGCCCAAAGATGTCGGTGCCGGTAAACTGCATCGTATAGCTGCCCGCTTTCAAGCCGGCCGGCAGGGAACCGAGCCACAGGTGCGCATTGTTTTTCCCGTTCCATGATGTGTGGGCGACTTTAGCGGTCTCGCTATTGGGATTCCAATTTTTATCTGTGCACGACAGCGGTACGACAGGCCAACCGGCGATTTCCATCTCCAGTTTGGCGCCATCACCACCCACAAAGAAGTTGACCAGCAGCTCTGTATTGGCGACATGCGCCGAGGCCACGACATCCGGTGCGGCGATCTGCATCTGGTAGTCGGCGGGCCGGCGGGCCGCTTTATATCGAATGCTGAAGCGGTTGCCGTCAAAGCTCACGATGGCGTAGCCGTTAGGAGTTCCGTCAGCCATCATCGCATTTGGAATGCCTGTCTCATCTGCCTCGCCGCCCCACCAGTTTCCGCAGGATGTGCCCAGCACCACGTTATAGAAAGGCTGAGGCTGATCCCAGCCTTCACCTTTTCCTACTTGCCAGATGGACTGAGTATGTGTGTGTGCGGCCATCGCCAGCAGGTTGGAATGGCCGGAGAGCAGACCGTATAGCTTGGCCCTGTTCTCGTTCTCCATCCTGGGAATTGGGATGTGTGACATCAGCACCACCAGTTGGTCCCTGGGAACCAGCGCCATGTCGTTCTTTATGAACTGCAACTGGACCGCACTGATCTTGCCTGTGTAGCTGCGCACATCGACGGTTGAGAACATGGCATTGTCGATGACGAGGAAATGCACCTTACCCACATCGTAGGAGTAATAAGAAGGACCAAATTGTCGTTCGAATGTCTCATTGATATATTTGGAGTTTTCATATCCGTCGTAGTTGGTGTCATGATTCCCTTTGACGTAATACTGTGGGTTGCCGATCTGCCCCATCACCGGTATGATGTCATCAAAGATCGAGAGATCATCGAACACGATGTCACCAAGAATGGCCGTGAAGGCTGCCTTCGTGTCAATCAATTCCGACACGACATCGCGTGAGAGGTAGCCCACCTCTTTTACGTTACGTGTCTGCGTGTCACCAAGTATGATGGCGTCGAACTGGCTGGGTTCCGACACCTGGGTCAATGGGAAGTCGATACTGTCTGGCAGTGGGCCAGTCGGTTTATTGCCTGCGAATTTCAGCTTCGGCGAGCCAGACGGCTTATAGGCGTAGTAGAAAAGCCTGCGGTTGTGCGCATCAACGGGCGAGGCCCATTGGCTGGGTTTGATGACGAAGACAATATCGCCATCGCGGATGGGTAATTGGTAGGTGCCATCCTTGCCTGTAGTGGTGATTAGACGGCCATTACTCACCCGCACATCCGGCAGACCCGGTTCGTTGAGTTCACGGGTCTTGTTGGCATTGAGATCATTAAACACGGCGCCCCGAGCCCATATTGTGTCCGCATGGGCCATCGATGTGCTGATCATCAGCAGTGATAAGGCGAGTATGGCCTTGCTGTATGTGTTCATGTTCACTCCTCCGAGTTGATCTGGCTATCTATTATGGTATCGGAATAAATGAGGTTCGGGATGCGGGCTGGGGAGATCGGTTGTTAAATTTCGGTACAATAACCTTAGGATCATATCGCTACATGCCCATGATAATGGTCACGAGGAGAATCCGATGAAAAAGATAGTTGTAAGCTGTTTAACCATACTACTGGCCATGTTGATAGCACATGCCGGTGTGGCGCAGACGGGTAATGAGCTTGTCCGTGCGTTGAAAAGCAACCCTGTTTATATCAGCCCGAGTATGGAAGGCACCGCCGACGCAGCCGCTTTGACGGCCGTCGCCAACAGGCTGAAGCCTTTCAACACCTACATTGTGGTAGTTCGCAACGTATCAGGCGGCTCAACAAGGCTGGATCAACTTTCAAAATGGCTACGGGCGCAAGTCGGCGTAAAAGACGGTGTGGTGATTGTACTAAGCCAGACGGGTGTCCGTGCTAGTTCCGACCGCCGCACACCCGATGACGTGAATGCGGTGTTTCGGGCCACCAAGAGCCTGTATAAGTCCGACGATGCCACCGCCTTCTTGACGGCCTTCGCGGAGGGCATCGCCTCTGCTCGGGCAACCTCGCAGCCTATCGGCACAGGTTACAAGGCACCAGTAAATCTATTGCCTGTGGCAGGTGGGCTTGCGTTGTTTGGCGTGGGAGCCTGGGTGATAGTTCGCCGTAACCGCATGAAAGCGGTCCGCCAGTTTGCGACCAATTTAAAGCCGAAGCAGACACAGGTAGTGGACAAGATCATGTCGCTAGACCGCGATATCCAGTTCCTCCCCACCAGCGAGGACGCTCTTTTGGCGCAGGAAGAGCGGCAGACATCGGCGGAGTTACTTGAGAAATCCACCGCACTCATTAACACCGCATCCAGAGCAGACCAGGTGTGGCGTGCTGAGGAGCTGCTTGACCGCGCTATCGAACGCACCCAGCGATCCGAGCTGTATGTGCAGCGAGCGAAGGGTCAGAAGGTGGAAATCCCTAAAGAGAGCGTGCAGGACAAGATGCGCGACAAGAAAGAGTTTAGGCTGAACGGATGCTTCTTCTGCAGCAAGCCCGACGGTTTGAATATGGAACCAGTGGAGATGACCCTGGGTAACACCCAAAAACGCGTGTATGCCTGCCATGAATGCGCTGAGAAGGTGAAGCGCGGTGAACAGCCGGAAATGGCGACCGTAGCCGATGGCGACCGCAGACGCCCATGGTATGATGCCGATGACTACGACCCGCGCTACCAGTATGGCAGCTACAGCGGAATGGACATGGTGAGCATGATGGTCATGAGCAACATCATGTTTGGCGGTTTTGGACACGGCGGTTACCACGACAACGGCGGATGGAACGACAACTCTGGCGGATTTGGTGATGGTCAAGGCGGAAGTGACAACGTGGACTTCGGAGACACGGACTTCGGCGGAGATGCTGGCGGCGGCGATTTCGACATCGGCGGTTTTGACGGCGGTGACATCGGCGGTGGTGACTTTTAGCCACTAACCACAGAGCGCGTGGAGGGCGGCTGAACCGCCGTAAACCACGCCTGCAGGTCAGCACCAACATAGCCACGGGGTTCGCAATGCGCCCGTGGCCATGTTGGTTGATAGGCAGGTGCGCGAGTTCCAGAAGTCACATCGGGGCAGGGCTTAATTGCCATCTGCATCTAGCGTGTGCTAATGCGGTGAGGCCACTGAGGCCTCACCGCCCAGAGTATTACCAGTTGCCTTGCGCTCCGAAGTTCTGGTCGATCACCACAAAGTCAAACAGGTTCACTTGCCCATCGCCGTTGAGGTCAGCCATAAAATCACCAGTATTGAAGTTCAGATCGAGCACCACGAAGTCGAACAGATTGACCTGCTGGTCACCGTCGGCATCGCCGTTGACAAGAGCGAAATTCAACATACTGATAGGGTTGAAATCTTCCCTGTAATGAGTAATGAAGTGTGGGCTGGCTATACTGATTTGGTATGGAGGTTTGACGTATGTGCTGGCTGAGAAACTGCCATCGCTCTGTGGCAGCAGGTTAATGTTTTGCGAGATACTTAGGTTATCCATATCACTCACGATAAGAGATATTGGCTGACCAACGATATTCTCTCGAAAGTTTCGCAGTTCTGCTATTCCAGCAAGTTCGCGGGTGTTGCGAAGTCCTAATATCGTGTTGAAGCCCGCGGAAATTGCTTTGAAGCCGCTATTAGGTTCGGCGATGATCTGCTGCAGATCCCGATTATCACCCCACGCAACGATGGATCCATCACTTTTGAGACCTACGGAAAAATCAAAAGCGGCAGCCACAGCTACGAAATCGCTATTAGGCTGGGGTACTGAACACTGTCCGAAGTGGTTCCAACCCCAGCAGACCACCGTGCCATCGCCTTTCAAACCGACACTATGTCCTTCACCCGCAGCCACATCGTAAAATCCCGTGTTGGGTGATGGAGCTGTGGTCTGACCATAACTGTTATTCCCCCAGCAGGCCACCGAACCATCACGTTTCAAAGCCACATAGTGGTTGTGGCCTCCAGCCACCTGCACGAAATTGCTATTCGGTGACGGCACCGTGGTCTGTCCAAAACTGTCCTCGCCCCAGCAGACGATGGAGCCGTCTAGTTTCAACCCAGCGACACTATTTGTGCATGTATCGACTGCAGCGAAGCTACTGTTAGGTGCAGGCACATTTAGCTGGTTATATCCATTATCGCCCCAGCAGACTATCGTGCCATCTGTCTTGAGCCCGACCGTGTGAAGATATCCTGCAGCCACTGAAGCAAAGTCGCTGTTGGGTGCGGGCACGGTAGATTGCCCCAGATTGTTGCTGCCCCAGCACGCAACGGAGCCATCTGCTTTTACCCCGGCCGAATGGTAGTGGCCACCCGATATCGACATAAAGTCGCTATTCGATACGCCGGTATTACGCTGGATGTAGTCGTTACTGCCCCAGGAGACGATTGATCCATCCCGCTTTAGCCCCATGCCGTAACCGACACCGCAACCGGCTGACACAGCGACGAAGTTGCTGTTTGGTGATGGCACCCCAAGCTGGCCATAGTAGTTGTCTCCCCAGGTAATAACTGTGCCGTCCTTTTTTAAGCCTATCGTATACGTAATACCTGCCGAAACTGCGGTAAAACCGCTGTTTGGAGCCGGCACGCTGCATTGCGAGCTATCGTTATTCCCCCAGCACACGATGGACCCATCACGCTTTAGTCCTGCACTATGGTTTAGGCCGGTAGAGACCGCCACGAAGTCGCTGCTGGGTGCAGGAACTGCATTAATCCCATCGGCTCCTGCGCCCCAGCACACCACCGATCCGTCTAATTTGAGCCCGAGTGAGTAAGCGTTGCCTGCAGCTATCGCAGTAAATCCACTGTTTGGTTCAGGCACACTGCACTGTCCGTGGACGTTGGAGCCCCAACACATAATGGAACCATCATTTTTCAAGCCAAGGGTATGCCCATATCCGGCCGAAACAGCTTTAAACCCGCTGTTAGGCGCAGGAACATTGCACTGGGTTTCCGTATTTAAACCCCAGCAAACGACAGAGCCATCGCTCTTTAACCCAGCATTATAGTCCTGACCCGCCGATACAGATATGAAGTTGCCGTTAAAGAACGGAACTCGGCACTGCCCAAATTGGTTCCATCCCCAACATACCACTGTTCCGTCTTTCTTCAGACCAACACCGTGATATGATCCGGATGAAACAGCGGCATACCCGCTCATGTCACCAGGGACTGTGTGGTAATATCCCCAGCCTTGAACGGTCCCGCCTTGTGAAAGATTTGAAGCACTGCATAGCGAAATCAATGAGCACGCGACTATACTGAGCGATACTCTGTGGAACCATTGCCTTGACATCATTATGGAAGCCTCCTTAGTGTTCGTATTACCCGGCATGGCTGTATCATTAGCCACATTGCAGTCATATATATGTATTGAATATTACCCTATCGTGGTAATTATATCCTTAAGTTATTCAGGCGTGATTATTAATGTGGAAACAAACTAGTATAATCGCTAGCCGGGATATCCCTTGGGGTTTTGATATTGCGGGTGGTTACACACGTCGTCAGTCACGGCCGTGTGGAGCCCAGAGTATACTCATATAGCCAGCTTAACGTAACAAAGACACAAGCCACCACCGGTTGTTGGCCCGGCAGCCCAGGCTATAACTTACACAAGGGGCGTCCGACCAGTTACTTACAGGCAAAGAACCAGTCCAGCCGCGGCTCACTCCATGACCCCGCTACGCCTTCATCATACTCCCGCTTCTAGCTTATCGGCACCCGCTCCTGTAGAATCTCCTTGGCACCAAATACGCTATGCACTGCTCAAGGGAGCCTCATGAAACACACGCCCACAGTAATCAAGAAACATATGCACCTCATCCTATTCGCTCTTGTAGCTTTCGTATGCAGCCTTTCGGCATTGAATGTGATCGGGTTGTTTGACCTCGATGAAGGTTTATATGCCACCTGCTCACGGCAGATGCTGGAATCTGGCGACTTCATCACCCCGCGTGTGGGTGATGGGCTCTTTTTCGACAAGCCTCCCCTCACCTACTGGGCGCAGGCACTCTGCATGAAGCTGTTTGGCTTCACACCGCTTGCGGCGCGGTTGCCGTCGGCGCTGGCCATGGTGGGCACAGCGGGGCTTCTCTGGTGGTGGTCAAAGCGGGCTGGCCGCGCACAAGTGGGCTGGCTGGCGGGCATATTCACCATGAGCAGTCTGCTGTGTACGGTAGTGGCAAGGCAGGCTGTCATGGACAGCATGCTCACCTTCTTTCTCACCATGGCGATCATCGGAATCATTGAGGCGATCCGCGTGAATCCTCGCTGGTATTACGTGGCTGCGGCCGCGGTCGGATTGGCCATGATGACAAAAGGTCTGCCAGGGTTGGTATTGCCGGGACTCACGCTGCTTGCTCTGGTCGCCTTCAAACGGGACTGGAAGGAGTTGGCCAGGGTGCCGTGGGTTGGATGCCTACTGCTTCTCTTCGCAATCGTGTTGCCCTGGCATATCGCAGTGTATCTGGTGAATGGGCAGGCGTTTATCAATGAATATATCATTCATCACCACATACAGCGGTTCGAGGGTAAGGACTTTGGACATAACGCCCCCTTCTGGGCCTATATCCCCATGCTGCTGGTGGGCATGCTACCCTACATAGCACTCGCTCCTCGCATCTGGTGGAGCTATATGCGGAAGATATTTGACAAAGACAATCGCAGCCCGGTAGCCATATGGGCTCTCTGGGCCACAGTGGTGTTCTTGTTTTACTCCATCAGTAAAAGTAAACTGCCAGGTTACATCGTGCCCGTCATCCCGGCCCTATGCCTGCTGGTGGCTAACCACCTTGTTGCCAACTGGAATTCAACCGGTGGCCTGCGTAAGTGGGAAATCGGCATCATCGGGTTTCTGGGAATCTTCTTTGGATTTGTCTTCTTCGTCGCAGGGATCGCCGGCTTGCTGATCTCAATGTCACCTGACAGCCCGCTGTTTGGGTTGAAGATTCCAGCCGATGTGGTTCCGATAGCGTCCGGTATGGGGCTGAGCGCATTGGCGATTGGTGCATGCTATGTCATCGGCTGCCTTGGTACCGCGATGGGTGCCACCAAGGTGCCGTCATTTACTGCCAAAGCGACGCTCTTCTGCATGTTACTCACCAGCGTGATAGTGGCCATCGCCCTTCCCGCCTGGAACAAGATCGATGTGGAGCCCCTGCACAGCCTGGTCACCATTGCTAAACCCGAACTCGACAGCAAGAGTTCAAAACTGGTGCTGCTGGCGCTAGAACCGCGGCGTCCATCCTGCCTGTATGTGGCGGGCAACAACGCCCAGGTTAGTGAGACAGATCTGGGCAGCGAGGCTTTTCCTGTGATGAGCAAAACAAAGAAGAGTTACGTGATCATGCAAAAAAGCACCCAGACGGTGCCCTTCCAGATCAAGCTATGGATGACCCCAGAGGGTGAGTTATTGACCACCCCGCGCGATAAGGCGATTGAGTTGGAGAGACTGCGGCTTGCCGGTAAGTGGAGCCTGTACTGCACGAAATAGTCACTCGGCGTTGAAAAGCTATGTCGGGGACGGACTGTCAGTACGCTAGCAACAGTGGGAGGCCATGATCCGCGTCAGTATGACAGGCGCGGGCCTTCCAACACCCGCAGGAACGCGGGTTGTGTAGGGGCGTTTACGCGAAACGCCCTGGGTGACAGTGCCCGTACCGAGACGAAGTCACGGACGGGCCACGGAACCCGTCGCCAATTGCTGTGGTGTGGATCGCAGGCTGCCAGCCCACGCTGCCGCGGGTTTAGTCACCCAGTCAATTACCCACAAATCCAGATTGGGATCGTATCGACCATGTGCCGCGACATAAATGTCTCGGCTACTGATCAACAAGCCCGCTAAACCGGGCTGCGGAGCTCCTTGCCGACAAAGATAACGTTAATGAAGACTGCTTCAGCAGTCTTGGTGTTCAATAGCCGAGACATTTATGTCGCGGAATCGGCGTCTACAGGCTCCGCAGATATATGTGGGCAATAGACTGGGTTTAGTCACCCACACGACTACGTTCCGGGAGCTGGTGCTCCGGGAACTGCGTCCAGTGCGGGTTCCTGCACCGCGCGGCTGATCAGTATCGGCCGGGCGTCGCCTCGCTCCGGCCGGCGCAGGGATGCCCATGTCACCCGTCCGTCATTACGAATGACCATCGCCAGTGCTGAGTAGCTACACCATATTACCATGTAGCAGCTAATGCCGGGCGACCCGGGTCCGCCCGCCGGCCCATATGTTGAAAAAGGGCGGTAACCAGATTGGTTACCGCCTTTTGTCTCCGACATATTCGAAGCAGGCTTACTTCAGAAGCCCCTCTTTCACACGCAGTTTAGTCTCTACATAGTAGCCGACTTGCGCCTTCTCTGTCAGCTTGTCGTCCCACTTCCATCCCAGTCCTAATGCGGCTCGGCTATACCGGCCAGCTCTCAGTTCCGAAAGGTTCGGTTGGATGGTTACGGGGCGTAGCAGGAACAAATCGACCTGCTTGTTGATCATCCGGCCGTCTGGCAAAGCCACTGGCTCAAACGTAAACAGGTTGAAATCATAATCATCTGTGACACCCTGACGGCTGCCGATATCGACAAGCACAGTTCCGTTCTTTCCAACGGTGACCTTCAGCACGGTAGCCTTAATCGGCATGGCTTCCTGTAGTGCACGCACGTATATATCGGATGCGACGAGTGCACACCGCTGATATAAAGCCGAGGCATCAATATAGCTGCCGCCTTTTTCATTTGTGCGGATGATGCGCTGATTGAGTATCACGTTGCCACTGGACACCTGAACCACACTCCAGTCCACCGTCAGGTAGGCTCGAGTCAGGTATCGCTTGGTGTTATTGTCACCAGCGAGCGTCAGAATTTCGCGGTCCATACGAACCACTTCACCATACAGCACGTAGTCGGCGTTCAGCTTCTTACCAATGGCGATGGCGGAGGCCTTTTCCACAAGGGCTGGGTTGGCGATCTGCATATCAACTATCGTCTTGGCACTATCACCACGGTCGGGCATACGAAAGCGCTTGCTGCGTGACAAGCTATCCCAGATTTCAGACAACACAATTTCACTCAGTGAGGTGTTTTGAGGCATCTTGAATCCGGCCACTACCAGCATTGGTGCCGCGGGCTTCACATCAGCAACTAATGTTTGGGCTTCGGAGACCACAGTTGTTGTCGAAACATCGGCTGGTGCTGGGGCAGCAACGACAGCCTCTGCGTTTGCTGGTACAGCAACGGCCGGAGCCGGAGCTGCCGCCGCAGGAGCAGCAGAGACCGCTGCAGGAGTAGCAGGGGCCGGCTCAGCAGCAGGTTGTGCCATGACAGGCATCACAACACCCGCGCAGACTACCCCCATCAGCAAATGGGAGATCACACTCCGTTTCATAGAAACACCTCTCAATAGTAACATCATACGACTTTGCGTCAGGCATTAGACGCTCAATTCTACTATAGCCTTTCATGCCACCATCTGCAACTGCAACCCATCGGCGGCCCGTATCGGTACATAGTCACGAAGCTTAACCGTAATACGTGCCAAAGTCCAGCTCCGTGAATTCCATTGCAACAACCACCGAAAAAATGCTGTATTGTTGTTTACATATAGGGTATAAATGAATAGATGGAATATGCAATCACCCATCTGATGAACCATTGTCCCTACAGGAGGAACGTATGAACAAGATCACCGCTGTTCTAGTAGCAGGAGCTATGTTAAGCTCCGTATGCACCGCTTTCGCCCAGGATATCGAAAAGCCCTGGGTGGCATCTATAGGTATGTACCAGAGTACTCTGGACGAGACCTATATCGGCTCTACCGTCAAGGCCGATGCGGGCATTTCGCTGACTGGCAGCTACACATTCAAACAGGACCCCTCAATCGACTATTTCCTTAGTGTAGAAGCCGACTTCTTCACCGTGAAAGAGGAAATGACCACCTTCCCAATGACCAAGGTTAGCACTCAAGCTTATCGAGTCGCTCCCATGGTGGGACTGCGTTATGCCTTGAACACAGACGGAACAGTCTATGCTGCTCCGGCTATCGGCATCAGTTATAGCCACATGGATTTGGCTGGCGACACACGCAACAACACGAAGTTCGTCGGATCGATCGCATTAGGCTATCGCGCCGATCTGTGGCGTGCGGAAGTCAACTGGAACGTGCTTCATGACAACGCATTGGATGACGGCTGGGGAATCAAGATCGGCTACCGCTTCTAGCATTAAACTGCATCAGTTCAGTCAAACCCCCGGCAGGCTCACAGCTTACCGGGGGTTTGCACTTTAAGACATCCTGGTCAAGCCAAGTGACTGCCAGTGCTGATTCAAGCGCTCTGCATATGCCAAGGAATCATCTACCAGTGGCCGATCGAGGATCGCTTGTGTCTCAAGGTTGATCAGCCCGGTCTCAGCCACTTGCTGTCCAGCTTCCAGAACTGCCTTCAGGTACCAGTCCAAAGAGCTTCGCATGGCCGGATTTGCCAGCATGGCGCCTCCAGCACAGCAGATCATCGGGCTGGCAGCACCAAAACTCTGCCGAAACACTTGCTTCATGCCATCAAAATGGCTGATCTCCGGAAATCCGCTATTCGAGATCAACACGACTGCCTTAGGCGTGAAGTGGGCATACCGCGAAGGGTGCGTGCTCACACCATCCTGGACATCGATAAAGGGCTGAGCCATCGGCAGCAACCGATCCATGAAGTCCTTCATCAGGCCGCTGAAGTTGTAAATATACAAAGGGCTGCCAAGTACCAGGATATCCACACTCGTTCCGCTATTCAGTATCTGTGCCATATCATCATGATGAAAACAGACACCAGGTGTGGTCGTCCAGCAAGTAAAGCACCCCCTGCAGTGTTCAATCTTCATGTCTTTGAGTGCGATGCTGTTGACGGTATCCCCTTCACAGACGGCCCCCTCAAGGAAAGCCCGGATCAACACCTCTGTGTTTCCGTGAGCTCCTCTCGGGCTGCCATTGACGGTTAAGATATTCATGATGTGACCCCTTTCATGATCGCTTGTTCTACATGCCACATTTTCTCCCCCATGGGAGTGAAACTGTAGCGTCCATTATCTCGGTTCATGAGCCTGAACTCCACCAGATATCTTCGCGCGGCGCAGTAGTCCTCGCAAACACACGCAATGCGTTCTGTCAGCTCCTTCTCATCATAGGCGCGCAGCTCTGGCAACCCGTAACGCATCACGGCATCTAGGGAGATGAAACAGACCGGCTGAGCCATCCGCTTGCGCTTCTCCGCAAGACGTCGCTGCAGATCGGTCGGCTGAGATTGACGAGGGGTATTACCCCCATACAACGCCTTCGCTGCAAGCTTTTTCGTGGCAGTATCACCCGTGATGATCAAGCCCTGTAGTATCTGTGTGGCTTCCGTAGTGACTATCCCTCCCAGAGCAGCTACTGCGGCAGCCCTCACAGCCTCATGTGGATCGCCGACCAATGCTGCGATGCTTGGAACCGCATCATCCGACCGAATCGCACCCAAAGCATCAAGGCATGCTAACTGCTCTTCGACACACCCCGTTTTAAGCATCTCAGTGAGTGTGATCAATGAGCTGGCATCCTCTACCTCGCCTACGGCACGGAGTGAACAAATCCGTGTAGACAGCCTATCGCTTTGTAATCCGCGCCGTATGTGGTCTAGATATCTGTCATCCTTTAGAATTGCGAGTATCCGGATACACTGCTCAGCGACCCCCACTATCTCGCTATCGGTCAGCGCTGCTATACGATCACTGGTGGATCGCAGCAACGCAGCATCAAGCTCATCTGTAGATATGGCTGGGTATCGAACCGCGATCCGCCGTTCATGATTCAGCTTATGCACAGACGCATCTGATATCCATGAATGCTTCATTGATCGTGCTATGATCTCGAACCCCGCAAGCCCTATCAATAGCGCTTCTGGCTGCTCACCTTGAATCAGTTCCGCTACGTGGTTCAGATACCTCGATCCGAACCGGGCCAGAGCGTGCTTCACCCATTGCTCACCGCATGGTGAAGGGGTCATGTACTGGCTCCACAGCACATCAAATGCTTCGTCTTCGTACACGGACATCGTGCTGGTAAACAATGCTCGGGCCGCTTGATCGTGAGATTCTTCTATGCACAGCATCAGCAGATTCAACTTTTGCGATTGCGGTAAATCAGCACTCAGCAGATGATATACCAGCTCATATACCCGATATGAGGCCATGTTGTGCTCAGCACCGGGTACCGACTCCGGCTCACACATTTTGATGTAATCACTCATCACCGTTCGGGCACGTTCTGTTCGCAATGGTAAACTAGAGAAACATTCACGAAAGATCGTATAGTAAGCATCGGCACCAAGCCGCGGCAGTACCGTAGCAATATTAGTCAGCAATGATTCGGATTCATCATCAAGCAACCTGACCAGTCTCTCAGGCGACTTCTCAAACACCGCTCTCAACCGCGATCCGGTAGCACTCTTGACGCCCTTCATTGAAATCAATAGTGCGACCTCAGCTTGAATCTCTTCCTTGAACCGAATGTCGGCGACTTCTATATGATCGCCATCAGCAGATTCCATTTGGATTTCCTCCTTCAACAGCTTGCGGGCACGGCTCAGACGGCTCATCACCGTGCCTTGCGGAACTCCCAAGAACCTGGCGATATCAGCATATGGCAGTCCCTCGAAGTAATGCAGAGCCAACACCATGCGATGGTCTGGCGTCAGACGCGACATTCCGTCATATATCCGTCCATAATCAGCGTTGGGTTCTTCGAAACTCACAAGCACTTCGTCATTCAAAGGCACAGTCTGAAGCCGGCGTCGGCGTCTGATCCACATGCGACAGACGTTCAGTGCAAGCGTCTTTAGCCAGCCCCCGAACCGCTCATGGTCATGAAGCTGCCCAAGTTTTAGGTAAGCTTCCACAAAGATATCATGGGTCAGCTCATCTGCATCCACAGCATTACCAGACATCCGCATGGATATCCCGTATACCATGTGGTAATACCGATCTACGAGAATGTCAAATGCCCGGTGGCTTCCCGATTGCGCTTGTTGAATGATACCTGTCTCTTCCATCGCACCTGTGACTTCTTCTTTTTTCGTTCCAACATAAAGATGCACGATCACTACAGATTATTCCATACGATGAGCCCAATATCCGAAAGCCACTAAAAACAAGACCGTCTCGGCGTTTACCGAGACGGTCTGTTGATATTCGTGAACATCCGAAGCCTACACGATAAACTTCGCTCCGATGTCTGTCCGATAGTGCATATTGTCAAACTTGATGCACTCCACACCTTTATAGGCAAGGTCACGCGCCTCAGCGATTGTGTTCGCTACGCCTGTAATCGCCAGAACACGGCCACCGGCAGTCACCACACGACCTTCGGCATCAAAGGACGTTCCCGCATGGAACACGGTCACCCCTGGGATGGAGTTGGCTTCTTTAATACCACTAATGGGCAGGCCTGTTTCGTACTTTCCAGGATACCCTCCGGAGGCTGCGATCACACATACCACGCTCTGGCTTTTCCATTGAATCTGCATTTTATCAAGCCGGCACTCTATCACCGCTTCTATAATGTCAAGAAAATCCGTGTCCAACAAAGGCATCAAGCACTGCGTTTCAGGGTCGCCAAACCGCACATTGTATTCAAGAGCTTTCACGCCATCAGGGGGCAGCATCAGACCGCCATATAGAACACCCTTGAAAGGGATACCTCGGTCACGGCTTGCTTGAATGGCAGGTTTGATCACCTTATCGAGACCCTCTTGGGCCATTTCCTGAGTAAAGAAAGGCACGGGACTGACACAACCCATCCCTCCCGTGTTCAAGCCAAGGTCACCATCCAAAGCGCGTTTGTTATCCTGCACACTGGGGCACGCCACGGCTGTAAATCCATCAGTGATCGCGAGAAGGCTGACCTCCTCACCCACTAGACATTCCTCAATCACGATCTGCCGTCCTGCATCACCTAATACTCTTTTATCAAGCAGGCTCACCACACCATCAACAGCATCATCATAGCTGTTAATCATCAGAACGCCTTTACCCGCTGCTTCACCGTCGGCCTTTATGACTATGCTGCGCGTGCCCTTGTCCCACAGACCCTTCAGATATTCGATCGCAGTTGCAGAATCGGTAAAACTCGCGTAGTCAGCAGTAGGAATCTGGTAACGGCGCATCATGTCTTTCGCGAAGCTCTTGCTGCCCTCAAGCTGAGCAGGGTCGGAGCTTGGTCCAAACACCAGCAACCCGCGCTGTTGGAAGGTATCCACAATTCCTGCGATCAAGGGTGTCTCAGGGCCGACCACAGTGATATCAACACCATTCTGCTCCGCAAAACTGGCCAACGCCTGTATGTCCTTCACGCTGATATCCACGCACTCGGCGACATCAGCCATACCGGCATTGCCTGGCGCTGCGAATATCTTCTTGACACGTGGGCTTTGGGCCAGCTTCCACGCTATCGCGTGTTCACGACCTCCACCGCCTATTATCATAATCCTCATGGTCTATTCCTCCGACATAAAGTCCAACGGCACAAATCGCGCATAATCGGCTTTAAATCCGACCTTAACGCTGCCCGTCGGGCCATTTCTTTGTTTTGCTACGATGATCTCGGCCTTCTCCACGGCTCCAGGAACCGGCCTTACCTGTTCGAATTCGCTCTCATCACCATTCTTTAACGCCTTCTGTTTGTAGTAGGTGTCTCTGTAGATGAAGGCCACGACATCGGCCGCCTGCTCGATGGTTCCAGAGTCACGCAGGTCGCTCAGCATCGGCCTTTTGTCATCGCGGCTTTCTACAGAACGCGAAAGCTGAGACAGTGCGATCACTGGGGCTTGGACCTCACGGGCAAGCGCTTTCAAAGCGTGGGCGATGTCAGATATCTCCTGGTTGCGGTTTTCGTTCTTCCGATGGCCGCGCATGAGCTGAAGGTAGTCGATGACGATCAAATCCAGACCGTGCTCACTTTTTAACCTGCGGCACTTGCTGCGGATTTCCAGAGCTGAAGCCGACGCAGTATCGTCGATGAATATCTTAGCTTCCCATAACCGGCTGACAGCATTCTGGATGCGGTCCCATGCCTCTTCAGGTACCCGCCCTTGCCGTAGAAGGTTGCCATTAACTTCCGCCTGGCTGCAGATCATACGCTGAACAAGCTGTTCTTTACCCATTTCCAGGCTAAACACAGCCACGGTGCTTCCATGATGGATGCTGCAATACTCCGCCATATTCATCGCAAGACTGGTCTTGCCCATACTCGGACGTGCCGCCACAATTACCAAGTCACCACGCTGCCATCCAGCCGTCATCTCATCGAGATACTGATAACCTGTGGGGACGCCTGTGACGTGCTTCTTTTCGTGAAACAGGGTCTCAATCTGGTCGAAAGCAGCGCCCAGCATCGGCTGTATATGCATCAACCCCGATACATCGCGGCTTCTGGCCACCTGGTAGATACGCGACTCAGCATCGTCAATCAGCTCGGTCATGGTCCTGGGATCTTCATCCGTCCCGCTCGCGAGTCTGACGATATCCAGGCCAGCCCGCATCAAACGGCGACGGCGGCCCATCGCCTGCACGATGTTCGCATAATACTCTACGTTAGCGGCGTTTGGCACCGCCTCCATCAACATAGCTAGAAATGGAGCCCCACCCACATCCTCCAGCTTCCCCTGCCGTTTCAACTCATTTGTCGTGGTGACAAGGTCTACTGCTTCGTTGCGTGCGGCCAGTGATATCATACTCTCAAACAAGGTGCGGTTAGCGGGACGGTAGAAGTCATCACTGTCCAGCACTTCGGCCATCCGTTCAGTCGCAGCTCCATCAATAAGCATGGCACCTAGTGTCGCTTGCTCGGCATCCAAGTCATGAGGCATCATCTGGGGATTAGCGGTCGAAGATGCCTCACTTCTTGTGGAGTATTGGTTATCGCCAAAGGCCATCTACTGGGCCACTGCCTCAACCACAATCGTAACTGTTGCGGTGACATCATGGTATAAATGCAAGCTGATTGTGTAGTTCCCAGCCACCTTAATCGGCTCCTTCAGGATTACCTTACGCTTGTCGATGTTCATTTTGAACTCTGATTTGATCGCATCAACGATGTGCTGTGCGGTGACTGCACCAAATAGCTTGGTACCTTCTTTCCCGCCTTTTGCCTTGATGACGATAGACTTACCCTTAAGGATATCGGTCTGTTCCTGAGCCTTGGCACGCGCGACCTGATCCTTAGCGGCATCATTCTTTTCGCGTAATGCGATGTTGTTCATGATGCCCTTATCGGCCTCTACCGCCAGCCCCTTAGGCAGCAGATAGTTGCGAGCGTAGCCTTCAGATACGCCCTTGACCTCACCCTTTTTGCCCACTCCGGGCACGTCTTTACGAAAAAGAACCTGTATAGCCATCAGATCGTCCTCCTGCTAGTTTTATATTCACTCCCCGTCCGGGGGTAATTTACCTGTTGATCTGCACTCCGATTAAGGGGTGACTTTCATCGAATATACTATCCATACCCGCCCAGATGCTCCACTGCTTCCCGCCCCGATACCGAACTTTAGCATCAAGCTGCAGGTTGTTTGGATTCCAAAGGTCACCGCGGAATTGCCAAGTTGGGCTAATATTCCAGTCGAGGCCCGCTCCTGCCTTACCAGCGTAGAGGCCGTATCTACCCTCAAGACCTGGGGTCAACTCAAGCCCGTACTGGATATTGGTCAAGTCACGCTCAGTCACATCATACAGCCCCAGACTAAGGAATGAACCCTTCGGCAGCGGTAACCGCATGTTAAGGTCTGAACGGACCGTGCCATGCGAGGGCAAAGCCATGGTCTCCAGGGTGATCATGGGCTCGAATTTCCAGTTTGGCGGAGCCAAAACGCGGTCCATGAACTTGCCCACCTTGATGGTAGTCTCTTTGGCACTGGCCATGGTGTCATTTGCCTTTGCCACTGTACCCTTGATGTCCTCTTGGAACTTGGTGTCACCAGTAATGTTGTTAATGCCTTTGGCAATGTCGTTCATTTGCTTCGACAATATCTCGATCTGCGCAGAGGTGGACTTGATTGAAGCCTGTACATCAGGGTCAGTTGTCAGCTTTGAGATTCCCTCAGTCGCCTTGTTCGCCGTATCTATGAGGGTTTGGGCTTTTTGCAGTGCAATGCGCATCTCCGAGATGGCGGCTGGCAATTGCCGGCTGGCTCCCTGAGCATCGCGAGCCATGACATCAACATGGTCGGTCAGCGTCTGCAGACTTAACATCGCTTGTTGAGTGAGTGCCGCAGCACCGGCGGTCGCCCGCTGCACATTGTCCAAAGTGGCATATATTTGCTTTCGCGTTGTGGTGTCGGTCAGCATCTTGTTGGTGGTGTCCATCAGCCTCTTGGCACTCACCATGGTGTCCGTAATGATAGGCCCCATCTCCATGAGGCCTATCTGAACGGAGCATGCCAAAGTATCTCCATCATTCAACCTTCCGGGGCCACGGCCCGGCACGATGGCTACCAGCTTATCAACGCCGGCAATGCCTGGTGACTGGAGTGATGCCACAGAACCCTTTGGAATGACCACATCGGTATCGATCTCCAAGACTATGGTCGCCTTTAGTTTCTTGGATAGTTCAACAGACTTGACCTGCCCAACTTCAACACCAGCCATATAGACGCGGCTCTGCTTCTGAATACCAATAGCATCTTTAGGCAGCAACAGGAGGTGATAGACACCTTTTCCAGCTAGTGGCCCTCTTAACAGGGTCACGAGACCGTACAACAGCAGGGCTGCGACTAATATCGTCAGTCCGGTCATGATGGCCGCCTTACGCGATGATAACATGGCTATATCCCTCCATTCTGGATCAACAAGCCGGCTTGTATAAACGCTCTGACGGACTCGTCAGGGTGGTTCATCAGCTCTTCAGGGCTGCCGATCGCTTTCGCGACACCCTCCGACAGCATCATCACCCGGTTGGCTGTTGTGAGCACGCCTTGTACATCATGCGAAACCACTACAGATGTCACACCAAGACGCTGAGCGGTCTCTTTGATGAGGTTGTTGATGGAACCTGCTGATATCGGGTCAAGACCGGATGTCGGTTCATCATACAACAATACTTCAGGCTCAAGTGCTAATGCACGAGCCAGCCCCACCCGCTTTTGCATTCCACCAGAAAGCTGCGAAGGATAGAGACCCTCCGAACCTTCCATTCCAACCAATGCCAGCTTCTCAGCCACAATGGGTTTCGCTTCCTTTGTCGACATAGGCTTATGCCGTCTCATGCCAAAAGCCACATTTTGTTCGACAGTGAGTGAGTCAAACAACGCAGAGTACTGAAAAACTAACTGAAAATGGCACCTTATTTTGCTCAGTTTAGTTTCCGGCATTTTCGCCAGAGAGTAGTCCAACATGTTGATCTGCCCAGACGTCGGCCTGATCAGCCCACCCAGAAGCTTCAAGAACGTCGTCTTACCACACCCCGAAGTCCCCATCACGGCAAATATCTCGCCTTTGGGTATGCTCACAGTAATCCCTTGAAGCACCTTCTTGTCATCAATGGTGTAACACAAATCCTTACAACAAATGACATCGGGGCACTCTTTCGTTGGGGTCTTCGTCATTGGCCAGTACCGAAAAACAGATACGCCATGATGAAGTTGACCACAAATATGCTCAGTACACCAATGACCACACTATTAGTCGTGCTCAGACCAACCCCGGTGGCTCCACCAGCGGTTCGGAGCCCCGTACGGCATCCCACCACTGAAATGATCAAGCCAAACACACATGTTTTACCTAACCCTGTGTAAATATCCTTAGTGTTGGTCAGTTCCCTGATGGACATAATATAGTTCTGAGATGGCACACCCAGTCCTATTGCTACAAAATACCCGCCAGCAATCCCGGCCGCCACAGATATCATTGTCAATACCGGCATCATCAGCACACTGGCGATGATACGCGGAGCAACCAGATACTGCACAGGTGGGACCGATAGAGCTCTCAGAGCATCAATCTGTTCGGTCACCTTCATCGAGCCAATCTCAGCGGCTATCGCTGAAGCACTTCGGGCTGCAACCACAACACCTGTGACGATGGGGCCAATTTCGCGAGTGACGGCCAGGGTCACGCTGCCGCCCACCAGTGAAGCCACACCGTACTGAATCATAAGAGGTGTGATGTAGAGTGTGATAACTCCTGACATGAAACAGCTAGCGATGATGGCCATGGGTAGTGCTTGAACGCCAATCAACACCATCTGTCTGAACACATTAGCCCATTCCACTTTGCCCTTTATAAGAGCCAGGAATGTCTGCATGACTAATGAGCCAGCGTCACCAAAGAAGACGAGGGCTTCGTAAATCCAGTCTATCGTAGGGTTTATGTTCTTTTTAAGCAATACTCTACCAATTGGGGAGGTTGAGAAGAGACATCATCAATATGTTTGTGAGGGTGTGTCTCAGATTGCCGGTCTAGCACCGTCAGGCTTCGGCCCAGGCGGCTCCAACATCCAGTACATCCATCTCATCATATGGGTCAAACTCAGCCATGAATACAGGTAAAGCAGTCATGATATTAAACAGAGCCTCTTCGCGGGTTTGCCCATGGCTGTAGCAGCCGGGTACCTCGACGCACTCAGCAACCCACACAGAGTTACCTTGAAAGGTCACGGTTACAGTCACTGGTCACACCTCCGCAGAACTAGGATCTGCAAGTGATACTTGAGCCTCCGTAAGCCAGTCACGCCATAACGGCATATGCAAAGGGGCGCAAGCACACCAATTCAGTTTACCCGATGGAAGCCACCTTTGCCCGCTTGCGTTTTCACCATCTTCAAACTTCACCGACGATGCCAACCTGGCTATACAACGTGGCACCGCGCTACCGTCACCATACGGACGGCCATCAGCCCAAATGCACCTCGTGCTACCTCTGGTGAGATGCAAGCTAAACGGAATTCCGGTCACTGCCAGCATGCGGCCTACGTCCCACTGCCCTGTGTCCGGGTCGACTAACCCAATAGCACCGACCAACAGGAAATGCCGCAACCCCTTGCGGATGACTGCCTGGAGGGCCGTCATCTCTGCATCACTCAGCGCGCAAGCGTTGGCGATGACCACGAACTTAACAGTCGAAGGAAGCTTCGGTAGATCAGCAACCAGTCCATCCCAGACCGCCAGCTTCATATCGCGTAAAAGTGACCGCATCTTCATTATCTGTGACGGAAAATGTGCCGAATGACCTGCCCAGCAAGAGCTTGATTCGTGAAGCAAAAAGGCCACCTGGGGGTTTGCCTCAGGATGCCCGCCAACCACAGATACTCCCCGGGCGATCAAGCTGTCGACTGGTATCCAGCTCAGAATATCTTGATGTAATATACTTTTACAGACCGCGGAATCCTGAGCAATAGTGCTGAGTAAGTTGATCCCCCACAAACGATGCCTTCCGTATGAACCCCCGAAGCTCCCTTTATAACTAAATCCCACAGCTACCTTTGATGACAAGGCCACAGAAAGGGCACCCATCATACGTACCTGCCACTGCGACATGGCCTGAGCCAAGAACGAGTCATACAGACCACTTAAAGCACCCATCGGTGCGTCGGGGACATACTCACAGGGGTTT
The DNA here is from genome assembly GCA_942492855.1 of Armatimonadota bacterium. GTDB lineage: Bacteria > Armatimonadota > HRBIN16 > HRBIN16 > HRBIN16. Next base: position 3,553,019 of record OW818647.1, on the reverse strand, counting down.
ACCGCCCGCCACTCGGCAGCGGGAATGAGCATCGCACTCTCTGGGATTCGCCTGTTACCATCCCACATCCAGGCGTTGAAAGCTTCCTCGGCCGCATCACAATAGTCACCCCAATAACCGGTGTTTTCATCCTGCGCACCTACACCTAGATACTCAACCTGTTCCAAGTAGATACACGATACCCGAGACAGCCAGCTTTGGTTTTGAATATCGCTGCCCAGCTTCTTTAGAAGACGTAATGCCTCATCATTCCACCGCTCGGAAAAGATGCTCGGGTATGGCAAAACCACCGCACCTGCATACGGCGCCATGCCTTTGACCAGTTGCGACTTGTTCTTTTCCATCCACTGCTCAGAGGCTCGTAGATGCACGCGTACTATGATGGGGCCTGGCGGTAACTGTGCGATTTCGGAGGCCATTGTGGGCCAGTCGATGCTTGTAGAGTGTGTGTACAGAGAGGTGTCTATTTGAACGGAAACCAGTTCGGTTGAACCGACAGCGCCTTGCTGTTCATTAATGCTTTGCCTCATACTATCAGTGTACCGAATTGCATGAAACAACCGCACTTGGCCGATTCTGACATAAAAGAGAGATACACAAATATGAAGACAGCCATTACACTCCACTCCCTCATGCTGACAACCGCCCTCGTACTCATGATGCCTATAGTATCTGCCGCGGACGGCGTCGTCCAGAGAGTTGAGCTGGTCACTTCAAACGCTAAAACTGAAGACCCAGGCAGCAACTGGGGAGGTCACCAGACCAGAATCGTGCGCAACCAGCACGGAGTGTTCACCGCCTACACCGTCCCCCCAACAAACAACTATCCCCATACCAGCGCGTTTCATGCCGAATGGCGGCTAGCCAAAAGAACTGGTGAGAACCAGTGGCAGGAGATAGCAAAAGGGCCGTCTGGCAGAGAACCCGTCAATATTCTGGCCGCTTTGGACGGCACAGTGAGGCTGATCGCATGGCCGAACAAAGTGCCTGAGATGTGGACCATCACCCATGATGGCTCCATCATCTCACGGACCACCATACCCAGTACCTGCACAAGTGCCGACTGGCCATATTGCGTTGCGGGAATAAACGCTCAGGGAGACATGGCAATTCTAGCAAACAGCGATTCGGACTATTACTATTCCTATTACTCAGCCGAAAAAGACGCTTGGTCCAAACAAACGAGTAGTGCCAGCAGCATGCTGCGTCATTGTTACTGCTACATCTTTCCTGGTGAGAACGGCGAAGTCTCCATGGTGGGTACGAGGGATGTACCCTGGCACACCTTTATTCCTAAAATGGATGGGTATTCATTCACGGCGTTTGGTTACTTTCACACCCCGAACTTGGACACGCAGCCTAGTTTCGACTATATACAGATAAAGGAATCACCAACACTCGACCCAAAGGACAACTGCAATGCCCAGGAGGGCAACTACATAGACACTGAGGGCAGGCTCCATGTGATCTATAACTACCGCGACAAATACACTCCAGAGCGAAAACGCCACATGGTTTTCAAGAACGGCGTTATTCTGAAGGATGTGTTATTGCCTGATGGTCTGGGTTGGTTCGAGGCCGACATCATCCAAAACTCAAAAGGGCAGTCTTTCTTGATTACGCCAAAGGCGATATATCCGTGTACAACCGAGGATGGCACAGAGCTGGGCAAGCCGGTACCGATCGAACTCGGATACAAATGTGAATATTCCGGCATGGCCCTCTCTGATCCACGCAGCGGAGTACCTTTGAGTGACTTCGTGGATTGTGTGTTTCCGTCTGGCAATGGAGCGCAAGTCATTTACTGCCGTCTGGCCCTGGATTCAACTCCCCCTACAGGTTCGATCGTGATCAATGGAGGAGCGAGATACACAAACAACCGTAATGTGGCACTGACCGTGTCGGCCAATGATGACCTCACCGATGTTCAAATGCAGATCGGAAACACTAAAGTCGACACCCAGCCGCTTGAGGCGATGACCTCTCCAAAGACTTGGGACATCACCAGCCCCGGTGATGGTGTCAAGATGGTGTTTGCGCGGTTCCAGGACTGCATGCACAACAACTCACCGTCCTATAGCGACAGCATTATACTGGACACTAAAGCACCGTCCGTGCCAGGAACCCCGAAAGTCAGCGGATCATCTACTGGTAAATCATCTGTCGCCTTTAAGTGGACAGCCTCAACGGATACCGCATCGGGTATTGCTGGATACTACTGCAGGATCGGCCAAAAGCCCGGTTCGTCAGACGTTTATGAAGGGTTCGTGAAAAACTCGTGCCAGCACACCATACTCAGTAAGGGTGGCATACGCTACTTCTGCCAGGTTCGAGCGATGGACATCGCTGGAAACATGAGCGGCTGGAGTGATTCGAGTGCCGGAACCCAGGTTTCGGGCCTAAAGAAAGAGACCATACCTAAGCACAGATAACTCAAGCATTACAGTTGAAGCACGGAATGGTATCATCAACCAGTCCGTGCTTCAACGTAGCGGCATTGAACCAGGTTTGCTCAGCCCTCAGTTTCAGGATCTGGAGCATCTTCGGCGACCGCCTCAACGATCACCGGGCCCGTACCAGGACACGCTTTGTGTGCTCCGTCGCAAAACGGGAAGTCCTCAGATTTGAAGCAGCGGCATAATCGCACGGTCTCACCGACTTTGATCACGATCGTTGTGCGCAGAAACTCTCCGCGCTGTTCATTGGTAAATTTCGCCATATTCAGCTCCTGATGTGTTTTCCCAAGTGTACCCGATACCAGCGGTAATTTGCCGTTGTCAGCTCATTGGTGTACTCTGACATAAGGTGACAGACACCCCTGCTCCATGATTCTCGGCACACTGTATCGTAAATGATACTATTGTAAGGGTGCCCCTTGTGGTCATCAGCCAATCATATTGCTAGGAGTTGGACGCAGTTTCATACTAAGGAGAGTTTCATATTCTATGACAAGTATATTACTGGTAATATTAGGAATTTGCGCGGGCGGACTGGCAGGAGCCTTCGGAGTGGGTGGTGGTATCATCATCGTTCCGGCACTCGTCTCATTGTTTGGGTTTTCCCAGAAGATGGCTACTGGAACCTCATTAGCACTCATGCTGCCGCCCATTGGCATCGCCGCCGTGATGGAGTATTACCGAAGTAAAAACATCAATGTGCTGGCCGCAGGCCTCATCATTATTGGGTTTATGATTGGCAGTTATCTGTCGGCCAAAATCGCCGTAATGCTGCCTGAAGTGTGGCTGAAGCGGGGTTTTGGGATGTTATTAATCGTCATAGGAATCAAGAACTTGTTTGCCAAATGAGCAACCCTACCAGATAGGTATTCGAAGCCCGTCATATGCCAGTTCAACATGGTCAGGCAACTGCGCGTTTACCACATCATGGTCATAGTCGTGGGACAGGTGGATGAAGTAGGTCTGTCTGGGCCGTAGCCGTTTCACCACCTCAAGTGCTGCATCCATATGGTAGTGCGTGGGATGTGGCCGGTAACGAACCGCATCCAGGAACAGCACATCCAACCCCTGAAGCATCTCCTCAGCATCCGCCGGTATATGAGAGACATCGGTGACAACCGCCACATTTCGTACACGATAAGCCATCACAGGCAGCCTGCCGTGGAGCACCCTGATCGGTTGCATCTCTTCTCCAAGCAAACCAAAACACCCATCAATCGGGATCAGCTCTACCCTCGGGAGTGACAATCCTGCGGGAGCTTCTTTGAAAGCGTAAGGGAACATGCTTTCAAGGCTGGTCAGTGTGGCCTCATCGGCATAGACAGGCAGAGCGTTCTTCGCGTGGTCCGTAAACCCGCGCACATCGTCAAACCCGCAAACATGATCGGCGTGATGGTGTGTATACAGCACCGCATCTACATGCTGCACATCATGTTTGATGCAAGTAATGCGGAACTCAGGGGGCGTATCGATGATGGCACTACCCTCGGGTAGCTCCAACAAGAAACAACTCCGATTGCGGAAATTCTTGGGATTCGTCGATCTGCACACCGCACACTGGCACTTAACCATGGGCACGCCATGTGATGTTCCGCTGCCAAGCACTGTTAGCCAGGAGTTTGCTGTATGTGTCACTTCGTATCAATATCCCTCTACTTACATTCTGCCACAGCTTACAGACGGTAGAATATAAGTATGAATAATACTGACTATAACTCCTCTTTCACCGCCGTCACCAGATATTATGATGACCTCATGGGCTCAGTTCCATATAGATTCTGGTCGCGATACATCCTGCAGCTTTGCACCAGGCACAACCATGTACCCCATCGGCTGCTGGACCTTTGCTGCGGGACCGGCACGATGTCGCTGATTTTCCATCAGATGGGGTTGGAAGTGGTCGGTGTCGACTTATCCGAAGGAATGATCGCCCAAGCCAGACATAAGGCTGAGGCGAAGGGCGTATCGGTGCCCTTCTATGTCCAAGATGCCGCCGAATTGGATGTGCCAGGCTCGTTTGACACGTGCGTATGCCTGTATGACAGCCTGAACTACATACTGGACGAAACGCGCCTAAAAATGGCATTTCAGCAAGTGTTTGATCACCTGCTGCCAGGCAGCCTGTTCATATTTGACCTGAACACCGAGTATGCATTTGCGGAGTCGCTCTTCAACCAAAACTGCGATGATCCGAAAGCCACCCTTAACTACGACTGGATTGGCACTTACAACGCAGATACTCACATCTGCGAAGTAAACATGAATTTCCTCGTGCGGAATGAAGAGGGCGAGATCGTAGAAGAGTTCAAGGAGCAGCACCACGAGCGTGCTTATGACCTGGCTGACATTAAGAGATGGTTGTTGGAAGCAGGGTTCGACAGTGTACGCAGCTTTAACAGCTACAGCCAGCATGCGCCAGATAAGCGCAGTGACCGCGTGCATTTCGTCGCCCGCAAGTGGAAAGCGTAGCATGATTCATGGAATATCGGTCGGATCAGTCGGATCCGACCGATATTTCATCAACTACTTTAACTACTCAACTATCAGGTTATATTGCCAAGTGTCTGTTCATCATATGCGCAACGCTTCATGCATCCCTCCGGGCACCCACGAAGTGGGTAAGATTCTTATAGCCAGGGGTGAGCGAAGCGATACCCCTGGTAATACGCGCGCCATACCTACCCCGAAGTGGGTCGCTCCTATGCGCGGCAGCCGTTAAATCAAGTCACCGAAGACGACCCACTTCGGGGTAGACAGTCTTCGGTTGCCTTCCACGGGTTGCGCTCGCGCTTACCCGTGGCTATAAGAATCTTACCCACTTCGTGGGTGCCGGAATCAACAGTATCATTGCTGGTTGTTGATCAAGGCGCCATGGCCGTCGATATCTGAGTAGATTCTAACTACTTTACCTACCCGCCGACGGCGTGCTCCACGCAGCCAACTGCCCGCTTGTCAATCGCAAGCGCCGCACGCATCGCCTTAGCCTGTTTACGACGCTGGATTTCGTTCCACTCCCCGTTCCACGGTGCATCAAGACACGCAGACGCGAGTATGGTGTGCTCCTGCTGGTAGTGCGCGGCTGCGTCCTTTAGTTTCGAGCGCATCCGCAGGGGCATCACATCCGCCCACCTTGCTAATGCCACACCGGCTTGCTTGCGCGAGTCAGTCAAGTTGCTCAGGAAATAAGCGTTCATGCTCTGCCAGAAGCCATAATTGAACTTCGGGTTGCGCTTGCACCAGCCATCATCCTCAAGCTGACCAATCCAAGTGTTATAGGCTCTCCAGCCGTTGTGATACGGCTTGAACTCTGGTCGAAGGGCCAGCATCCCTACTCTACGCAAAGCTTCAAGATACTCTGCCTCGCCAGGAACCTTACCGCCATTACCCTTGATAATTGAAATATCCCAAGGGAAGCTGTCGATTGGTACCGGCTCAGGGGTACTGTCGAAATAAGTGTGGCAGAACAGTTTTTCACCGTATTCTTGCTCACCGCAGATCACGCCCCACTCGGCGGTTACCCGCATTTCGATTCCTGGTACCGGTCGACCCATCCGCAACTGCCGGATCACAATCATCCTAGCCCGCCGAAGCTCATTTGGCTTTTTGATATCGCAACCCATGAACTCGTTTGTATATCCGTAATTCTTCCACAAAACGGTTGAGCAGTCGAAACCACAGGTGGCATCCACGCTGCTGGGACAGAATTCCGGCTGGTAGAAATTTAGTTTGAAGGCGGAACCTGACAGCGCAGCGACCTCGGCATAGTCGGTCTTTACACCCAACGCCTGCAGCGATACCGTAGCGCTGCCGATGTAGCTATTGGGCATTTCATTCGTTTTTAATGGGTTCACGGTGAGTGCAGTCATATGTATCCTCGTTTTTTATTAGCCGCCGACACGGCGGCCTTTATGGCTGGCCTTTATTATTATACTTATTCATCGCGGCATCGATACCGTCCGAGAGTATCATCTCCACGGCATCGGCGGCGGCGTGTAGAGCAGGTATCAGTGCCTGCCGTTCGGCACCTGAGAATGGCCCCAACACGTGGTCTATCATATTTTCGCCACCCGGGTCGCCAACTCCTACCCGAATCCGGATAAACTCCTGGGTTCCCAGCATAGCAATGATCGACTTCAACCCGTTATGCCCACCGGCGGAACCTTCCGAGCGGATCCGTAGACGTCCAATGGGCAAAGCCACATCGTCGACTAACACGATCAGCTTATCTGTACCCAGCTTATACCGAGTCAGTGACTTGCTGATGGAGACCCCGCTGCGGTTCATAAACGTAATAGGTGTGCTAAGCAGCACAGGCACATCCCCCACTCTGGCCAAAGCCAAACGGGCATCGTCATGACCAGGTCTTAGCTGCACAGCGTATCTGCGCACCATGTGGTGGATCACATCGAAACCCGCATTGTGCCGAGTGTGGGCGTAATCCGGCCCGGGATTACCCAGGCCAGCCACCACCCACTCTGGACGCAGTTTTTCCGATGGCTGACTCCTTAAGCGTTTGAAAAAGCTCACGCCTGGTGTGGCTCCTTCTTGAAGTGCTTCTCGCGGTTGAGTGCCACCCAGCCCTCTTTGTTGAGCTGCCGTGAGCGTCCTATTGCCAGTGTGCTGTCGGCTACATCCTCTGTGATGGTGCTGCCGGCGGCTGTGATGACCTCGTTACCCAATTGGACAGGCGCCACCAGCGTGCTGTGTGATCCCACGAAGCACCGCTTTCCTATCCGTGTGCGATGCTTGCGCACCCCATCGTAGTTGCATGTGATGGTGCCCGCTCCGATATTGGTTCCAGCCCCGATCTCCGCGTCACCCAGATAGCTGAGGTGCCCCGCCGAGACATGGTCCTCAAGTACGGTGCCCTTTAGCTCCACAAAGTCGCCGATTTTACACTTAGCTCCCACCACGCAGTTCGGCCGGATATTGGCAAACGGCCCCACCGTCACCCCCTGCTTCAGCTCACTGCTGTTGATCTGCGAGAAAGCGACTTCGCAGTTTTCTGCGATCACGGCATCGGTCAGCCGAGTGTTCGGCCCGATCACACACTGCTCCCCAATCACAGTTTTACCGTGGATGTGGCAGCCCGGTTGCACGATAGTGTCTGCGCCGATCTCCACCTTCGAATCGATGTAGGTGTTGGCCGGGTCCACGATGGTCACGCCATCCAGCATCAGCTTATTCAAGATGCGCTTCTGCAGTTTAGCCGTCAGATCAGCCAGCTCCACGCGGGTGTTCATGCCCAGGATCACTTCCCAGTCTGGGCTGATCCAGGCATCCACCGAATGCCCCTGCTCTCGCATCCAACCGATCACGTCGGTCAGATAGTATTCGCCTTGTGCGTTGTCGTTCTTCAGGCACCCGAGTGCTTCATAGAGAAGCGGTCCGTTGAATACGTAGATTGAGGAGTTGATCTCCCTGACCAGCATCTGCTCTTGGCTGGCGTCCTTGGCTTCTACGATGCCCAGCACTTTGCCAGCATCATCACGCAAAATGCGGCCATAGCTGCCCGCATCATGTGGCAGCACCGCACTCAACAATGTGGCCATCGAACCTGATTGGCGGTGGTATTCAATAAACCTCTTCAGCACGTCGCCAGTAATCAACGGGATATCACCAGGCAAAACCAGCACATCACCGTGGAAATCAAGCAGATGTCCGCGGGTCATCATCACCGCGTGGCCGGTGCCTTTTTGCTCCGCCTGTAAGGCGTAGTCGATACCGCCGCCCATTGCCTGCTTTACCAATTCCGCCCCATGGCCAACAATCACAACCTGGCGACTGTCTCCCGCTGATTGGCAGGCCTCCAAAATGTAACTCAACAGGCTTTGACCGCAGAGCTGGTGCAGCGGCTTTGGTAGACTAGATTTCATACGCGTGCTCTTACCTGCGGCCATCACAACCGCAGCAAATTCTGGAATCTGCATAATGATCTCCCTCAATAGTATTATTTCGTAGCTACTCAGCCGTCAGTTCACTCTGCCAAGTTGCATCCCTACATAAGTACCGTCTGCAGCATGCAACCCTACGGGCACCCACTTCGTGGGTGCCATAACGTCCACGGTGATCACCTATCGTAGACCATCACACTGTAATCGTAACTGGTTGAGTAGTTACTAAATTCCGACTGATGACGACTAGCCACCGCATTATTTTACCCTGCCAGAAGCTCCAGTTCCTATTATGGCACATAGGCCTCCAACGAAAACGCCCGAGCAGGCGAACGCTTGCTCGGGCATGTCAGAGACAAGGAACTAGGCTTCTGCGCCGAAATCGGCCTTGTAAGCCTCAGCCAGCTTGGTGGTCCAATTGTCGATGGCGTCCATCTTGCCGGTGAAGAAGCGGAGAACTGGAGGCTCGTATGTGAACTTCAGTCCACCGATCATCTCGCGATGCGCCCACAACCACACCAGGCGGTCGGTCACATACTCCATGTGGCTTACACTGTAGACGCGGCGGGGTACAGCCATGCGCACCAGCTCCAAGTCGCTGGCAACCTCATTACCGTTCTCGTCGCGCTCCATACTGACGGTTCCCCGCTCCATGGCGCGTACACCAGACACAATGTACAATGCGGAGGCCAGGGCGCCAGCAGGATACTGCAACTGCGGGATGTGTCCCACGAACTTCATCGCGTCGATGTGCCCAGCCAGGCCACCAGCAGGTGTGACGGCTGGCAATCCGCACTCCACCATGCGGTCGACAAAGTACTGGATCAGGTCAGCAGAGCTGCTGGCCACATCGTAGTCCACCATCTCGCGCAGACCCACAGCCATCGCCTCGATCTCTTTAGAGCTCATACCACCGTAGGTGATGAAGCCTTCGTAGAGAGGCAGTAGCTCTTTAAGCATGTTGAACCAGGTGTCATTATTCGTGGCCAGGAATCCGCCGCGTACGCAGGTGCTCTTGCGACCAGATGCGTAGATCAAGTCAGCCTGGGCCATCATCTCCAGCACAATTTCGCCCACTGTAGAGTCCATATACTCCGCTTCACGCCGCTTGATGAAGTAAGCGTTCTCGGAGATCAGACTGCAGTCGATGATCACAGGGATGCCATTCGCTGAGGCGATCTTCTTAACAGCTTTCAAGTTGGCGAGGCTGAAGGGCTGACCACCGATGAGGTTGGTCGTGGCTTCCATTCGCACAAACGCCACTTTTTCAGTGCCGTAAGTGTCGATGACCTTCTGCAGCTTGTCGAGGTCCATGTTGCCCTTGAAGGGGTTGGTACTGGTGGTTTCGAGAGCATCGTCACGGTAAATTTCGAGAACTTTACCGCCAGCCATCTCGAAGTGAGCTTTCGTGGTAGTAAAGTGGTAGTTCATGGGAATGACCATGCCAGGCTTGATGAACATTTTGGCCAGCAGATGCTCGCACGCACGTCCCTGGTGAGCCGGCACATACAGGTTGAAGCCAAGGATATCTCGAATGGCATCGCCCATTTTGTAGTAGCTCTCGCCACCCGCGTAGGCATCATCCGCCACCATCATCGCGGCCAACTGGTTATCGCTCATCGCATTGGTGCCGCTGTCGGTCAGCATATCGATAAAAATATCACGGGTATTCAGCAAGAAGGTGTTGTTCCCCGCTTCGGTGATGGCCGCCAGCCGTCGATCGACGGGCTTCAGGTTAGCCTTCTGAACGATGCGCACCTTGTGCATCTCGATGGGCAGCATCTTGCCCGTGGTTAGCTTGACGTTCAACTAGGAGTCCTCCAAAAAGTGTATAGGCGATCATATTGCCGGAGGTCAACACAGTAGACTGCGTCTACATGAGGCGACATCGCGCCTCACTCACCTGCGCCGGCAGTCAGTGACGAGTGTTATGTCTGAACAGACGTGCTCACGGAATAATCCAACTTACATAGTACTTCTTGCGGAAGGTATTATCAACAGGAGTTTGCTTGAAATGCTACATTAAGGGGTGAGAGGCAGTCGTGCCGATGTATGAATCATGCGGTGTTGTAAAAACTGGCGCCCTCGGAGGGAATCGAACCCCCGACGCCCTCCTTAGGACGGAGGCGCTCTATCCACTGAGCTACAAGGGCGCGCTGGCTCTAATATTATATCACGCTCAGGCGGCCTATTTCTTGACCGGAGCCCACCGCTGGTAGAGCTGCTCCAGACTGTCACGCGCCTGCTGGTAGTCGTTCTGACTTCGTTGCACACGCATATATGGGGTGTCCAGACTGGGGGTGTTCATGCGCCATCCGGGCAGAGTATCGCCAAACTTCGGCGTTGACCATCCGAGATCTAGCTTTCGGGTTGCAGAGAGGTTCTGTGTGTAGTCTGGAGCGGTGGCAGCCGCCTTTGATGGCTTCATCCAGGCCGGTGATGTGCTTCCCTTGTCAGAAAACATGCTGCTTCCCGAGGTGTCATCTTTTTGACGGGAACCGGCCAACTGGTCTTCTTTAGGTTTTGGATTAAGATTATCGGGCTGCATGAACCCCGGCAAAGTGTTATCGACAGGCTGACCGTAGTTGGCATCCGCCCAGACAGGTGGCTGCATGAAGTCGACCACGCCCGTAGGACGGCTCTCTTTGGCTTTGACAGCGTCTGGACGGGAAGCATCTGAGGCCCGGGTTGACCTGTCAACCGCAGGCTTTGCGACGACTTTGGCCTTTTCGGATTTGGTGCGCTTACTTGCAGAGTCCTTTTTGCTGATCGCACTTTTCGGCACCACGACTTTGGTGGATTTTTTGGTTTCTTCTTCATTCATTAAATCCGGCCAAGCCGCGGGCTCTGCAGTTATTGCATGGGAAAACAATAACAACAATGCAAATATGGCGATTTGCCTCTTCATGATGCACCTCTACCTAGAATCTACCCGATTTACCCTTCTATCGGCTCAATTCCGCAGATACTATATAAGTGACTGTCAGATCACAGAGGTATTATATGTCGCGTATCCAAGTCACTAATGATCCGTTCGTCAACCACGCCCGACGCCAAGACCCAACCCCCATGGACTGGGGCTGGCCATCCTATGGAGACTGGCCCGCGCAATGGATTGATCACCCCACTCGCTCGCAAATCGAGCCGTCGGCCTCCCTGTTTCAACTCGACTTTGATCTCCCTTCCGCTCAGACATTGAGGCTGCACGTCACCGCCGATCACCGCTATATGCTGGCGATAGATGGGGAGCGCATCGGGATGGGGCCAGAGCGTGGTGATGCCCTGAACTGGTATTACGAAAGTCACGAAATCGAGCTTTCGGCCGGTAAACACCGCATCTGCGCATTAACGTGGTGGCTAAACAACCTGGCCCCATGGGCGCAGTGCAGCATCCGGCCGGGGTTCCTTCTGGCCGCAGAGGGCGCCCTCGGTGAGGTCATCTCCACCGGCAAGGCTGACTGGAAAGTGACGATCCTGGATGGCATCGACTGGATACCCACCGGGCCCACCATCGTCACCGGATGCAGGTTCCAAATCGACGCTCGGAAGTTCCCCGCCAACTGGATGAAGGGAGTATCTGAAAACCTGGAATCCGCTGTGACCATCTGCCCTGGCATGTGCGCAGAATGGAAGAATGAGATACAGCCCTACTGGCTGCTGCGGCCTGCGATGCTCCCCGCTATGCTCAGCCAGAATATGGCACCGGGTAAGGTTCGGATGGCTACAGCGAACAGTTCCGCATATCCTGTGAACACATCGAAGAATGACGACGCATTGGTCAAGTCCTGGCAGTCCCTCAGTGACGGCACCGGCAAGCTCACCATTCCAGCCAACACCACTCAGACTGTGCTGTTCGACCTGGACAACTACGCCTGCTTCTACGCCCAGCTCACCATCAGCGGTGGGTCAGGCGCGGCCGTAAACATCAAGACAGCGGAAGCGTTGTTCAACAAACCCAAAGGCGGCGTCAAAGAGAACCGAGACAAGATCGAAGGCATGTATTTCCTGGGTGAGGGCGATACCTACATCGGCAATGGCCAAAATGTGACACTGCACCCGCTCTGGTGGCAGGCAGGCCGGTATGTGGAGGTGACAGTCACCACGCAACAAGAGCCGCTATGCATTGAGAAACTGGTTTTGGATGAGACGCGCTATCCCATAGAGCCAGAAGGCAACCTGGAGACCGGCATGCCGGGGCTGCAAGCCGCGGTGCCGCTGATGGTTCGAGCGGAGCAGATGTGCATGCACGAAACCTACATGGACTGCCCCTACTACGAGCAGTATATGTATGTTGGTGATACCCGTTTGGAAGCTTTGGTCACCCATGTGCTTTCGCATGATGACCGTCTCCCGCGGAAGGCGCTGGTGACATTCGACCAGTCACGCCGCAACAACGGGCTCACCCAGTCACGGTATCCCAGCCGAATCACGCAGATCATTCCGCCCTTCTCGCTCTGGTGGGTGTGCATGGCTCATGACTTCATGATGTGGCGCAACGACCCGGAGTTCGTTCGTGGCCTGCTGCCCGGTGCGCGGGCGATCATGGAGTATTTCCGCGGGCTGCTGCGTGTAGACGGATTGATCGACGCGCCTCGGGGTTGGAACTTCGTGGACTGGGTCGACCAGCCCCTGTGGATCACCGGCGTGCCCTTTACGGGCGATTTCGGCACAGTGGCACCCATCAACCTTCAGATGGTGCTGGCCCTGCAGACCAAGGCGGAGATAGAACGCAACGTGGGCGATATGCTGTTGGCTGAGCGCGATGAGAATGCCGCAAAACAGCTCATGGAAGCAATCTTCAAGGCCTACTGGAGCGAGGAACGGCAGATGCTGTCTGATGACCTGCAGCACCAGTATTACAGCGAGCACAGCCAGTGCCTGGCAATCCTGAGTGGGCTGTTAGACGAACAAATTGAAGCGAAGCTGGCACATGCGCTGTTGAATGAGCCCGTGCTGGCCCGCACCACCATCTATTACTCCCATTACCTGTTCGAAACCTACCACAAGATCGGGGCACGTGACGCCTTCATCAAACGGCTGGATCTCTGGAATACGCTCAAGGCAAACGGCTTCCGCACTACCTTCGAAACGCCGGAGCCCAGCCGATCAGACTGCCACGCCTGGGGGGCCCATCCGCTTTACCACATCGCCGCCACCATCGCTGGTATCCGACCCGCGGCCCCTGGGTTCCAGAAGGTGCTCATACAGCCGTTAAGCGGTGTGTCATCTGACATCGATGTGCGCATCCCCCACCCCAACGGCTGGATCAGCGTAAACAACACGTTAATCGAGCTGCCAGAAGGCGTGACAGGGGAATACATATCTGGCAAACGTCGGATCGCACTCAAGAGCGGCATGAACCGAGTATAGCCGAAAGCAATATCCCGCTCAGGTGTATTCCTGAGCGGGATATGTTCTATCGGCATCGTCTCGGTAAGCTCTCAGCGTGCGTAGTCGTCCTGCAGCCGCACGATATCCGCCTCGTTGCTGGGGTTGGAGGCATCGCTGTGCTCCCATATCTCCGCGACGCGGCCCCAGTTGTTTTCACCACCGCACAGACGGTGGATCTCACCGCAGTCCAGGTGAATCGCCTCACCGCTTTGATACACACGCTCGGAGAGGTTAGCCTCATCGTGGCCCCTGACGATGGTCACAGGCCCGTCCAGCACCCTCCAGAGCTCACTACGGCGATGGTGTAGTTGCAGCGAGAGTCTGGCTCCAGGTGCCACTAGCAGCACTTTAGGATCGCGTTTACCAAAGTCGCCGTTTACCTCCACCCCTTGCAGGTAGGCTTCGGTAAAGGCAGGAAGGCTGGCCTCTGTGAATTTCAAGAATCCACCCCATGGCCGCTTGGCGTCCTGCTCGCATACCTCGAGTCCAAACCCTTTGGCCTCAGCCATGGCACGTGCAAATACGAGTTCTTTAACGGTATCAGCCATCTCTTGTCTCCTGTAGATAATAGTGTGATTTCCTGTATTATGATACACGGTTAGCATACATTCGTCTTCATATCACCGGAGGGAATCGATGGAATCAAAGCAGCGCCTGGTTATCCTGCCCAACGAGCCGATAGACACCATTAACCCATGGCTTCATGGGCAGTTCGCAGAGCACCTGGGGGAGCTCATCTACCCGGGGATCTGGGTTGGCGAGGACTCGGCCATACCCAACACCCGCGGAATCCGCAACGACGTGGTCGATGCGCTTAAGCCGCTCCACCTGCCGCTGCTGCGATGGCCGGGCGGCTGTTTTGCCGACCTCTACCACTGGCGAGACGGCATTGGGCCTCGCGACCAACGCCCCATGCGGTTGAACAACTGGTGGGGTTTCGCGGAGGAGCCGAATCACTTTGGCACCCACGAGTTCATGGACTTCTGCCGCATGATCGATACTGAGCCCTATTTCACCGCCAACGTAGGCAGCGGCTCACCGCAGGAATGCACCAACTGGATGGAATACTGCAACTCCGCCAGTAATAGTGCTTTGGCCAACGAACGGCGCACGAACGGCAGCGATGATCCGTTTGGCGTGCATGTGTGGGCCATCGGCAACGAGAACTGGGGTTGCGGCGGACACATGGATGCGGAAACCTACGCCGCAGAATATCGCCGCTTCCGTGCTCTGGCGGGCAACTATGACGGCAAACCGATCTACGCCATCGCCTGCGGTGCCAATGACAAACAATGGAACTGGACACGCACATTCCTGGAAAACATGTGTGCCAATAAGAACCTGATGGCCGATGGCCGCGGTGTTATGAATGCGCTTGCCCTGCACTACTATGCAGGCTCCGCTGGCACGGCCACACACTACACCCACGCCCAATGGCTGGAACTGCTCAGTAAGTCGTATGCCGTGGAGGGATTGATACAAGGTCACCGGGCGGTCATGGATGAATTTGACCCCGAACGTAAGATCGATCTGGTGCTGGATGAGTGGGGTGCCTGGCACCCGGTGGAAGAGGGTAAGCCTCATTCAGGGTTGTTCCAGCAAAACACAATGCGCGATGCTCTGGTGGCGGCGATCCATCTCGATGTGTTCCAAAACAATGCCCATATCATCAAAGGAGCCGCCATCGCACAGACCATCAACGTGCTGCAGGCGCTGCTCTTAGTTCAAGAGGACAAGTGCATCAAGACGCCCACATACCACATATGGGACATGTACCAGCCGCACAAAGGTGCTCAAGCTGTGCGAGTGGTGAATGGCAGTGAGACGATCTCCGATGGTGGTGACTCGGCAGCCCACTGCCGCTCGTGCTACCAGCGGAATGATGCCTTCCGGCTGCCTGCAGTGGTGTGCTCCGCCAGCCTGCGAAATTGCATACTCACGATCACCGCGAGCAATTGCAGCCCTGACCATGCAATCACACTAACCCCCGAGCTGGCAAGTGCATCATGGTATGGCGACGCCGAAGTGATGATGCTCACGCACGATTCGATCATGGCGCACAACACATTCGATCAACCCAATGAGGTCCATCTCTCGTCGGTGGTGAAACATCCTATCGTCAAAGGCGAGTTAAGAGTTGAGGTGCCTGCAGGCTCAGTGTGCCGTATACAAGTGCGAGTAGGATAGTATTTGGTATCGGACGGATCAGTCCGATCTGACCAATCCGTCCGATCAGCCCGCCAATGAACAAACAGCCCGCCCAGGCAATCGCCTGGACGGGCTGTTTATGTAGATTAACTGACTGCTACGACCTCAGGCTTGCCCCGATACCGGGTAACGCTTCGACCACGGCCGCGATACTGACGTCAACCTCGGTATCCACCAGTGTGCGGTCGGTGCGACGGAAGGTCAGGCTCAGCGTCATGCTGCGCATCCCCTGTTCCACGTGCTCACCTTGATACACATCCACCAGCCACACCGAGTCCAGATTCTCACCGGCCTGCTGAGTGTTCAGTTCCAACAGTGTCTGGTATTGCATCTCTGCAGGAGCCAGGATCGCCAGGTCACGGTATACCGCTGGGTAGCGTGAGATCGGCCTATATGTCATCTTCGCCCCACCGGCATCTACCAGCGACTGGAAGTCAAACTCCCCGCCCACGATACGCACACGCTTGATATCCAGCGCGCTATGCACGTCGGGATGCAGCTCACCGAACTGGCCCAGAACCACACCGTCAGCCAGCACGCGCGCGCTGCGGCCGGGATGGAAGCGGCTGTCGGTGTCCGTGTCCATCGTCCAATCGGCCACCCCTGCGCTCTCAAGCAATGCCTCTACCACAGCCTTCGCAGTGTAGAAGTCGGCCACCTGAGGTTTAGTGTTCCAACCGGCTGGCACACTTTGGCCAACACAGGTAAAAGCCAGCTTATAAGGCTGATCGAACTCATACTCACCAAGTTGATGCATCACGCTGGCGGTCTCAAACAAAAAGGCGTCGTTCTGCCGGCGGGCCATGTTGTGCCGGATCACATCCACCAACCCTGGCAGCAGGCTTGTGCGCAGCGTGCTCAGCTCAGGGCTAGCCGCTTGGCGCACCTTGGGTGCCACCTTGCCAGGCTCATCCAGCACACCAGGCGCACGCAGCGTATGGCACACACATTCGGTAAGCCCAAACCGCAGCAACGCTTCCCGCATCGGCTTGCACTGTCGGGAGCGGATGCTGTCTGATCCCTGGTAAGTTAAACCCTTAGGCAGACTCTCCTCGATGTTTTCATAACCATACACACGGCCGACCTCTTCGATCAGGTCATGTTCCTGAACCAAGTCTGCGCGCCAGCTAGAAATGGTGCATGTGATCACGCCATCGGCCAGAGCCGAAGGAATTTGCAGACGCTGCAGGCAGTCCAGTTGGATATCATCAGACACATCCGTGCCAAGCAGCAGACGGCAGAAGTCGCACCGCATGGAGACCACTTTTGGGGTTTTGTCGCGGTGGTCTATGTCCAGAACACCAGGCACTGGCTCACCAGCCCCCATCTGTGCGAGAAGCTCACAGGCACGGTCAAGTGCAGCCACCACACCATCAGGGTCCACATTACGCTCAAACCGGTAACTGGAATCACTGGCTAAGCCCAGCTTCTGACTGGTCAGGCGGATGCTGGCCGGATGGAAATGAGCGCTTTCCAGCAACACCGACTTGGTGGCCGAGGTCACCTCGGTCTCTGCTCCGCCCATGATGCCGGCCACAGCCACAGGATGGGTTTCGTCGCAGATCACCAGCATGTCGCTGCTGAGGGTATGTTTCCCACCATCAAGCGTTTCGACTTCCTCTTGCTCCACAGCACGCCGCACCACGATGGCACCTTTGGGCAGTAGCGCAAGATCAAACGCATGAAGCGGCTGGCCCAGCTCCAGCAGGATGTAGTTGGTCACGTCCACCACGTTGTTGATGGGTCGTAAACCAGCCGCAAACAGCCGTTTCTGCATCCAGAGCGGCGATTGCCCGATTTTGATGTTATCCACTATTCGGGCGGCATACCGGGGGCATAGATCCGGCGATTGGACAGTCACAGAACATCTCGAACCCAGCTCACCAAGATCACAGCTCTTCGCCTTGGGCATGGGATGTTTAAGTACCGTGGCCTGCTTGGCAGCCAGTTCGCGGGCTGAGCCCACCAGTGACAGACAGTCCCCCCTGTTCGGGGTCACCTTCATATCCAGCACCGCTTCGTCGCCCTCTTGCTCCACGGTCTCCACTTCCAGACCGGCCATAGTCAAAGTGACGGAAATCTGCTCGGGGTTGGCGTCGATATCTACGTAATCTTTCAACCACTCAACAGGTAGTCGCATGATTCACCTCATGTGGGGACGGCATACAACAATATGCCGTCCGACGAATTGTAGGGTTAGGCTCCGAACTGGTTGAGGAAGCGCAGGTCGTTCTCCAGGAACAACCGCAAGTCATCAACACCCCTTTGGATCATGGGGATGCGTTCGATACCTAGTCCAAATGCGAAACCACTCCACTCGTTCGGATCGAGCCCGTGTGCTCTGAGGATGTTGGGGTGTATAAGTCCTGCACCGCCAAGTTCCAGCCATCCGCCCTTCCAGGAGATGGAATAGTCCACTCCAGGCTCCACAAACGGGAAAAAGTCGGGGCGGAACCGCACCGTAACATCCGATCCAAACATGCGCCGTGCAAATGCCGCGAGCGTGCCCTTTAGGTCCGCCATGCTCACACCCTTGTCCACCATGTATACATCAATCTGATGGAAGGAATGGTGGTGCGTGGCATCGACTGTTTCGTTGCGGAAACAGCGGCCTGTGATGGCATACCGGAACGGCGGCTTCTTCAGAGTGAGCGTTCGACCCTGAAGCGCTGTGGTCTGTGTTCGCAGCAGATGCCTGTCAGTGACATAGAAAGACATCTGTTCATCCATAGCGGGATGGTTCTCGGGATAGTTGAGGGCTGCAAAATTGTATTTGTAGTCTTCCAGCTCAGGGGCGTCCATGAATTCAAAGCCTAAACCTATCAGGGCTGATTTCACGGTCTCCTGAGTAAAACTAACGGGGTGTTTGTGTCCGATTCGTTGGATTCGTGATGGGAGCGTAATGTCGATTTGCTCTGATTCCAGCTTGGCGCTTTTCTCCTGCATCATCAACGCCTCTTTGCGAGTGTTCAAAGCGTCCTGGATGCTGGCTTTTGCCTCGTTCAGCAACTGGCCCATGATGGGTTTCTCTTCGGCGGATAGCCCCCCCATCATGCGCAACAGGCCGGTCAGTTCTCCCTTCCGGCCTAGTACTTGCGTTTCGAGTGCATCAAGCGTCTGTGTGGTTTGCGCGTCCTGGATGCTTAGCATCGACTGCTCCACCAGAGCCTGCAGCTTCTCTCTCATAGTTACCCTGCGGTCACCAGAGTGCAGTGCTGCTTCGCGATTTCAACAATCTTGCTGAAATCCTGCGGCTGCTCAATCGCCATGTTGCTCAGCATCTTGCGGTCCACTTGCACACCGGCCTTGGTCAGACCTTCGATGAAGCGGCTGTAGGTGATGCCTTCTGCACGACATGCAGCAGAGATACGGGTGATCCACAGTCTGCGGAACTGACCAGTTCTCTTGCGGCGGTCGTTGTAGGCATACTGCCCACTCTTCATGACCTGCTGGATTGCTTCGGTAAAGACGTTACGCTTCTTAAGGAAATAACCCTCGGCCATATTAAGAATTTTCTTATGCCGCTTATGGGTCATCATTCCGCGTTTTACACGTGCCATTTTTTGCTAACCTCCTTAGGTATCAGTTCGAGGGTTACTATCTACCCAGTAGTCGTTTCATGCGCTTGCGGTTGCCGTGATCGCACTCTTTGTCCACGTCAAGGCGACGCTTCCTACCGGGGCTCTTGGCACTAAACATATGGCTGTTGCTGGCATTGCAGCAAATCAGTTTTCCGGTACCGCTGATCTTAAAGCGTTTCGCAGCGGTCTTACAGGTTTTCATTTTCCCATTTCCCATGGTCTATACTCCTTTGCTAGAGTCGCGAAAAAACAGGGGGCTTAGCGGCCCCCCATCAATACGCAGTATACGGCCCTACCGAACGCCAGAAAACAGATTGTTTACTTGGGCTTCGGGCTCAAGACCATTGACATCATACGACCCTCCATTAAGGGGGGACGCTCGACGACGGCAACCTCAGCCGTAGCGTCGATGAACAGTTTCAAAGCCTTTTGACCATATTCTGGCCGGGTGATTTCCCTGCTCCGAAACATCACTGTAACCTTAACTTTGTCACCGTCTGCAAGGAACTTGATTGCATTTTTGATCTTGAAGTCGATATCGTGATCATCCGTTCCCGGGCGAACGCGGATCGCTTTCAAGTCAGCGACCTTACTCTGCTTAGCAGCATCTTTGTCCTTCTTGGCCTGTTCGTATTTATACTTACCGTAGTCAATAATACGACAAACTGGAGGGGCTGCTTGTGGGGCGACCTCAATCAAGTCAAGACCGCGCTCGCGCGCCATCTGTAGGGCTTGGTTCGGGGTCATTATCCCAAGTTGGTTGCCTTCGGCATCCACAACGCGAATCTCTCGAGCGCGGATGCGATCATTCAAACGCAGATCAGTTCTGATGACAGGTTACCTCAAATTTATTGTTGATTCACCCGTAAGGGTGCATGATATTTTACCGGATTTCGTTACAGTCTGTCAAATCTATGGTCCGTTTCGTTGATATCTTGCGATATCAGACAGAGCAACGCCTGTCGGCGACCACTCCCGTTTGTGTTTAACTAGACCACACGCCGTGGTATTGGCTCCGTTAGCCAGCACTTCAGTCCTACACTAGATACCGCTTGCTCCAGAACCTCGGCATCCTCACGCTTTTGGAATAGTCCAAAAACGCAGCTACCGCTGCCGCACATTAATGCACATGAGGCACCATTGGACAGTAGTCTTTCCTTCAACCCCTGGATCTGCGGGTAGCTCGGAAACACTGCCTGTTCGAAGTCGTTTGATAGCATACCAAACCAGTTGACGCCTTCAACCATCGCCTGTTCAAGGATCGGCGTGCGGGGTATTGCTCCACCGGTGGTGGGACGGACCTTATCAAGCTCCTTGTATGCCCATGCGGTAGATATGCCAACTCCAGGATGGACCACAAGCACATGAAGTCCCGTGATGTCCGGCAAAGCCTGCATCTTTTCGCCGATACCCGCTACACGGGTCACCCCACCGGTCAGGAAGTATGGAACATCGGATCCTAGAGCCAGGCTCATGTCCACCAGTGCTTCGTAGCTGAACGGATGGTCATACATTTCGTTAAGAGTAAGCAAAACAGTCGCGGCGTTGCCGCTACCCCCGCCCATTCCGCCTTGCACGGGTATGAACTTCTCTAGATGAATCTTGAGCTCGGGCATGATATTGGCACGCTGCAGAAAGGCCTCCGCCGCGCGATAGACAATATTGGTATTGTCATTCTTTAGAAACGGCAGATTGTTGGACAGGTGAATACCCAGTTTTGGTGAGCGTTCAATAGTGATGAGGTCAGCGATGCCGATTTCGCAAAAAACAGATTCAATCCGGTGAAACCCGTCGTACCTGCGGTCGCCGACATCTAGTGTCAGGTTCACCTTTGCGTTGGATTTTACTTCCATGCTTCACTCCGAACTTGCGGTGACGATGCACCGTTGTTTTCGATTTTGTTCACCAACTGAGACACCGCGCGGACATAAGCAATGTGTTCTTGCTCCAGTACCCGGGCGGCCAAACTGTGCCAGTCATCATCTGGAAGCACTGGTACGGTAAGCTGCAGTAATATCGGACCGCTGTCATACTCCGCATCTACCAGATGCACAGTGCAACCGGACTGTTCGTGTCCACTGGCCAGCACCGCCTTATGGACGTGCTCACCATACATCCCTTTACCGCCAAAGTCAGGTAGTAAGGCGGGATGTATATTGGTAATACGGTTGTGATATTGCTCCAGCACACCAGATGGCAGCAGGCGCATATATCCAGCTAGACAGACGAGATGAATCTGTGCGCTGGATAACAGCTTAAGCAGTTTTTGCGCATACACTTCATCATCTATCCCTACTGGCGATACCACTGCCGTTCGAATCCCAGCGTCTTGAGCGCGAACCAAAGCCGGTGAGTTCCTACGGGTGCCAATGACCAGCACCACCTGAGCATCTATCTCACCAGAGCGGCAACCCTCTATCAACGCCCACATGTTACTGCCGCGGCCTTCACCGCTCACCATCACAGCGATGTTCAGAGACATTAGTCTTCGGACTCCACAGGCTCCTCGGTGTAGGCAATCACGATATGGCGTCCACTGCCCTCGCCCTCAGAGTAGGTCATGATATGCGGGTCGTCTTTCAACGCCATATGCACTACACGACGCTCGTATGGGGGTAATGGATCGAGCTCGGCCTCACCATGGTTTTGCTTCACTTCTTCGGCAATTTCCAAAGCCAGTTTATGCAGCTTCTGCGCGCGGCGCTCACGATACCCATCGGCATCCAGCACACACCTGGCTTCCAGGTGGTATTTGCGGGTCAGGATGAGGTTGATGATCTCCTGAAGGGCTTCTAGCTGGGTACCGCCAAACTCGCAGGCATCGCGCCCTACCAGTTCGATGTATAGGTACCGTCCGTTATGGCTGACTACCATGGCCTTTACGCTGAGGTTGCCTGCCCGCATCGCCCCGTTCAGCACAGCAACTGCCGTGCGTTCGGTCTCGTCCTCGGGTACCTCTTCTGGCGGCGTGTTGGGTTTGATGACCGCGTGTATGATAGTAGGTGCAGCACCTATTCCCAAGATGCCTGCAGTCCCCTCTTGAACCACCTCTATATCGAGATCATCAGCACTATCGACGCCCAGCTTTAGGACAGCCTGTTCGATAGCTTCCTCGATACACTTCCCCGGTAGTTCAACCATTATTTCGTTGTTTGGTTCCTGCATTGCCTGTACCATCCTTATCGCTTTGTGATGCCTTATCTCTAGTCTACTTCTTCTTGCGTGGTTTTGGTGCAGGTCGCGCATTTACGACAGCAGCTCCACCAGATACAGCGAGCTCTGCAGCGGCATCTTTTTGGAACTGCCATTGCTGCCACATATTCAGCACGTTAAAGACCAGCCAGTATAGAACGAAGGCTGATGGGAAGTTCCAGCTAAACATCATGAATGTAATCATGACAGTCATCATCAAGCTGGTCTGCTTCTGCTGCTCCGCCTGAGCCGGGTCGCTCACAGGTGTCAGACGCTGAGAGATAAACATGGAAATCGAGTATAGCACCAGCAAAAGGACATCATGCTTTCCAAGGTTGGATGCCACCATATGAGGATACAAATCGCTAAGTGAGCTATCACGAATCCACAGGAAATTACCGTTTGAGAACTGGAATTCATACAGCCTGATGGAATTGTAGATGTAAATCATGATTGGGAACTGTATGAGCATAGGCAGGCAGCTCTTAGCTGGATTCACTTTATGCTCTTTGTAAAGTTCCATCATTTTGGTGTTCAGCTCTTCGCCCTTAAAGCGTTCCTTCAGTTTGGCGACTTCAGGCTGCATACGCTGCATTTCCTTCATGCCCTGCATGGAGGCCTTCTGGAGCGGGTTGGTGATGACCTTAACAAAAAGGGCAAGCAATATCATCGCCAGCGCATAACTGACTTCTCTATTACGCCCAGTGGCAGCCACGATGGCGTCCAGAACCTTGTAGGCTATCTGCCCCTTATTTCGCTGGTCCATGCGTGACAACACCTCACGGTGCTGCACTTCTATGGTGCGGGCATCACTGTTGGAAAGTTTAGCCTTGATGGCGCTGTCCAAAGCCAGCTTGGCTTGGTCGTCAAATGCCTTGGCACCGGGTGAATCAAGAGGCACCATCAACGAGACATCATGGAAGATCGACCCCACCTGAGCCAGGCGGTCTGGAGTTCCAGGTACCATTTTCAGTGTCTTGCCATATGCGGTCTGGAGCAAAGTAATATTCAGTTCAGCGAGGTTCAGACCGGTCAGTTTGCCGGTAGCTGAGTCCACCAGTTTGTCAGGCAGCTTGAAAGCCGAAAAGCGCTGTGCTTCGTATAGAGCAGGGTCTTCCACGACATTATTAAGAGCATTCAACACAGACTGAAGGATACCGGGAGAGACCTCAGATCCAACCTTATAGGCATCAAGTATGGCCACATCGGCAGGTGCCGCTTTGGTCATCACATACTTGCTCACCGCGTCGGTACGGTTCTTCAGCGATAGGGTCACGCTTTGGGGATCAACAATATCGACTGCCTTGAAAGTGCAAAATACCGTCACGGCCTTCTTGTTCACCTCATCGCGCTGTTCCTGCGTGAGGGCGGTCAGGGCTTGGACGTTTTTGCTGAACATCGTGCCGGATACCGGAGCGGGGTTACACCCGGCCAGTAATGGCAGCAGGATGGCCAACAGGGCAATTAGGATGTGGGGACGTCGGATACTCAAAGACGGCGACCTCTACCTTCTACTTCGGGCAACTTCGGGTTTATCAGGGACGGGATCTATGCCCCCCTGGTTCCATGGGTTACATCGCACAATTCTATATATGGCCAGGTATGACCCTCTCCACACCCCAAACCTGCTTAGTGCTTGTGCGGTATATTCAGAACAGGTTGGGTAAAAACGGCAACTCGGCGGTGTAAGCCGTGACAGGGGCTGATATACCCGGCGGATGAGCCACACGATACTCATAGCTGGGATTTGGCTCAAACGTTTGAGGAGGTACATCCCTTACATCACTCCTGCCCTGCGTAACAATATGTCACACTCGGCAAAAAGCTGCTCGTAACTAGCCGTTAATGCCGGTTTTCGAGCGATAAATATCATATCATACTCTGGTGCCACCTGCTCTCGGAAGCTGCGGCATATTGCCCTCAGACGCCGTTTGATCAGGTTCCGTTCTACAGCCGATCCCACTTTTTTGCTGACACTGAATCCAAACCGCCGGTGCTGTGCCTTAGGAAGGACATACAGCACCAACCGTCGGGATGGGAATGACTTACCAGACGAGTAACAACTGCGGAAATCCTGACGACTTCTAAGTCTCTCTTCGCTTGGCAGCATCAGTGCCCTCGGATTCTAGTAGGCTTCGTGACCGTAATGCCGGCAGGTATCAGATACGGTTAACGAAGCGCGGCCTTTTTGGCGGCGACGCTTCAGTAAGTTGCGACCATCCAGCGTCTGCATGCGCTCGCGAAAGCCATGAGATCTTCGTCTGTGCCGCTTATTTGGCTGATAGGGACGTTTCATGCGTAAGGTGTCCTCCTACGAGGATGTATTTATTAACATCGGCTGCCAATCATTCAGTATACTACTGTTGACTGTACACATGGAGTATTATAAACCGGCAGGGCCTATCCTTGCAACTTTTATGGAGATACTGATGTTAACCCTGCGCACTATCACGAGTTTACTGCTTCAAACCAACTGCTACCTGCTGGTGGACGAGCCGTCAAAAGAGGCCGTGCTGATCGATGCACCGGACGGAATCACAGACCAAGTGGCGCGTGAGCTTGATAAGTATCAAGCTCGGTTAACCCACATCGTGCTCACTCACGGACACTTCGATCATACGATGGATTCGCCGATACTAAAAGCGCGATTCGGTTCCGACATCTGGATGCATGAAGCGGACTGGCAGTTTGCCATTGAACCCGAAAGTCAGGGTATCCCCTTTTTTTACCTCGGCGTAGAGGTGGACAGCTTTACCCCTGACCATGTTCTAGACACCACGCAACGAATTTCGATAGGTAATACGGAATATGAAATTATAACGACTCCTGGACACACTCCAGGTGGTATATGTTTATATAGTGCATCTGAAAATCGCCTGTTTACAGGAGACACCCTGTTCGCCGGAACCTGGGGACGTACCGACTACGCAGGCGGCGACGAAACGGAAATGGCCAAAAGCCTCAGGCAATTGGGCAAGATGGCACCATCCACGCAGTTCTTTCCTGGCCACGGACAGAGTTCCACCATCTGTGATGAACAATGGCTGTCATCGGTTTGAATTGTGACAGCACAAAGATAAGAGGTTCGGCTATGAAGATCATCATGTTATCCTGGGAGTTCCCGCCCCGTATTGTGGGCGGAATAGCACCCCACGTTCACGACATATCTATAGCTCTGGCTGCCGATGGCACCGAAGTTCATGTCATAACCGCCGAATTCGGAGAAGCGCCTGCATACGAGCAGATGCGTCCAGGACTGCACGTCCACCGCGTACACAACCCCGAGCACTGCAACGACTTTATCCACTGGGTACAGAGGTTGAACGAATATATGCTGGTGAAGGCGCAAGAGCTGATCGAGAGCTGGCGTCCTGCATCTGGGGCATGGCGTGATTCTGACGGCATTATCATCCATGCGCACGACTGGCTGTCGCACTTCGCGGCTGCCCACTTGAAGCACCAGTACCACCTGCCGATGGTATCTACCATCCATGCCACCGAGTTTGGCCGTAATGGCGGCATCTCCACAGATATCCAAAAGTATATCTCCAGTGTGGAGTGGCAACTCGCATTTGAATCATGGCGTGTGATCTGCTGCAGCGACTTCATGCGCAACGAAATATCGACGGCACTGGAATGCCCATGGGACAAGATGGACGTCATACCCAATGGTGTGGATGTGGCCAACTTCACGGTTAATGCCGACGCGGAGCAACGCGCCCAGTTCCGAGCACGTTTCGCTGCCGACTATGAGCGTATCGTGTTCTTTATTGGCCGCATGGTGCGTGAAAAAGGCGGTGATTTGCTGATTGACGCCTTGGCTCAGGTGCGCACGATGTACAAAGACGTGCGGCTGGTGATTGGCGGCGGCGGTAAACGGGACCACCTTCAAGATTTTTCTCGATGGCTGGGCGTTTCTGATGCGGTGACCTTCACGGGATACCTAAGCGATGATGACAAGCGCATGATGCTGGCCTGCTGCGATATGGCCTGTTTCCCCAGCCGATACGAGCCTTTCGGTATCGTGGCTCTAGAGGCAATGGCAGCCCAGGCGCCTGTTATTGTGAGCGACACAGGAGGACTAAAGGAGATCATACGCCACAACGTGGATGGCCTCACCTTCTTTAGCGGTGACAGCACCAGCCTGGCCCGTATGATCCTCAAGGCGATCGCTGAGCCGGATTACAACAAATCAAGGGCTCAGACGGCACTACAGCGCGTAAAAGAGCTATATAACTGGCCCCGCATCAGCGGAATCACACGCAATGTGTATTCCCGCGTGTGGGAAGAGTATAAGCACTCCAACTGGTAGCGGATGTCTTGGGCAGATCGCACAAATCGGACGGATCAAGCAAATCCGTCCGATTCGCTTGATCCGTCCGATCAACTAACTATATGGCTGCGGCAGTTTATACGTTCTTCAGAGCCCAGCTTTCGATGGTGGCCTTAGGTGCCAAACCAACCTGCCGAGACACCGCTTCGCCGCCCTTGAACAAGATCATCGTGGGGATGCCTTGTATGCCGTATTTCCCGGCTATGGCCTGCTCCTCATCGGTGTTGAGCTTCACTACCTTCACTTTGCCATCAACGGCCTCAGCAACCTGCTCAAGAACTGGTGCCAACATACGGCATGGGCCGCACCATGGCGCCCAAAAGTCAACAATCACAGGGATGTCGCTCTTGAGAACTTCCTGGTCAAAATTCTGGGCGTTCACGTGCCCTACCTTGCCGGAAACAGTGGCGGTATCATTCTTTTTTCCAAAACCGAAAAGTGCCATTTGTGGCCTCCTTGCAGATGCGGTGTTTACTTACACTCTTTAGATGCAGCTATCACAAGAAGAGATTCATAACAAAAAAAGGCGGTCTTTTCAGACCGCCCTGGGAGAATGTTAGGGATTAGAATCCGCTGTTTGTCTTATTCCGTTTGTTGGGCTTGACGGCTTTCGCTTTTGGTTTCTCGGCGTCTGCCTGCTTCGGCTTGACGGCCGCCTTCTGAGCTTCGATTATGGCCTTGTATTTGGCAGCTTGCTCAGGAGTTAGTAAGGCTGTAATCTTCTTCTGGGTGTCTTCACGTGCCGTCTTGAGCAGAGCGGCCTGGGCTTTGAGGATCGGCTTGATGAGGTCTGTCTGAGCCGCGGTCAGGCCAAGTGCTTGAATCATCGCACGTGGCTGATCAGCTCGCTGGCCTGGACGGGCCTTCTGACCGGCTTCGGCGGGTGCAGTGGCCGACGCAGCGTTTCGTGCTTGCCGTTTTGGCTTGGCGTTTTCATCGGTTGCATTAGCGCCGGCGCGCTCTACTGCCGGTCGCGGCTTCACTAACTCTTCGTACTTCTTTACTTGATCTGGAGTGAGGATAGCCCTAATCTTCGTCTGAGCATCATTCCGAATCCGCAGCACTTTTGATGCTTCCGCCTTCATCAGCTCTTTGACTTTTGCGATCTGATCTGGAGTCAAGCTCAAGGCCTGTGACAGCCGGCGGAGCTGCATCTGTGGCTGCCTGGCGGCCACAGCCGGACGCTTCTGTGCGGCGGCAGGCTGGGTGTCCGTCTGCGAAAAGACTGGGGTAACGATGACTAGGGCAGCTATCGCCGCTGCAAACATTGATCGGTTCATGAAATGTTCCTCCGTTAATACGGTTAGATACTGGCCCATAGACCAGAGCGTTGGTTCCACATGTGTAGACGTCACAGGTGCCACATAGTTCAGTGAGGCGGGATCACTCGCGTCATTCCGCCTCTGTATGAAGCATCAAGCTACTTCTTCCGCACCTTGAACAGTCGGGTTTGTCCGTGTTTAAACGGACAGCTCATCTGCTTGCCCTCGCCGCGCCAGCCGTCAAATACGTCGGTGATGACCACATCCTCAGGCCACTTTAATTCGATGTCGCGGTCATCAGCGAATACCGAGGTAATTGACACCAGCTCTTTGGTGGCATGTACGGAACATGTGGCTGGGGCGTAGCAGTGGACACCAGCAGCCAGTACCTGTTCCCGAAGCCACTCGTCACTCGCATACGGCGGTACGCCGCACCAGATGAGCTTCCCACCAGTGGGCAGGTCACGCATCACACCCGCCGTTTTCCCATCTTCATACTGCATGAAACCGGCTCCTGCCAGATATGGACGTGGCCTGATCAGCTTCGGTTCCTCATCATTCATGGGGGCCATGATCGGGCAAAGCCACTGGTTTGTCTCGATGATCCCCGCGCGAGCCGGTTGAGCCCCCTCGTCCAGCCGAATGGGCAGTCGCAGCAGCCGCTCCATATTATCTGGTTTGTAGCGCAGACTCTGGGTATCGATCAGCCCAGGCATCCCAACCACCATGATGGTGCGGCCGCCTCGTGCGATCAATGTTCGCAGCTTCTCCAGATCATCAGCACGGGCTGCGGATGCGTTCACCACCACCACGAATTTGATGCGTTCTGGAAGGCGGTCGAGGTCCGACATTACCCACACGCCCATCGGCGCACCAGTCCTGCCCACAGCACCCAGCAGCACCTGGTTGCTGAAGTGGGTGGTGGCGGTTGGAGTCAGTGACAGGAAGGTGTGATCATCGATGACGAATGCCACCTCTTCGATCGGTGTTCGGTCTGCCTTCAGCGATTCGGTGTGAATGCGTGCTTCCAGGGCAAACTCATCCATCACTCCTTCGTCATGATGCCATTTCGGGTCCAGACTGAACCACTCGTAAGCATTTCCGTAGATGGTGTCAGTGGCCAGCCAGCGGCGGTGCATTTGAATCAGCGCACCGCGAGGGTCCTTCTCATCATACGGAGTATTCCATATCCCCCCATGCAGCCATGAAAACAGGTCGTTGTCATCCATATACTGTTTGCCATGTGCCACTAAACTGGCTACAGCAGTGGCGTTCTGGGCATACCCATCGCCCGTCAACCGACGCAGGTAGTGCTGAGGCACCCCACCGAGGTAATCCACATCCTCAGATTCCAGCAGTTGACGCACACCAAACTGACCAGCGTTACTCTGCCTGGCTTCCCCGGCCAGTAACACCACATAACCATAGAACACGCCGACCAGACTGCGCCGTTTCGTGGCATCCTTTATCACGGCAGCAAAGTACTTTACCGTGTCGGCTGACACCTCATTCATGAAGGCGTTGTAAGCCATCACCCAACGGCCATTAGTGTCGTCAGGGAACAGATCATATCCCGACTTATTTCGTAGCTTGGCGTCTGGAACCCGTGTGAAGGGGTAGCCCTTCGCGGCACACCACTTGCGGAAGGCCTGCTGGTTATCTGGGCTGTAGTCGCCGAAATACTTTACGGGTTTAATGATCTCATCACAGCACGCCCATGCAAACCACTCCTCTGTCATCGCACCACCGATGTTGAAGCCGATCACCTGGCTTGCCCACGGACGCGAAGCGCAATACTGCACCAGCTTGCGTAAAGCGACGGCCTGCTGTTTCCGCCAACCATCGGAGGTTAAAGAGCCCACCTGGCTGTCTGTTTCATACCATACGACCTCTTTGCCGTCAGTCGATTGGGTGCGCACCAGACTATCCGGGTTGTCGTTATACCAAAACGGTGGAAGGCCCAGGGCCAGACGCAGCATGATCCTGGCTTTGGGGTTCGCCTGCAGTATGGTAGTGGCCATCTGCTCAATCTCACCAAAGTCATACTCGTTCCCGCCCAGCCAAGTGGGAGCAGCCACATTATGGTAGTGCCGCCCGGGCGCGCAGGTAATATGGAACAGATCCGCCTCGTTGTCAGCAAATTCGTTGATAGCACCCGGGTAGAAGTTATATGTTGCATATCCGCTCCAGGTGAAGGGCTTACCATCGAGCATGAACGTAGGCCGTCCGTTGACTTGACGCCGTTCCATGGTGGGCAGTTGACCGCGCCGCCTATTGACCACCTCTGATGTTGCTTCCGCACCCTTTACCCTGAGACCATCTGCCACTAACCCTGCATTCACCTTACCTGGCGAAAGATACCAGGGCACCTCACGTTCGATGGTGCACTGCTTTCGGGCCGAGAGCTGCTTCAGCTCCTCCTCTGTCAGCCGTATGCGCCAGATCACCCAGTGCTCTTTGCGAACCTCGACATCGATGACCTTCTTATCAATGACGCCCTGCACCGCAAGCTTGATGCTCATCTTCCGGCCAGCCACTAGCTGCCTCGAAATCTCCATTTTCTCGGTAGTGACACCCTCGGCTTCAGGATAGTAGATGGTCAGGTCGCGCAGATAGAGATCATACTCCACGTCTGGCTTTGTGGCCTGGGCTACCAGCGAGGTCATTCCTGAGATTCGGATGACCTTCTCTACACCAGGCTCAAGCGTGACAAAGTTCTTCGGCTCATTGTCCCCCCAGCCCGACACGGTGACTGGCTGAGAACCGCGGTTCAATACCAGAATCGAATAGCCCGTGGTGGCGATGCGTGAGGGATATCGATAGGCGATCGACGGGATGAAGGTCGCTTCAGCCTTCTTGATAAAGTGCCACCTCACCCATTCGTCACCTTTATATGAGACACGGGTGAATTCGGCAATTTTGTAGTTTTCAGCGCGCCAGTATGAGTGGGCTGGCTGCAGGAATATCCGCGAGAGTGAAGTAAAGTCGTTGGGTTTGAACACGGCGGGCATGGAGTAGCCGTCGGCGGGGTCCTCGACCAGCTTCGCTTTGGCAGGCCTCGTACAGACCGCCAACAGCACAAAAATGCTCGTGCATAATAGCAGTATTCGCACGACGTCTAGTAGGCACATCACGTCACTGAGTTCATTCATGGTTATCGGCTCCCTTGGGTATAACTTCGACAGCAGCTCACTATAGTCAGCAATACTACTCGCCATTATACCAATGAGCGTGTGTAATAGTAGGTATTGCAGAACCGTATATGCCGCAGCACCCCTACGGTGGATCACCCAGGAAAACAGCGATCATGTGTCCAATAGGAATTATAGTGAGCGCAGATCAACAGCCTGTGTGTATTGGACTGCAGTGATTAAGGAGACACCTGATGGGTGAAGAGATAAACGATGGTTTGAGACTAAATTTTGACCCTCGAATCTGGGTGCAGTTTACGGGCAGCCTGCGAAGATTCGCGCTGCCCAAGGAGATATCAACTTGGAGTTTGACTAGTATGAAGCAAAGAGTGATAAAGGTTTGCGCAAGGCTTGTGATGCATGCTCGGAGGCTTGTGTTTCAAATGTCTGAAATGAGCCTGACCAGAGGGCTGTTTCCTCGAATACTGGAAAGGATACGACAACTTGAGCCAGCACCGGTTTGATGGACAATACCGCCTTTGATTTGAACGCAAAGCACGAGCCCGGCCAGAATGGAATGCCGATCTACGTCTTTTCACGGTCTTGCGGTGTATGTGAGGCGTTTGCGACACTAATACATACCATTATTTTCTTCTACCTGGATAAACTCCGACATTAAGGAGAATCTGAGGCATACTTAACCAAGTGAGCTGAGAAATCAGCAACGAACGGAATTCCTAAATCTTATATGGGCTAGCCCGGTTTATACGGAGAGGTATTGTAAGTGAACAGGACTGCATTTTTTCAAACTCTATCAATTGTAGTGCTCATGCTTTTAGTTGCCGGTGGTGTTGAGGCCGCAAAGGCTTCCAAGGCTATCAAGAACTGGCAGGATCTGAGGGACGCAATTCCTGCGCAGGAGACTGTTGTTTATGTGGCTCCCCCTACGGATTTTTATCTGGTATGCA
This sequence comes from Armatimonadota bacterium, assembly GCA_942492855.1. Classification (GTDB taxonomy): domain Bacteria; phylum Armatimonadota; class HRBIN16; order HRBIN16; family HRBIN16. Next base: position 3,520,603 of record OW818647.1, on the reverse strand, counting down.
GTTCACATGTGACAAAAGATAAGACTTCTCTCACAGGCTTTACTGTCAGTTTAGAAACTTATGCAGCATGGGCTATTCAATATCAATTTCCATCATATTCACCTGCTGCCTGGGACTGCACTGAGTCTCAGGAGTTCCTTAAGAAGGACAAAACGCATACAGTTTATTTGTTGATACAGAAAACTAATCGAGATAAGGACATGTTCCAGTTTGGCTGGGGGCTTTATCCGGAACAGGACGTCGCAAAGTTCGGAAACACAGAATCGGTATTTGATTGCAGCCATTTAAGAACAAACGATTGGACACTGGTCCGATTGGGACAATGCTACCCAAATCAGTCCAGCCAATTCTTCAATTCATCACCGGTTAAGATTGGGGCGATAATTGTCACAAGCGATTATGATGCTGTGCCGCGTATCGGTCGTTATCTTACTCCGAATGGAGATAGCCTGAATGATACCAGCGTTATGCGCCTGTTTGTAAATCCAGGGCAGCGAGTCGGCGTTGGAATTACCGATTCAACGGGTAAGGTAGTGGCTTCATTAATTAAAGAGCATGAGCAAAAGAAAATGCTGCTGGATGCCATATGGGATGGCAAAATCGCGAAGGAGACAGCTCCTGCGGGTTATTATGGAGTCAGAATTAACATTGATGGAAAAGCCATCGACTATCCGGATACTATTCTCCTGGAACACACACCAAAGCTCAAACCTGTACGTTATCCGGAGGAAAACAATTTCTTCCCAATGGGCTTCTTCATGGATGGGTCCAACTGCGGCTTCATCCCGAATGATCCCGCGGAATCAGTTGCCTGGTATGATAAACATTTCTCGCGTTTGAAAGAATATGGATTCAACAACCTGTGGATTGTTTGGTGGAAACCCGGACACGACAAGGTTATTCTTGAGACCGCTGAGAAATACGGTCTCAAAATAGCAATGAATCACTTGTTCAGATGGGCTGGTGGTGATCCTAAGACTCCGCAGACCCTCACCGAGACATATGCCATGCCTTTTGTTGTTGAACTGCAGCAGAATTACAAGAAATATCCAGCTTTTATGGGTCCTATTATCTATGATGAACCAACACATAATGTCGTGGACCGCTGGGTTACTATGCAGAGGTCTTTGTTTAATGCTGCACCCGGTTTGATTTCTGCTACAGTATTCAATGATTTCAACTGCGCAAAAAAAGCAACTCAAAGCACCCAGCTTCATAACCTCACCACTGACATATATTTCATCATGGGTGGCGGCGATATCCGCAAGGTATTGAGGAGCTATTATGATGAGGTGAAATCGGTTGTTTTAGTTGCTGGGAAACGTCCTGCATGGATAATGCCCCAGGCATTTGCACCAAAGAATGGAAGGATGCCAACCATTCAGGAACTCCGTGCTGAATGCTGGATTGCACTGGCTGGAGGAGCAAAAGGTATCATACCCTTCCTTTACCAGTCATTCGAGAACGGTGATCAAGAAGGTGTTATCGATATGCATGGCAATCCCACTCCACTGTTTTATGAGCTTTCACGTATATCAAAAAGCATCGACCCATACAAGAAGATGATCCTGGAACTGCGTCCCGCGAAGATTGGTGCAAAGGTCGGAGATGATTATGTTCACGGCGAGTTCAAAGACAAATCAGGCAAGCCATATATAATAATCGCCACCGTCAACACGGTGGATGTATCCATAGCCAAAATCCATCTGCCCGAGTCTATGAAAAACTGCAAAGCAACAGACCTGATAACCAATACAGAACTCTCCAACAACGGCACAATAACCTGTGCCTTAGCACCAGGCGGCGGAACCATCATAAAACTGGACAATAAATAAAACCACCGACTAATCTAAGGGAAATGATGTTCCACAAAAGCTTTGTAAAGGTCGACTTTCCCATTCTGAAGACAAGAGTATGCATCAGGCTCTTAGAAGGAGATAGTGGCATTCTGAAACCCTGCCTCATATTCGTTCCAGTTTTCAGCAATATTTAGGATACATCTGGTGCAAATGCCTGATAGCCATTAGTGCCTCTTGTTTGTCGTAACTACGGAAATCAGGATCGTAGTTGGTGTAAAACTCCTGCGTGTTAGGCTGCAAGACGTCCCATGGTGGATTACCAAGGGTAGCAGAGAATCCGCCCACTGTGTCCGGTCCGAAAACATCGGGGAACTCCAGCGGCCAATGGTAGAAGTGGTGCCGGTCACGATGGACTTCAACCGATACAACTATCTCTGGCAGTGCCGGATTGAGGGTTTCGGTAACAAAATCGCCTCTCGCCAGACGTACAAAAATCGCTCTATAGTCTTCGGGCCGTATGCTGGGACCATCAGATATGCGGTATACAAGCCGGCCAAGGGTCGTAGTCCGGCTGTGGCGGCTAATGCTACACCTATTACCGATTTCTGGCTGTCGGTGTCGTCCTCGTCGATCCTGGTTATCGACACTACATCATTAGCTGCCTCTGCTAGGATAGAGTAAAGGTTGTTCAAATCAAACTGCAGCTTTAGGATGCAGTGGCGAGTAATGCGCTCAACAGGCATAACCACATATGTGGCCCGAGAACGGCGACTTGGAAAGTCCATAAAGCGAGATGAAACACTACTCACTTGCTTGTTTTAGTTCTTGTATGGGGTTCTGCACATGGTTTAGGTGAGTCCGACAGCCGTGTTTGTTGGTTTTCGGTCTCTTGGGGTTCGGTCTGGTGAATACAATCGCTTCCTACAGTCCCAGTTCACCCCAGATGCGGTCGATGGTCTGCTTGACCTCTTCGCTCATGCGGTTGACCTCCGGCCATGGCCGCGTAAAGCCCTCGGAAGGCCACTTGCGCGTGGCATCGAAGCCAATCTTACTGCCAAAACCGGGCAGCCGCGAGGCGTGATCCAGCACGTCCACTGGCCCCTTCACCATCTCCATGTCGCGTTCCGGGTCTATGTTGTTGCTGAACCGCCACAGCACCTCGGGCAGGTTCTGCACATCCACATCGTCATCGGTCACGATGATCATCTTGGCGAACATCATCTGGCCTGTGCCCCACAGTGCATGCATCACTTTACGAGCATGGCCCGGGTATTTCTTCTTGATGGAGACCACCACAAGGTTGTGGAAGCAAGCCTCGGTGGGTAGGTTCATATCCACCACCTCAGGAAGCACAACCTTCAACATGGGCAGGAAGATGCGTTCGGTGGCCTTGCCCAGCCAGGTATCTTCCATAGGCGGAGGGCCTACAATGGTGCAGGGGTAGACGGCGTTCTTGCGCATAGTGATGGCGGTCACGGTCACCCTCGGGTAGAGGTCCGCCAGACTGTAGTAGCCGGTATGGTCGCCAAACGGGCCTTCGGTAACCAGATCGTCGGGGTCCAGAACGCCCTCTATCACGATCTCCGCATCGGCAGGCACGCGTAAATCCACACTCACGGCGGGGCATAGCTCCACCGGTTTGTGGCGGATAAAGCCCGCGAACAGCGTTTCGTCGATCCCAGGCGGAAGCGGTGCTGTGGCAGCGTATGTCAGGGCTGGATCACCACCGAGGGCTATCGCCACCTGCACCTTTTGGTGGGCGGCCCTTGCCACACGCGCATGTTCGGCACCAGTTTTATGCATCTGCCAGTGCATGGCACAGCTCGATTTGTCTAAGATTTGCACCCTGTACATACCCACATTGCGTTTACCCGTAACGGGATCATGGGTAAACACCAGTGGAAGGGTGATATAGCGCCCGCCATCCTCGGGCCAGCAAAGCAGGTGAGGCAGTGCCTCCAGATCGATGTCCTCACCGCGAAACACGATCTCCTGGCACGCCCCTCTTGAGACCTTCTTAGGGGGGACGTCCTTCAGACGAGCCACGAGAGGCAGCATCTGCAGCGCCCCGCCCAACCCCTCAGGTATCTCGGGCTTAAGCAGGGCCGCGATCTCTTCAGCGATCTCTTCAAAATCACCCACACCCAGCGCCATACTCATGCGCTTACGTGACCCGAAGGCGTTGATAGCGACTGGCATCTGGTATCCGGTGGGATTCTCAAAAAGAAGGGCCGGTCCCCCACTCTTCATTACGCGGTCAGCGACCTCGGTGATCTCGAGCAGAGGTGAGACAGGCTGGCGAACTCGTTTGAGTTCGCCAGCCTTTTCAAGAGCGTCCAAGAAGTGCTGGTAGTGGCGGTAAGCCATTTACACGTGCTGTCTGTGAGCCACGGCCGGCCGTGCAGAGGGCACTACCTCAACCATCGCGAACGATCGCCGAACCTCGCTCAAGCGCGTCCTGACCCGCTGCCCTGCAGCGCACTGTCCCTCAGATATCTCGAGTAGATATCCTTCTGTCCAGCCCACAAGACTCACATCGTCACCGGCTTGAAGAGCCGATTCATACACATCAGCTTCCACAATCTGGCCGCGGCGATAGCCAAGCCAGGCACGGTCGTAATCGGCCATCGTTCCGCACTGGATGTCGTATTTTTCGCTATGCATGTTCAGATCGGCTCGCACATAGATAGCGCAATGAAGCAGCCGCTCCAGGTCCTCGATGTTTTCGCCCTCCGGCCCAATCAACATTTCAGCGACCTTGGGATGCGAGGTGACCAGCATGGCCTCGGGGTGTTCGCTCTTGCACTTCCGCTGCAGCTCACGTTCAATGTCAAGGCTGACCGTCTCATGTCCCAAGATGCGGCCTTTACCAGCGCAGTACGGGCACTTCTCGGCGAGCTGCTCTACCACGGATTCGCCTGTGCGTTTTCGCGTCATCTGAACCAGTCCCAGTTGGCTGATGGAGCTGATCTTCGCCCGCGCCCGGTCGCTCTTCATGGCACGCTCAAGTACGCGGGCCAACTGCGAACGGTGCGATGCGCTGTCCATATCAACAAAGTCGATGATGATGATGCCGCCCAAGTCGCGCAGCCGAACCTGTCGCGCCACCTCTTCGGCCGCTTCCAGGTTGAGGCGCAGGATCGTCTCAGACAGATTGGCTCCGCTGGTGAATTTGCCGCTGTTCACGTCGATGGTACACAACGCTTCTGTCTCGTCGATGACCAGGTAGCCGCCAGAGCGTAGATAGACCTGCCTTCGGCTCAGGCGATCGATCTCGTCTTCCAGTTTGAAGGCGTCAAAAATCGGGATATCGCCATCGTGAAGCACGATGTCTTGTTTCAGTTTGGGGGCAAAACGGGTTGCGAGTTCCACGGCATTTTGATACTCGTCAGGGTCGTCGATCACCAGTCTGTCCACATCACTGCCGAACATGTCCCGCACAGCTTTGTAGAGCAACGAGTAATCCCGGTGGACGCAGGCTGGGGCCTTTTGCTTACTCGCGCGGTCGGCGATGACGGTCCACTGTTCCTGAAGCCACTCGATGTCCTGTACCAGCATCTCATCTGGCTTATCTTCAGCTTCGGTGCGGATGATCAGGCCGTAGCCCTGTGGGCGGATGTCACGGCCAAGTCTCTTCAGACGGTCGCGTTCTTTGAAATCCGATATCTTGCGCGACACGCCTAAATGCTCACCTTCAGGGGTCACGACGACATATCGGCCGGGAAGGCTGATTTTGGTGCTGACCCGCGAGCCTTTGGTACCGCGCGGCCCTTTAGTGACCTGCACCAGAATCTCTTGGCCTACCTTAAGTATGTCCTTGATATTGCGGTTGCGCAGAACAGCGCGGCGCACTGATGCGGGAGCGGTGCCGTCATCGCTAGCCTCGGGTATGATGTCTCCCACATAAAGGAAGGCGTTGCGGTCCAGCCCGATATCAACAAAAGCTGCATCCATGCCAGGGAGCACATTCGCCACGCGCCCCTTGTAGATGCTTCCTACGATTCGTTCCTCACGTTCGACATGCAACTCCATGATCTTGCCATCTTCAAGTAAGGCAAGACGGGTCTCTCGCGCACCGACATTTACGATAATCTCTTTTTTCAACGGAAAAGTTGGCCTCCTATGTGCCCTGAACCTGCGCAGACTTTCGCCTTTAGGTGGGCAATGAATATGAAGTCAGACCTACCAAGCAGGGTTTTCCTGCCGCAATCTGACGTAAAATCTATTGGAAATAGAATTTCCCTAAGTACAAGTATAACCGTGGGCACGAATTTGCACAAATTCAGAGCAGAAATGCAGGATTTTACCAAAGAATCTGATAACATCTATATTAAGAAGGCGTGTGAATCGCCTTGGCTATCTATATAATGGGGATAAAACCATGAAGATTGCATCTTATCTCATGACAGCCGGTTTGATTGCGGCTACCGGTGCCTGCTTAATGACACCAGCCACCGCAGACCCGCTGGAGATGAAAATCATCAATGCCGAGGACTTTTCCGGCCCAGTTGTAGCTGCATCTGAGCTATCTGTTAAGTATTCTGGCGTCGCGGTTTCACGAGTGGAGCTGTGGATTGCCGGTAAACTGTTTGCTCAGCGCGTTCTGGAGATGCCGGTTGATAAAGGAGTCGCCTCTTTCGTGGTTGACCCCGTCTACTTGAATCCAGGGCGTCACTCGGCGGAAGTGCGAGTCGTCCAGCTTGATGGCAGGTTGACCACCTCCAAACTCCTGCTGGTTGTAGATCGAGACAGCGTGGTGGGCTTGCCCATCCGAATCGTCTCTCCCACCCAAAACGGCGATGTTCAGGGCAAGGTTCAGGTTAATGTTGCTGTGAACGAGGGTGTTCAGAACCCTTATGTCAGCATCTACATCGACCAGAAGTTCCGCACCCTGAAGAACGTGCCGCCGTATGTGTTCACCTGGGATACCGCCACCGTCAGCAATGGCTCACATATGATTGAAGCCATGCTTGTTGACAGCAGCCAGAATGTATACAAGGCTGCCCCCATTACCGTCATGGTCAACAACCCTGGTGGTTTCACCATGACCAACGACTTTCTATCCACCTCAAGTTCGATGCTCTCCACCCCGCCGGTCACCGGAACTGAACCCGGTGTGATGGGCTTTCTGCCCGCACCAGCCGGCTCTGAGGGCTTTCTTAGCAGCATCATGCCCACCAACGTGGTCATTAGGCCTGCGACACCCGCACCAGCAGTAAAGACGGTTGTGGCAGCACCGAAACCAGGCTCAAGCAGCGTGCCCTCGATATCGGTTAGTAATAACCCAAGCATCGGCCTGCTGAGCATGGGAACAACCTCTGATGGCCAAGTTCGCATGAGCACCCCTGATTCTGTAAGGCCGTCACAAGCTGTAGCAGTCGCCAAGGCAATTGAGAAAGCGGTTAATGTGGTCGCCCCGACAGCAGTGAAGGTCAAACCAGCCGCGGTGAAGATGTCCGATGGACTGATGACCGCAGCCCTGCCCGGAAGCGCATTGAATGTACCCGGCTTGCTGGCCGATAATGCTTCCGCACAAGGTGCAGTTCGATCTACATCGCCCAGTATGCCCAGTGCTCAAACCGTGGTGGCAAAGCCGACAGCCGTGACCCAGAAGACTGCCGAAGCCAAGCCGGTTGTAGTTGCCCCCAAGCCAGTCGCAGTGGCTGTGAAGCCGGTGGCGGTGACCGTCAAGCCGGTGGCCGTCGTTGCGAAGGCACAGACCGCTCCGAAAGACGAAGTGAAGGTCGCCGAAGCCAAGTCGTTCATCAAAGTGTCCAAAGGCAGTCATGTCCGCACGATGCAGGTCGCTCGCAACACCAGCGAAGACGGCTCAGCATCCAACGACACCTTTGATGTGATGGTCAAGATGATCAACGGAACCGCTTACGTGCCCTTCCGAGCGGCCTTCGAGGCCGACGGTTACGGTAAAGTGTGGTGGTACTCCAAAGAGAACACCGTCTGCGCCGTGAGTAATGACCGCAAGCACTCCGTGGTATTCATGCCCGGTGCCAATATGGTTGAAGTCAACGGTATGAAGATGATGATCAGCAACAGGCCGTTCATCAACCTGGGCTACACCTACATGGCATTGGATTACATGGACGAATCGCTTGATGCACAGATCAAACTGAGCAGCAGCCAGACAGGTGCGAACATCGTTCGATAAGCATCTGCCTTGAATCCCACGCCCTGCCGTCCACAACGGCAGGGCGTTTTGTTTTAGTGCCGCGAGCAGGCATGTCTGGGGCGGTCTGGCGGTTAGCCTAAACCGTCGACGCGAGGCCAACCGCCCATATTGCAGGCTGCCGGCCCACGCTGCCGCGGGTTTAGTCACCCCACGGACTGGCGTCCGTCAAGGGGTTCCCTCACCGCGCGTCTAGGTTTTTGCAGCCCGCAAGCGGGCGCAGGGCCATCAGCAATCGAAGCGTAGGGGCGAACGGCGTTCGCCCTAGGTGATGGAGCCCCCTGGGGCGATGGAACCCGTCGACGCAGGGCCAACCGCCCATACCGCAGGATACCAGTCCGGCTACTCGTTCACCATCACCATCTTCTTGACTGTCCGTCCCCTGTCGGTGTGGGCCAGGTGCATCATCGCCTCCAGCTCATCCAGTTTGAAGCGGTGAGATATCAGCTCGCGCCCCAGCTCAGGATAGGCCTGCAAAGTACGCAGACTCTTGGCGGACTGCGTATCTGGCGAGGCAAACGAGGCTTTAAGGCTCAGTCGTTTGAAGTGGAAATCATCGGCATCGAATGATATTACCGATCCGGGCCCCCAGGCTATCCCAATATACGCGATGGTGGCACCAAATGGGGCGATGGCGATGGCATCCAGGATGCTCTGCGGCGGCGAGGTGACCAGTATCTTGTCCGGTTGATACTGCCCGAAATCATAATCTGTCAGCGGTGTTATATCAATCTCAATGATCTCATCGGCACCCAGCGCGAGGGCAGCTTCACACCGGGCGGTATATGTCGACTTGACGGCCACCGCAATATGCCCGGCTCCTGCGTTCTTTGCTACAGTGATGGCACCAAGCCCAAGCGGACCGGCTCCGATAATCAACACATTGTCGCCGCATCCCACCTCGGCGGTCTCGACAAGGTCGATGGAAACCCCCATCGGCTCCACCATGCTGGCCACGTCGAAAGGCATCGCATCGGGGATCAGCACCGCACTTTCATGCGGAGAGATGATATACTCCCCGAAACCCATCTGCGGTCCGCCCCAGTAGGAGGCTGGAGTTCGGCATAACTCCGGTTTCCCTTTGCCGTATGGCTGAGGCAGACAGACCGGGCATTTCCCGCACGGTGCGGCTGTGTTGAGGGCCACGCGGTCACCCGGAACAAAGCGGCTCACACCCTCGCCCACTTCGACTACCAACCCGGCCATCTCGTGTCCAAACGCTTGCCAGTCGAGCGCCGTGCGGTCTGCGGTATGCAGATCGGTGCCGCAGATTCCGCAGGCCTTGATTTGCACCAGCAGTTGGCCCACGCCTGGGTTGCCCACAGGAACATCACGAAGCTCGAAGAGCCAAGGTGACTTCACATATGCAGAACGGTTCGCTCTCATTACCCTATCGCCTCCCTGCCGCCGTCCACACGGATGGTGCTGCCGGTGATATATTCGGACTCGTCCAATGCCAGGAACACCGCCGCGTTCGCGATGTCCGAAGGCATCCCCAGCCGCGGGATGGGGTTTTCGACCGCGAAGGCCGCTCGATGCTCCGGCACATCCCAGTGGAACGCGCCCATCTCGGTATAGATAACACCCGGTGCGATGGCGTTGACGGTGATGCCTTGTTTACCCAACGCGGTTGCCATTGTAGCCATCAGCATCTTTACACCCGACTTCGACGCCGCATAGTCCGCCTGAGCACTGGAGGCCCTTATCGTGGCCAGCGATGAGATGAAGATGATCCGACCGCCTTTGCCCTGGGCAACCATCTGCTTTGCACCAGCCTGAGCGGTGATGAACGCGCCGGTCAGGTTGATGTCGATCGTCTTCTTCCAGGTTTCGACATCCATATTCATGATCTCCACGAACGGGCAGACACCGGCGTTCGCGACCATGATGTCCAAGCTGCCCAGCTCGGATACCGCGCTGTTGACCATGGCGACCACCGATTGCTGATCCGTCACATCGCAAGCGATGGCGATGGCCATTCGGCCTGTTTCCGTGGCGATTTGGCGGGCAGACTCCGCCGCGTGGTCCGCATTAATATCTGCGATGACCACGTTCGCCCCTTCCTGTGCGAGCCTGAGTGCGATGCCGTAGCCGATACCCCGAGCCGCTCCGGTGACGACCGCGGTTTTATTTAGTAGTGGTTGCGGGTTCATGGTTTTATCATTCCTCTTATTATTGTTTAAGATCGCAGGTACTATGAGTGCTATCACTGTGCCAGATCAATCACCATCACCTCGCCCGCATTCAGCGTCACCTGAATTGCGGACTTTGTGACCTTGACACTCTGGCCAGAGAACTGTTCACGCGCCACAAAATCCGGTTTCAGACCTAATATCACGGTGTCGAGATGTATGGTCGCGGTTTGCATTTTCGCGCTGTCGTTCAGCAATGTGATGAAGTTTTTGCCGTATAGCTCCACATATATCGTCTTGTTGGAGCTCCGCGCGTAAGTTACAGGCTGCCAGCCACTTTCGGAAAGGCGTGTGATAAGCGGGATGTAGCGTTTGAACAACGCCCGGTCGCGGTTATACCAATTCGGGGTGTCGAAGTAGGCCTCATTGGCGGCGTTGTGGCTGAACATGCCGGGTAGAACTCCGTAGAACGCGCTGCGCTTGAAATAGCGTTCCACCATGCCCACCCCGAACGCATCAAAGCGTGTGTTCATCAGCAGCAGATACGGTTTGCCGTATGCCATCGAACGGCGCATGATCATAGTTTCATCGGTATCTGGTGTAAACACATCGCCCGGCAGCCAGTTGGTCTCGGTGCCCATCACATCCAGCCAGGGGCAAAGATATGTGAACCGGTAGGGCAAGCCGTTGGCGAACATCAGCTTACCAATGCTGTGGACATCCTCGGATATCCATTTGACGAATTCGTATATCGCGGGCCCCTTAAACATCACTATATTATTGTTCGCGTCAAAGCTAAGGGGCACAGACGAATACTTGTAGTGCTCCTTACGGTAGTTCAAGTCGGCGGTGATGTAGCCTTCCAGCGAGTCCAGATACTCACCGGCACGCACAGGTTGTGTCTGGCTGCTGTAATCTGACTTCCGCACCTCTTCGTTCCAGATGATGGAAGCACAGTTCGGCTGTTTGTGCAGGTAGGGGTTGACGCTCATATTCCACACCGCTCCGTCGCACCAGGGGGCATCCTGAACCAGGTAGCACGGCTTGCCCTGCACATCCACCATGCCTGAGTTGATCACCGCATTGGCCATCAGATTGGTGCTGGCGAGTTTGTCGCGCTCGGCCAACAACGCCTCCTCCGTGCGTGGACCACCCTTCGGCATCGACATCCACCAGGTGGTCGGCTCTGAATAACGGAACGCCAGCAGACCGTTGGCCACATCGAACGGCACATTCTCGATACCCTCATGGTATTTGAAGCCGAAATCCTGCCAACCTTGTATCCGGCTGATGTCGCCGAACGGCATCCAAATGCCGTGCTTGGGAGACCGCACTTTGAAGTAGTCGGGAAAAATCTGCGCATAGTCGGCCCACGCCTGCCGGAAACCCCAGTCAGGATTAAACCGATAGATCACGAACGAAAACTCCGCGGAGCCCGGATGCTTCACCGAATCAGGCACCAAACCGAAATCATACGATATCGCCAGTTGGCGGGTGGACGAGTTGTAGAACACCCGGTAGACCGCGATCTTCCCCATGTCGATACCGATGCACAGCCCATCTTTTTTGCCCGATATGGCAGCCACAGGATACAGCGATGCGGTTGTGGTGGAACCGCACGGTATGCCGACGGAGTTGATGTACTCCGCACCGGCGTTCTTCGTATCCCGCCTCTGTATGACTCGGCTGCGGCGCACATCGTCCCCCCAGCTCCAGCCCGGCGCATCCACAGGCAGCGCGAACATCATGTTCAAGGCGCGTTCTTTTCGGGAGGTGTCCGTGATGCGTCCGGTCACCCTGATGCAGTCGGCCTCCTGTTTGAACTGCGCCTGCAGGTTGACACCCAGCTCTGCACACAAGGCTTTCAATGTTCCATCTTTCACAGCGGCCTTTGAGAAGCCGTGGTAGTCGGAACCCTGTTTCATATCCCTGACCATGAACCCTGAAGGCGCGTCGCAGCCCAATTGCCGATCGTTGAACTTCACCGATGAGACAGCAGCACCATCCAGCTCCAAGCTCAGCCCGTTCTTGGCCGAAACCACCATCGTGGGGTTGGTAGACTTTTTACGCCGCATCACTTGCACCGGTTGGCCTTGAAGCATGCTCACACTGGCGGTAGAGCGCAGTTGCTCCACCCTCACGTCGTCAAACCACACTTTGCCCTTACGGTTGCGGAACAGGCAAAATACCGAAATCGACTTGACCGGTTTGGTGGTGTAGATCACAAACTTTTGGTTGTTCCAGCCATTAGTGCCCGTTGGGAAGGCGCGCAGTTGGCCCCAAATCGGAGTGCCGTCGGTGCATTGCAGGTCCAGGTATATAGAATAGTCACCGCCTGGTATACCGTCCACGCCCTCGCTCTTGCTCCAGCACGAAACGCCGATCGGGTACGCCTGCTTTTGGTTCAGCACGACCGTCTGCATCGCCCCCATCCTGCCGGTGGTACCATTGGATTCGCACATGAGTGCATCCGAGCCATCGCGACCAGCACTCTTAGCGATGGTGTAGCCATCGTAATACGGTGTCCAGTTCCGAAAGCGCTGACCATCGATGTCGGTCAGGCTGCCATTCTGCAGCAGATTGCTTCCTTTACCCTCGAACATTACAAGGCTCTTCATCACAGGCTGAGCAGCAAAACAGCTCACGGTGGAGATGACCAATAGTAGACAGGCTACGACACAATTCACGCAGAATCCCTCCCAGAGTAAATGACTTCCTATGGGTATATACGCCGCGGTATATGGCAAATACCTTCTTGTAGTCGGCGGTTGACGTGGTACGGCTTGCGGTGTTAAACTCTCGACAGGCTGATACATATAAGTAGTTGCATCTGTAGCCTGAGCTAACGGGGCCGACGTCCGGGGCGGTTTTCCCTAACCGCGCCGGTCTGGCGGACAGCCATACAACCCGCCCGGATATAGGCAATAAGTCAAACACAGGAGAACTCATGAAAACTTCATACAATCTGTCTCAACTCGACTGGAGCCTGACCGGCTGGCTGCCCTATCTGTGGAAGCTGGGCAACCCCATCGAAGCCAACACATCACAATCCGCGGAGATCACTGCGATCCCTGCCAAGGTGCCAGGTTCAGTGCAGATGGCACTGCTGCAGGCTGGCCTGCTGCCCGACTGGAATGTCGGCCTGAACTACCGCGCCTGCCAGTGGGTGGAGAACCTGCACTGGGTGTATCAGGCGACCATCCCAGATGAATGGCTGGGCAAAAAGCTGAAGTACCGGTTGGACTGCCAGGGGCTCGATGGTTCTGGTTGGGTGCTGCTGAATGGTGTGGAGGTCAAATCCTTCAACGGGTCTCACATCCCTCATGTCATCGATCTGTCCAGCGAGATGCGGCCGAAAGGTAACATCCTGCAGATTGTGTTCGACTATCCTCCCCGATGGCTGGGGCAGTTTGGCTACACCTCTAAGATGACCGATTGGAAGGTGCGGTTCAACTACACCTGGGACTGGACTGTCCGGCTGGTCCAGACAGGCGTATGGGACACCATAGAGTTCGTGGCTACCGACGGAGTGGAAATCACCAAGGCTTCCTTTGAGGCGTTTTTCAGCGAAGATGACGGCCAATGCCTTACAGTCAGAGGGAAAGCGAAGTGTCCGGACGACTATTCGTTGCGAGTATCAGTAGAACAGAACGGCTGCGTTCTTTATAGCAAAGAGGTGTCCGCAAATTGGTTAGACGACTTTGTAATCTACATGACCTACCTTAATGATCTTAAGCGTTGGTACCCACACCAGTATGGCGAACAGCCGTTATACGACGCGCGGTTGTCACTGCTTGATGACGATGGTGACGTCGTCGATGAGTTGATCAAGAGGGTGGCCATACGCGAAATCCACTGGAGGCCTTGTGAAGGTGCGCCGCGCCAAGCAGACCCATGGCTGCTGAAGTGCAACGAAGATACCGTATTCGTACAGGGGGCCAACTGGGTGCCCATCAGACCCAACTTCGCGGATGTCACCGAGGAGCAATACCGGCAGCATCTGGTGCTGTACAAGGAACTGGGCTTCAACCTTCTGCGCGTATGGGGCGGTGGGGTGCTGGAAAAAGAGTGCTTCTACGACATCTGTGATGAGCTGGGTATCATGGTCTGGCAGGAGTTCCCGCTCTCCTCATCCGGCATCGACAATTACCCGCCAGAGGACGAGCAGTTCATCAGCGAGATGGTGAAGGTGGCGAAATCCTACATCGCACGACGAGGCCATCATGCCTCTCTTGTGATCTGGAGCGGCGGGAATGAGCTATACGACAGCAACAGCGTGCCCGTCACGATTGAGCACCCGATGATCAAAGCGCTGGCCAAGGTGTGCAAGCAGAAGGACAGGTCACGGAGGTTCGTGGTGGCTTCGGGCAGCGGACCAAGGTCCACGGCCGACAAGTCGGAGTTTGGCCAGGGTGTGAACTGGGATGTCCATGGCCCTTGGAAGCCAGGTGGTTTCGGCATGGCCGACGAATCATTGGCAGAGTGGGCAGACTACTGGGCTAAAGACGATGCACTGTTCCGTTCAGAGACGGGCTGCTCTGGCGCCAGCTCCCTCGACATCCTGGAGCGTTACCGCGGTGAGTGCGAGATCATGCCCGTCAATGCCAGCAACCCGCTGTGGCGGCGGCCGATCTGCTGGTGGATCGACTACGACAACGTGGTGAAAGACAACGGCCGAGAGCCCATCTCCCTCGCCGAATACGTGCAGTGGAGTCAGCAGAGGCAGAGCCAGGCCCTGGAGATCGCCGTGAAGGCCTGCAAGAGCCGGTTCCCGAGATGCGGCGGCGTGATCATATGGATGGGTCACGACTGCTTCCCCTGCGCGGCCAACACCTCGGTGATTGACTTCGAGTGCCGCCCGAAACCAGCGGCGCTGGCTATCAGCAAGGTATTCCAGAGCTGATCACTTGAACCGCAGCCGCAGCCAGTAGCGAGTCATCTCAGGCGAGACGTTGATCACGGTCGCCTGAGCCTTCGTCTGGAAGGGAACCACAGCCAGTTGCTTCGCATCGGGGGAGAGGTCCACAAGATCAACAGAGACACAGCGGGCGCAATTAAAAAGTATAGTGCCCGGCTGTTCGCTCTTGATGAACAGCTCATCGTTGCTTGCAAGGTCACCGGTCATCGTGAACGCAAAAAGATACGATGCCTCAGGCCCTACCAACCAGTTCTGATCTGCGTGAGTGATCGCTCCCATCGCCATGCCTCCCAGGCACTGATCTCCATGGGAATGTATGATCTGCTGGCTCGACTGGCCGATATCCTTGTCTAGTCGAGCATGCAGAGTTCCGCGGGATGTAATAACACTCAAACCCTCAGCGTCATACCGCAGCGGCTCCACCGATCTCATCAGCATGGCGATGTCCTTGAACACCTGGCCAGCCGGTTTCAGCGTGCCGTCTTCATGGGTATGCATACCCAGCCGGTCATCCCACTTCTCCATCGGGAAGGTGTGGTGATGCTGGTAGACATCCTGCCACAACCGCATCTGGCGGGTCCATGACCACGGGCACCAGCCCGCCACGCCATTCCGCACACAGCTCACCACCATTCGACGAAACGCCTCCGCCTGCGCAAGTTCGTCAGACAACTGCTCCGGTTTGTCAAAGTGCGCCTCCTGCAGCAAAACGGGCCGCTCCGATGGTGGCTTGAAGTCGTCTGTTATCCCGCCATGCGGACAGTCGTAGTCGACCCCAACCGGAAGATGCATCGGGCCACCGACGGCCAACAGTCGCGATGAGCCGTCCCCGCGCAATGCACTCCCCAGATACTCAGCCCAGCCGGCTACCGCTTCATCGGTCACCTGGTAAGGCTCGTTGAACAAGTCCCAGGTGATCCCTGGAACATTTCGGAAGCGGCGGTCCAGCTCCAGCAGAAACTGCTTCTGGGCAGCACGCTTGGAATGATCATACACCGCCTCGGTGGTGCCAAACCAGCCCCTCGGGTCACCCAGCTCCTCAGGCACCAGTGTGAATAGATCACCGTTATACACGATTCCGTATTTCTGCCCCAGGCTGATGAACAGCTCCCAGATGCGCCACTCCCGCTCATCGGGCACAGCACTTTCCAGGTTCTCCAACGACCTGTAGAACGGAAAAAGCCGGCCATGGTGATGCAGCAGATAATCTTTGAACCACTTCAGATGGTGATAGTGCGGCCGGATCATGTTCACACCGCAGGCGTGCATGGACCGATGATCAGCGATCAGCCGCGCCACATCAGGGCGATACCACATCGCCTCGCCACGCGTCGATTCGTAGTAGTTGGTTCCGGTGATGAACGCGCCACGACCATTGATCGTGAAATACCCTTCAGAGATGCCGATCGTAGGCCCCTTGCTGACCACATCTTCGTTCCAGACCACAAACCCGTTGGCTGCTCTCGACACACTCTGACCGTTACGAATCACGGTGATCTGCACCGTATATTCGTCATCTGCGAACCCTTCAGGCTGCCATACCCACTCCATGTTGAGAGATTCACCGGAACTAATGGTCTTGTCCTCACACCACTGCATGACTATATGGCCGGATGAATCAAGCATCTTGACACACAACTGAGCCTCGACCGGGTGCTGCTCGAAGCCGACCAGCTCCACTCGAACCCTGACCGCATCACCCGGATGGTAGCATGCATACTCCGTCTCAATCTCACGCACCACGATGCGGTTGGTCAACAACCCAAACAGATTGCGCATGAGGGCATCAAAATGCGGGCTGTCTGGCGACAACGGATGGGCATCGGCCTCGTGGGTGAAATGGATGCGTCTGCTGCCATCCTCGAAGTCCAGAGAGAGAATCGCCGAGGTGCAAACATGCTGCCCGAAAGAGTCATACCCTGTGATCAACGGGATGATCTGCCGAGCAGGATACCGCTCTGGGAACACGTTGCCATGCGGCGGTTTTGGTTCCGGTTCGTGCGAGCTGTTGACCACCACCAAGCCCTTCCGAGCCGGCTCCCATGGGACGCATACAGGCAATCCCGGTAGGAAGCCACGGTCCACGCTCTCATGCGACGGAGCCACCCGTGGCTCGTAGTATTTGACACCGAACTTGGCAATCCACTTGTCGAAGGCATCCTGCATCGCTTGTGTACTGCTGGTGTCGATGTATTGCCCGAACGGACTCGCCTGCTTCGAGAAAGGAATCCCGCCGGTGGTCAACACCGCACCACCCCGTTTGAGATACTGCTGGAACGTCAGTCCAGAATAGAGCCCAAACGCGTCCATAGGGTAGACTCCGCCATATGGAAACACCAGGATGTCCATCTTCCCATTGAACAGTATTTCGTATGACCGGATTTGGTTCGCGTCCAGCGGCACCACACGCACCCCAGGATAGCTCCCCCAGCTCGCGGCGATGTGCTCGAACCGAAGCTCCGATGGGGTCTCCTGGCCTGCATATACCGCATCACACAACACGCCAACGACGATACCGTCGAAGGCACGCAACTCCCTGGCCAACTCCGAAAAACTGGCTGACGAGGAGGCTTCATGCTCCTCTCGCTGGGAATACAGGTTCTGTGCGTTATCAATCTCGCTCATTGGAAACCCCTTATTAATGATTATCATTCGTATCTACTCAGCCTCGAATGGCTATGTCCGGGGCGGTCTGTCAGTACGCTAGCAATAGCGAAAAGCTGAAGACCGCGCCGGTCTGGCGGATAGCCTGCTACCGATGCGCCAAATGGCCGCGGGTTTAGTCACCCACACGACTACGTTCCGGGAGCTCACGCTCCGTGAACTGCGTCCAGTGCGGGTTCCTGCACCGCACGGCTGATCAGTATCGGCCGGCGTCGCTTCGCTCCGGCCGGCGCAGGGGAGGAAGGCCTTCCCGACGCCCGCCGGAACGCGGGCCGGTAATGATCAGCGATGGGTGACGGTGCCCGTACCGGGACGAAGTCACGGGCGGGCCACAGAACCCATCGCCAATTGCCTGGTAGTCAAAATCGCAGATGATCAGCCACGCTGCCGCGGGTTTAGTCACCCACACGACTACGTTCTGGGAGCTGACGCTCCGGGAACTGCGTCCAGTGCGGGTTCCTGCACCGCACGGCTGATCAGTATCGGCCGGCGTCGCTTCGCTCCGGCCGGCGTATGGGTCCCAGTCACCCGCCGTAATGATGGTGACCACAGCCAATGCTGAGTTGTAATGATCATCCTTCGGTATATCCTACGGCTGCGGATAGTAGACCATCTGCGCACGGGTGCGCGGTTCACGGGCACTCAGCCCCTTCGCGGGAAGCCATCCGTCCTGCATCAAGCAGCCGTAAACCGCTGCGTGCGGGGCGATGCTCTCCCACGAGGTGAATTCGTTCTGGGCCGGTTCCAGGCTGGGATGAATGAACACCCGCCGCATGATGGGATACATCGGCTCAATCAATGGACGAACCAACGCCACAGCATCCCACATCCAGTTTCCGACACGAGGTAAGGCCGCCAGCCGCTTGTTGATGTCGGTCCTCGCGCTGAGCTCCGGCAACACAACCACCGGCGTATCATCATAGAACGTAGTGGAGTCGGGATGTGCCTTCTCCATCAAGCTGTATTGGTACCACCACGAGCTGGCACTCATGCCGTAGGTCAAAGTAAATGGTGATATCCCCGGCACTGGTTCATCAATCCCGTCGCAATCGCTGTCGATATGCTGCAGAACCACAGGAAACACGCTGCCCAGTCCGGTCTCCAGACTCCGGCCCAGCTCATTGGCACCCAGCTCCCAGTTCGCGCCATTCAATGCTGCCTCGCGGTATTTCGGCTGCCCCGTCACCCTGTAAGCCAGTATCTGAAGTCTGGCGCGGTAGACCGGTGATCCCATACCCCATCCCATGTTCTGGAAATACTGATGGTCAATCGGTCTCCAGAGGTTATGATACGGCAGACTGCGGCTGCCCTCCAGGAAAACATCTGCTTCCTTCAACACGGCGGTTTGTATCAACTGCTTCTCAACAGGCGTCAGCAGATCGCTGCAGAGGGCGGTCACGAAGGCAAAATGGGGTATCTCATCGGGCAGCCACTGCACCATCTGTTGGGCTCCCCCATCGTCCCGGAACCGCTGCAGGTAGCTGGGCTCTTTAGTCGCGGCGGCCAACTGCAGCGAGGCCATCAATCGGAATATCGGCCCCATCCCCTGGATTTGGGCCGGTTCCTCAAACTTGATGGTCTTGCCTGTCAGGTTTGGCTGTCTGGAGTCCTCAGGCACTTTGAACTGCATGATGATTCGGCTGCTATCCTTGCTGGCCCAACTGTAGGCTTTCCTGGCCTGCTGTAGATACTGTTTCGCTTTCTTCGAATCAAACGGCATCAACAGCCGGCTCATCTGAGCAGCGGCTGCAGCGAATGCGAAGCTGCTGGCTCGGTCCGGCGTGGCACAGTAGAATCTGCCCTTATCCTTGTCTGCAGTGCCCGTATGAAGCGGATGGGAGGTCTGTTCTATCCATCCTGCCACACCGCCCTCAGAGGTCTGCGTTTTGGCCCAGATATCGATGCCCACCATCGCCTCATCCAAAATGTCAGGGATGCCATTCCCCGACTCCGGTATCTGTAACTGCCCGTCGCGGAACTTCTTCGGATACATCTCGTACGCCCCGCTCAAATCCCACACCGCCTCGTAGTGCCAAAATCGGCGATCGAAGTCGGCGGCATCGTGCCATCCGCCTTTCAGACCAGGCACCAGCTTCTCAGTGGCAGTGCTGTACACCATAGTGAACGGGTTCACTGCCACGGATTTACCCTGCTCATCGGTAAATCCATAAAGTTTTCCATCAACGGTCACCCCATTGGGGTTCTCATAATAGCGGTTGCCCTCGGGGATGAATTGCGCCTGGTATGTCTCAGTATGGCAGGCCTTGCGGCTCCACTGGGTGACTTTCGGGTCAAGGGCCACTCCGCAACGCTGGTGATACAATCCCCGCATCGTGGTGTAGAACGGCAGACCATACACATCTGCACCAACACGGAACGGCCAGCTCTTGCCCACTCCTGGTATGAAGATTGCATATGTACCTGGCTGTTTCAGCTTGCTGAAATCCAGCACACAAAGGTCTTCGCCAGTCAAAGACAGCTCACCGCGCTTCACATCTGCATTCCGGGCTCGCAACGCTATGCTGCCGCGGTAAACCGTGCGGCGGGCCACCTCGGACACTATCTCAAATGGCTTGCCGATGAGGTGGTTTACCGGCATCGCGCCGCCCTCACCCAGCCACATGCCGAAATAGGCCAGCTTCGGCGCATCCGGCAGATACCCTACCTGGTTGACCTTTATGCTCCAGCATCGGTTCTTCAGCGTGCCGATGTCAACTACCAGGCTCTGCTTATTCGGGGCAGTAAGGGTAAGACGATTAGTTTTCCCAAGCCCAGGCAGCTTCAAGTATACATACTCCAC
The DNA here is from genome assembly GCA_942492855.1 of Armatimonadota bacterium. GTDB lineage: Bacteria > Armatimonadota > HRBIN16 > HRBIN16 > HRBIN16. Next base: position 3,500,106 of record OW818647.1, on the reverse strand, counting down.
CATCCGTGGCAACGGCAGGCTTTTGGCGCCTGGCAGAGGGTCGGGGTAAGCATCCACGCTCTGCGTCCACAAGCTGCACGCCTCCGGTCTCTTGCCGTTTACCAGCCAGTTCGCAGGGTCTACAAGCTGCTTCAACATTGTCGGCCGAGTCTGTTTCCATATGGACATGGTTTGGAACTTCAACAGCATGATGCGCTTCCAATAGGTAGCATCTGTGAATTCAGGCAAGCTTCCATACAGTCTTTGGCGCTGTGCTTGAACAGTCTCTGTGCTGTCCCAGACCACACAGATATACTGATCAGATAGCACACGAACATCCTGCACTTCATGTGCCGTGTAGATTAGCGGCTTTTGTGCAGATGATGGTATCGCGCAGCAGGATGCTAGAATGATCAGCAAAGCAACCGCTTTGTACATTTGGGAGCACCTCATATTGTTGTATCCGCCCTGATTGTACTTCATATCAACAGCATCAGGTGCATCGCTACATAATGCACGAAGGTATTACTGCCTGAAGTATAATTTAAATGGTTGGACTAACCTATCTGTGGCGGACATCGAAGGGATGGCAAACCGTGAGCGATCAAGACCTGTGGCCGATGGAACCCCGAGTGGACAGCGTGAATGCGAAAAAGAGCAAACTTCGGCAAATGCGGATATTCGCAGCATCCATTGTGGTCGCACTGATTCTGGTAGTGAGTATCTTGATCTGGGCTGCTCACGATAGGCAGTCGAAGCGTAGCAGTACGGTATCCCAAGCCTACCGTGACGGTTACTCAACGGGTGCCAACCCTGCAGACATGACATCATCGTCGCCCAGCTACAGTTCAAACGGCGTAGCTTCACCAAACTCCAGTTCAAGGGGGGCCACCACCAGCGGCAGCCCACAATATGCTGAACCTGCGGTACGGCCATCTAGCCGACGTGATATGGTAGATGACCCCGCAGATGACGCCGACGCCAACCTGCGAATGCAGATGCTGACTATGCGCGACAACTACGAAAACCAATTGGCCCTCTATCGCCAACAGCTTGAAGACCAAAGACAGCTCATCGCCACCCAGCGACTACTCATCGACCAGTTACAGGCCCAAAGCAAGACTAACACACCTGACGCGCAAACCGGATATGCAGGATTCTATCGATGCAGCAACTGCGGAGCAGGCATGAACTGGGCCCGTACCGATTCAGTGCCGGATGGAAATACCGGTGATAAGTGTCTTGCCAGTGCGAATGGGCAACATTTCTGGATACGTATGTAAAAACCGTAATGTAACGAGCAGAACTCCACTTTAGTCTAATAGTGTACAGAAAGATGCGCGCGATCACCCGTTATGGTACTCTATCGGATAATTCGGCTTGCATCCCAAGCATGATTTCCCATACCATAAGATAGGTAAACTCTCCGTCCACGCGCACTCTCACACCGAGAGTATAAGATTTCTTGAAGGCAGGAATTTCATGGCAGACAATAAGACAGGCAGCGCCACCCCTCAGACAGATGCGTCCAACGCTGACGCACAGACAGACTGGAACTCTATTCAAGAGGACCTCAAACAATTTGAGGAACAACACAAGAAAAGAGGTGGTAAACGCCCCGCGTCTAGCAGCAGTAGTGGAAGCAAAAAGGCAGAACCCGCCGCGCCCACTGCGCTTAACAGTGTGCCGGTGCCTGTGTTGCTCGGAGTGATCGTGGTGGCGCTTCTGGCCATCATCATCTTCTTCGTGATCTCAAGCAGTTCGTCTAACGACGCACCTAGTACATCAATCACCCCTCCTCAGATGGGTAAGCCCCTGAGTCCAGGCGGAATGATGAACGGTGCGACTGGCACAGTGGGCAAAGCCGGAGCGAATAGCAAACTGGGTCCTGCCGGTGTGGACTCACCCACACGACAGCCAGGAATCGTACGCCCAGGTTCTACAACACAGTCCGGTTCTGGTCAAACAGGTACCTGGACAGGGGCAGGAACACTCACAGAGCAAGAGCGACGTCGGTTAGCTCAGCAGCAGAAAAACCAAATAGCACCAACAAGAACGCAGAATAGCCGCACCACTGGCTTCAGCACTAGAACCAACCAGGTACGACCAAAAGGCCGCACAAATGATGGTTTTGGCACAGACCCGGAGTCCACGGTCAGCGACTATTAGGTTTCGGTTGGAAGGTTTCGCTCTGCCCATCTTCAGGTTGGGCAGAGCTTTTTTGTGCTACCTATATCAAGTTGGTACAATGGTATATGTCTATCTGCACATTCAACCGAAAGGTGTTATATAACTGTGATCCTAAAAATCGGTCTGCCAAAGGGCAGCTTACAAGATGCGACGTTCGACTTGTTCAAAAGAGCAGGATTTGATTTCCGAGTATCGGCCCGCTCATACGAGCCCGAAATTGACGATAAAGAGATTATCCCCCGCCTGATCCGCCCCCAGGAGATTCCTCGATATGTGGAAATGGGTGTCATCGACTGTGGGCTCAGCGGTAAAGACTGGATCGAAGACAACGCTGTTGACGTGGTGGAGATATGCGAACTGACATACAGCAAGGTCACCCGCAACCCCGTCCGCGTCGTTCTGTCGGTGCACAACGACAGCAAAATCACCAAAGTGCAAGACCTTGAGGGCAAACGTATCGCCACCGAATACGTAAGGCTGACCGAGCGTTACCTGGAGGCGAATGGCGTTCATGCGGACGTTGAGTTTAGCTGGGGTGCGTGTGAAATGAAGGTGCCGACGCTTGTGGACGCCATCGTGGTCAACACCGAAACGGGTAGCAGTCTGAAGGCGCATAACCTGCAGATCATCGACACTCTCATAGTATCTACCCCTCGCCTGGTCATGAACAAACAAGCATACGCCGATCCATGGAAGCGCGAGAAGTGCGAAAACCTGGCCATGCTGCTCCAAGCGTCACTCAATGCGGCTAACCTGGTCGGATTGAAGATGAACGTGCCGGTATCGACTATCGAGGATGTATTGAAAATTCTTCCTGCACTGAAAAATCCGACCATTAGCCCCCTCTCTGACAAGAGCTGGGTCGCAGTGGAGACAATACTCGACCAGAAAGTCGCGCGTGACATGATCCCGTCACTCAAGCGTGCCGGTGCCACGGGTATCGTGGAATATTCGCTACGTAAGGTCATAGAGTAACTAGATGATCGCACGCATACGCGGTGAACTGGTCAGCACTGATAACATTTCGGCTGTAGTAGACGTCAATGGAGTTGGCTACAGAATGTTATTGCCAGAATCTGCCATCGCCGCGTTGCCTGCAATCGGTGATGAAGTGGTATTCGTCACCCATCTGCATGTACGTGAGGATGAGTTGACGCTTTATGGGTTTAGTGACGATGCCGAACGCAAGCTTTTTGAGCTGCTGCTGACGGTCAGCGGGGTAGGACCACGCGCGGCATTGAACCTTTTAAGCACGTTCGGTGCGGAAAGCCTGGTTCATCTGATCGCCGGTGACGATACGCGAGCGATCATGAAAGCTCCAGGAATTGGAGCTAAGACAGCGCAGCGCATCGTCATAGACCTGAAAGAGCGGGCTGTTGAGATGAGCCTGCTTTCCAGATTCGATAAACAGTCTCATGGCCGCATGGTGGCCGCTCCGGCAGACGATGCCATCACAGCACTCGTTGGCCTGGGCTACCATCGGCAGGATGCAAGAGCCGCTGTAGAGCACGCTCTTGCCACAGAAGTGCCCCCACAAGATGCAGGCGGCATTATTAAACTGGCGCTACAGTTACTAACATCCAGCCAGCAATAGGCTGGAGCCGTTCAACAATGCGCCACGCGCGAGTAAAGAGGTAGGCTGGTGTCGGATTTTACCGGCGTCGAGTTCGATAGGATCGTCTCTCCTGAGCAGACAACACGAGAAGCTGAAGAAGAATTAAGCCTTCGCCCGAAACGGCTGAGGGAGTTCATTGGGCAAAATCAGCTCAAGGAGAACTTAAAAATCTTTATTCAGGCTGCCCAGGGTCGTAACGAACCACTCGACCACGCCCTGTTGTATGGCCCTCCAGGACTTGGCAAAACCACTCTGGCCAATATCATCGCCCATGAAATGAACACCACCATACGCAGCACCTCAGGGCCCGCCATCGAGCGGCCCGGTGATCTGGCTGCGATCCTAACCAACCTGGAACCAAACTCTTTGTTGTTCATCGATGAGATTCACCGTCTGAGCCGCCCAGTAGAAGAGATACTGTACCCAGCGATGGAAGACTATCAGCTCGATCTGATCATCGGCAAGGGACCGGCAGCCCGCACTATCAAGATCGACCTGCCGCGTTTTACCCTGGTGGGCGCCACCACTAGAGCAGGTCTGTTGACTTCACCCCTACGGGCGAGGTTCGGCATCATCAACTATTTCCAGTTCTACAATGCTGATGAGCTGCGTGTAATCATCGGTCGAAGTGCCGATATTTTGGGTGTACCGATTGATGAAGAGGGATCGGCTGAGATCGCCCTCCGAAGCCGTGGTACCCCCCGCATCGCTAACCGACTGCTTCGCAGAGTGCGCGACTTTGCTCAGGTGCAAAACAATGGCACTATCTCCCGGGCTCTCGCCGATTATGCACTACAGCAGCTCAGCGTGGACAGCCTCGGCCTGGACGAGTTTGACCGCCGGTTCCTCTCCCTATTGGTAGAAAAGTTCGGTGGTGGGCCTGTCGGCATTGATACACTGGCCGCAGCACTAAACGAAGAGCGTGACACCATAGAGGATGTATACGAACCTTACCTTATTCAAATCGGGATGCTGAACCGTACACCGCGAGGGCGGGTGGCCACGCAGCGCGCGTTTGAACATCTGAGCGTTGCGTTACCCGCGGGTAGCGATCAGAGGCTTTTTTAAGGAGGCATTTCAATGTTCTGTCCAGACTGTGGACTTGAGACCACTGAAGGTAACCGTTTCTGCAAGCGTTGTGGTCAGCGGTTGTCACATGGCAGCAACGCCATACAAGAGGAGCTGATAAACGCTGTTTCCCGAAATGACGGTCAAGCGGAGGGCAGCGAAGTAGGCGTTGAGTTCCGTATAGAACAGTTGCTGCAAGATGCCATGCGCTGCCAGTCCGAAGGGCGATATCAAGAAGCACTGATGATCTGTGAGGCGATCATTGAGGTCGACAAAACCAACACCAGTGCCCACTCTATGATGGCTATTGTGTACGAGCGAATGGGCAAAACCGCTCTGGCGATTGAACAACTTCGGACCGTGGTCCAGCACAACCCCGGCAGCATTGCCGACCAGATTAAGCTGGAGGAGCTGCAGAAATCGATAGGTGTCACTACACCAGCCGTTGCTCTTGGTTCATCGAGGCCTATACATTTTAGTATTCGTAAGCCAGTCAACCCTTTGCTTCTAGCGGTAGCCTCCGCCGCCACGGTGTTCATTCTGGGTGCGATATTGTTGAACTATGGTCCAAACAGCCATTCACCGATTCGGCCTACCGATACCAGCGGTGCATCAAACAACCTGGTGCCATCACAGACTGGCGGAATTACGCTTCCGCAGGCACAGCCTAATGGTGCGGGAACCCTTCAGACACCCAGTAACCCTGGGGTCATTCAACCTTATGTTGCCGGCGGTAACCCACAGGCACCGCAGCAGACGAACCCACTAATGCAGGCCCCGCAGCAACAGCCTAACTACCAATCACGGCCATCTGGCAACTCCGGCAGCGGAGGCGGACTGGCATCAATCCCTGCCCTGCCCCCTATCACAGGCCTTACTACCGAGCGAGATACACCAACGCCGACTCCATCGCAGCCGGCAAATGAGAAACCGGAACCAAAGCCTCAGACACGAACTGCGCCGGAAAACAACGCTCCGACAGGCATCTACGAGATCACAGTCAACAGCGGCAGCACAAACCGGCCTCGACCAACACAGTCTGGGAACAACGAAGCTGATACCCTAATTAGAATTGCCGCTGAAAAATCAGCCAAAGGCGACTACCGCGGAGCGATAGAGAGTTACTCCGCAGCGCAAAGCTATGGAGCAAATTCGGCCAGCATCAGCAACAGCATCGCTCAGGCTCACAGACGGCTGAATAACATACAGGACGCCCGCAGGTCATACCAAGACGCTCTAAAGAAGGCCAATGATGCTATCTCCCGAGGCACCAATGTGCCGCAAGCAACACGCGATAAAGAGAACGCGGAACAGGGGTTAAAAGCATGCGGCGACTGATGGTTTTCTCGATTCTGATCATGGGGCTGGCTGGTTCGGCTTTATACGCGCAAGCACCAGAAAAGCGGCCACTGGTTGTGATCTATCAAGTTGACGCCGTAGAATCGGCTTTCCCTATCGCAGCGTCATTAAGCGAATTGCTTGACCAGACAAAGCGTGCTGAGACTCTTATCTACTCGCCTTCAGAGCCGTTTGTGCAGCGTTTAGTGATGGAAGGTGCGATCGACAAGAACCTTCCTGGCACTAGGCCTAATGCGGTGCAGCAGAATGCCATCTCGGCTGCGCTGGGTGCGCAGGCCTCGCTGGAAGTCTCTGCCCAGTTCATGGAAGACACGGTAAAGCTACCCACGCCTCCTAAAAGTGTGCCCAAGAAAAACAATCTGCCCAAGACAATTTCCAAAGCGATGGTCATACGGCTGGCAGTCACGTGGCGTTCAGCCACAAGCAATTTGGTTTGGCAAACCAAGTTTGACTCACCGTTGGTCTATTCTGGGAAAACCAAGGAGCTGGACAGGCCCAGCTCCGCTAAGACAGCAGCATCCACACTGGTAGCCAAACTTATAGCGGAACCGCTGAGTAATATGGCGATGATTGAAAGCACACAGGCGGACCTTTCCCCCGTTGTACCAGAGACCACCGTATTTGCAGCCCCGGACAACGCTGGTCTGGCCAAGCAGGCCATGGAGGCAGCCGACCGTGCGATGTCCACAGGAGATACAGCCCTGGCTGTGGACAAATACAGACAGTCGATCAGCCTTGAACCGATGAATCCAGCACCGCGCGCGCAACTCATCAAAGCACTGCTAGCCCTGAAGATGGATGCCCAGGCACTTAGTGAGGCCAAACGCGCCACGATGCTAATCGGAGCGGTTCCGGAACTTGCAGGCCCCCTGGCGGATGCTTATGTATCGGCTGACCAGCCTGAAGAGGCCGAGAAGCTGTTCCGCTCAATGCTGGAAAAGGACCCTGCTAATGTGCAGATCACTTTACGCCTGGTGGATGTTTTGTGGAATAACAGCCGCATTAACGAGGCCGAAACTTTGCTGAAGCAAGCCGCTGCTCATGCAGAGAAGCAATACGAGCCATCACTTAAGCTGGCTCATCTTTACGCCTTGAAGAGTCAGTTTGTTGAAGCAGCCGAGATGGTCGGTAAGGTCTATACACTGATCCCTACTGATGACGAAGCACTGCGATCCAAAGTGTTCGATAGTCTTGGCGAAGACCTTTATCCAGCCATTGAGCGTATCCACAGGCTTAGCACTGAAGCTTTGAAGTCTCAGATTGATAAGAAGCTTACCCGTGAGCAACTCTATAATGCTCTGCAGACCCGCAGCAATGAAGCCGACAAATTATACAGCTACGTAGCAAGCTTGATGCCTACACCTCCGCAGATCACAACACATGAAGGTTATAAGCTGAGCTGTGTGCTGCTGAAGAACGGCCTTGCGACGTTAGTGGACGCCATCACCAATAATGACACCGCTCAACGAACGAACGGCGAGACCAGTCTCAGCGAGGCCCTGCGCGAAGCCATTAGCGCAGGTAAAACAAACGCAGGTAGTGTAAACTAACTTCAGGAATCAAACATACATATCACCCGGAGGGTATAAATTGAGTAACGACAGTCGTTTTGACCTTACAGCCAGACAGATGCCAACGCATTGGTATAATATTGCAGCCGACTTCAAGGAGCCGATGGCTCCGCCACTTAATCCTGGCACAAAAGAACCCATTAAGCCGGAAGAGATGGAAGCCATCTTCCCAATGAACCTCATTGAGCAGGAAGCCTCTACCGAAAGGTATATCGAGATTCCTGATGAAGTTCGCGACATCCTGTTCCGATGGCGTCCCAGCCCAATCTTCCGCGCCCGTCGCCTTGAAAAGCTACTGGATACACCCGCTCATATCTACTATAAGTATGAGGGCGGCAGCCCGGCTGGCAGCCACAAGCCCAACACCGCTGTGGCTCAGGCCTATTACAACAAAGAGGCTGGCATTAAGCGCCTGGCCACCGAAACCGGCGCAGGCCAGTGGGGCGCCAGCCTTGCTATGGCATGTCAAATGTTCGATATGGAATGTATCATCTATCAAGTAAAAGTTAGTTACCAGACCAAGCCTTACCGTGGATTGCTGATGCAGACCTGGGGAGGCACTGTGTATGCCAGCCCCAGTGAGAACACCGCATATGGTCGCCGTGTGCTCGCAGAGGACCCAGAATGCCCCGGTAGCCTAGGTATCGCGATATCTGAAGCCATCGAAGACACTATCACCCACCCCGGTACAAAATACTCGCTGGGTAGCGTGATGAACCATGTCTGCCTGCACCAAACGGTGATCGGCCAGGAGACCATCCTCCAAATGGAGATGGCTGGTGAGGAGCCTGATGTTGTGATCGGCTGCGTGGGCGGTGGAAGCAACTTCGCCGGAATATCGCTGCCATGGATTGGCCGAAACCTCCGTGGCGAAAACAGTAAGAAGGTCCGCTGCCTGGCCGTAGAACCCAGCAGCTGCCCCACCTTAACGACAGGCGAGTATCGGTACGACTTCGGCGATACTGCCATGACCACGCCCCTCATGCTGATGTACACCCTTGGACATGACTTCATGCCGCCAAGCATTCATGCTGGCGGACTGCGTTACCACGGTATGGCACCCACAGTCAGCCATGCATATAAACACGGACTGATTGAGGCCACCTCGTATCCACAGGGCAGTGTGTTCGAAGCTGCAGTCATGTTCGCTCGTGCTGAAGGAACCGTGCCAGCACCAGAGTCGAGCCATGCGATTAAGGCTGCCATCGACGAAGCCCTCGCCGCAAAACAAGAGGGCAAAGAGCGCGTGATTCTATTCAACTTGAGCGGTAACGGGATGCTGGATCTGCCCGCATACGATGCCTACCTAAATAACCGGCTATAAGGCCTAGCAATAAGGAGAACTCATGATGACGGATGAAATGCTAATGACCCTGATTGTATGTGATACTGGTGTATCCGAACATGTGCTTCAGCTTCTAGATGAAGCCAAGGTACCCGGTTACACCGTGACGCAGGACGCCAGCGGTATGAGTGAGAACGGCCGTCGTGAGAACTCTGCCGTGTGGCCTGGTGTCAACACCACCATCCACTGTGCATGCACCCCAGACCAACTGGCTCAGGTCAAGGAGAGTATCCGTGAACTGCGCGAATCGCGCAGCCCACGCCATGTACCCCTCCGCCTGTTCAGTTGGACACTGACGGAAGTGTATTAGAGGCTCCGGGCTAGGTTCGTGTTAAAGCCCCAGGGCGGCCATCTGGCCGCCCTGGGGCTTTTTTGCGGGTATGTGATGGGATTGTGGACATTTGACCCGATAGGAATCGGTCGTTCGGATGCCCCATGTGGTCATTCGAACATGCTTTGACTACGACAATAGCATTTTTTGCCACGGAATTCGTGGATGGCCCTTGTGGCCATCTGCAATCATAAATGTGACGAGATCATGTTCACGTGACGGGGTAACAGGTCTGTATCAACCTGTGTTTTCGGACGACCACAAGGGTCGTCCCTACGAATTACACCATGGCGATCACACTGGCAAGCGGCGGGATGGTTGTCAACAAACCAGATGTTATCAAGCCCCTTTACCATGCGAGCGATTCCGTAGGGATGGCCCTTGTGGCCATCCGCAATCATAAATGTGACGAGATCGTGTTCACGTGACGGGGTAACAGGTCTGTACCCACCTGTGTTTTCGGACGACCACAAGGGTCGTCCCTACGAATTACACCATGGATTTCGCAACGACCTACCACAAGGCATCTACAGACCGGATGTAATCAAGACCCTTTACCGTGCGGGCGATTCCGTAGGGATGACCCCAGTGGTCATCCGCAAACATTGGTGGGCACCAACCTGTTACTCCGCCTCACGGGCCGGGTGGGTATACAACCAAAATAGGGATGACTACTAGGGTCATCTACGAAGGCTGCTTCGTCATCAAAACATACTGCCTCAGGATAATGCTTGTATTACGCGTGATAGTCTGGCATATATACAGACCATTCGGTTTCATCTTCATCTGCATTGTTTGTCCAATTACCCGGGTTATTTCGAATATACCTACTGATGTCTATCATCTCAACCGTGTCCCTGATGATTCTTTCAAAGTACCCTTTCTGAAACATGTGCTCAACATAACGTGGCGCCCGTCTATGCCGTACTAGGTCCGCATAGCCTACCGTAACGCGCGACTTCCAAGTGCCAACCACTCGGCCCAGTGATGGTAAGCTTGTCGGTGCTGTCAAGCCATCCATATCAGGTAGCACCAGCCCCAAACTCAAGATCACATGTACATGGTCTGGCATTACAATAAGTTCCTCAACATGGGTTCCATGCTGCAAAGTTTCTATATCACGCCAGACTTCATGTGCCAATCATCCTGCTTCATTGAGGCCCATAATCCCTCTATTAACCTCACCGAACAAGGATTGACGTTTATGAGTGCATACCGTCACGAAATACATCCCCATTGACGAGTAGTCATACCCACGCATGCGTGGGTACTTCCGTATGGGTAATGGTTCCTGGTCGTTCATCATGAGCACCTCCGTATCGATTTTAATTATTGTACCTAAAATGGCATCGGTAAGTATGTATCATAACAATTCGTAGTTGGGATGACCTCATGGTCATCCCAACACTATACCAAACACGGAATTCGCAGTGATGGCCCTTGTGGCCATCCGCAATCATAAATGTGACGAGATCATATTCACGTGACGGGGCAACAGGTCTGTATCAACCTGAGTTTTCGGACGACCACAAGGGTCGTCCCTACGAATTACACCATGGATTTCGCAACGACGACCTACCACAAGGCATCTACAGACCGGATGTAATCAAGACCCTTTACCGTGCGGGCGATTCCGTAGATACTGTGCACTTTGTCAAGGCCCCCCAGGGTTAAATCTGTTATTTGCTCGGAATACCAGATTTCCATATATAACGTTGCAGGTATAACGATTATATATGCCGTTATGACAAGTGTATCTTGAATCTACCCCAAGCTCATGACAAAAGCCAGTCACACAGTAAGATACATAACCACGTAAAAGGTTGCCCGCCATCCGTAGTGATGAACGCCCGCCCCGCATCTTTGAACCTGCAAAGATAACGTTGATGTTATAATGTTTTTGGGACGCTTAGCTCAGTAGCGATTTAGCGAGTACTGAACATGTATCTTTACCGCTAAAGTACGCCGGCTCTGGAATGCTGCTCATCCACTCATGGACAAACAACAATCATGCTGTGGCTCTCCATCCATACACCCCGATCCTTGAACGACCCTGTCCTGCCCAGCCTCATTACCTTCGCCGGCAAAAACTGGGGCCGCTCCGGCACGAAGCTGGACAAGGTCAGTGTCGTCGGATGGCAGTGTCTGGTTGGCCTGAGCATCCTGCGGCTCCAATCCGTAGCACGGATCGTAGGCCTTATGCCTGGTCAACACCGTCCACATCAAGATCAGCAGCTTACGCATCACCGCGCATAAGACCTTATTGCCAGAACCCGGTCCGAATCTCTTACGCATTCTGGCTACAAACTGATACATACTGGGATGGATTGCTGTCGACTTACGTTCCAACATCTGTAATACCACCATGGCACTTGTGTAAAGCAAGGAGCGCATTAAGGGATCACCCATTTTGGATATGCGGCTTACGGACATAATGCTGGTTCCTGACTGGTGCGGACATGGGTTCATACCCACAAACCTGACCAGCTTCGCCGATGTCGAAAAGCAAGAAATATCACCGATGAGCCCTAAAAAGTAGTTGGATGTGATATCACCTACACCCGGAATACTGTTCAGGAGGCGACGGTCCTCCGCTAGCTTGTCATCGCTGGCAATAATCTCTGCCGCCGCAGAGTTAAGAAGCTGGATATCTTCTTTGCAGTGATCTATGCTGCGCGTAAGAACCGTTATAGAATGCTCATTCTGAGCGTGAGAGAGCCTCTGCTGCAGAGAGTTTTGATGTTTGACCAGCATGCGCCAGTCATGTCCGATTTCCTGCAGTGACCGATAACACTCGCCTTTGGGATTGTAGAGACGCAGGCGGTTCTTGAGTGCGTAATCTGCAATGATCAGGCTGTCCACATAGTCGGTCTTTTGCCGAGAGCCCTGTGAGAGGCGATGGTAGTGTATCCGGCAGGGTTCTTGCCGTGACACTGCCTGCTTATGCTTATACAGGTAGTCAAGCAGCTCTTGCTCACATCCGCCAGTGCCTTCCATTGCGAACAGCACAGGCATCCAGCCTTGCTTCTTGGTAAGTGACACGAGGTCTTTGAAGCCCTTCTGGTTGTTCACAAACTGCTTGTGGACGAGATGGGTGCCGTCCTGATCGACGACAGACACGTCAAAAGTGTCTTTGGAGATGTCGATCCCGGCGTAGTAGCTGTAAGAGTTGTCATTGATTTGCATAGTTCGGTATGCTCCTAGTTAGGGACAAAGGTGAAGAAATGAACCTTGACATCCTTGTATATGCGGGCTTTGAGCCCATGTTACTGTTCGTGTTAGGCCATTGCAGAGAAGGGTGCCGCTCTACGTTGCGTAGTCAATGCTACAAGGGATGACCCGGCATCTACCCCTTCTCTTTCACCCCAGCGTCCCGGTGTGAGGATGGTCCTCAACTCTTGTTGTAGGTATGAGGACCTCCATCTTTAAGCATACAAGGGATGACCCTTGTGGCAATCCGCAATCATAAATGTGACGAGATCATGTTCACGTGACGGGGCGACAGGTCTGTACCCACCTGTGTTTTCGGACGACCACAAGGGCCGTCCCTACGAATTACATCACCGCGATCACAATGGCAAGCGGCGGCATGGTTGTCTACAGACCGGATGTAATCAAGCCCCTTTACCGTGCGGGCGATTCCGTGGATGGCCCTTGTGGCCATCCGCAATCATAGATGTGGCGAGATCATGTTCACGTGACGGGGTAACAGGTCTGTACCCACCTGTGTTTTCGGACGACCACAAGGGTCGTCCCTACGAATTGCACCATGGATTTCGCAACGACGATCTACCACAAGGCCTCTACAGACCGGATGTAATCAAGCCTCTTTACCATGCGGTCGATTCCGGGATGGCCCTTGTGGCCATCCGAAATCATAAATGTGACGAGATCATGTTCACGTGACGGGGTAACAGGTCTGTACCCACCTGTGTTTTCGGACGACCACAAGGGTCGTCCCTACGAATTACACTGCATCAACAATCACCGCTGAGTCACGCTAACCCTCCCGGGGCCATGGCTGTATCTGATGCCGACATATGCCCTCATATGCTATCCTGTAATTGTGAAGAGAATACTAATTTCGAATGATGACGGCATACATGCTGATGGCCTCTGGAGGCTGCGCCGCGCGCTGGCACCCCTCGGCGAAGTCGTGGTGGTCGCCCCTGAAAGCCCCCGCAGCGGGGCCAGCCACGCCATCACGCTCCACAAGCCCCTCCGCCTGAAGCAGGCGCGTCTGGCCGACGGCAGTGCGGGTTATAGCTGCAGCGGAACCCCGTCTGATTGCGTCACTCTGGCCCTCTCGGCGGTCATGGGTGACCAGTGCGACCTGGTTGTCAGCGGCATTAACCACGGCGCCAATATGGGTTGGGATGTTTTCTACTCTGGCACACTTGCAGCCGCCATGGAAGGCACCATGTTTGGTATCGCGAGCATCGCGATCAGCACCTGCACCAATTCAAGCATCTGCGACTACGATGCGGCCGAGCAAGCTATCGCTCGAGTCGCCGATATGGTCTTAACACATGGCCTACCGCAAGGAACCCTAGTGAACGTGAACGCACCCAGTGCCCCCTGGGACCGCGTCAAGGGCTTGAAACTCAGCCGCATGGGCCGAAGACAGTACCACGACCGCATCGATAAACGGCAAGACCCTCGCGGCGGATCATACTACTGGCTGACTGGCACGCCCATAGAAGAAGGCGAGGCCGACGACAGCGATGTCAACCTGGTAAGGTCAGGATATGTCGCTGTGACCCCACTACAAATGAACTTGACTGACGACACGCTGATGAAAGAGATGCGCGAGTGGACGATTGAATAAACTTCAGCGCGCAGCTTCAGGTACAAGAACTGGCCGCCTTATATGGGCGGCCTTAGTCATGTTAGGCCTTACGGCAAATGCCCTTGCAGAACCCATCAGTCGAGCTCATCTATACGCCCTGGACACCGCGTTGTGTTCACCTCAGATGAACGGCAGAGGCACCGCCACAGAAGGCGGAAGACAGGCACAGCGGTTCATAGCACACGAGTTTGATCGTATCGGCCTATCAATGCTGGGAACCGCACAAATGGATGCGTGTACAGCAAAATGGAATGGTTCGGGTTATTACCATCCATTTCAAGTTTTCAGCCACTATATTGAAGCAAAACACAGCACACTGGTATGGGATCACCAACCGAAGCGGCTGGCGTGGCAGCAAGATTTTCGCGCAGATATGCTCAGTGCTTCCTCATCGGTGACGGCCAAAGCGGTCGATGTCAAAAACGGATTTGTTTCGGAAGATGGTTCGCATGATGACTACGCGGGAGTCGATGTTACAGATAAGGTTGTGGTGGTAAGTGATGGGGCTCCTACCGCAGACTACCTTGAGAGCAGCCGAAGCCGTTTACCCTTGAAGATCATACAAGCCGCCGCGCATAAAGCCAAAGCGATGCTGTTTGTAGTGGATGATAGCCAGTGGAAGCCCGGCCCCATCGTTGGGGAGCAAGTCACGATGTCCTTACCCGTGATGCGAGTCAAACGGTCCGCCGCACAACCGTTGCTGGACGCATTGCATAAAGGCGAGACGCCATCAGTTTCATTGATGGTCAACCTTAGTGCAACCCACACAGGCGCCAGCAATGTGGCCGGTTGGCTGGAAGGCACAGACCCTAAGCTGGCAAGTCGGCCATTACTTGTGGGAGCCCATGCCGACCATCTTGGCGTGATCGGTGATACGCTCTACCCTGGTGCGGACGACAACGCCAGCGGAACCGCTGTGATGCTGGCTCTGGCTTCTGCCTTGAAGGACAGGCCGCTACGCCGGCCAGTGATCTTCGTGTCGTTCATGGGTGAGGAGAAAGGCATACTGGGAGCCAACGCTTTTGTGAAACAGCCAGCGTGGCCTCTTGATCAAATTGAGGCAGTGGTAAACCTCGATATGGTTGGCCGTCTGCGTGATGACAAACTCTGGGCAATGTGCGTCGGAAGTTATAAGCGTTGGGGTGAGATACTAGATGAAGTGAATAGGAATGCTCTGATCCCCTTCCAGATCACCAGGGAGGACGGGTACTCGGGAGTATCGGACTTCGCGGCATTCATGAACGTCCGTGTTCCGTGTCTCTTTTTCTTTACAGGCTTGCATGAAGACTACCACAAACCAACTGATACGGTTGACCGTCTGAATGTGTGGGGCCAAAAGCGGGTGGCGTTGTTTACCGAGCAGATATTACGCAAGCTGGATGCCAGTGACGACAAACCCGAGTTCGCTGCGAAAGGGAAGTAGTGAGAGCGGTCCCTGAGTTCGCGAACCGGCCTTCCGGTGCATGAGAATCAATCCACAGATGGCACAGATGACGCCGATTAGGTATTTGACCGCGCCGGTTTCTCGGTACGATTACGGTGGCTGTGCAGCCCGTCTCCGGCGCGGTCTGGCGGATAGCCCCAGCTACTGGCCCACTTTGCCTGGGCGGTTTGGCGTGAATGGCAGTTCGCGAACCGCCTATGGGAACCTCCGCGCCGGTTTTCTCCTAACCGGGGCGGTGTCGTTCCGCGTTTGAGGGGGCGGAATCCGACGGATTGGACGGATCGGACCGATCATATTGGTGGCGAACCACGAAGAATGTCGTCGCTTGCAAGAAGGGCAGTTCGCGAACCGCCCCTACATATATACGCATGGTGATCGGGGTGTTTGTGGCTACGAAACTTGGGTGTTTGACAAAAAGAGGTTGGAGGCGCCAACCGGAATCGAACCGGTGATCGCGGTTTTGCAGACCGCTCCCTTAGCCACTTGGGTATGGCGCCTTGAGCAAAATTATTATAACCCGAAATCATGAATAACACAAGGGCATGTTATTAACGACCTTTTCAATGTCACTGTCATGAGATAGCCACCGATGAGCTTCCTTGATACCGACGTATGAGGTAATCCCATGTCAAGTCGATACCCGAACTACGCAGGCGATAGCATCGGTATGGTAAACCAGAAGGTGCTCCCCTTCTCGAGCTCACTATCAACACCAATAGAGCCGCCATGAGCTTCTACCGCCAATTTGCAGAATGTCAGCCCGAGCCCAGTAGAATACTTCTGGTTTGATGCTTGTGATACCTGACCGAACTTTTCAAAAATCCTCTCCCGGCTGTCAGCAGGTATCCCAGGACCTGTGTCTCTGACAAATACACGTAAACCGCTATTATCAACATCACAACCGACAGTGATGGATCCGTAATCTGGCGTGAACTTCAAGGCGTTCCCTAATAGATTTTGTATGATCCGGTCCAGCATCTTTGGGTCTGCACGCACGCTCACCGTCTCATCGGGCACCTCAACGGACACGGTTCGCTGTTTCCGTAGCGAATCCATCCGATCTACCACCGACCGGATAATACAGGCGGGCTGGCACACACTCAACTCTAGCGGCATCTCACCAGCTTCGATTTTGCTGACATCAAGTAGCGTTGTGGTCATTTCGACGAGGCTGTCGGCTGATTGATTCACGATAGAAACATATGCTCGCCCTTCGGCAGACAGCGCTTCCCCGTCAACAATAGTGATCAGCTCAAGGAAGCCTTTCATGCTAGTGAGTGGTGATCGCATATCATGCACTATCATGTGTACCAGATTGTCCCTAAGCTCCTCCAGTCTGCGAAGCTTCTCGTAGCTCACCGTTAAAAGGTGTCTCTGCTTATGCAGCTCCAGGTGCGTCGCGACGCGGGCTTGAACCTCGCGCAGTTGAAATGGTTTCGTGATATAATCAAGACCACCCACTTGAAAAGCCTTCACCTTATCCATTGTGTCGTTCAGAGCACTGATGAATATCACTGGTATTTCTGACAGGGTATCATCTGCCTTGAGCAGACTACAAACCTCATAGCCGTTCATATTTGGCATCATCACATCCAGTAAAATCAAATCGGGAGGATCATGTTTCGCCGTCCGAAGAGCAAATTGACCATCAGAGACTGATCGGACTTTATAACCTAAGTCCCTTAACATACCTGTCAGTAAATGGAGATTAGCCGGGGTGTCGTCTACAATCAAGATACTCGGTGTACGTTCCATATGTTTTGTTACCCCTCCTGAACGGCGGAGTCCGGAATCATATTCAAAACATGCTGGTAGTTAAACGTATGAACTGCATTTTTCATCTCTTGGGCCTGACACTCATCATACTCAGCCACTAGATCACAGAGAGACATAAGCTGTTCATTGTCGGCACACATCGCCGCATCGCGCAGACGAATCACCAGATCATCGGGTAGGGGTAGAAGACTCCGCGTCTTGTCCGTCTGATCAGAATAACCCACAGATGCATCAATGGGTTCAGAGGGACTGTCCGGGGATACGGTTACGGGTGCGTTTTGTGACTGCTCAATTGCCAGTCGGATGATGGTCTCGAATTTTTTTATTTTCAGAGGTTTGGTCAGATAACTGAAGAACCCCGCTTCAAGCCCCTTATTGATGTCACTTGTCATGGCATTGGCACTGACCGCTATTACCGGGATATGCGCGGTATCTGGCTGTTCGTGTAGTATCTGCATCGCCTCTACCCCATTCACGCCGGGCAGGTTGATGTCCATGAGTATCACGTCAGGAAGCATTGTATGTGCTAGCTCAATGCCGGTCATTGCGTCCACAGCGGTGTAGAGACGAAGGTCTGGATGTCGAGAGATTAGCTGTTCGACGAGTTTCAGGTTGGCAGGATTATCCTCAACATAGAGCAACGTGTGTACAACCATACCCGCCCCGGTGGTTGATTGCGAAACCTCCGTAGGTATGACTTGTTCGCGCGCCAGCACGGGGGCGTTGTCTGTGCGTAACTCAATCCAAAACTGGCTACCCACTCCAAGCTCGCTCTCTACTCCAATCACACCGTCCATCAACTCCACTAGGCGTTTACTCATCACCAAGCCGATTCCTGTACCCTCAACGCTGCTGTTTTCCTGTCCAAGTCGGTTGAAGGATTGGAAGAGCTCCGCCACTTTATCACTAGGTATCCCAACTCCGGTATCTTTGACACATATCCGGATACACTGCGGTGCCGTCTCGTAACTGTCCACAACGATGGATCCTTCATTCCGATTGTATTTGATGGCATTGCTAAGTAGATTAATCATGACCTGTTTAAGGCGCGTCCGATCGGCGCGTACGTAATATGGAGTATCTAGATGCAGGAACGATATCTTGATGTTGCGCTTTCTGGCCTGAGGTTCCATCATAGTCTGGATTTCTCGGAACACATCGGCAACCGATACTGGTTCCAACGACAGAGCGATTTTCCCAGATTCAACCGTGGCCAAGTCCAGAATCTCATTAATTAGCGACAACAAGTACCAGCCTGACTCTAATATCTGGTTGATACTGGTCGACTGTGATGGAGTAGGCAGTGGAGAATCATTTTCCATCAACTGCGCAAACCCCAAAATGGCATTTAGCGGGCTTCGCAGTTCGTGGCTCATACTGGAGAGGAATTCCGACTTTGCCTGGTTGGCCTTTTCCGCAGCGACACGCGCGGTTTCGATCTCGATGTTATTCTCCTCCAGTCTGTGCTCCACCCTCTTTAACTCTGTGATGTCGCGTGCGGCAGCGAACACGCCCTGCAACTTGCGGTTGCGGTCATAAAATGTGGTCGCGTTATAAGAGACCACCGTTTCCGTTCCATCCCATGCCCGCACGGTGAGCTCGTAGTTGGTGACCTTCTTTTCGGCCAGCACTAGTTTGATGCTTGCCTCGGCTAATGCAGGGTCGGTGAAGTAGTTTTTAAATGGAGCACCTATCAACTCGTCACGGGTTCGACCAGTCAATGCCTCCATCTGCTTGTTGACGTCGGTGATGATACCAGATGGATCGGTGGTCATGATCGCATCGATGTTGGATTCGAATAGTGACCGAGTATAAAACTGTTGATCACGCAGGCGCTGATCAAGCAGCATTTGATCGGCTTCAACCTGTTTACGCACAGTATTATCGGTGCCTATCAATAGATAGCCGATGATCATATCCTGCTCATCACGAAGGGCTGTGACTGACACTACAGCCGGGAAACGGCTACCGTCCTTGCGGATATAGGTTAGCTCATAGATGTCTTCAATTCCGCGTGAGGCCTTAAACACCAGTGCCTCAAAACCAGGTGCTATCGGCGTTTCGAGCTCCTGACTCAACTCCTCTGCCCGCGCAATCACCTCGCGCGGATCTGAGATGTCGGCAGGAGTGATCTTGTCCACCACCTCAGAAGCCGCGTATCCTAACATTCGTTCCGCACCCACGTTAAATATCTGGATCACACCCTTCTCGTCGGTGGCGATGCTCGAGAAGTTTGCGCTGTTGAATATCGCATTCTGCAGAGCCCCAGCCTGAATTAACGCTGCCTCAGCCTGTTTCCGCGCGGTGTTGTCTGTGCCGATGAGCAGGTAACCGATGATAGAACCCTTCTGATCACGGAGTGCTGTGACCGAAACCACTGCCGGAAACCGGCTGCCATCTTTACGGATATAGGATAACTCGTAGATATCCTCAATCCCGCGTGATGCCTTAAACACCAGGGCCTCAAAACCTGGTGCAATCGGCGTTCCAAGCTCATTACTTAACTCCTTAGCTCGAGCAATCACCTCTTGTGGATCGGAGATATCGGCAGGAGTGATCTTGTCAACCACCTCTATGGCTGCATACCCCAACATACGTTCCGCACCCACGTTAAATATCTGGATCACGCCTTTTTCATCGGTAGCGATGCTCGAAAAGTTCGCACTATTGAATATCGCGTTCTGCAGAGCCCCTGCCTGTAGTAGTGCTGCCTCTGCCTTCTTCCGCGCGGTATTATCTGCGCCCATCAGCAGGTAACCGATGATGTTCTCCTGATCATCACGGAACGCCGTAACAACCACCAATGCTGGAAATCGACTGCCGTCCTTGCGGCAGTAAGTCAGCTCATAGATGTCATCAATGCCCCTTGATGGTTTATATACCAATGATTCTATTCCAGGGGCGACTGGTGTGCCGACTTCGAGGCTTAATGCCTCTGCACGAGCGACCAACTCCTGAGGGTCCGACAGATCGTATGGGGTGATTTTGTTAACCACCTCAAGGGCGGAATAGCCCAACATACGCTCAGCACCAACGTTGAAAACCTGGATCACACCTTTTTCGTCGGTAAAGATACACAGGGAGTTGGGGTTTTCGAATATCGCATTTTGGAAAGCCCCAGAGATCAGTGATTCGGTGGGTTGTTCGGCTGGCAGAGACATCATGACCTGCCGAAGTTGATCATCTGTGATCAACCCGGAGCTAATGAGCATCTCGCCCAGATGAATGGTTTGCGGATGCATATATTTAGAACCTTTCCAGATTTGCATCGAGAGTCGTATATGATGAGATGGGTGCTCTTCGCGTACACCCAGCTATTCGCCTCATTACCCGGCAATATAACGAGGAGTATCGTTAATACTTGATAGCATATGTGCAGGCGATTACAACTGTATTTGAAACATTGTACCTTAAAGATCAACTACGATTTCGTTCTTATATACACATGAGTGAAAACTGGTAATATTCAGAGGTCGGTTACGGGGTGTGTTTGGAAACAATTGGAGGGACCAGTAGGGTTGCCCCTTGTGGTCATGCGGATCACGTGAGACGTTCTACTTGTCCGTGGGTGCTGCCAAGCGTCGGCGAACCGGCACCACGCCTAAAATGGCCAGACACCCTACTTACAAACGAAGGGTAAACCTAGACCTTACCCCTGCCAGGCAAGGGACTGGCGGCGTGCCCACTCATCTGCGGCATATACATTGCCAAGGGTAGCCTCCACAGGCTCATGTAGCCCCATCACACTACGCACCAAATCCACAATCTGTGTAAAGCCAATCTCACGGTTAACAAAACGCGCCACCGCCAGCTCGTTGGCGGCGTTCATGACGGCACTCATAGTGCCACCGGCCTCCATGGCCATTGTGGCCAGTTTGAGCGAGGGGTAGCGGGTAGGATCAGGCTGCTTGAAACTAAGCGCGCTCACCTGTGTCAGATCAAGCCGTGGTAATCCGGTGTCGATGCGGGCCGGATGCAGCAAGGCCAACTGAATCGGCAGCCGCATATCGGGCAGCCCCAGTTGCGCCAGCAACGAGCCATCGTGGAACTCCACCAGACTGTGCACAATGCTCTGAGGATGGATGATCACGTTCACCCGGTGGAATGGCACATCGAACAGCCAGCAGGCCTCTATCACCTCCAGGCTCTTGTTCATCAACGTGGCACTATCAATAGTGATCTTCACGCCCATGCTCCAGTTGGGGTGCTGCAGCGCGCGTTCAGGGGTAACGTCTGGCAGCTCATCAACAGGCACGTCTCGCACCGCTCCGCCAGAACTCGTGACCAATATTTGCGCCACATCTTCACTGCGATATCCCTGCAGACACTGAAAGATGGCACTATGCTCGCTGTCAATGGGAGCCACGACTACCCCGCGCTCACGAGCCAGACGCATTACACTTTCGCCTGCGGCTACCAATACCTCTTTGCTGGCCAACGCGATGCCCTTACCGGCCTCAATGGCCGCTAAAGTGGCACCCAGTCCGCACACTCCGCTGACGCTGATGACCACGACATCCACTTCGGGCAACTGAGCCAGAGCACACAAGCCATCGTCACCGCTCAGAACAGCTGCTCCGCCCATCTTCTGGCTCAGGGCTTTGGCAGCATCTGGGTTCATTAGACACAGGTGACGCACACCATACGTCCGGGCCTGTTCGGCGATGAGTTCTACGTTGCTGTGGGCTGCCAGAGCCACCACCTGAAGCCGGTCACTCAGCCTGGCGATGACGTCCAGAGTCTGTGTGCCAATTGAGCCCGTCGAACCTAAGACTGCGACACGTATCATCAGGAGCTCACCACCCCGCCGAATTTGCGAACCCTTGTCTGGTAGTCGCTAATAGCAGCCACCAGGT
Source organism: Armatimonadota bacterium (assembly GCA_942492855.1). GTDB lineage: Bacteria > Armatimonadota > HRBIN16 > HRBIN16 > HRBIN16. Next base: position 3,477,723 of record OW818647.1, on the reverse strand, counting down.
GCGAGAGTGTAAAGTCGGGCCAGAGTGTGGGGGTGATGTGCAGCTCAGAGTAAGCGGTCTGCCAGATCAGGAAGTTGCTCAGTCGCATTTCGCCCGCCGTGCGGATCAATAAATCTGGGTCGGGCAGACCTGCGGTGTAAAGCTGAGCTTCCACCATTTGCTCATCGATCTGGTCGGGGGTGATTTCGCCAGCCGCTACTTTTTCTGCGATGGTACGCAGTGCGTCCACAATTTCCGCACGCCCGCCGTAGTTGATGGCCAGGTTCAGCACAATGCGGTCATTGTCCTTGGTGGTCTCCATCCCCCGCAGCAGCTCTTCACGTACTTCCGTGGGCAGGCCGCTGAGGCGCCCGCTCACTTGCACCTTCACGCCATTTTGATACATACTGCGCAGCTCCTGACGAGCGGCCTCACCAATCAGCTTCATCAATCCAGTGGTCTCTTCTTCAGGACGGCGCCAGTTTTCAGTGCTGAAAGTATACAGCGTCAGTGCCTTGACACCGAGGTCCGAGGCTTCGCGCACGATGTTGCGCACGGTCTTGTATCCCTGCCGATGGCCGATCAGACGCGGCAGTCCGCGTCCGGCAGCCCAGCGCCCGTTGCCGTCCATGATAATGGCGATATGCGCAGGTATGCGCTGCAGGTCAAGCTCGGCTTGTATCGCGGCTTTGACCGCAGGGGTATTCATGTCTAGTTGCTGCATTGAGTGATTCACTTTTCTCTAGAGATAAGGTCGCTGAACGAGGTGGCATATCACCTGTTACTCATTGTCCGTTCTCAGTCGACAATTGTCAATTCGGTACACTAACTGCTGGCACTGCTGTAACTGCGGATAGCAAACTTAAAGAACCCGACAGCCGCCGCAAGCATACCCGCTGCCATCAGCACGCCGATGGCCAGCCACCAGTACGGTAGCCGACCAAGCAGGGCACTGCATGGCAGGCTGGCCAAAAAGGCGACCGGCAGTATATAGGTCAGCAGAATTCGTGTCGCTCCCCGGAAGATATCCAGGGGAAATCGCGCCGTCCAGCTCAGCATGTCCATCAGCACCGTCAGATTTTCCACACGCACAAACCAGAAGGCCGTGCTCATCATCAGCAGATACATGCCAAAGTAGATCACCAGACCGCAGATGAACATCACAAGATAGAATACCCAATCTACGGCTCCTGGTGTTTCCAACCCGAGTTGGGTTCCACCCCAGATTAACATTCCGATGGATCCAATGATACTGGCAATGGCATCCAGGTTGACGAACCGAAAACCCACCCAAAATAGCGTGTTCAGAGGTTTCACCAGGGCGAAATCAAACACACCGGTCTGTATCATGATAGGAAACTGGCTGAGGTTGCCGTAAAATGTGAGCTGTGAAATGGCACCCATCAGGTAACATGTGCCCATTAGCATAAAGCCTTGCGGCCTGTTCCATCCCGCGATGCTTGGAGTCTGGCTGTAGATCAACTGCATAGTCAACAAGAAGAAGAGCAGCCAGGCCAGGCCACTCAGCACTTTAGCCCAGAAGTTGGCCTTAAACTCCACCTCACGGCGGAAGCTGTTTGCCAGGAACATCTTATATACCGCTGTTGTTCTGCTGAGCTTCACATCCCCACCCCTGTGTAGTACTTCAATCCACGCTTCCACATGACAATCGAGATGGCTCCAAACAGCGCAATCCAGCCAAGCTGGTTAGCGAACGCCCACCACATGTCCGCTCCGTGAATACGCCCCATCAGCACTTCTAGCGGCACTGAGAGTGTGAACCGGAATGGCAGATAGGTGCTGGCGGTCTGCACAGATTGCGGCAGCAACGCTACAGGAGCGATGGAGCCACTGAGGAACAGCATGGGGATGTAATACAGATCGAGCACATTGCGAATCTCTTGGAAATACAACGCCAGAATGCCCATGCAGAACACCATACTGAATGACAGAAGGTGCCCGGCAATCAGCGTCGCCCAGAACCCTGGACCCAATGTAAAACCCGTAAATGTGATCATGTCGCGGTAGAGCCACAACCCTAGACAAAATACAGGGGCTGCCAGAATAGTGCGATTGATACGCCAACTGAAGTTAGTGATGAGCATGTAGAGGTAATACGGGAACGGCCGCACCAGCGGTACGCTAAACTTGCCCTCGCGGATATCATTGGCGATGTCCCACTGCACATGCGATGTGATGAAGCTGTTCAACATCAAGGTGAACAGATAGTACATCACCATCTGGTTAGGGGCAAATCCACCAAGCTGCGTGCGACCCTGGTAGGAGGCAATCCACACCAGCGGCATCACCACCGCAGGAATGGCATCGGTCAGTATCCATATGAACGCCTGAGCCCGGTAGGCCATCATGGTGTGGAAAGTGAATATGTACACAGCGCCAAGCTTTCGGGCTGTATTCATGTTGGGCGAAAGTGCCTGCAATCTATCCTCGCGTCAGTGGTTTGTACGATACTCTCATATCTAAAAGTGCATCCTATGGGTATCCTGAATGCCGACAGGGGCAGACCGCCAGCCGTTAAGAATGTCGGTCCTATGTATACGGCAGCCCGTAGTGTATTCAATACGGTCGTAGGGGCCACCCTTGTGGTGGCCCTAATCTTGTCCAGGCGACCGGCCGGTCACCCCTACGATTACCACCCCGGCAATACGGGCGCCCACAAGGGGCGTTCCTACGGCTTGTAACATACAGGCCTCGTTGGCGTGAAGAGTCTGCAATGACGCAGATCACATCCGGACACCCCGAAGGGGCATGATTCTTTATAGCCAGGGGTGAGCGAAGCGATACCCCTGGTAAAGTGTCACTGTGTTTACCCCCGAAGTGGGGTCGAACCGTGTCTTTGAATTTCCATACAGGTAATACCATACCGACCCACTTCGGGGTTGGATGAGCACGCTACTCACCACGGGTATCGCTTCGCTCACCCGTGGCTGTAATGAATCGCACCCGCTTCGGGGTGCCCGGACGGACACCATCTTGCGTTGATCAGGCTACCTCACGGATAAAGTGAATAACTTGAAATGGGGCGCTCTTACGGCCTGTTACTAACAAGGGACCGCCCTATAGGCTGTTTTCGGCCGCTCGCTGCAAGCCGTTGCGATCTAAGACCACAATGCGACGGTCTACAATCTTAATAAATCCCTCACGCCGGAAGTTATTCAAGTGGCATGTGGCACTCTCGCGTGTGGTGCCTGCCATACTCGCGAGTTCACCCTGAGTTATGCGCACATTTATTGGCTCTGACAGATCGTTTGGCTGAGTATTGTATCTTGTGAAAAGCTGAAGAATCGTATGAGCGACCCTCTGAGAGACCTCAAGTAACGCAAACTCCGTCGCCTTCTGTTCCATTTTGCGCCGTCTATCGGCCATCAGCAGCAATATGTTTTGGCTCAGCTCCGGCACATCATGCATCCACTGCTTGAATACATCAATCGGGATGACATAAATTCTGGTGTCTTCCAGGGCAGCGGCCGCATTAATTCGCTTATCGGGAAAGAACAGGGCCATCTCGCCGAATATCTCATTGTCATCAAACAAACTAAGGGTAATGTCTTTACCAGAAGGGTTCTGGCGGAAGATCCTGACCCGCCCCTGTTGTATGATGTATACGTCACGCTCTTCATCTCCAGGTTTGAAGATCATCTCTTTACGATTGAATAATGTCAGTGCTGAAAAATCTTCTAGTTCGGCACCTACGCTATTTCGTAGCAGCCTCAACACATCGGCTGGCGATGACGAACCTTTGGGGTGGTACGCGTTCATGATGTTACCAACTTGCTCCTGCATTCGTATTACAAGGCCACTTCTGCGCTGAGTGGCCTTTGATGATTCATCGGTTATAAGCCGATCTGTACCCTGAAACCGTAATTCAACTGATCGTTGAGGTTCGCAATCGTCACAGAGACGCCATTGACCGCACGCCAATCAAGCGCAGTATTGAAGTCGCGGCTGTCGTATTCTGCTCTAAGTGTCAGGTTGTTAGTAAGTCCCATCTCCGTGCCGAAGAAGGCCCCTGCATAACGGCCCTCACCTAACCCGGCGAATAGTTTGATGGAGTTCACCAATTGATTTTCTGGTAGATACGGTAGTTGAAAACTAGCGGCCAAATAGAGTCCGCTGCCTGCATCGGTCCGGCTAGTCAGGTCCGTCACGCCAATGCCAATCGCGGGCGTAAAGCCCGTGTCGGGTAGCACGGTGTATTGCAATCCAAACCCCATATCGGAGTGGACTTCCGTTGATTCGCCGTCAACACTAATCTCCAGCCCCATCGGCAGCCCCACATTTGCCCAATACCGTGTTTCACCGCCGCGTGAATCGGCATGCAAAACCTCCATCTTGGTCTGTGCGATACCGAGACTGGGCGCCGTCGGTATGGTAATCAGCCTGTCCGCATTGGCAGCACAAGCAAGGACGCAACCGGCCGAAACAGCCGCGAAGGCGTGCAGCATTTTCAAGATGATAGTCTCCTTCATACGCAAATCGCGAGTTTGTTAACGAAAGTCTCTATACGAGACATCGCTTCTTCTATTCGTGGCAATGCAGAAGCATAGCTCATCCGAACATGCCCCTCCCCACTGGCTCCAAACACGTTACCGGGTACGACGGCCACCTTAGATTCCAGCAGCAGACGCTCGACGAACTCCTCACTGCTCAGGCCAGTGCGGGTGATGCACGGAAAGACATAGAATGCCCCTTTAGGTGTCGGACAATCCAGCCCCATCTCATTTAGACGCTTCACAATGTATCTTCGGCGCCTGTCATACTCATCATGCATGCGAATTACTTCATCTTCACCGTGCATGATCGCCTCTTCAGCCGCTTTTTGGGCGGTGATCGGCGCGCACAGCATGGTGTACTGGTGAATCTTCATCATCATCTCGATGATGTGAGCCGGGGCGCATGCCCACCCCAACCGCCAGCCAGTCATGGCATATGCCTTACTGAAACCACCCAGCAACAACGTGCGCTCCTCGGCACCAGGCAAAGCAGCCACGCAGGTATGTATAGCATCATATGTCAGACGATCGTAAATCTCATCTGATATCACATAAAGGTCGTGTTTGATGGCGATTTTCATAATTGCCTCCAAACTCTCCTTCGATGCCACTACACCGGTGGGGTTATTTGGGTAGCACACCAGGATCGCCTTGGTCCGCGGGGTGATCATCTGCTCTACCATCTCAGGCTCAGGCTGAAACCCCGTTTCACGCTTGGTGGGCACAGGAACCGGCTTGCCACCCGCCAACAAAATGCACGGCTCGTAGCTGACGTAGCTGGGTTCAAAATAGATCACTTCATCGCCGGGGTTCAACAGCACTCGCAGTGCCAGATCAAGCCCTTCGCTGACACCAACAGTGATCAATATCTGGTCGTCTGGCCGGTAATGCACGTCATACATATTGGCCAGGTGCTCCGAGATGCGCTGACGCAGGCTTAACAGCCCGTAGTTGCTGGTATAGCTGGTGATTCCGCGTTCAATAGAGTAGATGGCGGCTTCACGGATATGCCAGGGTGTCACGAAGTCAGGCTCACCCACGCCCAGCGAAATCGCCTCGGGCATCTGCGCAGCCACATCGAAAAACCGCCTTATGCCAGAGGGCGGTACCTGTTCTACTACTGTGTTTAAAGATTTCATGGAGCCATCACCAACCTGTTATCTGTATCGATCTCACCGAATATCTCATCATCCTCTTTGTATCGCTTCAGGATGAACTGGGTGTTGCAGGACTCAATCCGGTCAATCGGGGCTAGACGCTCAGAAACGAAGGAGGCGACCTCCTTCATAGTACGTCCGCTGATGATGACACGGAGATCCTGACCACCAGAAACAAGATAGACGGCATGTACCTGAGGGAACCGGTAGATGCGCTCAGCGACGCCATCGTAACCCACCTCACGCGCGGGACTGACGCGTACATCGATGAAGGCATATACGCGCTCATCGCCAAAAAGCTCCCAGTCTACAATGGTTTTGTGACGTCTGATGATGCCATCGGCTTCGAGTTGTGCGATGGCAGCGGCGGCATCTGCCTCCTTGATGTCCAACATAGCTGCTATTTGGGCAGTTGTGGTACGGGCGTCGCGCTCAAGGATTTGCAGGATGCTCTTGTGAGTTGAGTTTTCCATTTTTTCTCGCCTTCTCGAAGTGATGTTGAGCTGCATATGACAGCTTCAGATAAACAGATATCGCCCGTCTGGCGGATGATTTGATGGGTGCAGGCCAAGATGGACACGAGGGGTTCTTCGTGGATGTTCCCAGTAAATCGACGCGTCATAGACGGGCATTGTCCAGTAGAATTGTATCATGAAATACCATTCGGGCACAAAACGAACACTGTGAACGGAGAGTTGTTGGATTGAGAGATAGGCAATACACAGATGGCGAAGAAATGGCTATGACCGGACCGCGGGGCGAGGCACGCCTCACCCCACGGTCCGGTCTTATCCTGTGACCATAAGCCCACAGGCCGATAGATACCTTTACTGTGGTGCCATGGATTGCGGCCAGCCAGTAGCGGGAGTGGTGGTCCATTTCTGGCCAAACTTGATCAAACCTGCATGTCCATCAAAGTAGACCACATTATAGCCACGGTCGTGGTTACGTCTGTTCGCCCGATCCTTCACCAGGTTATTGTTGTCGTCGCGGGCGTCCGGTCCGTCCCAGCCCATTAGGCCGTAGTCGGTCAGCAACATACGTTCAGACACATAGTTGCTGGAGTCGCTCATGGGGTCAGTGGTCAGGTTTCGATACTCGGGGTCTGATGGTGAGCCGTAATTCACGCAAGGGTTCGATCCATCGCAGGTGTTATATATCCAGTTCGTAGCCCAAACGTAGGTTTGCAGACCCTGCGCCCTATTCTGCGGGGTGTTTTTGATTTGGCTGCTGGGGCAGTACCACATGCTGGGTGCTTTTAGGTAGTTGGCCATCTGGTAGTTCATTAAGAACCGGTAGAACCGGGCATTATCGCCACACGCTCCAGCGACCGCCCCAGGTCCTGCGTCTGGAGCCGGATCAGGCACGGTATTGTTGATGATCCAGTTGGGCATCTGCGCAGGGGTCCCCTCTTCACCAGAACACCCATTGGGGAATTCGCCATCTGCGTCATCGGCATACAGCCGTATGGCAAGCCCAATCTGCTTGATATTGCTCATACAACTGATCTGCTTGGCCCGTTCTCTGGCGGTGCCGAATACAGGGAATAGGATCGAAGCTAGTATCGCGATGATCGCGATGACTACGAGCAGCTCTATTAGCGTAAAGCCGCTTTGATGTTTTTCACGGGACATTTGAAGGCCTCCTGTTCACCGTCGCTCACTCTCAGCACTCCATCGTGCCGGGGAAGGCTGCGGGAGTTACCCTTTAGCGCTTTCATCATATTAGACGATCTAAACAGCGAAGATATACATCATGTATCTCAGTAGTGGGCATCAAGCGGACAATACACGGTTTTAACACAGTAGTTACACAGATCGTGTGTCAGAGATGTGAAATGCCGGCGGCTCATGGTTAGCCTTGTGGTGTTATACCCTACGCGAATTCGGCGCATCCGCGTGTGGTGTATTGCGTCGCGCCGCAGGTTAGGCAATTCCTATCGATTTAGAAGAAACTCCACCATCACGGCGCGGTGGTCGGAACCAGGCAGATGCATCGCACGGCTTTTCAACACCTTCAGGCGGGGAGCTAAAAACACATGGTCAATGCGTATTATCGGCAGTTGGCTGGGATATGTCATCCCCGTATCCACACCGCCGGCCAGATGGCTGTCCTGGTACCGCGCGGTAAACCGGCTCCACAGAGCGGTATGGGGCGGCGTGTTCATGTCACCACACACGATATCGGGCAGCAGGTCGCCTTGTAAAATGGCATCGACCTGCTTGTTCCTATACCACGACATCGGCCAGATACTGCGCTGGTACTGACGGGGGGTCTTCGCCAGCAGGTTGTACGGTAGCCAGAGGTGGGCTGTGGTGATCCGTAGCCGCGTTTTATCAATACGAAGCTCTACCGCCATCATGTTTGGGTTCAGACCTGTCATCTGCACAGGGAACCGGCTGATCACGGCGTACTGCCGTTGTTGGACCACATACCATCCTTGCTTGCGTAGCGTCTCCCACAGCGGGTCCGTACGGCCTTCCGCCATGACCTCTTGCAGGCAGATTACATCCGGATGTTCGCGCTTTAATAAGGCCGGCACTTCAGCCAGCCCGCCGTTCCACTTAGTGTTCCATGTCACCAGCCGGATGGCTCCGCGGTAGGACGAAGGCTGTGGCCGAAACGGAATCCAATCCGTCCAGCAGACCAGACAAATCAAGCCAGATAAACCCAGTATCCAGGCAGGTCGAGGCCAACGGCATATTCCATAAACAATAGCCACCAATAATACCGGCGCCACAAGGACAACCACAGGAAGGTAGTCCACCATTATGAACGGCCACCAACCCATCGGTTCGCACAGCTTGGCAAACGCAACCATCAGTAGATATAACAGTGTCCACTGTGCATATAAAGGCAAGCCTATTTTATAAAGCCATTTCATACTATTATTCTACTTGTTGTGTCGGCCGGTATCGAGCACCATGTGCGTATCCGTGCTACACTTAACACAGTGGAGCACAAAATGGCTGCATCACCGCGGCCATGATAATGATTTTTAGTAACTGCTCAGCCGTCAGTTTTGATTGCCAAGTGTCTGTTCTGCGTAGGCGCACCACTTTCAGGCATCCCTACGGGCACCCACGAAGTGGGTAGTTGTTCTTATAGCCAGGGGTGAGCGAAGCGATACCCCTGGAATAGGGCTAAAGTGTTTACCCCCGAATAGGGGGTCGGACCATATCGCAGAACATTATACAGGTAAAACCATGCCGACCCACTTCGGGGTAGATGGTTACTTGCCGTCTTCCACGGGTTGCGCTGGCGCTTACCCGTGGCTATAAGAATCTTACCCACTTCGTGGGTGTCCGGAAGCTCTTTCAGCATGCCGATCGTGAACTAATGCACGATCATCGCCTAATGCTGAGTAGTTACGATTTTAATACGTTCGGAGGACATGGGATTGAAGTATCTGCTGAAATGCGTGGCCCTATCTTTGCTGTGCGCACAGATCGCATCTGCTCAGATGATGGGCGGAGGGTCGGTCCCAACGTCCACAGCCAAACCGGCGAATGGCATCATCCCGTGGCGTAGTGGTGTGGCATGGATGATCTACATCCCGAACATTGACCAGCCCGAGGGCGCACTCCAGCACTTCATCGCTGCGTTACGCGCCCGTGACAGAGCTGCGGTGCTTGGTCGACTGGACGATGGTTCAAAGCCATTAATTGATGCCTGCTTCACAAAAGAGCAAGGCATGAACCATCTGCTGACGATGACCCACAACCTGCAGATGGGTCTGGACTACAGCGTCAAGGTTCTGTCAAGCGGCTCCGAAGAGGCCTGGGTTGCCATGGTCCCTGGCACAGAGCCTAGCCCCATCTTCAGCCTAGAGGGGCTGCCCGATGCCATCAAGATCGACGGGTATCTCTTCCGGTTTGTCAAAGTCAACAACGACTGGCATTTCGACTACATCGCCAGCCAGAATAAGCTGAACAGCGTGCTGCTGGTCAACACCGCCGAAAAAAAGGACAAGGCACTCGCCAAGTTCATCCTGGCCCCGAAACTACCGGATCTTGCAAAACCCAAAGCCAAACCATCAGCAAATATCAAACCGAAGCCAAAACCCCTCGTTAAGCCCGAGCCGCCAAAGGTACAAAAAGCACCACAGAAGCTGAAGGATTGGCGGTTGAGCAACGCGGTATACAAGCAAAGCTCCTCCGAATTCGCGGGCATGCTGGCCAGTGCTCAGGCCGTCGCGGGATCGATGGTGCGCGGGAAGCTTAGTGAGCTGAATGCGCTCTACATTCATGGCAGCTCACCAAAGAGTGTGCTGACTGCACGGCAGCTTGAACCCATCCGGACCCAGTTCGGAAGCAGTGCGTTGAAGTCTGACAAACCCGAATCATGCGTCAAGCTCCCCTCATGGGTACCCATGTGGGTTATGCTGGATTCCTCGCGTGGCACCACTGCCAGCAAAGATACCAGTATGGAGGGCATCGCCATCTATCAACCGGATCCATCTCAAAGCGGATTACTTCTGCCGATGGTTAAGAAGAACGGGGTATGGCTGCTCAACGCGCTTCCCAATTACACAAGCAAAGCTTTGAAATACAGCAACTACACGCTGGGTGTGAAGGACAAGACCATTCTGGTAAGCTCCCCTACTGTCAAAGAGAGGCCGCGGCAATAGCGATGCCAGCAAGTACCGGAGTGATCCCGATTACAAACGGGCAGTTGCTGTTGAGCGCAATCTTGTTGCTGCTCACGGGCAGCGTCAGTGCCATGATGGGCCTTGGTTTGTGGCGCAATCTGCTGGTGGGTGCCGTGCGCACCATCGTGCAGCTTACGGTCACAGGATACATTTTGGTTTGGTTGTTTCAGAACGCCAACCTCTGGCTAGTGTTGCTGGTGTTCTGTTTGATGAGTTTTGCCGCCACACAAGATGCGCTAAAAAGAGCTCCTTCGGCTAAGGGTCTGCCCAAGTGGATGGCCTTCGCCAGTTTATGGACCAGCACCCTGCTGACGGCGGTGATCGTGCTGGGTTTTATCATCCGGCCGGAGCCGGTGTGGTCACCGCGTGTGGCCATCCCGATCTGTGGGATGTTGCTGGGCAACAGCATGACCGCCATGAGCCTTTCGGTGGAGAGCCTGTTCCGCGAGGCACGGCTCCGGCGCGACGAGATCGAGCAGCGGTTGGCGATGGGTGCCTCACCCTGGGAGGCGGTGATCGACTCGGTCAGGGCCGCGCTTCAGGTGGGCATGACCCCAAGCATCAATGCGCTGATGGTGGTGGGCATCGTCAGCCTTCCCGGTATGATGACAGGCCAGATCATCGGTGGAGCCGATCCGAGGATGGCCGTGAAATACCAGATTGTGGTGATGTTCATGATGACCACCGCCACCGCCATCGGCAGCCTGTCGATCATCGGGCTGGCGTTTCGAAGGCTGTTCAGTAAAGAACAAGTACTCATCGCTTAACAAACACATAACAATAATGAGTTACGCTGTACCGTAAACAAACGGCGCAGTATACGGAGGAAACACTTGGGCACCGCATATACACCTGGACTGACTGTCAGCGGATACACACTTCTAACCAAAACACGCCGACTGCCGCTGAAAGGCGAAGTTCTTGTCTCCGTTGGCGACGAGGTGACCCCGCAAATGCCCGTGGCGAAGGCCGCCATTCCGGGCATCATGCACACAGTAAAGGTAGCGGAACTGCTGGGCCAGGACCCAGAGGACGTGCCGAAGTTCCTCAAAATAGAAATTGGTCATCAGGTGCAAAAGGGAGACATCATCGCTGAAAGCCGCGGCCTATTTGGCTTAATGAAGAACACCGTAAAGAGTCCCCTCTCTGGCACCGCCGAGGTCTACTCCAAGCTGTCCGGTCATCTGGGCATCCGTGAAGAGCCGAACCCGCTTGAAGTCAACGCCTACATAGCCGGCACGGTCACGATGGTGATTCCCGAGGAGGGCGTGGTGATTTCGGCACGAGGCGCGCTGGTGCAGGGCATCTTTGGTGTCGGCGGTGAGCGTTACGGCGAAATCGCCGTGGTTTGTCAGTCACCGGATGATGAACTGCTGCCAGAGATGATCACCAACGGCCATGCCGACAAGGTGGTTGTAGGCGGATCATTCATTTCCGGCGAGACGTTGAAACACGCCGTCGCTGCAGGAGTGTCGGGCATTGTCGTCGGTGGAATGCTGGATACTGACCTTGCTGCCTTCCTGGGCAGTGAGATCGGTGTGGCGGTCACAGGTGACGAAGAGGTCGGATTGACGTTGATCCTGACCGAAGGCTTTGGGCACATCCCTATGGCGCAGCACACGTTTGATCTATTCAAGAAGCTGGATGGTCAGCGTTCGTCTATCAACGGAGCCACGCAGATCAGAGCTGGAGTCATCCGTCCAGAGGTGGTGGTGCCATGCGCCCAGGACGTTTCTGCCAATGAGGTTTCCGAAAATGGACAACATAGCGTGGAGCTCGGTCAGCGTATACGGATCATCAGGGAACCGAACTTCGGGCAGATTGCCACGGTCGTCGGGATGCCCGCCGATTTGGTCACCATCCCGTCTGGCGCCCACGCCAGGGTCTATGTGGTGAAGCTGGAAGACGGCACCGAGTTTACCCTTCCCAGAGCGAATGTTGAGTTGATTACGGAGTAACACGATTTGAAGATTCTGGTAGTAGATGACGAAGAGACCATCCTGAATGCGGTGCAGTTCAGCCTGGAACGTGCAGGCTACCAGGTGATTACGGCCAGTGACAGCGAACCAGCACTGGCACTGTGGGAATCCGAAAACCCGGACATTCTATTGTTGGATGTGATGCTGCCCACCCGCAGCGGGTTCGAGCTCTGCGAGCATATACGGCAGACCAGCAACGTGCCCATCATCATGCTGACGGCGAAGGGCACCGAAAGTGACCGCGTGACCGGGTTAACGCTGGGAGCTGACGACTACATTACCAAGCCGTTTGGCACCAGAGAGCTGCTCGCTCGCATACAAAGTGTGATGCGCCGATCCGGTAAGCAGCCGGTCAATGCACTTGACATCCTGCGAGCCGGTGAGTTGGCTGTTGACCCACAGAGGCACGAGGTGACCATGGCTGGAAAGAAGCTGGAGCTCACCCCGCGGGAGTTCGAACTGTTGAAGTTTTTGATGGAGCATCCTGGTCTGGTTTTTGACCGGCACACCCTACTCGATCGTGTCTGGGGTGCAGAAAGCTACGTGGATGAGCGAACTGTTGACGTGCATATTCGTTGGCTGCGTGAAAAGATCGAAACTGATCCACCAAAACCACAATACCTGCTCACCGTCCGAGGGGTTGGTTACAAGTTCAGAGGCTAACTAGTGCTCACTAATCTGCTGATCATAGCTATCATCATTCTGGCCTCTCTGTACTGGGCACTGATGGTCCGCACCCGATTCGTACAATCGAGCTTGAATCTGCGAGAGCTGCAGATGCAGGGTGTGGCTAAAGAGCTTAAAAACAGCCAACTGCTGCGTGAGCATCTGTTGAACTCCATCGGTGATGCCGTGCTGATCGTGAGCAATGATGGCTTCATCTTGGAGGCCAACCCGTCAGCCCACCGCATGATGGGTTCTTTGCTCATGGGTGATACCCTGCTGGCTCGTACCCTGTGCTATGACCTCAACCAACTGCTGCTGCGCACTGTGCAAACACAGCAGTTCCAGCAAGCGGAGCTGGTGATCACGCACCCCAACCGAGTGGTGGGCACCGTGCGGATATCCCCCCTCATGGAACACCGGCCGATGTCAGACCCAACCTATCTGGTCGTCATCACGGACCTCTCCGAAGTGCGCCACCTGGAACAGGTTCGTCGCGACTTTGTGGCCAACGTGTCCCACGAGCTCAGGACCCCCTTAGCAGCCGTCAGGGTAAACGCCGAAGCGCTGCTTGACAACCCCGATGTGCCAGCGGCGATGCGCGACAAATTCTTGCAGGCCATTGTGCAGCAAAGCATCCGGTTGGCCAACATGACAGACGACCTGCTGACTCTGGCCAACGCCGAAGTGCATCCTGTCGCCACACCCACGCCAGTGGTTTTACGTCCGATAGTTGATGAGGTGGTGAACCAGTTGAGTTCTCGGGCGCAGGCATTGAGTGTGACCATCGAGAACCAAATCGCTGAGGGGCTGGTCATTCATGCTGACCGAAATTACTTGGAAGAGATATTGATCAATCTGATCGACAATGGGGTCAAGTATAATCGGCCGGGTGGACATGTGCAGGTAACCGCCGAGGAGAACCCACAACAAGTCACGTTGAAAATATCCGATAACGGGCTGGGTATCAGCAGCAGCCACCTGCCGCGCATCTTCGAGCGGTTTTATCGTGTGGATAAGTCACGAAGCCGCGCATCTGGCGGAACCGGGCTTGGTCTTGCCATCGTGCATCACCTAGTGGAAGCACACGGCGGAGAGATCAGGGTGGAGAGCCAGCTTGGTGAGGGCACCACATTTACCGTGACCTTCCCCTGGAACAGTCACGGATCGGCATAGTCATCTGTGACATTCACACCTGAGCTTTTTGTCATGATGGCAGCCTGCCTTCTGGCAGGGTTCGTCGATGCGGTTGCTGGCGGGGGTGGGCTAATCCAACTCCCTGCTTTCATGCTGCTATTCCCGCAGTTGGGGGGCGATCATCACGTTCAGGTGATTCTGGGAACAAACAAGCTGGTGTCGATAACGGGCACCTTCACGGCCGCGTTACGCTACCGCAAGGCCGGTCTTCTATCTATGAATACGCAGCGGATTCCCATTTTGTGTGCCCTTCTCGGTTCCGCGCTTGGTGCCGGACTAGCCTCTCGAATTACGAGTTCAGCACTCATGCCCATCGTGGCTGTATCATTGCTGATTGTGTTGCTCATTAACTGGTTTCAGCCCAACCTGGGCCAGGCCCGTCGGCTACCTACCCTCCACAGCACCACCTATGCCCTGCCCTGCATCGGCTTCGTGATTGGGATATACGATGGCTTTATCGGACCTGGCACAGGCAGTTTCATGATGATCGCGATGGTGTTATGGCTTGGCATGGACTTCCTGCAAGCGAGTGCCAGCAGTAAGGTGCTGAATGTGAGCACCAACCTGGCAGCACTAGCCGTGTTTAGCTATCACGGCTATGTGGCCTGGGCTGTGGCGGTTCCGCTGATATGCGCCAATATGCTGGGGGGATGGCTTGGCAGCCACACCGCCATCAGGGGCGGGAACGCACTGGTTCGCAAGGTGTTTCTGATCGTCGTTGCCGGCGTGCTGGCCAAGCTCATTTGGGGTTTCGCCTCGTAAGCATGGCCGTATCAACAGCAGCCATATCACGGCTGCTACATCGATGCTACTTGATATTGCGCAGCCGTTTGATTAGCTGCATGGCGTTCCATGCCTGGGTGTAGGGTTTGGTTTCGGGTATCTGCTCCGTGGGCACCTGCATCCATGAGTAGGTGCTCCAGATATCTATGTTGGCTCCGGCATCGCGAAGGCGCTCAACGTAGTTGCTGATATGCTCCCAGTACATTTTGTTGCGCTGTGCTTTGGTATACATCGGAGCGTCGATATCTTGAATATTGGAATTCCAGTAGAACCCGAATTTCAATCCCATGGCATGAACCGTGCGCTCAACGTCCACCATCCGCGCGACCAAATCAACCTTCTTGATACGATCTAGCTGGTTACTGGATGCGTACTTTTCGAGGTAATCAAAGGGGTTATCGACGAAGACCGCATACGGCCTTACACCGCGTTTTGTGAGCACGTCAACGAATGTGTTGAGCATGGGGTAGTAATCGCCCCTGCCCATCTCACCAAATAGTGAGGGTGAGTGGTAGTAGGCAGGCTGCCCTTTCCATCCCCAGTTTGGGAAGTTGGCGGAGAGCACAAACTTTATGTTGGGGAACTTCGACCTCCAGATGAGCAGCGAATCGGCCAACTCGTTGGCGATCACAACGGGGTCGGCGTGGAGGTTCTTGTCCTCCGGTGTCATACCGCGCCAGATGGGGTCATCCAGCAGCAGGTAGTCATACCAGCCGCCCACTCCGCCCTCGCTCTCAGGCGTCAGCCACAGTTTGCTCCAGCTCATCTCCTGTTCTGCGCTCATCTCGCCGAGTTTGTCGCCCTGGCTCACAAACCATGAGTTCAACCCAGCCATCTCCGCGACCAACTTGATGTTGTTATCCACCAGCACTTTTTTGATGGCACGCAGATCATCAGCCTTCAGCTTCGCCATGATGTTGTTGTGCATCGAGATGGCCTGGCTGTTTTTCAGCACAAACTGCCATTGGTCGGGATGCTTGTAGGCGTCCACGCTGATCTCTGTCGGGATACCCCATGCGTTCTCCCCGCCATACCAAACTTCGGTGCCGACTGGTACAGCGGCTCTCTGCTTTGGCTTGATGTATTTTGGAGGTGCAGGCACGACCGCGAATTTGGCAGTTCGGGCACCTCCACCTATGACATGCCAAGTTCCATCGGCCTTCTGAACAGCCAAAGTAATCTTCACCGGCTTACCTGTCCGGAACGGCTTGTTCACCAGCATTTCGAATCCGAACCCCTGAATACCGGCCGAGTGTAAGTCGGGGCGATCGCCTTTCGCTACACCGGTGCAGTCCGCTTTTCCGACGGCTGACCGATTCAGGAATGCTCCGATTACAGGCTGTTCCGCGGGACGCTTGCCGTTATCGGCCCACCCCATAACGGAGCGGTCAGTGGTGACGTCCCAACTGCCGGTCTGGGCCATGCTGGCCGTGGCGGCAAGACACAGACCGATTAGGAGAACTATGATGAGAGGTTGTTTCATATGGTTTTACCGTATTACCTTGATGAGTTATACTTTTTAGATGCATCATCATTATACGGGATGCGTTCTTTAGCTTAAGTAGGGGCAGCCCCCTGTGGCTGCCCTAAAAGGCCGGGTCGGTGCCTGTTTGAACCACGGATTACGCGGATTACACGGATGGGTCACGCGAAGACGCGAAGGCGCGAAGGGGAAAGATGTGGTTGCCTGGGAAGTCAATCTCCCGATTGGCCGTTCCTCTCCGTCCCATCCGTGTAATCCTGTTAATCCGTGTAATCCGTGGTTCAGACAATGGCCCCGGGCTAACCGCCAGACCGCCCCGGTTAGGAGAAAACCGGCGCGGTCATTCAGTGGCGGTCGTCCAGTCGCGTACATCCGCCCCTATATAAACAGCGTGGTCTTGCTGGTGCCTGCATCGCCCAGGAACGCGGCCACACCGCCAACCTTCAGGTTGGGGTAGTCCACCATCTCATCAATCGACATGCCCATCAGGTCCATACTCATCTGACAAACGACTATTCGCACACCTGCGTCGCCCGCCGCCTTGATGAGCTTCTCCAGGGACATGACGTTCTTCTTCTGCATCAGCCCCTTCATCATGTTCGTGCCCATCCCGCCCATATGCATCTGCGAAAGCTTCAGCTTTGACGCGCCTTTTGGCAGCATCCAGCCGAACATTTGTGAGATGAGGTCCTTGCCCTGTTTGTTTTTGTTTGGGTCGCGCAGTGCAGCGGTTCCCCAGAAGGTGAAGAACATCACCACCTCCTCAAACATGGCACTGGCTCCGGTGGCGATGATAAATGCGGCAAGCTGCTTATCCAGATCGCCGCTGAAGACCACCATGGAGAGCTTGTCTTCGGGCAGAGAAGCGGCCTTGATATCATCGATCTGAGCTTGCAGGCTGGCCACTTGCTCAGAAAGTTGTTCTATCGAAAGTATGTTGTCGGTGCTCATGCGGTTTCCTCCGTGGATTTCCTCAAGTAATAGGCAAACAGTGCGATAGGACGATAAATGACGTGCGCCATTTTGGTGAACGCCATCAGCAGCACGAGTTCCATCGCCATGGCGGCATGGATCAGCATCACTGCGTCATTGACGGCACCCGCGGCTCGGAATGTGACAGCGAGTTCAAGCCAGAAGCCCGTGACCCCCAGCACAAATAGGAAGATGAGAACCCACCAGTCTGGTAGCCGTGAGTGTTCGACGTTCTTCTCAGGTTTGCTCATCCGGCGCCAGATGGCGGCACTCACACCCCACATCATGACCAGCCCGGCTACGGTACCGATGATCCGCGCCGGCCAAAACACCGTGAGCTCCAACGGCAGCAGCACCAGGAAAATGAAGTCCAGGGTGGTGGCTATCAGCAATCCTATGAAGCCATACATGATGCCCATATGAACCCAGGCGGACTGCTTATACCAGGGGCCAGGCACCGACTCTTCTGTGGTCTGGCGATGGCGGGCCATGGTGGCCACTTCCGCTATGGTCTTCTTGATAGCGGCGACCCACTGGGAGCTTTTAGTCTTCGGCATCTCAGCACCGTTCATGATGCGCCGCCACACGTTGAAAACCCCACCGAGTATGGTGAGTAAAGTGACGATGGACACGATGATGCCAAACACATGGATGAACTCGTAGGAGATGGGCGAAAACAGCCAGTGCGCTGGGTTCTCCCCTATTTTGACGGACAGCATGAACGCCCCGAACACGATGCCAACCAGCAGTGTGACGAGTATCGCCATGATGCCGCTTTGATACATCAGCTTCGCGATCCCGGTCGGTTCACTGGCGGCGATGGTATATCGGCGCAGGGCGGCCATATACTCGCCGGGCTCAGCCTGACGCGGGCAGGTATCGGAGCATTCGCCGCAGTAATAACACAGCCAGGGCTCAGGGCTGGCCAGGATTCGGTCTCTGCTGCCGATCTGGCCCAGCCGTATCAACTTGCGCGGGAAATTCCCGTGCTCGTCCGATAACGGGCAGACCGCTGTGCAGTTACCGCAGTTAAAGCAGGCACTGATATCAAACGCACCATACTTCTTGATATCTTTGATTAGCTTTGGGTTGATGGTTACACTCATGCCTGGCCTCTCACTTCTTCAGGTACGTGGCGTATTCGCCGCGCTTTTTACCGTCTTGAACGCGGTTATATTTGCGCATCGCGGTGATCCACCAGAACACATCCTGGGTGGCTATACCGGTGATCTCCGCGATCTCGGGCACGGTTTTGGCCTCCGTCTCGATCGCCGCTAGAATGGCCTTTTGCATGGTGATCTGGCTTTTGCCCCGCTCTACCATCTCTTTCGGCAATGGGCCGCGTTCAGCTCTGAGCTGCTTGAGCTGCTGCAGATAGGCCTTGGGTGTGTTGTCAGGCATGAGACACCTCCTCGGTGGTAATGGCGTCGATCATGGCATCAAACTGCTCAAGTGTCCATCCTGCGATGTTGATGGCGCGAGGCGGGCAGACCGCCACACACGCTCCGCAGCCCACGCAGATGGCGGGGTTGACCGATGCCTTGTCACCAACCATGGTCAGGGCACCTCTGTATTCACACTCAGCCAGGCAGAGCTTGCAGCCGTCGCACTTGTCGACGTCTACACGCGCCACGAAGGGGTCAATCTCGATGATCGGCTTTGAGAGCAGGATCGACGCCTTGCTGGCGGCGGCTCCCGCTGCCACACAAGCCTCGTTGATGTCCATGGGCCCCTGGCATGTGCCCGCGATCATCACGCCGTTGTTGGCCAGCTCTACCGGGCGCAGCTTAGGGTGCACCTCCTGCAGGAAGCGGTCAGCACCAACCGGAAGCTTCAACATCGACACGATGTCCGAGATATCTCTGGGCATCATGCCGGTGGCCAGAACGACCATATCGACGGGGATCGTGACCTCTTCGCCCCAGGTCAGCCAGTCGGTGACCTTCAGGCTTGCCTGTTTCCCGTTGAGGCCTGGCTCAAACTGCGGCAGACCGTCGTCGTTATATTTGAAGAAGAGCACTCCCTTTTTGGAGGCGTTATCGTAGTAGTCTTCATGACCGCGTCCGTAGGTGCGCATGTCTTTGAAGAGATCATAGATATTGATGTCGGGGAAGCGGTCCAGCGTCTGCTCAATGGTATGCATCGTGGATGTGCAGCACACGCGTGAGCAGTAATCATTCACTTTACCGTCAGGCTGCGGCTGGTGAATACCCTCCACTTGGCGGCTTCCGACGCAATGGATGAAGGCGATATCGCGAATCTCTCGTCCGTTGTGCTTGAGTTGGCTGGCACTGGTGGTGTGTTGGCGTAGAATCTGGTTGAACTCTGGCAGGGTCACGACTTCGGGTGAGGTGTGGTAGCCAAACTCACCGTCATACGGCTGGTAGTGGTCAAAGCCTGTTGCGATGACAATCGCACCGGCCAATATTTCGTTCTGAGAGCTGAGTGCGATTTTGAAGTTACCCACAAATCCCTCGATGGCGGTGACCTCGGTATTAGTCAGCAGCTCAATTTTGGGGTTGTGGGTCACTGCGTCGGTGAGTTCAGCCAGCAGCTCGGAGGCTTTCTCCGCGGTGGGATAAACCGTGTCCAACTCGGCCATTCGTCCGCCTGCAGCGGCACTTTTTTCCACCACGGTCACACCCAAACCGCGTTGCGCCAGGGTGAGTGCGGCACGCAGTCCCGCCACGCCAGCGCCTATCACCAGCACGTGGCTGTTGGCATCCACCGCGATGGGCTCCAATGCGTCCTGCCGGACAATCTTCGCGACTCCGGCGGCAGTCAGGCGGATGGCCTTAGCGGTCGCCCCGCCATGATCACCCTTATGGACCCAGCTCACCTGCTCGCGGATGTTGACATGCTCGTAGAAGTAAGGGTTCAAACCGGCGCGTATCAGAGCGTTTCGGAATGTGAGTTCATGCAGCGATGGGGAGCAGGCAGCAACAACCACGCGGTTGATGTTGTTCGCCTTGATGTCGTCGATGATAAGCTGCTGGCCCGGGTCGGAGCACATAAACACGTAGTCACGGGCGACCTTCACGTTGGAGTCCTGCCCGACCGCCTCTGCCACCGCTTTGGTGTCCACGACATCGGAGATGTTGCCCCCGCAGTGGCATACATATACACCCACGCGGATATCATCGAAAGGCGTGATACCTGGTGTGGTCTGTTCAGATTGTGTCATATCACTTTGCCTCTATACTCATGAGGTAGTTGGCTGCTTCTGCCGCGGCGGCACTGGCGTCCACTATCGCGTCGACGATGTCCTTAGGACCCGTCGCGGCACCGGCGGCAAACACCCCCGGCATGCTGGTGATTGTGGGGCTTATCTTCGCTTTCGGGCCGTGGATGAAGCCATCAACACCGGCTTCCAGCGGGATCATCCCACCCGGCGATGGCTGCCACGCGGGCACCATCCCCAGTGAGAGCACCACCAGATCGTGCGTAACCTCCTCCGGTTTGGAACCATCCTCCTGGCGCTCTATGCGCAGCACGGGGTCATGGTTCTCGCCTTCGGAGATACGTCCGACTTTCGCCTTGACGAACTCTACCCCCATGGCTTTGGCGTTCTGGTAGAACTGTTCGTAGCCCTTCCCAAACGCGCGGATATCCATATAGTAAATTGTGATGTCAGCGATGGGCAGCGAGCCCGATAGCAGCATCGCCTGCTTGATGGCGTACATACAGCAGACGCGCGAGCAGTATGGCACACCCAGGCTTTTGTCACGTGAACCGGCGCACTGCACATAGGCTATTGAGGAGGGAATCTTACCGTCTGAGGGGCGCATCACGCCACCGAACGGGCCATGAGGTGCCAGGATGCGTTCCATTTGAATGGGCGAAATCACATTGGGGTATCTCTCCCCGCCGTATTGCTTCTTCGCACTCATCTCCGTCAAATTGTAGCCAGTCGCCATCACCACCGCACCAGCATCGACCTCAAGACGTTTGGGCTGCTGCAGGAAATCTATGCAGTCTTTAGGGCAGACCTTCGCGCAGGCTCCGCATAAAACGCACTCAGACATGTCCAGCACAGGCAGTTGCGGAATCGCATTAGTAAACGGAATGGAGATGACTTTCTTGGCTCCAAGCGCGTGGTCATACTCATCCGGCAGGAAGGTGGGGCAAGCTTCTTCGCACTGTTTGCATTCGATGCAGTCTTCTTCACGAACATAGCGCGGTTTCTTCACAACCGTGGCATGAAAGCGGCTTCCGTTCTTCTCGATCTGCTCCACATCCGTATAGGTGAAAAGGGTGATATTGGGATGGTGCGAAACTGATGCCATGCGGGGAGTGGTGATGCAGCTTGCGCAGTCCAGCGTCGGAAACACTTTGCTGAGGTTGATCATTCGGCCACCGATGCTGGGCTGGGGTTCTACCAGAAGCACCTGCTTGCCCTGGTCGGCCAGGTCCAGCGCAGATTGCAGTCCGGCGATACCGGCTCCGACAACCAAAACATCCGCGACTAGTTTATCGGTAAGCGTGCTTGTTGGGTTTTCCACTTAGGATGCCGTCCGTTGTTTGTTAATATTGGCTTGCATTTCTGCAATTTCTTTCAGGAAAGCGGCTTTGCAGACTGTGCAGACTGTGGTCAGTTTGAGCCTTGACTGGTCCATCCCAGCCTCTTTCATGAGCTTGTAGAGGCGCCCGACGCGGTCTGAAAGACGCTTGTAAGCGCCTTCATATGGACAGTCTGAGCCACTGGACATGATGATGATGCCCTCGATGCCCTTCTCAAAGGCGCGCATGTAGAACTCCTCGGGAAACATCACAGGGTCCGGCACACGGATGATGCTGGTGCCCGGCGAATACTGCAGCCGGGCTTGACCTGTTGTGTTAGCGCCTGGATAGGAACTGATCAGAGTGGTGATGATCAGTATTTTCGCATTGACCTGCGGCTCCATGGCTGCTTCCAATGTGACTTACTTTTTGCGGATGACGTAGAGGCTGTCATATCCATCGCGCTCTACATATCCGAGGTACTCGTGGCCTGACTTTTTGCACCAAGCGGGGATGTCTTCCTGGCTACCTTTGTCACCGGACATGATTTCAAGGGTCTGGCCAACCGCGACGGAGCCAATCGCCTTCTTAACTTCAAGCAGCGGACCAGGGCAGGCCATCGCGCGGGCGTCTACGGTCTTATCTGGGGTGATGGTTTCAAGATTTGCGGCCATAATAGATATCTCCTTAGTTTTTGTCATGAGCAGATATGCTCATCTAGCTAATTACAGTCTTCGCCATGCGTCCGGATGCACTCCAGAAGGTGCAACAGTGCCGGGTTGGATATTTCATACATCATATACAGGCCGTTACGCTGGCAGGTGAGCACGCCCTGATCCTTGAGTATACGCAGTTGTTGACTGACGAATGCCTGGGCAACATCGGTTGCTTCGGTGATTTGGTTGACATTCTGGGGTTCACCCGCGCATTGGAGGTAGTCCAGAATACGCAGGCGCAGCGGATGTGCTGTGTTACGTATCACAGGGGCCACTTGGTTCAGCACTTCCATTGGTATTAATTTGGTTGTTTTTTTCATGTTTTTATCGCACCTTATGTAATTATATCACTATATAGGGATATTCATATATACTTCGTGCTTTTTTGGTAATATTGTGGGATATTTGTGGAAATATAACTTGGGGTTCCTGTGTGCGTGAGCATCCTGAGCGAAGACGCGCAAGGCGTGGAAACACGCCCTGGGGCGAGGCACGCCTCGCCCCTTCAGTGGAACGGCTAGGCACAAAGGCCTACCGTCTCATCCACCCGGCAGATAGCGGTTACCGAAGCCGACCACCTGCTCGTTGCTGCGGTAAGCCGGCGGCGCAGGGTTGAGCCAGTTGAGCAGATCGTCCTTCATCGAAAAGGCGTAGAAGTGCGTACCCTTGGGGTTGTAGTGCCCGATGTAGAGCCGTCGGGCATAGGCCCAGGCATCCACACCGAAGTCATTAAAATCCTGCACATGCTTCTCAATCGCATCGATGTAAGGATACCCGCTTTGATGCAGCCAGTCCGTGAACCCCTGGTCATGCCGCGGACGGCCTTCCAGCACATCAACCACATGGGCATCACCGTAGCTCTGCATGATCACCAGCTTGCGGTTGGTGCGTTTCGCCCATTCAAAGGCAATTTTCACGATCTCGATGCTGGCCCGGTGCGCATACTCAAAGTAGGTGGTCTGATTGCTTTGCCACACCTGCTCCGGCGTGCCCCACTGCAGTGACAACCCCAGCATCTCAGCCGTCTGCTTCACCTGGTCAAGCGGCACATCGGTGCAGTGCTGCTGGATCATATACATCTGCGTCACGACATCGTATGTGAATGTCGAGTGGATATAATCGCGGTCGGTCAGTGCATACAGCGATTGGGGTGTGGGGCAGAGGCTCTTGTGCTCTTCAAGGGCTCCATTTTGCGGGTTGAAGCGTACATAGTCCCATGGGTTGCTGTGGAACATATAAGCAGCCTCTTTGGCGTTGAACCATGGGATACAACGCATATAACGGAAGCTGTCGATACTGCGATGGTGGTCGTCGCTGCCCCAGATGTTCAACACCACGTATTCGGCGGCCGCTTCTGTGCCTTCGGTGCGCATCATGCGCCGAAAGGCTTGATACACGCCATACCCCCCTACCCCAAAGTTGCGGATGGGTTCACCAAAGTGCGCGGCCAGATACTCCTGCCATGTCTCTCCGTCGGACACCTGGTGGCACATGGTAAAGCTATCACCGTAGGTATTGATACGGCATGGTTGGTCGGCGTAGTGAACCATTTGGCGCTCACCATATGGCCCGTAGCTGCCGAAAGTCAAGCACCTGTCCATGCCATCACGCACCACGCTGTCGCGCAGTGTGTAGCCCAGTTCTGGGTCGAACTGCGCCCAGTTCGGGGCCTCAGGGTCCAGAAAGTGATCGATCTGCTCTTTCCGCAGAACGAGTGAATCCAGAAATTCGCGCACGGTTCCCATGCAGTTTACCTCGCAGTGTTCAGAGTTCCAATGAGTTATCTCTATGGAACATTGTAGCACGGTCAACGCCCATCTGCACCTAAACTACGCGAGCTTAATGAGCTCTCCACCACCCGGAGGTAGATCAAGCTCCAGCCAGTCTTCACGCATAGGAAGTGGGATGTATCTCGCCAGCCTGCGGTCATAAATCGTAGCCTTCACCTTATCCCCAAGCCTTAGCCGACAAACCGCTGACTTAGTATATTCTTTGTTAGCCACTAAAACCACGCCGCTGGTGAATAATCCGATGGTAAACCTGCCACCCTCAGCTTCACAGATGACGGCGTTGGGTTTAAAAGGCTCCACTGGTTCTGTCTCAGACCCAATATGCATCACCCCCAGACTGCGCTTACGGAATAGCAGACGTCCAATGGGTAGAATCTCCTTGTTCACTTCGGCGATCTCTGCATAGTTGTGTGTGCGCTTCCCATCTTCAGTAATGCACGCGTTATGGAAGTTCCAGTCGTCTTTACCCGGTGTCCAGTAGGTAAACCAGCACAGAGCCTTCACACCGTAAGCCAGAGCCTGGTAGCAGTCCCACCGCAGCTCCGCCGGACCGGGGTCACGGTATGGTCCGTGGGGTAACAGTAAGGTAACCACCACCATAGGCAGCCGATACTTCTGACAAACCTCCCAGGTGAGTTGCAGGTTTTCGAGGTAGCCAGGGCGATCGAATCCTGCCCCTTTGCGGTCCCATGCATTCTCCCATATAGCCCGGTCACGATCATTCAGATCGGCTGGTGGGGCAGGTGCTTTAACATCAAGCAGCCAGTGATAATGGTCGTAGCTGACCACTGGCGGCTTCACGATGCGCACGTACTCCTCAAGGTGCTGCCGGTAATCGACCGAACCAAGCTGCTGCGGGTTGGCATACGTTGGGAACAAGTTCACGAAACTGAGGTGTTTCGGATCCAGCTTTTTCAACTCGGAAGTGATTTGTCCCAGACGCGGGAATACCTTTGCGCTGGGTTCATCGGTCACAAAGTAGGCCTCAAGAGCCGGATGAGATCCAAACTCCGCGACCACCTTCTTCAGATCATCGGTAATGGGCCCTTTAGTGCCCACTGCAGCATATATTCTGGGGTCAGCCAACAGCACCTTCATACCCAGCTTCTTACCGATATCAAGAAGCTGTTGGTTGACTTCATCTGAAGTGTTGTCTTCCCGAACACCAGAGGAGTTCATGATGCCGGTGCCGGGCGGACTGATCATGGTAAAACCAGCGTCCCGAATCTCCTTATATCTGGCCAAAGTGGTTTCACTTGGCGGTGGGCCAAACCAATACATTATGTGAAAGCGGTCCATAAACTTCCTCGATTCTTCATATTTTATTCAGGGATGGGCTAACTGAGCTTTATCAGCTCTCCGCCGCCGGGCTGCAGCTCAACGCTGATCCACCCATCCTTGATGGGTATCCGACGGTATCGGCCTGTGCTGCGGGCGAACTGCGAAGCGGTGGAAACACCGTTAAGCTTGATGCGCGAGGTCGCTTTCTTCTGGTAGTCTTTGTTAGCCACCAGCACGACTCCGCCATCAAACACGCCGATCGTAAACCGTCCACCCTGTACGTCCTTGATCTGCGATGTCGGTTTAAATGGCAGAACCGGCTCGCTTTCGCCGCCGGTGTGCATCGCAAACAAGCAGCGTCGCTTAAAGAGAGCCTGACCTATGGGCAGTATCTCCTTGTTTATCTCCGCGATTTCTGCATAGTTATGCGTGCGTTTGCCGTCAGTCGTAAAACAGGCGTATTTCCAGTCCCAACCCCCGCCAGCCACCGGACACCAGTAAGTGAACCAGCTCATGCACTTTGTGCCGTAGGCCAATGCCTGGTAGGCGTCCCATCGCAACTCGCCAGGACCAGGATCGCGATATGGCCCGCAAGGCAGCAAGATAGCAATGACCCAAATTGGCAACCGTCCCTTGGCGCAGGCATCAAACGCCTCCTGCAGGTTGGTTAGATAACCCGGACGATCGAGACCGGATCCCTTTCGGCTCCAGGCATCATCCCAAATCGCCCGTTCACGTTCGTTCGTCAACGGCGGAGCAGCGGGTGCCTTCGCATCAATCATCCAATGGTAGTGATCATAACTTACAAACGGTGGTTTTACTATGCGGATGTAGTCATCTAGGTATTGCTTATATGTCGGCGTGCCTAGTTGGGCCACACTCGCGAAGTTCGGGAATACATTGATGTAGCTGTAGTGCTTCGGATCAAGGCGTTTGAACTCTGCCACAATCTCACCAAGCTGTGGAAAGGCACTGGCAGATGGTTCGTCTACGATGTGATATCCGGCTAAACCGGGATGGTGACCGACCTCGCTGACAAGCTCCTTCAAGGCATCTCGCCAGCCGGGTTCGTTGGCAACGGCCTTGGTGACCCGTGGATCCTGAATGACCGCTTTCATACCCAGCTTATGACTATAGTCCAGTATCATCTGGTTCACCTGCTGAGGTGTATTCTTAAGCCAGTCATCGCCCACCGGGCCAGGTGGACAGTTCAGCGTGAAGCTTGCGTCCTTTACCTCTTGGTAGCGTTTCTCCGTGGTCTCCACAGGTGGTGGTCCCCACCAGTAAGTGATATGAAAGCGATCCATAGTTACACTACCTCAGTTGATCGTGTTGATTGCATTTTTGGTTGGTCTGTGAACCGTGTGATGGCACCAACTCAATCTCATTTTATTCGACGTTTGTGGGTATATGTAACCCCTTGGGATGCCAGTTTGAACGCCCGGTAATACATCCACCAGCTCCAAGCCACTATCCCAACCATTGTAAACAGCAGATAGAACATCCGTATAGGAGCCCATAGATACTCACCGATGATCGTCGCCAATCCCATGCACAGAGCGAACAACACCAGAGCCTGCGGACTGTTTTGAAGTCTATGTGCTCGGTGCGCATCACCGGCCACGCACTCCAGACGGCTTCCACGCAGCATCAGCCAGATGAAGAAGCCATACATCAACCACACGCTGATCTGGTAAGGTAGTGCAGGTAGAAAGGCCACCCTCAGCACACTACCTTGCATTATAAACACCAGACACAACGCGATACCCAATCCCAGCAACTCCACGTAACGGGGAAGCACCTGCCGCATTGGCAGCATCTGACCTTCCGTCCGCTGGTTCCATATCTTAACAAGCCATGCGATCAGCCCCGCGTTGAGCAGCATGAATAGTGCAACTTGAATCCCTATTCCCTGTTGTCTAGAGGAGCAGTTGAACAGCCCAGCAGCTAATCCCAGCAGAGCCACAGTGCGCATCCGGCTCTGCGGGTCCAGAATCGGCCGACGTATCCAGCCCGGCGTCCAGCGCCGCCACTCCCCGGTGTGCAGACAGAGAGCATCGGCCACCGCCACAGGAACCACGAAGCTCATCAGCGGATGGTAAGCCAGAATCACCCAGAACAACGCCGTGGGGTCCAAACCGATAATTTTCACATCCGGTGTTTGAAAGAAGGGGTCCCATATGACCTTCGTGATATAGGCCTCGTACAGTCCGAACACAGCACCAGCCGCCACTAACACAGGCAGTCTGGGCACACCGTTTCGGTGGCAAATCGCCGCCAGGATGATCGCGTGCAAGCCATACAACGGTAACAAGGCGATGATGCCCCATATGGAAATCACACCAAATATGTGCGAACCGGTGACCACTTCTGCGAAGAACACAGAAAGACAACTGAGAATCAGCCAGAATAGCCACCGGGGTGTCCCCTTCGGTACCTCAGCTTCACTGCGATCAACCATATCCTGTCCCTCTATTGGTGTTCGATCTCTTCCGGCTTCGTCGCAGCCGGATGCGATGCGGAGCAACAGCCAGCCGCAGGGCTTGAATCAACATCCAAATACTCCACATGATGCCCACTAACATGAAACTCGCGTACACAAGGTTGCGCGTCACCGGGCCACAACCTGCGAAGGCAAATGAGGTTAAAGTGACAACCCCTCCGAACACCAGCAGAGCGACAGGAGCTGCGGGAACTCGATGCTCCCTGGCGGGTAGCGCAGTTCCGTAACTCCAGCGGCTGCTGCGCCACATCAACCATATAGACGCCGCATACAGCACGCACAGGCTGATATAACCCTGCAGTCCAGGCAACGCATCGGCGCGGATGGTCAATCCAAACAATACATAGTAGATAAGCAGCACCACGGCACAAACTATAAGTCCCACCCCGCGGGGCAGCATGTCGCGCATAGTCCCCCGTCGGCCTTGTGCTATTTTGTGATACCACCACACCAGGCTAACGATGAGCACGCTATGCACCGTAACCATCAAACCGGTTCCGTGCCACAAACCCGACTTGTCCATCGATCCCTGCATCACACCATTCAAAGCTCCGAATAACAGTCCCGCTAGAATGGCGAACCCGTAGATACCTTTCGGGTTCAGCACCATCCGGCGTATCCATCTAGGGGTCCAAAACCGCCACTGTCCAAAATTCAGCAAGAGCAGGTCTGCTGTCCACAACGGCAGCAGGAACGCCATCAGCGGGTGCCAAAACAGAACGACCGATAACAGAGTCTGGATATGAATACCAAAAACTACCTGCGAGGGATCGAACGGATGTGAGGGGTTCCAGAGCTCTTTGGTGATGTAGGCTTCATACAGCCCAAATATCACCCCGGCTGCCACGACGGACGCCACATGCGGGGTGCCCCTGCGATGCACTATCGCACCCAGGATCACCGCATGAAGACCATACAACGGCAACAGTACAGCGATACCCAATAGGGAGAACAGGCCTGTTGGCGCGTAATTGCTGACCACCTCTGCGTAATAGACCGAGAGGCATCCAAGAATGAGGCAGAAGAGAACCCTCTGCCCCTTACGCGGTAACATCTGAGTAGGCATGTATCAACTATAGCAGATTTCAGAACCAACCATCACGGGATATGCAGTTCAAGAGGCCCATTGGCCGACTCGGTCTCTCCATACGAGCTTTTTGCGATCACGGTCCAGTAATAGCGGCCTGGTTTCATCTTCGGCAATACCAGCTTCGGACTCTTTACAGCTCCCAACCGTCTCCCTGCTGCCATATCTTTGGCTTGGGAGATGATCACTGTCCAGCCACTTGCACCACTCCGCGCCTCCCAGTTGAGCTCAATTCCTGTCTCGCTGATGGATGGTTCTTCCAGATAGAAAGGCGCAGGTACCGGCTGTTTGCAGCCGAACCATGACTGGTAATACGATCCTGACATCCCGGCACTGGAATAGTCACACAGTTTGAACTCATGCCCGTCGCCATCGATCAGTCTGGTGAGAAGCCAGGGAGCGTTAGTACCCTTCCATGTGACTGGCACAATATGGGCACCTGTCATGTTGATTGGGGGTATGGAGCCCTCGGACTGCTTCCGGTTGAATCTCGTGTCGCATGACAGCAAGATGGGTCCCTGGTAGAGGCTTACCCTGTCCGCGTAATGCTCCTCACCCTTCCATACCCGCAGCGCAAAGTCTAGCTGCAACTGCAGCAAATCACCGGTTTGCCATCGACGACGTATTTCCATATAGCTGCCAGCTACAGGCACCGGTTGCGGTTCGCCGTTCACCATCACGCGCGTATGGATCGACCACTTTGGTATCCGCAGATACACCGTGAACTCCGATGGTTCCGATACTGTGACTTGGATGTCGATGTCACCTTTCGCAGGATATTCAGTCGCCTGTTTGAGTGTGGCCCGCTGCCCTGTTTCCAGGGTTGCGGACATAGTCGATGGGCCATAGTAGTTCAGCACCAGTCCATCGGACTTGCGCATCAAGGCCCAGTCGGCAATCATCCCCAATGCCCGTGGTGCATTGGTAGAACAGCAACTAAGCAGTGGTCCGTCTGCGGGGCCTTGCACAAGCTCACCATATTTTCGGTGGCCTTCAGGTTGGTTAGCATATGTGGCGTACGAGCCATCACTAGGGAAAGAGCCTAACACGCTGTTCAATGTGCTCCACTCGAGCTCATCGGCAACCCTTGAGTCCCCTGTCATCTTCAGCATATCCGTAGAAAGCGCAACCCACGCCACGGTGCAGCAGGTCTCGATGGCCCCTGGCGCATACGGTGTGCCGCGAAGGGCCTCATCGGTAGTAAACCCTCCAGTGTTGTGACGGTCTGTACGCAGCATCGTCCACCACAGGTATTCGTAAGCCTTGCGGTAGTCTGTAACACCAGTCAACCAGTAGAGTTCCGGGAGTGTCTGGGTATTATGAACACCCTCCCAGCGGCAAGCTGTGAACTCCACGATGGGCCGATGCTCTCTTCCCAAGCGGAAATAACTCACGCCATCGAGTTCGTTACTAGCCTCACTCACTATATAGTTCGCGAAGTTCAGATAACGTTGCTCCTTCGTCGCCTTATAAAGCAACACCATGGCATGGCTCATCGCCTCAGTGCCACCGCCGATTTTCGGATATGCTCCTGCATGTGGACCGTATACCCGAATCACCAGATCGGCAGTCTTCTGTGCCGCTTCGAACGCAGGCTGATAGCCGGTGTCATCGAAATAGGTCACCAAGCTGTGAATGATGGCATAATGGCTCCATATGTCAATGTGGCCACTGAGGTCGGCAAATGGTCCCAGATACCCGTCATCACGCTGACAGGATATATACTCCTTCACAAAGCTGTCCATGCGCTTCTTCAGCGCTTCGTCATGGGTTAATCTCCAAAGGGCTTGGCCCGATTTGATGTATTGCGCGCCGTAAATGCCAGCCCACGGAAGCAAATCCATCTGAGGGCGTTCTCGGAGTATCCGCAACATACCCGGGTTTTTGTCTGGCATCTCAATCCAGAATTTCAACAGTTGGTCCACACGATCACGTAGATACCCGTCCAGTTCGATGCGAAGGTCAGCCGGCCGCACCATCTCTGGCCGCATGGCTTGAGACTGTGGTGCCGCGTCCGCGGGTTTGTGCCAGTCTACAAATGTAAGTCGGCGCAGCTCTTTGGATCGCACCTCACCAGAGTTGTTTTTAGCGAACACCGTCCAGTAGATGATGGCGGCTCCCACCTGCTCCACGTTCAATTCAAGAGATGTCTGCTGACCAACGTCGATGCTCTTGAGCAATTTCGTACTCTGTGGATCCGCATAGATGCGCACACAGTATTCATCAGCACCCACAGAGCCGTTCCACTCCAACCTCTTCACGCCACGATGGGCCTGCATCGCGTCATACGGCAGGAGCAGTTGCGGTGGTGCAGGGAGACCGGCCAGGTGACCCGTTTGCTCCAAATCCCCTGTGGTAGTAAGCGGAGAGGTATCATGCAGGCTCATGGCCGTCGAAACGACCCAACCCTTCGATCGCCCGGCGTTCACCAGGCGGATTTCTTCCATATCGCCATTGAACTGTGAATCGGGGGCATCAGTGACGCTACGACCGAAATAGATGTTTTTCAACTCATCTGAGCCTGCGGGAAGCACACCAGACGTATATTTCGCCCCGTCCATGCTGAGCATACACTCACCGTCCTTACCGACCGTGACCACCACACTGTGCCATTGGTCTGGGTTCACACCGTCTACACTTAGCTCACGTCCTGCCCGGTTGCTCAACACGAGCTTTTGGGCTTCCACTGTAAGCTCATGTCTTTCACTGGAATACAGCGTAAGGCGGCCTGCACCTCGGGTACGGAACCGGCATGCCACAGTATACTCATTACCAAGAGCTTTGACAGCCTCTGCCGATGCTTTCAGGAATCCTGGACGGTCACGATATAAGCTCACCCAAGGTTGATGGTGTCCAAGATACATCCCTGGTGCCCACCCGTGTTGGGCCACATGCCCAGTTGGCTCCAACCGCAGGCTATTTATAACGGCATTGTCCACATTGTTATTCAGGTGGAACACACCCACACTATTCGCATCATACACCGATACCGATTTAGAGGTTTCCGCTCTGGGGTTCCCAAAATATAGCCAGAAGAATTGGTCACTTTTAAGCTTGCTGATGCGGGGAACGTGCACGCAAATTCGTATCCCCTGTTGCAACCAGGACACGATCTCAAGCGGGAGCAACTGACCGTCAGCGGACACCGCTCGCAAATCACGGCCATCGGCTTGGGCCAGTGTCCGAGCGAACTGAGTATCCTCTAACTGAAGCCACAAGCTGAAGCCTGTCACATCCTCTGTCAGTGCTGATGCATCGATAATTACCCGCTGCCGGTATCCCCAGTGGTTGTCCCACCAGTCATCCGCTAAAGATATCGAACTGCACAGCATAATGAATGCCACCACCATCATCACACGCATCGTTGTTGGGAGCTCCTAATTCGGCGAAATTCATTTCAGTGTATCAGCAGGATGCCCATCATTCAACCTAACTGCGACTATTTCATACCAGAACCGATCAATTGCTATACTGTAATCAGTGCCACTTAGGAGGGACCGCCATGAAGCTCATCTCTTTCGCAAACAACGGACAAGCTTGCTGGGGCTTCACCCAGAATGACCGAGTATATGACCTCAGTAAACCCACTGGCTGCAGCTCACTTAGGAACTACCTGGACCACGGAGGGACGCTGGCCGATCTCAAAAAGATAAGTGCCGATGCACCTGAACTGGGTGCTGTAGAGGCATACCCTCTTCTCCCGCCGGTTCCCGACGCAGGACGGATTTTTGGCATCGGCTGGAACTACGGCGAGCACTGTGCAGAGCAGAACCAGAAGCTGCCCAACTGCCCGGCCATCTTTATGATGCCTCCCACAGCACTCACTGCACATAATGCGACTGTCACGCGCCCTTCCGTCACCAGCCAACTTGATTATGAAGGCGAGCTGGCGGTGGTGATCGGCAGAACCATCAGCCATGCCACCGTTGAGAACGCCCTGGATGCTGTTTTTGGGTATACCATCCTGAATGATGTCACCGCCCGTGACCTGCAGAACGCCGAGGGCCAGTGGACACGCGCCAAAGGCGCCGATGGATTCGCACCCTGTGGGCCCTGGATTGTCACAGCCGACGAAATTCCTGATCCGCAAATACTGAACATTGAGACCCGCGTAAATGGAGAGCTCAGACAAAAGGCATGCACATCCGACATGCTTTTTCCGGTCGCAAAAATCATCCAGCTACTCACGGAAGTCATCACTCTGCAGCCGGGCGATATCATCAGCACGGGTACGCCCAGCGGAGTGGGGGCTCACCGGAACCCGCCTGTGTTCCTGCAGCATGGGGATGTCGTAGACATCAACATAGATAAGGTAGGCACACTGACTTCCTCCATCGCTACCGGATGATGTCGATACCGGGTATGATTAAAATAATGCATCAGTTTCGTCAGTAAATCCCCTGGAGGTACACACCTATGCGCGCAGTTGTGATGGCAGGTGGAGAGGGTACGCGCCTGCGTCCCCTTACCACCGGAAAACCAAAACCATTGGTCCCCGTGATGAACCGTCCCATCATGGAACATATCTTTATGCACCTGAAATCGTATGGAATCACAGAGATTGTGGTGACACTGTACTACCTCGCCGATCAGATTTCGGGCTACTTTGGTGATGGCTCTGAACTCGGTCTGGATATCAAATACAGCATCGAAGAGAGCCCACTGGGAACCGCCGGAGCTGTCAAACAGTGCGAGAAGTACCTCAAGGATGACTCATTCGTAATCGTCAGTGGTGACGCCCTCACCGATGCCCGCCTGGACCGCGCTATCAACTTCCACAGATCGCGTGGAAGTATGGCCACGCTGCTGCTGGCCCGGGTACCCAACCCGCTGGAGTTTGGCGTTGTAGTGACTGACAACGACGGCCGTATTGAGCGATTCCTGGAAAAGCCCGACTGGAGCAATGTTTTCAGCGACACGGTTAACACCGGTATGTACGTGCTGGAGCCTGAAGTTTTTGACTTGATGGAAAATGGTAAAAACACAGACTGGAGCCAGGATGTTTTCCCCAAAATGCTGGAACAGCAAAAGGCCCTTTACGGATATGTGTTGGGCGAAGACGAATACTGGTGCGACATAGGTAACCTGGAGCAGTACCGCGAAGCTCATGAGCATATCTTCGATGGTAAAGTCAAACTGTCGATGAATGCAGTCGAAAGCAGCCCTGGCATATGGGTTGAGCCTGGTGTCAGCATACAAGCGGGCGCCAATCTGGAGGCACCTGTATATATTGGCAAGCAGAGCCTGATCAAGAAAAACGCCCATGTCGGGCCTTACTCGGTGATCGGCGAAAACTGTATTGTTGAAGAGCATGCCACAGTTGAGCGAAGTGTGCTCTGGGGGTCGGTATATGCCGGTCGCGATAGCCATGTATCAAGTTCAGTCGTCGCGTCCCACAGTGTGCTGAAACGGGAAGTCACAGTACGCGAAAACTGCGTGATTGGCGATCATGTGACCATGGGATCGGGTAGTACCCTAAAGGCAGGATTGAAAATCTGGCCCGATAAGTATATCGAACAAGGTGCCGTTGTCACGATGAGCTTGATTTGGGGCCGGAACTGGCAGGGGTCACTCTTCCGGGCTCTGGGTGTACAAGGCATCACCAATGTTGAGTTGACGCCTGATTTCGCCAGTAAACTGGCGGCCAGTTACGGTGCCAGTTTGCGCAAAGGCAACACCGTGCTGCTGTCAAGGGACAGCCACCGGGCTTCCCGTATGATCAAGCACAGTGTGTTAAGCGGGCTTCTGAGTATGGGCATGAATGTGATTGATCTCCGAACGATGCCCGTTCCTATCGCCCGTCACTACATTCGTGTCGCCAGTGCTTCCGGCGGTATCAACATCCGCATATCGCCCAATAACCCGCGTCTCACCGTGATGGAGTTTTTCGACAAGGACGGCGTCTACCTCTCCAAACAAGCAGAGAGAAAGATCGAGAGCATCTTCTTCCGCGAAGACTTTGCGCGGACAGATGCAAATGCCATTGGTGAACTTGAGTATGATGCCCGAACCGTGGAGCAATACCAGGCCGACTTCAGCAGGCATATCGAGAGCCGCCTATTGACAGGCTCCAACTACCGCGTCGTGGTCGACTTCGCCTTCCACCGCATGGCCAGCATCCTGCCGTCCATCCTTGGCAGGCTTGATTGCGATGTGATCGCACTGAATGCCTACTCAGATCCCGAACGGGCACCGCACCATGCCAGCGACCGGCAGACTCATATTGAAAACCTGAGCCAGATCGTGAACACACTCAACGCCGACATGGGCGTTCTGTTTGAAAGCGACGGCGAACGCATGGTCATTGTCACACCGCAAGGCGCGGTGCTTAGCGACCAACAGCTCTTCTTGCTGTATGCTCAAACCATGGCGAAAGCGCACCGTAAAACACGTGTGGTGGCCCCCGTATATGTCAGCTCCACGCTGGAAGCGGTGGTGGCACAGTACGGTGGTGAGGTGGTTCGGTCGCGCAGCGATATCCGCGATATCCACGCAGTCACAATGTCACAGGAGCCGCCAGTGTCATTAGCTAGCGATGGCTTCGGCGGGTTTATTTTGCCTCAGTTCCAAAGTTCCTATGATGCGCTGTTCGCCTTTACCAAACTGCTGGAGCTGCTTAGCAGGGCCAACACCACCCTACCTGAGCAAGTAGCAGGACTTCCACCGCTGCATATCCGCCACGAGACGGTTCCGTGCGCATGGGAACGTAAGGGTACGGTGATGAGGATGCTCACTGAGCAGTACCAGAATCACCCCAATGTCGACCTGCTCGATGGCATCAAGGTGAGCGATGAGACTGGATGGAACCTGATCCTGCCAGATGCGTTTGACCCGATTTTCCATATCTGGAGCGAGGACACGAACGCTGAGGATGTGGTGCTGCGCGTCAACCGCACCTGCGATGTCGTCAGTACCATCGTCGCCATCAAAGACAAATAGAAAGTGCGGGCTAGGTGTGATGTCTAGCCCGCTCTAGATACCTGCAGTTACGCACCAACAAAAATGGGCCACGGAATGTGGCCCTTTTATTGTTTCGGTGGAATGTGGTTCGGTGTCATCGGATGACCACAAGGGTCATCCCTATGGTTATGCTGCGCCGTTTATCCGCTGCCATACCATGTGCAACCCGTCGAGGGTCAGCCAGGGGTCCACATGCTCAATCAGTTTGCACGCTTGTGCGACCAGTGCAGCATGACCGCCGGTCGCTATCACCACAGGTTCGCCCCCCACTTCATCAGCCACGCGGGATATCATAGCGTCGATACCACCCGCATAACTGTAGTATAACCCGCTCTGCATCGCTTCGACCGTACTCTTACCTATGGCGTGCAGGGGCGGTTCAATACTCACACGGGGCAGTCTGGATGTTTTGAGGTAAAGCCCTTCAGCACTGGTCTCAAGGCCGGGTAAAATCACTCCGCCACAATAGGCCGGTGTGGCATCCACCACATCAAAAGTTGTCGCTGTGCCCAAATCGACCACGATCGCCGGAGCCCGGTATTTCTGGACCGCCGCAACCGCGTTGACCAGCCGGTCCGCACCGATCTCCAAAGGGTTCGGGTAGTTGATGCCGATCCCTAGATCCATGCTGGCGTGGATGAACAATGGCGTGGTGCCAAAGTAGACCTCGATGGCCTGTGTCATCGTGCTGTTGAGTGGGGGTACCACGTTGCCCACGATCGCCCCCTTGATGAGTGTCGGATGCAGGCCCACGATCTGCATAAGGTGCGTAAACAGCAGGCCATATTCATCGGCGGTTCGCTGACGATCAGTGCGAACACGCCAGTGATGCCTTAGCCGCTGACCGTCGTATAGCCCAAGCACGATATTGGTATTGCCGATATCAACCGCCAGCAGCATCTACCCTAGTACTCTAGCTTCCCGCAGACAGTCAGCACTTTCTCGGCCAAGGCGTTAGCCACCTCTTCCACTTTTTGGGCATCGCCGGCTTCCACCATCACACGCACCTTCGGTTCGGTGCCACTGGCCCGGATGTTGACCCTGGAGGGCTCACCAAGCTGATCTAGTCCCCACTGCTCGTATTTGGCGGCCTCCGGACTAAGAGCCCAGGCGTCTTTGTTCTTTACGCGCATACTCAGCAGTCGCTGGGGGTATTCCTGCATAATGCCCGCCAAGCTAGACATAGACTTGCCTGATTTCTGCATGATAGCTAGCATCTGCAGAGCGGTCAATAGACCATCTCCCGTGGTGGCATAATCCGTAAAGATAATGTGGCCGCTCTTCTCACCGCCCAGACTGGCACTGGTGCTGCGCATCCGCTCAGCCACATACCGGTCACCTACGGTTGTTCGTTGAACACTCACACCGCACTTCTCCATCGCATCATCCAGCCCCAGATTGCTCATGATTGTGGCCACCAGCAAGCCACCCTTCAGCCGGCCGGCCTCTTTGAAATGCTTGGCAGCAATGGCCATCATGCGATCGCCATCAACCTCCGCACCATTCTCGTCACCCATGATGACACGGTCAGCATCGCCATCAAAGCAGATACCGCACTGCGCGCCACGCAGGACTACTGTTTGAAGCATCGTCTCAGGGTGCAATGAGCCACACTCCTTATTGATGTTGGTACCGTCTGGTGAGCAGTTGATCGTGATCACATCAGCTCCCAACGACGCCAGCAGACGGGGGGCCACTTCGCTATTCGCGCCATGTGCCGCATCCACCACAATCTTCAACCCATCAAGCGTGCAGTCGATGCTCTCTCTGAGGTGCTGCAGATAGTCACTCACCATCTCGGCACCATCCGTCACATGGCCGATCTTTTCACCACGTGCGTTGGCCATCGCCTCCCAGTTGTCAAGCTGCTTTTCTATCGCATCTTCCGTGTCATCGGCCAATTTGCATCCGTCCGCGCCGAGGAACTTGATTCCGTTGTCGGTGAAGTCGTTGTGGCTGGCCGATATGACCACCCCAGCATCTGC
Source organism: Armatimonadota bacterium (assembly GCA_942492855.1). Lineage (GTDB taxonomy): Bacteria > Armatimonadota > HRBIN16 > HRBIN16 > HRBIN16. The sequence goes on along the minus strand of OW818647.1, from coordinate 3,439,523 downwards.
ACCGAACTTGCGCGTAAGATAAGCAACTGCAGGGGTAGGTACGACGCCAAGCAGAGTCACGTTCGCACCCGCGGCGCATAACCCGGCGACCAGGCCGGCTTCCAGCATACTGCCGGAAAGCCGGGTGTCACGTCCAACCAGAACCATAGGGGCGGCCTCGCCGGACCGTAAAACATGGGCAGCCGTCACCCCCATCTTCAACGCGAGCAGCGGTGTTAATAACTCGTTCGCGACTCCACGAACGCCATCGGTACCAAATAGAGTGGGCATAAATCACCTCGTATAAATCCATATTCTCAGAAACTAAAATACACAGGCCTGAACTAACAGGCCTGTGTACCATGATATCAAGACCAATAACAGATTGCCTAATCTGCCTTGGCCACACCCACCTTGCTGGCCCTGATCACGCGCTTATTCAATGTGTATCCGCGTTCCAGCTCCATCACGATGGTATCATCTTCAACACCCTCTTCGGCAGGAACACGCATCATCGCTTCATGTCGGTTCGGGTCAAAGGCAACGCCTTCAGTTTCGATGATCTCCACGCCCTCATCGGTCAGAATCTTCATGAGCTGAGCACGAACCATCGTGATACCCTCAAGCACCGAGGCGACGGAAGCGGTCTCAGTATCGACCTGCATCGCACGCTCAAAGTTGTCTACGACACCGAGCAGCTTCTTGACGAAACCCTCCAGCTTATACTGCCCGATCTCATCCATCTGTTGCTGTGTGCGGCGCTTCAGGTTTTGATAGTCAGCCACCTGCCGCAAATAAGCGTCGTTCAACTGGTCAACCTTGGCACTCATCTCAGCCAGGTCGGCTTGTAGCTGGGCCACATCCACGGCAGAGGTTTCATCTGTTTGGTTTATATCTGAAGCGGCGGTATCTGCCGCAACCTGCTCTGAAGTGTTATCAACGACCGTATCTGGATTGTTAGTTTTTTTTGTATTGCGTTTCATTTGTATCTCCTGACCAATTCCTGTGTTTGCTACTATTTACATTGTACCAACGATACAGAAAAGGCACTCAATCGGCGATGCTCATTTTGTCCATCAATTTGGACAGCGCCTGAGCAATCGCTTCCACTGCGGCAATAGCGATGGGGTAGTTCATGCGGGTAGGACCAAGAACGCATAGTTGCCCCATACGCCTGTCACCAGCTTGGTAGGTTGTCACCACAAAGCTGAAGTGTCGCAGTTTCTCTAAGGGGTTTTCATCGCCGATGGTGGTATGAGCTTTGGGTGGTAAGGTCAGTTGGTGCAGCAGCTTAGCCATAGCCCCGGTGTCACTGAACAGCTCCATCACTGGGCTCAGCCGGTCAGAGGACTGAAACTCAGGCTGTTCGAGCAGGTATTGCAGACCATCCCAAAACATCCTTTGCCGGCTTAAGGCCTGCACACAACTCTCCATCGCCGCCTCAACCATCCGCCAAACGGACTCCAAGTGATGCAGTTCATTAGGAATCGCGATGGAACCCGTCATGATCTCATCAATAGTCTTGCCTGCCCAGTTGTAGTTACCTAACTGGTTAAGGGTGGATAGCTGCGGCTGCGTCAGGACGGTCTCCAGCGTGATGAGCCTGTGTTCGACCATGCCAGAATCGGCAATAACCACCATCACCAGCTTGTCCGTTGATGGTTTGGTCAGGATCACCTCTTTGATCGAACCGCTACGTCCATGAGGGGCCGTGGCCACACAAGCGGTGTGAGTAGCATCCGCCAGCAATTTGCATGTGGCGGCCAACAGCCAGTCAATTTCGCCAATGTTCGGGTCATGCAGGCTCATCGTGCTGATGTCACTAAGTTCAGGATACTCGGACGGGGGTTGCGTGAGCATCAGGCGGTCGACATAGTAACGGTATCCCATACACGACGGGATACGTCCAGCACTGGTATGTGGCTGTAGAAGGTAGCCAAGGTCGCTCATCTCAGCCATCTCATTGCGTACAGTGGCTGCCCGAACACCCAGGGGATAGCGTTCAACCAGCCCGCTGGAACCCACAGGTTCTGCAGAATGGACATAGTCGTTAATAATCGCCTGAAGGATAACAGATTTTCGGCTGTCTAATATTCGCATCTAATCACCCATATATATATGTACGCCATCTTGGTAATAATGCGCAAATCTGTAAGCTATGTGCTGGTAGAATAAACAGGAAGTATTTTGCAACCCTCACTTATACCGAGTGGTGGTCGTAGCGCAACAATCGATCTGCAACCTGTATGTGATAGGAGCCTTCCACCATGAAATCTGCAACAAAGTATCTATATATCAACACGACTAAACGTCGTGAATACATCAATATCACCAATGAAGTCAGCAACCTGGTTCGGGAATGCGGCATACGCGAGGGGTTTGTGCTGGTGAGTGCCATGCACATAACCGCCGCTGTATACGTAAACGACGCGGAAGACGGGTTAATCCACGACATCGACGAGTGGCTTGAAAAACTCGCCCCCGCGAATCCCAACTACCTGCACCATAACACCGGTGAAGATAACGGTGATGCCCATCTGAAATGCCTGCTTCTTCACCATGAAGTCATCGTGCCCATCACACAAGGCTCTTTGGACCTGGGCACGTGGCAGCAGATATACTACGCCGAATTCGACGGAATGCGCCGAAAAAGAATAATCATAAAAGCCATAGGAGACTAAAATTTCATATGTCCACCTCACAACAGGCCGTGGTGCCAGGGAACACCCTGTGTGAGATCTTCTGGAATGTCGTGCGGAGCACACCCGATCAGCCCGCCCTGGGCCGGATCGTAGACAAAACAATCCAGTCGATCACATACCGCGAATATGGACGTCAGGTTAAGTGTTTAGCCAACGGACTTTCGCAGTTAGGCATAGGCTCAGCCACACCAGCACTGATCATTGCCGAGAACCGCAAGGAATGGGCTATCACCGACTTAGCGATGCTTTGCCTTGGGGCCATACTCGTTCCTGTATACACCACACTGCCCATCGGGCAGATCGTCCATCTAGCTTCCGACTCGCAAGCCACCACAATCTTTGCCAGTAACAAGGATCTGGTCGTAAAGGCTCTTGAGGTGCAGAAGCAGGTCCCATCAGTCAAGCGAGTGGTGGTATTTGACGACTACGCAGACCGTCCCAGTGATGTGTTATTGTGGAGTGATCTGCAGGAATCAGGCAGCAGCTCTGCCCCTTCCGACGAGCAGTTCGCTCAACAAATCGCTAAGGTAGATGCTGACCAACTGGCCACAATCATCTACACAAGTGGCACAACTGGTCTACCAAAAGGCGTGATGTTGACTCATCACAACATTGTCTCCGACTTGAAGTCCATCTTCCAAGTCATTTATCCTGTGCCTGAAGACACATTCCTCTCATTTTTACCTCTTAGCCATGTATTTGAACGAACCGGTGGTCACTACGTGCCTATGGCCGTCGGTGCCCACATCATCTATTGCCGAAGCCTTTTCACGGTGGCCGAAGACCTGCAAATAGTGAAACCCACCGTCATGATGGCTGTCCCACGCTTCTTCGAGAGCATCAAAGCGCATATGTTTGACAAAGTCCGTCGGCTGCCTCTGGCACAGCAGAAGGCGTTCCAGTGGTCGCTGAAAATCGGGCGTGCCACCTGGCAGGCGAAGCGTGAAGGCACCCTGAGCAAACCCCAGGAGATGCTGTTCCGCACCGCCGACAAAGCTGCGCTAAGCAAGACCCGTGAGTTTACCGGCGGGAACCTGCGCTTCTTTATCTCTGGAGGAGCAGCCATCGATACCGAGACGGCGTATCTTTTCCTGTCGCTGGGCATCCCCTTCATTGAGGGGTATGGACTCACCGAAACCTCGCCGGTGTTAACTGTAGGTACCAGCGACATCTACCGACCGGGTACCATCGGCAAGCCGATACCTGGCGTAGAGATACGGATTGCCGATGACGGTGAGCTGCTGGCCCGTGGTGAAAACATCATGAAGGGCTACCATAACCGCCCCGAAGCCACCGCCGAGGCCATTGACTCCGAGGGCTGGCTGCACACTGGCGATCTGGGCTCCATAGACGAAGAGGGTATCATTCGCATCGTCGGCCGCAAGAAAGAGATCATCGTGCTAGCCAACGGCAAGAACGTGGCTCCGCAGGTGGTGGAGAGCGACCTCAGGCAGTCGCCATACATCAAGGAGATCGTGCTGTTCGGCGACGAGCAGGTCACACTGGTAGCACTTATCACCCTCGACAGGTCCCAAATCGAAGAGTGGGCTAAACGGCAGCGGATTCAATGCGACAGCTACGAACTGCTACTCCAGAACCCCGATGTCATTAAGCACATACGGAAGGAGCTTGAGCAACGCTCCAGCCAACTGGCGGACTTCGAGCGTGTGAAGAAGTTCAAGCTGCTGCCAAATGACTTCACGGTCGATGGCGGAGAACTCACCCCCACACTAAAGACCAGACGCCACGAAATCCGCAAGAAATACTCTCACGAAATTGAGAGCATGTTCCGGCACTAAACCAACACAGGGGGCGCAGTTTCTGCGCCCCTTGGTTTGCATTTGTCTATTGCCATCACTATCTGCTGGCAAATCAATCGATGACGCCAACGGCCGCGGGCTGAAAGCCCCAGTCCATTACCCACAAATATCTGCGGAGCCAGTAGACGCCGATTCCGCGACATAGATGTCTCGGCTATTGAACACCAAGACTGCTGAAGCAGTCTTCATTAACGTTATCTTTGTCGGCAAGGAGCTCCGCAGCCCGGTTTAGCGGGCTTGTAAGTAACCTTTATACGGCTATCCTACCACCTATTGGGTATAAAATGCCTGTCGGAGCTGCATATGCACTTCTCCGATTAAGTTGTGCTTGAGAGCATCGAAAATTATATGGTCAGACGGCTTCGATCAGATCGAAACCTAACTTCTTGGCCCTCTTTCTCATGGCTGCGACTTGATGAGCATGAGACCTCGCTTCGTAATCCTGAACCCCAAGATCAACGTATTGCTGGCCGTCTTTTAGCAGATGGTAATACATCCTAGCAATTTTGTATGCCGTGGCATAGAGAGCTTTGGGTTTGCTAATGCGAGCCGCTAAGCGTCTATAGAAAGCACCGTAAGCATTATCAGAACGTATAGTCGCAACGGCCGACTGCAGAAACAGAACGGCCGCAGGATGTATGCCAGGCCGGGTACGGCTCGATAGCTGTTTACCTCCGCTGATCTTCTGAACCGGCGCAAGCCCAAGGTATGACCCGAAATGTCGATCTGTTTTCCACTTGTCCATGTCGTAGCCTAACAAAGACAGAAGGCCCAGAGCTGTGAGACCGCCGATTCCTGGTAGCTTGGTTGGGTCTACACCCAGAAACAGTGTCACCATCGCACCAGCATTAAATGGCGGTGGATGTTTTCCCTGGTTGACTGGGTGGGTATCCAAGCTGACAGCTTCTGTGATCTCATCATCATTCTCAGGCATGATCGCAGTAAGATGCTGTAATATCTGAGCATCGATCTGAGCGATTTGAGCCTGATGGAAAAGATGGTCATTTCGGGCTATCTTGAGAGCAAACACCAGGTGGGGTTGGTAATACCCTGTCAAAGCCGCGTACAGTTCTTCATCGGTGCAGTGACAACGATGATCGCGATATGACGCCAGTTTGACTGGATCACGCTCTCCATCCACGATCGCATCCACGATACGCTGACCTGTCACTCCATCCAGGTCGCTTATTAACTGGTGCGGGCGCAGATTCATCATATCCAGAGCCCTCTGCTGGCGACGGACCGCATCACCGCAGAATTCCACTTGTTTAATTCGTTGGTGCCAGAGTTCTAGCAACGGGCGAATGTCTTCGCTCGGGCGAAACGAGGCCGCAAGCAAGCCAAATTTATGCAGCTTCTGTAACCAACGTGCGTCTAGCTTGTCATCTTTCGGGCGTCCAGGAACATTCTTAGCATGGCTTGGGTTCACCAGAAATACTTCGATGCCGGCCTTCTCCAGAGCATCGTACACCGGTATCCAGTAGACACCAGTTGCTTCCATCGCCACTGTAGTCACGTTATGTGACTTGAGATAGGCAACCCATGCGATCATATCCGGCGTCATTCCGCCCACCTCTATGACCTCAAGCTCTGTCTCACTGATCTCTAGAGCGATGTAGTGTGAACCGCGTCCTGCTAGGTCAATGCCCGCTGCATTGCGGTGGATCACATGGAGATCCTCTGTCGGGTAATGAGCTAAGAACCGAGGGGTAGGAACGCGGTGCAATGATAGGGAGTGGGAAGGAGGCTGGGCCTCTACAGGTGAGAGGTCTTTCTGAGAGTGGTGTGCCATTGTTTGATCCTCACACATAGAAATATGAGCACATCTCGAGCCGGAAAGGCATATACGTGAAATCTTGTAATCGGGTTCACTCGGGTTCGCCACCGAGCGCGACACCATCTGGCTGATCAGCCACCTTTCCGCCCCATGCTTGTTGACGGGCTATTATGCACCAAAGACCGATCGGGGATGCTGTCAAGAGATGTGCGTTCTTAATGTACCTGAAACGCATCAGTTACAGTATGGGCTGCCGGGTAGGCACGGGCGGGTGCTTGTTGATCAATAGCCGAGACATTTATGTCGCGGCACATGGTCGATACGATCCCAATCTGGATTTGTGGATAATAAGCCGTGTCCTTCAGGGCGCGGCGGTGAGTATTTGATTTGTGGGTAATGGACTGCCTTCAGGGCGCGCGACGAGGGCGACAATAATAGGTCCCTGCCCACACACAACAATCCCCTACCCCAGTATCGCCTGCACACGCCCCACTTTCCCGTCGGTCAGCATCACCTTGATGCCGTGGGGGTGCGTCGCGCTGCTGGTCAGCAGCCGGGCCACCACGCCTTCCGTGCGTTGGCCAGAAGGCTGGTTCTGCTTCTCTACGATGCTCACCCGCTTGCCGGGTGTGATCTCGCTGCGTGCTGGTACTGGCATGGCTATTCCTATCTCTTTCTACTCTGCGACCTGCACTTCTACCTTGCGCTGGTTTTCGGGCAAGTATTGCAACATATACTTAGTGTTACTAACTATACTATCTGCACTATAGTGGGTATAAAGATACACTCGTCTTCCATTATAAATCATTTCCTTAAAGCCACGACCCTCTATTGGTGGTGTCAAGCTCAGGAGGTAAATCTTCTTTCCTGCGGCGTCTTTAAGCGGTAATTCCAAGGTTGGATTAGCTACGAGTACTTCGCGCACAATACCTTCGAGCAAGTCCTTCCAGCTTTTCACTGGAACTTCTTTTTCATTCAAATAGCATTTTGTGATAGACGTTCCCCTGACTACGCCCAGATGCTCTAGCGGGACACAACCTTGCGTTGCAACGTATTTCTCTGGAGTCGGTGGAGCACATACTACCTTAATCTCTTCTGTACTTGGCATCTTAATATCATGTTTCAGCACCTTCAACTCCACAGCCATCTCGTTTAGTTGCTGCTGTAGTTGCCGTAGCTGCATTGTTGGATCGTCCGATACCACCTGGTTTCGATACCATGAGGCATCAATCCTCTGCACGAAATAGGCTGCCACATCAATCAAGTCGTCGTTGTTGATCTTCAAAACTCGCGATGGCGTAGTATCCATGATGTTCATCTCGGTGTAATGGTGCCAATGCCTGCCATCTGTAATAAACACGCTGTTGCAGTGGAAATTCGCCGCATAACTAAACAACTTGACCACGGTCTTGTGGTCAGTTAGTGTCTCACCCAGTGCCTTTGCTTCAATGATGGCCTTGATGTTGGACTGGGAATCCAGTAATACGTAATCTGCCCGAAACTCACCCTTGGTCTTTTCAACTTCAACCATTGTCACATCGGTGATATCCCAACCCAGTGCCCGCAGCAGCGGGTCAACCAGCGTGGCTCGAGTAGCGGCCTCACTCCTCTTCAGGACCTCTTCATGCCGACTCGCAGAGTCCCGTAACTGCTTCAGAACCTTACACAAACTTCCTAATGGGCTCTCAATTGCCATGTATGGCCTCCATATGTGTTGATATATATATCTTAACACCCTTCCCATCTATTGCTTGGCGTTATCACGCTGGTATCAACACGAAAGCGGTGGTATCATACCGCTAAATACACCGCAGGAGTCGACCATGCTGCAACCCTATCTTGAGGACCTGGAATCGCGCATTAATGAGCAAGAAGAAGACGCACTGTTCAACGAGTGGCTGAGGTTCACGACCCGCCAATTTGAGAGCGATCTCTTCTCACCACGCAGGGCAACACCACGACCACCGTCGCTGCCCTGGCCTAACCCCACCGTCAACGAGGCTCTGGATGACTTCGAGGCGATGGTGCTGCAGCAGCTTGGGGCGTGCTCAGCGCAACTGACCGCCGCAGGCGGGTCGCTGATGAACGTGCGCGCGAACTACGGCACACCCATCATCCCCTCGTTGTTTGGCGTGAAGCTCTACCGCATGGCCGATTCGCTGAACACCCTTCCGGCGAGTTGGCCCCTGGAAGGTATCGATGCGATCCGTGCGGCTGTAGACGCCGGTGTGCCCAACCTGCACAGCTCATTGGGAGGTCAGGCACTGGAGACCAGCGCACGGTATGTGGAGCTGTTCCGCAACTACCCCAAGATATCGCGCTGCGTGCATATCTACCACCCCGACATGCAGGGGCCCATGGATCTGGCCGAGATGATATGGGGAAGCGGGATTTTCATGGACAGCTACGAGCACCCCGAGCTGCTGCATGAGTTATTAGGTGTGATCACACAGACCTATACTGAGTATATGCACGCCTGGGAGAAGATCGTGCCGCCCCGGGTCGACGGCTTGGCTGTTCACTGGGGCATGATGATTAAAGGCCGTTTGATGCTGCGGGATGACTCGGCCATGAACTTCTCGCCAGCCATGTATCGGGAGTTCTTCGTGCCCTACGAGCAGCGTCTCCTGACAGAGTTTAGCGGAGGTGCCATGCACTTCTGCGGCCGAGGGGCCCACTTCGTACCCATCGCTACCACCATGGAGGGCCTCTACGCCATCAACCTCAGTCAGCCAGAATGCAACGACATGGAGGCTATCTACCAGGCCACGGTCGACCGCGGAACGCCCCTCCTCGGGCTCTCTGGCCCCGAAGCCCAACGCGCGCTGGCGGCTGGCCGCAATCTACATTCGCTGGTGCATGTAGCCTGAATGTGATTGATCGGGTCGTAGGGGCGACCGGCCGGTCGCCCCTACAAGTGCCCATCTACACCTTGGCGATCCGCAGCAGCTCCTTGATTTTCTCGTCATCTACATGACTAAGCGTCACACCAGCCGCAGCGGCCGAATACATCGTCCGGCAGCTCTGTTCGAATGCCAGTACCCGCATCATTAAACCCCGCATGGTTTCATGCATGCAGATGATGCCGTGGTTCGAAAGAATAATCGAATCATGGTCAACGGCCATCTCAGCCACCGCGTCGGCTAGCGGTTGAGAGCCCGGAAACAGGAACGGCACACGCCCTACCCTGCCCAGATACACCATGAGCTCAACTGTGGAGGTCTGGTTGGGCATCATGTCAGTACAGGCCAGTAACGTGCTGTAGTGCGGGCTCAAGTGCGCAACATAGTTGGCTTCTGGCCGTTGTCTGTATATCCCAAGATGCATCTGCCACTCCACACTGGGGCGCGGGCCGCTATGCTCAGACCCATCCATGTGGCACAAGCTCATCTCGTCAAGCATCAGCTCCGAAACCCAACTGCCGCTTGCCGAGATTAAGAATGATCCTTCGTCTACTTTAGTACTGATATTTCCAGTAGACCCCCATGCGATTTGGTTATCACGTAACACACAAGACATCTCCAACAAATCATGCTGGGCATCTGCGTAATTCCTACTCACTTTGCTTCCATTTCTGCCAAGCCCGCATGCAGCCGACGGCGTAGTTCCGCCCACTGCTGCACTACCTGGCCCACATCCACTATCGGACGCATTATTTCAGAGTTCAGATACAGGATATCACCTCGCACCATCGTCAAACGGTTGAGGATGGAACAGCCCTGCGACACCACATCATACATGGGGTCATCGCTGATAGACGTCACACGGTCCAGATCAATGGCACTCAAACTGGCGATATGACCCTCTGCAATCTGTCCACAAGGCTCATCAAGATGAATTGCCGTGCCGCCAGCACCTGACGCCGCCTCAAACAACTCATCGGTCGATAACAACGGATTGGCCAGCAATGCTGCCCTCATCTCTGACCACATATCCAGGTCGCCCGAACTAGCGGCACTGTCCGTGCCTAACGCCCAGTTCAAGTGATACCTGTTCCACAGATCGGTGTCGGCCTGTCCGCCGCTTAACGCCTCATTACTACGGGGACAGTGAACAATCGGAGCATGATGCTGCTGCAGTGTTTCCATATCTGTCTCCTCCAAATGAACCCCATGAATGAGTGTGGGTTCATGGTTGAAGAAGCCACGCCGGTTTAACGCTTGGACAGGGGTAGGCTGATATATCGGCCATTTGATGCCCCTTTGCCGATACAGCTCCGAATATGGGCCGGACTGTGATACCAGTAGCGACATCTCCTCAGTGCTTTCGCATAGATGGATGCAGAACGGCAGCTTTTTCTTGGAGGCGGTGCGAACCATGGGCATCAACGCTGCGGTGGGCACAGTATACAGGCTGTGGGCACTCAGCCCGAGCTTCACATGACTCCCGTGGATATCCAGCTCAAGCGATTTGATTCTACGATTGAGTTCCTCGTCAAACGGCAGCGCGACCATGTCAGGCATTGCTGTGAACTCAAGATACACTGTGGCTTCTAAACCCATATCGGCGATCGCCCGTGGCGAAGTGTCAGAATAGCTGACGTCACCTAAAGCGGTGGTCCCCGACCTCAAACTCTGGACGGCTCCGTACAGGCTGCTGACATAGTAGTCTTCAGCACTCATCAGCTTCCGCAGCTCCAGCAGTTTGCGTATCCATGTGAAAAAGTGAGGGGAATCAATCATATCGGCGAAGGCAGTATATTCCAGGTGAGTGTGTGCATTAACGAATCCTGGCAGGATCATGGCATTGCCCAGCTCTACCACTCGATCGCCCAGTGCAGCTTGCTGAGGTCGGACGGCGGTGATCATACCATTTTGAATCACAAGTTCGTAGTTCATTCTCAGCCCCGTTTGTGGGGAATACATCCACTCAGACCGCAGAATGAGAACTTCAGAACCTTTCGATAGCTTGTCTGAACGGAACCGCATGAATATCCAGCCTGCCTAAAGTCGCGATTGAGCTCGATTCGGGTTATGATGTAAATACATTTTACCGATAATCCATCAAAACTACCTTACAGGAGCAGCCCATATGAGATCATGGATAGACCTCTCAATCCCCATCCACGACGAGATGTTGATATACCCAGGTGACCCTGCCTATAAGTGGCAACAAGTCTTGTTCAAAAGTAACGGTGATGTCTGCAACCTCAGCAAAATGGAACTCGGTTGCCACACTGGAACCCACCTCGATTCACCCCGCCACATGATATCCGACGGGGCTGTGGTAGAAGATTTCGACATCAACCAGCTTTGCGGTGTTGCTTATGTCGCTCAGATCGATGGCGAAGGGGACATCACTGCCGAATCTCTCGATAAGGCCAACATCCCCGCTGGAGTAGAGCGTTTGTTGCTACGCACGGATAACTCCAATAGAGACCGGTTGAACCCTCCATTCCAGGCGGACTTCTGCGCGTTTGACCTCTCCGCCGCAGAGTGGCTTGTGAGCAAAGGTATCCGCGTGATAGGTCTTGATTTCTTGACTATTGAACATAGTCCTGACCTCACCTTTCCAGTTCACAAATGCTTGTTAGGCTCCGGCATGGTTGTCATTGAAGGTGTGGCTACAAAACATGCTCCTATGGGCATGGTTGAGTTGGTGTGTGCACCGATGCGCCTTCTAGCTGCGGAAGGCGCCCCCTGCCGTGTGCTCGTACGCCCGATATAACAGCAAGCAACGCCGATGATCATTACCCCGATCACAGAACTCCACCCACTTTGGCCCCAGTGGCTGGAGCTCTATCATGACAGCTTCCCAGTGTACGAACGGATGTCACTTACATCAATCACCGATGGTATTGATGATTCTGACTCTGGCCGCTACGCCTTAGCCTTTACAGACGGCCTGTCAAGCACCACATTGCTTGGGCTGGCTTACCTCATTATCCTCAAGAATGAACCCGTGGCCTACCTGGTGTATCTGGCGGTCAACACCCAGATGCGTAACAGAGGTCTTGGTGTGCTTATCTATGATGCACTATGCCGTTATGCCCGTGAAGCGGGGTGCAACGGTCTTTACTTTGAAGTAGAACATCCAGACGATCCGCATATGGATAAGGAGATGGCGACCCGACGTATAGGCTGGTATCTACGGCATGGAGCAGAGTTGATCACTGGTTTGGATTTGCGACAAAGGGTATCTGATGAGTTACCAATCATTCAATACTACATCATCGCGCATAGACTGGCTGATATTGATGACGCGACCATCACCTCAACCGCGATGAATCTGTTTCATGATGCCATTATGACATCCGAACCTGGCTTGTGCAGAGTATGGCCGCCCTCAGACGAAGACAGATGCACCCGCTTACAGTAAAATAGAGTGTAGTCACTTATTATTGGGGGTTTCGAATGATCTGGAAACAGTCTATACGCAAGCGCATGCTTATTGGTTTTCTCATTGTCGTGGCATGTATCGGTATGTGGACGGTCATCAATGGCATACTGAACCCCGTAGCACTCAAAGATCGCATAGTCAACACAAAAGACTGGATCGTATTTGTTCACAGCGACGACTCGAGTAACGAAGACATCTACATGATGCAGGCTGATGGCACCGACTACCGCCCGGTGGTGGCTGAGCCCATGCGACAATTTGACCCCGCATGGTCACCGTCTGGCAACCGTATTGTCTTCATGGGTGAGACAACCCGGAACAAAACCAATGATAACCGCATATACCCCCAACTGTTTATATCTGACCCCACGGGGAAGCCTAATAAACCGATGACCTATTCACAGGGAGCAAAGTCCTCCCCCGTCTTTGTCCCTTCTGGTAAAGATGTTCTATATGTTAACCAGGGTATGATACTGACAGTCAACCTTACCAACGGCCATTCAGAGCAGATATTACCTCCCATTAGCCTTAAACAAGTATGGAGCAATCTGCTACCCGGCGGGAAGGTGCAGTTCTCGCAGCCTTACCGCAATGATGCCTCGCCTGACATCTTCGCCATTCAAGATTTGGATAACTCTCAAGCGCTGGTTGTGTATGCGCCAGCATCGGGCTCGACTCGCGGAAAGACCAATGACAGCGGTTCGGCTGATGAAGCGGTTCCCGGACAGTCATTAACAGGCAACATGCCCAAGCCACTCATGGGTGGCGAGACAGTATTTCTATCACCCACGTCAGATGGGACACGGCTGGCCTACAGCGTGTTGAGCTCAGACCACAAGCAGGCAGGCATTCTCAAACGGGAATTGATGACCGGCGAAGAGGAGTTACTGTGGAAGGGCGATGCCCAGTCTATTCCGGGCAAGCTGGTGTGGAGTCAGGATGGCAGCACGCTGGCTGTAGAGATATGGCGCGAAGGAAAAGACGGCGAACTGCTGCGGCAAGGTATCGGAATACTTCAACTCGGATCACAAAAATTATTGATGCCAGTGAAGGGTGAAGCCAGCAGCCCCACCCTCTCACCCGATGGAAATAGGCTGGCCTATGTGGTATACCGTAATGGCGGTCGAGATATCTGGTGCTGCAACATTGACGGCACAAATCCCAAAAACCTCACGAAAGGCAAAGGCGATAGTTATGATCCAAAATGGTCTCCACAATAGAATAGTCCTCTGCCAGCGTAAGGTTTGCGCTCAAAAACCGCTCCTAGGAGGCACAGATGCGATCGAAGCGTCGGAAGAGCCTCCTAGTATGGTTCGCTGTACTTGGCCCCGGATTAATTGCAGGTACAGCCGATAACGACCCGAGCGGGATCACCGGCTACTCAATGGCTGGTGCGCACTACGGCTACAGCATGCTTTGGATGCTGCTGCCCATCATGCTGGCCCTCGTCATCTGTCAAGAGATGTGCGCCAGGATGGCAGCGGTCACCGGCAAAGGCCTAGCCGACCTCATCCGCGAAAACTTCGGCGTCAAAGTCACACTGTTAGCCATGAGCACGCTGCTCGTCGCGAATGTGGCGACGTGCGTCTCTGAGTTTGCAGGAGTTGTCAGCGCATCCCACCTGATGTTCGGACCCTGGTCACACTATATCGTGGTCCCTTTGGTGGCGTTGGGTTGTTGGTGGCTCGTGTCGAAAGGCGATTACCGGAAGATTGAAAAAGTGCTTATCTACGGAGCGAGTGTCTATCTTCTTTACATCGTCTCCGCGGTGATGGCGAAGCCAGAGTGGGGCGCGGTGTTCAGCAGCTTCCTGCCCAAAGCACCCGCTAAGGGCTACACGCAGGATTATGTGTGGCAGGTCATTCAAATCATCGGCACCACGATCACGCCCTGGGGACTGTTCTACATTCAGAGCGCAATGCGTGACCGAGGTACGAAGAAGTCTGACCTGACCGATGTCCGGGTGGATGTGGGTATTGGCAGCTTCTACACAGTGTTCATCGCATTCTTCGTGGTAGTGGCGTGCGCGGCAACGCTCTACTCGCAGGGTGTGCGTATTGAAGACGCCGCTCAAGCCGCAGAGGGTTTGCGTCCGGCTGCAGGTGCACTCGCTGCGGGTATTTTTGCTGTGGGACTGTTCAATGCCGGATGGTATGGAGCTTTGACGGTGCCGTTGAGCACAGCCTACGCCATCACCGAATCACTGGGCTGGGAAAGCGGGTTGGGACGGCGTGTGAAAGAAAGTCCGCTGTTTTTGGCCGTGTTTGGCTGGCAGATACTGTTCGCCGCGGTCGTCAGTATCATACCAAACATCAACCTGCTGTTTTTAATTGTGTTACCGAATATCGTAGGCGGTGTATTGCTGCCTGTAATACTACTTTTGATTCTACGGCTGGCCAATAACCGTGATTTGATGGGCGAGCATGTCAACAGCAAGTCGTTCAACGTCATTGCATATGCGATGACCGCGGTCTTGCTGGTGCTGAGCGTGGGCCTCATCGGTCTAACCATCAAGGGCTAGAGTAGAATATAGATGTGTCTGCATGAGGGGTAGACGGCTGCCGGTTCTTCGGAACGGGAGGAAAGTCGGGGCTCCACAGAGCGCGATGCCGGATAACGTCCGGGAGGGGAAACCCTATGGAAAGTGCCACAGAAAATAAACCGCCGGCCTCGGCCGGTAAGGATGAAACGGCGGGGTAAGAGCCCACCGCGGCTGCAGTAATGTAGCTGGCAAGGTAAACCCCATCGGGAGCAAGACCCAATAGGGAGGCGCTAAGGTTGCTCGCCAAGTCTCCGGGTGTGGTCGCTAAAGCTTGATAGTAATGTTAAGCGTAGATAGATAGCCGTCACCCTGGCAACAGGGTACAGAACCCCGCTTATCGCCCCTCTTGCAGACACAATATCCCTGAGCATCTATCGTTAGATTGGTGCTCAGGGATATTTTATTCGTTACTACTCAGCAGGTATAGGTCATTCGTTATTGCCTACAGGTAATATGGACACCTCTGCGCCGGCCGGAGCGTAGCGACGCCGGCCGTTAATAATCAGCCGTGCGGTGCAGGAACCCGCACTGGACGCAGTTCCCGGAGCGTCAGCTCCCGGAACGTAGTCGTGTGGGTGACTAAACCCGCGGCAGCGTGGCTGATCACCTGCGAACCACACCTCTGGCGTTTGGCGACGGGTTCGGTGGCCCATCCGTGACTTCGTCCCGGTACGGGCACTGTCACCCATCGCTGATCAATATCGGCCCGCGTTCCGGCGGGCGTGGGGGAGGACGCCTGAGCCTGAGCCGTCCGTGACTGCGTCCCGGAACGTAGGATAGCGAGTGACGAAAACCGCCGCATAGCTCACATAATGTCGTTCTGGGCTGAGCAGTTACTTTCATTAAAAATCACTTCGATTTTTTATTTATCGGCGGGAGAAGACAACAGTCCCAGCCCTTCGAATCTCAAACTTGGACCCCGACCGTCCACCCGCATCCATCTGCCAGTTTCCGTTGAGCTCTATCGTGATGGGAACCAGTGGATTCTCATGAACCTTGACGGTGATGCGGTCGTTACTCGCCTTCACATCCAGCTTCATGTTGTGGTAGAGCACATTTCGGGCTTCCATCTCAGGACATGCCTTTGGAAGGTTGGGGTTGATACGGAGGGCATTTCCGTCTGGATTCAAACCAAAGAAGCCGTAAATCACGATGGACGGAACCAGGCTGCTCTCGTAGAACTCATGATCGATCCCTAGACCACCTGCGGTGCCCCCACCCTGAAGGGTGTTTCCCTGCTTGCCATCTTTGTAAAACTCGCGGTAACCTCCGGCAGCCCAGACCTCTCGATCCCATTGAATTATCGCCTGAAGCCGCTTCCACGCATCATCTGGACCATAAACCTTCAGGCGCGACATCATGTCGTAATAACTGAACCCCAACACGGCACCGCCATCCTGAACCTGATAGCCCCACTCAAACACCTCAGGTCGCCAACCACCGCCATACCAATCCAGATTTCGCTTAGTGGTCAATCGAGGTCCAAACCGGAATTTGTAGATATCAGCACCTACGGATGTGTCACCCTTCACAATCCGGCGACCGTCAATCCAGTCCATGATCTGCCGGGCGTGCTCATCCGTTGCGAGGCCGTAGTATATGGCGTTTAAATTCACGAAGATAAAGCCGTAGTCATGAGCCTTACCTTCGGCATCGATGCAGCCCACGAATCGCCCTTTGCTCTTGTCCCAGAACTTCTTGTTTACCGTCTTCTTGACATCGACGGCATGTGTGCGAAGCTGGTTGGGATCAAAAGTAAGAATACCTTTCGGAATCGCCCACTCAGGATGAGCGAGGATCGCCTCTTCCGCCGCGATCATCGAATTGAGTGCATCGTAGTACTCCGTGGTGGCATACATGTCGTCACCGCCAAAAGGCAATAGGTCGTAATAATTGTCACCCAAACCGTGCCCGTTGCGATACGTCCGCGTGCCATCCTTGTTCACGGTGAAAGCCGCCATGCCGTCGTGGCCAGGCCATGTATTCCGGACGAAGTTACATTTCGCCGCTCCATGTACCGTCTGCATATACCTCAGGGCGCGTCTCATTAGGTCGATCTGTGCGCGCAGGAAGCTTACGTCGCCCGTCCAGGCGAAGTATCTCCAACAAGAGCTGACGAATATGGGGTTGTTGGTGGAGATGCGCGTATCAAACTGCGTGAAGAAGGAGTCGATATCAAACGACACGTCACTTTCGCCTGGGGCCAGGCAGATTCTGAGCCGAGATATCTTGCCCTTCCAATTCGGATGGTCATACATTCTGACCAGAGAGTGGTTCATATCATAATATCCTGGTGGAAGTGCCGTGTCAGGTGAGAAGTATACCCGCCTGTCAGCTCCGAATTGCTTATCACCCACTCGTATCCATTCTACATACGGTAATGCGTGGTTCATAGGTTTACCCGTACGTTTCCACCGCAGTTGCAGGTAGGGGGCACAAAACGCATCGATGGTGAAGTCATTTGGAGATGTGATAGTTGGTGATACCCCGGTCGCCTTCAGCTTCCAGACCTTGTCAACAATTCCTAACGACTGCACACCATGCAGTTCCCAGCCGTTCAATCCGGGTGATCCATAGCGGACGGGGTCCTTGGTCGGCAGTTTGAGATATGGCCAGTGCCACTCATCTGGCTTACCTTCATCCTTAAAGAACCATCCCACTGTCCACCCCTCTGTGGAATTCGGTATGCCGCCATTGACTTGAACAAATCCGGGGAACGGCCATCCCAGCGGGTGACCTATCGAACCGGCTCCGATGAGCCCGCCTGCACAATGCCCGTCTATGTCGAATATTGCTGCCATCAGGTCATTACGATGGACTTCCTGAATCAGCAGATTATCACGCCTCGGAAACCTCGCTCCACCCAGCCACATGTCTGAGGTCGTGAGGAACTGTTTGTTGAACATCACCGGATCATTATTTGGCCGATTGGTGAAGAAATACCAGAGATACCTATTCAACCAAGCGGCGTCTTGCTCCGCACCTTTGAATGAGAACTGTGTGAAGTCTGCAGGGATGCTGGCGCTCACAGGATCATTGGCCATATCCACGCGGTCACTAGACTGGGCATACGCCCCGCTTAGTGATGATATCAACAGGCATGGAAGCAGTATCTTCAGACATTTCATTAGTTTCATTCCTCTGGCGCGGTAATTAATGTGATGGGTATTTGACAGCACATTTTATCAGTGAAACCTCATGGCGACAAAAACTGTATCGTGCTGCTGGCACAACCGCACACTTGTCCGGTAACCCCGTCTGCGATGCACGTCTGTGGCGATCGCAGACCTCACGGATGACCACAAGGGTCATCCCTACGAATTCTGAATTGAAGATCACGGAACGACACCGCCCCGGTTAGGGAAAACCGGCGCGGAGGTTCCGTCCCCTCCCGCCTCCCGCCTCCCGCCTCCTGTCTCCCCTAAAAAGCAGAACACCCCCCGCAGCTGTTGCTGCGGGGGGTGTGCAAGAAAACCCCTGGCGATGTCCTATCCTCCCGGAGGCTTGCGCCCCAAGTACTTTCGGCGCTGGAGGGCTTAACGGTCGTGTTCGGTATGGGAACGAGTGTATCCCCTCCGCCGTGATCACCAGGAGAGCCGTGACGCGATTACTATCGCATCGGGTAGACATGGCCGCATTTCACACAACTTATCTATAGGCGGTGTGCGCCTTTAAAGTATCGGGCTCATACAAGCCCTCGGCCTATTAGTACCGCTCAGCTAAGAGCATCGCTACTCTTACACCTGCGGCCTATCAACCCGGTAGTCTTCCGGGGGCCTTACCTGGTTAACCCAGTGGGAGATCATATCTTGTGGCTTGCTTCGTACTTAGATGCTTTCAGCACTTATCAAAACCCGACAATAGCTACCCGGCGTCTGCAGTTGGCACTACAACCGGTACCAGAGGTCAGTTCACCCCGGTCCTCTCGTACTAGGGGCGACCCCACTCAAATCTCCTACGCCCGCCGCGGATAGGGACCGAACTGTCTCACGACGTTCTGAACCCAGCTCGCGTACCGCTTTAATAGGCGAACAGCCTAACCCTTGGGACCCGCTTCAGCCCCAGGATGCGACGAGCCGACATCGAGGTGCCAAACCTTGCCGTCGCTGTGAGCGCTTGGGCAAGATCAGCCTGTTATCCCCGGGGTAGCTTTTATCCGATGAACCTTGGCGCATCCACACGCAGCCAAGGGGTCACTAGCCCCTGCTTTCGCACCTGCTCGACCTGTGTGTCTCGCAGTCAACTATTCTTATGCGCTTGCACTCAACGCCTGATTTCCGACCAGGCTGAGAATAGCTTTGGGCGCCTCCGTTACCATTTGGGAGGCGACCGCCCCAGTCAAACTGCCCGCCTGAAACTGTTCCCTATACCAGATTCATGGTAAGGGTTAGCGGTCCAAGATAAACAGGGTGGTGTTCCATTGGCGCCTTGCGGCTCCCACCTACGCTCTACAATTTATCTCGAACCGCAGTGACAGGGTGCAGTAAAGCTCCACGGGGTCTTTCCGTCCTGCGGCGGGTAACCGGCATCTTCACCGGTGCTACAACTTCACCGAGCTTCCCGTTGAGACAGCGCTCAGATCGTTACACCATTCGTGCGGGTCGGAACTTACCCGACTAGGAATTTCGCTACCTTAGGACCGTTATAGTTACGGCCGCCATTCACCCGGGCTTCAGTTCTAGACTTTGGCTTGCGCCGAATCCTTCCCTTTAACCTGCGGGCATTGGGCAGGTGTCACCCCCTATACATCGCCTTTCGGCTTAGCAGAGAGCTATGTTTTTGGTAAACAGTCGCCTGAGCCTCTTAACTGCGGCTCCAACAGCATTAGTCGTTACAGACTAAACCTGCAGAGCACCCCTTCTCCCTAAGTTACGGGGCTATTTTGCCTAGTTCCTTAACGGGAATTCTCTCGAACGCCTCGGTATCCTCTACCAGCCCACCTGTGTCGGTTTGCGGTACGGACAGACAGCTGCAACCTTATCGGCTTTTCTAGTCCCCCAACGCGCTAACTTGGATTCGGCCCAAAGGCCTCCACCTTGGGAATAATCACACGAATGCTATTACTCCGCGCGGACGTCCAACACCGCACTTTAACGGCTTTGGGGGCGTCACGATAAGGTATATACACAACTAACTGGCTACGGAATCTCTACCGTATGTCCTTCGCTTACGCCAAACGGCCTCAGCTTAGGCCCGGCTAACCTCAGGGGGACGAGCCTCGCCTGAGAAACCTTGGGCTATCGGCGGAAGGGATTCTCACCCTTCTACGCGCTACTCATGCCAGCATTCTCGCTCCCGACAACTCCACCAGCGCTCACGCTCTGGCTTCACCGCTATCGGCACGCTCCCCTACCAAGCAGATACTTAAATCTGCCTCCGCTGCTTCGGTGATAGGCTTGAGCCCCCTTACATTGTCGGCGCGGGATCACATCGACCAGTAAGCTGTTACGCACTTTTTAAATGGTGGCTGCTTCTAAGCCAACATCCTGGTTGTTTGTGTGACCCTACATCCTTTTACACTTAGCCTATTCTTGGGGACCTTGGCAGGCGGTCTGGGTTGTTTCCCTCTCGACTACGGAGCTTAGCCCCCGCAGTCTCACTGCCGCGCTATGATGCTTTGCCATTCGGAGTTTGGTAGGGGTTGGTAACCCGGTGGGGCCCCTATTCCTTCCAGTGCTCTACCGACAAAGCAGAACGCGCGACGCTGCACCTAAATGCATTTCGGGGAGAACCAGCTATCTCCGTGTTCGATTGGAATTTCTCCGCCACCCGCAGTTCATCCGAAAAGTTTTCAACCTTTACCAGTTCGATCCTCCACGGGGTCTTACCCCCGCTTCAATCTGACCACGGGTAGATCACACGGTTTCGGGTTCGCCGCCCCGGACAATACGCCCTATTCGGACTCGGTTTCCCTATGGCTGCACGTCTTAGACGCTTAACCTGCCCAGAACGACGGCTCGCTGGCCCGTTCTACAAAAAGTACGCCGTCACCCCTTCTGCGGGGCTCCGACTGTTTGTGGGCGTGTGGTTTCAGGTGCTATTTCACTCCCCTCCCGGGGTGCTTTTCACCGTTCCCTCACGGTACTATGCGCTATCGGTGGCGTGGGGTGTTTAGCCTTACCAGGTGGTCCTGGCAGATTCGCGCAGGGTTCCTCGTGTCCCGCACTACTTGGGATCGCTTCAGAAGCCAATCATACGTCGCCTAAGAGGCTCTCACTCTCTGCGGCCGGCCTTCCCATGCCGTTCGGCTGTATATTTGGTTTGTAACTTCTTTGGGGCTGTGCAACCCCCTGAAGATCCCACGACACCATAATCGCAACGCTGCACGCTTTAACACGATTATGGTTTAGGCTAAGCCCCGTTCGCTCGCCGCTACTAGGGGCATCACATCTGTTTTCTTTTCCTCCGGCTACTAAGATGTTTCAGTTCGCCGGGTGCCCTCCGTATATCTATGTGTTCAATATACGGTAACCAGACATTACTCTGGCTGGGTTACCCCATTCGGAGACCCACGGATCAAAGGCTGCTTGCGCCTCCCCGTAGTGTTTCGCCGCTTGCCGCGTCCTTCATCGGCCCCACGCCCCAAGGCATCCACCATACGCCCTTACTAGCTTGCATGAGCTTCGATACCTTAGAGGCGCAACACACTACATTCCTGCAGTATGCCACCATCTATAGAATTCATTACAGAAGTTTCCTTCTGTGACTGTCTTGTTTGTTTTGTGAAATGTGTAGCTTCAAGTAATTAGCTTTGATTTTTGGATTATTCGTCCTTGTGTCTTAGCTTCTTAACTTAAAGATGCCATGTCTACCCTATGCGATTTTCAATGTGCGTCTCGCCACTTTCGTGACAACTTTGCCGGATTGCAACCCGGCATTTCTTCTTACCTGCCACCCTTTTACCAAAACCTAAATCTTGGTGGAGGATAGCGGGCTCGAACCGCTGACCCCCTGCTTGCAAAGCAGGTGCTCTCCCAACTGAGCTAATCCCCCAAACTTGGGTGGTGGGCCTAACTGGATTCGGACCAGTGACCTCACCCTTATCAGGGGTGCGCTCTAACCAGCTGAGCTATAGGCCCACGCCGCGAGACCGCGGAGACTAGGTGAAACTCTTAACCAAAACTAAAGAATAATAACTCGGACGACCTGAGAGATGCTCACCACTCCAAAGAGTGGGGCGCATCCCCCTTAGAAAGGAGGTGATCCAGCCGCACCTTCCGGTACGGCTACCTTGTTACGACTTAGTCCCCCTTACTCCCCGCACCCTCGGGCGCTCTCTCCTTGCGGTTGAGCCACGCACTTCAGGTGCAGACAATTCAGGTGACTTGACGGGCGGTGTGTACAAGGCCCGGGAACGTATTCAACGCGGCTTAGCTGATCCGCGTTTACTAGCGATTCCAACTTCACGCAGTCGAGTTGCAGACTGCGATCCGAACTGAGGACGCCTTTATGGGGTTGCCTCTACCTCGCGGCTTCGGATCCCTTTGTTGCGCCCATTGTAGCATGTGTGAGGCCCCAGGCATAAGCGCCATGCTGACTTGACGTCGTCCGCCCCTTCCTCCCGGTTACCCGGGCGGTCTTCCAATAGTTCCCAGCATTACCTGATGGCAAAATGGAACGCGGGTTGCGCTCGTTGCGGGACTTAACCCAACACCTCACGGCACGAGCTGACGACAGCCATGCAACAGCGGTGACAGCGCTTGTATTACTACAAGAATACCCATTTCCGGGTACGGCGCTGACATGTCAAACCTGGGTAAGGTTCTTCGGTCATTATCGAATTAATCCACATGCTCCACCGCTTGTGCGGGCCCCCGTCAATTCCTTTGAGTTTCAACCTTGCGGCCGTACTCCCCAGGCGGGATACTTAACGCGTTTGCTACGGCACGGGAGGGGTCGAGACCTCCCACACCTAGTATCCATCGTTTACGGCGTGGACTACCGGGGTATCTAATCCCGTTTGCTACCCACGCTTTCGCGCCTCAGCGTCAGATATAAGCCAGGATGCCGCCTTCGCCGCCGGTGTTCCTCCTGATATCAATGCATTTCACCGCTACACCAGGAATTCCGCATCCCCCTCCCAATCTCAAGACCACCAGTTTGCGCGGCGGGACAGAGGTTGAGCCTCTGCATTTCACCACACACTTAATGGACCGCCTACGCGCGCTTTACGCCCAGTCAATCCGAGCAACGCTCGCCCCCTACGTATTACCGCGGCTGCTGGCACGTAGTTAGCCGGGGCTTATTCGCGGGGTACCGTCATTGTGTTCGCCCCCCGCAAAAGTGGTTTACATACCGAAATACTTCATCCCACACGCGACGTCGCTGCATCAGGGTTTCCCCCATTGTGCAAGACTCCCGACTGCTGCCTCCCGTAGGAGTCTGGGCCGTGTCTCAGTCCCAGTCCGGCTGATCGTCCTCTCAGACCAGCTACCCGTCGTCGCCTTGGTGGGCCATTACCCCGCCAACTAGCTGATGGGACGCAAGGCCATTACGCAGCCACTTATCTCGTCTCCTTAATAAGCGGTTTGAAGTGTAGAAGATGTCTTCAGCACTCACCATCCGGTATTAGCGCACCTTTCGGTCCGTTGTCCCGGTCTGCGTGGCAGGTTCCTTACGTGTTACTCGACCGTTCGCTGCTAAAGTCGAAACCCGAAGGTCTGGACTTCCGCTCAACTTGCATGTCGCAGGCACGTCGCTAGCGTTCGCTCTGAGCCAGGATCAAACTCTCCGTCGAATATCCTTAAACCCCGAAGGGTCAAGTTCCAACTTTAGTGGATCGATTAGCTTCAAAACCGAATTACCATTCTCGCCAATAAATTGGCGTTTGGTTCGCTGCTTCACCTAGTTTTCAAGGTCCCAACCGGCTCGAGGGGCTTACCCCGTTTCGCTCCGGCAAAGATAATCATACCATGTAGAAACACCCGTGTCAAGCCCCAGTTTTGACGGATTTGAGAAATTGGGCGAAATTCATCTTGCCCAGACTCACAGCCTTCGTTTCCTTACCCTTAATGGGCCTGAATGGGGCTAATTACCCCGTTCGGTGCTACAGATATACCACACGATACTACCATGAAATTAACGGTAATATGTTTGACATCAGCTCACAGCTTGGATAGACTTAATTGACAACTGAATATGAATAGCCTTAGGTCTGCCTCTCACTCGAGAGTCAGTAGGGGAAATCCGGTGAAATTCCGGTGCAGTGCCGCTACGGTAAGCCGCTTAGTGCGGATAAGTCCGAACGCCAGCCTGAGGTTAGCAAGTATCAACCCTTCGCGCAAAGGGGTGTGGTTATAGGTTTCACCATACACACCCTGTCCAACCAAAGGACAGGATTTTTTGTTGATTGGCACCTTCACTCCCTCTGCCTGATAGCGAAGTATAATCTACTCACTAATTAGGAGAGCATTCGCAATGATGATCCGCAAACTGGGCATGGCCGTATTGGCCGCAGTCGCCCTGTCTTTCCCATCACTCCCCTCCCAATCTTCCGCAGGCTTTACCGCTCCAGGGTGGTCTGTCAGCAACCTTGGGCTCACAGGTTCAGAAATGGCCGTCAGTACAAGTGGACTGTTTGCTGTTGCACAAGACAGTTACTCTGGTGCCGGCACCATTGTTATATACGACAAGGTGGGCAGCGGACGGACAGAAGTCGCTCGCATCGCCGCACCGTCAGGCCAAACCTTCGGCACATTCGGTGGACTCGTGTGGGCCGATAATGACACACTGGCCTTCACCGAGAATGCAAATACCAGCGCAGCCTGGAGTTACACACTCTCCAACAATACACTGAACGCCCTCACAAGCATGAACGCACTGGCATCACCAGCACAAATCACCTATGCTGGAAGCGGAATGTATTATGTAGTCAATGCCTCCGCACCGGGCTCTGGTGGTGTTAGCCTGGTGAACAACGGAAGTGTGACCGCCATTGCAACAGGTCTGGGCACAGGATACCTTGGCGGAATCGCTCTTGATAACCTGGGCAATATCTTCATCGGCGACACCAACGACCCCAACTTCACAGGAAATGCAGGAAACATTCTAAAGATCAGCAATACAGGAGCTGTGCTTGACACCATCTCGCTGCTCAATGCAGAGGGGTCCGGTTGTTCCAGCGTTGTATGGCTGTCGGACGGAAGTTTACTGGCTACCACTGGTAGCACGGTGGCGAAGTATGCCAACGGAACCGTGACAAAATGGGGCGCCTTTGACGGCTCCTTTGACTACGGATATGGCCTGACCGACGGGCGAGACGGCTCAGTGCTCATTAACGGGACCTTCACCTCAGCCGGCAGCGTCGTGCAAGCCAGCCCTGTGCCAGAACCAGCCTCTATGCTGCTGTTGGCCATGGGCGTAACAGGCCTGGTCGCGCGTAAACGCAGAAGCAGAATATAGGCAACATACAGTAATGAAACTCACAACAGCGGTAATAATCCTTCTTGTGGGAACCAGTTGTTATTGCTGGAGTTCCGACTTCGCGACCCGCGTCATCTCGTATACGCAGGGTGCGAACCCTGTGCGCACGGTACCTGCTGAAGCGCTGGGCGCGCCGTCGATAAATGCCACCCCATCGACGCCCGAGATCACGGCACTTGTGAGTGTCGGAATAGGCGGGAAGTTAACGCTTGGCTTTGACAGGCAGATACCGAATGGAACTGGCTACGACCTGATCGTGTTCGGGAACGCCATGTATCAGGGCGGCAATGAGAACTATGTGTTTCAGGAGCCGGGGACTATTGAGGTCGGTGTCGATACGAATGGTAACGGGTACGATGACAGCGATCCATTTTATCGAATCAAAGCTTCACTAAACCCGGCATACAGCTACGGTGCTGTCGATCGGACGAAGAATCCAACCTGGGGATACGCCGACTGCACCCCTACCGATGGCACAGGAAACCCGCGGCTGCCCGATGACCCTTTTACCAACGGAATCACTCCCGGTTCCGCTGGCGGAGATGCCATCAATCTGGACTGGGCGGTCGACTCCAACGGCCAGCCGGTCGTTCTGGAGCACGTCGATTTCGTGCGCATCACCCCGGCTATGAACGTGAACGGCTACTCTCCTGAGGTCGATGCAGTCAGCATCGTCCATGATGCCCCCATCAACTATAGCGGGCAGATTTCCATATCGGCCGTCCAGAAACCTTACGGAGCGGGCGTCAGGAACATGCAGGTCGTGTTGCGTGATCCTGTCAGCCACTCACCGCTGCAGACGTTACCTGTGACCATAGATGACATGGGTGCCTTCGCCTTCAGCACCCCCATCTCGGCACCTGTGGAGATGCTGCTGCAGGCCCCAGGCTGCCTTTCCGCCAAAGTGAATATGGACCCAAGTGCCACTACCACCGTGAACATCTCCCTGATTCGCGGTGATACTAATGGGGACAACCAGATCAACCTGTTTGACTTCGTGGAGCTGGATAAGCACTTTGGTAGCAGTGACCCGCTTTGTGATATTGACATGGACGGTTACGTCAACCTGTTTGATTATGTGCAGATTGACACCTCGTTTGGGGCACAAGGAAGCAACTGACCTCTCCCAATAACCCGGCATCAACCTCCCTGTGATGCCGGGTCTCCCTTACCCCGAGGCCTAAATGAGCCCCTCAAGTATCGGCAGTGCCTGCTGGGTGTCGTTACTATACCCGCCCGGCCACTCACTCTGTGTATCCAACTCAAACCCGGCCCAGCGGTAAATGCGTATGGCCTTGTGGCTCCAGGTCTGGGTGTGCAAGAACATCTCACAGTCGCCTTCGATATCCACCATCAACCGCACCCCAGCGGCCACCAGAGCCTTGCCTACGCCCCTCCCCTGGTGTTCGGGTAGAACAGCCACCCAATGCAGGAACGGCACACGCCTTAGACCAGTATAGTTCCACCATGCCGTGAAGGTGCCCACCTTCCGACCCGCCGAATCCTGAGCAAACAGCGTACGCCGCTTGACCTCGGTGTCGTATGCCACGTAGTCACGCAGGAAGTATTCGGTCGCGGCTTGGGGAGTTTCGAACTCAAGCACCGAGCTCTCTATCTCTCCCCAGGCTGTCTCGTCTCCAGGCTGGTATCCCACGATGGTGTAACCATCCGGCACTTCAAACTCGGGAACCGGTGCACCAGGGTCACGGCGCATGATGACATTGACATACGGAACCGACTTGTCGAGCATTGATGGCCTCCTCTACAGGCTAGATTTATGCATATCGTGATTATACCTACTTTGCGAGACCACGGCGTACCCGCCTGTCACCACGGTAGGAGAAGCAAACCGCAAAGTAATGTCATAATATATATAGTATGAAACCTAAACAACGCCCTCCACATCTTAAGTTTTCCATATGGTTAGCTGCCGTCACGGCGGTCTGCATATGCCTGGTCGGCTGCAACCCTGTGCGGAAGATTGAGAACAAAGCCGAACAGAAACTGCAAGTGATGCTGGCACCAGCCAAGAGCTACCGCGTGCGTTTGGGACTAGACATGGGAGTGTTAAAGATGAAAGCACAATCGGCACATATACAAGGTGAGGCCGTTGAGATTCGCCCAGGGCTCGTTGTGGACTGGCTGGACGCCACCGTTCAAAACGTCTCACAGACACCAGAGGGCATCCAGTTCACCCAGGGAACCTATACCGCGAACATCAGCCAGAAGAACATCGAGGCTTATGTACTGAAGCATCTACCCGAAATCGGCAGCCCATGGAACAAAGTGGTCAAACGGCTGGAGGATATCACCCTTACGGTTGCACCAGAAGGCGTCACCATCGCACTGGTTGCCGTCACGCCGATCACTCGGCTGAGCGCCAAAGTGGTGGGTATTCCCGATCTTCGCCCTGACGGCACCGTATGGATCCGCGCCGCGGAGGTCCACGCCCTGGGTTTCAACCTGCCTGAGCCGGTAAGGAATGCCATCATGGGCCAGTTCCTCAACCGGCCACTGCTGGACCTGAAGCAGATGGGAGCCCCCATCAGCATCGATAGCATCGTGTGCGGTAAAGCTCAGATGACCATCACAGGTGACATCGACCCCGAAGCCGCCCGCAAGTTTAGTGCGGCGAAATAGCGTGAGGATGCAGCCTCTTTGCTAGTCAACCAGATCATCTGCCAGGATACCCTCACGGTGATGAAGGCCATTGAGGACAACAGCGTAGACCTGGTTTTCGCCGATCCACCATACTGGATGCGTGTCGAAGGCACTCTGCATCGCGTTGAAGGGGGTGCTTTCAACGGTTGCGACGACGCCTGGGACAACCAGTTTACCGACTTGGCCGATTACGAGCGCTTCACCGAGGCTTGGCTCACAGAATGCAGGCGGATACTGAACCCGAATGGAGCCATCTGGGTGATCGGCGGGATGCAGTGCATCTACTCCATCGGCGCCATCATGCAGCGGTTGGGTTTTTGGATCATCAACGATGTCGTCTGGCATAAGACGAACCCCACCCCGAATTTCCTCGGCTCAAGGCTGACCAACAGCCATGAAACCCTGATCTGGGCCGGCAAGAGCGACAAGTCGAAAGTGACCTTCAACTACCACACGGGCAAACACCTCAACACCGACACAGTGACATCTGAAGAACATGGGCGTGGTATCCGTAAGCAGATGGGTTCGGTCTGGCGCATCCCAGTGTGCCGAAACACCGAGCGCCTGAAAGACGCCAAAGGGCATAAGCTGCACACCACCCAGAAGCCCGAGGAGCTGCTCACCCGAGTGATCGCGATATCGAGCAGAATCGGAGAGCTTGTGCTGGACCCGTTTGGCGGCACCATGACCACCGCCGCGGTGGCCAAACGCATGGGGCGGAAGTATATCTCGATAGACAGCAGCCCGGTCTACTGCGAACAGGGTCAGCGGCGTGTGGATGCAGTGGTAGAGCAACTCGATGACGTCGCCAAAGCGACTTACGACATCAAACCGGTACCCGTCAGCATGCAGAAGCTATTGGCATCGGGACTGCTTGTCGAAGGCGAGGATGTTTACTTTGAAGACTGCGAGCTCAGCGCCATACTGACGCACCAAGCCAAGCTAGACTTTGGCGATATGATCTTGGACATTCATAAAGCAGCGGCACACGCCTCGTTAGTCAGCGCGCCGCGTCTGAACGGGTACCACCTCTGGTTTGTCGTTCGCGACGGCAAGCGGGTCAGCCTAGACGAGCTGCGCGTGCTCTACCGCCAGCAGCACGGGCTATAGTCGGCTTTCAGTTTTAGTACATACCGTTAGCTATTACACGTAGTTGCGTGCCACTGCAGCGGCATTGAGGTCAGTCAACTAGCCTCCTGCCCTACCACGCGCTAAAGCACATGGCTATTGACCGGCCAAGCCTGCTGAAGCAGGCTGCAGGGCTTCGCCATGTTTGTGAAGCCGACGCATGCAGGCTACTGTAACGATATAATCCTCAACACCCCAAACGGCTGATACGGAGCGATGTCACGCAGGCCGCTTTAGCGGTCTTGTAAGTAACCTTTATACGGCTATCCTACCACCTATTGGGTATAAAATGCCTGTCGGAGCTGCATATGCACTTCTCCGATTAAGTTGTGCTTGAGAGCATCGAAAATTATATGGTCAGACGGCTTCGATCAGATCGAAACCTAACTTCTTGGCCCTCTTTCTCATGGCTGCGACTTGATGAGCATGAGACCTCGCTTCGTAATCCTGAACCCCAAGATCAACGTATTGCTGGCCGTCTTTTAGCAGATGGTAATACATCCTAGCAATTTTGTATGCCGTGGCATAGAGAGCTTTGGGTTTGCTAATGCGAGCCGCTAAGCGTCTATAGAAAGCACCGTAAGCATTATCAGAACGTATAGTCGCAACGGCCGACTGCAGAAACAGAACGGCCGCAGGATGTATGCCAGGCCGGGTACGGCTCGATAGCTGTTTACCTCCGCTGATCTTCTGAACCGGCGCAAGCCCAAGGTATGACCCGAAATGTCGATCTGTTTTCCACTTGTCCATGTCGTAGCCTAACAAAGACAGAAGGCCCAGAGCTGTGAGACCGCCGATTCATGGTAGCTTGGTTGGGTCTACACCCAGAAACAGTGTCACCATCGCACCAGCATTAAATGGCGGTGGATGTTTTCCCTGGTTGACTGGGTGGGTATCCAAGCTGACAGCTTCTGTGATCTCATCATCATTCTCAGGCATGATCGCAGTAAGATGCTGTAATATCTGAGCATCGATCTGAGCGATTTGAGCCTGATGGAAAAGATGGTCATTTCGGGCTATCTTGAGAGCAAACACCAGGTGGGGTTGGTAATACCCTGTCAAAGCCGCGTACAGTTCTTCATCGGTGCAGTGACAACGATGATCGCGATATGACGCCAGTTTGACTGGATCACGCTCTCCATCCACGATCGCATCCACGATACGCTGACCTGTCACTCCATCCAGGTCGCTTATTAACTGGTGCGGGCGCAGATTCATCATATCCAGAGCCCTCTGCTGGCGACGGACCGCATCACCGCAGAATTCCACTTGTTTAATTCGTTGGTGCCAGAGTTCTAGCAACGGGCGAATGTCTTCGCTCGGGCGAAACGAGGCCGCAAGCAAGCCAAATTTATGCAGCTTCTGTAACCAACGTGCGTCTAGCTTGTCATCTTTCGGGCGTCCAGGAACATTCTTAGCATGGCTTGGGTTCACCAGAAATACTTCGATGCCGGCCTTCTCCAGAGCATCGACACCGGTATCCAGTAGACACCAGTTGCTTCCATCGCCACTGTAGTCACGTTATGTGACTTGAGATAGGCAACCCATGCGATCATATCCGGCGTCATTCCGCCCACCTCTATGACCTCAAGCTCTGTCTCACTGATCTCTAGAGCGATGTAGTGTGAACCGCGTCCTGCTAGGTCAATGCCCGCTGCATTGCGGTGGATCACATGGAGATCCTCTGTCGGGTAATGAGCTAAGAACCGAGGGGTAGGAACGCGGTGCAATGATAGGGAGTGGGAAGGAGGCTGGGCCTCTACAGGTGAGAGGTCTTTCTGAGAGTGGTGTGCCATTGTTTGATCCTCACACATAGAAATATGAGCACATCTCGGAGCCGGAAAGGCATATACGTGAAATCTTGTAATCGGGTTCACACGGGTTCGCCACCGAGCGCGACACCATCTGGCTGATCAGCCACCTTTCCGCCCCATGCTTGTTGACGGGCTATTATGCACCAAAGACCGATCGGGGATGCTGTCAAGAGATGTGCGTTCTTAATGTACCTGAAACGCATCAGTTACAGTATGGGCTGCCGGGTAGGCACGGGCGGGTGCTTGTTGATCAATAGCCGAGACATTTATGTCGCGGCACCGAGGTCTGAAAACCCACCACAAGCTGCAACCTACCGGCCCTTCCTCCGAGCTGCCGTCTTAGCCAGCATCTCCTGAAGTATCTTGTAGTAAACATACGGCTCATCACCCGGGTATTTGTTATACTCCACCGTGGTTCCGCTGGTGTCAGCAATCCCCCAGTTGATACCGTCGCACACATCGTCATACGAGCCAAACACCATGTAGTGGTCGGCTTTCAACGCCCAGGCGATCCGTTGACACCATTGGTCTACACTGAACGGCTCCCATGGTTCACTATGACCACCGCGGTGGTGGCCGGTCAAGAACATCATTAAGCCTTGGCAGGCAGGCTCATATCCTGCGTAAATATTACCAATGAGCAAGCCACGGAGCTTTTGTTTCACTTGCCGAGTGATCATTGGCATACCTCAAAAGCAACGACAATGCTCACGAACTAGTCAAGTGGTATACATATACCGCACATGGGTGGCAGTAAACGGTGACTAATGGCTATATACCACCGTAGCCGGATACCCAGATATCAGTAATGAACCTTCGATCACCGAGCCGGGTTCGATAGATATCGAAAAAATCCGATATAGAAGAAGGCACCCGCCCGTGCTTGCACGGCAGCCCATACTGTAACTGATACAAGGGGCCACCCTTGTGGTGGCCCTATTCGGGCGATCGGCCGGTCGCCCCTACGATTGACATATTGTTCGGGCCCGCGATTCGGGCACGGCACGCCATGCCCATACCGCCCCGGTAATACGGGCGCCCACAAGGGGCGCCCGGCCTGTTACTTACAAGCATCCTTAAGCACATTTACCAGCCAATTTCCTCAATAACATCATAGAGGGGCTGGTATAACTCACCTTGAGTGACACCAGGCCGTTCTTCACGCTGGTTGAACAGAAGCACACAGTTACTAAGTGTCCATCTCTTTTGAAACATCATCGTAAATACTCCATCCCATGAACCTTTATAAATGCCT
The DNA here is from genome assembly GCA_942492855.1 of Armatimonadota bacterium. Taxonomy (GTDB): domain Bacteria; phylum Armatimonadota; class HRBIN16; order HRBIN16; family HRBIN16. The sequence goes on along the minus strand of OW818647.1, from coordinate 3,407,084 downwards.
ATACCGTTGTCATTACCTTGTGCCAGTTTACCTGTAGCATCCATCAGCGGACGTCCCGTCCCCATATACCAGGTGCTGAGATAACGGGCAAGAGCTTCAGATGAGGCTATCATCCACGTATCGTAAAAAGTGATACCGCCATCGGTCACAGGAAGTATTGCTCCATTATCTTCAGGGTATATGCTCTCGCCAGTTCTCCCGGTCGAATACCAAACCTCTTTTGAACTCCTATCCTGGGGGCGAGTTCTGGAAACTCCGAATTCAGTAGTGTCCGCTTCTGAATACACATAGTCACCGAGTGTTTTGAGCATACCTCCGCCTAACCATTGAGCGATCAACCACAGCATACAGTTAGCGGTGTTGTTATATTCCACTTGAGTTCCTGGTTTGTCTTTGAGAGGTCGGCATGCATAGAATCTTAACAACTCCATAGCGTTCGGAAGTCGCGTTATATGAAAGTATTCACTTACCTCCTTCATGCTTGGGTAGTAGATAGCGATACCACTCGTATGATCGACCAATTGCCCAATGGTGACATCGAATAACCTCGGGTCTGCATCCTTCAATTCTGATCCAAATACACCGGCCTTCTGAAGCGACCTAAATATGTATAGATCACGTGATAAAACATCCGATGTCCCTGGAACCACCTTACCTTCTATGATCATCCGATCTATTGCTGTGCGTATCACCATCTTGTCAAGGCTTGCTATACGAAATAGTGTTTGCGTAGGTAGCGGTTTCGTACGTTCTTTATCCATATAACCATAAGCTCGATTAATCGCCACTTGACCATTTCTAGTCACCGTAAGGGATCCGCACGGAATCTGCTGACTGAACATGATATCAACCACAACTGCGTCAATTAGTGCGGCTGCGTCGCTTATTGAGCCTGTTATGGGGATATCTTCTGGTCTCTCCCAGTATTGATAGTCTGGCGATGAGGGGTTCCGTCGGGAGTCTTCCACCATGCCTGATCCTTTCATAAAACCCATCTGCCTGGGCAATGAATTCGGTCCCTGTTGAATCATATTACCCGCTCATGGACGCAATACCGCTCTTGTGTATATCGATATTGTGACCACCATCAAGCACTACAGCCGGATTCCTGGGAGTATCTACCCTGGTGTACCGCCCAAAATGGAAGTCTACACATGGTGAAATCCGCGCTCTGTGACGAGGTTAGCATCGAGCTCTGCAGAACCCGTTCACACTGGCAACCTATCTGCCACCCTTCCTCCGAGCGGCCGCATCGGCCAGCATCTCCTGAAGTATCTTGTAATAGACGTACGGCTCGTTATCGGGGTATTTGTTGTATTCCACGGTGGTGCCGCTGGTGTCAGCAATCCCCCAGTTGATGCCGTCGCACACATCGTCGTACGAACCGAATACCATGTAGTGGTCAGCTTTCAACGCCCATGCGATCCGCTTACGCCACTGCTCTGCGCTGATGTGCTTCCACGGGTCGCTGGGTGCCACTCCGCTGGTGGGGGCCACAAACCGAACCTTGCCGTCAGCACTCTGTGAATAGTTACGGTATCCCCAGCCGTCCGACTTGCCGGGCAGAATCGGGTCGTTGACCTGCGTGGTGCCCATATGGAACTTCGATAGATATGTCTTGTGGGCGGCGGGAGCCGTGTTATATCTGGGCCACCACATCTCAGCAGGGTTGAATATGATCAGCATCGGCCGGTCATCGCCGTTCCCGTATCGCCGGTAGGTCTTGTCCTTCGCCCAGTTTTCGAGCGTGTATTTCGCCTTCTCGTTCCAAAACGCCATGTCACCGGCCGCTCCGATGAACAGAAAGAACTGCATCTGCTTCTCTCGGCAAACCTGCTGGATGTTGTCCACCATCGGCTTATATTCGTCCCAGAACTGGTTCCACTGCGAGTCGTTGGTCATGTCGATCGACACTGTGCGGATACCAACATCCTTGATCTTCTGCATGATATCTCGAACCTGGTTGATGTCTCCGTAGTCATGCGCAGGATTCCACTGTCCGTTGACCAGGAACTTGATGCCCCGATTGGTGGACCTGCAGCAGATCAGCACATGGCACACGGGATGACCGGATCCTATCGAAGGCTCCTCGTCGACCACCAGCTTTGCGACGGCAGGTCTGGCATACAGCATCCCGATCAGGCAGAGGGTTGCGAAAAAGAACAGTGTAAACATGGCATTCTCCATTGGCTAATATTGCGATAGCAGCCCGCACTTTACAGCATGCTGCCCATGCCTTAAGTCTACCTGCATATATGGAGCCAGGCAAGTTGTTTTAGCCTTATCTGGCACAGCAGGAATTCCCGCCACACGCCTAGAAACATGATCTGGTGATCCCTGCATTTTTATTTTGGAGAAAGTCAAAAAAATGACGAAACTAGATATTCATCCCCCCTATTTTGGGGCCGCATACTACCCTGAGGATTGGCCGGTGGGCCTGCAAGACGAAGATATCCGCTTGATGAAAGAGGCGGGCATGAACTTGATGCGCATCGGCGAGTTCGCCTGGAGCCGCATGGAGCCCGAGGAGGGCCGGTTCGACTTCGGCTGGCTGCACGACATCGTCGATAAGCTTGCAGCAAACGGCATCGGCACCATCATGTGTACCCCTACCGCCACGCCACCCATCTGGGCAGTGCGGCGATACCCAGAAGTGCTCTACGTCAACGCCGATGGCATTCGCTTGGATCATGGCGGCCGACGCCACTACTGCCCGAATGACCCGGTCTACCGCCGGCTATCGGAGACGATCGCTGCTGAGATGGCGAACGAGTTCGCCGATGATCCGGCGATCATTGGTTGGCAGATTGACAATGAAATCTTTGCTGCTGAGGGTGTATCTTGCGCCTGCCCCACCTGCATGCGTCTGTTCCACGACTTTCTGCGCGACCGCTATGGCACCATTGAAGCATTGAACGAGGCCTGGTGCCTGACCCTCTGGAGCCAGGAATACCAGGCGTTCGGGCAGATTCCTTCTCTCAAAAAGAACGTCTGGCAGAACCCAAGCCTCATCGCGGCATGGAGCGAGTTCGGCAATAAATCTTATGTGGAATACACCTGGGCACAGGCCGACATCCTTCACGCCTGCGATGCCAAAATGGTCAGCACAAACGTCATGTGCATCCCTGGTTTCGACCACCACGAGGTCGCCAAGAAGCTGGATGTGGTGATGTATGACCATTATAACTTCGGCCCCACGGTGCGTGATGCCGCCTTCTGGTTTGACCTGATCCGGCCTATCAAGCCCGATCAGCCATACTGGAATGTGGAGACATGCACCAACTTTAATGGCTCCATCATCGCGTGCCCACGCCAGATCGCCGGCTATACCACTATGAACACATGGATGAGCTACATGATGGGCGGCGAACACAACGGCTACTGGTTGTGGCGTCAGCACCGCGCTGGTCACGAGCAGATGCACGGTTATGTGGTGGACAGCCACGGTCGGAAGCCATGGTATTGGCACGAGGTCGTGAAAGTCTCCGAAGGGCTCAAGGCCAACGCGGAGCTGCTCAACGGAACGAAGCTGACCAACAGCGGGTTCGCAATCCACTACACGAACCTGGCCTACAACAACTTCAAAGCTCTGCCGGTGGTTCACGGCCCCAACATGCAGGAGCGCATAGTGAAAGAGGTTTACCTGCCGCTCACAGGCGCGCAGTTCCGGCCGGATGTGATTGACAGCGAAGCCGACCTGAGCCGTTATAAGATGGTCTACACGCCATATATGCAGTGGCTGGACGAAGACGGCCTCACCGCACGCTTGAAGACCTGGATTGAAGATGGCGGCACCTGGATCGCTGGCGCCATGTGCGATATCCGCGACCAGCACCTCAGCAAGTTCCCTGACAGCCCGTTCAGCGTGCTTGAGGAATGGGGCGGCGTCTACTGCGAGCAGCAGATACAGGCGGAGGGCCAGCCGGTTGCCATCAAACTGGCAGACGGCCGCACTGGCTCCGGAAATGTATGGTGCAACGCCTTCTCGCTGCGCGGGGCTGAGGCTTTGGCCCACTACACCGAGTATCCCGCCGAAGGGCTGGCTGCGGTGACTGTCAAGCCAATGGGCAAAGGGCGTGTGGTCATTCTGGGCTGCATGCCCGATCCCGAGAGCCTGGTCACCATCATGAAGATGCTGGGCGAGCCCATCAACGTGCAGCCCGTGGCGGAGGCCAGCTCCAACGTGCTGGTGGTGCCGCGTTCTGGAGCAGCAGGAGAGGCGTGGGGTGTGATGGAGATTGAGGCGAAGCCAGGGGAACTCACACTGCCGAAACCCATGACCGACATGCTGTCCGGTGTGCGCTACGAGGGCACCATCACACTGGAACCCTACCAGGTGCTGCTGCTGGTGTAGACTTCCCAGGGCGACCACCGGTCGCCCCTACCGATGACCGGTCCGGTTTTCCCTTTCCGGGCCGGTCTTGCGGGTTTTAGGGGGCGGAAATTGGACGGATGCGACGGATTGGACAGATCGTAATGACGGGTAACCACGGGGGTTACCCCGATGTCCGCGCCGGTTTTCTCCTAACCGGGGCGGTCTGGCGGATAGCCGCTACCGATTAGGGGCACCCACAGGGGAACCCCTACGCGGTATATACCTGTGATGTGGGCACTGCACGCGATGCCCCTACAATCCGAATAGGCGCGGTTTCCGCGCCTAAGGGCGGTTCACGAACCGCCCCTACAATTAGCCTTGCGACGAACCTACATCACCCAATCGACCGCTCCTGACTCCACCACTCCTATCTCCTGTATTCCCCTACATCTCCCGATCCACCGCCAGGGCGACGCGGCGCATCTGGCCCATCAGCTCTTCGAACTTCTCAGGCTTCAGGCTTTGCGGACCATCGCTCAGCGCATGGGCAGGGTCGTTATGAACCTCCACCAGCACGCCGTCGGCACCGGCGGCTACACCCGCTTTTGCGATGCTGCCCACATAATCCCAGTGGCCGGTGGCGTGACTCGGATCGATGGCTACCGGAAGGTGCGTCCATTGCTTCAGCACCGGGATGGCGTTGATGTCCGTGGTGTTGCGGCAGCTATCCTCGAAAGTGGTGATTCCTCGCTCGCAAAGCACGACCTTTTCGTTACCCTCCGCCATGATGTATTCGGCCGACATCAGCAGGTCCTTGATCTTGCTGCCAGGGCCGCGTTTCAGAAGCACGGGGAAGCCAGTGGCCCCCACCTTCTTCAACAGCGAGAAGTTCTGCATGTTGCGGGCGCCAATCTGCAGCATATCCGCATAATGACAAATCAGCTCAATCTGGTCGGCATCCATCACTTCCGTGATGATCGGCAGACCGGTCTCTTCACGGGCGGTGGCCAGTATCTTCAGACCCTCCTCACCCAGTCCCTGAAAGGCGTACGGCGAGGTGCGCGGTTTGAAAGCCCCGCCACGCAGCATGCTGGCACCGGACGCCTTCACCTTGTGGGCCAGGGTCACCGTCTGCTCCTCACACTCCACGCTGCAAGGGCCGGCCACAATCACCACCTTCGTGCCGCCAAACGCCACATCACGCACATGCACTACCGAGTTCTCGGGGCGATAGTGGCGTGAGGCGAGCTTCCATAGATCGGAGATCAACTCCACGCGCGCCACACCGTCCATCGACTGGAAGTGCTCTACCAGGTCGGCTTTGCGCACATCCAACTCACCCAGCACGGCGATGACCTTGCGCTGAACGCCCGGGTTGGTGAACGGCCGGAAGCCGATTTGTGTGATGGCAGCCTTGACCGCCTTGACCTGTTTATCTGTCGCGGTGGGACTCATGATGATGATCATATATATTGGCCTCGTTTTATCTTCATTGTATGAGATGCGCCGAAAACAGCACACCTGAATCTATTGTACCTTCTGAGCCCACTCAATTCCTTCGCCACCAAACATGAAGGCCTCAGAAGTCGTTACGCTTCTGAGGCCTGTTGTCTCTAGCTACACCATGAGGTGATTTGATGATAGGCTACTTCAGGAACAGCTCGATCACGGGCACGGTGACGTTCGGCTTCTGCACCGGCAGGCGCAACGTCAGCACATTGGAGGCCACGTCGTTGCCGCCCTGCCAATCCGGACGGGCTGCCATCAGCACTTCTGAGCCGTCATTCAGCAACTGTGCATACTCCACCTTGCCGGCAAAGCCGTCCAGGTGCAACTCCACAAATGGCCAAGCGAACACATGCACATACATGCGGTTGGTGTCCGGGTTGTAGGTTAGTCGGCAATCCTGCGGGGTTTGGAAGCCTTCCGGAGCCTGGGTGCATCCATAGATGGAGCGGTTGTGACGGCGCATCCACTGCCCCATCGCCTTCAACCGGCTCAGCGCCCGCTCGTCGAACTCTCCGCGGCCAGTCGGTCCCACGTTCAGCAGCAGGTTCCCGCCCTTGCTGACGGTGTCGATCAACATCTGAATGAGCTGCTCTTCGCTCTTCCAGCTCGATTCGTCGCGGTGATAGCCCCAGCTCCCGCTGAAGGTCTGGCAGGCCTCCCACACCACTTTCTGACCTTCATAGGTCACCCACTCGCGGGGCTGGAACTGCTCTGGAGTCTTCATATCCCATCCGTAGGGCAGGTCGAGGCGGTCGTCCAGCATGATGTTGGGTGCCAGTTCACGGATCATCTTCAGCAGTTCATCACTGCGCCAGTCATCGTGCCCTTTTCCCTCGGGGCCAGAGCCTGGGAAGCTGAAGTCAAACCACATCACATCCACAGGACCGTAGCCGGTAAGCAGCTCACGCACCTGGTTGTGCAGATAGGTCGCGTACTTCTGCTGATCGCGGCTTTGGTTCATCTCGGCACGGTTGACGGCATTTCGATACGGCCCGATGTAGGGATCGATCATATACTCTGGATGATGCCAGTCGATCAGGGAATGATAGAGACCCGTGCGCAGGCCATGACCTCGGAATGCATCCACCATCGGACGCAACAGGTCACGCTTGGCGGGTGTATTGGTGGCCTTATAATCGGTGTATTCGGAATCCCACAGACAGAACCCCTCGTGGTGCTTGGTGGTGATGACGAAGTATTTCATACCTGCCTCTTCAGCAGCCGCAGCCCAGATTTCGGGGTCATAAAGATCAGGATCAAAGTGCTTGAAATAGGTGTCATACCGAGAATCGGGTATCTCTTCGTTATGCTTCAACCACTCGTGCCGTGCGCCCATGGCATACAGCCCCCAGTGAATGAACATGCCGAAACGGTCATTGGTAAACCACTTGGTATCGCCGTGCATTTGCGTGTAATCTTGTGCGTCGCTCATGTCGCCCTCCGAATGAGTTATATAGTATTAGGTTCGTCTATTTCCGTTCGATTCCTGCATACCGAATGATTACCGAGCCGGGGTGAGTTTGATGGAACGCAAGTTGACAGGCGACCACCCCTCGGCAACGGCTCGCACCTGAAGGCTCGTCCTGCCAGAACTATCGATAGGCAGAATGCCCAATTCTATCGTCTGGAACTTGCCATAGTCACCCGTGTTTATTACATTAGCCTGCAGCTTATTATCGCCGATACTAACAGAAACCCGTGTTTCACCTGTTGTGGCTACCTCTGCGGTCATCACGTAACGGCCCGCCTTCACCACCTCAAACGGCCACTCTGCCCAATCTTTAGAATTGACCCAAAAGCCAATGCAACCTCGATCTGCTCCACCTTCCACCAGAATCTGATCACCATGCAGCTCCGCATTGTCAGCTTTCAGTAATAGTGAGCCGTCTGCACTCTGCTGCTGCACGGGGTTTTCCACGATAGGCTTGCCAATGATACGCATCACCACAGTCGATGAGAACTTATCGGTAGCTAGAGCAGGCAGGCTCACGACTACTCCAGCGTCCGACTGCACAGACGTCAATGTCTTGCCGCCACGCAGCAGTTTTGCCCCCACAACCCGGTTCTTCAGCCCAGGAACCAGCAACTTACCGTTCACAGGCCACTCATACACATGGAGATATAGCGTGGTCTCACTATTGGCCATTTTGACGGTGCATCGGCCCCAAGGCAGGTTCTTGAAGGGACTGGGCGAGGTGCCGTAGATCGCCTTCGAGTTGGCCTTCATCCAGACGCCCACATCCTGCAGCCGATCGGTGATGTCCTCAGGCACCTGGCCCAGTGCATCGGGACCGATGTTCAGCAGGAAGTTGCCACCCTTGCTGGCGATGTCGATGAGGTTGCGCACCAGAGTCTCGGAGCTTTTCCAGTTCTGGTCGTAGCTTTTGTAACCCCAGGTGTCGTTGATGGTCATACAGGTTTCCCAATCGCGGTTCTTGAATCCCGTGGCTGGCACAAACTGCTCAGGCGTCTCGGAGTCGCCCCGTATCCCGCCACCCAGTCGGTTATTGATGATGATACCTGGCTGGAGTTTCAACAACGGCAGGAACAGTTCCGCGCGCTCTTTGGTCATCTGAACCGGCACATCGAACCACAGAATGGATATCTTGCCGTAGTTGCTGAGTATCTCCTTAACCTGCGGCACACACTTGGTTTTGAGGTAGAGGTCGATATCTTTCTGTTCATCGGGTCCGAAATCCCAGTTGTTGCCCACACCGTTGGGCTCATGCCAGTCAAACGCCTGTGAATAGTAGAATCCCAGCCTCAGCCCATGCTTTTTGCACGCCGCAGCCAGTTCCTTCAACGGATCGCGTCTGAAAGGTGTGGCGTCATGGATGTTGAAAGGGCTTGCTTTAGAGGGATACATTGCGAAGCCATCGTGGTGCTTGCTGGTGATCACAATGTATTTCATCCCCGCGTTTTTGGCCATCTTGACGATGGCCTCCGCGTCGAATTTCACCGGATTGAACTTTTCGGCCAGCCGCGCATACTCCACAGCCGGAATCTTCGCGGCGAACTGTATCCACTCACCCAGCGGGTGCGTGTCCACCTTCTGGCCGTTCCAACTCCCAGCGGCTTGGGCATATAGTCCCCAGTGGATGAACATGCCGAACCGCACCTCACGCCACCATTTCATGCGGACATCGCGTTGAGCCGGCGTCTCACCGTTGTATGACGGTGCGACCTGCGCCGACGTGACACTCACTGCCATCAACCCGCACACGAGTGAAGCAAAGATGCTACGAATTACGGTCTCCCTCATATCAGGCTCTCCTCTAGCTATTCAGCCACTTGGTAATTGATCTCGTATATGGTCGGGCCATCTGTGGCCTTAAGTATCACCATCCTGGCACGGTCGGCACGCACGGCCGGGAAGGTGGCTGTGAAATTCAGACCAACCGTCCCACCGCGATACACCGTGACCCACTTCCCGTCCTTTGGAACCTGGATGAGGAATGACTGGATGCGGTCGATAGCTTCGCTGATACTAACACCGTTGATGGTCACAGGCTTGTCGAACTGCCGCTCGATCCAGGCGCGTTTGACCCCCGCATCGGTCGCCCAGCGGCTGCCGGACGATCCGTCAAACGCCTTATCTGCCGTGTAGTCCTCTTGATTCGCATACACATTGGAGGCTGTGGCCTTGATGCCAGATGGCAGTCCCACAGGTGTGATGGAGGCGGCATTTCCATCGAGCTTTAACTCAACCACAGTGTCAATCGCATCGCGGTCGGCAGGATCGACCCATACCGTCACACCTTTAGCCGTCTGGCGCACACGCGCTTTACCACCGTCCACCAGCCGGGCTGTTCGTATCTTACGTGAGATAGCGGGCAGGTTAAGACCCGACTCACTCCACTTGAAGATGTGCAGATACACAGTGCTGCCTTTATAAGTGCTGGCTCCCCAGGTGCCCGGTTTGTACGGACCACCGCGGGTGCCGTAGATGGTCTTTCCGTTCACAGCCAGCCAGTCACCCATCTGCTTCAACCGCTCCACCTGCCGCGGTTCGATCTTGCCGGTGGGCATCGGGCCCACGTTGAACAGCAGATTGCCATCGCCGCCGGCGCAGCGGATAAGCGTCTGCAAGCACTGCTCCAGCGACTTCATCGTGTCATGCGGATTCCAGGCCCACTGGTTGCAGATCGTCATGCAGCTTTCCCATGGGCGCTGGTTCTGGAACACGCCGATGGTTTGCTCAGGGGTGTCGAAGTCCTCCGGCAGACGGTTGCGGTTATTGATGAGGATGTTTGGCTGAAGCTCACGGGCCATTTTGTTCAGTGCCAGCGAATCGTAGTCTTCGGCTGTTCCCATCAGACCGTCGTACCACAGCACATCGATCACTCCGTAATTCGTCAACAGTTCACGCACCTGTTGCTTTAGGTATTGCTGGTATTGCGCGTGTCGTTCGGTGTAGGCGTCTGCATTGTGCCAATCTGGCTGGGAATAGTACACGCCAAACTTGAAATTCACCCTGTGACACGCATCGGCCAACTCCTTCACGATGTCGCGTCCGAAAGGACTGGCAGGTGATGTGATTTTATAGTCACTTGCTTTGGTATCAAACATGCTGAAGCCATCATGGTGACGGCTGGTGAGGATCATGTATTTCATCCCCGCGGCCTTGGCAATCGCCACCCATTCGTCAGCATTGAACTTGACAGGGTTAAACTGCTTGTAGAGGTTGTCATACACTTCCACAGGGATCTGCGTGCCAGCCTCACCGAGTCCCCTGCGTTCTCCGCCCCGCGACCATCCGATCTCGGTGCCCATCACGCTGACGGGCCCCCAGTGGATGAATAGCCCAAAGCGGGCGTCGCGCCACCATTGGATGCGAGATTGGTACTGCGCCGGAGTTTCGTTGGTCGACTTATTTGGGTCATCGGCAGCGAGCGTCACCTGGGAAAGCGATGCTAGTAACAGCAGCACAGTGATCGAATGTAATATGGCCTTATCGGTGTCCCGGATCCTCATATTTGTAGCCTCTGTGTTTGGCGTCGTCAGCACGCATTTTGTACGTCATTGTCACATATGATACACGAAAACATGGGTTGGCACAATCGAGGATGGGAGCTCCTGTACCCAAAATCCTGGTGATGATTCGCAGTAAAGGATAGATGACCATCTCAGAGGTATAATGCGAATGGACACCCGCCGTGTGTGCTCCGTATGTCGCCAGAAGATACCATCCGTAAACAAACGCAAGTCACTTAAAGGGAACAGGATGCAACGAACTATTCTGTATGTCTTCATCGGGCTTCTGCTCATGAGCGTCGTAGCGTGGGTCATTCAGCCCAAACCGAGCACAGATGGTAAAATCCCGCTGGTTTGGTGTACCGACGATAACCCCGTAAGGCGAGAGCAATACAGCCTCTTCAACAAGCAAAACAAAGAGCTGAGCCTCAGCCTCGACCCCAAAACCACCATCGACAAGATCATCGTGCAGGCCATCGCCGGCGTAGGACCCGATCTATTCGACTGCCACACGATCGCAGAATTCCCGATGTGTGTGAAATCAGGCATCGCCTGGGATGTAACGGATGAGCTTAAGAAGGCCGGCGTCGATGTGATGAAAGACCAGTGGCCGGTGATGCGCCCCTACTTCCTGTATGAGGGCCGCGTTTACGGATGCTCCACCAACACCTCCTCGAACGCCATCTGGTTCAATAAAGACATTTTCGATAAATATCATGAGCCCTATCCCAAAGGCGACTGGACCTGGGAGCAGTTTATCCCAGTGGCCCAGCGTCTGACGATACGCGACAAGCGCGGGCGCGCCACCCAGTTTGGGTTCATCTTCGATATTCCACTGGTCTGGCAGCAGTTCATCTGGCAGTGGGGTGGCCGGGTGTTCAACGATGATGGCACCAAATGCATCATCGACAGCCCGGAGGCCGTCGCTGGCATCCAGTTCATCCATGACCTGATCTACAAGTACCGCGTCTCTCCGAACCCGGTCGAGGAGCAAGCCGCCAGCAAGGGCGGCTGGGGATCGGGCAGCATCACCTTGTTTGGAGCAAACCGGTCGGCAATGGCGAACGGCGGCCGATGGTGGCTTTGCAGCCTCCGCGGCTACGAAGGTCTGCGTCTCGGAGCGGTTCAGAGCCCTTATGGCAAGCACAAAATCTACTACGGATACGGCAAATCCACTTTGGTTAATAAGAACAGCCCCCATCGGAAAGAGGCGTTAAAATACCTCGTCTACCTGAACAGCCAGGGGTATAACGAGCTGATCAACAGCACTGCCGACGGTCTGGCCCCGGTGAAAAAATTCAGCTACACCGATAAATACCTGCATGATCCAAAATACCCCAATGAGGACTACAACGCAGTGTGGCGCGACATCATGAACTTCGCGAAACCCGATGAAACCAGCCCCTTCGTGCAGTTGAACATCGTGCAGAGGATCGTCACCAAACAGCTTGACCTGGTGAAGACCAACCAAAAGAGCAGCACGGATGCCATGCGCACCGCGGCCAAGCAGATCAACGAAGAGATACAAAAGAGCCTGGCGGAAGACCCCGCCCTGAAAGCCCGCTATGACAAGCTGATCGCTGTGAGGGGGAGCCGCTGACATGAAACTACGCAGAAAAGAGCTGTTCACATCTCTGGCTTTCCTGATGCCCAACTTCCTGGGATTCTTGATATTCACGGCAGGGCCGGTGGTTTTTTCGCTCATCGTCGCCTTCACCAACTGGAACCTGCAGCAGACCGTACCGTTCCGGTTCAACGGTCTGACCAACTTCAACCATCTTTTTCATGACCCACAGTTTTGGGTCTACTTCGCCATCACGATCTACTTCCTTCTGGGCATCCCAATCTCCATCGCGGGCAGCCTGATACTGGCCATCCTGCTCAGTCAGAAGCTGAAGGGCATCACCGCCTACCGCACGATGTTCTATCTGCCCAGCTTCACGGCGGGCGTGGCACTCATGATCCTGTGGAAGAACCTCTACAATCCCGACTTCGGCCCGATCAATGCTGCGTTAAGCACCATCGCCAACACATTCAACCTGCATTTCACCCCGCCGCAGTGGCTGATATCCACCCATAACATCGTGGGGCTTGATATCGAGCAGGTGCGGCTGGTGATCACCCAGTGGGGCATCGGCGCCCGTGACGCCATCATGATCATGGGCATCTGGACTGCAGTTGGCGGCAGCAACATGCTGCTCTACCTGGCCGCTTTGACCAACATCCCCGAAGAGCTGGTAGAGGCCGCGCAGCTCGATGGTGCTGGCAAGTGGGGAATCTTCCGTAACGTCACTTGGCCGCAACTCGCCCCCACCACCTTCTTCATCGTGGTGATGAGCTTCATCGGCGGACTTCAAGGCGGATTTGAGCAGGCGAAAGTGATGACCGCCGGTGGTCCTGCCGGCACCACCACCACGATTGCATATTACATCTACACCAAGGCGTTTGAGGAGTTCCAGATTGGGTATGCCTCGGCTGTCTCCTGGGTGCTATTTGCTATCATATTCGCCATCACGCTGGTGAACTGGAGAATTGGAAACAGGGAGGTGAACTACTAATGGGTAAAGTACATCCAAAAGGTCACTGGAGCGGGCAAGGCAAACGGGCCGTCGGCAGCCATACCGTGCTGATGCTGGTCGCCATCACCATGCTGGTGCCGTTCCTGTGGATGGTGTTCTCAAGCTTCAAGGCGCTGCCTGAGGTGGAGAGCATCAACCCCTTCCCCACCAAGTGGCATCCCGAAAACTACCTGTCGGTTTTCCAGCAGATTCCGTTTGGCCGATACTACTTCAACTCGGTGTTTGTGGCCGCGTGGGTCACCTTCTTGACCTGTATGACCAGCAGCCTGGCGGCGTTCGCCTTTTCTCGCATGCAGTGGAAGGGACGCGACACCATCTTCAAGCTCTATCTGGGCACGATGATGATCCCGGGCGTGGTCACCATGATCCCCAACTACACCTTGATGGTCAAGCTGCACATGCTGGATTCCTATATCGGGCTGATTGTGCCCGCGGCTTTCTCGGCGTTTGGGGTTTTCCTACTGAGGCAGTTTATGATGACCATCCCACCCGCATTGGACGAGGCTGCTACCCTTGATGGCGCCAGCAAGTGGCAGATTTTCAAGGAGATCATACTACCCTTGTCGCAGGCAGGTATTGTCACCCTGGCGATATTCACATTCCTGGGCACATATGGCAGCTTTTACTGGCCGTTGATTTTAATTAAGAGCCAGCATCTGCGCACCCTACCCATTGGTATGCTTTACTTCGACACGGTATATGGCCGCCAGACCAACCTGATCATGGCCGCCAGCGTGATGAACATCGTGCCGCTGATCATCCTGTTCATCAGCAGCCAGAAGTATATCGTGAAGGGCATCCAAATGGGCGCCGTCAAGGGGTAGCTTACTAGGGGCGTTTGTAGGGGCGACTGGCAGTCGCCCTCCTGATTCTTGGTGATATATCGACAAAATCGCTCAGCTGTGCAACACTATATATGTAACACCCCTCGCGCCTAACAGCTTCGGCTGAATGCGAAATTCGAGGGGTTCTTTTTATATCTGCATCCCCTCCCCATCCGTTCCTTCCGCGTAATCTGTGGTTCAGACACGCAAGGGCGGTTCGCGAACCGCCCCTACCGATAAATCTTCGAATCAAGCTCCAACTCGAACAGCAGCTCCTCGCGACAGATGTCGGCTTGCACGAACAGGCAATGGTCCAACGGCACCTCGTGGAGTTCGCAGTATCGCCTGAACAGCTCCGCATACTCAGGCTTCTTGCAGTAGGCGATCGCCCGTGTCGTGTGGCACCAGTCCATGCCGCGGGATGCCAGAATCGCCCGGACAACCTGCATGCTGAGCTCAATCTGCTTCTGCGGGTCGGCGTGATGCACGCTCAGCCCCTGCGAGTCAATGCTGGCGGTGCCCGAGATCGTCACATGACGCTCCGATGCGGTCTCGATCTCGACCGCCCGGCTGAAACTGCTGCGGTAGTGCAGCGCCGAGTTTTGCAGCGGCGACTCCACCGCATGGATCTGCACCGAAGTGTCTTTCGGAAGAACAGCCAGTATCCCCGCCACACACGATCTGCCGAGGTGATTGCCCAAACCAATCCCTGTGCTGGCAGGTATCAGACCGTCCAACACGCCGTGACGCTCAAAGTAACCGGTGCGGATGGCATTAAACTCGTCATACCACTCGAGTAAGTCATCAAGGTAGAACCAGGTGCGCACCACATCGCGCCAGCTCATACCGACTTGCTGCAGTGCTAAGCCGGCATTCTCAAACAGTTGCTGGGTCTGCTGAGCACGTGGTGCCAGTAACTCACCGCACACACCCCACAGCAAGGCCACACGGGCAGATTCGGTCTCAACCCAGCATCCCAGCCGCTGGCCACCCACAACGATGGGATGCAACTCGGCACCCGAGACCGTGAAACTCTGCATACCGCCATCGCAGCCTGGAGCCGAAACATTCGGGCGCAAAAGCATCAGCCTTGGGTCCAGAGTGGTATGCTGGTCGGAAAAACATAGTCCGCCTACCGACTGCTCTTCACCCAGTGTGGCTGATCCGAAGCACGGTGTCTTCATGGTTAAATTCGGGCTCACAGTGACAGCACATACTCCGCGAGATCACCCAACTGCTGCTTCGAGAGTTTCGAGGTCATGCCGTGCTTGTCGCCCTTGTTGTGCGTGGTCAACACCGACATCATGTCCGCCGCACTGCCGTCGTTCAGATACGGAGCGGTGCGCCACACCTCGACCAGCGAGCTGGTATCAAACTTGCGGCCAACCTCGCGATACACCCCAGTGCCCACATCGTAAGCCTTCAGATCGGTGTAGTACATGCCGGAATGGCAGCTTGCACAGCCAGCTTTTGCATACAGCACTTTGCCGCGCTGAGCACTGGCAGAGAGCTTTCCACGTTGCAGGAAGGGGCTCCTGACCGGCTGCATACCACTGAGGTAACTGTCAATCGCCTTCGCATCCGATTCAGGTCGGGCCGCAAACTGAATATACTTGATACCGGCCCGAACGGCGATCTCCGCATTGTCACGCACAGCCAGGCTCATGACCGGTGGGGTCTTGTGGCTGAGCAGCATGCTACGGGTGTTCTTGGGGTTGCCCATGCCGTCATTCATATTGTCCCAGTTGAAGCCATCTACCCGCGAATCCGGGTGGCAACTGGCGCAGCTCTGCCAGTTCTGAAAACACATCGTACCGTCGTTGAACAGCATCTCACCGCGCCGTGCTTGGCTCATGGCAGTCTGCTTCACCAGAGGCCAACGGCCCGCCAGAGCGGACTTATCAATCCTGAACAGCTCCAAATCCTGAGTGAAGGCGTTGGCCACATATACGTTCTGACCAACCACGCAGATCACACGTGGGCCGTTGCCTTTCAGTGTGACCCGTTGACGAATCCCGTTCATAAATGCTAAGTCCTCAGGAACCACACTGGGATCAGCACATTCCGTTAGCTTACGGTGGAGAGCAACACGGTCGATCACCGTCAGTTCCTGCGCACCTGCGGAGCTAACCAGCAGCTTCTTACCATCCGCCGTGACCGAAACCGCCCATGGGTTCGCGGAGCCTCTGTTCACATCGTCCAGCAGCACGGTGTTGAGAAACTGGCGGCTGGCGATGTCAATCACACTAAGTGCGTTGGTGTTCATCCAACCGCGGTCCAGTTGCGTGGTAGGTAACCCGTATCGTGCCAGTATGTGCGTGATATAAGCGAACTTGCCGTCGGGTGAGATCGCCAGACCACGCACCCCGCTGCTGCCATTCGGCAACAGCACGTTCTTGATGAGCTTACGGGTATTAAGGTCCACGAATGTCACACCAGCCGCCACAGAGTTGGCATCGGCAGCCTGGGTAGGCAGATGGTTCGCGACCACGGCCATACGGCCGTCAGGCGTCACGCCGACCACAACTGGCTCACGCAGGCACCTGATCCTGGTTATCAGCTTCGATTTGCCCAGATCAACCAGGGCTAGCTCATTCCGAAACCTGAGGCAGACCGCCATCATCTTTCCGTTCGCGTAAGTAACTGGCGACATCGGCGTATGCCCCAACAGCACAGAGGCGATTCTCTTTCCTGAGCGAGTGTCGTAAGTGTTAAGCACGCCATCGGATTCGCCTTCCGGCACATATAGCTTCTGGCCATCACGGCTAAGTGTGATTCCATGCGCCGGTTGAGAGGTAGTGATCATCCTAGCCTGCTTGTGGCTCTGGCTGTTCCATGCGACTACCTCCGGGCTGCGGTCAGACGCCACGTAAAGTAACTTACCATCGGGTGAAGCCACCATCGCCGATGCTGAGAACACCCGTCCCCCATCACCCGCTTGAGCCTGCATCAGCCATAAAGTCATCGCAACAACCGCCACGATGGTCACGCAGATCGTGGCCCGTTTGCCCAGCGAACCTCGCGATTTGCACCTCGTCATGCCTACCATTGGTATTTCATCTTACACCATGGCATGGCGGCTTCAAGCTTCGCTTTCTGCTCCGCGGTCAGTTCGCTCCCCGCTGTGTTAAGTTCCACCAGCCCTTTAAGCTGCGTGACCACAGGGAAGAAGCGGTCATATGTCAGCTCTGGGTTGGCCCCAATGGTCAACCACTTCATCGACTGCATAGGTAGCAGCGGCGTGATGTCCGTCAGCTTGTTGCCCTCCAGCGTCAAGTAGTTCATCTTAGTCATTTTGCTGATCGGCGTCAGGTCACTTATCTCGGCATTGTGCGCGTCCAGATAGCTCAGGTTTACGCAGCCTTCCAGCGGCCGAAGATCCGATACCCCAGTTACGTTAATTGCGATGCCCTCAAGCTGGGGAAGTTGGCGGCAGACGCTGATGTCAGTGATCGGGCAGTCGTAGAAGTAGGCCTTCTTCAGTTTCTTGCACGCCCCCATGGGTGAGATGTCTTTCAACCCCGGGTTGCTGTAAGCCCACAAGTGTTCCAGATTCGGCAGCATACTGACGAATTTGATGTCAGATAATGCCGCATCTGTGAAGCTGATGTGTGTGATATTGCGCAGCTTCTTCAGAAACGAAAAGTCGGTAAATTGGTTCTTGCCCTTCCTTGCTCTCTTCTGCTCTTCTGACAGGAAGGGATCATTACCGGCCGATAGTTCCACCAGAGAGGTGAGATTAGCCAGTGGAGATAAGTCCGTCAGCAGGTTATCACTGACATTCAGCTTCTGCAGATTCTTAAACTGCGCCAGATCGCCGATATCGATGAGCTGTTTGCCCGCCAGGTTGAGCTCCACAATCGACAGCAAGTCTTCTTTGGTGACAATGTCTTTACCTAGCTGTTCTTGCACTACACGTAAAATGGTCGGATTCATACTGATCGATACCCCTTCATCTTTTAACGCGGTCGGCAGGTCGTTGCCGAACACCTCCACCTCGGTCAGCGCGCACCAGCCGAGTGGCTCAGCCTGCACAAGGTTGTTGATCCGCACATAGCTGGTCTGTCGCTTGGTGAACTTGAACTCCTGCGCAGCGGCATCGGCCTTGAGCGTGATCGGCACCTTGCTGCCGTCCGAAAACTCCAGCACGGCGGTCTCCCACACCTTGTCATGCGGGAAGTCGGCCCGCACGGTGATCCGCACGCTATCCACCGACACGCGGCGCCCGAACTCCACCTTCCACCAGCCGTCTTTCACCTGTTCAGGTCCCCAGCTCTGGAATGGCCAGTTGCCGTGACCGGCATTTCGCGTGAAGCCGTCGATGGCATTCCTGGCCGCAAATATCGGATCATTGCGGCACTCGCTGTTGCTACTGGCATGAGGATAGCTGCCCGATACTCCGCGCACATCGAAGGGGTTCAAGGCCAGGTTTCGCCTGGCGCTCACCTCTTGCGGAGTCGCGGCACGCGCCATGATGGTGTGCTCCGCCGCCTGTGTCAGGCTTGGTGGATAAGAAAGCGCACTCCGTACCGGCAGCGGTACGACCACCACGCCTTCGGGGTTGAACACCAAACTCTCAGGCGCGTCCTTCCCAAAGCGAACCCAGACGTATTTCGGGCCGTAAATCAGCACATGGTCACCAGGCTTGTATGCGTGGTTGATCACCAAGCTGCCTGGATTGCTGGAGCTATCCTGTGTCATTAACCCTGTCTGGTCTGCACTCAGATATTGAATCCGCACTGCGTTCACGTCATTGACTGGCTTCTTCCCGACAGAGATCAGGTAGTCGGCGATATTCCGCTGCTCCTGAGCTTCTCCACGCATCCGTTTGGCCAGGAAGTGCATATACTTCTCGGTCTCATCATCGTTCCAGGTGTTGGCCTCAATGTAGTCGCCGCTGAAGGGCACCAGAAGATCGATCCAGCAAGCCAGCGTGTCACGCTCATCCTGGGTCAGTTTGACACCCTTGTGCCCTCGGTCCAGTAGAGTGAGCAGTTTACTGGTCGCCGCACCAGCCGAGTAAGGAGGCAGCATGGACGGCACGCTCTGAGGGCTGATCCAGTTCACCAGCTCCGTCGATCGTCCGCGCTGTGTGAGCGCCATGTAGCTATCGGTGAACCGCCGGACATGCTCGCCCTCCACAGGCAGACCAAGCAAGCTGAACGGGTGGCCTGACTTCGGCGGTTCCTTGACAGCATACAGCCCCACATCGATATACTGCCCGCCGATGGTCTGATGGCAGCTCACAGCCAGAGTGTTGACGCCCTGCTTGAGGGCATGGAACGCCTCATTCACGGCAGCCAAAGCCTTGTAGTTCGTGATAAACCCCTGAGCCGCAAAAATCTGCTTGCCGTTCAACACGACCCGCACATCCTCGTCAAAACTGAGGTAGACCACCAACCGCTTCATCTCATCCGACTTGTCCACGTTGAACTGACGCCGCATCCAAATGTCCGGACTGTTCCACGGGCTGCCTAACCCGCCTTCGATGTTGTTCGTGCCGAAACCGGCTTTCGCCTTCGACCATTTCGATGCATCGAAACTCTCGGCATCCCAGCCCGCACCAGGATCGGTGGTGGTATACGACCACTCCGAGCCAATTGGTGAAAGATTGATCGCCTTGATGCGGTCGAAATTGTCGACCTCACCAGAGCGAAGAGATACCCCGCGGTTGTCATGACACCGCGTGCAGTTGCGATCCAGTATCGGCTGCACGTCCTTGTTGAAGCTGAACCCACGGGCAGGCCGGCGCAGGAACGGCTTCAACTGCTCCACACCCTGCTTCATCGCTAGACTGCGTCCGCTGTATCGGGCCGGAGCCGTGTTCTTCGATTCATGGCAGCCTGTGCAGGAAAACTTTTCGCCCGGCTGAAGGGTGGTCCAGCTTCGCATCGTCTGTACCACTTCGCCTTTGGCATCGATCGCCTGGAAGTAAACAGGCTTGCGCGCTGGTACCTCAAACATGGCACTGCCATCCTCCTGCACAGTCGCCTCACCCAGCACGATCTTGGGGTCCCAACTGGTGTTATCGACGCCGATGGGCGTGCTGACCAGCGCCCCTCCGGCGGGGCCATTGTTCGCGTTGCTCTTCACGCCCGCCGCGCGGTAGTCTAGAGCCACCACCCTCAGCTTCTTTACTGTGCCCCGCTTGACATCCTTCAAACCTGGCCCTGAATAGACATCGTGAACGTAGAAACTGCCGGTAGTCTTGGTGTAGTCAACGGCCGAGGGTCTCACCAAGGGCTTCTGCTGCTTCATGACGGGCACCGGCTGATTTGACGAAATCGAGGCATCCCAGCTCAACAGCTCGCGATTGCCGTTCACATCCATCAGGTATATCCCATACGCATTGGGGGCTGGCGAGGCCCAGCCCTTCGGCAGGTAACTAACCAGAAAATGCTGTTCGTCTACGGTATAAGGATATTGAAATAGCTCGCCATCCTGACCATAAGCATCGATGCGGTCAGCGGGCGTGTTCCGAACCGGTGCGATGAGCTGTACACCCTCATTCTCCTGCCTACCCTTCGCCGGATCGATGATAGCCAGCTTTCCGCCCTGTCTGGAATGGTGCCCAGTAAGTATCGCGATCACCTTGCCGCTGTCACCCATGCCCCTTGCATGGATGATGGTGGTGGGAAACCATGAGTTGTTCCCGTAGTATTCGGTCTGGTTGGTGCCGTCAGCATTCATCTGGAACAGCGGCTGCGGGAAGAGCTGTCCGCGGTCGTTGTACTCCCAGCGGGTATAAGTGATTCGCCCGTCAGGCATCACTGATGGGTAGTTATCGTGGACCTGGTCAAATGTCAACCGTCGCATCAGCTTCCCGTCTGCGTTACAAGTGTAGAGGTTGCTGACCTCCGTCCACCAGCAGTCCACGGTCTGCACCACCCTGGTGCTATTGAACACGATGTCTCCGCTGGGCAGGTACGCGCCTTCGTAATCCGCAAACCCCAGTCCATCTGTCAATTGCCGCATTTGACCGGAGTTCAAGTTCCATTCATACAGGTGGTAGTCATCGGTCACATCTGACTTTTTCATTGAGAATAAAAGCTTGGTTCCATCGTAGGAGACATTAGGATTGCGAATCACTCCACCCGTCTTCAGCAGGCTTTGTTCTTTGCCGTACAACCCATCCATCTTCAGAAGGCACAACTCGCCCCCGGGCACGAAGTTGCGCTCGGCCTGCGCGTCTGACTGGCCCTCGGTATAGGCGTAGTGCGATCCACCCATGTTGTAGTGCTTGGCGTAGGCGATAGTGGTGATGCCCTTGTTCAACATCGGCTTCAGCCGTTTGGCCCGTCGCAACTCACACGCCTTGATATAAAGGCTTAAACGCTGTTCCGAGTTGACGCATTTTGGCAGTGCTGCGGAGATTGTCTTCGCCTCGCTGCCCAACTGAGCGATTACGGAGGCCATCATCGCCTGCTCAGTCTTCACGCCATCGGAGGCACTCAGCAGAGCGTCTGGTTTACCCTGCGTATCCTGCATCACCCAGTCGCACAGGATCGGGTATCGGCTGGCCAGCCTGTTCCAGTCGGCTCCTGTCAGACGCATCGCCACCACCTCTTTGGGCCAGGCGGTTTTCTGGGCGGCCATGCTCATTGGTGCCGACTGAGCCATCGCCTGCAGTGCTGACAGAGCAAGCATTACGGCAAGCCAAAAGGCAAGTAAGGGGGTATGAGTTCGATGGATTTGACGCAAGGTGTGAAAGGCCTCCAGCGGATGATGGGCAAATGTGCCTAACAGACTATTCGGCGTGATGCTTGATTTTTCCTGCATGGGACACGGAAACATCGAAGCACCAATACAAATACGAGGCCTATTGGATGACCCTAGTGGCCCTCACGAACACACAAATCGATACAGAATTCGTAGGGATGACCCTTGTGGTCATCCGCCATCATATATGGAACGAGACCGTGTTTACATGACGGTGTAACAGGTCAGTGTCCACCAATGTGTGCGGACGGCCACAAGGCCCGTCCCTACGATAGGAGAAGAACAGAGAGATTACCGAGCCTACGACACGATCCCGCCTTCGGTCATCGGGCGAGGGTCCAGCAGCCTGTCCAGCTCTGCTGCCGTCAGCTCGGTATCCTCCAACGCCACGTCCTTCAAGCTCCGGCCCTCCGCGTAGGCGCGCTTGGCTAGCTTGGCGGCCTTGTCATAGCCGATTACCGGGTTGAGTGCGGTGACCAATATCGGGTTCTTACCCACCAGGTCGGTGATGCGTGCTTCATTGACGGTGAAGCCTGCAACCGCCTTATCGGCCAGCACTACAGCCACCTTGCCCAGGATGTCTATGCTGTTCAGCAGGTTATGTGCAATCAGGGGCAGCATCACATTCAACTGGAAGTTACCCAGCATGTTGCCCACCTGAACGGCCGCGTTGTTGCCGATCACCTGACCACAAACCATCATCGTGGCTTCACAGATCACCGGGTTGACCTTGCCGGGCATGATGGAGCTGCCGGGCTGCAGGTTGGGCAGAGCGATCTCACCGAAGCCGGCAATCGGCCCGCTGTTCATCCAGCGAAGGTCATTGGCGATTTTTAACAGAGCGGTGGCACTGGTCGCCAGTTGGCCGCTCAGCTCCGTGGCACTGTCCATCGCGCTTTGGTATGCAAAGTGGTTGTCGGCTTCAGCGAAAGGCAGTCCAGTTAACTCGGCCAGCTTCGCGGCAAAACCGGTGGCAAAACCGGGAATGGCGTTGATGCCTGTTCCCACCGCGGTGCCACCCAAAGCCAGCATACACACCCGCGGTAGCGTCTCTTTGATCCGCTGCACGCTCTGGTCGACCTGATAAGCCCACCCGCCGATCTCCTGGCTCATCCGGACCGGCATCGCATCCATCAGGTGCGTGCGGCCGGTTTTGGTCACACCATCCAGCTCAGCAGCCCGCTTCTTCATCACTTCGCTCAGGTGGCACAACCCGGGCAGCAGTACCTCAGAGGCCTCGATCGCAGCCGCCACATGGATCGCGGTGGGGATCACATCGTTCGAGCTCTGGCCCATGTTGACATGGTCGTTGGGATGCACCAGTTTGCTGCCAAACTCGCCACCCATCAGTTGCGTGGCGCGGTTAGCGATGACTTCGTTGGTGTTCATGTTGGTGGAGGTGCCGGAGCCGGTCTGGTAGATGTCGATGGGGAACTGGTCGTCCAGCTTGCCGTCGATCACCTCTTGAGCGGCCTTCATGATCGCATCCGCCTTGTCGGCGGGCAGACCGCCCATGCCGGCATTGGTGGCGGCGGCACAGTATTTGACCAGCCCTAGTGCCTTGATAAAGGAGCGCGAAAACTTGATCCCGCTGATGGGGAAGTTGTCTACGGCCCGCTGGGTTTGGGCGGCGTAGAGCACATCGGCTGGCACCTGCACCTCACCCATCGAGTCTTTTTCAATACGGAAATCAGCCATTATATGGAATACCTCTTATCGTCGTGTTCATATATCGGACACGCCAGCCAGTTTAGCTGATCGCATCGTCCACGATTCTATTGTATCCCATCGTCAGTTTGACTCTGCATCTGGCGGCCTGCGCATCGGGGTCGCCAGATGGTTATCTCAAGCTGACGACCGGTGCAGTGCCTGCCGTATCATGTCGGAAAGCCCGGTCATGGTAAATGGCTTTTGGATGAAAAACATCCCTTCACGATGTTTCATATCTTGAGTCATCACATCGGCTGTATAACCTGACATAAACATACACTTGAGCTCCGGACGTCGTTTCTGCAGTTCATCTGCCAGTTCACGACCGCTCATCCCTGGCATCACCACATCCGTCAGCAGCAGATCCACCTCGTCGAGTTTGTCGTCTGGAATCCGAAGAGCTGCAGACGGCGAGTTGGACGGCAGCACGTCATACCCCAGACGTTTCAGCATGAGGGTGGTCATTTTCAGAATTGATGGCTCATCCTCAACAAGCATCACAGTTCCATTCTGGCTCGCGGATACACCACTCACCGGCTCCTTCTTGCTTACTGGAACCGGATCTATGTAGGCTGGCAGGTAGATTGCCATTGTCGTGCCGATCTCTGGTTCACTCTCAGCCTCGATATGGCCGCCATTTTGTTTCACCCCTCCGTACACTGAGGCCAGCCCCATCCCGCCCTCTCCAAACCGCTTGGTGGTAAAGAACGGCTCAAAAATCCTGGCAAGTGTCGGTTTGTCCATACCGCGGCCATTGTCCGATACCACCAGCTTGACGTAATATCCCGGCTTGAGCCCCGGGCGCGACGCACAAAACTGCTCATCTAGTGTCACATTGCTGGTACTGATCGTGATCATTCCTTCGTAGAGTATGGCTTCGCGTGCATTCATACACAAGTTCGCCATAATGAAGTCCAATTGTGACGGGTCTATCTTCACTGGACACAGCTCAGAGGCTGGCTTCCATATGATCTTGATGTTTTCTCCGATTAACCCTTCCAATGTCCCCAGAACGGATCCTAGGGATGTATTCAAATCCACAACCTTAGGAATAATGGTCTGTTTGCGGGCAAACGTCAGCAACTGGCGCGTCAGCACTGCGGACCGTTCTGCAGCCTGGGCGATTTCGATCAAGTCTTCGCGTACGGGGTGGTCGTCGTCCAAGCTGTCCAAGGCGATCTGAGCATGACCCATGATCACGCCCAGCATGTTGTTAAAGTCGTGCGCCACACCGCCGGCCAGTCGGCCAATGGAATCAAGCTTCTGAACCTGCACCAGTTGGTCCTGCAATACCGCCTTATCGGCCTCAATTTGCTTAAGATGGGTCACATCACTGACGCTGCCAATCAACGAAACAGGGTTTCCCTGATCATCACGCATCACAACAAAACGGTCATGCAGCCATATGTAATCGCCGTTTTTATGCTGGATTCGGTAATCCATATTGTATGCAGTCCGGCTTTGGTCAGCCATGGCCTGCTGGGAAATCCGCTGGGGTTCACTACGATCATCCACAGGCACAAGATCGATGATCCACGAGAAAGGCTGTTCAGAGATATGCTCCACCGAGTACCCCAGTGATCTGTGTGATGGCAGGGCTGATGTAGTCGCATTTGTCTGTCACCAGATTACGCTTGTAGACCGCATCGACAGAGGACTCCAGCACCTCGCGTAGACGGTCTTCGCTCTCACGCAGTTTCGCGGCCTGGTCCTGCAGCGACTTGTTTAACTTTTGTATCCGTGCGAAAGCCGCTACGCGGGCCAGTAGCTCACGGTTGGCCACGGGACGAACTATGTAGCCATCAGCCTGGGCCTCAAGCCCCTCCGCCTGCTCATCACTATCAGTAAACGTTCCTGAAGCGATGACCACGATGACGTCGGAAAACTCGGGGGTCTGCTTCACTGTTCGGCAAAGCTCCAGTCCGTCCATTCCTGGCATATCGCGATCCGTCAGCAAGATATCAGGCTTGCGCTGATGAATTATCTCTAGTGCTTCAGCTCCATTGGAAGCCTTGTCGACCTCATATCCTGCACGCATCAGGATGCGGGCAGTGCCGTTCAGTATGTCAATATCGTCATCAGCCACCAGTATCCGCAGGCTGATGCTGGCGAGGTCATCTACCATCATGACCAGGCTCTGGAGGTAGTGGATGCCCCATCTGCTCGTCGCTGATATGCACGAAACTTGGGATGTTGACTATCAGCCAGTTGAAAAACGGATAGAGCTCTGAGTAGGTCTCAGCACTCAGTTTTTCGGCGGCGATCTCCACGAATGTGTCCAGGTTAGCAGCCCAATATGTGGTTTGGAACCCATGGGCGCGATAGGCCCTGAACACCCAGAGTGCTGTTTGAGCGAGGACCTCAGGTTCGTATGCTGTGAACATCGAACTCATGAATCGTGCGAAGTTTCGGCTATTGTCCTGCATCATCGACGAATTGCACACACCGATCATCTTTTCCAGGTCAGGGCGTGCCATCATGCGGTGATTGAGTTCTTCTGCCAGGCTGTCGCGTTTTGAAGCGAATTCAACGGCGGCAGATTGCGATGGCTGTTGGAGTAAGCCAGCAGTTTTTTCGAGATATGGAAGATTCATGGCGATTTACCTCGTATTCTAGTCTGTCGCAGCAGTGTTGCGATATAGTTATTTCGTGCTCTAATGTTCTGCCACTAATGGCAGACTCACGCAGAACGTGGCTCCATGCCCAAGTTCAGACTCCACCCATATCCGGCCTTTGTGGGCGTCGACCACTTGCCGGGCGATAGCCAGGCCAAGCCCCACACTACGCTCACCGGCAGTTTTTTGTGTGCCAGCCCGGCCGAACGGTGCGAACAGCTTCTTCTGGTCATCAGGAGCAATCCCCGCTCCCTCGTCCTTCACGGAAAAGACAACCGCATCTGAAGCCTCAATGGCATCCATCCGAACATGCTGACCGGCCGTTGAGTGCTCCACCGCGTTGCTGACTAAATTGACCAGCACCTGCTGTATCTTAGCCAGATCAACAGACAGCAGTCCTTGGTACCCACTTAGGCTTGTGTCTAATTCTACCTGTTTTTTGGCTGCTATCAGACGAACCAGAGGGGTGACGCCAGCAAATATCTGCTCGACGTCCACTTTCTTGATATCAAGCCGCAGATGCCCGGACTCGATGATCGACACATCCAGAAAGTTGTCGATCAGCCGCTTCATGCCGGAAGCCGCTGCCTGGTTAGTCCGCAGGAAGCCAAGAAGCTCATCGTCAAGCAGACCGGCTGCCTCGTCAAGCAAAATCTCATTATAAGTCATCACCACACTGATGGGCTTGCGAAGGTCATGCGCCGCCATGCCAATGAACCGGTTCTTCAACTCATTTAGTTCCCGAAGTTCGGCGTTGGCCTGGTGCAATTGCCTGGTCAGGTTGCTCAGCTCACGGTTAAGGTTCAATATGTCGTTTCGCAGCCTGAGCTGTTCCTCGATATCAAGGCTGGCAACCGCCAGGGTGCCGGTATCCATGGCGTAGAATCGGAAATAGAGAGTCTCCGGCATTCCACTTGCGGTGCTGATGCTTAGCTGATGCACTCCACCCTGACTCACTAATGACGATAAATCAAAATTGCTTTTAAAGTTTACTATTTGGGTAGACAGTGGCCGACCAATAGCATCAATCCGCAACATTTTTCGTGCTTGCTCGTTGGTCTGCATGATGCAGCCGTTTGCATCTAGATAGAGTGCCACAACCGGGGCGGTCTCCATCACGTAGTTCCACATGTATTCGGCCACTTTGGGATTGTCTAACATTACATTAATGGTCCCTAATCCACTCTTCTAGTTCGCTCAGTGTCCGAAGGCACAATACACCGGGCATCTGCATCACCCGCTGCTGGCCGCCCCAGCGAAAAGCCTGCCCTCCCACCAGTATGGGGACATCGGGATAGTGAGTGCGTAACTCCGTGATGGCACTCAACAGCGATTCCATACTGAATGCCACTGTCACAGAGAGGGCGACCACATCCGGTTTTTTCTCCGCTACCAAGTCGATCAGATCACGGATTGGGGTATTCGCGCCCAGAAAGTAGCCGCGCCATCCGTGCAGCTCAAAGATGTCAGCCACCAGTTTACCGCCAATCTGGTGGTGTTCATTGGCCACACAGGCCACCACTGCCGTCTTACCAACCCTCGGCTGCAAGAACAGGCGGGGGTAGACCATGTTCAGAAGGCTTTCGGTGGTAGCAGTGGCAAAATGCTCCGTTGCCACGGATATGCGCCCCCGCTCCCACAGCTCTCCGACTTCATATAATGACCGCTGAACCAGTTGTTCATAGAGAGACCGCAGCTCAGGACTGGAATCCATCCATTGCTGGAAATTCTGACGGCAGAGCTGCTGGTCATATTTTAATAGTCCGTCCAGATATTGCTGGTACCAGGCTTGCTGATTTTCCATACTCTCTACACTCATTTGAAGCCCCCTTACGCTAGCGTGAGCTCGGTGACCGGTTGTCCAAAGCAGTCCGGATGCTGGTTCCCAGGTCATCCATGGTAAATGGCTTGGAGATGAACGAAACACCATCGCCCAGCTTGCCGTGGTGTGCGATCACATCCGATGTATATCCTGACATGAACATGCGTTTGATGCGAGGGTATTGCGATTGAATGATACGCGTCATTTCATTTCCGTTCATCTCCGGCATCACCACATCCGTCAATAACAAGTCAATCACGCCGTGGTATGCAGCGGCTGCATCAATAGCCTGCAACGGCGACTGTGCAGCGATCACCGTGTATCCCAGGCGTTTCAGCATAGTTTGGGTCATCCGCAGGATGGCGGGCTCATCCTCGACCAGTAGAATGGTCTCGCTGCCGCCTTGTGTGGTCGCACAACGATCATTGCCGTCAGTTACCACATCGTCGCCTACATACCGTGGCAGGTAGATTGTGAAGCAGGTACCCTGGCCCAATTCGCTCTCAACTTCAATAAACCCGCCATTTTGCTTCACTGCTCCATATACTGTAGAAAGGCCCAGCCCTGTTCCCTCACCCACTCCTTTGGTGGTGAAAAATGGCTCAAAAATCTGTTCCATCATTGGTTTATCAATTCCATGTCCAGTGTCGGTAACCGACAGCCATACGTAGTCACCTGGGGATGCTCCGGAATGTAACTGACTGGTGTCCTCATCGAATGTAACCATGCCTGTCTTGATCGTGATAATACCGACATCAGATATGGCATCGCGTGCATTGACGCACAGGTTGGCAAGCATTTGGTCGATCTGCGATGGATCAACTTTAAGCTGCCAAATGTGAGGAGATGCAATATACTCAAGTCGTATAGATTCACCAATTAGCCGTTCCAGCATCCTAATCATCTTAGATATGGTCTCATTCAGGTCCAGCACCTTGGGCTGTATGGTCTGTTTCCTGGCGAAAGCCAGCAATTGGCGTGTGAGATCCGCAGAACGATTAGCCGCTGAGCGGATTTCTGACAGATCATCATACAGGGGGTGGGTGGGATATAACTGTTCCATAGCCATTTGTGCGTGACCCAGGATCACACCCAGCATGTTATTAAAGTCGTGCGCGACTCCGCCTGCCAGCCTGCCCACTGACTCCATCTTCAGGGCATGGCCAAGTGTCTCTTCGAGTTTTCTTTTCTCCTCTTCAGACCTTTTCCGGGCGGTGACATCGGTGACAAGGCATGCAAACTGACCTACTGCTGGCCGGAACGCAGTCACCTCGAAATACTTGCCCAGAGTTGCTGCATAGTTTTCAAAAGTGACAGGCTCCCCGGTCAGAACCACCTGTCCATAGGTATTTATCCAGTAAGGTTCCAGAGTAGGAAGTATATCAAGCACCCGACGGCCCACGATATCACGGGCCAGCAGGCCGGTCATCTGTTCGTAAGCCGGGTTGGCGGCAAGGAAGCGGTAGTCGACCGGCTTCCCTGTCTCATCGCAGATGATCTCATGTAGTGCAAACCCTGTCAGCATCTGTTGGAAAAGAGTCTTGTAATCTTCTTCGGCCCTGCGCTGAGCCGTGATATCGCGATTCAATGACAACACCGACCGCACACTGCCCTGCGCATCCAACTCGGGCACCAACCGACAGTCGAAAATACGGTTTCCCTTCTCGCTGTTGAAAACAAACTCGGTTTCAAACGAGGCGCCGGTGGTGAAGACATCGCCAATCGCCTTTTCCCAAAAACTGCACTGCTCATCAGTAAAACCTAATTCGCGTGGTGTTTTGCCCATGAAAGCTGCTACTGGCAAGCTTACGATGTTGGTGATGTTGTTGGATATAAATAGATGCCGGCAATCGCGGTCAAACCGTATGATGATGTCCGGCAATCCTTCGACCAAAACCCGATGCGAAGATTCGCTTTCGAGTAATGCCTGCTCAACCTGTTTCCGCTGTGAGATATCGCGGATGGTCACGAGAATTCGCGATTGGCCACCAACCATAGAACCACGCATGGTGATTTCTGACCAGAATAACTCACCAGACTTCTTCTTCGAAAGCCACTCGAAAGATGGTTTTTCACCGGATTTCGCTTGTTGTATGTAAGCTAGCGCATCTGCCTGGGAATAGTGCGGAGTTCCAGCACTTAACGAACCGCTCTCAAGGCGTAACACTTCGTCTTTTGTGGGGTATCCAAACAGCTCCAGCATCGGCTGGTTCACATCCACGATTTCCCAAGTCTCAGCATCCCGGATGAGTATGGCATCAGCGGTGGCGTTAAATATTTCGCGGTATCGGCGTTCACTCTCCTGCAATGCCTCCTCAGCTCTCTTTTGCTCAGTGATATCCTGGGCGTAGCCTGACAGCGAGACGACCGATCCATTCTCGTCAACCTCACACTCTCCACCTTCAGCTCGAATCACATGCACAGATCCGTCAGGCCAAACCACCCGGTAGACCGCTGGTGTTGGTCTACCCGTCTCGATGACCGTCTCGTTCGCCTTCTCCACGATCTGGCGATCGTCAGGATGTATCGCCAGATTGATCACATCAGCCAGATCGCCCGTGAAACTCTCTTTGCGCAGCCCGAACACACGGTACATGCCCTCAGACCACTCAAGCTTGTTTGTCTTTGGATACCAGGCCCAGCTCCCCATCCGGGCTGCCTTCTGTGCCTGATTCATGTGCGCTTCGGATCGAACCAGTGCCGCTTCAGCTATTTTCCGCTCGGTTAAGTCGAGACCATAGGAGTAGTTGATCTCACCCAGCGTGATATACCCCCACATCACATCTCTGGTGGTGCCATCTTTACAGGTCACCACCACCTCCATGGGCTCTATCGGTTGCTGGCTGGCTATCGCAATATGAACTCGACTATTCCACTCATCGATGATTGACTGCTGGTAGTCAGGGTCCGGGTAAGCCAAAGGCCACCATGCATCAACCGATGGGATATCAGCTAGCGTGTATCCGAACAGCTTCACCATAGTAGGGTTAATATACTGGCTCACTTGATCAAGGCCTGTTGAAACATGGATGGCGAGGGGCATAGTATCCACCATAGCATGAAGTTGGCGTTCGCTCTGCTTGATGGCTTCTTCCTGTAGCCTATGCTCTGTGATGTCCTGTACTGTGCCAACAGAGCGCACCGGATTTCCCGCTTCGTCGTATTCGGTGCGTCCAATCTCGTTCACCCACTTAATGCGTCCGTCGTCCATCAACAAGCGGTGTTCAATCTCATAATGGGTCTTATTCATGATGGATTTTTTAAATACATAGTCGACCATTTCGCGGTCGTCAGGGTGTATACATTGAAATAGATGGTCATATGTGGCTGTGTAGTTATGAATGTCTTTTTCAAACAACAAATAAATGCCTGATGACCAAACCAGTTGGTTAGTGGTCAGGTCCAGCTCCCAGCGTCCCATGCGTGCGATCTGTTGCGCTTCCCTAAGCTTCATTTCACTGTCGGTCAAACGCCGCACTACTTCCTGCTGTTCGGCCAGAGCCTGCGCCAGTTGCACTTTTGTGTAGCTTGTTGAAGCAATGAAGCTGGCAAACAAGGCGTAGAATGACATCGCCGCTTCCATTGTTTCGTGGCTCCATCGCGGCACACGTTCCAGGGCGTCCAGATATTCCTTCTCATCAAACCCGTATTTCTGTGCCTGATGTCGGAAAAGACCGTAATCCAACTCTTCATCGTCGAAGAAGAACTGACTGATGAATACATTGCCGATATGTGTGCCATCAACCACTATGGGTGTCACCATATCCCACATGTTGTTTTCGCAACGATAAGCTTTAAACTCCCCGGCTCTCACTCCGGACGAAAGATTGACATCGCTGATCTCGCAATGACGGCGAGTTTCTGTGCAGACGCGATGGAATTTAGTGCATATATCTTGCCAACCTACCTTCACCAGCACCTTGCCGTTGGTCTCCAGTACGCCGATGCCGATACGGGTGAGCTTGTAGAACCTCTCCATCATGGCCTGGAGGGCGGGGATATCTACGATGTCGCCCAGGCTAATCGTCACACCGCCCACCTGGAGATCAGTCGGCAGCTTGGAGGCGCACGCAGTTTCCGACTCATCAGTGGCTAGTTTCACGTCAGGGCCGTTTATTTCATTGTCATCATTGATTGTCATGTGATCCTCCGTCTGCGTGAAACTAGGTATAAATATGCGTATCGGGTAAATATTGATTTCAGAAATTACTACTCAGCCATCAGACTGTACTGCCAGTTTTCTGTTCAGCATAGGCGCACCGCCTTCAGGAATCTCTACGGGCACCCACGAAGTGGGTATGATTCTTATAGCCACGGGTGAGCGAAGCGATACCCGTGGTGGGCGGGCTGTTTTCCTACCCCGAAGTGGGTCGCACCGTTTCGTAGACGCTCCGTAGCCGGATTTCAGAGCCGACCCCTTCGAGGTAAATGTTTTTATCGCCTTCCACGGGTTGCGCTGGCTCTTACCCGTGGCTATAAGAACTGCTACCCACTTCGTGGGTGCCGGATAGGCCTACTATGTGACTGATACTGTCGTGGCGTCCCTACGGCCAGTTGTCTACAAAAAAATTCACATCAGATTATTGTGATTCCGAAAATCTGTGATGTATATGTACACAGAATACCTTGTCTGCATCTCGATATACACATCACACCGCCATTCCGTACCATAAAACCTTCTTTGGGCCTTTGGCCTGAATGATAATCCACCCCGGTACATGCTTATTGTACCGGGGCTGCAAGTACCTCACGCACTTTTAGTGACAGGTCACTGGCATAAAACGGCTTGGACAGAAAGTGAACCTGTTCTATATCCATGCCGTGGTGTGCCATCACATCAGCCGGATAACCGGACATGAATAAAATTTTCAGGTCCGGGAACAGCGCCTTCAAACGTGTGGCCATTTGCCAGCCGTTCATATCAGGCATCACGACGTCAGATATCAGTAATTGTATAGCACCATCATGCTGGTTGGCAAGCCTGATGGCAGCCAGAGGGGTGCTGGCAGCGATCACGGTATACCCCATCCGCTCCAACAGCGACTTGGTCATTTTCAAAATCGACGTCTCATCCTCCACCAGCAGAATGGTCTCCTGCCCCTGGCTCATCGGAAGTACTTGGGGGAATTGGATGCCTGGTTGCTGCTCACCAAGATAACGAGGCAGATAGAAAGTGATACTGGTGCCCTGCCCTGGCTCGCTGACAACCTCCACATACCCATGGTTTTGTTTAATGGACCCATATACAGTCGCCAAGCCCAATCCTGTGCCGCAGCCTACCTCTTTTGTGGTAAAGAACGGCTCAAATATCTTCGCTTTGGTCGGTTGATCCATACCGTGTCCATCGTCACTCACGGTCAGGGCTACATACTCTCCGGGCCGTAAATCCGGCTGATGCACACAATACGCATCATCAAGCACAGCATTCCGCGTGGTGATGGTAATGTGCCCTGTATCCTTAATGGCGTCTTTGGCGTTGATGCACAGGTTAATGATGATCTGGTCCACATGCGACGAATCGGCTTTCACAAGCCACAGATCGGGCTGAGGCCGCCAGTTGAGTTTCGTGTTCTCGCCTATCAACCTGCCCAGCATCTTCATCAACTGCTCTACCGAGTCATTCAAGCTGATCACCTTCGCCACGACCGTCTGCTTGCGTGCAAAAGCCAGCAACTGCCGTGTCAAGTCAGCCGACCGCTCAGCCGCGGCGTTGATCTCAGTGATGTCATCATACACTGGGTGTTCGGGGTCAAGCTGTGTCATCGCGATCTGGGCATGCCCTATGATCACACTCAGCATGTTGTTGAAGTCATGGGCCACACCGCCGGCAAGCCGTCCGACCGATTCGAGCTTCGTAGCCTGCTGCAACTGCTCTTTCAGTCGGTCCTTTTCTTCATTTGCATGGGTTAACTCCGTGACGTCCAACAAGCACAGAAGAACCCGCAACTGCACACCAGACGGGATGAGAGCGGTTGCAGCTAACAGCACCACATTTCGATCGATATCCTCCCGACGCAGGGTGGCACGGTATTCCACATTTCGATGCCCTGTGCCCGTTGATAGCGTGTCATCAATGGCTTTGCGCAGTGCGCAATTAGCACACGATGGCCCATATCCGCAGCCACGGGGGTCATCATTGGCGTTGATGCACCCAAACACGCCGCAGGCACGCCCGCCGATAAGCTGCTGTTCGGTGATGTTGACAAATGCGAGGAACTCGGCATTCGCATATTGAATGCAACTGCCAGCATCAAGCACGCAGATCATCACAGGAGCACTATCATAAATTGCCTTGATCTCAGCTCTGCTCTGGGCCAGAGCTTCCTCAGAAAGCTTGCGTTCGGTAATATCCTGAATGGTGCCAACCTGCCTGATGGGTTTTCCCTCATCGTCGTAGTCAAACTGACCGATAGCCCAAACCCATCGAACCTGCCCGTCACTTGGCCGTATGATCTTGTAGTCCATGTCAAAGCGGGTGCGCTTTTCAATAACCCGGTAATAGTAGTCCAGCATTTTCTGCCTATGGTCCGGTGTGATCAACAAACCCCAATGCTCTATATCACGAACGAAGTTGTCATCGATGCCAAATATCTGATCCAGCACAGAGGAGCTTCTCCAATGACCTGTCCTGATATCTGTAACGAAATAGCCCAGCCCGGCCACATCCTGAGCTTGACTCAGAATCTGCTCGCTTTCTCGTAATGCGATGTCTGCCTTTATGCGGTCTGAGATATCTGTCCCCACGCCAATGAGGTAGCGTTGGCCATCTCGAATAAACTCAGCTCCACTCAGTATAAACGGAATGGTTTTTCCATCTTTGGTCACCAGCAAAGATTCAAACACCGCATGACCGACCGACTCAGACCTATTGATGGTCTGGAGAAGTTTGTCATGCATTTCGGGGGCATGCCAATCCAGCACAGAACGGCCCAGCATCTCATCATGCTCATACCCAAACAAAGTTTCGTGCTGTGTGTTCCACATCACCATTTTCAAGTCAGGAAAGGAATACAGATAGAATATCCCCGGAATACTATTGAGAATAGCCGTGGTATATGACTGCTCCTGCAGTAATGCCTGCTCTGCTTGAATGCGGACGTGTGCTTCTTGACGCAGTTTGCTGTTTGTCCGGCTGATGTAGATGGCCACCATGCTCAGCATGGCCATCAACAACAATACAATCAACAAAGTCCAGTATAGCCAACGCAGATTGGGCTGCGGTGGATTGGGATTATACAGAAACCCATCTAGACTGGCCCCGCTCTTCATCATGCCTATCGTAGCGTAGGTATCGGCAATGTGCCGCCATCTGCCTTCATACATATACCCTGGTTCGATTAGCTCGGTTACCAGCAAAGGGTCCATCTGTTTTGCTTCAAACAAAAAGTAGTCTCGGCTATGTCGTTTGGAGTATTTCGCAAGGATGAGGTCCGCGATCTCTTCCTTGTGCTCCATGGCATAATGCCAGCCACGCAGACTTGCTGACCTGAACGCTTTCACTCTGTCTGGATGGTCACTCAACTCGGCCTCGGTGGTAAACAAATTGTCACCATAAAAGTCGATGCCTGCGGATCGGGGCGTGTATATCTGGTAAGGCACCTTCGCCCGCTGCAGATAGTATGGCTGGTTAGTGATATATCCAGCAATCGCGAACACATTGCCGTCAACCAAGTCTTTCGGATCGTAGCTATGCTCCACTTGGACCATACGGTTAACCGGGATGCCTTCCGATTTTAGATATGCAACCAACTCGTCTGACTGCGGTTCCAGCATCACTCGCTTACCGACGATGTCATGCAGCCCTTGGCTGCCAGACTCTTGGCGCGCAATTAGAACATATGGAGAGTGTTGAAAGATAACGGCCAATACCACCACAGGTTTGCCCGCCTGGCGAGCCAGTATCAGGCTGCTGGTTCCTACACCATATTGCGCTTTACCATTCAGCACGTTCTGAAGCGGATCGGTGCCTGGAGTGGCCTCTAGAATTTTCACATCAAGGCCCGCTTGCTTGTAATAACCCTTCTCGGCAGCAGCATAATAGCCTGCAAACTGGAAGGCGTGGGTCCACTTCAGTTGGAGCGTCACACTCTGCAATCCTTGACCATCGGCATGGGTGAGCAGACTAGATGCGACTAGCGTTGCCACGAGCAGCGTTTTGAAGAACAAGCTGTTGACGGGTTTGATCATGCTCTGTAAGCATGACAATGCCTGCGATTTATGCGTTAGTGTAGCCAAAATACGGGTGAGGTGAAATATGGGTTGCCTATATGACATGTCGCTTGCACCTGCTTATCGTTGTATGGTGATGGATAGGCATAACAGCATAAAGCCGACTTGATGGTTAACATCCCACCGCTGACACCCGCGCTTGCGGTGACGCAGACAGCCCGCTCTATGCACCCAGCGATAAACAACATCGTTATCATCTGTCAGTCACAACCCTCTTATTCCTATTTTACCCGCAGGCATGGCACATTATGTTCACGAAACTTCGCATCCTCATATTTTGGCACAATCAAGGTGCTCTTGAGCCAATCCTTCGAATAGACATCGGGCATTGATAGATACCAAAAGACAGCACCATACAGCTATACATCAGGCTGTTTAGGTAACATAATAATAAGTGGCGAAACGGTCATTGTGATGCCCATATGGTGTTCGACCATACTGGTAATTCGTAGGGATGACCCTTGTGGTCATCCGTAAACCTAGGGTCGCCATATCAAGGTTTTGCATGCGGGGCAACCGGCTGATGCCCACCACGGTGTTCGGATGACCACAAGGGTCATCCCTGCGAATGCTCTGATGACCACGTGGGTCTTTCAAACGATTATGAGCAACATGCACTAAGCTACAGGAGACAGAATGCGGCAACTAGTTCACACGGGTATACGGTCGGTAAGCATACAAACTGCAGAGATGCCCAGTCTGACTACGCATCAGGCTGTCATACGAATCCTGCAGGTAGGCATCTGCGGGTCTGAGCTGCATCTGTACCGGCATGGCGACATCGGTGGCAGGACCAGCCTGCAGCCGTTCGTGAGCGGCCATGAGTGTGTAGGCGTTGTGGAGCAGGTTGATGCCGAATACTCACACCTGCGAGGTCAGCGCGTGCTGGTTGATCCGGCCATACCCTGCATGAAATGCCAAATATGCCTGCGCGGAAACTACAACCTGTGTCCAGACATCAAGTTTTTGGGTCTGCCACCTACCTCGGGAGCTTTCGCCGAATATCTTCTCCACCCTGCCTCGCTGCTCACCCTGGCTCCCGATACACTGAGTGATGATGAGGCGGTGCTTTGCGAGCCTTTCGCAATCGCCTTGCACGCTGTGGAGTTGGCCAAACCGCGGCCAGCCCAGACGGCCGCAATTCTGGGCAGCGGAGCCATGGGGCTGTGCGTATTGATCATACTGCGGTCGATGGGTGTGAAGACCCTACTGTGTACAGATATGGTGGATGACCGGTTGAAAATGGCCGAATCACTCGGTGCAGAGCTCTGTGCCAACCCGAAATGCGATGATGTGGAGCAGACTGCACTCGAACAGACCGAGGCTCACGGATACGACATGGTTTTTGAATGCGCGGGCAGTGCTCAGACATACTGGCAGTCCGCGCGCATCTGCACTCCTGGCGGACGCGTGATCGTCATTGGCAGCTCATCCGACGGCAAGATGACCTTCGATAATAATGTAGCCAGACGGTCGGGGCTGGACATACGCATGGTGCGACGAAGCCGCCATACCCTGCAGAGGGCTACGTCACTGGCTCAGGCCAGGGGATGCGGACTGCAGCAGCTCGCTACCCACCATTTCGGCATAGATGAGGCCGAGAGGGCTTTTAGGCTGGCTGACGAGATGCGCGATGGGGTGATCCGAGCGATGGTAAGTTTGACATAGCGGCTTAGGGCACAATTACGTATAATCATTAATAATACTTCAATATATGAGATGTATGGCCAGATTCATTATCTGGTGACCATTGTTCAAACATTCGGTACAAGGCGGCAACTGTCACACTGAGGTAGTTTCGTGGATAAGCACATCGGTTTGAAGATTCCATTCTGGTTAGCATGGATACCAGTTCTCTCAGCCTTACTCGTCGCCGTGACTGGGTCGGTCTATTTCACATCTACCCAGCAGCAACAGCAAAAGACAAATCATGATCTGTTAACTAGTGTTGCCAGAATGACGGCAGCACAAATCCAGCAAGGTCGTAGTGAATTACGCAACGATGTAAATGAACTGGTGACTGCCCCAGGGTTGGTCAGTTCATACCAGGAATATCTACAAACGAAATCGCCAGAGTCAAAAAAACAAGTGATGATACGGATGGTCAAGCGGCAGGCCAACTGGCAGATGACTGGCATCACTCTTGTTGACATGAAAGGTGCATTTCAAATAGGTACCTCGAACAAATACACTTCCATTCCGTCCTCAATCAAGGCCCTTATATCAACAGCTATAAAACGATCAGATATCATCATTCATGATATGGAGACCCTTCCTCTAGATAGCACCAAACGCCTGTGTGTGGTCGCTCCAATAATAGCATCTGACCAGAAAACAAAGCTGGGAGCAGCCTTATGCTTTTTAGTCACCTCCAGAAGGTTTTACCCGATTCTGCATGGCTGGCCGAACCCCAGCGTCAACGCTGAAACGCTATTGGTAATTAAACAAGGTAACAACGCTCTAGTTTTACACCCAACACGGTTTCGTAAAAGTTCTACTATGAGTGATGCGTGGCCGATCACCAACGACAGCGTACCATCCACAAAGGCTGTCAACGGGTATGAGGGCGTTATAACGGGGACAGACTATCGGAACCATTCCGTAATTAGCGTGACCATCAAGTTGCCAGACACAAACTGGTATGTTGTATCCAAGATTGACCGTGCAGAAACATTAGGGTTAATAAATACAAACAAAGCCTTAATAGTGACGGTGATCTCCGGATTGTTGTTTTTAGTCATTGCCATCACTGTGTCAGGCTGGCATTTCCTTAAAAGAGATCAATATAAACAAGCCTATGAGGCGGAACTCCAAAAACAGGCTTTGGCGCTGCACTACCAAGCTCTCATTCAGAATGCTGTTGACATCATCTTGCTCGCTGACACCGATAATCGCATCATTGATGCCAATGAACTGGCGGTGCAAACCTACGGTTATACTCGTGACCAGCTATTAAGCATGAGTGTGTTTGATCTGGTTTCGAGTGAACATAAAGATGCCAGTCATGACAGAGCAGTGCAGTTGAAGACTGTGGATATTCTAACCTTCAACAGTCAGCATATTAAAGAAAACGGTGAGCTGATGTATGTTGAGGGCCGAGCACGCACGATTGAAACCGCTGGTAAACACTATATCCAACTCATCATGCGCGACGCTTCTGAGAAGATGAACGAGCAGATGCGTCTTGAACGGAACGAACGTTTGTTTACCGGATTCATGAATCATCTGCCAGGGATGGGATACGTCATTAACCAGCATGGAGAATTCGAGTTCATAAACAAGGCATTAGCTGAGTTTATTGGCGTCGACTTCGCCGATCCGTCCACCTGGAACCGGCAGAATGAACACCCGCTGCTCCCGTTCCTTCATTGTGACGAAAATCAAAAGCAGGAACTCAACCGCTATCATAACGCGACGACCGAGATCCAACTTTCGGAAGCAAGTCGGGTCAAACACTACCGGCTCGACAGGTTCCTTTACAGGCAGCCAGATGGGTATGACTGGATGGGTGGTGTGATAGTTGACATCACCCAGAGTAAACAGGCTGAGCACGAACTACACCGTTTGAACCTCATCTATGCGACCCTTGGTCAGATCAATGACGTCATCGTGAAGGCCACTGACACCGCCGACTTGTACCAGAAAGTATGTGATGTGGCAGTAGATTACGGGAAATCTAGTCTAGCCTGGATAGGCTCATATAACGAGCAGAACTCCACATTATCATCCTTGGCATGGTGCGGCAGCCCGCAAAAATATGTCAATATTGTCACCGCTCCGGCCTCAGGGATGATGGGAGACATTGACCCTGTTTTCGCAGCTATTGCCCAGAAGAAATCGGTCACCAACAACAACATCGCAGCGGATGCATACAGTCCAGGCGAAATGTTGCTTCAGACACAGGACATCCACAGTGCCGCCGCTGTTCCAATAATGGATGGCAGCGATGTGATCGGTGTATTAGCGATATACCAGCAGGAAGCCGACTTTTTCCGTGAACAAGAGCTTCAGCTTCTCGATAAAATCGGCATGAACCTCACATATGGGATCATCAGCATCAGAAAAAGGGATCAACAGCGTCAACTCGAAGAGATCGTGGTGAAGTCCCCTGCTGTGGCATTCCGCTGGATGAACACGCCGGGATGGCCAGTTCAATACGTCTCAGACAACATAGCACAGCTTGGTATCGAGGCCCGTTGGTTCACAGAACAGCAAAATCCATACACCAGCATCATACACCCAGACGACCTTGCCGCAGTGGAGGAGGCGTTCGGGCAATACCTCACCAACCCAGAGTCTATATACGTCAATGTTTATCGGATTGTCGATCAGTCAGGCGAAACCAGGTGGGTAGAAGAGCGAAGCTGGATCGTAGATGACCTATCGGGCAGCCGACAGTATGTCATGGGTATCGTTATGGATATCACGCGGCAGAAGCTGGTTGAGCAAGACCAGATGGAGAGCGAACAGCGTTATCACGCCGTTTTTGACAATCTGCACACGGTGATGCTTGTGGTTGATCCTGCGAACGGAGCGATCATCGATGCCAACCCGGCCGCCGTAGAGTTCTACGGTTGGCCGAAAGAGCAACTGCTCACTATGGTTATGTCGAGCATCAACACTCTACCAGCCAGCCAGCAGGCTGAGGCTATGGCGAAGGTGATGGCGCATACTCAAAACCACTTCAGGTTTATGCATCGGCGGGCAAATGGTAGAACGTGCGATGTGGAGGTCTACAGCACCTCAATTACCATTAAAGGGAAACCTCTTCTCTACTCCATCATCCATGATGTCACCGACCGAGTGACTGCCGAGGAGATGCGGTTACGAGAAGAGCAACGGCAGGTTCAGAGTTCCAAGATGGAGACCATTGGCCAGCTCTCAAGCGGTATCGCCCACGACTTCAATAACTTGCTGACTGTGATCACCGGATTTGTCGACATCATGATGGAGGAGACGAGCGCCGATAGTACCCTCTTCTCGGAGATGACTGAGGTGAAGAACGCCAGCGAGAAGGCCGCTGCACTCACGAAGCAGCTACTGGCGTTCAGCCGAAAACAAACGATGGAGAAGAAACCAGTCGATGTGAATGCGCTCATAGCAGCCAACAACAAAATGATCACTCGGCTGATTGGTGAAGACATAAAAGTTGAGATGACACTCGCCCCCGGCGTTCTGATGGCCTCCGTGGATGAAGGCCAGCTAAACCAGGTGATGCTTAACATGGCTACTAATGCACGCGATGCCATGCCAAACGGCGGAAAGATACGCATCGTAACCGATGTGATTAACATCACCAAGGACGACATCTCATTCGGTGCCGACGCATCCGAGGGCAAGTACATCAAGATCACTCTGGCCGACACAGGAGCCGGTATGGATGAGGCGACCTCTTCACGCATCTTTGAGCCATTCTACACCACCAAGGAAGCGGGTAAAGGGACAGTGCTGGGTTTATCGACCTGCTACGGTATCATGAAGCAGCATGAAGGCTGGATTTCTGTGGCCAGCACTAAAGGAGCCGGCACAGAGTTCTACCTGTATCTGCCGGCACTTGATACCCCTCAGGACACCAGTAGTCGTGTGACCACCGCCGTCACTCTACCTCAGGGTGGAGGGCACACCGTATTGCTGGTTGAGGATGAGATGGCAGTTCGGCGCATGTCCATCAAGGTGCTAGAACGGTTTGGGTATCTGGTGACGCCGGCGTCTGATGGTGTT
Organism: Armatimonadota bacterium; assembly: GCA_942492855.1. Taxonomy (GTDB): domain Bacteria; phylum Armatimonadota; class HRBIN16; order HRBIN16; family HRBIN16. The sequence goes on along the minus strand of OW818647.1, from coordinate 3,365,067 downwards.
GAAGCTCTGGCACTCTACAAAGATGAGCCCTCGCGTTTCGATCTGGTTTTAAGTGATGTGGTGATGCCAAACATGGATGGACTAACCTTGATCAATCACATCCAGGAATTGAACCCCAGCCAAAAGATAATTCTGAACAGCGGTTACACAGATGACAAGGTGGATTGGAACAATATCGAGAATAGGAATATCACATTCCTTCACAAGCCATTTACTGTAGAAAAGCTCATTACGACTGTTCACCAGGTGATCAACACAGCCTAGAAGCATGGCAGGAACCAAGGGTAACATCGTGTTTTTGGGTAAATTCCGATACAGTAATAGTAGGACACTAGCCGTTGCGGAGCACTTTCTTGCACCGTAATAACGCGGCACAGGAAGGAACTCAATGGCAGCCAAATCTGGAGATACCGTACGCGTACACTATATCGGCTCATTAGAAGACGGCTCTATATTCGATTCAAGTGAAGGGCGCGATCCGTTGGAATTCGAGCTCGGATCCGGCATGGTCATCCCTGGCTTCGACGAGGGGATCACCAATATGAACATCGGTGACAAGAAAAAGATCACCATCCCATGCGACCAGGCCTACGGCCCCAGCCGCGAGGAGATGGTCATTAAGGTACCCCGCCCGCAGTTCCCGGATCATATCGAACCCGAAGTCGGACTGGAATTGATGCTGCAGGGACCTGGCGGACAGCCCCTGCCCGCCCACATCACCAAGGTGGGTGAGGACGAAGTGTGGATTGATGCCAACCATCCGCTGGCTGACAAAACGCTGATTTTTGACCTTGAGCTGGTGGGTATCGACCCCAAGTCCAAGATCATCATGCCCGGCGATGATGGCCCCGCACCCAAGATCATCATGCCCGGCAGCTAACTGCCCGAATTACCAAAGCCCGCACCGGTTATCACAACCGGTGCGGGCTTTTTGCGTTATTAGGCGGATCGGACGGATCGGGCCGATCAACATAATCCGTCCGATCCGTCCGATCCTTCCAATGCCAAAACCGCAGCCTACAGCAGCTTCCAACTCTTCAGAATCGTGCGTTCATCATCCGGGTTATTCGCTTTGCGAAACCGTGCCCCTCGCACACCGTTCACCCGCGCGTAGCAACGCGCCCAGGTGGCGTGCCGCTCCAGCATACCGTCAATCAAACTCAGATACATGGAGGTGTTCGTCTGCCAATCCCACACCACTCCGCCAACCATGGCTGATGGGGCCTGTTTGACCACAGGCTGCTCATCTGCACTTTGGCGTGCATACACCTTCAGTGACACCGGCTTGCACTTGCTGAAACCCACAGCGATCTCATCACAGCGGTTATTGTAGGGGTTATCGGCATGGCCTTTCACGTAGTTCCACTGCACTCGGTTTGCACTCAGGCTGTCAAGCTCCACCCATAGGTCTTTATTCAACACAGGCTGTCCGTCGGCCTTCTGCCAACCACGGCGTTTCCATCCTGCAATCCAACTTGTGATGCCATTCTTCAAATATTGGCTGTCGGTAAATATGATCGCGTGTGCATCAGCAGGGATGTGCTTCAGTGCCTCAATCGCTGCGCTCATTTCCATGCGGTTATTCGTGGTGTCTGGGTCATGTCCGCCCAGCTCCTCCAGCCGATCAGGCCATGCGATGATCGCGGCCCAGCCACCGGGACCAGGATTTCCAGCGCACGCACCGTCGGTATAGATAGTGATATTATCGATGGTTCCCACTCCTTGGATTTATGTATCCATTGTATTTTACCAACTCATACTAGTGATAATGATATAATGGCAACGAGAGCAATCACACAATATGAGGTGTTCGATGCGAATACTAGCGATTCTACTGCTTGCCATCGCCGCACAGATGACCGCCATCGGAGGCGTCATCACAGTCAAGCCCGAGGAAGAACCCAGCAAGGTGTTGCATAGCCCGGATATGGGGTTTGTACTCTACGAGAACTACCCGGTTGATCAACGCAAAGACGGCTCCTCAGTGATGGTCACCGAACCAGGTGAGCCCTTCCATATGGTCCACCATGTCGCGGTGATGTTCACCTGGGCCGATGTGGAGACCGCTCCAGGAGTATACGACTGGAGCAAGGTCGACAAGGCCTACGACTACTGGAAAAGTAAAGGCAAGCGCATCCAACTACGCATGAGCACCGAGACGCTGCTCTGGTGGGCCCAGATGACCCCGCCCGGCGGACAGGGCATCCCAAGCTGGGTTCTGGCCAAAATCCCTACTGACCAACGGCAAGACCGGGTGTGGGCACCGAATGTCACCTACCCTGTGGTGGACGCCAACAACAAATACTACCGCCAGCGGTTGAGTTCATTCCTGAAGGAAGTCAAACGCCATTTCGACAAACAGCGACCTGTGACCACCATCGATCTGCGGGCGTACGGTCTGTGGGGTGAGTGGCACACCGGATTCAAGTATACCAGCCTCGCCAAGCGCAGAGAGGCCCTGAAGTGGATCATCGATGTGTTCTGCCGAACCTTCCCAGATCACCCGCTGCTGTTGAGTGCCTCGCACGACCCAGATACGCCCGCGGAGTATCGCAATGGCCCGAACAACCTGTATGATGAAGCATTCACGAAATATTATGACCAGTTCCTGCAGCACTCATGCTTCGACTATGCCCTCACCAAAAAGGGGCTCAGCTTCCGCCGCGACGGCTGCGGCGGGGCCGTGACCTCCAACGAGCGAAAACTGATAGATACCGCCTTCACGCAACATCTGCGCGCGCCGATGTTCAGCGAGTTTGTGGTTGGATATGGCGAAGCGAAAGCGGTGGGCCAACACATGGTGCAGTGGTTCATGGATGACGCGCTCACGCTGCATCCGAACTACATCAGCATGATGGGTTTTGGGGATTTCTGCCGCGAGCAGCGTCCATTGATGGAGTATGCGCTCCGACGGATGGGCTACCGGTTCGTGCCGGTTCAGATCAGTTACACCAACGAACTGAGTGCCGGTCAGGACTTCACTATAGAGTGCCTCTGGCAGAACCGAGGTACCGGTCGGGCTTTAGTGAACTATGAACTCGAGCTGAATATCTACAGCCGTAACGGACGCGGTACGAAGAACATCCCGTTAGGCAAAACCGGCTGCGACAAGTGGATCGCGGGGCGCGAGTATCAGTTCAAAAAGAGCTTCCGGTTCCCATCACTGGCACCCGGATCCTACCAAGTCGGTATACGAATGGTCGACCCCCGCACCGGCGGCCCGATCCAGTTACCGATGAAGTTGATTTCACAAGGCGGCATCATCATCCTGGGAGACCTGGAAGTGAAGTAGATTTCCCTCATTCGGACGGATTAGACGGATTGGACCGATAAGGTTGTTGCGCGATCTGTCCGATCCGTCCGATCTGTCCGATCCGTCCGATTATAAACCTACCCCAGCTCGCGTTTAGCCATCAGCTCCAGCACCTTCACGCAGGCACTGTAGTCCTCATCACCCCAGCCCTGTGCCACGGCGGTGATCATCATCTCGCGTGCGAGTGCTGTGAACGGGATGGGAAGGCTGTTGCTCTTAGCGGTCTGTTCTGCCAAGTCAAGGTCTTTGACCATGTGACGGATGAAAAAGTTGGGGGTGAAGTCACGAGCCAGCAGCTTACCGCTTTTGTTGGTCCACATCGGGCAAGCCATGGCGGTTTGTTGAAGCATCTCCAGCCAGTATTTGGGCTCTACACCCGCCGCGGAGGCAAACAGCAGGCTCTGACCCAGCCCCAGCATCATGTGGGAAAGCATCATGTTGAAGGCCAGTTTGCATCCCGCTGCCTGCTGTACCGTGTCGTGAGGCCATATCTGCGCACAGAAGCTACGCCACACCGGCTCCGCCTTAGCGATAACCGTCGGGTCTCCACCTGGGTAGACCCACAGTGTGCCGGCAGCGATCTGAGGCACGGAGCCCAGAACCGGTACCTGCAGGTAATACCGACCTGTGCCTTCGTATGCCGCAGCCATCTCACCCGCCATGTCCGGTGTGATGGTGCTCATCTCGCTGTGAACAGCACCTTCCGGCAGATGCGCCAAAATGCCATCAGCTCCAAGCGTGACCGCACTCACCGCTTCGGGATTTGTGACCATGCTGATCACCACCTCACTGCCCTCGGCTGTCGCACCCGGGGTATCACACCATACCGCGCCTAGATCGATCAGCGGCTGCGCCTTCGCTTTTGTGCGGTTCCAAACCTTCAGGCTGTGGCCAGCCTCAATGATCTTCAATCCCATGGCCCCGCCCATCATGCCGGTGCCCACTAATCCTACGTGCATACGTGACTCCTTTTACTTAGATGACAATATTGATGGGGTTCCCACCAATGATACTTTGGAAAAACTGCTGGCGAAATCATAATAACCCACAAACTCCCAGCCGAATATCATGGACGCCAGGTAGTAGTCTTGGGGATCGCCAATCGCCGGGTTCAACACCTTTGCTGAGCGTAGGGATGAAATAAAGTCCGTCTCAACCCGGCAAGGCGGGGCCCCGATCTGCAGCGGCCTGTCGTTCTTGGCCATATATAGACCTTGCCCAAATTGGTCCACACCCATGGCCTCACGATAGGACGGCGGGTAGTCCGTATAGAGGGTGCGAGCCACAAACAAACATTCGAGAGGGTTGGCCTTCCTGCGCAGTAACACACAGACATACAGACTGGCATTCCGCCAATTGCCTGGCCAACCATCAAGACGCTTTGCTCGAATAGCCCTCACATGCGCTGTGAACACCAGGCTCGAAAATCGTCCCATGTCTACCAGTTGCTTGAAATTCTGACTGACCAGGTAGTGCGGCCAGGTGTCGTAAGCCCACTTCGCGCTGTTATCTGTGGCGACATTTCGGATTTCGTTCCTAGTGTTGCCATATATGGTCAGGCTTCCATGACGGTTGCTGTCAAAACAGTGCATCAACAGCGGTTTTCGGCTTAGCTTGTTCATACTCTCGATCCGCAGGCGTGATCGCGAGTTATCCCGCAACTCCGCGTTGATTTCCATGCGATGGATCGCCAAATCCTCGCCATCCGCCAAGCGAATACCGGGTGCGATCTCCATGGGGCCCTTGTGGAGACCTTCGGTCAAGCTCCAGTATTTACCCTTATCAACAGGGGCGCCTTTGTCTGGCCATGTGTGGACGTGATATCCTTTAGGTGGCGTGACGTAGCTCGTGATGTCACCCAGGCGCAATCCGGCCGGGAGCCCGTTTCGATTAGCGTCGCCAGTCCAGCTCGCACCGCTCCACTCCGCCCGCAGACCCTTGGTGAACTCTCTGTCCTGTAGCAGTTCCTCCGGCTTGGGATTGGAGTAAGCAGGCACTAATACTTCCCTATCTGTTGGATGACAGACATGATCAACCGCATCCCGCTTAAGCGTGAGCCGTTGTTGGTGCTGCCAGCGGTGCCAAAAACCAGTCCGCGATGCTCCCTGGCTTGCTCGTAGTCGCGCAGAAACTCCGCCACAATGTTGAGCTCTTCATTCCGGCTGAACGTAAATGGAGCGAGTTGGCCATGTATCACCGCCTTAGGCAGATGCTGGCGGATTTCTGATACAGTCACGGTGGGGCCGAAGTTCGCCCAGGTCAACCCCAGCCTGCCAAGAGCTGGCAGATGGTGGGCCATGTCGGAGTCCGAATGCTGCCCGCGCATGTCGCCAGGGTTGGGCGAGTAACGCTCAAACACCGCCTTGAGTATGGGGTAACCAAAGAACTCATACATACGAGGGTTTAGCAGGCAGCAGTTGTCATCAGCCCAGCCCCAGCCGTGCGGAGCTGTCTCTGGCGTGTATCCAGCTTCCTCATCCAGCACACGGGCTCTTTCAAGAATGGCACGCAGTAACAAGTCACGAAACCTACCAGCCAATTCGGGGTTATCGAGGATGAGGTAAAGCAAATCTTCCGCGCCATACACGGAGGCCGCGAAGGTGATGGGGCCGCGTTGACCGCGGTACAGCGGCACTTTGGCACCAGCGGCCAGCAGCCGCTGCTTCTCCTCTTCCCAGTTAGCCGGCAGCATGAACTCGCGCAGGTTCTCCAGCCGGGCTTCCACCCGATCGAGCAGTGCCTTTAACTCGTCCTCACCGCATGCCGACTGCTCTAGCCAGAACGAACGGTCATGCCACACGTTTCGCGCCTCAAAGATGTCATGCAGTTCATTGATGGGAGGCCAGCTCAGCGACAAATCCGGCATGGTTTCCGATAGCAGTCTGCGGCCCACGATCTTCTCAGCCAGGTCGTTGTACTGCCTGGATAGCTCCACCCGCCAGGCGTGATCATGCTCCATGCGATACCAGTTCTCAGATGTTTCGGGGATGCCCAGCTCATCAAAAACGCAGTCGATGGCCATGCCGATGCCCAGCGGTACCTGAGGGCAATCTGGCGACCATGGGTCACGCGAAGCCACGGCGTGATCAGCCCAGAACCGGTCGAGGTCGACAGGTGCCAGTCCCCCAGCCGCATGGGCTTGGTCCACGAAGACTTGGGCTTGCTTCAATAATTGCTCCGATAAGTAAAGGCTCAAGGTTGGTCTCCTTCGCGTCTTCGCCTGATATCTACGTTCAAGGATTGACGGTCACTAAAGCGCGATAGCTGCGATTTTCGAAAAAGGCATTCACATACGCTGTTCCTGCGCGTTCTGCCGTAAAAACCCCACTGGGCGCGATCCGCCCCAGGCTGCTGGACAACGTCCAAATCACATCACCGGCCACCACTTCGGGCACATCAAATCCCATCAGGCTGAACTCCACCTGCTGACCAGCAGAGAGCTCCACCGATCCTGGCCACACGCTCAAATCTGCTAACGGCTGAAGTGTGCTGGGTTTAGTATACACAAGAAGCCCGTTGGCAACCGCACGAGGCGATGAGTCACTTGGGGTGTTTGCGAGTCGCCCGCCATACAGGGCCATTGTGGTGCTGCCCCCGCCATCTAGGTTCATCGCGTTGACGGCACCCAGCGACCGCATGTAGCCTGCCAATTCGGCAAGAGTCATGCCTGTCGCACCGTCGCGCCGCCCATCGACCGTCACCATCAGCAGGTGCCCGCGGGCATCAATTCCAAGGGCCGTGCGAGGGTGCCGTTTCTCCGTGATGTCATCTTTAAAGCTCTCTTGCACCGAATCGATATAGACAGAGCCATCACGCACCAGCCACGGCCCTCCGCCCACCGCCCAACGAAGCCTGTTCCACATCTCATTGTCGGTTGTGTTCTTCGCGCGGGAAGGCGATGTGCAGGCATTATCGGCCGATTTCAAAGAAAACTGCAGGGTGATCTGCTTGCCCAGTATGGCATCGTCAAGGAGAGAGGCACAACTGCCCGTGAAGGCGATCAGCCACTCAGCCTCACCGATAGTGTAAGGCTCCATATTCGAAACGCTATCCACTGTCAGCGTATAACTGTCTGGCCGCAGGCTTCGGGGGGCGTTGGAGAACCGCAGCACCTTCATCGCAGATTTACCCGTCAGTTCAGGACCGTATGCAGGCGTATACAGCACACACTCATTGGGTCCCGCCGGTCTATTGATGCCGCCCAGCTTCTGCACGCGCCCATCGGGCATCGTCACAGAGCCACTCCAGCCAGGTTGACCCATTAAGAACTGGTTAGTATCCGAATATCCAAACACCACACGGTTGTATCCTGGCTCACTGACATAGTCACCATCTATCACGCACAGGTTAAGCGGGTCGCCGGTGAATGGGAAGTAATCCCCGTTGATGCCCGCCACGGCGTTCTTGCGCATCGTCATTGCGGGGATGGTCTCGCGGCCTTTGGTGACATCATTTAGCATCACGAAGTCCTTCGCCAATGCCGCGCTGATCTGCACTGAGGGATGACTTACGTCTGAGGTGATGATTTGGATAACTTGGGGCTTACCGCTGACGAGGCCTTCAAACCGCTGAAACTCTACCCCGTCTCCCAGTTGTCTGTAGAGCGGTTGTGCAGAGCTTAACGAGCTGAGCAGGACGGCCGCAAGCAGCAGGTGGCAGGCGCGCATTATATCAATTTACCTGAACAGGTCAGGCTCCATCGCAATGGGCAGCTCCACACAGGAAATGTCAAACTCTTCGATTTGCAGCTCTGGCAGGTCCAAGTCAATGCGGTCCATGGCACTGCTGGCCACCAAACTGCGCGGGTTGATGTCCAGAGCACGCTGGTATAACTGACGCGCTTTACCCATCTTCTTGAGCCCCTCAAAACACATCCCCATGAAGCCAAGGGCGGTTTCCGTGTGTTCGTTGAAGTGCCCTTCACCGCAAGCTTCGATCAGGTCAGACCACTCCATCATCTCCACAAAGTTCCGCGATGGCAGTAACCGTCGGGCAAATGCACCGGCCGCTTCCCAAATGGCTGAGCGCGGACGGTCGAAGGACGGGTCTGCCTCAAATGCGCTGACATAACAGACCACTCCGGCACGGGGTTTTCGGAACCGTCGGGTATAGATTTCGCCCATGAAGGTCCATTGTTCGGCTGTCAGGTTCGGAAAGTCGAGTACGCGCCGGATGATGAGTGCGGCGTCATAGTGAAACCGGTGGTTACTCAACGAATCTGATGATGACAGCATGAGGTCGATATTATCATATTCGGACAATCGTCTGGCCAGAGCAAACATCAACCGTTTGTCAAATCGACGCACGATGGCAGCATCTATGTACATCAGCACAAGCCGCTGCATCAGTTGGTCGATGTTGTACCCTTCGGGGGATTCCCTGTGCCTGACGGGGTCGGTTAGGCGTATTACCGTGTTCATCCACTCTTCGTAGAGCTCACCATTCACATGGGGTGTGAATACAGTCTGTAAAACCTTGTAAGCCGTATCGTAAGCGGATTGATCCGGCGCATGACCGCCTGGGCGATCTTCCATGGAGTAGCTGATGCTCATCAGCTCTCCCGCCATTGTAACAAAAAGATACAATCTATCCGAAAACCCGCTCGAGATACGCATATCCCATCGCGCGCAGTCCGAATCGATTGGCTCCCTTTCGAAGCCCGCCTCACGCAGTTTGTCTGCCGAGCATATCTGCCCTACATACTGCATTTGCCAGGCCACGGTATACCACTCGTCTATCGGCAACACTCGAATGAGCTGGAATTGGCTATCATGCATGAATAAAAACGAATGCCTCCTCAGGCAGTTGAAATCTCAACAGATTAATTATAACGAGTGTGACTATCAGTTTGCCCGGTTGTCCCTATTTATCACTACAATAGAACAGTACAACCGCTGTGCCACATGCTGATAGACGACTGACAACCCATCAATGTTCTACAAAGCCATACTATCACGACGAAAAGGGGATGCCTCAGCATCCCCTTCAGGCGGATGGTAACTGAGCGGATTATGCGATCTCCAGGAAATCCTTCTCCATGGCTCCGCATATGCTACAGTGGCCAAACCCAAGAGCAGCCTCTACATTGCCGCAGTAAGGGCAAACGTACCACACTTTTGGCGTCTTCATTGATTCAAGATCGGCCAGAGCTGCCTGGTAGAGTTTCGCATGAACTGCTTCAGCTTTCATGGCGTAGGTGAAGATTTTGGCTGCTGCTCGTTCGCCAAGCTTCTCGGCCTGCTCAAGAAACTCAGGATACATTTCATCGGTCTCGAATGTCTCCCCTGAAACCCCATGCTGCAGATTTTCGGCTGTGGTGCCAACCTCGGGTAGATTGATGGTCGCGACCGGCTCATCGCCAGCCTTCCTTATCAAATCACCCTCACGGGTGAAGTGAATCTCCTCAGCCTTGCAGGTACTACGGAACAGCGAAGCCACCGCGGCGTAACCTTCGGCGTCAGCCTTCTGTGCGAAGGCTGCATAAGCAGCATTAGCGTTGGATTCGCCATTAAATGCGGCTTTCAGATTGGCTAAAGTCGTGTCATTCATAAGTAATATATCCTCCTGCCGTTCTGCTATGGGTTAGCTGCGAGAACTGCATCTTATGGAAGTATACCTGAAACCAGGCATCTAGTGTGTGGATTTTTGCTGCTCTTCTGTAGAATTTAAGGGAGGGAATTATAGTTGCGTATCATATACACCACGATGCAGTCGCCATTTACAAAAACCGAGCCGTTCATTACCAATGAACTGCTTGAACTGCAGCGTCAAGGCCATGATCTGTTCATCGCCCCACTCACCTGTCCTGACAAGACGAAATACCCCATCCATCTTTCACTTAAGTCATCGACGGTGGTTAAAGAGTTATGGCACAGTGAGGTGCTGACCACTGCACTCAAGGTTTGGTCACGCGACAAAAAGGCCCGAACCATCATCCGGCGAGTCCTCGCGGCAGACCACACACCCCGCGTATTCCTGCGCAATCTCTGCGTGCTGCCGAAGGCACTGTGGTTATCAGAGCAGGCTGTTCTGTGGAAATCCGATCACATCCATGCACACTGGATACATATGAGTGCCACCACCGCCATGGTTGCCAGTGAGATCAGTGGAATACCCTTCAGCATTACCGCCCACAGGGGCGACATTGCGGACAACAACCTACTGCAGATGAAGACCGAGACAGCGGCTTTCGTTCGATTCATTGCAGACTTCGGCATCAAAATGTATCAACAGCGGGTGCAGGAGCCAGGCAAAGGCCGCTTAGTGCGCCTTAACATGGGCGTAACGGTGCCAGAGAACATCGAACCATACTCCCCCATCACCCGGTTGCGTATCGCCTGTCCCGCGAATTTCGTTCAGCTCAAAAACCAGCCGGTTCTGATTGAGGCCGTGCGTCTGCTCCAGGCAAAAGGGATACCCGTATCGCTGTTGTTTCCTGGTTATGGCCCCACTAGATCCGCCAGCATCAAGCTCTGCCAGGATTATCACCTGGAGGCTCAATTCCCTGGGGTACTGCCCAATAAAGCCATCCTAGAAATGTACCGTAAACGAGAGATAGACGTTGTGGTGCTCCCGAGCTCAGTAGAGGGCATCCCTGTCTGCCTTCTCGAAGCGATGGCATACGGTATACCCGTAGTGGCCACGGAGGTAGGCGGCGTGCCGGAGCTGTTATCGGGAGACTGCGGATTGATGGTGCCCCCACTACAACCTCAGGCCCTGGCCGACGCATTGATGAGCTTGATGAACCAGCCTGAACGAACCGCGCAGATGGTGGTTAACGCACGCCGTAAAGTCGAAACCAAGTTTAACCAGTCCCTCATTGTTAAACGTCTGGTCGAGTTGATGAGTCAGTCCAAATCCTCCTAAGCCGAAGCACTGATCATACGACATTCCCAAGTAGGCAATTCAAGCAAATATCCTAGTATTTATACGGGCGAATTTCGAGTCTTGCATCTTTACTTCAGGCGGCAGCACACTTCATAATAGATACAAATCATCAAACAACACGGATCGGAGGTCGTCATGATGCACCGTAGTTGCATGTTGTCTCGTTTAGTCATCTGGATGATGTTCGGATGCCTGCTCCAAGCAGTCCACGTGGACGCTCAGACCATCTTCAGCAATGAAAACACAGGAGCAGTGCTCAATACAGCTCCACAAAAACCCACTCAATTCCAACTCGTCTCCCCCATGCACATCACCTACATACGAACCTATCACTATAGTAAAAACGGACAGTCGGCAGTACCCGGCAATATTGAAATCAAGAGCACTAAGGGTGTATTGATGGGTTCGTGGTCAACCACAATATACAATCGATACTATCTGTCTGCAGAACCAAACCTCATATTTCCGTCAGGCGCCTATACCATCACTTGCAAATCCCCCAGTAACTGGTCGAATAACGCAGCCTCAGAGTACCGTGGGTTTGCCACGGTCTCTGGCACCGCTGTGCTCAACAAGGGGCCTGTCAACCGGTTCTTTACACAAACACTGGCACAAAATATCTGGAAGGGGCCGGTGGCTTTGAGGCCTTTCCGAAACTATACCGATGATTTCGGTGTTGAGATATACACATCCAGCACGCAGATGAAGGTGGGTGATGAGCTCGTGCTCTTCTTCGACGGCACAGACATGAAACCCGAGCTCAAGAAGCGGTTCTTCATCACGGACAGAAGCAATAATAAAGCATTTGCTACTGGCACCATTTTTTATACGTTTGGTCCGACCCCGAAAAATCCTCGATGCGAAGGGCTTCGGGCTCTCGATTTCGACATCCCTGCCACCGGTTCTGTCGTGCGGCTCATCATCAAAGCGGTAGCAACAGCTACCGGTGAGATACAGATATATCGTGAGGAATATCTACCCAACAAGCCACAGAAGATGCTGTTTCTCTTAAAATACACCATCAAATAGCCGATCTTCGCGGTTCAGGATCATCCGGCGCGGTATCCTACCGCGCCGGATTTTCGCTAAAATCCACTATACCCGCTCACCTACCAGCGATTTTACCCGCATTTCTGTGGTAACCTGTATTCTAATCATCACCTAATCGGAGGCATACTATGCCAGCAGTCAGCTCCATCATCGCGACACGCGACCAGTTATCTATTCAACTTCAGAACGCCCCTGCGGGGGTACCGGCATCGGTCCTGCTATGCGCGCCATGGGACGGCTCTGTCCTGGCGGAGATGACCACCAGCACGAACGCCGACGGCCACCTGAGTGTGCCCCGTCATGTCAACCATTGGGACGGATTAACTCTGCTCATCAAGGTCACAATGGAAGGCGAAAAGCTGGGAGGGGTCTCTACCGTCACCGATATGGACGAGATCGCCACTTACACATACGACTACCCAGTGGCTGACTCCATCAAGGGGCTGCAGGTGGCTGGCAGCATGGTGGACGATGCGATCAGGCTGGGAGTGCGCCACGCCGCGATCAACCTAAACCAGGGCGACATCATGATGCCCGGCCCGGGTGAAAACATCTCGGAATACCAGTGTAACGGTCAGACTTTCTACTTCGACGAAGCGTATATGGAGAAGTTTGACGAGACCATCCGCAACCTCACAAATGCCGGCATCATCGTCTCGCTCATCCTTCTCAACAGCCCCAACTGGCGGCGTGAGATGAGCCAGGAGATGAAAGACATCCTGATGCACCCCCACTACAACCCGGAGGGGCTGATCAGCGCCTTCAACCTGACCAATGAGACGGGATTCAACCACTACCAGGCGTTTGTAGAATATGCAGCCAATCGCTTCAGCGACCCTAGCGGCGTGCATGGTCGAGTGTGGGGATACATCGTGGGTAACGAGATTGACAGTCAGTGGGTGTGGGGCAACGCCGGCGAAATGAGCTGCCACGACTACATGGCCGAATACACCCTCGCGATGCGCACTACCTGGCTGGCCGCTCAGAAAGTCAACAGTGCCAGCCGCGTCTACATCAGCCTGACGCATCTGTTCAACATCTCCCACCTGAAGAACCCGCTTCAAACCTACCCGGCGGCTCAGTGCCTGAAGGAGCTGGCGGCCTATTGCGCACAGGACGGCGATTTCCCCTGGGCAGTGGCATTCCACCCCTACCCTGAGGACCTGCGCTTCCCAGACTTCTGGAACGACGAAACCGCCTGGGACACGCTGGACACCCCGCGCATCACATTCAAGAACATCCATATGCTGCCCAAATTCCTGGAGCAGCCGGAGTATCTCTACCGCGGCCAGCGGCGCAAGATCATCCTCAGCGAACAGGGTTTCAACAGCCACAAGACCGACCTCAGCGAGCAGTTCCAAGCCGCCGCCTATGCCATCGCATTTGAGAACGTGCAGGCCTGCCCTGAGATTGAGGCGTTCATACTTCATGCGCACATCGATAACCTGCATGAGTTCGGCTTGAACCTGGGAATGTGGCGTGTGGATGACGAGAACGTGGCCATCAGCAAGAAGCCGATTTATGATGTCTTCAATGGCATCGAAGGGCCTGATCGCCAGAAGATTCTAGACTGGGCTCATTCTTATCTTGACAAGAAAATGAACCGCAAAGAAGAAGAGCGGCTCTACTAGAGACACAAGACAAACGGGCGGAGGGCCTACCACAGCATCCGCCCACTCCAATTGAGTAAAGGACATATCACATGCGTGTTTCAATCTTGATGTGCGCTGCAGCACTCATTATCAACGGCATCAGCCAGGCCGCTGTCAGCCTCCCTTCTGTCACCAAAATCACAGTCGACAAGGCATCAATAAGGCTTAGCCTGAGCTCTGCCGCACCGTCAGACATCACCGTCTGGGAGCTATCCGCATGGAGCCAGGTGCCGTCAGGTGCTGTGTATCACAAGCAGAGTGGGCGCAACTTGACGATCAGCCGGTATGAAGGCGCGCGTGACCGCATCACCAGCGGTTTCCTGGTGAAGCACGGCCAGGCAGCTTTTCCCGGAGTTCGTTTCGCCACAGACTTTGGCAAAATCAGCAAATTCCCGGCAGCCTACCCGAAGATCAAGAGCATCAAGGGGTTGCAGGTCACCGATATTCCCGATGCCGTGAAACTGGGTGTCAAACATGCTGCCATCAACCTCAACCAGGGTGACTTCATGCTCTCCGGTCCGGCGGACGGTGCGCTGGTTCATGAGATGAACGGTAAAAACTTCTACTTCGACGGCAACCAGGTACGTAACTTCGACAAACGGGTGAAAGACCTGACCGATAATGGCATCCTGGTCAGCCTGATCCTGCTGAACAGCAAGAGCTGGGCCAAGGCGATGACCCCCGATATGCAGCCCATTCTGCTGCACCCGAAATACGACCCAGAGGGGCTGATCAGTGCGTTCAACCTCACGAACACGAAGAGTTACGAGTATTACGAGGCGTTCGTCGACTTCACAATGAACCGCTATGCTGACCCTAAAGCTCCGCACGGACGCGTCTGGGGCATGATCATCGGCAACGAGATTGATAGTCACTGGATTTGGGGCAACGCCGGTCTCATCACGGCCGAGCAGTATATGCGCGAATACACCACGGCGATGCGCACCGCATACCTCATCGGTGCCAAATACAACACCAACCTGCGTGTATATATCAGCCTGACGCACATGTTCAACAAGCCCTACAACAACAACCCAAAGCAGACCATCAGTGCCCGAAAATGTCTGGAGCTGCTGACCGCCAACTGCAAGAGTGATGGCGACTTCCCATGGTCAGTGGCCTACCACCCCTACCCTGAGGACCTGAGCTTCCCAGACTTCTGGAACGACGCCACCGCCACCGACTCGATGGACACTACCATCCGCATCACCTTCAAGAACATCGAGATCCTGCCGAAATTCCTCAGTCAGCCGCAGTTCCTTTATCGCGGTCAACAGCGCAAGATCATCCTGAGCGAGCAGGGATTTAACAGTCGTAAGACGGACGAAAGCGAGCAGTTCCAAGCCGCCGCATATGCGCTGGCCTACGACAAAATCAAGAAGTGCCCTGGCATCGAGGCGTTTATACTCCATGCCCACCAGGACAACTTGGGTGAGTTCGGTCTGAACC
The DNA here is from genome assembly GCA_942492855.1 of Armatimonadota bacterium. GTDB lineage: Bacteria > Armatimonadota > HRBIN16 > HRBIN16 > HRBIN16. The sequence goes on along the minus strand of OW818647.1, from coordinate 3,349,716 downwards.
TCGGGCTCTGGCGCGTCGATGACAACAACAAGCCCATCAGCAAGAAGCCGATCTACGATGTGTTCCGCGATGTCGATGGCCCCCGCGGTCCAGAGATTCTGGCCTGGGCCAAGACGTTCCTGGATAAAAAAATGCAACGGAAACCAGCCGAAAAGCTGTATTAGGCTTAGAATTCCTGGGAATGCCAATCGACTGGTTGGCGTTCCCAGCGTTTGCCCATGACTATACCGACTAAGGGACTCAACCACATGAGCTCACACGAAATCACCACCGAATCGGACTACACGAAGCGTGTGGATATCGACACCTCCGGCGTATTTCTGCCTGGCACGGATATCGAGGTCATCAGGGAACCGAAGTGCCGCGGCAAGTATCGCTACGCGCTGTTCGACTTCGATGGCACACTCAGTTTGCTGAGAGCAGGCTGGCCGGCTGTGATGACCAGCCTGATGAAGCGTGTGCTGCTGGCAACGCCCCACTGCGAGCCAGAGCCGCTGCTTGAGACACACATCAAGGAGCTGATTGAGCGCACCACCGGCAAGCAGACCATCTACCAGATGATCGCGTTGTGTGACGAAGTCCGACAACGTGAAGGTGAGCCACTAGACGCCGCGGATTACAAGAAGCAATATCTCGATCTGCTCATGGCGCAAATCCAACACCGGCTGGATGGCCTGCGGTCAGGCGAACTGAAACCAGAGCAGATGCTGGTGGCTGGCTCCATCGAGCTACTGGAGGCCTTGCGTGCTCATGGTGTGCAGATGTATCTTGCCAGCGGCACAGACCAGGAGTTCGTGCGCGATGAAGCCAATCTGCTGGGAGTGGCGCACTATTTCGGTGACCATATCTACGGGGCGATAGAAGACTACCAGAACTACTCCAAAGCCAAAGTGATTGAGCGTATTCTGAAGGACTGTGGGGCTTCAGGAAGCGAGCTTCTGGGCTTTGGCGATGGGTATGTGGAGATCGACAACACCAAGAGCGCCGGCGGCACCGCCATCGGCGTCGCCAGCGACGAGGAGCACCGCTCTGGCTTGTCTGACACTGTCAAACGTAAGAGGCTGATCGGTGTAGGCGCGGACATCATCATGCCCGACTTCACACACGCCAAAGACCTGATACAGCACCTATTTGGAGGGAAATAATGACCGAAAGACTTGACCGGAAACAGCTCATCATGCATCCACTCGCCGAGAGAGCCAACCAACTGGACATCACCAAAATGGCTGTCAGTCCTTCCCAGAAGGCCGATCCATTGGCGGCGTTCGAAAGTGGTCAGATCACCTGCTTAGCCGCCAGCATCAAGCGGGCAAAGGCAGCCGGTCGGCCCGTGATGATGACCTACGGTGCGCATCTGGTGAAGAACGGCCTGGCACCAGTGGTTATCAAGCTGATCGAACAAGGATGGATCACCCACCTTGCCACTAACGGTGCAGGCACCATCCATGACTGGGAGTTTGCCTACCTGGGCCAGAGCAGCGAAGATGTGCGTGTCAACGCCGCGAAGGGGCAGTTCGGCGCCTGGGAAGAGACCGGTCGTTACATCAACCTCGCCATTCTGCTGAACGGCATCGACGGGTTGGGATATGGATGGTCGGTCGGCAAGATGATTGCCACAGAACAACTGACAATCCCCTCTGTCGAGCAACTCAAGGCTAGCATCCGCGTATTACTTGACCAGCCCGAATCTGACGACACGCTGTCTGCCCTATCGGATGCGCTGACCACCATTCAGGAGCTGCAGCTCGAACCGGGCCGGGCAGCCGTCAAGCACGCATACAAGCAGTTCAGCATCCAGAATGCCGCATGGGTTCATCAAGTGCCGTTGACGGTTCATCCTGGGATTGGCTATGACATCATCCATACCCATCCGGCATGCTGCGGTGGTGCCCTCGGCCGCGGAGCCATCCGCGACTTTCTGAGCTACGCCGAGTGCGTCAGCCGTCTCAGCGGAGGGGTTCACATGAGCGTCGGCTCCGCCATCATGGCCCCGATGGTCTTCGAGAAGTCGCTCTCCATGGCCAACAACCTCGCCATCCAGCGCACCGGTCAGCCCATCACCGACCACACCATGGCGGTGGTGGACATCCAGGATGGCGGCGGATGGGACTGGAGTCAGGGTGAGCCGCCTAAGGATAACCCCGCTTATTATCTGCGCTTCTGCAAGACATTCCACCGCATGGGCGGAACACTGGACTACCTCTGTATGGACAACAAGCAGTTCTTGCTGAGCCTTTATCATGAGCTGAATGGGGACTCGCCGGCATGATGACCCATACCCGTTTAGCGGAACTGACCGGTCAGTTCAAAAGCCGACGCATCGCCGTTATGGGCGATTTCTTTCTCGACAAATATCTCGAGTGCGACCCAGCTCTGGCGGAAACCTCGCTGGAGACGGGCAAGGCCGCACACCAGGTGGTGCAGGTTCGTCACAGCCCTGGTGCCGCGGGCAACATCGTGAGCAACCTGATTTCACTGGGAGCGAGTGTCTACGCCGTGGGCTTCACGGGAGACGATGGCGAGGGGTATGAGCTCCGGCAGGACCTTAACGCCATGGGTTGTGACACCCGCTATCTGCTGACCGAACCAAGCCGGTACACACCGGTATACCTCAAGCCGCGGATATCCGGCATCAGCGGGCTGGAGGGTGAACGAGAACGCTACGACACCAAGAACCACGCCCCCCTGCCCACGGAACTGGAAGACCAATTCATCGCCTTACTGCCAGAGCTGCTGACTCAGGTCGATGCGGTAATCATCGCCGACCAGGTGAACGAACCCGATTACGGGGTGATCACCTCCCATGTCCGCAAGAGCATAGAGCAGGCGGCCTCCGAACATCCAAAGACACTGTTCTGGGTCGACAGTCGAGAACGGGCCGGTCTGTTCCACGGTTGTACCTTGAAGCCCAACCGGCAGGAGGCCATCTTAGCCGCGTTTGGCACCATCGAACCAACCGCTAATGAGCATATGGCACTCGAAGCAGGCCAGTTGTTACACGACCGCACGGGTAAACCGGTGTTCCTCACACTCTCTGGGCAGGGCATCATGGTGTTCGAGCATGGGGCACACGAGCTGGTGCCCGGAGTGCGCATTAATGGCCCCACAGACCCCACAGGGGCCGGTGACAGTGCCACCGCAGGTGCTGTGCTGGCCCTCGCCTCTGGAGCCAGTCCTGCGGAAGCTGCACTGCTGGGCAACCTGACCGCCTCCATCACCGTCTGCCAGATCGACACCACCGGCACCGCGCGTGTGTCCGACCTCGCGGACCGGCTAATACTGTGGCATACGCAGCGGGGGTAGCGCAATCTATATCCCATAAATAACCAGAGCCATTTAGTCACCGGTTCCGCGACATAGATGTCTCGGCTATTGACCTGCCAAGCCTGCTAAAGCAGTCTGGATGCAGCTACTCGATATCATATGCTCACCTACAGGGCGAAGCCCTGCAGCCTGCTTCAGCAGGCTTGGCAAGTCAATAGCCATGTGCTTTAGCGCGTGGTATGGCGGAATGTACTGATTTTCAATGCACACTCCCAATCTGTATTTGTGGATAATAGAAAGACGTGTAACGCTAGGAAACCATGCGACCGCGAATCCCCCGATGGGCCAACGTCCGCAAGCATGCCAATCGGGAGATTGGCGTTCCCAGGGCCCCTCGTCACCACGAATCAAGCACAAATACCATTACTGATGTATTATATAAGGTGGCATTTTCTACCGAATAGAACATCAGCGGAGTAAGTTTATGCAACGCAACACCATATTAGCTCTCGTAGCATCAGCTTGTGCTGTCGTGGCCATCGCGGCCTCGCCTGCAGCCAAGCTCTACCTCAAGGAGCGCTTCATTGGGGGGGAACCGCCAGCCCCCAATGTTATCACCGTCTGGCACCCCTGGGGAGGCACCAACAAGGATAAGCTGGAGAAAACAGCTCGTATCTTTGAGAAGAGCCATCCAGGCCTGAAAGTGAACCTTGTTTTCGTATCAAACAACTTGGGGGCTGGGCAGAAGTTCTTCACCTCAGTGGCCGCTGGGAAAGCACCGGATGTCACATTTGTGGATGGTCCGCAGGTACCGGAATGGGCGGTCCAAGGCGCTATCCAATCGCTGAACAAATACATCAAGCGGGACAAGGTCAACCCTGACGACTTCTACAAACCCTGCTGGGATCAAAATATCTGGGATGGTCACACCTACGCGATGACCTTCTGCGCCGACCCTAACTTCGCCTTTGCGTGGAACAACGACGTGATGAAACGCGCAGGACTGCCAGTCAACACGCCCCCAACCACCATCGAAGAGATGGATGCCTACAACGACAAAATGATCAAGCGCGCCAAAACGGGACGCCTGACCGGGATCGGCATCATCCCATGGGCACAGTTTGGCGGGGCTAACTCCGTATTTACCTGGGGTTGGGCCTTCGGCGGCGACTTCTACGATGCGAAGAACCGCAAGATTATCGCGGACAAGACCAAGGTCATGGACGCATTCAAATGGATGATGTCATACGCTAAAAAGTATGATGCCACTAAAATCGCCAGCCTGTCGCAAGGTTTCGGCAGCCTGGAGCAAGACCCCTTCTATACCGGCACCATCGGTATGCGCTGTTTCCACATCTTCCAGATCAATGACCAGAAGACCTACGCCCCCAACCTGAACTACGGGCTGGGATACATCCCCTACCCCAAGGGCGGCGAAAAGAAGAGCAGTTGGGTGGGCGGCTGGTGCATGGCACTGCCACGCGGCTGCAAGAACCCGGACAACGGCTGGGAGTTCATCCGCTGGATGTGCGCCTCCAAAGAGGGTACATACACCATGGGCACCCTTAACGGCCTATTCCCTGGCATGAAAACAAGCCCCTACTTTGACACCATCAAGAACGACCCCAAATACGGTGTTTTCCTGGAAGTCATGAATAACTGTAAACACCAGCGTCCGGTGATGCCGGCGCAGAGTTACTTCATGCAGCAGTTAGAACGTGCGTGCGACCAGGCTGTGAACGGGATTAAAACACCCGAACAGGCCCTGCGAGACGCCGTGAAGGAAACACAGGCTGAGCTAGACCTCAGGCTAAAGGGGAAGTAACTGATGAGCCAGGAATTACAACATCGAAAATACGTCGGCGCGATTGAACGCCGAAATCAGCGGAACGGCATCCTGTTCTGCCTGCCATCGATCATCGGTTTAGCTCTCTTCACCGCTTTCCCGATTTTGGCATCCTTCTATTTCAGCTTCTGTAACTATGACGGACTGAACCCAGCCAAGTGGATCGGCCCTGCCAACTACGAGCGGCTGTTGACAGACCCGCTGGTGAAGGTGTCGCTATACAACACTTTCTACTATGCCCTGATCGCCGTGCCGTTGGGTATCGTAGTCGCCTACATATTGGCACTGCTGCTGAACCAAAAAGTGAAGGGCATGGCGTTGTTCCGAACGCTGTTCTTCCTGCCCAGCATCGTGCCCACCGTCGCCAGTTCCGTGCTTTGGCTGTGGATCCTCAACCCGCAGTATGGTTTGATCAACGCCATCATCGAGAAGGTATCGGGACACGCGGGACCCGGCTGGATGTCAGACCCGAACCTCGCCAAATGGGGCCTCATTATGATGAGCACCTGGGGTGTGGGCGGCTCGATGCTCATCTTCCTTGCCGGTTTGCAAAATGTTCCGCAGGACCTGCTGGACGCCGCTGAGGTTGACGGGGCGACCCCCTGGTATAAGCTCTGGCATGTCACTATACCCATGACCAGTCCGCAGATTTTCTTTAACCTGATCATGGGCGTGATCGGCTCCCTGCAGTATTTCACTCAGGCCTACGTCATGACCGGCGGTATGGGCACCCCTGCCGACAGCACCCTGTTCTTCGCGCTCTATCTGTTCAAAAACGCCTTTATGGACTTCAAAATGGGCTATGCCAGTGCTATGGCCTGGCTGCTGTTTGTGGTCACCCTGGTGCTCACACTAGGCATCTTTAAGGGCTCAGATAAGCACGTGTACTACGGAGGAGGGCGCTAAGCATGAGAAAGCGGAATACTGTATCAAACTACATCGGCTTTGCGCTGCTGGTGATATTGAGCACCATCTTCACTCTGCCCTTCTACTGGCTTGTCACCAGTTCGTTCAAGACAAACGAAAACCTGAACAAGTTCCCGCCGCAACTCTGGCCCATGCCATCCACCAGTGAGCATTACGTGCTCAGTCTGATAGGCAAAGCGTCTGAGGGCATCGTGCCGCTGCCGTGGGGGTTGTTTCTACTGAACACCATCATCATCTGCGTGTTGAGTGTGGTGGGTGTGCTGATCAGCAGTTCGCTGGTGGCGTATGGCCTATCGCGCATCCAATGGAAGGGCAGCAACGCGCTCTTCTGGATTCTGATCAGCACGATGATGCTGCCAGGCCAGGTGACCATGATCCCCATGTTCGCCATGTTTACCAAGTTCGGGTGGGTAGATACCTTCCTGCCGTTGGTGGTTCCGGCCTTTACGGGTCAGGCCTTCAACATCTTCCTGCTGAGGCAGTTCTACCTGACGGTGCCGCAGGCGATCACCGAGGCGGCGCGACTGGACGGCTGTAACGAGTTCCAGATTTACCGCAGGATCATGCTTCCGCTGGCTGTGCCTGCACTGGCCACTGTGGGACTGTTTACCTTCATCGGAAGCTGGAACGACTTCCTTGGCCCATTGATCTACCTCTTCGACGAAAGCCGTTACACGCTGTCTCTGGGACTGCAGATGTTCCTGAGCCAGTATGGCAACTTCTTCGGGCGCCTGATGGCCATGTCCACGCTGATGGTCATCCCGATTATCCTGCTGTTCTTCTTCGCACAGAAGACGTTCATCCAGGGCATCACCATGGGCGGCGTGAAGGAATAAGAGACGTTTGGGGGCGACCGCCGGTCGCCCCTACAATCCGAACAGGCGCGGTTTCCATGCCCAGGGGCGGTTCGCGAACCGCCCCTACAACACTACTTCGACAATATCAATCGTCTGGCCGGACTCCCCTACGCCAACCCCAGCCGTTTGAAGGTCACATCGACGTAGCGCAGGTGGTGCTGCAGGTCGAAAAGCTGCTTGACCTCATCTTCACTCAGAACCGCCATCACGTCCTCATCGGTCAAGATGGCAGCCAGCATGTCCTTACTCTCCCAGGCTTTGGCGGCGTTGCGTTGCGCCATTTTATACGCGTCCTTGCGCGCCAGTCCCTTGCCCACCAGCGCCATCATCAGATGCTCGCTATAGACCAGCCCGCCGTATTTATCCATGTTGCCCTGCATGTTCTCAGGGTAGACGATCAGCTTGCTGAGGATATCTGTGAACTTCGTCAGCATGAAGTCCATCGCCAGGCTGGCGTCGGGAATAATGATTCGCTCAGTCGAGGAATTGGTGAGGTCACGTTCGTGCCAGGTGGCGATGTTTTCCAGACCGGGGATCAGGTAGCCGCGTACCACACGGGCTAAGCCGGTGACCGTCTCGCAGTTCCACGGGTTGCGCTTATGCGGCATGGCGGAGCTGCCCGTCTGGCCCGGCGCGAAGTATTCCTGCGTCTCCAGGATCTCCGTGCGCTGCATATTGCGGCATTCGGTAGACCATCGCTCCATAGACGCGGCCAATATCGCCAACGTGCTGAGGTAGGTTGCGTGGATATCACGGTTAATGATCTGCGTGCTGGTGGGGGCGGCCTTCAGACCGAGCAGTGCACAGACATAGTCTTCCACCTCGGGGCTGATGTTGCCATGCACGCCCACGGGACCTGAGATTTTACCCACAGAGACCATCTCTTTAGCGAACTCCAGCCGGGCGATATTGCGCTGCATCTCATCGTACCAGCCGGCTAGCTTGAAGCCGAATGTGATGGGTTCCGCATGGATACCATGCGTGCGTCCGATCATGGGGGTATATTTGTGCTCGATGGCCCGCTTGGCGATCACGTCACCCAGAGCCTTACACCGCGTGATCAGCAGATCGCAGGACTCGCGCAGAAGCATAGAGAGCGCGGTATCGACCACGTCATAACTGGTGATGCCGAAGTGAACATACCGGCCCTCTGGCCCGACGAACTCCTCGACGTTACGGACAAAAGCCACCACATCATGCCGGGTCTCTTTTTCCAGTTCGTCGATGCGCTCCTGGTTGAAGTCGGCCTTTTCGCGGATCACCTTGGCGGCTTCCTCGGGGATATACCCAAACTTCGCCAGGCCATCGCACACGGCGACCTCGACTTCCAGCCATTTGCGGGTCTTATTCTGCTGTTCCCAGATGGCGCTCATCTCGGGTGTTTGATATCGACTGATCATATGTACACTCCTGCGAGTTATTGACGTTACGTTACACTATATTGTACAAGAACCCACTCCACCGCAGAGGTGTCGATTGATGCGCATCGAGAAAATCCAGCCCGTGAAACACAAGACAGAGCTGATCGGATTTGAAGATACCATGCTCTTTCAAGACCGTAAAGAGAGCAGCCTGATCTACCGATACGAGAATCCCAAGTCGATCCAACGCTACACCTCGCTAGCCACTCGATATCTATCGATGGGGCCTGGTCCGGCGAAGCTCACCCACGCGGCACGGTACGAACGGCCGGTGCTCAAACTGCGTCTGCGACTGGTCTCGGGTTCTGCTCGGATATTGGCAGCTACCAATGGAAATAGTGGATACGCGATCACACTGCACCCTAACTATATCGAAGTGACACGGCTCTCTGACAAACAGCCACTTGCCAAGATGCCCGCAAGCATAGGCACTGGCGCGGGGTTCCACGAAGTGAGCGTGGGGTGGGACTGTGATGCAGGCACTCTCACGGTGGGTTTACCTAGCGGCAGTTACCGTCTGACTGTGCCGAAGGGCAGCATCAAACCCGGCGGTTTCGGCATCTCTGCGCCTGGTTCACGCGACAAGTTTGATGTGCAGAGCATCAAGGCGGTCTGGCCAGACGACCGGGAGTGCTACGACTACGACACAACCGACAAGCTCTACAACACCTCCACAGGCCGACTGGCGCACACTCTCCCACCTGCCCAACTGCCTGAAGGCTGGACACGCTACGGTACCGTCGCCATCGATGTGCTGCGTGGTTATGCGCTGATAGTATGCGGATTTGGAGATCTGAACAGTAACTATCAAGACACACTCAAGGGTTATTGCATCCGCGAACTGAGCACGGGGAAGTGCCAGAAACTGTCGGATGACCTTCTGAAGCTGCGCCCAGTTCAGGGAGGAGGGTCCATCGAAGGGCTCTGGCTGGTGCAGAGCTGGATCAACCCCGCCAGCCTGACCTGGATCGACTGGTCAGCCTACCACAGAGGCTACATGGCCGCTTTCGCCACGGCTAGTTACCAGGCCACACGAGATGGCACCAAGTTCGAGGGTTTTCACGACCCTACCCTCAGTCTCGATGGAAGTCTGATGCGTTATCTATACATCACCGAGACATACCGCGGGGTCAACCGGTTCGAACCGACGCCGGCACTGCTGCAGGAGGCGTCGTTCGAACGGCATGAGATCCCCATGCCCACAAATCCCAAACTCAGTCAGACCGGTCCGGACCGATTGAACAGCCAACTGGCGCACCGTGACCGTGACCTGGCATGGTATGAGATATGGGCTTACGGCTCACATAACCTTCACCAGCAGACGCGCGGATATAATCTGTGGACACAGCAGAACGACTTCCTGGGTCCGCCAGCCACCGATCTGGTCGGTGGTCCTGCCCACACCGCGCTGGTGAACCTGGGCGTGGACCTAGTGGATCCCGGCCGCACAGCGGGTCTAAGTGCGACGTTCAACCCCACGAAACGGTGGGACGACCCTAAATATCTGGTGGCTCATGGTCAGTATGTGGTGCGCTATGACGCAGCTAGCCGACGGTTGCGTTTGGGCCGTATGTTCCCGCCAAGCTGCTGGCGCGTCGCGCAGCTGCTCTGGTGAGGGGGGTGGTATTTACCGGGACACGGGCAGGTGGTGATGTACGATTGTTGAAATTGTCTGTGGACAGCCATATAACGCACTCTGCCGTATTGCATGAGGCATCAATGATCCATTCCGCACCCTCCGTGTCCTCCGCGTCTCCGCGTGAGATTACCTATCGCGTTTCCCCTACCAGCCCCGGGCCTTGGCCTCTTCGCATAGGGCCTTATAGGCGAGTTTGTCGGTACCGGCTCCGGCGTAGCTCCTCAGCCCGAGGCTGCTGATGAACTCGCTGAACCTCAGATCGGTAATCCCGTAGTACTCCTGCACGCTCTTCAAACTATCTGGCGACGTGTCGTGCAACCAGGTGAAGTCGATCAACCGAATCTGTTTGGCATGCAGGTCCCAGGCTTTGAACGCCTCGCGGATGAACTGCGCCTGGAGTTTTTCGGAGCTGCCCAGCACGCTGCTGGAGGGGTAACCGAACTGATAGAACGCAATGGGTCGCCCCGGGTAAAGTTTGCAGATGGTGTTGAACAGGCTACTGACCACCTGAGGCTTCTGCACAGAGAAGTCGTCATTCAACGGGTAGTGCGACACAGCCACCAGATCGGCCAGCTTGTTCAAAGCCGCGGCTTCTGCCCGCATCGGGCCGGTGAGGCCGTTGTAGGTCATCTCTGCGGTCACTTTCAGACCTGGCTTGAGCTGCTTCGCCCGGATTGCGCTCTTGGTAAAGAACACCTGAAAGCTCTTCCACAGCGCCTTATCCTTGCCAAGGTACACATCCGACTCGGAGCCGATGGAAAGTGCGCTGATCTTCATTTTGGGAGCTGCTTTGAAGATGCTCTCCAGGAGCTTCCCAAAGCGGGCGATCACCACAGGGTCGTCAAGCTTCCGACCTTGCAGGTCTTCGGGCAGCCGGATGCGGTTGGTGTGCACAGGGCGGATGGTCAGCGTGACGCTCACCCCGGCTGCAGAATAGTAAGTGTTGGCAATCTCTATCCACTTGAGGTCATACTTGCCCAGGGCCGTCTCCAGGTCTGCCCAGTCGAGTGACAACCCGATGTCCTGCATGCCTGCCTTGCGTGCCATAGCAAAGGCCGCGTTGAAGTCGTTGTTTTGGGCCGTTCCCACATCCACGCCCAGGATCCGCGCGCCTTTCGGCACCACCGCAGCCCCCGCGGCCAAGGCGCACACCAATAGCGCAGCTATCATTGCCGATTTCGGTATTTGAATGGCCATATGGTAGCCTCCTGAGGCGATGTTGATTTATGTACCCGTACACACATTGTGAGTGAGATAGGGTTATATGTCAATGTGGATGGATGAGAAAATGACCGATCATGGTTAATGATGGTAAATCTCCATTACTCACTTGGTTACATATTTACAGCCATGGCATCATTTTCGATTCCACGGTATAGTATGCGTGGATATTTAGTAATCGGCACGAAGGAGAATTATTATGAAAGCTCACCACTTTGATGAATCGGAATACATCCATTTCTGCTCGCCAGAGAGGTTCCATACAGCGGTTTCTACTCTCCTTGGTACAATTGAGGGTATCTGTATTGATGATATCGTAGATCGTCATGAGTGCGAGTACCTCTCCCATTGGATGAATGAAAATGCAGACCTTTGTAATAAGGCTCCACTCCGCGATATCATACCAGGAATCACTGAAGCACTGCGCGTTGGTCGCATCGACCACCAGTCGGTTCTTGATATCCAGTGGCTACTCGAACAACTGGTTTCAGATCAATACAAAGCTATCATCACGAACGATCTGATGTTGCTACAAGGCATTTTGGGTGGAATAACTGCAGACTGTATAGTTACTCAACAGGAGCTGGTGAGTCTACAAGACTGGATACTCGATCACGACTATTTGAAAGGATATTGGCCATACGACGAGGTTGACAGCCTGATCACTCAAGTGTTACACGATCAGGTTGTTGACGCAGATGAACAGCGGATGTTAATGTCGTTCTTTGATCAATTTTGTATTATAAAACACAATAACAACGGATACACACTTTCAAACTCTGAGACAATCACCGGGATATGCAGTAGTGATCCAGATATCGAATTTCCCAATCACAGATTTTGTGTAACTGGCCACTGCAATCAGCATTCACGCAGCGAAATAGAAGCTATAATAACTTCTCGTGGAGGCACCGTAACAAGTACTATATCGAAAAAGCTGCAGTACCTTGTGGTTGGTGCGGAGCGTAACCAGTGCTGGCGATATAACTGTTATGGTCGCAAAATAGAAGCGGCCATGCAACTTAGGAAAGCCGGACACCCTATCATCATTGTTCACGAATCGGATCTACTAGACGCCACCTATTGATGTATGGCTCACCATTATGCCACACTCACTTCTTGCTTTACGTGGGTGTGGCTTGATTTTAGGAACGGTTATTTTTTCACAGCATTCGGCTATGCTGGCAGAGCGGTCTGTAGAGCAGCCACCAAATGCCACCATCGATAATCGGCTGTCGTGAACATCGTTCTGCCCCTACACAAGCCAAATCCAATAACCGGATACATTGAAGCCATGCCCACTTAAAGCATGGTGCCATCTCCTCAACTCGTCGACACCCACACAAGCTGCCCGCATGTGGTAGGATATCATTACCACGCCATGCTTGGAGGACGACACCACTATGATCCCTGCTCGCACACCCACGACGCACGCCACAACCCCTGAGTGCCTGGAAAAGATCCTATACACTTTAGCGGGAACTATCCAAGGTGTTTGCATTGATGGAATTGTGAATGAACTCGAGTGGGGCCACCTCGAATGCTGGCTCGATGAGCTTCGCGGAAATGAACACCTGCACCCATTCACGGAGCTGGTCCCGGTGTTGACGGAAGCATGTGCCTCACGCCAGCTATCGCACCACTATCTGCTGGACATCCTCTGGCTTTGCGAACAAATGGGTGACCCGCAATACACTACCCAGATTCAACACGACCTGCGTATGCTGGAAGGAATCCTCGGAGGTATCTCCGCCGACCTGAAGATTAACGATCTGGAATTCAACGGGTTGCGCGGATGGCTGCATGACCATGCCCACCTCCACAACTGCTGGCCATACGATCGTGTCGACCAAATCATCGAACGGGCCATGCTTGATGGTAAACTTGATTCCCAGGAGCACGACTTCCTGGTCGACTGTTTCGCACAGATCGCTGCGAATGACAACAACACCACCGGCTCCCTAAAGAGCTCGCCACCGGTGCTTGTAGATGATGTATGCGCCAAAAACCCTAACATTATCATTGCGCAGCACCGGTTCTGTTTCACCGGACACGGTGAGAGACATTCACACCACACCCTCGCACAAGCCGTCACAGAAAGGCACGGAATCGTGTGCCACGCTGTCTCCGAGGAGCTCGATTATCTCGTGATCTGCGCTAAACGAAACATGGGCTGGCAATACCATTGCTTCGGTCGCAAAGTTGGCGATGCCATTAGTGTCCAAAACATTCTGACAAACTGCAGATCATTCATGAAAGTGACCTCCAGGCCGCTCTGGAAGAGGGTTGATACTCAGGCCCCATCTCCCTCACCGCACTTTTCGGTAGCGGCACAGCAGGCTTCCCGGGCGGGTCTCAATGCTCAACCGCAACGCCTCCATCTGTACACCCGTCATAGTGTGGGTATGCTGACCCTCCACCTTCCACTCATATCGCTGTTTGGGCTTCATCTGGTGCAGCGAAAGCTCCATGCTTACGATCTGGCTTTCGGGTCGACGCAGGCAGATCACAATCCCATCACCCGTCTCTGGCCGATGGAACTGCCAGGCTACCCACTGGTCGTCGTCAGTGTGATATTTCGTCAGCGGGTAGAAGTCAGCCTTGGCATACTCAGATAGCTGCACAAACTCTGCCATATATCGCTTGGCCCAATCAGCACGGTAACCCGATTTAGGGTATGGCCCCTGCTGCGGTTGGCGCGCATCCCAACCCAGGCAGAGGGCGCTGCTGAACTGGCTGCGCAGCGCATATGGGTCATCATCGAGCACTAGCAGTGGCGTATTCAAGAACCCGCCTGGCAGGAACAGATTCATGCCCGACACGTGGTTCTGGTTGGATGTCAACTCACCATACAGATCACTTTTCCAGTACATATGGTTGCGCCGCATCGTCTCGATGTCAATCCGTCGACCTCCGCTGGCACAGCCTTCAAACAGCACCTGTGGATACTTGTTCCGCAACTGGTCGAGCACCCGATAAAGCCCTTCGATGTAGCGTATCTCCGAAAGCCCTTCACGCCCGGGTGTGTCCATCTTCTGCCAGTAAGGCAGCGGGTCGAAGTTAAAGTCATGGCGGAAGTAGCTCAGCCCATTCTCATCGATCAACCCGCTCACCAAATCGATGAACCACTGCTGCACATCTGCCAGTCCCAGATTTACCATCCGGTGCGGCGAATCCCCTAGCGTCACCATCCAGTCAGGATGCTCACGCTCCAGTTTCGACCCAGCGAACGCCCTTTCCGGCTCCAGCCACAGGCCCAGACCCATGTTCTGTTGCTTCAGTTGGCGCGCCACCGGACCAAGTCCGCGGGGGAAGCTGTCTTTACGGACGTTCCAGTCACCAACACTGCTCCCCCAGTCGGGTCCGCCATACCATCCGGCGTCAATCACCAGATAGTCGATACCCATCGATTGATAGCTCTTAGCGATATCCAACTGGTTTTGCTCGGTCGCCTTGCCGCCATCATCGCCAACAGGGAACCAAGTATTCACCTGAGTGGGCACAGGGTATTTAGTCTTGATCGGAGCAGGTATGATGCACTCCGCCAGCAGTCTTCGAAAGCGGTTGTGGGCGTGGTACCTGTCCGAATCCTGCCAGAACATCAGCAGCACTGAAGGAGTGCGGATGCTCTCACCAGGCCTCAGGGCGATGCGGCAATCCTGCTGACCAGCCTGGAGGAGCACCCTTTCGCTCTGAACACGGCACACATCAGCTTGCCATTGCCCTGACCACCCGACGGCTGCAAAAACACCGCCGGAGCCCATCTGAAGGTTGAACATGGGCAGCACGCCATTACTGCTGCGGCCCCCATTCGGGGCTAAAGTCTGCTTTTGATCAGGCTTTAACAATACGGAATAGGGGTGGTAGTCGTCGGCCTCTGCCACTCCCCCTTTGCACCAGTGCAACTCAGGGGTACCGCTGTAGCGTATCGGCATATGCAGGGGGTGGACAGCACTCAGCACCGGTAGATCGGCTGAGCCCGTGTTGGTAAAACTCAAACCCCATTCCGCAGCCTGGTGCGACAGATATTGCGTGAGCTGGCAGCTTATCTCCAAGCCAGATTCGGCATCGCGGAAGGTGATTATCTGCTGCTGGCTACGCCCAGCTACTGACATCGGCGATACCGTCCGTTCGCTCCTGGCGAGGATATCTCGGCCAGAGACCTCACCCAGATAGAAGCCAAACGGCAGAACATGCTCCGGGGCGAACTGCTCCAGAAGATCATCTAGCCAGATGATTGATCCGTCTTTCATGATGATCCTGGCATCGGCCCATATTGCCTGATCGTAAGAGCGGCCATCTCCCCCATCACTTACGGTCAATAGCACTTCTTTCGCGGAAACCACAGGGATATCAAGCGACAGAGGCACGGAGGGTGATTTCATGACGGATGTTCGCAGACGCTCGTTCCCGTCCACATGCACATGGAACTGCACCGAGGCACCGGTCCCACGAACATTGTCATCCAGCCCAACCACAGCCTGCAGCCGTGCAGCCCCTTCTGGCAGCGATAGCACTAGTTCGGAGTGACTGTTCACGCCAATACCGCGCTTGTAGGTCACCCCGTTTATCTTCAGCGCACCACCAGCGGCACCAGCATTGGCCTTTGTCTCGCCTATGCCGTCTTCATGGCGGATGACAAGTAGAGGCACCGACCTGATGCCATCACCACGAAAGACCGCCGCCACCCACTGGTTACAGTAATCTGGATTGACCATCTCGTCACCCCCTGGAAGCTAGTCGATTGCTCTCATCATCACCACTTGCGAATCGTATGCCGGAGCGATATATCTATTTTTACCACATAGCTAATAGTATTTGCGCGCCGAAGCTACTCAGCCATAATATGAATCTGCCAAGTGTCTGTTTTGCATAGGCGCAACGCCATCACGCACCAGGCCTTCCGGGCACCCACGAAGTGGGTAGCAATTCTTATAGCCAGGGGTGAGCGGAGCGATACCCCTGGTAATCGCGCGCCATACCTACCCCGAAGTGGGTCGCACCTATGCGCAGTAGCCGTATTGTCAAGTCACCGAAGATGACCCACTTCGTAGACGGTTTTTGGTTGCCTTCCACGGATTGCGCTAGCGCTTACCCACTTCGCGGGTGCCGGAAGCTACTGCTACATTTCCGATCATGAACTGATGTGCGATCATCGCTTATGGCTGAGCAGTTTCTGCACACCACCCTCAAAACCCCAGGCGTGCGATTCGCAAACTGTGAGGCGGTTGTTGTTTGGCGATCAGAACACCATCCTCTAGGTAGACCTCCTCACCACCCAGATTCCATGAGATGTCGGAGCACAACCCAACATCGGCAAGAGTAACCGCAATATCACACACCTCTTCGCTCCAGTTATACAAACCAACAGCATGCAGTATCTCATCGCCGCTGCTCACGCTCACGCGGTAGGCGCGCACATTCTGGTGACTGTCCCAGCATATCCGGTAGTCATAAGGCTTGTTCTTGCCATTGTGCTGCCAGAACTCCAGCATCGCACTCTTCGCTTCGTCCGACCATTGCGAAGGGAAGTCCGAGGTCAAGAACATACCGCCAAACAGCCCGATGGTACCGGTCAGCAGAAAGCTCTCCTCGGCATTCAACGATGAGTTTTCGGACCTCATCATGAACACATCGGGATCGCCTTGCCACCATACTCCGTGAGTGCAGGACCAGACCAGCCATGCCCGAACAGTCTGCATCACCGCCTCCCAGGAGGAGCCGATATCTCCACCCAGGCGTGCAAAATCGGCATTCCCCAGCGCGTATCGTCCAGGGATGCCGATACACGCAGACAACAAGATGTCATCGCCAAGGCACCTCCGCATCAGCCCATAGAGCTCCTTGAGAGTCTCAAACGAGGTCTTCTTGCGGTCCCATGCCGATCGAGCCGTGCTGACCGGATAAGTAAAGTCCACCTTGAAGTACCGCCAACCCTGTGCTACATAGTCACGCAGTATCTCAGCGATGAATCTCTTCACTTCGGAATGGTCAGGCTCCATGACGAACGTCTTGCCCCAGTTGGAGAAGTAGATGGCTGGCTCATCGCCCACCCGCTGTATCCATTCGGGGTGATCGTTCACCATCGGATGGGCCTCATGTACCATCGTAGGCGCCAGCCAGATGCCAGGGATCGAGCCGGTTCTGGAAATAGCACCGGGCAGATCAGCCCAGGTGTCCGCAAACCGCTCGTTGGGCAGCCAGTTGCCGGGACTGATCTGAAAGCCATCGTCGATCTGGATGGTCCGACCTCCCGCCGAAATCGGCCAATCGGCAAACTCATTAGCCGCCCGCAGTATCTCTTCGGGAGTGATTCCATTGAATGTTTGATACCATGAGCAATATCCCGTGAGAGGAGGCTTCAACTCACCCACTCCCGCGACTTCGGCACAGCACTTCGCCCACAGCTTCAATCCTTGCTGCCAGTCCCCGTACCACATGATCGCACTTTCCATCACGCGCTCTTCGCCAGGCTCCAGCACGATGTTATCCAGCAATACTCCGATGTAGAAGTCTGACCGATCACCTGCGACGTGATACCCGATCTCACCAAAAGCGGTGCCTGGAACCATGAAGCCAATCCCCCATCCTTCGCTGTGCCAGTCGGGGATGAACGCTGCGACGTCCTTTGACACAGCCCACCCTGGCGAATCATGGATGACATCCGACAGCCTGAGCCACTGCACACCCATGCTCATCCAAAGCTCCTCAACGGTTGTTCGGTATGGTGGTATGGCGTCACCGTGGTGACGCAGGATCGGCTTTTCGGTTGGCCCCTCAAGCTCTAGAAAGCCCATCTCTGTTGGCAGTTCGCCGGTCAAGTAGCAAAACCGAGCCAGCTCCACGGTCCGAGTTTCGTGGCTAGTAAGGATAGCCGACATTCGAAGCACGCTCGGATCGGCAGACCTAATAAATGCAAATTTAGCGGTGAACGCACCCAACTGAACCTGCACGCGCAGACTTTCTGCATGCTGTTCAACTACAGTCAGCGTCTCTGCGACGGTGTACTGCCAGTCAACCTCGCCAGAATATCTCCAGAAAAGTGCCGGATGGCAGTTTTCTATGGCTGCGATGCTACCCGCCTTGATACTCAGCGCATGGCCCTCCACATCGCAGGATACGGGCACGAATGGGACAGGAATGATCGAATGGTGCATTAGTTTCTCCAGACGTGTTTCACATTCGAAAATTGACGGCGAAGTTGGTTTTTCGTTACCACTCAGCTCTGGCAGTGTTCACTCGCAATGGTCGACGGGTGATATGGGTATCCATACGCCGGCTGGAGCGAAGCGACACCGGCCGCTATTGATCAGCCGCGCGGTGCAGGAACCCGCACTGGACGCAGTTCCCCAAGCGTCAGCTCCCGGAACGTAGTCGTGTGGGTGAATATACAGGTGGCAGTGTGGCTGATCAGCTGCGATACACACCACCGGCCTCTGGTGATGGGTTCGGTAGCCCGTCCGTGACTTCGTCCCGGTACGGGCACTGTCACCCATCGCTCATCAATACCGGCCCGCGTTCCGGCGGGCGTTGGGAAGGGCACCTGCGCCCGCTTGCGGGCTACGGCTCGTCAGAAGCGCGGTGCAGGGAACCCCGTTCACGGGGTGACCATACCAGTATATTACCCACATATGAAAATCAGGTATATGTGCCTCCGATTCCGCGACATAAATGTCTCGGCTATTGATCAACAAGCCTGCTAAAGCAGTCTGGGTGCAGCCACCGTATTTCAACCGCATACTTACAGGGCGAAGCCATGCAGCCTGCTTCAGCAGGCTTGGCAGGTCAATAGCCATGTGCTTTAGCGCAGTCTATTACCCACAAATCCAGATTGGGATCGTATCGACCATGTGCCGCGACATAAATGTTAGTCTATTACCCACATCTCCATGTTGGTTTTTGAGTATCGGTATAACCAGAAAAGTAATGTGCTACACATGGTCCGGCCACCCATGGAATGGGTTAGATTCCTTATAGCCACGGGTGAGCGAAGCGTAACCCGTTGAAGGCGACCCAATATATCTACCCACGAACGTGGGTCGAATCTGGTCTCATGATCATTGATCTTCCGAAATACGGTTCGACCCACTTCGGGGTAGGGAATCAGCAATGTCAACCAGGGGTATCGCTTCGCTCACCCCTGGCTATAAGGAATCTTACCCACTTCGTGGGTGCCCGGATGATCACCATCGTGTAGACCCTATTTGTGGGTAATAGACTGTGCTTTAGCGCGTGGTATGGCGGAATGTATTGATTTAGAACGCATAACCCCAATCTATATTTGAGGGTAATAGACTAGCGACTATACCCGCGGCAGCTTGGACTAACCTCATCCAGAGCTGAATGGTCACCCCAAAAACAGCATCCCTGTGTTTGCGAATGTCTCTGTGATCCACCATATCATCTGATCATAACACATTTTCAGGATGATCACATGGCTTGTGTTATCGTCCTGGATTCGTGTTATACCTCCACTGACCTACCCCCTCTTGAGCCTTATGCAGGGATTGGCACCATGAAGGCGTAAGTATATATACACGAAGCCGACCGTAACACACGGTTCTACATCGCACTCGAGGAGAACTCATGAAAAGGTACATCCTACCTGCACTTCTATTGGGGGCATACACAATGTTCACATGTTCGCACGCAACGGCAGCAAACAAGGCGTCGGTGGTAAAAACACCTGCCGGACCTGTATTGATGATCAACGGTCAGCCCACAGCCCCTGCCCTATTGCAGGTAGGCATCATGGGCGACAACACCCTTGCCCAAAAGCAAGTCAAGTGGGCCGCACAGAGCGGTATCAACATCGTCTCGCCCACTCTGTGGGGCATCCCGTGGACCAAGGATGGAGAAACGCCCACTCTTGCCGGCACAGACATCGAATACTGGATGGACTCCATCGTGAAGGCAAACCCAAACGCCCTGTTGATCCCCCGTTTTCCAGTAGACCAGCCCCCGGCATGGTGGGCTGCACAACACCCTGATGAGATCATGCTGTACCAGGACGGTACGAAAGGCCTCGCCAGCATCCACTCGAAGGTCTGGCGCAAGGCGGCAGCCAAACAGATCGCCAACCTCATCGCGATACTGGAAAAGAAATATCCCAACAACATGATCGGCTACCATGTCTGTGGGCAAAACTCCGCAGAGTGGTTTTATGAAGGATTCTGGGACGGCAAAGATCAAGGATTTGAACCGCCGGCCCGTGACGGCTTTCGAGCTTACCTGAGGAAGAAATACAAGGCGGACAAAGCCCTCCAGAAGGCCTGGGCCGATACATCGGTCAAACTAGACACAGCTCCCGTACCCACATATGCGGAACGGACTGCGAGCTCTTCCGGCAGTTTCCGCGACCCGCAAGTCCACGCGAAAGCACTAGACTTCGACGTCTACCAAAACCTGGCGATGGCTGAGTGCGTAGCGGAGATGTGCAAGGCGGTGAAGGATGCCGTTCCCGACAGGTTAGCATTGGCCTTCTACGGCTACACGCTGGAGCTAAGCGGATCGGCCCGAAGCGGCCATATCGCGCTGGGCAAGCTCCTCGAATCGCCAGATGTCGATGGTATCTGTGCGCCGTATTCCTACGGCGACAGAGAGCCAGGCGGATCAGGCCGATTCATGGGCATCGTGGATTCGATGCAGGAACACGGCAAAATCTTCTTTACTGAAGACGACACCCGCACCTTCATGACCGCTCCAGACGCCTCGCCAGGCCGCTGTGATGACTTGAGGCAGACCGTAGGCGTCATGACCAGGAACTTCGCCCACATCCTCACACGAGGTGCCGGTCTTTGGTGGATGGAGCCTGTTGGTAATGGAATGTACGCCAGTGAAGAGCTTCTGCAGCATAACGGTAAACTGACGGACATATACCAGACTGGTCTGCCTTCATTCAGCCGTTATACCCCTGAGGTGGCAGTGATTGTGGATGAGCTGAGCGGTCTGGCAGCGAACCCATTCATGGATGGTGTGGGCAGCGAAGGCGTCAATATCAGCTTGATGGTGCGTTCTCGGTACGGGCTCTACCGTATGGGAGCACCGTTTGGCACGTATCTGATGGATGATCTGCTAGCCGGTAAGGTACCGCCGGCAAAAATGTATATCATTATGAATGCGTTCAAACTCAGCAATGCGCAGCTTACAGCACTCCGGAAGAGGGTATGCAACAATAACCGCACTGTCGTCTGGATGTATACACCAGGGATTATCACTGGCGACACCATCACGCCCGGGAACGTCAGTAAAGTGACCGGCATCTCACTTCGCCAGATCACCGGTGTCGATGGCAATATCGTGGTTGAGGGTAGTGGCGAGAAGTTCGATGCCCTCCAATCCGGATTATCGCCCATGTATGCGGTAGATGATAAACAGGCCTCCTCTGTCGCTCGTTACGCAGGCAGTGCTGACGCCATTGCAGTGGCCCAAAAGATGATGCCGGGCTACACCAGCGTTTACGCAGGAGTGCTGCAGCTTCCCACCAGTGTCTTGAGGGATGTCGCCCAAAACGCTGGGGTCCATATCTATAATGATCAAGACAACATCACAATTGCAGGCAATGGCTTTGTAGCCCTGCATGCCACCAGCAACGGACGGAAGGTCGTCCGACTACCCTTCTACAGCCAAGTTCAGGATGCGCTTACCGCCAAAAGCCTCGGCACAGGACGCAGCTTCAGCTTTGACATGCAGAAGGGCGATTCGGTGCTGTTGCAGGTCCGTCCGGAGAGCGAAAAATGATGATCGCACTCACGCCGTGAACCTTGCTGCGCAAAAAACGCCCCTCTGTCGCTGAGCGACAGAGGGGCGTTTAATTAACCTCGAAGACTAACTAGCGAATACCTAGCTTCTTGAACTGATCATCCCACATGCCAGACACCTTGGCGGCCTGCGCATCATAGGCGTTCTTGTCAGCCCATGTGTTGCGCGGGTTCAGTATCTCTGCAGGTACGCCTGGACACTCGGTAGGAACAGCAATACCGAAGTTGGGGTCGTCGTTGTATGCAACCTTAGCCAGCGAGCCATCAAGGGCAGCGGTGATCATGGCGCGTGTGTAGGGTATCTTCATGCGTGAACCCACTCCATACGCTCCACCAGACCAGCCAGTGTTGATCAGCCACACATCGCAATCATATTCATCAAGCTTTTTGCCTAGAAGGTCAGCATACACTTTTGGTGCTAACGGCAGGAACGGCGCGCCGAAACAAGCACTAAAGGTAGGAGCTGGTTCGGTCACACCGGCCTCTGTACCAGCCACACGGCTAGTGTAGCCCAGAACATACTGTTCTTTGGCTTGCGCGATGCTCAGTTTGGCCACTGGAGGCAGAACGCCGAAGGCGTCACAGGTCAGGAAGAAGATATTCCGTGGATGGCCGCCCACACTAGGGATCAGCGCATTATCGATGAAAGAAAGCGGATAACCAGCACGTGTGTTCTCAGTGATGGCCACATCGTCAAAGTCCATCAAGCGGGTGGCACTATCATACACCACATTCTCCACGATGGTGCCGAAGCGTATGGCGTTCCAAATCTGTGGTTCGTTCTCTTCAGAAAGCTTGATTACCTTGGCGTAACAACCACCCTCAAAGTTGAAGGTGCCTCTATCGCTCCAGCCGTGCTCGTCATCACCAATCAGACTGCGGTTAGGATCGGCCGACAAGGTCGTCTTTCCAGTACCGGACAAGCCAAAGTAAAGAGCGGTATCACCTTCAGCACCCTTGTTGGCAGAGCAGTGCATAGGAAGCACACCCTTCAAAGGGAGGATCATATTCATGACCGAGAAGATGGACTTCTTCATCTCACCAGCGTATGCGGTACCGCCAATAATGATCATCTTCTTGGTGAAGTTGACGACAACGAATGCCCCTTTTCCGTCGGTACCTTCCATATCAGCAGGTGCCTTCAGTGAAGGTGCATACAGCACTACCCATTCGGGTACATGAGAGCCAGTCTTCGTCCAGTCAGGACGGACAAAGAGCTGCCGACCAAACAGATTATGCCACGCATATTCGTTACAGATTCGGATAGGGATCCGGTAAGCCTCATCAGCGCCAGCAAAACAGTCCTGAACATACAAGTTCTTGTCAGAGAAGTGCTTTTGAACCATCTCATAAAGCGCTTCGAAAGCTTCGGGAGAGCATGGCTGGTTGTTGCCCCACCACACGCGGTCTGCGGTGAATGCATCTTTCACGATGTGCTTGGCTTTAGGAGAACGACCTGTGCGTTCGCCGGTGCGGCAAAGCAATGCTCCACCGACAGCCAGCTTACTCTCTTTATTCATCAAAGAGTGTTCCGTTAGCTGAGCGGTGCCAAGATTCCAGAAGATACTTCCGGTCGTGTGGATACCGTGATTGTCCAGCCCATAGGAACTGGGGTTTACGCCTTGATTCTGCATGTTTTCTATACCTCGTATGATGTCGGTTAAGCCCGGAGGCCGCCTGTCTTGATTACTTTGAGAAATCTTTCACAATCTAATTGTATCACAGCACTGGGCTGCATGCACGCGAAATTCGGCATCAGCTACAATTTTATTGATAAAAAATTATCAAAGCGTGCCGTTAGAAATCAACACATTGATTACATCTCATCGATATTGGTAAGCGACGTCCGTGCGGGCACGGCGGCCGCAGACATTAGTGCTTACTGAAACGGCTTGATATTGACTGTGGTGACACAGTTCATGACTAACGGTTGGGTGGCATAACCGCGGTCTGCCGGTGGATTGATCACCAACTTCGATTCGCTGCGCCCCTCCCCTTCAACCATATCGCCTGATACAGGATCGATGAAGGATGTAAACCGGACATTAGCCGTTCCCATCGTACCTTCGCTTGCTGGATATCCCATCTGCTCAAGTGTTGTATCAAATCCTGTTAGTATCCGGGCTGTTTTCTTACCCGCACGTGTTTCAACACCCACGAAAGTATGCTTGACGGGCGTGGAAAGCGTTGTTTTGGGCATGTTCAGTGATGATGTCCAGCTCGAGCCTGGTTGCACCTGATTACCTGGGAAAGTGACGATACATCCGTAGTTCAAACCAAGCCATCCCAGTTCAGGCGAACTGCTAGGCAGCAAACTCTTTAGGTCCATATCCGAAGTTTTACTGACATGGTTCTGTCTATTCACCGTCAGGCTAGTGCTCTGAGGTAAACTTCTACAAGGGATACTGCGGCCGTTCATGTCAGTGATGAGAGGTGTGAAGCTCCTCTTTATACTTGCTGTACCATCGGGGTTTAACAATTCGGTTTTTTCGGTCATCGACAAGGTCATATTCATGACAGTCGGATCCGATGTTGAAGAGCCCATTGTGCTCGTCATCGAGATACTGACGAGATACTGCCTTGTGCTACCAAGACTGAAATTCCGTGCTAATAGCACACCCGCGTCTATCATCACCGCGTTGGAGATCGCGGTACACAGTAGAGCCACAGCCATGAACCCGATGCGTAGTGATATCCTCACTCGCCAAAGCATGGATTGGATCCTCTCTCATAGACGGATATATAAAATGGGACACTACTATTATAGACGGTTCTGGAGGTAATTCGTTCTTTGATTCAACAATCACTCAGTAATGTATGCCAAAAATCCCTATATGAGCTTGTCTCGCTGATCCCTGAGGGTAAAGTCGCAAGTTATGGCCAGCTAGCAGCCTATCTACCCCAACGCGTACCGGCTCTTGTGGTCGGACGATGGATGGCGGTCTGCCCCCCACATCTGCCCTGGTGGCGAGTAGTTGGTGCCACAGGAATACTGTTGATCGCCAAGAGGAGCCCCGAATATGCGCAGCAGCAAACCAACCGGCTTCGGGCGGAAGGTGTATGTTTCCTTGAGCCTGATCAGATTGATATTGACCACTGTCGCTGGATGCCTGACGACGAGTGCCTTGAGCGGATATACTTATCAAGGGAGTAATATATAGCCCATGCACTCAATCCAAAAACACATCACGGATGCCGAACGCGCCCTATTGAAATGCGGCGTTGATGCGCCTAGACTGGAAGCCGAAGTTCTTCTGGCTGCCGCGATGGGCTGCTCACGCACACATCTGCACGCATACCCGGAAGCTGTTGTACCGAAAGAGATCGAGCTGGCTTTTTGTTTGTTCATGACCCGCCGTATCGAACAAGAGCCATTGGCTTACATCACAGGCAAGCGCGAGTTTTGCGGATACGAATTTGCCGTCCGGCCCGGAGTGTTGATTCCCAGGCAGGAGACGGAGCACCTGGTTGATTTGCTAGTGTCGCACAAACCAAACCGGTTTGCCGATATCGGCACCGGCAGCGGCTGCATCGCCATCAGTGCTTTGAGAATGCTGCCCGATTGCCATGCGGTCGCCGTAGATATTAGCCGCGAGGCTCTGAAGATTGCGGAAGAGAATGCAACCCGCTTAGGGGTGATTGACCGGCTTCAGCTACTGCAAGGCAGCCATTGCACTCCGTTGCAGGAACAGCTTTTTGATGCCATCGTGAGCAATCCGCCATACATCGATTGGCTGGACAGCGATGAGCTACCCTGCGAAGTGAGCAAATGGGAGCCCTCCGAAGCGTTATATGCGGGATCACACGGCCTGGAGTTCTATCCGAAGATCGCCCAGCAGGCTCAAGCACTGCTTCGACCAGGCGGACTGTTGGCCTTTGAAGTTGGGATTCATCAGGCCGCACAGGTTGCCGAGATCATATCTGATGAGTGCTACGAAACTCCGCAGATTATCTGCGACTATTCAGGAATCGAGAGAGTAGTTTGGACGAGCAAAATATAAACATATCTACACCCGCATTTCACCTCCATCCCGACGTGTGGGGGTATTGTGAATGCAGACATATCATTCTGCCGCATACACCGCGATGCGGCTGGTGTGGACGTGAGGTGGATGAGCTAAAGCCCATTGTAGTTCGGCGCGCAGCCACGACTCGCCATCGGCACGATACCGGCTCGCCGAAACCTAAAGAGGGCCGTCGGCCACGCACTCAGACTGGACCAGATACGAATGAAATTGCTCCAAAACCATCTACACAAGGGAGTTTGTTTTAGTGGCTATCACTCTTAAAATAAACGCAGATGCACCGCAGCCTGAGTTAATGGCTCGTGTGGTGGAGTGCTTACGAAATGGCGGCATCGTCGCCTTCCCCACTGAGACGGTGTATGGTCTGGCCGCCAGTCTTGATAGTATTCGTGGTATCCAGCGTGTATGGGAAGTGAAACGCAGGCCGGTCGACAAGCCACTACCAGTGCAGATCGCCCATGCCGCACAGCTTGGTTCTGTCTGGAGCGAACTACCCCACCATGCCATGCCGCTCATCCAAGCATTCATGCCAGGACCACTCACATTGGTCTACTGGAAGCACAACTCGATACCGGATTTTGTGAATGCAGGTCTACCCAGTCTGGGTGTCAGAATTCCCCAGCATCCTGTCGCTCTGTCTATGATCTCCCAACTGGGGGTAGCCATAGTAGCACCCAGTGCGAATATTTCGGGGGAAGCGGCCCCAGTCAAAGCGTCGGACATCAGCAACGAGTTGCGCAGCCAGATCGACATTGTCATTGATGCTGGTGCATGCCCGGGAGGGTTACCCTCAACTGTTCTCGATATCTGCCATACACCGGCCCGAATTCTAAGGGCTGGCGAGATTGGACGGGATGAGCTGGAGCTTTACCTGTCTATTGCAGATTAGCAGGTTACAGAGCCGAGTTCATTACCCACAAATTCAAGTCGGGGTTTTGCGTTTGATATCAATACATTCCGCCATACCACGCGCTAAAGCACATGGCTATTGACATGCCAAGCCTGCTGAAGCAGGCTGCATAGTTTCGCCCTGTTTGTGAAGCTGGCGCACACAGGCCATAATATCGATATAATATTCAACACACCGGACGGCTGATACGGTGCGATGTCCCGTAGGCCGCTTAAGCGGCCTTATAAGTAACAAGCCGTAGGGGCGCCCCTTGTGGGCGCCCTAATCGAAAAAAACGAACAATCAACGTTTAGGGCCACCACAAGGGTGGCCCCTACGACCGTATCAGTTACAGCCCGGGCTGCCGTGCCAGCCCGGTTTAGCGGGCTTGTTGATCAATAGCCGAGACATTGATGTCGCGGCACATGGTCGATACGATCCCAATCTGGATTTGTGGGCAATAGGCTGTGCTTTAAGGCGCGGCAGGGAGTTTATGGGCAATAGCCATGTCCATGAAAGCGCGGCGGTTCGTCAACGGTATGCGGATTACCGATTGGGACCTCACCCGCCAACCCCATCATCCTCAGGGCAGGATCTCTTGACTGCTTGCCAAGACCACACAGAAGCACATCGCATCGGCTATCACGCCCAGATTGAACTGCTGGTCCATGTCCAAAGGTGCAGCGTTTTTACGTAGGCCTACTAGCACACCGACCACCCTGTCTCGCCAAACCATCGGCTGAACGATAATAGTCTCAATGCCATGTGCGACCAGATGGTTCCACCAGGCTTCGTTAATCCTGTTGGTGCTGAGTTGGCTAAGCTGATAGAACTGTTGTGTGCTACACGCAAGGCTGATCGGAGATTCGGGTTCCAGCAAACCCCACTTCTCAATAGCCTGAATGCTGAAGCCAGGAACCGTGGCGGCTGCCTGTGATGATATCCCACGCCAGGATGCCTTTTCTATGTCAAAGGACCCTATCCAGGCCGCATCGCAGCTATCGGAATCCACTAACGAGTCGACCAGAGACTGCCCAAGGTCACCAATCTCAGTTTTTTGGGCCATATGCCTGTACAACTGCGCCTTAATATCCATCACGCGGTTAGGTACCGGTGCTCTTCGTTCTCTGGTAATCTGTGCGGTGATGTCATCGCCGATCATCGCCCATTGCAGTTTTCTGTCTGTGTTGGCTAGCCTGCAGATATTCCATCGGAATGTCCGAACCTGACCCGACGATGTCACCAGATTTTGCTCAATCACAGCAGAAGCCCTATTGGCCAATAACATGATGAATCGTGCTCTGACGTCATCCTGTCTCGCCTTCGGTATAAATGTCGTGACGAAATTCAAACCTACAATTCGATCTTGTCTGATACCGAACACATTTTCCGTATGCAGGTTACACCGTTCGATCCGTAAATGTTCATCCAGTTGCAGCACTACAGTATGAATGCTGTTCATCAATGTTTCAAAATAACCGTTCTGAGACTCAAGCTCATGCTGTTTATGAACAGCATCCGTTACGTCCCTGCACGTTCCCGCCACAATTGTCGGCATCGAATTCTCATCCCAACCCACTACGCTAGCGTGGCTACTCAGCCATCGTTGTTGTCCCTCAATGGAGTATATGGGATGCTCCAGATCGTAGTGCTCTCGCTTACCCTTGGCACAATCCGATATATATTCGCTGACAATCTTACGGTAAGGTTCCGGGATGTGGCGCATAAAGCTGGCCACCATCACACTGCCAGAATCGGCAGACAGGCTGAACATCCGCAGTAGAGCCGTATTAACACGAATAACCCCTGTGTCAAGTTGCAGGACCCATACGCCCTCCTGACCACCGGCAATCCCATACTCCTCTATCGACCGAGGAGGGGCAGGTAACTCCGGCTGTTTTCGAAACTTATATACACCGTAGCCACCTAATAATCCACCCACTACTGTCAGAAGAACGAACTGCCACCACAGATTCTTGCTTGTCTCCACTTGAGGTAAATATGGGGTCAACCACTGCGCTTCATACTTAGCATATGAGCCGTCCTCCCTCATTTGCTCGATTGCCTCGTTGAATGACTGGATTAGGTCTAGCCGCCCACGCTGGGTCACCACACACACTGATCGTTGGTTCAAAGGAAGAGGAAGGGTGGACAGCGAATTCATCCGCTTGTTGGTTTGACAATATTCCACTGTGGCTTCAGGTGCCAGGGTAGCATCATAGCGATGGTCATTGACCGATGCGATGATCTGCACGGTGTTGAGATTGCGTTCGGCGTCACCGATGCCTAATGACTCCATATGGTATGGGTGGTCGAGACCCGACGTCACCACCACTTTTTTCAACGCCATTTGTTCAGTTTCGTATATCCCACTTCTACGGCTATACGCAATCACTGTGTTGTAAGTAACATATCCGCTGCTGCACTCAACCTTCGAAAGCAAGGACTCTGAGAACGCCACTCCCACGGCCATATCCACCTTGGCTGCCACCACAGCAGGAACCAGATCCTCATAGTTCATCGCCACCCACTTAATGGCGTATCCACGTTTTGCTGCGAAGTTATTGAGAAGGCTGATCGAGAACCCTGTAGGGGTTAGGCTCTCTTCGAATTCATATGGTGGAAAGGAGGAGTTATACGCCACGCGTAAAGGAATGAGCTGTTTCGGCTTCGCACCAAGAGAGGAGGTACAAACGACAATCATCAAGGCAAGGCATAAAATGACTTGCAGATATCTGTTCATGTCGTCTCCTCTCTTCATTAAGAATCATGGCTGGATCAAGCAGTTGCTGATAAGGTTCAACATCCCTATCTCTACTTATACCACATTTGGTTTCCATATAGAAACATTATGCGATATCACCTTGTCATATTGCTAGATGATATCGCATATTATCGTGAATAAACGAATTATTGACGTTCAGGGAATGGTGGTGCAACCGCTTACGGCTGGAGCAGACTTTTAGCGATTTTTTCTATATCGGAAAAACGCTCAGAAACGAGCAACTGGGCATAACTTGTGATCTCGCCTGTTACCATCATCTTCCGCCAGGCAGCCCACGGGTGAGCCATCCGCCAACCCTTCACTTGCGCGGAAAGGATGGAGCGTTCTGCCTGGACATATGCTTCACGGGTGGGCTCATCCCAGGAGACCATGTTTTTCGCCAGTGTGGCGATGCGTCCTACGATCGCATCGGCATACTTACGGCCTAACTTAGCGGAGGCCCCAGGGGGAGCGGTCACGATCGGCTTATACTCAGGGTCGTTATCAAGCTGCTTCAGATCGGTCATTTCGGGGAACAGATGCAAAGCCAATGAGGTTTCACCGATGCCGGCATGGTCGCCAAGATAACCCTGATCTTGAGCAAGCCAGTATTCGGGTAGACCGATCACCGGAATTTGCAGGCGCTCCGTCATTCGAACCGCGACTTCACGAACTACGATCTGCTGGTTGTGCCCATAGTGACCTGTCAAGATGAAAATCGCCTTAAAGCCCAGTCTGTGGAATTCGTAGCACAACTGTTCCAACCAGGGACGAAGCAACAGGTTGGGCCAGTCATTCTCGCCCTCTATCTTGACCGTCGCCGGCTTTTCTAGACCACCCATACCACCATACAATGCTGGGTGAACCACACCGCCACCAGCTTGTGAACACGCGCTCATGAGCAGTCGATGTGCTTTTACAGCATCAAGGCCAAGTGTGTTGTGCTCACCGTGCCACTCTACGGTTCCTAACGGCAAGAAGCAAACCGGCAGTGCCGATTGAGCTTCACGGAACTGTTTTGGCAGCATTCGCTCCCAGTTTGTTTCCAAAGCTGTCATCCTCCCACGGACTATCGATGATGAATCTATCTGGACATAGCTCTCATAATGGCTATTTCAGTAAATCTCGGCACTGCTCCATCAAACACTCCACATGTTCGATGTTGACATCATCATCGGCCGCGTCATAATCCGTGTTCTTCTCAAGGCAGCAGCTCTGAGAGATCACCACATAGGCAAAGTTTTCAACCCCTGCCCGCTCCACAACGCGTTTTGCGCATCCTTGATGACATCCATCAAGCACAAGCACCTTCTCGCAGCATTTGACCGAGGTGACTTTGGCCGTTACGTGTGCCCCCAGACTTGTCGCGCAGGTAAACCGTCCTGCGCCTTCCCTGTCTAGCCTTTTCGCCACTTCAACGGTTAACTGTCCAACATTACACGCCCCAGAGCAGGCTAAGACCGCCCTCTCTGACTTGCCGTGGCTTTTAGGTGCCATATAGAAAACCCTCCATCGATGCTCGCTTGGCAGGCAAGAAAAAAAGACTCACCTGATTCCATCTTAGGCCACGCGTTCATCAAATGTCAATAACAAATGGAGTGGATCACGGTAAGATATGATTGATAGACATACATATTCAGGTGGTTGTGCTGTGAGATATCCGAAATTAATAATCATAAGTCTGGCATTATTACTGACCGCAGGATTGGGAAAGACGTCTCCGGTCATTTCAATTCCCCAGATGGTCTCAGACGCTGGCGTTGTGAACCAGGGTGACCCCATAAACTTCAGCGTGGAGATACATAACAAAGGGGACCAAACCCTGAAAGTATCGGCCATATCCGGGTGTAACTGCGGTAGGATTGATTTAGAGCCCGAAGTCGCTCCAAAGAGCATGGTTCTCCTCAAATACCTGGTGCAGACAGACGACATGCAGGGTCAAACCACCCGTCTGGTTCATATCAGTTCCAACGACCCCAAGCGCCCCACTGTCAACCTGACCTTCCGCATGAACGTAAAGGCCCCCATTTGGCTGGAACCTGACGGTACCACAGTGATCAACCTCACCGACGGTGCTTCTGCCAAACGAACCTACACGGTCAGGAGTTCGTCTCAGACCATCGTTGAACTTGGCGAACCATCCGGTCTGCCGCAGTACTGCACAGCAAGGATACAAGGGAACCATGTCTTTCTCTCGGTCACAAAGCATGCACCATTCGGCCGTAGCGGGTTCACCATGAACGTACCCGTCCTTAAGCCCAAGGCACGATCCGTGAGTGCTGTGGTGACCATTAACAAAGGCATCGTGTCGGAGCCAGCCAGCCTCTATCTGGGCAGCTACTCGGCATCATTGGCCAAGCCAATGAAGACCCGCCTTGTTCTTAACTCCCCTACCCCGTTTAAGGTATCAATAGTGACGGTACCCAAGGAGCTAACTGTGGCGGTCAAAAAGATACGCGCGAACAGTTGGAGTGTGGAGGCCAGTTTGTCCAAACCCATCGCCAAAGGGGTCTACCGAAACACGGTTGTTCTATCAACCAACCAGCCTGGGCAAAGCACCCTTCGGATACCTGTCGTTGCCATGCGGAACTAACTGGCTGCATCCATTAATCGCCAACACCAAAATCAACACGATACAGGAGCATCAATGCAATGAGCTTACACGTCGACTGGAGTAATCCCTATGCCAACCGCAACGGCACATGGCTGAAAGGGAACCTGCACACCCACACAAGTCCTGCCAGTCTTTGCGCTCAGATTTTGGTTGAGGATTGCCTCAATCGGTATGTTGAGCTCGGATATGACTTTGTCTCTATCTCTGACCACTTCAACTATAAACCGAGGGTTGATGAGCGGATCACCATCATACCGGGGTTGGAGTGGAACGCGGTCGACGGGGGTTCACATACCGGCATCTATGCCGTTAACGGCGAGATCGTAAAGGCCGCTATCGACATCAGCGAGCACAGTGAACTGCTGGGTTATATGTCGAAACAAGATGCGCTTGTCATCCTGAACCACCCGAACTGGCAGCTCAGACCGCACTACCGACGGGAGGAGATGCTTGCCGCCACCCCATATGACGGCATCGAGATATACAACGGTGTGATTGAGCGGTTGGACGGCTACTCCATCGCCACTGATAAGTGGGACTTCCTTATGGCTAAAGGCCGTAAAGTGCTGGGGTTTGCCAGTGACGACTCACATGCATACGGTGACATCGGCTTGGCCAGTATTCATGTCAGATCGAAATCACGGAATGGCGGCGATATTATGTCGGCCATCAAGTCAGGCAACTTCTACTGCTCGAATGGCGTGACGATACACGACATCAGCATGGCCAACGGCGTGATTGAGTTGTCATCGCCCGACGCTCAGGAGATTCAAGTACGAGCGGATGGCGGCACATTGATCAAGCGCGTGATGGGCAACAACATCAAGTTAAACATGGCGGATTATGGCGTGAGTTACCTGCGGTTCGCCCTCTACGGCACCGGCAGCGCCATGGCCTGGACCCAGCCGTTTTTCAAGTAGCGCCTATGTCCTTATCAGGCCGGGAGAGATACATTACACACCTCTCGGCATTCCTTCATGAAAGCGTTGATTTTTGCGAAGCAGGGGGCAAATCGGTCACAATATATATGATCCCCCCAATTGAGGTTTTCATGGAATACGAACTTCTGGCCCCTGCACGTGACTTGGAATGCGGACGCATCGCGGTAGATTGCGGTGCCGATGCGGTCTATATCGGTGCCCCCCGCTTCTCCGCTCGCGAAGACGCCGGCAACACCCTTGACGATATCACCCAACTGGTCCAATACGCCCACAGATACTGGGTAAAAATATATGTTGCGCTCAACACACTGCTCACCGATGGTGAGCTCAAGCAGGCCACCCGAATCGCCCATCAACTGGCGGAAATAGGCGTTGATGGACTGATCATTCAGGATATGGGCTTGCTGATGTCCGACCTGCCGGATATCCCCCTCATCGCCAGCACCCAGATGCATAACCATACCCCTGAACGTGTGGCCTTTCTGCACGATATGGGCATACATAGAGCCATCTTGGCCCGTGAACTGAGCCTGGACGAAATCCAGGCAATCCATGACCACACCCCAGAGATGGAGCTTGAGGTTTTTATCCACGGAGCCTTGTGCGTGAGCTATTCTGGCCAATGCACCCTGAGTTACGCCATGGGTGGCCGAAGCGGTAACCGCGGACAGTGTGCCCAGCCTTGCCGGCTGCGATACGCCTTGCAGGACGACAACGGTAACGAGCTGCACCCCTCTGCCCATCTGCTCTCCATCAAGGACTTGAACCAGACCTCCAACCTGGGCGACTTGATAGACGCCGGCGTGTGCAGTTTCAAGATCGAAGGACGGCTGAAAGGCCCAGAGTATGTCAAGAATGTCGTCACCCACTATCGGCGTCACCTCGACGTCGAACTGGAAGCACGAGGGCTCAAACGAAGCTCCAGCGGTAGAACGCAGACCGATATGTTGACCGACCCGTCCAAAAGCTTCAACCGCGGATTCACCACCCACCACATCTACGGCCGAACATCGCGACTGGCCAACTGGACAACCCCAAAAATGCTGGGCGAACGCATCGGCGAAGTGATCCAGTGTGACACCCGCGGTCTGAGCGTGCGCACGGATGCCACTCTGACACCAGGAGATGGTATCTGCTATGTGGACTCACGCGGAAATATGGCGGGGTTCACGCTTAACGCAGTTGATGGGTTCAGGCTGACACCGGGCCGGTTCGATAAAATGCCTGTCGGGACAGTGCTCTACCGCAACCACGACCATCTTTTTCACAAGCAACTCGTTAAGGCCAAAGTGGAACGTCTACTAAAGGTCCATCTGGCCATGCAGGGCACGCTGGAGGCTCTGACGCTGACCATCACGGACGCTGACGGTATCTGCAGCAGCCATCGGCATGAAGGCCCGTTTGCCTTAGCCGAACAGGCGGAGCGTGCGGTGGAGACCATATCACGGCAGCTTGGCAAACTTGGTGCCGCGAACATGGAAGCCACCGAAATCACGGTGCAGCTTGACCCAGCGCCCTTCGTGCCGATGAGCGTGCTGAACGAATTCCGCCGTGGGGCAATCGAAGCTCACTGGCAGCAGCGCATCGCGCAGATGCCCAAGGGTCACCGCGGGGAGATGCAGACGGATGTCCCCTACCCTGAGCCCAGACTCGACTTCCGTGCCAATGTGTTGAATCCGCTTGCCCTGGAGTTCTACCGAATTCATGAGGTTGAGATTACGGAAAGAGCAGCCGAAACCGGGCTGGTCATGGGCAACAGGCCCGTGATGACAACCAAATACTGCATCAAACATGAGCTCAATATCTGTCCAAAACAGAACCCGTCGACCAGTCTGAATGAGCCGTTGTGGCTCGTGGATGAAATGGGTTCTCGACTGAGGCTTCGCTTCAACTGTGCGCGCTGCCAGATGGAGGTATGGACAGAGTCAGGAGCGCAACACTCATGAGCCCGTTGGGTGTATTATATTTGAGATGACACAGTTTTTAGGTTTTAGTATGCCATCTTTGACTCATGTCAAGGGTAACGCGCAGTATGACAAGCGCACGAAGCACCTGGTCCACAGGCTGCGTCCTGGTGAGATCGCCATCATCGATCATGGCGACCTCGACGGCTTGGCCGCTCAGACCCTCGTACAGTGCCGTCCTGCTGCCGTCATCAACCTAAGCCGCAGCATCTCAGGTCTTTATCCCAACACCGGCCCCTCCATACTGCTGGCCGCTGGTATCGCCCTGTTTGAATGCCAGCAGCATGAGCTGATAAATCACCTGGCTCACCCGGTGACCGCCGAGATCTCGTCCGACAACAAGCTGTTGATACGTGGTGTGGCTGAGGAGTATGTGCTTCAGCCGATCACCAAGGAGCTGGTGGATGAGCAACTGGCTGAAGCCCGCGAAAACCTAAAAAGCGAAATGATGAACTTCGCCAGCAACACCCTGGAATACCTGCAAAAAGAGGCTGGGCCCTTGCTGGACCCGCTGCAGCTTCCGGGTGTCAAGACGGTGATGCAAAACAAGCATGTGGTGGTGGTGGTCAGGGGTTCACGCTTTGAGGCCGACTTGGAGGCGATCTCGGGATACATCCGTGATATCAAACCGGTCATCATCGCGGTGGATGGTGCCGCCGACTCTCTGATCTCTCGCGGGTTCAAGCCGCATATCATTCTAGGCGACATGGACAGCGTGAGTGACGCCGCGCTACGCAGTGGTGCCGAGTTGCTGGCCCATCAGTATGCTAACAGCCAAAAAGTGTCACCAGCACTTCAGCGCATGCAGGAACAACATTTACCTCATATAGTCTGGAGGTTCCTGGGGACCAGCGAAGACCTGGCCATGCTGCTTGCGCACGAACTCGGTGCGAAAATCATCGTGACCGTTGGCAGCCACTTCAGTATGATCGAATTTCTGGAGAAGGGCCGTATGGGTATGTCCAGCACCTTCCTCACCCGGCTGCGTGTAGGCGACCGGCTGGTCGACGCCAAAGGGGTTAGCAGACTATGGACCAGCCGCCTGCCAAGGACAGAACTGTCGCTGTTGATCGTCTCCGCTCTAGTGCCCGTTATCGCAGCATTTTGTCTGTCACCGTCTGGACAGCACATACTGAAGTTGGTTGGTATGTGGTTCAAACTCAACTTAAAACTGTGAGAATACGCCGATGAATCCCGGATTGAGATATCATATTGCCAGTCTTGCAGCGGTATTCCTTGCCCTGTCTGTGGGCCTGCTCATAGGTGGTCTGTTCCTTAATACCGCCCCGACTACCACCCAGGACAAGCTAATAAGCCGCATCAAAGGCGATATTGAGACATTGACTAAAGAGAGCAACGCCAATAAGCAGGCACTTGAGCGAAACCGCGAGTTCATAAAAGCGCTGGCACCGGCCCTTCATAACAAGTTGATGACTAATAGAAGCGTCTCGGTGGTGATGACTGGTGATGACACAAAGGCGCTGGATGAAGCCATCTCCGCTGTTCGCGACTCCGGCGCAAAGCTAAACGGCGTCATCCAAGTGACCGACAAGTTTGAAGTTAAATCGCCTCGTAACAGGCAAAACCTCATTGATGAGCTCCGATCGACATACCCCAATCTGCCAGATGATAATCAGGCGATCATACGCTGTATCGCAAATAGTGCATTCATGTCTTCATTCGCACCAATTAGGAAAACACTCTCAGACGCAGGAATCATTGACATTGAGGGCGATTTCGACCAGAAGAACACGGTGGTCTTGCTTGTGGGCGGCAGCAGCGACGATGGCGAACGAGCCATCACGCTGGACAAGCCATTCATTGCCGTTTGGAAGGCGAATGGCCTAAAAGTGGCCGCTACGGAAAGATCAGATGCCGCTTTTTCGCACATATCGACATACCGCGAGAGCAAAATCGCAGTGGTGGATTGCATCGAAACCATGATCGGCAGATTGCTGATCAACGTGATATACGATGTCGATCCGATGGTTTATGGCATCACCGAGCAGGCTGACTTGACGACACCGAAACAAATGGATCAGGTACTCAGTATCAAATGAGGATATTTGCCATCGTACCAGCACACAATGAGGCACCACGCATCGCCGCCACGCTGGATGCACTGAAGCAGTTCATACCCGCTGAGCGCATTGTAGGCGTGGCAGACAACTGCTCAGATGATACCTTCACACTCATGAAGAGTGCCGGTATCCATGCCATTACACGGCATGGGAGTGGAGGTAAGTCGGCGGCAGTAGCCTGCGGGATGAATACCCTCGAAAGCCTATCGGTGGACGACAACGACGCCATGCTGCTATGCGATGCCGACGTAGCGGAAAGTGCGATCGAGCTTCAAAAGTTGTGCAAATCGATGGGAGAACAGTCGGCTCAGACCGCCATCGCCGTGTTTCCGTCGGCTGGCAAAGCGGCCGGAATGGGGTTTGTGGTGCGATATTCCCGTAATGTCTTGCTAAGGCATACCGGGCAGCAGTTCCAGGCACCGCTCAGCGGGCAGCGCGCCATACAGTGGAAGTATGCCCGGCAGCTAGAGGCGTTTTGCAGTTACTATGGGCTGGAAGTGGGTATGAGCATCGACCTGCACAAATTGGGTGCCCGCATCGTGGAGGTGCCAGTGCAGATGACCCACCGTCACACAGGACGCAACCTGTCCGGGTTTGCGCACCGGGCGAAACAAGGCTATCACGCTTTCCGAGCAGCACATGGAGTCAGAGATATATCGATATGGGCTTAACCAATCCGCTTCTTTACTTGTTCATAATCCCAGTATTACTGTTCTTCATTAGCAAACCCCTTTTGCTGAAAAACGCGAAACGTTTAGGACTACAGCGCACCAATTTCCTGGGTAATCCCGTGGCGTTAGGATATGGATTGACCATCTGGCTTATGTGTCTGGTGTCGTTTGGCAGTCTGATGTGGCTCATCCCTGAAGCCCCGGTCTACCTCATGCTGCTGATCACCACCGGGTGGTTCGGGCTGCTAGGTGCGATTGACGACCTGTTTGGCAAGCGCGAGGGCGAACCTAAAGGGCTCAAAGGTCATTTCTCAGCGTTGTTCAAAGGTAGAATCACGACAGGCCTGATCAAGGCCGTTGGAGGACTTCTTGGTGCTGTCTGGCTGGGAGGCATAACCGCTCAGCAACCCTGGCAGTGGCCTGTCCACACCTTGTTGATTGCACTGAGTGCCAACGCCATCAATCTTTTCGACTTACGGCCAGGACGAGCCATCAGCATCAGCCTTGTAGCACTCCCTGTGTGTATGATTTTGGCAATACGAGCCGTACAGGTACATTTCTCTGTTGGTTTGTTTCTCTTATGGAGTTTGTGCTTCTCCTGGCAGAAGGAAGACGCACAGGGAAAGGCGATGATGGGCGACAGCGGCAGTAACCTTCTCGGCGCCGTGATGGGCGTCTCACTTGCTATCTGCTTACCTGCCTGGGCCTCGGTAAGCTGGTTGGTGGTGCTGATTTTGCTGCATGTGGCCGCGGAGCGTGTTTCGTTCAGTCAAGTGATTGAGCGCACACCATGGCTGGCGCGGCTAGACGCCCTTACCGGCCTTCGGAAGCCAGCACGAAAAACAACTCGTTAGGAAACACCAGTTCAGTCACCGCGTAGTCACACTGCCCCATCAACCGGTGGAACTGCTCGCGGTAGTTCTCCAACATCCCTTTGTTTCGGCCACCCAGACTTTTCGTGGGATAACTCACCACGATATGCTTGGCAT
Source organism: Armatimonadota bacterium (assembly GCA_942492855.1). Lineage (GTDB taxonomy): Bacteria > Armatimonadota > HRBIN16 > HRBIN16 > HRBIN16. The sequence goes on along the minus strand of OW818647.1, from coordinate 3,310,843 downwards.
TGATAGAGCGCAACAACAGCAGTGCCCCACCCTTGCACTGCTGCTCCATACAGGGCAGTGTTTTCAACACCAATGCCACATCATACTGACCATCAGGTAACTCGCTCAGTGCATCTGCCCAGACGCAGTGGCCAACCCAGCCGTGTGACTGGCTCACATGGTTTACCAAGCTAACTAGTCGGCTGTCGATCTCACATCCCGTGATTTCGCATTCAGCACTCAGCGCCATCTGCTCCCTGGCTAGTGGATTTAGTCCGCAGGCCACATCAAGAAGCCGATCAGGAGTGCCAGTGATGGCCCAGATAGCCGGGAATATCTGCTCATAATACCCGAGCCGTTCGTTGGTTGAGGCGTGCTGCCTTAACAACGACTGAACATCATCTGCGGATTTGCTGAGCTGGATATTACCTTCAATGTAACTTCCGAACACTTGATGCAGTTTACGCTTCGCCTCTTTAGGAGCCAGTTTGGCCGGGGTACCGGACCAATGCCCATTCGGAAATGCGGCGTAATACGGCGGGGCAGAGAGCGGCGTACTTTGTGGTATGGCTCAGTTCGACGACGAGACTTTCCACATCTTCCGGGGCGTACATTACGATCTCAACTCACAGATGCGGGCCATGAGCCGCGTGTAAACACGCAAATTATGCATCGTAGCCAGCCGGTGGGCCACGGAGTCGTTTAGTTGGAACAGGTGATGCATGTAGGCGCGGCTGTAGCGACGGCAACACAGGCAGTCACAGCTCTCGTCCACAGGCGATTTGTCTCTGATGTATTTCGTGTCCTGGATGTGCAGATAGTCGATAAATCCGCGCGAACTGAAGTCCAGATTCCCCGGTGCACCCGGCTTATAAACATACAGACGCTTGTGGCGCGCATCGCGGGTGGGCATCACGCAATCGAAAGTATCAAATCCAAAAGAGGCCGCTGTCAGTGTGTTCTCCGGTGATCCTATGCCCAAAGCATGCCGAGGCAGCTCATCAGGGGTGATTTCACAGAACTGCCCCACAGCATCGACCAGCTCACCGCCAGCTCCAATCGGCCAGCCACCGTAACCATAGCCGTCAAACCCGATCTCTTGAAGCCGTAGAGCGCACTCACGACGCAGCTCAGGGTCACTACCACCCTGCACAATACCATACAGAAGTGGTGCCTGACTGCCCACCTTGCGTATACGTATCTGCCGGTACCACTCTTCTTTGCAGCGTTTCGCCCAGGCCACGGTTAGCTCCACACTCCGCCTTTGGGCGGGCGCATCATCGTCAGGGTGAGTACATACATCGAGGCAAAACACGATGTCGGCACCCAGCCGGAACTGCTTTTCGATGCTCTTCTCCGGGCTAAGCATCTCTTTTTTGCCGTCCGATGCACTCTTATAGCTGAACCCGCCGCTTCCGATGAAGCCAAGTGAGGGATTTTCTCTCAACAACGAATAGACCTGAAACCCGCCAGAATCGCACATCACAGGGGCTTGCCACCCCATGAAATCATGGATTCCACCCAGACTGCTGATGGAATTCACCCCTGGTGAGCTGCTGAGGTGCAGCAGATTTACCATCAACGCTTTGATACCCACGCTCTCCAGATCAGCACTGTCCAGGGTGCGTACCACGGCCCTTGTGCCGTCAGGTAGAAACGCCGGAAGGGGAAGCACTCCGCTTCGCAGCGATAATTCGGTGGGTCTCAAAAGGACTCCTTCTCATCAGCTTCATCTGTCACGCCAGATTCATCAACTTCTTCTGCACATGGATCATTATTCGGGCTGTCAATGAGACATTCTTCTTCATCTTCGTCACAGAATTCATGTATAAACGAATCGTGATTTTGGCTTTCTTTGAGCTTTTCGTCTACTTCACCATCATCATTGTCGATAAACTTCTTGTTCTTTCCGGCGATCACGACCACAATTTCGCCGCGTGGTACTTCATTCTTGAAGAAATCGATCAGCCCATCCAGGTTGTCCCGAGTCACAGTCTCAAACATTTTAGTCAGTTCAAGGCACACCGCAGCGTGCCGGTTGCCCAGCGTTTTGCGGGCATCTTCCAGCAGACCTAGCAACCTTCCGGGGGCTTCATACATGATGAGCGTATGAGGGCTGTTCATTTCAGCCTCTAGAAAGTGACATCGCTTACCTGTTTTCCGCGGGGGGAAGCCCAGAAAAGTAAAGCTGCTGTTCGGTAAACCAGAGGCTAACAAAGCGGTTATTGTGGCACTTGGTCCGGGCAAAACCTCAATCTCATGACCACCATCTATCGCGGCCCGAATCGCCAGATAGCCAGGATCGCTGATACCCGGGCTGCCGGCATCGGACACCAAGCCCACCTTAAGACCCTGGTTCAGCAGATTGAGGATCCCCTTCGTCGCCTGCCGTTCATTGTGCTCATGATAGCTGAATACTCTGGGTGGGCGGGTGATTTCATGGCGTTTGAGAAGAATGCTGGTGTGGCGTGTGTCTTCGCACGCGAGGGCGTCCAGTGAGTTCAGCTCACGCAAGGCGCGCAGCGTCAGATCCTCAAGGTTGCCTATCGGCGTGGCGATGACCAGTAACTTGCCCAATTCATTCCTCTTTGTGCGGTTTTCGGTTGCCTTTTGTCACTGTATGATTCTACCAGTTATTGGAATTGCGTCGGCATCATGCATGAAGGTCTCAGGCAGGTGGCGGGGACGCCATCAAATGACGCCCCGCCGTGGTATATGCCAGGTAGCAGCTAGATAAGCGGTTTCAGTGGGATCAAGTCGCCATGCTCTGCCAGCAAGTCATCGACCATCGCCCAGATTTCGTCCATCGTGAGCTCCGCCTTGGTATGGGGGTCAAGCATGGCGGCGTGGTAGACCAGGTCGCGGTTGCCCGTCAAGGCTGCCTCAACCGTACACGCCTGCACAGCTATGTTGGTGCTGATATAGCTTGCCAACTGCACAGGTAGATCACCAATCACGGTCGGCTGCAGCCCGTTCTTATCTACCAACACAGGCACTTCCACACTGCATCCCGGCATCAGATTGGTAATCAAGCCGTTGTTTGGCACGTTGCCGTAGATCACACGCGGGATACCGGTCTCCATGGAGTGGATGATCAGCGAGCCGTATTCGGCACTGCGATGTACATTGATGGGTGCGTCAGACTCAAACTCCACACGCATTTTCTCCCATTCCGCGTTCTGGTTCTCGCAACGTCGCAGATACTCATCTATCGGCACATTGAAGCGTTCGATCAACTCCGGACAGTCACGGCGGATGAAGTAGGGCGTATACTCGGCGTGGTGTTCGCTGGACTCGGTGACGTAATATCCCAGCCTCATCATCATCTCGAACCGCACTCGGTCATGGTCTGGCACCTTACCATCGGCGTACAGTTTTCGCAATGCCGGGTACAGGTCCTGGCCGTTATGCTGGAAGGTCAGATAGAACGCCATGTGGTTGATGCCTGCGCAGATGTAGTTCACCTCATCGCCAGGGATACCCAGCAAATGAGCCAAGCCGTGCGCCGATCCCTGCACGCTGTGGCAGAGCCCCACACCCTTCACACCGGTCGCCTTCATAGCCGCCCAGGTGTTCATCGCCATCGGGTTCGTGTAGTTGAGCAAGGTGCTGCCGGGGGCCAACTGCTTCATTTCGTTGCAGAAGTCCACCATCACCGGGATGGTGCGCAATGCCCGCATGATTCCGCCGATGCCGAGGGTGTCCCCGATAGTCTGCTTCAGGCCGTATCGGCTAGGGATCTCAAAATCCGTAACAGTAGCGGGCTTGTAACCGCCCACTTGGATTGTGTTAATAACATAGTTGGTGTCGGCGATGGCCTCTTGCCTGTTGGTGGTGGCGGTGATTTTGGGGTTGGCCCCCACCGCTTTGGCCACTTTCTCCGCCACGCGCTTGGCGGTGTGCAGCCTGGCCTCGTCGATGTCCATAAGCGCGATCTCTACCTCCTTCAACTCGTCAAAGCTGAGGATGTCGCCCAGAAGGTTCCTCGTAAACACGACGCTGCCTGCGCCGATCAATGTGATTTTCGCCATGATACCTGACCTCTCGTATAAGAATCTCCATTCTATTATATTGCATGAGCCGGTAGGGCCAACAATCAAGTCTGATCGTCAAGTATTCACAGCGCACAAAGGGGGTGAATGATCTCATCTTGACTTGGTGTGCTCAATCAGTCAAACTGAATTGGGAAGGGTGGTCCTAAAACACTGTGTTGCACCTGATCACTGTCGGATTAAGCCATCATACAGCACCGCTGATGTTGCGCGAACAGTTCTCTTTTGAGAGCTCCCGTTTAGATACAATGCTGCTGGCATTGATGCGGGCAGGAGCACGTGAGGCTGTGGTTCTATCCACCTGTAACCGCACCGAGATCACTGTGCGTGGTTTAGCCGATCAAGAGCTGATACGGATACTCAGTGCCCAAACCGACATCGCCCTCAGCATTTTCACACCTCACCTGTATACCTACAAATCCGAAGAAGCGGTCTCCCACCTATTTCATGTAGCCGCTGGCTTGGATTCGCTGGTGTTGGGCGAACATGAGATACTGGGGCAGGTACGCAGAGCCTGGGATACGGCGAAGAACATGGGATGCAGCGGCCGGTTGATGGATGCACTTTTCCGGTCAGCCTTGACCTTAGGCAAGAATGTCAGGTCAAGCACAGAGCTTGGCCAACATGCGATTTCCATCGGTTCGCTCGCGTTGCGGAAAGCGATAGACGAGTTTCCTGACTTCTGGCAGCGCAATATCATGGTGGTCGGTGCCGGCAAAATGGGCCAACGGCTGATCAATGAGCTTGTCGACCGTCGGAAAGAATCGGGCACTTTGACCCCAATCACAGTCCTCACCAGAAGCCCAAAACAAGCCAAATTGAAGGCAGACTTTCCCGGTGTACGGCTGCTTGAGACAGCGAAACTATACGAACTTCTACCAGAAGCCGATGTGATTTTCACCTGCACCGATTCGCTTTCCCCCCTCTTAGATTGCGCCAGCCTTCTACCGCTCTCAACTAAACGGCAAGGACGGCCTCTATTGCTGGTAGACCTCGGGGTACCGCGGAACATCAGCCCCTGTGCCCGAAAGGCAGATTTTGTGCGGCTCTTCGACCTGGAAGACCTCAACGCGCTCTCTGAAGCTCACAGTGCAGCCCGAGCTGAATCCATACCGTCCGCCAAACGCCTTCTGGAAGAGCATCTAGCTGTGTTTATCGAACGCTGGAGACTGCGCGACAATATTGAGACCATCAAGTCTCTGAAGGCGAACGCCGAACGCATTCGACTGCAACAATTAGAGTGGGTCACACCCAAACTGGGTGAATTGTCAGATCATCAACAACAAATTGTAGACCAAATGTCACGCAGACTAGTGCAGCAGATGCTTCACCAGCCTCTCACCGCCCTGAACAAGTCTGCCGGCGATGCTGCCTTTATAGAGGCCTTTGTGCGAACCTTCGGACTAGAAAAAGAGGGCGACACATAAAGGACATCGTCCGCATAGGCACGCGGGGAAGCAAACTCGCATTAATCCAGGCCAATTGGGTGAAGGCTCAACTTGAGCAACTCAACCCCGATACCGAAGTTCAACTTCACATTATAATCACTTCTGGTGACCGGCAGCAATACCAAGTGATTGGTGCTTTCACGAACGAAATCCAAAATGCGTTATTGAACAATGAGATTGACATCGCCGTCCACAGCATGAAAGACCTGCCTACGCAGCCGGTCAAAGGGCTCCAAATCGCCGCCGTGCCCTTGCGGGAAGACGCTCGGGATGCGCTGATCAGCCCTCTGGGTGGGCTGAGTGAGCTGCCACACGGCGCGATCATCGGAGCTGGCAGTGCGCGCAGAGCGGCATTAATCCATGCGGTCAGACCCGATGTGGTCACACAAAAACTGACAGGTAATGTTGATACCAGGTTGAGAAAGCTGCGCGAAGGGCAGTATCAGGGCATAGTGATGGCCATGGCAGCCCAAAATCGCATGGGCTGGTGGGATTATGGAAATGAGACTCTTACAGGCCTGCATGTGCAGCCCTGGCCTACGGAGGTGTTTTTACCCGCCCCTGCTCAGGCGGCTCTGGCATTGGAATGCCGCAGTTCAGATGCTGATGTGTTGAAAACCCTATCTGCGCTGGATCACCCCCCCACTCATTACGCAGTCATCGCCGAACGGGCTGTGTTGCACCAGCTGGGCGGAGGGTGTTCTACTCCGGTGGGAGCATACGCATCAGTGGCGGCGGATCAGTTGACCTTAACTGCTATTGTGGCCAGCCCGAGCGGCTCTGATATCATAAAGATGCAGGCGCAAGGTTCGTGTGCCAATGCCCGTAAACTGGGCATCACTCTTGCCAAAAAGATGTTAAAACAAGGCGCGGATGTCATTCTACGTGAGGTAAAGAATCCAGATGGATCATAATTTAAAAGGAATTCGTGTCATCGTCACACGCCCTGAAGGCCAGGGTGAAGGTTTGGTCACCCGTTTTACCGAACTGGGTTCCACAGTCATTTCCATGCCTGTGATCTCCATCCAGCCGCCAGAACACTGGGGCGATGTGGATACAGCGATCTGGTCACTACGTGACTACGACTGGGTGGTGTTCACCAGCACCAACGGAATTGCGAAATTCTTTGACCGCATGGAGAAGCTGGGCATCAACAACATCGCCCTCGACCCTGTCAAAATCGCTTGTGTCGGCCCCGCGACCGCATCAGCACTACGCAAACGGTACCGTGAACCCGACGCCATTCCGATAGAGTATATTTCCGATGCTCTTCCTGCAGCGATGGGTGACGTCCATGGAAAGAAAGTGATGCTGGCTCAGGCCGACATCGCCCGTACCAGCCTGTCCGACGAGTTGACGGCTCACGGTGCGCATGTGACCAATGTGACCGTCTACCGCGTGCTGCACATCGAGCCAGCGAACACCGCCGAAGTGATGAGCGGCCCCATCCCTGACGTGATCACGTTCACCAGCCCGTCCACGGTGCGCAGCATGTGGGAACTGCTTCAGAAGCATGACAGAGCGGAATGGTTCGCACAGAGCAGGCTGGTCTGTATTGGGCCTGTGACCAGCGCGGCGATTGAAGAGATCGGCTATTTCCGCATCACCACGGCCGAAAACTTCACCGAAGAGGGGCTTTTCGAGGCGGTTTTGAGCAGCTATTCCAACCCCAGCGATTCGGAATAACGGTGGAAACGGGCACCGCACGCGATGCCCCTACCGGTCCGGTCTTTCCCCAAACGCAAAGGGCAGGCACGGGGGCCTGCCCCTACCGATGTCCGCGCCGGTTTTCTCCTAACCGGGGCGGTCTTTACGGGTTTGCGTTTGACGGAGCGGAATCCGACGGATGGGACGGATGCGACGAATCCTCTCCCTGACCGGTCCGGTTTTCCCTTTCCGGGCCGGTCTTTCCCGTCCCTCCCCCTCCGAACCCATCCGCGCCATCCGTGTAATCCGTGTAATCCGTGTAATACGTGGTTCAGACATATCCCTTTGCACCCTTGCGCCATTGCGTTGAAAACCTCTGCGTCCTCCGCGTCTCCGCGTGATATTCCGGATCTCCCCCATCCGAACCCATCCGCGTAATCCGTGTAATCCGTGGTTCAGACAGGCTCGGGCGGTCACGGGAGATCGTGGCGCTTGCAGGAAGGGCGGTTCGCGAACCGCCCCTACAGACATCGGTCGCACGGGCACCGCATGCGATGCTATGCCCTCCACATCCCCTCCCCTTCGCGTCTTCGCGTCTTCGCGTGACACCTCCCTTCGCACGGGCGACCGCCGGTCGCCCCTACAACAACAGAACCGCCCCTGCTGTATAAACAGGGGCGGTTCCAAGGCGGTTACCGAGTCACGCGCCTACTTCACGTTCAGCGCGTTGGGAATCGCCCCTTCGTAAAGTGCATGCGCCTCGGCGACCGATATCCCGACATGCAGCTTACCGTTGATGGTGAAGTTAATCTGTCCATCGTTGGTGACCATACCGATGCCCGCGGCGCTGCATCCGTGTTTGATGGCGATGTCTTCCAGAGCCGGCATGTTCTCCTGGGGAAGGCTGACCACTATGCGGCTGGCGGTTTCGCCGAATAACACTGAGTCAGGCCTCTCGCAACTGTTGATGTGGATGTCGGCACCCTTGTTACCAGCCAGCGCACTCTCGCATACGGTGATCGACAATCCGCCGTCGCTGCAGTCATGCGCGCTGCTCAGCAGCCTCTGGTCGATCGCCTCGCGAACGGCGGCCTGCAAGCCCACCTCAAGGGTGAGGTCAACGATTGGGGGCATTCCCGATTCGATGCCGAACTGCTTGTAGAGGTATTGGCTTCCGCCCAAACCCTGAATGGGGTCTTCCCATCCACTGGGGGTCAGCAGGGCTATTACGTCGCCCGCGTTCTTGAAATTCGCGGAGCAAGCTTTGTCTACATCCTCAATCAACCCAACGATGCCTATCGTGGGTGTGGGGAAGACAGCCGTATCAAGCGTCTCATTATACAGGCTGACATTGCCCGAAACCACAGGCGTGCCCAAGGCCTCGCAAGCGGTGGCGATGCCATCAACAGCCTGCTCAAACTGCCAGAAGATGTCCTTCTTCTCCGGGTTGCCGAAGTTCAGGCAGTCGGTTGCGGCCAGCGGTTTCGCACCGGTGCAACTGACGTTGCGGCAAGCCTCGACTACGGCCATCATACCGCCTGTGCGGGGGTCAAGGTAGACATAGCGTCCATTACCGTCGATCTTGATGGCAAGCCCCTTGTTGGCCACTCCACGCACGCGCAGCATAGCAGCATCGCCACCAGGCAGCCCGGCGGTTTGGGTTTGCACCATATGGTCATACTGCTCGTATACCCACCGCTTGCTGGCGATGGTAGTGTCTGAGAGAAGCATTTTCAAGCTCGCCGTCAGGTCTTCAGGTACGGGCAGACTGGTTGGATCGAACGCTTGAAGCTCATCAATGTAGCCGGGCTTCTCGGTCTCTAGGGTGTAGGTTGGGCACTCGTCCGTCAGGAACCGTGCCGGAACCTTAGCAGCCAGATCATTCCCATCCATCACCGTCACCCAGCCGTCATCGGTCACTTCACCAACTACGACCGCCTTGAGTCCCCACTTTTTGAAGATTCCGGCCACAGCCTCTTCACGGCCCTTCTTAACGATGGCCAGCATACGCTCCTGGGACTCGCTTAGCATGACTTCGTAAGCGCTCATGCCCTGCTCGCGGCGAGGCACCTTCTGCACATCAATGATCATGCCGTTACCGCCCTTGCTGGCGGTCTCGCAGGTGCTGCAGGTTAGTCCGGCAGCTCCCATATCTTGAATGCCCACCACGTCGCCACTAGCCAGAGCTTCGAGGGTGGCTTCTATCAGCAGCTTCTCAGCGAATGGGTCGCCCATCTGCACGTTGCTGCGCTTCGCTTCACTCTCTTCGGTCAACTCCACGCTAGCGAAGGTTGCGCCATGGATGCCATCACGTCCAGTCGACGACCCCACATAAAGCACAGGGTTGCCCACGCCCTCAGCGGCGGCAGTGGCGACATCGGAGTGTTTGACCAGCCCCACAGCCATGGCGTTGACCAGGCAGTTGCCCGTATAGCAGGGATGGAACACCACTTCACCAGCGACAGTGGGGACGCCCACGCAGTTGCCGTAGTGAGCGATTCCACCGACGACCTCTTTGAATAACCACTGGTTATGCGGGTCATCCAGTTCGCCAAACCGAAGGCTGTTCAGGTTCGCTATCGGCCGGGCACCCATAGTAAATATGTCGCGCAGGATGCCGCCTACACCGGTGGCGGCGCCTTGAAAAGGCTCGACTGCAGATGGGTGGTTGTGGCTCTCCACTTTGAACACGATACCGTATCCATCGCCGATATCTGTGACGCCAGCATTCTCCATGCTGCCCTCATCCATGGCCTTTTTATATTCGCCAAACCGGCGTAAAATCGGTCGGCTGTACTTATATCCACAATGTTCACTCCACATCACGGCCATCATACCGATCTCTGTGTAATTAGGTTCTCGTCCCAGGCGCTCAACAATCAGTTCATACTCGTGATCATTGAGGCCCATTTCGCGGTATATTTGGGGGTCCATATGTCTACTCCGAGGAGAATTTTACGAAATTTCATCAAATACTAGTATACAGCCTCCTAAATGAGCTCGCAATTTGGTATCATAAAAACCAATGGGAAAACATATTCCTTATTCATTTATCAATTGTCCATCTAATCTATGTCGTATTTTTATAAAACATACGACATAGCAAACGAAATCTAATATACTATAGTTGGTGTGTACGCCAGCGAGCGTACGCCATAAGGAGGAATCGATCATGTCGGATATACGTGACGTGGCAAAGGAGGCTGGAGTCTCCATCGGAACCGTATCAAGGGTCGTAAATGGCTCTGGCCCTGTTAATGAGCTAACAAAGGCAAAAGTGCAGGAAGCTGTCAAGAAATTGGGCTACCGCCCGCACACAGTTGCCCGCAGCCTGCGAACAGGTCAGACGCACATCATCGGTCTGGTTCTGCCCAGCCTTAAGGATCCGTTTTTCGCAGCCCTTGCCTCAACTCTTGAAGAAGAGTTTGAGAATCGCGACTACACCATTAACATTAGCAGTATTGGGGACTCTGAGAATGCTTCAGAGCGCCTGGAAGACATGATTAACCAACGCCGGACTGACGGCATTCTTATGTGTACCACTCAAAACAACTACCGTCTGCTCAACTCCATTCTTACCGAACACAGCACCCCCATCATCCTTCTTGATGCAGTGCGTGGCTTCGGGAACTTAAGTTCAATCTCAGTGGATAACAGCTACGGAATGAACGCAGCTATCGAGCACCTGAAGTCCAAATCGCACACCAAAATCGGCTACATGACCGGTTGTGACGCGATGTGCGCCGGTGAGGATCGTCTGCTCGCATTTAAGCAAGCGATGAAGAACAACGGCCTGGAAGTCAAGTCCGATTGGATCGTCGAAGCTGATCCTACCGTCCCTGGCGGTTATGACGGCGGCGTAAAAATCGCTAAGATGGCAGATCGCCCTACAGCAGTCATCTGCTTCAACGACCTGATGGCCTACGGCCTGATGCGCGCTGCTGCTGATAACGGCATTAGCGTGCCTGACGGACTCGCCGTCGTCGGCTGCGAAGACCATCTGATGTCTGCTTACACCACTCCTCCACTATCGACCCTGGCTTATTCAGTTGCTGAAGTTGCCAAGGCCGCTTGTGAATTAATCCTTAGCCGAATTAAGACCAAGGATATCTCCACCAAGCAGATCACCATTAAGCCCAGCCTGGTTGTACGCAAGTCCAGCTAGTCTAGGTGTCGAAATAACGACGCCCTCATGGATTTTCCATGAGGGCGTTGATATTTTTAGCCTACAACCGACACCATTGAGCAGACCGGCCCGGCTGATTGACCGGCCCGTAATTTGACCGGCCCGGTTTTCCCTTTCCGGGCCGGTCTCTGCAGTAGCTCCCATCGCAGGGCTATCCGCTAGACCACGCAGGAAAGGCGCTGCTTAACCAACGGAAGCATACTGAGAAACCGGCGCGGTCAGATATCTCCGTACCTCTGCGCCTCCGCGTCTCCGCGTGAGACATCCCCCGAAATACCTACACGAGGTTTTCGCACGCCCATCGCATCTCGTCCATGATCGGCAGGTGCTGGGTGCACTTGGCTTCACACTCGCCGCACTGCACACACGCATCGGCTTTTGCGCCTTGCATGGCTGCATACTGGTCCCTGGCGTTCTGCTGGAAGCCCTGGAACCGGTAGGTGGAGTTCATCCCCATGATGGCAGGAATCTCGATCCCCTGCGGACAAGGCATGCAATACCGGCATCCAGTGCAGAACGCCTCTTTCATGCTGCCCAGCTCATCCAGCTTAGCGTCGATCAGAGCGGCATGCTCAGGTGTGAATGCGCCATCGGTGACCGAGGCCACACTCCGGTCGACATCCTCCAGCGTGCTGATCCCGCTGATGATGGTGTCCACATACGGCTGTGACATCAGCCAGCGGATACCCATATCGGCGATGTTCGTGGCCCCCACCTTCTGAGACAGCTCAGCGAGTGTGGGGTTGTCCTGGTTCAGCATTCCGCCGCAGACGGGGTTCATGATGATGGTGCCGATCCCGCGATCATGCGCAGCCTTGATGGCGGGCATGTAACTTCGGTTGAGGATATTGAATGTGAACAAGATGATATCGGCCCAGTCGATCTCCGGCATGTAGCTCAGCAGGTTTTCCACGCTGTCGTGCGTGGTAAAGCCAGTTCTGCGCACCAGCCCCTCGGCCATCGCCCTCTGAATTCCCTCCAGGAACCCGCCTTTACAGACCGCCGCGTCGTAGTTTTCGCGGTTTTGGATGTTCCAAACCTGGTAATAGTCCAGATACTCCACATCCAGCCGTTTCATAGACTCATCGATGCGCTTGCGCACGCAATCGGCTGAGGAGTCATCGCTCTCCTCGATCTTCACGATCCAGGGGGCCCACTTGGTGCTCAATATCACCTTCTCGCGGTAGCCCTCTTTGAGCGCCTTACCGATTTTGATCTCGGAATCACCATACCCGCGGCTGGTGTCGATGTATTTCATCCCGCTGTCTATGGCGTGCCGGATCACGGCCACTGCTTCATCGATGTCGGCTGGCAGACGCATACCGCCAATGCTGCCCCGTGCTACGGTCAGACCGTTGCGCTGTCCAAAAGGTATCTGTTGCATGAAGATTGCTCCTGAATTTGTAGTATCTCACTGTACGGTATCGCATTTCTGGGGTTCTTGGCAAATTGGCCCAATACGTCGTGCCCACGTTGCTTGATAGACATGCAGGGGTGGGCCTTGTGCCCATCCGCCACGATGGTTCGCCTCAGGCCTGCGTTGCGCCATGATGTAACGGGTTGGTGGCCATTAGTATGTGCGGATGACCACAAGGGTCATCCGAAAAAGGGTTGCTTACGATTGCCAGTAGGAACACAGTACACAGTGAATCCGTAGGGACGACCCTTGTGGTCGTCCGCAGCGATGATTACCGGCAAGCCTGCACTGCGCTACGGGTAACCGGTCGGTTGCACGAAACGCGGGCGACCGCCGGTCGCCCACATCCGAATGCAAAAAAGCCCCAGACCGTAGCCGGTCTGGAGCTTGTCATTCATGGGGGAAGGTCTACAGAAGCAGGCTCATTGGGCTCTCAAGCAGCTCCTTCACGCGCTTCAGGAACTGCGCCGCGGGGGCACCGTCCACGATTCGGTGATCGAAGGTGAGGCAGAGGTTCATCATCTTGCGGATGACTATCTCGCCGTTGACCGCTACCACCTTATCGGCGATGCGGCAGACGCCCAGAATACCAGCCTGACCTGGGATCAGGATCGGGGTGAAGTAGTCCACACCGAAGTTACCCAGGTTGGTGATGGTGAAGGTTCCGCCGGTCAGCTCATCAAGGCTGGCCTTGCCCGCCTTGGTGCGGTCAACCAGCTCACGCAGTGCCTTGCACATCTGGCCCAGGCTCATGTCGTTGCATCCCAGAATGGCCGGGGCCATCAGGATGTCGCCCATCGCCACAGCCACGCCCACATTGATCTGCTTTTTCAACGTCAGCTCATCGCCATTCAGCGTGGAGTTGAGTTCTGGGAACTCCTTCAGCGCGATGGTGACGGCCTTCACGATGAAGTCCGTGAAGGTGGTGCGGTAGCCGTAAATGCGCTCCACTTCGGGGATGATCATCTTGCGGAAGTCTGCAGCGGCTGTCATGTCCACTTCCATCACTTCGGTGACGGGAGGAGCGCTGATGAAGCCTTTCGCGACCGCATCGGCAATGCGCTTGCGCATGTTGCTGAACTTGATCACCTGGTCACCAGTTGCCGAGACGGGAGCTGCGACTGGTGCTGAGGCTGCTGCCGGGGCCGCGGCAGCAGCTGCAGGTGCTGGGGCTGTGACCAGCTTCACGTCGTCAGAGGTGATCTTGCCACCAACGCCGGTTCCAGCCAGACTGCCAAGGTCGAGGCCAGCGGCTGCGGCCATCTTCTCAGCAAGCGGGGTGACTTTGGGCTTCGCTGTCTGAGCCTGTTCCCAAACGCGCTGTACGTCGCGCTCAATCACGCGTCCGCCAGGGCCGGTGCCTTGGCCAGCGAGCTCACTTAGTGCAACACCCTTCTGGTCGGCCAGACGGCGGGCTCGCGGGCTGACTACAACCTTGACATCGCCTGTGGCGACAGCAACGGCCACTGGAGCCTCAACGGCGGCAGCCATGAGAGCCTCCACGACAGGTGCTGCTTCAGCAGCCGGTGCGGCTGGGGCAGCTCCGCCGGCCTCGGCCAGTAGTGCGCTGATATCATCACCAGGATTGCCAATAATTGCTATGGGGTTCTGTACGGGAACATAATCGTTCTCGGATACCAGAATTGCCAGTACGGTTCCGGCGACGGTGCTTTCTACGTCCAGGTTAGCCTTATCGGTCATAACCTCGCAGATCACCTCACCTACGGATATCGTATCTCCCACTTGCTTCTTCCATGTCGTGATTTGGCCCTCTTCCATGGAATTACCAAGCACTGGGAGTTTAAAGATCTCAGCCATGATTTGCCTCCTATAGCAGGCGTGCTGCCTGCATCGCGCGATAACCCGCCGTCACAGTCGTGTTGCGGGGGTGTTATTGCGGTGATATCGAACTGGTTTGTGGTTGGTACAGTTCTGCAAGACCAATAGTATACTACCTCAAGCGGGCTCAGGCTGTCGAATTCGGTGTAACGATACGGGGTGTTTAGGAGGGGTTAGGGGGGCATGGATGCGGGCATTGTTGGTCGTCACTATGCAGCCATCGACGACGGGTTCCATCAACCTGCTAAAGCAGGCATCGTCACCCGTCGCTAATCAATTGGCTGTCCGCTGAAGCGGACGCCTCCCGGACATCCCCTGCGCCCGCTTGCGGGCTGCGACTGGTTAGCCACGCGGTGAGGGAACCCCTTAACGGACGTCAGTCCGTGGGGTGACTAAACCCGTGGCGCCGTAGGCTGGTAGTCTGCGATTCACACCACAGGCATTTGGCGACGGGTTCATGCCGCGGAGACAGCGATAAACAAAACTAACCCCGCGGCTTGTCGAATCTGAACTCATTCATGGCTGAGTAGTTGCTCTATCTTGCGCATTATTGCCGATAAACCGCGTAATAATTGCCGCTATATTGCCGATAAAATGACATACATGGCCCCAAAACTGGCCGATGCAAACGAAACCGGGATAAGATATACTAATGCAAATGCCATCCTAGTGACATTCAGGGAGAGCAAGACCAATGACCATCGAAATTCGGAACCGGCAAGGTGAGATCATCATCTCTGGCGATTATGACAGCATCAAGTCGGCGGCGGAAGCGAACAAATACAACTTAATGCACGCCGACCTGAGCAACTCCGATCTTAGTAACGCATGCTTAAGCGGAGCAAAATTGACGAATGCCGATTTGGGTGGAACAGACCTAACAGGTGCCTACCTGCAATATGCTTCACTTGAGGATGCTGATCTTAATGAAGCTTTCCTTGAATATGCGTGCCTGAGCCTCGCAGACTTGGACAATGCCAACCTCAGCGGAGCTGACTTGAGTCATGTCTGCCTCTCAGATTCGAAACTGCCAAATGCAAACATGAGTGGAGCACTTCTGCATCACTGTGACCTAAGCCGTTGTGATTTGCGTGGTGTTAACTTATCTGGTGCCGACCTTAGCGGTGCCAATTGCACGCAATGTAACTTAACAGGCGCAGACCTGACCAACACGAACATGAATGGTGCTAACCTCACCTGGGCAAACCTGTATGAAGCAAACCTGCAGGGAGCTGACCTCACCGATGCGGTGATGACGGAAGCGATCATGCACATTCCCGACCCCGAAAGCGTGCGAAGCATTCTGAGAGAAGCCTTCAATCATCAAAGCACAGCAGGCATGACGCATGAGGAGTATGTCGAGCAGAGGCAACACCTGCCATTGTTGTTTCCTGATGAGCTACAGTGGATGCTTCCGTTTGTGCTGGAGGAGCTACTTGACACCCATACAGGGGACTACACAAATAGTGAAAATGCGGAGTTCGTGTTAATGAAGCTTAATGCCGTTGACCCGAAGAGTTCAGATTGGGAACGCGAGTTTGACCGCAGGCAATTCAAACTGTTCACACCCGCTCAAAGCTGGGCGGTGTACCAATGGCTGATGCTGGCGATCTCTTGGCAAGATTATGCAGAATGGCGCAACCATCTCCAGCCGGCCATCGTCTACTGGCGGGAGCGGGCAGCACTTCCGGATCAGCACGAGTAGCTCTCGTTAAGCCGCGATAGTAAGCCTATTAGCTGATTTCACGCGGATTTGGCGCCACGACACGGAGCATGTAGGTAAAGGTTCGTTATACACACAGAAAACGGCTGGATTCTCAGCAGCGAATCAGTGATGATACATAAAGACGGCCAATATCACCATGAACACTAAGGGCTTATAGTAATGACCATCGAAATTCGGAACCGGCAAGGCGACATCATCATCTCAGGCGAGTATGACAGCATCAAGTCGGCGGCGGAAGCGAACAGCCAGTGCCTGGAGAACGCCGATCTCAAGGACACTGACCTTAGCTATGCGATGCTGGGCAGAGCGAACCTGGTGAACGCAGACTTACGCGGAGCCGACCTCACCTGTGCTGAGCTTGATGGAGCAATGTTAAATAATGCCAATCTTCATGAAGCCTTCCTTGAACATGCCGACCTGAGGGAATCAGATCTCAACTATGCGGATCTAGGCGACACCTATTGCGGCAACGCATTCATGGACGGTGCCAGCTTGGTACATGCAAACTTGAGCGGAGCGGTGATGCCCAACTGTAGTCTGAGTGAATCTGACATGCAGTTTGCTACGCTGGAAGGAGCTAATATGGCTTGTGCCAATCTCCAGTCTGCCAATTTGGCCGGGGCAAACCTATCGCATGCCAACCTTGCAGGTGCCGATCTGTCGCGTGCCATTCTATCTGGTGCGAACCTGACCCACACTAACCTCAGCGGTGCTGACCTCACTTGGGCCACTGTCATTGACCTAAACTTGCAAGAAGCGATCCTAGATGGCACAGTCATGAACAACCTGATTGGATTTATACCCGACCCCGAAAGCGTGCGAAGCTTGCTAAGGGAAACCTTCGGTTACCAGAGCACGGCTGGAATGACGCACGAGGAGTATGTAGAATTCCGCCTGCATATCGTGGCACTGATCGCTCAGAATGTTCATGAACTCATACCGCTAATATTAGAGGAACTTATAGACACCCATACAGGCGACCAAATCATAACAGACGGCGTTGAATACACGCTGATGATGTTGAACGTAGTAGGAAAAGGCAGTGAGTGGCATCGCAACTACGGCGAAAACTCATTTTCGCTCTTCACACCCGCTCAAAGCTGGGCGGTGTACCAATGGCTGATGTTGGCATTGTCCTGGGAGGATTGCTCTGGATGGCGAAGCGAACTCGAACCCGCCATCGTCTACTGGCGGGAGCGGGCAGCACTTCCGGATCAGCACGAGTAGCTCTCGATAGCCGCGATAATCAGCCTATAAGCCGAATTCGCGCGAATTCCGCTAACATACTAGCCGATTTCGCGTTAAATCGGCTAATAGGGGCAAAAATGGTGTGATTCCATTCTTCCCCCAAAAGAGGGAAAACCCGCTGTTTAAGCGGGTTTTGCATCTCGGCGACGAAACACCGAGAGGGATAATCTGTGCGGTCGTTCCACTGACTGCTTATATAGCAACGTAGATCGGACCGGATCGTATGCCACACAACTCAAGCACGGGTTACAAGGCACGGTGAGAACAGACCAGGATATGTGGGATGATGGTCCGAACACCCTGAAAGGGTAAGATTCTTACAGCCACGGGTGAGCGAAGCGTAACCCGTGGAAGGTAACCATAAACCATTTACCCCGAAGGGGTTTGATGCGTTTTGCTGCTACTGGAAGAGGTTCGACCCACTTCGGGGTGGGAACTATGCACCGTCAACCACGGGTTACGCTTGCGCTCACCCGTGGCTATAATGAATCATACCCACTTCGTGGGTGCCCGGAACGCATATATCTTGAAGTAAAAAACAGTCGTAATCGGTGCCCTCTACTGCCCGCGGAAGACCCGCAGGTGGTCGATGCCGAACCAGGTCACGGCACGATTCGTGGGCCGAATCTCCAGTTGGAACTGCTGCACGTTGGCCATGATGCGCTCATCGACCACACGCTGCAAACTCCCCCACTCTCCCGGCCGCAGCCGGTCAGCCTGCCCCAGCGGGTGACGCCTCTGCTGGGCATCTACAATGAACAACTGGGCAAAGCAATCAGTATCCGCCTCGTTGGGCACCAGTACATCGATGGCTACCGCATTGCCGAACTTGCGCCAGTCTTTTTGTTCCGGCACCAGTGCGATCACCGCGGTCTCAAAGCTGCTTTCGCTGTTCGCTCGCATCCAATAAGAGCCCTGGCTTGCTTTGGAGCGGAGCCGTTTAAGCTCAAAACCCTGCGTGGCCATCTGCCAGTTATTGGTGCTGATCTCAAAGTCACTCAACACGTGGTTCATCGCCACCGGGGCCAGGGTTTCGACCGGCCTCAACTCAATGTTGCGTTTTTTTGGTCCTGATTGATTCAATACCGCGTTGACACCCATGGCCACTATCACCACCAGGCTAAGCGTAATTAGCACCGCAGGCAGGACAGGGATGCGCCGCTTCGGTCCCGAAGCAGGTTTCTTGCTGGTGCTAGCCCATGGGGGCACTATCACATTGCTCCGCGACCCGCGAGATGCTGGTGCTGTGCCAGTTTGACTGGTCGGACGGGGCTGCGTTTCCGCCTGGCGGAACATATCGCCTCCTGCCAATCCGCTGGTCACTAACTTCAGACCAAGCTCCTCTGCAAACGCACGGCACTTTTGGTAGCGGTTCGCGGGATCTTTCGCAAACGCCTTTCGAAACACAGGGTAGAGAACCTCAGGAATGCCAGGGTTGGGCTCCGGGTCTTCATACACAATTTTGTGCAAAACTGCGGCCACATTAGGAGCATCGAACGGTTTATGGCCGCACAGCATCTCCCAGGTGGTCGTCGCCAGCGCAAACACATCACTTCGCCCATCAATTTCTTCAGAAGTGATCTGCTCTGGTGACATATACGCTGGACTGCCCACCATTATGCCAGCCTGGGTGCGCACCAGATCGTTAGCCAGCCGCGCGATGCCGAAGTCGGTCAACTTTACCTGGCCGGTTTCAAGCAATGCGATGTTGTCGGGCTTGACATCCCTGTGTACCACTCCGGCGGTGTGCGCGTAATCCAATGCGGAGGCCACCGCTTGCACGATGCGCATCGTCTCTCTGGGGCTGATTCGCCCTGCATCCATCACCTGCCGTAGAGTTTTACCTTCAAAAAGCTCCATGGCGATGTAATACTGATCATCCGCCTCGCTGACCTCATACAGAGTGACCACATTGATATGCGACAGACGTCCGGCTGAGCGTGCTTCTCGTTCGAAGCGCAGCACCATCTCCTCACGCTCGGCGTCGGTCACCACAGGCGGGAGCACCAGCACTTTTAACGCCACCATCCGACCGATCAGCGTATCCTCAGCACGGTATACCTTAGACATCCCACCGCTGCCCAGTTGTTCAAGAAGGCGATATCTACCGATACGCATCTCAGGGTTTTCTGTCATGAGGCCTCCAATTAACTCCGGCTGTTCAATTCGCGGTCCTGCTCACGCATCACGTCGCGCTTTTGGATATCATCACGGCGGTCCCACTCTCGCTTACCGCGGGCGATGGCGATCTCCAACTTCACATAACCGTGCATGAAGAAGAGTTTTAACGGGATGATCGTCAAACCCTTCCCCTCAACCTTGGTCTTCAGCTTGTTCAGTTCAACCCTGTTCATCAGCAGCTTACGTGGCCTGGCTGGCTCGGTGTTGAAGCGGTTGCCAAACGCGTATGGCTGCACGTGCATATTAAGTATCCACATCTCGCCATCACGCAGTTCGCAGTATCCCTCAGTGATCTGAGCGCGGCCCTCACGCAGTGATTTCACCTCAGTGCCCTCAAGCACAATGCCTGCCACATAGGTCTCGATGATCTCATAGTCGTGCCTTGCCTTGCGGTTAAGTATGCTGGGTGACAGTGTTTTCTTTTCAGTTTCGGCTTTCTTGGCCATAATTCCCTCCAAATGAGACACCTTATTATACCCGGTAGGCCCATTTAAGCATGAACCCACTCACGTGAACGTCACACTCTATACGGACACTTCGTGAACAAGGTGCGAAGTATCACAACCGCATCGGTCCAGATGGAGGCACGGCGGGCATATTGCAGGTTGATCTGTAGTTTATGTGGTAACACTTTTTGAATATAAACTTGCTCGGGATCAGCATACCTGGCCAAGTATCGCTGCTCATGCCGGTATACCAACGATGCGGGATCGGTGATACCAGGCATGAGGTCTAGCACCTCACGCTGCTCCGAAGTGAATAGGTCGGTATATCGTGCCACCATGGGACGGGGCCCCACCAGGCTCATCTCGCCGCGTATCACATTGATGAGTTGTGGCAGTTCATCCAGTTTGCTGTTTCGTAGTATGCGGCCAATGGGGGTGATACGCTGGTCGTTACCGATGGTGATTAAGCGGCCCTTTTGGTCGGCATCGACACGCATACTCCGGAATTTCAAGATGGTAAAAACAACCCCGTTCTTCCCCACCCGCTGTTGTCGGAAGAACACAGGACCGCCATCACCCAGCTTGACGGCGACCGCCACCACCGCGAACAGCGGAGTGAGCAGGGTGAGGCCTGGTATGGTAAATGCGAGATCAAACAGCCGTTTAACTCTGAGGTCAGAACGCAAGGGCCAGCTATCTGCATGAGGCGTTGTGAGCGCAGGCGGTTGAGCAGCAGACATTTCCGATTTCATGTACGGAGTCCCTCCTTCTGAGATTAAGTGTTGTATCGATCATGATATCCTGCATTACAATTTGATATGTAAGCTCAATCAAACTATGAATAAAGCATATTTTCTACCTATCTTAAGGTATATTGGTGATATTATATCGTAATGTAAGATATCGATATGCTACAATAATACCAGATTTGGAATACATCCGATGGCTACACAAAACGGAATAGATCAGGGGGCGCTGAACAAGAATGTTACATTCATCGAGCACCGGTAGACCATGGCATACATTTTCTCATTTAATAGTGGTTTTGGCATTTTCCGTAGTCATTGTGTTGGTATCCTACCGTTCGTTCTTTGCAGGGCTCTCGCCTGAGGCATGCGGGTATGCTCAGCTCTCACGCAACATTGCTGAGGGTCGCGGGATGCAGACATCATCATTGCCGCCTTTGGGCTTCATGCACTGGAAATCGTCCGAATTTACACCAGACCTGACCCGCCCCCCTCTTTACCCGTTATTTCAAGCAGGCATGTTCCAGCTACTGCAAGCTTGGGACAGGACGGCCATTCTGAGTAGCGCCCTGTGGTTTTTGCTGCTGGTCACGGTTGTGGTGATCCTGGCAAGCCGTGTATTTGGTCGCGAAACTGGTGTCACGGCAGGACTGTTACTGGTGATGTGGCCGCCGATCTGCCATCTATTGGCCCTTTCCGCGATGCCGGCCAGTATGGGCGCCGTATGGTGGATTATCGCCTGGCTACTGCTGTTCGATCCCATTTCAACGCAAGACAGGCTGCCAGACACTAAAACAAACCCTCTTCGCAGTGCGTTGATCGGCTTGTTACTGGCTCTCGGCGTGTTAACTCAAACGTCCCTGTGGATCGGTTGTGTGTTGATACTGGCTTATCTGGTGGTGACGGAACGACGGGAGGGGTTTCGTCGCTGGGGCCTTCCCATCATCTCAATGCTGCTGGTACTGCTGCCGTGGATCATCCGCCAGGTATCTGTCGCGCATACACCATTCTTTTCATTAAGCATCTATGAGACGTTAATGGAAACACCCAATTTCCCAGGTGATGTACTCTATCGGCTGTATTCACCGGGGCATGTAGTTCCGTGGTGGCCCACAAGCTGGGTCGACCTGAACGCAGTCATGGCCAAATGGATGCGAAACCTCCAAGCTGTGGTGCAAACAAATGGTCTATTGATGGCCCTCTTGCCAGTCGCGGCTGTTGGGGCATTTTACAGCCACTCCGTCAAGCAGATGCGGCTGATGCTGGTGTCGCTTGGCGTGGTGGTGTTGACAGTGATGGTGTATGCTTTCGGACGCGAGGGTTGCGCCGATAAAGCAGTGATCGCCTATCTGCCGATGCTTCTGCTGATGGCGGTATATGGGGTGCGCCAGATGTGCGATCTCTACGACGAAAATGGAGATCAGCGGTTCCGTGCGCTTAGTATCCTGGCGGTAGTTATCTGCTCTGTGTACACCACGGCCTACATAGTCACTAATAGAAAACCTGCAGAGGATCCATTGCGGGTAGCTCTTTATCGCACAGGCGAGCAGATCAAACGGGTTGAGGTTGCCAGTATGATAGGCAAGAGCTGTCTACAGAGTGGTGATCTGCTCGATGCCCAGCCTATCATGAAGGCACTGCTCTCGCCGTCCAACGCACTCGAGCGTGCTCTTGCCAGCCGGTTGGTGCCCCCGTTAAAGAAGCAGCTCATGGCCCTGCCCAAAGGGAAACCTCAGCACCAAGCGGTAGTGGCCATACTCAACGATGCGATCCGAGGGGGCACACCGCTTCAAGATGCGGCGTCTCAGATAGGACTCCGCCATACGGGGGGTCTACCAGTGGATAGGCGATATGAAGGATTGAATACCCAACTGCCGTGGCTGAACCGTCGGATCATTGAGGCCTACTGGCCGAAATCCATACGAAAGTGCCCCACTCCCACCGTCCTGAGAAGCATCGGCATCTGTGATCAGCCTGAGCTGGCCGCATGGTATACAGAGACGGCCTGGGTATGGCTGCCCGAATCGGCTATTGTTCAGGAGGTCGTCAACCCCGGTACAAGTGACACCCAGAATCCGCAAACCCGTATGCAAGCCGACCAATCGAAACTGATGGAGCTGTCAAGAACGAAGGCAAAATACCTGCTGCTCACCCCTGAAGTGGCTAATGTGCCAAGCAAACAGATGCTGGGATGGTTCCAGCTCTACCAGGGTGCCAGCAGCTTTATCCAACTCCGCGCTGGGTTGTCGGCCGCAGAACAGACGAAACTGAGCCGCTATTGGCAGAAGCAGGCTCCATATGCCGTTATTCCGCTTTACATGGAACCCTGCCAAAGCAGTTCATACAATCAGCAGCAGCATCAAAGCGTGCTACTGTCGCAGATATTACTGTGTTCCACCGACTTTAACAAAACACAGTCCAAACCGCTGCATACCGGTGGTAACAGCAAGTGATACTACAAGGAATTGGTATGAATAAGCCAGACCGTCGATGGGCCATCACAGTGGTTTGGTTCGTATATCTAGTTGTCAACTGGCCAGCCATCGCCTTTCTTTTCCAGCGTTGGATGTCTTCTCCTGAGTTGAACCACGGGCTGGCCGTGCCGTTTATCAGTGCATACCTCATCTATAGAAGCAGGCACCAGCGCCCTGCCCTGGCAGGCAGACCATGGCTCGGTATCATCCCGCTATCCGTCGGATTGTCGCTGCTTGTGGTCGCCGTATGGGCTGACATCAAGCTGTTATACGGTCTAAGTCTCCCTATATCTATCATAGGCCTGTGTTGGATACTGTACGGTGGTGGATGGGTACGTGCCCGGCTGTTTCCTCTGGCTTTCTTGTTCATGGCGGTACCGTGGCCAGATTTCCTTATTGACAAGCTGAGCGTTCCGATGCAGCACTCCAGTGCGGCCATCTCCGGATGGGTGCTTGGCCTGTTTCTGCCCATCCAGCGCGAAGGGGTTCACCTCTGGACTCCTCGGTTTGATGCTGAGATCGCCGTAGCGTGCAGCGGTATCCGCTCATTGATGGCCATCACGACAGTGGCGGCGTTGATGGCGGGCACCACATCGGTTAAACTGGGCTGGAAGTGGTTGTTATTCGCGAGTTCTATTCCTATTGCATACATCGCCAATGTGATACGGATTGTGTTGATTTTTATCATCGGCCATTTCATCAATGCTAATCTTGCCCTGACACTCTTCCACGACAATGCGGGGATTCTGCTGTTGGTTCTGTCAGGTGTTACACTCAGTACACTGCGGCAACTACTGACTTCACGCTTCGCGGTCGATCAAGCAGATAAAGCCGTACACCATCCAACAACACCGCAACTCACCTCATGGCGCAGGATAACCATGGTAATCATCTGCCTGATCTTTGCCATGTGGGCCATCACCGCAGCCGATGCCACCAGAGGTGCCGTGCCAACACGCACGATAAACACCATGGATGTGCCCTACTCTATTGACGGTTGGACCGTCACGGATGAAACACCTTTACCTGAAGAGGCACTCAAGCTACTGACTCCCGACGCGGTAGTCAACCGCACATACCGCAACGAGCCAGGCGACTATACCGATGTGCTAGTGGTTTATGGACACATGAAGAACAGCTTTCATAGTCCATCATACTGCCTGCCAGGCGACGGTTGGAGTGTTCAAAAAGAGTGTGAAATCCTAGTGAAGGGAGACCGCTCAAGCATACCGTTTCGAGTTATGTTGATGGAAATGAACAACTCACGTATACTAGTTGTATATAGTTACATTCAGCCAGATGGCGCGTGTGTCGGCTTAGTCCGGCACAATTTGCGGCTCGCAGCGATGCGATTACGGCACCAGGTCACAACAGGCGCGTCATTGCGACTTGTTGTTTCTGTCAAATCTGACGATGATTCTGCTTTAGATACGGTCCTGCCCTTGTGCAGATCGCTCGGTTCTATAGTTCAGAATCAACTGAATAGCGATGTACCTGCCAAGTCAGTAAAATAGAATCCGTCACTATAGAGTAAGGAGATTTCATTTCTCATGAGCCAAGTTGTAGAAGACAGCGCCGAGTTCAAACTCGATATCCGTAACCTGATAGACATTGTAAAGCGGAGGGGCTGGCTTGTTGTCGCCGTAATCATGGTGGTATTTGCCAGTGTTTTCGTGTTGCTTCAACTCAGCGGCAGCACCTATCAGGCGACCAGGCGCATCAGGCCTTCAGAAAGCATCCTGAAACCGCCAGGCGATACGGGTATGGGTATGAACCCGTTCAACCAAACCGATGAGCGTATGCGGCGTCTTGCGACTCTGGTGGAGATGGCATCTAACCCAGCCGTAGCAGAAGGCATGAGGAAAACCACATTCCGCGACCTGTATGGCGACAATGCACCTTCATTCGCTAACCAGACGGTGACTAGTCACCTAAAACTAGAACAAGCGGATGTCGAAAAGCTCTTCCGAGATGGATTGATCAAGGCCAACATAGTGCCAGTCAACATGTCGAGTAAGAAGGGACCACAGGCGAATGATGTTGTCACGGACCTTATTGAGTTCATCGCCATCGATAAAGACAAAGATAATGCGAAGTACCTGGTTGATGCACTAACGGTCAGCTTTAAGAAGTTTTATGAGACCACCTCAAAGCAGCCGCTAGCCGAGCAAGTAACCTTCTATCAGACCCGGCTCACAGATGCCAAAAAAGAGATGAAAGCGGCTAGTGGCAAGCTTCGCAGCCTGAGAGTGAACCGCAATCTGGCTGACTTTGATAAAGCCATCACCTACGACTATAGTGTGGCCACCCCGGTCCGCACACAGCGTGAAGCGGTGGCGTCAAACCTGGCAGGTGCGATCTCCTCTCTGGGTATCAAACAAGCACAGTTGAACCGTATGCGAGCGACTATGCCCGATGAAGCGGGGAAATCCGCAACCACCTCTGAGATGGAAAAAGAGCTTGCGGTTGCGCAGACTCAATATGCCAGCGGCAAAGGCAAGTATGCCGAAAGCCACCCCACCATGCAGGAATACAAACGGCGTATCGCTGAGTTGGAATCCCGGTTGAACGATGAGCGTAAACAACGCCCGATGGTCAATAACCCGGCCTACTATTCGTTAAAGGCTGAAGTGGACAACCTGAAGGCTCGGCGTGCAGAGCTGGGTAGCCAACTGGGTGCGTTGAATAGCCAGTTGAAACAGATCGAAGGCCGTATTTCGAGCTTTAAAGGGCTTGATGTAGACATTCAAGAGGCGACTGAAGAGTATACCCGCGCAGCCCAGGCCTATACTGATATGTATGGCCGTTACCGCGCGGCCCTGTTGAACCTCAGTGCCACAGACAAAGAGTTTATCTACACCCTCGGCCCAGCCCGGATTGAAGGCCCGATCAAAGCAGGACCCAACCCCAAGCTAGCCTATGTTGGTGCGCTGTTCCTGGCAGTGCTGATGGGCGTCGGTCTGGCTGTTCTCGTCGATATGTATGACAACTCCGTGAAGACGTCGGAAGACGTGGAGCGCCTGATTGGCCTGCCCGTCACGGGTGTCATCCCAGCGCTTGAGGGTGGTGCACCAAGTGATCTTTCCAAGATCACCTACCTGGCACCATCATCGCCATATGCAGAAGCCTACCGGTTCGTGAGTGAGGATATCATCCGCACTCTCCGAGAGAACCCAGACATTAAAAGCATTATGGGTGCGACGGCTCGACCGGGACAGGGAGGCACCACCACAATCACCAACCTGGCCATCACCCTTGCCCAGGGTGGTATGAAGGTCATACTGGTAGACGGTGACATGCGTCACCCGAAACTCCACCGTGTCTTCGGGGTCGATAATGAAGCAGGCCTCAGCACCGTGCTGTCCAGTGAAAGCATCTTGACTGATGCTCTTCGAGAGACCGACATTCAAAACCTGATGGTTCTGCCTGGTGGACCTGTGCCGCGTAATGCATGGCTGCTTCTGCGTTCTGACCGCATGACTGAAGTCATGGGTGAGCTTGAAACAGCAGCCGATGTGGTACTGATTGACACCCCGTCTGCCGCAGTCTTCGCGGATGCCACGGTGTACGCCAGTGTGGTCGATGCGGTCGTCGTCATCGTCCGAGCCAACCAGCCACCGCGTGGTAATGAGCGGCGTATCCGTGAGATGCTCAACAAGAACAACCTGCGTCAGCTTGGCGTGGTATTGAATGACGCTAACCCCGAAACGGTGGAGAGCTATCACTTCAACAACCACTACTATCGCTATTACCGCCCAGAAGGGGAAGAGGCATTGCCAGCACCCACCAACCGCAGAGGCCGAAAGACCACGAGCATGCGGCGTGTGGTGGCCCAACAGACGGCAGCGCAGACAGAGGGCGAACAACCCACTGCCACACCCACTGCGACCGCAGAGCAAGGCACCGCCGACACCAGTTCTGTGAATGACCGTCAGGTGATAGAGCGACCAAACTTCGACAAGAAGGACAAGAGCTAGTCACCAGCCATGTGATCAAAGCCTCCCAACTTTGTTGGGAGGCTTTTTCGTAAGCTGCTCTATTGTGATGTATCTGATGTCTTTGAGGATTAGAATCAATGTCGTGGATGACCACCAATTCACCGCCTGCATGGCTAGTTTTGCTCTCTTTTGGGGCATTACTTCAGATCATCTGCACAATATGGGGCTACCCATGGTATTTGCGCAGGCAGGCGGCTCGGTGCGCGTATACAACAACAGACACTAAACAAGCTACCGTAACCCCCAAGGTATGTGTGCTTATCGCCGTACATAACGAGGCCCAACAAATCCAAAGACGCCTGCGGAACCTTCGTGAACAAACCTATCCCACAGACGCCATTCACGTGGTGGTCATCTGCGATGGATGTACAGACAATACTGCAGAGTTGGCTCGACAGGAGGGTGCTGAAGTCATAGAAATTCCTGAGCACCGCGGCAAAAGCCATGCACTTCAGACCGCCACTGACCATTTACGCGACGCCGATGTGGTCGTGTTGACCGACGCACGCCCGTTGTTTGCTCCGGATGCTTTGAACCAGCTTGTGAAGGCTCTCCAACAGCCAGGTGTGGCTGCCGTCAGCGGGGAATTGCGATATAGCTCTCCTTCCATGCAGCATAGCCCTATTGGCAGATACTGGCACGCCGAAAAAGACCTTCGGAACTGTCAATCGGCTGTGAACGGCACCACAGGCTGTACAGGCCCTATCTGCGCCTGCTGGCGCAAATACTGGCGGAACATCCCCTCCGGCATCGTGCTGGACGACGTGTGGCTGGCAATCGATGTTGCGGCACAAGGCGGTCGGGTTACTGTCTGTCCAAACGCCATCGCATGGGATGACCGCGAACTCAGCCCTCGGCTGGAATGGCTGCGTAAGGTGCGAACCTCCGCGGGCAACTGGCAGTTAATGTTTAAACCTGGCTTCTGGCCCATACTGATGCGCTCAGGCAAGCTGTGGCACTGGTGCTTCCACAAGCTGGGTCGACTGCTGGTCCCCTTCCACATGCTGGTTATATTTGGAACAGTCGTCTTCTTCTGGCCGATTGCGGTCCTGCTTCTGACTGCTCTGGTCATCGTCACCGGATTTATCAAGCCGCGTTTCGGCCAGATGCTCCTCCTACTGCTGGCACCTGTGGCGGGGTTAGTGTCTCTGCTGGTCGGTCAAGTAGATGGCCGGTGGACATCTGAACCGACAGATGCCACACTATAGATGGTCTGATATGGCCGTAATAGCCGAATCATCAGATTAATGCATAATGCTTGCAACAAAACATATTTAGGAGGATCGTGTGAGGAGTTTAATTACGGGGGGGGCGGGCTTCATAGGTTCACATATTGCACACACACTGGTGCAACAAGGCGATCAGGTGATTGTGGTAGACGACCTGTCTAGCGGTTTCGTCAGCAATCTTGAAGCAGCCGGTGTCACCGAGTTTGTTCAGGGAAGCATCACAGACATGAAGATTCTGAAGCAAGCGATGCAGGGCGTCGACCGTGTGTTCCATCATGCCGCCATCGCCTCTGTGCCTGCATCTGTGGCGGATCCCGCCACCAGTCATGATGTAAATGTCACCGGCACCTTCAATGTGCTGCTATCGGCACGAGATGCCGGCGTGAAAAGCGTAGTTTTTGCCACCAGTTCGGCCATCTACGGCAATAACCCAGTGCAGCCTAAACTCGAGCAGATGGCTCCAGAGCCCCTGTCACCTTACGCCGCCAACAAACTACAGGGTGAGGTCTACGCAAGGGTGTTCAGCGAGTGCTACGGCCTGAAGGTTGTCTGCCTGCGCTACTTCAACGTATATGGAGCACGCCAGAACCCGCAGAGCGAGTATGCAGCCGTGATACCCAAATTCATCACTGCGGCTCTCACTGGCCAGAATCTTCGGGTTTTCGGCGACGGTGAGCAGTCACGTGACTTTGTATCGGTGCTTGATGTGGTGAAAGCCAACCTGCTGGCCTCCTCACCCGACAGCAAGCCGGGCATCTACAACATCGGAAGTGGCCGCTGCATCAGCTTGAATGAGCTGATAGCGGTGCTTAAGCAGATTCTGGCTGCCGATCTGCCCGTCAGCTATGAGCCTGAGCGACTGGGCGATGTTAAGTTCTCCAGTGCGAACATAGAAGCCGCCAAAGCTGGCATCGGGTACCAGCCCACCATAGGTCTGGAAGAAGGATTGCAGCTAGCAGTGGATTACTACCGCCAACAGGTGGGATCGTAGAGACTTGGGCCATGCGAACCAGACAGTCAACATAACTCTTGATAATCCAGTCAGGATGGCCCTTGTGGCCATCCTTGTCAGTAACTGGTCGTAGGGGCGTCCCTTGTGGGCGCCCTAATAAACACAAACCATCGACAGAGCAACGTTTCGGGCGCCCACAAGGGACGCCCCTACGGTCGTGTCAGTTACAGTAAGAGCTGCCTTGAACCCAAGAGCGGTGCTGCCCCTTAGGCGATCAGATTATGACCCAATCATGTTCGAGGTCTGTACGCCTTCAATCAATAGATAACAATAGTGCAGAAACCGAGATGTGGGTGAAAAGCCGTCTTTCGTGTACAGTCCTCCTGACTCCTCCTCTTCTTCCCTCCTGACTCCTCCCCCTAAAACCTGTTATCCGGCCTGAAGAATGGCACATAACCATCGCTGTCAAGAAACAATTTCGTACATCTACCGGTCTCATCATAGCTGGTACAGGGATCATGGGAGGGGTTATTGCCTGAGGGACTGGTGCCCAGGCGAATGGCGCGGGCACTGCCGTCAGCACGGACGCTATTTTGCACATTTCCGGTATGCACCCAGACTGTGCTAACCCCCTGCCAGTCCTCGGTGCCCTTCGCAATGCTAAATCGGCACCCATCAGCGTTGATACCCATGCTTTGGCAAGCCAGATTAGGCCGTGAAGTGGCATACCCGCGGTTGCGCTCCAGACCGTATCCCTCCCAGAAGACCACCGGGCTACTAGGGTTGGTGATGTCTTCAGTACGGTACGCGTTCAGATATCCATTATAAGAGTAGCTGACCGACCAGACCGTTTTTGGATCACCTGAGATAGGAGGATAAGCACGGTTCGGTCCGCGGTCAACGCCGCTGGGGCAGCTCCACATCGCATGGCTTTTCATATACGGATTGAGGATATTGACAGTCCCACCATGATCAAGACCGGCGGGGTGACCGTTGTCACCCCAGCCAGAGGGCACGGTGTAATGGTCCAGCGTGTATACACGGCTGCCATCGGGTGTTATAGGGGCCGCAAGGGGCATCACGCCGTCATAGTCATCGCAATAGAGCATCGTCGCCAGAGCAAGCTGCTTCATATTACTCAAGCACTTTGTTTGTAGTGCCTTCTGCCTGGACTGTATCAACGTCGGTAGGAGAATCGCAGCCAAAGTCGATATAATGGCTATGGAGACTAAGAGTTCAATCAGCGTAAAAGCGCCGCGGTCACGACGTAACGCGATCCTCCTGCAGTTCATGTGCGACATAGTTTATTCGTCGTCGTCCAGTGGGTTGTCGTCGCTCTCGTCGAACTCATCAAGAGCGTCGATCATCGGGTCTTCGCATCGTCCGACTTCGTGAGCCTGGAAGATGGTGACTACGAAGTTCTCACGCTCAAATCTAGCGGAGTAGCTACTCACCAATTCGTCGTCGATTTGTGCCACTAATGCATCTTGGTCTATCGCTTCAGGTTTTTCCAGAAGCACGGTGGCATAGATGGTGGCATCTGCATAGTGCAGGTCAATCTGACCTACGCGATCATCGTCGATCCATAAAAGGTATATTTCTGAGGTGGCGGTTCTAACAAGCCGAGTGATACGAACAGCATCCATAAGTTGGTTCCTCCCAATACGTTATGCCATTTAAGGTGCAACCGGAGCAACTAACTCGTGTCGCACGCCTCTGGCAAGGTACAATACAGCCATAAGATACTAGGAAATGCGATTTTGAGCAAGTCACACAGTTTTTCGCAGATTGCCGAACAGATAGGACAGCGGGCGATCACCCTCGACGAGGGGCTATGGCTGCTTCAACAGCCTGACCTTCCGGCGATTGGGGCACTGGCGGATATGATACGCATGCATCTGCATCCTGCCAAAAATGTGGGTTATGTCGTCGGACGTATTATCAACACCACCAACGTCTGCTGGTGCCGTTGTGATTTTTGTCAGTTTTCTCGTCGCGCCCAGGATTCAGACAGCTATTCCATGCCACCCTCTATGGTGCTGAGTAAAGTGCAGCAGTTGGCGGAATCTGGCGGTAATGAAGTGTTGATACAGGGTGGATTGAATCCTAAACTGGGTGTCAGCTATTATGAGGGTATCTTTAGGCAGGTAAGCCAGCTCTACCCGCAGGTGGTGATCCACGCTTTATCTCCAGCGGAGCTGATGCATTGCAGCCGCATCGATGCGGTACCGTTACGTGATGTGATATTGCGACTG
The DNA here is from genome assembly GCA_942492855.1 of Armatimonadota bacterium. Classification (GTDB taxonomy): domain Bacteria; phylum Armatimonadota; class HRBIN16; order HRBIN16; family HRBIN16. The sequence continues at coordinate 3,279,020 of OW818647.1, read as the reverse complement.
AAAGACGCGGGTTTGCAGTCTGTGCCCGGTGCCGGTGCTGAGATATTGGTGGACAGTGTCCGCCAGAAGATATCTAAAAATAAGATCAGTTCAGATGACTGGATCAACACCATGCGCGAAGTCCACCGTGCGGGGCTGGGATCCACTGCCACTATGATGTATGGTCATGTAGAGGAGCCGGAGCACTGCATTGAGCACTATATGCGTCTTCGGGAGCTTCAAGATGAAACAGGCGGATTCCGGGCCTTTATCTGCTGGCCATTTCAACCCGAAGAGACCAGAATGTCATGTCTGCCGCCTACAGGCACGTCGGACTACCTCAGGATGGTGGCGGTGGCCAGGATAATGCTGCACAATATACCGAATATCCAGGTGAGCATCCTGACCCAGGGGCCAAAGGTGGCTCAGATATCCCTCACATATGGAGTGAACGACTTTGGCTCTACCATGTTTGAAGAAAATGTGGTCAGTGCGAAAGGACAACGATACATACCAGCCGTCGCAGATATGGAACAATTGATACAACAGGCCGGCTACACAGCCGTCAAAAGAAATACCTTCTACCAGACTGTGGCTTGAAGCCACTGAAACGCGAGGTGCATGATGTCTTTAGTTAACGAAAATCTACCATCAGAACGCAAGACAAAGCGGGTTAAGGTTCTTTTTGTTGGAGGGTTCCTGGGTGCGGGGAAATCACGCGTCCTGGGTGCGATTGCACGCCGGTTGATAAACGATGGGTTGAACGTAGGCCTGGTATCTGCTGAACGGACTGGCCATACCGTTGAAAAGATGATCGAAGAATCTTTCGGAATGCCGATCGCTGAGATGGCTGGCGGTTGCTTCAGCGCGCGCTTTAGCGACTTGGTTGATGCCACAGACAGTATTCTGGACCAAAACCCGGATGTGCTTCTCTGTGAGCCCACCGGCAGTTGTGCTGACATCGTGGCGACGGTCATCACACCCCTAAAGCAGTTCTATGGGGCCACGTTCCAGATACTACCATTCATGATGGTGCTAGACCCCGAACGTGCCTACGAACTGCTCATCAACAAAGAGGTTCGGGGCATCTCCTCTGATCTCTTGAGCATGTATCGAGCACAGGTGCAGGAAGCTGACGTGCTGCTGATCAACAAAGCGGACATCTTAACGTCCAACGAGATCAATGCTATGCTGAAAAACGCTGCTGAACTATACCCCAACACTAAATGCCTGATGATCTCTGCGATACGCGGCGATGGTATCGAGGAGCTGGTGGAGTTGGTGATGTCTCACAAAGGTGAGGCAGGGCATGTGATGCGCGAAATTGATGCTATTGATGCTAAAGCCGCCAACTCTTCAGTAGGCTGGCTGCAGACCACTGTGAACATCTCCGCTACCAACGGCTACAAGGCAAGTGAGCTGCTGTGGATGCTGTCAGAGCAGGTCAAGACGGAAATGGCAACTCGCGACCACACCGTGATGCACCTGAAAGCAGTGTTGAAAAGTGGCTCCCGTATGGTAGGATTCAACCTGCGCAAGTTTTCCCAAAGCCCAGAAATTGAGGGCGATATCGAGGGTGTGACAATAGGCGTCCTGGTCTTACATGCTCGCATGAGCATAGAATCGGGAGTATTAGGGGGTATCATCATCCGCACTTTAACAAAAGCAGCAGCATCACTGGATGCTGATGTAGACTTTGTAAAATTCCAGAGTTATGTGCCCAACTACCCTTGTCCACGACAACGAATATGTCAAATGATGGAGCAGATCTAGAGATTCATGAAAAATACGTGGCGCCGTGTGTTGTTTGGCAGGCCGCTGGCTTCTGACAAGCTACAGCACCAGAAACTTCGTAAACTGATCGCGTTACCGGTCTTCGCCAGTGATGCGCTCTCTTCGACAGCGTATGCTACTCAGGAAATCTTGCTGGTACTGTGCCTAGCAGGTGCTGCCGGCATGCAGTTTACGCTTCCTGTGGCTATGGCTATTGTGACCCTATTAGCCATAGTCATCTTCTCGTATGAACAGACGGTACATGCCTACCCAAAGGGTGGCGGCAGCTATATTGTCAGTCGCGAGAACCTGAACACCTTTGCTGGATTGACAGCAGCGGCTTCGATACTTACTGACTATGTACTGACAGTTGCGGTTAGTATCTCATCAGGCGTGCAGCAGATCACCTCATTCTTCCCCAGGCTAGCCGAATTGCACATGACGGTTCCGTTGTGTTTACTGGCTATTGCGTTCGTCACTTTGATGAATTTGCGTGGTGCCAAAGAGTCGGGGACGATATTTGCTCTGCCGACCTACATTTTTATGATGTGCATTTTCGCGATGATCGCCCTTGGGATGATCGGCCCGATGTTTGGTTACCAACCAACGTCTTTTCCAAAACCTACCCATCTCGCTGCGACAGAAGGCATCGGTATGTTTCTGTTGCTGAAGGCTTTTGCCTCAGGATGTTCCGCGATGACTGGTGTGGAGGCCATTTCGGACGGGGTGCAGGCATTTAAACCACCTGAGAGCAAGAACGCCGGAATCACACTTGTTTTAATGGGTTGTCTGCTGGGCAGCATGTTTCTTGGTATCAGTTGGCTCGCTCAAACCCACCATGTGACGTACCTGGGTGCTGCACACGGCGGTCATGCCGAGTCGGTCATTTCGCAGGTCGCCCGTGCCGTGTTTGGCGGTCTTTCGGTTGAGGCCGCACGATTTGCTCAAGGAGCCGTGCTGTTCAGCACCGCCATCGTGCTGGTACTGGCTGCAAACACAGCCTACGCGGACTTCCCCCGGTTAAGTGCCATCTTGGCTGGCGACCGGTTTATGCCGCGCCAGCTCAGCAACCTTGGTGACCGCCTGGTATTTGCTAACGGCATCGTGATGCTAGGACTGTTTGCGTCAGTGCTGGTCATTATCTTTAAGGGCGTGACCGATGCGTTGATCCCGTTGTATGCGTTTGGCGTGTTTATGAGCTTCACACTTTCGCAGTCGGGAATGGTGATGAGATGGTGGCGTTTGCGTCCACGCGGGTGGCAGTATAAGGCTGGGGTAAACTTCCTGGGGGCTTGCACCACGGCACTGGTATTGACTGTCATCGTGATCGAGAAATGGGAGGGCAAGGTCTGGATTTCGGCTGTCATCATTGCGTTACTGGTGGTGATGTTCTATGCGATTAATAACCACTACGAGAAGATGCGGGTCCAACTGCGTATGCTGGATGACTGGAAGTCGAACCCCAACCGACCCCATACGGTGCTGGTGCTTCTTGACCGTCTTCACCGTGGAACCGCGCAGGCACTTGAGTATGCACAGATGATAAGCAAGGATGTCCGGGCCGTTCGTGTAGAGGTGAGCGATAACCAGCAGCTTAACCAGATGGTGCGCCGTGAATGGGCCGACTGGGGAGGTACTGTACCGCTTGTGAACCTGGCGTCCCCCTACCGATCACTCTTTGAGCCGGTGGTGGAATACGTGAAACAGGTGATGGAGGACCGTCCGGACCATCTCGTGACGGTCATCGTGCCCGAGTTTACGGTCAGCCGTTGGTATTACCGGATGCTACACGCCAACCATGCGCCTCTGCTTCGGATGGCACTAGGCAACGTGCGCGGAGTGGTTGTGACCAACCTTCGCTTCTATACCGACTGATCTGCGCGAAAGAACCGCTTTTGTGGCGAATCAAGAATGGAGGGGCGGCCGACGGCTGCCCCTTTTTTCGTTAAGCGAATATCTCGATACCCAAGCTGGCCAGGATCACCTGCGCGTACAGGCGGTGACCATAGTCGTGTGGGTGACAAACCGAGTCAACTACCCCCATACATCGGCGAAGCCAGCAGTCGCCGATTCCGCGACATAAATATCTCGGCTATTGAACACCAAGACTGCTGAAGCAGTCTTCATGAACGTTATCTTTGTCGGCAAGGAGCTCCGCAGCCCGGTTTAGCGGGCTTGTTGATCAGTAGCCGAGACATTTATGTCGCGGCACATGGTCGATACGATCCCAATCTGGACTTGTGAATAATAGACTGTGCTTTAGCGCGTGGCATTGCGGAATGTACTTATTCACTACGAACACGCCCATTTTGTATTTGTGGTTATTGCCCAGGAGAACCCGCGGCAGCGTGGCTGATCACCTGCGATCCACACCGCTGGCCCCTGGCGACGGGTTCGGTGGCCCGGCCGTGACTTCGTCCCGGTACGGGCACTGACACCCAGGGCGATTCGCGAATCGCCCCTACAAGACCCGCGTCCCGACGGGCGTTGCTGAAACCAACGGCACATCGAACCAAGTTTAACTCAAGCTGAGAATCACCTATGCGAATATCTCAATACCCAGGCTGGCCAGGATCACCTGTGCATACAGCCGGTGACCATAATCATTGGGGTGGTTCAATCCATTGCCGGTGAGGCTCATGAACCCCTTCAGGGTATATACATCACGCCATAGTGACCCAACATCAGCCACCGCAACGCCTTGCGTGCGCATCAACTGCAACTGCTTGAGGTAAAGTGGGAACTTGGCTTCATTATCGGCACTCACCCATTCTGGGTGAGGTAACATACCCGCAATCAACAGGAACTCCACTTTCGGGCATTTCGCCTTGATACCGGTCATGATCGTGCGGATTTGCTCAGCGTACTGCTCGGGGGTAAAGCCCCAGATGTCGTTCATACCAAATGCGATCACGCAGAGATCGGGGTTGTCTGCCGCAACGGTGTCGATCTGTGTGATTCCCCAGTCAGACGACATGCCACCTACACTGCGGTTGTTGAATGGGATGCTTGAGTTGAAGTGGCGACGCAGCTCCTCTACCACCAAATCCATGTAGAATGGCTGATAAGGCGGTATTGCAGTTTTTCCGCTGGCGTTATCACCGGTGCTGATGCTGTCGCCCAACAGGGAGACGCGCAGTGTCTTCGCTGCGCGCAGTAGGCTCACTGTCGCAGGAAGTAAGGCGGTCTCACTGCCTTGGCGATACCCGCGCCAACCATCCCTGTGTTTGTAGTGGGCGATGACCTGCCGTTCATGGAAGTAGCTGCCGCCAGAATACAATAGCGCATGACTTCCGCCGCGGAACTGTGCCCAGGAGTTAGTCGCACCCGCCTCTGGTCGCTGCTGCTTCATCGTAAGGAAGTGAATGCGTGACTTTGCGGTGAGTGTGATGGTCCGATCATGTGCGTGCCAAATATAGTCACGTCCGGCTTCATAAAGTGTGAGTTCGTCAGCACTGAACAACTCTAGACCAACCGTGGGTCGAAATAACAGTTTTGCACTTGCCGGACAACCATCCTGTGTTTCCACGAACATCAACCCTTCGCGTGATACCTGTACCCCCTTGCGCAAAGAAAATGGGCGGTGCAGCTCTCTAGCTAACTGAGCTTGTCCTATCTGGCTGGGGGGGAAGTAGTCAGCTAACTCCCGCATGGTGATCGTCTTATACCTGTTCTTTTTCAGATAACTCATGTATTCGGCGAATAGCTCAGGTAGTAGAGAGCATTCAGGATGGGCATCATCAGGCACACCGTGGAAAATGAATACGGGGATTTCTCCAATAGCTGTCTGCCTGAGCAAATGTATGAAGGAATTGATGTCACCGCCCGGTGTGATGCCAGGAACCTGCATGGGGTTGGTGGTGTTCGGGTTACAGGCGCGACTTCCGCATACCCGAGCCAGCGTATACCCTTTTTTAGGCAGCATAGTCAGTATCTCTGGAGTGGTGATGCAGCCCGGATATGCGAATGTCTCAGGAACAGGGATACCATACTGCCGACATCGTTGCTCTATAGTCACGACCTCAGAATGCTGCTGTGTGGCATCTAGCTGCCTGAGGTCGGGGTGGTTCTGTGTGTGATTACCAATTTCGAAGCCCATTTGGTGAAGCTCGGTGATCTGTTCCCAGCTCATATAGTGCTTCCTATTTTCGAACCCAGGGAACTCGCCTACATAGAATGTAGCGGTGAACCCCAGCTTTTTCAACAAAGGTGCGACATAGGTGGCGTGGCTGCGCGCCGCGTCATCAAAGGTAAGCACAACGAGTTTGGGCGTAACCTGCTTATGTATTTGTTTCCGATTCATAACAGCTATTAGAGACCTCATATTTACTTGTATTCAATGGAGTTTGATTCCGCGACTCAGTGGGAATTTCGGGACCGGTGCAGGAATTCACTGCACCGGCTTGCGTTATTACTAGATTTCGATACCGAGGCATCCGAGGATGGCTTGGGCATATATACGGTGCCCGAAGTCGTTGGGGTGGTTTACCCCATTTCCAGTCAAACTAACGAACCCCTTGATCTTGGCCACATCACGCCACAGGGAGCTTACGTCCGCCATGGCCACTCCACGGCCCCGCAGGGCCATCATGGCCTGCCTGTAGGCGTCAAAACGCGCCAACGCATTGTCAGGCATCCACTCGGGGTTCGGCAGCATCCCAGAGACCAGGATAAACTCTGTCTGAGGGCATTTTGCCCGTATCGCTGCCATCATCTTTGTGATGTTGTCAGCAAAGTGTGGTGCGTCAAAACTCCAGGCATCGTTCATGCCGAAGGCGATGAGGCACAAGTCCGGGTTGTTTGCAATCACGGCGTCTGTCTGTGTGACACCCCAGTCAGATGTCATACCACCCACGGAGTGGTTCCAAACCGCCACATCAGTTTTATACTTTGTACTCAGTTCGTCGGCGCAGAGGTTCATATAGAAGGGCTGGTAAGGTTCGATGAACGTACACCCCGTAGCGTTAGCTCCTGTGCTGATACTGTCACCTAACAGGGAGATCATCAGTTTACGGCGGCCGTTGAGAACAGACGTGGTGCGGGGCAGTAGATTGCTCTCACTAACAGGCTTGAAACCGTTCCAACGTTTGCTGTGTTGATAGGTGGCGACAGACTGCAGACTGTGATACAGAGTGCCCTCTCCAAAGAAGAGAGCGTGGTCGCCGCCTCTTCCCTGCTCAATCGACTGCGGTGATGCCTTAGGGGGATACATCTGCGCTTCGGTCTTAAACGGGATGCGGCTTTTCGGCGTCAGTGTGATGGTCTGATTACCCGCATGCCACACATAGTCTTTACCGTCTGTGTACTGCACTTTACCGTCGGCACTCGTTATAGTCTCAAGGCTGGTTGGGGGGAAGAGAAGCTTAGCCGACGCAGTGGCATCGCCCTTTTTCTGAATGAAGAAGAGCTGCTCCGCGTTGATCTTAGAGCCCTTCCAGAGTGCTTTCGGGCGGTAGGCTTGCCGGGCTGCACGAGCGACCGCCAGCTTTTCTGGCGGGAAGTAGTCGGCTAGTTGTTTGAACGAGATTACGCGATAGCCATTGCGCTTCAGGTATTCCATATGCTCAAAAAATAGCGGTTGTTGAGTATCAACCCAGGGGTGCTCCACATCAGGCACACCGTGGAACATCAACACCGGGACCTGCCCGTTCCGGGCTTGCTGGACGGCGTTGATGAACACGTTGCGGTCTGTGCCGTGAACGCCAAAGCTGGGCACTTGCAGCGGATCATCGGTCAGCGGATTACAAACCCTGTCACCGCATGCTCTGGCCAATGTGTAGCCCTTCAGGGGAAGCATGGCCACTGTATCAGGCGCGGAGCCGCAGCCAGGATAGGCAAGAGTTTCTGGCACAGGGATGCCGTAACGGCGGCATCTGACCTCAAGCTCAGAGATCTGTGCGCATTGTTCATTATGTGAGAGCTGGCTGAGTGTAGCGTGAGAAAGAGTGTGGTTGGCCACTTCGAAACCCATCGTGTGCAGCAGTGTCATCTGCTCCCAGGTCATGTACTGCTTTTTGTTTTCAAATCCGGGGAACTCACCCACAAAAAAAGTGGCTCCAAAGCCCATCTGGACCAACATCGGCGCGACATATGTGGCGTGGTTACTGACGGCGTCATCGAAGGTAAGGACAACGAGTTTATCGGGAACTGGTTTGGGATTATGCTTGGCGATCATGTGCGTATGTAGACCTCGTGTGTGTGCTGTTTCTGGCATGATATCACACACTGGCGTTTACTGCTAATCGCGGCCTGTTAAGGTGGAGAGAAGGAGATGGTGGGCGATACTGGTCTCGAACCAGTGACCTCTTCGGTGTGAACGAAGCGCTCTACCACTGAGCTAATCGCCCGAGAATTGAGGGGAGGGTGAGATGGTGCCCGAGACGGGACTTGAACCCGTATACCTTGCGGTACACGCCCCTCAAGCGTGCGCGTCTACCAATTTCGCCACCCGGGCATAATGGTGGTAGGGCTACGGGGAATCGAACCCCGGTCTACGGGCTGAAAACCCGTCGTCCTAGCCGCTGAACGATAGCCCCGCGATCTAAGTCGTAACCGACTTGCAAGAAATAGTATACGCAAGCTGGAGATATTTGTCAAGGGCGGTTCGGGGAGGAGTCAGGAGTGGAGGAGTCAGGAGATGCCACAAACGGTTTTCGCACCTTGGGACTCGGCACGCCGTGCCCCATAAGAACGTCGCGGCATGCAATGAGGGCGGTTGGCGAACCGCCCCTGCACGATACCTCAGCGTCGGTTGCCCCTACCGTTTGGGCAGGCTCAGTTTATACATGGCGGAACCATGGCCACCGAGTTTCACGTTCATTGCCTTCAACTGGCTTCCGGCAGGTTTCTGTTTCCACAGATCCCGTGCACTCAAGCCATCGGGCAGTCCGCACTCCTTCAGCGTGAAGGTGAAGTTTACCGGAGTCCAGTTCAGGTTGATCACCGCCAGAGCGGTTGAGCCATCCTCCAGCGGCTTCATCCAGACCTGGACTTCGTCCCGCTTGAGAACCACCTTCCCACCCTTGCCAAGAGCATCCTGGTTCACAGCCAGCACCTCGTCGTGAGCAGGTCAAGCGTGTAGCTGTCGAGGCGATCCAAGTCACAGCCGATCAACAGCGGGGACGCATTGATGCACCACAGCGTCATATGCGTTAACTGCTCCTGAGGCGTCAAGCGCGTGGGGTGCAGCGACGGCCCCCACCCTACCCAGCCAAGAACCAGCATGTCAGGGTCGTTCCAGTGACCGGGTGAGGAATACTCAGCGATGTTCGTCTGCCAGAGCGATGTGCCGATCATAGAGCCCCAGGAATCGGTGATGTCACCGGTGGTTCGCCACAGGTTGCCGCCCTCTTTGGGTCCCCACTTCCAAGGCTCACCCATGCCATACTGGCAATAGGAATAGACGATGTCGCGTGGCGCTTTGTCTAGCGCCTTCCGCATCACACGGTACGGCTTAATCATCTCAGCCAGACCCGGTTTGGCGATGTTGCCATAGCTGCACCAGTCGTATTTCACATAGTCAAATCCCCAGGCAGCCCAGGTCATGGCGTCCTGCTCTTCGTGCTGATAACTGCCTTCATAGCCACCGCAGGTCTGTGGACCTGGTGACGAATAGAGTCCGACCTTCAGCCCCTTGCTATGCACATAATCGGCCAGAGCGGGCATGTCGGGAAACTTGGAGTTGGGCAGCACGTTGCCATTGGCATCTCGACCTGCCTGCCAGCAGTCGTCGATGTTCACAAACTGATAGCCGTGCGATGCTAGCCCGCTTTTCACGAAGGCATCCGCGGCGGCCCGCACTTTGGCGTCGTCGATCGCACCAGCCCAGCAGTTCCAACTGTTCCAACCCATGGGCGGGGTGAGAGCGAGTTTGTCTTTACCTGCGACGATCTTCAGGCTGCGCTGGTGACTACCCAGGCTTCCGCTGACTTTGAGCGTCACGGTGTAGGATCCGGCCGACTTCACGCGGCCTGTGATTATGCCGGTCTTGGAGTCGAGAGACAGACCTGAAGGCAACCCCTTGGCTGTGACTGTCACGGGACATGCCGCAGAGACAGGCACGAGATAGACGAAATCATATCCAGGGGTGCAGCCCACTACTGATGGGCCGTTGATGCGTGGTTTACCTGGCACGATGTGGGCGACTACCGGCACCGACTTGTCGGCTGGTGTAGCGATGATTTCGGGTTTTACACTGTCATCGAGCATCGAGACCGTGGCATCAGCCCAATCCGCATGAGCCGAGTCGATGTTATCTGTATCGACCTTCAGCACGATGACATCCAGTTTACTGACATCAAGGTCGATAACATGTGCCTTTTGCCCACCGCGCATCATCGGAGATTCAACCAGCTTCTTCCCGTTGGCCCATACCGAAAACACGGCGTGGCCACCAGCACCAGCTTTTTCATCATCGATACCGACCGCACTGGTGAATCGGATACCCTTCCCGCTAAACTTCACCGCAAAGATGGAATTGGCATGAGTGCCAATCCCCTTCGAGTAACTCGTACCGCCAATTTTGATGGGATTACCATCAACCGACAGGTCAGCGTGTGGATTTCCCCATCCTTGTTCGATCCGTTCAATTTGCAGACTGCTCAATGGCACGGACACCGGTGCGGCATATGCAGCCGCGGCCAGCACCACAAGGCCTAAAGCCATGAGATAATTCATATCACCCTCCCAAATTGGTAATTATTGTAACGCCGCTATTTTAGCACCATTACAGGTTCATTGCAAGCATAGCTATATTGCCGATTCACAATCGTCAGCCACCCATCAACTACTGCATCTGAAGCCAGTGTTGCCCATCATATTCATGACTGATAGCGGGTAAACTGGAAATAGTGGTCAAATCTCAAGAAAGACAGGTTCATCATGGACTCACTTAAAATACTCTTCGTATCTGTCGAAGTCGCTCCATTGGCAAAAGTCGGCGGTCTTGCAGATGTAGCAGGATCACTTCCGAAAGCCCTTCGGGCGATGGGGCATGATGTTCGCATTCTCATGCCATCCTACAGCATGAATGAAAAAGATCCGAAAGTATCACCCAAAACTATACAAAACCGGATACCTGTTCACATAAGCGACAAATGGGAAACCCACGCGCATGTCAGTGTGACACATTTAGTGGATGGAACCCCTGTGTATATGCTTGGACATTATAAGTACTTCACCGACGCATCGGACAGCACTAAGGTATACACCAGCGACCCCCTCGCCTACTTGTTCTTTGACCGTGCGGCACTACAACTACCCGATGTGCTCGACTGGACACCCGACATCATACACATCAACGACTGGCACACGGGCCTCCTGCCGCATTACCTTGACCAGTTGCGCGATTCCCGTCCCCGTCTGAAAAACATCGCCACGGCTTACACCATTCATAACCTGGCTTACCAAGGCCAGTTCAACTGGGAAATATTCCAGACATCAGGGCTGCCACACAGTCTTTGGGGTATCGATGGCGTGGAGTGCTATGGCCAGTTGAATTTCCTAAAGTCAGGCCTTACCGGCTCGGATGCTGTGAACACCGTCAGCATGACCTACGCGCGCGAAATACTCACTCCAGAGTATGGCTGCGGGTTAGATGGTGTGCTCGGTAATCTGAAGCGCGATGAACGGTTATTCGGCATTCTGAATGGGATAGATGACACCGTCTACGACCCAGCTAATGATCCTGAAACCGTGGCTCACTTTAGCGTCAATGACACCTCTGGTAAGGCTGTTTGTAAGGCGGCCCTTCAGAAGGAGTGTGGTCTTGAGATCAAACCCGAAGTTCCCGTGATCGGCATGATCAGCCGACTAGCGGAGCAAAAAGGGCTGGACCTGATCGAAGAGACAATCGAGTCGGTGATGAAGGAGACCGGTGCGCAGTTTGTAGCCCTGGGCATAGGTGACGAGCATTTCAGGGACTACCTCATGACGCTTGAGCGGCGGATGCCAGGCCAAATGAAGGCTCTCATCAGGTTTGATGAGCCTCTTGCACACCGTATCTACTCATCCAGTGACATCTTCTTGATGCCAAGCCGTTTTGAGCCCTGCGGGCTTGGTCAGTTGATGGCGTTAAGATATGGAACAATCCCTGTAGTGCGCACTACAGGCGGCTTGGCCGATACGATCATCGACTATTCACCCTCCACCCGCATAGGCAATGGGTTCACTTTCAGCGACCCCACCGCAGATGAGCTGCAGAAGACGCTGCTGCGGGCCATTCACACCTATCAGAACGAGCCTGAAGTATGGAAATACCTGGTTCACACCGCCTTGAACAGCGACTTCGGCTGGCACCGTCCGGCGGCGAAGTACGAGAAGCTCTACCACCGTGCGCTTGAAGTTCAACAGGCGAAGGGCAGATAAACATAACGATAGAACCATGATGGCTATGTCCGGGGCGGTCTGTCAGTATCGCTAGCAATAGCAGACGGCTATTGACCGCGCCGGTCTGGCGGATAGCCAAATCAGTTAAATCGGGATGGGTGGCTCATATCGCTGACTACCAGCCACGTTTGCCATGGGTTATGTCACCCCACGGACTGGCGTCCGTGATGGGGTTCCCTCACCGCGTGACTGAGCAGTATCGGCCGGCGTCGCTTCGCTCCGGCCGGCGCATGGACGTCCACGTCACCCGTTGTTCATGTCGAATGAACACTGCCAGAGCTGAGTAGTAACCCAACTCGTAACTACTCAGCCATATGTAATGATCGCACATCAGTCCACGATCGGTAATGCTTGTAGCTTCTGGCACCAACGAAGTGGGTAAGATTCTTATAGCCACGGGTAAGCGTAAGCGCAACCCGTGGAAGGCAACCGAAAACCGTATACCCCGAAGTGGGTCTTCTTCGGTTGCCCTGTTAGTACAGCTACCGCGAATAGGTGCGACCCACTTCGGGGTAGGAATGATGCGCCGCTGTCCAGGGGTATCGCTTCGCTCACCCCTGGCTATAAGAATCGTACCCACTTCGTGGGTGCACGGAGGGATGCCTGGTAGCGGTGTTCGTATGCTGAACAGAAACTTGGCAATACAAACTGATGGCTAAGCAGTTACAAGTAAACAAAAAAGAGGCGCAGTTCCTGCGCCTCTTTTCCGTAAATTTATACACACCGTGCAGAGAAACACCATATCACGGTACGGGCAAACCTACCAACTGGCGTTCAGAATATCAAACCGCCATGTGTGAGTTTTGTTACTCCAACTAAAGTTCATCTGCCGAACCCCTAATCTATATCCCAGCCACATGACTAGTTCGTCGTACTGGTCTTCCAGGTATTTGCTGCCTGCGTAATCAGCACCAACTAACAATGAATCGCCCAGTTTGAATGCCAGGCTCCCTACCAGTGAGTCATTTTCGATATCAAGTGCTTTGCTTCCGCCCACACTAAGGTTCATCCACTTGGTGGGCATCAAACTTAGTTGAGCACTCAGTAACTGCTTGCTGGTATAAGTCGATTGTGGGCTGTCATGATAGTTGTATACCAGGCTCAAAGCCCCCATTCTGCCCAGATCACGTATTGCCATGACTGTGGCATCCTTGGTGAAACCACGATAGCGTTCATTTCCATCACGGTAGCCGATACTGCCCGTAGGTATAAACTGAAAACCCAAGGCTCGGTAGGGATTGGTGTAGAACCTGGCGGTAGTGCCATACAATGTCTGCTGCCTGATGATACTCATCATCTGCACCCACTCATAACTCACACTTGGCGACACTGTCATGCGGAGTTTGGGGGTCAGGTTGACGGGCTTGGTCTCCCAGAACGCCTGTCCTCTGGCTGACCGCGCTTCGTCACCGGTGAACTCACTGTTCCCACTTAAACTGAGACCCAACCTCCCCGAATTCGTGCGGAGTGAATATCCGGTATTGGCAAACACAGCGCTATTGGAGGGGGTGTCAAGATACAAATAGCCAGATGATTTCTTGTTGAATGTGATGTTATGATTCCAGCGCACAGACCAGTCATCACGGTTTGCTCGATATACACCAACTTCGCCCTGAGACTTACCCGATTTGGAGTAATTCTGCACAAGGTCCAGTGACCAGACCTTCTCACCACCGTCTGCTGAGCTGGAGTACATCTGCCCTCGACGGATATGCAACGCGCCTACGCTGCCAGGTCGCATACTGTAATAGATTGGCAGATCCACTGTCAATCCATTGCTGGATGCTCCCAAGAACGACTGACCGAGCGGCTCCTGGCTCTGCAGTGACATATCATACAGCGGTATAGAAACAGCTTTCATCCCTGCCACATACATCCGTACCCTGAACATCTGAATACGCTGGTTTGGGATCAACACACCGCGGTCCATGCTGAACAGAACTTGACTGTCAGACATATCCTTGAGATCAAAAAGATGAGGACTAATACTGGTTTCCGGCTTTTGGAACTCACCCTGCTCTAGCAACACGGTTTCGATGGTTGCATCGTCTCTCTGAATCAACCCGATCCCGCTGTCGCTCATAGGGTAGTAAAGCAGCCTGTAGTAGTTCTGAGCCTTACCACGCCTGGTCATCACGGCCTGATGAGCCACCAGTCCATTACTTCGTGTGTCATACTGCCAGGACAGCGACTTAATCGACACTTGTCCGCCAGAAAACACAGCTTCATTTTCACTAAATGCTTCAATGATCTTGTAGTCGCTGCTAAAAGCTAGATACCCGCCGCCATCAAGTGAGAAGTAATCGGGGATATCGACTGAGGCATCGGCTTCATCTACAAAAGCAATTTGGACACTGGCGATCGCCTGCCCGGGTATACTGGCGGTGATGGTGCCTTTACCCTTAACTGCGGCACTGACTATCTCCACAGTGGCCATTCCGTTGGTTGTCGTGACCGAGTTGTCAGCCAGTTGTCCTAATGTGGCCGTTAACTGCACGGATGTTCCATCTGCCACTGGGCGACCATTAACATCCCTTGCAGTGATCTTAATGATACCCACGCTTTTCCCATCGGCAACCATACGAGGCGGTTCAGGGCGTAACTCAAGACTGATTGGAGCAGCGCTACATGTAACATGCATCAGCAACAGAATGGCCGCCAAGTAGAAGACTACTCGGCGGCACATATGATTATGGTCTTGCACTAACAGTTATCTAAGGGGTTCCTGGAGGAGTGACGATTGTGTCACCAGAACCACTACCGCCGCCGCTGCTGTTGCCAGCAACTGCTGCGATCACGCCTGCGCCTAACATCCACCATAGCACGTTGTTATTGTTCTTCTTCTTGATCTTGGCTGTTGGGGAAACCTCTACTGCAGGCATAGCGCCAAACAGCTCAATAGCGAGCTTGTTGGCCAGTTTAGCACGTAATGATCCCTCGAGTTCGCCTTGAAATAAAGAACGGTCTCCAGAGACATCAGCAGGCGATGAAACCACTTTGACCGAACGCTTACTGCGAACATCGACCAACTGACAGCTAACAGATGCCTTCAGGGTTCCCTTCTCAGCATCATATACATATTCGTCAACTGAAGTAGTCAGCGCGTAGTCTGCGCCTAGTTCAGTGGCGATACGTGCGGTGACGGCGGCATTCTCACTGGCTCTCTTGACATCTTCACGTCGGATTGAGCTTTCAGTCAATGCACGTTGAACAGAGGGGTCCTTCTCCGTGAACTCCACCACTTCCATGTTGGAATTCAATGTGACTGCGCCGCGCAGTGAGCGGCTCAAATCTTGAAGGAATGCATCGGTACTCTCTTCCGTGTAGTTCTTCTCCACCGGCATCACCAGCAGGCTCTTTTTCACCTCAGGGGCAGGCTTAGGAGCCGCTGTCACAGCCGTAGAAGCGAACAGCGGAACGAGCAACGCGCCCATAGCCATTGTGATGGTCAAATGGGAACAGGTTGACCGTCGATTGATTTTCATCCAGATATCTCCTTGCCGATGAGAGGTTCAACACCACTCTCGTGTATGATGATTGCATTTGGTAGGATGGCCGAGTAAACCCGGCCATCCGTTGTTTCTGTCTAGCGAACGACCACGAAGGGGCTCATCGCTTGACTGGAGTTTCCGTCCTCTGCGTCTGCACGTACCTTAACAAGGTATGCACCTGCGGGAACAGAGACCCCGGCCAGATCGCGACCATCCCATGTGATGGTGTTGCTTCCCTTGCTCACTGCACTCGAACTCAGTGCGCGGATGAGCTTACCGGAAACATCCATCACTTCTACGCTGGTGGTCGCATCGGTGTTCAGCCCAAAGCTGATCTGCGCCACACCACCACGGGTTTTCGCCACACGGAGGCCAGTAATCATCGGGCTCTGGTTGCTTCTCGGAGCAACGGTCATCTTGAAGCTGCGCTTCCCGGTGGATCCGCTGTTGAAGGAGTAGCTGCCGGCGCCTGTCAGGCTGCGGGTGACGTTACCGGAGATGTCTGTAAGCAGCACGTTATACTTACCAGCAAGACGGGCGATACCCTCAAGCTGGACAGTGACGGGCTGGTTCTTCTGGTCGGTAATCACTTCAAAGGTATACTCGTTGGTCAGGCTGCCAGTTCGGCGGATATCCTCACCGACTGCCGATCCATTTCCTGTCAGATTGACTTGAACATACTCAGCCATCGCTGCGGGTTTGAGCACGCGGCTTGCCTGAGATGCCACACCAATGGTGGCCGTATCAACTCGGTCACCGCTGTTTACACGGATGTTAGCTGTCCAATCCACGGTGACGTTTGACTTGACTGCGGTATAGATCACTGTTAATGGAGTAGCAACTAAATTCAGTTTGGCTCCATCAACCCAGCTATATACCCAGTAACCGCGTCCGCTGCTCAGAGCACCGGTCGCACCGTTTCGTCCATCAACCAGTTGGTAAGAGCCGGTGGATTTGTTATAACCCCAAGCCCAGTTACCCACTTTGTCCTGGGTTCCTGCCTGAGCGAGTGTCATGACCACTCCACCAGTTTCAACCGTCGCGTTGGCAAGATTGGCTCCGCTAGTGAACTGTGTGCCGATCAAGTTCCAACCCTGTCGCAGTGTAAACACTTGCGTGGCTGTCTGGTCAAACAGGTAGCCGTTGAGGGTCAACGTCGTCGCGGCATCTGGTTTGACCCAGTATCCGCTATTGGCGTCTGCAACCGTCGCGGCGGCATATGGTGCGTTGTTGTTACCGGTAAAGCTCATCGCCTTAAGGGTCGCAGGGTCCACACCAAGGAAATCTGCCAACACGGTGGAGCTAGGCACCAGCGGGAAGGACACCAGATCAAGCCCTGCGGCCAGATCAAATGTAGTTGTCGGTGCTGCTGTCAGGTTGAACTTGAACGTTGAGTTTGTAAGCTCCACATTCAATCCATTTGCGTCCATACCGATGAAACTGAATGTGTAGTCGCCAGCGACAAAGAACTCATCGCTTGTGATGGTAGCACTGTAGATGGCACCCTTGGTGTAGTCACCACCGGATGGCGGTGCATCTTGGGTAAGTGCGAAGTTCTTGATGATCTCACCAAACTTCACAGCCACTTTCATGCTGCCTGCGGTTGGTGCATCAGTTGATGAACCGCCCACATACTTCACCTGGAACTTCACGGGTAGTTGATTCTGATTGACCGTAAATGTAACCGGAGAACCAACCTTCACTAGGGACGCCAAGCCGGTGATAGCTAACTGGCCTGTGCCCTGTCCGAAGCGGAAGATGGCATCACTGACGCTAACACCTGCCGGTAGTTCACTGACCATAATGGTTCTGGTCATTACGCCGCCTGTGGTGTAGTCGGTGCCCAGTAGTTCCGTATCCATCGGGAAGGTCAGTCCGCCAACTGTGACGTTGACTTCGCCGATTCCACCGATAGGTCTGTTGCCCTGGTTGTCAGTGAAGGATACTCGGAAGGTATATCCTGTGATCGCGTTAGCTTCATCACGCAGTACCAGCACGCCAGCTCGACTGAGCTTGCTGAACTGGTTGACTGTAATCTTACCGACACCAGCTAATGGAACGGCTAGTTTCGATCCGTTGGTTGCTTCAAATGAGTAGTCGTGCTGGCCAAGGCCAACCGCTGCTATCTGTTCTGGGGTGAGCTTCACTTGGAAAATCACACCGGCCATATAGTCATCGGTGGTAGGCACAAAGGTTGTGCCATCGGCTTTAACTGCAGACATGGCGAACTCAGTCTTGGCGATACCGAACAGCAGTTTGACCGCTGCTCCCTCTTTCGTGCCAGGTCCTAGACCCAGAGTATCTTTGTAGACCACTTGGAAGGTGTAGGTCGTGATGTCATCACCAGAGATTGGTGCGGCAGCAACTACATCCTGGTCCTGTGCATCTTTCAGGCCTAGAACAGGCTCAACGATCGTCACGGCCTTGGTGATGGGCTGCCAGGGAGCGACTACGCTATCGTAGTCATTGGATGCCTTCACTCTGTAGACGTAACCGATGTTGACCACTTCAGGAAGAAGCCCCTTGTAGCCCTTGCCATTGACGTAATCGACTGATGTGTCGATCTCAGTAGCATTGATAGTGCTCGATGCACTCACTGGGTTCCAGGTAGGATCTTTCCACTTCTCGTTGAATATTTCCATCGCAGTCATGGGAGCTGATTCTATTGTGACGGTGCGCGGAGCGCGTCCGTTCTTCTGAACGTACTTAGTAGTGACGGCCACGCGAGGAGTACCCGAGACTAGCTCGGACTTCTCATCGCCGCCCTGCTCAGCCGTGGCAGGTGCCCAGTCAATGTCTGCGCTTACAGACGTGCTGGGTAATACTACGTACGGCTTAACCTCGATCTGAATTGTAGGTCCTGCGGCTGCGATGTCTGTCTTGATCTCGCCGTCCGAAACAAGATAGTTTATACGGTTGTCATTATTAACGTCAACCCAAACGCCAGTTGGGCTAGTTACGACTTCACCAGGAACATTCGAGGTCAGATAGTCAAGCGGGTTCTTCCATGCAGGGTCAGCGGGGTCTCCCCAGCTATCCATGAACTCGAAGAAGTACTTGCCAGTCATACTCTTGGCTGAACCGATGTCCCAGAGCTCCTTGGTGGCGTCGATGGTGTACTCGAACTTCACACCCTCATCCCACGCAACCAGGTTGGGGTTGGAGAGTACCTCGTTGTCAGGTGTGCCCGGGATGGGGTCTACCGGGTTCATGATATACGAGCGCCATTCTGAAGTGACAGTACTTCCATTCTGCACGAATGTGTAGGGTTTCACTTTTAACCACAAGCGGTAACGCTGTGGACGCTGTTTATCTGGGTCTTTGTATGTGACGTTGAAAGTAACTTTGTCACGATAGGTCGCCGTGGCTGGTGTGACACTGATCGCGCTGATGGAAGGTGCATTATTGACATAGGGGCCAACAAATACATTAGTAGACGGCCACATTGCATCATCAGAGTTACGGACCGGATAGTTAACTGTCCGATCACCATCTCTCGCTTCGAAATAGTACTCGTTTGATCCGACCATGTCACTGAGGTTAACCTTTGCCGAATACGTATCTCCAGCATTCGATGGCACCAAGGTCGCGTCTGTTCCAACCGAATCAATAATGGGGCCAGGAACTGCAGTTAAAGACAAAGGTATTGTCTTCGTGAGGTTCGTGACCCGGTTCTTCACGATCACTTTGATCGATGCAGGAACCGCCTGGCCCCAATAGCGTATAGTGAATACATATTCACCTGCTTTGGTACCATAGAATACCGGAACCTGATTTTTCAACAACGAGACTTGTCGACTACTACCATTTTCATTACGTGTGTCGAAAATGATGCCTCGGCTCATCTCTGTAAATCCGTTCACGTCTGGATGGAATGGTCCTTGTCTCGTTATCAACGATAGATCAGGGTTAACCAAATCCCTTGTTGATCCTGCTCCTGGAGCAATTGTCCCAAGATAGAGCCAGTTTGAGGTTGTGGCATCCCAGTCGACACCCCAAAGGCTAGTAAGGATGTTCGGATACGATGTTGATGGCAATGGGTAGTTAGGAATCACATCACCATTAGGAGCTACACGCGGATCCCATGGTTCATTAGTATCTGGGTTGCTATCTAGTACTCCAGGACGGATGCTCTTGTAGAACGTAGGTGTCGGTATAGTATCATCATAGGCCGGGTAATATTCTGAACCAGCACTAAATTGATAGCCGCCTACACTACTAGCGAAGTTAATTCCATTGATGTTTTCAAAGTTGACCCCAAACCTGTTATCACTAACAGTACCTGGGAAGTATGGAGGACGCACAGATTGGCCGTTATTGTTTTCCGCGTGCCCCGGTTCCCATCTCCAACGATATATAACACCTTCACTCGAAGCATAATCGTTAGAGTTTGGAGTATATCCTACCATCTTTGTGCCATCAAACTTGATAGGTTGCATATAATGCAAGGCACCTTGGAGTTTACTCACCACATTGATGTTCTTGTCGCCAAAAACGACAGCAACACCATCTCTTATAACAGACGGAACATCACCATTTCCGTCGGGATCATTACCTGGTTTCCATTTTTTAAAGCCTGGTTGGCCTACTGGAGTAAAACCATCCTTAAGTCTGTATCCGACCAGCTGATTGCCGCTGACCTGGAACAAGCCACTTGCGAATGGCGGTAACCCGCCCGGGTGTTGATACCGGACACGGAACTCATACACAGACGAACTACTACCATCGTCACGACCTCGAATGTCTTGACCATTCTCAATGACAAGTAATGGGTCGTTTTGTATCTGAGGTGAGGTCGACCGATCAGGCCATAGTGCTTGCCGAAACAATCTACCTGGTGTGCTAGTAACGGAGATAGAACTATATGGTGCAGGGTAATCTACACGAAGATATTGTACATCCCCCGTTCCTTTCCTCCATGAGATGACAAGCCTCACATTCGCCGCACCAACTAGTCGATCGCCTCTGATAATCCATGATGGTGCTGTCTTAGTTCCTGTGAAGTGGACATATGGTGGGACGGATGCTGTAAAGAAAGAACCTCCGGCTATTAACTCGACCTCAGTTATAGTCTCATCGGCTGCAGCAGGTAATATTGAAGGACCTCCGATGATAAACCAAGTAGCTATGGTACCATCTGTGGTTCCGCCCCAACCCCCTTCCGAATTGTGATGAGGTATGACGAGACCCGATCCCCAAGATACAGATGGTGTTGCTTTCGCGGTATTAGGACCCAGTCCTATGACGGCAGTAATCATCGCGATAAGGCCCAGTATGGGCCTTACGCGATTCCAGATACTTCTGGAAAATGTCATCTCTTGTATACTCCTCGTTACCGTTAGCGTGTCATTATTACGGGTTGAACGGTCTTTGCTGTCTGGCCGTCTTCTGTGCTGGCGGATATTTCCATAAGGTAAGCGCCCGCCGGCACGTTGATACCATTAGCATCCTGCCCGTTCCAAGTGACGGTGTTTACACCGCGGGATGCTGAACCAGCGGCAGTTAATGTACTCACTACACTGCCATTGGCACCCATCACCCGCACGCTGCAGGTTGCGTTATCGGATAGGTTATAGCTCAACTGAACTGAACCGCCACGGTTCCGTCCCACTCGAACACTGTTAATGCGGAGTGCAGAGCTGCCTGCTGGTTCTGCGATTACTTTCAGAGTCTTAGTAGTCTGACCAGCCATGTCCAGCACGTAGCTGCTGGTACCGCGCATATCGCGGCTTCGGCCAGCGGTCGGGTCAACTAATGTCAACCGGACGTTGCTGGGCACATTGCGGCTGCCATCCCACTTCAACTCAACGCTGCTAGTTCCGGCAGGGACGTTAACGGACAGGTCCCAGCTCTTTCGGCCGCTCATGCTTCGGATATCCTCAGCCAAACCACCTGCGAGACTGATTTGAACGCCTGTGTCAGGGCTCTTAGGAGGTACAGGAGTGTCCATACCATCCTCTGTGTCGCTGGCATCTACATTACCGCCAATTGCGGCTGTGCTGCTGCTCATTCCTGCAGCATTACCGTTAAGAGAGATCCGCCAACCGCTGGCGGCAGACTTACTCGGCCATGTCTGCAGAGCACCGGTCACACTGCTTCCGTAGAACTCTAGTGCCAGGTAGTTACCGCTGACATACATCCAGTATCCATCGCCTGGCTTCAGCAGCTCACCCTGTTGTGAAACAAAGGAGAGAGACTGATAACCACCAGGATATACACCGGACTTAGGCTGCCATCGGAAGATGGTACCTCGCACCTTGTTCTGCGCAATCGCCTGGGCTACTGTCAGTGTGTTCTGTGTGTTGCGGTCGAATATCTTCAGGTTACCAATCGCCACGCTAAATGGGTATGGGTTACCTATCAGTATCCAGCCCTTCATTGTGGCGGGCAGATTAACTCTGTATGGCGTCGTGCCGAAAGGATCTCCAGCAGATATGGCACCATTCAGCGTTTTCGCTCCTGCATCAGCTGTGTTTTTTACACGCATCCAATAACCAGTGGCGGGTACAAGTTCGGTCAAGGCATCGCCTGCTACATACTTCTGGCCAGCTACGTCCCAGCCGAACATATCGTATGTATCGGAAACCGAACCTCCTCCGGCTAGTCCCAACACTGAGGTTGGTAGAGGATTACTGAACTTGAAACCGAAACTCTTGAGTTGGTAGTTCTCTGTAATGGTGGTAATGGGAACCATAGGAACAAAGACCTTCCGGCTAACCGTCTGGGTCATCTGATCCCACTTCACACTTACCGTATATTCCAGATCGCCATAAGCTTGGGCGTTCGCTTTTACCTTCCAGTTAACACCAACGGTCTTTGCACGGTCAACTGAGGCAATGGTCTTCGTTGCAGTCTCGCCAGCGGCCAGTTCCAACCCCTTAGGCAGGCTGATGGACACGGTCACATTGTCTAGTGTCCGATCCAGAGTCTCGTCATGAAGGTTGGTAGTGAATCCGTAGATGTTGAAAGTCGCAGGATCGAAACTGCCTGGTATGGTATTGTTCAGGCTAAGTGACCGCTGACATTCTGTCTCTGCGGAATACTTCGCTCCTGTAGGCACATTCAGACTGCTGGAGCCGAGACCAATCATCGTGCTCATGGTCTGAGTAGCACCTGCAGCGATGGTGGTCGGCTTGAAGGTGATTCGGGCACCCATCCAGTTCACTGGGCGTGAGGGCACTGCACCATTAGGATCCATATCGCCGCCTAAACGGCCACCACCGGGTAGTGCATGGTCACCAATCTGTATCATACTGGGCTCGCTCAAGCCGTTTCCCTTAAGGAGAACTTTCAGCTCTGGCCCAACAGACTGCTGGGTTGGCAGGAAGCTAAGGTCGGAAGGCATGTTGGCGCCAGTGATTGTTGTATCGCTGTTGATCTTACCCCATCCGGGTACGCTCACATATGGAATGTCAAAGATATTCAGCATCTGGCTGAGTGTCATGCGCATATTTACATAACGGCCTTCTGCATTATTATTTTGCATCTTCCATGTGATTTTGGCCCATGAGCCGATAAGCTCCACATTCTGCGTGACAAGGATGCCGTCCACGGTCCAACGCGAGCTCATAATTCGGCCGGTGATATCAATGAACGGTGATGTCGTCCATTCACCATCTCCAGCAAAACGGGTCCACTCCGCTTCAGCCTCTGTAAGTCCAGTGGCTATGTCGAAGTAGCTGGCTTCGCCGCATGGCCAAGCATGCATACCATGCAGAGCAAGGAAGTCATCAGATGAACTGAAACCTGCTCCGGCCATGGTTCCCATGGAGAAACGCCCTGCGGTGTCCTCCATTATAGGGTTTGTGCCATCGGAGAAGTGCGCAATCTGATGCCTGACACCCAATGCAAATTGAAGTTTCTCATTCGAATACATCAGTCGGTATGCGCCGTAACCCAGTTTGTCGTCTGAGAACTTGATGGGTAGGTCGATGGGCGGCATAACCGCCCACGCGCTACTCGTTATACCGACCACCAGCAATGTCGCTGCGGCTAGACTTCGTGCCCATTGGGACACAATGCCGTTGATTCTACAGGTACTATTCACGCCTGCACTCCTCCACTACCTGACGAGAACCACGGGCTGAGATGCCGTTATTCGGTTCCCCTCGTCGTTTGTTACGTCTAGGGTCATGGTGTATACGCCTGCCGGTAACGACACGCCTTCGCGGTTTTTGCCGTTCCAACTCAGCGAGCTAGGCCCGCTGCTTTTGGCTCCTACAGGTATCACGGCCACAGATTTACCAGTGGCATCATAAACAGTCGCGGTCACATTCGCAGAGGCGCTCAGCGTGTAGTCCACACTAATGGCACCACCACGAGTGGCACGAACTCTCATGCTGCTCACACGCAGGCTGCCGGTGCTGTTATCAACCTGCTCAACCATGAGTCGGCTGCCGGGTTGGCACAGGATTTCGCCAGAGCGTGATACGCCGACCTTGTTGCCAGTGGCCAGGTCAGTCATCAGTAGACGGCTGCGAACAGGGACCACTCCGCTGGATTTCCAGCTCACAATGGCCTTCTGTCCCTCTGACGGAACTTGAATGTACCACTTCTGCTTGCCGCTGCTGCTGCGAACGTCCTTAAGAAGCGCGTTCTCAACACCCTGCAGCTTCAGGTTCGGATTGATGGCTGGCGGTGCAAGTACATCCGATAGGTCGAGCCCGTCAGATGCGAGATTCGATGTGCCGATCACCACGTTGCCAGATGCCTCACCGTCCAGCTTGAGTGCGAAATTCACACTCCAGTTTTCGGTGTTAACAGCAGACTTGGCAGCATCGCCCAATACTGGGTTAATGATCATGCGGCAAGGTTGAATCGCTCTGATCCAGTAGCCTTCCCATGCTCTGAGCAGTCCGAATGGAGCTGTCAGCCAGTAGTATGATCCATTATCGTAACCATACACATTCGGAAGAATGACATTAGCGACAGCGGCAGCTTGCACACCGTAACTCTTGTCGTCATATGTGATGAACTGGCAGCCATTCCAGGCAACATCGAAAGTGTACGGGTTGCCAATCAGGTTCCAGCCCGCTTCTAGTTGCACTTCAAACGGCTTCAGGCTTGTGGTGTCGCCTGCAGACACAGCGTATAGGTTGGCATTGCTTCTCACGAAGAATCCCAGTCCTACAGGGCTGGAGGACCTGCCTGCCGCCACTTCGTCAGGATATCCCGTGACTAGACCGTTGGCTTCAAATGAAGCAGCAGCATCCTTGCGTCCGCCGCTACTCTGCCAACTGGCCCATGAGCCGTTAGCATCGGTGTTCAGCCATCGAAGAAGAGTAAAGCTGGCCGGCAGATCGCCTTCCACGCTCCCTCTCAGGATGCTGTCAGCGGACACACTTGTGTTCGATCCATCAGCCGCTTCGAATATCGGTATGGACATCAGTCGCATTTTGGCCGGTGTGTTGTTCACGTCGTATCGATATGGTGTCACATCGAAATTAACCGTGCTGGTCACTATGTCTTTGGCGTCTTGCTTACTTGCGGCAGTCACCACTAGGGTATGGCTGCCATATTCTAAGGTAGAACTGATGGTCACAACGGCGCTATCTACACCCGTTGCGGTGTAAGTGATGTCTGCGGCATCGACTGCGACGCCATCAAGTTTGAAAGTCATCAGCTTCTTGGTGGTATACGATACGTCGAAGACGAAGACACCCTTCTTGGTACGGAAGGTGTATTTACCGTTGACCTTGTTAAGGCCATTATCATTCAGTTTCAAAGAGACTGAAGAAGCGGTGACCGCTTTGTAGAGGTCGATGATTCCGTAACCGACTTCTGCATTCGGAACATTGTAACCACTGGGGTTGGCGGTCGATGTCAGTATATTCTTGATTTGCCAAGGAGAGATGCCACGAGACAGCATCACAGCCACGGCACCGGCAGCCATCGGGCTGGCCATAGAGGTGCCTTCCATGAATATGTAGTCATCAATGCCGGCTCCAAGTCGATTCGGCCCGGTGCTCAAAATCATTCCGGGATTTCCGAATGTCGAGTCTCCACCTGGTGCTGCAATTGTGGTGTATGATCGGTAAGTGCTATAAGGTGATCGCTTGCCCTGTTGGTTCACAGCAGCGATACACAGAATGTTACTGCTTTTTGAGGCCATGTTGGCCGGGTTTGCTGGAGGATTACCCATTTGCCCACTGTTACCAGCAGATAGGCAAAATACGATGCCATAGTTGTCAGCCGCTTGCTGCATCAGCACGTTTCGCGGCCTGGTCATATCAGGCTCGTCCGAGTAATCAGCGCCGCCCCAACTGCAGTTGACGACCATCTTCACTTCTGGAACACCCAACTGAGCGGGCAGGAAGCGTTTGGCGTTCATGCAAACCTTGATGGCGTTAATGGTGGCATCTTCGGGGATGGTATTCTGCTTATTGGTATCATCCCAGCGGTATATCTTGATGGGCAATAGATGCACATTTTCCCAAGCCACTCCAGCCACACCAATGCCATTATTAGCAATAGCGCCGATAGTTCCCATGACATGAGTTCCGTGCTCCCAACCACCAGTGGTGTCATCTGCGTGATAGACAGCACTTGGGTCATTGTCTAAATCACCAGGATCGAGCATTACATCAGCTCCCGCATCATCCTTCAGTGATTTAAGCAATCTTGGGGAATTTAAGTCAGGATGTGTTAGGACACAACCTGTGTCTATCACCACAGCTACAACATTGTTTTTGCCCTTCTCTACTGACCATGCCTGTGGCACTGTCATGAGAGGCATACCCCACAGCTCTGAATAGCGGGGGTCATTAGGGGTAGTAGGGGTAACCTGGTCAATCTTATATAGGTGGTTCACATCAGCATAACGGCAAAGACCAGAATCTTTGTACCGGGTGATTATTTCCCCGGATCCGTCGACTATGTCTGATCCGCCTCGGCTTTTGGTCACCGGCTTCACGATACGATACACGTCATCCATCAGTAATGGTATGACGGTATAGCCGTTCTGAGATGCCAGATCGGCAATTTGCTGACGGGTGACGCCAGCATTGGCCCACACAATGGCCTCATTGAGCGCATGTTCTTGAGCAGCCATAGCTGCACTACCGAACACAACTGCCAACAGCAAAGCTAATGGTGCGAACCACTGAGCTATCCGCCGTATGATGTTTATCACAGGTACCCTCCCGCGTAATCTAACCTACGAAATCCGGCTTCGTCACAAGGAGCCGGCCTGTCCTGTAAATCTTGTCGGACAGGCCATATCACTCTATTCTGGTCTCCTAGACCCTCGAATTAGTTCGAGGGGGGCGGAGGTGGTGTATCCGATGATACAAACTGGAACCTTTCGCCGTAGACCCAGCCACTAGGAGCTGGTTCTGGATCACCCAGGCGCCTGGCACCCACTCGCCAGTAAATCGGCAAGCGCTGCGTTTGAGCGGCCAGGAACTTAGCAGCCATCGTATTTCCAACAACTCCACTTGAGAGCAGATTGATCTCATCTGTGGTGGTCTTACCGGCAGGCATGGTTACACTGTAACTGCCTGTGGTTGGGAACAATGGGTCTGTCGATACTTGAACCTGATACTGGTCAGCACCTAATGCGGTGTTTATGATGAACTTCATCTTTGTCAGGTCTTCGGTATCTGAACCGTTGAAGGGCGAAAGACTACTGGGTATGCCAATCACTGTAGCACGGTTGGTCCATACTGGGTCGCTCAGCTTCACGGTAATCTCTGCACTTGAGGGGTTCGAGTAGTTGTACTCCAGAACGACACGGTAGCTATGAGTAGCACCAGGGACAACGGTCGTGTCGATGTAGTTCCTGGCATTCGGATCACCGGTGGCGATCCAGCCCTCTTTGTCTTCGGTGTTGCCTTCATACAGTACGTCATCACGGATGATGTAGTATTGCAGACGGTCAGCATTACCTTGAGCAAACTTGCTCGGTTCCCATTGGACAACTATGGCAGGTGCGCCGGATGGTCCGATGGTAGATAAAGCCACTATATTGTCAACGCCGTTATTACCACCGCTGCCGATCATAGACACGCCATAAATCACAGCGCCGATCAACAGTATCTTGCCCACGCTGCTCCAAACACTTGTTTTGGCCACTTTGGCAGGTTTTAGAACGGTGTTACCCTTCACTGTTGCCACTTCGGGAATGGCGAAAATCGCACGGACACGGTCTTCAGGCTTAATGCCACGTGTCGATGTGATAATTCGAGCCACAGAGTCGGTGTCGCTCACGCGTACTACGCGCAGTCGGCCGATGTTCTGCCCGCGGCTCTGAACCAGCAGCTCCATACCATTAGCTATGCCACCGCGTGCGCCAGCGTTCAGCAACACTTCGTCAGCACCAATGGTGTTAAGAACAGTAGCAGTAGGGATGTTGTATGCGGCCATTGTTTTTGCGGCTTCATAAGCAGCATTGTTAATGGCTTCACGGATCAGTTGCTGATCATCGCCATTAAAGCCTACACGCTGGTTACTGCGTCCGCTGACAACGGCACCATTCACATCTTCCCCAGAAAGAGGGTCAGTCATGCGAACAATAATGTTGACATTAGCACGCCTGGGCGAGCCTTCGAGGCGAAGGTTCAGCACGGTGCCCTGCACGATGGACGTGGCACCCAGCTTCTGGCCTAGTTGAGAGACGCCCACCTTATCTAAAGGAGTGTCAAGGCTCAGGTCACTGATCGCAGCCTGAACTTGGCTGCGAGACATCACCACGAACCCGTTTCGAGAGAGTTCCAAGGCCACTGCATCTGTAGCAGCTCTGGCGAGTAGGGTCTGTTGGGAGCTGGTGCGGGCGGTGAATTCGGTTACGGCCAGTTGCGACTGCTCGGACTGAGCCTGAGCAGACACAGCAACCATTCCGACCACCAGGCCGCACAGTGCTGCCAACCAGCCTTTAACCCGGCTTGAGTTGGTTTCCCGATTGCGTTTCAAAAGACGGTTCCTCCACGTAGATGTCATCTGTTAGACCGGTAGCTCGTGTCACTTGGTTCACCGAACTCAGCTTTAGTAATGCTGTGTCGTTATCCACGGTTCCCATACTGATCGAATCTGTTGCTCGGTGAGAGTCCAGTCGGCACTATTTTCTATCACGAAATCCGCAAGGTATCTCTTTACACATGCTGGTAACTGGCTGTCAATTCTTATCTTTGCATCCTCAGGGCTCAGTCCCCGTTGTGTCAGTCTTTGTAACTGCACATCCTGACTGCACCACACTAGCAAACTACCACCAAATGTATAGTGTAAACCACATTCAAAAAGTAAAGGCACTTCTACTACCAGTGGTTTGCCACTCTGGACTCCAGTTGTTTCCAACTGACGGTGACACTCCGCCATGATTAACGGATGCGTAAGGCTATTCAGCCATTTCCGGTTTCGGGTGCTGCTGAATACATAATCGGCTAAACGCACCCTGTTTAGCCCTCCTTGCGGATTCAGGAACTCGCGGCCCATATGTTCCGAAACGGCCTGTTCTATCAGGCCGCCCGGTTCACTCAGATCGCGAGATATATCATCTAAACTTATGGAGTGCGCACCCAGGTCCTTCAAAAAGCTGGTCACCCTGCTTTTTCCGCTGGCGATACCGCCAGTCACCGCTAGAACTCGCGATGATACACCCGGGTGCTCACTCACAGAGGCTAGGCCTCTTTCGGCTCTTCAGGGGCCTCAACGGCTTCTGCAGGCTCAGCCACTTCAGCTTCGGCAACTGCTTCTGCAGGTTCAGCTACTTCGGCTTCAGCTACTACTTCTACAGGCTCAGCCGCTTCAGCGGCTTCTTCTGCCTCTGCTTCGGCTTCGGCCGCTGCGGCATCAATTCGCAGTTGAGCCATTCGCTCACCTATCGTCGATGCTCCTGCTTCGCCAGCTTTCGCGGCGTAGGTAGCAACCACCTCATGCTCCTGCTTCTCCTCAATTTGTTTCTTGAGCTGGCGCAGGCTGAGGTTCATCCGGCGGTCATTAGCGTTGACATTCGTCACGATCGCTTCAATATCGTCGCCGATATTCACGACTTCGCTGGGGTGCTTCACTTTTTTGTCAGCAAGCTCAGAGGTGTGGATGGTGGCTTCGATGTCGCCCTCAAGCTCCACAATCACTCCGAACGGTGCAAAGCGAACCACGTGACCATGGATCTTCTGCCCCACGTAGTAAGCGTGTTCGGCGTCTTTCCATGGGTCACTCATCAGTTGCTTCATACCCAGTGAGATGCGATTAGAATCGGAGTTCATGCGCAGGATGACCACACGCACGGTGTCGCCCTCTTTCAGCACTTCGCCGGGGTGATTAACCCTCTTCCAGCTAATCTCACTCTTGTGCAGAAGTCCATCTACACCACCCAGGTCAATGAACGCACCGAATTCTACGATGCGGCGAACCACACCATCAAGCTCCACGCCTTCGGCGATGTTGGTCATCACCTCTTTACGGCGAGCTTCACGCTGTTCTTCTTCTGCCTGGCGGTTACTGAACACAGCTTTGCGCTTCATGCGGTCAATTTCAAGCACTTTTAGAGGTACGGTCTTGCCAACCATACTATCGAGAGCAGAGTCGGACACGCGTCCGCGAGCAGTTCCCACTTGTGAAGCTGGAACGAAACCGCGAACACCCTCTACGTCAACGATCAATCCGCCCTTAACGTGTTGCTTGACTTCGCCCTCGATTGTGGCGTTGGCCTGCTGAAGCTCATCAAGCCGCTTCCAGGCTACATCGAAATCTGCTTTTCGCTTAGACAGCAGAATCTGTCCCTCGTCGCCGTGCATTCGCAGCACGCAACAGTCAATTTCTTGACCTTCTTTTACGACGTCTTCGGGATTTTCGTTAGTCAGGCTTAGCTCGTCAGGTCTAATGAAGCCTTCGGACTTATACCCGATGTCCACCAATACTCCTTCACGGTCTACCTTAACTACGGTACCGCGAACGATCTGGCCTGGGCGCACGCTGCGGCTCAGCCCATCAGCGGGTTGCTCCATCGCTTGAGCAAAAAGGTCGGCGTCACTCATCTGCGACATACTGTCACTGTGAGTAGACTGAACGTTGTTGTCGTCCAACATGGTCGTATGAACTCTCCTAGGTTGACATGGCTATCTATTGGTAATAACGCCCAACTAGCCAAGTTGATTGGGCGCCCGGTATTTATTGTACGCCTCTTATTATATTATGCCGGGATAAGACGCATTCCTGCCTCATATTATCAAATTTTCATAACAATTGCGTAACAATTTCTGAATTGGCCGTCAGATGGGCTTTCTTAGGGGCACCGTTCCATCTCTGCCCAGTTGCTGCCAGCCTTCACGTCAACCTCAAGCGGTACCCGCAGTTTGGTCACCTGCGTCATCGCCTCACGCAACAGCGTGGCTGCGTCACCTGTTTTGCTGGCAGGAACTTCCAGCATCAAGTCGTCGTGTACCTGCAGACATAGTTTATACCCTTTGGCGGCTAGTTCAGGGTTGAGCTTGATCATCGCCAGCTTTATCAAGTCTGCGGCGGCTCCCTGCAACGGGCTGTTCACTGCTGCACGTTCGGCGGCAGTACGCACCGTATGGTTACTGTGCCTGATATCGGGCATCATCCGCTTACGGCCGAAGAGTGTCTGCACATACCCATTTTGACGTGCAAATGCCACCGTCTGTTCTATGTAGGCCTTTACGGCGGGTAGACGTGCGAAATAATCGGTGATGAATGCCTTTGCTTCGGTCCGAGACACGCCCAGCGCATTGCTCAGCCCGAAGTCACTTTGGCCGTATAACACCCCGAAGTTCACGGTCTTCGCCCTTCGGCGTTGCGATCCCGTGACTTCCGAGAGAGGCACATCAAACAGTATGGAAGCCGTTGCGGTGTGCACATCCTGCCCTGTTTCAAACGCTTCGACCAGGCGAGGTTCCTGACACACATGGGCCAGCAGACGCAGCTCAATCTGCGAATAGTCCGCCGAGATCAACTGATACCCAGGTTTCGCGATGAAGCCCTGCCGGATTTTCATTCCCATTTCGCTGCGCACTGGGATATTCTGCAGGTTGGGATCACTGCTGCTTAGCCGTCCGGTGGCTGTGACCATCTGGTTGAACTTGCTGTGGATGCGCCCATCAGACGGGTGCAGCAGCCGCGGCAGGGTATCAGCGTAGGTACTGCGCAGTTTAGTGATCTCACGGTATTCGGTCAGCAGCCGTGCGATAGGGTTCTTCTCCGCCAGACTCTCCAACACGTCCGAGTCGGTCGACCAGGCGCCTTTGGCGGTCTTTCGCCCGCTGGGCAGCCCCATCTTCTCAAACAGTATCTGTCCCAACTGCTTTGGCGACGCCACGTTAAACTCCTGGCCAGCCTCCGCGTAGATGTCTTTCTCACATTTTGTGATCTGTATTTGAAATTCATTCGCAAGCTTAAAGAGGTAGTCGCGGTCCGCAGCGATGCCGTTTAGCTCCATCTCCGCCAGGATAGGTACCAGCGGCAAGTCGATATCCTCATATACATTGAGTACCTGCTGCTGCGTCAGGCTGTCCAGCAACAACGGCATCAAGCGCATGGCCGCTTCCGCTTCCGATCCAAGGCCAATGGGGTCTGTCGTGGCAGGCAGCTCCTGGTGCAGCCAGTTTTCAGATACCTGCTGCATGGTATTCCCACCGCGGGAGCTATCGAGCACATAGTTGGCCAGCAGCGGATCAAAAAGCGGAGGCACAGGCAGCTTTTCGCGAAGAAGATACGCCGCTAGATTTTTGCTGTTGCTGATACACACGCGTGATGCCTTTGCCAGCTTGTTCATGACAGGCATATATGGAGAGGGCTCTGCAAACAGCCCCCCGCCTTCGCTGAGCGATAGAAGCCAGGCCTCGCCGGGCTTCAGGCTCACAGAGAGCCACTCTGGACTGATATCAAGAATCTGGCTGTTTTGCCATCGGATCGCACAGCCCACTACGGCCGCATCATCCAGCCGCTTCATCAGCGTGTCAAACTGAGCCTTCGTCTCCACACGCTGCGTGGTGGTTTCCATGGAAGTAATGACTGCCGGCAAGGACGGTGGAGGCTGCGGAAGAGGCATACTCTGGCTGCCTTCCGATTCGGGCTCAGGCTTTACTACTGGTGCTTGAGAAGAAGGTGCGTTGATCAACGCGTCCACTTTTCGTGCCATTGAGCGGAACTCCAGCTCATTCATCAAACCAACAAGCTGGGCACCGGCCTCCGGGCTTATCAGCCTGGCTGGCATGACTGGCTCCACATCCACATCACATATAATGGTGGCCAGCCGTTTGCTCAGTTCTGCCTGTTCGCGGTGTTCGATCAGCAAATTCTTGATCCGCTCCGGCTTCACTTCATCGATGTGCTGGTAGATTTCCTCCAGAGTGGGCCATTTGGCCAGCAGACCTGCCGCGGTCTTGTCGCCGATACCGGGTACCCCGGGGATGTTGTCGCTGCTGTCGCCTTTCATCGCCTTCAGGTCCGGTATCTGGTGTGGCCACACACCCGTCTTTTCCATCACCTGGGCGGCATCATATACGGTGGTCTCTTGGAACCCCTTCTGGGGCATCACTATACTCACGTTGTCGTTCACCAGTTGGAAGCTGTCGCCGTCACCCGTCAGCACCACCACGCGGTAGCCCTGCTCAACGGCGATCCGGCAATAGGTGCCGATCAAGTCATCGGCCTCGAAACCCGGCTTCACACACTGTCCAAACCCCAGCCCCTCCACCAGACGCTTGACATACGGAATCTGTGTCACAAACTCTTCAGGCGTGGGCGGGCGATGCGCTTTATAGGCTGGGTATTCGATATGCCGGAAAGTCGGCTCGGGCAGATCAAAAGCCACGATCGCCGACTCAGGATGGTAACGACCCAGCAAGCCTATGAGCATATTGGCGAACCCATACACCGCGTTGGTGGGAACCCCCTGCGAGGTGCTAAGATATCGAGAGGCAAAGAATGCTCTGAAAAGCAAACTATACCCATCGACCAGTAGCAATAGCGGTAGCTGTCCGTTGACCATTTTATATCCTTAAATTCCCCACAGAGACATCATCACACACCTCTGTTGGTGTAGACTACTAGAGTAGTGGCATCATTCGTCACTCTATCATGAATTACATTACCAGTTTCGGAGGGATTCGCCAATGGAAATCCAGTTCATACCGGTGCAGCTTATAGTTGAGGACATCGAGCAGCCCCGAAAGAGCATGGATCAAGAGGCACTGCAAGGCCTTGCGGACAGCA
Source organism: Armatimonadota bacterium (assembly GCA_942492855.1). GTDB lineage: Bacteria > Armatimonadota > HRBIN16 > HRBIN16 > HRBIN16. Next base: position 3,245,220 of record OW818647.1, on the reverse strand, counting down.
TCAAACAACACGGATTGCTGCAGCCACTGCTAGTACGCCCGTTGCACAATGTCAATATGTACCAGGTGGTGGTGGGCGAAAGACGCTGGCGCGCCGCGCAATTGGCTGGGATGTATGAGCTGCCCTGCATCGTGCGCGATGTGGCCTCCGATGAGATTGTCACAGACCAGTTGATTGAGAACATGCAGCGTGAAGACCTTCAGCCTTTTGACAAGGCGAAAGCGCTCACAAAGGCCAAGGAACTGCTGGCACTGACCAACAAAGAGCTGGCCAGCCGGTTGGGAATCTCTGAACGGATGCTCAGCTACACTCTGGAGCTGCTCAATCTGCCGGAAGATATCGCCAACGAGGTGGAGAGCCGCCCCAATCGCCCTAGCGATGGAGCCATCACCCCGAAACATGCGCGATACCTTACCCAGTTGAACGATGAGCCGGAGCTGCAGACTCAGGTTGTAGAAAAGATTAAGGCTGAGAAGCTGAACACAGACGACACCGCCAGGCTTGTGAAGGCGATGAAGGACAACCCGGAACACGCCAACGACTTGTTGAAGTCACCCAAACTTGATTGGGCGGAGTGGATCAACCCCGAGCTGCCCCCCGTTGAGGGGTATGCCAGCAATGCTCAGCCGACACAGCCGCCCGCTGTTCCCATGGGGGCTATGACTGCCCCGCGCTCCGCAGATGAGCTCGTGAGAGATGCCATCATGCTGGTAGCGAATGTGGAAGGCATGGAAATGAACGAGCAAACAAGGGTTGAGACTATCGACACTCTGGAGTCTCTGAAGCTCATCATTGATGAAATGCTCAGCAAACTCAAAGGGCACAGGTAGTTTGACCGCTTGTGACTCATGGAAATATCACGTAAAATCAGTATGAATATAACAAATTTCACATACACCCTACGGAGGCGATGATGAAGGTTTCCGCTATCCGGAAAGACCTGCAAGAAGGCGTTAGCACGGTGTCTCACGCAGTGAGCCAGCGCAGCTCTATGGCGATTCTTCAGAACATACTCATTTCGACACGGCAAGATGGTATCTACTTGTCGGCCACAGACCTGGAAATGGCCATCGAGTGCCTGGTGCCGTGCACGGTGGATCAAGAGGGTCAGATCACGATCCCCTCAAAAACCGCCAACGAAGTTTTGAACACATGGCCGGACGGCACCATCACACTTGAGAGCGACCTTTCGTTTAGCACACGCCTCACCGCCGAACGCTCCGAATACAAGTTGCTAGGCCGTGACCCTGAAGAGTACACCCCGCTGACAGCCCCTACCGAAGGCGTGGCGATCAGTGTGCCCGCCGGCACTCTGAAAGAGATGATCAAGCAGACCAGCTTCGCCGTGGCCAGTGACGATACTCGCCCGATCCTTGCGGGTGAGCTGTTGGAGTATGACGGCGTGACATTACGCCTGGTCGGCACCGACACACACCGTATGGCGGTGCGCTCTGCCATCATCGGCACCAACGCCCTTGACGATGTCGTCTCAGCCGTAGTGCCCGCTAGAGCCCTTAACGAGCTTCTGCGGATCATCAACGACTACGATGGTGATATCTCAATTACCCTCAGCAACACACATATCTGCTTCCGTCTGTCCGACAGCCCCCGCCAGGTGCTGATGACAGCCCGGTTGATCGAAGGGCAGTTCCCAAGCTATCAGCGCATCATCCCGGCCAACTGCACACGGAAGCTGACCCTCGAGACCGCCTCGCTGCTCAGCAAGTGCAAACGCGTAAACATCGTCTCGCGCGATGACATGAACCGCGTCACCCTGAGCACCAGCGGCGAATACCTCATGCTAGAGGCCCAGAGCCCGATGTCAGGACGCGCCCATGATGAAGTAGACATGGTGCGCGAAGGCGATGACATCACTTTGATATGCAACGGCCGATACCTGGTGGACTTGCTGAACGTGCTGGACTCCGATGGTGTTCAGATTGAGCTGACAGAGCCACTTCGGCCGTTTATCGTCCGGCCAGTCGATGACGATGCGTTCTTATGCGTGATGATGCCCATGGCGTCAGGTTGAGCATAGAAATGAAGCGGAGTGGGGGCAGCAGCCCCCACTCCATCACCTCATATGAACCCTAAAATCAAGCAAAAACTACAGAATACCAAACAGCAACTGACCGTGGTGAAGCTCGTAGCCTCACATCCACGCACTCCTTGGCTCTCCCGAATTATGCTTCTAGCAGCGCTGGCCTATGCAGCCTCGCCCATAGACCTCATCCCGGATTTCATCCCGGTATTGGGCTACCTAGATGACCTACTCATAGTGCCAAGTGCCATATGGTTCGCCTACAGAATGATACCTGCTGAAGTCATCAGCGAGTGCAAACTGCAGGCAGCCCAGATGAATCCGATAGAAGGATAAAACCAATGACCGAGAATGATACCCCCCAGGAACCCATGCGGCTCCAAAAACTGCTTGCAGAGGCCGGATTCGGCTCACGACGAGCGTGTGAAAAGATCATCACGGATGGCCGTGTCACCGTCAACGGCAAGGTCGTGACAGAGCTGGGCACGAAAGCGCTTCCCAGCGACAAAGTAGTGGTGGATGGTGTTTTGGCTAAGTTTGCCGACCGACTGGTCTACTACATCATGAACAAGCCTGAGGGTGTGGTCACAACCTGCATCGGTCAGCAAGAGCAGACCACAGTTATTGACCTCCTGCCAAAAGTCAAGCTGAGAGTCTACCCTGTGGGTCGGCTGGACATCGACACCACTGGAGCTCTGTTGCTGACCAACGACGGTGAGTTGGCCTTTCGCCTGACCCACCCCCGGTATGGCGTCGACAAAACCTACCTGGCACTGATTGACAGACCGCTGGATCGTGACCAGATGACCGCCCTGCGTCAGGGCGTAGAGCTGGAAGACGGCTGGACGTCCCCTGCCCGCGTATGGTTTGACAAAAACCCCACACACCTAGAGATCACCATCCACGAAGGACGTAACCACCAGGTAAAACGCATGATCTCCGCAGTCGGCGGCAACGTCGTGCGACTGCACCGAAGCGCATTCGGGAATATCAGCGTGAAGGGGCTTGCCCCGGGAGATTACCGACCGCTTCATACCAGTGAAGTAAAAGACCTGCTGCAGCAGGTCGGTTTGTAGGTTAGTCGAATACCTGCACATATCTGCAGAACCATTTCGCAACCCATTCCGCGACATAGATGTCTCGGCTATTGATCAATAAGCACCTGCCCGTACTGACACGGCAGTCCATGCTGTAGTTGGTACTGTCGTAGGGGCGTCCCTTGTGGGCGCCCTAATCGTTGTTCATTCGATAGTTCTTGTTAGGGCGCCCACAAGGGACGCCCCTACGGTCAATGTGGGTGCAGCCACCAGATCAGCCGAATACCTACAGGGCGAAACCCCGCAGCCTGCTTCAGCAGGCTTGGCTGGTCAATAGCCATGTGCTTTAGCGCGTGGCGGTGCGTCATTACTATTTGTGGGTAATCATCCGGGTCTATCACCACTTGCCCATGTGTTTTATATCTCTATGGCCCTAAATGGCGGCCATAGAGATACAATATTTATATGAGCATAAATTCTAAACTGACATTTACCACAGCCACCGATATAGACAGAAACTCATTTAACCGTTTTATAGCCGATTTCCCTACCGGCGACCTCATGCAGAGTTTCGAATGGGGCGACCTAAAGGCCAAATCGGGATGGAAGCCCATCCGCGTGATGGCTCACCAGGACGGCCAAATTGTGGCCGTCGCCTCTCTCCTACGCCGCAGTATTCCCAAAACCGGGCGATGCATCCTGTATGCCCCCCGAGGTCCAGTCTGGGATTCATCTGACCGCGAGCTCACCCTTCAGTTTATGACCCATCTGCGCGAGGTAGCGCGGCAGCAGCGTGCGATACTACTTAAGATTGACCCACCCGTGGCAATCGAACAGACCACGGACGCGAAAAACATCGCTGCTGCGGGGTTTCAGGCCGTCAACGCTGGCGGATTTGGCGGCACTCAGCCCAAGTGCGTGATGCAGCTTGATCTAGCCTTGCCCACCGATGAGCTTCTAGCCAGCTTTAAGGAAAAGTGGCGGTATAACATCCGCCTGGCTGCACGTAAAGGCGTCACGGTAGATAACAACTGCAGCCGTGACCAACTTCCGGTGTTCTATGAGCTGCTGAAAGAGACATGCGCGCGAGATGGCTTCCTGGTACGATCATTAAGCTACTTTGAACAGATGTGGGATTTGCTGGTTCCTGCCGGTATGATGCGGATGGCTTTAACCTATTTTGACGGTAAACCGCTGGCGGGAGCCTTGGCGTACATAATCGGTGACCGAGCGATGTATACTTATGGTGCAAGCTCCAATGAACACCGTAATGTGATGCCCAACCACCTGATGCAATGGAGCCTTATTCAGTGGGCCAAAGAGGCAGGATGTAAGTGGTACGACTTCCGCGGTGTGAGTCCCAAAAAGGGCCAAGGCGACGCTCACCTTGAAGGTCTTAACCGCTTTAAAGAGGGATTCAACCCCAGGTTTGTGGAGTACATCGGTGAGTATGACATGGTCTTGTCACCAATGTGGTATTGGGTATGGAACGTTGGGATGCCCAAAATCCAATCAATGATCAAACGACGAGCACAAAAACAACAGGAGTAACGATGATGACTTGGACGCCACAAGACACTTGGATTGAGGTAGACTTAAAGGCTATCGGAGCGAACCTGGTATCTGTTCAACAGCTCATCGGTCCTGAAGTTGACATCATGGCTGTGGTGAAGGCGAACGGATATGGACACGGATTCGTTGAGCCAAGCATCAGACTGATTAAAGCCGGCGCCTCTTCTCTGGCAGTATCGAGGCTTGGTGAGGCGATCGCGTTGCGTGATGCCGGAATCACGGCCCCCATCCTGGTATTTACGCCGCTGTTTGATGACGAATTGAGTGAAGCATTTAGCCGAGATATCAGCATCACCATTACTCGCAAATCCGCCATATCAAGAGCAACCGAAGTGGCGGTAAAGATGCAAAAAATGGCCCACATACACATCAAAGTCGACACAGGCATGAGCCGGCTCGGGGCGTTACCTGCTGAGGTCAATGACATCGTAGGAATGGCTCTGATGTGTCAGTTTATGCAGCTAGATGGCGTCTACTCTCACCTCGCCACCGCGTCGGAGATGTCGGGTGACGGGGTACATAAGCAGTTCGCGAAGTTCACAGATATGCTGGCTGGCCTTTCGCAACCACTCCCGAAAGAAACCAAAACTCACATCGCCAACAGTGCCGCGATGTTCAGATACCCAGAGACCAGGCTTAACATGGTCCGTATCGGCACTGTGCTGTTCGGCCAGTGCCCGGTAGTAGGGTGTCTGTCCCAACTGAACCTTAAACCCACCTGGGCCTTCCGGTCACGGGTATGTGAGGTCAAGCTGCTGCCCACAGGCTGCGGAGTGGGATATGGTGCGGATGTTAAAACACGCCGGCCTACCCGCACCGCCGTGCTGCCCGTAGGATACGCCGATGGATACACCATGATGCCCAGTGGGCCATTCTACAGGCAGAGTGTGTTTAAGCTCATCGCTAAGAGAAGCCAGGGCCGCCTGCATGTACTGCATGACGGCAAAGCGATACCCGTTCTAGGTCGCGTGGCCATGCAGTTTACAGTACTGGATGTCACAAACCACCCTGACATCCAACTCGGCACCGTCGTGGACATCCCCGCGCTACGCATCCCCACAAGCCCGCTGGTGCCACGGATTTATAAGCCATAACAAAGTCCACGGTGCTGGCTTCTGATCTGATCGCTACTGCTTTTCCAGCAGCCAGTTCCAGGTTCTCTGAGTCGTCGCCTCAATACGAGCTTGCTCAAAAGTGTTGATCAGGGCGTCCACCGACTTCCGCGTTTTGTCGATAGTTGCCCAAGGGAATTCAACGCTTGAGACCTGCTGGGTATAGATCCGCCAGTTGTTAATGGCGATATTATCCTGCAGCCGGGTGATGGCATTGACCCTCTTCCCCATCTCTCTCCAGGGACCAGGTTTATCCGCCAGATTCACGCCAGCCGCCAGCTCATCAGCGGAAAAGACGCCCGCCTCGATGCCCTGCACCGTCAACTTCCATCTACCCTCAGATAGTCCTGACACGGTCAGCGGGTAGTTGTTGTAATCCTTCGTGAAGGGCAAGTATGATATCATCTTGTCGGCTTCAGGATCGAGGTAGGTTGGCAACGCCGCATCGGTACGGAGAAACGCGATTTTAGTGTCGGTCGTTTGTAGACCGCTCACGGTGCATTTCACAGCCGACATCCTGCCGACCCGCACATTAAGCGTCAATGAGGCGGGCTGATCATCGAACCCGAGCCCCTTAAGCACCGCGTACGCCATCACCGCCTGGGCGACATGCGATGGTTCGATACCATAGGGTATGAAGTTGTAGTTTGCGTCATCCGCCTTCATCCTTGTCATTACATCCAGCATCAACGTGTAGATATCTACACAGAGCAGCTTTTCGTCGACCGCGATCTTCTTAACGGCATCTGCCAACCCAGCCACGAAATCAGTATTGTAGTCACCTTTGAAACGCCAGTTTTTGTTTAACTCTATACACGGAGGGGTGACAAGCACTACTTTGATGCCATCTCTATTGAGTTCATGAACCAGCGTCCTGATGCCGGCTATATACGGGCCGACGGTGGCACTATTGAATGGCCAGAAGGTGACAAACGGCACGGTCTTGATATCATAGTTACTGCAAAGCACGACCACCACATTCGGCTTCAGGCTCAAAACATCGTGCTGCAGCCTGGCAGTTCCTGCCTGCACCGTGTCACCGCGCCGTTCCAGGTTACGGAAGCTAAACGCAGCACCCGGGTAACGGAGGGTGAAGGCGTTGGCAACATACCGCGTATACATGTGTTCGTCGCCCGTATTGTCACCCAGGAATACCATTCTCTGCCCCGGCTTCAACAGCGGGTCAGCCAGAATCGATGTGGAGATTAACGTACTTATGACCAACGCAACACAGAGGTATACGCCGCGTTTGATGTGATTGATGTGTTGTGGTTTCATCTATAGTTTCTCCAGTTGCCAGGTCCAGGATCTATTTGACGTGGAGTCCATTCGGGTTTTCTCCATTAGGGCTGCAAGGGTATCCATCTGCCGATTGGCGGTGGCTGCCTGATCGGGAGTTAACACGGTGTCAGGCATCTGATCTCTCGAAATCCGCCAGTTACTCAGGTAGAAATCCTCCTGTGCCAGCGAAATCGCATTCACCGACCTGCCCATCTGCATCCAGGGGCCATCATATGCGGCGAGGTTCACCCCTGCCGCCAGGGCCTCGCTGGGAAAAGTGCCGATGATGGTGCCTTGCACTTTCAACCTCCAGTTGCCCTTTGACAGCCCGGAGACTTTGAACATATACTTGTTGAGCTCATCAGTAAGGTCGATATACTTGCGGATGACCGCCGCGTTGGCATCAAACCATACCGGCAGCGCGTCATCGGTCCGAATAAAGCTAACGCTGCTGGCTGATATCTTCAAATTGGTCAGCTTGCACTTCTCAGCACGGAACTGTTTGCGGCTGGCATCCACCGTGAGTGTTGCCGGTTGCTCGATCGCTCCCAGCGCCTTCAACAATGCCAGTGCAATCAACGAATGCCCTGCATTGTTAGGATGGACCCCATCAAGGAACATGCTAAACCACTGATCATCGGCCTTAGAACGGGTTTGGATATCCATCATCAGCGCATACAAGTCGAAAATGGGCACCCTTTCTTCGCGAGCAAGCGCCATCACGCCGTCTCTGAACTGACTAAGTGCCTCATTCAGGAAGGGTTTGAAGCTAGCAACAGTAACATCATCCACTACGTTCGATGTTAATAGCACGACCTGAACACCGGCCTGCTTCAACTTCACAATCATCGCCTTCAGGCTGTCGATGTAGGCATCATACGCCTCTTGGGTGAACGGCTTATATCCGACATCGTTGACGCCGAAACATATGGTCACCACTTCGGGCTTCAGGCTTAAGACGTCGCGGTCAATACGCCCTACCGCCCAAGAGGCTTGATCACCGCCGATACCCGCATTACGGAAGCTGAACTGGCTACCGGGGTACCGCATCGCGAAATAGTTCATGACATACCGGGTGTAGATTCGCTGCTGTGTGATGCTGTCACCAAGAAACACCAGCCGTTGCCCAGGCTTGAGCAGCGGCGCAGCTTTGATGCTCGTCGTGAGCAACACCGCCATGAGGGCTGCTGCGCAAATGAGGGAACACTTTCGGATCAAGGTCATCGAATACTCCTTCAAGAAAACAGATTTCGGTTCCGTCAAATATGGCTATACCAGATTACACAGGCCAGTTGAGTTTGAGCTCCGTCTCTCTGCACCTTTCGACGTTCACGACCATCGGGTCGGTGATCGTCTTGCGGTATGCCACAAGCTTCTCCACTGCAGTTCGCCTTTTACCTTCATCGTCGCCGGCTTTGGACATGGCGAGGCTCGCCTCTGTACACAGTTTAGCATGAACCATCCCAGCCTTCAGGAAGGCGACCTTAGCAGCGGAGTCTGTGTCGCTTGCTGCTGCCCTTTCGGCCTCGGCCATCAGCCTCTCTGCGGGCACGAAACACTCCGGAGGGTAACGGGCGTATACCTTTTCAGGATACCAGTAGTAGTGGAACACGCCGTCGGCAAGAACACCGAGATGTGACTGGTCATATCTCTCCCAGTAATCCATGTATGCTTTCACCTGTTTCGCTGCAGGTCCGAACGCGGAGTAATACTCGCGACAGATATTAAAGAGCGGCTTTTTGGGGTCAACATGAAGACGTCCCAGCACATACAGGGTGAGCCCCATGGTCGACCACATACCAGTCAAGCTGTCACAATCGGTACCCATCAGACCATGCCGGACGAAGAATTGAAACTCATCTGTGAACTGCCGTGACCAGTTACACGGCATACAATAGCCATTCAAAAGATAATTGGGCCGTAGAAACATCGATGCTCCCGCATTCGCCCAGCCCATGAACTGCTGAAGTACCCAGGCGTGGTCCTTGGCCTTGCGCGGTATAAAAACATCGCAGCAATACCCGATCAACACATCCTTATCCATCTTCACACCACTGGGTGCGAAAACCATGTTGCTGTAGGCATATGCGACCACCTGCGCTTTGGGGTCATACTGCCGGGCAAGCTTCAACACCGCCATTTCGAAACGCGCGTACCGGCGGCCCACATTGTGATAACCCTGGTAGGGCTCTGGACGCGGCCAAGGCATTTCCGGTCCGTCCCATGCACAGCAGTCAGGGCACTGGCATAACCCTTCGCCATCATTCTCGCAGATATTGATGATTGAACGGTTGCCGCTGGGCCGATCTTTGTTCCACTTCCACCAGTCCTGTACGATCTGCTTGTGCAGGCCCGGGTTTGAGACGCACATCGACTTTCCCGGAATCCGCTTACCCTCTTTAGTCAGCTCAAACCACTCAGGGTGGTCCTTAAAATACATCTCACCCCAGCGGCCAAATGAGTGGCCGTAGGAGGTATTGTCCGCATCGTGCATGCGCATCCGGCGCATCCACAGACGTTCCTCGGGCCGGTCAGTCCGCAGTCCTGAGAACCGGAACTCAGGGAGTACCGTTACGTTGCGATCCTTGATTATGAGTGATGCACGCTTCGGGATAACCTCGCCCGAAACGCCTGGCCACAGCCATCGCACGCCCAAGTCACTATCGAGCACATCGTATACGGCGAAGAGGGTTCCCGCTGGGGTGCCGAGGTTGTCAGAATCGCCGTCGCGGTCATGGCCTGCCAAATAACTCACATCTCCAGATGATATGATTTGGTAAGCATCGCGGGGTAGTTTTGAGGGGTTGATACCGACCTTGAGCGCGGCTTGCGTGGGGCCAAGGTAGATGCGTCTGCGGATATCGGGCGGGATGGCATCCTCACTCACGATGGGTATCTTTACCCCCGTCGCCTTCTCAGCGTAGTTCTGCAGGTCGTGTGCCGCCAGCCGCACGACTTGGTTTGCCGCGACGGGGATGATGATGACAGCCTCAGCCTGGCCGGGTTTCGATGCCTGATAACTGCTCTCTGGTACATTCCCTTGCCGCATCACATACCACACCTCAACTTCATGTTTATGAACCATATAGACTAGATTGTTATATAACCAGGTTATGTGGTCACGAACCTGGGGCAAGATATATCACTCATCTTGCCGATATGAATCTATTCTGACTTTAAGACTGAAATGAAAGGCTGGGTGTTACCTCACTCGCAATGAACGCGACGTAGTTTTACGTTCATAAACTGGCAACCACCATACCTAATGATTTGTGAGGTATGATGCAGTTAGTGTAGTGTATTTTCAGTCAAAGGGGCAACATCCAATGCAAATCGAAATTAGAAGTAGACGTGGTGAGGTCATCATTTCCGGCGACTTCGCCGACACAAGGTCGGTGGTGGAAGCCCGGAAAGCGAATCTGGAGTTCGCAAACCTATTTGGTGCCAACCTGGCACAGGCCGACCTCAGCGGAGGGTTCTTCGGAGCAGTGGAACTCAGTGAGGCCAATATGCAGGGTGCCAATCTGACCGATGCAGATTTGACAGGCGCCAACATGGGCGGCGTGAACCTGGCTGGAGCCAATTTGACTGGTGCTGACCTGAGTGGGGTTGACCTCAGTGGGGCCGATTTGAGCGGGGCGATACTGTATCGGGCAAACCTCAGCCGCACCAACCTGACCGGAGCCAATCTGCTGGGTGCCGACTTCACCAGCGCCAACATGACGGGCATCCAGCGGTAGTCTGACGGTCACTCGGTTCTGTTCGCAGGATGGGCGGCCGCCTGGCCGCCCATTGTGATTCTGCCTTAGTCGCCCTTGGCCCCGAAGTTCTGGTCGATCACCACGTAGTCGAACAGGTTCACCTGTCCGTCGCCGTTCAAATCGGCCATTGAGTTGGTCTTTCCGAAGTTCATGTCTAGCACCACGAAGTCAAACAGGTTGACCTGGCCATCACCATCCGCATCGCCGTTGACGAGTGAGAACTCAATACTAGTTTTCGGGTCAACATTTTCGGCCTTGATCGGTAGAAAATGCGAACCGAACACACGGATATCATATGGTGGTGGCAGGTAGCTAGAGAATGTATAGTTTCCGATACTGTTGTTTTGAGGTGCGTCATCTGGCAGGCTATTGCTCTGTGGACTGTCTCCGGCAGGCAGTAAACTCAAACACTGCGTAATGCTTGGGTCAGATGTGCTGTTCACAGTAGCCATCAAAGGTTCAGACGACTGGTTAGCTGTATAACTGCCAAGATTCAGCGCCACTGACAGAACTCGACTACCGCGTATGGCAGCAGACTGCCGTAAACCTGCGGCAATGGCAATGAAACCACTGTTAGGTTCCGGAACATTGCATTGCCCGGAGGAGTTTGCACCCCAGCAGACCACGGAGCCATTCTTCTTTAATCCGATGGCATGGTCATATCCCATCGCGATAGCGGTAAAGTCCTGGTTTGGCCCAGGCACATTACACTGGCCAGTGTCATTTTTACCCCACGGTATTACAGAGCCATTGCTTTTCAGGCCAAGCGTTACCCCATTTCCGGCTGAGATGGCAACGAAATCACTGTTTGGTTCAGGGACACTGGATTCACCATAGGTGTTGCTTCCCCAGCATACTACCGATCCGGTGCGTTTCAGTCCTGCAGAATGGTAGTTACCAGCCGTAATGGCTACGAAATCACTGTTAGGAAGAGGCACGGAGCACCTGCCTCCGCTAGTTATTCCCCAGCAGACGATAGACCCGTCACTCTTTAATCCGATAGAGTGCATGAATCCTGCGGCGACCGCAACGAAATCCTGGTTAGGATCGGGGACGATACTTTTGCCATAGTCATTGTTACCCTTACAGACTATAGTGCCGTCACTTTTGAGGCTAACCGTGTGATTGCTACCTGTAGACACGGCGATGAAGTCTTGGTTCGGTGGTGGTATTGTGCATTGGTAGTATGTATTGTCACCCCATCCCACTTCAGTTCGATCATTCTTTAGCCCGATTGAAAAACCATTCCCTGTGGCCACTTCCGTAAAACCATGATTTTCCATAGGCACACTGCATTGTCCTGAGGAATTGTATCCCCATGCCACAACCGAACCATCTCGTCTTAACCCGGCAGAGAACCAGAATCCGGCCGATATGGCGATAAAATCCTGATTAGGTAAAGGTATTCCATAGATACCGAAGGCATTCCTGCCACAGATTTCGATTGAGCCATCCCGCCGAAGTGCTAAAGTATGATCATTTCCCGCAGATACAGCCACGAAGTTTGTGTTTGGATCTGGTAAGTTGCACTGTCTTTGGTCGTTCATTCCCCAGCAGGCTAAGGAACCATCAGCCCTTAAACCGACAGTATGGAAAGAGCCTGCATCCACTGAGATAAACCCACCATTCAACTCTGGCCCGCTGCATTGGCCATAGCTGGTATCACCCCAGCACACTACGGTTCCATCTGTTTTTAACCCGACAGAGTGTTGAAATCCAGATGAAATCGCGATGTAGTCTTTGTTGGGCAACGGCACATTACACTGTCCCTTATCGTTCTGTCCCCAGCATACTACTGAACCATCATGCTTCAGTCCAACGGTATATGCGTATCCCAATGCAACTGCCACAAAACCACTATTCGGTGATGGAACGTTGCATTGGCCATAGCTGTTATCACCCCAGCATACCAGCGAACCCTCCTTCTTCAGTGCGGCAGTGTGTGTTTGCCCTGCTACGACAGCAGTAAAGTCCTTGTTAGGCTCAGGTACGTTGCACTGCTTGTAATAGCCATTTGCGCCCCAACAGACGATCGAACCATCTCGCTTCAACCCAGCGGTATGATTGTCGCCGGCCGACACAGCAGCGAACCCTGTTTGCTCGCCGGGAATGAGCCGTTGTTCACCCCAGGCCTCGATTGTGCCTCCCTGCGCATAACAACGCGAGCCACAACTGAGTAGAAGCAGCCCTGCGATCGACCATGCTGCAATACATGATTTCTTGTAGTTCATTGCATAATCTCCGTGTTCCGTTGCTAACGATCCCGTGTCATCACTAATTTGTTAGTCTGTGTGCTTCTTCTTGGTCGCTCCAACTCGACACACCCCCATTCGTCTGCACACACGCAGGCCTTCTGGCCTCTTGCATGCACACTCACCTCAATCCCCCTTGGCCCCGAAGTTTTGGTCGATGACCACGTAGTCGAACAGGTTCACCTGGCCGTCGCCGTTCAGGTCAGCCATCGGGGTGGACTTACCAAAGTTCATGTCCAGCACCACGAAGTCGAACAGGTTGATCTGCCCGTCCCCATCCGCGTCGCCGTTCACTAGGGTGAAGTTCAGAATCTCACCCATGGCTACATTCGCGGCCTTGGCGGTCAGGAAGTGCGGGCTGCCCACACGGATGTCATACGGCGGAGGCATGTAGGTGGATAGCGAAAAGTTGCCATCAGGCTGGGGGGAAAGGGTAAATGCATGGACGGCACTGGGTTCCACGGAATTGCAGAATGCTATCTTCAGTACCTGCGAAACCAGATCACCGGCGAAATTATCCAACCGTATCAGTCCTGCAAATGAACTCACACCACGAATGGCTGTCGTAGCGTAACCTCCCGCAGAAATACTCGTAAATCCGGCATTTGGCGTTGGCACCACGCACTGTGAGTAGTTACTTAGTCCCCAACAAACCAATTTACCGTTACTTTTCATTCCTACCGAATGGCCATCGCCCGCGGCCACTGCATTGAATCCACTGTTCGGTTCCGGTACGACTAGCTGGTAATTACCACCATGTCCCCAGCAGGTGACCGAACCATCAACCTTCAATCCAACTACATGAGCATCACCTGCTGCTACGGCCGAGAAGTCCTCATTAGGCTCAGGTACGTTGAGCTGTCCGAAGTTGTTGAGCCCCCAGCAGACGACTGATCCATCGTTTTTTAACCCGACAGAGTAACAGTTGCCCGCCGAGATCGCCACGAAGCCTTGTTTTGGTTCTGGCACAGTGCATTGACCGAAGTTATCGAAACCCCAGCATATCACAGAACCATCACGCTTTAACCCAATAGTGTGGTTGGCTCCTGCTGCTATCGCAACGAAATCCTTGTTTGGCTCTGGCACCGCGCATTGCAAATAAGCGTTGTCACCCCAGCCGATCACGGTTCCGTCTTGTTTAAGCCCCACGGTATGACCGTGTCCAGCGGCGATGGCAATAAAGTCGGCATTCGGATCGGGGACATTACACTGACCATGGTTGTTTTGGCCCCAACATACTACGGAACCGTCAGCCTTGAGCCCAACAACAGTACCGTCAGGGTTTGGTGCTATGTTATGCGAGTTGTTTGTAGCGACTGCCACAAACTCATTGTATTCACCAGGCGATATGCGCTTTGTCCCCCATGCGGTTATGGTGCCTCCCTGAGCCAGGCAAGGTGCGCAACACACGACCATGGTTAACCACACCATCCAGCCCATGACACCAAACGTCAATCGAAATACGGTGAATTTCATGTACAACCTCCATATATTCTATGTAGTGACCGTCAGTTGTCATTTCTTGCATCAACAACATCCGGTGTATTGATGCGGTGAGGCCGATGAGACCTCACCTTGTAGCGGTTGCCTCAATCTCCCTTGGCGCCGAAGTTCTGGTCGATGACCACGTAGTCGAACAGGTTCACCTGGCCGTCGCCGTTGAGGTCAGCCATGTGGGTGGTCTTTCCGAAGTTTTGGTCCAGCACCACGAAGTCGAACAGGTTGATCTGCCCATCTCCATCCGCATCGCCGTTGACAAGGGAGAAGTTCAGACTGATGCTAGGGTCGACATTTTGGATGTGTAGAGGTAGATAATGTGGACTGGTTATTCGAACTTGATATGGTGGATCCAAAGCGCTGTGAAGAGCGAAGCTACCGTCGCTTCTAGGGTGGAAATTCAGGATCTGAGTGGCACTCAAATTGCTCATGCTACTTAACTCTGCAGCAATCGGTTGGTGAGTGATGTCACCGAGCAGATTGCCAAGTGTAGACGTACCCGACAGCGAATGCCCGCCGCGGATGCCCACCGTATGGAACCGGCCAGCAGAGATATAGATGAAACCGCTGTTTGGTTCGGGCACATTACGTTGACCATATGTGTTGTCACCCCAACAGACGATCGAGCCGTCGCTCTTGAGCCCCGCGACTGTGCCGCCGGATGTGGAGACAGCGATGAAGTCGCGGTTAGGCTCGGGCACATTGCACTGCCCTGACCCATTATCACCCCAGCCGACAATCGAACCATCGCGTTTCAACCCTACAGCGAATGCAGGGCCTGCAGATACAGCGATGAAACCGCTGTTGGGCTCTGGCACTGTGTTGACGCCTGTAAATGGGCTGCCCCAGCCCACAACTGAGCCATTGCGCTTTAACCCCACGGCATTGTTGGAGTTGATCGCAACTGCGATGTAATCAGTGTTGGGCTCGGGCACATTGCATGCACCGTAATGATTAAATCCCCAGCACACAATGGATCCATCGCTTTTTACCCCTGCCGTATTTCTGTATCCTGCTGCAACTGCTACAAATCCGGTGTTCGGTTCTGGGGTATTGCATTGTCCTTCTCCGTTGTTTCCCCAGCAGTAGATTGATCCATTTGCCTTGAGCACCGCACTGTGTCCATACGGATCCCCACCAGCACCCCAGCCAGCGGACACAGCGATGATGTTAGTATTTGATGTCGGCATGAGTGCCAGGGCATTGTCACTGTCACCCCAGCAGACGATCGAACCGTTGGGTTTCAGTCCGATACTATGATTTTCGTTCGCTGCAATAGAGACGAAATCTCGGTTGGGCAAAGGCCCGTTGCACTGCCCGTAGTTGTTCATACCCCAGCAAACCACTGTGCCATCTGACTTCAGTCCCACGGTAAAGAAGGCACCTGCAGACACAGCAATAAAGTCGCTATTCGGACCAGGAACATCACATTGCCCCCACCGATTTCCCTCGGGGCTGCCAAAAGTAATGATGGACCCGTTGCTCTTCATCGCGACCTGATGGTTGTTCCCAACAGAAACTGCAGTAAAATCGCTGTTAGGTTCGGGGTCGATTACCCACCCACCCCAGCCGTTTGTGCCCACTCCAATGATAGAACCATTCTTTCTCAACCCGACGGTATACCAAGTGCCCACAGAGACAGCATCGTAATCATTCGTGGCAGGCAGACTACACTGAGCACCACTATTATCTCCCCAGAACACAACGGACCCGTCGTTTTTAAGTCCAGCTGTCGTAAACGCACCTGCTGATATGGCTTTAAAGCTAGAGTTTGGCCCAGGAACAGTGCACTGCCCGCTCCCGTTGGCCCCCCAGCAGACCACTGAGCCGTCGTTCTTCAGCCCTATTGCATGGGTGCCGCCTGCCGACACCGCCGTAAAGCCGTTGTTCGGTGCGGGTACTGTGCATTGGCCACTGCTATTCCGTCCCCAACACACCACCGATCCATCAGCTTTCAACCCCACAGTGAACTCATTGCTTGCCGAAACGGCAACAAAGCCACTATTGGGTGCAGGAACACTGCACTGGCCATTTGCGTTGCTACCCCAGCACACAATTGAGCCGTCAGTTTTCAAGCCAGCCGCATGAGTATAACCGGCCGATACCGCCGTGAAACCAGTCAGTTCCCCAGGAATCACACGGTAATACCCCCAACCCTCGATGGCACCGCCTTGGGCCAGGCAAGGAACACAGCACACCACCAGCAATAGCCCGACCACCCATCCCATCACATTACTTCCGATCCGCGTTACTGTGCGTTTCATGTATTGCCTCCACATATCCTTAATAGTGGCCTTCAATTGTCATATACACCAGGCAACATCCGGCGTGTGTTGATGCGATGAGGCTGCTGAGGCCTCACCGTGTTGAGTTTGTTTTAGTCCCCCTTGGCCCCGAAGTTCTGGTCGATAACCACGTAGTCGAACAGGTTCACCTGCCCGTCGCCGTTCAGGTCGGCCATCGGGCTTGTCTTGCCGAAGTTCATGTCCAGCACCACGAAGTCGAACAGGTTGATCTGCCCGTCGCCATCCGCATCGCCGTTGACAAGGGAGAAGTTGGTGCTTTGGTCTGCATTGATGCCAACCGCCTTGATGGGCAGGAAATGCGATCCAAAGACTCGGATGTCATATGGCGGGGCCAGATAGGTTGATAGTGTAAAGCTGCCGTTACTTGTTGGATTTAGGCTCATACACTGGGATGGATTGGGGAAGGCTGAGCTGCTTATGGTGGCCGCGAGCTGCTGCGTAAGGGGGTCACCGCCAAACCCGCCCAGTTGCACCTGCCCCGACACGGTATGTAGATTGCGAATAACAAGCGAGGTTTTGGATCCTGCAGCAATGGCGATAAAACCGCTGTTCGGTGAGGGGATATTGCACTGTCCTTCGGCGTTATCACCCCAGCAGACGACCGACCCGTCACGTTTGAGGCCGATCGAGTGTTGCCAGCCCGCCGCGATCGCGACGAAGTCTTGGTTAGGTGTGGGAACATCGCATTGACCATATATGTTGCTACCCCAGCAAACGACATAGCCGTCGCGCTTCAGCGCGACGGAATGATAATCGCCGGATGCGATGGCGACAAAGTCACTGTTTGGTAATGGGACTGGATGCCGCGTCACGTAATCTGAGCCCCAGCAAGCTATGGTTCCATCTTCTTTAAGTCCGAGCGAGTGAAACATACCGGCAGAAACCGCCACGAAGCCCTGGTTGGGCTGAGGAACATCATATAGGCCATATGCATTCCATCCCCAGCCAGATATGGAGCCGTCACTTTTCAGAGCAAGTGTATGGTTTTCCCCTGTGGCTATGGCTATTACACCCTGGTTTGGCTGAGGGACATTTAACTGCCCCTTAGAGTTGTCTCCCCAACATACCACCGACCCGTCACTCTTAAGGGCAGCACCATGGGCCCGCCCAGCACCGATTTCTATAAACCCCATGTTTGGTTCGGGGACATTCTGCAGACCATAGGCTTTGTTTCCCAAGCATACCACCTCGTGAGTTCTCAGCCCGATAGTAAACTCACCGCGTGATTTAACTTCAGTAAAGTTTCTATTTGGTGTGATTCCACACTGGTTCTCGGCATTGCTTCCCCAGCAAACTACATATCCATCACTCTTCAGTGCCACAGAATGAACCAATCCTGCCGAAACCGCAACGTAACGGTCATCGGGTTGGGGTATGTCACATACGCCACCTAGATTACTTCCAAAGGCAGCTACAGTGCCATCCCGTTTGAGTGCCAAAGTATGATGGTAACCTGCTGATACCGCTACAAACTCATCATTTGGCTCCGGAGGATTACACCGGCCATCATCGTTGTATCCCCAGCCTACAATAGACCCATCCTTCTTGATGGCAACCGTGTAACGTTCGCCTGCAGACACCGCTACGAAATCAGCGTTCGGAGCAGGCACATTGCATTGCTCATAACTGTTATTCCCCCAACAAACAATCGACCCGTCTTGCTTCAATCCTGCGGTATGAAGGAAACCAGCCGATACCGCCGAAAAACCCGCGTTCGGTGAAGGGACGTTACATTGATTCTGGCTATTATCACCCCAACAGACAATCGTGCCGTCACTTTTCAACCCAGCACTAAAATCCTGACCAGCATCTATCGCTGTAAAGTGTTGGTTTGGTTCTGGAACAATGCATTGACTGTAGCTGTTATTTCCCCAGCATATGATGCTTCCATTGGTCTTGAGCCCAACTGTATGTGCGTATCCCGAGGCCACCATCTTGAAATCGGCGTTCGGTAAAGGCGATGATAGCATACCTTCAACGTTCAACCCCCACCCTGCAACACTGCCGTCACGTTTTATGCCTATTGTGCTATAGATGCTCGTTGAAATGTAAGAAAACCCGCCAAGTTCCTCTGGTACAATCTTTTTATTCCCCCATATCTCGATGGCACCATGCGGCTTTATAGGGATCGGGGCTTGACCATAGCCATTATTCCCCCAGCAGACAACAGTACCGTCGCGTTTGAGACCGACTGAGTGGGTATTTCCTGCGGCGATAGCTACGAAATCGCGGTTCGGTAAAGGCACGCTGCACTGATTGTCGGTGTTTAGTCCCCAGCACACTACCACCCCGCTGCGCTTGAGCCCCATAGAGTGCGATCCGCCTGCACAGATTGCTACAAAGTCGCGATTGGGTGATGGGACGGTACACTGCCCCTGGCCGTTGCCTCCCCAGCACACCACGCTGCCATCGGCTCGTAATCCCATCGTATGATTTCCTGCCGATATGGCGGTAAACCTCTCGGTCGGATCAGGCTGATTGATACCGGAGGCATCACCCCAAACGACCACAGAACCGTCTTTTTTCAGCCCTACAGTATGTGCTCCGCCTGCTGCAACCGCTATGAAATCTTGATTAGGTGAGGGTACGCTGCAACGTCCATCTCCGTTAAATCCCCAACATGTAATCGATCCATCGACACGCAATGCCGCAGAGTGGAATAACCCAGCCGATACGGCCGTAAAGCTCGTATTTTGGGCTGGTAGACTACATTGGAAATAGTCATTGTTGCCCCAGCAAACTACAGAGCCGTTTTCTTTCAGACCTATTGTGTGGATTCCGCCTGCGGCGACAGAAACGAAGTTCTGGTTGGGTTCTGGCACATTGCCCTGACCAAACGAGTTATTACCCCAGTAAACAACAGAGCCATCACGCTTGAGCCCCACACTGTGATAGTATCCTGCCGATATGGCAGTAATCCCCGTGATCGGGCCATACGGAACCGGTTGGACGTTAGCCACCTGAGCCTTTGAGGATTCCACCAGCATTGGTGGAATGGCTGGTAGAGTGGGTTGAGACTGTCCCATTTCAGCACACAGGCACCCCAGCACTATAGCACCAGATAGAAACATAGATCGATGGAAACTATTAATCATAGTGATTACCTCACATACTTTATGTATTGGTTCGATCATTTTTAGCCATGCACTTGCCTCAGTCTCCCTTGGCACCAAAGTTTTGGTCGATGACCACGTAGTCAAACAGGTTCACCTGCCCATCGCCGTTAAGGTCAGCCATGGTATCGTAGGAATCAAAGTTCTGATCCAGTACCACGAAGTCAAACAAGTTGATCTGCCCGTCACCATCGGCGTCGCCGTTTACCAGCGTGAAGTTGGCACTTTGCCCAGCGACAACATTCGTGGCTTTGGCGGTCAGAAAATGCGGGCTAAGCATCATCACGTCGTATGGCGGTTTCAGATAGGTCGATAGTGAAAACAGGCCATTAGAACCAGGAAATATACTCATGCATTCTGCAGTGTTAGTATCGGATGAGCAGTTGACAACAGCCGTCAGCGGGTGATCGACCAAGCTGCCATTGAAGTTCCCAAGTGCCACCTGCCCGATTATCGACCGTTCAGCCCTGATCGCGACAGTGTTGTATCCGAAAGCAGATATCGCGAGAAACTCATAGTTAGGGTCTGGCACAGTACATTGACCATAGTAGTTGTAACCCCAAAAGACAACAGTACCGTCACTCTTCAATCCTACAGAAACGCTTTGTCCAGCCGATACCGATACAAATTCGTTATTAGGCGATGGCACATCGCATTGCTTATAGGAGCTGTCGCCCCAAGCGACCACCGAGCCATCGCGTTTTAGACCAAGGGTATGAAAACGGCCTGCGGACACACTGATAAACCCGGTGTTTGGCTCTGGAACACGGCACTGATTATACGTGTTATCTCCCCAGCAGACAATGGATCCATCACGTTTGATACCGGCCGTATGCATATGCCCTGCTGAAACAGATACATAGTTGGCGTTGGGTGCTGGTACGATGCGCTGACCCCAGGCATTACTACCCCAGCACACAATCGAACCATCACGCTTCAAACCTGCTGTATGGTAGAGACCTGGCGAAACCGCCACAAAGTCGCTGTTTGGTAGTGGTACACTACCCTGACCATCACCGGTACACCCCCAACAGACTACTGATCCATCACGCTTAAGGCCAGCATTATACCATCCTCCCGCTGATACATCGATAAAACCACTGTTAGGTGTAGGATAGTTACATTGCCCATAGGTGTTGCTTCCCCAGCACTCCACTGAACCACTGCTGGTAAGTCCGACCCCATGCGTAAATCCAGTTGATGCAGTAACAATGCCTGTATTAGGCCTAGACCCGTTAAACTGACCAATGGGAGCACCTCCCCAAGTAGTGATGAGGCCGTTTCGCTTCACGCCGACAATGTGATACCCGTGTGCCGTGATTGACACATACCTCTCATTTGTCGCAGGTTGCTCGCACCCGCCTGCTTCATTCGTGCCCCAACACACTGCCGTGCCATCTCGTTTGAGGCCAATGGAGCCCATAGTGCTGGCTGAGACAGCTACAAACTCACTGTTTGGCCCTGGGACCTGGCATTGGCCCTCAGTATCATTTCCCCAACAAACTACCGACCCATTCCTCTTGATTCCTATCGAATGATATCCTCCGGCAGCTACGGAAATGAAGTCACTGTTCGGTGCTGGGACACTGCACTGGCCATGATCAGCATATCCCCAACAAACAAGTGACCCGTTACGCATAATACCGATGTTATGATACCCACCTGCAGTGACTGCAATGAAGTCACTGTTAGGAGCTGGCACATCAAGCTGCTTGGATCCGTTAGACCCCCAGCAAACTACAGAGCCATCATTCTTTAATCCGATAGCATGATCATATCCTGCAGATATGGCCACAAACCCAGTGTTCGGTGCGGGCACATCCAACTGTTTGAAGCCGTTATCACCCCAGCATTCCACAGTACCATTACTGCGTAATCCCACAGAGAAGAATGACCCGGTTGCAACCGCTGTATAGCCATTGTTTGGCAAAGGCACATTACACTGACCTTTCTGGTTATCTCCCCAGCACACGATGGACCCATTCCGCTTCAGTGCAACAGTGTGCCCAGCTCCTGATGTCACCTCGCGGATACCTGATAGCGAGCCAGGCGTAACTCTTTGCATACCCCATGCGTCGAGGGTTCCACCCTGTGATGACGGAGACAACACAAAGAAGTCATCCGTACTGGTTGCTGGCCCAAACATGGCTTCCACCGATATCCTGCCGGTTGTAGCTCCGTTTGGCACTATGGCGGTGATGTGGCCGGCATCATAGTCCACTATTTGGGCAGACGTTCCGTTGAAGCTGACACTGCTGACATCGTAGATATCCATGCCATAGATTTCCACAGTGTCACCCGCTCGTCCGCAGGCAGGCTCGAACGAGTCGATAGTTGTCATTAAGATTGGTCCATATGTGGATATCGCGAATTCATCGGAACTGTTAGCAGTGCCACCAGGGCCAGTTACCGATATTACACCTATCGCTTGCCCGCCAAACAGCATAGGATCAGGCACAAGGGCATTGATTAGGTTGTCGTTCTCTACAGTAAAATTGGCAGAATAGTTGGCAATGGAAACATCAGTCACTCCGGTGAAGTTGGATCCGTAGATGCTGACAGTATCATCGGGGAACCCGCCGAAGGGTGCGAATGATTCGATGACTGGTGGGGTTGAAGTCTCTTCACTAAAGGCCGATACCGCGGTCGATCCTCGATCACCATTGGCATAACGGGCTCCATAGAATGGCGAAGATATGCAAGTGGTATGAGCAGGTTGTGACGCCTGCATTTTTCCTACTTGAGCATCGGCTTGGACAGAACAGATCACTACGAAAAGTAGTGGTATTACCATTCGGATACATTTCATTAAGCCCATTTGAAAGCCTCCTGGCCATTCCAAGAACACATGCACTACATGCGTCGTTCTTCTAGTCGGGGTGTAGCTAGCCGGTCGCTCCAACCAGGATACACCCCCATTCGTCTGCATATGTACAGGCATCACGGCCTATCGAATGCAATTGGGTTCAATCTCCGCTGGCTCCGAAGTTTTGGTCGATGACTACATAGTCGAACAGGTTTACCTGGCTGTCGCCGTTCAGGTCAGCCATCGGGCTGCTCTTGCCGAAGTTGAGGTCGAGTACCACGAAGTCAAACAGGTTGATCTGCCCGTCTCCATCCGCATCGCCGTTCACCAGCGTAAAGTTGGCACTTTGCCCACCAGCCACATTCGTCGCCTTGGCTGTCAGGAAGTGCGGGCTGCTCACGCGGATGTCGTACGGCGGTTGCAGGTAGGTGGAGAGGGAGTAGTTGCCATTCGGTTGCGGCAGCAGGCTGAGGCAGTGGGTGATGCCTGGCACCCCAGCACGCCCTATCGACGCGGTGACACGTGAAGTTGACAAACCACCACCGAAGTCGCCCAATTGCACATTCCCGGAAATCGGCTGCACCCCGCGTATAGCCGTCGTGATGTTGTCACCTGCATCAACGGCTATAAACCCACTATTAGGCTCCGGCACATTGCACTTACCGTAGTCGTTCTTCCCTCAGCAGACTATTGAGCCATTACTTTTAAGGCCAGCGGTATGGAAGAAGCCTGCCGAGATCGCCACGAAGTCAGTGTTAGGTTCAGGTACGGTGAGTATATCAGCATCCCCTTGTCCCCAACAAACCACCGATCCGTTTCGTTTTAACGCAACCCAATGATGATGACCAGCAGACACGGCCACAAAGTCCTGGTTGGGATTTGGTAGTCCATCCTCACCTTCATTCCCCCAGCAATACACAGAGCCGTCCCTCTTCAATCCGATAATCTGGTGTGTTCCTCCCGATATGGCTACGAAGTCCGAGTTTGGATTACCATATAACGACAGACCCCAGGAGACCACAGAGCCATCCGATTTGATGGCGGCGTTGAATCGTTGACCTGCCGTTACGGCGGTGAAATTCTCGTTTACACCAGGGGGATCACCTCCACCCTGCCCCCAAGACAGCAACGAACCATCTCGTTTCAATGATATTGTAGTGTTGCCACCTGCATCGATCGCAACGATATCTTGGTTAGGTGCCGGAACATCACATTCGCCGTACTCATTAGAGCCCCAACAGACGGCAGAGTTATCGGAACGCAGTCCTACTACATGCGTCGTCGCAGCCGCTACGGCGACGAATCCGTTGTTGGATGACGGTATTCCACACGCGTGGTAAGTATTGTCACCCCAGCATACGACGGTGCCATCTCGCTTAAGTCCAATGGTATGCGCCAGTCCGCCAGCGGCAGATATGAAGTCAGTGTTAGGCGAGGGCATGGTACACTGCCCTTTGTCATTCTTACCCCAACCGTAGATGGTTCCATCTCGTTTAATTCCCAGAGAGTATTCGGTACCTGCTGCGATCGCGACGAAGTCCTGGTTGGCAGTGGTGATCACACATTGCCCATAGGAGTCGTATCCCCAGCACACAATGGTACCATCACGTTTGAGTCCCATTGAGTGGAACCCACCTGCTGCGATAGCCACGAAATCACTGTTTGGCTCTGGCACCGTACATTGCAGATGAGAGTTATCACCCCAGCCCACTATTGAGCCGTCTCTTTTCAGACCGATGTTATGGTAAAAACCTGCGTCCACAGCCACAAAGTCGCGGTTGGGTTCTGGCAGTGTCTTTATATCACCCCAGGCTGCGACTGAGCCATCATTTCTCAAACCGATGGTGTGTTTGGACCGTGCACTTATGGCTATGAAGTTCTTGTTTTCCCCATCCACAGTACACTGTCCGTAGTCGTTAAGACCCCAGCCCTTTATCGATCCGTCACGTTTCAAACCAACTGTATGGTACTGGCCGGCCGAAACAGCAACGAAATCGCTATTGGGAGCAGGTACATTACTCTGTCCGTAATAGTTGTATCCCCAGCAGACCACAGACCCATCGGATTTCAAGGCGACAGAGTGGTAGTCTTCTGCATCTACTTCGGTGACCCCATCGATATTCATTGGTATGGTGCGGTATTGCCCCCATACTTCGATGGTTCCACCTTGAGCAAGGCAGACAGAGCTGTACAGCATTACCAGAAGGCATACCAGCCAGCCCGCATACCCGTAATTCAATCGCACACTTACGTGTTTCATAGTTCAATCTCCAATCTAGTTTTGGTTAAGTACCTTACTCCCCCTTGGCGCCGAAGTTCTGGTCGATGACCACGTAGTCAAACAGGTTCACCTGCTCGTCTCCATTCAGGTCAGCCATGGGGCTGTTCTTGCCGAAGTTGGTGTCCAGCACCACGAAGTCGAACAGGTTGATCTGCCCGTCTCCATCCGCATCGCCGTTGACGAGGGCGACATTCAGGATGTTTGCGGGATTATGGTTAGCGGCCATCACCGACAGGAAGTGGGGACTGCTCACGCGGATGTCATACGGCGGTTGCAAGAAAGTGGAGAGAGTAAATCCGCCGTTGTTTTGCGGTAACACAGTGAGCGAATGGTCATACCCAGGGTGTGCAGTGCTGTTGATAGTAGCGTTAAGCTGCTGTGTTTCGATGCTGCCTGTGAAGTTACCCAGTTGCACCTGTCCAGCTATCGACCTGACACTGCGGATGACCGCCGTGGTGTACCCTCCAGCGGCTATTCCGATGATACCGGTGTTCCGCTCGGGCGCTATGCTCTGTCCAAATGGGTTGTAACCCCAGCAAGCCACTGAGCCGCCACTCTTAAGCCCAATCGAATGGCCGTCGCCAGCAGCGACGGCAACGAAGTCCTGGTTTGGGGCCGGTGTGTCGCACTGCCCGTGCGCATTATGCCCCCAACCCACCACTGTACCGTCACTCTTCAATGCGATTACATGCGCATCACCAGCTGCTATGGCAACGAAGTTCAGGTTTGGTTCAGGTACCGTGCATTGGCCGTTATTACCCAATCCCCAACACACCACTGACCCATCGGATTTTAGGCCTACAGAATAACTGTTTGCCGCTGACACAGCTACGAAGCCCTGGTTTGGGTCTGGTACAGTACATTGACCAGCATTATTGGAACCCCAACAGACGACCGAACCGGTACTTTTCAAGCCGACGGTATGGGTGATACCAGCAGCCACACCAATGAAGTATGCATTAGGTGCGGGCACATCACACTGACCGCTACTGTTGTCGCCCCAACAGGCGATTGATCCATCACGTTTCAGCCCAGCAGTATGATAATATGGTGCCGATACTGCTAAAAAGTCTGTGTTTGGTGACGGTATATCAAATTGACCATATAGGTTCGATCCCCAGCAGGCAATCGAACCATCTGGTTTTAGACCAGTCATCGATCCATGTCCTACCGGCCCTATCGCTCCCAGACTGCTGATGGCCACAGATACGTACCCGTTTTGTATGCCAGGGGTGATGGGCTGTACACCCCAGGCTTCAACTGTGCCGCCTTGAGCAAAGCAGGTAACGTTGTTCAGCGTGGCAAGCAGGCATATCAGCCAGATTGCATACCCGTAATTCAGTCGCAAACTTACGTGTTTCATAGTCAATCTCCAATCTAGTTTTGGTTATGGAGCCTCAATCTCCTCTAGCCCCGAAATTCTGGTCGATGACGACGTAGTCGAACAGGTTCACCTGGCTGTCGCCGTTCAGGTCAGCCATCGGGCTGCTCTTGCCGAAGTTGAGGTCGAGTACCACGAAGTCAAACAGGTTGATCTGGCCATCACCATCCGCATCGCCGTTGACCAGCGTGAAGTTGGCACTTTGGCCTCCGGTCACATTTGTCGCTTTGGCCGTCAGGAAGTGCGGGCTGCTCACGCGGATGTCATACGGCGGCTGCAGGTAGGTGGAAAGCGAGTAGCTGCCATTCGGTTGCGGCAGCAAGCTGATGCAGTGAGTAACCGATGGAGTTTGATGGTTACTTACAGAGGCTGCGAACCGCTGCGCAGGTAGACTTCCGTGAAACTCACCAAGTTGCACATTCCCCGTTATTGGCTGTACACCTCGGATGGCAAGGCTAAACTTCTCACCGGCAGAAATGGCTGTAAACCCGCTGTTAGGCGCAGGTACATCGCATTGGCCATAGTCATTGATCCCCCAACAGACTACAGAACCATCGCCCTTCAAGCCGATGCTGTGGTTGGCTCCCCCTGAGATGGCTACGAAACCGGTGTTGGGTTCGGGAACGGTCTGAATGTCAGCCCCTTGGCGTCCCCAGCAGACCACTGATCCATCTCGCTTCAATCCCAAGTAATGGTAGGCTCCTGAGGAGACGGCAACAAAGTCCTGGTTGGGGTCTGGCAAGGATGGTGTAGAGTTATACTGTGTAGTCCAAACAGATCCGTCATTCTTTAGCCCGATCAGCTGATCATACCCAGCGGCAATAGCCACAAAGTCGGTGTTCATATGGCTATACGGAGGGGATGGCACATTATAGTCACCCCAGGTCTCAATCGAGCCATCGCGTTTTAACCCGGCGCAGAAGCGGTAACCTGCCGATATGGCGGTGAAATCTTGATTAGTGTAGGGTTCATAGCCACGTATGGTGCCATCACGCTTTAATAAAGCGGTAAAATTCCGCCCTGCATCAATAGCAATATAGTCTTGATTTGGTGCGGGCACATTGCATTGTCCAAAGTAGTTGTAGCCCCAGCAGACCACGGAACTATCGGATTTCAACCCGACTCCATGTTGCCCGCCAGCTTTCACCGGGACAAAGTCGCTGTTTGAAGAGGCCATGCTGCATTGGCTGACCTGGTTATCACCCCAGCAGACGACGGAGCCGTCACGTTTAATCCCGATCGAGTGCCCTAACCCACCTGCGATGCTTGTAAAATCCTGGTTTGGACTAGGAATGCTGCACTGACCGGTGTCATTTCGGCCCCAACTGACGATGGTTCCGTCGCGTTTAATCCCCATCGAATGGTAAGTGCCTGCCGCCACCGCTACGAAATCCTGGTTAGCTCCCGGGATATCGCACTGTTTTTGCACATTGTATCCCCAGCATACTATCGTGCCATCACGTTTTAAACCTATAGCGTGGTAGCCTCCCGCCGCGACCGCAATGAAATCACTATTGGGTGCTGGAATGTTGTCGATACCATAGGCCAGGTTACCCCAGCAAACCACCGACCCATCGCGTTTCAAGCCCACATTGAAGTATTCACCGGCTGCTACATCAACGAAATCCTGGTTCACTTCAGGTAAGGCATTTAGATCACCCCAGCAGACCACCGAGCCGTCGCGCTTCAAACCGACGTTATGGTATAGCCCGGCAGACACATCGATGAAACCTTGATTTGGGGCAGGAACGATACATTGTCCTTTGTTGTTATTTCCCCAACAGATTATCGAGCCATCCCGTTTTAGTCCCACAGTGTGGTCGTAACCTGCTGTGACTTCTATGAAATTCGTGTTGGGGACGGGCACATTGCACCCTCCGACGTAATTGTATCCCCAGCAGACCACTGAACCATCCGACTTTAGTCCGACTGAGTGATAATCACCCGCGTCTACGGAGGTGAAGCCGTTGAGTTCACCTGCCGGAATGCGCTGGATACCCCATGATTCGACGGTGCCACCTTGAGCTAAGCAAAGGGAGCAACATAGTGTTAATGCCACCCCAATTACCGCTATACCCCATGATATCCGATGAACTAAAGATCGTCTTGAGCTGATATCCATACTACGCCTCCGTTCTTATGCAACGATCATTACAGGATGTATTACAAATTACGTGATCAGTTTGTATGAAATTATACTCAGGTGTGATGAATCCCTGCTGTTTGCGAAGGGCTAACGGTGTACACATCACAAACTGGTATTATTACCTACCAACTCATCACCTTATGTACTTCAAATTGCTGATTAGCTGGTGCTGGGTGGTGAGGTACGGGTTATCATCACCACCCTAAGGTGCCTCACTCCCCCTTGGCCCCGAAGTTCTGGTCGATAACCACGTAGTCGAACAGGTTCACCTGGCTGTCGCCGTTCAGGTCAGCCATGGGGCTGCTCTTGCCGAAGTTGGTGTCCAGTACCACGAAGTCGAACAGGTTGATCTGGCCGTCGCCATCCGCATCGCCGTTCACCAGCGTGAAGTTGGCACTTTGCCCGCCAGCCACATTCGTCGCCTTGGCCGTCAGGAAGTGCGGGCTGCTCACGCGGATGTCATACGGCGGTTGCAGGTAGGTAGACAGGGAGAAGCTGCCGTCATGCTGGGATGTGATGCTCACAGGATGAATGGTTTCGGTGTCGGTAGTATTATTAACAGTGCCTGCAATCTGTTGTTGGGTGATATCACCTGAGAAGTTACCAAGTGATAAATGCCCAATTGTTGTATGTATCCCACGAATGGCGATGGTCGTTCTACCGCCAGCTATTGCGCAATGAATCCCGCTATTTGGCGATGGCTGCCTGCACTGTCCGCTGTCATTCCACCCCCAGCAGACCATCGAACCGTCGCTTTTGAGACCCACAGAATGGTAGTTACCAGCCGATATTGCCACAAAGCTCTGGTTTGGTGCCGGTACTTCGCAGTCTCCATAGGCGTTATATCCCCAGCACACCACCGTCCCGTTCTGTTTTAAACCGATGGAATGATAGTCGCCGGAAGCCACCGCAACGTAATCCTGGTTGGGTAGGGGCACATCACACTGCCCGAAGTTGTTCTTTCCCCAGCACACTACCGACCCATTTCGTTTTAAACCCACTGAGTGATATTGGCCGGCTGCAATACCAACGAAATCTTGGTTGGGAGCAGCGACATTACCTTCACCCCACATGTTTGAACCCCAAGCAACAATAGTTCCGTTGTCTTTTAACCCGAGGCTGTGGTCATGCGCTGCAGCAACTGCGGTAAAGTTCGCATTCGGCGATGGAACAATGCTTTGATCATAGTTATTGCTACCCCAACAGACCACCGAACCGTCGTTCTTGAGGCCAACCGAGTGGTTGTTGCCTGCTGCAACTGAGGTAAAACCGCTATTTGGTAAAGGCACATTACACTGACCGCTGTTGTTAACACCGAGGCCAACCACCGACCCATTCTGCTTAAGTCCGAGCACATGTGCATAACCTGCTGCAATAGCTGTGAAACCTGTATTGAAATTGGGCACGTGACATTGTCCATAGTCGTTAAGGCCCCAGCCAACGACCAAGCCATCGCGTTTTATGCCGATAGTATGCTGGTAACCCGAAACAACCTTAACGAAATCTCGATTTGGCGCAGGTGTAACGCATTGTAAAAACGAGTTGTTTCCCCAGCAAACCACTGAGCCATCTTGCTTGATTCCTACTGAATAGCGATCCCCAGCAGATATGGCGATGAAGCTCTGGTTGGGTGTTGGCACATCACACTCTCCAAGCTGGTTTCTACCCCAGCAGACCACAGAACCATCACTTTTCAACCCTACGGTGTGTCCGCTGCCTGCTGATATCGCAGTAAAATCTTGGTTGGGTGATGGTACCGTGCATACTCCATATTGATTGTCTCCCCAGCAGACCACGGAGCCATCAGCTTTTAATGCCACGGAGTGGGCTACAGCGGCAGAAACAGAAATAGTGTCTGAATTGGGTTGTGGAACCGTACACTGACCACTGCCATTGTTGCCCCAGCAGACCACCGATCCATCTGATTTCAAAGCAACTGTGTGACGATCGGAAGTCGCAATGGCGGTGAAGTTCTGGTTCGGTTCAGGCGTTGTACACTGACCATAGGTGTTGTTACCCCAGCCAACCACAGACCCATTACTGCGAAGGCCGATGGTATGGTTATACCCCGCAGCAATGGCGGTATAGCCGCTGTTCGGTTCAGGTGGTGTACATTGATCATATGTGTTTTCACCCCATCCTTCGACCGATCCGTCACGTTTTAACCCCACAGAATGTTGGTACCCTGTAGCCACCGATGAATAACCGGCAGGTTCTCCAGGCAGTATTCGCAACATGCCCCAGGCTTCCATGGTTCCACCTTGAGCAAGGCAGGCAGTGCTATACGGCATTACCAGAAGGCATATCAGCCAGCCCGCATACCCGTAATTCAGTCGCAAACTTACGTGTTTCATAGTAAAATCTCCGATCTAGTTTTGGTTATGGAGCCTCAGTCGCCTCTGGCACCGAAGTTTTGGTCGATGATCGCATAGTCCAACAGGTTCACCTGCCCGTCGCCGTTCAGATCAGCCATCGGGGTGGACTTGCCAAAGTTCACGTCCAGCACCACGAAGTCGAACAGGTTGATCTGCCCGTCTCCATCCGCATCACCGTTCGCCAGCGTGAAGTTGGCACTTTGCCCGCCAGCCACATTCGTGGCTTTGGCCGTGAGGAAGTGTGGGCTACAGACGCGGATATCATACGGCGGTTGCAGGTATGTTGAGAGAGAATAGTAGCTATCCTGTTGCGCCAGCAGGCTGAGGCATTGGGTGATATCTGGGTTTGCATGGCTGCAGATTCTGGCAGATAACGGCCGCAGTAGCAGGTTGCCAGTGTAAAAATCCAACGAGATACTGCCCGAAATCGACTGCACTCCTCGAATACCAATAGACAAATAGCCGCCCGCGGCGATGTTGTTGAACCCTGCGTTTGGTACTGGCACGTCGCATTGGTGGTAGTCATTGTTCCCCCAACAAACAATTGAGCCATCACGCTTAAGTCCAACAATGTGGAAGGGGGCCGGGCTAAGAGCGAGGTAATCCTGGTTTGGTGCTGGAACATCGCACTGCCCATCAAGGTTATTTCCCCAACTTATCACAGATCCATCAGCTTTCAATCCAAACGATGTGTAATAACCGGCTTCAATCGCCACAAATCCGCTGTTGGGAGCCGGTACATCGCACTGCCCATCGTCGTTCAAACCCCAACAAACTACAGAGCCATCGATCTTAAGCCCGACTGTATGTCCTATTCCCGTTTTTACGGATGTAAAGCTCGTATTTGGTGATGGCACACTGCACTCGCCGTATTCATTGCCTCCCCAACAAACAATGGCACCATCACCCTTAAGAGCGGCAGTGTGGTTATCTGCTGCTGATACCGCATCATAGTCAGTGTTAGGCTCTGGCACATCACACTGTCCATCGTCGTTCAAGCCCCAGCAGATGGCTGAACCGTCACTCTTTAGTCCGATAGTATGGGCCTTACCACCTGATATGGCGATAAAATCACTGTTAGGCGCAGGCACATCGCATTGCCCTTCAGTATTGTCACCCTCACATATGATAGATCCATCGACCTTTAATCCGATGAGGTGATATCCTCCTACGGCCATTTTGGCAAATCCATCATTGAGGCCTGGTACGTTACATTGTCCATGCCGGGTATGTCCCCAGCAAATTACGGTTCCATTTCGTTTTAGTGCCACAGCATGGTTATCGCCTGCCACGACATCGACAAAGTCTGTGTTGGGTGAAGGGACAGTGTCTTGATTGTAATCAGTCCATCCCCAGCTAACGATTGAACCGTCACTCTTCAGGCCCGTAATGAGGTAGGCACCTGAACTGATCTTTGCAAAACCAGAATTGGGCTCTGGCACAGTAAATGGTTCCCCAACACCGGTGCCATTGCCCCATACCACCGCTGATCCGTCACGCTTGAGCCCAACCGTAGAATAGGCACCGGCGGCTACGCCTATAAAGTCGCTATTCGGAGCAGGTACGCTGCACTGACCGAAACCATCATCGCTCCAGCATACTACAGTTCCATCGCGCTTTAGTCCGACAGTATGCACAAAACCGGCTGATATCGCCACGAAGTCACCATTAGGAGCAGGCACATCGCATTGTCCTTCATAGTTTCTACCCCAACATACAACGCTGCCATCGCTTTTCAACCCTGCCGAATGACACCATCCCGCTGCCACGGCTATAAAGTCACTGTTGGGAACGGGGACACTGCATTGGCCATCATCATTCATTCCCCAGCATACTACCGAGCCATCGATCTTTAATCCGACTGAATGATAGGTGCCTGTGGCCACTGCGATGAAGTTCCGGTTGGGTGCGGGCACATTGCACTGACCGTACTCATTACCACCCCAGCAAACCACGGAACCGTCTTGCTTGAGACCTATAGTTTGGTTACCGCCGGCGGCTATTGATGTATACCCAGACTGGTCACCTGGTGCTAGACGCATAGCTCCCCATGAATCTACGGTTCCCGTAGCCCACCCCTGAGCAAGGCAGGGATGAACAAAAAATAGTAGTAATGACAACCAAGGAACAGTTCGAATCGCCATAATTGAATTCATTGTATGACCTCCTGGTCCCGTCTCATCCTGGCGATGGACTATCGTATCGGTGGGGGATGCTTGGTACAGCCCCATGTATGAGCACCCATCAGGGCTGTATTTGGGCCCCGAGGGATCGTTGTTTGCCTCACTCCCCCTTAGCCCCGAAGTTCTGGTCGATGACCACGTAGTCAAACAGGTTCACCTGCTCGTCGCCATTCAAGTCGGCCATCGGGCTGGACTTGCCGAAGTTGGTGTCCAACACCACGAAGTCAAACAGGTTGATCTGGCCGTCTCCATCCGCATCGCCGTTCACCAGCGTGAAGTTGGCACTTTGGCCTCCGGTCACATTTGTCGCCTTAGCGGTCAAGAAGTGCGGGCTGCTGACGCGGATGTCATAAGGCGGCTGCAGGTAGGTAGACAGGGAGTAGTTGCCATCAGGCTGGGGTGAGAAGCTGAATAGTTGCTTGATGTTGATATCTGCTGTGCTGTTGACAGCCGCCGAAAGCTGCTGTGACGCCAGGATCCCTTTGAAGTCGCCTAGCAAAACCTGTCCCGAAATCGAACGGACACTGCGTATGGCTATTGTTGTGTATCCACCAGCGGCGATCTGGGTAAACCCGTAGTTTGGGTTAGGAATATCACACTGCTTCTCTCCATTTCCGCCCCATGCGATTATGGAACCGTCACTTTTCAACCCGACATTATGAAAACTCCCAGTGGCCACAGCTACGAAGTCCTGGTTGGGTGCAGGCATGCTATGATGGTTGATATAGCCCCAACCGACCAGCGTGCCATCTCGTTTCAAACCGATAGTATGTAGCGATCCGGCCGCTGCTATGGCGATGAAGTCCTGGTTTGGGGCGGGAACATCACATTCACCATTCGTGTTTCCACCCCAGCAAACCACTTGGCCATTGCTTTTTAGCCCAGCCATATGCCAGCCCCCTGCGACAACGGCTACAAAGCTGGCGTTAGGTTCAGGCACATTAAGGGCGCCACGACTGTTCTCCCCCCAGCAGACT
Organism: Armatimonadota bacterium; assembly: GCA_942492855.1. Classification (GTDB taxonomy): domain Bacteria; phylum Armatimonadota; class HRBIN16; order HRBIN16; family HRBIN16. The sequence goes on along the minus strand of OW818647.1, from coordinate 3,211,099 downwards.
ATCGAACCGTCACGTTTCAAGCCGGCGGCGTGATTGCCGCCAGCAGCAACCGAAACGAAATCCTGGTTGGGAGCCGGCACATCGCACTGCCCTGCACTGCTTTCTCCCCAGCAGACTATTGACCCATCGTCCTTCAAACCGACAGTATGGTAATAACCGGCACTCACCGCCGTAAAGTGCTCGTTAGGCGAAGGGACATTGCATTGGCCATAATCCCCAGGATCGCCCCCGCATACAATAGAGCCGTCACTTTTTAGGGCCGCCACATGCTGGATTCCAGCAGACATTGATACAATATCGTTCTGGTCACCTGGCAAAATACGACGATATCCCCAGACGTCCATGGTGCCGCCTTGTGCCAGACACATGGGGCTGCAGAGTGCAAGTGTTGCTACCAGCACCCACCATATACGGTGTAAACACAACAATTTTGAGCTGGTTCCCATGCCTTACCTCCATTTTACTAGTGCACTTGTGTGTATTTTGATACGCATAAGTCCTTGTATATGCATGGATTTTAACAAAGGGATTCAATAATCCTGCAAAACCTCATGTGCATAATGGAACTTCAGTAGAAACTAGTATTACTACTAGCAATCTAGAATAGTAAGCCTGCTGGTATAGATGTCACATATTTAGATGGGCGGCCAAATGGCCGCCCATTGTGATTCTGCCTTAGTCGCCCTTGGCGCCGAAGTTCTGGTCGATGACCACATAGTCAAACAGGTTCACCTGGCCGTCGCCGTTGAGATCGGCCATGGGGGTGGACTTGCCGAAGTTGGTGTCCAGCACCACGAAGTCGAACAGGTTGATCTGCCCGTCCCCATCGGCATCGCCGTTAACTAGAACAAAGTTGGGGATTTCACTTATGCCCACATGGCCTTTGACTGTAAGGAAGTGTGGACTGAATATCCTCAAGTCATACGGCGGCATCAGGTAGGTCGAGAGTATGAATATGCCATTAGTGTCAGGGAACACACTCATGCATTCGGAGATACTGACATCTGATGAGCAGTTTGCCACAGCCGTGAGCTGTTGATCAACCAAGCTTCCGTGGAAGTTACCAAGTGCCACCCGCCCAACGATCGCCCGCTCGATGCGGATGGCCACTGTGCTGTATCCGCCTGCACCAACCGCTGCGAACCCGTCATTGGGATTAGGCAGGACTAGTTTGTTGTTTTGGTTATTGCCCCAGACAACCATCGATCCTTTTCGTTTCCATACGACAGTGTGAGCGTAACCGGCCGAGACAGCGATGAAGTCGCTGTTAGGTCCGGGGACACTACATTGCCCGCTGCTGTTGTCACCCCAGCAGGCAACCGACCCATCACTCTTCAAACCTACAGAGTGAAGACCGCCTGCGGAAATCGCAGTATAGTTACCAATGGGGACATCGCATTGACCGAACGAGTTATCGCCCCAGCAAAAAACTGTCCCGTCAGCTTTCAAGCCTGCAGAGTGCCTATAGCCTGCGGCGATACTGATGTAATTCGTGTTAGGACTGGGCACATCTCGTTGACCATATTCGTTGTTACCCCAACATATAACAGATCCGTTACTCTTCAGCGCTACGGTGAAGCCATCACTGGCGATGGCCTGTATATACCCGCTGTTGATGCCAGGCACATTACATTGGCCGATGGTGTCATCACCCCAGCAAACCACCGAACTATCGGTTTTCACTCCGGCTGTATGACGCAAACCTGCTGACACAGAGGTAAAACCCTGATTAGGCGCAGGCACATCACATTGTCCGTTGTAGTTGTAGCCCCAGCTTGTGACAGACCCATCCGTTCTGAGACCAGCCGTATGCATGTAGCCAGCCGAAACCTGGGTGAATCCGGAATTAGGTTCCAAGTCATCGACCTGGCTCTTCTTGTCGTTCCCCCAGCGCACAATCGCACCATCTCGTTTTAAGCCAATCATCTGGTATCCCTGGGCTGATACAGAGACAAAATCGCGGTTGGGTGCAGGCACGTTGTGCTGTCCGAATCTGTTGTCGCCCCAGCAGACAATGGAGCCATCACGCTTCAATCCGGCTGCGCAAAATGAACCGGCCGATACTAAAACGAAGTCGGAATGTGGCTCAGGAACGACACACGCACCCATTCCGTTGTTCCCCCAGCAGACTACTGAACCATCCCGTTTAAGCCCAACAGAAAAATCAAAACCTGCTGCCACTGATATGAAGTCTTGATTGGGGCCTGGCACATCACATTGACCCGTGGAGTTATCTCCCCAGCAGACAACAGTGCCGTTATTCTTCAAACCGACAGTGTGAGTATAACCAGCAGATACAGCAGCGTAGTTGCTGTTTGGTGAGAGCACATCACACTGCCCGCTCGAGTTAAATCCCCAACAGACGACTGAACCGTCTCGTTTCAACCCCGCAGAATGGTTATACTGAGTAGATATCTCGATGAAGTCTCGGTTCGGAGCAGGAGGTTCTTTCTCTCCAACATAGTAATATCCCCAAACAACGATCGAGCCATCCCGCTTCAATCCGAGGGTATGGTAATATCCTGCAGCCACGCGAGTAAATCCTGAGTTTGGTGTTGGCACATCACACTGCTCTGTTATGTTATTCCCCCAGCACACGATGGAGCCATCACGCTTCAGCCCTGCTGTATGGAAGCCTCCCGCCGTCACAGCACTGAAGCCGTTAAGGGCTCCAGGCGTCCTACGCTGGTCGCCCCATTGCTCTACCGTTCCGCCCGTCAACTGCGGGCCCAACACGATGAAGTCATCTGCGCTGGTGGCGGGACCGAACATCGCCTCTACCGATATCTTGCCAGTGGTAGCTCCAATCGGCACGATGGCGGTGATATGTCCATAGTCATAGTCGACCACCTGTGCTGGCACTCCGTTGAATGTGACGCTGCTGACATTGTCAATATCTCTGCCATAGATTTCAACAGTGTCACCCACTCGCCCGCTGACAGGCTCGAACGAGTCAATGGTTGTCATCAAAACAGGTGCATGCCCATATATCGTGAATTGATCAGTGCTGTCTGCAGAGCCTCCAGGGCCAGTGATTGATACTGAGCCCGTCATATCTTGAATCTCCCAAATATCAGGAACCATGGCACTGATAAGATTGTCGTTCTCCACGGTAAAAACGGCGGAGAAACCGGCGATATAGACATCAGTCACTCCAGTGAAGTGAGATCCATAGATGCTGACTGTATCGTAGGCATAGCCGCCGGAAGGTGCAATTGAGGTTATCACAGGCGGTGATGAAGTCGCTTCACTAAAGGCAGATACCGCACTTAATCCCCTGTCACCAGAGGCATAACGGGCACCATAAAAAGGCGAAGTGATGCGATTGGTGGGTGCTAGTTGGGCTGCATGGAAAATCTTAACTTGAGCATTACCCATGGCACCGCATAGGACGAAATAAAGCATTACAAATAGGATGCATTTTAATAGGTTCATGGCCAGCCTCCTGGCTAATATCCGGCTCTCGTCGTTCTGATTGTCGGGATGTAGCTAGCCGGTCGCTCCAACCAGGATACACCCCCATTCGTCTGCACACGTACAGGCATCACGGCCTATCGCATGCATATTGTGTCTCAGTCTCCCTGAGCTCCGAAATTCTGGTCGATGACCACATAGTCGAACAGGTTCACCTGGCCGTCGCCGTTCAAGTCCGCCATCGGGGTGGACTTGCCGAAGTTGGTGTCCAGCACCACGAAGTCGAACAGGTTGATCTGCCCATCACCATCCGCATCGCCGTTGATCAGCGAGAAGCTCGGGTTCTGCCCGATGCCCACATTTGTTGCCTTAGCCGTCAGGAAATGCGGGCTGCTCACCCAAATGTCATACGGCGGCTGCAGGTAGGTGCTAAAGGAGTAGTTCCCATTCGGTTGTGCTAGCAGGCTGATGCAGTGGCTGATATCGGGCATGCCAGCCTTGTGAATGGATGCAGTGACCAGAGTGGATGACAATCCGCCACCGAAGTCTCCCAATTCCATGTTGCCTGACATAATTTGCATGCCCCGTATGCCAGCGGTGGTGTTGGCCCCTGCTGCCAGACCCACGAACCCGCTGTTCGGAGCCGGTCCGGAGCTCTGTCCATCGGGCCGCAACCCCCAGACTAGCACGGAACCGTCGCTCTTGAGACCAGCCGTGTGGAAGTCGCCGGCGGCGATCGCAATGAAGTCCTGGTTTGGTACTGGAACTGCGCGTTGCCCGTAGGTGTCGTCACCCCAGCAGACTACCGTACCATTGGATTTTAGCCCCACAGTATGAGCCCATCCGGCTGCGACGGCGGTAAAATCCTGGTTTGGTGCGGGCACATTGCACTGACCGCTGCTGTTGTCACCCCAGGCCACAATTGAACCACTGCTTTTCAATCCCACTGTATGGTTGTGGGAGCCGGCAATGGCCGCAAAATCCTGGTTGGGAGCCGGCACGTTCAACTGCCCGTAGCCGTTATACCCCCAGCACGACACAGATCCGTCACTCTTGAGCCCAACTGAATGTTGGTAAGTCGCCACGGCGGATGTAAACCCCGAGTTCGGGTCAGGGACGTTGCACTGCCCTCTGGCATTGGCTCCCCAGCATACGATGGAGCCGTCGGTTTTCAGACCAATAGTATGCGTCCCGCCAGCGGACACAGACATGAAATCTTGGTTTGGGGCGGGCACAGCACACTGGTCCTTATTGTTATCGCCCCAGCAGAACACACTACCGTCGGTCTTGAGTGCCGCAAGATGGTTAGCACCAACGGAGACTGTTCTACAGTCACTATTAGGCACAGGCAGGAAGCATTCCCCATGGTCGTTACTTCCCCAGGTCACCACGCTGCCGTCATGCTTGATGCCCAGCGAAAAGTGGGTGCCGCCAGATATGAAAGCAAAATCCTGGTTCGGTGCCGGGATATTTAACGCGCCTGCTGTTTCATATCCCCAGCAGACCACCGTTCCGTCCTTCTTCAAACCCATGGAGTGGAAACTGCCCGCAGCCACAGCAGTATAATCTGCGTTCGGTGAAGGGATGTCACACTCTCCGTTGTAGTTCTTTCCCCAGGCCACCACTGTGCCGTCGCTTTTCAGTCCCAGGGTGTGGTCATACATCGCACTAATCGCAACAAAGTTGGCGTTCGGAGCGGGCACGGTACACTGGGTGTAATAGTCAGATCCCCAACAGACCACTGTCCCGTTGCTCTTTAGCCCCACCACGTGGCTGTTACCGGCTGCAATGGCCACGAAGTCCTGGTTGGGGGCTGGTACCGTGCGCTGTCCGTATGTGTTATCACCCCAGACCAGCACAGAGCCATCATTCTTTAGCGCTACTGTGTATGCGTAACCTGCGGCTACAGCTTTGAAATCTTGGTTAGGTGCCGGAAGGCTGCATTGGCCGTTGCTGTTGGAACCCCAAGTGACGATGCTGCTGTCCTTCTTCAATCCCACCGAGTGGTAGTCGCCTGCTGATACGGCAATGAAACCGCTGTTGATGCCAGGAACAACGCACTGGCCTTGGTCGTTACGACCCCAGCAGACCAGCGAACTGTCATGCTTTATGCCCACGGCATGCTGATTACCAGCAGCGACTTTCGTAAATCCAGTCAGCGCGCCAGGTGGAGTGCGCAGAGCCCCCCACGTGTCGACTGTACCCGACTGTGCATATATGGGAATGACGATCACCATCATTAGGAACCAAACGATGCCGTTCAGAATCATACGAGAACCAATCAGCTTGCTGTGTGTCACGAATTGCCTCCTATGTATTGAATCATACAGATCAATAGCATATTTTACCCTCATGTGGTGCACAAATGGTACGCATGTGAAGGTCATTTTCCGGTGCAATTGGATGGATTTTGTTCAGAATGCGGTCTAGGCGGAAAATCATGGCTAAGCCATGTTCGTGGTAAAGTATCAGTCACCTGAATCTGATGCTTAAAGGATTCGCCCGCAGTCAAAGATAACTAAGATAGTGTCACAGTCATTTTCTGCGCAGTCTCATCGCCATCAAAATAGTCACACGGAGGTCTGATCATGTTACGAAGTTTTCTTTCAAGTTTTTGGGTTGGGGTTCTGGCTCTAATCTCGCTGCCAGGCTGGAACGCACCCAACATAGTCATAACGGCACCAAATGCTGGCCGCATTGACACGGCGTATCTGCGCGTTGAGGGGTCACAGCAGGACGTCACTCTGCCGATGTGGTATGAAGTGCGGTTGAACGGAGCTAAAGGACGGCTGATTGACTTTGGGGCATTCCCGAACAAGCCCAACTGGTTTTTCATTGCCCGACATCTGGCCACAGGCGCGAACTACATTCAGGTGTTTGGACAGGGAGCTGATGGTAGACGCAGCAGCGCACAGGTCGTAGTCATCATCAAACCAGACGAGAAATCGGTAGTTAATCCCCGTCCCAATCCAGCCGAGGTCTGGTGGGGTGGTCTGGGAGCAAATGACCAGTTGATGGACCCGGCACGCCCATGGAACTACGTCAAGCAATACGCCGACGGCTACTTCTTCCACTCCGCATACTGGAATGGCCCTCGCATAGAGACCATTGCAAGCAGCCTTCAACAGCAGCTAGAACCCTACGGCACACGGTTTGTGATTGAGCTGGGCGGCCAACAGACGGTGATGGTGAATGAAGAGGCGGCACGAGTTCAGTTCAACAACTGGGGTGCACCCGGAATTATGGGCAGTTACCTAAAAACAGCCGGGATATGCTTCTCTGAAATCACACACGACTACGGTATCGACTTCGAACCGGCAGCACGCCACTATCTCAGCAAGGTCAACGGCAAGGCACGCGAACCAGAGATTCTTCGTTTCGGGGTTGACAAACTGTGGGGTGAGCTCTACTTCAAGCCAAACTTTAAAATGGCCCCTTGGATCAAGGGGGCTGTGACGACTAGCGAGGCATGGCGCTGGTTCGAAAATTATCCTTCGTGCTGGTCAGATGAGTTCGATTTTACGACTACAAAAGGCTCCGGCAGCACAGAAGGCGTGTATATACCGGTAGATTCGACCCGGACCGCCTTCTCACCAAAGTCTGACAACCAGCCGTTCTTGGTGAATGGCAAGACCGTTGATCTGCGCTTTAACCTCAAGGATGTGCTAGATCGGTTCATTCAGACCTTCAGAAAAATCCCAGGGCATGAGAGCTTCTCATTCTACAGCGATTTCCCATATACCCACATGACGCTGACAGGCGAGCAAACACCAACTGCCGTGCGTGCCCGCTTGATGGTGCGCGCATTGGAGAGCTACCTGCACAGCGAAGGTGCCAGGCACACATTCGTGTGCAACGACCTTGTCCCTCCAACCACTGACAACCCACAAGTGTCACACAAGAACTGGAGCGAGGCAGCATTGGCTTCTATGATCATCCATCAGCGTGAAGGCGGACGGGCTGATCGCTACCTGTTCGAAAGCTGGTATGGTATCACAGTTAAGCGTCCCGAAGGCGATTGGCAGACGGAGTTCCCGTTCTGGGTGGCGCCTGAGGACCAGGAGTGGTCATATACGAACCTTACAAAGCGCGCGGTGAAATACATCAAGGGCATCGGGGCTGATGGTAAGCCGATGCAGCTGGAACTGAGTATGAAACGGCTGGGAGCTGTGGCGGTGTTGACGATGACCAACAAGGGTGACTCCGAATGTATGCCCGCGCTGGTGGCTCGCGAAACGAACGGTAAGGCTGCTAAATGCATCTGGCGTGACGCTTCGGCACGCGATATCAGCCGTAATATTCGCTCCGAAGAGGGCTGGGTATACACCGACATGCTGAAGCCTGGCGATGCGCTGACGGTGTCCTGCGAGTGGAAGCCCGCATTCCGGAAGCCGATAACAGCAACACCGCGCGTGGTGGTTGAGGCGTTCTGGAACCCGCAAGACCCCACCGGAGTGGTACGCGACAGAGCAATATGGAGCTTCGACAGCAAATAGCGATCATGGGGGCTAACAGCCCCCATTTTCCAAGTTCACAGTACCGTTCGGTGCGGTTTATGCGCGCATACCACTGGTTTCAATGGGGTATAGTAGGAGATAGATGAGCACCGGAGGTACACGCCCATGAAAAACTGGTTATCCAACTATATCGTATGGATGGTTATCGCCATCGCAGCCGCCTCGGTAATAGCCGCAGGTAGCCTGTTCCTGGCTGGCAAGGTGTTTCAATCTGTCGCCGTTCTTGCTTGGGTGGCGGTATGTTACCTGCTGCTTCGCCTCGCGACCTGCAGAGAGCAGGGAACCGATGACTCGTCGCCAGACGACTCGCCAGACGTCCAGCCGCATTAGATAGATCAGCGCGTCAGAGGCCCATGCGGCCCTTCGCCTGGTAGTATTGCAGCCCCTGCACGAAGGTCTCGATGTTCTCCCAAGGTACACCTGGTGCCACGGAACTGGAACCACCTAGGAACAGGCCGGTTTTCGGGCCATTGTTCACCAGAAACTCCATCTCACGCTTCACATCGGCTGGTGTGCCCATCGGCAGCGTGCGGGTGACGGAGACCCCGGCGATGATGATCAGATCTTCGCCGTCTTTCGTCTTCATCTGACAGATTTTTTCGTAGTCCATACCATCTTCATACTGAAATCCTTGGAAACCCCGTATACCCACATCCAGCAGCCGGGGCACCATCTCCATCAAGTTTCCATCGCAGTGCCAGATCAGGTTCATGTCGGTGGCCAGTATCGGGGCCAGACTGCGTGCAAAGTGCGGGAACCAGATTTTATCCAGTGACTTGATATTCACCAGCGTGCCGCGCGAGTCCGCCATGTCGAAGTCGAGTCGGTATAGTAGAGGAAGAACACCCTCGGTAATGGCCCGGGCGGTAGCCCTATTGTTCAGAGCAGCCAGATCGGCCTGAAGCGAGAAATGCTGCTCGATGACATCTGGGTAAAGCGCGTAGGCGGAGAAGTAGTTCACATAACCATACGGGCCATACGCAAACACCGGGAAAGAAATATAACCGTATCCCGTTTTCAACATCGTGGGTCCGATGCTTTCTTGGATTGCTTCTTCCTGGTTGATGATGAGCCGGCACTGTGCTTCCTCATTGAAGTTGTTTATCCACCCCTTCAGCGCCGGGAACACAAACCGCTCCATATGATCCACCACGGCTTCCGGCGAGTCGATCAGCATGTCGTTCAGCCTGATCTCTTCAGCCCCTGTGGTCGCCCCATGTACCGCACCCTCGTACCCGGACTGGCCCATGCTCAGCGGGTTGTCCCAGATATACTGGTCCAGCATACACACACCGATGTTACGCTGCATGGCGAGGTAGGTCGGCTCCGGTTCCTTGCGGTAAGTACCCCGCGGAACCCCCGCCAGGCGGTCGATATGATCGTGCTCCATGATATTGAGCAACCAGGTGGGTATGCCCTTCACGGGCTTCCGCAGGATGGTGTCCATCGCCAGTTTTGCGGTATCTGTGGATGGGGTGATCAACATGGTCGCTCCTCGGTGCTGTTGTATGTATTCTTTGTTTCGATGACTGGTGGGGTGATCCCTTCTTTGCGGGAGGACCGATGGCTGAAAGCGTGAGATGACCTGCTTTGATGCAGGCATATGGCCTCCGATTCCGCGACATAAATGTCTCGGCTATTGACATGCCAAGCCTGCTGAAGCAGTCTGGGAGCAGCCAAATATACCGGCCATTCACTCACGGTGCGAAGCTCTGCAGACGGCTTTTAGCCGGCTTCTCGGATAATAAGCCGTGTCCTTCAGGGCGCGGCGGTGTGATGATATCTATGGATAGTAGACTGGGGTGACTAAACCCGCGGCAACGGGGCCTGTGGACTGCGATAGGGGCTGGCCGGCGCCCGCGTCGACGGGTTCGGCGGCCCGTCCGTGACTGCGTCCCGGTACGGGCGCTTACACCCGTCGCTGATCAATACCGGCCCGCGTTCCGGCGGGCGGCGGGAAGGCCACCATCCCCGTGTTGACGGGTATGGTGAAGCGCCCCTCATCCAAATGCCATCACATTCTCCCCCACCTGCAAGGTGCCGCGCCACAGGCCATCGGGGGTGGCGGTCAGGCGCAGATCCCCGATCAGCTTAACGGAACCAGGCAGTTGCATCGTCAACTCCTGAGCGTGGGCACAACCAAGCTTCAGCGAGGCCAACCTGCCCTCCTGCCACCGAATGTCCACCCTGATCCCACCGCGGGCGACCAGGCCGCGCACTTCACCGCTGTGCCACAGTGATGGCAGCGCGGGCAGAATGCGTAGAACTCCGCCATGACTCTGCAGCAGCATCTCGGCGATGCCGGCGGTCGCGCCAAAGTTGCCGTCAATCTGGAACGGTGGGTGCGCATCGAACAGATTGGGATAAGTCCCGCCTGCAAACTGTATACCCTTCCCCTCTTCGCACAGACGCAGTTGGGTGCGGATCAGCCGTTCCGCACGGTCGCCGTCGCACAGCCGGGCCCAGAGGCATATCTTCCAGCCCATGCTCCATCCTGTGGCCACGTCACCGCGCCGTTCCATCGTAACCCGACAGGCCTCCATCAGTTCGGGGCTGCGCGACCAATCGAGTTCCATGCCAGGGTACAAGGGATAGAGGTGCGACATATGCCTGTGGTGCGGCTCCACCTCATCGAAGTCCATTAGCCATTCTTGCAACTGCCCATGCCTGCCGATCTGGTAGGCTGGCAGCCGGACGAGGGCCTCGCTCATTTCAGTGGTCATGGGGTCGGTGATCCCCAGCACCTCAGCGCCATACAGGCAGGCCGCGAACAGTTCGCGACACAGCCCAATGTCCATGGCAGGCATGTCGCAAAGGCCCGCATACTGACCATCTGGCGCGATGAAGCTGTTCTCGGGGGAGCCGGATGGCGAGGTGACCAAATGGCCTGCAGTATTGACGGTCATGTAGTCCAGCAGGAACCGTGCGGAACCAGCCATGATCGGGTAGGCCCACGACAGGAACTCACGGTCACCCGTGTAAAGATAGTGCTGCCAGAGGTGCGTGCACAGCCAGGCACCGCCCATAGGCCAGAGACCGCAGCTCGCTCCATCGACAGGAGTGGTGGCACGCCAAATGTCTGTATTGTGATGCAGCACCCATCCTCGGCAGCCGTAGTGCTGTAAAGCGGTGCGACTGCCGCTCTCCACCAGCTCCTCGATCATCTTGAGCAGCGGTATGTGGCATTCGCTGAGGTTGGTGCTTTCGGCAGGCCAGTAGTTCATTTCTGCGTTGATGTTGCAGGTCCACTTACTGCCCCAGGCCGGGTTCAAACTGTCGTTCCATATGCCCTGCAGGTTGGCGGGCTGTGTACCAGGCCGGCTGCTGGCGATGAGCAGATATCGTCCATACTGGAACAGAAGCGCGGACAGGTTGCAGTCCGTGGCACCCTCTTGATGCCTCTGAAGCCTGACATCCGTGGGCAAGGCCTCGTTATCGGAGTGGGGAATCTCCAGGCTGACCCGCGAAAACAGCCGCTGATGGTCGGCAATGTGCTGCTGACGCAGCTCATCGTAACTCTTTATGACAGCCTCCGCCAGTGGCGGGTTGATGTGACGGTAGGGGTCGCCGCTGATGTCCTTGGCGTTGAGATGGCTGGTGCCTGCGGCGATGAGTAGCGTGACCGCGTCGGCATTTCGAATCGAAATCCCCGCATCGGTGATCTCAAACGACCCGCCCGCCACGCGCGGCTGAACCGCCATCACGAACCGTATCCCCTCGCCCGGCAGCTCCGTGCGGAGGGTGGCCTCACCAATGCCGCTGCGCCATCGGCCACTGACCTCCCAGCGACCACCTTCCACCGATGTCCGCTCAGCGAGGGGTGAATCGGCCGTGATGTCCAGGCTGATTTGGCCAGGCTTGTCCGCCGTGATCCGCATGATGATCAGTTGCGCCGGGTGCGATGCGAACGCCTCGTGGTTATACACGGTGCCATTGCTGGTGAACTGGCATCGGGTTACAGCGGTTTCGATATCCAGCTCCCGCTGGTAGTCCGTATATGAACCCACACCCATGTGCTCGCACTTCAACTCACCCAGGGTCTGATATGCCTGCAAACACAACGGATTTCCCATCATGCACTCATCAGCCAGTTTCTGTGCCTGAGCATATTGGCCAGCGGCGATCAGCCGTCGGACCTCGGGCAGAGCGGGCAAAGCTTTAGGGTTGATGCTCTCGTAGGGGTAGCCGCTCCACAGCGTGTCCTCGTTGAGCTGAATTCGCTCCGTGAGCAGCGATCCGTAAATCATCGCTCCCAGGCGTCCATTTCCAATGGGCAGTGCCTCCACCCAGCGTGTGGCGGGTTGTTGATACCATAACTTCATGTATTCAGGCTCCTTGAGGGGTTATTCTCTTGCAGTTTACACGAAGTGAGGCGTGCTTGCACCCACCCCGTGCGGCGGTTACGCTGACGGGGTGGGCTAATTTGAGGTTTGCTTACTCCCCTTGCGCGCCGAAGTTTTTGTCAATGACTACATAGTCGAACAGGTTCACCTGCCCGTCGCCATCCAGGTCGGCCATGGGGTCATTGCTGCCGAAATGCTGATCCAGCACCACTATGTCGAACAGGTTGACCTGGTTATCCCCATCTGCATCGCCGTTGACCAACGCAACATTAGGGCTCTGTCCAACTCCGACATTCGCAGCTATAGCCGTTAGGAAATGCGGGCTACTGATCCGTATGTCATACGGAGGCTGCAGGTACGTAGAAAGCGAAAACTGACCTTCGTTTTGTGGCACTACACTAAGGTACTGCTTGATACTGGGTGCGGCTGTGCTACTCACGATCGCAGAGAAAATTTGCCCTGGTAAGCTGCCGGTGAAATTGTTCAGTTGTACCTGCCCAGACATAGTGTTATTGCTGCGTATGGCAGATACAAAACTCCAACCCATCGCAATTGCTGTAAATCCACTGTTTGGCTCTGGTACAGTTTTCTCTGACTTTATGTTGCTGCCCCAAACAACTATTGATCCATCACGTTTAAGGCCACAGGACTGATAGGGACTCGCTGATACTGCAACAAAGTCAGTATTTGGAGCAGGTACACTGCATTCACCAAAGTTGTTTCTGCCCCAACAGACTACAGAGCCGTTAGATTTGAGGCCGATGGCATGGCTGTCACCGGCTGCCACAGCCAGAAAATCCTGGTTCGGTGCAGGTACTGTACACTGGTTGAAGTCATTTCTACCCCAACACACGATCGACCCGTTGCTCTTTAGCCCGACAGTAAAGTTCTCGCCACAGGCAAGTGCATTAAAACCTTGATTGGGGCTAGGGACATTACACTGGCCATAAATATTGGATCCCCAGCAGACAACAGAACCATTGCTCTTCAACCCTGTTGAATGCAAACCGCCGGCGGCAACGGCAGTGAAGTCACTGTTGGGCGCAGGGATATTGCATTGGCCATATCCGTTATAACCCCAGCAGACCACCGTGCCGTCTTTCTTCAGTCCGACTGCCAGGCTGCCTCCTAAGGAGACAGCCGCGAAGTCTTTATTAGGAGTGGGTACGGCATACTTAGAGGTGATCGCATTACCCCAGAAAACAAGTGATCCATCGCTTTTCATCCCGCAGACGTGCATATTTCTGGCGCTGACGGCTATGAAGTCCTGGTTATCTCCAGGGACACTGCTCTGTATCCAGTAGTTGTCACCCCAGGCAACAACCGTCCCATCGCGTTTCAGACCAGCCGAATGCCAGTCTCCAGCAGTCACAGCAACGAAATCTTTGTTGGGTGCGGGTATATTTAGCTGGTCTTCGGAGTATCTACCCCAACACACGACGGTTCCGTCTTTCTTCAAGCCTACGGTGTGGAATTTGCCAGCTGATACGGCTATAAAGTCTTGATTCGGCGCAGGAGTGTCACACTCTTTATACCAGTTCTGACCCCATCCTACTACGGAACCGTCTCTTTTCAAACCGACAGTATGGGATTCCCCTGCAGAGATAGCCACGAAATCATTGTTGGGCTCAGGCACATTGTACTGGCCAAGGCTGTTATCTCCCCAGCATACTACCGATCCGTCCGTTTTTAAACCGGCACTATGGCCTCCGCCTGCTGAGACTGCAGTAAAGTCCTGGTTGGGTGCATAAACACTGCACTGACCCGTTGTGTTATCACCCCAGCAAACGACAGTTCCATCACGCTTCAATCCGACAGTGTGCTCGTAACTACTGGAGATAGCGATGAAGTCCTTGTTAGGTGAAGGCACCGTGCACTGGCCCACATGGTTTTCGCCCCAGCAAACTACTGAACCATCACGCTTAAGCCCGACCGTATAGTCATAACCTGCAGCCACATTGACAAAATCCTGGTTGGGAGAAGGAACCATACCCTCACCGCAGCTATTATTACCCCAGCAAACGACTGATCCGTCGCCCCTGAGTGCTGCGTTGTGTTTGCAGCCTGCATCTATGGCCACGATGCCTTTAAGCCCACAAGGAACCACTTTATATAATCCCCAGGATTCAATGGTGCCTCCCTGGGCAAAGGCTGCAGGGCAGTTCCCAAGTGTCAACACCGATGTTGCGAGCACCGCTGCCCAAAACGCACGCGGTAGTTTTGCTTGTATCAACGAATGATCTCCTCACACTCTATAGGTCCACTATCGTGCTCGAACTGCGTGGCGGCCATCACGGCCGCCACATAATAAGCAGCTTACTCCCCTTGCGCGCCGAAGTTTTGGTCGATGACTACGTAGTCGAACAGGTTGACCTGCCCGTCGCCGTCCAGGTCGGCCATGGGGTCATTGCTGCCGAAATGCTGATCCAGCACCACTATGTCAAACAAGTTGACCTGGTTATCCCCATCTGCATCGCCGTTGACCAATGCGAAGTTCACACCCGCTCCTGCTGCCAGGTCGGTTGCTTTCGCTGCCAGGAAATGGGGGCTAAGCACACGGATATCATACGGAGGTAATAGCGTGGTAAGAAGGCCAAAGCTGCCATCGGTCTGCGGAAGCATGCTAAGGCACTGAACGGTCGCAGGATCGGTCTTGCTGGCGACTAATGCAAAAATACTTTGTGTGAACACATTACCTTTGAAGTCATTCAGTTGAATACGTCCTTCCAGACTGCTCATGCTTCGGATAGCG
The DNA here is from genome assembly GCA_942492855.1 of Armatimonadota bacterium. GTDB lineage: Bacteria > Armatimonadota > HRBIN16 > HRBIN16 > HRBIN16. Next base: position 3,196,073 of record OW818647.1, on the reverse strand, counting down.
TGTGTATAGTTACCACCCGCTTCTATCGCGATGAAGCCCCTGTTCGGACTCGGCACATTGCACTGCCCATATGTATTGTTACCCCAGCATACTACCGAGCCATCGGATTTTAGGCCTACGCTATGGTCAGAGCCGGCAGCGATAGCAATAAATCCAGTATTGGGTATGGGCACCACACACTGCCCACTTGTGTTGCTGCCCCAACAGGAAATCGCTCCACTGGATTTCAATGCCATTGAGTGAGAAGCACCAGCAGCCACCGCTATAAAGTCTTGATTGGTGCCAGGTATGTTGAGTTGTCCTTTAACATTGTTGCCCCAGCAAGCCACGGTGCCGTTGTTCCTGAGAGCCACACTGTGAAGCGAACCCGCAGCCACCGATTTGAAATTCGAATTCACGACATTGTCCATGTAAGTGCGGCTATCATTACTGTTACCCCAGGTGATGGCAGTGCCATCAGTCTTGATGCCAACGGTAAACTGCTCACCTGCAGCAATTGCCTTATATGTCGTGACAGGAGTAGGATCATCGCTCTGACGGGAGTTATTATTACCCCAAAATACCGCAGTTCCATCACGACGCAAAGCCGCGGAATGTGTTGACCCAGCAGATACAGAGATATATCCCAGGTTCGGTTCTGGAACATAACACTGCCTGTCGGTGTTTAATCCCCAGCTTACCGCAGAACCATCGTGGCGGATTGCGATCGAATGATTTGGTCCAGCGGCGACAGATACAAACCCCTGGTTGGGGCTGGGGACGCTGCACTCACCATAGGTATTCCACCCTTTGCAGACCACAGAACCATCATGCTTCAGCCCAACCGAATGATCACCACCGGCCGATATCGCCGCATAGTTGCGATTATCTCCACTGGTAAGTGTGGGGACCATGTCCCCCCACGATACCGTTGTTCCATCCGTTTTTAACCCAACCACATGAAAGGCACCGGCGGCGATACTTGTAAAACCCGAGTTCGGTGCGGGCACCACGCGCTGCTGGAGGTTATTTCGTCCCCAGCATACCACCGACCCGTCGCTCTTCAACCCAACGGTCAGCGCATTTCCTGCCGATATGGCGACGAAGCCACTATTATCCGCAGGTACCGTACCCTGCCCGAGGTTGTTGTCACCCCAACACACTATCGATCCATCGCGTTTGAGCCCAACGGAGTGGTACCAACCGCCAGCGATCGATACGAAGTCGCTGTTGGGTGACGGTAGCGTGCATTGGGTGTAGGTGTTGTCACCCCAGCAGACTACTGACCCATCTTTCTTCAGACCAATCGAATGGCGTTCCCCCGCGGCGACCGCGATGAAGTTTTGGTTAGGCAACGGCACACTGCACTGACCGTAGTAGTTGTCACCCCAACAGACTACTGAGCCATCATCTTTCAGTCCTACGGTGTGACTTGTTCCCGATGCAACCTCGGTAAAGTGCTGGTTAGGGGCAGGTGTGTTGCACTGCCCGTAGTAGTTATATCCCCAACAAGCCACAGAACCGTCATACTTCAAGCCAGCGGTGTGATACCGTCCAGCCGAAACGGCAGTAAACCCTGTCAGCTCACCTGGGACAATCGCCTGTCGCCCCCAAGTTTCGATTGTTCCACCTTGTGCTAGGACAGTAGCGCAGCAGATGCATATCATCACGAAAGAGATCAGCCATGCAGGTTGATTAACGAGTCTCTTGATTGCTAGGTTCACGAGTTTGCCTCCAAGGCTGTGGGTTCTATGCTCGATTGAGGTTCCCGGTATTGCGACGTTAGTCATTTTGCCCAAGTTATTCACCTACTGCACCAAAGCTCTGGTCAATAACCACATAGTCGAACAGGTTGACGCTGCCGTCCCCATCCAGATCGGCCATCGGGTCGCTGCTACCGAAGTGGGTATCCAGTTCGACATAATCAAACAGGTTGATCTGGCCATCGCCGTTCGCGTCGCCGTTAGTGAGTGCAAAGTTGGTTGCCTGATCTGCGACCACACCGGATGCCTTAGCCGTCAGGAAGTGCGGGCTAGATACACGCACGTTATACGGCGGTGGCAGGTAGGTAGACATCGAAAATAATCCACCTTCGCCCGGCAGCATGACAGGGAATTGTGTGGCTCCTGGGTGCGAAAGGCTGGTCACAGAGACATCAAAAGGTCGGATCGCTGTGTTACCCAGGTAGTTACTGAGCTGCATGGTACCCGATATCAACTGAGTTTTGCGGATCGCGGCCACGGTGGTTTCACCTGCGGCAACAGCGATGAACCCACCATTAGGTTCAGGAATGTTCAGGGCGCCACCGTCCTTATTACCCCAGCATGCAACTGTTCCGTTTTTACGCAATGCGATTGAAGTATACGAACCCAACGCGACACTGGTAAAGTCGGCATTGGGAACCGGAACATTAAGCTGGCCCGCTATATTATTGCCCCAGCATGCAACCGTTCCATCACTCCTCAGACCAGCCGAATGTGTATCACTCGCATAGACTGAGACGAAATTCGCGTTTGGTGATGGCACCGATAGGGCGTTATCATCAGCACTGCCCCAACAGATTATCTTTCCATCTTTTTTCAGACCGACAGTATGACGATATCCGACCGCTACTCCAATAAAGTCTTGGTTGGGAGATGGAACAGTACACTGCCCATATCTATTGTCACCCCAGCAAACAATCGAGCCGTCCTTCTTCAATCCTGCCCGTACGACGTTTCCTGCAGCGATAGCTGTAAAGTCGCCATTAGGCTCAGGAACGGGCATGAGTGAGAGGCCAACATGGTTCAAATACCATGCTACAATTGTGCCATCCTTCTTCAACCCCAGAAAAACACCGTCAATACCCATCACGACATCTATATAGTCTTGATTTGGCTCAGGCACCAACGGTTTGTCATCGATGGCGTCTCCCCACCCCACTAGAGTAAGTGCGCCATTGCTCCTGAGCCCAAGCCAGAACGTCCCACGACCGGCGAGATCAACAAAATCGTCATTTTGGAAGGCCGTCGTAGGCAGCCCATTGCCATTTGGCCCCCAGCAAACCACCGAGCCGTCGCGTTTCAATCCAACGAAGTTCCCAGCACCAATCTGCACTGAAACAAAATCCTTGTTTGGTACTGGTAGAATGACAGGATAAAGTGCCCAGCAGATAACGGAACCATCACGTTTTACCGCTCCCAGTCCGTTGTAGCCTGCCGCGATCGTCGAGATATCTTGATTCGGTTCCGGTGGGCTTGCCCAACCCGGTGAGCAATCACCCCATACAACAATGGAACCATCACGTTTCTGACCTACTGTCACGTTGGTGCCCACAGCTACTGCTACAAAATCCGCGTTTTCGCCCGGCACATCACACTGTCCGTAGAGGTTAGTTCCCCAACACACGATCGTGCCATCACGCTTTAGTACCGCTACATGATCGGATTTAGCGCTTATCGCAACGAAATCTGAATTTGGTAGCGGCACTGGAAGGTTACCCACTCTCCAGCCCCAACTCACAATTGAACCATCGCGTTTTAAGCCGAGTGTAAATTCATTCCCTGCAGCAATGGCCGCAAAGTTGGCATTTGGTGCCGGCACATTACACTGCTTTTCGTAGTTATCTCCCCAGCAAACCACGCTACCGTCGCGTTTCAAGCCGACCGTGTGGTTCCTCCCTGCTGACACAGCCACAAAATCCCTGTTTGGAGCAGGGACTGTACTCATAAAATAAGCATTACCGCCCCAACAGACAATGGACCCGTCACGTTTCAAGCCTGCTGAGTGGTTACCACCTGCAGTAACCTGAGTAAATCCCGTCATCTCTCCAGGCAACTGCTTCCAATAACCCCATACATCAATGGTACCTTTCGGCACCAAAGCATCTGAACTCGCTGAAACATTCGCCAGGAGTGCCATGATACACACTACGAAATAAACTATTGTCCGTTTGCGATTACTCACTGAATGATCTCCTCATACCCTATCGGATCGTGCTTAAGCTGGGTCAGTTTGGCCACCAGACCGGCTGCCACAAATCTGGCGTTACTCACCCACGGCCCCAAAACTCTGGTCAATGACCACGTAGTCGAACAGGTTCACTTTACCGTCGCCGTCCAGGTCCGCCATCGGATCACTGCTGTTGAAGTGTGTGTCCAGCTCCACATAGTCAAACAGGTTGATTTGACCGTCGCCGTTCGCATCACCGTTGATGAGTGTGAAGTTCTGGGTCGTGCCAGGAGAGACTCCCGTCGCTTTCGTTGAGAGAAAATGGGGGCTCGACAGTGTAATTTGGTACGGCGGTTTCAGATAACTTGAGACCGAATATGTGCCATCTAGTAGCGGATTGATATCTTGACACTGAGTGATGCTGGGATCGGATGTGCTGTTGATGATGGCGGTCACTGGACGAACGGGGGCACCAGCAGCTAGCCCAGACAACAGAATACGCCCCGCTAGTGACTGTTGGCTTCGAATACCATAGACAGTATGGATGCCCGCTGCGATGCTCAGAAAACCGCTGTTTGGCTCCGGAACGACACACTGCTTGGAAGCGTCCGATCCCCAGACAACCATTGTTCCATCTCGCTTGAGGCCAACACTGTTTTGGCCGCCTGCTGCAATCGCCACGAAATCCCGGTTGGGCTCGGGAACTGTGCATTGCCCATTTAAGCGAGATCCCCAGCAGACCACAGTGCCGTCATCTTTCAAGCCCATTGTATGGTCCTGACCGGCGGCGATAGCGACGAAGTTGCTGTTGGGTGTTGGCACATTGCACTGCATGTTGCTGTTGTTCCCCCAACACACGACACTATGATCACTCTTCAATCCCACGAAGTGATTGAAACCGACGTCTATGGCTGTGAAATCTCGATTAGGCGCTGGAACCGGATCGGCTTGCCCCCAAGTGACTATAGTACCGTCATTCTTGAGACCATTGTTGCTGTTTCCCGTGGCACGAACGCAGACAAAGTCAGTATTCGGCTGTGGTACCGCGCATTGTCCAAATTCATTGCTGCCCCAACACACCACAGACCCATCGCGCTTCACCCCTACGGAATGCTTGTAGCCGGCGGAGATGTCGACGAAGTCGGTGTTCGGTTCTGGAACGATGTTCAGACCTAGTTCAGGATGCCCATTCTCTCCCCAACATGTGATGCTGCCGTCATCTTTGAGCCCCATCAGGCGGTTAATGTTGTATGCGATCTTGGTGAATCCGCTGTTCTTCGTAGGGATGAAATAGAGACTAGGCATCCCCCAGTATACACACGACCCATCGCGTTTGATCCCTACGGTGCCGAACCCAAGCGTATGGATGCTGACAAACCCTTCATTGGGCACTGGGGGAGTACACTGGTTAGAGCCATTTTCTCCCCAGCATACTACGGAACCATCACGCTTCAATCCTACGGTGTAGTTCTCGCCTGCGACCACTGAAACAAAATCCTCGTTTGGTAGGGGAACATCACACAGACCACTGTTTTCGTAACCCCAACAGACGATGGAACCATCTTTCCTCAGCGCGGCAGCATGTCTGGCTCCGCAAGATACGGCAATGTAGTTCGCATTGGGCAGGGGTATGGTTGCATGAAGAGTTTCTCTATACCCATCGTAATCAAGTGAACCGTCGATCTTAAGGGCGATCGAATAGGGCGGGTAGAAGAAGCTCGAACTAGATGATAGCGATGCAACCCCATGCAATTCTTGGTTGGGCACTTCCGTAGATCCAAAGTAGACAACAGACCCATCGTCCTTAACACCGGCCACATACGATAGATTATAGTGCCACAAGTCAGCTTGAACGGCTACAATTCGTTCGTTTGGCACTTGAATGGTGCATTGGCCTTTGTCATTCACGCCCCATATGACCACGGACCCATTCTTTCGAAGAGCAATAACCTGCTTTCTACCGGCAGATACCGCCACGAAGTCAGCATTCGGCTCAGGCACATGAAGCATGGAATCATATATTGCACCCCAGCAATCGATTGTGCCGTCACACTTCAGCCCTGCGATCACTCCACCCACAGATATCGCTACATATCCATTCTGTTCGCCGGGTAGTATCCGAGTATTGCCCCAAGCCTCCAGGGTTCCGCCCTGGGCGTGACAAGCGGCACAGGCAAGCACAAGCATGAGAACTGACATCAACCAGATGATCTGGTTTTTAAGCTGAAGAACTGCTGGTTTCATATATTCGGCCTCCGGGTTTGGTGAATCATAATGTGCTAACTTGTCTTTCGGCATCTCAGAACGATTATCAAATGCATCGATTTAGTCTCCGATTGATCCGAAGCTCTGGTCAATGACCACATAATCGAACAGGTTCACCTGCCCGTCGCCGTCCAGGTCAGCCAGTGGATCGCTGCTGCCAAAGTGTTGATCTAGAACCACGTAATCAAACAGATTGATCTGACCGTCACCGTTAGCATCACCATTAACGAGCGTGAAGTTCACGCCTGTGCCCGGGGCTGTATTCGCCGCTTTGGCTGTAAGGAAATGCGGACTGGACACATAGATGTCATATGGTGGAAGCAGGTAGCAAGATAGAGAGTAGCTGCCATTCGTTTGTGGCAACAGGCTAAATCTCTGGCTACTGCCAGGATTGACGCTGCTGCTCACCGTGGCGACTAGCGGGCGGTTTAGAATATCTCCCAAGTAATTCTCTAGTATTACCTGGCCCGAGACAGACTGCATTGCACGAATTGCGTAAATCGTGTTTTGGCTTGTCGTTACAGATAAGAACCCGTTGTTAGGTTCAGGAACACGGGTTTGACCATTCAAATCATAGCCCCAACAAACGGCAGAGCCATCACGCTTCATACCGATGGTGATATTGTCCCTGGCATATACGGCCACGAAATCCTGGTTAGGGTAAGGCACGTTGCATTGACCGAAGGCATTACCTCCCCAGCAAACAATCGAACCGTCCGGCTTTAGGCCGACAGAGTGATTTTGGCCGGCTGCGATGGCAATGAAGCCCAGATTAGGCTGTGGCACGATGCACTGATCGGCAAGGTTATCACCCCAGCCTACCACCGAACCGTCTGTTTTCAACCCCAGAGTGAAATTCTCACCTGCTGCAATCGCTGTGAATCCACTATTAGGCGAGGGTATTTCTGTCTGTTTGTACCAGTTGTCGCCCCAACTCCTCACAACGCCGGTATTCTTTAGCGCAGCGATATGCTGCCCTCCCCCTACGATAGCAGTGTAGCCGGTACCCGACACTGAGCCAGCGGCGCTAAAATTACCCCATGTGACGATCGAGCCATCTAATTTCAAACCCGCTGAATAGTTTCTCGCGGCTATGACAGCGGTAAAATCCTTGTTAGGTAGCGGAACGGTGTGCAGGTTGCCGGAGTATGCACCAATAGACTCAACGGTTCCGTCTTGCTTCAACATCACAACATGGTAATAGCCTGAGGCTATAGCCTTAATTCCCTGGTTTGGGCCGGGGATTTGACACTCGGTCCCCCACCACACGACTGTTCCATCCTTCTTAAGTGCCACTGAATGCCCACCCATCGATGATACCGATACAAAATCACGATTTGGTAAGGGCACACTGCACTGGTTGTACATGGTGTCACCCCAGCAGACTATGGAGCCATCGCGCTTAAGCCCTATTGTGTAGTCACCACCTGCGGCTACGGCCACGAAGTCCGTATTGGGTTCCGGTACGATCATCTGTCCTTTGTCACTGTAGCCCCATACATCGCCCCAGCACACTATGGAGCCGTCTCTTTTTAAACCCACTCGATGTCTGTTACCTGCAGCAATAGCGATGAAGTCCGTATTTGGATTTGGCAAACCGTAGCCATCCGAGGCCGTGCCGAACAAGGATACTTTCCCATCGCTCTTAAGGCCAATAATGGTGTTATCGCCCGCTGCGATGTCTACGAATCCGCTGTTAGGCTCGCCGATATCGGCTCCCGTATTTGACCAGCATATCACTGATCCATTTCGCTTCAGTCCAACTGCACCACCAAGTGCTGATACCACTTTGGTAAAGTCCTTGTTTGGTGAGGGAACGTTGCATACGGTGCTGGCATTGTCCCCCCAACATCTGATAGTGCCGGCACTAGTAATTCCATATGTTTGTGATGTCCCAACCCCGATAGAAACGAATGTTTCGGTCGTTTGAGAAACATCACACTGCCCGTATGTGTTATCCCCCCATGCCACGAGAGATCCGTCACTTTTCAGCCCGACCGTATGGGTCTTGCCAGCGAGGACCGCCGTAAGCCCATTAATCTCGCCAGGAAGAACCCGGCGTTGGCCCCATGCCTCTACAGTTCCGCTCTGTGCGTGACATGCAGAACACGTCATTACGATGACAAGTGCTGACCATACCCATGCTGCCATACGGCTGTTAGTCCAATTCACGTGGTTGTCCCCTCTGTGTATCATCATGTTACTATTCACTTGCCGCACCAAAGTTTTGATCAACCACCACGTAGTCAAACAGGTTGACACTCCCATCACCGTCAAGATCGGCCATCGGATCGCTGCTGTTAAAGTGAGCGTCCAAAACCACATAGTCAAACAAGTTGACAGACCCATCACCATTTGCGTCGCCGTTAACCAGTTCGAAACCTGTGTTTTGCCCTGGCGCGACACTCGTTGCCTTCGAAGCCAGGAAGTGAGGGCTGGTCAGACGTATATTGTATGGCGGTTGCAAGTTTGTTGACAGGCTATAGCTGCCATCAATTTGCGGTTGCAGATCAAGGCATTGACTAAGGGCTGGATTAGTCATACTGGTGATGGTGGCTGTAAACTGCTGAGATGGCACGCTGCCTGTAAACCCGTTCAATTGGATCTGCCCTGCCACATTCTGCTGACTGCGGACTATGAGTAAACTACGATGCAACGCTGCGATGGACATAATACCGGGCCCTTTAGCAGGCATTTCATACGCAGTTCCATCGTTGGTCCCCCAACCCACCACAGACCCGTCACGCTTGAAGCCATATGAATAGTCATAGCCCGCGGCGATTCCTACGAAATCCTGGTTTGGTTCAGGAACCGTGCAGATTTGAGCGGAAGTATATTGGCTCCAGCATACAACAGAGCCATCACGCTTTAATGCTACATTGTGCGTTCTGCCGGCGGCGATGGCAACATAGTCCGTATTTGGTTCAGGAACGGTGGTGAGACTGGGGTTGTTGCTCCCCCAACAGACTACGGAGCCGTTAGTCTTCAACCCCAGGAAATGGTAGTCACCTGCGTCTATCACTGAGAAGTCCGCATTTGGCTGAGGTATCTTGTATGTTGCTAGATTACCTGTGTTCCAACTGACCACAGTGCCATCGTTTTTCAGACCTATGTTATACGCTAGATTTGTGGCCTTGGTTGCCGCTACAGCCTTATAATCCGTATTGGGATAGGGCAGGGTGCATCTGCCGTCGTCATTTCGTCCCCAGGTGACCACCGTCCCATCACTTTTCACAGCTATCGTGTGGTTCTCGCCCAATGCGACATCGATGAAGTCCCTGTTTGGTTCTGGAACCAAGTCCACATTAAATGTGTCGTAACCATGACCTCCCCAAACTGTGAGGCTGCCATCTTGTTTTATTCCGGCTATATAGCCTCCACCACTGGTCAGTTTGGTGAAACCTTCATTACGGCATGGCATCAGATATTGGTTACGGACACCCCAATAGACAAATGATCCATCACTCTTAAGTCCAATAGTGCCGTAACCAACCGCAAAGATTTTGACAAATCCTTCGTTAGGTACAGGCGGTGTGCACTGATTATAACTGTTGGAACCCCAGCACACCACCGATCCGTCGTTCTTTAGGCCTACGGTATGCTGCACACCGGCTGCTACTGCTACAAAGCCGGTATTGGGCTCAGGCACATACGTTTTACCAAATGCGTTCCCTCCCCAGCAGACGATCGAACCATCTGTCTTCAGGGCGGCGGCGTGTTTGTCGCCTGCAGTGACAGCAATGTAGTCTGAGTTTGGCTGAGGTAACTGCGATAAGGTTTCATACCCGCCAAAAACCTCTAAGGATCCATTGTATTTGAGTCCGACCATAAAGTCTTTCCCCGAGACTATAGTCGCGATGTCCTTCTTCGATGTGTCAATACCCCCACTGGTTCCGAAGTAAACCACGGAACCATCACTCTTGACCCCCAACATCGACATCGCATTAATGTCTACATATCCGCTATTGGGCTGAGGTATATAACACTGGCCATAATCATTACGTCCCCACACGGCAACCGAACCATTCCTCTTGAGGCCGATGGCTTGTTCTGCGCCAACGGATACCTTCACAAAGTCGGTGTTCGGTGCTGGCACCTTCATGAGGTTATCAACCTGTGGTCCCCAGCAAACAATGGACCCATTACGCTTCAATCCGGCGTAAACGCCGCCAGCAGATATGGAGACAAAGCTGTTCTGTTCGCCAGCGAGGATTCGCAACCCTGACCAAGCCTCGATAGTCCCACCTTGTGCATAAGACGTCATGGGCATAAATAGAATCAATAGGATTAGTATGAACCACGATGTGGTGAGTTCGATTTGCCGTGTAGACAATTTCAATGGGTAACCTCCGAATCGAAAAAAGACTTACTAACGACCCTGTCATCATTAACAGGGTACTGGAGCCGATGGCAGGCAATAGCTTTCATCACGTCGTTATGATGCATCATTTAGGCTATACCGAGTCATAGGTTGCCAGGCTTTTGTATATCTATTACGTTATACATCAATTTTTACTAAAGTTGGCTTGAATTTGCGAATATTTCCATCAATTCCTCACATTTTGTGTAAGTCGTAAATCAAAGGCTACGAAATATGCCCAGGAGAATGAAACGAGTGGTGATGAAGTGGGAGGCGTATACGTGGTGGTGCTGACCCAATTGGGCCAACACCACCAGGAAGGCTCTACATCCGCTCGATCATCTCCGCGAAGGTGGGCACGGTGTAACCGGGGATGGCGATGGAGCGGTCCATCTTCCACATCGGGTCGATGGGCAGATTCGGCAGCTCCTCTATCAGCTTCCGTTTGAGCTGCATCAGCTCAGCCGGTTCCGGCGGCGTCGCCTTCCCATCGGTATATACAGTTACACCCTCTTTGGCCACGGCGGAACCGTAGATGCCGGTCGGCACGCCTGTCGGATCGCTGATCTCCAGATAGTAACCGCCGGCTGGCTGGTTGGTGTCCAGGGTGATCCACTGCTCTGCAGGCAAAGTAGCAAATACCTTCTGTGCCAGCAGCTTCCCTCCCTGCTTGTCATATAGGCTGAGGGTCATGCCACAGTTCGGATTGCCGAAGCTGACAATACTAGCCTTCTGGAAGTCACGGATCGCATTGAAACTCACCCCAAGGGTGTGCCCAGGCTGCAATGGCATGACTATCTCGAAATTGCGGGCCGCAATGACTTCCCCACCGCGGCTATCCTCCGCCTTGAAATAGAGCGTCTGAGCACGCTTGCTCTTTGTGATACCATGCCGCTTGCGCAGCGAATCGACAGCGAGTTGCGCCTGCGAGACCGCCCTAATCAGCTTGACGCGAGCGGTGAGCAGCTCCACATACTTCTGAGCAGGAACAGGGAAGGCGAAGTTGGGCTTCCAGTTAGCCGGGAACTTGATGGTACTGGCCTTTTGCAACACGTTGGTCAGGTAAGCGTTGTGTTCGGGTGTGCCCCACTTCTCCGGCGTGGGTATCGGCTGTGTCCAGCCGCTCTCTACCGCGTGGTAGAGCCCCAGCACCGCCTCGGCATTTTGCGGACCAAAGCTGGCTACACAAAACTCTCGCTCGATGTCGATGAGTGGTCGGCGTGGGTTCCATAGCTTCTGAGAGCCGACATAGGCACTGATGATGTTCGGCCAGCCATGCCAGCAGAGGTCGTGCGTCTCCCAGTCGATTTGATCACGCGCTTTGTCTGGCATGGCACTTAGCATGTTGTCAGTGTGCTGCATGGTGAACCAGTAGGTGTTCAGCATTTCATTGTCGCCGATGTACCAGCTCCAGATGCTGGCTGGCCGGTTGTGCGAGCGGATCATATCGGCTTGTTGCTCGTTATAGCTGCGGTTCATCGCGATGCCCACATCCTTGGGCAGGAAGCTGTCATCCATGAACTTCGCGCCATTCGGGATTGGCTCGTTGAACTCTTTTTGAGCCACCATATCGGGGAACATCGGCCCGTAGTTGGACATGTCCAGTTTGACCGGGCTTTTCCGCCAGAAGTAGCTGTTCGCCCAGGTGCTCAAGGTGCCATTGATTTTGGGGTTGACCCTGCGGAACTGCTCCAGCATCGATGTGGTCAGGTCCTGCGGTGTTTTATACAGATCGCAACCGTCACGGCTGCATCCGCCCGGATCGCCTACATGGATGATGAAGTGATCAATCAGCGGCCCAAAGTCGCGGGCGATGTCCTTTTGGTATAGCCGCATAATCTTGCGCTCGGTGTTGTGGTTCCACGAGTAGGTCACACCCTCATCGAACAGGCAGTCACCCCAGATAAACATGGAGCGGAACAGATCATAGTCGCCGGCACCCTTATACAGCGTCTGAAGCGCCTTGCGAATGCGCGGCATGTCGCTGTCGGGCACGCTGCCATAGCCGCGGTATTCGCCCGCCTGCAGACCATTAAAGCCAAACTGCCAAAACAGCTCCGGGTAAGCACGGATTCGAGCTTCCGACCAGCTTTCGTAGTCGGCGTCCTTGAACGGTGACCCGAAGGGCACCTGGCGTCTGGCTGGGTTACCCACGAAGATCAGCCTTCGCTTGATGAAGGGATCGGCCTGCTCTCTGCCGGCGCTGATGCTGAGCTGCTTGCCATTATTAGCCAACTTGCACACGAACCGGGCGGTGGCCGCACGCAGACCTGCCTGCGACTTACCTATTAGTAATATCGTGCTTCCCTGCTTCCCAACGCGAACATCCAGCATATAAGCCTCATCGCGGGCGGTTTTGGCGAACTTCGGTAGTGTCACCGTTGGGGCTAGTGACTTCAGATTTTCAGGGGTCGCCATCACAATCTGTGTTGAAGCAGCCTTTGGCATGAGAGTGCCGTCAGTCACAAGCTTAGCAGGACATCGGCGTGCGTTCAAAAAATCTGCGATGTAGCGGCCCATCCGAACTGCTTCTGGTGATGATCCGCATAAAATGCGCGCGGGTTGTTCCGCCGTGCCGGTAAGCGCCACCGCTGATGACGCCGCCAGCGGTTGGCCAACGAAAACCGCCGAGATTACGAGAGGTATGGCTGCTGCGAACCTGGTCATTGTGATTGTAACTCCTGGTGATGATTTAACTGTACACAGTATACAAGCGTGTCTGTAGGTAATTCGCAGCCACGGGTTGCGTATTTCAGAGGTTGTTTATGAATTTCGGTGGTCGTTAGGAGGGTTCACAACGCAAGGACGCCAACAAGGCGGTAGCAGGCAACAACGGTCAGGTTAGCGTGCGTTCAGATTACGTGCCCCACGCTTATCTAACATGGGGCACGGCTGATTTCATGCGGGGCTCTACCCTAGCAGCACTTTGCGTAGGAAGCGGGAGGTTACCACGGGATCGCCAAGCTTGAGCAGCTCATCGATTGCCGTCTTGTTTGCTTCCATCACTTCCTGGTAGCGGACCACCCAGGCGATGCTCTCACCGATGGCACCTGCGGCGTCTTCGCGGTAGGGATACTGGTCCATGGACAGCCATCCGCTGTATTGCGTGCGGTCGAGCCAATAGAGCATCTCGATGTAGGCGATACTATGCACCGTGCCCACGATCATGTCGTCATCCCAGGATGCGTAGTTGTCGTTGAAGTGCATGTGCATCAGCCGGTTGCCAGCACGCTGCGCCAGCACGATCGATTCGGCGACCACTTCGCCCGCGACGAAGGCGTGGCCGGTATCGATGGTGATTCCCACATTCTGGCAGCCGGTCTCTTGGGCCAGCAGCAACGTGTCGGCCATGCGGGCCATATGGCTGTGGGTGCGAGGCTCCTTGGGTTTGTATTCAAGTGCCCATTGAAGCTGCGGGTATTCGGTGGCCAGTTGGCGCATGGCATCGCATTCCCATTCGCGCTCCTGGGCGTAGTCAGCGGTTAGCAGATAGTCATAGCCGTCCTGCCCAGGCCAGATGTTCAGGACCTGGCAGTCCAGCTCCAGGGCGATGTCGGCCATTTGGCGGCTGTAGTCCATGGCTGTCTGGCGGACGGAGGCCTCTTTGCTGCTGTAAGCACCCTTCCAAAACACAGGGTTAGCGAACAGGTCGGGAATAATGGAGACACACTTCAAGTTCAGGTCTTGAAGCGCGGATTTCATCTGCTTCATGTTGTCAGGGCGGATGTCCCACGTGCCCACCAGTTCGATGCCGCTGACGTGGGGGATAGCGGCGGCTGACTTCAGCATGTCCCACGTGTCAGGGTTGGTTTTGTAGCTGGAGCAGAACCGGTCGCACGTATTTCCCAGGTTGCCAAGAATGACGGAGTAGTCTTTACGCATGTGGATAGTCCTCGTTCGTATGATAGATTGAGTGTGACTGTGTGTTGCTTATAGCCACACTTGCCCATTTGTTAGAATATAGCACATCTGAGTGTTGTATACACACGTGATGGAATTCACATCTACGGTAACGAATCCATCGGGCAACAGGAAGTTGACTTAATGCCGCAGATAATACCATAATAAGACAGACACTCACCGTGTCATGAGTTTTCTCCCCTGCAATACCAGGAGGCAGCAACAATGGCTGACGACCACACTCCCGCGGTCATTATACCGATACAACCTCAAGTACCAAGGGGTTACCAAGAGGATCATGCGCAGCTTGTCGCTAGATTTCGCCGATGTGTGGAGCAGTGGAAGCGAGATACCCTCTATAAGTCTTCTATTGACCAAATCGTGAGCCACCCAAGCTATGTAATGATTATCGGCATGGGTCCCGCTGCATTACCTTTGATTTTCCAAGAACTTCAATCTGAAGTGGACCACTGGTTCTATGCGTTGGCCATGATAACCGGTGTAAATCCTGTCAAGGATGAAGACGCGGGTGATATGTTAAAGATGCGCGACACGTGGTTGATGTATGCACGCAACAGAGGCTGGTATTAGTTGGCTGTGGATTCTGAATGGGTGACGTTGCAGTCTGTGTTTCCAAAGCTTAACACTGGCAACTGCCAGATCACCAGTCTGTCCAATACGCGATACAATTGTGTAGCATGGGCTGCAGGTGAGCAGAGTTTGAATTGGTGGCCTACGAAAGCTGATGGTCTGGGTCTGTTTAGCTATTGGCCTATCTCAATCAAGGCGGCCACAATAGCGAATTTCTGTAAGGCGTTCGGAGCTCTAGGCTATGAATTGTGTGGCCAAACTGACCTGGAGCCAGGACATGAAAAAGTGGCGGTATATGCCGATGGAAACTACCCCACACATATGGCAAGGCAATTACCCGATGGTAAATGGACCAGTAAACTTGGCAAGGGTGTTGATATCACACACGATAGTCTCGAGCTATTAGAGGGTGATGAATACGGCAAGGTCGCCGCAGTTCTTAAGCGCGCAATAACACAATAAAAAGCCAACGGGCAGAGAGAACCCCCTCTGCCCATTGACAGACACTCAAGCCGGCTGCTACCAGCTTGTGCGCACGGTGTAGCTGACGGTGATCTCCTTACCAGCAGGGATGCTGACGGGGAACTCAATAGTGCTGGCGTCCATCTTCTTGAACTCCTGACTCTTGGCGATCACTTCCCATGTGCCCCACAGCCGCTCAACGATGGTGGCATCGACCGCTGTTTCTTTGCGGTTTCGGATGTTGACGTCGTAGCTGGTCTCCTGCACTCGGTCAGATATCTGCTTCACATTGGTCTGGGTGCGGGTGCCGACCACATCAAAGGCATCGCCGATGTAGCAACGCACCATCTCGTCTTTGGGCGTGTGGTCGATCAGGTCTTCACCGATGAACTGCAAAGCACCGTTGTTGTCAGCCTTGTAGACACGAACTTTACCCTTGGGTAGCGGCATGCCCATGTTGCTGGCTTTGTCGTTCTTGATCTCCAGCATGATGGCAAGCTTGCCTTCGCCGGTGCTGCCGCCCTGGCCAGGTCGGCGGTTTACCTTCGTGGCGTCGAAGATCAGCCGTCGGTTGGTCTTCACATTTTGGGCCGAGAGCAGGTTCATCTGCTTGGTCTCATTTTGGGCCACCGAAGTCTGCCCATCCAACGTGTACAGGTGGTATTCGAAGAAGCTCTGCTCCTGGAAGCCGCCGCCACCCATCCCGCCTGCAGTTTTCACCATGGTCATTTCGTCCATCATGTAGTTCTGGTTCTCTTGAACACGGCGCACATCGCCGGCCATGAGCTGCAGGTTAGCATCTTTGTAAGCTGCGCCGCTGCGGTTGTCAATGGTTACCCAGCCGGTGAGGTCCAGCGCGTTTTCGTCCTTGTTCACCACGGCCACGTAGTCGGCCTTCCAGGTAATGCCCTCGGTCATGTAGCTGACTTCGGTGTTGTGCTTGCCCTCTTTGTTGACGTCCAACAGCCACAACAGGCTGGGCTGACTCACCAGACCGTCAGGGAGAGAGTTGATCATCACTTCACCCACTGGGTTGAGCACGAGTTTACCATCTTTGGTCTGCAACACCAGACCCTGGTAGGTATTCCCGCCCCCACCTGCGTCGGTGTTCGCTACAACGGCCACCGGCGGGTTCAGAAGCTTGCCTTCCAGTATGGTGACGGCTCCGGTAGGACCCATCTGTTTGATGCGAAGTGTCTGCCCCACGCTCTTGTTTAAGATGCTGGTGGGGTTGAGCAGGTCATACTGATAGTTTTGTTCGCGCACATTTAGCCCGGTTGGGGCTGTAAGCGACTTGATGCTGATGCTGGTGGGGTCGATACGCTGAGCCACGCCTTCGTAACGCAGACTGTTGACGCCTTTCTTGAGGTCAAGCACGCGGTTTTCGCGCACGACAGCAAAGCCGCCGTTGTAGACGGTCATCGCCACACCCTTAGTCTGTTCTGGTGTGCTAATGATCTGTGCCATGGCGGATACCGAAAGCGTCAATGCCGCAAGTGCGAGCAGTGGTTTATTCATTGATCCATATTCTCCTTATATTCAGCCGTTGTGAGGGCCCTATTACCAGTTCGTGCGCACGGTGTAGGTGACAGTGACCTCTTTACCGGCTGGGATGCTGACAGGGAACTCAGCGGTGCGGGAATCAATCTTCTTGAATTCCTGGTTTTTCTCGATGATCTCCCAGTCGTTGTAGAACCGCTCTACGATGGTCGCATTGATGGCGGTTTCTTTGCGGTTGCGGATATTCACCGAATAACTGGTCTCCTGCACTCGGTCAGATATCTGCTTCACGTTGGTCTGAGTTCGGGTGCCTACCACGTCAAACGCATCACCGATATAACAGCGCACCATCTCATCTTTGGGTGTGTGGTCAATCAGGTCTTCACCAATGAACTGCAGCGCGCCGTTGTTATCAGCCTTGTAAACACGCACTTTGCCTTTTGGCAACGGCATGCCCATGTTGCTGGCTTTGTCGTTCTTGATCTCCAGCATGATCGCCAGTTTGCCTTCGCCGGTGCTGCCACCCTGACCAGGGCGTCGGTTGACTTTCGTGGCGTCGAAGATGAGCCGTCGGTTGGTCTTCACATTTTGAGCTGACAGCAGGTTCATCTGTTTGGTCTCATTCTGGGCGACCGTGGTCTGACCATCGAGCGTATACAGGTGGTATTCAAAGAAGCTCTGCTCCTGGAAGCCGCCGGGTGCAGCCATGGCTAAACCAGCGGATCTAGGCCTGGGTGCGTACGCAATGTTTTGCTCTTGCACACGGCGAACATCGCCAGCCATCAACTGTAATTTGGCATCCTTGTAGCTGGCTCCACTGCGGTTGTCGATGGTGACCCAGCCGGTCAGGTCCAGCGCATTTTCGTCTTTGTTCACCACAGCCACATAATCGGCTTTCCAGGTGATCCCTTCGGTCATGTAACTGACCTCAGTGTTGTGCTTCCCGGCTTTCCCTGCGTCAAGAAGCCATAACAGGCTGGGACTACTCACCAAACCGTCAGGCAGGGCGTCGATCATCACTTCACCAGCGGGATTCAGCACCAAACTGCCGTCTGATTTCCGAATCACCAAGCCCTGGTAGGTGTTCCCACCGCCACCGGCATCTGTGTTCGCTACCACCGCTACGGGCGGATTGAGCAGCTTACCCTCAAGAATTGTGGCAGCACCCTGCAGGTTCGTCTGCTTAATGCGGATGGTCTGGCCCACGCTTTTGTTGAGAATGCTGGTAGGATTGAGCAGGTCGTATTGGTAGTTTTGCTCTCGGACCGCTAACTCAGTGGGGGCTGTGAGCGACTTGATGCTGATGCTGGTGGGGTCGATACGCTGAGCTACCCCTTCATATCGAAGGGTGTTCATGCCCTTCTTCAATTCGAGTGACCTGTTTTCGCGTATCACCGCGAAACCGCCATTATAGACCGTCATGGCCACGCCAGATGTTTGGTCGGGTGTGCTGACAATCTGTGCCAAAGCACCGGTAGATATTGCTGTTGCGCATATGGCAACCAGTAGATTCTTCATCAGTCAGGTTTCCTCCTGGACAAGGCAGGTGTGGCTGTCTCATCTTGTTCTCTGTATAGGGTAGACGAGGGAGCCCGTACTGATGTTACCTTTTATTGGACACCGAATGACACGTGTTGGTTGAATACAGACGAAATAGACCGATAGCGAAGGGGTTTAAGGCATAAGAAGGCTAATCGATTACGCTCGCAGTTGGTGGACAGCTATCCAGTTGTCTATGCGCTGGCGATCTTTACCACGGCCTATGATGGCCATTGAAGGCGTAAGTCCATCGGCTGCCACTGGATCGCTCCAACCATGTGTGCTGAAGTCGACATACAATAGCTGGCCGTCCACGGCGATCACGCCCTTCAGCCGATAGAGCGCATCTCCGAGTCCGGCTGCAGCTTTGTGCAGCTTCTCAACTGTCAACTTGGCGGAAGGGACAAATGCGAAGCTGCAGAAGTTGGGGTCGGCGCATTTCGCATAGTCACCATGTATCTGCCGTTCGGTCACAGTTTGCAGGATGTCCACCTCAACCTCAGCCATCTGTGTCACCACCAGGCTGGCGGTTGGGTTGCTTTCGCGAACAAGCTGCACGGCGGTATCTACTTGCGCAGGGGTGTAGATATCGGACTTGTTCATGATGATGGTATCAGCCGATTTGATCTGGCTGATGATATTGGGCAGTGTATGAACGAGTTTAGGGTAGGTGTTGGGGTCGACCACAGCGATCACGGAACCCAGGCGGTACATAGCATCAAGCTTCGTCTCTTTAAGCATACTCTGTATCACTGCGGGGTCGCTGATCCCGCTGGCTTCTACCACCACCGCATCGACGGGTGATTCAGGGCTGCCATACTCGGTGGGCAAGCGGTTGAGGTGATACATGAAGGTGGTCACCAGGCATTTGCAGAAAATGGAACCGCCGGGAATGGCGACGACATCGTCACTCCCGGCTGAAGCCAACTGCCCATCCACATCAAGGGCCGAGAACTCATTCACCAGGTAGACCACCTTCTTGTGGGCGTTCTGGCGCATGATATTTTTAAGCAGCGTGGTTTTGCCGCTGCCCAAAAACCCTGTGATGAGCACAATGGGGATCATATTTGTTATGCCTTAGCAGTTTTCGCTAGTTCGATCGATGCGCGTAGTTCACCTGGTGTTGGGATGATGGAGATGTATTTCGCTTCACCATCGATACATATGGTTGGGATATTCGCCACACCTAGTTTTACCATATAGCCAATGCCCTCATGGGTGGTGACCTTGTGCTCTCGCACCACCACACCCTTCATACCCTTCGTGGCCTTCTTAGCTGCGGCCACCATGTACTGGCAGGGAGCGCACGTGGAAGAGTCGAGGGTGATCAGGTCCAGAATGGTATCTTTCTCGTTCTGGTAATCTGGTAGCTTGATATCTTCGAACGCACTCATCTCGGGAGCGATCAGGGTCGCCCTCGCTGTGTTGCGGGCGTAATCATTATGCACCATCTCGGCCACAGCCTGCAGGTTGGCGGGAGGCGTGGCGTACGGGATGTCACAGCCGGGAGCCAGGATGAAGCCCTTCTGTCCGCAGGTGTCCATGCAGCGGATGGTGTCCAGCTTGGCATCGTTGGGCTGACCTAACAGCAGAACCAGCGTCAGCTTGAGGTTGCCGCCAAAAGACTTGTTGTGCTTTTCGGCGATCCCGCGCAAGTAAGTCATGTCGATGTTTTCGTCCACGCTGATGTTGTCACAGTGTGTTTGCGACATCACTTCGAGGTTGCGGGTGGCGTTACCGCACACGAAGATACTGCTATACCCGCCCTTTGAGCGGACATCATCGAAGATGGCGTTCATATAGGGCGCCACATACTCCTGGAAGTGAACGGGCGATATCTGGCTGGTCATGGGATCGACCACGGCGATGACATCACAGCCGTTAGCGAGATAGAACTCCGCCACTTTTTTGCCTACTTCGGTGCAGAAGTCCAGAACATGCGCCACCTTCTCGGGCTCATCATACATCTCCATGAAGATGTTGGTGCCCATCAGGTGCAGGGCCAGGGTGAAAGGACCGGTGATGAGGCCGTAGAGTGCTACATCCTCACCGACCTTCTCACGCATCCGGCGGGTGGCTTCGGCGATGACCGGGAAACGGCCTTTGGTCATGTCAAATTCAGGAAGATCAGCCAAGTCGCCCTTCTCCAGCGGATGGGAGACGACGGACGGCGGGCCATCCTGAGACCAGACGATGTCGCATCCCAGAATCTCGGCTTCCAGTTGCAGATCGAATATAATCGGTAAGCCATCAGGCCGATATAGCTCAATTGCCTTGCTTAGACCTGACACCAGCTTGTCTGCCGATGTAAGATATTCATGGGCTGTTTCACCAATCAGGCTTCCGCCATGTGATCCAACGAAGGGCAGCCATGGTGTCCGAGGTGTCTCCTCATTGCGGAGGGCTTTCAGAAGTATCTCTTTTCCGGTCATTTTATGTCATCTCCATGTGAAACAGATGTCTGATTTGTGCATTTCTAGTTACATTATGATGCTTTTAATATGTGTTCTCTGGTATTATCGTACTGCGATGTCAGATATCTGTGCCTACAATCTGGTAATAGTCGCACTCAAGGAGCGTGTTCGGTCATGGTAACTATCAAGCAGGATCAAGTCTTATCTGTTGCATCCGAGGTCTGCCGGGTGTACAGCCAGAAATGGCAGATAGATTGCGTGGTTTTGGATGCGCTGGGTGAGGTCGTCATGAGCGGTGACAGTTGTCATTCAGATTGCGTGTATTGCGACAACTGCATGCCTTTGCGACGTCAGTCGATTGATGAAGCCGCCCGGTGGGGTGAACCCTTCTCGCAGTTGTGCATGGAAGGCAACATCATCTGGACAGTGCCTGTGATGTACAACCAGAAGGTAATTGGTGGTCTGATGGCCAGTGTGCCAGAGACCGACTGGGCGAACAGACGGCTTCACGAGGCCGCGTTAGATATGATGGCGATGTGTGAGCAATACAATATTACCAACAGCTCCTACCTTGAGCTGCACCGGATGTCCGCTCTGCGTGAATCCGAGCGGGCCGAGGCGATCATCGAGCACAAGACCAGCGGGTTCCGCAGCATCCGCGAAATCTACTTCGCCGAAGAGCCCTCGCTCATCAGCGCCATCAAGCAGAGCGACCGTAAAGCCGCGCGTGAAATTCTAAACCGTGTGCTGGTGGGCATCTATTATGTAGGACGAAACCGCCCGGCCGTGCTGAAGAGTTTTTTGCTGGAACTGGTGGTGATGATGAGCCGCAGTGCCGTGGAAGCGGGTGCCGATCCAGTGGAGCTTTTAGGCGTGAACTACAGCACTTTTGGCGACCTGGCCTCCCTAGAGGGCGAGGAGGCGATCTGCCGCTGGCTGGTCCAGATGCTGGAGCGGATTATGGATGCCATTGGCACCTCGCAGCGCTACCCGGTCAGCGTGATGCTGGGAGCCGCCGTGAAGTGGATGCAGGAGCATATGCAGGAGGATATCAGCCGTGATGATGCGGCGAAGATCGCTTGCTTGTCACCCACACACTTCAGCCGAGCGTTGAAGCAGGCGTTCGGTCGGACATTCACTGAGATGCTGGTGAAGATGCGGATCGACAAGGCAAAAGAGATGCTGGCCCTGACGGACAAGAGCCTGAGTGACATCTGCTTCCAGAGCGGATTCAACGACCAGAGCTATTTCACTAAGGTATTTCAAAAGAGCACAGGAGCGACCCCCGGAGCCTTCCGCAAACGCCGTCGCACGCAGAAGCGGTAGCAGACACCTTAATATATGTCCCTTTGCCGATGCCCGGTTCTCACGCCACAAATGGCTGCCGAGCCGGGCACCTTTATTTATTGCCCTAAAAAGAATAGAATGATAAACGGTGAATTAACCTTCAAGGAGACATCTATTCATGGCTTCCGATAACTCGAAAACACTTCAATTGATTGCGGATACCATCCGCGTGATATCAGCAGAAGGCGTGGAAAAGGCCAACTCTGGCCATCCAGGTCTTCCCATGGGATGCGCAGAGATCGGTGCAGCGCTGTTCGCAAAGCACCTGAGCTACAACCCCAAGAACCCCAACTGGCTTGGCCGAGACCGCTTCGTGCTCTCCGCTGGCCACGGCTCCATGTTCCTCTATTCCTGCCTGCACATCAGCGGGTATGACCTGAGCATGGATGACATCAAGGCGTTCCGACAGCCTCACAGCAAGACACCTGGCCACCCCGAGTTCCGCGAGACCGCCGGTGTAGAGACCACCACAGGCCCTCTGGGACAGGGCATCGCGGCCGCCACTGGTATGGCGCTGGCCAACAAGATGCTAGGCGCGCAGTTCGGTCCAGAGCTGTTTGAAGGCAAGGTCTACACACTGTGTGGCGACGGCTGCCTGATGGAAGGCATCAGCGGCGAGGCCAGCAGTCTGGCTGGCACCATGGGTTTGAACAACCTGGTTGTGATCTACGACAGCAACGACATCTGCCTGGACGGCCCCACCAGCGAGTGCTTCACCGAAGACGTGGCTGCGCGCTACGTGGCGTATGGCTGGAAGGTGATGCAAGTTGATGGCCACGACATCGCGGCTATCCTCAACGTGCTGGCCGATGCCAAAGCCGAAGCTGAGAAGCCTGTGATGATCATCGCCAAGACGATCATCGGTAAGGGCTCCCCTGCCAAACAGGGCACGAACAACTGCCACGGAGCCCCGCTGGGAGCCGCCGAACTCGAACTGACGAAGAAGGCGATCGGCTGGACCGAAGAGCCCTTCACCGTTCCGGCGGCTGTTAAGGAATACTTCGCAGCGAAAGCCGCAGAGAACGAAGCAGCAGAAGCCGCATGGAACGCCAAACTGGCTGCTATGAAGAAAGACGCTGCCAAGGCCGCCCTGTGGGAGACCTACACAGAGCAGAAGCTACCGGCCGACTTCGATGACCAGATTTGGAACATGCCACTCGAGCCAGGCAAGGCGACTCGTGTGCTGAGTCAGTCGATCATTGCCAAGGTCGCCGAGCTGGTGCCATTCTTCGTGAGCGGTTCGGCTGACCTCAGCCACTCTGACAACACCTTCATCAAGGGTGCTGACATTGTGAACAAAGAGGACTACACCGGTCAGCTCATCAAGTTTGGTGTGCGCGAGTTCGCCATGGCGGCCGCCTGTTACGGCATGCGCCTGGGTGGGATGATCCAGCCATTGTGCGGCACCTTCTTCACCTTCAGCGACTACATGAAGAACGCCGTGCGTTTGGCTGCCCTGATGAAGGTTCGCGTGCTGTTCCAGTGGACACACGACACCATCCTGCTGGGTGAGGACGGCCCGACCCATCAGCCCGTGGAGCATCTGGCTGGCCTGCGTGCCATGCCCGGCCTGAGCATCTTCCGCCCGGCGGACGAGAATGAGACCAAGGCGATGTGGATTCAGGCGATGAAGTGCGAAGGCCCTGTGGGCTTTATCCTCAGCCGCCAGAACATGGCTGACATGAGCGCACTCACCAGCGTGTCTGCCCGCGGGGGTGTGGCAAAGGGTGCGTATCTGCTGAGCGGCAGCAACGAACCCGTGGACGTGGCCTTCTACGCCACCGGCTCCGAGGTTGGTCTGGCACTGCAGGCTGCGGAGCTGCTCAAGGCACAAGGCAAAACCAGCCGCGTGATCTCCATGCCTTGCTGGGAGCTGTTCGATGCTCAGGATGAAGCTTACAAGGCAAGCATCCTGGACGCACCAGCCAAGCTGCGCGTGAGCGTAGAGGCCGCCTCCGAAATGGGCTGGCACAAGTACATCGGGCGCGACGGCATCGCAATCGCGGTGAACACCTTCGGTGCCTCTGCCCCGGCCAAGAGCCTGGCAGTCACCTACGGCTTCACCCCTCAGCAAGTTGCTGACAGGGTGCTCGCCGGTCTCGCAGGCAAGTAAGAGACCCGCTATTCAAGCAAAATAGGGTGCCCATCCGGGCACCCTATTTTGTTGATCACCCACGCCCTTCCGCGCCTTGAAGGACAGTCCATTCACCATAAGCAACAGACATCCGGTTGCCGATTCCGCGACATCAATGTCTCGGCTATTGATCAATAGCCGAGACATTGATGTCGCGGCGGTGAGGCATGGGTTACAGGCTATCCGCCAGACCGGCGCGGTCTTGGGGTTTCTGTAGCCGCAAGCCGGTGGTCAGACCGCCCCGGTCATTCGCTAACTACCACGGGCACCAGCGAAACCCGTGGTGTGGCCACCAAGACACATAAACGAAGTGGGTCGCACCGCCCTTGAGACGCTAGAGCTGCTTCATCAGCATCTGCACGGCGAGGCTGGTGACGGCCACCAGAGCCCACACGATCAAGCCAAGCAAAATGGGTTTCGGGCCGGTTTTTACGATCTTTCGGAAATTCGCGCCCAGGCCCACACCCGCCAGTGCTACCACGATCAAGAATTTGCCCAGCGAGCCGGCGATATGTGGCATCTGTGCCCCCAGCAGACCCGTGGTATTGAGCAGAGCGGCAAGAAGGAACCCGATCACGAACCATGGGAATATGGAGCGCATCTGGAAGTTGGCCGTGCCGGAACGCTTTCTAGCGAGCGCGGTGAACGCGAGGGCGATCGGGATAATCATGGTGGTGCGCGCCAATTTGGTGATGGTGGCGTAGTCACCGGCCGCCTTGCTGTAGGAGTAGGCACTGGCGACCACAGACGATGTGTCGTTGATGGCGGTGCCGGCCCATAGCCCGAAGCCCTGATTACTCATATGCATCATGTGACCCAGTGCCGGAAATATCAGTACCGCCATGACATTGAATAAAAAGATAGTGGATATGGAGAATGCGATCTCATCGTCATCGGCGTTGATGATGGGTGCGATTGCCGCGATGGCCGATCCGCCGCAGATGGCGGTGCCGACCCCGATCAGGCTGGTGAGGTTTCGCGATACGCCCATCTTGCGACCAATCAGCCAGGCTCCGACCAATGCGGTGAACAGCGAGACCAGCATCACACTGGCGGAATCACGCCCGGTGTTCCAGACTTGAACCAGACTCAAGCTGGCACCCATCACGATGATGGCGGCTTGAAGCAGCTTTTTACTGCAGAACGCGATGCCCGGTTTGGCGATGTCTGAAAGCGTCAGCGAGTTACCCACCGCGATGCCGATGATGATCGAAAAAACGGGCCCGCCGATAATCGGCATCAACCCGCCCAGCCACAGCGCGATGAGTGAAATCCCAAGGCAGATGGCTAAGCCAGGAACCAGGGTTGGTCTCAGTGCGGCGGTTTTCACAATAGATACTCTCTCCATGGCTTCTTGTCGTCTGTGTGGGCTGACCATATCATTTTACTCCTGTGCGCATGAGAGCAGTGATGCGCCGTTCATGGTAAAATCACACAAAAGGCATCCGTCATCTGGCCAGAATCATGGCGAGATGCATCCCGATTTTACGCAACGCCACCCAAGGAGTAACTATGTCTGACTATACCTGTCCTAACGGATTTACCAGGTTTTCGATTCCCTCTGCCCCAAAGCAGGCGGAGATACTCAACAGCTATCTGTGGTACCACTTCAGCCATCGGCTGGGCAACGGCAAGACTTTGTTCAGCAAAGAATACACCATTCCCGCTGATCTGTGGCTGAATGAGGCGATCGACGCCAAGCGTGCTGCTGATATCCAGAAGGTGCATGCCGATGACCTTCTGGATGTGCAGATACACCACACGGGTTATGTGCATGTCCACCAGCATCAGTCCCATGCGCTGGACATCGGCTGGCCCTTCCCGCTGTGGGGTCAGGCCGATGTGACACCTGAGAAGGTACTGGGCAAGACGGCTGGCTGGCATTTTCAAGAGGAAGCCAACGACTGGGATTCCCCATTCCTCTGTCCAGGCATCGAGAGCTTCCATGGTCGTAAGGCCACCGAGAGCTGGGTACTGGACGACCTACAGCCAATGTCCTATGACGGCAACCTTTGGAGACTGAGCAGCATAGGCGATGACCCTGCGCTCACCAGTCCAGAGGGAGTGGCGATAGAGGCGTTCTGCGCGCCGTTCGTGCAGATACGCTGGCGATACGCGGCCGACCCCAGCGTCATGATTCCATGGATTGAGTGGATGCGCGAAGGCGACACGGAGTTCCAGCCGGGCTGCCGTATGGCGTTTGATGCCGCCTCGAAGCTGCCAGAGGAGCTGATCGGTCTGGATGGCATAATCGGTGATGCGGAGCTGGCCAAAGATGGTCTGCGTCACAGCATCATCCCGCTGCACACCCATCCGTTATGGAGTGGCCGCATCATCCGGCTGCGCATCCACATGGCTCCAGGTTGCGCGCCGCAGCAGTTCGAGATCGACAGTATCTTCACATGCTTTGACACCCGTCATACCATCAACAACCCGATTCTGATCAGCAACAGTTGGATGAGTTTCTGCTGGACGGGTGATGAGGCGTTCCTGAGGTCGCAGATCGACCGAATGCGCTTCGCGATGCGCTACATGCTGGAGGATATGGGCGGCGGTCTCTACGGCCATATCCGCGTGCCTTGGGTAGGCCATGATGGCATCAGCGGGCTGCAGTGGAACGCCGACGGCACGAAGAGCATCCGCAGCGGACACGGTATCGGCGAGAACTACTGGGATCTGATGCCGTTTGGGTACGACAACCTGTACATCAACAATATGTATCACAAGGCACTGTTGTGCATGGCAGAAGCCGAGGAGTATGTCGCAGGTTTGGCTGATGCACCGCAACGGCAGGCCGCGTTCGATCCGGATTATCTTCGTGCCGAAGCGGAGAGGGTTCGTGCAAACTGCGACCGGCTGTTCTGGGATGCGAAGGCAGGGCGGTATATCGCCGCCATTGACGCCGAAGGCGGCCGCCACGACTACGGCTACACCTTCCTGAACACCGAGAGCGTGTGGTATGGCGTGGCCGATCCAGACAAAGCGCGAACGATGATGCAGTGGATAGCGGGTGAACGTGTGGTGGAGGGCGACACCTCGACGGGTGCCGACATCTATCACTGGAAATTCGGGCCTCGGGCCACCACCAAACGCAATATCGAGTGGTACCAGTTCCCGTGGGCCTATCCCGAAAACATCGAATGGGGAGGTCAGGTGCAGGACGGCGGCGGTGTGCTGGGCTTCAGCTTCTTCGACCTCTGGGCCCGCTTGCAACTGCGCGGTGCCGATGACGCTTGGCAACGGCTGTGCGAGATCTGCGCGTGGGAGGAGGAGGTTCGTGCTGACGGCGGCTACCGGGCTTACTACGCGGATGGAAAGCGCGGCACCACGCTTCAGGGCGGCGGAACCGCCGGCGGGCTTGGCGTCGATTTTGAGTTCTACGAGAGCAGCCTGCTACCGTCCATCATCACCTACGGGTTCATGGGTATCTCCGCCAAGGCAGATGGTCTGCATATCGCGCCTAATCTGCCCAGCCAGTGCCCAGCGATGAGCGTGTTGAACCTGCGCTACCGAGGGTCGGTGCTGAACATCCACGCCGAGGGTGGCCACGTGAGGGTTGAGACGGTGCATGAGGGTCCGCAGCCTGTGGTGGTGCATACGGGAGAGTAGCGGAGGCGGATAGTTGCATTTTATGCACACGAGGGTGCCGAGACAGGTGATGGAGCCCCGTGGGGCGTAGGAACCCGTCGTCACAGCGGGGCCGGTCAGCTCATATCGCAGTTGATCAGCCACGCTGCCGCGGGTTAAGTCACCCCACGGGACTGGCGTCCCTTAACGGGGTTACCTCACCGCGCGTCTAAGCAGTCGCAGCCCGCAAGCGGGCGCCCGGCCTTCCGTCACACATGTCACCCATATCTCCGGGCCGGCATATGGCCTCCCGCCAGCGCCCGCAGGAGCGAAGCGACGCGGGCAGCCATTTGATCAGCGACGGGTGATGGAGCCCCCTGGGGCGATGGAACCCGTCGAAGCGGGGCCGGTCAGCCCATACTGCCGCGCGGTACAGGATGCGCCTGACGCTTATTGGCAATGACAAATTGACCATTACCAAAGTTGCTTAGTTACTTCGAGCTATTAGTATCTTGTATACTCAGGTCATCCAGGCCGTGCATGCATTGGTGCGATGGATTAAGCTTAGACTGCTCCAGCAGCTTTTCATTCAGCAACTCACGATCCTTCGGCTGCTCTGGGTGGCGAAGATGAAAGGTGAGTGCCTTATATCGGACCACCATCATTTTCAACCCGTATCGGCATAACCTCACGGCCAGTTCACTGTCTTCGGCTCCCCAACCCACAAAACGCTCGTCAAAGCCGTTGACCGCTGCGTAATCGTCACGAAACATCGCCATATTACAGCTCGCAATAGATGCACGGTGAGTGATGAGGTAATCCTCTGCATTGCTGTAAAGCCTGGGCACATTAAATGCCCGGATCATGTGGCGCCATCGATTAATGGGTATGCTCAACAGCGTGGCGGTTCCTCGCCAGCGGAACCCAGGTGTGGCCCTATCTGATAGCCGGATACGGTATCCCGACACAAACTGGCCACGCTGAGCTAGATCAATGTGATCTTTCGTAAACAACGGATGCGGGATGCAATCGCCGTCGGTAAATATCAAGTATTCACCGGTCGACTGCTTCACCGCCAGGTTGCGGATGCGCGCGGCCCGGAACCCATCATCAGGCTGCCAGACATGCTTGAGCGGGCATGGATAGTCGGATTGCATCTGGGCGATCATCACGTCCGTGCCATCGCTTGAGCCGTCATCGGCGATGATGATCTCATCTGGCATGACGATTTGCTGTTTATACGAGTCCAACACCCTGGAAAGTGTGGCTTTGGAGTTATATGTCGTAATGATCAGTGATGTGTGCATTTGCTTTCCAAAATAACGGATGGTTCTTTACCATCATAGCATCCCTGCGGCCTAAACTACGTGGACGGCGGACACGTGGGCTCAGATGGGCAACAATGCATTATACAGACAGATTGGAGCTATAAGGAAACGCCTGTAACGTCCACTGATACATAATGTAAAATCCTGCAGCTTAAGAGATAGCCTTTGATTCAATAGTATGGCCAGGTCTTCTTTGTGCAACAGGCGGCATCTGCATGTAGTCACCATACACATGCGCTAACCACGTTTGCCACTCACCCATCACTGGCAGCGACATACCCTCAAAATACATATACTCCGTGCTCGCGAACGTAGAAACTGGCACGCAGGACTTCCTGCGACCGCAACCAGAGCAATCGGCTACGTATCTTTGTGGTCTGTGTCGGTATCTTTGAAGCCATACTTGAATCCATGGTGTACTGACAAACTTCGACAATAGCCGGTATTGTTGAATGTGCGGTTGCAGATGGCGCACAAACCCGCCGAAACTTGAAACTGTTCCCAGATCACGCTTTTCATGGCAATTGTATAGATGAGTGGTGACTTTTTGTTCGAGGCTCCGAATGATCGGGTTGTCGGAATAGTAATCAAGCTGGAAGATATCGATCCATATCCCGTAGAACTGCTTTGAGGTATCCGAATCCTCGTGCAACTCGGTGCCTGGCATTCGCACTTTACCAAACGGCACTCTTGATGTGTCATCTGTGAGATGGCACTCCAAATCGAGCCCCGTCTCTTCCTTGCTCCAGAGATGTATAAAACGGTCATAGTCGTCGCGAAGCATACAGATATCTGCGTCGTCATCCCAAGGGATGAACCCATGATGACGCACTGCGCCTAAAAGGGTGCCTCCATACAGGAAATATCGGATACCATGCGTGCGACAGAACCTGTCGATGACTTTGATCATGTCGATGATGACGCGTTGATATTGCCGAATTTGATCGATGATCTGTCTGGTTTCTGGTGGGAGCTCAACCTCATGCAAATTCATTACTCTACGCACTCCAATAACCAGACTGAACCAACATGGCTACTAAAATTCCTTCTTTGCCCGTTCGACCCGCTTTAAGTATGCTTCTGCAATGGTGAAATCCCAGGGAGTGGTGATCTTGATGTTCGAATCATCGCCGGCTACCGCTACCACTTTATGACCTTTGGCTAACACCACTTGCACGGTGCCCGTTATACGGTTTCTTTCTGTTTTATCCATACCGTCATAACATCGTTTCCAAAGCAATACACTTACCGCTTCTGGAGCTTGGCCGCGGTATATCAGGCTTCTATCCGCCATTTGGCAGATATTGTCTTCATCTTTATGGATAAAAACAGTGTCATGTTCAGGAACCACACAAACGATCGAGACAAGCTCCGATGCGGCTGCTAGTGCGTTCCTTACCATACCGGCGGTCGCGAAAGGCCTGTCACCATCATGGACGACCATTAGCGACTGGCTGTCTACACACCCATCGTTGATGGCGGCTTGAACAGACAGACGTATCGACTCAATCCTGGTGGCACCACCGACGACCAGTCGGATCATGTTCCTTGTTCGAATGTGCGCTGGGATTTCGTTCAGTAGGTTTTGGGAGTATGCCAGCCACTTCTTGGGTACTGCGACGTATATCCTGCCGAGATCAGGTTGCTCCACCAGGCAGCGTATACTACGGTGAATCATATATTTTCCGTTCAATTTCGTAAATTGCTTAGGGATATCAGTTTCTGCTCTTGATCCTGAACCCGCCGCCAACAGAACGCCGATATTCATTTTAGCTGTTCCCAAACCCCATCTTCATGCTCATGCCTCATATTAGACCCATTTGGCGAGCATTTGTTTCATATCACCCATCTATCATCGTTCCTAATGAGGCATTATCTACTGCCATCGGTTTTGCACCTCGGTATGGTATCATACACTCAGGCAATCAAAAACGATCGGAAGAGAGCTGCGATGAACTGCACCAACCATCCCGACATAATCGTGAAAACTAGTTGCGACGTGTGCCACAAGCCGTATTGCCCCAATTGCCTGCAGGATGACCGCGGCCGATTCGTATGCAAGCAGTGTTTCGATCCATCGAACCAGCCGGGTGAGCTGCCTGGCCCGTCTTCCGATCCGCCAGTTTCGCCTGATGACGAGACTATCTCTCGATCAGAAGCACGAAGGGGCTTCTGGCAGTCAAAAACAGGCCTGGCTATCCTATGGGTATTCACTTGCTTGCTGATTGTTGCGTCGATAGTGAATGTCTATTATGATGTTGTCCACCCACGACATGACGAACAGTTCATGAGGGTGGTTGAACTGATTATGGATATGACCAACCTTCCCCTCTGGCTAGTAGCTTTCTATATACTCCGCCATCCAACTGCATTTAATGAGTTTAATGAGCAACCCAAGCCCGCACCATTGTCATTACCGACATTGATCCTTGCGCTCAGCCCTGGAATCTTGCTAGTAATCTACTTTTGGTGGCTAGTTTTTCGAATCTAGAACCAACCAAGGAGGCCGAATGAAAATCATGCTGCCGTCAGACATCCCGACCCATGCCCGCTGCGGAAACTGCCAGCAACTGGTGCGTGTGGAGAGCATGGTCGAAGACAACGAAGTGTATATCTGTCAGGGTTGCTTCGACGCGATCTACCACAGCGAGCCAGCCATTACCTCTGGGCCAAAAGGTGCTTTGTCCGCCCTCTTACTAACGATCTGTGGGATAGTAAGCTATTGGCTGGGCATGCATTCCATCGGATTGTTTATCATCCTGAGCATCGGCCTTTTCGCGGGATCAGTGCTCTAGGCCGTTGAGCTGAAGCGGGCCTCGAAACAGCCATCGGGACGCATGGCCCGACTGGCCGCGAACACCGCATTGTGGTTGTCGGTGTCAATGATGGCCAGTATGCTGTTATATGTGGGCATCTCGTTTGTAAGGTACTTGCAACATCCGTGTTAACGGACAGGAGACCTTATGAAGATCAAACTGTTACCTGACGCGCCAACCGAACACCGTTGCGACGTATGCCAGCGCATGTTTCCTGCCGGCACCCTGGTAGACGACCGCGGTCGGTTTGTGTGTCAGAAGTGTTATGACACGATGAACCCGCCAGAGGAACTAGCAAGCCCATCTTCCGAACTATCAGTGGCATCTAACGAAGAAGCTCTCGCTCGAATAGAGGCGAGGAATGCCTTTTGGCGGTCGCCGACGGGTGCAGGCATACACCTCGCGGGCTTGAGGTTCCTTATCGTCTTGTTTTTCATGACTATCTATATCGGCCTTGTTATTCAAGACTATATGGTCGTGCTCAAAAGCGTTGTATGGATGATCATCATTGTGGGACTGCGGCTTAGAAAATTGCGGGTCAAGGAACCATCAGTTACATCTGCCGAACCACCCTTGTAGACATTCGTCGAAATCCCACACCCAGTTAATGCGGTGCCGAAGCATAACACACTCCCTCCCCTGTCATCACCAATCACCTAATACCCATACACCACCCCTGTGTCGCGCTCTGTGCCACTCCGGGGTAACAGAACTCCACGCCAATATAACGGCTAAACGCAGATATCGGCCTGTTAATAACAGTGAATAACAGATACAATATGAACAACAAAAAGCACGCAACGGTCGCCAGCAGCATACCGGCACCGTCATTTCAATACAGGAGCATCGAATATGTCATCATCTCTCGAACCAGCATTCCTGCAATACAAAGTGGGTTTCCTAGGCATTCCAGAGTCGCTTCACAGGCTTGTGGAGCTTCCTGTGGCTGTGCCCTGGACGCCGGATACCATAGAAACACTGAAGGGCCTGGGCTTCAACACCATCCAGTTGAATGTCGCCTGGGGCGCGCGTCCTGGTGACGAGCCATTGAACCTGGAAGATGTGGTGGAGCTCAGCCCTGAGCTCGATGCCCAGTATCCGCAGGTGGTCAAGCTGAACTGCCGCCCCGGAGCGGATGCCCGTGAAAAGCGCCGTGCCGACCTTCGCCATCGGATCGCTTTATGCCAAGAGGCTGGTGTGCGCACGATATTTCACTTCGGTGCCCCCTACAACGCCCATGCCGTGTTTGGCGATGGGCCGCCCAACTGCCTGATGGACCCGAAAGTGCTGCGGCGCTATGAGCTGCTGCTGGAGCAGTTCGCCAAAGAGTTCCCCGGTGTGGACGACATCCTGGTCTACACCTATGATCAGGACGCCTGGCTGTGCAGCGAATTTGGGCCCTGCCCACGCTGCCTAGGTATCCCGCTGTCTGACCGCGTGGTCCCCTTCCTGGACGGTCTGGCCGCCAAGTGGCAGCAGATCAGTCCAGATGGCTTGCTCTGGTGGGAGCCATGGGAGCTATCGGCAGGACAGGTCTACGACTGCGTGGAGAAGATCAACCCAGCCGGATTTGCGCTATCTCTCCATTGCAACATCGCCGAGGTGCAGGCCACTCTGCCCGTCGACCGCTGGCTGAAGAACACCATCACTGTCGCCAAACACCGCGGGATGCCAGCCATCGTGGAATACTGGCTGGGTGGCCCCAGCGAGGAGCTGGAGTCCTTTAAGTGTTTAGCCCATCCGTTGGTCACCTTGCGCGGCTTGAATGCGATCGCCAACGTGCCCGGTGTGTGCGGGATCAAGGAGTATTTCGGCCTGAACCCCACCGTTGAAGATCCAAACCTGCGCATGACCGGCCTGTTCTTCGACCACCCTGGTATCTCCGAGCAGGAGGCCCTACACGAGCTCGCGAAGCCATATGGGGAAGCGGCCGAGGCCATGACATGGTTCTGGAAACACTGCAGCGAGGCGATGGAGATGTTCCCCTGGGAAACCGCCTGGATGATCCGCGAGGTCGGCCGCAGCCGCACCGACCACAGCATGTCGGCGGGAACCATCCGAGGCGAGATGTGCCACACACCTAGCTGGGATTCCACCCGCGCGGCCATCTTCATGAAGACCGACAGCCGTCAGCCGCACCCCTGGATGCTCGAAGACGTGCAGCTCCGCTGCCAGAAGGCGGCCGACCGCTGGGGAGCGGCGCTCAGCGTTGGAGCGTCCATCCAGGGCTCGGTGCCGGATGAACTCGCACACGCGTTTCAGTTGACCATGGCGGAGACCGCCGCCATCCGCCGACGGGCACTGGCGTATGCGTACCATCTGCGCGAAACCAACCTGGCCACCATCCTGCGAAAGGCTGTGGAGTTGAAGTTGTCCACGCCACAGCACTCGGTAGATGAACTTCTGGCGGTGCTTCGCGCCGACCAGCAGAACCACCTTGAGGAGCGGGCCGCGGCAACATCTGGGCAGGCTGTGCCCGACTGGCCAGAGATGCAGCAGGCGATCGCAGCTCTAGAATCCGATGTCGACGCGTTCCTCGCGAAGTTCATGACGGAGGAGCCGCTCAGCGCATCCAAGGGTATCTTCAGCGTCACGTCACGGTAACGAGCAACAGAGAGAGGGGTATTCACATGCAGCCAGCTATTTTGATTGCGGTCGCCATCGGTGTTTTGATCGCCACGGGATCAGCGCGCGCGGACGTGGTGCTCAAGAACCGGTATGCCACGCTCATCATCAACGGCACGAGCATCACCTCGCTGAAGGCCGGATCAGGCACGCTGGACTTCGTGAAAGAACTCAAGCCGTCCAACTGGCGTGATACCGCTCAAACCCGCATCACCGTGAAGGGCAATACCGCATCAATTGCCCCGCTGGAAGAGTGGCGGGAAGAGCCCTACGGCGCCACCGACGGCACCCACACCCCGGTGATGTTGGAGGCCGGCCACACCCTCGGGCAGACCTTCAGAATCCCCCACGGTGTTTCCTTCTCAGGCGTGTCGATGAAACTGCCGACTTGGAACTCCGAAAACTCCGGTGTCACCATCAGCCTGTATCAAGACGGCAGCCTGCTGAAAAGCCAGAAGGTTGCGAAGGTGGTCAACAGCGCCTGGCAGATGCTGGAGCTGGATAAACCGCGGACGGGCGGCGAGTATACCGTCGTGATCTCCGATCCGGTAGGCACCGTCGGCTGGTGGTGCAGCGACGGCGATGTGTATCCGCAGGGCGGTGCGCTGTTGGACGGCAAACCGGTGGCTGGCGACCGGGCGATTCGAATATCTGGCTCGCGGCTGGTGGGTCATGGCACGCTGTCGGTCTCACTAAACAACCGGGTGATCACGGTCAATGCCACACTGAAGCCCGTCAGCGACGAGAAATTCACGCGTCTGCCATGGCGCTGGAACACCACCTGGACCAAATCGGGTTACGACTGCACCCCGAAAGCGGGCATCGTGTTCAGTAGGCTGTTCACCGACAACCAGATGTATATGCCCGTGGAGCAGCTCAAACGCCGCCCGCACATGGGGTTTGGCCAGGGCTGCCAGTTCACCGGCTGCCAGTGGATTGATATGGACGGAAATGCCGATGCCGACCTGC
Organism: Armatimonadota bacterium; assembly: GCA_942492855.1. GTDB lineage: Bacteria > Armatimonadota > HRBIN16 > HRBIN16 > HRBIN16. Next base: position 3,160,347 of record OW818647.1, on the reverse strand, counting down.
GCCTGATGGGTGACGGCATGCGTATGAACTGGACGATGACGGACACTGTGATGTCGATGAACTTCGACACCCCCATGCGTCAAGAGCAGGGCGAGTGGAAAAGCGGCTGGAGCTTGGAGGTGCAGAAGCGCGATGACACCATTCCCGCTCAGTTTCCAAGGTTCGCGTGCAGCGACCCAGAGCTCACCCGTGAGTTGAACAGGTTCTGGTGGGAGCGCGGCTTCACCTACCCCGCGCCCGCGCAGCACACCATCGAATGGGCCGACTGGATGGGCATCATGCGCGGATGGTTCAAAGGGCCTCTACGCGACGGCGAGGCGGAGTTCCTGGTCAAGAACCCTATGACCGCCGAGGGGTATGTCTACACATATGGGCAGACCATCGGCTGGCCGCTGGTGCCAAACCGCGACACGCGGCACTTCGACACCAACGCGCGGTATATCATCGGGTGCTGGCGCCACTACCTGTTCACCGGTGATGTCAACTACCTTCGGAAACAACAAGATCGGCTTCGCAAGGCGATGGCCTACCAGCTTGATGTGCTAAAAGGCCGCGAAGGCTTGATTATCACACCCGACTTCAAGACCGGTCGGCATGAGGACCTGGGCAATAGCTACTGGGATATCCTGCCCTTCGGCCACCTCGACGCCTACGCCAACGCCGCCTTCTACACCTCGCTGACCGCGATGAAGCAGATCGATGAAGCTATCGGCTCAACTCCATTGGCTGACTACAGTGCGCTGCAGCAGATCACCCACCGCCGTTACGACGAAGTGTTTTGGGATGAAGCCAAGGGCCGTTACATCGGCTGTGTGGATATCGACGGCGCCAGGCACGATTACGGATTCACCTTCGTGAATTTGGAGGCGATGTATTACGGTCTGGGTGACGAGGTCAAAGCAAAACGCATCTACCACTGGATGGAGACGGAACCGACCTCCAGCGGGGAGGCAGACACTTACTCCAAGTGGATATTCGCGCCGCGGGCCACCACCATTCACAACCCAATGTGGGGTGAAACCAACCCCAAGGCCGAAAAAAACTCACCCGTGAAGCCCTGGTGGACCTACTGGTGGCCGGGCACCCCGTTTGGCGATCAGTGCCAGGATGGCGGGGCCATTCTTTACACCTCATACTATGACCTGATGGCCCGCGTGAAGTATCTGGGGGTGGAGAACGCCTGGACGCGCTTCAACGAGATCATGGCCCGGTACCGCATGCCAGACAGGCTGTGCGGCGGATCACCGCTCTATCGGGGCGAAACATCCCAGCAAGAGGATGCCGGCTCGGTGGGCGTTGACTACCCCTTCCCCGAAAGCGGTCTGGTGCCGTTGTACTTCCTGTACGGTGTGATCGGCCTGGAGGCCACCCCAGACAGCCTGCAGGTCACACCCAGACTGCCGGCGAAGTTGAGTTACGCAGAGGTCAGCAACATCGACTGGCGCGGTATGAGCCTGCGTGTGCGCGTCACCCGCAGCAGCGTGGAGTTCAAGGGTAAGGACGCACAGGGCAAGCCATACGCCAAGCGAATCAGCATCAAACCCGGCGGTTGTGCGGTGCTAATGGTTGATAGCATTGCTCACGTACCCGTGGCGGTCAGGGCACCTAGGCTGTAGTTGATGCTGGCCGTAGGGGCCGTGCCTTGTGCCGGCCCTATTCGGGCGACCGGCCGGTCGCCCCTACGACGGTTTACTGGCAATCATGGGCGCCCACAATGGAACCCCTACTGCCAATCATATACAAGGTGCGCCCTTATGCCAGTGACTTACAAGTAAAATATAGACAGCTCGATCAATCTAGAGGTGATCATGATGGAATGCGCGACGAAGCAGGTAGTGAGAATGATAGCGACAGCCCCCTTGAAATGTGGTATTGCAGAATGATAAACGACACATTCATTATGAGATTCACCTTGGTAACTGTAACCACTATCGCCATAACCACCGCGATGATCTTACGTTTGAAGGCCGTGGGGAGTGGCGTTTTCGCGAAGGGGTCAGCATGGGAGACTGTTGGTGAAGGTTACAATATAGTCGAGGGGATCGCAGCAGCGGACAACGGCACAATCTACCTGACGGATGTACCCGAAGCGAAGCTTCATAAGATCACCGCTTCTGGTGAGGAGTCTGTGGTTGACGCTAAAACCTCCCTGGCCAACGGCCTCGCCTTCGGCCCTGACGGCAGGCTTTATGCCGCTTGCATGGCGGAACCAATCATACTCGCTTGGGATCTTAAAACAGGGAAAACAAGCCGCATCTTACTTCCCAGTCCCGCCAACGATCTCGTCATCACCAAGAAAGGCCACCTCTATTGTACATGGGGGCCGGAAAACGCTGTGTATCAGCTCGATCTCGCCGACCCGAAGCCTGTCAAAGTAGCTGAGTTGCCCGATCCCAACGGTATCACCCTGAGCCACGACGGCCGCGAGCTATGGGTCGCCGAATTTATGACCGACACCGTGCGAGCCTACCCGATCCGGGCAGATGGCCACCTCGGCCCGTCGCGTATTGCCTTCAAGGCGAAGGTGCCGGAAGACGGCAAGGGCCTGCTAGACGGCATGACACCCTTGGCTGACGGTCGGCTCCTCGTGGGCACTGCCCTCGGCCTGCAGATCCTCTCGGCGGACGCTCCGCCGATAGTGATACCGAACCCCACCGACCAGCGTTCAAACTATGTCCGCATCATCACTGATGCTAAGGGACAGCGTTGGATCTATGCATCACATGTGAAATCAGTCATCCGCCGCCGCACATTGCTAAAACCATAAACTAGTGTCGAGTTCAAAACACAACCTTTTTGGTTGGCAGAGGCTGGTGTTCTAAACGCGAACCACCCGATGCCCCTACCCTCGCCGGTTGCGCTGGTAGATGCGGGGGCTGCATCCGTATATCCTGCGAAACTGCCTGGCGAGGTAGTTGCCATCGCTGAGGCCCACCATGTGCGCCACTTCGTTGTTGCTCAATTTGGGGTCCATGAGCAGCTCAGCCGCGCGCTCCATGCGCTTACGGATGAGGTAGTCGATGGGCGAGGTGCCCATCAACTGTCGGAATAGCCGAGTAAACCCGCGCGGGCTGAGGTTCGCCATATCAGCCATCGCCTGAAGGCTGTATTCCTCATCAAGGTGCGTCTCGATGTGCCCCACCACCTCACCCACACGCAGCAACTGGCGCGCAATGGGATGCTGTGTGTGGCTGTAGGCTCTACACAGCGTGGTGACGATCAACGCGAAGTGGGCCATCGCGGCGGTGATCCAACCGGGGTCACGCTGACCGAGCTCATCATCCAAATGTTGCAACATAACACTGAGCTGGGCCAACTGATCGGTATCGAGCGTCAACTGCCCCTCGTTGCCTGCGCTGCGGCGGTAGTTTGGTTCCAGTGTGAACAGCGTGTGGAACCCAGGCATCTGCGACACATCTGACCACAACAGCGGCAACTCCTCACGACGGAACATGATGTTGGCCATCAACAGCCGGTGGGACTGCTGGTAGGCGTGCGGCTCCCCCGGGTGCAGCACAAATACGCTGCCAGCGGAAATCGGAAATCGGTCAGTCTGTGTGACGTGCTGCGCCTCACCCTCCAGCACGATGACCAGTTCACTGAAGTCGTGCTGATGCTTGGGGTATCCCTGCCCATCGGGCACACTGCTCCGCACACAGTCGAGAGCCACCCTGTGCTGACGAAATACGCTTTGGCGGGTCAGGGTCTGCTCGCTGGGGGCGGTGGTGGTCATGCGGTGTGGCTCCTGCTTTGTGGTCTACATATGCAGTTTAACGGAAACCGAGGGTGAGGGCATGGGATTGCGCTTTAGCAATGGTCATTCGCAATGACCGACGGGAGACGGTGGATCGTAACGCCGGCCGGAGCGAAGCGACGCCGTCCGATACTGATCTAGTCTATTACCCACATCTCCATGTTGGTTTTTGAGTATCGGTATAACCAGAGAAGTAAGGTGCTACACATGGTCCGGCCACCCATGGAATGGGTTAGATTCCTTATAGCCACGGGTGAGCGAAGCGTAACCCGTGGAAAGCGGCCCGATATATCTACCCACGAACGTGGGTCGAATCTGGTCACCTGGTCTCATGATCATTGATCTTCCGAAATACGGTTCGACCCACTTCGGGGTAGGGAATCAGCAATGTCAACCAGGGGTATCGCTACGCTCACCCCTGGCTGTAATGAATCTTACCCACTTCGTGGGTGCCCGGATGATCACCATCGTGTGGACCCGATTTGTGGTTAATAGACTGCGAGACTGATCAGCCGCGCGGTGCAGGAACCCGCACTGGACGCAGTTCCGGGCGTCAGCTCCCGGAATGGTGGAGTGTGGGTGACTAAACCCGCGGCCATTAGGCGTATCGGTACCGGGCTATCCGCCAGACCGGCGCGGTCTTCAGCCTTCTGTCATTGCCAGCGTACTGAAAGACCGCCCCGGTCATAATCCAATGGCTGCCGGTATCGCTTCGCGCCTGCACCGCGCGGCAACGTGGCTGATCACCAGAGATATGGGCTGACCGGCCCTGTAGCGACGGGTTTGGCTATCCGCCGGACCGCCCCGGACATTGGTATACATGTATGAGTCGTTACGGGGGATTACTGGCCAAAACAGGGGCCGCATACCTGCAGCCCCTGTCCGTGCAATTGAAGCGGGTTACTGACCCGGCTGCTGGGCTGGTGCTTCGGGGAAGGTCGCAAGTATTTTATCGGTGGCGGTGTCAATCATCATCACGCGTCCACCGGTAGAAACCAGCAGGCGATTACCCTTGAGCTGTAACTGCGAGGGCTGCATCATCATCATCATCTGCATCATCTGCTGGCCTTGAGCCTGCGGGTCTTGGTTGTCAGCATTCTGCTGTGGCATGGCTGGCACAGGAGAGAGCGCAAAACGGGCCACATCCTTCATCGTCTTGCCGTCGATGTGCACGTAGTAAGGGCCTACCACGCAGTAGAGTGCGTCATCGGCGCCAAGTTCACAAGAAGCCGACATCATCATGCCCATACCGCCTGGAGCCGCTGGTGGGTCACCAGGCCCGGGAACTCGCTGAGAATTGGCTTGCCCGGTCATTGCCGCTGGAAGTAGTGCGACCTGAGCGATCGGCTTGAGGGTGTTAGGATCGAGTTTCATCACGCCGGTGGCCTGCACAACAAACACACCCGTGGTACCAAGCTTAATAGTTGGCGGGACCATCTGACGGTTCATACCGCCCATCTGTCGGTTCATGCCCTGATTTCTATTGCCTTGCCCTTGATTCTGCCGGTTCTGACGCTGCCCGCCCTGCTGCTGTCCGCCATCATCTGGCTGTTGAGCAACTGCCACAGAGAGCAGACTTGCGGTAGCTGCTGCTACCAGAAACAGTGTGAGACTCTTTTTCATGGGACATCCTCCATAGAGTTTGCGATGTGATTCAGTATGTCACATCAGTACAGACGCAGGGTAGTTCGTAATGTTTCAATTATCCGGCATTCTTGGAAAACCAGTATAAGTAATGCGTGGTGTCATAGTGACAGGCGCAAGCAAAATCGCTTACGCCTGTCACTGCCGATAGCCGTGGGTGAGAAGCGGCCATCGAGCATCGTGTTATTTCGTCCAGATGCAGCGGTAGTTAAACCGTCGGTTCGGTGCAGTATCGCCGTTGATGCACAGCGAGATCGGATCCTTCATATCGGCAGGATTGTCAGCCCATTTGAAGTCAAATGTGAAAGAGTTACCCTTCAGACCCAGCAGTTCACGAGGAACAGCCAGTTCCAACGCCTTGCCAGCATATCGGTAATCCAGCTTGGCCACATTCACCCAGTTCTTGCCTTTGTACTTCATGATGATGGTCTTGTCGGAACTTAGCACGCTGCGATTGATCAAGAATTCGTAGCCGTGCCAACCGGTTTTGGGGTTCTTGTCGGCATCAATCAGCAGCAGCATCCAGTTCCTGCCCGTTGATGGCGTCAGCGACTTGCTGGCTTGGGCGTAGAAGTAGACCATCTTGCTGTCTACCGCCACTTTGCTGGTGATGATGTCGTTGCGGCCAGAATCGTTGGTGTAGCGGATTCCGCCATATCCCAAATGGTCGCGGTGGAATACATCGGCCGCCGTATCACGGTATTCGACCTTCGACTTTGCCCAGTCGGCAATGTTGCCATCCAGCTTGATGTTGGACAGGCCTTTTAGCTCAGGGATCGGCCGGACACCCTTGTACTTGCGAATATTTTGTGCCATCTGCATGTAGTAGTTGTCGGTGTAACCACCCTTCATGGGCTGTACGCATCGGTTGAACTCGGCGTTGTATTGGTCCACAAAGAAGTAGCCAGGGTTTTTCCGGCGCATAAACTCGCCGTCGGTGGGATATTTGCCCGCCGTCCACTCGTTCCAGTCGTTGATATACAGGAACTGCGGGTTCGCCGGAAGTGCCTCGTCCCATCGCTGCTGGAAGTAGATACCGTAAGCTTCTGGGTTCTTCACAGTTTTCTTCAGCCATGGCACATAGGTCGGCACAGGGAGGTCTTGGTCGTTCAACTCCGGCTGGCCCTTTTCGCGCGTCCAGCTCTTGCCGATCAGGCTTGAAGGGTGCTGACCAGGGGTCACAGCGGCCTCTTCCCTCTTGCCTTTGTGAGTAGAGACTAGATCGATGGGGTTCTTGACTTGATTTCTCTTGTCACCCAGATCGTAGCCGAAGCTCCAGTTGTCCTCACCGCCGATGAACTTCTTACCTGCCCACTCGTGATATCCCCACCACATCGTCCGCAGGGTAAATGTGTCCTTGACCTCTTTGGTGTAGTCCTTGTAGAACTCCTCGGTATAGTCAGGGTCTCCGTAATGCGGGTTGTTAGGGTCGGTTTTCGCCGCAGCGTCGTAGTTGGGGTTTGGATTTTGCACTCCACCACCGTTGGCATCTGCAGATGGTGTGCCGTTATACAGCAACAATGGCTTGCCGTCCCACATGAACCACAGGTCTTTATACTTGTCCAGTTTGTACACTTTCTCGTAGAGGTCCTGAACTACCGTGATCACTGGCCCATTGAACGCCCAGAAGCAAAACTTTGGAACCTTGGTTCCTTCAGCCTTCATCTTCTGCAGGATGGGGAACATCACATTCCACTCGTCCCAATAGCGGACAGCATTGGTGACATCCATCACAAGCACATCAACGCCGGCATCGGCCAGCATCGACATATCTTTACGTATGACATACTCGTCCTGACTGAGGAAGTATCCCATCTCAGGCTCACCCCAGTGGTAGCTGCCTTCGGTCCAACCGGGATGTTTACCATCCAGGCGGGCACTTGGGTCTTTGGCCAAAACCTTGGACACATCAGCCAAATAGGGGCTTTTCAGATCCTTGTAGTTATTGGTGTGCCAGGTGATATAGAAAATCCCCACCACACGTCGCTGATCCTTCTTGACAGGCCCAACCTGCTGGTAGGTAGGCATTGTCCGGTCGATGGCGTCCATACCTACCCAGGTGTCTGGGTAAATGTCGCGGATTTTCGGCTCTGCCGATTGCACGCATGCTGATGTGCAGAACACACCAAGCAGTAATGCCAAGATCGCTCTTCTCATCGAATACTCCTTACGCGTTAGCTAGTCAGGTGGTATCACCGTTGGCGATAGGTGGAACAGGCGAAACCGTCGCTTCAATCCTGCTATTGTATTCATTCTAACCGAAGACTGGGGTGATTAGTTGTTCTATATAACGCCATTATTTTGCCGACCTATCACTTGTTACACGCTTACTTGATCGGTCATCCGTGCGATCCTAACGTTGGTCACTGTTTCTTTAAGCTACCGCTTCCAAACTCCGCGGTAGTTGAACCGCCGGTTGGGAGCCGTGTCGCCGTTGAGGCACAGCGAGATGGGGTCCTTCAGGTCTGCCGGGTTATCCGCCCACTTGAAGTCAAACGTGAATGAGCTGCCCTTCAGACCCAGCAGCGCACGAGGCACGGCCAGCTCCATCTTCGCGCCTTTGGCACAGTATTTCAGCTCACCCACCACTTGCCACGGATCTGGCTGGCCGGGTTGATACTTACAGATTGTGGTGACATCATCGCCCAGAACCTGCTTGTTGACCAGATAGTCATATCCATACCAACCTGTGTCGGGGTTCTGGTCCGCATCGATCAGCAAGAGCATCCAGTTTGGATCGCTATGAGGGCTCAGCGGCTTACTTGTCTGTGCGTAGAAATACAGGTTCTTGTCATCCACTGCCAACTTACTGGTGATGATGTCATTCCGGCCAGAGTTGTTGGTGATTTTCGGCTCACCATACCCCGGATGGTCGCGATGGAACACATCGGCTATGGTGTCACGGTACTCGACCTTGACCCCACTCCAGTCGTCAAACCGGCCGTTGATACGGATCGGGCTGATGCCCCTATTCATCGGAACCGGGCGTGCACCTTTGTACGTGCGGATGTTCTGCGCCATCTGCATATAGTAGTTATCGGTGTATCCACCTTCCATGGGCTGGATGGTGCGGTTGAACTCGGCGTTATACTGGTCGATGAACACGTAGTTGCTGATGGGGCGTCTCATAAAGCCGCTCTCCCACTTCCACTTTCCCGCGGTCCATTCATTCCAGTCGTTAATATACATAAACTGAGGGTCGGCAGCTAACGCCTCATCGAACCGCTGCTGGAAGTAGATTCCATACCCCTCAGGATTCTTCACTGTCTTGCCAAGCCAGGGCACAAATGCCTTAGTGGGCATGTCGTATTCGTTCAGCTCCGGCTCCCCCAGCTCGCGGCTCCAGCTCTTGCCGATGAGCGTATGGGAGTGCTGCCCGGGTGCCACAGCGACCTCCTCACGCTTGCCCTTCCAGGTCGCGGCTAGATCGACGGGGTTCATCTTCTGCACAGCCTGATCGCCAAGGTCATACCCCAGCGACCAGTTCCCCTCGGTACCCACAAACCGCTTACCCGCCCACTCGTAGTATCCCCACCACATATTGCGGGTGGTGAAGAAGCTCTTGATTTCGTCGGGATAGTCGGTGAGTATCTCTGTGGTGTACTTAGGGTCGCCGTAATGGGGATGGCTGGGGTCGGTCTTCGCCTTCACGTCATAGTATAGGTTTTTGTTGACCGGCACGGAGCCGGTGGCATCTGTGGCTGGGCTGGCATTGTAAAGCAGCAGAGGTTTGCCGTCCCAATAGTACCACAGATCTTTGAACCGGGCATCCTTGTATATGCGTTGATACAGCTCCTGCACCACAGTGACGGCGTCGCCATTGAAGGCCCAGAAGCAGAATTGCGGCACTTTGTTGCCCTCGTTTTTCATCTTCTGCATCGCGGGGAGTAGCACTTCCCACTCTTCCCAGTAGCGCACGGCATTGGTGACGTCCAATATCACCACATCTACACCCGCATCGGCCAGCATAGACATATCCTTGCGGATCACATACTCATCCTGGCTCAGGAAATAGCCCATCTCCGGCTTCCCCCAGTGATTCATGCCGTGCTGCCACAACGGGTTGTTGCCATCAAGCCGCGCACTGGGGTCTTTCTGAAAGATGGCTGAGACATCACCGGTGTATGGGCTGGGAAGCCCCTTGAAGTTGTCTGTGTGCCAGGTGACATAGAAGATTCCGACATCACGCCGCTGGTCTTTCTTCAATGGGCCGGCGAGTTCCTGTGTGGGCATGATGCGGCCGAGGGCATCAACACCCACCCATGTGTCGGGGTAGATGTCACGAACCGCCGGCGCGGCAGAGAGAACCCCTGAAGACAACCATAGTAGACTTACCGCCGTAGCATATCGGATTTTCATGAGATTCTCTCCTTATATGTAACTGGTAGGGGCGACCGGTCGGTCGCCCCTACGGACAAAGACTAGGGCGCCCACAAGGGTGGCCCCTACGACCAGACGCCCCGATGCTACTTCCGCCAGATGCAGCGGTAGTTGAACCGCCGGTTGGGCGCGGTGTCGCCGTTAATGCACAGCGAGATGGGGTCCTTCAGATCAGCCGGGTTATCCGCCCACTTGTAATCAAACGTGAAAGAGTTACCCTTCAGACCCAGCAGCTCACGTGGCACCGCCAGCTCCAGGGATTTGCCGGAGTATCGATAGTCCAGCTTAGCCACATTCACCCAATTCTTGCCTTTGTACTTCATGATGATGGTCTTGTTTTTGTTCAGCACGCTGCGGTTGACCAGGTAGTCGTAGCCGTACCAGCCGGTTTTGGGGTTCTTGTCAGCGTCGATCAGCAGCAGCATCCAGTTCCTGTCGGTGGAAGCAGTCAAGTGCTTGCTGGTCTGGGCATAGAAGTAGAGCATCTTATTGTCGACGGCCACTTTGCTGGCGATAATGTCGTTGCGGCCAGAAGTGTTTACATAATGAGCACCGGCGTATCCGGGGTAGTCACGATGGGCCACATCGCCCAAGGTATCGCGGTACTCCACCTTGGCCTTGCTCCAGTCAGCATACTTACCGTCGATCTTCATTGTTGCCAGTCCACGCACGACGGGTATGGGACGCACGCCTGTGTATCGCCGCACGTTCTGAGCCAACTGCATGTAGTAGTTATCCGTGTATCCGCCCTTCATGGGCTGGATGGTGCGGTTGAACTCCGCGTTATACTGGTCGACAAAGAAATACGGGTTCTGACGCCCCAAGAAAGGCGTGATCGACGGCGGTTCATTGGGCGTCGGGAACTTGAAGGCGGTCCACTCGTTCCAGTCATTGACATACAGGAACTGCGGTTTGGACTTGATCGCCTCATCCCAGCGTTCTTGGAAGTAGATGCCGTAGCCCTCAGGGTGTTCCACCGTCTTCCCCAGCCAGGGCACATAGGTCGGCACGGGAAGGTCCTGGTCGTTCAGTTTGGGATCGTAGGTCTTGCGCGACCAGCTTTTCCCGGCTCCCCAGATGGCGTGTTGCGCGGCGGTGACGGCGCCTTGTTCCTTCTTGCCTTTGTGGGTGGAGAGCAGGTCGTCGGGGTTCATCCCGCGGTTTTTGGCGTCCAGAAGCTCATAACCGTAGGCCCAGTTGTCTTCGGTGCCGAGGAACCGCTTGCCTGCCCACATGTGGTAACCCCACCACATAGTGCGCGTGGTGAAGAAGCTCTTCACCTCTTTGGTGTAGTCCTGGTAGAACTCCTCTGTGTAGTCAGGATCGCCGTAGTGAGGGTGGGCAGGGTCGGTCTTGGCCTTAGGATCGTAGTTCTTGTTATGGCTGACCAGCTTGGCGCCGACATCATTCACGCCCAGGTTGTTATAAAGAAGCAGCGGTTTGCCGTCCCAGTAGAACCACATGTCCTTATACAGGCCGGGTTTGTAGATAGTCTCGTATAAGTCCTGCACCACCGTGATCACGGGTCCGTTGAAGGCCCAGAAGCAGAACTTGGGCACCTTGATGCCTTCTGCCTTCATCTTCTGCATCAGGGGCAGCAGCACGCTCCACTCCTCCCAGTATTCCACCGCGTTAGTGACATCCAGGATGATCACATCCACCCCGGCATCGGCCAGCATCGACATGTCTTTACGGATGATATATTCATCCTTGCTCAGGAAGTAACCCTCCTCCGGCTCGCCCCAGTGGTAGCTGAACTCCTTCCACAACGGGTGTTTGGCGTCGAGACGTGCCGATGGATCTTGTGCAAGGATTTTGGAGACATCACCCCCGTAAGGACTCTTCAGGTTCTTATTTACATCGCGGTGCCAGGTGATGTAGTACATCCCCACCACGCGGCGTTGGTCCTTCTTGACAGGCCCCACCTGCTCATAGGTCGGCATGGTGCGTCCCAGCGCGTCGGTGCCCACCCAGGTATCGGGGTAGATATCGCGCACTGCCGGCGCGGCAGAGAGAACCCCTGCAGATAACCATAGAAGGCTGATCGCTATCGCAAATAGATTTCTCATGAGATCCTCTCCTTGTACGTAACTGGTGTGGTGTCCCTTGTGGATGCCTGTTCGTAGGGGCGACCGGCGGTCGCCCAAGGGCCACCACAAGGGTGGCCCCTACGACAGCTGCCCCCCTACCGTTTCCAGATGAAGCGGTAGGCGAATCGGCGGTTGGGGGCGGTGTCGCCGTCGAGGCTCAGCGAGATGATGTCCTTCAAGTCCGCGGGATTATCTGCCCACTTGAAGTCAAAGCTGACGGCATCGCCCATCAGACCCAGCAGCGCACGAGGTACCGCGATCTCCATCTTGTCCCAGTCGAGGCGGTAGTTCAACTCGCCGACCACCTGCCAGGAGCCATCGCTGCCCGGTGCATATTTGCTGATGGTGGTGGTATTGCCATCAATGACTGTTCTGTTGATCACGTAGTCATAACCGTACCAGCCCGTGCTCGCGTTCTGGTCGGCATCGATGAACAGCAGCATCCAGTTGGGGTCGGTGTAAGGCGTGACGGGCTTGTTGGTCTGCACGTAGAAATAGAGGTTCTTCTCGTCCACCGCAGCTTTGCTGGTGATGATGTCGTTGCGACCCGATGTGTTGACATAGTGCTCCTGGCCGTAGCTGGGGTAATCGCGGTGGGCCACATCGCCTATGGTGTCGCGGTATTCCACCTTCACCGTCGCCCAGTCGTCAAACCGGCCATTGATGCGCACGGTGTTCAAGCCGCGGTTGACGGGGATGGGCCGAATACCCTTGTAGTTGCGGATGTTCTGCGCCATCTGCATGTAGTAGTTGTCGGTATACCCGCCCTTCATCGGCTGTACGGTTCGGTTGAATTCCTGGTTATACTGGTCGATGAAGAAGTAATTGCTGTTCGGGCGCCGCATGAACTCGCCGTTGTGAGGGTATTTCCCCGCCGACCACTCGTTCCAGTCGTTGATGTAGATAAACTGGGGTTTCGCCTTGAGGGCCTCATCCCACCGCTGCTGGAAGTAGATGCCATAACCATCGGGGTTCTTCACGGTCTTTTTCAGCCAGGGCACGTAGGCCTTGATCGGCATGTCCAGCTCGTTCAGCTCTGGCTCGCCGGTTTCGCGACTCCAGCTCTTACCGATGAGGGTGTGCGAGTGCTGCGCCGGGGTGACGGCGGCCTGTTCCTTCTTCCCACGATGGGTGGAGACCAGGTTATCGGGGTTCATATCCGAGACTTTCTTGTCGCCCATGTCGTAGCCAAAGGACCAGTTGTCCTCTGTGCCGATGAAGCGCTTGCCTGCCCACTCATAGTAGCCCCACCACATGGTGCGCGATGTGAAGAACTGCTTGACTTCGTCCGGGTAGTCGGTCAGAAACTCCGTGGTGTATTTGGGGTCGCCATAATGCGGGTGGTTCTTGTCCGTCTTGGCTTTCGCATCATAGTAAAGGTTGGGGTTTTGGATATTCGCACCATTAGCGTCCTGCGAGGGGCTGCCGTTCCACAGGATCAGCGGCTTGCCATCCCAGTGGAACCACAAATCCTTATACATGTTTTGTTTGTATATCTTGTCGTGCAAGTCCTGAACCACGGTGATGCATGGGCCGTTGAATGCCCAGAAGCAGAACTGAGGAACCTTGTTGCCTTCGGCCTTCATCTTTTGCATCACTGTGAACAGCACTTTCCACTCATCCCAGTATCGCACCGCGTTGGTCACATCCATCACCAGCACATCTACACCAGCATCGGCCAGCATGGACATATCTTTGCGGATCACATACTCATCTTTGCTCAGGAAGTAGCCCATCTCGGGCTCGCCCCAGTGATAGCCGCTGTCTTTCCACAGCGGGCTCTTGCCGTCCAACCGGGCTTCGGGTGTGGCCTGGTAGAGTTTAGCGATATCCGACAGGTAGGGATGCTCACGGTGCGCACTATCTGTATGCCAGGTGATGTAGAATATGCCAACGACGCGCCGCTGGTCCTTCTTCACGGGGCCTGCCTGCTGGTAACTCGGCATCGTGCGTCCAATGCCATCGGTGGCCACCCAGGTATCGGGGTAGATATCCCTGACGGCGGCTTGTGCTGAGAGGATCGTGCCGCTGAGGCACACTAAACCAAGAAGGGCAGCTAAAGCGGGTCTTCGCATGAAACACTCCTGTAGGGGTTTGTCATTGTCGATGATGCATATTTACATATTGTATCTATTCTAGCTTATTTTGGTGTTGAGCACCGCCGAGCGCACCTTGCGATGCCTGGTATTAAGCAATCCTATACAGACAACCCAGGCTTCCTGTCTCTACTCATGACCATTCGCGCGAGGCATATTGATCGTGACCCGCGGAACGCAGGAGATCACGACCGGGCCTAACAGCCCGGACTGGGGTAATAGAGTGGTCGCCGTGTAGGCACTGCACGCCAGACCTTCCACGGTCACCCGCTGCTCCGGCGGCAAACCGAGGTCACCGACATACCGGTTCAGCCAAGTGTTGACCACCAGCACCTGAAGATGGTTGCTCCCAGTTTTAACCGCCTTACTGATATCCACTCGAAACGGCGGTCGCCACAGTGTGGCCAACGGCTGCCCGTTGAGCGTCACATCAGCTAGCTCGCGGAGATCGCCCAGATCAAGCACCACGGCACTGCCAGCCGATGCCCAGTTTTTCGGGATGGTGAAATCGCAGGTGTAGACCGCGGAACCGGAATAAAACTTGATCGCTTTATCGTCATGCTCGGTCCACGATATCAAACGGTTGAAGGTAGTGGCCGATGGGGCTCCCAGGCCATTGATGAAGCTCACACTCCATGGGCCATTGATGTAGATAGGCTCCGCCGGCTTTGGCACGTCTGTCATCAGCTTGGCACCAGACGCCGTCGTAAGCTGATACCTGCCCGCATGTCGGGCTGTGACCAGGCTTGCGCCTTCGAGTGTGGCGATGACATCGCTGGCTGTAAGGCCGATCTCGGCACGGCTTGCACCCACGCGCTGTGCGTCGATGAAGTGATCACCTGCACTCTTCCGAAACACCACAAACAGCGATTCGTATGGGTTTAGTCGCAATGGCAACCTGGTCTCACCGTTCTTCACTTCGTAGAGCGCGCTCTGTTCGATCGCGGTCGAGTCAGGGTTCCACAACTCAGGCGCTTTGTCTGTGACGCGGAAGAAAGCATCGAAGTTAACCGCATGCCCTGCCCGGTTCACCACAAAGTAGATATCTGTGCCACCGGTCCGTCGATGGACCCAGTCAATTCCTGGGCTGGCGGCTTCTACTGGCTCGCATCGGAAGTCACGGGCCACACCAAGCGAAGCCAGTGCCTCCGTAACGGTCATGCCCCAAAGCACACGCCCCTTGCCCAGTTTGTGGATACCCTTCGCCGTGGTCGATTCACCCCAGAGCTGTTTCGCAATCTTCTGCACCTCGATGTCGCTACTGGGATAGTTGGCCAACCCGCGTGCTCGCACAGGCTTACTGCCTAGCACGACGGCCCCTTGGCTAACCAGCTCCCTGACCCGTCGCAGCACCGTGAGGCTGATATCAGTTCGATTCGGCAGCACGATCAACCGGTAAGACGCGCCTTCAGGGGTGACCACGCGGCCGTCCTTAACCTTCATTCTGGTGGTCAATCCATCGGGCAGCGCGACGTCATAGCGGTATTTCGCCGGGAACTCCTCTTGAAAACGGCCGTCCCTCCATGATTCCTCGGCATCGGATTCGCCAATATAGCACACATCCGACACGTGAACGCCTTGCCGAAGCATATACTGGCAGCGGGCGATATAGTTGAACCACACATGGGCCTGATTCCACCAGGTCAGATTTCGGTTCACCGCCGTGCCGTGTTCCATATAACCAGGCTTTCGCTCTGTATCGGCTTGTATCGCATACAAGTGGAACACCATCTTGTTATATCCGCCGCACAGGGCCCAGTCGATACCTGATTTCAGTGCCGACGGCGCGCGTTCCCAGTTCTGCGATCGTGATGTCAGTGTCTCCTGGGCGATGACATTGTGCCCGGTACCGCGTGACAGCGGAGCCACATTATTACAGATAGCGATGGAGCGAAGCGGGTCATCTTTGAAGAACGTAGGAAAGGGACCATACACCGTCTCCGGCTGGCTGACGGCCCAGAACTCGCCCATCGGCACATCCGCAGCTTCAGGCGATGATTCGCACTCCGTCAGCATCCCCTGCTCGTGCGCCAGCGTCGTCATTCGGCCGATATAGTTGCGGCGAGTCATATCTTGCATCAGATCGACTAGGTCCTCGGTAAACCGTGATCCTTGTGCGGTCGCACTTCCCGCTTGCCCGACCAGGTAGGGCAGCCAGGGGATGATGTCGTATCCTTTGCGCGCTTTGAACTCCGCAGGAATAGACTCAGTCCAGTTTTGGGGGCCGCACTCCCAGCTATCCGCGCCGATGTATGACTTGTTATTGGTATCATCTGTCTCCATGGCACGCAGTAATGGCGCAATCCCTTTGAAATGCGCTTCGATGCCCTGCGCACTCAGCTTGTCGCACTCCAATCCCGTGCCAGCCGGGTCTCCTACGCTGTTCTTGCTACCCGTGGTGGTGTAGCCGATACGCAACACAGACCACTCCCCCGTAGGCACATCCCACCTGAGCGTCTCTGCCGCATCGACCATGGAGCTTAAATTGAGGGGTTTTGCAGCCGGATTCGAGGTTGGCACAGCGAGCACGGCGGTGTCTCGATAAAACCCCAGATTGGACGCTGGCTCCGGAAGTTTGGTAGTGCAGGATTGCGGGCCCTTGATGACCACGCGGGCAAAGCTCAACTGCTTCATTGAGTTTTCAGGCGTGATCCACGGGCCTCCACTGGTAGCCCATCCCGCGCAGTTGTGCACGTAAAAGCCTAGACCGAGCCGCGATGCCTCAATCCGGGCATGGCTGATCAAGGCCAGATGAGCTTCGGACAGGTATGGTGCCGCTTGAATTGGCCCCACATTGTCGATCATCACACCGCCAATCCCCTGCGCTTTCATGGCCTCAAGGTCGGCGGTGATCATATCTTTGGTGATGGGGCCGGACACATTGCCTGGCCAGCGCCAGTATACCCATGGGGCCGTGGCTAAGGTGGGCTTTCGAAATCCAGCTTCCAGGTTGGTTGAGGGTGCGGCATGTTTCGCTATTGACGGTACCTTGGCGGCTCCGAACGCACCGGTTGATAGTGTAGCGAGGGTTAGCCACATAACTGCCACAATGCTCATATGTATCTTCATACCATATTGTCCTTTCGGAGCCCAGGATATATAAGTGTGCGGAAAAGGCCTTGTTGATTTGACGATCTGACGGACCTAAAAACTAAAAAGAGGCGCGGAACACGCGCCTCTACTGGCATCTTTACTCGTAATTCGGTTTCAAGCGCTCCGGGATGCGGTCCTGCCACAGCAGGTCATCCAAGTTTTGGCGCTCCACGATGATATCGGCATGGCCATCCACAACCAAAACCATCGCAGGACGGCGGAAGCGGTTATAGTTGCTAGCCATGGCGAAGTTGTAGGCACCGGTGCTTAACACGGCCAGAATGTCGCCCGTATTCGGTTTGGGCAACAGCGTGTTGGTGATCAGCGTGTCGGTCTCGCAGTGCTTACCGGCAATGGTGATCTGCTGATCGTGCGGCTCATTCATGCGGCTGGCTAAAAGCGGTGTGTAGACCGCATCATAAAGCTGAGGCCGCGGGTTGTCGCTCAGACCGCCGTTAGTGGTGGCGTAGATTTTCACGCCGGGCTCTTCTACGATGGGAACCTCTTTGATGGCCCCGATGGTATAGAGCGTCAGACCAGCCTCGCCGATGATGCTCCGGCCTGGCTCCTGCAGCAGCTTGGGATATGGGAAGTTGTGACTGTCGAGTGCCGCCTTCAGCGTGTTGCAGATGACCTCCGCATAATCCTCGATACTCGGTGGATTGTGCTCCTCCAGGTAACGGATGCCAAGTCCACCGCCGATATTCAGCTCATCCAGCACCACACCGGTCTCCGTGCGCACATCGTCCATGAAGCCGATCATGCGGTCGATAGCACCTACGTGCGCCTCGGTATCCAGCAACTGCGAGCCCACATGGCAATGAACACCGATCAGCTTGATGTGCTCAAACTCCAGAGCCTTTTTTATGCCCTCCATGGCGGCACCGGTGGTGATGTTCAGACCAAACTTCGTGTCTTCCTGACCGGTGCTGATAAACTTATGGGTGTGCGGGTCGATGCCCGGGGTCACGCGCAGCAGGATCGGTGCCACAGTGCCCTTAGCGGCGGCCTCGGCCTCCAGCATATTCAACTCGTTGAGGTTGTCCACCACCACACGGCCCACACCCATCTCTAAAGCCATACTGACTTCCAGGTGCGACTTGTTGTTGCCATGAAGCACCAGGCGGTCGCCTGGGAATCCGCTTTTCACGGCGGTGTAAAGCTCACCGGCAGATGCGACATCCATATGGAAGCCCTCCTCCGCGACCAGGCGAGCCACCGCCATGCACAAAAGCGCCTTGCTGGCATATGCGATCTCGTTACGGGGATACCGCTGCTCGAAGGCGTTGCGGTATGCGCGCATCTTGCCGCGGAAATCGGCTTCGTCCAGCACATAAAGGGGTGTTCCGAATTTCTGTGCCAAATCGACGGTATCGCAGCCACCCACTTCAAGGTGGCCTAGTTCATTTACTCGCTGGGTTCCTAGCAGTAGCATGGGGTTTCGTATCCTCCGACAGGCGGTCAGGCCCGTGTTATACATATATTAGTACTCATTCATAGCTTATCACTGTGAGGTTACGGGCTGCAAAGACCGTCGATGGGTTGCTGCGCAGATAGCGTACAAATGCGAATCGGATGGGGTACAATTCTACCAATTACGTAGCGGATCAGCATCACGCGAAGACGCGAAGATACTGACCGGGGCGGTCTTTCGGTAATCTCGCGTTGGCTACGCAGATATAAACCGCGTCGGTCTGGCCGATAGCCCATATCCGATGCGGGACCAGTGGTGTGGGTCGTAGGCCACCGGTCACCGTAGCCGCGGGTTTAGTCACCCCACGGACTGGCGTCCGTAAACGGGGTTCCCTCACCGCGCGTCTAAGTATTTGCAGCCCGCAAGCGGGCGCCAGGGAGTCCGGAATGCGCCCCCTGGAGCGTAGCGACGCGGGCAGCCATCTGATCAGCGACGGGTGATGGAGCCCCCTGGGGCGATGGAACCCGTCGACGCGGGGCCAGTACCCCCCTGATAAGAGACCATTTAATACATAAAACCAACGAGAGTGAGGGGTTCATCACCCAATCCTCAGTATAGTTCTCCCGATTGCACCGCACAGAGGAGCCGACCCATGTCTCGAGTGATCGCGCTATTCATGTACATATGGCTTGCCATGTTTGTTTCATTGACAATCACGATGCCTGTATGGGCGGAACCATCCACTACATCCCTGCAAGTGACCGTTGACCCGGGTGCCGGTTACATTGGCGCACGGAGCAACATCAAACTGAACTACATGCTGAGTGGCACACAACCCTATGCCGGCGTTTTGGCACTGGATAACACCGGAAAGGCCACCCTCACCGATATCATCCCAGGCACTTACACCCTGAGCATCACCGGCAGCCATTGGGTGCGGCGGGTGATCAATGGCGTGGTTATCAACGGGGTCAACACGGTCCAAACCGCTCTGGCCAACGGCGATGCCGATGGCGGAAACAGCGTGAACCTGTTCGACTTCGTGGTGCTGGATTCCAAATTCGGCGCATCTGATGCCATGGCTGACCTGGATGGCGGAGGCATGGTGAACCTGTTTGACTATGTGCTGATAGACACCAACTTTGGTGCGCAAGGAGACGCCTCAGCCTACGCGATGGTTAATCCGAAAGACGAAGCTGAGATGGTGTTGGTGGGAGCTGGTGATTTTACCATGGGATCCACCGATTCATCCTACCTTCTGAGCGACGCCAGACCTCAGCGTAAGGTCACCCTGAGCAGCTACTGGATTTATAAATATGAGGTGACTGTGGCCCAATACCGCAAGTTTTGCACGGACACAAGCCGACAGATGCCCGATCCGCCCTCTTGGGGCTGGATCGACAGCCACCCGATGGTCAATGTGACCTGGGCTGATGCCGCGGCCTACTGCGCATGGGCTGGCGGACGGTTGCCCTCCGAAGCGGAATGGGAAAAGGCCGCCCGCGGAACAGATGCACGACTATACCCATGGGGGAACGTGTGGGATTCTGCAAAATGTGCCAACCCCGCTAACAGCACCACCACAAAGCCAGTAGGCAGTTACCCTTCTGGGATCAGCCCATTTGGCTGCATGGATATGACCGGCAACGCATATGAGTGGTGCGCAGACTGGTATGATTCGGCGTATTATGCCACTGCACCCGCCACCAATCCAACCGGACCAGCGTCCGGCGATAGCCGTATCCTGCGCGGTGGGTCGTGGCTGTTCGACTTTGCCTACGCCTTCCGTCTTGACTACCGAAACTACTACGGGCCTGACTACAGATACGACTCATTCGGGTTCCGCTGCGCCAAGACGCCCTGATGAGGCGGTAACAGATTGACCACAGCCAAGGGCACGCCACCCGTGCCCTTGGGAGTGTCATTTGTGGGTTGGAGCGCGGAAGCTTGTTTAGTGCTCCCAGATCAGCACAATGTCGCCGCCCTTCTCACGACCGGCACCACTCTTCAACGGCCTGCCGTCATCGTCCTTCAGGTCGGCACCGATGCTGTAGGCTACGAAGCCCTTCGAGGTGCGCCGGTAGACGAAGTCCTTCCCACTAAATGGGTCCATCGGAATATCTATCGATGATGCCGATCGCAACTGAACGATCGTCTCAGGATAGGTATACTTGTTCGATTTAAATTGCTGCGCGGCGAGCAGTATCTGGGTCAATGCGGTTTGAGCACGAGCTTCATCGACTCTGGAACTACCCATGGTATACACCGGAGACAGTGTTCGCGTGATGTAAGCGTATCTTGGGAGGGTATGCAGTGAGTCCTCTAGTTTCCTGCCTGATTTAATGGCTATCCGATAGGGCTCACCTGAGGACGCCACAGTCGCAGCCATATACTTCAGATAATGCCCTGCGTCTGCATATATCATAGGACGCCACACAGGGCTCACTATGTGAAGCAGCTTAAGCTTCAGCGCTGACGGCTCTTCATCTTTGTCAAACGGGTGCATTAGGTCATAATAACCAGAAGCACCATGCTGCAGTAGATAGTTGAAAATCAATAATCCCGACACCCGCTCGCCCTTCATGGCGTTCACCCACTGTGGTCTGTAGTCGGTGTCGCGTAACAGCCCCTCAAGTTCCTGTAATGCACTGCTGCTGGGTGGCCCATACTTCACGACCGCTTGCAGAGCGCCGTTTGCCGTTTGGGTGCATGAGATGGTGACCAGTGTGCTGATCACGATCGGTTCATCCTTGGCCGCCTTCGCCACTCGGAATGCCAGGCTGAGCTTCTGGTAGGCCTCGTCGAGCTTGCCGTCGTGAGCATCTATCACAGCCAATGCGGACAGTATACGTGTAAGGTTACGAAGGTGAGAAAGGTGCGCAAATGTGGCTGACGGACCAGTCTCCCACTTCACCGGAAACTGGCACTTCGGCCGCGAAAGAGCTTCCTGGACCAGGGGGATAACCTGCCGGTACATCCGGGCTGCACTGTTTACCTCAGACCACACCACATCGATTTTCTTCCTCTTCGATGGCATCGCTCCCACAGACTTCAACAGATTTTCCATCGTTGCAGAGGATGCGCGTGTTTCTTTCTCTTTTAGCAAATTAAACGCCTTGGCGTAGACCACCGCCGCGTTCTGATCGTCCGGCACTTTCGGTCCAGCTAACTCGGCAGCCGATACCGGCTCCCCTTGCGCCTTCAAGGCTTGTACATCCGCCTCAAAGCGCCGCCCCAGGATCATTGTGGCGATGCCGTGGATGGCCACCAACACCACGAGGATTATGACAAACGGCTTCCAGGTCCGTCTGACGAAGCGAGCGAACCTGCTCCCTTGGGGTTTCGATTCAGTTTGTGCAGGGGTCATCTGGTTTATCCTCCTTCGGATTGACTGCTGGTTGTTCCCAGTCCAACACGATGTCGCCACCCTTATCGTGATCTATGCCGCTCATCACCGGTCTGCCACCATCGTCCTTCAGGTCTTTACCAATGCTGTAGGCCAGGAAACCCTTGGGTGTGCGCTTGTAGATGAACTCTTTACCGCTAAATGGGTCCATCGGGATACCCACTAAGCCCACCGACCGCACTTGAGACATCGAACCGGGATACTGACCTGTGCGGGCTTTATACTGATTAGCAGCCAGCAGTATCTGAGTTAAAGCGGTTTCTGCCCTGAGTGTAGCTGCCTTCTCTACACCCAACACGAACGTGCTAGCGGCTTCTCGTGCGGTGAGAGCATACCTAGGCAATTGATTTACAATTCTCGATATGCCTTGTTCTGAATGTGTCATCACCCAGTAAGGCTGTTTAGAGATCGCCATGTAGTCATCCATGGCTCGCAGATAGTAACTCCCATCTGCATACGTAAAAGGACGCCAGACCATGCTCGCCGCATAAAGCTTAGCAGTCGATTTCCTGGTAGGTCCCGAAAGTAGTGATCCTTCATCTTCAATAAAGTAATAACCGAAAACTTGACGAAATCCGGATGCTCCCGTTCGCATCACAGTGTCAATCAACCCGAGTTGCTCTACCGTTAAGCACTGAAACGACCTTGCCCAATCATCCCGGAAGTCAGTAGCTGATAGTAGGTTATTAAGCTGTGCCACCTGTGTGTTATCAGGTTGCACGAATTTAAGCACCGATCGGAGTGGGCGATTGACCAAGTCACAACAGCTGATCCGAACCATAGTGCTTAAAATCGACGGTTCATTGTCCAAAGCACTAGATACCCTAAATGCCATGCCTATCTTCTTAAACGCATCATCCGTTCTTCCCTCATAAGCGTCCACCTTGGCAATCGAGGCTATCTCCTTCGTTAACACACGGACTTGCGAGTAGTGCGGACGCGAGATTCCACCGAACCTGCTCAAGTGCGCTGGGAAGACACACTTTGGCTTAGTTTGCGCTTCTTGTGTTAACCGGACGACTTCTCCATACAGTTTGGTGGCCCTGATGGCTTTGGACCACTCTGCCAATTTCTGCTGTTCTGTTAATTGAGGTAATCCAACTTTCCTGAGTTGATAAGAAACATCATTTTCAATCCGCGACAAAGGAGGATTTTCACAAAGTGAGAACGCCTTAGCATAGACCACTGCACCATTGAGGTGGTCCGGAATAGGCTTAGGGAGGAGCTCCGCCATGGTCACTGGCTGACCTTGCGCTTTCAGGGCACGCACATCGGCCTCAAACCGCCGTCCAAGGATCATCGTGGCGATGCCGTTGATAGCCACCAGAACGACGATGATGACGAAAGTGGGCTTCCAAGCGCGTTTGACGAAGCGTATGAACCTGCTCCCACGAGGTTTTTGTTCAGTTTGTGCAGGGGTCATCGAACTTCGCCTCCACTGATTCAAATGTCCAGTTACTGAAGTCCGCGGTATCATTCATCGCCATCACATAGCGTCGGTAGCCATAAAAGTTGGCGTCGCACTGGTTATACACACTGACACCGGCCTTGTCACCGATAATCGCCGAAAGCCGCACACTGCGGGCATGCTCATCCAGACTGGTCAGCGTGAGCACCAGCAGCGCCAGGATGGCTAGTGCCGGCTTCCAGCCGCACAGAGCACGCCACATCGGTGGCCGCACCAGATGCTGGCGGGCGTTTCGAAGCACCCGCTCACGCATACCGTCTGGTTCATCCGGTTTGATCGACTGCCGGAGCAGTTCTTCGATGTTCAGTTCATCCATGACCGTCTGCCTCCATAGTTTGCCGGAGTTTGTCGATAGCGTATCGGTATCGGCTGGCCACCGTGTTCAGGGAGCTGCCCACCACATCCGCTATCTGCTTGAATGTCATCTCCTCAAACACCTTCAGCATTAGCACCTCGCGTTGCTCCACCGGTAGTTCAGTGAACGTCTGGCAGACCAGCAGCGAATCGGCGTTGGTATAAATACTTGGAGATGTGAGGAGTTCCGCGCAGATGGCTTCTGTCAGCAGTGTCTGACGCTGCCGGCTGCGCAGCAGGCTGAAGGCGGCATTGCGTGTGGCGGTGAACAGATAATGTTTCGGGTTTTCCACCCTACGCACATGGGTGATCTGTTGTGCGATCCGGGTGAACACCTCCTGCACCGCATCTTCAGCGTCTTCCTGGTTTCCGAGCAGCGTCACCGCATACCGAAACAGCATATGGGCATACTCGTCGTAGAGGTTCTCAAGGATAGCCTCTTCCGTGTGCTCGTGTTGGTGCAACTCTGCGGCTCCCTGTTTGATGCTGATATGTACGTCTTGTGTGGTCATTGGTTTTGGTCTCCACTACCTAAGACGCTGGCGGCACGGTTTTTTGTCTATCGCGGGGAAGGAAATATCACGCGGAGACGCAGAGGCCGCGGAGGGGATAGAGCGGTTGTGGCCTGCAACACCAGTAGCCCGATTGGAATTACCCTTCCCATCCGTGTAATCCTCCCCATCCGTGTGATCCGTGGTTCAGACAATTCAAGCATCGGACGCATTGGACAGATTGCATCCCCACGCCCCCCCCTACTCGTCGCGGTAGGGTTTCCCGCCGAGGCTGCGGATCTGCTCAGCGATGCCCTGCTGCACACGCTGCGCGAAGGCCTCCATTACATCGCCATCACCCTCGAAATGCTCGCTGAAATCCTGAAAGCTGATGGGTTTACCATAACTGATGGCCACCGGACGGGGATACAGGTGGTTATCTCCGGGCTTCAGCGCATCTCGCGTGCCGACGATGCCGGCAGGAACCACGGGTGCTCCGCTCATCTTGGCGATCATTGAAATACCCTTTTGAATCGGCAGCAGATAACCGTCTGGACTGCGCGTGCCCTCGGAAAACAGGCACAGAATATGTCCCCGCTGCAGCATCTCTACCGCGTTCCGGATGGCTCGGCGATCACCGCTATTCTGCTGCACGGGCATACAACCGGCCCGCCAGATGACGTGGTTCACCACCGGCACCTCAAACAACTCAGCCTTGCCAAGGTAGGTCACAATCCTGTCGACCATACTGGCCGAAACCACCGGCGGGTCAATCATGCTGATATGGTTCGGTGCCAGGATGCACGGCCCCTCGGGCAGGTTATCCTTGCCAACCACCTTCATGCGGTTCCACGGCCTCATCACAATCCAAAACAGGTGCCTCAGAAACCAGCTTCCGTACGGAGTGACACCGGGGGTGTTATATTTGGGATTCATTAACCTGCCACCTCATTTCGACTGCTCCATATCGCCTTGATCTGCTCCACCACCTGCTCAATACTCAGCCCGTCGGTCATCACCCTCACCGCGTCGGGGGCGGCGGCAAGCGGTGCGACGTCCCGTTGCGAGTCACGCGTATCACGCTCACACATCTCCTGTGCAATCTGCTCCAGGCTCTGCTCAGAACCCCGATCCTGAAGCTCCAAATGGCGTCTTCGTGCCCGCTCTTCCGGACTGGCATCCAGGAATATCTTCACTCCGGCATTGGGGAACACCACAGTGCCGGTATCACGCCCTTCGACCACCGTGCAGCCGCGGTTGCCGATATCCCGCTGCATCTGTAGCAGCGCCTCCCGCACCGACGGCAGAGCACTGACAATCGAAGCCGCCTGTGACACCTCAGGTGTGCGGATGACGAATGTCACATCGTCACCATCCAGCGTGACGTGCTGCACACCCTCACCAGGGGCGAATCGAATCACGGAGCTCAGCGCGGCTTGAGCCACTGCGGACTCGTCAGACAGATCGGTCTGGCTGTCCAACGCCTTCAAGGCCACACAGCGATAAATGGCCCCGGTGTCCAGAAACTGGTAATTTAACTGGGTCGCCAGCAGACGCGCTATGGTGCTTTTCCCCGCGCCAGCCGGTCCGTCAATGGTCACCATAGTATTGTCGATCACTAGCCATGAACCTCAATCTCCGCGATATTGCCGAACCGCTGCCAGTAGTCGGGGAAGGTCTTGTTAACACACTCTGCGCCCTCAATCACCACATCCGGCACACGAAGGCCGATTAGCGAGAAGGCCATCGCCATCCGGTGGTCGTGGTAGGTCTTCACCGATCCGCCATGGAGCGTGCTGGGCCAGATTTTCAGACCGTCAGCATGCTCCTCCACTTTCGCGCCGAGGGCTTTCAGCTCCGTGCAGACTGCGCTGATGCGGTCACACTCTTGCTTGCGACTGTGCTCAACCCCGCGGATTTCTACCGGGCTGCTGGCAAACGGCGCGATGGCGGCCAGCGTCAGGAATGTGTCCGAAATATCACCCATGTCCGCGTTGATGCCCTTCAACTGCCCGGATGCCTGCACATGCAGACCCAGTTCATCGGCTGTGACCGAGCACCCCATGGCCGAGAGCAGCTTCGCAAACTGCACGTCACCCTGCAGCGCATCCTGCGGGATGCCTGGCACGCACACGTCGCCACCCGTCAACGCGGCCGCCGCCCAGAAGTAGCTAGCCGCGGTGGCATCTGGCTCCACATTGTAGTGACCATTCGGGTGCATTGACGCGCGGTAACTCTGCCCGCACGGAATATGTATGGTGTGCCCCTGCCAGTCGGCCCGAACCCCGAACTGGTGCATCATGCTCAGTGTCATGTCCAGAAATGGCCTGGATACAATCGGGCCATCCAGCTTGATGAAGGTATCACGGCTGGCATATGGTGCCGAGATCATGACCGCACTGATAAACTGGCTGCTGACCGCGCCGCGCATCGTCACCTCACCGCCCAGCAACCCCAATGCCTGGATCTTGATGGGTAGCACGCCCTCGTTGTCCAGCTCCTCAATCACCGCTCCCAGGCTGCGCAGAGTGTCCAACAGCTCGCCGATGGGCCGCTGGCGCATCCGCTCCACACCGTCAATCAAGTAGCTGCCCTCACCCAGACACACCGCGGCGGTCAAGAACCGCGCGGCGGTGCCTGCGTTTCCCACAAAAAGCTCTGCCTGGCTATACGGGATATGCCCGCGTTGGCCCTGGACGGTGATCAGCCCATCTTTGGTGCTAGCGGTCGGAATGCCCAACGCCACCAGTGCATCGCGCATCACCTGCGTGTCTTCGCTGTGCAGTGCGCCATGGAGCTCCAGATAGCCATCACTTAATGCGGCCAGCAACATCGCACGGTTGGTGATGCTCTTGCTGCCGGGAACCTGCACGGTGGCGGTGATGGGTTGGGTCACGGGGATGATTTTGACTCTCATTTCAGTCGAAGTGCCTCTTTACGCGCCTGTTGGGCTAGTGCGAACATATGGGCGATGGTCTCTTTGTCGCCGCGCTTGACCGCATCGCGAACCTGCTCCAGTTGGATGATGAACTCGCCGATGGTGATGTCAATCTGCTGGGAGTTCATCTTGAAAATCGTGTGCCACAGATCCGCGGAGCTCTCTACCACCCGCGTGACATCGCGGAAGCTGCCCGCCGCCAGTTTGGGGCAGGGGCTTTGGCGCATGAGGGCGCCCATCGCCAGCGCCAGTGCGTGCGGCAGGTGCGAACTGATGGCCACCGACTTATCGTGCTTTTCGGGGCTGAGGATCACAGCCGTGGCACCTAGCGCACCTACCAAACTCTGCATTTTACGCAGTATCGGCTTGGGGGTGGTGTCGTGCGGTGTCAACGCCCAGGTGGCCCCCTCAAATAACGACTCCTTGGCGTATTCCACCCCGGTATGCTCACTTCCCGCCATGGGGTGCCCACCCAGGAAGGATTGGTCCAGGCCTCCCTGAGAGGCCGCCTGCACGATGTTGCCCTTCACACTGCCTACATCGGTGATGATCTGCCCCTCGGCCTCACGCTGCGGCCAGTTGAGCAGTGTCTGCACGATGTGGTCCACCGGGCTGCAGAGCACGATCAGATCACACTGGTAGGCGGATTCGTGCAGGGTCAGCGTCTGGTCAATCGCGCCGAGTTGCTGACATAATGCCATCCGCTCAGGGTTTCGGCCGATTCCGCTCACCTTATCGGCCAGCCCCCAGTTACGAAGCGCCATCCCCAGCGATCCGCCGATCAGCCCGACTCCGTAGATGCCGACATGCTCAAAGAGCGCGCTCATGAGGTGGCCTTCAGACTGCGCCCCACCGCCGTGGCCACGGGAGCGAGTTTCTGCAGCATCTGCTCAAACGCCGGGAAGCTGAGGGACTGAGCCCCGTCGTTCAAAGCTGTCTCTGGGCTGGGATGCACCTCCACCAGCACGCCGTCGGCACCAGCCGCCACAGCCGCCATGCTCAGCGGTGCCACCATATTGGCACGGCCAGACGCATGTGATGGGTCGGCGATCACCGGAAGGTGGCTGAGCTGCCGTGCGGCGATCAAGGCACTGATATCAAAAGTGTTGCGAGTGTAGGTCTCAAAGCTGCGGATTCCCCGCTCGCAGAGGATGATCTGGAAATTGCCGCGCAGTGCGATGTACTCGGCAGCCAGCAGCCATTCCTCGATCAGCGAGGCCCAGCCACGCTCAAGAACCACAGGCTTGCCGGTGCGGCCGACCTCCTGCAATAGCGCGAAATTGGTCATGTTGCGGGTGCCGATCTGCAGTATATCGCTGTATTGCGACACCATCTCCACGTCGCGGGTGTCCATCACTTCCGTGATCACGGGCATGTTCAGCTCTTTACCCACCTGCGCCAGCATCTTCAAACCGGCTTGACCCAGACCATGGAAGGAATATGGGCTGGTGCTGGGCTTGAAAGCTCCACCTCGCAGCACATTCGCGCCTGCTCTCTTCACAGCGACGGCGGTATCACGTAGCATCTGCTCATTCTCGATGGTGCATGGGCCGGCCATCACCACCAGTTGACCTCCGCCGATGCAGACATCCTTCACTTGAATCTGGCTGCCCTCTGGCGCAAATGCACGGCCCACCATCTTATACGGCTTTGAAATGATCACCACGCGGTCGACATACGGCAGCGCGTTCAACTGCTCAGCGAGGTTCTGCTTGTCCTCATCCACCGCACCGATGCAGCCCACCACGGTGTGCTCCACGCCGCGCGAGATGTGGATATCCAGCCCGCGACCCTCCAGGAAGGTGGTGAGCGAACCGATCTGCGCCTCTCCCGCACCGCTGTTCAACACGATGATCATGTCAAGCCTCCAAAATGGCGATTTTTCGCACAATAACATTGTAGCATGAGGGGTTATGCCGAGTACCGCAGAAGCAGTTCGCCTTCCCAGGGCCAACGACACAGTACAATGTAATGGAATATAAACGCGCAAGGATTACGATTAACATGATCACCACAGTAGACTGTCTGCCGTGCATGCTCAGGCAGGCGATTGATGCCGCACGGATGACGGGCCAGCCCGAAGAGCGCCTGCAGACATTCGCCACCGAGATACTGGCTGAAATGACAAAAATGGACCCCAGCCAGGCTCCACCCACTTATGCCGCCCACTTGCATCGCATGGTGCGAGAACGGCTGCGATGCCCCGACCCTTTTGCAGACATCAAAGCGCAGAGCAACGCCTTGGTGCAGTCGGTGATACCGGCTGTCCAGAGGCTGATCCGCGAGAGTGCCTCCCCCTTTGAGACCGCGGTGAGGCTGGCCATCGGCGGCAACATCATAGATTATGGTGCCACCTCCGGTCCTGATGATGAAAAGATACTGCAGACGCTGCGTGACGTGGTCAACGCGCCTCTTCCGAGCGGCGCCATCGCACGGTTTGAGCAGGCCATCGCCGAGGCTGAGAGTATCTTCTACATAGGCGACAACGCCGGTGAGATTTTCTTCGACCGCGAGCTGATCGCGCTGATGCCCACTGAGAAGATCACCTTCAGCGTGCGCGGCGGGCCGATCCTGAACGATGTCACGATGGCCGATGCGGAGCTGGCGGGCATCACCAGCCTGGTACCGGTGATAGACAACGGCTTCGACGGTCCCGGCTGCGACTTACCGTACTGCAGTGAGGCGTTCCAGAAGGCGTTTGCGGAGGCCGATTTGGTGATCAGCAAAGGGCAGGGAAACCTTGAGACGCTGCACGACGCACCCGGGCAGATCGCGTTTCTGTTCATGGTTAAATGCCCGGTGGTCAGCCGTATGGTCAAGTTGCCGTTAGGCAGCCTGCAGCTCATGATCACCGGGGAGGAACGCAGGCGGGATGACGGCCGCCAGATGGACGCCTGCCTATTAACCGCGTGATAGCATGGCTCGTGGGGATGCTCCCGGCACCGCCCATTGGTATATGAACCATCTGCGCACGCAGCCAGCTTTTTGTACCGCCCGGATGTCAGCGTCACATACCGTGTAAACCGACGTCCTGCCGCCACAGCCTAAAGGCTTTGGCTATTGACTGTTCAAGCATGCTGAAGCATGCAGCGGCACTTCGTGCCGTATTTGAGGTGAGAACATGCTCGTGCAACCACCCACCGCAGATGAACGATCGCTGCACATACTGCCAGCTTCGCAAGCAGAGCTTGTCTCCGGCAGCCTGCTTCAGCAGGCTTAGCAAGTGAATAGCCATGTGCTTTAGCGCGTGGCGTCGGCATGCTGCTTGCCATGCCCACCAAGCCATGTTGGCCTCACATTAACCATGCCCGTCGTGCTTTCTGACAGGACCACTACTATATGAATTTACTGCCATATATGTCTTAACCATACATTTTATATGCTTATGGTATACTAATCTCGAATGAAAGCACGATTTTATGAATTATTGATCACCATACAGACACAGGAGTTTTTATATGGCTGCACCGTTTCTATACATTGATGTGATTCATGGTCTGTCAAAAGAAGATACATGCCGTCAGGTTATATGCAATTATCTGGCTTCAGCGGATGATTTCAGTCAAGTGAACCCTAGCCTAATTCAATCAGTGCTCAGTAAGTATGGTCAAGCGGACAGCACAAAAATCAAGTTCGCAATTATCGTTGAATTCTTTGAGTATGCCGGTTCGTCATTGGAAGTGTCAAAAGATAATGCTTTACAGGCGAAATACCTAGCTACCATACTCGGCTTGTCTGATAATCAACTCAAAGCATGTTGGAATATCGCTCGTCAAAAAGTAATCAGTTCTTATCAGTCCTCAGAATCCACCCAAGAGGCCGATGGTGATGCTAAACAATCGAGCACCAAAAGTGATCAGTCTCAACCGACCACCAACAAACAGCAACCACAGACCATAAATATAGATCAATCAACATCCGTTGTCATCGCATCATTGTTAGGCCCTATCGTATGGTTGCTAACAGGCCGTAAAGACTATATTAAGTTCATCTCGTTTATAGCATTGTTTCTACTGGCGTGTGTGCTCATACCGAACAGAGTTTATGGTATCTATAATGTTTTGGCGATTTCTTTTT
The DNA here is from genome assembly GCA_942492855.1 of Armatimonadota bacterium. GTDB lineage: Bacteria > Armatimonadota > HRBIN16 > HRBIN16 > HRBIN16. The sequence continues at coordinate 3,129,142 of OW818647.1, read as the reverse complement.
GTATGATGACCATCATAAAGCTTTTTGCCACAATAGATATCGGGCTTAGGTCAGACGCGGACTTTGTACCCATTAAAAAACGGCATCCTCAAACAGCTATTGCGGTTGCAGCGTTTTTCTCATACTATACATGGGCTTATACATGCGGTCGTGATAAAGATCGGTTCTTGGTTGTATATGCCATCGATCAACTCATACGTTTCTGCATTGTTGGTTTTTTGTACCTATCTGGTATCCTGTCACTATTATCTGGTATCCCAGCACAATCATCCGGTATAGCATCACAAACTAGTCACTACCAATACTATCAGTCTATGTTGTTAAGCATAAACATAGCAACTGGTCTGACTGCTCTGATATTAATTGGTATATGGCTATGGGCTACCATTGATGCCAATATGAGATGTAATGACAAATCCGTGTATGACCTAGACGAGGGCGTTTCAATTTCGTAGGTGTCACAACTCACTGGTTCTGTTATTTGGCCTGTATCCGGATAGACCTACAAGCTCACCTCGTCGGGCCACACAGCGAGTAGGTCTACGTGATCAGCCTACCCTAACCCGGCGTACCTCTTGAGGTTCGCAAGGCCGGCTTCCAATGCGATGAGGTTGTCTTCCATGCCTTCAAATTCGATTGACAGGTAGCCATCGTAGCCGGCTTCCTGAAGAAGCTTGATGCAGCCCTGGATGTCCACATTGCCGTGGCCCACGATGGCCCCGCGCAGAGGTGTTCCACCGCGGCTCTTGAACCAGCCTGCACCAGGATCGGCACCGATGGCCTTAATATGGAAGTCCTTGGCATGAACATGGAAGGCATATTTCGCCATTCGGGCGACGGCAATCAACGGCTCCTCGTCGGCGCACAGGAAGTTGCCCATGTCCACCAGTGCCCCGAAGTTCGGGTTCCCTACGGTGTTGATCAGGTTCTCCACGCGGTCGCTGTCTTGAAAGAAGAAGCCGTGGTTCTCGATCATCGTCTGCACGCCTTTATCCGCGGCATACTCAGTGACGCCGCGGTATCCGCGTGCCACGATAGATAACGCCTCGAAATAGTCTGCCAGACCATTCGCACGCCCCTTGAACCCGCCGGTCGCATCGTGCCGCATCTTCGGTGCGCCTAGAGCCACCGCGACGTCAACCTCGCCACGCAGTCTGGCGATTTCGTCTTCAACATCGCCGTGCGGAGGGTTCAGGAAGTCTGCGCCGATGGTCCAACTCGTTACATCCAGGTTCACCTGTGCGCAGGCCTCTTTGATGCGTTTCGCCAGTTCGATGGCCTTCTGACCGTCACATCCAGGGTAGAACCCGGCAAACTCGATGCCCGAAAACCCCATCTGCGCCGCGGCGTTGATCACGCCGAACATATCGAGCTTCTCTTCGGCCATATACCTTTGGAAGCTATAACTGCTGACACCTATCTTCATTTGGAATCTCCTTACGAATGCAAACTAACATAGCATTCCACATGAGCGCGCCAGAAACCTGCATGCACATTGATATATTTGTAATATACGGCAACAATCAGCAACGAACCAGAGGCAGATTTCTATCCCGCGACTTAGTCCTTCTTGATCGCCTTCGGTTTGCAGACGTGCTCTTCCTTCAAGGCCCGTGCTCCGCACTTGCGGCATTCCACCGCTTCATCGCCCTTTTTCAGTGCGATTTTGACTTTAGCGTCGCGGGCTTTTCGCTTATCGGTATCCTGACAGCATTTTGTAGACATTCGTGAGACCTCCACCTGTATGTATCCTGAGTTTACCTCATATCCAACAGTCTCTTAATGTTTACGGGGTTACAATGATAAATAGCGACACGCAATCTTGAAGGAGAGTTTCATGAAATTCAGAACCCTGGCTATGGCCATAGCAATAATGGCTACAGCCACACTGTGCCATGCGCAGAAAAATGTGATCGTGATGATCATGGATGGCGGCGGATACAATCAGTACGCCGTCGGTAATATCTACCTCACCGGTAACACCGAAGGTATCTACAAGAATTTCCCTGTAAAGCTATCAATTAGCACCTATCCATATACTACCAGTGACAGCCCCGACGGCCGTCGCAACGGCAGCTACGACCCCAGCAAGGCCTGGAGCAGCTTCGCATACCCCAAAACCCGTCCCACTGACAGCGCTGCTGCCGCCACCGCACTGGCTTGCGGTATCAAGACATATAACGCGTCTATTGGGATGGACATGTCGGGCAAACCTGTTCAGAATATGATTGAAGCCGAGATGGCCATGGGCAAGTCGGGCGGGGTGGTTTCGTCGGTACCATTTGCTCACGCCACACCAGCAGGTTTTTCGGCTCACAACGCCAAGCGCGGGAACTACGCCGAAATCGCCAATGAGCAGATTTTCAAAAGCAAGCTGAATGTCATCATGGGCTGCGGCCATCCACTATACGATGACAGCGGCGCCAAACTCGAAAAGCCCACCAACTACGACTACGTGGGCGGTGAGGAAAGCTGGAAGAAGATCATTAAGGGTGATATCCCCCTGAAGTTCATTGAAACTCGTCAGCAGTTCCAGGAGCTTGCGGCTGGCAAGATCATAGCCGACCGTGTTCTGGGGATACCCCAAACAAGTTCAACGCTTTCCAGCGGCCGTGCGGGCAAGAGTGTGGTTCCTTTCGATATCCCACTGGTGGCTTCTGTGCCGACCCTGCTCGAAATGACCCAGGGAGCATTGAACGTGCTGCGGCAAAACAAGAACGGCTTTGCCTTGATGGTGGAAGGTGGAGCGGTTGACTGGGCATGTCATGGAAATGACGCCCCTCGTACTGTAGAAGAGTCAGCCATGTTCCACCAGACGGTGGAGTATGTGATGAAGTGGGTGGCGAAAAACGGCGGGTGGAAAGACAACCTGCTAATTGTCACGGCTGACCACGAAACCGGCTACCTGTGGGGTACCGGCAGCGGCAAGGAGGGCGAAGACCGACCTGTGTTTAAGCCCATCGTGAACAACGGCAAGGGAAAGCTGCCCGGTATGGCTTTCAACTACACCAGCCACACCAACAGCCTGGTGCCGGTGTTTGCCATCGGGAAGGGCTCAGAGCGTTTGAACACTTATGCCCGCCAGATTGACCCCATCCGCGGGCGCTACCTCGACAACACCCAGATCGTCAAGGCGATACTTGACAAATAGCCTGCCGTATTCGCTTTAATCGGACGGATCGGTCTTAAACGACCGATCCGTCCGATCTGTTTTTATGGGTGCTACAACCTGTAATCTGTGCTCAAGTTGGTCGTCAGGGAGGTCCAAATATTGCTCCACACCACATTCAACCTCTGACCATCATGCTTGACCACTACGGTCTGGCTTGAATAAGCCGGCACCGAAACCACATCTGCGGCTCCGCTGAACTGAGCCGACAGGGCCACCGGGCTGTGGTTGACCACGACGACCGCCTCATCGCCGTATTTCTGGATTTTGACGCAGGAGGTGATGACTGACTTCAGTAGAGCCTCACGCCCCCACAGCATGCTGTCGAACCAGGCGATCGTGCGCTTATCGCGGATAGCCTCCATCACGGACTCCGGGGTTCGCTCCTGCGCCAGCACCAGTGTGGTCCACTGACGGATAGCCGGGTTACGAGGAGCGTGCTGGTCTGAGTTCGCGAATATAGTCAGATTATGCTTCAGCGCAAAGGTAAAGGCCTCCGGGTAGCACCAGCTACCATGGCTGAACACGGTGTTCCAACCCTTATCCACCACACCATTCTTCACCTCAATACCCTGAATCAGCCCCTCTTTCACGCCCCACAACACCGGCTCGCGGTACCCCACATGCGGGTGGTTGTAAATCACAAACCCTCCGGCGGCATTCACCTTCTTCAACTCATCACGGTAGTAAGTCTGCTTCTCCCCCGGGTTTTCGGCCAGTACATGCGCACTGCGTGGGACCAAACCTGCGGGAACGTCGATGACGTTCAGATGTTCCTGGCTGTTAACGCCAGATTCAAAACCGCACAGTACCACCAGACCCAGCGGTTCACCGGTCTGCTTCGCCACGCGATATCCGCGGCTTTTACCGTGGTCTGTTACCGCTATCACGTCATATCCATATTCCGCTGCCTCTTCCACGCGCTGTTTGACCGTCAAGGTACCGTCAGATATCACCGTGTGCATGTGAAAATCACTCGACAGCACTTCGAATTTGTCAACTTTGGGGAAATCATGCCGGAGCGGTTTCGCCCACGAGCATGAGCCTGCGGCCGCTGTTAGTAATAATGTGATTACCAGTACCTTCAATGTTGGGCTTGTGCCTAAGCTGCTAATCCAATCCATGTCGCGTCATTGCCTCCTACCGAATAGTCCGATCATCCTGCGTATATACTAACATATCGGTATGCACGGCGTTCATGAAGCCTCCAAGTTTCTGTGCCTATGATGAAGTTCCGTAGTAATCCAACGAACTTACCGTACACTCTGGACATCACCCAGCAGATTTGTTAGAACAAAGAGTAGCCTGATTATTACCAAGCATATGTCACTTCCAACACCAACGCCACATAGAGCCCCGTCAATCCGCGCACGCGCGGTAGTCATCGGGCTATGCCTCATCCCGCTGATCGTGTGGCTGAACATCAACGTGGAGGAGATACGGTATGCCGGCCAGCCCAGCACGGTGGCCCCCATGCCGATGGTGCTGACGCTGCTATTGCTGCTGATGCTTGTAAATGTGGCCGTCGGCCGCTTTGCACCCAAGCAGCGGCTGTCCCCTGCGGAGCTTTTAACCAGTTACTTCATGGTATTCGTGGCATCGGCTCTGACCAGCCACGACCAAATCAACGTGATGGTGCCCATCCTCACCTACGGCACTAAATACGCCAACCCCGCCAACGCCTGGGCCACGAACCTGTTGCCGCATATCCCGCACTGGATGATGGTCACCGACCCACGCGCTCTGCAAGCCTACTATGTGGGCGGTGCGTCGTTTTGGAACCCTGAGCATCTGAAGATATGGGCTGGCCCGTTGCTGTTGTGGAGCAGCTTCTATACCGTGCTGGCATTTGGCCTCTACTGCCTCTCGATCCTGTTCCGCAAGCAGTGGACAGAGCGCGAGCGGCTGAGCTACCCGCTGGTGCAGTTCACGCTGGAGCTGGTTCAGCCTAAACAGCCGCTGTTTCAGAATAAGTTGTTCTGGATTGCATTTGTGCTGGCCGCCACCCACGACACCTGGTTCGGCCTGGCCACACTATTTCCAACCATCCCGATTCCTTATACCCGCAACCTGCCGTTGGAGCAGTACATCACCTCCCCACCCTGGAATGCCATGGGCGGCGTGCCGCTGAACTTCTACCCCTGGCTGATCGGCATCGGGCTGCTGATGCCTACCGATGTCATTTTCTCGATGTGGTTCTTCTTTTGGGTATGGAAACTGGAGCCGGTGATTGCCGCACAGTATGGCTGGAGCCAGATCCCGGGATTTCCGTATGTGCAGCAGCAGGCGATGGGCGCCATTTTTGCGGTCGCGTTGTTCACCCTCTATTCAGCGCGCAAAGGTCTGTGGCAGGCCTTCTCCTCCATATGGAAGGGCGGACGCGGTATGGACGGTGATGAGCCGATATCCTACCGCTGGGCCTCTCTGGGGTTCATCGGCAGTATGCTGCTGGTGTTTGGTTTGTTCAAATACGCGGGCATGAGCAGCGCGGCAATCATCGTGCTGATGGCCTTCTACGTGCTGATCTGCGTGGCCTTCAGCAGGATGCGTGCGGAGCTGGGTCTGCCCGAAACGGAGCAGGGACTGGCACAGCCGCACCGGCTGGTGCCGCAGCTTTTCGGCTCCAACCTCATGACCAAAGCGGACTACGGCATACTGCCCTTCTTCCACGGGTTCAACCGCTCCTTCCGCGACAACCCGATGCCGATCTGCACGGAGAGCTTCCGCGCAGCGCAGAAGAGCAACGGCTCTGTGCGCACGATGTTCTGGGCGATGGTAGCCGCCACTGCCCTGGCCTGCGTGCTGGGCTTCTTCATGAATGTGGGCCTGCACTACCACTGGGGCGCGGCATCCAAAGTCGACAGCCCGTATGTCAGCATGATCTTCGGAAATGAGGGCTTCAGCATCCCCGCGGGATTCCTCAGCAACTCGGTCAGCAGCTTGCCCCCTGGCAATGTGTGGAAGGCGATTGGGGTGGGTTTTGGCATCAGCCTGCTGCTCGCTATCACAAGGCTGAACTTCATCAGCTTCCCGCTGCACCCCATGGCGTTTGCGGTGAGTGCCAACCACGGCGGCGCGATGATCTGGTTTACCTTCCTGGTGGCGTGGATATTTAAGGCGGCGATAATGAAGACGGGTGGTCTGAAGCTGTTCCAGAAGGTGCTACCCTTCTTCCTGGGCATCACGCTGGGAGAGTGCGCCATGGGCACCGTTTGGTACCTCATCTCCGCCGTCACCGGCACCAAGACCTTTGTGCTCTGGCCCTACTAGAGGAGACAGGAGTTAGGAGCAGAGGAGGCAGGAGAGGGAGGGACAGAGTAGCCACAACCCGTCCTACTCGTCCTACTCATCCTCCCCGTCCTTTTTATCTTGCTGACCCGCTACTGGAATGCTATCCGCCAGACCGGCGCAGCCAATGCTCCTCTTCGCCCTTACCCAAGCTTCCAGCCTTCGGGAAGTACCACGTCTTTTGCTCGCTTGCTGGGTGTCACGCGTAGTTTCTTGATGACACCCTTCTCCAGTGCCACTTCAACGGTGGTATTGCCGGGAGCATGCAGTTTAAATTCCACATCCCACTCTTTGGGCCAGGCAGGCAGGATGAAGATTCGCTCATCGGGGGTTTGCATCAGCATCTCTTGCAGTGCAATCATACCGCTTCCTCCCCAGTTGTGGTCTGGTGTCCAGTCGAAGCCTGGTCCCCAAAAGGCGGGAAATCTCATACGCGTGGTAGAGTTAAAGTCATTCCCAACACGAGCATCACCGAGCTTCTTTACGAGATACTCTTTCGCCTCGGAGGTCAGTCCCATCCTGGCTAGCCAAATTGCCTGCTGGGTCCAGCCATACCATAGTTCCTTCGCAGGATTCCATGGGGTATCCTCCGGTTTGCGTCCGATGGTCCACGGGTCAAGACCATACTTCCACGTGTCGATGGCCACCTGAATATCGGGCATCCCGATGCCGTAGATACCATAGGGAAAGACAGGGTAGAGCTGTGGTGCTTCGTAGTTAGTGATGGGCCCCACCTCTCCCGCTATTGGCGAGATGGTTCGGTGTCCCTCGCGGTCACGATAGTTGATGGCAGGCAGGCGATCAAGCCAGTCGATGTACTGCTGATGCTCTGTTGCGCTAACCCACTTACCAGGAAGTGCCAGCAACCCTTTCAGATTCACCATCAATGCGCAGATCACATCTGTGGAGTTCTTGCCGTGGTAGGTCTCTAATGCGTGGGAAGGATCAATCACCAGCTTGCCTTGATCGTCATACAACTTGCCGGTTTTACGTTGATACAGCATGGTGAAATAGCTAAAGTGGAACTCCACGGCTTGTTTCATGAACGGCAAGTAGCTGGAAATATCTGCACCGGTATGACGATACCACTCGTGCATCATGAAGGCGAATTCGAGTTGACTCGTGTAATAAGTGGCGTGTAGGTCGGATAGCCCCACCTCCTTCTTAGGGTCACGTGTACCGTGCGGAGGCTCCCAGCCGTAGTGGCTTCCCAGAGGCAGTCCACCCGAGCCAATCTGCTCACAGAATGAGCAGCCGGGAATTCCCCAGGCCACACGGTTGCGCTGCTCTGCATTGATGCGGTTTTTGCGATAGAACTCGAACTGCGGACGTATCACATCAGTGTCACCACTTTTCAGCATCGGCCAGTAGACCAGCCGCTGGTTCTGTGCTGTCCACGCACCCCAGGCGCGGTAGTCGGGGTTTGTTCCAGGTCCTTTACGGCCATCAACCATCTGTGGGTCGAAGGTGAACAGCCCCCCGTTGAAGCGTGTTGGCAACTCGCCGTTCAGGTTACAGGCCAGCATATACCGCATGAGGTTGTAGTTGCGAGCAATCTGCCAGCCTTCATTATTATCCCCCTTACCGGAGTTGATACATACCTGACTGCGGTTCCAAAACGCCTTCCACCAGTTCACGCTTTGCCGCCTGCTGGCCGCTGCATCACGCTCCGTTGATTGGACGAGTAACTTGAGCTTCTGCCGCCATTGTTCCAGCTTTGGCGTCTGTTTAGTATGAAGGCATAGACGAAGCTGGTGCTTTTTGCGTGGCGCGGAACTGATAAGCCGATGCGCTACAACCGGAACTCCAAAACGGGTGGCTTGATGTATCCCGTCAGCCCGCAGACCATCGCCAAGCAGGCAGCCGCCAAAGATGCGGTTTTTCGTGGGATGCGTGAGCTTGGCTGCCACGCCTTTCATGCGCATCAATGCGACCTCTTTATCGAAGATGAGGTCATCGTTTCGGTTCCGGTGAGTGAACACCACCTGCGAGCCCTCTTCAAACTCGACTGTATCGGGGTAGCTCTTCACCTCGCCGTCGTACCAAAAGTAACCAAATATCTGCCAGCGGTTATAATCCCAACCGTCTTTCTTTCCCTCGGCATCAAGAGTGCGGGGAATGTCACGAATCTCGTTACGCCAGCACTCGTAGTCCGCCTGCAAGCTGCTGGGTCGGTCGGTAGTGGCCTCTATACGGACCACAGGGCGATGCACCTCTACCCAGATGCTCATCTCCGCCTTGATAAGCGGTGATTCCGCTTTGATCCGAATACAGCCCTGAGCCAGATCAAGCCTCTGCTCGAACCAGTATCCAGCAGGCATTGTGTTGGCGGGTGTGACCAAAGGAAGATCATTCGCAAACAGGCCGATTTCGGCGATCTGAAGCTCTTCACCACCGGAGTTAAGGAACTCGAACCGATAGAACCTGAAGCTATCTGGTTTGGCCACGTGGAACCTGAGCTGGTGGTTCCGATCTTTAAACTTGATGCCACTCTGTTCGTCGACAACAGTCCAACTCTGAGAGTCTTGCGAGCCTTTCAACACCCAACCGCTTGGGTCGCGTTGCGGCATATCTTCAGCACAGGTGATGGCGTAGCTATCCATACGCGACTCATGCATCAGCTTGAACTGAACCCAGGCCTGCTTTTTCTTTACAAACCACTTCTTGCGTTCACCCATGGAGCCGTCACACAGGTAGGCAGGCAGATGCGCGTCATCAAAGCCCTCTGCACTGACCTGTGAGCTGTTTGGGAAGGGATTAGGGTCGAGGCGTATGCGGAGGCATCCTGACTTCAGTTGCTGGTCGTTCTCATCGATATTTCCGCTGCGGTCCACCAGCATCAGCAGGTCGCCATCTTCCACCCATACGTTGCATCCGATGTCACCGCCACCGCAGGGCATACTCTCCGAGGAGTTCTTGCTGGGTGTGTGCCAGACGACATCAAACTCTGAGATGGAACCCGCATAGGCCCTTCGATGAAGGCCTGATAGAAGTAGAAGAGCACACAGGCAGATGGTGATCAGCATCGGTTAGTCACTCCTGAGCAAATCGGCATAGTATTTCAAGCGCAGGATATCACCGTCGATTTTACCGGAACCATCCCTTCTATTTATTATGGCTGGTATGATGTAGGCCTACAAGCGGATTAAGGGGCCAGAGGGGAGACCATACTAGAGGAGACAGAAGTTAGGAGCAGAGGAGGCAGGAGGGGACGGAACTCATTCCGGGTGTCCTACTCGTCTTACTCATCCTACCGGTCGTATAGTACCCGTCACACGACGCACCTGAATGCTGGATTTTATGCCCTTAGGGTGATTGTATAAAGAGAGGGTATATGACATTGGTTAACATAGATACAGCTCCAAACGCTGATTTACTGAAGAACCCAGAGATCACCTCACCATTCGTTGCAGTGAAGCCATCAACTGGTATCGGCAAGATCAGCGGTGTGATAGCGCACGGATGGCAGGACAACTCTGACTGGGCGAATGTGCGGGTGCGCTATTCTGAGGAGCGCAACACCGTCCGCTCCCACAAAAGCTGCCAGCGGATTGATGTACAGCAAGTGCTTGACGATGGCAGGATGCACTTCTATCAGCCGTTGAACGGCATGTCAGCCGGTCAAGGCTACAGGGTGAGCATATGGCTGCGGGAAAGCGTGGATGTGCCGATCGAAGTCGCCGTTCGGCAGCTAGGCGCACCTTACCAGGATATCGCATGTGCCACTATTACGCCCGGTGACGGTTGGAAGATGGTGAGTTTCCACTGGTATGCCACAGGGGATGCTCCGCTCGGATTGTATATCCGTGTGACCCAGCCGGTCACCCTCTGGGTGGCAGACGCATCGGTGAAGGAAATAGTTCCGGTAGCGGCACCAGAGGGCAATCTGCTGGTGAACGGCTCATTCGAGACCGGCCTCGCAGGAGGCTGGTCAGTTTGGAACTCATCCGGTCGGTTCCTCGATCAGCTCGCCACTCTGGACAGGACCACCGCCTTTGCGGGCAAGTCATCGCTCAAGATGCCCATTCTGCCCACACTGGAACGCATGACCGATGTTGAGCTGAGCTCACCGCCAGTCGAAATCCGTCACTCTGGCGCCTACACAGCGAGTGTCGCGCTGAAAGTCCAAAATGAGCCAACAACCATCTCGGTTTCGCTGAAGAACACCAAAGTGTCGCAATCTTTCGTCATTGGTAACAAGTGGCAACGGGTGTCTGTCACAGGAATACTATCACCCGGCCCCACAGCACTGATCGTGAGAGCCATCGTCTCTCCAGATAAAGAAGACGCCATCTGGGTGGACGCTACCGAACTCCATTTCAGCTCCACGCCGACACCCAAATATGAGCCAGCCCATCCTGTAGAGATGAACTTGACCAGCTCACAGCCCGGCCACGTCTATCTCGACAAGGCCGCTGCTGTGCTGCATTTCGCCACCGCCGGAACGGTCCCACCCGGATCCAGACTGCATGTGACCGTCACCGACCTGTATGGTAATATCCGAGCACTTCCGCCGGTCTTATTAACCAAATCAACTGTCACTGTGCCATCTAATGGAACCCGTCGCTACGGAATGTTCAAGGCCACAGCGGTCGTGTGCGATGCCAATGGCCGGACCTTGTCAGCAAGTGTGGATTGCACTTTCGCTTGTCTGCCTAAGCCACGCAATGTGGACCCATCCAAGTCATTTTTCGGCGTTCACATGCCACTGTTGCCGGCCTACTACCCGATAGCACGGGCGATAGGAGCACGATGGGTGCGTCTGCATGATGCCAGCCTACTGACGAAGTGGGCGGTGGTTCAGCCAAACCAGGCTCCCATCCAGTATTTCGATGAGCCCATCGCTTCCTGCCGCAAGGCCGGTCTGGCGATTCTCGGCACGCTGGATGGAGCACCGGCCTGGACCACCGCCAAACCGAACCCGTCTGGTGGGTATATGGCTTATTTCTACAACAATCCGGATGGTCCCAATGGCATGAAACAGTGGCAACAGTATGTCACCGCCTTGGTGGCACACTACAAGGGGTTGATTGACTGCTGGGAAGTCTGGAACGAGCCATGGAACCTAGCCGACCGCTTCTTTCCTGGCACTGCCACAGACTACGGAGCTCTGCTGAAGAGTGCTTACCTCACTGCGAAAAAAGCCAATCCCAAAACGACCATTGTGGGGATTGACACCTACCGTCCCATACCTTCTATCGACCCTGAGTTCACTAAGCAGGCACTGCAAGCATCAGGCAGCGCCTATTACGATGTGTTCTCCTATCACGACTATACTTCAGATACTGTGGCTGATGCTGCACACAACGTGCAATTGGTGGAAGCGCAGGATTTTCGCAGCCTGCAAAAGCAGTATGGTGGCGGTCCGGTGAAGCCGATGTGGACCACTGAAGGCGGTGTGGGTCCTGGGGTTATGTCGATGTACCAACCGGAGTTGGATGGAGCAACCCTGCTGGCCGATCAGGCACGGATGGTGCTGTTCCTGGTCGGTTTGATGGCCGCCGGAAGTCAGCGTTTCTTTCTCTACACGTTCTTTTTGCATCCGAAGGGGGTTGGCATCACCGATCTGCTTGCGCTAGAGCACGACCGGGCCATACGGCCGCAACTCGCAGCATGGGCCATACTCGCCTCGCTGGTGGACGGCGCCGGCACTCCGAAGATCGACAATAGTATGCAGGGAGTGTCCATCTTTCATTTCCCTGTTTCAGAAGGGAAACAGGTGACAGTGTTCTGGAGCCATGATGGTAAGATGCACCGCATCCCATGCCCCAAGAAGGCTGCATTGCTGGACATCCAGGGGAACCAACTGGCAACTGCGCCATCATTCAACATCGGCCCGATTCCTGTCTACGCGGTACGCGGCTCATGATCGGATGGCGAGATTAAGTGGGGTGACTTAATCCAGTCAATTACCACACATACAGAGTGGGTCGACCGGGGCAAATCAGTATGTTCCGCCACACCACGTGCTAAAGCACATGGCTATTGACATGCCAAGCCTGCTGAAGCAGGCTGCAGGGCTTCGCCCTGTAAAGTGTGCGGCTAATGCTGCACCCAGACTGCTTCAGCAGGCTTGGCATGTCAATAGCCGAGACATTTATGTCGCGGTATCGGGGGCGGTATACCTGATATTCATATGCGGATAATCCCCCCCTCGCCACGTCCTACCGCACCAATTTCAACTCGTCAAGGCCGACGGAGTTGGTGAAGATGCTATCACCCACGACGGTGTATTTGCTGTTGTAGAAATACGTGGGGATGCGCTGCACCAGCGTGAGATCCTCCACCGATCTGCCGATGCGGTAGACCCATATGCCGGAACCATACCCCGATGCCAATAGATACCCTTTGTAGAACAATGCATCCTCGGCGCCGCCCTGCCAGGGGAGCTGCTTGACCAATACCGGGTTTTTGGGGTCATCAATACGGTAGACCAACAGCGCCTTGCGGGGACACAGCACCGCATATTTACCGTCAGGACTGAAGGTGACTCCTCCACCGGTTCCGATACCCGCTGGAGGTGTGGTACGAGAGAGCACCCTGGGCGAGGACGGATTGCTGACATCGATCAGGTAGAGCATCTCATTGGAGGCACAACCCAGTAGCTTACCATTGTTGGTCAGGTTGATGTCCCTGCAAAACGCATTATCGACCATATGGGTGTTGAAGTGGCGTGGTTTCGCAGGATCGGCAAGGTCGAAACTGGCGATACCCGCCCGTCCCATGGCCACATAGAGGGTGTCGCCATATACTTGAACGCCCTCAAACCATCCTGTGGCGAGTCCAGCCTCCATCTTGAACGGTGCGTCCCAGTAGTAAACCATGTGGGGATTGTTCTCATTTGACACATCGATCACGCCCAGTCCATGGCCATCGGCCACATAGAGATGCTTCTTGTAGAGAACCAGGTCCTCCGACAGACCCTTCAACGGAATCCGGCGCATCAGCTTGGGACCGCCCTTGGCTTGCCAGTCGGTCTGCCACACGCCGTCGACGTCATTGGATGAATAGACCATGCGTCCCAGTTTCGCGGTGGCCTCAAACCGACTCGGGATGTCGATGTTTGCCATCAACTGGACATTTCGCGGTTGGGAGACATCATAGAACCGGATGCCCTCGACTGTCGTGGGGACAGCCAGAACGCCATCGCTCAGGCTGAGCGCTGAGGGGCTGTGCAGTCCACCGCCCAGAGGAGCCGCATCGAACAGTGTTTTGACCACCTCCAGACCGTCTGGCTTCACCGCCACGACATCCACCGACATGTCGCGTGTGATATAACCCACCCGGCCATCGGTGGCGAAAAACTTGGTGACAGGTTTACCCTCTTTGGTGCGCGCTCCCCGCTGCCGTTCCATGCTGCCCGCTTCGTTGAACCGATGAATGAGCTTGGGTGTCCGCGGTTCCGATAGGTCATAGACACCCACACCGCCGTTCAACTCCGCGGTATACATCGTGCGACCCACCACCACTGGCGCAGACTGGAAGTAGACCGGGTATGCGGGGTTAGTTACGCGGCTGGTGACGTTCATCGCGGACGGGTTCGTCGCGTCGACTACAGCCAGCTCATTGGGTGTCTTCGCACCAGGCACATACACCATACCGCCAAAAGCCACAGTAAACTGGTTGAAATTCATATTGTTCAGTCCAGAACCGAGTAGAGTCATTCTGGGTAAAGCATAGACTGCGATGCCGCCTTTGCTGCCATTGCCCACATACAGCCTGTCACCGTCAAGCGCCACCCAGCCAGAAGAGTTAGTTTTTATCGCTAGCTTGGGTTTCACACCCGGCTTGGCCAACTGGTTGATATCGTAAACCAATAGACCATCTGGACCCGCCCCCACATACAACAGGTTGCCGTGCGTCACGAAGTTGCTGATACTCATCTCCGGGCCGGTGAAAAGCTGGTTTACCCGAGTATAGTCAGTGGGTGCTGGACCCGTTTTCCGGTACACCTGCAGCGAGCGTTCCGCTGCGACCACGTAGAGGTCGCCCACTTTCGCCCCGAAAGTCGGTTCACTGATGGGTAACGACCGCACGATCTTGAACGGCCGTTCGGCATTCGGGGCCATTTCAGGTAATGATGGCTGGGCCGATGCCCCCACCCACGCGATGCTGAACAGCAGAGACATAGCAAACGGAAGTCGCATGAGGCACACTCCAAATAGTAATGAGAACTGCAGAATCATTGACGCATGGTGGTGGTGATGGTTCAATGGATTTCGCGCTGGAACGACATTTGGTGCGATTGGCCGCGGGTTTAGTCACCCACACGACTACGTTCCGGGAGCTGACGCTCCGGGAACTGCGTCCAGTGCGGGTTCCTGCACCGCACGGCTGATCATTATCGGCCGGCGTCGCTTCGCTCCGGCCGGCGCAGGAGAGGGTAACGCACAACCCAAATGCACCATCCGCCTCTCCCATCCGTATCCATCCGCGTCATCCGTGTAATCCGTGGTTCAGACAATACGCACGCCAATGGCTGGTGGTAGATATCGCAGCCGGTAATCCCACCCTGCCCCGATCAGAGCCCCCCTACCGCTCATACTGCCTCAGTATCTTCTCTGCCTTGCCCAGATAAACCTGAAGCTGTAACTGGTCGCGGTTGTTCAGCACCTCGGCTGATTTGTAAGCACCCAGACGGGTGTTGTCATGCTGAAGCACCAGCACCTCGCTAGCCAGCAACAGGGGCCACCCCGCCACAGACAGCCATACCACCAACACCGCCAGATATCGCTGCCACGCCAGGTTTGCCATTGCGTAGTATTCGGGTGTACGGAGCTTCACCTGCATCACCGCCCCTAACAACGCAAGGAACGGCAGCGCGAACAACAGCCGCAGGGTCACGGCATCAAATTCCAGCACAACTCCATGAGTCAGAACCTTTTCCAACTGGTAGTACACAAAGATAAACAACACAGGCAGCCAGTTGCAGGCGATCTCTGTCCATCGGCGAGGGATGGCGATACCTGCCGCCAGGCAGTGGCGTTTGAACTGAAACCGCATATAAATCCCACAGAGGACCACCAATAGAACACTGACACCAAGAACGGTAAGGTTGGCGGATACCTCTGGCCGTAGTGCCGTCATGATGGTGATGACGGTCAGCAAAATGATCACCACAGCGGTCACAGTACCCAATAACCGCGGCACACGGAATGCGCCTGTGTCCTTTACGGCATGGCGCGTGATACGAGAGACTCCAAACCACACGAGCTGCCTGAGCAAGCCTGCGGCCACCAGCAATGCCGAGAACAGACAAATCATCTGCCACCCAGATTGGGCCAGCAGAATGCTGACCAACTGAGCTGATGCCATCGGCGAGAGATAGACCTGAACATAACGGTCAGATTGCGTTCTGAGTTTGTCAAGTTGCCGGTACTCTTCGGACAGCCTCTGGGCATGAACCTTCTGACCTGCTGTCAGCATGATGTCACGCCTTACAGCCGTCATGATGGCTATTCGATTGACGATATACAATTCATAACCATTGGTAAACCCAGGGTGGCCAGTCATCATACGTATGTATGGCCTGGGTTGTAGGTAACTAAGAGATCTTGCCACATCCCCCTGTTTGGCGAGCAATCTGGCCACCGTAGTGATACGGCGCGCATCAGCCATGTTCGTAGCTACCCGGATGCTCATGTTCATCCGATCCATATACTGCTCAACAAACACTGCCTTCGGCAGATTGCGAAAGGCGGCTTGATATAGCTCACGCTGATATAGACGCAACCGCTTCTTGAGGGCTTTGTCGTATTCGGCAAGGCCTGCTTCAAAATACCTTCTATTCACAATCTCAGGTTTCTTCGGAAGGCTAGTATCCTGGTCTGCATCCCTACCCATTTTTGGAGTAGATGGCTTCATTGGCCCAGGTGTAAATACCAGACCTTCATTATAGAAAATGCTAAACGACCAGTAATAGTCGGCTAACCGCAGGTTGTAGTATGCATTGTCAGGATCGAGCTGTTCACCGCGTTTGAGGAAGGCAATGAAATCCCGTTGTTTCTCATTCAAATCACTAGATGTTGCAAGTACAGGTTGCCCTGATAATGTTGAAACGCCGGGTTCATATCTTCTTGGTATCATCAACTGGCTGCTGAGCAGCGCGTACAGCGGACGGTCACCATAAGCAGATCGGAATTTCGTCCACTCCTGTGTAGCTTCAGATGGTGTCAATTGCGTGAAATAACCGACCGGTAGTTTCGCATGTTCGGCCTTGGTCAGCATCATCGACTCATCAGCCGGCAGCATCTCATACACCCGATCGATATAACCGCTGTACGGCATCATATCAAGATAGCCGGACGAAGCCACGTAAGCAGCGGGCACCGTACGCATCGGCCAGACGTAACCCCCCAGTATCACAGCCAGCACAGAAATCATCAGTGCCCGGACATAATTCAAGAATCGATTCATTGATTGTCTCCAGTTTCTACAGGCTCCATTGCCTGTTTGTCTTATATATGTAGGAGTCGCTTGGTTGTTACTGGGCCTTCCGAACTATGTCTTTGATCTGCAGTAAGGTCTGGTTGCTTGACTTACTGGCTCGTTCGTTCAGCAACTCCACCGACTTGTTTGCTCCGATTCCCGTGTGGTCAAAGTGCAGCATGACTGCCTCGCCCGCCAGCAGCAGCGGCATCACCGCGAGCGAGACCCACAGTGCCAGACACGCGAGGTAGTGCTGCACGATCCGATTCGCCGCTGCGTAGTAGTCCGGTGTGCGGAGCTTGAACCAAGTGGCCACCGCCACGGCGACAACAAGGATGATCAAGCCGTATGGTGGAAGCCACTGAAAACCAGTGGTGCATTGACGCATACTTATGACTTGCGCTTGAATGAACATCGTAATAAACGTCACCGCCGGTATCCAGTTGCATGCCACCTCTTGAAACCTACCCGGTATGGCCACCCCTGCTTGTTGGCACATGTTCTTGTAACGCCAGCGAACCCAAAACCATCCGATGACTATGGGAATGACCATTAACCGTAAGGCGAGTGTGACATCCTCTGACACCGATCCGCAAAATCCGGCAATTACAGCCATCAGGAACACAGCGATGACCAGATAGGCTCCCGCAATGATTCCGGCTGCTTTTCCTATGCCAGGGACGGGTGCGGGCTGTTGGTATGACCTTCGCTTGATAAGTGCCCAGACTGCCCAGAGTAGCTGCCGAATCAGACCCAGCATCAGAAGCCAGACCAGCACCCTGAGGGCTTTTGAATACCCCATCTCCAAAGACAGGATGTCGTACGCAGTAATAGCAGGACGGCGGTTAGGCCCGTTACTACTTAAATCGAGCTTGAGTAACATCTGGTGTATCAACAGATTGAGCTTCGCTTGACGGTCATCTTTCCGCATCACAGCCATGTCATGCAGCAGTTTGGTGTTATCTATCAGGCTGCGTTTCATGCCGTAAGTATCAGTCGAACCCTGCTGAAACATTCCAAAATAGGCGGAGATATCCAGCATCTCCTCAGCGGTCTTGGTATCTCCCCGCTTCACCAAGAGTCTCACAGCGTGATAGAACGCCTGTGAATGTCCCCGATACGAGGCCTCCGTAATGGCTTCATACAGCCGATTTCTGGGTAGGAACTGATCATATATTACCGGCTTGGCCAATCCGCGAAAGGCTTCAGTTCTGGCCTGCTGCTGGTATGTTGGGACAGTCTTCTTAAGGGCCAGCCGATACTGCTCAATCGCCATTTTCAAGTAACGCCCATCGCGTAGTACCACGTCGTCTGACAGTGTGAGTGCTCCAAACTGACCTTTCGAGAGCTTAACATCGTCTGGCGGGGCCGCATCAGACTCAGGGTATTTGAAGGCAGCCTCCAGATAGCAGTTCATCAGCAACAGGTTATATAGCCCGTTTTCAGGATCAAGCAGCTGCCCTCGCTTCAGCCATGCCGTCATCGACTTCACAGACTGCTGGCGTTGGTGCTCGTCTTCGTTATATCCTTGCATCGGATGTTGATACATTTTCAGAGTTAAGATGGCATATAACGCACGCTCCGATACCGACCCATCGCGGCGATTCCAGGCTGTGTGGGCGTGACCAATCAATAGGGGTTGTCTCGTCAGCCACATCAGTTGTTCTTTCGGTTGGTCCACAGACGGCCACACCGCCAGGCCTTCCAACCAGTTAGTTGGCCCGCCATAGTCTGGACTACTCGGCAGCATGCTGGCTCCTTGGCCTCTATCCCGTCCAGCCCAAACCAAACCCAGCAGAATGGCTAAAACAGTCAAAACCAGAGTTCGATATCTATTCATCCGATCACACTCCCATGGTATCTATCAGTTGACAATTGACAATTGATAACTGTCAATTATTTACTGGTCTACGGATTTCCTGTGTTAAGGATACCACACTATGCTCATATATGGAAAGCATTATTGCCGCAGAATTACCACCATAACAACCCAGAATACGAAGTACTGATGTCATAGACGCCCCCTTAGGCCTTCAGTAGGACGGGAAAGGAGGGCAAACCAACCTCTACCGGTCAGCTTTATTCAAGATAACCTGTATCTTCTGGTTGAACTGCTCAGCAAGTGCCCAGTCACGCTGTTGCATCAGCTCTGCGGATTTGTATGCTCCGATCCCTGTATTGTCGCGCTGAAGCAGTACTACCTCGGTCATCAGCAGTGGAGGCATCACGGCTAGTGATACCCACACTGCCAGGCAAGCGAGGTAACGCTGTAACGCCAAGTTAGCTTCGATATAATAGTCGGTGGTGCGGAGCTTGTGCCGGGTTACTGCCACGGTTAACACAAGAAGAAGAAGCAATCCGATCTCTCGCACACTGGTCCTGACAACTTCCAGCGAGGCTTTGGAGAATATCGTTCCGTCAAGCCACAGATAGCCGATCACAGGAAGTATAGGCAGCCAGTTACATGCAACCTCCACCCATCTACCAGGTATGGCGATCTGGTTTTGCTGACAGTGCCGTTTGAACAGATGCCGGAAAACTACCCAGCCACCTGTGATAATGAGTATAGAGCATACAGTGACGGTGTGCATTGATGGCTGGGTCAACCCTGTGGTGACAAGTGCACTGTAACTCAAGCCGAATATGGCTAACCCCAGTGTGGTGTATCCCACGACCCCTTTAGGCGCACGAAATATGTGATGCGGGTGTGTTTGTTGATGAGTGCGGCGTTTCAGCATGGTCCACGCTATATGCCGAAGGCCAAAATACAGAATCGCATAGGCTCCGATCGTGCATAAGGTAATACAGATCATCTCATTCTGCAGGACGCTTGTTAACTGTGGTGACATCCACATCCGTGACCGTTCGTATGCCGGTTGAACATCCACCTCACGCAACTGATCCTGGCATTGTCGAGATTTGTCTGACTTTACCCGGTTGCCGTCCATCAGTGCGATATCTCCGTTTATCACCATCATTTGATGAAGGAGCCATAGTGGGTAGGAAATATCATATTGGTGGGTTATATAGCCCTGAGGATCACTGTTTACCAGCTTCATGTAAGCCGAGGTATCTGCTAGTTCTTTGGCGATGTTCTTCTGGCCCAGTTGTATATATGCACCAGCAATAAGCTCCAGTCGGTTCAACTCTTGTATACTGGTTGTAGCCTTATCTGCCATCTTGGCACGTGTGTAGTATTCGTCGATCAAAACGGCTTTCGGTCGATGCCTGAGTAAAACCTTGAAATTATCCATCCTGTAGAGCCGAAGCTGTTTTGTACGAGCTTGCCGATATTCAGTCAATCCCTTCTGCAGTAAGCTGCGATTGATAACGAGTTTGCCTTCTATCGCTTCGCTTACGGTTGATGACTGGTACGGAAGCTTACCCTCATAACAACATTGCGATGATGATCGAACCGCGGATTTCCAGTAATATTGGGCCAGCAGTAGATGATAGAGCGCATTTGTGGGATCTATCTTCCTTCCGCCCTTGATGAACGCTAGTCTATCCCGCTTCCTTGAGTCGGAAGTTGATATACCCAGCATACCCATCTTGTCAGACTGATGGGAGCACAACAATGCGTAGAGTGGACGATCACCATATTCATTCCTATTGTGAGCCCACAATGTTGTCGCATCATTGCTGTTCGGTTCAGGGCGAAAGACATCCGGTAATTGAAAATTATAGTAATAAAGGTAAGTCGGGATGGCCGGAAGATAAGCGATAGACATCATATCGTCCAGAAGTGTCGATCTGTTATAGTCAGCATGGTTGTCGTAAAGCACAGAGCTACGAGACACCAGAAACTGCGGCCAGACGACCAGCCCCAGGATGACTGCCAACACTGGAATGACCAGTGACCGACGGAACCTCATAAAACGCTTCATAGCCTTCTCCATTTTCCACAGGCATCTTTGCCTGAAAGTTAAGATTTATTGGGGCATAATAGTGCCGGTGATGTGATCTTCAATCGTCATTGTTGAAGGATCCACCTTGTCGGTTTAAGGATACCACACATATACCCATCATGTGCAGCAAATCTGAGACAACAGCACATCAGATGCAGAACCTCAGGCAATGCTTGTTGTTTTGTGATAAAATAACCTTTGGCATTTTGGCAGCCGAAGCTGCCCCATCTGCCTTCCTGCTTCGCGCCAGTAGTGCGCGAGGCCATTTACAGTCCATAGGGAGGAGCTTACCCGTTGAGCAAGCTTTATGAAACGATGTACATCGTCCATCCCGCCACAGGTGACGAGCGACTGGCCAATCTTTTGGCCCGCTTCGGTACCGTGGTGGAGAAGGCCGGTGGCGTAGTCGAGCACAACGCCATGTGGGCGCGACGCCGACTCGAATACCCGATTAGAAAGATGCGCGATGGCATTTATGTCATCATGCTCTACCGCGCACCGCAGGAGGTTCCAGCAGAGCTGGAGCGACTGTTCAATATCTCTGACGACGTGATGCGATACATCAACATCGTGCATGACTTCAAAGAGGCCGAAGAGAAAAACTTCATCGCCGACCTGAAGGCCACGATGTACACTGCCGCACCCGCTGCTGCCCCTGCACCCGCAGCCGCACCAGCCGCTGCCCCTGCCCCGGTTGAAGAAGCTGCAGCACCTGCAGTCGAAACACCAGCAGTGGAAGTGCCCGTTGTAGAGGAACCGGCAGCCGTTGAAGCCGCCGCACAACCCGCCGAAACTGGCGCACCTGAGCAGGCTTAAGGCCTACAAAAAACCGACGTTGATTGGAGAAGGGGGGTATCTGACGTGAAATACAACCATATCATTCTGGTGGGACGCCTGACCCGCGACCCGGAATATCGCTCGACCCCGCAAGGTACGACTATCGCCCGCATAAGTGTGGCTGTGGACCGCAATACCAAGAACAAAGAGACCGGTAACTTCGAAACCGACTTCTTTGATTGCACCGCATGGCAATCTCAAGCGGAGTTCGCGATAAACTACCTGAAAAAGGGACGTCTCGTTCTAATTGATGGGCGCATGGAAAGCCGCAAATGGACGAGCCAAACTGGGGAAAAGCACACATCCTGGGATGTTCAAGTGAGTGCCATCCGCCCGATGGATTCTAACCGTGATAGCGCGGAAGGCGGTTTTCGACCGGCTGCACCAGCAGCACAGTCGAACATCGTGCCGCCAGTCAGCAGTACGCCTGCCACTGGTGATCCGTTTAACAGCGGCTCGGAAATGCCGTCAGATTACGATCCCTTCGCCGACGAATCATAGATTAGGGAGAAACCATGAGACCTACAAATGGTAAGCCGCGGTTCAAGAGGCGGCGAAAAGTCTGTGCCTTCTGCGTAGATAAGATACACTATATCGACTTCAAGGATATGCGGCGTCTGTCTCGCTTCATCACCGATCGCGGGAAGATCATGACCCGCCGAAGCACCGGCACCTGCGCCCGCCACCAGCGCGGCCTCAGCGATGCCATCAAGCGTGCCCGGCACATGGCGCTCGCCATATTCATGAAGCGCTAGATTCGCAGCACAGCACCTTAAAGCCCCTGCTTCGGCAGGGGCTTTTTTTTGGGGGGGGGGTGAAGGTTGGGTAGGCTCGAATTTACCTTATTGGCTGTTAATAGTGATACAGATACAGGGTTGCTATCGTAGACGAGATGTAATGGAAAAGCTGCAAGCTGTTATTCGGTCTGGGCACAACGAAAGCCGAAGTTGCTAAGATAGTTCTCAGGGTCGGTATAGCCGCGGAAAGCGCAGCGGAAGTAATAGTCGAGGTTGTAGCTCCCCGATCCTCCGCGCAATACACGAGCGCCTAACATGTTGTTTTGAATTGGAGTTTCGAACTGAACCGCTTCTGGTGGACCTGCCGGGTTTCTTGCTGGTGCTGTCTTGTAGTAGTTCGGATCATACCAGTCCAAGCACCATTCCTTCACATTACCCGCCATATCCAGACAGCCGTATGGGCTGACATCGGAAGCATAGCTGCCAACCGGTACCGTGTTCTCTAGCTCCCCATATAAGCTATTAGCACACTTTGAAGTGTCCCACTCGTTTCCCCATGGGAATTTGCGGCCATCTGCACCCCTCGAAGCCTTCTCCCACTGAGCTTCAGTTGGTAAAGAAGCTCCTGCCCACTTGCTGTAACAATATGCATCCTGCCAGGCCACATTCACGATCGGATGGTTCTCTTTCCAGCCCCCCTCTGGAGCCTCTGGCATCTCTCTATTCGTCGCCTCACAGAACCTTCGGTATTGGGCTACTGTTACTTCGGTCTTATACATCCAGTAGCCATCTAGATAAACATTGCGTTGAGGCTTCTCAGTATCAAGAATTAACTTAGCTATATTTCGAGCACTTTGAGGTATCCGTTCCAACTCGACCGCAGCTTGCTCGTCCGTGCTGCCCATGATAAACTCGCCTGCAGGAACCCACACCATTTCTGCTCCATCTATGGGATTGATCTTCATCCCGTTGGATTTCGAAGCCGCGTTATTAGGATATAGAGCCCCGTTACGTGTTCCCTTGCATCCTGCCCCGATGAACAGTATGCACATTACCGCTAATAGTCCAAGGATAACTTTGTTGCTTGTGACTGACTTCATTGATACATCCTCCTCAGTTAAGTCAAGAAAGCGGAGTAAACTACTAACTTTCTTAGAGTGTTCACTTCTTTAGTGTTACTGATTAGTAAAGACTTGTTTTCCTTTTCTGCTGTGAATAGTTTACACCATTTTAGTCAAAGTAGGCAATAAAGTGAAACGTCTCGACTTTACTGCTTACCGCCCTCCCCTCCGCCGGCCGGAGCGAAGCGACGCCGGCCGATAATGATCAGCCCTGCGGTGCAGGAACCCGCACTAGACGCAGGTCTCGGAGCGCCAGCTCCCGGAACGTAGTCGTGTGGGTGACTAAACCCGCGGCAACGGTAACTGATCATCTGCGACTTATACTATCGGCCCCGCTACTACGGGTTCCATCGCCCCAAGGGGCTCCATCACCCGTCGCTGGTCAGATGGCTGCCCGCGTCGCTTCGCTCCAGCGGGCGCTAGCGGAGGGCCACCTGCGCCCGCTTGCGGGCTGCAAATTGTCTAGACGCGCGGTGAGGGAATCCCGTGTACGGACGCCAGTCCGTGGGGTGACTAAACCCGCGGCACGACGGCTTGCAGGTTGGGATGTTTACCTCTGGCCCTTGGCGACGGGTTCCGTAGCCCGTCCGTGACTTCGTCCCGGTACGGGCACTGTCAACCGTCGCTGACCAATACCGGCCCGCGTTCCGGCGGGCGTTGGGGAGGGTCCCTTCCCTGCGCCGGCCGATAATGATCAGCCGTGCGCTGCAGGAACCCGCAACGGCGAAGGCCCGGAGCGTCAGCTCCGCGGGTCGTAGCGGTGTGGGTGACTAAACCCGCGGC
Source organism: Armatimonadota bacterium (assembly GCA_942492855.1). Taxonomy (GTDB): domain Bacteria; phylum Armatimonadota; class HRBIN16; order HRBIN16; family HRBIN16. The sequence continues at coordinate 3,104,871 of OW818647.1, read as the reverse complement.
ACGACGGCTGATCACCTGCGATGTGAGCGATCAGTCCCGCTATACCGGGTTTGGCTATCCACCAGACCGGCGCGGTCTATAGCCCTCCGTTATTGCTAGCGTACTGAAAGACCGCCCCGGTCATAGCACAGCGTAAGGCACGTTGCGCCCGCTTGCGGGCCGCAATTGCCTAGACGCGCGGTGAGGGAACCCCGGTAACGGACGCCAGTCCGTGGGGTGACTAAACCCGCGGCACGACGGCTGATCACCCGCAACATCACCAGTCGGCACCGTTGCGAAGGGTTCGGCTATCCGCCAGACCGCGCCGGAGTCTATCTGCACATCAAATGCCATCGTACTGAGAAACCGGCGCGGTCACACTCCAATCCGCGTAATCTGCGCAATCTGTGGATCATGAACCCTACCCCCGCTTCGCCTTCTCCAGCTCCCAGATACGCTGTAACTGCTGGTAAGCCGTCCGGCTGCGGGACAAAGCCTTCTTCAGCTCCGAATACTGCTCACCCATCCACCGGGCCCAGTAGTTGGTGCTGTAGGGTTTGCCGGCCTCCCAGTCGCGATGCATGTTCTGCGCCTCCTGGTCTATCTCATCCAGCACCGCCAGCTTTTCCTTCACCAAAGCGGGCACACGGTCAAACGCCCAGTGACGGAACCCCTCACGCACCAAATAGACCGGGGTGCTGTGGGCCATACCGCCGTCATGACTGATGACGTGAGCAGCCACCCATCCGCCGAAACCGACGGGGATGCCGTGTTTCATGATGAGTTCCGTCTTTGATCCATCGGGTGATTTTACCGTATGCACCACCTCGCCATTCACCACCAGCTTGATCTCAGCCGGCGCGCTTCCGCCAGCAACGCCCATCGCTCGAATATCCACCGGCACTTGCTGATCGGAACTGAAACGCAGCTCCGACCCCGGTAACTGACCACCGATGAGCGGTTCCATCAGCACCCCACTGCTCACGACAGTGCGGCCTGCTTTGACACCGTCAAACCAGTGAGACGGCTTGAACTCGTTGCGTTTGCCGGTGTGAACATAGGTGCGCTGTAGCCCTGGCCAGCCGCCGTAGCCGGTGTCGGTACCAGCGGTGGCGGTGAGCTTGATGCCCAGATTTAGGAAGCTGTAGTAAAGATCGGTGCCGAGGATACCCTGCATGATGCTCACGAAGTCGATGCGGCCAAACGGGGCTTGCATCGTCAAATCCCGATGGGCTAACAACGCATTCCAACCCACATGGGTCACACCATACAGACCGCCTTGCTGATGCAGCTCATCGGCGATACGTTCATTCAAGCAATAGATACCCATATTACGTGTCGGCACCTTGATGTTCAGGCCGATCTGATGGCCAAGAGTATATCGGGGGTCTTCCTGACCCGGAACCAGCCAGTGACGGCCATTCTTTACAATCCACTCAGGCCCAAAACCACGCTGTTCATACCATACACGGTTGAAGTCACCCATCTGCAGCACGTTACTCACATGAAGGTCGGTGGCTTGTGTATAAGCCATCAACAGACCGGTGTCTTCGCTGTTCATCATGCGGCAGTGGATGTGGTCATCACCGCTGTGCCAGCCACGCCTTGGCATGTCGATCCAGCGTTTGAGGTTTACCTCCACACGGCTCCATTTGCCGGATTGGACCACCACTCGTTTTGCTACCGGCAGTATCTCCGGCCCGCGCCACACCCGCAGCTCCCATTCCCCTTCGGGCAGGGCCATGTCAAACGGTGCCGGACAGACCGCATAGGGACCGGTAAACTGTCCGGGGATATATTGAGTGTTATACCGGCCGGGACCAAATATCTTCGCACCAGAAACCTCGGAAATCACATGGTTCATGCTGAGTGAACCTGGGACATCCCACAGATCACCCGTCTGTAAAGCGGTCAACCGCACCAGTGCCGGTACCGAGTCGCCATGTTCATCATTGATCACCACGCCAAGCTGACCGAATTCCGGTCGATCGACATTGAGTATATAAAACAGGCTGGGCGCTTGGTCAGCTTGCACGGTGAACTCCATGAGAATGGAGGTCCGGCCTTGAGGCAGCCAGGGGCAATTCAATTTGATCATCGTAACAGCATCACGCGCGACCTGCATCCGCACGACATGGCTGGGAAACGCATTGAAGTCTACGGTCATTTCCTGTCGGACGACCGGGCCATCTCCTGTCACTATCTGCAGAGCAATGGTTTGCTGTTGACCGTTGAGTTTCAAGGGGGTATCGGGCAGCCGCAGCACATGGCCAGGCCGATAGTCGAGGGTCACCAGATCACTTTGCTTATCAAACCATGCTGGCAACTCCTGCTCCGGCAGTTGTTTCATGGCGTGGGTTTGATACTCAGACTCATCTGCGGGTATGATGTGGGCATTGACATGACGGCTGGCGTAGAACAGCCATCCAATGATAAAGGCGAATATAATGACCATGTGACCATGACTCCTTCAGATACGACTAACCAGAGTCTACATGATCAGATGACTGGAACTCAAGCGGGATGAGCGTGTCTGTCCTTCGCTAGATGTAATACATGGCATTGCCGTTGCCAATGAACCGCTGCTGCTGATCGGCCAAGTCCTGTAAGCTAGTCGCGCGGAACACACTGTACACGGCCTCATTGGCCTGCTCATATAGATTTCGTATGGCACAATGCTCCGTATCGGTCGGGCAGTCTGCTACATTACCGCAATCGGCAATCTCGATGGGACCTTCCAGCGCTTCAATAATCTGCGCCACAGTAACACTGGCTGCCTCATGAGCCAGAACATAGCCACCTTTGGAACCGCGAGTAGCCACGACCAACCCGGCCTTCCTTAAGGCCAGCATCAACTGCTCTAAATATGTGGCGGGCAGCTTCTGTGTCGCGGCGATCTCCCGTGTCATCACAGGCTCCGTGCTGTCTGTCATGGCCAGGGCCAGCATTGCTCTGAGTCCGTATCGCGCCCGGGTCGATAGTTTCATCTCATTACCTCTCTCAGTTGATCAGGGGGCCGCTTTAGCACGGCTGTTAATTCTCTTCTATATTAAGTATATCGGAATGATAGGCTTATTGTTTCGGAACTGTCTCGTAATCCCCTTCACATAACTCCTTAACGCGTGCGTACCCCGGGGCGATCGGCTGCACAGCACTCTGTGCGATATCCATCGCCATCCTGTCACAGAGGGTCTGTGGGCTGATTCTGCCCTGTCCTGAGGGTAGTGATAGCCACTCCATGCTGGGATAGTCATCTGCTTTTCTGCCCATATCAACTGCCAGTATGTAGCCTAAATACGACTGTGGTAGGTTTCCTTCCGTGCAAAGTATCTTTTGGTATTCACGTCTCAACTGGGCCAGTTGAGAAAACCAGCGTAATCCCTTCGGTGAAGGCAGGCTTGAGAACGCCATCGACAACACGCCGGCACATAACAAAGCCGTGCAGATTGCCACCAATCCGATTTCCCTCGGATTACGAAGCCATACCAGTAAGCCAGGAGCCAGTACCAGCACAGCATACACAATGGCCGCGATCCCATTCAGCCGGAACCGGCTTGATCGGCGCATCCTGGCCACGGCATAGAATCCGACGATCGATGCCCATCCAGACCAACCAAGTGTGTAGATAACCACCCAGGCTGGGTTGAATGGGCCAAACAAGTGTATAGTGGTGGCTGAGCACACCAAAGCTGATGCCAGCCCCAAAACAGTCAACCCATGACGGTGCCTGGCGGCGAACTTCCAACAATATTTAACACACCCCATGAACTCCCCCAGTAACCGTTGCACATCTTGCTGGTAGCTCCTCGTCACGGTAAAGCTGCCACAGCCGCTCATCAGGCTGTCCAGGATGAGCTGCTGCTCCACTGATCCTGCTGGTTTATCATCGCCGATGCGGTGCAACGTAAATCCGCGGCGATGTAACTCAACGCGAATAACCCCCTTCACAGCCAGATCGATCATCGTGCACGCCAGTGCCTTAGCGTCAGATATGCCTAACGCCAGGAAACGGGCTGCTGCAGGTGACAAACAAGATAGAAGCTCTTCCGAGTTATGGGTTGTGATCAGCATCCGAGCCCGAATATGGCTTGTGAATAGATAGCCAAAGAGCCCAAATGTGGCTATAATGAGTAACAATAATCCCAACGTGCCAAATACAGAACCTACCTCAGGTTTACGCGCCGTCACCAACCCCATCGGCCAGCGCAGCACCACGCTGAATACCTCTTGGGGGTCCAGTGTACGAGTGGTGCTGATCTGTAACTTACGATCCCCTGCTCTCAGTATCTTGACACTATGGTCACGATGGCCATACGCGCCTGTATATGCGGTGGCTTCAACCTGCCGTGCAGTCACCGATTTCGGCATAATTACTGTCACACGGGCGTTTTCGATCGGCAACAGGATACGGTCGCCAGTAGCGTTCCAGTTTAATTCGTCACTCCCATGGGTGCTGCTGACCATCCGCTGGACCTCATACTCCAATTCAAAATGGTGTTCACCAGGTGGCATATCTACCAGCGCATCACCCATCACAACGCTCAGGCGATCGCCTATCTGGCGGGTGTAGATTGGCATTGTGCGACCGTCGACCACCACCTTCGTGACTTTTAGGGGCAGTCTGGTCCGGCCCCAGTCGCCACGCACCACATTCGGAAGCTCCCGGGTGATCCCATGCCTTACCGTCTCAAAGTTGGAGTTCAAGGTGATTTTTTCGTGAACCCGCACGGAACCGTCGTTCTGTAAGGTGAAGGAGGTATCAAAGAATTGAATCCGTTCGCCAGCCAACGCACGGCTAACCAGGAGGCAGATCAGCAACAGGTATAACGGCAGTTTCATAGCGGCCCCTTGGCGGAAGATGATTGAATCAAAGTATCTAGTTAGTTATACCACTAGAGCGGACGATTTCCATATAGCTTTGTGGACTGCTGCTGCATGCGTTGGATGCACTTTCGGGTTACCAGGAACCACAGCTTGACCGTATGCCACTAAAACCCCACATAACCGCACAGATGTCATAATATGTATCCGACACACAGCCCATAATGGGATGCGAGACACTATCTAGCACAGGAGCAATTTACCATATGAGCCAACAACTCACAGCGCGTGAGCGATTTATACGCACCATGAAGTTCCAAGACGTCGACCGCCTTCCCATGGTGGAATGGGCCCCCTGGTGGCACCTCACCACCAACCGCTGGCAGGAAGAGGGTCTGGTGATGCCCACCGAGAACGCCGGCATCGAGCTTCAACGGCAGCTTGGTCTCGACCTGTTCTGCTGCCTGGGTGTTGGTTCACGACGCCCCGAATGCCCCGCATACACCGGACACAGCAAACCGCTGATGCCAAGCGCATCGGACTGGCCCGAGTTCCGTAAATACCTCTATCCCGAGGTAGGGTTTTCCGAGGACTACGCACGCTATCTGGCGGGTCTGCAAGCCGAAGGTGCGATCATCTGGATGGTGCTGGAGGGCTTCTTCTGGTTCCCGCGCACCCTGTTTGGCATTGAGGAGCATCTGTTCGCACTCCTGGACGAGCCGGAGATCATGCATGAGATGAACCAGGGCCTGGTGGAGCATCACAACAGGCAGATCGAGCAGATATTCAAGATCATCACTCCGGATATCATGACCTTCGCCGAGGATATGAGCTACAACCACGGGCCCATGCTCAGCCGCAAGATGTATGACGAGTTCATGCACCCCTATTATCTGCAGATCGTACCGCAGCTCAAAGAGGCAGGCGTTCTGGTGTTTGCCGACTCCGATGGCGATGTCACGGAACCCATAAAGTGGTTCAAGGAGTCGGGAATCGAGGGCATTCTACCGCTGGAGCGCATGGCGGGCGTGGACGTGAACCAGATACGGCAGGACCACCCCGAGTTCTTAATGCTGGGCGGTTACGATAAGACGGTGATGCACCTGGGTGAGGCTCGTGTGCGGCAAGAGTTCGAGCGGCTGATGCCGGCGATGAAGTCCGGCGGATACGTGGTAGGTGTGGATCACCAGACGCCACCCGGCTGCAGCTTCGCCGACTACCAGCAGTATCTGCGCCTCTACCGCGAATATGCGGAGATAGCCGCGCGGTAGGGGTGGTTTGAGAACCGCCCTTCCTGGCCGCGAGTTGCGGTAGTACGCGATTTGACCGGGGCGGTCTGGCTACTAGATAGCGGCTACAGAACCCCCAAGACCGCGCCGGTCTGGCGGATAGCCGACTCACCGCCGCGACATCAATGTCGCGGTGGTGAAACATGAGTTTCAAGCTATTCGCCAGATCGGCGCGGAGGTTCCGTGTAGGGCGGTTCGCGAACCGCCCTTCATGCCCCTATTCGCTGCTCTCCAGCCCTTCCAATGCCACTTTGAACTGCTGGTTATACAACGCAGCATATTCACCGTCCAGTGCCAGAAGCTCCTCATGGTTGCCCATCTCGATGATCTGCCCCTGGCCCATCACGATGATCTTGTCGGCTTTCACGATGGTGCTCAAACGGTGGGCAATCACGAAACTGGTGCGGCCCTCCATCAGCCTCTCCAGCGCCTGCTGGATGAGCGTCTCAGTCTCGCTGTCCAACTGGCTGGTGGCCTCGTCAAGGATGAGGATGCGCGGGTCACTCAGCAGTGCACGCGCGATGGCCATACGCTGACGCTCTCCACCTGAGAGCTTGACGCCGTCCTCACCGTACTTCATCAAGAACCCTTTAGGCATGGCCTCAATGACGTGGGCGATGTTCGCCGCCTTCGCGGCGTCATACACCTCTTCGTCGGTGGCCTCTAGTTTACCGTAACGGATATTCTCCATCAGCGTGTCATTGAACAGGGTGGTCTCTTGGATCACCACGCCGATCTGCTGCTTCAGGCTGTCCAGCGTGATGTCGCGAAGGTCCATACCGTCAATGGTGATCTTGCCCTTGGTGACGTCGTAATGGCGCTGGAGCAGGTTGACCAGGGTGGTTTTCCCGCTTCCGCTGGAGCCCACTAAAGCTACCATCTGCCCGGGTTTGACATCGATGTTGATGCCCTTGATGACAGGCTGGCCTGGCTCATATTCAAACCAGACGTCGTCATACTTCACGCCGCCCTGAATCTCCGGCAGTTTCTTGGCTTTGGGTGCATTGTCGATATCGGGTTTGGTATCAAGCATGTAGAAGATGCGTTCTAGCGCCGCATTGGTGCGGGCCAGCAGCTCGTTCATCTGTATCAACCGCAGGGTAGGTCCATACAGGTAGCCTCCGATATACATGATGAACGCATTGAGTGAACCGGGGGTCAGTGAAGGCTCCTTCCCGCCCAGATTCATCACCATCTGCCCGCCGAACCACAGCAGTACGGCTGTGCCGATCGCACCGATGAACTCCGCGTTGACCCAGAGGCCAGTTCCCAGGCTTCCCTGGCGAATATTGAGCCTCAAAAGCCCTCGTGTAGTGCCCACGAACTGCGTGACTTCGTAACGTTCCTGCGCATACGACTTAACCACCGACACGGCCGCCAGCTTTTCATACAGGTTGCCCAGCATTGTGTCGCGCTGATCACGCACCAGACGGCTGTTCCATTTGATGCGTCCTATGAACGTGAGGTAGTTGGTGACGTATATGGGGTAAACGCAGAGCGCGTAAAGTGCCAGCCAGGGGTTCATCTTGAACACAATGAACAGCGTCGCGACCAGGGTTGCCACGTCGCTGATCAGGGTGGTGAATCCACCGGTCAGCAAGGCGTTGACGGTGCCAACATCGTTGACGATGATACTGACCAGCTTGCCCGTTTGACGCTTCTCAAAGTAGCCCAGCGAAAGGGTCTGCATATGGCTATACAGCTTTTCGCGCATGTCATACATGAACCGCTGGCCTAATGTGGTTACCAGCACGCCCAGGCCGTAGCCCACAATGCTGCCCAATAGCGAGATCCCCATGATGGCGGCGAATATCCACCAGAGTGGGAATGGCTCACCGGAATAGAGTTTGTCCAGGAGCCAGCCGATGATGCGTGGCATCGGCAGCCCGATGGCAGCCGCGCAGAGCGTGAGTATTGCTACCCATATCATGGTCATGCGATAGGGCATGACTTCTTTTATAAATCTGAGTATATTTTTCATTTTTTGTTCCGTCCGCCTTCCAGCGTTATAGCCATTTTACCTCTTTACGCTGGCATGTGCCTACTTTCTACACCAAGATGCGGCGAAAACATCAGAATCTCACAGTGTGCGATGGCCGATCCTTGACCGTCGGCTTGAACCGCACACCTGGGGCGGAGTATCGGCGCCAGCGTGGGGTGAAGGTGGTGTAGCGCAGTATCATACTACCCATGCGAAAACTGCTCATAGCCCATTGCGGCCACATCACTAGCCAGATAGAGAACAACACAAACGGGTAGTTGGCGGCTGTCTGCCAACCCGGGTTACCAAGCAGCCACGCGGTATACCCTCCCGCTGCCCAGAGCACATACGGCTGACTCGCCACGAAGCCTGCCACGACCAGCCAGAGTTGGCCAGCCTGCACACTGCGCGACGGGCATGTACCGATGCACCTCATACAGCTTTCGCAGCGGAAACTCCACCAAGGATGCCCGTTCACCAGACTGATGGCCTGCACGGGACACTGCCGGACGCACATCCCACAGTTTGTGCAACTGCTGTCGGCGTAGAGCATCTTGGCCAGCATAAACCGGCCGATCAGCAGGTAACCAAGGCTGACTTGCCACAACAACAGTCCAAACGTGAGGCTGATGAGGCTGCCCAGCGGAAACCGCAGGTGCCCCCTGACCAACGTCTTGACATAGTGCTTGACCTTAGGCTCTGCTCGGGCAACGATGGTGCTGACTGAAGCCTCCCGCATCCTTGGGTGGACCGCCAGCCAGTTGGAGGGCATATCCACCGCCATCACACCACGCACATGATAGCCCTTCAGGAACAAAATGAGTGCCAGCAGATATCCTGCGGTGCCCTCAAAGCCAGGAATATGCGTGCCATATAGTTTTGTGCCAGCTCGGGCAGGCATCACGAAAGCCCGGCAGCCTTTGGGGGCTATTGGCATCTTGAGGGTGTGTGAAATGGCGGCCCATGGCGCGGTGAAGCCGTGCGTGGGGCAGATGATTCCTACCCAACCGGTGTTTGGTTCCACCCGGCTGGGAGTGTGACGGCCTATCTGCACGATCTGGCTTGTGTAGCCCATCGACCTCATTTGCTCCGAGGCCCAGTCAGCCATCCTGTAGCAGTTGCCCGTTCCGCTGAAAACATGTAGTTCTGCGTGCTTAAGCATAGTGGTTCCTCAAGGTTATGATAGGGCAAGTTGTCTTAGGGTGCAATGGGAGGAGGAGGTAGGAGATGGGACAGCATGAGGGAAGGATATTTCACGCGGAGGCGCGAAGGGCGCAGAGGAATACTGGGCCAGTTGTGGGGAGGGAGCCAATCGGGAGATTGGCGTCCCCAGGGGAACCCCGTTAAGGGACGCCAGTCCCTTGGGGTGACTAAACCCGCGGCAGCGTGGCTGACCGTCTACGATATTTACCTCCGCTCCCTCTCCTACCGGTCCGGATCGAACGGCTGGCCGAGGCCGGTGTTGCGGGTGAACACGTCTGGACGAGTGGGCTCCACTAGGGCGTGGTACCTGTTCGGACGGCGGAAGGCCGCACCCCAGATGGTGCTCTGACGTATCTGGCGCGTCTGCTCGATATCAAACCGCCCCCAGAGAATCTGCTCCGTAGCGTCTGCCATGGCCTGCACTGCGCCTGTGGCGTCGACTGTCATACTTCGGCCCTGGTAGTCTGTACCGCCGTAGTTGGTCATAGCCATGATCATGCTGTTTTCCATGCCACGCACGCTAAACTGCTGGATGCGGTCAGGCGGAAGCACGCACGCGTTGGGGGTGAGCACCAGCTCTGCGCCTTTCAGCATATTCACCCGGGCACTCTCCGGAAATTCGCGGTCATAGCAGATCATCGCCCCGGTCATGACTTCGCCCTGTTTGGTGTCCAGAGGGGCCACATACCAGTCCTCGCCGGGGGTGGTAGACGCCTCGAAACTCGAGAAATCGCATGTGTGGACTTTGGCATAGGTGAACATTTCCACGCCATGCCGGTCGAACAGAGTGACCGCATTGCGAGGTGCCCCCGGCCATTCCTGCAGGTATCCCACCGCGATGGCGATCTCCAGTTCGCGTGCCAGCCGGGCGAAGTGCTGCACCCAGACTCCGCTGGTCGCGACCGCCTGTCCCTGCCATTCGGCGATCGTCTTTGGATCGGTACCTTCAAAGCCGGTATAGCCGATGTTCAGCATCTCCGGTGTGAGCGCGATGTCCGCACCCTCTTGGGCAGCTTGCCGGATGTAGCTTTCGGCGTGCTCCAGATTGAGCTGCTGGTTTTTGCCCTGAGGTTCGACTTGAATACATGCGATTGCAAGTTGCTGAGTCATAGTGGCTCCTTACTGTATTGGATGTCGCGAATCCGACGGCCCTGTGTATCACAGATTCTCAAAAAACAGCCCAGATGGGCAGGTGATCCGGCGGTGGGTTCGAAATGGTACACCAGTATCAGTTCGTTCGCTCCCGCCTTCAGGTTTCCCTGCAGATCACTAAGTAACTGACCATTGAGTAGCACCTTTTTGATCGTCCGCGGAAACCCAGATATCTTCACATCGCGACTGACCGGGCTTGTGACCGTGCCACGCAGGATGTAGATACCGCTGCTCAGGTTTCGCCATGTGCCAGAGGTGACCACCACCTCAGGATGCACCCATTGAGGGTTTATGCGGAGGTCACTGGAGCGGTTCTCCCAGGGCATGCCCATCGCATCCGATATGGCCTCTGCTGTGGTGCATCGGTCAAAGAGGTTGTCATCATACTGATCAGGCGAAAACGGCCCCATCACGTGGAACCGGCCATTCGGCAGCGAGCTGTCCTCGGCGAGTTCCGTGCGGCAAGTGATGTATAGCCTGGAGGGCACATCGCCCCACAGGAAATCCAACTGCACCGCATAGTAGGCCTCTCCGAAGGCGTCTTCCGGTTCGCGTTGAGGGTCGTTTGGTATTGGCAGCTTTTGTCTATACTGCGTCTCCAGACCCAAGTCTGGCAGCGTCTTGGCGATGACCCCCTGCGGATGCAGCAACGGCAGGCGGTATTGTGCGCGGAGGTTCCTGACCGAGTATGCTGACTGGTTAATGATCTGCAGTTGCAACTGACCGTCAGACCGATACAGTATGGCATGCAGGCCGGGGAAGTCGGGGTCATCCACGCGGTAATTTATGTCAGTGTCATTGGCCTCATTATGGATAGCACCGACAAGCTGGGGCATCCGGTGTTCACCCGAATGGGGCACGTTCAATACTGTACCATGACGATGCACATCCGCACCGGAGATGGCTGTCAATGCCGATGGGTCGGCCCCCTCAAGAAGCAGCGACAGCGGGATGGGGTCATTCAACCAGCTCAAGCTCGGGCGGGTGATGCTGATCTTCAAGTTGGCCCCTTCCCGCTTGATACTCAACTTGGTGTGCTCAGATTGCTGCCAGTATGCAGCGAACTGGTTCTGGTTACAGTGCCAGGCGTCGGGCACCGCTTTCAGGTCATCAAGGCGTTTCTCCAGCACATCCCATCCAAACGGCAGCAAATGGGTGCCATACCAGGAGTGCATTGAGTTGCTGACCGCATTCCTCCTGGCGATGCGATGGGCGTCTGTGAGGGCCCAGTCGAGGCTGTATCTCCACTGATCATACGGGCTGTTTTCGGGCGCCAGAATGGTGCTGAAAGCCAGGCCGGAATCCACCCGGTCCGCATGGCCTGCGAACTCTGCGATGCCCTGATAACCCGCTCGCTGAAGGCAGCGCAGCGTGTCAGCGTGAACGGCATCTCCCTCCACATCATTACGGATGTCGACATAGCTGTAGGTGTAGCTGTTGACAGCGGTATTAAGGCGGGCCTCTAACTCTATGCGGACCCCCAGCATCTCCTCAAACATCCGGTTTCGGTTGAGGTAGGTGATGTATGGATGTGTCATGCTGTGGCCGCCGATGGTCTGCCCGTCGCCAAGAAGCTGCAATGCCTCGGGTGTGTAGTCATCATCGCGATGCAAGTCGCACTGCCAGTTGGAGTTCAAGTAGTAGGTGCCCTTGATCCCTCGCTGGGCCATCAACTTGTGTGCGGTGGTGTTCTGATAGTTGGAATCATCCCAGCGGCATGTGATCGCCACGGCATGCCCGTCATACACCGGTGCGATGCGCAGGTTGGCTTGCTTTGCAGCTTGCTCTGAGTTGAATTTCAGTTCTAGCTGCTGTTTATACATCGGAACAGGGGTCTCTCTGAATGCACCTGTCATGTCGGACATGGCCTCCGTGGTAATCCAAGCTGTGGTCAACAGGCTGCAGAACAGCGCAAGTTGCTGCGGGTACCGGATTTTCATCATCGTATCCTTGAATCTAGTGTTCTATACACACTCTATCATTGGAACATATGATATCATGAAGAAAACAAGATTGCCATGCTGTGCTAGAATACAGTACATCGGCTCTCATTGGAGGCGCGTCACATGATGATCAGCATGACTCTGACATTCCTATTATTACTTCTATTGGCAGGTGGTTTGGCATACTGCCATCCGACTGCGGTGCCTGAGCTCATCCGGCGGCCATTCCTTGACAAGCTGGGGGAACCGCCCGCTGGCACCCCTCCGCTGGATATGGGACAGGCCTATGTGATGTTTGACCTCTACACGGCCATGGTCGCCCATGCGCCGACCCCTGCTCAGGATGATATCCAAGCTGTGGCGTTCCTACTTTTCAAATATACCCAGAAATGGCCAGATGCAATCAGTGGTGAACGGGCCAGTTTCATGGTGCAGAAGCTGAATGAGCACCTGCAGCAGGAGTATCTGCATCTGCATGTGATCTGGACAGACCAGGGGCCTCAGTGGAACGAAGGGCACCTGCATACACTGGCGCTCAGCAAGGGGTTGACCAGACACATTATGCTGGTGGTGGAGAACCGCAGCCGCGACAGCATTCAGATACAGCCTAAACTGGCGGGCGTGGCCCCCATCAACGTGGCTGACGGCTGGTCGGCGCAGAATGGCGGGCAGTTCCGGTTCCTGATTCCTGTGACCGCCACTGATCTTTCCGCGAAGAAGCTGCCGCTTGAGTTGAACAAGCTCAATGATGCCAAATCTACGCCCATGCTTGATATACCCGTGCTGGTCACCGAGCCGGCGATCCTGAGAGGCGTTACCATCGATTCGCGCAGCCGCAAGCCGTTCCCCGCACGGGTTTATACGCTAGGCAGTGATTCCGCCTTCCGAGCGGGGGAGGCCTACAAGGCGGTCGACACCGTCACCGAGAAGCAACAGCTCGAATACATGATGAACTTCTGGAAAACCTACCGGCTGCCCTTCTTCTACACGGATGGCCATTTCGAGGTGTTGATGCCCGCCGGGGAGGCAGTCATCACCATGGAACGCGGCTTCGAGAGCATGCCGGTCAGCCGTAAGATCACCCTGAAACCAGGGGAGGTCCACGAGATCACTCTGGAAGGTGAGGAGCTGATTGACCTCAAGAAAATGGGCTGGTATGGCGGTGATACCCATGTTCACTGGGCTAAAAACTATTGGAGCGAGAACGAGGACATCGAGCTGTTGAAGCTGGTGCAGCGCGCCGAGGGTTTGCGAGTAGTGAACAACCTGACACTTTACCAATACCGCACGGAAAAAGATGGCGGCCCGTTCACGAAGCCGGACCAGCACCCCATCGCGCCGGTACCGGGGTGTGCCTCTGGCGACTACATCACATGGATGGCGGAAGAGTATCGTAACGACAGCCAGTATGGCCATGTGAATATGCTGAACATTAAGAAGATGATCCAGCCGATTGCCACTGGAAAGGGATCGGGAGGTCCTGAGGGCACCCCGGACTGGCCGCTGAACAAGGCCGTGCTGGAGGAGTGCCATCGGCAAGGGGGTATCAACATCGATGCGCATGGTCTGGGGCCGATGGGTTTTAACGACATCCCCGCCAACGTGATCATGGGGCTCACGGACGCACTTGATCAGATCGAGCCAGTGGACTACTACCACTTCCTAAACAGCGGGGTGCGCATCGGGTTGGGCAATGGCAGCGACCATCCGGCCCGGGTGGCGGGCTCGCTGCGCTGTTACGTGAAGGTGGACGGCAGGCTCAGCTACCAAAAGTGGGTAGATGGTCTGAAGGCGGGCCGTAGCTTTACCACCTCAGGACCGTTGTTATTCCTCACCGTGAATGGCAAGGAGCCGGGACAGGTGATTGACGTCAAGCCCGGACAAAAGCTGAACTTCAGTGCCAAGGCCATCTCGCGGTTCCGCGTGGGTTCACTGCAGATCATACGCAATGGCAGCGTGCTGGCGGAAAAGGCCATCAAAACCAACCGTGGTGAGTTGTCGTTGGTCGTGCCAGTGGAGGGCAGCGCTTGGTTCGCCGCCCGCTGCAGCGACACACCCGGGACATGGTTCGTTCTGAACAGCTATAACATCGCGCATACCAGCGCGGTGTACGCCCCCGTCGATAAAAAGCCTGTGCTGCAGGTGCAGGCGATTGAGCACTGGATAGAGTATCTCAATCACCACATTGAGCGGATCCGCACCCAGGCCGTCTATAAAGAAGCGTGGCAGCGTGAGGAGCAGATCGCATATCTCAAACAAGCACTTCGGCGTTACGAAGAGCTCAAGCAATTGGCCCTTAAGTCCAGATAGAGGATGACAGAATGGAACCACAAATCAATCGAAGAGGATTCCTGAAGGTGGCAGCGGCCACAGCCGTGACAGCAACAATCGCTAAGGAGGCACAACCTGTGCAGGCAGCAGCCAAAAAGGTGACAAGAACCACAGAACCAAAACGGCTTCAGAGTATCCTAATGGACTACCTGGCCGATATCGAGATCATCGACTCGCACGAGCATCTTGCCATGGAGAAAGACCGGATCAAGATGCCGGTGGATGCACTCACTCTGGTGGGCATGTATAACTACGTCGATATCCAAAATAGCGGCATGCCGCACATCGACGGCGAGGGGCTGTGGTCCCGCAACTACATGGTGGATTCCAGCGTGCCGTTGAAGGAGCGATGGGAGCGCGTCTGGCCTTACTTGCAGGATGTGAAGCATGGCAGTTATAACCGCGCCGCCAAGATCGCCATGAAGCACTTCTATGGCATTGATGACCTCAACCCAAAGACATACATGGAGCTGACCGAGCGTATGCGAGCCAACAACACAAAGGGCCTGTATAAGCGCGTGATGCGTGACGCCTGCCATATCCGCACCAGTCTGGTTCAGAACGGCCAGGTTCGTCCACAGGACCCGGATGATCTTCTCACCCCTGTGCTCAGCGACACCATCAATGCTGCCGGTATGTATAACATGGACTACGCCCAAACCCTGTCCAGAATGTACAGTATGCCTGTCGCCACACTGGGCGAATTTCTGGCAGTACTGGATGTTCACATGGCTGCGAAGGTTAAGGAGGGGGCTGTTGGGTTCAAACTGGGCACATCTCCCATGGTCAACCCGGACTGGCGAAAGGCCGGGGATCAGTATCTTGAGCTCGCCAAGGGCGGGCGGCCCGGAATCGAGCTTCAGAGCTCGGTATGGGACTACATCTGCAAACAGGCCGCGAAGTTAGGCAAGCCTTTGGCTGTACACACCGGTGTATGGGGGGATTACCGAACTAATGATCCTAAGCTGATCATGGATGCGGTGATGCACAATCCGGAGACACAGTTTGATGTGTACCATATGGGATTTCCCTATACCCGCGACTTCATTTTCTTGATCAAGAACAACCCGAATGCGTATGCTGACTTGTGCTGGAGCTGGATCGTAAGCCCCACCATCACACGCGAAGCGGTGAATGAGCTTCTTGACCTGGTGCCTGTGAACAAAGTGACCGCATTCGGTGCCGACTACAGCTTCAACGTAGAATGCGTGTATGGTCACCTGCAGATGGCGAAAGAGGGACTGGCTGAGGCGTTTGCCCAGCGGATAGCCCGTGGCTGGATGGACATCGAGGAGGCACAGCGAGTGCTCAAGATGTGGCTGTTCGACAACCCCACAAAGCTGTATCAGCTTTCGTAGTTTAGGTGCAAACAACAACCCGCAAGGTTATCAACGACCGGCCCGGTTTTCCCTTTCCGGGCCGGTCTTTCGTCTGAACCACGGATTACACGGATGGCGTGGATAGGTTCGGATGGATAGGGAGGCCAATCAGGAGATTGGCGTTCCCAGGGAACTTCGCCGTTGCGCCTACGGAAGTGGGGCATGGTACACTATTGTTAGTTTGGAACACTTGAAAGTGTTCCTGGAGTGAAGGCACAGGAAGGCAGAGAATGGGTAGTTCGTTACCAGCACAGATTGCACGCAGTATTGTGGTAGATTTCATTGAGAACGGCCTGGTGGGAGCCGGTGGGCGGTTACCTAGTGTCCGGGATCTGAAAGATAGATACCTAACGACGAATACCACCATCTGCAGTTCCCTAAACATTTTGGAATCACAGGGCTATGTCACGAAGATTCACGGCAAAGGGATTTATGTCCGAGAAGACCTAGAGACCGGACAAACATCGAGGCCAAAGCTCATCGGTGTGAACCTCGGGCAGCCCGCCGACTCGGCCAGTATGGTCACTAGGCTATATATGGGTATGGAGCGTGTGGCTCGTTCGATGGGCTACCAGATCATCTATGCCCACCACCTCGACAACTATGAGACGGAGCGTGAGGATGTCTCTCGGTTCCGCGATTCGGGCTGCCAGGGCGCGATCATCCATCCCGCGCACCGGCTGCGCAGTCAGTTGCGGAATGACTACCTTACGCACGAATACCGGGATTTCCCCATCGTGCTGGTGGATATCTGCTACCCTGAGCAAAAGCGCACGATGGTGGTGCCTGACAACTACCGGTCGGGGTTTGAGGTCGCTTCCTACCTCATCAGCAAGGGGCAACGACGCATTGCGTTCATGGACTGGAAAGCCCCCAAGGGCGATGTGATGAGCCGCAGCGTGGGCGATCGATACGCGGGATATCTCGCGGCCCTGAAGGCGGCCCAGATTCGCCCCCGTCCAGAGGACCACTGGCGGGTCACCTTCCCCACTTTCTCACTGCTTAGTATGGAAGAACCGCTGATGGAGTCGCAACAGTGCATACAGGGGCTGCTGGATATTCCTGCAGAGCAAAGACCGACCGCCTTGATGGCCCTCAACGATGAATACGCCGTCCGAATCATCAAGTTTGCTCAGGAGTGCGGGATCAATGTACCCGGCGACCTAGAGGTCACCGGATTTGATAACAACCCCATGATCACGGAGATGGGTTATACATTCGCGACCACCGACCCGCAGTTCGATCGGATCGGAGAGACCGCTGTGCAGGTGCTGGCACGGCTTATTGGGGGAGAAATCACGGACGGCATGCAGTATGTGCTGCCCGCGCCGCTATATCTGCGTGAACTCCCCCTGACTTCGTAGGGACGGCTCGTGTGGCCATCCGAACCTTAGTTGGCTTGGCGTGATAAATCATTACATTCCGCCATGCCACGCGCTAAAGCACATGGCTATTGACCTGCCAAGCCTGCTGAAGCAGGCTGCAGGGCTTCGCCCCTACGGCCAGAGGTTGCACGAGAACCCCATATACGCCACAACCAAATCTCATCGCAATAGAGGCACATAATGAAGATACCCGCACGCTGGTGTACCCTGATCATCGCAGCGACGCTGTGCGCTCCTGCTGCTTTCGCCACGGACTACTACGTCAGCTCTAGCAGCGGCGGTGATACTCGCAACGGTACGTCGGCAGCCACGGCCTGGAAGGGTTTTGACAGGCTCAACAAACTAACCCTGCAGCCTGGTGACCAGGTGATGCTCAAGCGTGGCGACCACTGGAACCAGATGCTGCATCTACGCGGCAAGGGCACGGCTCAGAAGCTGATCCGTCTGGGTGCCTACGGTAAGGGTGCGAAGCCGATCATTCAGCGCAAGAGCTACGTGCTGGACCGCTGCGTGCAGATTGAGAACCCGAGTTACTGGGTGATCACCGACCTGCAGATGCAGCACGCCAAGATCGGGCTGTATCTGCGATACGAAAACAGCCTGGGTAACCGCTCGGTGACGGTCGCACGATGCGATTTCCGCGATATGCTGGATAACACCGCCAATCCGGTACTGCCTCATAACCAACTGGAGATCGCCTGGAGTGCGGGCGTGTTTATCGGCGGTAAAACCGGCGATATGGGCACGGTTATTGACGGCGTTCATGTGAAGCAGTGCAGTTTTACTGATCTGGGTGGCTCTGGGTTTTACTCAGCCTTCTTCTTCCCTCGCCCCAACCGCTCAAGGCTGATGAATGTGACGATGGAGGAGTGCGTGGCCACGCGATGCGGTTACGGCATCTTTGCCGCGACGGGGATCACCAATGGCCGCATCCGGCACATCGTCTCGCGTGAGGGAGGAGGGGCTAACTGGTATGGTGCCTGCAGCCTGTTCCTGGGCAGCTCCGTGAATGTGCGCATTGAGGACAGTGAGTTCAGCACCACAAACCGCTACGAAAGCGGCGACGGCGAAGGACTGGATATAGACGGAAACTGCGAGGGAATCACCGTACAGCGGTGCTTGTTCAGAGAGAACGACGCAGCAGGGTTGATCATGCTGAGCACGGAGGGCCCCAGCCGCAATGTGACCATACAGGACAACGTGTTTGTCGGTAATGCGCGTGGACCGGCGCACTCGCACGACAACTACGAGGTGGTCTGCGGTGACCCTCGCAACTTGGCTGTGCTGCGCAACAACAGACTGTATAAGCGGGATGGACGCGGCTACTTCAGCGACCAAGCCGATGGGATGAACCATTCAGACAAATCCAACCGCATGGGGCAGCTTAGTGAGGTATGGAACCTGCCGGTGTCCTGGAGCAGTCTGGCCTCGTGGCGCAAACAAGCCGACTGGCTGGTGTCGCCGCGCTGCTTCTTCGGAACCGCGATGCCTGGGTATATCGGCATCACTGCCAGGAAGAAGGCTAGCGTGAAGCTGCAGTGGCTGACGGAGACGAACAGCAACTGGCAGCCGACCACACCCATGGCCGCAAAACTGAACCTGGGCATAAACTGGCTGGAGCTGCGGAAACTCGGAGCCCAGGGTGTGATCAGGCAGCTTCGGCTGAGCGGCGACACCGCACAGATAAGTTCCCTAAGGCTGACCGAAAGCAAATCCGCGGTGTTGCCCATCGTGAAGGCGAAACCGCTGGCTGTGCGCCTGGAGATTCCTTGCGTACCCGATCAGACCGGGCACATATGGGAAGATCAAGCGGGCAACGGCAAAGGCGGAATGCCCTCCCCTATCGGTGCCACGATGCTGTTTGGTGACGATGTGTCCAACCGCGCCTCACGGTTGATCCTGTCGTTTGATTCCTCGGTGATTCCCGAAGGGGCCCAAATTCAGTCAGCCACTTTGATGGTGAGCCGCGTGAGCAACCAGGGCGATCCCAAGAGCCCATGGATCACACCCTGGCAGTGGCTGCCCGAGTGGGGCAATAAATGCCGTATTGACCTCAAAGCGGGCGCTTTCGGCCCTTCCCCAACCTTGGACGCCGTTGACTATCAAGCCAAGCCCGATGTGCTGGATGCTGGCAGCATGATCATCGTGTGGCGCGATGGTCTGACCGGATATTCGCAGTTGCGCGCCCATGCGCTGCCGCTGGTCAACCGCGATGGTCTGACGCAGTTGCGCATGCGCTTCACCTACCCCAGCAACCGCAACGGTGTGCCGGAGTGGATGGTGCTGGCTTCCGGGTCATATCCCGATGCCGCCCTGCGGCCAAGGCTGGTGATTGAGTATGTGGCGGCTGGTATGTAGTGACGGGCGTTGGGGTCATCGGTCATGGTATAGAGGACGATTTACTGGGTGGTGTTTACGGGGTAGATTGGCCACGCTGCCGCGGGTTTAGTCACCCACACCGCTCCGTTTCGGGAGCTCACGCTCCGGGAACTGCGCTGATGCGGGTTCCTGCACCGCACGGCTGATCATTATCGGCCGGCGTCGCTTCGCTCCGGCCGGCGCCAGGGAGGGCGCCCATCCCCAACGCCCGCCGGAACGCGGGCCGGTACTGATCAGCGATGGGTGACAGCGCCCGTACCGTGACAAAGTCACGGACGGGCCGCCGAACCCGTCGCAGCGGGTTAATGGTTCGGAATCGTAGGGATGACGTCATCCGTCCAATCTGTCCGATCGGTCTTGCATGTAGCATAAACCACCCCATTCTGGCACAATAGCTGTAATGAGGTCGCCGCAACTCACAGCAAACAAGGGCGACATAGGGGCAAATATGCATCATCTGATGGTCGTGTTAATCGTCGCACTGGTATTCCTATCACTCTGCAATCCGGCCTTTGCCGGCACAGACAAGACGCTGGTATCCTGGGTTCGCCTAGATAACACCACCCAGCAGGGCGGTAGTGCCCTGACCGTCCAAGCAGGCGATGAGTTCGATGGTATTGTCTTTGGCGAAAAAGCCGTCTGCAGATGGATGGCGGGCAGCCATATGTGGGCACGCACGCAGGCCGATCCTGAGGCGAACCCTGTGGAGACGTCGGACGACCGCACGCTGATTCAGATGGCCGTGGTGTATGTCGGCCGCCAGATACGCATCTATCGAAATGGCGAACTCACCACCCAATATGAAGCAGAAAACATCGACCTGCTGAGCAGCCCCGACAAGATGGCAGTGTTTGGATTGCGCCACTGGAACAGCTCCACCGGGCAGCACCTGCAGGGCTCCATTGAAGAAGCCCGTATCTATAGCCAAGCCTTGACTGCGGATGAGATCAAAGCCCTGGCTCCAGATAAGGCCTCACCGATTGAGCCGTATGGCTGGTGGACATTCGAAAAGGGGCAAGAAACCGACCGGATGAACCATTTCCCGGTGAATAACCTGAGCGGCGGAGCGAAAATCAGGGGCGGATGCCTTGAACTCCATACCCCGACGGCCGCCCTGATCGCCGCCAGTTATGACTTCAGTGAGGTCGTCACACCAAAAATGCCAGCCAACCCGGATCCTACATGGCTGAGTTATCATCTGGCGCATCCCGGTCCGGGTGCAGCGAACCCGGGCGACCCCAACTGCGCGTTTTATTGGAAGGGCCAGTATCACCTTCACTATATCTACGCCTTAGGCGGCTTCTGCTTCGCACACGTCTCCAGCACCGATCTGGTGCACTGGACATGGCATAAAACCACCCTCACCCCGGAGTTTACGGGCCATGGGATGTTCAGCGGAACCGGCTTTTTCACCAAAGAGGGCAAGCCGGCCATCATCTACCATGGCCAGGGATCGAATCGGAACCAGATCGCCATCGCCCAGGACGACCAGCTAGAGCAGTGGAGCAAACCCGTGGCGCTGGAGCCGATCGTCCGGCCTGGTCAGGACGGCAGTCAGATTGCGAACTGGGACCCTGATGCCTGGGTTGACAACGGATCCTACTACGCCCTCTCCGGCGGCACACCGGGCAGCGGAAAGCCTCCGACACTCTTTAAGTCAGCGGATATGAAGAGCTGGGAGTATCTGGGGCTATTCCTGGATCACGAGATGCCGGATGTGGAGAGCCACGAAGACGTCTCCTGCCCCAACTTCTTCAAGATCGGCAACAAGCACATGCTGCTGTGCATCAGCCACACGAAAGGTTGCCGATACTATCTGGGAGAGTGGAAGAACGAAAAGTTTGTGCCGGATTTCCATGCCCGCATGAACTGGCATGGGCTGGACTTTTTCGCCCCGGAAAGCGTGCTCACGCCTGACGGTCGTCGTGTGATGTGGGCCTGGTGTGTTCTGCCGGCTGCTCAGACCGGGGTGCAGTCTCTGCCGCGCGAGCTCAGTTTGCCTCGTGATGGCGTGCTGCGCATTAAACCGTTGAGGGAGCTCAAGACGCTTCGCTACGATGAAAAGCGTGAAAAGAACCTCACGGTCAGCAACAGCACGCAGATGCTGCAAAAGGTCAGCGGAGACACCATCGAGCTGAACCTCACGATCCAGCCCGGCAATGCCACCGAATACGGCGTTCAAGTTTTCTGCGATGCCAACGGGCACGGTTTGCCAATCACGATCAAGCTTGCGGACAAAACGTTAGTAGTCGGTGACACAGTCGCGCCGTTTGAGCTCAAGAAGGGCGAAGCGACCAAGCTGAGCATCTTCCTCGATAAGGGCATGGTAGAGGTTTTTGCGAATGACCGTCAGGCGGTCGTAGCCATGCAGGCGCACAAACCGGAGGATGTGGGCATCAGCCTATTCAGCCGTGGAGGGCAGATCGCAGTCAAGCGCGTCACCGCCTGGAAGATGAAGTCTATCTACGAGGCTGTAAAAAACTGAATGCAGTGCTCGGGGGAATTTCATCGGACGGATCAGTCGGATCCGACCGATCCGTCCTATTTTTTTACTTGCCATACATGATTCGTGGAGGATTACAAATACTGTGTTCAAACGATGGTTCGGATTAGGCATACTGCTAGCCACCATGGCCAGCACTGCATTCACCGCGCCGAAGGCAGCCGTCAAGCCAGCCGCTCTGCCGATTGACGGCGTGTTCAACGTGCGTCTTTTCGGTGCCAAGGGCGATGGCTTCACCGATGATACGGAGGCGTTCCGCAAGGCACTGAAAGCCGCGGCTCCCATCGGTGGATGTGTGCGTGTGCCGCCTGTGAGCGCCAACAAGGGCTATGTGCTGACGAATGTGCTGACTATCCCGCCTGGGGTCTCTCTAGTGGGTAGTCTGGCCGGTTTCAGCACCAACCAGGTCTGTTACCAAACGCAGGTAGTGGGATCCCGTATCTTCGCAAGGCCTCGCAGGGACCAGTATGAGGGCAAGCAGAAGCAGCCGCTGTTCCTTCTGGAGGCGGGGGTCACGGTGAAGGGTCTGGTGATTATGTACGATCAGCAGCCGTTCCCGAGTGATGAGGAGTTTCAAGACAAGAAGTCGAAATTCTACTACCCCTCATTTGAAGCGGCCCAGCGCAGCTACATCAAAGATCACGTGAAACCCTACGGCCCTACTTTCTACACTTCGAATGCAAATGTGGTGGTCGAAGACATCGCCTGTGACCGCTACAACGACTTCTACTTTCAGGTCGAAGGCGGCAAATGCATTGTCGATCGGATATTCCTGAATGGTTATGGCCGTGGGTTTGTGTTAGGCCGTTGTTTTGATGTGAACCGCATCATGCATGTTCATGGCGTTCCCAATGTAAACTACATTAACCCCGGTAAGATGGGCGACAAGACCTATTCGTGGATTTTCGGCATCATCACCACCAATCCCAATAATGTGGGCATCCAACTGGCGCAAGCCGACGGCTACACGCTGGATGACATCACCTTCTTCGGCATCCATACGGGGATACGGATCGGTGCCAGCAAACAGTATCCGCTGGTCGACCCCGTGCGAATGACCACCTCCTACTATGACCTTGAGGAGGGAAAGGGCTACGGCGTTTGGGAGACCGCCCCCTACCTCGGTAACGGCGCCTGGGGTGACATCAGCGCGCTGAAAGTGGACCAGTGCGTGATCGGGGTGCATTTCGTGTGGCCCACTCACCTGTCCAACCGCATCTCCAACGCGTGGATTTCCACCGCAGTCAAAGACGGCGTGAAGTTCCCCGCAGTGGCATCCAGCAAGCCCGGTGAAGTGGGCCGTCAAGGGGCATTCGTGGTGGAGCCCACCTATGGCATCAAGTCGAATGTCGGCATACGCCCCACCTTCATGGCGAACGGTGTGTTTGTGGCCAGCTACAACGACTCGCCCCGATTCGGTCCTGCCGCGGCGAATGCCGCCGATGCTGGCGGACGCGCATTTCTCATCGGCGGAGACATCAACATCGACATCACCGGCTTTTTGATGAACGACCCCTACCGCGAGGATATGCTCTGGGCCCGGTCAGACACCGCCCAGCAGGTCAGCTTCAAGATTAGAGGTTATACGGTGACCGGTAACCCGCAACCGGATGTCATGCTGACGCAGGAACAAATGCGATAGGGGCGACCGGCCGGTCGCCCCTGGCCACCAGGATTGTGGGCAAATCAATCCACAGATGACGCAGATTACACAGATTAGGTAATGACCGCGCCGGTTTCTGAGTACGATAGCAATTGATATGCAGCTCATCTCCGGCGCGGTCTGGCGGAAAGCCGGACCCCTCTGCGGGTTTCAGTAACGTAATTTGAAGACGATCAGCCCCGATGCCGCGGGTTTAGTCACCCCAAGGGACTGGCGTCCCGTGACGGGGTTCCCTCACCGCGCGTCTAACCAGTCGCAGCCCGCAAGCGGGCGCAGGGTGCCCTCCGCCAGCTAAGTGTCAGTCTATTACCCACAAATATTGCATGGCCAGTAGGTCACCGATTCCGCGACATCAATGTCTCGGCTATTGAACACCAAGACTGCTGAAGCAGTCTTCATTAACGTTATCTTTGTCGGAAAGGAGCTCCCCAGCCCGGTTAAGCGGGCTTGTTGATCAATAGCCGAGACATTGATGTCGCGGCACATGGTCGATACGATCCCAATCCGGATTTGTGGGCAATAGACTGAGCTAAGTGTAGGGGCGAACGGCGTTCGCCCTGGGTGGAGTAGCGCTTCAAAGGCCGGCAACCTCAACCTACAGCTTCCATCGGATGGTCACAGCCATATCCAGATGGTCGACACGCTGACCGCTGCCGTCTTCCGCCTGTTCGGTAGTCAACCGGGTTCCATCAGCCATCACCATCGTGTTCCACTGGCGTTCGCCATATGGTTGAACCTGAAGGCTTTGGTCTCCCGACAGGTTTGGCTTCCGGTCGGCTGTCTCAAAGAAAGCGACCACCTGCCTTGGGTGCTTGATCTTCTTCACATTGAGGCCACTCAATGCTCGGTTCATCGCAAATGGCTCATACTGGTAATCGCCAGATTTCCATGTGACCACACTAACCGGTTGTTTCTGGCTTGGTGGTTCCTTCACACCTTCTCGCTTGAGGCGATTGAGGTAGTTTTGATGGGCTCTGTCCACTACTTCGTTGACACATGGCTGCAAAGCCGTCGCCCAGCGTTCGGCGGGAGGAAGGGTGTTATCATTCTGTTCGTAATAGAGGGACAACGCTCTGCCGATTACGCTTGCTGTGTCTTGGTTGGCAGACCACCGGTGTGTGTTTATGCTTGTGTTCTTCACATCTTGTAATACCGGCCACAGACAGGAAAGAACCAGAACCACGGTGATGAACCCGATGGCCCAATTAGGTATCTTCGGTTTCGGTTTTACTTGGTTAGGCATGTCGATTGCTCCTTCACATGGGCACAGGCAGGTTAACGTGTGCCCGTCGTAGGCGTCTTTACAAGTTTCCTGTGGCCATCTGCCATCACCACCACGTTCCACCGACGTTCACCATGTGGCGGAACCTGCATTTGGAGGTCGCCGGATACGTTAGGCTTACGCACAGTAATTTCGAAGAACACCACACTCTTCCCTGGGTCTTTGATGTTTTTGAGGTTCACGCCTCCCAGTGCCCTGACCATGGCGTACGGTTCCGTGTTTGTGCCATTGCACTGCCATTTGTGCAGGCTGAAGTTTGCTTCTGGTGCGATGTGCGGTTGCAGGGCATCACACCAGCGATCGGCGGGTGGAAGATGCCCGTCGTTCTTTAAGCAATAGGTTTTCAATGCATCACCGAGGAGTTTAGCACGTTCCTGTGTGTTCGCTGACCTAGCTAAATCCTGTGCTCCCAGGAAGATCGGGACAAGCACTGTTGCCAGACCAGCTAATATCGCGACACAGATTAGTGCTTCGATTACGATATGGAGTCGCTTTCTGTTTTGTATCTCCATGCCAATACCTCCTTCACGGCCAGTGTGCTTAGCGCCCGCAAGGGTTACCGACGAATCGACGCAGGGCTGGTGCCCCACATCGAAGCTGACCAGCCATCGGGTCGCGGGTTTAGTCACCCCAAGGGACTGCGTCCCTGAAAGGGGTTCCCTCACCGCGCGTCTAACCAGTCGCAGCCCGCAAGCGGGCGCAGGGTGCCCTCCGCCAGCTAAGTGTAGGGGCGAACGGCGTTCGCCCTGTGGCGATGGAACCCGTCGACAATAGCTACCACCGGTCCCCTCCCGCTCCCACTTCAGCACGATGTCCCAGCCGTCTTCACTGCGTCTACGCTCGGATTTCGATTTACCGCCATCGTCCTTGAAGTCCTCGCCCATGCTGTAGACGGTGAACCCCTTCGCAGTGCGCTTGTAGACGAAATCTTTGCCGGTAAATGGGTCTATGGGGATGTCCGCAACACCAGCAGAACGCACCTGAGCCATGGTGTCAGGATACTGGCCGTGGCTAGCTTTGTATTGCTGCGCGGCTAGAAGTATCTGCGTTAGGGCTGTCTTCGCTCGGGTGGCATGGGGTTTCATGACGCCAGTTGTAAATATACCCGCTATGATATATGACATCGGGGCATACCTAGGCATCCTATTACCGATTTTGTCCAGCTCGTCCTGTTGCTTTGCACTGGGATACTTCATTTTTGCGATCGAAATCGACTGTGACATTAATCGCAGACTGGTGAGTCCGTCCAGATAAGCCACAGGTCGCAGAAAGAATCCAAGCATGGAATCACCACTTGGTTTGTTCTTGGGATTCGCTGCATTAACACCCTTAAGGCCATTAGGAATGAACAGATTGTACATACTGCTTATCATTGTCAGGTTTAAAGCCCGTTCGCCCTGCAGAGCATTCACGAACTGGCTCTGCAGCTTCGGGCCCGTTAATACACGATTGAGCTGATCGGCTTGAGCTGGCGTTGGTATGCCGTACTCCAGAACCTTCTGCAGACCGTTACTCGCAATCTCGACACACGACATCGTAATGATGATGTTCATGAATGACCGTTCACGGTAATTAACCTGAGCAGTTTTGAACGCAAGGCCGATCTTCTCGTACGCCTGATCCACCTTACCGTCATGCGCATCTACCACCGCTAGTGCTGACAGCACGCCAACCAGAGTGCGAATATTAGCGTAATGCTTGGGATTATTCACCATATGGGGATCAGCAACCATCGGAAAATGGCAGTCTGGCCGAGACAAAGCATCCCGTGTGATCGGCACCACCCCGGCCACCTGCTTCGCCGCTTGTAAGACCTCGGGCCATGGCATGAGACCCTTCTCGAAACGTCGTTGTGCTGATGACATCGGTGGCATAACCCACACTCCCTGGGTAGCATTCGGCTGCGGTAAAACTGGCATCTGGGGCATGGCCGCATCCGGTTTGCCTTTACCGGCTACTCGCCGTCTGCCCGCCATCATTAGTTTGAGTGTATCCGCAGCCTTGTCACCATCTTTGCTCTCAAGCAGCTTGAACGCCTTCGCCAGCACAATGGCACCGTTTTGCCTATCGGGAACCGCTGGTCTGACCAGATCAGCGGCTGTGACCGGCTGACCTTGTGCCCTCAAAGTCGCGATCTCCGCCACAAAACGACGCTCGAGCAGATAGGTTGTAAGGCTGTAGCATACGACGACCACTAACAGCAGACCGAGTAGAAGCTTCCATCCATTGTAATAAAACCAGCGGATGGTTCTGCCCGCCGATTTCAATGCGCGACTTGCAGGCGATGGTACGGTCTGGCTCATTTCGGTCTCCTTATTGTGTTGGTATCTGGTAGCTTCTCAGCCGCGTTGCCGCGGGTTTAGTCACCCCAAGGGACTGCGTCCCTTAACGGGGTACCCTCACCGCGCGTCTAACCAGTCGCAGCCCGCAAGCGGGCGCCGGGAGGCTTCCGCAAGCGCCCACAGGAGCGAAGCGACGCGGGCAGCCATCTGATCAGCGACGGGTGATGGAGCCCCTTGCGGGCGATGGAACCCGTCGAACCGTGGCTGATCGCCCGTATCGCAGCCGATTAGCCACGCTGCCGCGGGTTTAGTCACCCCAAGGGACTGTCGTCCCTAAACGGGGTTCCCTCACCGCGCGTCTAACCAGTCGCAGCCCGCAAGCGGGCGCAGGGTGCCCTCCGCAAGCGCCCGCAGGAGCGCAGCGACGCGGGCAGCCATCTGATCAGCGACGGGTGATGGAGCCCCCTGGGGCGATGGAACCCGTCGAACCGGGGCTGATCGCCCGTGTCGCAGCCGATTAGCCACGCTGCCGCGGGTTTAGTCACCCACACGACTACGTTCCGGGAGCTGACGCTCCGGGAACTGCATCTTGTGCGGGTTCCTGCACCGCGCGGCTGATCATTATCGGCCGGCGTCGCTCCGCTCCGGCCGGCGCTGGGCATCCTCACCCACGTCCGCCGGACGCCCTGTCCCAATCCGTGTCATCCTGTAAATCCGTGTAATCCGTGGTCCAGACAAAAACCGAGCAATCCACTGACACACATCGCAGGCTGTCAGCTCCCAGACCGCGGGTACATATCCGTTAGTCTACCACTCCCACCTGAGCACCATGTCACGGCGGTTATGATCCGGGCTCCAAGACGCCCCGCCATCATCAATGAAGTCCGGCCCGACACTATACACCGTAAACCCCTTGGCGGTGCGCTTGTAGCTGAAGTCCTTGCCGGTAAACGGGTCCATCGGGATTTCCGCCACTCCCACCGACCTGACCTGTTCCATCGTCTCAGGATACTGACCGTGTCTCGCTTTATACCGTTTGGCCGCGATCAGTATCTGGGTCAATGCCGTATCGGCTCGAACCGCAAGACTTCTCTGGGTATACGGAAAAGGCGTAAACAACACCATACTGTACAACTGCGTTGGATACCCATCGTGAGCCGTTTTTTTCATTCTCCTTTGCTGGGCAGCATTGGGGAATGGTTTGGCAACCATGGCGATATTGGTAGACATCCACTTCAGGTAGGCCAGACCGTCGGCATATATGGCTGGGAGCATCGCGTATTCAAACATGCGGGTCGAAAATGACGGTTCCTCTTCGATTTCATCCTCACAGCATGCCGCAAAATATCCTTTACTAAGTGCTGTCTGATACATATCCAAGCCCTTAGCACGGTCCCAGATGAGTGCTGCTTGATGTGCTGGCCGGTAATCGGTATGAGCCAACAAGCCATTGAACTCATCGCATTGGCGAGCACTCAGTATTTCATACCGCATGACGCTTCGCAGTCCCTTATTAGCCTCAATGGTCGCGCTCAACATGGTTCGTACACCGGTGCTTGATGGCTCATCTTTGGTGGCTTGCGCTACTTGAAACGCCATGCGTATCTTGTCGACAGCCTGCTCCATCCGCCCTTCATGTGCATCAACCACGGCCATACCGGACAATATGGACACGATACTGATCAACCCATCATGGTGCCTGATCTTGCCTGACTTTTGAGTCTGCCCGTTGATGGTAAAACGACACTCCGACCGAGTAAGTGCTTCTTTCACCAAAGGAACCACACTTGATAGGTTCTTTGCCGCTCTGTTCGCTTTCGCCCAAACGTCATCTGGTGAGTGAGGCTCAGTATCCCTGACGAACCTCGAAATGCCCATGAGGGTGTTCATGGCATCGATATCTGTTCTGCTGTTTAGCTGGCTGTTGATCAATGGGAAAGCTTTAGCGTAGATATGGGCCGCGTTCTGGCTTTCGGGCAGAGGAGCCGGACGATACTCCGCCATCGACACGTGATACCCCTGCGACTTCAGCAGCTCCACCTCGGCTCTGTATTGCCTCTGCAGCACCAACAGCCAAGCACCGTGTGTTATGGTGGCCACAAGGAGGACGCCGAGGGTTATCCAGCGCAATCGCTTTGTTAAGGCTGTCGAGTAGTTCTTATGCATGTGAATCCCCGTCACTCCCACTTCAGCACGATGTCGCCGCCCTTATTACTCTGGCGTTTGTCCACCGGACGGCCACCATCGTCTTTGAAGTCCTCACCCACGCTGTACACAGTAAAACCCTTGGCGGTGCGCTTGTAGACGAAGTCCTTGCCGTTGAAGGGGTCCATTGGGATATCTGCTAATCCCACCGATCGCACCTGCACCATCGTTTCAGGATACTGTCCATGGCTCGTTTTGTATAGCTGTGCTGCTAGCAGTATCTGGGTCAAGGCAGCTCGTGCGCGCGGGGCATACAGTCTTGATGGGCAATAGGCATATACAGAGCTACTCATGCGAGTTATGATCGCATATTGTGGAATGCTGTCCGAAACCGCCGAAAGCGCCTGCTGTTGTTGTTCCGCGGTGTCATCACGTTTCTCTAGGATCGCGATGTATTTCGACATCACTTGAGTGTAGACCGCCCCATCGGCATATATAAGAGGTCGTGCGAGGAAAGTTAAAGCATCCAGCTTGTACTTATTAGGCTCTGGGTTATCGTAACTAGATACAAAGCTACCATAATACAATGCAACTAGTGACCGACCGATATCATTAGGATGGTTGAACCCAGATATCGCATCAGCTCTCTCACCTTTCAGCGTGTTCACCATACTACTCTCATAGTTAGTGTCGGTCAATATCTCGTTGAGCTCTACGGTCTGTTTGTCATCTGGTTTACCACATTTAATCACACCCACCAGTGCTTTGTTGGCGATATCGGTACAGGCCAGGGTGACTAATGTGCTAGCCAGAGCGGGCTCATTTCGATTGGCCTTAGCGGTTCTGAAAGCCAGCACGATCTTCTTGTAGGCCTCATCCATCTGGCCATACTGCGCGTCAATCAACGCTGCCGTCGACAGCACCCTAACCAATGAGCGCAGCTTGGCCAAGTGCCCCAAAAGTGCCCCGGTGCCATCCTCCCACTTCACCGCGAACTGGCAACTCGGTCGAGACAGCGCCTCCTCGGACAAGGGCACCACTCCAACAAGCTGCGTCGCAGCCTTCTGACCCTCTGGCCACGGAACAGGCGGGTTCTTCTTGCCAAGAAGCTCCACAGCCTTCTTACCCTCTTTGGTTTCGAGCAGTTTGAACGCCTTCTCAAACACGATCGCGCCGTTCTGGCTGTCTGGCAGCTTAGGGCCCGCCAGTTGGGCCGCCGATACAGGTTCACCTTTGGCCTTAATCGCACGTACTCCTGCGTCAAACTGCATCTTGAAGGCTAGCACCAGCAGTCCATGGCCAATGACCAGGGACAACACAATGCCAAGCAACAGCTTCCAGCCCTTGTGGTGCAGCCGGTGCGGAGCTCCCTGTTTGGATCGTGGTCCATCCGGTGATGATGGTTCCGATGGGTGTATTGGGCTCATTTTGATCTCCTCGTTCTATCATGTGGGGAAAGCTCCCATAGCTTCCACCTTAGGAATATTATACTCAGAAATCGAAACATATTTATCGTTGCAACACACACTATCACAGTGTGAGCCTATGTTGTCAGAAACCGAACCTGATCAGTAAGTAGACGAGGTTACGTTGGCTAGGAAGCCATCTCAGCCTTAGGGTTAGGACCCCACTTGTTGTCGCCTGGTTTACTGTCATCGACCCAAAAGACGATGAGCACGATCGTGCCCAGCAGAAACGTGAAAGGGATGAGTGGCAGTAGAATGAACCAGCCGCTGCGGCCGGTATCATGAAGGCGCCGCACACCTGCAGCCACACTGGGTGCAAGAATGGCGAGACAGAACACGATGGCGATGGGATCAATCAAATCACTAACGAAGACCATACGAGCTATCCCTAGTAATGTAAGCACCACAATGTTTATCCGCATGAAATGCCAAAACTCGGAGCGTCGAGTTCGACCTGTAAGGACCGAGTATTTTCGGAAAACCTGCATATACCTGTTCATTAATACCTCAGCGACATTCGCCTTTTTGTCTAGATGGTGTTGGTCAGCATCGAATGGATACATGCACAGCACCCAAATCCTTCGGGTGCTGTGCCGGGGGCGTATAACGGTGCGGAGACTAGACAGCCAGGTCAGCTTTAGGGTTAGGACCCCACTGGTTATCGCCTGGATTGCTGTCTTCAATCATGAATATTATGAGCACAATCTCACCAATAACCGGTATGAGTGCTAACAGTTGAAACCAGCCACTGCGGCCGGTATCATGAAGACGACGCGCCCTGACCGCCAGGGTGGGTACTATAGCGGCGAGGCCATATACGAAGGCGGTGATGCCCACCAGCACCATTATTATGATGCCACCCGCGCTGATTCCTGATGGCATTCCGCCAGGATTGTTCGGGCTCGTAGCGTAAATCCCAAGTAACGTGGCAAAACCCACTATCTGCATAATGGTTATTAATACAGTGCTAATGACCCCATTGATCAAATAGAAAAACCAATATTCAGATCGGCGTGCACGACCTGTAAAGTCCGCGTATTTCCGGAATGCCTGCATGTACCAATTCATTATTTACCTCCGGGCGTTATACGCCTGTTTGTAGAGATTGCTATACTCAGCACCGTAAGGGCAGTGTATGTCTGACCCATGAAATACGGTTCTGCCAATCATGTTGGTATCATTCGCCAGTTTGGGTCTGATATCCTTCTTTTTACCATTGAAGTTGAGAACTGACATGACACTTGATTGGTGAGGAGTTGATATCGCCTGCCCGGACTACGGCTGGCAGGAATACCCAACCCGCCCGCGGAACATAGACACAGAGCAACACTCAACACAAGGAGTTCGATACATGTCTCAGCCCATTCACCAATATCACAAATGCATGACCTACAAGGCGTTCCTGGCCTCCAAATCCGGCGGGGTTCACCTGACACTCGACCAGACGCTGGACAGCATCCGGCAACTCTGGCAGATCACCGGCGGAATCAAGCAGATTGTCTACCTGGTGGGCTGGCAGTATGAGGGCCACGACTCCAAATACCCCGCCTTCTTCGAGGCCAACCGCAAGCTCAAACGCGCGGATGATCCCGATGCCCGCGCCAGCATCGTCTGGCTGATGCAGCAGGCGAAGCAGTATAACGCGGTCATCAGCTTTCACATCAACATGTCCGACGCTTACGAAAACAGCCCGCTCTGGCAGGAATATATCGACAAAGACTTGATCGTGCGGAATAGTGATGGCAGTCTGCTGAAGGGTGGTATCTGGGATGGTGAGCAGTGCTATTACATCAGCAAGCCGCGCGAGTGGCAGGCAGGCCTCACCCAGAGGCGCATCGATCAGTTGATGAAGTATCTGCCCATCCGCGATTCGGGCACGATTCACCTGGACGCCTTCCTGCCGGTGCCCAATCCCAAACATGGTATTTCGCGCGAAGATGAATACAAAGCGATGGCCGACTGGTGCCGATACTGGAACTCTAAAGGTGTAGATGTGACCATTGAGGACTTCCAGAAGGA
The DNA here is from genome assembly GCA_942492855.1 of Armatimonadota bacterium. GTDB lineage: Bacteria > Armatimonadota > HRBIN16 > HRBIN16 > HRBIN16. The sequence goes on along the minus strand of OW818647.1, from coordinate 3,071,669 downwards.
GCTGGCAGGTTTGGTGCCGATGGTCTACCACTTCAACCTGGAGGAGCGCGGCCGGCTCATCTACCCGCCCACCACGGTCTGCGGTGGTGGCTCCATGTGGAACGCCCGATATGGCTTCGGCCCGGCTCCCACCTACCCGCAGCCGAACCGCCCCGAAGGAGGGTGTCTCTACGAAGCCGCCTGGGGCCATTCGGTGGACAACGACCTTGGCGCGGGATCAATCCCCTATTTCGCCAACGAGTTCTTCACCAAGACCCTGCCATGGCAATTCCTGAACAGCTCGTATCCGACGAAGCACGAACAGACCGCCGAAAGGTATGACGTGCTGTGGAAAAACGGCACCCTCAGCAGCGTTCAGCACAGCGATGGCCATCTGACCATCAAACGCGATGGAGTGTTGTATGTGGATGGTCAGAATATGTTCGTTCCCGCTCCCTGGATGAACAGTGCCGATGGTCACCAGATCGCCATCATGGCCTTCAGCAAGAAGGGCGACAAACGAACCTGGAAACTGCCGCGCGAATACCAGGCCGCCAAGCACGCCACGGTTCGCACCATGTACCCAGTCGGCGACGCCACGGTGAGGGATATAGCGGTGAAGAACCGCAGCATCGCGCTTGAGCTTCAACCCGGCGAAGGCGTCAGTTTGATGTTTGCGGTGTAGGGCTGTGGGTTGACGAGGTCTTCCGTCTGAACCACGGATTACACGGATTAACAGGATGGACACGGATTGGGGGAGGTACGCCGGGTAAGAAGAAGGCATGTATGCGTCCGACGCCGCGACATAAATGTCTCGGCTACTGATCATCAAGTCCGTTGAAACGGACTGTGGTGCTTCGTGCCGTTCGGTGTTAATGCACCACAGGCTGCTTCAACAGTCTTATTGGTCAATAGCCGAGACATTTATGTCGCGGTGCGAGAACCACTAGCTTGAGTCCTTAACCACCATCCCTGCGTCGAGGGGTGAGGCTAACCACCAGACCGCGCCGGAGATCACCTGCATAGCGATTGCTATCATCCTGAGAAACCGGCGCGGTCATTACATGATCTGTGAAGTTTCGGCATCACTCGTATACAATAACCAGTAGAAACAAATCCGTAAGGAGGGGCATATGCCCAAGTTGGTATTTCCGGAAGACTTCCTGTGGGGAGTGGCCACCAGCGCATACCAGGTGGAGGGTGCAGTGCAGGCCGATGGCCGCAGGCCCAGTATCTGGGACATATTCTCACATGAAACAGGTCGTACGGCCGACGGTTCAACAGGTGATGTGGCTTGCGACCACTACCATCTGTATAAAGAGGACATCGCGCAGATGAAGGCGTTAGGGGTGAAAAGCTACCGGTTCTCCATCTCATGGTCGCGTGTCTTGCCTGACGGCACTGGGGCCGTGAACCAGAAAGGTCTTGACTACTATAAGCGGTTGTGTCAGGAGCTTCGCGAGGCGAGTATCGAGCCGATTATCACCCTGCATCACTGGGATCTGCCCCTCGCGCTATATGCACGTGGCGGCTGGTTGAACCGCGACATCGCCGACTGGTTCGCTGACTACGCGCGCGTCTGCTACGAGGCACTGGGCGATTGGGCGCATATCTGGTCGCCGCTCAATGAGCCGATCGCCATCTACATCGGGTATGCCCACCCTGGCCTTCCCCCCGGGTTAGGCAGTGAAAAAGCCGGCAAGCAAGCGGTACACAACTGCCTCCTAGCCCACGGTAAAGCCATACAGTCGTTCCGCGAATATGGCCCCGACGGTGGCAAGATCGGCTGTGTGATTGATATCTGGAAGCACCATCCTCTGCGTGACTGCGAGGAAGACCGGAGGCTGGCACTGAGTGGTGATGAGAACTCGTTCCGGCAGTTTGTTCACCCCATGCTGACAGGTGACTACACCGACTACCTGAAGAACCAGATGGCAGAGCAGCGCACCACCCCCCACTCAGAGGACGGCGATATGAACATCATCAGCGAAAAAATGGACTTCTTTGGGCTGAATGTATACAACCGAGTGCTCGACAGTGCCGACCCTGATACTGCGACTTCAGACCGAAAGAAACGCGAAGGGCACGACTTCCTCACCAACGGTGCAGAGCTCTACCCCAAGGCGATCTACGATGCCATCATGATGCTCAAACACGATTACGACCTGGATATCCCCATCATCATTACCGAGAACGGCATGCCAGACGGTCAGACCACCGTGGATCAGAACGGCATGGTTCAGGACGATGAGCGGATCAAATACCTCACCGGCTTCTTGAGCTGGGTATATAAGGCGATGAGTGAGGGAGCCGATATCCGCGGTTATCAAGTGTGGTCGCTGATGGACAACTTCGAGTGGGGAGCCGGATACACATCCAAGTTTGGCTTGCTAAATGTGGACTTCGCGACCCAGAAACGAACCTGGAAGAAGAGCGCTTACTGGTATCAAAAGGTGATAGCCGATGGTGGGCTAGAGGGTATCGACTGCGTGGGTTAAGGCGGCCGGTAAGTCACGTGCATCTCATGCGGCACCGTCACCGAGGGCGATTCGCGAATCGCCCCTACAATACCTGCAGCAACGGTAGCTGATGGAATACTGGCTATCCGCCAGACCGCGCCGGAAATCATCTGCATAGCGATGCCATCTTACTGAGAAACCGGCGCGGTCATTACCTAATCTGCGACATCTGTGGATTATGAGTCATTCCTGGTTCAGTGGTTACGCTGCTACTTAGGGTTGTCCCACTGGCCGTCGGTCTGCTGTATGCGTAAGAGGGGTGTCTTCAGCAGGTCGATCAGGCGGCCGGGCTTTACTGGTGCCAGTTCATCGATGCGACTCAGACGCACAAAGGCACGGGGAGGGCTGCGCTTGATGGGTAGCGCAATTCCTGCAATCGCCTCACGACCTAACGCGGATGCCAGCTCAATATTGCCTAACACCAACCCGGCACAGTGCTTACGTATGATCACCATGTTCGCTTTGAGGCTGGCCAATGCCGCATCTGTGCTCAGCTTGGTCGTCACTTCAGCGATGACACTGGTCTGGTTTCCTTTAACAGACATCCGCAACATCATCACGGACCGTTTGACCCATTCATTCGCGTCGGCACTATCTTTGTAGGGATATTCGCCCAGATTTAAGATGAAAGCTGTGCATGTCGCAGGCATGTCAACACCCAGTATACCTGCGTACTGGTCAGCCTCACCTGGCATCAGCCCCAGCTTGCCGTCAGGAAGGTGGCATCCCCACCGCAGCTTTGAGTTTTCCGATACTGCGCCAGCGGATATTGCCGCCCATCTCTGTAAGAAAAGCCAACTCCTGAAGCGTTGGATTTCGTAAATCCTCGTCTGAGGTATCTCATACCGCTTCTGCGGCTTGTTCCAAGAAATGGCCGGCAGATCATCATCCACAGGCAGTCTGGACTGAGCACGCCACTGCTTCCACAAGCGGATTGCACTCCCACCCGATTTGAATGTATCCCAGTTATCACGCCCCATCGGTGGTTGGGATAGCCCTATGTCTGGCATCACGGCTGCTACGCCAACGGCGGGTCCAAGCGAATCGGCCAGGATGGACATGGCGTTCCCGAGGTGTGTGCGGCCTTCGGGCCCGTCGATACCGCCGGCGGAGGCCAGCCATGCAGGCATGGGAACATTGGATATCTCGATGAACAGAGAAACACCCATCTTTTGGGTCCGGTCCGCGGTTTTGCGTATGAGGGAGCCGACAGCCGCGATCTGCGCAAGCGACAACCGGTCTTCACCGCAGAGGTCGGACAGCGGTAAATTGAGCATCACGCCGTTCGCACCCAATTGGGAGACGGCCAAGGCGAAATCTGCCACGTTCCCCTGCCACAGACTCTCCGATCGCGCTAGAGGCATCGGCAGCATTGACTGCGGCATCCGCACCACAACCGGTGCGGCACCATTCGATCCCACGGTAAAACGCCACACGCCAGCTTCCATATTGGTCGATATCCCCCATTTCACTGATCAGTACTAGGACGCTTGACCGCGATACCGAGTTACAACAGGCATATGCAACCAACCATGGCGGATGGTTACAAGGGTCTTGCCTACCGGCCTGCGGCTTTACGGATGGCCTCTACCTCTTCGTCCGGAATGGCGCGCTCAAAACGACGGAAACCGGATATCTCGAAGCCATGTTTGGTGGCGATCTGGTCAATCTCAGAGACTTTCTGCGCGGAGATATCGCCGCCGATGGTGAAGCTCTCGAAGCGGCCCTCCAGGCACAGCGCGATGGTCTCGGCCATGCAGGCTTCCGCGTGTTTCGGTGGGAAGCCGAAGTTCATGCCGAAGTCCACGTTCTCACCCGGCACCTTGATAACGCCGCCATCGATGACCAGCACATCCTTGCGCCGCTCATACACCGCCTGGCTGACGTTACGCGGCCGCGCCACATCGCACACCACGGCACCCGGGCGGATGTCTTCGGGCTCGATCAGGGTGTCCGTGGCGGAGGTGACGGTGATCACTATTTCGGCTGGTTTTATGGCCTCATGACTGTCGGTGACGATGCTGACCTCAGCACCGTTGAGCAGCCGAAGCTCCTGCTGCAGCGCCTCCAACGGCCCCATGCTGCGGGCGCAGAGCGTCAGGTGGCCCACTTTCGGGCAGAGCACGCGCGCGCATGCCGCGCCGATCGCTCCGGTGGCCCCGACCACGGTCGCGTGCGCGTTCTTAGCATCCACACCCAGACGTTCCGCACCCAGCAGCGCACCCTGCACAGCACTGGCGGTGGTGTAGCTGTTGCCGGTGGTGACGGGCACGGTCAGCCCCTTTGCCACACTCACGCCCTTATCACCCACCACCTTCAAGAAGGCGCCAAGACCCATGATATCTACACCCAGTTCCTCGGCGATGTGCCCCGCCTTGAGTATCTTGTCTAGCACGATGGGCCAGCGTGTGTTCATCAACATGTCTGGCGACCATGGCACCACGATGAACCAACCCTCGGCCTCTTCGCCGGTGATGCTTTTGATCCCGGTAATGTGGGCAGTCTTGAAGGGCGGGACTTGCTTAAAAATGCTCTCGGTCAGTGAGGAGGGCAGCGCCTTGAAGATGGGGAACCGGCGAGTGATGTCGCTAATTCGGATGGGGTGAAGTATAAACGCGAACTTATTCATATTACCAGTTTACCCTGTTTCGTCTGTGTCATCATCGCTGAACATGTGCTCAACTTCGTCTCGGCTCATCAGTATCTCACGCGGTTTTGCGCCCTCCAGCGCGCCTACAATGCCGCGCGCCTCCATCATGTCCACCAGCCGCGCAGCCCGCGTGTAGCCCACTCGGAAGCGCCGCTGCAGCATGCTGGTGCTGGCCTGCCCGTTCATCACCACCAGCCGAACCGCGGCCTCGAACAGCTCATCGCTTTCGGGTTCATCGAACTCGCCCGGCTCGTTGTCACTGCTCTCCACCGGCATGATGGTGTATTCAGGAAGGCCCTGAGACTTCAGGTATTTACAGAGGTCATTCACCTCGGTTTCCGACACGAAGCACCCCTGCAGACGCACCGGTTTGTTGGCGTCGATGGGCATGAACAGCATGTCGCCCTTACCGATCAATCGCTCGGCACCGGACATGTCCAAAATCGTGCGGCTATCGATGCCGCTGCTGACCGCGAAGGCCAGCCGTGACGAGATGTTCGCCTTGATCAAGCCCGTGATGACATTCACGCTCGGGCGCTGCGTGGCGATGACCAGATGGATGCCCGTGGCGCGCGCCAGTTGGGCCAGACGGCAGATGCTCGCCTCCACCTCGGCACCGACCTGCATCATCATATCCGCCAACTCGTCGATCACGATGACCACGTAGGGCAGCTTCTCCTCGGGCTCACAGCGGCTGTTGTAGCCCTCGATGTTGCGCGTGCGCATGTTGCTGAACATGGTATACCGGCGGTCCATCTCTTTGATGGCGGCCTTCAGCACTCCCGCGGCTTGCTTGACGTCCTTGACCACCGGACAGGCGAGGTGCGGGATGCCCTCAAACAGCGCCAGCTCCACGCGCTTGGGGTCGATGAGGATCAGTTTGACCTGTTTTGGGGTGGCGCGGTAGAGCCAACTGCAGATCAGCGTGTTCAGGCAGATCGACTTGCCGGAGTTGGTGGAGCCGCCGATGAGCAGGTGAGGCATCTTCGTCAGATCGGCGCAGTGGGCCACATTCGCCACATCGCGGCCCAGTGCGAAGGTCAGCAGGGAGCTGGAGCGCCGGAACCCCTCGTCCTCCATCAGCTCACGCAGGGTGACCATGCGCGGGCTGTCGTTGGGCACCTCCACGCCGATGGCGGATTTGCCCGGGATGGGGGCCTCCACGCGCACATCGATGGCCGCCAGAGCCATGGCGATGTTATCGGCCAGGCTGACAATTTTGCTGACGCGCACGCCGGGCCCGAGCAGGATTTCGTAGCGGGTGACGGTGGGGCCGCTGGCCACCTCGGCCACCGTGGCCTCGATACCGAACTGCTCCAGGGTGCTTTCCAGCACCTTGATCTTCTTCTGTACCTCTTCGTCCTGGCGTTTGGGGGCCGGCGGGCTGGGTTTTAGAAGGTCCAGTGGCGGCAGAATGAAGCCCTCCACGTCGTTGAAGTCGATCTCCTGCTGCACGGCGGTTGCGGTGCCGTCCGCCGATTCCGGCTGAGCCTTCGCGCCTCGGGGCGAACGTGACTTCCGTGTTCCGGTGGGAATGGGCAGATCATCATTCGGCATTGGCCCGGCGGCGACAGTCGCCTCCGCGGGCAGGTCGCCCACTGGCGGCGTGTATATGGCGGCGAGCGGCTTGGGGGTGCTCTTTTGCACTTTGATGTTTTGGGCCATCTCGCGCACGGTTGGGATACGCTGAGCGTTCCTCTTCACGGTCTGCGCGCCTTTGCGGGCGGTGGTCATCCCGCTGCGCCAACTGCTGACCCCTTTGGTGATGAGTGCAATGGCGGGGATATCAAACGTCAGTAGTAACGCCACCAGGCAGAGCGCCGTGAGAACAACACCGGTGCCGACGCGCCCCACCAGGCTGAGCAGCACCCAGAGCATCGAGGAGCCCATCAGGCCGCCGTGCGTGCGGTAAAACTCTGGGTCGTAGAGCTGGTCGAAGGGCAGCGGTAGGGTGGCCCAGCCGGTGACGGCCAGCAGTGCCAGGCCCAGACCCCAGTAGGTGTGGCCGAACTCGAACTCCGTATGACCGAGCAGCAGCAGCACACCCATCAGCATGACGATGGGCGGGATGACAAACGCGCCGATGCCCGCGAAACCGCGCAGCACGCTTTCGATGCCCGCGCCCAGCACACCGCTGTTGGAGGTGAGCAGGCTGACCATCATGATGGCACCGAGGGTGACAAGGATGATCCCGCCGATGTCTATGATCCGGCGCATGTGCTGGTCATCTGACCGAGCAGGCTTGGGTCTTGATGGTTGCTGTCTCATAACCGCCTCTTCACGACGAGTCGCCTGGCTCACTCAGCCGCAGAAAAGGGTATCTCATGCGGTGTGAGTGGCACTACACATATGAGTTTACCAAAACGGTGTGTTTTCCGGGTTGCCTCACGCGGAGACACTGTAGGGATTCCAACGCAAAGGCGCAAAGAGGCAATGGCGCAAAGGGGGTATAATCCACAGATTACGCAGATTGTCCTGATGATGTTATGACCGCTGCGATCTGGCGGAACGTTGGTGGCGGCCCGGTTCCCGCGGCATGAATGCCACGGCGATTTGAACGAAAAGCCGGCTCAAAGCCGGCTGGGGGATGCGCTACTTTCTGGGCTTTTTCGGTGCAGCGGGGGCGGACGGTGGCTTACCGGTGTCTTCATCCGGCCCCAGTCCCATATTTCCGCCAAGAGAAATAACCTTAAACGCCGCAAGTGCGGCCTTGCGGTCAAACGCGGTCAATGACTGGTCACGTGTGATCAGGCAGCGGATGTAGGACGTCAGACACAGCTTGTCGTGGTCCGGGCTTTCTGGTAACTTCAACTGCTCAATCGCTTTATCAAACCACTCCGCGCGCCTGATGTGAAGGTCAATCACCATCGACTGCCCACCTGCCACGTTGTCAAACATCGCCAGCTCGATGCGGTTGTAATGAGCTTATTGTTTTAGCCCGGATTTATGTCAACGATGATTTCGGGATGAGTGACTCTTTTAAGTAGGAGCGATATGGGAAATAAATACCTGTCGAAAATGTCTTTTTCATATCGTTCGGGAGCAGCATCATATGTCTCTTTTTCAATTAGTTGTAGGTCGGACAGAAACAAAACTACGCATATGCCACTATCGTTTATACTGCTATTGTAAATGATACCATTGCAATAGTGTCCGCTAGCGTTATCTGAATCATAACCTATCGTTTCCTTAGGAAAACAGTATACATGACGGATATATTCAGCAAATACCTGCGTAGGCACATAATCTATGTGTTCATTGGCACCATATATCAGTGGTTCTGCCACTTTCCGGGCAAAATCCTCCAAGAATAGCAGCTCCTTTCGTTGTAATGGATTTGGTTCAAATATACTGGGAACAAGACTAATGTGCGTTAAGTCAAGGAGATACATACATTTACATGCCATGAACTCACCAACTGAGCAAACTGGGTTATGGTTATACGTCTCCCTAACGCATGTAAGTGGGTCTAGTGCTCCGTATAACATCGAGATGCCGGCAGGACTCATACGGTTAGCTTTATTACACTTCTTCTCAGGCGGGGGGCCTAAATCATCTACGGAAGTAAAAGGACCGGTTCCAAAGCGTGCGCGATATATCACCGTGCTTGCTTCTAGTTTATAACACATGCATGGACACTGATCTATCATCTTTCCAATCAACTCGAGACATCTATCTGGTGATATCCATTCGTTATCATCATCGATCGTATCAATATCCATAGGATCGGCGATGTGTCTTTTGCCCTGAAACATGTAGCGGCAACTGTGCTTTACAGATCGTGAAAAGGCATGCCACATATTAATCGATGTGCCGGAGCGTATCCACCAGTGATCGCCAAAAGACTTGTAAATAAGGCTGTATAATAGGGACTTCATCGAATCAATATGAAGATGTTCGGTGAATAGCGTATAAGTATCTATACCGTCTTCATTGCATGACAACGAATCTATCCACCATTCTTTGTATATGCAACCATACATATATGATGTCAACATATCAAATGGTATCGTGCCATCACCTTCACAGAAACTACAGGGATGTTCATGATTTGCATTTGTTTCTACATATTCAAACAAACCCTTGACAACAACACATTGACTACAAACGTGAGTGCCTAGTTGCGATGTAGGCCTACCGTATTTCTTTGCCTCAAGGAACTCTTCCATGGCCCACTCTTGATCAGAATCCATTTCGTTACCTCACAGACATAGATAACTCTGCGATATTGCACGCTCGTTATAGATACTATACCCTTGTTCAATATGGATGTCTATAATAATGTGCTAGTAAGATGCGCATGCTATCCACATAGTGGTTTAGGGCACGGGGCATTGGGAAGGTGACCTGTTTATGCGGCATGTTTTACGCCATGCATTTATAATCCATATTTAGTAAAGTAATGGGTGACGCACGATACTCCAATTCCTTCTCAGCGGTTATAATGAATCAAATGACATCGAAACCAATCGACCAGATTGCGGTGGTCATCGGCTACCAAAGCACGCAACACGGGCTCTCCCTGGCAGCGATAAGACGCTCAGCTTTGTTACGCTGGCACTCAGCGGTGGCCTTCGGGATACCGATATCGAAACCTGGCTACGTTTTGGTTCAGTGTGGTAGCACAGTATCAGTTTCACCTACCAATTGCCGATGATTGGTTGGACATAATATCGTTGATATGAAGATATCGAAGAGGTAATACTAAATGAGCGAGTATTCAGACCGATTGTTTGATAATGGACGGTTATTAGACTTAATAGAAGCACAACGACATGCGGTTGAATCCGAAATCGGAAGTTTTTCACTTGATCAATTGCTTAATACTAGTCAATATGACCTTGCAGGCGTGCTCGAAGAAAAATACAGTTACGTCATCCCTCTTCTTATTAAGGATGATATCTGTGTTATTAGTAATGGAGAAACAAAAATCGATGTTAGAGATGATCCAAGAAGGTATATACGTGACACGAGCCAGCCTTTCTACATACTGGGCACATATATCGAGTTCGAAATACCTTTTATAGGGGATGGAAGCCTATTGAGATATCAGACGTCTACCTTTACATTCAATCCTCCATCTGGCAAGATTGTAGGCCAAACAATCCGGGTGCGATACGAGACTACGCAACATGATGGAGATGCGATAAAGAAGCGATTTACTGACAACTTAACGGCGATTCAAAAGTGGTTAAATTGGGTAAGCAGTGATGTTTCTGGCTACAATGCGTCCCTAAGGGAATTCATTACAGCGAACATCGAAACGAGGAAGAATAAGCTTTTAGCAGACCGAGGTCTGGTAGCTTCTCTAGGGTTCCCTGTGAAAAAGCGAGAAGGCATGTTAGGTAGCTATGTAGTGCCCGTCCGGAAGAAGATCACCGTAATGAGGCCTTCTAGTTCGATACCATTTAAGCCAGAACCAGTAATAGAGATGCAGCAATATGAGGACATATTAAAAGCGATTACCGATATGTCAATTGTGATGGAACGAAGCCCTTCAGCATTTAGGAACCTTGATGAGGAAGCCCTAAGAGACCATCTTCTTGTCCCTCTGAACAACCGGTTTGAAGGTCCGGTTAGTGGTGAAACCTTCAACTATGCAGGGAAAACGGATATTCTGATCCGAGCTGATGACAGGAATGTGTTCATCGGTGAATGCAAATTCTGGAAAGGGCCAAAAGTTTTGGCTGAAACAGTGGATCAGATACTAGGATATGCATCATGGCGTGACACAAAGACCGCTATTATAATGTTCAATCGGAATAAACGTATTTCTGCTGTACTCGAACAAATACCGGATACCGTCAAGAAACACACCAATTTCAAACGTCCGCTAGACTATCCATGTGAAACTGGATTCCGGTTTGTGATGCATCACAATGACGATGTTAACCGCGAATTAACCTTAACAGTCATCGTCATGGAAGTTCCTACCTAGTGACCATATCGCTGTAGGTATCACGACATATATCGGATTGTTGTAATGGCGATGCTGTATCATGAGAACCTTACCGAGGGGTGGAAGTGGCTTATATGAGCTTGTGGCCTAATCCAACGTTGATCGATAGCAGTCATGTGCATGTGCAGAGGGAAGCTCCCCGTCCGGGGATAGATGGTTCTGCACTGTTACCACGGGTTGCGCTTCGCGGACCCGTGGCTTTAAGGAATGTCGCCCCTTTAGGGTTCCCGGAGGGGCTATTGTTGATACCCCGTCGGACACCCTTGTCGGGGCATCAACGGGAACAGGGCAAACGGGGGGTGCTCCTCTATTCCCCTTTGTGTCTTTGCATCCTTGCGCCATTGCGTTGAATAAATATCCCCCTACTCCCGCAAGTGCCCCTCGCCGATGGCGACCCACTTGGCGCAGGTCAGCTCCTCAGGCCCGACCGGGCCGCGGGCGTGCAGCTTATCCGTGCTGATGCCCACCACAGCGCCCATACCGTAGTCGCCGCCGCCGGATAACCGCGTGCTGGCGTTGACCAGCACACTGGCGCTGTCCACCCCCAGGCAGAAGCGGTTGGCGGTGCTCATGCTGCTGGTGATAATGCCGTCGGTGTGCGAGCTGCCGTAGCTGTTGATGTGCTCCATGGCCTCCTCCAGACCGTCCACCACGCGGATGCTCAAGATGGGGGCGAGGTATTCGGTCACCCAGTCCTCCTCGGTGGCGGCGGGCATGGCGACGATCTGGCAACTACGCTCGCAGCCACGCAGCTCCACACCGCGCTGGCGCAGGGCGTCGGCCAGAATGGGCAGGGCGGTCGGCGCTATGGCGGCGTCCACCAGCAGCGTCTCCAGCGCGTTGCACACCTCCACCTTCTCCAGCTTGCTGTTCAGCACCAGCCGCACGGCCATATCGAGGTCGGCATCAGCGGCCACATACTGGTGGCAGATGCCGTCGTAGTGCTTGATCACGGGGATCAGACTCTCCTCCGACACCCGCTTGATCAGCGACTTACCGCCCCGCGGGATGATCACATCCACCAGCCCCTTCATGCGCAGCAACTGACCCACCGCGGCACGGTCGGGCGTGCGCACGATCTGGATGGCGTCGCGCGGCACTCCACAGCGTGCGGCGGCCTCCGCCATGGTGTCGGCCAGCAGCACATTGGTGCGCAGTGCCTCGCTGCCCCCGCGCAGTATCACCGCATTCCCGCTATACACGCACACGCTCGCGGCATCGGTGGTCACATTGGGGCGGCTTTCGTAGATGATGCCGATCACGCCCAGAGGCACACTCACCCGGTGAACCTTCAAGCCGGTTGGGCGGGTATGACCTTTGGTGATGATGCCCAGCGGATCGGGCAGACTGGCCAGATCGGAGAGGCGCTTCGCCATGTAGTCGAACGCCTTGTCGTTCAGCTCCAGCCGTTTGAGCATCGGACCTTCCAGACCGGCCTCACTCGCGGCCTGCACGTCCTGGGCGTTGGCCGCTTTGATCGCCTCGCGGGTGTCGCTCAGCGCCTGGCCCATCGCCTTGATGGCGGCTTTGCGCACTTTCCCCGAGAGTTGCGCCAGCTCTCGGCTGGCCCTCTTCGCGGCTTCCGCCAGCGGGGTGATGTCACTATTTATATCCATGGAATTCTCCTGCAAGGTGAACGGATGACTCATCTTTTTACATGATATCGCAGCTCTTTGTGATTGCGATGGCAGGTCACGGTTCGATGTACATCGTGTAAAGGTCCGCACGTCGCATCGTGACTCGGAGGCGGTAATCGCCTTCTGGCATCGCAAAGACGGGCATTTTGATGCCGTCTCCCCGGACGTTAGCGGTGGCGAGCACTCGGCCCTTCGCGTCCAGCCGCTCTATGCGCAGCAGACCGGTCGCCGCAACACGGGCGTTCACGCGGAGGGCACCGCCTCCCTTGATGGGACGGGTGACGAAGCTCCCCTGGCTACTGCCGGCACGGACGCCGAACCAGCCGTCGGCACGGTAAGACATCACCCCCACAGCATAGTAGCCCTTACGGGTGTTCTCCGCCAGGCCTTCCCAACCGCCAATCGATTTAAAGTATGGCAGGCTTTCGGCCATACGGCGTTTTGCGAAAAGCGACTTGTAGTCGTCGGCAGTCACTTCGCTCAGCTTGTTGTGCCGGAACACGGGTTCGGCGAAATAGTGCGGTATGGAGGCGCCTGAAGCAAGCTGATAATACCGGTTGCCGTCTTGCATAATGCTTTGATCGGTAAACAACATGCCAAAATACCAGTCGGAGGGGTTGTTAGTTTTGACAAACGGCTGGGGATCGGTAAAGTCGTAGAAATTGATGCCATCGCGGCTGTATTTCAGCTCTAGATAGATTTGCTGGCTCGCGCTGTCGTAGGCGTTGACGAAAGCGAGATGTAATCCGGCGTCAGGCATGAACCGGATGTCGGCGTCATACTGCTGCGAGAACGGGTTATCGAGGGGCCCGCACGAGGTGATGGAATGACAATATTTCCACTTAACACCGTCCTCAGTGCTGTAGATAGTGAGAATACGGCTGCTGTTGGGCAGTAGATCGTAGGGCACGTCGTAAGGAGCGTAACGGCGGACTGTCTGACCGCGAGCCAGAAAGAGCGTTTTACCGTCGTCAGAGAGCCACATGTTACCGAAATTGTCGTTGGTAGTGAAGCCATCATCGAAGCTATCACTAGTGTAAAGGGGTACATCCCTGAAAAGCGGCTCGTTCCGCAAGAAGACGGTCTTGCCTGACGATGTGCGGGCTACAACCCAGTAGGTGCGGCTGCCGGCTTTGACGCATCCGAAGTCATGGGGGTCGTTGTTTTGGATAACCCCGATGTCATGCAGTGTGTAGGTGCCGTGACTAGCACGGTCATACATCTCATACTGGTCATCTGTAGATGTCATGCCGATGACATCGAAGTCCTTAAATAACTTCTTTTTAGGCTCTATCGCAGGAGTTGTGGTAACTGGCACATAGGGGCCTTCTGGTGACGGGCTCTGCAGCGTGAATGGTCGGGGGTCTTTTGCATACAGATATCCCCGTCGGTAGGTATGCTCAAGTCCCCGGATCACATAGCTGCCATCAACCGCTTTGCCTAAGGAGTTGCCATAAAGGTTTATTACATCGGGATTAGCCGTCCGGTAGCTCTCGGTGAGCTTGGGCTTGGAATAGCGAACTTCAAGGTTGCGGAACGACTCGAAGAGCCACTTGTCGGGTGTGAAGAATATCTTGCGTAAGCCGATGGGGCCTTCGGGCTTCGGCATGGCGGGGATGCGCTCGATGCGGAGCATGCGCTTCATCGAAGCCTTCCCGACCGTGATGGTCGTCATATAGCGTCCCGCAGGAATGGAGCCGATGTCCTTCAGAATGCACGCGTTGTAGCCGGGAGAGAGCGGGAAGCTCCCGTTCCAGACCTCCTTCTCTTCGGAAGAGACCACGGAGACCGAAGCGGAGCGTAAGTCGGTCATCGCTTTGGGTATCACCACCGTGAGCTCGGCCTGGGAAGGGTTGCGGTAGATGGGCATGGTAAACTCGGCTTGCACTTCGGTGAATTCAAGCAACTTGCCGGTGGTCTGTGCGAAGGATGCACACGCCGCCGCCAGTAAACATACGGCAAGCCATAGTATCGGTCTTCTCACTGAATAGCCTTCTTTCTTTGAGGCAGTGTCGGGGATCGCAACCAGGCGGTCAACCGAGGGGGCTTATAGTCTGTATTCGTTTATTTACCAAGCACTAAGATTGCAATTCGCATACATTGTACCCGGATAGATCGCGGCGGGCACATACCGGCGGGTGATATCACTGTATCCTGGTGCTGGGTTGAGGGCGTTTCGCAAAACGCCCCTACATTTTTTTGATCAATCCCTCAATCGCGCGCGCAAGCAAACGCTTGACGGCGAACACTGCATCCGGGTCGGGCAGGATGGCAGACGAATACCGCCCGCCGGCACTGGGCATACCGACCAGCTCATGAGCGGATTTCAATGCCAGCTCTGCGGCGGCTGTGTCCAAGCCCTTCGCCTTCGCTTGCGTAATCAGCCCGCGAAGCAGGTGCAGGTATTCGTAATCCTCCACGCCCTCACGAGCCTGAGCCATTCGGATGGAAGGGATCGGTGCATTGACGCCGACCGAAGCCCCCGGGTAGGCGATGTAGCCGTCACCATTAGGATACCGCACATAATAGCTCTTGCCTGGCGTGTCGGTCTGCGGGATATACGAGTGCCAGCCGTACTTATACGGGTCATAGGTCAGCCAGTTGGCTCCCCAGAACTCGTAGCCTTCCGCACCATACTTGTCGCAGTAGTGGGGCAGCAGCCGTTCGATCGCGCAATAGGGGGTGTCCAAGCACATCTGGCCATCGGTGGTGAAGCGCACCCGCGCACCGTCGGCTCGCACCTTCTTGATGGTGGTTTCGGGCACATCGCCATAGTGGCCAATGCCCCACATATTCAAGTAACCGTCCCAGCTATCCACATGCCCCCAGGTGCTGGAGTAGATGGGGATCGCGGGGTCGACCTCCGAGATCATCTCACACAGCGCCTGCATCTGCGCGATGGTGGCCGGCTGGCTGTAGAAGGGCTCATCGGAGATGTAGTAGACCACCTTCTTGTCCCAGCCTTTTTGCTTCATGTGCTCCCAATACACTTTCAAGCAGGCCTGGACAGCCTTCTTGAACTCTGGCCGTAGCTTGCGCCGGTCGGCGCCGTCATACGGAAACACCCCCTCGTATGGCTTCTCGCCGAATCGCACATCGGGCGGAAATCCCCAGCCAAACAGGTAGAACACGTCGGGCATGTAAGAGCTGGGCAGTTTCAGCACATCGAAGTAGTATTCGGCCGCTTTGTCATACTCTGTAAAATCCGCAATCACCTTGCCGTTCTCGTAGCGTATGTCCGGGTTAGGGTAGATACGGTCCGGGCAGAGCCGGTAGTCAGACATGAACTTCCAGAACTGCCGACGGCTCTGCTCGGTAGTCTGACCGGGGATTTCCCACTCGGAGCCCATCCGCACGTCATAAATCGCCACGGTATTCGACTGCTCCGGCAGCGTGAACCCCCACACATGCACTGTGAAGGGAAGCTCCTTGATGCTCTTTCCCGAGGAGATCAATTTGACCTTGCCGGTGTAGTCACCTGAGGCCGCATTCGCAGGCGTGCTGACGGTGATCCAAATCGGCTGGGTGCTGTTGGCCTCCAGCTTGACATGGTCACGCGGATAGATGGGGTCGGGCCACATGCCCGCCCAGCCATCACACGCCGGTGTTGTCTGCGGCACCTTTCGGAACCATGCTGGATTGGTATCCTGGTAGTAGTTCGTGGGGTAATCCACCGGCACGAAACCCACCATACCCACATCAACACCCAGCTTCGCACCCTTCTTGTTCACAGGCGCCTCGACCACCACATTCATATCAGCCAGCGCTTTCGGGCTGCGCAGTGCCAGTTGCAGCGGCTCCTTCTCGTTACCCGCCATGGTGATCTGCACCGCAGGCTGCTTACCCACCCGACGGTGTTCACGGAACACTTTTTCTATGGCGTTCACCTGCCACTGCTCCAGCAGGCTGTTGCCTGGAGCCGATCGGGTCAACACCCCTCTGGGCATGGCGGAGCTGACCTCCATCACCACCACCCCGTCATGCCAGAGTGTGCCGGTGGCGTTGGTCGTGAGGTGTATCTCAAGCTCTGCTGCGTTGGCGGGCAGAGAGATGAGACCCGACATCAGTGTCCATCCGGCATCGCCGCTGACGGCGGTACCGGCGCCGGTGGTGGTAATCATTTCGCCTCTGCCATCAATAATGTGTGCATATAACACGGTGCCTGCGGACAGTTTCGCACTCTTCATCCAGACCGCGCACAGATAACTGCCTCCGGGTTTGACCGTTATCTTTTGCCGCCAGCCCACCCAAGCCGCTGGGCTACTCGGCGGTACCGAAATCTTGCTGCAGTGCTTGCCGAACAATCCGGGCGTGTCAACTGACATGCTGGTCGCCTCAGCGCTTTTGCCCTCCACACCACCCTGCCAGCTATCCGGGAATGGGCTGCCTGTCTCCAGACTCGGGTTCTTCGCGAGGTTGTTTGGGCTGTTCACCAGAGCTTCATATGCCTTCAGCGAGATATCAGTCGAAGGAGATGGCATGCCACTCGATGCGTTCTGACGAGTATCTTCAGAGGTGCCGGTACTCCGCACGCCGGAAACCAGGCCCGCCTTGGGTTTGCCTGTGGGTTGCGCGGGAACATACATCCCCAAGGTCACCGCACTCCGGGCTGGCAGGCTTACGCCCGAAATCAGTAGCGTTTTCCCCAGAAGTGTGCTGGGATAACTGCGCACTCCATCCGACACCACGAGCCGGCTGATGTCTGCGGCGCGGCCCATGCGCGCCTTGGTGCCTGCCATGTCCACGCTGACCACGCGTGAGCTGAGCGGCTTGTCGGTGTAGTTGGCCAACTTTATCGGAGCGCACCATTCTGTGCCTTTCGGCCAGGTGGCGGTGAACGGCTTCTCGGCAAGTTTCATCATCTCATGCGGGAATAGCTTCGTTGTGATGGCGGCTTCAGCTCCTTGTGTCTCCAGCGTGATGTCATCAAACCAGGCGGTGCCGGTGCCGTAAAGCACGGTGCCAAGGTCCGCTATGCTACATTCCTTCGGCACGGTGAACTCTGTGCTGACACGGTGCCAGTCGTTAGTACCCGCCTTCCCCGCCGCCATGGGTGAAATCACCATGTAGTTGCCCGTGTTGCCCACGTGGAGGTAGATGCCTACGCTGCCTACCACATTTTCTGTTCGAACCCACGCCGACAGAGTGTATCTCTCGCCAGCATTCAGCCGAAGGCCATCCTGACGGGTCGAAATCCAACTCGATGCCGCGTTCGGCAGCACCTCCAGCTTCAAACAACGCTCCCCTGAGTGCGGGGCCTCGCTGCTCCAACTGGCGATGTGCTGCTCATCGGCTGCATCATGCTTCCAGCCAGTCGGTGTGCTCGCTTGGCCCTGCTCCACCCCGCCGTTGACCAGTTCGCCGCTGCCCTTCAGGAAATCGGGCACAGCAAGCGCTTTCGGGTTGTCAAAGTAGATGTAATACCGGCTGACGGACGTAGATTCACAATCCACCGGAATCAGAAGCTTAGTGCCGTCAGCAATTGGCCCGCTGGTGATGGCTGTGCCTTGTGGACTAGTGAGTTTCCAAAGCAGCTCCCGGCCTGAGGAGTCACATACACGCAACGCCTTCGCATCGGTCGCACCCAGCTTGATCTGCCCATCTTGAGTTCCGACGGTCAGGCTGACCGGCTCCCCCGCCAAGACGCGGCTGGAGCGGTTGGTCACCTCCACCATCTGCCGTTGCCTCCAGTAGCCGTCACCGCCTAGATAAAGGTTGCCGTGCCACGGTGCCGGTGCGGGGGCGGCTAAACTGGCGCTGGCGATTAAGAGTACGGCCAGTAGACCAATCCAGACAGGTAGAGAGTGAGATGAAAACATGGCAATCCTCCCAAGCGGGCAGATAGGATGCAGGCGTATAAACCAGTGACATGATACGCCATCGCATGATGAGCCGCAATCGGGCTTTGAGCACGATGCCGTAACTTCTCAGCCCTGATTAGCTAAGTCCGGGCGGTTTTTCAATACGCTAGCGATGGCAGAAGGGTGTAGACCGCGCCGGTCTGGCGTCTAGCCGAACCCGTCACACATGGGCTGGTGGGTAACCATGATCACCATTGGTCCCGTTGCCGCGGGTTTAGTCACCCAGCCAATTACCCACAAATGAACAACAGGTATGTGGCCTCCGATTCCGCGACATTAATGTCTCGGCTACTGAACACAAATATGTATCGGAGCCATCCGTGGATATACAATCGATTGCCGGCATGCCGCGGGCTGAAAGCCCTGCGGCTAATTGAACGAAAAGCCGGCTAAAGGACGGCTACCGGAGATCTGTCGCTGGGTGTGAGATGGGATGGCTTACCAAAATGCGAAGCATGGCGATCCTCAGCCGGCTTCTAGCCGGCTTTTCATATAAATAGCCGCAGGGCTTTCAGCCCGCGGCAGCAGATGCAATCGATTAACACAACAAATCTATCCTCAATCCGTATTTGTGGGTAATCGACTGGGTTTATTCAACCACGCCCCCTTGACACATCCACCGACATTTGGTACCATATCTATGCACGCAATATGGCCTCATCGTCTAGTGGCCTAGGACGCCTGGTTCTCAGCCAGGAGATCAGGGGTTCGAATCCCCTTGGGGCTACCATTTTTCATAAAGCGGAAAGCGAACAGCTTTCCGCTTTATGGCGTTTTAGGCGGGTGATGGGATGTGAAATTCCATTCCCAGACCGGTCCGAAACAGGTTCACCAGCATCAACAGGCTGCCAGAAGGCGGGATGACTACTTCCGCTTCCTTAACTTCAGCAGATACCCTTTCTTTGACGCAACCTCGCCTAACAGGGAGTGCATAATGGCCGACTTTCCCCCGATATCGAGATCGCCAGAAATCTGCCTTGCCCTATCCAAGACGTCCTTCAGCTCATCTATTGTCAGGACCGTAGCGGCGATGCAATAGTAGCTCTTGGACCGACCTTCGTTGAATTCATCCAGCATCTCTCTCAGTAGGCACTCCCTTTCCTTCTGGGCCCTATCGAAATCCTCCACCCCGAACTGTGCTATGAAAGCTATGTCTCTCTCGAGGGTCTGGTAACACTTGAATGAGTCCTGGACCATCCCGATTGCCCTATGTTCTTTCCAACGCCCGCACGTCTCGTTCTCATCACATTGCCAGCAGAACGCGATCCCTTTTTTCTTCACGGCACAGGTGATAAAGGGGCATCCGACTGCCATGCGCCCCTTGCTCTTGCAGCCTTCGCACTTGCTTTCAGTGTCACGGTGATAGTTGGGACAAAGCCGGCAACCAAGGCCGCAGACACCGATGAATTCGTATTGTATGTCCATTCTAGTCCTCACTCACCAGGATAGCCGACACAGAAAAAAGAGATAAATGACCGGTCCGGTTTTCCCTTTCCGGGCCGGTCTCTCCCCAAACACCACCGGACACCTCGTCCTTTGCCCCTACTTGCCGCCTAACGCTTCCTTCACTATCGCCAGCTTCTTGGCGATTTCTGCCAGGTCAACCAACATCATCGGGCTGTTGGCTTTGGAGGGCGCGGGGGCAGTGACATATCCTCTGGGTTGGCCATCTAGGCTGTAACACAGGGCCCCCTGGTCATCATTGCGGTCGATCACCCCGGTGAATGGGTATTCGGCTGAGCGTAACGCTGTGTGAGCGATAAAAACCTGCATCAATTTGCTGTCAGCCATTGAGGTGTCCACACCATATAGTTTCTCTCCGGGAGTAACTGGCTGGCAACTAGACAGTTTGATCGCCGTCATTGGTCTTGTTGGCGGTTTCCGTAACCTGCCGATGGACAAACCCAGTTTCTCGGAAGAAAACACGGTTGCGATGACGCCGATCTGGCCCTTGTCGTCTACGATCGCTGAGTCTAAATCAGTACGGAGGAAGTTACTGCGTATTTGTTGGGGTGTGGAATCCGCCGCTGGGTGGGCGGTTTTGCCATCATCATACCATTCAGAATCAGGCATCACGAAATAACCTGACTCATCAATGCAGACCGCGGAACAGATGTAGTCACCAAAAGGCTCTTTATCTGGGTCCAGAGATCCCCAGTTTCGGATATCGTGCGGAATCTTAGCGACAGCAGACTGAGATGTCTGACTGCGTATCTCCTTAGCTAAACTGAGTTGAATGCCCGGCAGGAGACTTTTGAGACGCTTCACCGCTGTGCTGGCACCATTGTAGGCGAATGTGTAGGAATCATTACCATCAGACTGCATCATCAAAGCTGCCGCACGTCCGTCACTGTTAAAGAGGACACCGGACGCCATCGAGCCCACTACAATGCGGTCTGGATAGGATGGATCGTGCCCGTCAACCACTCCACTGTTTACGTTTGAAGGCATGCAGCCATAAACAGTCTCGCCGATCTGTGGCAGTTCATTTGGCTGCCAAACTATTGGTGTCAAGGGCTTCTTAAGCGGTGTGACCGGTGTCAGGATGGCCATATTGCCTCCCTTTTCGATCTTCTTCCAGCGCATCAGGCACTTGGTGCCATCGGGCAGAGTGGCTTTCGCCGGCTCAGAGCCAAGGCGTGATGCCTTCTCCAGCATCTTTGAATATATGATAACCAGGATATCGCCTGATGGGGTGAGTGCGTAATAAGTGGTGTCCTCGTAGTGATTTTCCTCTGACTGGAACCTGAGTGTACCCATGCTGTTTTTGTTCGCGTCGTAGACACGCTGGTATATCGGATCTACCGGCTCCATGATGTCAACAGGAGGCTTCACTTGGATACCTGCGTTTTTCGATATGAAATCCCAAAGACGGTCATCAAGTGTCCATACAGTGACACCGTTAGAGCTCTCCTGGCCGCTCCACGCCATGAACTGCCCGGTTAGCGTATTGAAGACCAGGTGCAGAGGGTTGTATATATCGTAAGACACCGATTTACCAAACACACCAGACACTGTTTTTCGATTGACTACTAACTCCTTATACTCCTCAGACCCGATGACTGACAATACCTGCAGTCCAAGTGGTATGCGATGGGGCTGCGAGACATCGATATATGGCAATGGTCCGATTGGTTCTGCTGGTACCAAAATACTCAAATAGGCAGGGTGGTAATAGGCTTTCAGCCGGTATTCAATGCTTCGACCATCGGCTAATTGTATCATGGGTTTTCCTGTGATAGGTGTCTTTTTCGGATCGGCTACCTGGCTCCAGGCAAGTGTTGCATCACATTTGCCATCAAGCATCACAGCGCCTTCTGGTGATATAACCACCCCGATGCCCTTGTATTTATAGCTCTGGTCCTTGTTGAATTCATTCCATTTCAGGGTCATTGTGACCGGCACCACGCATTGGTCGATCTGCTGTTGGA
The DNA here is from genome assembly GCA_942492855.1 of Armatimonadota bacterium. Classification (GTDB taxonomy): domain Bacteria; phylum Armatimonadota; class HRBIN16; order HRBIN16; family HRBIN16. Next base: position 3,049,633 of record OW818647.1, on the reverse strand, counting down.
CTCGTTTAAGCACGTCGTCTGTGACGGGTGCCGCAGAGCAGTATTGGAATCCGAGAGCCAACAGGCCTATCGTAGCTATCAATATTCGAAGCATATCAGATTCCTCCATTGTTGGACACGGCACGCCTTTGGACACGGCACACCGTGTCCCTACTTGTCGCCTAAGGCCTTCTTCACGTAAGCCAGTTTTTTGGCAATCTCTGCCAGATCGACAATACGCATTTTATCGTAACCAATCCGGTTCGTAGATTCGGTGACATAACCAATGATACGGCCGTCAGAATTGACACACAGGCATCCATATTCAGCATCTTTGACTGATTTTGGAGCCCTAAGGTTGTTTGCGGCAAGTGGAAATTGAAAAGGAACCAGTCGACCGTCAAACACGCCAACATTGATACCGTATAACTTGTCAGAATGTTGTGCGGGTGGCGTTGTATTTAGGTTGAGTGCTCTCATGGCACGGATCGGCTTGCTAAGTGCTTTTCCGATGGAAATCCCCAATGATGGGTTGTTGTAGATTATCGCGATCTTGCCGATAGGCCCTTGCGCATCGCGTATGTAATCCACGTCTTTCTTTTTATCGTAAGCCGCGCGGATTTGGTGATCCTTGACCCAGGCAGGCGCCCTGTATTTAGTAGGCATAATAAAGTATCCAGACGCGTCTATGCATATGGCTGAGTTGTCCGGATCGATATGGCCCTCTTCAAACGGTCGTGAATGAACAAATGCCCACTGCTGCGGATTTATGCCCAGCGATGCTATGACACGGCCTGCGCTAGCTGGCTGCATGGTCTTTTCTGTCTTCATGGTAAGCTCAGGATTCAGCTTGCAGATATATTGCACGGCCTCTTCTGCACTGCTCATCTCCCAGCAGAACCTCAGTAATGTGGCGGGGGATCGGGTTAGTGCCACAGCTCGCCCTTGATTATTAAACAGCATGAAGGGCGGATAAAAACTCATGACATATCGATTTGGAAATACGGGATCATGTCCGATGATGTAGTCTGTGCCGACCTTACCGCCGGAGAACGAGTAGTAGCGTTGGCCGAACTGTGGCTGGCTTCCTAAAGCCCACACCACCGGAGTGAGTGGGTGCTTTAGCGGCTTTACTGGGCGCAGTATACCCAGTTGTTGAGCTTTGTCGACCGTCACCCACCGCATCTTGATTTTCTGACCGTCTGACAGCACCGCTTCAGCTTTATAGCGCACGGAGGGCATGCCCAGGGGTATTTGAGTCAGTATCGTGCCATCAGGCGTCAGCACATAATAGTTGTCGTGTGAAGGGCGGCCATCGAAACTGATCTTGCCCATGCTATTACGGTTTGGGTTGTAGGCCAGTGAATAGGATTGGTCGACCGGTTCTTGCACTTTTCCAGTCTGCGTAAATCGGATATCTGTGTGCTTTTCGATGAGATTACTCATGGATGCCGGGATGTGATGGACAGTGGCATAGGTTTCTGGCCACACCGACCCCCATCCAAGATGCTGTCCGGTTTTTGTGCTGAATACCAGATTTGCGGGTTTAAACGAGTCATTCGATATGTGGACGGCAGGATCACTCGTCACCACAGCCTTGATTAACCTGACTTTTTTGCCATCGTAGTCTTTATGTCTGACATATACAGACAAGCCCATGGGTACATCCGTGATCTTCGTGATGTCAAGGTATGGTTGGTTCTTCAAAGGCTTCACAGGTGCAATGATGCTGATAGGTGGCTCTAACCTCAAGGCGACTTGCTGGTAAGGAACCCAGTGGCCGTCTGCTGTCCGAAGCTTTAGTGATTTCCATATCCCTCGGAATTTCTTTCCCCTCTCGTCTTCACCTACAAACAGTGGTGATCCCCAAGTTCCATCAACGATCGCCGTGCCATCTGCTGCGATGATGAGAGCTGTGCCATCCAATGTCCTCGTCTCAGGCCATCCGTCTCTTAAACTGAAGGACTTTTGATTCACCTGCACCAGACAGCGGTCGAGTTGCTGCTGCACTCGGTTCCGGGCATCGCCCGATAGTGGCGGAAACGGCCTGTTGCCGCAGCCTGCGAGTGTCAGCAGGCAGAGCACTGTGATGAGCAGACGGTTCATACACAAATCCTCCATTGATGGCATGGCTCAACCATGCATGTGAATATGGTTTATTGCTACTTTATCTACAATGATACCACGAATCGATTTTGGATGGTGCTACTGAGTGCCATACCTGACAGGCATATCCGTGTTAAAATCGTAGATAGAACGGTGACAAATAGAGGTGATGGCATGAACTTTCCTGAGGTAATACAGCTCGCTCAGTGGATCCACGAAAGCAAGTATATGGTGGCATTGACCGGTGCCGGCATATCGACAGCGGCAGGACTGCCCGACTTCCGGGGCAAAGGCGGGTTATACGAACGCCCAGGCTACGACCCCGAGACGATTTTTGATATTAGGCACTTCCCAAAGAACCCCAAGCCCTTCTTCGATTTTAGTCGAGAGCTCATAGGCATGGTCGGCGATCTCACCCCTACCTTCACACATAAACAGCTGGCACGGTGGGAGCAGGAATGCATTCTGCATGCGCTGCTGACGCAGAATATCGACCCGCTTCACCAAATGGCCGGCAGCCAGAACGTGATCAGCCTGCACGGCAACTACTGGAGCAGCCATTGCTTAAGCTGCAAACAGACATATGGCTATGACGTTCTGGTGCAGATGCTGCAAGCACAGGATGTGCCCCGCTGCCAATGCGGCGGGTTGATCAAGCCCGATGTGGTATTTTTTGGAGAGCATGTGAGCGAGTTTGAACCAGCCATGGCAAAGGTTAAAGCGTGCGATCTGCTGCTGGTTCTGGGCAGCAGCCTGGTGGTCTACCCTGTGGCCATGCTGCCGGCCTACGCGCCCGGCAGGGTGGCGGTAGTAAACCTGGGTGATGTGGATATGGCGCCAGGCCCCATGACAATGGTGGTCAACGCCGATCTCGACAGCTTCTTCACGCAGGTGGATATCGAGTTGACCAAGCTAAAAACGGGATGAGGAATCTGCAGCTAGATTTTGGTGTAGGCATTGTGCGCAGGGGGCGGATGTAGGGGCATGGCGTGCCGTGTCCTGGGCGACCGACGGTCGCCCCCACAACGTGTGTTTTCAATTCACCCGATCTAATCGCGATCCGTCCGATCCGTCCGATCCGTCGGCTTCCACCCCACTAAAGCGGCCGATCCGAAGAGACCGGCCCGGAAAGCGAAAACCGGACCGGTCATGGGCAGCCGGTCACGGCCCGCCTCCCACGGTTGCGCCTACGGCACAATCGGCGGGCGAAGAAGCTCCGCGAAGCCGTTCTCCACTCCGCTGTAGCAGCCCGGTCCTGTGAGGTTCCAGGTCCAGAACAGCCCTCCAGAATAGCCCAGCTCCTTGATCTGCCGTCGGATGGTCAGCACCTGCTGCTTGGCCGGCTCCAGCGGGATATGCGTGAAGGCACCGTACTCACCCACAAACACCGGTTTGCCATTTTGACAGAGTGCATCCCACTCGTGCCCCGATTTGTTAACAATCGGGCTGTCACCCCAGGGGTAGATGTGTATATCCAGGCAGTCCAGCTTGCTCATGGAGCTGCTGAGCACGCTGGGTCGGGGGCAGTAGCGTTGGTCAGCGGTGACGCCTTCTGTCAGGTTGACCCCGCCATCGGGTGCGCGTCGGAAAGCATCAGCGGTCCACATGCCGGCAGTGGTGAGTGCCTTGGGGTCAATCTTCTTGACCACATCCGACAACCGGTTCGCCCAGTAGATCATGCCATCATCATAACACGCCTGCCTCTGGGTTGGAATATCCATACGGTAACTGCGCCCATTCGCGGTGGCGACCGTCCCCTTTACTCTACTGAACGGGGCGTCGGTGCCGCTGACAAATACTTCATTCGCAAATGACCAGGCCAGTACGCAGTTCATCAAACCTGGGTCGGCCTTCTTCACGGCAGTGACGAACTGCTTGACGGCCTCCGCTTTGGCCTCTATCAAGCCTTTGGTGAGGTACTGCCGGTTGTAACCAGATATCCCAGACTGTGGTGTTGCTTGGTCGTATTTGTCGGTGATGTAGTTGAAATAGAGGTTCCGCGGTGTTTCGTCGAATACCGGAATTACGTAGATTTTGTGTGCCGTGCATCGGCGCAAGAAGTCCACGAAGTTTTCAACGTAAGCCGGATTGATTCCGCGACTGTCAGGAAGGCCGCACCAGCCATCGGGTTTCGAAACCTCACCCCATGCCCATACGCGGATGGCGTTCGCACCAGCCGCCTCAAGCGCTGCCAGCATAGACTCGATGCGCCCCGAGTCGTATGTCTTCGTATTGAACATGCTGTGCCAGTGGGTGTCGGAACTGAGTTCGGTGTAGTTATACCCTTGGGGCGTGTAAACAGCCCCGGTATCCAGCCGCACGAACTGCCCGGGCAACCCCTTGCGCTTGCGCACCCCAATCCGGGGCAGCGGTTTTACAGGCGACTGCTTTCGGAGCACCGGCTGTTTGGCCGAGACAGGGACGAGGGGTGCCGGAGGAACCTCGGTGCCTTGGACACTGAGGTTGGAGTAACTGGCTCCGTTAAAATAGTTAACCAGCAGAACCTCGCCCTCTTTGTATGCTGAAGTCTGGGCGATCAGGGGGGGCTGGTCATCTACCCAAGCAGATATCTTGTCACCTTCAGTTTTGACTCGCAGGTGGACGGTTTGTTTACGAAGATCAAGTCCGGTTTCGCGTTTGGCCAGTTCCGCTATCCCCTGTGCGCTGATGCATATTTGGCCCGAGCTGCGAATCATGACCAGAATGCCGGCTTGAAATGCTGACAGCGCCAGCGGATTGGGATGATGCAGTTGTATGCCTGCCCAGTTCTGGCCGATATCACCATATTCGGTGGTGATTTTGAGATCGACATTCACCTCCACATCACGGAAGCGATGGCCGGTCCAACTGAGAGTGCCAGCCTGACGAGCAGGGTCCTCATGCTGGATAGACCGCCCCTTGAACACCCAGTCGCCACCAGATGCAGCCCATTTTTGCATATCTTCGGCACGAAATGTGACGAGGGGGCCCGGTTTCCCGGACCCCTTTTTGTTTACTTGCGGCATACCTATTCTGCCTTGATGATCTTCGGATTCGGCTTATCCAGTTTCGAAAATATCTCTTTAATACCGCCCAACGCACCGAGAACACCGGTAGCCTCATACGGAATATAGATGGTCTTGTTGTCTTTCCCGGTGACCATGTTCTGAAGTGTCTCGATATACTTCACGGCAATAAGGTAGCTTGCGGGATCGCCACCAGAACTCGAGATGGCAGCCGTGACCAGGTTGATGGCCTCCCCTTCAGCGGTCGCAACTTGAACGCGTGCCTGAGCTTCACCCTCAGCACGCAGGATCATCGACTGCTTGACACCCTCAGCCTTGTTGATTTCGGCTTGCTTCTGACCTTCTGCGGTGAGGATGGCCGCCTGCTTCTGACCTTCAGCCTCCAGGATGATGGCGCGGCGGTCTCGCTCTGCGCGCATCTGCTTTTCCATTGCCGCTTTGATGTCAGCTGGCGGGATGATGTCCTGCAGTTCGACTCGGGTGACCTTCACGCCCCACTTGTCGCTGGCTTCATCCAGCACGATACGCAGCTTGCCATTAATCGTCTCGCGGGAGGTCAGTGTATGGTCAAACTCCATCTCACCGATGATGTTACGCAGTGTGGTCTGTGTCAGCTTTTCAATGGCATCGGGCAGGTTCGCTATTTCATAGACCACGCGCTTGGGATCAATGATCTGAAAATAGATCATCGCATTGATCTCAATCGCTACGTTGTCGCGGGTGATGACGTTCTGTTTTGGGAAGTCATACACCGTCTCGCGCAAGTCGATGCGTGTGATCTGCTCACGCCGGATAAAGTTTCGCCCGCTTTGGTCGGTGCGGGTATATCTCCAGTCAACAAGACGCGGCTTGTCGATGATTGGCCATATGATATGCAGCCCTGACGTCAGTGTCTTATGGTACGAGCCCAGCCGTTCAATGACAATAGACTCGGCCTGAGCCACCACTTTCACACCGCTCAAAATAAACAGCACCACGAACAGAAGCAGGATCAAGATTACTTCCATTTTAGCCCTCCTGGCTACTAGGGGCCACGGTGAGCGTGCACCCCTCTATCGAAATGACTACCACTTCACATCCCTCAGCGATTGGCTCTTTACCGGCCGTGGCTGCGCGCCAGTCGTCGCCACCGCATTTCACGCGTCCCTGCGTGCCATTGGGTTCGATCTGCTGGGTGACGAGGCCCTTTTTGCCTATCAGCGAAAGCGCGTTGGTCTGCTCTCCCTTTTTGTTAAAGGCGGGCATGAACCTCAACATGATTGGCCTGATAAACACGAACAATACAGCCGCTGCAATGACATACACCAGCAACTGTACGGTGATGGCTGTTTTCGGCGCGACCAGTGTGATCAGTGCCGGTGCGATGGCTGCGATGCCAAGCACGCCAGCCACAAAACCGGGCGTGAATATCTCCAAAATCAGCAGGACGATCAACACGATCATCCACGAATGCCAGACTTCCATGAGGTGTTTCCTCCAAATTCTACCCTGTGAGGCGAATTACGGTTATATCATACCCGAAAATTGAGTTGAAAGGATGTAAATCCAGGTGATTTTACCTGTGAAGTGAAGTAGAATTATCGGATCGGTATGGCCGACATCTGTCATGGGGTATGCCGCGCCGGTCAGCCCATGTGGCGGCAACGTTAAACCCCGTGTGTTACTCCTTGGCTACGGGTAAGCTGTGTGGGCGTTAAGGGTCAACAATGACGCAGGGCCCATCCGGGCACCCACGAAGTGGGTAGCAGTTCTTATAGCCAGGGGTGAGCGAAGCGATACCCCTGGTAAAGAGCCAAGGTGTTTACCCCCGAATAGGGGGTCGAACCGTGTCGTTGTATTGCTATACAGGTAATACCATGTCGACCCACTTCGGGGTAGGATAGCGTGCGGGTTGACCAGGGGTTGCGCTTCGCTTACCCCTGGCTGTAATGAATCTTACCCACTTTGTGGGTGCCGGAATCATCATCAACATTACCGATCGTAGATTATGGCGCGGTCAGCTCATCTGACGGCGATTATAAACCCGGTTTATACTGGGTTCGTGCTTTTGAGCAATTCCGCGATACGGCCGGTGATATCATGCAGCCGGAATGGCTTCATGACATGGCCTCGGCAACCCGGCAAATCTTCCTCAAACCCCTGGTAGCTGCCGCTGCAGATGAGGGCATTAACACCGCTATCTAGTTTATACAACTCACTTAAGCAATCAACGCCTCCCATACCACCTGGGATTAAGCCATCAAGCAGCACCAGATCAAAAGGGGCACCCTCCTGCATGGCTAACCTGTATTTGCTGATGGCTTCAACACCATGACCTGCCGTTTCGGTGACATATCCCATTTGCCGCAAGACTGTCGATAATACTTCAGATATGGCGGTGTCATCATCCATGATGAGAATCCGCCCACTGCCCCCTACCAGGTTTGATGGCTGCTTTTGTTCAATACAGACCTGATTTTCCACTGCAGGTACCAATATGGTAAAGGTGGTCCCTGCATTGATGGTTGATTCAACCCCTATCCAGCCGCCGAACCGCTCGATGAGTGCCTTCACTGTGGCTAGTCCTAGTCCACTACCTGCTTTTTTTGTAGTGTAGAAAGGCTCAAAGATGCGCGGCATCACATGGGCAGGGATTCCTGAACCGTTGTCTTGCACCAGCAGTCTGACGTACTTACCTGGCTTCAGTGGTACCGGGCTGCTGGAACCCAGTTCGGTATTATTCGCTGAACAGGTGATGATTCCGCCGTGTGGCATGGCTTGTTCTGCGTTGATGATGAGGTTCTGAATAATCTGGCTGAGCATGCCGTCATCAACACCCACCATATGCAAGTCGTTTGATATATCAAAACGGCATTCAACGTTCATGCCTGTTGTGGCAAACTGGATGGTTTCGCGGAGTACTTTGTCTAGCGAGGAGTGGTTGGTCAGCACCACGTTCCCTTTGGTTAGCCCCAATAGTTGAGCAACTAACCCACGGGCCCGTTCACACGCCGCCTCAGCAGTTTCGAGATGGCGATATTCCTTGGCGGAATGGTCCACACCAAGTTTGGCAAGAGCGATATTACCCATGATCGACGTCAGTATGTTATTAAAGTCGTGTGCTACTCCGCCTGCAAGCACGTGAAGTGATTCCAGCTTGCTAGCAGCAATCAGCTCGGTTTCTTTGGGGAGGCTTTGGTCTATGTTACGATCCAAGTAGGACCCCTTTCGTCTAGTTTTACCTGAACATCGAAAACAGCATCACACATCCATCTTACTGCATCTTACCGGGTTTCCGACCCCAAATAGATTAATAATGCTGAATTTGACAGAAACTTACGCTTGATGCCGTGGTGTAAAGCCACGAAATAGGTTATCCCCGGGAGGGGCATAGATGATCATTCGATCGAGATACAATGATCTTATATGAAGCTTCATAATATGCTGCGTCTCGCCCACCTGTGGCGTGACAGGAGATGGGAACAGATTGCTCCTCAAGCACACACGTCGGTGCAGGATGGACATAGGGTCTCATTCGACTATCTGCCGCGTCCGATTCGTTCTCTAACTAGTCTGGACGCACAACTGGCCCATATAGACCGGGATATCGCTGAGGCGGCCAGTCTGTTTCCCGGCTGCCATTGGTCGATGAAGCCTGATGTGTGGGGAGTATCGACTAATACCGAGATTTTCAGATCTGCGGCGACCCATATTGGAGAAGTCTGTCAGGCATCTGGTGTAGCTCTACGTATAGATACCTCTATACCGCCATATGATGACTACTGTTTCCGGCTTGCTTTAAGCCTGCCGAATGTCCAGCCGGTGCTGGCAATCAATCACAAGAACTTCACGGCGAATCTGGCCGCTTGCATTGATGCAGACCGCACTCCAAGGTTAGTAAAGGGATATTCGGAAGCACATGAATCTGAGTATACTGTGAGTGACCGTATGGCTCAAGCGGTCACGGCGTTATGGCAAGCAAAGATGTCGGCGGCAATTGCTACTCATGACATGACGCTCATAAAGTCGATCATGAAGATGCCGGGATACAGAACGGGTCAGCTTGAAGTGGAGATGGTGGCGAACCTGGTGACACCACAGCAGCTCATGGGATTGAATCCCGATATGTTCAGGCTTTACTACCCATATGGAGCCGGTGCAGGCCTATTCTTCGTCAAACGTGTATTGCGGTCGCCTATGAACCGTCACGCGGTTTTGAGGGCGACACACAATAAATAGCACCCAAATGTAATAAATGCATCCGGAGGTAACTCATGGCTTCTACCCCACAATGGATATGGTCTAACTTAGCCGACCCAACCCCTGTCAATCGCTACACATATTTCATGAAGACATTCACTCTGGATGAATATCCTGAAGATGCCGTGTTACGAATCGCAGCGGACAGTAATGCCATGGTCATGCTCAATGGGACCACCATCCGGCGCAGAGTGACCAGGTACGATGAAGCCAACATCACGTGTGAAGTGATGTCTGTGCGGCGGTATCTGTTAATCGGCACTAACGAATTGATGATAATGCACCATAACTGGGGCGATATCACCACGTTCCAGCGGAGCGGACAGAAACACGCAGGGCTGTGGGTGAGCAGTAGCTTTGTATCAAGCGATGAGTCATGGAAGTGGTGTCACGTGCCGCAGTTTGTGGTGCACACTGAGCAGATATCCGGAATTGCGGGAGATGCCAAACGTATCAGGTTCCCGGTCATATATGATACACGCGCCCTGGGTCCGTTGCCGGATCGCGACTGGAAGCCTGTGAAGGTGGTGACAAACGGGCCTTGGAACACACCCGAGGATGTGGAGACCGGTAACCAGAGGGACTTTCTGCAGCGACCCCATGCGGTGGTGAATGCCGGCAATCTGGCCGTGCCGTCTATACCGGACTTCAGCCCGATCAAAATCGCCCAGCGAATACGGCAAAGCCAATGCCTGCCGGTGGCAGATATGAAGACCAAGGCAGAGGGTCTGTGTCAGCTTCAACAGGCGCCTTGGCGCATTGAGGCCAAAGCAGGACGCTCTATCTTCGTCACCTTTGATCTATGGAAGCCTGTGCATGGTTACCCCTACCTTGTGGTCGACTGCAGCAGTGATCTGGTGGAGGTTGACTTGGGATATGGTGAGGTGGCCACACCCATCTACAACGGTATACCTGCCGTGACTGAGGATGGCTGGGTCAACACGGAAGCCGTGGTGGGACAAGGATATGCCGATCAGGCGATTCTGTGTCCAGGCCGGCACCGCCTGGAATTTCCAGATGAACGCACCGCCCGCTGGATCACACTGCATTTCCACTTTAAGGCGGACGGCGCCGTGACGCTGCGTGATGTGGGCATCGATCACAACCAGTACGCCATCCGTCCGAAGGGAAGCTTCAAAACTAACAGCCCATTGATCGAACAAATCGTAAGCCTGTGCCTGACCCACGCTGAGATCACTATGAGCGATGTGTATGTGGACACTCCCGGCCGTGAAGATGGTCAGTGGATTGAAGATAACCGGCCGAGAGCGAATCTGGCTAGTGCATGGTTTGGCGATAATGCGCTGCGGCGCACGATGATACGCACGCTGGCCCAAGGACAGGGCGACGACGGTAATCTGCATCCGTTCTATCCCAGCAACTATCCGGCGTATCCTGCCGGATGGGACTGGAGCATGCAGTGGACAGCGATGCTCTACGATGACTATATGTGGACCGGTGATCTGACATACACCCGCCGTTTTTGGCCCAACCTGGTGAAATTCTGGAAATCGCTGTGCAAGGACATCGATAAGGATGGTTTATGGAAGACCACATTGTTGATGGCGGATATCCGGGCATCTGCTGAGTGGAAGAAGCCGTTCACCAGCAGCGGCACTATTACACCTTGGGTCATCCAGCGCCTCGATTACAGCGTGGTACTGGCTGAAGCCATGGGAGAAACCGCCACGGCGGCAGAGTGGCGCGAAACGGCCCGGAAATTGGCCGACGCCTTCCGTAAATACCATATCGTGCCGCCGCATCGAGATGTGCCCGCTCATGTGGCTGACATCATGGGGCCAGGGTTAAGTATCGATGACCGCGGCTACAGCCAAGCCTCTCAGACCATCGCCATCAGCCTGGGGCTTCTCGACCCAACCGAGGCGCTGGAAGACATCGACTACGCTTTTTCGGAACCGGTTGGTGCGCCATCACCCGGTGTGACGCGATGGAATAACCCGACCTATCTCCGCAGAGCACTTAACGCCATGGTGGCGGTCGGACGTACCGAACGGGCGGTCAGGCATCTGGTGGAGCGGTTTGAGCCGTATCTGGCGGGGCATGTGCGCAACACCACCCCGGCTGCACTGCAGGGTGCTTTTGGCGGACCGCTACCCGAATATTGGATTGGCCGCGACGATCTGGGCTTGAAGCCCGGCGAGATCAACCCGCATCAGCCGGAGGATGACACCGGCTCGCACGGCTGGAACGCGTTGGCCCTGCTGTGGTTCCACGAGTCTTTGCTTGGCGTGACCATCGCTAAGCCCGGTGGCGTGGAGCTAAATATCACCCCCCGCTTTGGAGGGTTCCCATACATATCTGGCAGCACACACAGCCCAAAAGGCATGGTGCATCTTTTCGCCGATAAGCAGGAGATGTGCCTTGAGATGGAGCTGCCGGTAGGCGTGATGGGGCATATCATGCTGCCCGATGAGTTCGGAAGCCATGCCGTTGTCGTAGAGGGCAACGTGCAGCAGCTTGAGGGTTTGCGATGGCTGGCCCCCGAGGGCGGCACGCTCAGCTTCCGGGTGTTGTAGGGCGGAGTGGGCAGCGGGCATTATGGTGGCTATCGCCCGTGGTGCCCGCTCTTTGATTGTGCCCCAGTAGGGGCAACCCCCCGTGGTTGCCCACCACTGCTATCCGTCCGATCCGTCAAATCGGTCCGATTCCCGGATTGTCTGAACCACGGATGACACGGATTACGCAGATAGGTTCGCATGGGAAGGGAAATGCCAATCGGGAGATTGGCGTTCCCAGGGGACGGAACAAAACCGCATTGCTTCCGGAAAACCGGCGCGGAGGTTTCGGATACATGGAGGTTCGACATATAGCTCAGGACGGTATGGTGGTTTTGTATTACCACGTTCGCCATACAAACCATGGTAATGATATGGTTATTTCAGATACGATGGGGTACGATATATACACTATCTGAGCAGGAGTGATTGCATGGATGAACCAAGGGGTGAAATAGTCATCTATGAAACATCAGACCAACAATCCCATGTTGAGGTGCGGCTTGATGATGAGACGGTATGGTTAACTCAACTGCAGATAGCTGACTTGTTTGATAGAAGCAAGTCGGTTATATCGCGTCATCTTCAGAACGTATTTTCGAGTGGCGAGCTTCAGAGGGATTCAGTTGTTGCAAAATATGCAACAACTGCCTTGGATGGTAAAACATACCTTGTAGACTATTATAATCTTGATGCTATCCTGTCAGTTGGTTATCGTGTAAACTCGCGACGCGGCACGGATTTTCGTATATGGGCGACGAGTGTCCTGCGGGAGCACATTATCAAGGGCTATACGATCAATCAACAGCGAATCACGGAGCAGGCGGAACACTACCGTGAACTACAGGATGCTGTTCGACTCATCGGAGAGGTGCTAACGCAGCAGGCTCTGGATGCTCCTCAAGCCGAAGGCTTGCTGCAAGTCATCACCGATTACGCATATGCACTAACCGTGCTTGATGATTACGACCACCAGCAGCTGGCGGTGCTGAATACCACACATAAAGAGTGCTTCATAATCACCTACGCTGCCGCACGTCAGGCTGTTGATGATATGGCTTACCATATGAGGCTCGAGGGGAAAGACACCAGCTTATTTGGCAACGAGAAGGATGAATCGTTCAAAAGTTCACTCGCTGCGATATACCAGACTTTTGGGGGAGATGAGCTCTATCCAAGTGTTGAGGAGAAGGCAGCTCATCTGTTATATTTTGTGACGAAGAACCACTCATTCTCCGATGGCAATAAGCGTATAGCTGCGGCGATCTTCCTTTGGTTCCTAGATGCTAATGGTGTGTTGTATGCAGAAAATCGACGTAAAAGGCTAGGTGATAATGCTCTTGTGGCACTCACTCTGATGGTCGCTGAAAGCAAGCCGCAGCAAAAAGACGTGATCGTCAGGGTGATTGTCAACCTTATCAACAAAAGCAACATATAGGCTTGCTGCATTAGTAGCTTTAATGTGATATGCGGAGTTTTAGCATTTTGGTCATTATAACCGTGAGTGTCCAATGATATCGCACTGATCTGACATAGCCAGCACCGAGTTGGGTTGCTTGTACACAGGTTCAAATAAAGAAACCCAGGTATTGCGCTTCGCGTTGGTCATACAAATGCGTGTGCTGTACAATGAGTTTAGAATATATAAGGTGTAGCAAATCTGCACCCCGCTCGTGCATCAGTGATTTGCTGCTGCCGAGAGTGGACAACCTGCGCTAGAGGACCCGATGACTCCAACACATAACAACCTTCATATATACGGCACTGACACGACGGCCGCCATGAAGCTCATCACTTTTTCTGCCCCACAGATTCCGCTCATGCCTGAATACGGATGGTGCGGACATCATTCTGCTCAGGTGTCGCATCGCCTGCCGTGAGATTGGTCTGTCAGAACAGGCACCAGCGATTTCTGCGGAAACGCCGTAACTGACAGTTCTCACTTGTCCTATGCTGCACCGAGCATAAACAAGTCTGCACATCCTTACCCACCAAACCCTATGCCTGCACGTCTGCCGTACGTGCTCGTGGTTGCTTGAACCGTGACCTGTGGGTTCTTAATAAATATCAACCAATTTACCGTACCAAGAGGATATATCCATGGAAGATGTCATGACCAAGAAGATCACCGCGGAAGCGAAGCGCAGGCGGACATTCGCGATCATCTCTCACCCGGACGCGGGGAAAACGACGCTGACCGAGAAGCTGCTGCTCTACACCGGGGCGATTGACCTGGCAGGCTCCGTCAGGGCCAAGAAAGACCAGAGGCAAACCACATCGGACTGGATGGAGCTGGAACGGCAGAGAGGGATATCCGTCAGCTCCACGGTACTTCCGTTTGAGTATGAAGGCTTCGTCATGAACCTGCTGGACACCCCGGGTCACCAAGACTTCAGTGAGGACACCTACCGCACCCTGATGGCGGCTGATAACGCGGTGATGCTGATTGACGCGGCCAAGGGTATTGAACCGCAAACCCGGAAGTTGTTTGATGTCTGCCGTATGAGGGGCATCCCCGTGTTTACGTTCATCAACAAGATGGACAGGCCCAGCAAAGACCCGCTGGAGCTGCTGGACGAGATCGAGTCTGTTTTCGGAATCGGCACCTTCGCCATGAACTGGCCTCTGGGCAGTGGCACGTCGTTCAAGGGGGTGTATGACCGGCGGGACCGGCAGATGCACCTTTTCGAAAGAACGCAGCACGGTTCGACGCAGGCCCCGGTGATCATGACTTCGCCTGATAGCCCTGAGTGCGCCAAGCTGACCAGTCCAAACACCCACAAACAGTTCCTGGACGAAATGGAGCTGCTGGATGCCGCCGGGAATGACTTCGATATGGAAAAGCTTCAGAAGGGCAAATTGACCCCGGTGTATTTCGGCAGCGCAATGAATAACTTCGGCGTCAAGCTGTTTCTCGACTCCTTTGTGGCCCTTGGCGATTCGCCAAAACCGCGCCGCACCAAAGACGGTTATATTGACCCTGGCAGCTCCTGCTTCTCCGGATTTGTGTTCAAGATTCAAGCGAATATGGACCCCAGGCACAGGGATAGTGTGGCTTTTTTCAGGGTGTGCTCTGGCCGGTTTGAAAAAGACATGCTGGTGCACCACTCCAGATTGGAGAAGCAGCTCCGCTTATCGAGACCTCACCGGCTGTTTGCCCGTGACCGCGACACGGTTGAGGAGGCCTTCCCAGGTGATATCTTAGGGCTAGTGAACCCAGGTGCGTTCTCGATAGGTGACACCATGAGTTCTGGAGAGCCCGTTGAGTTTGATGCGGTGCCTCGGTTTGCCCCTGAGCATTTTGCTCTGCTGCGCTGTAAGGACGCCTCGGGACGCAAGAAATTCACCAAAGGGCTGGACCAACTGCTTCAAGAGCGTGTGGCTCAGGTGTTCTACCCAACGGATTCCATCGCCGCCCGGGATACGATCCTTGGCGTTGTGGGCAAACTGCAGTTCGAGGTCATACAGTTCCGGCTGCAAACCGAGTTTTCGGTGGAAACAGTGATAGAGGCTGTAAGGCAAACCGTCGTGCGCTGGATCATCGGTGGCGAGGAGCATCTGGCTGCGGTGAAACTGATGTACAGCGGTACCCCGGTGGTGGACTACGACGGTAACACCGCGTTGTTGTTTGACAGCGACTGGAACCTGAAGTGCTTCCAGGAAAGCAACCCGAAGATTCTATTGTCCACCACGGCGTAACCACGGACGGATGTAGGGGCAAGCCCCTGTGCTTGCCCTCCACCGTGGTCGCCCACCATATGATCCGTCCGATTTGTCCGATGCCCGGATTGTCTGAACCACGGATTACGCGGATGGCATGGATGGGGTCGGATAGGGAGGGAGCCAATCGGGAGATTGGCGTTCCCAGGGGGCCGGATTATCTGAACCACAGATGACGCGGAAAGGTTCGGATGGAAGGGAAATGCCAATCAGGCGATTGGCGTTCCCAGGGGGCCTCTACTTGGCAAACTTCGCCAAATAGTATACCAATCCTTGGTAATAACAGCACAATTTGATGAATTTCCTCAACCTCATTCCGCTTTGTGCTCAACTCCCCTAAGCCGATGAAGGAGTTTGCGCGCACAATGGCATATGGTAAGCTATAAAGTCACCCAAGTGGTGATAGGAGGGACATCCATGGCACTCAGAGTCGCAGTGGTAGGAATGAGCGGAATTGGCAACAATCATGCCAACTGCCATACCAATGATGAATTATCCGACCTCATCGCAGTGTGCGATGTAGTCAAAGAACGAGCCGACGAGGCAGCCGAGCGTTTAGGCGTGAAGGCATACTACAGCCTCAAGGAAATGATGGCCAACGAGGAACTAGACGTCATCGACGTCACCACCGGTGGATACGAGAACGGTAGCTGGCACTACGAGCCAACAATCGAGGCTCTACAGGCAGGCAAGATCGTTCTGTGCGAGAAACCGCTGTCCAACGACATTAACGAAGCTAGAGAGATGGTGAAATACGCCCAGGATAACAAACTGTATCTTGGCTGTAACCTGAACCACTACTTCACCCCAACAGCAGACCGCGCCGACAAATACATCGCCGACGGTATGATTGGCGAGATGCTGTCCATCTTGTTCAAGGTTGGCTTCAACGGCGGCGAGGAGACCTACGGTTTCAACCCATCCCCCCGCTTTAATCAGCCCTATGCCCACATGAAGGCTTTCCTGACCCACCCCTTCAGCGTGATGCGACACTTCTGCGGTGATATTACACACATCCAGTCCTTCAGCAACCGCCCTGGTTTCCGAAAGAACAAAGGCGACTTATTGCTGAGCGTGAACAGTGTACACTGCAAGTTCGCAAATGATACAGTTGGCTACCTGTTAAGCCAGCGTGGCGATGCCATGTGGGGCCAGGGCGGCTGGTGGAGTTGCGAACTCGCCGGAAGCAAGGGCACCTTCAACATCGAGAACTGCATTGAGAAGATCACCTACTGGGGTGCTGCCAAGCCCGGTGAAGCCGCTCCCGAGCCAGAAGTGCTGGATACCGGCATCACAAGCTTCGACGCCACATTCCCCAACCGCATCCATGCTTTCATGGAAGATGTGACCAATGGCGTGCCGTTTGAGCACCTGCGCTCATCTGGCCGTGATGCACTGGCAACCATGGAATACATCTTTGCTGTCATCGACAGTTATGAGAACGGTGGCGCTCTGGTACGGCCGCATCCGCTGCCCGCAATCCATGGTGACCCCAAAGTAGAGCGCATCTAGGAGGCTATCACAGTAATGATTCAACTAGGAGTTAACTCCGTCCTATTCGGTGCTTTTGACTTCGACACAGCTTGTCGAATGGTCAAAGCCAGTGGCTACGACGGCATCGAAGTCAGCGCAATCCAGGGCATGTGCGAGCACTATGTGCTTGAGGACTGGAAGAACCAGGCCGAAGCCGTGAAAGCAACCATGGCCAAGTATGAACTCAAGCCGCTCAGTATGGAAGTGGCCGCCAATGATGAGGCTCGTCTCGAGCTGGCGTTCTCCGCTGCCGCCGCTGCGGGTATCCCAATCGTGAACGTGGGGCCAGGCGGAGCGTCTGGAGCCGAAGGCGCCATTGAGGCTTCCATCGAGAACCTGAAGGCACGCGCGGCTCAAGCCGAGTCCCATGGTGTGACTCTCTGCTGCAAGGCTCATGTGGGCAGCGCAATCTGGAACACCCCCACCACCCTTCAAGCGATGGCTGCCATTGACAGCCCCGCTTTCGGCGTGGACATGGACCCCAGCCATATCTGGCGCGGCAACGAAGACCCAGCCGAAGCGTTGAAGCAGGTTGTGTCACGCGTGAAGCACGTACACATTCGCGACTGCAAAGGCCGCCAGCAGAACCCGGGCATCGCCCCGCTTCAAGCGTGCGGACGTGGCGACATCGACCTTCTGGCTTACCTGAAGGTGATGGTCGAAGCGAAGTATGACGGCCCAGTCTGCCTTGAGGTCATCGGTGCTGGTACCCTTCCGCTGGAAGAAGTGACCGTCATCGCTGCCGAGAGTTATGGCTACCTGAACGCCCTGCTGAAAAGCCTCGGCGCTCGATAACTAGAACACGGAGGACAAAACCAAGTGTCACAAAAACTACCGAATATTCTTTTCTTTGGTATTGACTCACTTCGATCTGATCGAATGAGCCTTTACGGATACGAGCGTCTGACGACCCCCTATATGGATGAGTATCTTCAGAGCGGCGTCGTGTTTACCAATCACTATTCACCATCCATCCCGACCACCTCGGGATATGCAGCCATGCTGACCGGTCAGGACTGCTTTGGTACTGACGTGGTGGCTCTGCGCCACCAGGGCGACCTGGCTCCCGGTGTAAAAACCCTCGCCGAGATTTTAGGCGAAGCTGGCTACAACACCACCTGCATCGGCTTCGGAGGCAACCCATCAGCCCGCGGCTTCCAGACCTACAAGGAACCGTCCGTGTCATGGGGCGGCTGGGAAAGTCGACCGCTTCGCAAGGCAGAAGCGCTGAATGATGTCGCCCTTCCTGAGCTGGACCGACTGGCCGCAGATGACAAACCATTCTTCCTGTTCATGCGCCATATGGACCCGCATTCACCATACCTCCCGCCGGCACCATACGACCGCATGTTCTACGGCGGTAACGAGTTCAACGAAGACGACCATTCACTGGATGCCATGTATGACTTCGGCCCGTTTGCCGACTATCTGGCAAGCTGGATTCCCCCGGGGTGTACCGATGCCGACTACGTAGACGCCCAATATGATGGCGAAATCGCCTACATGGACGCCTGCATCAACGTGATCCTGAAGAAGCTGGAAGCCATGGGTCTGGAAGAGGAGACGCTGGTCGTCTTCACCAGTGACCACGGCGAAACCCTGAACGAACACGACTGCTACTACGACCACCACGGTCTGTATGACTGCACTCTGAACGTTCCGCTGGCCTTCCGTATGCCCGGCACCCTACCTGAGGGTCTGTATATCGAAGACTACTCCGCGCACAAGGACATCGTTCCGACCGTTCTTGACATCGTCGGTGTGGACTATGCTGATGGCCAGTTCTACGGCCGCAGCCTGGAACCATTGATCGATGGCATGGAACGTGAGCAGGAGAGCGAATTCTACATCACCGAAGCTACCTGGATGCGCAAGAACGGCTGGCGCACCCCGCAGTGGAAACTGATCCACGCGCTGGAACCCGACTTCCACTTCAAACCGGAAGTTGAGCTTTATGACCTGATCAACGACCCGGGTGAGAACAACAACGTCGCGGAGCAGAATCCCGATGTGGTGGCATTCCTTGAGGCCCGTATGCAGGCTCATATCGCCAAGCGCGAAGCGGAGACTGCCCGCACCAACCCGATGTACACCAACTTGAACTGGCACGGCCAGGGCTGCGGAGCCTTCACCAGCTCACAGCAGGCATACGACGCCATGCACATTGGCAACGCCGGTGAGGCAAAGCGCCTTCAGGCGTCCAGGTCCGAAAAGAAGGAGTAACACCGGTAGTATGAAGTTACGAGTCGCTGTCATCGGGTTAGGGCATATCGGCCTCCTGCACAGCCGGATTTATAAGCAAAATCCGTCGGTGGAACTGGTTGGCGTATGTGACCGAATACCCGAGCGAGCGGAAGCGGGAGCACAGCTTTACGGTGTGCCCTCGTTTCTGAATGCCGAACAGATGCTAAGCGAGCTGAAGCCCGATTTAGTGAGCGTGGCCACTGGCGGATTTGAATACAGCAGCGACCACTATGAACCCACCATGCAGGCACTGCAGCACGGGTGCCACGTGTTGTGTGAGAAGCCCATTAGTAATGAGCTGAACACCGCGCGCGAAATGGTGGCCGAGGCCAAACGTCTAGGGCGATGCTTCGCCCTGGACTTTAATCACCGCTTCACCCCCGCAGCCCTGGCCGCCCACAAGTGGTTGGAACAGGGTCTGCTGGGTGAGTTGCTATTCTGTAACATGGCGTTGTGGATTGGTCGGTTTGAACAGCTTGAGTCGGAGAACTACCACCTCAAGGCGTTGAACCCGCACTCTGTGAACATCATGGAGTGGTTCTGTGGCCCGATACAAACAGTGCAGTGCTTCGGTAAGAAGTCCGCTGGACGGACTATATGGAGCACCGCTTCTTGGAATATGCGCTTTGCCAATGGCGTGGTTGGGCACCTGACCAGCAGCTACGACATCGCCCGTGGTCACCCCATGGAGCGGTGTGAGGTGGCTGGTATTGGTGCTCGGGTGGTGATAGAGGATATGTGGCGTGAGTCCACCCTCTACCCCGCAGGCAACGAAGAGAAACGAGTGGTGGCAAACCCCGTGTTCGGTGGTTACCGTGACTTTGATGACACCTTCCGGGCGCGCATCAACAGTTACGTGGAGCAGTTAGTGCAGGGTGTGTCGCCTGACGAAGTGGACGGTTCCGGTGCGGACGGTCTGCGTGCGCAGACGGTCATCCACGCCGGTATCCGCTCATTGAACGAGGGCAACCGCCCAGTGGATGTAAGCGAGCTCTAGCCCGTAGCGCTTCCCTTGACCGGCACGGCTCCCGCCGTGCCGGTTTTTTGCGTTTGGGAAGATATATAATGCCAGACGATCATCATGGTTGAGCGTTGCTCATCGGTTGATATGAGGCATTCGCGGTAATTTACCGATACATAGTATTTAGCCATGTTGCAACATCCACGGTTGCCGCTGGGATTGGATTACTGGTTTTCTCATTCATATCAAATATCTGGTCGTATCGTCATTAATGATGCTAAACCGGTAACATGTTGTCTGCTTCACCGGTCTTATTGATTGTAACCGAGTCGTTTACGTCTAGGTGGATCAGTATACTGATGCAGACATGAGATAGGATCGTGTTGTGGAGTGTAGCATGAGCATACAGATGGCAACAATCCCGGTCGCTTGCACTAAGCAGTTCAGTTAGTGGCATGATGTTAGTAATAACGATCAACCATCGTTCACATAGGAGTGTGTCAGAATGAAGCATCTCGTCGCCATCGCATTGGCTGTCATCTGCCTGCCCGCAATCTGCCTCTCCACACCCGAAGAGGATGTTTTGTGCAAAGCGCGGGAGCGGTACCCGTGGCTTCCTCAAGAGGTCAAGATCACCAAGAGCAAGCCCCTCGAGCCACAGGAAGACAGATATTACATTACCACACCAAAGTCTGACCAGTCTTATTTTGTCGACACTTCAGGATTCATTGTGTATGCTGAGTGGAATATGAGAAGTGATCCGAAGGTTTTTCCTGAGCGTGACGAGAATTTCGTCTGGAGCCAGCGTCCGGACATTCCCCGTAACAAGATGGTGAAATACGGACAAAACTTCTACCGCTTGAAGCGCTTGGATGGTTTGATTGACGCTAGAGTGGAGCTTCATGTTGTGGAGTCCGGTGGTGTTGTACGAGGCTTTACCGCTCGTAATGATCTCGATAGCCGTACCATCCCATCTGTAAAGATATCCAAAGCTAAGGCACGGCAAGTCGCTGAACGCTACCTCAAGAGCTATGTTGGTCTTCGCACGCGCGGATTGTCCCAGGCACAGGCGGTATACTGGCCGCATCAGTTCCTGAATCATGAGTTTCTAGATGATGCGGCAATTCGTAACGATAGCCTGCGAAACTTGTTTGTCGATTACGAGTTCTATTACAAGTTGAGCGTAAAGCCTGTGACGAACCCCGATAAACTTGGTGACCCTGAGATATACACGTATCCCATGATGTTTATCAGAGTGAACGCCACAACAGGCGACATCATTCAATCGCGATTCGACACCTACAAGGTGCAAGACGTGATATGGGGTCTACCCACAGACAAACCTGCGAGCAAACCTGCATCGATAGCTATCGAGTTGAATACCTGGGATCAGTTGTGGGGCAACCCCTGCATATTTATCGATGCTCGGATGTATATCCCGCTGATGGCGTTGCAATCGCTTGCAAAACCACACATAGTCGAAGCACACGCAGGTGACGGGCGATTCACGCTGAATGGTGCGAAAATCGAGCTGTCGGCGAAGGTAGTTGACCACAAGGGTATACTCTATCTTCCGTGGCAGTCTATCAACAGCCTTCCGGGATGCAAGGCTGAGTTTGATGCAGAGGGTTACATGCTGAAGATCACCACGCCAGCCCTTAAGGACACCGTGCAAAGATCGAAATAAAGTTATCGTTTATACAGGAGTGTATCTACATGAAACATATCATCGCCATCGCATTGGCTGTCATCTGCCTGCCCTCAATCTGCTTTTCTACGCCCGAAGAGGATGTTCTGAGAAAAGCGCAGGAGCGGTATCAGTGGCTTCCTAAGGAGATGAAGATCTCCAAAACCAGGGACGGAATTGATGGGAAGGTCAGCTTTAGTTATCACAGCAAGGACCCATATCAATACTTCCAGATAGATCAGTCTGGATTGATCGTATCCGCAAACTGGAACTCGAGCGGCGATCCCAAATTGTTTCCGGAGCGTAATGAGGAGTTCGTCTGGAGCTTGCGTCCAGATATGTCACGTCAAAAGATGGTGAAAACCGGACGTTCATTTTATTATCTGAAACGAAATGAGCTAATGCATGACACCCGGTTATCACTATCGATGAATACACATAATGGGGTCGTCTGCGGATTTTACGCACGAAACGACATTGATAACCGGCCCATACCTGTGATCAACATCACAAAACAGCAAGCGATCAAAATCGCCGAAGATCAAGTGAGAGGTTTTGTTCACCATTATCGGGCTGATGAGCAGCGGCACTGGCCGTGTTATTTTAAGGACAATACATATCTGGATAGCATCAGCATTGCCACTGATTTCCAGGGGAGCCTGTTCGCCGAATACCAACTGGTTTACCGGCTTAGTTTGGTTCCTGTGGCCAATCCGGATTCGCTGTCAGAAAGGCAGTTGTATGTATATCCGATTATGTGCATCAGGGTCAATGCCACCACAGGAGATATCATCGATCGATCATTCGACATCATCGGGGTAAGTGGGGCTATAATCGGATTAGTGACAGATAAGCCGGCTTCAGCTCCAGCATCGGTGCAGGTGAGTGTTGACGGGAAACCAAGATTCAACGCCTACCCGTGCATATTTGTCGATGGCTCAATGTATGTCTCAATCACGACCCTTCAGTCGCTGGCGAAGCCGCACACGGTCGCTGCACGCGCAGGTGATGCGAGCTTCAAGCTGAATAGTGCGAAGATAGAGCTATCGGCGAAGGTGATTGACCGCAAGGGCATACCATATCTCCCGTGGCAGTCGATTAACAGCCTTCCAGGGTGTAAGGCTGAGTTTGACGCCGAAGGTTACAAGCTGAAGATCACCACACCAGCCGCGAAAGCCGCGGCACCGACCACCAAGTAAGTGCTGCATGCAGGGCGATGGGCACATCGCCCTGCATGTAAAGTGATGTTGTGGTTCCGAAGGCTGTTTTGATGGAGCATATGTAGATACATACGCCGTATGCTGCCGCGACATCAATACCTCGGCTACTGATCACCAAGACTGCTGAAGCAGTCTGCGGCGCGTTGCGCCGTGTGGCGAAGTCGGTGGGTGTGGTCAGCTTATTATTTAAAGGATTATACCGCGTGGTGTTGTGGTTCCGATGGATATGTTGTCGGAGCATAGATATTTACGACGTTTGCTGCCGCGACATCAATGTCTCGGCTATTGATCAACAAGACTGCTGAAGCAGTCTGCGGCGTGTTGCACCGTTAGCTGTTGTCGTTGTTGACACTAAGCAAATTCGTTTGATAAAATCGGTGTAACCTAACAGCAGTAGTCCATCATGAGGAGGTTTTCCAATGGCTCGTAACTATGTTGCGGCATACTACCATATCGTATGGTCAACGAAAAACCATGAGCCCCTGCTTAGCACAGACGAGTATCGGATCAACATGAAAAACCATCTGGCCATGCAGTTCCAAAAGAACCGGTGTAAGGTATATGAGATTGGCGTCATGGCCGATCACATACACTCGGTGGTGGCCATACCTCCTTCAGAACGTATTAGCGAGGTGATTGGGCATGTGAAAGGGGAAACGGCTTTTGTTTTTTGTAGGGACGAAACCTTCGTTAAATGGCAGGAAGGATATGGGGTCACTACATTTGCGAAAACAGAGTTACAAAAAGTCTGCGAGTATGTGGCAAACCAGCAACAACATCATGGCAACAATCAGATTTGGCCGTCCCTTGAGAAGGTTGCAGATGATGCTGAATGGGAAACATCCAGCATATGATACAATTGCGACACACATTCGTTGGTGGCTGCACGCCGGTCCCCAGACTGCTTCAGCAGGCTTGATGATCAGTAGCCGAGACATTGATGTCGCGGCAGCTCGGCATACTGGCTGCGGTCATGGCTGTCGGCCGTTCCGCAGACTGCTTCAGCAGGCTTGATGACCAATAGCCGAGACATTGATGTCGCGGCAGCTCGGTATGCTGCTTGCGGTCATGGCTGTCGGCCGGTCCCCAGACTGCTTCAGCAGGCTTGATGATCAATAGCCGAGACATTGATGTCGCGGCAGCTCGGTATGCTGGTTGCGGTCATGGCTATCGGCTAGTCCCCAGACTGCTTCAGCAGGCTTGATGATCAATAGCCGAGACATTGATGTCGCGGTAGCTCGGTATACTGGCAGCGGTCATGGATGCACGCAGGTCTCCAGACTGCTTCAGCAGGCTTGTTAATCAGTAGCCGAGACATTGATGTCGCGGCAGCTTGGCCTACTGGCTATGGTCATGGCTATCGGCTGATCCGCAGACTGCATCAACAGGCTTGTTGATTAGTAGCCGAGACATTGATGTCGCGGCGGATCCGGTATACTGGTTGCGGTCATGGCTGCACGCCGTTCCGCAGACTGCTTCAGCAGGCTTGATGCTCAATAGCCGAGACATTTATGTCGCGGCGGATCGATATGCTGGTTGCGGTCATGGCTGTCGGCTGATCCCCAGACTGCTTCAGCAGGCTTGTTGATCAGTAGCCGAGACATTGATGTCGCGGCAGATTGGCATGTCGTTGCGGTCATTGCCCAAGAGATGTTCTGAGCCAGACACCGATATTGCGGTGTTTGTAGGGGCAATGCCAACTATACGGTGACATTACCCCGATATGTTTTGCGCCCGAAAAATGGTAGTCGATGTCTACCGCTTCAGGCTACCGAACCACACCTACATCCGCTCGATGATCTGGGCGAAGGTAAGCGTGGTGTATCCCGGGTTCACGATGCTGGCATCCATCTTGTACATCGGGTCGATAGGTAGATTCGGCAGCGACTTCACAAGCTGTTGCTTCAACTGCATGATCTCCGCCGGTTCCTCAGGTATCGCCTGACGGTTGATCAGCACACTACTGCCCTCGCTGCCGGCATAGGAGCCGTAAACACCGATATCGGTGCCTGTGGGGTCCGAGGCCTCCAGGTAGAATGTGCCCGAGAGCTGTTTGGTCTCCAGCCAAGCCATCTCGTTGTCTGGCTGTTTGGTGATCACCCGTTGTGCCAGCAGTTTCCCACCCGGCGAATCGTATAGCGACAGCGTATAGCCTGAGGCGGGGCTGCTCCAGGTACAACTCACCAGCCCCACCCTTGAGAAGTCCTTGATGGCGCGGAAGGTCACGCCGACCGTCATGCCAGGTTCCAGCCGGATGGGCATATCCATGCCGATCACGCCAATGAGCTGTGAGCCGGAGCTATCGGTCACGGCCAGCGAAAGGCTCTTCGCCTTATTCAAGACGCCGACCTTCAGCCGCTTCCGTGCGGCATCGATCTGCATCTTGGCGTCCGAGACCGCCCGCATCAGTTTGACCCGTGCGGTGAGCATCTCAATGTAGTTCTTCACCGGCACAGGGAAGGCGAAGTTGGGCTTCCAACCCGCCGGGAACTTGATGCTGTTGGCTTGCTGCAGCACTTTAGTCAGTTGCGCGTTATACTCCGCGGTTCCCCAGTTGGGCGGGGTCGGCAGGGCCTGGCTCCAGCCGTTTTCTACCGTGAGGTAGAGTTGAAACACGGCCTCAGCGTTCTGTGGACCAAAAGCCGCCACACAGAACTCACGCTCAATATCCGGCAAGGGCTTCCGGGGGTTCCACAGTTTCTGAGCACCCACATAAGCGGTGATCACCTGCGGCCAGCCGTGCCAGCAGAGGTCATGGGTCTCCATGCGAATCTGGTCGCGCGCCTTGTCTGGCATCTTACTGAGCATCGCATCGGTGTGCTTCATAGCGAACCAATAGGTGTTGATCATCTCATTGTCGCCGATGTACCAGCTCCAGATATCTGCAGGTCGGCCATTCGCGCAGATCATATCCGCCTGCTGCTCGTTGTAGTCGCGGTTCATGGCGATGCCCACATCCTTAGGCATATAACTGGCATCCATGAACTTCGCCCCGCCGGGCACGGGCTCGTTGTATTCGGTCTGCGATGCCATCCCAGGGAACATCGGCGCATAGTTGGACATGTCGATACGTTTAGGGCTCTTCCGCCAGAAATAGCTGTTGGCCCAGGTGCTGAGCGTCGCGACCGCTTTGGGGTTCACTTTGCGGAACTCGGCCAGTGCGGAGGCCGTGATATCCTGCGGAGTTTTATACAGATCACAGCCATCGCGGCTGCATCCGCCCGGGTCGCCCACATGCACGATGATGTGGTCGACGAGTGGGCCGTAATCTTTCGCCAAGTCTTTTTGGAACATCCGCATCACTTTGCGTTCCGTGGGGTTGTTCCAGGAAAAAGTCTCGAACTCATCGAACAGCGCGTCGCCCCACATGAACATCGAGGTATACATATTGTAGTCGCGGGCCCCTTTGAACAGCGTCTGGTGTGCGGTCCGGATTCGCACGATATCGCTATCGGGCACGCTGCTGTATCCGCGGCACTCGCCTAACTGCAGACCGTTGAACCCGAACTGCCAAAACATCTCAGGGTAGGCGCGCAGCTTACTTAACGGCCATGTTTCCGCGTCGGTGTATTTGAACGGCGATGTGAAAGGCGTCTGTCGCCGCGCAGGGTTTCCCGGGTTCGCCACTCGAAGCTTGATGAAGGGGTCCGCCTGTTCAATGCCAACGGGCAGTGTGAGCAGCCGACCGTCGTTCGCCAGTTTGCACACAAACCTTGCGACCGCAGCCCTGATCCCGCTGATGGACTTACCTATTAGTATGACCGTCGTGCCCTGCTTACTTGTTTTTACATCCAGCACATACGCTTCATCGCGTAGTATGCTGGGGAAGGTGGGCACTTTGACCGATGAGGCCAGTGACTTCAGATTTTCAGGGGTGGCCAGAACGATCTGTGTCGCGGTAATCTTGGCGTTCAGGGCCCCACCCGCGACAAGCTTTGATGGGCATCGGCGAGCGTTCAAGAAATCAGCAATGTAACGGCCCATCTGAACGGTCTCTTTCGACGGACCGCAGATGACACGCGCCGGTCGTTCCGCCGTTCCCGTGAGCACCGCCGTCGCGGATGATGCCGCAAGAGGCGTACCGATGAGCATCGCAGTGAGTGCGAGGGGTATGGCTGCTGCAAACCTGGTCATGTTATTCGTATCTCCTGGGGATGATTCCACTGTACTCAGTATACAGGGGTGTCCCCGCGTTATCGGCAACCCACGGTTTCAGATTTCAGAGGTTGTTTATGAATTTCGGTGGTAACAACCCAAACATGAGACTGATTGTCCAACATGTCATAACTGCCATCAAGCATCTTCCCGGGCACCCACGAAGTGGGTAAGATTCTTATAGCCACGGGTGAGCGAAGCGTAACCCGTGGTTGACAGGACGATATTCATACCCCGAAGTGGGTCGCGTCTGCAAACCAATCTGATTTTTATGCCAGCCTAAAGACCCCTTATAGGGGTAGGTTCATTTTTGGCTTCAACCACGGGTTACGCTTCGCTCACCCGTGGATATAAGAGTTGCTACCCACTTCGTGGGTGCCAGGCCTTCCCCCGCCTGCCGGAACGCAGGCCGGTACTGATCAGCGATGGGTGACAGTGCCCGTACCGGGACGAAGTCACGGACGGGCCACGGAACCCGTCGCCAAATGCCGGTGGCTAAAATCGCAGGCTACCGGCCCAGTCGCAAAGTGAAGATTGCCCAAATCGCAGTCCACCCACCACACTGCCGACAGGTGTAATCCCCCACACCACCTCCAAAACCCAGTATTTATAACAGATATTCATCAAATCACACAGAACACTTGACAACATTACACTCAAGTAGTGTATTATATATACAGAGCAATCAATCGGGAGAGGGTCAAGGCCCAATACCCATAATGGAGGATACATCCGAAAATGGCTAAAACAGTAGGTATCGACCTCGGTACCACCAACTCGGTCATCGCCGTCGTCGAAGGTGGCGAGCCGCAAGTGATACCGAACTCCGAAGGGGCGCGAACAACCCCCTCCGTCGTCTCGTTCCAGAAGAATGGTGACAAAGTGGTTGGTGCCGCAGCACGGCGTCAAGCGATCGTCAACCCAGAGCGCACGGTCATCAGCATCAAGCGCAAAATGGGCACGCGAGACCGCGTCTCCGTTGATGGGACTGACTACACTCCTGAGCAGATTTCTGCGATGGTATTGGGCAAGTTGAAAGCGGACGCCGAGGCCTTCCTTGGTGACAAAATCTCCGAAGCGGTCATCACGGTGCCGGCTTACTTCAACGACGCTCAGCGCCAGGCCACCAAAGATGCCGGCGAAATCGCAGGCATGAAGGTTCTACGTATCATCAACGAGCCCACCGCGGCCTCCCTCGCCTACGGTCTGGACCGCGGCAAAGAAGAGACCATCCTGGTATTCGACCTTGGTGGTGGTACCTTCGACGTCTCCGTGCTGGAAATTGCCGACGGCGTGTTTGAAGTGAAGTCCACCTCCGGCGATACCCGGTTGGGCGGCGACGACTTTGACACAAAAGTGGCGGCATGGCTAGCTGGTGAGTTCCAAAAAGAGAACGGTATCGACCTTCGCAAGGACCCGCAGGCCAACCAGCGTCTACTGGAAGCGGCCGAGAAGGCCAAAGTTGAGCTCTCCGGTATGACCGAGACCGAGATCAACCTACCGTATATCACCGCGGACGCCAACGGACCTAAGCACTTGCTGACCAAGCTCAGTCGCGCCAAGTTCGAAGAGCTCTGCAGCGACCTGATCGACCGGCTGAAGAAGCCCTTCTTCCAGGCCATCCAGGACGCCAAAATGGACGTCAAGGATCTGGACGAAGTGATCCTGGTGGGTGGTTCTACCCGTATGCCCTGCGTGCAGTTGCTGGTTCGCCAATTGACCGGCAAGGAACCGAACAAGACGGTGAACCCGGATGAAGTGGTGGCAGTCGGTGCCGCCATCCAGGCCGCTGTTTTGAGCGGTGAGACCGTGGGCGACGGAACCGGCACAGGCATCCTGCTCCTCGACGTGACCCCGCTTTCGCTGGGTATCGAGACGCTGGGCGGAGTGATGACGCGGTTGATTGACCGCAACACCACCATCCCCACCAAGAAGAGCGAGACCTTCAGCACGGCTGCCGATGGGCAGACCGAAGTGGAGATCAACGTGCTTCAGGGTGAGCGCAGCATGGCCGCGGACAACAAGAGCCTTGGCCGCTTCCATCTGACCGGTATACCGCCGGCACAGCGCGGCGTGCCCCAGGTTGAGGTCACCTTCGATATCGACGCGAACGGCATCCTGAAGGTCACCGCGAAAGACAAGGGCACCAACCGCGAGCAGAACATCACCATCACGGGTTCCAGCAACCTGGACCGCAGCGACATCGACAACATGGTGAAGGACGCACAGTCCACAGCCGATGAGGACAAGAAGCGCCGCGATCTGGCCGAAGCCAAGAACCAGGCAGACTCTCTGGTCTACCAGACCGAGAAGCTGATCAAAGACTTGGGCGACAAGGTTCCCGCTGCGGAGAAAGACCGCCTCGACACCGCCATCGCAGACCTGAAGTCGGTCAAAGAGGGCAGTGACACCGAGGACATCCGCAAGAAGATCGACGAACTGCAGCAGGCCAGCTACAGTCTCAGTGAGATACTCTACAAGCAGCAGGCAGAGCAGGCTCAGCCGGGCGAAGCCGAAGGTCAGCCAGCGGCAGAAGAGCCGAAGAAGGCCGATGACGACGTAGAGGATGCTGAGTTCAAGCAGGCCTAAACCAGCCGCTGTGTGCCTTCGGGGCAAGCTATCTGAGGGCACACAGGTATTCACATAACAAATCAATAACCAGGTGCATAGGCACCAATCTGAAGGAGGTTCTCCATGCCAGTATCACGTTGGGACGATCCATCTGAAATGATGGGACGATTACAGAGCGAACTTGACCATACCCTCCGACAGGTATTCGGGGGACGTTCAAACGGCAATAGCACGCCAGTGATGTGGACGCCCAGCACGGACCTGCGCGAGGACGACAACGAAATAGTGATCAAAATGGACCTGCCTGCGGTCAAACCCGAGGATGTGGACATTGAGCTCACTCGCGACACCCTGGTGGTCAAGGGCGAGCGTAAGTTCGATGACGTTGAGCGGCGCAAGGACTACGTTCGGGTAGAACGGCAGTTTGGCACCTTCCAGCGAAGCTGGACCATCGCCACTGCGGTTCAGGCGGATTCCATCAAGGCGGAGTTCAAAGACGGTGTTCTGACCATCACTCTGCCCAAGGCAGAAGCTGCCAAACCCCGAAAGGTCCAAGTCACCGCAGGGTAACAGAAACAGAAAACTGTTCGGCTTTATGACCGAACTTCCGTGTAAGTAACTATTGAGTGGGGGTGCGGCCATTGATGGCTTCATCCCCACTCTGCCTACCAGCCGTTGGGGTGCATATATGGATTATCAATACCAAGACTACTACAAGATATTAGGGGTTTCACGCGACGCCACCGATAAGGAGATTAAAACAGCTTATCGGAAGCTGGCGCGGAAATACCACCCGGATGTCAACCCCAACAACAAGCAGGCCGAAGAGCGGTTCAAGCAGATCAGCCAAGCCCATGAAGTGCTGTCCGATGCCGACAAACGGGCCAAATACGACCAGTATGGTGAGCAGTGGAAGCACGCAACCGAAGGTGGTGCTGGAGCTGGGCAGCCTGGGCAGCGCCCCGGGCAAGGTGGTGCTGGCGGCTTCGGAGGGTTTGGTGGGCTCGGAGGTCTTGAAGACCTGCTGGGCAGCATCTTTGGTGGTTTTGGCGGTGGAGGCGGCAACCCCTTCGGTGGCGGAGGGCAGGAGCCTGAGCGGGACATCACCGCTGAGATAGACGTCTCATTACTGGATGTTTTCCATGGCAACAACCGGCACATCGAGTTCGATGTCGAGGAAGCATGCAGTGCGTGCGGAGGGGCTGGCACCCAGCGCACCACACGCGGTGGTTACAATGTGGGCCAGGTGTGCCAGCAGTGCAACGGGCGAGGACAGACACGGGCGCACCGCTCGATTGATGTCACCATTCCGAAAGGGTTTGAGAGCGGCAAGAAGCTGCGTGTGGCGGGGCAAGGCCGTGCAGGCCGAAGAGGTGCTGTCGGCGACCTTATACTGACAGTGAATGTCAGCCCCGATGCTCGATTTGAACGAGATGGGCATGACCTGACTACGGATGTTGATGTGCCATTCACCGTGGCTTGCCTGGGCGGAGAGGCTGTGGTGACCACGGTGGACAGCCAGTTGAAGCTGACAATCAAGCCCGGCACCAGCAGCGGTAAGCGATACCGCCTGCCAGGTTACGGTATCCCCCGCCGTAATGGGAAACCGGGTGATCTGTACGCCCGCGTGCGCGTGACCGTGCCCGTGGAGCTCACCGAAAGTGAACAAGAACTCATGAAGCAACTACAACAAAGCCTTCATGCCAGAGGGAAAGGATAGGCGAATATGGACCACAATCAATATGAACCTGTCTACTTAATATCAGTCGCCGCGAAGTTATGTGGAGTACATCCGCAGACGCTGCGTCTGTATGAACGGCTGGGACTGGTCACCCCTCAACGGGTGAACGCCAAGAACCGCCTATACAGCGATGCGGACCTGGTGCGACTACGGCAGATTCAACGTCTGACGCAGGATTTGGGCGTCAATTTGGCGGGGGTAGAAGTCATTCTAGAACTGCTTGACCGCATCTCGCAGATGCAGGCACAGATGGACGTGGTGGTAGAACAGATGGATGACGCCATGCGGGAGAGGCTCCGCCAGACGCTTGACCCTGGCCCGCGCCGCAGCCTTCCCAGCAGCATCGTAGAAAATTAAGCGCAACAAAAAATTGGACGGGTTGGACGGATTGGACGGATTGGACCGATCAACAAAATCCGTCCGATCCGCCCCTATCCGTCCGATGAAGTAATCTACCCCAAGCCCAGCGCACTGCGTACTGCCTCAAACGTGGCAGGTACCTTTTCAAAAGCACCGTCACAGCAGCTCATCGCGGTATCGGGGTCTTTCAGACCATGGCCTGTCAGGGTGGCGGTGATCACGGCGTGCTCGGTGAAGTAGCCGCGGCCGGCCAGCATCTTCAGTCCCGCGAGCGGAGCCGCACTTGCTGGCTCGCAGAACACACCCTCCAGCGCGGCGACCATCTGGTAGGCTTCCAGAATCTGCTCATCCGTGATTTTATCAATCAGCCCGCCGGAGCAATCCCGTGCGGATTCCGCTTCCTTCCAACTGGCCGGGTTGCCGATGCGGATGGCTGTCGCGATCGTCTCGGGGTGCTCGATGATGTGTCCATCCACAATCGGCGCACTGCCGGCGGCCTGGAAGCCCAGCATCTTGGGCAGATGGGTGCTCTGGCCGACCTCATGGTAAACCTGGAAGCCCTCCCAATAGGCGGTGATGTTCCGCGCGTTACCAACTGGCAGCGCGTGGTAATGTGGGGCATCGCCCAGATCATCGCATATCTCGAAAGCCGCGCTGCGCTGGCCTATGCCGCGGTAAGGGTTCGTGCTGTTCACGATGGTGACAGGGAACTTCTCGCCGATCTCGCGCACGATATCAAGTGCTTCGTCGAAGTTTCCTTCCACTGCCAGCGCTTTCGCGCCGTGCATCAACGCCTGGCTGAGCTTGCCTAAAGCGACCTTGCCCTTGGGCAGCAGCACAAAACACTTCATGCCGGCCCGGGCAGCGTAAGCGGCTGCACTGGCGCTGGTGTT
This sequence comes from Armatimonadota bacterium, assembly GCA_942492855.1. Taxonomy (GTDB): domain Bacteria; phylum Armatimonadota; class HRBIN16; order HRBIN16; family HRBIN16. The sequence goes on along the minus strand of OW818647.1, from coordinate 3,016,703 downwards.
GCCGGTACTGGCGCAGATAACCGCCTTGGCCCCCTGTTCGGCCGCTTTACTAATGGCCATCGTCATGCCGCGGTCCTTAAAAGAACCGGTGGGGTTCATACCATCAAACTTCAGGTAGACCTCCACGTGGGGTGATATCCACTTGCTGATACGCGGAGCGGGGATCAGCGGGGTCGAACCCTCGAGAAGAGAGACGACGGGCGTTTTATCTGTAACCGGCATATAGCTCCGGTATCGTTCTATGATTCCTTGTCGCATTTATCCTACCGTTCTGGGCTGGTTATGAGCTGATCTTCGACTTGCTGACCATGACTTCACATGGGGCCTTTGCCAGGATTTCGTTCAGATCAAACCCGCCTTCGTTGTTTTTGGGAATACCAAGCACCATGATTTCGGGATTTTCGGCTACAGCCAACTTTAGTAATCCCGTAGTGAGGTTTCGGCAGCGGTGGACGTGTGTTTCACATCTCACCTTAGCAGCCTTGGCCTCAATCTTCAGCCTGTCCAGAATCACATTTGCGTTCTCTTCCTCTTCAGGCAAGGGGGCATCGATGCTTAATTTTTGTGGCACCACCAGCATGTATACTACCTTGACCATGCCATGGTAGTCCTTGGCCAAATGCTGGCTGTGATCGGTCAATGACTTGATGTCCAGCTCTTCCCACAAAGGCAGCAGCACTTTGTAGCTGGATACCTGCTGCTTGTGGGCGTCTACCTCTTCCAGATCATCTTTGCCTTCACCCAATGACGCGAGGGCATCCTCCAGCGTCTTGGTGACATTCAACTGGCTGCGCAGCCCAGGAGTGGAGCGCAGCACCGGCAAGAGCTCCGCAGGAACCTCACAGAACACTATCCGGGCGCCGTTGTTCTGTATATAGTTCTGGGCATTTAAGAATGTGGTGGCCCCTTCGGGAGTCAACCCCTCCAGACCGGCACAACTGATAATGATGCCAGATGGGTTGCGCTTTAACAGCAGTGTGGCGGCGGCCTTGATGGTCAGCCACTGGTTGCAGTTCAGCTCGCCATACAGCGTCACGCGGTTCGCTCTCGCATCTACTATCATCTATCTACAATCCTCTTCTTGCTGTATCTATTTCGCGCCTGCAAACGCCTTAAGACCCGCATCATCCACGGGCACTTTTATTGCTCCGCTGATGATGGCCTCCTTGAACGCCTCGATACGCTTCAGCGCATCCGCCGGGAGTTTGTCGCGAGTATATTTCATGGGGCTTAGCCTGACCCCATCTTCCTTCAATCCAAAACTCTGGTTGTCGGCTTTGAACTTGCCGTTTTTCACATCCGCGGTGACATTGTATACCACACTGTCAAGCCCCTTCATCATGCTGGTCAGCACGCGTCCGGGGGCGATGTAGTCCTGGTCCGCATCGGTGCCGATGGCGTAGTAGCCAGCACCCTTGGTGCGAGCGGCTTCGATCACGCCCAAACCGGTCTTGCCTGACGCAGTGAACACGATGTCGGCCCCGCGTTCGATCTGACTGAGCGCAAGCTCCTTGCCTTTGGTGGGGTCTTCCCAGCTTCCGGCGTAACCGGCGATGAGTTGAGCCTTGGGGTTCACGGCCAGTGCCCCAGCATGAAACCCTATCTCAAACCTTTTGATCAGCGGGATATCTAACCCGCCCACAAACCCCAGCTTGCCTGTCTTGCTGACCATCGCGGCGAGGGCTCCTGCCAGGAAACACCCCTCTTGCTCACGAAACACCAGCCCCTTACAGTTGGGCAGCTTCGGCGCGTCGGTATCAACAATCGCGAATTTCGTCTTCGGGAACTGCTTGGCCACTTTGGACAGCGGGTCGAACTGCGCGAAACCAATCGCAAAGATCACATCATAGCCTTGACGGGCGAGTAGAGACATGTTCGTCTCATAGTCAGCCACGGCGCGGCTTTCGACTGCCTTGATCTCTACACCCAGCTCTTTTTGAGCCCGCTGCAGCCCCTTCCAGGAGGTCTCGTTGAAGCTGCGGTCTGTTAATCCGGCTGTATCTGTGACCATCGCCGCCCGAAACATCTTTTCGGCGGCTGGAGCCGTGCTTGTGGATGGTGCAGGTTTGTTGCAGCCGGCAACCAGCAGGCACATGGCAGCATAAAGCCCGAGTTTTAAGTGCATTTGGTTCATCGTGAGTTCTCCTCAGAAGGTGTGGTCAAGGTATATAGGTGAATATGACACACCCTTATTATGACAAAATACGGTCTGCGACGTGCGCAGACCGTATATCACAATGCCACATCGCGGCATCTTACTTGTGGATGGCGTGTCCCAGCGCGTCTTCGAAGCCCTCAAGCAGCCCCTCGGTGACTGTGGGGTGAGCGTGGATCACTCGCACCATGTCCTCCAGGGTAGCTTCAAGACTCATCGCGGTGGTAGGTTCACCGATCATATCGGTGGCGTGCGGTCCCATGATGTGAACACCAAGAACCTCGCCATACTGGGCGTCAGCGACGACTTTCACGAGGCCTTCGGTCTCGCCCATCGCCATCATCTTGCCCAATCCGCGCAGACTGAACTTGCCAACCTTGACATCGTGACCCTCAGCGATCGCTTGAGCTTCTGTCAGGCCCACACTGGCCACTTCCGGCACGGTGTAGACACAACTGGGAACCACTTTGTATTTCATGGTTTCATTGTGGCCCAGCGCATTGCTGGCGGCCACGATTCCCTCGGCGGAAGCCACATGCGCAAGCTGGATTTTACCGATCACGTCGCCGATGGCGTAGATGCCCGGCACGTTGGTCTCCATCTTCTCGTTGACCTCAATGCCCCGCTTGTGCGTGCGGATTCCGAGGCCCTCAATGCCCAGACCTTCCAGCACGGCACGGCGGCCCACGCCGACCAGCACGATGTCGCACTCCACGATCTGATCGCCCTTGGCGGTCTCGATGACAACCTGCTTGGAGCCGTCGGCCTGGTGCTTCACTTCCTTCACCTTGGCGTCGTTCATTAAAGTGATGCCCTGGCGCTTCAGGCTCTTGTTCAGCTCTGCGGCGATCTCTGCGTCTTCCAACGGCAGGATCTGCGGCATCAGCTCCACAACCGTCACCTTACTGCCGAGGTTGTTGAACACATAAGCGAACTCGCAGCCGATCGCCCCGGCGCCCATCACCAGCAGGCGCTTGGGCACGAAAGGTGCGTTCACCGCTTCGTTGCTGGTCCATATGCCTTCACCGTCCAGACCGGGAACCGGCAGGCGGACTGGCTCAGAACCGGTCGCCAGAATGATATTCTTAGCGGTGATGGTCTCTGTGGACCCATCGGCGCGTGTGACCTTGATGGTGTTGGGGGTGACGAGGGTTGCGTTGCCTGCGATGCTGTCGATGCTGTTCTTTTTGAACAGACCGGCGATGCCGCCGCGCAGGGTCTTAACGACCTTATCTTTATGGGCCATCAAGCCGTTGAAGTCTATTGTTACATCACCTACGGTGATGCCGAAATTCTTACTATTTTTGATCTGGTGGTACCGCTCGACACCAGCAACCATCGCCTTGGTGGGGATGCATCCCCAGTTCAGACAGGTTCCGCCGATGTATTCACGCTCAATGCAGGCCACCTTGCCGCCTAGTTGAGCGGCGCGGATCGCCGCTACATAGCCGCCAGGGCCGGCACCAATTATTGCCACGTCGTATTGAAAACTCATATCAGGTTCTGCCTCCGGTTGGTGGTCACTCTCCACCGAGGGAACCCCGATAGGGGGGTGATCACATAAGGTCGATATCGTCAGGAAACATCTGTATCTGGTGCCCGGGGGGGGACTCGAACCCCCACGCCTTGCGGCTCGGGATTTTAAGTCCCGTGTGTCTACCGATTCCACCACCCGGGCTTGCAGACCATGAAAAGTATATCAAGAAGCGCATAGTTTGGGCAATATTGAGCACGATTCGGGCCGGAGAGGGCAGGTTTCGTAACCCCTCCGCCGCGACATAAATGTCTCGGCTACTGATCAGCAAGCCCGATGAATCGAGCTGCGTCACTTCGTGCCGATATTGGTTTCGTCGTTGCAGGCTGCTTCAGCAGACTTGGCTGGTCAATAGCCGAGACATTTATGTCGCGGCGGAGGAGCACTGGCACTCTATTTTTTTGGAAGCCAGCAATCGGCGCCAATTCTTGAACATTCCCCTCCCCTTCGCGCCTTCACATAACCGGCCTCCTCCCCCATGCAGGAACCCGAACCCCATATGGCGAACTCTACAGGCAGTTGCAGTAATGCACCAAACGGAGGAGAACCATGAAGCCCGCACTCACCTCGCTTCTTGCGCTTTCACTAATTGGAGGTTCGCTGATGGCAAATGCCGTTGACACGATGCCCGATACCTGGGCGGCCACCGATGCCCTGGGACGTCCCCTACTCACCGCGCCAAAGGTTCCGGCACCACGCGCTGGTAAAGCCGTGGGCATATTCTACTTCCTGTGGCTGGATTTAACATACGGTCCATACGATGTGACAAAAGCTCTGGCGAAGGACCCCAATGCCATGAGCAACGCCGAAAGCCCGGTTTGGGGACCCAAAATGGCTTACCATCACTGGGGCGAGCCGATGTATGGCTACTACCTCAACACCGACCCCTGGGTGATGCGCCGCCATGCCACCATGCTGAGCGATGCCGGTATCGACGTGGTAATATTCGACGTCACCAACCAGGCGACCTACCCTGATAGCTGGAAGGCGTTGGCCGAGACCTGGACGCAGATGCGCAAAGAGGGCCTCAAAACCCCGCAGATGGCGTTCCTGTGCCCCTTCTGGAACCCGATGGGCTCACTGAACCAGTTGTGGGAACAGCTCTACAAGCCAGGTCTGTACAAAGACCTATGGTATAAGTGGAAGGGCAAACCGCTGATCATGGCGGACCCGGCACCCGTACCAGCTGAGATGAAGGACTTCTTTACTTATCGCAAGCCGATGCCCAGCTATTTCGATGGCCCATCAGGTCCTGACCAGTGGAGCTGGCTGGAGATTTTCCCCCAGCGCATGTACAAAAACAGCGAAGGCGAGAACGAGATGATGGTGGTGGGCACCGCGATGAACGGCGTTGACGGCCGCCTGGGCTCGATGAGCGAGGGCGAACGCGTGTATGGCCGAACATGGCACAATGGCGCGCGTGACACCAGTCCTGGGGCCATCGACCGTGGTCCAAACTTCGCCGAACAGTTCGAGCACGCCATCAAGGAGGACCCCGACTTCATCTTCATCACCGGATGGAACGAGTGGATCGCCATGCGCTTCTCGGAGTTCAATGGCATCAAGAAGCCGGTGATGTTTGTAGACCAGTTTGACCAGGAGTATTCGCGCGACATCGAGCCGATGAAGGGCGGACACACCGACAACTACTATTACCAGATGATCAACTACATCCGCCAGTTCAAAGGTGCCCGTGCGGTACCGGAAGCGGGCCGCGAGGTCAGTATCGGCAAGAGCACGCCCTGGTCGGCTTGGCAGAAGGTGCAGCCAACCTACCAGGACACCATCAACGAAACTCTGCCGCGCGACCACGACGGCATCGGCAAGGAGCTGCACTACACGGACAATAGCGGTCGCAACGACCTCCGTGTGGCCAAAGTCGCCCGTGATGCCAAGAATCTGGTGTTCTACGTGCAGACCGCCAAGAACATCACGCCGCGCACTGGTCAGCAGTGGATGCAGCTCTTCATCAGCACCGGCAACGGCCCTGCGTGGGAGGGGTTCCAGTTTGCTGTGAACCGCGTGTCACCGGGCAGCAAGGCCGTGCTGGAAGTTTGCGAAGGTGGTTGGAAGTGGAAGAAGCTGGCCGATGTGGACTACAAGCTGCAGGGCAACCAGTTGATGATCACCATCCCGCGCAGGCTTCTGGGACTAGATGGCAAACCGGTGAGTCTGCAGTTCAAGTGGGCCGATAACTGCCTGAAGGACGGCGATATCGTGACCGCGTGGACCAGCGGTGACACCGCCCCCAGCGGCCGCGCACGGTATATCTACCAGCAGTATGGCTTCGACGACGTATAGGGGCGGGTTATCCCCGCCCTTGGGGCGTCCGCCGGACGCCCCCACCACCAACCCAATTGCTCCGGCCGCATACCCCATACACCGATTGGAGCACAGCGACGCCGGCCGTTATTGATCAACCGCGCCGTGGGTCACCTACCTTATGCTAAGTCCGACACATGGAGCATTCTATTTCCGATGTAGTATCTCAGGTAGCAGTAGGGCTTCAATAGCTTTTTGCGATTCTTCGGATGATCGATTTTGAAGAGCAATTGAAATTAATGCTCGTTTCAGGTCATCTTCTGATTCTTCGATTGTTCGGAACTTAAGCACACGGGGTTTTGTTATTTGGTGCATGTACCACTGCCCTGTGTCAGTTTTAGCTTGGATAAACAGAACAGATTCGTCGGATTCGTCCGTCTTGTAGATAAAGCCGACAAGACACAGCAACCGAACCGGTTCGTCCCCGTGTTCTCTGCGTGATTTATTAAGGCTCTCCACAATACTAGGATATAGCGTCTCATATGCCGGTTCTGCTAAGGTGAGGTGCTGCAATAAGGCTGGTATTTCTTGTGGGGTGCCAAAGGGATGGTATGACATTTTTCCGGTTTTATACGAATCGGACTGCATTTCATTGTATATGTAGTAGGCAACATTCTGATGGGCTTGTGCAATATCAGCCTGCGGTGGCTGAGTACCTTTCGATTTTTGACATGCTGTCAGCATCACGGTCATTAATATACTGCATAGAAAAATACGATAAACTGCCCTATTAATCTGCATTCAATCATACTCCGTTTCAAAGTTATGTCAAGAAAGTGGTACAAATTACCATCGTTAATGGTTTGATAGATGCTGTAGATTTGTTGAGACAAGAGCACAAGTGCTATCCTTTTCAGCTCTGAATAGAATATACCTGCCTTATAATGGGAAGTCAAGGCATTGATGTCGCGTAGAGGTTATCCGCCAGACCGGACCGGAAATTACCTTCATGGCGTTTAGTATCGTACTGGCAAACCGGCCCGGTCATGACCCCTTTCGCGCCTTCGCGTCTTCGCGTGAGACCGGCTCGAGACCACTCAGTCACCCATTCACCTCGGCATCGATCCCCCTCAGGAACTCCAGCGCCTGTTTGCACTCCACATCGATGTCTCTCCATGAGCATTCGACGCTCATCATGCCTTGGTAACCGGCACTCTTTAGTGCTTCGAAAAACTCACGTGTTGGATAGCTGCCGGATCCGGGACAGAACCTGCCGGTGTCGGCGATATGGGCATGACGGATACCGCTTCCGGCGTTGACGATGTGCTGAAGGGGCTCTTCTTCTTCCATGATGTGATATAGGTCTGCAAGGCACTTCACTGAGGGGTGATGAGCAGCCATCACCAGCTTCATCCCCTCCTCCACCGAATTTATGACATTCGTCTCCTTCTTATTAAGGGGCTCGATGACAAAAGTGATCCCATGTGCGTCGGCAATTTGTCCTGCCATGGTCACAAAATCAACCAACTGCTGCCATGCCTCTTCATGTGGAAAACCCTCAGGGATTGTACGGGCTCCGCCACTGCCAAACACCACAGTATGACCGCCCAACTCTTCTATTCTTTCAAACGCCGTGCGCAGGTACCGCTGCTGTCTGTCACTGTCGGTCGCGGGCCCTATGACATGCAGATCACCCGGCAACAGGCAGTTCCATGCCTCCGGTTTGATGGTAAACTGCCGCACATGCTCACAAATAGGCTCGAACTCCGAACGCGGCGCCTCCGGTTTGACCGTGCCGACCCCAAGCTCTATGTAATCATAGCCCGCATCTTGAACGACTTGAATACTATTGAGTCCGGCGCAACAACCTATCTTCATTCTAGGTATTCCTCCTGTCCGCTCATTGAAGACCATTCACCTAATCGGTCGATATACTACCGCGGTTCGGGCAGTATCGCCTGATGGGCCAGCAGCAGCTTCCGCACATCGGCGATATCCAAATCAGCCGGTATCCGCTGTTTGTCCACAGATAGTGCCGCCAGGGCGCCTGCCGACTGCCCCATCGCCATGCACGAAGCCTGAACCCGCAGCGCCGAGTTCGCCAGCCGGTCGCTTGAGACGCACCGCCCTGCCACCAGCAGTCTGCGGCTGCCCTTCGGGATCAGTGCTCGCCTGGGCACCGTCGGCACTACACCAAACACCAACGGCCTGGCCATCAGCCCACTCTCTTTGTCACGCTGATGCAGGTCGATCTGGTAAAAGGCGTTGCACAGCGAATCGGGCCAGTAGCGTCCCGAGGTATATTCAGCCACGCTGATGGTCAGCTCCCCGTCCACAATCGAAGACTCACGCACCCCGCATTGAGGGGGCATAGTGCTGACCTCGATCTTCTCCAGCCCGGGAAACACCTTCAAGAACCGGTAGATACGCAGCACGGCGGCACGTCCCAATCGCTCCACCTCCGACTTACCCTCACTGGTGTCCGCAGCGGTCACCGGCACATGGATGCAGTTCTCACCCCGGCTTTGAAGAAGATGAGCCATCGACCGCGACATGCCGGTATCAAGCCATTCCATGTCACCAGAAGCGACTGCCGCCTTATAAGCAGTCTCAATCTCCGGTAAGTTGAGTTTCGCCGGGTCATAACCACCTAGTCGGATAATGGGCGTCCCTGGCTGTTTTTCCTCACTCGGCTTGAGCTTGTATCCCGCTTTCGCCACCAGATTGGCGTCCCCAGTGGCATCAATCGCCACCTGGCAGTTTAGCTTTCGGCTTCCCTGCTTGGTCGCGAGCGTCAACTCTATCTTGTCGTGCTTTTCTTGGACACTCAGAGGCATCGCATGGTAGAGAACATCGACACCGCTGGCCGTAAACGCCTCATCAAGCAGACACGCGTAGATCGAAGCATTGATCTTTACCTGCAGCATGGGATGCGGTAGATCGTAGCGGGTGAAGTCGGGCAGAGTGCCACCAACCTCCTTCACCGCAGAAGCCACCAGCTCCCAGCCGATCCCCGCAATGACCTGCTTGCCCCAGGCGTGAAACAACCCGGGGAAGTCCACCCCACACAGGGTGGTGGTGCCCCCGGGCAGGCTGCTGTGCTCTACCAGCAAAGTCTTGGCCCCAGCCCTCGCCGCTTGTATCGCCGCCACGCTGCCAGCCGGTCCGGCACCCACTACGATGACATCATAACTATTACTCAGCTTGTTCATATGGAGCTCCCTGTAGACAGGTCGTCTGAACTCATTGTAGCAGACTGGTGGTCAGCAGATGCACAGAGCGGGCTAACCGCAAGACCGGCGCGGAAGATACCTGCACAGCATACGCAAGCGTACCGAAAAACCGCGCCGGTCATTACCCCTTCGCGCCTTCGCGTCTTCGCGTGAGATCAATCCCGTTCATTCACGCCTCGCATGTGTACCCTTTGCCCCTCCGTTGCGGTCTACATATATGCATATGCAGCATCCCGATCTCCGGCAGTACAATATATGCAGTGGTTTACCCGCAATACAGGAGTGTGTTCCATGATCTGGCCGATACCTCGCATTAATCTACAGGCGGCGACCTTGGTTTTTGGCTTGCTATTGGGCGGCCTGGCCGTCCACGCGCAAAGCTCTCGCAGGGTCAGTGATGAAACGGTCATCTTCAACGAATTGAAGTCAGGCGTCGTGACGGTAATGACCGACACAGGCCGGGGCAGCGGTTTCGTTGTGGATGCCCAAAGCGGACTGGTAGTGACCAACAGCCACGTGGTCGGCAGAGCCATGTGGTATGCAATACGCTTTGATACCGGCCACAGCTACCTCGCCCAGCTCATCCACCAGGATGTCAGCAGTGATATCGCCGTTATACGGTATAACCCGCAAATTCAATACAAGCCAGTCCAACTACCGCTAGTCAACCCAAACTCGGAAGCGGTCGCTTTTGAAGGCGAGCGCGTGCTGGTGATTGGCAGCCCGTTAGATCAGGACAAAAGCCTGGCGGTGGGAGTGGTCAGTAAGTACGACGGCAAAATGATCATGACCGATGCTCAGATCAACCCGGGCAACAGCGGTGGTCCGCTGGTCAATATGGACAAGAAGGTCGCGGGCATCTGCACCTTCTTGATCAGCGAAAGTTCCGCCCAGGGGTACGGCGGGGTCATCAGCATCGCAAAAGCGATCCCGGTCATCGACGCAGCCCGAGGGATGCTTGGCTACGCCGAACCACCTTCAGTCAACCCACTTCCAGATGCACCCAAACAACTAGTCACTGCCCCGATGCTCGAAGCCGCAGCCAAAGGCAAAAAGCTGGAGCCTATATGGATGCAGGGTGTAAAAAACTTTAACCTGACCATCAGCACCCCGTTTGTATATGCCTGGCAGACCGGCGATGCACGACGCGAGCATGACAACGAGCGTGGCAAGAGAAAAGGCGGTGCCAGAGCCAGCACTGAGGACTTCACCATTCGAGAGTATGAGGCACGCCGGGCTACGGTCAGCATCAGTTTCACGCCTCAGCTTAAGGAGCAAGGCTCCAGCGTCGTGAAGCGGGTTCTTGGCACCGCCGCCACGGCGGTGACCGGCATCAAGACCCCAAATGTCGCGAAAATGAAATACCGTGCTGATTTTATGGACATGGAGCTGTATGTCAACGGCAAGCTGGTGCCGCCCATCCGCAGGTTCAGGCACTCAGTCGGCATCGACAGCTACCAGATGAGCTCTCTGTTTTCGTTGAGTACGCTATATGTCGAGACAGAGGACAGCGCGACAGCAGGAACCTACGAGTATGATCCGATGTTGTTCTACCCCAAGAACGAGATCGTGATTCAAATGCGCGACGCCTTCCGTCCCAACGAGTGGCACAAGGTGGAGTTCGAACGGAAAGCACAGAACGAAATCTGGAAGCAATTTGCACCCTGGCGGGAAGCGGCAGGTATCACAGTCCAATAGGCACCCTACGACCTGCGGCCTCTGCCCTGGTTTATATGCAAGCGGCTTTTCTGTGCCAGCCTATTTCCCACAAGTCCAGATTGGGATCGAATCGACCATGTGCCGCGACATAAATGTCTCGGCTATTACCCACAAGTCCGAACGCGGGGTTATAGCGTTGTATAACTATACATGCCTGCCCTACCACGCGCTAAAGCACATGGCTATTGACCGGTGCTGAAGCAGGCTGCACCACTTCGCCTTGTGGCTGGAACCGGCACCCAGACTGCTTCAGCAGGCTTTTCAGGTCAATAGCCGAGACATTTATGTCGCGGAATCGGCGACTGCTGGCTCCGTAGATATTTGTGGGTAATAGACTGGCTTTTCTGTAGACGGTATCCGGCATAGAGAAGTCGCTTGTGCAATTCAGGTAACATAGGGGTGTATAGACTAACAACGATCCTTGGAGGATAAATATGAAATTCTTAACTATCGTATCAGCAGCGCTTATACTGGCAATTCCTGGCTACGCTGCTCCAGTCAAGACTATGTTGTACCTGCACGCGGCCCTTAATGCTGAGAATCAGATTCTGATGGACTCTTCATATTGCGTCTTGCTGGCGCAGCGGCAGAAGAACCTCGGTATCGTATCGGTCATGAAGGCCGTCAACGGCAGTGCTCAGGTTCATGTCAAGAAGATTCAAAAAGCGATCAAAGACTCGGGCGGCAAAACCGGAGCTATGATGCCCAGCCTTCCGCCTGCAGAGACCAATGTGGGCAAAATCATGAAATCCATCACTGCCCAACTCAATAAGCTGGTAAAACAAGACTACCCGGCCTACATTAAGGTCGCGACTCAAGAAGGTGCGAAGAAAGCCAACATGGCGTTTGGCGGATCATCTATCACCGATAAGTATCTGGTGGATCTGATCAACGGTGTGTCGGCAAATAAGAAAACATGGACGAAGGCTAAAGCATACTACCTGTGCCCGCGTTGCGGTTATGTCGTGACCAAAATTACGTTCAAGAATTGCCCAATCTGTGCAGAGGAAAAAGAGGATTTCAAGACCATCAAGTAGCCACATAGGAGCCGCTCGCTTATGACGTTCACATTACCATCGCCGCCGCCAATTGAAGGTATGCACCCGCTAGTCGTGCATTTTCCTATCGCACTATTGCTGGTCGCACCTGTATTGGTGGTCATCGGCCTGTCAACAAAACGGTGTACCATGGCCTGGTGGGGTGCCGCCGCGGTGGTATTGGTGCTGGGAACTATAGGGGCGTGGGCCGCTACCATCACTGGCGAGGCAAGTGTAAAATCCGGCATGGTGGCTGCTGCGATGGCGGTCCAGCCCGACGTCAGCAAAGCCATCATGGACACCGTTGAAGCTCACTCAGAACTGGCGGAATCGGCCCGTAATATCTTCACAGCCATCACCGCTCTTTTTACGCTGTTCGTGCTCTTTTCTCTCGTGTCCAAACGCGTGATGTCGCGGGCCGCAGCGGTGGTCATAGCACTCGTCTTCGTGGCTTTGTGGAGCCTGGGTGCTATCAAAATAGCCCAGGCGGGTCACTTGGGTGCAACCCTGGTTCATAAATATCACGTCACTGTGCCGATGGAAGTCCTGCCCATTAAATAACTAGTTTCCGATAGGAGTGACAAACATGTTTGAGACCAAGCTGTTGCAAGAGGCCGTTGGCCACTTGCGAACTACCATGTTCAGCTACCTCGCCACCGTTGATGGAGACCGCCCCAACGTGCGCGTAATGCGCACCGCTGAGGTGGAAGACGACGGCACCATTTGGTATGCCGTGCATCGCAGCTCACCAAAGATGAAGGAGATCATGGCAAACAACAAGGTCTGTGTGGTCTCCTGGGCTCAGGGCATCAACCTGCGCATCTGGGGTGAGGCTACCGTGGCTACTCCTAAAGAGGCATCTGTTCATTTCGATCCCGAATTCATCAGCATGTTCCCCGAGGGAGCCAAACATCCAGAATTCGCGATGATCAAAATCGAACCCACCGAGATCGACCTAAAGCATACAGAAGGATAGAGATCGGGAGGAAAATACATGCAGTCTGTGCAGTTGATATCTTACGGTGACCCCGTCACTGGCCTTCAAGTAAAGGAGATGCCAGAACCTTCCCCGGCAGCCAACGAGGTGCTTGTGGAGGTCTTGGCACGCCCCATCAACCCATCTGATCTGCATTTTATTCAGGGAAACTACGGCATCAAACCACCATTACCTTCGGCTTGCGGGTTTGAGGGTATGGGACGGGTCATATCGGCTCCTCCGGACAGTTCGCTGGAACCAGGCCAGAGAGTCAGCTTCACGGGCCTTGGCAGTTGGCAGCAGCGGGTCTGCGTCTCCAGCAGTGCGGCCATACCCATCCCAGACGCGATGAGTGACGCCACCGCATGCCAGATGTTCGTCAACCCGTGCAGCGCCTGGGCGATGCTTCAAGAACTCAACCTGCAGCCGGGACAATGGCTTGCCATGACCGCAGGAGGCAGCACCCTCAGCCAGATGATGGTCAGAATGGCATCAAAGAGAGGCATTAACACCATCTGTGTGGTTCGACGTAAAGACCAGGCAGACTACCTCAAGGAACTCGGCGCCACCGAAGTGGTGGTCTCCTTTGGTGAGGGGTTCGCCCAGAGAGCCCTCGAGATCACCGATGGCCGAGGTGTTGACGCAGCGATTGACGCGGTCGGTGGTTTTTGCGGCGGTGAGGCCATCAACGCGCTGGCCACAGGTGGCACTATGCTGGTCTACGGCCTTTTGAGCGGCGATAGCACCCCCATCAACAACGGTCAGATGATCTTTAAAGAGCTCACGGTGAAGGGGTTTTGGATGACAAGCTGGGCCCGAAGCAACTCCGCCCGGTATGGAATTCAGATGGTGAGTGATGTCATGAACCTGCTGCTCGATAGTCGCTTTGAGCCCCGCGTCGAGGCCAGCTACCCCCTCGCCCAGGTTCATGAAGCGGTTCGTCACAGCATGAGAAGTGGACGACTGGGTAAAGTGCTACTGGTGTAGTGACGGTGGACAACGGACAGCGTCTCGTGCCGCATATTCAGGCCGAGGTATGGCAAAACCATGTCATGGGCTGCGGGAAGTCCGGGCACCCACGAAGTGGGTAGCGACTCTTATAGCCAGGGGTAAGCGAAGCGCAACCTGGTAGGCTACCCAAAACCATTTACCCCGAAGTGGGTCGGCCTTGTTTCCCATATATTGAGCTTCAGCGATCCGGTTCGGCCCACGGATTGGGTATCTGTAGGGATGCTTGGTGGCGGTGGGGTTCCGGCTTCATATGACACTCGGCATCGCGTGGCAACACATCGGTATACGGGCTATTATGATAAAGGAAACCATGAAAAACAAACTACTTAAAATCGCTGAGGCGTTACTTATGCTGCTTCCGATGACATCCCTTCTGGCCTCATCAGCGGCTAGCGGAGCGGCTCCGCTGTCTGAGCTTGCGAAACTCAATATCCAAACAGCCAATATCATCCTCACGTATACCGATGGCTCCGTCAATACGCTGCCGGTGCAGCTCAACAGCCCCAGAAAATTGGGCGACGGCATGACCGCGGTGACGGTTGCCGCAAAGCCGTTGAACGGCCAGACGAATGAATACACCCTCAGCTTGAAACCTGTCACTGAGAAGAGCTTGAAGTTCGTCGATTGCGAGCTGTTGTTCACCCCTGAGCTGACTGCCTCCGATGTGCGGGTGTTCGCCAACAGCGATACCACCAACTCCCGTGTGACAGTGCGTTCGATGGCCGACAGCAACGGTCAGATGTCAAAGGATGTGGGTGCGTGGCGCAGTTCCAAAACCGGCAAGCTGCTGGGTGTGGCCTTAACCACGGTAGACCGCTTCTGGGCATATCTGCGCTATACACCGAGCGGTGTAAAAGTGCGTTTCGCCATGGAGGACAAGCCGCTCATCAAGGGACAGAGCTACCGGCTTGAGAAATTCATCATCTCGGCTCCCAAACACGTCGATGAGCTGTTCCGCACCTACACCGACATCATGGCCAAACGCTACCGCGTTAAGGTGACGGATAAGGTTCCTACAGGTTGGTGCTCATGGTCGTGTGCTTATGGAAATCTGTCCAATGAAGTCGCCAAAGATGCGCTGCGCAACCTGATGTCGGAATATGGGCAGACCAAACCCAATACGCTGCAACTGGACGACGGCTGGCAGCGTGGCCTCTCCTTCGGCGGATACTGGACACCTCGCATAGACGGCTTGAACGAGGTTACCTCCGAAGTCAAAAGCAACGGTCTGGATTTCGGGCTGTGGTTCGCGCCGTTCATCACCAGCACATCCTCGGGTTTCTTTGCAGACTACCCGCAGTATAAGTATGTGAAGACCAATGATGCGGCGGCCGAGTATACCCTGACATACTCCAACAAAGAAGACTACTGTTACCCGATGGCCATCGATAAACCCGAGACCCTTGAGTATTTCAAAACTATCTTTCAGCGTGCCACCCAGGAGTATGGTGCCAGCTACTTCAAACTGGACTTCCTGCTGATGGGGTTGCGGTCGGCTTACAGCAACGAGCAGTTGGTGATCTATCCCGACGACTACATCGTGGCGATCTACCGACGGGCACTGAAGACTATCCGTGACGCTGTGGGAAAAGACGTCTATCTGCTCGCCTGCGGGGCCCCGATCCCGGAGAGCATCGGCATTCTAGACGGCATCCGCGTGACGGAGGACATAACGCAGTGGGGCACAGAGAGCAAGAACCAGTGGAACCTGATCAAGTGGTGTTCCAACAACATTGCACTGCGCTATTTCTACCATGACAGGCTGTTTATCAATGACGCCGACGGTCTGGTGGTGCGTGACTACGACATCGGCGACAGTGCGGTGATCCCATACGAGGAGGCTCGCGTGTGGGCCACTTCCGTAGCGTTCAGCGGCGGGGCTTCGCTGATAAACGAGTTTATCGACAAAATCGGCAACGACCGCAAGCAGCTTTATCGCCACATCCTGCCGGTGCTGGGCAAGGCGGGACGTCCGGTAGACTTCTTCGAAGAGGGGCAGCCCTCTACTCTGCTCATCGACCTGGACGATGGCTCTAAACTGCTGGCGGTGTATAACTGGAGTGACACAGATACAGTCAAAACAATAGAGCTCAATGATCTTGGCCTGAAGGGTCAGTGCGTGCTGTTCAACGGCTGGGAATCGCAGCCGGAGGGCATCATCACCGATAATCTCACCCTCAACATGGCTAAACACACTGCGCAGGTTTTTCGAATCACGCCAGTGTCAGACAAGCCGGCGATTGTTGGGGCTGACACCAGCATGTTCTGCGGTGCTGAGGTGTTCAGCAGCAGCCAGAAAGGCTCCAAGTTTTCCGTGACTGCCAATGATAAGCTGGAGCAGTGTTTGAGCACGACTATGTATGTTTACGTTCCGTTCGGTTACACTATAGAGGGTACAGAAATGGTGTACTCAGGGAATGAAGGATCGATCGTAAAACTCGGCTCCATGCAAGCCGGAAGAAAGAGTTACCACATAGGGAAGAGATAAAGGTTCGAAATACTCCCGGTTGCGGCTGTTCACTACTACCCGATTTTTGTGAAAGTAACGGTTGCGCAGTCTGATGCGGTGCACTGCATCCAGCAAGCGGGGGATCTTGGCTTACCAAGACGCAAAACAGGTCATTTGAGTGGAAACAGGGTGAAAAACCCGGCCAAATGACTAAAACTTGACGTCTTGGAATTTCTGTGTAATAATTACTATTTGCGTGCAGGCCGTAGGAGGGTACCCAGATTGATCAAGACTCACTACTCGGATAAGTCCAAAACCCCGTACAGACAAGAACTTCCAAACCTCATTTCTGTGCAACTAAAATCCTACAAGTGGTTTCTGGAAGAGGGCCTAAAGGAGCTCTTCCACGACTTTTCCCCAATTTACGATTTTACTAACCAGCAGTTTGTCGAAATGCTCGACTATACTCTGGGTGAACCGAAATATAGCCTTGAAGAGTGCCGCGACCGCGACATGACCTTCGAGGTCCCTATTCGCGCGAAAGTGCGATATGGTCGCGTTGAGGGTGGTGTCCCTATGGAGATCACCGAATCTGAGGTTTACCTCGGCGACTTGCCTCTGATGACAGATAAGGGAACTTTCATCATCAACGGGCGAGAGCGTGTCGTGGTAAGTCAGTTGATTCGTTCCTCGGGCGTCTATTTTGAGAACGTCTTCGACAAGATATTCCGCAAGGGAGCGCCGACAGGTGTCTGGCTGGAAACATTCCTGGCCCATAAGAACATCTTCGGTGCTAAAGTGATTCCTAACGAGGGTCCGTGGATAGAGGTGGACACCGCCTCTGATGACGTGGTAAAGGTAAAAATCGGGCAAGGCAAGCCGATCTTTATCACCACGCTGCTTCGCGCCCTTAATGCATTTGATGAAGCCCATCAGCCGCTTTACATGCCCCTCAAAGATGCGCTAAACCGCATGTATGAAGGTGCTGTCAGCCGCGGTTACGTGGATGTGGTGGACGAGAACACGGGCGAGATCACACGGGAACAGGTCGACAACGAGAAGGTTGAAGACTACTACAAAACTGCTCCTGCTCTTGACACCGCCGACCTGGTCAACACCTCGAACGGTGTGGTTCTCAAAGCAGGCGACCGCATCACCGCTGAGTTCCTTCAGGGACTGAGCGACGAGATGCTGGAGATGGAAGTCGCTATCTCCAGTGCCGCCGACACCAACGAAGATATACTGCATCTCTTCGGCGAACCTGTGGAGTTCACTAACCCCACACGTGATGACCTGTTCCGCAAAGACTTCGAGAACGAAGCCGGCTGGGGCATGTGGACAGTGGAGCCGATCCAGATTGGATCGTCCACCATACCGCCATGGAGCCATATCAGCGAGCCTCTATCCAAGTCAATTGCCGACTACGGTCTGGCTTCCATCAAGCTGCTCAAGGTGCCTGCGCTCATCACAGCGACGCTGGTTGACGAGATTCAGGCATACGAAGAAGATAAAGCGCGCAACAGCCGCAAGCGTGATGCTGCCACCGCTGTGATGAACAGCCGGTGGGCATTGCTGCACATCTACGGCAAGATGCGTCCTGGCGACCCCGCCACTGATGAATCGGCTAAGAGCCTGATCCACAGCCAGTTCTACGACAACCGCCGCTACGACCTGGCGCGTGTCGGCCGTTATAAGCTGAACCGCAAGCTGGGTATTCACATGGGGCTGGATGTCCGCACCATTACGAAGGAAGACTTCGTAGCCACTCTTCACTACCTTGTGAAGCTGTGCTCCGGTGTGGGCGAAGTAGACGAAATTGACCACTTGAAGAACAAGCGCGTCCGCGCCGTTGGCGAGCTGCTTCAAAGCCAGCTTCGCAACGGCTTCCTGCGCATGGAGAAGGTGGCCAAAGAGCGCATGACCGCACAGGATGCGGAAGTGATTCCGCAAGTGATCCTGGCCATCAAGCCAGTCTCTGCTGCGATTAAGAGCTTCTTTGGAAGCAGCCAGTTGTCGCAGTTCATGGATCAGACCAACCCGCTCAGCGAGCTGACCCATAAGCGGCGTCTTTCCGCACTAGGACCTGGCGGTTTAACCCGACAGAGTGCAACGCTGGAAGTCCGTGACGTCCATGACAGCCATTACGGACGTATCTGCCCGATTGAGACCCCTGAAGGCCCGAACATCGGCCTGATTTCTCAGTTGGCCACATATGCTCAGGTCAACGAGTTCGGCTTTATCGAGACCCCCTACCGCATCGTCAAAGACGGCAAGGTTCTTGAGGATATCATCTACCTCTCCGCAGAGCTGGATGAAGACCGCCGTATCGCTCCTGGTGATACCCGCGTTGACAGTCATGGCCACCTCAAGGACGAAATGGTACAGGTGCGCCATCTGAACAACCTGGAGACTATCTACCCGGTTGTAAAGAAGTCTCAAGTAGACCTCATGGACGTGGCTCCGGTGCAGTTGGTGTCAATCGCCTCTGCATTGATCCCCTTCCTGGAGAACGACGACGCGACCCGCGCCTTGATGGGCTCGAACATGCAGAAGCAGGCCGTGCCGCTGCTGCGTAGCGACGCTCCGCTGGTTAAGACCGGCTTTGAAGGCCGCGCGGCGCGAGACTCTGGTGTTATGATCCTGGCCCGCAACAGCGGTGTGGTTCGCCACGTCACGGCTGAGTCTATTCAGATCATGAACACCAATGGTGCGATTGACCGATACAGCGTAATCAACAATATGCAAAGCAACCAGAGCACATGTGTTTCGCAGCGCCCAGTGGTATTCCCTGGACAGCGTGTGCGAGCCGGTCAGTTGCTTGCCGACGGCCCCTGCACCGAAAATGGTGAACTGGCACTTGGTAAGAACCTGCTGGTGGCATTTGTGCCATGGAATGGCTATAACTACGAAGATGCGATTCTGGTCTGCCAGCGCATGGTGCGTGACGACGTCTACAGCTCTATCCATATGGAGCGGTATGAAGTGGAAGCGCGTGATACCAAGCTGGGACCGGAAGAGATATCCCGTGATATCCCGAACATCAGCGAAGACGCACTGAAAGACCTCGACCAGAACGGCATTATTTGCATCGGTGCTCAGGTTCGCCCTGAAGACCTGCTGGTAGGTAAAGTCCAACCCAAGGGCCAGAGTGAGTTAACCGCTGAAGAGCGGTTGATCATCGCGATCTTTGGTAAGAAGGCTGAAGAGACACGCGACGTCTCTCTGAAGCTGCCGCATGGTGAAAAAGGCAAAGTGGTGGACGTTAAGGTGTTCAGCCGCTTCAACTTCAAGTGCAAGTCATGCCACAAGATAACACAACTGAGCAAGAAGCCGGAAGATACCGTCATGTGCCGCAGTTGCGGTGGCGACGTGGAGAAGCAGCCGGCAGATGAACTACCCGCAGGCGTGAATATGCTGGTGCGTGTATACGTCGCCCAGAAGCGTAAAGTGATGGAAGGCGATAAGATGGCCGGACGTCACGGAAACAAGGGTGTTATATCCAAGATCCTGCCCGATGAGGATATGCCGTTCCTGCCCGATGGCACCCCGGTGGACATCGTGCTGAACCCGTTAGGCGTGCCTTCTCGTATGAACATCGGACAGATCATGGAAACTCACCTTGGCTGGCCTGGACACTACTTCGGCTACAGTTACGCCAACCCTGCATTCCAGGGCGCGAACGAAAAAGAGATTCTGACCGAAACGGCACGCATGGCACGCACAATGCGTGAAATCGTGCTTAGGAACTACCTGGGTCAGGAACTTGGCATCGTGCTGCCCGAATTGGCAGTGACTGATGACGCCACCGAAGTGGACACCCTGCGTGAAGCCACCATCGATGCTCTGAAGCGAACCGCACCAGACCAACTGAAGCGTATCGCGGAACTTGTCAATGCGGCACCCGAGCTCAGCCCACTGCTAATGCAGGAAACTGGCGTGATGCCTGCTGTTGATAGTGTTCAATTGGGGCAAGGTGACGGATATGTCAACTACAACCCTGAACCGCTTGAAGAGATATGGCAGAAGATCAAGAAGAACACATGGAATAGATGTGGTGTGGACGAAAAGACCGGTAAGTGCCTCGTTCGCGATGGACAGACCGGTGAAGAGTTCGACAACCCGCTGACCGTGGGCTATATCTACATGCTGAAGCTGCACCACCTGGTCGACGATAAGATACACGCTCGATCTACTGGCCCATACAGCCTGGTAACCCAGCAGCCATTGGGCGGTAAAGCACAGTTCGGCGGCCAGCGCTTCGGCGAAATGGAAGTGTGGGCACTGGAAGCATACGGTGCAGCCAATACCCTTCAAGAAATGCTGACCCTTAAGTCTGACGACGTAGTGGGCCGTGTGAAGGTGTACGAGGCGATCGTGAAGGGTGAGCCGATGAATGAACCCGGTATTCCGGAATCATTCAAAATTCTCGTCAAAGAGCTGCAGTCACTCGGCCTCAAAGTCAGTGTATTCGACCACTCCGACAAGGAACTCAGCTTGCAGGATGAGGAAGACGCAGACAGTATGACGCGTCGGCCCTTGACCTCTCACGACCTCAGAGGAGGCTTACCTCAGTGAAAAACGACTCCGCGCAATTCGATAGAATACGAATAAGCATCGCTTCGCCAGACGACATCCGCGGATGGTCGCGTGGCGAGGTCAAGAAGCCGGAGACCATCAACTACCGAACCTTCAAGCCGGAGCGAGACGGTCTTTTCTGTGAGAAGATATTCGGTCCTATCAAGGACTGGGAGTGTCACTGCGGCCGATATAAGAAAATGAAATACAAGGGGCAGGTGTGTGAGCGCTGCGGTGTGGAAGTCACACGCGCTCGTGTCCGCCGAAGCCGAATGGGTCACATTGAACTTGTGACCCCGGTTTCGCACATCTGGTATCTGAAGGCGATGCCCTCACCGCTTAGCCTCTTGCTTGATATATCTGCACGAACACTTGAAAAAGTGGTCTACTTCACCAGCTACATGGTGACCAAGGTCGACCGCCGGCGCATCAACCAGGAGCTGCCGGCTCTGCGTGATGCCCTCGACCTCATTCTGGACGAGCTTGTGGAGAACCTCGGCACTGATATCGCCGACCGCACTAAGCTCATCAACCAGGAGATCGAAGAGGGTCTGGCACGCGCTGAGGAGCCCATCACCGAGAACGACGTGAAGCAAAAACGCACGTATCTCGAAAACTGGATCATCGCACAGCGTGCAGAGGTCGAAGATAAGCGCGTCAAGCTTCGCATGGCGTTTGGACCATCGGCCTACGAAGGCACGGAGCCCATCGGTGCTTGTCTTGAGAAGATCGAGAAGAAGCAACTGATCAACGATGACGAGTGGCGCGAGATCGAGCGTCTGCTGTTCTACCTCTCTCAGAAGGTGGAGCTGAACGTCAACGAGCTGGTCAGTGCCAACATGGGCGGTGCCGCTGTTAAGGAACTGCTGGAAGAGATCAACCTGTTCGAGCTGCGCGAAGACCTCGCTAAAGAGGCGGAGCACACTCAGGGACAGGCTCGCGTGAAGGTCATTAAACGACTTGAGATCGTGGATGCCTTCATCAACAGCAAGATTCAGCCAGCGTGGATGGTTTTGGACTGCGTGCCTGTGCTTCCTCCTGAGCTGCGCCCTATGGTGCAGTTGGATGGCGGCCGTTTCGCAACGTCTGACCTTAACGACCTGTATCGCCGTATCATCAACCGGAACAACCGGCTGCGCAAGATCATCGAGATCCGCGCCCCTGAGAGCATCATCAACCATGAGAAGCGGCTTCTGCAAGAGGCTGTAGACGCATTGATTGATAATGGCCGCCGCAGCAAGCCTGTGGTGGGAACCAACGGACGCGCCTTGAAGAGCCTCAGCGATATGCTGAAGGGTAAAGAGGGACGCTTCCGAAAGAACCTGCTAGGTAAGCGCGTGGACTACTCTGGGCGTTCGGTAATCGTGGTCGGCCCGCACCTTAAGATCTACCAGTGCGGTCTGCCTAAAGAGATGGCCCTCGAGCTGTTCAAGCCCTTCGTCATGAAGAAGCTTGTGGAGCTGCACGAGGAGCTGGGTCTTGAGCCGGTATTGGCACCTAATGGCCGTCCTGAGCGCTTCGGCGCCCAGAACATCAAGGCCGCCAAGAAGATGATCGAGCGGATGAACGACCAGGTGTGGGATGCCCTCGATGAGGTCATTCGACAGCACCCCGTGCTGCTGAACCGCGCACCGACCCTCCACCGTCTGGGTATCCAGGCGTTTGAGCCGGTGTTGGTTGACGGCAAGGCGATCCAGATTCACCCGCTGGTCTGTTCTGCATTCAACGCAGACTTCGACGGCGACCAGATGGCCGTCCACGTACCGCTAAGCCCGATGGCTCAGGCGGAGGCCCGCGTGCTGATGCTCAGCTCGCAGAACCTCTTCTCCCCTGCCAACGGTAACGCCATCGTGGCACCATCGCAGGACATCGTGTTGGGCAGCTACTACCTGACCATGGCCAACCCGGTCTTCCATGGCCATCCCGATGATGAGACTGCATCCGGTCAGGCAACACTGAAAATCGGCGGGAAGGAAACCATCCTGCCGTATAAGGACATCCAAGAGGCCATCTCCTCATACGAGCAGAGCCTTGTGAAGATTCACAAGAAGGTTCTGATTCGTATTGATCGAGGCGCAGGGCCTGAGGTAGTGGAGACCACTATCGGACGCGTGATGTTCCATATGATCCTGCCGGAAAGCATCGCCTTCAGCGATGAGTATATGAACAAGACCTTCGACAAAAAGTCGCTGGCGCAGTTGGTGCTTACCTGTCATGCAGACATGGGCCATCAGCGCACAGTCGTCTTCTTGGACGACCTGAAGGACCTTGGGTTTAGAGCCGCCAAGAAGTCTGGCATCACCATTGCCATGACTGACATGGACAGCCCGCCCGAGCGAGAGATGATCATAGCCAACGTGCGCAAGAGCGTGCAGCGGCTGGACCAAAGGTACAAACGGCTTCAGCTATCTCACCAGCAGCGTAAGAGCCAGGCCATCAAGGCGTGGCAGGACGCTGGTGAAGAGATCGCAAAGGCGATTGTTGCTAACACCAAGGCGCACAACCCGCTGTTCGTAATTACGGACTCCGGAGCCCGTGGTTCCAGTAAACAGCTTTCGCAGTTGGCTGGTATGCGTGGTCTATTTGCAGATGCCCGTGGCAACCTGCTTGAGGACCTGCCTATCACCTCCAACTTCCACGAAGGGCTGAACGTGCTGGAATACTTCGTGTCTACGCACGGTGCCCGAAAGGGTATGTCTGACACCGCTCTGCGAACCGCTGACGCAGGTTATCTAACCCGCCGTCTGGTAGATGCAGCGCAGGACGTCATCGTGCGAGCCTTTGACTGCAGCACCACGCAGGGTATCCGGGTACGTCGGGCGGACGCCAGTAACAACATCGTTGAGGATATCAATGAGCGTCTATATGGACGAACGGCTCTAGAAGAGATCACAGACTACGAAACCGGCGAGATTTTGGCCACCCCTGGTGTGCTTATTATGCTCCCTGAAGCCAAGCGTATTGATGATCTACTCAAGGGGTTCCCGACGCTCAGCAAGACTGCTCCTGAGCAGTATGCAGCCTCCGTGGAACACTTCCGTGAGATGTATGCCAAGGGCATTCTGGTCCGCAGCCCGCTGACCTGTGCTCATAGCAGGGGCATCTGCAGCAAGTGCTACGGTCTTGACCTGGCGACCAGACGGTTCGTTGAAATCGGCACCGCGGTGGGTATCATCGCTGCCGAATCAATCGGTGAACCTGGAACCCAGCTTACCATGCGTACCTTCCATACCGGTGGTGGTGCAGGCTCTCACCTAGCTGGAGGCAAACAGTCGTTTAATAGCCGACTGACGCTTCTGGAAGAGCTGCGCTTGGACTTCAGCCAGCAGAAGGCTCTCAAGCTGACTGCCGGCGAAGATGACGCCTCCATCCCGATGGTGGTTAACGCGAAAGAGATCCGCGACCTGATGGACACCTACATCAGCCCCGCTGGTTCGCTCCCGCGAGTTATCGACCTCTTCATGGCAACGGAAGCATTGAAGGGCCGAGCTATCATGTCGGACGTGGCCGGTGAAGTGATGGCCGTGGAAACACGTGACCTGATGCGTGAAGTGGTCATCGCCAGTCCGGAGCCTGTCACCGAAAGCGGCGACCGCATCATCGAGAAATACGCTGCTGCGGATGTGCAAGCGACGCCCGCAGAGTATGAAGCCTCTGGAGCATCGAACAAGAAACCCGGAGTGATCGTAGAAAAGGGCAAGAAGATCACCGCCAGTGCCTACGACATGATCAAGAAGCTGGGTATTAGCGAAGTCAAGATAGTGAAGACTTACCGGGTGCCTGGCCGTGGTGAACTCAAGGCAAATGCTGCGATCTACGATAAAGAAACCGGCGAGCTTACAAAGGCAGCCAGTTATGTAGAGCCTGGTGATGCACTGACTGAAGGACTTCTGCAGCCGCGTGAACTGTTGCGCCTTAAGGGTGTAGCTGCGGTGCAGGAATACCTCGTTCAGGAAATTCAGAAAGTGTATAAGCAGCAGGGTGTAGACATCCATGACAAACACTTGGAAGTCATCGTCCGCCAGATGCTGAAGAAGCGCCGTGTGCTTGATCCGGGTGATACCCGCTTCCTGCCAGGACGCGTCATCGATAAGTTCCTGTTCGACCTTGAGAACCACCGAGTCCGCGATCTGGGCGGTAAAGAAGCGACCGCTGAGTGGGTGCTGCAGAGCATCACCGAAAGCGCGCTGACCACCGAGAGCTTCCTCTCGGCTGCCTCGTTTGAGCGAACCACGCACGTACTGACAGAAGCTGCCGTGCGAGGTAAGCGTGACGACCTGGTGGGCCTGAAGGAGAACGTGATCATCGGACGGCTGATCCCAAGCGGAACCGGATATCAGGCTTACCGCAAGCTTGACGTCCAGCCGCTGATGGAAGGCGAAGTCATGACACCCGAGATGTACGACCCCATTCTGGCGGCCGACATTGAGGCGGCCCTGTTGGCCGAGGACCTGGCACTGCTGGGCGCTGCCGACGTGACCTATGCCGGTATAGACGAGTCAGCACTTGTGCTTGGCACGGACATACACGGTGAGTCAATGGACGATGACATCGTGGGTGAAGAGCCCCTGCTGGACGAGTTCGGCCATCGCAAGGATGACGAAGAGAACGGAAACAACCACGAAGCCGACGATCTGTCGGGCGAAGTGTTGTAGTCAGCTTTCTTTTCACCTGATCGAAAAGCTGGTACCAAAACCCGCTAAGAAATGGGACGGTTCACACCGTCCCATTTCTGCGTACATAAGCCTTAGGCGCGAGAGCGGTAGCCTCAGAAGCACGCTTTACCAATCTATTCCATCACCGGCAACCTCGGCTGGTTAGTGTGTTGCTATAATGCATATGTTATCACTGACATTAGGGGAGCTCCATTGAAGGCACTCATTATCGCGAACCCAGTCTCCGGCCGTCACCGAGGACAAACTGCCGCACGACGAGCCGAAGCCTGCTTCCTAGCCGCGGGCTGGCAGGTACGAAGCGTGTTCACCACCAGTGCAGGCGAAGCCGAACGTCTGGCAGCCGAGGCCGTAGCTGAAAGACCCGATATTGTGTTTGCATGCGGCGGCGACGGCACCATCTCGCAGGTGGTCAGTGGATTGATGGGCTCCGGTATCCCCACAGGCATCATCCCCGCCGGCACAGGAAATGACCTATGCCGTACCCTTGGACTGCCGATCAATCCCGCTGAGGCCGCGAGTCTGGCGTTACATGGGCATGCCATTGACATTGATCTTTTGGACGTCAATGATAGTACCTACCAGTCAATCAACATTACCAGCCTGGGATTTGACGCGGTCGTCGCCGAGCGCATGAATAAGCGCATGCGCCTGTTCGGAGGCACATTCGCCTACCTAAGTGCGGTATTCATGGAGGTCGTTCACCTGAAACCCACCTCGATAAAGCTCAACATTGACGGTCAGATGTGGGAAGGCGATGCCCTGCTGGTGGCTGTGGCAAATTCGCAGTGTTACGGTGGCGGGATGAAAGTAGCTCCACAGGCCAGAGTAGACGATGGTCTGCTGGATGTGGTGTTGGTGAAGAGCGTGGGCCGGATGGAGTTCCTGCGCAACCTTCCGCGGGTTTTTGCGGGCACACATCTGGAGCATCCCAGCGTGTGCGCCTGGAAGGGCACCCATGTGAGCATCGAGACCCTCAGTGCCTCTCCTGTGCTGATAGATGGTGATATCTGTGGGCAGACCCCGATTGATGTGCGCGTTCTGCCAGGAGCAGCGAAACTGTGGGTGCACGCCGACTGCAAACTCGGGGTATGAAGGATATAACCACGATACGCCGACAGATATCCTGCGATATGGGCGGTCGGCCTTTGGCGACGGGTTCCATCAACCTGCTAAAGCAGGCCTCGTCACCCGTCGCTAATCAGCTGGCTGTCCGCTGAAGCGGACGCATCTGGACGTCCCCTGCGCCCGCTTGCGGGCTGCATATCGTTAGCCACGCGGTGAGGGAACCCCGATACGGACATCAGTCCGTGGGGTGACTAAACCCGTGGCAACGGTGATTGCATGTCCCCTGTCCTGAAGCGGTACGTTCGGCTAACCGCCAGATGGGTGCTGTCTACAGCCCGCTGAGATTGCGACCGTACTGACAAACCGCCCCGGATAGTGCCATTCAGGACTGGGCAGTTACATTACTTACTGACCAACTTCATGTTTCATCAGGTACTGGTGTTCTTCCTTGATAAGCCGCTTGATTTCACAGATATCATCTGCAGTAATATCCGGTATCTCTAGTGCATATGCGCCGCAATGCGACTTACTCACACCGTCAGGAAATGTGCAGGTGTAGACGTGTGTGGAGGGTTCGCCCGCGCAATAGTGGCAGCCGTTGTCCAAACAAAGAGGAGTTTTGCTCGGGTATTTGATGATAGCTGCACTCACTATGTCAGTGAACCTGTGGGAATATCCTCGGCAAGCGCTAAATCTCAAGGCAAATATCGGAGATATCTCTTTGGATTTACTTACTCGTGTACCCATCTTAGCGATTTGTTTATTATGCAGATCATGCTTAAAGCTAATATTCGACTTCTCCTTTTTGGGGTTATATCCAAGTTCAGACAGTTGCATGATGATGTCGCGGTATAACGTGCTGATATTGTCATCAAACTGAGATAGATATGCAGCCACCAATTCCTCTTGCTTTTTAGTTTTCATATTTAACTACCATCCCCTTTTATCGAAACCGTAGAGCAGGTCACCGGGCGGTGAGCCGATCGCCCACCACCCTGGTGGGGTTCAGTCGCCCTGAGCACCGAAGTTCTGGTCTATGATCACGTAGTCGAACAAGTTCACCTGACCACTTCCGTCCAGGTCGGCCATCGAATCGGCGGATCCGAACTTGGAATCTAGCACCACGAAGTCGAACAGGTTGATCTGGTTGTTACCATCGGCGTTACCATTGGTCATCGAAGTCACCACACCATTAGTGCCGTTGACGTTGATGCCGGATATCCTGCGGGTAAGCCAGTGGCTGCCACTGATCTGCAGATTATAGGTGCCAGGTTGCAGTCCACCGATGGTCGACTTACCGTCATTATCAAGAGCCAGATCACCGGTATAGGTTTGTGGCCCTGTCAGGCTGTAGACCAGCTCCATTCCGCTTAGCGCGCCAGTGTAACCAACGCCTCGCGTGATTGTCACTTCTAGTGAAGTGGGGACAAACACCGTGAAGTTACCAGCACTTAATGTGGTGCCGGCTGGATTAGTCACCGATATCTGTCCCGTTGTGGCCCCACTAGGCACAACTGTTGTAATGGATACGTCACTGTTAACAACGTAGAATGCAGGTCTTCCATTGAAGGACACACTGGATGTTCCCGTAAAATGGGCGCCCGTGATATTCACAGTGCTCCCTGCATCGCCTATAGTGGGTGTGAACGACGTAATTGTGATGGGATGATAAACGGTGAACACAGAGTCACTGGATGTCGTGCCACCTGCGTATGTCAGGGTGATATGTCCCGTGGTCGCACCGGTCGGCACGATCGTAGCGATGGAAGTCTCGCTATCTAATCTGAAAAAGGCAGGTGTTCCGTTAAATTTCACAGCGGTCACTCCATTGAAGCTTAACCCGCTGATGACCACATCATCACCCACAATACCACTATTTGGTTCGAGAGAACTAATGAATGGGACCACTGTGTAGTCGGTTGCGCTGGTGGCTGTGCCACCAGGTGAGGTAACCGTGATCTTGCCGGTGGTGGCCCCGCTCGGTACAGTGGTGGTGATGGCGGTATCACTGTCTATGGTAAAATCCGCGGACGTACCGTTGAACTTCACCGCTGTGGTTCCGGTGAAGTTAGTGCCCGTGAGTATAACGGTCTGGCCAGAATTGCCGGTCTTGGGGCTAAAATCCGTGATGGCAGGAAGATGGTAAACAATGAAGTCAGTATCACTTGTCGCCCGATCGCCCACAAAGGTTCCCATGGTGATTCGACCAGTGGTAGCCCCTTCTGGCACTGTTGTATAAATTGTATCACCAATCACAGTGTACACCGCATCGATATCGTTGAATTCTACCCATGAGATACTCATTCCAGGTGTGAATTCAAACGTCTTGGTGAAGGTGATAGTGACGGGGTCACCAACGCTCCCCCCTGACGGAGTAATCGAGGTGATCGTTAGTATTCGCACGTTGAAGTCAGTTGGACTTGTGGCGGTTCCTTCAGGCGTCGTGACCGTAACCCTGCCCGTAGTGGCACCAACGGGTATTGTCGCGTAGATCACATTATCATTATCTACGGTAAAGACCGATGGAGTTCCGTGGAAATGCACCGCCGTTGCTCCGGTGAAGTGGCCACCCACTATTGTAAGGGTCTCTCCTGCATGGCCATCACTCATCCCAAACCGCGTGATATATGGTGCGAGTGACACAGTGAAGTTGGTGGAGCTTGAGCAATTACCTCCAGAGGTGGTCACCGATATCTTACCTGTAGTGGCACTAGCGGGCACAGTGGCAGATATGGATGTCGCGCTGTTTACGGTATATTCCGAGGTTGAGCCGTTGAACTTCACGGCCGTCACACTGGTGAAGTTAGCGCCCGTGATGGTTACGGCATCGCCGACATTACCACCTGAAGGAGCGAATGAGGTAATGGCTGGTGAGGTGACTGTAAAAATGGCTGCGCTTGTGTTGCTGCCGCTCGGTGAGTTCACGGCAATTTTACCGGTTGTGGCTCCGCTAGGCACTAACGCGGTTACAGCGGTGTCACTATCCACCTTGAAGCTAGCCGTTTTCCCGTTAAAGGATACCGCATTGACACTCGATAGATTGGTGCCAGCGATGACTATCTTGTCACCCACTTTTCCGCTTGTGGGGGAGAATGAGCTGATAACAGGTCCACCTATTCCAGCAGACACCGGCAATGCGATCATTTGAAAAACAAACAGTGTGAGGGATACATACATGAACAAACGTGACATAAACAGGACTCCTTGTTTAAGCAACGGGGAATGTAGATCAACACCATTACTCATGAGCCACTATCAGCACCATGTCAGTGTAGTTACATTTTATGTCACAATACTACCACTGTCAACTCAGGTATTCGTTTACCATAAACCGCCAGGCGGGCCAGCCAACCCGCCTGGTGTGTTACTTAAGCCTTACTCCCCCTGCGCACCGAAGTGCTGGTCAATGATCACGTAGTCGAACAAGTTCACCTGACCATCGCCGTCCAGGTCGGCCATCGAATCGGCGGATCCGAACTTGGAATCCAGCACCACGAAGTCGAACAGGTTAACCTGGTTGTCGCCATCCGCGTCGCCGTTGGTGAGTGCGAAGTTCGCGTTTTGGTCTGCGGCGATACCGGCCGCATTGGCCGTCAGGAAGTGAGGGCTGCTGACCCGTATGTCATACGGCGGCTGCAGGTAGCTGGAGAGCGTGTAGTTACCGCTGGCATCAGGCAGCAGGCTGAGGCACTGCGTGGCCGTAGGGTCTGACGCGCTGGCGATCCAGGCGGTCAGCCGTTGCGAAGGTAACGGCGCCAGGAAGCCGCCCAGTTGCACCTGCCCAGTGATGTTCCGCATACCGCGGATGGTGGTGATTTTGCCTCCACCGGCTGCGATTGCTGTGATACCGGAGTTTGGACCAGGCACGCTATCATAGTTCGGAAAGTATAACCCATATCCCCAGTAGACTACACTACCATTGTTCTTTAGTCCGACAGAACCGTACTCACTCGCAGCAATCGCCACGAAGTCTTGGTTTGGTTCCGGAACATCGCATTGCCTTTGGTCATTAGACCCCCAGCATACAACGGAGCCATCGGTTTTCAGTGCCACTGTGTGTTCTTTGCCACAGGCTACGGCTACATAGCCAGTATTTGGCGTAGGAGTGACACTGTACGTCACTCCCCAGCATGTGATGGAACCATTGCTTCTCAGTGCAGCAACATGGCTGGTCCCAGCAGCTAGTGCTACAAATCCCGTGTTGTCTTCTGGGGTATTGCATTGCCCAAAGCTGTTATCGCCCCAGCACCGAATCGATCCATCACTCTTCAACCCTGCGGTGAATTCGGTGCCTGCTGCGACACTTGTAAATCCCTGGTTTGGCATAGGCACATCGCATTGGGCCTTATTGTTTTCGCCCCAGCAAACTACAGAACCATCGCCTCTTACCCCGGCAGAATGCGAGCTCCCGGCTGCTATAGCCAAAAATCCCGAGTTGGGTGAGGGTATGTAGCTCTGCCCCTTGGCGTTATTGCCCCAGCACCAAACACTGCCGTCGGTCTTCAATGCGACGGTGTGTTGTAGACCTTCGGATATCGCCATGAAGTCATTGTTTTGTTCTGTTGCTGCCCACAGTCCCCAAATCATGTTGCCCCACCGCACGATAGAGCCATCGGCTCGCAGTGCAGTTACATCACCATATCCTGCTGATATCGACACGAAGCCTGCATTAGGAGTAGGAAGAACACACTGGCCCCAGTAGTTGGAACCCCAACTCACAACTGAACCATCGTTCTTAAGTCCGACAGAGTATAGGGCACCTGCAGATATGGCCACGAAGTCTTGATTTGGTTCTGGTACATTGCATTGCTGGTCTGAATTCGATCCCCAACACACTATCGAACCATCGGCCTTAAGGCCCATTGTATGGTATACACCGGCAGAGATTGCGGTGAAGTTAGCGTTAGGCTCGGGCACGGCGCATTGGCCGTATGCATTATCTCCCCAACAGACCACGGTGCCGTCGCTTTTCAAGCCTGCAGAATGAGCATAACCTCCTGCCGCCGAAATGAAGTTGCTGTTCGGCGATGGAATATTACACTGTCCTGTGTCGTTCTTACCCCAGCAAACAAGGGACCCGTTATTTTTCATCCCGATCGTGTGGTATGGTGCGGCAAAGATGGCTGCATAGTCTTGGTTTGGCTCAGGGATGTTACACTGGCCTAGCCCGTTGCTGCCCCAGCAATAGACTTTCCGATCATCCTTGAGACCAACAAAATGATCAGCTCCTGTCGAAATCGAAATGAAGCCGTTGTTCGGCTGCGGTACATGACATTGAGACAGACTGGTGAATATCCCTTTTGTCATGATAGAGCCATCACGTCTCAGCCCCATCGTGTGATACCATCCGGCAGATACCGCCGTAAAGCCGTCTACTTGGGACATCACATTGCATTGAGATCTACTCCCATCACCCCAGCAAACTACTGTCCCATTGCGTTTGAGCCCTACGGTGTGGCCATACCCGGTACCGACCGATATGAACTCATTATTGTCAACTGGTACGCTGCATTGCCCTGATGCATTGTCACCCCAACACACGATGGAGCCATCGCGCTTCAGTCCTGCGCTGGTATATACTCCCGCGGCCACACTTATAAAGTCCGCGTTCGGTGTGGGGATATCCAGCTGTCCAGTACCGTTGGTACCGAATGCCACAATAGATCCATCGCGTTTCAGAGCAAGGGCAAAATTAAAGCCCGCCGATACGGCCACAAAATCCGTGTTGGGGGACGGCACATTACACTGCCCGTCCTTGTTACCTCCCCAGCAAACCAAGGAGCCATCGCTTTTCAGGCCTACGCTGTGGTCACTGCCGGCAGCGACTGCGATGAAGTTGCTGTTAGGTGCAGGAATGTTACACTGTCCAGCGCTGTTGTTTCCCCAGCATCTGATCGTTCCGTCTCGGTTCAAACCCACCACATGGTTTGCACCAGCACTAATAGCAGTGAAATCCTGGGGCGTTCCGTTTAGTTCCTTACCTTCACCTCCCCAGGCCACAACGGAGCCGTCCATCTTAAGTCCCACTGTGAGATTTTGACCTGCACTCACCGCAATGAAGCCGGTATTTAGTGATGGCACATTACACTGCCCATTGGTGTTGTCACCCCAGCATTTTATCGATCCATCGGCCTTTAGCCCAGCGGTGTGGTATGCACCAACGCTGATGCTGGTGAAACCCGATAGGTCACCTGGGATGATCCGGTTGGAACCCCAGGTCTCAACCGTGCCCGAATATGCTGCGGATGCAAGAACGCACATCGACACAAGACACAACAGCATCACCTTCAATGTCATGCCGAGGTAATTCCGTTTCACAGGTACGCCCCCTAAATACAGTAGTTGAGCCATTACTTATTCCCCCTGAGCACCGAAGTGCCGGTCGATGATCACGTAGTCAAACAGGTTCACCTGACCGTCGCCATCCAGGTCGGCCATAGAGTCAGCGGAGCCAAACTTGGAGTCCAAAACCACGAGGTCGAACAAGTTGATCTGGTTGTCGCCATCGGCGTCGCCGTTGGTGAGTGCGAAGTTCGCGTTCTGGTCGGCGGCCACACCGGCAGCCTTAGCCATCAGGAAGTGCGGGCTGCTGACCCGAATGTCATACGGCGGCTGCAGGTAGCTGGAAAGCGTGTAGTTGCCGTCTGCATCCGGCAGCAGGCTGAGGCACTGTGTGGCGGTGGGGTCCGACGCGCTGGCAATCCAGGCCGTCAGCCGCTGCGAGGGCAGCGGGGCCAGGAAGCCGCCCAGTTGCACCTGCCCGGTGATGTTCCGCGTACCACGGATAGCGGTTGTGCAGTTTATTCCGGCCGCAACAGCCAAGAATCCGCTGTTTGGGATCGGTGCGTTGCATTGCCCGTTTATATTTCGACCCCAACCTACTATCGAGCCGTCGCGCTTGAGTCCGACCGAATGGGCAGGTCCAGCAGAAATGGCTACGAAATCCTGGTTGGGTTCTGGCACTGTGCATTGGCCGTTCGTATTACTGCCCCAACAAACCACAGAGCCATCGCTCTTCAGCCCAATTGTGTGGGAATTCCCTGCTGTGACCGCGGTGAATGTCGTGTTAGGCCCGGGCACGGTGCATTGGCCGGCAGAGTTACTCCCCCAGCACACTATGGATCCGTCGCTTTTTAACCCTGCGGAGAAAGCATAACCCGCGGCAACCGCGGTGAAATCTTGGTTGGGAGCTGGAACCGTGCATTGACCGCTTGAATCGAGCCCCCAACAGACCACTGCACCCGAGTTCTTCAGGCCGACAGTGTGGAAATAGCCTGCGGTGACGGCGGTATACTCCTGGTTAGGCGCAGGCACGGTGCATTCACCGTCATCACCATATCCCCAGCAAACAACAGAACCATCGCTCTTAAGTCCGACAGAATGGTATTTACCGGCGGCCACACTTACAAAATCTAGGTTACTAATAGGAGGTGTACACTGCCCGTATCCGTCCTTACCCCAACAAAAAACTGAACCGTCTGTTTTCAAGCCTATGTTATGGGCATATCCTGAAGCGACAGTTTTGAAATTCGAGTTAGGCCCAGGCAGATTGGCTTCACCATTGCTTGTATCACCCCACACTACAACAGAACCATCACGCTTTAACCCAGCGGTATAAAGGGCGCCCGCCGTGATGGCCACAAAATCACTATTTGGGCTGGGCACGTCACATTGGCCGTTCGCATTATTACCCCAACAATGGATCGACCCATCGCTTTTAAGGCCGACAAAATGGCTGTACCCCATCGCGACTCGAGTGAAGTCTTGATTCACATCTGGCTGTGGGAGCTGGCCGAAATCATCGACCCCCCAGCAGACCACTGTACCATTACTTCTCAGCCCTATGGACTGGGTTGATCCTGCTGCGATGGCGATGAAATCCTGGTTGGGTTCAGGCACGACGCATTGCCAGCTACCGTTCGCACCCCAACCGACTATTGAGCCATCTCGTTTAAGCGCAAGGTTGAAGTTATACCCCGCTGCGACTGCCGTGAAGTCCTGGTTGGGTGTGGTCAATTCGGCCTGCGCCCAGTAATTACCGCCCCATGCCACAACGGAACCGTCACGCTTCAATCCGACGGAGTGATAAGCTCCTGCTGAGATGCCGATGAAATCCTGGTTTGGTGCGGGTATGTTGCACTGTCCGAGATCATTGTGCCCCCAACTGATCACGGAGCCATCACGTTGCAGAGCAAGTGTGTGTTCAAGGCCTGCTGCGATGGCGATCGTGTCGTGGCCAGGCCCGGCGACACTGCTTTGGTTGAACGCATTTGAACCCCATCCGACAAGAGAACCATCTGGCTTCAACCCGATGAGATGTTTCCCTCCCGCTGCGAGTGATGCGAACCCGTTAAGCTCGCCTGGAGCCATGCGTTGGACGCCCCAGGTTTCGATCGTGCCACTTTGAGCCAATACAGAAGCCGATACCGTCAGGCACAGCAGCGTTAAGCCCGGTATGATTACAGCATTGATTTTCATGATTTATACCCTTACTCCCCCTGAGCACCGAAGTGCTGGTCGATGATCACATAGTCGAACAGGTTCACCTGGCCATTTCCGTCCAGATCGGCCATCGAATCAGCGGAGCCGAACTTGGAATCCAGCACCACGAAGTCGAACAGGTTTACCTGGTTATCGCCATCGGCATCGCCGTTGGTGAGTGCGAAGTTCGCATTCTGGTCTGCAGCCACACCGGTCGCTTTGGCCGTCAGGAAGTGCGGGCTGCTGACCCGTATGTCATACGGCGGCTGCAGATAGCTTGAGAGCGTGTAGTTGCCGTCTGCATCCGGCAGCAAGCTGAGGCATTGCGTGACCGTGGGGTCCGACGCGCTGGCGATCCAGGCCGTCAGCCGCTGTGGAGGCAGCGGTGCCAGGAAGCCACCCAGTTGCACCTGCCCGCTGATGTTCCGCGTGCCGCGGATGGCAATAGAAGAGTAGTATCCGGCTCCAATAGCTATGAACCCATAGTTTGGACTCGATATTACGCACTGCTTAGCGGTGTTGTCACCCCAACAGACCATCGATCCATCACGTTTCAAACCGATCGTGTGAAAATTACCGGCTTGAACGGCCACAAAATCATAGTTCGGAATAGGCACTTCACATTGACCATATACGTTTGACCCCCAACAGACAATCTTTCCGTCGCTTTTCAATCCTGCTGTGTGCCAGGCGCCAACCGAAACTGCGATGAAATCTGCATTCGGCTCAGGAACGTTGCATTGGCCTGAACTGTTAAGTCCCCAACACACGATGGTTCCATTACGCTTTAAGCCGACTGTATGAGCACCAGCAGATGAGCCTCCTGCGGCTACGGCATCAAAGTCACTATTAGGTTCAGGCACGCTGCATTGTCCCGATGCATTGTCACCCCAACACACGATAGAGCCATCGCTTTTCACACCAGCAGTATGAATATATCCTGCGGCTATTCCGATATAATCTTGGTTTGGTGTCGGCACATTACACTGGTTCTTATCATTAGCTCCCCAGCATACTACCGAGCCGTTGTTTTTCAGCCCGACTGAGTGATAACTACCAGCCTTTAATGCCGAGAAATCCTGGTTTGGTACAGGCACACTGCATTGGTTACTGTCATTACTTCCCCAGCACACAACCGATCCATCGCTCCTCAATCCCATGGCATGGCTATCACCCGTGGAGACAGCCGTAAATTCTGCATTGATGCCAGGGACATTGCATACGGCATTGTCGTTGCTGCCCCAGCAGACCAATTGTCCGTTACGCTTTAATCCGATGGTCTGCCCGTGGTAGGCCGAAACGGACACGAAGTCATGGTTCGGTGCAGGCGTGTTGCACTGGCCATATGCGTTCCAGCCCCAACTGACAATAGTACCATCACGCTTGATTGCAAGTGAATGAACGGCACCAGCTTCTATATAAACAAAGTCCGCATTGGGATCTGGAACAGTGCATTGGTTAGCTTGATTCATACCCCAGCAAATAGTCGATCCATCCGACTTCAACCCAATGGTATGAAAATCTCCTGCCGATATAGCGATAAAGCCGCTATTCGGTACAGGAACCTCACATTGCCCTTGTCCGTTATTACCCCAACAAACTACCGACCCATCTCTCCGCAACCCAATAGAGTGGTAATAACCAGTATCTACAGCCACGAAATCGGTGTTAGGAGCTGGAACCTGGCACTGGCCAAATGTGTCATCACCCCAACAAACTACCGACCCATCACTTTTTAGCGCAATTGAGTGGCCAAATCCTGCCGAAACAGCCACATACTCCGTATTGGAGGCAGGCACGTCACACTGCCCATAGTTATTGCTACCCCAGCAG
This sequence comes from Armatimonadota bacterium, assembly GCA_942492855.1. Classification (GTDB taxonomy): domain Bacteria; phylum Armatimonadota; class HRBIN16; order HRBIN16; family HRBIN16. The sequence goes on along the minus strand of OW818647.1, from coordinate 2,979,697 downwards.
ACAATAGAACCACCTCTTTTCAATCCCATCGAGTGTAGAGCACCTGCCGATATCGCCACGAAATTACCGTTGGGTGCTGGCACCTCGCACTGGCCTTGACTGTTATCACCCCAACATGCAACGGATCCGTTTAGCTTCAAACCTGCAGAGTGTTGGTATCCCGCAGCTACAGCCGTAAACCCCGATAAATCACCGGGAATTATATGGCTGCGTCCCCAAGCCTCCACCGTGCCAGATTGTGCGTGTAGGGGCATACTACATGACAGTGACACAAGCCAAAACAGACAACACCCGTAGATGCTGATGTGTGGCATTCGTGTTGATCTCATTGATACACTCCTTTATGGCCCGTAAATTGCGCTGGGGACACTACCTTATCCCTTACTCCCCCTGAGCACCGAAGTGCTGGTCGATGATCACATAGTCGAACAGGTTCACCTGGCCATTTCCGTCCAGGTCCGCCATCGAATCGGCGGAGCCGAACCTGGAATCCAGCACCACGAAGTCGAACAGGTTCACCTGGTTATCGCCATCGGCATCGCCGTTGGTGAGTGCGAAGTTCGCATTCTGGTCTGCGGCCACGCCGTCAGCCTTGGCCGTCAGGAAGTGCGGACTGCTGACCTTGATGTCGTACGGAGGCTGCAGATAGCTGGAGAGCGTGTAGTTGCCGCTGGCATCCGGCAGCAGGCTCAGGCACTGCGTGGCGGTGGGGTCGGACGCGCTGGCGATCCAGGCGGTCAGCCTCTGCGAAGGCAACGGCGCCAGGAAGCTGCCCAGTTGCACCTGCCCAGAGATATTCCGCGTGCCACGGATGGCGTGAATCGCAGACCCGCCTGTTACTACAGAAGTGAACCCACTGTTTGGACTGGGCACCAGGATTTGGCCTTTACTGTTGTCCCCCCAGCACACTATTGAACCATTGGACTTTAAGCCGACTGTGTTGTCATCACCTGCTGCGATCGCGACGAAATTTTGGTTGGGTGCCGGTATGTCGCACTGTCCACTGTTATTGCTTCCCCAACAGACCACTGAGCCGTCTGACCGTAACCCGACAGAATGACTGCTCCCAGCGGCTATGGCCACATAGTCCTGGTTGGGGGCCGGCACGCCGGCTTGACCGGAACTGTTGTCACCCCAGCAGACCACAGTGCCATCAGTCTTCAGCCCGATGGTGTGTAAGTTGCCAGACGCGATGGCACGATACCCTTCGTTAGGAGCTGGCACGTTGCATTGTCCACTGCTATTGTCACCCCAGCAGACTACTGAACCGTTGGCCTTAAGTCCGGCAGTATTGTTATAAGCGGCGACAACAGCAGTAAAATCTTGGTTGGGTCCTGGCACATTCGTTTGGCCATGTGTTTGTCCGCCCCAGCATACCACAGATCCGTCAATCTTCAAACCAGCGGAATGCACATTTCCTGCGGCAACACCGATGAAGTCTTGATTTGGTGATGGAATAACACACTGATTATAGTAGTTCCACCCCCAGCAGATGATGGAGTGATCACTCTTCAACCCGACAGCATGGTATGTCCCGGCTGCAATAAAAGCGATATCGCTGTTAGGGTCAGGTACATTGCACTGATGGTAATCATTGAAGCCCCAGCAGGCCACAGACCCATCGCGTCTAAGTGCCACAGAATGCCACCCGCCGGCTGTCGCATACGCGAACCCGTTGTTTGGATTCGGTAAGTCGATCTGCTGATAATCATTGTGACCCCAGCAGGCCACAGACCCATCGCGTTTCAATCCAACTGAGTGCAAACCACCGGCTGAAACCCCAACGAAGTCATGATTAGGTGAAGGTGTCGTGCATTGGCCAAACTGGTTCGATCCCCACCCAATGACCGACCCATCTGCTCTCAATCCAACTGAGTGGTACCCCCCTGCCGAAATGGCAGTATAGCCACTGTTAGGTTCCGGAACATTACATTGGCCGTTATTATTAGTACCCCAGCAGACTACGGTGTGATCACTCTTCAAACCGACAGTGAATGATATTCCTGCGGCTACTGCGACATATCCTGTGTTAGGAGATGGCACCGTACACTGACCGTTTTCGTTGCTGCCCCAACAGACTACCGATCCGTCGCGTTTGAGGGCAACTACATTGTCGCCCCCTGTTGCTACGGCAATGAAGTCACTATTAGGTTCCGGCACGTTACACTGACCATAGGTATTAATGCCCCAACAGACCACAGAGCCGTCACGCTTCAGGCCGACGGACAAGTTATAACCAGCAGCCACAGAGACAAAATCCTGATTTGGCGCGGGCGCGTTGCACTCGCCGTAAGCATTGTATCCCCATCCTGTCACAGACCCATCACATTTTAGGCCGATGGTATGAAATATGCCGGCTGAGATGGCCGTAAATCCGCTCAACTCTCCAGGTACTATTCGTCGGGTTCCCCAAGCCTCCACGGTGCCATTTTGTGCGAGGAGGGGTAAACTGCATGATAATATGACGATCCATAATAGACAACACCCGTAGATGCTTATGTTCGGTACTCGTGTTGATCTCATTGATACACTCCTTTGTAGCCCGGAAATAACGCTGGGGACACTAACTTATCCCTTACTCCCCCTGAGCACCGAAGTGCTGGTCGATGATCACATAGTCGAACAGGTTCACCTGGCCATTTCCATCCAGATCGGCCATCGAATCGGCGGAGCCGAACTTGGAGTCCAGCACCACGAAGTCGAACAGGTTTACCTGGTTATCGCCATCGGCGTCGCCGTTGGTGAGTGCGAAGTTCGCGTTTTGGTCTGCGGCGATACCGGCCGCTTTGGCCGTCAGGAAGTGCGGGCTGCTGACCCGGATGTCATACGGCGGCTGCAGGTAGCTGGATAGTGTGTAGTTGCCGCTGGCATCCGGCAGCAGGCTGAGGCACTGCGTGGCCGTGGGGTCCGATGCACTCGCGATCCAGGCGGTCAACCGCTGCGATGGCAGCGGTGCCAGGAAGCCGCCCAGTTGCACCTGCCCGCTGATGTTCCGCGTACCGCGGATGGCGGACACTCGATTACCGCCTGCGGATATCGCAATAAATCCAGAGTTGGGCATAGGTATGATGTTTTGGTTTTTACTATTATCGCCCCAGCTAACCATTGAGCCGTCACGTTTCAGCCCCACTGTGCCGTTACCGCCTGCTGCGATGGCTACGAAGTCCTGGTTGGGTAATGGCACGTCACATTGTCCACTGCTGTTACTACCCCAACAGACTACTGAACCGTCTGACCGCAATCCGACCGAATGGCTGCTTCCGGCAGCTACTGCGATATAGTCCTGGTTGGGTTCCGGCACGCTGGCCTGGAATGAACTGTTGTCACCCCAGCAGACCACTGTACCGTTGCTCTTCAGACCTACGGTATGGGCGTTGCCCGAGGCCACCGCGCGATAGCTCGAGTTAGGTGCCGGCACGTTGCATTGCCCACTGCTGTTATCACCCCAGCAGCTAATCGAACCGTCGGACTTCAGCCCAGCGGTATTGCTTCCTGATGCTGATATGGCCGTGAATTCGGCGTTTGGAACCGGAAGGCCACTCTGCCCTTTGTTGTTATCACCCCAGCAAATCACTGTGCCGTCACTTTTCAAACCTGCGGTGTGGGATTTTCCGACAGCAACGGCGGTGAAACCCTGGTTGGGAATGGGTACATAACACTGCCCTTTACTATTATCACCCCAACACATAACCGACCCATCGCTGGCTAACGCCGCCGTATGGTTATCTCCTTCGGCGATACCCGTAAAATTCTGATTTGGCACCGATATGGGGCGTGGTCCGCCACTCATACCCCAGGAGACAACTGATCCGTCACTCCTCAATGCATCTACACCACCGTAACCAGTCGCAATAGCTACGAAATCCGTGTTACGAGTGGGTAGTTTGAGCTGATCGAAATCATTATTGCCCCAGCAAACCACCGAACCATCTTTCTTCAATCCCGCGGTGAAGAACCCGCCTGCCGAGATGGCGATGAAATCCTGGTTTGGGATAGGCACACTGCATTGGCCCTTGAAATTATCACCCCAGCAGATGACGGAACCGTCCTTCTTTAAGCCAACGGAATGTTGTATCCCTGCTGATATAGCAGTGAAATCCTGGTTAGGCTCTGGAACACTGCACTGATCATAGAAATTCATGCCCCAACAGATGACTGAACCGTCGCTTTTAAGCCCTACAGTATGATAGTTGCCTGCCTTGACGGCCATAAAGTTTTGGTTGGGAGCAGGCACATTACAAATCCCACCGCCATTACTTCCCCAACAGACCACTGAATTGTCTCTTTTTATGGCCGCTGAGTGGGATGCACCTGCGGCGAGGGCTATGAAGTTTTCGTTAGGATCAGGAACACTACACTGACCAACGCTGTTGTCCCCCCAAGCCACCACTCTGCCATCGCGTTTCAGTCCAATGGAGTGTTCTGCGCCGGCAGCAACGGCTATGAAGTCTTGATTTGGTGTTGGCACACTGCTTTGGCCAAAATGGTTATCTCCCCAGCAGACGATGGATCCGTTCCCCTGTAACCCAATGGAGTGCATCATCGATGAAGTAACGGCGGTGAAATCATGGTTGGGTGCCATAATGTTCCCTTGGTGGTCACCACCTGCTCCCCAGGAAACCACCGAACCATCGCTTCTTATTGCAGTTGTGCCATGGTCCATAGCCGAGATTGCTACAAATCCCTGGTTAGGTGATGGTATGTTGCACTGCCCATCCTGGTTGATGCCCCAACAGACCACTGTGCCGTTTCGCTTCAGTCCAACGGTGTGGAAGTAACCGGCGGCGACCGCGATGAAGTCCGTGTTGGGGGAAGGTGTTAAACACTGGCCATCGTAGTTATCACCCCAGCAGATGATCGATCCATCAGATTTTAAGCCTGCTGAATGCAGACCTCCTGCTGCAATGGCGATGAAGTTACTGTTAGGGGCTGGTATGTTGCATCGGCCATCCACGTTATATCCCCAACAAACGACGGATCCATTACGCTTCAGTCCCATGGTATGTGTGTCGCCTGCGGATATCGCGACGAAATCCTGGTTAGGACTTGGGGTTATGAGTAGTCCATAATAGTTCGCTCCCCAGGAGACCACCGTGCCATCCTTTTTCAATCCGACAGTATGATATCTCGCAGCAGATACCGAAATGAACCCTGTGTTTGGAGCCGGTACATCGCACTGACCATTACCGTTGTAACCCCAACAGACTACCGTTCCGTCAGCTTTCAGCCCGGCTGAATGTTGAGTACCACCAGAGATTTGTGTGAAACCTGACAATTCACCCGGTGCTATACTCTGTATTCCCCAGGTTTCGATGGTCCCAGTTTGTGCGTATACCGACATAGTCGCCATCATGATTACCAGTGACAAGCATCGCTGCACTATTTTGCTATATTTCACAGATTTTACTCCCTTATTCACCTTGAGCACCAAATCCCTGGTCGATGATCACATAGTCAAATAGGTTCACAGTGCCGTCGCCGTCGAGATCAGCCATCGGATCGGAGGTTCCGAATTTCGAATCTAATACGACGAAGTCGAACAGGTTGATGTTATTGTTACCATCTGCGTCACCATTGGTGAATGCAAGTCCAAGGTTCTGTGATAAGGCGACATTCGTCGCCTTTATGCCCAGGAAGTGCGAACCAGTGATGCGAATATCATAGGGCGGCTGTAGATAGCTTGATAGCGTAAAACTACCATCTCCCTGTGGACGCAGATTGAGGAATTGAGTAATGCTCGCATCCGCAGAGCTGGATACTTTGGCTAAGAATTGCTGTGAAGCCGTGTTGCCACTGAAGTTGCCTAGCTGGATCTGTCCCGACAGCGATGACAACTGGCGGATGGCGCTAATACCGTTGTCGCTGACATCGACGGCAGTGAATCCGCTGTTTGGCTTAGGTACGTCTACCATGTTATACATCTGGGCTCCCCAGATGAGCATGGAGCCATCACTCTTTATACCCGCATTGTCATATTTACCGGCTGCGATATACACGAATCCGGTGTTGGGATGAGGTGTTTCAATATAGTTAGCTCCCCAAATGGCGATAGAACCATCGCGCTTGAGTCCTATGGTACGTGTAGGGCCTGCCGCAATAGCGATGAAATTCTGGTTTGGGGTTGGCACCGTACACTGTCCATCATTGTTCAAACCCCAGCAGACAACCGACCCGTCTTTCTTCAACCCCACGATATGAAAATCGCCGATATCAACTGCCACAAAGTCTTTGTTAGGCTCTGGAACCACCGCCTGGTTGTGGTCATTACTGCCCCAGCAGATGATAGAACCATCGCTCTTTATCCCAGCCGAGTGAGTTCGGCCTGCGGCCACAGCAATGAAGTCCTGGTTTGGAGACGGCACATCGCATATGCCATTGAGGTTTGCCCCCCAGCAGACAATTGATCGATCTCGCTTCAGCCCGACAGTGTGTTGGGCTCCTGCTGCCACAGCCGTGAAATCCTGGTTGGGTGCAGGGACCGTGCTTTGGCCGAACTCGTTATTACCCCAGCATAACACCGAACCGTCACTCTTTAGCGCTGCAGTGTGTTGACCGCCAGACGCGATCGCGATGAAGTCTTTGTTAGGCTTATCGATATATAGTTGACCGTAGATATTACTGCCCCAACCCAACACTGAGCCATCACGCTTCACCGCGACAGTATGAGTTCCGCCTGCAGCAACTGCGATAAAGTCTTTGTTTGGCTCAGGAGTATTGCACTGCCCATTACTGTTATTGCCCCAGCAGATGACACTACCATCATGTTTCAAACCAACAGTGTATGTGCCATCTGCATATACAGCCGTAAAGCCACCGTTAGGTGAAGGAGGGGTGCACTGTCCATAGGTGTTGTCGCCCCAGCATACCACAGAACCATCGTTCTTTAGGCCTATTGTGTGAAAGTCACCTGCAGCAATCGCAACGAAGTTCGTGTTTGGTGTTGGAACGCTGCACTGACCATAACCCTTATGACCCCAACAGACAACCGTGCCGTCCTTTTTCAATCCGACAGAATGGGCTTGCCCCGCGGCGATGGCAGTAAAGTTTTGGTTTGGCGCCAGTATGTCACCCTCACCGTATAAGTTCATACCCCAGCAAACCACAGTGCCGTTGCGTTTCAACCCGATGGTGTGATGATTACTTGCGGCAACGGCAATGAAGTCAGTGTTAGGAGCAGGCACACCATTCGAGCCACCCCCCCAGCCTACCACTGAGCCGTCACTCTTTAATCCATAGAATTGAGTCACTGCAGTGAAGCCTGTGTTGGGTGCTGGCACCATGCATTTACCATTAGTGTTATCTCCCCAGCAGACTACTGAGCCATCGCGTCTTAACCCGACCGTATGGGTTTCGCCCGTCGCGATAGAACTAAACCCAGACAGCTCACCAGGAGGTAGGACGGTTTTGCCCCAAACCTCGACAGTGCCACTTTGCGCAGATACCGAAGCCGATGCCATCAGGCACAGCAATGTTAAGCCAGGTATGGTTACAGCGTTAAATTTCACAGTTGTTCCCTTACTCCCCCTGAGCACCGAAGTGCTGGTCGATGACTACATAGTCGAACAGGTTCACCTGACCGCTACCGTCCAGGTCGGCCATCGAATCGGCGGAGCCGAACTTGGAATCCAGCACCACGAAGTCGAACAGGTTGATCTGGTTGTCGCCATCCGCGTCGCCGTTGGTGAGTGAGAAGTTCGCATTCACGTCTGCGGCCATACCGGCCGATTTGGCCGTCAGGAAGTGTGGGCTACTGACCTTTATGTCATACGGCGGCTGCAAGTAGCTGGAGAGTGTGTAGTTGCCGCTGGCATCCGGCAGCAGGCTGAGGCACTGCGTGGCGGCAGGGTCTGACGCGCTGGCGATCCAGGCGGTCATCCGCTGCGAAGGCAGCGGCGCCAGGAAGCCGCCCAGTTGCACCTGCCCGGAGATATTCCGCGTGCCACGGATGGCGGTAACTTTACCACCACCGGCCGCGATGGCTGTGAAACCAGAGTTGGGATATGGGATGTTGGTTCCGGTATCCCCCCAGCAGACTATAGAGCCATCAACTTTCAGTCCTACGGTGTAGTTACCACTTGCTGCGATCGATATGAAGTCCTTGTTGGGAGCTGGCACGGTGCACTGCCCATAGAAGTTATAACCCCAGCAGACAACGGAACCATCGGACTTCAAACCTGCGGAGTGTTGACCACCGGTTGCTGCAGCGATAAATCCCTGGTTGGGTGAAGGAACATCACACTGACCGCGGTCGTTGTATCCCCAGGCAACAAGCGTGTTGTCAGCCTTCACACCTATGATATGTCCCGACCATGACCCTGAAGTGATTGATATATAGTTCGTATTCGGTTCAGGAACACTAGATAGCGTGCCCCAGCAGACGACCGAACCGTCGTTTTTGAGACCGGCAGTGAAGTTCCCACCGGCAGTGAGGGACTTGAATCCAGAGTTTGGCTCTGGTGGGTAGCACTTACCGAATGCGTCCACACCCCAGCATATGATGGAGCCATCTGATTTTAAAGCTGCTGAGTGATCGACACCGGCGGCCACCACAAGGAAGTCATTGCCTGCAGGAGTATTACATTGACCTTCGTAGTTATCTCCCCAGCTGACAATGGTGCCGTCGGCCCTGAGTGCGGTTGTGTGACTACCCCCCTCAGATACAGAAACAATGTCTTGGTTAGGCGTTGAGGTTGTATTCTGCAGTTCCTCACCTATGGTAACCACAGCACCATCGCTGCGTACGGCCACAGAGTAATAGGCATCTGCTGAAATGGATATAAACCCTTTGTTAGGTGCTGGAACCACAAGTTGGTGGGGATAGGGTCCACCCCATACGACGACCGATCCGTCTCGTTTCAGGCCGATGGTGTGGTAAAATCCAGCCGATACAGCCACGAAATCCTTGTTGGGTTCAGGTACGTCGCACTGACCGTAGTCGTTACTCCCCCATGCAACCACAGCGCCATCTGCCTTTACACCCACAGAGTGGTATAATCCTGCGCTGATCGATACAAATCCAGTGTTAGGCGATGGCACATCACATTGACCTTCGAGGTTTCGGCCCCAGCAGATGACCGATCCATCGTTCTTAACGGCAGCAGAATGATACCCTCCCCCATCGATCGACTTGAAGTTGGCATTTAGCGAGGGCACATTACATTGGCCATCATCGTTCCATCCCCACGCCGATATCGATCCATCAGTTTTCAAGCCCAATGAATGGGCTCCACCTGCTGATATAGACACAAACCCGTTGTTAACCCCAGGAACGTTGCACTGGCCTGAGGAGTTTTCGCCCCAGCCCACAACACTGCCGTCCATTTTCAATCCGAGCGCATGGAAATAACCGGCCGCTACACAAACAAACCCTTCGTGTGGTAAAGCGATGGTTGTTGGCCGACGAAATTGATCCCCCATCCATAAATCGATCCGTTACTCCGAAGTCCGACGCTAAAGCAGTTCCCAGAAGCTACACTTGAGGTGTCGGATGGCAGATTTCGATCTGACATATTACATTGTCCATATGTGTTGTCTCCCCAGCATACCACTGTTCCGTCTACTTTCAAACCGGCATTATGCGTTCTACCTGAAGCCACAGCGATGAAGTCACGATTCGGTGATGGCAGCTCCCATATATCTGGCGAACCGCCACCCCAAGTCACGACAGATCCGTTGGCTTTGACCGCAACGGCATGGCCGTTTCCCAAAGCCACTGATCTGTAACCGATATAAGTCTCTGGATGAACACTACGGTCACTATGGAAGTTTCCGAATAGAACCAGTGAACCGTCTTTCTTTAGGCCCATGGTGACTGAATCATCGCTTGCTCCGATCGCCACAAAACCTGAATTTGGTGCAGGCACATCGCACTGATTGCAATCATTTTTCCCCCAGCAGACAATGGAGCCATCCCTCTTCAGTCCCACTGTATGATTTTGTCCTGCAGCCACAGCTATAAAATTGTTGTTTGGCGCAGGCACATCACATTGTCCGTCATAGTTATAACCCCAGCAAACCACAGAACCGTCCTTCTTGAGGCCGACTGTGTGAGCCCATCCGACCGATACCGCAGTAAACTCAGTGTTAGGCACAGGCACGTTGTACTGCAGGTCGCTGTTTGCACCCCAACAAACAATCGAGCCGTCACTCTTGACACCCGCGGAACGGTTGGTGCCAGCGGATACCGTTGTGAATCCCATATTAGGAGCGGGTGTATCACACTGACCGACATCGTTACGTCCCCAGCAGGCTACCGAGCCGTCTGCCTTCAAACCAACTGTATGATCATAACCGGCTGCGATGGCCGTGAAGCCGCTCAATTCGCCAGGTATGATACGTCGTGTCCCCCAGGTTTCGATGGTGCCAGATTGTGCGAGGAGGGGTAAACTGCATGACAATAATACAAGCCATAGTAGACAAAACCCGTAGATGCTACTGTTCTGTATTCGTGCTGATTTCATAGGTTTGCTCCTTTGCGTCCATGTGATAAAGCTGTGCATGTCATCTTGCGCCTTACTCCCCTTGAGCACCGAAGTGCTGGTCAATGATTACATAGTCGAACAGATTTACCTGACCGTCGCCGTCCAGGTCGGCCATCGAATCGGCGGAGCCGAACTTGGAATCCAGCACCACGAAGTCGAACAGGTTCACCTGGTTATCGCCGTCGGCATCGCCATTAGTGAGTGAGAAGTTCGCATTCACGTCTGCGGCCATACCGGCCGACTTAGCGGTCAGGAAGTGCGGGCTGCTGACTTTGATGTCATACGGAGGCTGCAGGTAGCTGGAGAGCGTGTAGTTGCCGCTGGCATCTGGAAGCAGGCTGAGGCACTGCGTGGCGGTGGGGTCCGCTGCGCTGGCGATCCAGGCGGTCAACCGCTGCGAAGGCAGCGGTGCCAGGAAGCTGCCCAGTTGCACCTGCCCGGAGATGCTCCGCGTGCCGCGCATGGCGGATATCTTGCCTCCACCCGCTGCTATAGCCGTGAACCCAGAGTTGGGAGCAGGCACATTCATATACCCGGGGATAGTGACCCCAAATCCCCAATAAACTATGCTTCCGTTGTTCTTTAGCCCGACAGAACCATACTCATTCGCAGCAATAGCCACAAAGTCCTTATTTGGCTCGGGGACATCGCATTGCCTTTGGTCATTAGCCCCCCAGCATACAACGGAGCCGTCGGTTTTTAGTGCCACTGTGTGTTCTTTGCCACAGGCTACGGCTACATAGCCAGTATTTGGCGTAGGGGTGACACTGTACGTCATACCCCAGCATGTGATGGAACCATTGCTTCTCAGTGCAGCAACGTGGCTGGCCCCAGCAGCTAACGCTACAAATCCAGTGTTGTCTTCTGGGGTATCACATTGCCCAAAGCTGTTGTCGCCCCAGCACTGAATCGATCCATCACTCTTCAACCCTGCGGTAAAGCCGGTGCCTGCCGCAACGTTGACAAAACCTTGATTCGGCGAGGGCACATTGCATTGGCCTTTGTTGTTATCACCCCAGCAAACCATGGAGCCATCGCTTCTTACACCGGCAGAATGCGAGCTACCGGCTGCTATTGCCCCAAATCCCGAATTTGGTGAAGGCAAATCACACTGACCCTCTACATTTCTACCCCAACATTGAATACTACTGTCTGTCTTCAGTGCGACGGTGTGCTGCAGTCCTTCAGCTAAGGCCATGAGGTCGTTGTTTTGGTCGGTAGTGGCCCATTGACCTTGAACCAGTCTGCCCCAGCGCACAACAGAACCATCGGCACGCAATGCGGTGACATCACCGTAGCCTGCTGATATCGCCATGAAGCCCTTGTTAGGTGATGGAAGATCGCACTGATTCCAATAGTTTGATCCCCAGCAAACCGCTGAACCGTCCTTCTTCAGCCCGACTGAAAAGTAAGCGCCAGCCGATACCGCCACAAAGTCCTTATTTGGTTCGGGCACAATGCACTGCTGGTCTGAATTCGATCCCCAGCACACAATGGAACCATCGGCTTTGAGTCCCATGGTGTGATACACGCCTGCCGATATGGCGGTGAAGTCTGAGTTAGGCTGTGGAACGTCGCATTGGCCGTAAGCATTGTCACCCCAGCAGACCACGGTGCCATCGCTTTGCAGACCTACCGAATGCAGATAACCCCCTGCCGCCGAAATATAGTTACCATTTGGCGACGGCACATCACACTGTCCGTTGGAGTTCAAACCCCAGCCGACTATAGACCCATCGAGTTGTAACCCGATGGTATGTAATGGTGCAGAAAAGACAGCCGCATAGTTCTGGTTAGGTTCAGGAATATTACACTGGCCGTAGTTGTTGCTGCCCCAGCAGTAGGCCTTCTTGTCACTCTTCAGCCCCACAAAATGGTACAAACCCGTGGCGATTGAGATAAAGCCGCCATTGGGCTGAGGCACATGACATTGGGATTCGGTGGAGAATATGCCCAACGATATTATTGAACCATCACGCCTCAACCCCATGGTGTTGTTCCAGCAAGATGAAACTGCCACGATGTCGCGAATTGGTGACACAACACTACACTGAGACCTGCTTGCATCACCCCAGCAGACTACTGTCCCATTGCGCTTGAGCCCTACGGTGTGGCCTAACCCGGTGCCGACCGATATGAACTCATTATTGGCCACTGGCACGCTGCATTGGCCCGAATTATTATCACCCCAACACACGATGGATCCGTCACGCTTGAGTCCTGCACTGGTATAGACCCCTGCGGCGATACTTATGAAATCTGCGTTAGGTGTAGGGATATCTAACTGTCCTGAGGCGTTGGATCCAAATGCTACGGTAGATCCATCGCGTTTCAAAGCAAGTGTGAAATTGAAATTGGCTGACACTGCTACGAAATCCGTGTTGGGCGATGGCACATCGCACTGCCCATACTGGTTGCCACCCCAGCACACCAGCGAACCGTTACTTTTCAGTCCTACGCTGTGGTCATTGCCGGCAGCCACAGCGACAAAGTTACTGTTAGGTGCAGGAATGTTACACTGTCCCGCACTGTTGTCTCCCCAGCACCGTACCGTGCCGTCGCGATTTAGTGCCACCACATGGCCAAAACCAGCACTTATCGCCGTAAAACTCTGGGGAGTTCCGTTAAGTTCCTTACCAGACGATCCCCAAGCCATCACACTGCCGTCACTTTTCAGCCCCACAGTAAAATAGTGACCAGCACTGACTGCGATGAAGCCGGCATTAGGTGTAGGTACTTCACATTGAAAATTCGCGTTGTCACCCCAGCATTTTATCGAGCCATCGGCCCTTAGCCCAGCGGTGTGGAATGCACCAACACTGATGCTGGTGAAACCCGATAAGTCACCTGGGATGATCCGGTTGGACCCCCAGGTTTCTATCGTGCTGGAATATGCTGCGGATGCAACTATGCAGACCGTCACAAGGCACAATAGCAGCACCTTTATTGTCATACCGAGATAATTCTGTTTCACAGATACGCCCCCCAAATATGGTATTTGTGCCATCGTATTACTCTCCCTGAGCACCGAAGTGCTGGTCAATGATCACATAGTCGAACAGGTTCACCTGACCGTCGCCATCCAGGTCCGCCATGGGATCTGCGGAGCCAAACTTGGAATCCAGCACCACAAAGTCGAACAGGTTGATCTGGTTATCGCCATCGGCGTCGCCATTGGTGAGCGCGAAGTTCGCGTTCTGGCCTGCGGCAAGACCGGCCGCTTTGGCCGTCAGGAAGTGCGGACTGCTGACCCGGATGTCATACGGAGGTTGCAGGTAGCTGGAGAGCGTGTAGTTGCCGCTGGCATCCGGCAGCAGGCTAAGGCACTGCGTGGCCGTGGGATCCGACGCGCTAGCGATCCAGGCCGTCAACCGCTGCGAAGGCAGCGGTGCCAAGAAGCTGCCCAGTTGCACCTGCCCGCTGATGTTTCGCGTGCCGCGGATGGCGTGAATCGCAGATCCGCCTGCTACTACGGAGGTGAACCCGCTGTTAGGATTGGGCACTAGGAATTGGCCTTTACTGTTATCCCCCCAGCACACTATGGAACCGTTGGACTTTATGCCGACTGTGTTGTCATCACCCGCTGCAATCGCCACGAAGTTTTGGTTGGGTGCCGGTATGTCGCACTGTCCGCTGTTGTTGCTTCCCCAGCAGACAACTGAGCCGTCCGATCTCAACCCGACGGAATGATTGCTGCCTGCAGCTATAGATACATAATTTTGGTTGGGTGCAGGCACGCTAGTTTGGCCAGAACTGTTGTCACCCCAACAAACCACCGTGCCGTTGGTCTTCAACCCGATGGTGTGTAGTTTGCCAGAAGCGATAGCACGATACCCTTCATTAAGAGCTGGCACGTTACATTGACCACTACTGTTATCACCCCAGCAGACTACTGAACCGTTGGCCTTAAGTCCGGCGGTGTTGTTATAAGCGGCGGAGATTGACGTAAAGTTTTGGTTTGGTTCCGGTACACTCGTTTGACCTGATGTATTATCACCCCAACATACCACAGACCCATCACTTTTCAATCCGGCGGAATGCGTATACCCTCCTGCAACACTGATGAAATTTTGATTAGGTGATGGAACAACACACTGGTTATTATAATTCCATCCCCAACAAACTATTGAGTGATCACTCTTCAATCCGACGACATGGTATGTCCCGGCTACGATAGATGCGATATCGCGGTTAGGCACCGAAATATTACATTCGTTATAGTCGTTAAATCCCCAGCAAACAACTGATCCATCGCGCTTAAGACCGACGGTATGATAGCCTCCAGCCGTAACAGAAGCGAACCCACTGTTTGGATTAGGTAAGTCGATTTGTTTATAACTGTTATATCCCCAGCAATCCACAGATCCATCACTCTTCAATCCTACCGAGTGGGACCTACCGGCGGATATACCCACAAAGCCTTGATTAGGCGAAGGATCATAGTGATCGCTAAAGTAGTTTAATCCCCATTCAATGACCGATCCATCAGATTTTAACCCAATGGCATGGTCTCCCCCAGCTGCTATGGCTGTAAAACCTTGATTAGGAGCAGGCACATCACATTTACCAAAATCATTGTTACCCCAG
The DNA here is from genome assembly GCA_942492855.1 of Armatimonadota bacterium. Classification (GTDB taxonomy): domain Bacteria; phylum Armatimonadota; class HRBIN16; order HRBIN16; family HRBIN16. The sequence continues at coordinate 2,964,629 of OW818647.1, read as the reverse complement.
CAGACTACGGTATTGTTGCTCTTCAAACCAACTGTGAATGATGTCCCTGCAGCTATTGCGATAAACCCAGTGTTAGGTGATGGAACGGTGCATTTCCCGTATTCGTTGCTACCCCAGCAGATTACGGATCCATCTCGCTTTAGCCCTACTGCATGATCATCTCCTGCTGATATGGCGATGAAGTTCGTATTAGGTTCTGGCACCGTCCGCTGACCACTGGTATTCGCACCCCAACCGACCACTGAGCCATCACGTTTCAAACCGATAGAGAAGCTATAACCTGCAGCCAAAGCGATGAAGTCTTGATTTGGTGCTGGCACATTGCACTCGCCGTTGCCATTATATCCCCAGCCCGTTACTGATCTGTCGCGTTTCAAGCCGACTGTGTGAAATGCCCCGGCTGAGATAGCCGTGAATCCGGTAAGGTCCCCTGGAACGATCCGCCGTGTTCCCCAAGCCTCTACGGTGCCGCCCACGGGCTGGTCGGCATGTAAAGGGGTAATGGCAGACAGAATGGAAATAGTGACGACGACGCATGCTGCGATTGCAGATGACCTGAACACAAGCTTAACTCCTTCGATTGGGGGCTTCGCTGACGGGGCGACTTCACCCGTTCGGCGGACGATTTCATACCGTCGACTCCATTATCCGTCTGCACCATCCCGGTGTCAAGCCAAAACCCGGTATTTTTCGACACGATTTTACACTAAAAGTATAAAAACCCCAGAAGGTAGTATGCCTTCCGGGGTTTCGGGACAGCGAGATGTAGGGCTAGCTACTTGTCGCCGATGCCCGCCTCTTGCTCAAGTTCCTTGCGCAGAAGCCGCTTGAGTATCTTCATAGTGGCTGACTTGGGCAGTGCGTCGCGGAAGACTACCCGCTTGGGCACCTTGTAGGTGGCCAGTTTTGTGCGGCACCACTTCAGAATCTCTTTATCGGTGGCCTGCTGGTCGGGTTTCAGCACCACATACGCCACGGGGGCTTCGCCGCGCAGTTTGTCAAACTCACCCACCACCGCGGTCTCCATTACCGCGGGGTGGTGCGCAATCACCTCTTCCACCTCGCGGGGGTAGACGTTCAGACCGCCCACAAGCAGCATGTCCTTCTTGCGGTCCAGGATGTAGAAGTAGCCGTCCTCGTCCACCTTGCCGATGTCACCGGTGTGATACCAGCCGCTGGTCATCACCTCGGCGGTCTCTTCGGGCATGTTGTGATAGCCCAGCATCACGCTGTCGCCGCGCACCACAATCTCGCCGGACTCGTTGGTGGGCAGCTCGTTGTCTTTCTCATCGAAAATCTTCATCTCAACGCCGGGGATGGGTATTCCGATGCTGCCCACCTTCTGCACACCCTCGACAGGGTTGACCGAGGTGACGGGCGAGCACTCCGTAGGACCGTCGCCCTCGAAGATGGTCACACCGAATTTCGCCTTGAATGCGTCCAGCACGGCGCCAGGCAGCGGTGCTCCGCCGGAGATGGCCTGGGTGACCGTCGCCAGCTTTTCGGGGCTCTTGCTGCCAAACTGCGCCAGTGCCGCGAACATCGTGGGCACCATGGGTAGCATCGTCACCTTGTGGTGTTCGATGGCGTCCAGCACGGAATCCGGAATAAACTTCTCGATGATCACCACCGTGGCGCCGGCCACAAAAGTCAGATGCATGCAGATAGTGGCGGCGAAAGCATGGAAGAGGGGCAAAACACAGAAGATGACCGTGCCTGGCCCCAGACCAAGATGCATTTTCGCACCCATACTGTTGGCCAGAAGGTTGCGGTGCGATAGCATGCAACCCTTGGGGTAACCGGTGGTGCCGCTGGTGTACATGAATACCGCAGGGTGTTTTGCCGGATCAAACGCCGGGGTAGCCGGCACGGGTGCATCCGCTTTTTGCCAAAGCGGGTCGAAGCTGATGGCCCCTTCGGCGTCGCCATTGCAGACAAAAATGTGCTTGATCGTGGGAACTCTGTCCAGGGTAGCCATCACCACCGGCAGTAGCTGGGGGATGGTGACCACAGCTTTCACTTCAGCGTTGTTGTAGATGTAGACCAGCTCATCGGCCTTCAACATAGGGTTACTGGGCACCGCCACGGCTCCCAGTGCCTGCAAACCGTAGTAGGCGATCATGAACTGCGGCAGGTTGCCCATCAGTATCGATACACGGTCACCCATCTGTATGTCATACTGCTGATACGCCTGGGCGGCTCCGCACACATACCCGAACAACTGCTTATACGTGATGGTATCATCCTTAAAGTGAATGACGGGTTGGTCAGGTACCTTTTGTGCAGTATCCTGCAGCATGCTGAACAGATTATCCAAGTTCGTGGTGCTCCTCTGGGTGGAATAATGACATCGTGCTTATCTCTTCTCTTGCAGCTTCTCAAGAAACGCTTTGTGTTCATCGCGCAGCACCCGCTTGAGTATCTTCAACGACGGGCCCTTTGGTAATGAATCCCGCAACATGATTCGGCGCGGCACCTTGTAGTTGGCCAGGTGCGTGCGGCTAAACCGCAGCAGCTCGTGCTCATCAATGGTGTGCTCAGGTTTCGGCACCACGAAGGCCACCGGTATCTCGCCGCGCAGGTCGTCGTATTCGCCGATCACTGCCACCTCGGCGATATCGGGGTGTCTGCTGATCACCTCTTCGATTTCACGCGGGTAGACATTCAGTCCGCCCACCAGAAGCATGTCCTTCTTGCGGTCCATGATCCAGTAAAAGCCATCGGCATCGCGCCGGCCGATATCGCCAGTGTGGTACCAGCCGCCTTTGAGGGCCTCAGTCGTGGCCTCCGGCATATTGTGATAGCCGATCATGACGCTCTCACCCTTGACGATGATCTCGCCGCGCTCTTCATCACCAAGATGCTGGTCATTCTCATCTACCACGGCCATCTCCACACCGGGCACAGGAACTCCCACCGCGCCTGCCCGCTCGGGTCCGCCCAGTGGGCTGAATGAACAGAACGGTGACAGCTCCGTGCTGCCGTAACCCTCGATGATGCCCTTGCCATATTTCGCCTTGAATGCGTTTAGTGTGGCGACGGAGATGGGAGCGCCTGCAGAGATAAACAGCCTCACGCTGCTGAGATCGCGCTGCTGCCCATCGGCGAAGTGCAGGATGGCGGCATACATCGTGGGCACGATGGGGCAGATGGTGTTCCGGTTATGCTCCAGGCAGTCGAGTACCGCGTTCGGCACGGGGTAGTCCAGTAGGTCGAACCGACCACCCAGCCGTATGCTTTGGTTCATGCAGAGTGAGCTGGCAAAGGTGTGGAATAACGGCAGCACCGTCATGTAGCTGTCATCACCGGTCAGTTGTAAAGCCTCTTCGGCCATCTTCATGTTGGCAATCTGGTTGTGGTGCGACAACATGCAGCCTTTGGGGAATCCTGTGGTGCCAGAGGTGTATAGGAACACCGAGGCATCCTTCACGGGGTCAATCCCGGGGTCAGCGGGCTGAGGTATCCCCTGCCGCGCACAGATCGCGTCGAAATCCTCGCAGCCCTCTACAACACCATTGGCACAGAATATGGTGCGTACACTGGGCGAGCTCTTCTGCGCATTGAGCACCACCTTCACCACCAGCGGACAGCAGACGGCCGCCACACAAGCGGCGTCGTTGTATATGTAGGCAAGCTCCTCCGCGGTGAGTTTGGGGTTGCTGGGTACAGGGATAGCACCTATGGCCTGCAAGCCATAATACGCAATCACAAACGCCGGGCTGTTACCCAAAACGATGGATACACGGTCGCCCTTATTCACGCCAGCTTTAACGAACTCGTCAGCCGCAGCGCAGCAGGCTTGATGCAGTTCGGAGAAGCTGTATCTCTTCTCACGGTAAGTCAGCACGGTCTTGTCGGGTAAGCGGTTTGCCGTATTAGTAAGTAGTTGAAACAGTGTCATTTCTGTGCAGAGTCCTCCATACTTCTATTGCCATTATACGAGACTTAAGCGGCCATGTGGTATTATGATGTCACGAATTGGGTGCTTTTTTAAACCATACGACATACATAGCAATATGACCGATATGTCGGGGGCTTTCCGACCGGAGCGGGAGGATACATCCACAGATGGCGCAGATGACGCCGATCGTGTAATGACCGCGCCGGTTAAGCCGAATATCAACGCAAAGGCGCAAAGAGGCAAGGACGCAAAAGATGATGGGCGTCACCTCTCCATCCGTGACATCCTGTTAATCCGTGTAATCCGTGGTTCAGACAATGCCCGCGTCGGTCATTACGAATAACAATCTCCGGCGCTGAACAGCAATCAACATGTCGCGGCGTGGATGTCCCGTCAGGCCCCCCGCAACAGCTCCTCGCGAAGCAGACGCTTCAGTATCTTCATCGTAGCGGACTTAGGAAGCGCCTCACGGAAGACCACTCGCTTGGGCACTTTATACGCGGCCAGCTTCTGCCGACACCACTTCAGTATCTCGCGGTCACTGCACTGGACACCGGGCTTGAGCACCACGAAGGCGACAGGCGACTCGCCTCGAAGCTCATCGGGCTCACCGACCACCGCTGATTCCATCACGGCGGGATGGTGTGCCAGCACCTCTTCCACCTCGCGAGGATACACGTTCAGACCGCCAACCAGCAGCATGTCCTTCTTGCGATCAAGTATGTAGAAATACCCGTCCTCGTCCATCTTGCCGATATCGCCGGTGTGATACCAGCCGCTGGTCATGGCTGCCGCGGTTTCCTCCGGCATGTTGTGATAGCCCAGCATGATGTTTTCGCCGCGAACCACAATCTCTCCCGTCTGGTTGGCGGGCAGCTCGTTGTCCTGCTCATCAAATATCTTCACCTCCACGCCAGGTAACGGCAGCCCGATGCTGCCCAGCTTCTGCACGCCGTCGAAGGGGTTGACGGAGGTACATGGTGAGCACTCGGTCGGACCAAAGCCTTCAATGATCGTCCTTCCATATTTGGCTTTGAAGGCGTTGTAGACGGCTTCAGAGAGCGGAGCACCCCCACAGGCGCAGTACTCGACAGAGGCCAGCTTCTCTGGGTTATCGCTGCCAAACTGCGTGATTGCGGCGAACATCGTGGGCACCATCACCATAAAGGTGACCTTGTGCTGTTCAATCTGGTCCAACACTGTATCGGGCGCGAACTTCTCCACGATGACAACACTTGACCCAGACTCGAACACTGTATGCATACACACCGTGGCCGCGAAAGCATGGAACAACGGCAGCACACCCAATGTCACGCTGTGAGGCCCGAATTTCAACGCCTCATGGGTGCTGATGGAGTTCACTATGATGTTATGGTGCGACAGCATGCAGCCCTTGGGGTAACCTGTGGTGCCGCTGGTGTACATGAACACCGCGGGATGTGTTTTGGGATCCAACTCTGGCACCACCGGCACAGGGGCGTTGGGGGTTTGGCAGAGCGCGTCGAAATTGATGGCCCCCAGAGCATCGCCTGAACAGACAAAGATATGCTCCAAGGAGGGCACGCGGGACTGAACTTCTTTTACCACAGCCAGGAGTTGCGGAGTGGTGACCACGGCTTTCACTTCGGCATTGTTATAGATGTATGTCAGCTCATCGGCCTTCAGCATGGGGTTGCCTGGCACCGCCACAGCACCCAGAGCTTGCAACCCGTAGTAGGCGATCGGGAACTGCGGTATGTTACCCATCAGTATCGCCACACGGTCACCAAAGCCAATACTGTGTTGCTTGTACCCATTCGCAGCACCGCACACGGATTGAAATAACCTACCGTAGGTGATGCTGGTGTCTTTATAATAGATGGCTATATGATCTGGCTTTGAGAGCGCCGTGTTCTGCAGCATGGTGAAGAGATTTGTCACTTTTTGCTCCTCATAATCGGGTTTGGTTATCAGCTTTTACAGAAAAAGCTACCTGAGCATATTATCGCAAATTGTCACTGCTTAGCCCTGAATGGCACTGATAAGCGGGTCTGGCGGATAACCACGGGTCGGTAATGCCAAATGAGCATCACAGGACCCGAGTGTTAACCGTAAATCACAAATCACCGACCATCCGAACAAAGCCGGTCCGATCCACCCATCGGCTAATGGTTGCCGACAAACAGACCGCACCGGTGTATAGACCCGTACAGATTCGAGCTGGTCGCCACAGGCTATTTGACGTTAGCCTTCTTCTTGAGAATCCTCACCAAATCCTCAACAGGCGACATACGTTTGCCAGCCGGCCCATAGGCGCGTGGTTTGAGGGGATTGAAGTTGCTCATGTCAGACATGCGTCCTGGTCCACCTTGGCCCATCATACCGCCTTGGCCCATCATCCCGCCACCCTTCCCCATGCCGCCGCCTTGGCCCATCATGCCGCCCGGCCCTTTACCATTCGGGCCTACTCGCTTCCCACCCTTACCGTCAGGACGAGGGGTATCCTTCTGTGCGCCCGGGCCCATACGGCGTCCGCCGTTCGGTCCACCCGGGCCCATCATCATACCACCGCCGCCTGGCGGCATGGTCGGACCACCTTTCGCGCCAAGAGAGGCGATCTCTTTCCGCTGTTTGTCAGTCAAGGTGGTCTGGATGGTCTTGATCGCCTTAGATGCGGTGGCCTCATCGAGTTGTTTCTTGGCCTGCGCTGAGGTGATCACTCCGAGTATTACTTTAGCTTGCTTTGCGTTGAGGGGGTTCTTGCCCGCCTCTACCGCTCGGACCCCGCCCAGCAGCCCCATCAGTTGAAAGGCGTTTTTATGGGCGTTCATCATCTTCATCATCGCTTCAGGGCTGGGCGGTGCTGGTGCTTCAGGTTTCTGGGCACTGACACCAAGTGTCAGGATAGTAGCTAACAACGCTGCGATACCAAGAGATGCTAAGTTCTGTTTTTTCATTGAACCCTCCTAAGGGTTACACACTCAGGCTTATAGCCATGGCATACCTTGTCATGTATGCATGATGGTCATACTTAATGATGTATGGCGCATGTAATGAGTTTACCTCTATTTGGATACTCTCTTGTCACACTTTAGGCATCAAAGCAACAATAGCTCAGTTAGGAGGTTGATATCACCCGATATCGGCCTCCCGACTAAGCCATGTTGGGTGATGTCAACGGAGAGTGGGTTCTACGAGCCAACGGCCCGCTTCTCAAGGATGGCCAGGAGTTCATCCACTGGGGGTGACTGCATCAGATTCCCACCCGTGCCAGGCCCACCCTGTGGACCACCTGGAGCGCCACCCTGTGGAGCTGCTCCACCAGGAGGCGGACCGCCAGGGCCACCCTGATGTCCCTTGCGAAACCCTCGCTCGGGAATCATAGAGCTGATTTCATTCCGTTGTTTCTCTGTCAGTATCAACTGAACTGACCGAATCGAATCTTTCGCGTTGGTTTCGGTGAACGTCTCACCAGTCCGTGCGGCAGTAATATTCGCAGCCAGGTCACGAGCTTGCACAGAGCTCAGCTTGTTTTGGCCTTTGGCCTCAAGTTGCCGGATGCCATCAAACAGCCCCATCAGTTGCATGCCATACCGCATGTCCTCCATCTTCGGTCGAGTTGACGGGTTACCAATGGGAACCGAGCTGTTCTGCGCCTGTTCCGAACGGCTGCAACCCTGCAGCAACGGAACCAGAATAGCCGCCGCTAGCACCGTCACGGCCTTCACGTAAGTTTTTTGGTTGTTCATTTCACCCTCCTTTTGGGCGATCACTATTCGTATCTCAGCGATTCAATCGGGTCAAGTAGAGAGGCAGAGCGTGCAGGGTAATACCCAAAGAACACTCCGACCATCATAGAGAAGCTAAAGGAAAGCACCACCGATCCCATGCTCACCGCGGCGTTCAACCCGGTCGCTTTTGACAAGATCAACGAGGCCACCATACCCAGTAGGATGCCGAGAACACCTCCTGTAGTCGACAGAACCAGGGCCTCGATCAAGAACTGCCACTGGATATCGGCCCGCCTGGCACCGAGTGCCTTGCGCACTCCAATCTCACGTGTCCGCTCCGTCACGGAGACCAGCATAATGTTCATGACGCCGATACCTCCAACCAGCAATGACACTCCCGCGATGCCTCCCAGAAGCAGTGTGAACACCTTCGATGTTTCATTCGCCATCTCCATAATCTCGGCCTGGTTGCGCACTTGAAAGTCATCATCTTCACCAGTTGCTATCTTGTGACGGCGGCGAAGCAACTTCGATATCTGGCTGGTTCCCCGGTCCATCAATGTCATGCTCTGAGCCTGACAGTTGATGCTGCGGATGTAGGTGGTTCCCATCAACCGGTGCATGGCGGTCGTGATGGGTATTATGATCTGATCATCGGGATCACCAAATCCGCTGGTGCCCTTTGACTTCAACAGCCCCAGGACCTGGAACTCCATTCCTTTGATGCTGATAGTCTTCCCCACCGGTGTGGCTTTACCAAACAGATTCTTTGCAGTGGTTGGACCAATAAGCGCCACTTTGCGGCTTGAATCCACATCTCTATCACGAAAGCTGTGCCCCTTGGCTAACCTGTAGTTACGCACGCTAAGGTAGTCAGGCGTGGTGCCCAATATCGTGGTGTTGGTGTTTTTGTTACGGTATTTCACCTGCGCATTGGTCTGCACCTCAGGGGCGACTTTTGCGATGGCAGGGCACTTCACCAGTATCATATCGGCATCTGCCAGGGTCAGCGTCGGCATACTGCCGAATCCGCCTCTCACAGCCCCCGATCGTGACTGACCAGACATCACCACCAGAACGTTGGTGCCCATGGCTTGTATCTGACTCATCATCTTGCCACTGGCTCCACCAGCCAGAGCCAGCATGGTGATCACAGCGGAGACACCGATGATAATTCCCAGCATGGTGAGCAGTGCGCGCATTTTATTAGCGGCAAGGCCTTCCATGGCGACAGACAGACTCTCTTTGATGTTCATGCTGAAACCTCCACTGGCGGTAGTGCCGCCACGGCATCGCGGGCGTCAATGCGGTCCGTAACAGGCTCATCAGACACAATGTGGCCATCGCGGAACCGTATGATCCGAGTAGCGTGACGGCCGATATCTTCCTCATGGGTCACGATCACCACCGTCTTGCCCTCTCGGTGCAGCTCCTGGAAGATCATCATGATCTCCTCACTGGTACGGGTGTCTAGATTACCTGTCGGCTCATCGCCAAGGATGATCACAGGGTTGGTCACCAGCGCTCTGGCGATGGCTACACGCTGCTGCTGTCCGCCAGACAGCTCATTCGGCTTGTGATCCATACGCCCTTCCAGCCCAACCCTGATCAGTGCCTCACGAGCCCGTGCTTCGTAGTGGTCCGCCTCAGGGTTGTATAACAGGGGCAGCATCACCTGGCGTAGGGCCGATCTTCTCGGAATCAGGTTGAATGTCTGAAACACAAACCCGATCTTGCGGTTACGGATCGCCGCCAGCTCATCATCATCCATACCCGCGACTTGAATACCCTCAAGGCTATATGTTCCTTCGGTCGGCCGGTCCAGGCAGCCGATGATGTTCATGAAGGTCGATTTACCGGACCCGGAGGGGCCCATTATCGCCACGAACTCCCCCTTGTTCACCGTGACAGTAGCCCCTTTCAAAGCCTGCAAAGCGAAATCGCCCATGTGATATGTCTTACATAGATTCGTTGTCTGTATCATGTTGCCCCCCCTACATCGGTGGCGGTCCGCCAGGGCCACCCATTCCATTCGACTTGCTGCTGGTGTCCTCATCGGGTATCACTATGGTGTCACCCTCTTTAAGCCCTGACTTCAGTTCGCAGTATTCGTCGCCAGTTAATCCAATTTCCACCTTCCTGGATTCGGGTTGGCCGTTGACCATGACTGTCACTTCTGTGCCACTGTCTGTCTCCACCACTGCATCTATCGAGATGCAGAGCACATTGTCCTTGCGGGCGATGATGAAGTCACAGCTCGCATTCATCTGAGGTTTCAGGCGGGTGTCAGGCTGCTTCAGTTCCACAGTCACGGGAATTGTGGTCACACTCTGTGTCTGCTCAGCGGCAGGGGCCACCTTGGTCACTTTGCCCGCAAACAGCTCTTTCGGGAAGGCATCTACTGTGACATCGACTTCCTGGCCCACGCTGATCTTACTGATGTCGGTCTCATCTACATCCACCACTACCTGCATCCGGCTGGTGTCGGCGATGTCGACGATAGTCACACCCGATCCGCTGCCCGAGAAGGAGGACTTACCAGCGGTCACCATCGAGCCCGTTTCCGCATACTTCTTCACAACCACACCTGAGCTGGGAGCCAAAATGGTGGTATAGCCCAACTGAGTCTGGGCGTTCTTCACGGTGGCATCTGACCGGACGAGTGACGATTGGGCTTGCAGTATCTCTTCACCCTTCATCTGCACCTGGATAGCCGATGACTTCGATGAGGCGAGAGAGGCCTCTGCCTGCTTGACCGCTGCGCTGGCGGCGAGAAGGTCACGGTTCTTCAAGTCATCTTGAATGCTGTTAGCTTTCGCCGACTCCAGCAGTGACATCGCTTGAGAAACCTTGGATTCCGCGCTGCGCATCTGCTCAGCTACTTCGGAGTTCACCGTGTCGAGTTTGCTCTTGGCAATATCCATCTGAGCCTTAGCGGAGCTATACTGGCTCTCAGCGGCATCGACTACGCTGCGGGCAACAAACCCTTTCTCCAGCAACGCCTTCTGACGTTGAAGGTTCTTCTCCGCCTCTTGGAATGAGACCTGTGATTGATCGTAATTGGACTTCGTGCTAGAGATCATCTGCGGGATGGTGGCTGTTTTCATCTGCCTCAGGTCGGAGCGGGCTGTATCCAAAGTAAGGTTGGCCTGCTTGATGTTCTCTGAGGTCAGTTTCGGCTGTATCTTAGCCTGCTGTTCCGCCTGGGCCAGACGCTGCCGGGCGGTGATCAAGGCCTGCTCTGAGGAGATCACATTCGCCTGGGTCTGCTGGCTCTGCAGCGAATACGCCTGCCGCGATTGCGACACCCTCGATTGAGCGCTCATGTTGTCGGCTTTGACTTGGTCAAGCTGCGATATAGAGTCAGCGGGGTCAATCCTGGCTATTAGCTGCCCCGCCTTGACCACATCACCCTCATCAACGGTCATCTCAACCACGGTGCCGCCCACATTGGACTTCACCTCAACGGTTGTCAGGGGCTCCAGCACGCCGTTACCTGAGACACTGGACACGATCGAGTCTCGCTTCACTGTATCTGTCTGCAGTTGCGGCTTGGAGGCCGCGGCATTACGAGCTTTCATGATCATCACACCCGCCACCACAAGCAGCACGATTGCCATGATACCGACGATCTGTTTGATCCTCTTATTGTTCTTCATTGTTTTCTCCTAGGTCACCGATTGCATACTTCAACTGCACAGAGGCGATGGTATGGTCGTAACGTGCTTGGACATAACTGGCCTGTGCGGAGACCACCTGGGTTTCCGCGTTGAGCAGATCAAGCGTGGTGCCGATGCCTTGACTGTATCTCTCCTTCTGAGCGGCGTAGTTGCGCTCTGCAGAGGATAGACTTAGCCGTGCGGCATCTATCCTCTCATGGGTACTTTGCAGGTTTAGGTAGGCCTGCTCCACCTCAGCACCGATGTCGCGTCTCTGCTGTTCCAGCATCAGCAGGCTGTCCTCATACTGAAGCTGCGCCTGTCGATGCGCTGCCTGATTGCTGCCACCGCTGTAGAGATCGATCGAGAGCTTACCCATGATGGTGGCTCCGCTCAATGTGTCGCTGCCAGAGAGTTGCGACTGGTATGAGCCAGTGATCGTGGGTATCGGCAGCATGGCCAGCTTGGCCTGCCGTACTGTAGATCGGTTCACAGCGGCTGCAGCCGCTAACCGTGCAATTTCGGTGCGTTTAGTTTGGGCACTCTCAAGACACGCATTCATGTTCACCGGCACCACAATGGTGATGTCGTCTACTGGAGCCACATCAAAACCAGGCTGCGATTCGAGTCCCATGATGTTCTGAAGCTGCACAAGCGACAGCTTTACCTGGTTCTCGGCAGACAGCAATGACACCCTGGCGCTGGCCGCTTGCGCCTCCACTGGCAGCACATCCACATCGGCGGCGGCCCCTTCCTGGGCCTTTGCAGTGATCTGTGCCATCAGGGCCTCGTTGTAGCTTACGTTGGATTTGGCCACTTCCACCAGCTCACGCGACCGCAGCAGCTCGTAGTAGCTCGTGCTGACGTTGTATATGGTGGTTTGCCTGGTGCGGATGAGCTGTGCCTGGCTTTGAGTCACGCCGTGCCGTGCTTGGATTAACTTCTCTTCGCGAAATCCGCCATCGTAGATGTTGATCGAAGCCGTCAGTGAGGCATCTGTAGTGGGATCAGTTCCCAGCTCACCCGATGATCCGTTGAACAGGTTGCCTTGTAGGGATACTTGGGGTAGATACCCTGCGTTTACGGTATCAATGCGACTTTTAGACATTTTCAGGCTGTTACCCGCACTCAGAACGCTGCTGTTGGCACGTAATGCCACTTCAATGCACTGCGGCAGACTGAGTGGTGCTTTAGCCTGTTGGGCCATGCTGAGTTGGCTTATACCAACCAGAGTGCAGGCGATAAGCGGTTTGATGTATCGGTTCATGGGTGCCTCCCATTACTCTTAAGTGTGTGTGTTTCGGATATCTTCTGTGCTCCATCATCATGCTACCTTTGGCCGTCGGAGCAAGCATCGCAGCTTCATCACAACCAGTTCTCGTTTGTGTGGAGATTCTTTGATACCCTTACGGCCCACTCGATCAGTCCATTTTGTGCTGCAAAATGGGCATAGCACCGGTGCATATGCCCTTACATCCGTTGATGATGGTGTGGACATCACATATTGATCACATTTCGTCCTTATCTGGCTTGGGTAGCCGGTATTCAGGACAATTTGGCCTGCCATAATGCTAGAATCAGGAATGAATACAGATGCTTTCTGCACTGGGGGTAATGACATGCGAATACTGGTAGTAGATGATGACGCCGACCTCGTTGAGGGATTGCGATGGTATCTTGAAGCCGAGAGGCTGGAGGTACTCACCGCTTGTGACGGAGAAATGGCCATGGATGTCTACCGTACGGAAAAGCCCGATCTGGTGATTCTGGACATCATGATGCCAAAAATGGATGGCATGAAAGTGTGCGAGATGATGAGCCAGGAAGCAGATGCCATGATCATGATGCTGTCCGCCAAAGATGGCGAGATCGACAAGGTGCGCGCATTGAAACTAGGTGCCGACGATTACGTGACCAAGCCCTTCCACATGTCGGAACTGGTCGCACGTATCGAAGCACTCGCCCGGCGCAAAGGGCGCAGCCAGCTTCATTCGCCTGCATACAAGTGGCAGAACCTGGCGCTCTACCCCGATGAGCGACGTCTGACGGTCAACGGCACGGATGTGGAACTCACCGCTATGGAGTTTGACATGCTGGCGGCAATGATGGCCAGCCCGGCGATCGTGCTTACCCGCGAACACCTTATTGAAAAGATATGGGGGAACGACTTCTACGGTGAGTTTCGGTTGGTCGACAATCTCGTTTACCGTCTCCGCGAAAAGCTGTCGAAAGCGGGTTGTGCTGACTTCCCCATCAACACCGTAAGGGGGGTGGGATATGCGTATCGTCCAACGAACTAGCGTCCGCGCAAGCCTCACCCTGGCTATAACCCTCACCATCATCATCAGTTGGATGTTGAGCAGCGGGCTGGCCAACTATTTGAACTATCTGAGCATGAAGACACTGCACCAGCAGATGTTGGACGACCCGATGACCTATCCCCGTCCCTTCCCTGAACCGCGGTTTGACGTATGGGTATTCATCACCGGCCGTCCAAACATGCCCCCGCCTGACGAAACCAGCAAGGACCAACAGAAAGCCAACGGAGCGGACGAACCTCGTCAAGACCATGAGAGAAGCGGACGGAGACGGAGTTCAGGCAACTTCCCCATCTGGATTGAAGTTCGCGGGTTCCTGGTCAGGTTGATTTTTGCCATAGGTTTGGCATCAGTCACGGCCTCATGGATCGCACGGCGTTACACAAAACCCCTGAATGCACTCACCTCAGGAGTCGAAGCCTACCAAGCCGGTGACTACGACTACCGTGTTCCAACAGGCGAAAACAACGAATTCGATGCAGTAGCAACCGCTATGAACAACATGGCAGATCAGGTCAACCGGCACATACAACGCCTGGAAGACGACGCCAAGCGGCGTAAGCAGTTCCTTGCCAACATCGCCCATGAGTTCCGCAGCCCCGTCACCACCATGCGCACGATGGCCGGTGCGCTGCAGGATGGCATGGCTGATGAGCCGGATCGGCGCAAGCGCGCCTTGGACGCCCTGGTGGGCAACTCGGAGCGGTTGCTGCGGCTGGTGCAGGATCTGATGGAGCTGGCCAGGCTGGACCTGGATCATTTTACTCTGGACAAACACCCCGTTGATATTGCCGAGTTATTGAGGTCGGCAGTTCCCGCTTACACAAATTCCGCACAACAGCACGGCATCACACTGCATCCGCTGGAGGCTGATGGGGTGGCGATGGTTGACGGTGATAAGGACCGGATACTGCAAGCCGTTGATAATGTGATCGGCAACGCCATAAGTCATGCGGGAAACGGCTGTGACCTCTGGGTGAAGATTATGGCAGATAAACAGGTCACGATACTGGTTCAAGACAACGGCAAGGGCATCAAACCCGAACACCTGCCCTACCTGTGCGACCCGTTCTATCGTGCCGATGCTGCCCGTACGCCTGGCGATAAACACTCAGGACTTGGACTGAGCATAGCCAGCCGATTGCTGGAGGCACATGGCGGACGCCTGGAGATAGATAGCGAAGACGGGGTCGGAACTACAGTGCGGTTGATCATCCCTTCGATGCAATAACCAGCCGGTCTGTCGACAGCACCGCTCTTGAATTATAGGCAGCCCAGGCTGTAACTGATGGGTTCCCTTGAATCGGCCATTTCCGGGGCGGTCTGTGCTCAGGCTGGCCGTTACAGATGGCTCAAGAACACCCCGGACAGTGGCAACCAAGTTACTTATAAGCACCTACCCGTGCTGACACGGCAGCCCAGGCTGTAACTGGTAATGTCGTAGGGGCCACCCTTGTGGTGGCCCTTGGGCGACCGCCGGTCGCCCCTACGATTAGGGCGCCCACAAGGGACGCCCCTACGACCAGCTATATACAAGCAGCCGATAGACCGGATTGTTATTCACCAACCCTCGTAGCCGCTACCCGATCCCCTCAGGGCTGGTCATGAAGCTGCTCACCAGCTTCTTCACCTCACCCATCTCCACACCCGCTGGCAGCACGATCTCAACATCGACCTCGGCGGGGTGGATGACGGTCAGGTTCATCTTGCCATCGATGAGCTTCCAGCTTACGCTGATCTGGCCATAAGGCGTCGGCACTCTCCCCTTCGCCCACTGCAGATCGCCAGGGAACGGTGCGACCACTGCTTTCTTGAACCCGGGGGCCACAGGACGCACACCCAGCACCATCGAAGGCAGGAAGTAAGCCGGGGCCGCCGACCAGGCGTGACACCAACTGCGCGAGGGTTCCCAACGACCCTGTGACCAGCTTGCGTAGGTCTCCCAGCATGTGGTGGCACCATACTCGATCATTTCGCCCCACCAGCGGCGCATCCAGTCCAGAATGGTCTGCTTTTCCCCCGCCTTTTCTAGTGCTTCAAAGCTGAACCACATCATGAAGGGGCTGCCCACTTTCGTCCAAGTGTCAGGGCACTGCTTCATCATTCCCGCTACCCGTTCTTCGCGCGGACCCGAGGCTATATCGCATAGATAGGCCACGGTCTGGCTCTGCTGGCTGAACACCGTTCCCGGCGTGCCATCGGGCAGGTTGGCATCACGGTAACCGCCTTCGGACTCATCCCATAAGTGCTGGTTGATCGCTGTTTTTAGCGTCTCCGATTCGGTTAAGTAGCGGTCACCGCCGGGCAGACCAGCCAGCCGCAGCAGCTCGCTGGCTTCGCGTAAAGCCTTCACGAAGAAGGCGTTCTCGTGCGTGATGGCCCCTCCTGGTGGGCACTGCATAGGTGCCCAGTCCAGCATATTCCAAGCGGCATACTGCACCAGGCCAGTCTCCCCGCGCTGGTCAAGCAAGAAGTCGCACATGCGCTGCACATACGGTGCCATCTCCTTCACAAACTCGATGTCCGCGGTATACAGGTAGTATTCGTGGATGGCGAACGCCCAGAAGAAGCTCCAGTCGGGGATGATCCCAAAACCGCGAGCCGGCGCGTGGGATTCCGGCATGGGGGCCCGCCACATCGACTCGGCAGCCAGACGCAGGCAGCGCTTGGTAATACGGCCATCGCCGAACACCGCCATGTTGGCCAATGCCTCATTACGGCTGTCGCCCACCCAGTAGGTCTGCTCATAGGCTGGGCAGTCGACAAAGGTGTCCTCCATGCACAGGCGGGTAGTGCGGCGGCTGATGTCGTAAATTTGGTTCAGCATCCCATCATTACTGGCGAAATCACCCAGATACTGCACAGGATAGGTGTTCTGAACCAACCGCACCCGCCGTATGCGAACCGGAGCTGTGGCGTTGCGGATGGTGACGGTGAGATACCGGAATGCCACCCTGACCTCACTGCGGTAGCTCTGCAAGCCATCCATGCAGGTATAGCGCATCGTGTTGTTCAGGTTGTCCGTCCAGCTCCATTTACCGTCGACGATCGCCTCCATACCGTAGAAGTCCACAGTCACACCGGCGTTGGCGATCAGCTCAAAGTCGAAGTAACCAGCGACTTCTTCACCGAAATCCAACAGCAGCTCAGTATCGCCATCGGCGCACGGGATGATGGTTATGAACTGGGAGTTATCACTGCATATCGCCTCGTTATCGAAAACCACCGCCCGAACACCTACCGGCTGGCGTGTGTTCGCCAGGGCATAGACATCCGTGTAGCTGTCTGCCCAGGTGATGGGCTGCAGATTGCTCAGCCAGCTTCCCAGGCAGCCACGGCAGTGGGCATCCCACAGCCCGTTGGCCACTTTGTCCTGGTTGATGTCCGCACCTGCGGGCAGCACATAGATGGCGGCGGGCCCCGGCTTGACGGCCTTGGGTGAAAGCAGCCTCAGCTCCGCATCGGTCTCGAACACCCAGGAGGGATGGCTCTGCATCCCCGGGTGCAGCCGAATCACCAGCAGATTCTCGCCGGCTTTGAGCTCTATCTCAGCCAGATCATCCTTGAACGTAACATCGGCGTGGTTGAGGCGCACGCTGTGGATGGCATCCAACCCAAACGAGGCATTCATACGCCGCCAGAGGGCCTTCGTCGGCTTGTCAGCCACCAGAAACGTCAGCAACACGGAGGAGCCATTCTCAGGCTCATGAGGCCCTCGGATTTTCATGATCTGTCGCTGGATGGAGAACGCGAAGCTGTTTCGGTGTGTCTTTACCACGCGGGCATCTGAGAGCGAGCGGGGGTATTGGTATTGCTCGGTCAGAAGGGGAAGCGAACGGGCCTGCATCTGCACAAACGGCTCGGTGCCCACTGGCCCCATTTCGTAACCCGGCTGCCAGTCAGTGTCACCAAAGCCGGGCTCCATCCAGGCGTGAAATAACGGGTCTGCCGTCACCTGCTCAGTAAAGAAAATCCCCCATGCCAACCGCGGAACCGAACGCTTGTACTCGCTGTGCATGGCCCACTTCCAACTGGTGTCTGTGCTGAGAACCGGTTCGTCATCGACGCTAAGCTGGGCGATCAGTCCGCCAGGACCGTCCATATACTGCCCGGAAGCCACGCCATATCTGGTGACCATCACCGCGATGGTATTTTCACCCGCCTTCAGCCAGGGGGCGATCTCCAGTGTGTCGTATTGCTTCAGATGGTTCCAACTGCGCATGGGACCGTTGGCAACACGCACTCCGTTCACGGTGAGCACATACCGGCTGTCCGCAGCGATATCAAGACTGGCGAATTGCGGTGCTGCGTCTAGCGTAAAGCTCTTTCGTGCGCAGACGATCACGTTCATACCGCCGTCGTCCAGATCGGTCCATATCCACTGTGCAGAATTGAATGCGTCCATTGAGTATCACCCCGCTGAGAATAGATGCTGACATTTTTAGCCTACCCCGCCACGGTTGCTTATTCAAGGGGACACGGCCTCGCTGCCTCCGTCAGTACGTGATGTAATACCATCATTCCATATGTGAAACGAGCATCATAAGAACAGCCCACTCAGAGGTAGTCCTCTGAGTGGGCTGATGTATCTGGTGAGCACCATGTTAACAGGCCGAAGCCCTCAACCTAACTGCTCACAACGTCATGGCGTCGGCTGCTAATGTATGGTCACTTCCCCTAGGGTTCTGGCTGTGCCAGCGGGATTAGTTACGTACAATACTCCTTTCGGAGCACCAACAGGCGGAGCCACTGTGATAGTGTTGTCGTCCACAACTGTGAAGACGTTCTGTACCATAGTGCCGAACGTCACAGCCGTAGCTCCAACGAAATGAGTGCCCCTCACTGTGATAGGAACTCCAATGGTAGCATCGTTGGGGCAATCCGTGATGGTTGGCATCTCGTAGACGTTGAATCCGGCCATACTACCTGTACCACCTTCGGACACTGCGTATATACATTGGGTACCACCCACAGCGTCAGTTGGAACAGTTGCCGTCATATAAGTTGAACTCCACACGACTACGGATACTGATTGCATGGGTCCAAACCATACCGTAGTAGTGTCTGTGAAGTCCTTGCCTGTGATTCCGATGATATCGCCATCGTGTCCGTTCTTACCAACACCATAGGAAAGGTTAGTGAAGTCAGTAATCGTCGGTGCTGGGATGATTTCGAAGTCGTAATAACTATCTACGACGCTGTATCCTGAACCGTCATACCAGTCAACGGATATCGGGCCAGTCGTAGCACCAGCAGGAACCATAACATCAATCCTCGTAGGATCAATGTAATTAAGTGTCACTACTGCGGTGCCATTAAAGTAAACCGCTCTGGCGACATCAAAGTTCGTGCCGGTAATGGTCACCCAGTCGCCTGGTACACCGCTCCATGCATCGAAATCAATGATGGTTGGAACTTTCGCCGAATTGAATGTGTTCGTGCTCACAGCATAACCGTAAGGTGTTGTTACTGATATTACACCGGCAACATCACCCGATGGTACGGTAGCTGAAATCAAATCGTCATTCGTTACAGAGAAGAAAGCTTCAATACCTTTGAATGTGACCGATGTCGCGCCCGTGAAGTTGTCGCCTTCAATATTGATCGTGTCTCCAGCCACTCCATGATTCGCATTAAAGCCGGTAATGACAGGAGCATGACCAATCATGAAGTCACAAGCACTTGCGGCTGTCCCTCCTGGGGTAACGACTGTGATTTTACCAGTCGTTGCGCCTACTGGGATTCTGACATAGATACTAGTCGCGGATTCGACCCAACCTTCCGCGCATTGCACTCCATGGAAGTAGGCAATGGCCGGTGCAACGTCGAAGTTCTTACCAGTAATCCTGACCCATTCACCGACCTGACCACCCATTTTGTCGATGTATGTAATGGTTGGTGCTTTAGGAACTACCACCGTGAAGTAGTCGTTGCTATAGCCTGTACCACCATTGGTGGTCACAGATATTCCACCATTCGTTGCCAGTGCGCCAACGACCGCAGTGATCGTGGTGGAGGAGACCGTTACTACAGTTGCGGGGACGTTGCCGATGGTGACCGTTGGTGGGGTGATTAGGCCACTTAGCGTGCCGTCACCACAGAAGTATTGCCCTGTAATAGTAACGGTGGTGCCCACTCTGCCTGATGCAGGCAGGAAGGAACTCACCACAGGTGCTGGGATAGGCTTGATATAGAACGGATCTTTACCGTAGCATGTACCACCTGCGGTTGTGACGGCTACTGCACCAGACACCGCGTTTGCCGGAACGGACATAACGATTGTCTCGTTATCTAACACGCTGTAACCGGCATCTATTGATCCAACAGAAACGGCTGTCGTGCCCGTGATTCTGTTATTGTTGGTGCCAATACCATTGAAATTCGTGCCTTTGATGGTAACACTACAGGTCTGACCTGTATAGGCCCATGCAGGGTCTAAAGAGACGATGGTAGGGCGTGGAATCGGGTTGATCGTGAAGTGTTCAGCACTGTAGCATGTGCCACCTGATGTGGTGACAGAAAGTAGATTCGTTGTTGCCCCCGCAGGCACTGCTGCGATGAGCTGTGTTGCACCAACAAGCCTGAATGTGGTGGGTTTCCCACCAACACTAACGGCGGTCACACCGGTGACCTTTTTGCTGGCAGCACCAATACCCAGGAAGTTTGTACCATTGATTGTGACAGACTTGCCCGTTTCTCCGACATAAACACTGGCAGGCGTAAAAGTAGTGATAGTGGGTGCAGGGATGGCCCTGATTTCAAAGGCATCCATGCTATACCCGATTCCACCCGCACTCGTCACCGAGATGCCGTATGACACGGCATTGTCGGGCACGATGGCCTTGATGGTGGTAGCACTCATCACCGTGAAACTAGCGGACAGATTGCCAAATTTCACGCTGGTGACGCCGCTATATGCTTTCGTGGTCGTAATGCCCTTAAAATAGTTGCCTGTAATAGTGATCGACTTGCCGGATTCGCCTGTATAAGCGAAAGTCGGGCTAAACGAGCTAATGACTGGTCGAGGGATAGGGTTGACGTAGAATGGCACAGGCCCGTAGGCAGTACCGGTTGGGGTTGTGACAGAAAGTGGATTGCTTGTAGCCGATGAGGGCACGTAAGCAACGATCACCGTGCTGCTTTTGACTTTAAAACTGGCATTACGCCCACCGAGGCTAACGGTAGATGCACAGTTGAAATTTGTGCCGGTGATGGTTATTGGTTGACCGTACTCGCCCTGATATGCACTTGTTGGTGAAAAACTTGTGATCGTGGGCTGAGCTGCCGTAGCTGCCATAGGGAAAGCCATCGCAACAAAGGCGAAAGCGGCAAGCCAGGCTGATGATGCCAAGGCTAACTGACGCGACATATGTTTGTCTCCTTCATGGGACACCCATGATCAGTCTATGCAGGGATGACGTGACCCGTACACACCGCTAATCTGAGCTGTTACCCCTATTATGCGGACTCCAGGGGGGTTTGTCAACCCTTTTTGACAGAATTTGTTATCAATTCGGAGCACAAGCTAAAAACTGGTATTTTACGTTATCTTCACCATAAAAACAAAAGCACCGCCTCCGCTATTTTTTAAGCGGAGGCGGTGCGTAATCCGTCGAAAACGGGGCTAGTTTACTTCGATGACCCTCGTCAGTACGAAGGGCTTTTTCACACCTGCCACGTCGGTAAGTGTCAGCGTGACAGTGTATTTACCCGGCTCAGGGAACTTCAACTGAGCGTATATCCCTTCGGCATCGGTCTGTAGACCGTCGCGGCTGTCAATGTCCCAAGTCACCTTCACAGGGATCATACTGGCAGCGATGTTGGCCGTCAGCCACACATTCTTCCGTGCCACCAGGCTCTGCATGTCAGCTTGTTCATCACTCAGCAACACTTGCAGCTCTTCGTTCACCCGTATGGTGTCCGCGCGCAATGCGTTATCGTCGGTGGCACCCGTCACGCTACCTAAGTAGAAGGTATCTTGATTGTCGCCAGCAAGACGAAGCTCTTTGAGTAGCGGGCTCTTCGCAAAACCAGTCATGTTTTTCATGGGCACGCCAAAAACCAGCCAGCCATCTTCGCTGTATGCGTCACGCAAATTGACCACGAAATCGCTTGAGCCACCTTTGTCGTTCATCATCACCACGCGCAGCCTCTGCATCACCTTCGGCTTAGCAGTAGTTCCTGCAGCACCAGTCGCGCCGCCCATACCAGGCATCATACCACCCATACCGGGCATACTCATACCGCCGCCGCCCATGCCGGGCATCATCATCCCGCCCATCATCGCGGCTGCACCCATTGTGCGCCTTGAGCTCGCGCCAGTCGTGCCAGTTGCGCCTTGCTTGGTCGCACTCGGCAGCTTGATGTGGAGGCTCAGAACCGCATTTGGATTGGCTGCCAGTTCAGAAAGATCAACTGGGGTTTTATAGGCAAGACGAACGCCCTGAAGTGGTCCCAAAGTGCCTACTCGGATTGAATATCCACCAAGTAGAAACATATCAGAAGTCTCTTTCACGGCACCTCCACCCCAAGATGTGACCGCGATGCCGTTTGCCGACGACTTTTCGCCAATATAGATGTTCTGAGCCGAGGTAGCCACCGCGCAGCCCAGCACCAGTGCAGCCGCCACGATCTGTTTCACCTGGGTGTGTTTCATTGATATCGCCTCCAGAAGTCTATTACATACCTACATATAGTATAGACGGTTTTGCTTCACGGGCATTATACTATTTTAGAGTTATTTCGGCGTATTCGCGGATATTGGGCAGAAAAAGGATGGGGAAGGAGTCAGGACACGGGACGGGACAGAGGGGGGGATTGTCTGAACCACGGATTGTTCGGATTTACATGATGACACAGATAAGGAAGGAGAGGGACCAGAATGTGCACCTCTCCCTCTCCCATCCGCACCTAACCGTGCCATCCGTGAAATCCGTGGTTCAGACAACTCCTCCTCTCCTGCCTCTTGACTTCCCGCCCGCTACCTACGGATTCTTAATGGCACAGGTATAGCTTGCACCTGCACTTATGGCAATGAAGCCGCTATTTGGGCCAGGTACATTACACTCGCCATTGGTGTTTGTGCCCCAGCAGACCACAGAACCATTGCGCTTTAGGCCGACGGTATGTCCCATGCCTGCAGATACGGCCACGAAATCTTGGTTGGGTGCTGGCACCGTGCACTCGTCATTACCGTTCCAGCCCCAGCACACGATGGAGCCGTCACTTTTCAGACCAGCCGAATGGTTAGCCCCACCCGAGACGGCAATAAAACCCTGGTTGGGTGCTGGAACTGTGCATTGGCCAACGTTGTTAAGACCCCAGCAAACCACAGAACCATCACTCTTCAGACCGACCGTATTTGAGTGGCCTGCAGAGACAGCGATAAAATTCTGGTTAGGCATCGGCACTACGCACTGGCCATAACTGTTATCACCCCAGCAAACGACTGTGCCATCGCTCTTCAGACCAACTGTATGCATATTGCGGGTAGAGATCGAGATGAAGTTCTCGTTCGGTAAAGGCACTGTGCATATCCCATAGAGGGTCCACCCCCAGCAAACCACAGAGCCGTCGTGCTTCAGTCCTGCCGTATGGTAATAGCCCGCTGATACTTCAGAGAAGTTTTGGTTAGGGGATGGAACGTCGCATTCACCGTAGTTGTTATAACCCCAGCAGACCACAGAGCCATCTTGTTTCAGGCCAGCAACATGGTTCCAACCAGATGACAAGGCTGTGAAGTTTTGATTAGGGGCAGGTAGATTGCCTTGACCCATACCATTCTTGCCCCAAAACTCAACGACACCATACGGCTGAACCACGAAATTTGCGGCACTAGTAGCCACTCCACCCTGCGATGTGACAGATATTGGGCCACTCGTAGCACCACTCGGTACCGTAGCCACAATTGTTGTAGGAGTGACAGAGCTGATCGCTGCGGTCACGCCGTTGAATGTGACCAGTCCCACCCCATTGAAATTCGTACCGTAGATGGTGACCACAGTGCCAATTGGGCCAATCGTAGGTGTGAACGAGGTAATCGACGGGGCGACGAAGAATGGGTTCAGACTCGTCGCTGTACCACTGGGTGTGGTCACAGATATCGGGCTTGACTGAGCACCACTCGGCACTGTCGTGGTGATAGTGGTATCACTGACAGTGGTAAAGGACATCTGCACAATACCGCCGAAATGAACTTCCGTAGCACCCATGAGACCTGTACCATTTATCGTGACGCCAATTCCAACGGCCCCACCAGTAGGCGTAAATGAGCTGATGGTCGGTGATTGATTAATTACGAAATCGGTAGCACTTGTCGCTGGGCCGTAGCGTGTGCTGACAGAAATTCTACCAGTCGTCGCGCCATTGGGAACAGTCGCGGTGATGGAGGTTTCGCTATTGACGGTGTATGTTATTGCCGATGCCGTGTTGAATATCACCCGCGTGACACCGACAAAGGTATTACCTGTTATGGTCACAACCTGCCCGACTGCGCCACGATCCGGCGAGAATGAGCTGATTGATGGCCTCTCATATACAGTGAAGTTTCGCGCACTACATGCGGATCCCGCCGGGGTAGTGACGGTAATCAGGCCTGTTGTAGCCAGATTGGGCACAAAAGCAGTGATTGATGTGTCACTTGAGGATGTGATATTCGCGGCGATACCTGCGAATAGAACCTCGCGCACACCTGCAAATCCGGTGCCTGCAATTGTTACCCTATCGCCCACCAATCCACTCTCTGGCGTAAAAGAAGTGATGGTCGGCATCTGATAGACCGTGAAGCTCCTGGCACTGGTGGTTGAACCCGCTGGTGTCGTGACGGTGATCGGCCCGGTGATCGCGCCTTGCGGCACAGCAACTGTGATGGAGGTATCACTTAAGGAAATGATATTAGCCATGGCGTTAGTAAACGACACACCTGACACAATGTCCGCACCGGTGAAGCCGGTGCCCGAGATCGTGACCGTATCGCCAGGGACCCCGCTCTCTGGTGTGAAGGAAGTTATCGTTGGTCTCTGGTAAACGGTGAAGTCATTGGCACTTTCTGCTGTGTATGCCGGGTTCCTAACCACAATCTTGCCCGTTGTGGCACCACTCGGCACGGTGACAGTGATCGTGGTGTCGCTATCGACACTAAAGTATACAGCGGCTGTGTTGTTGAAGGTAATTCCTGTGATATCGGCCAGGTTCGTACCGGTAATGGTCACACGCTCACCAACAATGGCGTGGTCTGGTTGGACGGAGCTGATGGTCGGCTGTTGATAGACCGTGAACCGATCAGTACTTGAGGCGGTATAGGCCGGGTTGCTCACACCAATCATACCTGTGGTAGCACCACCCGGCACTGTCACTGTGATTGAAGTGTCATCAACTGCCAATGGGGTGACCACAGCTCCGTTGAATTCGACCTCATTGATGTCGGTGAAATTCGCTCCGGTGATATGAACAACATCACCCACGATCCCGCTATCAGGCAGGAAGGAGCTGATGACCGGCTGCTGATAGACCGTGAACCGTTCAGTGCTTGTAGCTGTATATGAGGGGTTGGTTACCGATACTAATCCAGTCGTCGCACCGCTTGGCACGGTAACGGTGATCGAAGTATCACTATCAACTGCAAATATCGAAGCCGGTGTTCCGTTGAACGAAACCCCCGTCACATCCGTGAAACCTGAACCGCTGATGGTCACCACATCCCCCACGATGCCGCTTGCAGGCGTGAGGACCATATTGGTGGGTTGTTGGTACACTGTGAAGTCATCTACACTCATGACCGTACCACCAAGCGTCGTCACTGCGATCTTTCCCGTGCTGGCACCATCTGGCACGAGTACAGTGATCGCTGAATCACTGATCGCCGGGTAGCTGGTCACGGTCGTTCCGTTGAACTGCACGACAGGTGACTCGCCGAAATTCGTACCGGTGATCACCACTGAATCACCCACTTTGCCGTTTGACGGTGTGATGCTACTGATGGTCGGCGCTTGAATGACCATGAAGCTTCCTGTGCTGACTCCTGTTCCACCAGGAGTGGTGACAGATATCGGACCTGTAACAGCCCCAGATGGTACGTTGGCAGTGATAGAGTTTGTACTCACCACCGTGAACACCGCAGCCGTACCCGCGAATCTCACCGACATCGCACCCATGAAATTCGTGCCGGTTATGGTGACGAGATCACCGACTTTACCGCTGGCAGGCGCAAATGTAGTGATCGCAGGTGCTGTGGCAGCCTTAACCGTAAAGATACTCCCGCTATAGACCATTCCGCCTGAGGATGTAATTGAAATCCAATATATGGGATAAGCCACATTAGCTGGCACGACGGCCATCAGCGATGTGTCACTAC
Organism: Armatimonadota bacterium; assembly: GCA_942492855.1. Taxonomy (GTDB): domain Bacteria; phylum Armatimonadota; class HRBIN16; order HRBIN16; family HRBIN16. Next base: position 2,938,689 of record OW818647.1, on the reverse strand, counting down.
CGACGTTAAAGCTCGCTTCGGTGCCTCCAATCTTCACCGAGCTGACTGTGATCATTCCACTTAACGCACCGCTGCCCATGAAGTTGGTCCCGTTGATGTATACCGTCTCTCCAACACTACCTGAGGATGGTGTGAATGATGTGATGGTTGGAGCAGGGATTGGTTTGACCGTGAAGTTGTTTTGACTATATACCGTGCCACCATTGGTAGTGACAGATATCCAGTATATTGGGTAAAGCACGCTGACCGGCATGACTGTTATGATCGTATTATCGTTGACCACGTTAAAGCTTGCTGAGGTCCCACCGACTTTTACATCAAGCACTCTGATGAGCGGGATGAGTTCGCCCGTACCCGTGAAGTTCGTGCCAGTGATAGTGATGGTCCGGTTGGTTTCACCAGTGTATGCACTCATCGGGGTAAAGGAAGCTATGGTTGGAGCGGGTATGGGTTTGATGATGAAGTTGCTTTGACTATATGCTGTACCGCTACTGGTTGTGACAATAATCCAGTAAGTTAGGTAAAGAGGATTCATGGGCACAGTGGCGGTGATGGAGGTATCATTAACAACGCTGATACTTGCCGTTGTTCCCTCGATTTTCACCGAGGTATTCTTAATGTATCCGACCAGACTTCCTACACCCATGAAGTTGGTACCAGTAATGGTGATCACCCGGCCTGTTTCGCCCACATAGGCGCTTGTTGGCGTGAATGATGATATGGTCGGAGCAGGGATCGGCTTGACCGTGAATGGTCTTGAACCATATGCCCTGCCGCCTGATGTCGTGACATAGATAAAGTTAGTGCTGGCCGATGCGGGTACATATGCCGTGATCATAGCAGTGCTATTTACCACAAAGCTTGCAGGTCGCCCGCCTATATTGACAGCCGTTACCGAGGTAAAGTTGGTTCCGTTAATCGTAACAGGATAGTTCACCCCGTATTGCCCCTGGTAAACATACTCAGGACTGAACGAGGAGATCGTTGGTAGAGCGGCCGCAAGTAATGGCTGAGCCAGGCATATCAGAATGAGAGGTGCCAGCCATGATGACAGCCGAGATATGGATATGCGTAACATAGAGGTATCCTCCTTCTTGGGAGGCTTGAGAGCCCGCGAACAAGACTTCGTGGCCGATATTCGCTTCGAATCCCTCAAGCTGTGATCCTAGTATGATGCATCACACATACAAAGTCAATCATTTATAACTATTTCGTATATATTTTGTAATAAACTGTACATATTGCGGGCGGTATATGTGTCCGCACATCGTACATAGTGGGATGTTCTTCCCACCCCCCACCTCCTTGACAGGAGCACATCCCTTGCATACAATATGATCAGGCATGGTTGGATGCCACCCTGATCCGCAGGAAGAACTGAGTTCACCACCCACTTGTTACACTTTTCACACACACCAGCTTCTAGCCTGGTATTGCGGATCGCAGGCAGATAGAAGAGGTGTCTCCATGAAATCTTTACGTCGATTGAACCTCCAGCAGGCCAAAATCCAAGCCAAAGAGCTGGTAAAAGCACATCAAAACGGCAGTCAAGCCGTCTGCCCCATTCTACGCCGCCTATTTGAGTTCCAGGGTAAGAGTAACGAGCAGGTACTGGCAACCCCGCTGGCTCTCCACCAAGCACAATATGCTTTGGCAATGCACCTGGGGTTCCGCAGTTGGGATGCCCTCAAGCACTACACCGAAACAGGTCAGTCCAGCCGCAAACTATCACTTGTGCATACCCATGACCGCACGGAGCTCCCTGGTATCGCTCCCTTGGCATGGGACAGTGGTCGCGAGTGTACTCTTTTCGGAGCCATGGCCACATTGCTGCAAAGTATTGGCGATCAGGTGTCCTACTTTGAGTTGATGGGGCTCAGTGGCGCAGCGTTCCGCCTTCGTTTCGCGTCACCCCGCTGGGATTACAGCTCCGTTGATGGTCAATTGGGCTACGATCACGCCACGGTCGCCGCCAACGCCTTGGGATATGAATCGGTTGCCATGTGGAGTCCATCACCAGATGCCAAACAAAGAGCTCGGATTGCCCGAAGCGTAAATAACGGGATACCCGCACTTGGTATCGACTTGCATGTCACCGCAGAATGGGCGGTTATTGCAGGCTACACAGAACGTAACACATGGCTGGTTCGAAGCTATTTCGAAGGATTCTGCGAAACAGAGACGGACGTGAACAAGCCATATGTAGAATCTGACAGATGGCCATGGCTCAGTTTTGTCTTTGGATCGAAACGCAAGCGTCCAGAGCCGGATGTCGCACTCCGCACGGCCCTTGCGATCGCACGACAAAATGCCACTCAAGGGCCATTTCAAAGCGGTGGAGGCTGCCGTTATGTGGGCGGCCTTGAGGCCTTCACCACGTGGGCTGACGAGTTAAAACAAGAGCCCAGGTTCGATCCGGCGGACATGGCAGGACTGCATCACCACGCTAGCGTGAACCAGTTCCTGTTCGACAGCCTGCAGGATTCACGCGATGCCGCAGTCCGGTTCCTGAAACTCTACCAGGACGCGTTCTCTGGCCATGAACGAACCGCACTGACGAAGGTGCTGGGTCTGTATGAGCAGGAGCTGAACTTGATATGTCAGACCCGCCGCAGCCTGCCAGGGCACCCCGACGACAAGCGCTTAACCACCCCCTGGCACTGGGACGCCCAGATGCGGTTGCGGCAAAGCGAAGCACTGATGCAGATGAGAGAACTGGAACAGGAAGCTATCAATAACATGCGGCAGATCAGCGGTGTAAACTAGGGTGTCCATATTGCTGCGCAGGAACCACACATCCTGCGCAGCTTGATGCTCAACTGTTATGAAAGACGCGCTCCTCATCCCACCTCTCCCAGTCGCTGGTAATAACAGCTTCGTTATGGTAACCTGAATTCGCAAACTTAGGAATTCAGGAAGGAAATACGTATAAATGCTAGTCGTGGTAATCGGACGCGGCCATGGTGGAACACGGGCTATCTCACACACACTATCCGAAAGCGGTGTGTTCATGGGCTCACCGCTGAATGGCTCCAGTGACCTCGTCCCGCCGGATGACATGTATGAGGCCTGCCGAGTGATGTCCAAACATGTGATCCATCTTGACCAGATGAGCTGGGACTTTCGCCAGCTTCACACGATGCCCATTGATCCCGAGTTCACCACGCTCGTAGATCGTTACTTGCAGTCAGTGCTCAACAGCGACGCACCCAATAAGGGCTGGAAACTGCCCGAAACCACACTCGTCTACCCCTGGATTGTGCGCATGTTCCCAGAGGCCTACTTTATTCACTGGACACGTGACCCTAAAGATGCCATCCTGGGTGCCCATGTCACGGATGACTTAGCGGACTTCCACATTCCGTATGATCTGACCGAAGACCAGCGCCGACGGCGTGCCATCAGTTGGAAATACCAGCGGGAAATTGTGAAAGCCACACCAGTGCCTGAACACACCATTGACGTGCGGTTCGAGGACTTTGTGCTAAATCAAGATTCCACCCTGGCGCGGTTAGAAGAGTTCCTTGGCATCAAACTTGCCAAGATCGCGGTCAAACCAGAAGCTGTCGGGCGATGGAAGACCGATACAGGGGTTCATGACTTTGACTTCCTGCACGAAGACATGCAAGAGTTGAACTACCACAACCTGTAGTCTGTCATGGTATAACCAGATCATGGATGGTTGCGGATGACCACAAGGGTCATCCCTACGGTTGATAGACATAAAATAAGTCCGCCTTGATGTGATCAAGGCGGACATTTTGCTTCTACGGTGGTGTCTGGTTACCCCTCAGAGGTCAGCCTGTTGAAAAGAACCTCGACGGCTTCCTCGACGGTCAATTTCGTGGTATCGACGCGCACGTCAGGATATTCGGGTCGCTCGTATGGAGATGTGATGCCGGTAAACTCGGCGATCTCGCCTGAGCGCGCTTTGGCATACAAGCCCTTAGGGTCACGCGCCTCGCACTCGGCCAGCGGGGTGTCCACAAACACCTCGTTGAACCATTCGTCACCGATGATCTCCCTCGCGCTCTGCCGGTCTTTTTCGAACGGTGAGATGAACGAGGCGATCACCATCAGCCCCGCTTCGTTGAACAGCTTGGCCACCTCGGCCACGCGGCGGATATTCTCACAGCGGTCGTCTGCACTGAACCCCAGGTCGCGGTTCAGACCGTGGCGCATGTTGTCGCCGTCCAGCACAAAGCAGGCGCATCCCACATCGGTCAGCCGCTTCTCCAGCGCATACGCGATGGTGGACTTCCCAGAACCGCTCAGCCCGGTCAGCCAAAGCGTGCTGGGACGCTGCCCCAGCACCCGGACGCGGTCTTCCACGGTAACTGTGCCTTTGTGCTTCGTCAGGTGTCGTTTCGCGGCCTCCGCGTCCTGCGTGCCCATCCCGTAGTGGTGCGTGCGGTCAATGATCATCCCTGCGCCTACGGTGAAGTTCGTCAGCGGGTCGATCACAATGAAGCTGCCTGTGGTCCGGTTGCGTGCGTATTCGTCACACAGCATCGGGCGGAACAGCTCCAGTTTGACACGGCCAATCTCATTGAGTTCTAAAGTGGTTGCGGGCTGCCTGTGCAGGCTGTTGGGGTCAATCTTGTACTTCAATTCAGCCAAACGCCCGCGCACCGACCGGGTGGTGTGCTTAAAGATATAGTTGTGGTTGATCTTGAGTGGCTCGGTATCCATCCAGATCATCAACGCCTCCACATCCTTCGCCACCCAGGGGGTGTTATCGGGATGGGCGATCATATCTCCACGGCTTAAGTCGATCTCATCTTCCAGACAGATGGTCGCCGCCTGCGGAGGCACCACATATTCCACATCCTCATCGCCGGATAGTATGCGCTGGACACGCGACTTCTTGCCCGATGGCAGTGCCACTATTTCGTCTCCAATTCGAACCACACCAGAGGCGACCGCTCCGCAATATCCGCGGAAACTACTGTTGGGGCGAAGCACGTACTGGACGGGGAACCTGAAGTCGATCAAGTTCGCATCACTGGCGATGTGTACCTGCTCCAGGTGCTGCAGCAATGGTGCTCCTTGATACCACGGCATGTTATCGCCGCGTTCCACCACATTGTCTCCATAGAACGCGCTCATGGGGATAAAGGTGATATCACGGATCGGCAACTTGGCGCAGAACTCTCGGTAGTCAGCGCACACCGCGTTGAACACCTCTTGCGAGTAGTCCACCAGGTCCATCTTGTTCACGGCCACCACAATGTGCGGGATACCCAGCAGTGAAGCGATGAAGCCATGGCGTTTCGACTGTGTTAATACCCCTAACCGCGCATCGATCAAGATGATCGCCAGGTTGGCAGTGGACGCACCGGTGACCATATTGCGGGTGTACTGCTCATGGCCAGGTGTATCTGCGATGATGAACCGCCGTTTTGGGGTTGAGAAATGGCGGTAAGCCACGTCAATCGTGATCCCCTGCTCTCGCTCCGCCTTCAGACCGTCTGTCAACAGGGCGAAGTCGATGTTCTCACGCCCAGCGGTCTTGGAATCTTTGCGTAGTGAGGTAAGGTGGTCTTCATAGATATTTTTAGAGTCGTGCAGCAGCCGTCCGATAAGCGTCGACTTGCCGTCATCCACACTGCCCGCAGTGGTAAACCGCAGCAGATCGGCCTGTTGTACCTGGTTCACAAATTCGGTGATACCCATTAGAAATACCCCTCGCGCTTCTTCTGTTCCATCGAACTGTCCTGGTCATGGTCGATAAGCCTGGTGATACGCTCAGACTGCCGCGCCACCATCATCTCCTGCACGATGTCCATCACAGATACAGCACTGGACAGCACCGCACCGGTGCAGGGGTGACATCCCAGGGTCCGGAAGCGGCACATCACCTTTTGCAGCTCTTCACCCGGCTGTATAGGAGTTCCCGGGTAGACAGGGATCAACCGCCCATCGCGCTTTACCATGTCCCACTCTTTAGCGAAGTACATCGGCACCACGGGGATGTTCTCAAGGTGGATATACATCCACACATCCAGCTCAGTCCAGTTGGATAACGGGAACACGCGGATGCTTTCACCCTTTTGGATACGCCCATTGTAGAGATTCCATAACTCCGGCCGCTGGTTCTTGGGATCCCACTGCCCATGCGAGTCGCGGAAGGAGTAAATGCGCTCTTTGGCACGCGACTTTTCTTCATCACGCCGGGCCCCGCCAAAAGCGGCGTCATATCCACCGGCAGCCAATGCGTCCAGCAGTGCCTGCGTCTTTAACAAACCGCAGCACTTGGGGCTTCCTAAGTCCCAGGGGTTGGTGTTGTTCGCGATCGCCTCTTCGTTGCGGTAGACCCGCAGGTCCGCACCGATTTCTTTACAGAAGTTGTCGCGGAACTCATACATTTCCGGGAATTTGAAGCCTGTATCTACGTGCAGCAGCGGAAATGGGATTGGCCCTGGCGCGAACGCCTTCTGAGCCAGGCGCACCATCACCGATGAGTCCTTGCCCACCGAGTAGAGCATCACCGGATGCTCAAACTCAGAGACGACCTCACGCATGATGTAGATGCTCTCAGCTTCCAGTGCCTTGAGGTTAGTGAGATGAAGTTTTTCCATATGTAAAGCCTTTGTGGATGGTCAGTGGAATTTGAGGATCGCCTGTATATTCCATACAGCAGACGGCCTGGCACACTATTCGAAAAATGCGGAATCATTCGATTCCCAACGGTCATTCTACATCAATCCACAGCACCAATCTACGGAACTCGTGCCCCCACTGCACCTCTATCTGTTATCAACAGCATCCGTCACGTAATCCGTAAGGAACAGTACACTAAACAGCCCTGCCAGGCGATGCTAGCAGGGCTGTGAATAGCACTGTTGGGAGCTACTGTTTGGTAAGCTCCCATTGCCATGTGCGCTGTGATGTTGCGCCGATGCGGGCCACATCAAACGCATCCATCGCGGAACCAATATGCTGCATCACAGAGACCATACTCTCAGCGGAAAACGCGGGAGGGGTGAGCTCATTGACGCTGTGTCGCCAGTATCCCAGGTAACAAGACTCCTGCTTCCCAGAAATGGCGTCGACTATCTCGCCCATCGGCTTCCACGGACCCTGCAGCTCAGCTAGGTTGACGCCTTTCGCAAGCTCATCGCTGGTGAAGGTTCCTAACGCCAAGCCACTGACGGTTAGCTTCCAGTCCCCTTGTGCAAGCCCCTTCACAGTCAAGGGATAGTTGTTAAGTTCCGCGGTTAAGGGCACATATTTACGGATCGCATCCACATCGGGATTAAACCATGCTGGCAAGGCACTGTCGGTGCGAGTGAAGCTCAGTTTATCGCTGGCAACAGCCAGGTTAGTCACCGCACACTTTTTGGTAACCATGCTTTTTGCCGTCGCGTTGATGACCAGCGAGGCAGGCTGGTCAGTGCAGCCCAGTGCCTTAAGCACACCCAAGGCCATGATGGCATGACCAGGGTTCACCGGATGCACGCTGTCGGGGATCATGGTGAAGGCCGGGTCGTCGGCCTTAGCCTTAGTTTGGGCATTCAACATAAGGTCATGCAGATTGAAGAACGGCAGGTTCTCGTCTTTCGCAAGCTGCTGCACACCCTCACCAAACTTGGCGAGGGTTTCGTTGTAAAACAGCCGTAGGCCTTCTTGCTTATCTACGTCAACACAACCAGGTGTCAGCAATACCACTTTCACCTTAGCCTGTTTCAACTGCTGCACAATCCGCTTCATACCTTCCATATAAGGATCGAATGTTTCCTTCGAAAAGACAGTGTATTTACCGTCGTTCATGCCGAAAACTATCGTGACCACATCCGGCTTGAGGCTGAGCACATCGCGCTGCAGCCGGTTCGCTCCGCCAGGAGCGGTGTCACCACTCCATCCCGCGTTGCGGAAATGGTAGGTCACGCCAGGGTATCGCATGGTGAAATAGTCCATCACATACCGGGTATAGATTCGCTGTTCGGTGATGCTGTCACCGTAGAACACCAGCGTCTGGCCGGGTTTCAGGATCGGGGCGGCTTGGATCATCGAGGCGGCCAACACCAGGACAAGAGCGACCATAGTCAGCAAGGAAAACTTACGCACCAGGTTCATTGAACTCTCCTTAAGTAATCTCGGTCTTTCGTCACTAAAGATAGCATACATCACAATAGGTCCACATGCACAAAGGGCAGGTTGCGAATGGCAACCTGCCCTCATGATGGCACGACTACTGGATCTAGTCGCCTAGAGCTCCGAAATTCTGGTCGATGATCACGTAGTCAAACAGGTTCACCATGCCATCACCGTTCAAATCCGCCATGGCATCTGAGGAGCCGAACTTCGAATCCAGCACCACATAGTCGAACAGGTTGATCTGGTTATCGCCATCAGCATCGCCATTGGTCAATACCGTATACAGGCTGTTTGCGCCATTCACATTGACATCTTTGATGATCCGCTTTAGCCAGTGACTACCCGAGAGGGTGATCGTGTAACGGCCAGGAAGGATGCTATCAATGGTGGTTCGTCCGTTGCGGTCTAGAGATAGTATCCCATTATATTGCGTTGTCCCTTCGACCATGCAGTGAAGTTCGATCAGGTTTCTGGCACCGCCATACCCTGGGCCAGCACCAATCGTAATCGGTAGTGTTGTGGTCGCAGGTGCCGCTGTTGCTGCAGTCATCAGCTTGAACACATCGGTGTTGTCGATGTATTTACCCCTCACAAGATCCGTTTTTACAGCATACTGAGATAGCAGCTCTGAACCAGCACCCCGCGCATATAGAGGGATTAGCTGATTGGAATGGCTGCCACTGAAGTATTTCATGCCGGGAATGCTGCCAGCCGCCGACCCTACGATGTCTGTCTCACCGTTGGGGCCAAGCAATAAGCCGCACTCATGGTCGCCGGCAACAATCAATAGCGTCTCTTCCCAGTTATTATTGATGTTGATGTAGTTCACAACAGCATCAACCGCACTGTTAAAGTCCAGCATCTCCTCTATCAGCCGCCCCTTCTGATTGGCATGGTTCGCGTAGTCGACTGCACCACCCTCAATCATCAGAAAGAAGCCTTTCGGGTTGTTATCGAGAACGTTCAGTGCCGCTTTCGACATCTCGGCCAGAGTGGGCACAACCGTCTTGCGGCCCGCGATGTTCACAGTCTGACCATCTCCCGAGCGAGCTTGCTGCAACGATGTGTAGCTTTTATATGCGCCCATCACACGATTTGGGGTAGCTCCAGATGCTAGTGCCTGGAATGCACTACGATCTTCAATCAATGTCCATGGGGTCAATCCGCCAGCAGTGCCAGCCTTTAGGGCATTCCATGTGGCTGCGCCGCCCACGTATAACGCGCTGCTAACTGCAGGATTACTGTTGTCATCATAGCCGGGATTCCCAGCACCCATTACCACATCGATGGACGAGTTGACCATTTCGTTTGCGAGTTCCGAATAATTACCTCGGCTGATATTATGTCCCATCACGCCAGAAGGCGTGGCGTGGCTCCACGGCACTGTGGTGACCGCACCCACCGAATGACCGGATATCTTGTAGCTATCAGCAAAGGTGGTCAGACGCTGGCCGGATGTGCTCCAGTTGATTCGACCATCATAAGTCTTTTCGCCAGTCATCATTGCGGTGATTGCGGCGGCACTGTCTGTAGCACCGGTGCCTGACTTCAAAGTCTCATAATTGGGTTTCAAGCCACCAGCTCCGTCCGATGTCCAGGCGGTTTGAGTGTTGTATCCGGCAGTGTTACTCGCAGAATAGGTAGACATGGCCACTGAGGTGAAGTTGGAGCTTTGGTAAGATGGGTTCGAACCGATATATGATCGAGCCGCAGCGATCTGGTTATATCCCCACCCATCGGCAACCATTAGTATCACGTTCTTGGGAGCGGCGTGAAGAGAGGCTGCTGCGCTTGTGACCAAACACAAAATACTCCACACCGTTGTCCGATTAAACATATGTCACATCACCTTGTGCGTTATTGCTACATAGCTGCATCGCCATGTAGTCTCTATATTATATATGATAGTAACTACTCAGCTATCAGATTGTTTTGCCAAGTGTCTGTTCAGCATATGCGTAACGCCCTCATGCTTCTCTGCGGGCACCCACGAAGTGGGTAAGATTCTTATAGCCAGGGGTGAGCGAAGCGATACCCCTGGAAAGCTGCGTATCATTCCTACCCCGAAGTGGGTTGCACCAATTCGGAGTAGCCGTTTTATCAAGTCACCGAAGACGACCCACTTCGGGGTAGGTTTTTGGTGTCGCCACCCACGGGTTGCGCTGGTGCTTACCCGTGGCTATAAGAATCTTACCCACTTCGTGGGTGCCGGAAGCTACAGTAACCGTATAGATCGTGCTATGATGCATGACCATCCCTAATGGATGAGTAGTTACAGATGCTATTACTTCGGCCAACTCACAAAAACCAATAAACTGTGGGTATACATCACACAAAAAGCCGGTATCCTCCTAAACTATGTGCTCGCGGGGACACCACGATAGCGAGCCAGGTTAGTCGGCCTGAGCTCCGAAGTTCTGGTCGATGATCACGTAGTCGAATAGGTTCACCGCGCCATCACCGTCAAGATCAGCCATCGAATATGAGGAACCGAACTTGGAATCCAGCACGACGTAGTCAAACAAGTTGATCTGGCCGTTACCGTCGGAGTCGCCATTTGCTAGAACGGTGTTCACCACATTTATGCCATTCACATCCACACCTGATATCACACGCTTCAGCCAGTGGCTGCCGTAGATGCTCAGGCTGTAGGTCCCTGGCTCGATACTGTCGATCATCGCCTTACCGCTGTTGTTAATCCATAACTGCCCCGTATACTGCTGTGGACCGTTCAAGTCATACTGCAGTTGGACCCCGCTGAGTGCCCCCAGATAGCCTGTGCCGGGGTCAATCACCACCTGCAGCGTAGTATAAGCTCCGTTCGCGAAGTCTACCAGCACGCCGTAGACATCCGATACGCCCCATAAGCCTATCTGCAGCCCCTCCATCACACCCAGGTAATAGTGGCCGTCGGCAAAAAGGGTGGCAAAAACACCCCTGGGTCCTGATCCTGACACCACCGGAAAAGTGCTTGTCTCTGCCACTCCGGTCTCGTTGTAAAACCGCCCGGTGATCTCTACATCGGGGTGGGTAAGGTCAGTCCACACGACGAAATACCGGGTGCCATCGCTGGTGACTCTGGGAAATGCCTGACTGCCTGGTATGGTAGAAAGCGCCAGCTCAGAGCTTCTGAATGTACCGTTCGGGGCGATCACGCGGCCGTATACATCCCATATCGCATCAGCATCGCCACCAGGCCCCATGTCCTTACCCCACACCACCATATAACCGTCCTTGCCGTATGCAAGGCTTATGGGGTTCTGGCTGTTCGGACAATCGGTGGTGTTAATCTTAAATTGGCTGCCCACGACCCCGGCCTTGGTGATAAAGTTGCCGTTGATATCCCAGATGTTTGGTTCCTGACTGCGTTTGTTCATATAGGTCACCAGGTAGTTGGTGCCATCGAAGGCCATGGCCGCATTGCGCTGGTCACGTACCTGACTGCAAACCACGATCTCAGAGCCCACCATCGATCCCGAAGTGGATATGCGCTGAGCGTATATGTCAATAGAGTTACTTGATGATTCATTCCGATAATCGTCCCAAACCACCATGTAGTTGGTTCCATCAAAGCTCATACCGGCGACTTTTTGCATACCCGAAGCGGACGATATGACAAACGGCTCCCCTGCGACACCACTCTTGCTGATAAAGCAGCCGTAGACGTCATCATTGGGGGTGTTCACATAGTCGGTCCAGACCATCAAATACCTGGTTCCATCGAATGCGATGATGGGAGTGTCACCATATCGGCCAGTATCGATGAGCCCCCCTACCATATCGCCCGTGGGAGAGACCATCTGGGCACATATCGCCCATGGATAGCTTGCGTTACCCTGAAGGGTCACTATGTAGTTGCTGCCGTCAAACGCAGCTCCGAAAGTCATCTGTTGATGTGTACCTGTGGCGATTTCGAATTCACCGCTGATGCTGACGGCGTGCGCCATGTGCGAGCAGACAGACCAGACGATTACTAGCAGGATGATCAGACCGTTCTTGTTCATCATATAAGCTCCCTTGTTGTTACTACACGTCACAGATATCTACGAAAAAGGTATGCACTGCCAAGGATGTCATTGAATATCTGGCTTATTATACCGCGTCTTGGAGGATATGGTAGTGGTCAGCGGGTATCTGTTGCGAAAGCCATATCTGCCGTGGCTTAACAGGTCTGCTCATCGAACGGTAATTTAACTGATTTGGGGTCAAAGCTACCGAAAGAGGGGTACTTTAGCTGGTCCGTTCATGCCATAATCAAATTGTTATATGCAACATGCATCTAGCATGGCCAAGATCACTTGGCATGGATATACCAGGAGGTTTCGCCTTATGTCTGACCAGAAAGATTCTTCAACATCCTGCGTGGAGCAGTGTGTACACATCCCCCTCATCGGTGATGACGCCCCGGCGTTTGTCGCTGATTCCACACAGGGCCAGATCAAATTCCCAGAGAACTACAAGGGCAAGTGGGTCATCTTGTTCAGCCATCCGGCTGACTTTACTCCGGTCTGCACCACCGAATTTATGACCTTCGCTAAGATTCAAAATGATCTTTTAGACCTAAACTGTGAGCTCATCGGACTATCGATCGATAGCACCTACAGCCACATCGCATGGCTGCGCACCATCAAGGAAAAGATTAAATACAAAGGCATGGAAAATGTGGAGATCACATATCCTGTCATTACGGACATTTCGATGGGTGTGGCCAAGAAATACGGCATGGTGCAGCCTAACGCAGCCTCAACTCAAGCTGTCCGCGCGGTGTTTTTCATTGACCCCAAAGCCAAAGTTCGCGCACTGGTCTATTACCCACTATCAAACGGACGCAACTTTGACGAGGTCAAGCGGCTGTTAATCGCCATGCAGACATCCGATGCACACGGATGCGCCACCCCTGCCGACTGGCAGCCTGGCGACGATGTGATTGTGCCTCCCCCCGGCTCTTGTGGTTTGGCCAAGGAGCGTGTTGAGCAAGCAGGCGATGACTATTACTGCCTGGACTGGTTCATGTGCTTCCGCAAGCTGCCACTAGCAAAGCTGTTTCTCAAAAAGAAATAGTCCCGTATCACTAGGCACCTAAAAATAATGGGCCCCTGCAACTCAGCAGGGGCCCATTATGCTGTGTGATGTCAGTGATCGCACATATTGGTACCGGTCTCCATGCTTCCACTCAACCAGGCTTCCACTAGCGCATCAGGTGCGGCGACTGGTGCCCCTACGGCCACATCAACCCCAGCTTCCGCAAACAACTGTTGCGCTCGCGAGCCCATACCACCAGCGATTATTAGGTCGGCACCAAGACCATGCAGCCAGCGAGGCAGCAAACCGGGTTCATGCTTTGGTGCTGCTGTCACTTCACGGCCCAGGATTTGCTTGGTGTCGACGTCTACATCGACAAGCGTAAACTCATCACAGTGACCGAAATGCGGGCACAGCAGCCCGTTTGAGGTAGGTATAGCGATTTTCATATCAGATGTATCTCCTTGATTCTATTGTTTGTATTTAACGTCTGAGCAGCCAGGTTTTCCTGAACCGAACTCCATACGGAGATAATGTCTTCGGCAACCGGGTTACTTTCTAGCTCCACCACACTTTTCATCTGCAGTTGGGCGTCGGTCACGCATCGGTCATACCGTATGGTGCCTGCCACAGCGATATTCAATTTGTCACACCGCTTTTGGATACGCAGGCTCATGTCAAGATTGATGTCGACCTTGTTCACACACACCATCACAGGCAGCTTTAGTCCTTGACAGAGCGAGGCCACCCGCTCCAGATCGTGAAGCCCCGACAGTGTCGGCTCGGTCACGATTAACACTAACGAAGCGTTAGTCACGGATGCGATGACAGGGCATCCGATGCCTGGCGAGCCGTCAATGATCACCAGCGGAATGGCCTTCTCGCGGGCGATGCGGCTGGCCTCCTTACGGATGGTGGTCACCAGCTTTCCTGAGTTCTCCTGAGCCACCCTCAACCTTGCATGAACCATCGGACCAAAGCGGGTGTCAGACACATACCAGTCACCGTTAAGCTCAGGCTCCATGTGGATGGCCCCGGTTGGGCAAAAGTGGGCGCACACCCCGCAGCCCTCACACTGAAACGGATCAATACGCACGGTGATATCTGAGTGCAGATTCGCGGCCCCATCTGCACTGACCGCTCCAAACCTGCACAGGCGAATGCACTTCATGCAGCCTACACAAAGATCCGAATTCATGTGCGCCTGATTTCCGCCATAAAACGGAATAGTTTGCTGCACATCAGGGCTGAGAATAAGGTGCAGGTCGGAGGCATCCACATCACAATCAACCAGCACAGCCTCTTCAGCCAAAGCTGCAAATGAAGCGACCACGCTGGTTTTACCCGTGCCGCCTTTACCGCTGATGATCACCAGCTCTTGTATGCTATCTTCCATTCATCTACACCTTCCAGCTCATGCCGCTGTGTCCTTGAACCACCCTGGACCCCAGCTGATTCATAAGGTAATCGGCCGAGTGCTGCCCTGTGCAGTGGCAGCAAACCACCTCGCCAATCTGCTGAGTTTCCAGAAATCGCACCAGCCGATCGAGCCGATCGTTGCTAGCACTACCCAGATGCATGCCGCCAACGACCCTGTCGAGTTTCTGAGTGCCCGCCAATTCCATAGCCGTCAGGATATTGTTCTCTACCCCGCGGTGGCTGCAGCCCAGAAGTACGGTGGTCCGGCCCTCATGTTGAAGCACCATGCATCGTTCATCATCGAACTGGTCTGTCTTGATCCCATGATCGTCGATCTGAAACACAGAATTCGCAGGCACCGTGTACTCCGGTACCAGCTTGATTTCACCGCTCAGCCACACTCCAGGAAGGACCAGTTGCGAAACCACACTCCTGACCATATCACTGGCGGTCTGCAGCGAGCTAGCGGACATCCCGATCGGTTTGGTCTCATACTCATAGGCATGATAGCGGGGCTTCAGCACATCCCCATGGGCATACAGCTTGACGTCAGAAGCTAGCTCCATCAGTCTGGCCAGCCCCCCCGTGTGGTCATAGTGTCCATGGCTCATGGCTGCTGCCCGAATTCGGCCTGGCCGCTTATGCAACTGCAGCATATTGTCAAACAGCGCATCGCTTGCGCCTGCATCGAACAGCACATCACCCTGGCCGGTTTCTACGAGGAAGCTCAACCCATGTTCGCACTTCAGCCCTTCACCTTCCAGGTTGTCCATCACCAACGTCACGACCATTTTAGCATCGGTGTCCATTACACAGCCTCGATTCTAGCGGCTGCCTTGCTGACCTCTAGTTTGTTTAACACAACGGCTAGCAATGAGTGGAACACATCCTGATACTCGGGCAGAGCGTCTACGATCATCTTGCCGCGGGAATAGGCTTGAGCGATGTAACGGTCATCTGGAACACACGCCAGAACCTCAATGTTCTCCTCGCGGCAGTAGTCCAACACCAATGAATCGGATGGTCCAGAGCGGTTGATCACCACGCCAAACGGCCGTTTCATCACCTTGAGCATTTCGACAGCCAGCTTGAGGTCATGCAAACCAAATGGCGTTGGTTCCGTCACCAGCACCACAAAGTCCACCCCATGTACAGAGGCGATGACCGGGCAGGATGTACCTGGCGGCGCATCAATCAGCGTCAGATTCTGCGGGTTGATGTGCTTCTTCGCCTGTTTGACCAGCGGAGCCGCATGGGCCTCACCAACATCTAGGCAGCCCTGCACGAACTCCGCATTGTGCGCATGACCGGAGTCAATAGACCCCGCCTGCCGGTGCTGCTCCGAAATCGCCCAGCTTGGGCAGATCAGCATACAACCGCCGCATCCATGACAGAGGGAAGGGAAAACGAGCACCTGTTTACCCACGACAGCCAAAGCGTTGAAGGCGCAAAACTCCGCACACTTGCCACACGCGTTGCACAGATTTTGGTCCACCTGTGGATAAATCGCGTAGCTAGGTTCCTTATCTGTGATCACAGGCTTGAGGAATAGATGGCCATTGGGCTCCTCTACGTCACAATCCATGTAGCACACAGGGATGCCTTCATTGCTCGCGGTCACTGCGAGGTTCGTCGCCACGGTGGTTTTTCCGGTGCCACCCTTCCCGCTGGCGATCACTATTACGCCATATCCCATGTCAGCCGCCCCAGTGACCTTCCACGTCAGCCTCATGAATCTGCTTCAGCTCCCCAGCTAAAAATGCAGCCACTGCCTGTCGCACGGTACCGCTCACGCCCGTATAGACAGCAACACCACCAGCCTCTAGAACGCGAAAGGCTTTGGGTCCAGCGTGACCAGTCAACACGATCTGACAGCCTAATCCGGCCACCCGTGAGGCGGTTTGGATTCCGGCTCCCTGCACCGCGTTCATATTCAATTCATTATCGGCGGTCTCATAGTTTTTGGTCTCTTCATCGAAGATGATGATATGGCTTGCTCGCCCGAATCTGGTATCGACCATACTGTCAGGCGTTGAGCCTTCAGATGTGATGGCTATTTTCATGGTTATACTCCTCTTCCCCTGCCTGTCACTCGTCCTTGCCCATTTGGGCCGGTTCCATCTCGTTGAGGCATAATGTTTTACTCCTTTAGCGACATACGGGGTTAGACCCCGTTGGCTCCATTACCACGCCGGCATCCGCCGCGTCCGCCGCCTTGGCCTTTACCGCGGCCCAAACCTTGACCTTGTCCACGGCCCATACCGCGCCCCATGCCCTGTCCCAGGCCTTGGCCTGCCGCCTGGGGTGGCTCCAGGTTACTAGGGGCTTGCGTGGCAGACTGGTTACCCACAGGCGCTACACCACCGGGTGCGGAGGCCAGTATCGGCTGCACATCGTCGTTCATGAATTGGTCGACCGCGGCCTTCACACTCACATTCACCGCTTCGAACATACGTATGCCGGCTGCCGTGAGTGCCTGAAAGGCGTTAGGACCAACATTGCCAGTGATCACGGCAGTAATACCGAGTTTACACATCGTCTGAGCGGCTTGTATACCAGCCCCCTGGCTGGCTTCCGCAGCCTCATTTGGTATGGCGTTGAAATCCATGGTTTCGGTATCGACCACAATGAACCATGCGGCACGCCCCAGCCGGGGGTCCACAAGCGAGTCCATTTGGTTGCCCATAGATGATATTGCGATTTTCATTGGTATGCTCCTTGACGTTTCCGTCTGGTTCCGCCTCATGCGCTGGTCAGTATTCGTTGCTGCCACCAGTTGAAGAGGCCTTGGCCGGGCTACAGCCTTCATCGGGTCTTGTAGCACCGGAATATCGGGTTCAGTTGTTTACACATAGTTATATTGCACATATCACCGTGCTCCATCTGCATCGACTGACAGATCACCGAAGGCGTCACTGACTATCAGGTCCACTTCCAGCTAGTATATGCAACTTACATCTATAGTGTTACCATATTCAAACACAGAACGCAATGGCATATAGATGTATATTGCATATATCGCCATTTTATGCTAACATAGATATCAGGGTGGGCTGGATTTATACGTCCATGTTGTCCGTCCAACGCTTAAGGAGAACTTAAAAATGCCAAAAGGTCTGTGTCACCGTCACGCAGGAAAACGCCCGTGCAGTTGTGCGATGGGTAACCTGTATAGATTTGTGGAACCGGTGGTGCTATTTGTGCTGGAACACCACGGCCCGGCGTATGGCTATGAACTGAGTAAAGAGCTGGCAGAACACGCCTTAACCGATACCGAGATAGACCGTGGCGCACTCTACCGCACGCTGCAGCGTCTGGAGACCATGGCTTTCGTCACATCGACCTGGGATACCAGCGGCACCGGCCCCGCACGACACATCTACAGCATCACCGCAGAAGGCCAATCTCACCTGAGAGAGTGGGCGACCGTGCTGGATCACCTGCAGAAGTCGATGGCTTCCTTTGTGGAAGATGTAGCGGTACTCGATCAGAAGAAACCAACCCACGATGGTTTGTCACCAACCAAAACCCAGAAGGACACCGTCCAGACCAGCGGCTAAGGCCGAAACCCCTTCCCCACTAACAACCGCGTCTCCTCAATGCACCACGGACTCACGGCAAGACTGCCCTCACTCACCTGCCGGCAGAACTCTGCCCAATCGATCCAGCGCACCGCCTCCACCTCTTGCGGATCAGGGTACAACTCACCGGAGATCAATCCGGTAAACACCGGACAGATTTCATTCTCCACAATGCCGGATTTCTCTGCGCGGTAGCGGTAGTCGGGCAGCTCCAGATGCAGGTTCAACACATCGCAGCCTAACTCAGCCCGCACCCGCCGATGGACAGCCTGAACACGGCTCTCACCCGGCAACGGGTGACCGCAGCAGCTATTGCTCCACTCCAAAGGCCACGTCTTCTTCAGGTGGCTGCGCTGCTGCATCAGCAGTTCGCCCTTGGGGTTGAACAGGAACAGGCTGAATGCCTGATGAAGGGGGGTGTTGGCCGTATGCACGCGCTCTTTTTCCGCCGTGCCTATCGGGCGGTCAGCATCGTCGCACAGCACCACCAGCTCCGGTGCGGGTTGGGGGGTTATTATAATAATGACTGGGTCAGGCATATTGTCCTTCTGTGTGTGTGATCATTGTATACAAGCATCCACCCGTGCTGCAACGACAGCCTACGCTGTAATTGGTACGGTCGTAGGGGCCACCCTTGTGGTGGCCCTATTCGGGCGACCGGCCGGTCGCCCCTACGACGGTTTTCTGGCAACCATGGGCGCCACGAAGGATGCCCCTACGGCAGGGATTTAGATACAGGCACCATCCCGTGCATGCGCGGCAGCCTACGCTGTAATTGATATGGTCGTAGGGGCCACCCTTGTGGTGGCCCTATTCGGGCGACCGACCGGTCGCCCCTGCGACAGTTTTCTGGCAACCACGGGCGCCCACAAGGGACGCCCCTACGGCAGGGACCTAGATGCAGTTACTGCCAAGCCTCGCAATGACGACCAGGCGAATATTAGCGCGCAAAGAGCAGCGTGGAGTAGTTCAGCGTATAGGCGCGGTCGCCCAGACCATACGGGCGCTTTTTCATGTATGCAGGGTATTTCGCATCAGGCCACCAAACGTGCGGAAGTTCCTGCAGCCAGCCCCAGTTTGAGTTGTCATCCGGCCTGTTTTGTTTCGTGTAGCCCACATACCACCGGCGCCTGTTCGTCTGCCAGTGGTCAGGATCATCAAGAAAGCTAACCAGGCAATCGACCGCATCCTTCATGCTCCCTCCATACCTGGAGCGAGTAGTCAACACCTCTGGGTGACCGTGAACTACGGCGATATGTGCCCCCTGAACCATGGCCTCAAGTGCCATCAAGGTATATGTTCCGCACTTCTCCTCACGCCACATCTCAAGGGCCAACGAACCATCGCCCAGTATCTGGTAGTCGATGCTCTTCTTGAAATACCTCATGCCTGTGGTAAATACATCATTGTCACGGAGCACATGTCCGGCACAAAGCATAAACAGCGCCTGCCAGTTGTAGTGGTTGTTCTTGAACATGCGTTCGTGTGAGCAGTAGTTGACGTAGACCCGCAGCCATTGGCGGAACTCATCGACCTCACTGTCGGTCAACTGCCCAAGCCCCTGCAGGATATCGAAAGCATACATAAAACTGGGAAAAGTATAGGTAATCACAAGCGGTGTGTCGCCCTTTTTGCTCAGCGTCAACGCATCCAGCCAGGTGCCGCCATCACGGGGCTGGCCGAGTTTGTGCACCCATGCGTATAGATACTCTTTCGATTTATCCGCATATTTACGCTCTTTGCTGATCGCATACGCCAGAGCCAGGCAGTTCGCCGCGTTGGCGTCCAGCCTAAGCCTCCTGACCACCGCCCGGTGCTCCTCACGCTTGCTGGTGTAGAACCCCGGAACCCGGACTTCACCCACTATCGGATTAGGTGACAACTCCATACTGGCTTCAGCATTGGCGATGAGCTGCTTATACGTTTCAGATATCACCGGATTACCGGCGCGAAGCTCCTGTTGGATGTAGCCTATCCGGTCGGCTGTCAGCAGCAAATTCGGTGCTGAGGTCTCCAGTTTCGTGACCTGGACCCCGGCGGCGATGTTCATCATGATACCGATTTGAACACACACATATGCCAAAAACCGCATGTTCATATTATTTACCGGCATCGGGATTTGCTGACATAATGTGTTTACTCTCCGCCCTGGTGTTGCGCCAATTTCGTGTCATGTTGCAGGAGTGATAGTACATGAAGTGTAACACGAGGGAAGCGTCTGCGGCAACGGGCGACGAGGTGATGATTGGAGCGGGAGACGAGGATCGAACTCGCGACATCCAGCTTGGGAAGCTGACGTTCTACCGCTGAACTACTGGCGATATCCCAACACCAGCCCAAAAGATAGGCGAGCCAGAGGCTAGCGAACTTGCACCCCTGGCCAAAGCCCTACCCACGAACGCAGGTCATCTGAATTCGTCAGTCTCCGACCGCTCCGAAGTTCGTGTCGATGACCATGTAATCAAACAGATTAACTTGCCCGTCACCGTTAAGATCAGCCTTGGGATCGGATGACCCAAAATGCGAATCGAGCATTACGAAGTCAAACAGATTGATCCGATTATCTCCGTCTGCATCGCCATTTATAATGGACAGATTCAAACTCGTAGCAGGGTCAACGTCTTGTGTCTTCAACGATAGGAAATGGGGACTGCTAAAAACAATGTCATACGGTGGCAGCAGATGGCTATAAAGAGTGTATTTGCCATCATCTGACACGAGTGGCTTGGAGACATTGCTGAACAACGGGTTTACTCGCTCCAGCACGTTAGCAGTTAATGGTAGCTTGCTAAGTTTGCCTGCGTAACCTGACGACTCGATTTGGCCAGTCATGACATATTCGCCGCGAACACCAACTGTCGTCAACTCAAATGCATCGATTGAAACAAACCCACGGTTAGGATTTGGCACGTTGCATTGTCCTTGTTCATTATATCCCCAACAGACTATTGATCCGTCCCGTTTCAATCCTACACAGTGGCCACCGCCTGCCGCGACCGCTGTGAAGTCATCGTTCACTCCAGTCGGACTGCATTGACCATAACTGTTATCACCCCAGCAAACCACAGAGCCGTCTCTTTTCAATCCTATACTGTGCATGTAACCGGCCGCCACAGCTACAAAATCCCTGTTTGGTTCCGGTACATTACATAACCCGGTGTCATTGTTACCCCAACAAACAACAGAACCGTCCGTTTTGAGGCCGACTGCATGCCACAAACCTCCAGAAATTGCTAGAAAGTCAGTGTTGGGTTCTGGCACATTACACTGCAAGCGACTGTTATCACCCCAACATACCACAGATCCATTCTTTTTCAAGCCCATCGAAAACCAGGGGCCAGCACTAACAGCTACGTAGTCTTGGTTAGGTTGGGGTACGGTACAATTGCCGTAGAATTCTACTCCCCAGCACGCCACTGAGCCGTTTTTTTGCAAGCCAACACAATGAATAATTCCTGACGAAATCGACGTAAACCCACTATTTACGTTAGGTGGATATATATAGTCGAGGGAGTGTGACCTGCAGATAATAGAACCGTCAGGCCTAAGCCCCACATAACCACGGCGAATAGCCGAAATCTGAGCTAACTGATGTTCCTCACCAGCATTGATACGGTAATCACCCCATACCTCCGCGGTTCCATATGTAGCTTGATTTGTTTGGCTCGTCGCCGCCATGGTGAAGCACAGCACTAAAGATGCAATGATAGAATTTGTTGAGATATGTGTCATAAGGACCAAACCCTCCGTTTGGAAATACAGCATTGTAATTCAGTAACATCGTGCGTCGTAACGAGTGGCTGGGTCATTCTTCGAAATTCGGGTCATCGCCCATATACTGAGCACATGTGGCCAAAATCATACCAGCTATCCATTTCATGTGCACCCTACGATATGTATAAAATCGTAGGATTACGCACTATAGATAAACTGTATCACAGCAGCACATTCATAGTCAACGATTATTGACGCAGGTTTTCATGAATGTGATAGCAGGGAGGGTTGTTTGGAATGGGGTGAGGGTCGATTCGAAATCACAAGAATCTTTGGAGCGGGAGACGAGGATCGAACTCGCGACATCCAGCTTGGGAAGCTGACGTTCTACCGCTGAACTACTCCCGCTCAGCATGGCGATATGCCAAAGCTATTTTACCACAACCTGCAGAACATGGAGAGGTTCGCGAAACGACCCTCTCTACGCGGGATATGTAAAACTACCGCGGAGAAATTCAATAGCGGTCAAGAATATGTTCTTAACAACAACGGATGCATAACGCCATGACGCAAAGGAGCAAGGCATGCAGAGGGCCTTCCCCATCCGCGACAACAGCCTAAGCCGTAGTTCTGCCAAAGGCCTAGATACGAAATCGACGAATCGCTTGACTTCATTGAAACGTAGGCGTATGATCATATCATGCTATGGGAATATGAAACGATGCGACAGTGGACGTGACATAAATCATGGATATCACCCGCTTCGTCGTCTTTTTCCATGGATGGCAGCCGTTCCTTCTGGTTATTGTGCTTGTATTGATGTTCATCAATCGAAAACGGCCAGACTACAAAGCTCGCGGTGTGCTGATCTGCACTGCCGCAGTGTTGGTATTTACCCTAGTAGTTGGGTGTGTCCAAGGCATGCGCTACAATGCTCTTGATTTGTTTCCGGGCAATAGCCAACTCATATGCAGCCAGGTCGCTCCGGTATGTAACCAAATGAAGCCATACAACATCTGGCCATCGATACCCTCACAGTACCCGTCATAGTGATATCAAGTTGATCAATGTCGCCTACGCCCCACCGTGTAGTGCAAGGGGGTTTGTCGAAGGATCACCGCAATTTGGAGGGGGCACCGGCTTTGCAAGGTATGTGACTATACGATCGCGGGTAGAAGGAATGGCACATGATCTGTTGCTGTTTGCGGGTTTCCGTGGGGACCGCTGGGTTGTTTTTACCTCAGGGATGTATAAACCCGAGGCCATACATTATGGATCGGGTATCCTGGCTACTCTGTGTGGTCAGAACTACGACATACCAATGGGTGACGCAAAAAGCAGATAGCACCCGCCCGTTCTGACACGGCAGCCCATACAGTAACTGATACTGTCGTAGGGGCCACCCTTGTGGTGGCCCTAAACTTTATTCGTTCAACAGCTCTTGTTTTTAGGTGCCCACAAGGGACGCCCCGGCAGGGAGTTGAATGTAGTTACGCATCGAATAATCTAAGGAGTGTGGATATGGATCAAGAGTGTTCTGTGTGCGGCCGGGTGCAACCTGTAGATGGCCGATATTGCCCTTACTGTGGTGCTGACCGTCAGATATCTGGCCAGCGTGACGTCAGTGTGCAGCCTAAGAAGTCATACATATTACATATAGTTGTCGCACTAGCGGTCGTGTTTGTAGTGATCCCGTTTTTGCTCAGCATTGTCTTTGGCTTGGGGATGGTCACCTATTTCAGTTCATCGTCGGGGCCAGAACAGCCGACACAAGTCAGTAGTCCATCGACAGCGGAAACACCAAACACACAGCCCTCTGGCGGCTTTCTTGGCGGCGTTACAGGCAAAGAACAAAAACCAATATCTGGCTTGATCCGCACTTACAACGGCAACACGCCAGTGAACACACCCCATCAGTTTATGTCAATATCTATATATCGTGTGCCAGGTATGAAGTTATATGTAAAAGTGGGGGCTGGTGTATACACATATTACGCGGCTTACATAAGCGATGATGGGACCCATTTTAGTGTTCGATTCCCAGATGGATCGGTCGGCAGGATGGAGCACCGTGTTCTCGATGGTGCCCTCACCGACTATGTGCCCCGTCGATAGTCGTGGTGGAATAGCGATTGGCTGTGCCGTATAGTCGGTAAGGTCACAACCTCAATGCAGAGATCATCCGACGTGGCAGAGCAGGAAGGGCGATTCGCGAATCGCCCCTACACGCCAAACCGAACGAATCGGTCATTTCCAATCTGTGTCATCTGTGTAATTTGTGGATTACCATTCCCTGGTGCCTTTGCGCCTTTGCCCCTTTGCGTCATTGCGTTTGGTCTCCATCCGCGTCATCCGTCGTTCAGATAGTCTTCCACCACTCGGTTCGCACCCCATAAATCCCCGCAAGTTTACCCGGCGGCATCACTCGCGCAACTCCGGTATACCAAAATGTACCCAAACGGCGGTATGATATGTTGGTATGGAGTGTCTGTGCGCAGCAACTACTATAATGCTGATCACGCCTCTATCCTTAGTATTCCGGCATTCCGAAGAAAGGATCAGTGTTCATGGCACGTCCGCGTATCACCATTGACGGCAACGAAGCGGCAGCTTATGTTGCATACAAGACAAACGAAGTAATCGCCATCTATCCCATCACTCCTTCATCCAATATGGGTGAGTGGTCGGATGAATGGGCAGCCAAGCATGATAAGAACATCTGGGGCATAGTGCCCACCGTGAAAGAGATGCAGAGTGAGGGAGGCGCCGCCGGTGCCGTGCATGGTGCCCTTCAAGCTGGATCGCTGACCACCACATTCACCGCAAGCCAAGGCTTGCTGCTGATGATCCCTAACATGTTTAAGATCGCTGGCGAACTCACCAGCACCGTCTTTCACATCGCAGCCCGTTCACTCGCTACCCACGCACTCAGCATCTTCGGTGACCATTCCGACGTAATGTCCACCCGAAGCTGCGGCTGGGCCATGCTCAGTAGCAACAATGTGCAAGAGGTTATGGACCTGGCATTGATCGCTCAGGCCGCCACTCTGAAATCCAGGGTGCCCTTCATACACTTTTTTGACGGTTTCCGCATTAGCCACGAGTTGTCCAAAATCGAGAAGTTGACCGATGAAGACATCCGGGCTATGATCGACGATGATCTCGTGAATGCGCACCGACAGCGCGCGCTCAACCCAGAGCACCCAGTGATGCGCGGTACCGCCCAAAACCCAGACGTCTTCTTCCAGGCTCGTGAAGCCTGCAACCCATATTACGCCGCCACCCCGGCCATCGTTCAGAAGGCCATGGATAAGTTCGCCTCCATCGTAGGTCGCCAATATAGGCTGTTCGACTATGTAGGTGCGCCAGACGCAGAGCGTGTGGTCATCGCCATGGGCAGCGGCTGTGAAACGGTGGAAGAGACCGTGGAAGCACTGGTTGCCAAGGGCGAAAAGGTCGGCGTTCTCAAGGTTCGCCTCTATCGTCCTTTCTCACCAGAGCATATGATAGCCGCCATCCCGGCCACCGTGAAGAGCCTCGTGGTGCTGGACCGCACCAAGGAGCCCGGTGCTGTGGGCGAGCCACTGTATCAAGACGTGATGACCGCCTATGCAGAACGCTACAACGAAACCGGCATTCTTCCTCCCAAGATCATCGGCGGCCGCTACGGACTGAGCTCCAAAGAGTTCACCCCCGCCATGGCCAAGGCCGTGTTGGATGAGCCGTTGAAGGCTCAGCCCAAGAACCACTTCACAGTGGGCATTGATGATGACGTATCTCACACCAGCCTGGAAGTTCCTGACTTCCACGTGGAGATGAATGATGTCACCCGTGCCATGTTCTGGGGACTGGGAGCTGACGGTACCGTTGGCGCCAACAAGAACTCCATTAAGATCATCGGTGAAGATACAGATAACTACGCCCAGGGCTACTTCGTGTATGACAGCAAGAAGTCCGGCGCAGCCACCACCTCACACCTTCGATTTGGCCCGCGCCCCATTAAGGCGCACTACCTTATTCAGAAGGCGAACTTCATCGCTGTTCACCAAAGCAACTTCATCGAGCGATACGACGTGCTGGGAGCGGCTGCACAAGATGGCGTGTTCCTTCTGAATACCCCATTCAGTGCGGACGAAGTCTGGGATCAAATGCCCAAGACAGTCCAAGAGCACATCATCAATAAGAACCTTCGCTTCTTTGTGATCAACGCCTACGACGTGGCTAAGAAGACCAACATGGGTGTGCGTATTAACACCATCATGCAGACATGCTTCTTCGCCATCTCCGGTGTTCTTCCCCGCGAAGAGGCTATCGAGCACATCAAGAAGTCCATCAAGAAGACCTACGGCAAGCGCGGTGATGCCATCGTAGCACAGAACTACGCTGCTGTGGATGCCGCCCTGGAATATATGCATCAGGTCAATGTTCCGGACGCCGCCAGCAGCAAGATCGCTATGCGCGCAGCGGTGCCGGAAAATGCACCTGAGTTCGTGAAGGGCCTCACGGCTGAGATCATTGCAGGACGCGGAGACGCTTGCCCTGTGAGCATGATGCCAGTCGATGGCACCTTCCCCACAGGCACCACTCAGTGGGAACGCCGCAACATCGCTCTGGACGTACCGGTCTGGGATCCCAGCACCTGTATCCAGTGCGGCAAGTGTTCGCTGGTCTGCCCGCACGGTGTTATCCGCAGCAAGGTCGTCAGTGACGCCGAGCTGGCTGGTGCGCCTGAAGGCTTCCAGACCGCCACTGCCAAGTGGAAAGAGTTCGAGGGCAAAAAGTACACGCTGGCTGTGTCGGTGGAAGACTGCACCGGCTGCGGCTTGTGCGTAAACTACTGCCCCGCCAAGAACAAGAGCAACGTCAGCCTGAAGGCCATCAACATGACCCCTCTGGCAGATGTGCGCCAGCAGGGCATGGCCGACTGGGAGTTCTTCCAAAGCCTCCCGGCCACCGACCGCTCTTGCGGCCTGCGCTTCAACATGACCAAGAACCTGCAGTTGCTTGAACCCTACTTTGAGTTCAGCGGAGCTTGTTCTGGTTGCGGCGAAACACCATACGTGAAGGTGATCAGCCAGATGTTCGGCGATCGCATGATTGTAGCCAACGCCACCGGATGCTCCAGCATTTACGGCGGAAACCTGCCTACCACCCCGTGGTGCCAGGACAAGAACGGCCGCGGTCCTGCTTGGTCCAACAGCCTGTTTGAGGACAACGCCGAGTTCGGTCTGGGTATGCGCCTGGCTGTCGATCAGCAGCGCGGATATGCCATCAGCATGCTGACCAAACTGCAGGACAAACTGGGTGCGGAACTGGTTGACGCGATCGTCAATGCCGACCAGAGCAGCGAAGAGAGCATCGCCGCTCAGCGCGAGCGAGTGGCGGCTGTCAAAGCGAAGATCACCGCCTGCGACTGTGCAGACTGCACGAACCTTCTGGCCGTTCTAGACCAGATGGTGAAGCGCAGTGTGTGGATATTCGGCGGCGACGGCTGGGCATACGACATCGGCTACGGCGGTTTGGATCACGTGCTGGCCAGCGGCCTGAACGTGAACGTGATGGTTCTGGACACTGAGGTGTATTCTAACACCGGTGGACAGGCCAGCAAGGCCACCCCGTTCGGCGCTGTTGCGAAGTTCGCCTCCGGTGGTAAAGAGACCGGCAAGAAGGACCTCGGCCTGATGCAGTCCACCTACGGCAACGTGTATGTGGCTCAGATCGCCATGGGTGCCAACGAAGGCCAGGCTTTACGCGCCATTCAGGAAGCGGAAGCTTATGACGGCCCGTCCCTGATCATCGCGTATTCGCACTGTATCGCCCACGGTATCGACATGGGCAACGGCCTTGTGCAGCAGAAACTGGCTGTGGATTGCGGCTACTGGCCGCTGTGGCGTTACAACCCGTCATTAGCTGCCGAAGGCAAGAACCCATTCGTGCTTGATTCCGGCGATCCCAAAATCGCGTTGAAAGACTACATTTCAACCGAAGGCCGGTACAAGATACTCATGAAGTCGAACCCGGAAGCTGCTGCCGCATTAGCTAAACTATCGCAAGCAGCCGTGACCGAGCGCTTGAAGCACTTCAAAATGCTAGCGGCTGCCCCCGGCAGTGCAGAACAGGCCTAACGGAGAAGGAGATGACAATGGATCTGAGAACCACATACCTGGGGTTAGAGTTAAAGAACCCCATCGTCGCCTCTTCGTCACCCGTCACATACACTGTGGAGGGCATTAAGAAGCTGGCAGACGCCGGAGCTGGTGCCATCGTGATGCACTCTTTGTTTGAAGAGCAGATCACCATGGAGGGTCAGCACCTCGACTACTACCTCACCTCGGGCACGGAGAGCTCCGCGGAAGCGATCAGCTACTTCCCTGAGGCTGAAGATTATAAAGTGGGCCCAGAGGCCTATCTTGACTTGATCAAACAGGGCAAGAAGCTGGTGGATGTCCCTATCATCGGCAGCTTGAACGGTGTGAGCACGGGCGGCTGGGTGGACTACGCGTCCAAAATCCAGTCGGCCGGTGCTGATGCGCTTGAGTTAAACCTCTACTATCTGCCCACCGATCCCAAGATCACCAGCAGCGAAATCGAGCAGGTCTATCTGGACGTGCTGTCCGATGTTAAAAAGGCTGTGAGCATCCCTGTGGCGATGAAGCTGAGCCCGTTCTTCAGCGCAACGCCCTGGGTGATCCGCCGGTTTGCAGAGGCCGGCGCGGATGGTCTGGTCATGTTCAACCGCTTCTACCAGCCTGACCTCGATCTGGAGGCCCTTGAGGTCGTTCCCGATCTGAAGTTGAGCAAGAGCTATGAGATGCGCCTGGCACTTCGCTGGGTGGCGATCATGAGCGGCAAGGTGAAGTCCGATCTGGCTCTGACCACCGGTGTGCATTCTGGCATGGACGCCCTGAAGGCGTTGATGGCCGGTGCGAAGGTGGCGATGGTCGCCAGTGAGGTGCTTGAGAACGGTCCGAAGCGCATTACAGAGATGCTGCAGGAGATGAGCGACTGGCTGACGGAGCACGACTACGAGAGTGCTGCCCAGTGCATAGGAAGTATGAGCCAGCAGCACGTGGCGGAACCCGCCGCCTTTGCTCGCGCCAACTACCTGAAGACCCTGAAGAGCTACCAGGTCCGCTGGTAGGTATCTGATCCGCCAAAACATCCCCCGCCGGGTTCTCCCGGCGGGGGATGTTTGCATTTTAGGGGGGATGGTGTGTCACGGGGAGAGGGAGGCCAATCTCCCCCTATTGGCATTTCCCGTCCCTTCCATGTCATCAGCAGTATAGACATCCGGCGGTAGGGGCGGGGTCACCCCGCCCAGGGCGTGGAAACCACGCCCCTACCGATGCACCCACGCGAGGCCCCCCGCGGCATGAATGCCACGGCTTATTACCGCCCGTCGGGTTCACCCGGGGGATGATTGCTTTTTATAGGGCAGGTACCGCACGTGTTCTATTCATAGATATCGTATAATCTCACTATCAACAAGATATGGAAACCCAAAGGAGTATTTTCTTGGAGATCACATCATTAATGTGGCCGTCTATCGCAGGGGGTAGCTTGTAAATGAGTTGGCTGAGCGATCTTTATGAGCTTCTGACACAGCCAGTGTCGGTTCCGGATGTCGCTGCCGTTCGTAATAAACCAGATATCATACCGCACCTCACTCAAAAGCTATTGCTGATGCAGTGGTTCACCAGCCGACCGTGGGTTAGTATGGTTTTTCCAGAAACAGTCGATAAGGCTCAGGATTGGCTGGATGCATATATGGCGGTAGGACGTAATCTTTGTTATGTGGTTTCCGAACTGGGCGAGCCCCCTACGCCCCAGATGCTGCTTAAAGGACACCGCGGTAGTTACGTCAGGCATTCAATGAAGCAAACTAATCTCGAAACGTTGCTGGTCAAAGAAATTCTGGAATGCTGGTACTTACGGCAGTTTCTTTCGGCAAAAGAACTGACAAATGCCCAGCAATGGTTGAAGGCCGTGGAATGCATTGACGAGCAGATTGCTGAGCACAATCAGCGTTATGTCGCTGCGCAGATGCTCAAACACAAAACATTATTCGATACCTGTGAGAAGAACCCGCTTACAGAAGAGCAACGCGAAGCGATCCTTCATGATGAAGACCATAACCTCGTGGTCGCTGGTGCAGGAACTGGCAAAACCAGCGTGATCAAAGGTAAAGTAGCTCACATCCTGGCAGAGAGGCTCGCGGCGCCACATGAAGTATTTGTTTTGGCTTATAACAAGAAAGCTGCTGAAGAAATCGGTGAACGCCTCGAACACAATGCACAGGGCGTCATAGTTAAGACAGTACACGCCCTGGGATATAAAATCTTGGGAAAGACCTTAAACGATAAGCCGTCTGTATCTGCGAGTTCAACAGACAAGATCGCTATGAAAAGGCTCTTAGTGTCGTTGCAACAAGCATTAAGTGATGGAGCAGTATTACAGGCATTGGTGGGCTTCCTCATATGTTATCAATCCCCGTTTTACGAAGATCAAGATAAAGTTAACAGCACCGATCTGGAGTTGCTGAGTTCGCAGGATAACCATAGGGGTTATGCTGCACGTACGTCTGATGAAGCGAAGGAACCCTATAAAATGGGATTTCTATACCGAGCTTTGAAGGGTGATCAAGTTAAGTCATTCTCGGAGTGCTGTATCGCTAACTATCTCACACTCAACCAGATCCAATATCAGTATGAGAAACAGTATGAATATCGTGTGGGTGGTGGTGAATACAGGCAGTATCAACCTGACTTTTCATTAACCGAACACAGCATTTATATTGAGCATTTCGGAGTCAGTACAGACGGCTCTACGGCACCAGAGGTTGATAGCCAAAAATACCATGAGCAGATTATATGGAAGAGGAACCTGCATAAACTATATGGCACCGACCTTATTGAAACGTATACTTATAATACTAAAGATGGACGGCTGCTAGATATTATGGAAGGTGAACTACAAAAACGAGGTGTACCTATACATCCAATGTCAGGGGCACAAATCTGCACGATGCTCCGAATAGGTGATGCAAACGGAATTCCGTTGCTCAATCTACTTCACAACTTTATGAGCTTATTCAGAGAATCTGGATTGTCGATACGTGACATTCAAGTGCGGGCACTTATGCATCCTGACCGGCTTCGAGCCATTGAATTTGTCAAAGTGTTCATTCCGGTATACTCAGCATACCGACAGCATCTTCAGGTGAATCATGAGATTGATTTCGCGGATATGGTTGAGCAGAGTATTGACTATATTACATCCGGTAAGGTTAGAGTTCCATGTCGTTATCTTATCGTTGATGAGTTTCAAGACATATCGTTGCTACGGGCCAAGTTGATTCAAGCCATAATGGATCAGAACCCAGAGGCTTCACTGTTTTGTGTGGGTGACGACTGGCAGTCGATCTATCGTTTTACGGGATCAGATGTCACTATCATGAGCGAATTCGATAGGCATTTTGGGTACACGAAATGCAATAAACTCACTCAGACATTCCGGTTTAAAGACAGCCTGCTAGATGTCAGTTCGGCGTTTATACAAAAGAACAAGGCGCAAATCGCAAAGGACCTATGGTCAGAATACAAAACTGGTTCGCCCATGATACATATCGCATACTACGGCGAAGGAACCTCACAACGGGAATTACTACCCAGAATTCTGGACCATATTGCTAAAGATAATGTGAAAAATGTTATGGTGTTAGGACGGTTTAACAAGCTAAGCGAAATAGTCACCGATTGCGCAGTGCATCAATCTGGATTAACGGTTGAGTTTTCGACTGTTCATAAAGCCAAAGGTCTTGAAGCAGATGCTGTCATCTTGGCAGGCATGGAGCACGGAAAATACGGATTTCCATCGCAAATTGAAGACGATCCTCTCTTACAACTGGCTCAGGCAAAACCTGATGATTATCCCTTCGCTGAGGAACGCCGATTGTTCTATGTGGCTATGACAAGGGCTAAGGAGCATCTATATCTGATGGTCGATTCGGCAAAGCCATCTCCGTTTATCAAGGAAATAATCGAACTTGGCGCGCATCAGGTTGATGTCATGGTTCCTCCTGTTGCTGTTGTTCCTGACAAAAACATGATATGCCCAAAATGCGGTCGTAAGCTTGCTCTGAGGAATGGTAAGAATGGTCCGTTTGTCGGATGTACGGGATACCAAGAAGCAGGTTGCCGCTATAGTCGAAATTGCATTCCCCAGGCAGGGGCCGGCGAGGGTAAATAGGCAGCGGAGTTTACGACTGCGAGATAATCGAACGATCCACCGCTTTGGATGCTGTGTACGTAACGCGGTTCAGAAAATCCGGGAACCGGACGGAGTAAACGGAAACCACGCCGTGCCCCTTTGATTGCGGACGCAGGGGCGACCGCCGGTCGCCCTTCACCACGGGAGGGCGGTTCACGAACCGCCCCGACAAATCGACCCAACCAACGCCGTTAGAAGCTCACCTCTACGGCTTCAACTGCAGCAAGGCCGCCCTCGAAGCCGGGCTTGCCCAGCAGCTTGAACATGTTCAGCTTGTAGGCTTCCACGCCAGGCTGGTTGAAGGGGTTGACACCCTGCATCAGGCAGGTGACCCCGCACGCATACTCAAACATATACAATAGGGCTCCCAGACTGGCGGCATTCAATTCCGCAAGGTGGATGGTCAGATTCGGCACCCCGCCATCACGGTGTGCTGCGGCGGTGGCCTCGTAAGCCATCTGGTTCACCCAACTGATCGGCTTGCCCGAAAGGTAGTTCATGCCATCGGCATCGACATCCCAGGCCGGCACCGTCAGGTCGGGCTCTCCCCCATCAATGATCACGAAGCTCTCAATCAGGTTCCGGCGCCCCTCTTGAACATACTGCCCCATGCTGTGCAGGTCGGTGGTGAAGTCGACTGCGGCTGGGAACAGACCGATGTTCTGCTTGCCTTCGCTCTCGCCGAATAGCTGCTTCCACCACTCCGCTAGAGTATGCAGACGCGGCTCGAAGTTAGCCAGCAGCTCGGTGCTGTAGCCCTGGTGATAGAGCACATTCCGGGCGGTAGCGTAGAACAGGGCCGGGTTCTTCAGCGGATCATCGCTGCCCGCGCAGAGCACGGCGCATTCGGTGGCGCCTTGGACCAGCGCTTTGATATCTACACCAGCGTAACCGATGGGCAAAAGTCCCACAGCACTCAGCACCGAGTAGCGTCCGCCGATGCTGTCGGGCACCACGAAAGTCGCGCAGCCCATCTCTCGGGCCAGTTTGAGCAATGAGCCCTTGTTGGCGTCTGTGGTGGCCACAATCCACTCGCTCTGCTTGTCGGCAGGCACCAGTTGCTTCAACAGCCGGAAGGCCACTGCGGGCTCCGTGGTGGTTCCCGATTTGCTGATGACGTTGATAGCCACACGCTTGCCGGAAAGCTGCTTGATCAGTTTGGTGGCATAGTCTGCGCTGATATTCTGGCCCGCATACACCACTCGCTCCGGGCAGTCGGAAAGGGCTTCAATAACCGCACGGGAGCCGAGGTAGCTGCCTCCGATACCTATGACCACAAGCACGTCGGTCTCGGCACGGAGCTGTGCGATTTTGGCGTTCAGCCGCGTGTTTTCATCGCTCGTGAGTATCTCATCAGGCTTTAGCCATCCGGTGAACTCGGCCCCGGCGCAGCGGGCCTCGCGCAAACTGCGGGCGCAAGCTGACGCTTGTTCAGATCGCTCTGCCACCATTTCGGCGGTCAGGTTAGGGGCCAAATATTTGGCATCTATGGTGATTGGTGATTTAATCGACATGGTTTACTCCGAATCTATTTTTTAGGTGCCGTAGCACTCTCTTTTTCAGGTGCAAAGTGGTGCCAAATCCAGTAGCCCATACCCAGCAATATCAGTGCGGCAATGACGTAATCAACACCATGCAGGTATTTGCCGACGGTGCCCCAGTTTTCGCCCAGCTTCACACCAGCCCAGGTCAGTAGATAGCACCACGGAACAGAACCTGCGAAGCTGAGGAACAGAAATGGCGTGAGAGGTACCCTGCTGACCCCAGCGGGAAAGGAGATAAAGGTGCGGATGATGGGTAGCAGTCGGCTGATAAACACCGCCGAGAGACCATACTTGTCAAAAAAGCGATCTGCCGCATCCATATCACGCCGGCGAATCAACACATACTTCCCGTATTTATCGATAAACGGCCGTCCACCATACATACCCGCAATGTAAGCAACGTAACTGCCCACCATGCAGCCAAGGGCTCCAGCCAGTGAAGCGTAGTGGATATCGAACCTGCCTTGGCTCACGGCGTATCCGGCAAACGGCATGATCAATTCGCTTGGTAGTGGTATACAGGCACTCTCGATGGCCATCAATATGCCGATTCCGGTATATCCGCCACCATTAATGACACCTTCGACCCATTTACCGATTGAGACGAGTACTGTGTGTAGAGCCGAGGGAGAGTTCGCAGCAGCTAAATATATAGCCAGAATTGCGTTCATTTTAACCACGAGCGGGGCATGTCCTCCTTAAGGGCAACCTTTGTTTACTAACAGTCCAGTATAATTATATAACGGATGGGAATTGTTATCCGGTTCCCGCGAGTACAGCCACCTTCGGTGACACCAACAGGAGCAGAACATGGATGATGTGATCACAGCATTAACCCAGCAAGCTATGAACGCACGCGCTGCAGCGTATGAACTGGCCACAATAAGCACTGCCGCCAAGAATCAAGCTCTTCTATCGATGGCCAATGCATTGGTCGATGCGGAACCAGCCATATTAGCGGCTAATGAGGCCGATATTGCCGCAGCCCGCACCAACGGCCTGACCGAGCCAATGATCGAACGCCTGACGTTAAATCACCAGCGGATACTATCAATGGCTGAAGGAATCGAGCAAGTGTCTTCGCTGCCAGACCCCGTGGGCGAAATCGTCAGCGGCTCTGTGAGGCCGAACGGTCTGCGAATACAGCAGGTTCGTTCGCCGTTAGGTGTCATCGGCATCATCTATGAAAGCCGGCCTAATGTCACTGCTGATGCGGCCGCGCTATGCTTGAAAAGCGGAAATGCTGTGATTCTACGCGGTGGTAAAGAGGCGTATAACAGCAATAAGGCCATTACCGATGTGCTGACTACGGCCATTGAATCGGCTGGACTGCCTGTCTGCTCCGTGCAGATGGTGCAGACTGTTGACCGCGCGGCCACCACTGAACTCATGCGCATGACGAAGTGGGTGGACTGCATCATCCCTCGCGGTGGTTCTGGGCTGATCAACCATGTGGTGCAAAACAGCATTGTGCCTGTCATCGAAACGGGGGCTGGTAACTGCCATACCTACGTTCATGATGATGCCGATCTTAAGATGGCACTCGATATCGCCATCAACGCGAAGTGCCAGCGACCCAGTGTTTGCAATGCTATGGAGACGCTGCTGGTCCACTCACGCATTGCGGAGTTTTTCTTGCCGCTGCTTTCCGATGCTATGGACGAAAGAGGCGTAGAGCTGCGTGGATGTGACCGCACTCGCACATACATCCCCTCAGCAGTCCCAGCCACCGAAGACGACTGGTCAACGGAGTACAACGCGCTGATACTGGCTGTGAAAATTGTGGATAATGTGCACGAAGCCGTCGACCACATCAATAAATACGGCACCCGCCACTCTGAGACCATCATCACGAAGAGCCTGAAGCACTCGCAGATATTCACACGAGGAATTGACGCCGCGGCGGTATACGTGAACGCCAGTACCCGCTTCACGGATGGCTTCGAATTCGGGTTTGGTGCCGAAATAGGTATCAGCACCCAGAAGCTGCACGCCCGCGGCCCAATGGGGCTAAAAGAGCTGACCACCACAAGATACATCATTCACGGTGAAGGACAGATTAGAGGCTAGATGCATATCGGGATATACGGGGGTAGTTTCAATCCCATTCACCACGGTCATTTGATTTTGGCGCAGCACACAGCAGAGATTTGTGGCATCGACCGAATGCTGCTGGTGCCCTGCCATACCCCCGTACACAAGCAGCCCGAAGAGCTGGCAAGTGCGGAGCTGCGCATGCAGATGGTGCAGGCATCGGTTGCTGGTCACCCGCTGCTCGAAGCTTGCGACGTTGAGATCAGGCGCCCGGGTCCGTCATTCACATCGGAAACTCTGCAGGAATTGCACCGCATATACCCACACGACCACTTTTCCATGCTCATCGGCACGGATACTCTTCTACAGATCGCCCAGTGGCACCAGCCTGAGGTGATCCTAAACCTGTGCAAATTGCTGGTGTTGCATCGTCCCGGGTATCCTGTAGAGAACGTTGAACAGTATCTACCCGTAGGGTCACCTTCAGAATGCGTCACAATGATAGAGGCGCCCCATTTACAAATATCGTCTTCGGATATCCGGCAGCGCATCGCTGATGGCAAGTCGATTCGTTACCTGACACCCGATGCAGCAGTCAAAATAATGGACGAGCATCAAATTTACCGCAGAAATAACTAAGGAAACAACGTACGCTACATGAATAGATCGCGCTTTGCCTGGTTCATACTGGGCATTCTGGCCGTAGGAATCGCTGTGACGGCTGGCATCATGGTGGGGATGAACAAGGTGATGCCCGCCTCTCACCAGAAGGCTGCTACCAATGAACTCCGCATTGACCGCATGAAACTGCTGGTAATGGGCCTTGATGAAGTAGGCAAGAATACAGACACAATTGCCGGTGTTGACGTGGATGCCGCTAGCAACACCATCTCTATTCTCTCCATACCGCGCGATACCCGCACTGAGATAGAGGGGCATCGGACTTTCCGAATCAACGCGGCATACGCGTGGGGCGGGATCGACCTGGCCAAACCCACTGTGGAGAAGCTCATTGGAGACACGTTTGACCACTACGTCATAGTTAAGCTCGATGGTTTCGCGCAAGTAATCGACGCCATGAATGGCATCGACATCGATGTGGAGAAGAACATGGATTACGTCGACAGAGGACAGAAGCTCTACATCCACCTTCGCAAGGGCAACCGCCACCTCACCGGCGAAACTGCCATTCATTATGCTCGCTTCCGACATGATGCTCGTGGCGACCTGGGCCGCGTCGAACGCCAGCAAAAGCTGCTGCGTGCCGTGCTTGAAAAGATGTTAAGCCCCAAAATGCTGCCGCAACTGCCGCAACTGATGCAGGTGGCCAAACAAAACTGTGATACAGACCTCAGCATCCCGCAGATGATCGCGCTGGCAAGGCTGGCCAAGAATGCAGGCGACGATGGCTTAAAGACGGCTATGCTGCCGGGAGAACCCAAGATGATTCATGGGGGCAGCTTTTACATCGCAGAACTACCTGACGAAACTGTGGGGATACAGGCCATTGTTGATGCCATCACAATAGCCAACGAACCAGAACCAACGGCACAACCCGATGCCGAACTCACCCAAAGCACCGCCCCTAAAGGAGGCCTATGATTTTGACTTCTAAAGAACGTGTAGACATAATAATCGCCGCTGCCGAAGAGGTAAAAGCGGAAGATATCCAGACCGTAGAGCTGATCGGTAAGACACTCATCGCCGACTACTTTGTGATTGCCACTGGCCGCACGAATGTGCAGGCTCGGGCCATTGCTGACCGCATACTGGAACGCTGCCGCGAATCAGGTTACAAAAAGGTGCAGGACGAAGGCTACCGCGAAGCGCAGTGGATCGTTCTCGATTACGGGGATGTCATTGTGCATGTCATGCAGCCAGAGCAACGCGAATACTACAGCATCGAAGACCTATGGAAGAACTTCGTCCGGGAGTAACTCGGTAGAATCGAGGCCATTCATGACAGACCAGACTAACCAGCCGGATATACAACAGAAGATTGAGCTTCAACTACGCCAGGCCATACTGCAGCAGATGCGTGGCGAGCTGGTTGAAGCTCAAAAGGCGTGCGTCGAGATTCTTAAACTTCAGCCCCGCCATGTGGAAGCCCTTGAGCTGATGGGAGATTTGCTGTGCGCCAGGGGTGACACAGCACACGCCATAGTGGCTTATCGGCAGGCCAAAGACAACTCCGTGCAGGGCACCCCATCATATGCGTCGGCTGAGCGCAAGTGGGCAACGCTGCTTTACCAGCATTCGCTTCCTGAAAATGATCTGACAGAGGTGAAGTTAAGCCCTGTCGTTGCCTTAGTGCTCTCATTGATGCTGCCTGGTGTGGCCCACCTGTGGATGAAGCAGTATGTCAAAGCGGGCATGTTTATGGCCTGCGGTATGGTGTTAACCACGCTCCTGCTCTTTACCCCATGGGGCATATCTGCTCTGACCGCTAATGGCGATACAACAGCCCCAGCAGTGATCTCGTTCCTGATTTTATCGCTTGCTTTTTCTGCAGCCATCGATGCGTATCAAATCGCAGCAGGCCTGACACCAAAAGCCGTAAAGCCTGTTCATCCCACGCTACCGGAGGAGGTACGCAACAACCCAGATGCCAAGCCCTAATCCCAAGGACGCAATCGCCAGTATCCACCCCAAAGTGGGGATCATTGGTGCTGGCGGAATGGCGAAGCGCCATGGTGCCGCATATATGCAGATGAAGGATGTCTGCACCGTTCAGGCGGTGCATGACTTCAGTGCAGAATACGGGGGAATGGTGGCGGCCAACTGCCAGGCTGAATACATCGACAGCTACGAGGAAATACTCGAGTGTGTTGACGTCGTAGACGTCTGCATGCCCACACCCTGGCATCTGCAATACGTATCTCAAGCTCTGCAGGCTGGTAAGCATGTGATCTGCGAAAAGCCTATGGCTTTATCTGTCGCGGAATGCCGGCAGATGATCGAGCTAGCGGAAGAAAACAATCGGCTGCTCTACCCCGCTCACGTGCTGAGGTTCTTCCCGGACTTCGCTGCCGCGAACCGCGCCATACGCTCTGGACAGATCGGCACCCCTCAGATCGTATGCACCCGGCGTGGCGGTGACCATCCCCGTTCTCCCATCGGCTGGTATGCCGACCCCAAGCTGAGCGGCGGTGTGATGATGGACCTCATTATTCATGATTTTGACTGGCTGCGCTGGACATTCGGCGAGGTAGCTGAGGTGAGTGCCGACTCGCTGACCTACCGCGGGCTGGATCACCTGGACTACGCGTTCGTGACCCTGCGCTTTGAGAGCGGGGTCCTGGCGTTTGTAGAGGGAAGCTGGGCGGACCCCGGGGGCTTCAACATCGAATTTGAAGCCACTGGCAGCAGTGGGCAGTTCCGATTTGGCAATAAGGACACAGCGGTCATTGAGCTTTCGAGCCGCACAGAGGCCATGGGGGTCAAAAAGGGCATCAGTCTGGCACTGCCTACCACCAGCATCAACTCCTACGAGCAGGAGCTGCGCCACTTTGTGGCCATCCTGAATGGTGCAGAGCCCATGATCACTGCATATGATGGGCTGAAGGCGGTGCAGATCGCACAGGCCGCGCAGATCAGCGTGCAAACCGGACGGCCGGTAAACCCAGCGGAGGTGGAGTAGTGAGTGAGATAGATATCAACATAGTGGGGCTAGACCCCGCGCGGCTGTCTGAGATAAAGCAACAGGCCGCATCAGAAGGCCGCCTGCTTGCCACAGCCCCCCACTACTCCGATATCGACTGGCTGGAAGCACACCAGTCGGAGATGTGCATCCCGGCATTCTGGTGGCGGTATTCGCAGCCCTTCCAGCGGCTGTTAGCCGAACTGCGCAAGGGCACAATCGGTAACCTACTGGCCATCAAGGTCAAGGTCGCACTACCGGCTTCTGAGACCTCGCAGATATGCCCGGCGGGTCTGGATATCTGCCAGATCATCGCCGGATCGGAGCCTATCAACTGCCGTATCAGCCGTCCCACCCCACACTCAGAGCACAGCATACTGGAGCTCAAATTCGCATCAGGGTTGTTTACCAGCAGCGTGCAGATCGGGCAGGTGGCAACTCGTCCGCCGAGTCTCCATCTGCGCGTCGTCGGCGATACAGGTATACTGCAAGCGGAGTTATTCGGGCCGATGGTCAACATCAGCAGCGAGACAGGCTGGCAGTATCAACCTTACATGCAGCATCCCGTAGAGGTCTTGTGGGCAGCACGCCACCAGCCGGATGAGCTGTTCCCGACGGTACAGCAGGCTCTAGTCATCGCCTACGCTCTCAGTTAGCATCTGACCGCCGCATCGCCAGCGCACCATGTGTGCGTCCGGTATCTCGCATTTGACAAGAGGAAACAGCATGAATGATTCGAAGGGCAGCATCATTTTGACCACAGCCCTGCTGGCCGCCGCACTCAGCGGATGCCAGAGGAAAGTCGCCGACGGGAAGAAGCACATCCGGTTCTGTGTGATGGGTGCCAAACAAGAGATCGACTTGGCCAACGGCTTCACGCGGGATTTTGAGAAGAACAACCCTGGTATCAAAGTGGACATTGAGCCGGTGGCGGGTATGACTTACGACAGCAAGCTGGCCATGCAGGCCGCCGCTGGTACCCTGCCCGATGTGATCATGCTGGCCGACTCCCTCATCCCCACACTGCAGAAATACCATGTGGTAGAAAACCTGAGCCCCTGGATTGCTAAAGACACCAGTTTCCCCTCAGATGATATCTACCCCCAGATGATGGAGACCGGACGCGGGCATGACGGCAACATCTACATGCTGCCCCGTGAGCTGGGCGTGGTGGCCATGTTCTACAACCGCACCCTGCTGCGTAAAGCGGGCCTGCCTGACCCCAGGGCCGACTGGACATACGACCAGATGAGGGCGATGGCCAAAAAGCTGACCCTTCGCGATGCTAAAGGCCGCGTCACGCAATACGGCTTCAGTGCCTCATATGCGTGGGCCGGGTTTTATGCATCTTTCCTGGCAAGCTTTGGCGGCAGTGCGCTGGATTACGAAAACAATAGGGCCACCCTCAGCAGTCCGGCGTCGTTGAAGGCCCTGCAGTGGCTGGTGGACATGGTCGTGGTCGACCGGGCGGGTATGCCGCCGAACGCTGTGCTGACCGCACCTGGCATCGACCCCTTCGTAGCCGGAAAAGTAGCGATGTCTATGCAGGTATTTCCACAGGTGCCCATGCTGCGGCAGTCGATGACGAACTACGACTGGGATGTGCAGATGCTGCCCGCCGGGCCCAAGGCGCACCTGATCAACATGGGTGCCGCTGGTTACGGTATGTCTGCCTCGTCCAGAAATAAGCCCGAAGCGTGGCTGCTGCTGAAGCATATCGTCAGCCAACAAGGTCAGCGGGCTTTGGCACGCAGCGGCAGCGGTATCCCCACCTTGAAATCACTCGCCCATGACCCCTGCTGGCGTCCACCAGGGCTGCCGCCGCGCAACCTGGATGCGTTCGTGAACTCCGTGCAGTTCGGCATGGGATGGCGGGATATTCTAGTGCTCACCGAGCCTGAGATCAACGACGCTGTGACGATGGCCTTCGAGCAGAGCTTCAACGGCATCGCCAGTGTGCCGGACGCGTTCCGGCAGTGTGACCAGCGGATCAATGCGCTGTTTGCTAAAAGGAAGGCTGCCGAATGAGCTCAACAACAACCCCCAAAAAGCGCAGACGCGTCAATACCGACGCGCTGGCGGCGGCGGTGTTCGTGGCCCCACTGGTCATCGGACTGCTTGTG
The DNA here is from genome assembly GCA_942492855.1 of Armatimonadota bacterium. Taxonomy (GTDB): domain Bacteria; phylum Armatimonadota; class HRBIN16; order HRBIN16; family HRBIN16. The sequence goes on along the minus strand of OW818647.1, from coordinate 2,897,243 downwards.
TTCACCGTCTGGCCCATGCTGAACTCCGTCTGGTTGAGCCTTTGTGACTACGATGTGTTCTCAGCGCCGAAATACATCGGCAGCAAGAACTACGTCAACCTGTTCCAAGACCCGCTTTTCTGGCAGGCTCTGAAGGTCACCTCCATCTACTCTTTCATCAGTGTGCCATTAGGTTTGGTCGCAGGTTTGGCTCTGGCGATCTTGTTGAACACAAAGATCAAGGGCATGGGGCTTTTCCGCACCGTGTATTATCTGCCCAGCGTGCTGTCTGGTGTGGCGGTATCACTGCTCTGGTTCTGGATTTTCAACCCCGATTTCGGGCTTGCCAACTACGCCCTGGACAAAATGGGCTTGCCTCCGGTTGCCTGGCTGACCAGCCCCAAGACCGCGTTGATGTCGCTGATTTTGATGAGCCTGTGGTCGGTAGGCGGAGCCATGGTGATCAACCTGGCAGGACTACAGGGCATCTCGAAAGAGCTTTATGAATCTGCCAATCTGGATGGTGCCAACGGGCTGCAACAGCTCCGTTATATTACTCTGCCAGGTCTGACCCCGGTGATCTTCTACAACCTGGTGATGGGTATCATCGGATCTTTCCAGGTGTTTACCCAGGCTTTTGTCATGACATCTGGTGGACCGAGCAACGCCACACTGTTTTATGTGCTCTACCTGTTCCGCCATGCGTTTAACTATTTCAATATGGGGTATGCCTCCGCCATGGCGTGGGTGTTGTTTACCATTATTCTGGTGCTGACACTGCTGGTGTTTAGGTCTTCCAGCTTCTGGGTCTACTATGAGGGGGAAAAGAAGTGAAAAAGAGAAGCCAGCACACCACCGAGCTGATCCAAAAGAGCATTGTCACCGTGGTACTGCTCATCGGGTCGGTCGCCATGTTACTCCCCTTCTTGTGGATGGTCAGCACCGCGCTCAAGTCACCCAAATTCGTGATGCTCTACCCGCCGCAGTGGATACCCAATCCCGTACGCTGGCACAACTTCGTGGAAGCGTGGACCACGCTGCCGTTCACGCTCTACCTGCAGAACACCGTCATCATCACCGTCACGGTGATCCTTGGCACGGTGCTGACCAGCAGCATGGCGGCGTTCGCGTTTGCCCGGCTGAAGTTCAAGGGGCGCGAATGGCTGTTCATGGCCACGCTGGCTACTATGATGCTGCCTGCGCAGGTCACCGTCATCCCTTGTATGCTTAAAGATGGAGGTCCTCATACCTACAACAAGAGTTGAGGACCATCCTCACACCGGGACGCTGGGGTGAAAGAGAAGGGGTAGATGCCGGGTCATCCCTTGTAGCATTGACTACGCAACGTAGAGCGGCACCCTTCTCTGCAATGGCCTAACACGAACAGTAACATGGGCTCAAAGCCCGCATATACAAGGATGTCAAGGTTCATTTCTTCACCTTTGTCCCTAACTAGGAGCATACCGAACTATGCAAATCAATGACAACTCTTACAGCTACTACGCCGGGATCGACATCTCCAAAGACACTTTTGACGTGTCTGTCGTCGATCAGGACGGCACCCATCTCGTCCACAAGCAGTTTGTGAACAACCAGAAGGGCTTCAAAGACCTCGTGTCACTTACCAAGAAGCAAGGCTGGATGCCTGTGCTGTTCGCAATGGAAGGCACTGGCGGATGTGAGCAAGAGCTGCTTGACTACCTGTATAAGCATAAGCAGGCAGTGTCACGGCAAGAACCCTGCCGGATACACTACCATCGCCTCTCACAGGGCTCTCGGCAAAAGACCGACTATGTGGACAGCCTGATCATTGCAGATTACGCACTCAAGAACCGCCTGCGTCTCTACAATCCCAAAGGCGAGTGTTATCGGTCACTGCAGGAAATCGGACGTACATGGCGCATGCTGGTCAAACATCAAAACTCTCTGCAGCAGAGGCTCTCTCACGCTCAGAATGAGCATTCTATAACGGTTCTTACGCGCAGCATAGATCACTGCAAAGAAGATATCCAGCTTCTTAACTCTGCGGCGGCAGAGATTATTGCCAGCGATGACAAGCTAGCGGAGGACCGTCGCCTCCTGAACAGTATTCCGGGTGTAGGTGATATCACATCCAACTACTTTTTAGGGCTCATCGGTGATATTTCTTGCTTTTCGACATCGGCGAAGCTGGTCAGGTTTGTGGGTATGAACCCATGTCCGCACCAGTCAGGAACCAGCATTATGTCCGTAAGCCGCATATCCAAAATGGGTGATCCCTTAATGCGCTCCTTGCTTTACACAAGTGCCATGGTGGTATTACAGATGTTGGAACGTAAGTCGACAGCAATCCATCCCAGTATGTATCAGTTTGTAGCCAGAATGCGTAAGAGATTCGGACCGGGTTCTGGCAATAAGGTCTTATGCGCGGTGATGCGTAAGCTGCTGATCTTGATGTGGACGGTGTTGACCAGGCATAAGGCCTACGATCCGTGCTACGGATTGGAGCCGCAGGATGCTCAGGCCAACCAGACACTGCCATCCGACGACACTGACCTTGTCCAGCTTCGTGCCGGAGCGGCCCCAGTTTTTGCCGGCGAAGGTAATGAGGCTGGGCAGGACAGGGTCGTTCAAGGATCGGGGTGTATGGATGGAGAGCCACAGCATGATTGTTGTTTGTCCATGAGTGGATGAGCAGCATTCCAGAGCCGGCGTACTAGCGGTAAAGATACATGTTCAGTACTCGCTAAATCGCTACTGAGCTAAGCGTCCCAAAAACATTATAACATCAACGTTATCTTTGCAGGTTCAAAGATGCGGGGCGGGCGTTCATCACTACGGATGGCGGGCAACCTTTTACGTGGTTATGTATCTTACTGTGTGACTGGCTTTTGTCATGAGCTTGGGGTAGATTCAAGATACACTTGTCATAACGGCATATATAATCGTTATACCTGCAACGTTATATATGGAAATCTGGTATTCCGAGCAAATAACAGATTTAACCCTGGGGGGCCTTGACAAAGTGCACAGTATCTATCTTCTTGATGTTCCGTAATATGGGACTGTTAAACACCTTTGTACCACTGACCATCGGATCCTGGATGGGCGGTGGTGCCATGTTTATCTTCCTGATGCGGCAGTTCATACTCACCCTACCGCCGGCACTGGATGAGGCCGCGAAGCTGGACGGTTGCAACCCGTTCCAGATTTACTGGCACATTGTGCTGCCGTTGATGAAGCCCTGCCTGGCCGTGATCGCCGCCTTCACGTTCCTCGGCACCTGGAATGACTTCATGAATCCGATGATTTACCTGACCACACCTGATAGGATGACGCTGGCTTTAGGGCTACAGTTTTTTCAGGGGCATTACGGCGTCACCACTCACCTGTTGATGGCAGCTTCTCTGACAGTGCTGATGCCCTGCCTGCTGCTCTTCTTCTTTGCGCAGAAGCAGTTCATCAGCGGCATCACCCTTGGCGGTGTGAAGGGGTAGGTTGAGGGTGTGGGGCTGGGGGCGGTGGCGATTCGCCCCGATGCCGCGGGTTTAGTCACCCACACGACTACGTTCCGGGAGCTGACGCTCCGGGAACTGCGTCCAGTGCGGGTTCCTGCACCGCGCGGCTGATCATTAGCGGCCGGCGTCGCTTCGCTCCGGCCGGCGCAGGGCCTCCCCAACGCCCGCCGGAACGCGGGCCGGTACTGATCAGCGACGGGTGACAGTGCCCGTACCGGGACGAAGTCACGGACGGGCCACGGAACCCGTCGCCGTTGGCAGGAGGCTTGTCTCGCAGGTGATCCACCATATTGCCGCGGGTTTAGTCACCCCAAGAATGGGGTTCCCTCACCGCGCGTCTAGGTTTTTGCAGCCCGCAAGCGGGCGCAGCCTTCCCGAAACACCCGCAGGAGCGAAGCGACGCGGGCAGACATTTGATCAGCGACGGGTGATGGAGCCCCCTGGGGCGATGGAACCCGTCGAATCGGTGCCGGTTAGCTCCCATCGCAGGCTGTCGGCCCACGCTGCCGCGGGTTTAGTCACCCACACAACTACGTTCCGGGAGCTGACGCTCCGGGAACTGCGTCCAGTGCGGGTTCCTGCACCGCACGGCTGATCATTAGCGGCCGGCGTCGCTACGCTCCGGCCGGCGCAGGACCTCCCCACGCCCGCCGGAACGCGGGCCGGTACTGATCAGCGACGGGTGACAGTGCCCGTACCGGGACGAAGTCACGGACGGGCCACAGAACCCGTCGCCGTTGGCAGCAGGCTTGTCTCGCAGGTGCCTACGCGCCGTCTACGGCTTCCATTGCACTTGGTCGATGGTGATCACGTTCGGCAAGTCGGTCTTCCGTTTCGATGCGGTCTTGGCCTGACCATCTACGAATATGATGTTGGCGAAACCTTGGCGCCCCTTCATTCTGTGGCGGAAGTCCACCGCTTCACGGCCACCAAATGCGCTGGACACTGGCATAGAGCAATCGAACGCAAACGCGGTGTTTGTTGCAGTACCGTAATCTGGCTCAGTTAGGCTGGCGGTCTGTTTGTTCATGCCGTAACTATATCTATTGTCCATTACGCTGGGACAGTAGAAGACGAATTTCGCAACCGTATATTTACGGAGCAGTTGTTGCCAGTTGTTGGTGGGCGGAAATCTGCCATCATTGTCATCAGCATACAACCTCATCGCCAAGCCGATCTGCTTGGCGTTGGACAGGCATGCGGATCCTTGACGTGACTTGCGACCTTCAGATACTGAGGAAAACACCAATGCAATGAACGGTATGAGGCTGATTATGGAGCATACAAGCCCTGTGATCGACATTTTCCTGTGGCGAGGCAATGGTTCTGAGGTTCGGTCGGTGATGCCAATACTGTTCGCGACAATGCCCACAATTCCGACAAAAAAACCAAACATGAGGTATCCTATGTTGCCCGTAAAGACGAGTGCATTAATCACTAATCCGCCGATGCCGATCACTATTCCGATCTGAGGGTATTTCAGCAATAGTCCTACTTCATATGGGGCAGGTGCAGGTCCTGGTTGGTTTGCCATTTTGGTAACTCCTTCATCGGTGCCGGATATGGCCATACGACATCATGGTAACTGCTGGCCTCCCCACGCCCGCCGGAACGCGGCTGTGTAGGGGCGAACGGCGTTCGCCCTTGGTGACAGTGCCCGTACCTGGACGCAGTCACGGACGGGCCACCGAACCCGTCTCCGAGGGCTGGTGGCTGATGTCGCAAGCTGCACAGCCACGCTGCCGCGGGTTTAGTCACCCCAAGAATGGGGTTCCCTCACCGCGCGTCTAACCAGTCGCAGCCCGAAAGCGGGCGCAGGATGCCCTCCGCCTGCGCCCGCTGGAGCGAAGCGACGCGGGCAGCCATATGATCAGCGACGGGTGATGGAGCCCCTTGGGGCGATGGAACCCGTCGACACGGGGCTGACAGCCCACATCGAAGCCGCCAACACTGCCACCTACGGCTTCCACCTCACAATCACGGGCTTACCATACCAGTCAACCAGACGACCACTGCCGTCCTTAGCCTGTCCGATGGTCAACATGGATCCATCTGCCATCACGACGGTGTTCCGCTTGTAGGCGCCATATGGTGGCATCTGCAGAGTCCGGTCACCCGACAGGTTGGGTATACGATCGGATGTTTCAAAGAATGCCACCAGCTGCTCCGGGAACATGATCTTCTTTCCGTTGACGCCGCTCAAGGCTCGGTTCATGGCAAAAGGCTCGCGACTCCATTTCACGATATTGAATTGCCGTTTTTGATATGAAGATTCTTTGTACCCGTCACGCATACTACGATCCAGTTCGTCTTTTTTTAACACACGGTTAACTAATGGCTGTAAGCACGTCCCCCAACGGTCAGCCGGTGGCAGATAGCCATCACTACTTTCGTAATAGAGTAACAAAGCCTGTCCGATGATGTCTGCATTGTGTGGGTTGTCCGAAAACCTAACCGTTTCCCGGGCATGTTGGATTACTGGGTAGATAATGGCCACCAGAATTCCGAGCACCACGAGTACGAAGACCAGCCAGGAGATGCAGTTTTGTTTCTTGCGATTCTGTTTTCGTTGATCTGAGGCAGGTTCTTGTTGGTTTATCATGTCAATCGCTTCTTTATTCATCGCAGCTTGGGACGCTTCCCGTCGGGTGTGGCATATTTAACTTGCCAACGGCCATCAGCCATGATGAGATATTCCACTTGCTGTTGCCATGGGGTGGAACCTGCATGCTGATGTCACCTGACACGTTTGGTTTGCGCTCAGCGATTTCGAAGAAGAGTACCGTGTGTTCACGATCATCCAGGGTCCTAATATCAACGCCGCTCAAGGCGCGGACCATGGCAAACGGCTCCATCTGTTTGCCATATCTCTCCCACTTCAACAGGTCGTAGCTACCCTCACCTTCGATCAGTGGCTGCAGAGCATTGCACCAACGGTCGGCAGGCGGTAGGTGACCATCATTCTGGCTGATGTAGGATATCATTGCCTGCCTGATTGCGCTGGCATTATGTCCAACATCGTCTTCAGCATTGAACTCTTTCACGGCGATGTAGGCAGGATACATGATATATCCGCAGATAACTATTATAGCTATCACTGCGATCCATTCGAAGAAGTGTTTCGGCAAGCGGGCTGGCTTCCGTTCGATTGACATGGCACACGCTCCTTATCTGTATGGTGCTTCTTTGCACTTTGACAGCCTTATTATGACACATACGTACCCGACATTATGTGGCTGTCACAGCCATTTTAGTGGAATTGTTACGGACTTTGGCCCTTGAAAAAGCAATCGTATTAAGCCGGCCAACTCATTTGACGGATGGCTTCCCCGACGCCCGCCGGAACGCGGGCCGGTACTGATCAGCGATGGGTGACAGTGCCCGTACCGGGACGCAGTCACGGACGGGCCACCAAACCGTCGCCAAGGGCTGGTGGCGTTGGTCGCAGGCTACCAGCTCCGTTGCCGCGGGTTTAGTCACCCCAAGGGACTGCGTCCCTTAACGGGGTTCCCTCACCGCGCGTCTAGGTATTTGCAGCCCGCAAACGGGCGCAGGGTGCCCTCCGCCAGCGCCCGCAGGAGCGAAGCGACGCGGGCGCATGGCTGTTCCCCATCCGTGTCATCCTGCTAATCCGTGTAATCCGTGGTTCAGACAATAGCCCCCCTTCCCACCTACGGCTCCCAGCGGATGGTCACCGGCTTGCCATGCCTGTCCACCAGCCGGATGCTGCCATCTTTCGCGTGCTCGGATATCTTCACACTACCGTCCGCCATCACGAAGATATTACATTTGCGTTCACCATATGGCGGCAACTGAATGCTCTGGTCTCCTGACAGGTTGGGTTTACGCTCAGTGGTCTCAAAGAAAGCTACCGTTTGCTCTGGGTGCTTGATCGCCTTCAAGTTGACGCCACTCAATGATCGGTTCATGGCAAAGGGGTCCCGGCTCCACTTCACTATGTTGAAATGCGATTTTACGGCCGGACCTGAGTCTACACCATCACGCTTGAGCTGCTTGACCCGTTTTAAGTCGTTCTGGTAGCGCTCTTCAAAATACTCATCTACCATTGGCTGTAATGCCGTTCCCCAACGCTCAGCCGGCGGCAAAGTGCCGTCATTACCATCGCTATACATTGCCAATGCGATACCGATGATCTTGGCATTCTCTTGGCTATTTGAACATCTGGCGATATCACGTGCTTGTTGGAAGACTGGGTGGATTATGGCCACCAGAATTCCGATTATTATGAGGATGACAACCAACTCGACGATTCGACCTAGTGTCTTGCGAATCTGTTTACGTCGCTCGAAAGCAGTATCTTGCTGGTAATACATGGCACACGCTCCTTATCCGTATGGTGCTTCTTTGCACGTTAACAGCCTTATTATGACACAAACAATCACAACATAATGCTCCCCATGAAGCCATTTTGCAGGATTTTCTACAAACGCTGGCGAAACTAACACCAATCACTATTCCATACTCTAAGGAGTGCAATCCTCATGCTCAATCCCATGCATTCTGCCATGACGGCGATGCTCTGCGCGGGTGCCGTGGCGGCTCCCATCAGCGCGCTGGCGCAGTCGTCGCTCACCCTGGCCTCAAGCGGAAGCTCAACATACCGCATCGTGGTGCCAAGCAAACCGTCACCGGCAATACAGACTGCGGCCAGCGAGCTTCAAAGCCTGTTCGCGCAGTCGACCGGCGTGAAGCTGCCCGTGGTGAATGAGCCAGTCAGCGGCGATACCCCTTCCTTTTACCTCGGCCCAACCAAGCGGTTCAGCCAGATCGACGGCCCAGCCAAGATTAAAAAGCTGGCCGAAGACGGCATGCTGATCGAGACCAACGGTCAGGATGTCATCCTCAGCGGTCAGAACCTGCGCGGACAGCTCTACAGCGTGTATGTGTTCTGCGAGAAGGTGCTGGGCATCCGCTTCCTGGCACACGACTGCACGGTGGTGCCCAAGAAAATCCGCGTCAGCATGAGGCCGCTGCACCTGCTTTACAGCCCGCCCATGATGTATCGTGAGACGCTGTATTGGGACAGCTTCCCCAAAATCATGGCCGCCAGGCAGCGGCTGAACGGCCCCTATACCAAGTGCGATGAGAGCACCGGCGGAAAGATCGCGTTCTTCCCGTATGTGCATAGTGCCAGCAAAATCATCCCGCCGGCGGAGTACTACGCGGAGCACCCGGAGTATTTCAGCCTGATCAAGGGTAAACGCACCGACCAAACCATCCATGGACAGATTTGCTGGACGAACCCCGAAGTGATCGAGATCATCAAGCGTAAAGTGATGGAATGGATCGAGCAAAACCCCGATGTGCCCATCATTGACGTCAGCCAGAACGATGGCGAAGGCGCCTGTGAGTGCGAGAAGTGCATGGCGGTCGTCAACGAAGAGGGCAGTCAGCACGGACCCATTCTGCGGGCTGTGAACGCCGTGGCTGACGAAGTGGCGAAGAAATATCCAGATAAGTGGGTCGAAACGCTGGCTTACGCTTACAGCACCAAACCGCCGTCCATCACCAAACCGCGCCCGAATGTGATCATCCGGCTGTGCCACGCTGGCTGCTATTTCCATGGCTTCGAGGCGTGCGGTCTGGGGGCGAACCTCACCAGCTATATCGACCAGTGGAGCAAGCTGACCAAGCGGGTGTACATCTGGCACTACGCCACCAACTTCGCGCACTACCTCACACCCTGTCAGAACCTGGACGGCCTGGCGAAGGACATCAAATACTACACCAGTCATGGCGTAAATGGACTGATGGTGCAGGCCAACTACCAGGGTCCCGGCGGCGAGCTCGCGGAGTTGCGTCAGTACCTCAGCGCGCAGTTGATGTGGAATCCCAGCCTCGACCCGATGTCCATCCGTAAAGAGTTCTGCAAGGGCTACTACGGCAAAGCCGATAAACTGGTGCTGGAGTTCCTGGCACTGATAGACAAAATCGCAAAAACCCCCGACACCCACGGCTTTGGAGCCTGGGATCCGAAGGGTACCGTGCCCGACACGATGGTCACCGAAGGGCTGACGATCCTAACCAAGGCGCTGGCGGCGGACAAAAACCCCGTGGTGAATAAGCACGTGCGCAAGCTGATGCTGCCTCTGTGGATGATGCAGGTGAGATACCCCGATCTGTATCACATGACCCCCGAGCAGAAGCCCGAGGTCGTGGCGAACATCAAGAAGATCAGCGAGGAGTGCGGCATCACGCATATCAGCGAAGGTGACGGCTCCGGCTCCAGCGGCTGGCTGCCCGCGTTGAGCCAGTAGGCGATAGCCCTTCCGATGCCATCCCTTGCAGCCCAAGCTGCAAGGGATGGTTGTGTTTTTGAGGTGGACATTACCAACAATTACTGGCCATCATGATTCGTAATGACTGACGGTGGCGAGGTATCCCAATGCGCCGGCCGGAGCGAAGCGACGCCGGCCGATAATGATCAGCCGCGCGGTGCAGGAACCCGCACTGGACGCAGTTCCCGGAGCGTCAGCTCCCGGAACGTAGTCGTGTGGGTGACTAAACCCGCGGCAACGGTGCTGATTACCTGCGATCTACACCACAAATCCTTGGCGATGGGTTCCGTGGCCCGTCCGTGACTTCGTCCCGGTACGGGCACTGTCACCCATCGCTGATCAAAACCGGCCCGCGTTCCGGCGGGCGTGGGGAAGGCGCGGCACCAGTCCGTCTGATCTCCCCCCCCTTCCCGCCAATTGCGCAAGATACTCCATATCGCAATTTCATCCCTCCATACATCCCATATCATGGCCTCGCTATACTGATCACGAGATGCACCTGAATTTCCTTATGGAGGCATTATTATGCTGACTCGACGCCTGCAATGGCAGAAAATCAAGATTTCTGATGAGGCTTTTGAAAGCGCCGGTGTGTTCGATGTGAACAACGACGGCAAGCTGGATATCCTCTGCGGCGGATACTGGTATCAAGCCCCGGACTGGAGCAAGCACAAGGTGTGTGATGTTCTGGCCGAAGGCGAATATTACGACGACTTTAGCACCATCGCCATGGACGTGAATGGCAATGGATACCTTGACGTCATCACCGGCGGATGGTGGGGCGGCAAACTCGTGTGGCGAGAAAACCCCATGGGCGACCCCAATAAAGAGTGGATCACCCACGAAATCGCTGTCACCGGCAACATCGAAACTACCCGTGCGTGGGACATCGACGGCGACGGTGAGCTGGAGATCGTGCCCAACTGCCCTGGCCACCCTCTGTGCGCCTATAAGCTGGAGCGCGATGCCAATGGCAAGCCTGCGGGCACATTCCGCAAGATCGTCATTAGCGAAAATCCCCAGGGCCACGGTCTGGGATTTGGCGACCTGAACAACGACGGAGTAGGCTGTTTGGTTCTGCAGAACGGCTACTACAAGCCAACCGGCTGCCCGCTGGACGACCCATGGGAGTTCGTGCCGGAATTCGACCTGGGCGTGATGCTCAGCGTGCCCATGCTGATTGTAGATGTGAACGGCGACGGCAAGAACGAGATCGTCGTAGGCCAGGGTCACAACTACGGTCTGCGCTACTACACCAGCTTCACCGACCCTTACGGCAAGCGTGTATGGACCCCGCATCAGATCGACCCCTTCTTCAGCCAGTATCACGACATGATCTGGGCTGATGTCGACGGCGACGGTGAGATGGAGATCGTCTCGGGATGCCGTCACCGCGCACACTGCGGTCACGAACCAGGCGAGGACGATATGGTCGGCGTGTATATCTTCAAGTGGCACGGCGAAGGATTCGCCAAGCAGGTGGTGGATTTCGGTCCAGTCCCCAACCACAGCGGCACAGGCATCTACTTCCAAGTGTGCGACATTGATGGTAGCGGCGACGGTCTGCTGGACATCATCGCCCCTGGCAAAGAGGGTCTTTACCTCTTCCGCAACCTTGGTCCCGAAAACATAGGAGGCTAGTTTCGATATGGATAAAGTAAGAGTTGGTTTCGTGGGCGTTGGCGGGATGGGCCAATGCTCCCACCTGCGCAACTACGCAACCCTTCCCGAGTATTGTGAAGTGGTGGCTATTTCCGAAGTCCGCGCCAACCACGGTCAGTTAGTGGCCACCAAATACGGCGTCAAGAAGGTCTACACCAACACCGCCGAGATGCTGGCCAATGAAGAGCTGGATGCGCTGGTGGCGTCCCAGCAGTTCACCCGACACGGTGTGGTTCTGACGGAACTATATGCGGCGGGTCTGCCCGTGTTTACCGAAAAGCCTCTGGCCGGTAATGTGGCCGTGGGTGAGCAGCTTCTGAAAACTCTGGCTGGCAGCAAGAGCTGGCACATGGTGGGCTACCACAAGCGCAGCGACCCCGCCACGATGGCCGGTAAAGCCGAGATCGACCGGCTGCTGAGCACCGGTGAGCTGGGTGCCCGCAAGTACGTGCGCCTGCTGATGCCCGCTGGTGACTGGGTTGCCAATGGCTTCTTCGACATGGTGAACGGCAACGACCCCATGCCTCCGCTGGACTGCGATCCCGCCGATACCGAGATGGACAAGGATACCTTCACCCGATACTGGGAGTTCGTGAACTACTACGTCCACCAGATCAACATGATGCGCCACCTGATTGGCGCTGACTACCACGTGACTTATGCCGACCCATCGGGCGTGTTGCTGGCGGTGCAGGGTGACAACGGCGTGTGCGGCACCATCGAGATGACCCCTTACCAGACGAGTATCGACTGGCAGGAAGAGAACCTGGTCTGCTTCGAGCACGGTTATGTGCGCATGAAGCTACCGGCACCAGTGTCCATCAACCGCGCAGGAACCGTGGAGATATTCCGCGATCCAGGCAACGGGGTCACCCCGGAGTTCGTCAGCCCGGTGATGCCCACCATCAGTGCGATGCGCCAGCAGGCTATCAACTTCTGCCGGGCCGTACGCGGCGAGATCGCCCCTCTGACCACGGCTGAGGAAGCACTCAAAGATATGCTCAACTGCCGCGAGTATATCCGGCTAAAATACGGTCAGTAAAACGGCCATTATTTGTGGGGGACGAGGTGCAACCCGCCCCCCACAAACACATCAAACGAGTTTTGATATCACAGGAGCGACCAACTTTGAACACCATGAAGCCCGGCGAGCGTTTTGTTAATTGCCTTCTAGGAAAGCCGATAGACCACGTTCCGTTCGGAGCCGGGATTGGCTGGCACCCGTGGGGTGAGACCTTCGAACGCTGGAAGCAAGAGAGTGGAGACCCCAATTTCAATTATCATGCGGCCTTTCAATACGAAGGGAGCTGCAGGTCGATTCCTTTTGTATATGGAATCTACCCTGAGTTTACGCCCGAGGTGTTGGAAGAGACCGAGAACCGTATCATCTGGCGCGATGCGCGCGGCGTGACCCAGCGCGGACGAAAAGACGGCGGCAGCATCCCTGAATTCCTGGACTACCCCGTTAAAACGCCGGACGACTGGGCGAAGCTGAAAGAGGAACGCCTCCAGATCGGCGATATGAATCGAATCATCGTCAACTGGGATGAGGTCAAAGCCAGCTTCGAGCAGTCAGGTGAAGCGCTGCAGGTGGGCGACTTCCCCTGGGGGGTTTTCGGCTCACCACGCGATCTGATGGGTGTTGAGAATTTGCTGGTCGCCTTCTACGATGAGCCGGAGATGGTGCAAGATATGATGGAGCACCTCACCAGCATGTGGCTGTTCCTGTGGGGCGAAGCGGCGAAGCATATGCAGATCGATGTCATCCACATCTGGGAAGACATGAGCGGCCGACAGGGCTCGCTGATCAGCCCACGCATGGTGGAGAAATTCATGATGCCCTGCTATGACCGCATAAAAGAGTTCGCCGATGCCCACAATGTGCCGATCATGGATGTGGACACGGACGGTGACTGCAGCGAACTGCTGACCGTGTTTGAGGAACACGGCGTGAACATGATGTTCCCGTTTGAAGTGCAGGCAGGCAATGACATCTACGAGATTCGCAAGCTGCACCCAGAGATGGGTCTGCTAGGCGGTTTGGACAAGCGCGCGCTGGCGAAAGACAAGTCGGCCATCGACCGCGAGATCGAGAAAGCCGCCCGCACGATGGAACTCGGCCGCTACGTGCCCGGGTTTGACCACCTCATCCCGCCGGACGTCTCGCTGGAGAACATGGCCTACGCCGCCGCGCAGATGCGCAAACTCTGTCTGGGGTAGCCCTGGGAACGCCAATCTCCCGATTGGCATTTGTGGGCGACCGCCGGTCGCCCCTACCTGACCGGTCTTTCGATCGCCAATGTCCGCGCCGGTTTTCTCCTAACCGGGGCGGTCATCGGACGGATGGGACGGATCGGACCGATTCATTCGTGTGGCATAAAAGGCCATATCGCATGCAAGAAGGGCGGTTCGCGAACCGCCCCTACCAATTGGCGTGCCCCCCTACCGGTAACAGACCTTCCGTATGGCCTGCTTGATGCGCTCTTTACTCGGCACATACACATCCTCCAGTGGAGGCGAGAAGGGGGCGGGGGTATCCGGTGCAGCAACACGCCAGACCGGCGCGTCCAGATAATCGAACACATCGAACATCGCCTTCGCGGCGATCTCAGCGCCCCATCCGCCCGTGATGGTATCTTCATGCACCACCACCAGCCGGCCCGTCTTCTTGACAGAGGCATAGAGCGTCTCATAGTCAAACGGCACCAGCCAGCGCGGGTCGATCAGTTCCACCTCAATCCCCTCTTCCGCCAGTTCACTGGCGGCGAAGCCAGCCTCGTAGACCATCCTGAGGTTGGCCAGCACGGTCACGTGCTTTCCGGTGCGGACGATTCGTGCTTTACCCTCAGGGATAGTGTAGTCCTCCTCAGGGATATCGCTGGAGGCATCTAGTGCCCCTTCAACCTTGCGGATGCCTTTGGCACCATACAGCTTCTTGTGCTCAAATATCAACACAGGGTTGTCGTCCCGCACGGCGGTTTTCAGTATGCCTTTCGCGTCGTATGCATTCGAAGGGCAGGCGATCTTCCAGCCAGGGCAGTGCATGAAATAGCTCTCCACGCTCTGGGCGTGCTGGGCACCGCGGGCGGTCACCCCCACAGGGGCGCGCATCACCATCGGCACCGAAAACCCGCCACCGGACATGTAACGCATCTTCGGGGCTTCGTTGATCATCTGGTCCATACAGCAAAACAGGAAATCGCAATACTGCACATCGGCGATGGGGCGCATGCCCATCATAGCCGCGCCGATGGCGGCCCCCGCCAAACCGGCTTCGGAAATGGGGGTATCGAGGATTCGCTCATGCCCAAAGATGTCGGACAATCCAAGGGTGACCGTAAACGCACCGCCGAAGCCGTTCTCCACCCCGATATCTTCACCGATACAGAACACGCGCTGATCGCGCTCCATCTCCTCTTTGATGCCTTCCCGTATCGCTTCGGCGTATGACAGTTTTTTCATATCTCTCTTCTCCTATGCCCAGAGGTCCGTAAAGCACTCGTCCGGTAAAGGAAGCGGGCTGTTTACCGCAAACTCGGTCGCATCTTCGATCTCTTTTTCGATCTCATCATCGATGCGTGCGATATCGGGTTCTGTCATCACGCCCATGCTGATCAGCTTTATCTGCAGGTTGCGAATGGGGTCGTGCTCAAACCAGAGCTTCTCTTCTTCTTTGTCACGGTAGGCGTTACCGTCTGAGCGGGAGTGGCCGCCGATGCGGTAGGTCTTGCACTCCACCAGGCTTGGACCGCCGCCAGATCGCGCCTGTGCTACCGCCTCATCCAACGCCCCATACACTGAGAAGAGGTCATTACCGTCGCAGATCGACGATGGCATGTCGTAACTGGCAGCGCGATCTGCGATATCTTCCAGCTTGCAGACCAGACTCAGGCTGGTGGAGGCGCCATACAGGTTGTTTTCACACACGAACACCACCGGCAGGTTCCAAATCGCCGCCATGTTCAGCGCTTCGTGGAAGTCGCCCTCGTTGGACGCGCCATCACCAAGAAATGCGATTGCCACGTTGTGGTTCTTCTGCATTTTGAACGCCAGTCCGCAGCCTGTAGCGATGGTCAGACCACCACCCACAATGGCGATAGCCGGCAGCATACCCACAGAAGCGTCTCCCACATGCATAGAGCCGCCTTTTCCCTTGCAGCAGCCCGTCTCCTTGCCGTACAACTCCGCCATCAACGAACGCAGGCTCACTCCCTTGGCGATGGCGTGGCCATGCGGTCTGTGTGTGCTGGCGACGGCGTCTTGATCGTTCAGATGCGCGCACACACCGACCGCCACGGCCTCCTGCCCCTGATATAGATGCACTGTGCCGGGCAACGTGCCTTTCAAGAATCTCAGATGTATGGTGTCCTCAAACCGGCGGATCCGCACCATGGTTTTGTACATGGTAAGCAGCTTATCTGCCGGTATCTCTTGTTCGGGTTCACGGCCTCTCAGGTCGCGTGTTTCATGAGTCAACGTATCATCCCCCTGTCAGCAATTCGCGGACCAGCGCGACGCTGCGGTTTGCATCGGCCGATCGCAGCACGGCCTCAATTTCGGAAACGCCCTTCTTTTCGACCGCCGTCATCAGGGTCGTCAGCCAGGCAAAGCAGTTCTCCACTACCGGTATTTTGTCTTCGCGGTATGGGAAGATATCCAGCGTCAACCATCCGGTGTAGCGCAGTTTCTTCAGCCAGAAGATGAACTCTAGTGCCTCCGGGATATTCACCGCGGCGAACATCATGTCATCGTCCCACACGCGGTAGTTATCATTGAGATGCAGGTAGTCAAGGCATCCGTAGTCGTCCAGCAATGCCGCTGCTTCAGCGATATTCTCGCCAGCAGCCATTGAGTGGCCGATATCCAGCAGGACACCGGTGTTCGGCAGTCCGTCAATCAGCAGGATCGTCTTCGCAGCACTGTTGATGTAGCAATGCGTGCGAGGCTCTTTGAGCTTATACTCAACCAGCACCTTCACATCGGAGCGATGGGCCGCACAATCCTCAATCCCGTCTTTCATCCATTTCCACGCCTCAGTGAAGTCCGCTTGAAGCGGATAGTCGTATCCGTCCTGACCGGGCCACACGTCAACATACGAGCAGCCCACCCCCGCCGCCCAGTCCATCGACTTCTTTACTTCCGCCACCGCCGCCTTGCGAATCGCTGGGTTCTGGGAGGCCAGACTGCCTTTACCCCACTTCGCCTGCGTCCATAGGTCCGGCACCACCATGCTGATCTCAAGGTTTCGCTCCGCGAATAGTCTCTTCACCATCTCAATATTTTGGTCATTGACATGCCAGTTGCCCACGATCTCCAGGCCATCAAGCTGTTTGACCTGAGTGGCCAGGTCCAGCATCTCTTCCATCGTGGTGCCGCCCCCGCCATATCCCGAGAGGCAGTACCTGTCGGCACACGAGCCGAATGTCGGAAGGCACGCACCCAGTTTGTTCTTACCAAGCATTCTTATTTCCTCCCTGTCACTTTCAGGTATCGTTGATAGGCCTCGTCCCATGCTTTAGCATGGTGCGGCTTATACAAAGTCAGGTCGTAGGAGGATCGCAACAGCATGCGCCCCTCATCTATCGTCTTTACAATTCCAGCTCCCATCATCTGGGTCAGCAGGTTGCCGCTGCAGGTCGCTTCCATGGGGCCGGCCACCACAGGAATACCAACCGCACTGGCGGTCAAGCTGCACAGCACCGTGTTCTTCACTCCGCCACCCACGATGTGCAGCACGTCAATGGGCTTCCCTGACAGCTCCTTGATCTGGCGCAGCAGATAGCGGTATTTCATCGCCAAGCTCTCCAGCACGATCCGCACCATGGTGCCCTTATCGTCAGGGATTCGCTGCTCTGTGGATGTCAAGTATTCAATGATCGCGGAAGGCATGTCTACCGGATCGGCGAAGGCCGGGTCGTCCACATCGATGAACGCGGTGAACGGCTCGGTGGAGGCAACTACACGCACCATGCCACGCCAGTTCATCCGGCTTCCCTGCCCCTCCCACGCCCTGCGAATCTCCTGCAGTATCCAAAGACCGTTGATGTTGAAGCGCGACATATACTTGCCGTCAGCGGTGGCAGCACTCGTGAGGTTCAACTCGTAAGCCCTGGGACCCAAAATCGGCCTGTCGGTCTCCACTCCCAGAACAGACCAGGTTCCGCAGCTCAAAAACGCCCAGTTGGTTGTTGGGTCAGCGGGTATGGACAGCACTGCGCTCGCTGAGTCGTGCGTCGCTGGGGCAAATACCGGAACCGAGCCCATCCCGAGCTCATCCGCCACCCGACCGCGTAGCGGACCTATGGTGTCTCCAGGCATCACAAACCGGGGTAGAATATTCCGCGAGATGCCGATGGCACTTAACACCCCCTTGGCGGGGGTGTTGTCCTTAATGGCCAGCAATGCGGTGTTGGAGATATTGGAGTGCTCATCCACCTTCTCGCCGGTCAGGTAGTAGTTGAAGATACTCGGAATCATCAAGAACGACTTGGCCACCTCAAGCAGCGGTGACTTATTCTTCGCATATGCATACATCTGAGTGATAGTCGCTACCTGTTGGATCGCCACGCCGGTCTGCTGAAACAACTCATAGCCATCGATGACCTGCCTCAGCTCCTCGGCGGCTCCATCGCAGCGGCTGTCACGGTAATGGTGTGGATTTCCCAACAGCCTGCCGTTTCTGTCGAACAAGCCGAAATCCACGCCCCAGGTGTCAATCCCGATGCCATCCAGCTCGCAGCCGAACTCCGAGCGGTACGCCCACAATCCCTGCTTGACCTCGTGAAACAACCGGAATATGTCCCAGTGGAATCCGCCAGGCACATGCACAGGGTCGTTAGGGAAATGGTAGATGTCGCGACAGGTAAGTTTCTCGCCATCGAACTCCCCCACCACAGCCCGCCCGTTTGATGCCCCAATGTCATATGCCAAAAACCGCTTTGCCGTCGTCATCGATCATTCCTCTGTGTAGGTGTGCAGCACACAAATCTGCGCACACGGTCGGTAAGCTGTCGGTAAAGTAAAGTTGGGATACGGGAGCAGGTAACCAAATTACGGCTGCCTGCTCCCCTTCAGACAAGAGCTTTACAGCTCCATGTGTTTTGGATGGAACTTGGGAGCGACGCGCAGCCATGGGCTCTTCGGTCGCTCGAGGTATCCCCATTTGCTGATGGCTCTTCTGAGCTCACCGCACTCTGGCCGTTTGGCATACTCGATGAATGGTTCATCGCTCATCGTGGCGGCGATCGCCTGCTGCCACGACTTCGCGCCTGCGGTGTAGCCGTCCGGATGTCCAAGCATCCCGCCGCCGGCGGGGATCACGATATCCGTGCCGTATTCGCCGACCAGGATGGGTGCCAGCCCTGGGTAGACCCCGGCGCAAGGCATTGCGAAGGTCGGCTTGATATGGGCGAGAGGCGCCAACTGCATGTGACTGGTGCGGACACCCTCTTCAAGCGACACCATGGGGATGGAGCTCCACATGGTGGGTGTGAGCATCAGGTCAGCACCGCACAGGCGGCAGAGTTTGGCTCCTACCGGCCATGACACGCTCTTCAACGAGGCGATCATATGAGAGGCGTGCAGCATCACAGGCACATTGATCTTGGGGTCTTCGGTCAGCTCGCGTAGCGCACCCAGACCGGCCGAATAGGTGACCAGCAGACCGTTGGCACCTGCATCAATCGCCTTGTAGGCGCGCTCTTTCATCTTCTCTGGCTCGTGGGTGATGGATAGCAGGTAGATTGGGCGTTTACCCGTCTCGCTCTCCGCTTTGTCCAGTGCGACATTCACAGCCTTCAGGCGTTCGAGGTAGTTGCTGTTGGCGACGTCCGAGGTCATCTCGTCGTCCTTCATCATATCGACACCGCCGATGGCGGTTTGGTAGCACTGATGAGCGACCTGCTCGGGGGTCATGCCCATTTTGGGCTTGATGATATGAAGCGACAGAGGCCGTTTTTCCACGCGAAGGATGTCGCGGATGCCCTGCACTCCGAATTTCGGTCCCTGGAACCCCTTGAGGATGTTCTCGCCGAGGTAGACGTCCAGCAGCCGAATCGAAGGGCTGTAAGCAAAACAGTTGCCCGCGATGGCCAGCAGCATCATGGTGATGTTGTTACCCCATGCGGCCAGCGGGAAAGCAAGCTGCACGATCGCCCGTTTCCGGCTGGGGTCATCTGAAGGCAGCTCAAAGTAGCCCACCATCTTGGAGGAATAGATCTCACGCATTTCCGGCGTGTCCTCATCTACCTTCTCCCATGTGCCGGTTGAGCCCTCCAGAGCCATCGCCTGCACTAGTGCAAAATGGTCGATGAAATCCTCGCCAGGCAGACAGTCGTCCATGTAATATGTGGCCACCACATACTTATCACGGTCGATACCATCGAAGGTCTGGCAGAAGATTTCAGGGTTGTAATAGGTCTGGTACATCTACAGGTTCTCCTTGTGTGTTTGGTATATTACCTTGCTCGGATGATCCGTTCTGCGTTCGTCTCGATTTCCATGACCATTGATTCCGATATCGGCCCTTGCAGGTGTGCGATTAGAAAATAGAGTGCGTCCAGAATGCACAACTGCTCGATGCTGGATGAGGAGACCGCGGCATTGATGCGCCTTTCACGGAATGAGGTCAAGAAAGTGAACTCACATAGGTTGGCGAGTGTGGTGTCCGAGTAGTTGGTGATCCCTACTGTGCGGGCACCTTTCTCTTTGGCAATCTCAAGCAGCTCAATGATGAGTCCGCTGCGTCCTGAGTGGCTGATGGCGATCAGCACATCCTCGGGGTTAGCTGATGATAGGGTGAGTATCCCCTCATACGGGTCGGTAATCGCCAGGGCTGTTATGCCCAGACTGGCCAGCTTTAGCGCACTGGATCTGGCCACCAGCCCCGATCCGCCTATCCCCAGCAGGCACAGCCTTCTGGAGGAGATGATGAGTTTCGCAACTTCAAGCATCTCGTCATGCTTCATCAGCGACTCGGTGTCGGCCAGCCCCTGCCGGTTCATCTCAAAAACGCGTTTCATGATGGTCGAAGTGTCATCTTCCGACCCGAACAGGTCAGAAACGGAAGTGGCGTTGTTAGCCAGAGAGGCGGTCAGGTCGATCTGAAACGCCCGGTAGTTCTCATACCCCAGCATGCTGCAATAGCGGCTGATACTCGCCACGCTGGTGCCCACGCGGGCAGCCAGTTCAGTTAGGGTCATCTGAAGCACAGCCTCAGAATGCTGAAGCACATATGCGGAGATGGCCGTCACACTTTTCTTGCCGCTGGCGGACATACTTTGGATGCGGGAAAAGACCGTGCCCTTCGATAATTCAGTTTTTGATGCATCTATTTCCGGTGTCATATAACCCTCTTTGTAGTTGATGAAATGTAATGTCATTTCACTACTTGACAGGATACTGTAAGGATGTTACATTGTCAAGTGATAGTTCTGACGAATTTCATCACTTGAAATAACCAACCAAGAAGGCCCACAGAAGGAGATCAGAATGCCGGAAGCAGATGCACGCGAAGAGAAAAACTTCTATCTGGATATCCCTCAGACCAACACGGTCTACCCCCTAAAGGGATGCAACAACCTGGACTGGGGCCTGAAAAACAGGCTATCCCAGATTTTCGATCCCAACACAAACAAGACAGTCATGCTGGCCATCGACCACGGATATTTCCAGGGACCGACCACCGGCCTTGAAAGAATCGACATCAATATCCTGCCGTTACTCCCCTATGCTGACACCCTGATGCTCACCCGCGGGGTGCTGCGCTCGGTGATCCCTCCTACATTCACCCGCGGTATCGTGCTGAGAGCCAGTGGTGGACCGAGTATCCTGAAGGAGCTCTCGAACGAGCAGATCGCCATTGATATCGACGAAGCGATCCGCTTGAACGTCGCAGCGATGGCCGTGCAGGTGTTCGTGGGCGGCGAATACGAGTCGCAGTCGATCCACAACATGACTAGGCTGGTCGACATGGGCAACCGCTACGGCATCGCCACCCTGGGCGTCACCGCCGTTGGCAAGGATATGGCACGCGACGCACGGTACATGAGACTCGCCACCCGCATGTGCGCGGAACTGGGTGCCACATATGTAAAGACATACTACGTGGAAGAGGGTTTCGACACGGTCGCAGCCTCATGCCCTGTGCCGATCGTGATCGCCGGCGGCAAGAAGCTGCCCGAGCTAGACGCCCTGAAGATGGCCTACAACGCCATTCAACAGGGAGCCTGCGGCGTTGATATGGGCCGCAACATCTTCCAGGCCGAGTGCCCAATTCCTATGATCCAGGCCGTCCGCAAGGTGGTTCATGAGGGGTTGTCCGCCGAACACGCCTACGAATTCTATCTCACCGAGAAGAACAGGAAGGCCTGACATGCCGCTATCTCCCGTGATGCAAACACTCAAAGCCTTGACGCCCGCCATTAGTGTCGGCATACTGACCGCCAATATGATGAAGCTTGGGGATGAGCTGACGGCTCTGGAGAACACGGGAGTCGGTATCCTCCATTTCGATGTCATGGACGGGTATTTCTGCCCGTCCATGACCATCGGCCCGCCGTTCATCAAGGGAATCAAGACGAACTTGCTCAAAGACGTTCACCTGATGATCAGTGAACCGCTGAACAAACTGGCGGATTTCGTGGCAGCCGGGGCCGATATCCTCACAGTGCATTGGGAAAGCGAACCAACCCATATCCATCGCGTGTTCCAAGCTCTGGGTAAGATGGCCAATGCGAACGACCCAGACAGAGGAATTGTACGCGGGGTGGCCATCAACCCTGGCACACCCGTGCAGGCCATCGAACCGCTGCTTGATGAGATCGAGATGGTCACACTGCTGGGCATCAACCCGGGTTGGGGTGGTCAAAAGTTCATCGAAGCCACTGCTGAACGAATGGCCCTGTTGCGCGCGCTCATTGCTGACAGAGATGTTCTGATCTGCCTGGATGGCGGAATCACAAAAGGGAATATTGGTGAGATCGCCAAGCTGGGTGCGGATATGGTGGTCACCGGAAGTGCCGTATACGACGGTAAAGCACCGCACGATAACGCCATATCGATGTTAACTACCCTCAGGAGTGCCAAATGAGTTACAAGAAACCAGTCTGCCGATATGACCTTGATGGGCGCGTGGCGTTTGTGACCGGGGCCGCTGGAGCGATAGGTGCCGGCATCTGCCGCGGCCTGCTTGAAGCGAACTGCCGAGTGGCCGTCACCGACTTGCCAGACGAGCGGCTGGATGGTCTGGTTACGGAGTTATCTGCCCGGTTTGGAGACCGGGTCATCGGGGTGCCGATGGACGTGACCGACACCGCTTCGGTGGCCGAAGCGGTGAGCGTCATTAAATCACAGTGGGCATCCATCGAGATCGCGGTCATAAATGCTGGAGTGGCGCATGTGTCATCATTGAAAGATATGGCACTTCCCGCGTTTCAGAAACTTGAAAAGATCAACGTCGAGGGCACGCTGTTGGTCTTAAGCGAGATGGCGCGCGTGTTTGAGGAGCAAGGCGATGGCGGCGACATCGTGCTGGTCTCCACCAAGAATGTGTTTGCTCCAGGTGCCACATTTGGAGCCTACAGTGCGACCAAAGCCGCGGCACACCAGTTGGCGCGCATCGCCAGCCTGGAACTGGCCCCCATCGGCGTGCGTGTGAACATGGTCGCACCCGATGCGGTGTTTTCCGATGGTGCCCGCAAATCAGGTCTGTGGCAAGAGGTTGGGCCAGGCCGTATGAAAGCGCGTGGGTTGGACGAGAAGGGGCTGGAAGAGTACTATCAAAGCCGCAACCTGCTCAAAGCGCAAGTCACCGCCGAACACGTGGCAAATGCGGTTTTGTTCCTTGTGTCGCACCAGACGCCCACCACAGGAGCCACCATTCCGGTGGACGGCGGCCTTCCTGATGCAACTCCCCGATAGACAAACAGGATTGGATGGTAAATCATGGCGATGACGATATTGATGCCCGCGTTAGGTCAGACGATGGAGGAAGGCACCATTGTCCAGTGGTTCAAAAGCGAAGGCGACCATGTTAAGGCTGGGGAACTGTTGCTTGAGGTGATGACCGACAAGACTAACCTTGAAGTAGAATCTACAGAGACGGGCATCCTGCGCAAGATCATTGCGCACGCTGATGACGTAGTTCCCGTAGGCGACCCCATCTGCATCATCGGCACGACGGATGAATCGATAGAGCCTGAGGCCACCCCTGCTCCAGAACAAGCGGCACCGCAAGTAAAAAGTGATGATCATGTAGAAAACATCGTCATTGATCAGCCTGATGTTAGCAGGCTGTTCGCGTCACCAGCCGCCAGGCGTGTGGCCAAAGAACACGGGCTTGACATCACAAAGCTATCCTCACGCGGCACAGGCCCCAACGGGCGCATCATCCAACGGGATGTGGAGGACTACCTCAAGTCTGCTCCTAAAGTCACACCACTCGCCAGCAAAATGGCCGCCGATATGGGGATAGACATCCAAGCAGTGGCTGGCAGCGGCATTGGCGGTAAGGTAACCAGTGCGGACATCCAGCAGGCCGCATCGCCTGCACAGTCCGCTCTAGGTAGCATACAACTAGGTTCCCGCATCCCCTATACCGGCAGGCGTAAAGCGGTCGGCGACAATGTGATGAAGAGTGCTCAGAGCATTCCGCATGTGACCCTCGTGATTGAAGTTGACATGACGGAATGCGTTGCTCTGCGCAACCGGATACTTCAGGACATAGAGGCCTACAGCGGGGTGCGAATCTCATACACCGACATAATCATCAAAGCGGTCGGCCGAGCCATTCTTGATAGGCCCATCGTGAACTCTTCGCTGACCGATACCGAGATCATCATACACGAGCAGATCAACATCGGAGTCGCCACGGCGGTTGAGGGTGCTCTTGTGGTGCCTGTGATCAAGAATGTGACATCCACGAGCCTACCTGACATCTCCACTCAGTTGAAAGCCATCGTGGCACGGGCCCGCGCGGGCAAATCGACACCCGATGACTTCACCGGCGGTACTTTCGCTATCTCCAACCTGGGCGCTTATGGCATCGACCAGTTTGACCCCATCATCACCCCCGGCCAGGCCGCCATCCTGGGTGTCTGCCGGATCGCCGAGAAGCAGGTGATCTGCGGCAGTGAGATCAAGCAGCGGGCTATGGTGAACCTCTGCCTGTCGTTCGACCATCGGATCATGGACGGCATCCCCGCGGCGGAGTTCCTCGCCAGGCTGAAGGAGATACTGGAGAATCCTTGCCTGTTGCTGACATAGACATGATATAAATGTGTTGGCTTGACCTTGGCTTGTGTGCCTCCGACGCCGCGACATCAATGTCTCGGCTACTGAACAACAAGACTGCTAAAGCAGTCTATGATTTCGTTATATCAGCCGACACGACGTTTCCAAGCCCGTTTCAACGGGCTTGATGATCAATAGCCGAGACATTGATGTCGCGGCGTCGGAGGCGCACAAACCCAAATTCTGATATTTTTCACCTGCGTCTCCCGCAAAAACAGCTTCGGCACCCATCGCTGATGGATGCCGAAGCTGTATTACGACAAGGGAAGCCTGGCGGCTTCGGTTAGTGCAGCCGCGGGTCAGTCGCCATGGTCTTATCGAACCCCTGATAGGCATTCACACAGAACCACCAGTAGTCGGTGCCGAACATATTGGGGTCGATTTCGTCTTTCAGCAGCGCGCCATGGGTCTCAGTGAAAAACAACGCGAACTCTTTCCGGTAAGACTCGCTTTGGGCTTGGTCACCGGTCACGATGGCGTGATACGCCTTCTTCAGCAATACGCAGTAAAGGCCATGCACCTTCAGAACCTCGATATGGTGGCGCTCACGCTCAGAAAGCGGAGCCGTGCGAATGCCATCCAGGCCTTTGACCAGCTTTTCAAGCTGGGCGAGGTTGCGTTCGTAGTTCACCGAGACGAGTTCGTGCATCAGTGCGGTCAGGCGATGGATATACGACCGGACCTTGCTCCCTGCTGCTCCGTAATACGCCGGGTAGAATCTGTTCTCCAGTTTCGCCAGATCGGCCTTGCTATCTGACCATACCTTGAGCCAGGCCCACATCATGTGTGGGTTCGGGAAACACATCTTGTTGTAGAGCACCCAGTCGGCGACGGCGGTGACCCCGCGCTTTTTGTAGTATTGCATGTCCTTCTTGATCACATCGACCGGCCACAGGAACGAGTGGGTTCTGGGCCCCATCCCCGGCAGCTCGCACAGGTTGTAGTAGTCCTGCATGAGCACAGTTCCCTTGAACCCGCACGAAGCGAGGTAAGCAAGCTGCTTATCCAGCATGCCATCCACGAGGCGGTTGAACTTATTGTCGCTGTTCAAGGGCTCATACAGGTCGCGGTCATATCCCAGACTCATGTTCACGATCAGGTTGCGCCCGTTTGAGGGATACTCCACCTTGCGCGTTGGAGGTGTGCGCAGCGAATGGTAGGCGCAGAACTCCATTCTGGTGCCCGGTGCCTCTTCCTCCACGATCTTCCCAGCTTTGCACACCAGCATGGCATACCAGTTGGCATTCGGCTCTTTGATGCACTCGGGGCAGCCGCAGTAGTGCTCATCGGGCACATCCTCGGGGAAATAGGTGATCACATCCCAGGCACCGCGGTTGGTGCGCACATACTCGCGCCAGTTATCCATGAATATCTGCACAGCCTTCGGATTCGAGAAGCAGGCGGTGCGGCCATTCACGGTACGCTTCCCATCGACCATGGGGAAGTATTCGGGGTGAGTATCGAAAAGTTTGGCATCAACCATGAAAAAGTGCCAGTCATGGATCGGCCCCCGCACCAGCAGACCCCGCTTCCGTATACCATCAGCTGGTGACGGCGGCTTCGGCAGCCCCGCGCCGATGTCCAACCCAACGGTGATGATGTTGACGCGGTTCTTCGCCATGAAGTCGATAGATTCAGGCACGCTGGTGAAGTAATCCCGAAGCTCCATATCGGATCCGTATTTGGCGTTTAGTGAAGCCGGAAGCGTGATGTGGCTCACAGGCGGGATGTGCTCATGAGCCTCACCAGGCCCGAAGAACTCGATCTTAATGTATTGCTGCAGGAAGTCGTAGACAGCATACAGCGCCGACCGCTTGTTTTCGCCGATGAGGTAGATGCAGCCGTCCTTCGCAGTGACGAAGGCCCTGTCATAGCCATCTCGACGGAACCTTGTGCTGATCCCAGTCGGGATCGAAGCACTCACGAACAGCACCCCCGCGGCGGGCAAGCCCTCTGACACACTAAGCACGACCCCGCACGCCTTCTGCAGGTAGCGTGCCAGCTCGGAGGCGGCGAACCGCTCAGTGTCCGTCGCTCCAGCCGGATACCGCACCATCGTCAACGGCACGCCAGCGATATCTAGTCCCGTGCCAGATGTTCTCGCGTCTGTTATTGCACTCATCACTTCAGCTCCAGATGGATGGAGTCCACAGCGACTTTCGTACGCCCGGTGTCAGTAGGATCAAACCGGAAGCTTGCGATCCGGCCCTTCCATCGCGGATTTTGGGCCATCTCTAGCCGATAGGTCTGCATCGCATCACCGGGTTTCAACGCAAACCGGACGCTGGCCGCCTCCGTGACACTGACCCCAGGTGCCATCCAGAACAACTGCGCCTCTTTACCTGCGCTGACCCGCATCTTGATCACGATGGCCTTCACCTTACTCGCGTCAATATCAACCAGCGGGCTGGTGAAGCTCGGATCGTCCTGGTCGGTCACGCAGGTCATCAACCCATCCTGCACCTTGAAGTCGTTGATGCTGTATTGTGCTTCCCATCCCGGGTTCTTAGGATCATTGAACTCCCAGCTTGTGGTGGGTTCCGGCTTCTCAATGATATATGGGCCCATGCCCACATCCTCCGGTACGACGTCAATATGTGGCCCCGCATTGGGCGTGAACACACGGCGGATGGCATCAAGGTAGCCGAAGCCCCAGTCTCGGGTGGGCTCAATCGCAGCCCCTTCACCCAGCTCATTCCAGGCCTCCACAAAAACCACCTTGCGCTGCTCTTTCGCGTGCTCGGTGTCCACAAACTGCTTGGCCAGATCAAGCATCTTTTCAAACTTGTATGGCGCCTTGTCCGTGCGCACCATGCCGTTCGCACCATGCCAGGGACGGCTGTCCCAGCCTGGGTCGGTCACAGGTATATATCGCAGTGAGCTGCTCTTTGCAATCGACATCCAGATACCCTCGTATCCCTTGATGTTCACATCATAGGGTGCGCGCAACTCGCCATTCGTCCCTGCCGATGGGTAATTGTAGCCGCTGATGGCATCGTAGCCGGCATCATCGATCAATTTTATGTCATTCGGACCCGGCCCTGAGCAGGCCACCAGATAGAGACCAGGCAGCCCCTTCTCCTGACACATCGCCCGCATCTTGTTGAACGACCGTTTGACGCCCTCTACCCCAATATCGTCTGAAAGGCGGCCAGCTGTGAAGATCACTATCACAGGCTTGCCGTCGATCTTGTAATACTCCGGACGTAGAAAGTAGTTATCAAGCCAGTATTTCGTGACATTGATGAGGTCGGCTTCAGATGCCGACCCTGGCGCGTTGTGGTTAGCCCACAGCAGACAGAACTTCATATTGTTGCGCAGGCTCGCATTGAAGAAGCCCTTGTGCAGGCCGTGCTCCAACGATCGAGCTCCGTTCATCCAATACCAGTCATAGATGATGAAGTTGATGCCGTGATCCGCCATCCATTTTATGTGCCAGTCAGCCACCTCAGGTTCGCCTTCACGGTAATACCCCAATACAGGGGTGCGCTCAGGGTAGCCATCCAGCACACTCCATCGCGTGTAATTATACCAGCCCGGGAAGTAGTATGCACCCACATCATAGTCGCTTTTCGGGGCGACCACTGGCGGGATTTGGCCCTGCGGCAGTGTTGGCCGTTCGGGGTTGATCTGCAATATGCTGGTGGCGATCGGTGCCGGGTTGCCTGCTGCCATCAGCTCGAACTTGACCGATCCCGCCTTCTCAGGGGTCAAAGTCCAGTTCACTTTGACGGTCTGACCAGGTTTGATGCTGGGCAGGTTCTTGACCGCGTCATCCTTCAGCTTGACGGCACCAGGTATCAGCTCCGCAGAAAGACTGGAGCTCACGCGGATGCTTAACTTCTGATCCTTGCTGGCGGTTCCGCCAAGGTTGATGATGTTGGCCGCGATGTCTGCCGGCTGTCCCACCCGCACGAAATTCTGCTGCACGATGAATTGAGGTGCGGTCAACTCGGCATCACCCAGAGGCACTGCGCTAGCACCGAACAATCGCACTTCGGTGGGCTTGCCGTCAGGTGACGCGATTGTGAGTGTCAAAAGGTTCAGTGTGCCCGTCCAGTCGGGAAAAGGCTCCACCGAGACGTTGTATGAGTGCCACAATCCGTCCGATTTCAACGGAAAAACACAGGTGCGAGGCTCTTTCCATTCACTGGTCGTCCACTGGGCGATCGCCTGCTGAGCACCGGTAGACTTCACCATCAGGGACAGCCACGGAAGCTTCGCCGTGGGGGTAATCAGCTTAGGTGACATCATATTCAGTTCGCCAGAGGCCTGTATCTCGTTGGAACTTGTTTTGTATGTACCCATCACGCTCCAGGTTGATGGCTTATAAGCCTTCCACACACCATCCACCGCCTGACCATCAGGGGCCTGCATGATGCGGATGCTCTTGTAGTAGAAATCGCCTGCTGGCGGGCTCAGCCGCAGCCGGATGATCTTGCCCAGGCTGCTCCAGTGAGGAAAAAGCGTGTAGACCCTCATCCCGCCCTTCTTGATCTGGAACTGCGCACGCCAGTCTCCACGCATCCCGCCATACGGGTCTTCCGTGGTGTTTGTGTAAAACATCTGGTGTGTGGCGTCCACACTGCTCTGCATCGTGATCTCGATATACTGACGGGCATCCGCCTTGATATCAATCAACGGCCCCATCACCACATTGTCTTCCGTGACCGTGCTGACTTTCAACATGTCGCCAGAAACCGAGCATTTCACCGCTCCGCCTGGGACCCACTCAGTCGGTTTTGCCTGGTTGAACGTAAAAGACTTCACCACACGTGGCGAATCCGCACGGCACACCGAGAGGGGCATCGCGAAAGTGATCGCGGCCAGCAGAGTCAAAAACCAGATTTTCATGTCAGTTCACCTTGTCTACTCATAACATGGATAGAAATCATCGGGCAGTCCCACCCGATCAATGTATGTAATTACTCATGATATCGGAAAACCATGCCACGATCAATTCTGCAAATTGGAACTGACAGTAGGCATCCCTACGGGCACCCACGGAGTGGGTAAGATTCTTATAGCCAGGGGTGAGCGAAGCGATACCCCTGGTATATTCCCACAGTGTTTACCCCCGAATGGGGGTCGAACCGTATCGCAGACTCTTGATATTCCGGAAGCTAAAGCCGACCCACTTCGGGGTAGGTTTTTGGTGCCGCCACCCACGGGTTACGCTTCGCTCAACCGTGGCTATAAGAACTGCTACCCACTCCGTGGGTGCCGGACGCTCCATCAGCAATGTAGATCGTTTAATATGACATCATTGTCGTCACTGGCTGAGTAGTTATCTTCGTGTATTACTATCGGTCATTGTATCGCACCTCGCGGTTATGGGCCTACTCCGGAGCTACTTCATGCGGTGAAGCCGGATCACCAAAGCCGAATAGGCGGGGATTGTCGCTGGCAGTGTCGCTTCCAGCCGTTTCAGACCCGCTGCACTCCATGATCCATCGGCCCATCGTGAGGTTTCATACAGCTTACCCACCCGCAGCCCCCAGTCCTTCTCGTTCACGGGCACGGAGGCGGTGATGTCTGAGCCTGTTACATTTACCAGCACGATGCCGATATCCCCATTCACTGCCCTGTATGTCGACCCCATTACTTTGGGGATGGTCTGCAAGCCAACTACTTTGTTTGTTTCGGGGTTGACCACATTGATGGGCGCCAGACTCCAACCCACGGTGTGCATCCCGCAAGAAGAGGTATCAGGCGGACGCAGGTATTCCCCAAACAACACGAAGTCCTTGGCGGCTGCCCGACACTGCGCAGCCGATTTCAGAAATGCCATCGGCCCTTGAAATGGTTCACCCAGCAGGTCGCCTTGGTCGAGGTTGATCCATCCCAACTGACGTCCGCCCACCAGTTGCCACCCGATTTTCGCGGAAAAGGTGTCCATATTCGCCAGATCGGTGCTCATCATCATCTGTCCGAATGGGATCGAACAGTCCTTCAAGACCGCTTCGTGGATCGGCACGATGTCGGTAAATACACTGGCCCAGGTCAGACCGCCTGCCACCAGGTCGGTGTAGGTTTCACCGGAGTGTTCGCCTGTCAGCACAAGCTGTTTGATACCGCATTCGGCTTTGGCCCGTTTGATGATCTTACGGAAGCCGTCAGCCAGGTAGCTCCCGCCGATGTCCGTATGAGGATGGTTCTTAGAGTAACAGAACGGCGGGTGATAATACAGCTCATCGAGGTAGATCGAGCGCACCCCGTAGGCCTGGACGAGCTGCTTCATGCATGCGACCATCTTGTCCTGCCAATACGGTGTCGATTCACACATATTGACATTGGGCCGCATCTCGGTATAGACCGGGTTCAGCTTGCCATCAGCACTGCGTGAGGCCCACTTCTGGGCGTTTTCGGCTTTCCACATCGGTATGGTGGTGTCAAACATCTCCATATCGATGTAGGGCATCAGCTCTACGCCCTTCTCCCGTAGCCCGGTGACGGCATCGCCAAATCCCGGTATCGCTGGGAAGTAGTCGGGAAATCCTGTGGCCATGGTGCTGCCCTTCCACCACAGATAGAGATGGAAGGAGTATGGCATCCCCAGAGCCGTGCGGATATCGGTGAGCCGCTTCGATAAGGCCGCCATGTGGTCCGACCCATTCATGGCATCCTGCCCCTGATACCAAATGTGCGTGTTCAAGAACCAGTCGGGGATGTCGTGCCGCTGGGCGATCGGCTTGACCTTGCCCTGGGATAAAAGCTGCTTGCGGTATATCTTGCCGGCATCATACCAGTCTCCTTGCACAGGTCCGAAAGCAACCTGGTAGGGCAGCACTCGCTTCGTCTGAGATGGCTTCCCGTCTGGGTAATGCACCACTTTCATCATGAATGATCCCCGTTTTGGCATCGCGCGGCTCTCGAAATACTTGCGTGAGTAGGAGGCATCCTCAGCCGCCAGATACAGCCCTCCGCGTCCCAACCCGTCGCTGTAGCTTAGCATCTGCATGCTCATACCGCCGGGATACTCCGTAGAACTGGCGTCAATTCCAAGCTTCGGCACAGCGGAGTCGAACGTGGACCGGGGATGATGGAAGGTGGGATACCCAGGTGCGACCATGTAGTCGGTGGCATCAGATCCGGGCAACGAGCTGCCAAGCCCGCTCAGAGTGGGAAAAGCAATCTCCCGGATCATGGCTTTCTTGTAGTTCTTGAACTCGAGACCAAACCTGAGCAAGGGGTCGTTCGGTCGGAGGCTAATGGAGATCACCGCATCGGTGCTCAGACCTCCAGGGCCAATTGGACACCCGGTGATCTTCAAACGCAGCACAGTGGATGTTTTGCTTTTTACCAACTCAGTGCGATACTTTTTCGCACCTGACCCATTCGCAACCAGGGTTCGTCCTGCCGACTTGAAGTTGGCAGAGAACAGGGTTCCGCCCGGCTTCACCACGTAACTGATGCCCTGCTGTTGATCGATGATATCTACCAGTGTAAAATCATGGGCGTCGAGGTACAGCTCAGTCAGCCCATTCGAAAACACCAGGCACTGACGGCCCCGATGGAACTGCTTCTGCAGCGATGTCTGCATCGCGGGGAGTTTGGAAGATTTCATGGGCGTCGGCCTCACTACAGATGTGGGTATTTTCGCGGTTTGACTGACCATTGGCTTTTCTGCGCCACCATTCTCGCCGATGCTGATGTTGTCCAGCAACAGCGTCGAATCGCCCGACACACTGGTTGACTGAAATGTAAGCGTATAGTCGCCATCTGTGGGTACCGTAAAACTGACTACTCGCTTCGTAAATGGCTTGGTGAAGCTCCCGGCCTTACCCACCGCTGGCACCGCATGGGCGGGGTCGACCACCACCGCGCCGACACTCACGGTGAGCAGCGGCACGGCACTGGTCTGCCGAGAGTTCTCGCTGTATTGAAGCCAGTATGTCTTGCCGGATTTCAGACTATTGATCTGCTGGCTGAGTGACGCCTGACTGTTGGTCTGAATGAACGCAACCTGCTGGCCATCAGGGGTGGCGCCGTTATCGAACCAGGACTTGCTATCCGGCACTGCGATCCCCGCATGGAAGTGATACGAGCTGCTCCATCCAGCCGCAACGCCATACCCGGGTGTACCGTCCTCGAAGTTGCCGTTCTGCACTGTCTGGGCCACGCAAGGGAACGCCGCGGCACATACGAGTGCCACCGACAGAACGACTCTATTCACCAAACGAAGCACAGTCATGCCGCCTATCACGGCACCATCACAGCCTTAACGACAGGCTGGCTGCCATCTACGATCGCGGCCATCACGGTCTTGGCATCGGCCATCTGGAATGTGGTGGTGACCAAATCGCGGGCATCGATCAACCCCTCTTTAAGCAGCCTGTTCGCGATTGGGAAGTTGATCGCAGGTTCTGCAAACGCCGGCTTGAGCGTGATCTTCCGGAAGATCATGTCGTTGATGTCCACATTCACCATGTTCTTGCCACCAAAGTGCAGACCAAAGAAGGTGATGATCCCACCGAAATGGATGATCTTGAAAGCGTCATACATGCTCTCAGGCGGCGAACTGACGATCACCCTGTCGACGCCGTCTGGGAATCGAGACAGGATCTCATCTTCCACGCTCTGTTTTCCGATTTGGATGGTCTTGTCACATCCAAACTTATCTGCGACGGCGAATCGAGCCCGTTCCCGCTCATTGTCCGCAATGAGGCCAGTGATAGCCACATATCCAGCACCCTTGAGTTTGGCCAGCTTAGCAGCCATCAGCCCCAGCGGACCGTTGCCCAGCACCACCACGCTACCCCCAAGCGGGATGTCTGCGTGCAGCACCGATGTGAGGGAGACCGCCAAAGGTTCGGTTAAACAGGCGGAGACATGGTCAAGACCCTCATATTTGTTGAGGCAGTTATACCGCACCGACATATATTCGCCCATGCCGGGCTGCCCCTCCATGTCATACATATTGCGGCAGAATTCGGGGTGCCCGCTCTTGCAGTTTTCGCACACACCGCACATCGTGCAGTCCTCTACGATCACGCTGTCACCAGGCTTCACGCTCGTGACGTTCTTGCCGACCTCCAACACTTCCGCCGATATCTCGTGCCCCAAAGCCATCGGATCCTCGTCCCAATCCCGAACGAAGTTTACGTCCGTACCGCAGACGCCACACGCCATGATTTTCAACAGCACATGGTCTTCATCAAGCGGTCCGATGTCCTGAGTGCGCTGCTGGATATCAAGATACTTCTTACCGAACAGTCCCTTGCTTATCATACAAATCTCCTCTGTGACGGCCATCGAAGGGGCAACACTGCCCCTCCGACAGCCCATGTGTTAACCCGCTCCGTAGAGCTTTCCGTCAGCTCCCGGATAGATGGCATCATCTGCGTGGGCGATGGCCGCATCAAGATCGGCAAAAACCTTCTTGAAGCCCGCCACAAACCGCTGCATCAGCTCGAGCCCATTGGGGGTATGGATTCCATGCACGATGGTGTAGGTGTCGCAGAGGTTCTGCGCCACCGGATAGGCTTCCGGGTTGTAGTCGTATGTGATGCCTTTGGCCTCGTTGATGCTCCAGGGATAGCCTGAACCGCCGTAGCCAAGCTTGCTCTGGAACAGGTCTTGAGCGGGCACCGGCATGGTTTGCCACTGTCCCAGCAACAGCCCCTCTTTGTAGAGTGCCTTCTCCACAGCGTCCCTGAACTTCCGAGGTTCGCACTCCACGCCCGCCGCCTTGGGGTCGAACCGCACGTTATACATGAAATACACATGCTTGTAGTCCTCCGGGCAATAAGGCGGGATCACGCCGGGGATTTTGCTCAGCTCTTGAGTCAGATACTCCGCATTCTGAATACGCACCGCATTGGAATCATCGAGGTGCAGCAGTTGGCCTCGGGCGAGAGCCGTTGGCAGCTCCTGGTTTCGATACATATAACCTAGGATGGACGCGTTGTATTTGCGCCGGCGACTTACCTCGTCCACTTCATCACCGAAGCAGCGCACAAGAGCTGCTTTGTTCATGATGTCCTCATCATCGGTGTTGAAAAGACCACCCTCGCCACCGCACAGGTTCTTGAAGTTATTCAGACTGAAGCATCCGACATCGCCGATATTGCCGACCATCTTGCCCTTATACATGGCACCATGAGCCTGACAGGCATCCTCGATGACATGGATGCCGTATTTCTTTGCGATCGCCAGAATGGGCTCCATGTCGGCGGGGCAGCCCTGGATATGTACAGGGATGATCACTTTCGTGCGTTCGGTGATTGCATCTTCCAGCTTGGCGGGGTCCATGCAGTAGGTCTTGGGGTCGATGTCCACAAACACAGGAATGGCGTTCTGGTGCAGCGCACAAGACGCGGAAGCCAGGAAGGTGAACGCCGAGGTGATCACCTCATCGCCCGGACCAACACCCAGCGCCGCCAGGGCCATATGCAGCGCAGCGGTACCGCTGCAGGTGGTCAGGCAGTGTTTCGAGCCGATATAGGAGGCCCACTCCTTCTCCAGGTTGGCGACCTGCGGGGCGGTTCCGCCAGCCATGATGCCGGAATCCAGCACCTCGTTGATAAATCGGCGGTCATCATCTGTGATGACGGGCCAGTTTTTGAAGTCACTTCTCTGCAGGATTGGTGTCCCGCCGTCGATAGCTAGTCTTTCCGACATGGTATTCTCCCTATTTCAGTTGGTTGAGAAGATACAGCGAGTGGTCTATGATGGCCTGCTCTGCATCTGCATTGATGGGACGGGTATCAACTTCATATCCGCCCTGCGCAATGGCCGCGCTGGTGGGCACATAACCGATGTAGCCGTTGGCCAAGTCGATGATGTAAGTCTGTTTAAACGGGCTCCGGCGTTTGATCTCCAGGCCGATCTCTGTGAAGAGCTCACCGGGGAAGCTGACAAACGCACAGTCACCCACCGCGACACAGGTCTGTTCGACCTCCACAGGCTGCTGCCTGGCATCATGAATCTGTTTGTATAACAAGGCCTTGAAGTCATCCCCCACGCCATCTGCCACAGCCTGCAGCTTACCGCCGGTTTGGGACAGGATATCTTCTGCCCACTTGAGCTGATCGTCCGAGATCGTGCGGCGAGGCAGTGAGTAAGCCACCCGCGAGATACGCAGTGCCTGTGATGATACTTCCATATCGTGAACAACATCCGAGACCGCCTGCGCCAGTGCCGATCCCAGCACCTCGACGCCTTCCCAGTCTCGCCAGGCCCAGTTATCGATGTCGACGGATCCCTGGGCGCCGTTGGTAAACATCGAGACGCATCCCAGCTTTTCTTCGAGTTTACGAGAGGCCGCACCCGCATAATCGGCACTGATGCTGTAGTTATCACCACTCATTACGTTCGGGTGCCCAGCATGGTTGAACAACACTCCGATGGCGTTCTCCGGATTGGCCGCCTCCACCAGTTTCAACACACCCACCTCCGTGTCCGCTTCACCCATCACCGTCATGCCGCCCAGGGAGGGGTCCTGCTCCCAGATCATCACAATCTGGCCGGCATCGGAGCGGAAGCGGCGGTAGTGGCTGATGGTGGTCTCACGTCCGCTGGCACATCCGGTCAGGGCAGGCAGCGCACTCGCCTTGGCCTCCGCGACCGCCAGCACCACCTGCTTGCCCAACCACTGCACGTATTCAGGTTCCGCATCA
This sequence comes from Armatimonadota bacterium, assembly GCA_942492855.1. Lineage (GTDB taxonomy): Bacteria > Armatimonadota > HRBIN16 > HRBIN16 > HRBIN16. Next base: position 2,860,895 of record OW818647.1, on the reverse strand, counting down.
CTGAAAAATCCGATGGTCGCTGGTCCGGAGTGGGTGTGGCTGGCGGCGATGATGATGTTGGCTGATGGTATCCCAAGCTGCGCCTTTATCTCATGACGAATGGTAGAGGTATCGCTGTCTTGCATGGCACACACATCAAGCGTGATGATGGCGGTTTGCACCTCGCCGTCGGCCATATAGAGAGCTCGGGCGGTGAGCGAATCATGAACACCATCGGAGCGGTGAGCACGGATCATGCCCTCCATCCAGACAGCATCTTTGGGCGTGATATCTCGTTTTGCGGTTCCTGCAAGCATCCTATTCACCAATCACTTTCATATCTGATCGATTTTGAACTAACATCACCGTGCCCGACAGGCGGCCCCTGTCCCCGCGATACCGGCTGATGATCCAGGCACACGCTCTATTGTTGATATCAAATACCAGCTCCGTGGTGATCAGCACTGGGCACTCTGGCGGTATCTTCAGGTGTTGGATGTCCATCTCCGAAGCGGTTTCAGTCCAGATTTGGTATTGTGTGCTTACCAGCTCCAGGCCCGAGGCCTTCTGCCACAGATGCATAAACACCGGCGATCCGGCGATTTCGTGGTTGATACAAGAGCCGATATCTGGTGGGATATATACCTCGTCGAGAGAGAGCGGTGTATTGCCCTCATAGTCCAGTCGCACCAGACGACGCAGCATCGATCCGACAGGCACGTTCAACTGATTGGCAATGTCCGCAGGTGCGACGGTCATCTCATCGGTCAATAGTGATCTGACGAGGCGCAGCCGTCCACCAACCACATCAGAGGTAAAGCTGGACATCCCGACCACGACCGAGCCCGTGCTGGCATCCCGCACGAAGTTGCCAACCCCCTGCCGAGACTCCACCAGACCATCCAAACACAGTTCGCGAATCGCCCTGCGGATGGTGATCGTGCTGACCCCATACTCCAGCTTGAGCTTGGGCTCAGAGGGCAGTGAGTCCCCAGGGGTGTATTGCCCTGAGAGTATCTTGCCCTTCAAGGATTCGTATATTTCGTTATATAACGGGGAACTGGACCCTACGCTCATTTTGTTTTCCTTGCTGTATATGTATACTCATTATAATGAGTATACATATACATTAAAGTGGTGTCAAGGGCCTTTACGGGATTTCGCGGGTGATGCCATAAGACGGGTAGGACTGGTAGTAGGGGCGTCCCTTGTGGGCGCCCTAAAAAACAACCCAATGAACAATAATAAGGGCGCCCACAAGGGACGCCCCTACGATAGTGCTAACTCCTTGAGAAAGCCACTTTCCCCTGCACGATGGTGTAAACCAGCTCCAACTGCTCGTTCAGCACGATCAAATCCGCATCCATGCCCACGGCAAGACGGCCTTTGTTGAGGCCCAGCATTTTGGCCGGATTGGCTGAACACAGGCGCGACGCTGTGCGCAAATCTTTACCCAGCATCCGAATGCAGTTCCGAAGCGAATCGATCGGGGTCAACGCACTGCCGGCGAGCCCCATCTCCCGCTCCACCAGCCGGACGCCGTTGTTGGGACCATCAATAGCTGCTAACCCCCAGCCTCCGGGCAGCTCATACCTGCCAGATGGCAGACCCGCTCCGAAGTTGCTGTCGGTCACGAACACAGTCATATCATCTGGCTTGCACCGCAGAGTCTTCTCGATCAGCAGCGGGTTCACATGTGCTCCATCGGCGATGATCTCACACGCCACCCTGTCGTCCACCAGAAACAGATCGGTCAGCCCGGCGGGGTAGACACCCGGATCGGTCATTTCTGGCAGCTCGAAGGTGCAGAACAGATGCGTCACCAGTTTCGCTCCCGCATCGATTGCCGCCCTCGCCTGGTCGATGGTGGCACGCATATGTGCCAGGCTGCATACTATGCCCTTTGAGGCGAGTTCCGAAATCAAGTCGGCGGCACCTTCCAGTTCGGGCGAGACATCCCATATCTTGATGTGTCCCCCACCCGCGTCGAGAAGTTCATTTGTGACACGCTTGCTGATGGGGGTAAGGTCGCGCGAGATGCCGGCGCCGGTGAATCCCAGATAGGGTGACTCCAGCCGAAACCCACCCACCTGCGGGAGCTCGGTCAGTTCGTCCGTATTGCGCCTGTGCCGGCGCATATGCTCCGCGCTCTCCTCAGGCGGACCGAACAGCGTGGGGTAGAACGTAGTGCAGCCATGCGACGCCTCCAGTTTGGCATACTCATGCAGGCTCTCCGAGGCGGACGATTCATAGCCGATGCCGTGGGTATGGATGTCGATGATGCCTGGCAGCACGTAACAGCCCGAGGCGTCAATCGTCACCTTGCCCTGGTCTTGAACATCACCCAGAGCGTGGATCAACTCGTTCTGAACAGCCACACCGCCTGCGAGGGGTTCGCGATCAGGCATGACCAAAGTGCCGTTTGTGATGACTAGATCAAACACTGTTAGCTCCTATATATGGGTTCTTACACCTACATATCCCAAGTTGTGACTACTCAGCCGTCAGATGATAATGCCAAGTGTCTGTTCAGCATATGCGCAACGCCCTCATGCATCCCTGCGGGCACCCACGAAGTGGGTAAGATTCTTATAGCCAGGGGTGAGCGAAGCGATACCCCTGGAAAACGGCGCATCTTTCCTACCCCGAAGTGGGTCGAACCGATTTGCGGTAGCCGTTTTATCGAATCACCGAAGAAGACCCACTTCAGGGTAGACGGTTCACGGTTGCATACCACGGGTTGCTCTGGCGCTTACCCGTGGCTATAAGAATCTTACCCACTTCGTGGGTGCCGGAAGCTACAGCAACCTTATAGATCGTGATTTGATGCACGATCATCGTTTACGGTTGAGTCGTTACACTAAGTCAAAATATGAAAGTCCGATAAGTGGGCAGGCCGGTGATGGCGCCAAGAAGGCCCCAGGCACTGGCGACCACATAATCCCCAATGATCAGCCCCAGGAAGAACGGCTGGAACTGCTTGTAGAGCTTGTTTCCGCCCACCTTCAACGTCACCAGCTTGATCACCCAGCCGATCAGCATGGTGGTCCAGAAATACTCCAGCGCATAACTGTTCGCCAGCGCATACGCCAGCGGTGGGAACGGCCACCAGGCGAGCATCCCCCGCGCCATACCCAGCAGCAGCGTGATCGCCGCGCCGATACCAATGAACACAATGCGTATCCCGCTGGGCCCTCGCGGGTTGGCGTTCCAGTCTGAAAACCGCGAGTAGGCCTCCAGACCAATACCATACGAATAGCACTGGATACGCGGGGTGGCTTCACCGTTACTGTAGAAAACCCATAGAAAGGCTACTATGCAGCAGAGGCTGCCCACCACAACCGCCAGCATCATCGCCACCCCCAGCCTACGCATGTTCCAGTTCTGCTTCCCGCCCATGTAGGAGGCCTCCAGCATATGGGGCATCTGGTGGCATCGATAGCCGCGGTTGAACCAGAACAGCATCGACAACAGCGTGAGGTTCTGTGTGCCCAAAGCTGTCGTGCCGAAGATTGTGACCAGGAAGTTTTCCGGGTTGACCCAGTTCAACTCATGCGCCGGCGGACCGAGTTCTGCCCGCACCCTGGTGACCCCGATGCTCAGAATGAAATAGAACGCAAAGTAGAGCGGAGGTAGCCACCAGCTCATCCCGGCCTTCACAAACATCAGCGTCAACACCACACTGCCCGCCAACATACCCAGCAGGGCCGCTCGATAACTCATGCCAGCCTGAGGGTCATCACCGCCCGCCTTTGGGTGCATCGCCTGCTTGAGCACCGCAAGCCAGGTGGTTCGTGACATCCACAGCATCGTCAGCACCAGTCCCAGCCAGGCACCTGTCCCCTGCTCCTTCACATACGGCAGGGCTAGAGTAGCCGCCGAGGCACCCGGGTCATGCAGCCCCCAGGCCACGCAGCCCACATCGATCAGTTTCCGCAGCAGATAGAAGAACCAGCAGCCAAACAGCAAATCGACCGGCAGAAAGTAGGCGATGCCGATGGCAAACGGAAAGAACGCAATGGGGAACCAGCCCAACCCATTCCAGGGCGGCGTGTTGAAATACGGCCCGATATTCTGCAGCTTCAAATGGAGGGTCGGCAGACTGGGGAACCAGTAAGCCAGGTAGTTTAGCGATTGGATTAACACGGGTATGATGAACCCCAGTAAAAACACCTTACTACGAAACGGCGATGGGCTTGCTGTGATGGCCAGCGGGATGTTCATCAGCGGGAAGCTCAGCTTCTCTTCTTCTACCCAGTGTTTTCGCACCACGGCATTCAAGCAGAGCATCATGTAACTCAACACGGTTAGCATGCCCACCCAGAACAGCATGACTGGCAGCCAGGCGAGTAAAAGCTTGCGGCTCAGCACCGTGTCACCATAGAAATAGCCGTGCAGGATGTCTTTGTCACGCACAGCCATCCAGTCGGGGATGTGCTGCATGAGCCGCGCATACCCGTTGGCCGTGGTGTCATACCAGAACGGATGGGTCAGGTTCGGCAGCAGATTGGTCAGCATATCTCGTCCGCCCATCGCACTGCCCACGCTGACCATCGAGTAGATGGTCAGCAGCTCTCCCTGGCACAACCCCCAACCGGGTTTCATACGGCGCACCAGCGCGTTGATCGCAGTAATCAGCAACAGCATGAAGATGACATGAAAGAAGAGACTCACCGCCGTGGTGTCCAGCGAGTTCGTCTTCACTTCCATCAACGCCATCCACAGCGCGTTGACGGGCAGCAGCAGCAGACCGATGACGATCGACCGCCAGGATGCTCCGCTATGTTTTGGATCTGGATGAATCATGGACCCTGCATACCTTCTATGTGCGTTATTCCTTTGTAAATATGAGTATATAAATCCGTTGAAACCGGATCTGTCTGAACCACGGATTACGCGGATTACACGGATGGGTTCAGATGGAGAGGAGAGGCCAATCGGGAGATTGGCGTTCCCAGGAAAGCACCTCACGATGGCGCAGCATCCGTGTAATCCTGTTAATCCGCGTAATCCGTGGTTCAGACAACATCCGTCATCGGTGCTTTATTTCCAAACTGTCTGCAGCCGTATGTCACCCCACACTGCCCAATCGTAGTCCGCGAACCCGTTGGGGTCGGTCACCAGACTCACCATCATTGGGCCACCTGAAACACTCGATAAATCAGCTTCAAACGGCAGCCAGCCATCCTCAGGCATCGCCACTTTACGTGCCACAGGCTGACCATTCACCCACACCTCAAACGCCACTCCCTTCGACTTGGAGCCATCACGCAGGCCGACATACCCAGTCACCACCGTTTTCCCCGCAGGCACATTCAACCAGTAGTCGACTATTGTCTTGCCATCGGCCGGCGGGTGCGCCGCTAACGACTTCTTAGGCACATTCAAGCAGCTCACCTCACCTACGCCCACGGACGACCAGCCTCCTGTTGGGCTCTCCATCCCTGTGCTCGAACGCTGGCTGGCTATATATGGCGTGGTCAGCAGGTTTGTATTGCCTGTGATTGCCAACGGATCGGAATACACCATCGTGATGGTGTTGGGGAAAGAGCTCTCGACCCGGTACCGGTCAGCCGATATCTTGGTGAGTTTCGACTGTCCCGAGGCGCTGAGAAGATGCTTGACGGTCTGCGGACAGACCACCTCAACCGCGCCTGCCATCTCAGCAGCAATTTTGATCACCGGATCGTTAACCATGGCGCCGTCACAGGTGAAGATGCCAGCCGGTCCTGGGTTGAGCGTGATCGTCAGCTCTACCTTTTGGCCACTGAGAAAAGACATGTCGAGGCGCAGCGGTCTCGGCACCGTGGTGTCATCGAACGTCTCAGCGGAGAGCCGTTTCCCACCCGCAACTGCCTCGATGCGGAACAGCACCCCATCGGAGCCTGGTTCCTGGCCTGGCCTTAGGTTGACCATCGCCTCAAACAGTATGCTCTTCGCGGCTGGCAGCTCAAGACTGTAAGTCACGAAGGTATCTCCATAACCTACCCCAGCCTTCGTAGTTTGGGGCCCGCCTTTGGATGGCTTCCACGGCGGATGCATGTAGAGCGCGGAGCCTGATTGAATCATCGCCCCGCCGCATTCATCGGTAAAACCAACGCCAGGGTAGCGTTTTACCAGCCCGTTATACAGCTTCACCCCGGACTGGGCCTGCCTCGCGCAGTCCATTAGCCTGATCGTCTCTTTCGCGTACTTCACCTGGAACCGGGCAAACTGCTCGTGAGCTCCGATCCCTGCCAAAGTCAGCTCCTGGCTAGGCAGCGAAGCGATATGAAGTGCCTTCAAGTCGCGCGGATTCGGGCTCCAATAGTATGTTTGGACCGGATCGAGCCCGATGATCTTCTTCTCGTTATAAGCATACCAACTGGGGATGGAGCCGGTGGTGGGTAGTTCAGACACACCAGTGATGCGCCGCCAGAGCGTTTGGCTTCCGCCTGGCGTATCAACCTGAAAGCTGCTGCCGGTATCCTGCCGATAGGCTGCCCGTCGGCCATCTGACAGCTTGTATACAAAGCGGTCACTCTTTCCCCAGGTGGGGCTGAAGTCCGGCTTCGGTTTGTATTTTTGGTAGAACCTGGCCTCATCAAATACCTGCGCCACCAGGCCACTTGGCTTCTCCAGTTGGTCAATGCTGGGCCATGGCAGCGTTGGAATGATGCCGTACCGCTCATATCCGGTGCGCCAGGCGGTGAACAGCCCCGGGTTAATATTGGGGTTTGGCATACCAAGATAGCCATACATCCGGGTGTATGGAAGCAGCAGGGAGGAGCTGATGGGATGGGCCTGGTCGAGTTTTTTTGTGTCCCATGTTCCTGCGACGAAGTCGATGGAGAGCTCATGCCGTTGAGCAAAGCATTGGTACAGGCAGGTTGCCTCGTTCAACCCTTCGCCTCCCACAGGTACATTGGGCAATGCTTGGGTCAGCTCGCGGATCAGCGCGATGTTGCCTTGAGTGCAGTTCAACCCATCGACCAGTCCGTTGGCATCATTGTAGATGCACAGAGTCTGGTCAATGTAGAGTGCGTCGACTTTATACCGCTTGACCAGCTCCACCATGCGGGACACCAGCAGCTTTCGCCAGGCTTTGCTGGCGGGGTTGATGTAGGCGAATTTGATGATTGGTTCGGCTTTCCAAATCCACCATTGGGGTTCCTTGGTGAAGGCATCGCGGATCTGGTATTTTTCAAACTGTGCGAATAACGGGTTCAAAGGGTCGCAGCCAAAGTAGTTGCAGTGCGGCATCACACGAAAGCCCAGCTTGTGGGCCTGTTCCACGAACAACTCGAAGCCTTCAGAAGCCTCGTAGTTAGGATAGTTGCGGTCATAGCCGTCTTTGCGCCAGCCCGGCAGATACAGAATCGTCTGCCGGGGGTTCACCTGCTTCGCCAGCGGCTGCAGCAGGGCCACATTGGTATCCATCGTGACGATAAACTGGATATCTTTAGCCCACGCGGCCGACTTACGCTCGAGAGGCACCATCTTGTAGGCCTTGGCTGCCCAGTTGCTATAAATCGCCGCGCCGACTTGCCACGGTCCGCGGAAGGCGGTGATCTTCCAGTTGACCGACTTCACAGAGGTCAGCTTGTCAAAAGGTGCTTGATTTCGGCTTTCAAATCGCAAGCGGAAAAAGCCTGGACGGTGCTCCACATACAGAGTCTTGAACTGGTATTTCGTGTCCTCCGCGCGGATGACCACCCCACCCTTCGACCCCAGGATCACCACATACGGTGCCTCCCACTGCATGGGATAGTCAAAGCTCCGTGTGTCGAAGGCTGATTCTGCACCCAGACACTGGCCGCTGTCACCGGGTATGAGTATCGACATGCTGTCAGGCACATCCCCCAGCTCCCACGAAACCCCATATACACCACCCGATGGGGTGCTGGCCTGCTGGGTAACGATGACCTCGCCAGATTTGGGATCAACCCCGCAGAGGGTACTGGCCTTGCTGCCGTCGCTCCAGACCGATCTCAGCGTGGTCGTGTTTACTTGACGACTGACACTGCATTCGTCAGGAGCCTGTCTTGATGGCAGCTTGTTCGTGGTGCTGTGGACGCGCGCGTATACCTCTGAGCCATCGGCCAACAGGTAGCTTTCCGAGGTCAACCGGTTGGTGATCGCCACCACCGCCCCCTGCCGAAGTCCGACGGTCATATCCTTGGTCTCTATCTGGGTGGTTGCGGTATCAGCAGATGCCTTCATGCCATGTCTCCATCTATGTCAGTATCATTGCGTGTCATCATAGTATGCGCTGTCACGACCTAAGGGCTGGCAACCAGCGTGCCATCCCATCGATCACCATATGTGGTGAGTTTATCATGCTGGCTTGAAAGCCACTCCAATTTCGCCGCATCCAGCAGCGGGTCAGCGGTCTGCTCACGCCACTGCCGCAAAGCTCCCAACAACCGTTGCTTGGTTCGCTGATGCTTCGGCTCATCGGCAAGGTTGGTGAACTCCCAGCGGTCGGCTTGCAGATCATACAGCTCCACAGCGGGAGGTTGGTGGTAGGTGTCAAACGCCCTCCGGGTGAGTGTTCCATCCAACCTGGGGACTCTGCTGGCCGTCCAGCCCGCGCATCCGTCCACACCTTTCACGGGATTCCCCCGCTCTGGGCATAAGTTGAGTATGAGTTTATACCGGTCATCACGCACCGCTCTTCTGGGGAAATACTCCGGTGGCTGATGAGCCGTGTGCTCGCTGAATAGATATCTGCGCCCGCTGCTCGGTCGCCCTTCTAGCACTGCTCTGAGCGAATGGCCGGCCAATCCGGAGGGAGCATCAATCCCCACATAATCAAGTACAGTAGGCAGCACATCCACCAAGCTCACAAGCTGGGAGCTCTGCTGTCTGGCCTTTACGCCATATCCCCAGAACATCAACGGCACATTGATGCCCGCCTCATAGCATGTGGTCTTTCCCCGTGTGAAAGGTGCACCATTATCCCCTAAGAAAATGACCAGCGTGTTCTCGCGAACTCCAAGCTGTTCCAGGCTGTCCATAAACATCCTCACCGCGGAATCCACACGGCTCACACTGTTAATAAACCCCGCCACATCGCGCCGCACAGCCGGGCTGTCCGCCTCTCCCAGGAACGGGAAGGGCTTGACCTCGCTGGGTTTGGTGACCCGCCAGGGGAAGCCACGCACCTGGTCGATGTATTCCCTGTGAGGATCGAACAGGCTGACCTGCAGAAAAAACGGCTGATTATCAGCACGGCCGCGGATGAACTCTCTCAGCTTGTCATTCGTCAAGCGGATGTCGCGTGTACCCACCACATTGTTTCTGTGGTCAAAGTCGTACAAAAACTCCTTCTCAGGTTCCACATGCACTTTGCCAATCACACCCGTGGTATATCCGGCCTCCCTCAGCATGCCGGGCATGTTTGGTAACCCGCTTTTCATGCGGTAACCCAGATGAGACAACCCGATCTGGCCGTTTTGATGGGGGTAAAGACCTGTCAACAGGCCGCTGCGTGACGGGCTGCAGGAAGGCGATACCGCATAGGCGTTACGGAACATCACCGCGTGACGGCTGATGGCATCAAGATAAGGGGTACGTGCCTGCTGATCACCCAGGCAACCCATCTGATGCCCTAGGTCATCTGCCACCACCATAAGAATATTAGGTTTTTTCTGTTCCACAGCCTACTCCACACGGATTGCGCTTAGATTCGCTACCAGTTGTAGATACGTCAACCCCATGTGTTGTTCCTGCTGATTGCTCAACACCGGCTTATCTACTATCGAAGGTCATTCTTAGTGACCAATAGGTGACACGGGCATCCATGCGCCGGCCGGAGCGAAGCGACGCCGGCCGATACTGATCAGCCGCGCGGTGCAGGAACCCGCACTGGACGCAGTTCCCGGAGCGTCAGCTCCCGGAACGTAGTCGTGTGGGTGACTAAACCCGCGGCAGCGCGGGCTTGCTGCCAGCGATCCGAACCACCGGAAATCGGCGACGGGTTCCGTGGCCCGTCCGTGACTTCGTCCCGGTACGGGCACTGTCACCCATCGCTGATTATTAACGGCCCGCGTTCCGGCGGGCGCAGGGAGTCCCCGCCCCTGACACAGGTATTCAATACCGGCTTTTCAACTATTCGGATAGTTATCCTGAACCCACTGGGTTGGCGAAACTCCCATCACTCGGTGGAATACTCGGCTGAAGGCGGCCACCGTCGGGATCCCCACTCGTTCTGCGACTTGAGTGCAGCTCAACTCGGTGGTCGTTAATAGCTGGGTGGCCTTGCTGACCCTGATGTTGTTGAGGTAGCGGTGAGGGCTGCAGCCGGTGTACTCCTTGAACGCCTTGCAGAAGTATGCCGGTGATAGTCCAGCGACCTGCCCCATGCTATCCACAGTCAATGGTTCCGTGTAGTGCTGATGCATCCAACTGATGGCGCGTTCGATGTCCTGCCAGGCACTGGACACGACCACATCCGAAGGAACATCGACGCCGCGGTGGCGCCAGTATATGCCCAATGTATTCACCAGCAGCCCCGAGGTGATGAGTCGGTAACCCGACTGTTCGGTCTGCCATTCCGAGACGATCTGCCTCATGCAATTCGAAACCGCGTCGGCATCATCACCGGTCAGTGATACCACCATTGGGAACGGCTTCAGCAGTGTGGAGTCCTCGGGCAACGAGAAATGAACCACCAGATACCGATAGTCCCTCACCTCTGTCATAAAGTGCAGGGCATGGGGCAACTGAGGCGGCATCAGGAAAGTGGTGCCGGGCGTCACCCGGTACAGGTTGTCGCGCAGCCGGAACTTCGCCTCGCCACTCACGCAGTGCTGGAATACGTATTCCCGGTCGATATACGCCGCCAGAACTCCGCCTTGGTGTTCCCTTGCGTGCGTAATTTTTGGTAAGTGCAATATGCTTGATGTATCCAACAGGCTACCCCCTCAAGGCCATAAGATAGAACAATGACGTCAAAACACGCTCCACATGGTCACTGTATAATAACAAGAATTGCCAAACATTCGATATCTATGCTATCGACTCTCACTCCACATAGGACTATATTCATACTGTAATGCAACGAATGGAGACGACATTGATGCACAGAACCAATATTAACCAAATTACGGGGGTGATATTCATGGCGATGACAACAGCAGCGGGATCAACAGCTGCCGACCTGACGGCAGTAGACAAGACACAAACTGCGATCACCAGTGCCCAGCTCGCAGGCAATCTGATCACAAAAGAAGGAACCTGGAAGCTGGACGGAACAACTCTTCAATCCACGGATATCGATGCTGTCAGGGCACGCACCTTCGTCAAGGGATACGAGTGGATCGACTGCGTGTTCGAGGCGACCATCAACATGCAGTTAAACAACGGTGAACCCTGGGCAGGCCTTGGCTTGATCCTGCGTGGTGATGACGCCACAGATGATTTCATCAATGTGCGGTTCAATGCGCCTCAGAAAGTGGTCACCATTGAGGTGGTCAGGAACCTGCAGTTCACCACCCTGGGTTCCTTCCCGTTTAAGGCCAAGTTTAACTATCCGTATCGAATGAAAGTGGTGACGGACAGAGCCGGCATCTACTGTTATATTGACGGTCAGTATGTCGGTCATGCTGTCGAGAAGAAGATATCACAGCATCCCAGCGGAATGGTTGGGTTCTACGCCGCCGCGGCGACCGGTTCCTTTAGCGATATATCGGTCAAGCCGGCTTTGCGATCGAAGAGCCCGTTCACCGTCTACGCCGGGAACCCGCTGAACATCGACGCCTATTCGCCAACCGTGATCCTGGACGGCGATACCTACAAAATGTGGTACAGCAGCGGTGATGGCCAGGCGTATGCGGAATCCAAGGATGGCATCACCTGGACGCAGCCAGCCGGTACCAAAGCGGTGAAGCCTCTAGGAACCCCCGGCACTTGGGGTGACTTCAATGAGGCCGATGCCGACGGTCTGAAATGCGGAGACGAATACCTCATGTGGCACCCGGCCGGCGGCACCATCAACGCCAACTGGTGGGACGGCATGGGTCTACATCGCTCCAAAGATGGCATCCACTGGACGCCAGAGCCCGGTAACCCTCTGCTCTATATGGGGCCGACCGGTGCCTGGGACGAGAACGTGATTGGTGACCACTCGTTCATCAAAGATGGCAACATCTGGAAGATGTGGTATACGGGCATCAACTTCGCAGAACGCGGATACCGTAACGAGTTCGGATACGCCGAAAGCCGCGACTGCGTCCACTGGAAGAAGTCATCTCTCAGTCCAGTGATCACTCAAGGTGAACCGGGTGAGTGGGACAGCGGCTGGCTGTCGGCCGCAGCGATGCTGAAGCTTGGCGATGAAGAGACCCAGACCCGTATATATAAAGGTAAATCTGGCGCCAGCTACCATTGCTTCTACCACGGACACATCACCAATGATGAGTTTGTGGCTGGGGTGAAGCGGCTGGGATGGGCGTTCTCGCTGGATGGGGTCAACTGGGTGAAGTTTGACGACATCACCACCTCGGAGCCGCCCTTCCAGAGCAGTGACCCTATCGTCACCTGGTCGGACTGGGGCACATGGGGTCACCTTGGCGTCCGCGCCTGTTCGGCCGTGATCGCTGATGACGAGGTGAAAATCTGGTATTCAGGCGAGGGCTGTGAATATAGTGGCTCTGGTTATGCCAGTGCTAAGATATCGGATTTGCTAGCGATAGTCGAAAAAGCGAAAGAATCCGGCAAGCTTAAGGTGATGCCTCGCAAGCAGATTCTGGCCACCCTGGGTGAGCCGCTGCCATTATCGACTTGGGATGACCTGGCTGACAGCGTGCTGCAGGCCAGCACCGCCAATGGCAACTCCAAGCAAACTGCAATGAAGAAGATCGCAAGCATGTTGCAGCGTATGAGCATATCCGAACACAGCTACCTGCAGCAGCACCTCGCCCCACTGCAAAAAGTGGTGAATGAGCTGACATCAAGTGACCACCAAGCCACCTCCGTGCGAAAGTGGAAACTAGATATCAGCGCACTGGGTCCGCCTTCAGCCACACTCCATGACATCAAGTATGAGGGCACTTCCAAGGGTGTTGCCAGCTTCACGGTCACCGGCAACGATCCTTACATCGTGCTGCCGATATCAAATCTCGAAGTCAACTCCGATGGTTTGAACCTGCTCAAACTGGAGATACAAGTAGAGAAGCCCTCCAGGGACGTGCGGGTAAGCTGGTCACTACCGGGTAAAGAAGACGCTGGGATCGTGTCTCGGCAGATTCGCTTCTCAGATGCACAGAAGAGGCTTTGCTTCATGATGCCATGGAAACAGGGCGAACGCGTGCAAAGCCTAAAGCTCCACCTACCCGGTGCCGGCCGCGTGAAGTTGAAATCGGCCAGTGTGTATGAGGTCAAAACCACTAAGTAGGGTTACATCACCATGCAGAAGCCCATCCAAAATGCAATTGGATGGGCTTCATTAACAGACTGCGATACTACGCACTCTGGTGTTCGTAGATCAACACGCCCGTGCGGGCAGTATGAAGATCGAATCGTTTGAGGTATGTGTTTCTATATGTGCTTTCAGATTTGTTCCCACTAATATACATCGTCCTCCCGTAATTCGGCACGTAAATCCTCATGCTTAGCATCTTTTTCATACATGCAAGCAATTTTTTCAACCATCGTCGAAGTTCGCGGCCAACGACTTCCAAGTGCAGATACATAGTTCCGGTACCGGTTAGCTTGTTCAACTTCCTGAAGACCACCTTCACCAACATCCTTTGTAGTGACCCCTCTGTTGGCGATTTCTTGGCATGACATACCGTCCTCTAGTGGTTTACTGGCGATCTCCTCGATGATAGTGCATATCTCAGGTCTTGGCCAGACGCTATCCGCACTTTCCTTCGCATGAGAAAAAAGTCGACCTATTACCAGATCACAGCTATCAAGCCGTCCGACACCAGTAGCAAGCTGACGAGATTTCTGTACCCAAATTCGCAGGATATTAACATCATAACTGCCATCAGAATTTGCGCCCGGTATTATTTGCCATGATGCCAGTACGCTCTGAGCTGTCGTAAACCGATCCATATCGATATCTGAGTATTCAGATGGTGGTTCGCTAGCATTTTTGTATACCATACACAGAATTTGAAGGAAGAAGTCAGGATCGCGTGCTAACCTCCCATGGATTACCGATTGTTGTTTATTACACTCTAGAACATTGAAAAACGTCCACTCAAGCCTAACCTTGTCATCTTCATTGATCTCATCAGATGAGCACACTGCATCGAGCAATTTCGTTATGTGATAGCTAGCCATTCCGGATATATCTATCTTTTCGCTTGCCCCCTGTGCTATACAATCTAGAATCTTAACCATAACCTTAGCAGATACCATACACTGATCGGTCCTCGATTGACTTACAATAAAACTCGCAGCAGCAATCGGCCTGTTGCATCTTAACAACTCCGTTGTTACCCGTTCCCCATCATCAGTACCAAGGCTCCTTGGGTCGACTGTTGACCAGTATTCAATTTTTGCGTCATTACCAACCATATCTACGTAATTCCACACATGAGATTCAGATGGTAAAGCAAGTAGAAATTGGATTTGTTGTTTATGGGGGAGGGTCAAGATTAGGCTATTCCACTTATCATCGACCCAGTCCCAACGACCTAACTGATAACGGCCAGACACAAAACCTTGGATAACAGCTTTAGTTGACAAATCATCACTATACGAATTAGTGAAGACCATGTCCTCTTCACCTGGTTCGATAATTCCGCTCTTGCCGATAAAGAACCACAGATGCCTTGCTGATCCGACATGCATCGTAAATCGCAAGAGCTGATGAATTCCTCCTTGTTGATATATAGCGGTAACTACGTCCTTACGCATGTCCTCTCGTGCATTCGCGCGATCTTGGCAACGCATCATTGGTATGTTAATCTCATTTTCAACATTAACTGAAAACAGCCAGGCATTATCAAGTTTTACATCATTATGTTGTAAACGCAGATAAGCCTGCTTAAGTTTATCTACAACATCGGTCGATAATGAACCTGATAATGCATGGTAGCGGGCCACCACATTCCTGATGGTGTTTTGCAGCATGGTTACACCGCTTTTATCAAGACTATCGATATTAACCTTCATGAACTCGTCGATTATATCATGATTAATCTCAGCTGGTAAATGTGATCTGCCTACTGTATTGAGCAGCTCTGTCCACTTCAAACAATCGTGACCGACATCGTGCAACAGGCGTGTCATAACGCCCTGTGTCATCTCAATGATTTCAGATGGGTCTGGTCCTATCAATGGATCTGGCATCCAATCACGCCAAACAGGATATGATATTGGCAAAGAAGTATCGTTAATTGTTGGGATTAAAGATATCATTAACTGCCATGAGACGAGAGGCTCGGAATTTTTGGCTACGTCAATTACGGTCAACCGTTGTTCCACTGAAGCGGTAGTCTGGGGATACCATGGCAGGTGAATCTTACGAAAACTGCTGGCGGGGCTATTTGCTATATTACTTTTCGATGATTGGGTCAATCGCGTCAAGGAAGCAAGAATCACGGAAACCCGACATAGATATTCCTGCTTCCAGGCTAGTATTTCCAACGCCCATAACAAGTGTATGTACGGGGTTGGACCATATGGTATAGACCCAGCACGATAAATTAGCCTTGATAACACCGGTTCATCACCAGATACACCATTTTCTACCGCCCTTAAAAACTGGTCTGGAGCTGCTTCAGCTAGACATTCGAGCGCATTTGACATTGAGGCCCAGAGTTTCCAGCCCTGCGAATCCACTCCAAGTAGTTCGTTTGTAATTCGGTCTGCATATTCCTGCCCTGTCACTGGTTTTTGTTTAAATGGGGCCTCATGGACGGCAATCAAGGCGACGGTGTCAGCCAAGCTTGTTCGCAACCGTCCAGAATTCGAAAGAATCTTGCCTTGTATCTGTGCCAACAACCTGGATCCAGGAGGCATATTGAACTGCGGATCGATCTCTCTGAACACGCTAACGACGGTATCAACGAATCTTTCCATTTGGTCAGGGGTAAGGTATTTGGCAAGTAACTCCCATGCATCTTGTTTTGAAACTATCATCCACATGTTACCAACCCGACGCACAGGAGGATCCGGTTCATTCGCCCAGAGTTCCAGCGTTTCAGATAATCGAGCATATGATACACCCGCAAAACTCTGAACGACTTGGCGGTCGCTCATGTTGCTCTCATCCCAGATGCCTGCCAACATAAACGGCAAGATGTTACGCGCTTCGATTGGTGTCGCCCACTGTGGTTTTCTAATGATCGGAACTACCGA
This sequence comes from Armatimonadota bacterium, assembly GCA_942492855.1. Lineage (GTDB taxonomy): Bacteria > Armatimonadota > HRBIN16 > HRBIN16 > HRBIN16. The sequence goes on along the minus strand of OW818647.1, from coordinate 2,844,617 downwards.
TATCCTGCGGCGAAAGGCTGAAAGGCTGTGTCGAGCTAATACAGCAAGCCTCCGGGACCTCAATTTCGATATACCCATTGAGGAAACCAATGCCTCTTGCGCTGGCTCCCGCTTTAAGCGAGGCAAAACCATGACTCCAGATGCAGAGGATGCATCAGCGTCACATCCAAGTGGTAGTAGCACATGGTGTCCCTTGGTAACAGCTACCTTAGCTAGACCTTGAACATCAAACATCGGTATTAAAACGAGGTTATCTTGTGTTGCGATAAGTTGTCTCCACGCATTGTCATCTTGGACAACTATTGCTCGAGCTAGGTAGTGGACCCGATCTTCATCAAGCATCTCATAGAATACAGAACAAATGAAAGCTGTCGCTTCTTCTACCGTATCTGTAAGAATTGGTAGAAGACAAGGGTCTTTGTGAAGACTGTCATATACCCGTTCATACTCCTTCTTTCGTCCAGATAAAATAAGGGAAGAAGTAATCGGTGGGTTCGTGACATGAGTCCATCCTGTCCAATATGACGAAATGTCCTGTGCTCCTACGGGGCACTTGCCTATGTTGGTTGATATCCAAGCATGAACCGCAGGAGCAAGTTCGAGCCACTGTTCAAGATCATCGGCATCATATGCACGTACATCAAGCCATTTGTTTTCGGATCTACGCTCAGCCACCCACTTGTTCTTGGATCCCCACCGCCTTGGAGTAACAAATACATAGACAGTGTCTTTGGGGATCACCTCAAGAGGATTGTCTGCACGTTTTTCATAATCATCGTCGGCCTTATTTTTAACGTCAGCTCTAGCGCTCAGTTCCCAGACAGAATGCCCATCAGGCACAAACGCATTACCTGTTTCCACGGTTACATTCCCGTCATATCCTCCAAGTTGAACACCTTCTCCTGCAGGAAAGCTGATATTAGTAATACGAGTAACAGTGGCATGCACAAGACGCCGCAATAACTCTGGTAGTGTTTCTTGTGACTCCCTCCGGACTGCCCATTTAGCTAGATCGGTTCCGTCAACCAACAAGCGATTCGCCATTGACTTTACCCCGTTTCCAATGATCATTATACAGTGGAGCTGTGAGGCAAGAGGCTCACATTCGCTTAGCGGCTCTCTATTAGCACGCAATCATAATTCACTGAACGACAGTGCCTCAAAAACAAAATGACATGAGACGTGTCGGTACTGTTTTCAACCCACAACAAGTCAGTAACCAAGTCACCGTATGCTCTATTTATTCTGACAGAATGATTACGGTATCAATATGTGCTGTCTGATGTTGACCATACGATCATGACATATGATCAAGTCTATCAATGACAACACTATCCGGCATCACGCACTCTGGCGTTCGTAGATCAGCACGCCTGTGCGGCGGATTTCCTCAAGGAATCCGCTTCGGTCGGAACCGGAATACATCAGGTGCGGTTCAATGTTAGAGTCGACATCGCGACGCCATTTCCATAGATTCAATATCACATCATACCAGTTATCGTAATCGGTGTCCGTCACAACGGCCACATCGATGTCAGACTCCTCTGTGGCTGTGCCCTTGGTATAAGAACCAAAAAGGATCACCTGTTCTACGTCGAGATGCTGGCGTATGATATCGGCATACTGGCGCACGCACTCTATAACATCGCCTTTATCCAACATAAGAACTATTCCGTTTTCCTCAGCTAATCATGATCGTAATTGGCGGTTGTGGATATAACTCCTTGAGCAGTCAGCTTGATTTTATCTGAATACCTATTAGGATTTCGGCGAATGCCCTATCTGTCACTCCGCCAACCTGATGTACATACGCAGCCACCGGGTGGATACTGCTGCCCGGTGGCTATGTGTTGCCCGATTGCTGGATACGTGCTAGTCCAGAACGGGAACAGCGACGAGAGGATCAACATTGATCGTGGCTGTATTAACTGTCACATTCACGCTTGTCACAGGAATCACATAATGAAGTGGTGCATCAGCTGTGAATTCCATTACCAGATTGTAGCGCCCAGCGAGCATCGCAGGGAAGAAATAGGTGCCATCAGACGTGATCGGTGATGACGCAATAAACTCCTCGCCACTATAGGCGGCTATACTCACACCAGCGGGTACCGCGATTGTGGTGCCTTCGGTGTTTTTAAAGGTGATATCGCCTTTCACATTGGCAGTGATCTGGACAGGTACGGCCCTGACCGTGGGTTTCAGCCGGTAGGTGCCATTGCCTTCTTGAATGATCGACCTGGAAGCATCAAAATCGATCAGAACTGCCGACTTGGTACCTTCAGACACATCGAAGGAGCCGGTCAGCTTCAGTCCAGTCTTGTCCTGGCTACTCATCGCGCAGTCATACGTTACGTTAGAATTATCGACCAGTGTGACCTTAGTCAAGATCAGGCGGATCTGAGTATAGTGCCCGGTTTCCAGCGGCTTTTCTGCCAGCAGGTAACGAGCCGGTATGGCACCAGCCCCTTCGTATCGATAGTCGAGAAGGTTGATCACCAGCGGATCTGGAGCATATGAATTCAAGGTGATCCATCCGGATCCATCCTTAGAGACTTCGACTCTCGAGATACTGACGTTCACGGCTTTGCCATCAAAAGGAGCATCCGACAGATACACTTGCATCGTGCCGGTACCAGAGCTGGACGCGGAGTCGTCGGTTCCGCCGCAGCCTGCCATTAGTCCTGCTATGGCTAGAGCCAGAATTCCGAATACAGCGATTTTTCTACGGAACATGGTATGCCTCATTTCAAATCTTAGGTAGTCTTGCAGCACAGCCGCTCCTCAAGAGTGCTATCTGCAAACTGTATAATGAGTGTACCTTGTTATATGTTAATGATATCTTCACTATTTACTAGGTTTTATAACAATAATCATCTGATGCTGTAGCAGGATGGGCAGGAAGTATATGCCAACGCATTTTCATTCCTGCCCATTTTCTACCGGATCATTAACACGTCGCCGTATTACCCAGAAGTCAGCCGTTGGTACCGAATGATCAAACTCGACCTCTTCGGTAGCCGAACCCCGAAACCCTCATCCATTAGCTGAGCGCCTGTGCATTCCACGGATTGCACCATATGCCGGTGGTCATCGATCACCTCTAGCTGATAGCCAGCAGCAGGATCGAGCCCCTGGAATGTCAGAACCAACCCGCTGTAGAGGCAGAGCTGCCTGCGGTAGACATACACCACTCCTGCATCCAAGTCTGCCCGGTGGAACTGGTAGGCGATCATGTCATCGACCGTTGAGGTGACGCCAGTCAGGTTATAGAAATCACCGTACCAGTATTTCCGGCACTGCTCCACCTCAGCGATGGCCTGCCGCGCCTCCTCGTATGGGAACCCCTCGCTATGATACGGCAACTGCACGATCACGCCGGACGTGGCGGAGCTGCGCAGTGTATAGGCATCATGGCTCCATCCGCACGCGGTGTGCAGAGGCAGGTACTGGCTGAGTGCCGCCGACTGCAGTTGGTTCCACTCAGGATGTCCGCTAAAGCAGCCGGTGTCGCTGCGCCACAGCGGCACGGATCGTGAGATGGTCTCAAGGTCGATGCGCCGACCACCGCTGGCACAGTTGTCGATCCATAGGCCAGGGTGCCGTTCCAGCAGCTCATCCCACATCGCGTAGTGACCCTCGATGAACCGTATCTCCGCCATGCCCTGCCGGTTGGCGGTGTCGCTAGATCGCCAGAAACCCAGTGGATCGATGTTGTAATCCTCGCGGTAAACATCCACACCGAACTCTGTGATGCGGCTTGAGAGCATATCTGTCATCCAGCGTCTGGCCTCAGGGATGCCAAGGTTGAACAGCCTGTCTGACAACGCATCGCCCAGCAGCCACTCGGGGTGTTCGTTAGCAATCTGTGTATTTGGTGCCACACGGCAGGGCTCAAACCACAGAACAAACTTCATGCCCAGCTCATGACAGCGGTCGCTGACCGGCGTTAACCCATTCGGAAACTCCTTGGGTTTGCAGAACCAGTTGCCGACCCCCGCCGGGAAGTCGCCTACAAACCAGCCCGCGTCAAACCAGTAGGTATCGCAGCCCAGTTTGTGGGCGGCCTCCACAGCCTCAATCTGCCCCGCTTCGGTCGCCCAGTCGGCATAATCGACATGGTCGGTACAGAAGTTGTGATACAGGTCAAATGTCTGCAACACCACAGGCATGTTGATCAAGTGGCCATTTGGCCTGGGCAGATACTCGCTCATCATCAAACGGCGGAACCGGTTATGCGCCTGAGCCCGATCACCTGCCCAGGGCATCAGCAGCACCCGCGGTGTGCGGATGGACTCCCCGGGTTGGAGTTGCAAGCGCGTCAGCTCCTGCCCCGCACAAAAGCTGGTCTGCAGCTTATCGTCAGACCGATGATAACTCGCAGACCACTGCCCTGACCATCCGATCGCGGTGATGACCCCCTGCCCCTCATACTCGAAGTCAAAGAACGGGAAGGCTGTGGCGTTTGACGGCCGTCCGCCGCTGGGAGCCATGGTGAGAACCTGCCCTGGCCAGAACAGCTCCGTGTCGAAAGGCGCGAAACTCTGCCCTCCACACGAATCGCCATGAAGTTGGTGCAGCACAGGTGCGCACTCGCGGCTATCGGTGTTTAGGGTGATGTCTACCGTCTTGATTTCTTCAATGATGGGTGTGTCTGCCCCACCCTTGTTCTCAATTTGCAGAACCCAGTCGATGGCCGCAAACTTCTTAAACACCTTGACTGTAGCGGTTATGGTTAGCCCAGTGATGGGGTCAGACCACTCTGCGTCAATCAGCAGCTTATCGTCCTGTTCACTACACAGGCTGTAATGATGCCAACTGACCAGTATCTCCGACGAGGACACACCGTTGAGTTTGAACGAGAACGGGAAGCGTGCCGGCTTAATGAGCAGTGCGTCACATGCAGCAACAGGGGTTGCTCCGGCAAAAGCCTCCTTGGCCCAACCCATCAGTCGGGTCACCTCGTCCGGCCCAGCCATGATGTGATCACTGGGAAAACCTGTCGGAATATCTGTATCATGCATGTGATAATGCTCCTGTATAAATGAAGTTCAGTTCATTGTATTGCAATTGTGAACTGTCGACAATCACGGATTTCCGACAGAGCGATGGGAGGCTTAAATGAACATTCTGACCTACAATATCCGAGGAACTCGGGGCATCGATGATATACCCTCTGTGGAGAGAATCGCCGACACCATCCGTTCGTCGCAAGCCGACATTGTCTGTCTGCAGGAAGTGGAGCAATGGGATGCCGGGGTTGGGTTCGGGGATCAGCCCGCTGAGTTGGCCCGCCTACTGGAGATGCATGCGGAGTTCCATGGCATTCTGCCCCTCCCGCACTACCGCTACGGCATCGCGATATTAACGCGCTACCCGGTTCTCCAATCCGATAGATACCTGCTGCCCAGCGTGGGCGAACAGAGGGGCATGATCCGTGTGCAGTTATCCTCTGAACAGGGTGATTTGAGCGTGTTCTGCACTCACTGGGGCTTGAACGGCGAAGAGCGCATCAAGCAGGCTGGTGAAACTGCTGCCGCGATCAACGCCACCGCTGGGCCCAAAATACTCTGTGGCGACCTCAACGAAACCGCCGACCACGCCGCCGTCAGCACGCTGATCAGCCTCACGGGGGTATGTGATCTAGCCATGGAAGCCGGTCACGCCGAATTCACCTTCCCGTCTGATACTCCCGACTGCCGGATCGATTATATGCTGGCGAGTCGCGAGCTCACGGCATCGAAGCTGACGGTGGTCAACAGCCAGGCCTCCGACCACCGGCCTGTTTTGGCGTCCGGGGTGGGCATCAACTCAGGTAGCTCGTGATCTCAGCCATGCTTCCTTAAGCATCACATAGGTCACTAGCTCGCGTCCGGGGTCATTGGTTTGTACGGAGGGTTCTTTGTATACGGACTCGCATGTGAATCCCAGACGTTCGGGGATCGTCCTGCTTCGACCGTTGGCAGGCTCCACGCGGATGTCGATCCTCTGAGAGGTCGTGTGATTGAATGTGAACTCTATCAAAGCCTTGCAGGTGGTTGTCATGATTCCCCTGCCCTGGTGGTCTTTATCGAGCCAGTAGCCGATCTCGTGCCGCCCCGGTTCCCGAACCGTGAGTGAAATCACCCCCACCAGAGTGCCACGATCGAATATCCCAGCCGTGATCGTACCCTCTTCCGCATACTGACGTAGTGATCGGTTGATAAAGGTCTCTATGTCACTCACAGACAAAGTTTTATCTACCCAAGGCAGCCATGTCCGCAGATGCTCGCGGTTGTGGTCCACCAGCGTGTAGAGATCGTCCGCATCTTGAAGCTGAAGCAGTTTAAGCTCGGTACCACCGGAGAGTTTCAGAGTAAACACAGACCACACCTCGTCAATCAGCAAGATGACCACACACCTATATGTGTTTTAGATACAATGTCTTAACAGTCTGTAAAACACCGTCTATATTGCAACCGGAATGCAATATAGACGGTGTTTTTGTTCAGGTGGCCACACCCAAACTAAACAGCCCACCATTCCTCGAGACACTCTTGCACGTCTTCCAACCAATATTCTGCCGATATGGATACCAACGCAGGCTCTGCACGCTTGAGTAAGGCTGATGCATACGCCTGGTCTTTCAGTCGCGTCATGAAGCTCTCAGGCAATTTCCAGTCAGTAACAATAACCTGCCATCGGGCGATAGATAAGAGATGGGCTATCATATGAGGGTCCTCAACATCAGCCCACTTCGCGATGAATTCATCCCACTGGGTCATACAGGGACCGCTTATGCCTGCTTTGCTGTGCAGCAAAGGTTGGAAGAAGTATTCCAGCATGTCTTCTAGCAGATCCGAATCGACTGTGTGGTCGCCATCGGTTAAAACAAAAGTGGACGTTCGATCGGCAAATATGCTATACATAGTGTTTTCAATCACATCCCACAGCCCCATATCCCGATATTGCTGCTCATTTTCGACCAACAACCGAAAAAAACTGTAGTGGAGCATCCCATATTCGAACCCGTTTACGGATTCATACAACAGCTCCATCAACCTGGGCACGAAGTAGGACATCTGCTCAAAAGTGCCAAAGCAACTACCATAGTGATCGATTGGCATACACAGCATTTGCTCTGTCAGTTGTACCCGTGGTGTTTCCATCAACAGCCGTTCAGACTCGTCACTGACGCAGCATCCTTCATTGAGAAACGACTTAGGCCGCTGAAACTTGGCGTCAAAGAGTTGTGATAGCTGCTGTATATAGTCGTCGGTGGTCATGATGCGGCTTGGTACGTGCTTCGTCATTACCTAACTCCTTTTGCTCAGATTGGCTTTGGGCGGTATCTAGCTATAACTATACAGCCGACCATGACTCAAGGCAACCTTGCACCTCATCCATCCATGAATCTATGGAAATGAACGCTACCGCAGGTTCTGCACGCTTGAGGAATGATGCGGTGTAATCTCTATCCCTAAGTCTGGCTAAAAACACCTCTGGCGGAGGACAATCTGACAGATAGCCATTACCATAGCGTTTGATCATAGCCAGCAATTGCATTACCCGACATGCATCGGTGTCTTCAGCCCATCGCAAGATGAACTCATCCCACTGTGTCTGCCCTGGAGTTGTGGTGGATTGACGCGCCGACAATACTGGCAAGAAAAATCCGGGCAGCATCTCGTCTATGATTTGCTCATTGATCATGTAGTCATAATTCTTCATTCCGACCACCGAAGTGCGGTCAACAAAGAGGCTGTTCATTGCATCTTCGATGCTGTCCCACAACCCCAATTTACGATACTCCTGCTCATGCCTGACCAGCAATCGGAAAAAGCTGAAGTTGAGGCACCCATGTGTAAATCCATCTTCCGATTCATTCAGAATCTCCATCAACCTGGGCACGTAGTAAGCCATCTGCTCGAATGTGCCGAAACAACCGCAAGCGTGATCGATGGGACTGCTCAGCTCCTCTTCAGTAAGTCTTGCTCTTGGTGTTTCAATCAACAGCCGTGCTTCATCGTCGCCGACGCAGCAGCCGTTGTTGTAAAACGACGTAGGCCGGCGGAACTTGGCGTCAAAGAGCTGTGTGAGCTGCTGCATATAGTCGTCGGTGGTCATGATGCGGCTTTTCCGCACGCGCTTTGCCATCCTCTTACTCCTTCTCGCCCAGGTTGGCTCTGCCGGTGGGTGGGATGTAGATCGGCAGCCCGTTAGGCCCAAGCTGTTGGCCCTCCTGCTTTGCCGCATCCTCGCTGTTGAAGGCCACGCCCAGGTTCTGCAGCAGCACGGAGGTGATGCGCCGCTTCTTGGCCAGGTTCTCTGGGAAGTCTTGGCGAGCCGGTGTATCCAGCTTCAGGTTGTTCAACACGAACCCACCTTTGCCGCGGGGATAACGGATCAGTCCCCCGCTGTTGACCAACGGATAGACCCGCCCCTTATACCAATCCGGCAACTCCCGCAGTATCTTCACTTCATCCAACCCAACCAGCTTGGAGGTGCCATGAACGCGCGTGCTCAGCGATGTCAGCGTGAGTGTGCTGGCGGAGGCACCACCTAAGGGCACCTCCACTGCATCATACGAATCCGGCAGCTCCACCCTCTTGACCGATTGGCCGTTCAAGCGGATATCGCACTCCTTCACCGTGTCGTAGTTCTTGTTGTTCCAGATGGTGATCGACTTCAGCTTGCTGCTCACCGGTAGCTTGAAGCTGACCAGCTCGTTCTCGGGTATGGTCGGGTCGTAACTGATCTGGTCGATGTACCACCACATGTCGGCGTTGAACAGCCCGTTGACCAGATTATACGCTCCCCCGCCGTTCATCTCAGGGTAGTCCGGGTTGGGTGCCCCGAAGCAGAACGGAGCTATGTCCTCACCGTCCAGGCAGTAGCTGAAAACATCCCGCGAGACGTTGCGCTGCCCTGACCATGGGGCGATGACCTGATCGGTGAACTGCGACAGGTCGGAGCTGCTGACCCCGGCCATCAGCGGATCGTCGATGAGCTGCACAGACTCCCTGCGGAACTCGCGCATCACATGCTGAGTGCCCAGCAGCTTGTTATACTGTGCCAGACCGTCTGGCTGCAAGCCAAACATCATGACATAGCCGCCTGCTTGTGTGTATGCATCGAGCTGGGACTTAGCCGCACTGAGCGCTTCAAGACCTGCTCTCGACGCATGGACCACCAATACCGGCGTTGCTTTCACATTCAGTCCCTCGGACAGCTTAGCCAGCTTCTTCTGCTGGCAACCCAGACCGGCGATGAACTCGCCTATCTCCGTACTATCAGGGGTGTAGACCCCCACCGTTGCCGACGGCCTTGCGTAGGTATCAGCCCGTTTGAGCATGTTGGCCAGCAGCAACTGAGCCGCTGGTTCCACCATCAACAGCTCACCCACCCGCATCTGCGTGGCGATCACCTCGCCTTTACCCTTCGGCATTTCGATCAGCGTGGAGCCGTTCAGTGCTGGCCCACAGGTGATCCAGGACCGGGCGGCACCAGAGCTCTTCTCCCAGACCGTCTTGCTGGTTGAACCAAACCCTACCCAGTTCGATAATGTCAGGTTATCCAGACCGTCCAACAGTTTGGTGCCCTGCTGTGCAAACGCAAAATTGGCGCTGTAGGGGTTCTTGTCGAGTCCCTTCCCGATGGTCAGCGGGGTGCCGAACCGGTCACCCAGGATCGGCTGGTCCTGCTCCAGAATCACCACACGTCCACCGCTCTGGGCATATGACATCAGGTCATTGATGGGCTGTTTGTCTGCCACAGCATTGGATCTCACCAGCACGATACCACCGGGTTTGATACCCGCCACGCCTTTCACCGGCTTGGCGATGATGCCCAGGCTGGCAAGAATCTTACTGGTCACACCCTTGCTTTCAATCACATACAGGCTGCGGCTCAGCTTCACGCCCTTCACCCGTGGGAAGAACGCCACTGGCTTCACGTCCTTGAAGGGCTTCGCCCCCTTCTGGGTGGCCTGAAGAATGAGCTGACTGTTGACACGCGCAGTCACTTTCGGCGTGACACAGCTAATGGTCAACTGCTTCGCGAAACCCGGCTCGATACTGAGCTGCTGTGTCCCGCTGCCGACCAGCTTGCCGTTGGCCATCAATTTCCACGTGAAGCTGAGGGGGTCGGTTGAGAAGGTGTCGTTGAACACCTTCACCGTGCGCGTCATCTTCTCCCCGCCGAAGAAGCTGCTGTTATACTCCCGCGTAAAGGCGGCGATCTCGTTCATGGCATTCCAGCACTCTTCGGCGCCAGCCATGCCGGTCCACGGGCAGATCATCGCCACATCATTCCATCGGTAGCGCTCAAATAGATACTTCAGATATTTGGCGTAGGACTTGATCGCCCCCACTTTTCCCGTGGAGGCCAGCTCCCCGCCGATCCAGGCGTGGTCGGAGTTATTACCCGAGAAGTAGGCGACCTCACCCGCGCTGTAGGGCCGCTTCATGTCCCAGCTCCAGCGGCTCTGGCTGATGATCTTGTCCATCGGGAAGGCGTTGTCCGGATGAAACCCGTCCTCGGCGTAGTGGGTGCAGCAGATGTCCACCGTGTTGTTCTTAAAGGCACCACCGCCATCAAACATCACCGGCCGGGTGGGGTCGAGTTGGTGGGCGGTCTCCACCATGTATTTCTGCGCGTTCTCTTCGACCAAATCCATGCCTTTCGCATCCCGCGTGAGTGCGCCGTTGATGAACAGCAGCTCATTCTCCAGGCTATACACGATGACCGAGGGATGGTTGCGGTAGTTCCGCACTACCTGATCGATGTGCTCCTTGAAGTTCTCCCATGTGGTTTGATTCTCCAGCGTGTATGTGATGGACATGCCATCGATCATCGTGGAGAGCCGTCCTGGAATACCGTGTTTGTCAGCCCACTCGAGTTGCTCTCGCCTGTGCGATGATGGGATTTGGCCGTTGATGTCGGCACCAAACCGCTCGAAGCGGTTGTTTCCGGCATGAAAGTTGGCCAGCCTCTGAGCATCGTTAGAGCCAGATAACCCACCCAGTAGGTTCCAGAAATTGCGCCGTAGACCGTTGATGCGGATATACTTGCCATCAATCTTTACTTCGCGGAAGCCGAAGGGTTGTTCGTGGACATCAACCACTTTACCGCTCATCGCGACCGATGTGCGCAACGTATACAGATTGGCCGGGCTCTGCTGAGGCCACCAGAGTTTCGCCTCGGGCCAGGGTCCGCTGAGAGTCACCATCTGTGACTTACCGGCAGGCACCGTCACGCTGACAGGAGCCAGCGACTTTTCGCTATTCCCGCTCCCCGCGAACACCGCCTCCGCGCTCACTGTCACGATCGCGTCCTGATCGGTGGGGTTGGTTAGCGTGATCTCAGCGGTGATCTTCTTGTTGGTTGGCTTGAACAGCGCGTCGGTGACCGTCGTCTTCACGAATACATCGGACACATACGCGGGAGCTCCTGCTACGACCAAGCTCACGGGATCGGTGATGCCGCACATCGCTCCATCAGCGTCACCCTTGGTCGACGGCATGATGGGTGCCACAAAATGAGGGGGCCATTGGCGGATGGCGTCCAACGGGATGTTGCGCGACTTGTTTAGGTTGTCATTGTCAATCGAATAGTAGAAGTCTTTGATGCCGACCCATATCTCGTTCGTCTGCCCGGGTTTGATGCCCTTCGTGATGTCGCACTGCCACGGCACGCGGGTGGACTTCCGCCATCCCATGAACTGGCCGTTCACCACCACAGAGGCGATCCAGTTCGTGCCCGCGAAGTCCAGCATGAAGCTGCGTCCAGGCATGCTGGCAGGGATGTCGACTTTGGTGCGGAACCAGACGCGGTGTCCCAGCTTGAAAGCCGAAACCTGGCTGGCGTAGTCGCTGGGGATGTTGATGCCGCGCCACCGCGGTTCCGCTGGGAAGTCGCGCACCGGTTCGTAACGGTCTTTGTTCATGTCGAGGTCGTCGTGCCGTGCCACCTGCCACAAACCGTTTAACGAGAGGCTCTGCCGTTCGCCTGGGGTGGATACCGCGGTATCGGGGAAGCGGAATATCTGCGCCGCAGCCTGCTTGTCGAGTTCTGCACTCGGCTGCTCACCCGGCTTCAGTGAGCCATCGGGAACCCAGTCGCCCTGCACCAGACAGAAGCAGTCAAACGCCGCCACCATGTTATCGCCCGTTTTCGGCCCGAACTTTACTTCCAGCTCATGCGTGCCCGCATTGAGGTTGACCACACCGGCGTTCATCCACGAAAGCTCCGCCCAATACCAGATGCCTGTCAGGTTGGTGGTCAGGTCGTTGGGGCCGATGGTCCTCCACTCGCCACCATCGATACACCACTGCGTGTTCGCGCGGATGAACTCCATGCCGATGCGCAGCCACAAGTGGTAATCGCCGGCTTTCTGCACATTGAGCTTATAGCTTAGCGTACCCCCATCGGGGATGCCCTCCTTCAGCCACTGTCCCCCGCTGAACTCCGGCGATCCGGGCGTTGCCTGCATCGCGAAGCTGGCTGTGTCGGCGGTTTCTGCCTCGCGCCAGATGTAGTCCGGTGCCGAGAGTGCGCTGGTGGAAAGCAGAGTAAGCATGGCGCATAAAGCGAGCAGGCGATTGAGCATACTGGGTGTCCTCATACTGTCGTTGGTTATGGATATGTTCACCAGCACGCACGGGCACACCTGCTTAAAACGCTGACGCGAGAGTTATATTCGTATTACGTGGGTGCGAAGTTCCATTAACCCGATGCCGAGGAATCCATGGCGCGGGCGAGTTAGTTAGAAGACCGGACCACTAGCAGATGCCTTTCCGGGCACCCACGAAGTGGGTAAGATTCTTATAGCCACGGGTGAGCGCCAGCGAAACCCGTGGTAGAAGCCCATCAGACACCTACCCCGAAGTGGGTCGCACCAACTTGCCGATACATAAACACCGCGTTAGTGGAATGACAACGAATTCATTGTGACAAAGGATAAAATACCTCATCTCCAAGGCTATCTACCGTCTGTGCAGAAATACTATCGTTATGCATCAATCTGTAAAGGTCAGGATTCCGTTCATGCACAGCTAATGAATCTAACTTATACCGCTTGGCATGTTTGCTCAGACCAACATTGTTTATTCTGAGTTTGCAACACACATCCTGTTTGTATGCATGCAATAACGAACGCTGTGGGTCGATGTCGTTTTTGTTCATGTATTCAACTACGCTAGCACATGATCTACGCATGTATGGCTGAGCAATCCTCATGATAGATCTTATATCGTTCTCATTTGCACCTAAATCACAGTATACATTCATATCAGCACCGATAATTTGTAATGAATTCAACATATTTATATCGTCCATATTGCTCGTGCACATCACACTTTCTTTCATATGGCGCACAACATATACATCACGATCGTAGTACATTAACAGATGACGTGGCGATATGGGCAGGATAACCTGCAACCCTTTGGCTGTCCAACCAGTGTTACTACCAACAGTTTTTCGATGCTCCAAAAACTGGTTGTACATTATTACCGGATTATCTGATGTGATGAATGGTAGATTAGTGCGATTATGTATCATAACGCAAAGAAGATCATCAGCAACAAACAGAACCTTGTCTATCATTGAAAGGTTGAATGCAACAGGATCGTTGAGGACGATACTAGACTGTAAATCGCTCTCGTCGTGAATGTCATCCGACATAATGTGCTTTACCAGCTTATCAGAGTATTCATTGATGGTCTTCACAGCATATCCGGTACGAAGAGACTGGATCACAACGAATTTCAAGATACTGCGGTAGTCATCTGTACCCCGTTGTGGAAGTCTGCACTCCGATATAGCTCTAGCTATGAGGCTAGCTACTTGCCCCTCAAAATCGGACAAAGCGTTTTCGATGACAGGGTCAACTCCGTAGAAGTAGTCTTTACATGCTTGTGACTTTATCGGAGCGTGCCGAACATATCTAGATGCATCGATATTCATGAGACTGATGGTTTTTCCATTTTCATCAGTTGCGAAGTTTCTGAGATAGAACCGTGGAACGAAATGTTGGCTCTTTTTATCGGCCATATGCCTCATCCTAAGTCTATTTTAGTCGACATCGATGTTTATCACCTAAATGCCTACTCCTCGAATTAGCATAACCCCAAACACACTATGTGAATGCATTCAGACACCATGCTATATCACATCATTTAGACATGTGGGTGGGCGGGTACCCGCCAGCATCTCCTCCCCCTACCGCGCAAGCCGCACGAGCACCCCACCCCCAGGCGGGAGATCGAGCTTCAGCCGGGAGCTGACCTTCGTCCAGACTTTCGTGGCGGGATGGAACACCTCCATCGCACCGGGTCCAAGCAGCGTGGTGCTGACCGCCTTCTTGTAGTCCAAGCTCACGACCACCACATGGGTGGGTTGACCGGCACTCTTGCCGAAGGTGCCCAGCACCAAGTCCTGTGATCGCCGCTCGGGTGCAAAAACAGCCTTTGCGGACAAGGCGACGCCACCAATGGGCATCTTGCCGGTATGGTAGGCTCCCAGCGACTTGAGCGGCTGCAGCTCCGAGGCGATCGCCACAAACTCACGGTTGATCTGCGACAGCGCCCAGTAGAGAGGCAGCGGAGCCGTAGCATCCTTGGGGTCTTTCCAACAGCCGAGGTCGTAGCGGAAGTGCGCGATCGCTTGAGCGCCATAGGCCACCGAGGTGTATGTCAGCCAGCGCAGCTCGTTCGCCACCGGCTCGCGCCAGCCCTCGGATGGGGAATCGCAGGTCTGGATGATATTCATGAACGGCTTACCCGATTCCAGCGCGGCCAGACGGACCAGCCCCAGGTTCAGGAAATACTGCGGACCATCGCTGTTCTTCATGAAGTGGTAGTGGTCGTAGCTGATCAGCTCCGGCTTGACGACCGTGATGAACTGCCGCAGATGCTCCTGGTATCGCAGCACTGTGCCATTACCCGTATCGATGCCTGAGAAGTCGGATGGGATACCCACTTTGGCCTTCGCGGCGGCATCATCGGTGACATTAAGCTGTTCAGGCGACGCATAGGTCGGCAGCAGGTTGATAAAGGCGAGGTGGGCGGGGTCCAGCTTTCGCAGGAAGGCCACCAGTTTGCCCAGCCCAGGGAACGCACCAGCACCCGGTTCATCCACGATGTAGTAGGCATACAGAGCAGGGTGGTTGCGCACTTTGACGACTATATCCTCGAGCGCCTTTGCCTGGGCTGGGTCGTCCACATTGGGGGTGCCCACCTTCAGCATCACGCGGAGGCCATGGCGATGATACACATCGATCTCTTCGGGTGTCTTCGCCCAGCCCACATTCCAGCCGCCCGCTCTGAGCTGTTCCGCGGTCCGGTCGTTGAGCTCCATAAAGTCACTCGGCCCAGCCCAGTAAGTCACAATCGGGGTGCCGATTTTCCACTTTGCTGCGGGTTTGGCGGCCGCAGGCCTGATTGCGGCACAGGTGAATGTCAGTAGGCAAACAAGAACGGTGAGTGTCCGAAGTAGCATTTCAATCTCCATATCTGCTGTGATCCTCCGTTGCGATCGCCAGAAAGGCTCGTTATCGTGATTCCATTATGCGCCAATGGGAGGGGTATATCAAATCCGTTGTTGCGAGCCAAGGTCTCTGGCTGAAAAAAGTATGATACGATATCATATGATGAATGCCGATCGTTACTGCAGACAGAGTCATCAACCCCAGAGATATCACTAAGGAGTGCCCATGTTACAAGAGCTACCACCAGCCGCATTGCGATGCGCCGCGCACCTGTTCGAGGCCCCCTATCTAGAGCCCGTGCTTCAGGCCCTGGCGGCCGGAAACAGCCACGGACGGATTTGGGTCGACCACCAGACGCACCCAACCTCCGCGTTCTTGTGGAGCGAAGAGTCACAGTACTACCTGGCTGGCCGAAGCGACAACCAGGTTTTCAACAATGAGATACGGCAAGTCGTCTGTGATCTGATCGCACCAGCACCGGACTCGTATATGGTGATCTATACGGACGCCGATGGTTGGGCGGAGGTATTGCCGGGCATCTTCACGCCTCGGGTCCTGCTTTCCGCTCCACGGTATCTGTACCAACTCACGCACCTTCAGATTCCAGATTGGCGTATGTCGGTGCCCGAAGGATATCAGGTGCTCCCGATCGACCGTCAACTGCTTTCGAGACCGGGGTTGCTGAACATCGAGCCGCTGGTTGAGGAGATCCAACTGATGTGGCCCTCGATCGACCGGTTTGTTGAGCGTTCGTTCGGCTACTGCACCATATATGACGGGAATGAGATCGCATGCTGGTGTACCGGGGAGTATGCATATGAGCAACATATCGGAATCGGCATTGAGACCGCAGTCAGCCACCAACGCAAGCGCATAGCCAGCCTGACTGCGTCAGCATTCGCCCAACACTGCCTCTCAAACGGCATTAGCGCTCACTGGGACTGCTGGGCACGGAACGTGGCCTCAGCAAGAACCGCCGAAAAAGTGGGTTTCACGAAATCACAAGAATACAACGTGTTCTGGGGTAAGATCGACTAGCCGCTAGTGTTCATCGGTCGTATGAGCCAGAGCCCTTCTTTTTCTGGCCCGATACAATAAGTTACATCAAACACTTGACAAACCAAAATCGCCACAGGTATATTTAGATGTTAGACGAAATAACAAACAGGTGAGTCATGGCAAATGTGTACAGGGCCCTTTCAGACCCCACCAGGCGCAAAATCCTGCAGATGCTGCGTGAGCGGGACATGACGGCGGGTGAGATTGCCGAACATTTCGACATCACCAAGCCCACCCTCTCGCGGCACTTCGCCATCCTGAAGGAGGCTGACCTGATCTACGGCGCCAAGGTTCAGACCACCATCACCTACCATCTGAATGCCTCCGTGCTGGAGGACGCGATGGTGAGTCTGCTGGACACCTTCGGTCTCTTGAAAGAAGATGGCCTCAACAAAGCGATCAAACGGATGGCATCAGGCAAAAGCGTGATGCACCCCCGTTCAGAACAGTCATAGTCAGTCGTCAAGTCATGGAGGACATGGCAATGGAAGAGAACACAGCATCGAGTTTCCGGCCGCTGCTGATCGCAAGCGCGTTCATTCTCGCTATTATGCTGATCATCACCGCAGTGGGATGGGTCATGATCCCCGATGGGCAACAGATGGTCACCCACTCAAATCTGCAAGGGAAGCCCGACGCCTATTCGGACAAGGCGACGGCACTCTTGGGACTTCCGATCGCCACGCTTATCATGATTGGGGTCTTCATCCTGCTGGCCAAATGGCAGAACCTCACCTCCGTCAAGAACATCATGTGGATTGCCGCGCTCACGCCGATGGTCGTTATGCAAGCCGTGGGGATTGGCAATGCGCTTGGTCGGAAGATCGATGTGGGTGTGGTGATGTGGGGCACCTTTGGATTGCTTCTCATCGTGATTGGCAACTACTTCCCCAAGCTGCGAATGAACCGTGTCGCAGGCATCCGGACGCCCTGGACCCTCGCCAGCGAGCTCTCGTGGAGCAAAACCCACCGGCTGGGCGGCGGTCTGACCATCCTCTATGGCTTGATGCTGCTCTGCGGCGCCATCTTGTTGGATTCCGCCGCGCTATTATGGCTTGTCATCGGCGGGGGTGTGGTTCTGGTGCTCTTCCTTTCGGTCTACTCGTATACCGTCTGGCGCCGCGACCCCAACCGCACGCCCTGGCTGCGGTTGTAGCGGGGGGGGCGTGGGGCCACACACAGGTCATTAACCGATTGTCGGCCTACCGCGGGCTGAAAGCCCTGCGGCTAATTGGACGAAAAGCCGGCTCAAAGCCGGCTGGTTGACGCCGTGCGTCCGATATTTGTGATTCATACCATCTCGCACGGTAGCGATATTCCGACAGCCGGCTTCTAGCCGGCTTTACGGATTATAAGCCGCGTCCTTCAGGGCGCGGGGGTATGATTTGTGGGTAAACAGCGGCCATATAGAGGTGGAACCATAGCAGGTAACAGACGTTGCCACGGCTAAATAGTAATCATGAAAAAGAAAAAGTCATTCTGGAATAAGCCTGCATGGTATAAAAATCGGGTATATTTAGTCACCGCTATATCGATCAATATACTGTTGTATATTGCATACATCGTGCAAAGTGTATTGGTAGGTCACCCTGCAGAAACATACGCGATAGTAAGTCCTGTCATCATTGTCACGTTGGCTTACATAATAGGTCGCATCTTCTTCAAAGACCGATCCAGCTCCCCAAGTTGTTTATACATTTTGATAGCCACTCCACTGGTTGGTTTATCGGGTTACGCGATTTTTGGACACCAGATGTTGCGATTTGATAAGCCCACCGTTCATGATCCTTGGGGTATCAGCCCCGAATTGATTCTATTCGCGACATCGATTGTAGTGACCATATGGCTTGTCATCATACTGGCAACCCGAGATCGTAATGCCAAAAAGAAATGATCACCCTCGCCCTACCTCCTACCCCAGCATCCTATCCACCAGCGCCTTGATGCGCCTCTCCCGCGTAGGCTGCGTCTTGGCGTCGTTGATCTTGTTGAT
Source organism: Armatimonadota bacterium (assembly GCA_942492855.1). GTDB lineage: Bacteria > Armatimonadota > HRBIN16 > HRBIN16 > HRBIN16. Next base: position 2,826,096 of record OW818647.1, on the reverse strand, counting down.
CTCCTCCCGCCGTATGTAGTAAGGAAGCGACGTAAACTTATCCATCGCGGCTACCGTGCCGTCCAACGCCGCGACCACGTCTTCGGGCAGCTCCAGTTCGCGTGGCTGGTCATCGACTTCCAGCGATACGTGCAGGCTCTCACCGATCTCTTTACCGCAGTGCTTGCGCATGGTCTGGTTGTAGACCATGTAATGCCCGTTGCTGCTGGGCAGCAGCGTGCCGCGAAACTCGGCGCCGTCTACCACGGCCAGCACGTTGATGCGGCTCTTGCTGCCAACCGCCTCCGCGAAGGAATCCGGGATGTAGAAAACCGGCCACACAATCTTGCCTGGCAGCCTGACGATCGTCGCCTCAAACTCTATCACTCGCTTGCCTCCACTGTCATATCGGCCCAATATGCGGAACTATGTCCATAATCGCAGACATCGCCATAAAAAAGCAAAAATCCCGCCAGCATCGCTGGTGGGATTTGAGAGGTATAAACGGATGTCCTTAGATAATGCCCCCTTTATCCGGTAACAACATGATTACTGTTGATCACCCTCATCAACTGATCGATCCTCTGTGGCAGCAGTTCCACAGCCTCATCAAGGCTGCACACCCGCAGAAACGGGTTGGTGATGCCACTGTTGAGCAGCTTGTCGCGTAACTTATCGTAAAGCGTCAAAATCCGTGATCTCAATAGATAGTCCGACATTGCCACTTGGTCACTCTCTTCAAAGAACTTCACCAAATCCGATAGCGCCGAAAAAACCTTCGGCCACTCCACCCAGACGGGCAAAGGTGCATTGACTTCAAGGAAAACTCTCCATCGCTCAACATCAATGGAATAGAGACCACCCTTCTGGGAATGCACTAGCCCTGATTGTGCGAGAGCATCAAGGGTATCATGTATCGACGGATGCGAGTAATACGCTGACCGAGCGATCACACTTACCTTGCCATTCGGATGCGTCAACAAATATGCGGCTACTTCGGCCCGGGGCGACAGTCCAACCAAGGAACGCAGCATGAACAACATATTGGTCGTTGAACCCATGGGCACACCTGACGACAAACCGCGGAGAGCAATCTTCTGGCGGGTATATCCCACACCCATGAAAAGAGGGTCAACCTCCCCTATCACCGGTAATGGGTCCCCGTTGGCGAATTTGAAAAATGGAACTTCGTGTTTGACAGATGGCAGCGGCATACTTGAGATTGATCGCCACCTGTTTTTGGTATCCACAGCGTCAACCACTTCGGCAACGGCCTTCAGATTCTTCTTGACTTCGTCATCACTCGAATTGGCGATGTTTTTGAGACGCTGCAAACTGATCCACCGGCTATTCCGAACGGCCCAGTCGACGACCTCATCGAAGAGGCGCGGGTCGTATCGAGCTACATCCAAGGTGAACAGCAACAGTGCTTCAGGATCAATTATCCAAGTGTCCTTGAACTCGATATCACCGGCAACGCCGAGTTGCGACCATTGTCGCCATAGAAACCGCAGCAGTGCGTCATTAGTGCTTTGTCTTAAGGTGCTTAGCAACATTTGGATATCCCACTTTCTCGAGGAAGCTGTGCACCAGCACGGGGAAGACATCGGATGATTTCATCACTGACAAGCCCCATGCATATGTGCAGTTTGATACTACATAACAATGAGTATGATACTTAATTATTGGATAGTGTCAAGATATCCTATGCAGCGGCCTGGAAACCCAAAAAGCAAAAATCCCGCCAGCATCGCTGGTGGGATTTGAGAGGTATAAACAGATGTATTTGAATAAATTGGCTCCCCGACCTGGACTCGAACCGGGAACCTACTGGTTAACAGCCAGCCGCTCTGCCAATTGAGCTATCGGGGATCACCAAAAGAATTATATCTTAGCCTCGGGTAACTGTCAAGGTCGGAAAACTGCGACATCATAAATTGCGGAATTACCACCCAGAAGTCCTCGAAATGGGGCAATCCAGTGCCCACACAAAACGATGGGCCATCGCAGCTTCTCGCTGCGATGGCCCGGTTAAGCGTGGTGATCCGTAGCTTAAGCCTGCGGGATCAACGCCTTGGTGAGATGCCGGTATTTCGCGGCCCGCTGTTGGTAGATGCCGTGGCGGCGTGTGTCAGGATCAAACACGCGTCCCCGTTTCACCCACTGAGCAGCCAACGCCGCAGGGTCGGTAAACACCCCGCTGCCCAGACCGGCCAGCATGGCCGCCCCCAGAGTGCCCGCTTCGGTGTTCTGAAGCCGCACGAAGGGGATGCCCATGATGTCGGCTTTCAACTGCATCCACACATCGTTGTTGGCCCCACCGCCATTTGCCACAAACTCGGTGGTGTCCATGCCGGTGTCAAACAGCGGCTGCATGCGTTCGGCAAACCAGAAGGTCTCCCCCTCCATCACCGCTTTCATGATCTCCTCACGCGTGGAGTTCATCTTCAGTCCGACGATGGCCCCCTCGGCGTCAGGCACGAAATGCGGATATGGAGTGGTGTCGAAATAAGGCAGCACGGTGAGTTCAGTCGGCTCTTCCGGCACCAGTTTGCCAAGCTCAGTGAACACATCCACCCCTTGAGCCGCCAGCTCGGGAGCGAAGGTATCACGGAACCAGCGCATCAGTGCCCCGCCCTGGTTATAGATGAACGACACATACAGCCCAGGCAGAGTGTGGTGCTCGATGTTCAGCCCCAGCTTCATCATCTGCCCCATGTCGGGGATGCCCTGATAGGTAGGAGTGATGCACTCATAGGTGCCGATGCCGGTCACCGAACGCCCGCCAGAGGTGATCCCTGCGCCCAGGCTGCAGCAGCACTGATCGTGACCGCCCACAACCACCTTCACGCCGTGCGGCAGACCCAGTTTGTCGGCCATCTGGTCGCATACTTCGCCCGCCACGGCTCCGCCGGGTAAGGGCTTCGGAAGCAGCTCGCGGCCGATCCCGCTGGCGGAAAGCAGCTCATCGCTCCAGTCCTGCTTCACGATGTCAAACAGCAGCGTGCGGTTGGCGTGGGAATAGCTGGTGGTCGGCTCGCAGCCCAGCATGAACATCACCAGGTCGCCCATCAGCAGGAACTTGTCGGTCTGCTGATACACCTCAGGGTTGTTATCCTGAAGCCAGCGCATCTTGGGCATCGAATAGTTACTGCCCGGGAAGTTGGGGTTGATGCGGTAGAACGCCTCCAGCCCCATCTTCTCCACAAGCTGATTGGCATATTCCTCCCCGCGGATATCCGAGGAGAGGATGCACCGGTCGAATATCTGACGGTCGCTGCCGACAGGGGTCACCGCCTCGCCCATCGAGCTCACGCAGAGAGCCGTGATAGGGTCCTGCTTGCACTGCGCGGCCACCTCAGAGATCACCTGCCACAGATCGGCCAGAACCACACTGCTGTCCAGCTCCGCCCAGCCGGGCCTGGGTATCGCGGTCGGATACTCCCGCGACGCGGTGGCCAGGCACCGGCCTTCTAAACTGAAGGCCGATGCTTTGCACCGTGTGGTCCCGACATCAATGCCCAGCAGGCTCATACCGTGGTCACCTCAAACCCGAGGTAGCGAGAGAGGGCCTCAAGTAACGCCACCTGCAGATGCCCCTGGGTCATGGCCACATGGTGACGATGCCCCTGGTATCCAATGGTGTAGAGCGTATTCTGCAAGTCAGCAGTTTCCAGCACACCGGCGCATCCGAAGAAGTTCGCGGGTATCTTGTCGCCGGTGATTTTACCTTCGCCAAGGTACATCTTGACCTTGCCGTTCTCCGTCAGCAGACCGGCATAGGTGACGTCCATCGGCCTGATGCGTCCCACATTGCATCCATAGGAGCAGCCTGGGCCTACCGTGGTCAGCAGGATGGAGTGGTCAACCACCTCTCCCTTGCCCACCATCATGCTCTGAGGCACTGGGCCACAGTGGAACACGATGCACTTGTTCTCTTCGTCTTCGTAGTTGTTGTTCCAGTCCAGCAGGGTGGCCGGTGAAGCACTGGCTTGCTGCAGCGCATACATCGCCACAGCGTTCGCCACGTCGGTCTCGCACGCCGCCACGATGCCGCGGTCGTTCATCTCGCTCAAGAGCACGCAGGGGCTGATGCCCAGCTCCTTCTGCAGCTCGATCCAGCAACGAACCGCGATGGCCTGCAGCTCGCCTTCGACCACGATCTGATCGAGGATCACGGCCAGACGGGCGATGTTTTCGAAGTTCTGGGCGGGCACATTCTTGAATCCGGTGTAGTTCTTCAACGTGGCAAGCTTAGCAGCCAGAGCGGCATCGTCGGCAGCTAGTGCTTTGGTGCGGGCGATGACTTCCGACATGTCGAAGGTCTCCACCGTCACGCCGTGGCGCTCAAGGGTGAGTTCGTCGGTACGCACTGTTTTGAACGGAGAGGTGCGGGCGCCAACCATGCCCACGCGCATTCCCTTAACGGAGCCGACCACACGGCAGACCGCTGCAAAATCGGCCAATTGCCGCGCGAACACCTCACCCGATGGGTGCGAGGTGTGCGGCTTAAAGGTTGTAAAGGCGATCTGGTTCTGGAAAAACACGTCCATGATGCTGAACTTGCCGCAGAAGGAGTCGCGGCGCAGCTCAGGGCTCATCTTGTCCAGTTCGTCAGGATAGGCCTGCAGAAGGATCGGCACACCGGCGTTCTTCAGAGCAGCCACCGCACCGTTCTCATCGCCGAAGTTAGGCAGGCTGAGGATCACGCCCTGGTACTCGCCGCGATGCGACGCCAGCCAGGCGGCGTAGACATCGCCTTCCTGCTTGGTTTCGACCGCGCCGTAGCGGGTCGCGGCTTCGTCCATGATCAGCACATTGTGCCCCTGCTTCTCAACGGCCTCGACCAGCTCCTTACGGGCACTGGCGATCAGGCTGGCAGGAAAGAATCCACGGTTACCAAAATACAGGGCAAAAGTCAGTTTGCGGTTCATCGGTCATCCACCTCGTTGGGTTATAGTCGTCGGAATTCAGAATTGTTTAGCGGTACCACAGGGTCAGATAGCTCTTCACTATCTTCTTCATCTCTTCAAAAACCACCTGCTGTCGGTAGCTGGTGGTGAAGTAGCCGAGATTGGATTTGCTCTCCACGTCGGCATTCGCTCCCAGCAGACCTTCCGCCTGCAGGCGTTTCGCAGCTTCGGCACCCGCCACTTTCGCGGCGTTGCGGCACATGTCTTCCAGCAGGGCTGGGCAGCTATCGCGCTCCAGCGCAGTCCAGATGTTCACCTTGCACACCCCGTCCGACATCAGGTTCGCGACCTGACTGGGCGGCACAGACGAGCAGCCGTGCAGAACTAGCCGTGGGCCCACCTTACCGGATATCTCGCGGGCCAGATCGCCATGGTAGGTCAGCTCTGTGTTGCTGGCGCGGTGCTCAGTGCCCAGGTTCACCACCAGGAAATCGCAGCCTGTCATCGCATGGTAGCGTTCCGCATCTTCTGGTGAGGTCAATCGGCAGGCACCCTCTCCGCCCGCGTCGGCGACCTCGTCGCAAGCGCCCTCAATCACAATCTCATGACCATGCTGCTTCACGAACTTTGCGGTGAGTGCGGCGTTCTCGTCCAGCGGCAGTGCCGAGGCATCATACATGATGGAGCTGAACGGCACCATATCCCAGCCCAGCAGCTCGATGTCGTCATTGTATTGCACATGGTCCAGATGCGACATCACATTCAGATGGCTGTAAGGGGAATCCTCACCCGACAGCACCTGTAGATCAGCAAGGAACAGCTTGAGGCCCATCCGCCAGTTGCGGGTGTGCGTGTAGTGCGTGGTCTGGGAGCGGTGGCTGTATAGATTCGTGATCGCCACGGTGATCGGCAGGTTGGGCTGTCCGATCTCGCGGCCATACTCATCGGTCGCCGCCAGGATCGCCTCCATGGTGGTTAGATTCTCCGCACAGAAGGTGGGCACTACCCAGCCTTTCACCGCGGCATCTGCGTAGATGCCCATCACGGCATCGCGTTGATATACTAATGGCATATTTCACCTCAGAATTTTTGCTTTATACCCATACTATTCCACGAATCACACCCTGTCTGCACATCACATTACGCAAAATGAGTGGACTTTCTTGCAATGGCATTCACGCATTATACATAATGTAGTAACGGAGGGCGTTCATGTCATACCAACTGCGAGTCATACTGGGTCCAGAGGTTCAGCGGGTATTCGATCATTTCAGCGCCTGCTTCAACATCCGCATACTTTTCTTTGATGCCAATGGCCAGATGCTGAGCGTCGGGCAAAACCGGCCGGACTCGGTCTACTGCCGATTGATGCGCCGGCACCTCTACGGTAAGCAGACCTGCTTCGCCCAAGATGAAGCGAAACGGCAGGAGGCCGCCGCCACGCACAGTCTGGTGTGCTACCAATGCCACGCCGGCCTCATGGAGGCGATCATCCCGATCTACCATCAGCAGCAGTTACTCGGTACCGTGTTCATCGGACAGTTCCGGAGCAGTGAGCAGATGTCGCCGTGGGTCAAACGCGATGCCGGTGCCAGCGATGTGCTGAGCTCCGTGGAGGCGGCCTTCCATGAGCTGCCCTACGTGCCGCAAGAACGGATTGACCACATACTGGGCCTGTTCAACATACTCGTGGAGTACATCATCGCCCAGCGGATGATCAGCATGGGGCCAGACAACCTGGTGGGCAAGCTGGTGGCCTTAATGGAGCAAAGAATCGGCGGATCATTCACGCTGCAGCAAGCAGCCTCGGCCGTCGGCAAAAGTCCCTCCAGCGTGTCCCACCTGTTCAAAAAGCACTTCGGTCAGTCTTTTAAGCAGGCGTTTTTGGAAATGAAACTAGCCCGTGCCGAGGAGATGCTGCGCAGCCAGCGCATGACCTCCATCACCCAGGTGGCGGAGGCGATTGGCTACGATGACCCCCAATACTTCAGCCGGCTCTACAAAAAGCACCGCGGCACCACACCCAGCATGTCAAGACCGGCCGTCAAGGACGCAGAGTCGGCAGATTAGTCGCCCGACGGATCGGTCCAATCCGTCGCATCCGTCGGATTCCTCCCCGTCACACGACCGGAGGCCTACTCCCCACAATCCAGAATACCTTTACAAATTCTCGGGTCTATGATATATTCCAATAAACACCGGAAACGGCAGCACACATCATCTAGCATCGGGGAGAGAAGGATCACCATATGACTATAGAGTATGAACTCACGACGCAAGACTTTATGGACTTCAACTTGTATCATTACCATCACTCGGCATCAATGAAGCGCAACTTATTGATTACACGAACAGCAATACCTGTGTTGTTTCTCCTCGTCGTGCTTTTACAATCACATGGCTCGAAAGACCCAGACTGGTATGGGATTACCATGGCTATCGTCTTTTCTATACTATGGATCGTCTTATATCCCAAATATCTCGACAGAGCCATTCGCCGGAACCTCACCAAGATGATGAAAGAAGGTAAAAGTGAAGGTCTATTAGGACATCGAGAGTTGTCAGTAACGCCAGAAAGCATCGTCAGCAAGACAATCACCGGCGAGGCACGTAGTAATATCATTGAGAAGATTGATGAAACTGACAGGTATTTATTCATCTATATCAATGCAGTTTCAGCCCATGTTATACCTAAGAGTGTTTTCAAAAGCGCGCAAGATCAGCGGGAGTTTCTAGGGATCGCAAGTTCCATACCGAAGCTGTAGACACCAACGAGAAGCCACCACATTCTGGCAGTGCCTGAATGTGGTGGCTTTGAATCGAATGAGCGAATACCATCAACCGGACAAGGCTCTCTACACCACCTGTTGGGTGCGGTTGATGACCATGTCCTGCCACTGTTTATTCAACGTAGCAAAGCGTGCGCTCCATCCAGCCACACGTACGGACAGGTTGGGATACTTCTCAGGGTGCTTTTGGGCGTCCATCAACACCACAGAGTCGACCACATCGATGTGCAGGAAACACCCACCCATCTTCATGAAGCCCTTGAGCAAGCCGACCATGGTCTGGATGCCCTTGTCGCCTTTCACTGAAGATGGCATGACCTTCAGTTCAAACGCACCGATACCGGGTAGGTTGGTGAAGTCCATCTTGCAATAGCTGCACAACGCTGCGGTGGGGCCGTATTTGTCGCTGCCAGGAGATGGGGAAAAGTTGGTTGCCAGAATGTCACCGGCATGGTGACCATCGGCAGTGGCCTTGCGGACGGGGCTCCACTCCAGTTCACGGCCAAAAGTGCTGATACCCGCCGGGCGGAACACACCTTTGCGGTATTTCGTTTCGGCCACCAACGCGGTAAAGGTGTTGTAAACACGCTCAGCCATGGCGTCGGCCTGGTCGTTGTCATTCCCGTAGGTAGGAACCCGGCTGGCCAGCAACCGTCTCAGGCTCTCATTGTCACGCCAATCGCTGCGGATGGCCGTCACAAGGTCGTCCCAGCTCACCAGTTTGGTGTCAAACACCGCCTGCTTAATCGCCATCAAGCTGTTAGCGGTGTCCGCCATCCCTCCGGCATGGCAGGCTAACTGGTAGTATTTCGCACCGCGGTCGTTGTAGTCGGCTGCGTTCTCGATACAGCCCTCCACAAACAGTGAAGGCACCGTAGCAGGGCCGCCTCCCACCATCCAACCATCCGCGATCTCGTGATGCCACTTCACATGGGTAGCCAGACGCTGTTCAAACGCAGTATATAGTCTTTCGAAGTCAGCATATTGCGGTATGGGGTTGGCAGCACTCTGCACACCCATCACTTCTTGGAGCAGCTGCAGGGTGTCAAACGGCACGTAGGTAAACGCCGTCTTACCAGGCACCAGCACCTCCCAGCACCCGTCATTGGTGAAGTTGCGCGCCTCTTCCAGCGGATATCCGAGCTTCGTCATCGCCTCAATCACCACCGGCTCGTTGTAGGTGGCGATGATCCCGCCGCCTAGCCGTTGCACCTGCGCGATACGCTTCAGAAGCAGCTCGGGTGATTTAGGGTTTAGACGCACCGCAATCGGGAAGTCGCTCATGCGAAGCTCTTCCACCACATCCAGCACTAGGTATGTGACCGGGTTGGTGACCTCTACGCCTTTTTCGTCGATCCCGCCCAGAATGATGTTCTGGTAGAACTGTGCGTCGCCGCTGCCAGCCCCAACAGGGCGGGTCCACTCGGCACCCATCAGCCAGAAGTGCGCCACCAGCTCGCGGGCCTCATCCAGCGTGATCTTGCCTGCTGCGAGGTCTTTGGCTAGTAATGGACCCAGCATCTTGTCGATGCGCCCGATACCGCTCCAGTTGCCGCACAGCCTGGTCCATGCCCAGGTCAGGTGCAACGACAGCACGCCCTCAAAGAATGTGGTGGGTGCGTGTTCCGGCACCCGCTTCATGGCTTCAACGATCTGGGTGGCCCCTTGGGATGCCGCCAACTCCATATTCCGTTTGTGCCATGCACCATAGGCGCTCAGGCATATGCGCATCGACTCCATATAGTCGCGTTGTTTGGTGCTTAGGTCTGTGTCCTTGAGCCGTGCCATGAGTTTCGCTCGTATGCCGCTCATGCCAGTCCGTAGTGCCTGTTCGTATCCGAACGTCGTGTGGCTGACGCTGCTCTGGTTGTATAGCGGCACCTGATGTCCGGCAGCTTCCAGCACGGTGGCACTGCCAATCAGCCTCATGCCAGGCTCAAACCGTAGAGGGGCGTGCTCTGAGATCAGCCGTACACTGTGGGCGTATTTCATATACTCGCTCATGCCCGTGACATCGACTTTATCTTCAAGTTTGAACGGCAAAGGCTTCATCTCGCGGCCCCACTCGCCCATCACCGCTTTGGTAGCGAGGCGGATGGTGTCATCGCAAAGATGCATCTTGCGAGGAAGTGTGCAGACCTGACTGGAGTGATCAGCCAGGCTTGGTGATGTTGTGTTTGCGGTGGACCCTTCTTTAGTCTTAGCCATTGATGCGGCACCGATCATACCAGCCCCGATGGCGGTTGCACCAGAAAGTAGAAACTTGCGGCGATCCATATCAGCCTCCCATCATGAATAGTAAGCGAGTGGTCTGTGTGGCTCCACATGGAAAGACCAAGTGGAGCCAATAGAACAGGTTAGTTGGTGCAGCCTGGCATCACCCAGCCATCTGGTCGTGCTCCGAAATTCCAAGCCTCCCAGTTGCAGGTCAGCGCAGATAGCTTCTTGTGTCCGGCATGGCCATCGATGTATGCGATGTTGATGCCTTCATTGTGGCGGTAGTTGACGATGCCGTTGTTTAGCCCAACCAGGGTCATCTTTCCGTCAGCTTTGGAGACCGTATTCCAGCCATCCCATGTGCTGCTGAAGTGCGTGTAAAATGTATCGCTTCCTTCCAGCACAGCGATGGTTTGTGTGGGGCTATCCGCATCATTTTCGCTGACAGGGTAGCTATACTTCCCATTATATGCAGCGTTAGTGCCTTCTGGAAAATGCCAGCCTGGTGTCTGGTTCATGGCGTATGTGGTCGTCATCAGTGAACCTGGATACCCGCCGAAGTTGGCTATATACCAATCAACAATCCACTGTGTGTTGGCTCTATCTCGCACAGACGGACAAGCAAAGATCGACCGTGACTTGGTGTATGGCAGTATTTTATTGCCCCAACTGACGTTATCCAGCTTGCCGTCACCCGTCACGTCTTGTGACCAGTCATATACGCTGACGTAGCAGCCATCACAATCATCGGCGTATAGTTTCATAGCTAAACCAATCTGTTTCACGTTGCTTAAGCATGCACTCTGTTTGGCCTTCTCACGTGCTTGAGCAAATACCGGGAATAGTATGGCGGCCAGGATCGCGATGATAGCGATCACCACCAGCAGTTCAATTAGTGTGAACCCGTTGCGCTTCATTGATATCTCCTGTGGCCGGTATATATTGAGTAGACCGGCATATATATAACATTTGCCCCAATTGACGGTTGAATGACATACACAAAATGAGCTCACCATGGAGTTTCTTGCAAGGATGCTGTGTTTTTCGCATAATACTAATGTAGGTGAGTTTACAAATGCCATATAATCTGAGAGTCATTCTGGGTCCTGAGGTTCAAAGTATCTTTGACAATTTCAGCGCTTGTTTTAATATACGAATCCAGTTTTTCGATTACACCGGGCAGATTCTCAGCGTCGGCCAGAACCGCCCTGAAGAGGTGTTCTGTCGGCTGGTACAGCGGCAGCTCTACGGTAAACAGGCATGTACTGACCAGGTACATACGGCTTGTGCCAAAGCCATCAACACACGATCGCTCGTCTGTTACAAGTGTCACGCAGGGTTGGCAGAGGCGATCATCCCGATTTTTCATAACGAGCAGTTACTGGGAAAAGTGTTCATCGGTCAGTTCCGAAGTATAGAAAAGATACCTGCCAAGGTGCTTGCTGATGCGGAAGAACGCGGTCTGGGCAGCTCCCTACAGGTGGCATTTGACGAGTTGCCATATGTCCCACAAGAACGCATGGACCACATCCTAGGCATACTCAGCACACTCGTGAATTACATCATCACCCAACGTATGGTCAGTTTTGAACTGGACAGTGTCGTGCAGCAGCTAGTCGATTTGCTTGACCAAAACATCGGCGGCTCACTCACACTTCAAGACGCGGCCACGGCAGTGGGCAAAAGCCCGTCGCACGTCTCCCATCTATTCCGCAAGCAGTTTGGGCAGTCATTCAAGCAGGCGTTCTTGAGCTTCAAGTTGGCCCATGCCGATGTGTTGTTGAAAACCCAATCTGAGATGACCATTAAGCAAATCGCCGAGGCGGTTGGCTACGATGACCCGCTGTACTTCAGTCGGCTGTATAAGAAATACCGCGGGATCACCCCCAGTGCCATCAGGACAGAAGAGGCCCCCATCCTCTAGGCCCAATGTACGGGTAATATATTAGGTAACACAGCGCGAGCTATATGCCGCCTGCTGATTACCTAAGAGGTGCCTGTGATGCTACTCTCCACGTTGACGCTCGCGGTCGTAATGACGGTCATCGCCATACTCTTCCTGCCCAGGAAAGCCTCTGCCGCCATGAATAACCTGGTACATAACCCCGGATTTGAGCAGCTAGACGCCAACAACAAACCGGACGGCTGGGGCAGCTTTAACGATCGTGACGCTGCGCGCTTTGAAGTGACCAGCGACGAGGTTTTTGCCGGCCGATACGCATTGCACCTCAGCACCCCAGAGGTGACAGTATGGTCACCGCACTTCTCCAAAATGTTGACCCTCACCCCCGGTGCCGAATACACCCTGGCGGGATTCTGCAAGACCCAGCTCAAAGGTTCGGACATGCTGTTCTCACTTCGCGAGGTCAGCTCCGCCGGGCAAAGCGTGGTCTTCCGGGAGGTCGCGGTTCCCGCGGAGACCGACTGGAAGTTCTTCTCTGCGACGTTCAAAGTGGGTGCGGACACCACATCCGGACAGGTGTTTCTGCTGCTTCGCAACGGTCTGGGCGATGCCTGGATAGATGACATCATGCTGGTAGAGGGCAAACCGGCGGAACTGGCGGAACAAGCCAAGCGAAAACCTCAACCCGCCCTACCTCCGCGCAACGTGCCAGCTATGAAGGTTGGTGCCAACCTGATCACAAACAACCACTTTGAACAGGCTCTAGACGGCTGGTCCTTCATTTCCGGCGACGCAGGCCAAACCGCGGTAGTCGACCCCAAAGTGGCTTTCACTAGCAGCCGGAGTGCCTGCCAAGTCCATAAATCCGGCGGTGTGCCCGGAAGCTGGTTGTCCCTGAAATCACCCATCGCGGTAAGACCGAGCACCGACTTCCTGCTCTCTGGGTGGCTGCGAACCACAGGCCACAGCAACTGGACAGGTATACCCATCGACAGAGCGAAGCGCGATGAGGGTGCGTGCATCATACTGCAGGTGCTGGACGACAAGAAGGAAGTCATCACCGAATCATGGAGCCGCACCTGGCACACAAACGGCCAATGGCAACGGGTTCAGGCATCGGCTAGAATCCCCGTCAACGGCTGGTACATCAATGTGCGGCTGTTCCATGGTGACCTGAAGGGCAAGAGCTGGTTTGATGGGATGCGACTGGAACTCACCGGAGGCACACCAGACGCAACGCCCGCATGGCGGCTGCCTCGCGATGTATATCAGGCAGGCCCACTCCCCCCTGGGTTCACAGGTAAAGCGGGTCTGGCCGCCGGTGCAGGCGAACAAGAGCTTATCATACAGCTCAGCGCGAAGGGCTCTGTCACCCTCCCGTTAGTCGACCACTCGGTGCCAGGCACCTTCCGCATCAAAGGATCAGCCCGAGCCAGCGGGAAATCTGAGCTACTGCTGCGTAGTGTCGATGTTTACGGCCACATCCTGGCCGATACCACGGCACCGCTGCGTCTAACTGGCAAATGGTCCGACTGGCAGCATGAATACACCCCTCACGTGGATGCCGCCTGTTTCACGCTATCTGCGCGCTGTGACATCGGCACACTGGAGCTGCGAGAATTGCGAGCTACCCGAACCTCTAGCCAGACCCTTCAACAATATATGGAAGCTCCTCCTGCGGTGCCCGCCCTGCCACCGGTGGCACCCAAACAATCAGGCTTTCCGACGGTGAAACGCGTGATGCGCGGCAGTGCTCCGCAGATTACGGTCAACGGCAAAACCGTAAACTTCGACCAGTATTGGCATGAGAATGCACCCCACGAGCGAGTGATGCAGAGCTGCCGCGGCGGTGATCTGGTCATGGCCGCCATCATGGCGCACATCGACTGGTCCACCAGCCCAGCGACCATCAATACCGTCGCACTCGACCAGCAGATACAAGCGATACTCCGGCGATACCCAGAGGCCTGGCTCACCATCACACCGGACACAACCGCGTCCGAACATACCACCAAGCCATGGATTGCCAGTAACCCATCTGAGCGGTACGTAAATGATCTGGGCGAATCACAAGTGCCTGGTTATAGCGGAGAGCTGCGCTACTTCCCATCGATGGCCTCTGAGAAGTGGCAGCAGGATGTTGACACCATGCTGCGCATGTTAGTCAACCACATCAAGCAGTCCGATTACGCCTCACGGGTCATCGCATTTCAGCTCAGCCCCTACGAGTGGTTCCAGTGGGAATGGATGCGGAGTCGTATAGACATCAGCGAACCGATGCAGAAGGCGTTCCGTAAGTGGTTAAGCGGGATGTATAAATCCGATACCACACTGCAGTCGGCATGGGCGGACACGGTCGTCACTCTGCAGACGGCTGTGATCCCAAGCCTGCAGCAGCGGCGCGCGACCGTTGATGGCGTGTTCAGAGACCCGCAAAAGGACCAGTCTGCCATCGACTTTTCCAGATTTTATAACGAGCTCATTCCGGAGTTGCTGGCGCGGCAAGCTGCGACTGTCAAGCAAGCCGTCGGCACCCCGACCCTCTGCGGCACATTTTACGGTTATATCACCACCATGATCGACGGCCCGTCGCATGAGTCGGCTGGGCACCTGGCGGTCGATAAGCTGCTCAAGTCAAAACTGATTGACTATGTCATCGCACCCAGCGACGGATATATCTTCGATCGTGAGATCGGCGGCACAGGCGGGTATATGACCACCGCCGACACCTTCCGGCTGAACAACGTGCTTTGGATGAACCAGCCCGACCATCGCACACACTGGGCACCCGATAACACCGCCCGCGCGGAGACCACCATCGAAGACATCCATATTTTCCGGCGAGAGTTCGCGCTGAACCTCACCGCTCACACCGGTCAGCAGTATCTTGACTTCTCCACCGGCACTGCACTGGGCGACCGGCGCATCGGCACAGAGCTGAAGCACTATGGCCGCATCCGGCAGTTCGCCGCTACCCTCGAACCCGATGTGGATGTCAGCCAGATGGCGATGGTGGTCAGCGAAACAGCAGCCGATGTGATCGGCACCGAAGCCGTGCTGATGGACGGCGCGATCGTATATCATCAACGTCCGCTCTACTACCGCATCGGCATGCCCCACTCCAGTTGTCTGACCAGCGACCTGACCAATCCGCAGCTCAGTAATCAACGGCTGTGGGTTTTTCCGAATGCATGGCGCCTAACGGCAGATGAGATAGCCGCCATCAAATCGCGCTGCATGAAAAACGGCAGCCTGCTGCTGTTCCTGTATGCTCCGGGATATGTCACCGGCAAGCCGTCAACGGACCACATCAGCAAACTGCTGGGCATGAAAGTGGTCATCAGGCCCGACATCAAGGACTCACGCATCACGATCACCAGCGATGCGAAAATCACTGAGCTGCGCGACTCGAAAGGGATACGCTACGGCCACTCGCCGAAACTTAAGTGGACACCGCTCTTCGCAGTGGATGACCCTCGTGCAGTCACACTCGGCCGATACTCGGACGGTCGAGTCGGGCTGGCGATGCGTGACTTCGGCAGCTACCGTGTCGCTTACTCAGCCATCGGACTGATGCCGCCGGCCCTGCTGCGTGACCTCGGCCGACTTGCCAAAGCGCACATATACATCGACAGCAACGATGCGCTGTATGCCAGCAAGCACTTCCTGGGCATCCATGCGCGTTCTGAGGGAACCAAGCGAATCAAATTGCCGCGGAAATGCGACGTGTATGACCTGTTCACACACGAAGTGGTCGCCAAATCCGTGCGTGAGTTCGCCGTCACCATACCCGCATTCACCACACGCCTGTTCTACCTCGGTGATGCAGCCAAGGCCACGGCGTTTTTCAAGTGAGGTGTGGGCCTCAGCCCCGATTGGTTATGTCCTGGGCGGTCTGGCGGTTGGTTAGCGGTGGCAGAAGGCCCAAGACCGCGCCGGTCTGGCGGATAGCCGAACCAGTCGCGATGGGTTGGTTGCTCATTACGCAGGTTGCCAGCCACAGTGCCGCGGGTTTAGTCACCTAGCAAATGACTCAAACTCACCACCGCGCCCTAAAGGACACGGCTTATTAGCCGAAAAGCCGTCTAAAGACGTCTGAGATACCGAGATCTCTAGCACTGAATGCTGTGGCTTACCATATTGCATAAACTCAGGACACAGAGATGTTGGGAGCCGGCTTCCAGCCGGCTTTTCGGCTAATAAGCCGCGTCCTTCAGGGCGCGGGGACGATGACATGATTTGTGGATAATCGACAGGGTTTCGTCTCACACAGGATTGGCGTTCCCTTCCCGCACCCGATCCATCCAACACACCGTCAGCCGTTGCGGCCGTTTTCTCAACGCGGTAGATGACTTCGGTTATAATAGATTAGGTAACGCCCCGGATTCTCCCAACATTTTTTACCGGATGGCGTTGTGCTATACCTGGAGGCTATTCTTTTGGACAAGTTCGAAATCACTGGTGGCGTCCCTCTGAAGGGTGATGTCGAGGTGAGCGGTAGTAAGAACGCCACGCTGGCGATAATGGCGGGGGCATTACTCTCATCGGAACCGGTGATTCTAAAGAATGTGCCGCGGATTTCTGACACAACGCTGATGGTCTCGATGCTCAGGCACCTCGGCTGTGAGGCGGACTGGGTCACCCCCCGCTCTCTGTTCATCGACGCCAGCCGCATCCTGCACACCGAAGTCCCAGCCGACGAAGCCACGAAGATGCGGGCTAGCTTCCACGTGGCGGGACCGCTGTTGGCCCGTTGTGGATATGCTCGATTACCTCTGCCGGGCGGATGCAACATCGCCAAGGGTGGTCGGCCGGTCAATTTCCACGAAAAAGGCTTAAAACTGCTTGGCACCAGAGTAGAAGATGATGGCAACTTCATCTCCTTTGAGGCCAGACAGTTGATCGGCGCCACGATATTCCTGCAGTTCCCCAGTGCCGGTGCCACCGAGCACCTGATGACCGCAGCGGTTTTGGCAAAAGGCATCACGATCATCGAGAACGCCGCCCAAGAGCCTGAGGTCGTCGATCTCGCAGCCTTCCTGACCGCCATCGGAGCACGCATCATCGGAGCAGGCACCCGCCGTATCACCATCGAAGGGGTGCCACGCTTGAAAGGCGGCGAGCACTCGATCATCACCGACCGTATGGAGGTCGGCACTTTCGCTCTGGCGGCCGCCGCCACCCGCGGATCGGTGCATATCGTGAATGCAGACCGTCAAGCGCTGGCCCCGGTCACTGCCAAGCTGCGTGAAGCAGGAGTGATTGTGGAAGACATGTCCAGCGGTGGCATCCGCGTGCAGAACACCGGACGCCCGCTGCCCATACAGATACGCACCCACCCTCATCCCGGGTTCCCTACCGACATGCAACAGCCGATGGGTGCCCTGTTGGCCACAGCACAAGGCGTTTCTGTGATCACCGAGGGTGTCTACGACCAGCGGTTCAACTACACCGAGCACCTTCGCAAGATGGGCGCCGATGTCACGCTGGGCGAACGCACTGCGGTCATCCGCGGGGTCGCCCGATTGCATGGAGCCACCGTGCAAGCTGTAGACCTTCGGGCCGGAGCCGCCATGATCATCGCGGCACTCAGTGCCGAAGGCACAAGCATTATTGAAGATATTGAACACATCGACCGCGGTTACTCCTCGATCGAGAAGAAGCTGAACCAGCTTGGCGCACAGGTAACGCGGGTGAATGCACCAGAGCCTGTGGCCGCTTAGTTTGAATAGACTGCATAGAGAGGCCAAACCATGATAAGAATGACCCCAGAGTTGGGTATCGACCTTGGAACTGCCAATATCCTTGTCTACGTGCGAGGAAAAGGCGTGGTTCTAAACGAGCCTTCGGTTGTGGCCATCTCTGCTACGAACAAGAAGGTACTGGCCATTGGTGAAGAGGCGCGGCTGATGCTGGGCCGCACACCGGGCAACATCATTGCTACCCGCCCCATGAGTGAGGGTGTGATTGCCGACTACGCCACCACTCGCAAGATGCTTGAGCACCTGATATGCAAGGTGTGCGGCCACCGCCGGTTGTTCAAACCCAAAGTATTAGTTTGTGTACCCAGCGGTGTGACGCCGGTAGAGCGGCGTGCGGTCATCCTGGCCACCCGCGAAGCCGGCGCTGGCGAAGCGTACACCATCGAAGAGCCGATGGCGGCCGCCATCGGAGCTGGTCTGCCTATCAGCCATCCAGGCGGCAACCTGGTGCTCGATATCGGCGGCGGGACCAGCGATGTAGCCGTGATTTCGCTTGAGGGCATCGTCATCCGAGGCTCCGTTCGTGTGGGCGGTAACAAGATGGATGAAGTGATCATCCGATACATCCGCAACCAGTACAACCTGATGATCGGTGACCGAACCGCTGAAGAAATTAAAATCCGTATCGGAAGCGCCTACCCGCTGGAGCAGGAGATCGACATGGAGGTCCGCGGCCGCGACCTGATCGCCGGCCTGCCCAAGACCATCACCATCAGCTCCGAGGAGATCCGCGAGGCCCTTCAAGAACCCGTAAACGCCATGGTAGACAAAGTGAAATCCGTGCTGGAGGTCACCCCGCCCGAACTGGCGGCGGACATCATTGAGCGCGGGATCACCCTGACCGGCGGCGGTGCCCTGCTACGTGGGCTGGACCGCTTAATCCACAGCGTGACAGGCCTGGACGTTCACGTGGCTGACGATCCGCTGAGCTGCGTGGCCATCGGCTGCGGCCGGGCCCTAGAGGAATTCGGTGCGATTCGCGAAAGCAGCGTAATATTGGGCGACCGCTACTAAGCGTCAAGCACCTTTTGTCCAACAGGCCAGCGGTTTCCGCTGGCCTGTTTTGGGTTGGCGGGTGGTTTTTGGCCCTGACCGGACCGGTTTTCCCTTTCCGGGCCGGTCTCTTCGGGTCGCTCGATTGAAGGAGCGGAATCCGACGGATGGGACGAATCGGACCGATTGCAATGGTGGACAACCACGGGGGGTTGCCGGCGTTCGCCAGAAGGGCGGTTCGCGAACCTCCCCTACAAAACATCCGTCGTACGGGTGACCGCCGGTCGCCCCCATACAAACAGTGAAAATCCCCTCCCCCTTTGCGCCTTTGCACCCTTGCGCCTTTGCGTTAGGTGCCCCCCCTCTGCGTCCTCCGCGTCTCCGCGTGACACCATCCCCCCAATCAAACCTCCACGATGATCGGGCCAGCGAGCGACCAGTCGCCCTGCGGCGAGTCCTCGCCGGGTAGCTTCGTCTTGGTATCGGGCCACGGCTCAAGCCGGCCGGTCAGCAGCGGGTCGTTAGTTTGCTCCATCCAGCACTGTAGGCGCCCCCGCATCTCAGCTAATGGCTGTGCGTATGCTGCATCCGAAGCGCGGTTACAGGCCTCGTTGGCGTCAAACACCAGGTCATACAGCTCCTCAGCCACCTGAGCTCGATGGTCCCAGTCCGCTTGCCGGAGTAAAGTTTTGCTGACACTATCATCGCAGTTTGGCAGCACCGGACCCGTCTGAGGCGCGAACCGGCGGATATAGTTGTATCGCAGAGTCCGCACCGAGCGCATCGGCTCCGCGGCGGCGTGCCAGTTCACTTCGGCATAGGCTTCTTCACGTATCGTGTCGCCGTTACTGAGCATCGGCATCAGCGACGCGCCCTCAAGCCAGTCAGGAGCTGCTAAGCCAGCAATCTCACAGATGGTTGGGAATACGTCCACATGGCTGACCAGCCCGTCCATCACACGTCCGCCGTGCACCCCGGAGGCCTCGTAGCGCATCATCAGCAGCACCCCTGTGCCGTGGTTGGTCAGGTTGCACTTCATCAGCGGGTAGGCGATGCCATGGTCGGTGGTGATGACCACCAGCGTTTTGTCTGCCAGACCAGCTAGTTTCAATGCATCCAGCACCCGTCCAATGCAGGTGTCCAGCCTGTTCACCGCCACGCCG
Organism: Armatimonadota bacterium; assembly: GCA_942492855.1. GTDB lineage: Bacteria > Armatimonadota > HRBIN16 > HRBIN16 > HRBIN16. The sequence continues at coordinate 2,806,377 of OW818647.1, read as the reverse complement.
AAATCGGCGAAGTCCTGCCTGACCTCAGGCGTGTCCGGCAACGGAGCTGGAGGCCGCACGTAACGGGCGTCACCTTCGGGCGCATGGCGCGTGGTATGCCACTGCTCGCCATCGCCCATCCGATGCGTCAGCATAAAGCCGCAGTCCAAGAAAAAAGGCTGTAGGCCATCAGACTTCAATATGTAGTCACAGGCCGCCTGGGCAAACCAGTCATTCTGAGATTCAAAGTCGTTGGCCCAGACGGGATGGTTTTCCGTATACAGCAGCCTGTCATAGCCCACATCATGCAGCTTGTCTGCATTGGCCACATGCTGGACACCGGCCAACGCGGTGGCATACCCATTTGACCTCAGGAAGCTCGCCAGGTGATGCGATGGATCCGTGAGCACGCCTCCCAGATGGGCTAAGGCCACCATACCGTTCTGATGGGGATATTGGCCTGTCAGCAGAGAGGCACGGCTGGGAGAGCATGTTGGGGCGGCACTGTATGCGTTGCGAAACAGCACGCCTTGCTCAGCAAAGCGTTGAAGATGTGGGGTTTTAACGGCGTATCCATACGGCTGGATATACCTGCCGGTGTCGTGTGAGTGAATGTAGACAACGTTCGGATGGCCCATGAGATGAGGTTTCCTATCTGCCGTGACACAAATTCAGACACACGGCAGGCATATTATATCCCTATACATAACTGCTCAACCATCCGAGATGGGTTATATCAACCTAATCAATTACCCACATATCATATACTCACCACCGCGCCCTAAAGGGCAGTCAATTACCCACAAATACAGATTGGGGTCGTGCTGTAATGATCTATGCATCCGCCATGCCCACGCGCTAAAGCACATGGCTATTGACCGGCCAAGCCTGCTGAAGCAGGCTGCAGGGCTTCGCCCTGTTTGTGAAGCTGGCACACGCATTCTTTGTAACGGTATAATACTCAACACCCGGAACTGATGATATGGCGAGACGTTCCGTAGGCCGCTTCAGCGGTCTTGTTGATCAATAGCCGAGACATTTATGTCGCGGAATCGGCGTCTACAAGCCCCGCAGATATTTGTGGGTAATAAGCCGTGTCCTTCTGGGCACGGCGATGGACGCAATCGATTCGGGATCGTGCAGGCTATGATGAATGTTGGTGGTAACACAGAACCATGACAGACCCTATACGATGGGGATACGCTTCGGCTTACTGAATATACATTTCACGAGCCGATACAGGCTCTTCATGCGCAGCGGATATCTCATCCAGTTTCTGGCCCAGATGCCCATGGCTGTCTTACGGTGCCCCAGTATCTCGTGGGCTCCCGCGAGGCAGGCTTCGTTGTGGATCAATGCGAGCTTCATCTCTTTGGGGTCTGCGGCGGTGCTGATCAGCCTCACTTCATTCTTGCGGATGGCCGATTCGCGTATCCAGGTCTCATCATCAAATACATGCCGTCGCTGCCGTGAGGCGTTTGCCCCATGGATGCGGTAGCGGGTATACTCGGCGGGCACGAACTCGATATCACCCACTGTAGCCAGACGCAGCCACATGTGCCAGTCACCCGATCCAAACAGCCGCGGCTCGAACAGCCCGACCTCCTTAAGCGTGCTGCTGCGCATCAGCACCGAGGAGGCGATCATACAGTTCGCGCGGATGAGGTTGGTCATGATGTTGCCAGAGGGTGGTGACGGCCAGTCAAATCCAAACGGATTTTGGTCAACCTTACGCCCATCGGCGTCGACGAACCCCCCACCGGTGTGGGCTGCCGTGGCCTGAGGGTTGGCTTGCATGGCGGCCACCTGAGCCGACAACTTGCCAGCCTCCCAGTAGTCATCGCTGTTTAATATCGCGATAAATTCACCCTGGGCTAATCTGATACCGCGGTTCAATGCGCCGTAGGTGCCGCCTGTCTTCTGGCACTCCATACGAATCTTCCCGCCGTATCCTTTGAGTATCTCGACTGACTGGTCTGAGGAGCCATCGTCAACCACTATGACTTCTATTTGGGGGTAGTCCTGCGCCAATACCGAGTCGATACACTGAGCTATAAACTGAGCATGGTTATAGCTCGAAATGACGACGGATACTAATCCCTTAACCAATGCAGTGTCCCTTCCAATATGGCCATCTTGCAAAACCATGTCATAGTGATAAGCCCCTTCGTGTTACCAAAGGGGCTGAATTGCATCTAGAATCCACCGACCAGTGCCGCAATCACAGCTTTTTGAGCGTGAAGCCGGTTCTCGGCCTGGTCGAATACGATACTCTGGGCACTGTCCATCACCTCATCGGTGATTTCGGAGCCCCTGTGTGCAGGCAGACAGTGCATAGCCACCGCATCGGGTTTCGCGGCACTCATTAACTCACTGTTCACCTGGAAGCCCTCAAAGTCCTGCTCGCGCTTGGCGGTCTCGGCTTCCTGCCCCATACTGGCCCAGACATCTGTGTATACAGCATCAGCACCGTCTACCGCCGCAAAGGGGTCGTTGACGATCTCCACACTCGAGCCTGAAGCCTCTGCAAATGTGCGGGCGATCTCCACATACTGGGCACTGGGCTCGTAGCCAACCGGGCAAGCCACCGTGATGTTCACTCCGGTGTGCCCCGCCAGCAGCATCAAGCTGTGCGCCACGTTGTTGCCGTCGCCGATATACGCCATTTTCAGGCCTTCCAGATGGCCTTTCGCTTCGCGTAAAGCCATAAAGTCCGCCAGTGCCTGGCAAGGATGCTCCTGATCGCATAGCGCGTTGATAACGGGCTTATCACCCCACTGCGCCAGACCCACCAGCGACTCGTGTGCGAAGACACGGCCCATCACCACGTGACACCATCGCTCCAGGTTGCGGGCAATGTCAGCCACGCTCTCGCGCTTACCCAGCCCTATTTCGGCCGGGCTGAGGTAGACTGCGTGTCCGCCCAACTGCACCATAGCGGTTTCAAAAGTGAAGCGGGTACGCAGTGAGGGCTTCTCAAAAATCATGGCCAGGATACGCAAACTGTCCCAGTGCAGACGTTCTGCACCAGCGCGTGTGCCTTCTTTCAATCTGGCTGCCAGCTCCAGCAGGGCCAGCGCCTCTTGTTTCGAGATGTCCTTGATGCCCAGCAGGTCGCGCGACTGCAGCGACTCTACCGGTGTGAGTAGCTCATTTGCCATCACATACGTTCCCCTTTCAAAATGCGTGTACGAATACAGTTTATCAGATGAAAACCGAATTGCCTAAAAACAGAACGTCGGAGCCGAAGAGGCCCCGACGTTACCATTATGTGCTGTGCAGAAGACTAGCCGGCTTCGCTGTCCACAATCAACGGCACAATGAACATACCGTCACGCTTTTCTGGTGCGTTGGCTACCACCTGGTCTGGCGTCAGCCCTTGCTCCGCTTTATCTTCTCGCAGCACATTATATACTGGGAAGGAGTGAGCGGTCGGCTCAACATTCGATGTGTCGAGCTCTTGAAGCTTCTCAAACTGCCCCATCAGGCCGTTCAAATGCTTCTCCATGCTCTGCATCTCATCGGGATCGAGCTGCAACCGAGCCAGCCGCGCCACGTGCGCGATCTCTTTTTGTGTCAGTCTTTCTGCCATGCTATTTCCTTGTAAGTAACTGGTCGTAGGGGCGCCCTAAAGAACAACAGACCATCGACAGAGCAACGTTTCGGGCGCCCACAAGGGACGCCCCTACGGTCGTATCAGTCACAGCGTATGCTGCCATGAGCTCATGAGACGGTGCTGTCTACTTGATTACAGTCGGCAACCGACCGATAGAACCAGGGAGTCACCACGGTCGCCACGGCCGCCCACAGCGTCGGTGAAGTTGTAGTTCGCTTCGATGAACACGCGGTCAGTCAGGTTTGAGCCCAAGCTCAGCTTGGCACCGATCACCAGCTCTGCGCCGTCGCCAGCAGGTTTCAGCCAGTATGGACCAAAGCCGACGCCAACATAAGTTTTCTCTAGACCGTCAATCCAGAAATACTGGTTCATGGTCAACGATGTGATGCTGCCGGTCTGGCCATTTTTACTGCGCTGTGCGTAGTCAAGGCAGAGTCGGGATTCGCCTTCAGGGATCAGCCCTGTGGGCAAGGTCGCCTCTGCACCTAATGCCAGCCATGTGTCATTTGGCTGCATGGCTGCAGTTTGAACATAAGATGCGCCAATTTTGAAGGCGTAACTCTTACCATTATCATCTGCGGTGGCGCACACGGATGCTGCCAAAGTGACAACGGCCGCGGCAAGGACTGCGATCGAACGAATGCTGAGCATGCTAAGTCACCTAAATGTGCCAATAGATTTGAGGTCCATCGAGATGATGTACCTTGCCTCATTATACGTTCGCAGCACCAGCGATGTCAAACAACCTGCATAGAAGATACAATAATAGAGGTGAACCCATCTGGCTCACTAGCGTCTATCTATATAGAAAGGTGGACGCACATGAGCACACTGGCAGGATACATGAAGGCTGATTGCGACGCGTCACTTGTAGATAGATGTCTGTCCAACGATCCTAACGCCTTTGATGAGGTTGTGGACCGTTACCACAGGCGCATCTACCACTATGTCAAGCGCATGGTAAAAGAAGACACCGCTGCGGAAGACCTCACACAAGATACTTTTGTTAAAGCCTTCCTGCATATCGCCAAATTCAGGCAGCAGAGTTCGCTTCAGACCTGGCTCTTCTCCATTGCCACCAATGTGGTGCGTGATCACATTCGGAAGTGCTCTCGGCGACCCAACATCTTCAGCTTGTGGTCTAGCGGAGTCCAAAGCGAAGAAGAACAACAGATTGACATTCCAGACGTCAGCAATACTCCAGAGTTGAATTTATTGTTGGCAGAACAATCAGACACCATCAATGATTTAATCAACGCTCTACCCGAAAAAATGCGGCAAGTGCTTGTTCTATGCGACCTGGAGGAGTTCACCCAGGTTGAAGTAGCCGGTATGCTGAATGTACCAAGTGGGACAGTGAAAAGCCGTTTGTTTCACGCCAGAGCGAAACTGCGATCAGGGTTGCAGCCATATCTAGAAGGCCGATCCCCTCGTGAGGTGACATCATCATGAATACCTGTAAACACTACATAGAGAACATAATGGACTACATTGACGGCTCCCTGAGTGGCGTTGAACGTGAGGTTTTCGAGTCTCATATACACGAGTGTGAGAGCTGCTCGCAGTCGCTGCTCACCATACAACAGGGGTTAGCGGCCGCTAAGGTTGCCAACTGCTATCTCCCGCACGAAACGGCGGCTGCCAAAGTGAAAACAGCGGTACGGCTCGCAGCACGTAAGCAGCAGATGATATGGCCCCGCCGCATGGCTTTCGCGGGAGCATGTGCCTGCGTTGTCACCATATCTATGCTGGTATGGCGCCCCTACGCACAACAAAACACGCAGGTCAGCATCAATCAACTTCTGACTGAGGACCATGTATCGTGGCAGCGTTCTGAGGCTTTCAGTGATCCCGCATTGGCAGAAATCCGCGCGGCGGAGCGTCTGTAATGTTGCGGCGTGGTTTAGTCATAGCACTGCTACTGTGTAGTAGTGCGCTGGTCTATGCAGATGATGCGCTAGATATCCTCAAGCAGTCGGTTGAATCCGAACAGAACATCAAATACCGCGGTGAGCGTAAGACCGAATTCCCTGACACAAACCACGCACCTGTTGTAGAGGTCGTGATCAGAGACGGGATTCGCATCCGCAGCACAATAATGCAACCTGAGAAGCTAAAGGGCCTTTTGGTCATTGATGACGGCCGACGGCTTTATGTGTTGAAACCAGGCAAGAACACCGCCAATCCGGCACCATCCCGCCAGGCAGAGCTTTCCCGCATGACAGCCGGTCTGCTGGAATTCATCCGCCGAGGCATCACCAAGGCTGATGTTACAGGCACAGAGGTAGTGGCTGGCCGCACGTGCAAAGTCATACAGCTTGTGACCAACGGTATGCTGACTCATCGCCTGTGGATAGACGAGGCCAGCAATGTCACTCTAAAACAAGCGGAATACCAGTTCGGCGGCAAAACGCGTTTCATTCAAAGCTTTACCCGCTTCAAATCGCCCGTGAAGGTTCCTGGTTCTAGTTTCAAGTTGCCTGCTAATATCAAGGTCAACGAAGCTCCTGCGATGCCTGCGTCGCAATACTACCCAACTGTTAAGGAAGCACAAAAGACAGTGGACTTCATCATCCGATCACCAAGAAATCTGCCATCAGGTTATCGGCTGGTGGGTGTGCGTGTGAACCCCTTTATGGGACGTGTGTTTGTCAGCCAGCACTTCACTAACAACCAGTTTGATGTCACCGTCTTTCAAACGAAAGCGATGCGCGGTTCGGGCTTGAACAAGTTCAAACCCACCCCTCAGCACCAATGGATATCATGGGAGCAGGACGGTATAGAATTCGGCATACTCGGAATGGTGCCGTATCCTGTCATGCAGCAGTTTCAACGGGTGATGAAATAGCCGTTGCGATCGGGCTCCATGTCAGACGGCTCTGAGTTGATACACCGCGTGTCCACCCTCCAATCAAATACCTAATGAATATCTGCTGAGCCAGTATATCACCGATTCCGCGACATAAATGCCTCAGCTACTGAACAACAAGCACCTATCCGTGCTGCTACGGCAGTCTACGCTGTAACTGATACGGTCGTAGGGGCGTCCCTTGTGGGCGCCCTAAATCCAAAACTATAGAATGAATAACGATTAGGGCGCCCACAAGGGACGCCCCTACGATCAGCTACTCTAGACTACTGAAGCAGTCTAGAGTGTAGTTATCACTACCGGGCCCGAAGTTCCGCAGCCCGTTTCAACGGGCTTGCTGGTCAATAGCCGAGACATTTATGTCAGCCTATTACCCACATACCGGAACGTGGTGTTTAACCGTTATATGATGGTGTATGCCACTCCGCCGCCGTCCTTCAAGGCGCGGCTGGGTGATGTGGGTAATAGCCGAGACATTTATGTCGCGGCACAAGATGAATACGACCCCTATCTATATCGCAAGTAACTGGCTGCGGTCACCCCCCAGTATCCGAATATTCCGCACTCTGCCAGATCATACAAACAGTATGCCATTCTGTCCATTTTTTACGCTTATATCTGAGCTATAATAGTACAAATACAGCTATTATCGTAAGGAGACACCTATAGATGAGTTCAACCCGATCAGCCCAGGCTGCGGTTTTCGCCGGTGCAGGAAACCCGCTTGAGGTCCGTACCTATCCCGTAACAGAGCCCACCGCAGACACCACACGGATGCGCCTTGCTTACAGCGGAATCTGCGGCACAGATATCCACATCGCCGAGGGCAGGCTGATGATGCCCGCCGGCTGCATCCCGGGGCATGAATTTGTGGGGATCATAGAAGCCATCGGCGAAGGATCTGCCACAGATGCATTGGGGCAGCCGATCAAGCCGGGCGATGCAGCCATTGCGTGCATCGCCGTTCCTTGTGGAAAGTGCTTCAACTGCCTCAACGGCGGTGCCGCCAACTGCTTGAACTTCGGGCTGACCAACTCCCAGGACGCCTCCGTAACGCCGCACTTCCATGGCGGATACGGCGAGGTTCTGTTCCACCCCACTCAGAAGCTGGTGTTGATCCCTGAAGGTATCGATCTGGCAGCGGCCGCAGCATTCCCCTGCGCTGGCCCGACGATCATCCAGGCGTTCATGAGCGCAGGACCGCTGCAACCGGGCGAACTGGTAGTGGTGCAAGGTACCGGACCAGTCGGCCTGTTCGCCGTCGCCTGGGCGGCGGCGGCTGGCTGTGTGGTGGCGGCCATCGGCTCCTCGTCAAACCCCGAACGCATGGAGATGGCGAGATCACTAGGGGCCACACTCGTTTGGGACAGGCGCAACACCACGCCCGAGCAGCGGTTAGCCGATGTGCAGAGACTGGCATCCGAGCTCAACCGCGGTGACGGTGCCGATGTGGTGATTGAGGCCTCTGGAGCCCCCAGTGCCATACCTGAAGGTCTCAATCTGGTACGCACCCGCGGACGCTACCTGGTGCCTGGTCAATATTCCATCAGCGGTGCTGTGGAGATACAGCCGCAGCTCATCACCTTCAAGGCCATTCAGATCAGCGGGAGCAGCCAGTATACTATCGCTGACCTAGGCACATACGTGCAGTTCCTGAAGAACCACCCTGAGCTGTACGCGGCGTTTGCGAGTACGATCACCCACCGGTATGCCATCGCGGAGGTCAACACCGCACTGGCAAACGCCAGCCAAGGTAAATCCATCAAGGGAGTATTTGTGGCATGATCACTACAGCAGTACCCTCATGGCAGACCGTGTTGAGCCAGACCAGAGCCGCGAATGCCTCAGCCCGCGGCCGTTACGACTTGCGCAAACTCTACCGCGTGGAGGCTTACCTAGCACACGCTGGTGAGCCTGAACCCATCGTCCGTGCCACTGCTTTTGCGAATGTGCTGGATCACATTGCTCTGCACTGCGATGCTGATGAGCTGTTCGCGGGCAGCCCCGTGGGCTTCCTAAGCCACACACTGCCTGATGATATGTCTGATGCGGATTTTGATAAGATCGCCGCGGAGCATGATGCGCGAGGACACCGTCATTTCGGCACCGGATGGGACCATTCGCTGGCGGACTACCCCACCCTCCTCACCGAAGGGATCGGTGGGATGATCGCCAAGGTCGACCAGTCCATGGCGCAGCATACCGAACCCGACCGGTTGACCTATTTGAGCGCGATCAAGATCACCCTTGAGGGCCTGTCCCGCTTCGCCTTGCGCTACGCTGATGCCTGCGAAGCACAGGGGAACACCCTCACCGCCGAAAACTGCCGGCAGATCGCATGGCAACCGCCTCAGACACTGCAACAGGCGATGCAACTGGTATGGCTCACCCACATGGCGTTCAGCAGCGAAGGTCGCGGGCATATGGCCCTTGGACGCATTGACCAGTATCTGTTGCCGTTCTACAAGAACGACTTGGCCAACGGGAAGATCACCGAATCGGACGCACTGGACTGCTTCTGTCACCTGTGGGCCAAAGTCGAAGCTCTCGGCGAGGTCACCAACATCTGCATCGGAGGGCTCACCTCGCAGGGGGAGGACGCCACCAACGATTTGTCTTATATCTGCCTGGATGCCACTCGCTTGATACAGTCGCCGCACACCAACCTGTCCGCGCGGTTCCATGACGGCACACCGGAGGCGTTCCATCGCGCCTGTTTTGAGTGCATCCGCACCGGGGTCGGTTTCCCGGCGATCTTCAACGACCACGTGCTGCTGCCTGGCCTGGAGGAGATAGGTATCCCCAGCGAAATCGCGAGAGACTACTGCATGGTGGGCTGCATCGAGACCATGCTGGCGGGACGGCAGCAGGCCTGGTCGGACAACCGGTTCAACACCCCGCTCTGCCTGCTCAGCGCGATGCGACGGCTTACTGAGGAAACAGAAAAATCGTATGACCGGCTAGAGGAGCTGCTAAGGGAAGAGCTCAGCCTCGAGATGGCCAATCACACGATGTGGATCGACGAAATGGCCACATCGCAGCCAGCGGAGCAAATCCCTGACCCGTTCCTGTCCGCACTCACACAGGACTGCATCGGTAGGGCACGTGACATCAACGACGGCGGAGCACTCTTCCAGCGGTTCATCGGTGTCGCCATCATGGGTCTGGCCACCATGGCCGACTCGCTTGCGGCGATCAAGAAGCTGGTTTTCGAGCAGAAAGCCATTAGTTGGGAGCAGCTCATGGATGCGCTAGCTGCCGACTTCAAAGGCTACGAGTGGCTTCAGCAGATGCTGCTCAACCGCGCGCCAAAATACGGCAACGACGATCCGTATGTAGATGAACTGGCCGCATGGATTGTAGACTACAGCTCCATCGAGGTGCTGAAGCATCATGTTTCCACCGGCGGACGGTATGTCGGTGCTTTTGCCGCGAACATATCCAACATATACGCGGGTATGGAAGTCGGTGCCACACCAGATGGCCGAAACGCCAATACTCCGCTGAGTGATGCGGCCAGCCCCCACTACTACCGTGACTGCCACGGTCCCACCGCCTTCATCAACTCGGTCAGCCGACCAGACTACCACCGCGCGCTGACGGGTAGCGTCGTGAACATGAAATTCGACCCCGAGCACTTCCAGGGTGAAGCGGGTGCCGACCGGTTCTCAGCGTTCACCCATGCATTTTTGGATGGCCGCATACCGGAGCTGCAGTTCAACTTCACCGGGAACGAGCAGTTGCACAGAGCACTGGAGCACCCGGATCAGTATAAGGGTCTCGTGGTGCGCGTGAGCGGGTTTTCGGCTTACTTCACGCGGCTGACGCCGGAGGTCCAACAGGACATCCTGCGGCGCCGTGCTCACAACGCAGGCAACTAGGCGAACAATAGATATATCATGGAGCATTCATTGGATAGAAAAGGCATCGTCAACATCATCAATTTCATCCGCGCGGTCGACCCGCGTGACCCGCGCATCGACCTGATGGGTACCGTGGCCAACCAAATCGAGCTTGTGAACAAGCACGGCTTTCCCGCCACCTGGCTGCTGCAATACGATGCGCTTATCATGCCCGAATATGTGCAGATGCTGAAGGCCGCCGGCCCACAGCACGAAATCGGCGCGTGGTTCGAGACCCCTCAGCCACTGGTGGAGAAGGCTGGTATCAAATGGCGTGGACGGCCAGGTTACGCCTGGGACTGGCACACCGACGTCGGATTTTCGGTGGGATACACCCCGGCGGAACGTGAAAAGATGGCCGATGTATTCATGGAAGAGTTCAAGTCGGTATTCGGTAAATACCCAGCATCAGTGGGCTCCTGGTTCATGGATGCTCACCTGATCGGATACCTTTCTGACCGTTACGGCGTCTGCTCATCCTGCAACTGTCGCGATCAGATCGGCACCGATGGCTATACCCTGTGGGGCGGATACTGGGGGCAAGCGTTCTATCCCAGCCGTAAGAACGCCTACATGCCGGCCCAGACAGCCAAAAACCAGATACCTGTGCCCATATTCCGAATGCTGGGCAGCGACCCCATCTACCAGTATTCCGCCAACCTGGGTGGTAACGGACAAGGCGTGATGACCCTCGAGCCCGTCTATGCTGGTGATGGCGGTGGGGGCGATCCCAAGTGGGTCCGCTGGTTCTTCGATACGACCTATGGCTCCCCATGCCTGACCTTCGCCTACGCTCAGGCTGGTCAGGAAAACTCCTTCGGCTGGCCAGGCATGTCCAAAGGGCTGACGGACCAGATACAGCTACTCGCCACCCTGTCCGCAGAGGGCAAACTGACGGTGGAGACACTGGAGGCATCATCAGCCTGGTTCCGCAAACAATACCCTGTGACCCCCGCCTCCGCCGTTACGGCACTGACCGACTGGCGCGGCGATGGGCGTAAGTCAGTGTGGTATAACAGCAGGTTCTACCGCACCAACCACTTCTGGAACACTGAGGGCTTCATGATCCGCGACCTGCATCTTTTTGATGAGAACTACACCGAACGATACCTGACTGACATCTGCACCACGCATGATGCGGCATACGATACCCTGCCCATCTGCGACGGCTTCGTTTGGAGCGACCACGAGTATTCGGCGGGCCTCCGGTTGTGGCTGCAGCACGCCGATGGCAGCCGTACCCAGCTTGGTAAGGTCGACCCCAAAGTCAGTGAGGACGGCCAAAACCTCCGGATCACCTGGAAAGAGGATGATGGCACTTCCGTCAAGATCATCAACAAGCCCGACACCCTGGAGATCACCATCACCCCTGCCGATCCTAAAGCGCAGTGTTACGCCGAACTGAGCTGGGCCGCCGGGAAAGCAGAGCCCATCAAGATGGTGAAGACACACAACATTCGCTACACCTACGAGCATTTCGATTACGAGCTGCAGTGCACCATCGGCGAGATGTCGCTGGAGCATTCAACACACGCCATTAAGATTAAGCCCAGCAACCACAAAATCAGCCTGCGATTCAAGAAGTAGTCTGCACGAGCTCTGCGTTCATGGCTATATGGCCCCTCCAGCGGTTTATCCAAACCTGCCGGAGGGGCCGATTTGGTTCAATTTATGCTCACTTCTTCTCAAATATAGCCAAAATCGAGCTCCAGATGTGCTATAGTAAACCAATAGTAATTCGTCACGCATATGCACCATTGGAAATGAGCAGGCCTACGGGCACCCACGGAGTGGGTATAATTCTTATAGCCACGGGTGAGCAAAGCGAAACCCGTGGAGAGCACAAACACATATCTACCCCGAAGGGGTCATTATGAGGATGTATAGAATCACAACCGACCCACTTCGGGGTAGGTATGGTGCGCCCTTACCACGGGTTACGCTTCGCTCACCCGTGGCTGTAAGAATCTCACCCCATTCGGGGTGTTGGAAAGTCAACCAAAATATCAGCTTGTAGGTATTACGATAGCCACCGCTGGACAATTCGTTGCACCCAATAAACCACTCTAAGGAAGTGTCATGACAAACTTGGTCTTCACATTCGCATTCACGCTGTTCCTCTGCTTGCTGTTCATCCGTCCAAAACGGGTCTGCGCGCAGGAGGCACCTGTCACCATCCGCAGCTTCCAGCCCACTATCGGTGTGTGCCGCGCGAAACGGGCGACCACATTCGAAGCTGTTCTGGTCAATAACGTCAGCTCGGCCACGAATGTCGAATATAAGCTCACCCTGCCCGCCGGCATCCGGCTTCTCAAAGGTCAACCTGGCGCTCGCATCAGCCTGAAGCAGGTCATTACAAAGCTGAGCTGGGTAATGGAAGCCGTGGCTGAGGGCGTGTATGACATGAAGCTGGAGGCTTTCGTGAACGGGCGGCTGACGGCTTCCTATCCCCTGCAGCTTCTATTCCTTCAACCGATGGCGGTGAAGAAGCTTTCCTACATCCCTGAGCCAGAGCCCGTGAAGAGTAAGGTGCTGATCGGTGCACACAACTGCCCGCTTTGGGAGCACGACAAGCCCGAGATGTGGAAACAGCTTCTGAAGCACCCGGAGCGCACCCCGGCGTTGGGATTCTACAGCCAGGAGAACCCGGAGATTGCCGACTGGGAAACCAAGTGGTGTGCCGAACACGGCGTGGACTACTTCATCTACTGCTGGTACCGCTCCAGCCAGGGTGAGGCCGTGAAGCAGAAGTTTGGCAGCGCGATTCACGACTCTTTTTACCACTCCCGGTATGAAAAATACATGAAGTTTACCATCATGTGGGAAAACCAGTCTATAGGATCATCGGGCGTCTCTGACGAGAAGGACCTGATGAATAACCTCATGCCCTTCTGGATCGACAACTACTTTAAACGCGACAGCTACCTGAAGATCGACAACAAGCCGGTGCTGTATATCTACCGTCCAGAGAACCTCATCATCGACCTGGGCGGCATCGAGAATGTGCCCAAGGCGTTTGACAAAATGCGCCAGGCGTGCGTGAAAGCGGGCTTCGACGGCCTCACCATTCTGGGCGAATACCGCGGGCTAGACCCCAACCACCTGAAGCTGATGAAGCAACTGGGTCTGGACTATACCTTTGCTTATTGCTGGGGCATCGCTGACAGCCCGAAACCGGATGTGGTGGTCGACACCCAGATGCGCTACATCAAAGCCACACAGGATTTGAACATCATCCCACAGGTGGTCACCGTCTCGCAGGCGTGGAGCGGCTGGTCCGACGAGGGCAGTATCTGGAAGCTCCCGCCGGCAGATTTCGAGCGGCTGCTGAGGCTGGCCAAGGATTTCATCGGCACATTACCCGCTAACGAGCTGGGAAGCCGCATGTTGATTCTGGACAACTGGAACGAGTGGGGTGAGGGTCACTACCTCGCACCTTATCGTGAATACGGCTTTGGATACGTGGATGCCGTGCGGAATGTGTTCACCGATGCGCCCAAAGATCACATCGACTTGCTGCCAGAAGACATCGGTATGGGACCGTATGACCTTGACTACAAAGCCTACACCAAAAGACAGGACGCCGTGACCGAGCAGCTAGGTAAAGTGGTCAAAAAAAAAGGGGCTGACGAAAAAGGGCTAGTGGCCTGGTGGTCGTTCGACGAAAGCAAGAGTGCGCCTTACGTGCTGGACTATACGGGGAACCGCATCGGCGGGTATATATACGAAACCACCCGCACCAAGGGGCGTGATGGTAATGCACTAAACTGCCAGGGCGGATGTGCGGTGATCGCCAATAATGCAAGGCTGGCTCCCCAGACAGGGCTTACCTTCTCTTTATGGGTGTATACCGACAAGGCAAACCAATCGGACCGCTGGATGCTCAACCGCATCCTGTCAGGCCGGCTGGATACCGGCTACCGTTTGGGGCTTTCGGATGGCCATGTCACTTTCGCTATGCCGTTGACCGAATGGAGCCACCATGTCACCACCTCACGGAAGCTGCCCGTGGGTAAATGGGTCCATCTGGCGGTGACCTATGACAACCGCACAATCCGCATCTACATCGACGGTGTGGAGAGCGCGTCACTTGAGAGAGGCGGTCCTGTGAAGGGGAGCGACCTCAACCTTTGCATCGGCAACTTCGATCCCGGGCACAAGGCCTTCTTCCAGGGGAAGATCGACGAGGTCAAGCTCTACAGCCGCCCGCTCAGCCCGTCTGAGCTGCGCCGTCACGCCGCCGAAAAGCCCCCCGTGGCCAAGTAGCGACACAGTCGCCAAATTGACAATTGTCAATTAACAATTGTCAACAGCGTGGCGAAGTCACGTAACTGACTCCCCGCCGGCATCGCCGGCGGGGAGTTTTCGTTTGTGGATGGGGTGGGGGGATTTGGGGGACTGGTGGTGCCAAAGCCGTTCCCCCAACCAACTACAGTCCCATCCCCAGACCTAATCTACTACCCACTGGTCGGAACGTGGGGTCTAATCGTTATATACTAGTGTATGCCTACTCCGCCGCGCCCTGAAGGACACGGCTTCTTAACCGAAAAGCCGTCTAAAGACGTCTGGATCATCAAGCCACCGAGCGTAAAGATTCATTGCTTGACCATTTCTTCCCGTTATCGAACTAGATTTCATACCTGTAGCCGGCTTCTAGCCGGCTTCTGAACTTTGGCTATTTCATCGCATACAGCCACGCAGGATATTGGTGAATTTCGGAGTTTTGACGGCTTCGTGTTTTGGAATTTGACATAGGATGTATCGACGCTTGTAGCCTTGACACGACATCCCCATAGTCACGCTCATTCGGCGAGTCAATTACCTCTTGCCTCATAAACATAGCCAATCGATTAGTCGATAACCTGCCATCAATCGCTCGACGCTGCCACTTAGGCCTGGGAAGCTCCTCATCCTTCACACCAGAAATTATCGCAGCGAGATGCATTAAACTATATACCCATACCAGAAACGGAATGACATTGCAGACTGAGTTCTCACACCATACCTGCGGATCACCGATACCAAAGTAGCTTTTCTCCTCACGAAACGCCACCTCCTGCTCCCACCTCCAGATATATAACTGCACAACCTGTTCAATTGGCATATCTGGATCAGAACACAGGACGTAAGCCGGGTTTCGATATAGTATCCTTCCGTTCTTCCTGAGTCTATATGGTGTTGGTGCAACCACGATCAGTCTGAAATCTTGAGCTCCTACCCCTCTCCATCTCACTCGGTCGACGGTCTTGATCCTCACAACGTGGAATTTGCCAGACGAGTAAACGCATATGTGTTCCCATTCATATGAATCGTCCTGTCGTATCAGGTCAGGCTTGGGTAGGGTCTCCATATACACGTCGCTTTCCAGTTTTTGGCTGCTTGTCTGGCAGTTTCGTCAACTTGGCATCACGACGTAACCGTCCAATGATCGTGGTGTTCTCCGGGATTTTAGTCAACATGGTCTTGTTCATGTAACCTCCATCTACCGTCAACACAAGCCGCCTGTGCTTGGTGTCTGGGTTCGCGTCCATGTTGGCCCGCAGCTCCTTAATGGCATCGGCCCCCACTTTAGTAACCCTGCAGGCCTTCTGGTCCGTCTTGTATTGGCTGCGCTCCTCTTCAGTAGCTTTCGGGCCTGGCTTCTTGGGAGTAGGTGCGTGCAGCATGTTGATAGGGATAGCAGTGGCCCGGCTATGATATCCGTTGAAGGGGACAAGAGCTGATAACTGGACACAACGCTGACCATGTATGAAGTTCGGGCGGTATTTTGGCCCTTGAGGGTCTCTACGTAAGGAGACGCCATGGCCCTTTGTCCCTTTGCGCGGTATTATCGTATCATCCATCGCGACAACAAACGGCATGTTCTCTGGAGTGAGGCTGATCGCTTGCTGTAAAACGGTGTCCCAGCACTGGGACACCGAGATACGGTTTTGTTCAAAGATGCGGTAATACGCTGACCAGTCTTTGTCAGCCTGACCAGCTGTCTGGATGATCCCTGTGATTGTGTGTCTTCCGACGGTTGCCGTGGCCGCCAGAGCGATCTGCTGGGACTTTTCATAGGTTCGCTGTTGGTTAAACGCATCGCGTGCCAGTTCATAGAGAAGCATAAATGCAGGCAATACTTTGCTCATCGCTCTTCATCCTCCGAAATGACAGCATTCGACCTGACCATCATCATGATGTTTTTGTCAATGATCACCCACTCCACGACTTCACCCTTTTGTAGCTCGATGGCATCAGCGACTGTGGCGGGGAAGTTGACATACCATTGGTGACGGCCTTTGTAGTTGATGTGCTGCACTCTCGTTTTGGCTCCCATATGGTTCCCTCCAATCTAGTTATCACTTATGAAATATCATACATTACAATAGATAATCAATAGCTTTATGGATAATATTCTGACGTTTGTGTGATATTTCAAAGATATGCTGTTACTAATAGAAATAACAGCTGGCGCGCTGGGCATACATCATGGGGTCGGTGTGTTTTCGAGTGGAGTGAAACGGTAGACTACAAGGTCGCTAGTGTGGAAACATTCAAAAGGCCAAAGCTCAGTAGCCGGCTTCTAGCCGGCTTTTCGGATAATAAGCCGTGTCCTTCAGGGCGCGGTGTGAGTTTTCGTGTCGGGGATTAGTGCGGAATGCCAATCGGGAGATTGGCGTTCCCAGGAGCGTTCCAAGGGGGCAAACCTACCAACCACCCGGCCATTTCCCAATCTGCGGCATCTGCGTAATCTGTGGATGAACCTCCCCCTCCGTGTCCTCCGCGCCTCCGCGTGAGACATTCCCTCCCCCTCCGTGTCCTCCGCGCCTCCGCGTGAGACATTCCCTCCCCCTCTGTGCCCTCCGCGTCTCCGCGTGAGACAATCCCTCCCTTCGCGCCTTCGCGTCTTCGCGTGAAACATTCCTTCCCCTCTGTGCCCTCCGCGCCTCCGCGTGAGACACTCCCTCCCTCCGCGTCTCCGCGTGAGACACTCCCTCCCTCCGCGTCTCCGCGTGAGACACTCCCTCCCTCCGCGTCTCCGCGTGAGACAAACCCATAAACCCCAACGGCCCACATGTAGCAATGCAACTGATATTTGTAGCATAATACTGGTATCCGGTGACCACTCTATTTCTGCTATCATTAACCCTTTTGAACGTTTTGAGTGACGCGCCGGCCATCTTTCGGAGGTGTTTTCTTATGACGAAGCTGCGTGCATTGCTGGCTGTCTGCCTGGTGCTGATGGTCTCCGCACCCCCAGGCTATGCCGCCCGCGACACCATTAAACTGGCCACAATCAGTGCCAACTACCGCGCGGCGCTGATGGAAATAGCCAGCCGCTACGAAAAAGAGCACCCCGATATCAAAGTAGAAGTCACCATCGTACCGCAAAACTTCGAAACATGGATTCGCACCCGTTTCGCCGCTGGCGGTGACCAGCTCCCAGACATCTATAATGCCAACTACACCGTCGGTTATGAGCGCATGGGTAAACTGGTTAACCTCTGGCCATCGCTGCAATCGACTAACCCATACACCGGCAAGCGCTGGTATGATATGTTCTACACCGAGCAGCTCGAGCGGTTCAAACTGGGCGGTGAGCTCTTCTGGGTGCCCATCGACACCATCGAAATCGCCATGTTCTACAACCGCGACATATTCGACAAGTTGAATCTGAAAGAACCAGAAACCTGGGCAGAACTACTGGACACCTGCAAAGTGATCAAGAAGGCGGGCCTGGCCCCCGTCGCCATTGGAGGGAACGCCGCATCGTTCTGGGCCGGCGATATGGGCTGGCTGATCCGCATGTTCAGCGATGTTTACATGCGCAAGTTTGTGCCGTCGATCATCGCCCAGCCCGGTGACTGGGACTATGACGCCACCCGTAACAAGAATTTTAAGTATAACGGCCAGGACCCGATGCGGGACCTGATGGTCGTGATGGATAACGAGCGGCTGCAGAACCGCATCTTGGATGGCTCTATTGATCTGGCCGGACCCGAAATGGGCCAGATGTATACAAAGCTAAGGGAGTTCTCGCAGTATTTCCAGCCAGGCTATCTGGGCACCGATCCCGCCTCCGCCAACCGCCTGTGGTATCGGCAGAAGGCGGCGATGATACTGCTGACCAGCTCCTCAGTGACCGGCATCGTGCGTGACTTCAAGCGGATGCCCAAAGAGGACCGCTTCCGGTTTGGCAACTTCTGGTTCCCGAAGATCACCGACGACCCGATGGCTGGCGGTCCCTTCCGAGGCGTAGGTGGTCCGGGCATGCCGCTGTGCGTGACCAACAAGAAGAACCCCGAGCACCACGCCCGCGTCATTGATTTCTTGATGTTTATGACCGCGCCACAAAATGTTCGTCTGTTCATCGAGATGACGCTGGCCGACGACCAGCCCCTGACTGGTCCCCTCACCGTGCGTGACGTCCCTCTGCCAACCGCCATCGAAGAACAGATGAGCGTGTTCACCGGGCATGGCTACGAGAAGCTGACCTTCCGCGGTCTAGAGGACGAGCAGGAGAGCACTTTTGAATGGAGTGTGCTGGCCCAAGAATACATGGCTGGCCGCTTGGAGCTGAGCAGCTTCCTGACACAGTATAAAGAATCCATGATCAACGCCGTCCCGCGGATGCGGGCGAAGAACGGCGTGGATGGTAATCCAAAAACGAAAGATACGCCACCTGACATCACGGAGGTCCGCTCACCATGGAACCCGTTTGAGAACGGCTCCTTCATGCTGGGCATCATCATCGTGCTGTTCGCAGGCTTCGGAGCTTGGCATATCAGCCGGGCCAGAGGTTCTGCCCGCAGACAGACCATCACCGCTTACGTGCTGCTTCTGCCCACATTCATATTGCTGGGCGCGTTTAACTACTTCCCCGCCTTGTCGGGATTGTATCACGCCTTCACCCGCTGGGAAGAGGGCCGCGCCGCGGTATTCAATGGCTTGGACAACTTCAAGATCATGGCTCAGGACATGGTGCTGTGGCGAGGGGTCGGCAATATGATCACCCTGTTGGTGGCGGGGTTATTCAAGTCGATCGTGGTGCCGTTCATCGCCGCGGAGTTGGTGCTGGCGCTGATCAGTGACCGCGTGAGGTATCTGTTCCGCACGCTGTTCTTGATCCCAATGGTCGTGCCAGGAATGGTCGGCATACTGATCTGGGGATTTATCTACGATCCCAACATGGGCATGCTGAACCAGGCGTTGCAAGCCATGGGACTCGACCACCTGCAGCAAAACTGGTTGGGTGAGCCCTCGCTGGCGTTGCCAAGCATCATTTTCATGGGCTTCCCCTGGGTGGGTGCATTCGGGCTGCTGATCTTCATGGCCGGCTTGATGGACATCCCCGACAGCGTGTATGAGGCCTACCGGATGGAATCCAGCAACCTGTTCAAGCGCATCTTCGCCATCGACATCCCGCTGGTGAAGAGCCAGGTGCGGATGCTCATCATCTTGTGCTTCATCGGCAGCCTACAGGACTTCCAGACCATTTTGCTGCTGACCGACGGCGGCCCGGGATTATCGACCACCGTGCCGGCACTGCGGATGTACCATGAGGCCTTCCGGTTCACCCACTACGGCTACGGATCGGCCATCGGGCTGCTGCTGTTCATCATCGTGATGATGCTGACGATACTCAACATGAAGGTTCTCAAGCGATCGGAGTTGGAATCATGAGAGGATACAAATTCACATTCGGCCAGTTGATGATCATTTTGACGCTGGTGTTGCTGGCTGTCTTGACCCTTCTGCCGTTCTACATGACGCTGTTGATATCGCAGAAGACCAACGGTGAGATACTGAACCACTTCTGGGCGTGGCCGCGCGAGTATCACCCTGAGTATTTCACAAAGGCGTTTCATTTCATCAAGCACTATATGCTCAACTCCGTCACCACCGGCACGATTGCCATTGTCGGCTCGGTGTTCCTTTCTTCACTCGCGGGCTATGTGTTCGCCCGGCTGGAGTTCGGCGGGAAGAACGTGCTGTACATGCTGATACTGGCGTTGATGATGATCCCTGGTCTGCTGACTTTAGTGCCGGCCTTCCTGTGGTATAAGGAGTTCCCGCTGGTGGGAGGCAACAACTGGCTGGGCATCGGCGGCTCCGGGTTTCTGGACACCCGCTGGGCGGTGATCATCGCCGCGGTATCGGGAGGGCAGGTGTTCGGCACCTTCCTCTGCCGTACCTTCTTTGAGTCGATCCCCTCCTCGCTGTTTGAATCGGCGCGTATGGACGGTGCCAGCGAGTTCCAGTGCTATTACAAACTCGCGCTGCCCCTCTCGCTGCCGATCCTGGCCACGCTAGCCATAATGGGGTTCGTTGGGGTTTACAACGACTATATCTGGCCACTCATCACCATCGGCAACGACAAGATACAACTCTTCTCCGTGGGCGTCACCAAATTCGGTGCCGAGGGCAATCTGGACCAGGGTCCGCTGATGGCGGGGTACCTGATCGGCGCACTGCCGTTGATTCTGTTGTTCGCGGTGGGTATGAAATACTACGTGGAAGGCTTGACCAGGGGGGCTGTGAAGTCGTAGGGCGGGAATTAGCGGGCACGGTCGGTCGCTCAGAAATGCCCCAGTGACCGCGCCGGTTTTCCCTAACCGGGGCGGTCTGGCGGATAGCCCCCGGGGGATCGTCTGAACCACGGATTACACGGAAGGTAATGTAGGGGCAATCCCCCTGTGGTTGCCCACCATCGCCCGAGCAGGGCAGGCACAGGGGCCTGCCCCTACGATCTCCCACCATCCAGGGCGACCGGCCGGTCGCCCCTACAGCCCCTGGGGCACGGCACGCCGTGCCCCTACCGGCCCGCGGTTCGTCACCCCGCAACAAACAGCCGCATGATGCTCTCGCTCACGCCCTCAATAAGGTCTACGGCATTCGCCATGGCATAATCCAGCGACATTGGCCCTGAGGTGATACCAAAAGCAGCCGTCAGCCCCATGTCATGCAGACGGCTGATGTCACCACAAACCGATCCGGCGACCGCCACCACAGGCACATTGGCTATACTCGCGCGCTTCAAGATGCCCGCGATGGTCTTGCCGCTGGCTGTCTGATCGTCGATACGGCCTTCACCGGTAATGATCAGCGAAGCGTCCTGTATGTGCTCATCGAAGCGGGCGGAATCCAGCACGATATCAATCCCTGAGCGGAGCTGTGCATTCAGGAACGCCGACAGTCCGGCTCCAAGACCGCCTGCCGCACCGGCTCCAGGCAGGTCGATGATCTCCTTCCCGAGGTCGCGTTCGATCACCCTCGCGTAGTTCGCAAGGGCTGCGTCAAGCTCCGCGACCATCTGCGACGTGGCCCCTTTCTGAGGGCCATACACCGCAGAGGCACCGTCGGAGCCACAAAGCGGGTTGGTCACATCACACGCCACTTCGACCATCAGTTGATCTGGTAAGTGTATGAAGCCAGACATGTCAATCCGGTCAAGCTGAGCCAACGCAGCACCACCCGGGGATAATGCGCGACCGGCGTTATCCAGGAAGCGAGCGCCAAGTGCCGTCATCGCACCGGCACCTCCATCATTGGTCGCGCTGCCACCGATACCAATGATGATTTTCTTCACACCCGCGTGGATCGCACCAAGGATCAACTCACCGGTGCCACACGTGCTGGTGAGCATCGGGTTGCGTTCGTCCTCTGACAGCAGACAGAGACCCGAGGCCGCAGCCATCTCAACCACCGCGGTCTGACCGTCAGCAAGGAGCCCGTAGTACGCCTCGATCTCACGCATCAGCGGATCATGCACCTTCAGATGGCGCTTGTCACCACCCGACGCCAGCAGCAAGGCATCGACCGTGCCCTCACCGCCATCGGCCACTGGGATGAGCACGGTCTGTAGATCACACTCGGAACCTGCCTTGGAAATGCCCCTGGCAATGGCATTGGCCACGTCGATTGACGTAAGGCTGCCCTTGAATGAGTCCGGGCAGATCACCACTTTCATGCTGTCACCTTCCAAGTGCCGATAAAACATCTTCTCATGCCTGGCTATACCGCTGCCAGCACGCGTGACGTGTGGAGGATACTTCCGTTTCCCCTGACCTCACAGTTCGGGCCAGCACGTCTCCAAGGGAACAGCATCGATTTCCCGCCATACAGGGTCATTCTCAAGCTGAGGGAGTTTTCCCTTGTCGTCAATCGCAGCCGATACAGCCTTCAACAAGGTATAGGTGCCCGGTGGGAGATCGCGTTCGAGCTTCTTCAGCAGCGCGGTGATGACCCAAGGCACATGGTTAATCCGCCGTGTAAAGAGGGTTTTTAACTGTCCGAGCGGCACCGAAGCGTCCTTGCCGAGGAGCACGAGGGCGGCCGCGCCAACGAAAAGCGGACGACACATAGTCCGGTCCGGATGCGGCTGACATAGTCGCATCGCCCGCGTGGCAAGTGGCCACGCGGCATGCGTCGCACCACATATCAGAAGCACGGACGCATGGTTTGCGTGTGTCGCAGCCTGGTGTGGCTCCAACTCCGCTGCCCGTTCAAAGTGTTCAACCGAACCTGAATGATCCTCCCGGGTCTGTCCGAGGAAAAGCCCGTACACACTGTGCGTGTTGAAGTCGCCATCGTTCAGCTGGAGCGACGTCTGGAAATGCGAGTCCGCATCGTCGTACGCATCCAAACACCCCCACAGCAACATCGCAAAATTGCTGTGGACGTCAGCCGCATCTGGATCGAACTCGATCGCCAATTCGTAGCACGTGCGGGCGCCATTATAGCAGCCAAACTCGTTCTTCTGCCGTAGCGCCGCCTGGTTCAGTACTCGCGCTAGCGTCTTGCGCGCCAGAGCGGTCTCTTCAACCGCCGGAAACCTGGTGGCGTACTCACGAACACCCTGTTGCGCTTCGTCGACGCGTCCCTGCAACAGCAGGCATTCCGCCATATGCACGGTAGCCGAGATCACGCCGAAACTATCAGGCCCACATTCCTTCAGATGCACTTGAAGAGATCTATCAAAAAGGCTCCGTGCCTCGTCGAACTTGTTGCGGAACATCTTGAAAAACGCTAGGTTGTCGATATACAACCGAGTCTGAACGTGCTCCGAGCCCAGGATTCTATCAGCGCGGTCAAGAAGGTCTTGGCATAGCTCCTCCGATATATCATCGAGGTGCCGATGATGCAGCTTCACCGTGAGGCTTGCCAACTGGTCCAACGTTTCCGGAGTATCGGCTCCAATCTGCGTGATCAGCTTGTAGGCTTCGTAAACACCAGCTGTGTCCTCGCTGCGGTCAAGACGCACTTGTCCATACCAAGTGATGAGACTGGTGATCCCCTTGCGAGTCTCCGACAACAGGTTCGCCTTCTGCTCGAGCGTCGGCGCCGCACGCCGCCATATCTCTAAGATCGTCGGTCCGATGACTTGAACGGGCTGATCCGAGAGCACCAAGTCGACGATTTGCCCGTAGCATCCGGGGAGAACGGCGCAGGAATCGTCCGTCTTGTCCGCATCCGCCCCTCCGCTGCAAGCCCGCCGCGCCGCCTTTAGCATATACCCATGTAGGCCCGTCTCCGAGGCTCTGTGCGCGACCTCGGACAAGCTCAGCAACCCAACGACAGTCTTGGGTCTGGCACGCCGGATGAGTTGGCACTGCCGCCGGATCTCGTCGCGATATGCTCCGGAGACCGATGCATCGGCGGACAACACCATGCTCCATAACGCCGCACACATCGCGAGGCGCGCTTCAGCCGTGTCCACGTGCTCTGCGCCGGGGTACCGCTCGTGTTCAGACACGTGATGATGCATGACCTCCAAGGCATCTTTGTCGCGCCCCAAGGTACGCAAGACGGAAAAAAGTTGCAGACGCGTGCTTTGAGTATAGTGGTGTTGCGGTAGCAATACGCTCTCAGACATTTCAGCGGCACGCAACAGCACGGGCAGAGCCTCGTTGGGTTCATGCCGGGCAAGAAGCGCATCGGCCACATTGCCCAGTGTGGCAACCATCTCCGGATGTCCACGCGGAGTCGCCTTTTCAAAGTGCGACAGAGCTTCCCGATAGAGTGCCAGATTGTCCACATTCCGACCTTCGCGTGAATAGATGATGGCCCTGTCGTTGACGCAGTTTGCCATTCCGACTAGGTTTGGGGGATTACACCCCTTGCAGATATCATAGCACCGCTCCAGACACCGCATCGCCTTCTTGTAGTCCCGGGTTGCGGTGGAGTAAAAGACGCACATGGCATACATGACGTCCGCCATCTCGGGACTGTCCTCCGCGTAGGCGCGCTCCGCGATCTCGATGGCCCGTTCGTGGCTGAAGGTGGCCATGTCAAACTCATCACGCCTCATCTGGATGTCCCCGAGCGCCAAGTACGTTCCGACCATTTCGGCAGATCCTTCCACATGGTTCTCTCGCCAGATGCGCAACGCCTCCTCCCCGAGCGCCATAGCTTCGTCGAATGCTCCAATCTCCTTGAAAAGCTCGCAGAGCTTTCCCGCAACCACCGCCGCCGCCGACGTATGTGTGCCGGCCAGTGACTGGGTTGCGATCCAGTTCTTGACCAGTTTGGACAGCGATACTGTGTGCCGCAGTCTGCTGATATGCCGTTGCCATTCCGTCCGATTCGTAATGAACCACAAGGACTCGACCAGGCACGCATCAAAGAGCACCTTCACGAGTCTATCGCTCTGCCCGTCATCCGCCAAGTATGCTAGCAATGTCTCGCGGAAGTGGGCATCCGTTCCCAGCGTCCCTGCTTCGTAGGTGCGCCACCCCTCTTCCGCCAATAGTCGGTTGCCTAACTCTATGTCACTCGAGAAGTTACCAGCCCAATAACGTTGTGTTGCGGGATTAAGTCCTGTGAGCCAGTCGTGGAGGGACTTATGCATCAGGGTCACATACGTAGTGCTGCGGTTCCCAAGTTTCTCCTCGCGAAGTGGGAACAAAACTCCAAGACGCCTTAGCCGCATCTGCAGCGGATGCGTCTTCAACCCCACGGCTCGTCCCAGGACATCCAGCGGAAGCGGTGACTTCTGCGCCACGACAACGCTGACCAGTTCATGGAACTCCTCATGGTACTGTCCGACATCCGGGAATTTCCTGCTGAACCAGTTAATGTAGTATCCTGTCAGACCTTGTGGGAAGTCCGTAATTCGATCAAGGCTCAGGCGCTCAGCACGAATTTCGTCAAGCACAAGATGGGCGTACAAGAACATTCCCTCGCTCTTTGCGACAATCTCATTTATCATTGCGTCGCTCGCCTGCTCAGGCGGCATTTCCCGACGCAGGAACGCGCGGATGTCAGCCATGTTCTCGGGGCTGCTGGCATTCAGTACGAACGGGTGCAGGCTGCTCAAGTAGGCACTCACATCGAACTCCTCCCGCGCAGTCACCACGAGCCGCAACCACTCCGGAAGCCCTACCCAGGCCTCCCCAATCACCTTGGCCATCTCGTTCTCATCTCCTTTCGTGGCCTCATCCAATCCGTCTATGATAATGAGGCAGTCGCGCTCGTAAGCTGGGAAACTCCCGCTCAGGGGCTTGAGCAGCAGGTTCTCGAACACTGCTCGATCATCGCCCTTCATGATGTCCTGCATCTCCTTGGCACCGACCGCTGCCAGCCGCTGCTCGTACGCGGGGATGCGCTCTGCAATCTGTGCTGCAAGGGAAAAGAATATGCGCCGTGGGTCGGTCTTCTCGGCGTATCCATGCACACAGTGATGGAACGCGATCACATCGGGTCGGGTGTGACACCAGTGGCACGCCAGTGCGCTCTTGCCAATGCCGGGTCCACCCAAGAGGCAAAAAACACGCGACGACCTTCGCCTCTGAATCCAGTTCTCCAACCGCTCCTCGACCCAGCTGCGGCCTGTGAACCCCGGAAGATGACGGTTCTTTTCGGCTTCGAAACTCAGAGGTTTTAGCATCTCCTTGTAGGGCGGCTTCGGAGACCATTGGGCTAGGTTAATGCTTCCCGATCCTCCGGACGGCAGCACCTTGAGAAGGTTGTCGAAATCGCGCGCCATTTCGAACGGCATCCCCTGCTTCTCTGCAAGGGGTTTCAAGCGGTCGGGAAGCGCCTTCGCAACAAGCGGGGACATGCCCCCGACAAACAACTGGATAAGAGGAGTACTCCGGCGCAGGGCCGTCTCCAACTCATACGCCAGGACGTCGTCTTCCAAGTCAATGCGCCGTCTCCCATACTCGTCCGCGGCAAGAAGCCACTTCGTGCCAATCACGGCTATGACTACATTGCTCTTGTCCAGTTCCTGCTCAATCCGCTGGCGCCAGTTCTGACCAGCTATGATATTCGCTCTGTCTACGAAGACGTTTTCTTGGCCAAAACGAGCCCCGAGGGCGCTAGCAAGCGACAACGGTAAATCATTCGAATCTTCTTTTCGGTAGCTAATGAAGATCATGATACCTCTCCTCAGTACAGGTTCCCTACGACACTCCCTGCACACATATCAACGATGACTGCGGGAGCAGTTTAATGTCGACTCCCGCCGAACGCAAGTGCAAAAACCACCGTGCCCAAACCATCGCTCTGCTCGCGCCGGCCCAGCGTGCAACTCCTTAGCAGCTGGCAAGGTGCCCGCGCAGCCGGTCGTGGCAGGTTTCAATCTCAAGTAGAAGCCTGCACGCAATCTCCGCCGAACTTCCAAATTGACAACTTGGAACTATGCAGTCCATAGTTCTCCGCCCGCCGGCAATGTCGCCAAATGGACGCTCTGCCATGCCCGTGCATCAGATAGGCCGCAAATGTGTGCGTCAGCAGTCCGGTGTGCCAGCCGTATACCATTACGGCGTTCGCCGTCGCCGACCGTTCTATAGCATCGACGTAATGCGCAATAACGAATGCGGATCGCAGGATATTCAGGGGCTATCAACTCATGCCACTGTTTTACGCAGTGCGAATTGCCCTGACCCGGGCCGGCAGCGACTACGGCGAGGCGGGGGGCAACGGCGATGTTGCTTTGGATGAACTCGGCGAGCTTCTGCAATTTGTGCATTCTGCCTTGGTGCCAGCGCAGACAAGTTTGGGCAAAGGTCTCCATCAGCTCGCGTTCGGCGTCCTGCGCGTCTTGTGACGGCGGTATATCGCGTGCGACGAGTCTGACCGCAAGGTCGGGCGTGACGGGCACTGACGGCAAGATACAATCGCAGTCTTCACAAACTAAAACAGTCCGCTTTTTGCTGAAAAAGACGTTGACCGAGTTACATATGGAGCATGTTGTATCAGTAGGCATGGGTGATCCCTCTCGATTGATGATTCGTTGTTGGCCCGGTATCTTCCTACCTGTGCTTCAGCGATTCGGTTCTCATCCTCGTCTATTACCAATCCCATAGTGACGATATATTATGTATTAATATATGTTACATCACTTTACTTGTGTAAGGTACAACCAATGTCGCGCTAAATGACCTAAAATCCCCATAACAGGCATAATATCTATAGTCTTACAGCGCGCCTCCCCCCTACCGCATAAACTGAAACGCATATAGCTTCGCGTTGCGGCCTTGAAAGTAGATGCGGACGGGTTTGCCTTTCAACGAAGACACATCGCTGTTGCCCTTCCATCTGACCTTGGTGTCGACGAAGTTCCCGCCGATCTCCTCGCAGTCGGCAAGGGTAAACCCTGGCAGCGGCTTGTCATTTGCGTCTCGCAGCTCCACTTTCAGATGCCCCATCGCGCCGGTGTCTACATTCAACTCCAGAGATTTGCCGTCAAAACTGATCACGGGGGTCAGCATATTGCCGCCTGCATAGGCAAAATCAAGGGACATGAAGCCATCCAGCCGCTGCTTGAGCACATAGGTTCTGGCTGGGGCACTCACCAGTTTGTCATACTCAGGACGCAGTATGCCGCTGTCATGCAGACGGGCGGTCGACCAGTAATACTGGTAGAGCCAGCTTCCCTTGCGGATCATGCCCGTACCCATCATCACCAGCCACCGGTCGGGCTCATCGGGCAGCCCCATCGGGAAGTAGGAGGAGCGGTCATCGCGCTTCCAGTTCACACCGTCGCGGCTCACGGCCATCTGCACGTCGATCAAGCCATAGTCATTCCCGGGCTCGAACCGGAACCACGGCTGCTGATTCTGTGAGAAGTGCCGGAACATCGAGGGAAACGCCAGGTAGACATCCTGTGCCCAGGGGTAGATGCTGATGGCACTGCAATACATGTCCGAGTGCGGGTCATCGTGCTCATCGGTCTTGAGAACCACCGGCCAGTGCGACGGTTCCGCCCAGAAGTCGGGCGGAGCGGTTCCGTTGAACGGCCAGGGTTTGAGGATATCATCCATCTCCATGCGGGCGAACTGCCGCTGGTTTTCGCCGTTGCGGTTTAACACCCGCATCCACACCACGTATTTATTGATCCTGGTGTCCCACTCCGCGATGATGTTACCCTCGGGCCTGAGCGGCAGCATACGGCCGACCAGCGTGAAGTGGATGCCATCAGCCGAGTAATAACCATAGATACCATGGCCGTCTTTTCCTGAGTTGTCCCAGTCAGCTCGGAACATTTTATATCTGCGTTCCGGCTTATCGTGCGGATCAACCATGATGGTGGCGTCAAGAGACATCCCGGGGATCGTGTTGACGGGTTGGCGGCCAAACCCCAGATCCGGCTTGTCCCAATGGAGGCCATCGGTCGACTCAGCGTAGCAGATGTTATGGTCGTTCTCGAAAGAGCTGTAATACATCTTGAATTTTCCGCTGTCGGTAATCACTTTGAAGTATCCACCCGTCTTTTCGTCAGACGGATTGCCCTTCATGTCGACAATCGGTCCGAGCTTCTGGGCGGGGTTCATTCGCAATGTGACACCGCTGCTGGGGCCCACGAACTTCGAGTCGATGAATAGCTGCTTCTTACTACCGACAGGCAGCACCTCGGCGGACGCGCTCACACACAATAACGAGGATAGGCACAGTAGTGCCCAACATTTCAATCCACTCAACCAGGGTTCCTCCGAACTAGTTTTATCTCAGTATTCGACACCTATGGGCACCGTGTAGTTACACGGCTCCAACATGACTTGGTAATATCGTACGATATCTGAAACATCATATCAAAAAAATGAGCAGAATCGGCTGATTGTTCTGCCATACTTATGATATGATGAATCCTCTCATGGCTGGTTGCGGTGTTATACGTTACGCCGATTTTGCGATACGAGAGATCAACAGACACAAACAAAGGAGAACCGCTTATGTACCTACCTAGCTTTGACCGCTGCCGTGACTGGGGACTTCTTGTTCTGCGTGTTGGGATTGGGCTGATGTTTATGGCTCATGGTCTGCCTAAAGTGATGGGGGGCGCACCGTTATGGACCCAGTTGGGTGGTGCTCTGCCAATCGGTGGCCCACCCGTTGTTCACACAATCTTGGGCTTTTTGGCGGCCATGTCCGAGTTTGGCGGAGGTCTGATGCTGGCACTAGGCCTGTTTACCCGCCTGGCAGCGTTCTTCTTGTTCTTCACGATGGCCGTCGCGGTTTCATTCCACATGCGTAAAGGTGACGACTTTAACGCTTACTCCCATGCGGCTGAAGCATGCATCCTGTTCTTCAGCCTGATCTGGATCGGCCCTGGCAAGTATTCGCTTGATGCCATACTGGGCAAGTATAACCCGCTACTTAGGAAGACCGGCACTGGCTAGGGATGCCTCACCGTCGTTGATGACCGGTGCGGTCTGCCTACTGGCTGGCGGCTACGGGAACCCCAACACCGCGCCGGTCTGCCGGATAGCTTGTTTTGCCGAAGTCAAGCCCAGTCTACCCCGCACCACCGCCGCGGGCTTAAAGCCCTGCGGCTATTTATATGAAAAGCCGGCTCGAAGCCGGCTGGGGTGTGCCGCACGTCGCATAATGGTAAGCCATCCCATCCACACCAAACAACGGAATGCCGGCAGCCGGCTTTGAGCCGGCTTTTCGTTCAATTAGCCGCAGGGCTTCCAGCCGGCTTGTCGGATAAAAAGCCGCCGTCCTTCAGGGCGCGGCGGAAAGATGTGGAAAATAGTCTGTCCTTCAGGCCACGGAGGTGAGTATTTGAATTGTGGGTATCTGACCATATCAACCGGTTCGTCGGCGTCCGTGCTAGATACGCTCCGTATCAGCCAGAAATGCTACTTCTCAGGCTCACCAATGGGCACGCCTCCCTCACGGAAGACATCAAGGATGGGCTTGCCTTGTTCTCGCTGCACGTCCATTTCTTCTGGCGTCATGCGCTCTTTGACCACTTCGTTGACGTAGCTCATGTTACGAAAAGAACGTGCATCCATATGATCCCATGCCTCAAGCATCCCTTTCATCGCAAGAGCACGCGATTTATCATCCATATTTCCTATGACGCTGAATATCCGCTGTTGAAGAGTGCGTATGGCTGCTACTGGAATATCGTTAGTGTCAACTTGGTTTGGGTCGGCAGTGACGTCTAGCAGGTTGAGCCCGTCTTTCGTAGCCCAATCTGGTCGTGCGTTGTAAACAACGTAAATCGCAGCCGCGTCAAAAGGCGGATTCATAGATGGCAACCCCGACTCGTAGTCCGATTCCACATCAATAGAATTCACGAAACAACCCATTTTGTGCGATTTATCATTGACCATTAACAGCCCGGTGGCATTCATGTATGTGATGGTCCTGACCATGGCAACCAAACGTTCCGGCTTGGGCATCTTGGTCTTAGCTCGCAAGTAGATCTTGCGCCAGCCGACGTTTGGATACGGCTTTAGCGCATTGGTAAGCGCTTGTTCCAGAGTCTTCGCGTTTGGGTCGATAATCACCCTATTGACTAAGCTGGAATCGACGATGAGTGTCTTGCCAAACCGTTTGGCCCATTCCGATAGAATCGCGATGGGTTTCCCTAACGCTTCGGAATCGGCTACCATATTGTAATACCTGTCTTCCATCCGCTTCTGCGCTTGCAGTTTGAGCTCTTCCTCATGGCCGTTGGCATTCGACACGTATACTTTAGTTAATTTGATGAAGTCCTCCGCGCGCTTACCATTTTGTATATCAAGCTCCATTATGTCATTGGATCGCTTGATTTTGGCATCCATCACCTGGGGTGAGCTGTTGTCCATATACTTCCAAGCCTCCATCATCCACTTGCCATACTCTGCAGCATCGACGTAATCCAGGATGTTCCCCATCATCTTTTGTGCCTTGACACCTTCTTCTAATGGCATCTTTGCGATGATATTCCACCAATTTATATAGATGGTGGAGCACATCTGTTCATTCAGTGTATTTTCGTTGATGAGGTTTGGGTTGGCAACCAGCTCTTTCAAGTTGATCCCACCAGCGGATGCCCACGTGGGCATTGTGTTAAAGACAACGTAGACAATTTTCTTGTTGAAGGCGGGCTTCATGTCTCCTAGTTTGGATTCTAGTCCTTTCGGTACCGATTGGTCCTTCACGAAACTGCTGATCTTGGCGTTCATCTGGTCTTTTACGATCATATCAACCGCTTCATCGGCGTTCATGGTACGCATCATCGCCGCTAAATGCGCAGCCTGAGGCATATCCATCTTCTCGCGTATAAAGAGCTTACGCCATACGATGTTTTTATACGGCGCCAGTGCCGAATCTAGTCCAGCCTCGAATGAGGCGGTCGGCGATTCGATCTTGACCGATACTTTAAGGCTCGGTTCAATGACCAGTTGGACATCGTGTTTCTTAGCCCATTCGGCAAGCACATCGCCGATGGGCTTGCCATCGACGGCAGGCGCCACGCTCTCCACTTGCGGCGATGCGGCCGCAGCTTCGGTTGCACCGGTGAGTGCTTCCGCCGGTTGGGGTGCCTGGGCATAACATACAGAGGCGGTCATGCACATGATCGCGAAATAGCTAAGTTTCACGTGGAAACCCTCCTGGTTGACATTACAGCTTATTTATACCCGTTGTGAGCGTGAAATGAAATGGTTATTAGGCCACTGCCATCCCATTTTTATATAAATCGGTGGTTGACTTTTTACTCAGGTGCTTGCAGACCCAG
Source organism: Armatimonadota bacterium (assembly GCA_942492855.1). GTDB lineage: Bacteria > Armatimonadota > HRBIN16 > HRBIN16 > HRBIN16. Next base: position 2,774,068 of record OW818647.1, on the reverse strand, counting down.
GAGATCATTCCTGGTTCTAGCAACGGCCCCAGAATGCCAATCGGGAGATTGGCGTTCCCAGGTGGCCATACGCTTGGACAATGTTCCTAATCTGCGTCATCTGCGTCATCTGTGGATGATCCCTCCCCTTCGCGCCTTCGCGTCTTTGCGTGACGTATTCCGGTGAAGCCATCTGACCACTTTGACCACATCAACCGGTACGTCGGCGTCCGTGTTAGATACCCTCCGGATCCGCCAGAAATGCTACTTTTCAGGTTCATCCATGGGTACGCCTCCGTCACGAAAGACATCAACAATGGGCTTGCTTTGTTGTCGAATCAGGTCGATTTCTTCTGGCGTCATGCGATCACTGACCACTTGATTGACGTAGCTCATATTGCGAAAAGCACGGGCATCCATATGATCCCATGCCTCAAGAATCCCTTTCATAGCCAGAGCACGCGATTTATCGTCCATATTTCCCATGACGCTGTATATCCGCTGTTGAAGAGTGCTCATAGCTGCTGCAGGAATGGAATTTGTGTCAATTTGGCCTGGATCGGCAGTGACGTCAAGCAGGTTGAGCCCGTCGGTCGTAGCCCAATCTGGGCGTGCGTTGTAAACTACGTAAATCGCCGCCGCGTCAAAAGGCGGATTCATGGATGGCAACCCCGCCTCGTAGTCAGATTCGACGTCAATGGACTTCACGAAACTGCTCATTTTGTGCGATTTGTCATGAACCATTAACAGCCCGGTTGCTTCCATGTATGTGATGGTCCTTACCATGGCAACTAAACGTTCCGGCTTGGGTGTCTTAATCTTGGCTCGCAAGTAGATCTTGCGCCAGCCGACGTTTGGATATGGTTTTAGCGCATTGGTAAGCCCTTGTTCCAGAGTCTTCGCGTTTGGGTCGATAATCACCCTATTGACTAAGCTAGAATCGACGATGAGTGTCTTGCCAAACCGTTTGGCCCATTCCGATAGAATAGCGACAGGTTCGCCCTGTGCTATTGAATTGGCGACCATATTGACATACCTGTCTTCCATCTGCTTCTGTACTTGCAGTCTAAGCTCTTCCTCATGGCCGTCGGCATTCCACACATGTATTTTGCCGATATTCTTGATATAGTCCTCCGCACGTTTACCATTTTGTATATCTAGTTCCATACACTCCTTGGATCGCTTTTCTTTGGGTGCCATAGCTTGGGGTGAGCTGTTGTCCATGTACTTCCAGGCTTCCATCGTCCACTTGCCATACTCTGCAGCATCGACGTAATCCAGGATGTTCCCCATCATCTTTTTTGCCCTGACACCTTCTTCTAATGGCATCTTTGCGATGCTATTCCACCAATCTATGTAGATGGTGGAGCACATCTGTTCATTCAGTGTATTTTCGTTGATGAGGTTTGGGTTGGCGACCAGGTCCTTCAAGTTCCATTCACCGGCAGATGCCCAGGTGGGCACCACGCTAAAGACAACGTAGACGATTTTCTTGTTGAAGGCCGGCTTCATGTCGCTTAGTTTGGATTCTAGTCCTTTAGGTACCGGATTGTCTTTCACGAAACTGCTGATCTTGGCGTTCATCTGGTCTTTCACGATCATATCAACCGCTTCATCGGCGTTCATGGTACGCATCATCGCCGCTAAATGCGCAGCCTGAGGCATATCCATCTTCTCGCGTATAAAGAGCTTACGCCATACGATGTTATTGTACGGCGTCAGTGCCGAATCTAGCCCAGCCTCAAATGACACGGTCGGCGATTCGATCTTGACCGCTACTTTAAGGTTCGGTTCAATGACCAGTTGGACGCCGTGTTTCGCGGCCCAATCGGCAAGCACATCGCCGATGGGCTTGCCATCTACGGCAGGCGCCGCGCTCTCCGCTTGCGGCGATGCAGCCGCAGCTTCGGTTGCACCGATGGGTGCCTCCGCCGGTTGAGGTGCCTGGGCATAACATACAGAGGCGGTCATGCACATGATCGCGAAATAGCTGAGTTTCACGTGGAAATCCTCCTGGTCGACATTACAGCTTATTTATACCCGTTGTGAGCGTACAATGCAATGGTTATTAGGCCACTGCCATCCCATTTTCATACAAATCGGTGGTATACTTTTTACTCAGGTGCTTGCAGACCCAGGAGATCAGCCCTGGTTCTAGTAAATGCCCCGGAATGCCAATCGGGAGATTGGCGTTCCCAGGTGGTCATACGCCTGAGCGATGCTCCTAATCTGCGTCATCTGAGTAATCTGTCGATGGCCCTCCCCTTCGCGTCTTCGCGTCTTCGCGTGACATATTTAGGGGAAGTCATCAGGCAACGTCGAACTCATCTGAGTCATCTGCGTAATCTGTGGATGATTCCTAGCTTGAAGGTGTGACAGGGGTGTGCAAGTGGTTGTCTGCAGGGAAGAGGTAAAACTGGCGCGCCCGGAGGGATTCGAACCCCCAACCCTCAGCTCCGAAGGCTGTGAGCCGTCTGATGCCGTGTTGAAAAAGCGGACGAAGCACTACAGGTAGTGCGTTATGTGACTATATAGCACTACAGATAGTGCTTTCATTTGGAGCAAACATACCGTGAAAATGCCCGTAGACCATCAGTTTCTTGTTTCTGAAGCGGTCAAATTATGGCTCTCAGACTGCCATGCAAGAGGCCTTAAAACTTCCACAATAAACTTCTACCGTGATACTACAGGTTTGTTCATTAAGGCCTACGAATCTGTCAAACTTGCAGATATCACACCGGCGAAAATGCTGGCGGTCATGTCAGACATGAGAAACAGAGGCCTTTCAAGCAGCTATATACATCATTTATGGCGAGTCATGCGCTCTTTTACGACATGGGCTTTCGAGATGGACATACTACCAACCAGTCCGCTGGCAAAACTGAGGGCACCAAGGGTAGAGCGTAAGATAATGGAGCCGTTGACGAATGATCAAGTATCGATACTGCTGGGCTCCATATCCAAGAACCTGAACACATTCAGCAGGTTAAGAGATACAGCGCTTTTGTATGTTTTACTAGATACCGCATGTCGTAAAGCGGAAGTGCTGCGAATGACACGCGATTGTGTGGACACAGAGATGATACTGCTAACCAACACCAAGAGCCGTAAAGACCGTCATGTATTCGTAACACCAACAACACGGCTGGCCATAGTCCGCTATTTGAACGCCCGCACCGATCAGCACCCGGAGCTATGGGTTACGAATACTGGAACACCTCTGACAGATGCCGGTTTGAGGCAGATACTACGGCGTGCCACTGCCACCGCTGGAGTAAGGGCAGGATTTCATACGTTCAGGCGAACCAGTGCCACCGCCCTTGTAGAAAATGGAGCATCTACCGAAGCGGTGAGGCGCATACTAGGGCATTCGAGCTTAACAACCACAACGCTATATCTTGGCATGAGTGATACGGCACTCCAAGAACAACATGCAGGTGCAAGCATTGTCAACCGTCTACAGAAAACACAGAGGTAGATATCAATGAAAAGTAAGCATGACATCAGAGAATATCAGTGCGTGGCATGTGAGGCCACATTTACCGGATATCGTGAAGACGCCATGACCGTATACAGCACAGTAGAGAATGAACATCGACCTGAAAGGCTCCATGTGAGTGGTTGCCCGGCGTGTGGTTGTGATGACTGTATGGAGGTCGACACTACCGAACCAGATGATGATAATGGCTATGGTGATGATCTGGACGGCGTGGCAGTGGAGGCGGTAGGCGTGGGCACCAAGAGCGGAGAGAGTGCCGGTACCTCTTGCACCTCGACGCCATCAGAAGAACAGTTATCATATGGACTACCGCCATCACCGCGATACTACGAAGTGGTTATACAGCCGTGTGCATCTGGGTTTGGTGAATGGGCACCATCTGAAGCTAACGGTGAGGCATGGGATGATATCGACAATCTGGAGAGTGAGATAAGGGCGTCTGTAGACGTGCTGGAATGGGCAGAACTCGAAGGAACTGATGAAGATATCAGAGGGCGTATACACCGCCAAAGTGAGCTGATACAGATATTCGCATGGCTTGATGATGACGGGCGTATATGCTACTCTGGCATTGTGGAAGGATAGCGGACAGAGTGGCACTATTTGCCATGTGAGCAGATAACTCTTCAGGTTGAGGCTCTGAGAGCCAAGAATGAGCAACTCTGAAGTAATGCCAAGGTAGGCGAGCCAAAATAGTGACCGCATGAGCAGGAACAGCAACGACATACAGCCAGTATCTCTGAAGTATAGAGGTGCTGGCTGTTCCTGCATCTACCGGAGGCCGGCACCCTTGCTTCTGCTTACAGTCAAACTTCGTCAACCGCATGAGGCCAAACAGGCGCCAGATATTCGCTACAATATTACCATATTCTCAGTATTGTGAAGTTTACACATGACAATACAGCACTATATTACCAATATCAAACATATGGCATGACAATTACTGCATATCATTCTACTATTATCTCGATCAACTATCAGTTTTTATCAATTATTGCCATATTCTAATAATTTTATACCCCAGACTGGGGTAAATGTTTTTATCATATAGTGTCTTATTGTGCATTTATATACCCTAATCTGGGGTAAGAATGTTTGCACTATAGAAAATTCAGATATTGTATCGCTTGCACTATCAAATAATCTCTGACACAATAAAGACGCGATACAAAATCTACCCATTTGGAGGTTACCGAGCATGACACTACATGAGGCCATCAAATCGAGAGGCTGGACAGTCTGCAAAACAGCCGATCTGGCTGGAGTGAACCGACTCACCTTGCAGCGTATAGCACAAAGTAAATTCTATCCGAGCCTATCAACGGCTGCAAAATTGGTCGAGGTGCTAGGCGTTGAGCTAGAGTTTCGACGGGTTACGCCCGGCAAAAGTGAGGCAATGAGGTGCTACAGCCCAACAACCCAAAATTAAAAGCCGTCCGATGCTACGAACATCAGACGGCTTTCTATTGCAACCGAGTATCTCCTTGAGAAAGACAGGTCATATATATGTTATCTGATAAAGAACCTCAACCCAAACAGGCAAGCACGGTCAAGCCGTATCATGGCGTTGATACCGAACACCGGCAGTTTCTCGACTGGCACCGCGAACTTGGCCCGCATTACCCTATGCTTGACCTCGACTGCGTTTTGTGCGAATACGATTTTGGTAAACCAGTGGGCTTGATTGAATTGAAGTCGAGTTTCTGGGTTCCTGAGTTTCACACCTTCAACTTTGAAACCCTTCGCCATCTAGCAACAGCCGCAAATATTCCAGCGTTCTGCGTTCAATGTAGCAGTGATCACGAAACATTCACAGTATGGAGTTTGAACCGTTTAGGATTTGACATCATAGGTGATAAGGCCACTATGGGCCGTGGTGGAAGTTATGAGGCTTTCTTACGTGATCTACGACGTTCTGCGAGGTGCCGTAAATGATGAACGACGAACAGCAGAACAACCAACAACCAGAATATACCGATGATTTTGGGCTTGTTGACTTGGAGCAATTGGCAGCAGGCTTTGAGGCAGAACTACCGGATACAACCACAGACGAACCAGCGGATACAGAGGTAGAAGAACGTGCCAGCACCTGTTCCGCTTCTGCTGATGTCGAACCCTACGACTGGCACCAATGCTATGAGGCCGCTTGCTCATATGCACTTGCTGGGTTCAGTGTCATACCTGTTATGGCCAATGGAACCAAGGCGCCCGGGTGCAAGTGGACGCGATACCAGCAGAAGCGAGCTAATCGAAACCAAGTGAAAGCATGGTTTCATAATGGGCAACCTGAAGATAGCGCAAACACCAACGTCAAGCCGGCGTATACAGCGCTGGGTATTGTTGCAGGTGCCGTGTCTTTCAATCTGACCATCGTTGATTTCGACAATGAAGACTACTGGTTTAAGTTTGTCGATCTACTGCCAAACCACCCGGAGCTGCAAGTTATTGTCGAGGCTTGCCCATTAGTGCGAACGCCAAGGCCCGGACGACATCTATATGTGAGATGTCTTGAGGCAGTGCCTAAAAATCAGAAGCTGGCTATGGATATCACCGGCAAGGAATGCTACATCGAAACACGCGGTCAAGGTGGTTTCGTTGTTGCGCCCGGAGGCTCTCCATCGGTTCATCCAACAGGTAGGCCGTATGAGCTAGTCAGTGGGCAACTTGACATCAACATACCGAGAGTGACACGTCAACAGCTTGAGGCGCTGTTTGATCTATGCAGGTCATTGTCAGAGCAGCCCATACAACCATCTGAGGCCGTCCATCAGCAGCCAGAGCAGCCAGAGCAAGAAGGTGCCGGCGCCAAGTCAACCGTCAAGGCCGGCACTCCTTCCGCTCTCTCTCCATCGACCGCCGACGGCATGAAGCCCGGTGATGACTTCAACGAACGCGGTGATATGTTGGCACTACTACAACAGCACGGCTGGACGGTCACAGACACGCTGGCCAACGGTGATATCCAACTGAAGAGGCCCGGCAAGCGTGATGATGGTCACAGTGCCACCTATCACGCACAAGGCACCCGGAAACTGAGCATCTGGAGCAGCAATGCGAGCCCATTCGAGGCTGGCAAACATTACAGCCCGTTTGATGTGTTTACAATTCTGGAGTGTAACGGCAACCACACAGAAGCGGCTAGGCAATTGGGCAAGGCTGGGTATGGCGTGAAGTCAACAGCCAAGCCAACGAGCAAGGATACAGCCAAGGACGGCGCAAGGAAGGAACATGCCGGCACCTCCGCTCCTGAACAGCCCGCAATCACAGACAATTCACATATGGGCTTGTGTATGCGCTCCATCATGGCCTACGTTGAACCGAACCCGGCGGTATCTCCACTGAAAGAGGCAGCCGAAACATTCTATGAAAATCATCAGTTACTCGATGACTACGAAAGAGAATGCTTGAAAATCCAACTTCAGCAGAAACACGTCAACCCTGAAATAGTGCTCACCCTTATCGGATTAGGCGAGCCCAAAGAACCAGTACCACACCTTACTACAGCGCAAATATTGGCCATGTCGTTCGAACCACGCGAAGAGCTGCCATTGTTCGGCATACCCGGAGCTTTTGCGTTCATTAAAGACGTGGCAGCATGTCTGACCGCTTCACCATCAGCAGGTAAAACTGAGCTGTTATCACGCAGTGCCAGGTATTGGAAGTGCCCGGTATTGTTCATATCTGAAGAGCCCGTACGCACGTGGTTTGACCGTTTAACCAACATGGAGCAAGGCAATTTACCGGATAACCCATTACTCGAAATCCTTCCAGCTTCAGGGCGTGGGCATTCGTTTGTGATGGCAACAATCAAATCGGCAATGAGTGGCACCGTGATTATCGTAGACAGTGCCCGTGATTTCAGTGGAGTAATTACAGAAGCGGACGGCCCGGAGTGGGTTGCAGCTATCGACCCTTGGATAAGGGCAGCAGATAAACAAGGCGTCACGTTGATTGTGCTGCATCACGATAAGAAGGGCGCAAGCGGAAACGCCATAGACAGTGCATCTGGCAGCAATGCGCTCATGTCACGGTTTGGCCAACGCATACACCTCAAGGCAGCCGGTGATGATAACCAATTCCTAAAGGTCGAGGGTATCGCACGTGCTGGCAAAGTGAATAAGACTTATTGGAAGTGGCAGGGAGGCTCCATCGTAAAGGACGACAAGGGCTCAGAGCATCATGCCAAGTCTGACAGTGTGAGCACATTGTTACTGGCTATGCTGGACACAAGAAGCCCGCAAACAGTGGCAGGGCTCCTTAATGCGCTTGAGGCCAAGGGCAAGAAGACTACATTGGGTAACGTCCGCAAGGAACTCAACAACCTGAAGACAAAAGGGCTGGCAGAATGCACAACCAACGGCACAGACAAAACAAGCGAATGGATTAAAACCCTGCAACTGATGGAGGTCGAATGATGCCGGCACCTTCCTTCACTCTGAGCGTACCGTACCATAGCATACTAGAGAAAAAATGGTACGGTACGCACCCTAAAGGGCGTTATTACTACTACCCTTTAGTGGTAGTACCCGTACCGTACCGTATTTTCTATATACACCGATGGTACGGTACGCACGATCAGCAACAGCAACCAACGAACCACCAACGCAACGCAACCAACGAAAGGACGAATGATAGATGACTACACAGAGCACAATGAACGGCACCGCAACCAAGAGCAACGCCAAACAGCACAAGGCGCGCGTATCCGCTGGCAACAATGCGATACCCGATGCAGTGGCACACATCACAGTGGTTCACGAACGACGCCAAGATGTCTATTTACTGGTAGTCGATAAATGCCCACTATGTGGAAAGACACACACGCATGGAGCAGGAACCGACCCGGAGCAGGTGCATACATACTTAGGGCACAGAACAGCACACTGCATCGATGCACCATATGGTAACAATGGCTACAATCTAGTATTAGCATCGGAGGCAAAATAGATGAAACAGCAGAAGACATCAACGGAGCGGAAAGGTGCTGGCACAGATGCTGGCATGGATACCACGGCAACCACGGCAACCACGGCGGTAGAGGTTGATACCACGGCAACCGAGCCCACCGCCAACGCTGAGATAATCAACGAGGTAAAGGCCATGCTTGCGGACATGCGGATAACCAACGCGCTGATAGCCGCCGCCGCAACAGCCCGCGTGGGTACCATCACCGCCATCTCAGAGGCCAACACTGCCACCGGCACAGAGGCCACCGGCACAGAGGCCAACGACAACGCCATAACCGATAAAGATAGGCGCAAGATTGATAAATGGCTTAAGCGTCTGTTCAATCTACCGCCATCTGATCATCTTTACGTGTTGGTGAATATGCCCAAAACTCTGAGGGTTTACAGACTACTCGATGATGCCCATGAGCGTGGCAACTGGCAAGCGTCCGCGTTAAACTTGGAACTCACACAACCAGCACGCTGGGCACCGCGGCCACAGAATATAATATTCATGGATAGCGGACAATCTGAAAAGAGTTTCCGTAAGGCAAGAAAGGCAGGTGTGAGCAATGGCAAGGCCAACAAAACTGACTGAGGCGCTAACAGCCAAAATCTGTGAGCTTCTATCTGAGGGTTTGTCACAAACCAAAGTATGCGATATGGTTGATATCTCTATGGATGCTTTCGCACGCTGGATGAAAGATAATGCTGAGTTTAGCGGAGCAGTAAAAAAGGCTAAGGCAGAATGCGAACGCTGGCACCTCAACCAGATTAAGGCTGGCGCCCGTGAAGGTCACTGGCAAGCTTCCGCATGGTATCTCGAACGCACCAACCCGGCAACATACGGACGTGTTCAGATGCTGCCCGCACCCTTAACCGAGAATAGCACCAAGACAAAGCTGGACCGACTGATTGAGGGTTTCGAGGCATACATACACGCACCGGACGAACCGGACGAACAAGGCGAACCGGACACAGCGGACGAAGTGGAGGCAGATAATGAGTAGGCCAACAAAATACAGTGAACCGCTAGTATCGGCATTGTGTGCCATCATTGAGGGCGGTACTACAATCAAGCTGGCTTGTGATGCCGTGGGTATTACCACAGAAACATACAACCAGTGGAACAAGAATAATCTTGAGTTTGCTGATGCCGTAAAAAGGGCGCGTGCCACCGGAGCGCAAAATCTGTTAGCGGACATCAAGACGGCCGGGCGCTCTGGAACTTGGCAAGCGTCAGCATGGATACTCGAACGCAGTTACAGTGAGCACTACGGACGGCAGCAAGCAACAGCACCAACAGAAGATACATCGATGAAGCAATTCCTTGATGGTATGAACCAGATAATCAACGGAGGCATTAAGTCAGACGAAACACCGGAGGCGTGATGCTACGTATCTATCACCTTCTACGACGGTCTAGCGGACGTATGGGCAACAATGCCGATATCATGCTAGACCGCACTGTATGGGCAACCTGAGGGCATTACATGGGCATGGGCATTACATCGGCTGGCTATCCGGTCATGGGCTCCACAGTGTGGCTGGCTGGCTGGCTGGCTGGCATTCGTCCGGCGGTCACAGTAGACAGTCAACAGCATCGGAGCGGAAGGAAGGTGCTGGCATGAGGCCAAGCCGTCCGGGTCATTCGTCCATGTCATGCTACCGAAACAGCTTTCGTGACCATCAGCAGTAGCCATCAGCGCCGCACCGCGTGGACACCCTGCCATCTATCACCGCTCCACTTTGCCGGCACCTGTTCCGCTCCACCGCTCCACACTTCCACACAATGGCGCCAGAACGTCCAACCTGAGGCGCTATCTATCAATCCGATATGTTTACCACTACCGCCATCATACCGCCCGTATACGCAATCTCTGAGCAAATCTAGCAACTGGCAGAAGTAGACAGACACGCACCAACATGTATGTATCTCAATATGTCTATCTAGTAATGAGAAAATGGCGGTGATACATTGAGTTTGCACATGACGCTAGACCTTCAGTTTCTGAAAAGTAGAACCAACAGTTTTCGACAAACTAGACACACAGTTTCAACGAAAACAGCACACTTTCAGAAAACAGCACACCGCTAGATATGGTGGTATCAGAGGCTTAAGCACACTACAGGCAGTCTGGCGCGCCCGGAGGGATTCGAACCCCCAACCCTCAGCTCCGAAGGCTGATGCTCTATCCGTTGAGCTACGGGCGCACGCAAAAGTTATGTTAACATAAATCGGGGGTTCTCGGCAACTCACGGCCCCTTCCCGACACCCGTCGTCCCGCCCCTCTGGAGGTTTTTCCGTGCGTGCTCTCCGCGAAATCCTTGAGATGATCAAGTTCGAACACACCCTGTTTGCGCTGCCGTTCGCGCTGATGTCCGCCCTCATCGCCGCCAACGGACTGCCACCGTGGCCGGTGCTGGGCTGGATACTGCTGGCGATGGTCGGCGCGCGCTCGGCGGCCATGACCATGAACCGGATCATCGATGCGGCCATCGACGCGAAGAACCCCCGCACCGCCACACGCGCCATCCCATCCGCGCGGATATCGCTGGCTCAGGCGTGGCTGTTCACCGTGGTGATGTCCGCCCTGTTTGTCTATGCGGCCTATAGCCTCAACACGCTCGCATTCTGGCTCTCACCGGTGGCATTGCTCTGGGTGTTTGGCTACTCCTACACCAAGCGGTTCACCTCGTTCTGCCACCTCTGGCTGGGGCTGGGGCTGGCCATCGCCCCGATGGGTGCGTGGATAGCGGTGCGGGGGCAGTTCGATCTGCTGCCGATGGTACTCGCCGCGGCGGTGGCGTTGTGGACCGCAGGGTTTGATGTGTTCTACAGCCTGCAGGATATCGCCTTTGACCGCCAGCAGCACTTGAACTCCATCCCCGTCCGGTTTGGCATCCCGCGTGCGCTCTCGATCAGCAAGGCGATGCACTTCGTGATGCTGTTATTGATGGTATGGGTCGGCATCTTGGGCACAATGGACGTTCTCTACTGGCTGGGGCTGCTGGCCATCACAGTGCTGATGGTTAGCGTACACCGGCAAGTCAAACCTGATGACCTCAGCCGCATCAACATGGCATTTTTTACTATCAACGGCTGGGTGGGAGTGGTCGCGCTGGCGTTCACCGCAGGAGACATATGGCTGGGTCGGTAATTGGCTGTGTGCCCTACCTCAACGCCCGGCCGCTGACCCGCTGGCTAGAACTGGCCGCTGCGGAGCACCCGGAGTATGAGCTGCGTTATCGCGTGCCCTCGCAGCTCGCGAAGCAGATGCTGGCTGGCAGATACGCCTGCGGGATGCTCTCCAGCGTGGTTCTGGCGCGCAACCCCCATCTGTCGTTCGTGCCCGATGTGGCCATCGCCAGCAACGGCCCTGTGGCCAGTGTGAAGCTGTTCACCAGCACGCCGGTGTCGCAAATCCGCAGTGTGGCTTTGGATACAAGTTCACTCACCAGCGTGGCCCTGGCGCGCGTGCTTCTGGCCCGCCGGTATGGTGTCACACCAACATTTCACGACGCTGCTCCCGATCTATCCACGATGCTGCAGCAGGCCGACGCCGCGGTGATTATCGGCGACCCCTGCCTGCTCACAGACCCTATGGGTTGCGACCAGATCGACCTGGGCGAGTGCTGGACCGAATGGACCGGCCTACCCTTCGTGTGGGCACTATGGATCGGCCGACCTGAGTTTCTCACCGAGCCCCTCATCGCCCTGTTGCAACAAGCGCGTGACTGGGGTATCGAGCACCTTCCGCAGATCATCGCCGAGGAGCAGGGTTCGCGCTCGGAGCTGGCCCATCTGGTGGAATACTACCTGAAGCACAACGTCAGCCACAGACTTTCTGGCCGGTACATCGAAGGCTTCGCCAGGTTCCGCCAGGAGCTGACCGAGTTGGGTCTCGCCTGAGCCTGCGTCGATAAGGTAGTTGATAACCCACAAGTTGCTGCGTGGTTATTTCATATGGCGATGCATGCCTACTCCGCCGCGCCCTGAAGGACACGGCTTCTTAACCGAAAAGCCGTCTAAAGACGTCTGGGACATCAAGCCACCGGGCGTAAACATTCAATGATTGACCGTTTCCTCACGTTCTCGCACCAGATTTCATGCCTGTAGCCGGCTTCCAGCCGGCTTTTCGGATAATAAGCCGTGTCCTTCAGGGCGCGGATGTGGGCATATGACATGTGGATAAATGACAGTATTAGGGCGGCCAAATGGCCGCCCACATAGGTTCTCTACAGGTACCGCCCGACCAACACGCCGTAGGCGGGTAGGTCGATGGTGCCGCTCAGGGTCTGGCCGGTGATCAGGTCCACAGCCGGACGGCTCAGGGTGAGCGTGGCGGGCTTGTTGTCCATCTCCACGGCCGCAAAGCCCTCACCGCCCACGCCGTCGCGCGGGACGAACAGCAGGCTGTCGCTGGCCTGAGCCACGGGCAGCACTCCACAATCCGCACCGTACTGCTCCACCAGCTTCACCAGTTGCTCAGGCTTGGGCATGGTGCCAAGCAGCACGATCTTGCCTTTGCCCATTTTGGCCTCCACGATAGCAGCCTCACCAGCAAAGGGCCCGTCGGTGTAGCTGGCGATCACCTTCGCGCCGTTGGGCTGGAAGCTGTCAAACCACACCGAACCCTGCGACTCAATGCCGTCCTGCCACTTCAGACCGAACTCCACAGGCTCACCGGGAATCTGCAGATCGGAATAGACCCCGGTCCACTCCTCCAGCACGCCAAACGGAGAGTGGGTGAACTTGCTGAGGTGTTGGTCGCGCACGTCGGACATCGGCCCGACGATCCAGGTGCCGCCATCGGTGATCCACTTGTGCAGCTTCTGCTGCAAGCCGCTCTCACCTATCCACGGCAGGAATGGCGTCAGGATCATCTTGTAAGCGTCAAGCTCCACCACGGGGTAGATGACATCCGGGCGGAACTGAGACCTAATCAGCGGGTGATACACCATGCTCAGCATTTTGCTCAGCAGATCAAACCCGTTGACCTGCGGCACAGCACTCACCTGGATGTTCGCAAAGTCGCTGAAGTGCAGTGCCAGTCCACTGCCGGTGGGCTTCGTCGTGCGCAGATATTCACCCGCTTTATTGATCATGCCGTCACTGATGCGCTGGCACTCCGCAAAGAAATGCGACTTCCTGCCGCAACTGGTTACCGGTGAGCCAAACATCTGCTCCTGGCCGGTCCGGTGCGAGTGCCACACCCAGTACATGCTCGCCTCTCCGCCCTGGATGATCGGCATCCAGGTATTGGCCCGGCAGAACCCTTCGCTCTGGTAGCCGGATGTGGTGATCGCACCCGCCCAACTCGGTGCAGCTTCGGTGTTCCAGAATGGCTGATTGGGCTTGATCGGGCGGAGCATGTCAAACCAGAACGCGGCGTCACGCAGCCCCTGGTGGAAATGATAGTGGTTATACTGCACCACATCCATCTTGAGGTTCATCTCATAGTGGTCAATGCCGAGGATCATCATCATGTCGGTGCCGATCATCTTCGCGCCGTATTCGCGCAGAACGTCTGCGTGCTCCCACACGAAGTCGATGTAGCTCTTGGACATGAACTCGCTCCAACTGGCCAGCAGTGTGGGGTGATGCCAGACATCCTTGCGGGGCACCGGCAGTTGCGAGAAGGACTGGTATTCCATGCTCCAAAGCGTGTTGCACCACTCCTCGTTGAGCTTTTCGATGCTGCCGAAACGCTGCCGCATCATCTCCTGGAACTCCCGCTGGCAGACCGGACAGCAGCATGAGCGGGAGTCGAAGTTCACCGGGAACACCTCGTTGTCGATCTGCCAGCCGATGACCGCGGGGTGACTAGCGAATTTCTTTGCCAGCTCGGTCACCACGGCCCGGCAGAGCCGCCGATACGTGGAGTTGTTGGGGCAGGTGTGACGGCGTGAGCCGTGGATCCACTTGGTGCCGTCCGGGGCCACGAACAGGATTTCGGGGTAACGCTCCACCGCCCAAACGGGAGGAGTGGCACCGGGGGTACACATCACCACACCGATACCCGCATCGCCCAGTTTGTCGATGACGCGGGTCAGCCAGTCAAGCTCAAATCGGCCCTCTTCGGGCTCCATACGGCTCCAGGCGAACTCGGCGATGCGCATCACATTCATCCCCGCCTCTTTCATAAGGCGGATGTCTTCATCAATCTGGCTTTCCGGCCAGTCCTCGGGGTAGTATGCGGCTCCGTAATATGGCGGTTTCAATTCGAACGGCATGTTGTGGTTACCTCCGGCGTAAGGAACGGATTTGAGATATATACATCACCGTATAACATAACAGAATCGGCCAGAGATAGATAGAGGTGTACCGTAAATGCTCAGTTTCATCCCGTTCGTGCTCATCACTGGTTGAGGCAATCGGTCACGGACAACCCTCAAGCTGACAAACGCCAAGGAATACAGCATAATAGTAAGTGATACAAACGACATTGAGGGCAAACCATCAGATGATTCTACGCCAGTTCCTGCGAGCCAAAATCCACCGCGCCACCGTGACCGAGGCCAACCTCGATTATATTGGAAGCATCACGGTCGACAGTTCTCTACTGGCCAAAGTGGGAATGTGCGCGGGCGAACTGGTTCATGTTTGGAACATCACCAACGGATCCCGCCTGGAGACCTACATCATCGAAGGCGCCCCTGGCAGCGGTGTCATCTGCATGAACGGTGCCGGTGCCCATCTCATGAACGCCGGCGACCAGGTCATCATAGCCGCTTTCGCACTGGCTGATGAGCCCGTCACCGCGAAGGTGATTCTAGTAGACGAGAAGAACCGGTTCGAACGCTACCTCTCCTCCCAACCCGGCCGGGGGTATTAACCGCCTGACGGTATAGTGCGTATGGTAGCTACGATCTTGTAATACGCATTATCTTGGAAGAGTTCTCCAACACTGACACATACCATTACTGGTGTTTCTGGGACACGCCACACAGTGTTATTCTGTTTCAGCTTCTCGATGACATGACAATCGGTAAACGGTAGGTTATAGTGATTTCGGTTTACATAAAACAAGCATCGCCACTTTTTGTTCTCTTTATCACGAATTACGTTTATCTCACGAATGCGAAAGGCACACAAACTATGCTTGAGGGGCCATGCATCGACATCCTCAGCAGGTACTGAGCCTCCCATGCCCCACAGCATTAAAGTGGTCGGATTGGAGAGTCCAAGGCACCAGGTTGATATTTCCTGGGCAGACAGATGCCTGACTTTTTTAGGGGGATATTCCAGGCAAATGTCTTCAGGGTGATGAGGTCTGGGGCATGGACTCCCGGTGGAGTATTCGATGAGATCAAAAACCTGAAGCTCTTTAACCTGATCTATTGGCCACTCACCATTTTCACGTGTGCTGATCGGTCTTTCCCACAAACCGGTTTCGCAATTAATACCCGCCAGGCAACGCCCCCCATATTTTGTCGAGTTGGCAAGCAACAATAGTTGAATCACTGTCATTACCTCTTTATATGTGGACGATCCTCACGTCTTTATATCGAGATGCGAAAAACTCGGCTACCAACCTGCGATGGCAATGCCCAGGTGTGGGCTCGCTGCAGAGCAATACTGTAGGTTTGGTGAAGTAATCTTCTGAATAACGTGCAGAGATACTATCGTGCCGACAGGCAAGCAGAGCTTGAAACTCCGTTTCGTAGCGATTCCACACATGGTCCTTCCGATACTGATCGAGCATATCTTTCGTCGGTGCCAGCTCGACATCGTGCTCATAAGCACATGAACAAAGTGCTTCCAGAAAATACGAAACGTCTGGATACTTGCTGAAGCCAGCAAGCTGCGATTTGTTTTTGAGGCGAATGTCAAGAAGACGGCTGATACCGGCTTCTTTGATTATGGTAAAGAACTCTCGAGCGGATCTTGATGTAAAACCGATCGTATAGATTTCCATTCGTCATCAGCCTCCCACAACGAAAGCTGGCGTGTCACCAGCTCTGAATGGTATTTTACACTTCCTTCACCTAGTATATGCTTCACCACCACACCTTGTTCTTGCAAAACCCTTGAGATCAATAAACCACGATGGCACACCACAGGGTTTTCTTCACTGCACATCACAACTAACGGCTCATTCTGCGTCACGAGTTCACGAAGCTGCGCTAAACCATTCAAAAAGCCCTTGTCCTGAGCCATTAAGCTGTACAAAACATAGCCGTTCCTGTCATAAAATCGCCGATTATCAGGACGGCCGCCAAGCTGCTTGCCGGCATAATAGTAGCGTATACCTGCCCTCTTCAACTCAAGCTGCAACTCCGCATGATTAAACCACGTGGCATATCGGCTGTATGGTGCGCTACGGACATCGACTAATGCACAAATCCCTGACGCCTTCAATAAATCCTTGAAGTGGTCGATGGTGTGATTACTATGTCCGATTGTGTAGATAGTTTCTATGATCTGAACCTTCGTTCTGGCAAGAATATTGTCTACATATATGGTACCCTGTCAAGGCAAAAACACGCAATATCTGCGAGGTAAAACACCCTACCGCTTGGCGTGGCTGATCACAAACTCGAACGCCGCTACGGTATCCTCGTAGTTGGTTAAGTGACCGGTCTGCTCGCGAAAGATCAACAGCACATCCCGCCCAATAGCCTTCAACACCGCAGCCAAGCGCATGGCACTTGCGGGCGGCACATCGTTGTCCAGACCGCCGGTGGTGATCGCCACAGGGAAAGCCAACCGTTCCGGCCAGTATTCGGCACTGCGCTTCTTATACTCAGCCGGTATCTGCTGCTTGGTTCCGCCAAACGACTCTGCTATCGCATCCTGGAAATTCGTATACTCCAAATGGTTGGCCATTGGGTTTTGGCTGCATACGCCGCTGATCAGCTCCGGGTGAAGCACCGCAAAGCTCAATGCCGAGGTAGCGCCCATGGAGCCACCGATCAGGAACACCCTGTCCACACGATGCTTCCTGCGCAGATCCCGGATCATCTGCACCATATCGGCCTCCGCCTTCGGCCCCATCCATGAGGTCGTCGCGCGGTAATCCGGCGATATGTAGATCATGTTGTACTTCGCAGCCATGTCCCGGGCGCCACGGCACTCATCGCGCTCCTGGGAGACATACTGCCAGCGGTCGGATCCGTGCCCGTGCAAAGCGATCAGCAGATCATGTTTCTCTCGGGCGTTGAAATCGGAGGGCAGCATCTGCACATAACGCTGCTCCGTACCGTCCAGCTTCGCCTTGAACACCACATCCACCGGCTCTTGCAGACCGGCGGGTTGAGCCTGCACCCCCGCGACCATCAACACGATCGCACACACGAACACCCACTTGACACATATTTCGAAAATCATCCGTTAACCCCTTATTCATTGGCATTGCCAGCATTATCATACCACCTACTGTCTGCTCGCCAACAACCGGCGATGAAAGCCTTCATTTCACCCATCGAGTGACATTACCGTTGAACGGTACCGGCATACGGTAACTTCGGCCCGTCTTGATGTCATAATAGTGCAACGAGTAGAGAATGATATGCAGGCTTTTGTAGTCATATCCCTGGCTGTCAGGAGACCAGTTAGCCAGGTCTTCATGTCTGTTTAGTGGCACTACGATATTTTCGTCAAGCCTTCGTAGGTACGGTAGATACGGTGGACCATCTTTGGGATACAGATGAGCCAGTTTTGAATCCGGCGAGATGTTTACACCACTGCCGGCATCCGCTAGTACCGTATTAGTTTTGCGTGCCATGTCGTGTATCACCATATGTTCCGATTGGTCTTTGTAGACCAACCTGCGTCCAAATTTATCCCATTTTGGTGCTTCTGGATATTTGGTACTACACGAAGGCAGAACGATGTTGAGCATCTGATGTGTATCCAGATCATAGAACTCAGTTTGATAGCCAATTTGCTTGTGCTTCGAATGCATCACTAACACGCTTGTTTTACCGTCTGGGCTAATGCTTAGGTCACGCACAACACCCGGCACGACCAATGGGCGACTACCTTGACGGTCGTTTATCAGCTTTGATCCGCGTATGTTGTACCGTCGAACATAAAATGAAGGTTTGTCATTAGCAGTAATGCGATAAGCGGCGACAAATTGTGTATTGTCGTAGCTGACATTCCATGCCGTCATCTTGTCGTTACCAATCACTGTGTTGGTCACATCTGATTTGGTGGAGTTCGATAAGTCATAACACCGGATCACCGAATCGGATTCCTCGATGTAATAGTGACCTGATAATCCCCTCGCCACCGGTTGGGTGATGTCAGGGTGAAAGATGGCAACATACAAGACGGCGAGCACTATAATCGGTGCAACGATCAGCCATATGGTAATATTCTTCATAATACCTCCTTCGTTGTACGACGCTCACGGTTGAACACCAGTAAGAGCACTGTCAAGAGAACCCACCAAACCATGGTCGTGATAAACGGCATCCAGTAGAATGTAAATTTTCGGATATTGTGAACACCACCCTTATCTATCCGGTATGCCCAATGCTTCACCATCAATTCTTCAACAGACAGCCGCATGGTATATGTCGCGGTGCCCTGGGCTTTCACGACTTCAAGATGCGCTTTGCTTGGATAATACCGAGAGTTATACTGGGACTCCCCTATTCGAATATGGTCAAGGGATTAGTGAAGGCCGGGTTTTGGTTGGTAGAGTGCAAGTTTGTGTGTGTTCATATAACCCAGAGAACAATAGATAAAGCCGTTATCGTATAGCCGACCGTGGTTGTCTTGATCTGTGAATGTTGCGCCTGGTCGTGGCGAGCTGACCGCGACTAGGTATGAGTCATCAACGGCAGGGGTCAGGTTCACCCGCAACGAACTAAACATCACCCCTAGAAACCCCAAGACGATGAGCATGATGTTGATTTTCTTCCGCATTCTTCCTGTATACCCTATCTTCTTCAGCGTCTGTTCTTCGTTGAGAGTTCACGCTTGATACCAGCATACAGCAACGTTTCTTTGTTGTCAACGGGCGATGGGCACAGCACTCATGCTCCCTTCCCATCCGCGTAATCCGTGGTTCAGACATAGACGGGCGATCACGGGAGATAGTGGCGCACGTAAGGAGGGCGGTTCGCGAACCGCCCCTACAACGGTTCACGAAAACAGCACGCTGTTCCCCTTCGCGTTCTTCGCGGCGTCACCTGTGGTGTCGCGTGAGACCATCCCAGCCCCCAACAAAAAAGGCGTCCCGAAGGACGCCTTGTGACACTAACCAGCTCTAGGTGTGGCTCTGGTTGACCACTTCCCACATCCGGTCCATATAATACCGGTAGTTTTCGAAGGAGGTGTCCGGCGGTAGACTGTGGTCGGGAGCGCATATGTAGCCGCCCTCTTCCATCAGCGGGCGCACGCGTGCGATCTCTTTTTCGATCGCCGCGGGGCCCCATGCCACGGCGCGTTTATCAAAACCGCCCCACATCAGCAAATCTTTACCGAACTCCTTGCGGAACTTCAGCACATCCATACCGCACTGCACTTCAAACGGGTATACGATGTCGATGCCAGCGTCCATCCACACAGGGATCAGACTGCTCATATCGCCGTCGCTATCCAGCGAGACATACTTCACACCGTTAGCCTTCACAAAGTCCACCACGCGCTTGTAGTGCGGCAGCGCCATCTTGCGCAGCATCGTCGGGCTCATCAGCGGACCGGTCTTGTAGGCCATGTCCTCCCAGAAGCCGTAGACATCTACATCGGTATGCTGCAGTATCTGCCCCATCATCGCGATGATGAAGTCCGCCAGCTTCTCCATCACCTCTTCCACGAAGTCGGGATCATCGTAGAACATCATGCAGAGGTTCTCAACGCCCATCATGGCACGAGGTCCGCCGAACATCCCACCCCAGCGGTCGCTGATGATGATCAGCGGGAAGTCGCGGTCTTTGTATGCGGCCAGTTTCTTCGCGTAATCGGCTCCGAGCCGGGCGGCGATGTCTGGCTGCATCCGCTCCTTCATAAACTTGCGGAAAGTTTCGGGGGTCTGTGCCGGGAACGAGATAAACTGAGGCATTGAGCTAAAGGACTCATCCTTGCGTTCCCGCATGGTGATGCCTTCATGGTTGACATAGGTCACAGTATGATCGTCTTCAGATATCACCTGACGTTCAAAGGCAGGGTTGGGAAAGAACCAGTGGCCAATCCAATCCCATCGGTCTGTTTTGTAATAGGGCTCCTTGGCCGGGTCCCAGCCCTCGGTCGCCCAGCGTTTGTAGGTCTCAGGCCAGCCGCCGGTCATCACGCCGTACACCGCACGGTCAACGGGTTTGTAGGCCATGGTGTTCAGGAACCGTTCTCTATCATTCATGGCGATCATCCTCGCTTGCAGATATGAATTCATTCATAGGATAGCATACCAGATTTCCGCACCAATTCGGTGCATCATCGAGACAGTGCTATTAGCAGACTGATTTAGTACAGTTACTGAGCAGAGCGGGGATACTGATCGATACCGAAGGATCGGCTTGGCACCATTGTTCTCGCACCACGGGGTCCGCACAACTCTCCACCAAACTCACGCCATCGGGCCATGCCAACCCTGGGCAGATGTCCATCAGCGGGCGCATCACAAACGCACGTTCATGCGCGCGCGGATGAGGCACAACCAGCCGTGGCGGGTCACATATCACCGCATCGCCGAAAAGTATAAGGTCCAGATCAATCGTCCTGGGACTACCATAGTAGACGCGCTCCCTGCCCCCCGCACACTCTACATCAAGAAGGTGCTCAAGCAGTTGGTCAGCACTCAAGTCGGTAGAAACCTGAATAGCCGCATTTAGATAGTCCGGTTCCTCACCCTCTATCCCAACCGGTTCCGTTTGATATACAGGCGACACAGCCGTCACGCGGCAACACTCGCAGTGGAGGCGGTCGATGGCAGTTTGCAGATGATGCCCCCTGGGGGTAATGTTAGACCCGAGGCTTATGTACGCGATGGTGCTCATAGATGTATTTTACCGCAGTGCCTGTCAGCGGGGTTCCAACCGTGTATATAGCTTGGTGGCCTATGTCCGGGGCGGTCTGTCAGTACGCTAACAATAGCGGAAGGCTATAGACCGCGCCGGTCTGGCGGATAGCCGATTCTGTCGACGCGGGGCCGATCCGCCCACATCGCAACAGGTGATAGCGGACGGTTTTATACAGAATTCGTAGGGATGACCCTTGTGGTCATCCGCCACGTTACGGATGACCACAAGGGTCATCTACGAATTCCGCCATATTATTATTTACAGCACGCAAGCGCCCCAGGAGCGAAGAGACGAGATAGCCATGTCCCCATCCGTGTTATCCTGTTAATCCGTGTAATCCGTGGTTCAGACAAAAGCCCGAGCGGAGCCAGTCATCTCACATCGCAAGCTACCAGCCACGACGCCGCGGGTATAGTCGCAGACAAATTCATACAAATAGCCAACAGGTGTGTGGCCTCCGATTCCGCGACATAAATGTCTCGGCTATTGATCAACAAGCCCGCTAAACCGGGCTGCGTAGCTCCTTGCGGACAAAGATAACGTTAATGAAGACTGCTTCAGCAGGCTTGGTGTCCAATAGCCGAGACATTTATGTCGCGGAATCGGTGACCTACGACCCATGCAATATTTGTGGATAATAGACTGTGCTTTAGCCCATGGTATGGCGGAAAACATCGGATATCACCATCACGACCCCATTCTTTATATGAGGGTGATTGCCGCATTATTTGTCACCCCACACGCAACTAAAACCAGCGAAAATCGGGTACAAATAATACAGTGGCTGGTACTATACAGCCATGGAGCTTCCTCGAATAAGGAGGGGCTAAAATGCGACATATCCGAATTCTAGTCACGGCAGTTCTGTGTATCGGTGCGGTGATGTTTGCATCAGCACAGACCTCGGAACTATGCGACGTCTGTAACAAGACACAATCTGTCACAACTATGCAAGTATGCAGGTTCTGCGCCAAGGGCTCACTCTGCGTCATGTGCGGGAAGTGGCAGGCTAAAAAGGACGGTGTAGTGTGCGCATCTCACGATAATGGTGATATGTGCGACTTATGCGGGAAATGGAAGGCCACTAACACAGGACGAGTGTGTAACTGGTGCGCCAAGCAATAGAATAAAAAGAGCGGCGCAGGAAACTGCGCCGCTCTTCTAGAAACATAGCTCACAGGGCTCGAAAGTGAGTCTTGGAGATATGAAATTCGCTCAAAGGAGTGAAATGTGAAGCGTATCGGCTTTTTTTTGCGAATCTGGTTGTTAAGTATCGCTCTGAGTTTACTAGCACACACGGCTATCTCGGCTCCGACGGGGCCGGTCATCAGTATGAAGATGCAGGGCATCATCGCCTCGCCGAACCAAAACTTCTTCAGCCGTGTGCTTGAAGAGGCTAAGAACAAGAAGGCCAGCCTGGTGCTGGTAGAGCTTGATACTCCCGGCGGACTGATGGACAGCATGGAACAGATCATCAAAGAGATGTTGAAAAGCCCTGTTCCTGTCTGTGTTTACGTATCGCCCGGTGGAGCCAAGGCAGGCAGTGCAGGCACATTTATCACCATCGCAGCCCACGTCGCTTCGATGGCTCCCGGTACCAGCATTGGTGCCGCGCATCCGGTATCTGGTGATGGTAATGACATCAAGGGCGAGATGAACCGCAAGGTTACTAACTATGCGAGCAGCTATATCCGCACACTGGCCACTTTAAGAGGCCGGAATGCGGATTGGGCCGAAAAGGCCGTGCGTCAAAGTGTGGCGATCGACAACGACACCGCATTGAAAAACAATGTCATCGATGTCATTGCCACCGATACCGCTGAGTTAATGGCCAAAATCGACGGTCGTAAAGTGAAATTCAACAACAAGATGGTGACCATCAACATCAAGGGCGCCCCGATAGTGCCCATCACTATGCTACCGCGCGAGAAGCTGTTCAACTTCCTGGCCAACCCCAATGTACTGGCGATACTCGGTGTATTGACCATGTACGGTTTGATCGCAGAGCTGCAGAACCCAGGAGCGATCTTCCCGGGCACCATCGGAGTGATTTCTTTGATCCTGGTGCTGCTGGGGGGTTCTGTGCTGCCAGTGTCCATTGCAGGTGTCGCCCTGCTAGTGGTGGCCGCAGCCCTGTTTATCATCGACGCGTTTTCACCAAGCCATGGTGTGTTAACGGTAGGAGGCGTGGTGGCAATGTGTCTGGGTCTGCTCATGGTGTTCGACTCGCCCGATCCCGCTGTGCGTGTTTCTCTGCAAACCGCGATTGTGTTGTCGGTGCTGACTGGACTGTTCTTCCTGGTGGTCGTGATGGCGGGTTTGCGGGCTCTCAAAGCCAAGCCCATGTCGGGCCAGGAGATGCTCATTGGTAAGAGTGCGGTAGCATCGAGTTCCATACAACCAACAGGGCAGATATTTTTCGATGGCTCCTATTGGAACGCCCGAACCGATGGCGAACCGATATCTGAAGGAGATACAGTGTCCGTGCTACGGCTTGAAGGCTTGACCGCTGTGGTGGCCAGGCAAACTAAGAGGAGTGAAGAGTAATGGATTTTCTGTTTATGCCGGTCGCAATCATCGTATTGATTGTGATCATCCTCAGCAACACGCTGAAGGTCGTACCGGAATGGGAGCGCTTAGTGGTTCTGCGGCTGGGCCGCATCATCGGGATTAAGGGCCCAGGCCTGGTTTTCCTATTCCCGTTCATCGACGTCCCTAGGCGGGTTGATACCCGTATCATCACCTTCGACGTGCCACGGCAGGAGTCGATGACGAAGGACAACGTGCCCACCACCATTGACGCGATTGTGCTTTTCAAGGTCATCGACCCCAATGCGGCGATCACACGCATCAGCAATTACCAGATCACCACATCGTTGATCGCACAAACCACACTGCGAAGCATCATCGGCCAGGTCGATCTTGACGAGCTGCTTTCCGCCCGCGATGACATCAACAAGCGCCTGCAAGCCGTAATTGACACCCAGACCGAACCCTACGGCGTGAAGGTGGTTGGCGTTGAGGTTCGTGACGTGGTGCTTCCCGACAGCATGAAGCGAGCCATGGCCCGACAGGCCGAGAGCGAGCGAGAACGTCGCGCGAAGGTCATCAATGCCCAGGGTGAGTATGAAGCATCCGAGCGACTGGCCCAGGCGGCGGAGATGCTCTCACGGCAGCCGGCGTCAATGCAACTGCGGTTCCTTCAGACCGTCTCCGAGATGTCATCCGAAAAGGCGACCACTATCGTGATCCCGCTGCCGGTGGATATCATGAGCATGTTCCTGAAGGGTGCTGTGAACAACACACCGGTTCCGCCGGTGACTCCTGTACCGTCCGTCGAGCCGTTACCAGAGGATGTTGCGTAGATAACTCTGGCTCGATTCATTAGTCGACTGGCCTGAGAACAATAACGTTTCTCAGGCCCATTGTTGTATCGTTGGAGGGCCTAGTTATGAAGCGTAGTGCGAAAGTGTTGATGGCAGTGGCAGGATGCCTTGCTTTATCCAGCGCGTTGGTGGTGACGGTAAATTCCGCGAAAACAACGCATAAACAAGGAACCACTAAACCTGCACCGAAAATCGCTGCCAAAATCAAGTCGGTGCCGTTCTTGATGCCAGAGTGTTTTTACCAGGCTACAAACTACGTAGAGGTCGATACAAAAGGCGTGCGCACACCGAAGTTGCCCGCTCCTACCGCTGCCTCTAGGAAGGTGCGTAATGAACTCAAGAACACCACAAAACCAATATTTCTTATATGGAGCCGCGACAAGACAGCAGATTTTCCTGCCTTAGGTGACCCCCGCGTGCAGCAGGTGCTGGCAAAAGAATATTATGTCGTTCGAGTGGCTGGCATTGGTGGCCATTACTATGTGACCGACAATGAGATTCAAACAAGGTTTTGGGATACCAAAATGTACTGTGTGGGCAACAATAAGTTCGGCTTTTACCGCGAATGGAGTGCTTCGATGGATGCAGATACTCTGTTAGCCGAACTGAAGGAAGCGAACGACCACGTAAGGGGCAGAGGATTATACGCAAGTTCATCCAAGCAGCCATCGCCAGACATCACACCATTTCTCGAAGACGCAATTGAGATCGCGAAGAAAAAGAACCATGCCATCGTGGTCAGTCTTTATGCCTATCGATGCCCTCCGAGTAATACATTCGATAGGAATATCATTAATTCCGCTCGGGTGCTGACCTACATGGCCAATACGGCAGTTCTGTGCCGTATCGACGCTGATAATGAAGGCAGTGCCGTGATGGCTCGGGCCGGATTAAGTTTTTATCCTGCCGTGCTGGTTTTGTCACCTCAAGGCCGCATCACATCGACATATGACGGAAATGACAATGCAACCGAGTTCGTGAATTATCTGAAACAGGCTGTGCCTGGTGCGATCAAGGCAACTGAAGGCATTGATGTGAGCGATATTCCTTGTAAGTGGATGCCCGGATGGGGACATGACTATGATAAGGCGGTTGCGAATGCACGCAAGAACAACCGAAAAATCCTTGTGTATATAGATGACCATGGTTGGTGGTCTTATCATGCCAAATATGGGGATCAAGGGTTGGCGACAGCAGATGTGAAAAACAGACTGAAGGGGTATGAACTATTGCAAGTCGAACCGGCAAACAACCCTCTAGCCAAGACATATAAATTGGGCGCTTCGCCATTCGCTGCTGTCATTGACGCAGACAATAAACTGTATCTCTATGACGATTTTCTAGAGTTCAGTCATATGCAGCGCTTGCAGGAAGCCAATAACCTTGATACCACACGTGAGGACGCTGAGACTCTACGGCGGATCCAGCTCAATCCTGTCACCTTTGAGCCGATCGAACCACGCGACCCAAAAATCGACAAAGAAAACAAAGATGATGGAAACTGGCTTCCGGAGTTGAACCTGGCCAATCTCACCCGTCACTATGTTTACCGTTTTAAACCAGAGCTGGCGTATAAAGCCCTGTTGGAGTATATAAAGTGGTCAGATATCCGAAAGCAGGATCACTATTTCGCTCCTGAGTTCGCGGCACAGATATGTAGGCAGTTTATTAACCTTGAGCAGTATGACCGTGCGATCACGGCTGGTGAACTCGCGGTAAAAATGGCAAACCAGAAGAAGGATGATCGAGACCGGCTACAACCATACTACTTTCTGGGAAAGGCCTACATGATGAGTGCGCAGCATCTCGATAAGGCACGAAAACTGCTCGAAGTAGCGTACGAAATCGCAGACGATAGTGCCGGATATAGCAGTTACCGCCTTAAGGAACCTGCCTCTGCATTACTTGCAGAACTCGACAAGAAAGAGGGTAAGAAGGCCGTCGTTCGGCCTAAGTAGCTGAGTTCGTGAGCTAAGCTGGCCGCGAGATATCGGGCCAACCTAGAACCCACAAATCGAAGCGCGGGGTTTTGTAGTTACATAACGATGTATAACTACCCTACCACGCGCTCAAGCACAGATTACCACCCACCAATCGAACACTCGCCCCCGCGCCCTGAAGGACACGGCTTATTGCCCGAAAAGCACCCGCCCGTGCCTACCCGGCAGCCCGGGCTGTAACTGATATGGTCGTAGGGGCCACCCTTGTGGTGGCCCTATTCGGGCGACCGGCCGGTCGCCCGACGATTGGCATGTTGATCGGGTCCGCGATTCGGGCACGGCACGCCATGCCCCTACCGCCCCGGTAATACGGGCGCCCACAAGGAGCGCCCCTACGGCCTGTTACTTACAAGCCGGATATAAGCCGTCTAGGGTCCGCCACACGACGAGTTTTTGCATGCCATTCCATCGTACACCCAGCAGGAATATAACGGTAGCCGGCTTTGAGCCGGCTTTTCGTTCAATTAGCCGCAGGGCTTTCAGCCCGCGGCCTCTAGTGCAATAGATCAACGTAACAAACCAATCCCCAAGCAATATTTGTGGGTAATAGACTGATTTATGTTGCGGAATCGGAGTTCATGTACCTGTTATTCATGGGTGATAGTCTGTCCTTCAAGGCACGGCGGTGAGTGTTCAATACACCTACGACGACTTACGGCGTATCTAGCACCAAACACAACTGACGCTGACACGATCGACATGCCATGCTGATTGGCTGCGTCGACTGCAGCGTCAACCGGGTACGGGCGTTGCCATAATACTAGAGAAAACAGCAACGATGGCCACCCGTGGATTTCGTCATAACTACAGCCGTCTGAAATCATCTGCGGAGTAACTCATACCAAAGTAGGACAGTCAAGATCACGTGAAACCCCATGGGCAGATGAAGGGCAACATCGTATCAACACTAAAAAGCCCATTCCATCCGTAGGATTTAGAGTATCCTATATATAGTAAGCGATGATCATCACGCGGTGGGGTTTCCGGTTTGCACCTTTATCAAAGCATAATTCACTCCTTATCAGCTATGAATCTATGGGCCTCAGTTGTCATGGTTATTGACATTCTGTTGGTCAGCTATCTGCTGTACCGCCTCATACTGCTGGCAAAAGGCACACGAGCATGGCAACTGTTCTACGGGCTGTTCCTGTTCTTGTTTATGGTTTACATCAGCGGCAAACTGGAGCTCAACACCCTGAACTGGGTTCTGCAGCAAGTGCTCCCGTTGGGACCCGTCGCTTTAGTCATCCTCTTTTACCCGGAGCTCCGTCACTTCCTTGAGGTGATCGGCCGGCTGGGCCTTTGGGGCCAGCAAGCGATCAGCCCTATCAACAAGGAGCACCTGCACCCGGTAGTCAACGAAATCGTCTCAGCCGCGTGTACCATGGCGAAGGACCGCACCGGCGCGTTGATCATATTCGAACCATACGCCGAGCTGGACCACTACCTCAGCCCCGGAACGCCTCTTGATGCCAAAGTGACCGCCAAACTGCTGACCGCCCTGTTCTACACCGGCAACCCGCTGCACGATGGTGCGGTGGTTGTGGTGAATGACCGCATTGTGTGTGCTGGCGCGACCGTGCCATTTTCGGAAAACCAGCATATTGACGAAGCGGTTCACATGCGCCATAAAGCGGCCATCGGCGCTTCGGAGCATGGTGCAGTGGCACTTGTTGTGTCTGAAGAGAGCGGTATTATCTCACTGGCTTTTGAGGGCAAGCTACAGCGCGGGTTCCGCGATGAAGCGCTTCGCAAACGGCTGATAGAGCTGCTTGGGCCGTCGCAAAACGCCCGTCACCTTGACACTTTGAACAGCAGTGCACTGCGGCAAGGGCTGTTGGCCTTCTTCAAGATGTTCAGCAGGCACCATAAAGCCACAGACAGCAAGAAGGAGGAACGCTAGTGCTATCCTCATTTAAAGAAAATTTACCCGAGAAGATCATGGCGTTTGTGTGCGCTTTATTGTTGTACTTCTATGTCGTGGCGGCTAAGAACCCTGTGATGACCCAAAATCCCGTGGTGCGCGTCAATATTTCCAAACTACCAAATGGATACAGCTCGGAAATGATGCCCAATGAGGTCTCTGTGCGGATCAGCGGACCGAAAAACCTGCTCAACCAGATCAGCGTTCAGAACTTAAAAGCCACCGTCGCGGGTCAGAGCCTGCGTGAAGACGAGGGTGGTGTGCCTGTTCCTGTGCATTTGAACATCCCAGAGCATTTGATGAAGCAACTGGATATCTCCATCCAACCAGCCACTGTGAATGTGCGCATAAGGCGGATGGGTCAGCGTGAGATGCCGGTGGAGTGTTTGTTCATCAACACACCCGAAAGTGGATATGTCTACTCGAAGCCAGCCTTGAATCCAGGAAACCTGCTGGTATCGGGCCCATCCGATCTACTAAAACGGGCCAAGCGGATAGTGGTGAGTGCCGTGCCAAGCCGGCCAGGCGCAGCCATAGACGAACAACTGCCCGCTATTGTGGTCGATGGCAAAAACAACCCCATCAGCGGTCTGACCGTGCAGCCCAACAAGGTGCGAGTGGTGATCGCCTTATCACCGCGACAACTCTCCGTATCGGCAAGGGTATATCCTCAGTTGATGGGCCAGCTTGCCGAAGGGTATGAGGTATCGCGTATCATCGCCACACCAGGCGAGGTTCTTGTGAGCAACGGTGGTGAGAGCAGTGCTGGTAATATCATCTACACGGAACCCATCAGCGTAGAGGGACTGAGCCAGTCGTTTTCCACTAAAGCAAAACTGAAGATCAACGCTGGTACGAGTGTCATAGGAGAGGATATGGTAACCGTGGAAGTGCAGATTAAAGGCAAGGCTGCATCCAACTAATGAAGGTGCTGCACGTCTGTCGTCCGGCCGTTGGCGGGATACAGCGATGGCTCATGGAAATGCTGCCCCGCCTGGAACAGGCGGGGTTTTCAATAGGCTTAGCCTGCCCCCAGGCATTGCACCATACTCTTCCTGAGATCACCTGGCGAAGATGGGAGGTGCTCGACAGGCCATCGAAACAAGACCCAATCCTGTCGCTGCGCCTGCTGATGGAGGGGCGGCACTATGACCTGGTGCATGTGCATGGGTTAAGGTGTTTTGGCATCTGCTGCATTATGCCGTCTGAGCACATGGTATTAACTCTGCATAACATGCCCCCTGCCAGCCTGAGCAGGTTGAAGCGCAAGATACTTCAACGCGGTCTGAACCGATGCCGCAAGGTGATCTGTGTATCCCAAGCCGTAAAACTGGCATGGATTGAGATGTTTCCCCAGTGCGAGCCCATCTGCTGTGTTCTGCCCGGCGGGGTGCCAGCGGAGGGCGAGATAAATGGGAGTGTGCTGCGCGAGTTACAAACCCGCCTGGTGCCCAAGGACGGCTCACCGTTGCTGTTATGTGTGGCCCGGCTGATGCCCGATAAGGGCGTAGACATCTTGATTCAAGCCCTTGCTCAGATACCTGGGCTGCGGCTTGTGGTGGTGGGCGATGGCCCCGATATGTCGATGTTACAGGTGATGGCAGATGATCTCGCCCCTGGGCGGGTGGCGTTTGAAGGCAGCCAGCATCAAATCACCGAGTATCTGGCGATTGCAGATATCGCGTGTGTGCCAAGCCGGCGTGAAGGCCAAGGGCTGTTTCCGCTGGAGGCCATGCGGGCTGGACTGCCTGTGGTGGTGAGTGACTCGGGAGGGCTTCTAGAGAGCGTGACAGACGGCCTGACCGGATGGGTCTTCCAAGCCGGTGATGTGGACGATCTGGTGCGTGTGTTATACCGCGCGTTGAGGCATCGCGACACGTGGTCAGCTATGGGCCGTGTTGGGACAGCCGATGTAGCCAACCGGTATGGCTGGGAAAAGCTCTGTAATGAGCTTGCGGAGATATACCGAAATACGATCAGGAGAACATCAGTTGATAGTTGACACCATGGATCACATTGAGCAGTTACGAAGCATCAGCCCCCTCGCCTCTAAGGCTATCGACTGGCTGCAGAGCACCGACCTAAGTGCACTTGATGAAGGCACATATGAGCTGTGTGGGCGCGACCTGTATGTCAGCGTTCAGGAGCGTGACACCAAGCCGGCGGATGAAGTGATATGGGAGGCCCACCGGCTGTATCTCGATATCCAGGTGGTGATTCAAGGACGCGAGCTGATGGGCTACTGCCCTGTCGGCTGCCTGACCTCCAGTGTGCCATACAACGAAGCTAAGGACATCGAGTTCTACGCCGGAGCTGCAGAGAGCCTCTGCTTGATCAACGAAGGGATGTTTGCCGTGTTCCTGCCCCAGGACGCGCACATGCCCAACATCACCGCAGGCACCGGCGCAGAGCACGGCAAAAAGCTGGTCGTGAAGGTGCGGCTGTAGGGGAGGTTCTCCCAGCCCAAATCCTTCGTGATCGGTCCAATCCGTCTGATCCGCCCGATGCCGGGATTGTCTGAACCACGAATACACTCTATTGAAAGCAAATGTTCCGACAGGCGTGGTTCGTCGTAACACTTGCGCTTGCTAAGACGATTCATTCTGCGTTTTCGGCTCAGTAGTGCCGCCACAATAGCTCTACAGAGCCATTCATTGGCTCATACCTCATATCTTCCTACATTGCTACCAACATGTGAATGTCTTTATGCGATTGGCTCATATATCGTATTACCCCCATTGACACCTACTACGCAATGCGATATAGTGTAGCTACTATGCAATGCATAGTAGGAGGTTGTTTGTTGAAAGCATGGATTACGCAGCTACGGAAGGGGCTATTTGAACTTCTGTTGCTCAATGTCATAGCCAGAGGAGAAAGCTATGGTTATGAAATAGTGCAGCAGCTACGACAGGTTAGCGCATTCCAAGTGACTGAAAGCACAGTCTATCCAATATTAGAAAGACTGCACAAAGACGGGTATGTCGGCGTCAGGCTAGAACCGTCTCCTACTGGCCCGATGCGGCGTTACTATTCACTCACAACAGCAGGTCAATATCGCATTGCTGAAATGAATGACTACTGGGACAGCCTTAATAAGTCAGTTGCCGACCTAAGAAATATGCCGAAAGGAGAATCACAAAATGAACAGTCCAGCTAAGGATATCGATGTATATCTTCGGAACGTAAAAAAACGTCTTGAGCATCTACCGAAAGACGAGTGTTCGGCAATCCTCGACAACCTTGAGGTGCAGATTCAAGAAGCATTAAACTCCCGTTGCAAAGGAGTGCCACCTACACAAGACGATGTGAAGGCTGTTCTGGCGGTGATGGACCCCCCGGAAGCTTTTGATACCGTGTCCTCAGAGGTCCCAGGATCAAGACCCAGACCAGCCGTCGGCAAGGTAGCTTTATACATATCGGTCGTCGGAATCATCCTGTCATTGATGATGGCGATGGCGATTAAATTTAGTGGTATGAAAGCGAATCAGGGACCTACCGCCGGATCTGTAGTTGCACCAGTAGGTTTCATCGCCAACTTGGTCGTTCCATCACAGATACTTGCGCTAATCGTCGCTTCATTTTCAAAAGGTGACAGGCTAGGCAGAAAAGCGATCGTCATTTCATTATCGTGTCTCGTTCTGTTGTGGGTAATGTTTCTAGCAACGATGGTCCTCTCGCATGCGTGACCATAGACGCGGATTCGAACAGGTGACCCACCTCGGGCGTTTCAGAGATCGAGGAGCAGTTATGGTGGCATGGGCTTCATAACTACACTTTTCTGCTGCGAATATCCTTTTACAAACACTGTATTATATGGGTATGATGCCCTACCCTACATAGCCAGGATTAGGTAATAAATGCCCGAACCGCGGATTACACGGATTTACAGGATGGCGCGGATGAGGAGGGAAATGCCAATCGGGAGATTGGCGTTCCCAGGGCCTTGGCATTTATGCCGCGGTGGGGGCGTGGGGCATGGTGTGCCATGCCCATGGTCGGTAGGGGCAATCCCCCTGTGGTTGCCCTGACGTGCGCGGTGACCTCCCCATCCGTGTCATCCGTGGTTCCGACAATCCCCTGGGCTATCCGCCAGACCGCCCCGGTTAGGGAAAACCGGCGCGGTCAAGGGCATGCCAATCGGGAGATTGGCGTTCCCAGGGGATGCCCAACATCATAACCGCACCCCGCCCACATGTGCAATCGCCTGCCCGCTACATTCTGGCGAGAAGCCACTTCTTGCTGATCTCGTCCATCTCTTTGAAGTTATGCACATCGTATCGTGTGCCTTCGATGTCCACAATGGTGATGAAACCGGGTTTGGGCTGTTTCACGCTGTCATTGAACCGGCGCACGCGGAAGGTGACAGGTCCACGGTTGGTCTCCACTTTCCACTCTGTGATGTCCACCCGCTCGCGCTTCGACATATCGACGATGCTGTGAATGGCGGTGATTCGCGGCGTGACATACTGCGTATGCATCGCCTGCTTCAAAGCAGCCAGGCTATCTGCCTTCAACCCCTCCATGCTCTCCAGGAACGCCACTTCTTTCTGCTCATGGTTCAGCAGCGAGATGAAATGATCAGGGTCAGAAAGCGGAAAAGACGATGCCGGGCTGACCGGTATCCACTCCTCAGATTCCAGCGGCAGGAACATCAGCCGGTCGTTCTCGAATTTCAACTGCACATCGGCAGGTTTCAGTGTCGGGTCAATCATCGTATCGCCCCTCTCATCCCATTAACGGCGGTTACAGGCATCATACAAACTATCATCTGGCCACCCCCCGCACACGGGAAATCTCCTGGTACATCTTGACCAGCTTGAAGAACTCGCCCTCTTCATTCTCTTGCAGCTCGGTGTGACTGCCCACTTCTACCACTTCACCCTGCTTCAACACAATCAGCCGGTCAGCGTTCTTCAGGGTGCTCAAGCGGTGGGCAATGGCGAATGTGGTCCGTCCCTTCACCAGCCGGTCGATCGCCTCTTGAATCTGCTTCTCGGTTTCGATGTCCACCTGGCTGGTGGCCTCGTCCAGAATCAGAATCTTGGGATCATGCAGCACAGCGCGTGCGATGGCGATGCGCTGTTTCTCGCCGCCGGACAGACCCTGACCGCCCTCGCCAAGCAGCGTTTCATAGCCATCGGGACGCCGGATAATGAACTCATGGGCGTTGGCCACCCTGGAGGCGTTCACAATCTCCTCCCGCGTAGCGTTGGGCTTAGCGTAGGTGATGTTGTCCGCGATGGTGCCGGCAAACAGGAAGGTGTCCTGAGGCACCAGCCCGATCTGCTTTCGTATCTCTTCAAGCTTCAGATCTTTGATATCCACGCCATCGATGGTGATGGAGCCCTCCGTGCAGTCGTAGAACCGGCAGAGAAGGTTAATGATGGTGCTCTTGCCCGCTCCCGAGTGCCCGACCAGGCCGATCATCTCACCCGGCTCTACCTTGAAGCTGACGCCCTTCAACACAGCCCGGTGGGGCTCGTAGCCGAAGGTCACGTTGTTGAACTCCACGGTGCCCACGATATGCGGCAACTCCTGCGGGTTGTCGGACTCCTTGACCTCAGGCTCCGTGTCCAGCACTTCGAAGATGCGCTCCGCGGCGGTCATGGCGCGACTGCTCCAGTTGAGCAGCGAGCTCAGTGAGCCCACCGGCTGATAGAACATCGCCACATAAGTAATGAACGCCATCAAGGTTCCGAGGCTCATTTCCTCATTCAGGACGTCAACCCCGCCGAAATACCAAACCAGCATCGTGCCCATCATCATCAGCAGTGAGATGCCGCTGAACAGGAACGCCCAACTGCGGTCTACGGTCACCGCACTGGTGGCCACGTCGATACTCGCCTGATCAAACCGCTCGATGGCGCGCTTTTCCTGTGCGAACGCTTTGACGATGCGCAGGCCGTTCAGGCCTTCGGTCAGCACATTGTTCAGCGTGCTCCATCGTCGCCACATGCGGCGGAAGTTGATGCGCATCCGCATCCAGATCGCCTGGGCCAGCATCGTGACGATTGGTGTGGGGATCACCACGATCAGCGCCAGTTTCCAGCTCATGGCAAAAAGCATCGCGCCGATGCCCACCACCAGCAGCAGGTTGATCACAAGGTCTTGCGCGCCCCAGATGAGGAACTGCTGCAGGTTGTTGGTGTCCTGGTTGACCCGCGATATGACCGAGCCGATTTGCCGTTTATCGAAAAAGCCCAGTGACAGGTATTGCAGATGCTTGTAGAGTTTGGTGCGGATATCGTGGGTGATTCGGTTGCCCACCCAGGCACTCAGCCAGCTTTGGAATGCGCCAATAAGCGCGCCAAGAACCCGGACGCCGATCAACGCCAACGTCAACCAGAGCAGCATGCTGAGGCGGTCTACTTTTTCGATATGGAATTTCGGTGCCAGCACCTTGTCCATCAACGGCTTCTGCAGGTAGGGCGGGATCAGCCCTACGATGGTGCCCAGCATCGCCATGCCGGTCAAGCCCAACGCCTGCCACTTGATCGGCTTCATGAAGCCCACCAGCCGGTTGATGGTCTGCATGCCTGGCCGACAGAGCTGGCAGACCGATGTGCCGCGTTCCAGCAGCAGCCCGCATTTCGCGCAGTACTGGCGGTCGTCCTCTGGAGCCAGTGCCTCCTCGCCCTTCTGCCACTTCTCCAGCAGACCGGCGATGGAAGCAAACCGTCCCACTTCTCTGGCGGTGTAGCGCACGAGCTCGATCATCACATCAGCTCGTTTCGCAATCAATCGACCGCCGCCCACCAGATTTTCGGACTTGAACTCGGTCAGTTCCGCGAATGGTATCTCCAGTCGCAGTACAGATCGGCTGAGTTCACGGGAGTAGACTAAAAGCTGTT
Organism: Armatimonadota bacterium; assembly: GCA_942492855.1. Lineage (GTDB taxonomy): Bacteria > Armatimonadota > HRBIN16 > HRBIN16 > HRBIN16. Next base: position 2,738,505 of record OW818647.1, on the reverse strand, counting down.
CGTCGGTGACGATCAGGAACTCTTCACCCAGCTCTCCAGTGGACAGCATGTCGGTGATTGTGACTAACCGGGGGTCGCTTGACAGTGATATATCATCGGGAAGCGGCGGCGTTACCAAAAACCTATACCTCGATAGTGTATATTACGGGTGTGTGTATATTATTCTACAGCAGATTTCCGGCGCAATTGCAGAGGTATATGACAATCTGCACATACAGATCGCATACCTCCAATATCTGACAGGAAGGATCGTGATACAGCAATGAGTAACAAGCCCAAGGTATGGTTGGCAGTGCTCCCCCTGGACGTGGTTCTAGGCCGCGATGACGAGTGGAAATGGGTCAGAGAAAACATCGATGGTGTCAAATTCTGGACCCAGCAGGTGGATGACCCTGCCGAGACATGGCCATTCCAGGGCAATGTCGCCACTCCCGATGCGTTCAAGCGGATCATAGAGATTCTGAACAAATCCAATGTCCCCTTGATCATCGAAAAAGGTTGCTGGCCACAACGTAAATCTGTTCCTGGTTTAGACCGAATGGGTGGAGAGCCAGGTCCATATGATGCCACCCTTCCTAAGCGCGCGGCGGCTAACGAGTTGGCCCGGATCGAGCACGTGAAGTCACTAGGCGGTACCGTGAGCACACTCGATGTGGACGGTCCTGAGCGGCACTTGATGTTCCCCATACTAGGCGGGATCGGGGTGACCAACTTCGAGGATGCCATCACGATGTTTGTGGAGTATATGAAGATCATCCACAAGCAGCACCCCAAGATCGACTTCTATGCGCTGAGCAACTTCCCCAACTTCGGCTGGAAGGGCGGGCTGGCTTACTACGGCACGATGAACTGGGGCGACTACTACACCGCTCTGGAGGCCATCATCCGCCTGAGCAAGAAAGCGAAGCTGCCCATGAAGGGTGTGACCATCGACAATCCGTATGACTACGCCACTGGGAGATTAGTACCACCCATCGTCGAAGGGTATAGTCCCAAGAGCATCGACTGGATGAGCCGCATCCGTGACATTGAAGACATCTGCCACAAAAACAAGCTAGAGTTCAACCTGGTGGTCAACTCACAGACACCGGGCGAGAGCAACATGCGCGATTACTGCAAGGAAACGCTGCAGTTTGTGGACCACTACACCAAACTCGGCGGACGCCCCGACACCTGGATTGTGCAGAGCTGGTACACCCATCCCCTGCGCGACGAGGTGCTTCCTGAGACCAAGCCCAACACCTTCATGTGGCTGGTCAAGCAGGTGATCCAGAAGGTCAAGGGGTAGGGTTCGTGTTTTACACGACGGGCGTAGGGGCGACCGGCGGTCGCCCGAACCGTTCCGGAATTGGGGCAACCACAGGGGGTTGCCCCTACAAACCTAAAACTCGCGCCATTTGGGGTGGCGAGGGTTCTTGCTGCTCATATCTACGCTGTAAAGCGGCGGCTCCAGGTGACTGATGTCCTGCCCCAGTGCCTCTAGCACGCTGCGGCTGACCCAGCGCTCCAGCTTCAACACAGTTAACTTCCGACGCAGCCGACCCTGCATGTCGCGGTTCAGCACGCTGGGGATGGTATTTGTGGTCACAATCTCATCGATCTCAGGACCAGCCAGGTTCTCACGGCCCTCAGGGGAGGAGTAGAAGTGCGTCACGAAGAACACCACACGACGGGCTCCAAGGTCCTTCAGCAGACGGCAGCACTCGCGGATGGTCACGCCGGTGCGCACCATGTCGTCAAACACGATGACGTCTTTACCGGCCACATCACTGGCGGGAGTGGGGCTTTGTGGGTCGATTGCGATCTCCACATTGCGCTCACCGCGCCGCTCTTTACTGGCGAAAACAAGGTTGGTATTCAGGGTGTTCATTTGGTTGAACACCTGCACCGCAAACTCGCGCGCGCCTTTGTCGGGTGCGCACACCAGCAGACCATCACCGCTGTGCAGGTTCGGGGTCACATCGCTGTTGCGGATATAGTCGGAGTAAACACGCGCGGGGTTCAAATTGCGCAGACCGCCGGGCATCACCTGCTCGAAAAGCCTCTGCACACTGTCGCTGTGGTTCTGCACGGTCACCACCGTGTCCACGCCCGCCAGCGCCAGGCACTGCGCATAGAGGCGGCTTGAGAACGGCTGACCATCAAACTTCTTGTAGTCGGCATCACTGCGGACGAAATCCACATTGCCATGATCTGGCCGCGGACCTCGGTCCTGCGCGCTGTAGAATAGATCCGGCTCCACAAGGCAGATGTTCTCAGCCCCGTTGTCTTTGGCAGCCCGCGCCACCAGCATGTTGCGCCAGGCAAGCTCATTTCGGCTAAGCTGGTTGGAATGCGTGGTCACCAGCACCACATGCTTGCCCTTCAGCTTGTTGCCCACATCGCGCATATCGCCCTCATCGCTGATGAACCGCGGGCAGAACTCGCTATTGGCGTATGATTTCAGTGCAATGATGTCATAGATATCCGTCGTTTGCCGGCACGCGGTGGCCACGTCCATAGCGAACGGATTATCCGAATCGCTCGAAATGATCAGCAGTGAAGACTCCTGGGGTATCATGGAAAGTCCTTTCAGCCGATGCGGTGGAGTTCAGCATCGAGTGTTCACAATGCTTATTTTAACACAGCGCGCGGATTTGATAAGATATAATAGTTATGGCGTGCTTTGGAGAGGTGTCCGAGCGGTTGAAGGAACCGGTCTTGAAAACCGGCAGGTGAATAGCCTCGCGGGTTCGAATCCCGCCCTCTCCGCCAAAACATTAGCTATTATATTAGAGATAAAGGGGGTAGATGGAATGCCATCTACCCCCTTTATCTTTATACTTACACAATTGCAATCGCTTACAACGATGTTATCTCACGTAAAATATGGGTATCTTATGTCCTGAAGCACTCTTTATGTTCGTTTACCTTTATATTGACCCGAAGCTAACTATAGTATGTGGAATATGTGATCGCTAGGCCATATACTGTATCCGTCCTACAACAATAATTATGAACAAATCAATATTATCGATATTCGGCGAAAAAATTCGAGAAGAGCGCATGATGATGGGTATCTCTCAAGAAGAACTTGCTCTGAGGGCAGGAGTTCATCGTACATACATCGGAATGATCGAACGGGCAGAAAAAAATATCACTTTGACCAATGTAGAGAAGATTGCTAAAGCGCTTGGTGTCAATTTAGCTCATCTTTTCAAGGATTGTTAAGTTATGAAACCGAAATACATCAATAATTATCAAGACTTACAGACAAATCATATTGATATATGTAATGGATTCACATTTCAAGCTCTCCAAAAAACACAAAAAGCCATCGCATATATAAATCGAGCCAAACAGTTTCGTAGTGCATTAAACTCTATTGATTCAATCGACGATCTATTATCACTCGCCGAGTATAGAGAAGAGTTGGTTGCTTCGTGTGGCTTTTCTGATAAAGCAAAGAACAAACTAACTCAAGAAGAATTACAATGCGCGATTAAGTCAATGTTGCTAGACGTTTGGGGCAATACTACATCTTGTTTCAAAAGTGATATTGTAATGCGTTATTTGTTAACAAAAGGCGATACTTTAGGAGGAAGTATTCGCAATGAGACTGGGGCCATTGCAGGTCGCAAGCTTACACAATTGATACTAGAACGGTTGGAATCCATCGGCCACACTATAAATATCAAAGCTAGTAAAACTAGTAAAACACAAAGCATAACCTGGGATAATCGTATATTACTATTTGACGTCACGCCGAAATATATAAGCAAGAATATCGATTTGATACTGTTGAAATACGATGGAGAAGAAAAAAAGGACTTACTAGCTAACACTAGCGGATATCTTGCATGTGGAGAACTGAAGGGCGGGATTGACCCCGCAGGTGCTGATGAACATTGGAAAACCGCAAATAGTGCACTTAACAGAATTAGAAACGCATTCGAATCAAAGAACATGTCTAGCCCGTCTTTGTTTTTTATAGGTGCCGCGATTGAGGCATCAATGGCAAGTGAGATATATTCGCAACTAACTGACGGTAAACTTACTCACGCTGCTAATCTAAACTCAGAATTACAACTTAACGATCTCGTTGATTGGTTAGTATCTTTATAATTTGCGCCATATATATACACATTTTCGAAGCTCCTCCCTTCCATGAACACCCATTTGCTGACTACTATTCCCTTTGCCAGTGGGGAGTACCCATATTTTTTCAATATGCAGGTCGGCTGATCTCGCTATATCAGATAGTATTAAATCTACAGGAATATTCGCACCTGCGTAGCGAACGTTATCATTAACCATGACTAAAGGAGCGCCTTTCTTCAATACCCTCGCGGATTCAAAAATAATGAGAGATAATTCAAAGAAATAGTTTTTCACCATCCTTGATATACCAGGATTATTCAATTCTTTTGTCTCTTTTTTCTGTTCTAGATAAGCTAGAATGTTTTGAAGTTGTCCTTGAGCATCGAAAGCGTATTTAGCCTTTTGATATAAACCTTTAGAAAACATAGTATCGAGATTATCTTTGTCCTTGTTTTCAACTGTACACGACATCATAGCTTGCCGTAGTTCTCGAATTTCTTTTTCGCCTACACCTAGTAAAGCTAGCTCAAGTGCATATGTTCGGGTGTAATCATACCTATTGCAATATGGAGGGGATGTAATAAGAATGTCAAACGAATCATTGTGGATATCTTTCAATATATTTAAGCATGATCCAGCTTGAATGATGACATTGCCCTTGTTCAATGATGGAAAGGATAGATCAAAAAGAGTTCCATTATCACCAGTGATGTCATCTGCCATTTGAGTAAGCTTTGTTGTTATCGCAGCATTGAATTCCTTGATTTCCCCTTTGTTAAACTCGTTTTTTCCTTCGCCTCGACCAGATCTATAGTCCCACCTTAGGTATTGACCATCTTTCCTTGTATAACTGATTTCTTCTAATATACAGAGCAATGCGAAGGATAGTATTCGTCTGTGGCATTCATTCGTCTCATTTTCGGTGGCCTTCACATAACGGCCGATAAAAGCCTCTGTATTTTTTGGGTATGCTCCACGAGTTATAGTGAGGTAGTTCAGAGCTGCACACTTTGTTTCCTGTAACCATGGTTTAATATCTATCCATTTATGTAGCACACCTAATAAAGAAGGAATATCAGTGTTCTGTATGATTTTCCGAACTTCTACAATCTCTTGCCCGATTGGTAATAACTCTATTCCGACTGAGTCAATTCCGTGCTCAGTAGCCACAAATAGGGATGTTCCGCTACCTGCAAATGGATCTATTAATTGGCCTTGATCGATGTGCAGTCTTCTTAAAATGTACTCAACTAGAGACGAAGAATAACCTTCTTTGAATTTAAACCATCGGTAGAACGGGGTTTTCTTATTTGCTTGAAAGCTGACAAGAGTACGTTTTAAATCATGATTAATTTCAACGATATCTGCAAATTTAGCACTTAATGCAAGGTTTGCACTATCGATTGTTTCTAGTGTTATATTCATAGTTCCGATCCATCCCGATTATTTATATATTCATGCATATTATACCTGTCCCATGAAGGAGTTATTTTCGATGATGAGAAACTTGTAATGAACAGCGTGTTCTGGAAGAGTATCCGGTCGGTTCAAAGAACCGGTCTTGAAAACTGGCAGGTAAGTAGCCTTGCTATATCGAATCCCACCTTCTAGGCCATTATATAAGCTTGTCGTACCATCGTGTAATCCTGTGCTATTATTCTTACAAATCGAAAGCTGACAGCACCGCACTGGCAATAGATACTCAACGCATACGAAACATCATCCCGTAGATATACGGGATTTCCCTATCTCGGTCAAGTTTCTCGAAGGGGACACGGGCCTTCCCTACGACTATCTCCACCAGTTCCTGGTAAAATGATATGTCTGCTCACCGTTCGATTCTACTTCACCAAGCAAGGTAATTCATGAAACGACCCATTGTGTGGGTGTTGTTAGCCGGAATGACCATGGTATTATCTTGGTTTGTCTGGCTGGGTAAACCAGATTTTCCGCTCGACGATGCGTATATTGTTCAGCATACGGTCGAAGGCCTGCTGCATGGTGGAGAGGATCGTTATGCCGGGGTATCTCCGATCCAAGGCGCGACGAGTACACTCCATGTTCTGCTGATCTATCTCTTAGGGTCGATGATGCCGATCGCCTGGGGGCAGTTGCTGCTGGCTGGTGCCGCGTTTCTTCTGTTTGTCGCCGGAGTATACGCCTTAGCCCGTCTCGAAGGCATGCCCGAAGGACATAGTGCCGGTCTATCGGCGTTTACTGGTGTCGCAGGCTTAAGTCTTTACCACTTCATGAATGGCCTGGAAACAGGGCTGGCCATGGCCGCTATCGTCTGGACTCTGGTGGCTTTCCACAAACCCTCGCCGCGCCAACCCTGGCATGGCGTATTACTTGGGCTGCTGCCTTTCATCCGCCCGGAACTTGCTGCACTCAGCGTCATCGTTATAATCCGTGAGATATGGGCATTTAGGTATGCAAGTGGCAAACTAAAAGGACTATTACCCATCATCGGTTGGCCATTGTTGGGAAGCCTCATACCCGTCACGTTTCTATTGCTGGCGGGAGGGTCGCTGCTGCCTAACACGATGTCAGCCAAGGTTCATTTCTTTGCCGAGTGGTGCCAGCCATTGGTAATTAAGATGCAGATGTCTGGCTCGATTGTGACGCGGTTTCTGCAGGGTCTGGGCATATTCAGCATCGGATTGGTTGGTTTAGCGTTCTCTCGATACCGCAGCATCGCCGTAGTCTTCATTGCGGTGTTCTTGACCGCGTATGTTTTGAGCTTTCCGGGGGCTCTTGCCCACAACTATTACCGGTATCTTTACCTGCTGACCCCGTTCATGGTCGCTGGTTGGGTTGCACTCCTCACGGTTAAAATACGCATCCCATTACTCATCACACGAACTGTCCTGCTGATCGCTGCGTTAGAGACGGTCTTTCTATTGCCAGGCACGATGGCCAAATACGAGGGTGGTATCTCCTTATCGCGTGTCGAGTTGGCTGGCGTCTCCCGCTGGATTTCCAAAAATCTACCTAATGACACAGTCGTGCTTATCCATGATGCCGGGTACATATCTCTGCACGGGAACCAACCGCTAGTCGATCTGGTGGGACTAAAGACCCCCTCCAGCGTCGTGATCAACCGCGACTCCACTTTATCACGTGGCGCCCGAGACCCCCTGGTGATTGACAAGATCGCCCGCCACAGCGGTGCCAGTTATTTCGTTGTGCTCGATGGTTGGGACAGGATATTTGCACTGACTAAGTCGCTCCGATCGACCGGTTGGATTGTGGAACGCGCCGATACGGACCGCGGCAAGACCAGCTACAAAATCTACCGTATTAAGCACACCACTATATCAACGAAGGCCAGTAACGACTAATCAGGTCTGGCAATGGCCATACGTAATGACAGACGGGTGACACGGGCACCATTCGCCCGCCGGAGCGAAGCGACGCCGGCCGCTAATGATCAGCGACGGGTGACCATCACCAGTGCTCTTCCGCTATTTCCCTATCAGCGCTAACACCGCATCGGCCGCTTTATCGGCCTCGGCATACCGCCCGGCCTTCATGTGCTCATCCAGTTTCATAGCCAACGGTTGGATATCTTGCGGCCCATTCTTTTGCACATAAATCGGCATCTCTTTTTGTATCCTGCGCATCTTGGCGATAAATCCGACGGTAGGCATCCCTCCCAGCGTCTGATCTTCCTGAAGCTTCTCGCCTTTAAGGAACTTCCGGTAGGCCTCGATGGATTTCGGGTTTTCGGCCACTTTTCGGAACGGATTATTGGCATCGCCCACAGCCCATCCAAACACATTCACCAGCTCCGCGCCGTGGTTGTATAGATTTCCCAGGTACGCCTCCATCGACATACTTTTGCCGGTTCTTTCGGCCTCGCTTGGGTCCATCGCGGTGCCCTCAGATGAGGCCCAGGCGATATCTCCGTGCTTCTTCACCTCGGCATAGATAGCGTCCAGATGCCCGGGCATGGGATAAGTGCTGAAACCCGGTTTATGGTGAGGGCCGAATGCCACCCGCGGTGGTGTAAAGTTGGTGCTTTCGAGGTATGTTTTTACGGGTTGGCCCGCAGGCTGATTGGCGTCGAAGGTCGCCTCCGGCATGAATGCGATGTGCGAGTATATCTTCCCATCGGGCACACCAGCCGTAGCCAGCGACTTGGCCCAGAAGTCCACAAACTCTTGAACAATGGTCACGCGCGCTTCATCGATATCTGGCGGTATGTTGGTGGCACTGAACCCCTTCCTGGTCAACGCATTGTATCCCAGCGACTTACCCGTGACGAAATCACGCCCTATCTGCGCCTCCCATCCGTTGATCACGCCGATGAAGAGGTGCTCCTTCTTCGCTGCTTTTAATGCGGCCATGCCCCTCTTCACTTCCGCTCCGATGAGTTCCGACCGCTTTTTCACCTCTTGCAGCACCGCGGGGCTGTTCAAGCATAGCTGCGGCATGATCTTGGTGGGTTTTGACGACCAGTCGAGTCGCCGACCGCCGTTGGGTGTCCCCTTCCAGTCAGTCCACTCCACATTTTCGGGCTTATTCAGGTATGAAAGCCGCTCCCAAAACATGGAGTCGTCCACATGGAATCCCACGGCCATGTTGTTCTTAAGTGCGAGGCTAAACGAGCTGCGCATCAACTGGTGTATCTGCGCATCGGTGTGATTGAATGACAGTGGGCCTGGTATAAACCCCAGCTTGTGGGTTTTGCTGCCAACTGTGCCGATCTGCCGGATGATGGCGTCTACTGTATTAGCTACCCCTTTTTCCAAAGGGGGGAAACTGGCTCGCCCAGTCTTGTCATCGGGCTGAGTGAATATTTGAAACGCAAGGTATTTCGTCGGCATCGTAACAGCTCCTTTTGCTGATGGCAATTCCTGCGTATTCAAAGGCGGCACGCTAGGACGAGGTGCCAACGCCCATCCAATCACCAGAAAAATACCAATCGAGATGATGACAGCAGTTGTGCGATTCATAATCTTCAAATCTCCCACGGAAATGCAGCCCTTCCGTGAATACAGATGGTTGGGCTGTAATTCTACAATACCCGATTGCAGTATCCAATGTAACTGGGGTAAATCATCTGAACGACACAAGGAGACAGACATGAACTGGTATCTTCAGGCTCTGAAAAAGTATGCCTATTTCGCAGGCCGTGCCCGCCGTTCCGAGTTTTGGTTCTACGTCCTCTACAACGTACTGGTACTGGTTGCTTTCAGACTGGCTTATGTCATTTCGCTGGGAGCCGGTACATCAGCATTACAACAGAAAGCACCAGACGGTATCCCGCCGATGCAAGGTGTCGGGGCCATCGCTCTGGCGGTGGTGGTCAGCCTGGCGTTTGTGCTCTATGTGCTGGGAGTGATCATCCCATCGCTAGCGGTGACCATCCGACGGCTTCATGATTCCGGTCGCCGTTCGTGGTGGCTGCTGCTGGCAGTGATTCCTGGAGTGGGGGTGCTGTTGCTGCTGATTTTAATGCTTCTGGGTAGCAAGCCGATGGAGAACCGCTACGGCCCCAATCCGAAGGCCTCGCCCGCAACGGGGTAAGCGCGACCAACGGTGAGGTGCGCAAGCCTCACAGAAAAACAAGGGGTAAGGTGCCTACTTCAATGGTGGGCACCTTACCTTTTTTGTTACACTGGCAAGTGGATTAGCGTTGACGATTACACACACATACTGTGGGGGCATGCATGAACTGGTATATCAAGGTTTTGAAAAAGTACGCCGACTTTAATGGCCGCGCAAGCCGTGTCGAGTTCTGGTATTTCACGATCATCAATCTGGTGGTTTTTGCACTTTATGAAATCTTGGCTGTCGCCGTTGTGCAGAAATTCGTCACCTCGATTTTTGGTTTGACTGAATCGGGGGAAATCGGTAACCCTGAATTTACAGGCATCGGTCTCGCCATTGGAGGACTGGTGGTGCGGTTGATCATAGGCGTATACATACTGGCTATACTCGTGCCTTGGCTGGCTGTCACCATCCGCCGTCTTCAAGATACCGGTCGTAGTGGCTTATACTGCCTGTTGCTGATGATCCCTGTTTTCGGCCTTATTGTGTTGATTGTGTTTCTTTGTGAGGACAGCCAGCCGATGACGAACCAATACGGCCCCAACCCGAATGATATGTCACTGAACGTGTAGGTGCGTTAAGGTGCCAAAACACAGCTATGACGGAACGCATGCAAGGGCAGGCACGGGGCCTGCTCCATGCCATGTCACTGATGTGCAACACATATCCACACTACCCTCGTATAGAAACCATGCCGGAACCTAACCGTCTGATGTAACGAGGTGTATGAATGGTCTTCAGAAGGCTGATATCAGCATATGTGCATAAGGCCTGGATTTCGGCACTGGTGCCGACAGCAATCTTGTCCGTCTGGTTGGGGATTTCTATCTGGATCGCAGGTTCGTCCGGCTCACTTACCAAAACGTTAGTTTGGTTCATTGACATACTCAGCATCTTATGGGTTATCTCAACTGTGGCTCTGCTGATCATGGCAGTCTATTTCATGAAGCAAAAAAAGTGGTGGTCGGCCTTAGGCAGGGCTGTGCTATGTGCCGGCTCAGTATTGCTCGGATTGGTTCTGTTACTGGTGAGCACTTTTATCATTAGTGATCAGCCAGACCACTTCGCGGACAATCTCACCATACCGCCAGGCTTGAAGCTGAGTATTCCGCTGGCCTCGCATATGATGATGACCAAGCAACCTCCGACACCCATGCATGATGGTTTTCATCACGCACTTATGGTAGCAGGCAAGACGAAAAAGCCGTTCCAGCGCACCATACACACCGATATACCAGCATTATTCACGCTGCAACGCGACCATCGCGATCTCCTACACAGATATCTGGCATGCAGTCCTGCGTGGAGGGTCTTTGAGGAGGATGGCCATCGGTACGCCATGCGTCGATGGTTTTCAACTCCGCATTGGCACTCTGAATCGAACGGCTATTACAGTGCCGGTGCATCAACAATAAAAACAGTCATTGGACTAGATGGAAAGAACATATTCCGAAGGGTTCAAAGCCTTCCTTTTGGTGAGGATTGCGAACCAGTGATCGGCCACTTCCCAAAAGGTGTCAATCGCAGCATGGAAAGTACCACCGCTTTTAAGCAGAATGGGCTCCTTGTTTCTCTATATGAAAATTCGGGTCGTCCTGAGCGCAGAATGACCGCAGCAGCTATTGACTATATGAACACCGAATTTCAAAGTTTACTTAACAACCCAAGGCCAAAGGCCATCTGGCAACTCGTCGCTCCCCTTCAATCACCACCCTCAAAGCCGTCAATCACATTGTGGAACGACATCCAACCAGGTTTGTATGAAGCCGACATCTGGGCTAATCCCGGTGAACCGGGCTGTGTATACCTGAAGGCCTTCGAAGTGACCGGCAACACATCGCTTTCAGAGGGTCGCTTGTGGGAGGACACGAATGAGTGGATCGGCTGGTCAAATGAACCCCGGCAGCTCTTCCAGGCTAACTCGAGCTTCACCATATATGAAGGTGACTGGGGTCATCCGTATGCAGCTCGATTTGAAGTGTGGTTCAAACCTGATTCTGGTCAACCTGACCGCAAGCTGATAGAGAGGGTTTTTAAGATCGAAGGTTGGCAGCGGTAGTTTGCCAAAACCCAGCTAAGACGAATCGCATGGGTCAGGCTATCACACCAATCCGTCCGATCCGTCCAATCCGTCCGATGCCCGGATTGTCTGAACCACGGATTACACGGATTACACGGATGGGTTCGGATGGGGAGGCGAAAGGCCAATCGGGCGATTGGCGTTCCAAGGAAGGCATTGTGGGCGACCTGCGGGCGCCCACAATTACGGTCGCCTCTACGCCATGGGGCGGAAGTCGGTGCTGGCGTTGATGCGGCGCACGAAGCCTGCGATCAAACGCACACCGTTCTGCAGATCGGCCATGCTCATCACCTCGCAAGGGGTGTGCATGTAGCGCAGCGGTACGCTGATCAACCCGGTGGCCACACTGGCGCGGTTGAGCTGCATCATGTTCGCATCGGTGCCGGTTCCGCCAGGGTTCACCTCTATCTGAATCGGGATGTCGTCTTCTTTGGCGGTGCGCATCAGCAGGTCGAAGACCACCGGGTTCACATTGGCACCACGGGTGATGCTGGGGCCTTTTCCGCACACGGTCTCGCCAAACCGCTTCTTGTCTCCACCGGGGAAGTCAATACTGTGGCACACATCCACCGCCACACCTACCATAGGGTCGATGCCGTAAGCGGCCGTTTTTGCCCCTCTCAGCCCGATCTCCTCCTGAACGGTCGCCACGCTATATAGACCGCAGCCAAGGGAGCTCTTCTCGGCACTAAGCTCTCGCAGCACTTCGGCTACCATCCAGGCACCCATCTTGTCATCAAAGCCGCGTGCGCACACCATGTCGCCCAGCAGCTCTTCCATTTCATATTTATAGGTAATGGGGTCACCCAGATTCACGTACTCCAGTGCCTCGGCTTTGTCTTTCGCACCGATGTCCACCCATACCTCATTCAGAGTAGGCATTTTGGACCGCTCGTCGGGGGTCATCAGATGGATGGCGCGCCGGCCCATCACGCCTGTGATGCTGCCCTTGGTGCCATGCACGTTCACCCTCTGCCCAAAGGGGATCAACACATCGTGACCGCCTACAGGAGCGACATACAGCAGACCCTCGTCGCTGACGTGTTTCACTAAAAAGCCCAGTTCATCCACATGCCCGCTGATCATCACCCGAATGGGTGAATCGGGGTTCAACACGGCGATAGTGTTGCCGTGCAGGTCAGTGGTGATCTGGTCGGCATAGGGTGCCAGATAGTCGCGGTAGCATTTGGCTGCCTGTTGTTCGTACCCACTGGGGCTTGGCATATTTGCCAACTGAGTCAGAAAATTATAGCTTTCAGATTGCATGACATCATCTCCAGACCGGATTTTGGGCGATTCCGCCCGTATTTCTCATTTTACACGCAATTAAAAATATGCTGTATTTTGTTCTACTGGTATAGACAAATTTACGCTATTATGAATCAACACGTATATTTACCATGGCGTTTCTACCAAAAATACTCCTAAAAATACGCCTTTATTTTTACATTTTGCCCAATATTTCGTTGAATATCGCCCTATTAGAGGGTATTCTAAGTCTGTTGAAGCAAAATCAACACCAAAGTGGTGGCAAAGTGGTTGTAAGATGGTTGCATTTACTTCCGCTTTTTGTCCATACCGCAAACAAGGCGAGTGAAGCCGAAAATGTCCGACGAATCTAATCAGAGCGAGCAGATCATCAACAACGCACTGGACGAAGTTAAGCCTGATTCCCAGTTGAGCCCGCTCGCGAAGATGCAGGGCTATTCCGAACACGCCCTTGATGAGAAATGTCGGCTGATCCTGCCCGCTCGATTCACCAAGTGTTTCGAGTCGCGCCAGATGGTCATCACTCGCGGTTATAACCAGACACTGTGGATACTCCACCCTACTACATGGGAGAAGCTTCAGCAAAAGCTGGCTAACATGCCCATCACGAGTAGAAGCAGTACCACAATTACTCAATTTTTTGGTGGATCAGCCGAGCCCGTGCCCATCGATAGTGCCGGACGGTTTATGGTACCACATCATCTTCGAGCACTAGCGGATATTCAACCGTCGGCTAAAGATGAAAAGACAGTGGTGCTTCAAGGAGTACCCAACCGCATAGAGATCTGGTCTAAGGCCAGATGGCAAACCTACAACATGCAGCTTACCGATGATGAGATCATGGCTGCAATGGAAGCCACGGGCTTCTCGTTTTGAGTTCCGCACCGCATGTGCCGGTGATGATGGAGGAGTGTCTGCGACTTTTGGCACTTCAACCCGGTGAAATCGCCGTTGACGCCACATTAGGCGCGGGCGGACACAGTATGCGAATGCTGCAGGCACTGCAGCCTGGCGGCACACTGATAGCTTTTGATAGAGATGCCAGTGCCATCGAACTGGCGAAACAGCGGCTGGCGGAAGTACCAGCGCAGGCCACCATCATACTGGTGCATAGCGACTACCGGGAAATGCGCCAGCAGTGCTCAGAACGGGGTTTCGAGAAAGTCGATGTAGTTTTTTATGACCTCGGCGTTTCATCGATGCAATTAGACGTTTCCGAGAGAGGTTTTTCACATAGGCTGAATTCAAAGTTGGATATGCGGATGGACCAAAGTCAACCACTCACAGCATACCATGTTGTGAATGAGTGGGACGAAGAAGACATTGCAGCCGCCATATGGGAATTCGGTGAGGACCGGGCAAGCCGGCGTATCGCACGCGCGATCGTGAGAAACAAGCCGATCGAAACCACCGGACAGTTAGCGGAAGTGGTCAGCAAGGCTGTGGGCAGATCTAAGGGTGAACACCACCCGGCAGCCCGCACCATGCAGGCCATACGGATTGTAGTGAACCGGGAACTAGAGGGACTTCAGCAGTGTGTGGAGCAATCCATCGAAATGCTGAAACCAGGGGGACGGATCGTGGCTCTTACTTATCATTCACTAGAGGCACGGGCCGTAAAACAAGCTTTTCTCGCATACAGCGGTAAATGCCAGTGCCCACCCTCATTCCCTATCTGTGTCTGCGGAGCCACGAAGCAGATCGAATACATCATCAAGGGCTCGTTGAAGCCCACCGAGCAGGAAGTGGCCGCCAATCCCAGAGCACGAAGTGCTCAATGCCGGGCGGCACGAAAACTGTAGTCAACCAACCGGAACGCCATCGGGTAACAATTGTTTATTTATGACCACCGAGGGGAAACCCCCTCAAATGCCAGGGAGATGCTACCATGTCTACTATCATTGCCAGCCCTTCAACAAGGCCTTTGCGATCGAAATCGGTACCGACATCCAGAGCGAAGCAGCGCAGGGGTATGAACACCCCCACCAAAGTCATCATCTCCATTAATGCCATTCTAATGCTGGCGTGGCTCTTTATAGCATCCAGCGGTCCCGGTAATCTGAACAGGATGAGTGCGGAACAAAGCCGGCTCATCACACAGAACAATAGTCTGACCTACGCCAACCAACAGCTTAGAAGCGAAATATGGGTAGAGACATCAGACGACAATATCCGCAAGTGGGCGTCTCTTAACAATTTTGAGAAGGAGACAGCTCCTGAAGCACCGATAATGACCAATCGTAACCAAGCGTCAGCAGCTTCACGATAGAGTGAACCAGCATGACTGAGCGACCAGGGCGGTCGCATATTGTGACCGCTCCCCTCACTAGCACCGGCCAGCAGGCACTGTCTATTACTACTGTATTAGGCGGTGTCATGTTGCTTATCATATGCCTGCGCATGGCATGGTGGCAGATTGTCAAACATGGCGAGCTCTCCCAGGCATACGCTAACCAACACATCAAGGTAGTTCCCATACCGGCTCCACGCGGACGTATCCTGGACAGCGAGGGTAATGAACTGGCGATGAACAACCGGTGCGTTCATCTGCTAATCCAGCCCCAGCGTATCTTTGCACCTGCCATGGCAGCCGAAGTGATTTCCATAGTGACGAAGATCGACCGTGCGAAACTACTGGACCAGTTCATCAAGCACAAGAGTTCATTTTACATACTCAAAAATGCTCAGGGCCTTGATATGGACCGACTGATCGCTATGGAAACAATAATGAACCAAAGGACCCGCAAACAACGGGAAGCCTCCATCAAGGCCAATTTCAAAGGCTCTGAAGCACTACAGTTATTACAGGTGATCGAGGGCAAAAAGAAGTTTACCCCTGAGGAGACGAAGACCTGGACAGTCGGTGTGATTGTCGAACGCGCCAATGTGCGCAAATACCCAATGAACCAGGCGGCGTGTCAGCTCATCGGCACCGTAGATAGTGAAGGCGTTGGCAGAGACGGGATAGAACTCAAATTCAACCCGCCATTGGATAAGCATGGAAAACCCACAGGGATAGGTCTTCAAGGCCAGAATGGACAGTTGCAAGCCGAGTTCGCCCGTGACGGGCACATCGTACCCGGTACCGAACGAAACATAGTCAAGATGATCCCTGGGATTGATGTCAGATTGACTATCAACAGCTATATACAATCAGCCGCTGAAAAGGCACTGAACGAACTCGCCGCCAAACACAAGCCCAAACGAGCTTGTGCCATCGTGATGGACCCGAACACCGGTGAAATCCTGGCCATGGCCAACGTGCCGGGTTATGACCTTAACCAGCGTTCGAAATCTATACGCAAAACAGCGGATATTGAAAAAACACGTAATATGGCCGCATCACACGCCTTTGAGCCTGGCTCCATATTCAAACCAATTACCGTATCGGGCGGATTGCACAGCCACGTGATCACGGAGAATTCGCCGTTTTATTGTGACGGCAGCCTGCCTCTGCCCGGTAAGACGATCCATTGCACCCACGGCGTGAAGCATGGGCAACTGAAACCAAGGGAGATCATCGCTCAGAGCTGCAATGTGTCCACAGGGCGTATCGCTCTCAGGATGGGACCCAAAAAACTGTATGACTGGATCGTCTCAATGGGACTGACAAAAAAAGCGTGCAGAGACATCCCATCATCAAGCTGGGGATATGTACCGAACCCAAACACCAAACGAGGCCGATGGGGGCAGGTTGCCAACGCCAACATCGGATTCGGACAAGGGGTCACAGTGACCCCAATCGGGTTGTTGACCTCATTCTGCAGCTTGATCAACGGCGGAGAGTATATCCCCGCTCAGATCATAAAGGGCAAGAAGGGCAAAAAACGCCGTTTGCTCACTCAAGAGGAATCAATGGAACTCCGCAGTTTCCTAAAGGCAACTGTGGATGAAGGCACCGGACCACTCGCACAAGTTACTGGCTACCTGGTAGGGGGCAAGACAGGAACCGCACAGCGGGTGTATGAATCGGTGCTCGGGCAAAAGCGGGCTGGAACTGGTTACGAACAGGGCGCCTATGTGTCCTCCTTCATAGGCTTTGCACCTGTAAACGAACCAAGAATCGCCATTCTTGTTACAGTAGACCGTCCCTCACAGAATGGGCACTATGGGGGAACGGTCGCTGGGCCCGCTTTTGCCAAGATTATGGGCGAATCTCTTGCTCATCTTTCGGTCACCGCGGACCCGTTCATGAAACTGCATCCGCAGTATCATAAGCGCAAGAAGCTTAACGACTAGGCTTACTCTGATAAAATAGATTTGGTAACACAACGGACAAATACGAATGACAGCGCAGTACCTTCTCGACATGTTTCGATCAGTATACGGAGCACAATTGCCGGCCGAGGCTAACCCTCTTATTGAAGGTATCGCCTTTGACTCGCGGCAGGTGAAACCGGGGTATCTGTTCATTGCCCTTCAGGGCGATCATGTCGACGGCCGTCAGTTCATCCCATCGGCCATTCAGAATGGTGCGGTGGCGGTCATGGGATCCCTCCCCGCTGATACCGATCTACCTCAAGTCATCGTGCCGGATTCCGAGCTGGCTATGGCACAGGTAGCGTGCCGGTTCTACCAGCACCCATCTCGTAAGATGAATGTAATAGGGATCACGGGCACCAACGGCAAAACCACCACCGCAATTCTCGCAGCCCATATCATGAGATATGCTGGCCGCCAGACGGCAGTGCTGGGCACCCTTGGAGTATCGTCAGACGGAGTCACCTGGAAATCCACTGGCCACACCACACCCCAAGCTCCCGATCTGCAGCGGTTGCTTGCTGAGCTTCACGATGAGGGCGTGACCGATGTCGTGATGGAGATCAGCTCGCACGCCATCAGCCAGAAGCGCACACACGGTCTGGAGCTTGACGTGGCCGCGATGCTGAACCTCACGCAGGACCATCTTGATTATTACGGCGACATGGCCAGCTATGCCGCAGCCAAGAAGCAGTTATTTACCGAATACCCGGGTTTTACTCAAAAGAGATTCACCGGTGTCATGAACTTGTCTGACCCCACCGCCAGAGAGTGGTCAGCCAGCCTTGAGACCGCCCAGCTTAGCTTCGGGCCAGAAGGCAGCGGTGCGGATGCCACCGTCAGCGATGTCAAACTGGCAGTGGATTCCGTCAGCTACACGTTGACATATCACGGAAGCAGTTATCAAGTGACACTGCCCCTGGGCGGTGGGTTTCAAGTATGGAACAGCGCAGCGGCCTGGTGCTGCTGCGTTGCCATAGGCATCGAGCCGCATACTGCCTCCGAAGCACTGCGCTGCTGTCCCAATTCACCGGGCCGGTTTGAGATGGTGCCCAATAGCCTGGGCGTGACGGTGCTGGTAGATTATGCCCACACCCCTGATGGTTTGATTAACGTCCTAACTAGTGCCCGCGCACTCAACCCACGTGAGTTGGTCGTGTTGTTTGGATGCGGCGGCGACAGAGACGCCACCAAACGGCCCATCATGGGCCAGATCGCAGTGGAATGCGCTGACCGCGTGTATGTCACAAGTGACAATCCGCGCACCGAAGATGCTGAGAGCATCATCCAACTGATTCTGGCTGGCATGCCCCAGCCACTAACCCAGCGTATTTCCATTGAAGCAGACCGAAAACAGGCCATTCACGCTGCTCTTGCCAGCCTGCACCCGGGTGACATCCTGGTGATTGCAGGCAAGGGACACGAAGATTACCAGATCATTGGAACAACCAAACACCCCTTCGATGACCGCAGCGTAGCCGCTGAGTGGTTTCAAGGGAGATAGAAGATAAATCATGTTTATAAACAAACTGCAGGATATTGCCAAAGCGTCAGGCGGAGCCCTGTGGGGGCCTGGTGACATCGAGGTGACGGGAGTGGCGATCGACAGCCGCGCCGTCCAGCCCGGCGATCTATTTGTGGCCATCCCTGGTGACCGCGTTGATGGGCATCAGTTCATATCTGCCGCCATTCAAGCGGGAGCCGTGGCGGTTATGGCCAGCAATGCGGCGTATGTACCCGAAGGATTTCCGGCTGTGCTGATCGGCGACACCGTATGGGCCTTAGGCAACCTGGCAAAGTGCTGCCGTATGGCCTGGCAGGTTTACCGGTATAGCGTAAATGCTAACCCCAGCGCACCTCTGGTAGCCGTGACCGGCAGCGTCGGCAAATCAACCACCCGCGAAATGATCGCGGCTGTCATGAGTGCCAGTTACAATGTGCTAAGAACTCCAAGAAACTATAATACCGAGATCGGCCTCCCCCTGACCATTGTCACTCTGAACGAGCAGCACACCGCTGCGGTGCTGGAGATGGGGATGCGAGGGCGTGGGCAGATCGACCTGCTGGCCGATGTGGCCCAACCGAATATCGGCGTCATCACAAACATCGGAGACGCTCACCGCGAGCTGCTGGGCAGCCGCGATGAGATCATGCTGGCCAAATCGGAGCTGCTCAATCGGCTGCCCGAGGATGGGGTAGCCATTCTGAACGCAGACGACCCATACTACCAGCAGCTTCGAGCACTGGTACCCTGCCGGGTCATCAGCTTTGGATGCAGCGACTGGGCTGGGTTGAGAGCTAAAAACATCAAGGCATTTATCGACGGACATGTGGAATTCACCCTCCGCACTGGCCAGCGCAACCTTCCGGTATCCGTACCGTTAGCGGGCACACACAATGTCATGAATGCACTGGCCGCTCTGGCCGTCGCGCAAGCTACCGGCATTGAACTTGAGCTGGCTATAGAGATGCTGCAGCAGGTCAAGCCGCTCGATATGCGCATGAATGTCAAGACACTAAAGAACAGCGTCACGATACTGGATGACACATACAACGCCAATCCCACCAGCACGCGCGCGGCTCTCGACACACTGGTCAGCATGAGTGACACCGCCCGCAAGGTGGTAGTTTTAGGTGACATGCTGGAACTGGGCGACAGCAGCAGCAGCTTGCACAGGGAGATTGGTAGAAATGTGGGCCAGGCCGGAGCTCATCTTTTCATCGCGGTCGGCAGTAAGGCACGCGACATGGTCGCCGGGGCCAAGGAGATCGAACGTCCGCCACTGTGCATGTGCTTTAATTCCAGCATCAGTGCCGCCGCTCACATCAACGAATGGATCATGCCCGGTGACATCGTGCTGGTCAAAGGTTCGCGAGGCGTTCAGATGGAATCCATCGTGGAGGCCATCTAGTGACCGCATTTTACGTCGCGTTAATAGTGGCAGCGATCAGCTCTGCCGCGTTGGGATACCCCATCATCAAGGTGTTGCGCAACCTGAAGGCGAAGCAGATCATCAGCATGGACGCACCGCAGCAGCACCAAAAGAAGGCAGGCACCCCTACCATGGGCGGCCTGATCATCCTGGCTGGGTTCCTTATCGCATTGCTTGCTACGTTGATGATATATCCCGAGATGACGCTGGGAGCAAAATACGAAAACGCGCACCGCGCCGCACTGGCTCTGCTGACCGTGCTCTGCAGTGCCATCGGCTTCGCCGATGACTTCTTGATTGTCAAGCGTGGGAAAAACCTTGGACTAAAAGCACGTCAGAAGCTGGCACTGCAGATCGTGGTCGCCGTGGCGTTTATCTCCTACCTGGCGATGACCTTAGGCCCAGCATTAACTGTGGTCAATATCACTCCCCATCGTGCCATCGACCTGGGCTGGTTCTACTATCCGTTGGCGGTTCTGATGATCGTCGGGATGTCGAACGCAGTAAACCTTAGCGACGGGCTTGATGGGCTGAGCAGCGGGCTCACCGCTATTGCCGCAGCGGCTATTGGAGCGTTACTGATGACCATTAACCCCACCGGCGACTTCCGCCCCTGGTTGATGGCGTTCAGCGGGGCCTTAGCCGGAAGCTGTTTAGGGTTCCTGCTGCATAACAACCATCCCGCCAAAGTGTTTATGGGCGACACCGGTTCATTAGGGCTAGGTGCTGCTTTGGGCGGGCTTTGCATCATGATGAAGCAGGAGCTGATTGGGCTTGTCATCTGTGCGGTGTTCGTCGTAGAGGCTCTGTCCGTGATGATCCAGGTGGGTTCCTTCAAACTGCGTGGCAAGCGGGTATTCCGCATGGCTCCCCTGCACCATCACTTTGAACTTGGCGGCTGGAAAGAGACCAAAATAGTGCCTGTGTTCTGGGTATGGGGCATCGTCTTTGCCTTCATCGCTCTAGGACTCGGCGTCTGGAGTGCGCGGTCATGACACTGCCAGAACACAACATCGTGGTATTAGGATTAGCGCGCAGCGGTAGTGACCTCATGCGAGCACTGGTGGCCCTGGGTGCTGGCAGCCGAACCATCGGTGTAGACCGTAATGACCCGATCTCCGGCGATGCTTTTTTCCACTCTGAGCTGAAGCAGGTCGGTGTCCGGCTGTTGCTGAACTACGATGGCACTCTACCGGATGACTGCGGTCTGTTAATCACCAGCCCGGTGATACCCGAAGACCACGCGATGATCCTGGAGGCCAAAAGCCTGAGCATCCCGGTCTGGGGTGAGGTGGAGTTCGCCTACCAGATTCGTGAGGCCCCCCTCATCGCTATCACCGGTACGAACGGCAAGAGCACAACCGCTATGATCGCTGCAGAGTTATTGAACGCAGCCTCACGGCGCGCATTACTATGCGGAAATATCGCGGCCGACCACATTGCATTGACTCTCACAAAAGCCGCGTTGCAGGCTGGGCCAGCCGATGTGCTGGTGGCGGAAATCAGCAGCTTCCAACTCGAACAGACTGTCAAATTCCGGCCGCGTTCGGGAGTGTGGACCACCCTATCTCCAGATCACCTGAACCGCCACCCCGATATGAACAGCTACGCACAGGCCAAAGCCCGGATGTTTCTGCATATGCAGCCAGAGGACTTGGCGATACTACCAGCCCGGCAGCCGGAAATCCGCGGGTATGTCAACACCAGCGCACGCATTTTATTATTCGACGATCAACCCGTCTCGGGCGATATTGATGCCATGTGGTGTACGCCTGAAGGCTTATACTTGAGGTGGCAGGGGCTGGAAACACAGACTAGCGACATCGCAGATTACCAGCTCATTGGGGCGCATAACCGGCGCAATCTGGCCGCCGCCGCCGCTGCCTGTTTACCCTTCATAGATGACCCCATGCGACTAGCAGCGGGTATTGGTGCTATCCGCGCCCTACCGCACCGTATGGAGCCTCTGGGGAGCGTTAATGGCATACGTATGATCAACAACAGCATGTGCAGTAATCTGGAAGCGGTGATGGAAAGTCTTCGGGGCATGGAGTGGCCATATGTGGCCATTCTGGGCGGCCAGGACAAAAGCGACAGTCCGTTTGAGCTGCTGGTACCCATTCTGCAACAGCGCTGCAAGGCTGTGGTGGTCATCGGGCAGGATGGCCCCGCTATCACTCAGAAGCTGGCTAAAGGTGGATGGTCAAATAGCCTGCCGGCCGACGACATGCAAAGTGCTGTGAACCAGGCTATGGAGCTGCTGACAGCCGGTGACGCACTGGTTCTGGCCCCCGGATGCGCCAGTTTTGGGATGTATGCCAACTTTGAGGAACGCGGCCGAATATTCCGTGAGGTAGTAGGCAGATTGGAGGGGCAACATGCGTCCTGAGCGCAACCATATTCGGAAGACTGAGTCCGACCGGCAGGCCAACGTGTTGACCATCATCGTACTGACCTTTGTGGTGGTAACGTTGGGCATATATTTCATCTTTAACTCATCTTATTCCCGTGGACCGAATATGGAGTATAAAGAGACATTCACCCAAATCAAGGGTATAGGCATAGCTGTGATATACCTGTATGCATTGTATGCTCTGCGTTTCGACATCGAGGCAACGAAGAAGTTTGCTGTCTTCATGGGCGTTTCATGTATTGTGTTTATTCTCCTCCCGCTTGTGCCAGGACTTGGTTTGGAGCGGAATGGAGCGAGACGATGGATACAATTGGGTATTACGATTCAACCCTCGGAAATAGTGAAGTTGCTGCTCATCATGACACTGGCAGCCATTTTGGAACCGCTTAAAAGGACCCATCCAGTAAAGGGGAAGGTCTATGCTCCTAATGGGCTTTACGCACTTTTGCTGATTGGCGCAGTATTTGCAGCTCTAGTGAAATTTCAAGATGATTTAGGAACGGCGGTCGTGATAGGCGTGATCGGCCTGGTTATATGTATCATCGCTAGTGTTGATGTAAAACAGATTTGGTGGAGTTGCGGCATCGCTGGGCTGTTGTTTGCGATCGCTCTTATGGAGCCATATCGGCAGGTTCGTATGCACGTATGGTGGGATCCCCTGAAGCACCTTAAAGATGAGGGGATGCAAACTGCCGAGACTCTGATGGGCATCGGCAATGCCGGCTGGCTTGGCGTGGGTGTGGGTCAGGGCCGCATTAAATGGAACATTCCTGCGGCAAATACTGACTTCGCTTATGCAACTATCATCGAAGAACTCGGCCTGTTTGGCGCGATGGCGTTTGCCATCCTGATTTTCGGTCTGGCCTTTGCGTGTGTGTTTGGTGCCGCCAAATATGCAAAAAGCCGTTATTCCATGCTGGTAGGTACAGGCATCGGTCTCTGGTTGATGATCCAAACAGGATTCAATATGATGGTGATATTGAACGTGCTCCCCCCGACGGGCTTTCCCCTCCCCTTTGCCAGCAGCGGGGGCACGGCCATTGCCATTAACATCATCGCCATAGGAATAGCAGTGTTCGTAGTGATGGGCGACGGACTTTACAAACCAAAAGCCACATCTACAAAAACTAACGGCAATGTACGACGGAAAGGCCTGATAAGTTAATGAAGTTGTTGATGGCGGGAGGAGGCACTGGAGGCCACCTGAGCCCTGCGCTCAGCGTGGGAGAAGCACTGATGGCCTTAGGCCATGAAGTGGCCTTCGTGGGCTCCCCCGACCGCATAGAGGGGCGTGAGATACCGCAGTTAGGTTACCGCTTTTTCCCGATCAAGGCGAAAGCCTGGAGCGGGCGCAACCTCCCATGGATGGTTAAGTCGCTATTGGATGCCCGCAAGTTGATCTCCAAATACCAGCCCGACGCGGTGGTTTGTTTCGGTGGGTTCGCGGCGGCATCGACGGCACTGGCTCAAGGTCTGCGCAAAGGCAAGCTGATCATTCATGAAGGTAATGCTGTTCCCGGCAGAACGAATATACTATTGAGCCGGTATAGCCAGGCGGTATGTGTCACCTTTGACAACACAGTCGAAAGCTTCCACGCACCGCAGGTCATCTGCACAGGCTACCCCCTCAGACGGCAGTTCCTCAGCCTGCCAGCGAAGGCTGAGGCGTACAAGCAGTTTTCACTGAATCCAAAGCGACGTGTACTATTTGTACAAGGCGGCAGCCTCGGTGCTATCGCACTTAACGAGCTGTTGTTTGCCATAGCTCCAAAGTTGTTGGATCAAGGCTTTCAGATAATTCATCAGACGGGCTTCAGCAAAGCGGATTCAGTATCTGATGCGACGCAGAACCACCCTAACTACCATGGGTTTGAGTATCTGTCTGCTCAGCAGATGGCCGCCGCCTACATGGCCGCCGACCTCCTGTTGGGACGCAGCGGCGCAGGAAGCTGCACCGAGGCTGCGGTCACATCCACTCCCGCGGTGCTAGTCCCCTACCCATATGCATATGCTAACCACCAGAACGAGAACGCGGTTCAGATGCAGTATACGGGTGGAGCTGTGTTGGTGGAGCAAAATGCACTCACACCAGATTCCCTCTACACGCTCCTTTCGGAGATGTTATATGATATCCGGCGGCTTGAGGCCATGGGCGCTGCGATACGGAAGTGGTCGAAGCCTGATGCATGCGATCGAATTGTGGATGTGGTGAAGGAGGTAGTGGCTTAAGTTGGATATAAACAGCAGAGTTCATTTTATGGGTATCGGCGGAATTGGTATGAGCGGGATCGCTCAGATGCTCTATAAACAGGGTTGGAAAATCTCGGGATGTGACGCGTATGACACCGAAATGGTGCAGCGGCTGCGAGCCATCGGCATTCCGGTAAGCGTTGGACATCAGCCTGAACACATCGCGGAAATTGATGCACTGGTGATCACCGCGGCGATCAAGGCCGATAACCCCGAATTGATGGCCGCTCAAGCGGCTGGAGTGCAGATACTGCGCCGTTCAGAGGCACTCGACCTGTTGATGCGGTCGCAGATGGGGCTTGCTGTCACGGGCACACACGGCAAAACCACCACCACGGGTATGCTGTCTGCGGTGCTCGAAGGTGCCAATCTGGACCCCTCGGTCGTGATCGGGGGCGATGTCCGGCGATATGGAGGCAACTGGCGGCTTGGTTCTGGGCAGTATGTAGCAGTAGAAGCTTGCGAAGCCTACGGTTCTTTCTTGGACCTGCATCCATATGCGGCTATTGTCACCAATGTAGAAGCGGACCACCTGGACTACTATCATTCCGAACAAAACATGATGGAGGCCTACCGAACATTCCTGAGTCAAGTTGACCCTGATGGGTTGATCGTGGTACCCACTGAAGACGCGAAAGCGGTGGCGGTATCAGTGGACCATCCCGCCCGTATGGTCACCGTGGGCCAAACCGAGCAGTCGCAATATTGCTGGCGACCAGACAGGCAAGGCATCTGCATGAGCGATGCGCAGGGAACATGGCACACGATGCCGATGCATGTGTTCGGCCTGCAAAACAAAGCCGATGCTGCGTTGGCCGTTGCGCTTGGGCTGGAGCTGGGGCTCACCCCAGATCAGGCTGCCCGTGGGCTGGCACTGTTCCACGGGGTGGACAGACGGCAGCAGTTCATTGGTCAGGCTTGCGGTGTTGATATCTATGATGACTACGCCCACCATCCGACAGAAATTGAAGCCGTTCTGAGCAGTTTCCAGGAGGTGGTGCAAGGACGGTTAGTGGTGGCCTTCCAGCCGCATCTCTTCAGCCGTACCGCTGACTTTTTCCAGCAGTTTGCCACTGGACTTGCGAATGGAGCCAGCGAGCTGGTGCTGGTAGATATCTACCCGGCTCGAGAACGCGCCGAGGACTTCCCCGGCATCTCCAGCCACAGCCTGGCCGATGCGGTCAGCACTCTAAATCCATCGCTACGGGTGACCGTAGTGGAGTCGCCGCTGGCGGCTGTCGAGACATTGGTGAAGCTGCTCACACGTGGTGACACACTGGTGACCATGGGTGCTGGTGAGTTGAACCAGACGGCGATGTGGGTCTATGAGGCATTATCGAGGGATGAGAAGGAGAACGGCGGTTCATGAAAGTCTGGCTGTTAATGGGCGGCGATTCCGGTGAGCGCGAGATATCGCTCAAAAGTGGAGCGAATGTGTATCAGGCCCTGTTGAAATTGGGCCATGAGGTCACGCAGTTGGATGTGGTCTTCAACGCGGATAAGGCGTCAGAATGGGGCATCAGCAGCGACGAGAGCCATGCGGTCGGCCTCGTGGAACTGGTGGAGCGCATCACAGATGCCGCTCCCGACGCGGTTTACCTCGCATTTCATGGTTCACCGGGTGAAGACGGTCAGATTCAAGCGGTGCTGAATTTGCTGCGGATTCCCTATACGGGGTCGGGTGTGGCCGCGAGCGCGGCTGGTATGAACAAGATCACCACAAAACGTCTGATGGCCCCCTGCGGTATGCCCATGACACCCGATGTGGTGGTGAATGCAGCACACATCGACTGGGAGCAGCTCCATCACGATGTGGCGGCGTTAGGGTACCCAGTGATCATCAAACCGGTGTTAAGCGGAAGCACGGTGGGAGTCACAAGGGCATTTAACGACGCGGATTTGACATCGGCAGTAGAGGAATCATTGCTCACTGGCGACACGCTCATCATCGAGCCCATCGTCACGGGGGTTGAACTTAGCACACCTGTGATCGGCGGTAGTGACCCCGAGCGGATGCCGTCGGTGGAAATAGTCCCTAATGGCGGGTTTTACGACTTCGAGCGGAAATACACCCCCGGAGCCACCGAGGAGATCATCCCTGCGCGCATTCCTGCTGAGATCGAAGCGGAATGCCAGAGGTTGTCCGCGCTGGCCCACAGCACGTTAGGCTGTGAAGGGGTGACTCGGAGTGACTTCTTCTGGCTGCCAGAAACTAACGAAATCATATTTCTTGAGATCAACACCATACCTGGAATGACAGTCACATCACTTGTACCCCGCGCGGCACAGCATATCGGGGTGAGTTTCGATGAACTGGTCAGCAGAATTCTTGGGATGGCCGATTTTGAACGGTAACCCAAGCCCATGAGCCATAGTGACCCTCCAAATAAGTTACCAGGGGGCAGGGTGCCAAAACTACGTGACACATACGGTCCCCGTCACAAGGGCAGAGAACGTGTGTTGCCAAAACGGCCGTTCAACTATGAGCCGTATTATCGGATATGCCTTGCCGCATTATGGATTGAGATACTGGCCGCACTTCTCACGAGCAAGGGCATGGTGATCAGGCACGTCAATATCAGCGGTAATCGCCTGATACAGCCCGCGGCTATCGAACGGTGCGTGGAGTTTCGCACGGGCCAAAACTGGGTTTTTTGGCGGTCAAGCCTACGTGAGAAGCGCCTTGAGAGTTTCGCGCAGGTCAAAAACGCCACGATCAGACACAGTTGGGTCGGCACCATCTCAGTCAAAATCGAGGAGCGGAAGGCCATCGGCATTCTCGTTGCGCCAGTGATTACTCCACAAGGTAAAAGATACCAGACCTATATGCTGGCACCCGATGGCGTGATATACAACAGACTGCGCTACCCGACAAAGCTGCCGAGGGTGGAGCTGCGCGCACCGACCGAGTTGTATATTGGTATGAATGTGTTTGATGGTATCAGCATCAAGCGCACTGACATCAAGAACCCGGTGGCAATATATGAGTTACTGACCGATAAGGAGCTGCTCAAAGGAGACCTCAGGCGCAAGATCGCTGCCCTACTGAGTAAGAAGACTCATCGCATGTTCGACCCAGTGAAAGGCGATCCCGCCAGCCTGGACGCCCGAATCAGTCTGGTAGATGACCTAAACAAAATCATCAAGGACGGCGGCATCACCGCTGGAGGTATATCATCTCGGGTGGACCTGCCGGTGGAGATACGAAATGATGTTCAGTTGAAGCCGGAAGGTAAGGATCTGGCGGATGTCAATCGTAAGATTCTGGAGTTCCTGGTGCCATCACAGATTGTGACGTCACGGATTCCTGGCGATTCGTTGCGTGTCGCGGTAGAAACACTCACCAAGGTGCTGCCGAAATACAGTTTTCGGGTAAAAAGCGTAGTAGTTGACCCTTTTGGCTTTTTATGCTTTAATATGGAATCTGGGGTGATTGTGAAATTGGGTGATGAAAACGACTTGAAGTCCAAGTTGTTGATGCTCGATAAGGCACTCAACAGTCGTGAGGGACGCGCGGCGATCATCATTGACGTGAGTGCGGTGACCGATAAAGCGGTGAAGTCAGGTTCATCAGGCTACTTCACGACACCGAGAAATGTACCAACTGTGCCAAAACAGGAGCAATAGGCCTTCCGTATGAACATCTTTGCATCCGCAATTAACGGAAATAAGTATATCGGTCCTCTCACCGCTTTTGCGGTGGTACTGGGGGGGTTGATTGGCCTGTCGCTGAAAACGCAGATAAACCTGCGCCAACAGAGTTTGCCCAGCAACCGGTTCCCTGGACTGGCCAGTGCTTACCTTGACCAACAGAGTAAGCTAAAAGATGCCAACAGCGAAATAGCGCGGTTACGCATACGCATCACGAAATACGAAAATGAGATGAGCAGTGCCTCAGGCCGTGTGGAGTTGATTAACCAGTCTCTCCAGGAAGCCAAGTTCCTTTCAGGATTGACCGAAGTACAGGGGCCAGGCGTTGAAGTGGTGTTGCAGGATAGCAAAAAGCGCAATACAGGTATGACCGGGTTGGCACTTGAGAACTATATCATACATGATGTAGATATCCAGCGGATGGTAAATGAGCTGCACGCCGCAGGATGTGAAGCTGTTTCCGTGAACGGCCAGAGAGTGGTGGCCAACACTGCCATACGGTGTGTGGGGCCCAGTATTCAAGTCAACGGGATCGCACTCTCACCCCCCTATATCATCAAGGCCATTGGGGATGCAGACGGCATGGCGACAGCACTTGATATGCTGGGTGGGCTCATCAAGGATGTTGAGGCAGTAGACCCCCTGATGATCCAGCTTACGAAGAAAACACTGATCGTGGTGCCGGCCTATAACGGCAGCAGCGTATTTCGATTTGCGAAGCCTGTGAAGGCCAAAAATGCCGAAACTGAGGTGCCGCAATGAACTGGCTGCCGGTGATCGGCATGATAATAGGATTTATGGTGGTGTATGCACTGCCAATTCATGTACCTGGAGGTGTGGCTGCCTATATCAGCCTCGCCACCCTTTCCGCCATGGATACCATGCTGGGCGGTGTTCGCAGCGGTATGGAAGGCAAGTTCCACGTAGATGTGTTTGCCAGCGGGTTTGTAGTAAACACGCTGTTGGCGGCCTTATTAGCGTATATCGGTGACCAGATAGGTGTGGACTTGTTTTTGGCTGCCGTAGTTGCTTTAGGTGGACGTATGTTCCTGAACCTGTCGCTCATCCGGCGTTTTTGGTTGACACAGCGTTCGATGGTAAAACAGCAGCGCGAGATGGAGCAAAGTACTCCACCGATGCGCTAACGAGATGCGAAAACAATTTGAGATGTCGGAGGACTGGAGATTACCATGACTAAAGATGCCAAGATAACTGTGGTCGGCGTAGGCGGCGGTGGAACAAACGCTGTCAATCGCATGATCGAATCAGGCCTGATCGGAGTCGAATTCTGTGTGATGAACTCAGAGTTGCAGGCTCTTGATAATAGCCCCGCAGAAAAAAAACTGCAACTAGGCCCAGAAACGACCCGCGGATTAGGTGCTGGCGGCAACCCAGACACCGGAGCCCGCGCCGCCGAGGAGAGCCGCAGCGAGATCGGTAAGATGCTTGAGGGCTCGCAACTGGTTTTCATCAGCGCTGGAATGGGCGGAGGCACCGGAACCGGTGCAGCCCCTATGGTGGCCAACATCGCGCGACAAGCCAAAGCACTGACGGTGGCCGTAGTCACCAAGCCATTCGCGTTTGAGGGTGCCCGCCGTATGAGGCTGGCTCTTGAGGGTATCGAAGCCCTGCGCCAGCAGGTGGATGCCATCATCGTCATCCCTAACGAACGACTGCTGACCAACACTGAGAAGCGCACCACCCTGTTGGATGCCTTCCGCATGGCGGACGACATTCTTCTGCAAGGCGTGCAGGGGATTTCGGACATCATCACCGTCACCGGTCTGGTGAACGTGGACTTCTGCGACGTGGAAGCGGTCATGAGCAACGCCGGCCCGGCCTTGATGGGTATCGGCCGCAGCTCTGGCGACCACCGTGCCCGCGAAGCCGCCGAACTGGCGACCCGCAGCCCGCTGATGGAAACCCCAATCGAAGGCGCACAGCGCATCCTGATCAACATCACCTCCAGCCCAGACTTCGCTCTGCAGGAGTTGATGGAAGCGACCGGCGTGGTAGCCGCGCTGGCCGATCCGGACAGCCTCATCATCTACGGTCACGTGTTTGACCACGACATGGAAGATGAAGTGAAGATCACCGTGCTGGCCGCAGGCCTGCCTGGCCGTCCTGGCGAACCTGCTCAACCGCAAAGGGCTGCGACCAATGACTCCGTGATGCCGCAGTTTAATGCCCGGCCCACGCAGTATGCTCCGCAGGCTGCTCCAGCTCCGGCACCGGCACCAGTGCCCGCGCCGCAGCCGCAGCCCGTGCAGCCGCGACCGGCTCCGGTACCTCAGCCGCAGCCCGCTCAGCCCAAAGCTGATTCGGACAGCGACTATGAGATACCCGCATTCCTGCAAGGCAAGAAATAGCGAGCTCCATCACTCCGCATCTCAAGCTCCGTGGATAACCTCCACGGAGCTTTGTGTTTGTGCCACCAGGCATGGCTGGGTGATGAGGACCATAAGGAGGCACTATGTTAGCATCTGATCAGTTTTTCAACGGTAGCCGATACGCCGTCTTCGGAGCACGATCACCCGGGCGTGCCCATGGCCCGATACTCATCGCCGCGTTGCGTAAAGCGGGCAAAACGGCGGTCGCCATTGAGCCAGAGGGTACGCTGGTGAAAGGCGCTGAGGTCTCCCCCACCCTTGCCACCGCCGGTGCCGTTGATGGCGTGGTGGTGCTGCCCCCCTCGCCCTGGACTGATGCCTGCGCCGAGTGGATCGGGCAGGTACTGCAACAGTGCCTGCAGAATGGCGTGACTAAAGTATGGATATACCCTGACGGTGCGACGCCGCAGTTGGCTGATATCGCAGCCAGTGCCGGGGTTGATGCGGTGATTGGGGTGTGCCCCTGCCTGCACATCGCCGGCGGCGGGTTTCCGCACAACCTGCACCGCTGGATCGCTGGCTGGCGGAAGGGGTAAGGGGGACGTCTGAACCACAGAGGGCACAGAGGTAACGGAGGATGGGAAGGGATCCGAAGCGATGTGCATTCCCCTTCCTTCTCCCGACAGGTCCGGTTTTCCCTTTCCGGGCCGGTCTCTTCTACCAATGTCCGCGCCGGTTTTCCCTAACCGGGGCGGTCTGGCGGATAGCCCCACGGGTTGCCTGAACCACGGATGATCGTGGCGGACGCTAGAAGGGCGGTTCGCGAACCGCCCCTACACATTTTCCACACAAGGGGCGGGGTGTCCCCGCCCCAACCCGCATATGCACGCCAATTTCCCGATTGGTCTTCCCCATCCGAACCCATCCTGGAAATCCGCGTAATCCGTGGTTCAGACAATCTGGGCATCAGACAGATTGACTGAGGACTTGGATGGTCATGGCGAGCAACCACAAGCGGTTCGCGACCGGCACCAAAGGTGTCGGCATCGCCTGCGCAAGCGTCCCGATACTCACTTCCTCCTGCGTAATAGAGGCGGATGATACGGTGACTGTCCGATGAGTTGCTCCAGCTCCCGGTGAAAGGCGACGTGACGCGGATAAGCTTCTCGAATGGAGGCCGTGAAAGCCAAACCTGCGGATGATTCACCCTGCAAAACCATCGTTTCCCCTATGGTCACAACGAGTCGGGCTGCATCCTGGTATTCACCTCGGAGCGTATTTGATACGATGGCATGGGCTCGTAATTTTGCGATCATAACCGCCTGATCGAGATACTCCACCCTGTCCTCTGGTGTCACCGGATAACAGGCTAAAGTATCGAGAAGTACCCTCCCCAACAGCAATTCGGTTGGCTCATCGCCCGTATCTGGTAGCAGGGGTGGTTCAGGTGACGAATCGCTGCATGCACCTGCCATGGCATCCAGCAGATGCGCCAAGGAGGAGCCTTCCGAAGGTATATCTATGCCACCGCTTGCCGCAAGAGCGAGGAACGGAAACACTATCGGACCGGGTTGCTCCGAATGTCCCCACATAGTATGATCATCCTCGCTTGATTGTTGAACAACAAAATCATAATCGTGAGCAAGCAGATACTGCGCCGCGCGCGCCTTCAGGCTGTAGCCCTCAATCGCCTCAAACTGGTGGCTGAGGTCGGCGTAGAGTGCGCCTAACTCCATCGCTTCAGCGGTAGTGGCATGGCCCAGACGGTCTTCCACATCCTGTAGCTCGATGGCCAGTTCGGTCAGGCCCGGCCGGATGCCCAGCACAGCCTGATGCAGGTTGGCCCCTTCGGGCAGATCGCATATCTGCGGAAGGTAGCCGATGGTCAGCCCGTTTTGAATGCCCACATTCCCGGAATCGGCCTTTTCAAACCCCATGATGATTTTTAGCAGTGTGCTTTTACCGGTGCCGTTACCGCCGATGATGGCTACCCGTTCCCGCCCATTCACCAGAAGGTTAAGGTCGTTGAACAGCACTGGTGGACCGAATGCTTTTGCGAGGTGGTTTACAGTTGAAATTGCCATAGCATTATCATTATGACGGCTGTGCGTTTTCGTGCCGTTTCAGGCAGGAAACAATGAGGACCCTATGTGGACGACAGTCACCCTTAATGCTAGCAGACAATCAGGCTAGCTTGCTCACGGGAATCGTCGAGGCGGACAGGATTACCATAGTGCAAAAGCAGGGGTGCTTACGCCGAAGCACCCGCACCTGCGCCCGTCTCCAGCGCGACCTCAGCGATGCCGTCAAGCCTACCCGGAATATGGCACTCGCCATCTTCATGCCGCGAAGGCTTCCGCATCTGTTAAACTGAATCTTCGTGTAAAGCTCGTATTAGTATTTTGGCCACGCGAAACGGTATATTAACAGCTTGCTATCCCGCCATTTGGAATTCTTGTTATTATTGATATCAACGCTTGATGACCAGTAACGCATTGCTTATCTCTCGACCTGGTGCAGACACATATACACCGTTTGCCCACACCCCTGACGAAGCACCGCCATCGAGGTTCATGGCGTCCCACGCACCAAGCGACTTCATGATATCAGCAAGCTGCCGCACTGTTGCTCCCTTGCAGCTGACCAGCATCAGCGTTTGACCATCTCTGCTCATGCCTACAGCACTTCTCTGGCCGGAGTTAGTTAGTATCTTGGGACTCCGAAATCCTTCAGCTACTGGATCATATGCCACACGGCCTGATTTGACCAGCCGAGGACCGCATCCGATCGCCTCGCGCACGAACGCCCACCATGCAGGTTCCTCTGCCTCATATTCCGCACGCCATTCGCAGTCTCGGCCTACCTTAAACCGAGAGGACAGCTTAGCCTCAGCTCCTGAAAAGAGAACGGCATAACCGACGGCGGGTATTGAGTTTGGCCCACTCCCCACACTCTTGATCCTTCCGTACTGAACCGTAGCTTGCTGACCCTGGCCAGGGGTTTTTGATCCTACCCAAGCTTCGGTGTATATGGTGACTGTAGTCGAGTTTTCTATTGGATGGTTTATGTAGTAAGCATACCAGTTGTTGGGATGTCTCCATTTGCCATCTAGCCCGCCCTTAATCCTAACTTTAACAGTATCCATCCTGTAGTTACCATCAACGTTGAAGCCGAGAGTGGTGCCCGTGTTGCCAACGTGTACTATATGGCCATTAGTGATCAAGTGGTGATATGGTGGTTTGATATTATCGTTAATGTAGGCATTGAAAAAGCAGCCATTGATAGCGGTACTAGCCCCATATCGCCGGGCGATTCCTGCCAGAGATTCAGTTGATCCCACCTTCCCTTTCGCCAAGCCCAGTTTCACGCGGTACGCTCCCAATGGCACACGAATGACATTTACACTGTATGATCGCCCAGCCAACACGACTTTCGTTTGTTTGACATCTATATCTGAGCAAAAAGCATGTGCTGTGACAAACAGCATGGTTGCGATCGAAGCTAGACTCGATCGCAACTTGGTTTGAAACATACTTCTGTAGTCCTCCTCGGTAGACCTTAATATCTATCATACCCCATAGAGCCATCGCCCCCCGCCAAGGAACCAGACCGGCGCGGTTTTAGGCCGTCAACCATCGCTAGTCAACCGCCAGACCGCGCCGGAAATAGGCACCGGAAGGACTGCGTCAGTAGGTCTACTTGCGCACATACCCGGTGGTCATGAGCCTGCCCGACTTAGGTTCTCTGAAAATGAACTTCACCTGTCTGCCCTTCGGTCCAATGATCAGGTCTCGAATTTCTTCTGGAGTCTGTCCGGCTACCACTAGCCCGTCGACGCTGAGCAGTTCGCTCCCGATTTCCATGATTGGTCCGGGTAATTTCGTCGCCCTCCAGACGCCATCCTTGAGCTCGATGGTGGTCACAAGCGCTTTGATCTCCATCTTGGTTGCTGACCATGTTCCGAACTCCGTAGGCAGCTGCTTGTTGGATGAAGTGGCTTGTACGGTGGTAGAAGAGGCCACTTCTCGGCCGATATCTGCTTCGGCTGTCTTCGATCCGATTTTATTAGCGACCGGCTTGGCAGGCTTTGGTGCAGATGCAGCCGTCTTACCCTTAGGGGCGATCTTGCCCGCAGCTGGTTTGGGTGGAACGGGTGCCGCTAGATTGGCTGCAGGTTTGAGGGTTTTGGGTGGTGTGGCCGCGCTGGGGGGTGGCGGAAGAGCCTTCATTAGGCGGTATTTGGCGACAATCATTGGAGTGTCTGCGAGTCCACAGCCGGATGCGTGTAATGCTATGTTGAACTCCGGTAATGCGCCAGACGGGAAAACCTCGTAGATGGCCTTTGAAGTGTTGATGACCTCGTGACCAAGCGCAGCACGCAGCGGGTTCAATTCCGGATCCATCTTCGCCCAGCCCACAGTGGGATTAATGCGTGAATCTGCCAAACCAGCGGAAGATATATCGGGGTAAGCAACATGCGCCGCTCCGTCATGCCACACATCAACAATTTCGATCGTGCAGCGCTGGTACTCTGTGACGTAAGGGACTACGAAGACATTGAACGCCCAGTGTATATTGGAAGGAACAGAGGCGGACATCTCGATCTCGAAACGGTTGTCTACCTTGTCAATGATCGTCTGGGGCAGTTTCCAGGTGATGTTAGCATCCCATTTACGTTCGAGCCTTGTGCCTTGTATAGCCAGTGCTGTAGTGCTGAACGCGTACGTGTCGCTGCTGACTACCTCTCCAGATCCATTCTTACTCTCGTGCCGTCCGTTCTTCTTATCAGGGTCGACGATGGTTTCTGCCAGTTCCCAACGCCGGGCCGATGCTGGTGCGATCCTGGTGGTTACCCAGTCCCCCCATACCAATGTCTCGTTCCAGCTCGGAATGCGCCACTGCCTGATGAGAAATCCGATGCCCTTCAACCACCAATCCGCCTCGTAGAGTTTGATATCTTTACGAGACGCTGTAATGCTGCCGCCATTCTTGCCCAGGAAAGACTGACCCATGGCTTTGACGTACTGTTGTCCCTTTTCTGTGGCGGCCGCTGAGCAGTTGATCAGCAGAACCGTCGCGTTCGGCGCGAATGTATCACCTGCGGACTCCAGCAATATCACTCTCGCAGCAAGCTCGTTCCGGCGCTGGCGTATCTCCGCCGGTGTCATGGTAGATTTGGATGGATCCTTCACCAGCCCTTCAGCGACGCGGAGTTGGACTCTGTTCCACTCCAGATCGAGCTCCTCGGGTGTCATGTCATCTTTGCCCCACTTGAGTCCCGGCGTATCTCGCGAGCCGTGACCTGCCAAAACGAGGTAGTCTACCTTGCGGCCCGCTTTCTTCAGTTTTACAAGTGTTTGGAGCAGATGCTCCGAGTCGTTAATGACGTAAAGCCGGTCTACCTCCGGTATATCACCAACAGTCCGATATAACATACGCTCGATATTGTCTGCATTGGTGGTAGCATCCCAGAAGAAGTAGCCTCCATCCATCTTTGGCACCATACCGATGCCGAACTTGCCATCATCCGCCTTAAGCGGTGGTTGCGGCGTGTCCTGGCACAGCACGGATGTCGATGAGGCGAGAAGAAACGTCGTAATGAGCCAAGCGATCAGAGAGATGTATCGGCGTTTCGTATTGATTGCCATGCGATGATCCTCCTGTAGCACAGGCTTATGTCGTCGGCTGATTGCTGAACACCAGATTCCTCTGGGTTGTGCATATGCGCTTGGTTGGGCTTACCAGTTATGTATCAATTTTACCTTCGCTGACTGATCGTGTGTTTCCTGCTGGCACAGATAGCGCACGAAGGGCGGCTCGCGAACCGCTCCTACACATTTTCCAGCACAAGGGGCGGGGTGTCCCCGCCCCAACCCGCATATGTAGGGGAAATCCCCCTGTGGTTGCCCCTACATATTCCCCCCTATGCACGCCAATTTCCCGATTGGCCTTTCCTTCTCCATCTGATCCCATCTGAGCCTATCCGTGTAATCCGTGGTTCAGATCACAACAGGCCAATCAGGAACTTCACGATTCTGGAGGCTGTCCGCCAGACCGGCGCGGAAGGCATCTGCTTAGCAATCGTAATCGTACCGAGAAACCGCGCCGGTCATTTGCCTTGGGGCCTTCGCGTGAGGTACTTCCTGTCCACAAAAATACCCGCCAATAAAAGAAGGAACACCGCGCTTAACTGACGAACATACAAATAGTCATCACGACAGACAATACTCTTGAAATAACAAAGGATCGAAACAAATGCCAAAAAAAATCGCCTTTATTGGAGCGGGTAGCTTCGGCTTCACACGCGGACTAGTCCGTGACCTGCTGACCTTCCCGGCTTTCGCAGACGCCACCATCATGCTGATGGATATCGACCAGGAGCGCCTGGACTTCATCACGCAAGCCGTGAACAACATCGTCGAAGCTGGCAAATATGCTGCCACAGTCGTCCCGACCACCAGCCGTCAAGAGGCTCTTGAGGGAGCAGACGGCGTCCTCTGCACCATTCTGCAGGGCGGTGTGGATATCTTCCGCAGCGACATCGAAATTCCCAAGAAATACGGTGTCGATATCAACGTTGGTGACACCCGAGGTCCCGCAGGCATGTTCCGCGCACTGCGCACCATTCCTGTGATGCTTGGCATCGCCGCCGACATCGAAAAATACTGCCCGAATGCGGTGTTCCTCAACTACACCAACCCCATGGCCATGCTCTGCCGTGCCATGCAGGGGCAGTTCCCCAAACTCACCATCAGCGGCCTGTGCCATAGCGTGCAGGGCACCGCACACATGCTGGCCAACTGGATCGGCGCACCCATGGACGAAGTGACCTACACCTGCGCTGGTATCAACCATCAGGCGTGGTATGTTGACTTCCTGTGGAACGGAAAAGACGCCAACCCGCTGATCAAAGAGGCGATCCTGAACAAGCCCGAGATTTACAACGAAGAGCAGGTGCGCAACGAGCTGTTCCTGCATATGGGCTATTACATCACCGAGTCCAGCGGCCACAACAGCGAATACTGCGCATGGTTCCGCAAGCGGGCCGACCTGATCGAGAAGTATTGCACCCATGGCACCGGCTGGAACCCCGGCATCTACGCCTACATCCTTGACGAATACCTTAAGGTCAAAGACAACTGGCGAGACGGCATCAAAGACCAGCTTGCTCAGCCTATCGACCTCAACCGAGGGGCCGAATACGCCACCAACATCTTCAACGCCATCTTTGGTGACGGGACGATGTATAAGTTTAACGGCAATGTGCCGAACAAGAACCTCATCGACAACCTGCCATATGACTGCTGCGTCGAAGTTCCTGTGTTGGCCAGCCGCCGCGGTCTGGAACCGATCGCAGTCGGCGCACTACCGCCACAGCTCGCTCTGCTGACCGGCACCAGTGCGCAGATCGAAGATCTGTGTGTCGCCGGCTGCCTTGAGGGCGACCGACAGAAGATTCGCCAGGCTCACTACTTCGACCCGCTCACCGCCGCCGTGCTCAGTCTGGAAGAGATTGACAACATGGTTGACGAGATGTTCGAAGCGAACCGTGGATACCTGCCGACCTTCGGTATGTAACCCACGGGTATTAATGAGAGCTCGCCCCCGCAAGGGGCGGGCTCTTTGCTTTTGAGATTATACTCAGCCATCATATAGTTCTGTCAAGGATATGTTCGGCATATGCATACCGCCATCAGACATCCCTACGGCACCCACGAAGTGGGTACTTTCTTATAGCCAGGGGTGAGCGAAGCGATACCCCTGGAAAACGGCGCATCATTCCTACCCCGAAGTGGGTCGCACCTATTCGCGGTAGCCGTGCTATCAAGTCACCGAAGGCGACCCACTTCGGGGTAGACGGTTTTGGTGGCCTTCCACGGGTTGCGCTGGCGCTTACCCGTGGCTATAAGAATCTTACCCACTTCGTGGGTGTCCGGAAGCATGGCCATTACGAAATATGTTGATAAATGCAAGGTTGTCGCTCATGACTGAGTAGTTACGTTTTGAGATATAAACTCCGCCATGAGCGAGACAAGAGGCGATGTGCCGCGGGTTTAGTCACCCTCACGACTACGTTCCGGGAGCTGACGCTCCGGGAACTGCGTCCAGTGCGGGTTCCTGCACCGCACGGCTGATCATTAGCGGCCGGCGTCGCTTCGCTCCGGCCGGCGCAGGAGAGGGTAGCCTCCCCATCGCCCGCCGGAACACGGGCCGGTATTGATCAGCGACGGGCACTGTCACCCGTCGCCAAGGGCCAGCAGTGTGGGTCGCAGGTGATCAACCCACGCTACCGCGGGTTCCTCCTTCCGGAGCAGGGCTGCTTCCATCGCCCGCCGGAACGCGGGCCGTAATGGCCGATGACTTATTGAGAGCTGAAAAAAAAGGTGACAATGGTATGAACATCCACCAGTTGATATGCCAGCGGTTCGCTGAGCTGAAACTCCGATCAGGCATTCCTGACCAGCCAACCGTGATCGGGTGGACGAAGCTGCTGGACGCCGACGGGCGATTCACCGACATCAACTATACCGACCGTAGCCCATCTACGTGGGAACCCGGCGGGCACGTGGCTCGCCTCGCTGGGATGGCACGCGCCTACGCTACTCCCGCCGGATCGATGTACCACTCGGAACCGCTGCTGGAAGCCATTCAGAACGCGATGGAGCACTGGCTGAAGCATCGGTATCAATGCCCCAACTGGTGGCATAACCGCATCGGTGTGCCGTTGAACATGCAGATCGTGGCGGTGCTCCTGCAGTCCGTGTTGACAAGGCAGCAGCTTGAAGGTGCCTTGCAGATACTCGACCAGGCGGGGTCTGTAGCGATGAGTGCGGCCAATTTGTTATGGGTCGCGGATATCGTGATCCACCGCGCGTCCTTACGCGGCCGCGATGATGAGTTGAATGCGGCACTCCAGCGCGTGTGGCAGGAAGTGACCGTAGGGGCCGGTGAAGGCATTCAAGCCGATGGCAGTTACTATCAGCACGGACACAGGTTGCAGAGCCATCACTACGGCGGGTCATTTATCGCCACCATCGCCGAACTGGCCTGGCAGGTGCGCGAAACTCCATTCGCAATCCCCGTGGCGAAGCGTGACATCATCTCAAACTACATCACCAACGGCCTGGTGTGGATGTCGCGAGGGGTTTACATCACACCGGCGACCATTGACCGGGCCGTCGCACGCCCCAAAGCGCTTCGTGACAACCAGGCAGGGATGCTGGAGCTGTGGATGCAGGTGGTGCCCCCCAGCCGTCGAAGACCGTTGGAACGCACTCTGGGCCTCATACGGAAACCGGAGGCAACACCATCGGGCTGCCGGTATTTTCCATATGGCGACCTGGCTGTGATCCGAAATAGACGCTGGAGTTTCTACCTGAAGACCATCAGCAAGCAGACAGAGCTGACCGAATCGATCAACGGCGAAAACCTCAAAGGTGTGCCTTACCTGAACTGCGGGAACCACTGGCTGCTCAAAACTGGCCAGGAGTATCTGGACACGGTGCCGCTTTGGAACTGGAGTCGGTTGCCCGGGCTGAGCAGCACATCTGACGATTCGATGCCTGTCAAGCCGCCGCGCGTTGCCGGACTGTCGGACGGCACCCAAGGGCTCGTCAGTATGCCATTCGTACGAAAGCAGGGGGACACGAAGTGGGCTCTGCTCAAGAGCTGGTTCCTCACGCAGAAGGGTGTGGTCTGCCTGATTGCCCCAGATGGTATAGACTACAGCTCAGCACCCATGATCACCAGCTTGGATCAGTGCCGCGCACAAGGTGATGTGCTTGTGAGCACCGATGGGGAAGTGCGCAAACTGAAGGTTGGTCAGCAGTTTGAACACTGCGACTGGGTGTGGCACTCTGGGGTGCTCTATGCCAGTTATCAAGCCGGGCAGCTAGGCGTCAGGCTAGATCACAGGAAGGGCAACTGGCACGACATCAACACCGGTCTTCACTTTGGTTGTGATGCTGATATGCTGGAAGTCTGGCTCAGTCATGCTGGCGATCAGGTCTGTGCCACAGCGATATGGCCGGATCAACCCGCACCCAGAACTGCTGGTAAGGCCACCATTCCTGCCGTGGAGGTGCTGGCTAATGACCACCAAGCTCAGGCAGTGAAGATAGCTGCACTCGCCACGATGACGGTGTTTCACGAGGCGTCCGAACTTGTGGTTTCGAAGGGAGCTATTTCTGTGGACACGGCCAGCGTGATGATGATTGTGGGCCACAAGCTGAGTGTTACCGGATGGAGTGACCACAAGGCGGGAACGGTGAATATAACGATCGAAGGGAATAGGCATTCCGTGAATTTGTCCGATTATCTCGCGGCCAAGCCCACTGTGGTAAAGGTGTAGGGTAATGACTTTGCCGGGGCGTTCCTTGTGGGTGCCCTAATCGTTGTTCATTCGATAGTTCTTGTTTAGGGCGCTCACAAGGGGCGCCCGGCCGTATCAGTTATGTCGTAGGCTGCCGTGCATGCACGGGCGGTTGCTTGTTGATCAATCACCGAGACATTTACGTCTCGGTATCAATCGGGGGTATCACACAACGGGTAGGGCAAGGGGCGTGTATCACGGCAAAACTCCGCTTGGTACGGAGATCCGGGTTATTTACGGACAGAAGTTACGTGAGGGCGTTAGGTAACGTAAAGCAGAAACAAGCCCCTTCGCCAAGCTGTGATTCTACCCAAACCTTACCGCCGTAGAACTCGCAGATGCGCTTCACCACGGCCAGACCCACGCCGGTGCTGCCCTCAACTCTGGCTGCACCCGTTTGAAAAAGATCGAAGATGCGTGTCTGTTCTTTCTCAACTATGCCAGGTCCGTTATCGGCTACTGTAAACACCGTTTCGTCACCATCACGCAGGCTCACAGTTATCAAACCCTCTGGTTTGTCAATATACCGAACGGCATTGCTCATCAGGTTTTGGTAAAGCTGCGATATCCTCACCGGATCCGCAGTTATCTCAGGCAAGTCACCGTTGATAACCAGCTTGATGTTATCGGGTGGATTTAGCAAGCTGAAGGTCTGCTCTACCAACGGCCGCAACTTGATCAACTCGTGACTATCGTCCAGTGTCCCCATGCTGCTGTAATGTAGTACACCATCTATCATCTCTGTCAGCTTCTTCGCACGATCAGCCAGCAAAGCGAGTTGTTCTCGGCCAGATTCATCAAGGCTTGCCTCATAGTCCTGTTGAATCCATGTGGCAATAGAGACGATGCCCCTCAGAGGGGCCTTCAGGTCATGGGAGATGACGTATGCAAAGCTCTGCAGGTCGGTGTTTACTGCCTGCAGATGGCTTAAGGCGCGGGTCAGCTCATTCTCCGCTTTTTGGCGTGCATCGACCTCCTGCTGCAGTTGACAGTTGCGTTGCACCAATTGATTAGTCATCTCATCAAGCTGCATGATCATGCTATTGAAACCTGTGGCGAACTCACCCATGAAATCCACACGCTGACTGAAATCGCCGGCTGCCACCTGTTGCGTCTGCCAGGTCAGGTGACGCAGGTTTGCCTGCAGCGACTTCACCGCACCGGCCACATATCCATTGATGTCCAGCCGGTGATTTAAATCGCCTTTGGCCAGAGCCATGATATGGGTACGCAGTTTTTCAATCTGCATATATACTCGTTGCAGTGACTGCGCGTTCGCTGGAAACTGAGGCACCACATCAGGCAGTTGGCTTGATATGAAGAGCTTCTCAACAGGTTCAAACAATGCATTTATATCTATGCCAGACAGATGCTTCACATCCGAAGGGACCTCAGATACCAACTCGGCAAGCTCCTGAAGCCCTTCTTGCACCGCATTATCAATCGGGGCTTGCTGATCCTGGACGTATTGCCTTAGCTGTTTTACCAGTGCCAACGCCTGTTCGGAACTCAAACAACTCATTACG
Organism: Armatimonadota bacterium; assembly: GCA_942492855.1. Taxonomy (GTDB): domain Bacteria; phylum Armatimonadota; class HRBIN16; order HRBIN16; family HRBIN16. Next base: position 2,695,785 of record OW818647.1, on the reverse strand, counting down.
ACTCTGCAACAGCATGGAATCGGCAGGTACGGCCGCCCGTACACCAGCAGTCGATCTCCCGCACTTTGAACTTAACGCCTGAGAACCGCTCCAGTAGAGCTGCGATGAATCCCTCGTCGTAGTGGCATATCTCATAGTCGAGTTCAGGAAGGCCTGAGCAATCGAGGTCTTCAGAAACAGTCAACATCAGTTCACCCGCCTCCATATCAGCCTTCTCTACACGCAGCACACCCATACCGGTCTCCCTCATCAACTGCTGCAACTGAGCAACAAATGACTGCAGGTCGGTGGTGCCAGTGAGGTAGGTATCGTAAAACACTTTAGCAGCGAGATAGCCGGCATCATAGAACAACCGGTCGGTATCTTCAGAGCCGATTCTTTGCTCAAGCACATCACGAATCGAAAATTGCATCATCCGGTAGAGTTCCACACGCAGATTGGGGCCGAGATTCGGCCGACCCTCTTTGATATCACCCACTAAATCCCATGTGAACCCGTATTTGCGTGTCTGGTCACTCATTTTTTACTCCTGTCTACCGATTGTGGTGCGGGAATCTCGACTCCCTGTATCACAAGTATGCATAATTTGTACCCCTGCCGTCAATCGATCAGCTCCGGGATTAGGAAACTATAATGGCACTGAATGAAGAAGGTCGACGGAATTGAATCCGTCGACCTGCTTGGTGACCTGAATGAGGGTTCTAGAAGTCCAGTGTGTTGGCGGTCCAACTGGCGGCGATGGAAATCGCCTCTTCTTCTGAAGCGGCTTGCTGCCCATCCCATGCGTTGATGGTGAATGGGTATGTGCCGGTGCAGTTCCACATCATCTTGGGGCTGATGGTCTGGCGTGGCTTCAGTGCTTTAGCATGTCCGTCGCAGAATGCAAAGTTCATGCGGTAGCTATGCGCTTTGGCCGCGTTGACGAAATATCCGCCGGAGCCAGCCTGTGGCGCGAACCAGTGGGTACCAGCATCTGGAATAGCCATATCAATTTCGGTAAGGATAAGGGCATCGGATGGATTGGCAACAGAGCTTAATGAGGGGTTGTTGCCAACTGTGTTCCAGCCCCATTCGTTGAAGCCGAATCCGCAGCTATTTTTCCAAGGGCCGCCCCATGTTCCTGCTGCTTTACCGGCCGTAGGACGGCTGGGGCATGCATACATGGCTTTGGCCTTGACGTATGGCAAGATGACATCAGCCCAGGTTACGGCTGTGGTGATACCAGATACTGGTACCATGTCTTGAGTTATGTTGGCGACCCAGAATGCGCCTTTGGGATAAGCATCATCATAGTCATCAGCATACATGCTAAGACCCAATGCTAGTTGTTTGGTATTGCTGAGGCACGCCGCTGTTTTTGCTTTGACACGCGCCTGAGCGAATACGGGGAACAGAATTGCAGCCAGTATTGCGATAATAGCAATAACCACAAGTAGCTCGATCAAGGTAAAACCTTGACGTTTCATTAGGTATTTGTCCTCCATAGTTTCAGTGGCAGAATGTTGCCTAGATTCATGATAACGCACAACAACCCGATTCGTTCATTGATTCGGAGCAATCATAACTATCACACTGGTTACATTCACTGGGTATCCCGTAACACTCTGGCATGACGACCAGATACTGCGCTGGCATCCCAAGACCACAGTATTGTTGTAGAACCACGTGCAAGGCTAAACTCTCGCAGCCACATTATGGTTACTTGTCATCACCGACGGGCACTGTCACCCATGGAGGTTCGCGGACCGCCCCCATCCGTTCCGATTGGCTCATCCGTGCAGTCCGTAGTTCAGACATTCCAGACCGCCCTGGACAATGCCATTCATGCTGAGATGAACCACCGATCTCAGTAGAGTCGACAATCTATCTATTGCACCAGACAAACGCCGCCACTAATCGGCCAGTCTATTCCCCACAAATATGGTGCACACGGTGGATATCATCCGAGCACCCACAAAGTGGGTAGCAGTTCTTATCGCCACGGGCGCCAGCGTAACCCGTGGTAAGCTGCGTGCACATCCTACGAAGTGGGTCGGAATGGTTTACCTGTGAATATTTGCTACGGTTCGACCTCCCTTCGGGGGTAAACGTAGTGACACTTAACCAGGGATATCGCTACGCTCACCCCTGGCTATATGAATCTAACCCACTCCGTGGGTGCCCGGACTACGTGTAGCACATGACATTTTGTGGTTACCTCGATAACCGAATATCAACGTGGAGATGTGGGTAATAGACAGACTAATCGGCGACGGCACCAAACCCGATATCCAGCACCACATAGTCGAACAAGTTAACTCGGCCATCGCCGTCCAGATCACTGATGGTGCCGCCGAAATTCCGGTCGAGTTCCACGAAATCAAACAAGTCGATGCTGCCGCTGCCATCGGCATCACCATTCGTCATCACGGCATTTAGCGTGAGGTCACTCCCTAGTGACTCAAACCCAATCACACGCCTAAGGAACCTCGGTGATGTGATGCTAAGCTGTCCAGTACCCAGAGGGATGTCGGAGATATCCAGCGTGTTTTGCATATCGGTGCTTCGCGTGACATGCATCCCCGGAGCCGTGACCTCCACAGAAACCGGTAATGAGGCTCTGTCGCCGATGTAGATGCTGGGCGACACATTAAGGAACAGACGCGTCGCGGGAAGGCCGATCCCACTGACAGCCAGCGAGAAAGCGAACGGACTGTATTTCGCAGCTAAATTCTGGCAGCCCACGCTCACGGTGTAATACCCGGCTGGCAAATTAGGTGCATCCACCCTCTCCACATTGTCGCGGTTGTTGATGCCCTTCACAGCCTTCAGTTCGGGCTGCGCAGGATTGAGTGTCCATGGGTAGTAAGTGCCGTCTGAGCCAGTCACCACCAGGTCAAGGTCAACTACCAGCCGTGAGGTGGTGTCGTTGTGGGTCGTCTGCTCTGCAGCCGCAGGGTCAGCCCAGCATAAAGAGGCGCGTAAGTCACCGCCTGGATGATAGAGCTGCCACTGCCTGGTCTGGCCTCTGGTCAAGCTGGTCTGAGTGAGCATTGAGTTGCCTGTGGCTTCACCGTTCAGTAGACCGACCGCTGCAGTCGCGTTAAGAACGCCCCAGCCAGTTCGGTAGTTGGGCCCTTCTTGACTGCCTTTTGCAGTATGAATGGCCAGGGCCTTCAAAGCGGCTGCTGACAACACAACCCCTGGGTGGAGTTGCCTGAACCTCTGCACAATAAGTGCCAGACCGCCTGCCACTGAGGGGCTCGACATCGAGGTACCACTGGAGGCAGCGTAAGTGGGAGCCATCTGCCCATCGTAGACCGTGCTGGTCAGCGACTCGCCGTTACCGCTGATATCCGGCTTTATGCGCCCATCGTCGGTAGGACCGCAACTGCTAAAGGAGCTTGGGGCCAGCACCGTCTGATCTGTGACTGGCGGAACTATGTCCGCCACACTACCCACCGTGAGCACATTCTTGGCACAGCCTCCATCATGAATAGAACCGTAACCCAAGCTGCCGCCATCCAGTTGGCGTACATCATAACTCAGTAAGTATTGCCCCTGACTAGTGCTCCATACCCAGTGCTCCACCGGTTGAGATGATGGCCCCTGCCTGCGGTCATTACCTGACGACCGGCAGGCCAGCACGTTCTGGTTAGTGAACAGGGCTTGGTCCCAGTCCCTAGCTGTGGTGTCATATCGCCCAAAGTCAATGTCCTCGTCCATGCCCTCAGAGGGGTCACCAGACCAATACCATCGGTTGTCACCCCTGGCGTTGAAGTCCCACCCTACTCTCAAGCTGTAGCTGTGGTTCGTGACGCCGATATCCGCGGCCAGGCTGAGTATAGTCGATACATCGTTGGTCCAGCTATAGCATGAGACACTGGCATTAGGAGCCATGCCCTTTGCAGATGCGTTCAATCCCTGCGCAATAAGTGTGCCGGCCACATGGGTGGTGTGAGTACTGTAGCTGGCATTGAACACCTGGCATCGGCCTGCCAGCTCTGGATGGGTGCTGAGAGGAATCCCACCCTCAAACAGGCCCATACGCACACCAGTGCCGTCCAGCCCATCAGGATTTGACACACTTTGCCACAGCGGCTCCACACCAGCAGACTTGGCTGCGTTGAGGTTGTCAGTTCCCACTAGAATAGGCCGGCCGTTACGTACAGATGAGAGTTGTATCAATCGGCCATCAGGTAGCGTGACCTTCCATGGGCCTGCATGTTGGTCAGCCCATCGCACTAGCGCAGCAGGCTGGTGCTGGTATATATTGACTGGCGGTAAGTCTGGCATATCGGTCTCTCTCTGGCTTTCGCCCTCTTCCGAGGGTTCCGTGGTACATGATCGGCCACCGGGTCATCCGATGGGCCTAGTTTCAGTTTATGGCAAATCCACAACAGGCTGTTAGTGCATAATATATCACTACCGGGTTGACAAGTATCTGTAAAATGATTCATAATAGGTGCATAGGTGTGCGGTATACGCATAAAACTACGGATACGGTCGTAGGGATTCCTTGAGACCATCCGCTCACAGGTTCTGAAAGTGCCAATGGCTGGTCGGATGACCACAAAGGTCATCCCACATGTTCAAGGCACCCAGATTGGAGCACACATATGTCTCGCACAGTTAGCTTCAAGGTATCAGCCATAATAATGATTGCGGCTCTGTTGGTGATGGCGTTGCCGTCACACGCAGCCGGCCCTGTCATCAGTTCATTTGCTCCCACCGCAGCCCCTGTAGGCTCTGAGATAGCTATCAACGGCTTGAACCTCAGCGGAACTACCTCTGTTACCTTTAACGGTGTATCAGCGATGTTCACCGCCAATAGTGCCACATCTGTAACAGCCGTAGTGCCAGATAAGGCAGTCACCGGCAAGATCAAAGTGACCGCCTCAGGCAGTACCGCAACAAGCGCGACCGACTTCATAGTCACACCGAGCATCACCAGTTTCACACCAACGAAAGGCATTGCGGGTGATATAATCACCATTAGCGGTTCAACCTTTACCGGAGCTACACTGGTTAAGTTCGATGGGGTGTCTACCGACTATACGGTTGTTGACACTAAAACTATTAAGGCCCATGTGCCTCTCGGCGCAGGAACCGGTAAGATCACGGTCACAACCCCTTCAGGAACGGCCACCAGTGCGATCACCTTTAAAGTGCTGCCAGTCATCGTATCATTCGCCCCGTCGTCTGCTCCGGTAGGGGCAACGGTCATCATCACCGGCACCACATTTACAGGCGTAACAGCCGTAAAATTCAACGGAATAACTTCAATTATCACGGTTGATAGCTCCACATCAATCCGGGCCACCGTACCCGCCGGGGCCACCACGGGTAAGATCACCGTGACCACGGCAAGCGGCACAGCCACCAGTGAGACCGACTTCAGCGTGGCACCAGGTATCGCATCTTTTGATCCCGCGAGTGGTCAGCCAGGCACAATAGTGACCATCACCGGCACCAACTTCACAGGTACCACACGGGTCGCCTTCCGCGGATATGGTGGGTATTTCACAGTGGTGAGTGACACTTCAATTCGCGCGTATGTACCTGAAGGTACCGCTACGGGTAAAATCACGGTCTATACACCTTCAGGATATGGCGACAGCCTCACAGACTTTATCGTGCTTCCGGGCACAACCATTACATCATTCCTGCCGACAAGTGGCGCGGCAGGCCAACAGGTGGTTATCACCGGCACGCTGTGCAGCCAGGTGACCGCCGTATACTTCGGTGGTTATCCTGGCACGTTCACAATCAACAGCGACACCACAGTCACGGCTGTCGTGCCTGTGGACGCCACCACAGGCCGCATCTCGATGCATTACAATGGCACATCAACAAGGAGTTCGACTGATTTCACCGTCTTGCCATCCATTTCATCGATCGAACCTCCAAAGGGCAAGGTTGGTGACACCATCAGCATACACGGTTCGGGATTCTTCGGTGCTTATGAACTGAAGTTCAATGGCGTTGCCGTCCCCGATTTCTACCGCACAGGCACCCAGCTCATTGAAGCCGTGGTTCCGGTCGGAGCCACTACGGGTAAGATCACCATCAAAACACCTCCTGGCACGGCCACGAGCGAAACAGATTTCGTGGTCTTCGCGCTGACCAGTTTGCCGATCACCATCAGTCCTGGTGGCGGATACAACGGGCCTCTGAGCGGCATACAGCAGGATTACGCGATGGATGGGCCGGCCCTGTATACCGGCAAACTTCACCCTGATGGTAGTGGCACCGCGCTCATCAACGACCTAGAACCCGGCGTCTACAGCGTGAGCATCAGCGGGGGGCACTGGTTGAAACGAGTAGTGAACGGCGTCGTTGTAGATGGCGTGAACAGCATCAATACCATACTTACCAATGGTGACGCGGATGGCAACAACCAGATCAACCTGTTTGACTTCGTGGTGATTGATTCCAAATTCAACACCTCCGACGTGATGGCCGATCTGGACGGCGATGGCCAGGTCAACCTGTTTGACTATGTCATCATCGACACCACATTTGGGGCACAAGGAGATTGATGCACATACACATAAAGAGCACCGCAGATGGTACCAGGTATCGTCTGTGTCAAATCTGGTATAGTTACTCAGCCGTTTACGATCACAGTTTGATGGTCCACGGTTGGTGGTCACCGTGGGCTTTACTGCACCCACGAAGTGGGTGGCTGAACTTTGGCTATTTCATCGCATACAGCCACGCAGGATATTGGTGAATTTCGGAGTTTTGACGGCTTCGTGTTTTGGAATTTGACATAGGATGTATCGACGCTTGTAGCCTTGACACGACATCCCCATAGTCACGCTCATTCGGCGAGTCAATTACCTCTTGCCTCATAAACATAGCCAATCGATTAGTCGATAACCTGCCATCAATCGTTCGACGCTGCCACTTAGGCCTGGGCAGCTCCTCATCCTTCACACCAGAAATTATCGCAGCGAGATGCATTAAACTATATACCCATACCAGAAACGGAATGACATTGCAGACTGAGTTCTCACACCATACCTGCGGATCACCGATACCAAAGTAGCTTTTCTCCTCACGAAACGCCACCTCCTGCTCCCACCTCCAGATATATAACTGCACAACCTGTTCAATTGGCATATCTGGATCAGAACACAGGACGTAAGCCGGGTTTCGATATAGTATCCTTCCGTTCTTCCTGAGTCTATATGGTGTTGGTGCAACCACGATCAGTCTGAAATCTTGAGCTCCTACCCCTCTCCATCTCACTCGGTCGACGGTCTTGATCCTCACAACGTGGAATTTGCCAGACGAGTAAACGCATATGTGTTCCCATTCATATGAATCGTCCTGTCGTATCAGGTCAGGCTTGGGTACAGGGTCTCCATATACACGTCGCTTTCCAGTTTTTGGCTGCTTGTCTGGCAGTTTCGTCAACTTGGCATCACGACGTAACCGTCCAATGATCGTGGTGTTCTCCGGGATTTTAGTCAACATGGTCTTGTTCATGTAACCTCCATCTACCGTTAACACAAGCCGCCTGTGCCTTGAGTTTGGGTCCTCATCCATTCTTTCGCGTAGCTCCTTCATGGCGTCAGCCCCCACCTTGGTAACCCGGCAGGCCTTCTGGTCCGTCTTGTATTGGCTGCGCTGCTCGTCAGTCGCTTTCGGACCTGGCTTCTTGGGAGTAGGTGCGTGCAGCATGTTAATAGGGATAGCAGTGGCCCGGCTATGATATCCGTTGAAGGGGACAAGAGCTGATAACTGAACACAACGCTGACCATGTATGAAGTTCGGGCGGTATTTTGGCCCTTGAGGGTCTCTACGTAAGGAGACGCCATGCCCCTTTGTCCCTTTGCGCGGGATTATCGTATCATCCATCGCGACAACAAACGGCATGTTCTCTGGAGTGAGGCTGATCGCTTGCTGTAAAACGGTGTCCCAGCACTGGGACACCGAGATACGGTTTTGTTCAAAGATGCGGTAATACGCTGACCAGTCTTTGTCAGCCTGACCAGCTGTCTGGATGATCCCTGTGATTGTGTGTCTTCCGACGGTTGCCGTGGCCGCCAGAGCGATCTGCTGGGACTTTTCATAGGTTCGCTGTTGGTTAAACGCATCGCGTGCCAGTTCATAGAGAAGCATAAATGCAGGCAATACTTTGCTCATCGCTCTTCATCCTCCGAAATGACAGCATTCGACCTGACCATCATCATGATGTTTTTGTCAATGATCACCCACTCCACGACTTCACCCTTTTGTAGCTCGATGGCATCAGCGACTGTGGCGGGGAAGTTGACATACCATTGGTGACGGCCTTTGTAGTTGATGTGCTGCACTCTCGTTTTGGCTCCCATATGGTTCCCTCCAATCTAGTTATCACTTATGAAATATCATACATTACAATAGATAATCAATAGCTTTATGGATAATATTCTGACGTTTGTGTGATATTTCAAAGATATGCTGTTACTAATAGAAATAACAGCTGGCGCGCTGGGCATACATCATGGGGTCGGTGTGTTTTCGAGTGGAGTGAAACGGTAGACTACAAGGTCGCTAGTGTGGAAACATTCAAAAGGCCAAAGCTCAGGCACCCACGAAGTGGGTGGCCGTAGGGATGTTGCTGCAGACGGTGCCTATGCGGAGATGCAACTTGGCGGAGATGCAACTTGGCAGACTTGGCAGAATGAACTAATGTCTGAGCAGTTACAATCTGGTATATATAAATTGATTGTGTCAATTAAAGAGGTGAATCGCATGCCCCGTTTCTTCTTGACCGCGGCTATGGCCGCTCTCAGCATGTCGGCAGTGGCGACCCCTATGATGGTGGGCACCGCAAAGGTGGACCTAACGCCCTCGAAAATGCCGTTTCTAGCCGGTACCAACAAGAACCGTGTGGCCACGTCGGTGAACGATCCGGTGGAGGCACGTGCTCTGGTAATTGAATCGCAGAGCACACGAATCGCTCTTGTCAGCGTAGATCTAATCGGTCTATTCAAGCCAGGTGTTGATGAGATTTGTAACGCCGTAACTAAAGTGCCCCAAAAAAACATACTGATATCATGCAGCCACACGCACTCTGGCCCCGATTCTATGGGGATGTGGGGCCCCAGTGACACCGTAAGCGGCGTAGACAAGGCCTGGTACGCCGATGTCAAGAAGAAGATCGCCTTGTGCATAGATGCGGCTGCCGGCAATATGCGGCCTGCCGTCATGAAGGTAGCACGCATCAATGGCGTAGAGGGCGTCAGCCGAAACTCCCGCGTGCCCCAAAACCTCGACACCAGCCTGGTCGCTATGCAGTTTATCAACCCCGAAACGACCGGTGCCATCGCGGTGTGGGTGAACTTCGCATGCCACCCGGAATCGGTGATGTACGGTCACGAGCTGACCAGCGACTTCCCCCACTACATGCGGCAAAAGCTGGAGGCCAACGGCTACGGCATGGCGATGTTCGCCAACGGCGCACTGGGCGGGATGGTCACCACACTTCGCGGAGCTACTAATCTGGCCGACACAAAAATTTATGGCGAGATCGTGGCCGATAAGGCGATGGAGGCACTACGCACGCCTGAGCAGGTGAACGAACCGCCTATCAAGCTGCAGACCACAGAGCTGGATATCCCGCTGGAGAACGCCATGTTCATCATGGGCAACAAAATGGGCATTTTTGCTGAGAAGCTCACCACTGAGAACAACACCAAGACGACAATCAGCCGTCTCACGCTGGGACCCGTGGAGTTTTGTGCGATGCCAGGTGAAGTCTTGCCGAACGTGGGCTGGCAGATGCAGAGCATGATGCAGGGCAAATACAACGTCGTGCTAGGACTGACCAACGATGAGCTGGGCTACATACTGAGCGAAGCCGACTACGACATCCCGCTGTATAAGTATGAGACCTCCGTCTCCACCGGCCGCAAGACCTCCCGTCTGCTAGCAGACGCCTACGCCGTGATGGCTGGCCCGAAAGTGCAAGTGAGTTCCGCTTCGATCAAGCCCCTCACCGATAGCGTGCAGGCGATGCTGAAGAAGCGGTTCAAGGCCGACAGGGCCAAGGATGAGGACCTGATGGTGCGCATGAACCTCACCGGCAAAATGGCGGGCACCTGGGATCTGTCCATCAAGAACAGCCAGTTACAACTGCTCGACGGGCCCACCGAGGCCACGCCAAACCTGACGCTGGGTGCTGACTACGACAACCTGGTCGGCTTCCTGAGCACCGGCAAGGCCGACTTGATGGCCTTGATGCTGACCATGAAGATCGACGGCGACCCCATGCTGCTCATGCGGCTGGCAGGGTATTTCATGTAGGCTGGAAGGTGGATTGCTCCTGGGGACGCCAATCGCCTGATTGGCGTTCCCTCTTCAGTCTATCCCGATAATACGAACAATGAGTACACGACCGACGTTTCCGCGACATGGATGTTCCGCTCATGTTCGGCTAATATGTATCGATATATGGCACACGGTAGATATCATCCGGGCACCCACGAAGTGGGTACTTTCTTATAGCCACGGGTAAGCGTCAGCGCAACCCGTGGTAAGCGATGTAAACATCCTACCCCGAAGTGGGTCGGAATGGTTTCCACTAGAAATACAACAGTTCGACCACCCTTCGGGGGTATACAAGGCGACACTTAACCAGGGGTATCGCTTCGCTCACCCCTGGCTATAAGAAAGTACCCACTTCGTGGGTGCCCGGACTACGTGTCGCAAGCGTGATTGGCGTTCCCAGGGGATACCTACACCAGCAGCCCCAGCACCAGCGCGTCAATCGCACTCTGCATCTGCTCATCGCAGCCACTCTCGTGCGCCTGTCTGCCCAACTGGCTGAGCCCGCTGCCGTCGGCCAGGTGGCACAGCGGAGGAGCTGGGATGGCCTCAATGGACCGGCGGGTGACCTGCAGGCCTCGCTTGCCGGTCAGGCTCGTGCCGTGCATCTGGCTCATGTAACGGCGGATCGGCGTGCTGTTCAAATAGGCTGTGACGGCATACACGCACACGGAGTAAACGGGAATGGCCTGCACTGCCGATTTACCGCACAGAACACCGGCGGGTGCCACCGCCGCCTCAAGCTGTGTACTCAGGCCGGCCATGACCACTTTCGTCTGCATGGCCTGAGCGTAACGCCGAGGCAGCTTCTCGAACAAAACCTCAGCAGGCACCACAGGGTGGAGCATCTGCCTTTTGATGTAGGTGATCGGCTTCACGCCCCACAGCAGCCGGTATGGGTCGATGGTGCCGGTGTTGACCAGTCGAAGGTCGGTGGGAAGCGCGTCGCGGTCGATCAGCCACTCTGCAATCTGGTAGGCCTCGCTGGTTGCTGCCCCGTCGGAACACACCAGGAAGTCGCCCAGGCGGTCAGGAAGTGCGGCAATACGCAGACTGATCTCGTCAATGTCCCATATGGCTCCCATCGGAGTCATGGGTTGTTGCCGAATTCTAGAGAATGGGGCCGACTGGCGGTCTGTCACCATCAGCTTTTTGTCATACCGGATTCGTTCAAGCTGTCCACCTGAACCAGGCGGCTCCTTACGGCAGATCAGCACACCGACCTCTACGCTGGCGTTGTCAAATGGCTTGGACTGAGAGTAATCTAAATATACCGTGGGAGTGGTCTGGACCAAGATCATCTCTTGAATGCTCTGCGCATACCGGGCATGCAGCAATCCGGTGGGGGTGATCAGCCCGAAATACCCGCCGGGCTGTGTCAGCTTCATCGCCAGCTCCACAAACGGTATGTAGATGTCCCAGTTGCCGGTCGCGCTGGAATACCGCTCTATGATCAGCCACCGTTTATCGGGTTGATGGCGCATCATCGACTCCGAGTCGATGTACGGCGGGTTGCCAACCACCAGCTCAAACTGCCGCGGCCAGGCGGTTAAGAGCGCATCGGCATGAATGATATTTGCCTCAAGCGCCTTGATGGCCTCAGGGTGATGATCTACCATGGCGGCCAACACGCACCGGGCTAGTTTCGCAGCACCGGCATCCAGCTCAGCCCCGTATATTGCGTGGCATATTACCCAGTGCAACGAAGTTGCGAAGGGCTCGTCAAGCCTGCGGCTGCGTCGCTCTGCGATCAGTTTGGCGGCTTGGGTCAAGAACAGACCGGTACCACACGCCGGATCGCAGATGCTCTCCGGCTCATGATCCCCGGGCATGATATGCTGTAGAATCTGGTTGATGATCAAAACAGGCGTATAGAATGCCCCATGCTTGCGCTGCTGTTGGCCGCCCGCAATCGGCTGGATGCAGGGCAGACCATCATCGCCGAGACCCACTTCACAGTCAAGTAACAGCGGGTATTGAGCCGCCACCAACTTGGTCTCTTCATCCGGTTGATGGGTGCGGATATACTGCGCCAATGCTTCTGAGACGGTGTCAGCACCTAACGGTTTATGGTCAGTATAGATAGATTTGTTTTCATGAAGATATTGGCTGACAACAGCCCGAGCGGTTTGGAAAGAGCCTGCGTTAATCATGATTATAGCTTATCATATAGAGGTAACCCTGATTCCTAACCTCTTCGGTTGTCTGCAATTCACAACGCTAATAGGATGGATACCCACATATGCCTGATCAGCTTCAATTCGGCGACAATGAAATGCTCCTGGCTCTGCGCAAGGCGTGGGCGGCGGCGTTGCATGAGCTCGAATTGAAAGTCGGCGTACCCAGCTACAACAGTTGGATCAAGACCATCAACCCGGAGCGGATGAATGGGCGGATCGTGGTGCTGAACGTCCCGAGTGCTTTTGCACGTACCTGGCTGACAAACAAATTCGCGGGAATCATTAAATCGGCGCTCGCTCCACATCTAGGTGAAGATATCTCCATCGAGTTTGTGGTGCGCCCCTCAGACCAAAAGCTTGATGAGCCTCAAGATACCGATCAGCCCGCCAAGCCAGCCGCGCGACCAAAACGCTCAGCTTATAACATTGAGCCGCTGGAGCTGAACGACGACTACGTCTTTGAGCGGTTCATCACCGGAAGCAACAACCGTCTGGCCTCCGCCGCGGCTTGTGCTGTTGCAGAAGAGCCTGCGCAGAAATACAACCCCCTGTTTATCTATGGCAGCCACGGTCTCGGCAAGACCCACCTGATGCACGCCATCGCACACCGCCTGTTGCAAGATCGGCCAAACATGCGTATCGGCTACATCACCGGCGAAAAGTTCACCCAGCAGTTTGTGCAGTCATTGCGTGACCGCACCACCGATGCTTTCGTTCATCGCATGAGCATCATTGATGTTTGGCTGGTGGATGACATCCAGTTCATCGCAGGCAAAGACAAGACGAATGAGGAGTTCTTCCACATCTTCAATGAGTTGATGATGCACCGCAGGCAGGTGGTGCTTTGCAGCGACCGTCCGCCAAAACAGCTCCCCGCGCTGGACGGCAGGCTGCGAAGCCGGTTTGAGGCCGGGTTGATAGTGGACATCGCCCCACCTGACTATGAGACTCGGGTGGCGATTTTGGCGAACCTCTGCCAGCAAAAGGCGTATCAGGTGCCGAAGGAGATATTGTATCAGGTGGCCAACGCTATTGAGAGCAATATCCGGACGCTGGAAGGTGTGATGGTCTCGGTCATGGCCAGGGCACAGTTGTTGGGGCACACCATCACCTCAGAGCTGGTGGACAGCGTATTGACGGAATACTACATCGACCTGGCACCGGAAGCTCGGCGTGATGAAAAAATCCTCAAAGCAGTGTGCGAGCAGTGCGGCATCGAACGCGAAAAACTGATGAGCGTGCAGCGTGACAAGAACTCCATTCAGGCGCGTTATATCGCCTACTACCTTCTTCAAGAGCTGGCTCAGATGTCACTCAGCCAGATCGGCAAGCTGTTTGGCAAAGACCACAGCACCGTGATGAACGGCCTGAAGCGGCTGCACATCCAGCTCAGCACCGACCAGCAACTCGCGGCCCTCATCGCCCGCCTGCGCAAGCAGATTTCGTGATTCGAGGAGTCAGGAGAGCAGGAGACGGGAGTCAGGAGTCAAAATAAAACACGGGGAACGTTTATATGGGCGGGGTCTCCCCGCTCTGGGGTCGGGAAACCCGACCCCAGTTAACGCGATGGTTTTCCTCTCCATCCGTCCCCATCCGTGTAATCCGCGTAATCCGTGGTTCAGACGAATATCCTACGTGTTCACATTTCCCTGCGCCTTTGCCTCTTTGCGTCATTGCGTTAAATCATATCCGCGTCATCCGTAGATCCACGGCACTGGCACGGGATCAATGGCTGTGTTAAAGTTTTAGCATAGCGGCATCTGAAACAACAGATGCCAGGTCGTATGACCGAGTATGGAGGATGGCATCATGGTGAGCTGGCAACATATATCTCGGGCGATATTGGCACTGGTGATGGTGGCCGTGATGGCCACATCGGCATCGGCTGCGGATCTGCGCGCGGCGATCGCCCGCACAGGCCTGCCAGGCGATAACCCAGAGCTGGTCACCGCCATGGGGAAGTCCATCGAATCGGCGGGATACACGATCACCGAGTTGGACGCCGACGCGCTGTGTGATGGCACAAAACTCACTGCGGAGGCGTTCGATCTGCTGGTACTGCCTGACGCGGCCGACCTCCCAGCCGCCAGCGTGAAGCCCATTGAGGCCTACCTACGGGCAGGTGGTGACATCATCGCGCTGAACGCACCACTGTGGCAGCGCAGCTTCTTGAAATCCAACGGCAAGTGGACCACCGCCGATGAGCTAGGCAAGGCCAACGCGGGCAAGCTCCCCGAGCGCGTGGTGTGCGGCTTTTCCGCCGAGGAAACGGCGTTATGGACAAGAAGCACATCCCATGCGGACATCAAGACCAGAGCGGAGTCCGTGGCAGAAGGAGCGGCTCCTGGCCAAAAGGCACTGCACATCACCATCCCGGCGATGCTTGGATGGGACACCTTCGTGAGCCCTAAATACACGCAGCCATTTGCCCCGGGGTCGAAACTCACTGTGTTTTCCGCCAAAGGCGGTTCGGGCACATCGCATGTGTCTATCGAGTGGACCGAAAAAGACGGCTCCCGATGGTTTGTAGCGGTTCCCCTCTACCCTGAGTGGCGGCAGTATGTGCTGAAGCCAGAGCAGTTCCGCTTCTGGCAGAGCAACCCTCAGCGAGGCGGCCCGGGAGATCAGTTCCGTCCTGAGAACGCCGTATCCGTCACGGTCGGGCAGGCCTACTCCCATACCGGACCCGCTTCCGGCAAGCAAGAATACTGGATCGGGCCCATCGGCACCGCCAGCAAGGTAGACGGCTGGGATGAAACCGAAAACACTCCAGAGCCGCCCGCACTCGAAATACTCTCACCAGGTTACAAGTTCTTCAACGTGAACGCTGACCGGCTCAGTTTGATGGAAAGCGGCAGTTCCGCCGTGCCAGCCGGGATGCAAATCCGCTCACCACACCCGCGACCCAGCGGCGGCGGCTTCGACAAAGGTCGCAATTGGCGCTGGATTCCTCTAGTTAATGCTCTCAGCAACCAGGGCGAGTGGCGCGGCAGCCCTGTATCGATGATGGTGAACGCCGAGGGCAGCTATAAAGGCGGGGTGTGGCTATCAAGCGGCATATCCGGCTCCGACATATTCCGGTCTGCATCTTCAATGGAAGGGTTTACCCAGATTGCGAAACAGATGAGCGCGGGGTTGTTCATACTGGATGGCGGAGCGAATTTCTACACCTATTTCAAGGACCAGCCGCTGAAACTCGGTGCCAGGGTCACGAACCTGGGCAAGCAGACACCGGCACAGATCACTGTCAAAGTGACGGTCACCGATACAGAGAGTTACAAACAGGCGTTCAGCCGGGAATGGCCGCTGACGCTGGAACCAGGGAAGACTTCGACCGTGTCCTGTGACTGGAAGCCCACAGCCTGGCCAACCGGCGGATACTCCGTGAAGGTGGAGCTTCTTCAGAATGGCCGGCAGGTGGACCGTGTCTCGCACTCTATCCATATGTGGCAGCCCGCCAAAAAGAAGCAGTTCGTCACCACCAAAGCGAGCGAATTCATCCTCAACGGCAAGCGTTGGCGCGCGAACGGCGTGAACTACATGCCCAGCTCCGGCGTCGCCGCGGAGGACGGTAAGTATTTCGAGGCCTGGCTGAGTGCCGCCTCGTACGACCCGGAAGTCATTCAGCGAGACCTGGACCACATCAAGCAGTTGGGCATGAACGCCGTCAGCATATTCATCTATGCCGAAAACACTAAAGACCAAAATCTGTTAGATTTACTGCGGCGCCTCGATGCCCACGGGATGAAGGCCAGTCTCTCACTGCGTCCGGGCACACCCATCGACTTCCAGTGGAAAGATATCAGCTCCATCATCAAACACTACAGGCTGTGGGAGAACGACACGGTTTTCGCCTATGACCTCGCGTGGGAACCCAGCTTTGGCACGCGCGAGGAGCGGGCGATATTCGACCCAGAATGGGAGCAGTGGATCATCGAGCGTTACGGCAGCATCGCCAACGCAGAACGGGACTGGGGGTATACCGTGCCGCGCAAGTCAGACGGCAGCATCTCGAACCCCTCACCCGCTGAGGTTGATACCGATGGTGCCTGGCGCAGAATGACCGCCGCCTATCGGCGGTTCCTGGACACCGTGTTATATAAAAAGTATGGAGCCGCCCGCCGGCTGGTGCGCAGCATCGACCCCAACCACTTGGTCAGCTTCCGCATGAGCGAGGCCGCCAACCCCACCTTCCGGTGGGAAGGGCGGATACCCTACGACTTCCCCTATCTGGCCGCTGCGGTGGACTTCCTGGCACCGGAAGGTTACGGACGAATAAGCGGCTGGGACGACATCAAACCCGGCTGGTTCCAGAACACATACGCCCGATGGGCCTCCCCACAGAAGCCGATGATCTGGGCAGAGGCTGGGGTCAGTGCGTGGGACACCGCGCAGATGGCCGCCACCCCATCGAAACTGGAGTTCCAGGGGGCACTGTATGGGCACTTCTACCGCTTGATCTCCTCCAGCGCGTGCAGCGGAATCATGTATTGGTGGTATCCGGGCGGTTTCCGATACGGTGAGAACAGCGATTATGGCATCATCAACCCCGATGGCACCGACCGACCGTCTACGAAGGCAATCAAGGCGAACGGCCCCGCTTTCCTGTCAGGCCCATCTCGAAAGCCGACCGATATGTGGATTGAGATCGACCGCGATGCCCACCCAGACGGCGTCGCGGGCATCTACAGCCAGGTCAAGCAACGCTTCTGGGATGCCATTGATAAAGGGCAAACGCCCGGGTTGAAGACCGCTGGCACGGGCACTGACTCAGCCAACTGCCCACTGGTCGCCGTGGGCAACACCCCCTGCAACGGCAGCAACCCGCCGAAGTATCTTGATACCGCCATCGATTCTGTGCAGATCATGGCAGCCGATGGCCAGTGGACGGAGGTCGCCAAAAGCGGGACGGTGACAGTCAATGCCAGCAAACCGGTGAAGATAAAGGTGGAGTTCACCAACCTGGGAGAGGCCAAACTCCTAGCACCCACTGGAAGTAAGCAAACCGGACGGGTCTATCTAGTGGCAAAGGCTCAGGGTACACCGCTGCAGCTTCCTATCCGCGCCTATGTACCGCAGCAGGAATCGGCGGTTGTGCAGGGGGTCGTTACGCCGGCAGGTCTTGCGAGTCCACAGGAAGTGGTGCTGCACTTCGAGGCCATCGGCCGCACGCCCTTTGGCGAGCGGTTCAGTGTCACGCTCGTGGGTGCTGATGGCGCGTCGACCGGCAGGTAGGCGGGTAAACCAAAGATGACAGAGGGATGGCTGCGTAGATAACTAGCTCACCATTGAAACAAGGCTCGTACGCCCCGATTCCGCGACATAAATGTCTCGGCTATTGACCGGCCAAGCCTGCTGAAGCAGTCTGGAACAGCGTTTTCACCATCGGTGTGAAGTGCTGCAGCCCGTTTGAACGGGCTTGGTGATCAGTAGCCGAGACATTTATGTCGCGGCACGGTGGTTTGAGGATAGCCGGCCACACCAGTGCCCTCCCCTGCTCACCCCTCAGCGCTTGACATTACGGCCTAAATCAGCTACTCTACCCCTAAGATCATGCCGCCAGCAGCACTCAGGAGAAACGTAATGACAAGCCCCCATACCGAACCAAACGTCGCCATCGATATCGTCCCCTTCGCATTGCCGAACTGCGCAGAAGGTGAAATCCGCTGGGAGGAGCCGCGCGACATCAGCTGCCTGGTCGTGCGGTTCTCCACAGAGCCCATATCTGACATCACCGTGCGCTACCAGCGCAACCTCTGGCCGAACACCCGTGTGGAGCGCGACTACAGGGGCATCGACAACGCGATGCAGTTTGGATGGGGAGCGGTTGACGATTGGTTCAACACACCCTGGGTAGAAGCCAGCGTGGACATCCAAAAGCTGGAAGGCTTCGTGTATGAGATCAACTTCCAACCGCTCTGCGCGGAGCTGCCAGAGTGTACCGACTACAACGTGCTGTTCAGGCGAACCATGGGTTTACAGATACAGGCCGATACCCAGATCGATGAGATGAAGGTCTACTCACGCTGGGAACCTACCTCCACCACGCTGCAAGTGCGGTTGGACTGCGGCGGTGAAACCTCAGGCGGCATCAAGGCGGTGCATGGCTACAACGCAGTGATTGAGGGCATCGACGGACAGTTATCAGACCGCAGCTTCAAAGTGCATGTCAGCTACCTGCAGACCGCAATGGCCCATGCAGGCGACTGCGGACATGTTCGGTTTGAGTTGGAACACGACCAGTTCACCATCTCTCTGGATTCACTGACCAGCCAGGGCCCTATCTGGTATGAGCCTGAACACATCTACATCACACGGGCCGACGACCCGACTAGCTTTGAGGACTATCTCAAATCCATCGAAGGATCGTCTACGTTGAATGAACGTGTGCTAGCCACCCATGACCAGGGTCTGGGCGGAGCTTTGATGGGACAGCCGCGCGCACACCCGGTGTCCAACAGCATCGGGTGCAAGTATGCACGCCAGCGGTTCTGGGTGGAATATAACGGTGACCTGGTGTTGACCAGGTCCAACATCGACTTGGTGACAATGAGCGACACCCCACGCTACCTAAACAAGTCGGATGCACGCCTGTTCTTCGGTTTGGAGTCATGGCGCAGCATGGGGCGGTTCGCCGACCCTGCACCGGTGCTCGCTCAGAACCTGCATTTCGTGTCTGACGGCGTGGTCTGCGAGCAGAAAAGCTACGCCATCCCGTTGTTGAAGAGTATAGATGAGCCTCTGACGGGTGATGACAGCATCGTCGCGATGGCACGGCTGCGATTCCGCAATGACGGTTTTACGCCCACCAAAGTGGAGCTGCCACTGGAGTATTCGGATGAATCAGCACGCTCATGCAACCGCACTGGAGCGGGCCACTATGACAAGAACACCAATGACTACCTGGTACCTCTCAGCCCGCGTGAGCCGTTGACCATTGAACGAGAGAAAGGTACCACGCTGGTCTACAGCCAATATGATGGCCAAAAAGTGCTGCGCTTCACAATCGATGCTGATAATGATGTGCATATCTCAACCACCGACACAGGGCTGATGATCACCATGATGCTGGCACCTGGTGCGAGCTACAATGCCACAGTCAAACTGCCCTTCATCGCGCTGGATAGGCCTGATGAGCTATCTGCCCTAATGAATCTCAACTTTGAGAATGGGTACCAGCAGATTCGCAAATACTGGTATGAGCAGGCCGCCCTCGGCACGCAGCTCCGCACCCCGGAAGCGCGCCTCAACGAGCTGCACGCCATTCACCCCGCCCATGTGGGCACCGCGGATGTGAGCATGAGCGATGAACCGAATCTGGTGAATACCTCGGTGGGTTCCTCGACCTACGGCAACTTCGTGAACGAATCGGTGATGATCATGCAGGAGCTCGATGAGCGGGGTCTGCATGACGAGGTGCGCCGACGGCTGGCGGTCTGGCTGAAATACCAGGGACAGATAGGGCTGACCGGTAACTTCAGCGACCATGATGGTGTGTTCTATGCCGCCGGTGGTTTCGAGATGGGCCAGACCTACAGCCAGCATCACGGCTGGGCACTTTGGGGATTTTCCGATCACTACTTCATGACTCGCGACAAGGATTGGTTCATGTCGATCACCCCGCAGCTCATTAAGGGTGCCGAGTGGGTATTCCGGCAGCGGGCGCTGACGATGGTTCCGCTACCCCATTCGCGCGGATGGGAGCATGGCTTCCTGCCCGCGGCCAGCCTTGAGGATGTGGCTGACTACTTCTATTGGCTGACCACGAACACAATGAGCTGGAAGGGTGTAGACCGTCTGGCCGCCGCCTTCGAGGCGTGCGAGCACCCGGAGGCCGCACGATTGCGCCAGCAGGCCGATGCGTTCAAAGCCGACCTGCTTCGCGGCTTCAATACAGCCCGGCAGCACAGCCCCGTTGTCCGTCTGCGCGACGGCAGATGGGTGCCCCACTTCCCCAGCCGCTTGTATCGGCGTGGGCGTGATTCGGGCTGGATCCGAGAGATTCTGGAGGGATCAGTCTATCTGGTGATGATGGGCTTGATCGATCCTAACAGCCAGCAGGCGGGCTGGATTCTGGACGATTACCAGGACAACCGCTACATCAGCGAGGACTACGGCTACCCCATCTACGATGTCAAAAACTTCTGGTACGACAGCGGCGGGTTCTCCTGCCAGCCGAACCTTCTGGCCGGATTGATGCCCCATTTGGACAGGGATGAGATTGAAATCTACCTGTGGATGTTCTACAACGCCTGGGCGGCCTGTTACCGCGAGGAAACCAACGCGATGGTAGAACATCCGATGCCGGTGCTCGGACAGTCTAACTCCGCGTGGGTCAAGACCAGCGATCAGGCGAACTCCCAACGCTGGCTGCGCTTCATGTTTGTCTACGCGCCGCATGATGTGCTGCACATAGGCAGGGCAGTGCCGAGAGAGTGGCTGAAGAGCACCAAACCGGTGGGGGTCAAGGGAGCGGTGACGCGTTTCGGAGTGGTCGACGCCGCATATACGGCAATCCCGGCAAAAAGCACCATCATGCTCAGTATCGAATTGAAACTGCACACGACCCCAGCTCAGATCATCGCGCGGTTCCGGCATCCTGAGAAGAAGCCCATCACCGACATGCGCGTGAACGGAGTGCTTCATGAGCTATATGATCCGATCACTGGTGATGTGGACATCACAGGTTACACCGGGAGAGTGAACCTGGAAGCTAGATATGACTCCTAAGAAGGGTGGGATCCGGTTTGTGAACGGGTCCATCATCCTTCCGAGCTCCCTTGGCACTAACAACGAGGGTATCATCAGCG
Organism: Armatimonadota bacterium; assembly: GCA_942492855.1. Classification (GTDB taxonomy): domain Bacteria; phylum Armatimonadota; class HRBIN16; order HRBIN16; family HRBIN16. The sequence continues at coordinate 2,674,493 of OW818647.1, read as the reverse complement.
GGCAACTGATGCCAGGTCATGACTATCTGGAGGCGTATCTCTTCTGGCGAGAGCTTGAGCCTGAACAAGACCGCTGGGACTGGTCATCGGTCGACAAGATGCTGGCATTGATGACGCCACATGGGCAGAAAATGCTGCCGTTCCCGTGGGTCATGTATGCCCCGGAGTGGTTCGTGAGAAGCGACCGGTATGTGCCCCTTGAGGAGGCGCACACCGGCAAGAAGGTCGACCTTCTCTCGCCGTGGGCACCTGGCACCTGGTGGGCCTACGACCACTACTATAGGCAGATGGCGCAAAAGTATGGCGACCAGATCGATACGATACTGGTCGCCATGTCCAGCTCTGACTACGGCGAGGCGGGTTTCCCCTTGGGTGCTGAGAGCTTCACCACCGGCACTGGATTTGGGGAGCTGTTCAAACAGAAGCCCGATAGCTGGCACCACGGCATGTGGTGCGCTGACCCGTGTGCCATCAAGAGCTTTCAGGAGGCGATGGCACGCCGTTACCGCTCACTCGGTGCGCTGAACAAGGTCTGGGGTACGAGCTACACACGCTGGGATCAGCTTGAGCTGATGCGCATTGAAGAACGCAAGAGCTGCCCGCAACGCTGGCTGGACCAAATCGAGTGGTATTTTCAGAGCACGGTCGATGCCACCGTGAAGGCACTGGAGATCGTGAGACGGCATTTCCCAAAGGCCTATCTGGAGGTGGGTCTGGGTAACGGATGCGAGCTGCCGCAATATGGCGTGGATCGCGCCGCCATCTGCCGCGCCGTGTCGAAATTCGGCAACACTGGCATCCGCAGCACGCACGCCTGCTGCAACCGCGGAAACCCGCCACAGGCTTACTGGTTCTACAAGCGTATGGCGCCGGTTTGCCGTCACTACGGTGTGGGATTCGGCACTGAACCACCCGGCGGGGACCTCACGGCTGATGAAATGAAACGGCAGTTGTTCGAGGACTCCAGCGTGGGTATTAACCTACTTTATACCTACTTCCAGAACTGGCACGCCCTGCCCGACATGGCTAGGCAGTGGTCCAACGCGTGCCGGCTGCCGGACAGCTCCAAAGTGTCAGTCGGCGTGATCTACCCCAACACCCAGATGTCACTCGACATGGCCATGTTCCCTGTGGCGCAGGTTGAGATATTCGATGCACTGCGTCCCACCGTGGATATGGACGTCGTCGACGAGAACATGATTCTCTGGGGGCTTCTACCCCACTACCGCGTGTTGATCAACACATCGGCCTGGGTGTACCCTCAAGAGTGCCTGGATGCGTTATGGCAGTGGATTCAAAAAGGCGGTGTGTTGGTTACCCTCAGCGGGGCGCCATTGAAAAACCTTCAAGGTCGCGCCTGGCCAACCGTCGAGTTAAGTGTCGACCAAAGCGTGACCGTAGGTCGCGGCCGCATCGTGCGGCTGGACGATTCAGACATCCTGCACTGGAGTGCCGCCATCGCGCAGATGCTGCGCCAGATGGCCGCCAGCCAGCACGATCTCCACGGCGTGAACCCAAAGCAGGACGGCAAGTGGCGTACGCAGTTTTCCGACGGCTGGCTGAGTTTCGATCCTATCAGCCTGCGCACGCGCTGGGAGTAAGTCCGATTCGCGGGTGACGCGGGTTTCTTGGGTTCATCGGTCTAATCCGTCCGATGACCGGCGGGTAATGGCGACCGGCGAATTGCTCCGACAGTAAAAATACCTGTTTTTGGGCATATCGCGGTGTAAACGAAGTATTTGTGATGCCTATACATGTTACAATTGTGGACGATATCTAGTCTTTTTGGCGATCATATGTGGAGAGCAAAGAAATGACCTATCGGAAGGCTTTTACGATCCTGGAGCTGCTAGTCGTCATTGCCATTATTGGTGTGTTGGCTGCAGTGTTATTCCCGGTCATCATGGGCGCCAAGCAAAAGAGCAAGAAGGTAGTGTGTCTTTCGAACCTTCATCAATGCGGTGTGGCACTCAGGTTGTACATGGATGACTACGGCACCAATGTACCTCCAGACACCGCCGTGGCACGTGATCTTCTTAAGAAACAGCCCACCTGCTGTCCTAACGACAAAGAGTGGACAAAAGGCTGCACACAACCGTTTGGACCGCCCATGATTGGATCCTATGCCTATGTGCGTGCTATTCCTGGCATGGAGAAAGTGCCGGAAGATAAGCTCACCCATTTTTTCAACTTGAAGAGTTCGGATTTTTATAACAACGAAGGTGTGATATGGATGGTTGATGTATTCCATTCGTCGCACGGAATACCTGCTCCATACTATGTTGATAAAGAAACCCCTGTCCAGTATTCGGCCAGAGTGAGTTCATCACGCACCTTCATGCCAGACAATCAAATCCGACTTTTCGATGACGGTCATGTGAGCATGAGTAAACCTACCACCATCCATACTGGTACCGGGGCAATGAACATCGGATTTGCCTGGGGAACTGTATTTGAGCTAAAAGACGGCATGAGCAATGAATTCCAGTACTAGAAGATAGCTGAACATATAAATCGCTTGTCAGGAGGTCGCAGGCTTGATGGATAAAATTCGGAATTCCATATCATGCATTTTCACATCGCTGCGTGATGGCATCACCATAAATAAGAAACTGGCGGCGGCTTACGTGTTTATACTTTTTATGACTGGGTGTATAACGGCACTTATCTGGTATTTGTTCATGGTACCATCGGAAACGAACCTAAGGCCGGTTGGGACACCTCCGGCAGGTAGCTTTGTCACTCTATTCCATATAGCCTTTTTTGCGATGACAATCGTCAGTATTGCTTGTTTATTAAGGTTGTACTGGCCACTATTTGGGATGATGCTGTTTATCTATTTCAGTTGGTCGATGTATTTGGCATCCACTGCCATGAGTAATGATCCAAATGGAGTAGACCGTATGGGTGTGTTCCTCATCATATTCCCAACCGCATTGATCACGCTGGCCGTCCCATCATTGGTGTTCTTTGTATTGTGTTTCCTGACACAGTTACCGCGTCCACAAAGCAGGGGTTGGGGAGCGTTCCTAAGGGAGCATCAATCGATAGGTAAGCAGGGCCGATTCGGTGTTGGCCCACCGCAAACCCGTGGCCGGTGGCGTGGGGAGTAGGCTAAACCCAAAAGGTGATTGCCCCGATTATGTGAGGAAGGAAGTGATGAGCATGAGAACTCTCCGCATCACGGGACTACAGATGCTGATCGGCAAGGATGTATCCAAAAATGAGAGCAGAATCCTCGACGGCATCCGTAAAGCGGCTGACGACGGCGCCGACTTCCTGCTCACGCCCGAGGGCTCACTCTCAGGCTACTGGTCAGGCTTCGACACTCAGGAAGTAAATGAAGCTCTTGTGCGAGTCACATCGGAGGCTAAGCGCTGTGCAGTCGGTCTGGCGCTAGGGACATGCCTCCGTGAACGTGAGTGCGGCGAAATGGTCTGCCGAAACCAGGTGAGGTTATACACCCCTGGTGGCGAGCTGCTGGGATTCCATTCAAAGATACTCCGGTGCAGTCCGCTCAACGAACCGGATTCGTGTGAGATGGCTGAGTATGCCCTAAGCCCTCTTCGCATCTTCGAGTGGAACGGTGTCCGCTTCGGTGCGCTCATCTGCAACGACATGTGGGCCACTCCCGGCTGCACGACCACTCCGAACCCATTCCTGGCGTGGCAGCTCAAACAGATGGGGGCAGAGGTGATCCTGCACGCCATTAACTCCGGAACTGAGCAGTTTTTTAGGCCCTTCCATGAGTCAAGCGTGGCCCTGTGGGCGCGGTCATTGGGCATACACATCGTTGAGGCCAACGCCGCCGGCGCCGATTCCGCCCCTGTCAATGCACGTTCAGGAGTCGTTGATCCTCATGGTGAATATATAGTTGAAGTGCCATCGGTGGGTGAGCACAGCTTCAGTTATACGATAAAGAGGGACCCAATTGCCAAATAACCCCAACAAAATGCACTTCGCCTCTGGCGTGTTGATGCTGCCCGAATTCCCGGGCTGTAACAACAAGGGCGTGATCACCGACCAGATGGTGCCCGGACATGACTATCTGGAAGCGTATCTTTTCTGGCGCGAGCTGGAGCCCCAGCAAGACCGGTGGGACTGGTCATCGGTCGACAAGATGCTGGCGCTGATGAAGCCGCATCGGCAGAAAATGCTGCCGTTCTCATGGGTCATGTATGCCCCGGAGTGGTTTGTCAAGAGTGACCGGTATGTGCCCATTGAAGAGGCGCACACTGGCAAGAAAGTTGACCTCCTCTCGCCGTGGGCACCTGGAACCTGGTGGGCCTACGACCACTACTACAGTCAGTTGGCCAAAAAGTATGGCAACCAGATCGATACGATACTGGTCGCCATGCCCAGCTCGGATTATGGCGAGGCCGGTTTCCCAATGGGAGCCGCCGGCTTCACCACCGGCACGGGCTTTGGAGAGCTGTTCGCCCAGCACTCCGATAGCTGGCACCACGGCATGTGGTGTGCTGACCCGTGTGCCATCAAGAGCTTTCGGGAGGCGATGGCACGCCGCTACCGCTCACTCGGTCGGTTGAACCAGAGCTGGAGCACAAGCTACACACGCTGGGATCAGCTTGAGCTGATGCGCCTTGAGGAGCGTCTGAGCTGCCCGCAGCGTTGGCTGGATCTGATGGCTTGGTATTTTCAGAGCACGGTCGACGCCACAGTGAAGGCGCTGGAGATAGTGAGGCGGTATTTCCCGAAGGCCTATCTGGAGGTGGGTCTGGGTAACGGCTGCGAGCTTCCGCAGTATGGCTGCGACCGCAGCCTGCTCTGCCGTGCGGTGGGCGAGTTCGGTAACGCCACTGTGCGCAGCACGCACGGCAGCTTCAACCGGTGGGTGGTTCCTGCTGCCTACTGGTTCTACAAGAGGCATGCCACCGTCTGCCACCGGTATGGATCCGGCTTCGGCACGGAACCACCAGGCGGCGACCTCACGTCCGCCGAGATGAAACGGCAGTTGTTTGAAGATGCCAGCGTGAGCGCGAACCTGCTGTTTAGCTACTATCAAAACTGGCACGCGCTGCCGGATGTCGCGAAGCAGTGGAGCACCTTCTGCCGGCCCACCGAACGCTCGCTGGTCTCCGTGGCGGTGATCTTCCCCAACACGCAGATGGCCCTCGACTTGACGGAATACCCCGTGGGTCAGTGGGAGCTGTTTGACGCCCTTCGCCCCACCGTCGATATGGATGTGGTCGATGAACACATGATAAGCTGGGGCTGGCTCTCACAATACAAAGTATTGATCCACACCAACGGCAAGACCTACCCCAAAGAGTGCCTCAGTCTTCTGTGGCAGTGGCTGAAAAAAGGCGGGGTGCTGATCACCCGCGGCGGGTCACCACTCGCCGATGTGGAGGGGTGCGCCTGGCCCATCGGCGAGTTGAAGGTAGATCAGAGCATCACCGTTGGCCGTGGCCGCATTGTGCGGCTAGACGATGCCGACATCCCGCGCTGGAGTGCCGCCATCGCCCAGATGCTGCGCCAGATGGCCGCCAGCCAGCCCGAGCTGCACGGCGTGAACCCCAAACAAGACGGGAAATTCCGCACCCAGTTCGCCGACCGCTGGCTGAGCTATGATCCGAAGACGGGCAAGACACGCTGGGAGTAGGCGCTACTTGCGGGTGATGGTATAAGAATGATTCAACATACCGGTTGTCGTATCGGCTCTAAAAAACACCGGATTTGCCTGGAAACCGGTGTTTGAGTTGGGAGACGGCATGAGCAATGAACCCCAGCACTAGAAGTTATCCTAAAGCAACACAGACATGATGTGTGTGTCCGGGCGGTCTGGCGGTTGGCTAGCGTCTGCTGGGGGTTCAAAGCTTGCGCTGGGATGCGGGCCGGGATTGATCAGCCCTGTCTAGCGGATAGCCTGAAGCCCCACGCTGAAGATATCAAGACCGGCTCGGTTAGTGAAAGCCGCCCCGGACATTGGTGATTGCTTATGTCCGGGGCGGTCTGACGGGACGCTAGCAGCTACTCAGGGATTAAGACCGCGCCGGTCTGGCGGATAGCCTGAAGCCGTTTGTCCCAAAGATACCAAGTCTAGCGATGCCAAACAAGCCGAATTACCTACAGCTTGTGCATACGCTCCACGTAATACATCACGTTCTCGAACTTCGCGTCAGGTGCGATGCGGTGGTCAGGGCAAGGAATGTACCCGCCCAGATCCATCAACGGCTTCAACCGTTCAATCTCGGCGTCGATGGCGGCCTTATCGTGGGCGAACACCACTTTATTCATGCCACCGATTCCGCGAACCTGTCGGCCATACTTCTCACGCCATGGGGCTATGCTGGCGTTCCAGGTGCCCACTTCCATGGGGAACATGGTGTTGACCCCGTTCTCAAGCCAGATCGGCACCAGTGCGTCGATGCAGCCATCGCAGTCCAGGCTGACGATCTCCACGCCATACGACTTCAGCAGGTCGGTGATGCGCTTGTAGTGCTTGCCCACGTAGTCGCTGAACACGCTGGGACGCACCAGCGGGCCATTCTTGAAGCAGATGTCTTCCCAGAAATGGCCGAAGTCCGGCTTCGCACCGGCCTCCATACACGCTTTGACACCCTGGTAACACAGGTTGCCCACGGTGTCAATAATCTCTTCATAAAGCTCATCGTCATCGGCATACAGGAAACTAATGCCCTGCACGCCCAGCCAGTTGCGAATCTGACCGTAAAGGCTGCCGCAGTAGATGCCGATGGGCATCTCGCGCGATTCGGGGTCTACGGAATAGGCTTCCACTGTTGGAATATGGACGCGCTTGGTGACGTCCCACTCAAGCCGCCACTTGTACTCTTTTTCCCAAGCCTCGCGGTCCTTCAGAGTGTGGTCAATTTCGGCAGGGATGCTGCCTGCGCCAGGCCGGTGAAGCTCAACCATGCCATCGGGGTTCAACATGGTGTAAGCACCGTCAGCCAGATGCTCGATTATTCTGGGCTCAAAACCAGGGAGTAGACCGGTAGCAGGCCCGAAGGTGCTGTACCAATCGAAGTCCCAGCCGATGATTTTATCCAGTGCTTTATCAGCCGGGCTGCCGTCATGTAAGCCGTCGATGTCGGACTGCTTTAGGTGACCTTCAGCCACCCATTTTTGTAGGGTCTCGGTCCAATATCCAAAATGAACGACGGGCATTCTGTCCGCGTTTTGGTAGTTCAGAATTGCCATGGCGCGTTGTCTGTGTGTCATGATGTGCAAGAAACCTCGCATTAAAAATCTATACGTCTATCTGTACCACAGGCTGGAGCACAATGCACCCCCTGGGAGCAGTTGTTCCATGGTATTATGGTATGCCTTTATGGCATGTTTGTGCTACCAGAGGTCTTTGCCCACCGTATCCTGCAAATTCTATCACAAGGAAGTTAAATGCAGGGTGAGTGCTGAACAAAAGAGAAAGTGTACGCTAACCTACATCACAAAATACATCCAGCTATTCAAGAAAGCTGGTAACGTACACCACCTTCTGGACTTAACTCGGCTCCAGCAGGTTCATCACCAAGACCCTAAGGTTGTCGATTACGATATCGCACGCTGGCAGTTGCGACACAAATGGCCGAAGATTGCTGTTCCAATGAGTGGTCGCTTCGTTGATCAACTCCTTAGTGAAGAAGTCATCTATGTTGGAATAGCTTACATCCCGATACGCGCACTTCCGTTTCAGAAGCGAAGGCACCAGATTGCTGTTGATCTGCTCGTTAAATGTGGTCAGTAACCGCCATAGATCATAATAATCGCGAGCGCGAGGTCGATTCCAACCGCGAGCAAGAAGCTTCTTGTGAGTCTGCAACAGACAGCGCAGCTTTTCGGCAACGATCTCTTCAATCTGGTAGCACCTCACGTTTACGGAAAGGTCCTCCTCATAACCATGCACCATCGGGCGTAAATCCGGATCCAAGATTACCAGCTCGTTCTGGCTAATCTCAAGCTTTACCCTGCATAAAGCACTGGGATGCCAGGGAAATCGGACACGGATCACGAAGGCGTCCTGCTCAAACGGATGTGGGTCTCGTTCGGTATAACGAGCTACCTCGAGTGCGAAGGCTCCATGTTCTGATAAAAGGCTGCTTGTATGCCGGACAGCCTGACGCACAGAAGAATCCAGGTGCTCTCCGCAAGGCGCGTCGATGGCAGAAAAGTCCAGATCTTCAGAGAAACGATATTGGCCAAAGAACAGCTTCTTTAAAGCGGTACCTCCTTTGAAGATAAAAGATCGGGCTAATTCTGGCTGTGAAGTAATCCCAGCCAGAATGTAACTCAACACGTAGTCCTTTTCGACCACTTGTTCTCCGATGCCGCTTGATGCCGCAGCTTCCCGAATCCTCGCCCTAAGCGGCTTCATCACCCGCTATCCCTTCCCATATTGTCTTGAATTCGCCACACCGTATCGTATGGGCCTTGTGACGGTCTTGTTGGATCGAGTAACCGAAAGCCTGTTGTACACATAGCCAGGAGCGGTGACAGCACATCATCGCCGACCCCCACTCGCGACAGGGTCCAACCCAGTCTTCTGACGACCGAGCTCTTAGCGTACCGAATTGCATAGTTAATGAGCTTATATATGTCTAGGGTATCGACATGTTCCGAGATGACAGCGATTACCTCTCCCATACCTCCCAACATACGCGGATGGGCAAAGGTATCTAATACGGTGCGTTCCTTATCGGTGACAGGTATTCGGAAGCTTTGGTCTATCCATTTATTTTCCACACCAAAGAACTGTTCCTGGTTGATGGTTGTAAATTCGCACCGAATATTTCCAACCACCCAAGCGTGCCGTTTTTCACTATTTCGGGTATCAGTGTCACGCATACTGGGAGTGACTACCTTCTTAGGGGTGCAGCACGTGATAGTCTGAGGCACTTGTACAGTTAACCCATGGTAACTCATGGCTGACCAAAAGGCAATGGCCGAGGGTTGAATCAGTCGGGTTGCCAACACATATGGATGTATTTGATTGCCACCTGGGAGGGAACCAGTCCAAGCATACGTTCCTCTTTTTATTCTGATTATCCAGCCTCCTGTGGTAAGGTGAAGCAACAACTCACGCACGTAGCCGCGTCCGATGCCGGCTCGAATGGCCACCTGCTTAGCATCATCTGCAGTGAACACAAAACGTCCTTCGGCGTTTAGTTGCTGAAGGAGACGCATGCCTTGTGTATAACCATATGCTCTTGTATTAGCATTCATATTCGCTTCACCTGGAAATATACTACTGTATTATATGGTATATTACCAACATTACGCAGTAGATAATATATTATCATCCTGATCTGTTCACATATTTATCTGTGCTCCGGGTATATAAAGCAGCTTGAACTGCAACGCCGTGTACATATCTGCGGTTACTCGCCCATCTCCTTGACAAAAACCCCGATGTTACCGCACAATGGTGTCGAGGCCCAACGGAGGAATCTGCCCATCATGCCCTTCATATACCACCTATACAAACTGCTGCTTATCTGCATCTACGGCACCATTGTGTACGCATGCTTCCATGATGGCAGTCTGGGCGAAGTTTATGGAACTATCATTATCGTGCTGCTGCTGATTCCGGCGGCGGTGATTTGGATCGCCTCATGGGTTGTGGAACCCGACATGCGGCTTCGCCTAAACATGGGCCACGGAGTAGCAATACTGACTGCAATCGGCCTGCTGTTTCTGACCATGCTAATCACAGGTGACCACATCAACGAGATGACGCTGGGGGCCATCGCACCCGCCGCGCCTGTGCTTCTAGAGGCGTGGATTTCGTATGACTTTTTCAGGAACAGTGCCCATCGCCGTTACCAGTGAACCCTCGTGCCCGCGCGCTGAAGGACAGTCTATTACCCACATCCCCACGTTGATTTTCAATTATTGGGGTAACTACAAAATGTCATGTGCTACACGTAGTCCGGGCACCCACGGAGTGGGTAAGATTCCTATAGCCAGGGGTGAGCGTAGCGATACCCCTGGTTAGGTGTCACTGCATTTACCCCCGAAGGGAGGTCGAACCGTTGCAATTGTTCACAGGTAAACCATTCCGACCCACTTCGGGGTAGGATGTGCACGCCGCTTACCACGGGTTACGCTGGCGCTCACCCGTGGCTATAAGAACTGCTACCCACTTTGTGGGTGCCCGGATGATATCCACCGTGTGCACCATATTAGTGGGTAGTAGACTGTCCTGAAGGACACGGCCAACTACCCACCTCTGGCTATAGTTTGTAAAGCTTCTGGCCTTTCGGGAAGAGCTCTATCGCCTCACGGCGTATCTGCCACTGCGATTCTGGCGACAGGCAGTTATATTCGGTGATATGAACCGACAATGGTCCGGCGGCTTCATTGGCAGTCATCTGAAGGTATCCGAGTAACTCGGTGTCGATACTATGTGGCGATTCGATGGCGAGTAGCACAGGCTCGAAGCGGTCATATGAGCCCAAAGCCCGTGAGCCATATAGATAGACGCGGCAGCCGCTTTCGGGGCCGAGTTCATTGAAGATGGCCTTTTGAATTTGGTTTATTTGGGCGGTTTGATCAAACATGGGTGACCCCTCTTTTCAAAGGTGTTTTAAAAATAATACCCCATGGACGTTAAGGAGACATCAAATGGGCCAAAATCTAGTAGAAATACTAGATATTGGAGATGTTGACCGCACTCAGAAACCTAAGCAGCAACACCTTACACGCATCTGGTGCGGTCAGGTGTGTGGCATTCACCTGAACGGTTTGGGCGATAGGCTGACATTGAAGTGCGAGCTGTTGAATCTCCTCTTCGCTCATGATGACGTCGCCTTTGGCCGAAACCAGCAGTAATGGTCGACCACCGATGCCGGTGAATCCATGCATAGCACTGCGCACCTCGGACAGCATCTGTTCGGGCGTGCAGCCCACCAGATAGCTCTGTCTGCTGGTACGCATCGCCTGTCCGATGGGCGTGTTGAAGCCGCGGCCCGCATCCAGCCCGATGGTGATTCCCACCGCGCCTGCTACATCCGGCTGCTCTGCCGCGACACACAGACTGGCGGCCCCTCCCAGGCTGTGACCGGCCAGCACCACACGCATCGACCAAAGCTGCCGGGCGTACTCGGCACACTCACCCACTGCCAGACACGCATCACGAAACCCACGCATCGGCCGCCGGCTGGCCCCTAGGATATGCCCTGGCAGGTCAGGGCATATCACCGGAACGCCCTTTTCGCAAAGGTAGTTCGCCAGCAGGTCCATACTGGCGGCACTGCTGGTCAATCCATGGGTCAACACCAGGCCGACAGAACTTACTACCTCACTCGGCTGGTATAACAGCGCGCTGAGGCCCTCTGCAGGCTCGATTCGTTGTAGAACCACCTGGCTCAAAGAAGCTGAATGCTCTTCGGGGTGAACTGGTGGAATTCGATGGGGTTACCGTCTGGATCAGCCACCCAGAACTGCCAGCTCTCATCCACCTGCAGCGTTGGCTCGCCGTATAGTGTCGGAACGCCAGCCCCGGTGATGCGCTCGTAAGCCGCTTGGATGTCATCCACCTGCAGGCAGATATGCACATAGCCGCACCGGCCGTCATCAGATGCCTTCGCGGCGGCCTCCACTGGGAAGAGTTCGATGAACTGGCCGTCAGCCACTTTCAGATAGACCAGGATCACCTGTCCCTCAGGGCTGGTGTAGCGCCAGGTCTCGGGAAGCCCCAGCACACCGGTGTAGAACGCCAGGCTTCGCTGCAGGTCGGTGATGCGCACCGCGATATGTGTCAGTCCGTTAATCATGGAAAGATACCTCGGGTAGATTTTGATATATACAGCCACACTATGCCACAAAACGGCTGTGGGAGGCTAACCGTTGATGGTGATGACGGCGGGGATTCGTATCAGGCGGGTAATGTTGCCCTTCTCGGCGATCATGTCCATCAGCATATGAGTGGCCGATTCTCCCCACGCGAGCAGGTTGGGTGTCACGTAGTTGGCACGATCGCCCGAGGGGTGCCCCTGCGGCAGCGAGTTCATGATGGTGATGGAGAGCTGTTCTGGCACCTTGATGTTGTGCTCCATCGCCTTGCTCCAGCATACATGGAAGGCCATATCGGTGCCGCAGATAATGGCCTCTGGCAGTTCACCCGAATCGAACAGCTTATTGATAATCGCCTGTGGATACTGCTCCGGTATGATCCTGATGCTGCTGTCATCGATGGGTAGACCGGCCTCACGCATCGATTCCATGTAACCTTCAAGACGTTCGACATAGGCGTGAATGAATGGCGCCCCAGAGAGGTACATGATCTTCCGATGTCCAACCGCCAGCAGCTTCTGCACAACTGTCTTGATTTCACCAGCCATATCGCCATCCACCGTGCCGATGTTTTTGAATCCCCGGTAGCAGTCGAAGCAAACCGTTGGGAAATGCAGATCATCCATCGCTTTAAGCACATCGGTGTTCTTGCTCAACGGCCCTACTACCACGGCGCCATCAACCTGCTGGGTGCTCAAGCGTTGTAGACTGGGGCCAAGCCCTTCAAACGGCTCACTGAAGCATAGCAACACCTTCAAGCCGCTCCTGGTAGCTACATTTCCCACCCCCTGCATCAGTTTTGTCACCATTTGATGCTGGAAGTCGATGGCACCCATCGATGGAAATACCAGCGCGATGGTCTCATGCTTGCCCGAAGCGAGCAACCGGTTGGCATCGTAGGTCCGGTAGCCGATCTCGATGGCACATGTCAGTATAAAGTGGCGCGTGGCCGCGCTGACCATCTCAGGGTGTTTATTGAACACCGCTGATACAGCCGATATGGATACCCCTGCCCGTTGGGCAAGCTCTTTGATGGTCGGCATCATCTCACTCCTGACATCGTGAACCTTAGGAGACCGGTCGTGCGGTTAATCCCATATGCACTCACTATCTTTAGTATAGGCACTATGGGGTGGGTTCTTCAAAAATTTTAGTGCTATTTTAGTAAGTAGCCTGCAACGTAACCCGCAAGCTTGTCCGTCATACTGAAGTGTGAAGCCGCCGCATTTTGTGTCACGGTATTTCACACCAATAAACAAGACAGACAAAGGAGAGAGACATGACTACTTCCCACTGGTTGATATTTACGTTTATATCGATGATGGCGGTCATACCCGCCATTCCAGGACTAGCCAGCACTGACAGCCCAAAACCATCAAAAATGGTGATACCTCGCGAGGCCTATCCTGCGCCATACCCTATCTACCGAATGCCCACGAAGGACCAGGGCCGCATATTGCGCCGAGGAGAGGGTCCAAACCAATGCGACATCAACGGCATGCGCGAGCCCAGCATCGTTAAAGAGGGCGATACCTATTACCTCTTCTATGATGGGTTGGGGTCGGATGGCTACGTGGTGTGTCTTGCCACCAGCAAAGACCTGGTCAGTTGGACTCGACATGGCCGCATGTTAACACTCGGTAAGCCCGGAGAACCGGATTCGGGATTTGCAGGATCACCATGGTTGATAAAGGAAAATGGCTTGTGGCACATGTTCTATGTCACCGCTACCAATGCCACACCAGCACCTGATCTGGTGGCCATGGGACCTTACAACACGATGAAGGCCACCAGTAAATCGCTGACAGGACCATGGGTCAAGACTAAAGGCTTTATTCCTATAGCCCCGAGTGTTGGCAGGTATCCTGAACAGATGGCTTATCCGGGGCACATCGTGAAGCGGGGCACCGAATACATGATGTTCTTTGGCTCTCCAGGTGCCATCGGTATCGCGCGCACCAGGGATCTAAACAAGAAGTGGACACCCGATCCAACCCCGTTGTTTGATTCTGGTCACTACGATCTTGAGAACTCCTCCATCTACTACGAAAAGGCGAATAAAACCTGGTTCCTGTTCGTCAACCACATCGGCCGTCATGATGGGTTAATGTATACTGACAGCACTTGGGTTTACTGGACGAAAGACATCAACAACTGGGATGGTAGAAACCGCGCTGTCGTGCTTGATGGCGAGAACTGCACATGGAGTAAAAAGTGTATCGGTATGGCCACAGTGGCCCCGATAGGCGACAGGCTGGCGATTTTCTACGATGCGCCCGGCGGAGATAGTGTAGACCATACGTATCGTGATTTGGGGTTAGCCTGGCTGAAGCTACCTCTCGTTCCACCTGGTCAGTAACTTGATACAACACCCAGATAAAATCCGGACAGACAAAGGAGAGAGATGACTACATACAACTGGTTGATACTAGCGTGCATATCAATAATAGCGATAATGCCTGCCATTCCTGGAATGGCCAGCACAGACGGCCCGAAACCATCAAAGGTAGTGATACCTCGCGAGGCCTATCCTGCGCCATACCCTATCTACCGGATGCCCACCGAGGACCAGGGCCGCATACTGCGTCACGGTGATGGCCCTGACCAATGCGATGTAAATGGCATGCGACAACCAAGCATCGTGCTGGAAAATGGTGTTTTCAACCTCTTCTACGATGGATGTGGCCCAACAGGCTTCATCGCATGCCTGGCTACCAGCACCGACTTGGTCAACTGGACACGCCACGGCCGCATGTTGAGTCTGGGTAAGCCCGGAGAACCAGATGCAGCCTTTGCGGGGTCACCATGGTTCATCAAAGAGAAGGGTCTGTGGCACATGTTCTATGTCACATCACGAACAGCCACCCCTCCACCAGATTTGATTGGCGAAGGTCCGTATAACTCGATGAAAGCTACCAGCAAGTCATTGTCCGGCCCGTGGATAAAGAGTAACGGCTTTGTTCCTCTTGATCCCCGTGTAGGTGCTTTTCCTGATCAGATGGCCTACCCAGGGCACATCGTGAAACACAAAGGCGAGTATATGATGTTCTTTGGCGGTCCAGGCTCCATCGGTATCGCACGTACGAAAGACCTGAACGCAAAGTGGACATTAGCTACGGAACCGCTATTTGATTCTGGCCATTACGACGCGGAGAACTCCTCGATCTACTACGAAAAGGCCAACAAGACCTGGTTTATGTTCGTCAACCACATTGGAATGCATGATGGCAACTACTACACGGACGGCACATGGGTGTTTTGGACGAAAGACATTAACAACTGGGATGGTCGGAACCGCGCCATTGCTTTGGACGGTCAAAACTGCACATGGAGCAAGAAGGTGATTGGTATGGCCACTGTAGCCAAGGTGGGCGACAGGCTGGCCATATTCTACGATGCTCCTGGCGGCGACAGTACCAGCCACATGAAACGCGATATCGGACTGGCTTGGTTGAAGCTTCCTCTCGTCCCACCAGGTCAATAGACCGAATACGTGAATATCCGAGTTTAGGGAGACTAACTAACATCATGAGCACTCAGATACGGAATATCAATCCCGTTCCTTACCTGGATGGCCGTCCGGCCGCCAGTCACCGTCTTGATCTCGTCGACGAGGGTGTCGTATTCGAATACGGGCATGGACCCGATCAATGCGACGTGCTGTGTGCCCGAGAGCCTATTGCGTATGAGCATGACGGCACATACTATATGCACTATGATGGTGGCGGACCGGATTGCTGGCTGGTCTGCCTGGCCACCAGCACCGACCTGCGGCATTGGAAGCATCATGGTACCATGCTGCAGCTCGGCGAAGCGGGACTAGACGATGCAGGCACCGCATGCTCCCCCTGGGTTTACAGTGATGGCCGGAAATGGCATATGTTCTATATCGCCTCACCCGCACAGTCTGCGGAATACTACAACCTGCCCACTTTTCCCTACCTGACCAGCAAGGCAGAAGCGGCCTCTCCCGCTGGTCCATGGCACAAGCGATACGACATTGTACCCTTCAGACCCTTGCCAGGGAGTTACTACAGCGTGACAGCGTCCGCTGGCCCGGTCATAAAACATGATGATGAGTATATCATGGTCATTAGCGCCACATGCATGTCAGACGGCGGCATGGTGCCGTATGTACGCACACTTTCCATCGCGCGAACGAACGATCTCGACACACCCTGGACCGTCGATCCACAACCCATGCTGCCGGTCGAGGAGCAGGTAGAGAACGCTTCTGTCTATTTCGAACCGAGCAACTCAACCTGGTTCCTGTTCACCAACCATATAGGCATCGACGCTCAGGGCGATGAATACACCGACGCGATTTGGGTGTACTGGAGCCAAGACATCAACCACTGGAACCCCGCCCACAAGGCGATCGTGATGGATGGGTCTAACTGTTCCTGGGCCAAGGAGTGTGTGGGTATGCCCTCCGTGCTAGCAGTAGGAAATCGTCTGGCAATGCTCTATGATGCCGCTCCTGGCCACAGCAAAAGCCACATCGAACGGAATATCGGGCTAGCCTGGATTGAGCTTCCACTGCACCCACCCACCATATAGGCCAGTCCAGTGCCCACAAATGTAACTGAAGCACCGCCACGCGCTAAAGCACA
The DNA here is from genome assembly GCA_942492855.1 of Armatimonadota bacterium. Taxonomy (GTDB): domain Bacteria; phylum Armatimonadota; class HRBIN16; order HRBIN16; family HRBIN16. Next base: position 2,658,108 of record OW818647.1, on the reverse strand, counting down.
TGGCTGTTACCCACAGGTCGGAACGTGGTGTTTTATCGTTATATGATGGTGTATGCCACTCCGCCGCGCCCTGAAGGACGCGGCTTCTTATCCGAAAAGCACCCGCCCGTGGGTGCACGGCAGCCCAGGCTGAAACTGATACGGTCGTAGAGGCCACCCTTGTGGTGGCCCTATTCGGGCGACCGGCCGGTCCGCCCCTACGATTGACATGTTGATCGGGCCGGCGATTCGAGCACGGCACGCCATGCCCTTACCGCCCCGGTAATACGGGCGCCCACAAGGGGCGCCCCTACGGCCTGTTACTTACAAGCCGTCTAAAGACGTCTGAAATACCGAGACACCAAGTGCAATGACACCATACCTCACCGTTTCTACACGTTCTCAAACCAGATTTCATGCCTGCAGCCGGCTTCCAGCCGGCTTACCGGTTAATAAGCCGCCGTCCTTCAGGGCGCGGCGGGGAGATGTGGGTAATAGACTGCGCTAAAGCACATGGCTATTGACCTACATCTCCATGTTGGTTTTTGAGTATGGGTATAACCAGAGAAGTAATGTCCTACACATGGTCCGGCCACCCATGGAATGGGTGAGATTCATTATAGCCACGGGCGGAGCGTAACCCGTGGAAGGCGGCCCGATATATCTACCCACGAACGTGGGTCGAATCTGGTCACCTGGTCTCAGGATCATTGATCTTCCGAAATGCGGTTCGACCCACTTCGGGGTAGGGAATCAGCAATGTCAACCAGGGGGATCGCTTCGCTCACCCCTGGCTGTAATGAATCTTACCCACTTCGTGGGTGCCGGAAGCTACATCAGCACTACCGATCGTGAACTAATGCACGATCTTAGCCTATGGCTGAGTAGTCACGTGACAGCTTCACAAACAGGACGAAGCCCTGCAGCCTGCTTCAGCAGGCTTGGCCGGTCAATAGCCATGTGCTTTAGCGCGTGGCAGGGCAGTTATACATCGTTATACACAGGCAAACCCGCGGTATTGAGGCCGGTCGATTACGATATGGGCTGACCTGTCCAGGAGTGACAGGCTCTGCTATCCGCTAGACCGCCCTGGACGCAGCCAACGCTTGCCTTCCCGTCCCCCGTCCCTACACATTCCCAACCAGTGTGGTGCCGAGGGCTTCGACGGTGGCGTTCTGGCGCGTGCTGCCGTAGACCACAGTGAGGTGTTGACGCTCCTCGGTGAGATTCCAGAGCAGCACCTTGTGTATCTCCTTATACCAGGCGCACACGACTGGGACATCTTGAAGCACATAGGGCACAGACCCCATCTTGGCGATGATTTCGTGCTTTAGTGCCATCAACTCGGGCAGGCTTTCAGGAACCGCGCGGCACACGGACGGTGCAGCGGCTCCAGGTCGGCAGATGATGGTGGCTCCTTTACTGCCCATCTCTTTTGACTGAGGCAGATCGGAATTCCCCAGGAAGGCCCACCCACCCTTTGGTACGCCATCGCAAACCTCAAACGGGATGCCCATTGCCAGAAAGAGGGTATAAGGATTATCGTCACCTACATATCTACTGCCGATTCCGAAGATATGCTTTAGAGGTCCTCGTAATTTAGCTCCAGCGATTTGAGCGTGTATTTCGGATTGCTTCTTCATAGCGGGAGCTAGCGTTTGCCAGTGGGTTCGCGGAAAAGCTGTCAGCCCGCTCATATACATAGTGTTACGCACATCCGCAATTGTGCTTATGCACAGCTTGGCGGCCATATTGGCTGCGCTAAGTTGATCCTCCGGCGCAGCGGTGGTTTCGCTATACGCCAGATGTGGTTTCGCGAACCGGCGATGGAACAGCACGCTGAACAGCTCCTCTGTTTTGGCCTTCACACTGCCAAACGATCGGTCGTTAAAGTGCTCTTCACCTACGCGGAATGGACTGTTGGCATAGTCCTTTAGCCGAATGCCAGCCTTTTCGCAGCCCATATTCATGATCATATTGCCGACAGGAATGCGCCCAGAAGCCTTCTGAAGCGTATGGAAGCACGCTGTCAACAGATCGCATTGCATCTCAACCCAGTTCTTCAACACAGGGCAAAGCTGGCGTGCTTTAATAGCAGTCAACAACTCATTCCACTGCATTTCACCATAGCCGTGTTTCTGAAGGAACAGCCGTTTATGCTCTGGACAGAAGCATCCGCCAATGACCCCCGGAGAGCGGGCGAGCCGAAAGTCGTCATCTAGCCAGATCACCGTCGGATTGAATACTTTCAGCCGATTGATCGCATCCACATTCTCTTCCGTCGCGGGAGGGTGAATTGAGGTGCCTGACATCCGCACACCCTCTTCATTCGTATAGTTCTTCCAGAGCTTGGATGCCGTGTCGCTTGTTTCCGCATACAACGGTCCGCCGGGATGTCCCAGCGGAACGTTGACGATGCTGGTCTTCAGACCGACTTTGTGCGCCTCCTGCATCCAGTGGGAGGTGACTTCCGGAGTGTATGACCAGTGTCCATAGAGGTAGCCGGTGATGGCGACCTCGTCCACCCCTGACGCCTTCAACAGCGACAGCAGTTCCGGGTCATTCCTGAGGGCATCTGGTGAGACGCTTAGAACGTAACGGCGAACATTCTTATTTGGATATGTTGACATGATGCAACCTCACTCTTGTGAACAAGCACATAGGTCGATGAATCCGACCCCCTGCGGCACGCTACACGTGCTCCAGCAGCGTGGTGCCGAGGGCGTCGACGGTGGCGTTTTGGCGAGTACCGCCGTAGACCACAGTGAGGTGTTGCCGCTCCTCGGTCAGGTTCCACAACAGCACCTTGTGTATATCTTTATACCAGGCACACACTACTGGGATGTCCTGCAGCACATACGGCACCGCACCCATCTTGGCAATGATTTCGTGCTTCAAAACCATCAACTCGGGCAGGCTCTCAGCTACGGGACGGCAACCTAGCGCGTTGGCCTCTGGCCGGCAGATGAGCGTCGAGCCCTTGCTGCCGATCTGTTTTGCTTGAGGGGTGTCGCTGTTACCCAGGAAGCAATAACCGCCGATGGGTGTCTTGTCGCAAACCTCAAACGGGATGCCCATCGCCAGGAACATGCTGAACGGGTTGTCATCGCCCACATACCGGCTTCCTGTTCCGAAATAGTGCTTCAACGGCCCTTGCGGTTTGGCACCAGCGATCTCGGCGTGCGTCTGAGCTTGCTTCTTCATGGCAGGGGCCAAAGTCTGCCAGTGCGTGCGCGGGAAAGCCTGGATACCGCTCATGAACATCGTATTGCGCACATCGGCGATGGTGCTGATGCAGAGTTTCGCCGCCAGATTCGGTGCCGAGAGCTGGTCAGCGGGATAAGCCGTGCTTTCGCTGTAAGCCAAGTGCGGTTTGGCATACCGGCGGTGGAACAGCACGCTAAACAACTCGTCCATCTTGCCTTTGACGGTGCCCATAGAGCCATCGCTGAACTGTGATTCTCCCACACGGAACGGGCTGTTCGCGTAATCCTTCAAACGCAGACCTGCTTTTTCGCAGCCCAGGTACATTATCATGTTGCCCATGGGGATACGGCCAGCCGCCTTCTGCTGGGCACGGAAGCAGGCGGTCAGCAGATCACACTGCATGTCCACCCACTGAGTCAGCAGGGTGCACATCCTGCGCGACTTCACCGCATCCAGCAACTCTACCCATTGTGACTCCCCATATCCATGTTTGGTGAGGAACATCCGCTTATGTTCGTCGCAAAAACAACCGCCGATCATGCCCGGTGATCGGGCCAGCCGGAAGTCGTCATCCAGCCACAGCACCGCAGGCTTGAAGGGCAGTAACTTCCTGACCGCCGCCACATTTTCTGCGGTGGCCGGGTTGTGCAGTGAGGTGCCAGAAGCCTTGGATCCGTCCACCATCGTACACATGCTCCAATGGCTCGGCGGACCAAGCGGCACATCGCCGGATTTAGCACCCAGCGAATCACCTGGGTGGCCCAGAGGCACGTTGATGATGCTAGTCTTCAGTCCCGCAGCCTGAGCCTGTTGGCACCAGTGCTGCGTGACTTCCGGCGGGTAGTACCAATAGCCATACAGAAATCCGGTGATCGCCACCTCATCGACCCCCGCGGACTTCACCAGGGACAGTAGGCCCGGATCCTCCTGCAGCGCATCGGGGGAGATGCTGAGAACATACCGGCGGACAGGTTTGGGTTGATTTTCGGGCATGACGACACCTCAAATATATATTAGGTAAGGCTTAGCGTCCACTGAGCCAGACGGTCAGTTATTAGTATATACCCAATACTGGGAGCTGACAGATAGCACGCACGCCACACCAAACGGATTACCATCGTCCGTGCGTCTTTGCACCTTTGCGTTGGCATCCCTTCCCAGCCATAACGCGATTACAGCTTGCTGGCGCTGCGCTTCATTGGCTTCATCTTGAAGACGTCCAGCGTGTCGATGGTGGCGGTGCCGTTGGTGAAGAACTCCATACCGTTGTTCTCAAACTCTGAGTAGATCAGCCCCAGAATGGAGACCTCCCCCTCGTTGCCGAACACGTCGAAGCAGATTTGGTCCAGCAGCATCCGCAGCTTTATCTTGTCACCCTGCATGGGCTGCATCGTGGCCTCATAAACGCCGACCCATCCGGCCCCGCTCTTCCGCTTATCCACAAACAGCTTGCCCTGTTTCCTGTCATACTTCACCAGCAGTTCCTGACCTCCGGTAGCACCGGTGGCGCCCGCGGCCTCGCCCACCCGCAGCTTGAAGCCAAGCTCCGTGGCGGTGCCCAGCGTGATCACCGCATCGATGTCCGCCACTGAGGCGAGAATCCCCTGCAGCGGGTTGGAACTGCCGGCATCCACGGCCTGATGGCGCAGGCTCAATATGGGCCTGCCATTGCGCATCTTGTTGACCTCGGCCACCGGGTACTTCACCAGCGTCACTTTGCCGTTGATGGTGCGCAGCTTGTTCTCCAGCGGCAACGACTGGGCACTGTTCCAGTTCTTGTCCTTCCAGCCCATCAAGGGGTCGCGGATCCAGCTTATGGAAACCCGTCGCCCCTTCGGGTCGTTGTAGAAGGTCTGCGTTGCGTATGTTTCGGGCAGAGGCATCCCTGGCACCAGGTCGGCAAAACCCTCCAGCGGCACGATCTTCCCTGTCTCCGGCACGAACATCAGTTTGTGCGCACCGGTCTTCTCCATATGCCCGATCAAATAGAACACCCCGCTGCCGGTGAACACCCACTTGATGTTCTTCGGATCACCATCGACCGCCAGGGGGAAAAGGTCGGGGCATTCGGAGTCGAAGCTGCCGCCGTTCACGTCTTTCATGGCTCCACAGTGGGTCCAGTTGATCAGGTTGTGCGAGGTGAAGATATGCGTCCCACCCACGGTGACCATCATCCAGATGCCGCCGTTCGGCATCGATTTATCGACATACCAGTTCACCTTGGGGTCGCGAAGCCCTCCGCCATACATATTGCCGGGGTTCTTGACCACAGGGTTACTCGGATGTGATATCCACGTGCGGCCGCCATCCTTCGAATAGGCCATGCTCTCTTTGGCGTATCCGTGGGTCGCATCGCCGCTCACACTCGCCCAGAACGCCACCATCCTGGCCCCGGCGGGGGTGCTGGCGTCGAACAGCCCCGAGCTGTTGTTGCGGTCGATCACGCACGACCCGCTCCAGGCCATCCCGTTTTTGTCGGGGAGGATCGCCAGCGGCCACTCCTCCCAGTTCATCATGTCGCGAGACACGGCGTGGCCCCAGGCGGTTGTGCCTGTGACATCCGGTAGGCCGGTGTCGAAGGGCCGGTTGCACTGGAAGAAGAGGTGATATTCGCCCGTCGCCTCGTTGTATACCAAGCCGTTGGGATCATTCATTTGGTACATGAAGGGCGTAAAGTGGAACTGCGGGCGGGCTTGCTCCTTGTATATCGTGACGGGATTTGGCTTGCGGATGAGGTTGATGGTGTATTGCTTCACCAGATCAGAACCCTTGTCACACGCCTTCACCCGGATGGTGTTGTAGCCCTCCGACAAGGCGACCTCCACTGGCTTGCCACCTACAGTCTCCGACCCGTTGACAAGTAGCGATGAGTTGAACCCCACCACCGCTTTGATTTTCACAGACTCGGTTTTGTAGCCAACGGTAGACCAGTACACGGGCACCGCGGGGTCGAAGGCTCTGTCCAGTTTGGCCCCAACGATTTCCAGCTTCCTCAGCTTAGGCATCGAGGCGGGGTAGTAGTTCACGTTGTCAAAGCTGACGTTCGCACCGCTGGCGGTGATGCCGAACGTCCCACTTGCAAAATGGGCCAGTTCCTTACTGCCCACCAAACTTCCGTTTAGGGTGAATTTGGCGGTCTGCTTCTCCAGGCACTCCACACGCAGCCGGTAATGGCCGGTTTTCTTTTCCGCATCGGTCAAAGGCCGACTGAGCGTCCAGTCCACGCTCGCTTCAGAATGCGCGGTGACAGTGGCTGTCGTGCCTTTCTCCACACCGAACTGCACCCACCGGCGCGGTTTCTGGCCCGAACCTGGGGTCTGCGCTCCAAAGACCAGACCACCTGAACTCTCAGCGGGCATCAGAATGTCACCCTCATAGATAAAACTGGCGTCCGCGTCGATGGTCTGGTCACACAGAGCCCAGTTCTCAGTCGCAGATGGCGTTTGGTAGCCGTTGGCCGTCACTTGCCAGGGGCCTTCCACTCCCCTCCAGCCGGTCAGGTTGGTGTTGAAGCTTTCCGGGCTGCCGTTGACCGTGCATTCGACATTCGCAAAATCGGCTTGAGCAGCGCATGTCATCACGCCGAAATACCCGCCCTTAAAATACGGCATCTCCTTTGTGTGGATGAGCCGGCCGTTCAGGTAGAAGCTGAAGGGGCCATCTTTAAGCTTTCGTTCCACCTTCAAGTGATAACTGTCGGCGCTCTTCTCGGCGGGTTCAAGCTGCTTATTATCAATCCAATCGGCTCGCGAGTCGGTCTCAGTGAAGATCATGGAGATCCCGCCGCCATTTACCACGTTGATGCAGTACCACTTCGCCAGCGGGTTCTCGGGGTTCTTAATGCCAAACACGATCCCCGCCGCATTGCCGCCGTCTGTGAATTTCATGTCCGCTTCAAAGCTGAATGGTGCGGATCGGTCCACCGCTTTAGTCGAGACGAAGAAGCCGTTGCCGGGGCAGTTACCGTGACACCCGGTGTCTGTCACGCTCCAGTCGCCCCCAACCCCATGCCAGCCGGTGAACACTGCCGCAGCCATGCACGCGCGTGATCGATTTATCAATGAACCCATGTTATCTCCTGAGTCTGTCTCTCGCGTTTATTTTGATGATGGTATCTTTCGAAAATGCTATTTTGCTGGTATCTCACGCACAGGCATTTTGCGCTTCATTTTCTTCATCTTATAGATGTCCAGCGTATCGATGCTGGCGGTGCCGTTGGTATAGAACTCCATGCCCGTATTCTCGAACTCCGAATAGATGAGACCTGAGACGAACGCCTCACCATCATTGCCAAACGCATCAATGCAGGTCTGATCCAAAATGATCCTCAGTTTAATCTTGTTGCCGTCGAGTGTACCCATCTCTGGCGAATAGAGGGGCACGAACCCCGGGTCGGTCGTCGATTTATCCACAATCAGCCGGTTTTGCTTCCGGTCATATTTGACCAGCACCTCTTGACCACCGGCGGCTTCACCAACACGCAGTTTGAAGCCAACTTCCGTGGCGGTTCCAAGGGTGATCGTGGCCTCGATATCCGCCAGTGTGGCCTTCATACCACTCAGCAGATTCGCGCTGCCAACATCTACCGCCTTATTCCGCAGGCTGAGGATCGGCTTACCATCCCGCTGCTTGTTCAACTCGCTGACCGGATATTGCGTCAGATGGAGCTTCCCGTTGATCGTGCGCAGCTTCATCTCCAGGGGCAGCGACAGGGCGCTTTCCCAGTTCTTGTCCTTCCACTTCATATATTTGTCGCGAAGCCAGGCGATGGAGATGCGCCGACCAAGCGGGTCGTTGTAGAAGGTCTGCGCGGCATAAGGCTCTCCTACGGGAATCTTGTGCACGATGTCATACACGCCTTTCAACGGCTCGATTTTGTCCGTCTCAGGTACAAACATCAGTTTGTCCACGCCGGTTTTGTCCATATGACCGATGAGGTAGAACACCCCGGCAGCACTGAACACCCACTTGATATTGCCAGGATCGCCGTCGACCGCCAACGGGAACAGATCCGGGCACTCGGCCTCGAACGCCTTACCGCTTTTGTCCAGCAGCGGACCAGAATGCGACCAGTCCACCAGGTTGTGTGAGGTGAATATGTGCGAATCGATCGCGGTCACCATCACCCAGATACCGCCTCCGGGCATCGACGGGTCGGCATACCAGATCACCTTTGGATCGCGCAGACCACCACCGTAGATATCCTTCGGGTTTCGAACCACAGGATTTCCAGGGTATTTTACCCAGGTGTATCCGCCGTCCTTCGAGTAGGCCAGGCTCTCTTTGCCAAAGCGGAAGGTCATGTCACCGCCAGCGTTGGTATAGAACGCCACCAACCGCGCCCCGGGAGGGGTGCTGGCATCGAATAAGCCCGAGGTGTTATCGCGGTCCACCACGCAGGAACCGCTCCAGATCGTGCCCAGCCTGTCTGGCGTCAGCGCGAGCGGCCACTCCTGCCAGTTCATCAGGTCTTTCGATACCGCGTGTCCCCAGCTGGTGGTCCCGGAGCCGGGCAGCCCCGATAGACCGGTGGCAAACGGCCGGTTGCACTGGAAGTATAGATGATACTCTTTGGTCGCTTCATTATAGACCAGCCCGTTGGGGTCATTCATCTGAAACATATAGGGCGTGAAATGCAACTGCGACCGGCTGGCCTCGCGATACACCTTCCTGGCATCCGGTTCGCGCACTATATTAATAGTATAGGTATCAGACAACCCCGATTTCGGTTCGCCAACCTTCACGCTAATCGGATTGTGGCCATCGACCAGCTCTACCACGGCGGGCTGTCCACTACGCACGTCCTGCTTACCAACCTGCAGAGTGAATGTGTCAGCCGCAACACCCTTGATCTTCACGGATTTAGCTTTATTGGGAAGATGGGCCCAATAGGTATGAACAGCAGGATCGAACGGCTTGTCGAGCTCCGCGCCGATCAGCTCCAAGCCGTTCAGTTTGGGCGGAGTGACCACCATGGCATTCACATTATTGAAGCTAGCGGCTGCTTCATAAACCATCAAGCCGAAATACCCGCCGGCGTAGTTAGGCAGCTCTCGGCTGACCACCAATGTCCCGTTCAGGTAGAAATTGGCTTGTCTGTTGCCCAGGTATTCGATGCGGAAATGATAGAGCTCGGTCGCCCGCTCCGTCTCGGTCAGTGCGCGACTCTCATTCCACTCGGTGGCACCGTGGAGCTGGGTAAATACATTGGTGACATTCGACTTGGGCACCACGTTCATGCAATACCATCTTGCCGGACGGCCTGAGGTGTTGGTCAGGTCTTGCACGCCAAAAATCACACCAGCGGCGAACTGATCTTTGGATATCTGCACGTCCGCTTCGTAGACAAACGCGGTGTCACCGCTTAGTTGCTTGTCGCAGATCGCCCAGTTGTCACCGCCGCCAGAGCCGCGATAGCCGCCACCATCAACGCTCCAGGTTCCATTCAGGCCATGCCAGCCGGTCAGGTTTGTGGTGAAGCTCACTTTGGAATTCTGATCAGCCATGACGCGCTTGCCTCCATCTGCGGAACTATCCGCCATACACCCACAGCCGCATCCGCAAAACCATCCAAGGAACGCAAGAGCAACTACGACGAAATGCGATGCCAAAGAATGACGCATTTATACCTGCATCCTTGATTATGTGATGAAGAAGATCAGCCGATATCGTCAATCATCTGACGAACTGTATCAATCAAAACAGGAATATCATCGCGGCATATACCGTAGAGCTGGTCACGTAACAACAAGACATCATACATAGATAGCTTCATTCTCGATGCGTGCTTTCAAACCGGCATTGGTAAGTCCTCGTAACTGCAGCATATCGACAGACCGGCCTAGCAGCTGCTCGAGCTCTTGCTTCATGACCACGGCACGAAATAGATTAGGGGCATCCGTATCAAAAACAATATCCACATCGCTATCATCGCCAGCCTGGTTGCGGGCGTACGATCCAAAATAACCCAATAGTTTCAGATGGTACTCTTCGGCACGCTCTGCTTTGAACATTTTTAGCCTGGAATGGAGCTCTAATCTGTCTAGCACGAAACCGCTCATCTGGTTGCCTCACTTCCCACCTAGAATCTATCCTTGTGCAGTTATTATACCTCGCAAGAGAGACTGATTTCGATGGCAAGTTACGTCAAACCATACCACTCAAGGTCGCCCACATTGTCTGTTTCGTATAATACCAATAGTAAACTAACTTCGCGAGGCACAAAATGGCACTGCACCCATGGCTCGATACCACGCTTCTCATTACCCAGCGCGCACAGGCACTGCTCAATGAGATGCTGCTTGCGGAGAAGGTCTCGCAGTTATGCCACGAGTCCCCCGCCATTGAGCGGCTGGGGGTGCCGGCCTACAACTGGTGGAACGAATGCCTGCATGGAGTAGCACGGGCCGGTTTCGCCACCGTCTTCCCGCAGGCCATCGGACTCGCAGCTACGTTCAATCCCGAGCTGCTGCAGAGGGTGGCGACCGCCATTTCGGATGAAGGCCGCGCGAAACATCATGCGGCCGCGGCGATGAACGACCGCTCCATCTACAAAGGACTGACCTTCTGGACCCCCAACATCAACATCTTCCGCGACCCTCGCTGGGGCCGAGGTCAGGAGACATACGGGGAGTGCCCCACCCTCACCTCGCTGCTGGGGATCGCCTTCGTGAAAGGCCTTCAGGGCGATGACCCTGCGATGCTCAAAGCGGCAGCCTGCGCCAAGCACTTCGCGGTTCACAGCGGGCCGGAGTCGCTGAGGCATGGGTTCAACGCGGAGGTCAGCCCCAAGCAGCTTGAAGAGACCTACCTACCCGCCTTCCGAGCTCTGGTGCAAGACGCTAAAGTCGAGGCGGTGATGGGTGCCTACAACCGAGTAAATGGCGAAGCGTGTTGTGCCAGCCCCACGCTGCTTCAGCAAACCCTGAGGGAGCTGTGGGGTTTTGAGGGGCATGTGGTCTCCGACTGCTGGGCGATCAACGACATTTTCAAAGATCACGGTCTGGCCCCTGATGCACCCACCGCGAGTGCGATGGCCATCAAAGCGGGCTGCGATCTTTGCTGCGGTGAGCAGTTCTGCACCGTGCAGGATGCGGTGATCATGGGGTTGATTTCGGAATCTGACATCGACAAAGCACTCATACGGCTGCTGACGACCCGTCTGAAGCTGGGTCTGTTTGATGAACCTCAAACCCACCCCTATACCAAGATCAGCATGGATGTGGTGGAGTGTGAAGAGCACACGCAGTTAAACCTTCAAGCAGCCCGACAGAGCGTGGTGCTCCTGAAGAACACTGATCACGCCCTTCCACTCAAAAGCATCACGCAATCCATCGCGGTGATCGGACCGAATGCTACTGACAACACGGTGCTCTTAGGCAACTACAACGGCACACCCTCTCATATGGTCAACCTACTGGAAGGCATCACGCAACTCGCCGAAGGCAGTAAGGTTTTTCATGCCGCCGGATGCGCCCATGCGGGTAAGGTGGATGAAGTCATGATCCAGGCCGCACGGGACACAGCGAAAGCTGCCGATGTCATCATCTTCGCCTGCGGTTTGAACCCTAGCATGGAGGGCGAAGAGGGTGATGCTGCTGGATCCGACGCGAATGGCGACCGTGAGCGCATCGAGCTGCCGTCATGCCAGTCGGAGCTGCTCAAGCAGTTGGTGACCATCGGCAAACCGGTGGTCGTGGTCAACATCAGCGGTAGCGCCGTCGCGCTGCCTGAGTGTATCGCCGATGCGTCTGCAGTCTTGCAGTGCTTCTATCCGGGTGCGATGGGCGGGCTGGCTATTGCTGAGGTAGTACTTGGGAAGGTCAACCCAAGCGGACGGCTGCCTGTCACTTTCTACGCCAGCACCGTCCAGTTGCCGGACTTCTCGGACTACTCAATGTCTGACCGCACCTACCGCTACTTCCGCGGGACGCCGCAGTGGCCGTTTGGGTTTGGTTTGAGCTACACCAGCTTCAGCTACAGTGATCTGGTTCTCGAAGAGAGCGAAGCGGGCTTGTCCGCCACCGTCACGGTGACCAACACAGGTGATGTCGCAGGTGATGAGGTGGTACAGATGTATATTGTGCACCGCTTTAGCTCGGTCGACTGCCCCCGAAGGCAGCTTGTGGCCGTGGGTCGCGTTCACCTCAAACCGGGTGAAAAGGAGAAAGTGAAGCTATTTGCGCCCATCATGGGCCTCACCCTGGTGGATGAAACCGGCGAGAGGTTCCTGGAGGCAGGCACAATTGATGTGTTCGTCGGCGGCTCCCAGCCTGACGCCGACTCTCTTGAGCTTGGGGCTCCCATGTTCACCCACGGCGAGTTCATTATCATGGAAACCGACGAGGAGTAGAGGAAGGCCATTGTAGGGTGCAGGCACCCGTGTCGATTTAATCATATGACACCGGATTCGTAGGGATGACCCTTGTGGTCATCCGCAAACCTGGGATCGGCACCGATGTGCGTCACAGGCGGGGTAACTGGCCGATGCCCACCAAGGTGTTCGGTTGACCACAAGGGTCATCCACGAATATCAGTTGCGGGCGACCGCCGGTCGCCCCTACGGACCCCTTCTGCCTCCCGCCTCCTCTCCTCCTGACTCCTTGCTCCCCTAAAAAGCAGAACACCCCCCGCAGCATGAGTGCTGCGGGGGGTGTGAAAGAAAACCCCTGGCGATGTCCTATCCTCCCGGAGGCTTGCGCCCCAAGTACTTTCGGCGCTGGAGGGCTTAACGGTCGTGTTCGGTATGGGAACGAGTGTATCCCCTCCGCCGTGATCACCAGGAGAGCCGTGACGCGATTACTATCGCATCGGGTAGACATGGCCGCATTTCACACAACTTATCTATAGGCGGTGTGCGCCTTTAAAGTATCGGGCTCATACAAGCCCTCGGCCTATTAGTACCGCTCAGCTAAGAGCATCGCTACTCTTACACCTGCGGCCTATCAACCCGGTAGTCTTCCGGGGGCCTTACCTGGTTAACCCAGTGGGAGATCATATCTTGTGGCTTGCTTCGTACTTAGATGCTTTCAGCACTTATCAAAACCCGACAATAGCTACCCGGCGTCTGCAGTTGGCACTACAACCGGTACACCAGAGGTCAGTTCACCCCGGTCCTCTCGTACTAGGGGCGACCCCACTCAAATCTCCTACGCCCGCCGCGGATAGGGACCGAACTGTCTCACGACGTTCTGAACCCAGCTCGCGTACCGCTTTAATAGGCGAACAGCCTAACCCTTGGGACCCGCTTCAGCCCCAGGATGCGACGAGCCGACATCGAGGTGCCAAACCTTGCCGTCGCTGTGAGCGCTTGGGCAAGATCAGCCTGTTATCCCCGGGGTAGCTTTTATCCGATGAACCTTGGCGCATCCACACGCAGCCAAGGGGTCACTAGCCCCTGCTTTCGCACCTGCTCGACCTGTGTGTCTCGCAGTCAACTATTCTTATGCGCTTGCACTCAACGCCTGATTTCCGACCAGGCTGAGAATAGCTTTGGGCGCCTCCGTTACCATTTGGGAGGCGACCGCCCCAGTCAAACTGCCCGCCTGAAACTGTTCCCTATACCAGATTCATGGTAAGGGTTAGCGGTCCAAGATAAACAGGGTGGTGTTCCATTGGCGCCTTGCGGCTCCCACCTACGCTCTACAATTTATCTCGAACCGCAGTGACAGGGTGCAGTAAAGCTCCACGGGGTCTTTCCGTCCTGCGGCGGGTAACCGGCATCTTCACCGGTGCTACAACTTCACCGAGCTTCCCGTTGAGACAGCGCTCAGATCGTTACACCATTCGTGCGGGTCGGAACTTACCCGACTAGGAATTTCGCTACCTTAGGACCGTTATAGTTACGGCCGCCATTCACCCGGGCTTCAGTTCTAGACTTTGGCTTGCGCCGAATCCTTCCCTTTAACCTGCGGGCATTGGGCAGGTGTCACCCCCTATACATCGCCTTTCGGCTTAGCAGAGAGCTATGTTTTTGGTAAACAGTCGCCTGAGCCTCTTAACTGCGGCTCCAACAGCATTAGTCGTTACAGACTAAACCTGCAGAGCACCCCTTCTCCCTAAGTTACGGGGCTATTTTGCCTAGTTCCTTAACGGGAATTCTCTCGAACGCCTCGGTATCCTCTACCAGCCCACCTGTGTCGGTTTGCGGTGCGGACAGACAGCTGCAACCTTATCGGCTTTTCTAGTCCCCCAACGCGCTAACTTGGATCTCGGCCCAAAGGCCTCCACCTTGGGAATAATCACACGAATGCTATTACTCCGCGCGGACGTCCAACACCGCACTTTAACGGCTTTGGGGGCGTCACGATAAGGTATATACACAACTAACTGGCTACGGAATCTCTACCGTATGTCCTTCGCTTACGCCAAACGGCCTCAGCTTAGGCCCGGCTAACCTCAGGGGGACGAGCCTCGCCTGAGAAACCTTGGGCTATCGGCGGAAGGGATTCTCACCCTTCTACGCGCTACTCATGCCAGCATTCTCGCTCCCGACAACTCCACCAGCGCTCACGCTCTGGCTTCACCGCTATCGGCACGCTCCCCTACCAAGCAGATACTTAAATCTGCCTCCGCTGCTTCGGTGATAGGCTTGAGCCCCCCTTACATTGTCGGCGCGGGATCACATCGACCAGTAAGCTGTTACGCACTTTTTAAATGGTGGCTGCTTCTAAGCCAACATCCTGGTTGTTTGTGTGACCCTACATCCTTTTACACTTAGCCTATTCTTGGGGACCTTGGCAGGCGGTCTGGGTTGTTTCCCTCTCGACTACGGAGCTTAGCCCCCGCAGTCTCACTGCCGCGCTATGATGCTTTGCCATTCGGAGTTTGGTAGGGGTTGGTAACCCGGTGGGGCCCCTATTCCTTCCAGTGCTCTACCGACAAAGCAGAACGCGCGACGCTGCACCTAAATGCATTTCGGGGAGAACCAGCTATCTCCGTGTTCGATTGGAATTTCTCCGCCACCCGCAGTTCATCCGAAAAGTTTTCAACCTTTACCAGTTCGATCCTCCACGGGGTCTTACCCCCGCTTCAATCTGACCACGGGTAGATCACACGGTTTCGGGTTCGCCGCCCCGGACAATACGCCCTATTCGGACTCGGTTTCCCTATGGCTGCACGTCTTAGACGCTTAACCTGCCCAGAACGACGGCTCGCTGGCCCGTTCTACAAAAAGTACGCCGTCACCCCTTCTGCGGGGCTCCGACTGTTTGTGGGCGTGTGGTTTCAGGTGCTATTTCACTCCCCTCCCGGGGTGCTTTTCACCGTTCCCTCACGGTACTATGCGCTATCGGTGGCGTGGGGTGTTTAGCCTTACCAGGTGGTCCTGGCAGATTCGCGCAGGGTTCCTCGTGTCCCGCACTACTTGGGATCGCTTCAGAAGCCAATCATACGTCGCCTAAGAGGCTCTCACTCTCTGCGGCCGGCCTTCCCATGCCGTTCGGCTGTATATTTGGTTTGTAACTTCTTTGGGGCTGTGCAACCCCCTGAAGATCCCACGACACCATAATCGCAACGCTGCACGCTTTAACACGATTATGGTTTAGGCTAAGCCCCGTTCGCTCGCCGCTACTAGGGGCATCACATCTGTTTTCTTTTCCTCCGGCTACTAAGATGTTTCAGTTCGCCGGGTGCCCTCCGTATATCTATGTGTTCAATATACGGTAACCAGACATTACTCTGGCTGGGTTACCCCATTCGGAGACCCACGGATCAAAGGCTGCTTGCGCCTCCCCGTAGTGTTTCGCCGCTTGCCGCGTCCTTCATCGGCCCCACGCCCCAAGGCATCCACCATACGCCCTTACTAGCTTGCATGAGCTTCGATACCTTAGAGGCGCAACATCCTACATTCCTGTAAGATGCCACCATCTATAGAATTCATTACAGAAGTTTCCTTCTGTGACTGTCTTGTTTGTTTTGTGAAATGTGTAGCTTCAAGTAATTAGCTTTGATTTTTGGATTATTCGTCCTGAACCTTAGCTTCTTAACTTAAAGATGCCATGTCTACCCTATGCGATTTTCAATGTGCGTCTCGCCACTTTCGTGACAACTTTGCCGGATTGCAACCCGGCATTTCTTCTTACCTGCCACCCTTACCAAGTTGAGTTAGTTTTTTACGCAGCCGAAGCTTCTTACGAAGCTCCGTCCACTCTAACTTCCTGGTGGAGGATAGCGGGCTCGAACCGCTGACCCCCTGCTTGCAAAGCAGGTGCTCTCCCAACTGAGCTAATCCCCCAAACTTGGGTGGTGGGCCTAACTGGATTCGGACCAGTGACCTCACCCTTATCAGGGGTGCGCTCTAACCAGCTGAGCTATAGGCCCACGCCGCGAGACCGCGGAGACTAGGTGAAACTCTTAACCAAAACTGAAGAATAATAACTCGGACGACCTGAGAGATGCTCACCACTCCAAAGAGTGGGGCGCTTCCCCCTTAGAAAGGAGGTGATCCAGCCGCACCTTCCGGTGCGGCTACCTTGTTACGACTTAGTCCCCCTTACTCCCCGCACCCTCGGGCGCTCTCTCCTTGCGGTTGAGCCACGCACTTCAGGTGCAGACAATTCAGGTGACTTGACGGGCGGTGTGTACAAGGCCCGGGGAACGTATTCAACGCGGCTTAGCTGATCCGCGTTTACTAGCGATTCCAACTTCACGCAGTCGAGTTGCAGACTGCGATCCGAACTGAGGACGCCTTTATGGGGTTGCCTCTACCTCGCGGCTTCGGATCCCTTTGTTGCGCCCATTGTAGCATGTGTGAGGCCCCAGGCATAAGCGCCATGCTGACTTGACGTCGTCCGCCCCTTCCTCCCGGTTACCCGGGCGGTCTTCCAATAGTTCCCAGCATTACCTGATGGCAAAATGGAACGCGGGTTGCGCTCGTTGCGGGACTTAACCCAACACCTCACGGCACGAGCTGACGACAGCCATGCAACAGCGGTGACAGCGCTTGTATTACTACAAGAATACCCATTTCCGGGTACGGCGCTGACATGTCAAACCTGGGTAAGGTTCTTCGGTCATTATCGAATTAATCCACATGCTCCACCGCTTGTGCGGGCCCCCGTCAATTCCTTTGAGTTTCAACCTTGCGGCCGTATTCCCCAGGCGGGATACTTAACGCGTTTGCTACGGCACGGGAGGGGTCGAGACCTCCCACACCTAGTATCCATCGTTTACGGCGTGGACTACCGGGGTATCTAATCCCGTTTGCTACCCACGCTTTCGCGCCTCAGCGTCAGATATAAGCCAGGATGCCGCCTTCGCCGCCGGTGTTCCTCCTGATATCAATGCATTTCACCGCTACACCAGGAATTCCGCATCCCCCTCCCAATCTCAAGACCACCAGTTTGCGCGGCGGGACAGAGGTTGAGCCTCTGCATTTCACCACACACTTAATGGACCGCCTACGCGCGCTTTACGCCCAGTCAATCCGAGCAACGCTCGCCCCCTACGTATTACCGCGGCTGCTGGCACGTAGTTAGCCGGGGCTTATACGCGGGGTACCGTCATTGTGTTCGCCCCCCGCAAAAGTGGTTTACATACCGAAATACTTCATCCCACACGCGACGTCGCTGCATCAGGGTTTCCCCCATTGTGCAAGACTCCCGACTGCTGCCTCCCGTAGGAGTCTGGGCCGTGTCTCAGTCCCAGTCCGGCTGATCGTCCTCTCAGACCAGCTACCCGTCGTCGCCTTGGTGGGCCATTACCCCGCCAACTAGCTGATGGGACGCAAGGCCATTACGCAGCCACTTATCTCGTCTCCTAAATAAGCGATTTGAAGTGTCGGAGATGTCTCCAACACTCACCATCCGGTATTAGCGCACCTTTCGGTCCGTTGTCCCGGTCTGCGTGGCAGGTTCCTTACGTGTTACTCGACCGTTCGCTGCTAAAGTCGAAACCCGAAGGTCTGGACTTCCGCTCAACTTGCATGTCGCAGGCACGTCGCTAGCGTTCGCTCTGAGCCAGGATCAAACTCTCCGTCGAATATCCTTATACCCCTTGCGGAGTTAAGTTCCAACTTTAGTGGATCGATTAGCTTCAAAACCGAATTACCATTCTCGCCTGTCTTTCAACAGACGTTTGGTTCGCTGCTTCACCTAGTTTTCAAGGTCCCAACCGGCTCGAGGGGCTTACCCCGTTTCGCTCCGGCAAAGATAATCATACCATGTAGAAACACCCGTGTCAAGCCCCAGTTTTGACAGATTTGCGAAATTAGAGGAAATTCGTGTCAAAAGCCCTCATTCTAGGGGTATCAGCGCACCTGGAATGAGGGCATTTCGTGCTCAAATCGGCCATTTTAGGCCAATATGAACTCAGTTTCCTATTTCTGTGAAATTGGCTTCGTGGCGGTGACAAAAGCGCTGATAAAACTGGACATCAGCTTTGTCAGCTCATCATCGCTCAACTGCGCGATCACCTCCGATGGAACCAGCCCATCGGCGTTCTCAGCCGTATACCTGCGGGCGACTGTGACTTTGGCATCGGCAAATCCTGCCGAGGTCAACATATCGATGTAGTCCGCCTTGACGATCGCGCCTGAGATGCAACTGCACCACATGGACAGGTTCTGCTTAGCGATGTCCGTCAGCGGATTCTCCAACACCACATCCGCCACCGCAAACCGGCCGCCCGGCTTCAGCACCCTGTATGCCTCACGCAGCACTTGAGCCTTGTCTGGCGATAGATTGATGACGCAGTTGCTGATGATCACATCGATGGAGCTATCGGGTAGAGGGATGCTCTCGATCTCCCCCTTCAAGAACTCCACATTGGTGGCGCCCGCCTTGGCTTGGTTGCTGCGAGCCAGCTCCAGCATTTCGTCGGTCATATCCAGCCCGTATGCTTTCCCCGTGGGCCCAACCCGCTTGGCTGATAATAGCACGTCTATTCCGCCGCCGCTGCCCAGGTCCAGCACAACCTCACCCGGCATGAGCGCAGCCAACGCGTGGGGATTGGCACAACCCAGCGAGGCAAGCAGTGCCTCATCGGGGATACCCTCGGCCTCCAGCTCAGTGTAGATGTTGCTGGTGATCGCATCTTTACATGATCCGCCATCACAACAGCTTGCCTTTTGTTTGCCTGAAGCGGCCACAGCGGCCGACGCATAACGCTGTTTGACCGCCAGCTTGATTGTAGCACTGCCCGATTCGCCGGACCCGCAGCACGAACTGGAACCGCTGCAGCAACCTGACGAATTCCCCGCCGAGTTCACTTCGGCTTGAGTTGATTTCTGTTCTTGATCCATGATATCCACCTGCCTTAGTTAGTAAGAATCAGTCCCTACTATTTGGTATTATAGCAAAATACTATAGCCTGTGCGAGTGTTTCAGTGAGTACATCCCGACGCAGAAAACCCCCACTGTGAAGGTTGTGCGCAGTGAGGGTTTGTGGTGATTTCAGAGAATAGGAAGGTTATTTTGATCTCTCTATGAGTTTCCGCCTGGCCTTCGCAATCCATTTTTCGTTGAACGGGAACTCGGCATAGCCCTTGATCTCATCAAACATGGCGTCATCGGGTAGCACACCCGCCGTCTCAAGCAACGCGTAATCCCGCAGTGACTCGCCAAACACTTCCCATCGGATCGAATCGATCGGGCCAGCCTCGCCAGGGTAGACCACAAATGGGTCACCATACGACCAACCCGGCCAGTTGTTGGCGGAGGCATCCACAAAGGGGTCCAGCAGCTTCTGAGAGCCGGCCGCATACCAATAGTTGTAGCCCCAGTGCAGGAAGCCCAGTGCCCCCAGCTTTCGGAACAGCCAGCCATGCATGCGTATTTTGGTCAGTGGCGTGTCCATAAAGCGGTTGAGATACTTGCCGCGGGGGCCGCAGCAGTAGTAAACCCAGGAAGGGATGCCAGCCTCGGCATATTCATGCGCCACGCCGATAGACGGCACGGGCATATCGGTGATCTTCTGCTTGCCATACTCCACTTCGCTGAGGGCATCCATCACCTTCATCCAGGGGGCCAGCTCAAGCAGCATCTGCCGGGCAGCCTTGTAGTTGCCCATGTGCTCCTTACCATGTGGCTCGTCGGACACATGGAAGAATGAGCGGTCTGTGATCCCCTTTCGGTCAAGGAACTGCTTGAGCACAGGAAAGAGCTGCGACAGGAAGTTGCGATACGTGTCCGATGTGGCCGATGTCTCGTGCGGCCAGAGCAGCGATTCACGGTCGGCGTTTGAGCGGTAGACCCTCAACGCCCACTTCACACCCCACTGCCAGAACCAGTGCGTCCACTCGAAGTATTGCGAGCCCTGGCTTAAGCCGATGTCCACCCACTTTTCCACGTCGGTAAAGTCGAACTCATACTGCCCCGCGGACGGCTCCGTCACCTTCAGAAGCTGGTGGGGCCGTTTGATGCCATCGGTGGGCGGCGTGATGATCGGTACATACAGACTGCTGCAGCCGTGCTGCACCAGATCACGTACATAGGCCTCCAGGATCGGCCAGAACCGATCTTCATACGGCTCCAGCCCATACCAGTCACATAGCGAATCGGCGTAGAACCACTGGATCACAGGGAATTTAGTGGATTTGACCACCAGAGGCCGGGTGTCGACGGCCACTGCGAGCTGAGAGCAGACCGCGCCGTCCGTGACGAACTGAACGTTCAATTTGCGGGTGCCAGGTTCGATCTCCGCGGGGATCGACACGGTGACCCAGAACGCCTGAGTCTCATGCGAACCCACGAGCAGCTCAGAGCCCGGGAAGAGCGGGTCCGGCACCAGCCCCGGTAGATGCTTCAGACCTTCAATATGTTTGCTGGGCACGTCCGGCGTGAAGTGCGGCAAAGGAACGTAGCCCACCCTGCGGACAAGCACGCCGAGGCCGTCCGCATCTTGTATCTCAAGAGATATTTTTAACGGATGATCGCCGGTATTTCGCACACAAGCCTGAAATGAAATCTGTTCATTTCGCGCGGTGATGAAGCTCATCTCGGAACTCTTTTTCGGTTTGCTGCCCGGATAGACCCGCTTGATCGAACTTTGAAGCCAGTACCTTACAGATTGCATCTTATGATCCCCCTGTTTTTTTCGGAGCTGTCGTCTGCCATTTTTATGTCGATGTAGAACCTTCGCCTGTATCGGTGAGTACCCTGAACGCCTCATCTAGCGCGTATAACCCGGCTCCGAGAACCGGCGCGTTATCCGTTAGCTGACTGCGTTGAATCTCGATGACTCCAGGCCAGTAGGAATGCCTCTCAATGGCATCTTGGAGAGAACGCCAATAGTAGGCACCTGATCGAGCCACTCCACCATTCATCACAAACCGGGTTATTCCCTGCGTATGGGCAAGATTAACGATGCCAATGCCAAGATACTCGGCAGCCCGAGACATCACTCGAACGGCGACATCGTCACCTTGAATAGCAGCATCATCGACAGTCTTAGCCGTGACAAATGCCCTCCCATGGGGCAGCATTGAATTCATCATCGAAACCGAGCCCTTTTCGAGCTCATGTCGGGCGGCTACTGCAATGCCTCGTCCTGAAGCCAGAGATTCAAGATAACCGCGACCACCGAACCGTTCTGGATCTCCCTCAGGAGCTACCACCATTAACCCAAACTCGGCGCGATTGGGCAGGTGCTGCACCTGACCGTGAAATACGCATCTGGCTCCGATACCAGCGCCCACCGAGATATAAGCGAAATCAGCACATTCGCGACCATATCCCAATCTGGATTCAGCGAACGCCGGAGCCACGATGTTGTTCGCAACCACAACCGGAACATTGACCACCTGCTTGACCACCCGGGCGACAGGGTAATTTTGAAGATGCAGGTTGAAGCTCAGTGTGACTACACCCATTTCAGGATCCACGACACCGGCGCAACTTACTCCGACAGCCATCGGCATCCCACGGTCAGCGTAGTTTTTGCCCAACAACTCAGTTAGCACCAAATGGATCGCAGGCGTTACAGTAGCCTCTCCCTGCACATTCTCCAAGGGGTAATCCATTGAGTCATACAACTCTCCGCTCATGTCCATCGCGGCCGCACGTATGTGGGAACCTCCCACTTCCATGGCAATTATCCAACCTACACCAGGGTTTATGTCCAGTAATGCGGTTCGGCGTTTTGCATTCGCCACTGTGATATAACCCACTTCAGCAACAATGGACTGCTCGATCAGCTCTCCTACTACCCGGCTAATGGTTGGCATGGAGAGCTGAGTCATATCGGCAACCTGCTTCCGGCCAACCCGAGGGTGTTCACGGAGCGCTTGTACTACAGCCCTGCGATTTGCCTTACGTATATCCGATGCATCGACCCCTCTTGATGGCTTCATCTGTGTCCTTTATATCGAGGTTCGCTGATATTTTCAGTTCGCACATATATATGCTACTAATTCCTGAATATAGTATACCATGAGGCTGTATTATCATACTAATTAGAATATTTCATGGGTAATACCCACATGATTATTTAACTTTCATCGTGAAATTAGTATTGACTTATCCGGATGAGTATGTCAAACTAATCATAGAATGAGCAGACAGGCGAATTTGCGAGCTCATCTAGCTAAAACAGGAGTGAGTACTATGATCAAAGTAGGTTTGGTGGGATACGGATTCATGGGGCACATGCATGCGCAGTGTCACGTGGCGACTGGAAAATCGCAAATCACAGCTGTCGCCGATGTGGAACAGGACAAGCGTGATGAGGCTAAGGCCAAATATGGCTGTGAGGTTTACGCTACCGTAGAAGAGATGCTCGCGCAGGCAGATATCGACATGGTCGACATCTGCACACCAACCTATCTTCATGCAGAGCACGTTATAGCCGCGGCACGATCAGCACGGCATATCCTCTGTGAGAAGCCGATGGCACTGAGCGTAGCTGAATGTGACAAAATGATCGACGAGGCTAATGCCACTGGCGTTTCGCTGATGGTAGCCCATGTCATCCGCTTCTGGCCGGAATACCAAGTGGTAAAACAGCTCGTGGACTCCATGCAGTTCGGTGCTGTGCTGCAGGTGAGTGCCCGTCGTTTGAGTCCCCCTGCCTCATGGTGCTGGCAAAACTGGCTCAACGATCCTGCCAAGAGCGGAGGTGCTGTTATGGATCTGCACGTGCATGACCAGGACTACATCAACTACCTCATTGGCGCACCAACGAAGATGCAGGCACAAGGAACTCAAGGTACTGGCGGTGGTTGGGATGCAGTGATGGCCATTGGCAGCGGCTACCCAGGCGGTGCTAAGAGCGATGCAGAAGGCTCACTAATGATGTCTAGCAGTTTCCCATTCGGAATGGGCTTGATCGTCGCCTGCGAGAAGGCCAGCATCAAGCTGGACAGCGGAGCGTTGCAGACTCTGATGGTGTACCCAAACGAAGGTGTACCTTATGCTCCTGAGCTTCCCGAACCACAGATCGGTGCCTCAACGGAGACGTCGGGCAACCTTTCGTCACTCGGCGGATATTTCAATGAAATACAGTATTTTCTGAGTTGTCTGGCCTCAGGGTGCAAGCCCACGGTGGTCACGCCAGAAGATGCACGGGAAGCCGTACGAGTATGCGTGGCAGTCCGTCAGTCAGCCGAATCTGGCCAGGACGTTGAACTCTAGCCATAGAATGAACTACCCAAAAGGAGATACATAATGTTTACCAAAGGAATCAGTTATTGGTCGTTCCCGGGCGGGCTGGAAGGCTCCAAACCGGTCGTTGAGGCCATGTCCGAGGCAAAAACCGCCGGATTTGAGTCAATCGAGCTCTGCCTGGCCGACACAGGCGATGTCAGCCTGACGACCACCGAGGCTCAAGCCCGCACGATCGTGAAGAAAGCCGCCGACTGCGGCATCGAGATCAGCTCTGTGGCCACAGGTCTGCTTTGGGGCAAGTCGCTGACCGCGAACAGCCTGGTAGTGCGCCAAGAGGCCATCGATATCTGCAAAAAGCTGATCGACGTGGCCGCCTGGTTGGATGCCGGTGCGGTGCTGGTGATCCCCGGGGCTGTGGATGTGTTTTTCGACCCGAACGCCGAGGTGAGTAACTTCGACACCGTGTGGTCACGCGCCACAGAGGCCATATCGGCCCTGCAAGGCCACGCAGAGGCCGCCAAGGTGGCCATCGGGCTGGAGAACGTGTGGAACAAGTTCCTGACCGGTCCTGCCGAATACTGCCAGTTTATTGACCAGTTCCAGTCGGATTATGTAGGCGCCTATTTTGATGTGGGCAACTGCATGGCCTACGGCTACCCGGAACACTGGATTCAAACCCTTGGCACGCGCATCAAAAGGGTGCATCTGAAAGACTTCCGCCGCGGAGTGGGCACAGGCGAAGGCTTTGTGGATCTGCTGGCGGGCGATGTCAACTGGCCGGCGGTGCTCAAGGCGTTTGAGGGGGCGGGCTATGACGGGTATCTGACCGCGGAGATGATGCCGGGATACGGCTATACGCGTTACCCGCAGGTGCTGATAGACAACACCTCCCGCGCCATGGACGCCATTTTAGAGCGGTAACCCTGCGCGTGGCGATGTAGGGGCAATCCCCCCGTGGTTGCCCTTCACCCTCCCCGACCGGTCCGGTTTTCCCTTTCCGGGCCGGTCTCTTCGTGGCGCCGGCCAGAAGGGCGGTTCGCGAACCGCCCCTACAACGATTCATAGCACAGCACGCTACCCCTTCGCGTCTTCGCGTCTTCGCGTGAGACTCCGGATATTCCCATCCGAACCCATCCGCGTAATCCGCGTAATCCGTGGTTCAGACAATCCGGGAATCCGGCGGATGGGACGGATATGACCGATCACGATTGGTATGAACGACGTGTAGGGGCGTGGTTTCCACGCCCTGGGGCGACCGCCGGTCGCCCCTACGGCGGCACTCGCCACCGCACGCGGTGCCCCTACCAGACCTTCACTTCGGACGCGCCTGCCTCATGGCGCAACACATACACGGTGATCTCAGGCCGACAGTAGAACCGCACCGGCGGGCCTGTGGTGCCGATACCCCGGTTGACATACACCATGTTGCGGCCGTTGCGATACCATCCCGCGATGTAGTGTGAGCCCAGAAGGCCAGGCAGCCAGTTGCGGGGGATGAACGGAATGCAAACCTGCCCGCCATGGGTGTGCCCCGATACCACCAGCACAGGCCTTTCAAGCACCGATTCGCTGCTCTTGGGGCTGTGTGCCAGCAGGATACCAGCCTCGTCAGGTCGCTTCTTCAGGAATGCGCGAGGGACATCGGGGTGACCAGTCCACCAGTCATCGGTGCCCGCTAGAAACAGACCTTCCACCGGACGTGTGCCACGGTTGACCAGCACAGTGATGCCCTCAGAACGCAAGGCCCTCGCCACGACGGGGCCATTGATCCAGTTATCGTGGTTGCCCAGGACGGCATACACCCCGTACTTTGCTTTGGCGGTGGCCAATAGCTTCGCGGCCGGTTGCACATTTTCGGGCTTGGATGCCACAAAGTCGCCGGTCAAAACCAAAATGTCAGGCTTCAGTTCCTCCGCCATCTTGAGTGCAGTGGCGATCTGTCTATCGGACGCCGCACCCCGCCGGTGCAGGTCACTGAGCTGCACTACGCGGAAGCCGTCGAGGCTGGCGGGTAGATGCGGTAGCACTACGTTGAAGGTATTGACATCGATCTGCTGAGCGGTGAACGCCTCGTATCCACACCAGATTCCAACCGCACCGAATATCGCCCGCTTGATGAACCTTCGCCTGGCACGGTCTTGAACTGATCTGCGTGATGACGATGGCCCCAAGCCGGAGCTTCGGGCCATTCGTCTTGAACCGTTCTGTGGAACTCGACGCCTATCCAACGCCCAGTTTTTGTAGGATCATCGTCTCCACGTCAGCGGCGTTCGCACGCCCGCGGGCGGCTTTCATCACCTGGCCGACCAGGAACTTCACCGGCGGGATTTTCCCGCTCTTGATCTTCTCCACCACGTCGGGGTTCGCCTCGATGGCGTCATCCACCATCTTCTCAATCTCACCGCTGTCGCTGATGGCTCCCAGCCCCAGAGCTTTCACCACCGCCTTCGGCGCATCACCGGTGTTGAAGCACTGCTCCATCACCTGCTTAGCGGCGGTGCTGGTGATCGTCTTGGCCTTCAGAAGTCCAAGCAGCTCAGCCAGGTGCGCCGGCGTCACCTTCAAGTCCGCAATGCTGATGCCTGCCAGGTTCATCAGCCGCGAAAGCTCACCGGTGATCCAGTTGGCGGCCGCTTTAGCATCGCAGCCAGCAGCAACACACGCATCGAAATACTCAGAGAGCACACGCTCCGCCGTTAACTGCACCGCGTCCTCTTTGGGGAGTTCCAGCTCAGACATATAGCGCGCCATTTTCACTTCAGGCATTTCCGGCATCGTCGACTTGATCTGCTCCAACCACTCATCGGTGAACTGCACAGGCAGCAAATCGGGATCGGGGAAGTAGCGGTAGTCCTGCTCGCTCTCTTTGGTGCGCATGGGGAAGGTCTCACCGCGGTCCGGGTTCCAGCCGCGGGTGGCCTGCACCACGCGCTGACCGTCCTCCAGCAGCGCGATGTGCCGCTTCACTTCAAACTCCACACCATCCTGCACGTGCCGGAACGAGTTCAGGTTCTTGATCTCCGTTTTGGTGCCGTATTTTTCCGCACCGGCCACGCGTACCGAGATATTGGGCTCACAGCGGAGACTGCCCTCCTCCATGCGGCCATCGGTGGCCCCCACCCAGACCAGCACCTGCCGAAGCTTCTGCAGATAGGCCTTCGCCTGATCGGAGGTGTGGATGTCCGGCGGGAACTCCGTCACGATCTCCATCAGCGGCACGCCCGAGCGGTTGTAGTCCACCGCCGACTCATCGCCGCCCTCCACGTGGAACAGCTTGCCGGTATCCTCTTCCAGATGCACGCGGTTGATGCGCACGCACGTCGTCTCGCCGTCCACCTCAATGTCGAGGTGCCCGTTCACACCCACGGGGGTCAGGCCGTATTGCGAAATCTGGTAACCCTTAGGAAGGTCGGGGTAAAAATAGTTTTTGCGGTGCCAGTGGGAGATCATCGAAATATCACAGTTGAGGGCCAGAGCGGCGCGCACCACATGTTCCACGGCCTTCTTGTTCATCATAGGCAGCGCGCCGGGCAGACCGATGCACACAGGGCAGCAGCGGCTGTTGGGCTCACCGGCAAACGCGTTGGCACAACGGCAAAACATTTTGCTCTCGGTCAGGAGTTCGGCGTGAACCTCCATCCCCACAATGGCTTCATATTCGGGCATAAACGATAGACCTCCAGGGCATTTTCTCACCCTTTCAGTATAGCAACTTGCGGATGTGAGGGGGAAGGACGGGACTAAGCAGTTTGTTGCTGTAGAGCCTCAAGCTTGTTGAGCCATTCGTTGAAGTGGGAACAGGAAGCACGCAGTGATTGCAAACCAATGGCTGCGGCAACTCGAGGGCCAATGGTGGGCTTACTGTGCGAGTATGCCGGGATGCTGGCAATGATGCGTTTCGAGGGCGAAGTGCTGTTACCACCATTGATGAGCTCAGGGTTCATATCAGGTGTTTTGTTTTTTTGATCGAGAAGTATTTGAGCCTGATTCTTGTAGTGATCTCCTAGTACTCATCAAATAACTTCATTGGATCTACAAACAACAACGCTTCGAACTCATGAAGCTGAATGTAGGGAATGAACCTCGCGTCATCAATGTCTTTTGCCATAGCATGTTCAAGTAAATGTACCCGGTTATATGGATCGGTATGCGACAACGAGGCTTTATAACAAGGAAAATCAGTAGGCAAAGCGTACAAATCGATCATCGTGGTAAATCTGGCATCTGGTTGCATATCTTCTTTAAGCCAGTTCGTAAGGTCATTTTTTAGTTTTCCATAGCTGCCCAAACCACCAGAATGCCTGTGAGACGCTGTTTTGCTGGTCGTAGCGCATCGGGCAACCGTAGATAATCCATATTGCCCCAAATGACTTACGAGTGTGAGGTTAACGAACCTCATCTCTGTATGACCTTCTGTCACCACATGCAAGCGTATCAGACTCACGGCTGCCCACCCAGAACGTTCTTCTCCCACAACTCCGATAGTGAATAGTCGTGAAGCCACTCAACAAGCCGATCTTGATCCAACCTCTTGCAGACTGTAGATCTCTTCACCTCGTCCATTTCCACAACCATGATCTCACTGGCATCAAAACAGTCGACGAGTTGGGGCGATTGGGTCGCGAGTATGACTTGGCAATGAGCAGAAGCCATCTTTACCATTCCGGCAAGCGCTTGTATGGCTGAAGGATGAAGGCCCAGCTCCGGTTCATCAATCACAACCAGACCAGGTAGTTTCTCACCAGGCTGTAAGAGAAGAGTAGCCAGTGCCATGAACCGCAAAGAACCGTCAGATAGCTGCTGGGGGCCAAACAGATACTCATTCTCGCCCTTGACCCGCCAGTTAAGTGATACAAACTCAGGGTTCAATGATGATGGTTCAAGGACGAAATCGCCAAATTGCGGCATGATATCTTGGATATACCGAACGATACGATCGTAGTATTTACGGTAATCAGGGGTGAGTTTCAATGCCCGCAGATATGCCGCCAAGTTACCTCCATCACTGTAGAGAGATGCATCGTTCGCTACATATGATTGGTTGCGCATGCGAGATGAAGTTGAAGTGTCATGAAACTGGTAAGCACGAGACGACTTCAACATCCCCTTGACTGCCAGCGACGCCTGACCTAAATAGGAGTCCTGTGCAGGTTGATCAAAGAAGGCACTCTCTTTTGTCCCTAGCATCACATCATATGGTCCGTATTCTCCTCCTATTCGTCGCATGATATATTCCCGTGTAAATATCATATCATCTACACCTGCATGGGAAAGCGTGAATCCATACGTGTCGGTATCAGTTCCATCGGCAAATACCAATTCTGCCGACATCTGCGGTGACGTCTTCACTCCGAAATGGAGCATGTTGTTCGCAAACCCTTGAAGGCCAATGTACACCTGCAGGGAACCGTTAGCTATCTCATTTAACAGCCTGAAGAACGACACAAGATTACTCTTGCCCGACCCATTGGCCCCAATAACCAGTGTCACATCACCAAACGACAACGCCTGCTTTTCAGGTAATGATGCGAACGACTTGTAGCCGTTGATTGATATGGATTGAAGTCTGACTCGAGGCATGTTACTTAACGCTCCAGTTGCTGTCCAGCGTATATTTTACGCAGGTATGACGTATCTATCCTTACTATAGCAGATATTTAACACTCAGTATGAAATGCCCTTAAAACGCAAAACACCCTCCCAGGCGTCAAGCCTGGGAGGGTGTCGCGGAGCAGTCAAAGCACTCCTACAAGTTGCGGTATTCGAACCAGTCGAAGTCGGCCGGGGTGTAGTTCGGCTTGCCGTTGTTGGTGGCGTACATGCCAATCATCACACCGGTGAAACCGCCCGTGAACTCAGACGCCAAGAATTTAGTCATCCCGCTGGCGAGTTGCACAAACTCACCATCAAGCTCGTATCCCATGTGGTAGGCGTTCTCATCACCCTTGATCACAAGCGTCACCGGACCGCCCGGGGCTGCCTTGTTCACCACATCAATCGAGATATCACCAATCTCTTTATGCACCAGTATCCTGGGTACTCTGGCCATATACCGAATGCACACCGAGTAGTGGTAATTATCGTGCATGAATGCGGTCAGGCCAGCTTCTTCATCATGGCAAGCACGCTGAAAATCTATCAGGCACTTTGCTTCGAACCGAAACTGCTCCTGACGTCGGCACACCATATTCGCAACTTTCGGCCTGCCGGTCTTCATACCGTTCAGACCGGATGAAGAGGGTATGATCCGCAGGAACCCCGGTCTGGCTGTCAGACTGTAGTCCTCTCGGTGCGGATTACGCCGGTAGACGAACTCAGGATCGAGTTGATCTGAGTTGAAGTCATCACGCTCAGGCTTCGCCGGCCAGGGGTGCTCAGGTAAGGGCGTCAGTTCACACTCATGCAGCATCATCTTGCCCGGTATCACCGGCCAACCCTCGTCGTTCCACTCCATCGGCGAGAGGAAGGTCTCGCGGCCCATCACATGATGGTCGCCATGGGTACGCACGCCCAGCGATACCAGCCACCACCGGCCGTCCTGAGCCTGCACCACATCGCAGTGTCCCACATTCTTCACATTATCAAACACGGCGCAACGGTGGCTGATGATAGGGTTGTCAGGATGCCCCTCATACGGCCCCCACAGATTGCGGCTGCGGCTGACACAGGCCATATGACCACGTCCGGTGCCGCCCTCGGCGCAAAACAGATAATACCAACCGTTGATCTTGAACAGATGCGGCCCCTCGCAAGCGGGGTCCTCAAAACCTGCCCAGACTTGTCGCTCCTCGCCCAACAGTGTACCGCTTGGCAGGTCAATCTCCTGCATATAGATTCCGCGTTGGATGTAGTCCATGTGCAGGAAGTAGCATCTGCCATCCTCATCCCAGAACAGGTCGGGGTCGAAACACTCCCCTGTTATCCACACAGGGTCACTCCATGGGCCAGCGGGATCGGTAGCCGTCACATAGAAATGCGCGCGTTGCGGTCGTCGACTGACGTTGGTGCAAACCATATAGAACAGTCCATCGTGATACCGCAGTGCGGGAGCATATAAACCGCTGTTGAAGTCGGATCTACTAACATCGAGTTGGCTGTCGCGGGTCAGACAGTGGCCGATCAACCGCCAGTTCACCAAGTCTTTACTATGGTGTATCGGTATCCCCGGGAAATACTCAAAAGAGCTGGTCACCAGGTAGTAATCGTCTCCCACACGGCAGATGCTGGGGTCGGGATGAAAGCCCGGAACGATGGGGTTTTTGAACGGCATTTGGTCACTTCTCCACTCAATGCGATATAGTCAGTTTGCATCATATCATAATAAATATGGCCTACGCTTGCCTAACGTTGTCTGGTGTCGTTTTCGCAGGTTTCATGCGTCCGGGTATGCAGGAGATATGATGTCACTCATCGAATATTAACGTGACACCTACTTTTCGGAGGTCAACATGAACAAGCATTTTCTCATCACAGGACTAGTCAGTTCTCTTGTGCTGTCATCAGCCATGTCGCAATCTGCGCCGAATCTGACGGCAAGCGTGGCCACACAGAATGGCGTCACAAAGCTGCTCATCAACAATAAGCCTGCACTCCCCTTCGTCTTTTTCTACAACACGCATCAAAGCAAGGGGTATATCGAGCGGTTCCAAAACCCTCAAGTGACACTCTCAGCCGATGCAGGTGTGCATATCTACTCGATGCTGATCCTCACCTCGTATGTGCCAAACGGGATTGACACCACAGGACTGAACGAGATCATGCAGTCTTTTGTTGACAAAGACAGCAAGGCACTGTTCATCCTGCGAATCTGGCCCGGGCCGAACCCGTCCTGGCCGGAGTGGAAAGATATCCCCAAAGAGGAGACGATGCTCTACGGCGATGGCACACGCGGGCCGATCTCATTAGCCTCAGACTACTACTGGAAGCTATCAAACCGCGGACTGACAGAGCTCATCCGATACGTGGAAGACGGCCCGTATGGCAACCGCATCGTCGGCTACCATGTGGGTGGGCCGGAGTTTGAGATGTTCCCCTACCAGTTCCGCGAGAAGGGGCCGGACATCAGCCGCCCTAACCAGGCACGTTTCCGAAACTGGCTGTATAACCGCTACGGCACGGATGCTAAGCTGCAACGCGCCTGGGGACAGCCCGGCCTCACGTTCGCAAAGGCGGCGATTCCGGAAGGCGAGTCTGGCCGGTTCCCGATGCACTACCAGGGGCCAGGCAAGATGATTAATGTGTTCTACAGCCTGCCCCGTGAACGCGCCTGGGTGGACTACAGCGAATACGTCAGCGATCTGGCCATCAGCCGGCTGCAGGACTGGGCCAAGCTCATCAAGCGCGAAACCAACCGCGAGAAGCTCTCCATCTTCTGTTACGGCTATACCTCGGAGCTGATCGGCAGCTTCGGCGCACACAGCGCACTGCAGAAGTTGATGAAGTCACCGGATGTCGACGTGCTGATGAGCCCCGTGCCGTATTACGGCAGAACGGTGGGCGAACCAGCCGGGTTCATGTCACCGGTCGACTCCATCCCGCTGCACAAAAAGCTCTGGCTGAACGAGGATGACATCCGTACCAACTTCGTCGACCAATCAGCAGTGCCCTCATGGCTGGTGGACGATATGTTTGGCGTGAAGTCACAAGACACGCAGACCACCGTCAACCTGCTTGACCGAAACTTTGGCAACCTGCTGATGCACCGCGCCGCCACCTGGTGGATGGACCTGTCTGGTGCCGGAGCGTTCAATGACCCCGCCCCGTGGGATATGCTCAAGAAGCGGCTCCCAATGTACCAGGAGGTCTACAACAACCCCAAGCCCTACCGCCCAGAGGTGGCCGTCATACTGGATGAACGCTCCAAGCTTTATGTGAAGAGCGACTGGGACGCCTTCTTCTGGTCCCTTATCGATCTGCGCAACCAGTGCGGCAGGTCGGGAGCCTCCGTGGGATATTACACCCTGCAGGACTTCATCTCTGGACTGGTGCCCAAGTGCAAGCTCTACCTGTTCCCCAACACATTTACCGTCACACCGGAACAGACCGGCCTCATCAATGCACGCCTGGATCGCGAGAAGGCCACAGCCATATGGCACTACGCCTCTGGATGCCTGAATGGCAATGCCATTGACGCCATGCAGTCAAGCAAGCTGACAGGCATTTCGCTGAAGCAGCTCAACGGGAAGCAGAACAGCATCGGGGAAGGGTTACTGAAGGGTCTGAATTGGGCTCCCGACCTCACGCTCTCACCCCGCATGGTGGTCGCAGACAAGGCCGCTAAGCTCGTGGGGCACTACCCAGATGGCAAGCCAAGCGCGGCCATCAAACGCACCGGCAAACACACCAGCATCTACCTGGGAAGCCTGGGAGTCACCTCGGAGCTGTTAAACAAACTATTCCGCCAATCCGGTGTACACACCTGGACACAAGACGGCTCCGTGGTGCAGACAGACGGTCAGTGGCTGATGATCCATACCGACAAACCAGGTCCGAAGAGCATCACCCTGCCCGCAGGCATCAAGGCCACCCCGCTCACCGGCAACATCATCAAGCAGTCGGGCCAGGTCATCACCGCGAATTTCATCAAAGGAGACACCCGCTGGTTCAAGTTATCAGCAAAGTAGTGGCGTAGTTCCAGCCCAGAATCGGACGCATGGGACGGATTGGACGGATCTGTGGATCAGACCGATCCGTCCAATGCCAAACCTCACCGGAAGCACAACCACCACACCGCTGCCATGATGCTGGCATCTGCCAGGAAATGAGCCAGCATCGGTAACGCGAGGCCTCCGCTGTTGATGCGCATCACACGCCACAACCAGCCGGCGATGCTGCAGCCAGCGAAAGCACCCACGGCCCACGGCCATGACAGCACGTTCCAAATCACCAGGGCGTGGTACCCACCAAAACAGGCATCCATAGCACATGGCTTCAAGCCTGGACGATGCAGAACCCCCCTCCACAGCATCTCCTCCAGAACAGGGTTAACCAGACTGAACCAAACAGCAAACCAGACGAAGTTGCCTGCGTGCAACCCAACACTAGACAACCTCTGAGTTAACAACCCATCATCCAAAATCAGTGGTGCGATGAAGGCCAGCACCAATCCAGTGAATCCAAAGGACAACGCAACAACCCAGTGTCTCCAAGACTTCGGCCTTACCACCCCTAACGCAGGACGGCACATCAGCACTATCAGCAATGCCAGTATCTGGTAGCAAAAAACCGCCAGCCAGGCGCTTCTAAATGCAAACAGCCCCACCATCACCGCGATATAGGGTGATAGTGGGGCTGCCTGCTTGATCCGTTCTAGTGGCAAACTCACCGACGGTTAAGGTAATCTACGGACGCTGAGCCCAGATTCCACCGCGTCAATCGCCCACCAGCGGGCCACCAGTCCTGCTTTGCCAAACGCTTCGCTCATCGCCACGCCTATAGCGGCATGGCCCTCTGCAGCGAATGCGATCAGGCCTGGCCCAGCCCCAGACAACGCCACAGCCACCGCTTTGGCATCCAGAGCGGCTTTACGGGCCTCAATGGCACCGGGGATGTCGGCCATGCGATATGGTTCATGCAGTTTATCGCGCATCGCCTTTTGCAGCAGCTCCATGTCACCAAACCGCAATGCCTGAGCAGTCAGCATCGCATGTCCGATGTTAAACACCGCATCGCAATACGGCACCTCTTTGGGTAGGCGGGCACGCGCTGTTTCGGTGAGGTAGTTGAAATCTGGCACGCATACCGTCACTCGGAATGGGGCAAACTCCATCTGCTGTGCGACGATGCCCTCCTTGTCAGGCATGATCAATGCGACCCCACCCTTCAGCGCAGGCCCCACATTGTCTCCATGCCCCTCCACCTCAAGCGCGCGTTGGAGAACCAACTGCATGTCGATGCGATCTGGATCAAAGTCTTCATTTGGTGGAGTCAGCCGCAACGCCTCGGCGAAGATGATCCCAGCCAGAACCGCGGTCGAGCTGCTGCCCAGACCGCTGGCACAGGGCACGCTGTTGTAGCATGCGATGTTCAAGCCGTGCGGAAGCTGGTTATACATCTCCCCCAGTTCGCGTTTGATGATGGTGACAATCAAGTTTGTTTCGTCACCGGGCAGACGATCTTCGCCTTCACCCAGTGTGCGCACGACCACCTCACCCGCAGGGCCTTGCCTTCGGAGCTCAAAAGTATTCCATAAATCCAGCGCCACACCCATGCAGTCGAAAGCTGGCCCCAGATTGGCGGATGTCGCAGGTATTCGTACTGATATCATCTATTCCCTCTCAGCTTGGTTGTCATCCAGTTTGCGGCTTTTCACAATGGCTGCCAGACCGTCCATCTTCTGTAGAATCTCCTTGGACGCACCGTCCAGGAAATCAGCCAGCTCCGTGCTCAGCTCACCATACCGCCTCATAAAGGTGGGTTCAAGGTCGACCAGGTCATCTCGCAGCCCAAAACAGATAGTAAAAATACTGTTCACCACGCTTGCGGCCTCCTCTTTCAGACCGCAGCACTCTTTGATCTGAGCGATCCTGGCCCGCAGCTCCGCCACCTGTTCAAGCAGTTGAACGCGCTGATCGGGGCGCAGCTCATTTCGCTCTTCAAACATCACCGACTGCGCTTCACGCCCTTCGGCCCAGCGCGCAATTCTACACAGGTTTTGGTCGAGCATCACCAGCGTCACCGAGATCCCCCTGCGATGTTGATCGGTCATCTCAGGAAACACGGCTGAGCTCATACGAAAACACACTCCAAATACTGACTGACGCGGTGTGCTTTGTGGATATCCCACTCAGCATATTGACGTCAGTATACATTATATAAAAGTTACTACTCAGCCATCAGCGACGGGTTCCATCAACCTGCTAAAGCAGGCCTCGTCACCCATCGCTAATCAGTTGGCTGTCCGCTGAAGCGGACGCCTCCCGGACGCCCCCTGCGCCCGCTTGCGGGCTGCAAATAGTTAGCCACGCGGTGAGGGAACCCCGATACGGACGCCAGTCCGGGGGGTGACTAAACCCGTGGCAACGGTGACTGCTATCCTGCGATTTATACCATCGATCCCGACTCGACGGGTTCGGCTAACCGCCAGACCGGCGCGGTCTGTATCGTTCTGTCGTTGTGAGCGTACTGACAGACCGCCCGGACTGTGCCATTTATGGCTGAGTAGTAACACATAAAAATGGCTAGTTGAGGTTTCGAACCCCCACAGGGTCCCGTGAATCATACTGCGCTGGTGCCGAAACACCCGCGCAGTATGACCTGCAGGAAGCCCATGTATGATCAAGCGACGCTATGGAGCGTGGTCTCCCTGCGCTCCGAAGTTTGTGTCGATGATCACGTAGTCGAACAGGTTCACCGCTCCGCTGCCGTCAAGGTCAGCCATGGCGTGGGCCTTGTTGAAATTCAAGTCCAGCACCACGAAGTCGAACAGGTTCACCTGGTTGTCGCCATCTGCGTCGCCGTTGATTAAGGTGGTGTTTTCATAACTAACACCATCTACAGCTATGTCGTTAATTACGCGTTTGAGCCAGTGGCTACCTGACAGGCTTAAACTGTAGTTCCCTGGTTGAAGCGGACTGAGCACTGCTCGTCCACCGCTATCGATCTGTAACCATCCACCATACAGTTGAGGTCCGACGAGGTCATACCTGAGTGAGATGTTATTCGGTGAACCAAGATAACCAGCACCAATGTCCATGATGACCTCTAGTGATGCATCTTCGTAAACGACGAAGTCGGTGTCACTGTATACGTTTTCACCACCACCCTCGACCATGATCTTGCCCGTGGTAGCACCAGACGGCACAATGATCCTCAATGAGGTCACGTCATATACCGTCACCTGATTAGCCATGACCCCATTGAACCCTGCTGCCATACTCCCGAAAAACCCAGTACCCGTAATGGTTACTGTGTCGCCAACTTTACCACTCGCTGGATCGAATGAGGTAATTGAGGGTAAAACGGTAAAGGGACTTGTACTGTGCGCATAGAGGAATGTGGACGGATCTGAGATCGCTCTGGTGGTAACTATTATCTCACCAGTAACAGCTCGCTGTGGCACGATGGCAGTGATTGTCGTATCGCTAATAACTGTAAAATTGGGAGATAGGCATCCCCCGAATTGCACCTCGGTCACATCATTGAAATGTTTCCCTGTAATAACGACTTCCTGCCCTGCTTTGCCCTTCGTTGGAGTAAAAGAGGAAATCTCGGCACTAGGATTTACAGTAAACTCAAAGTCGCTGACGATGTATCCTTCAAAGAAATAGAGTGCGATTTTGCCCGTTGTAGCACCTTCAGGCACGATAGTGCTAATATGTGTGTCGTTGTCCACCGTGAAAACCGCAGGGGTTCCGTTATATTTCACTAGGTTTACACCGATCAATGTCACCCCTTGAATTTCAATTGCTTGCCCTGCCTGACCGCTCGTTGGCTTGGTGGTAGTTATAGTCGGCAAGACCATGAAGTCTAAATCACTCAGTGCCTCCTTGCTGCCTGCCATCACTGTGATCTTACCAGTGTGGGCACCGGCCGGTACAGTTGCTGTGATCATGGTTGCACTATCAACGATGTAGCTCGATTCTACACCATCAAACAAAACAGCCGTTATCTCAATGAAGGTGCTGCCAATTATGGTCACCACATCCCCCACTCTTCCGATCATTGGTGCCATACTAGTGACCGCGGGGTAAATAGTAAAGTTTTCTGCACTCGTCGATGTACCAGCCGATGTGGTAACAACTATCTTTCCGGTCGTTGCACCTGCAGGCACCGTGGCAATGATCTGCGTCTCGACATCTACAAACGTTGCATATGTTCCGTTGAATATAACAGAACTTACTCCATGTAAATTGGTGCCGAATATCGACACATTTGTTCCGACTACCCCTTTCAATGGGCTGAAAGAGGTGATGATGGGCGTTACACGGAAGTTAGATGAACTGGTACCGGTACCACCGGGTGCCACCACGGTGATGGTCCCAGTCGTGGCACCTACCGGCACAATAGCACTAATAGAGGTTGCACTATTAGTGACATAGCTCGATGTCTTACCGTTGAACAGCACGGCGGTTACCGTATCAAGCGAGGTTCCAGAGATGGTGATTGTATCACCCTCACTACCAAAAGATGGTGCAAAATCAGTGATCGCTGGCAACACCGTAAAGGTTTCGGAACTTGTCGCAGTACCGGCTGTGGTGGTGACCAATATCTTCCCAGTAGATGCACCTGCAGGTACCCTGGCACTTATATTCGTGGCACTGTTCACTGTGACCGATGACGCTAGTGTTCCGTTGAAACTGACAGAACTAGCCCCGGTAAGGGTGGTGCCGCTTATAGACACAACGGTGCCTACTATCCCGCTGGATGGGCTGAATGAGGTTATGTTAGGTTTTACTATGAAGTCGGCCGCACTGGTACCAGTACCGCCAGGTGCCACTACGGTGATCCTTCCCGTAGTAGCTCCTGACGGCACCTTTACCGATATAACCGTTGAACTGGTTACCTGAAAATTTGAGGCAGTCACTCCGTTAAATTTCACTGCTGTCGTGCCTGTGAAATACTTCCCGCTGACAGATATGTTCATGCCTTCACTTCCGGTGGTTGGGTTGAAAGAGGTGATCTCGGGTACGTAAATAACCAATTTGGTTGCACTGGTCGCCGTACCCCCTGGAGTGGTGACCTTAATGTAGCCTGTCGCAGCACCACTGGGCACCTTGGCTTCAATAGTGCTGTCATTGACAACCACAAAACTCTTCGACAAAATGCCATCGAATGTGACTTGAGTGGTTCCGGTAAATCCCTTGCCAGTGATAGCAATTGAATCACCGATATAGGCACCAGCGGGAGAGAATGAGTTAATCACCGGTCCTGCTGCATGCGATGCCATGGCGAGCGTCACGAGAAAGATCACTATAAGATACACAGGTATCCGTGTGGGCAGTATACGAAGCATATATGGCCTCCTTATGTGTGAGGTGCTCCGATGTTTCTGCAGTTTCATGTCACTCGTCAAGCCCTGCAACTGCACCCAACTGACAAGTGTGTGCTATTTTCATCCGATATGGCTAGATATTTATCAGGCAACCTCAAACCGTGCGAGCAGTGATGCTGCACACGGATGAGACGAGCCTCGTATATCATCGACTGTGATCTAACACCTTATTTATATGTCTCCCTGTGCCCCGAAGTTGGTGTCGATGATCACGTAGTCGAACAGGTTCACCGATCCGCTGCCGTCAAGGTCAGCCATGGCGTGTGGCTTGTTGAAATTAAGGTCCAGCACCACAAAGTCAAACAGGTTCACCTGGTCGTCACCATCGGAATCCCCATTTACCAGTGAGACATTCACCAGCTTCACGCCTTCAATCAAAATATCCTTGACGATGCGCGTGAGCCAGTGGCTGCCTGATAGCGTCAACGTGTACGTGCCAGGCTCCAGATCGATCAACAGCCCCATGCCGCCAAACAGCGGTAGAACTCCATTGTAGGTTTGTGGGCCAACTAGGGTGTAGTTCAACTGCACCTGGTTAAGGTCGCCTGTGAACTCTGCTCCAAAATCGAGCATCACTTCGAGCTGAGCGGGCTCATAAACCGTGAAGTCTTCCAGGCTCACACCTGTACCAGCCGTTGCGGTGACAGAGATTACACCTGTGGTTGCTCCATCCGGCACCACCGCAGAAATCAGGGTATCGCTCAAAACCTCAAATGATGTTGCAGGGGTTCCGTTGAACTGCACACTGGAAGCTCCGGCGAAGTTCGTACCATAGATGGATACACCGTCGCCGATTTTGCCACTAGCAGGAGTAAAGGAGGTGATAGTGACCGGTGCCACATATTGCCGTTCGATGATCCCATAGGTAAGGTTGCTTCCGATAGTATGCGGAGGGTTGGCGTTCCACTGACCCGCTGTGGGATGTGGGTTCACATGGATATACGCATATGTGCCCCCATGTGGGAAATCAGAAGTGTGGTTTGTGTACCCCACAGCAATGCCACTAGTCCACTCCCACTGACCAGATGTCGGTTTGTTATAATAGCCAATCTGAGCACATGCACCTGAGCTGACACCATCATATCCGACACAATAGGTGTTGGCGAAAGTGGTCGCTAGCCAGGTGTTCTCAGCTTCAGTTTCAATGGTAACCAGATGTCCGCCCAAACTTACTGCTTCGGCTTCGTTATCGACCCAATAAGTTCGCGTGGAAGTGAGTGCGTATTCATGGTCACCGTATTTATACCAGGTATAGCTATGTCCCGAGTTGACGATGTTCGAAGAAGAGGCGACTGTTGGCATCAGGATGGCTGACGCCAACAGCAAGAAACACATCCGAAGACTTTCTTTCCTTATGCTTAACATGAGATCACTCCTAACGCTGCCTGTCACTCAGACAGGGGGTCAGCCACAGGATAGGTTGTTGATAAGGTTGATAGTCTGTTATTGGTGATCGATTCTAGATTATGGTGACATGAGTTGGGTAGATTGAGGGCAGGTTACCCGGTTGATGTGACCTCCATCGAACCTTCGGCGCAGGCACAGTAGTGCACCCACCGCCATATTAACCTGCCCCCTGTTTAATTTACGTCTCCCTGAGCTCCGAAGTTTGTGTCGATGATCACATAGTCGAACAGGTTCACGCTGCCGCTGCCGTCCAGGTCAGCCATGGCATGTGGCTTGTTGAAATTCTGGTCCAGCACCACGAAATCAAACAGGTTCACCTGGTCATCGCCATTTGAATCCCCATTCGCCAGCGAGACACCTATGTTCTTCACGCCTTCAATGACGATGTCCTTGACGACCCGAGTGAGCCAGTGGCTGCCAGATAGCGTCAGCGTATAGGTTCCGGGCACTAAATTGTCCAGCAGCCCGATTCCGCCAAACAACGGTAAGACCCCATTGTACATCTGAGGACCAACCAGGGTATAGTTCAACTGCACCTGACCTGGATCGCCAGTGTATCCATCCCCAAAATTGAGCATCACCTCCAACTGGGCAGGATCTAGAATCACAAAATCATCCGCGCTTGTTCCGGTGCCAGCCGCAGAATCCACAGTGATCTTGCCGGTGGTGGCCCCTACAGGCACTATGGTCGTGATGTGTGTGTCGCTGTCTAGCGATAAAGCCCAGGCTGATGTACCGTTAAACTTCAGACCGCTAACCCATGTCAGGTTAGTACCTGT
This sequence comes from Armatimonadota bacterium, assembly GCA_942492855.1. GTDB lineage: Bacteria > Armatimonadota > HRBIN16 > HRBIN16 > HRBIN16. The sequence continues at coordinate 2,617,204 of OW818647.1, read as the reverse complement.
GATATGTACGGTGTCCATCGGTGAACCGCTGGCCATACCGCTGGTGGGACTGAATGAGGTGATCGTTGGTGCATTGGCCAGCACTATCTTGGTTCGTTTTGTCGCTATCCACTGATATGATCCAGCACCGTCCTGGCTGAAGGTGCCCTGCATCACTGCGGTGCCGTCAGCCGCGATGCTCAATATCCCCTGGTAGTCCTGTCGGATGTTACCGATGTTCCGCCGGTATGTCACGCTGTTTCGGGTGATCAGGCCGTCAACCAGGGGAGTTTCATCAAGCGAGGTGCCAGCAAATGTTGCCCCTACCTGAGAGGTGATGTTGATGGTACCGATGTGTCCGTTACAGTTGGCATCCCAAGTACCCAACATGGTCGGGACCTCAGTCGTGGGTATTGCGAATACCGATGTCGCTGCGGTGATCAGGCATATCATGGCTACAAGGGCCATTAAGAAACTGTTCCGGTTTGTTTTCATAGTATCTCCATACTGATATTGTGAATTATGATATGAGTGGCATCTTGCCTGGTAATGATATGTCTACTTGTCTCCCTGCGCTCCGAAGTTCTGGTCGATGATTACGTAGTCAAACAGGTTCACCGAACCGCTGCCGTCCAAGTCAGCCATGGCATGAACCTTGTTGAAATTCTGGTCCAGCACCACGAAATCAAACAGATTCACCTGGTCATCGCCATCGGAATCACCATTCGCCAGCGAGACATTCACCTGCTTCACGCCTTCAATCAATATGTCATTGACTATGCGCGTGAGCCAGTGACTGCCAGATAGCGTCAGCGTATAGGTTCCGGGCTCCAGGCCAATCAGCAATCCCATCCCGCCAGATAACGGCAGTACACCATTGAAAGTCTGGGGACCGACCAGGGTGTAGTTCAACTGAACCTGACCTGGATCGCCAGTGTATTCAGCCCCAAGATCGAGCATCACCTCCAACTGCGCGAACTCAGCCACAGTGAAGTCCGATGCACTCGTAATCACACCAGATTGGGTTTCTACCTGGATAACTCCTGTATCAGCACCGACAGGGACGACAGCGCTGATTGAGTTAACGCTGTTGCGTACCCAACTGGCAGCCGAAATCCCATTGAACTTGACGTCAAGAACCTCCGTAAATCCAGAGCCTTGTATTACCACAGTGTCGCCTGATTTACCAATGACCGGAGAAAACGAAGTAATGTTTGGCAAAATCGTAAATGGAGTAATGCTGTACTTCGAGGCATGAGGGATATCCAGGTATATTTTTCCTGAAGTCGCGTTAGTAGGCACCACAGCGGTGATCTGAGTATCACTGTCAATCGTATATGACTGAGCCGCGAACCCATTAAAATTAACGCCTATCACGACGTTAAACATAACACCTGTAATGACCACAACCTGGCCGGCTTTACCGCTTGTAGGTGCAAATGAAGTGATTTTCGTGCCTTCTATCAACGTAAAATCAGTGTCGCTCAAGGTACGGCCTGATGGCGTGGTCACGCCAATTTTGCCGGTCGTAGCCTGGGATGGGAAATATGCCACAATGGTGGTGTCATTTACCACCGTCGCAGTCGCTTTATAACTCCGGAAATCCACCCTGGTTGCTCCTGTGAAGTTCAATCCAGTGATGGTCACCTCGCAGCCTAACTGGCCGCTGGTTGGCGTGAATGAAGTAATGGTCGGCAGCACAGGAAAGTCAGCCTCGCTGGTTGCTGTCCCGTTGCCATTAGTCACTGTGATCTTTCCGGTCGTAGCTCCCAGAGGTACAGTGGTAGTGATGGACCCAGCACCATTAACTGTGAAGCTCGATGCGACACCGTTGAATTTCACGGCTGTCGTCCCAGTCAAGCTGGTGCCAGTGATCGTGACCGTTGTGCCTACTTTGCCAGATACCGGAGCAAATGAGCCGATCGCTGGCAACACCTTGAAGTTCGTAGCACTCGTCGCAGATCCGCTCGGTGTGGTCACCGAAATCCTGCCGTTCTCGGCACCAGCAGGCACAGTGGCAAGTATTGTTTTATAGTCTGACACAGTAAAAACGGATGTCACGCTGTTGAATGTGACTGCAGTGGCTCCTGTAAACGCAGTGCCAGTAACGGTGATGACATCACCTACAATTCCGGATGAGGGCGTGAACTTTGTGATCACCGGCAACACAGTGAAGTTGGCAGCACTCGTCACCGATCCACTGGGGGTTGTCACCTTGATCTTGCCAGTTGTCGCCTTTTCTGGCACAACTGCCGAGATAGAAGTGGCACTGTTGACAGTAAAGCTCGTTGTCACTCCGTTAAATGTCACTGAAGTCGCTCCTGTGAAAACAGTACCGGCGATGGTCACATCAGTGCCGGTGACCCCGCTGGTAGGTAAAAAGGAGGTAATCGTAGGACTTGCTGCGTATGCAGGCAATGCCATGATAAGGAAGGCAACTATCACGTTCCATGTAAAGGACACCAGGGTCATAATCCGATTCATTCTGTTCTCCTTAATAAAGTAATGCAACGTAGGATCTGTAAAAAGCGAGTAGTCTGACACGCATTTTACCGAAATCCTAGGACAACAATGAGCAAACCCGTACCGGCTTGTCATCGTCTCAGTCTCCCTGCGCTCCGAAGTTTTGATCGATGATCACGTAATCGAACAGGTTGACTGAGCCGCTGCCATCCAGGTCAGCCATGACGTGCGTCTTGTCGAAATTCTGGTCAAGAACTACGAAATCGAACAGGTTTACTTGATTATCGCCGTTGGAATCACCATTGGCCAGTGTGACTATCAAAAACTTCGAACCCGCAATCCCGATGTCTTTGATGATACGCGTGAGCCAGTGGCTGCCGAAGACCGTGAGTGTGTAGGTTCCGGGCTCGAGGTCTGTCAGCCGCGCCGGTCCATCAAATATTGGTAGAACACCGCTGTAGGTCTGTGGACCAACCAGTGTGTAGTTCAATTGAACCAGGAATCTTCGGCCGATGTATTCGGCTCCAAGCTCTATGTTGGCTTCTAGCTCAGCAGGGAAGTACGAAACGAAATCAGTCTCACTGGTGGCCACGGCATCAACACACACCACTTGTATCTTGCCCGTGCCTGCATGGGATGGTACCACGGCGCTGATAGATTCGGTGTTGTTTTGCACCCAACTGGCAGCAGAAACCCCATTGAACTTCACATCAAGCGGCTCCGAAAATCCGGTACCCTGTATTACTATAGTGTCGCCCGGTTTGCCCTTTAGCGGGGCAAACGAGGTGATCTCGGGAGTGATCACAAATGGGGTGCTGCTGTACTTCGTAGCCAAAGGAATATCTAGCGATATCTTGCCTGTAGTCGCGTTGGTCGGCACGACAGCCGTAATTTGAGTATCACTGTCTATCGTATATGACTGAGCCGGGAACCCATTGAAACTCACACCTGTCACGATGTTGAACTGGACACCTGTAATGACCACTACCTGACCAGCTTTACCGCTTGTAGGTGAAAATGAGGTGATTTCTGTGCCCTCCACCACCGTAAAGTCCATGTCGCTCTCTGTGCGGCCTGCTGGTGTGCTGACGCCAACTTTACCAGTAGTGGCCTGTACGGGCACATAAGCGACAATGGTTGCGTCATCTATCACCGTCTTGATCGCATATTGACCCTGGAAATCAACCCCGTTCACATCCGTAAAGTTCAAGCCCGTGATGGTCATCTCGGAGCCTATCTGTCCGCTGGAGGGTGTAAAGGAGATAATTGTAGGCAGCACTGCAAAGTCGGCAGCGCTTGTGGAAGTGCCGCTGCTAGTAGTCACAGTGATCTTCCCTGTTTGCGAACCAAGAGGAACAGTGGTGGAAATCGATGTGGAGCTATGAAGAGTAAAACTCGAAGCCACCCCGTTCAATTTCACGGCAGTCGTCCCAGTGAAACCAGTACCTTCAATTACGACGGGTGCGCCTACTTTGCCAGATGCAGGCGCCACTGAGGTGATGACTGGCTTGATTTCGAAATCCGTGGCACTCGTGGCTGATCCGACTTCTGCGGATATCGTAATTTTGCCGGTCTCAGCACCAACAGGAACATATGCAGTCAACTTTTGGCCATCTATCACCGAGAATGAGGTCGTTACGCCATTGAAATATACTGCATGGGCTCCAGTCAACCCCGTTCCTGTTACGGTGATGACATCGTATGCGATGCCAGACGTCGGTGTGAAGGCAGTGATGGTGGGAATCACCATAAATTTGTCAAAACTCGTTACTATTCCACCAGGGGTTGTCACCTTGATTTTCCCCGTTGTGGCTTTGGCGGGGACGGTGGCAGCAATCGAGGTCGAACTGTTGACATTGAAAACCGCTGGCGCACCGTTAAACGTCACTGAAGTCGCGCCGGTCAAACTCGTACCCGTGATGATGACTTCAGCACCTGCGCTTCCGCTAGTAGGCGCGAAGTAGGTGATCGAAGGACTTACTGCATATGATGGCATGACCATGATAAGGAGAGCGACGACCATCTGCCATCTACACGACATCAAGGTCATTAGGTGTTTCATTGCGGTCTCCTGATTTGTGAATGGCAATGCATTATATGCTAGTTAGTCGTACACCATCACACACTTCATCACCTTAATGAACCTATTATGAACGAGTACCGAACGGTTTGTCAACCCAGTATATATACTTGGTTGCTAGGTTGACTCACGTGAGATAAAACACTATGCTGCTTGATCACCGGAAAATTTGGCGAGATAAAACACTATACTGTCAGATCACGTCCCGATTATCCTCCGATAGTCCGGCAACCGGTGGAAAGTGATGCGATTTGAGTCATGGTAGTTGTGCGAACCGTCATATGCGGTACGAACCAGGTAGATGATGTCCTCGCCGTCATACTGCCAGTCCACATACTGAAAGCCAGTTAACCGCCGTGACTGCCTTTCGTCGTACCCCAGATCGTCCTCCATTAACAGCTTCACCTCGCGCCATTCCCTCAAGTCCTCTGATGCGCACAATACCAGCCGGTTGCGTTGATTCTGACCATATACGGCAGTATCGGAACGCGGGTTCGTCAGCGTCAGGTAGCATCCTGTCACCGTATCACGCCTGATGGTGAACTTCGTCATACCTCCGGGTAAATGGACGAACCCCGTTTCGGGGTCAAACGCAACACACTTCCCATCGGCGGTCACGGTAACTATGGCTGCGACATCATCGTACGGTGCCGAATTAAAGCGCAGGATATTCCATATCTCACCGGTCGGGGCGCTCACGCAGTTGCCCTCCAACCAGCCAGGTATGGGTATCTCACCCCATTCTTTGGGTAGCCAAGCTGGGTCGAATGCGAGTTTGTTGCTCATGGTCCAGTTATCTGCCTCTAGCAAGTCCGCCGTGTCAGACACCGAGACGACGCAGGACTTAAATCCGCTGCCCCACACGCAGGGATCGCAGTCTTCAAACGCGTGGTAGAGACGCCCGTTTCGACATAGTATCGGCACAGGCGCGCAGTGGTAGTTTGGGGCATCATGGTAATACCCGCCTTTGAACAGCAGCCCCGTATGACTATCGACCGGATGGCTCCAGGTATAACCGCCGTCATCGCTGCGTCGGATCACAATAGAACCGTACTGCTGTGAACACCCCAGGAGATACACCATCCCGCGGTTGACAAACAACGAACTCCAGTAAGCGTTGGCGATATGGGTGAGGTTCCGCCAGGTGTTACCATCATCATCCGAACGGTAGACACTGGTCAGGTGCTCCTCATTCTCGTGGTTCCGTGGACACCCTTTGCCGAAATAATCATGGGTTGCCAGCAGCGCACCGTCGGGCAGCCTCACCAGACTCGGGCTGCCAAGATAAGTGCGTGTCGCGGCATCCTGAACCCGTAGTTCGTTCAATTGCATGTTTTACCTCTTGTAAGTGACTGGTCGTACAAGGGGCGTCCCTTGTGGGCGCCCTAAAAAGGAACTATCGAATGGACACCGATTAGGGCGCCCACAAGGGACGCCCCTACGACAGTATCAGTTGCAGCTTGGGCAGCCGTGCCTCCACGGCCTGGTGCTTGTTTGTGTATACGCCGTAAGCGCATGAATTAAGGCCAAGTGGGATATCCCATCTCGGCCTCATTGCGATCTGATAGTCGAACCCGCCTTGCCTTATCGCCGAAGATCATCCACGATCTTCATGATGCGCTGGCCATACTCCAGGTAGTTGTCGTACATCGCCTGAGTATCTGCGTCAGTAGGCTCATGCGCCACGCTCACCATATGCGGTTCGATGGAGATACCGCCATCGTAGCCAGAGGCCAGTAGATCAGCCATGATGTCGCGCACATCCCCGACCCCCTCGCCGGGGAAGCTGAAAACAGGCCGCCCTGTGGCTTGATCAAACGTGCCGTCTTTGATGTGGACATACGCCACGTGGTCTTTGACGTGACGGTAGAAGTCCCAACTGCTCTGCTGCGGGTAGGGCTGTGGTTTCGTCCGATCGACCGTAAACACTGGGTTGCCGGTGTCATACACCAGCTTCAAGCCCGGCACATTCTCGATCAGTCGCAGGGTATACACCCAGCCCATTCCTCCATAGTTCATGCAGTTCTCATGAACAGGTTGAATGTCAGCCTCCTGGAACTTGTTGGTGATGATGCGCAGCCGTGCGAACCGCTCCTGCTCCATCTGATCTTCAACATCACGATCCTTCAGCACGGCGTAGCTCATGATCCGGATCAGCCTGCTGTTCAACCGCTTCATGCGCGGAATGGTCCGCTCAATCTGCTGCTCGGTGATCTCAAACGGCTCCTCGATGCTGTGCGCCCAGTTGGCGATCGCGCTGCCAAAGCAGTTCACCTTGATACCCGCTTCATCAAGGCTCCTCGCCACGGCTTCGAAGTGTTCGTCGCACAGGTCATGGATGTTGATCCGGCTGATGCCCCGCGCTTCGATGCACTCCCAGCCCAACTGCTTCGTGACGGCGATCTGACCAGCTAGTTCCCACGATGCCTCATCGGCGAAACCCGTAAAGTACATCTAGGCCTCCTTGCTCTTCAGACGGCCATCCTTCAACTGCGCCAATACCTCGTGATAGCCGTCTGCGTTGATCGGAAGATCAATCCGCTGTTTTGTCAGCCCGCTCCAGATCATCGCGTTCGCCAGCTCCACGCTGTTGATGCCCTCTTCAGCTTGAGCGAGCAGCGGCTTGCCGTCTATAATGGCGTCCACGAAGTTGGTCAGCGTCTCCACATGCTCTCCACCATGTGAGGGGATGTCCAGCGTCTCGTGATGGCAGGGAGGTGCTCCGAACCCCTGGTCGGTGGTGCGTGAGAACTCTGCCGCACCGACTTCATTCATCCACACATCAAATTTGCCGTTCTCGATAACCACTTTGCCCTTGTCACCCACCACTTCAAGCCTGTTGGTGCCAGGCCACTCACCGGTGCTGGTCACAAATACACCCGTCGCTCCGTTAGGATACTCCAGGCTGACCGTCACCTCATCTTCCACCTCGATGTTGTGCTTCACACCGAATCCGCATTTGGCGGTGATCGCGCTAGGCATGCCGCATATCCACTGTAGAAGGTCCAGGTTGTGCGGACATTGGTTGAGCAGCACGCCACCGCCTTCGCCGACCCAAGTGGCTCGCCAACCACCCGAGTGGTAATAGGCCTCGGTGCGAAACCAGTTAGATACAATCCAGTTCACGCGCACAAACTCACCTAGTTCGCCGTTCTGCATCATCTCACGCAGCCGCTGATACATCGGGTTAGTGCGCTGGTTGAACATCGCCGCGAACACTTGATTCGGGTTCTTATGCGCTGCGGAAAGCATCTGAGCGTCATACTTATCTACCGAGATCGGCTTTTCGACCATCACATGCAGACCGGCATTCAATGCTGCAATTCCTATCGTGGTGTGGTCATAATGCGGGGTGGCGATCAGCACAGCGTCCACCTCACCGCTGGCAAGAAGCTCTTTATAGTCGGTGTAGTGCTTAGCATTGATGGGCGGGCCCTCAATAAGTTCCTCTTCTTCGCCAGGTTGACGGGCGGTACGCAGCGTATACGGCTTTGCGCCCCATGTCTCCATCTTCTCAGGCACCAAGTCGCAGATGGCGGTGATACGGCAGCGTGCCACCTTGCCGTCACGCACATTACAAGCATGGCCCTGCCCCATGGTCCCAAAGCCGACGATTCCTAAACGAACTTCTTTCATCTTATATCTCCACTTCTTTCGTACAGAATGTTTCTTTCAGATATTCGTAGCTCTGCCTTAAAGCGTCAAACGGATCGCCGGGACAGGTATCCTGCTCCACGATATACCACTGGCACCCTGAGGCCTCGGCTGCGGTGATGATACGCCGCCAATCCAGATTGCCTCTGCCGATGCTGGCGAAATGCGGCTGGTTGTCCTCACCGATTTCGTAGTCCTTCAGGTGTAATAGCGGCAGCCGGCCGTTGCTATGCTCACACCACCACACAGGGTCACTGCCCCCGTACTGAGCCCAATAGGTGTCGAGTTCCAGTTTCAAATACCGTGGATCAGTCATCTGCATCAGCCGTGAGAGAATTGTCTGACCACCCACTTTACGAAACTCCATGTGATGGTTGTGGTAACTCAAGGTCATCCCGTTAGCATGCAGGAGCTTTCCTGCGGCATCCAGGCGAGCTGCAAGAGCATCAACACCCTCCAGGCAACTCAGGTCCACATTAGCCGGATGCGGGTAGGCCGTATGCTGACAATCGAGCGCATTAAGCCGGTCGATGATCTGCTGGGTTTCGTTCAAGATGCGTTCTGCACCCTCATGGGTTGCACAGCAAACCAAGCCTTCGCCATCCAGCATAGCTTTCAGCTCAGCTTCTGCAATAGGTCCCATCCCGCTGACCTGCACGGCATCGTAGCCGATCTCTCGAATCTTTTGAAGGGACTTCGCGATCTCCGGTGGGGTTTTGATGTAGTCGCGGACGGTGTAGAGCTGCGCAACGATCTGTGAAGCGATCATTGGAAACATCCTTACTTAAGAACATCAGGTGTTCTGAAATTAGTGAGCAGTATATCACTGCCAGCGTAGTATTTCGCCAAAACAAAGGTGATTCCCTGCATACCGGCGAAATATCTATCGGATACAGATATTTCGCAAAATACCATGTGAACTCTGAAAATCACCTTGCATATCAGGACCCATTCGAGTCATACTCAACCCGGTACCTTTACTATAAACACCAGCGAGGTCATTATCGTGATACGTGCAATGAAAGTCGGAATAGTAGGATGCGGCAATATCAGCGGTATCTACTTTACTAACGGGCCCAAACTTCCGATGGTTGATGTCATAGCGTGCGCCGACATCAATATTGAGAAAGCGAAAGCAAGGGCCGCGGAGTTCAACATCCCCATCGCGTGCAGCACCGAAGAGCTGATCGCCAATCCCGAAGTCGAGATCATCATCAACCTTACAGTGCCGCAGGCTCACTTTGCGGTCACCACAGCCGCATTAATGGCGGGCAAGCATGTCTACACCGAAAAGCCTCTGGCACTGACGCGTGAGGACGGCATTAAGATACTCGCTCTCGCCGAAGAAAAGGGGCTGCGGATCGGTTGTGCCCCTGACACCTTCCTTGGTGCGGGACTGCAAACCTGCCGAAAGGTCATTGACGATGGCTGGATAGGCCGCCCTATCGGTGCCAACGCGTTCATGCCTTCGCCAGGACATGGCCCTGAAAACTGGCATCCAGACCCGGAGTTCTTCTACCAGGTTGGCGGTGGCCCTATGTACGACATGGGCCCATACTACCTGACAGCCATGGTTCACCTGATGGGCCCCATCGCACGGGTTGCGGGAGCCAACCGGATCAGCTTCCCCACGCGCACCATCCAAAGCCAACCCAAATACGGCCAGAAGATACAAGTCGAGATTCCCACCCATGTTAATGGCTTGCTTGAGTTCAAAAATGGTGCAGTTGGCACCATCATGCAGAGCTTTGACATATGGGCTGCCAATCTGCCATTCATAGAGATCTACGGCACTGATGGCACCCTGTGCCTTCCTGACCCCAACTTCTTTGGCGGTGACGTGAAGGTGTATCGCCCCGGTAGCGATTGGAAGACCATTCCGCACAGCCATATCTACAGCGACCACTGGCGTATGCTGGGCGTAGCCGATATGAGCGCAGGAATCCAGTTAGGACGGCCACACCGCGCCAGCGGAGCGCTTGCCCTCCATGTGCTGGATGTCATGCAGAGTATCCACGAAGCCAGCGACCAGGGCAAGTCCGTCGCGATCGCCAACACCGTGGCACAGCCAGAGCCCATGAAGATGGGCCTGATTACAGGCCAGATAGACTAACAGTTTGATGGCACGGCCATGTGGCCTTGCATCATGGCACACTGAGTCATACTCAACCAGGTATCTATCACCATTCAGCATAGAGGTATACATATGATACGTCCACTAAAAGTCGGTATAGTGGGATGCGGCAATATCAGCGGCATCTACTTCACGAACGGATCGAAACTTCCGATGGTCGACATCGTGGCTTGCGCCGATCTCATTACGGAAAAGGCGAAGGCTCGTGCAGCCGAGTTCAATGTACCGCTGGTCTGCAGCACCGAGGAACTGTTAGCCAACCCGGACATAGATATCGTGCTGAACCTCACGGTGCCGAAAGCGCATTTCGCCGTGAATAAAGCCGCATTGATGGCCGGCAAGCATGTCTACTGCGAAAAACCGCTGGCCTTGAACCGCCAGGACGGAGAAAACACGCTGGCTCTGGCAGCCGAGAAAGGTCTTCGGGTGGGCTGCGCTCCCGACACCTTCCTGGGTGCGGGTATTCAGACCTGCCGCAAGCTGATTGACGACGGCTGGATTGGCCGTCCCATCGGTGCCAACGCATTCATGACCTGCCACGGCCATGAGAGCTGGCATCCGGATCCCGAGTTCTACTACGAGCACGGCGGCGGCCCGATGTTCGACATGGGCCCCTATTATCTGACCGCGCTTGTCAACCTGATGGGCCCTGTGGCGAAAGTGGCCGGAGCCAACCGTATGAGCTTTCCCACTAGAACCATCACCAGTGCCGGCAAATACGGCAAGGTGGTGGATGTAGATGTGCCTACCCATGTGAACGGCCTTCTGGAGTTTGAGAACGGCGCCGTTGGCACCATCACTACCAGCTTCGATGTGTGGGCAGCCAATCTTCCCTGGATAGAGATATACGGCACGGAAGGGACAATCTCCGTGCCAGACCCCAACGGCTTTGGCGGGGAGCCTAAACTGTTCCGACCCGGCAGCGGCTGGCAGGTGATGCCTTACAGCCATATCTACAGCGAAAACTGGCGCATGCTGGGTGTGGCCGACATGGCCGCAGGCATCCAGCTCGAGCGGCCACACCGCGCCAGCGGAGCTCTCGCGCTTCACGTGCTCGACATCATGCAGAGCATCCACGAGGCCAGTGACCAAGGTAAATCCATCGCTATTACCAATACCGTGGCACAGCCACAACCCATGAAGATGGGCCTGATCACCGGACAAATCGACTAATACATAAGGAATAGTAACCACATGAAAAAAGCACTCGTAGTGCGCGGCGGCTGGGATGGCCATGAACCCGTGCAGACTACCGACATCTTCATCCCCTTTTTGAAAGAAAACGGCTTCGACGTCACAGTGGTCGATGGCAGCATGGATATCTACACAGACGAGGCATTCATGAGCAGCCTCAGCCTGATCGTGCCCGCATGGACCATGGGCCAGATCAGCGGCGAACAAGAAGGCGGGCTATTGAAAGCCGTGCGTAGCGGTGTGGGCCTGGCGGGCTGGCACGGCGGTATGTGCGACAGCTTCCGTAACAACACCATGTATCAGTTCATGACCGGCGGTAACTGGGTAGAGCATCCCGGCGGTATCATCGACTACACTGTGCAGATATCCAAGCCGGAAGACCCCATCGTGGCTGGGCTGGGTGAGTTCGCCATGCACTCTGAGCAGTATTACATGCACACCGACCCAGGTAACGAAGTGCTCGCCACCACCACTATCAGCGGTGATACCTACCCATGGGTTGCCGGCACCGTAATGCCCGCAGTGTGGAAGCGCAAGTTCGGCGAGGGCCGCGTGTTCTACAGCTCACTTGGACATGTCGCATCTGACTTCCAGGTACCGGAAGCAAAGATCATCGTGCAGCGAGGAATGCTCTGGGCCGCACGCTAACCTGCGATTCTGTTGTTCGTACAAGGGGCGGTCGATTAGCACCGCCCCTAATGGCTCTTTAGCATCTGCCTCCATATCCGCAAATTACCCCCCAATCCCGATAGCCACACCCATTGGTAAAAAGGTATCCTGATAGTAATGGTATAGCTCCATACACAGTTACTACGAATAACCAGCGGCACTAACATCAATCATTCAAGCAACATGTAAGAACCTACCCGTGCTGGTACATCAGCCTACGTTTAAATTATACGGTCGTAGGGGCCACCCTTGTGGTGGCCCTAAAAGCTTATTCGATGATTATCGATTAGGGCGCCCACAAGGGACGCCCCTACGACCGGTGATATTCAAGTCATTCCTATCCAGGAGGTACATAATGAACTGGATACGCCTCATCGCAGTCATCTCCATGCTCTCGGCCCCGCTTATCTGTCACAGCAGCAGTGCAGACAGTCAGGCAGTGACCACAGAGGCCACCCCCACCATCGTGTTTGACCAAGTGCCACCATACGGCTCCAAAGATAACCTCACAGGGCATGTCACCAATGTCACTCCGAGTGACTACAGGGTCGCCGTGTTTATCTACACCAATGGCTGGTGGACCAAACCATACTTCGAAGAGAGCGACCGACTCGTATCCATTAATCCCGACGGAGCTTGGACATGCAGTATCACCACAGGTGAGGGTGACGAGATGGCCACACGCATCGCGGCTTACTTGCTGCCCGCAGGCTATATGCCCCCCATATCCCAGGGTTACCAGGAGATTCCCGCGGAAGTATCACAGCACGCCGTGGCGAATGTCCAGGTGACACGCACGAATCCTGAGCTGCCGCGCGAGATTGACTTCTCAGGCCTGAAGTGGACGGTCAAGAAGAGTGAGTTTCTGGTCGGCCCCCCAAGTGCGGGCAACTACTTCTCCGACAGAGCTGAGGATGTGTGGGTGGATCAGCTTGGTCGCCTGCACCTCAGGATCAGCAACCACAATGGCAAATGGTACTGCTCAGAGGTGATCGGTAAAGACAGCTTTGGGTACGGGACCTACCGGTTTGTCATCGACAATGACCCGGCCGCCATCGACTACAACGCAGTATTCGGGCTGTTTACATGGGACGACACGGCAGCTCCTCCATATCGAGAGATCGACATCGAGTTTTCCCGCTGGGGCACTCCTGGCGATCCGAATTCGCAGTATGTTTTGCAACCATGGGATCAACCTAACCACAGGCACCGGTATAATCTTGCGTCCCTGGCTGGCACATCAACCCACAGCATGACATGGAGCGCGAACGCCATCGCGTTTTCCAGCTATACCGGCAGCACACAGCTACAGTCGTGGACTTACACCGGCACGGGTATTCCCACGCCAGGAGCCGAGAACCCTCGAATCAACCTGTGGCTTGTCGGCGGTTCTGCAGTTCCGCCATCCAACAACGCAGCCGTTGAGGTCATCGTCAGGCGCTTCGAGTTTGTGCCCGAGCAGCAGACTAGCGTCATACTAAACCCCACAATCGACCAGTGGAAAGGAACACTCACGGACCGGCTGTTTCAGATACAGGTTAGCGGAACGAATGTGTCAAAGAGCTATGAAGTCAGAGCTCAGAGCGATGGCACGATCCCGCTTGGCGTGCTGCCGCAGCAGGCTCTGACACTGGATATCACGGCCCGGCCGTTCCTGAAGCGCACGATACAGTTCACACCCTCAGGAACCGAGCAGATCGTCCCCATCAGCCTGCTATCGGGTGATGCCGATGGGAATGGGCTAGTCAACCTGTTCGACTATGTGGAGCTAGATATCCACTTCAACAGCACCGAACCCCTGGCGGATATGGATGGCACAGGCAGCGTGAACCTGTTTGACTACGTGGTGCTAGACCAGAATTTCGGAGCACAGGCCGACTAGAGCATAATGATCCTTGCAACTCTTGCCGGCGGAAATTCGTCTGAATCTGGGTGATCGAATATTCATCATACGACGCAACATACTGGAGAACCTTACAATGCCTCGAAAGATACTTACGCTGGCCATCAGCTTGGTGGCAGTCATGTCCTCGTACGGCGCATGGGCGCAATCATCTAGCTTTTTGGACAACGGAATTATCAAAGTCGGAGTTGATTTGAAGGTAGGCGGATCAATCTACTGGCTGAGCACCTCGGGTGGAGCTAACCAGATCAACATCGCCGACAAAGGGCGATATGTCCAGCAGTCATATTACTCCGGACCGCAGCCATACGGTAGTCCCAGCTCAAGCTGGCCCAACTGGCCATGGAACCCCATCCAGGTAGGCGACTGCTACGGCAATAGTGCCAAGATTCTAGCGCATACCAATGATGGGAAGACCATCTACACCAAAAGCATCGGTAAGCAGTGGGCACTCAACAACGTAGACCAGGAGGGCACGCTGGAGCAGTGGACCACGATCGATGGATCATCAGTCAATGTCTATTGCCGGATTAATAACGCCCGACCAGATACCACCTGGTATGGCGCATTTGAGCAGGAGAAGCCTGCTGTTTACACCGTCGCCACCCTCTACAAACTATACTCGTATAATGGAAACTCGCCATTCACCAACGGAGCGATGAATGAGGTGGTGAACCAGGGTCCACCGTGGAACTACTGGACGGCCACCGAGAACTGGGCGGCCCAAGTGGATGCCAGCGGCTGGGGTGTCGGCACCTACAAGAAGGGCTCCTACTCGTTCGTGGGCGGCTTTGCGGGCACAAAGAACTCGGGCGGTCCGACCAGCGGCAACACCGGATACATCGCACCTCTGAGCACCGACATTCTCGATCATAATATCACTTACGACTTCGAGGCGACGCTGATCCTGGGCAGTCTGTCCAGCATCCGAAGCTACGTCTATTCTCATGCGCCCAACACCAGACCTAATTTTACGTTTGCACACGACCGTCAGAACTTCACAATGAACGGCACCGATACCGGCTTCCCATGGGCCAACCGCCGGATGCAGATGAAGCTTGACACATCGGATCCATACATCACCAGTCCACCGAAGTTTTTCGCCGCTTCCAGTGTGCCGAAGCTTTACATCCGCATGGCCCTTGCGGGCACAAATGATGGAGGCTGCCAGATTTTCTTTGCACCCACCGGTGGCGGCTTTAGCGAAGCGAATTCCGTGCGGTTCACGGCGATCGCCGACGGTCAGATGCATAACTATGCGGTGACGATGTCATCCAACCCAAACTGGACAGGCAATATCACCCGCATCCGCTTAGACCCCTCCAATGGAGGCGTGTCGGGTGCCCGGGCGAACATCGTGTGCATTAACTCCGACCCGATAGCCGGTAGCGTCACCATCAACGCAGATAGCCCTACAACCACAAATGGCGCAGTCAGCTTGGCACTCGATGCCTCTTCACAGCTACCCAGCGGGGTGGTGTCGCACATGCGGTTCAGCACTGATGAGGCCAACTGGAGCGCATGGGAACCGTACGCCAGCAGTAAGCTCTATGATCTGGGATCTGTGGGCGGCATCAAAGTGGTGTATGCGCAATTCAAAGATAATTCTGGTAACATCTCTGGCGTCGTCGCAGACAACATCGTTCTAGACACTGTGTTGTGGTCAGACGGGTTTGAGAGCAACAATCTCACCGCTGGCGGATGGACCAACAGCGGAGCGACGACACAATCCTCAAGCAAGTACATGCAGACCTACACTGCCAATCTCAACTCGACTGATTCGATCACCAAGCCGTACTCAACGGTTGCGAAACATGATATCATCGTGGAATATGCACGCCAGACATCCAATGGTACCTCGAGTAGTCATCTGATCGCTGAGTGGTTTGATGGCAGCGTATGGAGCACATTGGAAGATCAGGCTGGCAATAGCGCCTGGAGTTACAAGCAGTTCGCTCTACCCGCCGGTGCCAGTAACAACCCGAACTTCAAAATCAGATTCCGCACCACCAACACGACCACTGCTTACGCGTATATCGACAACGTGGTTGTCCGCGGGATCGACCAACAGACCAACGTGATCATTAACCCGACCGTCAACTACTGGGATGGCAGTTTGGCTGGCCGGACATTCAGTATTGCGGTGACCGGGGTTGGCTACTCAAAAAGCTACACCGCAACCACGCTGGGCGACGGTACCTTACCCCTCGGTGTGCTACCACAGCAGGCTCTCACCATCGAGATTTCGGCACGCCCATTCCTCAGGCGCAGGCTCCAACTCACCCCCTCAGGAAGTGAGCAGATCGTGCCCATCACACTGCTTTCGGGTGACGCCGATGGGGATGGGCGGGTGAACCTGTTTGACTATGTCGAGCTTGATATCCACTTCAACACCAACGATCCGCTGGCGGATATGGATGGCACGGGCAGCGTGAACCTGTTTGACTACGTGGTGCTCAATCGAAACTTCGGAGCACAGGGGGATTGATAGCGGGTTGTGGCAACTGCTGAGCCATGAAAAGTTATGTCCAGGGTGGTCTGGCGGATAGCCGAACCCGTCACAGCAAGGCCGGTCAGCCCATATCGAAGGTGACCAGCCACACTGCCGCGGGTTTGGTCACCCCACGGGACTGGCGTCCCCTAACGGGGTTCCCTCACCGCGCGGCTAAGCAATCGCAGCCCGCAAGCGGGCGCCGGGCGTCCTCCGCCAGCACCCGCTGGAGCGAAGCGACGCGGGTAGCCATTTGATCAGCGACGGGTGATGGAGCCCCCTGGGGCGATGGAACCCGTCACCGCGAGGCCGGTCAGCCCATATCGCAGGTGACCAGCCACGCTGCCGCGGTTTTAGTCACCCAGTTAATTACCCACAAATACGGATTGGAATCGTATCGACCATGTGCCGCGACATAAATGTCTCGGCTACTGATCAACAAGCCCGCTAAACCGGGCTGCGGAGCTCCTTGCCGAGAAAGATAACGTTCATGAAGACTGCTTCAGCAGGCTTGGAAGGGTCAATAGCCGAGACATTTATGTCGCGGCGAGAGGGAACCAACTCCTATAGCGCATATCCAGCTCCTACGCAAACAAACACCAGTTGACGCCGAACCTGTCAATCAGGCCAACCATACAGGGACTAAAGAAGCAAGGCCCCAATGGTGCCGTGATGGTCGCATCTTGCTTAAGCACCTCATACGCTTTTTCGACAAGGTGCTTGTTGTCTTCACCGAAATGTAGGCAAAACTGCATCGTATTGCCTGTTGTGATCTCAGCATCTCTAGATTCGGATACTGCCACGATTTGTCCATATACACACAGTTCGGCGTGCAGAAAGCTGCCGTCTTCATTCCGGTGTTCGCAGATCAATTGAGCACCGAAAGCTTGATCATATAACTGAACAGCTTCTACACTACCCTTAACGTACACCTGCATCATCGACCTTAGCATACCAGTGCGCCTCTACCCGATCTGCTCGTAGATACCCACACCCCACGGCTCGAAGCTCTCAGTAAATCCTTGCCGTGTGACATCGAGCCTTCGACGGCTGGACTTCTCCTGCCAGACTTTCGTACCCGAGGGCACGGTGATCCGGCATTTGACACCACTTCCGGACCGGTTGACTGCGATGATGGTGCGCTTGCCTCGGTAGAGCTTGGTGATCAGCTTAAGCCGTTTATCGGCCGATTTCGCACCCTTAGGGTCATTCGGTGAGGCCAGCACATTGTGCATCGCCTTTAGCTCCAGCCCCATCGCCTTCACCTTGGGATTGATGTAGTCATAGCGTGCGTCTTGGAACATCAATATCCCAGTCGAACCGCACACAATGGCATCATAAACCATATACCGGATCAGGTTCTGCGGCGGGTAGGTGTAGCCCTTAGCTTTAAGGGCCTCATCGGGTGTGCCCTCAGACCATCCGAAAGCCTGCAGCGTCATGATCACGGGTTTGTTCTTGCCCATCGCTTGCAGGTTCTTGATCGTCTCATCGCCGACCACTGAGTATGTTTTGTTGGGCAAATCCGAGTGCTTATCGAGTTCCCCATTCCACCACGGATAGATATCGCTTCCGCCGATGTCGACGAACCGGTAGTAGCGCTGCAGGCTAGCGATGCTCCCCCGAGGGGCCGCATTGGTGAATATCGGGTGGTTTGGGTCACACTCACGTATAAAGTGAGCTCCCTTGGCCAGTGCTGAGATGTCATTCCCCGCCCATGCCACCTCATCGCCGATATCATATGCGAAAAAGGCAGGATGCACGCGAGTCACATCCATCACAGGTTTGTGTATGCCGTTCATACGCTCCACTTCCGCCTCGATACCAGGGGTCTGGGGGCTTAGTGCATACCGAAGCACCCCGATGGCCATCAGGCCACGCGTCTGAAGCTGGTCAAGGAACGCCTTCACACCACTGGCACCACGGGCCGAAAGGTGGCCGGTACCGGTGACGTTGAACCCGAACGACTGCAAGTCGTCCATATGTCTTTCATTGGGGTAATCAATCCCCCACAGACCAATCGGGAAGAATGGTTTGCCCTTGACAGTAAAACGCCGGTCTGCGGTGATCTTGACATGCTGGGAGGAGCCCACATATTTGGGCAGGTCTTTCAGCAGCCGCTCTTCTGCCCCGATCGTGCCTGCAGGCAACTGCTCAATACGCAAATCACTGATCCACACACTGCCAGGGGCCTTTACTTGGATCATGAGTTTAATGGCGGTAGAGACAGTGTTCACATCGCGGAAGTCAAGCCGCACATCCTGCCAGGCCACACCCACCTGCCGCCACTCGTAACCCACAGTGAACGGAAGCTGCTCACCCTGCATCATGCCCAGGAACAGGTTGTATTCCTGAGGGAAGTGGTCCGACTTGGCACGGAATCTCAGCCGGTATTCAGCTTTGGCATCAAAGCTCTTGATATCCAGCATCTGCCAGATGGCGGTCGATTCGGTCCCTTCAGGTGCCTGAGGGTCAGAGCTGATCTTCACATTAGGCACACCATCGGCGGCTTCTATCCCGACCTGTACGAGTGCCGGGTTGGATGTTTTCCACCCAGCAAGGCTCTTGAAATCTCCATTAGGAACCAAATTCACTGGGTCACCCCTTATATTCTAGTCTGTGTGATATATGACACGTTACTGTGATATGTTGGCCATACATATGGGCATTTCCTGCATCGCATAGTTATGTTAACTTCGATGGTCATCCATCAGACAGGGGGCTGCCAACGTCGGCCGGAGTACAGCGACGCCGGCCAAAAATCATCAGCCGTGCGGTGAAGGACCCCAGTCTTTTACATACAAATGAACAACACGTATATGACCTACGACTCCTCGCATAAATATCAGTCTATTACCCACAAATATCTACGGAGCCAACAGTCGCCGATTCCGCGACATAAATGTCTCGGCTATTGACCTGAAAAGCACCTGCCCGTGCTGGCACGGCAGCCCAGGCTGTAACTGATACGGTCGTAGGGGCCACCCTTGTGGTGGCCCTATTGGGGCGACCGGCCGGTCGCCCCTACGATTGGCATGTTGATCGGGCCCGCGATTCGGGCACGGCACGCCATGCCCCGGTAATACGGGCGCCCACAAGGGGCGCCCCGGCCTGTTACTTACATGCCTGCTGAAGCAGTCTGGGTGCCGCATCCAGCCACAAGGCGAAGTGGTGCAGCCTGCTTCAGCAGGCTTGGCCGGTCAATAGCCATGTGCTTTAGCGCGTGGCGGTGCTTCAGTTACATTTGTGGGTAATAGACTGTGCTTTAGCGCGTGGTAGGGCGGAATGTATTGATACACAACGCAAAACCACAATCTGTATTTTTGGGGAATAGACTGGGTGACTAAACCCAGTCTATTACCCACATGTCGGTCCGTGGTGTTTTATCGTTATATGATGGTGTATGCCACTCCGCCGCGCCCTGAAGGACGGCGGCTTCTTATCCGAAAAGCCGTCTAAAAACGTCTGAAATACCGAGACACCAAGTGCAATGACACCATACCTCACCGTTTTTACACGTTCTCAAACCAGATTTCATGCCTGCAGCCGGCTTCCTGCCGGCTTACCGGTTAAAAAAGCCGCCGTCCTTCAGGGCGCGGCGGGGAGATGTGGGTAATGGACTGTGTGACTAAACCCGCGGCAACGTGGCTAAAAAAACACCCCCAGCCATCATCTGGCTGGGGGTGCGCTACACTCTATATGCCGATATCTAGTGCTTGGTTAACAAGAGACAGGCATTGTGTCCACCAAATCCGAACGAGTTGCTAAGCACTGCGTTGACTACCGCCTTGCGGGCAACATTCGGCACGTAGTCCAGATCGCACTCTGGGTCTGGGACTTCGTAATTAGCAGTCGGTGGCAATATCTGGTCGCGAATGGCCAACACCGATACAATCGCCTCAACGGCACCAGCGGCACCCATCAGGTGCCCAGTGCTGCCTTTGATGGAGCTGACTGGTACATTACTACCCACAGCCATCTTGATCGATTTGGTTTCGAGCCTGTCATTCGTTGGGGTTGATGTGCCATGCGCATTCACATAGCTCACATCAGATACGCTTATGCCAGCCTTTTGGATAGCCGTCTTCATACAGCGTGAGGTTTGAACACACTCGGGATCAGGTGAGGTCACATGGAAGGCATCTGAGGTGGATCCATACCCCGCTAACACAGCGTAGATTTTGGCACCACGGGCTTTCGCGTGCTCAAGTGTCTCCAATATTAGGACACCGGCACCTTCACCCATCACAAATCCGTCGCGATCTTTGTCAAATGGACGGCTCGAGCGTTCGGGGGCATCATTACGACGGCTTAGTGCTTTGCAAGCGTTAAACCCGCCTAAGGCATACGGGCTGATCGTGGCATCGCACCCACCCGCAACCATCATGTCAGCGTCGCCCCTTTGGATGACCTCCGCGGCTTCACCTACGCTGTTAGCACCACTCGCACAGGCTGTGGTCACACACAAGGTAATCCCCTTCGCACCCAGGGTCATGCTTACTTGGCCGGCGGCCATGTTGGAGATCATGTTGGGTATCATGAACGGGCTTAAACGACCGGCACCGCGTTCGAGGAAGATGATGTGCTGCTCTTCAATGGTGATGATGCCACCCATCCCCGAGCCAATCACAACACCAAACCGTTCAGGGTCCACAGTGCCTTCGGTGATCCCTGCATCGGCGGCGGCTTCACAAGCCGCCCACACGGCGAATTTCGTAAACCGGTCCATACGCTTTTCTGCTTTGGCATCAATGTATGGTTGCGGATCGAAATCCAGGACCTGGCAAGCAATCTGTATGGGGTGGTTTTCAACATCCATATCAAGGATGCGTCTCGATGATGTGGAGCCTGCCAGTAGATTACTCCACAACGTGGGGATACTCTTACCGAAAGGAGTCACAGCTCCCAGTCCCGTGATTACGATTGTCTTTCGGGAATTGGACATCTTCTAGCTTAGCTCAGTTTGCTTTCGACATAACTGACAGCATCGGATACTTTGCGGATTTTCTCTGCATCTTCGTCGGCAATCTCAATTTCGAACTCTTCTTCAAGAGCCATTACCAACTCAACGAGGTCCAATGAGTCTGCACCCAGGTCGTCCATGAATGCTGCATCTGCGGTTACTTCACCGGCGTCGACGTTGAGTTTCTCTACGACGACTTTCTTCACTCGATCGAAAATTTCCATGGGATTCTGGTATCCTCCATTTATGGTATGTAAGGGATATTTGGTTTTCTGTTTAAACTGCGCGATGCAGCTCAATTTATATCATAACCAGCCCGCCGTCAACAGTCAAGGTCTGACCGGTTACATAACCTGCATCATCACTTGCCAGGAACAGCACTACTTTGGCTACATCCGCTCCGCTACCCAAACGAGCCAGGGGTACATTGGTCATCATACCTTCGCGCACGCTGTCGGGAAGCTTGTCGGTCATGGCGGTTTCGATCCAGCCTGGGGCCACCGCATTCGCTCGGATTCCTCGTGAACCCAGTTCTTTAGCGGTCGACTTCGTCAGGGCGATCAACCCTCCCTTTGAGCTGGCGTAGTTGGCCTGGCCGGCATTGCCGATCTGGCCCATGATCGATGCGATATTCACGATGGCTCCGCTGCGCTGTTTCATCATCGGCTTAGTAGCAGCCTTTGTAGTCAGGAATGAACCTTTGAGGTTCACATTCATGACGGCGTCCCAATCGCCTTCAGACATGCGCATGATCAGGCCGTCTTTGGTGATGCCCGCGGCATTCACCAGCACATCAAGCCGGTCGTGCTTGTCCAGCAGTTGTTTGAAGCCTGCGTTCACGCTGTCAGCATTGCTGACGTCCATCTGCAACACTTCGGCCTGTCCGCCGGCCGCAATGATGTCGTCCACCACGCGCTGTGCATTGGCCTCCACATAGTCGGCTACGACGACATAAGCCCCTTCACGCCCAAAGGCACTGGCGATGCAGTAACCTATACCACGTGTATCTGCTCCACCACCGGTTACTAATACTATCTTTCCTTGGAAACGCATGTTATACTCCTATTCTTTCGGCTACAGCCACTATTTCCTCGGGCTTGCCGCACCGCATTGTCTGAGCTCCCGGGAGCGTGCGCTTCACTAACCCGCACAGAACCTCACCAGGACCAACTTCGATAAACAACTCAACGCCCATCTCGTGCATATAAACCAGGCTTTGGCTCCACATCACTGAGCTGGTAATCTGCCTGAGCATGAGCCCAGAGATTTCCGATGCGGAGGAAGGCGGTTGAGCTGTAACATTCATCACGAGAGTTGTTTGAGGGTCTTTCCATTCTGTGGCTGCAAATAGGCCATGGAGCTCCTCTGCGGCCGGTGCCATCAACTGGCTGTGAAACCCACCTGAGACGGGCAGCATGAGGGCACGTTTGGCACCCTTCTGCTTGCATAGCGAACAGGCGGCTTCTACTGCCGCTTTCTCACCCGAGATGACCACTTGGCCAGGGCTATTGTAGTTGGCCGGGGTGACTATTCCTTCAGAGCTGGCCTCGAGGCAGGCTTCAGTGATCAAACCGTCGTCCAATCCCAATATCGCCGCCATGGAGCCAGGATGGGCTGCAGCGGCCCGGTCCATCGCTTGTGCACGGGCATCGATCAGCCCCAACCCCTGCTGATAGCTTATAACACCAGCCGCTGACAACGCCGCATACTCGCCCAGACTGTGTCCAGCAACTGCTGCAGGTGCCACAGGAGTTTTTCTGCGCAAAACAGCCAGGATGGCCTGGCTAAGGCAGTAAAGAGAGGGTTGGGAATTGATAGTCTGCTTCAGTGTGGCATCATCGGCAGTGGTGAGAAGATCAGTGACCGATCGCCCTAATGCTGTGTCAGCTTGAGCGGCCATATCTGCTGCTTCAGGATACTGGGCAAGCAGGTCGGCACCCATCGCCGAACTCTGTGAGCCTTGCCCCGGAAAAAGCAGTGCGTATTTAAGCTTCGACAATCCGTGTCAGCCTCACTTTCGTGTGGTTGTTGGTAGGTATTGGCGGTGGCACTGACCATGAGTCAGTTACTGACAGGTCCGCCCTCTTGTAGTAGGAATGGCAATGAGCTGACCATCTCAGCGCGTTCAATCATGGCCTCAGAAATACGGGCTACCATATCTTGCTTCACGGCACGCAGTGTAATTTTCAAGCCATTAGTGACGGCTCTGGCATTCGACGATCCATGTCCAATAACCACCACGCTGTTCACGCCAAGCAGATGCGCACCGCCGTATTCATCCGGGTCGGTGTGACGTTTTAGCTTCTTAAGGGTACCCATCATCATTGCCACGGGAACTTTGAGCAGTGGGTTGTGTTCAACTTCTTTTTGAATCAGCTTCATGAGCATCAAACCCACACCCTCTGCGGTCTTCAGCACGAGGTTCCCAACAAATCCATCACAAACCACCACGTCTGCCTTACCCTCAAACATCTCGCGCCCCTCGATGTTGCCTATGAAAGGCAGCCCAGAGGCCCGTAGCAGGCGGTTGGCAGATTTGACTAGCTGGTTACCTTTGGTGTCCTCTTCGCCGTTGCTCAGCAGGCCGATACGAGGCTCTTTCACACCAAGGATGGTCTGTGCATACACCATACCCATCACGGCAAACTCAACCAAGTGGGTGTGGTCGCAGTCCACGTTAGCGCCGGCATCTACGAGCACGTAATGGCCCTTGGCCGAAGGCATGGGTACAGTGATGGCAGGCCGGTCTACTCCCGGAATACGTCCTATGATCAGAGCACCGACTGCGAGGGCTGCACCGCTATGTCCGGCACTAAAGAACCCGTCAGCCTGCCCCTCTTTAACGAGACGGGCGCACACCACCAGAGAAGCATCCTTCTTCTTACGGATCGCAGTGACAGGACTTTCATCCATCTTTATCACCTGCGAAGCGTGTTTCAGAATGACATTCGTCGGTAGTGCGCGCCCCTTAAGGCTCTCACGCATGAGGCTCTCATCGCCAACAAGAATCCAATCTGCATCAGGATTCTCAAGCGCAACGGCAACGGTGCCTATTACAATTTCGGCTGGAGCGTGGTCACCGCCCATGCCGTCTATAGCAATCCGCGGTTTCCTGTTCGAATTAGGCATTCGTTTGCTTCCGGAAGCCTATTCCTGGATTTTCTTTGTTTTGACGGGCACGGCTTGTCGGCCGTTATACCAGCCGCACACGGGGCATGCGGTGTGCGACACGCGTGCTCCAGGGCAGTCAGGGTTGTTGCCCGGGCACTTGCTGGCCACCACGGTCACGGCAGACAAAGTATAGTGAGTTCGTCGCTTCGCACCACGTGCGTGCGAATGTCTTCTTTTTGGCAGCGGCATTGTATAGTCTCCTCAGTTGGTTATGAATTCAAATCTTCGTCGTCGCCAAGTTGCTTCAGCTCTTTAGCATCTAAAGCCAGTTTGGCGAGGTCGGTCCAGCGCAACGGCGCGTCGTCATCGTCATCCGTGCAATCGCACGGTGCGTCGTTCAGGTCTGCACCACATCGCTGGCAAATGCCTTTGCAGTCAGGTGCATGTAACGGCTGCAGCGGAATCTCCATCAACAGCAGTTGACGCAGAAGCTCCGAAAGATCGAAAATGTTGTCTTCGAACAGAAGAGCGTCATCTTCATCAATCGGCTTCAGTGTGGCAGAGGTTGGATTCCCATGACCCCCGCTGTATTCCACATTCGCAGCTTCGTCTACAGCCACAAGTGCAGATATGATCGTTGGGCGCAGGCACCGGCTGCATTCCAGCAGGATATCCGCCTTGATCCGACCACGTATCACTAAACAGTCGCCCGTATTTGAGAAAGCAATGGTTCCGGTGACCGGAGCCGCTAACTCAATTTCGGGAACCGTACCAGGGGCTTCATTCACTTCGTAGTTGTAAATAGCCCCTGGTTTCAGAACAACTTCATTGAGATCAAGCCTCATATCTGAACCTCCAAGGGCTGTAAATCACTCAGCGAACCGAAAAACGCCTGTTTATTATAACACGCTTTTAGGCGAGCACAGCTTTCTTCTCGTTGGTCAGCCGCAGAGTCTCACGGGCGATGACTCGCTCTTCGTCTGTCGGTACCACGTAGATTTTGACCTTGCTGTCAGGTGTGCTGATGCGGCGTTCCTGTTTGCTGCGGGGCTCGTTGATGGCATTATCGATGACAATACCCATGTATGACAGAGAGGCACACACGCGGTCACGTACCAACGGACTGTTCTCACCGATACCGCCAGTAAAGGCGATGGCATCCAGACCGTTCATTGCTGCTGCGTAAGCACCCACGTATTTTATGATGCGATAGCAAAAGATATCAAACGCCAGGCGTGACTTCGGGTCGCCCGCCATGTAGCGGTCTTCCACATCACGCATGTCCACCACGCCAGCTACCGCGAGGAGGCCGCTCTGCTTGTTGATCAGCTTGTCCAGTCTGTCTGCATCCCACCCCTGTGTTCTTTGCAGGTAGATCAAGACGGCCGGATCGATGTCTCCGCAACGGGTGCCCATCATTAGCCCTTCGGCAGGGGTCAAGCCCATGGATGTGTCCACGCACTTCCCGTCCACTATGGCAGCCATGCTGGAGCCATTACCGAGGTGGCAGCAGACCACCTTACTACCAGACGTGATGCCCTCATTCTTCTTGAGGATGTCCACCATGCGGCTGGAAACATAGTAGTGGCTGGTCCCATGGAACCCGTATCGACGGATACCATGTTCTTTTCGAAGATTCTCTGGGATGGGGTAGGTGTAAACATAGTCGGGCATTGTTTGGTGGAAGCCGGTATCAAAAACTGCAACCTGGGTAGCGTGCGGGGCTTGCTTGATGCAGGCACGTATACCTTGAAGGTTGGCGGGATTATGAAGCGGGCCGAGGGGGATGCAGGCATCGATGGTGCTGATGACGTCTCTGTCAATAATGACTGGAGCGGTCATCCATTCGCCGCCGTGTAGGACACGGTGCCCGATAGCCTCAATTTCGGCAATACTAATCTTGGCAGGATTTGCGGGGTCTGTTAACTGGGAGAACATCTTCTCCACGGCCACATTGTGATCAGGTGTTTCGGCCTGGCCAATGCGTTCTACCATGCCTTTGGCAAGCTCGGTATCGTCCTCAAAGAGGCGGTATTTCAAAGACGAGCTTCCGCAGTTGATAACTAGGATCTTCAATCTATCTTCTCCGTATAGTCGATTATGGTCTCCGCTGCGCCTCGGTTACCGAGTCCGCTGTGAAGGCCCTAGCTGTTCCTTGCCGCGCTGCACGGTGCTAAGGGATTTAGCAAGGTATTCTTCTACTCGGTTCAGAACATCGCGAGCGTAATCATCGGCTCCAGTGCGTAAATCGTAGGATTTGGCTTCCGCTTCTGCTATGATTTGATTCGCTCGATCCATGGCCTGTGCCACAATGGTGTTCTGCTCCACCATGGCCGCCGCCTGTGCAGAGGCAGTATCCACCATCTGCTGGGCTTGGGACTGTGCCAATGAAATGGTATGCTGGGCATGATCATTGGCATTTTGTGTGATGCTATCTTGACGCTGTATAATGCTTTGGGCTTTTTGAATCTCTGTGGGAATAGTCGCCTTCAAACGTTCAAGAGTGGCGTAGCATTCGTCCAAATCAAGACCAAGCACGATCATGTTACCCATGAAGTGACGAGCACCTTCAAGCATTTCTTTCAGGTTCTCGATAATACCGAGGGTTTCGTATTTTTCTGCCATATTAGTCCTCCGGCTCTTGCTGCACCGATGTGAATTTAGCGTAGAGCAAGGGTTCGACCGCGGACGGCACCAGTCCGCTTACACTACCGCCCAACCTGGCTATCTCTTTCACTACATTGGATGCTAAAAACAGGTACTCAGATGACGTCATCATAAATACTGTCTCAACTTCCGGACATAGCCGTGCGTTGGTAAGTGCCATTTGAAGCTCGTACTCGAAATCGCTGACCGCACGCAGACCTTTGATAATCACATGGCACCCGCTTTTAACGGCGTAATGAACCAGTAATCCATCGAAGTGTTCAATCTGCACATTTGGTATATCAGCACATGCCTCAGAAAGAAGTTTTTCCCGTTCGCTTACGCTGAACAACGGCGTTTTTGACGAGTTAGGTGCCACAGCTACTATTAGTGTATCGAAAAGCTGCGCGCTGCGCTTAATAATATCAAGATGCCCATTTGTCACCGGATCAAAAGAGCCGGGATATATTCCTTTTTTCATGGTATACCTTTATGAAGTATATTGTGATTAGCTCACAGATGCCAACTGTGCTCTGTCCGCCCGTTGTTCCAGCATCCATTTTACGCCCTGGTTCTGTGTCTGTGCCAACTTTGGGTCAGAAGCGATCAGTTCAAACGCGTCTTCCCGGGCACACATCAACATGAGTTGATCTTCCAGAATGTTGGCGATGCGCAGCGTGGGCACACCGCTCTGACGGGTTCCCGTCAATTCGCCAGGCCCTCGTATCCTCAAATCTTGCTCGGCAATGATGAAGCCGTCGTTCGTCTTGACCAAAACATCCAGCCTTTCCCGGGCCGCTTCCGAATTGGATTCAGTAACGAGCACGCAGTAGCTTTGATGCTCACCACGCCCCACCCTTCCGCGCAACTGGTGAAGCTGAGCCAGTCCGAACCTTTCGGCGTCCTCCACCACCATCACGGTGGCGTTGGGCACATCGACACCCACTTCAATGACGGTAGTCGACACCAAAATACCAATCATGCCAGAGCGAAACTCCTCCATGACCTGCTCTTTATCTTTTTGTTTCAACTGCCCATGCAGCAGTCCGACCTTGAATTCGGGCAATATTTCGGTCTGGAGTTCCACGGCAAGTGCTTCAGCAGCCTGCTTTTGCAGTTTGTCAGATTCCTGCACCAGCGGACAGACCACGTAGGCCTGTCGCTTTGCCTGCAGCAGTTTCCGCAAGGCTTCGTAGACCTCCGCGCGCTGACCGTGCCACTTCATGTGGGTCTTGATCGGCTTCCGTCCCGCCGGCATCTGGTCGATCACAGATAAGTCCAAGTCGCCATACACCGTCATCGTCAGGGTGCGGGGAATCGGCGTCGCCGTCATGACCAGCACATCGGGGTTTTCGCCCTTGTTCATCAGCGCGGCGCGTTGGAGTACGCCAAACCGGTGCTGCTCATCGATAATCACCAGACCCAGGCTATGGAAATCCACACCCTCTTGTATGAGCGCGTGAGTGCCCACCACAATCTGGCTTACCCCCTGCGCCAGCCGTTCTCGAAACGCCTTCTTGCGGGTTGAGGTCAAGCTGCCCGTTGCCAGGTCCACCACCACGCTGCTCTTCGCGAACAGCCGGCACAACCCGATGAAGTGCTGCTCAGCCAAAATCTCGGTCGGGGCCATAATCGCCGCCTGCCGTCCATTCTCAATACATGCCAGCATGGCAGCAGCCGCCACTACCGTCTTGCCTGAGCCCACGTCACCCTGAAGCAGTCGGTTCATGGGCACGTCTCGCTGCATGTCGGCCCATATTTCGCCAATCACCCGTTTCTGCGCGTCAGTCAGGTTGAACGGCAGCATCTGGGCCAGGCGGTCGTTAAGTTTTGGGGTGTCTATTGCGAATGGGTTTTTGTGACGCAGTTTCACATTCTGCTGCTGTAAGGCAAGATAGGACTGCAATGTAAAAAACTCATCATACACCAGCCGATTTCGGGCGGCTTCCACATCATTCAGGTTCTCGGGATAGTGAATCTGGAGTAACGCCTGTAGAGGCGGCATCAAACCGCGTTTTGCGATGATCTGCCCAGGCAGATATTCGGCAATTACATCGCGGTACAGCGATAGAGCATTGCTGGTAGCAAGCCGTATACGCGCCTGCTGAAGCCCATCTGTGGAAGGGTAGACTGGCACGATCCGCAGTTGCGACTGCCCGTCGTCTTCGATCAGCTCCTCCCACTCGGGAGTATTCATCTGCCAGTAATAACTGCCTTGCTGCACCATACCGTAGACGACAAGTTCGCGTTCCTTCTTTTTCCAAAGAGTGTCGCGCATGTAGGGCTGATTGAACCACACCAGCTCCAGTGAGCCTGAGCCATCGTTGATCACCGCCCGAGTGATCTTGAAACCACGCTTGGTCTCGCTGTTCTCCACCGCGATCAGCCGGCCCTTCACGGTGTTATACTCACCGGCGACCACATCCGCCAGACGTCGGAGATGGGATCGGTCTTCATAACGGCTGGGGACGTGCATCAAGAGGTCAAACACAGTCTCAATCTGCAGTTTGCGAAACTTCATGGCCAACGCTTCGCCCACGCCCCGAAGATACTGTATCTTGTCAGACAGCGATAATCTCCGGCCGGAGGTTGCTGCAGGTGACGGGCTTCCAGGGTCAGACACTTATGACAACACTCCTTAGCTTAGGCTATTGGCTGTATTGTATGACGCATCCGTTACATTGTCAACTGGAAGGGGGAGTAGATACGCTGCTCACCATATGTAGTAACTCGCTGACTGTCGGGATATCACCCACATGCTTGCCATATTTAACAGCAGTTATGATCCCGTCCTGGTTAACCACAACCACAGCAGGCATCACAAACGCGTTGCCAATCGGGCGCAAAGACTGACGGTATCCGCGTGCCGCAGCCTCTTTGATGCTTCGAAGCGGCAGGGGCCCGATCATCTGAAACAAGCCCGCCTTTTTAACCCCGTAAGCGCGATAGCACTCCAGTTTCGCGTCAGCAAGACACGTATGCCAGTAGTCACCCTCAGCACAGAACGCACACGCATCAGCCGCAGAGGCCGGAACTACAGATGCCAGACGAACACCATGGGCCTCAAGTTGCCCTACACTGCAATCGAGTCGTTTGAAAGCCTGTTTGGCGAATATGCAGCCCAGATGGCGATGAAAAAAGAACATGACGGGGTTGGAGGCCCAAAGAGAACTCAGGCGCACCGAGTCACTATGAAAATCAACGAGAGTCATATCTGGAGCTGTTTGCCCAACTTCAACCATGTATCATCCTCCTGGACGTGAGTAATACCGCATACCCGCCAGCCTGGGCTATCATGATGCACCATCATGGGCACAATCTAATATCTTTGCGTGCATATTCAAGCATAGTATACAAAATAATCCTATGTGGTATGTTATGGCGCCTGTTTTATGAAACACCTGGCAAATTCCCTGCATATGACACACTTTCAATGGTTTACATAATGTTTGACAGTCACCAAGCCCGCAGGTAAAATGAAATTGGTAGATTATTGTCGCATATATAAATCGGAGGCCATACATGGATGGATCATTTGGGTGTCTTGAGACGATTCAGATAAACGGAATTGATTACCAATTTTTAAGCTTAGGTCAATTATCCAAAACCGCCCCAAACATTCCCCAACTTCCCTACTCAATTCGTGTGCTGCTGGAGAACCTCTTGCGTAGCGAGTACCAAGGCAGTATCCAGGCCGACTCCGTGACCAGGCTTGCCGCCTGGGGAACACCAAATGCGCCCGATGAGATCCCATTCATGCCCGCAAGAGTGCTGATGCAGGACTTCACCGGCGTGCCGGCCATGGTCGACCTGGCCGCCATGCGTAGCGAAGTGGCCCGTCGCGGGGACAACCCGCTCAAGATCAACCCGCTAGTTCCGGTAGACCTGGTCATTGACCATTCGCTGCAGGTGGACGAGTTTGGATCCAATGAGGCCTACACCGCCAATGTTTCAAAAGAATATGAGCGCAACTCCGAGCGTTACCGCTTCCTGAAGTGGGCACAGTCCGCTTTTCAGAATGTGCGCATCGTGCCGCCAGGTATGGGCATCTGCCACCAGGTCAACCTGGAGTTCCTGAGCCCTCTGGTGCATGATACAGTCACCGATGGCCAGCATATGCTCTACCCGGACACCTGCATCGGCACAGACAGCCATACCACGATGATCAACGGCCTGGGCGTGATGGGCTGGGGCGTGGGCGGAATTGAAGCCGAGGCCGTGATGCTGGGCCAGCATTATGTGATGCCCTGCCCTGACGTGGTAGGCGTTCGGCTGACCGGTTCGCTGACGGAAGGCACTACCGCCACCGACCTGGTGCTGACCATCGTAGAGATGTTGCGCAAGTTGAATGTGGTGGGCAAGTTCGTGGAGTTTTTTGGTTCTGGTCTGAGCTCACTCAGCCTAGCGGACCGCGCCACTATCGCCAATATGGCCCCCGAATATGGCGCGACCATGGGCTATTTCCCAGTAGACGAGCAGACCATCAGCTACATGCGGCAGACTGGACGACCTGAGCAAACCTGTCAGATCGCTGAAGCGTATTTCCGTGCTCAGGGATTGTTTGTCACCGCTGATTCGCCCGAGCCCGTATACACTCAGGTGGTGGAGCTTGAGCTCAGCAGCGTGAAACCTAGCCTCGCTGGGCCGAAGCGTCCTCAAGACCGCGTGGAACTCTCCGACATGAAGACCACTTTCGAGAAGGCCCTCACCGCTCCTGTGAAAGAGCGCGGTTTCGAGCTGGCCGAAGATCGCCTCGCGGATGCATCTGTGGTGGCCGGGCAGGATTACCCAATGCGCCATGGCGATGTGGTCATCGCTGCCATCACCAGTTGCACCAACACAAGCAACCCCAGCGTGCTGGTAGGTGCCGGTTTACTGGCCCAGAAGGCGCTAGCCTTGGGCTTGAAGACCAAACCTTGGGTCAAGACCAGCCTCACACCGGGATCACGCGCGGTCACCGAATATCTGAAAGCGGCTGGCGTGATGCCCGCACTCGATGCATTAGGCTTCAATGTGGTGGGCTACGGCTGCGCCACCTGCATCGGCAATAGCGGACCGTTGGCACCTGAGATCGTAGAGGCCATCAAAGCCAAAGGCATCGTGGCCGCTAGTGTGCTGAGCGGTAACCGAAACTTTGAGGGCCGCGTCAGCCCCCACACCCGCGCGAACTACCTGGCCAGTCCCCTGCTGGTGGTGGCGTATGCTCTGGCGGGGAATGTGACCACTGACCTGCTGACTGAGCCCATTGGGATGGGCAATGAAGGCCAGGCTATTTACCTGAAAGACATCTGGCCCAGCCAGAAGGAGATCAACGACGCGTGTGCGGCCAGTGTGCGCCGAGAACTGTTCGAAGACGAGTATGCCAAGGTGTTCCTGGGTGACGAGTTCTGGCAGGCGCTGCAAGCCCCCACAGGAGATGTCTTCCAGTGGGAGCCAGACAGCACATACATCCAAGAGCCTCCTTATTTCCTGAATGCCGAGGGCAATACACAAGACACCATCGATGGCTTGAAGCCGTTGGCGGTATTTGGCGACAGTATCACCACCGACCACATCTCGCCTGCCGGTTCTTTCGCCGCCAGCACCCCCGCCGGTGTTTACCTCCAGAGCCTGGGTGTGAAACCAGCCGACTTCAACAGTTACGGCTCCCGCCGAGGCAACCACAACGTGATGATGCGCGGCACGTTCGCCAACATCCGCATCAAGAACCAGCTTCTTGACGGTGTGGAAGGCGGATATTCGCTCATGCCGGACGGCACCCAGGCCCCTATTTTCGATGTCTCGATGGCATACCAGAAGCAGGCCACACCATTGATGGTCATCGCCGGCAAGGAATACGGCACAGGCAGCTCGCGCGACTGGGCGGCCAAAGGCCCTTTCCTGCTGGGCATGAAGCTGGCTCTGGCCGAGAGCTTTGAGCGCATCCACCGCAGCAACCTGATCGGTATGGGCATCCTACCTGTGCAGTTCCTGCCTGGCCAAAACCGCGAAATGCTGGGGCTGACAGGCACCGAAACCTACAGCATCAGCGGGCTAAAGGCACTCGCACCGAAGATGAAGCTCACCATGCAGGCCAAATCAGCAGATGGGGCCACCCGAGCTTTCGAGGTATTGGTGCGCATCGACACCCCCGCAGAAGTGGATTACTACCGCAGTGGCGGAATTCTGCAGATGGTCATGAACAAACTGATGCAGACACCCACCGTATAAAAGTGGTATAATACTCAATGCGTGCGCCGCATGAGCGTACGTACAAGGTATAGGAGACAAACTATGAAGGCCGGTATTCACCCAGATTATAAAATTTGTCAAGTGTCTTGCGCATGTGGAAACACATTCCAGACGCACAGCTTGACCCCAGAGATCCGCGTTGAAATCTGCGCTAATTGCCATCCGTTCTTCACCGGCAAGTCCAAACTGATGGACACCGCAGGGCGCGTAGAGAAGTTCATGAAGCGCTATGGTATGAAGCAGGACAAGTAGTCTCTTCAACCTGGCCACAAGAGTTTACGGGCGGGAGCGTATACGCTCTCGCCCTTCTCTGTTTTAGGATTCACATGGAGGTTCCGTATGTCAGAGCAAAACAACCGTCCGCCTTATGGCGGCCAGGCCATTATCGAAGGTGTGATGATGCGCGGGCTTCATGTGTTCGCCGTCGCCTGCCGTAAGCCCGATGGCACCATCGCTCTGGACACAGAGGACCTCAACCTCTCATGGATATCGAAGCTATCATGGATGAAACGGCCATTCCTGAGGGGCATGTTTGCATTGATCGACGCCATGGCCCTTGGCACCAAAGCTCTGCGGTTTTCCGCCAATATCCAGTTGGAGGAGGAAGCGAAGCAGAATGAGGGGTCGGATAAGCCCAAGAACGCCATCAACGACATCGCCGTCACCGGCACGCTCATCCTCGGCCTGGTGTTTGGGATGTTGTTGTTTGTGGTCCTGCCCACGGCCCTGACCGGATTGCTCGACAAACCACTGAAGCACCTCCCTCTAATGTTGAACCTGCTGGATGGTGTCATCAAGGCGATCATCTTTATTCTTTACATCGGCCTGATCAGCAAAATGGCTGAAATCCGACGCGTATTTGAATACCATGGTGCCGAGCACAAAGCGATCAACACCTGGGAAGCAGGCGAGCCGCTGGATATGGAGCACGCGCTCAAGCAAACGCGCATCCACCCCCGTTGCGGAACCAGCTTCATCGTGGTCGTGCTGATCGTGAGCGTGATTGTCTTCTCGTTCCTTGGACGACCCTGGTGGCCGTTGCGTGTGCTCTACCATTTGGCGTTAATGCCCATCGTGGCGGGCATAAGCTACGAGATTATCAGGCTTGCCGGTAAATACCGCCAGCACCTCTGGGCCCGGATCATGGTCGCCCCCGGGTTGGCCAGCCAGCTCATCACCACCCGCGAACCCAGCGAAGACCAGATCGAGGTGGCTCTGACCGCCCTCCAAGCCGTAGTCGACCGCGAGCAGGCTTCGGCCTCCTGAGGATGGCGTGGGAGCGGGTGCATTTCTCCACAGTGATGAAATCCACGGTCTGTTACCCACCAGAGCTGCCGCGGGCTGAAAGCCCTGCGGCTAATTGAACGAAAAGCCGGCTCAAAGCCGTCTGCTGGATATTCGCTACCGGATCTGGGTTATGGTAGCTTACCGGAATCCGACGCATGGTACAGAAAAGCCCGTTTTAACGGGCTTTTCGTATAAGTAGCCGCAGGGCTTTCAGCCCGCGGCCGTTGATGTGATTCTTTCTACCACGCCACATCTGCGGGATACTGCCGAAATATCTTTCAAACAGCGGAAGCTTCTCCCCACCTTACCCACACTAAAACGCCTCGGGTACCCAATTGATGCGGTGGCTCTGTTCGGTTCCAAACACCTCCACAATGTCCATCCGACCGTTGGCCTCGGGGGCGAACAAGGCGAGGTACTGCTCTGCGGATGAAACAAGCCGCTGACGCTTGGCTGCATTGACCGCTTCACTGGGCCGTCCGAAGTAGCTCATTTCGCGCTGTTTCACTTCCACAAACACAAACAGTACGCCATCCTGGGCGATGATGTCAACCTCATTGGCACCGCTCTTCCAGTTCCGTTGAAGGATGACCAGCCCGCGCGCCTGTAGATAGACACAAGCAGCTTCCTCGGCCCACGTGCCCTTACGTGCTGCCATCGAAATCCAGCTCCAGTTGCTTCAGGAAGCCGCAGAAGCTGCGGCGATGGATCACAGTGAGCCCCAGGCTCATGATGGCATCTCTATGCATCTTAGTGGCATAACCTTTGTGTTTCGCCAGACCATATCCAGGAAACTGCTTGTCCAGCCGATCCATCAGCAGATCACGCGTCACTTTGGCCACAATAGAGGCCGCACTGATCGCTGCATCCAGGTCATCACCACCCACGATACAAACGGCCGGGAGGGTCAAACCGCGGGGAAGTGTGTTGCCGTCTATTCGCAGCTCAGTGGGTTGTGGGTCGCACTTCTCTACCGCGCGGCGCATGGCCAGCATGGCAGCCTGCAGGATATTGATCTGCTCAATCTCCGCCACGTCGGCCAGGCCGATACCTACCGATATGGCGTGTGCAAAAACCCATTCACACGCTTTGGCCCGCTGGGCCGCGGAGAGTTTTTTGGAGTCTTTGATAAAGGGAGGAATATCAATCTGAGGCAGAACGACACACGAGGCCACGACGGGGCCGGCGAGGCATCCGCGCCCCGCCTCATCCACGCCGCCTATCAGGCAGTTACTTAACGACACGCATCCGCTGCACCGGCCAGTAGAGCAGCCAGGCACGCCCCACTACCCTTTCAACCGGAACAAAGCCCCACATGTGACCATCATTGCTGTTGTTGCGGTTATCGCCCAACATCAATATGCAGCCTTCTGGCACTGCTTCAGGCTTTGCGGCGATGATATGGTCAATCTCATTAGATTCAGTCAAGGGCAACAAGTTAAGGAAGATACCAGAAGCGCGGGCATCTGTACGATAGATTTTGCCGTTCACAATCTTCATACTATAGTCAGGCTGTTGTGCGATGAATGGTTCCTTGATCGCCTTGCCGTTGCGATACAGCACACCATCGCGAACCTCAACTATGTCACCGGCTACCCCGACACACCTCTTGATAAACTCCACCTCATTAGGATCGGCTACCTTGGGTGCTTTGAAAACTACGATCTCATCTACACTTGGGGTGCGTAAGCGGTAGCTCATCTTATCTACCATGATGCGGTCATACACCTGAAGAGTAGGAACCATAGATTCAGAGGGAATGTAGAATGACTGCACGGCGAACGGGCGTATCACCATGAACACGATGACGACCGCCATTGCCGCTGATTCAAACAGCTCAGCGACCCACCGTGCGTAGGGGTTTGTGTTAAAACACAGCCCCCAACGCAGTAAGGTGAGCACTAATGCGATGGCTACGACACTGCGAACGTTGAGGTTCGCTATAGTCTCAACCCAGCCACCAGTCATTACTTAGTCAGCTTATCCCACTTGGCAGTGCGAAGCTCTTTGATTCGGGCAGCCTTACCAATCTTGGCGCGCAGGTAGTAAAGTTTCGCGCGTCGGACTTTACCGCGGCGAACCACTTCGATCTTATCTACACGGGGCGAATGCACCATGAAGACGCGCTCGACACCAACACCATTGGAAATCTTGCGAACCATAAAGGTCTCGCGGGAACCGCCATGCTTACGAGCAATGACGAGACCCTCGAAAACCTGAATACGCTCTTTGTTGCCCTCCACCACTTTGGCGTGGACGCGGACGTTATCACCAGGGCGGAAGAAGGGAACATCGGTCTTCATCTGTTCCTTTTCGATGGCCATGATGATCGCTTGCTTGTTCATCTTAGTCTATAACCTCTTATAGGTATTTGGTTCCTGCAAGCGTATTGCTGCAGCCGAGGCTCGTCTGGCGGCTTTCGCGCTTCTTAATGGGCATCATCCCATCAGTCAAACCAGGCACCCAGGGGAGTGACGTGTATTCCTTCGTCCTGCGTCTCCCGTCTGGGGAGGGCTGCGCGGAATCACGGCGCACACAATCTACATTTTACACACAACTACAATAAATGGCTAGTAAACGAATGTGGAACTGTCACACAGGCTGGACACACAACAAAACCGCCGCCACATCGGAGCGATGTGGCGGCGGTAGGATATCTAGAAACGCGGGGTGACTAGTTGCCTTGAGCCCCGAAGTTTTGGTCGATCACCACGTAGTCAAACAAAGTGACCGCACCATCCAAGTCGACATCACCCTGTGATGTATACCGACCAAAGTTGGAATCAAGAACAACGAAGTCAAACAGGTTGACCTGGTTGTCTCCGTTAGCATCTCCCCCAGCCACAGACGCATTCACATCGGCATCCATGTTCTGAACACCGCCGATCTTGATGGACAGAGCATTCTCTACTCCACAATGAACATCCAGCGTACCATCGATGAATACTGGCACCGTATAGCGAGCCTGAGAATCCAGCACAGCGGAATCAAACTGCACAGGCCACTCAGATCCCGTTTGTTGAAGCTGAAAATGTGCGAATTTACCCGGCAGGTTAGCTAATGGAAGCCCATTTACGGACGCTTGACCGCTCATCATTCGATAGTTGCGCATGCCGCCCATCGCCCATCGGCCAGCGCAGATGGAGGTAAACCCGGTGTTCAAGTCAGGCACATTGGCCGAACCCCACGCTTTGATTTCTCCGGTGGATTTTAAGCCCATACTATAACCGTCACCTGCGGCGACCGCTATGAAGCCAGAGTTGGGGCTGGGTATATTAAGCTGGCCTTTTGCATTGCTTCCCCATGCCACTATGCTGCCATTGGTCTTCAGCCCCAGACTGTGGTTGTATCCGGCTGCCACGCCTTTGAAGCCAGAATTGGGTTCAGGCACAACACATCGGTTGTCGTTGCTGTTATTACCCCATGCGGAAATCTCACCGGTGCTCTTCAAGGCCAATGCATGGCTTTCGCCTGCAGATATCGCTTTGTATGAACCATCCAATGGGACATTGCTTACTTGACCGTCACCGTTCCAGCCCCAGGCGCGCAGGCTGCCACCAGTTTTTAGCCCGATGGTATAACCACTGCCTGCCGAGACCTCTTTATATCCTGTGGATTCCGCCGGTAGTTTTGCTGCGTTGGTATCTCCCCATGCTTTCAGTGACCCGTCGGCCATGATCACCACCGTATGGTAAAAACCACAAGCCACCTTGTCAAAGTCTGCATTAGCAAGCCCGACAGGCAGTTTTGCTTGCTTGAACCCGTTGTCACCCCATATCTCCAGCTTGCCGTCATCTCTCACGGCTGCACCATGGTAGGATCCTAGCGACATGCTTTTGAACGACTGCACGCCGTATGCGCTGGACTGGCCGTAATTATTCAAACCCCAGCAGACCACCGAGCCGTCACGCATCACCGCAGCCACATGTTCGTCGTTAGCGGCCACACTTCGGACATTGGAGGTCACTGGTAATACGTGCATCTGGTTCCATGAGTCGCCACCGAATGAAACCAGAGTGCCATCGGCTTTCCAGGCAAACAGTGTCACCATACCCGAGGCGATTCCCACAAAACCGGAGTTAGGCGACGGTGTAGTGACTATAGAGCTATCAGGCATCTCCTGGCGGTAGATCATCCCCCAAGGCACCACTGAGCCGTCGCTCTTCAACCCCAGACTGGCATAGCGGCTGATGGCAATGTCTGTAAAGCCGCTGTTTGGTGCGGGCACTGTGTTTTCATCCCAGTTGCCACTATCCTCACCCCAGCAGACCACGCTGCCGTCCTGGCGCAAAGCCATACATCGGTTACCGGCTGCTGCGATGGCCTTAAATCCGCTGTTTGGTGCGGGTAGATTGGTCTTCTGACCATACGAGTCGTCCCCCCATACCTCTATGGAGCCATCACTGCGTAAAGCCATACTGTGCATATCACCGGCAGCTATCGCCCGAATCCCACTGTTGACGATGGGTTGGTTGCCACTTCCATTGGTGTTACCCACACCAAATGTGGTCACCGTTCCATTTCGGCGTAACAGCACGGTGTGCTCTATGCCGGCTGCCACTGCGATTATGCCCGAGTTTGGCCAGGGGACGATCAAGTTCCCTGACTTCGAATCGCCCCAGCATACCACATGCCCATCGGACTTCAGAGCGACTGTATGCCTTCCTCCCACCGCGACTTGTATGATGCCATTGCCGTTCATGGGGCTAATTCTGGTGGTATTCCATACCTCCATCGGTAAAGCAAATGATGGATGAGGGTAATTGGTGATTAAAGCAGTTGCCAACGCGATCAGCGTCAAGGCCGGTTTACAAAATCGTGGTAACATGCATGTCTCCTAGGATAAATCGTATAGTGATACAGATTATCAATTGGTATCACATGCTAAAAGTATAGCATATAGCCATCAAGATACAGTAATACCTTTAGTGGCG
This sequence comes from Armatimonadota bacterium, assembly GCA_942492855.1. Taxonomy (GTDB): domain Bacteria; phylum Armatimonadota; class HRBIN16; order HRBIN16; family HRBIN16. Next base: position 2,577,465 of record OW818647.1, on the reverse strand, counting down.
GTTATGCGTTAGTAAGTAACTTGGTTGCCACTGTCCGGGCTGCCGTGCAAGCACGGCGGATGCTTACCGGTAGCGGATGCAAAACAGGCCAGCTTTATGCGGCTGGCCTGTATCGTTGATGTTCTAGAATTGCTCTACACTTACCCCAGTGCCTGCTCCAGGTCGGCGATGATATCCTGCACGTCCTCAATGCCCACAGAGAGCCGGATGAAGTCAGGCGTCACTCCGCTGGATACCTGCTCTTCAGCGGACAACTGCTGGTGCGTGGTGCTGGCAGGATGAATCACCAGCGACTTGGCGTCGCCGATATTCGCCAGTAGACTGACCAGCTTCAACTTGTTGATGAACGCCTTGCCTGCTTCCAGACCACCCTTGATACCAAAGCCGATCATGCCACTATACAGGCCCTTCTGGAAGTATCTCTTGGCAATCTCATGCGTGCTGCTGCTGGGCAGACCAGGATAACTGATCCAAGCCACGTTGGGATGGGCCTCCAGGTACTGAGCCACCTTCATCGCGTTGCTGCTGTGCCGCTCCATACGCAGCCCGAGTGTCTCAATCCCCAACATGATAGCCCACGCATTGAACGGGCTGATGCAGGCTCCCAGGTCGCGCAAGCCGCATAGCCGCGCCTTGTTGATGAACGCCATCGGGCCCATATCGGCGAAAACCAGCCCGTGGTAACTGGCATCAGGGTGAGTGAACCCTGGGAACTTCACGTTGTTCCAGTCAAACTTCCCGCTGTCGATAATTGCTCCGCCGATGACCGCGCCGTGCCCTGCCAGATATTTGGTAGCAGAGTAAACCACGATATCGGCTCCGTGCTCCAGCGGTTTGACAAGAGCGCAGGTCGCCATTGTGTTATCTATGATCAGCGGGATACCCGCCTCATGGGCGATATCAGCGATGGCCTGGATGTCAATCACATTCAACAGGGGATTGCCCAGAGTTTCGGCATACAGTGCTTTGGTGTTTGGCCGTATCGCCTGCCGGAAACTATCAACCTCACTGGGGTCAACAAAACTGGTCTCGATGCCCATACGGGGCAATGAGTGTTTCATGAGGGCGTAGGTGCCGCCGTAGAGTGTGGAACCCGCCACGATGTGGTCACCAGCCTGGGCGATGTTGGTGATGGCCAGTAACTCGGCAGCTTGCCCGCTGGCGGTCGCTAATGCCGCCACACCGCCCTCCATCAACGCCAGACGCTTCTCCAAAATCGCTGTGGTGGGGTTACCCAGCCTTGTGTAGATGTTACCGGCCTGCTCCAGGGCAAACAAGCGGGCGGCATGGTCAGCATCTTCAAACACAAATGATGAACTGAGGTATAACGGCACGGCGCGACTTAATGTATCGCTATCGGGCACATGCCCTCCATGCAGAGCCAGGGTATCAAAATGAAGTTTTGTTTCGTCAGGTTGAAATGGCACGTATCTGTCTCCTATTCGTGGTAACTCGCATGTATGTATCTCTTCCATGGCTTGAAACCAATCTTGCCATAGAAATCAAGCAGATTTGTCCAGTCTATGCACATCTCAGTTATACCCTGCTGGCGCAGCATATCAACTCCTAAGCACAGCAACGCCAATCCTATACCCTGCCCACGGACACTTCGGCTGCAGCCGATGGCCCCCAGTCCGCCGAATGAAGCGCGTTGAACACCTGCCCACAACTGCGACGAGCCCACCATCTTGGCCTGCGCGTTGAATATTTGACAGAACCCTTCGATGCGATCACCTACCCGTGCCACCAGAATGCCGTCACCGTTCCCCTCAGCTTGCAACCGGCACAACGCCTCATATTTCCATCGGCCCCCAAACTCGCGGTCGAAAAACTCCAGCATCGCCTCCAGTTCATGTGGCTGCACAGGCGAAATCGACACATCCTTGCGTGCTTCCAGCATCTGAGTCACACGCTCCGGCAGTGTGTAGTTACAGATGTCACAGTGTATGTCCCAGGCCGCGCCATCAAGCTTAAACCGGCGTGTCTGAAGTAACTCCTGCAGCTCGGTGCGAGCTTCCGGAACTCCAGGGAACAGATGAAATGGGTCAGTACCGAAGTTGATATGTTTCGCACCGCGCCCCTGCAGCTCATCCATACCCCAGTCCAGCAACTGCTGTTTCGCGTCTATGTCCGTGCCTATCAATAGATGGATGCTGCCCCTGTCTGACGGCATACCGTCAGCGCAGAGCGGCTCACGGATGCTTCGAATCACGCAAACGCCTACCGGCCGGTCACCCTCCATGGCGATGCAGGCATCGCCTGGCACGAAATGCCGGGGGCAAAAGATACGCTGTTCAGCAACCTGCGGGCTCAACGGCCACTCTGGACCCATGTCGGCCGCCCATAACTGAGCCAAGGCTGGGATATCCTCAGGCTGTAACATTCGTAGTTTCATGGCACTGCCTCCAAAAGATAAAGGGCGCCCCGCAGGACGCCCTTGAGATTTCACATCGGTATTACTTACTGATGGACTTCTGCACGTAGTTCAGTCTGAGGTCAGCCAGATGCCGGTCATATTCCCGGCGGTCGCTGTCCGACTCCAAAATCGGCTTCACAACCTTGGCCAATGCCTCTATGGTGTCGATGGCCACCTTGGCATCTTCCAAGTTCACGACCACCTCTTTACCGGGGGCCGGCATGAAACCCAGTGCTATCTGCGCTCGAAAGTCCATTTCCTGCACCATCATCGTCAGCATGGCGGTGATGGGCGGCAGGTCGTAACCCCGTTGCGCTTGCTCTTCGGCCTGCTCATCTGCCTGTTCTGCAGGCATTTCTTGTTCATTAATGACGTCGTCACTCATTTTCGTACCTCCAGATAGAAGGGGCATTTGGTGCGCCCCGTTTTGGTTATTTACCGGCGATTGAGCCGATCAGGTCTGTCTTATCGATGTCAAGCCACATCGTCTGGGCACGGTCAGGGCCTACACTCACTGCGAGCACAGGCGTTTCCGTAAGCTCTTGGATGCGTATCACATAATCGCGAGCCTGCTGCGGAAGATCATCCCAACAGCGGACTCCAGTGATCTCCTCGGCCCAACCTGGCATGGTTTCATATACGGGCTCACATGCTACCAGCGTCTCGCTATCGGCCGGGAAGTCACGGGTGACCGTGCCATCGGGTAGCCTATATCCTGTACACACGTGAATCTCACGCAACCCGCTCAGAACATCCAGCAGGCTCACAGCCCAGCCGGTCAGTCCATTGATGCGCGAGCTATACCGCAGTATCACGGTGTCAAGCCAGCCACAGCGCCGAGGGCGTCCGGTGGTCGTGCCATATTCATGCCCGCGCTCGCGCAGGTAGTGGCCGGTGTCGTTATCTTGCTCGGTAGGAAATGCCCCAGCACCAACGCGAGTGGTGTATGCTTTCGCCACACCCAGCACGCCGTCAATCATGGTGGGCCCAATGCCTGTACCCAGGCAGGCTCCACCCGATATGGGGTGTGATGAGGTGACAAACGGGAATGTTCCGTGGTCAATGTCCAGCAGCGCGCCTTGCGCTCCCTCAAAAACCACCTTCTTGCCCGACTTCACCGCCTCGTAAACAATGGGCTCAATGTTGGCTACGTACTGCTTCAGCTCTTCGGCAAGCGGTGCAAACTCACATAGCATATCATTGATATCGGGAACCTCGGCATCAAACAGGCACTTAAAAATGGGTGCCTTCTCTGCCAGATTGCGACGAAGAGCCGCTTCAAATCGGATAGGATCGATGAGGTCGCACATGCGGATACCGCACCGGGTGGTTTTATCAGCATATGCGGGACCGATGCCCTTGCCGGTTGTGCCGATTTGCCCCTTCCCGCGACTCGTCTCCTGCAGCGAATCCAGCATCTTGTGGTATGGCATCACCACATGAGCGGTATAGCTGATTTTCAGATTATTGACTGGGATTCCGCGATTTTGCAAGCCATGAATCTCTTGAAGTAAAATCGCAGGATCTACCACCACTCCCCCGCCGATGATGTTCATCGCGTTTTCTCGGAAGATACCTGACGGAATGAGGTGCAGGGCAAACTTCTGGCCATTGAAGGTGACGGTGTGGCCGGCGTTACTTCCGCCACCAAACCTTACCACCATGTCGGCATCTTGCGCGAGGCAATCTACCAGTTTTCCTTTAGCTTCGTCGCCCCATTGGGAACCAACAACTACAACTGTGGGCATCTGCGTTCAACAGCGGCCTAAGCCGCCGTCCTCCTTTTACAGCGGTGGGAGATTAAAATCCCACTCAGTGACAGCGAAACGCTGCCGGGCCATTATCGCCCAACAGCGCCACTACTCCATCGGAAGTTTAACAGTGTTCAACAATCTTGTCAAATCGGAACGGCCCTTGGCCGTCAACCGTCAACTTACCCTGACCGCTCTGTGGTATGATCTCATGACATAGTATTTGTTTACATATATACTTCGCACATCACACTAAAAACCAGTATTATTGCATGGTTATTCTGAAAAACGAACGGAGTATAATGATTCAAATAACCACGGTTTGAGGTAAACCATGTCTAAAATATCGGCCCTCGCAGTCATGCTCGGTCTTGCCTGCTCATCACTTCATGCGGACGTTCCTTACCATTTGTGGGTTACGAATAGTAGCGATGACCCCACGCCGCTGACCGAACCTTTGGTCGTACGACCCAACAGCAGCTTCGAACTGACCGTATGGTATAGCGCGCCTGACATTGACCCCAGCCCTGAAGAAAGCTACGGATTGTTGAGCCTGGAGGTCTGTTTGGGTTGGGATTCCACCACACAGTGGGGTCCGGCGGCTTCACCCACGAAAAACAAACTGCGGCTGGATGGCAGCCTGACGGAGGCTTTAACGGTCTACCAGACAGGCCCTGGCGGTGACGCCCTGTGCGGATTTCGGACCTCGGCAGGTTCACCAAGCGACTCCGAGCGGCCATACGGCCTGCAATACGCCCATGCCTCACTGCTGGGGTTCCCAGCCTCTTCGGCCCAGAAGCTGTTCACCATCCGGTTGCGAAACAACGGTCTGCAGCCTGGCGAATCGGTGCCTGTCGTCATCTGGGATGCCGGTACCGGCCTGTCGTACACGAGCTTCTTGACACCGCAAGATGGGCAAATCATGAGGCTGGGCACACAGTCCATCACCGTGAGTTGTTCGGCCGAGTGTTGCATCACGGGTAAAGTCATCCCGGGTGTCAGCCGCATGACAGGGCATATCGATCTTATTCCCGAGGGTCAGGTCGCTCCGGCTGAGACCGTCGCAGTGACACCCGACAATACTGGAGCGTTTATGGTCAACACATCGCAGACCGGCCTGCACACACTGCGATTCGTATGGGATCATCACCTGCCGCACGATCTGACGGCTGTGGAATTGGTCGGCCAGACCAGCCTGCCTGCTGATGTCGTGTTGATCAACGGCGACGCCAACAACGACGGCCAGATTAATCTGTTCGACTTTGTAGTCCTTGATTCGAACTTCGGTAAAGCCACACCCTCAGCCGATCTGGACGGCGACGGTACCGTCAATCTGTTCGATTATGTCATCATCGACCAGAATTTCGGAGCCCAGTATTAGCTAAAGCAATCCCGACTTACCGATTTCGTCTAACAGGGTATGGTATGCGGCGCCTCATGAAATGCAGGAGGTCGTCCGGACACCCACGGAGTGGGTAAGATTCTTATAGCCACGGGTAAGCGTCAGCGCAACCCGTGGAAGGCGACCAGAAGCCATATACCCCGAAGTGGGTCGGCTCTGCATCCCGATTGCTTGCCAACCACGATGTGGTTCGACCCACTTCGGGGTAAGGACAGCACTCAGCCTACCACGGGTTACGCTTCGCTCACCCGTGGCTATAAGATTAGCTACCCACTTCGTGGGTGCCCGGAATGTCACTGTGTCTCACTAGATTTTCCGGATGACCCCCGCATTACTTATTCAGGCTACCAGACGACTACACTCTGGTTGATCCGCGGAGCGGTGGCAGGCCAAACCAGTTTGCTGCCGCTACCTTCCGCTTCGATGTAATATTCATACGACGTGTTCATAGACGGCAAGTCGACCATATAAACAGAACGCGCGACATGCTTCAGGGGTAGTGCTTGATAGGCACCCTTGCCCAGCGGCCGCCAGTATAGCGTGGCCGATGGAGTGGGCTGATCAGCCAGTATGAACACTTTAAGCTGCACCGCCTCGCCACGACTGGCTTGTGAGCGCACCGTAGGCACGATGATGCGCGGCACTCCGGTAAACCGTGTCGACAGGGTCACTTCATCAGGCATCTCGCGGCCCAGTGCTTTAGTGATCTCTTCGTCATGCAGTGACAGAAACTTCATACCGCCTCGGTTGTGACGTTCCAGGTTGTCGATGGTGCCCATCTCACCCGGGGTGTCTACAGCCGCCAATTGGTATCCAATGGTGCGCTCCCACAATCGAGACAGATTGATGCGCTGGGCCAGCATGGTCTGGGCGATCTGAGTGCGTTTGGCAGCATCTGACTCACCCTTAAGCTGCTCTGCCAGCGCGTCGAGTTCGGCTCTGCGACACCCCACCTCGCCGAGACACCTGGCATACCGATAGGTATTGAGCCAGTAGTCAAACCGCTCTATGTCACCCGGGTTGGTGATACGGGGTCGAAGGGCCTCCAGCTTGTCTACAAACGCGTATCTCTGCTTCTCAGTGTCCCATGGCTGCCCGTTCGGCACCAACCCTCCGGGGCATAATGCCACAGGAGCGGGCATGTTCAGACCATCGATCTCTGTAAAGATATCAGCAACCGATGCGGCCACTTGTTTACCGAAATTCGCATTTGCATAGTCCAGGTAGAACTCGCGGACAGGCATCCCGCGGCGTTCGGCCGGGCTTTCGATCACCTTCATGTCACCCTCATAATCGCGCAATACGGGTCCGCCGCAGTTGATCTTTCGCGTATACACCACACCCGTGGAGCTCTTACCGGAGATGACAATGCCGTTGATGCATGGGAATTCGACCATGTAGCCGAAGTCGATCTTCAACTGCTCGTTGTCGACCGCCACATCAGCAAATGTGTAGTCCAGGGCCTTGTTCTTGCCCACTTTTTCGAAAATGTCCAAACGGTCTATCGCTGGCTTCCCCTGCAGGCTCACGCCAAACACGCGACGGCCCACCGTGTCGTATGCCAGTTCGCTGAACATCAAGCGCACGGTATAGGCTCCATTGGGCACAGCCAGTCGGTAGCCAGTCACGTTGTATCGCACCGACTGATACACGTCGTCTTCATCCGTGCCATCGATGGGGTTGCCATACGTGACCACCTGACCGGTTACGGGCCCGTCCTTCGGTTCGGCCACTGTGCGTAGTGTGCGATACTCACTAGAGTTCCAGTCCTGGTTCCAGGCGGCACCGGCCAATGCTGAAACATTCATGCTCAGCACCTTGGTGCGCCAATGAATGCCCAGCAAGCCCGTGCACCCTAACCTCGCCGCATCGGCGGCGTCGAAGAGCATACGACCCACCCATGGCTGAGGAGCTGTCAACACAGGGTCGTTCTCCATCCAGGGGATCGCCCATTTCGGCCGTCCAGTAAGGTCGCCGAAACTGGTTTCAATCGGTGAATGCCCCACATTGCGGTTGATACTGCTCATGGGGCTGTCTTTAGGCAGCACTCTGTCCAATGCCAGCCGATCTTGCGCGGGGCCCAACACCCACCCCGATGTGGCCAGCTTAAACGGGCTGCCGATGGACTTCAAGGCATCCAAAGCGCCCTGTACATCACGAACCGTCGCCTGCGTGTCGGCAGCACTATTGCCCTCCCAGGTCCATCGTTCAGGTGTCCATAGCCAGTAATAGTCCACCGGATAGGCTGCGGCGATACGGCTGAAAATCCCTTTGTACACGTCCTGCACCACAAGGGGATCAGCCGGGTCCTGCCCTTTAGCGATGATGCGCTGCTTGACGAGTGCGGGGATGGTGATGGGCGTCTCGGTCCCGATGCAGCTCTTCACTCCCAATAAGCGAGCGTAGTCAAAAGCGGACCGAAACATGCCGGCGGTGTTATTGAACAGCCGGTTGTACTCTTCGGGGGTGGATGGCATGGGGAACATCCCCTTCTGGGCGTCCGATCCATGGTTATCTTCAGCAAAAATCTGCCCAGCTCCCGCGGTAAACTCCGAGGTCTTCATGGGCACATTCCACCACACACCAGGATGGGCGGTGTTAGCCCAGGTAGAGGGGTAGCTGAACTTCACACGCCCGTTCGCTCCCACATCTTCAGGCAGTCCAATCCAAACCGCTGGTTCGGCCATACCCTCAGGATAGCAATGAAGCCCGATGAAGTTCATGCGCATCTTGGCCAACTGGGTAATATAGCTCAAGTAGTCATCGGTGCTCCACCAGTCAGGCCCTTCGGAGAAATCATGGAACGGCTGGATGCCCCGCGTGTCGAATACCGGCTTGCCATCCTCATTCACGGTAGGGATACGCGCGAGCCGTTCGTCAGGAATCACATCACCATGAAGGTAGAACCGGACACCCAGCTTCTCAGCAAATCTGTATACACCGTAGAGGGTGCCAGTGTCCGAACCGCCGATCACCCACCAGCTCCGCCGGCCAGCACTTGTCAGTGTGCGTATGATGAACTGCTCAGACTTGATACCGCGAACTGCCTGCCGTAATTCCGCAGGAATCTGCAGTGTCCGGTCTGAGCGCAATACATGAAGGTCGCCCTGTGATGCTCCCGTTGAGATGGCTGGTAGACTGCCCGTACGCAGGTATAGATACCGCTGCATCTCGCTGGCAGCCAGGCGTTCCATCGGCGATGGTGCGGGGGCGGTGACAATCGTCACGGCCTGGGCGGTGGTCAGGCACATTGATGCGGCCATGCAAGCTAGTAAAGTAATTTTCATCATCTTCACTAATTACTCAAAGCCGCGCTGTAACGGCGCAGCAGTGTCGCCGCCACACGGGCCAGGTCACGGCGAAACCCCTCAGGTTGTAGAACCTCAACTTCCACACCCCAGCCCAGTATCCACGGCATCATCTCGCCCGATCCATACGGCTCCAGGCTGCATATTAAACAACCATCGGACATCTCCTGCTCCACATGGACACGCACACCATCCAACCGCCTGACTACATCGGCCACTTTCGCACTAAACCTAAGAATGACCTGCGGCTCACTATCGCTTTTGGCATCAGCTAGACAGCGTTCAAAACGCATTGCGGCATCCATCTTACTCGGCTTCCTGAAGCGGTCGGTCATAACGGCAACCTGATCAATCAAGGCGATCTGAAACAACCGGGTCTCACCGTGCCGTTCAGAGAACGCCATGAGGAACCACACGCCTTTGCTTAGCGCAATATGCAAGGGATGGACGACCATCTCCTCAGGACGACTGCTTCCAAGCTGCCAATAGCGTATTTGCACCTTATTTCGATCATCATAGGCATGACTGAGTGCCAGAATGATGTCTCGATATGCTGGGATATTCCGGCGTGTGTGTTCATCAACCAATCCGAACTCACCAAGGCCCTGCTCAGCCGTTGTATCGAGCTCCATATCGACAGCCTCATGCAGCTTCTGCAAGGCCTGGTTGAGCGAGGCAGTGAGTCTGCTGGTGGTTTGTCGTTCAGCTCCGCTGCCTGCTGCTTCAAGGGCGAGGGCTTCTTGGGGGGTGAAGCGAATAGGGCGCAAGTTGTCTGTGGATTGTAAAAAGTGCTTTTTGTGTCTTCTGCTGTACCGCGTCTTCAGTAACTCGCTTTGCCTGAGCGTTCTCAGGTAGCGGTAGACGGTCCGTAACGAGACACCCATCAACTCGGAAATCGCTGTTGGCGTGATCTCCTTGTCTTTCCTGATGATCATCATCAGCTCATCAAGCCGATCCGCTACTGAAAACCCAGGCTCGTCTTGTGTCTCATCCGATTGGTGCGAAGGCATTTCTATACCACCTGTGACCTTGGAATAGGTACATACAGCTCCAGGTCGTAGGGATGACCACAAGGGCCATCCTTACGACCGCATTATCTATATTATTGGAACGCGTGCCGCCGCAGCCCGTAGTTCAACGGCTTTCTCTTCAGCCAGAGTGTCGTTGATGAAGGACCCGGCCTGTTCGCTTCCGGCCAGGTATTTCAGCTTCTTTGGGGTTCTTTTAAATGGCAGGAACTGCACATACAGGTGGCTTGATGCTCCATGCTCACCTTTTGTGGGTGCTTGATGCATCAGCATAATGTAGGGAACCGACATATCCCACAGCGCACGCAGGGCCCCGGTGATTTGCCGCAGCATTTCTGCTAATGACCATCGCTCTTCGGGCGTGGCCTCTAGCAATGATGGGATATGCCGCTTCATCACCACATGCGTCTCATACGGGAAGCGGGCGAAGAACGGAATGTAGGCCGCGACATGCTCATTCTCTGCCACAACACGTGACCCATCACCTAGCTCATTGGCTGTGACATCGCAGAACATGCAGCTTCCCTTTTCCGCGGTATACTGCAGCGATGACTCCACCTCACGTTCCAGCACAGGTGGGATGAACGGGTAGGCGTATATCTGGCCATGAGGGTGATCGATCGTCACACCGATCTCGGCACCTTTGTTCTCGAATATCAGTACATATTCGCTTTGCGGTAATGAGCCCAGCTCTGCATATCGATCCGCCCATACCTCAATTAGTTTGGCTATCTGCAGTACGGGCATATCGGCCATTTCACCGTCATGGCGACTGGTATACAACACCACTTCGCAAACGCCATCGGCCGGCTTGACAGGACATAGCGGGAAAGGTTCCACAGCGGGCTCTGGTGCCGGTGATTGCATGGAGGGGAACCTGTTGTCAAACGTGACGATATCATAATCCGTATATGGTATCTCTGTGGCCAATCCACCGTCCTTGGTTGGGCAGAGAGGGCAATACTCTTTAGGTGGTAAAAAGGTTCTATTTTGTCGATGGGTTGCCGTGATAACCCACTCACGGAGATAGGGATGCCACCGAAGTTCTGACATGTTTATCGCAACTCCTAAAAGGTATCATATCGTATTTTAGTCTGTATTCATCTTATTCATCATACCATATGCCAATATCTCCCACTTGCTTGTCATTTTGCAGTATATTTTAGTAGATGCTCCTTATAATCGAGGTTGATAAAATGGCACGTTACCCAGACCAGACCCATCGCAAGCCTATATGGCCAAAAGTCCTCGCCTTCATCATTGTGATCATCGCCGTGGTCATCGGACTGCGGTTCGCAATCCCTAAAGCACTAGACATGAAGGCTTATAACGAAGCCGAACAAGCTTTGAAATCCAACCAGCCGCAGATCGCACTGCGCGTGATTGGCAGACGTGGCAAATCAAGCACTAATCGTAAGGAGCTGAATCCGAAGTGGCTGGCGCTGGAATTGCGCGCCGCGGTGGAATATCGCGATATCGTCCGACTACTCAATATCTACCGGCGAAAACCGGCGGTCATTGAGGCTAATGAGGACGCGAGTGTTCTCGTAGCCCGAGCACTCAGCATGATCAAAGGCTCGCAAGTTCAGTTGGCGTCCCTGCAAAAGATATGGGAAAGCCGGTCATCACAACCCGAGAGCTGGTTCTGCATCCGAGTAGATGAGCTGATAGGCAAAGGAGACCGGTCAGCGGCGATGAGTATGCTGAAAAGCCGCAGATTCCCGGGTAAGGCAGATATCCCACGCCTTACACGCATCGCGATGCTTCAGATGGCCGTCAACCCCTGGCAGAGCTGGCAAACCGTGCAGCAAGCCACCGTGCTTGATCCGCGGAACACGGATGTGTTGACCATCAGAGCTCAGATTTTTGAGAAGCTGGGCAAAACACGTGACGCTCGCGTGTCTTACGCCGCGGCGGTAGTAGCCGATCCCGAGAACCCTCTTCTTGTTGATCAACTTGCCGAGTTCTATATCCGGCAAGGAAGCTTTCCCCTGGCTATCCAGACATGGACGAATGGTATCAAAGCACGACCCCAAGACTTTCTGTGGGTAAAACTCGCATTTTGGAGCAAAATCGCCGTACCAGCTAAGGTGCCTCCGACTGGCGAAATCCCTGAAGGCGAGATCGACAGCTTCGCGAAATACCTGGTCTCCATTAAACCTGAGCTGTTCTGGGACAATACCGCCTTCGGTAAGCTACCAGAATACAGTCGGTATCTTGAAGAGCGTCAAGAGACCGCTTGGTTGCGCCTTCTGGGTGAACTGTCCGCAGGTAACGATTCTGAGGCCACCGAGCTCATCAAAGCCTGGCCGTTCAAGACGAGTACATGGCAGCCAGAGACACTGAACACCCTATATTCGGTGCTCATCGCACGGACCACAGGGAAGTTTGCCAAACCCATGGTCACCGGGCGCAGTTTACCTGCCAACCACTCATTTATCGATGGTATCAACAAACTGGCAGGAAAGCCGCTGGCTAAAGCATCTCCAGAGACCCAACTGTTGGTCAAGTCAGACGAAGTGTTCGCATTGATTTTCGCCGCCAGCGGCTGGAGCAATGCCGCCGACATCCTGCATCGTACCGATGTCTACCCGTCGGGCTTCCCGAGCTGGGCCGCCTATACTATGACCCATTCGATCGCACAAGCCAAGAGTGATAAGGACGCGTTGCAGTGGGCGCAGCGCCAACCGGACTCGCCGGAACTGAAACAGCTCATTGCGGAGCTGTTATTGGCAACTGGTGATGTGCAGGCTGGCATTAAGATTTTGGCTGACAACGCAACCAAACCGGGAGCCATCGGCTACCGAGCCGCCTGGCTGTTGAGCCTGGCTCAGTTGGAAGCACGCCAGATCACCTCCGCAGAGCAGACTGTGCTAAGAAACAAGCAGCTTTTGGGTAGCGTGGCCGGTAAAGAGATACTAGCTAAGACAGCACTGGCACGCAACCAGATTCCACAAGCCGAAAAGATATACACATCCATCGCATCTCAATCGATAGAAGCGAAGGTGTTTCTGGCAAAGCTTGCTTACGACAACAAGCAGTTTGACCGTGCTGAGCAGATCACCGACCAACTGATACTCGCAGCCCCTGACGAAATGCAGTTCCGAAAGAACATGCAAGCCATTCAAGAGGCGCGTAGAAAGCGATGAAGCTGGGTGATGCTCTAGTTCTGACCATCCTGACCGTTCTGGCCGTAGTCATCTGGGTGGCAGATAGAAGCTGGCTGGCCATGGCGGGCGATGTACTGCCCGTCATCGCGGGTCTCCCCATCGCCATATGGATGGGTTGGCCATGGCAACTTCGCAAGACACCCGGTCCACCGCGACGCCTGATGATCGTTGCAGGTGTGGTGCTGATGACCATTGGTAGCGGGCTGGATGTCGGGATGGTCACCTGCCTGAGCATCGGGTGGACACTGCTGTTCTATGCCTGGTTGTGCATGCGCCTGGAAAGCGGTTCTCTCACCACCGCGTGGCGGCTACTCCCAATGGTGTTAATGTCCTTCCCTTGGGTTTCGATCGACCTGCAGCAGCCGGTGGGATGGTGGTTCCAGCTCTCTGGTGCAGCGGCAGCGAGCGGGTTCTACCAGTTGATCGCCGTAGATGTCAGCCGCCAGGGTGTGCATATGGTAGTGGGTGGACAGCCCTGGATCATTGACGCCAGTTGTGCTGGTATGCATACTCTGCAAACTATGATGATAGGCGGTACAGCGGCAGCCTTTCTGGTGCTGGGCCAATCGGCCCGATACTGGTGGAGTATCCCGTTGCTGCTGCTGTTTAGTTGGCTGGCCAACACACTGCGCATCATATTCCTTGTGGGTGTGGGGCTTGCGTTCGGGCGTGAAGCGGCGGCTGGATGGTTCCATAACTACGGCGGTTTCCTTGTGGTATTCCTGACGTTCTTGTTAAGCTGGGCATGCTTCCGGCTGATTAAGCAGGGGGAGGACCGCGCAAGTGGATGACCGCCTCAGCACCCGTCTAGCTATTTGGTGCATCGGCGTCTTTGTGTTCCTGAGCGGCTTTGGCATATGGGAGGCGATCTACAGCAACAACGGATCGCCATACGACCGAACAACACGCGGCCCGTTGCTCGCTCTATGTTGCGCGTTATTTGGTATGGTGCTTCTTAAAAAGACCAGTTCAATCGGCTCCACACTGGCGATATGCTGTCTGGCATTATCGTTACTTGGCTGGCTAGTTGACGTCAATGCGTTGGGGCATCTATCGTTAGTAATTCTGTCTGCCGGGTTATTCGCTAGAACAAGTCAGGCGGTGGTTTGGGCTCTAGGCACCATCATAATGCTACCGGCCTGTAGCCAGATTCTGAAGAGTTTTTTTGAAATGAACCAAGCTTCTATTTTTCGCTGGATTACCGCCGTGATCTGTATATCAATCATCACTATCATTTCGCTCCGAAAGGACCAAAGAAATGCCATCTCGTAAGTCATTGGATCGGCTACTATGGCCACTGTTGATCATCGCAATCATACTAGCAGCAGCTTGGCGCTTCCAAAAACTGCCCGATGCTTCCGCACGGTTGAACGACCTTCCCAAGACAGGTATGGGGTTTGCCAGCCGTGAGCTACCGGTCACACCGGCGGAAAAAGAGATATATGGCAAAGCGCAGCTAGTGAAGCGGCTCTACTCCGTCCGCAATAGGTTGATGGTGGCCATCGTGATTGATGGATCAAACAACCGTCATGCGGTGCATGACCCCCTGTTTTGCTTGAGGGGCGGAGGATGGCAAGTGGAACGCCAAGCCGACTATCCGTTACCTAACGGCATGGCAAAACTGGTGGGTTTGCGACGAGGAAATGAGCGAAGCGAGGCTCTATACTGGTTTTCGGACGGGACTAGCCAATGGTCTTCGCCGAATCGCTACCTGTGGGAAGCCAGCCTAAGGCGGCTCTCATTTGGCCACAGCGGCGATGAACCGGTGCTCGTTGTGCTTCAGCCGAGTAAGCAACCAACCATGCGCTGGGATATCATTCTCAACACTTTCTCGCAACTCCAGGATTTGTAGTTTGGATTATTTACGACAACTAGACGAACGCCTGTTCCATGCCATCAACACGGGTTGGCATTGGGGAACCTATGGAGGATACACACCTCTAGCGTGGCTGCTGAGCTGGTTTGGTCGTGGCGAGACTCAGATTGTGCTGATTCTACTGGTATGGCTTGGATGGAGGGAGCGTGTGCGTTGGCAGCAGCGGATCATCGCCAGCCTTCCAGAATTACCAATGACAACCGTCCGGATGTTATATACGAGCATGGCCGATGTGAACCGCGGTCTTTATGTGATGCTTCTAGCCTGGGCGTCAGGTCTGCTAGTCCAAATCCCCAAACACATTTTTGAGCGGATGCGCCCGTCCACACTGCCTGACACCTTCTTTGTGGCACCAGATGAACACCTGAGGGCGCATTCATTCCCATCAGGGCATAGCTGGAGCGCGGCGGCCATCGCCATGGCCATCACGATGCTGTTTGGGCGGTCGAATAAGACCTTGGCCATTTGCAGTTGGCTGCTGGCTTTGGGTGTGATGCTCTCACGAATCTACCGTGGGGTTCATTACCCCAGCGATGTGCTTGCAGGCGCACTTATGGGCGCGTATTTCGGTTGGCTATCATGGCGTATAATTCAGCGTCGGGCAGCTTCGCAAGCTCGGTAAGCCCGTAGCAGCACTCCGTCAATCCGTGCCTCACCGCCCAGCCTGCATCACCGAAACTGTAGTGCCAGAACTCATCGCGGCAGTTGCTGAAGCCTGCATCGGTCATCGCATCAAACATCAGCTCCCGGGCCTCGCGCACTTCCGGGTTGGGGTGCGGGTAAGTGGTGGCGATGGTCTTAAGATGATGCAGATCAAAGCCCATATCGACAGCCACATACCCGGGCCGCATGAGAAACACATCGACGGCACCACCGGTGCTGTGACCAGGTGGGGCCGGATGATCCATCGGTGCCAGGAACCTGTTTGTCTGCCTTCTGAGGGTGTGCTCCGGCCACTGTGGGTGTCTGCGCTTCAGATCAGCGTAGTGCCCATCCCACGATCTGCGTTGCCGTTCCAGGCTTCGCAGCCCTGTTTTGATCCACAGATGCAGACCATCGGGCAGGGCTGCATCGGCTTGCTGAAGCATTACAGCCACCGTCTGCCTCACCAGAGGGACACAGTGCTCGTGTATGATAATGTTAGGGCAGTAATCGGCCACATCAACTAGCGGCTCACCATTTTCTGCCAACCTGACACGATCGAGTGCAGCGACGGGCTCCGCCCGAAACGGATACGCAGAGAACTTCATACATACATGATACGGAAAAACAACATGCAGAGCACAGATATCCAGTGTCCCACATGCAGCAGCCTGAAGCAGCGTCTGCCCGATGTCCTTCTGACGCTTCTGTGCGTGGCATTGATGGTGCTGCTTTTTCTGTACAGTCAGAATCGGCTGCCGGTATGGCCTCGGTTGCATTACGGTGAAGGACGCTACGAGCAGTTTTTGCTGTTTAGCCACACCGTGTTATTACTGCCCTTGATCTTCGCTCTTCCGCTAAGTATGAAAGGCCGCGAGTTCGGGTTTCAGATTGGCAGCAAATGGAGCTGGAAGTTCTACGGCATCTTTACCCTGTGTATGCTGCCGGTGCTATGGTTTGCCAGTGCCCGGCCCGATTTCCGCGGGTATTACCCCATCTACGCACCAGCCTCCTCAGGAGGATGGCCACTGGGATACCATCTGTTGTTATACAGCCTCTACCTGTTTAGTTGGGAGCTGTTGTTCCGAGGTGTGCTGACTTTTACCTCATGGCGAGCCTTCGGATACGCCGGCGTGATACTACAGGCTATGGTTTTCGCCGGACTCCACTGGGGTAAACCGATGCCCGAGTTAATCGGCTCCCTGATCGCCGGCATCGCCATGGGCTTGATTGCGATCAGGGGTAAAAGCTTCCTTCCAGGCTTCGCAGCCCACGCCCTCATCAGCGGCGCGATGGACGTGATGGTCGTCTGGCGCAACCTGCACCCGGGTTTGTAGGACCAGGTAATCAATCGTAGATCATACCCTCGTCGCCGCGCCTTGAAGGACCAGTCCATTACCCACATATATCTGCGGAGCCCTTAGACGCCGATTCCGCGACATAAATGTCTCGGCCCTGGTCCGACAAGCACCTGCCCTGGCTGACAAAGCAACCTATGCTGTGACTGATACGGTCGGGGGCGTCCCTATCCAATCACATGACGAAGCAGCCTTCGTAGGGATGACCCTTGTGGTCATCCGAAACCATATGATATTACCGGTCATTACCAAATGATGGGGGAAACAAGACCGTATTCATCACAGTGCTCGGATGACCACAAGGGTCATCCCTTGTATGCTTAAAGATGGAGGTCCTCATACCTACAACAAGAGTTGAGGACCATCCTCACACCGGGACGCTGGGGTGAAAGAGATGGGGTAGATGCCGGGTCATCCCTTGTAGCATTGACTACGCAACGTAGAGCGGCACCCTTCTCTGCAATGGCCTAACACGAACAGTAACATGGGCTCAAAGCCCGCATATACAAGGATGTCAAGGTTCATTTCTTCACCTTTGTCCCTAACTAGGAGCATACCGAACTATGCAAATCAATGACAACTCTTACAGCTACTACGCCGGGATCGACATCTCCAAAGACACTTTTGACGTGTCTGTCGTCGATCAGGACGGCACCCATCTCGTCCACAAGCAGTTTGTGAACAACCAGAAGGGCTTCAAAGACCTCGTGTCACTTACCAAGAAGCAAGGCTGGATGCCTGTGCTGTTCGCAATGGAAGGCACTGGCGGATGTGAGCAAGAGCTGCTTGACTACCTGTATAAGCATAAGCAGGCAGTGTCACGGCAAGAACCCTGCCGGATACACTACCATCGCCTCTCACAGGGCTCTCGGCAAAAGACCGACTATGTGGACAGCCTGATCATTGCAGATTACGCACTCAAGAACCGCCTGCGTCTCTACAATCCCAAAGGCGAGTGTTATCGGTCACTGCAGGAAATCGGACAGCGGCGCATGCTGGTCAAACATCAAAACTCTCTGCAGCAGAGGCTCTCTCACGCTCAGAATGAGCATTCTATAACGGTTCTTACGCGCAGCATAGATCACTGCAAAGAAGATATCCAGCTTCTTAACTCTGCGGCGGCAGAGATTATTGCCAGCGATGACAAGCTAGCGGAGGACCGTCGCCTCCTGAACAGTATTCCGGGTGTAGGTGATATCACATCCAACTACTTTTTAGGGCTCATCGGTGATATTTCTTGCTTTTCGACATCGGCGAAGCTGGTCAGGTTTGTGGGTATGAACCCATGTCCGCACCAGTCAGGAACCAGCATTATGTCCGTAAGCCGCATATCCAAAATGGGTGATCCCTTAATGCGCTCCTTGCTTTACACAAGTGCCATGGTGGTATTACAGATGTTGGAACGTAAGTCGACAGCAATCCATCCCAGTATGTATCAGTTTGTAGCCAGAATGCGTAAGAGATTCGGACCGGGTTCTGGCAATAAGGTCTTATGCGCGGTGATGCGTAAGCTGCTGATCTTGATGTGGACGGTGTTGACCAGGCATAAGGCCTACGATCCGTGCTACGGATTGGAGCCGCAGGATGCTCAGGCCAACCAGACACTGCCATCCGACGACACTGACCTTGTCCAGCTTCGTGCCGGAGCGGCCCCAGTTTTTGCCGGCGAAGGTAATGAGGCTGGGCAGGACAGGGTCGTTCAAGGATCGGGGTGTATGGATGGAGAGCCACAGCATGATTGTTGTTTGTCCATGAGTGGATGAGCAGCATTCCAGAGCCGGCGTTACGGTAAAGATACATGTTCAGTGCTCGCTAAATCGCTACTGAGCTAAGCGTCCCAAAAACATTATAACATCAACGTTATCTTTGCAGGTTCAAAGATGCGGGGCGGGCGTTCATCACTACGGATGGCGGGCAACCTTTTACGTGGTTATGTATCTTACTGTGTGACTGGCTTTTGTCATGAGCTTGGGGTAGATTCAAGATACACTTGTCATAACGGCATATATAATCGTTATACCTGCAACGTTATATATGGAAATCTGGTATTCCGAGCAAATAACAGATTTAACCCTGGGGGGCCTTGACAAAGTGCACAGTATCTACGAAAACGGTACTTATAACACGGGCTGACTTGAGCTCAAGAGCAATGCTTTTCGGGTAATAGACCGTCCTTCAGGGCGCGGCCGTGAGCTGATGATTAGCGGTCAACGAACTGGAATGTAACTCCGCCAAGCACACCCTGTCTACAGCAATATCTCGATCGGGTTGGGGGTTCGATCTGTGATCTGCACCTCCTGGCCCAATTTCGTCCAGTAGTATTTCAGATCGTCGTTGTGCCAGCCCTCGTAGATTTTCTCCCAACTGGTCCGCTCGTAGTGCGGTCGCAGCGAATCGGCAACCACAGGCAGGTCGAGGTTTTGATACCGGTAGTCAACCGATATCCGGAATTGGCCATCGCTGTGATTAGGGATGCCTTTGTGGATGGTGTAACTGGTGAACAACAACATATCCCCTGCCCGTAAGTCCTGCTGATGCCATCTATCTTCAGGAATGCGCTCCAATGCCACAGACAGACCTCCAGGCCCAAGGGCCGAACGGGCCGGGAGCAGGCCGTAGGTATGGGAGCTCTCCAGCACAGCAAGGCCTCCCAATGTCACCGGACAGTCGCATAGCGGAATCCATCCGGTGTAGAACTGTTGGGTGCCTTGAATCAGGGGCCAATCCTGGTGCGGTGGAGTGGTGTATTCCGGACAGTAAGGCGGTGTGACCCTGGCAATATTGCGTGGATGCACCAGTACATCACCACCAACCACTTTTTTAACTACGTCAATCACATTTGTGTGGTGGGCCATCGCATGAAAGCTCTCAAGCTTCTGTATGCGGTCGTATGCCTGAAAATACTCCGGTTTTCCCTCAGGATAAGGCTCCGTGATGATACGGCCATGCTCGTCAGCCCAACCCAGGTCGCGTAGTATCTGCATTGTTTGTTGATAAGCCTCATCAACGACTCCCTGCGGCACGATTTGTTCGAAATAAAGATACCCTTGCGTGGCCATGCGTTGAGTCAGAGCATCGGTGTCAGATATGATGTCATTGGAACAGTGAAAAGGCGTGATACTCATCGATTGTGTCTCCTGAGGTGTTGGTTCCTGTCTCAACAGTACCCCATGTCGCGGTGATTTTGGTGCGGGCAGTGCTCAAAGCCATCACATCAATTTTGGCACGGTGAGATGGATGTTTCTTCATGTGTGACCAAATGCACTCAGGCTGTGTCTAATTTGTGGAGGGTTACGAATTTGCGGCTTATCAAACTGATCGCCATCATGATGCTGGCAGTATCTTTGGTTCTCCCTGTTGTGGCTCAAGCACTACCTGCAGATGCCATCACGGTGAAGCCTGCATTCATCGATAAGTCGTCGGGCCATTATGAGCTGACGCTGACTGTCGAGATCAAACAGCCGTACCACATCAATGCCAACCCGGCATCTGAGGATTACCTGATACCCACCAGTGTGGAAATCACCGCTGCCCAAGCGTTGCTGCCAGGCGCCATCGTGTATCCGAAACCACAGATGGTCGCGTTTGGTTTCACCTCCGGAAAGCAAATCGCAGTTTATGCCGATACAGCCCTTATTCGTGTTCCTTTTGCCACAAACGGCGTGTTCAATCCGACCACGATTAAGGGCGCACTGAACTACCAGGCGTGTGATGAGAATTCGTGCTACGCACCGGCATCCCTGAGCTTTAGTATAGATACCTCTACGGCGACAGCGCAGGCCTCGCCCACGGCGACAGCACCCGCGGCTGAAGAAGCTACACAAACTGACCGCTTATCAGGCCTTCTGTCGACGGGCAATCTCGCGACAGCCATCCCGTTGATATTCCTGCTGGGTCTGCTGCTGAACCTGACCCCCTGTGTGTATCCGATCATCCCTATCACCATCGCTTTCTTTGCCCGCCAGTCTGAGCAGAGCACGAAAAAGCAGTTAGGGCTGTCTGGCATGTATGTGCTGGGAATGGCGTTGATGTATTCAGCACTGGGCACAGCCGCGGCGGTGCTGGGCAAGACTTTTGGCTTCCAACTGCAAAATCCGTGGGTGCTGGGCGGGTTTGCCGCGGTGTTGATTGCGCTGGCGTTGAGCATGTTTGGTCTATACGAACTGCAGATGCCCGCCAGTTGGCGCAATAAAAGCAAACTGCGTAACGGCCACCTCGGCGCACTGACGATGGGTATGCTGGTGGGCATCGCCGCAGCACCCTGCGTGGGGCCTGTGGTGGTGGCACTCGCCACAGCCGTCAGCGCCTCAGGGAGTATCCTGCTGGGCTTTACTCTGTTCTTCGTGTTAGGGCTGGGGCTGGGTTCTCCTTATCTCATACTGGGTGCCTATAGCAGCAAAATCAAGTCACTGCCGCGCAGTGGCGACTGGATGATCGCCGTGGAGCGGATATTCGGTTTGATGTTGCTCTGCACCGCCGTATTCCTGGTGCAGCCTATTCTGCCTAAGGGCTGGGAATGGAGCCTGCCAGCGGTCATCGCACTGTGCGGTATCTACCTTAACCTGATCGACCGGCACGCGGCACAACTAAAGGGGTTTAGCCTGTTCAAACGGGCACTGGGATTGGTCGCCGTGCTGGCAGCCATGTGGATGCTGAAGCCTGGTGCCGCACCAGCCAGCCAGCATACCTGGACGCCCTACAGCGAACAGCTTCAACAGCAAGCCATCGCAGATCGTCGCCCGGTGGTGCTGGATTTCTACGCAGACTGGTGTATTCCATGCAAAGAACTGGACGCGCAAACATTCAGTGACCCTGAGGTCCAGAGTCAGCTCAGCAACATGACCACCTTGAAAATAAACCTCACACGTGAGGACACCCCCCTTGCCAAGATGATGAAGCAACGGTATGGGATTAAAGGGGTGCCCACCATCGTATTAATAGATAGAGCGGGTAAAGAACGGGCCGATCTCCGTCTGACAGGCTTCGAACCCGCAAAACAGTTCTCGCAAAGGCTTCGTAAACTCGACTGATCGACAGATCAATGAAGGAGACCAGACCCATGAAACTCAAAAACCCGATGCTGGTGGCATTGCTTGCCGCAATCGCCATAGTACCGCTGATATCCAATGCCCAGTCTGACCGGCCCACCCCCCCAGATGGTCCGCGTAAAGAGAACAGCATCAAGATGGAGCAGTACACTCCTGCCGCTGTCGCCAAGGCGTTGAAGGCCAAGAAGCCTGTTGCGATATTCTTCACGGCCGAATGGTGTGGATATTGCACGAAACTGAAGACTGAGACATTCACCGATAAAGGCGTGCAAGCTAAAGCCAAGAAGTTCGTGTTCTTGCTTGCTGACATGACCGACCGCAACTCCACAACACCGGATGAGTCCGCTGCGGCCGAGAAGTATGGCATTCAGGGCTTCCCCACCACGGTATTGATCAGCAAGTCTGGCAAATACCTGCCCGATGTTTCGGTGGTTGGGTTTGCTCCCCCGGCGTCCTATGGTGCTTCGCTAGATAAGGCGATCAAAGCTAAGTAGCAGACATACGCAATGGCCGCCCCGTTTACCCAAACGGTGGCGGCCATTGATGTTTTTACGGCTTTTCATCATATCGCAAAGGCGTATGATTCTGACTGCGGGTCATAGGCCGGCAAAAGGCCAAAGCCAATGACCGGCTGCTCGTTCCTACTCCACGCTGAGCTCCAGGCCCGACTGCGGGAGGGCGGTGCTGAAGCTGACCCACCAGCTATCGCCGCTGAACTTCACGGCCGCTGGTATGGCTCGCGATCCGCTGCTCACTATCCCCGCGGGCTTTTTGGCGAATGGTCCGACGCGGAAGGCGACCTTGCTCAGCGAATCGGTTGGGCGAAGCTCCATCAGCATCTTCTTACCCACTCGCTGAAGTGTCATTTTGATGTTCGTCTTCTTCGCGCTGTTGTTGACCAGCACCGGCATGGTCGCAGTGATCTTCTTCCAGCCAATCGGCATGCGCGGGTAGATACCGATCAGGTTCGGGTTGGTGTCGTCGATGCCGACCAGCAGCCGGATCGCCTTCACGATCTCCGCCTCCTGAACGCCGTTGCCCAGATCGCCCGTGCGATGCCAGTGCTTGCCATCGGGGTGGAGCTCGGAGCCCTCGGGCACGATGTAGGCACCCTGACGGGGGTCATACACGATGCGTGCGGTCCAATCCAGCATCACGCTGGCCTCTTTCATGCGGTCCAGCATCAGCGCGGCTTGTGTGGTGAAGCCCTGTCCGTAGCCCATGGCCACACCGTAAAATCCTACCGGCTGATACACTTTCAACATGCGGTTGAAGTTGCTCGTCGTGATGTCGCGCCAGTCGGCTTTGCCCTGCTCTGGCAGGAAGCCGGCGCGGTCGCTTTGCACAATGACCGGCCCGAGCACGGTGCTCTGGTTGGGCCAACCTGAGCTTTGAAGTGTCCACATGCGGCCGAACTGCTTGTCATCGGTGATGTAGTATTTGTTTATTCCGACTTCCAGGCGTTTGGCAGTGTCCCGCCAGAGTTTCGCCTTCTCGGGATCACCGGAGCCGTCGGCCATCTCAGCCAGACCTAGCAAGGCCTCGAGGCAGAGATAGTCGGCGTAGACGCTGTAGCCCACACCGCCGCTGCACTCGCTGTCGGTGCGTAACACACCCTTCGCGCCGGAGGTTTTCGGGTTGTCAAGCTGCCAGACGATCCAGTCGCCCAGACCCACCAGGTCCTCACGGTTTTGATTCCACCACTGCTGTGGATTGGGAATGCGCTGCCATACCTTCCAGGCAGCCAGGCTAATGAGCGCATGGCCGTCATTCTCGAAGCAGCCCTCACCTGACACGGTGGTCGGGTAGTTGAGTCGGCGGCAGATGTGCCGAGGCAGCCGGACACCATCGATATCCAGCCGGCCCAGCTCGCGGATGTCCATTCCAGGCTGAGGGCCAGTCTCCCAAACGCGGCTCATCAGCAGCGCGTATTCCACGCTCTTTTGTGACTTGTCCGGGTAACCCAAACTCGCCAATTCCACCAGAGTGCGGCCCATGTCACGCGTCCACATCTGGCCGTGGTAGGAGTTGTACTTGCTGAGGAAGCTGCCAAATCCTTGGTAGCTGCCCCATGAGGGAGCGTTTAGCGTGGAAGTGTTGTAGAAGCCGTTCGGCTCCAGCTTATCCAGCATATCTTTGATGTTGTGGTGAAAAATTCCGCTCAGCACCTTGGCCTCGGGAGTGCCCTCGAACAGCACCTGCGGGCCGTTGTATCCCTGCGGGATAATCGGCTCGGTGGCGTTCTTGACGCGCTCGACGGTGTTATACAGGTTATCCATCAGCGTGTTGAGGGCCTTCGTTCGGGCCGCCGTCTCTACACCTTTCGGCTGCAGCGATCGCAGGCTGTTGACTCCCGGTTCGAACTCCCACGCGGTGGAGACCGCACCCTGGGGCTTCGGCTGTCCGGAACTTAACTCCGCGGTGAGCCCAAAAACCATTGGAAAGCCCGGTTTTTTGGGGTTATCGACCAGTTGCACGCTGGTCACCTGCTTGCTGGGGTCAGTCTTGATATGTGCGATGTAGCGTCCCACGTCCGATGGGCCCTTTGGGTAGAGGCGCAGACTGTCATCCAGAGCCTTTGTGAAGGCCATATCCTTACCGTAAGGATCAGGGAAACCGGTGAACATGGTGCCCCATAATGCCGATTCGCCCAGCACGATGGGGTAGGTCGCTTTTTTCCCACCGGCATAGTTAATCACCACATGGCCAAGCAGATCGCCCACCCAGTTACGGTTTTGAGCATTCCGCGGGTCTTCCCATACGTTGCCGCCCACATCGTTGCTGTTGGTCATACCCAGTAGATAGAAGCCGTTCAGCTTCAAGTTAACGGGCAGGTTGCGCGTGCCATCGGCGGCGAACATGCTACCGGTGGCCACCGCGAAGGGCACTCCGCCCACCATCGTCTTGCTGGTGCCTGCAGCACCGCTGTACCATCCTGCGATATTGCGCTCATTACTGAAGTCCACGCGCATATTGTCGCCGGCTTCGAGCTTGTCCACACCAATCCATGAGAAGCCTTGGTCTGAGCGGTCATCGACAAGCCAAATCTGCACCTTTTTGCCCCCAAACGCAGAGGTGTCCATCTCGGCCCAGGTCGCCGAGTCGGTGCAAGGCGGAGCCAGGGTGGCCAGCACCTGATTCGTCGTGGCATCGCGAAGGTCCATGCGGCAAAGACCGTCTTTACCATCCCGACCGCTCCAACCGCGCCATTCGATGCGGATTTTGGGAGCAGTCAAATCAAACTTCGGTGAGCACAGACTACCTTTTTCCTTCTCACCGCTGGTGAGGGTGTTTAGGCATGCGCGGTCTAGCCGGTCTTTAGTGATGGTCCAGATACCGAAGTCATTCTTCGGGCTGATCATCAGCACGTTCCGAGGTTTAGTGGTTTTGGGCATATTCAGCATCTCCACCTTGGCGATGCCCACCCAGGCGAACATGCCGCCTGGACTGTCGTCGCGAAGCTCAAGCCGCACGCTCTTGCCCATCTGCTCTGCCACGGAGATCACCACCGTCGCGAAGGGGTCTTGGTCGGGTGGGTTCACTGAGGCCACCACGGTGCCGCTGGCATCCAGCACGCGCAGCTCGCACGAACCGCCTCCGCGAGCCCCGCTCCAGCCGTTCAGCGAAAGGCGAAGCACCTCACCGGTCACCGTAATGGGTGGTGACATGAGGCTGCCTGTGGCGGACTCGGAGCTTTCATAATGGGGTGCCGTGGGGAATGGGTCCCCTGGTCGGGTAAACACGCCCAGCCTCCAGCCGTTGCCGGCCTGCCAGCCATTCCAGCCGGCCGACCCTCCGGCCAGCAGAGTCGCCGCGTTAAGTGATACCGTCACAAAGAACGCCAGTGCCAGGCACAGCGCAGCTCGTAGGAAAGACATAGGTGCGAACCTCCAGAATACGAATAGACTTACTGAGGCTATTCTACCCGGTATCGACCGGCGTTGTGGTGCCGATACGGCCATGTGAGTAAGATGCGCACATTTACCCATGTATCGTGCAAAATAGGCTATATGGTAAGCGGGCGTATGGTCGCTCTCGGCTTTCGCGTTATTTGGACAACACAGTCGCTTGATTTCGCAACGGTAAAGTGCTACGATTACACCACAGATGATAAACCGTGTGGGAAATACATGGCACCGCGACAGACGAATCACAGGAGATCACCATGGATAGTGATATCAAGATAACCGAATCCTGCGGCAATGTCTTCGAAGACATCGGTCTTCATGACGCCGAACAAGCACTCGCACGGGCGGAGCTAGCATTGCGGATTAGCGACATCATCACCGAACGAGGACTCACCCAATTGGCTGCCGCCCGTATACTGGGGATTGACCAGCCGAAGGTGTCAGCGCTGTTTCGTGGTCACCTTGAGGGATTTTCTACGGATCAAGTGACACATTTTCTGAATGAACTCGGAAATAACATAAGTTTGGTTGCCGACGGTAAAAACGAGTAAAATGGTATCTGAATATGGCGTCAAACGCATGTACAAATAGCTCAATGTCAAAATCATAATCGCATCTGCGACATTGTAGTCTTTATAAGTTTATCTATGTGACCGCACTTTTGCGGGCATGTGTTACAGCTGTATACGTATATGATCACTAACAAAACGTAACTGGTTTCATTAGGAGAGATATAAATGCTTTCACAGACACTCGTAAGTCTTGCGATTTTGAAAGTTAACATAGATAATGGTGGTCATTATCTAGACTATATTAGCCCATTTGTTATCCAAATTCTAGTGGATAATGCGATGAAACGAATAGAGGTCGACAGGATTCGTCGATGTTTGTTATCCGATTATGGTTTAAAGATACCAGATTGCACGATACAGGAAGTCATTAAACGCATAATCAAGAAATACCCAAGTGAAATAATTCGTGAAAACGGGGTTTACTGTATTATAAAGGACCTTGATGATCCTCTTATTGGTATGAAAAAGGCGAATATTTCGCGTCAAATAGATAGCGTGATTTCAGGATTATTAGTGTATTCGAAAAGATCAACCAAGCCATTCGCTAGTGATGAAGAAGCAGTAAATGCCATATGCATTTATTTGAGCAATTTCGGTATTTCATGTTTACGTGCGTATGTTCAAGGAACAACTCTGCCTTGTGCTGCGGATGATACAGGCCCAGATGTTGTAAACGTAAGTAAGTACGTTGTTCATTTACTGCGGACAGATCCTCTTCTTTTTGGCTACTTCATGATCCTTGTCCAAGGGCACATGCTAGCGAACTCTCTTCTGTGTCAAGACCTAAAGGATGTGTCATCGACATTCAGGAACGTAACATTTTACTTTGATACACCCTTGCTGATTCGAAGGCTTGGGCTCGAAGGTGAGGAGAAACAAGAAGTCACACACGACTTAATGGAATTGCTAGTTCAACTTGGAGGCAATCTGGCGGTATTTAGCCATACTCGAGACGAGTTAGAAAATGTTATCTCAAGTTCAGCGACGTACCTAGATCGTGATGATGGAAGGGGTAGCATCATACAAGAAGCGCGTTTAAGAGGTACATCAAGATCCGATTTACTTATGATCGCTGGTCGTATAGATGATTCGCTTGCAGAGATGGGGATACATATTCGGTCAACACCACCGTATGATATGAATTTCCAGATAGATGAGGCAGTGTTTTCCAGGTCACTCGGAGACGAACTCATGTATAACAATGAATGTGCTAAGGATTGCGATGTCAACTCTGTCCGTAGCATTTATGTATTAAGAGGTTATACGTCGCCGAGTACTCTTGAACGGTCAAAAGCAGTCCTTGTAACATGCAACTCTCGCTTTGCCCAAGTGGCATATGAATATGGAAAGAAGTTTGAGTCATCTCGTGCTGTATCGAGTGTGATATCAGAATACAGCCTAGCAAATATGGCCTGGCTGAAAGCTCCAATGAAATTCCCTGATCTACCAAAAAAAGAAGTGATAGCTTTTTCGTATGCAGCATTGGGCCCTTCTGAGAAATTACTTAACAAATTTATCGTAGAAATCGGAAAACTAGAAGATAAAGCTACGATCACAGCCAAAGACCATCAGCTCCTAAGATGCAACCTAAATGTAAGGCAGGAACTTGTGCATCTCACTTTAGGTGATGATAAAGCACTTAGTGAAGCAACCGCAATAGAAATTTTACAAAGGGTTACAGATGAAATCAAAGAAGAGCAAAAGGTTCAATATGATGAGATAATTCAAGAGCGTGACCATAAACAGCAAGTCACTGAAGACCAATTAAACGATACTCAACGTGCACTAGAAAAGGCTCGTTATGCGAATTCCTTGATGATACGAAATATAAACGATACCAGTAATCGATACGCAGATAAATGGTCAAAGATAGTTGCATGGATTTTACGTGTAATAATTGTATTATCTGCATATAGTGGCTTTTTTCTGACAGTGCCGAATGGCATGATTAACACTGTGCTCAAATCCTTTGCGTGGATTTTTTGTTCGATATCTATTGTTAGCTTGATTTATGGTTTTTCGGTTAGGACCTCTAGTAGAGATTTTAGGCTCTGGCTATATCAAAGGAAACGGATCTACCTGATGCGTGGATTAACCGATATGGAAGCTGATACTGGTGATATCCCCAAAAACAAATCATAGGTTTGTGGTGTGATTTTACATGTTGGTTTCTGTATCAAATAAAACTGCATGCATATTATGTGATCAACAGCATTTTTCACAACACAACCGATGACATCATTGGCTGTTCAACCGTCAGCACGGTATAACATCAACGGTCTGTGTGAAGCGGACCGATCTAGAGTAATGATCCCATGTTAGTTTAGGTATATATACATGACCCCCATACACCCGACTGGTGCTGTTTGTTTCACGTGATACGCGAACGGCCATGTCAGGTTATTGAATTACCCATGAACACCTACTCCTCACTCTTGGGCAAGGATCCTCACATTTGGACGGCAGTTCAACTCATCATGATGAAGTCACACTCCACAATGGTGATGCAGGTGAACTGATACCCCAGGTCAAAATGCCAGGAAAGATCAACTCCAAAGATATGGAAGAGGTAATAGTGCGTTTGTGTCGCGGCAGGTTCCTGAGAGCCGACCAGATTGCTTCGTTCGTGGACAGAGATAGTCACTATATACGCCAAAAATACCTGTCAAGTATGGTGAACAGCGGCCGTTTGCGTTTGAAGTATCCTGACCGACTGACTCGTCCAGATCAAGCGTATACTTCGGCTGATGAAACATTGGAGTCTTGATCCCCTCCATTTGCCATTCCACCGACAGCAAGGTATAACATAAACGGCCTGTGTGAAGCGGGCCGATCTGGAGGAATGATCCCATGTTAGCTGCCGTGCTGAAAGATTTCAACAAACTGGAACTGGAAGAGGTGCCGATGCCCCGTGCCACGGGCTTTGGTGAGGTCGTCGTGAAGATTAAGTCGTGCGGGTTCTGCGCGACAGATTATAAAGCCATCAAGGGTATCCGCACGAACGTGCAGTTCCCCTCCATCGTGGGTCACGAGCCCAGCGGCATCGTCCACGAGGTGGGCCCGGGCATGACGCACTTCAAGGTGGGTGACGAGGTGATCGTGCAGCCCTCTGGATACTGCGGATATTGCAGCCACTGCCGCACGAACAACCCGCACTACTGCGAGCACGCCTTCACCACCGGTGGGGACGGCCCCGTTGATGTGTGGCCAGGCGCGTTTGCCGAATATATGAAGACCAAAGAGAACACCCTGTTCGCGAAACCCGCCAACCTCTCGTTTGATGCTGCCGCCATCACCGAGCCGCTGTCAGGTGCCTGGAAGGGCGTGATCCAGTATTCCGAGATGCAGGTGGGCGACGACGTGGTGATCATCGGTGTGGGCAGCATCGGGCTACTCTGCATGATGGTGGCCAAAGCGGCCGGTGCGGGCCGTTTGATCGCCATCGACACCAGCGAATACGCCTTGGAGCACGCCATGAAGCTGGGAGCCACGCACGTGATTAACCCCGCCAAAGAGGATGCGAAGCAGCGCGTTTACGAGATCATCCCGCACGGTCCCGACCTGGTGGTGGAAGCGGCAGGCCCAATCCAGGCCGTCAAGCTGATGGTCGACCTTCGCCGCCGCGGCACGCGCTGGAATGTGTTTGGCATCACCACACACGAGAAATTCGAGCTGGACGGTGGTCTGACCCACTTCCTGGAGGGGCGCATGGATGCCAGTTTCGGAACCACCCCGCTAGCCATGAGCAAGGCGATCCGGCTGATGGAGACCGGGTTGATCGACATCGAGAAGATCATCTCGCATCGCTTCTCCCTCTCCGATATCCACAAGGCGTGTGATGTGATGGGCTCCTCGGAGCGGAATAAGGTGGTCATCAATCCATGAGAGCGATAGTCAACACGGGGCCGGGCCGCCTCGAGATGCTGGAGCTGCCAAAACCCGAACCAGGCCCAGGCCAGGTGCGTATCCGCACCGGAGCGGTGGGCATCTGCGCCACCGACCTTCAGATGGTGGCCGGCTGGGAGCGGAACGGGTTTCCTGCCATACCGGGCCATGAGTGGTCGGGAACAGTAGATGCTGTGGGTGAGGGCGTTGATCTTTTATTGGGCGGCAAGCGGTGCGTGGCGGAGAACGTGCTGGCTGACGGGCTTGAGGTCGGCTTTGAGCACCCGGGGGGGTATGCGGAGTATCTGCTGACCGAGGCCGCGAATGTTCATCCTGTGCCATCCGATATCCCCTTCCTCACCCTTGCATTGATCGAACCGCTGGCCGTGTCGGTTCATGCACTCCACCGACTGGGTGAAGTGACTGAAGACCCGGTGTTGATTATCGGTGACGGGCCCATAGGCCTCATGATGTGCTCCTTGTTAGCACAGCAGGGGTTGTATGTGATCCTCGTGGGCGGGCGGCAATACCGGCTTGATATCGCAAGTGAGTTTGGCGCCGGAAGCACAATGAACTATCATGATTTCGATGGCGATCTTGTCGGCGGCATCTTGAAGCACACAGGGATGGATTTCCCCGTGGTGATTGAGGCCTCAGGTTCACCCAAGGCGATGGACGCCTCGCTGCATGTAGTGGCGAAACAGGGGAAGGTGCTAGAGGTTGGCGACTACGGCGACTCGCACCCCACCACGCTCTGGAACCACATGTTGTGGAATGAGATAACCCTCATCGGCAGCAACGCCAGCGCGGGTGCCTGGTCGGAAGCCGTTCGGCTGGCCGAGAGGAGCGTGGTTCCGCTTGAGCGGTTGATCACCCATCGGCTGAAAGCTTCCTATTTTGAAGAGGGCTTCCGCCTAATGCGCGACCGATCCAGCGGTGTGATTAAAGTCATCCTTGAGTGGTAGTCGGCTGATGAGATGGGACGCGGGACTTGTCTGAACCACGGATTTCGCGGATGGGGAGGCGCTCTCCGCTTCTCCGCGTCTCCGCGTGAGCCAGGACCTCGAGGTCAACCGCCAGACTACCCATAGACGCCATTTAGTTGCCCACCTACTGTGCGTCGTATGCTTGCGGTTTGTTACGTCCCAAATCTGCGTCCCTCCAAGAAGGTTTGAATAGAACAGGTTCGGTGGTTATCCCATATGTTCTGAGCTTCTTACGCCAGTCTCGTTTGTTTAAGCCACCCAGTACCTTCTTTGTATGCAGGTCGATGATAAAATAACCCAATCGCCGGTCGCTAAAATAGCCAATTCTAGGTTCAGGGGGTTGTCCATAGATATCGTCATTCCTGTGCGGAACAATCTGTCCTGTTATTATCTTCGAATAAACATGATAACCACCGATGTTGGGACCAACCATACGCCGCAGGCCGTTATCGGGATCTACGTGAAACTGTTCATCCTTGTTTTCGATACGTGCTCCAAACTGTGTGCCAGAGGCTTCAACCTGATAAAGCACGTAGTTTTGAGGTAAATGGATGTACATATGCACAGTGCGTTTGGTCTCAATGATCAAAGGGACAAACCACGCCATAAAAACAATACCCGCGACACAAAACACAGCCACAATGATAAATACTTGTCGATTACTCAAATCTTCACCCTCCTTTGACGGTGGGATGTCAACATAATTCTAGAATGAGGTGCAAATTGCGGCCCCATTGAATGGTTATTTGCTTGTATCAAAGGGAGGGCAACTTGTATACTCCTAGACTGCTCTGACTATTTGTACCCTTTTCAGATATGGTTGTCAAGCATTCGACCTTGTGATGCCAATCGCCACACCGCGCATTAGGCCACGCCGAAGGACGTTTCGCGAACCGCCCTATACGCAAAACAGCCCCGGACATGGCCACCCCGCGGTCATTGCCCTCTCCGCGCTCTCCGCGTCTCCGTGTGAGGCATTCCCCTTTGCGTCCCTTGCGCATCTTCGCCTTTGCGTTGGAATCCCCTCCAAAAACCCACCTGAAACTTTTCACGCGTGATATCGTCATATTCTCTGTTCATCGCACTTCCAGCAAGGCGGGCGAGGCCCGAAGGAGAACCGGAGGAACCCATGAAGGCACGAAAATACGTAATCCCCATACTGATGCTGTCTATGTTGGTCAGTATCGGCGCATTGGCAGATGGTATGATCTTCCCCATCGAACGGCCCAATACCAGCATCATGATGCCCAAGGAACTATTCACCGTGAAATACCATCACGTGAATGTCAACATCCAGGACCAACTCTGCACGACTAAGGTCGACCAGATATTCCACAACGACAGCGGTGTGGACCGCGAGGGTATGTACATATTCCCAATGCCGGAGGGTTCCGCCATCACCAAGTTCTCCATGTATGCCGGTGAGGAAGAGATACTTGGCAAGATACTTGATAAAGACGAAGCCAGAAATATATACGAATCCATCGTCAGGCAGCGCAAAGACCCGGCGATACTGGAATACATCGGCCGCAACACCTTCCGCGCGCGTGTCTACCCCATCCCCGCGAATGGTGATAAGCGGATTCGCTTAAGCTACGCGGAGGTGGTGAAGAAGACCGGCAACGTCTGCCGATACGTCTACCCCCTCAGCACGGAGCGGTTCTCCGCCCGGCCGCTGGAGGACTGCAAAGTCACCATCAAGATCAGTGCCACCAGACCGATCACCAGCGTCTATTCGCCCACCCATCAAGTGCTGGTAGACCGAACCTCTGACCGCGAGGCCACCGTGACCTGGTCGGTTAAGAACAGCACGCCGGATACGGATATGGAGCTGTTCTACTCGGTTTCAGATGACGATGTCGGCATCGATCTTGTGGCGCACAAACAGCCCGGTGAGCCCGGTTATTACATGCTTCTGGCCAGCCCGCGTGTGGAAGTGGCGAAGGCCAAAGTGCAGCCCAAGAATGTAGTTTTCGTTCTGGACCGCACCGGCAGCATGGCTGGCGAAAAAATGGATCAGGCGAAGCAGGCACTCACCTTCTGCCTGAACTCCCTGAAGCCGCAGGACAGTTTCAACGTGATCACCTTCAACGAAACCCCCGACCTGCTGTTCCCGGGGCTGCAGAAATTCAACATCGACACCCGTAAAAAGGCCCTCGGCACGGTTGAGGAGCTCGATGCAACGGGTGGCACCAACATCAACGATGCCCTGATCAGCGCACGCAAGCAGTTTTCAAGCGTCGACTCAGCAAACAACTATGTGATCTTCATCACCGATGGTCAGCCCACGGCCGGCAACACGGACCCGCAGGTCATTCTGACTAATGCCAAGAACTCCAAAGCGCGGATGTTCGTGTTCGGTGTGGGTTACGATGTGAACACCCACCTGCTGGACAAACTCTCGGAGCAAAACCGCGGTGCGAGTGACTATGTGCGTCCGAGGGAGAGCATCGAGGCCAAAATCAGCACCTTCTTTGCCAAAGTCAGCGACCCCCTGCTGTCGGACGTGACTCTGGAAATCCAGGGGCTCAAGACCAGTGATAGATACCCCAACACCGACCTGCCCGATATCTTCACCGGCACCCAGCTCATCGTGCTCGGTCGTTACCAGGGCTCAGGCGATGTCAAAGTGATCCTCAAAGGCACAGCGGGTGACCAGAAGAAGAGTTTCGTGCTGAAAAGCCGTCTGCCCGATAGCGGAGATGCGCATCAGTTCATCGCCCAGCTATGGGCCTCGCGTAAAATCGGCTACCTGCTGGACGAGATCCGGCTGCACTCCAACCAGGAGCTGATTGACGAGGTGGTGCGGCTGTCCAAGAAGTATGGAATACCCACCGAATACACGTCCTTCCTGGCGGATGAGCGCAAGACTGAGGCCCAATTACAGATGGGCATCGTGCAGATGCGCCAGCAGTCGGCTGAGGCAGCAGATGTCACCACCGGAGCCTACAGCGTCGCCCAGAGTTCCAACTCCAACAGCGGCAAAAACGCTGCCCAGGCCCCTGGAATGTTGAATATGCCCGCCAGCGGCATGACCAATTCCACCCAACTCGGCAAGACGGCAGCCAACCGACGCATCGGCGGCACCTACCAGGACGCCTACGACCGCACCGTGATTGTGGCGAACGTACAGAATGTGGCTTCGCGCACCTTCTACCAGCGCGGTGAGTTCTGGGAGGACGC
The DNA here is from genome assembly GCA_942492855.1 of Armatimonadota bacterium. Taxonomy (GTDB): domain Bacteria; phylum Armatimonadota; class HRBIN16; order HRBIN16; family HRBIN16. The sequence goes on along the minus strand of OW818647.1, from coordinate 2,542,932 downwards.
GGGTCTGATGCCTGACCAGAAGGCGATGCAGATCAAGCAGTTCTCCGACGCGCACTTCAAGCTGCTGAAGGCCTACCCCAAGTTGGCGCAGTACTCAACGCTGGGCAATGTGCGCGCGATTCTCGCCAACAACAACGCAGTGGAGATCGGCCCCAAAGGCCAGGAGACACTGACCGACGCCGACATGAAGCGCCTAACCGTCCAGACGAAGTAACCACACCACCACCGGCGCGGGTTCCCCGCGCCGGTGAGGGCAGGCGCATTAATCGTATTCCTGCGTGCCACCGATGCCGCGACATCAATGTCTCGGCTATTGATCATCAAGACCGTTAAAACGGCCTCTAGCAATTCGTGCTGGTGGTGTGAACGACTCCGCAGACTGCTTCAGCAGTCTCTGAGCTTTGGCCTTTTGAATGTTTCCACACTAGCGACCTTGTAGTCTACCGTTTCACTCCACTCGAAAACACACCGACCCCATGATGTATGCCCAGCGCGCCAGCTGTTATTTCTATTAGTAACAGCATATCTTTGAAATATCACACAAACGTCAGAATATTATCCATAAAGCTATTGATTATCTATTGTAATGTATGATATTTCATAAGTGATAACTAGATTGGAGGGAACCATATGGGAGCCAAAACGAGAGTGCAGCACATCAACTACAAAGGCCGTCACCAATGGTATGTCAACTTCCCCGCCACAGTCGCTGATGCCATCGAGCTACAAAAGGGTGAAGTCGTGGAGTGGGTGATCATTGACAAAAACATCATGATGATGGTCAGGTCGAATGCTGTCATTTCGGAGGATGAAGAGCGATGAGCAAAGTATTGCCTGCATTTATGCTTCTCTATGAACTGGCACGCGATGCGTTTAACCAACAGCGAACCTATGAAAAGTCCCAGCAGATCGCTCTGGCGGCCACGGCAACCGTCGGAAGACACACAATCACAGGGATCATCCAGACAGCTGGTCAGGCTGACAAAGACTGGTCAGCGTATTACCGCATCTTTGAACAAAACCGTATCTCGGTGTCCCAGTGCTGGGACACCGTTTTACAGCAAGCGATCAGCCTCACTCCAGAGAACATGCCGTTTGTTGTCGCGATGGATGATACGATAATCCCGCGCAAAGGGACAAAGGGGCATGGCGTCTCCTTACGTAGAGACCCTCAAGGGCCAAAATACCGCCCGAACTTCATACATGGTCAGCGTTGTGTTCAGTTATCAGCTCTTGTCCCCTTCAACGGATATCATAGCCGGGCCACTGCTATCCCTATTAACATGCTGCACGCACCTACTCCCAAGAAGCCAGGTCCGAAAGCGACTGACGAGCAGCGCAGCCAATACAAGACGGACCAGAAGGCCTGCCGGGTTACCAAGGTGGGGGCTGACGCCATGAAGGAGCTACGCGAAAGAATGGATGAGGACCCAAACTCAAGGCACAGGCGGCTTGTGTTAACGGTAGATGGAGGTTACATGAACAAGACCATGTTGACTAAAATCCCGGAGAACACCACGATCATTGGACGGTTACGTCGTGATGCCAAGTTGACGAAACTGCCAGACAAGCAGCCAAAAACTGGAAAGCGACGTGTATATGGAGACCCTGTACCCAAGCCTGACCTGATACGACAGGACGATTCATATGAATGGGAACACATATGCGTTTACTCGTCTGGCAAATTCCACGTTGTGAGGATCAAGACCGTCGACCGAGTGAGATGGAGAGGGGTAGGAGCTCAAGATTTCAGACTGATCGTGGTTGCACCAACACCATATAGACTCTGGAAGCACGGAAGGATACTATATCGAAACCCGGCTTACGTCCTGTGTTCTGATCCAGATATGCCAATTGAACAGGTTGTGCAGTTATATATCTGGAGGTGGGAGCAGGAGGTGGCGTTTCGTGAGGAGAAAAGCTACTTTGGTATCGGTGATCCGCAGGTATGGTGTGAGAACTCAGTCTGCAATGTCATTCCGTTTCTGGTATGGGTATATAGTTTAATGCATCTCGCTGCGATAATTTCTGGTGTGAAGGATGAGGAGCTGCCCAGGCCTAAGTGGCAGCGTCGAACGATTGATGGCAGGTTATCGACTAATCGATTGGCTATGTTTATGAGGCAAGAGGTAATTGACTCGCCGAATGAGCGTGACTATGGGGATGTCGTGTCAAGGCTACAAGCGTCGATACATCCTATGTCAAATTCCAAAACACGAAGCCGTCAAAACTCCGAAATTCACCAATATCCTGCGTGGCTGTATGCGATGAAATAGCCAAAGTTCAGAGACTGCTTCAGCAGTCTTTTTTATCAATAGCCGAGACATTGATGTCAGTCTATTACCCACATGTCGGAACGTGGTGTTTTATCGTTATATGATGGTGTTTGCCACTCCGCCGCGCCCTGATGGACGGCGGCTTCTTATCCGAAAAGCCGTCTGAAGACGTCTGAAATACCGAGACACCAAGTGCAAAGACACCATACCTCACCGTTTCTACACGTTCTCAAACCAGATTTCGTGCCTGCAGCCGGCTTCCAGCCGGCTTACCGGTTAATAAGCCGCCGTCCTTCAGGGCGCGGCGGGGAGATGTGGGTAATAGCCGAGACATTGATGTCGCGGCACAAAACCGACGATGTCTATCGAAATGTGGATGTCCTGGCAGGTTTACACAACCAGTTGTCCGGGCACCCACGGAGTGGGTATGATTCTTATAGCCACGGGTAATCGTTAGCGCAACCCGTGGTTGACGATGCATCATTCCTACCCCGAAGTGGGTCACACCATCTGTAATTAGGACGTAAAACATCGTTGCCAATGACCATAACTTAAACATATATATAGGATGGTTGGTGTCATCGTGCGTGTGCGGATGGCCACAAGGGCCATCCCTACGAATTCACGGCATGACAAACCCGCACCACATCCACCCCCCTCACCGAGGCCACTTGACCATCTCCAAGCAGATGTAATCCACATTGATGCCCACGTCCCCGGTGTCGCACTGCTGCCTGATGGCCGTAATATCCACCACCCCAACGCCGATGGGTTCGGCGGCCCGTCCGTGACTTCGTCCCGGTACGGGCGCTGTCACCCATCGCTGATCAATACCGGCCCGCGTTCCGGCGGGCGTTGGGGACGGGCACCCTGTCCTGCGCCGGCCGGAGCGAAGCGACGCCGGCCGCTAATGATCAGCCGCGCGGTGCAGGAACCCGCACTGGACGCAGTTCCCGGAGCGTCAGCTCCCGGAACGTAGTCGTGTGGGTGACTAAACCCGCGGCAAGATGGCCACCCACCCCGTAACGCGCCACCGACTGGCTTTCCGTGATGCCGTTTTGACCCGCGCCATTGGGTTACGGATGGCCACAAGGGCCATCCACGAATTCACGGCATGACAAACCCGCACCACGACGTCCAACCACATTCCCCCCTCATCGCGGCCCCTTGAGCATCTCCAGGCGGATATAATCCACATTGATGCCCACATCCCCGATGTCGCACTGCACTCGGATGGCGGAGCCTTTTGGTATGTCTTCATCCACCGACACATCCATATATTGGCCCGTCCATGCACCGGTTGAGCTGATGTTGATGTCGCGGACATGCCGCCCATTAATATACAGGCTACAGGTGCCGTTGTTGATAGTGGCATACCGGATGGTCACCCTGTTGGCGGCCATCACGTTGGCAAACTCCAGGGAAGAGCCCACTATATTGAGGTAGGCCACGATCTGGCCGCCAGAAGCAGCGGGATCAGTGTAGTCGGCTGCTCCATTGAGTTTCGCGCCAGCTTCCGCCTCTATTTTGCCATTGATAAGCCGCCTGCTGCCTATGCTGATGGTGTCAACCGACATATCGCCGCCATCTGCATCGCATTGCAGCCGTAGAGCCGCGCCGGCGGGGATGTACACATCGATACTCTTTACGGTGTAACACCCCGTAGCCCCGCCAGTGGCTTCGAAACCTATCTGCTGTTTGCGAATTCCATTGATATACAGAGCCATCATGCTTTGACGGCTGGCGGAATACCGGATATGTAACTGAGATGCCCGCGCTACGATCGCAAGCTCCAATGCTGAGCCTTGTGGGCCCAGACCCGATACCGCACTTCCTCCAGATGCCAGCTTGTCACTGATCACGCTGGCTGACCCGCTTAGGGCGAAGCTCTCCGCTTCGATCGTGCCTTTGCGCTGAGGTAATGGCTCCTTGCTGCCGTAGAGCCGCATTTCCTGAAGACACAGTGCGTAGCTGGAGCCTATGGGGTAACCCGCGGAGCTACCGCCGGACCGCTCGAAATTAGCGGAATAGCATAACCACATCGACTTTCCATCCTTGCTGATGAACTTGGATGGGATATTGACAAAGTAAGCCTGCGGACCGAAGTTTTGCAGGTAATGGACAAGGCTCCACGGCCCAGTGAGCTTTTTGGATTCTAGAATCATCGTGTCGTAGTTCTGACCCGATTTACCTTTGGTGATGCACATCAGGTACCGCTTATGAGGCGCATTATAGGTGATGGTCACACAGCCCAGGTGACCAGGCCAGCTCAGAATCGGCTTGATATCACTGTAGTTGCCTGACCACTTTGGCTCACCCTTGCTGTCGGAACCTGCATAATACTCGTAGGCCGTTTTGTCGTTAATAGTCGTTATGGATGGTTTGACACGGGTCAGGTAGATGCTGTCACCCTCAATCCAGTTGTGCACCGCATCGGCCGTTTCTGCACCGTGGCTCACGAGATACCCTTTGCCGTCCGGGGAGTGCTTCATGTTCTGGCCAAAATCGACGAAGTGTGGTGATCCAATCCGCACTGGCCTTTTCGCCTCAAGCAATGGCTGCGAGGCATCATCCATGAGCGGGCCTTGCGTCCAATAACCGTCTGCCCAGCTTGTCGTGAGGTGATCCCAATCGGTGGAATACCGAAAGCCGACAAACGGACCAAACAGGTTCCAGTTACCTTGTGCACCAGGGGCCACCCCGTTGTCCAAGGTGTAGCTGCCGTAATACCACACCCCGTCATGAACCAGGCTACCGCAAGGGTAACGTCCACCGTGTGGGCTTTGTGAGGCTGTCATGCGTCCCAGATTGGTTATCGTGAGCTTCATGGGGTCTGATCCGGCCACCTTAGCCTGTCCTGTCGCCGCCGGAGCTGCAAACGAAGTGCATTCAAATCCGTTAATGCTGCCGTCTGTCCACGGCGAATAGCAGTTTCCATCGGATGCCCATGAGAGGTACCAGGTGTCGGCATTAGTGTAGCTGGCCCATCGACCAGGGAAGGAGACGGCCTTATATGTCGTCGATTTTGGGAACGGGCACCCAGCAGGCGGAAGGTCACTCCACAGCACCGGGCCATGGTTGCCCGTCTCGTCTGCCTGGCAAGCCAAACCTGCCGCATAATGCCACAATAGAACCACGAGGATTGATACCACAACCCTCCACACTCTTCGCATCATGTCGCTCCCTCACCTGCTCCTGCCGAGTATCTATGCGGCTGGTTACCAGCATTATCACATCGTGTAGTCTGACTGTCAATCGCACGCCATATGCACACTGCCACAAACCGTCTGTGGTACACTTTGAGCACCGGAGGTGATCACAATGAAGGCTATAGACATCAAAAATCACATGCAAAACATCGGAACCTGGGTAAACTGGGAGAAGACCTGCGATCGCTTTATCGCTGGCGACCCAGAGTCGGAGGTGCGGGGCATCGCGGTGGCATGGCAGGCACGAAGCTCAGCACTGGAACAAGCCGTTGAGATGGGTTGCAACCTGCTGGTGACCCACGAGCCGGTTTTCTACAACCACATGGATGATGACGAACGGCTGTTTGCCCAACCTCACTGCAAAGATAAGGGGCTATATATCGAGCAAAACCGGCTGGTGATTTTCCGATGCCATGACGTGTGGGACCAGATGCCGGAGGTTGGGATAGTCGACCGCTGGGGAGAACAGCTTGGGTTATCTGAGAAGCTGAACTCTGACCGCTATCATTCGGTCTACCAGTCGCCCGTCTCCACCCTGGGAGAGCTCGCGAAACATGTGGCCGACCACACCCGCGAAATCGGCCAGAACGCGGTGCAGATGGTGGGTGAACCCGATTCACCCGTCAACCGCGTGGCCATTGGCTGCGGGGCGATCACACACTACGAAACCATGACCAGCCTGGGTGCTGACTCCATCATCGGCACTGACGATGGCATGAACTACTGGGCTGATGGCGCCTGGTGTCTTGACCGCGGCATACCCCTGGTGATAGTCAACCACTGCACCGCCGAAGAGCCGGGCATGAAGAGCCTGGCACGCTATCTGTCGGAGCAGTTTCCTGAGGTCACCACACACTTCATCCAGCAAGGCTGCATGTATCGCACGGTAACATAATGTAATGAGCCACGAACTAGCCGGGGCAGGGTTACGAACGCCACGCAGGGAATGCCGCTGGCCTTAGCGAATAGTAATTCAAATCACACACGGAGCTGACGCCATGAACATTACTTTTCGGTATCTGCTGCTCACGCTGCTATTGCTGCCCTTGGGGGTCATAGCTGCACCGGCACGCATCAACGGCACCACCATCGAGCCCGATCTGGCATCGCTGGCGGATGGCAAGTCAGATGCCACGGCTACCATACAGACCATGCTGGAGCAGGCCGCTAAAACAGGCGGAAGCCTTGCGTTGCCCGCAGGCCAGTTCCGCATCGCCGGTTCACTCAACATCCCCACAGGGGTGACGCTGAAAGGCGTATGGGAAAGCACACACCACGGTCTGACCAAAGTCGGCACCTGCCTGATGCTGACGGGTGGTCGCGGTAAAGAAGACGCCCCGGCAGCAATCAGCATGAACACCAGCACTGGACTGATGGGCCTCACTCTCGCCTGGCCGGAGCAGAGCTGGCCCAACCCCGTGCCCTACCCCTGGGCGATCCAGGCCGAAGGGATGCACTGCCAGATCGAGAACATCACCATGGTCAACGCCTGGAACGGCATCGCGCTGGGAAGTATCAGCGACAGCTCCCTCTGCGTGGTGCGCAATATCTACGGATGTGTGCTGCGGCGAGGTTTCTTCATCGACAACTGCTACGACATCAGCCGTGTGGAAAATGTGCATTTCAACCCCCACTACTGGCCTCGCAGCGACATGGATAACCGCCCCATCGACGCGTTGCCCAACGTCGACCAGGCGGTGGCGAATGTGATGCGGCGCAATCTGGAGGCGTTCATTGTGGGGCGCAACGACTGGGGCTACTTCACAAACTGTTTTGTATATGGAGCTAAAATCGGCTTTCATTTTGTGCAGACAAAAGCCGGCAGCTACAACGGCCAGATGAGCGGCTGCGGGGTCGATGGCACCATCCAGTGCATCGTGGCGGATAGCGTAAACAACTACGGCATCATCATCACCAACGGTCAGTTTGTGGCGCATCCTGCGTTCAACGAAACCGCCAAGGGTGACTTTGCCCCCGTCAGCGAGCATGAAATCGCACAGATCGTCACTACAAAGAAGAGCTCCAACTACATTCAGTTCAATAACTGCACCTTCTGGGGCAGCGCGCAGCATATCGCCTATCTGCAAGGTAAGGGCAGTGTCAGCTTCAGCCAGTGCTGCATGCGCGACTGGGGCCGGACAGGCAAGGACCAATCGGCTATCCTGTGTGAGGCCGGTAAACTGACGGTCATCAACAGCATGTTCAACCGGGATGTCACCGCCGTCACACTCACCCGCGGCGTGGTGTCAGCCAAAATCCTGGCCAACACCGCCGAAAAGAAGCTGATCGTGAAGAACCAGATCGGCGATAAAGCCATCATCCGCGACAATGACTAATACAGGAGCCACTCATGGCAGATAAGAAACGCGAATTCACAAGCTTCCAGACGGGGTCCAACTACAACCCTCGCATGCACATCCCGGCAGACGTCGCGATGGTGTATGGCATCAACAACGACCTGCCAAAGAAAGTGGAGACATGGCGCAAAGCCGGATACACCATCCAACTGATGACCGGCGTGGCCTGGGGAGAGTATAAGGACTACCTGTATGGCCAGTGGGACGGCAAGAACCATTGGGATGAAGCGCAGAAGGAGCGCAACGGGGAGATCATCGGGCATGGCGTCGATGTGCCGTATATGGCCCCTTCGATCACTTATGGCCTCTATCTGGCGGATGGTGTGAAGCGCGCGATCGACCAGGGCATCGACACCATATTCCTGGAAGAGCCGGAATTCTGGGTGCGTGCAGGTTACAGCGAGAGCTTCAAACGCGAGTGGCAGAGTTATTACAACGAGCCATGGCAGGCCCCGTACAGCAGCGCAGAAGCTCAGTATCGCGCCAGCAAGCTCAAATACTTCCTGTATCGCCGTGCATTGCAGCAGGTGTTCAGCGAAGCACAGAAATACGGCAAAACCAAAGGCATGAATGTGCGCTGCTTTGTGCCCACACACAGCATGATCAACTATGCGCAGTGGGGCATCGTCAGCCCTGAGCACAGCCTGGCCCAACTGGAAGGCTGCGATGGCTACATCGGCCAAGTGTGGACCGGCACCGCCCGCACCCCCAACCTCTACCGCGGTGTGCTGAAAGAGCGAACATTCGAAACCGCATTCCTGGAGTATGGGGTGCTGAGTAACCTGGTGAAGGGCACTGGCCGCCGGATGATCTACCTGAACGACCCAGTGGAGGACCAGGCCCGCGATTGGGCGGACTTCAAGATGAACTGGGAAAACACGCTGGTCGCCTCGCTATTATGGCCTGAAGTATTCCATTATGAGGTCTGCCCTTGGCCAGAGCGGCCGTTCACCTTCCAATACCCGGCCAAGGCGGGACAACCGGAAAACATCGGCATCTCCAAAGACTACGAAACCGAGCTGCTCACCGTGTTCCATGCGCTGGGATACATGAAGCAGCCCAAGGTCAAATGGGAAAGTGGCATGCAGGGAGTCGGTGTGCTGGTCAGCGACACACTCATGTTCCAGCGATTCGAGCCCTTCACCGGCGACCCGCACCTAAGCTGCTTCTTTGGTCAGGCGATCCCGTTCATCAAAGCGGGAGTGGCCGCGCAGCCGGTGCAGTTGGAAAATGTGCTGCTGAAGGACTATCTGAAGCCCTTCAAACTGCTCTGCCTGAGCTACGAAGGTCAGAAACCCCCGGCCGCCGAGTTGCACGCACCTGTGGTAGAGTGGGTGAAAGCTGGAGGCACGCTGCTGATAGTAGATGCCGGCAACGACCCCGCCAACAAGGTGCGTGAGTGGTGGAACACCGACGGACACAGCTATGCGACCCCGATGGACCACCTGCTGGAACTTCTTGGACTGCCGGCCGGATGTGGAGAAACCACCAAGATTATAGGTAAAGGGCATGTGATCATCAGCCGCAAGAATCCCACGGCACTGGCAGCGAACCCAAAGGGGGCAGCTGAGCTGATTGCGTTGGCACAGAAGGGCTTCTCCCTCATGCGTCGCAAGTGGTCAGCACAACCAGCCTTCGTGCTGCGACGAGGTCCGTATGTGGTGGCCGCGGCTCTGGACGACGTCGACCGCCCCGCTTCCCTGCAGCTAAAAGGCCGGTTTGTGGACCTGTTCGACGCCCGACTGCCCATACTGGACGGCATCACGCTGAAGCCAGGCGACCGTAAGCTGTTGGTCGACCTCAATGCGGCGAGTAAGTCGCCGGGACTGATCGCCTGCGCCGGGAAGTGCGAGGGCGTGGAGTTCACCGGCGGTAAGATGAAGCTCAGAGTGGAGGGGCCTGTCGAATCCGTGGGTACCGCCATGCTGCGTGTGCCTAAGCGGCCATCACGGGTCAGCGGGGCCGAGTGGGTGTATGATGAGGCCACACGCACCCTCACGCTGCACTTCGCCAACAAGCCCGAAGGCGTGACCATCGAGGTAGAATAGGGGCGCGGTCTCCGCGCCCAGGGGCGAGGTCACCTCGCCGTCCCGATGACCGGCCCGGTTTTCCTTTCCGGGCCGGTCTCTTCTTATAATGTCCGCGCCGGTTTTCCCCTAACCGGGGCGGTCTTTCTGCGTTGGGGGGTCAAACATCGGACGGATGTGACGGATCGGACGGATCACATGGTGGTCAACCACGGTGATTGTGCTGACGGTCAGCTCTCCCCCGTGATCACACGCCTGTGTTTCCTTGCGATGGCATGGTAGCCAGCCGATATCGCCACGGCTGCCAAAATAATCTCGAACACCTGCACTGGTAAAACATAGCGCGCCGGTGCCACGGTGGTCAACACATACGCTATGGTCCACCATGACAAGAGTAAAGTGACTGGTAAGGCTCGCCGCTGCTCTTCACAGGAAATAATCCGACATCCTATGAAAGCCAAGATAAACAAGGGGATAGACAGCAGCGACAATTTCGGGACGCTATACCCCCCGATCGCTTTGACCGGAGTTGCCATTGATGCGGCATCTCTTCCAAATCCTGCCAGCCACAGGTCAGAAAACTTCTGAATGAACATCCCTGCAGCCGTCAGTGGTTCCCTTGTCATCTGATTGACCGCCACTCGTGTGAATACCTTGTCCTGCTCCACTTCGGTTTTTCCCGCTAGCTCACGGGCCAATTCCGGTGGGTAATCCTGCCACTTCCATACATGGCGGTAGTACGGTGACCAGTTTCCCAGCCAGAAGTTGAAGCCTCCGCCTGTCGCCACCGGGATGATTGCGCCTGTCACTCTGTAGTTCCTCACCGTCCAGGCACCCAAACAAACCGATGCAGCGATGAGGAGCACACAAGCCCCTACCCAGTTCGGCTTCTTCACCCCATTCGCTGTCAAGACCAGCAACGCCGCGATGAGTATATAGGGGATCATTACCGCCTTACACAGCGTAGTGATCGCCAGTAACACACCCACTACGAAGCATCGACCGACACTGGCCTTTTCTATACATAAGAGCAACTGCCATACTGTGGCCGTCACCAGGAACAGCGCCAGAGTCTCGGTAAGCACATCGGTCAGCGAACGCCAAAAAGGCGGCCACAAAATGCATACCGCTAAAGCAATGAGTGAGGTGGTTTCTTTCCGAACCAGCTTGTAGGCGATAGTATAAACTAACACCAAAGAAGCGACAAAAAGCATGGCCTGCACCAGATAGACGGCTGGCAGGTTTGGACCGGTGACCGCATACACCAATGCTAACAGGGCAGGATAGGCTGGCACACGATAGGTACTGCCGTATGAGTGTTCCCTTAATAATTGCATCGCCAGGTCATGATAATCAAGCGCATCAGCGGTTAGCTGGTCCGGGGTATCCATCCTGTGCATGAATACCATCGCAAGACCGGCGGCCATCGCGCAGCAGATCAGTATCCAAAACCAACGCCCGTAGGGCACCTTGTATTGAGCCTTGTCATTGGATTTCGTTGTTGTCACCTTGTCACTCCATTAACCTTCAACTGTGGGGCTTGTACCATGATATGAGGATCCATTGTGTGCAATCTCGATACTGAGTCTACACGCATCTGCCTTGTCGCCGTATGGGTATTATAGCATATCATAAAAACGTCGGTATCTGTGACAGTGCCAAAGCTATATTCGACAGTTCCCATACGTCAGCGATTTATGCAAGAATATAGAAGGCCTTTCCATCCGATTGAGGGCCGGTCGTGTTGTAAAGGGGAGTAGAGAAGTGGCAGAATCACAGAAAACCGCGCTGATCATAGGGGCCGGCCCTGCGGGGTTGACAGCGGCATACGAACTGTTGCGCCACACTGACGTAAAGCCGATTGTGTTCGAGGCCAGCCTGTCGATCGGTGGGATATCCCGCACAGATCAGTTTGAGGGCAACCGCATAGACATCGGCGGGCACCGGTTTTTCTCAAAATCTCAGCGCGTCATGGACTGGTGGTTCAACGTCATGCCCCCGCAGTCGGCACCAAGCCGCGATGACAAGATACTGCATCGTGAAGTTGAGTTAGTTGATAAGTGCGTCGTGCTGCCCCTCGATTCATCTGACGCTATAGAATCCACCGAGCGTGATCCCGAAGCGACGGATCGGGTGATGCTCAACAGAAGCCGCCTCTCGCGAATCCTGTTCCTGCGCAAGTTTTTCGACTACCCCATCAGCCTGTCTGGCAAGACCCTGAAAAACCTGGGAATGGTTCGCGTGATGCGGATAGGCTGGGGGTATGTTGTAGCCAAGGTGGCCAAGCGCAAACCGGTGCGGTCACTGGAAGATTTCCTGGTCAACCAGTTTGGGTATGAGCTTTACTGCACTTTCTTCAGGGATTATACCGAGAAGGTATGGGGCGTCCCCTGCCACAAGTTGTCCGCAGCCTGGGGTGCGCAGCGCATCAAGGGGCTGTCACTAAGTAAAGCGATTCTGCATGCCCTCAAGTCCACCCTGCCAAAATCCAGCAAGGCCGACCAGTCAAAGGTCGAAACCAGCTTGATCGAACGCTTCTGGTACCCAAAACTTGGCCCGGGTCAGTTGTGGGAAGTGGTGGCAGGTGATCTGCTACAGGCAGGGGCAGAGATCCGTATGGGCACGAAGGTGGTCGGTCTGACCACAGAAGGCGACCGCATCACAGGCGTGCAGGTTCTGAACCCCGAGACTGGTGAGATTGAAACAATACTGGGCGACTATGTGTTTAGCAGCATGCCCATCAAGGAGCTGCTGCCGGCCCTAAAAGCGGAAGTGCCACAAGAGATAGCGGACGTGGCCGCCGGCCTACAGTACCGTGACTTCATGACTGTGGGCGTGCTGGCACGCAAGCTGAAGCTGACCAATGACACCGACCGCCCATCGGTGAACAATATTGTGCCTGACAACTGGATTTATATCCAGGAACCCGATGTGCGCGTGGGCAGGCTTCAGATATTCAACAACTGGAGCCCCTACATGGTGGCGGACAGCAACACAGCCTGGGTCGGCATGGAGTATTTCGCGAACGAAGGCGATGAGCTCTGGTCAATGGATGATGGCAGCTTCTGCGAGTTTGCCGTCAAGGAGCTGGCGACCATCGGTGTGGTCGATGCCCAGGACATATTGAAGACCGTGCTGATCCGCGTGCCGAAAGCCTATCCCGCCTATTTCGGCAGCTATGAGCAGTTCGACCAGGTGAAGAGTTACCTGAGCCGATTTGAGAACCTGTTCATGGTGGGGCGTAACGGGCAGCACAGATACAACAACCAGGACCACTCTATGCTGACAGCTATGGTCGCGGTAGACTACATCTCAGGCAAGATACAGAACCGTGATGATGTGTGGAATGTGAATGTAGAGAAGGAGTACCACGAAAGCAAGTCGTAGCCGCCTGCGGCTCGATTGCCTTGTCACGTAGGGGCGAACGGCCGTTCGCCCCTATGCACATTCCACGCTCAGCTACATTCCCTGGTGCTCTTTGATCCCGTATTCGTTCATCAGGTTCCACAGTCGGCTGGCGCTGTCGCGTAACCCGCCCACCTCGGCGCGACGCATCCAGAGCCGCTGGTGCTCACCGATCACGGTGCGGAGGTGTGACGAGAGCCTGTTCTTCGTGGCCTGGTTTTCGTAGCTGCCCTCGGCCAGAGCGCGCAAGCGGTAACAGCCGTGTTTCAGCATCTCACCCACGCTATACCACTCGTCCACCAGCAACTGAGCATCCGCTCGCTTGCTGCCCGAGCGCAGCACCCGTGCCTGCAACTCCTCAATCATCGCGATCGCCTCATCGATCTTCTCCACCGTGATCTCCGGGCCGCGGGCATCGGCTTTCAGCGTTTCCGTGCTGAGACCGGGCACGATGCCCTGCCACAGCACGCTGCAGTTGCTGGTTAGCTTGCCCAGTTTCAGGTGTGCGTTGCCCATGTCATAGGCCACGGTGCCCATCTGACCGGTGGGGTCATTGAACACCTGCGTGCTGAGGGCTGCTGGGATGTCGATATTATCACTCTGTTCCGCAGTCCAGCTATAAGCCGCGCCGACGGCATATCCCAGGTAGGAGACCGGCGTTTTGTTGACGTGGCCGTAGTCACCCCAGTCCGTATTTAGATACCCGATCGCGCCGTATTGCAGACCATAGACAGCGGCCTCCTTCAGGTTGCCGATGCAGTTATCGGTCCGGCCGGCGATGGTGCCCCACGCCGAGGTGCCCGGGCAGACATAGATCGGCAGACCAGCTTCCTGCAGCCTGGCCAGCCGCTCCTGCCAGGGATGGCCTTTGTCGTAACCCCACTCCAGCGCGACCACATCCTTGGGCAGCTCTGGCACCAGCTCGGGGTGCTCCTGCACGATGTCGCCCCAGAAGTTCATCACCTTGCCATGCTTTTTCATGACCTTGTAGATTTCCAAAAGGAAGTTCAGGTAAACCCGCCCTTTGCCCAGCCGCTCGCAAGCCTCTTTACTGGCCCCGGCGCCTAGGTCGAAGGTCTCATCGCAGCCCACATTCACGTTGTTGCTCTCGAAATAGGGCAGCATCTCGTCGAACATACCCTCCACCAGTTTGATGGCCTCAGGGTCCTGCGGGTTAAGCGAAAATGGGCCTTCCGTTTTGCCGCCCCAGGGCCATTCGAAGCCGTCGGGCGATTCCGCCAGGTGCAGATAATCGGGATGATCCAGCCATCGGCGCATGTGCCCGAAGCAGTTCTGGTTGGGCACCAGCTCGATGTGCCTCTGCTTGCAGTAGGCTTGAAGCTCCAGTATCTGCTCGCCGCTGATGGGGCTGGCCAGGCTCCAGACCTGTGGATGGTTGCGGTATTTGAAGGTGTGCTCCGCGTAGAGCTCCAGCCGGTTAAGCTTCAGGTCTGCCAGCATGTCCACCGTCATCTTCAGCGTGTCCATGGTGGGCACCATGTCGCGTGAGATGTCCAGCATTAGGCCGCGCACTGGGAAGTCTGGGTGGTCCTGAATGCTGCCGCACCAGAGCTCGTTGCCGGATTCGCGGATGATTTGCTTCAGCGTGCAGACGCCGTAATACAGCCCTGCCTCGCATCCGCCCACGATGCTGATGCGCTCCGGCGTGATCGTCAGCTCATACGCCTGCTGGCCGAGGGCTGGTTCGATGGTGAGCTGGTATGTGCTGTCGCAGCCGCACACAATCTCGGTATGGATGCCCAGCTCCTCTTTGATCACCTGCTGCAGTTTTAGCAGGTTGGGGTAGTTGTTGATGACGTCCATACTGCCGATGGTCTGATGCGCTGCCACGATGAAGCGTTCGGGCACGTCATTGATCACGCGCGGGCGAGGGATAAACTGAATATCGCTAAGCATATTGATTTCTCCTGGGGTGGGGTTTGGTCTGTTTAGTATTCGAGGGGTTGGGCGTTTAATCCTGCTTATCTGTCTAATCTAAAGCCCCAGTCATAAAACTAGTTAGTGATTCATAAAGTACATGTACTTAGTCTAGTGTACGTACTTCATACCTATAATATATCATCATACATTTCGTTATCATATCACTTTTCAGAAATACACTAAAAATGTGATTGCAAACATCTCATAAAAACCTTGTATCCAAATTGATAATAATCCATGTGATAACGTATTTATTATAAATTATATGTCATTTTGACACATGATTAGTAGAGCCTAAAATTTTGTTTTCTTGGAATAGTAAACACCAACCGGCCCGTGACGCAGGCTTTTTTGTTGTTCCCCTTCGGGCGGGCGCCTATTTAACCAACAGTGCCAGTTACAACTCAGACATAGGCGATGATCGTGCGATAGTCCACGATCGGTAATGCTGATGTTGTTTCCGGCACCCACGGAGTGGGTAGGATTCTTACAGCCACGGGTGCGTAAGCGTAACCCGTGGATGACAGCCGTTAACATCCTACCCCGACGTGGGTCGGCATGGTTACCGGAATATTGAGCTTCTTCAGTCGGTTCGACCCCCATTCGGGGGTAAACACTGGGGCCCTTTACCAGGGGTATCGCTGCGCTCACCCCTGGCTATAAGAACTGCTACCCACTCCGTGGGTGCCCGGAGGCCCGGACATGGCCAAACTAGCTGCGGTGGTCCCCTCCCACTACACCGGTTGGAGCGCAGCGACACCGGCCGCTATTGATCAGCAGAGCGGTGCAGGAACCCAGTCTATTTCCCACAAGTCCGAGCGGGGGTTTATCGTTATATAACGATGTATGCCTGCCCTAACACGCGCTAAAGCACATGGCTATTGACCGGCCAAGCCTGTTGAAGCACCACTTCGCCTTGTGGCTGGATGCGGCACCCAGACTGCTTCAGCAGGCTTGGCCGGTCAATAGCCGAGACATTTATGTCGCGGAATCGGCGACTGCTGGCTCCTTAGGTATTTGTGGGTAGTAGACTGATCTCAAACATCAGTCTATGGTATCTTAAAAACTAGAATGTCTATGCATTTATAGATACCGATATCTGGATGATATGTGATTGTATTATATCGAACTGGACTGATGAATAGGTGCAGAACCACTCTCTCAATCACTCCGACATCCGAAACATATGCGCCCACTACCAATACATTGTGAAATTTGGCACAATGTTTCACCGGAGGGTACACTATATTTGGTATAGAAAAATACGTGAGCGACAGGAGATATAGACTATGATATCAAAAAACCCGCGATGGGGTTTACTGCACACCACCTCCAAACGAGAAGTCGTTGATGTACCGGAACCAAACATGCTGCGCGAGCAGTTCCCATACACTGAGGTGCCGCGTCTTGTCTTCGACGGTCACTCCGTGCCTATGGAACCCGCACATGAGATGTATATTACGGACACGACGTTCCGTGACGGGCAACAGTCAAGGCCCCCATATAAGGTAGAGCACATCGTGCGGCTGTATGATCTGCTGAACCAGTTGGGCGGGCCCAACGGCGTCATCCGCGCCACGGAGTTTTTCCTATATAGTGATAAAGATAAAGAGGCCGTATACAAATGCCTGGAGCTGGGCCACCAGTTCCCTGAGGTCACAGGATGGATCCGAGCCACTAAAGCGGACTTCAAGCTGGTGAAGGATATGGGCCTGCGCGAAACCGGCATTCTGACCTCCGCATCGGACTACCACATCTTCCGCAAGATGAACAAATCGCGCTCTCAGGCCCTTGAGATGTATGTGGACCTGGTCACGACGGCGCTCGAATCCGGGCTGGACGCAGTGCGATGCCATCTTGAGGATGTCACCCGCGCCGATTTCGACGGGTTCATCATCCCCTTCGTGCAACGGTTGATGGAAGTCGCCCGCGAAAGTAAGAAGGCGGTCAAGATCAGGCTGTGTGACACCATGGGGTTTGGTGTGCCGTATGCGGAGGCCACTCTGCCGCGAAGCATACCCAAGATGATCCACTCGATGATTCATGAATGCGGAGTGCCCAGTGAGTGGTTAGAGTGGCACGGTCATAACGACTTCCATAAAGTGATGGTCAACTCCACCACCGCCTGGCTATATGGGTGCTCCAACGCCAACTGCTCGCTTCTGGGTTTTGGTGAACGCACGGGTAATCCACCGCTTGAGGGAGCCATCATGGACTACATCTCCCTGAAAGGCGAAACCAACGGTGTGGACACGCGCATTATTACCGAGATAGCAGACTACTTCCAGAAGGAGATGGGCGTGGAGATATCACCCTCCTATCCCTTCGTGGGCTCGCACTTCAATGCCACCAGCGCCGGGATCCATGCCGACGGCATGTTGAAGGACGCGGAGATATATAACATCTTCGATACCGACAAGATTCTGGACCGTCCGGCCCGAGTGAACATCACCGACAAATCGGGTGTGGCCGGAGTAGCTCATTGGGTCAACAACTACCTCGGTCTTCGTCAGGAAGTAGCCATAGACAAGCGGCATCCGGGTTTAGCAGGTATGATGGAGTGGATCAAGCAACAGTATGCCGAAGGCCGCGTCACCTCCATCTCGGATAATGAGATGCTGATGCAGGCGCGGATGCATCTGCCCGAATACTTCAAGAGCGATTACGACAAGCTGCGTGACCATGCGCTCAACCTGGTGGAGAAGATTGTGGTCGATCTGGTTCAAAACCGTGAGATCATGAGCATGGACCACACAAGGATTGAGCCGGTTCTAGAGGATGCGGTGCATAAGCACTCCTTCATCCAGTTCGCCTACGTGGTTGACCAAACTGGCAAGAAGATCACCAGCAACATCACCCAACCGCAGTACCGCGAAAGCTTCGGCACCTACGGTCTTGATCACGACTTCGCCGACCGAGACTGGTTCATCGGAGCCATCGAAGCAGGCCCTGGGCAGGTGTATATCACCGAGTTCTACAAATCCCGCATCACCGGTGTGCTCTGTGTCACGCTGTCGTGCACGATAGTGGATGATGACGAGAACATCGTGGGCGTGCTCGGTACCGACCTACGGTTTGAGGTTCTGGTGCGCACGCACGAGAGCCTGCATTAGCCTCCGGTATCCGAATCCAAAGGGCGGGCATTTGCCCGCCCCTTTTTTGATTCCTGGGGGTGATTTGATCAGCCCAAGTTGCCCGCAGGAACGCGGGCCGCGTAGGGGCGATTCGGGAATCGCCCTTTGACCTGCCGCGGGTTTAGTCACCCCAAGGGACTGGCGTCCCTTGCCGGGGTTCCCTCACCGCGCGTCTAGGCATTTGCAGCCCGCAAGCGGGCGCAGCGTCCCTTCCGCATGCGCCCGCTGGAGCAAAGCGACGCGGGCAGCCATCTGATCAGCGACGGGTGATGGAGCCCCCTGGGGCGATGGAACCCGTCGTAGCGGGGCTAATCGAGCATGTCGAAGCACGTAGGGGCGAACGGCCGTTCGCCCTAGCCACCAAACCCGCCCGCTGAGCCCTAATCAGCCTCTGCGGGCGTTTGGCTGACCTTCGGCTGGGCCTCGTCCACGTTGATGGCAACCTCCGGGCTGGCGGTTCGGGCCTTCTCAAGCAGAGCCTTCAACTCATCGGGGCCGATCACGGTGTAGACCGCGTAGGTGCGTTTGGCATCTGGACGGTACAAGGACACCAGACCGCATGCCTCACCGGCCTGATTTACCGCGATGGCACCCACCACATTACCGCCTGTGACCACCGCTTTATTGACCGGATAACTCAGCCTGGCCATCACCATCTGGGAGCTCACTACACAGATATTCTCCATATCGGGGCCCAAACGGTCGACCAGGTAGATGTCATCGCCCACATCAAGCGGGGTAACCTTGCCCAATGGCAGAGCGGCCAACGGTTTCGCCGGTTTGTCGTTCAGTTTGATCACGGCGAACCCGGTCAGTTTATCACGTAGGACGACCTTCGCTGGCATCTCCGTAGCATCTGGCAGCACCACTTTCAGCCCGCTCACTTTCAACCGAAACTCGTCACCTGTGGCTCTTTCCCCCAGCATAGACAACGGATCGACCGCACTCAGCGTGGTGATCAGCAGCCCATCTCTGCTCATGACCACGGCTGTGGCGGTGTTGCGGCCAGAGTCCGTAGGCTCAGCATCAGGCCCAACCTGTGTGTTGGCCTCCATTCGTAACAGCACGGGTGCGAATTGTTCGCGGGCCTGCTCCGGCACCGGTAGCTTCTGAGCCACCACCGATCCGCATATAACGGATACTCCGATTGCGATTGCGAGTAGATGTTTCATGTTACTTGGCCTCCACAAACGGTAATCCGCTAGCCTTCATCAAGTTCTTCACCGGTAGAATGGTGATCTCGTCTATGCCGAACTCGCTTTCACCTGGCGGGTTCACCACCAAACCGACCCATTTGCCCTCAGAGGTAAACACGGGGCTGTTTAGCTCCCCATCACCCATGCCCAGAGGCATCACCACTGGATTGTCTATTGTCCCAATATAGCACATCTTCTGAACGCCGACCGCGTACTGCATCCCCTCAGGGGCACGGAATACCGACCACAGGTCCTCGCTAAGCTTCAACGACCCCGCCACAGGCTGGTTGATAAATGGCATCGGATTTGTGGGTGCAGTGGGGGGCTTTAGCCAGGCCAAACCCCAGTCGCTGTCCTTACGGGCGATGCTCACGGGCATCGAGGTGCCATCACTCAGAACCGTCTTCAGGTCTATGATCTGAAATTTCGCTGGGTCGGCAAACACGCCCATTGCGGCCCCATTGCACACCATCAGTCCATCAGGGCTCAGCAGAAGCGCCTGACCAACACGCTTGCTCTCCTCTGGCTGGCCATTCGGGCCGGTTTGTTTCAGTATCCATGACAAGCTGACCAGAGCAGGGTTGATCTTCTCCGTCAGTTTCTCCCTGGCGTTTGTTGACGGCTCAACTGCCTCTGTCGGCAAGCCTGCCAGCTTCTTCAGAGACACACCAGAGGCAACTGTCAATAAACCGGATGTGACCATTGACGAGTTCAAGTTGGTTGATACCAGCGGTACCACCACACCCAGCAGTGCTCCATCATCACGGCTGAACACCGGGCAGCCACTTTGGAGCTGGTTGAATAACACGGTGTAGTAGTTGGGTGCATGGATCGCCATATTGATGGTGAGCGGGGTGACGGCCACATCGCTGCCGTAGCCGCTGCCCATGGGCTGCAGCACTACAATCTCATCGCCCATTCTAGCATCTCGCACTTTGCCGATAGTCATCGCATGCAGGTTGTCAGGTGGGTTAGTCAGGCGCAGCAGCACCAGGCCCTCAACCTCGTCGCGTTTGACGATCTCAGCGTTCATCTCCTTGCCATCATCTAGTCGGACCTTCAGTTTGGCAGGAGAGAGGTTGAGCTCAGATGGCTTCCGACCAGCGGCACTCATCGCGGTGCGCACAAGATTGAGTGCGAACAGGGGGTCAGCATCCATCAGCGGTGCGATCACGAAGTTGCCTGGGTTCACCACCACAGCCCAACTTTCCAGATGCTTCACCGTTTCCTTCTGGCCAGCACCAGACACGGTCGTATCGACCATCAAGGTGACCATAGCCTTTGAGGCTGATGAGTAGGCCTCTTTGACAGCCTTCGGGCTGGCAAAGAGCGATGTGCTTAAAATCGCACAGGATGCGGCAAGGAGAATGATGATGCGCTTCAAACGCAGTGACCCCGTTTCTTTCAATTCTATATTGAGGATACCTTAGAATGGACAGCTTCAGCCCAAATCGGGTACAAAGAATGGATGAGACTAACTACACCTTCCGTCATCCGAGAGCTGTTAGCCGCGCACGGTATGCACACCGATAAGCGCCATGGCCAGCACTTTTTAGCCGATGAGAACATCCTTCAGGCCATTGCCAACGCCGCGGAGTTCCAGCCCGGCGAAGGCGCCCTGGAGATCGGCGCCGGCATCGGCACTCTGACCACCGCGCTGGCCCAACGCGCGGCGAAGGTTCTCAGCTTTGAGATCGACCACAAAATACTGCCCCTCACACGAGAGATACTGGCCGACTACCCCAACGTGCAACTAGTCGAACGCGACTTCCTGCGTTCTGACCCTGACGATCTGGCCAAGCAATGCTTCGGCACCGATGGCTACTGCGTGGTGGCCAACATCCCGTATAACATCACTGCACCCATTCTGGAGGTTCTATTTACAGAGCTCACCGGATGGCGCCGTGCCGTGCTGCTGATGCAAAAAGAGGTGGCCGACCGGCTTCTGGCCAAACCCGGCGAAAAGGGGTGCAGCTCAGTCAGTGTGTTCGCTCACTATCACTGTACGGTCCGGCTGCTGCGCCATGTTCCCGCCTCGGTGTTTTATCCCCCGCCCAAGGTGCAAAGCGCCGTGGTGCAGTTCGATCCTATCCCGCCAATATTATCGACTTCAGATGAGTACCTTCTGTTTCAAATCACGCGTGCCGCGTTTGGCCAACGGCGGAAAACACTGGGTAACAGCCTGGCAAGTGTGTTCGGTACCACGAAAGCTTATTTAGCGGAAACACTGCGAGAGGTGGGCATCGACCCCCAACGTCGAGGGGAGACGTTGAGTCTTGATGAGTTCATCAGCATTGTCCGGCACTGGAGTGAGGACGGCGGGGAACATACTGATATGAAATCAGGCGATGGCTAAACCAGGCACGTGAACCTCGGTACTGCGGCATAAATAGATAACAGATTTTTGCACATCCGACTCCGCGACATAAATGTCTCGGCTATTGAACATCAAGCCTGCTGAAGCAGTCTGGGTGCAGCCTCCGTACATTACCCGCACACTGACTGGGCGAAGCCCAGCAGCCTGCTTCAGCAGGCTTGGCATGTCAATAGCCATGTGCTTTAGCGCGTGGTGGGGCCTCTGGGCGCGGCGGTGAGGCATGGGGACAGGCTATCCGCCAGACCGGCGCGGTCTTGGGGTTTCTGTAGCCGTTAGCCAGTATTCAGACCGCCCCGGTCAAATCGCAACCTACCCGCAGAAGCAGCCGGTGGTGGGGCGGTCCTTCAAGTCTTCAGCGCGCTTCTGGCGGTCAATCACGCCGTCAATGCACCGCATAAACTCACCAAGGCATGGGCAAGTCAGGCGGTAGTAAACCCACAGCCCCTCTTTACGGTCAATCACCAGCCCTGCCGCTTTCAACACGGAGAGGTGCTTGGACACCGTGGAGATGTCGGCGCCAACCAGTTTCTGAAGGTCACACACACATTTTTCCTCTTTCTCAAGGGCGTCCAGCATGATCAATCGGCTGGGGTGAGCCAGGGCCTTGGCTACCGCAGCTCGTGCTTGAAATTGGCTCATTGTGTGTTACTCCTGAATATTGGTGTTCAATCTGGATACTAATATCATTGTACTTGTTTTTATTCCATGGCCGTATTGCGCAAATCCATGTATTGCATTGCATAATAGTAACAGTAGTCAGAAATCTTACTGGAGGAATCGATGAATGGCTGATAAGTATACGCTTGGACTGGATTACGGCACGAACTCGGTGCGGGCGATTTTGGTGCGCGTGACCGATGGTTTTGAGGCGGGCAGTGCGGTGTTTGGATACACCCAGGGCGAAGAGGGCATCCTGCTGGACCCTCGAGACCCCAACCTCGCCCGTCAGCACCCAATGGACTATCTTGAGGGGGCTGAAGAAGCGACGATGGAGGCGATGAAGATCGCCAAAGCGGTACCCGGATTTGATCCCGCCAACGTGATTGGCATCGGTGTGGATACCACCGGATCAACCCCTCTCCCTGTGGACGCTGAGGGCACCCCGCTGGCCTTCCAAACCGAATTTGCCGACAACCTGAACGCCCTGGCCTGGCTGTGGAAAGACCACACCGGCACAGAAGAGGCGGTGGCTATCACAGAGCTGGGGCTGAAGATGCGGCCACAGTATATGGCCAAATGTGGTAACAGCTACTCCAGCGAGTGGTTCTTCAGCAAACTCTGGCACTGCGCTAAAGTGGACCCGAAGGTGTGGGACGCCGCTGCGAGCTGGGTAGAGATCGCCGACTACATCCCGGCGGTCCTGTGCGACACCACCCACCCGGCCAAGATCAAGCGCGGGGTATGCGCGGCTGGCCACAAGGCGATGTATAACGCCAAGTGGGGCGGTCTGCCCGATGCCGAATTCTTGAGCGCGCTCTCGCCGGAGCTGGGTGCGGTGCGTGCGAAGCTGTTTGATGTGGCCTACACCGCCGATGAGGCGGCCGGAACCCTCTGCCCCGAATGGGCTGCCAAGCTCGGTCTGCCTGTGGGCATTCCCGTGGCGGTGGGCGCGTTCGATGCGCACTTCGGCGGGATTGGTGCCGGCATCCGCGCCGGACGGCTGGTCAAGACGCTGGGCACCTCGACCTGCGACCTCATGGTGCTGCCGAACTCCGAGCAGATCGCCGATATCCCCGGACTCTGCGGCATCGTGGACGGCTCGATCCTGCCTGGATATTGGGGATTTGAGGCCGGCCAGAGCGCCGTGGGAGATATCTTCAACTGGTTCGTGAATGTCGTGCAGCCGATGGGCGACAAAGGCGGTCACGCCGCTCTCACCGCCGGTGCTGGCAAGCTGAAGCCCGGCGAGAGCGGCCTGCTGTCACTCGACTGGAACAACGGCAACCGCACCATCCTGGGCGACCAGCGGCTGACCGGCCTGATGGTGGGTCAGACGCTGCACAGCACCCCTGCCGAAATCTACCGTGCGTTGATTGAAGCCACCGCATTCGGTGCGCTGGCGATCATCAACCGATTCGAAGAGTATGGCGTGAAGATCAACGAGATGGTGAACTGCGGCGGTATCGCCGAAAAAAACCCCGTGGTGATGCAGATATACGCTGACATCATCAACCGCACCATGCTGGTCTCGCGCAGCAGCCAGACGTGCGCTCTGGGCAGTGCCATCGCAGGTGCGGTGGTCGCCGGATCCAAGGCTGGCGGGTATGACAACTTCGAAACCGCCATGGATGCCATGTGCGGCCTCAAAGAGGTGCGTTACGAGCCCATCCCTGAGAACGCCGCCGTGTATGCTGAGCTCTACGTTCTCTACAAAGAGATGCACGATGCCTTCGGCACCAAGAGCTGGCAGGGCAACCTGTATGCCGTCATGAAGAAGCTCATCGAAATCCGCACCGCCGCCCGTAACTAAGGGGTAGATTCCTACCGTAGGGGCGACCGGCCGGTCGCCCCTACAATGCAAACGCAACTCAGTGGTTATTTCGATATCATCACAGTCATACGCAAAACACTAATAAGATGCGAGGTTTCTCCCCAATGCCCGACCATGAAGCAAAAAAAGGCATCGATGCGCAGGAGCTGGCGGTCATCCGTGAGCTAGCCAAACGCGTGGCGGAGATCGCCACGGAGCCCGTGCAGCAGCAAATCAGAGAACTCTGGACCGCGCATAACCGCCTGGATGACACCCGTCCCCTGATAATGTGCGACCCAGAGAACGGCTGGAATGAGATCGTCACCCAGGCTGACCTGGTGTGCCAAGACCCCAGACTGCGTGGTTACGAGATGGATCTGCGCATCCGCATCTTCCGTGGGGAGATGATGAAGGACGATGTGGTGGTGGAGGACATCATCAATGTTGGGCACGCAGCACACTTCACCGGCTGGGGATTGAACCCGCAGCAGATTGGTGATGCGAGTGGCGGCCATGCCTACACCTGGAAAGCACCCATCGAAGACTACGAGCGTGATCTACCAAAACTGGAATATCCGAAGCTTGTGATTGATGCAGATGCCTCAGCACAGAACCTGGAGTTCGCCCAGGAGCTGTTTGACGGCATCCTGAAGGTCAGGTTCAAACAGAGCTGGTGGTGGTCGCTGGGGGTGACCTTCGATGCGGTGAAGCTGCGCGGCATCGAGCAGATGCTGGTGGACATGTACGACGAACCAGAAGGCCTGCACGCGCTGATGAGCTTCATCAGCGAGGGGCACATCGGCAAATTGAAGCAGTTGGAGGCCGCTGGCCTGCTCTATCAAAACAACGATGGTGCTTACATAGGCTCCGGCGGCTGGGGATGGAGTGATCAGATTCCGACCGTGGCTGCGGGGCAGAAGGTCACCGCGAAAGACATGTGGGGCTTCACCGAAAGCCAGGAGACGGTGAACGTCTCACCCAAAATGTATGCGGAATTCGTGTTTCCGTATGAACGCCGTATCATGGAGCTGTTCGCGCTGACCTGTTACGGCTGCTGTGAGCCTATCCACGACCGGTGGCATGTGGTCAGGCAGCACCCCAACCTGCGGCGTATATCGGTGTCACCCTGGTGCGACTTGCCAAGCATCACCGAGGCGCTGGGGCCAAACTACGTGATGAGCTACAAACCCAACCCCTCCCATCTGGCCATGGACCGTTGGGACGAGGATTTAGTGCGCAAGACGCTCCGCCACGCCTTTGATCTGGCTAAGCAGAACAACTGCCGTCCGGAGGCGATCATGAAGGACAACCACACCATCCGCAATCAGCCCGAGCGTGTGATCCGCTGGGTCGCCATCGCCAAAGAGGAAGCCGCCAGGTGGTAGGGGAGTTATAGAAATCGGACGGATCGGACGGATCGGACGGATCAGACCGATGTTATATCCGTCCGATCCGTCCAATCCGTCCAACAAACCTCAATACGCCGCTAGTATTCCACCAGCGGATTGCGCACGTTGCGGATGCCGCCACGCGGTTTGGCGTTGTCGCCCTTGTATCGCGGGATCACGTGGATATGCACGTGCGGCACGGACTGGCCGGCGGCCTCGCCGATATTTGAGCCGATATTATAGCCCTCGGGTGAGAACTGATCGTCGATCATCTTCTTCGCTTCGCCGATGGCTGTGTAGAGGTCCTGCCATTCGTCCTGGCTGATATCCCAGTGGTCGGCCTCATGCCGTTTGTTCACTATCAGCATATGGCCTTCGCTCACGGGGTATTCGTCCCACATCAACATCCAGTAATCGGTTTCCGCCACCATCAACCCGGGCTGGCATAGCGGACATGTGTTATCCATCGCACCCACCTCTTTTGCGCATATCGCAGCACTGTACACCAAATTATACCTAAACATGCTGCGCTTGTGTAATATAGATACATGCCACCAATTCGGTAAGGAGATCAGCCATGTCATTTCGAGACGATTTTGCCTGGGGAGCCGCCACCGCCTCATACCAGATAGAAGGAACACGCCTGGCCGAGGGCCGCAAGCCGTGCGTCTGGGATATGTTCTGCCAGAAGCCCAGTGCCACCTATCTGGGACACGACGGCAGCAGCGGGCCAGAGCACATCGCCAACATGAAGCAGGACGTGGTGCTGATGAAGCAACTGGGCATCAACGCCTACCGCTTCAGCATCTCTTGGCCCTGGGTGTTCCCGGATGGCACAGGCCAGCCGAATGAAGCAGCACTGGATTTCTACGACCGTCTCGTGGATGAGCTAGAAGATGCCGGTATCGCGCCCTGGGTGACGTTGTTCCACTGGGACCTCCCGCTAGAGCTCTACCGCCGCGGCGGATGGCTGAATCGCGAGATCGTGGACTGGTTCTCATATTACGCCGCCGTGGTGGCCTTTCGCCTGTCCGACCGCGTATTCAACTGGCTGACACTCAATGAGCCCCAGTGCTTCATTCTGGCGGGGATGCAGGCGGGTGTTCACGCCCCTGGGGACAAGCTTCAGACCGGTCAGGTGGCCACCGCCGCACATAACGCGCTGCTGGCGCACGGCAAGGCGGTGCAGGCCATCCGAGGCCATGCGCTGCGTCCTGGCAAGGTGGGCATAGTGCCCGTGGGCACCGCCAGCTACCCGCATACCAGCAGCCCGCAAGATATTGAGGCCGCCAAACACTGGTTCCTGAACCCCCAGGGCGAAAGCATGGCGCCTACGATGTTCTGGACAGACCCCGTGTTTGGCAAGGGCTATCCCGAGGCCATCATCAACGCGCTGGGAGCCAACGCACCTCAGATCAAGCAGGGCGATATGGAGCTGATCGCTCAGCCACTCGACCTATGCGCCTATAACTGCTACAACGGTGTGTGCATCAAGGCGGGCGAAAATGGTCGGCCTGTTGAGGTGCCGCAGCCGATGGGCAACCCGATCACCTCTATGCAGTGGCCCATCACCCCGGAGGTTCTTTACTACACCTCCAAGTGGCTAAATGAGCGATACGGCAAGCCGGTGGTGGTGACGGAGAACGGCATGGGTAATTTCGATGTGGTGCATATGGACGGGCAGGTTCATGACAGTCAGCGCATCGACTTCCTGCACCGCTACCTGCGGGAGCTCAAGCGGGCCGCGGATGACGGCGTGGATGTGGCCGGGTATTTCTTGTGGTCACTGCTGGACAACTTCGAATGGGCCGAGGGGTATAAGCAGCGTTTCGGCATCATCCATGTGGACTACGACACCAAGCAGCGCATCCCGAAGGACAGCTACTGGTGGTATCGCGACCGCATCGCGTCCAATGGCGAGGATTTGTAATAGTGTTTCAGGTTACATCACTTTGGTGATATGAGGGGTTTGTGGATATGAATGATTACGCTGCGATGGTGATTGGGGTGGTGTGCGCCGCGTCTGGCGGTGAGCTGTTCATCCGCGGGATGGTTGGGCTCGCCAGGTGGCTGCGAGTATCGGCGGGTATCATTGCCGTCACTATCACCGCATTCGCCACATCCAGCCCTGAGCTGTCTGTGGCCATCTCTTCGGCCATGAACAAGAAGCCGGAGATCGCGATGGGTGATGCGCTTGGCAGCAACGTGGTGAACGTGGGGTTGATCCTGGGGCTGGCCCTGGTGATGGGTGGTCTGAAGAACGACCGGCGTGAGGTGATTGGCAACTACTTCCTGGCGATGGCCGCCCCGCTGCTGGTGGGCATTTTATCGGCCGATGGGGTGCTGTCGCGCCTGGACGGGGTCATATTGTTGATAGTGTTTGTGGTGTGGGTGACCTGGGTCACCTTGCGCGCACGGGAACAGCGGGTGAGCGACGGCGCAGAGCCGACGAAGTCCAGTTACATATCGCTGGTATATGCCGTCGTAGGGCTGGCTTTACTGGTAGCCGCCGGTCACTATATAGTGTTGGGTGCCAGTGGGGTCGCACACAAAATGGGGCTGGACCCCTTCATAGTGGGTGCGGTGATCGTGGCGTTTGGCACCTCTGTTCCTGAGCTGGCCACCGTGCTGATCAGTCGATGGAAAGGCCACGATGACATCGGGCTCAATGCCATCATCGGCAGCAATCTATTCAACGGGATGATGATTCTTGGCGTCGCCGCTACCATATGCGACATCAAGGTGAACCTCAGAGAGACCTGGATAGTGCTTCTGTTTGGCATCATCACGGTCGCCTTGACACTGCCCAACCGTGCAGGCCTCCTGGCACGCTGGCGCGGGGTGGTGCTGATCGCCCTGTATGCGGCCTATGTGGGGCTGATTCGGTAGGGAGGGGTTATGTGCCAGCGCTGTTGCGCATTTACGGCCTCTGACCACAACGCAACGTCGGTCACCCTGGCGTTATACTAAAAGTGCGAGATATCATCACATCCTGTAGCGAGGCAGCATGAACGAATTCGACTGGCATCTGCTGATGGCCAACACCATCAAGTTTTTCTTTCTGCTGACCCCATTCGCAGGTCTGGCAACCTACCTGGCCCTTACCAAACAGCACGACATCCACCAAAAACGCCGTCTGGCTACAAGGGCAACGGTAGCGGTGTGGATCGCTAGCCTGATCCTGCTGTTCGCCGGGCAATGGATATTCGGAGTGCTGGGCATCACGCTGGACGCTTTCCGTATCGGTGCGGGTGCCCTGCTCTTTCTGAACGGCGTGGCGTTGCAGCAGCCCTCGCAGATGGCCGAAGGGCGTGACCCCAATGAGGACATCGCGGTGGTGCCGCTGGCGATCCCTGTGCTGTTAGGCCCTGCCACGATCGGCACCATCATGGTGATGGGCATCGAGAATGCGGGCACACTGCACAGCCTGAGCATCGCACTGTCGTTGACCATGGCCACCATCCTCGTGGGTGGTCTGCTGCTGGCCGGCTCCTGGATGGAGAAAAGGCTGGGTCACCTCACCATCAACGTGCTGAGCAAGCTCTCGGGCCTGATCCTGGCCAGCCTGGCCGCGCAGATGATCATCACCGGCTTCCGAAGCGCGTTGAAATAACATTAGCCAAGTAGCCATGATCGATGACCGTGCTATAGTCAACGATCTGTCATAGCTTATAGGCGTCCGGCACCCCGAATGGGGTAAGATTCTTATAGCCACGGGTAAGCGCCAGCGCAACCCGTGGCAGGCGACAAAAAGCATTTACCCCCGAAGGGGGTCGGATTTGGTGACTGATATAGCGGCTGCTACGAATAGGCGCGACCCACTTCGGGGTAGGATAGATGTGCCGCGTTCCAGGGGTATCGCTTCGCTCACCCCTGGCTATAAGAATCATACCCACTTCGTGGGTGCCCGTAGGGATGCCTTCTGTCGGTATACAGATGCTGACATATACATGGCAGCAATAACTGATGGCTATTACCGAATATAGTAATCCATGCACCTATCACTACAATCAACTGGGGAACTTCAACATGAGCCAACTGCGATCCATCCTGGCCACAGACTGCGGAAGCACGACCACAAAGTGCATATTGATTGAGTTGAGCGGCAATGAATACCGCCTGGTGGCGCGTGGCGAAGCCCCCACCACGGTTGAGGCTCCGTTTGATGACGTAACCATTGGCGTGCTTAACGCGGTGCGCGAGGTGGAGGAGCTGACTGGTCGACGGTTCATCAAAGATGACACCATCATCACGCCTCAGAACGACCAGGGAGAGGGTGTCGATGCCTACCTCAGCACCTCATCGGCGGGCGGAGGGTTGCAGATGACGGTCAGCGGTGTGGTGAAGCAGATGTCGGCTGAGTCAGCCCAACGGGCGGCTTTGGGTGCTGGTGCGATCATCATGGACGTGATCGCCGTAGATGATGGCCGTAAGGAATACCAAAAGGTGCAGCGCATCCGGCAGTTACGGCCGGACATGATACTGATGTCCGGCGGTACCGATGGCGGCACGGTGAACCACCTGGTAGAGATGGCCGAAATCCTGCTTTCCGCCGATCCAAAACCCCGGCTGGGGGGTATGGACCTGCCGGTCATCTACGCCGGCAACAAGGAGGCGCGCGAGCCCGTCGGGCAGTTGCTGGAGAACAGGGTCGACCTGCGCTTCGTAGACAATCTGCGCCCCACTCTGGACGAAGAGAACCTGGGTCCGGCCCGAGAAGCGATCCATGAGCTGTTCCTAGAGCACGTGATGCGGCAAGCGCCGGGTTACGGCAAGCTGATGGGCTGGACTAGTGCCGACATCATGTCCACGCCCAACGCGGTGGGAGCCATCATGCAGACCATCGCACAGCAGGAGAACATCAACATCCTTGGGGTGGACATAGGCGGGGCTACGACGGACGTATTCAGCGTGTTTGCGGGTCACTACAACCGGACCGTCTCGGCCAACCTGGGGATGAGTTACAGCATCTGCAACGTGATGGTGGAGGCGGGTCTGCCCAATATCATGCGCTGGAACCCCTTCAATATGGACGAAATAGTTCTGCGCAACCGGATGCGTAACAAAATGGTGCGGCCCACCACGATCCCTCATACGCTGGAAGATCTGTATGTTGAGCAGTCCGTCTGCCGTGAGGCACTGCGTCTGGCGTTTGACCACCATAAATCGCTGGCACGCGGTCTGAAGGGCGTGCAGCAGCAGCGCACGATCGGCGATGCGATGAGCCAGAGCAACACCGGGGCGACGCTGGTGAACCTGATGGAGCTGGATATGATCATTGGCTCAGGTGGTGTGCTCAGCCACGCGCCCCTGCGTGCTCAGGCAGCACTGATGATGGTGGATGCCTTCCAGCCAGAAGGCGTGACCATGCTGGCCGTAGACAGCATCTTTATGATGCCGCAGTTGGGCGTGCTGGCCACAGTGGCACCAGAAGCCGCCACCGAGGTGTTCCACCGCGACTGTCTGGTGAAGCTGGGAAGCTGCATCTCGCCTGTGGGCACGGGCAAGGAGGGCGACGCCGTGGTCACCCTGCAGATGGATGGGCAGAGCTACGCTGTTTCCTCCGGTGAGCTGAAGCTGATCCCGCTGGCGGAGGGTGTCAAACGCAGCGTGACCATCCAACCCGCCAGAGGTTACGATGTGGGTGCAGGCAAGGGGAAACCACTCACCACCGAGGTTGAAGGCGGCGTGGTCGGCCTGTTGATTGATGGCCGCGGCCGTCCGTTGCGCCTACCGGTCGGCGGTGAGGAGCGGGTGGCGAAACAGCGCGCATGGCTTCAGGCCATGGGGTTGCCACTACCGGATTAGTGCTCACTGCCGTAGCAGCCCGAATGGCACTGTCCGGGGCGGTCTGGCGAGACGCTCACGCTTGCAGAAGGCTGTGGACCGCGCCGGTCTTGCGGATAGCTGCACCCGTCGCACCTGGACTGGACGCTCATTCCGCAGGCTACCAGCCCCGTTGCCGCGGGTTTAGTCACCCCAGTCTATTACCCACAAATATTGCATGGCCAGTAGGTCACCGATTCCGCGACATTCATGTCTCGGCTATTGAACACCAAGACTGCTGAAGCAGTCTTCATTAACGTTATCTTTGTCGGCAAGGAGCTCCGCAGCCCGGTTTAGCGGGCTTGTTGATCAATAGCCGAGACATGAATGTCGCGGCACATGGTCGATACGATCCCAATCTGGATTTGTGGGTAATAGACTGTCCTTCAGGGCGCGGCGGAGATTATATGATATACAGGCAATGTACTTAGCTGACAGCACGCCGAATCACCCGCATCCACAACCCCATCACCACCATGCCCGTGTCCCTGCCACTGACCATACGAACCTACCCCATCTGTGGATACAGCTTAAAGCCGTACACCGTCACGGTGTCCTGCGGACGCAGTTTCTGCAACGGGCAGCTCAGGCTGACGGGCAACCGGCCTTTGGAATCGGCGCGGGCGGTGACGATGAGCTGCTGCTGTCGTGGGTGCCGGATGGCTGTGCATTTGGCCACACCGGACCCAGTGCCCGCTTTCAACTCCAGTCGGGTGAAGCGGTGCGCCAGCTTGATGTCGGCATACACGCTATACCGCTTGCCCGGTTGCAGGCCGCTCAGCACACGCTGCACACTGCCCGCTTTACTGGGGTGCAGCAGTATCTGCTGACCAGCCTTCTGCACACCGGTCTGACGCCAGCCGGGTGCTGACAGGTCCATTTCTGGCTGTTTGAGCGGCTTAACCGGCAGCACTACTTGAAGAAGCGCACTACCAAATGCCGGCAGCACCCCCTCCCACTTAGCTTGTCCGTTCTTTACAGTGAGAGTGATTTTCTGGCTGGGCTTGAATGCCGACTTCAGCTTGTATTTTGGGGAGAGCCGTGTCCACTCCGCCCAACCTGCGCCATCAACCGTCGCGCGGATGTCGATGGCCAACGGCATGTATTTAGGTGCCAGCTTGATGTCTCTACCCAAATGGCCGCCGTTGGGACCCAGTTCAAAGGGGATATTGTAGCGTTGGCGGTCTTTCAGCCATTCGGTCCACCAGTTGTTGTGCTTTTCGTCGATTAAATACAACTCGGCCGTAAGCTGCCCGTTCTCAATCGGCAGGTGGTCGAGTTTCAGACTTACGGGCTCATCGCCGGTGGCGGCGATATCCTCGCGCAGATGCACCATCAGGCAGCGCAGCACAGTGGCCTTGTCATGCTGCACATACGCCCCCAGGCGCACATCGGCCTCGGGGTTGAGCTCCTGACCAGCCTGGCTGACAGGCAGAACGCGGCTGCCCTCCAGCATCTTGCTGATGCGGATTGCATGGAATACCGGAGGATGCACAGCGTGGTAGTAAAGCAGCCCAAGGTCACCGGTGGTTAGCGCGTAGCGGTTCCAGGCTAGCACCACGTTGGGCTGCTGCCCCGCGCAGATGTTCTTCATATTGTATAATGCCGCCCCACGCTGCTCCGCAAAGTCCGTTTCGGCCGCGCACACCTGCCCGTTCTTGTCGGTTCCCCCGTATGAGTCGAAATAGCCGTACTCCGGCATGTGGATTTCCAGCGCAGAGAGCTGCGGGTATTTCGCGGTGAGCGCGTTGAGATAGTCGGATTTCCACTTCATGCCTGCGGCGAAGGTCATGCCGATGGAGGCCTGCGGGTTTTTACGCTTAACCGGCGAGAAGGGGTTGATCCAGTCCTCGCTGAGCAGCGTCCAGTCGCTGAAGCCAAACCAGCCGATGTTGGTGCCCTTTTTGCCCGTCGCGTAGTTGGTGCCCTCGGCCCAGTGCTTCACATAGTCATCGGCCTGGCCCGGGAAGGCGTAATAGCATCCCATGTAGAGCTGACTGCCCAGCACCTGCTCTGCGGCGTCTATCCAGTAGTCCATCATCTTGATGCACTCGCGGCGGTTGTCGGCTTCACTCATCAGCGTCTGTGTGCCGGGGATCACGCACTTAATCTGCCAATCCATCTCAATGCCGAACAGGAACGTCCAGTTGCGCACCACATCGCGACCATAGGTATCAGCCAGCCATTGGAACATGCTCTTCAGGTAGGTGTGCCACTTGGGATAGCTGTTGGGTTGTCGGATGGGATAGCCGTATTCGGCGGTGACCCGCCCGCCCTCCATCAATGGTGTGGGCATCGAGGGGGTTCCCATGACGACTAACGGAGTCAGAACCCAGCGTAAAGTGGTATCAAAAAATGATTTATGCGCCGGAGTAGGCGTATACACGATGTCCCCAGCCCTGTTGGTGGCCCAGGGCGTTGTACGCGCCGATGAGCTGTCCTCGGCGAACCATCCGAAGCCGTAACACTGGGTGCCCTCAAAGCGTGTCACTGCATAGTTATCTGGCGGGTTGGGCTCATCGTAGAAGGCGTTGCTTTGCACCGCCTGGGGCACATGCCGGAACAGCATTCCCCCATCCAACTGACCGCCGCAGTCGACTGTGAACTGGCATCCTTTAGGGTCGGGCATTCGGCACCTCGCGCAGAGTTTTGTATGTATTGATTATAACCGAAGGAGACGGGTTACGGTCTGTACTAGGGATGACCCTTGTGGTCATCCGAAAACCCGATGCACATGTCGCAACCGATGCGCAGATGACCACAAGGGTCATCCCACAACCGGAGTACTATGCACCTATATTCAAGCGGGACACCACGAAACCCATCAGAACCAAAAAAACGCATCGCGGCACTATAGGGCCATGAATGGCCCCGCCCCTGAAGCCCCTGCTAGTTAGTTCTCCGCCAGATGGAAGGGGTTGAAGTCCGTAAAGCGGTCGTAGTGGTCTTCGCTCTCCGCGTTCTTCAGGTAGTTGATCACCAGGTAGGTCAGCGGTGTGGCCAGCACCTCAAGTGCCACCTTTACCACGTAGTTCCACATAATCACGCTCAGTATGGTGCTCCAGGGCCACAGACCGCCAAAGGCTAGCACCGTGAATAGCATCGAGTCAAAAGCCTGGCCGACCGCCGTGCTCCCGATGGTGCGCATCCACAGCCGTTTACCGCCCATCCGCACTTTCATTTTGGCCATGATGTAGCTGTTGACGAATTCCCCGACGAAAAAGGCCATCACACTTCCCAGGACGATGCGCGGCGCCTGTCCCAGAATCATAGCGAAGGGCTCTTGAAGTTCCCATCCCGGCGCGCTGGGTAGCGCGACCGCCAGGGCGAAGCTTAACGCCGCCACAATGCAGGCACCAAAACCCATCCAGATCACGCGGCGTGATTTGGCATATCCATATACTTCCACCAGCACATCACCGAAGATATAGCTCAGTGGGAAGAGCAGTGTTCCACCGTCAATATCGATTGAGGTGCCGGGTATACGCAGTGCTTTGATGGCACAAATGTTGCTGACGATCATCACAACCACGAAGATCGTGGTGATGACATCCAGGTAGCGGTAGCTGCGGGATTTCTGCAAAAAACTCTCCTTCGGGGGGTGGCTTACCTGTATATTGTATCTTCTCGTACAACCCGAGGCGAACCCCCGCCGGGTGATGCGGTAAAATGAGACTACTAGAACACAAACCGAGAAGCACAAAAGGGAGATACCCAATGAGTGACAACACCTTTACCGTGGGCGTGGTTGGCTGCAGCGGATACGCTGGTGGTGAACTGACCCGCATCCTGGCCGCACACCCCAACGCGAAGGTCACCTACCTCACCAGCCGCACCTACGAAGGCAAGAACATGGATGAGGTGTTCCCGGGCTTCGCGAACATCGAAATGCCAACGGTAGAGGCGTTTGACACGGAGACGGCGGCGGAGAAGGCGAAATACCTGTTCCTGGCCACCGAGAACGGTCTGGCGATGAAGATTGCTTCGCCGTTGCTCAAGGCTGGCGTGAAACTGATCGACCTCTCCGCCGACTTCCGCATCCGGGACGTTGAAGAATACGAGCAGTGGTACCGCATTGCTCACTGCGCCACCGATCTGCTGGCGGAGGCGGTCTACGGTCTGCCAGAGCTGACCGACCACCAGGCGATCGCCTCGGCGGGGCTGATCAGCAACCCCGGCTGTTATCCCACGGCGTGCGCTCTGGCACTGGCTCCGGCACTGAAACTGGGCCTGATTGACCCCGCCAGCATCGTGATCGATGCCAAGTCGGGCGTCTCTGGAGCCGGTCGAAGTAAGTTCAGCCTGGCGTATCACTACGCGGAGCTGAACGAAGGCATGAAGGCGTATGGCGCCCCCGGCCATCGGCACACACCCGAGATTGAGCAGACGCTGTCGGGCTTCAGCGGCCAGCGGAACCCGCTCTGCTTCTGCCCCAACTTGGCACCCATGACGCGCGGTATCCTGGCCAACTGCTTCGCCACACTCACCCAAGAGGTGTCGCCGGAGGAAGCCACTGCGATGTATCAGCAGTTCTACGAAGGCAAGGTGTTTGTCAGCGTGAAAAAGCCAGGGCAGTTCCCTGTCACCAAGAATGTCAGCGGCACCAACATGTGCCATATCGCGCTGACGGTCGACCCGCGCACCAACCGGTTGATTGTCAGCAGCGTGATAGACAATCTGGTGAAGGGTGCCGCGGGCCAGGCCGTGCAGAACTTCAACATCATGGCTGGTCTGCCTGAGACCGCCGGGCTGATGATGCCCGCGATCTTCCCGTAA
Source organism: Armatimonadota bacterium (assembly GCA_942492855.1). Taxonomy (GTDB): domain Bacteria; phylum Armatimonadota; class HRBIN16; order HRBIN16; family HRBIN16. Next base: position 2,506,550 of record OW818647.1, on the reverse strand, counting down.
GCCGCACACAATACTCGGACGGATCGGACGAACTGGACAGATGATGTCTGATTCGTCCGGTCCGTCCTCGTTTTGCTGGTTGCGTGAGTTCTGCTAGCCTCGGAAAGTCGGCCTTTGGCTGACTAATACCGGCAACGCCAGCGGCCGAAACGGCATACCCCGTAAATCAGCAGCAAGGGTGTTGATGAACTCACCAATCTCAGTGTCACTAGCCTCCCCTTTCACACGGTCGCGGATATGCAACACAGAGGAACTAGCCTCTCTGGCACCCACCACAGCTATATACGGCACCCAGTCACCTTCTGCAGTTCGAACTCGCTTGCTTACGGTTTCGTTCCGATCATCAATATCGCAGCGGATCTCGGCAGCATTCATGCTCGATGCCACGGCTTGTGCATATTCCAGATAATCCGATGATACTGGAATCACCCTCACCTGAGTAGGCGCAAGCCAGAGAGGGAACGACGGCGGTGCCCCCTGGGATGCATCTACTGTAATCGTCTCCAGAATGGCGCATAGTGCCCGTTCGATGCTGCCGAAACTGGATGCGTGCAGAATCACCGGGCAGGCGTGCTTCATGCCATCATCGGCAATGTATCCAATATCAAAGCGTGCTCCATCTTTGACGTCCCACTGAACAGTGCTCACCTGCACATTTGAGCCATCAGCCGTAATGCATTGATATTCGTTCTTGATGGCGTAGTAGTGGCTCATTTGTGGCATCAGCTTGAAAAACGAGGGCACACCCATCTGTGTAACAAGACCCAGCAACCACTCTTTGTGATCATCGAAGAATTCCGTGGTGCCCTCCCAACCCATGACCCATCGACCAGGTGCAATGACATCATCCATGAGCTGAGCAAACAGCATGCACAGCTTTTCGAATTCCAAGTTGGCCTGTTCTGTAGTCGCACAGGCTGCGTGCATATCACTCATCATGAAGCCCCTGACACGCTTCAGACCGCTCACCTCACCCTCTTGCTCATTACGGAAACAGCCTGCCTCCTCATAGACCTTTAGGGGCGTCTGTTTGTATGTAAACCGGATGTTATGCATGAGTGGGAAAGCCAGCGGATCGGAAGCGTAGCGCAGATAGCACACGCCACGGCCTCCGTCTACTTTGTAGTCCCTCTCGTGAAACTCACCCATTAGCTCACCGACGGAGTTGCTGTCACCACGAATCAGTATCGGGTTTTTCACCTCGAAGGCTCCCCATTGCCGTGAGAGGCGGAGCGCATAGTCCTGGATCAGCCTGTGCATCAGCAGACCGTTGGGATACCATACATAGTGACCCTTCTCGGAAACTTCGCAGTAGTCAACCAACTGATGACGAAGCATGGTGTTGACGTGGGCAGGGACCAACCCAGTGTCAACTTTGTGACCCAGTTCGTTGCCGACAAACTGCTTGAGCATGGCTATATGGTTGCCTGGTTGCAGGAACAGGTCACAACTCGCATAGTTGTCTGGTGTGACCTCCCAGCACTGCCCATTGACGTCAGCTAATACATACCTGTCGAACTCACTCGGATGGTGCTTGTCAGATTTCATTACGACCTCCTTAGACCACCACCACAGCAGAGCGACAAAAAAAGCCACCCCGGTGGGGGCGGCTTTCGAAACTGTTGATTTGGAGCACGTTCAGATACGCCGCGACCTCCGGAAAGAAGAGGTAGTGGTAGTGGTGGTGATATGACCGGACATACAGATAGCTTGCGGTGTTGATCCCATCGTACTCACGTCCCCTTTCTTGCCCATCGGTAGGCGATACTTATGATATGTATTATACACAGTATGTGATTGATATCAATCCCGCAAACCCACCGTCTGTTGCGGCTTTGGATATACTATGCTAAATGCAATCCATAATCGCCAAACCCAGGAGGCCGTTTACCCCATGAAAGCTGCACCTGACCAATCGAGCATCGCTGAGATATCCGCAGGTTTCAAGAACCCCGAAACGCAGTATCGGGCACTGCCGATGTGCTCCTACGACTACGCGCATATCCAGCAGCAGGCCAGCGGCGCGCGCGGTGCCGGCTGGGGTGGCATGAATGTGCAGTATCCCGACTGGGGCGAGGGTTACCTGCAGACCAAAGAGAGCTGGAGCCAGTTTTCTGAGGCGTTGAAGGCGTGTAAAGAGAACAACCTGTCGATGTGGATATATGACGAACGGGGTTATCCCAGCGGCAAAGCGGGAGCACTGGTGCTGAAAGACCACCCCGAGTTCGAGGCGCAGGGCCTGTATTATGACGCGATCGACATCGGCGAATCGGCGCCTCGGTCGGGTGAGTGGAAGCTGCCCGCTGGCCAACCTTACTATGTGGTGCTCTATGCCACGACGGGTGCTCACACGCCGTTGGTGGGTAAGCCAGCGGAGTTGACCAGCCGAGTGGCAAACGGCGTGCTGAAGTATGAGCTCAAGCCCGGCAACTGGCGGATCATGGCCTTCGTGCAGGACAGGCTGTACAAGGGCACCCATTCTGAGATACTTGGCGAGCGATACATCAACATCATGGACCCTCGCGCGGTGCGCAAATTCATAGAGGTCACCCATGAGCAGTATTTCGCTCGACATGGGGATGAGTTTGGCAAGACCATCCAGGCGTTCTTCACCGATGAACCTTCGCTGATGGGCGGGTATTTGATGGAAGAGAACCAGAAATTCCCGGTTCTCTCCTGGTGGGACGGACTACCGGCTGCCTTCCGCAAAATGCGCGGATATGATCTCCGTGAGGCTTTACCTGCGTTGTTCAACGACGTGGGGCCCGACACCGTCAAGAAGCGTTGCGACTACTATAGTGCAACTTCACGGCTGACCGCCGACAACTACTTCGGCCAAATCCGCAAATGGTGTCAGCAGCACAATGTGGCCTCCACCGGGCACTGCGTGTGGGAAGAATCGCTGATCTACCACGCCTACTTCTACGGCAGCATTGTCGACTCCCTGGCTGAGCTGGACTGGCCGGGCGTCGACCTGCTGGGCTGCGCCTACGGCAACATGTCAGGCTCACGCACCGAAGGCGGGCCGGTCACCCCAAAACTGATCAGCTCGGTGGCGCATCTGTATGGCAAACCGCGTACCACCACGGAGTCGTTCTGCTTTGTGACCAAGCAAACACCGCCTGCCGATATGCTCTCAGTGGTGGGCTGGCAGTGGGTGCTGGGCATCAACTGGCTGACCACGCTGAGCATGCAGGTGGAGCATACGCCCGAAGTGCAGCAGCTTCTGAACGACTACACGGGCCGGCTGAGCTATCTGCTGACCCGCGGCAAGTTTGTGGCCGACGTGGCGGTTCTCTACCCCATCGCCTCGGTATGGGCGGATTTTGTGCCCTCCAACCGTCCGGTGTGGCATATGGACGTGAACCCCGCCGCAGCGAAGGTGGACGACGCCTGGCAGGCCGTCACCCGCACGCTTCTGGGCTGCCAGCGCGACTTTGACTACATCGACGAGGCCAGTGTGGCGAGATCCAGGATTTCCTTCGGCGCGATGAGCGTGGGTGAGTGCCGATACTCCGTGCTGGTCCTGCCAAATGTCACCACCCTGGAGTATGCGACACTGGTCAAGATCATGCGATTCGTGGAACGCGGCGGCACCGTCATCGCGTGTGGGGATATCCCCAGTCAGCGTGCTGATGCCGGTTACGACACCGCGTTTCGCAAACTGTCTGACCAGTTGTGGAGCAGTTCGGCACCCTGGAGCAGCAGGGTGATACGGCTCAGCTCTCACGAGACCTTGCCGAAGGCGATGGAGGCCATCGGTGGAGCCGATGTGCGGGCGATCACGGCAGGGATGGACGTCTACTGCCACCATCGCTCGGTCAAGAGCGGGGACATCTACTACGTTCAGAACAACGGCTTAAAGCCGATCTCTGGTGATATCAGCTTCCGGGCCACAGGCCGGGTTCAGATTTGGGACCCCGTCAGCGGTACGATGGAGCCATCCAAAGCAAAACACGCTGGTCGGTACAGCACCGTGTCGTTGAACCTGCCGGCGCGGAACGGACTGTTTGTGCTGTTCGACCGCAGCAGACAGGGGTAGCTGGTGGCCCACCACCCATGAAGCGATATAGCGGTGCTTGACTTGCTTATGGCTTGGAAGTATAATTGATTAGTCGGCTAACTATCAGCCGACTAACAGTTAACCGCACCTGAGGTGGGCCAGCCCATGAACCAGCTAGAAAATCCAGCCACCGCCATCGCATGGAAACTGCGCGATGTGCATCATCAACATATGCTAACCATTGTAGGCATTCTGGACAAGTATAGCCTGCATTGCGGGCAGCCGCGTATCCTGCACACGGTGGCGGATATGGACGGGGCCTCACAGCGTGAAATCGCCGATAAGCTGCAGATATCCCCCGCTTCGCTGGCGATGTCCATCAAACGGATGTGTAAAGCCGGACTGCTTGAGAAAGTGGCAAGCGAAACCGACCAGCGGACGAACCAGATACGAATCACACCCAAAGGGATGCAGCAAAACATCGACTGTCTGACAGAGTGCGCTCAAGCCGATGCGAAGATGCTGGAGGGGTTAAGCCAGGCGGAAATCGGGCTGCTTAGCGGTCTGCTTGCGCGGATTTACGACAACCTGGTGCAAATGACGGTGGAAAAAGATGCTTAAAACACTGCTGCCCTATCTGCGTAACTATAAACTGGCTGCAATCCTCTGCCCGATTTTGATGCTGTTCGAAGTGTTCGGCGATATCTTGATGCCGCTGATGATGGCGCATATTATTGACAAGGGCATTTCGCAGAAGGATATGCACACCATCACCTATACGGGTGTTGGTATGATCCTGCTGGCTTTGTTCGCGCTAGCGTGCGGTGCTTATGCCAGCCGCTTAGCGGCCGTGGCTTCGATTGGTGCCGGAGCCGAGATACGCAATGATCTATTTCAGAAGATACAGTCCTTTTCATTCGCCAATTTGGATAGATACAGTATCCCCTCGCTTATCACCCGTCTGACATCTGACATCAACAACATCCAGCAGATCATCATGATGAGCCTACGCATCATGGTCCGGGCGCCGTTCATGATGATTCTGGCACTGGCCATGACGCTGTTGATAAACCCAAAACTCGCCATGGTTTTCATAGTCGCCATCCCGCTGCTGAGCATCTCGCTCGTGTATATCATGACCAAGGCACATCCGAGGTTCAGGATACTTCAGGCCAAGATCGACGGGTTGAACACCTCAGTTCAGGAGAACCTGATCAACATCCGTGTGGTGAAGTCGTTTGTCCGCACCGACTACGAGCAGCAGAAGTTCAAGGCGTCCAATGACGACCTGATGAACAGCGCGCTGCACGCTTTACGGCTGGTGATCACATTAATGCCGCTCATGCAGCTCATCATGTTTGGCTGCATCATCGCCATCCTGTGGTTTGGCGGTCAGATGGTCAGCGCCGGGAACATGCAGACCGGGCAGTTGATCAGTTTCATCAGCTATGTCACGCAGATATTGATGTCTCTGATGATCCTGTCGATGGTGTTCCTGATGCTCACCCGCGCGAAGGCTTCGGTGGAGCGCGTGGTGGAGGTGATGGAGACTGAGCCAGACATCGTTGACCCCGCACAGGCAATCACCACAGTGGCGGACGGCTCCATCGAGTTTCAGAATGTGCATTTCCGGTATGCCTCCGGCTCGGGCGACGAAACCCTCGCCGAAGTCACCTTGCGCATTGAGGCCGGCGAGACCATCGGAATCATTGGCTCCACGGGTTCGGCCAAGACCACGCTGGTGCAGCTTATCCCCCGGCTGTATGACGTGACCGCAGGTGCAGTGCTGGTGGGCGGGATCGATGTGCGCCACTACGCCATCAGCCATCTGCGTGATGCGGTGGCAATGGTTCTGCAGAAGAACACGCTCTTTTCAGGCACCGTGCGGGAGAACCTGATGTGGGGCAACCCCGGTGCCACCGAGCAGCAGATACAGCAGGCGTGCGAGGCGGCTCAAGCCTGGAATTTCATCAACGAGCTGCCGGATGGGCTGGATTCCAACCTGGACCAGGGCGGCGTGAACCTGTCGGGTGGCCAACGCCAGCGGCTGTGTATCGCCCGTGCCTTGCTGAAGCAGCCCAAGATTATCATATTGGACGACTCCACCAGTGCCGTCGATATGGCGACCGACGCGCATATCCGGGAGAGCTTCACCACGCGGCTGGCCGATGTGACCACGCTGATAATCGCCCAGCGCATCAGCTCGATCTCCCACGCAGATCGGGTGATCGTGATGGATGACGGGCGGGTAAACGGTATCGGTACTCACGAGGAGCTGCTGGAGAACAATGAGATTTACCGCGATGTCTATGAGTCGCAGCGGGAAGGGGCGTTAGCAGGATGAGCACAGAGTGGCAAAAAGCAAAGGCTGTCCGACGCGAGCAGACCATTGGAGGACCGGGGCATACCCCCTTCACCACGGCGAAACCAAAGAACGCCGTAAAGACCTTGATGCGGCTATTCGCCACGCTGGCTGGCAGCCTGCCGCTGCTGATCGCCGCGATGGTTTTGACCATCCTCAGTGCCTTCGCCGGCGTGGCAGGCACCTATTATCTAAAGCCGTTCTTTAATGGTCTGATCAGCGGGATCGGCCCGGCCGGGATGCTAGGCACACTGGGCATGATGACGTTGATTTTCCTGGCAGGGGCACTCTGCACCTACCTCAGCAGCTTGATGATGGTTACCATCGCACAGCGCACCACCAACCGCATCCGCACCGCACTGTTCTCGCACCTGCAAAAGCTGCCATTGCGCTACTTCGACAGCAACACGCAGGGCGAACTGATGAGCCGCTTCACCAACGATGTGGACAACGTGAATATGGCGCTGGAGCAGAGCCTGTCATCCACCGTCACCTCGCTCATCACCGTGGTGGGCACCTTTCTGATGATGCTGTGGTTCAGCCCGTTCCTGACGCTGTTCATCGTGCTGATGCTGATCGTGATGGGCTACGCGATGAAGTATGTGGGCGGCAAGAGCGCGCAGTATTTCCGCGACCAGCAGAAGTCGCTGGGGGCCCTGAACGGCTACATCGAGGAGATGATGGAGGGCCAGAAGGTGGTCAAGGTGTTCAACTATGAACAGACCGCTCAGGTGGAGTTCCGCAAGCGGAACGAGGAGCTTCGCGTGGCCTCGACCGATGCCCAGACCTACGCCGGTATGCTGATGCCCATCATGGGCAACCTGTCCTACATGAACTACGCCGTGACGGCCATGGTGGGCGCGATAATGACCATCCGTGGGCTGATGGACATAGGCACCATCGCCGCATACCTGCAGTATACGCGCTCGTTCTCACAGCCCATCACGCAGATCGCTAACCAGATTAACATGCTGCTGGCGGCTCTAGCCGGGGCTGAGCGAATCTTCGACGTAATGGACCAGACCCCTGAGATCGACGAGGGCAAGGTGCGGCTGGTTCTGGCCACTCGCAACGCCGATGGCTCGCTGACCGAGCATGAGGGCGACCCCACTGCCGACTTCGAACACAGTTTCCATGCCGCGGATTCCGCGCCTGATGAACCTACAGAAAGCGTGCTGGCGTGGCGCACCGTGGCCGCCGATGGCACCGTCAACTTGAGGGAGTGCCGCGGTGAAGTGCGGTGCGAAGGGGTCGACTTTGGCTATGTGCCCGAGAAGCTGGTGCTGAAGCAGCTCAGCGTGTATGCCGAACCCGGGCAGAAGATCGCATTCGTGGGATCCACGGGGGCCGGAAAGACCACCATCACCAATCTGATCAACCGGTTCTACGAGATCGAATCCGGCAGTATCACTTACGACGGCATCGACGTCCGCGATATCAGCAAGGCCGACCTGCGCCGCACACTGGGTGTGGTGCTGCAGGATGTCCACCTCTTCCAGGGCAGCATCCGCGAAAACATCCGGTATGGCAAGGCGAACCCCACCGATGAGCAGATTGTGCAGGCCGCAAAACTGGCCAACGCCCACGGCTTCATCAGCCGCCTGCCCGATGGGTATGACACGGTGCTCTCGGCAGACGGCATCAACCTTTCGCAGGGCCAGCGGCAGCTTCTCTCCATCGCCCGCGCCGCCGTGGCCGATCCACCGGTGCTGATTCTGGACGAGGCCACCAGCTCCATTGACACCCGCACCGAGCGGCTGATCGAGCGGGGCATGGGCCAACTGATGCACGGTCGCACCACATTTGTGATCGCCCACCGGCTGTCCACCGTGCGCAACGCCGATGCCATCATGGTGCTGGAGAACGGCGAGATCATTGAGCGCGGCAACCACGCTAGCCTGCTGCAACAGCGTGGGCGGTACTACGAGCTGTGTACCGGCATCGCCGAGCTGGCCTAGGGGGTTGCCCCACGAGGAGCCGCGGCACCGCAGGTGACGGCGCGAAGGTAATTTGGTAGGGGTGGTTCGCGAACCGCCCTTCTTGCGCCGAAGGATAGCTATGTCCATCGCCGTTAGCGATCGGCACGAAGGGACAATCAATCCACAGATTACACAGAATACACAGATTAGGTATTGACCGCGCCGGTTTCTCAGCACGCTTGCGGCGGCTGTGCAGCCCATCTCCGGCGCGGTCTGGCGGATAGCCCACCGTACCTATATCGCACATCAGTCGGATCCGACCGATCCGTCCAATCCGACTGATAAATAATACTCCCCGATCATCCTACCGCAGCGCGACAGCCACCGTCAGCACTTGGCCGGCAAGCAGCGTCAGAGGCGCCGCCAGAGTGATGTTCACCAAACCATCCTGCACGCGGTAGCTGCTCTTGAGCACCACCCCGTTGAGGCTGAGCTTCACGGTCTTCACCCCGCGACCACCGTATGCCTGAAGCATGATCTGCTTCAGCTCGATGCCACCCGTCGTCATGCGGATGGTGTCATTCTGCTGGCCATCGCGAACTGTCTGTGAGAACAACCCGTAGCCCTGAGGCACAGGGAAGAAGCTGCGGTGATCCTGCGGCTGCCACTGTGGCTTGAAGCCGAGTATCCCCTTGGGGCCGTCCAGGATCAGGCCCTGGCTGGCAGGGATCATCGACCAACTGCTCAACGCACGACCGTAAAACTTGCCGCACTCATCGTCACCAAACGGGTTGCCGCTGTATCCCCAACACACACTTGAGCTGGCGTTCATGCCCGTGCGCAGCATACCGTCATACCGGTCAGCGGCGGTCTTCACCACACGGTAGCCTTGCTCCAGGTCACCATTCTGAACCATCGCTGCGGCGGCACTGTATTCAAAGCCGCTCATCACCTCGGGCGATCCTGGGGTCGACAGGGTTGGCCGGTTATTCTTCGGCCAGATGATCATCTGCAAGCCACCGTCGTAGCTGGCCACATAGCCGCGACCCTGTTCACGGTCGCCCATGTGAGGCTGGAAGTTGTGCTTAAAGAGCGCTTTCACAGCTTTCTTGACATGCGCACGCGGGTAGACATCTCCCAGATGCAGCAGATCAGCCCACCACTGGCCCAGCACCTGGTCGATGCTGCAGCCGTCTTTGTAGTCATACAGCGGCTCAGAGCCGGGAATCTGCTGGTAGTATTCGCCGTTGAACAGCCTCTCGCCCTGGTTGGTATACCCCCTGCGCGCGATGGCGTCATACCGGGTGGACGCAGGATCGCCGCATTTGTCCGCCATCTGAGCACAAGCTTTCAGAGCCGCCAGATACAATGAGCCTATCCAACTGCTGCAGCCACCCAGAGAGCTGTCCAGCGTGTCCCACTGTGGACCGCTCATGTATCCATCTTCATCGGCGTCCCAGGTCTTGATGGCCCATTCCATGGTGGGCTTCAATATGCGCCAGTTCTTCTTCAGCCAGGTCGCGTTGGGGCTCAACAGGTGCTCACGGTAGGTTCCCAGCACGCAGCCGAACAGGCCATCGGCGGCGGGGACATGCCCCTCGGCGATGCGGTGGGGCAGACTGCCGTCGCGCTTGATGTTGTGGATCTCCTGCTCGCGCATCATGCGACCGAGTTCGGGAAAAAGCCAGGCCTGCCCCTGCGCGTAGTGCCACACATGCAGGCAGTTGCCTTCGCAGCACCCTGTGCCCGATTCCAGACATCCCTCCCACATACCGAAGAAGCCGCTGCGGCTCCAGAAGCAAGTCTTGCTGACCAGCACCGCCAACTGCGAACTGGCTCGGTCCAGGATGTAGCGTGGCAGGTTACTGCTGTAGAGCGTGTCGTGGTATAGCTTGGTCTCGTGCGTCAACCTCTCCAGATTGGATAGCGCCCAGTGGGCCACCTGCTGGCTGTTCCGCCACTTCGTCTCGTAGTAGTTGCCATCAAACGTCCACTTGCTGGCGCGGTTGGGGCTGCCGTTCACGGCACCCGGGAAATACCAACCCAGCGTAAAGCTGATCGTCTTCGCCTCGCCTGGCTGCAAGCTGATGGGCACTTCGAGAGCACCGTCCAGCGTGGAGCCGTTGGGCGTCGGCCCGGCATGGTTGAGGGCAGACATCGGTTTGGCCAACTCGGTGTGGTCTTTCACCGAGGCGCGTCCCGTGGCGTTGCCGTTCACCGCCAGGCTCATATTACCATCGGGACCGCTCATCACCAGTGTGGTGATGCCGTTCTGATGTGTGATCTCATTGGTATTCTGACCATATGCCGGGTGCTGCAGGGTTGTCGGTGACACCCCCTCGCGCTGACCCACCGGATTACGGTGCAACCCCAGCAAGCGCAGGCTGACCGGCTTGGTGGTGGTATTGCGCAGTGTGAAGCGGAAGATCACCACAGGGTTGCTGGAGTCCTTTAGGTTGCCAGGGATGAACGGGCTGAAGGCGTTCATGGTGACTTCGACAGGCAGGCCCTTCTCGCGGAACCCCCACTCGCACCAGGGGTATTCGCCTCTGAAGCTCTCCGGTGACCAGCCCTTGAAGGGACCCACATCCTTGCCTTGCAGAGCACGGAGCTGGGTCCGGCTGCCCACCTTGACGGCGAGGCCGAAAAAGCTGTTCGGCACTTTGTTTTGGCTGAAGTTGTTGAAGGTCTGGTAGATCCGCTCGCCGTGCCCCGTGATCTGGATACATCCTGAGCCGATCCCGCCAAGAGGCACGCTGATGGCGTCCAGGTATCGCCCGGTGTAGACGCGCTGATGGCCAGTCACCAGCAGCTTCTTTGGGTCAGCGTTCTCTAGACGGAGCTTGTCGCGGTAAGCTAACTCGGCAGCGAGTTTGGTTTCGGCATCCTGCCACTGCAGGCGCACCAGCTTGGCTACCTTGGCATCCAGTTCTGGTCTGAGAAGGCCATTGATGCGCACATTGTCCACATGGATATGGGCCCAAGAGCCTTTCGCCATATCCACCATTTTGAGGAATAACGGCTGGTTCTTAAGGGCACTCACGTCCCACTCGGTATCATACAGCCGCTCTTCGTTGCGCCCCCTGACCACCATCAGCTCATGGCCCTGCATGTCACAAAGCGCCAGATAGACCGCGCCGTTCATTCCACCGCCCACCATCAGCTTGATGATCCCGCCATGTGACTCAAACACCGGAGACACCACAATCGCGGTCTGATTATCATCGCAGTTGCCCAGCGCATCGGTGTCGAGTGTCGAGAGGTGGTATTTGCCTTGTCTGGGGAACGGGGTGTTGAGCACATTCCGCGCGTTGGGGTTGCACGAGACCGGGTAAGCCTGCTTCCCGACGGCAATGCGCCATCCCTGCATGGTGCCGGCCTCGAAATCCCACACGATGGCCGTGGTCTCAGGGTTCGAGCTGCTTACGGTGATGTTTTGCGTTGATATGATCTGGGCGTTGTCATTCATGTGTGGTTGGGTCTCCTTACGAAGGTGAAGTTAGTAACAAGCATCCGCCCGTGCTTGTACGGCAGCCCAGGCTGTAACAGACGGGTCCCCATAAATCGGCTATGTCCGGGGCTGTCTTTATACTGTGGCGATTATCAGCGTACCGCCAAACCGCCCCGGACATAGGCAACTAAGTTACTTACAAGTTGATGCTCCCCACCGGCTGATGACAGCCGATGGGGAGCTTTGGCTTGCGGAGTCTCTATCGCAGCGCGATGTTCGCGGTCAGAACGTGACCGGCACTGATCTTCAGTGGTTCGGCCAGTTTGATGGTAATCTGACCGTTCTGCACCCGGTAGCTGCTCTTCAGCATCACGCCGTTGATGATGAGCTTGACCGACCTCACTGCGCGGCCAGCATAAGACTGAAGCACGATCTGCTTCAACTCGATACCACCCGCCATCATGCGGATAGTGTCGGTTTGCTGACCATCCCGAACCGTCTGAGTGAACAGGCCGTATCCCTGCGGCACAGGGAAGAAACTGCGGTGATCCTGTGGCTGCCACTGAGGGTTGAAGCCGAGTATCCCTTTGGGCCCATCCAGGATCAGACCCTGGCTGGCGGGGACCATCGACCAACTGCTCAACGCACGGCCATAGAACTTACCGCACTCGTCGTCTCCGAATGGGTTGCCACTATACCCCCAACTGGCGGTATTCCCGCCCGTCAGGTCGTCACGCAGATAGCCGTCATAGCGGTCGGCAATTGCCTTGACCACACGATAGCCCTGCTCCACATCGCCGTTCTGCACCATGGCAGATGCGGCGCTGTACTCAAAGCCCGACATGCATTCGCTGGCGTAGGGGATGGTCACTGCCGGCGGGTTGTTCTTCGGCCAGACCACCATCTGGGTACCGCCGTCAAAGTCTGCCACGAACTTGCGAGGAACCTGCGGGCGGTTGCCCATCAGTGGATGGAAGTTGTACTTGTAGATGGCACGCACGGCCTTCTTGACCCTCGCCCGCGGGTAGACATCGCCCAGATGCAGCAGGTCGGCCCACCACTGGCCCAGAACCTGGTCGATGATGCTGCCGTCATTGTAGTCGTTGCGAGGGGTAGGGCCAGGAATCTGGAGGTAGTATTCGCCGTTGAACAGCTTGTCGCCCTGGTTGACGTATCCCTTGCGGAAGATCGCCTCATACCGTGATGCGGCGCCGTGGTCGCCACAGATGGTGGCCATCTGCACACACGCCTTCAGAGCCGCCAGATACATCGAGCCCAGCCAACTGCTGCAGCCGTCGAGAGCACTGTCGAGGGTGTTCCACTGCGGGCCGCTCATGAAGCCGTCCTCATCGGGATCCCAGGTCTTGATGGACCAGTCCATGGCGGGTTTCAGCTTGGCCCAGTTCTTCTTCAGCCAGTTCTCGTTGGGGGTCAGCAGATGTTCGCGGTAGGTGCCCAAAATGCAGCCATACAGACCGTCGGCGGCAGGGGCATGGCCCTCGGCGATGCGGTGCGGCAGCATGCCATCGGGCTTGATGTTACCCATCTCCTGAACGCGCATCATACGGCCGAGTTCGGGGAAGAGCCAAGCGTGGCCTTGAGCATAATGCCACACATGCAGGCAGTTGCCCTCGCAGCAGCCGGAGCCAGCCTCGCAGCAGCCTTCCCACATGCCGAAGAAACCGCTGCGGCTCCAGAAACAGGTCTTGCTGACCAGAATGGCCAACTGCGAACTGGCGCGGTCCAGAATGTATCGCGGCAGATTGCTGCTGTAGAGAGTGTCGTGGAAGAGTTTCGTCTCTTTCACCAGTCGTTCGATGTTGCCCAAAGCCCAGTTGGTCACCTGCTGGCTGTTTTGCCATTTGGTCTCGTAAAAGTTGCCATCGAATGTCCATCGGCTGGCGCGCACAGAGTTGCCATTCACAGCACCAGGGAAGAACCAGGACAGCGCAAAGCTGACGGTCTTCGCTTCACCCGGCTGCAGGCTGATTGGGACCTCCAGCGCACCGTCTATCGTGGAGCCGTTCGGTGTGGGGCCAGCCTGGTTCTGAGCGGACATCGGCTTGGCCAACTCGGCGTTGTCGCGTAAAGAGGCGCAGCCCTTCACGTTGCCGTTCACGGCCAGGCTCATGTTGCCATCGGGCCCGCTCATATACAGGGTGGTCAGTGCGTTCTGGTGCCGGATTTCATTGCTGTTCTGGCCGTAAGTGGGGTGCTCCTTGCCCTCAGGTGCGACGCTGTCACGCTGACCCACTGCGTTGCGATGCACTCCCAGCAGCCGCAGGCTCACGGCCTTGTCGGTGGTGTTTCGCAGCGTGAACCGGAAGATCACCACAGGGTTGCTGGAGTCCTTCAAGTTCATCGGGATGAACGGACTGAACGCGTTCATGGTGACCTCAACCGGCAGGCCCTTCTCGCGGAAATCCCACTCGCACCAGGGATACTCCCCGCGGAAGCTCTCCGGAGTCCAACCCTTGAACGCGCCCTCATCTTTCGCTTTCAAGGCGCGGAGCTGGGTTTTGCCGCCCACACTCATCGCCAGACCGAAGAAGCTGTTCGGCAATTTGTTGTAGCTGAAGTTATTGAAGGTCTGGTATACCCGCTCGCCGTGGCCCGTGATCTGGATACAGCCTGAGCCGATCCCTCCCAACGGAACACTGATCGCCTTAAGATACTTGCCCGTGTAGACTCGTTGAGTGCCGGTTACCAGCAGCTTTTTGGGGTCTGCGTTCTCTTTGCGCAGCGCGTTTCGATTGACCATCTCCTTTTTCGCTTCGACATTGGCGTCCTGCCAATGATCCTGCACCAGCTTGGCAGCTTTGGCATTCAACTCAGGCCGAAGCACGCCGTTAATATGCACGTCGTCTACATGGATATGCGACCAGGAGCCCTTACCCAAATCCACCATCTTGATGAACAGTGGGGTGTTCTTGTGCTTCTTCACATCCCAGATGACTTCATACAGCTTCTCTTCGTTGCGGCCCCTGGCCACATAGAGCTCATTTCCCTTCAAGTCACACAGTGCGACGTAGGTCGGTTTGCTTACTCCACCGCCCACCAGCAGCTTTATTATGTCGGTGTGAGCATCGAAAACAGGTGATATCACAATAGCGGTTTGGTCGTCATTGTAGCCGCCCACATCATCGATATCCAGCGAGGTGAGGTGATACTTTCCTTGCCTGGGGAAGGGGGCGTTTGGTGTGTTGCGCGCATTGGGGCAGCACGAAACCGGGTGCGCCAGCTTGCCCACCACGACCTGCCATCCCTGCATCGTGCCGTCCTCGAAGTCCCACACGATGGCCGTGGTCTTCTGGTTACTTGCGTTTACCGCGATATTCTGCGGTTTGATGAGCTTGGTGTCTTTAGTAGCCATGATTGCTCTCGATCTCCTCGATGAAGGGTATATTGGTAATACTATACCAGACCTTGATGTGTGGGGGACCATGACCGGTCCGGTCTCTTCGGGTTTTACGGGGCGGAATCCGACGGATTGGACGGATACGACCGATCACTATGGTGGACGACCACGAACGCCCCCTGGGAACGCCAATCTCCCGATTGGCATTTCCCTCCCAATCCGAGCCCATCCGTGCGGGTCTGCGGTTCAGAAAACTACGCGCGCAGCTTCACGCGCTGCAGAACCAGTAGCGCGACTAAAACAACCATCCCCAGACCGGCCAACACATAGCCTATCTGCAGGTCTGCAGGGCGGAAGAGCAGCCGGACCACACCTTGACCATCGGGTAACCCCATCAGGTCGTTTGACAACGGCTTGAGCGCCACCAGTTCACCGGACGCCAACTGAGCGCGCCAGCCAGGATAGTAGGGGGCGGCAAACAGCAGAGGCCCTTTATCGGCTGGTTTTAGAAGATCAAGCTGGTTAGGGTTCTGCCACTTCACCGGCATATCTATATTGCCCTGCTGTATGATGGAGCGCGGGCGTGCCAGCCGTTCGACCACTGACCCGCTGGATGTCCACCGCAAGATGGCGCCAACACCCATCTGGCGCAGACGTTCTTTATCGGCACCCGGCCATCCAAGCTGCATGTTGCCGTTCTGTGGCGGAGCACTGTCACGACGATTGATCCGGTCAAGCACACGTTTCGCGGTGGCGGGGGTGAGGCTGTCATACCCTTGCAGGTCATACAGGCCATATATAGTGGCCAGGTTGGGGGGAAGGATCGCCCTGGGCGATGTCGACAAACTCCAACTGCCTTGTTCCACATAGATGCGTTCGCCCTTATTAGTGATCTGCCGAAGCTGCTTCACCACCGAATTGACAGGGAATAGCTGCTCTCGGCTGCCAGATTGGTTTATCGTAGCGCTGGAGTATAGTAACTCGCCGATCACAATAAGGCAGCAGAGGGGGATAGCCAGTGACCGGCTGATGACAGGTAGTGAGCTGCAGAGGGCAAGCAGCAGCACCAGTAGAATGCTGGTGCTCATCATACTCATCATATATGGCCACATTTGGGCGACACTAAGCGTTGTGATTGATAGAATACTCGACCCTCCGCATAGCACTGCACCTGCTGTGGTAAACAGTGCCAATCCGATGGTCAGCCAGGTGCTCTTACGCTCGGTGCGCCACAACTCATCAAAGCCGTAACCTGCCAGAACTGCCAGCCCAAGCGCCCACAAAACCAGTGCCCTACCAGGCGAACCACTGCTGGCGAACCCCGGTATACCGAAGTAAAACAGCTTGTTTACGATGGAACCGCTGGCCAGTAACAACGCCAGTGCGATGATGCTAAACATGGCTCCGCGCCCGGGCTGCTTCCTGAGTATCAGGCTGACAAACCCCAAAAATAACGCGCAGACACCCACGAAGCTAGCGACCTCGGGTGACGGAAGGGCACCCACATAGCTGCTGGTACGAGGCTGGGTAGACGAGTTCGTGTTGGGGTCGCCGTAAAGCATGGGCGAGGCGAGCATACCCCACATATCACTTGGGACACCGCCCCGAACATAGGCCTGGTAGCCCTGTTCAGTTGCGACGCTGTTCCGGCTAGACTGACTGCCAAGCCTCAACGCCGGTATCAATTGCGGGGAGGCCAGACTGAATGCCAGTAAACCAGCGCCAATCAGGGCGGCTATAGACGCTCCGACTCGTCGCAGGTCACTCCAGTCGAGGTGCCATAACGCCATCAACACGCAGCCCACTAGCCCGTAGAACACGATCTGAAGGTGACCGGCCAGTATGCACATCGCTCCCGAGACGCCAAGCAGTGCGACTGCACCCGGGGTAGGTTTATCACAGAGCTTCCACACGGCATACAGCATCCAGGGTAGCCAACTAGCGCTTTGCGGTAGTGTAGGCAGAAACTGCCAGGATATGTACCACTGTGAGAGGATAAACACCGATCCCGCCACAATGCCGGCACTCCATCGGCACCTGGCAGCAGAACAGACCAATGCCCACACACCTAACCCGGCGATAACCATATGCATCAAAGAGGTGACCGCGAAGGCGCCAGCACCCATGATAGGAAAAGCCAGGTTGAAGGGGTAGAAAAGTGCAGCCTGGGAGTTAGCGTAAAGGGGATAGCCGCCGAATTGGTGTGGGTTCCACAGCGGCACTACTCCATGTGACATCCACTGGCCAGCCCAGAGCCGCCAAGTGCCGAACTGCGCTAGGCCATCCCATGCAAGCACGTTCCATGGCAGTGTGGCTCCAGGTACATCTGGCATCACGTGATGAAGTAAACCTGTGGGTAACCATATTTTGCCTTGAAACAGGCAGCTGAAGAGGATCACCAGCCCTAAAAGTTTGAAGCAAAATGCCGCAAGCAGCCAATGTTTCCATGTGAGGTTGTCTGACGAATGATCTCTCATGTGGTCCCCTTGTAGTGCGCGTAAATCCGGTCTACCTCAGGTGTGAGGTTCCGGTTGCGATGACGTGCGTCAGGGCGTGTTACAGCTTCTCTTCGGGGAGGCCGTCTATGGTGATGGTCGCCCATTCGGCACCGTACTCTTCTTCCTCATCGTCCAGGTATGAGTCGTCCACATCTTCAGGCAGCGGTTTATCGTTGGCTAAACACTGTTCAAGTTCGGCGTATATCAGTTCACCCAGCGATTGTACGGCATCATCTTCGGTATCGCCATGTCCCTCTAGGCCAGGAAAGGCTGGTGCGATGGTGCAAAACCCGCCAGTGGGCTCCTGGTCAATCAAAATATGGTATGTAGGCGATTCCATTGTTGATGTCCTTCATGTGAACTTTGGTGAATTACCGTTACGGATACAACAATATGATACACAGATATCAAAGTTGCTGTAGTTTCTCAGCTTTCGCCTTGGCCTTGACCTTCTGTGTCTCAATGCCTTTCACGATGGTGATAGTGATGAAATAGAGCACCACCATCGGCACGGTGAGTATTGTCATAGATAGCGGATCAGAGGTCGGGGTGATGATCGCAGCGAATGTCGCGATCAGCACAATAGCATGACGCCAGTAGTAGTTCAGTTTGGCGGATGTCACCAGTCCCAGCTTAGCAGCCAGTATGATGATGACAGGCAGTTCAAATGATACACCGAATGCCAGAAGTATCTTGACTGTAAGTAGCACAAACTGAAGCGGGTTCTGAAACAACTGAGCGCCGCCTGCGCCGAAATCTTTAATGTAGCTGATGAACCAATTAAAAGCGGCCGGGAGCATCCAATAGCCCATCGCGACGCCCATGAAAAACAGGCAGGCCGAAAATGGCAGGAACCAGCTAGCCTCTTTCCGCTCTTCGGTAGTGAGGGCAGGGGCCACAAACGCCCATATTTCATACAGCACATAGGGCATCACAAATATCAGTCCAAGCACAAACGAGAGCTGAACTTTTAGGAAAAACCCGTCGCTAAGGTGCATGAACACGAGCTTGCCCGAAACCTGCTTCAGAGGTTCTTCCATAGGCCGGTACAGTATCTCATATGCTGGGGTGAATAGCACCCATCCGATGATCCATCCGATGATCACCGCGATGAGGATACGCATAATCCGGTTGCGGAGTTCGGTGAGATGGTCGATCAGCTCATGTTCGCGGGGTGTGTGACTTGCCAAAAGTGTGTGTAGCTTTCTGAGGGGAGCGTGAGATCACGCTCCCCAGATGTGATATTACTGAAGTTTCATGCTGAACTGGTAGATGAGTATCCCGATTTCGGAGTAGCCGCTACCGCCGGTAGACGAACCACCCATTCCAGGCATTGTCATACCACCGCCCATTCCGGGCATACTTGGGCCGGTCATACCACCGCCGCCCATCCCAGGCATGGTCATCATACCGGGCATGCTCGGGCCAGTCATACCGCCGCCACCGGATGGTGAGCGGGGCATCATCATGCCGCCGGGCATACTGGGTCCGGTAGTACCGCCCCCACCAGATGGTGACATTACGCTGCCACCGCCGGTCATGCCTCCGCCGCCCATTCCGGGCATCGTCATACCACCGCCACCCATACCAGGCATGGTCATACCAGTGCCAGAACCGCCGGTGTTGAAAGCGCGGATGTTAGGGTCATTTTCTACTGTGTCATCGGGCTTATCTTTGGTTACTGTGAGTGCGCCGTCAAAGCGAACTACCTTGCCAACGGTAATACCGTACCAGATGGTGCCCTCAAACTGCATTCGCTTGACTAGCTGCTCACCAAAGCCCGGCTTTGCGGTCGGCTGTGGGCGGTCGGCGGTCACTTGAATGCGCATACAGGGCAGGTTGTTTTCCCATTCGTAGCCAACTGCTGATGCAGTGGCAGGAATACGGGTAATGGAAGAGTCGTTGCTGTCTGGTCGACTGAGCATCAAACTCATGTTCCATTTGGCCCCAGGAGCGACAATCCGCTCCGGCATGTTGGGTAGATTGATCACAGGGTATCTGCTGGGGTCAGCGGATTTCTGCGTCAAAGTGTAAACAACATCACCACTGTAGGCCATGAACTGCGTTAATGGCAGGTAAGCATTCATGCTGGTGGTGACAGGAGCGGAATCGCCCACTGTCTCTTTTGTGGTAATCCGCTGCTGCCTGACAACGGCCAGGCTGTCGCCCCTGTTGGGAAGTTCACCCTTACCGATGGGCATGAACATGTGCTGCAGCTTGGAGCTGTACAATTTGCGCTTCCCGGTGGCATCCGGTGTGGGGTTATCTGTCTGGGTCCCTTGCGGTATGCCTAACAGACCATTATCCATGTTAAATTTCATGGTGTTACCGGGGGTGAAGTAATATTTCAACATCACGCCTTGTGAGGCCACAGATATGGTTCCATCTGCATTACGGCGATACCCGCTATTAAGTCCGCTATCAACAAAGATTCCGCTTTTGTTGGCAACGCGCACACGAACTTCGGTGCTGTCAACAGGTTTGGGTTCATCTTTGGTGAACAGTTTGAAACTAATCGTATAGTCTCCATCTGCTACCGGCTTGCCAGAGAGTGGCTGTTTGGTGTCCCAGGTGTATTGCACGGTGTCGGAGTTGCTTCCGCTTTCCGGGTAAAACGCCTGGAGAAACTTACCGTTGATAGACAAGGTAAGGTAGGACCCGTCCGGAACGCTGGCTTTGGGAATAGTGACTGTGACGTCACCTCTTACCATCGCGCCGTCACGGGGTCGTAGAATACTGAACGGAACCCGCTGCGCGAAACTCGCAGAGGCAAGCCCCAGCGAAAGGGCCACCACAGTGGCAGCGGAGATCGGTGCGGTCCAATGTGCTCTCATGATACGTACACAGTCCTCCCGAGGAGCTGATGCCGATTCGGCGATAATACCATATTACCAGTCGAATGGTATCATAGCCTTTTTCTTTACGTCAAGCTTTAGGCGCGTTTGAAGGCGCCGATACCAGCTTTTTTAGCCAAACTGGTGTAATTAGTGTGGTAAACATCACCAGTATTAGTATGACAGTATATAGCGTGTGATCGAAAGCCCCAGCCTTCATACCGATAGTTGCGAAGATGATGCCCACTTCTCCACGGGGTATCATGCCCACACCAACCAGTAGTATCTGCATTTTACTGCGAATCAGTGGTAAACAGCTTGCCAATTTGCCCAACACAGCCACAATTATCAACGCAATGGTCAAACCTAACACGCTATCGGCCGATGTGAGGCTTCTTAAATCCATTTGCGCACCCATCATCACGAAAAAGAGCGGCGTGAAAATATCACCTACCGCTGACAGCCTTTCGCGAACAGCGTGGTTGTGTGACGACCGATTGACAACCAGACCGGCAGCAAATGCCCCTATGATGACGGCCAGTCCGGCGAACTGAGCGGCTGCGGCCATGAACAACAGACAGATGACGACGAAGGTGGTATATGCCGCCCGCACCTTCATGTCCCGGACGCGTTTGCCAATTCTGGGCCCAAGCCAAAGACCCAGCCAGATCGATCCGCCCAGAAACACGGCGGCGATCACGATCGTCCGGGTGATGGTAAAAGCACTCACACCCCCGTCGGTAGCCATTCCGCTGACCACGGCCAGGATCACCAGCCCGATTACGTCATCTATCACCGCAGCTCCCAGAATCACCTGGCTCTCGGCACGCTTCAAAATGCCCATGTCTGCCAGCACGCGTGCGGTGATGCCTACACTGGTAGCTGCCAGAGTGGCCCCTATGAAAAGTGCCCGGATATTGGCGTTTGCCCCATCAGGCAGCAGCCAGAGGGTTACGCCATATCCCAGTATCATGGGTACCGCTACGCCTACCATGGCCACAAGCATGGCTTGTTTGCCCACCTTGGCCATGTCACGCAGATCTGTTTCCATGCCGATTTCAAACAGAAGGAATATCGCTCCGATTTCGGCAAACAGCATTAACTCATGCCCCATGCTACCGCCGGTGCGGAGCATGCCGACGACCGATGGTCCGAGTATTAACCCGGCCACAAGCTCGCCGAGGACGGCAGGCTGGCCGATGCGCTCGCAGAGTTCGCCCAGCAGTTTTGCCACCAGCAGGGCCGTGCCCAGAATGGCCAGCAACACCAGAAGATGCATCTGATCCGCTGGAATTCCGGCTGAGTAGCTTTTCCAGGCTTCTGCGATGGCGGTCATGATTTAGGTTATTCCGTTTCTGTACTGTTAAGTTCGATGGGTAGTATCTGGCCTAAGTCGATACTCGGTAAGCCGTAGGCCTGCCGCAGGGTGGTCCGCAACATCGAAACAGGCAGGCATCCTACCAGTTCCGCATCGGTTGTCGCCACACCCAGTGATTGCGCCAGACTGCAAACATATGAATAGACGCCCTCGAGCGGTGTTATGTTGGGTTGGGTGAGGTTCATGCTGACTTGTGCCTGGTTCTTCGATGGTAAAAGCAGCCCAAGCGCCCGCACGCCGGTTAACGCTGGGTTGGTTTCTCGCTGCTGCCTGATCTGCCTGGCGATCTGCCTGGCTTCGCTTAAAAATGGACCGGCCAGGTTGATGTTATAGGCTACAAGCGGCCAGCGGGCGCCGACTATAGATGCTCCTGCGGTGGGGTGCAACTGAGGGGGCCCATAGTCCGGTGCTAATTCGTCTTGCTGCCAACATCCTACTCTTCCAACGAACCCGCCCCTGCGTATCACGGGTAGTGCGCTTCGGTCTGCTCTGTAGGCGGCCTGTTCGTACAGGTAACAAGGGATGCCTGTAGCTAGAGAAATGCTCTCTGCCGTCGATCTCGCCAAATCAATACAGACGGCCATTGGGCAGTTATGCATGGGTACAAACGGGCAAACGTCGAGTGCTCCGAGACATGGGTGCATGCCATCGTGTTTGGTCATATCGAGTAGCTCTACACACCGCTTTGCCAGGGCAATGGCGGCTTGCTGCACGCTGGTGGGGGTTCCATAGAAGGTAAATACAGTGCGGTTGTGGTCTGGGTCTGAATGGGTGTTGGCTAGAGTGACACCAGGTGTCGTTTGAATGGCCTCTGCCAACTGGATGATCACCGACTGATTCCGGCCTTCGCTGACATTGGGAACACATTCAACTAACTGGTGGCTCATCTACATCTTACCCCTGTGCATATTTTAGCATACCGGCCATGGGTGTCGGCCTCGAGACGGCTTTCCATGCGCGATACGCACCTTGTAGATAAATGGACAGAAAATTGATTATACCTGAGATTCCACAGCTTGTATGCCCTTTAGCATGTGCACGGAGCAGTATTTTTACTCAAATATGAGAGATTTTACTCAAAATCTATAGAAAATAGTGTAAATTGGTGTGAAATTGGCTTGTCGAACCTGGTATTAGGTGGTAAGATGCTTTTGGTGTGTCTTGTGTAATGGGCAGTCGCCATCCGTCCCTGCTGTGGAGTAGGGTTGATTTTCGAGATCAGCGGACGGGGAGCACACTTGAGAGATTAGAGCCAGCCTAAGAATCTGATCTGGATAAGAAACACAAAGGCAAGAGGTAACCCTGGCAGGCTCTTGCAAAATGTGGTTCCGGTTCCGGTGACGAGACATCGGCTGGTTCTATCTTCATATTTGGGTGTTACACTCAAATCTACTCAGCTTTCAGTACACCTGAAACGGAGGAACCAACAACCATGAATCGAACCCTGATTAGCCTGGGAGCCGTTGTTCTTTTGAGCAGCGCAGCATTTTCCCAGACCTACCCTGACGTACCGACCGGTCACTGGGCCTACGACGCCATCACTGAACTAACTAATGATGGTATCATCAAGGGCTATCCGGACGGCACCTTCAAGGGTAACCGCAACCTGACTCGCTACGAATTCGCATTGGCCCTTCGCGATGCTCTTGCTACCCTGAAGAGCCGCATGGACGCAATCGAAGCCGCTAGCAACAAGCCTGCAGTCGCTCCTACCGTCATCAACAAAGTTGAGACGGTTACGGACCCCAAAGTCGCCGCTGAGCTCACAAAGCTGGCTGCTGACAGCGCTAAAATGCAGAAGCTTGCTACCGAGTTCCAGGACGAGTTAGCCGCTCTTGGCGTAGACGTGGAAGCCCTGAAGAAGGACAACTCTGATCTACAGAAGCGCGTAGCTGCCATCGAGGCTGCTATGGCGAAGCTGAAAATCAGTGCTGATCTGGATTTCATCATCCGCGGCACCCAGAGCTTCGGCAACCGCACAACTCCTGACCTGAACGGTGTGAACACCAGGGCCGAAGGCCTGCTTTCCAACGTAGACGTGCTGCATAACCTGGCCCTGAACCTCGACGCTAAGTTGAGCGACACCGCCACCGGTAACGCCACCCTGCTGGTAAGCAACTACCTTCCTTACCTGAACGGCACCACCTCTCAGTTCTATGGTTACGACCGCAACGCTAACACCGACATCGTGATCTGGAAGGCTTCAGCTAGCCTGCCCGTATCCGTGTTCGGCAAGGCTGTCGACGTGACCGTGGGTCGTTACGAGAATCAGGTGAGCCCGCTCATCCTGAAGCGTGTTGACAATGACGCCTATGTAAACATCGCCGCTTACGATAATGGTAACTACAGCATGGACGGCGCTAAACTCGCCACCAGCTTTGGCCCAGTATCCCTCGGCATGTTCGCAGGTAAGAACAACACCGTCACCAGCAACAACGGCGACAACTTCATGGATATGCTGCTCAGCAGCAGCTTCATCGGTGGCACCCCAACGGGAGTCGTCGAACTTGACCAGACCGCTGGTGTGACCATGGGCCTGAACTTCGGCGAAAACATCAGCCTGAGTGCCGCTTACGTCGCTTCTGGCTACAGCACCCCCGTTCTCGTTGGTGGTGTGGACAATCGACTAGAGACATTCGGCGGAAGCCTGAAGGTTAACAGCCTCTTCGGAGCTGTTGATGTTTATGCTGACTTCGCACAGAGCAACCTGAACAAGAACGACGTTCAGAAAATGAACAGCAAGAACTATGCCATTTTGGCTGGTGCTAGCTATGCAATCAATGACAGCCTCGGCCTGAAGGCCGGCTACCGCGAAGTTCAGCCGAACTTCATGGCTGCTGGTGACTGGGGCCGCATGGGCCGCTGGATTAACCCCACCGGTCTTAAGGGTGTGGACGCTGCGATCAACTGGAATGCCGGCAAAATCGGCCTCGGTGTGAACGGCGGCTGGTATGAGGGCATTCGCCCCATGCTCACCCCCAATGACGAGCTGACCCACATTAACGCAAAGCTTAGCTATGCTGTAAATGAGAACCTGAACCTCGGACTGGACTACGAAACCGTAGTTTGGAAGCTTGCTAGTAGCTGGAAGCCAAGTGAGGCCTTCATCACCGTTAGCAGCAACCTGAACCTGGCCGAGAACACCGCCCTTCGCCTGATGTATCAGGTGATTGACGTGCGCACCGCGACCGCCAGCTATGTTGGCTCCGCGAACAGCACCAGCGGCGTTGCCGTTGCCCAGTTGAGCGTGAAGTTCTAGTAGCTTCCCGTATCCAACTCTGGCTCCCGGACTTCGGTCCGGGAGCTTTTTTTGTTTTAGCTCCCCATTATTCTAGGAAAGATCCGCCCAAGCACCTTGTCATTCTCTACACTTTACCCTCCTGTTCCGTTAACCTACCCTTACATCGAGTCACCATTACGGCTTATGCTTTAGAGGATTTGTAGCAGGTTTGACAGTGATAAATTGATGTGGTAGGATAAATAATACAAAGCAGAGCGGAATAGTCAACAAAGTGATATGTGCCATTCCGGTTTGCTTCGGTAAGGTGACAGCGATGCTTTTCAGTCTTCTGCCACGGTATGGGCGATGCAATCTGACAAGAGGTAACCTGGGAAGGCTCTTAGATCAAACCTCGCACATGCAGTGGACGGTGGATGATCGGCTGCTGATCACCTTAACTAACAACATTACATGGAGGACCACGAACATGAAACCCACCCTCTCTGGATTAGGAGCTTTACTGCTGATTGGTACAGCGGTACACGCACAGACGTATCCTGACGTCCCTACCGGCCATTGGGCCTACGACGCCATCACTGAACTGACTAATGATGGGATCATCAAGGGCTATCCAGACGGCACGTTCAAGGGTAACCGCAACCTCACACGCTACGAGTTCGCGTTAGCGATCCGAGATGCCCTCAACACCCTCAAATCACGCTTGTCAGCGGTGGAAACCGCCGCTAACAAACCTGCCAATAGCCCAACTGTGGTCACCAAGACAGAAATAGTGACAGACCCGAAGGTGATTGCAGAAATCGCTAAATTGTCCACAGACAGAACTAAGCTGCAGAAGCTATCTGCCGAGTTTCAGGACGAGTTGGCTGCTCTAGGCGTTGATGTGGAGACCTTGAAGAAGGACGACGCTGACCTGCAGAAACGGGTGTCTGCTATCGAAGCCGCTCAAGCCAAACTGAAGATCGGTGTCGATCTGAACCTGATCGCTCGATCAAACCAGAGCTTCAGTGGTAATGGCATTCCTGACTTGAATGGCTATGCGACGCAAACCGGTAGCCTGCTGTCCAATGTGTCAGTCCTACACGACTTGGCACTGAACCTTGACGCTAAACTAAGTGAGACCGCGACCGGATCCGCCACAATACTGGTCAGCAACTACCTGTCCTACTTGAATGGCAGTGCATCCAAGTTTAAGGGTGTCAACGAAAACCCGAATACGGATATCGCGATCTGGAAGGCCACAGCCAACCTCCCAGTCTCGGTGTTTGGCAAGGCTGTTGACCTCACCGTTGGACGATACGAATACCAAGTGAATCCATTTATCTTCCGTCGGACTGACAACGACCGTTACGTAAACATCGCGGCATACGACAATGGAAACTTCAGCCTTGATGGTGCGCGGTTGAGCACTTCATTTGGTAACCTCACGCTGGGCCTTTTCGCGGGTAAGAACAACACCGTGAAATCTAATGATGTCACAAATCTGGTAAACGGCCAGTTCCAGGCAGTTGGAAATAAAAACAACCTGGACATCGAACAAAGTGCGGGTGCGACCCTGGGATATACAATCAACGACAACATCACGTTGAGCGCTGCCTACGCCGCGTTCGGATACGAACCGGTGATTGTTGGTCCCCGGCCAGAAGAGACCAACCGGCTTGAGGCGTTTGGTGGGGGAATTAAGGTCAAGAATCTCTTTAGCGGGGTTAGCTGGTTTGCTGATTACGCACAGAGTAACTTGAACAAGAATGACGTCCAGAAGGAAAACACACAGAACTACGCCATCAACACAGGCGTTGGATATGCCATCAACGAGAACCTTAAGTTGAATGCAGGGTATCTGGAAGTCCAGCCGAAGTTCGCGGCACCCGGTAGCTGGGGGCGTGTGGGTAGTATCACTAGTCCTCGTGGAGTGAAGGGACCTAATGCCGGAATCAACTGGACCGCAGGGAAACTGGGAGTAGGGTTAAATGGTGGCTGGTACCAAACAATCAGGTTGAACGGAGCTCCTGTCACCAAGCTGGATGACCTCACACACGGCTTGTTGAAGCTCAGCTATGCAGTTAACTCTAACTTGAATCTGGGTTTGGACTACGAGACAGTGCAATGGAATCAGCGAAACTCGGGCTATAAGCCCACGCAGAGCTTCATCACCTTGAACAGCACTTTGACGTTAGCGGAAAACACGGCACTTCGGCTGCTATACCAAGTAGTGGATGTCCGATCCGCTGCATCCAACGCCGCCAGCATATTTGGTGATGCCGGCACCGGCGGGGTAGGAGTGGCCCAACTAAGTGTGAAGTTTTAGTAGCTTCCCGTATCCAACTCTGGCTCCCGGACTTCGGTCCGGGAGCCTTTTTTGTTTTAGAGTATGTGCTCTCCAATATAACATGGCCATCTGCCAGACCGGACCGGAGACGGGCTGCACAACGGTCGCCAGAGTGCCGAGAAACCGGCGCGGTCAAATACCTGGTCGGTAACAGCGCCGATATGGTAAGCAAATGCTCATGGATGAGTATTCACAAGCTAAGATAGAATCTAAGGAGCATATATGTGACACGGCGGGCATCACGATGGCGCAGTGGTCTTTATGCTATATATGTCCATCTCTTAGTCGTATGAGGAGCTTCAATGAAACACGTCATTCTACGGTCTTTACTGTGTTCACTCTTGCTGTCCGCATGTGTCATCGGGTGCGTTGCCGACGAGGTGAGCTTTTTTGGCTCGGATTCCAAAGGTATGGCAGGCGCAGGACTAGCTGTCACAAGAGAGCCTTCGAAACGGATGTTTAACAATCCAGCCGCTGTGGCCTTGATCAACAAGGTGCGGTTTGTATCCGCCGGTCTGACGCTGCAAAAGGAGCACATCAACACAAGTGAGATGTTTGATGTGTTTCGGTTTGATAACGGCAGCGCCACCGATGTCAATAAAGCGGCGGAATACCTGAAGAAATTCGCTGACCAGACGCGTACAAGGGCACTACTGGCCGCCGACCTTGGTGTCGCCATGCATGGTCTGGCTGTGACTGCCGGGCTGACTGGCGATATGCGGTTGATGTGTAATGACAAACTTGTGGAGTGGGCTCAGGATGGTCGAAGCATACTCATTCCCGCTGATGCCAAGGGTGATGTGCTGGGTCTGGCCGTGATCAGCTTGCCAGACATCACTGTGGGTAACCAGGTCAACACCAACGGCTCGTTAGTGGTCGGTGGTAGACTTCGTTATGTCCATGCCTACTACACCCACTACTACGCAGATGGTGCTGATCTGTATGGAGGCGCCAAACGCGCAGCCGAGCTGGGAGCTGATGACTACATCAGCAAAAAGGCACTTGGCCTCGATGCAGGCTTGATCTACAAACCGGAATCGGCCCCCAATGTGAGCTATGCGGTAGTGATCATGAACCTGCTGGAACCTGACCTCAACATCCCTGCCTCAGAGGTTTGGGGGAACCGCATGGCTGTGACCAGTGAACTCAAGCCGATGAAGCGCAGCCTCAGCACCGGCATGGCGTATGAACGCGGTAAGTGGCTGGCGGCTATAGACTTCATCGACATGTTTGATTCAGCCAACGCCAGCGAAATACGCTTGGGGGCCGAGTGTGCGGTCACAAACTCACTGGCTCTCCGTGCAGGCTATGCCAGCAACACAGGTTATGCGGCTGGCGTATCACTGTGGGGAATGAACATCTCCATTGCAGAAGGCGAGCCTATTACCCTCGCCCGCCAGTTCAACTTCTAGCTTCTTTGGAAATCAGAGCCCCTGGCACTGTATGATGTCAGGGGCTTTTTGGTAACAAATGGGTTACACCTTCCGTCCATGAATCGGTTGTGTTGTGACTATGACAATGGGTATCATGATCACAAGTGCCGTTTCGATATCAAACTGGTCTGCTGAGAGCAGGCCACAACGGAGGGTAACTATGAACCGTGTGTGTTCTCTGATCGTAGCAGTCGCATTGATGAGTTCAGTGCTGATGGCTCAAACGAGTCCCAACGTTCCTCGCGGCCATTGGGTCTATGATGTATTCACTGAGTTGGAAGAGGCCGGTGTGGTGAGCAAACTAAGCGGTGCTGACGCCAAGAGCGAATATACCCGGAAGCAGGGTGCCGATATTGTTATCGAGGCGATGGACTCAATACGGAAGAAGCTGGAAGCCCAGCCAGAGCTACCTAAGCCATCCTTCTCTGAGATAGTATTGGCGTCTCGCCCAGAACGTGAACGCTACCAGAATCTGCTTGCGTCTGCAACCGAGTTATCTAGACCGGCATGGAGTGTATTGCGCCTATCGGTAGAATTCCAGAATGAATTAACCGCACGGTCTGTTGATGCATCTGCGATCCAGAAGTTTTGTAATGATATCGAGAAGGCCGAGATAAATCTTGAGAGAGCACTTGCACTCATTTCGTTCTCGCAAAAGATGGCTGAGGTACCACAAGACCACTGGGCATATAATGCGGTTCAGAATATGACGGCCGACGGTTTGATCTTAGGGTATCAGATAGTCGGAAACGGTGAACATCGGTATTACACGAGGAACAAGTTTGCTCGGATGATCATGTCTGTCCCCGCCGTCTTGAAGTCAAGGGTGATGGAGCATGAAGCTGCAGTCAACCTCTGGTGCGCCGAGAAGTCAATCAACAATCCGGATGATGAAACCGAGGCAAGACTGGTATCTGAGTGTGCGATGCTGAGGCAATACAATGTCACGCTGGTTGCCCTGTGCTTTGAGTTCTCAGACGAACTTAAGGCTCAGAATTTCGATCCCAGCTCTATAAAGAAAACTGCGGTCGATACCCAATTTCGGTTGACTCAAACAGAGAAGGCAATGAACAGTGCCCGTTATACCGCCCAACACCCAAAAACAGCTCCGCCAACCATGGTCATCCCCGAATGGGTAGTGCCCAACCCCAACATACCGCTCGTTTCGGGCTGGCGACTACCCCCTTCTAGAGACGATTTTGACCAATTTTGAAGAAATTTTCGATATTCACAGTAATATTACGGAAATATTCAGAAATACCTTGCATTCGTTGTCGATAGCATGGTACCATCATGGCAGTGTGTAGTGTGTAATGGGCACTTCCCAAAATTCGCTCTGTTGTGGAACAGGGGTAGATGCTAACCGAAGCGGCGCATCTCCGATTATTGGGCACACGATTGGTAACCAGCCGTCAGCTAAAGATGACCTACGGCAGGCGTCCATCATACATAGAGGTAACCTGGGAAGGCTCTATGATGTTGATGTGATGTTTGTGGTTTCAGTTAGACGGAGGCTTGCGGCTGGTATACCTAAAAAACACCGTCTACCTTTCAGTTAATTATCTGAAGGAGGAACCACATGAACCGCATTATCGTTAGCTTGGGTGCTGCACTGCTTATTAGCTCCGCAGCCTTTGCCCAGACCTATCCTGATGTGCCCACCGGGCACTGGGCCTACGACGCCATCGAGGAATTGTCCAATGATGGTATCATCAAGGGATATCCTGATGGCACATTCAAGGGAAACCGTAACCTAACCCGTTACGAGTTCGCTCTTGCACTGCGCGACGCGCTGGCCACCCTCAAAGCCCGCATGGCTGCTCTTGAAGCCAAAAGCGGAGTGGTCGTTCCTGGCGAAACCATCACCAAGATCGAAACAAAAACCGATCCTAAGATGGCTGAAGACATCGCTAAACTGAACGCCGACTATGCCAAAATGCAGAAGCTTGCCATGGAATTCCAAGATGAGCTCGCAGCATTGGGTGTGGATGTCGAAGCCCTGAAGAAGGACACCTCTGACCTGCAGAAGCGCGTTGATGCTATTGAAAAAGCACTAGAGCGCGTTCAGATCGGTGGAACTGTGGACTTCGTTGTGCGCGGCACACAGATGATCGACAACTACAACGCCATTGACAAGAATGGTATTCCTACCCAGAAGAAGAGCCTGTTGGGTGACATGAATGTTCTTCATGAACTCGGCCTGAACATCAAGGGCAAGCTCTCCGAGACCACCACTGCTGATGCAACCATCGTGATTGGCAACTGGCTGGATTACTTGGGTAGCCCATCTGTGTTCCCGGCTTCTTACAACAATCAGCCAGCTACCGACATCGTCATCTGGAAAGCCACCGTTAACACCCCTGTTAGCGTATTCGGCAAACAGGTTGACCTGACCGTCGGCCGCTACGAGAACTCAATCAACCCGCTGCTGATGAGCAAGCCCATCATCGACTGGTACACCAGCATTGACCGTTACTCCAACGGCCAGTACAGCATGGACGGCGCAAAACTCAGCACGAGCTGGGGCCCCGTCACCCTGGGCGCATGGGCAGGTAAGAACGGCACAGTCGGTTCTAACCTCTCCAGCAACAACCTGCTAATGGCTGCTAGCAGCTCATTACCAGTAGCTGGCCAGGGCATCCGCACAGCTAACACCCCATATATCTTCGTCACCCAGTCCGCAGGTGTAGACCTCGGCATGCAAGTGAACGAGAATATCAAGGTTAAGTTGAACTATGCTCAGATGGGCTACGACACCATGGCTAATGGTGCCATCCTTGGCCTGCTGACCGGTCCAACCAACCGACTTGGCGTATACGGCGCAGATATGAGCTGGGATAACCTGCTTCCTGCACTGAACATGTATGCTAACTACGCACAGAGCGATCTGATGCTGAACGACAAAGCCAAGCTGTCCGCTAAGAACTATGCCGTATTGGCTGGTCTTGGCTTCAGCCTCGGTGAGAACATCTACCTTGGCGCAGGCTATCGCGAAGTAGCTCCTTACTTCGTGACTCCTGGTTACTGGGGCCGCATCGGCTCTTGGATCAACCCCAGCGGTATCAAGGGTGTTGATGGCAAGCTGACTTGGAACATGAACAAGCTTGACCTCACCGTCAATGGTGGCTACTACGAAGGTATCCGCACCACAGAGAAGGGTGTTACCAGCCCATTTTCGCCTCAGGACAAGGTCGGTCATATCGATGCTAACCTGGCGTGGAAGACGACTGACACCACCACCCTTGGTGTAGAGTACGAAGCTGTCATGTGGGATCTGAAGAACTACACCAACGTTGCTGGTGTACGCACTCGCCCATATGAGAACTACATAACTGTGTATGGCAATATGGCACTGGCAGAGAACACGAGCCTGAAACTGATGTATCAGATGATCGACGTGAACTCCAAGGGCAATAGCTACTTCGAACCAGCTCAGTCTGATGGCTCCATCTTGGGCCGCTATCAGAAAGCCGGCGTCGCAGTTGCACAGCTAAGCGTTAAGTTCTAGCTTGACTCTGTTACCGACTCAACCCC
Source organism: Armatimonadota bacterium (assembly GCA_942492855.1). GTDB lineage: Bacteria > Armatimonadota > HRBIN16 > HRBIN16 > HRBIN16. The sequence continues at coordinate 2,474,213 of OW818647.1, read as the reverse complement.
CCGGCCACAAACCGGGGGGTTCTCTATTTTTATCGCCGCGAGACCTCGCACCTGACTATATGTGACGCAATTTGCAAGCTATCGAGTACCGTTGACGCTGCATAGGTGTTGTAGAGCCATATAACTGGCATTCAAGCTGGTTGGTTATGGCATTCGTTGTATGATATTGGGTATCATCATGTGAGTGTGTTTTTCGTTAGGGATGAATCCCGGTACTATCCTACTTGTCGAACAGAGGCAAAACAAACCATGAAGTTGTTGCATTTTGGTTTTCTGGGCACACGATCAGTCGGCGGCCGTCAATTCATAATGACTGACGGCAGTAAATACATCGTCTACCTTCCAGTTATTGATCTGATGGAGGAACCACATGAACCGCATTATCGTAAGTTTGAGTGCTGCTCTGCTTATTAGCTCCGCAGCCTTTGCCCAGACCTATCCTGAAGTGCCCACCGGGCACTGGGCCTACGACGCCATTGAGGAATTGTCCAATGATGGTATCATCAAGGGATATCCAGATGGCACCTACAAAGGCAACCGTAACCTGACCCGTAATGAGTTCGCCCTTGCCCTTCGCGACGCGCTGTCTACCCTAAAATCCCGCATGACGGCTCTTGAAGCCAAAAGCGGTGTGGTCACACCTGGCGAAACCATCACCAGGGTAGAGACCAAGGTCGACCCCAAGGTTGCGGAAGATGTCGCTATACTGAACGCCGACTATGCCAAAATGCAGAAGCTTGCCATGGAATTCCAGGATGAGCTGGCAGCATTGGGTGTGGATGTCGAAGCCCTGAAGAATGATAACTCAGATCTGCAGAAGCGTGTTGATGGCATTGAAAAAGCATTAGAGCGTTTCCAGATCAGCGGAACCTTGGACATTATCGCACGCGGCACCCAGATGATCGACAACTACAGTGCCATCGACAAGAGCGGTATCCCTACTCAGAAGAAGAGCCTGCCTGGAGAAATGAATGTTCTTCATGAGCTCGGTCTGAACATAAAAAGTCAGATATCCGACACCACCAGGGCTGATGCAACTATCGTTATTGGCAACTTCAGTAACTACGTCGGCAGTCCGACGATGTTGCTTGCATGGTATGATAATCACCCATACACCGACGTCGCCATTTGGAAGGCTACGGTTAACACCCCCATCAGCATATTTGGCAAGCAGACTGACTTGACTGTCGGACGCTACGAAAACTCCATCAACCCGTTATTGATGCAAAAGCCTATCGTAGACTGGTATAACAGCATCGACCGTTATACTAATGGTCAATATAGCATGGATGGTGCCAAACTCGATACGAGCTGGGGTGCTGTCTCGCTGGGACTGTGGGCTGGTAAAAACATCTCAGTCGGATCCAACATTTATCCATCTAATATGATGATGACGGCATTCACTTCACTACCGGTCAAGGGCCAAAACATCCGTGTTGCCTATGACGCCTTGTATTTTAACCAGTCCGCTGGTGTCAATGTCGGCATCCAGGCAAATGAAAAAATCAGCCTGAAGCTACATTATGCGCAGATGGGATATGACACCATAGATGATGCTTCAATCCTTGGCCTGCAAACGGGCCCCATTGACCGACTTGGTCTATATGGCGCAGACATGAACTGGAGTGATCTGCTTCCGCGCATTGATGTCTATGCCAACTACGCTCAGAGTGACCTGATGCTGAACGACAAAGCGAAGCTGTCTGCTATGAACTATGCCATCATGGCTGGATTCCGTTACGGAATTGGCGAAAGTGGCTACGTCGGTATCGGTTACCGGGAGTTCGCACCTTACTTCATCAGCCCTGGTTATTGGGGGAGTATAGGGTCGTGGATCAACCCCACTGGAATTAAAGGGGTTATCGGTGAACTCAACTGGAAGACAGGTAATCTTGACCTACGTATCAACGGTGGGTATTATGAAGGTATCCGCGCCACAGAGAAGGGTGTCTCCAGTCCATTCACTCCCCAGGACAAGCTTGGTCATATTGATGCCAACCTGGCATGGAAATTGACTGATACCACCACCCTTGGTATGGAATACGAAGCTGTGCTATGGGATTTAAAAAATTACACCACAGTAGTTGGAACCCGTACCCGCCCATACGAGAACTATGTGACGGTGTATGGCAAATTGGCCCTGGCGGAGAACACGAACCTGAAACTGATGTATCAGCTTATAGACGTGAATACGAAGGGCAACACATACTTTGAACCAGGTCTGTCCGACGGCACGATCCTTGGCCGTATTCAGAAGGCTGGCGTCGCAGTGGCTCAGCTTAGCGTTAAGTTCTAGCTTGACTCTGTTACCGACTCAACCCCCCGGCCACAAACCGGGGGGTTCTCTTTTCTAGGGTACTGATGTGGCCTTCTCTACACGAAGTGGAGCTGCTAATCACGGGTCAAGAGTTGAGTTGAATCTGGATATTTGTGGTCAAGCTCCAAAATAGGTAGGCATGCCTCTCATCTATGGCATTATTCGTTGATGGCAGGGTATCATTATGTCAGTGTGTGGTGCGTGACATCCACTTCTTGGTATATGTTCCGTTGTAGGACAAATACTGGGATGCTCACTGAAGAGGCGCATCTCGGTTCTCCGAGCACACGATGAGTCGGCAGTCATCAGCCATTGAGGACTCACAGCAGGCATCCAGCAGTTGTAGAGGTTACCTGGACAGGCTCTACAGATTGGTGCGATGGCTGCGGTGTGAGCCGGGCAGAGGATTGCGGCTGTAATATATAGACAACCTTCCAGTAATATATCTGCAGGAGGAAATACATGAACCGCATTATCGTAAGTTTGAGTGCTTTACTGCTCATCAGTTCCGCTGCTTACGCCCAGACCTTTCCAGATGTGCCGGCCGGGCACTGGGCCTACGACGCCATTGAAGAGCTGTCTAGTGATGGTATCATCAGGGGATACCCAGACGGTACGTTCAAGGGTAACCGTAACATGACACGTTATGAGTTTGCGGTGTATTTACGAAATACGCTGGACGTCTTGAAATCCCGCCTGGCTGCTCTTGACGCGAAAAGCAATGTAGTCACGCCTGGCGACACCATCACCAAGGTGGAGACCAAGGTTGACCCCAAGATGGCTGAGGACCTCGCTAAACTGAACGCAGACTACGCTAAAATGCAGAAGCTCACCACAGAGTTTCAGGACGAGCTGGCTGGCCTGGGTGTGGATGTGGAAGCGCTGAAGAGGGATAGCTCCGACCTGCAGAAGCGTGTGGATGCCATCGAAAAAGCAATGGCCCGCATCCAAATTGGTGGAACCCTGGATTTCATCGCACGCGGTACCCAGATGATCGATAACTATAGCGCCATTGACAAGAACGGCGTTCCGACTCAGAAAAAGGGCCTGTTCAGCGACATGAATGTGCTCCATGAACTGGGTCTGAACATCACAAGCCAGCTCTCTGAGACAACCAGGGCTGATGCGACCATCGTTGTTGGTAACTTCCTGGATTATCTCGGCAGCCCGTCAATGCTGCTGGCTTCTTATGATAATCAGCCACAAACCGATGTCGTTATCTGGAAAGCCACAGTCGATACCCCTGTCAGCATCTTCGGCAAACAAGTTAATCTAACTGTAGGACGCTACGAGAACTCAATCAACCCATTGCTGATGCGGAAACCCGTGGTGGACTGTTACAACACTATCGATCGATACTCCAACGGTCTATACAGTATGGATGGCGCGAAGCTAAACACAAACTGGGGTGCGGTTTCGCTGGGTCTGTGGGCTGGCAAGAACAACACCGTTGGGTCCAACTTGTACAACGACAATATGATGATGCAGGCCTTCAGCACTTTGCCTGTCAACGGCCAGAGCATCCGGTGGGCATTTAGTCCCATCAACATCACGCAGTCAGCAGGCGCCAAGTTGGGCATACAGGCGAGTGAAAAGATCAGCTTAAATCTGAATTACGCACAGATGGGCTACGACACAATGGCGAATGGCGAAATCCTTGGTCTGCAGACGGGCCCGACCAACCGACTTGGGCTGTATGGCGCGGATCTACTGTGGAATGATCTGCTACCCCGCATTAACGTCTATGCCAGCTACGCACAGAGTGACCTGATGAACGGCGATAAGTCGAAACTGTCCGCCGACAACTATGCTATCATGACTGGTTTCCGTTACGGGATTGGCGAAGACGGCTACTTTGGAGTAGGTTACCGGGAGTTCGCACCTTATTTCATTAGCCCCGGTTATTGGGTTAGCTTAGGATCGTGGATCAACCCCACAGGTATTAAGGGTGTTATCAGTGAGCTGAACTGGAAGAACGGTAAGCTTGATCTCCTCATCAACGGTGGGTATTTCGAAGGCATACGTGCCACTGAGAAGGGCGTCACAAGCCCGTTCACACCACAGGACAAGCTTGGTCATATCGATGCTACGCTGGCATGGAAGATGACTGACACTTCTACCCTTGGTTTGAAATATGAAGCGGTGATGTGGGACCTGAAGAACTATACTAATAACCCTGGAACCCGCACCCGCCCATATGAGAATTACATCACGGTATACGGGAATATGGCACTTGCTCAGAATACCGATCTGAAGTTGATGTATCAGCTAATTGACGTGAATACCAAGGGCAACAGTTATTTCGAACCAGGTCTGACCGACGGCACCATTCTAGGCCGTTACCAAAAGGCCGGAGTGGCCGTGGCTCAGTTAAGCGTGAAGTTCTAGATTAACTCTGCTACCGCTTGACCCCCCGGCTGTGAACCGGGGGGTTCTCTTTTTATCGGCCTAACGGGTATTATAGATAAGAGTGCCATTACAACGAAGCATCAGGAGAGAACAAATGAACATCCCAAGTCACCTGCTTTACTCGAAAACCGATGAATGGATACTGGTAGAGGGCGATGTGGCCACCATCGGCATCACCGATTTTGCGCAAAGTGAACTAGGCGACATCATATTTTTAGAGCTGCCTGATTCAGGCACCGAAGTAGTGGCTGATGATATGTTCGGCGTGGTTGAGTCGATAAAAGCTGCTAGTGACCTGATCGCCCCTGTTTCTGGCGAAGTGCTGGAATCCAACAAACCGTTGGAGAAGGCACCGGAAGCCATAAATGCGGCACCTTACGACAACTGGTTCGTAAAGGTCAAGCTATCAGACCAGTCGCAACTCGGTGAGTTGATGGATGCGGCAGCATATGAGGCATACCTCAAGGAGAGGTAGCCTGTAACGGGGATTTTGTAATGACGCGGATGGGCCTTGTGCCCATCCGCTGCAGTTTGAAGTATTCAATCTCTGACCTGCAACTATTGGTGAGGATCACTCGGCAGATTTGTCGTGGAATCGGTGACCTACTGGCCATGCAATATTTGTGGGGCATTTGTTAGGTCTATTACACAAGCCTACAGCTCGAAACCAGATAATGCAAATAGGAATATCTTTAAATAACCGGCATGGGATTACCCCAACCTCAGGGTTCGGCTCGGTACATCGCCGACACCGATGACCTCCAGCCGGTCGGCGAAAACCTCCACCACCGCGTAGGCATTACCGTCCCGGGGTGCCTCCACCAGCCCTTGAATCGTCACGTGGTGGATACCTCGGCTCTCAGCATATCCGCCAGAATGGTGATGCCCCGCGAAATAGGCGGCGACCACCCCAGACTCCTCCAGGATGCTCGTTACCTCATCGGCGTTCCAGAGCAGCGTTTCGGTTGCTGCCGCTGCCTCGATTGCGGGCTCATGGCAAAAGATCACCACCCGCTGCTTGGCCGAAGCGGCCGCTTTGATCTGGCCGCGCAGCCAGGCGAGCTGTCTTCGCCCGATCGCCCCGTCATAACTGATCAGCTTCGGGTATACGGTCATGCGTTCCGCAGCCTCTGCGGCGGACACGGCGTCCTGAGGCCCCGGTAAGCTGACATCCATGCCATCGAGCACCAGGAACCGCCAGCCCGGCCTGCTAAACTCGTAATAGGGTGCCGTAAGCCTGAGGGCCTTCATAAGCGCAGGTCGCCCTGCCACAAGGCAGTGGTTGCCAATGACGTGCCTTACCTGAGCTCCAAACTTGCGGAAAGACCGGACTGCACGTTCAAGGTCCGTAACGGTCCTGTTATCCCTGCCGTCGATAATATCGCCGAGGTGAACCACAAAAGCCACTCGCCTGCGGTTCATATCGCCCGCGCAGGCCTCCAGTTTCGCCAGTGATTCCGCGTAGGCTCGTCTGCCGGCGGTTGGTTTGTCCGCATACTGCACATCCGCAACCAGGCCGAACCGGAGCAGCGGCTGTTCGGCCCGAGCCTCGCCAGAAGGTGCTGGTTTCTTTAGTGTCGCAGTGTTATTCATTGCAGTATCTCCAGTTCTGTCGTTGGGATGGCCGTTTTGGTCATCCAAGCTTGGCGGATGGCCACAAGGGCCATCCCTACGAATTCATTTTAATAAACCCGCGGCCCGACGGCTGACCGCCCCGGACGTTGGCAACACATACTTCCAACTCTGCGCTTTGCTGCGCTGGATGACCCACTGGCTCAGGTTCCGCTGTGCCTGCAGGTCGAGGGATAGCATCATCTTCTCCGCGGAGGCAGGTGCAAACCCGACCATACCCGTGAGCGGATTACCCTTCGCATCGGTCACCCGCAGTGACACGGTGGCGTCCAACTGGTAACCGCATTCGGCTGGGGTGGGGAACTCGAAGCTCATCGTGTGCTGACCGGGTTTGAGCTCCATGGCTTGCGGCTGTGAGCTGTACTCATTGCCCGCACCATCCTTCACCACCAGGCTGATCTGGGCATCAAGAGGCTTCAGCACCTGTATGGGCAGCCTCACGCCTGTGAAGGCCTGCAACTGCATAGGCGCACGCATGGTCAGACTGTCTACGCTGGTATACCGCACCTGAGCGGGTTTTAGGTTGACCACCGGCAGGTTGTCCAGGAACTTGTTGACATAGTCAAAGAACCGGTCCTCGCCCAGGATATGCCAGTTGTAGCTGTTGTAAAGCTCTCCACCCATCATATAGTCCACACGCAGGTCCCAAAGGTGCGCGTCCGTGGGCAGACCATCGGTCTCCTCGCGGTTCAGGTTCACCCAGGGGCCCCATTCGCGGATGCGGTAGAAGTCTGACACGTTGCAGAACATCCCCTCGATACCGGTGCGTGCGCCTTTGGCGTAGGCCCACTCCGAGGTGGCGTGCTTGATTTGCTCGCCGCCGAAGAAGTGCTGGAATTGCATGGAGTGGGTGTAGATAGGCAGCTTTTGGCCCCATCGCTGGGTTCGGATGGCGGTGTTAATGCCGTTCACCGTATCCTGGCAGTATCGACCCACATTCTGGTGCAGCCAGTAGAGTTCGGCGTCTGTCATGCCGTCAGCCGGGTTGATGTCTACGCCGTCCTTGCGTGCCGCCTCAATGACCAGCGGGTTAAAATCTGCCCATACCGGCCTACCCTGTCGGCCAGCTTTGGTATTTCCCGCTTCCATCTGCGTGTCCCAGTAACGCGGCTCATTTTCCAGGAAGATGCCCGAAACCCATTTGTCGTCTTTTGGGCTGATCTGTTTTAATGTCCCGATGGCTTCCATCATGCGTTTGTACCGATAGTTATTCAGCACATCGCTGTTCATCGTCAACCAGGGGGTGTTGCTCCACATGTTGGGTGTGGTTAGTCCATAGTGGCGGTTGTAGCGGTCGCCCAACAGGCTGCGCAGTGCAGGGTCCTCCGGCATCTCCACATCGGGGGAATAGCATATCTGCTGGTATTTCAAGTCGCTGAACACCCCGCCTTCTCCGTCCGGCACATGCAGCGGAGTGCCCACCCACCAGGAGACCATGCCCAGCATCATAGGAACCTGATACTGCTGCGCCCACTTTTTGCTGAGTTCCAGTTCTGCCTTCACGCCGTTTGCATCCATGTTGGCGTATCGGATTTCGAACGCCATACCTTTCGTGATATGGAACTCCGGGACCGTGCGTAGGCGGGTCATCAGCACATCCACCAGGCGTTGACGCTCAGCAGGGTTGGTGGTGGGGATGAGCCCCATCATGCGGAAATTGTCGGACGCCTTGATCTTGCGCAAATCCTGGGCGGTGACACCACGTACCGATTGTATGCAAACCGGCTTGCTATCGGTGCTGATGGTAATGCTGCCCAGCGGGTGCTTGTTGACCTTGATAAAGTAGCTGATGGGGCCAAATCCCAGGCTCTTGCGGCTCCGGTGATATACGCCGATGCCATCCGCCGAGACTCGGTAGCGGTACTCAATCTCGCTGGTGGTGTCTGGGTACAGTTCGGTGATGGCGAGATACTCAGGTTGGCCTTTCACAGTATAGCTGGCCTTGCTGGTGATGTTCTTGCCCGTGAAGCTCAGCTTGTGTCCGCCTATATGGCCGGTGAGTTTGAGCTGGGCGGCAGAGACCGTACCGACCGCGACTGAGAGTGACAAGGAAGCGAGTAAAAGCAGCGGGGTATTCATCGTGCGAAACCTCTGTTGTGTATGCTTGGGCACAGCATTTGTTGTTGACTACTGCTATGCTAACATGCCAGCCACAGTGTAGGCAACAAATCCATCGATCAGCCTTCGTCCCAGCGTCCTGAAAGACACGGCGGTGAGCGTATTATTCATGGGTAATTACCGGCGTTGAAAAGTAGACGAATTCTTCAAAAAACTCCCGAAAAGTATTGACAAAGTGTATCGGCAGCCGATATACTTAATATAACGGCAGCCGATATATCGTCTGGCGATACTATCAGACAAAGGAGGTGACAGAAGTGCCTGAGAGTACGGACCGCGGCGCGCTAACCGAAGCGGTGTTCTACGTGCTGCTAGCTCTTCACACACCCATGCATGGTTACGGCATCATGCAGTTTGTGAAGGACATAACTGCTGAACGCGTGCAACTGGGCCCTGGCACGCTCTATGGCGCAATCAATACTCTTCTCGAAAAAGGGTGGATACGGGCGTTGCGAGCTTCAGACGGGAGCCGCAAGAAGGAGTATGAGATCACCCCTACAGGGCATCAGATCATGCTTGACGAAGTGACGCGCTTGCAACAGCTTCTAGATCACAGTAGAGAAATCCTCGGAGGAAGTAAATGAGACACAAGGTATCTCGGCTCTTTCTTGACTTTGAGAAAGAGGAAAAATGGCTTAACGAGATGTCGGCAAAGGGGTATCAGTTCATCAGCTATTGCATACCGCAGTATCTGTTTGATGAAGGCGAACCTGGAGAGTACACCTATCGTATTGAGCTAATGGATAACCTGCCATCACACATCGAAGGCCAGGCATATATCAGGTTCGTGGAGGAGACAGGTGCTGAGTGCGTGGACACCTACTGGCGGTGGGCATACTTCCGCCGAAAGAGCACCGATGGGCCATTTGATATGTACACGGATTTGTCGTCGCGGTTGAAACACTACCATAGGATCATGGCCTTGGTCGGCACAATCGCTATCATTGAAGTGGCGATAGCCCTGTTTGGTGCCATCAACTACCATCATGAGATGCTTGTCACTATGGTCATTAGCGTGACGGTCACAGCGATATTCGTACACCTGTTCTGGTCATACTGGCGCAGGGCACGAAAACTCCAGAAGGAGACGTCATTGCGTGAGTAGGGGATGAGTGTTGCCCTGTGATCATATGCCCGATGTCAGATGCCAGGCTTCATGATGATAGCTACCATACACTCGTCCTCCAAGCACGACTCAGATGGCGAAGTGTTTCACGCTCCAGACAATGATAGACGCGACGCTGGCAATGCTCCCGTGTCGCAGCCCTAGGTAGAGGTAAAAAGTCCAGTCGCGGAATGCATGTCGCACGTGCAGCAACGCCTGACCAACCGCAGGGTCGTATGCCGCGCTATGAATGATGTGGTTTTCTGACCTGAAAAGTAGATGCCTCATACGCCATAACACTTCACAGGCAGCATAGATTCCGAATAATAAACCGGTGCCGCCGGCTTCAGTCAGATTAGAAGAGAGAATTCCGCAGATGAGTCCCCAGTAGATGGCCATATATACCCCCTTTACAAGACGAGTTGGTACCTACCATTGAGATTGTAACAATTCAGTGCCACTGAATGGGTTCGCAAAAATACCAGTTTTCCATGTCGAAGATAACAATGCGAACATACTGCTACCAAGATGGGGTAAAATACGCTTATAATTGACAGGTATCAATGGATTTATGATGTATAATGAGTAGCATGGAAGAAGACATAGACGACCACTTAGGCTGGCAGCCCTTTCTGATATGACAGAATTTATGGTGGTAGCACTGCTCATCGCCGCTAACGCGGTGTATGTCGCGGCTGAGTTCGCAGCCGTGAGCGTGCGGAAAACTCAACTGCGTCAACTTAGCCTGCAAGGCAACCCAATGGCCTCTCGGTTATTGGTCGAAATCGACAGCCCACTGCACCTCGACCGCTATATTGCGGCCTGTCAGGTCGGCATTACTTTGACTAGCCTGGTATTAGGCGCATACAGTCAAGCACGTCTCTCAGGATTACTACAGCCCTGGTACCAATCCATTGGTGTCATCCACGGTACTGCCTCCATATCCGCGTTGACGGTGCTGGTGGTCATGACTGTGACTCAGGTATTAATCGGCGAACTGATCCCCAAATCACTGGCCCTTCAATATACATTAAGGGTGGCGATGGCGACATACTGGCCTATGCGCTGGAGCTTGATACTATTTGGTGGCTCGATCCGGGTTTTAAATGGCTGCGGACACTTTATCTTGAAGCTTATGGGGCACACGCCTGGCAGCCACCACCATATTCACAGTCCTGAAGAGATCGACATGCTGCTGGTCGATAGCCGCGATGGCGGGTATCTTGAGCCAGATGAACACCAACGGCTGCACCAGGCACTCCAGTTCGGAATGCGTAATGTGAACCAGATCATGGTGCCTACCCGTCAGGTGGAGTTTATTGATCTATCAAACCCTCAAACGGAGCTTTGGCAGCAGATTCTGGATAGCCCATTTTCACGGCTGCCGGCGTATCACGAAGACATGGATCACATCGTTGGGGTTGTGCATACCAAAGATGTCGTGAACCATCTGCTGCAAAGCGGCGAAATGCCGGCCATCGAAAGCCTGCTCAAACCAGTACACTATGTGCTGGAAAATGTGACCGTAGAACGCCTGTTGACCATGATGCGCCAAAAGCGCACCAACATGCTGATTGTCATCAACGAATACTCAGACATGGAGGGACTGGTTACTCTGGAGGATGTGCTTGGAGAGCTGCTGGGCGACATGGCTGATGAATTCAAGGATGCTGACCCAGAGCCAGTGGTGCTTCCTGACGGCCGAGTGCGGTTGCCCGGGCTGATGAGTATCGATGAGGTCTCAGAGTACATCGGCGCGGAGTGGCAGGGGCAGGCCCATACAGTGGCTGGACGCGTGATGGAGGAGCTGGGTGACATCCCCCATGCAGGACAGGTTCTCACTATCGACGGTACCGAGGCCACAGTGGAGAGCGTTGAGGATAATGTGATCACCTGGGTAGTTGTCAAGCCAATCACTAGCGATGAGAAGGAAGAGCAGAAGTCATGAGCGTGCTAATCCCAACCCTCATCATCGCAGTATTGATCCTGCTCAATGCGTTGTTCGTCATCGCAGAGTTCTCTATCGTGGGCGTTTCTCGCGCGACCATTGAGACCAAGGCGGCCGATGGCCACTCTGGCGCTAAACTCGTGCTCAGTGTGCTGCACAGCACCATTCGGCAAGACAGGTATCTTGCGACCGCGCAGATAGGCATCACTATCACCAGCCTTGGGCTCGGTATGTATGGTGAGCACGTGCTGGCCTCGGGCATCGCCGGTTTGCTTCATGCCGTCACCATGCCGGAGTGGGTGGTGGTCCATACCATCAGCAGCTTCCTGTCGATGGCGGTCCTGACCTTCCTGCACATCGTGCTGGGCGAAATGGTACCGAAGTCGCTGGCGTTGGATAGTGCTGAGAGGACCGCACTCACGGTGGCTCCCATCATGGTGACCATCTACCGCATGATGGCTCCTCTGGTGTGGTTTTTGAATACACTGGGTAACTTGATACTTCGGCTGTTTGGCGTGAAACGGCAGATCAACTCCAACTACTACCACACCCCGGAAGAGCTGGAGCTAATCGTACAGGAGAGCCAGGCCGAAGGGCTTCTGCATGGAGAAGCCGGCCAAGTGATGCGTGAGTTGTTTGAATTTGGTGAGTTAACCGCAGGCGAAGTGATGGTGCCGAGGGTCCACCTCGACGGCCTGCCAGTAGATGCCAGCAACGAGCAGCTCCGCCAACTGGTAGCCGAAAATCAACACACACGTTACCCGGTATATGATGGGGATCTGGACCATATTATCGGCGTGGTGCATATCAAGGATGTGCTCAGGCTCATTGTCACAGGACAGCCACTTAATCGCGATATGATACGTGAAGCGCCGTTCATACCTGAGACCACCGAACTGGAGGCCGTGCTGGAACGCATGCGCGTCACCAGAACCCAACTGGTGGTGGTGATGGATGAACACGGAGGCACAGCCGGGGTAGTGACCACCGGTGACCTATTTGCCGAGCTTGTGGGCGAAATAGATGAAGGAAATGATAACCCAGATGCTATACTTAATGCAGGGTCACAGCAGGTATTGGCAGAGGGCACGGTAAGGCTGGACGAACTTGGGGATCGGCTGGGCTGCCATCTGGAGCACGAAGAGGTGGATTCGGTCAGCGGACTGGTACTGACTTTGTTGGGTCGTCCGCCAGAAATGAATGACCGTGTCGTGTATGAAAACCTGGAGTTTGTGGTCACAAAGGTGGAAGGGCATGGAGTCGCACAATGCCTGATCACCTTGATGGATAGTCAATCAGACCAGGTAGAGAATGATGCATGAATGATGAACCCGCTCAACCAAATAACAATCTAGTCGGTATAGTTTCTGCTGGTTTGGCAGGCATACTGCTGGGGATTGCCGTCGCCTCCCAAATTGCGGTCATTAACAGCAACTCCGGTTATATCCCTCGCAGCCAAACGCAGTTGAGCTTCCCCGGTATGTTTTCTTCGGGATTGACCACCGCCATTCTGGCGGATCTTCCCGACGGTGTCCTTGCACGCTCCGGTAAACTGGTGGTGCAGGAGAGCGATCTGGGTCTACAGCAGATCAAGGACCCCTCTATGCGTAAGCGTGTTGAGGCCCGGCTTCCCATGATACTGGAGTCCAGATGCATGCAGACTTTTGAGCTTGGTGAAGCACGAAGGTGGGCCGCAACGAACAATTTAGCAGCTAACGCTCCTCTTGACATGCTTCAGAGTGCCTATTTCCAGCATCTATATTCTTCCATTGAAGTGAATTCTGTCGAGCTGATGAATGCGCTTTACGTGAAAAGGCAGGTAGACCTGGACACCAACTTTGCACAAAAAATCATCGACGCTCGCGACTTCGTCTATCAGCGTAAGAAATCCAGGATGCTTTACGACTACTTTCTTTTGATGGGGCAGCGTTGCCAAATTGAACTCAATAGAAAATGGGCGAGCTCCGTATATACAAAACTGCTGGACCGCAACGAGATTCGGCAGATAGATGCGGTGCGCTACAGTCATAAACCCAGTGTGGTTTTTTACACAGCCCCACGTGGTGACTTGAAAACGCTGGTGACGGTGCAAAACGAGTTGTTGGATCAATTTAAAAACAAGGTCAGTACGCTGATAGTGCCGAATAGCATGGACCCGTTGATCAGCGGGCGATACGGCATCAACACCCTATTTGTTTCGATCATCTATGACCGTAACGGTAATGAGTTTGTGAGATACCCTGACTACAACACAGGAAGACTTGCTAATGCCCTCAACGCGGCTCTTGCCAGCCGCTAGGGGGAGGGGGGAGGGGAGGTTCCAATCGGTAGATACTGTGCACTTTGTCAAGGCCCCCCAGGGTTAAATCTGTTATTTGCTCGGAATATCAGATTTAACCCTGGGGGGCCTTGACAAAGTGCACACGAAAACGGTACTTATAATACGGGCTGACTTGAACTCAAGAGCGATGCTGTCTCCTTTGTCCCTCTCCTGCCTCCTCTGCTCCTGCCTCCTGTGTCCCGTCCTGCCTCCTGTCTCCTGAAGAAATGCGCATTTTAGGTTCTGATGCGATTCATGTGGTATAATTCCATTGGTGTTTCCGTTCACCGCAGACAGCAGGGGTCCGAAAGGCTGAAATCTCCTGCCGAGGCGAACTCATGACCGAATATTTTCGCGTCCGCGCGATGACAATATCGGGGGTTTCGCTTCTCTAGCGAAGCCCCTTTCGCTTTCTCGCCTTCTGCTCGGACACCAACATAGCAAAGGAGGTGGATGCTTCGTGCGATCCACACCACGACCCGACAAAGTCGCAGAGGTTGCTCAAGTCCGCGCCCTACTGGAAAGTTCCAAAGGCGTGATCTTCACCGAGTATAAAGGACTTACGTTCTCGCAAGTCACTATGCTTCGGGCCAAGCTTCGCGAATGCAACGCGGAATATCATGTTGTTAAAAACACGCTGTTCCGTCGCGCTGCCGAGGGGCTCATTAGTGGCGATCTCGACGACGTGCTGCAAGGACCGGTTGCCACAGCTTTCATGCTTGGTGACGAAGCCGCTTGCGCAAAAGCCCTCACAGGCTTGACCAAGGATCTGAAGACGCTGGCATTCAGGGGGACCGTACTTTCTGGCAAGTTATATCCTGCCGAGACCGTGACCACCCTGGCCAAGCTTCCCAGCCGAGACGTACTCATCGCTCAGGTTGTCGGCGGTATTCAAGCGCCCATCACCGGTGCGGTCAATACTCTTAACGGAATCATCACTGGTTTCGTGACAACACTGCAAAATATTGCGGACGAAAAGTCCAAAACCGAAGCCGCTTAGGCTTTTAGAAGGAGTTTCATACAAATGGCACTGACCAAAGACGAGATGATCCAAGCGATCAAAGAGATGTCCGTACTCGAGCTCAACGAGCTCGTAAAGGCCCTTCAGGACGAGTTCGGCGTATCCGCCGCTGCTCCAATGATGGCCATGGCTGCCGCCCCCGCCGCTGAGGCTGCTGTTGTCGAAGAGAAGACCTCCTTCGACGCCATCCTCGAGTCCGTTGGCGACAAGAAGATCAACGTGATCAAGGTTGTCCGCGAAATCACCGGTCTTGGCTTGAAAGAAGCTAAGGATCTCGTGGAAGGCGCTCCTCAGCCCATCAAACAGGGCGTTAACAAGGAAGAAGCCGAAGCCATCAAGGTTAAGCTCGAAGAAGTCGGAGCTGGCGTTAAAGTCGCCTAGTTCCTATCCTTCGGTTATCATAGCCCAGGCAGAAATGTCTGGGCTTTTTTTGTATAGACAGAGGGGAATGCCAAACGAAATGGAGGTTCTTTTGTCTGAACCACGGATTACGCGGATAAATAGGATGACACGGATGTAAATGCCGAATTCAATGACGCCGTAGGGATTTTCCTGGGAACGCCAATCTCCTGATTGGCCTCCCTTCCCATCCGAACCTATCCGTTCCATCCGTGTAATCCGTGGTTCAGACGAATCCCTGGCCCGGTCTGGCGGCTAGCCTGTAGTCCCTTGTCCCGCGTGGATTAAGACCGGCGCGGTTAGGAGAAAACCGCTCCGGACTCAGGCATTCACCCCGGACTCAGGCCGCCCCCCCAAGAAACCGCCTATACGAAAATATCCCGCAGGTCGGCGTCGCCGATCTGCATGTCAAGCACTTTGCGCTTGATGCGCGCCAGGGCGTTATCTACCGACTTCGGCTTGCAGCCCAGGCTGTCGGCTATCTCTTTGTAAGACTTGCCGTAGCGGTAGTGCTGCAGCACGTTCCACTCAAAGTGGCTCAGCATGTTGTCCAGGTCGTGTTTCAGGTTGCGGGTGTCCTCGGCGCGCAGCAGCCGGTTCTCAGGGTCATTTTCGTTGCTGGCGGGCAGCATATCTGCCAGGCTCCAGTCGGAATCCTCGTCAGACGAAGATATCTCCAGCGAAAGTGAGTGGTTGAGGGGCATCTGCTTTTGGCGAGTGGCGGCCTTAATTGCCGTGATGATGTGCCGTTGGATGCACACTTTGGCAAAAGCGGGGAAGGAGATGGGCCGCTCGACGCTGTAGTCAATAATAGCTTGCCACAGACCGATCATGCCCACTTGAAGAAGATCGTCACGCTCGGCACCCAGAAGGAAGTAGGTCTTCACTTTGGTGCGCACGAGGTTTCGATACTTAAAAAGTATATACTCTGACGCTGTTTGGTCTCCATACTGAGCACAGACGATAACCTCTCGGTCGGTCTGGCCCTGGAAACGTCGAAAACCGCTAAGGTTCATTGCTTCTAGTTCCGAAGACACTGGCTTTTTCTCTTGTTCCTTAGATGATGATTGACGGCAGCCGGTTGCTCTTAAACCTATGTTACCAGAGCTGGTATGGCTATTCAAGCATTTCTGAGGGGTTTTTAGAAATCTAGAGAGAATTCGCTGGACGATGTATTACGCTAGGCAATACCAGACGTCCAGCGATTGGAACATACCGGATCTTCGGAACTGCGATCTAGATGTGGAACACGTGTTCCAACAACCAGTAGATGGCTGCTGACAGCCCTGCCGCGGCGGGGAGTGTCAGGAACCAGGCGATGACCATCTCAATCGCCACGCCCCATCGGACGGCACTGGCCCGCTTGCTGCAGCCCACACCGAAGATGCTGCCCGCGATGACGTGCGTGGTGCTGACAGGCATACCCAACCGGCTGGCCAGCGTAATCACAGTGGCGGCGGCGGTTTCCGCAGCAAAGCCGTGGACCGGCTCAAGGCGGATGATTTTATGGCCCATGGTTCGGATGATACGCCACCCTCCGGCTGAAGTACCTAAAGCCATAGCGGCAGCGCAGGCGACCATGACCCATATCAGGGGTCCTTTTTCCAGTTGTGATTCGGGCACCATGCCTCCAGCAACTAGAGCCAGCATGATAATGCCCATGCTTTTTTGCGCGTCATTCATGCCATGGCTATAAGCCATGAAGGCGGCGGAGAACCGCTGCAGCATTCTAAATCCACCGCCGACTTTG
Organism: Armatimonadota bacterium; assembly: GCA_942492855.1. GTDB lineage: Bacteria > Armatimonadota > HRBIN16 > HRBIN16 > HRBIN16. The sequence goes on along the minus strand of OW818647.1, from coordinate 2,457,194 downwards.
CCAGGATGCGCATCGGCAAATACTCGGTAGATGAAATGCATGATAAGCCAACCGACCAGGAACCCCAGCATGGGAGACAGGAATAGTGGCAGCACCACTTTGTGGATGACGCCTTCCCATTTCACCACATCGGTTCCGGCATGCACGATGGCTGCCCCTACCAGTCCCCCAATTAACGCATGGGAGCTAGAGCTGGGAATACCATATCGCCAGGTGATCAGGTTCCACACTATGCCGGCAATTACGGCGGCTAATACCACCGTCTGAGGGGCACCGGAAGGGTCCACCAATCCGTGGGATATAGTTTTCGACACGTTATGTGCCATCAGAGCCCCAATGAAGTTCAAACCGGCCGCCATGATGATGGCTGACCGCGGGGTCATGACACGGGTGCTGACCACCGTGGCGATGGAATTGGCGGTATCATGAAATCCGTTGATGTAGTCAAACGCTAATGCGAAAATGATCGTGAGTATCACGACCGGCGGGATTTGCGCGAAATCAGGCATATTTGATCAGTACACTCTCAATCGAGTTCGCTACATCCTCACATGCATCTACGGAGACCTCCACGCGGTCGTAAATCTCCTTCCAACGCATGACCATCAGCGGATCTGGGTGTTCCACTTCGAAATACAGGTCAGACAATGATTTGCGGAATGCCAGATCGCCCTCATTTTCGATACGGTGTATTGCCACGATGATGTCGTGCATGGAGGCTCTATGGCTGGCATCCTTCATGCTGGTCACTGCAACCTTGGTAGCTTGTGTGGCTCGACACAGAATATCCATATGGCGCAGCATATCGGGGCGCATCTCCGTAAGCCGGTACAGCAATAATCTGCTAGCGGCAGCTTCGATGTGGTCAATCACGTCATCCAACTGCGAACTTAACGCGCGGATATCTTCTTTATCTAAAGGTGTGACGAACGTAGCGTCTGCCTTGTTGGCTAACTGGTGGGTCACTTCGTCAGCATCGTGCTCTAGTGTCACGATCTGTTTTTGGTACATGGAGGCATTCTCCATGTCTGAAACCATTGTTTTAAAAGCTTCGGCGGCTTCGCATGCCAGTTCCGCCTGCTTGATCAGCATATCGTAAAAGATGCTATCCTTCTTAGTGAATCGCAATCTGTTGGCTCCTCTCAAATGATGCCATCAGCAACATCGTAGACGTCGTGTAAAGCCCGCTTAACAGGCCCTTAACATTTTATCATTAGCGAATGCCAATGTGGGTGTGATTCGAGGGGATTTCTATACTAAGAGAAGACATCGTTGTGAGGAGTGTCGGCATATAACGTCACCCAGGAGCTGTAAACACATAGCACACCAAATACATGATCATGAATGGTAGAATAAATGCACATAGAAACTGCTCAACCATCACCATGCATCACAGAACGCCCGCATAAGCGGTGCCTGCAGTGTGTTTTTTTAGATTATCTTTAGTTCATCATCTACCTAAGGGGGATACTTCATGGCTCCTCGTAAACGCAGAGTGCTTTTTGTTGCCTGGTTCCTGCGCCCCGAACGAACCTGGCTGGGCGAATACCTGAACACTGAAAACTATGAATGTGGCTACATCGGCCTTAACATAAAACCGGATATCACCCAAAAACGAACGGGTGCCTTGAAGTGGCTAATGTACTTCAGGCTGGCAGCTAAAGCCCGATGGCACATGTTCTTTAACCGCTATGATCTGGTAGTCACCTCTTTCCCACAAGTGGGTTTCGCTATGAGTTTCATGCAGTGGCTGTTCCGTGATACCACGCCTCACATCGTGTGGCTGTTCAATATGGGCCATGCCTACCAGGGTCTGACTCAAAAGTTGAGCAAGAGGTTCCTGCGAAGTGTCAGCCGCTTCATCGTATACAGCAACCAGGAACGAACTGCGTATTCCAAAACTTTGGAGCTGCCCATCGAGCGGTTTGTCTTCACCCCTCTGACGATCAGCAAGATCACCCGTCAGGAGTATTCGGGTACACGCGAAAAGAACAAACTGCCCGAACACTTCATCAGCGCGCTGGGCAGCAGCAGCCGCGACTACGCCTCGCTGTTCAAAGCGATTGAGGATTTACCCGTTCATCTGGTAGTGGTGACACATCCATATGCAGTGGAAGGGCTTCCCATGCCTCCAAATGTCACATTACTTCAGAGTATTTCGCAATATGACTACCTGAGCATCATCGCGGAGAGTGATATCTGCGTGATCCCTGTCAGCAACAAGGACACCGCCAGTGGGCAAATGACATTTATACAAAGTTTGGCCCTGGAAACCCCATGCATCGCCACACGATGTATCGGCACCGAAGACTATATCAACGATGGTGAAAATGCGTTGTTTGTAGAAATGGGAGATGTAGAGGGGTTGAAGAAGGCCATTCAAAGGGTCAGCACAGATGAGGCCTTACGTCAAAAACTGATTACCCAGGGGCTTGAGTATGCCCAGCAGTATCTGTTCGATGATGCCGGCAGCAGGCTGCTTGATAAACTATATACTGAGTTAAAGAGTAAGGGTGAGCTGCGGCCGGACGCACAACAGGCGGTATAACACTTGACCGCTAAAGAGGCGATTGTTCTCGGATTCTTCCTCATCGCAACGCCCATAGGGATTGCGCTGGCGATGAACAACAAGATGATCCGTAACACGCTGATGTTCCTGTTGGTTTTTACCACCACCAAAACTGACCTGATAGATATCAACTTCATCGGGCGTGACTGGTACAGAGGAACCACACGCGGGATCGAGGTCAGCTACGTCGATATGATGGTGTGGATTCTTCTTGGCGTGGCTTTGGCCCAGACGAAGCGCGACAAGAAGCCGTTCACACCGGCTGGTTTGGCACCTTTACTGCTCTACTTCGCCTACTGCATCATCAATGTGCTGATGCATGAGCCCAAGTTGTTTGGTGTTTACGAACTATCCAAAATACTTCGAGGCATCGTCGCTTATTCAACTGTCGCTGTTAATATACGCGACCGCAATGACTTGATTTTGATCGTCAACGCCTTCGCCATGGTCGCGATATACCAGGGATATGAGGCGCTGAACCAGCGATACCGTATGGGCATGAACAGGGTAAAGGGGTTGACTGACAACCCGAACACCCTATCGATGTATTGCTGTATCTGTGTGGCAGTATGCATCTCGGTGGCTTTCAGTAACGCGCCGTCCAAAACCAGGACGCTCTGTTTCATCGGGATACCATTGGCGATCATCGCCGTAGTGCTGACACAAAGCCGAACAGGCTTTGTAACCGTGATGCTGGTCAGCGCGGGGTCAGCATGGAGTGCCGGGTTGTTGAAGCCGAAGCCGAAAAACATCATCATCATGTCCATCGCGGTGATCGCGGGGAGTTTCGTGATCGCCCAAAGCTGGGACACCATCGGCGGACGCATGGAAGAAAACAAGGCCGAAATAACCGATGACCCGACGCAGGGCCGAGGTTATTACTTCAACTTGGCCCGGCTGATGCGTGAAGATGAGCCATTTGGTGTGGGGTTGAATAACTGGAGCTGGGCCGCCACCAACAAATATGGCGGCATTTTGGGGATGGAGTACAACCACTACACTGATGTAAATACCGAACCAGACAGGGAGGTTCCTAGAAACTCCCCTGACCTGGCTCAGGCCGCCCCTGGGCACAGCCTGCCTGCACTCACTCAGGGGGAGCTGGGGTATCCGGGTGCGCTGCTGTTTGCGGTGGTGTGGCTGCGCTGGTACAGTCTGGTGACGCCGTTCTTGTTTAAGAAGGGTAACGACCTGTTCCGCATGATGGGTACCGGTGCCTTCTGGGGTCTCACGGCTGCCCTGATACAAAGCCAGACGGAATGGGAATTTAGGCAGACGCCGTTGTTTCTGCTGATCCACTTCATGATGGGCACCATAGCCGGTATAGTTCACCGCGACCAGCTAATAGTGAAAAGAGAACATGCAGCCAGGATGCAACAGATGATAGCCGCACGCAGAGAAAAGCGGCTGTTGCAACTACAGAAGGAGAATGGGCAGATATGAGTGATGACAGCGTAAAAACAGTCATGAAAAACAGTGTGTCGAACTATCTTCAGACACTACTGACCATTATCATCTTCTTCTTCTACACACCATACATGGTCCGGCAGTTGGGCGAACGAGAGTTTGGCATATGGACCCTGGTCATGTCTGTCGTGGGCATTTTCGGCCTGGCCGACTTCGGGTTCGCCACCAGCGTCGTGAAGTATGTGGCGCACTGTAAGGGCAGCGGGGACGTAGAAACCCGTAACAAGATGCTCAGCACCTTTGCCGCCGTTTATCTGTGGATATCGGCAGGAACCACGCTGGTCGGTATCATATTCTCTTGGACCATGCTGCACACGCTGCACATCCCTGTCGACCGACAGGGAGCGTCGATGTTGACCTACTACATTCTTCTAGCGCGGTTCGTCACGCTGGGACTGCCGTTGGCCATGTTCCGAGGCATCCTCTTTGGCGAGCAGCGTATCAGCACCATTAACCTCTACCAAGCCATCGCGGCGGTCAGTTATGCGCTCATCGGCTGGTATGTGCTCTCACCGGCCAGCGGCTTGGCGGTGCAAGACCGCATGGTGGCCCTCGCTATCGTCAACTTAGTGTGCCTGCTCGTCGACAATCTGCCCTTCGTCGTACTCAGCTATAAGCTGGTAGACCGTCTGCACATCGATCCGCGGAAGTGGGAGCCGAAACTGCTGCGGGAAGCCGCCAGTTTTGGCGCCACACAACTGGTGATCAATGTGGCCGCACTGGTATACCTGCGCACTGACCCCATTGTGGTGAACCTGGTGCTCAAAGACACCATGCAGGTGAGTTACTATGGCATCGCGCTGAAAATATCGGAGACTTTATACCTGCTGACCAAGCAGGTAGTAAATGTGTTGTCACCTTATGTGGCGGAGTTAAAGGGCAAGGATGACTTCTGGGCCATCCGTAATGTGCTGCTAAGGGGCAGTAAGTATGCCTGGGCCATCACCATCATGATCACAATGGTGATCTACGCTTTAGGAACCCACCTGATTGTCACCTGGATGAAGAGCGAGAACTTCGTTCATGCGGGGCCCGTGTTGATGATTCTGGTCACGGCCATGTCCATATCGATGCTACAGGAAGTGGCATCTATGGTGCTTGCCATGACCGGCTTTCACAAAATGGCCGCAAAAGCGGCGGTCCTGGGCATAGCCGTCAACATAGGGTTCAGCTTCCTGCTGGGTTACTGGATCGGCCTAAACGGTGTGGCCTATGGTACGTTACTGACCGCCATCTTGATCAACCTGCTTTACGTCGTGCGGATGGCTTGCGCGAAGTTCCGGGTAAACTTGAAACAATATATCCTGGAAGTGCTGATCCCGCCCATCATTCCGGCCGCAGCTCAGCTCTTGGTCACATTGGGCATGATCAAGTTAATTCCCCCCCTGACCTTAATGCATGTCGTTGTGGACAGCCTGCCCGGCCTGGTCATATTTACTGTGTTGTTTGTGTTATTCGGCCTGGAACGAAGCGAACGGCGAAAATTGTTGTCGAAATTCAGCCGAAAGTAATGCGAATGCACCAAGCTGGTGCTTGCCGGTGATATAGTGATAATACGGTGGTGTTGTATCCATCCACTGACACATAAGGAGATACCTCGTTGTCGGAGCCTTACGTCAACCCTGAAGCTGAACAAGAAGCGAAATTACCAATAGATATCCGCACGCTGCTCATTGGTTTGTGGCGTCGGAAGTTCATATTGGTCGTTATGATCGCACTTTTTGCAGGATTGGCTTACATGGGCGGCCAGACATTGAATAAGAGCATCTACCAATCCACAACGGTGCTTCTCTACAAACCCTCAGAAGAGAAGAAACGTGAGATCCTCGATATCGGTAAATCGCTGATGACCCAGGTGTCGATGGTAAAAGTGAAACCCAACCTGGAAGATGTCCGCCGTAAACTGAACTTGGCCGCCTCCCTCGATGCCGTAGGCCAGGCAATAGATGTTTCGGTAGAGAAGAACACGGAAATCATCAGCATCACCGCCACATGGGACGACGCTAAGCTATCTGCCGACATTGCCAACCAAGTACGGGATGCCTTCTTGGCCAATGGAGTGCGCATCGACAAAGAGGCGGCTTCTGGGCAGATCAGGGATGTCAGCAAACGGCTGGCTGCGGTCACGGCCTCATTAAAAGTAGTGGACGCCGAACTGCAGGTATTCAGTGAAAAGACGAACTACACCGAATTTGTAGAGATGAGTAAAGCAGCTCTGGACCAGTTCAACCAGATGGATCTATTATGGGAACAGGCGAAGAGCGACCAGAAAACTTTGCGCGAGCAGGTGAAGAACCTCGGCACCGTCATCAAACAACTGAAAGACCGAGTTTCTGGTGAGCAAAAGCAGATGTTTGAGCTGGACCGCCTGAGCAACATCAACACCCGTATCGAGAACCTCCGCCAGAAGATCACAGACGACAAGGAATTGCGCTCCAACGCGGCTCAACTCGCCCAGCGTGAACTGGAACTGGCCAGGGCGAAGCGCCTGCTGGAAAGCGGAGCCATCAGTCAGACACAGTATGAGGCGGCCAGACTGGCCTACGAAGAACAAAAAGTGCGCTCTATTGACAGCGACCAGGTGAAGCAGTGGAAAGAGCAGTTAGAGCAGCTCTATCGTGTGGTCATCCCCTCCAACCTGGGCTCTACTCCATCAGGCGACATGCTGCAGGAGATGCTGACAAAGGAGTTCGACCTCCAACTAGACCAGATATCTGTGGCGGAACGTGTTAAAAACTTCGAACTGGCCCGCCAGTCCGCGGTCAACAGGGTGGAGTCGCTGCCAAGCACCCAGCGGCAATATCTGGTGCTTAGCCGCAATCTGAAGAACCTGGAAGACGAAAAGACACAACTGCTAGACGTGCTTGGTAAGGCCAAGCGGTTCTATGGCAGCGACAGCTACGACTTCGTTCTGATTTCGGATGCCAAGGTCCCCTCCAACCCTGTCAAGAGCAACCGCAAGACGCTCACAATGGGTATCTTTGCTTTTGGTGTCATCATCACACTAGCTTTAATCCTTGGTATGGAACTTTCAGACACCAGGATTAAATCAGCCCCCGATATGGCTGCCCGCCTGGGTGTGCCTGCCATTGGACAACTGCCTCACCTTGATAAGAATGAGCGCAAAATGCCAACAGAACAGGGCTTAGTGACGGTCGAGGAGTTCAGCGTCATCGCGCGACTGATCCGACAGCTTTGCCAGCAGCACGGAAACCGGCTGCTGGTGTGCAGTGCCCGCCATGGTGAAGGCACGACCACCATCGTGGCCCATGTGGCTGCATCGCTTGGGCGACAAGACGAGAATGTGCTGATCATAGACGGCGGCAGTGAGGATCTCAGCATAACCGAATTGTGTACACCTGAACAGCTTGCTGGAGCCGGTATCGGTGACTACCTGGAAGGTAAAGTGGGTAGCGTGGATGAGATCATCAAAGCCACCAAGCTTAGAGGGGTCAGCATTATCCCCCGCATCGGCACCACCGTAACACCGGATATGATCAGCAGTAAGCGCATGGCTGCGTTGATGGATGAGCTGGGTCGGCGGTACAGCATCGTGATGGTTGAGGCCTCCGCTGTGCTGGACAATGTGGATGCTGAGCTGCTTTCGCAAACCATAGATTTTGGTATTTTTGTTGTCAAGAGCAGGTATCAAACTGCTTCCAACATTCGCAAGGCGATGGACCGTTTAAAACTGGGTGGATGCCCTGTGTATGGTGCCGTGGCCAATGAGATAGACAAACTCTATCTCGTTTGATTCGCTGAGCTGTCGCTGACGATGTCTGTCCGCCTCAACACAGCCGCCTGTTTCCACGGCTCATACCGTAGGAGGTGCATTTAGCGTGAAAGTGATTCAGATTCCACGCCGGTTTGTGCAATCAGACTGGGGAGGCACCGAAACGGTGATCCTCGAGACCAGCAAGCAACTGCAGCAGCTTGGCCATGACACCTCGATTTTTACATCTATGGCATTGGCCAAGAATCACGACGAGTTAATCGATGGGATTCCGGTTCGCCGTTTCAACTACTGCTATCCCTGGTGGGGGCTTACCGACGATGCCAGGCTGCAAATGGACCGAAAAGGCGGCAATCTGATCTCCCTGCCCCTAATGAACGCACTTCGTAAGGAACCAAACCTCGATATCATCCATCTTCACACATTCAAGCGACTGGGCGGATCGGCCAGAGTAGTCGCGAAGCAACGGAAGATTCCGTATATCGTGACCCTGCATGGCGGGTTATTTGATGTTCCAGACGAGGAATTCGCCTCTGTGGTGTCTCCATTCAAAGGCTCGTTTGAGTGGGGCAAGCCCCTGGGTGTACTGCTCGGATCGCGGCAGGTGGTGCCCGATGCGGATGCGGTGGTCTGTGTGGGTATGTCCGAATGTGAGCAGGTGCGCAAACGCTACCCCGATTTGCGGGTAGAACACGTGCCCAACGGAGTGGATGTGGCGCGGTTTGCCAAGGGTGACCGCACCGCTTTCCGCGCGGCACACGGTATACCTGAGCATGCCCAGTTGATATTGGTGATGGGGCGGATCGATCACCAGAAGAACCAGCTTGGTGCCGTCCAGGCTCTGGTGGAAATCCGTAAACAGTTGCCCGATGTCTACCTGCTGCTGATTGGGCATGTCACGAACACGCCTTACATGGAGAAGGTGGTGCAGACGGCTCAGCAGTTAGGTGTGGCTGACCGCGTGGTGCTGATCCCAGGGATTGATTCCCATTCACCTGACCTGGTGAACGCATACCACGCAGCAGATATGTTTTTGTTACCCTCCATCCATGAGCCGTTCGGGATTGTCATTCTTGAGGCGTGGGCTGCGGGTCTGCCGGTGGCCGCCGCGCGGGTGGGTGGTGTGCCCAGTTTCGTGAAGCATGAGTATGATGCGCTGTTGTTTGATCCCAATGACATCACCGCCATGGCTCAGTCAGTATGTGATGTGCTGATGCATCCATCCATAAGTCAAGGCCTGGCCGAAAAAGGCCTGGCCAAAGCCCAACAGCAATATAGCTGGGAGATCATCACCAGACGCCTGGTATCACTCTATGACGAGGTACGTGCAGCCCGCCGCAAGGGAGAACGTCACTAGATGCGGATACTATGGGTCAATGAGAACGCTGTCCCGATGGGCGGCGCAGAAGGCTACATCCACAACACCGCGAAACTGCTTGCCGATGCAGGTCATGAGAACATACTGCTGTATGATGTGCGGTCACGCGCCGATGCGGCTTTCGTGGCCCCATTCACGCAGGCGTACCCCATGGTGGACATCCCCCGCCAGTGTTTGGAGCTTCAGCCTGATGTGGTCTACATACACCGGCTTGAAGACATCGCATTGCTTCAGCAGTTGGCTGACAGTGCAGTGCCCGTCTTCCGATTTATCCACGACCACAAACTGTTTTGCTTGAGGGAACACAAGTATACCGCCATTGGATGGCACACGTGCTCACGCACCATCGGCCCCGCCTGCTATGTACCATGCCTGGGTTTCCTGAACCGCCGTGATGGATTTCCCCCACTGGGCATTACCACCTGCGGCAGCTTGCGGAAGCACCATCACATCATGATGAAGATGCAGGGTGTTGTGACCGGGTCCAGCTATATGGCGGAGCATATTATCGCGCATGGCTTTGACCGCTCAAGGGTCCATGGAATCCCGCTCTACGCCCTACCGGTGCAGGTGCCGGATGTACCTCGGCAGCCGAATCTGTTTGTTCTCGCCGCACAGCTTGTCACCGGAAAAGGCATCGACACCACACTGCAGGCTGCGAAGCTTCTGGGTGACCGCGTTGAGGTGCGCATATTTGGCAGCGGCCGCAAGGAGCATGAGCACAAAGCTTTGTGCAAGGAGCTTGGCGTAGAGGGTTCCGTCCATTTCGAGGGCAGAGTCAACGCAGAAACGCTGGTGGAATGGATGGCACGCGCTGCCGCCGCACTCATGCCCAGCCGCACACCGGAGACGTTTGGTCTAGGCGGCCCTGAGGCCTTCCGCGTGGGTACACCGGTCATCGCCAGTCAGATCGGCGGAGTCACCGAATGGCTGCAGGACGGTCACAACGGGTTTGGTATCCTGCCCAATCACCCCGAACAGCTAGCCGAAAAGATGCTAGAGGTGATTAACCACCCTGAAGAAGCCCGCAAGATGGGCGAGAACGCCATGAACAACTACCTGCAGTCGTATACGCCCGACTGCCATATCACACGGTTGCTGACCCTTTTTGAGGCCGGCAGGAGGTCACGATGACCAGTAAGGAAATGCCATTCGGACGGTTTACTGCTGTAGGCGGGGTGGAAGTAGAACGGCTGGTGACCAGTGCCGCAAAAGACGTTGGCGCAGTGGTCAGTAATGCCCTTGAGCCGCAGGAGATGCGCTGCCTGGTCATGCTTGGCGGATACGGGCGTGGTGAGGGCGGCGTAGAAACGCAGCCCGACGGCAATGAGGTGCCGCATAACAACCTGGACTTTTTGCTGATCTGTAATAACCTGTCCGAACTCCGGCTGACGGAATTGAAGAAGCGCATAGACGCAGCCCTGCAGCCCCTTATCGAACTATACGGGTTGGGTATGGACCTGAGCACCATCAACACATCGAAACTGGAGAGCAGTGAGTGCCTGGTCATGTGGTATGACATGCGGTATGGTCACAAGACCATTCTGGGAGATGCCGCGTATGTGCCTGGCCTTCATCAGTTCAGCCTCGACCGGGTGGTACCGGCTGACGCGCGCAACCTGCTGACCAACCGCGGCACCCTGTTCATCATCAACGACGCCATCCTTGATCGGGGCGGATTGACCCCAGACGACCGCCGCACCATCGTTAAACATGTGGTGAAGGGCGTGATTGGCTACGGCGATGCACTGCTGTTCTTCTTGAATGACTATGACTGGAGTTATCTGGAAAAGCAAAGGCGAATGATAGCACGTAAAGACATCGACCCTGGGTTCAAGACGCTGTATGACGACTGTATGGAGTTTCGGTTCCGTCCCAACTACGCTCCATATATGGAGCGCGACTTGGTGGCTTGGATGAACGAAGTCCGTACGGCCCTGGCCCCCGTTCATTTAATGGTAGAACGGATCCGGTTGAAATCATTCGAAATGAGCTGGGATGAGTATTGCGATAAGGCATTATCACACACCCTGCGTGAGGGGCTGAGCCTTAAGGGTCTGGTCAAAAAGGCCATGAATTTGTGTAAAGCGAAAACCATCGGGTTTGGAAGCATCAGTGCCCGGCTGGGCTTTTGCACCGCCGGAGTGCGCGGGCTTATGCCAATTGTGTTTCCTGCGGTGGCATATCATGTCAGCTCCGTGACACTGGCCCGGGCCGCTCAGATCGCCCTGGGCGCTTTCGGCACAAAACAGATTGATCTGCGCCAGGCCTATCTACGCGCCTGGGGCAGATACGGCGATACCAACTTCGCGGCTGTTATGGACAAACTCCGGCTGCGTCTTTAGCTGCCGAAAGGTGATATCACGTGATGCCTATGTCCGGGGCGGTCTTACGGTCAGGTAGCGGTGGGAGATGGCTATTGACCGCGCCGGTCTGGCGGATAGCCTGAAGCCCTTGTCCCTGAAGATATCAAGACCGGCGCGGTTAAGAAAAACACCCCCGGTCTGGTTCCGGAATTCAAACCCGAGCGGCTAACCGCCAGACCGGCGCGGTTAGGAGAAAACCGCCCCGGACGTTGGCAAACCAACTCCCCCCAAACCTCAGGGCAGCAGTTCGATGCTCTCGATCGCGATATCGGCACCGGCCAGCTCACAGGGGTCGAAGCGCAGAATGCGCGTTTCGCCGGTGCGGAATGCAGGCGGGATGTCAACCGTATAGCTATGCATCTGGCCATCGGCGATTATGGGTATGCCCACGCTGGCTTGAACGCTGAACTCACCCTTTGGTGTGCCCCAGAACAGCCGGGCATCGGCCGTCTTGACCGTGGGGTGGCTGATCTGCATCACCACTTTCAGGCGATTCGCTGTCCGCATATCAACGCGGGCATGGCACTCAATCGCCGGGTCCTCCAGCGAGCTGTGGAAGCGCAGAGCGCCTTGCCTCACGCTAAAGTCGGTGATGCACATCATGGGACTCCAGCCCTGCTCTGACTGCTTGAACTGCCAGCTTGATTGCAAGGGCAGGGGCGGGAACTCAATCGGCGAAAGGCCGATGTCCACCGGCCCGATGTTCTCCGGCCAGTTCCGCTCCGGTGTGGTCGCGAATACCTTACGCACCGCCTCGTACATGCGGAAGCCGTGCTCCACATTCGGCTCGATGTAGCTGCCCTCACCCCACTCGTTGGCCGGGCCCAGCAATATGAACTCCTGCTTGTGTTTCTGCCAGTCAGTTCGCGCCTTGCGCAATAACGCCTCAAATAACTCGGGCGTACGGTTGACAATGCGCCCAGCTCTAGGGCCATCTCCGTGCCAGGGGCGGGGATCCCAGCCGCTGTCGATCACCGGGTAGTATTTTATTCCACTGGCCGCTTTGCGTTTATCTGCCCAGGTCGGCTCAGCCGTCTTGACCATATCGGCGAATGAGACTTCGCGGCTACTGGGAGCCAGGTAGAGGGCCTTCCACCAGTCATGGTAGGTCATGAAGCCAGTATAACCATCGGCTTTGACTATTTCCGTGCGGCCTCTGGTGGCGGGCATGTACATGCCGGATTCCATGAATGTGATGCCTTTATGACCGGCCTGAACCGCTAGTTGGTCGGCCTCGGCGAACAGCTTCGCCACTGCCGCACTACCGCCCATCCCATTCCGCAACCGGTCGCTGTCCCACACCACGATCAGCGGCTTCTGGTTGATGGTGATGTAGCTCTTCCAAACAAAGGCGGTGTCGATGCAGTATTGGATCATCTTCAGGAAATCATCGCGGTTTTGCACACCCACATGGTTGCACCACATCAGCGAGATTTTCAGCATGTCGCGATACCGCGACTTCGCGTAGTTCTCCAGCCAGTGATTCAAGCTCAGGCGGCCATCAGCCCAATACCAGTCCAGAATGTAGCCGGTGATGCCGTTCTCCACCGCGGCCTTGATCTGCCAGTCGACCAGTTCAGGGCGTGTTTCGTCGTAGTATCCCAACCAGGGCTTGCGCTCGGGAGCGACTCGCCTCACACAGTCCCACCGCGCATCGATCTCCCAGCCCGGGAAGTAATACATGTAGATGTCGGTGAGGGTCTTCACCGGTTTTGGTTTGGGCATGGCAGTATCGCCGCTCAGCTCCACGGCGTTCATAAACTGCAACTGCGCGGAGGCCTGCTGCTTGCCCTGAACGGACAGCTTGAGCCCGTATCTCTTCGCATTCTCCGCAGTGACCATCCAGCTCACGCGGGTGACCGCCCCGCCGGAAGACAGGTCCACCGTTTGTCTCAAGCTGGCAGTGTCCGACTTGACGCCCATCGGCAGACCGAGGGAAACCTCTTGCATAGGCGCGTCGACCCCGCCTGAGTTGAGCAGTTCGGCTACAATGCGGCTTGGCCGGCCCATGCGGTTGATCGCCTCATCGAATCCGAAATACTTCACCTGGATTTCCGCCGGGCCTTGCGGGCGGGCATTGACATCCATGCCTTCCCAAACCAGCTTGCCCTGCATCTGATCTGGAATCTGAACACCCAGTGCGATGATGGGGTCACGCCAGCTCCAGTTCGCCCGTCCCGGCCAGGCACCCTGCAGCTCTACCGTGTAGTTCTGGACCTGTGGACTGGCCTGCACTTCAAACGGCTCCCAGAGCATCCCAGATGCGGTTTCAGCGGCATACACCAGACGACAGGTTCCGGATACTGAGCTGCGCAGCTTGAGGGTGACATACCGCCGCGCAAATAGATCAAGCTTGACTGGGGGTGCGAACATGTTTAATGGGTCTGGTCCGCTCCGCCATGACTGTTGCTGCTGCTGGTCAAGCTGCCATGTGGTCTGCTGGCTGGCCGAATCGGCCTCACCCCACTGGATGACTCGGATGAACGCGATGTCAAATCCGCCAGGACCGCGCAGGTCAATTCGCAGTCCGCTGATGCTCTTTTCCGTCTGCCAGAAGGGATAGAGAACCACATCCTGCCACTTGCCCGATTGCTTGATGCTGAAGGGCACGCGCCTGTCCCAGTTATGTGTGGGGTCAGTTGGCCCCATCCACAGCATATTTCCCTCACCGGTCTGCTTGGCGCGAACCCGCATGTGCAGGCATTGGTAGGGGCTGGTGGGGAAAGACAGCCCGTTGCACATCATGAAGCATGTCTGCGCTGTGACTTCACCCGACAACAACCCTCCCTTGATGCCGAAATTCGCGATATCCTGAGCGACGACCCAATTTTGGGGCACTCCAGGTTTGTCGAACTGCCATTCGGCGATGATTTTAGGCGTGTTGGGCATGATGAAGGCACCTCATGATGGATTTGGCTTGGTTGCTAATCAATATAGGGTTCGCGGTGGTGGCAGTAAAGTCCTGCAAGTTACTATTCGGCTCCGGCAATAGTCATTCGCCCTTGCCGACGGGTTCGGTGGACACTCCGGGAACGCAGTCCCTTGGGGTGACTAGACCCGCGGCAGCGTGGACTGACCTCCTGCGAAGTGGGCGATCGGCCTCGAGTCGACGGGTTCCATCGCCCAAGGGGGCTCCATCACCCATCGCTGATCAGATGGCTGCCCGCGTCGCTTCGCTCCAGCGGGCGCTTGTGGAGGGTTTCCTGCGCCCGCTTGCGGGCTGCAAATTGCTAGACGCGCGGTGAGGGAACCCCGCTTACGGGACGCCAGTCCCGTGGGGGTGACTAAACCCGCGGCAGCGTGGCTGACCGCCTGCGAAGTAGGCCAGTAGCTTTGGCTATCCGCCAGACCGCGCCGGAGACGGGCTGCACAGGCAGCGGAAGCGTACCGAGAAACCGGTGCGGTCAAATACCCTTCCCGCCTTTGCTTCCCTGCGTCTTTGCGATAAATCTCCTCCGCATCCGTTCCTATCCGTGTTTCAGACAATCCGGGCAGGCCGGACGTTGGCGATAGCTTCAGAAAGCAGCTTCCTGTTTCGTGGTACCATTTACTGGCACACACCCACTTTTACAACACCCATACCAGTCTCAGGAGTAACATAATGCACTCGTCATACCGGATTTTTCTAGCACTGCTAGCTATGTTGACCATGGCCTGCATGACCACGGCTCAGGCTGCACCCAAAGACCCCATGTACCAGGTCACCGATGGCGGCTGGTATTGGGCCCCGAGCGAACCGAAGTACAATGCCACCATCGAACCGTGTTACTTCCGGAAGGCCTATGCGCTGAAGGCCCCCTTGCCGGTCAAAGCGCGCATCGGTGTCTCCGTAGACAACGAGGCAGAGGTGTGGGTCAACGGCAAGCTACTCGGTTCCACACTGGGTTGGAACATCCTGCAGGTGTGGGATATCAGCCCTCAGGTGGCGGATAACCTCTGTGTGGCTGTGAAGGGCACAAACGGCACCGAGGGCAGCAACCCCGCCGGGCTGTACGTCCGGCTGGTGCTGGAGTGGGCCAACGGCAAAACGCAGGTATTGCAGATAGACCCCACCTGGCGCGTAAGTAAAACACTGACAGATGGCTGGCAGAACCCAGGGTTCAACGACAAAAGCTGGGGGTCGGTGATGTATCTGGACCCCGTAGGGAAAGGGGCCTGGGGCGAACATGCCTGGATGGGGATTGGATGGCCTACAGAACCGGACGACTCCTTCATCACCACCACAGTGCCGGGCCTTGAGAAGCAGTTCGACGCCATGCGCAACCTCTACTGGAGCAACATGCGGCAGCCCTACGGCGCGAAGTATGCCAGCATCTGGTATGCCTGGATGGTGGCTCCCTCCATGGCACCCGTCAACAAGTATAAAGGCGAGGACATCCGTACGCAGAAATCATTCGCGCAGGCGTTCGACGAGTTGAAGCTGGATGCCCAGGGTGTGGTGAGCATGCAGCAGCACTTCAGCTATGCGCACCCTCAGGGCTGGCCGTTCCCGATGTGGTTTCAGTCGGCCGTGAAAGATGCCTATGGCCCCGCTCTGGGCTGGCATTTTCAGAACGGCGACGACAATGTGCTGGCAGGTATCTACAAGGGCTTCTGGGATTTGGCGAAGGACATAGGCCAGACCGGCGACAAGGCCGTCGCGCAGTGGGAGCTAACCGGTGCCAGCAGCGCAGGCATTAAGCAGGCGTTGTGGAGTATCGATCAAGTCAAAGGGAAGCAGCCTGTGCTCACCAGCATACCCAAACTGGCCATCGAGACGGGTTGCGCGCCGTTTATGCAGATCCGGTTTGAGTCCTCTCCCAAAACACGCCCGGGCGAAAAGATCACCGTTCAATGGCAGCGCACCAGTGACGCAGACTGGAGCAGTGAGCGTGCGGTCACCGTTGACGCTGATATGCCCCATGCGTGGGATGCCAAAAGCCCTCTTCGCATGTGCTTAACCGAGATGTATACGCACCCGCAATGGACGGGCACCATCAAGGCGCTGCGGGTCGTGCTGCCTAAGGGGCACAACTACCGTATGGAGTCGATCTTCACTACGTTTGACACACGCCACCCCATCACCAACATCACCAGCGTGATGGGTATGGTGGAGTATCTGCGCTGGAGCGGCGATACCGCCTTCCTGAAAGCGAGAATCGGCAAAATCCGACAGTATGCGCTCACTCCCATGCGGCATCTGGGTGGACTGAAGGAGGGTGTCATCAACGTGCCCTGGGTTGGCCATGACGGCCGCAGCGGGATCACCTACAAAGATGGCAAGCTTTTGGCCGTGAACCACGGTCTGGGCATCGGCAACAACTACTGGGATCTACTGCCGTTTGGCGGCAAGGACTGCTACGCCACCGCCTATTACTACGCGATGTTAGCTTCCATGTGCGAACTGGAGCAGGCGATCGCCGATCATCCTGAGTGGGGCATCGCACCACCCGCCAGGGAGCTCAAACCGCAGGCTCTGCGGAAGCATATGGTGCAGGTGCAGACCACCGCAAACTCCATCTTCTGGAACCCGAAGGCGCAGCGCTTCATCGCCACCATCGACAAGGATGGCGTGAAGCATGACTACGGCTACACCTTCCTGAATACTGAGGCGATTGCGCTGGGCCTGGCCACGCGTCAGCACGCGAAGCAGATTTACCAGTGGATGGATGGTCAGCACATTGTGCCCGGCGAAACCAGCACCGGTGCCGATATCTACCACTGGCGGTTTGGCGCGCGCGCAAGCACGATTAAGAACGATGGGTGGTATGTGTGGCCGTGGCATGGGTTTGTGGTGCCTTGGGGCCGGCAGGTGCAGGATGGCGGTGCCGTGCTGGGTTTCAGCTATTTCGATGTGCTGGGGCGACAGATGGCACTCGGTGCTGATAACGCAGGCAAGCGATACGAGACCATACTGAACTGGTATCAGGATGTTCAGCAGGCCGGTGGGTTCCGCGAATACTACAAAGACGGCCGCGATGGCGCCACTCTGCAGGGCGGAGGCCCTCCTGGCGGACTGGGGTTTGATGTCGAGTTCACCGAGACGATGATGGTGCCCTATGCACCTCTGCGAGTTTTCGCAGGCTTCCAGCCAACGGTCGAGGGTGTGCGTATTACGCCCGCTCTGCCAGCCTCCTGGCCGCAGATTGAGCTGAAGGGTGTGCGCTACCGCGAGGGTGAGTTCACGCTGACGGTCAGCAACCGCCGCATCGTGATGTCCGCGGTGAAGGGGGCGAAGGGCAGCATACGCATCCAACTACCGGGCTCCGGCTGGAGTGCGAGTCTGCTGCAGAGGGGCAAACGGAGCCAGCCCGTGGTGCGCTCTTCTGCTCTGGGCAGCGAACTGCAGGTCGCGTTACCTGATGGCTGCGAGTTGACGCTCACGCGGTAAATAGAGCTTGTGGGGCCCGTCTACGCCGATGGGCCTCACGAGCACGATGCTTGGAAAATCGCATATGCACAGCCGTAGTTTGAACGTATTGTGTTGTTTGGCGTCCAAAATATAGTGAAGGTGATCATCACCATCACAACTCAAGTATTACGAGGGATTAGCTAGACATGTTGGAACGCAATCGAAAAACTATATCGTCATGCAT
The DNA here is from genome assembly GCA_942492855.1 of Armatimonadota bacterium. Taxonomy (GTDB): domain Bacteria; phylum Armatimonadota; class HRBIN16; order HRBIN16; family HRBIN16. Next base: position 2,439,106 of record OW818647.1, on the reverse strand, counting down.
ATTGTTATCCACGATTCTATTACTCACAGTTGCCGGGAGTATTTCTGGGCAGACTCAAGAAGCACCAGAGGAAGATACCAATGTCACCATTGCACTGAAGTCGGCACGTGTTTCTGACGCGCTGAAGGCATTGTTCGAGTTTCGGCCCGATGAGACATACAAACTGCTCGCTAAGGATGTTGACAGGTATCCCATCAGCATGAGTCTTGATGACGTACCTTTTGATGTGGCTTTTCGAAACATCTTGAAAGCCGCCAACCTGACCTACAGGAAAAAGGAAAGTGTTTACACCATCAACAAGATACCTGTAGCAAAATCCGCCAGCCAGCCGGTGGAATTGGCGGTGAAGAAGCCGATACTCACAGCCCGGATACCGATCATGAACGTTGAGGCCGGTACCATTGCTGCCGCGCTGGGTGGCTACACACTCAAACTGTCAAGTAACCCCTACGACAACAGCCGTGCGAGCAACACCAATAGCGGCAATTCCAAGAAAAAAGGCAAAGGTAAGAACAAGGGTAAGGCTGGTAACCTGAACCAGGGTGGAGGGCAAAGGCGTTAGCCTTTCAGGCATGAACGGCGTCCATGTGAACCATCGTCTTCTTCGTCCCCTCCCAAGGTTGCATACCCCCTGAGCAGGGAAACCCAACCCCAAAGTCGAACTGTGATAGTGCGACCCATCACATAGCACTAGGCGGGGATTGGCATCCATGGACTTTAGGACACATCAGCAGAAGATCGATCTAGGTGGAAGCTGGCAGTTCGCATACTCCGACTCCCAGCATCACAACTTTCTGAATATCAGCCAACTGCAGGCATCCGAGCTGCCGGTCATGCCCTGCACCGTGCCTGGCAACTTCGAGCTGGACCTCCAGGCGAATGGCATCATCGGTGAGCCCTTCTACGGCATGAACATGCCGAAACTGTTCCAGTATGAAAAGTGCCACATATGGTATTTCCGCGAGTTCGACGCGCAGGAAGTGCCTGGCATGCAGCCGGAGCTGCTGCTGGAGGGTCTGGACTGTTACGCAGACATCTATCTGAACGGCACGCTGCTGGCTTCCACCGACAATATGCTGATCGAGCACTGCTTCGACCTCACAGGTCTGTTGCAGCCGCACAACGAGCTTTTGATTCACATCCGCCCGGCGGTGCTGGAGGCGAAGAAATACGACTACCCGCCGATCCTCCGGTCACTAGGCTCCAACTTCGAATCGTTGTATGTGCGCAAAGCGGCCCACATGTTTGGCTGGGACATCATGCCCCGCGCGGTATCCGCGGGGATTTGGCGGCCTATCACGCTGCGTTACCGTCCGGTGGAGCGTCTGGAGCGGGCGTATCTGCGCACCAGTCACATCTCGCCGGACCATCAGAATGCGCATCTCTATCTGAGCTATCAGGCCAGCACGCAGATGGGCATTGACGACGACTACCAGATCGTGTTGACCGCTACCTGCGGTGATTCGCAGTTCTCAGCCAGCAGCAAGATGCTGTTTGATGCCGGCAAACTGAACATCTATCTGAATCAGCCCAAACTCTGGTGGCCAAAAGGCCGTGGCGATCAGTCGCTGTATGATGTGCAGGTGCAACTGCTAAAAAATGGTGAGGTGATCGACACCCTCAGCTTCACGCACGGAATCCGCACGGTGAAGCTCAACCGCACCAGCATCACCGATGCGGAGGGCAGCGGCGAGTTCTGCTTTGAGGTGAACGGCGAAAAGCTATTCGTGCTGGGCACAAACTGGGTACCATCCGACGCCTACCACTCCCGCGACGTGGAGCGTATCCCCGCCATGCTGGAGCTTGTGGATGACATCGGATGCAACATGATCCGCTGCTGGGGCGGGAATGTGTATGAAAACAACCTGTTCTACGAAATCTGCGACCGCAAAGGCATCATGATCTGGCAGGATTTCTCCATGGCTTGCGCCAACTATCCGCAGGACGCGCAGTTCCAGTCGCGGCTGGAGCATGAGGCACGCCTGGTGGTCCAGCGGCTGCGCCAGCACCCATGCATCGCGCTGTGGTCAGGGGATAATGAGTGCGACTACGGCTACGTCAATGACGGGGTCGACCCCAACACCAATGTACTCACCCGCGAACTGCTGCCCAGGGTGCTGCGCGAAGAGGTGCCTGGAGCGCCCTATCTGCCCAGCTCACCCTACATCGACACCGTAGCCTACGCCCACGGCAGCAACACGATGTCTGAAGACCACCTGTGGGGTCCGCGCGACTACTACAAAGGCCCGTACTACCAGACCAATATCTGCCACTTCGCCAGCGAGACGGGCTACCACGGATGCCCTTCGCCGGAGTCGATGCGCAAGTTCCTCTCGCCGGAGTCTCTCTGGCCATACAAAGACAACAAGGAGTGGCTGCTGCACTCCATCTCACCTGTGCCGGGCATCGACCTGTTTGACTACAGGGTGGAACTGATGGCCAGCCACATCAAGGTGCTGTTTGGCGAGGTGCCGGACAATCTGGAGGACTTCGCCGATGCCAGCCAGATCTCGCAGGCCGAGGCGATGAAGTTTTTCATCGAACGGTTCCGAATGACCAAATGGCGCCGCACCGGCATCATCTGGTGGAACATCATCGATGGTGCTCCGCAGATTTCCGATGCCGTGGTCGACTATTACTTCGCCATGAAGCGTGCTTACCATGTGATCAAGCAGTGCCAGCAGCCGTTTGTGATGACCCTCAGCGAGCCCGCCGAGGGGGTACAGCGGTTGATCGCGTGCAACGACACGCGGGAAGGACTGGAGATCAGCTACCAGATCATCGATGTGGAGACCGGCCAGCAGCTCTGCGACGCCGCAGCGCATGTGCCGGCGGACAGCTCCGTCTGCGTGCAGCAGATTGGTAGCACAGAGGAACAGGGCGCCTGGATGATCCGCTGGCAAACCGCTAACGGTAGCGGTCACAACTACTACCTCACCGGCAAACCTCCTTATTCGCTGCAGGCGTACCGCAAGTGGACGCAGATGCTGTCGGAAAGGGCTCAGGCATAGTGGCCACAGCGAACTATCTGCTGGGCTATGATATCGGCGGCACGAAATGTGCGGTCGTGCTGGGCCGCGCAGAGTCGGACAGGGTGGAGATTATGGACAAAATTGCCTTCCCCACCCTCACCAGCGAGGGAGTGGAACAGACTCTGCTGCAGCTAGAGCAGCAGACCCAGCGCATTTTGGAGACTCACAAGCTTCAGATCGGGCTGATGAAGGGCATAGGCATCAGTTGTGGCGGACCGTTGGACGGGAAAACAGGGGTGATTCTCAGCCCTCCGAACCTCCCTGGCTGGGATGAGGTGCCTATCGTCAGCCGATTTCAGCGTCGATACGGCCTGCCAGTCTACCTGGTGAATGACGCCAACGCTTGCGCTTTGGCAGAATGGAAGTGGGGCGCGGGGAAGAGCTGCCAGAACATGGTGTTCATGACCTTCGGCACTGGCTTGGGAGCGGGGTTGATCCTTGACGGTAAGCTATACTCCGGCACCAACGATATGGCCGGCGAAGCGGGGCACATCCGGCTGGCCAAACAGGGTCCGGTCGGATACGGTAAAAAGGGCTCCTTTGAGGGCTTCTGCAGCGGCGGCGGCATCGCCCGTCTGGCGCAAGCGCATGTTAAACGGCTGCTTGAGCGTGGAGAGCCGGTGCAATTCTGCCCCAGCCTGGATCAGCTTCCGCAGCTCACTGCGCAGTCGGTGGCGGAGGCCGCTCGAGCGGGTGACCCGGTGGCTAAGGATATCTATAATACTGTGGCACGCAGGCTGGGCGAGGGGCTGTCGATTTTGATCGACCTGCTGAACCCGGAGTGCATCGTGATCGGCAGCGTGTTTGTGCGCCAGCATGAGCTGCTCTGGCCCATCGCGGCGCAGACTATCGCTGAGGAAGCACTGGCTCTCAGCGCTTCTGTCTGCCGGGTGGTGCCGGCAGCTTTGGGTGAGGCTATTGGGGATTATGCCAGCCTTTGCGTGGCATTAGGAGAGGGATTTTGAGCGAACTACGAAACAACCAGCATTTCTTGACCATGCTGCAGCAGCATCCTGAGCTGACCCCGCTTTCGGATGCGATTCTTAACACGGTGGAGATGATCTGCACTGCCCATCGCGGGGACGGGCAGATACTGCTGTGCGGCAACGGCGGGAGCGCCGCCGACTGCGGGCACATCGTGGGCGAGATGGTGAAGGCGTTTGCCCTCCCCCGCCGAATGCCGGAGGCGGACCGCGCGAAGCTGCAGGCCACCGGTGCCGCCAACTGGTCGGCGATAGCCGACCGGATGCAGCGTGGCATGAGGGCCATCGACCTCACGCAGCAGACGGCATTGATTTCGGCCATCAGCAACGATCTGGGTGCCGATCTGGTGTATGCCCAGCAGGTGTATGCATATGGTCGGCCAGGAGATGTGCTGATCGGCTTCAGCACATCCGGCCACTCCGCCAACGTGCTGAACGCCTTCACCGTTGCCAGGGCGTTTGGACTGCACACCGTGGGATTCACGGGGTGCCAAGCCTCACCATTCGACAGCCACTGCGACCAGGTCATCGCCGTGCCTGCCGAACAGACCTACCAGACTCAAAATCTTCACATGGTGATTTACCATGTGATCTGCCTGCTGGCAGAGCAGACTCTCTTTGGAGAGTAAAAAGTGGTATCATCTGCCTAATGAGTGATTCCGATCGTAGGGGCATGGCGCGCCGTGCCCTTGCCTGTACTGTCTGAACCACGGATTGCACGGATTTTCAGGATGACACGGATGGGAAGGGAACGGAAAGGGTCGGGTCGCCCGACCCGTATTTTCCTAACCGTAGGGATGACCCTTGTGGTCATCCGCCAGAAATTCTGTCTTTAATCTGTGATCGCAGTAACAGGTCAGTTTCCGTTAATGTGTTCGGACGGCCACAAGGGCCGTCCCTACGACTCGGGATTTTCGACACACACGAACCATGCAATCTATAAACACCTATCATCAAGGAGAACGACACGAATGAGCAAATCATACACAGTAGCCACCATCGGGGCAGGCTCCATCGCCCAGGCGCTGCACCTTCCTGGCTACGACAAACGCGAGGATGTGGGCCGCATCGTCATCGCTGACCCCGTGCCGGAGCGCATCGAAGAGGCGAAGGGCCAGTTCAAGATCGCCAAAGCCTATTCGGACCACCGCGAAATGCTGGCGGAAGAGAAGCCCGACTTCGTATCGGTCTGCTCACCCAACAAATTCCACGCGGAGCACGCCATCGCCGCTCTGGAAGCGGGAGCCAACCTGCTGCTTGAGAAGCCCATGACCATCAGCCTGGCCGAGGCCAACGCGGTGAAGGCCGCCGCCAAAGCGTCCGGCAAGAAGGTGATGATCGGCTTCTCGCACCGCCTGATCCACTCCAACAACAAGATCAAAGCACTGCTTGACCGCGACGAAATTGGCGACCCGTTTATGATGCGCGTGCGTTTTGCTCACGGCGGGCCTTTCCCAGGGTGGGCGAAGTCTGCCTGGTTCTATGATCCAGACATCGCCTTTGGCGGAGCTTTGTTCGATATGGGTATCCATGCCATCGACCTCTGCCAGTGGATGATGGGACGCATCACCGCCGTCAGCGCCTGCATGAAGACACTTCGCAAGGACATCAAGCTGGACGACAACGCCATCATGACGCTGGAGTTTGAGAACAAGGCCATGGCCTACATCGAGTGCGGCTGGACCAGCGGCCCAGGCTTCAACGGCCTGGAAATCTACGCTGACAACGGCACAGTGATTAACAACTACACCGAACCGCTGCGCGTGTGCGTGGGCAAATCCAGTCCCGACTGGAAGGCTGCTCCCGAGTTCAAATGGCGTACCATCCGCCGCAATCCAAACCCCGAAAGCTGGAGTATTGAGATCGACTACTTCATGGACACCATCCTGAAGGGCAAAGATTTCCCCATGGGCATCGATGCGGGCATCAGTGCCGTGGCAGTCGCCCTGGCCGCGATCGAGTCGGCCAAGACTGGCAAACGCCAGGTTCTTTAGTCGCATCGGGTTTCGGTATACCACAGGCCGTTTGGGTGATCCAAACGGCCTTTTTTGTCTCACTTCCGCGCCTTGAAGGACAGTCAATTACCCACAAATCCAGATTGGGATCGTATCGGCCATGTGCCGCGACATAAATGTCTCGGCTATTGATCAACAAGCCCGCTAAACCGGGCTGCTGAGCTCCTTGCCGACAAAGATAACGTTAATTAAGACTGCTTCAGCAGTCTTGGTGTTCAATAGCCGAGGCATTTATGCCGCGGAATCGGTGACCTACTAGCCATGCAATATTTGCGGGTACTAGACTGGGGCTTTCAGCCCGCGGCGGGCTGGCAATCAAATATGGACCTGCCCCCTACACGCTGAGCAGAATCACCGCGAGCACGCAGAAGCCGATGCCCAGGATGCCGTTCAGGCCGATCTTCTCGCCGAACACCAACCGCGACAAAGTAGCCGATGACTATTGCAACAGTTGGGGATTGTATCCATAATTGAATCGTAAGCAATACATCCACGTGACTTTCGGTATGAAGAGGATGAAGAGCGTATGAAATGCGGTTATACATTGATGGAACTACTGGTGGTCCTAGCCATCGTCGCTGTTCTATCAGCAGTAACGTATCCAGTAGTAACAGGTGTGCGATCTCGTGCTAAGCAAGTCACTTGCCTGTCAAATCTGCGCCAATGTGGTGTGGCTCTACGTCTATATATGCATGACAATGAGACCAATGTACCGCCAGATGACCAGACAGCTCGCCAACTACTTAAGAAGATGCCTACTTGCTGTCCTAGCGACACTGTTTGGACCAAAAGCTGTACTCAGGAATATGGTCAACCGCTGATAGGCTCGTATGCATATACCCGCTCTGTCTCTGGCTGGAGCAATGCACCATACGAGGTGGTCTCCGATTTTTACAGCCGTCAAACCAGTTATGAACTGATGGTAGACCTATTTCATGGGCAAGATGGGATACGTGCTCCATTACATGGCGATACCCCGGAGGTATACGCTCGCGGCAAATATGGCGAAATAGATAAACTGCCAGAACGATGGTTCACCTTATACAGTGACGGTCATGTTGAAGTGCATAGGCAGGGAAAACCGAATTATGTGGTCATGAGTTGGAATATTTTATTAGGATTTCCTGTCGAAATAACCCGCAACTACCTAGGTTACTAGTGTTCACGAAGAGACAGCATACCGAAGCGATCACACATGATGTATACCGGAGGAGTGACAAAATGAAGAGAGTGTATCCATTTGATACACCAAGGTATTGGCTAGGACTATTGCTAGCCACTATGGTTGGAGTGTTTGTGGTGGAAGTTATGTTGTTAGTTCAAAGTATCAACGGGCGAGCCCAGAGTCTGTCGAATGTCGCCACGAATGTGCAATATTCGTTGGTGTTTTACCCTCTGGTGCTGGGCATCAGCTCTATAACACGGTATTACTGGCTGCATATATCGCTGGTTCTTATCGGCTTTTGGTGCCTCGCTTGGCTGCAATTGCTCACGGTATTGCCCTATCTGCCAAACGAAACGCTGGTTACACACATATTACGGGGTTGGCGCCTATTACTACCACATCCCGTGATTATACTCATACCTGCCTTCTTCTTCTACACCTTTTGCCAACGCACTCAACCGGAGAGAGAGGTGGAGGGGAGCCGGTAGGTACTACACGCTCAGCAGAATCACCGCGAGCACGCAGAAGCCGATGCCCAGGATGCCGTTGACGCCGATCTTCTCGCCGAACACAAACCGCGAAACCACGGAGACCAGCAGCGTGCAGCTTCCGGCGATGCAGGGGAACAGGATGTAACCCGGCACCAGGCTGATCGCCTGCACCTGCCACACAAGCCCGCCTGCCCAACCCAACCCGGCCACCAAGCCCACCACGGCTGATGCTGGTAAAGATTCCCGGCTTTGGTTCACTTTTTCGCCCAGCACCAGGGTGAAAATGAACGCAGAAAAGCACGATATGGCCAGACTGGGCACCCCGTAGCTGGGATGCTGTTTGGCCAGATATTGAATCAGCAGGCCACCCAGTCCGTTCGCCATGAACGCACCGAGAACTGCGTGTGAGTATTTCATTTCGCCTGCTTCTGCACGTCACGACCTAGAAGTGCCACACCGATACCTGTAAACAGCAGACCCAGCCAGTGGTTCCACTTCGGGATTTCATGGTAGAACAGTGCGGACGCCAGGAACGGCAGCACAATGGACATCTGCAGGATGGTCCAAGCCACCGCCGTAGACCCCAACGCGCTGGCTTTTCGGAAGCAGATCACGAACGCATAGGAGCTGCACCCCAGTGCGATGCCACCGATGGCCAGAGGCCATCCCCAGGGGATGACACCTAGCTTATAGGCTGAGACAGCGATTGTGATTGTGGTAGCCAGGTACATAGTGGTGTTTGCGACGCTCAGGTTCAACCCTTTAAACGAGCAGTATTTGAAACTCACCCCATACACGGCGAAGCCAGCGATGGCGGCGAACATCAGCAGATAGCCCAGTGCCAGTTTATCCAACCCTAGAAACCACTGTCTCCCATGGGGTCAGATGCGGCCCCGGCTCCGCCTTCGGGGTCCCCTTCACCGGCTCCGCCGCCCATCTCTTCTTCCAGCGCAGCGTCGATCTCGTCGGAGAAGTCCTCACCCATCTCTTTGCCCATCTCCTTGGCCACACGGGCCAGGTTCTTGGGGTCCTCAATGTCGCCCAGCTTGGAGGGGTCCAGCATCTGCTCCATCAGGTCATCCTCGTTGCGCACGCGCGCGAAGCGGCTCATCAGGCGTTCCACCTCAAGGCAACCGCATTTGGGGCATTTGACGGGGTCGGTGTTGTTGGCCACCACTCCCACCAGGTCGCTAAAGCGTCGGTGGCATTGGCTGCATCGGAATTCGTAGATCGGCATATTACCCTCGCATTATATAAATATCAGTATCTACATTTTACAAGATGCGAGGACTGACTTGATGCGCCTTGAATTACGCCGTAACCTGCTCCTGCGTTAGGAGCTCTTTCGCGCGCCGAGTGGTCTTTTAGGGAGACCCATGGCCTCATCTTGCTGTCGTCTTTGAACTTCTTGTTCGCGACGTTCCGTATATTCCTTGGTCTGGTTTTGCAGATAAGCAACCTCGTGTTCCAAGGCTTCCGCTTCGGTCTGTCCAGATGCCAAAGTAACTGGCTTTTTCGCACAATTGGCCGGGAAATGAAACACAATAAGGTAGAGCTTGCCACCCTCTTCATCTGCGTTTTCGATGAGATGGAGGGCCTTCTTACCACCAGGACATGGCCATTCCCGCAGCACCTTGGTTGGTTGTTCTACAGATCCAACTTCGTAACTTATCGGACTAACACTCATCTGACTTCCTCCAAAATTCTTGTCGACTAGTTATCGATCACAGATACTTATCGTTATCATGAGAAAAAGTATATGTGCTATTAACCTTATCACAATTACTATTGTACAAGATTTCAACTGAAGAAAGTAAGTCCGAGCACGGACTTGTCACAGTGCTGGCCCAGGAGGGTCGCCGATCGCACCTGCATAGCCCGCGTTCGGGCGGGCGCTAGACACGGCCACACTGTCTCCGAATGAATCCGTAGGGATGGCCCTTGTGGCCATCCGCCATGAACAATTGCTGGCAAAACATGGGTTGCACCACAGGGTAACCACCTAGGTATCGGATGGCCACAAGGGCCATCTACAAACACCCCCAAATAAGCACGCTACTTCCAGGCACCGGCGCGCCTGTGAGATACCTTTGCGAGCCGCTTATAAACGCCATCCTCGACCACGGAAGATAGAAACGGATCGTTGGCACCAACATATCGGTCGGTTCCGGTCTTTTTCAGTGCCCAGTTATAGTTATCCTGCACGTAGCTTTTATACGACCAGTAAGCCAGCATCACACCGTGTTGACAGGCAACAACCCGGACCGGCCTTTCCTTAAGCTCGATTTGGTGTATCATCTGATCGTGTGCATCTTTGATCATCATCAGATACGGCAGATCACCGTTCTGACGATCACCACATAACAACACAGCATGACCCTGCCACACATTCCATAGATCAAGCTTATATTTTACCGGTATGGTGAGCCGATGCGGGTGGAGAGGCATCACACCGGAACATTCCGGTTTTCCGATGCTCCACAGATCACCTCGTTCGCTCATGCACATCGATGCCCCGTTGATCATTACAGACCTGTTGTTGGCCCGATCATATAGCGCGTATTTTTTGTGCCACCGAGCGTAGCATAGTATACGCTTATGGCTGATATTGAACAGATAAAATCGGTCCTCAATATTCCGTTGAACCATGGGCTGTGCTGTTACCACATAGTCGTTCCTGGCATCTGCAAATTGAACTACCAGCTTTCCCCCGTTGTGAAGCAGCAATGCGTTGAACGAATATCCTACCAGGCTCCAGGGCTTTTCCAGTTCGCACTTCCAATAGTCGTCAGTGGTAGATACCTCGATCAGCGTGGGATCTGTGTTATCGATCGCATACAACCCATTCACCTGACCATCATTGAGCCGATATCCGCTACTCGGTGCATTTCGAGTGAGCCGTGCCGTTCGATTGCGATATACACATCATTCTTATAGTGGGTGATGCACGTATACCCGTCTGTGGTGCCGGGCACGAGACAACAAAGCTCCCGCCAGTGGGTGAAGTCCTTGGTCACCTTCAAAGTGATATTCGCCCGTTGTTCCGCATGATTCGGGTTTGTGAACAGACCGTAGGTCGTTCGGCCGATGGTGATTTTGTCGATGCTGCCCTGGCATCCTTCAGGCTCGATCAGCGTTTTGGCATCTGTGGAATGGGGCGTGTATGTGCGGCCCTTGTTGGATGTCACAAACACCCGTCGGTGGCCGATGTTGCTGCGACAGTTCAGCATTAACTGGCCCCGCTTATACTCCACCACTTGCGTCTCACAAGAGAACACCGGCAGTAACGCCCCGCTGAACTGCCAGGAAGCGCCGTTGTCCTGGCTGACCAACAGGCCGCTCTGCATACTCAGTGCGTTATTACTGCCCCTGATTTGCATCGGCAGAACCAGCGTACCGTCAGCCATAGTGATGCCCTTACTGGCCCCGGCAAACATGGTCACCGCAGATTTGGGCCGGATGGAGTTCAGCGAATACTCCCTGGACCAGCTTTTCCCGTCGTCATCCGAGTATTTGTAGACGCAGTCGGTGCTAATCGCAGCCGGGTCGGAGGTCTCCTCCCATAACAGATCGCTATCCACGCAGTGGCCGAACAGGAACACGCGGTTAGTTTTGCGATTGACCAGGATCGTGGCGTCCATCTTGCGAGAGTGGGCGCACTTATTGTTGTGCTTCAACACGATCTTCTTGTCGGACCAGCTCTGACCGAAGTCCATGCTTCTGGCAATACCGATGTCGATCTGCTGGAAGTCGGTCGCGCCATCGTAGCGCACATCCCCACCGGCGATGAGCACGCCGTTGTTGGTGACGTCACAAAACGGGATACGGAAATACTGGGAGCGGAAGTCCACATCCTGCCTAAAATAGGTTGAGACCAGCGTCTCAATCTCTTGATTATCCCCGTTTTTAGTTTTCTGCATATAATTAACCTCGTGTATACCACAGTTTATATATCGCTAGATATACCATCGGATGACGTGTTATCCGGCCTGACTGGGTGTCTGAACCACTGAGGGCACAGAGGCATACCGGGGGGTTGTCACAGGGAATTTCTCCCATCCGAACCTATCCGTGTCATCCGTGGTTCAGACAACAACACCAGCGCGGTCTATGGGCTGCTTAGAATTGACCGGCCCGGTTTTCCCTTTCCGGGCCAGTCTTTCGGGAAGCTCCGATACATCGTACGAGGCCACGGAATTGCAGGCTATCCGCCAGACCACCGCATTGTTGGAGCCTGCGCGGTCACATACCCTCCGCGCACTCCGCGTCTCCGCGTGAGAATCCGCCCTACTCTTTGCCCTGCTTCTCGATCTCCTCTTCTACCTCTTCGGCGCCTTCCTGGTAGAAGGCTTCCTCGTCGGGTTCGAGCGCTTTCAGCAACCGCAGGAACTCACCGGCATGAACGCGCTCTTCGTTGGCGATGTCCGTCAGTACATCAATCGCCAGTTTATCGTCGGTGGATTCGACAAGCTGCATGTAGAGCTGTATCGCTTCATACTCGGCGGCGACCATAAAACGGATGGCGCGCACCAACTCGGCGTGGGTGAGCTTGCGGTCACTTTTCATTCCGGAAAATGGGCTTCCAAATTCGGGCATTTTTCTCTCCTTAAGTGTTGGTTGTGGTGGGTAATTCTAACTGCCAAGCGATGCACTGAGCGAGCTGGCGGTGCGGTGCCCGTAGGCATCGGATGTGCCAGCGATGTCCGGCCGCTCCAACACCACCCGCAGCTTGTTGGCTTTGAGCAGCGGGATCAGCTTGGCTGGTATCACCTTGTTATACGGCAGCACGATCTTTCGATAGCGCGCCAGAACTCGGGGATTGTCCTGCAGGAAGCTGTCGGTCAGCACATCGATGATCTGCTTGCCGTCCTCGCTTAATCGGTTATGCGCGGGGATGTATACCGCCTGCGAGCTGGCGTAGCCGCAGATCACATCCCAGGTGGAAAGCAGCATGGCAGTGGTCGGTTGCAATTTCGGCAGCGGAGCGTCCTTTTGAAACGCCAGAGCATTCAAAAACCGCCACTTGTCTGTCTCGGCCATGGTTTCTATAGGTACCCAGTTACTGGTATACACACTTCGGCCGCCTCGCTGCCAGGTGAGCTGCCCCTGGGTCAGCCGCTGCTCATCGGTACCGCCAAACCCGGGACCGTCGATCTCGTTGCTGAGCTGTTTCCCGGGCAGGTTGGCCCGCAGGATGTCCATGGTGAAGGCGGTGGGGTATGAGTGCGCATCCGCCACCAGCAGCCAGTCCACTTTGCGCATCAGCTTGTTGATGTTGATCATTCGGCGCTGGGGCACATCCCATACGCAGCCCACTTGAAGTCCCAGCCGCATACGCGGACTGGCCTTGTGAACCGCATCCGCCACGGCGTCAAACAGCTTCTGCAGTTGCGCCTCGTAGAAGAGATGCCGGTCTGTCTGGTGGCTGTTGCCCAGTTGCGGGGTGTCCCAACTGGTGTGATTGCTGTCCCATGCGCGGTTCAGGGCAGCAAGACTCTGGTATCGGGTGCGGATCCATCTGGTGAAGGCCGCTTTGGCGCTGGGTGAGTGGTCCAGCTCGCCGTCAAAGAAGTATTCGGCCTCCGCGGTGGGGGTGAAGCTGAAGGGCATACACACCATCGGATTGTTGCGGATGCCTCGCGACTTCAGATAGCCCTCCAGATGCAGGGCGAACTCGCCGGCGAACCGCACCATCTTCTGGAACACCAGCGGATGGGTGATAGCGGCAATCGGACCGTTGGAGTGGCTGTATGTGGAGCCATCGGGCCGGCACATCAGCATCTCATCGGTCAGCCAGTAAGGACGCTGCGGCTCGCCAGAAGTCTTGCGTATCAAGGTGCAGTTGATGCGCGGCCAGATGGTGTATCCGCGTGCGATGCCGATGTCCATCTGCGCATCAAGAACCTCCCAGTCATAGCTGCCGTCGGGGCGTTCCGATGACCAGGAGCTGTCCATATTTACGCTGTTGAAGCCGATGTCGTCGCAGAGGTCATACCATTTTGTGTAGACATCCGGCTGATCATAAATCCGCCACATGTTGTAGATGCTGTTGACGTAGTAACGCCGCTGCTTTTCGCGGTCGACCGATTCGGCGGCCAGATTAGGTATTCGCTTCATGCTGTATGCCCTTCTTGTTGGCGTGATGGTTCACTACTTGAGCAGTCCAAACAGATACCGGCCTGATGTCAGGCTGATCGACACCTGGGTTTCGCTGATGGGTTTGATCCCGCCCTTCCACTCTTTACCACCCTCAGTGATTCGGCGTGTGTAGGCTCGCGGCAGTACTAATGAAGCGCGGCTGTCGCAGGGTATCTCAATCTCGACGGTCAGCTTATCGGCAGTTGTGGCCCAGTTCATTTTGATCCAGCCGCGCGGGGTGGCGATGCGACCAGAGGCACTCGGCAGCGCTTCCGACGGCTGCGGCATCAGGCGCACATGGCGGTAGGCGGGCGAATCGGATTGAAGCTGGATGCCCACCACATACCGGATGATCCACTCCAAAACAGCCCCAAATGCTGGGTGATTGAAGGAGTTCATGCCCGGATCGTTCGGACCAACGTCCTTCTGATAGCCGTCCCAACGCTCCCAGATGGTGTGGTGGCCCAAATCCATCATGTAGCCCCAGCTCGGCGGGCGATGCTGCGTGGCCATCTTCAAGGCCAGTTCGTGCTTGCCAAACCGGCTGAGCGTCATCAACATCTGCGGCGTGGTGTGGAAGCCAGTGCTGAAGCGGCCATCATAGCGGGCGATCGCCTGCTCCAGCCGAGGGATCAGTGCCTGCATCTGCGCATCATCCAGCAACCCGAAGCCGATGGCCATAGATATGATGCCCTGTGTGTTGGTGGATAAACCGCCATCGGGATTCAGCCACTTCGCGGCAAACGCCTGCCGGAATTTTTGCGCCAATGCTTCATATTTAGCCTGCAGACCGCGGTTGCCCAGCTCAGCCGCCATCTGGGCGGTGATACGTGTGCTGCGGTACCACATCATCGTGCCGAATAGGTCGATGGGTATCCGCCCCTCACCCTGTGGGAACCCCGGTATCCGCGTGATGGTGTCGCCGTGCAGCCAGTCGCCGATATCCGGGCCGTTGGCCACCGACCATATCCCGTCGGGGTTACGGCTGCTGATCCACTCGCTATACTTCTCTGCACACGGCAGGGTATCTTTCAGCGGGCGAGGGTCACCGCTGGTCAGGAAGTTGTGCCAGGGGATCATCACCAGCGCATCGTTCCAGCCTGGGCAGACCTCCGGCACGGTGGTCATGGCCCCCACGCTGGGGGCGATCCACTGGGTGGTGCCCTCCGGGGTCTGGCCGTCCAGCCAGTCATAACTCACCTTCTCGTAGAAGGCGGTAGCATCCAGTGCCATCATGGTGGGCAGGCTCATGGCCATGGCATCCCCGCCGTATCCCATGCGCTCATCGCGCTGGGGGCAGTCGGTGGGCACGCTGGTCATGTTGTTCCGCTGGGTGCGGATCGCGGCAGCCACAATCCAGTTCAGGGTGGGGTCTGGTGTGTTGATCTCCGCCAGCACCGGACTATCTGAGCAGAACTCCAGCCGGCGAACCTGCTGCAAAGTGGGCGGAGCCGTCAAGCCGGATATTTCCACATAGCGGAAGCACCGATACGTGAATCGCGGGGTAAACTGGAACGGCTTGGAGTCGGCCGGTATGTACCGGTCAGTGCATTGGGCACTGCGCAGGTTGGCGATATATATCTGGCCGTTTGGCTCAAGTATCTCCGCATGGCGGAGCACCACCGGCTCGCCCGCCTTGCCCGTGCCAGAGATAGAACAGACGCCGGTGATATTCGTGCCGAAGTCCACCAGATACTTGCCATCTGCTATTGGGGTGATGCTCTTGGGGAAGGCGCGGTTCTGGATGCGCATCGGCTGGTGCATCTGCGGCTGAAGCCGGACGTCATCCAACGGCTTGGCCACAGCCGGGCTCCAGCGGAATGCGGTGGAGCGGGCATCATAGGTCTCACCGTCATACAGGTTTTCGGCCTTGATGGGGCCGTCCAGCGTGGTCTGCCAGGTCCCGTCAGTGGCGATAATCGTGCGCTGACCTCCCGGCATCTCGATCTCAAGTTGCGCCAACAGCCAGGGACTTTCACCCCAGAAAGCGGCCTGCCCTTGCCAACCGAAGCGGCCGCACCACCAGCCAGAGCCCAGTTGCGCCTTCAGCTCCGCTTGCCCCTTGGGTAACAGTTTGGTTACATCATAGCTCTGCACCAGCAGCCGCTTTTCGTATTGTGTCCACTCAGGTGGGAGAACCTGGTCACCCACGCGGTGGCCATTCAGATATATTTCGTATAGCCCTCTCGCGGTCACCCGTAGAATGGCCCGCAGCGGTTGGACCGGCACAGCGAACTGCTTCTTGATCATCGGCACAGAACTTGCCTCAGCCGCGGGTGCGATCCGAGGAGGACTGGTGGTCTGGCCGTCTGTCAGGTATTTGATGTCCCAAGTGCCGCTGGTGTAGCTCTCGGTGGCGGTACACTGGCTGGGAGCCGCCAGCGTTTTGCCCTGAGACACCGCTTGAATTTCGGCAAGTGTGCAGGCGTATTGTGCCATGCTGGGGTGCTTTGGCCGTTTGGTGATGGTCAGCCGCACCCACTTCAGGTTCTGCGCTGGCCAGTAGAGGGTGACGGGCTTCTCCTTGGGGTTCGCTTGATCCAGCGCGGTGCCGTCAGCCAACAGCATCGGGGCCGATTCATCGGCTCCGAGGCCTCCCTCCACACGGTAGCGCACGGGGAACAGGAACCCGGGCACGTCTTCAGGGTAGTCGAAGGGCATCGTCGGGAAGAGACGAAGACCGTCAATAGGCTGCGGCGAATCCCAGCGCAGTGTGATGCTGCAGGGCACATCCTGCTCCGCGAACTGGCTGTGCCAGCCGTTCACGCGCTTCAGTGACTTGGCATCGGCCAGCTTCGGGTGGGTGATCCACTTGGCGCGCCAGTCCGACTTTTGTAGCAGACCGATTCCAAACTGAGCCGACTGGCTCCATGGGCTCCACCGGCCCTGCTCATCGCGCACCCTGACCCGCCAGTGGCACTGCTGCCGGCTGCGCAGGGTCTTTCCAGCGTAGATCAACCACGGGTCACCATGCGACAGTGTTTTAGCACCACTGTCCCACAGATCAGGCCGGCCGATGCGCAGCAGTTCTGGGCGTGATGAGACCTGAACCTGCGCGCTCATGCTGCGCTGACCCCGTCTGGGGGCCAGGCACCACCAACTGAGCATCGGCTTGGCGGTGTCGATGGCGAGTGGGTTCTCCAGGTGTTCGCATCGCATATGGTGGATCATGGGCAGACCTCGCTTGGTTATGACTATGGGTATATATTCACCATCGGATGCGTAAAATCATGCATGCCGGACTGGAATGAAAAATATGTCACGCGAAGGCGCGAAGACGCGAAGGGAGGGATGCGGGGCGATCTGGGCGGGGTGTTACAATCCACAAATGGCACCGATGGCGCAGACCAGGAATTGACCGCGCCGGTTTCTCAGTAAGATCACAATCGCCATGCAGCCCATCTCCGGCGCGGTCTGGCGGATAGCCCAAGATGCCTTCAATATGCCGTGGGTTATGTCACCCCACAGTTGATCATTAGCGGATGACACGAAGGGATGCAGGGAGCCAATCAGGAGATTGGCGTTCCCAGGGGATGCTCGATCGGGGGTGCCTAACATTGGATATCCGTTCGGTCATTAGGAGATTGATTTACAAAAACAGGTATAAATAACATGTAGATAAGTATAACAATGACTAGTATACTAATCATTGTTATACTAGTCATTAGTATGATCATCAAGCAACCGCCCATGCATGCACGGCAGCGCAGGCTGTAACTGATACTGTCGTAGGGGCGTCCCTTGTGGGCGCCCTAATCGTTGTTCAATCGATAGTTCTTGTTTAGGGCGCCCACAAGGGACGCCCCTACGACTAGCTATGAATACATTTCTGAAGAAAGGAGCCACATGATGGCCAAATTCTACAACCGAAAACAGGAGCTTTCTTTGTTGAAAGAGAGCTGGGATTCTGGCAACGCAGAGTTGCTGCTGCTGTATGGCCGCAGGCGAGTGGGCAAGACCTTCATGCTGCAGCACTTCCTGTCAGATGATCGTCCGCACTGCTACTTCTTGGCTTCTGCCAAGTCGATATCTGACAACATGGCGCTGCTAGCCGAGGCGATCATCGCATCGCACCCGGGAGCCGCAGGGATGACGCCTGCCGACTTTCCAACTCTACGAAGTGTGCTGCGGTTCTACGAAACACTGGCTAAAGAGTCGCGTTTCGCTTTGGTGATCGACGAGTTCCAATATCTCGTGTCACAGGATCCAACGCTGCCATCACAGATACAAGCATGGTGGGATGCCTCCGGTATGAACAGCCAATCCTGGCTCGTGCTATGTGGATCGCACATCGGTATCATGGAGGCTCTGTCGGGGATCAATAACCCGCTATATGGCCGGTTTACACATCGGCAGAAGCTCAGACCGATGTGCCACCACGACACCGCTCTTTTCTATGAATCCGGCGGATGGAGCCTGCGGGAGAAGCTGATGGTGTATGGCGTGTTGGGCGGAACCCCGCGATATCATGCACAGTTTAGCGACCGATACAGCCTGCAGGATAACATCGTGCGGCATGTGCTCAGCCCTGGCGGGTTGCTGCATGTGGAGCCTGAGGTGATGATGGCCTCCAGCTCTATTCGTGAGCCATCTGCGTATAACTCGATCCTGAACGCCATCGCTCATGGCGAGACGAGGCGCTCCAATATCGAACAGAAGGCAGGTCTGAGCCACTCGCAGTCTGGGTTCTACACCCAGAGTTTGATCGACATGGAGTGGATTGAGAGGGAAACACCCTTCGGAGATAAAACAACAAAAAGGTCTATCTTCAAGATCACGGATCACTTTATCCACTTTTGGTACCGGTTTGTGTCGTCCCTGGCCAGTGAGCTGGAGTTTCAGGACACCACCGAAGTGTATAAAGCTCGGGTAGAGCCGTTCTTGAATGACTACATGGGCCGATATGTGTTTGAGGATATCTGCATGCAGTATCTGAAGCGGTTCGCCGCCAGCCAGCACCAACTACGGATTAGCAGTGCCGGTCGATACTGGAACCGCGAGGGC
Organism: Armatimonadota bacterium; assembly: GCA_942492855.1. Taxonomy (GTDB): domain Bacteria; phylum Armatimonadota; class HRBIN16; order HRBIN16; family HRBIN16. Next base: position 2,420,278 of record OW818647.1, on the reverse strand, counting down.
TCCATCGAGATCGACATCCTGGCCATACTGGAGGACGAAAGTCTGCTGGCTTGCGAATGCAAGTGGTCGTCATCGCCAATCGGGACGCGTGTTTATTATGATTTGATGAAGAAGTATGAAAAGCTTCCGCCATCACTTAAACACGAAAAACTGCGCTATTGCCTCTTCTCCGCCGCAGGATTTGATCAAGTGCTGCAGGACACCGCCGCCCGCGACAACGTGCTGCTGGTATCTGGAGATGAGATGCTTCGGGGATAGGCCTGGCACCACACATTATAATGACTAGTATAACAATGATCAGTATACTAGTCATTGTTATACTAGTCATCGTGTTGCGGGGAGGTAGGAGATGGGAGTAGAGGAGAGGACAGGGATTGTCTGAACCACGGATTACGCGGATTGCACGGATGGGATCGGAGGGGAGGAAACCCTGGTGGCTGCTCCCTGTATCCTCTGTGGTTCGAACCAAGTTCCCACGGATCGGACGGATTGGCTACTCTCCGCACGCAGCGACCCTCTCCTCCCCATCCGTGTCATCCTGTTAATCCGTGTAATCCGTGGTTCAGACAAAGGACCGACGCGGACACAGCCAACACACAAGCACCAAAAAAGAGGCCTGCGGCTGTTCAACAGAACAGCCGCAGGCCTCACCTCAGGTTCGGAATGATCGCGCTATTTGGCGGGCATCAGGAAAATGCGCCCCTCGCCGGCGTCCAGCGAAAGCTGCAGACCGGGCATCCAGGGTGACTCGTCACGCAATGCCTTCAGCTTGCCGGTGGCAGGGTCGAGTTCCTGCACGGCGCGGTGCGCGGCGTCAAACTTGACGGTGAACCAGGTGGCGTAGTTGTGATCGTAGTTGTTGATCATCACCGCGCGACGGCCATCTTCGTGCTTGAAGGCCCCCACCAGATAGTCGCCGCCCTCGTTGTCCATCTTGATGCTGTCCACGCCGGTGCCGACCAGCTTCTCTTCGCTGTCCTCACCCGGTTTCACACGCACCACCGCGGTGCTGGTGAGCTTCATCAGCGTCGGTCCCCAGTTCTTCACACCCAGGTTGATGCGCTTGGCCTGCTCGTAGTGCCGGGTGGGCTGGCCATCCTGTGCAATGATGGCTCCGCCCTTGGGGAACTCGCCCGTAGGGCCATCGCCAGGCGTCCAGTAGCAGAAGTAGAGCACGCCCTTGGAGCCATACGCCAGTGCGGTCATGACCTGCCAGCGCAGATGCGACTCGGTGGGCTCATGGTGCGGACCGTAGGGCATGGTGTTGAAGAAGTTCCAGTGCGGAACGCCCAGCTCCAGCGAGTATTTGCGCATGACAGCCAGGTTGCCGCAGTAACCATCGCGACCATCGTGCTTGGGTGTGAGCATGGGATAGTAGTCCATACACAGCACATCGGCACCCGTTTCGCGGGCGAACCGCGCCACATACTCGTCGTATGAGGATGCGCCCAGCGCACTCAGCGGGGCGTAGTCGGGCAATAGGTTGAAGTAGGTCAGTTTACCCGGGTGGCTCTTGCGGACCTTTTCGATGGTCTCCTTCACGTGCGGAATCCCGCCCGTGCCGGGCTCGTCGATCAGGTGATAGCCCCAAAGGTTCGGACCTTCCGGCAACTTCTCGATCGGAGCGACATCACCTTTGATGATGGCCATCAGGTCGTATTTCTTACACAAGGCCAACTGCTTTTTCACGTCGGCCAGGTTTTTAGGGCCAAATGCGCCGTGGACCACCGTAAAGTTGGCATCGGCGATCTGTTTATACCGTGCGTCGGTGATCTCGCTGGCGGGCGGATCCACCCAAAAGCTGATCACGAACCTGTCTTGAACGAACCGGTCAGATTGCGGTGCAGATTGCGACGGTGTCGCCGCCAGTGCTATGGCCATGGCCATTAGCAGAACCCAAATCATCTTCATAGCTCTCCCTTGTTTGAAATACAACCATCTGACGGCTTGTATTAACCATATTGTATATCAGTTTGCTTGATTCGGGTTTGGACAACGAATCTTGCATTATCATATATGGATGAAGAACCTGCCTGAGCTACCGGTCTTCAGTGAGCAGCGAGACCGTGAAACTGCCAGTGATCTTGCTGCCCTTCTCCAGCCGTCGACCGTCCTCACTCGGCTGCCAGAGGTGGAAGAGAACGGCATCTTTTGCCAGGCAAGCGCGTACATGCACGTCGCCTTTGGCGAAGGCCTTGATACCGCTGCCGTCAGGAGCCGTGAGTGATGCCTCCGTGAAATTGAATTTCGTCGCGCGGAAGTCGCTTGTGCCATACATTGTGGTGTCTAGACAGCATGGCCAGGATGGTTTGGCCGATTCCCCTGGCTTCACCGTCACGGCTGGATAGAGATAGCCGGTGTTCTTACCCGAGGCATTGACAGCACCCATGTCTCGATCTGCCATCGCTTTACCCACCGGTCGGCCGATGGTGTCGTCTGGGTAGACATCCCACTCCGATTGCCGCTTCCAGGCGATGCTACGGCAGTGCGAATCCATGGTGAACCTCAGACCAGCCTGACCGATGCGGATCGGAGATCCTGAATAGGTGTAGTCATACGTGAGTGTGCATACTCCCGCTTTGTCGATATCCATTGTAGCGGACCCGGAGAACTCCGTTGTATGGTCCGTGACGGTGATGGCCAGCGAGTTCGCCCTGGCCTCTGCGATGACCGAGTCGATCACGCGTTCATCGGACGCCGGGAGCTGGGTGATGGTCTTGAACATCGCCTCGACGTCCCAATAGCTCAAGGCGAACACAGACGGAAAGGCTCGCAATGCGATTTGCGGCGTACCCTGCACTGGCCCGATTGCGCCATTGGCGTGATTGAGCGTGAAGGCGTAGTGATCGCCGCGTACCACGGTGCTTTGTCCCTGCTGCTGGACTTCCGGCGCACCTTTGGTGGGTGCAGGAAGCGTAGGCACGATGGCATTGCCCAGCAAGATACCCACAGCGGTCACTAGCCGACCCTTCGAATCTGTTGCGCGGATGATCAGTGTCTGACCCGCTTTTGCCCCTGCGGGAATGGCTGCACTGAGCTCACCCTTTGACATGGGCGGTAACGAGATCGCAATGCCATGCAGGTGCGCATGATCTGGCGAGTTCAGGCTGTCGATCACGCCGGTATCGCAGAGCTCGCAGCTCAGTTTCAGCTCGCGCAGGTCCGTGAATGAGTAGCGGTTCTCGATGGGCACCTTAATGCTCTTTATACCCGGCGCAAACTCCACCTGGCGGGTGGGGATATAAACCGGAGAGAACATCCGCTTCACGGCCCACCACTCGTTCTTCGGACGGCGCCACTCATCGATGATGCCGTGCGGGCCGACCGCCTCCCAGATACCCATGCCTGCGAGCTGTTTCGACCAGAACGAGAGGTTATAGCCCGACTGCGGTGAGTTTTGACCGTGCGTCGGCGCCTGATTCTCTTCCAGTTCCCACTTCGCCTGAACCTCGCTCATCTTCTGCGTGTGTTTGAACCAGTGGATGTTGTTGCCCATCGACCAAAATTCGCTGAGGCCGGGATCCAGCTCCAGGTAGGGCCCTTTCCAGCCCATGCCGACCAGCAGATACATTTCACCGCAGACTACAGGGCGTGGATCGCCGGTGATCCATGGCGAGGTGTCATATGGCGGCGTGACGTAATGCAGGTTGCCCACATCGGTGGTGCGGCCGTCATCATTCCACTCGTTGTGGAAGCAGGTCAGGCGTGTGGGGTCGAGTTGTTTGACCAGCTTGTTTGTGGTCTGGTAGTTCACCGGCAGCCGATTTGGCTGATGCCACGGCTCCAGACCGCTCTCGTTGGAGAGTGACCACATGATGACCGACGGGTGGTTGCGGTGGTAGACCACGGCCGCAGCCGTTGGGTCGGCGAACAGCTTGATGTAAGCCGGATCGTCCTCGCCGGGAACAAAGCGCGTCCACATGAAGGGGCACTCCACTTCGATAAAGATGCCGTGCTTGTCGCAGGCGTCCAGGAACTCCTTTGTGGGAGGGTAGTGGGTGGTGCGGCAATAGTTGACGTTAGCGGCCTTCAGCAGTTGAACGTCCTGCTCAGCCAGCTTGCCCGTGCCGGAACGCTGGGTGAGCGGGTCAAATTCGTGATGGCAGGCCCCGTGCAGCTTGATGGGCACACCGTTGAGCAGTATCTGCCGATCGCGCGTCTCCACTTTACGGAAACCCACATGCTCTTCCAGCTTCTCGATGAGCTTGCCTTCGCGGCTGAGGACGATGGTGAGCGAATAGAGCGTGGGCTTTTCGTCGCTCCACTTTACCGGATTGGGGACGTGCAGAGTGAGTTTCCGCTCGCTTGCTCCCGACGCCAGCGGATCGAGCTCGATGCGTGGCTTCGCCAGTTTGACGGGCCTTCTGGCTGCATCTCGAAGCGTCACTTCAACCGAAACATCGCCCGCAGGAGCGGCAGCAGGGTTGTCGAGGCTCAGGTTCAACACCAGATCGGCGTCGCGGTAGTCGCGGTCGAGATCGGTGATCAACTGCAACCCGCTGATGTGGAGCTGGGGCAATGCGAACACGTGCACCGAACGAGGCAGACCCGTCTCGGGTGGCTGCTGCTGCGCGCGATATCCGCTGTATTGGAGCGTCTCACCCGGAACGTTCCGTGTCTGCGTGATTCGCAGCCGGTTGACCTGCCCAGGTTTGGCGAACTGCGTGATCTCGAACTCTACCGGGGTGAAGTAATACTGCGTCTCGCCCAGCTTTATGCCGTTGAGCCAATACTGGGTGCCGCCATGCACGGCATCGAAGCGTAAAAAGATGCGCTTGCCTTTGTAGGCGGCCGGGATGGTGAAGTCGGTGCCCAGTGCGGCGACCGCATCCTCGGCCAGATCAAACCCCTGATTCGCCCACTGACCAGGCACCCGGAAGTCCGCCCAGCCTGCGCCGGTCAGCTCGGAGCCCGCGACATCCTTTGGTGCTTGAGGGTTGATCCGCCAGGTGCCGTCAATCGTCTGCGAGATCGGCTTTCCCGCCTGCATGGCGATCGGTCGGAAGGTAGGCACCCACAGATCCTTGACATCAGTTGATGCCTGTGCGGTTATATTCGCGGGGCCAGTGGCGGTGGAGGTGATGCCCGCGGCGAGGCGGGTGATGTCGCCCTCGCTGTGTTTTGGAGTGGCTGGCGGCTTGAGGTCCACCTGCGCACCCTGGGCGTGGTAGATCAGCGTGAGCTCCTCAAACGCCCGTTCGCAGGCCGCGTTGGGCTTACCGCCGTTGGCCTTCAGCTCCGCATCGGTCAGCGCGCGCAGGTAGAGTATCCGCCATCGCCAGCTCTTCCGTGTGACGGCACCCAGCCTCGAATCGACTTTCTTCACCATTGCATACGCGGCCTCTGCGCCGGGATCATCCTTCGGCGCCGCACCTTTCGAGGGGAACCAACCGCTGTAGCTCTCCAGCAGACCCGGCCACCAACGCATGTGGTGATTACGCTCCAGCGTGGCGATGACCGCCATGACCTCGACGGTTACATCGGGCGAATACTCGTAGCGGATGTATTCCTTCAGGATATCCTCCACCGGCCGATCGGGACTCCAGTATAGCTGCGCGCACACCGCCTTGTTGATATCCTCGTAGATTCCTTCTGAGTAGGGGAACCCGCCGCCGCTCTTCGCCTTGAAGCCGTCCCAGTAGCCCTGCAGTCCGTGGGGCTGAGGGTTGGCGCCGAACCCTCCCCAGGGCCACATGCCGTCCATGCTGATCTCGGGAAAGCCCAGAATGGGCAGTCGGCCGGGTGATTCGTGGGTGAAAGCGTAGGTGTTGGGCTGTGATATGAGCGCATCGACCCAGTCGGGCTTGGTCTTGAAGGCCTTCGCCATCCCCTCCCACTCGCCCTCATCGAGGAACCAGGTAGAGAGATAGAGCTTCACACCGGGGAAACACTCCCGCGCCAGCATGGCCACTGGCTTCGCCGCGGTCAGGAAGCCGTTAGTGCCCCACGGACTGCACTGCTCACACGCGCAGGAGCCCGAATCATACGGCCATATCCAGAGGTCGGTGATGCCGATATCCTTGAAATGTCCAAACACCTCACGGAACTGCTGAACGATGAGCTGCTTCCCACCCGGTTTGTTGGGGCAGAGCTCGATGCCGAAGAACGCTCCACGGCCAGGACCTGTGGCGCGCAGCTCTACCGGACTGTTCGCATAGCCTTCGTTGGCCACCAGGCCAAGACCTCGCCCCATGCCCACGCTCTTCGCGGTCTGCAAGATCATCCGCAGGCGTTCGATCATCTTCTGCGCCGCCGGGTCGTTGATGCCGTTAAAGTGGTGCATGTCGAACCACACCATCAGGCTGTTCACGCCCCAGAGCGCCAGCTCCTCGACGTACCGCTGCACATCCTGAACCGGCGCATCGTGGTAGAAATTGTGGAAGTGCGTGGCGAAGTAGATGCCCCGCACCGGCATTTTGGGCACCGAACTGCCGCGCCATGGGCCTGGCGTGAAGCCGGCCGGGCCGTAGAGGCCATCCCGCAGCATCTTACCGACCCCGTAGAGCAGTCCCGCTTCGTCGTGTCCGATGATGCAGAGCGAGCCCTTCGGGCCATCTTCGATGGTGAAGCCATTCTTGCCGATGCCGGGCTTGACAGAGAGCTCGATGGTCAGCTCCACCTTACCGCTGGTGACCACCCGCGCCCCGCAGCGATCTTTGAGCTGACGCTTGAGAATCTCGATGATCTTCGCCGTCATCGCCCCCCGGCTGGCGCGCTTGACCAGCAGTGTGTTGACAGGTGTAGCCTGACCAGGCTGTGCCTGGGCTGGTTTTGGTGCGAGCAGAGTGATTACGAGGATGGCGATGAGTGCAAGCAGGACGCTGAGCATGGTGTTGACCTCTGGTGATTCAGTGTGCTGATTTTACGTTGCGACGCGCGGGCGTCGGTATCCTTCTTTGGGTGTGTGGCTGGGGGGCCGAAGGGAGTTGTTCCTATAACAAGCAAATTGTTTAGGTGACCACCACTCGTGCGGTCTTCCTTAGTAACCGTACAGGCATCGGATGGCGTAACTTCCATGTGAAACTAATCGGTTTGTTTCCAGAATGGCTTACATAGTCAGCAGGACCCAGAAAGAAGAATGGTGATGATAAGCCGTTTACGCCGTTTACGTCTTTATATTCGCGGACACAGAGCAGAATGGTATGATCACTCGCAGAATGCTCTATGTACCGTCGGCCTGTAGGAGAACTGTCGGATGTTCGGTTTTGAGACTGCCAATGAAACAGCGTGTCGCTGATGGCGTAATCTTCGTACATGGTGGTCGGCGAGTAGTCGGCGTCCGTTTTGTTTAACGTGATAAGGAAAACATCGGCATTGATATCCGGTAGATGGAGAACACCTTCACGCAGTTCTCTTTGGTTATCGAGTTTCCAGTGACCAAGGGCTGCTAATATCTCGTCGCGGGTGTACTGAGCGTGCAATGTCATAGGACAGGGGAATGGTAATACAAGACTCTGTGGCACCGTATCAATCCGCGTCAGCCTGTAGTTCAACAACTCGATCAGTTCGTTTCGCAGAACAGGATTGTTGTAAAGCTGAGTAATTCCTTGTGTCACCGAGTTTAGCCCTGTGTTCTTGCCGAATATGCTAAAATCCATCATCAACAGATACCGTAACTTCACGACATCGAGCCGTGAGTCGTCTGGTATACCATTCGCAGGATTCAACACTGTGAGCAGGAACCGAATTTGATCGACGCCTCCAATGTGTTGAATCCGTCTCAGCCCTTTGGTTACTCGCGCTTCGTCAGGATCTTCAAAATCCGAAATGACACCTGCTTCTACACACAGTCTTGACCAACTGATATCCCGGCGGTAGATATCATCTGTGTCTAGTCGCAAATGTTCAAGGAACTCTCCAAGATGGGGCACATGGCCTGTGCGTTCCACATAGTCGGCGATTTCTTTTACTAAAAAACTTCTCGTCCCAAGCAAGCTCTGATTGATGTTTTGAAGTATATGTTGCCTGGCCATTCGTTCCAAGTGTATAGAACATCCGGCCGGCAGATGAGGGAACCCCTGCTCGATTTGTTTGATAATAGGGCGTGCAGGGTCATCGATCAACGCACGGTATCGAACGTCAAAGCGATACTTTTTGTGTGCCTGCCCTATAAAATCCAGCACTGTCAAGCAGTCCTTACCTTCAGAGTGCCTGAGCCCACGTCCGAGCTGCTGTAGAAACACCGTTAAGCTCTCTGTCGGTCGAAGGAACAGCACCGTGTCAATTTCGGGGATATCGACACCTTCATTGTATAAGTCAACAGTAAATATGAAGTTAATCTCTTTATCGCGTAGCCGCTTCTGCACGGTTTTTCTGAGCGATATTGGTGATTCGCTTGAGAGAGCCTCCGAAGGTATTCCCAGTGCCCTAAAACGTGTTGCCATAAAGTTGGCATGCTCAATGCTCACGCAGAACCCTAACCCTCGTGCTTGGCGAACATCCAGGAGCGTCTCTGAAACCTTCTGGACAACGAGCTGCAGCCGTTGTTCATTGCCTGTGTAGGCCTTGTTCAGGTCAGTCGATCGGTAGCCGCCGCGTTGCCATGTATAGCCGTTCAGATTGACAACATCGGAGATACCGAAATACTGAAATGGGCACAGCAGCTTACGGTTGACCGCGTCAGGCAGGCGGATTTCTGCGCTCAAGTGACCGTTGAAGTAGCTTAGGATGTCTATACCATCAGTGCGTTCAGGGGTAGCGGTCAAACCCAGCAGACATCGCGGTTGATGATATTTCAACAGTTTTTTGTACCACGGTGCTGCGGCATGATGGAACTCGTCGACCACTACATAGTCGTAGAAGTCGGCGTTATGTGTTTCCCAAAGCCGTTTCGAGTTGTAGGTCTGGATCGACACAAATAGGTGGCCGACCCCCTCGGGTTCATGGGAGCCCACCCAAAGATCACCGAAGTTTTGGTCGCGTAATACCGTTCGAAACACACGAATGCTTTGTTGTAGAATCTCTTCACGATGGGCGACAAACAGCAACCGCGGCCTCGTCCCATTCGTGCTAGAGCACCACCTCTTGTAGTCGAAAGCAGCGATCATAGTCTTGCCAGTGCCTGTTGCTGCGACTACCAGATGCCGGTTTCGTCCCTGTATTGTGCGTTCTGCGGCAATTTGATCAAGTATTTCCTGTTGAAAGGGGTAAGGGTAGAGGTCGAAGTTCACCGAGAAATCAGGCTGTTCAGCACCAGTTCTTTCGCTATCCAGCGCTTCGTGCAGCCTCTTGCGCTCATCCTCTGTGTAGAACACGAATTCCGAGTCGTTCCAGTAGGTCTCAAAAGCCGCTGTGATCTTCGCCCACAAGTGCGCTGACTCATATTGGCTAACTTTGACGTTCCACTCCAGACCTTGTGTCAACGCAGGTTGTGACAGATTGGCCGATCCGATGTATGCTGTGCCAAACTCAGTGTCGCGATAGAAAGTATAGGCCTTTGCATGCAGACGCGTGCGCCGGGTATCATAGGAAACCCTGATCTCAGTGTTTGGTAGTTGACGCAGAAATTCGATGGCTTTCAGGTCGGTAGCACCCATATAACTGGTGGTGATGATGCGAAGGCGTGCTCCTGGCTTTTGTGTGAACTCCTTCAACACATCTTCAAGTATACGAATTCCGCTCCATTTGATAAACGAGCACAGAATGTCAATACGCGATGCGGTTCGTATCTCCTTTCGAAGCTGTGATTCTAGACTGGGGTCAAGCCGCGTACCAGTGAGAATGCAACCACGAGCGAGAGGGGTATCTGGGCGTTGCGGATGCTGGGTGACCTTGTGTTCGATGACCGACATGAGGCGCATCGCCTCGGGCATCAACGAGATCGGATTCCCGTCATTTGTGCCCCCATGAGTCTCTGCGATTTGAGCTATGATCCGATTGCATATGTCGATCTGCTTTGATAGCTTCTCCGACCCGGTGATGTTCCGTAGCGTAGTGCCGATGTACTGGTGCAGATATTCTGCCAGCACATCGTGACTATCACCGGAATCGAGTAGTTCCGTAACGACGAGTGCTGGATCAATCTGCGACAGCGATTGGTGCACAAGTTTGTTGATCATCTGTTCGTACAATCCCGGTTTCAACAACACGCACGACCCTTCCTGCATCGAATGACGATTTATTATGACTGCGTTCATTCTACAACATTCCACCCTATATACTGGTCACCACTGGCATTCCAGAAGAAAACAGCATAATGCTCATTACACCTGTGCCCTCCATCACCACTACATCCAACTACTGCCTTACAACGCAGTGAAATAGCCACCTCTACCCCCCAACAGCAGGCACATTCGCAGCATTTAGCAGATAATATAGCTATGAATGCAATCACCCCAATAGGAGCACCCTGATGAAACGAAGCGCTGCGAACATGCTGGAGATGGCCATGATGATAGCCCTGACCTGCGGAGCCGGAGTGGCTACCCCCGCGAAACCGGCACCCAATAGCACCATCTACGTCTCGCCTTCGGGCAACGATGCATGGAGCGGGCGGAGCTCTGCGCCGAACAGAGCACGCACCGATGGTCCAGTGGCCAGCCTGGAGGGTGCCCGCGATCGGGTTCGGGTGCTGAAGAAGGCCGGTCTGCCTCAAGGCGGAGTGACGGTGGAGATCAAAGGCGGGGTCTACGAGCTCCCACGCACCTTCGAACTCAGCGGTGAGGATTCGGGCACATCGGCCTCACCGATCACATACCGAGCAGCCAAGGGCCAGACAGTCCGACTGGTTGGCGGAAAGGTGATCACCGGTCTCAAGCCAGTGTCGGAACCCGCGGTGCTGGCCAGGCTTGACCCCTCAGCACGAGAGCACGTGCTCTGCACCAGTCTGAAAGAGCAGGGCGTCACGAAATACCCGCCGATGACGAGCTCCCCGACCTGGGCCAACTCAGAGGTGGGGCTTGAGGTATTCTTCGCAGACCAGCCGATGACGCTCTCCCGCTGGCCCAATGAAGGTTACGCAAAGATGGTCGACGTCAAAGGCCCGAATGTGATGGACATCCGCGGCACCAAGGGCACCAAAGAGGGCATCTTCACCTACGAAGGCGACCGCCCTTCACGCTGGCTAAATGAGCCCGACCTCATGGCCGACGGTTACTGGATGTGGGACTGGGCCGATCAGCGGTTCCGAGTTCAGTCGATTGACACCAGCACCAAAACCATCACGCTGGAAAATCCGCCCATGCACCCGTTCGGCTTCCGCAAGGGGCAGTGGTATTACGTCTACAACGCCCTGTCTGAGCTGGACAGCCCCGGCGAGTGGTATCTCGACAGGCAGAAGGGCATCCTATACTTCTGGCCTCCCCAGCCGTTGGACAAGGGGAAGCTCATGGTCTCGGTGCAGGACAACCTGGTGTCGATGGGCAGCGTGTCGTATGTCAACCTGCAGGGGCTGACGTTTGAGTGTGCTCAGAAGAACGGCATCAACATCACCCGTGGCGAGAACATCCGCATCGCCAGATGCACCCTGCGCAATCTGGGCAGTGCGGCGATCAACATTGATGGCGGCCAAAAACACGAGGTCTTCGGCTGCGACATGTATAATCTGGGCGATGGCGGCGTCACTGTCAATGCCGGCGACCGGGCCAGCCTGACGCCATCCGGTCATAACATTGAGAACTGCCATATCTACAAATTCGCCCGATGGAACCCCATCTACCATCCCGCCGTGAACCTGTATGGCGTCGGAACCAGGGTGACGCACAACCTCATCAACGACTCCCCGCACATGGCCATCGGCCTCAGCGGGAATGACCACATCATCGAATACAACGAGATTCATAGCGTGGTGTATGAATCGAACGATGCGGGCGTGATCTATGGCGGTCGTAACTGGACGATGCGCGGGCACCAGATCCGGTTCAACTACTTCCACGACATCTACGGCTTCAAGGGCAAAGGATGCGTTGGCGTCTACCTCGATGACCAGTTCTGTTCCGCCAATATCTATGGCAATGTGCATTACCGCGTGCCCAACGCTTCGTTCATCGGCGGCGGTCGCGACAGCACGATTGAGAACAACATCTATGTGGAGTGCAACCCCGCCATCCAGGTGGATGCGCGCGGTACCAACTGGGCTGCGGGCAGCAAGGAGGGGCACATCAGCTCGCTGAATGAGATGCCCTATCAAAACGAGCTCTGGCGCACGCGCTATCCCGAGCTGTTGAACATCTTGAACGAGGAGCCGATGTCACCCAGGAACATCAAGGTGGTGCGTAACATCAGCGTGGGCGGAAAGTGGTCCAATATCGAAGGCGCCGCCGCTTCCGCAGTGAGTTTTAAGGACAATCTGCTGGACCAGGACCCGCTGTTTGTGAACGCGAAGAAGCTTAACTTCAACCTGAAACCGGAATCCCCAGCATGGAAACTGGGCTTCAAGCCGATCCCATTTGACCAAATCGGGCTGTATAAGCACCCCGACCGAGCCAGTTGGCCTGTGAAGACGAAGGTGCGGTTGCCGAGTCAATAGAGGGTAACAACTGCGATTTTTGGTGATGTGCACCCATGATAACATGATGTTATGATGTAACTGATGAGCTAAGGTTCGTATCGGCAGGAGGATGACATGGTTAGAACACAGCTTCAGATAGATGACATCACATATGAGCTACTGCGTGAGGCGGCGCACAACCAAAAGCGCTCCATGTCGGCGGTGGTGAGGGACATCCTGCATCAGCAACTGTGCGCATCAACCAGTGCAGTTGATCAATCCGCTCGTACGGCACTCCATGCGAAATACGGCTGGATTGGGTCGGGTAAAACTGGCGAAACAGACCTTTCTGTGCGCCATGACGACTACCTTGCCGAGGAGCCGGCATGATTTTCCTGGACACATCGGGCATTCTAGCCCTCGCGATGCCTGATGATCTTTATCATGAACAGGCCCTGGCGATGATGAAGTCGGCTGATGCTGCTGGTGAGACGCTGCTCATCCACAACTACGTCATTGTGGAAGCCGTGGCATTGCTGCAGCGAAGAATCGGACTAGAGGCGGCACTCATGTTCACGAAATCCACCGAGTTGTTTCGGGTGGTATGGGTCGACGCCAGCCTGCACGGTCAGGCACTCGAAAAACTGGCTCAGGCCGGAAAGTCGAAGCTCAGTCTGGCCGATGCGGTCAGCTTTCTGGTGATGCGCCTGCACGACTGCTCTGACTATATCGGCTTTGACAAACACTTTACCGAGGCTGGTTTCCGCAGTTACCAGGCCCGAGGTTGAGACCAACCCCTCTACCCCAGCTTCACCCGCCGGTTCTTGAACCGCAGCCACATGGAGCCGTCGTTCTTCGGCAAGAGATGCCGGTAGGGCTGCATCGCCTCAGCGGTGAAGCCGTTCATGACCACCCAACTGCCCTTGCCCTCGGGGATGCGGGCAGAGAGTCCGCTAACCTGTTCTTGCAACCGCGGCGGCGCCAGACGAAGGCTGATGAAGCAAACCACCCCCGCACTCACACAGCTCTGTAAGACACCCATTGTCCCCTTCGACAGCTCAATTCCACACGCGATGATCACCCCGACGCCCTTCAGGTGCTTCAGACCCACGTTGTGGTCAAAGACCGCCACGGCCGGACTGGGTATGGTGAACCGCCAGGGATGGTATGGGCGCAGATGCGCATCCCGCTCTGCATTGAAGTTCACCACACGGCCATTTAAAACGCCGTCCGTCAACAGCGACCATACCTGCATGTGTTCGCGCGTTTCCGGGCTGGATTGCAGGTTCATGGCCCCGTAAAGATAGTCCGGGTAATAACAACTCGACTGCCCCCAGTCGCTATCGGGGAAGCGCACGATGGCCACCTCGGGCTGGTAGTCGGTATAGCTGTAGCTGCGCGGATGGGCGGGTATCCACCTGGTGATATGCTCTTTCAGCTCTTGCCCGTGCGGCGTCAGACGGTAGCCGCTGCCGTTCTGCGAGAACAGCTTGGTGGCGTACTCCACGTAGCAAGTGTCCACACCAGCCAGATGGCAGCACCGCAAGGCCATCTGCAAGTGACGTGGACTGTGGCCAGGCATATCGGGCGCATTGTGCCCGGGCAGAGCCGCGTAGTGCCAAAGGTCTGGGGTGAACCACAGCTCCGCACCGTGCTGGATGGCGGCCCCGAGTGCCTCCGCCAGCACCACCGGATGGGCGTCCTCCTTCAGCAGCTTCGGCACGAGGGTCATGCCGCACTCAGCCATCGGATGCCAGAGTGCTGCGAACACCGCTTCCTCCTGCATACTGGCCCCATACCGCCGGTTACGCTGCACCAACCTGCTGACGGCCTTCTTGAAAGTGCTGTATGCCTGGGGCAGACTCAAGCCTGAGGTCTCCACGAAATAGGGTTTCCCGTTGGGATCGGGCTGCTTACTGTAGGCGTTGCGGCTGAGCTGCATGTGCTCCGCCTCGTCGTAAGTCACGCCCTCAAACACACCGGTCGCCGCGGCTTTGCGCAGCGTTTCGGGGTCCACATCCCAGCGGTGGCAGCCGCTGGGGGCCTCGTAGCTGTTCTTGCCATCGGTGCCGTCGCTCATCAGTGCGAAATTGGGTGCCTCCACGTTCATCGTGAAGCGGGTGCCGGTCGCCTGGCAGTAGGCGAACAGGTCATCGCACAGCCCGTTCTGCGTGTAAATCGGCATGATATGCGCCACCAGCAGGTTGATGTCCATCTCACGGAAACTCCAGAGTGCGGCGGGGCTGCGCACCACGAGAGCGTTGCCGTTCAGACCCAGCATCGGCTTCCGACGGGTATACGGCTTGAGTTTGGGCAGCAGCGAGGATATGGTGGTCTGCCCCACAGGCACCACTGCGAACGCAGCGGTGGCTGAAAGTCGGCCGCATTTCGCGGTCAGACGGTAGAGGCCATCGGGTATTGATGGCAGCATCACCCTGGCATCCGGCTTGCATACAACGGACGGCAGGCGGATTTTCCTGCCGTTCCACTCCTCCAGTTCAAGCTTCGCCGGAGTGTCAGTGGGTTGATCAAATGTGTGAATGGCAACAACCAGCTCGATCTGCTGGCCGAGTTCATACAGCACCTTTTGGGCTGTGGTGTTCACGCTCAGGAGACTGCGGGTGGGTGCGAGGTCGTCATCCAGCATGTCGTCAATCCACGCTGGCAGGTAGTCGATCCACTCCTCCACAAAACTGGATTTCGCCAGCCGCGGAATGCCCTGGTCGGTGCTGGTGCGCTCATCGCTGAGTATCTGGCCGAGTTTGACACCTTGCTTATCTGCCACGGCCAGTTCGCATAACATGCTGGCCTCGTAGAGCGAGGGGTTTTGGCGCGTACGCACTTCGATCTCGATGGTGTTCACGCCGGGTTTCGCGATGCCGGTCACACGCCAGTTCACGCCCTGCCAGTCCTCGCTGATGCCCACCGGCTGACCGTTCAGCCACACCCGATAGAGGTCACTGGCAACCACGCGCAGCATCGCAATGCCAAAGCCCGATGGCAGCTCCCCGCTCAGCCGAAACCTGATGGTGGAGGGATTGGGGTTGTTCGTCTGGGCTGTGACCCACTGGGCGAGTTTCTGGTTCTGCAACGGGTCCTCCTTGCGGTTGGTGGCAGGGATGATGCTGGTAAACAACGGCTAACCGCCAAACCGGCGCGATTAGGGAAAACCGCGCCGGTCATTTCTTCTCCGCCTACTCCTTAGTGACCGCCGATTTGAAGGCGTAGCGGCCGGAGCCAAGCTCGAACTGCACCACGCCGCCTTCGTCCTTCAGCAGCCGCACACCAGGTGCGTCCAGAGCCAGGCGTCCGCTTTCGGTGATACCAACGGCGTCGGAAGTGGGTACGTAGATGGTGGCAGTGGTGTTCGCTGGCACTTCGATAGCCCAACTGAACACACCGCGGCTGAGCTTCCAATCGCTGGATATCAAGCCATACATGCTCATATGGGTGGCCTTGGCCGATGTGAAATACTCGGTCATGACCGGCCTCATGATGATGTGCTTGAACCCAGGCACATTGTCATCCGGCGCAATGCCCGCCACATATTCATACAGCCAGGTACACAGGTCGCCAATCTGCATCACATGGTTTCCGGAGTCCATCAAGGGGTCTCCAGTGTCTCCGTTCCACAGCTCCCAGATGGTGGTGGCGCCCTTCTTGAGCATATATCCCCAACTGGGGTAGGTGGTATTGGTGGCCAGTCTGTGCGCCACATCGGGCCAGCCGTTGTCGGTCAACACACGCATCAGCCACTGGCAGCCAATCATGCCGGTGCCCACATGACCGCGGGCGTCCACCAGGATTTTACCCACCAGGTGGTCCACGATCTGCTTGCGGTTGCCATCTGGAACCAGTCCGAAAGCGAGGGGCAGGATGCAGGAGGTCTGGTTGCCGTTGTCGTAAACGCCTTTTTCGGTGTTCAGCCACTTGGCGTTGAAAGCCACCTTCATTCGAGCAGCGATGTCACTGTACAGCTTCACGTCCGCGTCCTTGCCCAGCACGGAGGCGAAGTAGGCAAGCTGCTGCAGGTTGTAGTAGAAGTAGGCCGAGGCCACCAGCTCCTTGTCGGTCACGCGCATGGCGTCGTTCGACCAGATCATCTCGCGTGATTCCGGCGGCACGCACCAGTCGCCGTAGGTGTCCGGCGGCATGATGTCGCCGTTCAGCTTCGCGCGCATCATGTCAGCCCACAGCTTGATGCTGCCAAACTGGCTCTCTAGTATGCGCTTGTCACCGTAAGCACGGTAGATATGACCCGGCACGGCGAACGCCAGCGTGGGGAAGGTGACACTGTTGGTGTAGAACGCCCAGTAAGCCGGGGCTAGGTCGGGGATGCTGCCGTCTTCTTTTTGCGAATCACGAATGTCGGTCATCCATTTGGTGTGCATGGCGGCGGTGTCATACACATACATCTCACCACGCGATACCTGCGCGCGGTCGCCGAACCAGCCCTGACGCTCATCGCGCTGCGGGCAGTCGGTGGGGATGCTGCGGTAGTTGCCGCGGATGCCCCAGTAGATGTTGTGGTATATCTTGTTCACCAGCGGATTTGAGCACTCGAAGGAGCCCACTTCCGCCATGCTGTCATGGATCACCACGCCCTCGATAGCAGACAGATCGGGCTTGCCAGGATACCCACTGACCTCTACAAACCGGAAGCCGTGGTAAGTGAACCGCGGTTCATATACTTCGGTGCCGGTGCCCTTAAGCGTGTAGCGGTCGGTGACTTTGGCTGAGCGCAGGTTCTCCAGGTAGAGCTCGCCGTTGTGCTGCAGCTTCTCGGCATGCTGCATGTATACTTTGGTGCCACGTGGCCCCTTCACCTTCAGCTTGCACCAGCCCACCATGTTCTGGCCCATATCGAAGATATACACGCCCGGTCGAGGGCTGGTGATAGCGATGGGATTCACGGTGTCCATCACCTTGATCGGCTCTGCGATCTCAGAGCACATGATACCCTTTGGTGCCTCGACAATCTGAGCGGCTTGCCAACTAGAACTATCGAAACCGGCCGTATTCCAACCGGGCATCTCCTTGCGGGCGTCGTATACTTCGCCGTCATACTCGTTGTTCGCCAGGATGGGACCATCGGTGGTCAGCTTCCATGAGGCGTCGCTGATTACAGTGTCGCGGCTGCCGTCATCATACTCCATCTCCATCTGCAACAGCAGCTTGGGGTAACCGTAACTGAAGGTGGTGGTGGGCGCACTGTAACGCGGTGCGAAATAGCGCCCGTTACCCAGGATCACCCCCACCGCGTTGGCCCCCTGCTTGATGTTCTTGGTGACATCATAGGTGACATACAGCGAGCGTTTGTTGTAGTCGGTCAGACCAGGTGAGAGCACAAGGTCGCCCACCTTCTTACCGTTGAGATAGAGCTCAGACAGCCCCAACCCGCAGATGTAAGCCGTTGCTCGGGTGAGTTTTTTTGCCACCTCAAAGTCGCGGCGAAGCATCCGGGCGGGTAATCGGCGGTAGTCATCGCCCTTCACACGGTTGAAGGGGGCTTGTTCGTTGGTGCCAAGCTCCTTGGCGGCCGCCCATTTGGAGTCGTTGAACTCCGGCATGTCCCATCTTGCCATCCGGCGTTTGGAGACCTTCCACTCCGAATCCGAGGTGATCAGCATCGGTTCGCCTGTGTCGAACTCGGCCGAAAGCGCGCAGATGATGCCTGATGGCTCCACATTGGGATCGCAGCAGGAGGCCTCAATGGCGATCGAATTCAACCCGGGTTTCAGGTAGGCCTCTACATCGATCTCGGAGGCGGGCGTAAAGATGGTTCGCGTGCCACTGCAGATCGTCTGTCCATTGATCGAAACCGAAAAAGTGCTGTGGGTCGCGATGGTGATCCGCGCACCCATCAGCTCACGGTCGGAAGGCACCATCACATTTCGCCGGAAACAGCGGTTGGCCCCCACTTTGGCCGTATCATCTGCCAGCCACATCCACTGCGCCTGTGCGAAGGTATCTGGGTTCTCACCGCCGTCAATGCCAATCCACTGGGCTTTCCAGTCGGAGGGCTGCAGCAGCCCCATCGTCCAGGAAGCCGGCTTACTCCATCCGCTGCTGCGGCCGTTCTGGTCCCACATGCGCACTTTCCAGTAGCACCTTTGGCGGGACACCAGCTTTTGGCCGGCATATTCCACATGGCTGCAGACATCGGACACAACCTCACCTGTATCCCACAGGTCACCGATGTTCTTCGTCAGCAACTTTGGGTCGCTAGCGACTAATATCTGGTATTTTGATTGTTTGACCGCTCGTTCTTCGGCCTGTATTGACCAGCTCAGGCGCGGTTCCGTCACATCCACACTGAGCGGATTTATACGGTACTCGCATTTTAAATTATGAATCTCAATGCTTTGTGGCGCGGCATTGGCAGATATTGATGACATAAGTACGACTCCTATTGCTATCCTGCGGAGCATCCGATAGGCCTCCAGGTTTGTTTTGTTGTGAATACTCAGCTCAGGTAATGGTCTCTCATCGTTACCGACGGGCTCGGTAACCCGTTCGTGACATCGTCCCGGTACGGGTACCGCGTCCCAGGGCGATCTCCGATCGCCCCTACCGCCGACATACCGCGCCGGTCATTACCTTCGCATCTTCGCGTCTTCGCGTGATGACCACACCTATCTTAATACATTTAACAGGCTGTCAAGCCGGGAATCAACACACGCCCATATCTTTTCCCAATCTTCATAGACCACCGTCTTACCTGGCCTCCAAACGCACTGCGCCAGGGCAGGCAACCTTGACCGTAAAGCGTGCATACCGGCAAGGGGCTCCATGCCCCATGAACACATGCCCGCACCCAGTATCGGCAGCGATTTGTCGATTTCAACGCCATCCGGTACTGCCAGGCTGTGCTCCAAAAAGTGCTCCCATCGCCGCACATTCCACTGTAGAATCTGGCTGGCAGGCCAGCTCTTGGTGGGCACAATGTAGTTGGGCTGCCAACTGGTGTTCACCACTTCATATCCGGCCTCTATCAGTTTCCCCGGAAGCTCGTAGTAGCATTCGTATTCCATCACGATGATGTCGCGCGGGATTTCCACCAGCCCGTCTACTTTGAAGCCTTCCCACACAATGCTGCGTTTGCCGTGCTTCACCACCAGCTCATTCATCCTCACGATGAAGTGGCGATAGAGCTCTTCTACATTGGGCAGTCCATGCTCTTTCATGTAGCTCTGGCAGTGTATGCAGTTCGTCCAGGGCACTTTGTTTACTTCATCCCCGCCGATATGAATATAGGGGCTGTTGGGGAACAATCGGCAAAGATCGTCTATCACCTCACTCAGGAACGTGTAGGTGGATTCGCGTCCCGGGCAGATGGTGCAGGCGGGCGTGGTATTCGCTAGACCGGGATGGAGCAGGCCTTCGGTGTCACCGCCGGGCAAGTCAGATGATTGCTCGTTACCCACCAGTTTGGGCAGTGTCTCAGCAAGCAGCTTGCTGTGACCTGGCACGTCCACTTCAGGAATGATCGTGACACCATGCTGCTGTGCGTACTGGTTCAGCTCCATGATTTCTAGTTCTGAGTAGTGCTGACCGCGTGTGGGCAGCTCTGGATATTTGTCGCTCGGTAACCTCCAGGCGGCATCATCTGTGAAGTGCAGGTGCAGGTAGCGTACTTTATACCACCAGCACAACTGCACATAATCGTACAGAGTCTCTACAGGATGCCAAGTGCTGACCAGGTCAACCATCACGCTTCGGAACCCGTATTCGGGCTTGTCAGAAACCGTCATCCGAGGGATAGTGACTGTGTCAGGAGTGACCGTCGCTACCTGCAGAAGACTAGCGATTGCCCATGCCAACCCAGCACTAGGGTGTCCACTGACCTCAGCATGCTCGTCGACTTCGATACGGTAGAGGTCGTCCTGTCGACGAAGGTAGCGCCTAATATCGATGTCTCCCGCAACCGGCCGGTATGGCGCACACTTGATGTATGGTCCACCCATCTGGACTATCTTTTGCTGGAGCATCTGTGCCAACTTTTTACACCCAATCGAGTAGGTGATCAAGTTATCAGCGGTGACCTTGATGGCGCCTCCGAGGCGCCCCACCCGATTTGGTGTCGGTATGATATCTACCGATCGCATAGGCGCCATTTTGGCGTATGTGCGTTGGACTGGTTGAGGGGCTTGCAGTACAGTTTTGTTAAGGCTGCCGAACAGTTGCTTGATTCGGCTGTTGTGACGATCCCAACGGGCCATCCAGTCTTCCGTAGATACCGGTCTGGTGGTATGCCACGTGCGTTCGGCCAGAGCTGCGACTCGGGGTAGCAGGGCCTCCATCTCATTTTGAGACTCCATACCCCATGAACAAACCTGTGCTCCAATCACTTGTTTGGTTTCGGGAACCTCAATGCCGTTTGGAAATGCCTGGCTTTGGTCCCACCAATGCTCCCAGCGCCAGATATTCCAACCCAGGATGTGTTCTGCGGACCAACTTGCGGTAGGGACGATGTACAGCGGCTGCCAACTGGTATTGATCAGTTGGTAGCCCTTGTCAAGCAGAGGCCCAGGGAGCTCGTAGTGATTTTCGAACTCCATCACAATCACATCTTGCGGGATGGATATCTGCCCTTCGGCCTTGAACCCCTCCCACACGATGGTCTGTTTGCCGTGTTCACGAACGCAGTCGTTCATACGCACGATGAAATGGCGATAGAGCTCTTCAACGTCGGGTATGTCGTGCTTTTTCATGTAATCCTGGCAGTGTACACATGTTGTCCATGGTGTTTTGTTCACTTCATCGGCCCCTATATGGATATATGGGCTACCACGGAAAAACTCACAGACATCGGATATGACACTGCTCAAGAACTCATATGTACTCTCGCGCCCAGGGCAGATGGCACTGTCAGCCTCTTTCCCGGTCATGCCGGGGTGGATGAGCTCGGTTTGGCCAGCCTCCGGCGATGATGATGCCTGCTCGTTACCCACAATTTCGGGCAGCGCACTGGCTAGAGCCAGACAGTGACCGGGCATATCGACCTCTGGCACTATCGTCACCCCATGCATCTGAGCGAGTCTGTTGAGTGCCTTCAGTTGATTCACTGTGTAGTGCCGGTCTGGTGTGGGCAGATAAGGGTATTTGGCGTTGGGCAGAGTCCAGCTTTTGTCATCTGTAAAATGCAGATGCAGCGTGTTGATCTTGTACCACCAGCATAGCAGCACCATGTCAAACAGCGACTCAATCGGGTGCCAGTGACTGGCTAGATCGACCATCAAACCGCGATACTGGCAGTGGGATTCATCCTCCAGGATCATCCGCGGTATCGTGACAGCATGAGAAGCAAAATCGGCCACTTGCAGCATGCTCGCTATCGCCCAATGGATACCACCAGCAACATTGCCTGTCAATTTCGCACGGTCATCAACCGATACCGAGTAATGATCCCGCTGCTTGCGGTCCGTTAAGTACATATTGATGTCACCAGGCTTGTGTTGGCCGCACTTTATCGGGATACGCGGTCCACCCATATCTACAATTTTCTGCTGTAGAAATTCGGCATATGGCTTCACATTGTTTTTTGTGTATACGATGCGGTTTACCGAGGTGACAGTGATGGCACCATCTATCATTTTTTGAACATAAGGGGTCGGAATAACTGTATTCGGATTCATACTATAATTCTCCCTGGTTTTATGCCATACAGAGCCGGGTTACCGCCGGAACGGGTTAGTAAGCCGGCTCATTGTATGTTCGTTTCGTACCGCACCGATCTTGTTATAGTGAACTACTCAGCCATCAGATTATACTGCCATGTGTCTGTTCGGCATAGGCGCAACGCCTTCATGCATCCATACGGGCACCCACGAAGTGGGTAGCGGTTCTTATAGCCAGGGGTGAGCGAAGCGATACCCCTGGAAAGCGGCGTATCATTCCTACCCCGAAGTGGGTCGCTTCTATTCGCGGCAGCCGTTTTGTCAAGTCACCGAAGACGACCCACTTCGGGGTAGACGGTATTCGGTTGCCTTCCACGGGTTGCGCTGGCGCTTACCCGTGGCTATAAGAATCTTACCCACTTCGTGGGTGCCGGAAGCTACAGCAGCATTACCAATCGTGGACCGATGCACGATCATCGCCTATTGCTGAGTAGTTACGATATAGTTTGATACGATCTGAAACTACTTCGACTGCTGGGCAATCAGCCGCTCCAGCCGTTCGTTGAGCTTGTTCCAGCGCGTGATCCAGGCCTCGTAGTTTACCTCGGCCTTTGTGTTCCAGGTGCGTTCAGAAAGAGCAGGAACTCTTGGCAGGAAAGCGGTCCATTCTGGCCCTGGCTCCATTTCCCAGGCGCACATGCCAGCACCCAGAACCTGGCTGGTTTTGCTCACATTGATGCCGTTCGGGAACGCCTGGCTCTGGTCCCACCAGTGCTCCCAACGCCAGATATTCCACTTCAATATATGTTCCGCCGGCCAGCTCAACGTTGGCACGATGTAGAGCGGCTGCCAGCTTGTATTCACAAGACTGTATCCTGCCTTTAGCAACGGTGCCGGCAGTTCGTAGTGGTTTTCGAACTCCATGACGATGATATTGCGCGGTATCTCTACCTTGCCCTTGACCTTGAAGCCTTCCCATACTATGGTCTGTTTACCTTGCTCGCGAACTATGTCATTCATCCGGACGATGAAGTGCCGATAGAGCTCTTCCGCATCGTCCAGACCGTGCTTCTTCATATAGCTTGCACAATGAACACAACTCGTCCAAGGCGTCTTGTTGACTTCATCGGCACCAATGTGAATGTAGGGGCTTTCCGGGAAGAGCCTGCAGAGCTGCTCCACTATGTCACGCATGAACTCATACGTGCTTTCACGTCCTGGGCAGATGGCACTGGCGGCTTCATTCCCAGTCATCCCCGGGTGGATCACACCATCTCCCTTGGCTGCCTGCTGCGCCTTCGCCGTTTCGTTACCTACGACCTTAGGCAGAGCCTTCACAAGCGCCAGGCAGTGGCCGGGCATATCAACTTCCGGAACGATGGTGACACCATGCTGCTGAGCGAAGCTGTTGAGCTTCTTGAGCTCAGTTTCTGAATAGTACCGTTTAGGTGTAGGCAGTTTTGGGTAGCGTTTGCTTGGAAGCGTCCAGCTCTGATCATCGGTCAGATGAAGGTGCAGATACTTGATTTTGTACCACCAGCACATCAGCACAATATTGTATAGCGCAGGCATGGGGTGCCATTTACGTGCCAGGTCCACCATGACACTTCGGTATGGGCTCTCGGGTTTGTCTTTAATGTTGATTCGGGGCAGTGTGACTGCGTCCGGTGTGATTTCCATCATCTGCAACAGGCTGACGATGCTCCAGCTCAGGCCAGTTTTCCCCTTGCCTGCGATCCTCACGCACTCATCGATATCGATCGTGTATCTTTCATCGGTATAGTTAGCGTTGTAAGCAACCTCGATGTCTCCCGCATCTGCCCTGTATGCGGTCACCGGGATTTTCGGTCCGCCCATCTTAATGATCATCTGCTGTAGGAACAGAGCATCATTTTTAGCATACCTTTTGAACACGATACTGTTCGCTGCGGTGATGGTAATGCTGCCCCCATTGTCTGACATGTTGGCTGGTGACGGGATCATCTGCACTCGGTTCATGTAAAGAACGCTCCTTCTCGATTAGGCTGGTCTATTTTGCAACACTAGGAACTAAGTCAAATTCGGACAGATTCATACAATACGATGCGTCTGGAGGGTTCATCAGGTGCCCCGTCCAGTTTGCACTATAACACAGCCACATGCGATTTCCATCAGGCTGGATGAACTTGCTAGGAATGTTCGTAAAGTAGGCCTGCCGTCCGAAGCCCTCCATATATGTCACCATATTGAAAGGGCCCGTCGGCTTATCGCTCTCCAGTATATAGGTGTTGAAGGGTGAGCTGACATTGTCGCCAGTGCCGACCACCATTATGTACCGCCTGGTTTTGGGTATATAGCTCATCGTCACACAACCGGCCTGCTGGTTCCATGTGTATAACGGCTTAATGTCCTTGAATCGGCGGCTCCATACAGGTTGTCCATCTGCCTTGTAACCCGCGAAGAACTGGTAGGCGTTGATGTCGTTGATGTTCTTCACGCTGGGCTTCACGCGGCATAGATATACCCCGTCACCAAGAACCCAGTTCTGGTTGCTGACGGGCCGCTCGTTACCGTGAGCAACCAGGTAGGCATATCCATCTGGGCTGTGCTGCATGTTCTTGCCGAAATCTACGAAATGGGGAGTGCCCATCCGGATTTTGGTGTATCCGCCGGAGGGGTTCTTGTCGACGCGCTCCCCGAACAGGTTGCTCTGAGGTGTGCAGGGGGTTTCGGTCCATGTTTTACCGTAGTCTTTGCTGGTGCGGAATCCCACAAACGGGCCCTGGAACATCTGCTCAGTGTCTTTGACAGGCCGGCTGCCGCTGTTCAGGATGTAGGTGCCGTAATACCAAACCCCGTTGTATACAAGCGAGCCGCACGGGTACCGAGTGGCAAAAGGCCACGGTGAGCTTGAATAGAGCCCCAGGGTGCTGACCTTCAGTTTCATGGGGTCATTACCCTCGATTTTGGCCATGCCCGTGGTGGCATCTACATTGTCTGAACGGCTGAACACACCGTCCACTGTGCCGTCGGTGTAGGGTGAGTAGAGGTTGCCATCTGAAGCCCAACTGGGGTACCAGGTATCGGCCTGCGTGTAGTGGGCGTGCCGGCCGGTGAACCGCACCCCGGCATACAACTTGCTTGGCGCGAAGGGGCTGGCGGCTGGCGGTTGAGAGGGCCATACATCGCTGAAGATCACCCGCTGCACCTGACAAGTGCCCCTTATAGGCTGGAGCGTCTCACGGATGTACAAACCCAGCTTCCAGACACCCGACTTCAGCTTACTCACGTCAAGATGAGGGGTGAAGTTGTCAAAGGTCAGGTTGGCGTTCTCCCAGGTGTTGTGCTTCCACTGGTTCCATTGTTTAGATTCGTACCGGCTGCCATCTGCTGCCTCGAGCACCAGTTGGGTTCGTAACCCTTTAGGTGCCTTTATCTTATACCCCATGATGAAGCTTTTGGCCGGCAGACTGAGCTTGCCCTCGGCTAAGGGCAGCCAGACATCCTGTGATGGCCGCCTTTCCGAAAACTCAATCCGGTCAACATTCATGCAGAAGGCATTCTTGTTAGCGGCCACATCTGCCTCATCTACACCGATCCCCACCTCGCCTTGCACTTCCCCGCGGTATTCCACAGGAACAAACGGCGAATACCAGGTTGGGGTGGCGGGAGCCATGAGCGTGGCTTTGCGCTGGCCATTGACATAGAGCCCGAACTGCTGCGGACGGCCGTTGCCGTTATTCACATAGATGATCACGACACCAGTTGGCTTAACGCGTGGCGTGGTGATCCGATGACCCGGCTTGTCGCCAAAAGCACCTACCGCCTTACCGCCTAATGCGCCTGGGTCGGCATATTCTGCACCACCTACAAGCTGGCAGTTGTTGGCGTCCACCGTATTGGCTGGCACACCGCTCATGTTGATGGCAACCGACCGCACAGGCTGATTCTTCGATGCCAGATCGAATGGCCACACCCACTCTCCGGCATGGGCCATGGATGCCATACTCAAAATGGCAGATGCTATTGATACATAAAAGGTTTTATTCATATTCACCCCGGTTGTGTGGGTTCGGCTGCTGGTGCCTCTGTCGTGGGTTCAACGGCGACGGGCGGTGGCGGTATCAACAGCGGAACAGGCAATACATAGCTGGGCAGCGTATTCTGCCTAGTGACGGTCAGTTCCACCGCCAGGCGCACCGCCAGCTCACCAGCGCGCCGGAAGTCCGGGCTGGTGGTGACGAAGTCGCGGGGATATCCCGGCATGGTGAGGTTATCAAAACCTGTGACGAGTAGCTGCCCGGGGATTTTAATCCCCATCTCGCGGGCTAGCCGGATGCACATCACCGCCCATGGGTCATACAGCGAGATCAGCGCATCCACGGGTTCGGGCTCCTGCTGCACCCTTCGCAGGAAGGCGATCAGCATGGAGGTGGGGTCAGTCTGGAACATGAGATCATCCACCATCAGCACATCCTCACGGTGGAACACAATGCCCAGGTCGCGCAGTGCGTCGCGATAGCCCTGATACCGCTCCTTGGTGGATCGGTGCATCAGCAGGTTGGTCTCATCGGCATCGGCGATATCCATAAACGCGATGCGCTTGCAGCCCTGCTTGACGATGTATTCGGTCATGTCGTAGCCGGCCTGGTAGTTGTCAAACAGCACACTCGCCCGCCGCTGCTCAGGATAGGCGATGTCGACCAGCACAATGGGGATATCGCGGAACTCGGTGCGCAGGTAGTCGCGGGCCATCTGCTTCCGAGTGCGCGTGGTGGGCAGTATGACCAGCGCGCGGCAGCCCGCTTCGACCAGACGCTTGACCTGCAGGTGCTCCAGTTCATATCCGCCGTCGGAGTTCGCCATCACCACGTGCATCTCACGGCGGCGCGCGGCGCGCTCCACACCCTGGTAGAACCGCAGCACGGTCTCATTTTTCGGGCTGTAGGCCACCAGTCCCAGCATCTCAGGCCGACTCATCAACGCCTGCCGCGTGACATAGCATCCGCTGCCGCGCCGTTTGTTGATCCAGCCTTCCAGCTCCATTTCGTTCAGGGCGTGTACCACGGTGGTCACCGCCACGCCATACAGCCTGGCCAGTTCGCGTGCTCCGGGCAGACGAGCTCCGGCCACGACTCGGCCGTTGAGTATGAAGTCAAATCGGATGCGGTTCATCACCTTTTTATGGAGAGGTGTGGCCATGTTGTCCTCCAGAAAACCCGCGAAATTGTGTGCTTTTAAGGAATAATAACACACTGAGATAAAAAAGCAAGGGGTGATGGGCGGATATTAGGGCAAAATCTCGGTTATTTTGATAAATGCTGTGGGAAATCCGGACGCAGTGGAGCAAGGGTGTTATAAATATCGATACCAATGCTAGATACTCAGTTCATAAGACTAGTTGCCAGAAATCTCTACGGCCCGGCATCCGCAGAGGTGAGCTGTTCACGAAAACAGTGAATTCAGTTCAATTGAGCCATTTATTGGTCAGAATTGCTCGTTATAAGCATCACCTGTGCCACGGATTGCGGGATCATCACAGTTGACGGTAACTACCTTTATTGTATGACGTACATCCGACGGACAGGACATATCATCCAACACAACGGTTAGTATTTTGTAACTACTCAGCCATCAGATGATACTGCCAAGTTGAATCTCAGCATTGGCACCGTCTGCAGCAGGCATCCCTACGGGCACCCACGAAGTGGGTGTGATTCTTATAGCCAGGGGTGAGCGAAGCGATACCCCTGGTAATATGCGCGCCATACCTACCCCGAAGTGGGTCGCACCTATGCGCGGTAGCCGTTTTATCAAGTCACCGAAGACGACCCACTTCGAGGTAGACGGTTTCCGGTTGCCTTCCACGGGTTGCGCTGGCGCTTACCCGTGGCTATAAGAATCATACCCACTTCGTGGGTGCCGGAAGCTACAGCAGCATCACCGATCGCGGACTGATGCATGATCATCGCCCATGGCCGAGCAGTTACATAATTTTCTTTGCGCGGGCCTTTCAGTCAAACCGGATTTCGTCAACCTCAATTAGCACACCCGGCGTGTTCCCTGGGTCCAGGCGGAAGCGGTCGGTGCGGCCCTTCCAGAAGGGGTGTTTACTCAAATCCAGCTCGTAGGTATGCCAATGGCCGTCAAGGGGGATTTGGTATGTTGCGCGCGTATCGCCATTCATCACCGAATCGACTGTCGACCAGAAGAACTCGCCTTCACCTATGCTAGACGGATTGGCTTTACCAGTCGCCCGCATTCGGAAGCGCACCCGCGGAGTTTTGCTGCACTCCAGATAGCAGGGTGGGCTCAGCAACTGTGGGTCATTGCCAGTCGAGACACCCGACACCACCCCGCCCTTCACTTTCACTACACTCATTCCGGTTGGTGTGCAGCCCATCAGGTTGTCATCAAAACTCCAGAATCTCCTCGATGGCAGCTCAAAGCGGAACTGAGGGGCTGTGGCCTGTATTAATTTCACATCGGATTTGGGATGCGCGCCGGCTTTCGAGCAAAAAACTTCTCGCACCTTATCTAGATAGGCGCAGCCCTGCTCCCTGCTTGGCTCGAGGATGGAGCCCTCGCCCCACTCATTCCATGCTTCAATCAGCAGGATGCGCTGTTCATTGACCATCGGCTTCAGGGCCTTTAGCGACTTCGCAAACAGCTCCGGTGTGGTGCCGGTGCGGCGAAGGTCGTCTTGTTTGGTCCATGGGCGGCGGTCCCAGCCTGCCATCACCGTGGGCCAGAATCGTCCGTCTGTGATGCCCTGCCAGTGCTTCATCAAGCCATCCGCCTGTTGAACCAGGTGCTCGTAGCTGACCTCATCATGCTTGCCAGGACTGGCCCCCGGCACCCCGGCATACGGATAGTTATACAGGAAATAGCCGTCGGCTCCGCTGGCGAAGCCGTTCTTCACCACCTCACCGCTTACCACCGCACCGTCACCGAACATCAAATAGAGGCCCTTCAGCCCGGCCTGTTTACAGCGCTGCTCCAGCGCATCGAACTTCTGCCGCGCCTGCTCCACACCCAAACTCTGTGCAAAGCTGCTGCCTCCAAGTATCATCAGCACCGGCTTGCCGTCGACTTTCAGATAGGAGGGGTGGGTGAGGTACTTCTTGATGATGATGTCGCCTAGTTGCTCGAGTTCATCAGCATCGGATATCTCGTTGCACCAGTTCAGGCAGAATTTGAACTGCTTGATGTGCTTAGACTTCAGGAAACCCTCGTCCAGTGCGGTCTCGAGCCATTGGCTGCCGTTGTTGGAA
This sequence comes from Armatimonadota bacterium, assembly GCA_942492855.1. GTDB lineage: Bacteria > Armatimonadota > HRBIN16 > HRBIN16 > HRBIN16. The sequence goes on along the minus strand of OW818647.1, from coordinate 2,390,978 downwards.
TAGTAGTCGAAGCTGAAGAAGCTGACGCCATGCTCCAAAGCCTGCTTGATCTGCCAATCGGCCACCTCAGGCGAGCCCTCGCGGTAGTATCCCATCTGCGGGTGCAGCACAGCGGGGTTCGCGGCCATACAATACCAGCGTTCCTCTGAGGCCCATCCAGGGAAGTAGAACGCGCCCACCTGTATGTCGGATTTCGCCGTCTTGGGAGCCGGCACAGCAGCATGCAGAGTTGGCGACAGGCAGGTGAGAGCCAGCAGCAGGCCAGCACACAGGTTTACGGCGTGGCGAATGGTGTTCATCATATGACCTCGAGAGTGCGCATTATTGATATCCTACATGATTCCTGCGCATTTCATGCTGATCACATCGGGGTCACCCACCACGATGTGGTCGATGAGGGGAATTCCGATCATATCGCCTGCTTGTTTGATGCGTTTGGTCGCCATAATGTCCGCCGTGCTGGGTGCGGGGTCACCGGACGGGTGGTTGTGGGCCAGCATGATCCCCGCTGCCCCCAGCCGCAGAGCGATAGCGTAGACCTCTCTGGGGCTTAGGAACGTCTCAGCGACCGTGCCGCGGAAGATCACCCGCTGTGTTTTCAGCCGGTGATGTGAATCCAAAATCAACAACAGCACCATCTCGGACTCCTCATACCGCAACACCGACTGCAGATACTGCTTCGCCATGCTTGCGTCGGCCAGGTCGATCTGCTCCTTCGGGTTGAGCTGGCTGCGCTCCACCCGCCGTCCCAACTCGATCGCCGCGACGATCTGACACGCTTTGGCGGGTCCGACGCCTAGGATGGAGGTGAGCTCCATCAGCAGGTCGTCGGGCGATCGCTGGGCAATCTGACGGGTATCGCCCAGCTCAGCCAGAATCTCTTGTGCCAACTGCACCGCGTTTTTGCCCTTCATACCGACCCTCAGCAGGATGGCCAGCAGCTCGTGGTCATCCAGGCTGTTGACGCCCCTCTGGTGCATCTTTTCGCGCGGCCGGCTGTCGGTGGGCATGTCTTGAAGTTTCAGGCTGGGCTGCAGGAAATCGGAATCGTCCATGCTGTTCTACCCCTTGTATGAGATAACGCTTTTGTGAATTGTACCCGATGGGGCCGAGAAAAGTGCTATGCCTGGACATATTTCACGCGGAGACGCGAAACCACAGGTGACGGCGCGAAAGGTACCGACCGAGTCAGGTTCTTTGTCTGAACCACGGATTACACGGATTAACAGGATTTCACGGATGGGGAGGTGGCAGATGCAAACCTTCGCGCTTTCGCGTGACCCACACCGTTCTGGTCATGTCTTGCGGCAACAAATAATAGCAACACATGGTTACCGCAACCCTAACCATAATGTATCCAATCACCTACCGAACCTCGTATGCAACGGGTACAATTGTCATAACACAGCGCATGAAGCTGCGAGCTTTGCGGATCATGCCTGCCGTTCCAAGGAATACTGAAATGCACACGACTTACGTAGCCATGAGGTAGAAATGGAAAAGAAGAAGCTCACCACCAATGCCGGTGCCCCTGTTCCCGATAACCAAAACACCATGACCGCCGGGCCGCGTGGCCCTGTATTACTACAGGATGTCTGGTATCTTGAGAAGCTTGCTCACTTTGACCGGGAGGTGATCCCGGAGCGACGTATGCATGCCAAAGGTTCCGGCGCATACGGCACATTCACAGTCACCCACGATGTCACGCGCTACACCAAGGCGAAGATATTCTCTGAGGTGGGCAAGAAGACCGACCTCTTCACGCGATTCTCTACTGTGGCGGGGGAGCGCGGCGCCGCCGATGCAGAGCGTGATATCCGCGGTTTCGCCATGAAGTTATACACTGAAGAGGGCAACTGGGATTTGGTCGGCAATAACACTCCGGTGTTCTTCCTGCGCGATCCATTGAAATTCCCAGACCTAAACCATGCCATCAAACGCGACCCGCGTACTAACCTACGAAGTGCCAAGAACAACTGGGACTTCTGGACATCGCTGCCTGAAGCACTTCACCAGGTGACCATCACCATGAGTGACAGAGGTATCCCATACTCCTACCGCCATATGCACGGGTTCGGAAGCCATACATTCAGCCTGATCAACGCAGAAAATGAGCGGTTCTGGGTGAAGTTCCATTTGCACACCCAGCAGGGCATCAAGAACCTCACCGATGAAGAGGCCGAAGTCCTCGTCGGTAAAGACCGCGAAAGCCACCAGCGCGACCTGTTGGAGAGCATAGACAAGGGTGACTTCCCGCGCTGGACGATGTACTTCCAGATCATGCCCGAAAAAGAGGCCGCCACTTACCGCTTCCATCCGTTCGATCTGACCAAGGTATGGTCACAAAAAGACTACCCGCTGATCGAGGTGGGGGTGATGGAGCTGAACCGCAACCCGGAGAACTACTTCGCCGAGGTGGAACAATCGGCCTTCAACCCCGCCAACATCGTGCCCGGTATTGGCTTCTCCTACGACAAGATGCTGCAGGGCAGACTGTTCTCCTACGGCGATGCGCAGCGGTATCGGCTGGGGGTGAATCACCACCTCATTCCTGTGAATGCCGCCCGATGCCCCTTCCACAGCTACCACCGTGACGGTGCCATGCGTGTAGACGGCAACCACGGAGCAACCTTGGGGTATGAGCCCAACAGCTATGGGGAATGGCAGCAGCAGCCCGATTTTGCAGAACCCCCGCTGAAAGTGGAAGGCGATGCTGCGCATTGGAATTTCCGAGAGGATGACGATGACTACTACACCCAGCCAGGGATGTTGTTCCGTCTGATGAGCCCCGAGCAGCAGTCTGTGTTGTGTGCCAACACTGGACGGGCCATGGGCGACGCGCCTGATGAAGTGAAGATTCGCCACATCGGCAACTGCTACAAGGCCGATCCAGCCTACGGTAAAGGTGTAGCCGATGCGCTGGGCATTCCCTTGGATTCGGTGCTGAAAGAGGGCTGATAACCCTTCAGAGACCGACGCTTGGCCGGTGCGTGGATTACCCACGCACCGGTTTTTTATCTGAACCATGGATCGAACGGATTCCTTTGCGTCCTTTGCCCCTCTGCGCCCTTGCGTTGAGTCTCTGCCATTGTCTGAACCACGGATTTCACGGATTTTCAGGATGACACGGATGGGAAGGCGGCAGCTCGCGAATCTGCGCAATCTGAGTCATCTGTAGATCGACCCTCCCTTCACGTCTTCGCGTCTTCGCGTGACACCCATCCCATTCGTGGCTGCAATGTAATATACCGGCCCTGGCCATCCCCAAATCTGCGCAATCTGTGTAATCTGTGGATGATTTCCCAATAACTCTTGACACACAAACTAGTTTGTGTGGTAAACTTGATTCGTGATGGAGACACGCAGGGAGAAGCCTCCATTCAGAAGGACACCGCCATGAAACCAAATCCGACCCCGAAAGATGTTCAGCACAGCGATATCCCGCTGTGGGCGGGCCGTTATGCACGGAACCGAGTGCTTCCCCTCCTTTACTGGATGGTGGGCATTCTACTGTTTGCCACCGTGCAGGGACTGCTCAGTATCCTGCTGATGCAGTCGGACAGCGAACCGCTGTATATCCTCTGCATTGTGATGAATGCGCTCATCACGATTACGCTGCTCTGGGCGGCGATCACTGGCCGGGTCCGGCGATGGTATGAGAGCTTGTCAAGCAAGCTGTATGAACACGAAGGGGTGGTGGTGCCCGCCCCACCTACTCCGATGCCAGCGCACAGCAAACTCAAGAGCACCCTCATCATGGGCGCCTTGATGATCGGCCCTTGGCTGCTCATGGACATGATGCTGGACGCATTTGACGTTCCGATGGCTTATCTCCAACCGGCCATGGCGTATGTACTCGTGCCGCTGCTCACGGTGCTGATCATGATAAGCCCTGACAGCCCGAAATGGCCAGGACTGTTGATACCGGGGCTCTATGGTATTCACGCATTGCTGGTATTGTCAGGTGTGCCAGTGCCCGCATTTGGCGTGAGTTATCTTGACGTGTTTGTCCCGCTATTCGTGTATGCAATGCTGGCGCTAACGGTCATGCATCTATATAGCCGGTATGCGTTGATGAAACTCCAGATCGCTGTGTTATCACCGATGGACGAAATCGCCGAGTCTGATGGCGAGGATGTCGGCAATGCAGGAGCTTGACGAGCTGATCCACCAGCCGACCCGCCTGCGGATTCTGGTTCTGTTGTCTTCGTTAGCTGAGGCCGACTTCACATTTCTGCTGAATACCTTCAAGCTCAGCAAAGGCAACTTGTCAGTGCATACCACGCGGCTGGAGCAGGCGGGGTATATCGAGATCGAGAAGAGCTTTCAGAACAAGCTGCCGCACACCGCTTACCGCATCACCGAAACAGGTCGGCAGCAGTTGGCGGAATACTGGAAGTCGCTGGACGCGATCCGCGCCGAGGGCGATGAGGCGATGGGCCGTTGAAGTGGGGGCAGATATGGATATGCAGCTACTTCAGCTTGCGATCAAGTATTCGAAGGATCCTGACAAAGCTTGGCAGATATCGGGCTAATGTCGAAGGTTCCAGCTTGCCAAGGATTTCAAACGAACGCTTGCCTTTGGCGTATTTATTCGGGCAGCCACTGGTAGCGTGGTAAAGCCTGTCAACAACATCATGACGGTTCCGTTGTTCCAGGTTATATAATGGGGGTAAAGCTGAAACTTGGAATTTGGTGCCGTAGTGGTGCTTTAGGGTTTGATGGTCAGCCACTATTAGTGTTTCCATACAGGTGGTTGATAACAGCACCTGCTCCTCAGATGCGCCATCTGGTTGTTTCCAATTGTCTCGCAGCCCAAGGTGTTTCCACAAGGATTCAATGTCAGAAACCGGGTCTTCACTATCGACCCATAGTGCCACGAACCGTGTCTCGGCGACCGAATGAGCAGTCACGAAATTGTCGAAGGTCTTGTCACGGCTTCCACATGCCACCAGGCGGGGCATACGTTCGTACCCGCACTGCAACAGCAGTTTGTGGAATCCCTCACGGCATCGGGAGCGCAGTTCCTTGGAATCACCACCTCCCTCAAGGTAGATGGTGGCACTCACCAGCGTGTTCCGCCTATTTGGCCTGAAGTCCACAACTCACCCAATCTGTACTTACCCAGCCAGCCCGCCAGGTCGTCGCTGTTTAGGCGGCTCATCTGTGTGCATCCGTTGTATTTTTCGCAGACGACAACCGCTTCAGGGCATTCGGTCATAGAATCAACCAATATGTCCGAATGCGTCGTCACGATGATCTGAGTTCTCTGTGAGGCTTCTAAAAGCAGGTCGGCGATTTTTGGCATGATGTCAGGATGCATGCCCAACTCGGGCTCTTCGATACAGACCAACGGCGGAGGTTCTGGGTCGCAGAGTATCGCCAAGAGACACAGATAGCGAAGTGTACCGTCAGACAGACGAGTGGCTGGGATAGAAAAGCTACCTTCAGTGATGAATACCTGCACGCTGCCACCTTCGACGACTATCTGCAGATCGCTCAGTGAGTCATAGATATCGCCCAACTTTTCAATGATTGATCTCTTAACCGCTGGATTCTTGAACAAACGGCTCAAGAAGAGCCCCAGATTTGAGAAATCCTCTTCCAGATAGTCGTTGCGCATATCGGCTTTCTGCGGTTCGCGAAATACGGTGTTTCGGCCAAACGCCCATTCTCGGTATATCCGGATTTTTTCATAGGTGTCGGCTAGATGGGTGATTTCAGGATAGTTCTCCGGATCACGCCTCTGCGCCAGGATAGACACATTAAGATCAATCGTCTCACGTGCCAGCCTTTGTTCATTGCCCACTCCGGCAGCGTTCAGGACAGGATGCCCGTCCATGAACCTATAGTAGTAACTCTCACCATGGTCTACATGGGACGGCTGGCTCTTTATGGTCTCATCATCGAGGTGGAAGGCATGTGCTTCATTCCGAAATGCGAATCTATGGCGTAGTAGTTTTTTTCCTGCTAGATAACCGACCAGCAGCTCAATGGAAGCCGCGTGCTCTTTAGCACCTTTCCAAATCCATTCGCTTACCCCACCACCCCGCCGCACGACACCTCTGACATCCGCGCTCGAGGTTGTTTGGGGTAACACTGGAGTTGCACGCATCAATGCAATCATCTCGATCAGGTTAGACTTGCCAGAGCCGTTGGCTCCGATCAAAACATTTAGGGCATGAAGGTCGAGGGGTGGCGTGTCAGGCCCAAACGAAAGAAGGTTACGTGGCTGAACCTGTAGCAAGCTGTTGCCGCTAGTTTTTTTGTTCTGCATCATCGTAACCTCTAGTCTTTGGCCTTGCTAATATCGTGCTGGTAGTGGCATGTCTCATATTGGTGTGTATAAAGTGTATCATTCACCCTGTGTCTCGTCAATGAACAATGAATAGGCCGTGGAAACAGGATTGCTATGCATCGCTATTCGCACTCGATTGAACTGCGGGAGGCTGTCAGATATAATCAGTTCATAAGTGCGGCACTACATGGCTGCACGAAAGTCTTTCCGAATGACAAGCTGTGGAGTGACAAGATGACGACACCCAACGAACCGAACACCGGCATCCTGGCGATCAACGGGGGTGCGAAGAGCTGCGATCACCAGTGGCCTGCGTGGCCGATTTGGGATGATGCAGAGCGCGTGAACCTCAGCAACGTGCTGGAGTCTGGGAGCTGGTGGTTTGGCGAGCGCGTTCATCAATTCGAGCGCGAATACGCGAAGTTCCAGGGGGCCAACTTCGGTATCACCGTCTCCAACGGCACCACCGCCCTGGAGGCGGCGTTCATGGCACTGGGTATCGGCGCCGGCGATGAGGTGATTGTTCCTCCCTACACCTTCCTGGCGACGGCGTCCGCCGTGCTGCGAGTCAATGCTATCCCGGTGTTTGCGGACATCGAGCCGGACACGCTGTGCATCGACCCGGTGGATGTGGAATGGAAGATCACAGACAAGACGAAGGCGATTGTGCCGGTGCATTTCGGCGGGTATATGGCCGATATGGACAGGCTGACAGCGATCGCGAAAGCGCACGGCCTGCTGATCGTTGAGGATGCCTGCCACGCCTGGGGCAGCCAGTGGAAGGGGAAAGGCGCGGGCACGCTGGGTTCGTGTGGTGTGTTCAGCTTCCAGGCCTCCAAGAACATCAGCAGCGGTGAGGGCGGTATCATCGTCACAGATGATGAGGGTGTGGCCGACGCGTGCGCCAGCGTGATCAACTGCGGGCGCATCAAAGGCGGTGAGTGGTACAAGCACTACGTGATGGCCAGCAACCTGCGTATCACCGAGTTCCAGGCCGCCATCCTGCTGGCGCAGCTCAGCCGTCTGGAGGCGCAGACGCTGAAGCGGATGGAGAACGCCGCTATCCTGGACGACGCATTGGCTGGCATTCCGGGCATCTCGCTGACCAAGCCGGAGCCAAGGATGACTCGCCGCAGCTACCATATGTATACTCTCCGGCTGGATTCTTCGGTGTTGGGTATCAGCCGTGAGCAGTTCATCGCGGCGTGCCAGGCGGAGGGGGTGCCCATCGGCACCGGATACCCGATTCCGCTCTATCGCCAGCCGGTGTTTGAGTCATTTGCACCAAACGCAGCCGGATGCCCGGTGACATGCGGCTTTTATGGCCGTCATGTGGATTACGCAAGCGTCAGTTGCCCCGTGTGTGAGCAGGTCTGCGAAGATACCTGCTGGATCAGCCATCAGGCCCTGCTGGCCGATGGTGAAGCTGTACTGAGCATCGGCGCCGCAATCCGTAAAGTGTGCGACAACACTAAGGAGTTGAAATAAGATGGGACAACTAAGAGCCGCCGCCGCCAGGGTTGATCTGTGCCCCACCCCCGGCGTCTGGTTGTGCGGATTTTCCGCACGGACGGAGCCATCGACCGGGGAGCACGACCCCATCTGCGCGCAGGGGGTGCTTCTCGATGACGGCACCAGCCGTGTCGCGATTGTCTCCTGCGACTTTCTGGGGTTCACCTCAGCGCAGTGCTGGGAGATGCGGGCCCGCATCGCCTCGCGGAGTGGCATCCCCGCTAAAAACATCCTCATCTGCTGCACACACACGCATTCTGGACCCGCCAGCTCAGCCACCCGCGGGGTGATGGGGCAGACGGACGAAATCTGGCTGACCCGCGCGTTCGCAAGCATCGTGAACATGGTGGTCGGGTTGGAGGGCCGGCTTGCGCCTGCGCAGATCGCGTTCGGCAGCGCCACAGTGGAGGGCATCGGCTACAACCGCGATGACAACAGCCGTCCCATTGACACCGAGCTGGTGAGCATCGCGCTGGACACGCTCGACGGCCGGCCGATCGCCACGCTTCTGAACTACGCCACCCACGCCGTGACCATGGGACCTTCCAACCTCCTGTTCTCCGGCGACTTTCCAGCGGTCGCCGCGGGTGCTGTCTCTGTTTTACGAGGCGGGGTCGGGCTGTATCTGCAGGGAGCGTGCGGTGATGTCGACCCGGTCGTATATCGCGACCGCGGCTGGGGCACGGGCAGCTTTGAGGATTGCCAACAAATGGGCACCACCCTCGCGGTGCACGCGGTGAGCTCGCTGGAAAATGCACGCTGGAGCCGTGAGGTTGAGTTGAACATGGCAGTTGGTGTGGTGGAGCTGCCGCTGGACCCGCCATTTACGCCTGAGGAGGTCAACCGGCTGGTGGCGGAGTGGGAAGCCGATGTCAACCGCGGCGGAGGCGAATCGGCGATACCCAAACCGCTGGGGAGTGCCGACCTGTTCCTGACCTGGGCGGGTGATATGCTCGATGCGGCAGCCCGCGGGATGGTTCCGGCCACGTTCAAAGCGGAGATCGCGGCATTGTCGATCAATGAGTTCAAGCTGATCGCCGTGCCGTTTGAAACCTACAGCGACATCGCCACCCGCGTGAAGGCGGCACTAGGTCCCGGCAAAACCGCGTTTTTGGGATACGCCAATGGCGAGCATGGCTATCTGCCCAGCCGCTGGGCCAAAGAGCGCGGAGGCTACGGTGCCGACACCTCGTGCCGTTGTTTCACCGGTCTACTGACCGCTTTTGGTCTGGGAGCCGATGAGCTGCTGATCGAGAAGAGCGTGGCACTTGCGCAGTCGCTGGAGAACGCGTGACCGCGACTGGGTTCCGCGCTTGAACAGGAAATCAACCACCCGGCGTCGAATCTAGCCTTATCACAGCGCGAATCACCAAGGAGACGCCGATGCAGAACGAAAAACTGGCACAGTGGGTCACCGCGAAAGCACAGCAGCCGGATACAAAGGCCGTATGCTTTAGCCTAAGCGGGCGGTTACCAGCGGGGTTCGACATAGCCACCCTGCGTGTGGTCGCAAGTGACCAGTATCGCGTCTGGTTGAATGGTCTCCCGGTAGGCATCAGCGATGACTGGCAGGGCGACAACTGGCGAGTGAATAACATGGCGAAAGCGGGCACAAACCGTGTGGAGGTAGAGGTACGCACGCGCAGCGTCGAAACGGCGAACTGCTGGCTGTTCCTTGAGAAGCAACTGCCCACCGCAGGGCCTTTGACGGAGCTGCGATTCACCGTCATTCAAGCCAGGTTGAATGAATGGATATATGTGCAGTTTGTGGATGCTGCAGGCTTGCTTAGCGGCTTCACCTGTCTGGAGACGGGCCGCTCTGACTTGATGTTAGGCGAATCTGGCGCTCAGAGGACGATTGTCATCAACCCCCAGACCGAAAAGCAGCTCGCACCGAATCCGGCGTTCAACTGGCAGAAGGTCAGCAAAATCCGGCTGCGGATTGACCAAAAAGAGGCGATCACCCACCCCATCGGCAACCTGGTATTTTCCGACATTCGGGTGAACGGCGAATCTGTACCGCTGGCTGGCTGGGTGGTCACGCCAGGCCAGGGGCCCCTCATCTCCAAGTTGAGTGGAGATAGTCCGAATGAACTGATTCTTTCCTACGACTTCAGCACCTACCCCGAGGCCAGCCTGCTGTGTGAGCTGGCGGTCGCCGACAAACAGGGTGTCAAACTCGCGCAGATACTCAGTGATGAGCAGACCAGCGCCACCCCCGGCACCATCCGAGTAGCCAAATCCACCTATGCCGTCGAGTGGGCCGCCTACCTGCCAGCTCTTGTTAGGGACATGCTTGACGAAGGTGTACCGATGCGTCGCGAACTGCTGACAGTGACCATTTCTGGTGATAAAGAGTTATACGCTCAAGCTGAGCCCTTGGAGATTCAAGCGTTGCTGTCTACTTTTGGTGAGCCATCAAGCGGAAAGTTGCTTCTCCAGCTAGACGAATGGAACAGACCGAAGGTATGGAGTGCCTCCGCTGAACTTAAACCCGATGGGCCAAACCAGTACCAAGCGAAGGTCACTCTGCCAAAGTTGTCCCCAGGCCTTTACCGGATCACTGCCCGCACCGAGCAGGGCGTGACCGCCACCGCGGCGTTCGCCGTGCTGCCCAAGGGTCAGACCACCATCTCCCCACTGTTGCCAAAGCTGAAGCCCTACACACGTCGGAAGCAGATGCTGGGCGTGAACGACTCCTCATGGACGGTGCAGCATCCGGGTTCGCTCTGGAGTCTGCGCGAGATGGACATCAATCTGTTGGTGGGGCACATTGGGCCTCAAGAGACCGAGAACAACATCATCGACGACCTGTGCGCATACTGCAAAGCCACCGGCACCCGCTTCACTTTCAATGTGGAGTCACCCAACTTCGCGCCGGTGTCATACAGCACGAACGGTAAAAACAGCTTTGACGCAGCCGATGGCTGCCACCGCTGGGATGTCGACGCCGAAACGCTCAGAAAGGCGGCCGCGACGGGTTTGTTTGAAGGCGTCACCTATGATGAGTCGGAGCACATGCAGCTTAGCCGCAACGCCTACAGCCAACTACCAGAACCTAACCGCAAGCCATTCTTCGTGGAGACCACCGGCCTGAGCCTGTCCGAAGCCTACACCAAGTTCAAGCAGGCCGTGCGTCAGTTGGTCAACCGCAACGGCCAGTGCGGCGCCAAAATGCTGGTGGAGAGTGTGTTTCCTGCGTTGTTGTCGCCCATGGCGGAAAGTGGAATGGTGCTCTCGCCGAAGCTGCTCAAGGAGGACGTGCATCCGGTGGTGCTCGCCGAGGCGATCGGGGCCGCCCTTCAGCACAACGCAGCCCTCTGGTTCAGTCCCGATCTGTGGTACTACGCTGAGATGCCCGGGCACAGCGCGCGTGAGATGCGCATGGCAATGCAAACCTGCCATCTGGCGGGTGTGGATTCGTGTTATGTGGAGTTCGCCACCAAGATGTATTCGCTGAACGGCAACAGCTACCGGCTGACCCATCATGGGCTGGCGATGAAGGAACACATCACCAAATGGATACCGGCCCACAAACGCAACTACAGCTACCGTGATTATCAGCCTGAGGTGGCCATTGTGCGCTTCCCTGACAGCGACTGGGGGCAGACTAGCTGCTATTACTGGGACTATCTGTACGGTGCGATGAACCTGCACTCCAGCCCGCAAACCCGAGAGCATATGCAGGTCTGGTCGATCTTAACTGACGGTGTGCTCAACGGCAGAGCGGTTAACTTCAACGGCGAGCCGGTAGCCCCGCTCCGTGCGCCTCAGCCCTGGCGTTTCAGCATACCCAGCCCCGCCGTGGCGGTGTTTGACCACAATGTAGGTGTGAAGCACCTGCAAAATGTAGGTGTGATCTTCGCGTGCGGCGTGGAGATATCTGCGGACACCATGCAGGCCCTTCAGAGCTGTGTGAATGCGGGGGCGGTCTGCTTCATCAACACCCATCTGGCTCCCCAACGGCTGCAGGCACTGGTCAGCGGCCCCTCCGCGCGGAAACCTGAAGGTAAGGGTAGCTGGGTGGTGATGAGCGAGTTCACGCATGAGGTCATGGCACCATACAAGTCGTTGCTGCCAAGGACCGAAGGCTCGATGTGGGCGAGGTTCAAAAACCGGCGGATCAAGCTGGGATAGGGTTGTGGATTTACGGCCCCGGGCTGAAAGCACCAGTCAATTACGCACAAATATTAACAGGTATATGGCCTCCGATTCCGCGACATAAATGTCTCGGCTATTGATCAACAAGACTGCTGAAGCAGTCTGGGTGCAGCCACCATATTTACAGGGCGAAGCCCTGCAGCCTGCTTCAGCAGGCTTGGCATGTCAATAGCCATGTGCTTTAGCGCGTGGCATGGTGGAATGTAACGATCCACAACCCCAATCTGTATTTGTGGGTAATAAGCCGTGTCCTTTAGGGCGCGGGGACGATTGTATGACCTGTGGCTAACCAGCATCTATGCCGCAGTTATAACGCAGTATCGAACGAATAACAAGGAAACAAACACCTCAAGGGTGTGGTAAGGGTAGACTTAATGCAATACTGGAGAATCGCGCTGATGGCTGTTACGCTCATGAGCATCGCATCCGCATCATATACCAGGCCGGTTGGCCTCGATAAGTTGAGTAAACTGGAGCTGTTGCCATACCTGCAGACGGACACGCGCGTGCACTATGAGGGCAGCATCGACAAGCAGGGCGGCAACGCCGACTGGGACTGGTGGTTGTACCAGGACGCCCAGAACGAATGGGTGCTGCTGGATGTCACAGGCCCGGGATGTCTATACAACTTCGTGCAGCACAGATACCCCACAAGCCCAGAGCCCACCTTCCGGTTCTACTTTGATGGTGAAAAAACCCCGCGGTTTGAGATCAAGCAGTCGGAGTTCGGCAAAAAGCCGCCGTTTGTAGAGCCGCTATCGGCTATATATCAGGGCATTGACGACAACGGGCGAGGGCCAATCTGGGTGGTCCGCAGCTTTGTGCCCATGGCCTTCCGAAATGGCTGTAAAGTCACCTCCTCTGTGATGCTGGAAGGGCCAGATAAGGCCAAGAAGCAGGGCGGCTGGGGACATATCATGTACCACACCTACCCCACCGCCGATGGTGTTTCCACATTTACCGGCAAAGAGGACTACTCCGGCCTGATCAGCCAGTGGCAGAACCTGGGCAAAGACCCCAAACCATCCGCGGGTAACACGGTAGCCAGCAAGACGCTCAACATCAAAGCGGGGCAGAGTGGTGTACTGTTTGACAAGCAGGCCGAGGGCTCGGTTTCGGCCATCAGGTTATCTATCGCGAGCTTCAACCAGCAGATGCTGCAGAGCGTCTGGCTGCGAATCACCTGGGAAGGTGAGAACAGACCCGCGGTTGACTGCCCCATCGGAGCCTTCTTCGGCAACGAATATGGCGCCCATGCGTTGAGTTACCTCACACACGGGATGTCTCCCGACGGTAAGTTCTACAGCTACTTCCCGATGCCGTTCTGGAACTCGGCCCGTGTGGAGCTGTTCAACCGTGGCCCGCAACCGGTAGAGCTCAGCAGCGAAGTGAGCTTCAAGCCATCCACCGCGCTGGCGTATGACCGCCTTAAAGCCGCCCACTTCCGCAGCTCGGTCTACCAGCCGCCGATGTCTAAGATGCCCCAGGAGGACTCCCATATCGGCACCATTGTCGGCCAAGGCCATGTGGTGGCTGGGCTCATCACGGGAAAGCAGACATTCTGTGAAGGCGATGTGCGCGTCTACATTGACGGTCGGGGAACCCCCAGCGTGGAGAGCGACGGCTCCGAATCCTGGGCCTGCTACGGATGGGGTTTCACCACGCCACCCAGTAATAACCCATTATCGGGGTACGACGGCACGGGTAATGAGATGTGGTCCATGAGCCGTGTGCTATTGGGTGATAGCTACCCCTTCAACAGCTCACTGCGGTTTGGCGTAGAAGGCGGCAGCGGCATCCACTCAGGCGAGGATGTACGCTCCGGTGTGCTGCTATACTACGGCGAACCCGAGGCCGGCATGCTGCTGACCGACTACGTGGATGTGGGTGATGACAAGTCCAACAAGACGCATGCGTATAAAATGAGCGGGTTTACTTTCATTGGCCACTTATCGGAGAGCTACGAGGCTGAGCACGATCAGGTGATCATCAAGGATCAGGGAGTGGGCTTCACTGACCAGAGCAGCTTCACGGTAAGTATCAGCCCCAAAAATGAGGGTGTGCTTCTTCGCCGTCGGTCGGACCAGGAACAGGGACGCCAACGCGCTCAGGTCTACGTCGATGGCGAGCTGGTGAAGGAACGTGACTGGTATTATGCCGATCAGAATATGTTCCACCGATGGGTGGACGATGAGTTCCAGATTCCCGCCAGCTACACCAAAGGCAAAAAGATGCTGAATATCACCATAAAGCCGGTATCTGTAGACGGTGTAAAAACGTGGAATGAGTTCGCATACGGGGTATACTCGTTAGGTAAGCCATCCGATCTTGGCAGTTACAGCGTGACGGTGCCCGATAAGCGGGTTCCAGCCTCACAGCGTGCTGCCATCGCGCCGCCTCCCGCCGAACGCGGTCAGGTCGGAGATGGCCATACGGGTAAGGGGCTGGTATTGCCAGATGTCGCCGGTGTTTACACTATGTCGGGCACACAGGGGCTGAAGCAAGAAGCCATCACGGTGGATTTCTGGGCGCGTGTTGAGGTTCGGTCCACCCGTGTGTTGATTTCCCGAGCTCCCAAAGGCACCGGTCACTGGGAGATATGGCTGACGCCGGATCATCAGGCCGCCATCTACATCCCGGACTACGAGGGTGCCTCGGTGCTGTCTGACATCAAGGTGACAGACAACAACTGGCATTATTACCGGCTTGTGCTGAGCCCAGGCGCAGCAAAACTGCTGGTGGACGGCAAGGTGGCGATCGACAAGCAGTATCCTGGCAGGCAGATCGCCGTCAGTAAGCACCCGGTCACACTGGGCGGCGTGCAGGACGGCTCGCTGGGCATAGTGGGAGCGATGGACGATGTGCGCATTCTGCGCGGCACCGTACCAGATGACACCGCCGTGCCTACCGCTCCGCCGGTGAGTGACGACAACACCATCGCACTGTTGACCTGGGACGATTAGCATTCCGAAGGGAGACCATTATGGACGGACGCATATTCACGCACCCCAGCCGCGACCTGCAGGTGACCAGACTGGTATACACAAGCAGGCAGACCGATTACGCAGAGCTGACCAAGTTGACCACACCGGACTGGCACCCCAGCACAGGTCTGAAGCTTTACTGGGGGGAGATCCACGGACATACGGAGATCTCTGATGGCCGCGGAACTTTGGATGACTACTTCAGCTTCGCCCGTGATGAGGCGATGATGGATTTCTGCGCCGTCACCGACCATGATCACGGCGGTGTGGGGCGTCCCTGCCTGTGGGAGGGCAATAAGTGGGAGCTCACACAGCGCAAGGTGTCGGAGTATCATCTCGATGGCCGCTTCGTGACCATTCTGGCCTATGAGCGGGACAGCTACCCATGGTTCTGCAACCTATGCTTGTATTACCGCACTGACAGAGGGGAGCTGGTGCGTGGTGAAGAAGATGGTCAGATTACAGAGGCGGAATGGCGTGCGCTGTTAGCCCGTGAGGACATCATCGCGATCCCGCACCACACAGCCGATGTGAGTCAGGGCGTGAACTTCACGGCCATCCCACTGGATATGATGCCGCCCATGACTGAGCTTTACAGCAAGTGGGGCACCAACGAGTATTTCGGCAACCCTCGCCCGGCAGTAGTTGAGGCGCGGGGTGGTCACTGGCAGGATGCGTTGGAGGCCGGCGCGCGGATGGGCTGCGTAGCGGGTTCCGACGTTCATCTGCCCAGCCCTGGGGCCGACAGCCATATGGGAGCGCATGTACGGTATGACGAACCCGGAATTCTGGGGGTATGGGCACCGGAGCTTACCCGTGAGGCGATCTGGCAGGGCATTAAGCAAAGGCACACCATCGCAGCCAGCGGGGCGCGTATCATGATCGACTTCCGGGTATGCGATCAGGTAGCGGGTTCTGAGGTGAAGCATCCGGCTGGTCAACCCCGTCGGCTGGCGCTGAAAGTGCAGGCCCCCGCCCTTCTGAAGCGTGTGGATGTGGTGAAGAACGGGCGTGATATCTTCCATATCAACTCCGAGGGCGAAAGTAACTCAGTGCTTCTGCAGGTCGAGGACCTTGTGGTAGACCGTTCTACCGACTATTACTACGTGCGTGTGACGCAGATGAACGGCCGTCAGGCGTGGTGCAGCCCCGTTTGGGTGGACAGCCTGTAGCGGCGGTTTGCGATCGCCCTTCCGTCGATGTATTGCCATTGTCCGGGGCGGTCTGAGCGCAGGCTAGCAGTTGCAGAAGGCTCAAGACCGCGCCGGTCTGGCGGATAGCCATGAATGAATGGGGTCGGGTAACAGACACATGGTCAGTCGGCAGTGGTCATCAGGAGAGTGTTACCAAACCACCTAAGACACATGCCTCGGGAAAGTTGCTTTCCCGAGGCATGTATTTTATCAATGCCGATTGCAGGGTGGTTAAGGGAGCTTGATGCATCTGAAGCCGGTGTCACTGCTTCGGCGGGTCGGAGTCGCATAGTTACGGTAAGCCACCCGAAGGTCACCGCTATACCCATTGAACCATGAACCACCGCGTACAACCCGGTAGGTTCCACTGTCCGAACCTGGAGGGTTGTTAGCCGGCGCAGTCTGGTAGTAGTTGGCACCGTACCAGTCTGCACACCACTCCCACACGTTTCCTGCCATGTCCATGCATCCGTACAGGCTGATGCCGGCAAGGATACTTCCTACGGGTTTGGTTGTATCTGAGTTATTGTCGTTGACGCATTTCGAGGCGTCCCAAGTGTTGCCCCATGGGTATAACCGTGCGTCGCCTCCTCTGGCCGCTTTTTCCCATTGGGCCTCTGTCGGCAGGGCTGCACCGGCCCACACCGCGTAGTCGGCGGCGTCCTGCCATGTCACGTTCACCACCGGGTGTGTGTCTTGCCAGCCCCATACAGGTTCAGTTGGCATGGAACGCGATGTGGCCAGGCAGAACTGCCGATACTGGGCGACCGTGACTTCGTTCTTATATATCCAGTATCCGGAAAGATAGATCGAGGTTTGTGGCCTCTCTTCTGTTGGGTAGTCACTGCTTGATCCCCTCAGGAAGTAGCCATTGGATACCCACACCATCTCCGCGTTGTCTACAGGATTATGCTTGGGCTGACTGTCCATATCGCCCAGAGCACCGAAGAACACATCGATGATGACATAATCGAACAGGTTCACAATGCCGTTACCGTCAAGGTCAGCCATTGAGTTACTCGATGCGAAGTTTTGATCTAGCACCACGATGTCGAACAGGTTGACCATGTTGTCGCCGTCGGCATCGCCATTGGCCAATGCCGAGGCATAGCTGGTGGAACTTGACAGGTCAAGACCGGAAACCGACCTACGCAGCCAGTGGCTGCCGTACAGGTTCAGTGCGTAACCTCCCGGCCTAATCCCCGTAATGGTGATATTTCCACCGTTAATCGGAACAGAACCGGTGTAGCCATTTACTCCCGACAGCCGGTAACTGATTGATGCGTTGGGAGCGGTGCCGAGATACCCATAGCCCAGATCAAGGCTGATGTCCAGATGATTGGGTGTCCACACAGTCAGGTCGGCGGTGGAAGTGGCCGTACCTCCTGGTGTGGTGACAGCAATCTTACCGGTAGTGGCACCGGCGGGGATGGTCATCTCAATGGAGGTGGCACTGATGACAGCATATTGCGAGGCTGAGATGCCGTTGACTTTCACAGCACTCGCCCCCGTCAGGCTAGTTCCTGTGATGGTGATGACATCGCCAACTTTGCCGTTGTCTGGCAGGAAGCTGGTGATCGATGGGGCTGCCGCGTTTGCCGGCAGGGCTAACATGAGAAGAACGAGTAATGATATCCACGGGTTGAGATTCAAGCGATGCATTCGCGTTTCTCCTGCTCTGTCATTGACTGTGGTTATTGCCTAATACCCGATTTAAACAGTAAGGTATTTTGCATGACTCTATTGTATGCGTGGTAATACAAACAATCAAGATGTTTATATGAATATCGGACTGAACAGCTCGAATTTATCAAGATTCGATACAATTATCCGACGAGACGAGGGTTAATGTGTATCCCATCACCATCTCGACTGGGTCAGTATTCGCTAGATAGTTCATCTTGGGGCGCCCACAAAGGACGCCTCGACCTGTGACATACAAGCAACCATGTTAACCCGACCATCATTGTCAACATTAGGTTATGTCATACCCCCATCAACGTAACCCCTTAAGTTTTGGTCGAGGGTCGGTACCAGTTTGGGTTCATTTCATGTGACAGGGCTGTGTGAGGGGTGGTTGCGAGAGTTGGAACTATCTAGGGGCGAAATAGCTTAGAGCGCACCGGTGAACTCACCGGTGCGCTCTGGCTAGGGTTAAGAACTAGCGACTACTTGTTGGGGCACACGCCACCATTAGCCGCGCGGCCTTTGCCTTGTTGACCTGTGTTGGGGTTGATCCCCGTTCCGTCCTTCTTTTGAACCCGTTTGCCCTGCTGTTGGCCAGAACCATTACCAGTTCCGTCCCGCTTGCGAAGGTGTTGCCCAGAACCATTACCTGTTCCGTCCTGCTTGCGAAGCTGCTGACCTTGCTGAGTATTACCGCAATTTGCACCCATCTGTCCATTACAGCGGTTACCACTCATCTGACCGTTACCGGCAAAGCTGGCTCCGGCCAAGCCCATTACGAACACTGTTGCTGCGATTGCTGCGATTCGGGTTTTCATTTGGTTGCCTCCTGTTTGGTAGATGATTATTTTCATCTTCTATATTCATCATGGAATACCAACCTCACAGCAACCTCACAAATCAGGCGTTTTGTAGGCGGTCATCAAAAACTGGTATATTTACTGTAAATTGCGTGCCGATACCGGGCTCGCTGTGCAGCGAAACCTCTCCACCCATCGCCTCCGTCAAGCCGCGCACGATCGACAGACCCAGGCCTACCCCTTCATCAGGGTCACTTCGGTTAGTAGACCCGCGGTTGAACCGCTGCCAGATGCGGGTCACTAAGTGATCTGGTATGCCGTAGCCGGTGTCGGTCACAGACATTGCCACCATTGGGCCAACTAACTCTGCCGTCACACGGATGGTCCCATCGGCTGGGGTATACCGGCGGGCGTTATCCAGCAGGTTGACAAGTATTCGTTGGAGCCCATCGGCACACCCCAACACCATAGGCAAGTGCTCAGCAATCTCGATAGTGATGGGTGCCCCATCATCGGACAGCGACGAGATTGTGTTAGCTATTACATCGCGAAGGTCGACACGGCCGATATCAAGTGGGTAATGCCCGGCCTCAATGCGGCTGAGATCAAGCATAGAACTGACAATGCGGGCTAGACGTTGCACCTCTCGATGCATGGTTCTAACTGTCTGCTCCTGCTCATCTGGTTTCAGCATACCCTCTTCCCAGGCACTGAGCGTGATGTTCAGTGAGCTAAGCGGAGCGCGCAGCTCATGGGACGCATCAGCCACAAACTGGCGTTGTGAGCCTTCAAGCCGCTCCAGACGATGGTGCTCCGTCTGTAGCTCTTGAATGGTCTGGTCCAAACTTCGCGCCATGTCATTAAGGTTGTCTGCAAGCTGTTGAAGCTCCACTGTGGGTTGCGCTGCCACCTTGAGTTTGAACTGCCCGTCCGCTATCTGTGTGCTTTGCTGAGCCACCGAATTGACAGAGTAGGCAAGTCTGCGTGCTCCGGTAACTGAGAAAGCCAAGCTGATAAGGCCTGATGCGAGCACCGTCAAGATCACAAGCAAATAGATGATGCGCGAATCGGTGCGCACCATATCTACTCGCTTCCACCGCACGTCGATTTGTGTCCCATCGCTGACGGCGTACCATACCACTTTCGCATTGACCCAGGGCAGCCTGCCCACCCCAGACATCTGCTTCTTATCTATGACTTCATTAAGCAATGACCAACGATCTGAGGATTGGACAAACCCCTGGTTATTACGTCCAGGAACTCTACTGGCAATGATCTGCCCCTGGGCGTTGAGGAGAATCGCCCCTCCTCGCATCATCATCCCTGCTCCACCACGTCCCCCAGCTCCATGCCCCTGGCCGCCCCCACCGGCAGGCATGTCCATCATCCCATTTTGGGCTGGCGTGCCGATAGGCCGTTGCGTCTGGAGTTCACGTAGTTCGGAAGCAGCCAGCATTAACAATAGGTGATCGACAGAGGCCACCATCACGATAAGCACCACGATCAGCGAGAGGGCGGTGGCCAGCAT
Source organism: Armatimonadota bacterium (assembly GCA_942492855.1). Lineage (GTDB taxonomy): Bacteria > Armatimonadota > HRBIN16 > HRBIN16 > HRBIN16. The sequence goes on along the minus strand of OW818647.1, from coordinate 2,370,816 downwards.
CTGTCGATGCATAAAATAGGTCGTCAAACCGGGTTTACTATGGTTCATGGTTCACCTCAAAGCGGTAGCCCACACCCCTTAGGGTGGTTATGTATTGTATCCGGTCGCTGGCTTCCAGCTTCTTTCGCAACCGGGCCATAGTCACATCAATTACATGGTCGTCCGGATATTCTTCGTCGCCCCATACTTCATCGGCCAGCATCTGTCGCGTGAGCACTCGCCCGGCGCGCTTCGCCAGCCCATGCAGAAGTTTGAACTCGTGGCTGCTCAGCTCGATGATCTGCCCTGCACGGGTTACCTGCCATGTTGAGACATCGATTTTGAGTCCTGGAAATATGATCGGTGGCGCAGCGATGGCGTGAGGGGCCGCTCTGCGGAGTACCGCTTTGACACGGGCCACCACCTCGATGGGTTCAAACGGCTTCACGATATAGTCGTCGGCTCCGAGCTGCAAGCCCTTGATCTTGTCAGGCGTGTCACTGCGGCCTGTCAGCATGATGACAGGCAGTTGCGGCGCCAGTTCCTCGCGTATTTGGCGCAATATGGACCACCCGTCGGTATCCGGCAGGTTCACGTCAAGCAGCAACAGCTCGGGCAGGTGCTGCTCGATGGCCTGCAGGCCTGTCTGACCATCTTCGGCGACCGCCACCTGCATACCTTCCCTCTCGAAAAACCGGGGGAGCAGATGCCGAATTTGCGGGTCATCTTCGATAAGGAGCAAATTTATGCTCAAAGCGGACTCCTGAGGGGTATGCCCCAGTACATTATGGTCGATATTTAGTGGCGACATCTGTGTAAAGGACGGCTATTGAAACGAAACTGAGGTATAATGAACCAAACCACACCGTTTCCTGTGTAGGCTGCGGTTGGGACACACACGGGTATTACAATGCTGCATGGAGGCATGCTATCATGTTTACCAGACTCTCACGATGTTTACCAGGTATTCTATTGTGCGTATGTGCATTGGCGGCGCAGGTGAATGCGGATGTGAATGCAGAGCAGGTCATCGCCCATCTCAAGTCGGTCTCATCATGGGCTCAGCAGGCCGATGATCCTCAGTTTCGGATTGTGAAATATGACGCCACAAAAACCAGCCCATCGCATTATAGTGTGACCAACAACTCACGACACTATTTTGTCGACCTCGCGACCGGTCAAATCACATCGGTTGCCGCAGTGCAAGGGAAAGACGGCACCTATAAATCCTTTATCACCGAAGATGAGGCATGGTCGCTGCGGCCTGATCTACCGAAAAACAGACTTGAGCTGTTCATTGACAAACCACAATTCACCGAGTATGCCCTCAAACTGAAAGATGGCAGTTACGATCAGTTTTTTGCGGTGGGAATTACTAGGAATGACAACGGGCAGATCACGCATGTTTTCTATCGCAACAGCCCGCTGGGTCGGTCGGAGCAGGCTCCCATGATCTCGAAAGAGCGTGCTTCCGCAATCGCCACGAGATATGCCAAAAACTACAGACGCTTCAACCATAGCGGCTCTGTCTCAAGTTATAAACATCAGATGGTGCAGGATATCATCGGTCCTATGCTCGCAAAAGATGTGACAAACGACCTCAGGCCGGTTTTCTATGTCAGCTTTTGTCTGTCATCAGCTGTCGACTTCAAAACACCCCTGGCCTCTGACGAGACGCGGTATGTCAGCCTTAACGTGACGGTAGATGCTGTCAATGGGCAGGTTCTTGCCGCACACTATGACTCCATGCCCGCGTTTAATACGTCTGGAGTTCCTATCTCCACCCCTAGTGAAGCCCCAGCAAGTGCTCTATTACCCATCACTGTTAACGATGATCATGAAAGCCTCTTTCAACCCTGTTACCGTATGAAGCAGACCGCCATTGTGCCGCTCAAACTGATGCAGCACCTCGCTAAACCGCATGATCTTACCGCGAAAGCCGGTGAGAAGGCGTTCACACTTGACGGCGAGCGATTCAAACTGCTTGAACGCGTGGTCAAACGTGACGGCACCCTCTACCTGCCTTGGCAAGCGTTGAACAGCCTGCCTGGTGTGACCGCGATTTTCAATGCGCAGACCAATAAGCTAGAAATCACTACAGCAACGGAGAAAACAGCCGAGTAGTCGGGTGCCCCCTGGGAAAGCCAATGTCCCGTCTAGCTTTCACTTCCCTTCCGTGTTGTAAGTTATCCGCGTGGGTATTTGTCTGAACCACGGATTGCACGGATCACACGGATAGGTTCGGATGGAGAGGGAGAGGTGCAGTTTTATTCCTTCGCCTTTTCCATCCGTGTCATCCTATAAATCCGCGTAATCCGTGGTTCAGACAAAAAACCGGCGCGGTCCATGAGTTGAACACCAAAACGTAATCGACCGGCCCGGTTTTCCCTTTCCGGGCCGGTCTTTCGGGAAGCTCCGTTCCAAGGTACGAGGCCACACTGATACAGGCTCTCCGCCAGACCGCGCAGGGATTCGTCTGAACAACGGATTACACGGATGGGTTCAGATGGAGAGGGAGGGCTATCCGCCAGACCGCGCCGGAGATGCGCTGCATGGCGTTTGTTGTCTGACCGAGAAACCGGCGCGGTCTATGAGTTGCCCACCAAATCGTAATCGACCGGCCCGGTTTTCCCTTTCCGGGCCGGTCTTTCGGGAAGCTCCGATCTAAGGTGAGAGCCCACGCTAATACAGGCTCTCCGCCAGAACACACGGGAATTCGTCTGAACCACGGATGACTCGGATTGCACGGATAGGTTCGGATGGAGAGGGAGGGCTATCCGCCAGACCGCGCCGGAGATTCGCTGCATAGTGATTGTGAGCGTACTGAGAAACCGGCGAGGTCCATGAGTTGCACACCAAAGCGTAATCGACCGGCCCGGTTTTCCCTTTCCGGGCCGGTCTTTCGGGAAGCTCCGATCTAAGGTGAGAGCCCACGCTAATACAGGCTCTCCGCCAGACCGCGGCGGACATTTGTCTGAACCACGGATGACTCAGATGGCACGGATAGGTTCAGATGGAGAGGGAGAGGCGCAGTTTACTTCCCTCACCTTTCCATCCGTGTCATCCGATAAATCCGCGTAATCCGTGGTTCAGACAAAAAACCGGCGCGGTCATATACCATCTGAGCCATCTGTGGATCTAAATCCCCTTCTTCGCGCCTTCGCGTCTTCGCGTGAAACTTTCCCCGCCGTGTCTGGCTCACCATTTGGCCTCAACTCAAGTTATACTATGTTAGATTAACCTGCCGGAGGCATCTTCATGGCTAACATTCATCTCGTTTGCAACGCACATCTCGACCCCGTTTGGATGTGGGAGTGGGAAGAGGGTGCGGCTGCGGCCATCTCTACTTTCCGCACCGCTGCCGATATCTGCGAAAAGTTCGAGCACTTTATCTTCAACCACAACGAAGCGGTGCTCTATGAATGGATAGAGGAGTTCGAACCCGCGCTCTTCGCCCGCATCCAAAAGCTGGTTGCGGAGGGCAAGTGGCACATCATGGGCGGATGGTATATCCAACCGGACTGCAACATGCCCAGCGGCGAATCCATCCTGAGACAGATTCAGGCTGGACGGAACTATTTCGCCGAAAAGTTCGGTAAGACACCCACCACCGCCATCAACTTCGACCCGTTTGGCCATTCACAGGGCATGGTGCAGCTTCTGGCGAAAACCGGATATGATAGCTACATCTTCTGCCGCGGCATCGATGGCGGCTCCTACAACTACCCGTTTGTGTGGAAGGGCTACTGCGACAGCCAGGTGATCGGCCTGCATGTGCCCGGCTACAACAGCCCGCTGGGCAAGGCCGCCGATTTTGCCAAGGCCCGCGGGGCCGACCTGCATGGCGATGGCCCCTTCATGGTGCTCTGGGGCGTGGGCGATCACGGCGGCGGGCCTTCCCATCAGGACGTGGCCGACTTGGAAGCGGTGCTGGGCGAACACGGTGAGCATGTTTTCCTGCACAGTGTGCCGGAGAGCTATTTTGCCGAGATCAAGAAGAACATCGACAACCTGCCGGTGGTGGCTAAGAGCCTCAACCCCAGCATGGTGGGATGCTATACCAGCCAATGCCGTATCAAGCAGACCCATCGGCTGCTGGAAAATGAGCTGCTACTGACGGAGAAAATCTGCACGCACGCCGCGCTGCAGGGGTATATGAGCTATCCCGCCGAGAATGTGCTGCAGGCCCAGCGCGACCTGCTGTTCTCTGAGTTCCATGACATCCTGCCCGGCAGCTCCGTGCAGTTGGTCGAGGACGCCTCCCTGCGCAAGATGCAGCACGCTCTGGAGCACCTCTCCACCGAGCGGGCGAAGGCCTTCTTCGCTCTCTGCGCTGGCCAGCCTGCCGCTCAGCCGGGTGACATCCCGGTGGTGGTCTACAACCCGCACCCGTATCCTGTGAAGGCGCTGGTGGAGTGCGAGTTCCAACTGGCCGACCAGAACTGGGCGGAAAACTTCACCGTCACCCCCGTCACCAAAGACGGCGTGGAGCTGAAAAGCCAGAACCTGAAGGAACACGCGAACCTGAACCTGGACTGGCGCAAGCGGGTGGCCTTCTGGACCGAACTGGCCCCCAGCCAGATCAACCGGTTTGACTGCCGCACAGTCTCGCTGCCAGCGAAACCGGCCATGCCAGAGCTAGACAAATCGAAAGACATCGTGCTGAGCAACGACCGTCTGCAGATGTGCGTCAGCCGCGAGACGGGCATGATATCCAGCTATGTGGTGGATGGTGTGGAGATGATCGCCGACAAGGCGATGCGTCTGCTGGTTATTCAGGACAACGAGGACCCATGGGGCATGACCGTGAACAGCTTCCGCAATGTCATCGGCAGTTTCACGCCGATGAGCCCGGAGCGTTCGGCTCAGTTCAGTGGGGTTCGTGCGCCATCACTGCCTGCCACGCGCATTGTGGAGCACGGTGATGTGATCACGATGGTCGAAAGCTGTCTAGAGTTCGAGCACAGCAGTGCCTGCGTGCAGTTCCTGTTCCCCACAGAAGGAACTGAAGTTGAAATCCGGCTGAACCTGTTCTGGAACGAAAAGAACCGCATGTGCAAGCTGGCGGTCAGCCGCGAGGCCGAACTGACGCAAGCCGTTGGTCAGGTGATGTTCGGCACCGAACTGATGCCCGCATCCGGTGATGAGTTGGTGGCACAGAAGTGGGTGGCCACGCAGTACGCAGACAACAACAGCCTGAGCATCGTGAATGACGGAACCTACGGTCTGAGCATCGAACCCTGCGGAGAGGTCCGCTTGAGCCTGCTCCGGAGCACCGCCTACTCCGGCCACCCGATCGGCGACCGGCCCGTGATGCCTCAGAACCGCTACATGCCGCGCATCGACCAGGGCGAACGTCACTTCAAGTTCTGGCTGAACGCGGGATGCACAGACTCGCGCATGATGGAGATCGACCGTGAGGCTCTAGCCCACAACGAGAAGCCGATCATCCTCAGCTTCTTCCCGCATGGCGGTGGCGAGATGCCTCTGCCCGGGATGCTGTGTGAAGGCGAGGGCGTGCAAGTCACCGCCCTGCAGTTCATTGAGGGCGGCTCCGCCCTGCTAATGCGGCTGTTCAACCCCACGCAGAACACCCTGTCGGCGAAGCTGAGTATTCCCGCGCTGAAAGCGGAGATCAGCACCACTCTACAGCCGCTGGAGTTGCAGGCGTTCCGCGTGGAGAACCCCTCCGGCGCGGTTCGTACCTGCGATCTGCTGGGCAACTAGCGCAACCTGTTACCAATGACCGCGCCGGTTTTCTCCTAACCGGGGCGGTCTTTCGCATTTTATATAGGGAGACATCGGACGGATGTCATTGGTGGGCACTCACGGGAAATCTGTGGATTGCCCCTACCCCGTCACCAACCGCAGCAGCACCGCTTCTGGCCGGCAGCCGAACCGCAGCCAAACCGGCCCACGGCCCACGGTGCCCACCCCTCGGCCCACATACAGCGTGGGCTGTGGCAATGGCCGCCCCAGTCGCTTGGCAATAGTGGCCGGTGATACCAGACCATCGGCCAGCCAGCCGCCCAAGCGGGTGTGGCTATACAGGGCATGCATGAAGGGCAGCCGCACCTGACCGCCGTGTGTGTGGCCGCTGAGGATCAGCTCAAACTGGCTGCAGCGGTCATCTTCCAGGATGTCTGGCGAGTGCGAAAGCAGCAGGCGCAGACCGGCGGGCTCACCTGGCGGAGGCAGCACCTCACCCAGTCGCGCTGCGTGCAGGAAGGCATCATCCACACCGCCTATCCAGATCGCGGCGTCGCGGTCTGGCAGGGCAAGCCGGTAGGGCTGGTTCTCCAGCACGGTCACCCCGGCCTGACGCATCTTCTCGCGCAGTTGCGGCCAAGTCTGTGCGATGTCGTCTTTATGCTCTGTGTTGCCTTTCACCGCAAAGGCACCCAGCCTCGGTTTCGCGGCGTGAACTATACGCATCAGCGGCTCGATCCCGCTGGCGGAGTTGGCGAAATCGCCATTCAGAACCAGCAGGTCATACTCACACCTCTGCACGAGCTTCAAGGAGCGTCGCTCAAGGGCGCCCCATCGGGTGGTGTGAAGGTCGGAAAGCATCAGTATGCTCAGCCCATCCAGAGCGGTTGGTAACTGCGGAATCGCAATATCGCGCCGAGTCAGCCGCAGCAGCCTGGGCTCCACCAGCGCACCGTATGCGTAACAGCCCAGCATCAAACTCAGTACAGCCTGCAGAGGGTTCATGCCTCAGTAGCCTCAACGGGTTTGTGGATGATCGCGGCGATGCTGACGCCCCAGGGCAGGTTCACATGGTTCAGCAACCGCAGTTCCAGCTGCTGGATATGGATGAGCAGCCGGTTGAGCCAGGCAGGCAGCCGAGGGATGTGCGCCTGAGGGGTTTCGGCATCTTTACGCCTCAGCAGCCGTGTGATGACTGCAAAGGGGAACAGCAGCCAGAGTGCATAGCTGGTGCGGGTGACGTTGAAACCAGCCTCAGCGCATCGTGCAGCGAGCTGAGGAGCGGTGTAGCGGCGGTGGTGCATCAGTGCCAGATCATGCTCGCTCCACAACTGTCCGAAGGCGGGCACGGTGATGACCGCAAACCCACCTGGTTTCAGCACGCGGTGGAACTCCCGCAAGGCGGCGATGTCGTCCTCCAGATGCTCAAGAATGTCCGTGGCGACCATCACATCAATGGAGTCTGCCCGCAACGGCAGGTTCTCTGCCCTCGCTTTCATCAAGCCGGTCAGCTTGCGTTGAAGGCAGCAGCCCAACGCGAGCGGTGACAGGTCAATGCCGATGACGCGGCCAAACGGCAGCAGTTGCTTCATCGTGGCACCGGTACCGCAGCCGATGTCACACAAAATCAGTGGTTGCGGAGGGCGAACAGACAGGATGAACTGGCAGACTAACTGGCGCCGGCTGACATACCACCAGTATCTGTCTTCGTGGTCGAACATGCGCTGATACTCAACTGGATTCATACAGGCTCTTGTTAAGCGATTTATGGCGCCGACGTATCTGTATCAGTTTGCGGAACATCTGGTTGGCGTCCCGAAACAGTGACACTTTGGAGCCCTCTACGTGATGCCACTTCACCCCAACTTCTTTCACACCAAAGCCGAGTCGCCTGGCCACCACAATGGCCTCAATATCAAACACGAAGCCGTCTTCTTGACAGCGTGTAAACACTTGATCTGAGGCCTTTTTGGTGAAAATCTTAAAACCACACTGCGTATCGATAATTCCTGGCACCGCCAGGGCTTGAACGATCAAGTTAAAGCAGCGCCCCGCCATCTCTCGATACCACGGCTGCCGTTTCTCAAGCTTCGCTCCTCGACAGGCGCGGCTGGCGATCACCACGTCCGCCTGGTTATTCAGGATGAATGGCAGCAGATTTTCGGTTTCATCCAGTGGGGTGGCCAAATCCGCATCCATGAACATCACGACATCACCACGCGCCTCCAGCATCCCTTTGCGGACGGCGTATCCCTTGCCGTGGTTAGGTGTATAGTCGATCAGCCTGACCTTTGGATGCTCCACAGCAAAGCTCCGGACAAGTGCCGCGGTGCCGTCAGATGAGCCATCGCTCACGATGATGATCTCAAAATCGCACCCAAGCGCCGCGAAATAGTCCCACATCTCGGGAAGTGTGCTGTGCAGGCGGGTCTGCTCATTATAGGCGGGTACAATCACAGAAAGAGTATGGTCGTTGAGAAGGGATGACTGCAGCAAGATAAACCTCAGTACGTAACTTAACTCAGGGTGTCACATTTAATATTGTAACGCACAGGCAGTAGCTTCCCATAATTTCACAGATATCACGAAAATACCATATCCTTGAGGTGGTTACTGGTACATTTAGTATGGGCCAATAAAGCCCAGTCACGAATAAGTAAACAACAGCATTTAGTATGTGAGGGCACCATGAACGCAAAAGAGAGAGTTCTCGCGGTGATCAACCGGCAACCGGTTGATCGACTGCCAATTGATATATGGATGACCGGCGAAGTGCGCCAGTCGCTTCTAGAGCATTGCGGGGTGCGCGACGACTTTGCGCTCTACAGCGCTCTGGGTATCGACAAGATCGTGTGGGTGGGTGCCGGATACACCTACAACCCCACCGCTGAAGCAGACGCTGCCGCTGGTCTATACCGGTCCACCTATGGTCAGCCATCGCGGGAAAAACAGTCGGGCGACGCCATGTATCTGGAATCGGCCGGTGCGCCGCTGCTGGGTTATGACACCATCGAATCGCTAGATGACTACCCCTACTGGCCAGACCCAGACCAGTTCGACTACGAGGGCGGGGCGGCGGCCTGCAAGGCGGTCTCATCGCAATACGCGACCTTAGGCCCTTGGGTCAGTTTCTACGAGATATTCTGCGGTATGCGCGGTATGGAGCAGGCGATGATGGATGTCATCGATGACCCCGATTACGTGCAAGCGGTGCTGGACCGTATCGAATCCACCCAGACTGAGATGATGAAGCGGTTCTTTGCCGCCGTGGGAGATTCCCTGGATATGGTGTTCATCAGCGACGACATGGGCAGCCAGTCCAGCCTGTTGATCTCACCGCGGCAGTGGGATATGCTCATCAAAGAGCGCATGCACCGCTGGTGTAAGATGATCCATGACGCCGGATACAAGGTGTTCTACCACACCGACGGAGCCGCCGAGGCACTCATCCCCAGGCTGATTGAGGCCGGTATCGACATCCTGAACCCCATCCAGCACATCTGCCCGGGCATGGAGATGGACCAACTGAAGGCCAAGTATGGCGACAAGATCATCTTCCATGGTGGGGTTGATAACCAGGGGGCTCTGCCGTTTGGCAGCGTGGCGGAGGTGGAGGCCGAAACCATGGACTGCCTGACCAAGCTGGGGGCTGGCAAAGAGGGCTATCTGCCGTGCAGTTGCCACAACATCCAGGCCGGAACCCCCGTGCCCAACATCATCGCGATGATTGAGACCGTGAAGAACCGAAGCTCAGAGCTGTAGCGGGTTTCGCGGTGGGTCCGCAAACTTTACTGCTCAGCCATCAGTTCGTATTGTCAAATACCGGTTCTTCGTAGGCGCATCGCTTTCAAGCATGCCTACGGGCACCCACGAAGTGGGTAGCAGTTCTTATAGCCAGGGGTGAGCGAAGCGATACCCCTGGTTGACGGTGCGGAGTTCCAACCCCGAAGTGGGTCGGACCGCACCGCAGAAGTGCTTAATCCGGACACAAAAGACGACCCTCTTCGGGGTAGACGGTTTTCGGTTGCTTTCCACGGGTTGCGCTGGCGCTGACCCGTGGCTATAAGAATCCTACCCACTTCGTGGGTGCCGGAAGCCACAACATCATGACTTATGGTGAACGTGTGCATGATCATTACATATGGTCGAGTAGGAACACACAACAAATAAAACGCAGGGGCGATGTGATCATCGCCCCTGCACCCATTCTGTCAGATGACCTTGCCATATCTGCCCCTACCGGCCTAAAATCGCCTCTGCCACGCGGACGGCGGGAACCACACGCTCCACATCATGCACCCTCAGCACTTTCGCCCCGTTCATCATGCCGATGATGCAGGCGGCGATTGTGCCATCCACGCGCTCCAGGGGTGATGCGCCGTTCAGAACGGCACCGATGAAGCTTTTGCGCGAGGCTCCCAGCAAGATGGGCATCCCGAAGCGTTTGAATTGATCCAGCTCGCGGATGATCTGCAGGTTGTGCTCCACGGTCTTGCCAAACCCAATGCCGGGATCTATCCAGATTTTGTGCTGTTTTACTCCCGCCTTTAGTGCCACCTCAATCTGGCGATCCAAAAAGTCGCAGATTTCGCCGATGAGGTCATCGTAATGGGGGTTGATCTGCATGGTGCGGGGTTCGCCTTTGGCGTGCATGATACAGCAGTGTGCGTCATGCTCTGCGATCACTCGGGGCATATCGGGGTCAGCGGTCAAACCGCTGACGTCGTTCACCAAAAAAGCACCAGCCTCAAGAACCATCGCTGCAACGGCAGCCTTGGTTGTATCAATTGAGACCGGTGCTTTGGTAACTAGCGTCTTGACCACCGGCAGCACCCTTTTGATCTCTGCCTCTTCCATAATAGGGAGGCTCCCCGGACGGGTGCTTTCGCCACCAACATCGATAAGATCAACGCCTTGCTGTATCAGCTCGAGACCGCGATGAACCGCGTTGTCATGGCGAAGGAACCGCCCACCATCTGAGAAAGAGTCTGGGGTTACGTTCATTATCCCCATAACTAAGGTGCGATCGATGCTCAGACGCTCCGAACTCTGCGGGGGATTCTCCAATATTTGCTCCTTTATTGGGCGTTTTGAAGACTCCTTCGCGTCCGCTCATACGGTGTCCTCGACTTTCTTGTCAAGTTGCGGACCTGCTACCCGGCCTTTTTCTCTTTTCGTTTTACCAAACTTGCCGGGTTGCTTGCTTCTCGATGTAACCGCTTCGGCTACCCGATTCGCTGGTAATGAGAACTTGCCAGGATAGTTCTGGTATTCAGTCTACTGCTATCTTATAGCAGGTTGGGTAACAACTGAACTATATTAGTAGTACCCGGTCCTGTCAGGTTGAATCTTCTTTTTATGCCCAAATACATAAGTATTATTACTAGTTTTTAGGTATGATTTTGAATCCTCTGCGATACTGGAGCAATCGGCCCGTAATGAATGGTTCACACCGAGGTCACGGAGGGGGTAGATGACCGCGCCGGTTTCTTGGTACGCTGGCTTTGGCTATGCAGATCACTTCCGGCGCGGTCTGGCGGACAGCCTGACTTCCACACTGCGTGCCTTGGTAGCGTGGGCTTACCGAAAGACCGGCCCGGAAAGGGAAAACCGGGCCGGTCGATGACATTTATCCGGCGCAGTCTGGCGGATAGCCCGAATTCCACACTGTGTGCCTTGGTAGCGTGGGCTTACCGAAAGACCGGCCCGGAAAGGGAAAACCGGGCCGGTCGATAACATTTATCCGACGCAGTCTGGCGGTTAGCCCTCCCTCTCCATCCGAACCTATCCGAGTCATCCGTGTTATCCGTGGTTCAGACAACCCTCCGTTACCTCTGTGCCCTCTGTGGTTCAAACATCCGCGTCATCCGTGGTTCAGACAGTATACCGGCCTTTAGTAGTCCCGCATGAACACGCGGACATCCAGCTTCAGCCAGTTATCGACCCACTCCTTGGCTTCCAGTTTCCCGAATATCAGCTTACCGGCATCCATGAGCCTGGCAAGCACCTCGTTCTTGGCTCGCGGCACATAGCCAAGCTTGCTGCCGGATTTCTCGAAAATCAGTATCGCCAGCGCGTCGTATGGGTTCTCTGGCTCGCGTTTGAAGACTAATAGGTCAGCGACATGCAGGCTCATTTCGATCTCATCGAGATCACAGTAGGATGTGCCGGCAATGTGGCACTGCATCAGGAAAATCTCCTGCACAAATGGCAGTGCCAGCCCGTCCTGACCGAAGGACCCTTTGAGAAGCGCGAGCAGTGTCGGATCGAAAGGAACCAAGCTCTCACTCATCACCAGCTCCTTGTTTCAACTGGGCGAATATGGCTGCCAATACCGTGCGATGCTCCTGAGCCTGCACGATCTGTTCTCTGATCTCACTTTGCTTGTTACACACTTCAAAAGGGTCTGTCAGCACCTGTTCCCACTGGAATATTGGCATTCCTTTTAGCTCCGCTAACTTCTGCAGCGTAAGTTTGATTTGATCTTTGAACTCATCGCGTCTCTTCTTAAGAATGTCGATGGAGTTCGGTAGGTCGTAGTTGTCTGGTATCTCGTCAGCCAGTAGATGCAGTGCCTGGAGCTGCTTCAGATCGGCTTGTTCGTAGGCACTCTGCACTTGAAGCCACAGGTTGCGAGCCTGTTCGCTCTGATCGGGGTTCACGTCGGGATGCAGCTTCTTTGCCAGTGTCCGATACAACTTGCGCAGTTCCGCGTAGTCGTCCGATGACATCTGATGTGAAAAATGCTGCTGCGCTTCCCTGATCTTATTCAACTGGGCATTGAGTTCGGCACTCCACTGGGCAAACTCCTGCTCTAGCTGCATGGTCAACTGCCCCTCATCGATGGTCTCCCCCTATTGAGTGCCGCCTGCCTGATCTCGATCTCCCTTTTAGTGCGTTGGATTTCGATCTGCACCTGCAGCAGCTCATGTTGAAGTGCGCCGATTTTGAGCACAAATTCGGCTTCAATGCCAGGGATCACCGCCTGTAGAATATGCTCGCGCTCGGTGAACAGAGCCGCCAGCTCTTCCTTCAACAGTTCGCACTCTTTAGAGAGCCGTTCGAACTCCGGGTTTATGCTTAAGAACAACGAGTCATCAGCCAACTTGCGAACCTCACAATATTTCGAACTACGGTCTACTCACCTTGACCCCAGTACCGAACCATCTCACACTGAGCACGGGTTTCGGGTGATGCACTACTGGCAGTCTGCTCGTTGCGGCGAAGATGCTGTATCAAATTCAGTGCACCATCACCCTGTGCGATGCCATGACGTGCCAGCCAGCATCCCACCACTGTGCCGGTTCTTCCGTGCCCGCCCCAGCAATGCACAAACACCGGTGAGCCATTCGCGATGCAGGTGTCAATAAAATTCAGGATATCAACCATGAATGCTCTGGTCGGCACATTGACATCTTTGATTGCCATGCGCACGCACTCCACAGCCATCCCACGGTGCTCTGCCAAGCTCTTGAGCTTCGCTTCATATGGCGCGAAAGCGTGTCCACTGTGGTCTGTTTCCCCTTCTTCCTGAAGACTGAGCACTACACGAATGCCAGCATCCAGCAGACCGGAGAGCTTCAGATGAGCCTTCTCGGGGTTTGAATCTCCCGGGTAGCAGCCAGCCAGGAGCTCATCCTGAGACACCCAGTATGATCTCGCGAACGGCACCGCGGTTCCGTCAGGATCACACCATTTCACCATAGCACCCCCCCGATTCGTTTAGGAAGTATGAGGCACTCGTTTGCAGCATCATCACCCATCAGTCTACCAGCAATGGGTGGCAGTGCATGGATATCACCGGGAAGTATAATCCACAGATTACACAGATAACGCAGATTAGAAATAGACAACGCCGGTTTCTCGGCCCGGTTGCTTTGACTATGCAGCTCATTTCCGTGTAGATAGGGATGTTTCACGCGAAGACGCGAAGGGATGCAGAAGGGTAATGGACCGCGCCGGTTTCTCGGTACACTGGCTTTGGTTATGCAGCTCATTTCCGGCGCGGTCTGGCGGTTAGCCTCCCTCCCCATCCGAACCTATCCGTGTAATCCGCGTAATCCGTGGTTCAGACAACAACCGTGCGGTCTGGCGGACGGCTTGACTTCCACACTGTGTGCCTTGGCATCGAGAGCTTACAGTAAGACCGGCCCGGAAAGGGAAAACCGGACCGGTCAACTACATGGCGGTCGCCCTCGTTCGGCCTCCGCGCCCTCCGCGTCTCCGCGTGAGACATCCCCTCCCCAGCCCTACTCCCGCAGCTTGTACAGCCGCTCGCCGGCGTGGGGCACCAGAAGCACACCTTCGTGCTCGCGATCCGCATAATCGGCCGGGTGGATGCTGTCAGGCGAAACATAGTCCAGGTTGACTTTGCGTGTCAGCTCCTCAGATATGCCGGTGGCCAGAACCACCGTGGCGCGCGGGATTTCCACGTCGCCATCCATGCGGCCCTGCCCCTTCACGTGCGTGCTGTGCGCCAGAACGCCGCGCGGGATGTGCTTCAATCGCTCCCAGTGATACATGATGTAGTCACGGCAGTGATAGCCCACCTCCTCGATCAACGCCCCGTGAGTGATTGATATCTCCTTGATGTGCGGCGCATAGATGATAATCGTGCCGCCCTCGGCCAGCACCGGCTCCAGCTTGTACATGCACTTGCCGCCCACCCACATTTCGTCGTACATCTCAGGCGCACAGCTCACGATGGTGTGATATGCCTTGGGGGTATACAAAATGTGACGCTGAGCACTCAGCTCCGAGGCCCCCTGCCAGGCCTCCTCAGGTGACCCTCCGAACAGACCGGCCAGACCGTTGTCCTCCACCAGACAGAGCGCATATCGGGGGATCGACAGGTATTTCGCCGCCTCGTCCACCACACGCCTGACCGGATTGTGCTTCACGCCAATCACCTTCACATTGGTGATCAGCGCACCCAGCCAGTGGAAAAAGTCGATCAGCTCGCGGCCTGCCACCCCGGGGAAGAGATACTTATTCCCGCCGGAGAAGCCGACCACCTCGTGGGGGAAAACCGGCCCGATGATCAGCACCTGGTCGTAACCCAACAGGTGCTTGTTGATGGTGATGGGCACATCTTCGCGCATCAGACCTTCGCTGATCTCCCAAACCTGCTCGCAGCTGAAGTGGCCGATGAGCTGTAACTGCTCGGGGTCGTCAAACGCGTGGTTGAAGAAGCGGCTTTGGGTATAGGTCTCTTGATGCTGCTGCTCGCTGATGCCCAGTCTCAGGCATATCTGCTGCTCGGTCAGCGGCTGATGGGTGCCCAGCGCCACCATCACATCGACATCTCGGAACCGCTTGGCCAGGATGGGGTATATGGTCTGGTAGACCACGTCGATGGGCGCCGTGCGGGTGAGGTCGGGCACCACCAGTAGAACCCTCTGGCCATGCTGCGGCATCCCATCTGCGAAACGGCACAGATTCGCGGTGATGTCCTGGGGCGACAGCGTTCCTGTCGGTGTCGATTGGGCACAAATCATCTGTGAAGAACTCCTGTATATGTGCGGTCAGTTATCCATAAATCATGGTAACTAATCAGTCATCGGATTATACTGCCCAGTGGCTGTTCAGCATAGGTGCAACGCCTTCATGCATCCCTCCGGGCACCCACGAAGTGGGTATGATTCTTATAGCCAGGGGTGAGCGAAGCGATACCCCTGGAAAGAGACGCATCATTCCTACCCCGAAGTGGGTCGCACCCATTTTTGGCAGCCGATTCACCAGGGAATCGAAGACGACCCACTTCGGGGTAGAAGGTTTTCGGTTGCCTTCCACGGGTTGCGCTGGCGCTTACCCGTGGCTATAAGAATCTTACCCACTTCGTGGGTGCCCGGTAGGTATCTGCAGTTTGCTATGTATTTGTGGGTGACTGACTGGCATTCATGCCGCGGTATCTACGCCTCGTAGATCGCGGCGTAGTAATCCCATGTGGGATCGGTGGCCATACGGATGAACGCGATCTGCCCTGCGTGGTAATGATACTCTGTCGTCATACTGCCAATGGCAGCAGCCAGCGGCATCTGCATACCCCACATCGTGACCATAGTATCCAAGGGGATATCGGTGTAGCTGGTTTGGATGTATTCCAGCATCTGCTGATGGGCTTGATCTAGCAGCTCAAATAGCTTAGCGCGGTCCGTTTCGGTGACCGCCATCTTCTCGAAGTCCGGCATGGCTGAGGTTCGGAGGCAATAGACGCAGGCGCGGCAATCCACGATCATGTGCTCCACGGTCTCTTTGAGGCTCTTGCATTCGGGGTAGGGTTTCCAGTTCCACTGCTCATCGCTGCATCCGTTGATGTGTTTCATCATGTTGCCATATGAGTAGTTCAGAGCGAAAATAAGGTGCGGTATTCCGTATGACATGAAGGTTCTCCTTGGTGGTTAAAAACTCCGTTAGTGCGGGTGCCTGCGCAGTCAAATGCGTGGTACTCCAGCCTTAATGATACCCCGGGTAACATATGAATTGCGTATACCTGGCGATGAATACCCATGATGACCCTACCCGAGCAGCCGCAAGCGCCAGTCGCCCTGCCAGTTTCGAGTGACCCCAAGCTGGTCTGTGAAACGCACATGCACATGCTTACCTTCCACCTTAGCGAACTCAGCCGGTAACTGCCATGCATCAAGATAGTAACTGCGGCCGTTGCGGAGTTTGATTTTCCAATCTGGCGACTTCTTGCCGTCCATCTCAATCCACACGGTGAAGCTGGCCGGTTGGTTGTCAATAGCTGGCCAGGCGGCCCACATCTCAAGCCACGGTTTGCCTTTAAAGCTGCGTAGTTTGCCCATGATGATGGGCTTTTGCTCGTACCGGTCGCCATCAGATTTGTTCATGCCGACCACCGGAAGGTCGAACCAGCACCACTTGAACGGCCCTTCATGGATGGAATCCAGAGCGCTATACCGGTGGGCCGCTTTCACCACATACTCCAGCACCCCATGGGCGTTGTATTTCCAGTCTTTAGTGTAGTCGGCCCCTGGGGCTCCCGGCCTGGTATTCAGTTCCGAGGCCCATAAAACATAGTTGTCGGCCGCGAACAGCGACATCCCCGTAAACATGTCCATCAGCCATGGCGGCAGCGGGCGGTCATTCTGTTGAATGCCCTGAACACCTTCGTTGCAGATCCGCGTCCAGGCACCAACCTTGACATTGGGTAGATGCGACCGCCGGATGGTGCTATCTGCGGGGTATTGGCCAGCGATGCGGTGGTGCATCAGGTAGAGCCTAACCGCCTGGACGTAGAGGTCCTGCAGGCAGTGCTCCGCCTCGCCTGGCTCCAGCGTCAGCGTGTGGCCGTAGCATTTGGTGGTGGTGAGGTCACTGAACTGAGGAATGCCTTGTTTTAGTATCAGCCGACCATCGGAGCTGCGTTTATAAAATGGCTCGTTACCCCATATCGCACGCAGGTAACCATCGGTGGAAAGCACACCGTGGAACTCGTTGAATATCTTCAGGGTGGGGTCATTGTCCCTCAAATAGTCTTTCTCGGGCAGAAGGTACTCGGGCAAGCCCGTCCCTCCCCAGCGCAGTGAGGTGTAAAACGCGCCGACCTCGAAGGTGTATTGCCCATAGGAAATGGGACAGACCCTGATACCGGTCTCTTTCAGTGCGGCTCTGGCGTAGCCTTCATACAGCCAGCCGAAGCAGTCCCGCTGGTGCTCCCATCCGCCGGTGGCCTCGATGTCAAAGCATGGGTAGAGCACCCCTTTGCGTTTGTAGTCGGTGGGTTCCCTTTCGGCGTTCCACGACAGTTCACCCAAGGTAAGGAAGGCCTCGCGGTTGTTGGAAAAGAGATGCTCTTTGTGGAAAAGCCGCAGAGCGGCGATACGGTCGTCTTTGGGGTTTTTCTGTTCCAGCTCATTGGCCAGTCTTTCAGCATGGCCCCAGAAGAACGGGTCGCCCATCAGTTGGTGCTTTTGGGCATACGGCAGGTTCCGCACATCGGTGGGGGCTGTACCAATGCGGTAATTGGGTACCGCTTCAACACTGCTGATGCCGCGTGTGAAATGCTGGTTATCGGCCCAGTTGTTATACCATGGCCCGGAGACATGGATATGACGGTCACGCAACTTAAACTTCGGAAACCTGGTAAATAAAGTTATCCCCTGTGCGGTCTGTTCCGCAAATGGGTAGTCAATCCCGTAAGTGGAAGGCATTGTGCGGGTGGCGAACTTCAAATCGGGCGCCGATTGCGTCACCCACGGTTGTCCTAAATAGTCCTTCCGATTCATAGTTTTTACTTTTACCCCTATTATTTGTTTATGGCTGCTGCAAAGCCTTATGGTCATCCGGATTAACAATAAACAACAGGCATAACCTGCTTGCGGATGACCACAAGGGTCATCCCTTGTATGCTTAAAGATGGAGGTCCTCATACCTACAACAAGAGTTGAGGACCATCCTCACACCGGGACGCTGGGGTGAAAGAGAAGGGGTAGATGCCGGGTCATCCCTTGTAGCATTGACTACGCAACGTAGAGCGGCACCCTTCTCTGCAATGGCCTAACACGAACAGTAACATGGGCTCAAAGCCCGCATATACAAGGATGTCAAGGTTCATTTCTTCACCTTTGTCCCTAACTAGGAGCATACCGAACTATGCAAATCAATGACAACTCTTACAGCTACTACGCCGGGATCGACATCTCCAAAGACACTTTTGACGTGTCTGTCGTCGATCAGGACGGCACCCATCTCGTCCACAAGCAGTTTGTGAACAACCAGAAGGGCTTCAAAGACCTCGTGTCACTTACCAAGAAGCAAGGCTGGATGCCTGTGCTGTTCGCAATGGAAGGCACTGGCGGATGTGAGCAAGAGCTGCTTGACTACCTGTATAAGCATAAGCAGGCAGTGTCACGGCAAGAACCCTGCCGGATACACTACCATCGCCTCTCACAGGGCTCTCGGCAAAAGACCGACTATGTGGACAGCCTGATCATTGCAGATTACGCACTCAAGAACCGCCTGCGTCTCTACAATCCCAAAGGCGAGTGTTATCGGTCACTGCAGGAAATCGGACGTACACGGCGCATGCTGGTCAAACATCAAAACTCTCTGCAGCAGAGGCTCTCTCACGCTCAGAATGAGCATTCTATAACGGTTCTTACGCGCAGCATAGATCACTGCAAAGAAGATATCCAGCTTCTTAACTCTGCGGCGGCAGAGATTATTGCCAGCGATGACAAGCTAGCGGAGGACCGTCGCCTCCTGAACAGTATTCCGGGTGTAGGTGATATCACATCCAACTACTTTTTAGGGCTCATCGGTGATATTTCTTGCTTTTCGACATCGGCGAAGCTGGTCAGGTTTGTGGGTATGAACCCATGTCCGCACCAGTCAGGAACCAGCATTATGTCCGTAAGCCGCATATCCAAAATGGGTGATCCCTTAATGCGCTCCTTGCTTTACACAAGTGCCATGGTGGTATTACAGATGTTGGAACGTAAGTCGACAGCAATCCATCCCAGTATGTATCAGTTTGTAGCCAGAATGCGTAAGAGATTCGGACCGGGTTCTGGCAATAAGGTCTTATGCGCGGTGATGCGTAAGCTGCTGATCTTGATGTGGACGGTGTTGACCAGGCATAAGGCCTACGATCCGTGCTACGGATTGGAGCCGCAGGATGCTCAGGCCAACCAGACACTGCCATCCGACGACACTGACCTTGTCCAGCTTCGTGCCGGAGCGGCCCCAGTTTTTGCCGGCGAAGGTAATGAGGCTGGGCAGGACAGGGTCGTTCAAGGATCGGGGTGTATGGATGGAGAGCCACAGCATGATTGTTGTTTGTCCATGAGTGGATGAGCAGCATTCCAGAGCCGGCGTATTCTAGCGGTAAAGATACATGTTCAGTACTCGCTAAATCGCTACTGAGCTAAGCGTCCCAAAAACATTATAACATCAACGTTATCTTTGCAGGTTCAAAGATGCGGGGCGGGCGTTCATCACTACGGATGGCGGGCAACCTTTTACGTGGTTATGTATCTTACTGTGTGACTGGCTTTTGTCATGAGCTTGGGGTAGATTCAAGATACACTTGTCATAACGGCATATATAATCGTTATACCTGCAACGTTATATATGGAAATCTGGTATTCCGAGCAAATAACAGATTTAACCCTGGGGGGCCTTGACAAAGTGCACAGTATCTACGAAAATGATCTATTGAAAACGGGCTGCCTCCCCTCCCGAATCCCCTCCTGCCTCCTGACTCCTCCCCTCCTGACTCCTCCCCCCGAAGCACCTACCGCACACTAATGCTGATCCCCCCGCCATACAGGTAGTTCCCGCGGGTGATGTTCACCCGATAAACTCCGCGGCCATACTCCAGCTTCAGGCTGAAACGGTAGTTTCCTCGGCCCAATGACTGCGGCTTGATCTTCGCACTGCCCACATAATAACTGCGCGAGTCAATGTAGTATTTCGCCTCAGCATCTGCAAACTGCACCGACACAAACAGCTCTGGGGTGGGTATCACGCTGGAGAACTCCAGCACCAGTTCCCTGCCGTAAGGGATGGTGGACGGCGGCAGGCTCTTGAATATGGCGAACGGGTCAGCAAATAACTGCGTGGCCATTACCCGCCGGCCCTCACGAGCGATGCCAAGACCCATCGACTTGTAGTCGGCTTTCAATATGTTCGCGCGGTGACCTGGGCTGTTCATCCAGTTGGTCACGAACCTTTTGGCCAGCTCCCCGTCGGGATAGTTCTCCAAAAAGGCGATGTTTTCGCCCACTCCGCCCAGCAGTGTGGGGTAGCCTTTCTTCACGCGGTCGTTTGGGCCCAGGCCATCGGGGTTGTCGTGGGTAAAGAAATCACGCTTCAGCATATCCGCCGAGTGCATCCGCGCGACGTCCGCTAACTGCTCATCCATAATGCATGGCGAGAGCCCTCTACGGCTTCGCTCATTGTTGGTTAACGCGATGATGGCCTTTTCCAGAGCATTCATAAAAACATACCTCAGCAAATTAGACTGTAAAACTCGCTCAGTGTATATATACCCGTATTATCGCTGCTCAGCCATGGGTGGTATTACCGAGCGGTACGGGAACCCGTGGCACTGGGCTGATAACCTGCGATGTGGGCGACCGGCCCCGCGTCGACGGGTTCCATCGCCCCAGGGGGCTCCATCACCCGTCGCTGATCAGATGGCTGCCCGCGTCGCTTCGCTCCTGCGGGCGCTGGCGGAGGGCACCCGGCGCCCGCTTGCGGGCTGCAAATACCTAGACGCGCGGTGAGGGAACCCCTTTGACGGACGCCAGTCCGTGGGGTGACTAAACCCGCGGCAGCGTGGCTAACCGGCTGCGATGTGGGCTGTCATTCCCGTGTCGACGGAATCGGCTAACCGCCAGACCGGCGCGGTCTATAGCCTTCCGCTATTGTTAGCGTACTGAAAGACCGCCCCGGACATAGGCAATAGGCTGCCCTACTCCGCCCGCGTTCCGGCGGGCGTTGGGAATGGCATCCTTGCCGCGCCGGCCATTCCCTTCGCGTGTTCGCGTCTTCGCGTGAAACCAAGTGGTCATTGATTCACCAATCTAGGCATCATTAAGGCAGGGATGGAAGCAGAACACGCCGAATGGTACTAGGCAGCCCTAAACAGCCCTACAACAGATAAGGATGTTCACATAATGCCGATCCATCATACGCGGGTATTTGCCATGATTTTATGCAGCCTACTGCTCAGCCACACCCACAGCGCGATGGCGCTCACGGCCCGCGTGGTTCAGTCACCGGCCGGACCGGTGCTCCAGATCAACGGTAAGCCCACAGCTCCGATCATGCTATACACCGGTCTGATTTTCGGCTCCACCGAAATCGGGCAGGCAGAGATAGCGCTCGCGAAGCAGCAGGGCGTCCACATCGTGTCAGTCATCACCACATTCCCGTGGACGCGGCCCGGGCAGACCCCAGATTATACCGCCGTGGACCAATGGATTGACAAGGTGCTGGCTGCGAACCCCAACGCGCTGATCATCCCGCGGTTCCAGACCGATGGCCCGCCGGACTGGTGGAAGAGCGAGCATCCGGGCGACGTGATGGAATTCGATGATGGCACTGTCGGGCCGCTGGCGTGCGTGCATTCAACGGCATGGCGACGGGATGCCGCGATGAACATCCGGGCATACGTCAAGCACATGGAGGCCAAATACGGAAACAACATCGCCGGTTATCACGTGACTGGACAGACCTCGGATGAATGGTTCTACTGGAATTTTCCGCAGAAAGTGACCGGCTTCGAACCAGCCGCTTTGACGGCGTTCCGGACGTTTCTGCGCACGAAATACCGCACTGACTCCGCACTTCAGAAATCGTGGGCCGACCCCAGCGTGACCTTAATCATCGCCAGTGTGCCCACCGTGTCTGAGCGCACCGAAGTGACCGTGGGCCAGTATCGCGACCCAAAGAAACAGCAAAAAGCGATCGACTTCGACGAGTTTGCGAACACCGGCATGGCCGACGCGGTGGCGCTAATGTGCAAAGCGGTGAAGGACGTGGCCCCACACAAGCTCGCGATCGCGTTCTACGGCTACCAGATGGAGCAGTTCGGTCTGCCTGGCAGCGGAGGGCTGGCGTTGGGACGGCTGTTGAAGTCACGCTATGTCGACGCCATTGTGTCCCCCACCTCATACTACGACCGTTCCTCGGGAGGTTCGGGGGCGATGATGGGCGCGTTCGATTCCGTGAGGCTACACGGGAAGCTCTGGCTGACCGAGGATGACACGCGCACTTTCCTGTCCGATGCAGATGCCGGTTTTGGCCGCTGCGCGGACCTCAGGGAGACGCTGGGCGTGCTGCAGCGCAACTTCGCGGTCTCATTAACGCACGGAGCAGGCCAGTGGTGGGGTGACATCGCCAGCCGCGGGTGGTTCAACGACAAGGCCATCTGGCGAAATAATGGCAAACTGGTAAACGCCTATAACTCAAACATCGCAGAGCTCACGCCATACAGCCCCGAGATCGCAGTGATTCTTGACGAACGAAGCTGCTTCTACCATCCCGCCTCGCAGGACCATCTGCTGCATGTGTTCCGACAACAATATTACCGGATCGGCGCGCCGGTGGGCGTCTACCTGCTGGATGACCTGGTGGCAGGCAAGCTGCCAAAGGCTAAAATGTATATCTTCCTGGACACCTACCGGCTGGACAAGAACCAGTTGCGGGCCATCAAGAAGCAGGCGTGTCGGCCGGGTAACGTGCTGGTATGGATGACCGATCCGGGCATCGTGCGCGGTGATGTTGTGTCACCCAGCCATGTGAGTGAGGTCGTGAAGCTCGGAGAAGGCACCGGGTGCACGAGCCACTATGCCAACGTCACCACGCTGCCTGCGGCCACGCTATCCAAATATGCCACGCAGGCCGGTGTCCATAGCTACAGCGGGCAAAATGATGTAATCGCCGCCGGAAATGGCTATGTCTCCATCCACGCCAGCACGGCGGGTCCGAAGACGCTCAAAATGCCATATGAATGCAGTTTGTCTTCGGTGACCGACGGCCACGAGATGGGCAGAGCATCCTCGTTCAAATTCGACATGCTGCTGGGCGAAACCCGGCTGTTCCATATCAGCCGGTAAAGAGTCGTATGAACCACATAAAGGAGATCAGCCGATGATACCAAGGGATGTCGTCAAGCAAGCCTTTCAGTTCAAGGAAAGTTCGGAGCTGCCGTTTCTGTTCAACACGTCACCGGAGCAAGCTGCAGGTTTGACCGCGTACTACGGCAGCGAGTGCTGGCGTGCCAAGGCGCGGCCATACATCACCACCCTGGCGCTCGTTGACGGGTATCTCTCCAGAGCTGGTATGGAGGAACTGCCGGATGGCCTGCAGCGTGACCAGCTTGGCAGCGTCTGGAACATGGGATCGATCTCCCACCTTGTCGAGGCTCCTCTCAAGTCACAAAGCGTGAAGGGCTTCAGCCTCCCAGACGTCCGCGGCTACATACGCACATACCTGCATCCCGTTTGGGAGCAGGAGATCATCTCCTCAACGGAATCCTTCAGGATGGCATCTCACGTGTTCGGGCTGTTTGAACGCGCCTGGACACTGCGCGGTTTTGAGCAGTTCTTGATCGACATGCATGAGGCCCCAGGATTCTGCGAGGAGCTGCTGGACATGATCGCCGACTGGATGATCGAAAGCCTTGACGAAATACTGGCCTTCCCAGTGGACGCGATCATGCTGACCGATGACTACGCCGACCAACGCGGCATGATCTTCGGCCTCAACAGGTTCCGAGAGCTGTTCCTTCCGAGGTGGAAGCGCATATTCGATCGCGTGCATAAGGCCGGTGTCTACACCGTTCTCCACGTGTGCGGTAACGCCGCTCCCGCCCTCCCCGACTTGATTGATTGCGGCCTCGATTGTTTGGAGTCGCTGCAGCCGGAAGCGATGGATGTGTATCAACTGAAGCGCGAATTCGGGCGGGATGTGCGCTTTATCGGCGGTCTTGGGGCTCAAAGCACCCTGCCCTTTGGCACTCCTTACGATGTGACAGCCGAGGTGCGGCGGTTGAAATCCGAACTCGGCCGGGGTGGTGGATATATCTTGGCGGGGGCGAAAGGAATACTGGAGGACGTTCCAGTCAACAACGTGGTCGCCTACCTTGAGGAGGCGTCGAAACCCCGATCATAGAAGGGAACCAAAGCGATGGAGGTAAGCCCATGAACACCATCAGCAATATGCCCATCGTCATCGTGAGCCAGGAAATGATAAACTTCGCTACTCAGCATGTCGCGGATTGCCAGATACGGCGTACTCAAACCTCACCTGTTGATACACTGACAGGGCATCTGGGGGAGCTCTGCTTCGCCCAATACTACTACGGTGACTGGCAGCACAACTACATCGGCAAAAATGCAGGTCAGGAGGATTTCAAGGACATTGAGGTTAAGTGCTCATACTTTCAAATGAGCTTGAGGCTTCACCTGCTGGTGCGCCACGAATACACCACCGTCCGCAAACCGCGCGCTACTGTTCAGGTGATTTTGGACCGCATTGACCACGCGCAGGATATCCCAGCCGGAACCAGGGCGTATATCTGCGGGTATGCCACCAGTCCGGAGGTAGACGCCGCTCCTGTCAAGGACTGGGGCTCGAAGATGGGCAGTCAAGGCGGATATCTATGCCACGGCATCGAGCTGGGTCAGCTTCACCCCATCAGCGAGCTGCGTCCGTGGCTGGAGGCGATGCCTGGTTCGTAACGGACACCTTGCAGGTATGCAAGCAATAGATGCCGAATGTTACCAAGTGTTGACAACCATGGCGTATAGCCGGGTTATCCGGGAGGTTTCATGAAGACGATTATACTTATCTGGGCACTGATAGCGGCCCAGTTCATAATTTCCACGGCCGTACAGGCCGATGCTCCGGCGTGGCAGTTCAGCCGCAGCGGGGACACGCTGGGCTGGACGGTCGCGCCCACCCTGAGTGCCAGTATCATGGGCGGATCGATGCGTTTGAGGGCGAATCTACCTGCGAACTACGACTACACATCGATACCCAACCAGACCTACGCCCCGCCAATGGGTGAGATCGACTCACCCCGCGGCTTGAACATCCCTCACGAGAGCTATAACAAGGTCATCATCACCATGCTCAACCAGTCGCCAGAGACCGACGGCTACCTCTTCTGGCGCCATCCCGACAACCCCACGCAGGATGCCGGTGTGATCCGCTTCACCATGAAGTCCTATTGCAAGGATTGGCAAGAGGTGGTGGTGCATGTGGATGGCGCGTGGGGCAAGCCCATCGACCAGCTACGCATCCGGCCGATCTGCCTGGCACGTGCTGGCGATATGTGGATACGCAGCATCCGGTTTGCCAAAGCCGACCCACGGCCCAAACAGCCCCGCCCGGATGTGTGCAGCCCATCGGTGGTGCCGGTGGTGCAGATACCAGGTGTGACCCAAGCAGATTTCGCCGACGCCTTCAAGGTGCTGGATGAGTGTTTGATCACCAACGTGCCGGTGCAGGGCTTCCCCACGCCTGTGATGGGTCCAGGTGGAGCCTACGGCGAGAACTGGTGGCAACTGGACAGCGGCTTGAACATCATCGGCACGAAGTGGGCCAATCCGCGACTAGCGGAGGAAATGTGCCGGGGATTCGCCGCCGTGCAGGCACTGAACCCGGATGGCCGCATCGACCTGTGGGGCTCAGCCTCGGTCAGAGGCACCATGGGCGAGCAGAGCAGCACCCCTCGGCTGTTCGAGGCGGCTTACGATGTAGCACGGCGCAGCGGGGACGTCAAGACCCGCGAGGACGTCTACGCCTGCCTGAAGGGCTATCTCGACTGGTGGCTCTCCCCCGTGAAACGCGATGCCAAGACGAAGCTCATTACCGCCATCTTCGAGGAGAGCCTGGGGGCCGATATCCCCACCTCCCAAACAGTGGCGCCAGTCGACACCAATATGGCGGTCATCATCGGATGCGACAACGTGTCCAAACTGGCCCGATCTTTAGGCCACCTTCCACAAGCACTGCATTATTGGACTCAAAGGGTTGAACTTCAATCGGCACTAAACAAATACAGCTGGAATGAATCACGCGGGGGCTATTTCAACGTGAACGTGCAGACCCGAGAGCACGACCCGCAACTGATCTGCACCACCTTTGACCCGATGCGCTTGAACACCGCTTCGGAGGCACAGGTCAGCAAGCTGATTCCGCAGTTACTCGACCCCAAGCTGTTCAACTGGGGTGGAGTGGCCATCACCAGCCTGGCCAGGACTGAGCCACGCTATGTGGAAGCCACCGGCCCGTACGACGGCCGTGCCTGGTGGGGTGATATCTGGACGATGCGCAACCTTCCCGTGATCGACGGCCTGAGGGACGTGGGCCGCCGTGATCTGGCAGCTGAACTGAACTGGATGACTATCAAGCAGTTCAATAAACGCTGGGCGGAATACCTGCACCCCACCACCGGCAGCGGTGAGGGTGTGCAGCGGTATGGCTGGTCGGCCTCGCAGTGGATACAATGCGTCGTGGAGATTCTGTTTGGTGTGGACTACGACCAGATCGCCAACCGCCTGCGTGTTTTCCCGCATGTCCCTGAGGCGCTGAAGTCAGAGAAGCTTGAGATATCTAGGATCAAGCTGCCGAATGCGGAGGGCAGCCGTCTGAGCGTCAGCATCACCCCCGAGGCAAACGGTGACCGGCGCATCGACGTGGTGTTCACCGGACCGATCGGCGTGAAGACCGTAGAGCTGGCTCAGCCCGCGGGTTTCTCCCGAGTGGTGGACGCGCGCACCGGCAAGGCACTTAAGCTGGTGGTGTCCGATGAGCTGAAGGGGGCTGTGGTGGTGCACGTGCCCGCCACACGGCGGGTCAGCGTGCGTTTCGCCCGGTAGGGAGCAGCGAAGTCGTTCTTTGACGCAAAGGCGCAGAGGCGCGGAGGGAATTGTCTGAACCACGGATTACACGGATGACATGGATCGGTTCGGATGGATAGGGAGGCCAATCGGGAGATTGGCGTTCCCAGGTGATACCCTTCGCCCCTTGGCACCTTTGCGTTGGCAGCCTGTCTTCGCGTCGGTCATTTCATAATCTGTGTAATCTGTGTAATCTGTGGATGATACTTCCCTCCGCGCCCTCCGCGCCTCTGCGTGAGACAGTTCCCCATAGCGGAAAGCAAGAAAAGAGTGAAGAAGGTTATCTGTCAGTAGGTGGTGAATGTTATATCTGGAAATAACGTCACACCACCTGGAGGCCACAACCATGGCAGCAACCGACAAATCGATCTCTGACCTGAGAGCTCTCTTCGCGACCCCTCCAAGCCGTCTGCACACTCAACCATTCTGGCACTTGAACGAGAACGTCACCACCCGGCAGATCAAAGAGCAGCTCCAAGCGTCCGCACAGCTCAGCGGATTTGGAGGGGTCGTCGTGATGTCGGCATATGGTATGCAGCCAGACTTTATGTCTGAGAAGTACTTCGCGCGATATGGTGTGCTGCTGGATGAGGCCCAAAAGCTGGGCTTGGAGGTGATACTGTATGACGACTATACCCAGCCCAGCGGTTGGGCGGGAGGGGAGATAAGGGCTAATTACCCCGAAGAGCTCACCAAGCGGCTGGACAAAATAGAAATTGAGATCACGGGCCCAGCCCAGGCGGTGATCACTGATCTGCCGAAGGGCAGCATGATGGGCGCGGTGGCGATGAACGACAAATTCGAGCGGATAGACATCAGCAACCGCGTGAAAGGAAACAGCCTGCAGTGGGCGGCGCCAGCGGGTCACTGGAAGGTGATGGTGTTCATGTGCGTTGTTGAAGCCGACGACTCATGGATCGACTATATGAGCCCCAGTTCGGTCGATATATATATAGGCTTAACCCTCGAACGCCATTATCAGCGGTTTAAAAGCCACTTCGGTAAGACGATCAAGACGGTCTGCTACGATGATATTTCGCTGATGCGTACCAAAGGGTATAGAACATGGACACCCGAATTTAACCGCAAACATCAACATGAGCGGGGGCAAAACCCCATCTGCCTCTATCCCGCACTGTGGTATGACATCGGGCCAGAAACCGCCTCCGCACGCGTCAGCCTGTTGAGCTTTCGCGCGGAGCTGATGGCACAAGGCTTCCCAAAAATCGTGGGTGAGTGGTGCCGTAAGCACGGTGTGACCGCAACAGGGAACCCAATGGGCAATAACCATCCCTGCCCTATCAACATGGGCGGTGACAACATCCTGTTCTACCAGCACAGCGAGATGCCCATGTTGGCTATGACCGAAATCTACGGATTCAATCGACATGGACTTAAGCTGACGTCCTCCAGTGCCAACTGCTTCGATCACCCCATCACTGCTGCGAAGGCTTACGGCCGCTTCAAAGAGGAAACCATGAATCCGGCGATGATGTATCGTGTGGCCATGGAGCTGTATGCCAGAGGTGTGAACTTCATGATCCCTCAAAGCATGTGGTTAGATCCCGAGCATGTATACATCCCACCGCTGATTTCGCACTTCAACAAAAAGCTCGCGCCAATGTTGCCGGCCTACAACCAGTTCTGCGCACGATTGAGCCTGTTGTTCCAGGGAGGCCGGCATGTGGCCGACATCGCACTGATGTATCCCATCGAGTCAATAGAGGCCAACTACCAGTTCGATGCACCTGGCTACATAAACAGCGATAGCCAGTTACCGCGGGATTCGGACTATATGGAAATCAGCGACCTACTGACCGGCACTGTTCGACGTGATTTCACTTTCCTGCACCCGCAGGTGCTGCAGGATAAGTGCACCGTGCGTGGCAACACCATCCAGCTAAGCAACCGCGTGAACTGGGAGGATTACAAGCTGTTGGTCATGCCGTCTGCCAAAGTGATCTCCTGGCAGAGCCTGCAAAAAATCCAGCGTTTTGTGGAGAACGGCGGAAAACTCATTGCCACCGGTGTGCTGCCCACTCAATCGGCCGAACCTGGTCATGATGCCGATGTCCAACGCACCATACAGAACCTGTTCGGCAGTGAGATTCTGAAGATGTCTTTACCGTTGACCAACGTGAAGATCGAGCTCAAGGGAAGCAGCATCAGTGTCTATGTGAGTGGTTTCCGCGTGTGTGTGATCACCGATGAGAGTTTCACAAAAGGCCGAATTGGGCTGTGTGAATCGGAAAATGAGGTTGGACGATTTGCCAACATCCGGGTGAAATCCCCTCAGGGACAACTTCTATTCCATGAAGATTTTAGAGGTGATCTACGGAAGTGGAGCTCCACTGAAAATGCGGTCATCGCGGATAGCCAACTCATACTTAAGAAGAACGAGAAGATGCTGAGTCGGCAAGGCGCCGCCTGGGATGATTATACTCTTGAGCTTGAGATGCGCTCGGATGAGACGGCGGCCAGTGTGGTGTTCCGGGCGCAGGACGAATCGAATCAGTATAGGCTTCAGATACGTGCCCCCTATGAGCAAATTCTGCACAAAAAGGTCAATGGTAATTGGATATTACTGAAAAGCCAGGAACATCACGTAGATAATTTCGGCCCTCGGTGGAAGGTAAACAAAAACTCACGTGGAGGTGCGGCCTACTATGCGCAAAAGGTTAACCAACTATACCTGCGTGAGATGGTAGAGGACGCGCTGCCGGTGGGTGATGTGGTGCTGGATTACACCAAACTGCCGATATGGAACGAAGGGATGCTGAGCTATATCCACAAAAACAATGACGGGCAGGAGCTGGTGCTGGTGACAAACTCCAGCGATGACACCATCGATACTTGGGTGCGAATCCGCGGCCACCTAACGGATGTGGAGTTATGGAACCCGCATACAGGCGACATCACACCGGTGACGCCCAGGTATATGACGGAGTATGGTCAGCCGACCACTCACGTGAAGTTGCACCTGGACCCCGTCCAGGCCATGGTGGTCGTCGGGCGAGGGTCGCAATAAGCGGTGTGGATTCAACGCAAAGGCGCAAGGATGCATAGGGATTTATCTGAACCACGGATTTCAAGGATGACACCGATAGGTTCGGATGGGGAGGGAGGCTAACCGCCAAACCGCGCCCGATAAATGTAATTGACCGGCCCGGTTTTCCCTTTCCAGGCCGGTCTTTCGGTAAGCTCTCAATACTGAGGCGCACAGTGGAAGGCAGGCTATCCGCCAGACCGCGCCGGAGATGGGCTGCACAGCCATCGCAAGCATACCGAGAAACCGGCGCGGTCCATGGGCTGCACAGCAAAGCGTAATCGACCGGCCCGGTTTTCCCTTTCCGGGCCGGTCTTTCGGTAAGCTCTCGAAACCGAGGCGCACAGTAGAGGGCAGGCTATCCGCCAGACCGCGCCGGAGACGGGCTGCACAGCCGTCGCAAGCATACCGAGAAACCGGCGCGGTCATTTACCCTTCGCGTCTTCGCGTGAAACATCCTGCTATCTGCCAGACCGCGCCAGAAACTACAAGCCCAACATTGGCCAGCGTTATGAAAAACCGGCGCGGTCAACTACCCTTGCGCCCCTACGCCTTTGCGTCGGAAGCCCCTCCGCGCCGCGTAAGCCTATTTACCAGGGGGCGTAGGCGCGGGCATACCAGGAAGCTGAACACCCATGTCCTTCATAGTCTGTAAATCTTCCATCGTGCGACGCATCATGCCATCCCGTTCTTCGGGTGTCATGCTGTTCATCGCCTTGATGCCTTCGACCATCATCTGCACACGGGTGCGCGAATCCATGTTGTTCGACATGCTCATCATGCCCCGCATGGCTGCAGCCCTCTCGTCTGGATCCATGCTCATCATCGCAGCCAGCAGTTTCTGTTGAATGGCCTGCAGGTTCTGCGCGTTGATGGCTCCCGCTGGGATGCTGCTGGGGTCGGCAGTCAAGTCAAACAGCTCCACTCCGTTGGCTGAAGCCCATGAGGGTTTGCTGTCGTAAACCACATATACCACCGTATTGCTGAAAGCGGGGTTCATTTTATCAAGACCAGCGGCGTAGTTCTGCGGCACTTCAACCGCTTTTGTGAAATAGTTGATCTTAGTGCCAGTGGCGTCCTGGATAATGATGCCTGTGGCTTCCATCGCCTCTAAAGAGCGGACCATCGCCGCCAGCCGTTCCGGCTTGGGCTGCTTCATCTTTGCTCGCAGATACACTTTGCGCCATTTGATGGTCTTGAGCGGCTTCAAAGTGAGCTCCAGGCCTTGTTCAAAGCTTTTCGCCGCGGGGTCCAATTTAACGCGTTCGGTGAGCCCGGGTTCCACTACTAATGTTTTGTCGTATTTCTTAGCCCATTCCGCCAGAACAGCGGCGATGGGTGTACCATCGTTGGCTGGGGGTGCGGCCATATCCATAACCGGACCACCCTCAGATGACTCAAGCTGAGGCTGCTGTGCGAAGCAGATTGATGTACACATCAATGCAGCGGCGATAAGGTATCTTTTCACGTTCGTTCCCTCCATGGGTCGATGCCATCTATTTATACCCTCTGTTGAGTAGAAATGCAATAGATGAACGCCTATATGACGATAAATCGCCCATCACGGTTCAATTAACTGTAACCGAAGCACACCAACACAGCCATATCCATCGGCTTTTGCTGAGCCTGTGTAGAATAGACTGAAGCTGCCGTCTGGCTCAGGAACAAGACCCAGCGGGGTGCGCATGTCTGCAACCCACCATTCGGGGCTCTGAGTGAGCACCAACTGCTTCGCCCGCGACCACGTAAGGCCATCTGCCGAGTCGGCATATCCGATTGAGTGAGAGCCTGGCTCGTGGATGGTGTCGAACACCGCCACATATCTACCACTCTTCAGGCGAGTCACCACAGGGTTTTCGGTGCCCAGCTCACCGTTCAACGTCACAGGATTACCTGTGGTCAAGCGCTTCCATGGTCCTTTCGGGCCGGGTGCCTGCATCAAGCCCACCTTCCACCAGGTAGCAGCGTCGCTGCTGCCGTAGAAGCCCATCCACTTGTTTCCCACTTTATACGGAAATACCGAATCGGTGCCTTGCACACTCTCCCAGCTTTGGCTTTGTGCATCCGGCTGCAGGATGATGCCCACATCGCGCCATGGTCCGGATATTCCGTTTGGGCCCTTCTTCTGGCTCACTGCCCGCCACAATCGCCCGTGCCAATTGTCAGGCCACACCGGGGCTCTGTAGGCCACATAGAACAGGTTCCACAGCTTCGCTTGGTCATCATACACTGGCATCGGGGCCCATAAACTGGCTCTTGGATCTTTACCGGAAGTGTCACCGCTGCTGGTATACATCGTGTCCTTGCGGTTCCAGTGTTTGCCATCTTTGCTGGCCCAATGGGCCAATTTCATCTTCACCCATTTGGGCTCACCCGCCATCTCGCTGGTGAACATGTGGTAAATCCCTTTCAGCTTCAGTACGCAGCCGCCTTCAAAGCCGAACTGGTTAGCCTCTGTTCCCAGGTCGCCTTTTTGGATCACAGGCTTCATGAGTTGTTCACTAATGCTTAACGTGATGCCACAATCTGGCGGGGTGACATCGGCAGAAGTGATACAGGGTATCAATGACAGAAGCAAAGGCAGCCATTTTAGATTCATCTTGGTGTCCATAGTTCGCTCAATCTAGACCGTAGAACCGCTTCGGGTTGTCCGTGAACCACAGCCGTAGCGCGAACTCGGCCTCAGGCCTGCCCATCTTGCCCTTCTCGATCACTCGGCTGAGCACCTCCGCCAGGTTCTGCTGCGTCATTTGCTGATGCGCCCATACAATGGGTGGCGTGAGGTGAGTATCACCGCCAAAGGCGAAAATCTTGCTGAGCGGCAGCACTTCCATCCACTCCTCAAACTGGTTGACCACCTGCACGGGGTTCACCATGTGGGCCCAGCAGAGGTTTAGGTAAGCGTTGGGGAAGTTTTTGCCCAGATAGGCGCAGGAGGCCATCCAGGGGATGCCCATATGATACACATCAAACTGCACGGCGGGATGCCGTTCAATGATGTGGAACAGATGATCGGGACTGCGTTTGGTTGCGTCCATCCACACGCCGGTGTGGAACGCCACAGGCAGACCGATTTCGGGAAGCAGCTCCAGGATGCGGTTGCACACCTCGCCAGAGAACCCAAGCCCTTCATCCATTAGGTCAGGCCGGCCGCTTACTGTGTCTGCGATCTCAGGCTTGTTACGCAGCTCCCGGAATCGGAGGGAGGCGTTCTGCCAGTCCAGCTTCCGGTACAGGCCGATGGAGGTACACATCTTAACTAGCTTGGCCCCGTTCTTCTTGGCCATGATGATTTGCTGCTTCAACTGTTGGCAGTAGTCCTCCAGCTCAGCTTTCGGGTTGGCCTGCACATACTCCTTCACCAGTTGCGGCAGCAATGCCAGGAACATCGTGTAGCACCCATGGATGAAAGCCGGCTGCGGGTCGCGCTGCGTGATGCTGTGCGGGTCACGGTTCATGTTTTGGTTGAGCACCCAGTGGATGTTGCATTTCTTGGTCAGCATCCGCTCATAGATGCCCGGCGTGTTTACCTTGTTCAGATATTCGGTCATCTGCGGGATGGTGTCATCGGTGAAGTCATTCACGCCCACAAAGTGTTTGGCTGCCATCACGCTGCACCGGGCATAGGCACCGTGCTTAATCAACGGCCAGAGCTTTTTCACGGTCACCCATCGCGCCGCGGCTTCCTCTGGTGTGATCTCGTTCATCATCGCCCATGCCATCGGCACGCCGCAGGAAATCAAGTCGGAGACCGTGTAGGGCAGCAGAAAGTCAAACCAACTGAACCTCCGCGCCACGTGGTCTTTTTCGGCCCAGAGATGCTCATGTGCATCCACTATGGGCAGGGTCTGCATATATTCCATCAGGTGCTGTTTTGTGCTGTCTCGGTTCATCGCTATCCTCCCGAAAGACTCTAGGCCTATGCCATCATCATACCCCGAACTGGGGCAGACTTTACAGGGTGCTTTGGGGTACCATGCTATATAGATACCGATTACGAGCAACACTATCCGGAGGGGCCGATGTGAGCGACGACCAGGAACCACAACCAGACGATGAAATGGTAGATGAGCCACAAGAAGAGCTTATTGAAGAAGCTGAGAACGCGTCTGGTTTGATTTGCACCTTCTGCGGTGAGGAGAATGAGCCTGTATCGCTGAAGGGGCCGCAGCATAATCGGTGCTGGAAATGTGGTCACTTTGTCGACTTCTGCGACTACATCGAGCCATTTGACATCAAGGTGGGTGGTTCCAGCCGAAACCCTACCGGTGCACGGAAGTGGTTCGTATGGATGGCCAGGATCTTTATTGTGTGGGTAGTGGTCGGCTTGACCATGGGCCTGTTTAATATGATCAACGAAATGAGGTCCATGCCCCTGAAATGATGCCTAAGGAGGCGCAGCATGTGTGATGACCAGGAATTCCTACCAGACGATGAAATGGTAGATGAACCTCAGGAAGAGGTTATCGAGGACCCCGATCAGCCTGTGATACTGATATGCACCCACTGTATGGCAGAGAATGAAGAAGTCAAGCTGCGATCCGTGCAGAATAAACGGTGCTGGAACTGCGGGAGCGTGGTTGATCAGAGCTTCTTCATCTGGCGCGCTTAGCCGTTTCGCCGAAAGGAGGGTTACTGATGAGTCAGGAATGCGACCCACAGCCAGATGACAAACTGGCAGAGGAGCCCCAGGAAGAGCCTCTTGACGAAGAGGACCAGCCCGAAACCGAGATATGCAAGAACTGCATGGCCGAGAACGACATCGTGAAGCTGCGCACTGAGCAGAACAACCGGTGCTGGAAATGCGGGGCTGACTTCAACGAGTTCTCGTTCTTCTGGAGGTTTTAGGGCGACCGCCCCGCGTTTGAAGGGAGAATCCGACGGATTCGACGGATCAGACCGATCGTGCAGGGACGACCAATGATGTTGGCAGGGCACCCCCAGGTGGCGCCCCCAAGCCCCTACCGGTTTCGGCTCAGCTTATCCAGCACTGGGGCCAAATATACCGCGAGCTGTTCCACACTCACACCGCCGGTCAACCGCTCCAGCTCCTGCGTCGCCAGGCTGAGCAGGCCGGGATTAGGCAGCTTGCGTGAGGCCCGTTCCAACACCATCTGAAGTTTGCGGAAGTACGCTGCGGTCTGTGTTAATTTTGGCTTCGACCCAGTCTGCGCTTCCAGCCAGGGGATCAGCTTCAGCCTGATATCGCGATTAAGCTGACGGCACTGCTCCTGGGTGTTCGTGATGCCGGTATCCGTGCTGATCGGCATCTTGAAACTGGCTGTATCGACTGACCGGCCCATCTCGTCACGATCCACCAAATACAGTGGCAACGGCTGGCCCTTAGCGGTATGCAGCTTAACTAGATTGCTGCTCAGTGCCGCAGCGAATGGCAGAGCTTTGGGCGACAAACTGTCGGACTTTGCGGAGCAGCCGTGCTGCCCCCCGTATCGCGAGACGCTCTCATAGGCCAGGTAGTAGGCCGAACGGGCATCCTGCAGCAGTTGGTACAAGCTGACCACATCCTGGCCACGCGGAACTGCCGTGACCGTGTCGGCCGCGAGGCAGTCGATACTCTCAACGCCACAGGTCTCTGCAGGTATCAGGTGGATGGCAGAGGTGGGATAACTCTGTTTTGTCAGGATTTGTTCCATGTGAGCAAGAAGGGCCTGGTTCATGGCGGTCATATGCTGAGCGAGGCTCTGCTGGGCGTCTATGGATAGTTGGCCAAGGTAGTATTTGGCCGGTGTGCTCACCATCACCGAAGATGCAAGCTGCTGCACAGTGCTGCGAAGTCCAGGAAGCTCCTTGTTGGCCGAATCAAGCTGTGAAGCAGTTTCAAGCCGCTGCTCCGCTAGAATATAAGCCTCCGCTAGCCGCTTCCCCTGTTGTAAGTCGGCCTCAAACCGTGCCAAATCCGGCTCTGTTTCCTGAGCTTGATCTATGGCTCCAACATAGAGTTTCGCAAACTCGAAGCATTTGGACTGGGCCAGCATATCTGAAGCCAGCTTCAGCTCGGGTTCGTTCGCTGGCAGAGCGTTCCAGTTGTCCATCGCAGACTGGGCACCGCGACATAGCGACTGTGACCAACTCATCTCCCCACGCGCCACCCTCACCACACCGCCGACTTGATACCCCTGCGCACCCTCCAACACCGCCAGCGTGGGGCTGTCTGCGCCCCAGCAGCGTGCGCCAGCACTGCCCAGGCCGCTGATGGGCACATCGCTCCCTCCCAGGTAAATGCCCGCAGGTTCGGCTAAGGCGGTTTTCCGAAGGAGTTCTATACGCGCGAGCCGTGCGGAGGCCCCAGGAAGATTGCCATGACTGCTCCAGTACTCGCTGCCCTTACGGGCCAGCTCCTGAACCCATGCAGAGATCGGAGTGGTGTCACGCGCAGCCAAGAGCTTCGCATTGATGTGGCTGGCCCATTCGGCCTCCACATCACCCCGCTGGTCTTCCGGCATCAGCCGTTGTATCGCGGAAGCCGCGTGCAGCAGCTCCATCACACGCTGCACTTTCAGGGCCTCTTCACGTCCCCAGTTCATCAGTATCTGTGCGTTGAGATCATCCATCAGGCTTCGACGGTGGACAGGAAGGCTGGTCTCCGCCCGGCTGAGCTCATCATCGGCCAGCCGCTGGAGGGTGTCGGTCCAGAGAAGTCTCCGCAACGCCTCCGGCTGCACTGCCCCATTAAGCATCACTTTAGCGGTCTGCTCCAGTCGGGCCTCCGTGAAACACTGGCTGAGGTTGTTCAGGTATTCCTTGTGCAGCTCTGAGGCGATTAGCACCTGCTGGAGGTCGGCAGCGGGCCCTTCCGGCAACCCTGCCAGCCTGTTCACCGTCTTCAGTTCGTTCATAAACCGCTCATTCTGGCTCCGGTATGCCTGTGCTGGGTTCTGAGGGTCACCTGCGGACTCCAACTGCCGGCAGAGTGTTTCAATCGTGGCCTGGTAACCAATCATCAAGGTCTGTGCATAGCGGCATAACCGCAACGCCTCTGAGGCTTCACGGGTGTGACCAGAAACTCTGGCCATATTGGCCTGCACCAGCAGCCGGTAAAAGTGTCGGGCAGACTGTGCAAATCCGCTTCGAGCGACCACCAAACGGCCCAGCAAAGGTGTGATATCCTTGATCTGGGCTTCACACTCAGGGGTGGATTGTGTATAGAACGGGGCCCATTTGGCCTCAAACTGATAAGCCTGTCTGCTGTTCATCGGGCCATAAAGCAGCCGCATCGCCTCTTGCGCCGCAGATATCACTGCCCGGCTGCCCGGCTGCAGTCTATTTGCAGACCACGCCAGGCTGTTCACATCCACGGAGAAGGCGGGAAAGCGGATGTTCAGGTGTGGTGAAGCTGGCTCTTCCCATAGAATGTCATCAGGTATCTTCTCCGCTGTGGGACTGAATAACTGTATCACACTCACCTGCTGCTCCGACGAACCGCTCTGCACCCCAGGATTGGGAACACCGGCATCAGGGGGCGGGCTCTGCCACACCACGCTCGCCCAGCTATCACGAACCACTGTCGGGGGTGTCGGCAGGGCCGTTTTAGACGATACGGCGGCACCCAGTTGATAGGAGTGCTGTTTGTAAAGCACGATCAGCGTGTAGGAGGCGATTTGCTTGGCGGGGTCGAAGTTGCTGGCCAACACCGCCGGCATTCCGCCGATGGTGGTCCGGCTAAGCTGCTGGCGTAAGGTGCTTTGCTTGAGCGACAACTCGAATGTGGCCAGTGACTGCTCCGGAGTTAACCCGGTGAGATCCGTAGATTTGCGGTCGCAGATCAGCATCTCCTCGGAGCTTTCACTGATGGCGATGATATCCACACCGCGTTCCAGATTTGGTGCCAGCAGCTTCCACCCGGAGGGTATCATCATGCGGTAAGCTCCCTCAGGATGCTGATACCAGTCCGGTGTCTGTGCTTGAACGCTGCT
Organism: Armatimonadota bacterium; assembly: GCA_942492855.1. GTDB lineage: Bacteria > Armatimonadota > HRBIN16 > HRBIN16 > HRBIN16. Next base: position 2,332,765 of record OW818647.1, on the reverse strand, counting down.
TATCACCAGCGCACACAGAGTGAGCAGTATCAGGCCAACTCGGCAGAACCCTCGCATGGTGGTCTGACTACTTAGCCGGAGCAGGTCGAGAGATATAAGGACTGCCTTGGATCCAGAACCGCCAGGGATACTCCTGCCCCTGGCTAATGCCGATCCGCGATCCACAGCAGATATTATCGGTAGGCACCGCGTCGGAATCGTGCAGTGTCAAAGCCCCGTTCATTAGGCTGCTGCCGTTCTGCTGCTTAATCAGCCCGTAGGCCTTCGCTAGTTTGCCTGGTCCGCTGCAGAGTTTCCGGATGTCGTCAAGCTGCCTGTGGCTGCGCATCAGCTCCACACCCAGCACAGGCTCCACCGCGCGTATCAGCACGCCTTCACCAACGCCCTCGGGCTGCGTGATGGCGTTGAGCATGAGATGGGTATGTACCTGGTAGATGTAGGCATGAGCAGGCGGTCCGAACATCGCCGCGTTGCGGGCTGTCAGCCCCCTGCTGGCGTGACAAGCTGGGTCATTCTGGCAATATGCCTCGGTCTCAACGATGATCCCAGCGATCACTCCCTGCTCGGTGCGGTGAACGAGTATCTTTCCGAGTAGAGCTTGAGCGACCTCCACAGTGGGTTGAAGATAGAAGGTCACAGGCAACAGCTCTGGGGAGAAGCTGCCTATTTCCATTCTCTCAGCCTTCTGATCACAGCAGAAATGGCCGGTGTGAAACGCTCCGCCTGCACTTGCCCTGACTTCAGTAAGGCCCGAAGCTGCTCAGCATTTTGGATGGGGAATTTCTGCATGAGGGCCAGCAAGGCGCGGCCGGTGACATCTGGCAAGGTTAGTATCTCCTGCACTCCAGCAGGAATCTGCTGCTTGAGGCGATCGAGCAGCGGGAAGCTGCCGGTTTCGACCAGCAACTGAGCCTTTTCGTAGATGGCCTTGCCCACACCGGGGATTTTCTCAAACAGGCCGGTTTTGAGGGCCTCAACAAGGGGCATGTCCAGTCTGTCGATGGCATCCGCGGCTGCGCGGTAGGCTCGGACCTTGAAGGGGCTGTCATTCAAGTATTCCAGCGCATTCGCGACAAAACGAAATGTAGCTGCTATTTGTTCGTTCGTCATGGCCGCATCTCACGGGCAAGTCTGGCGATGGCTGCTGCCAGCTTGTCGGCATCATGACGGACGATGGTGTTCTCATTGATGAAGTCACCAAGCACCACTTTGATGCCCTGCTCACGAATGCGGTCTGCGTCTGGCTCCACAAACTCCGCACCGGTGCTCGCGTAGCGGTTGAGCACATCGGCGGCGGGACGGGTGGTGTTTACCAGCACATAGTCAATCACTTTCAGGTCGGTATGGTCCTTGAATGCGCGCACATGGTCACTGGCCGAAAAGCGGTCGGTTTCGCCGGGCTGCGTCATGACATTGCATACATACACCTTCAACGCATTGCTACGGTGGATGGCGCGTGCAATGGAATCCACCAGAAGGTTGGGCAGCACAGAGGTGTATACACTGCCCGGACCCAGAACGACCACGTCGGCCTCAAGAATCGCTTGAATGGCTTCTTCTGGGGGCAATACATCGCGCGGTTTGAGCTCAAGCTGCTTGATCGCAGACGGGTGGGCTACAATGTTCGTCTCCCCCTCCACCTCAGATCCGTCGGCCATACGCGCCAACAGACGGACCTGGTGCAGCGTTGAGGGCAGCACACGCCCCTTGATGGCCAGAACCTTGCTTGTTTTCCGGATGGCACTTTCAAAGTCACCGGTGATGGCGGTCATAGCCACGATCAGCAGGTTGCCGAAGGAGTGCCCTTCCAAACCCGGAGGCGAAGTGAAGCGATACTGGAACAGCTCTTGCATCGTCGGTTCCGCGTCAGCAAGCGCCACCAGGCAGTTACGGATATCGCCCGGGGGTAGCACGTGGAACTCCTCCACCAGCCGTCCAGAGCTGCCGCCGTCGTCGGTCACGGTCACTATCGCTGTGATGTTGCTGGTGTATTGCTTCAGCCCTCGCAGCATGGTGCTCAGGCCGGTACCTCCGCCCACCACCACCACACGCGCGCCAGACTTCAAGCGGCTTTTGCTGTTAATGGTGATGGCCAGGTTCCGTGCGGCGATGGGGTCGATGGCATAGGCTACAGTGCGCACCAGTGCCCGCATCATCAGCAGACAGAGCGCCAACCCCGCCAGCAACAGGAACGAACCCAGCCCAATACCCACATTACGTGACATATGATCCGTAACGAGATACAGCATGTTGGACCGGAAGGGCAGCAGGCTCTCTAATAGTATTTGAAGGCCGAAAAATGCGATGCCTACCCCAAGTAACGCACCAATAAACCAGCGTTTGATTTGTATACCAGGCCTGAGCCAGGACAAACGCGGGTGTTTTGGGCGAGTTGGATGGGTCATGCTATTCTGCCCTCATCGGTGGGGTGTTGATGTCTCGGTGCTGAACGCCCACTCGGTAGCCTATGGCCTCCAGCCTTCGGCTGAGCTCTTCAGCCATGACCACGCTCCGATGCCGTCCGCCTGTGCAGCCGATGCCGATGGTGAGGTAAGCTTTGCCTTCCTTTATATACTGAGGCAGGGTGAAAGACACGAGGTCCACCAGCTTCACCATGAAGGGCTCAGCTAGCTCATCTTCAAACACATATTCGCGGATTGACCGGTTGATTCCGGTCATTTCACGTAGCTCAACCTGGTAATAGGGGTTTCGCAGGAAGCGGACATCGAAAACCAGGTCAGCGTCAATCGGCACACCGTGCTTGAAACCAAACGAACAGACGGTGATGCAAAGCCCAGACTGGCTGCCCTCCTGCCCGTAGTCGGTCTTCAGCCTCATGCGGAGCTCTGAGGGCGTATATTGGGAGGTATCGATGATATGATGGGCCACCTCACGGATGGGTTCCATCACCAGTTTTTCGGCCCGGATCGCCTCCAGGATGGTCGGATATTGCTCAAACAAGGGGTGCTTTCGGCGGGTCTCTTTGAACCGCTGGACCAGCACACCATCGCTGGCATCCAGGTAGAGAATCTTGATGTCGGCTCCAAGGCTTTGGGCCTGCCTTACGTAGCTCAGCGTCTCCTGGAACATCTGACCGCTTCGGGTGTCAATGACCACTGCGATACGCTTCTGCTTGCTCCAGTGGGCACTATTGACCAGGCTGACCAGCCCCGGCAGCAGCCCCGGTGGCAGGTTATCAACACAGGTGTATCCCAGGTCCTCAAATGTCTGCTGAACCAGTTGCTTACCAGCTCCAGAGGCACCAGTGATGATGACCCATTGTTGATTATCCATACTGATCTACCCTCTTCTTGCAAGTGCCGACGAAATAAAGTTTTGAAGACTGCTGTTCACCAGGCTCATGACGATGGAACCTACCATCGCCGCCACGAACCCGTTAACCTGAAAGTCGGGTGATAGCCAACCCGCCAGCCAGAACAGAAAGGCGTTAATGGGCAGATTGATCAAGCCTAAAGTGAGGCAGCTTAATGGCAAAGCCAGCAACCGTATTACGAACCCAATGCTGCAGTTGACCAGCGCGAACAGAGCTGCAGCCAGCATCACTCCCCAGAAGTTTTCCGACAGGGACATGCCCAGATGCAGCATGATACCCAACCTCACGGTGATGATCAGCGAGACCGCTGAAACGACCCATCGAGCGATAAATTCAACCATCAAGGCATCTCCGCTTCTGCATCGCACTCACGTTAACAACGAACGACTTCAGTAGATACATGATAGCACGTTTACCGTTCGTCTTCTTCACCATGCACTTTGACCAGCAAGGCAGGACATGCGGCATTGGCTATCAGTTGTGGGCTGCTGCTTCGGCTCCAGAAGGCATCCCATGCCGATCTGCCATGCGTGGCTAATACCAACAACCCGCTGTGCTCCTGGTTTGATGCTATGCTGATCTGTTCTACCACATCGCCGCGGCGCACCTCACCACGCATGTCGATACCCTTTTCACGATAGGGCAAACAGAGCTGACGCAGATACTCCACCGCACTATGAGTGGCGGCCTCAAGAGCTGCTTCTGTGGCGTTGGGCAGCAGGTTGCGTGTCGCCGCTCTATTCCCAGTTAAGTCTGCGCTTGTCGGCACTACTTGCAGTAGCTGGATGCTCATCTGGCAGGCTTGCGCCAGGCTGACGGCCCATTCCATACCCGCCTCATGGGCAGGTGTGCCATCCAGTGCCACTATCACGCGCCCTTCCATCAGTACCTTGGAGGGCTGTCGGTCGGCCTTAAACATCATTACCGGCACTTCCGAAAGTGAAATGATCTGCTGCACCACATTGCCATGCAGCATTTCGCGGAATCCACCGCCCTGGTGCAATGCCACCACCACTAAGTCGGTATTAAGCTCCTTCACGTGCTGTGCGATGCTGGCGGGGATGTTCTCTTCCGGCAGTGAGTGCATGTCAGTTTCCACAGCCACCCCCTGCTTAACCAGCCGATCGGCCACGCTCATCAGATAGCTTAGCGCTTGCTCAGAGTCAGCAAGATGGGTGTGCCCATGCGTCTCGGTCTTTACGTGAGCCTCAATGGCATGGAACAACACGCAGGCCGCACCGAACTTTTGTGCCAACTGGACAGCCGGCTGAACCGCACATTCGGCTTGCTCAGAGCCGTTGAGTGGAACGAGTATGCGCTTGATTTGCTTGCTCATGAGAATAGCCCTTTCAGAGTTTCGAAAAGAAGGAACATGTTCAACACCACTATTAGCGATGCGACCGCAGCCGCGATGATGGTTGTGATTTTGTGGTTGACCAGGTCGCCCATCAGCTTCTTGTTCGCCGTGAAAACAACCAGCGGGATGATGGCAAACGGCAGCCCAAAGCTAAGCAGCACCTGGCTGATGACCAGCGTGCGTGTAGGGTCCGTGCCCAGCATGATGATGATCAGGGCCGGCAGCATGGTGATGAGCCGCCGCAGCCAGGGAGCGATATGTCTCTTCATAAAGCCCTGCATAATTACCTGACCGCTCATCGTGCCCACGGCACTGGAGCTAAGACCGGCGGCTAACAACGCAGCGCCAAATACCCAACTGGCGGCGGGTCCCAGCAAGGGCGTCAATGCCTCATATGCTGTTTCAATACTGCCTACATTATCGTGGCCTGATGTATGGAACGCGGCGGCGGCCGTTACCAGCATGGCCATATTTACCAGTCCGGCCAGGCTCATAGCCAGCACCACATCCATTATCTGGAAGCGCATCAGCTTACGGCGCATCTCAGGGCTCTTCACGACGATGCGCCCGGCGGTGAGTGCTGAGTGCAGGAAGATCACGTGCGGCATCACAGTGGCGCCAAGAATACCGCAAGCCAGCAGCACGGTTTCGGTACCTGCAAAGCGCGGGTTTATGATGGACTGCAGAATTAGTGCACCATCTGGCTTGCCAATCCACATCTCAACGAGGTAGCAAAGCGCGATACTGCCCACAAATGCGCTGATGACGGCTTCTAGCGGACGGAACCCGAAACGCTCCATGGTCAGAATGAGGAAGGTGACAATGGCGGTAATGAAACCAGCCCAAACTAAAGGGATTCCGAACAGCAGATACATACCAAGAGCGGCCCCGAGGAACTCCGCCAGATCAGTGGCCATAGCCACCAGCTCCATGAGTATCCATAGGATGAAGGTGACCGGTTTTGGGTATGCGTCACGGCAGCACTCCGCCAGGTTCTTGCCAGTGGCAATGCCCAGCTTGGCGGAGAGGGTTTGGATAAGCATGGCCATGAGGTTGCTGGCTACGATGACCCATACCAGCAAATAGCCAAATTGGGCGCCTGCCTGGATGTTGGTGGCAAAGTTACCCGGGTCAACATACGCTATGGAGGCGATGAAGGCAGGGCCAAAGAAGGGCATGATCCGGGCAACCAAACCCTTCTTGGAATGGCCGCTAAGAGTTTCGTTCGCGACGGTAATCACCGCATCGTCTGCTTGCGAGAGCGAGGTTCTCAGTTGATCAGGCACGATCTCTTGCTCCTTTACCGAAACATTTCATTTGGCAGCTACCAATTTTTATTTTAGATACTCAGCCATATGGTTAGCAGACACACTACTGGCGTCCGTCGTCCCTACGGCTTGTCCGGGCTCCTAACGACATGCATAAAGTCGCTTTTACAGGGTGTCACTCTCCAGCATTTGTTGTTCGTGGATGACCCTTGTGGTCATCCGTAGGCTTGGCGGACGGCCACAAGGGCCGTCCCTACGATCAACAACGGTTGCGGATGACCACAAGGGTCATCCCTACGAATGTATGTCGCTGGAGGAGCCAGATCAACCCCTGCCAGTTTCCTATTCGTCGCTCACAGATACATAACACTGGAAAGTTTCCGTCCGGGCACCCACGAAGTGGGTCGAATCTCATTTTCACCATAGCCGACCCACGTTCGTGGGTAGATGATACCTGACGCTTACCAGGGGTATCGCTTCGCTCACCCCTGGCTGTAAGGAATCCTGCCCCTCCGGGGCGCCGGACCAGCAACGACCAACATTTGATGTTCGGATGGATGTGAGCGCACGTTATAGGTAAGCCAGACCAATCCCGGCCGATTACCCAATCCATAGCCCACAAATACATAACGGAGGGCAATTTCCGTCCGGGCACCCACAAAGTGGGTAAGATTCCTTACAGCCACGGGTGAGCGAAGCGATACCCGTGGAACAAGCCCGGTATGACTACCCCGAAGTGGGTCGAACCCCCTCGTTGAATGCACTCAATCAAGTCACCATGGCCGACCCACGTTCGTGGGTAGATGGTGTCGGACGACCCTCCACGGGTTGCGCTGCGCTTACCCGTGGCTATAAGAATCATACCCTTTCAGGGTGCCGGACCAGCAACGACCAATATTTGTTATTCGTATGGATGACCCTTGTGGTCATCTGCGGGCCTGGCGGACGGCCACAAGGGCCGTCCCTACGAATGTATGTCGCAGGAAAGCCGGATCAGCCCCGCTCGTATGCGGAACCTCCGCGCCGGTTTTCTCTAACCGGGGCGGTGTTGTTCCGCCCCAATCCGTGACGTTCGGATGATCACAAGGGCCGTTCCTACGAATGTATGTCGCTGGAAGGCCGGATCAGCCCGCTCGTTTGCGGAACCTCCGCGCCGGTTGTCCCTAACCGGGGCGGTGTTGTTCCGCCCCAATCCGTGACGTTCGGATGACCACAAGGGCCGTCCCTACGAATGTATATCGCAGGAAGGCCGGATCGGCACCGCTCGTGTGCGGAACCTCCGCGCCGGTTTTCCCTAACCGGGGTGGTGTTGTTCCGCCCCAATCCGTGACGTTCGGATGACCACAAGGGTCATCCCTGTGAATGTATGTCGTTGGAAGGCCGGATCAGCCCCGCTTCATGGTCAGGCAACTGAGTATAAAATGCCAGCCGATGTTGATATCATGCGCGATACTCGCACTCACGGCGTAAAAGGCCTCTGCGGCGTAAACCTCGTCCTCTGTGGCTTTACTGCCAAACCTGACGTCTGCTTCATTCATCAGCCCGCCTTTTGCCTTAAGGTACAGGCTGCGCCAGTCTTTAGGAAGCTGTTTGATCTCATCGGCACTTCTAGGCGCTACGCCAACGAACCGACAGTGTCCCATGGCTACATTCCATAACCCAGGCAGCACCCTCAGCATTAACGCACTCCAGCCTCGCCCGGCATGGGGATAGTTGCTGGCAGGCAAACCATTGTCCGCAAGCTCTCTCGGTTTGCGCAGGAAGGTTAGCAGGTTGTAATACCGCCACTCAAAGTCGTCATCCGTGGCAGGCAGCCGTACGCATTCGAATCCCAGCAGTGGATTATGACCACGCTTCATGAACAGAATGATCCAGACGAGAACGAACAAGGGAAGTGTAAGAAGCCAAAGAACTATGCCTATCAACTGTGAGAGCACGCGGTCGATGGTTATACCCACCGAAGCGGTATTCAAGCTTCCAAGGATAAAGTTGTCTCGCACGTTGATCGCGCCACCGTCACGGGCGTTGATTAACAGGTTGCGGTCAATCAATGTATCTTGCAGCTCAAGGCCTTCACCTACGAAGCTGTTAGGAAATATGACGCTGTTTTTTACTGTGCATTTACTGTCCAATACACATCCGCTGCCTATCACGGCGTGCGGTCCCAGGTGAACAGCGTTGCCAATGCGGCTGCTTTCGCCTATATACACTGGCGGCTCCAGCACGATGTTGGAAGGCATCACCACGTTACGGCTTATCCATATACCCGGTTCTATTTCGCGACCAGACATCATCAGACCCAGAAATTTTTTGTCAAGCACCAACTGATGGGAGTTCAGCACCGAATCATATGCGCGGTTACTAAGAATATACTCAGGAATGATGTAGTCAACGCCATCTTCCTTCGCACACATCGCCGTCGCCAAGTTGCCAGGGGCCATATCAGCATAGCGCGACAAACGGTCCCACGGCATCACACACCATCCGCTCCATTCGTGTTCGGACTTTAACACTACCATAGGCTTAGTCAGTTCTGCGAGGTTTGGAAGCTCTGGCAGCTTATCTCCCTGGCCGATGACCACCATCTTTTCTTCATCTACGTCCATTGTGCGCAGATAGATGGCAGGGATTTCTCCTTGCCTGAGCAGGTGGTAATTGACCTGTACCCCCCACCGTGAGCCATCACCAAACAGCTCTTCGATCTTTTCCGGCATATCACCCAGGACAAAATCAAAGCGGCTGACACCACGGTCGGCCAGGTATTCCAAAACATGCTGCACCATAGGCCGGTCTATGATCGGCAGCATCGCCGAAGGAAGTCGTTCGGTAAATGCGCTGATATTAGCGGCATCACCGGTGGTGTTGATTATGGCTCTCATATAGCGACAGTCCTCCGTTTGATGTTCATTTTTTCGAGCATCACATGAAACAAGAATACCACGTTACCGACTACGTAGCGCTTCCACATCCGCCCGGGTTCCATGGCCAGCCGATACGCCCACTCAAACCCTATCTCACGCACCCACTGCGGCGCACGGGAGATGCGGCCTGAGTAGAAGTCAAACAACCCACCGACGCCCATCACCACAGGCACATTCAGCTCCTGAAGGTGCTGTTTTAGCCATACATCCTGCCTGGGAACTCCAAAGGCCACCAGAAGTATTTTAGCGCCTGAGTTGCGGATACCTTGAATGACTTCGGCTTCCTCCTCCGGCTTGTAGTAACCGTGGTGATATCCGCTGATGAGTGTATCAGGGTAGTTCCTCTTCACCCAGTCCACGACCGTTTCTGGGATACCCTCTCTAGCTCCAAGCAAATAGATACCCTGTCCGGTGCCCTCCATGGCTTCCATCAGGCGCGGGAATAGGTCGGTGCCATTCACATTTTGCTTGATGTCGCGCCGCAGCAGCTTTCCTGCCAGCTTCAACCCGATGCCGTCGGCCAGACTGAGTGCTGCTTCCTGCAGCGTCCGCAGGTAGGTCGCATCTTTGTAAGCCACATTCGCGCAGTGAGCATTCACAAACACCACCTGCTTTGGGGTGGGGTCTTGCATCATCTTATCGAGTTGCTCCAGAGTGTCGGTCATGGTCAGGTTGTTGATCGGGATATCCAGGATGGTCAGGCTTTCTGGCGCGGTGGCCACCCCTTCGCCATACAGGATGGCGGGGATTGCCCGCAGGGCGATGCCGATATCGCCTTTCAGGGTCTGCGTCTCGTTGTATTCGAGGTCAGTCTCCATCTCGGTGCCGTAGTCGATGTTAGCACGCCGACGGATCCACCATGGGCCAATGATACCGGGTCTGACGTTGAACCGGCGCCTGACCGCACGCTCCTTCATACTGATTTCATCGGGTGCGAGGGCCCGTGGGCCCACGAACGAGAGTTCACCGCGCACGATGTTGAACAGAATAGGCAGCTTGTTGATGCCCAGTGTTTGCAGCAGTTTACTGACTATGTTTTTTCCCGGCACGATGGTGTACAAGTTGAAAAGGTCGCAGTAACGTCCGACCTTCCTGATCCGCCTGAGTCCCCCGCCGCCTGCACGTGCCGTGATGCCTGCGATGATCATCAGGGGCAGCAATATTATGAATAGCGGGAGAGCAAGCACGAAATCCACCAGCCGCTTGAGCTGTGAGAGTATCTGGACGAAGAACAACCAGGAAAAACCAGCCAAAAATCGCTGAACCTTCAACCGCCATACACCGCGAGTGCTAAACCGCTGGTAAAGCTCCTCGCGTATCTGTTGGTCCTTATTCTGTTGCTTTGGTGGTTGTGTCATTCTTACCCTCATGGTGATAGGCTGGGTTAATAGGCACCTTTTCCGAACAAAACGGCGGGTACAGTTTTAAAGAGCAGCACGATATCAAACCACAGGCTCTGGCTCTCGATGTACTGTACATCCAGCTTTACCTGCTGATCAAACGGGATGTCGCCTCGCCCGCTCACCTGCCAGATACAAGTCAAGCCAGGCACCACTTCCAGTCGGCGACGGTCTTGAAGAGTGTATAACGCCACCTCGCGAGGCAGGGCCGGCCGAGGCCCGACCAGCGACATGTCGCCAACCAGCACGCACCAGAGCTGAGGTGCTTCGTCAATGCTCAGCTTGCGGATGATGCGGCCGATCCAGGTGATGCGCGGGTCGTTCTTCATTTTGAATGTCACGCCGGTGCTGCCGTGCTGGTTACTTTGCAGAAGTTTGTCCTTTAACGCCTCCGCATTAGTGACCATGCTGCGGAACTTGGGGAATGGGAACTCATGGCCATACTGTCCTACGCGCGTTTGCCAGAACAGCACAGGACCACGGTCGGTGAGTTTAATGGCCAGGGCCACGAAAAGCCACAAGGGTGCAAGCAGCACAATAGCACTTAATGAGACCACGATATCCAGGAGCCGTTTGAGAAATCTGGCCCCCACCACGAAGAACAGCCATGCATACTTTTTTCGTAAAAAATGCCATCCTCCACGCGCGTTAGTTTGCGTGCCGTATCGTCGATACAACTCTTCAATTAACTCGTCTCGTATGGCTACGTCATATCCGACTTTTGGGCTCATAGAGTTGTTGCCTCCGACTCCATCTTGCTCAGGATCCACTCTACAGAGGTGGCTACAGGCTTGGTGCCATCCAACACGATGTCCGCGTAATGCCTTGTTGGTGCCACATACTGAATGTACATCGGCTTCACGGTGCTCTCGTAGTGTTGAATGACCTCGGCACGTTCGCGCTTTCGTTCGATCATGTCACGGCTGATTCTACGTGCTAACGCCACGCCCTCGGGGGCTTGCACATAGACACCTAGATCGAGCAAATCCCTGATATCGTGGTTATATAGCGCAAAAATGCCCTCTATTATCAACACGCCGCCGGGGCTTAGTGTTGCGGTTTCCGGTTTCCGGTCATGCACAGTAAAGTCATAAACCGGCAACTCGGCACTTTCTTGATTATATAACTGGCTGATCACCTTGATGATACAGGGCCAGTCGAGTGCATCTGGATGGTCAAAATTCACCTCAGCCCGCTGTTGAGGGCTTAGGTGCGTGAGTGGGTTATAGAAGCTGTCAAGGCCCACAATGACCGGGCTGAGCGGTGCCAGAAGTTTGGCCAACTGTTTGGCGATGACGCTCTTTCCGGAACCCGAAGGGCCGGCGATGGCGATGGTGATGGGGTGCGCATTGGCAGTGAGGCTCATGATGTGGCTACCTCCCTGATGGCGTTTAATGTACGGGTGGCGGTCTCTTTCCAGGTAAACAGTTTGGCTCTTTGAAGCCCTTTGTCCACGGACTTCTGACGCAGAACCGGGTCAAGGAGCATTTCAGACATCACCTGGGCCATCTGAATCGGGTCTTGCGGGTCGAATGTCAACCCGGCATCTCCCAGCACTTCTGGCATTGAAGAGACGTTAGAGCAGCAGACGGGTGTGCCGCAATGCATGGCTTCCGCAATCGGAATCCCGAAGCCCTCATAGAGGGAAGGGAAGACAAACAGATCGGCCGCTCCATATAATAAGGGCATATCTTCGGTGGGGGTGAACCCAAGGAACACAATGTCGTTTTTGTATTTACTGGCATCTGCTGCTGCGTGAATCAGCTCGCTGTGCTCGCGTTCGTTGCCGGGCAGCACCAGCATGTGATTCACATCATGCGTCTTGCGAAGGCGTTCGTACGCGTGAATCAATCCAACGTGGTTTTTGCCTGGGTGCTCCAAGCGGCTGATGTACATGATGAAGGGGCGACGTATACCGTATTTTTGAGCGATGGCTTGTTGACAGGTCTGTTTATCGCGCGGGAAATAGAGACTTGTGTCGGCACCATTCCATATCACCAGCACCTTACTGCTTGGCAGTCCGGTCACCGCCATGATGTCTTTTTTGCTGCTTTCACTGACCGTGATCACCTTGCTCAACTTTCTAATCAAGCTGGGCAATATACGGTTCAGGTAGAACAAACGGGCACGGTCGTACTTACCGGGCACATGAAGCCAGGACATATCATGAACGCAGGCCACAGATGGGCATGGCAGGCTCCATGGCAGACGGCGGTTGCCGGCGGGTAAGAACATCGCGTCGTAATTCCGTGATGCCGCCAGCTTGGGTAGGCCCGTGATGTGCCAGAAAATATCGTTCAATGGCGAACGCATGGTATTCACAACAACCAACGGAACAGCGCGGTGTGAGCGGGGCATGAAGATCGTCTTTTCGTCTTGTGCCACCACGACTTCGAAGCTGTCGTCGGAGGTAGTTTCGCAAAATTGCTGCAACACATTGATGGTATAGCTGCTGATGCCTGACTTACCACTATCACAACCGAATGTGGTGATTCCAACATGCATTGTGGCGTTCTCCTGCGCGCTATTTAGTACTCCGTTCAAGCAGTTTACCCGATATTTGCCCTCGAATAATAGGGTAAACCTAGTAATATTACAAGGAAGTTGCCAAAAAGAGTGGAAGATGGCAGTTTGATTCTTGTGGATACGGTATTATCTGTGTGTCTCCACACGAAGATGGGCAAGACCGCGCCGGTCTGGCGGGAAATGACTCACGCGAAGACGCGACACCACAGGTGACGCAGATTACGTCGACCAGGTATTTGACCGCGCCGGTTTCTCAGTACGCCGGCAATTGCTATGCAGCCCATCTCCGGCGCGGTCTGGCGGGAAAGACTCACGCGAAGACGCGAAGGCGCGAAGGGTGGGTTCATCCACAGATGGCGTAGATTACGTCGACCAGGTATTTGACCGCGCCGGTTTCTCAGTACGCCGGCAATTGCTATGCAGCCCATCTCCGGCGCGGTCTGGCGGATAGCCTGTATTTCCATGGCTGCGAACCTTGGATCGGAGCTTCTTGAAAAAACCGGCCCGGAAAGGGAAAACCGGGCCGGTTATCTTCCCTGCGGCGTACAGCCCATGGACCGCGCCGGTTTCTCGGTTGTAGAGGGGATTTCGTAGGGATGGCCCTTGTGGCCATCCGAAACCCAATTTCGGATGTCGCCGCGGTATCACCGACGGTGAGGTCGGGCTTGGGGCGATTTGTGAATCGCCCTTCCGCCGCTGCCGCGGGTTTAGTCACCCCACGGGGCTGCCCGCCGATGCGCCAAGGTCCAGCCGCGGAAACCTCATTTCCCCACCACCTCAGCGATCTGGCTGGGCAGGGTGCGCGGGGCCATGGCGCGGGCGGTGATGGTGCTGCCCTTGGGCACGGTGAACTCGCCGCGGTAGCGTTGGCCTTTGGAGTCGGGGTCGCGAGTATCCACGCTGTATCGGATGCTCGCGCCCTTCGTCGCGCATGTGATGCGCACGCGCAGACCGTCCGCGGTCGGTGTGGTGGTGATAAGGGGGGTGGAGACCATGGGGATGGAAGACCACTGCAACGTCTCACTCATTTTAACAAGACAACTGCTTCTGGTGATCACAGGATATTCAACGAAACCCATCACGCTATTACGAGCAAGCACTTTCCCTTGTCGATTGATCAACACGAGCCAGCTATCAGGCTTACCCGGGGCTATAATAAGAACATCGGATGAGCCATATTGCGATCCCGACAGAGTTCCGGCATCGTGAAAGCTGCGTGACACCAATGGACGCAATTTTCAGGAATACGGGTTTGTTTTATCTACATATGCTGCCCACTCGGTGTAGTCACGCTCTGCTTCTGCCAGGTCACTTCGAAAAGCAATTGTCGGCGCGTCGGGATTGGTGATATCCATTGGGATGAACCCGTATCGTATTGGAAGGAAGGAATGGTATGTCTGTTTGAGGTTGTTCACCATCCATGGGGTTACGTAAGCACCGGTTGAAGTAATAACAAGAAGCTGGTTGTTTCCAATAAACCGGTGACCATCGGTTCCGTCTTTCACACTCAGAGCGACAGGTTTGCCGAACTGACCGAACCGATCCATCTCAAGCATCTGGATTTCGCTTAATCGGAGAGGCCAGCTCTGACTATGTACGTATGTCTTTTTGACAAAGCAGTATTTCCCGTTTTGTTGGCCTAGATAGGCAATCCTATATGGCATCTTATTCATATGTGCGATCAATCGGCCGTCTGAGCCAACTAATACCATATAACCAAACGGTCTGTCACTATCACCATTACCACCTGAGAATATCAACACATCACCATCTGTGGTTTTTATGTCTGATTCGAAATAGTCGTGATCTGGCAACCTGCAGCTCCATATCGGATGGCCCGTACTGTCAAGAATTAACAGTCTGTAATCGTCTTTGTTGGCGGGGATGGATGGATCCGGGCCTGCATTGATGATCACAGAAATCTGGCCATTGTCACGTAGACTTGTACCTACTACACTTCCGATGATGATCCGTTGCCAAATGATCTTGTGATTTTCATCTCTCAATTCCAGCAGAGATGTATGCATCGAGTCGATAATCTTGTGTTTTGAGGATTCATGCGTTTGAGAATCCGGGATTAATGACCGCTCTACGAGATAGTGCTGGTCATCAACAAGCATGATTTGGTTGATCCAACCTTCGTATTTACCGCAATACGATCCTTGCACCCGGGCATCTGCGGTGATGATCGGAGCATTTACATCGGTTGACGGTGACGTGATTTGCCTCACAGGTGTGGTAGGAACTGGAATGAATGTGACGGTTTTGTGTGGTCTGCTCACTAAAAAAGCAACCACAACCACTACTACTGAGATCACTACGATCATACGGATACGCATCACTCTATACCTCTTTTGTCTTCTTTAGTATTATCGCTCGGTGATCTGGCTGGGCAGGGTGCGCGGGGCGGTGGCGCGAGCGGTGATGGTACTGCCCTTCGGCACGGTGAACTCACCGCGGTAGCGCTGGCCCTTGGAGTCGGGGTCGCGAGTATCCACGCTGTATCGGATGCTCGCGCCTTTCGTGGCGCAGGTGATGCGCACCTTCAGACCGTCCGCGGTCGGCGTGGTGCTGATGATGGGGCGCGAGACAATCGGGATTATAGCCTGATCAGATGTTTCATACGAGGAAACAACGCAGTGAATGGAGCCCCCCACTTGAGTGATCGAAGGGGGATTGGTGATATGCTTGCTCACCATGTACCTGCCTACTACGCGCCCGTATCGATTGAACAGAATGAATTTCGATTCCTTTGTGCCAGGCACAACAGTCAACACATCCGTACTGCCGTATAAGGCACAGACAGGATCAAAATCCCCATCTATAACGTGGTTCTTTACCATCTGTCGAGGTTTCCAACTATCTGAGTTGCTGGTGTCCATCATAGACAAACCCGCGGTCCATTCCCTGCTAGTTTCGTTGGCATTATGGAACTTCTGAACGACTGGAGCAACCGGGTTGTTGCTGTCAAGCACCATGTAGTCATGGCTCCATTTTCTGGTTTCCCAGCGATATACCTCTTTAGGACCATACTTCATCCATGGGGTGATCAAAGTGGAGTAACGGTCTTGAATCAGCAACTGACGTGAGGCTAGAGTGTGGAATTTTGCATATATCGTCGACTGGAATTTTAGGGAAGGCAACACTTTTCCGTTGTGGTCGAGCTCAAACATCTCAGCAGAAGATGGCGTGTTCCACAACACTTCTACATAGGCAGTGGTTTTATTGAGTTGGCTATTGCGAACGAACCGATAACGTCCATCGAAATGACCCAGGTAGTAGAGATTGTCCCGATTTGGTTGTTGGTTTTTGAGTACAAGCTTGTATCCATCGCGATCTACAATAAACACGCCTACAATACTGCCGGGCAGCCATTCGCCCCTACCCATCAGCATTATACGGTCGCCAAGGCTCCCAATAGATTGGTCACTGTAATCACCATCAGGAATCTTGCAGCTCCACAGCTTGTTCCCTTGAGCATTGAATGTCACCATTTGGAAACTCGACGTATGGCGCTTTCCTGGTAACCAGCGATGACAATTACATTTTTGCCATCATAACAAACAGCATCGATATCACCCGTGAACAAGCTGCTCCACATCGGCTTGTCGTTACGATCTCTCATCTGAAGGATGCTGGTGACCGGTTCGGCAGCATGCTTCGAGGAGGCCTTTTTCTTATCGGGAGTCGCATACCCAGTCAAAATGGTATGTTTGTCGCCGGCTTGTCGTATGCGATCGATGCTGATCTTTATGGTTCCCGTGTAGTTGGCATGCGGCTGTCCATCACGGGTAATGACGGGTGTTGACTGAAGTCCCTCAGCGTATGCACTTAGAACGGTGTGGGGCAGCAGCTCGTACCGCTCCCGTGAGTGCAAGCTCATAGTCACTGCAGCTCCACTCACTATTACCATTGCCAGAATGCCTCGTCTGCGTTTCATTTACTTCCTCCGTCAGATGTGCCTCCAAAACCCCAACTGTCTGCGACAGCATGCCATTCGTTTGTCGACATCCTTATCATGATCATACCCCGACCCTGCAAAGGTTGTCAAGCGAAATCACTCGTTGCAACGGGGGCCGAAGCGACCAATCCCGCTCCGTTTTTCGTAACATAGCAACGGAAGGCGATGTCTGCATAGTTGGTGCGGGTTGCGGCGTGGTTATCGGCCGCCGCTTGACAATGCCGCACGCCTGCTCTATCTTGAAAGGGGCAACGCCAAGTTTCCACCCATGGAGGGTATCTGCATAGACATAATTGAGGGGCTCGTGATCCGCGCCGTCCGCGGCAACTACATCGTTGACTCGCATCACCAGGAGTGGGTCTGCTCGGTCAGGGGCAACCTCAAGAAGGACCTCGTGTTCTCTGAGAGTGCCAGCCGCGCCGCCAAGGTGATCAGTGCCGCCCGCCGACGGGTCACCAACCCGGTCACAGTGGGCGATGAGGTTCTCTTTCAAGAGCTTTCGGAGGGTGTGGGCGTCATCGAAGAGGTGCTGCCCCGTCGGTCGGCGGTGGTGCGCTACGTGCCGCGTGAGCGTGAGAGCCAGGTGATCGTGGCGAATATCGACCTGTTTCTTGTGGTTTTCTCCGCCATTGAGCCGCGCCTCGACCCCTGGAAACTGGACCGCTTCCTTGTGGCGTCCATCAGCGCGGGGCTTGACCCCGTGATCGCCATCAACAAGATGGACCTCGAGGTGGAGCCGGAGCTGCAGCCGTTGATCGTCGCCTATCGCAAGGCGGGGTATCAGGTGATCACGCTGAGTGCCAAAGAGGGTGACGGCGTGCAGGCGGTGATGGAGCTGATCCACGGAAAGATCGCGGCGTTCAGCGGACCGTCCGGCGTGGGCAAGAGCAGCCTGTTGAATGCGATCTGCCCCGAAATTGACGCCAGCACCGGCGATGTGGGCAAAAACAGCAAAATGGGCCGCCACACTACCACCCGCGCGCAGTTATACCGTATAGATAAAGAGGATACCTGGGTGGCAGACACCCCCGGACTGCGTAACCTGGAGTTTTGGCAAGTAGAACCTGAGGCGATTGATGCGGCCTTCCCTGAGATCGAACCTTACCTTGGTGACTGCCGATTCAACAACTGTAAGCACGATTCTGAGCCCGGATGCCCCCTGCGTGAAGCGGTGGCAAACGGTCTTGTTGACAACCGCAGATATAGAAGCTATCTGCAACTGAGCCAGGAAGTCGTAAAGAAGCCACAGTATTAAGAGGAGATCAGCAATGAACATCGCGGTAAAATATCTGTTATCAACCATGTTGGTGTTGGGGGCGGGCATCGCCACCAAGCCTTCATGGGCGCAGACACCAGGGATCAACCCCGAGCTAAGGGTGTTGCTGAGCTCCATCCAAAACAATAAGGTGGCGATCAGTGCCGCAGGCGGTCTGACCGTGAAGGGCGAGAACAACAACCTCAGTTTCGCCCCCAAAGCCACCGCATCCGTGGAGGTTTTCCAGGATGGCATCAAGGTGGAGACCAAAGGGCGTCTGTATTACAGCAAGAAGTGGACCATCAGCTCCAGCAGTCCGCTCAAGGTGGTTGCCGGAAAAGTGTCGCGCATCTACCGCGGCGCCCTCGTGGCGGGGTTGGTGGACGGAAAAGTGATGCTCATCAACCGCGTTCTGCTGGAGGATTATCTGATGGGCGTGCTGCCCAGCGAGATGTGGGCCAACTTCCCGCTGGAGGCTTTGAAGGCGCAATCCATCGCCGCCCGAAGCTGGACGGCGTGCAACCGCTGGAAGCACAACCTTCAGGGTGCCGACCTGTGCGACACCACCGATTGCCAGGCGTACCTGGGCGTGAGTAACGAAGACCCCCGCACCTCCGCGGCTGTGAAATCCACCACAGGAACCATCATCACCATCGACGGCCGTGTGCTGGACGCCATGTATGGCAGCGACTGCGGCGGTGAGCCGGCCAATCGGCCCGATGTGTTCGATGTGGACGCCAACGGCGTGCATTATTGTGCCGGCAACCCCAAGCATAACTGGAAGCAGATGTTCACCTGGAACCAGCTTACTGTAGGCAGCCCCGCCAGCACCGGTAACCCGCAGGACGGTGTCAGCACATCGATGGCTGGCCGTGACATGAAGGTGACGTATGAAGGGCCCAACCGTAAACGGATTTCTGAGGTGCTGTTCACCAGCCCGATGGGCCAGTGGAAGGTCAGCGGCAAGCGGCTGCGCGACAAGATGAAGCTGCCCAGCAGCGTGTTCAGCATGACGATGCTGGATTCGGACACCATCGCACTTGAGGGTGTCGGTAGCGGACACGGTCAGGGGATGTGTCAGCGAGGGGCTGAGGGCCGTGCGAAAGCGGGCATGAGCTACACTCAGATACTGGCGTTCTATTACCCTGGCGGTGTGATGAGTCCGCTGACGGCCGAGATATGGAACAACAAACCGATGCGCCTGCGCGACCTGCCGGACACGATCGACCAGCTCAAGTAGGGGCACCCCCCTGTGGGTGCCCTTCCGGGGCGTTCTCACGCGGAGACGCGGAGGGCGCCGAGGGGAATGACAATCCACAGATTTCACAGATGACGCCGATTAGGTATTTGACCGCGCCGGTTTCTCAGTACGCTTGCGATTGCTGTGCAGCCCGTCTCCGGCGCGGTCTAACGGATAGCCCGGATTTCACATCACACCTTCGATAGAAGCTTATCGAAAGACCGGCCCGGAAAGGGAAAACCGGGCCGGTCGATTACGCTTCTGTGTGCAGCCCATGGACCGCGTTGGTTTCTCGGCATGTAGGGGTCGGGTTACCCGACCCCAGGGCGCGGGGACCGCGCCCCACCCGACCCACGCGAACGCCAACCTCCCCCTCCCCCTCCCCATCCGAACCCATCCGCGTAATCCGTGTAATCCGTGGTTCAGACAATCCAGGAATCCGACGGATGGGACGGATCGGACCGATCACGATCGATTTGGGTGTGCAGCCCATGGACCGCCCCCACGTCGCTATACAATACCCACCCCCAACGAAAGACCTGATATCCACAAATCCCTGGTAACCATTGCATTTCCTGTTCATATGTAGTATAAGATGGTTGTACTACCCACCAGGAGGAAACCTATCGTGAAAAGATGCTTCATCATCGCGCTGTTGGTGTTGGCAACCTGTGCCTTCGCTCAGCAGCCCACGCCCGTTGCGCCAGCAGATGCTACTGACACCGTCGCAGCCATACCCCCGCATGATGGCAAGCCCATCGCGACCGTTCTAGCGGCCTGGGCCAAAAGGCACGTAAAAACACTGGTGGTGGAACCCCGTCTGACGGCCCTCGTTAAAATCGACCCCAGCGTGACAGAGTTTGAGCAAGGTCTCATCCTCGCCATGAAGCCATACAATAACCTCATATGGCGCAAAGTATATCTGCGGGAGAAGATGGAGCTGCCCAAACCAGAGCGTCTGGCCGCCATGGTGCGCACGATGGTCTCAGCGGAATCCACCGACATCATCGTACAAGACCCCAAGGCCAGCAAGATCAGCAGCTTTGTAAAGTCCGTGGACGTGCCGAAGGGTTTTGAGGCTGGTCTGAGCAAGATGACTCCCCCGTCTAGCACGAAGTGCATCTACGTCGTGATCGATAAAAGGCCTGCCTGGTCGCAGACCGACGGTCTGAACCTGCTTGATTTGATCGCCGACCCCAGCCTCATCAACGAAAACACGCTGAATGAGCAGAACATGGCGGCAGTCATGAAAATGACGTGTGAGTCGATCATGAAGATGCCCCCTGAAAGACGCCCGGAGGCGCTACGGGGCCTGTCTGTAATGGTGGATACGCTGGACGTCCGCACGGCTGTAAGCTGGAAGATGGATGCAGAGAAGTTGATGGACAGCACATCAGACAAGGCTGAAGCATTACTCCGTCGTCAGATAATGGAAAACTTGGCCGTCCAGAAGGAGCTTAGTCCTGAGGACCTCACACTGCTCATCGCTACCGGTACTTACGCACAGCAGCCTCAGCCCCAGTCAGGTGTACCCGTCGCCGTGGCAGGCTTCCCCGTTTCAGATGGAGAGCCTATCGCGGCTGTTCTGGCGGGATGGGCTAAGAAATACAACAAGACTCTGGTGGTCGAACCCAGCCTGATCACGCAAGTCAAGTTGGATCTCTCTGCGAGAACAATCGAACAGGGGCTCGATCTTGCTTTGAAGCCCTATCAAAACATCACATGGCGAAAGGTCTACCTGCACGCGAAGGTTGAACAACCGAAGCCGGATCGTCTGGCTGCTATAGTGCGCACGATGGTGGCGATGGAGGCCACCGGATTGATCGTACAGGACCCTGCCACTAGCAAAATCGGCAGCTTCGTAAAGTGGGCCGATTTGCCGCAGGATTATGAGGACGGTCTGAGCAAGATGAACCCTGTGATTGCCGCCAAGACGGTGTACGTAGTGTTCGATGCGAAGCCGAGTTGGGCCTCCGCCGACGGATTGAACCTGCAGGATTTGACGGCAGGCCCCAGTTGCCTCACGGCAGATACACTCAATGAGCAGAATATCAAAGCCATCAACCAAAAGATGATAACGGCGATGAAGAAGATGGACCCCGAAAGCCGCGCCAAAGTGATGAAAAGCTACCTGGAATCGGCCGAAGGATGCGATGCCCGAACGCGTGTTGGCATGCTTGTGGCGTCGCAGAAGAGACGCGCCAAAATGACGCCAGAGGAGATCGAATACGAAAAACGGCGGGGTGATGAATACTCGGATGTGATGAGGGAAATGGGCGCTTTTGGCATACCTTCGGAGGAGGAGATGAAGTAGGAATAACCTTAAGCTGGCTGAACATGGCGTGCCATGCGTCCCCAAAAACCCGGTAAATCTGCCTCCATCACGCACGCAGTTGACGGTGGTTTCATCCGCCTAAATGAGGTATAAGTAGATGTGACTACCCTCGGGAGGGAAAAAGCCGTGAAAACACAGTTCATCGCCACCGTGCTGGTGCTGGCGTCATGCGCCTATGCACAGCAGCCCCAACCCGCACCGCCAACAAGCGCACCCGCGACTGAGACGAAGGCGACCCCTGTTGTTGACGGCAAACCCATCGCCGCTGTACTGACAGCCTGGGCGAAGCTGAATGAAAAAACACTCGTTCTCGAACCTGGTTTGGTTGCGAGCGTGAAGCTGGATCCCACCGCAAAAAGCTTCGAGCAGGGCCTGGATCTGGCACTGAATCCGTATGAAAACATCAAATGGCGGAAGGTCTATATGCGCGCCAAGATGGAGCAGCCCAAGCCCGAGCGTTTGGCAGCGATGGTACGAACGATGGTGGCTCTTGAGGCAACTGGCCTGATCGTTGAAGACCCCACAGGAAGTCAAATAAACAGCTTCGTGAAGTCGGTGGATGTAGTGCCAAACTACGCGACGACTCTGGACACGATGAACCCGGCATTTAATACAAAGGCTGTGTATGTGGTGTTTGACAACAGACCAAGCTGGGCATCGGCAAGCGGTGTCAACCTGCTGGACCTGACTTCCGACCCCAGCAGCATTCCTGAAGGCACCATCACTGCGGAGAACGTGAAGCAGATCACCGAGAAGCTGCTATCGGCCATGGCGAGTATGAGTTCCGAGGAACGGGCCAAGGCTATCCGAGGGATGATCAACATGGGAGCGAACCTTGATTCACGCACCCGCGTAGCGATGTTCCTGGACGGCATTAAGGTGGTATCCAACATGACCCCTGAAGAGATAGAGAACATAAAGCAGCGCGGCATCGCCCAGCATAATGAGGATATGCAGACCCTCAAAGACATGGGTATCCAACTGCCGAATCAACCACAGCCCGGGAAATAGCCGAAACCTGGGAGGTCTGCTCTGCCATACCAGGGAAGCCAATCGGGTGGTCACCGTACCCAGGAAGTCAATATTCACCCACGGGTAAGGGGAGTTGGCGTTAATGGTATGTAATGGCACAGATCACATCCGGCACCCACGAAGTGGGTAAGATTCTTATAGCCACGGGTAAGCGCCAGCGCAACCCGTGGAAGGCTGCCGAAAATCGTCAACCCCGAAGTGGGTCGGCTTTGGTGACTTAAAAATACGGCATCTACGAGAAGGTACGACCCACTTCGGGGTAGGGAGGATGCGCCGCTTTCCAGGGGTATCGCTTCGCTCACCCCTGGCTATAAGAACTGCTACCCACTCCGTGGGTGCCCGTAGGGATGCCCGAGGGCGGTGCACCCAGGCTGAACAGGCGCTTGGCAGTGTAATCCCATGACTGAATAGCTATCCCGCGAAATGCATCGGTTATTGAACAAGGGAAGCCAATCGGGAGATTGGCGTGCCCAGGGAATGACTGTTGAAGCTACCGTCGTTTGGTCCCCCGGTGCGGCGAAATGACCGCGCCGGGGGATTGTTCGCGTAGCTACAGACGCTCGACGGTGTGGCTGCCTTCGGGCAGCTCAATCCGAAGCACGCCGCCTGCGGTGGTCAGGCTCTGCTCCTGACCGTCAATCTTCAACCGATACTCTTTGACCGACGCCAGGTCGCTGATGTACAGCACGCATTTGGGTCCGTCGATCTTCAGCGTACGGCCATCTGCGTCAGCCACTAGTGTGGTGATGCCTGTGCTCTCCACAGAGATGGGCAGCATTTTGATCTGACCGCCGGTTCCAGTGTACTGAGTGAGCGGGCTAGTGCTGTCCCGCACGTTCTTGCCGGGGCCATACCACGCCGGGCTGGTGATTTTCCAATCACCTGTGCCTGCCGATCGCAGAACCGCACGGCCGTTCACTTCCTGAACCCCGCTGACGCCTGTGCTGCAGACGGCATCGGTGATGTAGCTGGTGAACTTCTGGCCCTGTCGGATGGGCACGAGCACGGTGGCGCGCACGCCGCCTTTACCGTCGGCGTCTATCTGCACGCCATCGCCGCCCCACGCTTGCGGGTTCTGCCAGGCGCCATCGCGCCAGATCATGGGATACCCGCCGGGGGTCAGGCCGTCTACGATGATGGGCATCATATCGAAACCGCCCTCCAGCGTCACGCTGGCCACGCCGTCCTTCGCGGTGACTCGGGTGGGGAACTTGTCAGTCAGGGTTCCGATACCTTGTTCCACCTTCGGCCATCCCATGCCGAAGCGTTCGTTGCGCTCGCGCTCGGGCTTCATGGTGACCGTAGTGGGCTCAGCGTGAGGCATCAGCATCACTTCGGCTTCAAGGTAGTCGCCGGGTTTGAGGTTCAACTTCGCTTCAGGCACGGACAGCCACCAGTTGCCGTTGTTCTTGTCGAACAGCGCACTGTAGGCTGCCTGGGTGTAGGTCTTGCCGCCCAGTTTCGCTTTAAAGCTGCGGACCAGCAGCACGCAGCCGTAGTCGTTGACTTTGGGGCTGGAAGCCGCGAACGGCGTCTGAGTGCTCATCAGCGCGCCAAGCGGGCTGACTTTGCCGGTGAGGTCAGGGGTATACAAGGTGGTCTTGCCCGATGGGGCCGTCATCATCAACGTCTTCGGGGTGTTGAACTCGTAGATGTTCATCCAGCGGAAGTTTTGGCGGGCGTCGCCCGTGATGGCCACCGGCTTGGTCCAGTCAAAGCGCATCTTCACGAAGGTGCGCATCTCGTCACGCTGGGGGATTTCCCAAATCGTGAGGCTGCCTTTGGCGGCGTTATCGCTGGTGTGGTAGAGGTTCGTGTAGTGCGAAAAGTTGGGGCTGATGCTATTGAAAATGGTGCGCTCAAACACCAGCTTGCCCTTGCCGTTGTTATACTGCAGGAAGCCGGGCCACTGCTCACAGGCGTGCTGCGGCTGACCGGGCCAAAACGGGCCGCTGAGCGGGCGGAAGTCGGGGATGTGCAGTATCTCGCTCTTGCCGATCTGCATCCAGTTGTGTGTGAAGCATGTGGTCTCGCTGATACCCGTGCTGAGGTGCCAGTAGATATTGAAGAAGCGGATGGAGCTGATTTGCTTGAGCATATGGTCGCCCCAGGTTTGCATCAGCGGCTGAACCATGAACTCACGGTTGTCCTGAGCGCTGAGGGTCATGGGGAAGTAGGCGTCTCCAAATGCGCTGTCGTCTGGCTCTTCCATCTCGCCGGCGAAGTTCTTGGCCACGAAGGCGGCGGTGGGCAGCGGGAAGCCGTTGTTGTCTGTGATGACCGTGGCTTCCAGGCATCCGATGCCCGTCATGGCCTTCATCACGATCTGGCGGGGCAGGTCGCTGTTGCTCAGCGAAACGCCGGTCTGCACGCGGCGCATGGGGTTGGCGTAGGCGTTTTCGAAGCTGTATTGCCCGATGCTATTGGTGGTATGCATCACATACAGACCCGAGTTCGCCTCGTAGCCCAGCCATTCGCCGTTGGTGATCTTGGCTGCGGAGTCAGCTAGCGGGTGAAGGTCGTTGACGAACATCAGATCGCGGTTGAGTTCGCCCTGGTAGGGTTTCACCACCCAGAGCGCACCTGGGCGTTTGCCGGTCATGGGGCTCTCCCAGCCAGCCGGTGTGAGCATGCTTAGTGCATCGCCAAGGATGGCGGCGCTGTCATTCACGGTGATCAGCGGGCGGTTCATGTCGATTCTGGTCTCGTCCATCCAGTTGGTTTCTGTCTGTTTGCCGGTAAAGGGGGCCAACAGAACCGTCTTGGGTGCAGGGACGCCGTCGACCGGTTCAGCGCGGAATTCGATACGCAGTTGGTCCGGGAAGGCATGGAAGATGATCTCTCCCCTGATGATTTTGTCTTGTTTGGTGAGAGACAATGAAGGATAGAGCTTCACCGACTCCACTTCGACCTTGCCCGACTCACTCGGCGGATCGAACCGGAGCATGTTGACCGTCTCTTTGTCAGCGATCTGGAAGCGGTAGTTGTGCCACTCGCCATCACCGTTTGAGCCGACTGTCTGCACATTAGTGCCCAATAGGCCTTTAGCCACAGTGCTCCAATACATGGACAATCCGCCGCCATCTAAGGTGCGCATCCGTATGACCACATCGACAGGGCCTTTAATGCTGAAAGCGGGCGATGCAAAGTTGGGATCAAAACCGGTGGAAGTAACGGAGAGTGTCCCGCTTCCCATACCCACTTTGGTGTTGTTTGAGTTTTTCCAGCCCTGCTGGCCATTTTTGAAATTCCACTCTTTCAGCGGCTTTTCAGCCACATCAGCAGCACTTTTCAGGATGTCCTCGCGCACCATCGGGATGTCCAGCAGATGGGCGTCCCAATAGTAGGGTGTGGCGCTCCACACATTCATTCGGCCCCGGCTGCTGTCGGCTGGAACCCAGCGCTGCCCTCGGAAAACATTCCAGCTTGGGGCATACTCGGCAGGTGCCGGCAGGAATTTCTGGCCCTTGGCATCGGTAAAGCTGAGCTGGCTGCCGCCTTGTGGCAGTGTCTGCTTACCGTTGACTGTCAGTGAGAGTATCTTGGCGGGCTGGGTGCCTACGCGGCATTGATACTGCTCACCTTCGACGATGAAGATGTTTTGCTGGGCGGCGTCCTCCCAGCGGACGGTCACTTTAGGCAGATTTTCCGGTGCCTGCTTCAGCCAGGGAGCCACCTCTGCGGCATGGCCGCTGAGGGCGGCGAAGGAGCATAGTCCGCCGATCGCCAATAGGGATGAAATGCGCATCAAGTATGAGCCTCCTGCGTTGGGTGTTGAGAGAGCATTTATGCACATGGTACCACAGATGGGGCCGGTTGGAGGGGGGAGTGCGGTCGGGTAATCGGGGTTCTGGCAGTGACGATGGGGTTTCTGCTGCATGATCTACTGAAACCACCGTCATGCTGTGTTTATAATAGAAATAGGTAACAACATATCCTCACGTGAAGACGCGAACGTAATGACCGGCGCGGTTTGTCGGTACGCTTGCGATTGCTATTCAGATACCTTCCGCGCCTGTCTTTATGGGAACTGTTTATCGACAGCCCCGAGTTTTGTTACCTTAGTTACAACCAGATCGAAGGCGACAAAGAGGCGTTTCAGCGTCGAAAGGAGATATATAAAATATGGAAGCCCTAGCGTTGTACGCGGTTCTGGCTAAAGGGGAAGACAGTCAGCATCAGTTCAAAAGGAATATCAATAACTCCGAGTCGCTCGGAGCGGAGATGGTGGCTTTCAGTAACGGTGATGGCGGTCAGATATTCATTGGTGTGGATGATGATGGAACCATCTCAGGACTGACCACTGATGATATCCGCAGGTTGAACCAACTCATTTCAAATGTAGCCAGTCAGAATGTACGACCGGCCATCAACCCGACCACTCAAAACATAATGACGGAAAACGGCCTGGTGATGGTTGTAGATATTCAAGCAGGGGTCAACAAGCCATATCAAGACAATACTGGCGTGTATTGGGTGAAAAGTGGTTCAGATAAGCGCAGGGCGACGTCACGTGAGGAGATGCAACGGCTGTTCCAGGCATCTGGACTGCTTCACGCTGATGAGCAGCCCGCAAGAGGCCTCACCATCGCAGACCTGGATATGGACTATTTCCGTCGATTTTTTCTACAACGGTATGGCGAGGATCTGGATAATCAGAAATTACCGCTAGAGCAAGTGATTCACAATATGAATCTGGGGGAGCATGGCAATCTAAATTTAGCAGGTGCATTATTGTTCACTAAAAGCACCTCTTATCGCTTGCCCATGTTTATTGTAAAGGCAGGATGTTTCCCTGGAACAAGTATCGCCGTGGAGTCATACCTGGATAGCCGGGACATCATGGGAAAGATTGTCGATGTGTTCCAACAAACAATGAGCTTTATCATGGCTAACATTCATCATGTGCAAGGCGACCAATCTGTAAACAGCATTGGCATACCCGAAATACCGCGTATTGCATTAGAGGAAATTGTGGCGAACGCATTAGTCCATCGTGACTATTTCATCTCAGCACCGATTCGCGTGTTCGTGTTTGACGATCGTGTAGAAGTCATCAGCCCCGGGCACCTACCCAATAACCTGACGGTAGAAAATATCAAAGCTGGTAATTCCAATGCCCGCAACCCTGTGCTTGCTTCGTTCGCTAACCAGATTTTGCCATATCGCGGCTATGGCTCAGGGATCATCCGTGCCTTGGAGGCCTACCCGCCAATCGACTTCATAAATGACAGGGATGGCAACCTGTTCAAGGTCATATTCCGACGTCATGTTGTTTAAATATTGAGCCACCTTGATGGTAAAAAAGTGTACAAGCGATTGACCAACCCCACGCCAACAGAAACGCAACAGCCACCCATCGAGGAGCACCTTGAAGCCGTAGCGAAAAGCCACTCCAGAATGCTGACTTACTTTTCGGCAGTCATATTAGCAGTAATCGCCTTGAACTTGATGCTCATCAGCACTCTATACCAGGCGAACACGGCGATGTTGGGTGCTCTCGTGCTGTTCGTCGTATTCGTAACCATAGCCTCTTTGTTTGTGTTCGAAAAGGTGGTGAAGTCACTTGAGGCCTGCACCCCATCACTTATCAACCATGCACAAGCCATTCTGTTGTTGGTGTCGTGTGTCATCCCCATACTGTGCTTCATTCCAGTCCTGGCTCTCGATCATCTGTCATCAGGCCTGCTCTGCAGACATGGGATAGTCGAGAACCGTGTTAATGTGTTTGCGCGTATACTGATTAAAATCACTCTGTTGTTAGTCATTCTCCTGCTGTTGTTCATCATCATTAGCTACATGGCACAAGGCGATGCCCACCACATTGTGAACCCCGAGAATGTGTTGACATTGTGGCCTGCACACCAGAGTGCAGTCTAAGGCGACAGGCTCCAACCATAGAAACCTGTAAACCCCCATTCGCCTCACGCCTGAAACGCGCCGATATCCGGTGTCATCGTGTGTCGGCGGCGGACCAAACCTGCAGGGTGCCGATACTGGAATTCCGGGTAGAGCGCCTTCCCAGGATCGACCCCGGCATTCCGAGCCGGTGAACCCGCCTTCAGGCGATAGTCATACGACGCCGCATCCACAAACCCCGGCGTTTGAGTGACCATATTGCCGCGCATCTCACCGAGTTTCGGCAGCTCAGTCTGTATCCCGCTGCAGAGGTTGTTGGTCATCTGCACAAATGGGGTGCCGTCCACCTTCAGATACACGCCACTGGGGTGCTCGTTGACGATGGTGTTGTGAATGAGCAACAGCTTCTGGACGCGATTCGTGCCGCCCTCACGCGCGAAGGAGAGGTTGGTGGAGATCGACGAATTTCTGCCATGCTGGATGGTATTGCCGATCACGAGGCAGTCTCCACCGTTGGGCAGGTCGAGGTTGTAGCTTGAGCGGCCATCGGATTCATCGGTCAGTCGGTTATACATGATCCTATTTTCTTCAGCGCGGCTTTTCACCTGATGCCCGATGTTCGAATGGTGCGAATAGCAGCCACGCAGCGTGAAACGGCGGATGTGGCCGATGTAGATATTGTGCGACAGCCCATCGCCTGCTCCGTTATACCCGAACTCGCTGGTTTCGATCAGGATGTCACTGTTTGGATTGGCCCCAGCCAGTATGCCATCATCGTTGTGGTGGAAGCAGCAATTTCGAACGGTCAGGCTTGCCCCCTCCTGCCGTATGCCTGCGCCGTTGCGGTCGGGCACATGACAGCCGGAGAACTCTATGTGTTCCACGGTGGTGTTACGGCCTGTGATCACCCAGATCGCCTTGCCCTGGGCACTTTTTCCCGCAGCCTCGAGGTGGGCACGGCCTTTCATCCCGCGGACGGTCAGGTTACTGGCTTTCCATACCGCCACGTCGCCGACATACCGGCCCGCGGCGATCTCGATGATGTCGCCGTCTTTCGCGACTGCAGCGGCCTTGCTGGGCAGCTCGAAGGCCTTGCCCCGGCCCACCTCCAGCACCCGACTCATATGTTTAACCTCCATGTTGTTTCGTCACTTCACGCACGCTTGCTCTTGGAATAGTTCATAGGGGTGACCCTTGTGGTCACCCGCTAGGTATCAACCATTGGTTTGTTGCGGATGACCACAAGGGTCATCTACGAATTTTTGTGTTACAGATGATCTTTACGACTTGGAGTGATATGCACATCAATATAAGCGTTTGGGGACCGTAAAATCCACCATCCGCTCTACGTCCTCCGCGTGAAAGGCGATGGTTTATCGTGTCTGCCCTTTCACTATTTCTACCAGCCCGTGCAGCCCTCGCCGGCAAGTCAACCGTTTCGTTATATGCAGATAATATGGCTCGAATCCATGGCCTGTACCGAGTACGGAGTAGCTGGTTTGCTCAAGCCGAAACAAATTGTTCGATAGATTACTAGACTGCATCACACGCCACTGAACATGCACTGTAGAGAACACTCTTTCCATAAGGGACTCATAGGGTGTCGTTTTCGACCATAAAGGCGGACGGTATCGAACGACATTTGGTCCGATATCTGCATAGCATAATACTAGAGGGGTTTCTAGCGTCTTTAGGATAAAATGTGGCATTTGACATAACAGTCCTTCGGATAGCACCATGACTTCTTTCAAGCGCTTCCGGATGTGGTAAATATCATCAACCCATCCTGGTTTACGATGACCCCATGCACAGTTCTCTTTATGCGGTTGGTCGTTGAAGTTTCGATCAGTAGGGTATTCGATAGTTATGTCTGGACCTCGCTCTTCGTCAACGCCCGGAAACTTATATGCCCACTCATAATCAACCATCAACCACTTATCACCTGTCATATTGACTTCATGCCAAAGGGACATCTTTTCCTTACACACGTTGAACTCAATATCCCATCCACTGCTTGCTCGGTAAAAGAACTCGTCAGGTAACCGTGACAGGATGATTTTAAGGCGTTTTTCCCATGTGTAAACACGCCGTGGGTATTTCTTGACACAGAACCCACTCATTTGTTACCTCCCATAACTGTTTACAGATACACGGTTGCTGTGTTACATAGATGATCAGTCATACGAGTGGCACAAAGGCGAAGGTGTGATGTGGGGGGGTAAGTGCCGTCTATATGCCTCGCTTCGTGAATCATTAGCAGGTTAAACACGCCAATAAACAGCTAAACGCGCTAATTACAGTCATATAATAGCACGTTTAGCTGTTTCATTGGCGCGTTCGTCGCCATCTGGCCGATCGTCCAGTTCCCAAGCACTCCACTTGCTGTTCATTCTTTAGCTGGTGATATTCTCTTTCGCCAGTATGCGATAGCCCCTTCGATCTCATCCTTGTAGTCTGTAAAGTCACCCCATGTTCGTG
The DNA here is from genome assembly GCA_942492855.1 of Armatimonadota bacterium. Classification (GTDB taxonomy): domain Bacteria; phylum Armatimonadota; class HRBIN16; order HRBIN16; family HRBIN16. The sequence goes on along the minus strand of OW818647.1, from coordinate 2,301,799 downwards.
CCAATAACAACCACTCGTAAACTGCATTACATTGTGTTGTAGTAAACAATTTAAAATCATGTGATTTGAGTTGGCGAAGATACTCATTGCTCGATTTAACCTGGGCAACTTGTGTTTTGCCAAATAGTTCTGTATCGCTGCGTTCTCGCTCTGAAGAGTATGTGACATCGGCATCAAGCATCATGATGACATATTCAGAATCCTCAGAGTTAATGTCATTACCGGTATGGGTATCAAGCAGGTCATCTAATACTAGAGGTAGCAACTCTTGTATATCCTCAGGCCCAAGCTTGGCCATCTCTAATCTCAAAGCCACATAATCTTGATGCGAATAACGGGCCAAATCCGAATAGCCAAAAGGTTTGCGAAGTAAGCCTTGAACCCGACTCTTATTCGTCATCATTGCTCATAGCTCCGTTTCATATTTATAATGCGAGATACTGTTTGAAGTGTAGCACTGCTCCACTCACTTCGCCAACACTCTGAAATACATGTCCGTATATGACCTGTTCCTTTAGTGTCCGATTGAACCGCTCTACCACTCCATTTGTCTGGGAGGAGCAGGAAGCTGAAGCTGGGTGTGATCTCCAGTCGATTGGTCTCATACTGAAAGTGATCGGAGATATTTGCGGATCCGTTGTCGCGTCTCAGAGTCGGGCCGTTGGCGACTGTCCGTCACATAGATGATCTCTCATATCTTTATGGTTGTTAGCGTAAATATCCGCCAACTTTTGTCCACGGTGATGACGGGTATACTTCCCGTCTGCTTGTGGACATTTGCATCAGACATAATGTCATGCGTGTTATGTGGAAGCGTGATCCTCCGCACAGTATTACGATCTAAATCGTAAACGTATGCATGTTTCTGTTTGAATTTCCAGACAACCGCTTGATGGCCGTTGTGAGCGAAGGCGACACTTGGCCCCAACTCATTACATACAGGGTAAGATGATTTAACATTCAAGCTATAAAACACGGTCTGCCCTGTGTGAAAATCCCTCATAAACATACCATTCCCAAGTGGGGAGAAACTTATATAACGGTATCTGTGGTCTGCAGGTTTCACCAGATCATACCGGCCGTATTTATACCGGATGATGGCACATTTTGTCGTGGCAAGGAGAGCGTAGTTTGCTCCAATCCACATCATGTTATAGCATTTCCCGAATTGTGTAGGTGATGTTGAGGAGACTTTCATCGAAGGCCACTGAGCGATCACAGCCTGATAGTCGGTATTTATCATGGCTATTTGACTGGCATATGGAGACAATTCTGGGCTAGGGTTGTCAAAATCACCAGGAAATAAGGAGTAGTTATGGCTCAGAACTCTTCGTTTACCATTGGTGAGTAAAGTCGTCTCATACCCAAACGACTTTTTCTTAAGAGCCTCGTTAGGCAACACTGACAGGAATGCCAATGTTCCATCTGGCCACACTTTCAAAGGAACGTGATCAGTAGCAACACCCAGAAGTGTCTTCGTAATGGTCTTCCTCTGCGGATCAGCGCGATACAACAAGTTCCGCTTTCGTTTATCTGTGACCTGATAAAAACAGCAGCCATTGACAAATACTGGATTGCTTATTACAGGAAAATCAGGAAGTATCATGGATAATTAATCCCCTTAAGTTGTTCATAATGCTGCCGCTGGAAGAGACCACTTTGCCCTAGATGCTATAGACATACTTATTCGGTATGCGCACCGCTGGCATCTGCCAGGAAGAGCGTCCCCTCTGCGGACTCCGCGTCTCCGCGTGACGGAAATTCCTTCTTCAGCCCTTCAATTGCTGATGGTTGAGCTGGTTACAATAAATCCCCACGCCGTTCACCGTCAGCGTGCCTTTACCTGCGGAGGTTCACTACCTCAACGGTACCATGCAGACCTCGCGTGCATTTAAAGCGTTTAGTTGTGAAAATCACTGACGGTATAGCGACAGAATGGGTAGATACCAAACTATATCCCGTCATTTCTACATCAAGCACAGGACTATATCGACTCGTCTCGTTTTTAGAGTGGGTTGAGATGCGCCATTGGACATGGATAGAGGGATATGAAGGTTCTACCGGTATTATCTCATCGTCAGTTTCTTGGATGTCGGACAAAGAGTTGTCCGACAGAGTTCCTCGGTCTTCAATCTCTGCCGTCAAGGGATGCTCATCCTCAACTATGTTCAGCTCAGTCTGATTCCATTTACTGACTATTTCAGTAACCTGGGTCAGGATTTGGGTTTCGATGGCACGAAGAGCGTCATTTAGTTCCTCTGGGTCATAACTAAAGTCTCTTGTTGGCAAAGGACAAAGATCAGCATAACAAAGAACCACTGGTTGTGTCGTCATACTAGCCAATGCGGCATAAGGCATATCGACCAAAATCCGTGCAGACAGTTTCAGTGTTTGTGATATTAACTTCTTTATATCTTTGTAACTAACTGATACCGGGTAGTGATATCTATCACCCCAGGCACATCCTTTCGAGTGTTCCTTGTGCTCAGACCAGTCCAGTTTCTTATCCAATTCTACCCGCATACCAGGTGCAAGACACGTATAGTCAGGAAGGACTAGATTCATATAGTCTGTGTCAAATACTAATTCTATCCAGTCATCACCGGTATGCTCATATTCATGAAACAGGCAGTATTCCTCTATCCCATTCGTGACTGCCATTTTCCATCCGGTACACGCCCGATACACGAATTCTTCAGGTAGACGATGCAGTATGACGGCCATTCGTTTCTGCCACGTCTCATCGCGTACATGCGCTTTGGACTCCATATTAATGCCTCCAATAGAATCCCTTGGCGATTAGACAAATATCCAGGATGGGCACGTTCGTAAACCATCCATTCATTACAAACATGCCCATCAGCTTCATTCGCCTACTCGAGCACGATGGGCTCCTTGGCCAGCGCAGCGGACTCCACTTTGTATACCGCCTCTTGGCCGGGAGCCAGCCAGTGCTCCACAACAAGACCATCAGCGGTTCTTTGGCTGCCAGTGTGGGCGTGCGCTCCACCGACATGCGTGGTGCCGCTCCAGTTCCAACTGGATATCTTCACATCGGCGCCCACAAAGGTGATGTTCACCCCGGCATCGACAGTCTGGCTGTTGTTCACGATCATCACATATCGGGTGCCCTGCGCATCCGCGAACTCGCCGATCAGCACGGGGTGGTTGGGAAGGTCGGTGGTCACATTGGAGATAATCGCGTCGGGCGCGAAGGGCTTCCCACCGCCGTAGACCTTGCCGGCATACATCACCTTGGTGCAGACCAGCTTGTTGAACAGGTCGCCATACAATTTATGGAAGGTGTTCTGCACCAGGCTGAGGTTATACCGCCCCTGCGTGGGCTGCCAGAACTCATCGATGGGTGCCTGCCGGTAGTTGGCGTTGGGCTCGCGCATGTAGTAGAAGAACCACTGAACGCCGTTCGCGCCGCTGCACACCGAGGTGTTGAACTGCCATCGGATGTCGTTGTAGTCGGGGCATCGATACATCAGGTGGCCGACCGCCAGCACGGTGTTCCAGAAGGGTAGTCCATTTCTATGGGAGGCAGTTCGAAAGCCGTTCAGATTGGCGAAATAGGCGTCAATGCCCTCCTCACCAAACTGCATGTTACCACCGCGGGTAGTGGTCAGTAACTGCGTGTAGTAGTCGTAGGAGTAAAAATCACACTGCGTATCTTTGGCATAGTCGTCAAGATACTGCTCACCCGTTTTACCACCGCGGAACCAATGCACCGTCGGGATACCCACCAGGTTGCCGAAGGCGTGCAGCTTGGGGGCGACCTTCTTTTGGATGCGCATCGCCTCGCAGAAGGCCGGCAACTGGGTGAAGTTCGGTTCATCACCCACATGGAACCCAAACAACGCGGGCGATTTCCCGAAGTCTTTATAGGCGGCCGTGACGTTCTTCTCGTAAGCTGCGGCGTCGAGTTTGCCGTCGGGGGTGACGCCCTGTCCGCGCGGGTCACACACGATCATCTTCAGCCCCTTTTCCTCGCACCACTTCAGCATCTTGACAATATGGGCTTTTTGCTTGGGGTCGGCGGGGTTGAACTCCGGGCTCATGGGCACTGTGAAACCCACATCAGCCCAGTCCTGCACAGCATTCTTACCCATGTGAGCCATATCTCGGCCCAGTCCGGTGTAGTTCCAGAAGCTCACGGGGTAGCGTTTCAGTCCGAAAGAGGCCGTTTTTTCAACGATCTGTGTGAGTTTTGCGGGTACCTGCGGGGCAGCCTGCACTGAGGCTCCTATGGCCAGCAGCGCTCCGATGGTGGCGATCAGTCCGATATTCATGGCGGCACACCTCGATGGGGATGATATTGGGGTAGTATTCGCCATGTGGAGGGCGTTTTCCTTGTGAGGGGAGTCGGGGAGGAGTCAGGAGTTTGGGGAGGAGTCAGGAGTTAGGAGAATAGGAGTCAGGGGGGGACGGGACACACAGAGCGGTCTTGATTGCGAAAAACCGGGCTAACCGCCAGACCGCCCCGGTCATATCGATGGTCGCCTTCTCTTCGCGTCTTCGCGTCATCGCGTGATACTTTCCAATAGACGGCCAATACAGGTGAATGGCGTTCCGAGTTTTCCCGTATTTCTCATGCCTCCTATTCTCCTAACTCCTGACTCCTCCCGGTAGACCCCCCTACCGGTTCTGGCGGCGGGCCTCGAAGAGCAGGATGCCGCTGGCGACGACGACGTTCAGTGAATGCGCGCCACCACCCATGGGGATGGTGGCCATCTCATCCAGCGAGCCGCGGGTGTCGGCGGTGAGGCCGCTGTCTTCGGTGCCAACCCACAGGCAGAGCGGTGCCTTGAGAGGGGCATCCCAGTGCGCCTGGTGCGAGCGGCTGGTGCTGCCCACCTGACGCCATCCCGACTGCCGGAAGGCCTGTATCGCCGCCTGCGAGCTATCCACAATGCACACCGGCACATCCGCGATGCTGCCGGTGGTGGCACGCACGCCAGCGCGGCTGTAGAGGTCGCCACAGGGCTGGATGAACACCACAGCCTTCACGCCCGCCGCATCGGCGGTGCGCACCAGCATACCGCAGTTACGGGGGTCTTGCAGGCACTCCGCGACCAGCACGATGCCCTCGGCCTGCTGAGCCAGGTCGTGCAGCGCAAGCTGTTGCATCGGCATCACCGCCACCGCCATGCAGTTGGTGTCATAGCCGGTGCCCATCAGTTTAGGAAACAACCCCTTCTTCACGAACGACAGGGGGATGCTGGCTTTCAAGAGCTGTTCGGTGACCTGCGGGTCCACATCCTCACGCAGTAAAACCCGTTCGGGTGTAATGCGGGCGTGGATGGTTTTGAGCACCTGCTGCGCCCCCTCCAGCAAGAACTTGCGCTCCTGCTGACGGGGGGCATTTTGGTTCAATCGGCTAGCGGCTACGAACAGAGGGTGCTTCTGCTCGGTGATCAGATCGGGCATGACTAGCTTTCCGCGACTTTAAGCACGCTGAGGAAGGCCTCTTGCGGAAGCTCCACAGAGCCGACCTGCTTCATGCGCTTCTTGCCCTCTTTTTGCTTTTCAAGCAGCTTGCGCTTGCGGCTGATGTCACCACCGTAGCACTTGGCAATCACGTTCTTGCGCAACGCGGAGACCTTCTCCGCTGCGATGACTTTTGCACCGATGGCGGCTTGCAAGCGAACCTCAAACTGCTGCTTGGGCACTACTGTGCGAAGACGCTCTACGAGCGCCTTCCCGCGGTTGAACGCGCGGTCACGGTGGGTGATGAAGCTGAGCGCATCCACCGTATCACCGTTGATCATGATGTCCAGCTTCACCAGCTCGCTGCGCATATAACCGATGGGGTCGTAGTCAAAAGAGGCGTAACCCTTGCTCCGGCTTTTCAACTGGTCGTAGAAGTCCAGCAGGATTTCCGACAACGGCAGGTTATAGGTCAACATCACACGCTTCGGCGTGGGATACTCCATCTTCACGAACTCACCGCGGCGTTCGATCGTGAGGTCCATCATCGGCCCGACATACTCTTTTGGCACGTAGATGTTCGCCCTGATGAACGGCTCTTCCACATACTCGATGAGCGTGGAAGCCGGCCAGTGGGCCGGGTTGTCAATGGTGGTGAATTCGCCATCGGTCTTCATCACGCGATAGCTCACGGATGGTGCCGTGGCGATCAGGCTGATACCAAACTCGCGTTCCAGCCGTTCCTGCACGATGTCCATGTGCAACAGCCCCAGGAAGCCGCATCGGAATCCAAACCCGAGTGCCGCGGAGCTCTCCGCCTCGAAAATCAAGGAGGCGTCATTGAGTTGAAGCTTTTCCAGCGCATCGCGCAGCTCGTTGAAGTTTTCGCCGTCCATGGGGAAGAGCCCGCAGAAGACCATCGGCAGCACCGGTTTATAACCTGGCAGCGGTCGTTTTGCAGGGAACTCCGCATTCGTCAGCGTATCACCCACGTTCACGTCGCCCACGGTCTTCATGCTGGCTACCAGGTAGCCCACTTCGCCGCAGCTCAACTGATCGCTGGCGAGCATCTTAGGTTGGAAGGTGCCCACGCCAGTGACTTCAAACTCTTTGCCGGTGCCCATACAACGCACCATATCACCGGGCTTCACGCTGCCATCGATAACGCGCAGATAGGTGACCACACCCAGGTAGGCATCGAAATGGCTGTCAAACACTAAGGCTCGCAGAGGGGACTCGGGCCGACCGCTGGGCGGTGGCACCCGCGTGATGATCGCCTCGAGGATATCCTTAATGCCCGCGCCGGTCTTCGCACTGCACGCGATGGCTTCGGTGGCATCAATCATCAACACATCTTCGATCTCTTCTGCAGCTCGGTCGATATCGGCCGCAGGCAGGTCGATCTTGTTGATCACCGGAATGATGGTGAGGTCGGCGTTCATCGCCAGGTTTACGTTCGCGATGGTTTGCGCTTCCACGCCCTGGGTGCTGTCAACCACCAGAATCGCACCCTCGCACGCGGCGAGGCTGCGCGAAACTTCATAGGCAAAGTCCACATGGCCGGGGGTATCAATCAAGTTTACTTGATAGGTCTGGCCATCTAAAGCGGTGTAGTGAAGCCGCACGGTCGCCATTTTGATGGTGATGCCGCGCTCGCGCTCCAGGTCCATTTGGTCCAGCATCTGCTCATGCATATGCCGTGGATCCACAGCCCCAGTGACCTCAAGGATGCGGTCAGCAAGTGTGGATTTACCATGGTCGATGTGAGCGATGATGCAAAAATTACGGATGTGAGATTGTGGGTCTAGTGACATTCGGCCCCTCCCTGCATCCTTGATTTTACCATACACAGGGGCGCGGGCATGAATACGGGGCCATGAGGCGGGTGGGTATCGTTTATACAGGCTTCAGGAAGGGCGACCGGCCGGTCGCCCCTACACGGACCTGTCGCACGGGCGGGGAGACCCCACCCCTACAACCGACAAGGGGCGGGGTCTCCCCGCCCATGAATTGCCCCTATACGGCCCACATTCCGGCGGCATCGTCTAATTCGCGACGACGTTCACGAGCTTGCCGGGCACGACGATGACCTTTCGCACGGTCATGCCCTCGGTGAAGCGCTTGACGGTGGGGTGGGCCAACGCCAGCTCCTCCAGAGTCTTCTTGTCAGTATCGACCGGCACGCTGATGTTGTCACGCAGCTTGCCGTTGACTTGCAACACGATGGTTAGTGCCTCGGCGGCCATGGCGTCTTCGTCCACCTTCGGCCAGTTTTGCTTTTGCGTGAAGCCGGTGTGGCCGATCTCCTGCCACAGCTCATCGCAAAGGTGCGGGCAGATGGGCGAAAGCACCAGCACGAGGTATTCGATCGCTTCGCTGAGAGCGGGGCTGCCTGGAATCTTCGACTTCATGTCGTAGATCAGGTTCACCCACTCCATGATCACCGCTACGGCGGTGTTGTAACTGAAGCGCTGGATATCGTCGGCTACTTTGGCGGTGACCTGGTGCGTCTTACGGCGTAAAGCACGCTCGTTGGCATCAAGATCGGTCAGCTTTTTCGCATATTTGCCGTCGAAGCTGCCGCGCAGCTCTCCTACTAGCCGCCACACACGGCCCAGGAAGCGGTTGCCTCCTGCGACGCCTTCATCGCGCCACTCGATGGTCTGGTCGAACGGCGCTACAAACAGCTCGTAGAGTCGCAGTGTATCCGCACCGAATTTAGACACGACCTCATCGGGAGTGATCACATTGCCCTTACTCTTGCTCATCTTAATCATGGTGCCAGGGTTCTTGGGATCGGGCGCCAACACCATGCCCTGATTCTTCAGGTTGCTGAAAGGCTCGATGAAATCAATCAGCCCAGCATCATACATTACCTTGGTCCAGAACCGCGCATACAGCAGGTGCATGACCGCGTGCTCCGCGCCGCCCACATAGGTGTCGACAGGAAGCCAGTATTTCACCTTCTCAGGGTCAAACGGCCGGTCGTCTTCCTTCGGGCTGGCGAAACGCAGGAAATACCAGCTACTGCACGCGAAGCCGCCCATGGTGTCGGTCTCACGCGAGGCCAGACCGCCACACAAGGGGCAACTGACATTCACGAAATCGGGGATCAGTGCTAACGGGCTGCGGCCGTCACCGGTGGGTTTGTAGTTCTCCACATCGGGCAGCACCACAGGCAGTTGGTCGTCGGGAACAGGCACCGCGCCGCATTTAGGGCAGTGGATGATGGGTATTGGCGCGCCCCAGTATCGCTGTCGGCTGATCAGCCAGTCGCGAAGGCGATAGTTCACCACGCGGTGACCCACTTTATGCGCTTCCATCCAGTCAGCGATGGCGCTCTTGGCAGCGATGCTGCCCATGCCGTCGAACTCGCCGCTGTTCATCATGGTGCCGGGCTCGGTGTAAGCCTCGGTAAAGTCAGAGCCGTCCCAGCCGTCTGGCCGGATCACCACAGTGATGGGCAGGTTCTGCTGCTTCGCGAAGTCGTAGTCGCGGCTATCATGCGCAGGCACCGCCATGATGGCTCCTGAGCCGTACCCCGCCAGAACATAGTCGGCGATAAATAGCGGCAGCTCCTGACCATTGACCGGGTTGATGGCGTAAGCACCCGTAAACACACCGGTGCGCTCATGCTCCGTGCTCAGACGGTCGATCTCGCTGGTGCGCTTCGCCTCGGCGACGTACTCCTCGACGGCAGCTTGGCACTCCGGGGTGGTGATCTCCGCCACCAGCGGATGCTCAGGGGCCAGCACCGCGAAGCTCATGCCGAACACGGTGTCCACACGAGTGGTGAAGACTTCAAAATTCTTGTCCGAACCGGCGATGGGCATGGTAAACTGCACACCTTCGCTGCGGCCGATCCAGTTGCGCTGCATCATCTTGATGCCGTCGGGCCAGTCCACGGTATCGAGGTCGTCGGCCAGGCGGTCGGCGTAGTCGGTGATCTTGAAGAACCACTGGGGCAGGTTCTTCTTCTCTACCGGGTTGCCGCAACGCCAGCAGTTGCCGTTCTCTACCTCTTCATTGGCCAGCACGGTGCTGCAGCTCCCGCACCAGTTGGCGGGGGCGCCGCTGCGATAGGCCAACCCGCGCTTGAACAGCAGCAGGAAGAACCACTGAGTCCACTTGTAGTAGTCGGGGCTGCTGGAGTTGACCTCGCGCTCCCAGTCGAAGCTGATACCTACCAGGTTCATCTGGCGGGTGTAGTTCGCTATGTAAGCCGGCACGGTCTTGTTGGGGTGGCTGTTCTTCTTAATCGCTTCGTTCTCGGCAGGCAGGCCGAAGGCGTCCCAGCCCATGGGATGCATCACGTTACGGCCGTTCATGCGCATGAAGCGGCAAAGCACATCGGTAGGGATATAGTTGCGGCAATGCCCCACTGAGAGCCCGTTACCCGAGGGGTATGGGAAGAAGTCCAGCCCGTAGAACTTGGGTTTTCCGCCCTCTTCCGTGGCCTTGAATAGCTTGGCGTCTTGCCAGGCCTGCTGCCACTTGGCCTCTATCTGTTCGGGAACGTATCGCTCATCCATTTGGGTATCACCTCTAGCACGAAAAACGCTGATTGGAAACTGCTTTCCTAGTATATTTAGTATAACCCAACGCCAGAGGGGGGGAGATGGGCGGGTGTTGAGGCGGAGGCGCCGTGCCTGCATTATCCCACAGAGCGTCGACAAGCCAAACTACCCCCTGCATGCGCAAGAGGAACGGTTGTGCAAGGGCGGCGACACCCCGACTCGATATAACTGGCAGAAAAGACGGCGGACCAATCAGGCGGATGCTGTAGTTGCCGTTATGGTATGTGCCGGGTTTTTCCGAATCCATGGCTGTCGATGTTGATCAACATCTCGGCAGATTCGGAAGAGACGACCAGTGGGAAAGTACCCTTCGCTATACCAGCCACGCGTTCTGGGGCATCAACACGATAGACATCAAATGAACCCAGCCAGGTAAATGGTCGGAGTGATTTATACACGACGTACCCATCAAATAAAGCTACTGTATTCTCTGAACCATGCAAATCATCGTATCGTGTCCTGAAGGCATTTATAAGTTTGATACTATTCCCATCGCATCTATACACAGTGTTATCATTCACGAGAATCTGCCCATTTGCGGAGCAACACCGAGGGTTCAGCTTGCCATTTATATGACCGATGGATTGGCTTACTCCATCACCCAATTTGACTCGTGATACGGAGCCGCTGCTTGAGACAAGCACCACCGCGTCATCCACGATCCAGCCAAATGTATCACGAAACTCCCGATATGGCTTTAAACTCCTGCCGCCCAATCGGTAAAGGTTAGTTGCAACACTGCCGTCGTCACTACGACTGCTGACACATAACCAGTTAGCAGAGATACTAAAATCTATCGGGAAGTGGAGCAATTCAATCGCATCACCAGATAGCGTATAAATCTGACCATCATTTATCACAAAATACTCTGATGGTTTATCACTTTCTACCCACTTGCCTGTTTTTGACTTTGGATCCGTCACCACAAACTTGGATTGCGTGTGTCTGATTTCAACCCACACACCGTTCTGAGCCCTCATTCTGGTGTCCTTCAACACGCCATTCAAAGTGTAACGCCTTCCGCTGCGAGGCCAATAAATGTCGCAGCCATGGTCGTTACGATACACAACCGCGACACCCTTATCCGGCCAACTACGCACCAGCTTTCGTCCAGAGAGGTAATACGGCCACGGAAAATAGGCATACAGGTGGTTAATGACCACCAATACGACGAACACCACTGCTATTATCGCAATGCCGACTGTGATTTTTCTCACAGGTATTCACCGTATCTTTCATGTTGAACTCGCAACTAGCCTTGCATGTCGTTGCTACATATTATGCACTCATGGTATTGGGTTGAGCTAATTTACCAATGGCTCGCAAACATTTACACGGGTAACAACACGTTACTTGTGTAAATCGGCGATATTATCTATCCGATTCTTGACGAACAACCGACCAACGCAGCCATCTATTGGCTCAACGCGCCACTGCTCTCATGATACTCAATGAGCGTGTTCGCAACACGGTCTAAAGTGTAAGTAATGATATGGTATTTCAGTTTGTTCGAATCTGGCACCCAGCAAATATCCCATTGTGAATGCAACGGATATTTCTGCAAGACATAACCATCATCGATATCTTTAATAAGGTATTGGAATACGACAGGAGATGTTATCTTTATAAGCATCTGCATCGGCATAGATTTTAACAAGTGTAGACTGGAGTTGTGCACAATGCGACGCATACAATCTGTTTCATCTAAGGAGCTGAGGTAGTAATGGATATGATTCTGTAACACGCTGGCTTCAATGATCTTTGAGCAGCTTATTATTTGTTGACCGGGATCTGTAGACAGCACACCAATTTCTTCACTTCCGCTGTCTTTCAGAAACCATCCAGTATCGATATGGGTCTGTTTGCCAATATCTTCAACAGTCTCTGCATGAGGTTGTATACCTGTAAACACATAATAGAAGTCATGACCATCTACCGAGATCCTAAATTCGAATCCAGGCATCACTCGCAGTAGAAACTTCGCCGGTAAGCTCGCGACTACATCACATAGAGCCTTATATAGTTTTTCATGACTGTTCATTATCTTCGGACTTCTTATCTATAGATATGTGAGTTTTCATGTGGGCTACCACAGGAGTATTCGTGCCGGTTTGATCTGCCAGTGAGAACGTATCTATGCGGAATATCCTACGATCATCGTTGTCAGACACCACCGACCATTGCGAATGAATGCTTGCTGATTCCGTAGAATAGCAAAACCCTAATTCTTGATAAGTCTCTACTCCAAGTTGATATGATGTTGGCATCTGCCCTAATAGAGCCGATGATTGAGAGTGAACTCTGTTAAGCTCACTCGCAGTGACCCTGCATTTACCCCGAAGTGGTTTGCACTGTTCAAAATGATGGTTACAATCTGAACATGGCACGTAAAGATTCCGACCTATACGGTGTAAGGGATCCTTATCCATATCTTCATCTGTGTCTTCATCACACTCCATGCCATCTACCCACATGGTGTCTTCACGCTGCATGCTGATAAGTATAGATACCCACCGATAGGTGCCACCATTGTCATATGTGTAAATAGCATCAGCCATAAAGCCAACAAACATATCAACGCTTAGCCCATCTGTTATTCCTGCCCTGTGTATCTTCACACCCCATTGATCAAGCACATGCACCCAAAACGCATCGGGGTAGTTACGCATTTCCTGTAAGCTGTGTTTTAAGAAACCATATAGGTTCATCACGTTACTCCATCATCGATTCTATACTACAACATGTCCACCTACAAAGCCGTGGGTCGTATTTACTAGTAACAGGCCTGACTGCAGAAAGAAGCATCGATTTTGCAGAAAGAATGCAGAAAGAGATTGATGTTTGTTATGTAATGTTGAGTATAGTTGCTGATGGATGAATCGAACAAAAACCAGCTACATGTGCCTGTGCGATGATCCCTTCGCGACCTTCGCGGCTTCGCGTGAGGTTGAATCTGTATTACTCCGCCTTAAGGAATCCGACGGATTTGACCGATCCGACCAATCGCCTGCCCACGAACCAAATTGATCACCCCGCACCATGCAGTACAATAAAACCTGTGAACAAACCGTCAAGCACCACCGTACAACTGGCCCAGACAACACTGCGTTATGATGAGCATACCCTTGATCTGGAGGCCTACAACTACCCGCTGCCAGAAGAGCGCATCGCGCAGAGGCCCATTGAGCCGCGCGACAGCTCCAAGTTGCTGGTGGTCAACCCCGCCACGGATACCCTGTCCGACCTAGTCTTCCACCAGATCACCGAGCTGCTGCAGCCTGGCGATACGTTGGTGATGAACAACACCCGCGTGACGGCGCGGCGGCTGTTTGGTCAGAGGCCCACCGGCGGCAAGGTGGAAGTGGTGATGATCCAGCAGCTCAACCACTCAGACTGGCTGTGCATCGTGAAACCCGGCAAGAAGCTGATGCCCGGCGCGCAGATGGAGCTGGATGACGGCATCTACGCAGAGGTGCTGGAGCACCAGCCAAGAGGGCTGCGCGTGCTGCGGTTCGCCGACCCAGAGCTGCTGATGAGCTCCAAACACGGTGTGATCCCGTTGCCGCCTTACATACATGTGCCGCTGCCCAACGAGGAGCGGTACCAGACTGTCTACTCCCAGGCACCCGGCAGCGCGGCGGCTCCCACGGCTGGATTGCACTTTACCCCTCCGCTGCTTGAGAATATCAGGCAGATGGGCGTTAATATCGCCTTTGTCACCCTTGATGTGGGACTGGGCACTTTCCATCCGCCGGATCCCGGCATGATGCGCGAGTCGCGGCTCCATCGTGAGCATGTGACCATCAGCCGTGAGACAGCGCAGATGATCAACAATACATCTGGGCGAATCATCGGCGTGGGCACCACCTCTATCCGCGCGGTCGAATCCGCGGCAGTGGGCCTTCGGCAACTGCAGGCGTTTTCGGGTGAAACGGAGATATTCATCGCCCCCGGGTATGAGTTTCAGATAGCCGAGGCGATGCTGACCAACTTCCATGTGCCGGCCAGCACGCCGTTGTTCATGACCTGCGCCTTTGGCGGACGACAACGGATTTTGAATGCCTACGATCATGCGCTAACCAATAGTTACCGCTTTTTGAGCTTTGGCGACGCGATGTTCATCACCTGCAGGGGGAGTTGATATGGCTTTACAACGATTTGAGGACTGGCTGGAGCAACTGGAGCGGTTATACCCACCTTCGGGGAGGCCCGCATCGTTGATGCCCCTCCGGCCCGTCACCATCAGCAAGCATGCCTCCAGTCGGCGCGCACCTTACACCCGCCACATGCAGCCCAGCTCTGTGGTGGTGCCGGGCCTGGGCACGCTGCCTCAGCACATCCAGATTTTGGCAAAACTGCCAGACGAAACTAGTGAAGTGGCTGACAAGCACTATAAAAGGTATAAAGAGACACGCCGCGAGATGCTGGAGCGCCTGTTGAACCCTGTGCTGAACCTGGAGGAGGCCGCCCGGCTACTTGGAGTCTGCCCGGCATCAGTCAGACGATACACCGACCGCGGGCTCCTGGCCCACCATCGTACCGAGGGCAACCAGCGCAGGTTTCACCTGGCGGATGTGGTGGCGTTCATTCAGGCCAGAGATCAGGTAGAGGACACACAGTAATAACATGCACATCGCAATGTTTTCCGAAAGCTATACCCCTGTCACTAATGGTGTGGCGGTCAGTATCACCACTTTAAAGGACCAACTGGAAGCACGCGGTCACAGAGTCACCATCGTCACCACCCGCCACGCAAAATTCCGAGCCAAACAGGGTGAGCTGCGGGTACCCTCCTTTCGGCTGCCCTACTGGCCGGAGTATACTCTGCCCATCAGCACCATCTATGGCAAACTGGACAGGTTTTTTGAGCAGGAGCAGGTGGATATCATCCATACGCACATCCCGTTCATACTGGGATGGGCGGCGATGCGGCTCAGCAAAATGCACCGCATCCCTATGGTCGGGCACTACCACACGCTGTATGACCACTATCTGCACTACGCGCCGTTCCTGCCGAAAAAGTTTATGTATAGTGGGCTCTCGGCACATATCTGCGGATTTTACGGCCACTGCCGTCAGATCATCACCCCCTCGCAGTTCTCTAAAGAGCGGCTGAGTGCCTTTGGGGTGGATGCAGAGAAGATCAACATCATCCCCACGGGATACATCGAGGAGCCAAATCCGATGCCCCGCGACGAGGCACGCCAGCTCTATAAGATTGAACCGCAGCAGCGGGCGCTGCTTTTTGTGGGCCGGATCGCCATCGAAAAAAACATAGGGCTGTTGATGGACATGATGGTCATCATCAAGAAAAAACATCCAAACGCCTTCCTGTGGGTAGTGGGCAGTGGACCGGCCATCCACATCGTGCGGCGTCATGCGCGCAGGGTGGGTGTGATGGACCGCGTGAGGTTTGAAGGCAAGGTGCCGCATAAAAACATCGGAGCCGTTTACAGCGCGGCCGACCTGTTTGTATTCCCATCCCTCACTGAAACTCAGGGGCTGGTGGTGGGCGAAGCGCAGGGCTACAGCCTGCCCTGCATCGCCGCGGACCATGCGGCGGCAGCGGAAAGCATTTTGAACGACGTTAGCGGTATGATAGTAGACGGAAGCCCAGAGTTTTTCGCTGCGGCGGTCGATGAGCTTCTGCGTGATGAGGCCAAGCGTAACCGGCTGGCCGAGGGGGCCCTGTCTTGCTCGAGGGTTTCGGCCGCACAGATGGCGGATATGGTGACGAAAGTATACGAGCACGCCATCAGCCGGTAAGTAAGCACCATCACGCAATTACCCATGAGGGGTGGCTGCATGAAACTGAACGACGACAGTTGGAGTCCCGCGCGGTTTGCGTTGATGTTGAGCTGCGTGCCGAATCTGGGCGAAAAACAGATGCTTCACGTGATGCACCACCAGGCCTTGAACTGCGTACCTGTCGGCGTATTCCTGCACTTGCCCATCGAAGAGCTGCAAGCCGACTGGGGTCTGACCGAAGAGGCGGCCTACGCCATCTCAGAGGAACGGCACCTGTGGTGGAACAGGTTCCTGGAGTCTGACGAGCTGGTGAAGCAGCACGGCGTTCAGATTATCACCGAACAGCACCACCTTTACCCTCAACAGCTCAACGAGTTCTGTGAAACTCCCCCTCCTGTTCTCCACGCCGCCGGAAATATGCAGCTTATCACCGATGGCTGGCGGTTTGCGGTGGTCTGCTCCCGCGATATGCCCTCTGCGGCGGGTGATGCCGCGGATGAACTCTGCTGTCGGGCCATCGAGGCCGGCGGCACGCTGGTCACCGGCCACAACACGCGAGCCTATCAGCGCGCGGCACTGGCTGCGCTGCGTCAGGAGCGTGAGCATATCATGGTTTTGGACCGCGGTCTGTGGGCGGCTCTGGGGCCGGAGTTCAACCGTCCGCTGTTCAATGCCGCGCGGCTGTATCAGCTTCAGTTCGCTTTTGAGCGCGACCTGGTGCTGTCGCCATTCCCGCTTAAGCTGGGCTGTTTCGGGCTCAGCAACCAGCGGCGGGATGAGCTGATATTCGCGCTGTGCGATGTGATTTTCGCCGTGTGGGTGCGCGAAGACGGCGTGATGCAGCGGTTGTGCGAGCAGGCGGTGCGGCTGGGCAAGCGGGTGAAAGTGTGGCAGAGCCCCAGCGGGGTGGTCAGCCCCGGCGGCCAGCGCATTATGGTCGCTCAGGACCGGTTCGAGGCGGGTGAGGGGTAGTGCGGGCAGTGTACTAACCGTATACAACCGCCTCCAGGCGTCCCTCCGGGCTGGCCGTAGGGGCGTCCCTTGTGGGCGCCCATGGTTGATAGAACACCGTCGTAGGGGCAACCCCCCGTGGTTGCCCGTATTACCGGGGCGGTAGGGGCATGGCGTGCCGTGCCCGCATCGCGGGCCCGATCAACATGTCAATCGTAGGGGCGACCGGCCGGTCGCCCGAATAGGGCCACCACAAGGGTGGTCCCTACGACCATACCCGTTACAGCGTAGGTTGGCCAAGTATGCACGGGTGGTTGCTGGAAGCTACAAGCCTATAGCTGAGTAGTTACCATCAAAGAGTGGTAGATTGTGTACCGGATGATCATACCAAACTAACGATCCTCAAAATAAGGACTATGTGATGACGCAAGTAATTAACCTTCAACTCGATTATCAGCCGAAATACAATCTATTAATGCGTCATCACAGGATACCACTCATCAGCAACATCAAACTTGAGAACACTCATGCTGAGACAACTTATACGGATATCTCTATCACCATCACCTCGAGTCAAGGTATTGTGATTCCATTCAGTTGTGAGATTGATGCACTGGGGTGTCAACAAACTAAGACGTATACAAGCTTGAATGTCCAGTTGTCTGCCGAAAAACTCAGAACGATCGAGGCGGCATTGCTTGACCAACTGACCGTCAAGGTGACTTGCAACCAGGAT
Source organism: Armatimonadota bacterium (assembly GCA_942492855.1). GTDB lineage: Bacteria > Armatimonadota > HRBIN16 > HRBIN16 > HRBIN16. Next base: position 2,284,354 of record OW818647.1, on the reverse strand, counting down.
GTTCTGGCGGAGCAAACTGTATCTGTCGAGTTTCACCCAGTATATTACTGGTGCGGAGTCATCCAATCGCCTGCGCTGCTTGCCGCGTATGTGAATCCGGATTCGGGGGTAGTGAAGCAAGTTGCTGACAGAGCCCGGAGCATCTACACGCTGCTAGGCCCGCAACCGGAGTTTGCCGGTTACAAAGACGGATACGAAAAATGCGTATTACAGATGGTCGAAGCGGCCTGTATGGCATGTCAGGAACTACGGATCGCTCGAGCAGCTACCCCACCAAATGCTATCTCCGAAGGGGTCATGATCAAACCCGTTGAGGAGTTATACCGAACGCGACAGGCGTCTACGCTGGACATGGCTTTGTTGTATGCAGCCTGTTTGGAGGCACTGCACATCAACCCGCTGATCGTCATGGCTGATGACCATGTGATGGCTGGCGGGTGGCTTGTGGATCAATGTTTTGTGGACTCAATCACGGACGATGTTGGTATGATCATTGACCGTCTGCCTGACGGTTCCGGTGAGATAGTGCTGCACGATGCGGAGCTGCTGTTTCATGAGCAAACACGATGGACAGAAGCTGACACCAGCAACGTGTCAACCTTGATATGCTCCGAGACACCGACGATCCTCCTGGACGTCGCCCGCGCACGGCGGGATTTGATTCGCCCGCTTCCAAATGATATCGAGCTTTTGTCGCAGCTTTCAGAACCGAGCGATGCGGATATATATGGTATCGGCGATGTACCGGTCGGGCCTGTGGTGCCTGAGGAATCCGGGAGCCGGATTGAGAACTGGAAGAAGAAGCTGCTCGATTTGTCGCTGCGCAATGTGATGCTGAACTTCCGGTTAAACTCGGCGTCTGTGTTGCCGGTCATCGCCCCAAATCCGGCCGTTCTGGAAGATGAACTCGCCAAAGAAGATGCTTATTTTACCGTCTCACCAAGCCCATCATTGGGGACAGACGGGCAGATACCATCGGTCGACTACAACGAGCTTATGAAAAAGGGCCACTTATATTCAGAGCTGCCAGAGAAGGACATCAAGAATCGCCTGACCAAACTCTCCCGGGCCTATCAAGAAGATCAGGATGAGATGGGGGTCAATACCCTCTTCCTGACCATCGGGATGCTCCAATGGTATGAAAGTCAGGTTTCCGACAAGCCCAGATACGCGCCGATTGTGATGCTTCCGCTGAAGATCATGAAAAGGCAGACCCCAACCGGTTATGTGATCGGCGCTGGTGATGAAGAGCCTCTATTTAACATCACGCTTCAACAAAAACTCAAGAATGACTTTAACATATCGATACCGGTTCCCTATCCATTGCCCACTGATAATAATGGAGTCGATATCAACCAGGTATTGCTAGCCGTGACAGAGGCTGTCGCAAGCCAGCCCAGATGGGCTGTGTTGCCTATGAACTACCTCACTAATCTGCGATTTGACAAATTCGAGATGTGGAACGATCTGGATAAACACACCGCCGAACTGACAACGAGCGAAATTGTGAAGGGCTTAGTGGATCCTGACGCGGAGTGGTCTAATCCTGAGGGCTTCCCCGTACCGGAAGATATCGACCACCTCGACCCGAAAGAGATCATCTGTCCCGTGAGTGCCGACTCCTCACAAATGAGTGCTATCAAAGCGGCGGCTGAGGATCGCTCGTTCCTTCTATATGGCCCTCCCGGCACGGGCAAGTCGCAGACCATCACCAACATCGTGGCGAATGCGTTGTCCAAAGGCAAACGCGTGTTATTCGTAGCCGAAAAGATGGCTGCGCTGAGTGTGGTCAAAACAAGGCTTGATGCCATCGGTCTGGCCCCATTTTGCCTGGAGCTGCATTCCAACAAGACCAACAAGCAGCAGTTCTTCGCCGGTCTGAAGCAAACAATGGAGCTAGGCGCCACCCGAGAGCCCGCAGAGTGGGCGGTGATCGCCTCTGAACTTAAGGAGAAGCGCGACCAACTCAACGCCTACGTGGATGCTCTGCATCGGACGAGAGCCAATGGGTATTCGATCTTTCAGATCATCGGTCAAGACTGCCTGCTGGCAGAGGGCTTTGAGCGCATCCCGCTGGACCATGGCCAGGTAGGAGCTTTGACGAAAGAGCAATGGCACGCCTGGGAAACTATTGCCCTTGAGTTACTCCAAGCGGCTAAATCCACGGGGATACCGGCGAATAGCCCCTGGCGTGACTGCAGGTTAACGGTCTACACTCCAATCTTACAACAGCAGATTAGTTCAAAGATTCAAGAGATACAAGCACTGTTGAAGCAGCTTGACCACGATCTAAATCAGTTCCAGCAGATGATAGGGTGCGCCGTTTCGACACAATCGCTTGCGGAAGTCGTCACGCTGGTGGATATTGCCAGCCAGCTTGCATCCATACCCGTCATGCCCGTGAACTCTGTATGCAAAAGCAACTGGGCCGATCTTGACCAGCAGATGGCGGCGTGGATTGAGCACGGCATAAAGCGTGACAGGCTTCGCCAGCAGTTGCAACAGCAGTTCAACTTGTTAATCACCACGGTCGATGCGGACGTGCTGGACGACATGCACCAGGCCAACCTGAAAAGGAACGCCATCCTTAAATACCTTGGTGACACGAGAATCAGGTTGATGCTCAACCACTATCGGCTGGACCCCAAGACCAGTTACGACTTGGGACAGGTCATAACCACGCTTGTGGATTTCAAACAGCAGCAAAAGCTGTTGGAGGGAACTGGCGACCGGGCGAGGGAGGTGCTGGGTTCATTCTGGAAAGACGGCGAAGCGAGCTGGGATGATCTGGCCTGTGGCCGAGTCTGGATGAACCGTCTGAGGAAACTATCGCAGGTATTAGTCCCGCACGATGCTCAGAAAAGAGATGAGCTGCTTGGCATCATCAGCAGCTTCGCAGAGGCGAATCGAGAGGAAATCCGAGAAAGCACACCGGTATCGGCGGTTCTCAAAGCATTGCCTTCATCCTATCAGCTTCTTCAAAACACCCTGACCGAACTCAAGCAAATGCTCGAGTTTGAGAATGCTGAGGATAAAGAAGAGAACGCCAACTTCGCATCGACATGGGAGTTGCGCATGAGCAGTTGGCAGCTTCAGATCAGCAGTCTGAGGGAATGGGCTGACTGGAACCGCAGCAGGGATAAGGCCATCGCATCCGGACTCAACAGCCTGATATCTGTGTATGAGACAAATGCCGCTTTGGAACAAGTGAACCTCTCATTTACCGCTTCGCTTTATCAAACATGGCTGGAGCACCAGGTGAGCAATGACCCGGTGTTGCGTGACTTCACGGGTGATAAATACATCCATTTAGTGGAGCGGTTCAGGGAGCTTGACTCCCTGTTTCAAAAGTTGACGGTCCAGTATCTTCATGCCCGGTTGTCGGCGGGCATACCTCCCACGGGCAACCACAACGCAAATTCCGAAATCGGCCAAACACTGAGGTTGGCTCAACAGAGGCGTCCCAACAAAACGATCCGTAACTACCTCAAAGAGTTCCCAAAACTCTGGACGATGCTGAAACCATGCGTCATGATGAGCCCACTATCGGTCGCGCGGTACCTCGACCTCAGCCTGGAGCCGTTCGATCTGGTGATCTTTGACGAGGCTTCTCAGGTTCTCACCTGTGAGGCTGTGGGAGCACTGGGCAGAGGAAACAGGGCGATCATCGTTGGTGATGACAAGCAGCTACCCCCTACCAGCTTCTTCAAGAACAGCATCAACGCCGATGGCGACGGGGTGCTGATGGAAGACATGCCAAGTATTTTGGAAGAATGCCGTCCGATGGGGATGTCTTTCATGGAACTCAACTGGCACTATCGCAGCAACCACGAGGGGCTGATCGCGTTTAGCAATTATCATTACTATGAAAACCATCTGTTAACCTTCCCTTCGCCTGACGATAAGCAGCCGGTGGTGTTTTCCCATCCCGTGGCCGGTGTCTATGACCGTAGTAAGTCTAGGTGCAACAGGCAGGAGGCGGAGGCCGTGGTGTCGTACGTCATCCAGCATGTCAAATCATCGCCATCGGTCAGTATGGGCGTGGTGACCTTCAACCAGTCACAGCAGCAGTTGATTTTGGACCTGCTGGAGGCTGACGCCCCGATGGTGCCTGAGCTTGAGCGGGCGATGTCTTCCGAATCACCGAACCCGCTGTTTGTAAAGAATCTCGAAAATGTGCAGGGTGATGAGCGCGACATCATCATTTTCTCCGTGGGATACGGGCCAGACGAGAATGGCAAGGTAGGGATGAACTTCGGGCCGCTCAACCAGGATGGCGGCTGGCGCCGGTTGAACGTGGCGGTCACCCGAGCCCGTCAGGAGATGCACATCTTTAGCTCCATCACACCTGAGCAGTTCGATCTCAGCAGAACCACCGCGCTTGGGGTCAAGGGGCTGATGGACTTTTTAACCTATGCACGCAACGGTAAAGATTCGCTGGTGCAGGAGGCGAGCACAGGTTCTCAGAGTGAAACTGAGTCGCCATTTGAGGACGCTGTCTGTGAGTGCATCGCCAAAATGGGGTATGAAGTGCATAAGCAGGTGGGCTGCAGCGGATACCGGATAGACCTGGCGGTCGTGCATCCGCAACATCCAGGACGCTACCTGCTGGGTATCGAGTGCGATGGGGCCACTTATCATAATGCCAAAACAGTCCGTGACCGTGACAAACTGCGTCAGCAGGTGCTGGAGCGGCTAGGCTGGACGATCCATCGCATCTGGTCAACCGACTGGTGGCACAGTTCGTTTACTGAGACAGAGAAAATACGGGCGGCCATCAAGCAGGCCGAACTAAAGCCAGTGAACCAACCTCAGGTTGTGATCAAACCTGTTGAGCCACCGCCAGTCATTCCAACCGCTGAAGTGGGTGAGAGCACGCCAGCGTCACAGCCCGCTATTGAATCGGCAGGCCTGATCCAAGGAGGCATACGCTGTGTGCCCTATCAAGTTGCCAGTCTCTCTAAAGTGACATATAATCTTGACACCTTCTACCGACCCAGTGCGGATCAGATGATACTCAGGCAAGTGGCTCAGGTGGTCAAAACCGAGGGTCCCGTAGCGTTAAGCCTGATCTGTCGACGCATCGCTGACGCCATGTCCGCCAAAGTGACGGCTAAGTTTTCCGACAGGGTAAAATCTTTGGTCTACCAGGCGAGGCTGAGCACGACAGACCAGAGCTCAGAGAGTTTTATCTGGCCAAGTGACGTGAAGCCAGAGTCGGTCAGCCTGTTCCGAATTCCCGATGAGAATCTGCCAGCCACCAAACGGGTGTTCAGCGAGATTCCTGCCGAGGAGCTAAGAGCCGCCATCATCTACATCCTGGCGAGTAACGTCAGCCTGCCGAAGGACGACCTGTTCCGCGAACTGGTGAAAGCGTTTGGATATAGCCGCAGAACACAGCAGATGCAGGAGCCATGTGACATCAGCCTCGACAGGCTTATCAATGCCGGCAAGGTGCAGATGAGTGCCGACCGCGTGACGCTGGTCGATTAAATGGGGTTGGTCTGGCGGATATCCGAACCCATCGACGCGGGGCTGGAGGCGTGGATCGCAGGTGATCAGCCACGCTGCCGCGGGTTTAGTCACCCCACGGGGCTGGCGTCCCTAAACGGGGTTCCCTCACCGCGCGTCTAGGCATTTGCAGCCCGCGAGCGGGCGCAGGGTGCCCTCCGCCAGCGCCCGCAGGAGCGGAGCGACGCGGGCAGCCATCTGATCAGCGATGGGTGATGGAGCCCCCTGGGGCGATGGAACCCGTCGACGCGGGGCATATCAACCCAAGTCGCAGCCGGTGTCGCTTCGCTCCGGCCGGCTCATTGTCACCTCCTACCCAGCCGAATTGCCATGAGCCTGCTGTTGTGGTAATCTGTGCCTGTTCCTGCAGAAACTAACCCGGAGAATGGTGCGCAATGCAAACTGAAATGACCCCTCGCCAGCGATTCCTTAACGTGATGGAATACCAGCCTGTGGATCGTGTGCCTAACCACGAAGTCGGTGCCTGGCCGCAGACATGGGAACGCTGGATACATGAGGGTATGAACCCCGCCGAACACAGCGCGTCATGGTTCTGGGGCGATCCCGGCTTCGACCTGGACCCCCGTGAGTATGTCCGGACGAACTACCAGATGGTGCCGTTGTTTGAACCACAGGTCATCGAGATCACCGATAAATATGAGACCATCCGGAACGGGCATGGGATTGTCACAAAGGCACTTCGTGAGGGTACAGTTCATGGCGGCCGCATGTCGATGGATCAGTACATCAGCTTTCCTGTGACCGACCTGGCCAGCTTCCGCGAGTTGAAGAAACGATACATCGCATCCGACTTCGGTCGGCAACCCGCTGGTTGGCGCGAGAATGACCTTGAGCGTTGGAAGAACCGCGAGAATGTGTTGATTCTGGGTGAGAACTGCCAGACCCTGGGGTTCTACTGGCGCGCCCGCGAGTGGATGGGCACAGAGGGCATCAGCTATGCGTTCTTTGAGAAGCCCGAACTCGTGCATGAGATGATGGAGTTTGTGGCCGATTTTACTATCGAGGTCTCACGTCCGTTCGTCGAAGCGGTGGACTTCGACTATGTGTTCATCAACGAAGATATGGCGATGAAGTCGGGCCCGCTTCTCGGTCCGAGCACCTACAAGGAGTTCATATGGCCGCACATGCGAAGGGTAGTGGAGTTCTTCAAATCCCGCGGCACCCGGTATGTGATGGTGGACAGCGACGGCAACCCCGACCCCTTGATTCCGCTGCTGATGGACGCAGGCGTAGACGGTATCTGGCCCATGGAGCGTGCCTCGTTGGATACGGACCCCATCCAGCTCCGCAAGAAATACGGGAAGCAGCTCAGGCTGTGGGGCGGAGTCGACAAACGCGAGCTGTCGAAAGACCGCAAGGCGATCGACAACCACCTGCGCACGTTCATCCCGCTGATCGAGCAGGGAGGGTTCATCCCGACGGTAGACCACACCGTGCCGCCGGATATCTCGTGGGACAACTTTTGCTACTACATGGAGCGCAAGATGGAGCTGCTCCGTGGCGAGTTGAAGTAGACCGAGGGCGGGTCTGACAGCACGATGACGGCATTTCAAGGCTCAAGACCGCGCCGGTCTGGCGGATAACCGAACCCGTCGACCGGGACTGTGGCGTGGATCGAAGCGATTAGCCACGATGCCGCGGGTTTAGTCACCCCAGGGACTGGCGTCCCTTAACAGGGTTCCCTCACCGCGCGTCTAGGTTATTGCAGCCCGCAAGCGGGCGCAGGATGCCCGCCGGAACGCGGGCCGCGTACTAGGGGCGATTCGCGAATCGCCCTTGGTGACGATATAACATGTTTGGAGGCGACCCATGCGCTGTAACCAAGCCATCGTGTCCGCGTTTCTGGCCCACCCACGCTATCGCGACTGCATTACTTCATGTGACCTGATCTACCATGCCTGTTCCGAGGTGGCCCGGTTCGCGTCACCTGAAACCGCTCGGGCGATCATCGGGCTGCACACCAGCGACCTGGTGGCCAATCAGCTACGCTCCGGGCTATGGAAGCAGCCTTCACGGGGCAGGGCACCGCACCAATATGCGGTTTCGGTCGTCATACTCAGTGCCATCGAACGGGCTGGGATGCTGGCTGAGATCGGCTCCGAGATTTTGCCATTACGCTACGACCCGTACCCGCCCTTTTCTGAGCGCGAGGACCGCCACGGTGTGCTGATAAGGCGCCAGTTCGGCCGTTCTCGCCATGAAGATGACGCCTTAACGAATATGCTGATGCGACAGATCACTGACGGTCAGGCATCAGATGGGAGCTGGGGTGGCACCATTGTGGAAACCGCGTATGCCATCGAGCACCTGTTGGAACTGGGTGCCTCTCCCGATTTACCTGCCATCAAGCGGGGAGCGGAGTGGCTGCTGGCTCAGTATCGTGACACGGTAGAACGGCAGGGCATCTACGCACCGAGTCTGTTTTCGAGCGGTGATGGCGGCTCTGAGCTGGCCAGTGCCCAGCAGGTGATCCCAGAGGCAATTCCCGTCTTCGCGTGCTACGGGGTGCTGCCGTTGATCCCTACCGGCCTGGCACTGCGCGTGCTAGTGGCGACAGGGTTTGCCGACGATGCACGCGTGATCGCCGCGTTTGAGTCGCTGCGGAGTATGGCGATACCCATAGATAATTCGGCTGGTTCGGGCATCAAACACTGGTGCGCGCATACCTGCAGAGACGTCATGCTGGACGCCAAGAAGGCGGGCCGGTAGCGGGAGCGAGACTAGCCGCTTGTAGCGTGACTTGCCGGCTGCGATATGGGCTCACCGGCACCGCGTCGACGGGTTCCATCGCCCCAGGGGGCTCCATCACCCGTCGCTGATCATATGGCTGCCCGCGTCGCTTCGCTCCTGCGGGCGCTACCGGAGGGTGCTCCGCGCCCGCTTGCGGGCTGCAAAAACCTAGACGCGCGGTGAGGGAACCCCGTTCAGGGACGCAGTCCCTTGGGGTGACTAAACCCGCGGCAGCGTGACTGGCAAGCAACGATGTTGACCACCGGAATTTGGCGACGGGTTCCGTGGCCCGTCCGCGACCTCATCGCGGTACGGGCACTTTCACCCAGGGCGACTGCCAGTCGCCCCTACACAACCCCCCTGCCGGTCCCAGTCTACCGCTTGAGCATCACGCTGGTCAGCGTTACCGGCTCCATGGGAACCGTCACGTTACCGATCCGCTTCATCACCGGCTTATTGTTGTGGTTATACACGATCACCTCTTTGGAGGGCAGCAGGGTGCAGTACACACCGTCAAAAGCGGTGTCCACCTCGACGGCGTTCTTGAACCGCTTATCCAGCGAAGAAAGATGGTAGACCACGTCGCGGAGCAGCTCGTAATACCCCAGCTTGGACTCCCACATGCCGCAATAGTAGATGCCGTAGCCCTTGCCCAGGCGGTTGGCCCAGATGGCTATGCCCTCATCTGTCTTGGCCAGCGGGATCACGCTGCTGGATAACCCTGTCACCGTCCGGTTGACGGTAGTGTTTTGCGCATACTGCAGCAGTGGGGAGTTGCCCACCGCATTCCCGCCCTTGACCACGGTCAGCTCCTTGGAGAAGCCAAACAACTCATACCATGTGGAGAAGTCACCATCGATGGTGGCCATGGGGCCGAAGTTGCAGGAGACCACCACACCGCCCCCCTTCACCCATTCGGACAGCCGCTTGAGGGTCGTGCCATCCACCAGATTACCTTCGAACAGCACCAGCACGCGGTATCCCTTCAGCGCACCATCATTGATCAGGTTCTCATCAAGGATGTCGTAGTCGATCACGTCTCGGATGGCGGAAGCACCGTCCACAAGCATGGCGGGCATAGTGGCCTCAGGATGGAGCAGCAGGTCGGTGGTTGGCCAGAACACGGCCACATCCACCACCGGCCGTTCCCGTGTGAGGAAGGCTTTGTATTTTTGGAACACCTGCGGCGACCCGATGGGGTTGGCGCCCCAGTCCCAGAAGCCGTAGGCACCGCTGGAGATCGACTCAAAGATTCGCCCCACTTCACCATTGGCAGTGATACTGCCCGGCGGTTCGGTCCAGAACGGCACCCCGTAGAACTTACACGATGTGGCCAGTAGGCGCATCATTGTGGCGTAGTTCTGCGGCATCGGCAGGTATCCGCCGTGGGTTGACCGGATATGCGTGTTATACTTTTTGGCGATCTTGGCATATTTGGTATGCTCCATGCCAAGCTTGACGTTAACATCACCGCCGCCCACAGGGATTTCCAACAGCGACTTCGGGAAGTAATTCCGCGCCATGGCGTTTACGTCCTCGGTGAGGCGGGTCATAGAGCCGTTGTACCAGTTGATGAAGTCAAGCCAGCGATGACGTGAGGTTGGGCTATCAATCTTGGGCACCGGCAGCGGGTAGCTGAGCTCCACAAAATAGCGGTATTGGGTGCCCCAAGCTTGGTTCAGTGCCTCGATGGTGCCGTATTTCGCTTGCATCTTGGTTCGGAAGTCACGTTTTGCGTATTTGTCGCCGCACCACCAGTCATCGTGGCCAGAACCGGCCTCACCAAACCGCGGTATCTCACTGGGATGCATCCCCAGCGGGTAGATGGTCTCGCCGAAGTCGCCGTGGACTCCCAGATAGATCGCCTTCATTTTGTCGCTGCCAGAGCCATATTGGGCTGCCATCGCTTTGTAGCCATCGTCCATCATGCCCACCAGGTAAGGGCTCCAGACCGACATCGCACCGATCTCTCTACCATGCGTGATACAGGTCGAGGGCACGAATTGGCTTGTCTTCTTCTGCCACTCGTTGGCCCAGTGCAGGTGCGGGAAATACTGCCAGTCCACACCTATCTGTCTGCATCGGTCCAGCTCCGCATCGGTCACGCTCCAGTCCCACACACTAGGTGCGGTCTGGTTGGTGGCCAGGTGGTCGGAGTCGGTCTGAAACATGGTAAAGCCGATGCTTTTGGCCTTACGCATCTCTCGGAAGCTCATGATGCTGGTGCCCTGCGCCATGGGCTTGCCCGGCTTACCCGCTCGCTTCACGGGCCCCACTACCGCGACCACCCTTTTGGTCAGTTTGGGCACATCGGCTTGTGTCACCAGACCGTCGGGGGTGATGTCTTCATCGGTGATGAGGATCGCATCGACGTAGCTCAGGTATGCCTTCTCGTTGTTCTTCCGCCGTTCGTTTACCATGATGGTGAGCGTGTGCTGACCTGCGGAGAGTTTCTGCAGACCCAGGCGCATCCATGCCATGGCGTTTGATACCCCGAAAGCTTTGGTATCTTCGCCATCTGTGCCATCGGTCACGTGCTGATATGGCTCGTTGTCTACCTTCCACCAGAAATTTGAGGTGTTTCCGGGCATTGCGATGGCTGTCCAGAGATGGTAGCTGCCCGCTTTGCCGATATTGAACTGCCAGTTCGCCGCGTAGCCCTCTTTCCCTGGATCAGGGTCCATCCACAGGCGCAATACCTCGTCATTGCTGACGATCCCAGGGAACCGCTCCACTCCTTCAAAGTTGCGCGAGCTGGTGTTCTCACCCTCAATCCAAATCCGTTCCGCATGACAAGCAAGCTGCGTTACCAACAGAAGTGCTAATATTACGGCCCAAATACTCTTCATTTACTTCCCTTTCATCAACTGCTCGATGGCCTGCGCCACCCGCTTCCGCTGCAGTTTGATCGGCTCGGGGGTGTTGGTATAACTCGTCAGTGACTCGCTGATACTCTCCGGTACCTTCAGTAATGCCTCGTATTCAGCCCTTTTCTTAGTGGACAGGCCCCTGCCCTTTTCGGCTAGTAGACGCTTCAGAATGGTTAGATATTCGTAATCCTCCACGCCATCGCGTAGTAGCTCCCAGCGGATGCTGGGCACAGGATCGTCCATCACGGTCTGCGACTGGGTGCCCGTGGCGGATTCAGGCGGGTAGATGAAGCGGCCGTCTCCTGCTTTCCAGCGGAGTTTTGTGCCGATTGGCGTGCCGTAGCCGCTGACCCAGCTCATCGAATCCTTCCAGGGGTTCTGCAGCTCATCGGGATAGGCGTTGCCACTGCTCCAGTAGCAGGTCTCCCACACCAGAATGCCATCCACGCCGTTCTGCCAGCTCTGCCACAGCCAGACCCGCATGTCGGTGCCGGGGCGGTCGATGAACTCCGCCACATATGGCGCGGTCGGGGCGCAGCAGATATACCAGTTGTATCTGTCACCGGCAGCCTGCCTGGCAGACGAAAACTTGGAGTCATGCGAGTTCAAAATGGGGCACCACTGGTCGATATAGCCCACAAATGCATCGGCGGCGCCCAGATTCATTGGCACCATGCGGTGCAGTTTGGGGAAGTGCTGTTTGAGCATCTTCAGTTGGTCGACCACGAACTGGTAGTCCTTCTCCGCGGGTTCATCGAAGGGGTAGACGTAGCCCTTGTCCAGAATGCCCAGCCGTTCGAGCCGCTCAGAGGCACCCTGGCACCAGGCCGAGAACAGCGCCTCATGCTCGGGAGAGCCCACCGGATAGCCCAGGATGTTTCCACCCACCGACTCGAAGAAGGTGCCGGTGCCTAGACCGGGCACACCGAAGTTGAAGCTGTTGAAGTGGTATGTGCCCATCGCCAGCTTCATGGCGGCTTCCCACTTCGCGGTATCCCACTCCACTTTCGCGCTGCGTTCTGTGGGGATGGTACCCTCGAAGCCGTCGCGTAACTGCTGCTCACCATGGCTGGATATGGTGAAGTCGTCGATCTGCACCTCGCCATCTTTGGAGCCGGGCAGATCGAACCGAGGCCGCACGAAGCCCGTCTGCGCAGTGATGGCACTGACATCCAGGATGTATTCATGCCATTCGGTGCTGACGGGCAGGCTTAGGCTCATCTCGGGCATGTATTTCATACCCGCATCCCACAGCTCCAGATGAAGCTTAGCAGGATTGTCACCCTTCACATTTCGGTACCAGAAGCTCAGCTTGCCATCTGAAGGTCGGAACTTCACAGGGTCAATATACCGAACCGTGAGCGGAGCCTGCACGCTGAGGCACTGCTTGCCGGAGGTGGCACCCGCGGTGGCGAATCGGCCGCCCAACCAGTTGTGGCCCATCGCGAAGCGGTATTGAAACTCCTCCATGGGTATTGGGTTGTATGGCGATATCCGGTGGCTGGCAAACATCTTGAGATACTTGTCTATCATCTCGGCCTTCTGGGAGTCGTCTTTCAGATTGTGATACTGGATTACCGGGCCCGGGTTGAAGCCAAACATGCTGCGCACGCTGCTCTCATCCGGCAGGCTGAAGCCGTAGACCTGCACGCTGATGGGCACTTTTGCCGAAAAGCCATCGGCCTTCAGCTCGATCTCCGTTTTATAGATACCCGCCGGGGTGTCCTTCGGCGCGTTGACACAGAGCCAGATCGGCATGTTCTGACCCGCAGCCAGGTTCAACCCAGCGGGCAGCAGCGGCAGAGGGTCTGGCCAGTTGCCCACCTGCCCGATGGTGTCGGAGGCTGTTTCGACAAACACATAGCGCACCTGACGGAGCTGCACCGCATCGTTGGGCAACTGCTGCCCTTTGGGCCCGGTGAGGGCACCGATGCTGACGTTCAGGCCGCGAAGCTCCCTATCTGGACGCAGCACGAGCTGCACCGCTTCGCTCTCGTTACCGGCCAGCGATAGGCTCATCTGTGTGCTCTCGTCCGTGGGTGCCGGGCGGGTTTGGCTCACCTTCCATCCGCTGTCCGCCCACCACAGAGCCACCGTTTCGTCGGGGCTGGGTAAGCTCTTGCCATAGTTCACTGCGTTGAGGATCGACACGGCGATGTCTGTGCTTAGCACCGGCATAGTTGAGTCGCCCAGGCTGAGGGTCAGATGGTTCTCGCCGACTGACATCCTTGGGAAAGAAGCCGTAACCACCGTGCTTGCTCCCGGCTTGAGGGTCACTTTGGGAAGGTTCGCCTTGCTGTGTTTCGAGTTGGCGATTACCGGGCTGAGGTGGAGGGTCTTTGCTCCGGTGTTTTTCACCATGACGGTCGCCTGGTTCTGTGAATCACTGCCTGTGACGGGTGATACCAGCAGAGAGGCTGACGGACGTTCGACTGCCCAGCACGTGGTATTGCCTAGCATTCTGGGGAGCTGTTTGTCGATCTGCGCCTTGAAGGTATACTGGGCGAGTGCAAACCAGCCGGGCTGGCTGCTATCGGAGCTGTCGATGCTGATGCGCACAAACAGCCTCTCAGCCGGAAGCATCGCCGCGGGAACTTCCACGCGGCCGCTTGGTATCCCACTGCCCACACGGCCAATATCTATATAGCCTGTGCCATCTTTGCTGATCTCGACTTTAAGTTTCCAGGTGGTGGGTTGGTGGTACATCGCATCAAGTTCGATGCTCGCCTGGGTGAAGCGGACTCCGCTCAGCTCGTGCTGGTATTCGACCACCGTGTCCTGGTGCATGAACCACCGGTTTTCATGGAACTGCGTGTTGTGCGCCTTGAACGCGCGGTCGATGGGTGCGTCGGCATTATAGTCTGGCTTGAACTCATACTTGTTGCCGTCGATGATCTCGCCGCTGCCCAGCTCTATCCCTTGCTGAGTGAGGTGCTGGCGGATCACAGGCAGTATCTCGATGTCGTCGAAGTCGATGGTGCAGTTTGCTTCCCAATGACGCAGCCTGATCGGGGTGCTGACGTCCGCAGTGCCCTCCCTGGTCACCAGCCGGAAGGCGTAGTTGCGCCAGCGACCATCGGCTTGCACGGGGAACAGGTCGGAGCTGAAGTCGGTCTCGATAACCAGCGTGCCCTGGGCTGAGCCTTGGGCTGTGCTATCCGGCGGCCAGAACCGCGCCGCGAAGCGCAGTTCGTAGGCCTGGCTGGGCTTGAAGCTGACCGGATCACTGGTCCACTCCCCCTCGGCAGGTGCCGATATGCTGACGTATCGCCCGCCGGAGACGCCATTTGTCTTCTGGTAGGTTCCGTTACCAGTCAGGTGCCAACCGGTGGGGGCTGTGCTTCCCTGCTCAAAACCGCCGTTGAGTAGTGGGACGGCCTGCCCGCTGCCTACTATTAGTGTGCTCATGATGGCTATCATTACCCCGCAAAACCGCATCTGTTTTCTCCTATGGCCCAAAGGCACCAATGATAGGTTAGTCGTGCGTTTGCATAATCCTTCATAGTCAAGTTGGGGCGGTTCGAACGGGAGGGAGCGAATACTGGGAGCACAACGCAACGGCGCTAAGGCGTGTGACCGCGCCGGCTTCTTGGTACGCTTACGACTTCCATACAAAAAATCTCCGGCGCGGTCTTGAGCATTCTACCACCCCTCCCATATGTCATCAGCGCACAAAAATGTCCCGTCGACAATACGGTGGCGACTCGTTACACTACTATGTAGTCTGTGCGGGATATGAACGCACTCATCCATCTTAGCCAGAACAGATCACACCATTATTGGGGGTCATATATGACACCACGAGAGCGCTTCATCAAGGCCTTAACACGCCAGCCGATCACCGGCCGCGTGCCGCATTTTGAACTCGTCTTCTTCCTGACTATGGAGGCCCTGGGCAAGGTGCATCCCACCCACCGGCACTTCGGGCAGTGGGCCCAGATGTCGGAGCACGAACGGCAGCTTCAGCGTGCGGATATCGCCCGAACCTACATCATGAGTGCCGAAATGTATGAACACTCCGCGATCTTCGTGCAGGCGGATCCAGGTGGCACGGAGACCTTCCATATCATCGATGAAATCCGCAAGCAGAGCGGAGACACCTATTTCGTCATGCTGCATGGTGATACCACCTATTCCATCCCCGACGGCAACAGCATGGTGGATTTCAGCATCCGCATGTCCGATGACCCCGACGGGCTACTCGATGATGCGCAGCGCAATGTGGACCACATGGTGGCCGTGGCGGAAAAATGGCAGGCACACGGCGGTCTGGACGGCTTCGCTTTATGCAGCGACTACTGCCTGAACACCGGCCCCTTCATGAGCCCGCGCCTGTTCAGCAAGTTCGTCACCCCCTATCTGAAGCAGACCATTGACGCCTACCGATCGTTGGGCCTCTACTCCATCAAGCACACCGATGGCAATATCATGCCCATCCTCGACCAAATGGTCTCCTGCGGTCCGGACGCGCTGCACTCCATCGACCCACAGGCTGGCGTCGACATCGCCGAGGTGAAGCGGCTGTACGGCGATCAGCTCTGCCTGATCGGCAACGTGAACTGCGGCCTTCTGCAGAACGGCACCGATGAGCAGGTTGTGGATAACACACGCTACGCGCTGCAAAGCGGGATGCCCGGCGGAGGGTATATCTTCAGCACCAGCAACTGCGTCTACACCGGCATGGACCTGAGCCGGTATGAGCTGATGCTGGACGTCTGGCGCCGCGAGGGCAACTACGCCTGAACATGAATGTTGGGAAATGATGAGGGTAACAGGATCGTTATGAAAAGGCTCTATCCCCTTCAGCAACTGCTGATTCGCACTCACGGACTGGTGAGCGACACTCGTCTGGCCGACTATCTCGAGATATCGGAGGATGAGCTGGATTCGCTGCGCGAACCGCTGGCTCTGCCGGAGATGGAGATGGAGCAGCCGGATCGGGCCTTTCCCATCGTCATGCGGCGACTGCATGACCTCATCCCCGAACAGCAGATCGCCTATCTGCTGGACTTGAGCTTGGAAGAGTGCCGGCAGATGGCGCTTGATATGGACTTCTTGGATGTGAAACTGGGAGCCCGGCCGGATGCTTACCCCCAGATCACGCTGGACGATGCCGGGTTGGATGAGGCCGCTGAAAGCTTCGTCAGTGGATGCTGCGACCAACTGCGGCTCATCCAGAACGGGGAACGGCCCTTTGCCTTCTTGAAGGAGTTGAGCATCGAGGAGCCTATGCCAACGCCCGCGCCAGTCAGCGACTCGTGTCTGGACTTCCGCATGATGCACAGCTACACCGGCTCCCACGGCGACTTCCTGCTGCATGGCGATGAGTTCTACAACGCGGGCATACTCAGCCGGATGCGAAACCGTGGGGTAAACGCGGGCTGGATGCCGGCACTGCTTCGCGATATGGCCCCGACGGAGATATTCCCGGAGTTTGGCCATGGGCACGAAACTCGCATCGCTAACCTGCGCCTTCAGGTGGCGAAAGCAGCACAATACGGCATCAAGCTGTTCCTCTACTTCAATGAGCCGCGCTTCATGCCGGAGGCCTTTTTCGAGGCGCACCCCGAAGCACGCGGCATGCCTTCGCCACAACCTGGCTATTACGGCATGTGTACATCCAATGAGCAGGTGCGCGAATGGATGCAGCAGTCCGTCGCCTATCTGTTCGAGGCGGTGCCGGAGCTTGGCGGAGTGGTGCTGATCACCGCTTCGGAGAACTCCACCAACTGCTACAGCCATCGGGCGGCCACCGACCCCAACGCCTGCCCGCGATGCGCCGCGCGGGGAGCCGATGCCGCGTTGTCCGACTGTGCGAACCTGATGGCCGCAGGCATTGAGCAGGCGGGGTCGAAAGCCGAAGTGATCCAATGGTTGTGGGCGTGGGACGGGATGCTAGGTGAAGAAGGAACGCTAAACGCCGTCGACCTGCTGCGGCCAGAAATTCGGGTGATGGTGGACTGGGCCAAGAACACCCCTTATGAGCTGTTCGGAGAGAAAGCCAGCATCGGCGAATACACCCTGGCTTACGTCAAACCTTCCGAGTTTTCGCAGCGGGTGATCGCCAAGCTGCGCTCGCAAGGGCGAAAGGTGCTGTCGAAGTGCGCACTGGTCTCCACCGTGGAGATGAACGCGCTGCCTTATCTTCCTGTGATGATGAACGCTCAGAAGCTGCTCACCGAGCACGTGCAGCGGCAGATGGATGGTCTGCTCTGCTGCTGGATATTCGGCGCCTACCCGGGGCGCAGCATGGAGCTGCTGGCGCACCTCTCGGACGCTCAGCCTGCTCAGGCGCTGGCTTCCAAGTATTATGGGACCGCAGCGGATCACGCGCTCAAGGCCTGGCAGTGCTTCTCAGACGGTATGGCCAACTACCCCACCGTGGTGCCGGTGCTCTATTTCAGCGCGGTCAACCCGGGGCCCGGACTGAAGTTCCCGCTCACGCCTGAGCCCTGGCGGTGGGGCATGGTCGCCATGGCCACCGAACGCCTGGCCGAGGCCTCGCACCCCTTCAGCCCGGAGGTGGTGATCAAGGGCTTCCGCAAACTGGCGGAGAGCTTTGCCGAGGGTCTGAAGCACATGGCCGACGCCGTGCGTCTGGCGGACCGTCCCGAATGGGCAGAGGAGAACCAGCGTGACCTGGGCATCTGCCAGGCCTGCTGGCACCATTTCAACACCGCGGCGAATTACGCGGAGTTTATACTCACCCGCAACCGATGGCTGTCGAACCCTGAGGATGCTGGCCTGAGGGTGGAGGTTCGTGGACTCCTGCAGGCGGAGCTTCAAAACGCCGAGGGCATGCTGCCGCTCGCTTCGGCCGACTCGCGCATGGGCTACGAGGGAAGCATCGGCTACTTCTACACGCCGATGGAGATCGTGGAAAAAATCCACGACCTTCGCTGCAGCATCGCAGAGCTGGGCGGATAGGACCGATACTCTCCCGACCGGTCCGGTTTTCCCTTTCCGGGCCGGTCTTGATCACCACTGTCCGGGGCGGTTTTCCCTAACCGCGCCGGTCTAGATCCCGAAACCAACAACCATCACTCCGCGTGGTCAAATATCCGCACATCGGCGATGGCGCCGGAGAAGTGGTGCTGTGATCCGAAGCCGATAGTCAACGGGCTGTCGTTGTCGAGATCATAGGTGGACGGGTCGAACCGTTCGGAGCCGGCACGCAGCACGCCGTTGATGTAGAGCCGTATCCCGCCCCCTTGCTTCACCACCGTGACGTGGCTCCAGCCATCGCCTATATGCTGATCCAGCGTCACACATTCACCCGCCTTCATGGCGAACACCCGCCCCACATCGTGGTGCGCGGTGGTGCTGGCCCGGCCATGCAGCGTGGAGGTGCCTGCAAACAGTCTGCCGGCAAACACTGTCAGGCAGGGCACGCGGTTCCAGGTCACCGGATCATCCAGCGACCACTCTGACTGGTTGTTCACCAACCGCTGGATCGTGCTCCACTCAAAGTCGCGCTCATACCGGTAGACCTCACCAAACGGGATCACTCCGGCGTAGAGCTTGCCGTTGTAGACCGTCAGGTCGTTCACTTCGTTGATCTGCGTCTTGTCGGTGGCCATGCCCAGGCAACCGCAGTCTGACCACTCGCTGTCACCCTCGTAGCGCAGCACATGGCCGTATATCCACGTGCCGGCGTGCAGTTTGCCGCGGTAGACCTGCAGTGAGTGGTTCTGAGTCACACCGAAAGGCTTGTCGCCGATCGACTGCCACTGCCCCGCCTGCTCGTCATACACGAAGAACCCGCCGAAGTTCGAGCCGGCATACAGGCGGTCGTTGTAGACCATCATGCAGTTGATCTGATCGGTGGCATTCAGGTTCACCCAGCCGCACAGCTCCCAGGCACGGCCTCCGCAGTAGCGGTAGAAGCGGGCATGGTCGTCACCAGCATAGAGGTTCCCCTTGAAGGAAGCCAGGCACATCACACGCAGACCGTCGCCGAAACTTCCGCAATCCTCCCACTCGGTGCCGCCCAGATAGCGAAACACGCGGTTCGCCCCGCCGATGCCCAGGAAGGTCTTGTCCCAGTCCCAGGTTCCCGTGCCGGCATACAGCGATTCCTGGTGCACCACCATGGAATGCACGCTGTGGTTGCGGTCATCGTGGCCCAGTTTCCCGCAGTCCACCCAGTTCTGCCCACCGGCGTAACGATACACGCGGCAGTAGTCTTCGGGCCGTTCCGCATCGGCGATACCGGTGTAAAGCCCGCCGTTGTAGACAGTCAGGGTGCTGATCAGTGTGTTGCTGTCCAGCGGCTTCCCGCAGTCTTCCCATACCGGCTCTGTGCCGGCATCGATACCGAACCCCACGCTTTTCAGCGAGCCGATGGAGTTGTATCCCGGTGAACTGGAGTGAAGAAACAAGTTGAAGCCCCGCCTCTGCTGGTCATCGAACTTGCTAAGTATGTCGCCCGGAGCGTTACTCACCCCGGGTGCCGGTGACACCCAGCAGGAGATGGTGAAATCCCCTTTTCCCAGACTAAATCTTGCGTCGTGTGGCACGGTGATCACCGAGCCCAGGCTCCCATCGAACAGCGCAGCCGATCGCGGCTGGCCATCCACCCCGGCGGTGAACTCAACGCTGTGGCTGTCCGCTTCCTGGCCCGTGACCATGTTTCGGAAGTGCCCATCCAACGGATAGTGTGCAATAAGTGCCATATTAACCTACTTCCCCGACAATTCGCGATATAGTTTCGAGACGCTCTGCCACACCAGCAGCGGGTTGGCACTCTGCTCATTAGTACCCAGTGCCCCCATAAAGCTCCATGTGTAGAAGCTGTCATGACCAGTAGCAGCCAGCCTCAGGCCGCCCTCGTACAGCTCCTGCTCCTTGCCGGCAGGGATGAACCAGCCCTGCAGCCAAATGTGTGAGCTCTTATCATGTTGAGTGGCCAAGCTGCGGCATCGGGTACATATCTCCACGCTTTGGTCGATCGTCAGGTTCGCCTCTTTAAGGAACCAGTAGGTGTCGGTGCCGAAGTTGTCCAACTCGCCGATCTCCACGATCTGCTGCCACATCGCCTCATCGTGAGGCATCAAGCAAGCCATCGTCTCCATATCGCGATGCATCCGCTTGACCCCCTTGCACAACGCGGCCACATAGTCGATGCAGTTTTGACGCAGGAACTGCTGCATCTCTGGGCGACTGGCATCGGACCCAAGCTCCGCGTGGTAGAGCTCTCGGTACTTTGTCTGGCAGTGCTTACACCAGCATGGCTGCGTGGTGGGTTCATCGATGAAGATGCTCTCGAAACCGGCCTGATAGAGCCGGTCGGCAATCTCTAAAAAGCGTGCGATGATCTTGGGGTTGTTGTAGCAGGCCAGTGGTACCAGATTGCCTCTGCGGTCGCGAGCCCACATCTCGGTGTCGTCCAGCATCAGCCGCGAGATGCGTCCCCCACCGAAGGTGTTAGCGTAGCCCCACACCGCTGCCATGGGCTTGAGGCCATGAGCCTTGGCAAGGTCCGGGCCATACTTCCACGCACCCTCTAGTATAAAGATGTTGTTCTCGGACATGGCATACAGCACCTGGTTACAGCCGATGCGGTTCATTTCTTTCATGTCGGTTTCGAGGTGCTGCGGCAAATGCGCAGGGATATAGCTGACTCCAAGGTTCACGACGGTGCCTCCAGGTTTTGTGTGCGTGTCGCCCCCGATGCCAGCGTCCGCCAGTTGTATGATGCTCCAGTGCGTGCGTTGGTTCAAGGACAGGGGTATGACCCACATGTTTTAGCGCGGGGTATTATCGTTGTATATCGATGTATACCTGCCCTACCACGCGCTCAAGCACGTGGCTATTGACCGTCCAAGCCTGCTGAAGCAGGCTGCAGGGCTTTGCCCGGTTTGTGATGCT
Source organism: Armatimonadota bacterium (assembly GCA_942492855.1). Lineage (GTDB taxonomy): Bacteria > Armatimonadota > HRBIN16 > HRBIN16 > HRBIN16. Next base: position 2,263,352 of record OW818647.1, on the reverse strand, counting down.
GGGGCATATTGTCAGTTGTAACGATATTGCAACTGACACCTTGAACGGCTAATACGGAGCGATGTTCCGTAGGCCGCTTTAGCGGTCTTTTTGGTAAATAGCCATGTGCTTTAGCGCGTGGCGGTGCTCCAGTGCGCGGGTTGGTTCAAGAGCAGTATATTACCCACAAATCCAGATAAGGATCGTATCGACCATGTGCCGCGACATAAATGTCAGTTTATTACCCAAATATCAATGTTAGTTTTTAAGTATCGGTATAACCAGAGAAGTAATGTGCTACACATGGTCCGGCCACCCATGGAATGGGTTAGATTCCTTATAGCCACGGGTGAGCGAAGCGTAACCCGTGGAAGGAGGTGGCCCGATATATCTACCCACGAACATGGGTCGAATCTGGTCACCTGGTCTCATGATCATTGATCTTCCGAAATACGGTTCGACCCACTTCGGGGTAGGGAATCAACAATGTCAACCAGGGGTATCGCTTCGCTCACCCCTGGCTGTAATGAATCTTACCCACTTCGTGGGTGCCCGGATGATCACTGTCGTGTGTACCCTATTTGTGGGTAATAGACTGATATCTATGTCGCGGAATCGGTGACCTACTGCCCATGAGCTATTTGTGGGTAATAGACTAGGTTCAAGACCATGGCGAATACTGAAGAAGTATATGTCAAGTATGATACTTTCTTCTCATTTGTGGGTATAATTATTTACACATCATCACTGAGCACTCAAGCAGACAACGCGCTGGTTTGATCAGGCGTGACACCTGCGGTCTGTTCTGGATAATCTCCTACAGAGGAGGCTCCATCATGGGCACCAATCGAATCGCCCTTCTGATCTCCGGCGGATTACTCGCGTTGTTCAGCTTCATTTTACCCACTACCCCAGCTCACGCACAGACCGATCTGCGCACCGTCGCGACGCAGATCGTGACCGAGATGACCAATGACCCGCAACTGGCGGCATTGAAGGGCAAAAAGCTGCTTATCACCGAGTTTGACAACCTCGGCGGACAGCCCGATTCAACCCCGCATATGTTTGAAGGGATGCTGACCACCGCGATGGTAAAATCCAAGCATTTCAAGGTGGTGGACCGGGCACTGCTTGAGAAATGCCTGAAGAAGAATGGTCTGAGCATGCGCAGTCTGACAGACCCAGAAAATGCTAAGAAGGTCGGCAAACTGCTGGGGGCTCCCTATCTAGTAGTCGGTGACATCTCAGCGATAGGCAGCAACATTTCCGTGGATGCGCGGGTTGTCAGCATCGAGACCTTCGACTGCATCGCAGCCTGTTTCGCAGGGAATGCACTTATCCCTGGCGGCACTGAGGCCAACGCCAGCGACACCAATGTTGCGGATAAGCCAACCGCCGCCTATACCTCACTCATCATCGATGTCGGCGAGTCGACCCTCAAGAGGGTGATGGCACCGAAAATCCGGCTTGCTGATGGGTCCGAAATCTGGGGTTTTGTGCAGGGTGATCTGGACTGGATATCCGAAAACGGGATGGTCTCCTACGCCACTAGCCTCGATCAAGCGATGACCGACAAGCGTGCCGGTAACAACCCGTTGATCATCAACGCCACTGGGGTGTATGACAGCCCGAGTAAAAGCGACCCAGTGGTAGACGAGGTCGACGCGAAGATCATTGAGGAGGCCAACAAAATCTCAAAATTCTTGACCAAATACAAGGTGGTGTTTGTCTCCAAATAACTGAATTCGCATGATATGACCCTGCCACATGGCTTCATCGGGCAGCTCACGATGCGGTTCCTGGTGTATAATCTCACCAGAACACATCCAGCCGATGAAGGTGAAAGTCATGGCATCTGCATCAAAGCAACGACCTAACGTAATCTGTATACTGGCCGACGACATGGGTTGGATGGACACCAGCCTGTATGGCAGCCGATTCCATCGCACGCCGCATATTGATGCACTGATGCGCCGCGGGATGCGCTTCACAAACGCCTACGCTGCCAACCCGCTCTGCTCGCCCACCAGGGCCAGTATCGCCACCGGTTTATGGCCCTCGCGCATCGGCTTGACCACACCGTCTGGGCACGTCCCTCAGGTCGTGCTGGAGCAGACAGTGCCCGAAAAAGGTGGACCGAATGCGCGAATGTGCGAGCCAAACAGCGTCACCCGGTTGAAGCAGGAGTATTTCACGCTGGCTGAGGCTTTCAAGCAAGCCGGCTACAGCACCGCGCACATCGGCAAATGGCACCTGGGCAGCGAGCCCTACGATCCGCTGCACCAAGGCTACGATGTGGACATCCCCCACACACCCGGCCCAGGACCCACCAGTTACTTCGGCCCATGGAAATACCCCACCTACAAGGGTAAGAAGGGCGAACACCTGGAAGACGCCATGTCGAGTTGTGCCTGCGAGTATATCCGTACCCATCGCGATGAGCCGTTCTTCATGGCGTACTGGGCATTTTCTGTTCATGCGCCGTTCCAAGCGAAAGAGGATTTGACCGAAATCTATCGGCTTCGTACCGATCCTAACAACCCGCAGCGGAACCCGATCATGGGTGCCATGCTGGCCTCATTTGATCAAGCGGTCGGCAAGCTGATGAGCTCCCTGCGCGAGAACGGACTGGAAGAGAACACCATCATCATGTTCATGAGTGACAACGGCGGTATGATGTATGAGACACCTGGCGGAGTGGTCACCACCAGTAATGCCCCTCTGCGCGGCGGAAAGGCCACCATCTACGAGGGCGGCACCCGGGTGCCCTGGGCGGTGATCTGGCCTGGGCACATTAAGCCGAATTCGGTGAACACCACAGACATCGTGCAGAGCATTGATGTGTTCCCCACGCTGGCCGATATCTGTAAGCTTCCGAAGCCGGACTATCCCATGGACGGCATCAGCATATGGCCAGCACTGCAGGGACGCCATCAGGACCGCGACACCATCTTCTGCCACTTCCCGCATACCGTCGCCGCCACCTTCTCACCCGCCGCCAGTTACGTTCGGGAGAATGACTGGAAGCTGGTGCGGGTGTATTGCATCAACGACGACGGCAGCGACCGGCTGGAGCTGTACAACCTGAAGTATGACCTCAGCGAGGTGCGTGACGTCGCCGCGAAATACCCTGATGTGGTCAAGCGGTTGTATAAGAAGATGGACGGCTTCATCAAGCAGAGCGGCTCCAAGCTGCCGCACATGAACCCCAACTGGAAGCCGAAAGGATAGCAGTTGAGCGAAGGAGTCCGGAGGGTAGTTGACGCTCGGCGGTCGTTGCTCTCAGGCCTGCAAAACTCCTCCTGGGTGTTTAGTATCGCCAGGCGATACTATTTGCTGGGTTTTTATGCGAATTTGATGGGTCTTGTCGATATTAACTACCTGCTTTTCTGCACTGGTGACTGTCCTTTTTAATTTGCGTTGTTAAGACCGCCACTTCGGTCACTTCATGGTCTTGACAACGTAAATGAAAAAGGGTACATATACTTCATAGCTGAACATGAAATATCGATGTTCGCTTACCTCCAACAACCAAATAGCAAGTAAATAACCAAGGAATATGGTGAAATGTCCACATCCTCAATCTAGCTAATAAGGAAGTAAGTGCAACACAATGAACAATGCTGTTTTTCTAACTGGCCTGGTGGCTACAGGCACGCTTTTCGCGGTGGCGTCTCACGCGGTCGAATCCTACGACATGTGGTTTGGCGATGCCGACGGTGCTCCCATCACATCCGTTATGTTGATACTGGCGGTAGTGTCGAACTATCTATGTGGGCTAGTTCCGATGAGGCCGTCAACATGGTTGAAGCGCGATGGGCGCTGAAAGACGGTCTGGATTTCCCTCTTGACAGAGCGTCCATTGTGTTTTTCCAACCCGCTGGCGGATCCTCTGGTGACCTCAAATCCAAAGACTTTTCAGCGGTGACAGCGGAAGAGGCAACTGCAGGATATGTGCATGCGGCAGGGCTGAGTTGGTACTCATCAGTTTCTGCCCGTGATGATCCTTCTGATAATCCCATCTACAATCCTGGTGGTACACCAGGGGCGAAATTCAAGGTCTTCACATTTACCGTAACTAACAGCTCCCTGACAGCAGGCCAGAGCAGTATGCTTTCGTTATTGGCCGCCGGAGGCACGCAAGACACATCGATGTTTCAACACATTGCTTACAATGGCGGCACTACTGACAATACTTACACTCTATTCCAACCGAGCAAAAAATACGATGTCCGAATTAATGCTATACCAGAGCCAGGCAGCCTGGCAGGCATGGCTGCGGCAGGGGTGGGAGTGCTGGTGCCCAGGTTGAAGCGACGTATAAAACACCGCTCCGGTTGAGGCAGCTATCCGCCTCCAAACCTCAGGCCATAAACGGCATATTCAGTGAGAAGTTTGGTGAGTTTCTGACTTACCTGCTATATAGCGATCGAAGGAGACCTAACCATGAGCCGAGTATCTGCATTTGCCTTTTCAACGTGTTTTACCGCACTTATTCTTCTTGCCTTGACACTGCCTGCGCATGCCGCTGCACCAACTATTACATCTTTCACACCAACCAGCGGTCCGGTTGGGACGGCTCCTGTTACCATTACCGGCACCGACTTCACTTCAGGTTCGCTGTCAGTGAAATTCAACGGCACCTCAGCATTAACAAAAACGTTCGTAAATAGTACAACTGTCACCGCTAAAGTGCCCTCGGGTGCGACCACCGGTCCGATATCCGTCACAGTGACAGGCGGCACGGCGACGAGTGTGGCTAACTTCTACTTGCCTCCGACTGTAGGCACCGTTACCAACGGAGCAGTCGGTGCTGTCGTCACTATTCCCGGCACCAACTTTACAGGTGCGACTGTTGTGGCATTCAATGGCACAAGTGCGTCTAACTTCACAGTGGTAAGCAACACATCAATCACAGCCACCGTACCCGAATACGCGACAACTGGCAAAATATCCGTCACCACACCAGGCGGTACGGCAACGAGCTCGGGTAACTTTGCTGTCAATTACGATGCTCCCACTATCACCTCATTCACACCAGTAGGCGGAGTGGCAGGTACCACACCAGTCACCATTACCGGCACCGGGTTTGTATCTGTGTTATCGCTGGCATTTAACGGCACGAATGCGCCCACCTTTACAGTGGACAGTAACACATCCATCACCGTCACAGTGCCCATAAGTGCGACTTCCGGTATAATATCTGTCACCACACCAGGCGGCACTGCAACGAGCGTAAGCTTCGCAGTGTACGTTGCGACCTCACTGCAGGTCAACGTCACCGCCGGTGATCTATATGCACACCCGCGCAGTGGTATCACGCTCAATTACATCCTCAGCGGGCCCCAATACTACACCGGCACGTTGCCAGTTGGCGGTGGTGAAATAACGGATATTATGCCCGGTAGTTACCACTTAACTATTACCGGAGGCCACTGGCTCAAACGCACTATTACAGGTATCACCGTAGATGGTGTGAACGTCATTAATACCTCGCTCGCTAACGGCGATGCTGATGGCGGAAACAGCGTCAACCTGTTCGATTTCACCGTCCTAGATAGCAAGTTTCGCAGTGATGTTGACACTATGGCTGACCTGGATGGTGACGGCCACGTGAATCTGATGGACTACGTGATTATTGATAAAAACTTCGGAGCTCTGGGTGATACAAATAACCCTATCGATGGTGCTGAGATGGTTTGGGTACCCGCGGGTGATTTTACCATGGGGGATGACACACCTGTAACTTCACGATTCGCGCATACCGTGACTCTGGACGGCTTCTGGATGTATAAATACGAGGTGACCGTGGCTTAATACCGTCAGTTTTGCACAGCGACTGCCAGAGCAATGCCCACAGCACCGACTGGAGGCTGGCTAGAAGACCATCCCATAGCGAATGTGAATTGGGAAGACGCTACAGCCTACTGCACTTGGGCGGGCATGATTTTGCCCACAGAAGCGCAATGGGAAAAGGCTGCGCGCAGTGCCGATACACGACTATATCCCTGGGGTGACACGTGGGATGAGACCAAGTGTGCCAATGGCACCGTATCTGTTACGTCCTCAAGGCCCGTGGGCAGTTTTCCAACGGGTGTCAGTCCGTATGGTTGTATGGATATGGCCGGCAACGTGGAGGAATGGTGTAATGATTGGTGGAGATCAGGTTATACCAACGAACCAACCATCAATCCGACAGGTCCCACTTCTGGCACCAATTCATACAAGGTGGTGCGCGGAGGTGGGTGGAATTCGATAGCTACGGACCCCTACCAATGCGCCCGCCGGGCTACCGGTTACTCCAAAGCTGCAATTCAACCATACCGCGGATTTCGCTGTGCCAAGACGCCTTAGTAGTTAAACAGCCGCCTGGCCGCATACGGCGGTCAGGCGGGCTACGGGCCTAGGGATTCGCAACTCATCCCATCCTCGGTAAAACTGAGTTCCGCAGTTCGCATGGTGAATGAACCGGTTTTGTGATCAGGACGGCATTTCAAATGCCGATATTTTGCCTGGCGATCAACCACAATAACTCATCGTAAAGTCGTTAGATATGCGTGAATAACCTATCAACTGAGGAACTCGGGCTAATCACCACAGCCGTCATCCCAAGCGCCTGGCCGCCCGCACACGAAAAACATGGGTTCGGATACCCGCCATATCGAACTCGATCACCGACACTCCGTGCCACACCAAAGGACGGTCGACAAACAGCTCCTCCACGTCACAAGACTGACCCAGCTTGATGCTCTTTCGGCCAGGATGGTTGCTGTGGATGGTGATGGTTCCGTTGCCGGCATAGCACGCTGTTTCGCCGTTTGATCTCGCATCGGGGCAGCCTGTTCGGCAGTTTCGCGGGTCTATTCATATACTTAGCCTCAAGCCGGTGGTATTGTTCAGGTGATGACCATTCTACCAGTCAATCTACCACGCTTCACCGGTTGAATCCGCCGGACAGAACGTGTGAATATGGAGAGAACCTCCCGCTGCATGGATTTCCGTGCTAAACTAGAAATCAGGCCATGCTGTGTCACCGAATCAGCCCGCAGATAGGCCAAAGTAAATAAGGATGCGGTGCGCTGGCCGCACCACCAACATTTTCTCAATGACCTTCGAGTGAACCCCCTGGAGGAGTAACCATGAAGATTGCCATTATTGGCGCGGGAAGCATCGTCTTCGCCAAAACGCTCATCAACGACATCCTGTCAACGCCAGCACTGCAAGGCTGCGAGCTGGCCCTGATGGCCCCCACCGAGCCCAAACTGCGGCGCATGGAAGCGTTCGTGAATCGCATGATCACGGAGAACGGGCTACCCGCCTCAGTGTATGCCACCACCGACCGGCGTGACGCCATCACCGACGCCGATTTCGTGATCTGCATGGTGCAGGTGGGCGGCGTGGACGCCTTCAAGATCGATTATGAAATCCCCATGAAATACGGCGTCGATCAGTGCATCGGCGACAGTCTCGGACCAGGCGGTGTGTTCCGGCTGCTGCGCAGTATGCCCATGCTGCAGGGCATGATGAAGGACATCGAAGAGGTCGCCAAGCCAGGCGCCATCCTGCTGAACTACACCAACCCGATGGGTGCCGTCTGTACGGGTCTCGGCCGTGTTTCGAATGTGCAGTCGATAGGCCTCTGCCATGGTGTGCAGACCACGTTGGACCTGATCAGTGGATACGTGGATGTGCCAAAACCGCAGATCGACTACCTCTGTGCGGGCATCAACCACATGGCCTGGTTCCTGAAGCTCGAGCATGAGGGCAAAGACCTCTATCCGCTGTTCAAGGAGCGTTGCGAGCTACCAGAGTATTACATTAACGAGAAGGTGCGGATCGAAGTAATGCGCCATTTCGGCTACTTCATGACGGAATCCACCGGCCACCTCAGCGAGTATGTGCCCTGGTTCCGAAGCAGCAAGCGTGGTCTGGACACCTACTGCGATGAGCCCGATTTCGGCGGCGCCACCGGTGCGTATTACAAATACTGCGACTTTATCGCCGATAAATACTCTAAGGTTGACCCGCTGCAGTTCGAGAGTCCGGTGCTGCTTCCCCGCTCCGCGGAGTATTGCAGTTACATCCTTGAGGCCCACGTCACCGGCCGGCCGTTCCGTCTGCAGGGCAACGTGCGAAACGACGGCTACATCACCAACCTGCCTCAAGGCTGCTGCGTAGAGGTGCCCGTCTACGTCGACCGAGAGGGTCTGCACCCACTGCGGGTGGGCGATCTGCCGATTCAGTGCGCCGCGCTGAACCAGAGCAATGTCAGCGTGCAGGCACTAGCAGTTGAGGCCGCTCTGACCGGCAACCCGGAATACGCCATGCAGGCCGTGGCCATGGATCCGCTGACCAGCGCGTGCTGCACACTGGTGGAAGTGCGTGAGATGGTGGCGTTGATGCTGAGCAAGCAGGCACAATGGCTGCCGCAGTTTGAGGGTCAGACCCTGAAGGCCACTCCCGCCGTGATCATCCCTGCGGATGTCAAACGCGCGGAGGTGCCTACCGACCCCGCGCTGGCTATCGGCAAGCGGTTCGGCACCCTGGCTACGCAGTAAAGCGCGAAGGGGTGAAGGCGTAGGGGCGAAGACGTAGGGGCGATCGGCAGTCGCCCTTCCGGCTGATACGCAAGTTCTCAATTTGGAACGCGCCGCGTTCCAAATTGGGCCGGCTATGTGCTTCTCGCAATTCGCGACGCACTGCGTCGTGAATTAGACTGGGCTCACGACCTTCGTGAGGAGGTTACTAAATGACCGAGGAAATAAGGCCCTCCACCACGATGAATGGCCTGTTAACTGAATTGCGCAGGCTGATCCAGGATGCGCGTCAGCAAGCGTTGCGCGCCGTGGATGTGGTCCAGGTGCGAACCTGCTGGGAGGTCGGACGCCATATTGTGGAGTATGAACAGGGTGGTGCGGATCGCGCGCAGTATGGCCAGAAGCTTCTATTACGTCTGGCAGAGCGGCTGACAGACGAGTTCGGCAGTGGGTTCGACCAACGCAACCTCAGACATATGCGGTCATTCTACCAAGAATTCCCAATTTGGTACGCAGTGCGTACCGAATTGAGTTGGACACACTACCGCACCATATTGCGAGTTGATGATCCAAACGCCCGCGAGTGGTACATGGTTGAAGCCGCGACACAAAACTGGAGCACACGGACACTGGAACGCCAGATCGGCACCCTATACTACGAGCGATTGCTGGCATCACAAGACCGTAAAGCCGTGGTCGATGAGGCGATATCCAACATCGCACCACTGCAAAAGAGCCCGCGGGAGTTCGTGCATGATCCAGTGATGCTGGAGTTCCTTGGTCTGCCTGACAGTGGGCGTCTACTGGAAGCCGACCTGGAAAAGGGGATCATTGATAACCTCCAGCAGTTCCTCATGGAGCTGGGTAAAGGATTTGCATTTGTCGCAAGGCAGCAGCGAATCAGCACAGAAAGCACGGACTTCTATATCGATCTCGTGTTCTACAACTACATACTAAAGTGCTTCGTGCTGTTTGACATCAAGACTGGCAAACTATCGCACCAAGACATCGGTCAGATGGATATGTATGTCCGCATGTATGATGACTTAAAGTGTGCCCCCGACGATAATCCCACGGTGGGCATCGTACTTTGTGCCCAAAAAGATGCATCGGTAGCACGCTATTCGGTCCTGCATGAGCACGAATACCTGTTTGCCTCGAGGTATAGACTGGTGTTGCCATCGGAGGAAACACTTCAAGCTGAACTCGATCGTGAACAAAACAGGTTAATGGAACTGTATACCGAATACCGCACAAACTAAGGCCTACCCGATACCCCCTGCATCATCGGCTGCTATTTCGCTGTACAATACAACAAATAACCACTCGGAGGACGACATGAGCAGCGAACTCAGCCTGGACATCTGGGACTGGACCGCACCAGCAAAGGACCTGACGCTCTGGAAGACATGGTGCCAGGATTTTAAACAGTTGGGCGGCACCCGCATCGAGATGAGCGTGCCATGGAACATCGTGGAACCCCAACCCGGACAGATTGAGCTAGGCTGGCTGCATGACCGTCTGGCCATCTGCGAACAGCTAGGGCTGGGTATGAGGCTTCGCATCAACAGCTACTATGCGGGATGCGTGCCCGCATGGTATGATGGCGACCTCTGGACGGCGGCACCAGGGCTGCCACCATGTCAGTTCAAGATGCCCTCCATCGCCGATGACCGCTTCTGGGCGCACTTTGGGCCGGTCTGCACCGCCATCGCCAGTGCAGTCAAAGGCAAGGACATGCTGCTGAACAGCTTCACCGGCGTCCATGCCGAACTGAAGTTCGCGGACTGGTGGAGCTGGGACCCAAGCTGCCTGCGCATGTGGCAGGGGGCCCTTAAAAAGCGGCCGTTATGGCTGAAACGGGTCTGCGGCAACGCGCCGCTGCCCCAAATCCCCGTGCTCCCGGCTGAGACAAATGGTCTGCCCGACATCTCACCCGAGAGCCGCGCGACCATCGCCTGGCGTCAACAGCTCTGGAGGGACGCCTCCAAACGGTTCGTCACCGCCTGCCGTAAAGGCGACCCCAATGCGAAGGTCAGTTGTCCACTGGGCGAGAGCTTCCGCAGGCAGAGTGCCTCGATGAGCAACCAGGACTACTGGGGTTGCACCCGCGACGCCAACCAGGTGGTGCATTCCTACGACTTCTTCTGGCACCCTGGCTCAACGCCGGTCTGGCATGTGCGCGCCGTCGTGCAGGCGTTCCAGGGGATCACCCGACTGCCGGTCTGCTTCGAGTTTGACTCGCCGGTCACCATCCAAAACCACGGGTATACCGAGGCCATCCAGAAGCGTGTGGCCGAAGAGGTGGTATCAGCGGGTGGCGGTTTGAAAATGGCCAACTTCAGCTATTACGAAACACTGCCCAGCGAGTACCCCTTGATCACACATAGCGGGCGGCTTGTGCGGAACCAGCAACTCGAAGCACCGAGATGGAATGAACCCAACACGATACTGCTGCTGATGAGCAACTGGGTGACCTATTGCTACCGTGAACAATCCGAGTGGCTGCACGACACCATGTTCGGCTGGTGGAAACTACTCACCGACGCCGGCTTCAACATCCGCATCATCTGTGAGGAGAACCTGTCAGAGGGGCTCAGCAGATACCGCGGAATGGTGGTGCCCTATCTGCCCGACGGCGTGCTTCCCACAGACAGCATCAAGGCCCTGGGGGCGTTAAGCATTCCGCTGTTTGTGGAGCGTGCGGCCGGTGCTTTTCTGCCCGAGCAGCACACCAAGGCAGGCTGGGTCACTCCCGCATGGCAGCGCAGTGCGTTTGGTGCCGAGTGCCAGAGCACGCTGCCCATCGGCTGGAGCTACCTGCGTCACGAGGACCCCGCCCGTGCTCAGCAGATCGCCCGCGAATTCGAGCGTTTCGGCCTGAAGCGATAGCTGAGGTTCATGGGACGGCAGTCTATTACCCACATCTCCCCGCCGCGCCCTGAAGGACGGCGGCTTCATAACCGAAAAGCACCCGCCCGTGCCTACCCGGCAGCCCATACTGTAACTGATACGGTCGTAGGGGCCACCCTTGTGGTGGCCCTATTCGGGCGACCGGCCGGTCGCCCCTACGATTGACATGTTGATCGGGCCTGCGATTCGGGCACGGCACGCCATGCCCCTACCGCCCCGGCAATACGGGCGCCCACAAGGGGCGCCCCGACCAGTTACTTACAAGCCGGCTGGAAGCCGGCTATAGGCATGAAATCGCGTTGTGAGCGGGAAGTAACGGTCACGCATAGAATCTTTGCACTGGCAGCTCGACCTTTCAGACGTCTTTAGACGGCTTTTCGGTTAAGAAGCCGTGTCCTTCAGGGCGCGGCGGAGAAGGCATACATCATCATATAACGATAAAACACCACTCTCCAATTTGTGGGTAATAGACTGGATCGGCCGACTCGGAATGATCCGTTCGCTCCTTCCTGATCCGTCCAACATCAGCCCATCAAGCCTATTCGCCGATGAAGAACACCACCTGAGCCTCGTTGGCGGCCATCTCCACGGTCAGCTTCACGCGACCTTCAGGCAGCAGCTCCCAGCGGTCTGCCCCCTTCAGCTCGCGCAGTTTCATGGTGTCGATGGGTTGCGTGACGTACACCACCTCGCCCTTGTTGGCTGTAAAAAGCACCACCATACCGGAGGCGCTCTCCGGGTCGATCTTCTCGTAAACCTCCGGGCTGGTGCCGATCTGGCCAGTACACCGCGGATAGGCGCGGTTCACGGCATCCGCCACCCTCTTGTAGTCGTTGATGCCCGTTGACCACAACTCGATGTCCTCTGCAGTCAAGCTCAGCAGGTCGCCCCAGATGCCGTTGCCGCCCAGCAGCATCGAAGCCAGGCTATTACGCTGCGACAGAGCCGGTGCATCGGGCAGATAGTGCGTGAGGAACAGAATAGAAGGAATGAACCCGTCATACTTCACACCCTGACGGCAGATGCGCGGACGCGCCGCTCCCGGGTGGAAGAACACATTGATGGTATTCGGCTCGATCTTGATGCGTGAGGGGATGTCAAAGTCGCCGAAATAAGGCCCGTTGTTCACCAGGAAATACTTGCCGACCGAAAGGAAGCCCAGGCCCATGAAGCGTTGGCCCTCGGTGATATCAAAATCCACGATCACATCAGGACGCTGGGCGGTGACCTCCTCCACGATCTGGATCATCCGCCGACCCATCTCGTAGGCGTAGCAGTCCTGACGCTCTTCCGAGGTGTGACTCTCATTGCCATGATCGTGCAGAGGCGAATCGCAGCCATACTGTGAGATGCCATCCCACTTGAAGTAACTCACGCCCAGCTCATCGCGCAGCCGGATCATGGTCTGCACATAGTGCGGCACGTATCCCGAAGCCAGGCAGATGGCAAAACTCTGTTCCGTCTCCCAAACTTCGCCGAAATCCCACGGCTTGCCGTTTTGGGTGATGACATACTCGGGGTGACTCTGCATGATCCCAGAGCTTCTAGCCGCCACAATCGGGTTGAACCACAACCCCAGCTTCATGCCATACCCTTCCAGTCTGGCGCGCACCTCTTGCAGACCATCAGGGAAGCGTTGGAGGTTCACCAGCCAGTCGCCCGTCTTGGTATACCAGCCGGTGTCAATCACATACACATCGATACCCAGCTTGTGCGCGACGTCAATTTCGGCCAGGATGTGATCAAGGTGCATCGTCTCGAGATACGGGCGGCCGTTGTAATAGCGGTTGCGCTCTTGGAAGTTCCAGGTGTTGTAGAAGATATACGGCTTGCGCGACTCGCTGTTCTCGCTGATCTCCTCCAGCATGAACTGCCGGTAACGGCGCAGCAAGGCCTCGCTGTCACCATCGACCAGACCCAGCTCAAACCAGACTGTCTCAAAGCCACGACCTTCATCAAGCCGAAGCCCATCGTAGAAGTTGCCCTTCACGGCCTGCAGGCTGAGATTCTTCTCCTCCAGGCCCAGTTCGAACTGAAGGAAGCTGTTCGGCTGATCGGCACCGTGCTCATACGCGAGAAGCAGCGTCTGTTTTAAGGCATTCAACATCACGATCGGCCCGGTAAGGTTCTGGCCGTCATACAGCTCAGACCATTGATATTCGTGCTGCTGCGGCACATAGCAATGCACGGTGGGGTCGAAATGCCCGAGTTGAATCTGCGTCAACTGTTCGCTTGGCGGCCACTCACTCAGCGCGAAGTATCGAAGGTAGTCGCTGCCATCGTTCTTGGTCATGCGGGCAGGCACTTCGGAATGGATGCGGTATCGGAAGCGCAAGAATGGCGAACCCTCAAATCCGCGAAGCTGCACATCCAGCAGAATAGGCACAGGCACATCAACCGTGAAATGCGCCACCCACTCCAGTCCGCCATGCCGCAGTGCCCGAGGCTCGGAACAGCCCTCATATTTGAAGTCAAATACCACATGCCCCTCCACCTCCAGAACCAGAGGGAGAAGGTGGTACTGCTGTTTTGGTGAGCTCTCGGTCGCCGCGCAGAGCAACACACCCGGTTTACCGAGCGTGAGCTGGAGTTTTCCAACGGACAGTTTGTGTGTGGTCATTAGTTATCCTTGATGCGCGAAGTGATATGGATAGGTCATGCGCAATCGGTTAATTATCGACCGATTGGGTGATTTCGTAGATACTGTGCACTTTGTCAAGGCCCCCCAGGGTTAAATCTGTTATTTGCTCGGAATACCAGATTTCCATATATAACGTTGCAGGTATAACGATTATATATGCCGTTATGACAAGTGTATCTTGAATCTACCCCAAGCTCATGACAAAAGCCAGTCACACAGTAAGATACATAACCACGTAAAAGGTTGCCCGCCATCCGTAGTGATGAACGCCCGCCCCGCATCTTTGAACCTGCAAAGATAACGTTGATGTTATAATGTTTTTGGGACGCTTAGCTCAGTAGCGATTTAGCGAGTACTGAACATGTATCTTTACCGCTAGTACGCCGGCTCTGGAATGCTGCTCATCCACTCATGGACAAACAACAATCATGCTGTGGCTCTCCATCCATACACCCCGATCCTTGAACGACCCTGTCCTGCCCAGCCTCATTACCTTCGCCGGCAAAAACTGGGGCCGCTCCGGCACGAAGCTGGACAAGGTCAGTGTCGTCGGATGGCAGTGTCTGGTTGGCCTGAGCATCCTGCGGCTCCAATCCGTAGCACGGATCGTAGGCCTTATGCCTGGTCAACACCGTCCACATCAAGATCAGCAGCTTACGCATCACCGCGCATAAGACCTTATTGCCAGAACCCGGTCCGAATCTCTTACGCATTCTGGCTACAAACTGATACATACTGGGATGGATTGCTGTCGACTTACGTTCCAACATCTGTAATACCACCATGGCACTTGTGTAAAGCAAGGAGCGCATTAAGGGATCACCCATTTTGGATATGCGGCTTACGGACATAATGCTGGTTCCTGACTGGTGCGGACATGGGTTCATACCCACAAACCTGACCAGCTTCGCCGATGTCGAAAAGCAAGAAATATCACCGATGAGCCCTAAAAAGTAGTTGGATGTGATATCACCTACACCCGGAATACTGTTCAGGAGGCGACGGTCCTCCGCTAGCTTGTCATCGCTGGCAATAATCTCTGCCGCCGCAGAGTTAAGAAGCTGGATATCTTCTTTGCAGTGATCTATGCTGCGCGTAAGAACCGTTATAGAATGCTCATTCTGAGCGTGAGAGAGCCTCTGCTGCAGAGAGTTTTGATGTTTGACCAGCATGCGCCGTGTATGTCCGATTTCCTGCAGTGACCGATAACACTCGCCTTTGGGATTGTAGAGACGCAGGCGGTTCTTGAGTGCGTAATCTGCAATGATCAGGCTGTCCACATAGTCGGTCTTTTGCCGAGAGCCCTGTGAGAGGCGATGGTAGTGTATCCGGCAGGGTTCTTGCCGTGACACTGCCTGCTTATGCTTATACAGGTAGTCAAGCAGCTCTTGCTCACATCCGCCAGTGCCTTCCATTGCGAACAGCACAGGCATCCAGCCTTGCTTCTTGGTAAGTGACACGAGGTCTTTGAAGCCCTTCTGGTTGTTCACAAACTGCTTGTGGACGAGATGGGTGCCGTCCTGATCGACGACAGACACGTCAAAAGTGTCTTTGGAGATGTCGATCCCGGCGTAGTAGCTGTAAGAGTTGTCATTGATTTGCATAGTTCGGTATGCTCCTAGTTAGGGACAAAGGTGAAGAAATGAACCTTGACATCCTTGTATATGCGGGCTTTGAGCCCATGTTACTGTTCGTGTTAGGCCATTGCAGAGAAGGGTGCCGCTCTACGTTGCGTAGTCAATGCTACAAGGGATGACCCGGCATCTACCCCTTCTCTTTCACCCCAGCGTCCCGGTGTGAGGATGGTCCTCAACTCTTGTTGTAGGTATGAGGACCTCCATCTTTAAGCATACAAGGGATGACCCTTGTGGTCATCCGCCAAATATGTCATCAAGACCATGTTCGCAGGATGGGGTAACAGGTCAGTGACCATTTTGTGTTCGGATGGCCACAAGGGCCATCCCTACGACTGAGGGGTATCCTATCTCCTCTGCTCCTGCCTCCAGTCTCCTCCCCCGCCTAACTGGTTTCGCGGCCCTCGACGGCTGCGATCAAAACCGCCGCGGCGATGCCCAGTCTGCGGTCGAGTTTGCCGGACATATCAGCCGAGAAATCGAGCTGCAGCTTCAGGGTGAAAGGGTTGAAGTTCTGCTGGAAGGTCAGCACAGGCATTCCGCCCATTTCACCATGGAACCTCTGCGGCACGAGATTGGTGAGGAGCCTTCTGAGTAGGGCCAGCATCATGCTGTCTTCCATGATCGTCCCCACTTCGTTACCGGCTACATCAATGATGGTCCACTCATCCCTGAACATCGATTTAAGGCCTCGTCTACGCAGCGCGCCTACTGGCTGCCCCGACATGGAATCCACAACGTCATAAGTCGCCGAGATGTCCAGCATCTGCCGTGCCTGTATGACAAGCACCTCATTCAGCTTGTCCTCCCCGGTATATAGCCTGATATCTTCCTTCAACCTGAAGGCTTTCAAACTGGCAAATAACACCATTTCGCCGTTCGGGTTGTATATCCTAAACGAACCACCTAATAACTTCAGCATCTGCTTGCTCAGCAGATAGTTGTTGTGCTTGAATGGATTGGTGATACCCATGGCACTACCCATACCGGAATTGAAGGTCATAATCATCTCCTACTTTATATTGCCGACCGCCAGTCACCGTTGCCACGGGTTTAGTCACCCCACGGACTGGCGTCCGTCAAGGGGTTCCCTCACCGCGTGGCCGATTATTCGCAGAATGCAGGTAGGTGCAGGGGACTGCCGAGCTTCGTCCCCTATTAAGGAGCTGAGAAAACGTTGTTTCTCCTGACTCCTTACTCCTATCTCCTATATGCTTTTACTTCAGCTCGTTACCCGTGATCCGGCGGTAGGCCTCGTGGTACTTCGCGCTGGTTTCGGCCACCACGTTGTCTGGCAGCGTGGGGGCCGGCGGGGTCTTGTCCCAACCGCACGCCTCTAGCCAGTCACGAAGATACTGTTTGTCGTAGCTGGGCTGATTGACGCCAGCTTTATAGGTGGCCGCATCCCAGAAGCGGCTGCTGTCCGGGGTCAACGCTTCATCAATGAGCATCAGTTCGCCCTCGGCGTCCAGACCAAACTCAAACTTCGTGTCCGCGATGATGATGCCACGCTCCGCAGCCAGCTCACGGGCGGTGCCGTAGATACGCAGCGCACTATAAGCCAGCTCACGGGCCCGGTCGCCGATGATCTCCTCAGCCTGCTCCAGGCTGATGTTGATATCGTGACCCTCTTCGGCTTTGGTGCTGGGGGTGAAGAAGGGCTGCTCCAGAATCTCACTGTTTTTCATGCCGGCGGGAAGCTCCACGCCGTGGATATTCACCTTCTGCGTCGCACCACCGGCGGCCAGATACTCTTTATACAGCGATCCAGCCAGGTAGCCGCGCACGATGCACTCCACAGGAAATGGCTTGGCTTTGAAGACCAGCATGCTGCGGCCTTCCAGCATCGCTGCAGTCTGAGCATCCACATGGCCACCCGCTTTTTCGATCTGCGGGGTCATGGTGGCCACATCGCAGGTGATGTAGTGGTTGCGAATCACGTGTTCGGTCTTCTCAAACCAGAATTTGCTGAACTGGGTCAGCACAGCCCCCTTGCCAGGGATGCCATTGGGCATCACCACGTCGAAGGCGCTGATCCGGTCGCTCACAACAATCAGCACGGTGTCGCCGAGGTCATACATATCGCGGACCTTGCCGCGAACATAGGGCGCAAGCCCGGGGATTTCAGACTGAAGCACGATCATGCTGGATCTCCTTATCGGTTGTAGAGTTTTTTGTCTAGTTATTCAAGCTGTGGATCGGCGCAGGGATGTGCCCTCCCATGCGCACGAACTCTTCGCTGCCCGTGGCGGCCATGGCCATGATGGGGCTTTCGCCGAACAACCCGCCGAACACGGCACGGTCGCCCGCCTTCTTGCCCGGCACTGGTATGATCCGCACCGAGGTGGTTTTGCGGTTGATCACGCCGATGGACAGCTCATCCAGCGTCAGACCCGCCAGCGCCTCCGCCGGTGTGTCGCCAGGCACGGCGACCATATCCAGGCCCACCGAGCAGACGCTGGTCATTGCCTCCAGCTTGCCCAGCTCCAGATAGCCCAGTTGGGCTGCTTCGGCCAGAGCGGCATCCTCTGCCACCGGGATGAAGGCGCCTGAAAGCCCGCCAACGCGTGAGGAGGCAAACGCGCCGCCTTTTTTTACCGCATCATTCAACATCGCCAGAGCCGCGGTAGTGCCTGGGCAGCCAATGCGACTGATGCCCATCGCCTGGAATATCTCACCCACGCTGTCGCCCACCTCAGGGGTTGGGGCCAGACTGAGGTCCACGATGCCGAACTCCACACCGGACAGCCGCGCCACCTCACGTCCGATGAGCTCACCGCAGCGGGTCACTCGGAATGCGGTGCTCTTGATCTCCTCAGCCAGAGCGCCAAGGTCACATCGGCTGCTCCGCTGGCGGAGCCGCTCAATGGCCCGCTTCACCACGCCAGGGCCGCTGACGCCGATGTTGATCACCACTTCCGGCTCACCGATGCCTTTGTAGGCACCGGCCATGAAGGGGTTATCCTCGGGCATGTTCGCAAACACGCTCAGCTTGCAGCACGCGAAGCCGTCTGTGTCGGCAGTGAGTTCGGCAGCCTGTTTCAGCACATGGCCCAGCAGTAGCACTGCATCGACGTTGATCCCCGCCTTCGTGCTGGCGGCGTTGACTGACGCGCAGATGCGGCTGGTCTGGCTGAGCACCGCGGGCAGGCTTTCTATCAGCATACGGTCGCCCTTGCTCATGCCTTTTTGCACCATGGCACTATATCCGCCGATGATGTCGATTCCGGCCTGCTCCGCCGCTTCCTGCAGTGCGAAGGCGGCCTGCAGCAGCTCATCCGGACCGTGACCGGCCAGGATGTCCGCCATCGGACTGACCGCCACACGCTTGTTCACAATGGGGATGCCGTAGGTGCTGCTCACTTTCCGGCAGATGTTCGGCAGGGGTGAGGCCAGGCGGATAATCTTCTCTTTCATCAGCCGGCAGCATGTATCGATGTTGCGGTCGGTGCAGTCGAACAGGTCGATACCCATGTTCACCGCACGCACATCGAGGTGCTCATCCTGCAGCATGGCGATCATGCGCAGCACATCGTCTTGCGCTTTCATTCCACCCCCTCCATCAACTCGGTGACAGGCATCACCTGGCTGGTGACGGTGAAGATATTCTGGTGCATCAACTGCACGCTAAAGGCGTACTCACGGCCCAATGCTTCGAGGTCGTATTTCACGCTCTCCACGTCCACATCCGCCGGGATGGTCACCAGTCCAGTGACCAGGAACTCCGCGTCCGTGGCGTAGGCGTTGAAGTCCTCGATGTTGATACCCCTCTGTGCGAGGTAACCGCTGGCCTTCAACAGCATGCCCGGCACTTGATGGGTTCGCAGCGTCAGCGTGAACGGCTCACCATGGCTGACTGCGGGCACTCCGGCTACAAACGGACGCACGTTCACCTCAAACTCACCTACCTGCCCGTGGCGTTCGATGCTCTGGCGGACCATCAATGGAGTGCAGGAATCCGGTAACTGCGCAGACAGAATGAGGGTGAAATACCCCCTGAGCACCGTCTGGCTGGCATCGGTGATGTTGCCTTGAAGCTCCGCCAAGCCCGCGCTGACATCGCGCACGATCCCCGCGCGGTCCGACGCCATCACGGTGACTATATATTCGGTCATTATGTTCTCTTTTCAGAATTGTACTTACAAATACATTTTACAGATAAACGGCGGCAGGCGCAGGAGAAGCCCGTATGCTGGATTACCGCCCGAATTATCTAAGGCTGGAGCACCCAAGAGCCTGATATGGTGCGCATGTTTGGATTCGTCGCCACAGAATGACACTAAAAAGAAGTTGACTCGCCAGTTTGCACAGGGTACACTAAGGCCAATTATAAACAGAAGTCTAGGAGCCCGGGTTTACCGTGCTCAACAACAACACTGCCTCTGCACTGGCAGACGCGGTTTTACCATATAACCATATCAAGCATCACAAGATGCCCGTGTCGAACAGAGTGAGGTAACCTTATGGAATCTGAAGGTAAAACATCTGCCATCATCACCATATGGCGATTTTTGGCAGTGTCCTTTTCTTTGGGTGTTAGTGCCAGTGTTTCCGCTGGTGCCATTGATGCCTGGGGTAAGGAGGCTATGGATCCATTAGCCAACATCGGCTATACCAAAGTCTCACATTATCTATACGCGACGGCTGCCGTGAAAACCGATGGCTCGATCATGGTCTGGGGAAAGAACTACAACGGTGAGGCTAACGTACCGGCTCCCAACACAGGTTTCGTTGATGTCAGTGTGGGATCTATGCACGTCATCGGCCTAAAGTCAGATGGCTCCGTCATTGGGTGGGGTGATAATTTCGCTGGTCAGTGCGTTACGCCTGCACCCAACCAGGGGTTTATCGCCATCGATACCGGAGGCTACGATTCGATCGGATTGAAAGCAAACGGCACTATTGTGTACTGGGGCGACAATATGGATGGTCAGGGCAATGTGCCCAGCCCAAACTCGGACTTCATCGGTGTCTCCACAGGGGGAAGACATACAGTGGGCCTGAAAAGCAACGGCTCTGCAATCTGTTGGGGGTATAACTTTTACGGCCAGTGCAACGTACCAGACCCGAACCAGGGTTTCATAGCGGTGTCCGCTGGAGCACGTCACACTATGGGGCTGAAAAGCGACGGGTCTGTCGTTTGCTGGGGATACAACGAATTAGGGCAGTGCAGTGTTCCTGAACCCAACAGCGGTTTTGTAGCCATTGCTGCTGGACACTATCACAGCGTGGGCATCAAAATTGATGGGTCTGTTGTCTGCTGGGGTAATAACAGTCATGGCCAACTGAATATACCCGCACCGAACTCCGGTTTCGAACACATTGCTGCAGGGTCGGTGACTACATTTGGCATCCGGCACACAAACAACCTTACAGGCACCATCACTCTGAATCAGTACAAAGGTGATGTATCCGCACCTCTATTCAACGCTAGACTGAATAGCGTGAATGCACCATCTGCTGTGGCCGACTATAACCTCGCCCAAAACAGCGAAGGCCTCTTCTCAATCACCACTCTGCTGACACCACCATACAATGTGCTGATATCAGGCGCACCCTTCCTGGCCAATAAGTCCACCAATGTCGATCCGGCCAACACCTTGAATGTGGTGATGCTTAACGGCGACGCCGATGGGGACGGGCAGATCAACCTGTTCGACTTCGTAGTTTTGGACCTGAACTTCGGCACATCGGAGCCTATGGCAGACCTGGACGGTGACGGCAAGGTCAACCTGTTCGATTATGTCATCATCGACCAGAACTTCGGAGCGGCCGGCGCATCGACATAAGCTATAAGGAGGGTTCATCTATTGAACCCTCCTGGCGCCACGCTTGAGTTACCTCCACCATCCTTGTAGTATGAACAGTAATATACGAAATCCGCTCAGTCACTCCCAACATCGCAAGGAGACCATAGAACCCATGAATCACCGCCTTATATCTGCCATATTACTGTTCAGCAGTCTGACAGCATCGGCCGTTCAGGCCCAGGGGCCTGAAGTGATACCCATCACCAACGCCAACAGCGTGGCGGTGGACAGCCTCGGGCGGGCTCTGCCCGGCTACCATCAGACGGGGCCTGCGGTCAAAGACCGTTGGGTGGGCATCTTCTACTGGCAGTGGCACGGCAACCTGCGGGCCTGGACGAGCTACAACATCACCGAGTGGTTGAAAACCCACCCGGGATTCAAGGACTGGGTTTCGCACCCCGAGGGAGGGCCGGATTACCCCGAGTGGTATTGGGCGGAGCCTCTGTTTGGCTACTACCAGTCCACCGACCCCTGGGTCATACGCAAACACATGGCGATGCTCTCCGACGCCGGTGTGGACTATATATTCCTGGACTACACTAACGCGCAGGTGTACGACAAGGAGCTTGAACAGCTTGTGAAAATCATGCATGAGCTGAAAGCCGCGGGCATGAATGTGCCCAGGATCGCCTTCTTCCTGAACCATGAACCCGACTGGAAGATTGAGCACCTCTACAAGAACTGGTACACCACCGGCAAGGCCGATGACCTCTGGTTCACATGGCATGGCAAGCCTCTGCTATTGGCAGCTATGCCCACCGATGCCAGCAAACTGAAAGACTCGACGCTTCTGAATGAGCTCCAAAGCTACTTCACCTTCAGGCAGACCTGGGCCTTCCACGATGCCAAGAAGGAGCCCACCAAATGGCGGTTTATGGACAAGCACCCCGTCAGCCCTGCCCTGGATGCGAACGGAAAAGTGGAGCAGATGGTGGTGGCGAAGTCACTGGGCGGCCCACTGTGGGAGAACATGCACGATGCCGGTGTGAGCTGCGTGCCGGGTTTTGAGCCCAAATACGATGACCAGTGGTTAAGCAAAGAGAACGCTCAGGGGTTGTTCCACCAGTACCAGTGGGATCAAGCCTTGAAAGTCAAAGCGCCCATGCTGCTGGTGACCGGCTGGAACGAGTGGACCGCCGCAGTGTGGGAGACCGAGACAGTGAAGTTCCTCGGACGGGTCACCGGTAAGGGTCAGGGGCATATCGTGGACGAGTTCAACCAGGACTTCAACCGCGACCTGGAGCCGATGAAGGGTGGCTACGGCGATGTCTACTACTGGCAGTTTGTAGCCAACATGCGCAAATACAAGGGCATGGTTGCTCCGCAGCCCGTCTCCGCCCCTCGCAAGATCAGCTTCGGCCAGTCGGCAGGATGGGCAGGTGTGACGCCGGTCTACAAAGATACCGTGAAAGACACCGCCAACCGCAATTGGGCAGGCACCCCAACAGGCGTGTTCTACAACAACAACACATCCCGCAACGACATCATCGCTGCCCAGGTGGCCAGGGATGCGAAGAACATCAGCTTCTGTGTGCGCACCAGCCAGACGCTTACGGCGCCGGCTGGCAGCAACTGGATGGTGCTGATGATCGACAAGGACAATAATCCCAAAACCGGCTGGAACGGCTATGATCTGATGATCAACCGCAGCCGCAAGAACGGCAAGGCCTGTATTGAGAAGTGTGTGGGCAACAAGTGGTCATGGAAAGTAGTGGGCTCCGCCGCTATGAGCATAGGCAACTGGCAGCTTGAGATGCAATTTCCGCGGAACCTGATCTCCGCGGGTAAGCTGGCGTTTGGCTTCAAGTGGATGGACAACCAGCCCGCCCAGCCCAGCATCGAGAGCTTCTACACCGATGGCGATGTCGCTCCCAACAGCCGGTATAACTACCTGTATAAAGAGTAGGGTATGGCGCACCGTGCCCCACGGGCGGTAGGGGCGACCGGCCGGTCGCCCCTTGTATGCGAATCGTCGGGGCAATCCCCGTGGTTGCCCACCAATGTGATCCGTCTCATCCGTTCGATGCCGGCTCTGAATGGCCTGTCGCTGTGTTCTTATTTACCACGATGAACCCCTCCCATCTGCTTTTCTCCTTAGGTACAATAACGGTGGGGGTATTGCCATGAAAAACGCCATCCGAACAGAACGGCTGACACGCCAATACAAGCTGCCGAAGGGCCAAACGAAGACCGCCTTGAATGATCTGGAGTTGTGCGTGGCGGAAGGCGAAATTTTCGGCTTCCTTGGAGCAAACGGGGCTGGCAAGACCACCACAATCAAACTTCTGCTGGATTTCATCAAGCCCACATCCGGCCAGAGCTGGCTGCTGGACATCCCCTCTTCACAGCCGGAAGCCAGAGCTCGCATAGGCTACCTCCCCGAGCAGCCGTTTTTCTACCGATTCCTAACCGTCACTGAGCTCATCACCGCCCATGCTCAACTCACGGGTATCCCCTCAGGGCAAGTGAAGCCTGCCGTAAAGCGCGCCATCGCCGTCGTGGGGATGGATGAATACGCCCAAACGAGGTTGTCGAAACTGAGTAAGGGGCTGACGCAGATTGTAGCACTTGCACAGGCGATCGTCGGTGAGCCGAAGCTGCTGATACTGGATGAACCCGCCAGCGGGCTGGACCCTATCAACCGCCGGCAGATGCGCCTCATCCTGCAAGCTCTTCGTGATCAGGGCTGCACCATATTTCTAAGTTCCCACCACCTAAGCGAAGTGGAGACGCTCTGCACGCAGGTGGCCATTCTGAAGCACGGCGAACTGGTGGCGCAAGGCACTCCCGATAGCCTGGCACAGGGAGGGTCTATGCTGACCATCACCACCAGTCTACAGCCCGATCAACGACAAGAGCTTGAACAGGTTCCTGGTGTCCGATGTTCACCGAATGAGGAGTTAGTGGACGTCAGCGTCCCACTCGATCAGTTTTATGAGCTCACCGCGCGATTGGCAGATTTGAAGGCACCCATCATTCATGTGAATAGTGCTCGTGAAAGCCTGGAGCAGATATTTTTGAGGTATTCCCAATGAAATCCATCGCGATCATCAGCCGTCTGACGCTGTTGGAAAACGGCCGCAAGCAGATTTTTCAGGCGTTGATGCTGCTGCTACTGGTGGTTGTGGCGGCCTCAACTCTGCTGTTTTTGTTCACCGACGGGGTTCGGATGCAGATGCTGAAGGATTTGTGCAGCACCAGCATCACCGTGGGCGGCTCGCTGCTGGCAGTGGTGCTGTGCGCTAGCGGCATACAAACCGACATTGAGAACCGCACCATCACCCCATTCCTCGCCCGCCCGATGACCAAGCAGCAGTATTTCCTGGGCAAGTTTTGCGGAAACTTGCTGACGGTGGCAGTGGGCATGGTGGGCATGGTGGCGGTGTTTGCCGTGCTTCTAGTGGTTCATGGAGTGATGCCGGACCGCTACTTCGCTCTAGCAGTCAGTTTTACCATGCTGCAGGTGGCTGTCATTGCGGCCTTTACCGCCATGCTGGGCAGCTTCCTCAGCCCGGTACTGGCAGGGATGCTGGGGATGCTGTTCATCATAGGCGGCAGCATGAAGATCGGCGGGCTCGCGCACATGATCGAAAACAGCCCCTCCGCGCTCACTCGCGTGGCTATGGCGCCTATCTACCACATATTGCCCAACATGGGGGCGTTTAACTTTAAGACGATGCTGGTGCAGGGGGTTGGCGCGCCGGTGGGGTACTGCGCCTGGGTGCTTGCGTATGGTCTTCTCTACATCGCCATCTGCCTGATGATCGGCGGATGGTGCATCAGTGCGAGGGACGTATGAGCCTCAGAATTGGCAGCTTTACATTATGTTTGCTGTGGCTGGTCACAGCGGCGAATGCCCATGAGGGTGAATTATACCGTGCATGGCGTGACCCCGTAAACACGCGCGAGCTAAGCGTGCAGACGGCGGGTATGGTGCTGCTGATGTTGGGCATTCTGGCTTGGCGAAAATGGGGCAGGCACAGTCGATGAAGCAGCGTTTGTGGCTTATGGTTCTGGTGGTGATCTTAATGATCGCCACGGAGCGGCAGATGGACGCGTTAAGACCCTCATCTGAACAGGGCGGCGCGGTTTACGTGCAGATGCTGGGTGAGTTTCGCATTGCGGCAGCGAACCTGCTGTGGATTAAAACTGATGAGTATCACCATGAGTATGAAGCGCGTCACAACTCCTCTTTGGACAACCGCGAACTGATAGGTATGTGCCAACTGATTACCAGATTGAATCCCCGCTTTGAGGAAGCGTACTTAGTGGGTGCGATGGTCTATCGTAAAGGCGACAAAGACCCGCGGAAGGCGAAGGACTATCTGTTGCTTGGTTACAAATACCTGCCCTCCAGTTGGGAGATTCCACGCGACCTGGCATTGCTGGAGGGCATCGACAACAAGGATAATCGTTTGGCTCTCTACTACGGGCGAAAGGCATACCAGGCCGCCACCGACCCATTTTATAAAGCCAGCATGTTACGGCTGGTTAAGTCTATTGAGCAAAATATGAAGTAAATCAGCCACGCGTTTACGCCTGTTCATTGCGCATAAATCGACGTGTGATTTGTGGTTGCTTGCGATTTAACCGGGGTGGTCTGGTTACTAGCTATCGACCATAGAAACCTTAAAACCGTGCCGGTCTTGCGGATAGCCCTGGGCACTTGGCATCAATACCGGCGCGCTGAAGGTCAGTTATTGCACACACCCTTCAGCCGAGACCTGAAAGACGGCGGCTTCTTACCCGAAAAGCCGACTGGAAGCCGGCTGAGGGCATGAAATCCAGTTAATGTAACGAAACGGGCAAACACTACATCTTTACGCTCGGTGGCTTGATGTCCAAGACGTCTTTAGACGGCTTGTCGGTTAAGAAGCCGTGTCCTTCAGGGCAGTCTCCTATAAAGACTATATATATGTACTAATATATGGTTGACACGTAAGCATGTGTACTGTACCTCCAATGTCGCGCCCATCACCCCGAAAATCGCCGTACAGCTTCTAAAACATCTCAATAAAAATGCAAAATACCCCCCATTTTGAATATTTTCGTAAGATTTCTCGTAATTCGTGTCAAAAGTGATTGACATATAGATATTTATACGTCATATTATATACATAGCGCCATCTAGTCAATAGCGGCATAGACCGCTGAGTAATAGGCTGCGCATACAAGGGGCGACGAAAACAACATGTCGGATATACCACGAATAGGAGAATCGTTCACCGACCCCTTTAACTAGGCGGACACATCGGTAGAAACATAGGGGCATATAGCTCCAACACAATTCGTAGTGGATATTTGCAGTTATTTGTTCACCACCTTGCATGCCGAAACATTAGTTACATAACGATACACACAGCCAGAATATGGCATGTATCATTAGGCAGGCAGTCATATGGCACCCATGGGATACGTTTCGACGTCAGTGGCCCATGGATTCGTTAGTATGGTTAGGCGTTTGCTATATACGATCGTAGGTATGCAACAAGCAAACGGGCGGCTAAATCGAACTTGAAAACCAAACTATTTTGCAGGCCATGGTCATATCGATCGGCATCATCGGTCTTTATTTTGTTGTTCCCCTTCGGGCGGTCGCCTATTACCCACAAGTCCGAACGCGGGGTTATATCGTTGTATAACTATATATGCCTACCCTACCACACGCTAAAGCACATGCCTGACGTACCCGGCTAAGCCTGCTGAAGCAGGCTGCACCACTTCGCCTTGTGGCTGGATGCGGCACCCAGACTGCTTCAGCAGGCTTTGCAAGTCAATAGCCGAGACATTTATGTCGCGGAATCGGCGACTGCTCGCTCCGTAGATATTTGTGGGTAATACCCTGACATTTATGTCGCGGCACATGGTCGATACGATCTCAATCTGGATTTGTGGGTAATAGACTGTCCTTCAGGGCGTGGCGGAGCTGGCATACATCACCACATAACGATAGACCTCCATGCTCTGATCTGTGAGAAATCGGCTGCCTATTACCCCACTCCCACACCGCCTCGATGTTGCCCTTCACGTCGCATCGTGTTAGAGTGTGAGTTAAGTGCCAGCCACAACTACGAAATGACTTACGAAGGACACCAATGTCAAACAGCATATACCGCGAGCGCTTCCGACTGACCCTGGATCACAAACCGGTCGACAGGTGCCCCATCGACCTGGGAGGCACGCCTCAATCCACGGTCGACGATGGCTCTGTGATCACCAATCTGGCGAAGCATTTTGGGTTCACCGGAAACCCGCCAGCCGATTACGACAAATTCGACCGGCGCATTCTGGAGCACTGGGACATAGACTTCCGGCGGGTGGGATGCCTGGTACCGTTCCAGAACGAACGGTGCCAGCCGATGCTTGACAACCAGTTCGTGGATGCCTACGGCATCCGCTACCGCTTCAGCGGGATTTACTGGGAGATGGTCGACAGTCCCCTGCGCGGCGCCAGCTTGGACCAACTCGCGGCCTACGAGTTCCCCACTTTGGACACGGTGCCGACAGGCACACTGGATGACTGCGCAGCGCGGGCGAAACACCTCTACGAGCAGACCGGTTACGTGATCGCTGGGGAGCACCCGGTTTTTGGCGTGCTAGAGCTGGCTTGCTGGCTGTGCGGCTACGACCACATCATGCTGATGCTGGCCAGTGAGCCGGAGTTCATCCATCTGCTGTTTGGGAAGGTATTGGAGTTTCAGAAGGGTGTGATACGTGCCTACTACGAGAAGCTTGGTCCATATATACACCTCACCACCAGCGGGGATGACTTCGGCACGCAAAAGGGGCTTTTCATGTCGCCAAAGATGTGGCGCGAGTTCGTGAAGCCCTATATGCGCGAGCGCATCAGTTACACTGCGAAGTTCACCGATGCCGTGTATATGCACCACACCTGCGGGGCGGTCTACGACATCATCCCCGACCTGATTGAGATCGGGGTGAAGATACTCAACCCCATCCAGCCGATGGCCGCGGGTATGGATCCGTTGCGGCTCAAGAGGACATACGGTGACCAGATTGCCTTCCATGGCGGTCTGGACACGCAGCAGGTTCTCCCTGCGGGTGACAAGCGGCAGATCACCGATGCCGTGCAAAGCCTTCTGACGGTGATGCACCCCCGCACCGACGGTGGCTACATCTTCGCCGCTGCGCACAACATCCAGGGCGATGTCTCCGCCGCCTCCGTCGCGGCGATGTATGACGCCGCCTTGGGCGGGTAGCGGGAGGGGATGCGTCTCACGCGGAGACGCGGAGGGCGCAACCGTTATGATATCGTGCGATTAGTGTTTTATGAGGCGAACTCGTATATTTGCCACAGTGTAGATCTTAACTATTTTAGCACGATCAAGTGCTTTTGTCTGCCGGAGTACCTTTGACTCGAACTCTTTTCGGGGATCACCACGAGTTATGATCTCTAGCTTCTTCAGGACATAAGTTGTAAGCATGTCCATCTTACATGATTGGTTTGGACACTCCTTCAAAACAGAAATGATGGCATCTTTGATATCTTTGAGAGGGATATTCTGAACTGATCTACGAAGCGCAGGAACCTGGGGAGCCTCCATATTACTAGATTGTCTGTTGTCCTTCTTCTGATGTGGTAGTTGATCACTAGCACTAATCGTTGACTCCGGCTTCTGAACCGTATCTGATGTTGATTCATCATGAAAATCTTGTCGATCATCAACATCATCTGTTTGATTGTGACTTTGAGGATATATTTGCTTTTGATCTAGATAGTCTACGAGTCCTTGCACTACATAATCTTGATTGGCATAAAATGATGATTCCGTGATTCTGTAGAACTGCCAACCACATCTTTCTAACATCCGTTGACGTTGATTGTCATCGTCAAATCGATCTGGACCATGCCATGCATCCCCATCGCATTCCACCGCTAGCCTGCACGTACCCCCCTCAACTACAAGGTCAATACGCTTGCCTGCAACTTCATATTGCGGTAAAACAGCGTATCCGCGTGCTGCTAAAGCAATGGCGACATCAACCTCAAACCAGCTCTCAAAGGGCAGCATCGGCTTAATTTGGCTCCGATTGACATTTGTAGATGATCGAAGTAATTCCTCATACTGAATACCCGCGACATTCCTGTTAACTGGTTCCATGAAGAACTTTACCAACCGTTGGCGGTAGTCGCTATTACTTAAGTCTTCAGGCCTGACGGAGCAGAATAACCACATTTGGTCTTTGGCCCGACTAGCTGCAACGTTAAACCTTCGTTTATCTTCATCCTTAGTGAGTGCGCCTATCCGCATGTTGGATGCAGCTACCATTGATAGGAATATAACATCACGCTCATCCCCTTGAAAACTATACGGCTTACCGCATACTATCCGTCGTTTCCTAAACTCTTGAATACCGATCTTATCTAGAAGAAGTTTCTGTATATAGTCGGCTTGAGCATCCCCTTGTAGTGCGATCACACCCATGGTCTTACCATTATAACGGGGATCACGACATATATTAGCAATAGTGTCCACAAGAGCACTGGCTTCGTTCTTATTTATAACACGGCTTTGATCACCTTCACGAAATCCGTTCTTGATATACCGCCACTCTAGTGGGCGCAACCGGTCAGGGGGATATTGCCGTAATGGGACCAAAGGCGAACTCGAATAGCACATTTCATTGCTGAACCGGATGATTTCAGGCATGCACCTGAAGTGTTCGCGTAAGGAGACCTTGCTACTACCGTATCGCAGTCTACCGTGGTCAAAAAGACTGCTGTGTAGATCAAATGCAATAGTATGCTGAAAGCCTGACAATCGTTCACGTTGCATTAGGAAAACTTTGTCTTCGTTAATCCCGACGACCTCAGGGCTGATTTGCTGGTCATCTCCAACAATGATGATCTTCTTAGCCAGATAAAATAAGGGAAGAGCCTCAATGCTACACTGCGAGGCTTCGTCTATAATGATGACATCGAACATCCCTTGTCGTGGAGAGATCGTGTCCCAAATCCTGTGAAGTGGCATGATCCACCCTGGAACGGCCTCGTTGCATTCGCTAAGATGCGTCTGGGCTTCACGACGGTATCGCCATGCTTGTTTCCCAGTAGCTTTCCCTAGCCTCTTCATCGCAAGCTGCCATGAGGTCATGTGTTCTTTGTGTTCGACGGTAAGACGCGAGAAACAGAACGACCAAGCATGAAGCGACGCGAGTTCTGCAATGATCTTTTTAATCTCATCTTCGACTTGATTTGTTCTGACGGTAAGGCTTTCGTAGCCCGGTTGATCGGAAAAAGAACGTAGCCAAGAGCACGCTTGTGCCCATTGCCAAGCACCCTCGATATTAGTTAGCCGATTTTCCCAGACCTGCGATTGATCATCTTGAGACAGTTGCTTCACGAGTTCCGGACATACAGCATTTAAGTTTTCAAATCGCATCAATACCGTCTGTTGGAAATTTAGCGTCTGTACATGATTGAAGGCTGAAGTATAGTCAGCTATGGATCGTTGTTCAATCGCTTTGGCTAAGACATTGTGGATGGGATGGTGCTCGGTACTGTGTTCCCGTAGTTGGTTTGCCATATTACTTAAAGACTGGCGTAATAGTTTGAGTTGATGTTGCGCCACAACACAATCACATGAATGAAGTATCGACCGAAGGTTATCATGATCTGCCCATACCGGCTCTACGGTCATTTTGTGTAAGTCTATGATGTCTCGTATCTCATTCTGGTAATCGTGTAACACTAGTATTTTTCTTACTGTGTCACACAAGCTCGTAATTTGAGCAACAAGCAATGTGATCTGGCTTGTTTCGAATGAAAACACACCTTCCCAGAAATTCATAGCTCTTTGTAGGCTCATATTCACATCAACTATTGTTATTAAGCGACTTAAGTCTGCTACACTCGTGCATGGCTGTCCATTTAACCTTACGGATTTCGAGATATAGTTGGTATTCCGCCAGTCTGCATTAAATGCTCCTTTAACGACAGATTCGCCACACTCGGATATGTATTTTTTTCGTTTGTTGGCATCTTCGATAAGCTTAGCCTGTTCACATTCACCGGTAATATCCATCTTTGTAATATCTGTAAGGGTAACGTGAGGCGCTATGTGTTGTAATAACTCTTCAGTGTTAAGCAAACGCACCTTCCACTCCTGTAATTTCCCCGACAACACATCTTGCACTGCACGTATAACCCATTCACCCGATTCTGCCGTGACTTGGTTGCTGCACATAACGAATTTTTCAAGTAGTGATTGACACGTTTTCAGATCGTCGATTTTCCACGAAGATAGTTGTTCAACGAAAGCCTGGTTCGCTACAGGTGTGAGGTTATCAATAATGCCTATGAGTTCGATCTCTTGTTCAAACTGTGAATACATACTACTACAATCGACTAGATCAACAGGAAGTGACTTTAGTATATGGTCTCTATCTAAATCTGGAATAAGTCGATAATCATGCAATAAGCCTATGAGTTGGTTTGCCGTAAATGGACACGATGAATCAGGAGACACGTGGTCCACGAACCATCCAAAAGTTTTCTGGTGCATGAGAATACTTCGAGCGATATAGGCTGCTGTGCCTTCGTATACACCGGGCACCACTGTATGATTATCGATTTCAGCATTACGGATATCATGAAGGTTGTGCGTTAGCAGTGAGAGTTCGCTCTTATGTTCATGCCACTTCGATTCTAATGCGGTGATCTTCGTTATTGAGTTCCGTGAAGACCACGTATCACTTTTTGTTAGAATCGCACCAACACTACGCTCAAGAGCTTCTCGCTCATCCATCCCTTCACCTAATAAGCTGATACATAAGGGACGGATATCAACTGGTAATAGCTCATGAAGCACCAACAGCGCACGTGGAGTCTTAGCTGTTACGAGGATGCGCTGACCTGTGGCCAACAGGTGACAGATCAAATTGGCGATTGTATGCGATTTACCAGTTCCGGGAGGACCTTGTACAAGAACGCCGTTTGACGTACGTAACTTATGTATGATGCGCATCTGTTCATCATTAGCAGGTTTTGGAAAGAAAACAGAGCCATCATTATTCGAATTATCAGTATGATGGCTATCATGTGCGCTACCTCTAACGATATCTCGGTTATCTGTAACCTCAGCGATACCACCCAATTCACCCAGATCAGTATGGCCTTGCTCAATATTAGCCTTAATGCCCCGCAAGACCTCAATCAGCCCTTTCGAGGAGCGTTTTCTTAGTATAAAGGCAGGAGCATATGTCATCACGGGATTCTGTCTCTCGTGCTTGTGTTCATCACGGTACATATCACTGTAATACCGACCGTTGGCACTAACAGTGTTTACCACAGACTGTAATACTTTCTCGACACACTCAGTATCCCAAGGGATATCATCAGCATCTTTTAGATCACCTGTCGCCTGTGCTTCCGAATAATGCGGACGATAATCAGGTTCAAACAACTCATATTCAGGTCGCAGTCTGCACCCATCTGGGTGTGCCCTGACTGTGATTTTCGCCAACTCAGCATCCATTTCTATAGATGCATTAGCGACAACGACGTGACGATCTATCTCTTGGTTATTTGGTGTGCGCCATTCAAATAACCCCATTGCTAATACAAACTCATATTCCTCACCTAGTTTGCTGATGTCTTGATTAATAGCGAACAATTTTTGATAAAGATCGTTCATCAATACCCAATCGTCATGGTGGCCTTTCCAGACTGTCCACTTGTCACTAATATATCGTTGCCATTCATCCGATATATGAGGGTAATCAACTAGGTATTGCTGGTCATGGTTTGATTGGCGGCCATCTGAGTCTTCAAACAAACCCTCGCTAGGTATATCCCTTTGAATTTCGTCCCGTAATGTGGGCGGGTCATCAGAATTTATGACATTAGCCATAATCCATGGAGCGCATTTTTTGGGAATTGGTGGTATCTCTGGTTCATCATATTTACGGATTTCAAGCCATATATCAGGGTCATTTGATATTTCCGTGTTTCTGTTAACTAGGTAACAGTTCTTCACATTAGGAACATCAGACACCCATAATAATCGTTCATATAGGCGATAGTTGCGAACAGGAATGGAACGAATAGATGCCATATCGATCAGATAATCCAACATGCTCAGGACTTTATTTATATCAGTGGTAGCATCATTACCATTCACTTCTATCATCGAAACTCACCGTCCTTGGGTAAACAATCACATCGCGATGGTTTGATTATTTCATACTATGATACCATCTACTCGTATCGTAACAGCAACGTTACATTGTGTCAATGCTTACATCCATCCCTAGGCGATCAATCAGCGATGAAGCCTATTTTGCTCGAGCTCTATTTCCGTTTGCTTAGCCTTCATGAACTCGTCAGTAGACCAGCCTTCGATATCTGAGCAGATACCATATGCAGATACGCGTTCAGCCGCCACAGGCTCGTGGTAATCTGTTGTGTATTGTGCGATGTCTGTCTCTTGTACGCGCCATGTGCGCCCCACTTTATATCCACGCAGCTTTCCTGTCCGTAAGAACACCCTCAATAAGCGGGGGCTCATCTGCATCTTTTTGGCGGCTTGTTCAACGGTAAGCATCTGTGCCATATTCACCACCTCCAGTACTATTATGGTACATCAGAGCCCGTCCACTCAACCGTCCACGCCAAGCTCTTTATCCGCTTCATCCATGGTCACTCTTTTTCCGGGCTTTTCCAGTCGTTCGATTGCAATGTAGGTATCTTCCAACTCGTCTATAAGCCGCAGGATTGCTTCTCTGGCGTAATAGGTCTTTGTCCGCCCTGTGCGTTTAGCTAGAGCTGTAAGTCGGTCGTCAATTTCGGTACTGAGGGCTGGGAGCTATAGCTGATGTTAGCACACTCCAAAACCTATATTACCGGCTTTTTGATCATTCACGGCCCATTATGCTCCTTTCTCTGCCAAAATGGGCTAGCTAGAAAACAGCTCAAATCAACCCGTTTCGTGCTCAACGGGCCGGTTTGGACTTTTCTCTATTCGGCCATAGGAGACAAAACAGCTAAAAGGGAGCCGCAGATACCGAATGGCTAGTCCAAAACTATAGAGGCCACGAATCAGTCGAAAATGGGGTCTGTGAGCTCGTTTATAGTGCGTAAATGAGGAACAGCCTAGAGCATACATTGTCTAGGCTATTATAGAATATAGTACCGTTTAATAGCTGTTGGTTGAGGAGACGTGTCCTCTGCTAATAGTCAATCTATTACCCACAAATCGAACACTCGCCCCCGCGCCCTCAAGGACAGCCTATTACCCACAAATACACATGAGGATAGATTTGTTGCGTTAATCGATCGCATCTGCTGCCGCGGGCTGAAAGCCCTGCGGCTATTTATATGAAAAGCCGGCTAGAAGCCGGCTGAGGATCGCCGTGCTTCGAATTATGGTAAGCCATCCCATCTCACACCCAGCGACAGATTTCCGGTAGCCGGCCTTTAGCCGGCTTTTCGTTCAATTAGCCGCAGGGCTTTCAGCCCGCGGCATGCCGGTAATCGATCGTATATCCACAGATGGCTCCGATACATATTTGTGGGTAATAGACTGCGCTAAACGTGACGGCGGTTTTCTCTCAAGTCCAGAGTACTAGAAAATGGCTTCGTCCCCTTATTTCTGATGCTCATTTTCGCCTGCGTCTCTCTTTAAGAATATGGATAATCGGTGGCATGACGGACAGCAATATTATCACTGCTATTATCAGTTCGAGATTTTCCTCTACGTTGGGAATTACTCTGGACAAGTAATATCCTGCCAGTGTAAGCGAGAATGTCCAGATTGCACCGCCGACGATATTGTAACAAACGAATAATCTGTAATTCATCTTGCCAATCCCCGCGACAATCGGAGCAAATGTCCTGACTACAGGGATAAATCGCGCGACAACAATTGTCATCGGTCCATATTGCTTGTAGAATGTCTCTGCGTGTATCAGATGCTTTTTATGAAACAACAAAGAGTCCTCTTTGTCGAATAGCTTGGGACCGACCTTCTTGCCAAACATATAGCCGACAC
This sequence comes from Armatimonadota bacterium, assembly GCA_942492855.1. Classification (GTDB taxonomy): domain Bacteria; phylum Armatimonadota; class HRBIN16; order HRBIN16; family HRBIN16. The sequence continues at coordinate 2,227,826 of OW818647.1, read as the reverse complement.
TGTCACCAAGAACTGCTGCTGTAAACAAAATCGCTATAAGCCAATATATATTAAAGAATCCTTGTGCAGCCAAGAAGCCGGCAGTAAACAATAGGCTGTCTCCCGGTAGAAAGAAACCGATTAGCAGGCCCGACTCGGCAAATACGATAGCAAAAAGTCCTATATAGCCGACACTCTGGATCAGTTTCGTCAGGTTTTCACCTTGAAGCAAATCAGCGTTTATGAATGAATCCATACAGATTCCTAGTTCCCTTTGCCAATTGACTTGTAGCTGGCCGTGTTCTCCTGCAAGATATCTGTAATCGTATCTTACACTCGGTCTGTTCAGTGCTCCAATCAAAGTATACACGACCAAGGTTACACAGTTGTGACTTTGAGGTAAACTCTGAGCTTAAGTGCATCCTGCCGCAAGTGAGGTTCTCCGCAATGGTGAATCCGGTTGACCTGATTACCAAGTCACCAGAACAGGTAAATGAGCAGTTGGAACGATACATCGCTGATGGCGCAGATGATCTGGCCATATGGTATATCGATCCTGCCTTCGGCCCCGATTGAATAATGGACTTGGTGAAGGTGATCTCTCGGATTACCGAGCAGAACGGTCGAGACGCCGTCTTTGGTGTGATTCCTATGAGCTGGACTGGGAGTTCCCTAGGTACTTACATAGAAAACGGCTGAATAGGCAGCATCGTGGCAGGGGAAGAACCTAGCTCACATCATCGGGAAGCGTGTTTTCCTTGAAATCATATCGCCATATTTGGTGGAGCAGAAAGGACTGATACAACTTTTTGACACATGATCCTCTGAAATCGCTGTGTTCATGTGAAGCATGATTTATCTCACTGGAGAGAGTCGCATTGGAACTCTAGTCCATAGCTAAATCGTGGTTTATTAACTCAGAACACGGCATGAACCCTCGATATATATCGGTTCCATTAATCCAAGGTTGCATCTGCTCTCAGCCTCCAACTGACGTGTAACTAAGGATCAAACTGCTTCTTGAACACGGACCTTAACCCACATCGGTCGAGAGAGTTTGGTGGCTATCTTTGGCGAGGTGGATTAATCGGCGAGGTATATTCATACTGAATGGTAGTCATTATGTGTGGTGGGTCCTAGTAGTGTTGTGTTCGCTGTCCAGCGACAATTCGAAATCCCCTCAACGACAATTAGAATTCCCCTCTGCTGATACGGTGCGATGTCCCTTAGGCCGCTTTAGCAGGCTTGCTGATCAAGAGCCGAGACTGCTGAAGCAGTCTTCATGAACGTTATCTTTGTCGGCAAGGAGCTCCGCAGCCCGGTTTAGCGGGTGCTTGTTGATCAGTAGCCGAGACATTTATGTCGCGGCACATGGTCGATACGATCCCAATCTGGATTTGTGGGTAATAGACTGACATTTCTGTCCCGGAATCGGTGACTACATAGCTCTGTTGATATTTGTGGGTCATAGACTTGGCTACACTGGGGACGGCGTTTACGACACTAAATCGCAAGTGCGCATATACGCAAAAAAGGGGCTGCCGAAGCAGCCCCCAGGGTGGATGGCGAGGTAGAATGTCTCGACGACTTCCTACAGCACCTCAGGCTCATCAAGGCCGATGCGCTTGCGCACGGTGCCGTCATCGCTGGCATCGCGAGTGGCGGTGTTCAGGTGCAGCAGCAACGCTTTGATATCAATCACACCACCGATGGTGAACCAGATGGTGATTGGCACAGCCAGAACAAAGCTGATGAACATTGGCACATAGTGTGACCACGCCCACCAGTAGTCGCTGACTCCGCCCGACTTGGCCGTAGACAGGTTGATGATGGAAAACACCACGAACCATAAGAAGTTAATCGCATTCCATAGAATCAGCGCGATGGCCAGAACACGGTCGCTCTTGCTGAACTCATCGGTGATGCCCACTATCTTCTGCCATGCCGAGACCTTCGTATCGGAAAACACATCGTCTGAGGCGATGGTGTATTTACCACGGTGGAGCAGCTCCTGCAGGTTGTAGTCGCGTTTGCAGGTCAACAAGCTGACCACCACATAAATCAAGGCCGAGCTGCACATGGCAATGAAGTAAAGCCACTGGCCGTTGATGGGGAAATCGACATGGTAATACTTCAGCCAGAGTTTGGGGATGACAAGCCCGATCACGCCGATGATCGCGCCCGAAATCAGGCCCGCGAAGGCACCCTGCGTAGTGCCCTTCTTCCAGTAGAGCCCGCCGATGATGACGGCTCCTGCCCCGCCTAACCAGAGCGTTCCGGTGATGGCGAAGAAGAAGTAGATCGCTTCAGTCGGTTTATACAGCAGACTGAACAGGAACGCAAACGCAGCCACAAAGAAGATCGAGCGCCGGAGCACCTTGATGTGCTCCTCAGGGCTTATTTCTTTGTTTCGAATCGGCATATAAACATCCTGCACAAAAATGCTGCCCCAGGAGTGCATGTAGGTGTCATGGCAGGTGAAAGAGAAGAACAAGAAGATCATGGCCAGAAGGCCTTTCACTCCCACGGGTAGTATTTGCACAGCCGCTAGGGGAACCCGCATCTGGTCTTTCACTGACGGGTTATCGATATTCGCCAAATGCGCATTCACCCAGGCCGCCTTGTCGGAAAACTCAGGCAGCTTCATAATCGCGAGGGCGGCCAACGCTAGCAGTGTGATGCAGAGCACTTGCGGCATCTGACGCCAGATGCCAATGATCTGCCCCATCTTGCCTTCATGAGGCGTCTTAGCGGAACTGAAGAAGCCTTGCCCGCCCTGCCAGGCCATGTAGCCGTAGAAGGCGGAGATGAGGCCTATCGCCTGATACCAGAAGTTGAAGTCATCGACTCCAGCAGTATGGAATGGGTTTAACATGCTTTTGTCTGCGGGCATCATCTGCATGGCTTCTACCATCTGAGGCCATGAGACCTGTGCCAGAATGGCCACTATCACTACACAGAAGGCGACCAGTGAGACCATGCCCTGTACGCATTCGGTGACCATGACCGATATCTGACCGCCCATGGTCACAAAGGTGAGGGCCAGCCCCAGATCGATGATCATGACGGTGGCAAATGTAGATATCGCCCACGGCAAACCGGGGATCATATATGTATCAGGTAGTCCGCAGTAGTAGATGAAAAAGTGCGCGGCTACCGCTGGGAAGACACCAAAGTTAATGACACCCGATGTCCAGCAGAGTGAGCCTGCGAATATCCTAAACTTGCGGTTATAGCGCATCTCAAAAAACTGCGCCATGGTGAGGGCGCGTGTTTCGCGGAAGCGGTAGAACACCCACCCTGTCAGTAGAATGATCACCGTGACAGGGATCATCATACCATTCCAGAAGCCTGGGGCTAGTCCCACCTTATATGTCATTTCAAAGATGGCGATAAAAGTAATCGCACCGGTGTTGCCCATCTGCGACGCGATGGTCAGCAGATAACGCCCGGCTAGACGGTTGGCCGAGAGAAAGTCGGCCACACCCTTCATGTAGTGCTTCGTGCTTAAACTAACGGCACGCAGTGCCACCACAGAGACGATTAGGATCGTCCAGTCAATCCATGAGAGATTCATTTAGAATGCACTCCCTGCGAGTAGATTTACGAAAATGAAGAAGCCTATGCGCGCGATCCGCGCCGGTCGAAAAACACATACTGCTGTATGAAACAGCAGGTGATGTGTGATGTCACTACTTAGCCGTTAGGCGGTTCTACCAAGTGACTGATCAGAATATACTGACCGCGAACAGGCACCGTTACGGACACCCACGTAGTGGGTATGATTCTTATAGCCAGAGGTGAGCGAAGCGATACCCCTGGAAAGCGGCACATCATTCCTACCCCGAAGTGGGTCGCACCTATTCGCGGTAGCCGTTTTATCAAGTCACAGAAGACGACCCACTTCGGGGTATACGGTTCTTCGTTGCCTACCACGGGTTGCGCTAGCGCTTACCCGTGGCTATAAGAATCCTACCCACTTCGTGGGTGCCGGAAGCCACAGCAGCTTTATTGACCGTGGACAGAGGCACGATCATTGAGTATTGCTGAGTAGTTACTGGTGATTTTACTCGAACTGCCAAAAGCCAAAGCTCTTGGGTTGGTGAAATGCGATGGAGTTGCCCGGCAGAGGACTCCAGGTGAGGTATGCGCTGCCTGTTGGGGTGTCGCGCTCGATGCGGTAAAGGCCGCCCAGCCACACATCGCCCGATTTGGGCATCGCTTTACGGTCACTGAACACTTCGATGGGGATTTTGGTCTCTACCACCCATCCTTTGGGTGTTTTGCCCTGTACGTTCACTTTGCCCCACTTCACGGTGTGCTCAGATCCCTTGGCATCCCATTCACGGCTGCCGCGCCATCGGCCGTCTGGAGCCCATACGATCTCAAGGTCAACCTTGGCACCCAGTGGGTTCCATTCGAACTCGTAGTAGTCCATTTCGTCGCAGCCGGCGTCCACGAAAATCTCCGCCACGTCTTGTTCCCACAGGTTCATTTCGTCGCGGCTCATCCATGTTGTGCTGCCGCTGTCTTCGCAGTCGATGCGCACATACAGCCATTTGGCGTCGTAACCCATCCGTACGCCGGTCAGAGGCGACCCGGCACCCGTGTGCTTCCAGTTGCTCAGCACGGTCTGGGGGAGCTGTGACCAGTCCGGCATTTTGTTCGCGCCGAGTTGTGCCACACGTCCGATAAACAGGCGGGGATAGGAAGTCCACACTTTGGGGATCATACCCACATGGGTGAACCTCTTGAGCGATGAGGCCAGCATCGCCTTGTCTTTCGCTGCGATGCTGTAGAGCGTGTTCGCGCCATCGGCAGTCGGCTGCTGCACAGCGGCCACCACGCCGTTTCCGAGCATGGCGGGCAACTGCATCCGCATCGACGCTGGCAGGTACTGGACCAGGTTCTTTCTGTCTTGGTCGCTGATCTTGCTCTGGTCGAGTAGGGTCAGCACGTCGGTGTTTACCGGGATACCCGCAGATATGGAGTCCACCGCGGTATAGCTCCAGTCGCGTATCTCACTGCTGACTGGGGGATGAGCGGCCATCCAGTTAGCCGCAAACTGCTCCGACTCGGTGGAGATGATCACCAGAGGCCGTGCGGCTACACTGTATACCACGGCACCCTCTTCGCTGGCCGCCAGGCTGGCTAGGCCGGCCTTATCAAACCGGCGGAGTAGAGACATCAGCAACTGCCGGTTGGGGGCGCTAATCACTAAATCCCACTGGTCTGTCTCGGCCATTTTACGGGTGTAGACCACGAGATGGCCTTCGGCGGCCGCTGACAGGTTGGATTGTTCGGCAAAGCTGGCCTTTTCCATGTCGAAAATGTAGAGGCTGCACTGCGGTTTGGTGCCCTTGGCCGGTTGTGTGTCCGATAAGCCGTCCACTTCATTGCTGAAATCCACCGGCTTAACCTTGTAGGTTTTGAAGAACTCCTTGAGGGAACCCTGCGTTTCGGTGGTATGAACACGAACTTCCGTTCCGGACAACAGATACCCCACGCTTGTGGGTGCGGCAGACGCCGTCATGCAGATTGAGGTCACAGCGAGAAGACTTAAAACTGGTTGCAGGCATTTATTCACGAAACTGTGCATGTCGCACCTCACTTTTCAGCAGGCCGACATGATGAACCTGCCGGCAGAAATAGACATAGAGTCGGGACCGGAACCGATGCAGGTAATGGCCTGTTAGGGTTATCTTAGCACCAGTCAGCCAGACATGCCACCCGCCTTTCACAGTATTCGCTGTTATGAGTCGAGATTCCTTTAAGGGGAGTTATATGGGCAAGGTATTTTGATCAACAGATGGCACAGATGGCGCAGATTAGGTAATGACCGCGCCGGTTTCTCGGTACCCTCACAACCGCTGTGCAGCCCATCTCCGGCGCGGTCTGGCGGATAGCCAAAGATGATGTTTGCCATCATGCCGCAGGATGTGTAGGGGCGATTCGCGAATCGACCTTCTAGCGAACGCCGCACAGCCTCCGTGACAACCCGGAATGTCTGAACCACGGATTACACGGATGACACGGATTGGATCGGATGGAGAGGGAGCTGCTAATCAGGCGATTGGCGTTCCCAGCGGGGACGGGATCGCAGGCCACCAGCCCCAGTGCCGCGGGTTTAGTCACCCACACGACTACGTTCCGGGAACTGCGTCTAGTGCGGGTTCCTGCACCGAACCCGTCGGTAATGACGAAAGACCATTACCGGAGCTGAGTAGTTACTTTATATGTTGAATATGTCACAATATAGATGGAGGTTCCGCCGAAGAGTACAACTCTGAGGGCTTTACCTCCTTTTTATTTTCTAGACTGGTATGGGTCAGGCACAAATACGACACCATAGTTTGTATAAGTCATACCGTCTGCAGCAACCACTTGTCCCTGCCATTGTAGTTTCCTTATGTATGGTATAAACCCTTCCGCTATCTCCTGACGCACCGGTTTATCCATCTCAGTGTTAATACGCATACCCAGGTTGATGCAGTATATGCACAGGTCTGCTGCCTGAACAGGATAAGCCATATCAGATTCAACGAAAAATGGTGAGGGAACGATCCACCTTAGCCTGTCCTGTCCCGTCGATGTCTTCGTATAATATCGCTCCATACCAAGCACGAATCTACGGTCTAGAGTCGTCTCCGTTTCGTCCATCACCATAATTCCAGTTTCCTTCTCAGCATCTAGAAAATAGAAGTAACGTTCGAGTAGAAAAACATGGTCTTTACGGAGAAAATCAGTGATCACAGGTAGCTCAGGAATTACCGCATCAACAGGAATGATGGAGGCAAATACCCGACTGTCGTATTTGGCAAGGAGACGCAGAATACCATCAGCCATGCTCAGGCATGCTTGGCCATATGCTGTAAATTCAATTCTGGTCGGTTGCTCTTTTGCCAATCCTTTATTCAAGAAAGATGTTGCATTCTGCCTTCGTGTCAGTGGGTCAAGTGGGGTATTTTGGTGTGCCCATCTAAAACGATCTTTATCAAGTAACTTGCATCCTTTGACTTCGGCGCGGTAACGAAACAGGCGATCACCGAAACAATCTTGCTCTAACGCTGCCATCTCCCTAATAAATCCCCATAATTTGCTGGCGTGCAATGCAACCCCGCCACGGACCTCATAGGGCATATTTTTATGGTCATGCCCACTCTCATCAATGAACAACAGATAGCTCATATTCCACTCCTTTACAGAACCTGGATGTGACACTCCGTATGCCGTTATTTCGCCCTTGACAGTCAAGATTCCTTTGATATCACCACAGATTGTTTGGATGTATATATGGCCTACCGTACTTAGGTAAGTGCTACAACAATACTCGCCTACACGCTATGCTATAATCTCAATAACAGATCCCGTGTCAGGCGCACATCCGCCAAAAACGCACGTGAGCAGCTACGACAGACTGAACATACTTAGGAGCACAATCGACATGGAACGAACACCCGCTGTTGGGCTAGAGAAAACCACAAAATCGGCGAAACACTGGACTGACCCGCTAAATGTGGTTTGGAGCACCCCGAGTAAGGACGCGGCCGGATCGATGCCGCTGGGTAACGGGCAGGTGGGCCTCAACCTGTGGGTCGAAGAGAATGGCGATCTGCGCTTCTACATCAGCCGCACCGACTCCTACAGCGAAATCAGCCGTCTGCTCAAGGTGGGCGCGGTGCGGGTTTCGATCTCCCCCAACCCCTTCAAGGCCGGGTTGCCGTTCAAACAAGAGCTGGTTCTACGGGACGGCGTGTGCGTGATCAATGCTGGCAGGGGATCTAACCAGGTGACGCTGCGGGTGTTCGTCGACTGCGATCACGCGGTGGTCTACTGCACAGGTAGGTCCGCCAAACCGGTCAGCGTGAAGGCCTCCATCGAGAGCTGGCGCACCGATCGGCTGGTGGTTGCCGCGGGTGCCGATCAAAACTCAGCGTGGTCTCTGCATCATGCGCCGTTTGAGCTTAGCGAGGCCGCCGATGTTTTCCCCAAAGGCCTCGCAAACGCCGTGGCCTGGTACCACCGTAACGAGGAGTCCGTGGCGTTCAAGTCAACCATGCAGGTGCAGTCGCTGGAGTCAGTTGCTGATAAGGCGACAGACCCGATCATACACCGCACGTTTGGCGGGTGGATGAGCGGCGCAGGCTTCAAGCCGGCGGATCACCGTGCCCTGGTCAGCAGCGTACCCGTGAAGCAGTTTGCGGTTTCCGTAGCCACACCCTGTCTACAAGCCGCCACAGCGCAAAACTGGCTGGATGTAGCCAAAAATTTGGCAGAATCTGCCGATTCAGAGCAAGCGGCCAAGCGCACGGCTAACTGGTGGCGGGCTTTTTGGGACAGGTCGTGGGTGGTAGTGGATGGCGACAAGGGCGGTATGACCATCCCCCATGGAACCAACCCGTTGCGTGTGGGGTTTGACTCGAACGGACAGAGCAGGTTTACCGGCGAGATCGGCCGGGCCAGTATCTACTACAAGCCGCTATCGGCTGCCGAAATATCCAGGCTGGTTTCTACCCAAAGCAACACGATACCGCCTAAAGATGGTGCTGTGCTTACAGTGGGTGCAAAAGAGCCAGAAACCCTCGATTTCAAGTCGGTCGACCTCAAGCGCGGTCTCACCCTGGAGGCGATGATCAAACCGACTTCATTCGCATCTGGGCGGATCATCGACAACCTGACCGCTGGCGGATCAGATGGTTTCCTGTTCGATACTCACCCGGGAGACACCCTCCGGCTGATCGTGGGCAACGCCATCATGAGCGCCCCAGCCGGCATTCTGAAAACCGGCCAGTGGCAGCATGTGGCCGCCACGGTAAATGCAGCCACCGGCGCGATGGCGATCTACCTTGATGGCAAGGTTGTGGCGAAGGTGGCAGGCGTGGATGAGACGAAGTCGCCTGTCACGCGCGCCTACGCTCTGCAGAGGTATGTGCAGGCCTGCGGTGGGAAAGGGCCTTTCCCCATCAAGTTTAACGGCACCATATTCACCGTGGAGCCGGCCGTCATGGGGATGCCGTTCAACGCCGACTGGCGGAACTGGGGCGATTGCCACTGGTGGCAGAATGTCCGATTTTCGTATCACACGATGCTCGCTGCGGGTGATTCTGAGATGACGGAGCCTCTGTACAACCTCTATGAGCAGGTGCGGCCGCTGTGCGAAGCCCGGGCGAAACTCTACCACGGTGCAAAGGGTTGCTACTTCCCTGAGACGATGACGATGTGGGGCACCTATTCCAATGGCGATTACGGCTGGAACCGCACAGGTCTGAGGCCTGACGAGGTGCAGTCACCCTGGTGGGCGACTGCCTGGAACCAGGGGCTTGAGTTGGCAGCCATGATGCTGGACCGCTGGGATTACACGCAGGACGAATCCTTCCTTGTGAAGCGGGTGCTGCCGATGGCTGAGTCGGTGTTGAGCTACTTCGACTCGCGGTTCAAGAAGGACGCCTCTGGGAAGATTGTATTAGACCCGACTCAAGCCGTAGAAACCGTGTGGCACGATGTGGTCAACGACATGCCGTCAACAGCGGGGCTGCACGATGTCACTCAGCGGCTGTGTTCGCTGCCGCAACGACTCGTGACGCCTGCCCAGCGCAGGTTCTTCAAGATGATGAAATCCGCCTGCCCGGATGTACCGGTGGAGAGTGTGACCATCGATGGCAAGGAGCTGCGCCGTTTGGCTGTGGCCCAGAAGTATAATCCACTCCGATCAAACTGCGAAAACCCGGAACTGTATGGCATCTGGCCCTTCAGGCTATACGGTTTGGGTAAACCGGGATTGGATTTGGCCAAAGCGGCGTATGCCACCCGTGCGAACCATCTGGACGTAGGCTGGGGATACGATGGGAACTGCGCAGCTTTGCTGGGGATGGCGGATGAAGCGGCCCGCATCATGCAGGTGAAAGCCGCGAACTCAAATCAAGGTTACCGGTGGCCGGCAAGCTGGGGGCCGAACTTCGACTGGGTGCCGGACCAGGATCACGGCGGCAACCTGTTGCTGACTACACAGTTGATGCTGCTGCAATCCGACAGCGAGAAGATACTGCTGCTGCCCGCCTGGCCCAAAGCGTGGGATGTGAGCTTCAAGCTGCACGCGCCGCACAACACCACCGTGGAGTGCGTGTATCGGCGGGGCAAGGTGCAATCGCTGAAGGTGACACCCGAAACCAGACGCAAGGATGTGGTTCTGCCGAAGTAGGGATGTGTTGGGGAGGCCCTGGGAACGCCAATCTCCCGATTGGACTCTCCCTAACCGTGAAATGACCGGTCCGGTTTTCCCTAACCGGGCCGGTCTGGCGGATAGCCCAGGGAATCCGGGAATCCGACGGATCAGGCGGAATCGGACGGATCACATTGGCGGGCAGGTACAGGGGCCTGCCCATACAACGGTTCGAAAGGGGCACCGCACGCGATGCCCCTACACGCATGGCTACTTCACGAAATACAGCCACCGCATGTGATGCTTAGGCTCCATCTTGAGGGTGACCACGCCGCCCTTGCGGGTGTAGCTGATCTCCTCACCCTTGCTGCCGGGTTTGGCGCCTTCGCAGTAGAGTTTAGCCCCTTGCGGAACCAGACCTGCAGGCACATTCGCCAGAGCACCCTGAGGTGCATGGACACGCACCATGCTGAACGCCCCGTTGGGAACCTGACGGTCTTTGGGCACCAGCGCGAATGCGATGTGCTCCACCGGCTTGTCGGCCAGTTTCCACTTCTGACCATCAATCACCAGATTCACGGCGTTGCCGCATGACAGCGCCTCGAGTTTTCCGCCCTGCCCGGTTTTGAAGCAGAGCGAGCCGTTGATTGTGCCGTTCACCACATGCCCGTCGACATGGTAGTTCTTCAGTGTGATGGTGGTTTGCGGCAGGTTCAGCCGCTTCATGATTTCGGCATCGGTCTTGGCATCTCGTGCGAAATTGCCGTCCCAGCTCTCTTCCAGGTCTTTCAGATGCTCCACAATCGCCACTGCCCCGTTGGGGAAGCGGGTGACGAAGTAGGGCGTGGTGCGGCTGAGATATTCAGGGTTGTCGTTGACGCCCGCGAACTTACCCGTAGAAGGATAAGCACCGATCCTGGTCAATGTGTCAAACCAGTAACGGGTCTCGTATCCCAGGCTGGCGGCCTGATCATCACGCGGACGGAAGCCCATGAAGATGGCCATTCCGCCGTTTCGGCCAGCTTTCTGTGTGCCCACAATCTGCTTCGCCACAGTGGCCAGCAGCGTGGTGCCCGTCTTCAGAGATACCGGGTAGATGCGGTCGATGGTCTTGTCCGTCAGGATGGTCATCTCCGGCAGACCGTTCAGCACGCCCGTAAACTGCACGCGCTTTCCGTTGGCGGTCTGTCCCAGCATAGTCGCAGGATCGACATTCACACCGAACAGAGTCTGCCAGTATGGCAGCGCGGAGTCGCCTTCAGCCGTCAATACCGGGATGGGGCCGCTCCAGACCAGCTTGCCGCCGGAGTCCACAAACCGAGACATCTGCTGCAGCAGCTTCTTGCTGGGGAATGGCTCAAACTGCACGCAGAGGGTAGTGTATTTATAGCCCATGATCTCGATGGATCCGGCATTCCACTTCGCCAGTTCCAGCAGTTTTTGTTGCGTGATGTAGTTGGTGTAGGCATACTGGGTCATCCAACTGCCGAACCGTTCATCCCATGCGTGAAGATTGATGGGGTAAAGGGTCAGCACATCGGTGCGGCGGTGCTGCATATTCTGCACGATGCCAAACAGCGCACTGCCAGAGGCCCCCACTGCGTTGGCCAACATCCAACGCTTCTGCGACAGCTCACCGGGCATACCCCAATGGGCAGCATACGCGTTGGAGACCTCGTTGATGCTGCCCAGCGAGCAGGCCAACGACAGCCCCCAGTAGTTGCGGTCAAGGAAGCCGCCCTCCGCGGTGTCGTTGCCGTTGCCGGTGAGGTAGTCACCCCACTTGAAGTAGTCGGCGCAGGCCGCGGCAGCCTGATGCACCGTGCAGCTCCAGATGAAGCTGTCGGTATACTCATATTTGTTGCCGTTGTTCATCACATAGTCGCAGGTGGGGCTTTCCGCCCAGGTGGCATGAGCCCTGGACTCCAGCTTGTGGCCCATTTTTTGCTCAGCGTAGTGCTTGGCATCGGTGAAGATGTCGGTCACCTGGTCCTGCAGCAGCTTGAAGTAGCGCGACCGGAACAAGGCGGCCTCGGCCACACCGTTGGGTGTGTTGGCAGTGACATGGCCGTTGGTGGCTTTCGCCCAGGTTCCCACGGACATGTCATGCTGGCCGGAGGCCATGTAGACCATCATCTTTTCCATATCGCGGTATTTGTCGCCGTAAAGCTCCGCGAACTTCGCCGCCATGTTGTCGGTGAGGTAACGCAGCGCGAACTCGCCGTTGTCATGGTGGGCAATGTAGGACCAGTCCTGCTGGATGTGCATCTCGTCGCTGTATAGCGCGTTGAGTTTCACACCAGCTGCGGCATATTTATCAATGATCTGCTTCATAAACAGCTGCGCTTCAGGGCTGAAGTAGTCCATTTCGGGTGTTTTGTAGCGTTGGATCACCAGCACGCGGTTGTAGTTCTTTAGATCGGTGCGTCCAGTGCCGGAGACCACGATGCGCTGCACCGGGATGCCTCCGCCCTGGGTGCTGACGCCCGAGCTCTCATCCACCTTGGCGGTTTCGGTGATGTCGATGATCTCGTCAGGGTTGACAGCCAGATTTCCGGAGCTGTCCGCTTCGCGAAAAGCGAGAACGCGGATGCCGTCTGGCACGATGTCGATGATACCTTTATTGTTAGTCCACTGCTTCTGCCGCCAGAGGGCCACATTGTAGTTGCCGGTGGAGGCGTCACGGCTGCCCTCACGATAGTGAACCCATCGACCGGCCTGGCCGGTCTTCTTGGCAAAGACCACACCCAGCTCCAGCGGGCTGATCACGCTCAGCTCAAGCCCAAGACCGTAGTTTTGCGCAAAGGCCCCGATTTTGGCGATGCGGGATATAAACTCATCGCTGTCTGAGGTATATTGCCGCGGGGCATGCTGCCCTGGTCGATACTGGGCGAAGAAATGGTCATAGGCCACAATCAGGGTGCGAGCACCCATGTTCTTGGCCTCTTCGCAAACCTGCCGCAGACTGCGCTCGTATTTATCAAACGTGCAGGATAGATCGACTACCTTATCTGGGTCTTGCAGAGCATCCAGGTTGGCGTCGCTGACTAGTATAATCGAAGGTCGGGGCATCTCAAAGTTGTAAGCACCCGGGTAGCTTAACAGCTCAGCCTTATAAAGGTTCTCGGGCACGCCGTTATCGGCGGCTCGCGCCGGCGCGCAGACCGCCAGAGCCATTATGGCCATGAACAGCATAGCGATGGCACAGAAAGCTTCATTGATCGGTTGCATCAAAGTGCATCCTCCTGGGATCACCCTCGGAAGGGGTGTTGGTTTAGTAAGAGTTCACTGTGAGGGGCGGTGTTTCCTGCTCAGGGTGTGGGAGGGAAGCAGATAATACAGAACCACAGAGGACACAGTGGAACACCGAGGGGCTATTACAGGGCGCCTCTCCCATCCGAACCTATCCGTGTCATCCGTGTAATCCGTGGTTCAGACAAAATGTTGTCGACCGGCGCGGCTTTACCTTCAGGGCGCGTATGTAGGGGCAATCCCCCTGTGGTTGCCCACCTGCATCATATGTCCCATCCATCATATTCGTCCGGATAGGTGCCAATCGGGAGATTGGCGTTCCCAGGGCAGGCACGCAAAAAGGGCGGTTCGAGAACCGCCCTTACACATCACATACGGCTACCCGTCGATGCTCTGCATGTTGCCGTTGACGAACTGCAGCGGGATGAGCATCACGGTGGGACGGCCTTCCACACTTACCTCCAGCGCGGCGCGGCTAAGGCTGCGAGTCACCTTCGGTGCGGTGAACTGGAATGTGAGCACCTGCGGATACCCGATGGAGCCATGAAGGCTCATCACATAACCGTCGGCCGCGGGAGAAACCTCCCAGCCCTCCGGCAGATACCAGTGTAGACTCAGGTTGGTCTGCACCTTGTATGTGTTCTGAATGGTCAGTTTGACGGTCTTCGGTTCGCCATCGCGAATCTCAGGACCGCCCACATAGTCAAGGTAGAAGTTGAAGTCAGGGAACTCAAACTTCGGCCCACGCAGGGCGTTGTAGAGTGAGGCTCCGCCATCGGGACACATCAATGCATTGGGGTTCACGTCGGCCAGATCGGTGGGTTCGGTGCTCCAAACCTCCATACCCTTACGCCGCAAACTTACCTGCCAGGCCAGCTTCTCGGTGCGGTCGGTCAGACTGTCTACATCCAGCGGAAGCTCCGCGGCTTGCATGCCGCCCAACTCGCCTACGTTCAGGCAGGCCACCTTGATATTGCGCCCAATGGGTTCTATCCAGCGCTCAGGGATGCTTTTGGCACCGTGGATGATGCCGTAGATACTGCCAGCGGTGGCGCCGGTGCAGTCAGTATCTTCACCGCAGTTGACGGTGGTGCAGAGCATCTTGTCGAAGTCATAGCCGCCAATCAGCAGACCTAGCACGGTCATGCCGATGTTGCTGGGCACATCGAAGCCAAGATCACCCTCATGGAAGTTCTTCGCTTGGTCACGCTCGCTGATCAGCCAGTTCAACCGGAAGAAGGCGCCGCCGCGGTGACGTTCCAGGATCAGGTCACGCGCCTCCACCCAGTCCATGCCGTTATCGACGGCTTCGATCGCAGTGGCCACGGCCTTGGCGGTTTCGCATTCGGCGGGGATGTAGCTCAAGCCGATCTCAATCAGCTTGCGCAGGTCGTCCACCACAAACGCGGCGGCTTCCAGGGCCCCCACAAATACCTCGGCATAGGTGCCTTCGCCGTCGCCATGGTCTAGAATCGCATCTTCGTAGCAGTACTTCGCCGCCAGGTCGGGACGACCCGGGCAGATGCAAGCCCAGATTTCGCTGCGGATGAAGGCGCCGCAACTGTGTTTGTAGTCGTTCTTGTAGCTGCCGCAGATGGGGGGAAGCATCCCCTGGCGCATGTTGATCTTGCCTGTGCCATATTCACACCAGTGCGGGGTGACGTACAGGCACCAGTAGTCGGCCAGGATTTGCGCATCGATGTCGACGCCCTTCTCCTCCAAGGCGCGGAGCCATAGTAGCTGAATGTCCAGGTCGTCGTTTGGCAGAGGTTCGCCACCCAGGTCTTGAGTGTAGAAGGTGACATCGTTAAGCTGTCTACGCCACTCCATCGGTGCGCCTAATGTGCCGCCGATGTTCTTTCCCAGCCAGCAGCCCAGTACCTTATCACGGTAGTCATCTCGGTTGAGTCGCATGAGTTCTTTTCTCCCGTATTATCGAATTATCGTTCGTAACTACTCAGCCATCAAATTATACTGCCAAGTGTCTGTTCAGCGTATGCGCAACGCCTTCATGCATCCCTCCGGGCACCCACGAAGTGGGTAGCAGTTCTTATAGCCAGGGGTGAGCGAAGCGATACCCCTGGAAAGCGGCGCATAGCCCAACCCCGAAGTGGGTCGCACCTATTCGCGGCAGCCGTTTTATCAAGTCACCGAAGACGACCCACTTCGTGGGTAGACGGCTTTCGGTGGCCTACCACGGGTTGCGCTGGCGCTTACCCGTGGCTATAAGAATCTTACCCACTTCGTGGGTGCCGGAAGCTACAGCAGCATTACCGATCGTGGACTAATGCACGATCATCGCCTATGGCTGAGTAGTCACTATCGTTCATATTGATGGCTTCCTTTGCTGATGATGGTAAGTCATGAGCAAAGTATTTAAAGGTAACTGCTGACAACCTCAAAGTTGCCGATTATCTCAGGCTCAATGCGGTGCCAATAGTCTATGGTGGCAGGCAGCATGTAGCGATCACTGTCCAAAATGGTGCCGTTAGCCAGATTCATGGCCATCTCCGCGCCAATCTGTCCCGCTCGTGAAAAATCCGGGTGGCTGGTGAGCATGGGGAAGGTCGGATTACCCCCTATCTGGGAGTTATCAAACCCCACCACCTCGAAATCCTCGGGTACCCGTATTCCAAACGCCCGGGCTTGATCCGCCAGCCGCATGGCCCAGTAGTCCGCCACGGCGATGATCACTGTCGGGCGGTTTGGGTTCATCATCCAGCGTTTCATGATGCGTTCAAAAAGCAGCGGATCTACCTGGTCCCAGTTGGGAATGCTGATTTCTGCATTCTCACTTATGGCCAGCCCGCTCTGTTTCAGAGCATCCAGGTAACCCTGGTACCTGTCGACATTGGATTTCAACATGGGGTCGCTGGGTGCGATGCCGCATCTTTGGAAGGCGATGCGCGTGTGGCCTTTTTGTATCAGCATTTTCGTCATATCGTACCCGGCGTGGTAGTTGTCGAAAACAACCGACGGACGCTTTTGCTCTCGGTAGGCGACGTCTACCAGCACGATGGGATGGTCGCGCAGCTCTCTTCCCAAATAGTCGTTACGTAGCATCTCGGTAGTTCGCAGCGCGGGGTAAACCACAATCGCCTCGCAACCCGACTTCACCATGCGATGCACAATCTGCCGTTCCTTGACCACATTGTTACCGCTTGAGGAAACCTCCAGCGACCAGCCTTTCGCCTGACAGGCGATCTGCACTCCGGTTTGCGACTGCACGGATATCTCCGCACCGTCAATCTGCAGCACCAAACCCATGCGCCTGATTTGGTTGACGGGCTTCACGTAGTCGGCCACAAATACGCCGACTCGGCTGATCTTCACCACTGCGCCTTCACGCTGAAGCACGCTCATCGCATTCACCACAGTGGTGGCCGATGCACTGTAGCGATCCACCAGCTCACGGACGGCGGGCAGGCGGTCACCTGCATGCACCCCTTCGGCTAGTATGAAATCGCGGCGCAACGCCTCCACGATGGTGTGAAGCGAATCCTGCACAATGATACTCCTGTGAATAGCAGTTTTGATACATAATACGGTAATAGTACAACCGATGCAATCGGACCGGGTGGATTGACGCTGGATTAAGTGAGCTAAATCGTTCTACTGCGAATCACCGTACAGGGAATGGCCGACATCAACACAGAATCACCGCAGGCGCAACCAGGAGATGGCTACAAGCCTACCTGCAAATATCAGATGCCAGCGTGTCCTAGTCTTCCTCGGTGTACCGATATAAAACAACGCTCTGTTCGCTGCCGCTCAAGATCAGTCGGTCATCTTCAAATCGCCACAAGTAGGTGTGCGACGAACCATCTGTGTTGTTGATACATACAGTGTTATTTCTCACGGTATATTTCATCAACACCCACCATGGCCAACGGGTGAGTTCCAGTGCGCCGTTGCTTCGAAAATGCCACATGGTAGGGCGTGGCTCGGTGATCTCTTCCCATCGCCCCACGATTTTGGGCTGCATAAATCGGCGTATCACCGCCACACAAACAATGGCGGCACTTAACGCGACGACGATAGTTGTGGATTTCTTTTGCATTCGGGTTTACTCCTTCACTCGGTATAGAACGATTGATTCACCATCGTTCTGAAGAGTCAACTCATCTTCATGTAATGTGACATCATATACTATTTGACGATCCTGGCTGGTGCTAAGTTTATGCCCATTGAGGGTGTAGCTGCCTTTTGTTACGATAATGCCTGATGTGATCTGCATGTTGCCGTCAGGCCGAAACTGCCAATAACTGCCAGTTTCGAAATCCCCACTTCGCCAGGTCCCCTCGATATTGATTGTAGAGCACCCTGATAGTAACAGTATCAACACGAGTTGAACCAGACAAGTGCCCCATCGCCACTTAGGAGACCGTATCATTGCTCTTCTTTTTCTCCTTTGGGATGCGGGCATTTACGGCACCGAAAGGCACATGCCCGCTGGCGGTCACCCTTGAGGCCGCATCCGTATAACACCGCTGGTCATCAAAATAGAAATCGGGCTGGAACTCCCGTAAAAAGTCCATTTTTCCAAGACCGCCAAGGAAAGCGGCCTCATCCACCTCGATGTTCATGTCCATCAGAGTGCGAATCGCTCTCTCATGTGAAGGCGCATTCCGCGCGGTGATGAGCATCGTGCGGATGCTGATCTGACGATCCTCCTCCGCCGCATCCTGAAGCGAGCGCAAGGCCTTCATGAAAGGCAGGAACGGGCCCGGGTTCATGGGGCTGTCCGCATTTTTCTGCTCATTCCGCTGGAACTCCTCAAGACCATGCTGCTGGAATATCGACTCGCTGGCGTCATCAAACAGCACCCCATCGCCATCCAGAGCGATTCGCAGCTCATTGGGGTTGGGGGCCTGGTTCGTCCCCGGGTGCGAGTAGACCGTCGCCGCTGGGAAGCCGTTCTCCAGGGCCCCGCGCACATCACCCGGCTCCGCCGATAGAAACAGCACCGCATTGAAGGGGCGTAGATACGCAAACGGCGGATTACCGCGGGTGAATATCCCGCGCGATACGTCGATCTTCAACTCCTCGGCAGATCGGAACACGCGAAGTCCGCTGACCGGATCGTTACGGCTGAGCACAATCACCTCAACACGCCGCCGCTCCTTTGTGTTGAAGCGCAGAAGCTTGCTGACCAGCGGAAAAGCCACACCGGGGCCCGCCACCTCGTTCAGGTGATCTTGCTGGTATTTGCGGTATGCGTCCACGCCTTCCAGCTCAAACACCAGGTTTTCATGCTGGAAGTCGAACAAGGCGCGCGAGGAGACAGCTATTACGATTTTGTCGTCTACAGAGTATGGCATGTCACAAGTTTACCCCATATCTGTCTATATATGCCAGTGGCGGGGGAAGGGCTCATATATCCACAGATTACACAGATGCCGCAGATTAACTAACGACCGGTCCGGTTTTCCCTTTCCGGGCCGGTTTGTCGTCTGAACCACGGATTACACGGATCACACGGATGGGTTCGCATGAGAGGGGAGGGAGCCAATCGGGAGATTGGCGTTCCCAGGGGCGAACAGACAAACCGGCGCGGTCAATTACCTTCTGTGTAATCTGTGGATGAATCCTCCCCCTCCGCGTCCTCCGCGTCTCCGCGTGAGATGCACCTTAAGGCCAGGGGAATTTGGGCGTGGGGGCGTGCAGGAACCAGCTCATCATGCTCCACAGGCAGGCGCTCAGGAATTCGCCAAAAACCAGACCCAGGAACAGCGGCCGCAAGGCGCGGAACGCCTTCATGCCGCCGTAATGCACCAGCGGCGCCTTGATGGCCCACGCGATGAACATGCTGGCCCAGAACACCACGATGCCCCAGGTGGCGGTCATGCAGTATCCCAGCGGGTGCAGCGGAAAGCCTGGTATGGTCAGCCGGAAGTAGCTTAACAGCGCGCACACGATGCCGCCTACGGAAATCCAGAAGGCGTTGACCGGCATCTTGTTGGGGTCCGGCGCCATGCCGGTGAGGATACCGCTGTTCTCACGGAAGAACTGCGTGTTCGCTTGCTTCATAAGGTAGGGATACAGGCTGTTTCCGCCGCGGGTGTAGGCCAGGTTCAATTGGATGTAGAGAGCGGCGATGATGGCCAGCAGGGTTCCGCCTATCACAATCCAGAGCATCCGCCGGGCGTGGATTTTCGCCTGCTCCGCAATCTTCTGACCGTCCAGCATTCCGGTCAGCCACAAGCCGCGCGTATCACGGGTAGACAAGCCGTCCAGGAAGGAGAGCATGGTCAGACTCTTCGCACTCACCATGCCGCGGTTGCCCAGCAGGAACACATCCGACGGGGTGAACGCCCCCTCGGAGATGAGCAGACCGCCTTCCGCCGTGGTGCGAGAGATGATGAGCGCCTGCACCACCAGGAAAATCCCGAACTGCAGGAACGCCACCCACAGACTCATGCCGAAAAACACGCACCAGCACATGATGACCACAAAACTGCCCACGAACCCCCAGAACGCCACTTTATAGGACATCATCTCCCGCGCTTCTCCAGCGTCGGCGGGCAGCCGATTCATCGCCCTGGCGAAGACGAACCGCAGATGGTGCCTTGCACTGTATAGCGTGACCATCGCCAGCACGATGAACGCACCGGCGCTCTGGTTGGCCACATGGATGCCCGCCGCGGCGTGCAGCGCGCCTTCGTTGGCGTTCAAACTGGCGGCGATCACCTCCTGCCCTTTACCAACCAGGAAAAAGAACCAGAAACTGAACAGCAGATCCAAGGGCATCAGGTAGAAGAAGCCGATGGCCGCAGGTGATACATAGATTGGGAAGTAGCTGACCTCATTCCAGGGCTTGGTGGTGAGCATATCGTTGATGGAGAATGCGAGTGTGATGGATGGCACATTGGGGAACCACTGCGCGAAGCCGTTCATGCCGTATAGCAAAAAGGCCATGCTGAAGCCGATCCACATCATGGGGCTGCGGAAGAAAGTGCCTGGCTGCATCATCAGCTCCAGCGGCAGTTGCACCAGCGGGAAGGGCAGCTTCTCGTTCTCCACCCACTGGCGGCGCAGGATTACGGTGATGCACAGATACGCGAAATAGACCGCCAGAATCAACACTCCCCAGCAGATCAGCGGTCTGGCCCAGGCGTCCCAGGGCAGCATCTTGCCCAGCGGTAGACCGTCGTAATACCAGGTGACCACATAGTCGACGCTCTTCGAACTGGTATCCCATGGCACCAGCCAGGGGTGGATATGCTTCCAGAAGGTCTTTTCCCAGCCGTTTGTTGGTCCCAGGTAGTTCACGCCCACCAGCAACGGCAGCCACTTTTCCATCAATCCGCGCGAGCTGATGAATGTGGCCGGCATCATGATGAGGTAGGAGGTCACGAGTTCAGTGGGGGTGAGTTTCGCTTTCGGGGCGACTCGGCCCAGAACCTGGTTGCCCAGCACCACCGCAAACAGCAGACCCACCAATGCCGGGGCCAACTGCATCATGCCGATTTGGATGTTGACGGCGATCAACTCGCCTGCGGGCACGATGTAACACAGCGCAATCGAGCCCAGCACACCGGTGACGATGGCGCGGGCGCGGATGCGGCTTGGGGCAGGCGGTATTGTGGACATGGGGCCGAACAGCTACCTCCGAGGATGTGGTAGATACTATTTCAACGTAGCCACGGCGGATTCCTGCTGAGGCGGCTTGCGGATTATCTCACGTGGAGACGCGGAGGTCGCAGAGGGGGAGGATTCATCAACAGATTACGCAGATTACACAGATTGCAATTGGCTATGTCCGGGGCGGTCTGTCAGTACGCTAACAATAGCAGATGGCTATAGACCACGCCGGTCTGGCGGTTAGCCTTGGGATGTGTCACGCGAAGACGCGGAGAACGCAGAGGGGGAGGTTTCATGACCGGGGCGGTCTGTCAGTATGCTAACAATGACAGACGGTTATAGACCGCGCCGGTCTGGCGGATAGCCCGGGATGTGTCA
The DNA here is from genome assembly GCA_942492855.1 of Armatimonadota bacterium. Taxonomy (GTDB): domain Bacteria; phylum Armatimonadota; class HRBIN16; order HRBIN16; family HRBIN16. The sequence continues at coordinate 2,206,474 of OW818647.1, read as the reverse complement.
CGCGGAGACGCGGAGAACGCAGAGGGAGAGGGGTCATGACCGGGGCGGTCTGTCAGTACGCTAGCAATAGCAGACGGCGATAGACCGCGCCGGTCTGGCGGATAGCCCCTGGGGTGTGTCGCGCGGAGGTTCGTAGGGCACTCCGCGGCCTTGACATCCCCAACGCAACCGGGTAAAAACAACACAGGGCCGAACAGGAACGCAATGGAGGAGATCGCATGTCACGTCACCTGATGGACGAGTTTTGTTGGATCGATATCGAAGAACTCAAGCACGCAAACCTGAGCGATGAAGAGAAATACCAAAGAATTGTGGGCTGGGCAGGCAAAGCAAGAGGGCAAAACCCGCTCGTTTTTGATACGTTGACCGATTGGGTTCTGGATGATTCGGAGTGGAGTGACGAAAATCTCGCCGAGAACAAGCAGATTTTGATGCATGGCGTATTAGCGCGGTTTAAAGAGCAAAATGCACAACTTCGGGCGTGCTTGACGGAATTAGAGCCATCCGGTGTGGTGAACCCAGCGGTATATCAAGCACTTGATCGGTTTGACGACGAGCTGTCGGGGCTTCCTCATAACAAACTGTTGCTTGATGTGGTAGCCCAGGTATTTGCTGATTTTTCGGCCATGCGGGATCGCAGTATCCGAGAGCCATTTGCCGGAAAAAGAACAGGACCTACTGGTACGGATAGTGTTGATATATATGGATACATCAATAACTTAAAGGACTGCGATGCCGCGGTACAGTGGGCTCTGTTTATGCCGGAGTTGGTTGAGAAACAACAAAGTGGTTTCAAAGTGGACAGCTTTGACTACAAACAAATGGGTGCCATGCGCTTTATCGGCCGCGAAAGCCGTGAAGGCGACGGCTTGGACAATAGTGAGAACCTCAAGAACCTTTTTAACACTCTGGATGCCATGACCGATTATAAATCGGACTTTTGCTATGATGTTTTATTTATGCATCATTTCGGACGGGGTGTGGATGTGGAGCCGTGGCACGGTTTTTGGGGGAGGTTTATGAAGGCGGACACCCCTGTGCCGGAAGGATTTCTCCATTTTGACTTCGTGCCGAATAGAACGGATGGCAACTCCGAGGCGGGACCTCCGTATCTTTCCCAGTTTGCGTTCGCCACCTTTTCTGGCAATATGGTCGCACTGCACCAACACGAAGGTTATGACGGCGATGCCATGTACGATGTGACCCGAAATACCATGCTTGGCGAGGGTGTGTGTATTCCCTACCCGGATAAATACTGGACTGCAGAAGTCTTTCTGAACGGATGCGACAAACCCAGCACCGCTTATATGTTCAGCGCAGAGCTGTAAAGGACGGGATTTGTCACGCGGAGACGCGGAGGACGCGGAGGGGGAGGATTCATCCACAGATGGCACAGATAACGCAGATGAGGAAATGACCGCGCCGGTCTGGCGGATAGCCCCTGGGATGTGTCACGCGAAGACGCGAAGTCGCGAAGGGGAGTAAATGACCGCGCCGGTTTCTCGCTACGCTCACATTTACTATGCAGCCCGTCTCCGGCGCGGTCTGGCGGTTAGCCCTCCCTCCCCATCCGAGTAATCCGCGTCATCCTTGGTTCAGGCAACCCATCGCAAACCGCTGATCGCCCGTATTACAAGCTGCCAGCCACGCTGCCGCGGGTTTAGTCACCTGCACCGCACGGCTAGGCATCTGCAGACCGCAAGCGGGCGCAGGAGAGGAAGCCCAAGCGTGTGACCGGGGCGGTTTTTCCTAACCGCGCCGGTCTGGCGGACAGCCCCCATAGAACGAACCCGCCATTAGTGACCCGCCGACTACTCGAGCGTCAACTCTCCGATTGTTGTGGGCAAACTAGCCGTATTCGGCTTCGATGCTGTGACTGTGAGCTGGATAACATAAGGCCCAGTGCCCGATATCTGCATTTCCAAGGTAAGGTCCTGATCCCCTTGTGAACAGCCGTATTGCCAGGAGCTGTTCTTTCTTGGGGTGGTGCGCGTCATATCTGCCCTTTTTCTGTTCCAAGTTCTTACGGTTTGTTCGTTTGTTGGTTCCAGCAATAACTGTGGCTTTCGGTCGTCTGCATTTCTCCCGTAACGGATCAGATAGTTCCCCGCTGGTGCTTTCGGCTGTTGCAGCGGCCGTGAGGTAGTGAACACGCCCAACACGAAGCCTTGAGAAATGCCTGACTTAAAGCGCGTGACCTCGTCATGCAGTTTGTCGTTTAGGTAAACCGAAAAGTAGTCTGAATGATCCTTGCCGAGATACGTGAGCGTATCGCCTATGGTACTTAGCGGACAGTCTGCCCTGCCAGCAAGCTGCTTGATTACACTTGCCTTCACTTCAGCCTCTTTCGGCAGGATAATATGTCGCGACCGCCAGTCAAGCGAGAGCGATATCTCCGGCTTGAGGCTACCAGGCCAGTCGGCGGGACCAATCCATACACCGTGTCGATCTTTTGAGTCGGACATGCTGGCAAGGCCTGGTAAGCTGCGCCCTAATACCCACCGAGCCGAGGATGTAAGTTGGCCGGTATCGCCGTAGCTTGATTTTGTCGATAACGCATCTGCCGCGAAAGAGAGTTGGTTGCTATTAGTGTCAGTCAGGCTCCAGCGCAGGTTACCCAATAAGCACTCCAGTTGCAGAAGGCACGGTGTGAGTGCGCCGTCGTTGAACTGTTTGATGCCTGAAACCACAACCATACCGGTTGGTATTTGCCAGTTGGTACGGGTATCTCCGCTACCGATGATGCCACGCAGGATATCAACCTGCCTCTGCTGAACACGATACGACAGGTCAGATAGCTCCGAATATCCAAAAACAATCACTTTATCATCCTGCCAGAGCTTGCTCGATGAACTCCCAGTCCATGTCAGATCAGGATATCTCGTCTGTAGTTTCTGACGACCCGATTTCATGATTAGGGTATCCGTTGTGGCGAGTTCCTCAGGGAGTTCTATGAGTTTTGACTGCCGAGCCGGAGGCGGTGCTTGCGCCTTTGTATGGCTGACCACCGGTGCTTGGCCGCTGAGCGCGTACATTACGTCGTTCTTGCCTACCTGCAGTTGCTTGCCTCCGCAACTTACCCACACCCAGCCTTTGGAGACCTTCACATAGTCGAGTTGCGGGCCGGAGCCGACCTCGAACCGCGTGCCCATGTCGGTGATGCTCACGCGTTTGGTGCTGATTTGGATGGGGCGACCGGTCACGCTGGCCTCTACCCAGCCCTTGATGAGCTTGATGGAGCGCGGCCCGGTGCGCATGACCTGGCTGTTGGGTCCGATATTCAAGGTGACCCCCCAAACAAGACGGGTCTTTTGGATTTGGGATGTGGTGACCACCATAGATCCCTCACCGCCCATGCTGGGCAGCCGCGACCAGATCGCCAATTGGCCCAGCAGCACGCACAGCACCAGAACCGCCGCCCAGGCCAGGCTTCGCCGGACGACATCACGCTTCGATAATGACTTACGAGGTTTCATTTCGGGGATTTCGCTACTCACTTTGGGGCTCTCCTTCACACACACGGTGTTCTCTTCGTCGATCTGTTGTGAGTAGGCCCAGGTGAACAGGCTCTGGTTATCGCCCCATTGCTGCAGCAGCTCGCGGCATGTCTGGCACTCGCCCAGATGCGCGCGGACCTGCGCCGCCTGAGCTGCGTCCAGTTCCCCATCCGCATATGCCGAGACCAACACCTTCCAGTTAATGGAACAGCGCATCTGCCTACTTCACTTCCTTATGAGGAACCGTGGTCAGGTGTGGATTGGGATTGGTGCCGGAAGGGTTCAGTCCCGCTTCCTCCATCAACTGCCGCAGCCGCTCCTTCGCACGGAAACACCGCACTCTGACCGTTCCCTCTGACACACTCAGGCTTTCCGCCAGCTCAAGGTAGCTCAGACCCAGCAGGTACTTCCCCGCCAGAAGCTCGCACTCCGCCTGGGGCAGCTTGACCATCTGCTCGCAGAGGATTTCCGCCGTGGCGGTCTGGGTGTCGTCTGGCGCAGCCAGTTGCTCGGGCAGCTCCAGCTCCTGAGGCCGTTGACGGCGATACCTCACCGCTTTTCGGCGCAGGATGGCGTAGAGCCATGCCCCGAGCTTCTCCGGTTCACGCAGTTTCTCAATGCCCTGGTAGGCGTCGAGAAGCGTCTCCTGCACGAGATCGTAAGCCGCCTCCCGATCGCCGCACAGATGGTACGCCGCCCGCGTGAGCGGGAGACGCCATCGCTGTGCGTGGCCGTCGAAATCTGCCTGTCTCATGGGCTGTATGTTGTTTTCCGAGTGTTGAGATTGGTGTTCATAGTGATAGTGGCGCGTATTCCGCATTTCGTTACATAGTGACGCAAAATGGCGGATACTATTCCAGTTGGCGTAGCAGGGTAAGGCGCCGGGGTGATGGGCCGATCGCTTCGGCTACCAGCGCACCTGGTCGAAGGCGAGAAATGGCTTCTTGTCGAAGGAGGAGAACTGCTTCGCCTCGCTGGCAACACGCGCTACCGATGCGGCATGACCATCGGCGAAGCTGAAGTTGGCAAACCGAGTGTCACCCACCCCTTTACTGTTGCCGATGTTGGAGCTGTTGATTCGGTGTCGGAAGTCGACCGTCTCGGGCCCTCCGGAGGCACTGGCCTGCTGTATGGCGCAGTCGAATGCCAGTGCGGTGAGTTCGGGAGCGGGGGCTTGCTCCAGTATCGCTCCGCTCATCGAGCCGTTCATGCCGTACGCCAGCTCAGGGTTGGGGGAATCGGAGCATCGGAGATTGTAGCTTTGTCTGGTATATTCCTTCAGCGGCTCCTGCCAGTTCTCGCGTAAAGGCAGCCTGCCGTCATTGTCGTCTGCATACAGGCGCATCGCCAGTCCGATCATCTTTTGGTGTTGGTAACAGTTGGTCTGCCTCCCACGCTCCACTTCCATACCCACTACGGGGATCACCAGTAGATAAATGACGTATCCTATGAGAAGGCCAACAGATGATAGGCTGAGGGCCCATTTAGACATCAGTTTGCTGACCGAAGACTGGGACCGGCTGGAGACGGCGTATGCGATGATGCCGACCAGCAGTCCCAGCACACAGAGTAGCGGGCACAACAGCGAGCTGACTCCGATGATCATGGCGATCAGTGCCAGTTTATGCGCTGGTTCCTTCTGTGAATCCTCTGTAAAGAACTGTGATTGCATGTCGGCCAACTCCTGTGTCGTTTATCTATAGTTCGTGTTACCATAAATTGTTTGCAATCGCCACAATGACGCGGAGGCTCTTCCTATGCTGATTTCCAAATGGTATATAACGATGATCCTGGTATTCACAGTATTACATGTGATGCCCTGTACGGGCAGCTTTACGGCGATATTTGCCACCGGTGATATTGGTGCCTTTTATGTATTCATCGTCATGGCTGCCGTGTCGTTTTTATGGTGGCTGAGTTATGACCGAATGCGCAAATCTCTCAAAGGCGGCCTCGGCCTTTCTTTCGCTCTTTTATCCATAGATTGGCTGTTAGTGTGCCTGTATCTTGTAAATGTGGTGCTCTTCGTCAACAAGTCCAGCATTGACGTCGCCGATCCTCCCAGTTCGCCGATGGCCGCCCTCTTAGGGATCGCCATGGGGTTGTTTTGGTCAGTTGTGGTGTCCATCGGCATGGGGATGGGCATTCTGGAGATCATACATGCCCGTAGCCAGAAGCGCAATCCTTCGCCCTCCGAAACGCCGGGCGATTTGGTGGCAGGTTGATATTTGAGAGTTTCTGGTCGAAATCGGATGTAGCTACTCAGCCACGCTGCCACGGGTTTGGTCACCGGCTAATGACCCATAAATCCGCAGGGACAGCGTGTTATCGATTCCGCAACATAAATGTCTCGGCTATTGATCAACAAGACTGCTGAAGCAGCCTGTGATGTCGTTAACACTTACGGCACGAAGTGCCGCAGCCCGTTTCAACGGGCTTTCGTTTAATTAGCCGTGGCATCCATGCCGCGGAAACTGGGCTTCGTGGGTGTCCGGAATATCCATCAGCACTACCACCCGGCGGCAATGACGTCTGATCCCTGCTAACGGTAAACTGATAATATCGAGCCCACATAGGAGAACCCCACTATGACCATTTTGCTTCCATTGATACTCACCGCCCTGCTGTTGGCTGCTTGCGGCCGCCGATGCACCGCCGCGGAGGTGCCGTCACCTCCAGACCCCATCCACTCGCCGGAGCTGCTGCCCGATGGCCGTGTGACGTTCCGTCTGCAAGCCCCGCAGGCCAAAGAGGCGGTGGTGGCACTGGATGGAGTGGGCATGCTGCCGATGGCCAAAGACGCCAAAGGCTTATGGAGTGCCACCAGTGCTCCCATCAAGCCCGATGTGTATTCCTACAGCTTCATGGTGGATGGTCTGGCCATGCCTGACCCAGCGAACTCCGACACGAAGAGCTTTGTGGCGGGCAGCCGCTGCAGTCTGCTTCAGGTGCCGGGTTCGCCAGCAAACCCCTGGGACTGGGGCGAGGTGCCGCATGGCGTGGTGCATCACCACGTGCTGGACTCCAAACTGATCGGTGACCAGCGCGACTACTATGTCTACACCCCACCGCAGTTCGACAGCACTGGCAAGACGCGCTACCCGGTGTTGGTGCTCCAGCACGGCTTGACCGATGACGCCAGTGCGTGGATGACCATCGGCCGGGCGAATGTGATCATGGATAACCTGATCGCGAAGGGTAAAATGGTGCCGATGGTGGTGGTGAACACGCTGGGGTATGGGATGCCCAACCCGCAACGCAGCCTGAAGCCGATGTTCGAGGCACCCACCCGCCAACAGTGCGCCGACGCCTTCACCAACTGCCTGCTGCAGGAGATTCTGCCCGAGGTGGAGCGAGCATACCATACCTCCAGCGACCGCGAGATGCACGCCATCGCAGGTCTGTCGATGGGCGGGGGACAGTCTCTGAGCATCGGACTGACGCATCTGGAGCGCTTCGCGTGGGTCGGCTCGTTCAGCGGAGCGATCACGATGATCCACGATCCAGCTAAGGCGTTCGAGAACTTGAAAGCATCGACGAATGCGCAGCTTCGGTTGTTGTGGATCGCGTGCGGTGTAGATGACTTCTTGATCGAGCCCAACCGGCAGTTCCATGCGATGTTGAAATCGAAGCAGATCAGGCACACCTACATCGAAACGCCGGGTGCCCACACCTGGTCAAACTGGCGTCAGTATCTTTCGGATCTGCTGCCGCTGCTGTTCCGGCGGTAATTCTACCGCGCTGAGCATCGTGCTGACCGGCGCAGATCCGCCGCGCCGGTCTGGCCGCTGTGATAGAATCAAACTGTCCCTACAGCACGCAAATCACCAGGTGAAATCATTCATGCAAGAGCTCCCTCAGCGCCGTGAACCGACCACCCGCGAAAAGATCATTGTGGTCATCATCATCGCGGTGGTGGTGGGGTTCGGTACGCCCAGCTTCCTGCAGTTTCGCCGGCAGGCACTGAACGGCACCTGCGTCAGCAACCTGCGCAACCTGTCCGAGGGGATTCGGCTCTACAGCCAGGACAACGACGACATCCTGCCGCTGGCCTACTACTTCCACCCCAAGACGAAACAGCTCATCACCTGGGCCGAGTTGCTGTCAAACTACACCGATCCCAAATACCTCACCTGCCCGGCTGACCCGTCACCCAAGGGACCGCCCTTCATGGACATCAGTGCCAGGGAGAGGGTTCATATCTCTTACGGCTATTTCCCCGGTGCGTCGGCAGCACACAAAGAGAAGCTGGCCTACAACGGCTCCGAGCTGGCGATGCTGATGGACAGCAGCGACGCCGGTTACCGCATCCACCCGATGCCCGACATCCCCGCCGATAAGCAGGCGCTGTTTGTGGGTTTCGATACGCCGGATGGCCGCTATAGTAAGTCGGCGAAGGTGATGCAGAACACCGCGGTGATGCCCGCGCAGGGCAGTTGGCCTCTGCCGACCAAGCTGCGCAGCCGCCACGGCGAGACGTTTAACATACTTTTCGCGGATGGTCATATAGAGGGAGCCCCCCTGAACACCATATTCCTGGACAACGCCACCGGCAGCCCCAGCACCCCCTGGAACCCCAAGCAGAAGGAAGCCAAACCGCTGGCCACGCCGAAGTTTTAGCGAGGGATCGACTCGCGGCTTAATATCTCAGTCCATTATTTACAATTCGGAGCGCAGGGTTTTGTCGCGGTACAACGATGTAAACCTGCCCTACCACGCGCTGAAGCACGTGGCTATTGACCTGCCAAGCCTGCTGAAGCAGGCTGCAGGGCTTCGCCCTGTTTGTGAGTTGGCGCATGGAGACAGTTATAAAGATATTGTAACTAGCACCTGGAACAGCTGATACGGCGCGATGTTCCGTAGGCCGCTTCAGCGGTCTTGTTGTGTCAATAGCCATGTGCTTTAGCGCGTGGCGGTGAATAGACTGGCCTATTGCCCCGTGCTTGCCCCCGCCTGCTTTTGCACTCTCACGCCCGCGATTTGTCTGTTTTGCCCGTATCCTCAAAATCAACTCCCATCTGACGTAAACTGATACTAACCCGTGCGCACATCGGGCAGCACATCATCTTGCGAGGTCACATATATGTCAGAGATACGTCCGCTTTGGTTCACACAATCCAAAACGCCTGCAGATACCCACGTTGCGTTCCGAGGCCGATTCAGCCTCTCCTCAAACCATCCGGCGGAGCTGCACATCCTGGGAGCCAGCTGGTACCGGGTCTGGCTGGACGGTCAGGAACTGACCGAGGGGCCGCACCGGTTCCCCATCGCGCACCCCGAATACCAGGTGGTGCCTCTGCCTGCCAAATCCAGCGAGCATCTGCTGGCGGTGCAGATACATCATGAGGGCGTCAGCACGCGCATTCTGGACGATGTGCCGCCGTTCCTGTGGGCGCGAGTGATGGAGGATGGCAAGACACAGCCGATCACCTGGCGGTGCATCGAGCTGCCCGGCTACGCTAAGGCGACCAGGCGGATCAACGCCCAGTTGGCCTGGGTGGAGTGGTGCGATACCAGCGTGCAGCCGGTGGACTGGCAGAAAGCGGATTTTGATGACAGCACCTGGGCCGCGCCTGTGGAGGTGTCACCGGCACTGGGTGAGATGAAGCCCGCCTCCATCGCGGAGCTGCCCATCACCAAGCGTCCGTTGGTGCAGATCGCCAACGGGCTACTCACAGAGGAGTTCGGTTACGAGCTGGATAACCCCAGCGCACGCTTCTTCCTGCGCAAGCTCAACGCCTCGCCGATGGTCGCCAACGGTCTGTGGCGAAGGTATGATCTAGGATTCATCAGCGTGGCACGTCCGCAAATTGAGCTTGATCTCCCCGCTGGTGCGATTGTAGAGATGGCGATGAGCGAGGCTCTGCAGCACGACCGCGTCTGCCCGTGGATCACCCTCTCCGCCAGTGACTCATGCAATATGGACCACTATGTGGCCCGAGGTGGCAGGCAGTTGTTCGCGCCGTTGACGCCCAAGGGCGGGCGGTATCTGGAGGTGCACGTGCTGTGCGACCCAGAAAAAGTGAAGTTCATCACCGAAAGTGCCGACATCCGCTGCTACTTCAATAAGGTGGCGGGCAGCTTCAAGTGCTCCGATGACGTGCTGAACCGCATCTGGATGCAGGGCGTGCATACTCACATGAGCTGCAGCGAAGATGCGCTCATCGACAACCCCACGCGCGAACGCGGTCAGTGGACCGGCGACGTGGTCTCCGCCGGGATGGATATCGCGGCCTCAGCCTTCACCGACCTGCGTCTGCTTCGGCGTGCGGTGCTTCAAAGCGCGCAATGTGCCGATGAGCGCGGCTATATCAGCGGGTTGTGCCCTGGTGGCGGAGGGGTGTTCAGCGCTTACGCGGTGCAGTGGAATACCGCCGTGATGCACTACTGGGCACTGACCGGCGAGAACGACCTGCTGGAGCCGATGTGGCCGCACGCTGTGCGCAACCTGCAGGGCGTGGAGAAGGCGATGAACGAGCAAGGCGTGGTGGATTTCGGCGTGCCGTTCATCGACTGGGGTTATGTGCCCAATCCGGGCCAGGCCGACATGGGGCTGACGCTGCACAGTCTGGCCAGCGTGCGTGACACCATCCGCTGGGCAGAGGCCATCGGCCGGACGCAGGAGATGCCCTGGCTGAAGAAGCTTGATCAGCGCATATCGGAGTGTGTGGCCCGCTATCTGGAGAGCAACCGCGTCTGCACCGTGGACTGGCGTGCGGTAGGATACCACCGCACCGTGCTGGCGTTGCGGCTGGGTCTGGTGCCGAGTCAGGAGGAAGCAGCGGCTGTGGCGTATATCAAGGCGCATATGCTGAGCTGCTTCCCCAACAATCCCAGCGCACCGCGGTTAGGGTCGCCCACCATGGCCAATCCGCAACTCATTACACCCTATTTCGCCCACTACGCGTTCCCCCCGTTACTGGAGCGTGGCGAGGCCGATTTCGTGCTGCAGCAGATGCGCGCATGCTGGGGCTGGGCGATGGAGACCGGCATCACCACCTGGGTGGAGGTATTCGACACCCGATGGAGCCATTGCCACCAGTGGGCGGGATGCCCCACCTGGCAGCTCAGCCAGTATGGACTGGGTCTGCACCCGTGTCTCGATAAGGGCGAGCGTCACTACCGGTTTGATCTGACCCCTGGCAATCTGGAGTGGGCCGAAGGGGTCCTGCCCGTGCCGCATAGTGAGAGCGGCATCCGCATCAACTGGCGGCGTGATGGTAAGGTGATCGTGTGGAAGGCGGAGGCCGATCAACCCATCACGGTGCTGAACACGCCGAAGGGCACCCTCACCGGCACCAGCATCGAGCTGCGGCTGTAGGGATGGAATGTAGGGGCGTCCGGCTGGACGCCCTCATCGAGGGCGACCAGCCGGTCGCCCCTACATGGTTTGCGTTCCGCAGGCGCTGGCGGCGGGCACCCTGCGCCCGCTTGCGGGCTGCAAATGCCTAGACGCGCGGCAGTGCAAGCCACTGGTTATCATGGTTAGCCGCCAGCCCTTGGCGATGGGTTCTGTGGCCTGTCCGTGACTGCATCTCGGTACGGGCACTGTCACCCATCGCTGATCAGTACCGGCCCGCGTTCCGGCGGGCGTCGGGAAGGCCACCCTCCCCATGCGCCGGCCGGAGCGTAGCGACGCCGGCCGCTAATGATCAGCCGCGCGGTGCAGGAACCCCGTTTACGGGACGCCAGTCCCGTGGGGTGACAAAACCCAGCCTATTACCCACATGTCGGAACGTGGTGTTTTATCGTTATATGATGGTGTATGCCACTCCGCCGCGCCCTGAAGGACGGCGGCTTCTTATCCAAAAGCCGTCTAAAGACGTCTGAAATACCGAGACACCAAGTGCGATGACACCACACCTCACCGTTTCTACACGTTCTCAAACCAGATTTCATGCCTGCAGCCGGCTTCCAGCCGACTTACCGGTTAATAAGCCGCCGTCCTTCAGGGCGCGGCGGGGAGATGTGGGTAATAGTCTGGGGTGACTAAACCCGCGGCAGCGTGGCTGACAGGTTACGATCCACGTTACTGATAGTCAGTGGGGGGTTCAGCTATCCGCAAGACCGGCGCGGTCTATGTATCCAGTGGGGTGGTCGTTAATCACTTGCAGGCCAACATGGGGTGAGTGATAGTGGAATGTGCCGTCTGTAGACCCACAGTTTCCTTGAATGCGCGTGTGGTTTGAGTTCATGATCCGCTACAGGTGGTAGCATATGAAGTTGATACCCGCTACATGTATATGGAGCCGAAGGCGAGAATCGAACTCGCAACCTACAGTTTACAAAACTGTTGCTCTACCTTTGAGCTACTCCGGCCCGGCGGGGTCTGCCATTAGATATTATACAAAATCTCACCAATCTGGCAAATCAACACCCTGGACGATGTAAACCAACGAACTTATTTCGTTATCAGATAGTATTTATACTAGTTTATCAAATAAAACGATAAATAATAAAACTAAACATCAAAATCTCCTGCCATAATGGGCGTAGATGTTGTAATATCTTACTATAAGCCAAGTGGCTTACCCCTCTCCACCCCGATGTACTACCACATTCGGCCCAGAAGCCAAGAAGCATTGCAACTTCAAGTTTTGTTGACACCCCATAATAGTATGGGATTGCTGTCATGATCTTTAGGCACTTGCTTGTCTATGCTGTTCCCTGCACACGCATCTGTTGTTCAGGGCAACTCAGTTAGCTAGTAACCACGATTGGTTACATCTTGGACCTCTCGAAAGGCATGATTCAATTGAAATCCTTAAAATTAGCCATCGGCTCCGCGCTTCTGATCGCCCTCTCCACCACCGCTGCATTTGCAGTAGATGAAAATATCGGCACAGGAACTGTTACTACCGAAGTATCGGCAATCAATGCGTTAGCAGTCAAAGGAGGCACTGTTGCGCTAACCGTTAACGCTGCAGTTGCTGGTGCCGCACCTACCGAAGTATCGAACGCCATCACCCAAACATATGACATCACTACTAACGAAGAATCCCGGAAAATCACAGCTAAGATCGATTTGGCCATGCCTGAAGGCGTTACCTTAGCAATTACCCTTGCAGCACCTGAAGGTGCTACGTCAATTCCGGATGTAGCCTTAACCGCGACTGCTCAGGACGCTGTGACTGGTATTAGTACACTTAACGAAACTGGGAAAGTGATCACCTACAAACTGTCGGCCACCTCAGCCGCAGGTGTTATTGCATCCATAACGAAAACTGTCACACTGACCATTACAAACGGAAGCTAAATCCTACGCCCTTGAGCGTGCGGTTTACAGCCATACACTCCGGCCCAACGATACAGTGGTTCTTGCGCAATATACAGACTATGCAAGAACCACTTCAGCCCAAAGGTAGCGTAATGTACACAAACGGCAGATTGTTTATACCCCTCTTGATATATACACTCCTCTGCATGTTCTTAACACTGCCAGCCATCGCAACTGATGTGACTGTCACCGGGATGTGGGCACCAACCATCGGTGAAAATGACCTCGTCGCTGGCGCAGGCAGTAATCTCTCTGGCGGTTACCAAAGCAACTTCGATCAACTACTCCTTAACGTATATAACACTTTAGGAAGCAATTGGCGAGTGGATGTCCGAAGATCCGATACCCACTGGATTGGACAACTGTTGTTTTCCATAAAGCGCTCTGGGAATGGAAGCGGTGGTGGCTCCCTTTATGGTGGAATCACATACCAATCCGTAGATACTTTCGATGGCTCGTTCTTTACAGGAATGGGTGACAGGAACGATATTTCAATTCAACTCAAATTAGATGGTATATCGGTACAGACACCTCCAGACACCTATTCAACAACGCTAGTCTTCACAGTGGTGGATATTTAATGATACGAAACAGGCTCATCACGGCATCGGCCCTATTTTTGACACTGATCACGGTACATACATCAGTCGCTGCCAACATTGATGTCATCGGAAGTCTTTCGAGGGAATTCACTGTGCAACTAGGTGACAAGGCCGAAGGCACCGTGCTGGTGAGGAACAACTCATCCACAGCTCAGCTGGTCAATGTCTCACAAGTTGATTACTCGTTTCAAGCCGATGGCAATACAAACTACGGTGGGGCAGGCAGCGTACCACGCTCTAACAGCGCATGGATGACTGTTTCTCCTAAATTGTTGACCATCCCAGCCAATTCCAGTGCACCTGTCTATTTCACCATTTCTGCGCCCAGTGACAAGACCTTGTCAGGCTCGTATTGGAGTGTTCTTATGGTGGAGCCTATAGCTGAAGGCAGTTTGGAACAACCAAAAACTGAGAAGGACAAGATATCTGTTGGGATCAGGACAGTAATGCGGTATGCCATACAGATAGTAACCAACATCGGCACGACCGGCAAACGCAGCATCAAGGTACTGCAGAAACAGCTCCTTGCAGACGCTACTGGCAACACTCTTCAGTTAGACATAGAGAACACGGGCGAGCGATGGCTAAGACCAAATATCCGCGTAGAGCTTTACGATGTAAAAGGTGTGCTCGCAGGTCGTTTCGACGGACAGCGGATGCGTATCTACCCCACGTGCAGCGTGCGTAGCCAGGTCAAACTGGGTAAAGTGGCCCCTGGTAAATACACGGCACTCATTATCATCGATAACGGCGACCAGTCTATATGGGGCGTGAAGTATGCGCTTGATATCAAATAGAGTATGGGCCATCGCCTTATTGCTCACCGGGCTGCTGGTAATCCAGCCGCAACACGTTGCCTGGGCGCAGGTTAAAGGGAACGGTGTACAGGTTCGCGCTGCAGTAGCGGGGCCAGTCGAGGCCAACTCCGGGCAAAGCATCAGCTTAAGCTTTGCGGTCACGAATAGTTCGTCACAGAGTGAGGATTATGAAGAAACCCTCACTCTACCTCCTGGCTGGATCGCCATCAACCCAGTTGCTAACTTCACACTTGAGCCTCAAAGCACGCAAGCCGCAATCTTCGCGGTTCTGGTGCCCGCCGGCACCGCCGCGGGCGCGTATGAGTTGAGTTACTCCGTGCAGAGTCAGCGTGATCCTGCGATTCGCGACATCGAAACAGTCATAGTGAATGTATTGCTGTTATCTAGATTGAAGATAATGACGGACAGCAATCCGGGCAGCGTGATAGCAGGAGACAGTTTTGATATCCAACTGCAGCTAGTGAATGAAGGTAATGCCGAGGTTGGGCTGCAACTCAGTGCGACAAGTTCAGGGGGCTCTGTAGTGAAACTGGAGACTGAGATCATCACGCTGCCCGGGGGCGGTAACCGCTCGGTATTGGCAAAGATCAAGACCGACAGTAAGCTGAAACGACGGGTTAATGAACGGATTATTATGGAAGCACGGCAGGCGGATGACAAAACGGCCGTGTTGGCATCACTGTCGCTTTCTGTGGAGGTGGTGCCAAGCAAGAGCTTCGAAGAAGACAAGTACCGCCGTATACCCGTTAAAGTGAGCACCTACCTGATGACGAGTGCAGGTCACACGTCGGGCCAACTGCTGCTTTCTGGAGCCGGTAACCTTGATGAAAAAGGGACAAAGAGCGTCAACTTCATGCTCAAGGCTACCGATACTCAGAAGGGCGGGGAGTTTGGGCTGCTATTTGAGCAGTATCTTAACTACAGTTCACAAAACCTGGATGTCAGGGTCGGTGATCAGAGTTATTCGCTCTCACGCTTGACTGACTACTTCAGTTATGGGCGCGGCCTGGCAGTTGATGTCAGGCAATCACACGGTTCGGGATTCGGTGCCTATTTCGTAAAGAAGCAGAACGGTACACCTGATGAACAAGCTACAGGCCTCTATTACACCAAACACATAAATCCGAATCTCTCACTAAAGCTAAATGCGGTAGAAAAACAGATGGATTCGCCTTTGGAGTTCACCGACAGGCTGATAAGCATGGAAGCCACCGCCAAACTGTTTCGGAATACGAACCTCCAGATGGAGTTTGGCACGAGCCACACAAACCGCGACACCCAAAGCACTGACAAAGCCTATTCCATACGCTTAAATGGCAGTCTTGGGACAGCGAGCTATTCGCTGGAGCGTGTGTACGCGGGCCCGCATTACCACGGTTACTACCACGACGTCGATTCGGTCAGCGGCTCAGTCTCCTTTCCATTAAGCAAGCAACTGCGTATACGTGCCGTGTCTCAGCAGTGGGCCCAGAACCTGGGTTTGGACAGCCTACAGGGAGTTAGTCCTGAGGAGCACCGCAGCCAATTGGGATTGAGCTATGCCATCACGTCGGGTATGAACCTGTCATTGGATTACGACTGGTCGCATCGGTATGACATGCAGTTTCCTGCCAAATACAACTACTTTGAGAATACATTCCGGCTGGGAGCAGGCTTTTCATCTGGCAAATTCAGCCTTCAAACCTATCTTAATTCCGGCAGCCGTGAGGACCAGCTCACAGGCATCACAGACCGCGTGAATAGATACTCGTTATACAGCAGTTACCGTCCTTCATCCCGAGATTCCTACTCGATTGCGGCACAATTTGGAGATGGACTCTACAGTACCACCCGACTCAATTCCATCGGGTTCTACGGGCAATGGCGGCTGTCAGACCAATTCAGTTGCGCACTGCTTTACGACATCAACAAATCAGGCAGTATCGGTCGCCCCGATGTAAATCAACTCAGCTTCAACAGCAGCTACGCGTTTAACGACGGCAGCCGTGTTGAACTGCGCTGGCGTGATCTGGGTGGTATTTCGGGTAACAACAACGGCTCTGTCTACCTGTCATATGAGATGTCGTTCGGTTTGCCGATCGGTGTCAAGTCCAATATGGGCGGTATTAAGGGGCGCATCTTCGATGCAGAGGCGGCAGGTAACCCGGGTATCGCACGGGCGATCGTGATAGCCAACGGCGTGAAGGCAGTGTCGGATGCGAAGGGGAACTTCGAGTTCAAGTCACTTACGGTTGGGAAGTGCTCCGTGACTGTGGACAAGAGCTCCATCGGGCTGGAGCGAGTGGCCATTATTAAGCTTCCGGTCATGGTGGATATCGTCCGCAACAAATCCGCCAAGTTAGAGCTGGCCGTCACGCGTTCCGCATCGCTTTCGGGGAAGATATCTATCTGGTCGCGGGGCGTCGCAGTGAACATCACAGGCGGTGGTGGCGTGGGCAGTCTCAATACCGGCAACGTGTTTATCGAGGGTGATGGTGCGGGCAGCAAGGGTTCAGAGAGTGCTCAGGCTGCGGGTAGTGAGGTAGATGCCTCAGGAATGATCGAGGGAGTTGGATTGGGGAACATGCTTGTTGAGATGGCCAGCGATACAGGGCTGGTGGTGCGCACCCTATCAAACGAGAAGGGCGCGTTTTCATTTGAAGACTTGGTGCCCGGTAAATACAAACTGCTGGTGTATGACAACAACCTGCCGGTCTTTCACGAGATGGAGCAGAAGCAGTTCGATGTCAGTTTAGCACCTGGCGGTAAAGAGAATGCCGT
This sequence comes from Armatimonadota bacterium, assembly GCA_942492855.1. GTDB lineage: Bacteria > Armatimonadota > HRBIN16 > HRBIN16 > HRBIN16. The sequence continues at coordinate 2,189,520 of OW818647.1, read as the reverse complement.
TTTCAAGGTTATTCCCATTTTGCGTTCAGTGCAGATGCTAGATGGCGATGAGTAAGGGCAGATGAGTTTGTTTTCTACAGATATTCCACACCCCTCTGCACGCATCTACCAGACGACAAACCAAAGCACGCCACAAACGACCACATACAATCATCGAAGCATACCCGCGCCGTCGGCACGAATCGACACTCAGGTACATCGACTTATCATCTATAATAATAGTGTAAACACAATCATGAAAAGGCGGTGATTCATATGTTCACTTATCGAGGCATTCTCTTAACAGCCGTGCTGTCAACTCTTCTAGGCACGGTTCAAGCGCAGCAACTGGCGCCCATCAACCCTGCGTTCATAAAAGCCATCAATGAACAAAGCAAGATGCTGCCGAACCCCGTTCTTTTACCGCCGTACAAACCAAACATGCACGCTCTGGCGGTTTACCCGGCCACGTTTGATCTTCGAACATCAAACCGAAGTGCCCCTGTGAGAGATCAGGGGTTAGCCAACGCCTGCTGGGCCTTTTCGTCCATCGCATCCATTGAAGGCCGTCTCCGTCCATCGGATACCACTGAGTTGTCCGAGATGAATGTCAGCAACCGCCACGGCTTCGACTGGCCACCAGACACCGGCGGAAACGCTAACATGGCTGCGGCATATTACGCTCGCTGGGATGGCCCTGTGCGTGAATCAGACGATCCGTTTGAAGATCTGAGAGTAGTGTCCCCTGGCACAGTGCCCGCCTACGCGCATGTACAGGAAGATATCATCCTTCCCCCAAGGGCATCTGCCACCGACAACGACATTATCAAATATTGTGTGCAAAACTACGGGCCTGTTGGAGCGGATCTCTACTGGGATGATTACTCCTACACCCCGCTCACAGCCAGCATCTATGTTGACGTGGTGCAAGCACCCAGTCACGAAGTCAGCATAATCGGCTGGGATGATAACTACCCCAAGACTAATTTTCAGATGACTAACGGAATGCCCCCCGGGAATGGTGCCTTCCTGTTCAAAAATAGCTGGAGCACCTATTGGGGTCAATCCGGGTATGGATGGGTGAGTTACTACGACGTGAATCTGGCGCAGAATGCCTCGTGTATGTCGGTGGTGCAGCCAGCAACAAACTACCAGCATATCTACCAGTATGATCCGCTTGGATATACACGTATGGTAGGGTATGGCCAAGACAGTGCATATGGAGCAGCGATATACACCGCAGCAGCAACAGAGCAAATACAAGCAGTCGCCTTCTACACCCCTGTAGTCAACACCAGCTATCAGGCGATGATCTACCTTGATCCCACCACAGGTCCAATCGCCGGTTCACCAAATGGAACCACCAGCGGCACAATAGCTTACCCCGGTTATCATACAATCACTCTGGCGTCACCAGTATCTGTCACTGCTGGTCAAAAGTTTTCGGTTGTGGTCAAATGGACTACTCCGAGTTATAACTTCCCCATCTCCTTCGAAAGCGTGATCGATGGCTACACAAGTGGAGCCACAGCGTCCCCTGGTCAGACATATATCAGCAAAACGGGAACCTCATGGTCAGACCTGACGAGTTCGTATCCCAATTCAAGCGTATGCATCAAGGCGTTTGGCAAGCCCACCGGCACCACTCGCTCGATATCTGGCCAAGTCACGCTCAATAACTTCGGTGGCGATGCGGAGTATGAAAATCTACAAGCCCAGGTCAAACGAACGGATGTTTCTGGACCCACAGTCACTATGCCGTTAATGCGAAACGTGGGAGGCGGGTACCGCATAGATTGGCTACCTTCAGGAACCTATAGTATGCGGATATCTGGCAGTCATTTCCCAGGTATCACGGTCACGGGGCTTAACGTCAGCGCAGGTAACCTGACTGGTCAAAACCTTGCTCTTCCCAACGGCGATGCCGATGGTAATGGGCAGGTGAACCTGTTCGATTTTGTGCAGTTGGACATGAGCTTCGGACAGACTGGCATGGGCCTCTCTATGGACCTGGATGGCAGCCACAGCATCGATCTGTTTGACTACGTGGTGATCGACCAGAATTTCGGTGTTCAGGCCAGCACCAGTTTGTAACTGCGATCTGGAGCGATTGCCTGTCATGCACTGACAGCGATCCTTCGCCTACTGATGACCGGCCCGGTTTTCCCTTTCCGGGCAGGTCTTTTCTCCCAGAACCTCCAGGTCGACCACTGGGAGTGTGTCCGGTCGCTACAACGTCGAAGTCATCCCCATTTCGCGCCTTCGAACCTTCGCGTGAGACCATAGCAACACACGTCATCGCCGCCACTTCATCATTAAACCGAACTCTGCCATATAATGTACTGTGTATCACTCTTCAACATATCAGTCGTAGTCATTCAACTACTACGTCTGTGACCCACCTGTCACTTCATCGGAGGGAACCAATGAAAGAGATCGCAGCGGCGGCGCTTGGTGCCGCGGTATTATTGGCGGGATGTCAGCGCAAACAAGAGGCTGCGGGTTCCGCACGAAAAGCAGCTCCGAAAATCGCTAAGGGTGAGGTGTTTCAAGCCGAAGGCACCGACCCAAAAGCGATGCTTTCTGCGCTGCTGAAGCCGATGGGTGGCATTGAGGCCTTCGTGAAGAAGGGCAGTAAAGTGGTCATAAAGCCGAACTGCGGCTGGTCGCGCACCCCGTTGCAGGCTGCGAATACGAACCCCCAGGTAGTGGCCGCAATGATCGAGATATGCAGAACAGCCGGTGCCGCCGAGGTGCTTGTGATAGAGCATACCTGTGATACCCCATCGCAGCTTGTGTTCGCGGTCAGCGGTATGAAAGCGGCCGTCGATGCCGCGGGCGGAAAACTGGTCAGTGCTCACCAGCGCAATCTGTACCAGCCCATCACCATACCAAATGCTGTCAAAATGCCTGAGGCCGAGGTTCTCACCGCTATCACCCAGGCAGATTGCTTCATCAACATGCCGGTAGCGAAACACCACGGAGCCACAAAACTGAGTTTGGGCTTGAAAAACCTGATGGGAGCCGTGTGGGACAGGCAGTGGTGGCATGTCAAGGGGTTGTCGGAATGCATCGCCGACTTTGCCAGTGTAGTCATCCCCGACCTCACCATCATCGATGCCACCCGCATTTTACTTGATAATGGCCCGAAAGGCCCCGGCACCACCCGTCAAGAAAACAAAATACTCGCCAGCACCGACCCGGTGGCGGTAGACGCAGTGGCAGCCGGGTTGTTTGGCCTGAAACCATCTGATCTTGAATTTTTGAAGATGGCTTCATCTAAAGGGCTGGGTGAGATGGACCTAAAAGCCATCAAGCTCACGAGAGTATAGCCGATGGCGAAGTCAGCACGTCGAACCCGCCCCAGCCGGATGAGAATCACCCGGATGGCTGTGCAGTCGGTGATCTTTGTACTCTTTCTCGCAGCTTGTTTCGGTACATCACTCGAACGAATCATACCTAAACCGGAGATATTTTTCGCACTAGACCCGCTGGTGGGCATCGCTACATTCATCAGCTCCAGGCAACTTGATCACCACCTGTATGCAGGTTTGACGGTATTAGTTCTCTCCATGCTGTTTGGCCGATGGTTCTGCGGCTGGGTGTGCCCCATGGGCAGTTGTGTAGATATCGCAGATAAGTTCACCACCAAGCACAACACCCCAAAATCTGGACCGCGTTGGCTGAAGCAGGCCTTGCTGGTGCTGATACTGGTCAGTGCCATCTTTTCGGAGCAGTTAGCCTATCTGCTGGACCCCATGGCTATCGCCAGCCGCGCGCTCATTCAAGGGGTGCAGGCACCGTTGTGGACGGTAGCCCATGCCGCTGGTTTCAGCGCACCATGGCTTTCGGAAACTCAGCCATACACCAGGCTGGGTCTGCTCTCACTCGCCATTTTCATCGCCGCCATCGGCATGGGTAAATGGGGTAAGCGCTTCTGGTGCCGCAACATCTGCCCATTGGGCGGATTATTCGCCATCACAGGCCGATGGTCGTTGTGGCGGAGGCGCACCAAAGAAGGTAGCTGCACGAATTGCCAGTTGTGCCGAATTGAATGCAAGATGGCAGCTATACCGCAGGCCAATACCACAGCAGTGATACAGCCGGAGTGCATATTGTGCTACAACTGCGTGCCGGTCTGTGCTCAGGGTGCCACCAAAATCGACTTATCATCCGATAGCAGCCAGCAGATAAGGCCGGTTGATCTTGACCGACGACGTGTGTTGGGCATGAGCGTACTCGGCGTTGCCATCGCCGGCGTGCTTAAGACCGATATCAGCACGAAACTAATTCAGAACTCATCAGTCAAAAGTAGTAGTCCGTGGTTAATCAGACCGCCTGGCTCTCAGCCAGAAGGGCTGTTTTTGGACCGTTGTATTCGGTGCGGCCTCTGCACCAAGATATGCCCCACACACGCACTGCATCCCGCGGTGTGGGAGGCGGGAATCGAAGGGTTTGAATCACCTATCCTTATACCACGTATCGGATACTGCATCGAAGGCTGTAATGCCTGCGCCGATGTGTGCCCGACAGGTGCCATTAAGTTATACGATCTGGCTAAAAAGCCCGAAATTCGGATTGGCCAAGCCGTTGTTTTCAAGGATACGTGCATTGCGTGGGCAAACGGACAGCATTGTCTGGTCTGCGGTGAGCATTGCGGGTATCAGGCCATCAAAGGCGTGAACATAAGGGGTACTGAGTGCCCAGAAGTTGACAGTAATAAATGTGTGGGATGCGGGCAGTGCGAAAACCGCTGTCCAGTACAGCCCATAGCGGCCATCAGGGTTCACTCCCAGGGTGATAACCGCGAAGAACGCCATTCACAACATCGATCTTCATAATATCGGAGGATGACATTGAACGTAGACGAATCGCGACGCATGTTTCTACTGGGTCTGGCCACTAAAGGCGCAGATGCGGTGCGGCAAAGCCCATTGGTGTCTGCTTTCGTGCAGCTCACTAAAAAAGTGGGGCCAACGGTGGTTGAAGCGAATCGGCCTCAAGCCGTGACATCTGATATGCGCCTGCACAGTGATACGGTACGCGAAATGGTATTTGCCTCAGTGAGGCAGTTGACCGGTCAGAAAAAAGACCAGTTAGCCTGGAGCAAACTCTTCGATAAGAGCGATGTGGTGGGCATAAAAGTCAACTCTCTGTTTGGTCCAGGTGCCTGCAGCAGTCCCGAGGTAGTGAACGCGGTCGTAGAAGGCGTGAAACTCGCTGGTGTCCCTGCCGACAAAATTATCATCTGGGACCGATCGGATGCGGACCTGTTGAAATGCAAGTTCCGACTAAACCGCGAAGCGGGCGTGAAATGCTACGGCACGAACAGCGACTACGAGACAGAGCCCACCAAGGTGGGCAGTTTTGAGGGAAGACTCAGCAAGATACTCACCCAACAGATCACCGCGTTAGTCAATCTGCCCATCTTAAAGCATCACAGCATCACGGGCATTTCTTGTGCCTATAAAAACCACTATGGCAGTTTTGACAACCCGGACAAACATCACGGCAACGGCTGCGATCCGTATCTGTCAGAGTTCAACTCCCTCACATGCGTACGCGATAAAACGCGGTTGATTCTGTGCGATGCCCTCAGGCCTCTGTGCGATGGTGGTCCGGGCTTCACGCCCAAATTCCAGTGGAATTATGGGAGCATTCTGGCCAGTTTTGACGCACTCGCCATGGATGCAGTGGGATTGAAGATCATCGATGCCCGCCGTGAAAAGCTGGGCCTCGGTAGCCTGGAGGCTTCCGGTAGACCGGTACGCCATCTGGCCACAGCCGCCAAAATGGGACTGGGCGAAGGCGATCTGCATCACATCCGGGTGATCAAGGCCTAACCAATAACGGATGTCGATGACCCTGAGCACATAAACACGTTGGTGAAAACATGAAGCGAATCATAGCAACCGCATTGATGCTAACTAGCTTGCTGGCCATCGCCGCACCGGCCGTCACACCCGCCGTCAAAGTACTCCCAAAAGGTGCTGTGGCCGGCTGGAAAGAGATGGCTTCCGCTGCGCGTTATGTGGCGGGGAACGACTTGACAGAGCTTTACGATGGCGGCATCGGCTTATACCAAGACCACGGCGTTTTGGATGCGCAGCAGCGAATCTACCAAAAAGGCAATGACTACCTCACAGCCACCTCCCACACCATGAAAAGCGCTAAACATGCCGTTGAGTTCGTGGCTTACTGGAAGAAAAGCCTGGGCAAGACCAAAAGTATCCCAACTGCGAAACCGTGGAACGGGTTCATCATGCAGCAGGACGGTGCGGTAACCATGCAGGCGAGTAAAGGCGTGGTGTATCTCAACATCAGCCTGCCGTCAGACAAGAAGTCCGCTGTGGTTGATGTGCAAAAGGTGCTTAAGGCCCTTAAATAGAGGGCCTCAGGATTACCAATTGGTGACGCCCTTGAGTTCAAGTCAGCCCGAATTATCAGTACCGTTTTCGTAGGGATGACCCTTGTGGTCATCCGTGCATCGGTTGCGACATGTGCATTGGGTTTTCGGATGACCACAAGGGTCATCCCTACGACCGGAATACGGTGCACTTATATACAAGGTGCCGTCAGATAACACAAATGGAGAACGAAACATGAACCTGCTCATATCTCTTTGTTGCACAGCGTTACTATTCACCATACCAGTCATCGCAAAGGCAAAACCGCTAGAGGACGGCCGTCAGATGGGCGAGATCGTCGATGTGCCCAGTCGAGGTAATGAGAAGGTCCGGCTCGCGGCGGCGCAAGTGGTTCACGACAACACGCCGATTATGGATAAGCTCATCGCCAACATCGACCGAGCGGGCAAAGAGGGTGCGCAGTTGATCGCCCTGCCCGAATACATGATCGGCCCCGAGACCCTGAAGCCGCTCTCGCCGAACCTGCACAAGATCGCCGATGCGGCCATCCGCAACAACATCTACGTGGTGGTGGGCGTGTGGCAGGAGCTGAAGCCCGGCGGTTTCGCTCGTAAAGAGAAGGACGCCTTCGCCAATACCGCCGTGTTGTTCGGTCGAGATGGCCAGATTGTGGGCACCTACAGCAAAACGCACCGAGCCACCGGCGAGCCACTCTTCTTCTGGCCTCCCAAAGAGGACGAACTGGAGCACCTCATGAAGGCAGGCGACGGCTACCCCACCTTCCAGCTCGATTTCGCCAAAGTGGGCATCATGATCTGCTATGACGGCTACTTCCCCGAGAGTGCCCAGTGCCTGTCACTGAACGGTGCTGAGATCATCATATGGATCAACAGCCGCGGCGGGGTGATCGAGGACTACTTGCTGAAGTCGGACATGTTCCGCTGCACGGTGGACATCGTGGCTACCAACAACGGCGTCGGAGCAGGTGCCACCATCGGGGCCTACCCAACCCAGTTCGTCGCCCGCACAGAGAAGACCGGCGACCAGTACATCAGCGGTGTGGTCGATCTGCACCACCTCAGGCTCAACCGGGCCAACAGCCGGATGTATCACCAGCGCCGTCCAAGCCTGTACAAGCCCATCGGCCAAACGCACGAAAAGTGGTAGAGGCGAATGACCGGGGCGGTCTGACTGCGGGCTATCGGCTACAGAAACCCCAAGACCGCGCCGGTCTGGCGGATAGCCTGTTCCCCATCGTAATCAAGACCCAGTCTATTACCCACAACTCACCGCCGCGGGCTGAAAGCCCTGCGGCTAATTGAACGAAAAGCCGGCTCAAAGCCGGCTGCCGGATGATAGGCCGCGTCCTTCAGGGCAATCTATTACCCGCAGATCCAGAATGGGATCGTATCGACCATGTGCCGCGACATAAATGTCTCGGCTACTGATCAACAAGCCCGCTAAACCGGGCTGCGGAGCTCCTTGCCGACAAAGATAACGTTAATGAAGACTGCTTCAGCAGTCTTGGTGTTCAATAGCCGAGACATTTATGTCGCGGAGTCGGTGACCTACTGTCCATGCAATATTTGTGGGTATGAAACTGTCCTTCAGGGCGCGGTGACGATGACACAGTTCGTGGTCAATAGCCTAGATATTTATATCGCGGCGTAAGAGCATGGAGGCTTGGGCTGTCCGACAGACCGACGTATGTTAGGGCGAACGGCCGTTCGCCCCTACTGCCGGTCAACCTCGCCTGTCATTACCTTCGCGCATTCGCGGCTTCGGTGAGGTTCAGTAGTGACTAACCCACATTCGCATTCCTAACCAAAACGATGTATGATATGCTCAAGCCTCAGTAAATATACCTGAGGATACCTACACAACATAGAAGGTAAATGATGCGAAGAATCGGCGAAATCCGTGAGCCTGCTTTGGTGCTAGTTTTAGGCATCATCACATGTGGGATTTATTATCTGTGGTGGATGTACCGGACTGCTGCAGACATCCAGGAGTTTTAGGGTGAGCCGGATATCAGCCCAGGCACAGAGATTGTGTTGATGTTCATCACCTGCGGTATCTATGCTATTTACTGGGACTACAAATATTGCCGAAAAATTGCCCAGATGCGCACCATCGTTGGCATGAATCCAGATGATCAGTCTGTTCTGTGCCTGATCCTCAATTTCTTGGGTCTTGGAGTGGTCGCATCACTCATTGAGCAGACACACCTAAATGAGGTATGGCGGCGAAGTGGCAGTTCAACTCGACCGTAGGTCAAATAATATACCAAGAATCATCAGTGCCGCGGTCATCTGCATTGCGGCACTTCTCCCTGCAGCCCACGCCTCGCAGCGGTATGTTTTGCCCTCTTTCTGCCCGTTCCACTTCATCACCGGCATCCCGTGCCCAGGTTGCGGAATGGGTCGCAGTATCATCTGCTTTTTCCATGGTAGATTCGTTGATTCTTGGCTGTTTCACCCGCTGGGCTGGATAGTCAGCACCATTTTCGTGTTAATATTGATTAAGCCTGAAATCTGGCAGCTCATCAGCCGGCCGGGCGGTAAGATGCACAGTCGTCTTACCATCGCCTGTCTGGCACTGCTAATCGCAGCCTGGATACTACGGCTGGCCCTTTTTTTGCCAGGCGTGTAGATCGGTCTGGCGGGCCCTTATATAACTGTAAATACCACTTCGAGGTGACCCAATTGCACCAGGTAACATACGCGAATACCCGCATCGAGCTTAACCCAGCCACCGGCGAGGTGGTCATCAAATACAAAGAGACCACGTGGAAGATGCGGATCATCAACGGCGGATTTGCCTGCATCTACCTCAGCACACTCACAGCATCGGGTGCCCGGACCAATCTGGACCTGGGCGGCACTACGCCACACGCTGTTCTGTGGAAGACAGTGCGTGGACGTTCCATCGTGGGCAGCATTAACCTGCCGGATCACGACCTGAACGTCACCCTCACCTACAAAATCACTGCCGACAATAAGGTGCGTTGCAGCGCGGAGTTCAATGGCAAGGGCGTGACCAAACTCGAAGAGGTGTTCTTCCCTGCATCCCCTGCCATCAGCAACCCAGCAGACAGGCTAGTGCTGCCGCAATGGCTGGGACTGCTGGTGTCACCAGAGGGCGAGGACATCCAGGTGCGCCGCACACTGTGGCTGCGGCCTTGGTGTATGCGGTATATCGGAGCCACCCAGCACACGCCTCAGGGCGACCAATCATACATCGCTATCGTGAACGACTCGCTGCACCGCAATGTGGATATTCGGCGGCAAAAAGGCAAGCTGGACTTCATGTACCTCGGCACGCCATCTTACCCCGAAAAACATGCAACTACCCGCAGCCAGAGCATAGAGTTTGAGTTCATGGCAGGCAACTATGTGCAGATCGCTCAGAGCTACAAAAAGTGGGTCATGACCCAGCCCTCCTGGCGAACGTTCGCCACACGCACACGGCCCTGCAGCGAAGAGCTGATCGGTGGAGCGATGTTCTTCAGCCATATCCCGTGTGATTACGGCGGTGTCCCTCTCACTTTCGATGCGCTTATCCCGCGCTTAAAGGCACTAAAACAAGCGGGTGTAGAGCGGGCTATTCTGCACATCGGCGGGTGGAACCGCAAGGGGTATGACGCGCAATACCCGGACATCCTGCCCGCAAACCCAGCGTGCGGCGGTGATGAAGGCATGCGCCGGCTGACCGAGGCAATCGCGGAGCTGGGGTATATCTGCACACCGCACGATGACATCGGCATCATTTCAATGAACGCCCCCAGTTACAACGAAAAATACCTCAGCCGATACGCCGATGGCAGCATCATCAACGGCGGGATATACCGCGAGGCCCAAAACCACATCACCAGTGGTGAGGGCCAGATGCATCTAGCCAAACGCAACACCCCAGAGGTGAAGCGGCGATACCCTGCTCTGAACGGTTACCTGTATGACGTCAGCACCTCGGTGCAGCCCCTTGAGGACTATTCGCATACCCCGCCGACCAATATGGAGCAGGACCTGCAGAACCGGGTCGCTGGTTTTCAAATCACCAGAGAGGCCTTCGCGGAGTTCACCATAGGCGAGTCCATCGTGGACTGGTCGATGCCCGCCAACGACAGCGGATTCATGGCCGAAGAGGGCTACATCCATCGCGGTGATGGCGGCTGGAGCCAGGACAAGCTCTACGGCGAGATCGTACCGATGTGGGAGCTGGTGTATCACGAGTCACAGATCGGATTCCGCGACAACAGCACGCACGTCAACACGCCGATGGAGACCGATCAGCCCTTCCTGCGCTACCTGCGGGTGCTGCTGAAGACATGGCGTTCGGGCACCTGTCCTCCCGCCTTCTTCAGCGATGACCTGACGCTGTCGGTCGTCAACCCCATGCTTCAAGACCCGAAGAACAAGCCGCAGCCCGGCTGGAGTGAGCTCAGCTCCCTGCAGTTCCTGGCCACGGTGTCACGGGTCAGTACATGGCTGGCGGACAATGTGTTCCACTCGCCCATGATCACGCATGAGTTCGCGGGTGGCGACCTCTACCGCGAACACTCGCAGTTCAAATCCAAAGGCGGTCTGACAGAGGTCTACATCAACACCGGAGTGACCCCCTGGAGTCCGCTACCCGGCGTGATGCTGCCTCCCAACGGCTTCTGGATCACTGGACCGGGACTGCTGGCGTATCATGCCTCGCAGGTCAACGGCAAGACGCTGCAGGTGCCCTCGCTGGTGGCCTTCCGCTGGACAGGCTCCTCGCCGCGCAGCATGAAGGCGTTCCGGGCGTTTGGCCAGAGCGGCATCATCTGGACTGACGGCCGTCGAACCGCGGAAGTCGCCATTCCTGAAGTCTGCCAGACGGTGGATGTGAAGGTCAAATAGACAATGAGCGTGGTTGAAACATCATATATCACGAGGTCTGGTAAAGCCGAATGCCTGCTGATGATACCCAACAACGCCACAGCGTGTGAGAAGTATGCGGCCCAGGAATTGCAGTCGCACATCAAGATGCTGACCGGTGTGCGCCTAAGCATCTCGCCGGAGCGATCATACTACAAGAAGCGCGGCGCGTATATCAGCATCGGACGAACCATCGCCAGCCAAAGAGTGGTCAGCGAGGCGCAGATGAAGGCGTTTGGAGCCGAGGGCTACAGCATCTTCACCAAAGACGGCCACATGTTCATCGTCGGCAGCCGGACACGCGGTGTGATGTATGCGGTCAGCCACTTCCTCGAGACTCTGGGCATCCGATGGTATTCGCCGGACTACACCTACATACCTCAGTTATCTACGGTAAAGATGCCAGCAAAGCCAGTTAGCCACAAGTCTGTATTCTATTACCGCGACCAGTGGTGGAACAACGCACCCACTCCGGAATGGAAGGCGCGGATGCGCATCAACGGCAACAACGGCCAGGTGCCTCGGCTGCCGGATGAGATGGGCGGCTCCGCGGTGACCCTATACGGCTGCCACTCCTACTTCATCATCGTGCCGCCGGAGAAGCACTACGAAGAACATCCGGATTGGTTCGCATTGAAAGAGGACGGTAAGAGAAGCCGATCCGAGCTCTGCCTTACGAATCCCGAGCTGCGCAAGTTTGTCATCAAGCAAGTCGGCAACGACCTCATCGCCCGCCACGGCAAAGTCGACAACTACTGGCTCAGCCAAAACGACGGTGGCCTGTCGGGATGCTTCTGCGATCGCTGCACAAAAGAGCGGATGGCCCATGGCGGTAAAGACCGCTGGTCGGCTAACACCATCAAATTCACCTCCGAAATTGCCGATGCCGTGCGTAAGGACTACCCTGACGTCCGCATCAAGACACTGGCCTACACCTACACCCAGACCGCCCCTGAGAATATGAAGGCCTCAGACTGCATCTGCGTGGAGATCTGCGGCAACTTCGTGGAAGGTGATAAGACGCACTTCGACCTAGTGAACTCGTGGTCAAAGGTGGCGAAGAACATCTCAGTCTACACCTATGGTGGTTCCAACTACGGCTACTGGTGGCCCTACCCCAACGCCTGGGAAGTGGGGATGCAATACCAGTGGGCTCAGCGGTGTGGCGTCAAGGCGTTCTACATTCAGGGCACGGCACTCGGCAAGGGCTCTGGTCTGGTGGACTTGAAGGCGTATCTATCAACCCGGATGGCCTGGGATCCGTCACGGGATGTAAAGAGCGAAATCAGGCAGTTCTGCAAAGGGTTCTACGGCCCGGGTGGCAAATACATCGTGGAATACCTGGAGTGGTATTCCCGCTACATCAAAGGGCGTAAGATGCCCATGGAGGGCGGCTGGGGTGACGCCGAAGTGTGGCGGAAGTGGGTGACCAGAGAGGCGATGCAGCACTGCGATGAGTTGTTCCAGAAGGCCATATTGGCCACAGGCGACAATCCCATATACCTCAAGCATGTGCGCAGAGCCTACCTGGAAGTGCTCTGGGGCCGGATCATGGTCGACACCAAACCGGATTACTCGCTCATGAGCAAGGAGTGGCAGTGGCAGCCTGGTGCCGACGAGTCGCTGCTGCGTGACCGCGCGAAGCTGTTCGGCAAGATCATGCGTGAGAGCGGCTACAACATGCAGTCGGAGATTGTGCCGTTCGACGAGAGCCAGTACCCGCATTAACCTAGTGAACAGCCTATAACCGGAAAAACTGCAAAGCCACAATTAACAACCATGTGGTTGTTAAGGACTATTAGTATAGCCACGGGCCCGTTCCGGCACCCTGAAAGGGTAAGATTCTTATAGCCACGGGTAAGCGCCAGCGCAACCCGTGGAAGGCAACCGAAAACCGTCTACCCCGAAGTGGGTCGTCTTCTGTGACGTGATAAAACGGCTAATGTGAATAGGTACGACCCACTTCGGGGTATGAATGACGCACCGCTTACCAGGGGTATCGCTTCGCTCACCCCTGGCTATAAGAATCCTACCCACTCCGTGGGTGCCCGTAAGGATGCCTAGTGCCAACATATACTATACATTAGTCTTATCTTATAACGCCTGACTAACTAGAACACTATAATTCAAGGAAAACACACCATGGAAATCACTGAAAGCTTCACCCAGCAAATCATCGACGCCGTGAAGGCTGGTAAACACATGGTCAGGATCAAGCCCGGTGTGTACAAGCTGAAGCCGAAGACACCCTCGCAGTCGCACGTCACACTTTTTCAGCTCAAGGACATGGAGATTGACGCCCGCGGGGTGACGCTGCTCTGCACCAACAACAGTTCCGCGCTGGATATCCTGTCCTGCACTAATGTCACCCTCCGAGGGCTAAAGGTTGATTATGACCCACTGCCATTTACGCAGGGCACGATTGTGGGTTTCGCCCCCGACCGCACATGGACCGATGTGCGCATTCACAAAGGCTATGCCACCCCATCCAGATATGATTCCTCAAAGAACTCGGAGCGGCAGGCCTTCCTGTGGACATATGACAAGCGCACGAGGCTGTTGAAACCGGGCGCGGTAAACCGCTTCGTCGATAACATCATCGACAGGGGCAACGGTGTCTACCGGCTGGACCACGGCACCACGCAGTTCAACGACCAGGCTGCCTTGGGTGACTACATCCGTATACCGCAGAAGTTTGAGGGTGCGACCGGTATCAAGATCATCATTAGCACCAACATCTCACTGATCGACGTGACTCTGCACGCAGCCCCTACCCATTTCGGCATCGCCTCCATCCATAATAACGGGCTCACCTTCCGAGGTGTGCGGGTGGTGCCCGGCCCACCGCCGGCTGGTGCCACCGAACCGCGGCTCTGCTCCACCATTGGCGATGGCATCAACTTCGACGGCACCCTGGGTAAACTCACGATTGAGAACTGCGAACTGAGATGCACCGGCGATGATGGGATCGCTATCAACTCCCAGGCGGGGATCGTGTTGCGACCCGGCGCCGGAAACCAGATCAGCGTGAGTTTTACTACCCAGGGGCACCTGCCTTTGGCACCTGGCACGCGCTTGCGGTTTGCCACCGGCTCCGATGGAAGTGTCCAGGAAGCGGCGGTGGTTACGTGTGTCGCCACCACCATGCCGATGGCAGATATTGAGGCCGCGCGCAACCGCGCGGTGAAGGAGCCTTACGGCAACGCTCTGCTGGCGTCGGCCTTCGACTTGACTCTGGACAAGCCGATCCATGCCAGAGAGGGCGATATGGTCAAGCTGCTTGGGCCGAGCTTTATCATCCGAGGTAACCGAATTTACAACGGCGGCTCTCGCGGGATTGTGATCAACAGCTCGGACGGAGTGGTGGAGAACAATAAGATCAACCACACTTACCTGCCGGGCATCCACATGGCCACGAACTTCCGCAGCCACGCCCATTCAACACCACAGGAAAATGTGCTGATCCGCAACAACCAGATTTCGGAGACGTGCCAGTTGTGGCCTGGGAATGACGGCTGGTTGGGTGCCATCAGCGTGGGGAGCTGGGAGGCAGGGGCCAAGGGCTTTGGCGGCCACTACGACGGTGGCTTCAGCGATATCCGCATTGAAAAAAACCAGATCAGCAAAACATGGGGCGTGGACATGCAGATACACAACGCCAAAGCGGTGACCATCAAAGGCAACCGATTCGTGCAATCGCATCTGAAAAAAGCACCCAACGGCGCACCGCGTCCGGTGGACAACAGTGCGATCATCTTCCTGCAGGATGTCGACGGGGTGAGCATCTCAAACAACACCATCAGCAAACCCGGGCCGCACGCCAGCGAGAAGCCGCTGGTCTGCGTGGATGTGACGGGACTGAGTGCGGCTGCGCCGTTTGAGTTGTAGCAGTGAGGGCGGTTGTACATAACCTGATAGCCCATGTCCGGGACGAGCGGGCGGTTAGCTTACCGCCGCGGGCTGAAAGCCCTGCGGCTAATTAAATGGAAGCCCGTTGAAACGGGCTGAGATACGCAGAGCAGCGCATTTTGGTTAGCCATCCGAATTTTAACCGGCGATAGATTTCCGGTAGCCGGTCTTTAGCCGGCTTTTAGTTCAATTAGCCGCAGGGCTTTCAGCCCGCGGCGGTAGGGCGCGGCGGAGTAGTCGTCATTTAGGAGTAACATATGAACATCAACCTGCACCACATTTTCGTGATTATACTCATGCTGGCAGCATCCGTGGCGATGGCCGCGGATAAGGCGGAAGCCTTAGTCGAGGGCAATGAGCTCATCCTGCGCAACCACAACGTGCAGTTGAGCATCAACAAAGCCGACCTCACTCTGACCCAAATCACCGAGAGGGTGGGCAAAACCAGCTATGTCAAGGAGCCTGGCGGTGATCTGCTTCGGATCAAGATGGGCAATGACCCTCAGGTGGTCTCGGAGCTCTCCGGCAAGAGCTTCGTCCGCTATTCCTATAAGAAGATCGCCTCCGCGAAAGCGCCGGGCTGGAAACTGCAATATCACGATGCACCGGTGCAGGGCGGCGGAACGTTGAGTGCGACCGTGACGGTGACGCTTGACCCCAGCACCAGTCTGTTCACCTGGGGCCTGTCGATTGAGAACAAGTCGTCCATCTCTTTGATGGAGATGCAGTTTCCATACCTCAGCGGGCTGGCCTCCGACCGTGCTGGCTCAGAAAAGTCCGACTACCTGGCCGTGCCCGCCTACTCCGGTGTAAAGCATATGTCGCCACGGACTCACGGCATCGCAGGCCCCGGGTATACCGATGTGCCTTCCTCTGGTATGTCGGTTCAGGTGTTAAGTTACTGCGACGGGCAGGGCGGAACCCTCTTTTTCATGGCTCATGACCCGAAATACTACCATAAAGCGTTTACCTGCTGGTCAATGCCATCAAAAGAGTCCTTCTTTATGTCGGTGTTACACTATGCCGAGAAGCCTGCGAAAAACTCCACCTGGACGCTACCCTACCCCGTGGTGTGCGGGCCGATACAGGGCGACTGGTATGACGCCGCCAAACGCTATCGGGCGTGGACATCCACGCTGCCTCAGATGAAGTCGCTGGCGGTCCGAAAAGATATCCCCGCCTGGTTCAAGAACCTGTCCGTGTGGATCATCGGTGCCACATGGTCGGAGAGTGAAGAGAAGTTCGATGAGTTCGCGGATGATCTTGTGGACCTGAGGCAGAAGCTGGGTGAACCCATCGGCATTCACTGGTACATCTGGCAGAAATACAACCAGCACGACTACAGATACCCGGACTATCTGCCAGCCCGCCCTGGGTTCAAAGAGGCTGTGCAAAAAGTGCAAGAGGCCGGTGTATACGTCATGCCGTATATCAACATCCAACTGTGCGACACCACACTGCCGATGTGGACTGACGAAAAGGCGAGTGAGAGTGCCCGGCTGAACCCCGCTGGCAAGCCTTATATGGAGTATGGAGCCGGTGGGCCGGCGAGCCCGATGGCACCGATGTGCGTGTACAACGACTACTGGCAGAAGAAGATGCTGGGGATTGCCAGGCAGGTGGTGACGGACTACAACGTGGATGCCATCTACTGGGACCAGGTGAACTTCTACCCGGCGGTCTGCTATGCCACGAACCACAAGCATCTGTGGCAGGGCGGCACGTATGACCACGACGGTGTGGCGAACATCCTGACGAAAACGATGGAGATGAAGAAGGATATGGTGACCACCGGCGAAGGCCTGCAGGAGGTATACATAGGCCAATGCACAGGTCTGCTGAACGCCCACGCCGATATGAGGCCCGATTCCCTGCCCATATTCCAGGCGGTTCATGCCGACCGCACTACCGAAATCGGCGTCTACATTCACTCCGGTGATGACACCAAGATCGACACCTTCAACTCCAAACTCGCCTTCAATCTGGTGCGCGGACGCCAGTTGGGCTGGTTCAACACGGACTACTTCCGCTTGAATAGTGCCAATATGGCACAGCAGCTTGGTTTGGTAAAGAGCTACAGCGCGGCCCGCAAGGCCAACCCGGAGTTCCTGTATTCCGGCGAGATGCTGCGCACCCCCGACTTGAGCGCGCTGCCCAAACTCAAACGCCGATGGGTGATCTGGCCGGGCCCAGACACCGTCGACTACGACCTTCCCGTAGTGTTGGCAGAGTGTTACCGTTCGGCCAAAGGCGATATCGGGATTGTTCTGGCGAACCACACCGATACCGACCAGACAATCACCATCCCCTGGAACCAGAAAGACTGGGGCATTCGGCAAGGGGCCGATGTCACCCGCACAGACTGGGTGGATGGGAAATGGGGTGCTGCGGCCGCATCGAAACTCGCCGGCACGCTGAGCATCACCGTCCCGGCGCGGTCGCCTGCGGTCATCAAGATCGCGGTCAGTAAAGGCACTAAGTAGCGGTAACCACTCAGCACTGGCGATAGCCATTCGCAATGTCAGACGGGTGTCATTGGGCATCCCTGCGCCGGCCGGAGCGAAGCGACGCCGGCCGTTATTGATCAGCCGCGCGGTGCAGGAACCCGCACTGGACGCAGTTCCCGGAGCGTCAGCTCCCGGAACGTAGTCGTGTGGGTGGGTGACTAAACCCGCGGCAGCGTGAACCAATGGACAACGGGCTGTCTGCCAGACCATAATCGACCGGCCCGGTTTTCCCTTTCCGGGCCGGTCTTTCGAGAAGCGCAGGAAGGGCGATTCGCGCATCGCCCCTACAAAAGGCTCGTGTGACCGCGCCGGTTTTCCCTAACCGGGGCGGTCTGGCGGATAGCCTCCGGCATAGCTATTCAGTGCTGAAATACATTGCCGACACAATCATCACCGAACCCCGTTGACATCGCACAAACTATCTTGCATACTTCACGTATAGACTATACGGCGAATCTCGAGGTGACCCAGTGCTCAAACGCAACTTGATCCTGACTGCCATGGGACTGTCCCTGGCATTAAGCTCTACGGCATGGACGGCTCCGCTGACCGTGCGGGTGAAGGTGGACAAGGGTGCCCCACGCATCCTGGTAAACAATAAGCCGGTGCGTGGCCGCGTGTTCTACGGTCAACCCAGCGCCGGTAAACTCACGCTGCCCGCCAACGGCGAGATAGTTTCGTATCTGTTCAGTCCAAACCAAACGGTCAACCAAGGTGCGACCATGCATCTGCGGTTTGGCCAGTCGGCTGGGGAAATCATCCTGGACGATATGCGCATTGAGGATTTGACCACAGGCAAAGATGCGCTGCCCATACAGAAATTCGAGGCCGGTGACGCGGAATTCACCAGCCGTTGGAGCACCTGGCCGCAAGGAGCACAGAACACCACTACCACGGTCAAGATGCTGCCATCCATCGGGCGAAACGGCTCGGGCGGGCTTCAGGTCAAGATCGTCGAACCTCCGGATGGAACCTGGCCAGATTTCCATATCTACAGCAACCCGACCATGACGCTGGTTGCAGGCCATAAATACCGCGTGAGTTTCTGGGCAAAGGCAGCCCCCGAACGCCATCTTATGACCGCGTTCTACAAACCTGGCGACTTTTATGTCTATCTTGGAGGCCCTCCCGGCTACTATTTCGAATCTCAGGTGAGGTTGGCTGCCAAAGCGGGAGTGGACTTCGTCAGCACATCAATCCCACTGGTCTGGCCTGAACCTGGCGAAAAAGAAAACTGGCTCACCGTGGATACCGTGATAGATGCCGCGATAGACGCCAACCCTAAGGTGATGGTCATCCCGCGAATCTCGGTCTACGCCCCGGACTGGTGGAACAAAGCGCATCCCGACGAGTTAATGAAGTGGGAAAGCGGTGCCCACCCCCAGTTGGCGTCACCAGCCTCGACCCTCTACGTGAAAGAGGCGTCGGTTCGACTGGCTCGTCTAGTCAGCCATCTCGAATCCAAGTATCCAAACCGTATCGCAGGATACCACCCCGTCGGCCAGAACACCGGCGAGTGGTTCTATATGGATTCGTGGAGCCGCCCATTGAACGGCTACGCCCCGTGTGATGCGATCGCCTTCCGAGGTTGGCTGAAGAGGCGGTATGTCACCGTGAACGCGCTGCGAGCGGCCTGGAAGAACAACTCAGTTGACTTCAGCAACGCGTCCGTGCCCGGCGCCTCTCGCCGGCATGAAGCACCGGCGGGCATCTTCCGCGACCCCAGCACAGAGCGCGACATCATCGACTTCGTGGAGTTCCAGCAGCACTCCATGGCGGATGCCGTATGCGACTTCGCGAAAGTGGTGCGGCAGGCTTCCAAGGGACGCAAGCTGGTGGTGATGTTCTATGGCTATGTCCATGAATTTGGGGCGATCGACACCGGAGCCGGCTCGTCAGGTCATTATGCGCTACGGCGTGTTCTGGATAGCCCCGACATCGACATCGTCTGCTCGCCGATTTCCTATTTTGACCGCGGCCGCGGCCAGAGTGCCCCCTGCATGACGGCTGGGGAGAGCGTAGCCCTGGCAAACAAGATGTGGCTGGTGGAGGATGACACCCGCACGAATATCACCATCGATGAGCGGTTCCCCGGCGCGGAGCATGTGCTGACATCCGTTGAGCAGACCAATAACCTGCTGCTGCGGAATGTGGCCCAGCAGTCGCTGCGCAACTTCGCCACCTGGTGGATGGACCTGGGTTCCACCGGCTGGTTTGACCACCCCGGTTACTGGGCTGAGATGAAACGGCTGGCGAAACTGGATGACCCCATGTTGAAAAACCCCACGCCCTTCCGCCCTGAGGTCGCCCTGGTGGTGGATGAGAACACGATCCCCTGGCTGGCTGATGGCAGCAGTTCGGTGACCCGCCCGCTGCTGTATGAGTCCCGCGGAGCGCTGGGCCGCATGGGTGCTCCGTATGGGCAGTATCTACTTGACGATGTGATCAAAGGGCGTGTCCATGCGAAGCTGTATGTCTTCGCGAACGCCTGGCGGCTTGACGCCGCCAAGCGGGCAGCGCTGCTGAAAGCCACGAAGGGCAGTGTGGTGATCTGGTGTTATGCGCCGGGGTATCTCGACGGCAACACCCGCTCACTGGACGCGATGCGCCAACTGACCGGAATGGACCTGCAGCCAGTCAGCGGCGTGACTGCTATGGCCACGCCAACCGCAGCGGGCAAGCAGTTGGGCCAGCAGTTTGGCGTGACGCAGCCGGTCCGGCCATTGTTCAAAGTAGCCGGAGCCAAGAGCACAGAGGTGCTGGCGAGCTACAGCGACGGCAGTGCTGCGGTGGTGCAGCGCGCGCATAACGGCGGACACTCGCTGTTCGTGGGTGTGCCTCGCTTGACACCCGAGTTGCTTCGCACCGCGGCAAAGAAAGCCGGCGTGCATCTGTTCACACAGACGGACTGTGTGGTGTATGCCAACGGCCCCTTCCTGGCGGTGCATTCCACCAAGGCGGGCACCGTGCAGATTGACACCGGCAGTAGCTCTGTTGTGACCGACGTGCTGACCGGCAAGAAGATCGGCAAAGGTCCGAAGCTGTCCCTGCCGATGGGGTTCTCTGAAACCCGCATCATGCAGATCAAGGCGAAGTGAGGGATGAGCGGATAACACGAAAGGGCTTTCAACGCTAGGGCAGCGATTGTCTGAACCACGGATTACGCGGATAAACAGGATTACACGGATGGAGAGGGGAGGAAATCGAACCACAGAGGCCACAGAGGAACACAGAGGGTATTTGTCCGCGCCGGTCTGGCGGTTAGCCTCCCGTCCGGATAGTCTTACGCGAAGCTGCCACTCATCGTTACCCCCGTAGAGACCGGCGCGGAGGTTTTCTGCACAGTAAGGCGCAAGTGTACTGAGAAACCGCGCCGGTCATTGCCCTTCCATGTTGGCGCCGGTCTTCCCCCTTCGCGCACTCCGCGTCTCCGCGTGAGATGAACCCTCGCAATCGTTATCTGTCCTATGTCCCGACTCCTATCTCCTGCCTCCTTCCCCACAATGTTGACAGGCTGTTTCGTTGCTTCCTATAATGACTCTGACGCCCATTTTATTCCCTGGAGCATCTGATGCCGCTAGACCCCGTGGTTCCACCCTCACTGCAGTGGCGGGTTCACCTCTACGCGCAGCAACGCGGCAAGGCGTGGCCACTGCTGGGCATCACCATGCTGGGTGGTCTGCTGGCCGGGTTGGCCTTCCGCCAGGTGGGCTATGGTCTGTTGGCGTTACTCCTCATCTTTATGTCCACACGCGAATACTGGCTGCCGGTGCGTTACTGGCTGGATGAAGAGGGTGCCCACATGGCCACCCTACTCGCCCGTTATGACATCGCCTGGAGCCGTGTGAAGTATATCTCCGCCACCGATGACGGCCGGCTGAAGCTCAGCTCGGTGCCGATGGCCTCCCGACTGGCGCCCTTCCGAGGAGTGGAGCTGCGTCTTCCCCCCGACCAACAGCCGGTGATGCAGGCGATCAAGCACTGGAGGGCGTTATGTGGCTAGAAGACGCTGAGTTGAGCCCACAAGAGGCCGATTGGCTGATCGAACGCATCGCCACCCAGGTTGTCAAACGGGGAATGGCGGTGCCAGCCACCCTGCTGCTGGAGCTGCACGCCCCCATCCATATGCTGGGCAGTAGCGCTGTGGCCGTCTTGATGCCGGTCTTGGGCCCTCTGTTTGGGCCCGAGCAAGTCAATCGCTACCGACTTTTCCTGGAGAAGCGCGAGAACGTGGAGAGGCTGGTCGACCGCATCCAGCAGCTTGAGCACGACCCGCCCGCCGCTGGCGATGAGCCAGCGGAGCACCAACCGCACCCCAACGCAACGACTTAGGAGCCCAACATGCAACATGCCGATCAAAACTGGCTTGCCGTGATCCTGTTTGAGTTAGTCATTGCTGCTGTCATCCTTTATAAGATTTTATCGGCCCGCCGGGGCAAGCAGATGTTCATCCGTCGGATTCCTGGCCTGACCGCTGTGGAAGAGGCCATCGGCCGCGCCACCGAGATGGGACGCCCTGTGATCATGATCCCGGGTTTGAGCGGGTTCGATGTGGTCACCCTGCAAGCCATCACCATCTTCAGCTACATCACCCGTAAAATAGCGCGGTTTGGCAACTCCATGTTCCTGCCAGTGTGCGATGCTCAGGTGTTGACCGTCGCCGAAGAAGTGATCCGCAACGCCTACGAGGCCGAAGGCGTGCCGGAGCGGTTTGATCCCGACACCGTCAGGTTCCTCAGCGAACGCCAGTTTGCCTATGCCTCCGGTGTGGCGGGTATGATCCAACGCGAAAAGGCCGCCGCCATCTTCATGTTTGGCTCATTCTTCGCCGAAGCACTTATTTTTGCTGAATCCGGCAACCAGGTGGGAGCCATTCAAATCGCGGGCACCGACAGCACCACCCAGGTGCCGTTCTTCATCGCCGCCTGCGACTACACCATCATCGGAGACGAGTTCTACGCAGCCTCAGCCTATCTGTCGCGCGAACCCACCCTCATGGGCAGCTTGGTAGGGCAAGACTTTGGCAAGCTGATGATCATCTTCATCATCGTGCTGGGCGTCATCGCGGCCAGCCTTGCACCAGCGGTTCCTGAGGGCAGCTTGTTTGGCCAGCTCCTGCAGCACATCCTGAAGTTATTCAATGTCAACGCCAGTTAAGGGAGGTATTCGTCACTCATGCTGAAGTTTTTCTCAACCCCCCTGCACGATTGGGCACTGGCCGGGGCACTCATCGGCTCGATACTCATCTGGGTATTGTTCCTGGTGGCCATCGGGGCCATGTCATCCAAGGGCCGCAAGACGGTCATAGCCATCATCACTTTCATCGGTGGTTTGTATTTCGCGTTGGAGTTCTTCTGGCCGACCTGCGGAAAACCCGAGGGCTGCGGCCCCATCAAGACCGGCGAGAACCTCTTCTCGAGCTGGCTGGTGCCTATCTCCGACTTCGCCCGTGTGATGGGCGGAATGACCATCGCGGTGGGCATCTGGGGCCTGCTGCGCGTGCATGGCCGCAACCTGGCCAAGCTGCGCAAGGGCTGGCCCAGCAGTCTGGCCCTGATCATCTCCATCGCTGCCATCACGGTCATCGGCTTGATGCAGCAATACGGAAACAAACCGACGGTGGCCTTTGCCGACAGCGCCTGGAAAATCATGTTTGACAACATGCTGATCAGCATGGACAGCAGCATGTTTTCGCTGGTGGCGTTCTACATCGTCAGCGCCTCCTACCGCGCCTTCCGGATCCGCTCTACGGAGGCCACAATACTCATGATCACCGCGTTCGTGGTGATGCTGGGGGCAATTCCGCTGGGCAACATGCTGACCGCCTGGATACCGGTGGACGGCCCCTTCGCCTGGATGCGCGTGGAAGTGATTAAGCAATGGATACTGCAGGAGGTCAACGCTGCCGCGCTGCGCGGGGTGGGGTTTGGCCTGAGTGTGGGTGGACTTGCGATAGCGTTGCGATTGTGGCTCAGCCTTGAGCGCGGCGCATATTATGATGCGGAGGTATAGGTAAGCATGGATCGACCAGATATTTGGAGCCGGATGCAGAACATCGACCGCCGTTATCTGTATGTGCTGCTGATGGTGGTGATGATACTGCCCATCTTCAACCCCATCCCGCTGCCGATGTTCATCACCAACAGCACACAAATGGCATATGACGTGGTGGAGAAGATACCGGACCGCGGTTTCGCCATCGTGAGCTGCACCTGGGCTGGTGGAACCAAAGCCGAGAATATGCCTCAGACCGAAGCCATTCTGCGTCACCTGATGAAGCGCGGCATCAAGGTCTGCGTGCTTTCGGCTGACCCCGTCGGCGCGTCTTTCAGCTACACTGTAGCTGCGGCAGTTGCCAAGGAATACAACTATAAGTATGGCACCCAGTGGGTGCATCTGGGTTGGATTCAACAGCCCTACATCATGGCAAAGGCGATGAAGAACGACATCCAAGGCGCGTTCATCAAGGATCGCAACGGCACGCCCTGCGCCAAACTGCCCGTCTTCGAGGGCATCAAGACCATCAAGAATGTCGACTACTTGGTGGAGATCACCGGCACCGCATTCTACCAAATGTGGATCGGCCTGCTGGTGAAATCCACGCCAAACCTGAAGTATGTCTGCGCCCTAACCGCCGTCATGGCACCTGAAAGCTACCCCCTGCTGCAAAGCGGCCAGATGAACGGCCTGCTGGAGGGCATGAAAGGTGCTGCGGAATATGAGAAACTAATAGGTGTGAACAGCTCCGCCACAGCCGCCATGGGGGCTGTCTCATGGGGGCACGTGCTCATCATGGTGTTGATCGTACTCGGTAACATCGGGTATATCAACCAAAAGCGCAGAAAGGCCATAGGTAAATAACATGCTGTTGTTAGCGGAATTCCATCCTGCCGCCTGGTTACAAGCCATGCACAACATGTTTGTTCTACCTGGTGGTGGTGTGAACATGGCGGGTATCGGCACGGTGGTGGCCATCATCTGCACCCTGGCCATCTTCTCTCTGGTGTTTCGAGAGAACGCCTTCTACCGGCTGTTTGAGCACATCTATATCGGTCTGGCGGCGGGTTATTCGCTGCAGATCGTGATTCGAGAAGTGATCGACCCGCTCTTCTTCAAACCGGTGTTCATCGAAGGAAAGTGGTGGGGCATCTTCGCAGCCCTCGCCGGAATCATGTTCTACTTTGTTTACAGTAAGAAGCTCAACTGGATCAGCCGCATCCCCATCGGGCTGATCATGGGAATGAGCGCCGGCCAGATTTTCCAAATCTACGCCAACACGATGTGGCCGCAGCTCGAAAAGTCCTTCCTGCCGCTGAACCCCTTCGCGCTGGGCGAATCCGGTGCCGCCATCGGATGGGTCGGCGTGCTGAACAACCTCATCTTCGTCGTCGTCATGCTGGCGGTGATGAGCTACTTCTTCTTTAGCTTCAAGCAAGAGAACAAAGCCATCAAGTTCAGCGCCACCAGCGGAAGGATGCTGTTGATGATCGCGTTTGGCGCTCTATTCGGCTCCACCATCATGGCGAGGTTATCGCTGCTCTACGACCGGCTGTTCTTTATAACCGTAGACGGCTTGCACCTGGATCAGCTATTTAAATGAAGTTCCGCGTAATACGAATTCTTGCGATCGGCCTGCTGCTGGGAACTACGGCCTGGGCGGACAGCACCATCACCTGGGATTTAACCCCTGAGGTGAACAAGTTGATGCCACCGCCCAAACCGGCTCCGAAGCCGAAAGAGAAGCCCATTAACAACAATGTGATCGGGCGCATCGGCTTCACCAAGTTCTCGGTTGGGATATTTCGCGAACGCAGCAACACGGCGAAGCGTTACCTGCTGGTCCCCGCTGGTGTGACCGTTGCGGTGATCAAGGAAGCCGATGGCTGGCTGGGTCTGCTGATGAACGACGGCCGCCCAGGCTGGGTTCCGCGAGACTCCATCGAGCTGGTCAACCTGCGGCTGGCTGACGGCGTGGGCAGCCCCATCGTGCAGACCGCTTTCCAGTACCTTGGCATCCCGTATGTGTGGGGCGGAACCAGTAAGTTTGGCACAGACTGCAGCGGATTTGTGCTGCAGGTGTTCCGCAGGTTTGGCATCAACCTGCCCAGGACCGCTCGCCAGCAGGTGAATGTGGGGAGGCCAATCGGCAACATCTATGAAGCCCAGCCAGGCGACCGGGTCTACTTCGCCAAGAACGGTGTGATCGACCACACGGGCATCTACATCGGCGATGGCCGCATGATCCACGCCACCAGCTCCTATGGCCACGTGATGGTGGAGAAGCTAGTGGGCGGGCGCCTGATCAACCGCATGGTGGCCATCAGGCGATGAGCCAATCCGGAAGGCCGCTGGCGGTGGTGGCAGAGAAGCTGCACAAACAGTACGGAACCTGCATAGCCAACGACCGTGTGAACCTGCGAGTGGAGTCTGCCACCATACACGCTGTGGTCGGTGAGAATGGGGCTGGCAAGACCACCCTCATGAACATGCTGTATGGCGTGATCACACCTGACAGCGGGAGTATCGCACTGTTCGGTGAGAAAGTGAAATTCGGAAGTCCTGCTGACGCGCTGAGTGCGGGTGTGGGCATGGTCAGCCAGCACTACGCACTCATCCCGGAGCTCAGTATCATCGAGAACCTCATGCTAACATACCCCTCCACTGGCTGGAAGTCCATGCCCAAGGCACCGGTCATTCAAGAAGCCCAGAAATATACAGATGGCCTGGGGTTGGACGTCGACTGGAACCAGCCAGCCGGTGAGTTGAGCGTATCACAGCAGCAGAAGGTAGAAATACTCCGCCTGCTGATGCGCGGCTGTCGCATCTTGATATTTGACGAGCCCACCGCGGTGCTCCCCCCTTCGGATGCCGAGAGTTTTTACGAGCTTCTGCATCGCCTTACCGCCGAGGGCCATACCGCGATTGTGGTCACCCATCGGCTTCAGGAGGTGGTCCAGCACGCCCAGCACGTCACCGTATTACGCAATGGCTGCAGCGTGGCAGACTACCCCGTCACAGCCGATTTAAACCTGACTGAGCTCTCCAACCAGATCATGGGCACTGACGAAGTGATCACCAGCACCGAACCCTTCAGCCTGCCTGCCCCCTCCGATGAGCTGGCGGTCGAATTGCGTCATGTGAGCATCGCTGCCAAACATGCCCGGAGTGGACTGAAGGACTTCAGCATTTCCGTTCGCAAAGGCGAGGTGCTGGGCATCGCCGGAGTGGACGGAAGCGGCCAGGCGGAACTGGTGGAGCTGCTGGTTGGGCTGCGCCGCTGCAAGAGCGGGCAGTTGCTACTGATGGGCGAGGATGTGGGGCATCTGGGGGTAAGCGGACGCCTGGCTCGCGGGGTGCGCTACATCCCGGAGGATCGCCATTCGCGGGCCACGATCAGCGAATGGAGTCTGGTCGATAACGCCATGCTGGGGCATCAGCGTGAGCCGCAGTTCGGCCGATGGATGCTGAAGCCAAAGATCATGGGGCAATTCACAACTCAAACAATCGAACGATTCCGGGTAAAGGCCGAATCGCCGCAACAAAGCCTTAGCACACTCTCCGGCGGTAACCAGCAGAAGCTGGTGGTCGGACGCGCGCTCTACCAGACACCGTCGCTGCTGGTGGCAGGCCACCCGACCCGCGGGCTTGATACCCACAGTGCGCAGTTTGTGCGTGAGCAGATCACCCAGGCGTGTGCAAAGGGCTGTGCCGCGGTGATCGTGAGTTATGACATCGGCGAGCTGGTGGAGCTGTGCCACCGCATCGCTGTGCTGTATAACGGCCAGTTGATGGGCATTTTGGACGGTACCGACGAGAACAGGGAGGCTATCGGCAAGCTGATGGTGGGGGTGCGCGAATGAAGCAGCTTTGGAAATGGGGATGGCCTGTAGCCGTATTTGCGGCCAGCTTGTTGATATCCGCCGTGCTCATCGCCATCAGCGGAGCCAATCCGGCACAGGCGATGTCCGCCTGGTTTGCCGGCGGTCTGACCGACCCCGGTGCGCTGGCGGAGAGCACCCTGCGGGCGATTCCTCTGGCCATCTGCGGTTTGGCGATTGCGGTGGGACTGCAGGCCGGTGTGTTCAACATCGGCGTGGAGGGGCAGTTGCTGGTGGGCGGGCTCTGTGCCGGTATGATGGGCATCGCCTTCCCTGAGGCGCCGTCTTGGCTGCATATCAGCCTCTGCATCGGAGCGGGAGTGCTGGGTGGC
This sequence comes from Armatimonadota bacterium, assembly GCA_942492855.1. GTDB lineage: Bacteria > Armatimonadota > HRBIN16 > HRBIN16 > HRBIN16. The sequence continues at coordinate 2,161,643 of OW818647.1, read as the reverse complement.
GCCTTCTGGGCGTGGATACCCGGCATTCTCAAGGCAAAGCGGGGTGCGCATGAGGTCATCACCACCATTATGTTCAACTACATCGCGCTGTATGGCACGCACTGGCTGGCTGGAGGCATCTTGAAAGACCCCTCTCCCGCGAACATGGCGGTTCAGACCGCCCCCATCGCCAAGGGAGCCATTCTGCCGTTGTTGATTCAAGACACCCGCCTGCACATCGGGCTGTTTTTTGCATTGGGAGTCTGCGTTTTGATGTGGTATCTGCTCTACCGCACAGCATGGGGATTTGAGTTCCGCGCCACCGGCACCAACGAGCAGGCGGCGGCCGTGGCTGGAGCCGATGTCAAACGGCTGGCCTGGGTCAGCCTCACCATCAGCGGAGCCATCGCGGGTCTGGCTGGCTGCATTGAGGTTCTGGGTATTCACCATAAGTTTATCGACGCCTTCTCGCCCGGATATGGGTTTGACGGCATCGCCGTGGCGCTGCTCGGGGCGAATCATCCTTTCGGAGTGCTGGTCAGCGGATTTGTGCTGGGTGCGCTTCACAACGGAGCCACCACCATGCAGGTGCTCACCACACCGCAGGTGCCGCGGGAGATCAGTTGGATTGTGGAGGCGGTGGTGATCATGATGATCGCGGCGATACGCGCCATGCGCCGAGGGCCTGCCAATGTTTGACACTGAACTGATTCGCAGCGCGCTGCGCTTGAGCGTACCTCTGGGACTGGCCGCACTGGGAGGCACCATATCCGAACGCAGCGGGGTGGTGAACATCGGGCTCGAAGGTCAGATGCTGATGGGTGCCTTCGCAGGATACGCGGGTGCGATGCTCACCGGGTCGGCGTGGGCTGGTGCTGTCATCGGATGTTCCGCCGGCGCGTTACTAGGTTTGACGCACGGGTTGCTGACCCAGCGTTTCCGCGCCGACCAGGTGGTCAGCGGTGCTGCGGTGAACTTGTTTGCCTCCGGCAGCACGCTCTATCTGATGCACCGCTTCTTCCCGGATACGCCATCCTGCACCCCGTTTAGCAGCTTCAGTGCCCCCTGGCTTGCCAGTATTCCGATCATCGGGCCGGTGTTGAACGACCAAAGCCCCTTCGTGTGGCTGCTGATCCTGATGTTAATCGCCATGCACCATTTGATGAACCACTCCGGCTGGGGACTGCGTATCCGCGCGTGCGGCGAGAGCGCTTCGCACAGCCGACTGGCCGGTCTGCCTGTGCGGCGCATCCGCATGATCTGTGTGGGTCTCAGCGGGGCGCTGGCTGGGCTATCGGGAGTCTACCTGAGCATCAGCCAGATGAATGTCTACACCGACAACATGAGTGCCGGCAAGGGGTTTGTGGCCCTGGCTGCGGTGATATTCGGACGCTGGACTCCGCTGGGAGTGGTGGGCGCATCGCTGGGTTTTGGCCTGCTGGACGCCATGCAGCAGCGGCTTCAAGGCAGCCTGTTCCGAGGCGTCGAGATACCCAGCGAGTTGTTCCTTGCCATGCCGTATATACTGACCGTCATCGTGCTGGCCGGCTTCGCCGGCCGCTCCAAAGCCCCCGCCGACCTCGGCAAGCCCGAGGAGTAGCTATTGGCTATGTCCGGGGCGGTCTTTCAGAGGTATAACGCCTACCGAAAGCTATCAGACCGCGCCGGTCTGGCGGTCAGCCCGTATTGGCTGAGCCACAGGTGGCACGGATGGGAGGGAGAGGCCAATCGGGAGATTGGCGTTCCCAGGTGGCTATGACCGGGGCGGTCTTTCAGAGATATAACGGCTACAGAAGGCTATCAGACCGCGCCGGTCTGGCGGTCAGCCCGTATTGGCTGAGCAACAGATGACACGGATGGAAGGGAGATGCCAATCGGGAGATTGGCGTTCCCAGGTGGTTATGACCGGGGCGGTCTTTCAGAGAGCTAACAGCTACAGAAAGCTATCAGACCGCGCCGGTCTGGCGGTCAGCCCGTATTGGCTGAACCACGGATGACACGGATGGAAGGGAAATGCCAATCGGGAGATTGGCGTTCCCAGGTGGTTATGACCGGGGCGGTCTTTCAGAGATATAACGGCTACAGATGGCTATCAGACCGCGCCGGTCTGGCGGTCAGCCCGTGTTGTCTATACCACAGATGACGAAGATGGGTTCCCCTTTGCGTCATTGCACCCTTGCGCCTTTGCGTTAAGTCCCATCCGAGCTCACAGGTATCACAAAGCCACTACCGGCACTAACTGCTTGCAGCCATCCTTCGCTGAAGTACCGTAGTGGAACTCCGGCGCCGAGTCATAGGCATACCTGTATCCATACCGCTCCGGCTTGTAGTGTTGTATAGCATTGGATATCTCGGAGTGAGCACCACCATACCAAGCCTCATCTTCATATGGCGCACCTTGAAACCACGGCATCGTGTGCGCGGTCAGTTCGATGACGTCGCATCCCTCGGGCACAGGCAGCGAATAGCCAAGCGGCACTTCGACAGCACAACACGCTTTCGAAGTTCCTTGTGTGACCAGGGCATCGGGTAGTATGACAAAAGACACTTTATCCAACCGGTTTGGCACTTGCTCCAAAGTTTGCCAAATATCACACCCGATCTCGTCACAATAGGAAAAGTAGTCGGTCGATAGTATGCCACGCCTGACAATCAGTTTGCAGGCCGGTTTTGTGATGGAGGTAGCCGTCACAGTTCTTGTTTCACTCATTGGTTGCATTCCTTTCGAACGAAGTAGCAGGTAGTAATAACTCATAGGAGTTGGAGCCGTATAATTGTTGGGTAAACGCCTCCGACGGTAATTTCGCGGCAATACACCAAAATGACTGTTGAATGCTTTGGTAAACCCTTCGTGTGTCTCAAATCCTGAATCTAGCGCGATTTCCAAAATGCATTCATGGCTATTGGAACCAATCAGTTTACCAGCAGCTATTGCTAACCGTAAATCCCGTATATACTCAAAAACTGTTTTACTCAAATGCACTTTGAATAACCGTAAAGCATGCCTATTTGAATAACCCGATTCGGAGCATATATCATCAATGGTTAGTTCGTCATAGATACTTCGGTGAATATAGTCCTGCATCCGAATTACAGCATTTACCGGTCCCGATATGGCATTACCGTCCTCCAATATGAGTATGCTGTATCCATATGGTGATTTCTCGAACTGCATTGCCATTTTGACACTTCACCAAAAGTCGCAACGAACCGGTCAGCCGGTGATTCAACGACCCACCAAGGCACGGCCGACCATTGACCTGAACCACGAATTTCAAGGATGGGAGGGAGATGCCAATCGGGAGATTGGCGTTCCCAGGGAACAGTGGCTAACGCACCAACGCCCGGTAGTGCCCCTCAATCTGGCTGCAGAGCAGAGGCCAGGCCAGCCGGCCGCGATGCAGCCGTGCAGCACCTTGCTGCAGATGATTCAACAGATCGTTGTCAGACAGGCAGGTCGAGATCGCCTCAGCCAGCGCATCGGCATCACCCGGGGGGACCAGCAGTCCTGACTCGCCCTCATCAAGCATCTCAGGGATCGCCCCCACGCGGCTGGCAACTACCGGCTTTTCGAAGGCCATCGCGGTCGCTTGAATCCCCGACTGCGTGGCTTCCAGGTAGGGCATGATGACCAGATGGCACTGGGCGAAGTAATCTGCCAGTTCGCGGTTACTCACATATCTGTTTACAAATTCCACGTTTGACAACGCATCCAGCTTCTTTTGGATGGCGGCGGATTCGGGCCCAGTGCCCACGATGACTAATCTGGCTTGAGGGATGCTCGCAGCAACAAGCTCCCAGGCCTGAAGCATCACGTCGGCACCCTTATATTTCGATAACCGCCCTGCAAACAGCACAGTCGGTACGTCACCTGGTGTTTTTAGGTCGGGGTATTGGGTCAAATAGTCCATCGGCCCATGCCACACAGCGGCCGAATAACCTCGACCGGCGTTGGGGTAGGTATCTTTCATGAGTTTTGCCGTGTATTCGCTATAACTCAAAATGTTTGGATGGCAACTGATCAACCTGTTCGTAATCGCACGTCTGATGGGCTTACCCTTAAAGATAAAGTCGTCACCGCTGTGCGGTGTTGGGTCATGCACAGTCAGCACGCTGGGTCTATCCGTGCGCCGCATCCACCACATCATCATCAAATTAATCACTGGGTCAGTGGAGTACTGGTTGTGGATGATATCGCAGCTCTTGGCTTCTCCTAGTAGTTTCATGCGTTGCAGGTAATAGTCTGCACTGCGCATCCGGATATCTGGCGAAACGCGGCAAGTCACTCGGTCGTTAAGCTGCCATTTCCAGTCGTCGCCGAACGGAACGAGCTCATTCTTTATCGTCCGCAGTAATACCGAATGTCTTGCACTAAGCTGGTTAGCCAACTCCAGGTTACAGGCCAGGAAAGCATGACACTGCATCAATATCTTCAGGGGAGGCATTGCACTCACTCTGCTTGGTCCTCACTCTTCATGATATTGCGAGAGCAGAACCCCTTCACAGTGGTAGATTCGGCCCGGTCTTCACCGCCAGTCGCTAGTATCATATCATCCTATCCTTCGGCCATATTTGCATCACAGTGCATTTTACTCAAATCCGTCCAAAAAAAGGGTGCGCATTCGCATCTTGACTCGTCTAAGCATATGAGGGTACAAATATCAAGGAATGCATGATATTCCTCGGGTATCGCAAGTGTGAAGAAGGACTTGATAGTGTTTAATATATTCCGACGCAAACGCCTAGGTAATTTTCAACAGGCTGTTGCTCAACGCAACATCGTCATGCTGTCGGCCATGTTGAAGGCCGACCGGTGGCTGCTTGATTCCACTGACGAAAATGGATGGACCGCTCTGCATGCAGCAGCTAACAACGGCGATCTAGAGACGGCCAAGCTAATGATCGAGTTCGGGGCTAACCTGACAAGATTATCTCACAAGGGCCGATGCCCGATCCATCTGGCCGTAATGCAGGGACACATCAATACGGTGGAGCTTCTGGTAGCCAGTGGATGCCCTGTCGATTTACCCACAGAACAGGGTGACACCGCACTGGTTTTTGCAGCGCAGACAGGCCAACCCCGCATGGTCCAAATGCTGCTCATATGTGGAGCCAATCCGATGCATACTCTCAGCGATGGAAGACGAGTGATTGATCACGCAGCGGATGAGGAACTCAAACGCATGATGAAGACAAGTTACTCTGGCGGCAAAAAGCCGTTTGCATCTTTAACGTAGTGCTCGATCTCCGGCACAATTCCTAACAGCGTCACCACAGACCCCATGATCACCGATATGTACAGCGGGTCCGGTGTGTTCCCTGCCATCACATACATCAGACAAACTAAGGTGGGAACCTGCCCTATCACGCCAGAATAGATCACAGCAGAGGCCATACGCTCGTGACCTTGCCCGCCCGCTTTAACATATTCCAAAGCCGAGGCTGATCTGACTTTCAGAAAAGCAATGGTGATGGGGACGAAGAGCACTATCATGATGTAGAGAACAACGTCCGCCACTCCTGGCATCAGCGTCACAAGCTGGTTGGGTCTTCCGATGAGCAGCCCAGCTCCCAGATATATAGCATGAGCGAAACCCAGCACCAGCGCAATGAGCAGCAGGTTCTTTTTCACTTTGATTAAAGGCATTTATGAGTTCTCCTGAGCGTTATTAGTGCTAATTCTGGCTGCTTGAACCCAGCTCAGCCTCGCGGGCCAATGCGATGACTTTAGGTAGCAGCACGCCTAGTGAGGTCACGGTACAAATTGTACTGACGATATATAATGGTGTGGTTGCACCATACATAAAGAAGTACATTAACGCCACGATAGACGCGGATTCAATCATGGCATTTGGACCGATGACCGGCAAGCTTAGAGTTTGGCTTGTATCACCCTCTGACAACGCTTGACGGTACTTTGCCACATTACGGTTATAAAAGACCAACGCATATATGATATCTACGGCACAGTTGGCATAGACCGCCATGGGCCCCCATGACGGGGGTGGACCGCTTGCCTGCCCCCTCGGCGAGCCCGACAATAGATAAGCCAGGACCGAATAAAAAATATTACTCAAACCAAGGGCTATGTGGATTAATACATATGTTTTGGGGCTTGAAGTGCTCTTGACAGGCATTGCCTCTCCCTTCCGCTGTGACACTGGAGATGCCAGATCACTAAACAACGGACATTGGTGTCTATCGATGGTATCATAGACATTATATACAGCTTTCGATTCTTGGAGGTCTCGCCATGGTGCATACTGAAAGGCAAGAACGTCTCTATGAATGTGTTTTAGCGCAAGAAGGCAAGAGTTACGAAGCACATGAAACAGCGGCATTAGTCTCAACATTAAGTGAAGCGATGCGTCGCGCTGGCGTGCGGCCCGGTGTGTGCGTGGCGATCTGTATTGAAAGGTCAGCAGAGGCTGTCATCACCATGCTCGCTGTCAAGCAGGCTGGTGCCACTTACCTTCCTCTGGATCCGAAACACCAGGATTCCCGTCTGCAGTTTATGCTGGATGATAGCGAATCGGCCCTACTGGTCACCCACAGCAAGGTGGCATGCCACCTTGAGTTTTCGGGCGGCCCGGTTTGGCAGTTTGATCAAGCCGATAGCTGGACGGGGCAACTCCGTGACGATCCGGTGGTTGTGCCAGAGGACAGCACCTATATCATATATACATCCGGCTCTACAGGTAAGCCCAAAGGAGTCATCTGCCGCTGGCCAGCGGTAGTCAATATGCTGGAGGAGTACCAGGCCCGTGCCCCGCTTGAGCATGGCGATCGATGCATGTCCTGGTGCAACCTCAGTTGGGATGTCAGCATCTACGATATCTACCAGGCCGTTGAATGTACTGGTCATCTGGAATTCGTACCGGCAGATATTCATGCCGACGGTCCTGCTCTTGTGCAATGGATGTACGACCACCATATAGCGGCCGGTTACATTCCGCCCATGATGGTGGGAGATCTGCTGGAGTGGTGCCGGGCACATCCCGGGCAGTGCAGACTTAAGCAGTTGTTCGTCGCGGTAGAGCCTATACCGCTGGCATTTTTACGGGAGATTGAGAGCCTCTCACCACACTTACGAATCATCAACGGTTACGGACCAGCCGAAACAACGGTCGTCAGCACTCTGTACACGGTGTGCGAGGATGATAGCGAAGACTACCCTGGCCGACGAGCCCCCATCGGGGTGCCCATCCGTAACACAACTCACTATATAGTAAATGATGACCTCGAACTGGTTAGTGAGGGTGAGACTGGTGAGTTGTTGATCGGCGGGATATGCCTGTCACACGGGTATCTCAAGCGCCCTGAGCTCACGGCAGAACGGTTCATCAAAGACCCCTTTAGCTCTGACCCCGATTCTAAGGTATACCGTTCTGGCGACCTGGTTAAACAACTGCCAGATGGAAATTACGAGTTTGTGGGTCGTGCTGACGGGCAGTTCAAGTTGATGGGCGTCCGGATGGAATCTGGTGAGATTGGATCGGTGATTGCCGAACAGCCATGTGTACGCGAAGTAGTCGTGAGGCCCGTTGAGGTGAGCGGACTTAAGCGTCTGGCGGCCTACATATGTCTAATCGCAGGTGCCGATGCCGAACTGGTAAGGCAAGAGTGCCGCAACTTGTGTGCCAAAGCGTTACCGCCAGTCATGCAGCCCTTGTATTATGTGGTGCTTGAACGCATGCCCATGACCCAAAATGGCAAAGTCGATCACCCCGCACTGCCTCTTCCTGAAGCGGGCGATCTAGTGAAGCAAACGATCGCACCTGCGCGAGACTCATGGGAAGCCAGCATACTAGAAACTTACACAGAGTTGCTAGGCGGGGTGCCGATGGGTATCGACCATAACTTCTTTGCGATGGGCGGGAACTCCCTTCTTGCGGCCACTTTGGCCCACAGGTTGTCAGTCAGGCTCGATATTGATGTGAAGCTGATGCAGATTCTAAGCCACCCCACGGTGCGAGGATTGTCAGATGCTTTGCGAGAGGGGCAGATGCATGATGGCCTACCCGAGATACCTGTGGCTGAGAACCAGACGGTAGCTCCGTTAAGTAACTCCCAGCAGCGTGAATGGTTTCTTTGTCAGTTGAGCCCAGATAACCCAGCATTCCACATTGTATTTGCATGGGATATCACCGGTCCGTTTGATCCCGCACGAATGCATCGTGCAGTCAACACGGTGGTAAAGGCGCAACCCTCGTTACGCACCCAGTTCGTCATGCAGAATGATTCGATCGTGCAAGAAGTTGTGCCCGATACTGAAGTGATGATGCAGCAATATCAGGCAGACAACTGGGAACATGCTCACGAAATCGCCCGCTCACTCGTTCTCGAGCCGTTTTACCTTGGTGTAGCCCATCTCCTGCGCACATTCGTCATCAATGTGAAGCCAGATGAATGCCTGTTCATGATTGTGATGCACCATATCATCTCCGACGGATGGAGCATGGGACTGCTGATACAGGACCTGAACAAGCTTTATGCCGACGATAATGCTGAAGCCACCCAACCGACAAGAAGCTATATCGACTACAGCCTGTGGCAGCAGCTTCCAGAAGCCCAAAAGGTGTGGCAACAGCAACTGCAATATTGGAACCGTCAGCTTGACGGCGTGCCCGCACTGCTCCCACTGCCAACCGACTACGCCCGTCCCGCCATCGGTAGCGAGACGGCCGGTAATGTGCATATGTCGATACCCAGCACACTGTATAGCCGCCTTGCCGAACTGGCTGCCGCACGCAACAGCTCTGTTTTCTCTTTGTTATTATCGACCATTTTCTACATGCTGCATCGGCTTAGCGGCGAGAGGGATATCTGCGTGGGCACATTCTGTGCCAATAGGGAGCGATCAGAGATTGAAAAGACCATTGGGTTCTTCATCAATACTCTGGCGATACGCTCCAGTGTCCAAGAAGATGATAGCTTCAGTTCATTGCTTGAACGAGTGGCCAAAACCGGAAATGAAGCTCTTGAGAACGGCGGGGTGCCATTTGAGCATGTCCTGAACAGTGCCAAGGTGGAACGCAGCCTGTCCTATTCCCCCATTTTCCAGGTGATGTTTGTGTACCAAAACGTGAACCAGGGCGTGCTTGATCTACCGGGTATGCGCAGTGATTGGCACTATGTCGGCACCGAACGCAGCCTGTTTGATCTCACCTGGTGGGTGACCCCAAAACCGGATGGCATCGACCTAGTGCTGGACTACCGAAAAGATATCTTCGATCAGGCCACTGCGGAACGCTGGGCACAGATGTGGGCCCATGCACTTGAGCAAATCGCAAACCTGCCTGACGAGCTTCTTGATACGCTGCCATGCCACTCCAACAATGAATCTGCGACCCTGCAGGAGTTCGGCAGACCGATAGATGCTAGCCTTCAGATCGAGCAAAAGACGGTGCCGCGACTTATACTTGACAAATTAGCGGACAAACCTGATAATGCGGCTGTCCGCTGGTGGGACGAGTCCGCACAAATAAGCCGTGTGTGGAGCAGGGCTGAGCTGAGCCGATATGCACACAAGGTGGCGGCGTCGCTAAAGGGCGAAACACGGCCGGTAGGCGTCTGCGTGAACAGAAGCCCGGAGCTGGTGGGCTGTCTGCTGGGAGTGATGCTGGCGGGATGTCCCGTGGTGGCGCTAGATTCCACCTATCCAGTTGAACGCCTGCAGCACATCGTCACCGACAGCGGCATGGGCTGCATCCTATACAATCAACCCACGGCCGAGTTGTCGAACCAACTGGGTGCATCTCTGAGATTGCTGGACATCGATACGGAACTGGTCGATGCAGAGCCACAACCCTACGTTATCGATTGGGAATCGCCTGCCGTGATGATATACACCTCAGGCAGCACGGGAACACCTCGTGGTGTTGAGCTCAGCCACCGATCGTTGAGTCACTTTGTACAGCGGGCCATGGCTGGTTACGGCATCACCGAGACCGATGTGGTGCTGCAGTTCTCGAGCCCCAACTTCGATGCCAGTATGGAGGAGATATACCCCTGCCTGTTAGCGGGTGGCGTTCTAGTGCTGCGCACACCAGAGACTGCCAACGACGCCAACGAGCTGCAAAGGCTGCTCTCCGAGTGGCAGGTCACCGTGCTGGACCTACCCACCGCCTACTTCAGCGTTGCTGTCGCCTCCCCGGCTGCGCCAGCTCTGCCGGAGTCGGTGCGGATGGTCATCATCGGAGGCGAAAAGGCACTGTCGAGTCATGTGCTTAGCTTCATAGACAGATATCCCAATGTCACTCTGTTCAATACATACGGTCCGACCGAGTGTACAGTGGTTTGTTCGATGGCTGTGATTGACCATGCCCTTCTTGAGGAGCACGGCGGCGAAGCACCTATCGGACGGCCCTGTTTCGGAGCGTCCGCCTTGGTGGTGGAACCCTCAGGGCAGCTTGCGCCGTTTGGCGCAGTGGGTGAGCTCTGGATTGGTGGAGAGGGCGTGGCAATTGGCTACCGTAACCGCCCGGAGATGACCGAACAGCGGTTTGTGACTACAGCAACCGGGCAGCGGTGTTACCGCACCGGCGATCTGGTGAGATGGCGTAATGACGGTAACCTGGAATATGTGGGGCGGGCAGACCGTCAGGTCAAGCTGCACGGGTACCGTGTGGAACCAGCGGAGATTGAAGAGGCCTGTTGCCAGGTGGAAGGCGTTAAGCAAGCGGTAGTGATAGCCCAAGGTGATGCCGCTAACAAACAGTTGGTGGCGTATCTAGCAGCAGACACTCGGGTCATGGAAAAAAGTGTCCGTGACTATCTGGAGATCAAGTTACCAAAGTATATGGTTCCGGCAGTCATCATGTTGATGCCAGAGCTGCCAATGACTCCCGGAGGAAAACTCGATTCAAACGCTCTGCCTGACGTAAAGCTAACGAAAGTACACCAGATTGTGCCGCCCACTAACCATCTGGAAGAGGTGCTCTGCGAGGTCTGGAAGCAGCTATTCAATACAGAAGTCGGTATCGATGACGACTTCTTCGAGCTGGGTGGTTTCTCGTTGATGATCATGGATATGATCGTTCGGGCATCACACTACGGAGTGGCCATCACTCCCGCTCAAGTCATCCGAAGTGGCACAATCCGTCGGTTGGCCGACGCGCTTTCCGACATACATCGTGAAGAGATACTGGTCAAACTGGCGGATGGTAAAGGCGCTCCATTGTTTATCATACATTCCACACCTGGCGACGTGATGGGATACGCTCATCTGGCCAGCATCATCGGCGGGACGCATCCTGTGTATGGACTTGAGAGTCTTGGGCTTACGAACCCCGATCAAGCACATACTACAGTAGAGCAGATGGCAACCGCATATATAGCCAAAATGAGGAAAGTGCAGCCCCACGGACCGTATTACATTTCAGGCTGGTGTTACGGCGGTATGGTAGGCGTTGAAATGTCTATTCAACTGCAGGACGCGGGTGAGCAAGTGGGTTCACTTATTCTCATCGAAACTCCCACGCTGGAATCCTGCGGATCAGGAATCAATGCGAAGCTTCAACGTATACTGGCCCTGCTGAAACTAGGCCCTAAGGGCATATATAACTGGTATATGGGCAAGATCCGATGGCAGCAACAGGTTAAGTCCGGTGATTTTGAGCGCGGTTTCCGGCTGGATATGGATAGCGGCGTTCTGAAGAACCGAGCCCTCGTCAGCAAGCTGAACCTGGAGGCCGAAAACAGGTATCGCCAGAGCCGTCACCCTGGTAACCTGCACCTGATCTACGGCGACACTCTGGCAGATGGTGCCATACCCGATGCCGACTGGGGATGGAAGTCTAAAGAGTTCAAAATCACGAACGATGTGATTCCGGGCACACATGAGACCATACTCAAACAACCCAATGTGAAGAGGCTAGCCGAAGTGATGCTTATGTATCTGCCCACAAAAGCAGAGAGCGATGGCTGAGCTCTATCTACTGCACGCGGCTGAGTGGCGTGCGCACATCGAGGCCATGCAGCAGATACTCAGCGATCTGGAGCGCAGCGAGATCGCGCGGTTTCGGCGTGAAGATGACCAGATCCGAAGCAGCCTTTCACGCGCGGCAGTCAGGTGGCTTCTATCTGAACGCACTGGAGTTCATCCCAGTGATCTGGAGATACTGCGCAACAACTACGGGAAGCCCTACCTATCCCAAACCCGTGTATGGTTCAACGCCAGCCATAGCGGCGAATTGGTGGCCATCGCGTTCAGCACCGAAGGGCCGGTTGGGGTGGATGTGGAGGCCATACGCGGTCAGCACAGCGGCATGGATATCGCCAAGCGGTTCTTCAGCGTTGATGAGTGTGCCAGGCTGCAGTGCGTACCGCCTGAGCAATTTGCCGCTACTTTCACCCGCATATGGACGGGAAAAGAGGCACTGGTGAAGGCCAGTGGATGCGGAATAGGGCATGGGTTGGAACACGCGGTGCTTGACGACGACTGGCAGCCAACACATGGCGACTATCGATTGACCTGGTGCGATGCTGCCGATGGCTACCTGTGTGCCGTAGCCTCACAGCCCGGTGAGAAGATTACTGACCGTTTATGGCTACAGCCATGTCAGTGGCCAGAGGGATGGCCCACACGGGTTCAATCGTAAATGCGCTGACGGCCAGCGTGCCCTCAATATTGAACTTCGCAGACCAGGTTCCATTCACACTGATCGCGACCTGCTTTCCAGGGTTATTACGGGTAAATCGCGCCAGACGCTGCTTGCCCTCTGGCGTCAATACCACATTTACTACGGAATATTTCCCAACCATCGGCTTCGGCGCGTCTACAGTATGCATCTCAGCGGATTTCAACTGCTTCTCAGTCATGATGAGTTCGCCTTTAGCCAGTGCCTGCTCCACGGTCAACGGACGGGCTCCCGGCTTGATCGCGGGCTCTTGTCCAGCGGCGAATGATTTGCCCTGGACATCCGACGCATTGTAGATGAACACTGTGCGATTGGAGATCACAGCACGCAGCTCATCACCAATCAAAACAAAGTTCACCTTTGACGGGCTTAACTTTACAAACGGGGCAGTGCCGCCCGCAGCACCCTCGATGAGGTAACGGCCAATGCTGATAGCGATGAGAAGCAACGCGAGTGGGATGACCACACGAAGAGATGGATAACGGCGCAGCATATGAAGTCCTCCTCAGTATGACCAACAAGCAACCACCCGTGCTGGCACGGGGACCTATACCGTAACAGATGCGTTCGTAGGGGCGTCCCTTGTGGGCGCCCTGATTTTGTCCGTAGGGGCGACCGGCCGGTCGCCCCTACGATTGACATGTTGATAGGACACGCAACGCGGGCACGGCACGCCATGCCCCTACGATTACCGCCCCGGTAATACGGGCAACCACGGGGGGTTGCCCCTACGACCAGGTTACTTACAACCGCCGGAGCGGGTTTGGGTGCCTCGCCGTTTAGGCGACAATCTGCCGAACGGGTATGCCGTATTGCGCCATAACTTGCTTGATTTGAGCGATGGTGTAATGCCCGTCATGCACCATGCTGGCGATGAGTGCCGCGTCGGCCTTGCCTTCGGTCACCGCTTTGACCAGGTGCTCCGGGGTACCGGCTCCACCCGATGCGATGACTGGTATGCCGACGGCCTCTGCCACCGCTCGGGTCAGCGGGATGTTGAACCCGTCCTGAGTACCGTCGCGATCCATGCTGGTCAAGAGGATTTCGCCCGCTCCCAGCCGTTCGACTTCCTGAGCCCATTCAATAGCGTCCAGCCCAGTGGGGGTGCGCCCTCCATGGGTAAATACTTCCCATTTTGGGGTGCCATCTGGCTTGGTTCCCACCCGTTTCGGGTCTATCGCGACCACCACGCATTGGCTACCGAACCGTTCGGCCGCCTCACTGATCAAGTGGGGAGTGGTCACGGCCGCAGTGTTGATGCTGATTTTATCAGCCCCAGCCTTGAGCACTTGCCGGAAGTCCTCTACTGTGCGAATCCCGCCGCCCACGGTGAATGGAATGAACACCTGTTCGGCCACGCGTGCAGCCATCGCCGTCACGATATCGCGCTGTTCGTGGCTGGCGGTGATATCCAAGAATACCAGCTCATCCGCGCCTTGACGGTCGTACTCAGCCCCGAGCTCAACTGGATCACCTGCGTCGCGCAGGTTCACAAAGTTGACACCCTTCACCACACGGCCGTTTTTGACATCCAGGCAGGGGATCACTCGTTTCGCCAGCATTAGAACGTCGGCTCCGGTGGAGTGTTCATATACTGCAGTTCCGCTCGGTCCAGGTCGGCTGTCGACTTACGCTTCTGCGCTTCCTTGGGAACCGGCATTCGGCTTGAAGCCACCAGATCACCCAGGTCAACCAAAATCATGTATTTCAGCTTGAACTGCTTCTCTTCAGGGGTCAGGCGGTTCCGCGCCTCATCGGAAAGGCTGTCCACCCATCGCTTCTTCATGCGCTCCTGGGCTTGTATGTGCCGTTTGATGACTACATCCGGCAACGCATCATTATCAACCTGCACAGCCGCTTTACCGTCTGTGTAGATGCGGTATATGATGCCAGTCAGCCCACCCCAGAAGGTGTAGTAGCTTCGGTTTTTGATATCTTCAGGAGATTGGTCGCGCACGAGTATTTCTATGCGCTCTCCCTCTTTCAGAATATTGGCCATGGTTGATGCCTCCTAGCAGCTATTTCACGAGGGCAGAAATGCCGCTGCGCACCATACTGGTGAACAGCTTGATACCATCTTTACTGCCCAAGCGAGTGTTGCAGGCCCGCTCAGGGTGTGGCATCATGCCCAATACATTGAACTTTTCGTTGCATATGCCGGCAATATTTTGTGCCGAACCGTTGGGATTAGCTTGCGCTGTGGGGTTGCCACTGGCATCTACATAGCGGAACATCACTTGCCCGTTGGCGTTCAGCCTCTGCAGGGTCTCTTCATCAGCCACATACTTACCCTCGCCGTGGGCGATGGGGATATTCAACAGCTCGCCGGGCTGGCAGTCGGCAGTAAACGCTGTGTTGGTGTTTTCCACCTTCAGGTTCACGTGCTTGCAGACGAAGCGCAGACAGTCATTGCGGATGAGTGCGCCAGGCAGAAGGTGTGCTTCACACAGTATCTGAAAGCCGTTGCACACACCGATGACGAGCCCGCCCTGTTTCGCGAAGGCCTCGACGGCCTGCATCACCGGGCTGAACCGTGCGACAGCACCGCAGCGCAGATAGTCCCCATAACTGAACCCGCCGGGAACGATGATCGCATCGACGTCGCCCACACTGGTCTGCTGGTGCCAGATGTACTCAACAGGCTGTTTCAGGTCCTCTTGGATGGCGTAGAAGGCGTCCTGGTCGCAGTTAGAGCCGGGAAAGACAAGAACACCGAACTTCATTTAAGAACCTCAATGTGGTAGTTCTCAACAACGGGATTGGCCAGCAGTTTGTTGCACATCTCAGCCACTTGTTGCTCAACTGCGGTTCCGTTGTCTTCTATTTCAAGCTCGATCACCTTGCCCACGCGTGCGCTTTTCACATTGTCCCAGCCAAGGGAGTTCAGTGCTTCCTGCACGGTTCGACCTTGTGCATCCAGCAGGGTCGGCTTTAGGGTCACGAGTACTCTTACTTTATATGTCATGGTGGTTTCCTCCGGATTTATCACAATATATATTGTACGCTACTTGCCAAGTCGGTGGCCCAAGCCGAAGATGAGAGTCACGTATTCTGTTGGCATATCGGTTCCGGACACCCACGAAGTGGGTATGATTCTTATAGCCAGGGGTGAGCGAAGCGATACCCCTGGTAGAGGTTGCACCCTTCTTACCCCGAAGTGGGTCGAACCAATTCGTAATAACCTGGTATGCAATATTGTCCCGATCCGACGGATTGGACGGATTGGACCGATGCGTTCATCATATCGTAGGCTACCAGCCACTGTGCCGCGGGTTTAGTCACCCACACGACTACGTTCCGGGAGCTGACGCTCCGGGAACTGCGTCCAGTGCGGGTTCCTGCACCGCACGGCTGATCATTAGCGGCCGGCGTCGCTTCGCTCCGGCCGGCGCATCGGCTCCCCCCGCCAACGCCCGCCGGCA
This sequence comes from Armatimonadota bacterium, assembly GCA_942492855.1. GTDB lineage: Bacteria > Armatimonadota > HRBIN16 > HRBIN16 > HRBIN16. The sequence continues at coordinate 2,145,601 of OW818647.1, read as the reverse complement.
CGCGGGCCGATACTGATCAGCGATGGGTGACAGTGCCCGTACCGGGACGCAGTCACGGACGGGCCACCGAACCCGTCGCCAAGGGCTATTGAATTTGTCGCAGGCTGCCAGTAGTGACTGGCGGTCGCCCTTCCGTGGCAGGAGAATCAACCACAGATGGCGCAGATGACGCCGATCAGGTATTGGACCGCGCCGGTTTCTCAGTAAGCTGACGACGGCTGTGTAGATATCTTCCGGCGCGGTCTGGCGGATAGCCTCCCTTGGTATCGGGGGCTGACCGAAAGACCGGCCCGGAAAGGGAAAACCGGGCCGGTCGATTACGCTTTGGTGTGCAGCCCATCGACCGCGCCGGTTTCTCAGTAAGCTTACAACGGCTGTGCAGATATCTTCCGGCGCGGTCTGGCGGATAACCCCTACACCCTACACGCCTTGGTATCGGAGGCTTACCGAAAGACCGGCCCAGAAAGGGAAAACCGAGCCGGTCGACTACGCTTTGGTGTGCAGCCCATCGACCGCGCCGGTTTCTCAGTAAGCTTACGACGGCTGTGCAGATATCTTCCGGCGCGGTCTGGCGGATAGCCTCCCTTAGTATCGGAGCCTGACCGAAAGACCGGCCCGGAAAGGGAAAACCGGGCCGGTCGATTACGCTTTGGTGTGCAGCCCATTGACCGCGCCGGTTTCTCAGTAAGCTTACGACGGCTGTGCAGATATCTTCCGGCGCGGTCTGGCGGATAGCCTCTCCCCCTACATGCCTTGGATCGAAGCTTACCGAAAGACCGGCCCGGAAAGGGAAAACCGGCGCGGAGGTTCCATGTCTGGCCGTTCCTCCGCCGTCAGATGCATCCACATCATCCCCTAAAACCGAAATGGCCAAGACCCCCCAAAGGAGACCTTGGCAAAAAAAGAAATGGTGGGCAATACTGGACTTGAACCAGCGACCTCTACAATGTCAATGTAGCGCTCTAACCAGCTGAGCTAATCGCCCTGAGCGTGTGTTATTTTACCGAAACCTGAGCGTCAATGCAAACACCAAGGAGCTTATACCCCTGTGATAGATACCTCCACGCGTCCGAATCCCCTGAGCGACATGATGTCAGAGACCATGCTGACCATCAACACCGATGGCGGCGGAACCATCCCCTGCTGGGTGAAGGAATACTGGACCAGCCGGCAGAGGCAGGCCAGTAACCTTCACGAGGTGAGCTACCGAGCGTGTTACAAGCCGCAGCTCCCGCGATTTTTTATCGAACGGCTCACCGCCCCTGGTGATGTGGTGTTGGACCCCTTCGGCGGGCGTGGCACCACCGCGGTCGAGGCAGCGTTGTTAGGTCGTGTGCCGTATAACAACGACGTCAACCCACTGTCAGAAATATTCGCACGGCCGCGCGTGGAGCTGCCATCTTACGAAGCGATCGCCCATCGCCTCCAGCATATCCCGAAAGCCGGCTCCAACCCGGACATCGATCTGAGTATGTTCTACCACCCTCAAACGCTGGAGGAGCTATGCACACTGCGCGATACACTGACTGACAGCCCGGAAGACCGCTGGATTCGGATGGTGGCGACCAACAGGCTGACGGGACACTCCACCGGCTTCTTCAGCGTCTACACGCTGCCGCCCAACCAGGCGGTGAGTCAAGACAGCCAGATCAAAATCAACGCCAAGCGGAACCAGATACCCGGATACCGCGATGTGCATGCCTTGATCCTGAAGAAGAGCCGACAACTCATGAAGGAACTCAGTCTGCAGCAGATTCAGAATCTAGCCTCTGTGCGGTCGGAGGCTATGTGGAGTTGCTGCGATGCCCGCTCGATGCCCATCCCTGCCGACACCGTGCAGCTCACGGTGACCTCACCGCCGTTTTTGGACATCGTGCAGTACACGCTGGACAACTGGCTGCGCTGCTGGTTCAACAAGTTGGACAGCGAGGCCATCGGCAAGCAGATCAAATGCCTGGCCAGCGTAGATGAGTGGCAGCGGTTCATCGGCGAGGTGTTTGTGGAGCTTTACCGAGTCACCAAACCCGGCGGATGGGTGGCTTTCGAGGTGGGCGAAGTGCGCAAGGCCACCGTCCGTCTGGAGGAGCTGGTCATCCCGGTCGCGATCCAGGCGGGGTTTGTAGTGGAGGGCGTGATGATCAACCAGCAGGAGTTTACCAAGACGGCCAACATCTGGGGCACATCCAACAACACCGCGGGCACGAACACCAACCGGCTGGTTGTGGCGAGGAAGGCGTAGGTAACCCACGACCGGTCCGGTTTTCCCTTTCCAGGTCGGTCTTTCACCGTTCGAAGAGGCGGAATCCGACGGATTGGACGGATTGGTCCGATTAAAACGTGTGTATAGGCGGGGAGACACCGCCCTTGGGCGCGGAGACCGCGCTCCTACCGATGACCGGAGCTGTTTGTAGGTCGCACGAAGGGCGGTTCGCGAACCGCCCCTACGAATATTCGTGGTGTGATCGGTGTTTTGGTTGCGAACCACCCTTCCTGTTCCCTGCCTCTATTCCCCCACGAACACCCGTTGCACGCGGTTACCGGTGCGCACGAGGAGCTCCCACACGTGGGTGCCAGCGAGTTCCGCCACGTGCTCAGGCCGTATCTCGCCGCCGTTGTGCCGGCCGTAGATGAGCACCTCGGTGTCCACACCCGCCTGGGGCACTGCCGTCAGGTCAATCGCACAGGAGTCCATGCTGATGCGCCCCACGATCGGCGTGGGTCTCCCATCCACCATCATCACGCCCACATTGCTGAGCATCAGCGGCAGACCATCGTTGTATCCGATGGGCAGAATGCCCGCGCGGTAACCGTCACGGGGCACCGTGAAACTGCCGGCGTATCCGATCCGGTCACCCTTGCGGTACTCGCGAACTTCCGTGATGCGGCTGACCAGTGTCACCGCCGGGGTAAGCTGGATCAGCGGCTGCACGGCCTCAGAAGGATAACACCCGTATAGCCCCAGCCCGATCCGCACCATGTCGTAGTGGGCCTGCGGGAATCGCACAGCACCCGCAGTGGCAGAGGTATGGCAGCACAGATCGGTATACCCGTTCTGCTCCAGGGTGGTCTTCGCCTGCTCGAACCGTGCGATCTGCTGCAGGGTGAATTCATCTTCTGACGGGTCATCGGCACATGCGAAGTGAGATACCAAACCCGCCACTTTCAACCAACCGGTCGACTGTACCTCTTTGGCCAGTTGCAGCACCTGTTCTGGCCGAACCCCCGTTCGGCCCATGCCTGTGTCCACCTTCAGATGCACCGGCAGTATCGTCGCCGCCTTAGCGCACGCTTGAGCGAGCGGCTGCACCAGATCGAAGCTGTAGACCACCGGGATCATCCGAGCCTGAACCGCCTTGTCCACCTCGTCCGGCGTGCAGAGCATCACCAGAATCGGCAGGTTGACCCCCGCTTGACGTATCTGCACCCCCTCATCGGCGGTGCTGACGCCCAGCATATCCAACCCGATCGACTGCAGCTCCGTGCTCAGCCGGTCAAGGTGACTGCCGTAGGCCAGAGCTTTGACCATGCCCAATATCTTGCACTTCGGCCCCACCAGCCGGCGTATCGCAGCCACATTTTCAGCAATTGCACCCATATCCACCATCATGCGGTTGTAAGCCATGGCGTCGGTAATGATCCTGGCGGCGCGTCCTATCCCACCTCCGCGGGGCCCTTTGAACAGCACCGTATCGCCCGAGCATAACTGCTGCTTGATCGCCTCTGCCATCTCAAGAACGCCTTCAAACCGCATCGCCTTGCCGTTGGGACGCAGCTTGTGGAATCCGGTCGCGGTGTCTTCAAGCTCCTCACCGCCGAACAGCGCGAGGGTGTCAACACCTGCCTCCGCGGCCAGAACACCGATGTGTTCGTGCTCCTTCTGCTGATACTCGCCAAGCTCCCGCATACCGCCAAAAGCGAATACCGCCCGTCGGCCTGGCTGCTTCATCTGCTGCAGCGTGCGTAAAGCGGCCTTGACCGATATGGGGTCAGAGGAGCAACTATCGTTGATCAGCGTGAGTCCGTTGGGCGAACGCCAGATTTCCATGCGGGTTTGGGCCGGTTCATGCAGATTCAAGGCACTACATATCTGGTCAGCAGATAATCCGCACAGCCAGGCGGCACATATGGCCGCTTCAATGTTGCCGATAGTTTCCGGCGAGAAACTCCGCACCAGAACCAGTCGGTTGCCGCCATCAGGGAAGCGGATGTTCATCGTGGTGCCGTCATGCTGACGCATGCGGCTGTCGACATAGGGCAGTAGGCCGTTCGGCGCGCCGAACCGGTGGATGGGACATGACACACCTGCCAACAACGGCTCGATCTCAGGGCAGACCGCTGGAGCGAGCAGCCATCCGTCTGCGGGTAGATCGTAAAACAGCTTCATCTTTTCCTGGGCGATCTGCTCAGAACGTCCGAACGCCGCCACGTGCGCCAACCCGATGTTGGTCAAGATGCCGTAATCCGGGCGGATGATCGTCTGGAGCCGCTCCATCTCATCTGGCGCGCTGATGCCGGCTTCGATCACTGCGATCTCCACCTCTTTGGGGATACGGCACAGGGCCAGCGGTACGCCTAACTGGCTGTTGAAGCTGCCGATGCTTCCCGCTGCATATCGCTGACTGAGCAGGATTTTGACCAGCGCGTCCTTGGCGATGGTCTTGCCATTGCTGCCGGTGACCGCGATCACCTTTCCAGTAAACTGGTCGCGCCACCAGGCGGCCAGCCTCTGCAATGCCAGCAAAGGGTCATCCACACGCAGCAACACACCGGTCTCTGAGCCCTGGTAGTCTGACCCTACGACGCACGCCACCGCTCCGTTTCGGAACGCTGAACTTATGAACTGCGACCCAGCGACATGGTGCCCCTTGAGGGCGAAAAACAGCGCATCCGATCCGATGCGGCGCGAATCGATGCTGATACTATCTATCGTAAATGACGGATCCCCCTCAACCTGCGCGTGCAGTACCTGCGCCAGATGAAGGCCGTTGATTTTATCCACTAATCGTTACTTCCCGAGTGTCCTTATCTGTTTGTCACTACTCAGCCATCAGATATTGCTGCCTGTATCATTTTGCATATAGACTATTGGCAGAAGGCATCCCTACGGGTACACGCGAAGCGGGCGATATTGTCATACCATCCACCGAAATATGGTTGGCGAACTCCGTAAGGTTCATTCCGGGCACCCACGAAGTGGGTAAGATTCTTATAGCCAGGGGTGAGCGAAGCGATACCCCTGGTCAACGTTTCGTCATTCCTACCCCGAAGTGGGTCGCCCCTATTCGCGGTAGCCGGCCTCGCAAGTCGCCAAAGTAGACCCCTTCGGGGTAAATGGTATCTTTCTGCCTACCACGGGTATCGCTTCGCTCACCCGTGGCTATAAAGAGTCTTACCCACTTTGTGGGTGTCCGGACGTGATCAGCGGTACTACGAATCATTGTCTTTGACACGGTTCGCCTGTGGCTGAGTAGTCACATCTGATAGTAGTGTACAGCTTTTAGGGTGGTGGCTGATGGCAAGCCTTTGCCTTCTACCCGGCGCCTTGCGCAAACACCAGCTCACGGGCGTGCTTCAGCCACTGCTCGCTCTTAGGGAACACCGCGTAACTCTTCAGCTCTTCAAGAAGCAAGGCATCGGGGTTGATCCCGGCCGTCTGCAGCAGCGCGTAGTCCTGCATCGATTCGGCCAGCACCTCCCAGCGGATGGAATCGATCGGCCCATCGGGCCCTGGGTAGACCACAAACGCGTCACCATACGGCATTCCTGGCCAGACACCGGTGGAGCCATCCTGGAACGGGTCCAGAATCTCGCCCGTGCAGAATTTGTACCAGTAGTTGTGACCCCAGTGTAGGAAGCCCTTCGCCTTGAGCTTGTAGAACAGCCATCCCGCCATGCGGATTTTGGGCAGCGGGGTATCGAACAACCTCTGCAGCCATTCGCCGCGCGGGCCGCAGCAGAAATACACCCAGTGCGGGCATCCTGCCTGGTCGAAAATGTGCGCCGTGGCGATGCTGGGCACCGGCATATCGCACAGTCCCTCTTTGGCGAAGAGGGTGTCGCTCATGGCGTCCAGCACCTTCATCCATGGGGCAATCTCGGTCAGCATCGCCCGGGCGGTGCGGTAATCGGCGATCTGCTCGGGGCCGTCCGGCTCATCCGCGCAGTGGAACAGGGAGGCCTCCAGCGCCTTCTCCTCCTCCAGCACCTTCTTGAACGCCGGCAGCAACTGCATCAAGAACCGGCGGTAGGTGTCCGATGTGGCCAGCGTTTCGGGTGGCCAGAGCATGGCACCGGTCTTCTCCCAACGCTCGAAGACGCGCTGAGGGTGCTTCCCGCTGGTGGGTGCCGGGGTGAATAGGTGCGTCCACTCCAGATGCTCCGCGCCATTCTTCAGCGCGATGCGTATCCATCGGCGGATGTCGCTGAAATCAAACTCATACACGTCGGGGGCTGTTCGGCGAACCTTCAGCAACTGGCCGGGACGGGGCATGATCTCATGGCGGTTATTGAAGATCGGGCTGTAGATCACGTTGAAGCCGTGGCTGGTCATGTCGGCGATGTAGGCCTCAGCCAGCTCCCAAAACCGCTCGCAGAAGGGCTCTATTTTGTAGTAGTCCCAGATCGACTCGATGTTGATCCACTGCGTGGCCGGGAACGCCTTGCGGGGCTTCAGCACCAGCGGTTTGACATCCAACTCCAGCTCCAACTCCACAGAGACCGGGGGCTTGTCCTGCCAGCCAGGAAAGTAGTATTCCGCGTTGATGCTCAGGGTGACCTTCAGCTTCCTGACACCGGTGGCTGCAACTGCCGGCACGGTGAGATTGAGCCAGAAGGCCATGTTCTCCTCGGGGCCCACTTCGGCCAGGTCGGTGTGATACAGCGGATCAGGCACCAAGCCGGGCGTATGCTTGATGCCGTCAGTCTCCTCCCTGGGCGAGTCGGAGTTGAGGTGCATCATCGGCACATAACCCACACGACGGATCTGCTGGGTTAGGCCATCTGCCCCGCTCAGGGCCGCTTTCACCTTGATGGGCACCATGCGCGTGTTGCGCACGCAGGCCTGGAAGGAGATTCGTTCGCCACGCGCCGCCACTAGCTTGAGCGGCTCTGCACTACCCGGCTGTGAGTTGGGGTAGACACGCTTGAGCGTGGTCTCAAGCCAAAACAGCGCACCTTCGCGCTCGATCGCTGCCTGTTTCGTCTGCACCTGTGACTGTACCTCCTTAGTTTCTATGCCGCATGCCAGCACGCTGGCTCCCGCGACCATGCCCTTGAGGGCATCTCTGCGTGTAATTTTCATGTCACTCACCTGTTGTTATTTAGGTTGGCAACTAATCGGCCATGATTAGTTATGTCCGGGGCGGTCTGGCAGGACGCTAGCGATTACGGAGTGCTCAAGACCGCGCCGGTCTGGCGGATAGCCGAACCCGTCGTTCCGCGTTCGAGGGGGAGGAATCCGACGGATTGGACGGATTCGACCGATCACGTTGGTTGGTGACCACGGGGGACAGTCGGCGTCTGCAAGAAGGGCGGTTCGCGAACCGCCCCTACATATCCACCAACACCAGACACCTCTCACTCCGGCCCAATCCCCTCACGGCGCACATCAGCTAGCTTAAGAGCAAACTGATCAAGCATGCCCAGTGTCGCCATGTAGCCCGTGGTGTCACCACTGGGGCTCCATGGAGCCGCCGAGACGCCCCTTCCCCAGGTCAACTCGTTCATCTCATCAGCAATCACGCGCGTTTCGTTCCTGAGTGCTGTCAGCCGTGCTATCAGCTTATCGATCCTGCCAGCGTCCCATGTGGTAGGCGTCTGCAGAGTCTGCTCCTGGTCCAGCATGTAGGTGGTGCGCGTGGCGTGATTTTCCATCTTCCGGGCCACCGTCAATAAATATGACCAGCTATAGCTGTTGCGCAGCTTGGGTGCCAGCTTGGCAAGACCGGCCCTGACCGAAGATGCAACGGACTTCACGTGCTCCGCCCGGGTGCGCACATCGGCAATGGTTTTGCCTGGTCCCTTCGGGTTCGACGTCAGCTCACGGATCAACACCAGCGACTTGTCCAGCGTGTTATCTATGTAGGCGTTGTCCTGGATGTCATACTCGCCCATGACATCGCGGATCAGGTAGTTGTTCTGCTCGATCTCGGTCTTGACCGCATCCAGCTTCAGATAGGCATCCGCGATGGTCTGGGCCGTCTTCTTGTCACGCGCACCATAAAACGCAGCGGCGAATTTGTAGCTGAAGCGCTCGCGGTAGTCCATCACAGATCGCGACGGATCGCCCCATGTGTAGTCGGCATGAAGCGCATACGCATACCAGGTGGTGTCCCAGCACTTGATGTCATGCTGAGAGAACGTGGCGCACGCTCCGCCGATCAGCTTGTTAGCTGGAACTTGCCGCTGATAAGTCTCAGCCCACTTGGATTGCTCTGCGATGTTTTGAATGCCAGAGTCAATCGTGAGGAAGAACTTTTTGCTTGTGTCGTTGAAGTCCATGGTGGTCTCCCCTGGTTCGCCCGGTGACAGGTCCAGCAGGTAATTGTTGTATATATAGCTTGCGGACGCGAAGGAGACGTCGTAGCCACGCTCCAGCAGACCCTTGATCCCCTCGTAGTTGCCGATGGAGGGCTTGGACCATATCTTGCTCCAATAGGCCCAGTGGCACATCACCACATCCTTATCGATCAGCTCCATGCCCTCGAAGTTGTTACCGCCACGATGGGAGTAGGCCATGTAGAACTCGTCCGCCCACATCCACGGCCTGATCTCGCGGTTGAGCTCCTTGGCTGCCGACTTCACGGCCTGCACGCAGTCACGCACATGGGTGCCGAAAATGTCATTCAGTGTCTCGCCGTTATCAAGCCGCTTCTGGCAGAGAGGGCAGAACTCCTTCCAGCCCATGCCGACCTCGCTGCAGCCGATGCCGAAGTAGGGGCTGTATTTGAACACCGTCATCAGGTCTTTGTATAGACCTTTCAACAGCTCCATATTCTCCGGACGGCTGGGGCAGATGATGCCGGGCCAGGCCGAATCGCCCTCCCGGTAGGGCTTGCCCTCCTCACACGGCCAGAGCACATCATACATCTGCGCGAATGACTGCAGGCTGGGCATGATCACCACGTGATAGCGATGAGCCAACTCGACCAGGTAGTTCCAGTCGGCGATGCTCAGCGTATCTTCGTCGGCGCAGTATGGGAAGGACTTGAACGGCATCAGGTTATACATCTCGATGACCATGTAGTTCATTTTGAACTTGCTCATTTGCTTGATCATGCTTTCGATGTTGCCCCGAGTCACCCTGATCGAGCCCTTGAACTGGTCACTGTCGATATAGCTGGACCGTAGTCCAAATGTGGGCCAGTCGTTGAGCAGCATCCCTGGGATTTCGCGTTTTTCGCGCTCTGATTGTTCGATCAGTTGGATCAGGGTCTGCACGCCGTAGAACAGACCTGCACTGTCGGAGCCTGCAATGACCGCACCGGCCTGGCTGACACGCAGCGCATAACACTCCGCCCTGTTTTCTGAGGGCGTGAGAGGTGGTGAGACGGCTGCATCACTGGCAGAGAGCGTGAGCCCATTCGGCTGGGCGTGGGATGCAGGCTGGAGCAATATGTCGCAGTCGATGCCGTGGCTTTCGCGGAGTGCCTGCCGCAGAAGTCTGGCGGCGAAACGGCTATCCGGCGTATCCGCCACACTGATGGCTTGCGCCTGTCTGGGCTGGAAACCCTTGCCAGATATCTGCACCTGCTGCGGCTGCGGGATCAAATCGAGCTTTTGGATCTCTGCCATTTGTTTGTCCTTGTTGGTCACGGTCTTGGCGCACACCGCACCGTTGCACATCACGATCGCACTCACTGTCACTATTCCACGCAGCAACCACAAATTCATGCCGTTCTCCTTACGATTGACATAACAGCACGGAACCTCCGCGCCGGTTTTCCCGAACCGGGGCAGTGTCGTTCCGCGCCGAGGGGGCGGAATCCTACGGATTGGACGGATCGGACCGATCACACCACAGGGCGACCGCCAGTCGCCCCTACGGTGTGGGGTTCACCGTGGTGACCACATCCACCTTGTTGTCGTCCACCTGCTTGAGCAGCACTTCACCCTGCGTGAAGCGGTAGCGAATCTGATCGCCCTTGCCCAGGTAGGGCCACATCGCATTGAAGACCGGTAAAAATCCGAAGTCGGTGGTCATCACAATCTTCCCCTTGCCCATGGGCAGCTCGGTGACGTCACCCACCGGTTTCAACCCCAGCTTGGCAGCTAAAGGAGCCCAGATCACGCAAAGCGCACCCTGACGCACACGCTCCTGCACCGCCAGCCAGGTTTTTGGGCTGATACGCTTTCCGGACAACACCAGGCAGGGGATGTCGGCCAGCTTGTCGGCTCCCACCGTGTCGTCAAACACCACCACATTGTTTAGTGGCACGAAGAAGCTGTGTGCCTTCGCCATCGCCGGGCGGGTCAGGTAGCTGTCACGCCGCGTGTTCTGAGGCACATGCTGATAGTGGAACATATTTTGCGTGACATGCTGTGCATCGACGATGCCGTCGCGACCGGTGTAACGAGCCGTCAGCAGGTTCCACATCTGGAATATCGCCTCGGTATCGGCATCGCTGTGCAGCTTATCGGAGCCATACAGCGTGTCCGGCATACCGGTATAACGCTGACCGTAGCAGCTATCGTCAAAGCGGATGATCGCAGTATCGGGCTTGATATCACGGAAGTTCCATGGCCTCGGATGTGTCGGGATATACTCCTTCACGAACCATCGCAGCACTTCGCCGTGAGGGCTTAGCGCGTATTCTGTATCCGAAATCTTTGCCATCAAGCTGTGCGGCATGCCCTGCCGACCAGCCGGCAGCAGATTATATCCACTGCCTTCGGTGTAGATTCCATCTGCCCCACTCCAATACGCCAGTAGCAGGTTGCTGCGATACTCCTCTGCGGGGTGCCCCGGCAGCATATCCCACAGCCACAGGTCACAGTCCACCATCAGTTGCTTGTCATACTGCAGCGCGGCGCCCATACCGATGGCCAGCGATACGGGCGAGAAGTATTCCTTACATATCTTTGGGGTGGGGTTCCAGCCCGCCTCAGCAGCCACAGAGAGAAGCGTGGGCCAGACGTGCGTGCTGTTCAGGTTTTTGATGCCCCAACTGCGGTATTTTTCGCCCAGCTCTTTCCAGCCGGCGACCGCTTTGTCGTGGGCGTCGAACAGGTCTTTGAAGCTGTCCACATCGGCCAGCAGTTTGGCGGGAGGAGGGTTCAGCCGCCACAGCAACCGGATATGCTCCAGCTCATCGATCAGCACGCCCTGGCACAGCGGGTCCTGTGCTGCCTTCCGCACCACCGCCTCGGGGATGTCCACATGGTGGCAGGCCAGTTGATACCCCGCACCCAGACGCTTCGCCAATGCCGCGTGAGCATCGTAGACAGCCATGGCATCCTGCTCGGTTGGGCCGCTGTTGTTGTATACGAAGAAGTTGAGGTAGTTCACCCCCACGTCCTTGAGCATCAGCTCCACGGCAGGATCCACGGGCAGATTGGTGGGTAGCTCGATGCCCACCTTGAACGGTGGCTGAGCCATTACGGTGGCGGTCATGAGTGCGACTCCTATCGTGACAAGCGGTGTTCTCAATGCGATACTCCCTTGTGGTCTATTCCTGGCGACCTTACCTATGATTTAAGCACAGTCCAGCCCGCAACAGCAACGCCTGCGCGATGCCTATAATGCAAGAGTTCCATACACCTCGAACTCCGCTATTTGTGTCCGGTAATCCGAGCTGTCTGCCCGGAACCCGGTGATGAAGAGCCGCACGAACCGCGCCTGGGTTGGCGTGCTCAGCTTGAACTTAACCGGCTTACTGGGCTTATCTGCGCCTGTCACGGCCACTAAATCCTGCCAATCGGTGCCGTTGGTTGAGAGCTGTATTCGGTAATCCACCGGGAAGTGCTGAGCGTAGACGGAGTCATCGTCGTTGTTTGCCGGATACTGCCGGAACTCGGTGATGTAATATTCACTCTGCAGGTCGACTTTCAGCCACTCTTCGCGGTTCGCTGTGCCAGGGCCTGATGTCCAACCCGGGGAGCTGTCGAACGTGGTGGCAATGCCGTCCACCGCCTTCGAACCGGCCAGGCCCGATGTCGGGTTCATCTCGGAGCTCACCTGCACGGGTTTGTTCAGAGCCGCATTTCGGACAGTCCTGGGGTTCAACGGTGGCAGCACCTCGATCTCCGATATCTGGCAGTGGTAGACCGTATTCCGCTTATCTCGCAGTTTGTTGGCCAGCAGTTTGACGTATCGGGCCTCCACCGGAGTGAACTCAAAGCTGACGGCACCATCTGTGGTCAATGGCTGATCGACCACATCGGCGACTGTTACCCAGTCGGCCCCATCTGCAGAGAGCATCAGCTTGTAGTCCAAGGGGAGGTGGTTGCCCGCGTCAAACGGGTCGTTGCGAGGATAGAGCGAGATCCTGCCAACCGGTTTCGCCTCACCCAGATCGAGCTTCACCCACTCCTCGCGGTTTTGAACACTGCCGCCAGCACTGGACCAGCCCGACGACTTCCCATCAGCCCCTCGCACGCCGTCGTTGATCTTGTTGGAGTTCCAAGGCGCGTCAGGGCTGGGATCGACCTCCGATGAGACCTCCACCTTAGCCTTACGTGCGAAGTTATCGTCGACAGGGTCTTGATACTCCAGCTCTTCACCGGCATTGGTAGGTGCTCCGGCCGTCACATCACCGATCTCGAACTCGCGAAGGTTGGCGGTCATCTTGCTATCCATGGCTGTGAACACCACCCGCCAGTACTGGTATGCGCCTACTTTGGGCTTCAGAGTCAGCGGGTCAGCGGGGCCTGCAGAGGCATTATAAGCCTCCGCGACCCGTGTCCAGGTCTTGCTATCGCGGTTGTTGTTGGCCTCGATTCTGAGGCTATATCTGTCTGACCTGCCGAAATAGAGCTTGAGATGTGCAGGGGCCGCAGGTCGGCCCAGGTCGATCATCACCCATTGCGGGAATCTGTTGTCTGCGGCGAACCAGGCTCCGTGGGTTGTATCGCCATCGGTGATCTTCTCAGGCCAGTGCAGTGTCTGGGTGTTCATCGCCTTAGTTGACGATGCGGTCACCGGTTTGTGCAGCGCAATGTTGCCTCTGGTGGGTTTCGGCTCCGGATCGGGGTTCATGTGCCTGTATCGGTGTGTGCCAGCTTGCTCGACGGGCACATCCACATGCCCTTTGGCATCGGCCTTCAATGACACGGTGCGGTTGTCTACCATCACCCGATAGGTGGTTGAAGGGGTTTGGTTGATGAACCGCACGACCACGTCGCCAGGCAGATTACCCATGCTCACTATATAGGCATGCAGGCCATCATACTTCACTTTGATATCTTGCTTCGCCCAGCGGTAGTCGACCTGAGACCCCACCATACTCCTGCTGATGAACGGTGCGATCACCAACTGGCCCGCTTCCGGTTGGAACCCGTAGGCGTAGGTATAAAGCCCCCAGACAGGCATGATCGTATGCGGCATGCACTGGCTCCAACCGTAGTCTTGCGGGGTCACGCCGTCACGCTTCCATGTGGTGCCATTGATGAAGCCGGTCTTCTCGAAAAACGCCGCGAAGTGGTTGATATAGTGAGGTATCTTTTCACGGTCGCCATAGGCGGGATAGCCTGAGTAGAAATCCCCATCAGGAGCCCCATACCATCCGCCGTTCTCGCCTAGCATCGTGCTGAAGGGGTCATCATCCTGCGGGGCAGGCACAGATTCATCGCGAAGGTCGCGCACGTTCATCACGTGGAAACTCAAGCCCAGGTTCGCGTTGTCACGCTCGATCTTGTCGACCACCCGCCTCGCGTGCTCATCGGTCAACGCACCCGCCCGCAGCGCCGCGGCGTTTGGCGGCAGGTAGGCGGCGGGCACATTGCCTGAGCCATACATCAACGCACCCAGCTCCTCGTTCCACATGCCATCGTCCGTGGTGGGTTTGTTCAACGCGGCTTTCACCTCGGCTGCCAGCTTCTCGTATTCCGCGGCCTGTGCGGCGTCGTTCAGGGCTACCCGCTCCACCGCCGCCCACTTCATGAGTGTTTCGTAATACAAGGCGCTGTTATAACCGTCGTAGGCCCCTTCGGACTTCTCCCAGTAGTTGTTGTAGGACTTCCGAAGGCGCGGGTTGAACGGGTGCATGTTCTTGATCAGCTTGGCCTGATGACCAAACAGCACGTTATATTCGTATTCGAGCGCTTTACGGGCCGATATCTGCATCTCCTTCGCCCAGGCAGCGTCGTTCGTGTAGTTGAAGATGTTGGCAATGGCCAGCACATACCCCAGGCACATATCGCCGTAATTCGAATACCAGGACGAGCCCTCGGTTTGCCATACATACGGGCTGATGATGTGACCATCGGCGGCTTGCGGACCGGCTTTGATCTTCCGCAGGCCGTTCTTCAGGGTCTCCATCACGCCATCGTCGCGCATGATAGAACCCATGGCTGCATTCCAGTGCTGCTGAAACGCCGGAACCTCGAAGAACACATTGGGGTTTTCCTGCGTGGTTCCGTATTTATAGTCCAGCACCATCATGCGACCATAGTTATTGATGGCCTCAGATAACGGCTGTTCGCTGACCCCGCGTAAGGTGCCAAGATCAAAGTAGCTGTTGTATCCCGAAGGTTCAAGTCGAATGCTGACCGTGTCGGTTTGACCACCCGAAACCGCCACGGGCTTGAATATCGGCAGACCGGTGGGCCGCACATGGCCTTCTTTCGCCGTGCCCAGCGGAGACCCGTCATCGGCTCCGGTGGCGAAACGCAGCCGCTCTTTGGGGTTTGACACAACATAGGCCATCGTCAGCAGCCTCTTCTTACTGGCCGCGTCGATCGCGCGATCCACCTCGATGGCGGCACCGTAGTCAAGATCGTCCCGGTTGGTGCTGCCGGTGATGTTCAGCGCGTCCTTTGCATCACGCCCGGTCAACAGGCTGAACGAGGTGTCGACCATCGCCCGTCGGATATTCTGTACGGTCCCATTCCGATCTGTATACCCTGTACCCACCGCCAGGAAGTTGGCCATGGCAGATGCCTTCCCGCCAATCCAGAAGTTGCCGCCCGATTGCTTCCAGCGGATATTCTCAACCACATCCTGACCGAAACTCATGATTGGAAAAGTCTGCTCTTCAATGCTCGTGTCCGCTTTAAAGCTTCGGGTGAATGACACATCAAGCCACTTGTCACTGGCGGTGATCTGCCATTCTTCCGCGGTGTGTCGTGTTTCGAAGCTGATGAGCAGCTTTTGGTTGGTGATCTGAACCGCAGGGGGTTCGCTCAGGCTCATGCTGTCTGCCCACACGCCGTTTACCTTCACCCCGGTATGGATGTTGCCGCCGTCGGACAGCCACTCAACCCCGTCGGTCACGAGGGAGCTGATGGCGGCCTTATGGTCGACATCAATCACCATTTGGTAGCGGTTGCCCTTAATGGTGACCGTATGAGCTGTCTTGGTGATCATCGGCTTCCCCCAGGCGGTGATGGTCATTACGGCTGATAGCCACACCAAAGCGGCGGTAAATATTGTGCTTCTATTCATTGTTTTCTCCATCACGAGTGCAGGACGGATATCGGACGGACCAGACGGATAGGACCGATAATGATAATGGGTAGGCACGCGACAAGGGCGATCGCCCCTGCATGGTTACCCCACCTTCACGCGGCGGTTCTTGAACCGCAGCCACATCGAGCCGTCATTCTTCGGCAGAAGCCGCTTGTAGGGTGCCATCACCTCGGGCGTGAAGCTGTTCATGACCACCCAACTGCCCTTGCCATCCGGTATGCGCGCAGAAGGGGCATTGCCGATACCACGTAGCGACGGAGGCGCCAGATGCTGGCTGATGAAGCAGATCGCTCCGACCTTCACACAGCTCTGCAGCGCTTTCATGGTCTGCTCTGATATCTCGATCCCGCACGCGAAAATGACCCCGACGCCCTTCAAGTGCTTCAATCCCACATTGTGGTCGAACACCGAAACCGCCGGGCTGGGCACTGTGAAGCGCCAGGTGATCGGCAGTGTGAGAGGCCCCAGCGCCTGTGAGTTGCAGTTCACCGCACGACCGGTCAGCACGCCATCGGTCAGCAGCGACCACACCTGCATATATTCCTTGGTTTCTGGACTCGAGTGCAGGTTCATTGCACCATACAGATAATCCCAATAGGTGCAACTGGACTGACCCCAATCGCTGTCGGGAAAGCGCACGATCGCCACCTCGGGCTGGTAATCGCGATAGGTGTAGCGACGCGGGTGGGCAGGGATCCAGCGGGCGATGTGCTCCTTCAATGTCTGACCATGCTGTGTCAGTTGGTAACTGCTGCCGCTCTGCGAATACAGCTTGGTGGTGCATTCCACGTAACAAGCATCCACTCCTGCCAGGTGGCAGCATTGCATCGCCATGCGGTATTCGTGGGCACTGTGCCCGGGTGCCTCCGCATACCACCACAGATCCGGACTGAACCAGAGGCGCGCGTTGTGCTGGACCGCGGCCCCCAATGCTTCCGCCAGAACCACAGGGTGGATGTCTTCCTTCAGCAGTTTCGGGGCGAGAGTCATGCCGCCTTCGGCCATGGGATGGAACAGCGCAGGAAACACGCTTTCACCCAGCATATTGGAGCCAGACTGCATGTAGTTCTTGACTTGCTCCTTAATCGCCTTTTTCAAAGTTTCATATGCCTGAGGCAGGCTCAGCCCATTGGTCTCTACAAAGAATGGCTTCCGATTGGGTTCAGACAGTTGGCTGTAGCCGTTGCGGCTGAGCTGCATATGCTCCACTTCGTCGTACATCACGCCCTCAAACAGGCCCGTAGCGGCTGCATGACGCAGCGTGTCTGCGTCGACAACCCAGCGGTGGCAACCGTCGGGTGTATCGTAGCTGTTTTTTCCGTTCGTGCTGTCACTCACCGGTGCAAAGTTGGGTAGCACCAGGTTGTAAGCAAAGTGCGTGCCCGTGGCTTTGCTATAGGCGCACAGATCGTCGGTGATCCCTTTCTCGGTATCCGACGGCACGATGTCCGCCACCCACAAACCCACGCCCATCTCGCGAAGGCTCCAGAGGTGCGCTGGATTACGCACGAGCACGGCTTGATCATTCACACCGATCATATGCTGCCGGTGGAGGTATGGCTTAAGCTTTTGCAAGAGCGAGGAGATGGTGGTCTGACCTTTCGGCACCACGGCAAACGCGGCGGTCGCTGTTAAGCTGCTGCCCCTTCGGGCGGTCACGCGGTACAGTCCCTCAGAAAGCTTCGGCAGGGTGATTGTGGCCTGCATCTGACCCTTATCACTGGGACGACACTCTGCTGAGAGAATCACAGGTTTGGTGTGGTTCCACTCATCCAGTTGGATTTGCACCTTCTGATCTGATAGCCTCTCGAAAGAGTGGATAACCACGTTCAGCGCAATCGGCTGGTCTTGCACATAGATCTCTTTACGGTCGGATGTGCTGACGCTGATCATCTCGCGGCAGGGAACCCGGCCCTCATCGAGCATGTCAGAGACCCGCGTGGGCAGGTAAGGAGTCCACTCAACCGCGAAGGTGGAGGGTGCGACCAGCGGAGTTCCCTGATCGGCCGTGGTCTGATCATCGCTGATGATCTGCGCCAGTTTGACCCCGTTACGATCGGCCACAGAAAGCTCACACAGCAGGCTGGCCTCTGGGTACGGGCTGAAGTCGTAGTTCAGACGCAGCTCATTGGGGGTATCTGTAGAGAGATCGGAGAGCACGGGGCCAAGGCCCGGTGACACCACCCAGCCTGACATAGATACAGGCGTGCCGTTGATTCGCATATCTGAAAAGGTGAGGCCGCCTTTTTGATACAGAAGTGTGCTTTTCTGATCGATGCGCAGCCGAATCTTATTCACACGCGTCCAGTCGAACGCAGCATTCGGCCCCAACTGCTTCTCGGTACGGGTATCAATTCTCAGCGTCCTGGGCGCGCCGGAAGTATCAAACTTCAGGTCCTCGCGGCCAGCCTCCACGCAGAACAGGCCGCTGAAGCGGCTCCAATCGTCGATGAACTGCACGTACACCCACTCGGACAGTCTGGCATCGCTCACCGTGAACTCAAACAACGACACCGGCATCGGAGTCGGCAGCGTTTTGTCCATATTCAGCCAGCATCCAGCGAACACGGCCTTGCGCGTGCGGACCTCCGCTTCGATCACGTTGGTGCCCGGCTTTGCGATGCCCTCCACCCGCCAGTTGTCTCCCTGCCAGTCCTCGCTGATGCCGACTGGCACGCCGTTCAGCCAGACACGGTTGAGGTCGCTGGCGATCACTCTCAGCGTCGCGATGTCGAAACCCGAGGGCAGCCGTCCGCTCAGTCGATACCGAATGACGGAGATGTTAAGGTTCTCGGCTTTAGTGGTGACCCACTGCGCCAGTTTTTCGTTCTGCATTTACGCTCCTTGCGTTGAAGGTTTCTGGTTATTGCACGCACAAGGGCAGGCAAAGGGGCCTGCCCCTACGGGTTGGGGTACACCGTGGTCTGCACATCCACCTTGTTGTCGTCCACCCGTTTTAACACTACCTCACCCTGCGTGAAGCGGTAGCGAATCTGGTCGGCGCGGCCGCGGTATGGTGTGATAACACCGTCTGAAGCCGTGAAGCCAAAGTCCTTCGTCATCACGATTTTGCCCTTGCCCATGGCGAGTTCGGTCACATCGCCCGTGGGCTTTAAGCCCAGTTTCACTGCCAAAGGGGCCCAGATCACGCAAACTGCGCCTTGCCGGACACGCGCCTGCACCGCCCGCCAGGTCTTGGGGCTGATGCGCTTGCCGGTCAGGATCAAACACGGGATGTCGCGCAGTTTGTCAGCCGTGACATTGTCGTCAAACACCACCACGTTGTTTAGCGGGGTGAAGAAGTTGTGAGAGTTGCTCATCATAGGCCGAGTGAGATAGCTATCGCGCCGCGTGTTCTGAGCCACATACTCATAGCCATAGGCGTTCTGTGTCGCCCGGAAATAACTGATGCCATCGCGGCCTGTTTGCCCGCATGTCAGCACGTTCCATATCTGGAAAATCGCCTCAGTGTCGGCGTCGCTGTGGAGGCTGGCGGAGCCATACAGCGTGTCGGGCATGCCGGTATACCGCTGGCCGAAGCAACTGTCATCAAACCGTATGATCGCGATGTCCGGTTTGATATCGCGGAAGCTCCACGGACGGGGATGCGCAGGGATATACTCCTTCACGAACCACCTCAGCACCTCACCGTGGGGGCTAAGTGCATACTCGGTGTCAGAAATCATCGCCATCAAGCTGTGTGGCAGCCCCTGTCGACCCGCCGGCAGCAGGTTATACCCGGCCCCCTCTGTGTAGATACCGTCCGCCCCGCTCCAATAAGCCAGCAACAGGTTGCTGCGATACTCCTCTGCGGGGTGCCCCGGCACCATGTCCCAGAACCACAGGTCGCAGTCGACCATCAGCGGCTTATCATACTGCAGTGCGGCTCCCATGCCGATGGCAAGCGACACCGGTGAGAAGAACTCCTTGCAGATTTTGGGAGTTGGGTTCCACCCGCCCTCTGCGGCCACAGAGAGAAGCACTGGCCAGACATGCGTGCTGTTCAGATTTTTGATGCCCCAACTGCGGTATTTATCGCCCAACGCCTTCCAGCCAGCGACCGCCTTGTCGTGGGCATCATACAGGTCCTTCATATTCTCGGTGTCAGCCAGAAGCTTTGCACCAGCATTGTTGCCGCGCCACAACAGTCGGATGTGCTCCAGCTCATCAATCAACACACCATCGCATAACGGGTCTTGAGCCGCCTTGCGAACCACCGCCTCGGGGATATCTCGATGGTGGCAGGCGAGCTGGTATTGCGCGCCCAGCCGTTTCGCCATGTCCGCTTGAGCGTCGTAGACGGCCATGGCATCCTGCTCCACCGGAGCTCCGTCGTTGAAGGTGTAGAAGTTGAGGTAGTTCACCCCCACATCCTTCAGCATCAGCTCCACCGCCGGTTCGACCGGCAGCATCGTGGGCAGCTCAATGCCCACCTTGAAGGGCTGCTGTGTTTGCGCCATTGCGGCAGTCGCCATGAGTAGTGCTCCTATGGTTGTGATCAGTGATTTCATATTGTGACCTCTGTTATTAACGTATATTCTAAATACGATCGCGCCCCCCTGGGAACGCCAATCGCCTGATTGGCATTTCCCTTCCCATCCGAACCTATCCGTGTCATCCGTGTAATCCGTGGTTCAGAAAATCCGGGCATCCGACGGATCGGACGGATCGGACCGATTACACGCAGCCACCGCCGCACGCAAGAAGGGCGACCGCCAGTCGCCCCTACGGTTTGGGATACACCGTGGTTTGCACGTCCACCTTGTTCTCATCGACCTTCTTGAACACCACTTCGCCTTGCTTGAAACGGTAGCGTATCTGGTCGCCACGGCCGATGAAGCTCCACACGGCGGTGGTGACCGGCGTCAGACCGAAATCCGTGGTGATGATCATCTTGCCCTTCCCCATGGGCAGCTCGGTGATGTCGCCTTTGGGTTCCAGCCCCAGCTTCTTCGCCAGCGGAGCCCAGATCACGCAGGTGGCTCCCTGCTTCACACGCTCTTGAACCGCCTGCCAGGTGGCCTCACTGATCCGCTTGCCTGTGAGGAACAAGCACGGGATTTGCCCCAGCCGCTCCGCCGTCACGGTGTCGTCGAACACCACCACATTGTTCAAGGGCGCCCAGAAGTTGTGCGAGCCCGACATCATTGGCCGCGTCAGGTAGCTGTCACGCCGTGTGGTGTGCGGCACATATTCGAGGCCAAACATCCCCTGCGTGGCGCGGAACATACTGATGCCATCTCGGCCGGTCTTGCCTCCCGTCAGCACGTTCCAAATCTGGAACCAGGCCTCGGTATCGGCGTCGCTCTTCAGGGTTTCGCTGCCATACAGCGTGTCCGGCATATTGCTGAAGCGCTGGCCAAAGCAGCTATCCTCAAACCGGATGATGGCCACATCGGGCTGGATATCGCGGAAGCTCCAGACACGCGGGTTTTTCGGTAGGTATTCCTTGATGAACCAGCGCAGTATCTCGCCATGGGCCGTGAGGGAGTACTCCGTGTCGGTCAGCTTCGCCATCAGACTGTGAGGCAGCCCCTGCCGGCCCGCGGGATACAGGTTGAACCCGGGGCCTTCGGTGTACACGCCGTCGGCCCCGCTCCAGTAGGCCAGCAGCAGATTGCTGCGATACTCCTCGGGCGTGTGACCAGGCAGCAGGTCCCAGAACCACAGGTCGCAGTCCACCATTAACGGCTTGTCATATTGCAGCGCGGCGCCCATGCCGATAGCCAGTGAAACCGGCGAGTAGAACTCCTTGCAGATTTTGGGCGTGGGATTCCATCCGCCTTTGGCCGCCACGGAGAGTAGCACCGGCCAGACATGCGTGCTGTTGAAGCTGGTCAGACCGTATCCGCGATACTTATCCGCCAGTTTTTGCCAGGCTGCCACCGACTTGTCGTGGGCATCATAGAGGTCCGTGAACATCGCAGGGTCGGCCAGCACATCAGCAGTGGGCCCGGCTACTCGCCACAAAAGCCGGATGTGCTCCAACTCGTCGATGATCACACCCTGACAGAGCGGGTCCTGCGCTGCTTTACGGACCACCGCTTCGGGCACATCCATGTGGTGGCACGCCAGTTGGTAGTTCGCACCTAGCCGCTTCGCCAGAGCTGCATGCGCGTCATACACGGCCATCGCATCTTGTTCCGGCGGACCATAGTTATTGAATGTATAGAAATTGAGGTAGTTCACCCCAAGGTCCTTCAGCATCAGCTCCACGGTGGGGTCAACCGGCAGCATGGTGGGCAGCTCTACACCCACCTGGAACGGCTTTTGCACCTGGGCCATAACAGCACTGCAGGCCAGCATGGCAGATAACGCGGCAAGGAACCTCATTGGTCGTCTCCCTCAGTTGGTCAGTCACTTTATACTTCGGCGCAGGTGATGGGCTATCCTGCGTGGATAAGGCATCGTCATTGACAGGATACCAAGCCGCAAATGGCGTATATACCACTGTAGAACCCCGCTGTGCCGATCATCACTCTGGAGTATATGGAATGAAATTCGCATTGATCATCTTGTTTCTACTCACTCTGACGTTGTCCGCGGTCGCAGATTCACGCCGGCCGCCGAGTTTCAAATCGGTAAAGATTGAAGACGCATTCTGGTCCCCGATACAGAGCGTGGTACGGCATAAATCCATCCCCCACTCCTGGCAATATGTGAACAAGGAGATTGAGGATAACGAGATCGCCGCGGGCTGGCGCAACGAGACGAGAGGTTCCGATACTCCCTGGAACCAGGCGAACCTGCACAAGGTGATGGAGACTGTCGCCTACAGCCTGGGCCAGGAGGATGATCCTGAGCTTGCTAAAAAGGCGGACGGAATCATCGCGGCGATTGCTGCGGCACAACAACCTGACGGCTACGTCAATGCGCTCATCACCGTGCGCAAAATGACACCCTGGGCGAATCTTGATGGACAGCACGATGGTTACGTCGCGGGGCACATGATAGAGGCGGCGGTTGCCTATTACGAATCAACCGGTAAACGGTCATTTTTGGATGTGGCCTGCAAGATGGCAGATCATATCTACCAGTATTTCATCACCGAAAAGCATGAGGGCTATTGCGGTCATGCGGAGCTTGAGCTTGCGTTAGTGCGGCTCTATCAGCATACTGGTCAGAAGCGTTACCTCGACTTGGCCAAGGACTGGATATCCCGAAGAGGGGGTAGCTGGACGCAGTCGCGAGGGGAACACCGCGAGTATTTTATGGACCATCAGCCCATTAACCAGTTACAAGAAGTGACCGGTCATGCCGTGCGTTCGATGTTTTATCTGACCGGTGTGGCGGGAGTGGCAACCGAGACAAAGGACAAACAGCTCATCGCCGCGGCTAGAAGACTCTGGACGGACACAACCACACGAAAGATGTATATCACCGGTGGCGTCGGTTCACTCGATAAAGACGAAGCGTTTGGTCCAGCTTACGAGCTTCCGAATCGCAGTTATTGCGAATCCTGCGCAGCCTGTGGTTTGATCTCCTTCGCCCAGAGCATGTTCTTGATGGATGGAAAGTCTGAAAGCATCGATGTGCTCGAACGCTCCCTATATAACAATTTGTTGCACAGCATCTCGCTGGACGGCACCACAAGCTACTATCGAAATCCGCTGACCGACAAAGACAACCCTCGCAACAATATCTGGGTCTGCTGCCCGCCCTGCATCACACGAACTCTGCTGGGGATGCAGAGGTTCATCTATGCTGTATCCGATGATGCTGCCTACGTAAATCTCTTTGTGGGCAGCAAGGCTACCCTCAAGATGAAATCTGGCGATGTGGCGCTTACCCAGAAGACAAACTACCCTCAGGATGGCACTGTGACGCTCATCGTCGACATGGCCAAACCTCGATCTTTCGAACTCCGGATGCGCATCCCGGGCTGGTGCCGTGAGTGGAGCCTGCTCCTCAACGGTAAGAGGGTCACCAGCCCTCAGATGGTCAATGGCTATGCCTGCGTGAAGCGGAAATGGAGCAGCAACGACAAACTGGTATTACAGATGTCCATGCTGGTGGAACGCGTGGAGGCCCATCCCAAGGTGACCGAGGACACTGGTATGGTGACCATCACCCGCGGTCCCCTGGTCTATGGCCTGGAAGGCATCGACAATGGCGGCAATATTGAGACTACGTTGGCCGCTCAACCGGAATTCCACACCGAATACCGTGCCAATCTTCTGGGCGGCATCACAGTGATCAGTACCGCCGCCAGCGATGGCAGGATGCTTACCGCGATCCCGTTTTACGCCATGGCCAACCGAGAGCCCAGCAGTCAACGTGTGTGGATACGGCAGGAGGGTATGACTTCCAGCAGCTCTGGCTGGGATGGGTTGTTATACAGGAAGTATGGCCGGTGAATGATCTCAAAGTCGCCATTGTGGGTGCCGCGGGCCGCGGAAGCTGCTTCATCACGCCGTTCGAGTCCAACCCGCACACGCAGATTGTGGCGTTGTGTGACATCAACACGGAGAAGCTGGCGAACACCCCTAACAAGCCCGAAGGTGTGAAGCTCTACTCCGATTTCGAGCAGATGCTGGAGCAGGCAAAGCCCGACATCGTGGTGGTGGCAACCCCCATGCCATGCCACGCAGAGCAGTGCATTGCGGCCCTAGAGCGCGATGTCCATGTGCTGGGTGAGGTACCGGCTGTGGTATCCATAGATGAGGTGAAACGGCTCGTTCAGGCGGTCACGAAGAGCAAAGGCCAGTATATGATGGCGGAGAACGTCTGTTACACCAAGGAGAGTGTGCTGATCAAGAGCATCGCAAAAGCGGGACTTTTCGGCACGATGTATTTCGCGGAGGGTGAGTATCTCCATGAACTCAAGGCGTTGAACGAGGTCACCAAGTGGCGCCGCACATGGCAGACGGGTGTGGACGGCATCACATACGGCACACACTGCATCGGGCCCGTTCTGCAGTGGATGGGCGAACGGATGGTGTCGGTTAGTTGTGCAGGCACCGGTCACCATTACACCGATGCCGCTGGATTAGCTTACGAAGCGCAGGATGGATGCATCATGCTTGGCAAGACAACCAGTGGCGGACTGGAAAAATACGGGTTGATATGCTCTCCAACCGGCCAGGCAGCACCTTCTTTTCGCTGCAGGGCACCGATGGCTGTTACGAGGCCAGCAGAGGGTTTGGGGACCAATCCAGGATTTGGCTACGCAGCCAGTCTGAAACGGTGGAGTGGATGCCTCTGGCTGATCTTGAGAAGCAGTTCCTACCAGACGAGTGGTTGAATCCGCCCAGGGAAGCGCTCGAGGCCGGTCACGGTGGTGGTGACTACTGGCAGGTGCGAAATTTAGTAGATGCTCTCATCGAAGGCAGAGAGATGCCCGTGGGTATTCATGAGGCGATGGACATGACCCTGCCGGGTTTGATCAGCCAGCAGTCGGTGCTGCAGGACAGCGCCTGGCTGCCGGTACCCGATTCGCGCGACTGGGTGCGATGAAGGGTGCAGGTTGATGCGCCCCTTATCCGTCATCCGCCAGACCGGCGGATGTTAGGGTCGGGTCTCCCGACCCTGGGGTGAGGCACGCCTCAGGCACAAGTCTTTTAGCGCACAGTGTGGTCATCGACCAGTATCTTTAGGCGGTTCATGATTTACGTCTGTGGGTGGTTACCTTGCGCCTGACCTAGGTGTGCTCCAAGGGTGTTACCTTAATAGCAACAAGGTCGCGAGTCACAGCAACCCCAGCAGCGATATCGTGCCAAGTGCGCCCCTTCGTATCAAATAGTGCCCACAGATAGCCTAAGCCCAGACAGTAATACGATAGGATAGAGACTAGATGCCATAGCAATACGCGAGGCCATGTCAAGGGTGCTTCAGTGGTTGTGTTTACATGCATATCCAAACTACGCATACCCGGAGTGGCACCACGCAGAGACACAGTCAATACCACATACAGGGCAATGATCAAGGTCATATTCAAGAATGGAAGTCCGTAGGCCACAGAGTAGGCGATGAATGGGATTGATGTCCAGAAGGGCCATGAACCTGGCAAATGAAACCCAAAACTAGGCAGGTATAGCACAGGTGCTCCCAGGAAGTCAGAGGCATTGAGCGTAATAGTCTTTCCTGACAGAACCCACAAAAGCAAACATATAATCGTACCCAGGAATAATCCCCATCCCCAAATATACATCGCGTCAACGGCCCCAGCACACAGACGAATCATTAGGAACCGGAAACGCGGTCCTACCCCTTTGATCGAAAGCATGTATAGCCCCTCCTTCGATTGAGTCCTAAGATGGCGTTCATAGCCAGCTTGCTTGGTAAGTCAGTTGTTATTACGATCATTATGATCTTCTGTGACGAAAAGCCATCGATGGATACCGTTCTACCTATGCTTATCTCTCATGTTACGGCAATTCTATACATCCGTCAACGGTGAATCACCCACTGTGCTGTGTTATTTTCCCTTTCTACGATCTGTGGGCAGCCACTGGCTATCCGCCAGACCGGCGTGGTCATAGTGCGATCGCCGATCGCCCCTACGCCCAGACCGCACCGGACATACGCAATACAGGTGGAGAGCCTACCCTCCCACGCGCCCGCTTGCGGGCTGCTATATGATCAGCGATGGAACCCGTCGCATCGGGGCTGGTCAGCCTATATCGTCTGAACCACGGATTACGCGGATCATGCGGATGGGTTCGGATGGGAAGAGAAATGCCAATCGGGAGATTGGCGTTTTTTGGAGGGCTTTGGTATGTTTCAACAATGGATTGGTCTAACCGCCAGACCGCGCCGGAGGTTAGTTGCATAGCGATTGTGAGCGTACCGAAAAACCGGCGCGGTCAAATACCTAATCTGCGTAATCTGAGTCATCTGTGGATGAATTGAAAAGAGCCAAACCACTGCACGCGTCTGCGACGGGTTCCGGCAACCCGCTAAAGCGGGCCTTGTCACCCATCGCTGATCAGTACCGGTCCGCTGAAGCGGACGGTGGGCAACCCGCAGCGCGGGAAGGGCGATTCGCGAATCGCCCCTACGCGCCAGACCGCGCCGGAGATGGGCTGCACACCGATTGTGAGCGGTCTGCAAAACCGGCGCGGTCATTACCCCTTTGCGCCTTCGCGTCCCTTGCGCCTTTGCGTTGGGACTGAACCATCCTAATCTGCGTCATCTGTGTAATCTGTCGTTGGATTGAAAAGAACCATCGAACCGCTACGGAACGGCCTCTTCCACGGCCACCGCAGCCTGTGGATATTTCACGTCGATGGCGAGTATGCGTTTCGGTGTCTCCTTCGCACTGGTTTTGCCATAGCCATACAACCGTTTGATCGCCCGCTTGGCACTCTCAGGGTCACCAGTGACTGCGATCGCAGCCAGGTCTGCACGTGTGTTCTTGGCCGCTTCATAACCCCAATTGCCCCCTACCCAAAGAAACACGATGGCCCAAAAAACCAGCAGCAGTATGAGGGATGCGTTGTCGTATCCCATGAGCTGCGTGATACCGCCTGCAATGAGCACGCATAGGCCGATGCCCATATCCCAATTACGTCCGCTGTGAGGGTCTTGAAGCGTTCGTGTGATCCAGAAGTCGATCTGGGCGACGTCCATGCTCAGCCGTGCCAGCGGGGGCACGAACACGATCTTCCGTTTATGGTCCACAGAGGGAAGTACTCCCATCAGGTCGAGGCTGTCACACTTCACCAGGATGTAGTCATCATGCCGTATTTGCATCGATCGCCTGTAGACGATCTCCGCGAGGGTCTTCTGCAGGCGTGGAAGTCGCTCGTGCTGCCGTGATACCGCTTTCGACAGGTCGGCTTTGAGGCGATATCTTGTCGACACCGCTGTCAACACAAAAAACGCGATCGGTAAAACTAAAACCAACGCTAACGATATGTTTCGCGTCCCACCCGCCCATAAATCGACGAGCCCGTTGCCAAGCATCTCTTGAAGTCCATCATGGTTCAGAACTAGGAACAGCCCAACCACAACAGCGTATGTGATCTGCTTATAGTCCCTCACCTGCTGCATCAGCGGCATTTTTTGGTCCGACCGTTTGTCATGTTTACGCGGTGCCAACATCTCCCAAAGAAACGCAAACACAAATATAGCCAACACAAGCCACAGCCACCATGCGACCCACTGACTGATATTCAACGCTTCACCCGCGACGAACGGTCCTTCCACGGTTATCAACTCATCGCGGTTCCCGCTGTCGATATATTGTGGTGGGTCCAGCGCGGCGGATTTGTCTACACACACCAACATCGGCAATGTAGAAGTTTGTATCGGCATCCCCATGGCGCGGGCAAACCGAAGGCGCAGATTCTCAGGGTATAGGTCTGTCGAGGCATATACCCGGCCCAGGTACGACCACTGGTGGTGCCACCGTATCACGTAACGATTGTCGCTCTTTCCGGAGGTGACCTCGCCTGGCAGTGCTCCCATCTTTATGAAGGCCCGCTCAACGGCTTGCTGGTCGGGCTTGTTTTCGCTGAGGTAAAACAGGGTTCGATAAGAGCTTCCGGCTACAATCACCAGCCAGTTTTTCGGCATTGTCGCTGGCGGCTGGTAACTTTCCTTGATCTGCTTGACTTGCTCAGACAACAGATGATCCACATCCTTGGGCATGATGCCCCTCGGCATGAACCCGAGGAAGTAATGCATCAACGCTCCGCAAAGAAGCAGAAACAACATTTTGCGAGGCATGATGGCTCCTTGGTGGTTAGCTGTCTGTCT
The DNA here is from genome assembly GCA_942492855.1 of Armatimonadota bacterium. Taxonomy (GTDB): domain Bacteria; phylum Armatimonadota; class HRBIN16; order HRBIN16; family HRBIN16. Next base: position 2,117,274 of record OW818647.1, on the reverse strand, counting down.
TACAAATGCAGGTTTCTACATACCTTTACCAAGGATAAGGTTATCCAACTATCGTCCGCTTGTCAAGAACCGGACTAATGTCTGAACCACGGATTACACGGATGGGTAGGATGGGAAAGGCCATCCATCGGCGCGGGAAGGGCGATTCGCGAATCGCCCCGCGCCAGACCGCGCTGGAGGTTAGTTGCATAAAGATCGAAAGCTTACCGAAATACCGGCGCGGTCATTACCCCTTTGCGCCTTCGCGTCCCTTGCGCCTTTGCGTTGGGATTGAACCATCCTAATCTGCGTAATCTGTGTAATCTGTGGATGGATTGACAAGGACCAAACCGCCGCACGCGTCTGCGACGGGTTCCGGCAACCCGCTAAAGCGGGCCTTGTCACCCATCGCTGATCAGCACCGGTCCGCTGAAGCGGACGGTGGCCACCCGCAGCGGTGGGCGACCGGCCGGTCGCCCCTACGCGCCAGACCGCGCCGGAGATGGGCTACACAGCCATCGTATGCGTGCTGATCAACCGGCGCGGTCACTACCCCTTCGCGTCTTCGCGTCTTCGCGTGAGACAACCCCTTAGTGCCGTGACCAGTCGATCTTCATCTGCTCACGTGCGCCGATGGCTTGCTTGATGGGCCACGAAGCGCGCAGCTCACTCTTGTATGGCCCGATTTTGTCCACCGGGATGGGCTTAAATCCCAGCTTCAATGCGGGTGAGTTGGGCTTCAGCCGGTAGTCGTCGGCCGCGCGGTTCACAAACAGCGGATCAGCGATGACAGAATGCCTGTCCAACCCGAGAGCCTTCCAGGCCTCCCATTCGGATAGCACATCGGCACGGCGCAGCTCCACATCGTCGACCCAGAGGCTGCCTGTCGCCTGAGAGATATCAATGCGGACACGGATCGCCTTCATTTCGGGATGCCAGTCGGGCTCGCCTTTGGCAGGGAAGCGGAAGATGGTTTCGATCTGCTTCCACTCTGGACCGGCCGTGAAGCCGTTGTACTTGGCCCAGAAGTATTTGTTTGCCTGGTAGGCCTGGGGCATGATCGATCCCGGTGTGGGCACATCGGAACGCACCCTGGCGCTCAGCTTATAGGTCTGCCCCGGGATCAACGTGATATCTTTAGTTACGAAGTTCACGTTTAGCGTCTGGCCGCTGGAGTCGGTGGTCGTGCCATGCGCGTCGAGCCGCAGCGACTGCTTGCCGGAATGTTTCACCGCGGGATCCAGTTTGGCTACCGAATCACCCGGCTTGATCTGCCACTCCCAGCCCTCGGGTAGACCGCCCGCGTCACCCTGTTCGAAGCCCGGACTCGGCACCAGGTTGGGCCCGGTCAGACCCTTCAGGCTGGTGACACCGGTCATCAGCGGCGCTTTGTTGTGCCAGATCAGGTTGGAGTCAGAGACCGTCCGATCGAACGGCAGGTTGCTATGCGCATACAGTGCCGCCTTGGGTTCGCGGTAGCTCACGATGTTGCGTACAAAGCTGTTGTCAGCCATCTTCCAGGAGTCGTCAAGACTCTTGGTCAGCCGCTCGTAGCCCGGGTATTTCATATATGCCGGCGTGCCCGAAAACTGCTTCCAGGTGTCGGTCATCATCGGCACAGGATGGCCTCCCTGCACATAACCGCTGTATTGCACCTGGCTGTCGCGCCCATCCACCAGTATGTTGTTCTCTATCACGTTGTCGCGCCCACCATGCACATGCACCCCGCCCAGGATGGTGCGCGCCACGATGTTGCCATACACATGCGTGCCGCAGGTGCCGTCGTCCAGGTAGATGCCCCAGTTCATGTGCGGGCTGGTCCACTTGCCGTTCTCCTGACCGAAGCCGATGATATCATGCAGGTAGTTATACCTGATCTGCGTACCGCGCTTGGTCCAGTCCACCTGCCAGCAGTAGATCGCGCCGCAGTCCGCCGTCTCCAGGTTGCAGTGCCGTATCTCGTTGTATTCGATGATATGGTCATTGCCGCTCCAGCCGATGCCGAAACGCGGTAGGTCATGCATCAGGTTGTGCGAGATGCGGTTGCCCACTCCGTTGAGTTGCACTCCGACGCCCTGCTTATAATAGATGCCCACATGGTGGATGTAGTTGTTATCGGCATAGTTGCCTGCGGGCTTCAGCGTCTCGCGGTCGCCGCCGTCGATACTCACCGCATCCCGACCGGTGTCATGGATATCGCAGCCAACCACCCCGTTGCGCTCACCGCCGTTGATGATCACCCCCGAGCCGTAGAAGTCGCCCACGTTGCGGATGGTGCAGGCGGCGATCCGGCAGTAGACGGATTTATCTATCTCGATCGCGTTTCCATCGCAGCACTCAAACGTGAACCCGCGGAAGGTGATGTTCGCGGCGCCATCCTGTAGCTTGAGTATGGTACGGATCGCGGGTGCTGATACAACCATCTTCGCTGGGTTGACCCCCTCGGGCGGGTAGAAGAAGAGCGTTTTGGTCTGTGCATCGAGATACCACTCTCCCGGCGCGTCCAGCTCTTCCAGAAGGTTCTGCACGAAATAGCGGTCGCCGGGCCGGATGGCGTAGGAGGCGTTGGCACTGAGCGTGATGGTGCGCGCAGCTTTGTCGATTGATGCGATGCGGATGATATCGTTCCACCAGTTGTATCTTGGGAAGATCATTACCTCAGCCTGCTCAGGATGCGCCCATTGGCGGGCATCGGCCTCATGATACTGCAGCAGTTTCATCGATTCGCCTGGGATGTCGGCATACAGTGGCAGCGGCTTGCCATCCACGTAGGCCCAGCCTCCGGTCACAGGGTTGTTTGCGTCTCGGTTCGGGTAGCGGGCGATATCCATACGGCGACCGTTGCACAGCAACTGCCGGAAGCCGATGTCGGCAAACCCCTGCGCGCCTACATCCGCCTTCAAAATCTTGCCCTTATAAGGCACAAATCCGCTGATGGTCCTACCGCCAATGAGGGATACCTTCTCGCCAGGATACGCCTGCCACACCACCGGAGCCTTTTCCGTGCCGGAGTGTTCGCTGGTCAGTATCAGGCTGCTGGTGAGGGAGTATGTGCCCGCGCGCAGATTCACGGTCACCGGCTCGGTCCCCTTCAGCTTGCGCAGCTCCTCGCTGGCCCGCTGCAGCGACGCGAACGGCCCCGCCTTCGTGCCCGGGTTGCCGTCGCTCCCGTTGGGTGATACATAGAGCTCAGCGGCGGATGTGTGGAGGCTGCTGAGTATCCCAGCCAACAATAGAATTGCACAGACCAGCAGTTTCATGTTGTGTTCCTATGATGAGTATATGTTATTACGTGACACGGCCTGCTTTAGCAGGTTAACAGGACCCGTCGCCTTGAGGGCAACCCTCTGCCCCGCGATCGCAAACTCACACCCCGTGGCTTCTGCGGTAGAAATCTCGCTGAAGCGCAGGGAGGGCCTCGTCGGATTTCACGGCCCGGATCAGCTCCACCATGTCGGCGATGTTATAGGCGGCATACCGGGCACCGCGCTCCGCGCTGGCGTGCCGTGCGTTGCCGAGGTAGCATTCCGGGCAGCCGGCAAACCAGTTCAGACCGGTGAAGGCATGACTCTCTATCCCACCCGCGCGGTCCAGCATCGGAGAGACATCGTCAGTGAAATTGTCAAGATTCACCGAATCCGCTCCCTGCAGATGCATGGTCATGCTGGCTTCCCACTCGCAGGCGTGGCCGGTAGGCCGCCCCTCATTGTCATCGGCCAGCACTTGGTGGAGCTGTTCATTCTCCGATTCCCACCAGTTGCGGTAGTAAACCACATATTCTTTCGGCTGGTTCATGTCAGTGAAGCCCATAAACTTCATGAACGGATCGTTGCCGCCGTGCCCGTTGAGCACGATGATCTTGCGGAATCCGTTGCGGGCGATCTCCTCATATACATTGCGCAAGAGCTGCACCAGCAGTTGAGGCTTCAGCGCGATGGTGCCAGCACAAGCCATCGATTCGCAGACCTGCGCGAAATAGAACCCCGGGAACACCACCGCGGACTCCTGCTCTGCCGCCAGGCAGGCCATCTTATGCACGTTCAGGTAGTCGGTGCCCAGAGGCATATGGTCGCCATGACGCTCCAGCGAACCTGCCGGTATGATGCACACACCGCCGCTCTCACGCACAGCACTATCGAAGTCTTTCCCGTTCAGCAGTTCCCATTGCATAGCATGACTCTCCTTATATATATGGTCGGGGATTACTTCGTCCGCCGGTAGGTGATGATCGCCGCGCCGGGTTGGTCGGGGATGGCCACGACCAGCCCCTTCTCCATCAGCTCCCTGCCCGAAACACATGTGGTGCCTTCGGCATCGAAGTTGGTCAATTCGTAATGCGCATCTCGATCCAACCCGCACAACCGGAGACGGCTCGTGTTATCCTCACTTGTGTCATGGCGGAAGGCCTGGATCACGCCATCGCCCTGCTCCGGACGGTCGAACTGCCATGCGATCCACCGCTCCTGCGCCAGAGTGTAGGGCGTCAACGGATAGAAGTCACCCAGCATCAACGGGGCCACAATACGGCATTCGTCGTAGAGCACTTTGGCCTTCTTCATGTCCTGGTTGCCGCCAAGACCGAAGCTGGGCATGTAGAAGCTGCGCGCGGGATACTTCTCCACAGAATACACCCCAGAGCCGTAGTAGGGTATCCAGGAGGATATCCCATACGTCTGCCCGTGCTGGGCTTCCCAGTCCTTGGCCGGCTGGTAGTCGCTTCGCAGCAGAGGCACCGCCCGGCGCAGCGTCTCCAGGTCGTTGCGCCGACCACCCGAGGCGCAGGAGTCAATCAGCATGCCAGGGTGACGGCGTCGCAGCTCATCCCAGAACGCCAGATAACCCTGAACATGCAGGTTTTCGGTCATGCCCTGCCGGTCTTGCGCGTCATTCGCACGCCAAAAGCTCAACGGATCGATATTGAAGTCCTGGCGGTAGTAGTCGATGCCGTTCTCCTTGATGATGCTGTCAACCCGTTCCACGACCCATTTCCAGGCCTCCGGGTTCCCCATATTCAACAGGGGGCCACCCAGAATCCAGTCTGGGTGGTTTTTGGGAAGCCAGCCATAAGGATCGCCGATACGCTCCGGCTCGAACCACACGATCAGCTTCTTACCCCGGGCATGAATCCAGTCGGCGAGCGGCTTGAACCCCTTCGGATACCGCACGCGATCGATCTCCCATGTGCCGGTCAGCACCCAGTTGGGGTCATCGCCACACAGATACCAGCCCGCGTCGTTCCAGTAGACGTCGATATCGATACCGGCCTCGGCGAAGCTCCGGGCCTCACGCCACTGCTCCTGTTCGCTGCCCTTGCAGGCCGGGGACAACTGCATCTGTGCAATCGGCGCTGGTGGCTTACCGTTGATTTTGGGGATATTGTACGCCATGAACCAACGCCGCCAGAGGTTTTGAGCCCGCACCAGGTCGGCACCTTGCCAGAACAGCAGCGCCATCAGCGGGGTTCGTATTGGCCGCCCGGTTTGAGTGAGAGATGCGTCAGCTCCTGACCCGCCACAACCCTCAGCCCGTTCTGATCATCCCGCATGAAGGAACTGGCCCACTGGCCCGGCCAGCCAATGGCCAGGATGACACCGCCATCACTCCATTGGATGTTGTAATATGGCCAGCCGTTGGCTCCGTTGGTCGGTCGACCACCATCGGGTGCGAAGCGGCTCGTGGTGTTCGGTCTGAGGACCTGTCGAGTGGGCTCATAGCCCTCACGCACGTAGTAGTCGCCCTTGTTGCCGTTCAGAATGAAGTCGCGGCTGTCTGCCTTTTGAAACACTGAGTTGATTGCCTGGATGTCGCGTAGTATCGGGGTGTTCTGCTTGCCGGTGTTCTTGAAGTAGACCGTCCATTCGATGGCCGGATAGTCGGAATACTCGACCGAAACACAACGCACCTCAAGGCCGCTCTTCGCATCGGTCCATGTGGTGGTTTGTTGCGACCGATGGGCGTCCAATTTCTTGCGTATCTGGGTCCGGGGCCACTCGGCCAGCAGCTTGTCCGATGGCTGATCGGCGAACACGAACGAAAACGGCATCTGTGCCTTTGCCTCGAGCAGGTGCTGCTTGCTCCACTGGTCCCGCTGCTGCAGTTCGGCAGGTCGCACCCAGTTCTGACTAGCCGCCAGCTTGCGTGCCAGGATCATCGATACGCCGATGGTCAATATTACGCCTAAGGTTGCACTCATATTCGGTCTCCTTCAATCCTTCGCAAAACAGCCGCTAGTCGCGGTATCACCAGACTGTACATCATGCTACGGGTGGTCCGGCACCCACGGAGTGGGTAAGATTCTTATAGCCAGGGGTAAGCGAAGCGTAACCCCTGGTAGGCTGCGCAATCCATCTACCCCGAAGTGGGTCAAATCTGGTTCCCCGAATATTAACCTACTTGTATATGGTTCGACCCACTTCGGGGTAATAACCATATCACCTCCACCACGGGTTACGCTGATGCTCACCCGTGGCTATAAGAAAGTACCCACTTCGTGGGTGCCGGATCCTCCCAACGCCCGCCGGAACGCGGGCCATGTAGGGGCGTTTCGCGAAACGCCCTCGGTGACAGTGCCCGTACCGGGACGAAGTCACGGACGGGCCGCCGAACCCGTCGCCAATTGCCGATGGTATGGGTCACGGTTGTTCAGCCAAGCGTCGCGGGTATAGACACCCCAGCCCGATTGCCCATATATGTACAACAGGTATATAGCCTCCGATTCCGCGACATAAATGTCTCGGCTATTGATCAACAAGCCTGCTGAAGCAGTCTGGGTTCAACCACCATACTGACAGGGCGAAGCCCTGCAGCCTGCTTCAGCAGGCTTGGCAGGTCAATAGCCATGTGCTTTAGCGCGTGGCATGGCGGAATGCATCACTCCCGCCCCACGACCACATCATCCACATAAAACGCGCCGGGCTGATCACCGGAGCCCATCACCCCCAGCCAGTTGAAACCCGTAAAGCCCTCGCTGGCAAACTTCAAGCCAGATACAGGTTTGCCATCGGATCCCAGTGTGACAGAGTAGTTGTTGGCACGGCCTTTTCCTTCCGCAAACTTCACATTCACCGTCAGCCATTCGCCAGGCTGACATCGGCCAATTGGCTTCATCACACCGCCATCGGAGGCCAGCACTACGCCGTCCGGCAGCATCCTCAGATAGGGGCCGGTGGCGTATTTGGTGCCGATCATGCCCGGCCAGTCGCGCAGTTCCAGCTCGATAACCACCGGCTGGAGAAGGTCGTTACGCAGCTTGGCCTGAAGATGAACCGCGCCTTTCATGGGCATCCGCTTGATGAACCAGTGCGGCTTCCAGCTCTCCTTCGAAGCTCCATCAACAAACTTCAGGCAATAGGCTCCAGATGCAGGCGAAACATCCGTCACGGAGCAGCTCGTGTCTCCATCGGGCGGAACAGCGCCATCGGGGATGTCGCCTGAGTCATACTCCTCGAAGTCATACTGAAGAAGCCCCTGGGTCTTGGGGTCCGGCTTCGGACCCTTCTCCACCGCACGATGGCGGATATTCCTCGGCAGTTTGGTCCAGGCGGGGTCGCCATACAGGCCGACCGTGCTCAAATCAATCGACTGGATGCCCAGTTTCAGGGTAGGCGAATTAGGCTTCAGCCGGAAGTCATACTTGCGCGCGTTCATAAATCCCGGGTCGGCTACGATCGAATGTTTATCTCGCCCAGTGGCCTGCCATCCCGCGAAGCTCTGGCCGTAGAAGTCCGGCGAAGCGGCTTTCTCGCTGAAATAGAGGTTGTAATCCGCCGAAAACTTCCCTTTGGCGGTCCAGTTATCACCATCGAACATCCGTTTGTTGGTGTTGTACACGATGTTGCGCTCCAGCACGGCGTGGCTGCCCTCTGTCTCCTCGGTGTTGTTACGCACCAACTGGCCAGCACCGGCATAGGCGAATACATTGTTCACAATCTCATCACCGTATGGGTAACCAAAGCTGTGCAGGTGCAGACCGCCGTCGCGGGTGTTGTAGACCACGTTGTTCTCCACGCGGATCTCAGAGCTCGCGGCGTCCAGATAGATGCCCCAGCCGCCGTAGCCCTCCTCACCGCGTTCGAACCGCGTGATGTCGTGGATGAGGTTATGGTGTATCACCGTGCCAGCCGAAATGCCGAGGGTATAGATGCCCCCGATGTCGTTCAACACCCCGTTGCCGATGTGGTGGATGTGGTTATACGCGATCTCATTGTGGTGCGAGTAAGCGGGGTATTTTGCCGACCAGCTCCAGCCCATATGCACGCCCATCCAGCTCAGGTCGCATATCTCGTTGTGGGTGATCCTGTTGTAACTGGCACTTCCACCCAGGAAGACCCCGCAACCGGCGCGGAAGATTTTGCCGCCGTCGTGTATGAAGTTGTTGTCGATGGTATTGTGCGCGGTGAGATACCATTCCGCGGTGTTGGCCGGACCCGCCTCAGACAGATAGATGCCGCCCCCGCCCATATCGGAAATGCGGCACAGGCTGACGGTGTTACCTGAACACGCCTCCAGCAGCGAGACTCCATGCTCACCCAGCCGCGTGAACTCGCACTCGTCGATGACGCAGTGACGGGCACCGCGCGCCACGATGGCCCCGCGCTGAGACTCGGCACCCTGCACGCTGTGCCGGTAGCCGGGAGAAAGCTCCGCATCGGTGTGTTGGAAGGAGAGATCACGAAACTGAATGTTCTGCACATAGCTGCCTGACTCCGGCTCGCCGCGCAGTTGCAAAAGCGTCTGCTTTACTACCGGTGCGATGACCTCGGCCTTGGCCATGTTCTCGCCAGGCATGGGATAGTAATAGAGCTGTCCGGCCTTGTCGTCGAGATACCACTCGCCCGGGGCGTCCAGCGCACTGCGCAGATTTTCCACATAATACCGCACATTGGGACTCAGCAAATGAATACCCGCCGGGCGTGTGAAATCCAGACGATACCTCGTCCAGTCGGCCTTGCCCACGCGGTTGTAGGAGTTCACCCAGTTGTGAAACAGGCAGATGAGCGCATCTTCACCCTCGTCCCAGGGTTTCAGATCGCCCTCGTTGAAGGTCAGCCCGTCGCATTGGGGGTATGGGTTCTTACGATCATCATATAGCAGCCTATGGGTGTAGTGATACTTCCCTTCGTTGGGTGTGCGGGCGCGCACCCGCCGCTTGCCGTTCACAAATAGCTGCGTGAATGGTGCCGATAGCTGCTTAGCCCAGGGCACATCCGCGACCCACATGCGGCCGTCGCCCTTGCGCCAGTTTTGGACGAGTCGCCCACCGCTGATCACAGCTTTCGCCCCCGGCAGTGAGCGGTAGATGACGGGGTGCTCCAGCGTGCCCGAATCCTGCGGGGTGAAGACCACCGGCTCCGTCAGGCGGTAGCTGCCTGCGTGCAGCCAGACCGTCACCGTCTCAGGTGTGGTGCTCCGAGCCCGCCAGGCGCGCGCCGCGTCGCGTGCTCCGGCCAGCGTTGCGACCGGGTTTGCCTTCGAACCGTCGGCAGAATCACTGCCACTTGGGGCCACATGAAACTCGACTGCCCCTGCAGGAACCACTATTACGAACAGCAGGCACACCAATAGGCAGCAGTTCCTCATCCGTATCTCCTTGAGTAGCTTCAGATCATCCTTGGCATATGGTCATCGTGTCGAAGCGGTGGCAGATTCACCGACTGGTAATATCACATCCACATAACTAACGGTGACACCATTCAGTTTCTTGTTTTGCGACGGGGTTTCCTGCCCGTTGACCAGTATCATGGGATGCTTGCCGTAAAACTGTGCTTCCCAGGTCAACGCCACGGGGCCTGATGTATGGGTGACCGTTGTGCTTGATACTCCCACGTGCATGATATCAACGGTGTGTGCGCCAAGCGGAACACTGCTGGCACCCAATGTTTTGACATCTCTTGGCAGCCGCGGCACGGTGGCAAACCGTCCGGATGGGATGTCGGGATCGAAGCCCATCATATGCTGCACTATGTCGCCAACCATGGTGAAGGATATCTCTGGGTACTCTTTGTCTGGCTGATCGATGATATATTCCAACCACCGCCAGCCTTCCTTTACCATGTTGTATGGAAAGAAGACACCTGGAAGGTAGGAGATGGCCTCCAGGTTTGATGGCCTGCCTTCTGGTGACTCCACTGCCTGGGCGATGAATTTCAGATACGCCGAGTTCTTCGCAAAGGAATCGCAGATACCCTTCATCGGTATGAACCAGCTGCTCTCAAGCCCGAAGTCGGTGTATGCCCGCCCTTCAATATCGTAGCCCCTCACAAACTCGGCAACGCCTTTCTTGACGCCCCATTGACGCATGAATTTATGTCTAAACATGTCAGCGCATACTTCACCCAGAGCTGCTAACGGTTGGTTATTGTGGAGGGCCATCAGTTTCGCAAAGCACACCCTGGCCTGATACTGGCAAGCAATACCATCACCAGCCTCCACGAGCGGTGACCGGTTCTCATTGTAGCTGGCCGATCCTTTAAAGATATCACCCGATCCATCGCCTTCGGCTACACCATTAGGGATGCGGGTGTCATGGAGATTGACAAAATCCGTGATTGCTTTACAGCAAAATGTCCAGAGATTGGGGTCCTTCAGATATTCTTCATTCCCTGTCCATAACCACTGGCGGTAGCACTGTTCCACCAGTTCAAAAACCGCCGGAACCTCTCGCACGAAGTCGTCATCGTTGTGGTAATCCAGCTTGAAAGGCGATCCATCGAAGTTCAATGCCCACAGCGGGTACCATTTGCGGCTGGCATTGGCAGTTCTGGCGAAGGCGCGCAGCATCGACAGGTTCTCAATCTGAAGCCCCAAAATGTGCGCACCAAAAGCTTGATGGCAATAGTCGCGAATGTAAAACGCCGTTCGAAACGGGTAACCAGCCCAGTAGCAGGGGATATAGTCATGGTGGCCAGTTCCCTCGCTGCGCTCGTGCTGGTCAACTGGTCCGCTTTTACCTGTCTGCACATACGATAGTGCTTTTTGCTTTGCCCAGTGGAACGCATCTTCCAGCTTCTTGCAGGAAGAGACCAGGCTGATGTCATGATTTGGGTGTTTTTGTGTCACTAGAGTTATTGTCTTTCGTTTTTATAGTTGGCAATCTGTCATAGATGGTAACCCCGTAGCATCCTCGTAGTCAAGCTCGATCGGAGCAGTAGATCAACCACTTACTACGGTACCATATAGATAGATGATAATATGTCATCTCTACACAACAGGAGACAACGAGATGAAGACCCGAATCGCCTCAGTCCTCGCCATGGTGTTTGTCATGGGATTTGCCACCGCTGGTTTTTCGGCTGGCACCTGCCCAATGGCCGGCAAAGACGCTAAGCCCGCCTGCGCGAAGCAGATTGGCCAATGCGGCAAAAAAGATGGCAAGAAATGCACTTGCGCGAAATGCAAAGACTGCAAAAAAGGCGCCAAGGCCGGATGTCCAGCACCTAAGGGCAGCAAAGGCACATGCCCCAAGAAGTAGTGGCCGCTTTCCTGCTAGCGTAATCTCCACCGCCCCAGTGGTCTCCACCGGGGCGGTGTGATTTTTTAGCTCCGGGTATGGTCACTTGTCATAGCCGACGGTACACTCACCCGCGGCAGCGTGGGCTGATCACCTGCGGTCCATACCACCTCCGCGCCGGTTTTCCCTTCCCCCCATCCGATCCTATCCGTGTAATCCGTGTAATCCGTGGTTCAGACATGCACGGGCGATCACGGGCGATTGTGTCGATTGCTTACGGCAGCGTGGCTGATCATCTGCGATGTGGGCAATCGGCCCCGTGTCGACGGGTTCCATCGCCCCAGGGGGCTCCATCACCCATCGCTGATCAGATGGCTGCCCGCGTCGCTTCGCTCCTGCGGGCGCTGGCGGAGGGCACCCTGCGCCAAACGTCAATTCGCGAAAAGAGGTTGTTTGACCGCGCCGGTTTCTCGGTATGCTGTCGATCGCTGTGCAGCGAATCTCCGGCGCGGTCTGACGGATCACCTACGCCGCGACATCAATGTCTCGGCTATTGACCACAAAGACGGCTGAAGCAGTCTGAGGCCGTCCGGGCACCCACGAAGTGGGTATGATTCTTATAGCCAGGGGTGAGCGAAGCGATACCCCTGGTGAATGTTTCATCCGAATTACCCCGAAGTGGGTCGGCCGAATCACAGAATCCCCATAACCTAGAACAAAGACCGACACCACTCAGGGCGCCAGCAACGGGATCAACACGACAGAGTGTTAACCCTAACCCAGCCTCACCACCTGGCCCAGTTCCGCACTGCGGTATGCCGCTTCAGCGATCGCGATGGTATGGCGAGCGTCCTCGCCGGTGATCGGCGGCGGGGTTCCGTTGATGATACTCTCCAGCCAGTATTTGATCTCGTCTTCTACCGGATTGGAGGCACCGAAGCCGATCTCTTTCAGATCCACCTGTATCCCATCGGCCGCTTCAAGCGTGATACTCTCGGAATCAAACGAGGCGTCGCTTTTGATCACAGCATTTTCATATCTCAGGCTGAAGCCGTAACCGCCTTTGGTGAAGCCCGTACCCCCCAGGTAACTGGCCGCTAATCCCGAACCGAAATCCAGATGGACAGAGACCGCATCTTCGATCTCGTGCTCCGCTGAACGCGAGCCCTTCAGACTGGCATACACAGCCTCAGGCTCACCAGCCAGGCAGCGCAGGAAGTCCAGCTCGTGTATCCCCACCTCATATAGATAACCGCCGCTCTGCTCTACTGTCGTCCGCCACTCCGCGCTCCTTGTGTAGGCGTCATCGCCCACTCGCCACACATCGGCGTTCAGCAACTTGCCCAATCTGCCCTTGGATTGCCATCTCAACAGCGTTTGGAACGGCTCGCAATATCGCAGCACATGGCCAACCATCAGCGTCGTGCCGGCGACCTTCACGGCCTCGTTCATCCGGTCGCAATCTGCGGTTGACAACGCCATAGGCTTTTCTACAAACACATGCTTACCGGCCTTAGCCGCCTTGAGCACGCTCTCGCAATGAAGGTAATTTGGCACCGCGATGATGACCGCCTGGATATCCGCAGAGGCAAACAGTTCGTCCATGCTGGCCATGAGTCGGCACTGAAAATCACGCTCAAACTTGGAGGCACGCTCACTGTCGATGTCGACCGCCGCCACGATGCGGGCCAAACCCGACGCCACGACACCGTGCGCCAGTCCGACGCCCATCGGCCCCAGCCCGACGATTCCTACATTCACACACTGGTCCATATCTCACCTCGAAAGACATTGCGGCTCCGGTTTGTTTCTGGAAAAGCACCCGCCCGTGGGTGCACGGCAGCCCAGGCTGTAACTGATACAAGGGGCCACCCTTGTGGTGGCCCTATTCGGGCGACCGGCCGGTCGCCCCTACGATTGACATGTTGATCAGGCCAGCGATTCGAGCACGGCACGCCATGCCCTTACCGCCCCGGTAATACGGGCGCCCACAAGGGGCGCCCCTACGGCCTGTTACTTACAAGCACCCGCCCGTGCTTGCACGGCAGCCCAGGCTGTAACTGATACGGTCGTAGGGGCCACCCTTGTGGTGGCCCTATTCGGGCGACCGGCCGGTCGCCCCTACGATTGACATGTTGATCGGGCCCGCGATTCGGGCACGGCACGCCATGCCCCTACCGCCCCGGTGATACGGGCACCCACAAGGGGCGCCCCGGCCTGTTACTTACAAGCACCCGCCCGTGGGTGCACGGCAGCCCAGGCTGTAACTGATACGGTCGTAGGGGCCACCCTTGTGGTGGCCCGAGTCGGGCGGCCGGCCGGTCGCCCCTACGATTGACATGTTGATCGGGCCCGCGATTCGAGCACGGCACGCCATGCCCTTCCCGCCCCGGTAATACGGGCGCCCACAAGGGGCGCCCCGGCCTGTTACTGACAAAACACGGCTGTATACCCGGCGATGCGGATGAGCATGTAGCTTATTAATCCATTATATCCTCTGCCGATGCTAGAAAGCGTATATGGCCATGACCAGACAACTATGATGGGATGGAATAGGCGATCACCCGGTTAGTTTCACACGTCAGTCTGGCAGATGCACTATGGTAACCGGTAAGCTGGAGATAGCGGGGTTGATACCACCCGCTGGCCAGCAGCCATAAACCGTTCGGAGGAACACCAAGTGAGCATCGCACGCAATATGTGGGTCATAGTTCTATTCATGTTATCCAGCCTGTCACTCTTTTCTGCAGAGCTACCCGTGATGAAGGTCAACGACATGGTGCAGGAGGTTTATTGCCCCGAGAACACGGTGATCAACAACCCCCTCGCGCTGGAGCTGGCGGTGAATATGGGTCCCGCGCAGTGGGGCTACGGGTTTGCGGCCATCGAGACCAAGTGGAATGAGCCGTTGACCTTTGAGATCATCGGCTCGGGCGATTACTCGTCATACGATCTCTTCTCCTGTGCAGCGATCACACTCGATTATGGGGTGGGCTCTGCTTATACGGTGCGGCATCACTTCGGCGTGGGCCTAATACCCCCCAGCCGCGGTGCCCATCCGCCCACCTGGGGCAGCGGTGGTAACAACAATGTGATGCATGAGAACCTGATCACACCCAACAGCAACACGCAGCGGGTCACCATCGACCCACAAAAGTACGCGCCAAAAGGCTGGAACGGCAAGCTCTGGATAGGCCTGATCATCCACAATGCCGGAGTGAACCAGTATGTGATCGCCCGTATCGTCAACGCTAGACCGTCAACTAAAGCTGCCGTGCTTCCGATTTTCGATACCGTTAAACGGCTTGCTAGCGGAGGTATCACCTACTCATCCGACGGCTACAAATTCGCAGCCGAGACATACCAACAGGCTGCCAAGGGGATGCCGTCCGCACTGGCACCCTACCTCAGCCTGTTCAGCCCCCAAGAAGCCAAGAGCGCGTCTGATCGGTATGAGGCTGCGGACGACGCTGCCAGGGCGAAGCTACGGATCGTGTTGGGCCAGTTTGCGATCGATGCCCGTAATGGCGAGGCCAAACAGCGGGCTGCCACAGAGCTGCTGTCCCGATGGAACAAGAGCGGAGAGTTTGGCAATCAGATTGGTGTCATCGTCCGTCACGCCAGTAATCTGGTCAAAGTTGGCGTGCAGGATTTAACGACTGGGAAGCTGGTGAAGGCGCGCCCTGACACCATCAAACTCGCGGCTGCCAGGCGCGAGCACGAGGGGTTCCAGTTGATACTCACCCCTCTCGCGACCAGCGTGAAGGATGTCATGGTATCGGCCACCGAGTTGAAGTCAAAGGGATCGGTGATCCCCCGGGCCAACATCCGAATACAAGCCGTGGCTTATACCAGGGTTTTCGAGGGCAAGGCGACCCAGCTTTATCAACCCGACCCGTTGCTGCCCCAAGGCAGCATGCCTGCGCTGAAGCCAGGGCATAACCAGCCATACTGGATATCCGTGAAAGTGCCAGACAATGCACCTGCAGGTGAATACAAGGGCTTAGTGACCATTTCCTCCGGCCGCCATAGTTACGACTTGCCCATCAGCGTGCAGGTTCGCAGCTTCGAAATCCCCAAAAAGATATCGCTGCGCTCCAGTTTTTGGATGTTCAGGGATCAGATCAACAGGTTCTACAACCTCGACGAGGTCAAGATCGAAGACTACATGAAGTGGATCGACCTGGCTTTGGAGTATCGGCTGAACCCCATCGATGTGTATGAGGGGCGGTGCATCCAATATCTGGACATCGTGAAGACCGATCCGGTGACGAACGATACGGATGTCAACGAAGCGCCTGACTGGAGTAAGTGGGACACCTACATCGACCGCATGGTGAAGGGCGGCGCGAACACCATCCATCTGGGCGTCAGCCACCACCAGGGGAGCTATTTCGCCACCAAGCAGCATCCGGTGTCCAGTCCTGAGCAGATCGCCAAAGTGGAGAAGTCGATCGAGATCGCCCGCAAGCACTACATCGAAAAAGGCGTCTATGATCTGCACTACATGCAGCTTCGTGACGAGACCAGCGAGCCCGCGTCGCTGAATGTGTATCGGGCGGTCTACAAGGACATGCCGGACGTGAAGGTGCTGCTCACGGCTCCATCCGAGGAGGCGAGGGAGTGCCTGCGAATCCCCACTCCGCTTACCCCTAGTTATAACAAGCAGTGGCAGGATGAAGTGGTGATGAAGGGCGGCGAATACTGGTGGTATGTGTGCGTGGGCCCTTCAGACCGGCGTTACGCGAACTTGTTCATCGACCAAAAGGCCGTGCAGCACCGCGCGTGGTGGTGGCAGACGTGGACCAATGATGTGGACGGGCTGCTTTATTGGGGGCTGAATTTCTATAAATGGTATCAAGACCCCATCCTAGGCACGATGAAGCCACGCACAGACCCCATGCCGGACATCAACGCCATCGACTTCAGTCCGATTGAGAGTGCCCCCGGTGATGGCTTCAGCATCTACCCCGGAGCCACTCCCGACAAACCGCTGCCCAGCATCCGGCTGGAGATCATGCGTGACGGCGAAGAGGACTACGAGTATCTGATCATGTTGGAGAAACTGGTCAAAGAAAACCCCGACCACAAGAGAGCCATCGCCAGGGCCAACAAGGCGATTCAAAACGCTCGCAAACTCACCACCAGCCTGACCAGCTACGAGCTGAACGAAGCGGTCTACCAGAAAGTGCGCAATGAACTGGCTGACGCCATCGAGGGATTTGGGGTGCTGTAGGGGCGACCGGCATACGAGGGGCGCGGAGACCGCGCCCAGATGACCGGTCCGGTTTTCCCTTTCCGGACCGGTCTCTACGGGTCGCACGTTCGAGGGGGGGACGCCAGTCCCTTGGGGTGACTAAACCCGCGGCAGCGAGGGCGCATGAAAAACGGGTTATCCGCCAGACCAGCGCGGAGGTTAGCTGCATAACCAACGCAAGCGTACCGAGAAACCGCGCCGGTCAAATACCCCTTCGCGCCTTCGCGCCTTCGCGTGAGATCGTTCCGGTACCCATGTCCACCTGACCGGCGACGTGGGGGCACGGCGGGCCGTGCCCAAGGGCGGTTCTCGAACCGCCCCTACACATTTTCCGGCACATAATCCGTCCGATTCGTCCCATCCGTCGGATTGGCTGCGCGCGTCCCTCCCCCTGCGCCGGCCGGAGCGAAGCGACGCCGGCCGCTAATGATCAGCCGTGCGGTGAGGGAACCCCGTCTAGGGACGCCAGTCCCGTGGGGTGACTAAACCCGCGGCAGCGATGGCGTACAGGTAACGGGCTCTCCGCCAGACCGGCGCGGAGGTTGGCTGCATAACCAACGCAAGCGTACCGAGAAACCGCGCCGGTCAAATACCCCTTCGCGCCTTCGTGCCTTCGCGTGAGACCGTTCCGGTACCCATACCCACCTGACCGGCGACGTGGGGGCACGGCGGGCGGTGCCCAAGGGCGGTTCTCGAACCGCCCCTACACATTTTCAGGTAAACCATCGGTTCGATTTTTCCCATCCGTCGGATCGGTGGTTCAGGCCATCACCGCGCCGGAGATGAGCTGCATAGCGGTCGTGAGCGTCCTGTGAAACCGGCGCGGTCATTGCCTAATCTGTGTCATCTGTGCAATCTGTGGATTGATTCTCCCTTCGTGGCGATCGCTAGCGGCGATGGACATAGCTGTCCTCCGGCGCAAGAAGGGCGATTCGCGTAATTCCCGCCAGGCGGAACAACACCGCCCCGGTTAGGGGAAAACCGGCGCGGAGGTTCCGTGTAGAGGCGACAGCCGCCCTTAACCCCTCAGCCCACCTGCTTCACGAACCGCTTGACGCTGCCCCACATGAGCAAAGCCGTCAACCCGACCAGCGCCAGCGTCTGCGGCCAAAGCACCTCGATGCCCACACCGCGAAGGAATATCCCCCGTACGATCTCCAGGTAATACCGCAGCGGGATCACCGTGGTGAGCACCCGGATGGCCTGAGGCATGTTGTCCACAGGAAACATGAAGCCCGACAGCAGAATGCTGGGCTGCATGATGAAAAAGCTGACCATCATCGCCTGTTGCTGTGTGCGGCTGATGGTACTGATGAACAGACCCAGTCCGAGGGTGGCGGCCAAGAACACCATCGTCAGCAACAGAAGCAGCACAATGCTGCCCGCGATGGGCACCTTGAACCACATGGTGGCGACCAGCAAAATGATCACCACATCGATCATGCCGATGATGGCGAAGGGGATCATTTTGCCCAGCATCAGCTCCAGATTGGTGATGGGCGTGACGATGATCTGCTCCAGCGTGCCTATCTCCCGCTCCCGCACGATGGAGAGTGAGGTTAGCATCATCGTGACCACCATCAAAATCAGGCAGAGCACCCCGGGTACCATATAGTTCACGCTGCGCATGTCGGGGTTATACCAGTTTCGTGGCCTGACCTGCAGCGGCATCTGAAGCGTGCTGCCCCGGGCGCGTAGCCAGGTGTCGACTCGCTGCCGGCTGAACCCACTCACCACGGCGTTGACGTAACTGTTGATCAGCGAGGCGGTCTTGCTGTCCGAGCCATCTAAAATCGCCTGCACAGGCGCGGTTTCGCCGCGTCCGATGGCGCGTTGGAAGCCTTTAGGAATCACGATCGCCAGTTGGCTTTGGCCCGAATCCAGCAGCTTATCTACTGAGGCCGGGCTGTCCGCCTGTCTATCAAGTGAGAAGGTCTCGCCGGCTCCGCGGAACCGCTCGATCAGTTGTCTGCTGTACTGGCTGTGGTCCATATCGACTATCACCGTGTGGACATGCTTGATGTCTGAGGTGATGGCATATCCAAAAACCAGCAACTGAAAGATGGGGGCGATAAAGATGGGGGCCATCATTTTTTTGTCGCGCTTTAGCTGCAGAAGCTCCTTGCGCACCACGTGCATCACTCGCTGCCAGTTGATTATTGCCATTACTCAGCCCACCCGCTTCACTAGTCGCCGGATGCTGATATTCAACAGCACCACAGATGTTGCGGCAAGGATCAACACTTCCGGCCAGAGTTCATTAATCCCGATACCCTTCAGCAGCACCCCGCGGGTGAACACCAGGTAGAAACGCGCGGGGATGGCATATGTAATGATCTGTATTGGCTTCGGCATGGCACTCACCGGGAACACGAAGCCCGAAAGCAAAATGGTGGGGATCATGGTGCCCATCATCGCAATGGTCATGGCAGCCAACTGTGTGGGAGCGGCGGACGAGATGGCTAAACCCAGACTAAGCGCCGCCAACAGGAACAGCAGGCTGCCAAACGCGAACAGCCACGGACTGCCGTGCATCGGTACCCCAAAGATCAACGCCCCGCCCACACTGACCAGCAGCACATCGAAGAATGCCAGCATCACGTAGGGGATCAGCTTGCCGATGATCAGCTCATGCGGCTTGATAGGGCTGACAGCGATCTGCTCAAAGCTGCCCCGCTCGCGCTCTTTCACGATGGTCATGCTGGTGAGCAGCGCGCTGAGCAGCATCAGTATCACCGCGATCAGTCCGGGCACGATGTAGTGCGCACTGTTCAGCTCAGGGTTGTACCACATGCGCGTGCGCAGCTCCACACCGCCCGGGGGCATCACACCGGTGCGGCTGATGGCCTGTTTGATGCTCAGCTTTTGGGCGTAATCCAGCAGCGCACTGCTGACATAACTGGTGGCAAGGGCACTGGTCTGGCTGTCAGAGCCATCGGTCAATATGGGCAGCACGGCGCGGCTGCGTGCCATCTGCTTCTGGAAGTCCTTGGGTATCCATATCACAATCTTGGCAGTATTTCGGTCAAGCACCCTGTCGATAGCACTGGGGCTGTCCAGATAAGCGACCATGTCGAAGTGGCCGCACTGTGCGATCACATCGATGATCTTCCGCGAGGTGGCGGTGCGGTCCTGGTCGCAGACCGCGGTGCGGATGTGTTTCACATCCAGATTTATGCCGTAACCGTAGAGCAGCAGCATCACGATGGGCAGTATGATGGCCACCGCCAGACTTCTGGGGTCGCGCTTGATCTGTATATACTCACGCTTAGCCACAGCCCTCATGCGCCGGTTCATCGCGCTGCCTCCATGCGGTCTTCCCGCTCTATCAGGCCCACGAAAACATCCTCCAGGCTGGGTGTGATCCACTCCAAATGGCTCACATCGCAGCCGTTGTCCGCTAGCATCTTCATCAGCGACTCACCGTGCGCCTGCTCTGCCACCACCACATGCAGGTCGGTGCCGAAGAGCGCCGCATCGATCACCAGCTCATGATCGATCAGCAGCTCCAGAGCCTTCAGTATCGGCTTCACGCTGATATCCGCCAGACTGTTGCCCGCGAAGTCCAGTTTGAGCTCGCGAGGGGTGCCCAGCGCCACCATCTTGCCCTTATATATGAGCGCCAACCGTTGGCAGTGCTCCGCTTCGTCCATGAAGTGCGTGGTCACGAACACCGTCACCCCACCCGCGGCGACCTCATGGATCAACTCCCAGAACTGCCGCCGGGAGACGGGGTCTACGCCGCTGGTGGGCTCATCAAGGAACAGTATCTCGGGTTCATGCACGATGGCGGTGCCGAGTGCCAGCCTCTGCTTCCAGCCCATGCTCAGGTCGCGGGTGAGGCTCTGCTCACGCCCCTCCAGCCCGGCCATGTGCAGAATCCACTTCTTACGTTCGGCATACTTTCGCGCGGGAACCCCGTAGATGCCGGCGTAGAACTGAATGTTCTCCTCAACACTCAAGTCGTCGTACAGGCTGAACTTCTGTGACATATAGCCGATGGGTTTCTTGATCGCCTCGCTCTGCGTCACGATGTCCAGCCCCGCCACCTGCCCGCTGCCGGATGTGGGTAACAGCAGCCCGCACAGCATCCGGATGGTGGTGCTTTTCCCTGCACCATTAGGGCCCAGAAAGCCGAATATCTCTCCCCGTTCCACCTCAAAGCTGATGCCATCCACGGCGTGAAAACTGCCGAAGTGTTTACTGAGGTTCTGCACCTGCACCGCGAATTCGGTCATGATGGGCGCTCTATCTGGTGGGCCGCGGTGTGATGCGCTTGGGCGATGGTGTTCACAAACACGTCCTCAAGCCCGAATGGAATTGAGCTGACCACAGCCCCCAGCCCGGAGCACATCTGCTCGATCTGCTCCGAACTGATGTTCGCTGAGCACTGCACGTGCAGACGGTCACCAAATAGTTGCACATCGTGAACTTCCGGATGCTGCTCCAGACGCCCCTGCGCTTCGGATAGCTGCTCGCTCTCCAGTTGGAATAGCTGACCACGCATCCCGGCTTTCATCGCATCAGGCGTATCGAGCTGCAGCAGTTTCCCCTGGTCCATCAGCGCAATGCGGTTACACCGTTCCGCCTCATCCATGTAGGGGGTGCTGACCAGGATCGTCATGCCGTCCGCCACCAACTGGTAGAGGATACGCCAGAAATCCCTCCGAGAGACGGGGTCCACGCCGGTGGTCGGCTCGTCCAGGATCAGCAGCGAGGGGGTATGCATCAGGGTGCAGGCGAGCGCCAGCTTCTGCTTCATTCCGCCCGAAAGATCACCCGCCAGCCTGTGTTTGAACGGCTCCAGGCGGCTGAACTCATACATCAGCTTCTCCCGCGCGGCTCGTTCAGACCTTGGGATTTCGTATATCTCGCCGAAATACTCCAGATTCTCCGCCACAGTGAGGTCAGCATCAAGGCTGAACCGCTGCGACATATACCCGATGTGCGGTTTGAGCTGCTCTGCTTGCGTGCTGAGCTGGAAACCCAGCACCTCTCCGTCGCCATCCGATGGCTGCATGATGCCCACCACCATGCGTATTGTGGTGGTCTTTCCGGCGCCATCGGGGCCCAGTAGTCCGAATATTTCACCGCGGTTTACGGTCAGGCTGAGCTTGTCGACAGCAAGGTTGCTGCCGAAGCTCTTGCACAGCCCATCCAAACGTATGACTTGATCGGAGCTCATTTTTCGCCTGTTTCCGGCTGCATCTGTATCAGTGCATCCACCGGCATGCCCGGTTTCAGCAACTGTTTCGGGTTGGGCAGGTTCAGCCGCAAGGCGTAGACCAGTTTCACGCGTTCCTCGCTGGTCTGCACGTTCTTGGGCGTGAACTCCGGCTCCTGGCTGATGCTTGCCACCCTGGCCTCAAGCTGTTTGTCGGGCAGACTCTCGGAAATCACCTGCCCGGTGTCGCCCACTTTGAACCGCCCCATACTGGTCAGCGGGGCGTAGACCCGCACCCAGAGCCGTGCCAGGTTGGCCACCCGCACAATCGCGGCCCCCGGAGTCAGCACCTCGCCGACTTCGCGGTATTTGGTGGTGATGACACCATCGAAGGGTGCTGTGACTACGATCTGCCCGCGCATATACTGCGCTTCGTTGAGCTGGGCACTGGATTGTACCACACCGCCCTTCGCGGCGTTAAGGTCGTTCTGACTGGGGCCGTTCTGCAGCAAGTCCAGAGCCGCTTGAGCTGCCTGAACCTGCTGGTAGGCGGCCTGCGAGTTGCTTTTGGCGTTCTGAAGCCGCTGCAGGTTGTCCAGACGGTCGTCATACATCTGTTTAGCGGTCTGGGCCAGCATCTGAGCACCTTGAAGGCGGGCCAAGGTCTGCTCCAGTCTGGCTTTCGCAGTGGCGATCTCCTCCGGGCGGCTGCCGGCTAGCGCTTCGCGCAGTCTGGATTCCGCTCCGGCGTAAACAGCCTTCGCCGCATCGCGGGCTGCCACGGCAGCGTCACTCTTTTGCTGGCTGATGGCACCATCGTTGTAGAGTGCCATCGCACGGTCGGCCTCCTGCTCCGCGTTGTGTGCCAGAGTGGCTGCCTGGGAGACAGCGGCTTTCGCTGCGTCGATCTGCTCACTGCGGGGGCCCTTGCGGATCATTTGCAGTTGGGCTGCGGCGGCATCGTGCTCTCGCTGGGCCACCTGCATGTTAGTCATAGCCGTGACCATACTCGCCTTCAGCTCATTCGCTCTACTGTGGGCCAGGGCGATGGTCTGCTGCACATCCACCGCTCCGCTGGCTACCGCCTTGGCCCGAGCCAGATCGGCCTGGGCCGCGCGGATGCGCTCCTGTCGAGTGCCCTCTTCCAGCTCCTTCAAACGAGCCTGGTTGGCCAGCATCGCACCGGTGGCTTGGTCGACTCTAGCCGTGAGCTCATCCGCCTGCAGGATGGCGATGGTCTGTCCCGACTTCACATGGTCACCCTCGTCGACCAGCAGCTTCATTATCCTTCCGGCAACGCGAGGGGCGACATCCGATTCGGTCGCTTCCACGGTGCCGCTGAGTTTGAGCAGGTTGGGGTCGATCTGGCTTTTCTGCCAGGCTTTGGCGCCAACCACTATCAAAACAATCAACAACAGTAGTCCGATGATACGAACCCTTGGCGGCACAGAGTGCTTATGTGGTGTACTGCTAGTTTGCTGGCTCATGGCAGGTTTCCTTCCTCGATTGCGCCGGTGCATTGCAATCTCCCAAGTGGAGATAGTAAAATATGAGTGAGTGCTCACTCATATTTTTGTATATATCGCGAAGAAAGTCAAGGGTGACCAGTTGCCTACTCCAAAACGTGCAGATCGCAAAGAGCAGATACTATCTGCTGCAGTAGAAGTTTTTGCGGAACTTGGGTTTGAACGCGCCACCACCCGTGCCATCGCCAAGCGGGCCGGCGTGGCCGAGGGCACCATTTTTAACTACTTCGATACGAAACGCGACATACTGGTATGTGCGATGGAACAGCAGATTTTGGACACGATCCCCCAATTGAAACCATCAGATGATGTTGAGACGATGATGAAGAAGCTGTTGATTTCTCGTCTGCAGATGTGGAAGGATCACTGTGGCATCCTCAGGGTGGTGATCTCGGAAGCGATCTTTGACGACGAGTTCCGCGACCTCTACCGCAGCCGCGTCTACACCCCCGCAATGCAGAAGCTGAACGAGTGCATTTCGCAGCAGCAGCTTGCAGGCCGTTTCGTGGATGTGGAACCCGCTTTGGTCAGCCGGATGATGCTTGGGATAGCGCTTGGGTATGGTTTGATGAACCCGGTCGCCGGTGAGGTTGATGACATCGACGGGCTGTCTCGGAAGCTGACCAAGGTGTTGCTGGAGGGACTGCTGCCCAGGGAATGTCTGTAGGGGCAACCCCCCGTGGTTGCCCGAGGGGAATCCCCCCACCAAACGCAGGATATCCCTCCCATCGCGGCGTATACTACATCAAACACAACCCCTTGAGGTGCGCACCGTGAACATCCCCTTATTGCTCGTGGCCGGCCTGATGGTCTGCGCCATGGGAGCCCGAGCCGCCACTCCAGAGACCCTGCCGGTGGAGAGCTTCGAATACGGCCTGGATGGCTGGATGACCAACGACGCCGGTCGCGGCACAGCGGCCAAACCCTACATCAGCATTGACATCAGCAAGCAGGCCCACACAGGCAAAGGTGCGCTGCAACTGGATTTGACCGATGTGAAGGGGTTTGCGGGCGCGGGATACAGCCTGAACCCCATCTGCTTGAATTGGGCCAAAATGAGGGCTGATACGCTGCATCTTTGGGTAAAGGGCGATGGTAACCCCATGACGTTGACCATCGGCTTTCAGCAATATAAGGATGACCTCAAACCAGAGGTTTGGTTCCACGTGGAGGTGCCCATCAGCGGTACCGCATGGCAACTGGTCAGCATCCCCTTCGCGGACCTGCAGGCCAGCAACACTGAGGCCAAGCTGCGCACCACCTCCCTGTTCTCGCTGACCATGGGTGTATGGAAGGATGCCCCCTCTGCGAGGATACTGATAGATGACATCAGCGTCAGCCGCAGCAAGGATGAACCGGGCGAGTACCGCTATGCAGGAGTATATGATGAGGCCGTGACCAAGCTGCCGCCTGCCACCAACCTTACGCGGCTAGGTAATGTGATCTGGCCTGGACACAGCCCGGAGCATCTTGAGGCTCTGCAGAAGATGGGTCTGAGCTTCAGCTCCAGCTTCTCCGAGGGGCCGTTGTGGATGATGTATTACTACACCAAGGGATGGCTGACCAACGTTGGGCCAGATCGCCCCCGCGCTCCGAGGGCACTGGCCGGGCTGGATTTACATCCAGAGGATATGGACCAGGACTCCAAGGGAAACAAGTCGAACTTCGGTTATGAGAGTTCGATCTTCCTGCCGGAAGTCACCACACGCATGAACCGCTTCCTGGCGCAGCGGGTAGAACCGCTGGCGGATTCCCCCTGGGTCACCTCCTTCAACTTCGCCGCTCCCACCAGCATGTACGGCGAGCTGCACTTCCCCACCTCCACGGCGGGGCAGTATATGGTGTTCAGCCGGCCAGCGAAACAGAATTTCCGCAACTGGCTGAAGTTGAAATACGGTCATAACCTCAAGGCACTCAGCAAGGCGTGGGGTCAGCCGATCTCTAGCTGGGATGCCATCATCCCGCCGGATGGCCAGAAGGCAAACTCGAAAGGTGTGGACACCAGCCATAGGTGGAGTGACTTCATCCACTGGTATAACTGGTGCCTGATGGACATCTCCGGCAACGGATTCAATGCCATGCGTAAATACACCAAAAAGCCCATCGAGGGCATGATCGGTGGGCCAAAGGTCGGTTACAACCAGGGCATTGAGCTGGGCAATATCGGGCCGGTGATGAAGATGCTGGGGCAGATCCGACCAGCGTGGTTTGATGACACCGACTCGCAGACGCTCTATTCAGTGCGTTATTCCCAAGCCGCCACGAAACAGTATGGCGTGGACCTGATGATCGAGCACGTCGGCCCTCCCGGTCTGGCGTTGGCGCATCAGTATCACATGCTTCTGAACGGTCTGGCTTGCGGTGCGAAGGTGTTCCACCTGGCGCATCTGGGCGAGCTTTTCCAGAAAGACCACTTTTTCGCGAAAGCTTGGCAGGACCTTGCTCCGGTTGCGAAGGAGATCGTCACCCCCGGTATCGAATCTCAGGCGTTGATGTTCCACAGCTATGTGACCTCCTGGTACCGTGCTTCGCGGAGCTATCCTGACGGCCTGAACCTCTATGACAGCGTGAATACGCTCTGGTCAGCGGATCTGGGCTACCCGAACTGGGGACGGGCATTGTGCAGTCCCGGTGTGGCCGATGATCAGATGATCGAGGACGGAGCGTTGAAGGGCCGCAAGCTGTTCGTCATACCGAACGCTGCCGTGACCATGACTACTCAAAAAGCCGTGCAGGCGATCACGAGCTGGGTGAAAACTGGCGGTACGCTGATCGGCTTCGGCGAGGGTTGCCTTGCTTATACAGTTCTGCCTAACCGGAAGGTGGTATCCACACCGGGCCTGGCGGGCATGGTGAACCTGAAGAGTATCGCTCAGGCCAAACAGAAAGGCCTCACCCGCGTGGAACAGCGCGTGGGCAAGGGGCGGGTGGTTCTGTACCTGAACCCCGCCGATGTGGAGCTCAGGCTGCCAAACGGCCAGCGGTTCGTGCAGTCGGTGATGCCGCAGCTCGCGGCAGAGGCTAAAAAAGCTGGTGTGCGTAACTGGGTATGGAGCGACGCGGGCACCACGATCAACCCGTTATATGCCGGCAAAGATCAGGCCACCGGACGGCACATCGTCACGCTGGACACCATTCAGAAGACCCGCGGCAGCAACGTGCCGCTCTTCCTGTGTGACCAGAGCGTGACATTGCAGTTGGATCCTAGCTTGAAGGGTGAAGCCGAGATCATCAGCGTGACCGACAGCTTCGAGTCGGTGCAAGGCGGAGTAGCGAACTTCAACCCGGAGAGCCGCATCCTGCGTATCCGATTCCAGCTCCCCGGCCAGGTGACCATCAAGTATGGGGCCAGTGCCAGCGGCTTGAAGGCGGCCAAGCACCCGCTGTTAATGTGGGAGAACCGCACGCTGGTGCTCACGCCTGCCGGCGGATACGGCGTGAAGCAGACGCAGACGCCCATCGAAATCCGCTCTGACGGCAGCCTCAGCCCGACCGACACGCAGATACCCTACTTGATCCATGGCAACCTGCACCGGCCGAAGTTCGGTCGCGGTCCCACCTTCCGTGTAAACTTCCAACAACCGGGAACAATCAGCGTGCATGTCAATTCGGTGCCATCCGATGCATTGCTGGTGGGTAGACTGGACGGCAAAGAGGTGCTCCGGCAGCCGCTGCCCAACATCGACGGCAAGATGGACCCCTTCGCCAAGGAGTATGACCGCAGCTTCACCGTGGCTGTGCCCGCCGGTGAGCATTCTGTGCAGTTCGATAACCTGGGCGATGACTGGGTCTCTATTGATGACTACCGGATCGTGGGATATTAGGGTTTACGTTACATGAGGGCGATGTGCTAAGTAACTGGTCGTAGGGGCCACCCTTGTGGTGGCCCTTGGGCGACCGCCGGTCGCCCCTACGAACGGGCGCCCACAAGGGACGCCCCTACGACAACGGGGGTGACTGCCGATTAGTACCCCACCTCAGCCTGGGCATCGCGGATGGCGGTATGGATGCTCTCCATCTCCTGCTGCATCTGCTCCAGCATGTCCGCCACGCGGTTCTCGCTGCCGCCGCTCAGACCCGCCCGGCTAACGCTCATCACCTGGTCACCCCATCGCTGAAGCTGGAGGGTAAAGTCCAACACCTCGTTCTCAATTCGTTGAGCATTGGCCAGCATCTGCGTGCGACGCTCCATTTGAAGCTGTAGGTTCTGCAGGCTTTGTTGATAGACGTAGGCGAGTTGGTTGTTGCCCATACTGCGGTGGAAGGCGATTTTGGCCTGTAGAACTATGGGTTCCACGGGGTTGTCTTTTGGCACGTGGCGGAGAATCTGGTCCTGGGCGAGAACACGGTTATAGAGTTCGGCTTCAACGGCCTTAATTCGTTTCGAAAAGGACTGAAACATGCTGCGCCATTCTGGACTGAGTTCGTGATGCACAACACGAATGGCGGCGCAATGCTCCCGCACCCGCCGCCACAGCCGCTTGCAGCGTTTAGTTTTTAACCGCCGCGCCTTACACGCCCTAATTCGATCGATCAGCCCAGGCATCTGTGTGACACCTAACCGATATTGGGCTTCTTGCCCGCCAAACCGGATCGCAGTTCGTATGCCTGAGCCACACGCAGCAGCTCCGCCTCTTGATAGGGCTTGCCGATGAGCTGAAGACCTACTGGCAGACCATCTTTGAAGCCGCATGGCATGCTCATGGCGGGCAGACCGGCGATATTCACCAGGATGGTGCAGATATCGGCCAGCTTCATGCTGAGCGGGTCGTTCGCCTTCTCACCGATGCCGAAAGCGACCACCGGCGATGTGGGCGTGGCGATCACATCCACATTCTGAAATGCCGTATCAAAATCCTGTCGAATGATGGTGCGAGCTTGCTGGGCCTTCAGATAGTAGGCGTCATAGTATCCTGCAGAGAGCGCGTAAGTACCTATCATGATGCGCTGCTTCACCTCGGCACCGAAGCCCTCGCCGCGGCTCTGCTCCATCAAACCCGTGTGGTGGGTGAGGTTGGTGGTGCGGTGACCATATTTCACGCCGTCAAACCGCGCCAGGTTGCTGCTGGCTTCGCAGGGGGCGAGTATGTAGTAACAGGCCAGACCATATCCCGTGCTGGGCAGCGAAATATCCACGATCTCAGCTCCGGCGGCCCGCAACTCCTCGATGGCGGCCATGACGCTGGCTCCCACCTCGGGGTCAACACCCTCGCCGAAATACTCTTTTGGCACGCCCACGCGCAGGCCTTTCACACCGGTGTGCAGCAGGCGTCCGAAATCCTCAGCAGGCATATCGACGCTTGTGCTGTCGTGGCTATCTTTGCCACAGATGGCATTGAGCGCAACGGCGCAGTCCTCCACATCCTTGCTGAAGGGGCCGATCTGATCCAACGAGCTGGCGAAGGCGATCAGCCCATACCGGCTGACACGGCCGTAGGTGGGCTTCATGCCGACCACTCCGCAAAGAGCGGCGGGCTGCCGGATGCTTCCGCCCGTGTCGGAGCCCATGCTGACGATGCACTCATCGGCTGAGACCGCCACCGCACTACCACCAGAGCTGCCGCCAGGAACGCAATTGGTGTTCCAGGGGTTTCGGCTGGCGAAAAACGCGCTATTTTCGGTGCTGCTGCCCATGGCGAACTCATCGAGGTTGGTCTTTCCGGTGAAGACCACACCCTGTGCACGCAACTTGGCCACTACGGTTCCATCGTAAGGGGGAATGAAGTTGCTGAGTATCTTGCTGGCGGCCGTAGTGCGCACACCCTCGGTACACATGTTGTCTTTAATCGCCACGGGGATTCCGCACAGCTCCGGCTGTTCATCGCCGCTTGATAGGCGTTCATCGGCAGCTTTGGCTTGTTCAAGTGCCAGTTCGGGGCATTGGGTGATGTATGCTTGAACTTTAGGCTCCACCTGCTGCATGCGGTTGATCACGCTTTGCGTCAGTTCTACGCTGCTGATTTGCTTATTTCGCAGCATATCGCGAAGCTGGTGGGCGGTAAGTGAGTAGAGTTCCGACATCAGATGAGACCCCTGTTTATTGCGTATTTACTATGTTTCAGTATACCGGTTTGGCGGGAGTTGAGCACGCGGCGAGGCTGGCTGCCTGGCCTTTTGGTGGGAACGAGGGCCTGCCACAACCATCGCCCGGGTTAGTGCATCGAATGACATTCAGTATTTCGTAGCCCGTCACAAATCCTGCAGATGCAGCTCAAGCGTTGCTTGTGGCGGTATGACCTTGAAGGTCGCGTGGGATGATGGGTACCGGCATCATCATAGTGGCGTTTAGGGGCAACTGCCCATCGATGTGCTTTAGCAGCATGTCAGCGGCAATTTCACCAGCGCGAATCAGGTTGGGGCCGGTAGTAGGAAAAGGTTGACCAGAAAGCTGATACTGCGTGAGGTTATCGAAGCCCGTGACAGCCATCTCGCCCTCATACCCCATTTCGGCCAGCATATCCATCGTCAGGCGGGCGCTATAATCCTCTACAGCAAGGGCGGCGGTAGGGCGAATCGCCGGGTCTAGCTTAGCCCATCGCTTCAGGTTCGCGCGAAGGTGCAGACTGAGAACGCCGGGGTGGAACCAGCTCAAGCCGCTCCAGCACCAGCTTGGGTCGGGGGTGATGCCCGCCTTGCGAAGCGCCTTCACATACCCCAGATGCCGCTCCTTCACACTGCGGTAAGCCACGCGTCTGTCGGCCTGGTTGGCGTCCATGAACACGATGCGGCGGTGACCTGCAGCCAGCAACAGTGAGGTCATTTCGAACCCCGCCTGCTCATTGTCGAACACTAGCTGCGGGCGTCTCTGGTGGGGATAGGTCTGATCAACCAGCACAATCGGGTAGTTTAGGTTCTGCGTGCTGAGGTAGTCATCGACAATCTGCTCACGCGTGCGGACCGTAGGCAGCATGATCACACCTGCGCACCTGGAGTTAATGAGCTGCTGTAAACACTCCTCTTCCTTATCGTAGTCGGCGTTTGAAGTCGAGATGAGCAGCATGCAACCGTGCTCATTGCATTTTCGTCTGGCACCTTCCAACAGCCTCATGCAGAAGCTGTTAGGTATGGTGTCCATCACCACGATGCCGATTTTCAGGTCAGAGTAGCTTCGAAACGGGATTTCGGTGTTGACCAGCACACAGCCGCCATCAGGCCGCTTTTCGGCGATGCCCAACTGACACAGAGTTTGGAGTGCCTGGATTATCTGGCTGTGAGAACCGCCAAATCTGGCGTGGATGGCACGGATACTAGGCAGCGATTGTGACTGGCTTAACAACCCGCAATAGACATACTCTTTCCATATCTCTTCTGCCAGGATATCAGTTTTACTGCGCATGCAAACTCCTGCGGTGTTACGGCTACCATTCATCAGGTAACCAAAATTACGGTGGTTTCATTCGTGCTAACCCTTTATATGTTACCAACTATAGGTATTTCATGACAGCCAGTGGGATTTGCGAGCAGCCACAGAGCGATCGTTGGTCGCCTCTACCGACCGGCCCGGTTTTCTCTTCCGGGCCGGTCTTGATTTCCTATGTCCGGGGCGGTTTTCTCCTAACCGCGCCGGTCTTTGTCCCGACACGAATACCTCACGGCTATCCGCCAGACCGCGCCGGGTAAATGTAGTTGACCGGCCCGGTTTTCCCTTTCCGGGCCGGTCTTGATTTCCTATGTCCGGGGCGGTTTTCTCCTAACCGCGCCGGTCTTTTTTCCTGACACAAATATCTCACGGCTATCCGCCAGACCGCGCCGGAAAAGTGTAGTTGACCGGCCCGGTTTTCCCTTTCCGGGCCGGTCTTTCGGTAAGCCCACGACACCGTAGCACACAGTGAGGAAGTCAGACTTTCCGCCAGACCGCGCCGGAAAATACCTGCATAGCCAAAGCAAACGTGCTGAGAAACCGGCGCGGTCATTTACCCCTCCAAATGCCTTGCACCCTTGCGCCATTGCGTCAAGATTCCCACGGCGCAAGAAGGGCAGTTCGCGAACTGCCCCTACAGATGATCTGTCCGACATCCTAGCCCGCGAATGCTTCACGATCGACCTGTCTACAGTATGGACGATACCAACATACCATGTGTTCCGTTTGCGCTCGGTGATCGACGGTAATATTTGATTCTTATTAGATAATTTTGTACTCTTTACTGGGAGGTACCGCATGGAATATCTCGTTTTCCTGTTCGGCAAGAAGTACTTTGTGCTTTTCCTGATCCTGGCCTTAGGGATTTGGCTGGGTCGGTTCAAAATAAAAGGAATCTCGTTAGGAACTA
The DNA here is from genome assembly GCA_942492855.1 of Armatimonadota bacterium. Taxonomy (GTDB): domain Bacteria; phylum Armatimonadota; class HRBIN16; order HRBIN16; family HRBIN16. The sequence continues at coordinate 2,085,629 of OW818647.1, read as the reverse complement.
CCCTGGTTCTACTCGTCGCACTGGTCTTTGGCCACCTGTGCCAAAACGTGTTACCGGAAGCCGTGGTGCGCGGCATACCTGAACCATCAATCAAGGCGATTGAGCTGCAGCTCAAGATCAGCCCGAAGGCAGACCTCAAGGATATCGCTGCTAAGGCCCAACTAGAGGTCGCAAAAGCGGAGTCTGCCAGCACCGCGACCATCACCAAGGCCGAGGTGAAGAAAGTCCTCAGCGCAGAAAAGATCACGGAGATCATTGAGCTCGAAGACCTGAAGACCGTGGGTCTGCTGATCTTCCTGTATGCGGTTGGTCTGCAGGCTGGACCCGCCTTTATCCGCACCTTCAAACGTTCCGGCTTGAAATTTCTTACCATCACAGCCGTGAGTGTTTTTTCTGCCATGGCGGTGGTCGTCATTGCGGCCATTGTGATGAAGCTTCCCCCCGATATCGCCACCGGGCTGTTTTGCGGGGCCATGACCAACACCCCCGCACTGGGTGCCGCTAAACCGGTGCTGGAGGCTCTGCCCAGTGCCGCGGCCTGGGGCATCAAAAGCGGTAACGCGGTGGCTGGTTACGCACTGGCTTACCCATTCAGCATGGTAGGCACGGTTCTGCTCATCCAACTGCTGCCAAAACTTCTAAAACGCGACTTCAGGAAGGAAGAGCAGAGCTGGGATGTAGAACGGCGCGCAGGTAAAGGGCATCTGGCCCGGCGTGCGTTCCGCGTGACCAACAGCATGATCGATGGCAAGACCATCACCCAGATTAACCCCGACCGGTTGATCAATGTGAATATCAGCCGCGTGCGGCGCGGTGATGAGGTGCATAGCACCACCGCCACGTTCGTCATCAAGATGGACGACATCCTGCTAGCGGTTGGCGAAACTGGCGAGTTGGACAAGCTTGGCCTGTTGATTGGCCAGGAGTGCGAAACGCACTGGCACACGAACCCTAACGTGGTCTCAGTGGACCTCGATCTGCTGTCACTAAGGTATGCCAACAAAACCCTGGCGGAGCTTGATCTGTTCAACCGGTTTGGTGTGACGGTCACCCGTATCCGCCGCCAAGGTGTGGAACTCACCCCCACCGGCTCCAGCGAGCTGCTGCACAACGACAACCTGTGCATTGTGGGCGAGCGTGAAGGCGTGGTCGAAGTGACCAAACGCATGGAAGGCGGAGCCCACACCGCCGAGGAGACCAGTTTCATGCCGTTCCTGGCTGGGCTGTTGATCGGTGTGTTTGTGGGTGTGCAAGAGTTCCCGTTAGGCACCAACTCGATCACCCTTAGCACGGCGGGAGGCGCATTCCTGATCTCGCTGATATTCGGTTACTACGGAAAAGTGGGGCCATGGCATCTGCATGTCCCAACCGCCGCCGCCAACTTCTGCAAAGAGTTCGGCTTGATGCTGTTCCTGGCCGGAGCCGGTCTGGATGGTGGTGCGAAATTCGCCGATGTGTTCAGCAAGTATGGCTGGGGACTGGTCGGTGCCGGCGCAGCAGTCACAACAGTCTGCTGGATACTCACACTGATCACCATGCTGGTCATCTTCCGCCTGAGATGGTTGACCGCCAGCGGGGCACTCTCTGCCTGCTTGACCAACCCTCCAGCGTTGGGAGCCTCCATATCGCAGACGCGAAGTGAGCTGCCTGTGTTGGGATGGTCCAGCGTCTACCCCATCGCGACCATTCTGAAGGTGGTATTCGTGCAGTTCCTGGCACCTGTGCTCTACAGTGTGGTGAACTTCGCCGCTAAGGTCGCAGCGAAATAGGCCGGCAAGGCTAGTCCGTAAGGCGGGGAGCAGATGGTTCTGCTCCCCGCCTTTTTTTCGTGCTCCTCCGTCCTGCGGGTTGGGGTACCGGCGATGGGGGCGACCAGCGCGGAGTCGACGGGTTCCATCGCCCGCAAGGGGCTCCATCACCCGACGCTGATCAGATGGCTGCCCGTGTCGCTTCGCTCCTACGGGCGCTGGCGGAGGGGTCCCCGCGCCCGCTCGCGGGCTGCAAATTGCCTAGACGCGCGGTGAGGGAACCCCGTTTAGGGACGCAGTCCCTTGGGGTGACTAAACCCGCGGCAGCGTGGCTGACCGGCTTCGATGTGGGCGACCAGCCCCGTGTCGACGGGTTCCTTCGCCCGCAAGGGGCTCCATCACCTGTGGCTGATCAAATGGCTGCCCGTGTCGCTTCGCTCCTACGGGCGCTGGCGGAGGACTCCCTGCGCCCGCTCGCGGGCTGCAATGACTAGACGCGCGGTGAGCGAACCCCGTTCAGGGACGCAGTCCCTTGGGGTGACTAAACCCGCAGCAACGGGGCCGATCAGCTACGATGTGGGCTGACCATCCCGTGTCGACGGGTTCCATCGCCCCAGGGGGCTCCATCACCCGTCGCTGATCAGATGGCTGCCCGTGTCGCTTCGCTCCTACGGGCGCTGGCGGAGGCCATCCTGCGCCCGCTTGCGGGCTGCAAATTGCCTAGACGCGCGGTGAGGGAACCCCGTGAAGGGACACAGTCCCTTGGGGTGACTAAACCCGCGGCAGCGGGGCCGGCGGGCTTCGATCAACGCCACCAGCCCCGTGTCGACGGGTTCCATCGCCCCAGGGGGCTCCATCACCCGTCGCTGATCAGATGGCTGCCCGTGTCGCTTCGCTCCTACGGGCGCTGGCGGAGGAATCCCTGCGCCCGCTTGCGGGCTGCAAATTGCCTAGACGCGCGGTGAGGGAACCCCTTGAAGGGACGCTAGTCCCTTGGGGTGACTAAACCCGCGGCAACGGGGCTGATCGGCTGCGATATGGGCGACCAGCGCGGAGTCGACGGGTTTGGCTATCCGCCAGACCGGCGCGGTCTACTGCCTTCTTCTAACGCTAGCTTACCGAAAGACCGCCCCGGTCATACCTAGACGCACGGTGGGTGACCAAACCCGCAGCAACGGGGCTGACCGGCTTCGATACAACCCTATGGCACGCAGCGACGGATATCAACCTTCATACCGACAAAGGTTGACAGAAAATGGTGTACAATGCACTAAACAAACATACAACCCTGGAGGGTAGCATCGCATGTCGACACCTTATGACCCGTCATCTGTTCAGTCGGAGTCCGCATACAAGATGTCCAAAGCGGCCAAAATCCTTGGAATATGCTCGCTCATCCTGCCAATAGGCATCATCGCCCTTATTGTCAGCATCATCGCGGTGACACAGGCCGACCGTGAGAACTCGCCGGGCAGCAAGGGGATGGCCGTCACCGGGTTAGTCACGTCCATCATCGGTTGCATCATCAGCCCTTTCATAATACTCAGTGCCATACTGTATCCTGTCTTCAACGAAGCTCGGAACACTGCTAAGCAGTCTGCTTGTTTGTCGAATACCAAGCAGATCGGCCTAGCGATGAGGTTGTATACGGATGACAATGACGGTAAGATGCCGATGGCAGTTTCTTGGCGGACCTCCCTTCGACCGTACGTGAAAGCAGATAGTGTGTTCACCTGTATCAATGCAAAAACTCGCGATTACTCATACGCCATGAATTCGGCACTGAACGGCTACCAGACCGCCATACTAAGTGATGCGCCTAATACGGTATTTGCCTTCGAGAGCGACATCCCCAAAATCAACGCCTCTGGCGGAATTGAATCGGTCTCTTACCGTCACAATATGGGGTCTAACCCTGTTGCTCACATCATATTTGCAGACGGCCACGCTGCAGCGAAATACAAACAAGCCATGGGATCCAAAGGCGAAAATATGCTGCGCTGGAAGCCGTAGACAGTCAAGAGTAGGCATAAATTGAAGCCCACACAGTCCGAACCTGCACCTGAGCTCCAGGACGCGGCTTTTTTCAGCTCTACACTGGGTATGATCATCGGCATCTGGTCGTTGATTGCGCCATGGTTCTTCGTGAATAGTCCCATCCATATGTTTGCGTCTATCCCGGGATTAATCATCAGCGGTGTGGCATTTCGTGATGCCAAACGTGCAAAAGATGCCCGCAGCCGCAGAATATCCATTGTAGGCCTCGTAGCTTCCAGCATCGGGTTTACGATTGCGATAACCATGTTGGCGGTCATTTTACCGGTGGTGTACCGTGAGGCACAATGGTCTGGCTGCTTCAACAACACGAAGAGGATAGGGATAGCGATGAGGCTATACTCTAGTGACTATGACGACAGGATTCCGCCAGCCGAGAAGTGGCAACCAGCGTTGCTTTCTTATCTGCCCACCAAGGAGCGCGAGAAAAATGATGGTGCGTTCCCACATTGTTACAGCGCGAAAGATAAGCAGTACTCCTACGGCATGAACAGTGCGATCAGCGCACTTGCATTGCATGATATCCACAATCCTACCAGCACCGTCTTTGCATTTGATTGCTCCTTGCCGAAGAGCTCAGCGTCCGGTGGGCAAGAGTCAGTGGACTTCCGCCACAGCGATGGAGTTGCAAATGTCGGTTTCATAGATGGTCACGCAACTGCCATACGAGAACGTAAGATGGGCTCAACGCAGAGGATGACCATCGACCAACTACTCTGGAAGCCGTAGACAGTCAGGAATAGGCACAAGATGAAGCCCACACAGTCCGAACCAACACTCGTTATCTCCAGGGCAGCCATGATCGCTGGGATACTTTCGCTATTGACCATGCCATTCATGTTCCATGTCCCAATCTGGTTTGTACTTGCTCCTACGGCGTTAGCTATCAGCATCATAGCCTACGCCGAATCGAATCGTCTCAAACTGTCGCAAAGCAAGAAGATGGCGGCAACAGGGATGATCACCTCCTTCATAGGCCTGATGCTGTTTGCGATTTTTATCCGTTTCTCGGTGAGTGAAGGGCACAAACACCGCAGCCGGGCCGTCTGTCAGTCGAATTTGAAGCAGATCGGGCTCGCGATGAAATTGTATGCCGATGACAATGACGGCCAAATGCCGTCCGTTCGAAGCTGGCAGCCACTGCTTTCGCCTTATATGAATGTTAAATCGATCTGCATATGTCCCACTGCAAAAGATAAGCGGTATAGTTATGGCATGAACAAACAGATTGGCGGGATGTCAGAGCAGCGAATTGACAGTCCGTCTCGAACAGTCGCCGCTTTCGACTGCTCATTGCCAAGCGCAAGTGCCTCGGGTGGACGCGAATCGGTCGATTTCCGCCACAGCGAGTACGGATACCCCTACATGGCTAATATTGTGTTTATGGACGGCCATGCCAGCACGGTCGCTGAACAACAAACCAAAAAACCTGAGGTCATAACCATTGATCGTGTGCTATGGAAGCCGTAGCGTGATCCGGTAGACAAAGGAGCCATCCGATGGACAACACATATCTATTCACAGATCGTTCTGTCGCAGGACAGCAACTGGCCGCTCTGCTTCAGCAGCATCAGCACAGAAACCCTGTGGTGGTCGCCTTGCCACGAGGGGGCGTGATCGTGGGACGCGAGATCGCCTTGGTTCTTGGCTGCCCCCTCGATATCACCATCAGCCGAAAGCTCGGTCATCCCATGAACCCGGAGTATGCCATCGGGGCGATCTCCGAGCACAGTCAGGTCGTGGGTAACCGGCACGAATGGGAGTCGGTAGACCAGGCGTGGCTGAGCCGGACGATCGAAGAGCAGAAGCGTGAGATCGACCGGCGGCGGCAGCTTTACCTCAAGGGGAAGGCGCCTGTGGAGCTCACTGACAAGACCGTCATCATTGTTGACGATGGGATCGCGACGGGCTCCACCATGATGGTCGCGATTCATGAGATCAAGCTGCAGAAGCCCGAGAGGATCATCGTAGCCGTGCCCGTCGCGCCAAAAGAGGAGGCTGCGGTCATTCGTAAGCAGGTCGACGCCGTTGTGGCGGTGGCCGTACCGGACTACTTCCTCGGTGCCGTCGGAGCGTATTACCGGCACTTCCAGCAGACCTCGGATGGCGAAGTGATCGCCGCCCTGGAGGATGCCAATGCGGAGTGAGGGCGGGAGGTCTGGGGTGATGTGACCTGGCTGACCATCCCGTGTCGACGGGTTCCATCGCCACAGGGGGCTCCATCACCCGTCGCTGATCAGATGGCTGCCCGTGTCGCTCCGCTCCTACGGGCGCTGGCGGAGGGCTCCCTGCGCCCGCTTGCGGGCTGCAAATTGCCTAGACGCGCGGTGAGGGAACCCCGTTTAGGGACGCAGTCCCCTGGGGTGACTAAACCCGCGGCAGCGAGGCTGGTAGCCTTCGATATTGGCTGACCATCCCGTGTCGACGGGTTCCATCGCCCCAGGGGGCTCCATCACCCATCGCTGATCAAATGGCTGCCCGTGTCGCTTCGCTCCTACGGGCGCTGGCGGAGGGAAGCCTGCGCCCGCTTGCGGGCTGCGATTTCCTAGACGCGCGGTGAGGGAACCCCGTGAAGGGACGCCAGTCCCTTGGGGTGACTAAACCCGCGGCAAGATGGCTGCCTGTGTCGCTCCGCTCCTACGGGCGCTTGCGGAGGGCCCCCTGCGCCCGCTTGCGGGTTGCAAACTACCTAGACGCGCGGTGAGGGAACCCCGTTTAGGGACGCAGTCCCCTGGGGTGACTAAACCCGCGGCGGCGGGGCTGATCAGCTTCGATATGGACTGACCAGCCCCTTGCTGCGATATTGATCGCGCATGTAAAAAGGTATCATACGCATATGGGAGGTAGTCATTATGCCAAGATCAATTGGTTACGTGTATGTTCACATCGTCTTCTCAACAAAGGATCGCATGCCGATGATTCCTGAAAGCCCTGGCAGCTTATATGAAGTCATCGCGCATCAGATCGACATCCTTGGAGGTCACCTAATGTGTGCTGGCGGTACGCAAGACCACGTTCACATTCTGTTGAACCTCGGGCGAAGCTCCTCCGTATCGGAGCACGCACGGAATGTGAAGTCGACATCATCGGCATTCATGCACAAAACCATGCCTGAGTTCGAATGGCAGGATGGTTACGCCGCATTCTCAGTGTCACCTCAAGAGGTCGGGAAGATAACCACTTACATACAACGGCAGATCGACCACCATCATTCAGAGGACTACACCTCAGAGATGGATCGCATTTCGGCTTTCATGGAAGCTCTGCCAATTCGTAGTGATCATTGAGCCTATCGACTGCGTGGTTGATGGCTTCGATATGGGCCACCAGCCCCGTGTCGACGGGTTCCATCGCCCCAAGGGGCTCCATCACCCGTCGCTAATCAAATGGCTGCCCGTGTCGCTTCGCTCCTACGGGCGCTGGCGGAGGGCACCCTGCGCCCGCTTGCGGGCAGCAAATTGCCTAGACGTGCGGTGAGGGAACCCCGTGAAGGGACGCCAGTCCCTTGGGGTGACTAAACCCGCGGCGGCGGGGTTGACCGGCTTCGATATGGACTGACCATCCCGTGTCGACGGGTTCCATCGCCCGCAAGGGGCTCCATCACCTGTGGCTAATCAAATGGCTGCCCGTGTCGCTTCGCTCCTACGGGCGCTGGCGGAGGGCTCCCTGCGCCCGCTTGCGGGCTGCAAATTGCCTAGACGCGCGGTGAGGGAACCCCGTATAGGGACGCAGTCCCTTGGGGTGACTAAACCCGCGGCAGCGGGGTTGACCCCCCCCTCGCCTACCGCCCGTACACCTCAAGCTCCGAAACATGCAGGCCCGGGTTGGCGGAGTTGCTCAGCATCACCACCCGCACATACCGCGCATTGACCCGCGGAAATTCATACGAATCCCCCTCAGCCGTGGAGGGGGCAGTGCCGTTCTTGAACGCCACCTGGCTCCAGTTGATACGGTCGCGTGACACCACCACCCGGTAACGGTAGTACCGGCCGTCGCCATCGCAGTAGTTGTGCACGACGATACGGCTGATCGACTGTGGCCTTAGTAAGTCCACCTCCACCCATTGCGGGCCAAGGTCAGCGGCCCAAAAGGTGTTAGTCTTGCCGTCGGTGACATACTCGGGCACTGGACCTAAGCCGTGGGCACCGGCTCCGTTACCGGATACGTCGGAGGCCACCGCAGGCTTGAAGGCCGCCAGGTTCTGCATATCACCGGCACGTACAGCAGCCGTGGCAAGATCACTTCGCAGTGTCTGCCGCATCTGGCTTCGCTTCGCGTAATATGCTGCGATTTCGTTCTTCAACGGCGTGAGTTTGTCGGGGGTGAGTTTCTCCGCCTGAAGCATATACTCATTAATGTATACCTGCGACTCGGCAGGGGTCAGGAAGTAGTCCTTACCGTTGTCTGTGTTGTGCTGCGACCCGACCCAATAAGCCAAACGCGCGTTCACCCCAAGCACCGCGCGGACGATCTCTGGGCTGACCCGGCAGGTGTCGTAGCACAGCGTGCCGATGGAGTTGCCCATGTTGTAGCTGGACACGGCATAGCGCAGGTAGGCGGGGTCGATCTCGGCCCAGCTCATGTTTTCACTGCGGAGCACGAAATCGGCATAGGTATCCACAAATGGCACAATCATCCGCGTGTTCATGAAGGGGGTTTGGGTCAAGTGGATATACAACAGCCTGTCGCCCAGCAGTTTACGGGCGGCTTTGCCTATCTGCCATGCCTGCTCCACCCCGATGGCGGTGTAATCCCAGTACATCCCGTCCACGCCGTAGCTCATGATGTGCGCCATCTCGGCCTCAAACGCCTTGAGGTTCCCATGATAGTAGAAAGGAGAGGTATAGATCAGCACCTTCCAGCCCAGTTGGTGCGCCTTCTGAAGCACATCTTTAAAGCGCACAGGATCAGCGGGCTGGATATTCACGCTGCCGAAACTGCTCCAGACCTCCGCATGAAGCACCAGGATATTGCCGATCTTACGCCACTCCACCAGCTCCTCATCGGTGGGATAGGGTTGGTCGGATTGACACGTGGTTCCGGGTATCCATTTCGGAAAGTGGTGTACCAGCCTGTCCTGGGCGGCCTGCTGCCAGTCGAACGGTCGTGGAGGAAACACCGAGACCAGCACATCGTGGCTGCTCAGATACGGGTCGGACTTGAGCTGCGGGTAATCCACCCGCCATGGCCCGCTGTCCTGCCCGGATACCTGCATCCTGGCACCTTTTGGACCGTAGACGCCCGCTCCGCCCTGCTCATCGGCGAATATCGCACTCGCCTCCGCCCGCTCGCGGAACTGCGCATCGAACCCAGGTGCTGAGCTGACAGCCAGCGATGGTGCACCGCTCACCCTGAGCACAGAATCGCCTGTCACCACAAGCTTCAACCCAGAGCGGTTCACAATGGTGCGCGAATACAGGCCCTGGCTTGGTTGGACTGTCCACGTGTGATCAGCATGGACAGGGAGTTTCACAACCGCCACGCACCGTCGCAGATTGATGGTCTGCAGGCAGCGAACCATGTTGCCCGAAATCTGAAACTCTGCACCCTTCGTGACCACCCGGATGGCACCGGCGGTCTGACGGACAGCCACACTGTCAAATGCAGTTGCGTGATTGGAGCTATCGCATTCCGCCGCCAGGCAGGACAAACTCAGAAAACATATTACACCGATACACGCTCTGAAAAGCCTCATCATATCCACCACATCATCCGTATAGTTCACCTGTAATATATCATCAACCAGCACGCTGTGATAAAATCCACGCTTGACACGTATAAACACAAAGCGTACGATATGCCTATCAACGAATACCAATGAGGATCACCAACCATGCGCTTGCTGCTGGGTGTCGATATGGGCACCACCAAAATCTGTGCACTCGCTCTGGACGCCGAGTCCGGTGCCATCATCGCCGTGGATTCTGCGCCAAACAACACCCGGCTGGTGACCGCCCCCGAGGCCTCAGAGCAGAACGCCCAGGCGATCTGCGATGTCGCCCGCGGCTGCCTGTCCCGCTTGGTGCGTCACGAGCAGGTCTTGGGTGCTGAGATATTGGCGCTGGGCGTCACCGGCCAGATGCACGGAGCTGTGATCGCCGATTCCAACGGTGCGCCCCTCACCCCGCTCATCAACTGGCAGGACCAGCGTGGCCATCAAGCTGGTCCCAATGGCGAGAGCTATGTGGACGGTGTTTGTAAAATTCTAGGCGAGGACTTAGCCCGCACCGGATGCAAGCCTGCCACCGGATATGGTGCGGTCACGCTGTATCGGCTGGCACAGGAGGGTCAACTTCCTGAGCATGGGATGGCGCTGACCATCCAGGATATGTTGGTCTACCAGCTCACGGGTGTCGCTGCCACCGACCCATCGGATGCAGCAAGCTGGGGCATATTCAACACCCAGGATGGAACGGACTGGCTGCCACAGATCGCACAGCGGTTGGGCATACCCGCACAGATGCTGCCCCCAATTTATGCCACAGGCAGCACCAGTTTCCCGCTTCGTGAAGAGGCCGCTGACTCCCTCGGATTGCCAGCCGGTTTACCTGTGGCGGTGGCCATGGGCGATAACCAGGCGTCTTTCCTGGGCAGTGTGCCGGATTATACCGACAGCCTGCTCATCAACCTGGGCACTGGCGGGCAGATGTCGGTGGCCATCAACATCTTTGCCACTCACCCGTTGCTCGAAACCCGTCCGCTGATCGCAGGATTCCGGTTGCTCGTTGGTTCCAGCCTGTGCGGAGGCCGCGCGTATCAACTGCTGGCCGAATTCTACCGTGAGATTGGATGGAAGCTATTTGGTATTAACGCAGAGCTCTCAGATATCTATGAAGCCATGGGTAGATTGCCGTTGCCCCATAACAGCGAGCTTACGTTTGACACCCGTTTCGGCGGAACACGCCTACAACCTGAGATCAGGGCCGCGCTGACAGGTCTGGGAGTGGAAGGCTTCACGCCTGAGCACATGACCCAGGCGTTGTGCCAGGGCATGGTGAGCGAGCTGGTGGAGTATTATCACGCCGCCAGACAGGCGGGTGCCCAGCCCGTTCGCGTGGTGGGTGCCGGCAACGGCGTGCGCCGCAATGAGGTCGTGCGCGCGGAGATCATCCGCCAAACCGGTCTGCCGCTGGTCCTGCCAGAGCAGCAGGAGGAGGCCGCCGTCGGTGCCGCGCGCTGTGCAGGCATGGCCCTATCCTAGCCGGTCCGGTACCGCTGGCCTCAGACGGATGCAACGGATTAGCGGTTGCCGCGAATCTCACTTTGCGCCTACGCGTGGGGCTGACCGCCACACCGGCGCGGTTAGGGAAAAACCACCCCGGTGATTCCTTCGTCCTTCGTATCTTCGCTCCCCTGTACGCAGGGAATCACCCAAGACATGTCGAAAGGTACGGCATCCATCATTCCGGAGGCCGATCCAATGTTATTCCGAGGCGTATCCATAGGCTGTGTGCTGCTGAGTGCCATTGCCATGAGCTCACAGGCAGCTCAAGAGAAACCGCTGGTGCTGGTGCGCGACGGAGTGGCGCAGGCTACTATCGTCGTGCCCGCCAACACCCTGAAAGTGGAGCAGTTTGCTGCGCAAGAACTGCAATACCATATCAAAAAGGCCACAGGGGCCACGCTGCCGATATCGACCGAAGGCAACACGATGCCAGAAAGGGCCCAGATTATCATCGGAGCCAGTCTGGCGGCGAAGCTGGCCGGTTTGGACGGTCAGAAGCAGGCACCCAACGGCTTTGTCATCAAGCGGCTGGGCAACACGCTGCTTATGGTGGGCCACGACAGTACAGGTGATATCACTAGCCCCTACAGTCTGACCCAGGACTGCTGGACGCGCATGGGCAGCCTGTTTGCGGTATACGAATTCTGCGAAAAGCGGCTGAATGCGTTGTGGCTGTGGCCAGGTGATCTGGGAACCGTGGTGCCCCAACGGAAAAGTCTACAGATCGGCACGTGGAGCCAAAACTGGAACCCGCCGCTGGTGCATACGCGGCTGCGTGACGCTGGCCCTTATCATGGTTCCTCAAACGCCTGGCGCACAGCCGAGGTGGGCATCGACTTTCGGCGACAGCAATCCATCTGGCAGCGGCGTAACCGTGTGGCGATGGGCGTGAATATGGACATCCACCACGCCTTCACCTCATGGTGGAACGAGCTGGGAGCCACACGTCCCGAGCTCTTCGCGCAGTTGCCCGACAGCACCCGACGTCCAGACCCATCCTATTACAGCGCGCCAGAGTTGACGGCGATGTGCGTCAGCAACCCTCAGCTCACGCAGGAGATCATCACCCGCTGGAAGGCAAACCGCGCCACCGAAGGTGCCAATGTGGATGTCAGCGAGAACGACACACCCGGTAAATGCTGCTGCCCCAACTGCCTTGCCTGGGATGTGCCCGATCCTGAGCACCCCGAGCTGTTCGCCGATCGGGTGGAGCGGGCCAAAAAGGCATTCACGGCCCAGTCCAAGGCGGACTGGATGGGATGGAGCACCGAGCTGGGCAGCGTGAGCGACCGCTACGCCCGGTTCTACATGACCGTGCTGGCAGAGGCGCAAAAGGTGGACCCCGAGGCGTGTGTAATGGGCTTCGCCTACGCCAACTACTGGAAGCCGCCCTACAAAACCAAACTCGACCCGCATGTGATCATCGGCATAGTGCCCAACCATATGTTCCCCTGGACGAAAGAGGACAGCACCGATTTCCGCAAGCAGTGGGATGGCTGGGCACAAACAGGCTGCCGGCTGATGCTGCGGCCTAACTACACGCTGGAAGGTCAGGGCATGCCCATCAACTATGCGCGGCAGATGACCGACGAGTTCAACTACGCGGCGGAACGCGGCCTGGTCGCCACCGACTTCGACTCGCTGATCGGCCAATACTCCGCTCAGGGAATCAATATGTATGCTCTGGCGCGCTTGCAGAATAACCCCAAGATGCGCTACGACGCCATCATCAAGGAGTATTGCCATGCGTTCGGTCCGGCCAGTACGCAGGTCAAGCGTTACCTCGACTACCTGGAGCAGGTGAGTCTGAACCTGGATGTGAAGGCCTACAAGAAGGCCTGCGCAGACACCGGTGGTGACTGGGCCAGGTTCAACCGAGTGGCGCGTGTGATCTTCACGCCGGAGATCATGTCGAAGGCTCAGGCGATGATGGACGACATCATGAAGGCCGCTGCATCAGATGCTCTGGCACTGCAGCGTGCGCAGTTCCTGCAGATAGGCTTGCAGCAGGCTGATCTGGCGTTGAAGGCACAGGACGCGTTTGAATCTTACAAAAAGACCAATGACATCCTGCCGTTTGGCAAGGCACTGAACGCACTCGATGCTTCCCGCGCCAAAGTGGACAACCAGTATGTGGCCAGCATGGGGTATCTGGTATGGAGTGAAAGCGAGACCTGGCCTCGGCAGTTTGCACGGCTGCACTACGGCGAGATGCTGCCCTTGGCCGACACCTGGGCGTTTGCCTGGGATCAGGACCGCACCGGTGATACCAAGGGATACAGCAACGAAACACTCGACACCACCGGATGGCTCAAGATGCGCGTCGACGCCCCATGGGATGATCAGCCTGAAGGCAAGAAGTGGGTGGACGATCATCAGGGAGTGGCGTACACCGGGCTCGGTTGGTATCGCACAGAGCTGGTCGCGCCGGCCAAACAGAGCGGCACAAAGGCCGCGTTGATATTCGGCGCAGTGGATGAGGCCTGCACCATCTGGCTCAACGGCAAGCTGCTCATCGACCGTCCTTACCCATACCAGGGCAACACCATGTCCTGGCAGGAGGCGTTCGAGGTAGATGTGACCGACAACCTGCGCTGGGGTCAGAGCAACAGCCTCAGCGTAAAAGTGGTGAATACCACGGGCAAAGGCGGCATCTGCAAACCCGTGTGGCTGCGGATCACCAAATAGAATAAGAGGGCATAGCAATGCATGACATAGGAAATGTAGGCCGTATCACCGGCACATTCATAGACGAAATCACCTTCGATATCGGCAGCCTGAACTATGGTCAGGATGACTGGCGCCGCGAGTTCGATGCGATGGCCTACATCGGCATCGACACGCTGGTGATCATCCGAGGCGGCCTCGAGGACCTCGCGGTGTTCCCCAGTAAAGTGGTGGGCAACCAGTATGACCCTGACCTCGCGCAGTTGTTTCTGGATGAGGCTGCTGAGAGGGGTATGAAGCTCTTCTTTGGCACCTACGACAGCGGCCGTATCTACAACGGCGGCGAACGGATGATCGATGCAGAAATCGCCCTGGGCAAGCAGTTCGTGGATGAGGTGCTGGAGCGGTATGGGGGCCACCAGGCGTTCTATGGCTGGTATATCTGCCATGAAGCGCACAGCAATAAGCCCGGCTGGAACAAGCTGTTCCGCGAGATGGCCAGTTATTGCAAGCGGAACAACAGCCAGCGTCCTGTGTTGATATCACCCTACTTCCCTGGCAAGATCATCGGCGTGGACGCCTATCTACCCCCCGAGGAGTTTGCCTATTCCTGGCGTGAGCTGCTGAAAGGCACCACCGGCTTGATCGACATCATGGCGTTTCAAGACGGCACCACCCCGCGTGACGAGTATGTGAGTTACATTGAGCAAGTTAAGAAACTGGGTGAGGAGTTCAAGATCGAAGTGTGGGGGAATCTTGAGGCGTTCGACCGGCATATGAGCTATCACTTCCCGCCGCGCGACATCCGGGTGCTGACCCGCCGTATGCGCATGGCGGAGCCGTATGTCACCAAGCAGATCACCTTCACCTTTAGCGCCTTCATGAGCCCCTTTAGCTCGGTGCCTGGGGCGGCCAACCTCTACCGGCGTTACTGCGAACAGGTGTTAGGCAAGCCCAGCCCGTATTAGGTTGACGGCGACGTGTGAGTGACATCCGACGGATCGGACAAATCGGTCTGATCCGTCGGATTTGCATGCTCTGCAGTAAACAGGGAAACGACTACGGGTGTCGTCGTCGTATAAGCTATACGTAGCTGCTACCAAAACGAGGTGACATAGCCATGATCCGGAAACTGCTTAATCTGTATCTACAAAAGCTTTGGGTGCAGGTACAGGTACCAGTCGTCGCCATGGTGATATGGGTTTCGCTGTGGGCCCCCAACCAGAATGGGCTTTTGTCGTATATATCGTTACTGCTTTTTGTAATTCATTGTATTTCGACAATAGCGTTGTTCGTGTTTGCCCTCCGGTGCCTGCTGAAGAAGCAATGGTGGGCAGCAATCTTGAGGCTGATCATAGCACTGGTGGTCGGATTTCTAGGTTTATTTATATTCGTGGTCATGTCTTTTGTCAAAGTGCCATCTAGAGTATCTCCCTGAGCTGCCGTTTACCAGGTCGAATGACTCGTCAAGCATATCGAGTATCATCGAGGAGGCCCCCTGCATGGAATTCACAAAACCCTATTCGTCCCGTGTGGCGGAGGCCAATGGCCGCCTGGGACTGCTCATCAATAACCAGCCGGTGCCGCCCATCATCTACGCACTCACCGAGGGCGGCCGCTTCACCTGGGAGGAGACGCCCAGGCACAACCTGGAGTTGTTCGCAAAGCTGGGATACAAGCTCTACCAAATCGACATCTGGTTCCGGGACGTCTGGCTGGAGGCTAACCAGCTCGATTGGCCCACCATCCGAAAGCAGTTGCAGGGGGTCTACAGCGTCTGTGCCGATGCGGCGGTGTTCATCCGCATCCATGTCGACCCTCCCGCGTGGTGGATGTTGAAGCACCCCACCGAATGCGTGGGATACAACATCCGCGACGAAGAGGGCGACAAATACGCGCCATACGAGCCGTGCCTGGCATCTGAGCAGTGGCGCAGCGAGGCAGATGACATGCTGCGGCATTTCTGCACTGAGCTGGCTCGCCTGCCTGAAGGCCAGCAGGTGATCGGCATGCACCTGGCGGGTGCGCTGTACGGCGAATGGCACTACTGGAAGTTCTGGCTGGAACCAGACAGCGGAGCCTGTATGACCAAATACTGGCGCAAGTGGCTGACGAAAACTTACCGCACCGATTCCGCACTGCGGAAGGCCTGGAACAACCCAACGGTCAGCCTAAAGACAGCGGTGCTGCCCACCTCGGCTGAGCGTCAGCACACCAGCCGCGGGGTGTTTCGCGACCCAGTGCAAGAACGCAGGGTGATGGACTACTACAAATACCAGCAGCTTTGCACGCTTGAGGCGATTCTGATGTTCTGTCACACCATCAAAACGGCCTGGCCGCGGCCGTGCGTGGTGGGGCTGTTCTACGGCTATTTCCACTGCATGGTGGAGATGGGGATGGTGGACGGCGGCCATATGGAGCTGCCGGCACTGCTCAAAAGCCCCGATGTGGACTACCTCAGCGGCCCGCTGTCATACGAAGATTCCGCACGTGCGGTGGGTGGCACCGGCCAGTTGCGCGGGCTTGAGGACAGTCTGCGGCTGCATGGCAAGCTCTGGCTGAGCGAAACCGACCACGCCTCCCACCTGGGGGACGCCTTCAAGCGCGAACCGCCCAAGATTCCCGCCAATATGCAGCAGACGATTGCGCTGCATCGGCGCAACTTCGGCTATGTGTTGACGCATGGAACGGGCTTGTGGTGGTATGACTTCGGCCCGGACGGCGGGGGTGGATGGTGGGATCACCCTGAGATACAGGCGGACCAGGGCAAGATGAAACGCATCTTCGACCGCGTTGCGAAAGGCCCCTTCAAAAGCGTGGCCGATGTGTTGTTTGTGTATGATCTGGAGTGCTTCTACGGGCTGGCCACCTCGCACAGCCCCAATGACCCCATCTCATACCCTGCAGTCGACCTTAGCTCCGCCGATGCCTACCACACCGGTGCCGCCATCGATAAGCTGTTTTTGCACGACCTGGAAAAAGCCGATCTGAACCAGTACCGCGTGGTGATATTCGCCAACTGCTTCCAGATGAACCAGCGGCAGCGTCGGTACATCAAGAAGGAGGTGTGCCAGGCTCAACGAACGGTGATCTGGTTCTACGCCCCAGGGTATTCGGATGGCCAAAGGCTGCATGATGCGGGCATGGTGTCCGAGATCACCGGGATGACCCTGAGTGAGCACTCGTGTTCGGTCGCACCGGAGATCATACCCGTCGGCGGCCATAAGCCATTTGGTGTCGCAAAGCGTGCGGAGCCGCTGTTCAGGCTGAACGATCCTGCAGCGGAACCGCTTGGACATTACGCGGTCGGCGGAGCGGTGGGATTGGCCCGGCGAGTTTTCCCGGGGTATACCTCCATCTATAGTGCGCTGCCGCTGCGCGGTGCCGGTTTGATGCGGGGATTATTTAAGCAGGCAGGTGCCCATATCTACGATGAGTCCGGTGATGTGTTGCTGGTCGACAACCAGTCGCTCTACCTGCACAGTGCCGACGGCGGTCAGCGTAAGCTGAAGCTTCGCGATGGCCGTGAGCTCCACATCACCATGGCACCGTGCAGCACAGTCATCTATAATATCACCACGGGCAAGTGCCTTTTGAGCTAGGCCGTGAAAGGAGCTGCCGCATGAAGTTGACGGATTTCGCCAGCCGGATCGGCGTCTCGCCGACCACCGTGTCGCAGGCCCTGCTTAGCACGGGCAGGGGGAGCCTGCGCACACGAACCTACGTGGGACCCTCATGCGCAGCAGATTGTGACCAGCCGCGCAGTCGATGGTGCGATCATTGTGAAAGGCTGGTCCGACTATGGCCCCTGGTTTTAGCAGCTCAAAGCCACCGGTGTGCAGGCGGCGCAGCATCTCCTGAGCATGAACCCAAGGCCGTCTGTGATCATCTGCCGCAAGGACGACTCCGCCATTGGTGCTATGTTGAGTGCTCGGAACATGGGTCATCGGATACCCGATGACCTTTCCGTCATCGGCCATGTCAACATCCCCTCATCTAGTCTGTTGGTACCGCCCTTGACCACCATCGATCTGGACTTCGCCCGCCTGGGCGCCTGCGGGGCATCACTGCTGATGCAGCAGATTCAACAACCGGATACTCAGCTCGAACCCACGGAGACCATTACGAATCTGCTGCTCAGAGGCAGCCACGGTGCGGCCCTACAGAGCTAAATTCCATGGGCTGGTGGCATAACACTAATACATACTGGCCCATTCGATAGGCAGGTAAATCTACCATTTTTGTGTGATACGCCTGTTGAAATGCATCATTTTGTTGTGCCATCTGCGATAATTCTAACAATAAACCCTTGCCACAAGGTGCCGACGGACTGCATGTCTGATCAGCGTGAACATGCAGCATATCCCGAGGGTGAAGAGAATATGTGCAAGGATCGAATACGCCAGGATCACGGAGGGGATCCGCATGAGACATCACCAAGCATTTACATTCATCGATCTGCTAGTGCCCGTGGCCATCATCGGCACTTTAGCAATCGTGCTCTACCCGGTGATTGCCGGGGCACGTAAAAACAGCAATCGGACGGTGTGCATCTCAAACCTGAGACAATGCGGGGTAGCACTGAAGATATTTATGGATGACAACGGCATCAAGGTGCCGCCAGACGAGGCCACCGCACGGACGCTTCTTGGTACAGCACCAGTCTGCTGCCCGGCCGATCAGGTATGGAACTGTTGCACTCAGCCATTTGGCAAGCCGATGATTGGGTCCTACGCCTATGTTCGCTCGGTGCCCGGCATGGAAGCACTGTCTGCCAGGACGCTGGAGTGGTTCTTTGGCAATGACGAACGCGACTGCATCCTGATGGTTGATGTGTTTCACAGCTCCCATGGGATTCCGGCCCCGTACCATGCCGAGATAACAAACTGGGTAGACCGATACCAGGTCGCCGTGAATGACCCTGACCCCGTCGTGCGCCGGATTATGCCTGATAACGTGATCAGACTGCATGCCGATGGACGGGTAGATACTAGTAAGCAGACAGTCTACAACAAAACCGGTGACAACATCCCATTCACCTGGTCTGGTGTGATGGAGTTGAACCCTTGCATGAGCTCCGAATACAACTGCACTTGGGAAGAGCGGGCGAATTGGCTGCCCGTTCGATAGAGTGTTGATGGAGAAGGGGTCTGCATGGTCAGGTCAGTTGGGACACTGGTGGTCGGCGTCTAGCCATATATATAACAGTCTATTACCCACTAATATGTATCGGAGCCATCCGTGGATATACAATCGATTACCGGCATGCCGCGGGCTGATAGCCCCAGTCTATTACCCACATATATTGCGGAGCCTGTAGACGCCGATTCCGCGACGTAAATGTCAGTCTATTACCCACATCTCCATGTTGGTTTTTGAGTATCGGTATAACCAAAAAAGTAATGTGCTACACATGGTCCGGCCACCCATGGAATGGGTTAGATTCCTTATAGCCACGGGTGAGCGAAGCGTAACCCGTGGAAGGCGACCCAATATATCTACCCACGAACGTGGGTCGAATCTGGTCTCATGATCATTGATCTTCCGAAATACGGTTCGACCCACTTTGGGGTAGGGAATCAGCAATGTCAACCAGGGGTATCGCTTCGCTCACCCCTGGCTATAAGGAATCTTACCCACTTCGTGGGTGCCCGGATGATCACCATCGTGTGGACCCTATTTGTGGGTAATAGACTGACATAAATGTATCGGCTATTGAACACCAAGACTGCTGAAGCAGTCTTCATGAACGTTATCTTTGTCGGCAAGGAGCTCCGCAGCCCGGTTTAGCGGGCTTGATGATCAATAGCCGAGACATTTATGTCGCGGCACATGGTCGATACGATCCCAATCTGGATTTGTGGGTAATAGACTGGGCTGAAAGCCCTACGGCTAATTGAACGAATAGCCGGCTAAAGGCCGGCTACCGGAAATCTGTCGCTGGGTGTGAGATGGGATGGCTTACCAAAATGCGAAGCACGGCGGACCTCAGCCGGCTTTTAGCCGGCTTTTCATATAAATAGCCGCAGGGCTTTCAGCCCGCGGCAGCAGATGTAATCTATTAATGCAACTAATCTATCCTCATGTGTATTTGTGGGTAATGGACTGTATACAAATCGGAGCGTGCGGGTATACAAACTGATGGCATCCACTGTCGTGCCTGACAGCCCCAGTCACCTCAGCCAGGATACTCAGAGACAGCAGATCACCAATTCCGTGGTATTAATGACGCGGTGACGATGACACCATGCGTAGGCTAACCCCCTACACATCATGTCCGCCAGCCAGCCCCTTCGCGTCATCACGCCATCGCGTGAGATGGTAAAACCTCGTATCTGCGGCTAAACCAAGGTAGAATCCTGGTGATAACATTAGACCGCGTCACCCGGAGGTTTCGTATGCTCACTATTCGTCTCGTCATGGTTTTTGCACTACTCAGCTGTGCTGCGTTCAGCTTCGCGAAGCCGCCCTCGCCCCGCAGTCTGGTGGGTGCCGTCCGCTGGGATGCCTGGCACGGGCAGAACGGCCCCTCCACCGCCGGCATCGAGGTGGAACGCAGTCTGGGACCAGCGAAATACCACTACCGAGCACCATGGTTTGCCAAAGAGCTGGGGCCAGATGCCGTCACCGCCCGTTCCACAAGCCAGGTGGACATGGACGCTGAGATCAAGTTGGCACGTGACGCCGGTCTGGACTACTGGGCGTTCGTATACTATGACCCGGGCACTTCGCTGGATATCTCCATCAACCGCTATATTGCCAGCAAAAACAAGCGCGGGCTAAAGTTTTGCATGATTCAAGAACACATCGGTGACAAGAACCTGGAGCTTCTGATCACCCGCTTCAAGATGCCGGAGTATGTCACGGTGGCCGGCGGGCGACCGCTGCTCTACATCTACAGCAAATACGTCTGCACCCAGCAGCAACTCGACAAACTGGCTGACCGCTGCGTGCAGGAAGGGCTGAAGAAGCCCTATCTCATCATGTTCACCCACGTGAATGAACCCGACGCCAAGACCGGCTATGATTTCAAGACCGATGCGGTGAGCGCCTACACCACCTTCCCCTGGTGGCCCAACAACCCGATGGATCATTACACCAAGTGGGAGCAGCAGCGATGGCAGCAACTGGCCGACAAGGGTTACAAGGTGCAGCCCTGGGTCAGCACCGGCTTTGACAACCGCCCCCGCGCCGATAACACCATGACCTGGGTGGCGAAACAAGATAAGCTGACCACTGCGTTTACCAATGACATCAGCCCCGAAACGCTGGGGCAGCAGGTGCAGGCCGCTTTGGACTTCAACCGCAAGAACACGATGGCCAGTGAGGCCAATGCGGTGCTGATCTACGCATGGAATGAGTTCGATGAGGGCGGATGGATCTGCCCCACGCTCTACTTTGGAGCCGACCGGCTGAACGGCATCGCGAAGGTGCTGGGCGGCAAGATGGCGCCCACTCACAACCCGCCCAGCCTGGGCACCAACCTCACCAAAGGGGCGGTCGCCGTGGCCAGCAGTTTCGAGCTTGGCTCTCAACCCGCGAAGGCACTGGACGGCAAGCTAGGCACCGCCTGGCGGACCAAAGCGGGAGCCCTCTCAGGAAGCTGGATCGAGCTGCATCTGCCCAATCCGGTGAGTATCAACACCGTGCTGCTACGCGAGGGGCCGGATCAGTCCATCCGCGGCTTCGAGCTTCAGGTGCCCGAAGGTTCGGGCTGGAAGAGCGTCTATAAAGACACCACCGCCGGGCACTACGCCCCGCTCTATTTCCCCACACAGAGGGTTAGCCGCGTCAGATTGCTGCTGACCGACCTGCAGAAGCCGGTCACACTCAGCGAAATGGCCCTCTTCTATAACGCGAAGCTGGCGCTCCCCGCCCCTGGACTGCAGTGCGAGTGGAGTCTCAACGGCGACATATTGGACCGCGTGGGCAGCCGCCACATGCTGCCGAACAAAGAGCCGGTATACGCAGTTGACGCCCCCTCAGGCCAGAAGGGCAAGAGCCTGAAGCTGACGGATGACTTCTACGCGTATGTGCATGACACGAACGGTCTGCACCCTCATGCGATCGACGGCATGAAGGAGTTCCAGCTTTCCGTGTGGGTCAAGCCGATGGCCCCGAAACCTGCCAACATACTCTCCAAGCCAGAGGCGTATGTGCTGGTTCTGGGCGACGACGGTCTGACCCGCTTCGCTCTGGCAACTGTCGATGTGCCCATCAGCGCAGGCCGTAATGTGGCGTTCAAGCTGCCAGATGGTCAGTGGAGCCACGTGGAGGCCAGTTATGACGGTCAGACGCTGAAGCTGTTCGTGGATGGTCAGATGGTCGGTTCGCACCCGCTGACCGGTGCCGTCACCCGGGCCAAGGAGCTCGCGCAGAACCTGGTCATCGGCAGTGGCTACCAGGGGCTCATCCGCGGGCTGCAGATTTGGGACCGCCCTCGGCCGTAGCTTCTCCGCGGTTCAGACTGCCGTAGGGGCGATCTCCGATCGCCCCTACGCATTTCCGGCGTTTTTGGTATATCCTTTATACAAGGCAGATGGGTAATCCAGGCCTTGTGGAGGGTGTCTCATGCGTGTTCCTATGTGTTTACGGCGTGTTCTAGTTGTCTCGCTGATGCTGTTAGTGCTTAGCGGTGTAGCCGGTGCGGAATCGCCCTTGAAGCTGCGAGGCACAGCCGGGCCGATGCCCTTCTGGCTGGGCTCCAGCCTGTATAACAGCAACTGGAAGGGGTTTGAGCAGAACGACCACTCCGCCAACTGGTGGTGGTTTGACAAGGCATACTGGCGAAAAACATTCGAGCAGTACCAAGCCGCGGGCCTCAACTCCATCGTCTACTGGCACCCGCATCCGTTTGTGGGCTTCATCAAGCTGGACAAGTATCCCGAAGCGCGGTTCCTGACCGACGAAGAGACCCAGCGGCAGATTGAGATGTTCCGCTGGATCACCTCCGAGGGCCAAAAATACGGCGTGAGCATCTACGTGCTGACCTGGAACATCTGCCTGCCGCCCGGGATGCAGAAGGCACACGGATTGAATGAGTTCGGCGAGGACACCCCTCTGACACGCAGTTACACCCGCTATGTGGTCGACGAGATGTACCGCACCTACCCCGACCTGGGTGGTCTGATCACCATGGCAGCCGAAAACCCTCCCGGCTGCACGGATTTCGTAAAGTCCGCCATCGTGGCGGGTCTGCGTGACTCGGTCACCAAATCGAGCCCGCGGAAGGCACTGCCGGAGTTTGTGTTCTGGACCTGGTGCTCCTACCCCGAGGCCGCCAAGAGCATTCTGGACGCTTACCCCGGGCCTAAGATGGCGCTGCACTATCTGCAATACGAAAACTTCTTCCGTCCCGCCGCCGATCCGCGCATCAAGATGACCAGCGACTCCCTCGGCGGCTTGAAAGTGGTCACCATGGGCGGGCCGATGGGAATCCCCTTCTTCGGCGACCCGTTTTTCATCCGTAGCATGATGCAGGATTTGGTGAGAAAGAACGGCGGAGGCATCTTCTTCCAGGGCACCGACTATATGGCCGGCTACGCGGAGCGTTGGGTCGCCCGCGAGGCGTTTGAGCGTTATTCTCTCAACCCGTATCAAAAGGACGGAGCGGATTACTGGCAGAGTCGCGTCGCCGCGCGCTATGGCAACCCCCAGATCGCAAAACCGCTGCTGAGGGCCATGATCGACTCCAGCAACGTGATGCCGCGCTTCATGCACCTGGTTCACAGCCAAACCGACCACTACATGCCGCAGCTCGGAATGCTGCTGGTGAATATCCTGGAGATGCCCACCATCTCTACCTACGTGTTTGAGAACCACGAATCGGTGGACGCCAAAGGCCGGTTGACCCCCAATATGGGCCTCACCTGGCCCAACCCGAGCTGGGGCGAAGAGGTGCTGTCCATCAAACAGTATGTGGCGGGGGTGCGGCAGATCAAGGGACGTAAAGCCACCACGCCGGTCGAGATCGCCGACGAGATGGAGCGGCTGTGCCGGTCCTCCATGAAGGCGCTGCAGACCGCCAAGCCTCTGGTGGCTCAAAGCACATTGCGGAAGCAGGAGCTGCCGAACAGCATACTGCTGATGGAGTTCAACTGCCTGATGGGACTGCACTACGCCGATCGGATCCGCACAGGGCTGGCCTGGCAGGCGTGGAAGCTGGGCAAGTCAGGTGCTATACCCGCGAGCGTGTTGAAACACCTCGATGCCTCGAACGAGTGGTGGCGCCGCATGAGCGTGCTGGCCGAATCCGCATTCCCCGGACCAACCGGTGGCTGGCAGAGCCGGATCAGCGTGGAGCCGCCCTGGAACCACAATGAGGTCTGGCAGGGATATACCAACATCTCCAAGCGACCAAGCGAGATGCTACCCTTCTTCAAGCGTGAGCGGGCGATTGTGGCCTCAGAGCTCACGAAGCCGCGCAACATCGCCCGTTTGCCGTTGTTCCCCGAGCTCGATCTGCCCGATGGAGACTATGAGACGGTCGCCAAATACGACTTCGAAGGGGCCTGGCCGGACCAGCTCGTCATTATCCCATCGAAGGATGCCGTGACCAAACTCACCTCAGCTCCGGACAGGGTGATTGGCAAAGGCCGTTCGCTGTACTGCGATACTCGGGTTGGAAAACAGGAGTGGAACCTGTTCCTATCCGGTCGGCCTGAGAAGCTGCGGCTACTCCCTGGGGAGAAGTATGTGGTGGATTTCGACCACCGCGTGATCTCCAACGGGAAGCAGCCGATGCCCTTTGCCGT
The DNA here is from genome assembly GCA_942492855.1 of Armatimonadota bacterium. GTDB lineage: Bacteria > Armatimonadota > HRBIN16 > HRBIN16 > HRBIN16. Next base: position 2,061,180 of record OW818647.1, on the reverse strand, counting down.
CGCAGCCCGCACCGTGGTCGGCGACTGGCAGAAGGATGTGGGCAACTACCGGCAGTGGCGCGGCGCGGCTGGTCAGGTGGGGCACAAGACGGTCACCATTGAGCCGGTGGAGTTCAACGACTACCACCTGTTCTTCTCAATCCACGGCCAGGCCGCCGTGTCGATCGACAACATCCGCATCCGGCGGGTGGTACGGTAGGGGCAGGCCCCTGTGCCTGCCCTGTGTAGCGACATGGCGTGCCGTGTCCATCGTGATCGGTCTGATCCGTCCCATCCGTCCGATGCCCGGATTGTCTGAACCACGGATTACGCGGATGGGACGGATGGGGAGGATGCATCTCACGCGAAGACGCGAAGGGGAATGACCAGCGCGGTCTGGCGGATAGCTGTGCGCTCGCGTGAACGCAGCCTTGACGGGTTCGATTGAAAAGGGTATAACAAACACGGGACTTATACGCATGTGGTCGCTCACATAGGTTATCTCTCTGAGGCGGGAAGCAACATCATGTATATTGAGATCAAAAATCGAAGTGGTAACACCATCATATCTGGGGACTACATAGATGTGAAAGCGGCGCTTGAGGCTAACAAGACAAAACTCACACGAGCGGATCTGAACGGTGCAGACCTCAGTCAAGCCGATCTCAGCGGAGCAAACTGTGGTGGTATAGACCTCACCGGGGCAAAACTCTGCGGAACCAACTTCAGCGGCGCATTCCTCAGCGCAGCTTCGCTCGATGAAGCGGATCTGAGCGGGGCGAACCTAAGTGGAGTGAACCTCGAAAGAGCATCCCTTGGTAAAGCTATCTGGGTAGATACAGACCTCAGTGGAGCGGAGCTCATGGGAGTGGATCTAAGAAATACCGACCTTAGTAGAACCCTCCTCTTGGGAGCAAATCTCAGTGGTGCTCACCTCGAAGGAGCGGACCTTAATGGGGCCAGTCTTAGTAGAGTTAACCTTCGCAGGGCCAATCTCGAGGGGGCAAACCTCATTGGCGCAGACCTCAAGGGAGCTAACCTCAGAGCAGTTCGCCTTCAGGATGAAAACCTGAGCGGAGCGGACCTTAGTGGAGCCGACCTCGCGGAGATAGACCTCTCTGGAGCAATCCTCTGCGGAGCGAATCTTAGCGAAACAAACCTCCGTGACGCACTTTTATTCGGAGCAAATCTTGATGAAGCGAACCTAAGCGGTGCGAATCTTACGGGTGCGGGACTCACTGGAGCATCCCTAGAGGATGCAGACCTAACCGACGCGGTCCTAAATGGAGCAGGCCTCGAAGGATGTGATTTCCGTCGAGCCAACCTCAGTAGGGCTATCCTCATTGGCTCAAATCTCAATTCCGCTAAGCTCAGTATGGCAAACCTCATTGGAGCAAACCTTAGTCGAGTCGACCTCAGAAGAGCCAACTTCAACGGTGCGGACCTCAGCGGGGCAAACCTATACGAAGCCAATCTTCGGGGAGCCAACCTCAGTGAAGCGGCAGCTCGTGGGGCTAGCTTCATAGGATCATGCCTCATAAAAACTAACTGGGTTGGTGCCGATCTCAGTCAATCCGACCTCAGTGGAGCATACCTGCGCGGAGCAGACTTCGATGGTGTGAACCTCAGTGAAGCCAAACTCATTAGGGCCGACTTGAGTGGAGCGAAACTCAGTAGTGCTGACTTGACCGGAACTGACTTGACCTTTGCTAATCTAGAAGGAGCCGACTTACCTGCATGGGTTACACAGCACTCGAGCAGTGAGAAGGGATGTGATTTCTAGTGCTTGTTCAAATTGTCGAACGGACTGGTCCAGTTCTTTTCTACGGCGATTATCCAAATGCGCTGGAAGCTCTGGAGGCGAATAAGGCAATCCTTCGTAGAGCAAACCTCAGTAACATGGCTCTCGATGGGGTGAACCTCAGTGGAGCAAACCTAACTCAAGCTGACCTCGATGATGCGCATCTTAGTAAAGCGAACCTCAGTGGAGCAAACCTGGTTGGAGCATGCCTTGTCAGAGTGTGTCTTGTGCGAGCTATCTGCATCGGCACGAGCTTCAATGGGGCAGAGCTAAAACAGGCGGATCTCAGTGGGGCAGATTTCCGTAGAGCTTCGCTTATAGAAGCTAACCTCATTCAAGCCAACTTTAGCTCAGCATACCTTGCTGACGCCAACCTCAATGGTGCAGACCTTAGTGAAGCTAGTCTGTGTGCGGCGAACCTGAGTGGTGCCAATCTCAGTGAAGCGAACCTTCAGGGAGCAAACCTAATGGGTGCAAATCTGAGTGGAGCGAACCTGATCGGGGCATTCTGTATACAAGCGATGTGGACCGGAGTTAACTTTAGCGGAGCAGACCTCAGTGGTTTGTACCTCCGAGGGGCAAATCTCAGCGGCGTCAACCTCAGTGATGCAAAACTCGATAGAGCAGACTTGAGTGGAGCGGACTTAACGGGCGCGGACCTGACTGGTGCGAGTTTACACTTTACTAACCTCGAAAACACCATCATGCCTGCATCATTTCACGGTAACTAGCACTCCGCGGTAGCTGGTCGTACACCCGATGTCCGCGACCGGCGGTCGCCCAGTGTATGGGACCGATCACGCATCCGCCGCGTTGTCCGGCAGGGGCAGGACCCATCGCCATCTGCCGATCGATCAGACCGGCATTTAGCCTCTGCGTCATTGCCCCCTTGCGCCGTTGCGTTTTTATCGTTGAATCTGTGGTGACCTACCCCTTGCCATGCAGGTCCAGTGCCTTCGGGTGGAGTCGCGGAACACCGCCGGTCAGCTCCTGCCGCACGATCACCGCGCCATATCCCTCCAGTGTGAGCTCCACCTGGGCGGGGTTGGGCAGGGGGGTAATCTCTCCAGTTGCCAGGCTGCATAACTCCGAGACCTTGGCTGGCTGGCATATGGTCACCTTGCCGCGCCACCGCTTCGGGCTGTCGTTGATAAACAGGAACACATCATGGCCATCGACCACACGCCGTGTCATCCGAATCGGGGCGTTCGAGCCTGAGACGATCACGTCTCTGCCAAGCACGGCGTCAAGAACCGCGGGCAGCTCGTTCACCATATGAGGAGGCAGGTAGATGCCATAACCACCTTTGGCATTCGTGGCCCAGCATGCTGTTTGCGAATCCTGAGGTTTGCCGAACATCCGCGCCGCACACGCTTTTGCGGTGGAAGAGGGGAAGTCACGCTCTGAGTTCAGCGGAAGCGATCCGGCTGCGATGACCACTCCGCCGCTCCCCCAGAACCGCTCCAGGTTCTTCCACGCTTCAGCGGGCAGCGTGTCGGTGTCCGGTAATACCACTACAGAGAAGGCCAGCTCTTGATACCGCAACTCGTTCTGGGTCAGCTTGGCCTCCAGAAGCGTACGAGTATCGATGTGAGAGAACTCACGCTGGTGATCGTAAAGCAGGTTGTTGACCTGCTGGTATATCTGGGCCAGTCGGTCCATCATCGGTCCGGCCTCGCTCACTTGATGTCTCGATGGCTTGAAGCGTGTCCAGGCAGACTGGATGGGATACAGCACGCCGATGCGGGCATTCCGCATTCCGCCGGTGAGCGCCAGGCAGCCGCGCCCTGTCCACAAGTTCAACTCGTTGATGTCCGCCACAGACAGATCCCTGAACCAGCTATAGCTGTTGAACCGGTTGATACCGCCCAGCAACAAGCGGTTGATGGTGCCTCGGAACTGCGCCAGGCTCACCGGTCTGGGCGGTTTGGCCATCATCTCCGAAAAGTCCGATGTCTCGCTCATCACAAGAGTGGTGCCCTCAAGCTCGCCGGCGCTGCTAACCAAGCGTGCTGTGTACCATGGTGACTGGGCTGGATCCAATGAGAGCACATCAATACCTGGCACATCCATTTCACGCTGGCAGGCAAAGAAGTCGCCATATAGCGGAACATGCTCGCGAAGGTCTTCCTCCAAGAGTAAGTGTCCACCAGACGGGATGTTGTGTGCCTTGCACCAGGTTCGTATCCGTTCGAAATAGTTGGTGCGCAACTGCTCCGCCACGGTCAGCCAGAAATCATACCGGGTGCGGGCCGTTCCGGGGCCATCCAGAAACAGCAACGGCAGTTCGTCCAATAGCTGCCGTCCGGTGCGCTTCGTGAACCCAGACGCCAGGCTCGGATGCCAGGCGATGGGTGCCCACGGCATCGCCCACACGTAGTAATCTGCGATCAGTGAGGGCTCATCGGTAAAGGTGGAGACGAATACCTTCCCCAGGTCATGGCCGATCTCTTTGGCGTATCGGTCGTGCGTGATTTGAAGGAAAGCTGTCATGGCGTCAGGATCGAGAAGATTGACATACGGCGCGTGCTCAGGCACACCGCTGAAGTCAACTTGCGATCCATCAAACAGCCGGTCCTCACTTACTGCCAGAAGCCGCCATCGTCCTTTTGGTGCTGTCCAGTCGATCTTGCCATCGACTGGTGATGGCAGATCGACCGCGCTGGAAGGAATGATACCGCCCTCTTTGTTCATCTTGAACGCCTTTGCCAGCAGCAGTTTTCCCGGCGGCATGGGCAGATGGTATACCTCAGGCGCGTTGCCTGCTGGTGTGAGCACCTGAAGCTCCACCACCCGGACTATACCCTGCTGCTGGGCTGGACCCTTTAAGCCAAGGAACCGGATTTGGCTGGTTGTGACTAACTGGCGTGATACATGCCGACGCTGCACATCCGTATTACCGCTCACTTCGGCATCGGCAAATCGCCGCCATGTGCCGTTCACCATATATTCTATGATGTAGTCTTGAGCTTCGTAGCCTCTCATCGTGTTAAACACAATCTGCTTCACTGCAACCGGCGAATCCCACTCAAGGGTCAGCCAGACCGGTTTCGTGCGCGAAGCCGGGTCGGATGCGGGGTCATTCGTCCAGTGATTCCAGTCCGATTGGGAGGAACCACCGTTATTAACATTCGCTGGATTGTATGTTCCGCCCGCCTTGTCTGTGCTGCTGGCAGTGACTTTTGCCTTCGGCCCGACGTTCATCAGTCCATCAGTATTAATATCGCTGCCCACAGTGGTGGCCAACAACGCGCGGGCCTCACGCTCAGGATGGCCCTCAAGCACCAGACCCCCAGCTCTGCCGGAGGGGTAACCCGCCTCATCATACAGCCACAGGTCTAGCCCGGCTTTTTGCATGGCAGCAATCCCCCCGCGCATGGCGTCCCAGTTTGCGGGATTGGTGACGTAGCCGCTTCCGAAGTTAATGCTGTTCACAAATCCACCAAACCCGTGCTTCAGAAGGTCATCCACCTGCTGCTGTCGGGCCGCTTCTGTGCCGGGCCAGCCGTGATTGATTTTCAGGATTCGGCAAGATGCGGGCGGGTTTTGGAACTGCTCAGTAAAGCGGGACTTATCTGGTGTCATTTCATGCTCCTATTGCGGCAAGCGGTATAACTTGATGGAAAAGGCGGAGGCATCATACCATTGGACACCGCCTGCCATAATATGATTTGTGCCTTACTGCTCATAATCCGTATTTTGGATTGGATTTGCTGAAGACACGCAGCATGGGCCACTGGCGTTGCATCTTCACCTCGCGCACCTGGCCTGGGGCGATCTTTATATTCACGTTCCACTCGGGCGTGTCGGCAAAAGGCCATGTGAGGAAGACCAGCACGAGGTCGCCGCCGTCGTTCCACTGGAAGCAGAGCGGCTGCTTCTTTTCCGCCTTCTCAAGGATGTCGCGCCGCTCGTTGCCGATGGGGATTACCCATGACTTGCCGGCGTCGAGACTGTATTCCACCACGCTGCGGGGCATGGTCAGAAAGCTCTCGTATTGTTTCAGGCGATACTCGGCGAGCTTGGTATACGCCAAATTATAGCGTGGTTCGCGGGGATAGACGGGACCCTTGGGCACGACGCCCCCTCCGCCATCACTCTGCGCTCCTAAAAAGAGGGGGGCTTGAGCCGGCCCATCTGCATCGGGCTCCCAAATGTACGGCCCCATCCCATAATCGTCAGGATGCCGCCGGCGGTCTGTGCCCTCCGGGCCGTTATCGTGCCACCAATGAAACCCATCACCGAAGAGATGCCCGATGTAAGTCGCATCCATTACCCACCACGCGGCAGGAACAATGCGGTTGTAATACCCGAGCCAGCCGCCGTCCATGTGGAGATACTGACGATAGGGCAGGTCATTGTCCGTGCCGAACCATGCAAAGCCTAGAATCGTTGAGTCGGCCGGCGTGATGAGCTTGGCATTGATCGTATCGAAGAGATTGCAGTAGATTTGGTAGATTGCTGCGCGGCGGCGGTCAGGGAAGATATTTGATTTCAAATACCAATCTATTGTGTATACCCGGCACACCTCCCGCATAGAGTGCGTGGTACCATCTACATCCTTGAACGGACGAAAAGCCGGACCGCTGTACAATTCTGGATTCTCTGTTTGCACCATGAACCGTTCGCGCAATGGATAGGCCTCGCCCTCTTCATAGAACGAGTTGTTCCATTTTAGCGCACGGTAGTAATCGCCGTTCTTGCGCGCGGGCATCAGGTGGTTCAGCTCCTTGAAATAGAGATAATAGTTCTGAAGAACTTTCTCATTCGGTAGGTCAATACTCCAATAGGTCGGCGTGCCATGCCAACCGGACTGCTTTTCCCAGTCGGTGAGATAGAATGCCAACCGAGGTGTCTGGGTTGCGTATTTCTTGAGTTCCTCCGGGGTCAGCACGGCAAATCCCTGCTCGCCAATTGCGTCAAGGGGGTCGCCCATGGTCAGTAGGGCAGCTTCGGCTCCACCGGGCCCTAAGCCGCTGGCAGTATGACTGGCGCCATGACTGAGGATGTCCTCCCAGGTTTGGTCAGCATTATAGCGATAGGAGGGCGAGGCTTTGCCTAGCAGGGGGGCGAAGGGAGGAACAGCCTTGTGCTGCTGATCGCGCCAGTCCTCAGTTTCCAGTTTGAAAGTCGTGGGGATGAAGAGCTCACCGGCGACGCCGAGTGGGCCCGGCTTGATCACCCATACCATGGCTGTTTCAGCCTCTTGCAAGTCCCACATGTCTTTTCCCTCGCGCCAGCGTTTGCATTGCACCTGGTAGATGCCACCGCGGTCTGGCAGGGGATACCCTTTTTCTAATGAAGGCCCGATATTCTCCATGTCCACATAGTAGAAACGGCGCGGACGCGAGTCTTTGTAATCGGATTGTTTGATCTTATCGCGGACGTAGTAACGGTCGCCCTCCTGGTAAATCTCGATGTCCATGAAGCCTGGGAAAGCCTTGGAGTATATGACCTTTGCTTCCATATTCCATGCGGGAATCCGGGTTACCGTAGGCGATGGCAGAGCACCTCCGGCCATTACTGTGACTTCGCCATAATTGGACACCCCTGCAGCATTGTAGGCGCGAACGCGGTAAGTATATATGGTTCCTGGCGTCACTTTGGTGTCCATATAGTGGGTGGTTTTTACGTCAGCAATAGGCTTGAATAGGGCACCCGGGGCGGAGTTCTTTCGCTCCAGTTTAAATCCGCTTTCATTTGCGGAACGGTCGGTCCAGGACAGAAGGATCCTGGTGGACGATGGAGAGGAAGCGAGCATCCCCCGCGGGTCGGTAGGGGGAGTCAGAGCGGGGTCGAAAGGCTTTGAAGATACCACATTAGCCGAGGTCGCTGCATCTTTCTTCGTTCGCACTGGCTGTTTCGTGGGAGTGGTGGCGACTGCCACACCCGCCATCGATGCGATCATTATTACGATAAAGGCCACGTAAGTTAATTCATAGCGACACAATTTCATTAGGTATTCTCCATTGGTGCTAAGTGAGCAGATATGCTCTATCTACTGATCATTCGTATACCATTATCATACCGAGAATTGCACCACCTAACCAGTTACAGGGTTGAGCATCGAGGATTTGATACGTCATCGGCTGCATTACGCCGCCTACCTGCTGGGCAGCAGCACCGTTTCGGTGGGTGAGGTGGCCTCCGCTTGCGGGTTCAGCAGCATCTACTACTTCAGCCGTACGTTTCATAAGCGGTATGGCTGCAGCCCCAGCAACTACTCGCGAACTGATCACATGGGTAAGAGGTTCTTACCTAAAAACAGTCTTACTCGTCCTAATCATCTTACTTGTCCTAAGCACGGGTTATTCATATGACAGCTAGGATAAGTAGGACGAGTAAGACACGTTTGCTCGCAGCCCATGTAGGGTGCAGGCCCTTGTGCCTGCACCTGAAACGCCCCCATTCTGCCTTCACATGATCTCATTTCACCGGAATTAAGCGCAGCTCGAACACATCCACAGGCTGCCATCCGCCGATATCGGGTCCTTTGGTGAGTGAGATGACGTTCTTGCCTGCCTTATCTATACTCATGGTGCCCATGTCTACAGTCTTTATGGAGCTGTCACCCCAGGTGGCAGTCGGTGCTACAGATAGGGTCACAGCCTCCGCACCGTCGCATTTGGCGGTGAGCTCCGCGCCGCGCGCATTGGCACAGGTATAACTTAGTTGCAGTCGATAGTCGCCAGCTTTCGGCACCGTGATCTCCCACTCCACCGATCGCCTGCGAACCATCCGCGGATATTGACACGTCCCGATTCGGTGTTGCCATTGGCTACGTTGGAGCCGACAAACCGCTTCACATCGGTGGGTAACAGCACGAAACTACCGGACGCATCCGCTTCCATGCTGGTGTCCACCGGCCCAAACTCGAAACCGCTCAGCTTGAAGGGATAGGCATAGATACTCGGTCGCTGGAAGGGCTGAAGCTTGGGTGTCTCGATGGTGATCTGTCCATCTTTAATGGTGTATTTGAGCTTACGCTTGTCTCCGAGCAGCGTCACAGAGGCGTTGGGATTTACTTTGGTAATATTAACCCGATGCAGAGTGAGCGGCTGGTGATCTGGGGCCACTGCATGGCGATGGCATACAGGTCCTTCTGGTCTTTGCTCATGGTGTAACGCACTGAGACCGCGGCATCGGTGCGATAAGCACCTGACAGATCAGGCCCCTCACCGAAAAGCTGGTAGGGGCGTGAGCAGTAGATGGCCTCACCGTTTACCATCAGCCACTTGCCAATCTCTCGGAAGGTATCCTGCACGATGTCGGGGATGGTGCCATCGGGGCGTGGGCCGATATTCAGCAGCAGGCAGCCGTTCTTGCTGACCACATCCACCAACTGATCGATGCACCACTGCGGCCCGCGGAAGCTGTCATCGCGCTTGTAGCCCCAGTTCTGCTGCGTGGTGGTGTCGGTCTGCCACGGCTGCTCGCGGATCTGGGCGAGCGCACTCTGCTCCAGGTCCAGCACGGCCGCCTCGGTGGGGTAGGCGTTGCTCTTGTAGTTCAGCACCACACTCTTGCCCCACTCCTTCGCGCGGTTATAGTAATGCGCCGCGATTTTGGCGCGGTAGTCAGCGAAAGTGGGTCGGTCGATGCCGGCGTCAAACCAGAGCAGATCAGGTTTGGTCAGCTCGATCATCTCAATGGTTCGCCAGAACTCATCGGCGTCGTAGTTTATGTCTTTAGGCGGCCACTCATGGTGGTCGTGCGGCACTCCGTAGAGCTCCACATTGGCGGGGTCCATCGTGTCAAACTCCGGTTTGAAGGTATACCACAGCCAGTGCCAGGCATAGTGTGAGGAGACGCCAAACTTCATGCCCTTCTTGCGCACGGCTTTGCCAAGCTCCACAGCCACATTGCGCTTTGGGCCCATCTTGGCGGCGTTCCACTTGGAGAAGGAAGTGTCATACATCGCAAACCCGTCGTGATACATGGCCACTTCGACCACATACTTCGCTCCGCACTCCTGGAAGAAACTCGCCCACTCATCGGGGTTACACTTCTTCGCGGAGAACTGCGCGATGAACTCTTTGTAGCCAAAGGTGTCCTGGTTGCCGTAGGTCTTGCGGTGATGATCGTAGATGGTGCCATAGATGGCATCGCGCAAACCGGCATCGACATCCTCATACGGCTGATACATGAAACGCCCGTAGTCCGCGGTGCCGTAAGCGGGCACGGAGTAGATACCCCAGTGCAGAAAGATGCCGAATTTAGCATCGCGGAACCACTCCGGTACCTGGTATTGCTTCAGCGACTCCATATCAGGCTTGAACGGGCCGTCCATATCCAATGGGTAGTGGATGGTATTCGGGCCGCTCCATGGGTTTTGGACAGACATAGCTGGCTGGGGATATTTCATCTTCAACTCCTGACACTGCGCGCTATGCAGTGTAAATATCGTGATGGCCAGCATCACCAGGCCGATGCAGATCGTCGGTATCCAATGTGCGGGTCGCTTTGCGGGCACGGCCGTATCAATGCGTAATGTCATCTTGACGGCTAGTTCTCAGCGAATGGATGACGGCGCACGATCTTGAACACATAAGCATGATCACACGGCTTCGCCTTCGGAGTGTCTATGCTCAAGCCCTCTTTCGTCATCTCCCACTTCAGTTCCTTACCATCACCTAGCATCGTGATCGAGGCGATTTCGGATGAATACAGACCGGGCCAGTTCAGTTGGGGTGCCAGGCTCTTGATCAGCAGCTTCTCGCCTGGCCAGTTGAGGGCTGTTGCGTAGAGGATGTTCTCCTTCACCGTGAAGCGAATGTCCTCACCTGTGTAGCGTAGGTCGTTCTTCTCGTTGAAGCCGCCGCTAGTCTCCAGTTTGGTCGGTCCCTCCCCAGCCACGCACCAGGGTGTCGTGCCATAGATCGCCTCCCCATTGTTCTTCAGCCATTCGCCCATGCCCAGAAGCAGCCCTTTCGCCTCCTCTGGGATGGTGCCGTCTGGCTTGGGGCCCACATTCAACAACAGGTAGCCGTTCTTACTCACGCGGTCCACCAGGTTGACCACGAGGTTTTCGACGCTCTTGAACCCAAGCCCCTTCACGTATCCCCATCCCTGACCATCATCGATCGTCGTATCGGTGATCCACTCATAGTAGGTCAGGTGCGCCTCCTGGCCCAGCTCCAGATCGAGCAAGCCGGCACCAGGGGGCAGATGATGGTCTTTATACGAAACCACCACTTCCTTGTGCTGGGCAGCAGCCTGATTGTAGTAATAGGCGAGCATTTCCTGCTTGTAGCTGTCAGGAACCCCGTTTAACCCAAAGTCGAACCATATGTAGTCAGGCCCATACTTGTCGATGACCTCAATGATCTTGCCCTTCCATTGGTCGAGGAAAGCTTTAGTGGGCTGTGCGCCTTGTTCGTGAATAGGTCCGTAGAGGCCGGAGTAACGCGGATCGCTGCAGTCGTAGCGCTTATCCCAGGTGGGGAAGTATATCCAGTTTTCCGCATGATGGAACGCGGTGACGAATTTCATCCCCTGATTCTTGATGGCAACAGCGAGTTCACCCACCACATCCCGTTTTGGACCCATCTTCGCGGCGTTCCACTCGGAGTACTTCGTATCCCACATGGCAAAGCCATCGTGATGCTCCGCCACCGGACCAGCAAACCGGGCACCGGACTTTTGGAACAGTTCAGCCCACTCATCGGCGTCAAAGTGCTCACCTGTGAACATGGGGATGAAGTCCTTGTATCCGAAAGTGTTCAGTGGACCGTAGGTCTCTTCCTGGTATTTTCGCTCTGGACCATCAGGATTCATGTAAAAGTTGTGGACATACCAGGTGCAGTTCGGACCTTGTGCAGGCACGGAATACACCCCCCAGTGGGTGTAGATGCCGAACTTGCCATCACGCAGCCACTGCGGCGTGGGCACACTGTTTAACGAATTCCAGCTTGGTTGATAGGGTTCTTTACGAGGCGTCGCCGCATACGCGTTACCAGCCATCAAGATGAATATTGCCACGACAAGTGTCAGTTGCAGTATATCGATCCAAGGCAGTTGGTTCATTGAAGTATCTCCATGTACTGGTCATTTATATGATAGATGAGATGCCTGACCGTAAGCCCATTGACAATGTTTATACGGCGGCATGTCTATCATGTAAAATGTACGCGTTGAAGGCTGTTCTTACCATACATAATTATTCTACGAGTTTGCACAATGTTTCTATCTCTTCAGTCACATCCACTAACCGTTCATATGTACGGAATCGCCACACATCATGAACCGGAGTTATGCATCGTCAGGGAGCGGGGGATGTCGAGTACTCTGGTGATGTGCTTCCACACGCCATTCCGCTTTCATGCTGGGGGTGAGGTGTATACGGGTGAAGCCGGTGATTGTCTTGTTCATCCTCCTGGGACCCCGCATATGCACGGTCCAAGATTGGGTGCTGAAGACGGATTTGTCAATGATTGGCTTCATATTGAAGGGGAGGACGTACCCCGTCTGCTCACACTGTATGGAGTGAAATCCAACAGTCCGATATCGACTGGCAATCCGACTCTGATTTCTGAACACCTGGCATTGATCCAGCGTGAGCAGTTTTCCCTTCAGACCAACTGGCAGATCGCTGTGGAGTTGAGCCTGCACAGACTGCTTCTGGAGCTAGGTCGATATAGTCAGCAAATTTCTGGCGATGAAGGCCGCAACGAAGTTGAATCTCGGCTGGTGGAGGTGAGAATGGCGGTACATCAACAGTTCGCTAGAGATTGGACACTGGAGCAGATGGCTGACATGGCCTTCTTGAGTCGCGGAAGGTTCTCTGTCTTGTATTCGCGCTGCTTTGGGGTGAGCCCGGTTGAGGATTTAATCCGGCAGCGGTTGCAGCACTCAGCTTATTTACTGAGCAGCAGCCAAATCACAGTCAAAGAGGCCGCCATTGCGTGTGGGTTCAATAGTATCTACTACTTCAGCCGCACCTTTCACAGGCGGTACGGCTGCAGCCCAAGCGACTACTCTCGCACAGCTCACATGGGGTAGGGGGTTCTCGTTAACCCTACGCGCCCTTCGATGCATATCTGTGGCGATCGCAGGCTTGCGGATGACCACAAGGGTCATCCACGAATTCTGAATAGAGGATCACGGAACGACACCGCCCCGGTTAGGGAAAACCAGCGCGGAGGTTCCGTCCCCTCCCGCCTCCTCTCCTCCTGACTCCTTGCTCCCCTAAAAAGCACCACACCCCCCGCAGCATGAGTGCTGCGGGGGGTGTGAAAGAAAACCCCTGGCGATGTCCTATCCTCCCGGAGGCTTGCGCCCCAAGTACTTTCGGCGCTGGAGGGCTTAACGGTCGTGTTCGGTATGGGAACGAGTGTATCCCCTCCGCCGTGATCACCAGGAGAGCCGTGACGCGATTACTATCGCATCGGGTAGACATGGCCGCATTTCACACAACTTATCTATAGGCGGTGTGCGCCTTTAAAGTATCGGGCTCATACAAGCCCTCGGCCTATTAGCACCGCTCAGCTAAGAGCATCGCTACTCTTACACCTGCGGCCTATCAACCCGGTAGTCTTCCGGGGGCCTTACCTGGTTAACCCAGTGGGAGATCATATCTTGTGGCTTGCTTCGTACTTAGATGCTTTCAGCACTTATCAAAACCCGACAATAGCTACCCGGCGTCTGCAGTTGGCACTACAACCGGTACACCAGAGGTCAGTTCACCCCGGTCCTCTCGTACTAGGGGCGACCCCACTCAAATCTCCTACGCCCGCCGCGGATAGGGACCGAACTGTCTCACGACGTTCTGAACCCAGCTCGCGTACCGCTTTAATAGGCGAACAGCCTAACCCTTGGGACCCGCTTCAGCCCCAGGATGCGACGAGCCGACATCGAGGTGCCAAACCTTGCCGTCGCTGTGAGCGCTTGGGCAAGATCAGCCTGTTATCCCCGGGGTAGCTTTTATCCGATGAACCTTGGCGCATCCACACGCAGCCAAGGGGTCACTAGCCCCTGCTTTCGCACCTGCTCGACCTGTGTGTCTCGCAGTCAACTATTCTTATGCGCTTGCACTCAACGCCTGATTTCCGACCAGGCTGAGAATAGCTTTGGGCGCCTCCGTTACCATTTGGGAGGCGACCGCCCCAGTCAAACTGCCCGCCTGAAACTGTTCCCTATACCAGATTCATGGTAAGGGTTAGCGGTCCAAGATAAACAGGGTGGTGTTCCATTGGCGCCTTGCGGCTCCCACCTACGCTCTACAATTTATCTCGAACCGCAGTGACAGGGTGCAGTAAAGCTCCACGGGGTCTTTCCGTCCTGCGGCGGGTAACCGGCATCTTCACCGGTGCTACAACTTCACCGAGCTTCCCGTTGAGACAGCGCTCAGATCGTTACACCATTCGTGCGGGTCGGAACTTACCCGACTAGGAATTTCGCTACCTTAGGACCGTTATAGTTACGGCCGCCATTCACCCGGGCTTCAGTTCTAGACTTTGGCTTGCGCCGAATCCTTCCCTTTAACCTGCGGGCATTGGGCAGGTGTCACCCCCTATACATCGCCTTTCGGCTTAGCAGAGAGCTATGTTTTTGGTAAACAGTCGCCTGAGCCTCTTAACTGCGGCTCCAACAGCATTAGTCGTTACAGACTAAACCTGCAGAGCACCCCTTCTCCCTAAGTTACGGGGCTATTTTGCCTAGTTCCTTAACGGGAATTCTCTCGAACGCCTCGGTATCCTCTACCAGCCCACCTGTGTCGGTTTGCGGTACGGACAGACAGCTGCAACCTTATCGGCTTTTCTAGTCCCCCAACGCGCTAACTTGGATTCGGCCCAAAGGCCTCCACCTTGGGAATAATCACACGAATGCTATTACTCCGCGCGGACGTCCAACACCGCACTTTAACGGCTTTGGGGGCGTCACGATAAGGTATATACACAACTAACTGGCTACGGAATCTCTACCGTATGTCCTTCGCTTACGCCAAACGGCCTCAGCTTAGGCCCGGCTAACCTCAGGGGGACGAGCCTCGCCTGAGAAACCTTGGGCTATCGGCGGAAGGGATTCTCACCCTTCTACGCGCTACTCATGCCAGCATTCTCGCTCCCGACAACTCCACCAGCGCTCACGCTCTGGCTTCACCGCTATCGGCACGCTCCCCTACCAAGCAGATACTTAAATCTGCCTCCGCTGCTTCGGTGATAGGCTTGAGCCCCCTTACATTGTCGGCGCGGGATCACATCGACCAGTAAGCTGTTACGCACTTTTTAAATGGTGGCTGCTTCTAAGCCAACATCCTGGTTGTTTGTGTGACCCTACATCCTTTTACACTTAGCCTATTCTTGGGGACCTTGGCAGGCGGTCTGGGTTGTTTCCCTCTCGACTACGGAGCTTAGCCCCCGCAGTCTCACTGCCGCGCTATGATGCTTTGCCATTCGGAGTTTGGTAGGGGTTGGTAACCCGGTGGGGCCCCTATTCCTTCCAGTGCTCTACCGACAAAGCAGAACGCGCGACGCTGCACCTAAATGCATTTCGGGGAGAACCAGCTATCTCCGTGTTCGATTGGAATTTCTCCGCCACCCGCAGTTCATCCGAAAAGTTTTCAACCTTTACCAGTTCGATCCTCCACGGGGTCTTACCCCCGCTTCAATCTGACCACGGGTAGATCACACGGTTTCGGGTTCGCCGCCCCGGACAATACGCCCTATTCGGACTCGGTTTCCCTATGGCTGCACGTCTTAGACGCTTAACCTGCCCAGAACGACGGCTCGCTGGCCCGTTCTACAATAAGTACGCCGTCACCCCTTCTGCGGGGCTCCGACTGTTTTTGGGCGTGTGGTTTCAGGTGCTATTTCACTCGCATCCCGGGGTGCTTTTCACCGGTCCCTCAAGGTACTATGCGCTATCGGTGGCGTGGGGTGTTTAGCCTTACCAGGTGGTCCTGGCAGATCCGCGCAGGGTTCCTCGTGTCCCGCACTACTTGGGATCGCTTCAGAAGCCAATCATACGTCGCCTAAGAGGCTCTCACTCTCTGCGGCCGGCCTTCCCATGCCGTTCGGCTGTATATTTGGTTTGTAACTTCTTTGGGGCTGTGCAACCCCCTGAAGATCCCACGACACCATAATCGCAACGCTGCACGCTTTAACACGATTATGGTTTAGGCTAAGCCCCGTTCGCTCGCCGCTACTAGGGGCATCACATCTGTTTTCTTTTCCTCCGGCTACTAAGATGTTTCAGTTCGCCGGGTGCCCTCCGTATATCTATGTGTTCAATATACGGTAACCAGACATTACTCTGGCTGGGTTACCCCATTCGGAGACCCACG
The DNA here is from genome assembly GCA_942492855.1 of Armatimonadota bacterium. Taxonomy (GTDB): domain Bacteria; phylum Armatimonadota; class HRBIN16; order HRBIN16; family HRBIN16. The sequence continues at coordinate 2,045,116 of OW818647.1, read as the reverse complement.
GATCAAAGGCTGCTTGCGCCTCCCCGTAGTGTTTCGCCGCTTGCCGCGTCCTTCATCGGCCCCACGCCCCAAGGCATCCACCATACGCCCTTACTAGCTTGCATGAGCTTCGATACCTTAGAGGCGCAACATCCTACATTCCTGTAAGATGCCACCATCTATAGAATTCATTACAGAAGTTTCCTTCTGTGACTGTCTTGTTTGTTTTGTGAAATGTGTAGCTTCAAGTAATTAGCTTTGATTTTTGGATTATTCGTCCTGAACCTTAGCTTCTTAACTTAAAGATGCCATGTCTACCCTATGCGATTTTCAATGTGCGTCTCGCCACTTTCGTGACAACTTTGCCGGATTGCAACCCGGCATTTCTTCTTACCTGCCACCCTTACCAAGTTGAGTTAGTTTTTTACGCAGCCGAAGCTTCTTACGAAGCTCCGTCCACTCTAACTTCCTGGTGGAGGATAGCGGGCTCGAACCGCTGACCCCCTGCTTGCAAAGCAGGTGCTCTCCCAACTGAGCTAATCCCCCAAACTTGGGTGGTGGGCCTAACTGGATTCGGACCAGTGACCTCACCCTTATCAGGGGTGCGCTCTAACCAGCTGAGCTATAGGCCCACGCCGCGAGACCGCGGAGACTAGGTGAAACTCTTAACCAAAACTGAAGAATAATAACTCGGACGACCTGAGAGATGCTCACCACTCCAAAGAGTGGGGCGCTTCCCCCTTAGAAAGGAGGTGATCCAGCCGCACCTTCCGGTACGGCTACCTTGTTACGACTTAGTCCCCCTTACTCCCCGCACCCTCGGGCGCTCTCTCCTTGCGGTTGAGCCACGCACTTCAGGTGCAGACAATTCAGGTGACTTGACGGGCGGTGTGTACAAGGCCCGGGAACGTATTCAACGCGGCTTAGCTGATCCGCGTTTACTAGCGATTCCAACTTCACGCAGTCGAGTTGCAGACTGCGATCCGAACTGAGGACGCCTTTATGGGGTTGCCTCTACCTCGCGGCTTCGGATCCCTTTGTTGCGCCCATTGTAGCATGTGTGAGGCCCCAGGCATAAGCGCCATGCTGACTTGACGTCGTCCGCCCCTTCCTCCCGGTTACCCGGGGCGGTCTTCCAATAGTTCCCAGCATTACCTGATGGCAAAATGGAACGCGGGTTGCGCTCGTTGCGGGACTTAACCCAACACCTCACGGCACGAGCTGACGACAGCCATGCAACAGCGGTGACAGCGCTTGTATTACTACAAGAATACCCATTTCCGGGTACGGCGCTGACATGTCAAACCTGGGTAAGGTTCTTCGGTCATTATCGAATTAATCCACATGCTCCACCGCTTGTGCGGGCCCCCGTCAATTCCTTTGAGTTTCAACCTTGCGGCCGTACTCCCCAGGCGGGATACTTAACGCGTTTGCTACGGCACGGGAGGGGTCGAGACCTCCCACACCTAGTATCCATCGTTTACGGCGTGGACTACCGGGGTATCTAATCCCGTTTGCTACCCACGCTTTCGCGCCTCAGCGTCAGATATAAGCCAGGATGCCGCCTTCGCCGCCGGTGTTCCTCCTGATATCAATGCATTTCACCGCTACACCAGGAATTCCGCATCCCCCTCCCAATCTCAAGACCACCAGTTTGCGCGGCGGGACAGAGGTTGAGCCTCTGCATTTCACCACACACTTAATGGACCGCCTACGCGCGCTTTACGCCCAGTCAATCCGAGCAACGCTCGCCCCCTACGTATTACCGCGGCTGCTGGCACGTAGTTAGCCGGGGCTTATTCGCGAGGGCACCGTCATTGTGTTCGCCCCCCGCAAAAGTGGTTTACATACCGAAATACTTCATCCCACACGCGACGTCGCTGCATCAGGGTTTCCCCCATTGTGCAAGACTCCCGACTGCTGCCTCCCGTAGGAGTCTGGGCCGTGTCTCAGTCCCAGTCCGGCTGATCGTCCTCTCAGACCAGCTACCCGTCGTCGCCTTGGTGGGCCATTACCCCGCCAACTAGCTGATGGGACGCAAGGCCATTACGCAGCCACTTATCTCGTCTCCTAAATAAGCGATTTGAAGTGTCGGAGATGTCTCCAACACTCACCATCCGGTATTAGCGCACCTTTCGGTCCGTTGTCCCGGTCTGCGTGGCAGGTTCCTTACGTGTTACTCGACCGTTCGCTGCTAAAGTCGAAACCCGAAGGTCTGGACTTCCGCTCAACTTGCATGTCGCAGGCACGTCGCTAGCGTTCGCTCTGAGCCAGGATCAAACTCTCCGTCGAATATCCTTATACCCCTTGCGGAGTTAAGTTCCAACTTTAGTGGATCGATTAGCTTCAAAACCGAATTACCATTCTCGCCAATAAATTGGCGTTTGGTTCGCTGCTTCACCTAGTTTTCAAGGTCCCAAGTCTTCGCGCTAGGCTCTCCTAGTCGCTCGACCTTCAATATGATAACATTCGTGGGCAGACATGTCAAGGGTAAAAACCGGCAATTTTACTTATTTGTTGAAATTGGTCTATTGAGGTATTGAATGATACATTTATTAGCTTCAAGCATGTTTTTTAGCACAAAGCGCGTGTTGACATTGGCCCAATGGGCGGTTAGTATCCATTGTAGGCCTGCCGCGGGCCGAAAGCCCAGTCTATTACTCACAAATGATGTATAACCAGTAGGTCGCCGATTCCGCGACATAAATGTCTCGGCTATTGATCATCAAGACTGCTGAAGCAGTCTGGGCGCAGCTACCATACTTACAGGGAGCAGCCTGCTTCAGCAGGCTTGGCAGGTCAATAGCCATGTGCTTTAGCGCGTGGCATGGCGGAATATCATGAATAACGGGTTTACGATAGCCGATTCCGCGACATAAATGTCTCGGCTATTGATCATCAAGCCTGCTGAAGCAGTCTGGGCGCAATATCCAGCCACAGGGCGAAGCCCTGCAGCCTGCTTCAGCAGGCTTGGCAAGTCAATAGCCGTGTCCTTCAGGGCGCGGTGGTGAGTATAGCGGTCCAATTTCCAGCAGGAGGAACAGCAGTTGATCATCTCCGCCAGCCGGCGCACCGATATCCCGGCCTTCTTCATGGAGGAGTTCATGCAGCAGCTTCGGCAGGGGAGCTGTATCAGCGTGAACCCCTTCAACCCGAAGCAACAGCGGGTGGTCTCTCTGGTGCCTGAGGATGTAGATGCCATCGTGTTCTGGACCAAGAACCCCAAGCCCCTGTTGCCCCATATCGATGAACTGTCACGACACTATAGATTCTATGTGCAGGTCACACTCAACGGATACGGGGAGACGGTGGAGCCTCACGTGCCGCCCCTGGCGGAGCTTGTGCAGAGTTTCACCAAGCTCAGCCAGCAGATTGGCCCTGGACGCTGTGTGTGGCGCTATGACCCCATCCTGTTCACCGAACACTTCACGCCCGAGTGGCATACCGGGCATTTTACGGAGCTGACCGAGCGTCTGGCGACATATACCTATAGATGTACCGTCAGCCTGCTGGACAGCAGTTACCGTGGAACTGCCCGGCGGATGACGGCGTTGGGAGAGATACTCCCGTTTGATCCCGCCGATGAGAGTCACACCGCTCTGCTTAGCCATATCTCGCGCATAGCCCGTGAGGCGGGCATGAGCGTGCAGAGCTGCGCCTCGCAACTCGACCTCACGCCATATGGCATTCCCGCAGGTAAGTGCATCGACGAGGAGCTGCTGAGCAGGGAACTGGGTGTGGTGCTGCCCGCCCGCCGCGACCGCCACCAGCGGAAGCAGTGCCTGTGCCAGCAGGCGGTGGACATCGGCCGCTACAACACCTGCCGGCACGGCTGCCTGTATTGCTACGCGACACGGTAGCGCGGATGAGCTTGGCCCATCTCTTTAACTGCATACACTGAGCTAAGGACTGTTGGTTATTCCAAGTCTGCAGAACGGCTTGGGCTTGCTCATAGGCTTTACCTGCTTGCGCTTGCCACGCTTCACGGTCTGCCTGGATTGCTTCAACCTGAGCTGTAAGGGCGGCCTTTTCGATCATAAAATGATTGATCCCACCCGCATATCCGCCTCATATTGTCATCTGTTTTCAATGCTTGCACAAGCCGATTGTTGAATGGCATCTGCATAATGTGCTTAGCAAAGAAGGACCTTGCGCCAGAAATGACGGTATACGGCGGTCGTCCTACCCATAGGACTGGGCGCTCTTGTATGTGCTCTTCTATACCGAGAAACTCTAGTGCGGCTAGCAATTCATGATGCTTGGAACTCATGTTGGGTAATTGTTCCTCTAGCATACCGGGTAGGCAGGGATTGAGATAATGGAATATCGATGATATATTAAGTTTGGCCATTGACGTCTCCTTTCTGTCCAAACTAAAGTTCGACGTTTAAGGCCTTATTTCTATTAAATCGCCTGGTTTACACTATGCCAGATGCACGAATACGCCTATTTTACATGTGACCAACATTCATATTAACCTATCATTCTGACAGTTAATAGATCATGACATATTATGTGATTATCTCCTGAAGGAAGTATTGTCGTGTTAGAATCAGTGTTCGGCACCGATGTTAATGTTTTGTTTAAAATATCGTATTTGGACAGCGTTTGGAACTGGCAATCCAGACGCGAAAATAACAACTGATGATCACCGATCCCAACTACATTCATACCTCCCAACACATCAAAACTTGGCAATGTATGTATTATCTTCTGTGCAGCTATATCGTATATAAGGTAATAGCTATTAACAAAGGTTCTAGTCGTAATTACTAGGTAATTCATGTTCGTATGTCTCATCGACACAAATCGGTGTCCTTTCGGTAAATCAACCAATTTCTCTTTGCGATTATCGTTGACATCAAGATGGTATATATATGATTTGTTAGCTAATATAAGGCCTTTCCTGGTTTTACACCAGGACTGAATTCCACTTGGTGCAAGAATCGGCAATGAGCTAGTTTTACCATCTTTTTCCTGGCAAATGATGATTTTGGGTATATCACTATAGAACAGAATAAAACCAAAGGACGGATCGTATATACTATCATCAGGCTTTGTGGTAACTGGGTATTTCCAACACAATTTGCCATGTTTGTAGCACTCAAGTATTCCACCTTTGTCCCACAATAACAAATAACCACTATCATCTCTATGCACTAAGTTCTTGCGAGACAAGGAGCCATATGGGTGCTGAGTAACAATATTACCGGTTTTAGTACTCCGTAGACATAGGTGCGTGCCGTATAAATCCAAGAATAACTCGTCGTCGATATATTCAATGTAGCTTAGGTAATCACCTAAACCAACGTCGATCATTGGTGGCGCTGGGGTAGATTCGTCAGTTTCAATACCCGAAATATATGATTTGTATTTTATATCAAGTTTGTAAGACCATATATTTCGTCTCGACTTCATGTTGCACTTGTCAATGCAGCCATACCAGTGTATATTTCCGAAACCAGATAAAATACTATGTATATACTTGATAACTATATCGTTATTATGTTTCTCTGATGGATTCACGTGGGCAATGACAACACTATGGGATGTCATGCCCACGATATTCATGTAAATCTGGCGTTTGATATCAAGTGTTTTGACATTAAACATAATTGTCATGTTTCCTTTTATTTAATATAGGTGAGGTATGTACCGACCTCACCTATAAAATACCCGACTGTGCTTGTCGGTCACAGTTATACAGCCTATTAGCTTACTCACTGCAGTTGATATTCATTATTCGGTGTTATCCGCCCAGCTCAGCGGGTTGCCACCGTTAGTGCGGGTGAGGCGGATGCCGCCCTTGTTGGTTATCGTATCGCCAGAGTTGCACTTGTAGGCGTAGTCTATGCCGGTAGACATGCAGCGTGCGTCCGTGCCGTAGCTAAATGTTTGCCAGGTGCCGTTGCCGCTCATTGACAACACAAGGTGTCTTCCGCTGTTCATGACTCTAGCTATACACCCTTCGCTTCATCTGGCTGCTCCGTCACATCCGTTTTTTAGACTGGTATAAGGTTACCGCCAACAGCGTGTGATGTCAAGGGGTTTTAGGGTATATATGGAGTTATTATTAATATTCGTTTCCGTTTGGTCTTGAAGCCTCAATTTCCGCCCCTTGCCCTCTGCCAGCGTGCGCCGGATATCGGCCGCTACAACACCTGCCGGCACGGCTGCCTGTATTGCTACGCGACGCGGTAGCGCGGATACTAAAGGTATCTAGGTTCCAGGGGGTCTATCCATGTTATCAATCGCACCATCTCTCGTTCTACTGGCCACAGCGGCTCTGTTTACACTCGCCACAGCGCAATGCCGGGCCGCGGGCGCGGCCGATGACCATAAATCCAAGCTTGAGGAGATACCGGTGTGGGCTGGTCCAGCTCCCGGCTCCGAGAACTGGGATTGGTCAGAAAGGTCGATCGTCACACCCAACGGCATGCCCATTACGCTGGATGTGGTGAAACCCGTGTTGCTGTATTATTCGGCCGACCGCAGTAAAGCCGTGGGCACCGCCATGATCGTGGCTCCTGGAGGCGGCTTCGCGGGGCTGATGATGAGTTATGAAGGCGTGGATGTCGCGAAAAAGCTCAACTCGTTGGGGGTGGACGCCTTCATACTGAAATACAGGCTGCTTTACACCGGTCCGGGAGCTCCTGCAGAAGGAGACGATGAGCCCGAAGCTGCTAATGCCCAGCCGCGTGAATATACGGTACGGGGCCGTTACAAAGCGCAAAAGGGTCAGGACCTTGTGGAGATGGCGGTGGCGGATGGTCAGCAGGCTTTGCGTGTGGTGCGCAGCCTGGCCTCGAAATACGGGTATCAGCCAAACCGCGTCGGCATGATCGGATATTCCGCGGGCGGTGTCGTCACCTCAGAGGCTGTTTATGGTCCAGTGGCGTCGCGACCGGACTTTGCCGCTGTGATTTACGGCGTAGGGCTACCGCACGAGATGCCAAACCCTGCCCCTCCGTTGTTCCTGGCTGTGGCGGGCGATGACACCATTGCGTACACCCAGACGTTGGAGCTGTTCCGTGCCTATCATGATGGCGGTGGGAAAGTAGAACTGCACGCCTTCCAGATGGGTGCGCATGGCTTCGTGAACAAAGGCGGCGGAGCTGACCGCTACCTCGACCGGCTTGGGGAGTGGATGAAGGTAAATAACCTGCTGACCAAACGGAAGAACACTGCCAGATAGGTGGTTATCTGCCATGCCTCACGCGGAGGCGCGGAGAATGCAGTGGCGGAGGGAAATACCCCTCGCGTCCTTTGCGCCTCTGCGCCTTTGCGTCGGATGTTCGTTCTGGCACCAGCAACAGTAGCCGCATCAATAAAGGTATAACAAGTACATACTGGCATCACAGAGATGGATGACGAAAGGACGTGGCGGATATGTATGCAACTGACGACCTTCGCAATGAACACGAGGGCATCAAAGTCGCCCTGAACGTGCTGGAGCACCTGGCCAGCGAACTGGACACAGGCAGCACCATTGACATCAACGACGCCGAGGACATGGTGGACTTCCTCAAGACGTTCGCCGACCGGTGTCACCATGGCAAAGAGGAGGACCTTCTCTTCCCTGCGCTGGAGGTCGCCGGTGTGGCCAATGAGGGCGGGCCGATCGGCGTGATGCTTTACGAACACGCACGAGGACGTGAATACATCGCCGCTATGGGTAAGGCGCTGCCTGGTCTGCACCTGAAGGATCACACTGCCGAAATGGCGTTTGCCGTCGCAGCCCATGGATACGCCAAACTGCTTCGGAACCATATCGTGAAGGAGAACAACATTCTGTTCGTGATGGCTGAGCAGAAGCTGTCACCCGAGGTTCATGAGCAGCTCGCGGCAGGCTTTGAGGTCATTGAGCATGAGCGCATAGGCCCTGGGGTGCATGAGCGCTACCACGCCATGCTGGATATGCTCGCCGCCAAATACCCTGTCAACCCGCTGTTGGGGTAAGGGCAATTGTTGGTTCGGTTGGCGGTAACACCATACATTTACTGCCAATAGAGGGGAATACACTCCCAAGTCTTTGACTGAACCGCCATACTGCCCAATTCGTCATCCCAGTCGGAAAGGGCTGTCTGAAGATACTCGATAGTGTAGTCATCATCTGACGCCCATGTCTTGTAGTAAACTGTGAGTTTTTGAAATTCATAAAATCGTATAAGAATACTAATCTGGGATTTTGTAATACTAATACCGTTTAGGTGCAATGGACGGTAGTATTTGATGTATTTAGTGACGTATGCGCTAAAGAACGTGGGGTCAAACATATGACACGGACATTCTTCGCGAAGTAAGGCGATCATTATCAGCCCGAGATATGCAAATGGAGCGACGATGAACCACATCAGCAAGTCTTCGTCCTTCATGCATACATGGTAGAAATCCACATATGTCTTGCGGCGGCGCACGTGGTTAGGTAACTGATTCACACCAAATTCGCGCCGGATATCGATAATGAGCTCATTAATAAGACGCTTACTGAGTGTATTTGCCCTACGTCTCTGCCGCCTGTCGGTCATCGGGTCAGGCCTGACCCCATCGCTTGGGTATGGGCATATGACATGCTTGCCGAGACGATAGTCATGCCACCATTTAAACTGGCACCTGCATTTGTGGCGTGTGATAGTCTTTAGCATTGTGATTCGAATACCATGTTTGTGCGCTAACGCCCCATATGTGATATTTAACACCCGCAATCCGGAAATGTATCATTGACGAATGCGACCGAGCGGTACTTCCAGGGCGGTCATAACCCCCTTTGCGTCCCCTGCCCCTCTGCGACTTTGCGTTGGAACCCCTCCGTGCCAGAATGCCCGCGCGGTCATCGCCTGAACCACGGATGACGTAGATGGATGAAAAACAACGTCTACTCGCCCGTAAATACCTAATGTCCGAGGTAAATATCCACAGGACGTCAATACAGACAGCGGTTACGGATAATTCAGTTGGTGTGTCTTCATAAGATCAGTTGACCTATGTTAATCGTCTGATATCGTAATGCTTAGCCCTGATGAAGCGAGTTGATGTTCTAGCACTATTAGCTGAGGAAATCGCTCACGAAGAAGGTCAACCATAGTTGCCTTAGGCACATCTCCACACAAAATACTCAACGATCCGCCTTGAGGCCCGCCTGCTCCATTGACTTTCTCTCCAAGAGTACCTTGTTTTCGGCAAAAATCAATGATGCTTCTACACGACGGAGATATTAGATCCATATGCAAGTTCTCTTGGCAATCGGTGTTGCGCCTCATTACTGTGCCAAGTCCATGCATGTCACCAGTGATATAACACTCACGTGCCTCCTGTGGTAACAGACGTAGTTCTTCTAGTTTCTTCGACAGCCTTCCTTGATGAACTAATTCATCGATCACCATCAAGTGAACACTCGAACTGGAATGGTCACCTCCGTAAACGATGGTGAGCAGACGGTCTTCTAGATCGCGAACCACGTTCTTATCAAGACGACATGGCATCACACAAAAATTCGGATATTTGTAGATATCAACCATTGCCAAACCACAAGCGTACGCAATACAAGCTTGGTCTTGAACTCCACATTGAATACCCATGATATTCGTTTCTATCTCATGGGTTTTCCTGGCAACCCATGCAGGATCATATTCCCATCTAGCAATTTTTTCTAGAAGCGTAACAAGCGCAACCGACACCGCAGCACTGCTTCCGACTGATGATCCCCTGGGCACAGAGCTGCTTAATTCTACTTCCACATCGATATCTTTAGGAATTCCCACAGAAAACACAGCAGCTTCAAGCAGATCAGTTTTATCGAAAAAGTCCTGATCGGGAACGAATCTGTAATCCCTTTTGATGTCGGGAGCATGAAGCAGAAACTTTCCACCGCCTTCGGTTAACGTTACACGCGCATATGCTCTTACGCCTGAAAACTCATGGGAACTACCGGCGATCCGTGAGGATACAGTTAAGTTTAAGACACAGCCGTGGCTGGCGAACCATGTATCTGTCCATCCGCCTATGTCTAAAATCCGGACAGGGGCATCTACCACTATACCGACTGTCCTAACGCCTTTTGTTTTCAGGTATTCTTTAACCATATATGGTACTCCCTATGTGTAGTGTTTGCATAGTATTCAAAAAGGGGCTCAGTTGCATGGTTAACAACAAGCACCGGCCCGTGCTGGCACGGCAGCCCATACTGTAACTGATACTGTCGTCGGGCGCCCCTTGTGGGCGCCCTAATCCCAATGTATAAATCGGTAGCCGGTGTAGGATCGACCGGCCGGTCGCCCCGACGGTTATCTGGCAACCATGGACACCACAAGGGACGCCCCGACCAGTCAAGTACAAGCTTCGTTGGCGTGAAGGGTTTGCAATGACGCCGATCACGTCCGGACGCCCCGAAGGGGCATGATTCCTTACAGCCAGGGGTGAGCGAAGCGATACCCCTGGTAAAGTGTCACGGCGTTTACCCCCGGAGGGGGGTCGAACCGTGTCGTTGAGTTTCCATACAGGTCATACCATGCCTACCCACTTCGGGGTAGGATGATCTCGCCGCTCACCACGGGTATCGCTACGCTCACCCGTGGCTGTAATGAATCTTACCCACTTCGTGGGTGCCCGAACGGTCCATAATCCGAGAGGTATCTAGGTGTCAACCATAGGTCGGTTCGGATGACCAAAGGGTCATCCCGGCAGGGTATAGGCAATCAAGTTACTTACAAGCTCTAACTTCTGGCAAGAGCAGGTATAATAAGCAGTGTGTTCTATTGAATACAACACCAGTTGGTTCGATATTATTTACGCAACTGCGCCTTTTTCGACGGCCGATATGGCCGTAAACGTAAGCGCCACGGCATGATGACGGCTTCGAGAATGATCTTTTTGTTCATTTTCGACTGTCCGGCACGACGTTCGGTGAAAATGATGGGGATCTCCGTTAATTGGTAACCGCATCTCTTGGCGCGATCAATTGTTTCCACTATAAAACAGTAGCCATTAGAATGAAAGGAGTTCAAGCCAATATGGCTGAGTACCTCAGCTCGGAACGCCCTGAATCCGCTGGTTGGGTCTGCAACCTTAAGGCCAGTCACAGCACGAACATACTTACCAGCAAATGTGCTAAGGAATAACCGTGAGAGCGGCCAGTTCACCACACTCACGTTGCCGTGAAGGTAACGAGAACCAATGGCGACATCACTGTCCATTAATCCATCGACAAGCCTGGGCACATCGGCGGGGTCATGGGATAAGTCAGCATCCATACTAATCACCACATCGTACCCATGCTCCAAAGCAAAACGAAATCCATCGACGCAGGACGGCCCATAGCCCTTCAGCCCTGATCGCCGTAAAAGATGAACGTGATCTGATGCTTCAGCCATAGTAGCCACTATGTCAGCGGTATGATCTGGCGAATTGTCATCCACAATCAGCACATGCAAGTCACAATCAAGCTGCAGTATGCGCTGGATGACTACCTCTATGTTCTGCGCTTCATTATATGTTGGTATCACAACAATGTTTGGCAAGTTTTCCTACCTTCCGATCGGTCGCAACAACCGTGGTGTAACGGTCATATTAGGTGCTGTCTATATTGTACTGCCCATGTGGCCAGTGTATTCGCGGCGAAGATAAACAGGAATGGCATGATCCAAAATGTGAACCGAGGCTCCGCACTAGACAATAGCATGGCAGCTGTTGTGATATACAACATCGATAATACTGTCCAAACGCGATAGGTTAAGTCTATTTTACGCATCTTCATGCCGATCATCGCCAATAGAAGGATAATGACGTTGCTCACGGCGAATACCAAGGTTGAAATGGAGGGGGATTCCCTCCAAAACAGATTCATCCATTGCCGGAATATCTTCTTGATTCCTGACTCAACATATAACGCTTTGTTTTCAGTGATGTTCTTTAATGCAAGTTTGAAAAGTACCTTATCCCGTGCATATGCCGTTTTATCACCAATAAGTGCTGCTTCATCCTTCGGAAAGTCAGTTAACTTCAGTGAGTACATGTTTGGTATGTTCAGAGACCAGTTGTAATATATGGTGTAACCGCTTTCATGCGGAAAAAATGTGAACTCACCAAACTGGGATTTATTCCGAAGCATCCATGGCAATAGCACAATAAAAGCGACGCTAAAGCAAGCAATGCTTCCAATGATGGCCTTTTTTAACGGCATTCTACTAAACAATGCGACCACTATAATCATCATAGGAAATACAAACGCAGTCGGCCTCACATAACATGCCAGCCCAGTGCTCAACCCGGCCATTACCCAATATGTTAGCTTATGGCTGCGCACCGCAGCTTCGGTGAAGGCTATGACTAATAGCGTGAAAGGCAGAAATAAGACCTCCGTCAACAATAAAGTGTCCAGCAAAGCCATAGGGAGATAAAAAGCCATCATTAATCCGGACAGTATCGCTGTTAAACGGTTGTTCGACAACCTCATAGCTAGCAATATGACAAACCCACAGCATAACGCACTGATGATAGATTGAATTATAAAAACCGTGAAAAGGTCGGTGCTTACGAATCGGTATATTAAAGCTAAAAAAGCAGGATATCCAGGTGACCTATCGGAACTAGCCTCGCCCTCCAGGCTAAATCCCTGTCCATTGGCCAATGACCGCGCCAGTTCATGATACAGGCCCTGGTCGCCTGCCATCGGTTGATGAGCGTGAATATAGGAAATCGGCAGCCTGACCAGGAAACTAATGATGACACCGATCATGACAAGTTTCCAGTTCTGCTTAAGGGTTTGTTTCCAACCCAAATTCTGCGTTTCCATTATGGTCCCCCTGACTTGGGCAAACAATCGACCGATTACGAAACAGACTGCTCATCGTCTGTGCATCGCGGATCGTTACTCACCGAATATCCACAATATAGGTAATGTACCAACTAATATGATAACGCACTTAGCAATGACACAGATATCCACTCAATCAACATGTCATTAGTCATAAACAAGGCACCGCTCTCATTCGCGGTTTCGTTCCTTTGGTGTAGTTTTCCGCCGGATCAGCGGGTTCATTACCCCCTTTGCGTCCCTTGCCCCTCTGCGCCTTTGCGTTGGACCCTCCGTGCCAGAATACCGGTGTGCATACTGCAAAATCTGCGTCATCTTTGGATAAAACAAAGCCCCGGGCCGAGGCCCGGGGCTAACGGTTGCAGTGACGCCTACTTGGCGATCTTCAACCAACGCTCGTAGGCTGCATCCCACTTCTCTTGGGATTTCGGCAGATACTCATGAACCTCAAATGAGCGGCGGATCAGCTCGCGGCCCTCACTCAAGCTCTTCACATCGCCCATCGCCATCATCTGCATCAGCACGTTGCCCGCGGCGGTGGCCTCCACAGGGCCTGCCACCACTCGGCAACCGGTGGCATTGGCAGTGAACTGGCACAGAAGTTTGTTCTGGGTGCCGCCTCCTACGATGTGCAGGGTAGGAAGCTTCTTGCCGGTCAGCTCGCGCAACCGCTCCACAACCCATCGGTAGCGCATCGCCAGGCTCTCCTGCACGGCGCGGTTGAACTGGCCAGGCGTGCTGGGAACCGGCTGGCCGCTGTTCTGGCAGAACTGAGCCACAGCGGCGCGCATATCCTGAGGTGCCATGAAACTCATATCATCGGGATCGACCAGGCTGCGGAACTCCGGTGCTTCAGCGGCCATCTGGGTCAGTTCGGTGTAGTTGTAAACCTCACCATCGCGCTCATAAGCGCGGCGCAGCTCTTGAACCAGCCACAGACCCATGATGTTCCTCAGGAAGCGGATAGTATTCTCCACCCCGCCTTCGTTGGTGAAGTTCAATCGTTGGCTATCGGCGTTGATGATGGGGGCACTCAGCTCCATACCCATCAACGACCAGGTGCCTGAGCTCATGAACACGTAATCACCGTCGCCATCGGCCACAGGAACTGCGGCCACCGCACTGGCGGTGTCATGCGAGCCGGGCACGACCACTTTGACGCCCTTCGCCTTGGTATCAAAAACAACATCATCGCGCACGGTGCCCAAAATGGTGCCGGGTTTGACCAGCTCAGGCAGGAAGTGGGTGGGGATACCGGCGGCCTCAAGAACCTCAGTGGCCCATTGGCCGGTGCGGGGGTTGACCATGTTCGAGGTGCTAGCGATGGTGCTCTCTGCCACGGCCACACCGCTGAGCCAGTAGTGGAAGATATCCGGCATGAACAGCAGCTTGCCCGCATTCTGCAGCACGTCCAATTGGTTCTTGGTCATGGCATAAAGCTGGTAGAGGGTGTTGAACGGCATAAACTGCAGGCCCGTGGCGTCATAGATCATCGGGTCACCCAGTTTTTGGCGCAGCTCATCAAAAGCAGGCACATTGCGCATGTCACGGTAGTGAACAGGCATAGTCATCAGCGCACCCGACTTGTCGAGCAGGCCGAAATCCACGCCCCAGGTGTCCACACTGACGGACTGGACGCCGTCGCCATATGTGGATGCGATGGCTTTGATGCCCGACAGAATCTCCGCATACAGGTAGGTGGTGTTCCAACTCAATGCGTTGGGCAGCCGCAGCGGGATGTTCAGGAAGCGGTGGGCTACCTCGAGACTGAGTTTGTCTCCATCGAATTTCCCTGCGATGGCACGGCCGCTCTCTGCGCCTAGATCCGCTGCAATATATACCTTCTCAGCCATTTTGAGCTGATGACCTCCTGGATAATTTTAATAATGACGCGCACTCATATGTGCGCAACTCTTCGATTATATCTTACCAATTTTTACCAGCTTGGGATATGGCCTCCAGGTTCGCCACAGTCCGGGGCGGTCTGGCGAACAGCGTTGCCTACGTCCGGGGCGGTTTTCTCCTAACCGCGCCGGTCTGGCGGTCAGCCCGCTACCGATGCGCCCTCGTACCTTGGATCGGAGCTTCCAGAAAGACCGGCCCGGAAAGGGAAAACCGGGCCGGTCGATTACGCTTTGGTGTGCAGCCCATGGACCGCGCCGGTTTCTCAGTACGCTGTCAATTTCTATGCAGCCCGTCTCCGGCGCGGTCTGGCGATTAGCCCGCTACCAATGCACCTCGTACCTTGGATAGGAGCTTACCGAAAGACCGGCCCGGAAAGGGAAAACCGGGCCGGTCGATTCTAAGAAACCCGTCTCCGGCGCGGTCTGGCGGTTAGCCCAGGCTTGCCTGGATATGAGCTTCCTTAGAGACCCGCCCGGAAAGGGAAAACCGGGCGGGTCGATTACGTTTTGGTGTGCAGCCCATGGACCGCGCCGGTTTCTCAGCACGCTCACGGCTGTTATGCAGCCCATATCCGGCGCGGTCTGGCGGATAGCCTTCCCTCTCCATCCGATCCTATCCGTGTAATCCGCGTAATCCGTGGTTCAGACGAATCCCCGGCGCAGTATGGCCTGGAGGAGCTTCCAACGCAAAGGCGCAAGGGTGCAAAGGCGCAAGGAGTATTTGACCGCGCCGGTTTCTCAGCACGCTCACGACCGCTATGCAGCCAGTCTCCGGCGCGGTCTGGCGGTTAGCCCGCTACCAATGCACCTCGTACCTTGGATAGGAGCTTACCGAAAGACCGGCCCGGAAAGGGAAAACCGGGCCGGTCGATTCTAAGAAACCCGTCTCCGGCGCGGTCTTGCGGGCGGCCCTACACCCTATACATCCCCCGAGCTGTCACCCGGCTCAAGGTCGCGGTGGCGGAAGCAGCTTTTCCGCGCATACCGCCGGCTGATATCGCGGCAATAGCTGCTGGCCAGTCCTGTGACCGGTGCCTGGAGCCACACCTCACGAAGCCGGCTCACTACCTGGTGATAAAGCTCGTAGGCACGACTGCGTTTAATACCCATCACCGCTCCGGCCTCTTGAACACTCATATCCTGCAGAAGCAGCATCACCATCTTTTTCTGTCTTGGGTTAAGCCGGGCCCGTTTGATCACCATCATCAGCTCCTGGTGTCTCAAGTAGTTCATAGCATCCAGCGTTGGGTCTGACTGACATACATATTTATTAATGCAGTCACGCTCCTGTCGTCGTCTGCGTCTCATTTGCTCTTCGGTCAATGCATTGTGGTCGGGTGTAGATTTCAACAACTGGTCGGCGATCTGTTCAACCATCGCAGGCGATGGTTTGGGGCCTGGTTTCTGGTACATTGGCAACACCTCTGCGGAAAGATATATATAATTATATACACATATTTCTACTATATTTAATCAACAAATGGCGAAGTTCAAGGTTTTCTACATCAATACTGTTATTCTAAATAGTAACAGCAGGTTGTCCAAAGTCCGAAAAACAGCAAAATGCCAAAATATCGTGGCAAATAGCGTTGATTACAGCCGGAGTTCATGGTAAGGTATGATTAATATCAAGTTATCCCCGCAGAGAGATAGATACTTATCTCTATTTATATACCCGGTAGCAACCATACTGTCTGCTGTGATGCAGGCCTCTATTGTGCTCTACACCGGGAATCCAACAACACTAATACCAAACTAAAAGGAGTATGAATCATGCTTCACGAAGCAGCACCCAAAGAGGGTAAGGACGGCGCGGCTGAGTATAAGTCACGCTTAGGGGTCTGGATGTTTCTGTTTTACGCCTTGTTCTACATAGGCTTTGTTGCTATCAATCTGTTCAATCCACTGCTCATGGAGCGGGTAGATTCCTTTGGGCTAAACCTGGCCACAGTGTATGGTGCCTGGTTAATCATCGGAGCACTGATTTTGGCGCTGATCTATGACAAACTTTGCACACGGCAGGAGATAGCCATGAAAGCCAAGCCAGCAGAGGAGACAGAGTAAAATGGTCATCGCCATATTCCTGGGTTTTGTCATTTTTGTGGTGGGCCTTTCCTTTTACCTGGGCCGCCGGACTAAGACCTCAGCGGGTTACTACGCCGCCGGCGGACAGATTCACTGGGCCGTCAACGGGGTCGCCTTTGCGGGCGACTATCTATCAGCGGCCTCCTTCCTGGGCATCTGCGGTATGATTGCTACCGTTGGCTACGATGGCTTCCTCTACTCCATCGGCTACCTGGCCGGGTGGATGGTGGCGCTGTTTGTGGTGGCTGAACCGATGAAACGCCTCGGAAAATTCACCTTCACCGACGCACTTGACGCCAAATTCAACTCCCGCAACATCAAGCTGGCGGCGGCCATCAGCACGCTGATCGTCTCTGTTTGTTATCTCATCCCGCAGATGGTAGGCGCAGGCGTGTTAGTTGAGCCGTTGCTCGGACTGGCTCAGCACTGGGGTGTCATCATCGTCGGCATGGTGGTGATCACCATCGTGGCCACAGCCGGTATGGCATCAACCACCTACGTGCAGTTTCTTAAGGGTGGATTGTTAATCATCTTCTCGCTGGCCATCGTCATTTCTGTCTGTGTTCGCGGCTTGACGACCACTCCCGATCAGGGCGGCAAAGTGCCGTTCTATAAATACAAAACTTTATCGGCTGTAGAGACCGCCGGAGTATTGACCATCACCGAGTCGGGCTATCAAGTGATTGAAACACTGGAAGTCAAAGAGTCTCATGTCACACTTGCCCGCACCGCACAGGATGGTAAAGAGGCTTGGTGGCTGGTCAACAGCAAAGACGGCAAAACCGAGCTACAGGAAACCCAGTACGTGGCCACCGCGCCCGATGGTACGAAACTCGTCAACGGCGCGCCAGCCTCCAAAACCAATGTCTTGCGGCAGGTTGGCAACATTGAGACCGTGAAGGGTCAGACCTCGGTTGAGAA
This sequence comes from Armatimonadota bacterium, assembly GCA_942492855.1. Lineage (GTDB taxonomy): Bacteria > Armatimonadota > HRBIN16 > HRBIN16 > HRBIN16. The sequence continues at coordinate 2,027,416 of OW818647.1, read as the reverse complement.
GGGCAGCATTTCACCCATCGGACTGCTTGCCAGCCTAACCGACAAGGAGACCACCGTTAAACGCTGGAAAGAAGCAAAGCTGGTCGATAAAGACGGAGCGAAGGTCTCAGTCTACTTCCCAGTCATCACGCAGGGTAATCAGCTCATGCGTCCCGGTTTGAAGTTCAAGGTCCAAGGAACCCCGCTGGAAAAACTGGACTTCGTTTCCTTGATGCTGGCTTTGTTCCTGGGCACCGCAGCGCTACCTCATATCTTGATCCGCTACTACACAGTGCCCAACCCTGCCAGTGCACGCAAGTCCACCATCGTGGCCATCGCGGCCATTGGGTTCTTCTACATCCTCACGTTGTTCATGGGGCTTGGCGCAGCCATCAACGGTGTCATCAACCCCGCCGACAGCAACATGGCCGCTCCCCTGCTGGCCCGATCATTTGGCGATCTGCTGTTCGCTTTCATATCGGCCATCGCCTTCGCCACGGTACTGGGAACTGTCAGTGGACTGATCGTAGCCGCATCTGGCGCGGTTGCCCACGACTTGATGGACCGTTATATGAATAGGAAGATGAATGACCACCAGAAGATCAAAGCCGGCAAGATATCGGCCTTTGTGGTGGGCATCATCGCGATCGTTCTGGGCATCATGTTTAAGGGCATGAACGTGACCTTCCTGGTGGGCCTTGCCTTCGCCGTGGCAGCATCAGCCAACCTGCCTTCTATCATTATGCTGCTGTTCTGGAAGCGGACAACCTCCAAAGGCATTACCGCTTCGATATATATGGGCATCGTGTCATCGCTATTGCTCATTGCGTTATCACCGGATCTGTATAAACTGTATGGTATGGACCCCACAACGGCGCCCATTCCGTTCAGCAACCCTGGGATCATCTCCATCCCGTTAAGCTTCATCACGCTGGTGGTCATCTCATTGATGACGCCGCCTGACAGTATCGCCGAACCCGCCTGACAGACGTCGGGCAGGCTTTGACAGGCAGCGTCGGTCTGGATATCATCCAGGTCGACGCTGCCAGACCTCCTATGTCATACTGAGACAACACCGGAGAACAGGAGACAATGGCGACCACGAGAGTCGATCTTCACTGCCATACGGTCCATAGTGACGGAACACTAACACCACGCGAGCTCGCGGATGCGATGGCTGGCGATCAGGTGGTTGTGGCAGCATTGACCGACCATGACAGTGTCGACGGTCTTTCGGAATTTCGCCAAGCCCTGAGCAGGCACGAAATCAGCTTCATCACCGGCGTGGAAATCACCACCCAGTACGAAGGCGCCGAGGTTCATCTGCTCGCGTACGGTTTCGACCCACATCACACCGAGCTGCTCACAGTGCTGCGATCCATCAGGCAGACACGCACCACGGAGCTGCATAGCATTGCCGACACCCTTCGTTTGAAAGGCACCCCTGCATCTGACGATGTCACATCAGCAGGGGCCTCGTCGAACGGCCGGTTAGAGATATCTGAAGCCATCGCAATTATCCATCGGGCCGGAGGGCGTGCTTTTCTCGCTCATCCCCTCATCCTTCAGCCAGACATTATTCAGCTAGAGCAGTTGCTTCTGAAGTTAGTCCCCATGGGACTAGACGGTATCGAGGCGATCTATTTCGCATTCACCGACGCCCAAAGACAGGCTCTGTGCAAACTCGCCGCCAAATTGAACCTGCTGGTCAGTGCTGGAACAGACACGCATGACCGCAAACAACATCCTGAGCCGCTGGGCATAGAGATGCCCACGGAGCTATGGAAGGCGTTCCGCGACGCTGTGTGTCACAGCAACCCAATCTCACTGCCGCACACTCCGTCAGCCATTCACAAGCGGCATACCAGCCGGCTGAACTGGCGCGAGTTTGGATTTCACTTTGTATTCCCTTCATTGCTGGCCATTGTCTTATTCATCACAGCAATTTATTCGGTCTTTCTACCTACCTTTGAACGGTCGCTGCTTGACCGCAAGCGCGAGATGATCCGTGAGCTGACAAACTCCGCGGCCAGCATCCTTAAGGGATACCAACGTGACGAAGCGTCGGGCAAAATGACAAGAGCTCAGGCGCAGGCGATGGCCAAATCGCGTATCGAGCTGCTTCGGTACGGCCATGAAGAGAAGGACTATTTCTGGCTGCAAGATATGCAGCCGCGCATGATTATGCATCCCTACAGACGCGACCTGATAGGCAAGGATGTGTCGAATTTCCGCGACCCGCAGGGCCGCAGGCTATTCGTGGAGTTCGCCGACCTGGTGAAGCGTGGCCGTGAAGGATACGTGGAGTACGTATGGCAGTGGAAAGATGACCCCAGCCGTCTAGTGCCAAAAGAGTCCTATATCATGGGCTTTCAACCATGGGGCTGGATTATCGGCACCGGCATCTACGTTGAGGACGTTAAGCTGGAGATTAAGCAGATTGAGCTTAGTCTGGTGCGGACAGCCCTCGGCATTTCGATCATTATAGTAATGCTGATGCTCTATGTCATACGCCAAAGCCTGGCGCTTGAACGCGAACGTGCAGAAGCCGAAAAGGGGCTTGTGGAATCCACGGAGCGGTACAGGTCACTGGTGGAGGCCACGACTGAAGGCACGCTGCTGGTCACAGAAGGCCGATGCCGGTATGCTAACCCCATCTTCCTGCAGATGATCGGCTTCACCCAGCAAGAGCTGGAGCTACTCGACCTGGCGGACATATTCCCCGCGAAGTTACAAACTGAACCCACATGGGAGTATCTGCACAAACTGCTGCGCGGCGAGGAGGTGCTGGATGGATTCGATGCGGTATTGCAGCGACGCGACGGCAGGCAGATTGAGTGTTTCATCTCAACCAGTCAGCTATCGGCGGCAGATCGAAGCGGCTTCATTCTACTCGTCAGGGATGTCTCCCCTGCCGACGGTGACGGCGATGAAAGCCAGCAGTGGCGATATCTGCAGCAGGTGGTCGACCACATCCCTGTCGGAATATTCAGAGCACGCGCATCTTCGCGCGGGACACTACTTGAGTATAGCCTCACCGCCGGGCGGCTGCTGGGGATATCAGCATCATCTGACGATTCGCCCGTCACTCTGGCAGATATCCTGGGAGACCCCAAGGCATACGATGCGTTCTCCAGCGAGTTGTCGCAGAAGGGTACTGCATCCGCCACACTGCACCTCACCGACAAAAAGTTGGTGGCCCGCACCATTCAAATAGCCGTCAGGATGGAGTCCAACGAACAGGGCCAGCCGCGTTTCATCGATGGCATGGTTGAGGATATCACTATGGCCGATCGCCAGGCTGGTCAGCTCCATGCGACGATCAAGGATCTGCAGACCTCACTGCTGTTCCTGCACGAGCCGGTCGGCCAAGTCAAACGCAGTGCTGTGTATTGCGGCCTCGATGCGCCGATCAGTTCGGTCGCGTATATGATGACGGATCAGCATGCAAGTGCCGCCTTGATACAATCTGACACTGACCATGTGGTGGGCATCGTGACGGACCGCGACTTCCGGGAGCGGGTCGTCGGCACGAAACAGGCCGAAAACCAACAGATTCACACCATCATGAGTGCGCCTCTGATCACGGTGCCGGAAAAAGCGCCAGTATACGAAGCCCTAATGTTAATGGAGCGCAAGGGCATCAAACACCTGGCAGTGTCAGATGACACAGGCCGCATCGTTGGCATTGTCCATTACCAGGAGCTTCTCACTGTCCGCCAATACGGGCCTGCGGCACTGACACGGGAAATACAACAAGCGGACTCGCCGGAGACAATCGCTCAGCAAACCAGGCTTCTGCCGGAAATGGCCAAAGTGCTGCTTGACAGCGGAGCCCACCCCGGCCAAATCACACAGATGATCACCTCAGTATGCGATTCTGCTACAGTGAGCTTGATTGGGTTGGCCCAGCAAAAGCTAGGGCCTTCACCAGTGCCGTTTGTGTTCCTTGGCCTGGGCAGTCACGGACGCCAGGAGATGACTCTCGCCAGTGACCAGGATAACGCCATCATCTACGAAGCACCCGCCGATGCAGGGGAGAAGGCTCAAGCCGAATCATACCTGCAGCAACTGAGCGAGTTCGTATGCGATGGGCTGGCTGAAGCCGGCTACCCGTTATGCCACGGCAATGTGATGGCGCGTAACCCGCGCTGGTGCCAGCCTTTATCGGTGTGGAAGCAATACTTTTCGGACTGGATCAGCCTTCCCGAACCACAGCAACTTCTGGAGTTCACCATCTTTTTCGACTTCAGACCGATCTATGGAGCGGCAGAGCTGGCGCAACAACTACGCCGTCACGTTCACCAAATGATCAGTGCGCAGCCCTCCTTCTACCCGCACTTTGCGCAAAACTCATTGTTATTCAGACCTCCCACGCGTCTATTTAGCCGTAGCGGAGGAGAACACCAGAAGCCCCCGGACCTCAAGGAAGCTTTATTTCCGCTTGTTTCGTTTGCCCGGCTGTATGCTCTGAGGGCAGGTCTGGACGACACTCACACCGTAAGCCGCATCCAGGCACTGGTCAGAAGTAGTGCCATACAAGAATCGAGTGGGCAGGACATCATTTCGGCATTCGAATTTCTGATGCAGCTTCGCCTGCAGCACCAGACAGTCATGGTTACCTCTGGTCAGTCCGCCGACAACGCCATCAACCTGCGACGGATCGGGCCAACGGAGCAGACGAAACTAAGCCAGAGTTTTGCTGCGATCACAGCAATCCAGAAGCGTATCAGCTATGACTTCCTAGGAGGCAGCGTATAAGCCATATTTGATGTCATCCGAGTCTTTCACTTCGAGGTCGAGTGTTTACTCATCATTGCGTATCATGCGAATTCGCGGTATCACTATTGGGGGGGCGATCGCTCCTCACTTATACAAAGGACTACAAATGAAAACAATACACATCGCAGCGTTGTGCTTACTGGCCATCGTGCCAGGCACGATGGTTGCAGCCGACGCTGAGACCGATCAAAAGATAGCCAGGCTGGAACGACAGCTCATGGCCATTCAAAAAGAGCTCTCGGAGTTAAAAACTTCCACCAAAACCAGCAATCCGGTTCTGGCTCCAGCCAAGGACACCATTAAGATATCCGGCTACGTTCAGAGCTGGTTGACTGTTGACAACCGAAGCGACCGAGCTGACAAAGTGAAACCTGACACCTTCCGCCTGCGCCGTGCGGTCGTTAATCTTAACGGCACTATCGGTACGGCCAACTGGCAGGTTCAACTTGACCCTGTGCGCGACCTGACCATGAAAGATGATCCTGCCAACCCTGGCAAGCAGATTGTGGATCAGAGCAGCCGTATGGTGAATGAGGCATGGGTAGCCCTACCACTTTCTGATAACTGGAAGCTGACCCTTGGCCAGCAGAAAGTGCCCTTTGGATTCGAAGCATTGAAGTCATCAGCCACACTAGAAGCTATTGAGCGAAGCTTTATGACCACCAAAGGCCTGGCTATGCAGTATGAGATCGGCGCTTATCTGTCTAAAGCAGGCAAAGATGGCCAAGTCGCGATGGCTGTACTGAATGGGACCGGTGGCAACAACCTGGACAACAACGATGTGAAGGACATGGCGGTTCGCTTGGTGTCCACTCCCGGTAAAGCCTGGAGCATCGGTGCCAGCGGATACATGGGCTGGAAAAATGCGGATCGCAGCCCCGATAACCGCCTGGGTGCCGAACTTCAGTTCAAAGACAAGGACTGGACGCTGCGAAGTGAAATCTACGAAGCCCGCAAGGGCGACGGCCTTGCCAAGGTGGAGCCATGCGGTTTCTACGCACTGGCCGCGAAACGCATCAACCCCGCATGGGAAGTCGTGGCTCGATGGGATCAGTATGACCCCAACCGATGGGCCGCATCGGACAGCATCAACGAGTACACGCTGGGCGTGAACCACAGCATGAAAGACAACATGCTGTGGCAGATGAACTTCGTCCACAGCAACCCCGCTGTCGGAATGAAGACAGACATGCTGATCAATAACCTGCAGATCACCTTCTAGTTTCGATCACACCAGGGGCAGCGAATCCGCTGCCCCTGCGCTACGTTATTTTTCATCAATGCTTATGTCCGGGGCGGTCTTTCGGTACGCTTGATCCAGCTATGCAGATATAGACCGCGCCGGTCTGGCGGATAGCCTTGGGGTAGTTGTCTGAACCATGGATTACACGGATGGGAGTGGGAGATGCCAATCGGGAGATTGGCGTTCCCAGGGGAGTCTGTGCAACGGTGGCACATAAACACGAACCCCCACCGCCACAGCCTGAAGGCTTTGGCTACTGACGTCTGGAAAGCCTGCTGAAGCAGGCTGCGCAACGATTGCTACACATACTCATCAGCATTCATCGCAGTGGTGAGCCGCCTTAATCGGCAGGCAGTGCCGACAGCCTGCTTCAGCAGGCTTGACTGGTCAATAGCCATACGCTTTAGTGCAGTCTATTACCCACATCTCCCCGCCGCGCCCTGAAGGACGGCTTATTAACCGGTAAGCCGGCTGGAAGCCGGCTGCAGGCATGAAATCTGGTTTGAGAACGTGTAGAAACGGTGAGGTATGGTGTCATTGCACTTGGTGTCTCGGTATTTCAGACGTCTTTAGACGGCTTTTCGGATAAGAAGCCGCCGTCCTTCAGGGCGCGGCGGAGTGGCATACACCATCATATAACGATAAAACACCACGTTCCGACATGTGGGTAATAGCCATACGCTTTAGCGCGTGGCGGCGGCATGGCACTGGAATACGCCGCCCTACTCCGGCTTGGCTTTACCGTACTGGTAGATATAGCTCAACACCACGTCACCCACCACTTTCAGGCTCTTTGCACTGCATTTGTCGGCGGTGTCGTTGGGCGTGTGCCAGTAGGGGTAATCAAAGTCGATGAGGTCGACGAACGGAATACCGGCTTCGATGAACGGGATGTGGTCATCTTCGATCGCCTGGCCGAGACGGTCAGGGAAATGCTTCTGGTAGCCCAGTTCGGTCGCGATCGCCCAAAGCCGGTCCATGGTATCGCGGTCTGAAATATTGGAGTTCACTTCGCGGGGGATTTCCAAATCCGCATCGCCGATCATGTCCAGCAGAATTCCGCTATCTGGCCGAAAGCCTTTGGGGTCCTGCACGAAATAGCGGCTTCCGAGGAACATCTCTTTAGCGTGTGGACCGTAGTCTTCACCATCCCAAAAAGCCAGTATCACGCACACATCCGGAGCCTTCTTCTTCAGGCAGCGGGCTAGTTCCAGCAGCACCGCCACGCCGCTGGCACCATCGTTGGCGCCGGGAACGGGCTTGATACGGTCACTGGCAGATTTCGCCTGGTCACTCACGGGACGGCTGTCCCAATGGGCGGCGATCATCAGCTTCTTGCTGGCTTTCGGGTTGAACACCGCGATCACGTTGTGCAGATGCAGATCATTTTCTCGCGCGCGGTCCCAAAAGCTCTGAACGATCAATTTGTCGGCGAGAGGTTTGAGCTGACCCACCAGCCAGTCACGGCACTGGATGTGCTGTTTGGTATTTGGCACTCGAGGGCCGAATGAGACTTGCTTTTTCAGATCCGTGTAAGCGCGCTCCCCATCAAAAACCGGCGCGGTGGAGCATCCCATGGAGCAGACAGCACCAATTCCCGCCATCAGCCAGATCACTCGGTGCAGATGCCTGGGCATTCTATATCTCCTTCGACTTCTTCCACTTCAGATAGGCGTGGATGAACAGGTCGATATCGCCATTCATGATGGCGGGCACACTGCCCGATTCGGCGTTGGTGCGGTGGTCTTTGACCATGTAATACGGTTGGAATACATAGCTGCGAATCTGGTGGCCCCATTCGATGGGTGCGGTGTCACCACGCAGCGCGTTGAGCTTTTCAATCGCCAGCCGTCTTTCGCGCTCCGCAAGGCGTGCCGCGAGAACCTTCATGGCCAGCAGCCGGTTTTGCCCTTGGCTGCGCTCATTCTGACATGTGACCACTGTGTTGGTCGGGATATGCGTCAGTCGCACGGCGGTTTCATTCTTCTGCATGTGCTGTCCACCGGCGGTGCTGGCGCGGAAGGTCTCCAGCTTGATGTCGTCGGTGTTCATATCCACTTCGTTCACTTCAATTTCGGGAACTACATCCACAGACGCGAAGGAGGTATGCCGTCTGGCGTTCGAGTCGAACGGCGAGATGCGCACCAAGCGATGCACCCCACTCTCACCGCGGCTATATCCGAATGCGTTTCGGCCCTCAATACGGATGGTGGCACTTTTGATTCCGGCCACATCGCCCGGGTTATGGTCGATGATCTCCGTATGGAAGCCTCGGGAGGCTGCCCATCGCAGATACATCCTCAACAGCATTTCGGCCCAATCACAGCTTTCGGTGCCGCCCGCGCCGGCGTTCACTTCCAGAATGGCGGTGCTGTCATCGTGTTCGCCAGACAACAGGGTCTCAATTTCGAGGTCGTCCAGGCTGGTTTTGAGCGTCTCGACCTCTTCCAGGAATTCGGCGATGAGGTCCTCATCCTCGTCCTCCTGAAGCAGTTCCACGGTGGCCTCCAGGTCGGCCAACTGCTGGTTGACCTGCTCCCACGGGGCGATGCTTTGCCTCAGCGTGTTGAGCTGCTGCATCGTGAACTGCGCTTCGGCTGGGTCATCCCAGAACGCGGCGTTTGTGGTTTTCGATTCGATATCGGCTATCTGCAGACGAACGTGCTCCACCTTCAGGCTGATGGCCAGCTCATCTAGTTTATATCTATATGGTTGTAACTCTAAAGTCGTTGGGTCCAGCATATTCGGGGCTTCATCTCCATGCGTTGCTACTGATTTCATTATATCGTGAGAGAGACATCTGGTGAGTTCGGCGAGTTTCAACATGCATTGGAAATGGTGAAGGGAAACAGGCGGGCAAGGGCTAAACTAGCAGAGATGATACCCCCAAACTACATGAGGTAAACACAATGCCGAAATACGCAAGTGCCGATCAAATTAAAGTCGCTGTCGTAGGATACAGCGGAGCCTTCGGAATGGGCCGCGCCCACCTGAATGAAATGGCTAAAGCCGGAATGGTACCCACCGCAGTTGTGGAGTTAACCGAGGATCTACGCAAACAGGCCAAAAAGGACTTCCCCGGTATCGCCACATACGCCAACCTTGGCACCATGCTGAGCAAGTGCGATGTAGACCTGGTTGCCATCATCACCCCGCACAACACCCACGCGAAACTGGCTTTGCAGTGCCTGAAGGCAGGCAAGCATGTGGTGTGCGAAAAGCCGCTGGCCATCACCACCGCTGAGTGCGACGCCATGATCGCAGCCGCTAAGGCGAACAATGTGGTGCTGAGCACCTACCACAACCGCCACTGGGACGGATGCATCCTCAAAGCCGTTGAGGAGATTCGCGGTGGGGCGATTGGTGATGTCGTGCGTATCGAAGCGCATATGGGCGGCTACGGCAAACCGGGCGACTGGTGGCGCAGCAGCAAGACCATCTCCGGCGGAATTATGTATGACTGGGGCGTTCACGTGCTGGAATACAGTCTGCAGTTGCTGGATGGCGACATGGTGGAAGTGAGCGGCTACGCCAAGAACGGCTACTGGGCCGACCAGACCAAATGGGGCAAAGACACCAACGAAGATGAAGGCCAGGCTGTGGTGCGCTTCAGTAATGGACAGTGGCTCACACTGACCATCAGCCAGTTGGACACTAACCCGAAACGCGGCGTACTGGAGATTACTGGTACCGCCGGCACCTACATCATGGACCATGGCTCATACGAAATCATCAGCCGCAATGAGAAGGGCGAAACCATTGTCCGCCGCGGTGGAAATCCCGCCGGTGAAGGATGGAAGCTGTATCAAAACATCGCCGACCACCTGATTAATGGCGAAAAGATCATCATCACCCCTGAGTGGGCTCGACGACCGATCCACATTCTGGACCTGGCCGACCGCAGCGCCAAGCAGGGCCGCGCCCAGCTCGCGAAATACAAATAGCCCCCACAGGCAGCATCCCATCAGGCCGGCGCGGATTTCGCGTCGGCCTGTTGAGGCTATGACCGGGGCGGTCTTTCGGTACGCTAGCAATGGCAGAAAGCTATAGACCGCGCCGGTCTGGCGGTTAGCCGAACCCTTTGCAGCCTACCAATCCCGCTGCCGCGGGTTTAGGTTTTTGCAGCCCGCAAGCGGGCGCAGGGTTCCCTCCGCCAACGCCCGCAGGAGCGAAGCGACGCGGGCAGCCATTTGATCAGCGATGGGTGATGGAGCCCCCTGGGGCGATGGAACCCGTCGACACGGGACTGATCGCCCGCATCGTAAGTGATTAGCCCACGCGGCCGCGGGTTTAGTCACCCCATGAATGGGGTTCCCTCACCGCGCGTCTAATGAATCGCAGCCCGCAAGCGGGCGCAGAGTTCCCTCCGCCAGCGCCCGCAGGAGCGAAGCGACGCGGGCAGCCATTTGATCAGCGATGGGTGATGGAGCCCCCTGGGGCGATGGAACCCGTCGAACCGGTGCCGATGGCTCACAGCAAAACGGGCCGTCGGTATTGCCAATGACCACAGCCAGAGCCAAGTAGCAACAAAGGATGTAACCATGCCAATCCCAAATAGCCTGAACCCCGCCGATCTTCGCTGCGAGTATCTGAAGAACCCGCTGGGTATTGACGTCACCGCTCCCCGCTTCAACTGGCGGCTGGAGGCTGGTGAGAGTGACACGCGCGGTCGGCGGCAGACGGCGTATCAGCTACTTGTGGCCTCCAGCGAAGAGGTACTACGCCGGAACCATAGTGATCTGTGGGATACCGGCAAAGTGCTGTCCGATCAGCAACTCCACATCGTGTATGCGGGAAAGCGCTTGAAATCGGAGCAGAGGTGTTATTGGAAGCTGCGCGTGTGGGATGAGCAGAGCCGGGCCTCTAAATGGAGCGCGCCGGCACACTGGTTGATGGGATTTCTTCAGCCTGAGGACTGGAAGGGCAAGTGGATCGGCCTGGAAGAAGCGGCAGACCCCCTCTTCCGCGATGCCAAATGGCTCTGGCACCCCGAGGGTAACGCTGTGGCGGGCGTCGGGGCCGAAACTCGCGCCTTCCGACGCTCTTTTGCATTGCCATTGGACCGGACGCTGACGAAGGCGCACATCACGCTATTGACAGACAACAAATTTACCCTCTGGGTCAACGGCGAGAAGGCGGCTGATAGCGGTGGCTACCCCAACCGCGCGGATGCCGACATCAGCCGGTGGCTGCACTGCGGAGAGAACAGCCTCGCGATCGAGGTGACAAACGAGCTGGGCACCGACACTGCCAATCCGGCAGGGATGCTGGCGGAGCTGCAGCTTGAGTTCTCTCAGGGCAAACCGCTGGTCATCAGCACCGATGCCGACTGGCGCGTGAGCAAGAGTGTGGACTCTGGCTGGCAGACCGCACCCCTGGAATATCCCTCATGGAAGCCGGCACGCGTGCTGGGTTCCTACGGGATGGCACCCTGGGGCAGCACAGCACAATCCGACCACCGCCGTCTGCCTGCGCGTATGCTCCGCCGCGAGATCGAAGTACTACCCAGGCTCGAGCGGGCGACCGTGTTCATGAGCGGGTTGGGCTTTTCGGAGCTCTATTTGAACGGCAAGAAGGTGGACAACCGCATCATGGACCCCACCCACAGCCGCTACGACAAGCGGGCGATGTATGTCTGCTTTGATGTCACCAAGTATCTGCAGGATGGTCAGAATGCGCTGGGAGTGATACTCGGCAACGGGCGCTTCTTCGCCCCCAGGGTGCTGTTGCCGGTGGCCACGCCCACGTTTGGCTATCCGAAGCTGCTGTTCCAGATGCGGCTGGAGTTCGCCGACGGCAGCTCGCGGCTTGTGGTCAGCGACGCCAACTGGAAGGTCACCGACCAGGGGCCGATCCGCGCGAACAGCGAGTTTGACGGCGAGGAGTATGACGCCCGCATAGAACAGCCCGGCTGGGACAAGACGAGCTTCGATGACTCCAAATGGCAGCCCGTTCAGTTGGTCTCCGCCCCAGGCGGCAAGCTGATCGCACAGATGCACGAGCCGATGCGGGTGATCGAGACCCTCAAGCCGGTGACGATCATCAACCCCAAGCCCGGTGTGTATGTGGCCGACTTCGGCCAAAACCTCTACGGCATGGTGAGGATCAAGCTGAAGGGGCTCCGAGATACTCGGGTGGTGATCAGGACGACCTTCGACCGTCATCCCGATGGAATGATCGACATGGCGCCGAACCGCAGCGCGCTCTCTACCGATGTGTATACCCTTAAAGGGGACGGTCTGGAAACCTGGGCATCGCGTTTCCGTGGTCAGGGCATGCGCTATGCGGAGATCACCGGCTGGCCTGGCGTGCCGACCCTCAACGACCTGGAGATGCTGGTGGTGCATACCGACCTGGAGAAGGTCGGCGCATTTAGCTGCTCCAACGAGCTGGTGAACAAGATATACGCCAACATGCACCGAACCGTGCGGATGCAGGAGCGCGGCGTGCCGATGGACCCAGACCGCGACGAGCGCCAGGCCTGGCTGAGTGTGTCGGAGATGAGCTCCGAGACGGAGGGCTACATGTACAATGTGGCTGCGTTCTACAACAGCTTCCTGGGTGAGTGCCGCATCGACCAGCGGGAAGACGGCTGCATATCGGATGCTGGCTCCTACTGGGCGTGGGCCTACACCGGCGACCCGTGCTGGCCCTCCGTGGTCACCACCAACCCATGGTCCAACTACCGCATGTATGGCGATGATCGGATCATCACCGAGAACTACCCGATGATGAACCGTTGGGTCAGATTCTTGGAGACCCGGCTGGACGCGGACTTCATCTACCGGCGGGGCACCTATAGCGACTGGGTGGACGCCTACAGCATGGACGGCAAGATGTCGGACTTCGGCGGCACCCCGCGGGACCTGTTCGCGACCGCCTACCTGTATTACAACTGCACGATGCTGGCCAAGACCGCCGATTTCTTGGGAGAACCGAAGGAATCCGCTCACTTCCGTGTGCTGGCAGAGAAGGTAGGAGCGGCGTTCAATAAGGCGTTCTTCGACCCAAAAAACAACTGTTACTTGAGCCAAACCCAGACCTCTTACGTGCTGCCGTTGGCGTTCGGGCTGGTGCCTGAAGATCATAGGAAAGCCGTGGCGGAGAACCTGGTGAAGGACATCATGGTGAAAAACAAAGGCCACCTGACCGTCGGCTGTCCGGGCATGAAATGGCTCATGCAGACCCTCACCGAGATCGGCCGAACCGATGTGGCCTACACCATCCTCACCCAGACCACACGCCCAAGCTGGGGCTACATGGTGGCGAAAGACGGCACATCCATCTGGGAACGCTGGGACCGCGACACTCGTGACCCGGGCATGAACGGGCAGAGCCAGACCATCCTGTCCGGCTATCTGGGCGCCTGGATGTATCGGTCACTGGCCGGTATCGCGTATGACCCTCAGAAGCCCGGGTTCAAGCACATTATCATGCGGCCTGAACCCGTGGGTGATCTGAAGTGGGTGAAGGCCTCATTCCAGTCGCTATACGGATTGATCGAGAGCCACTGGAAGATCGAAGGCGACACCTTCCACTGGCAGATCCGCGTGCCCGCCAACTGCACCGCCACGGTTCATATACCGGCCTCGAAACCCAGCGAGGTCACCGAAGGCGGTCACCCGCTGGTAGCCGTGCCCGAGGTGAAGCTGCTCAGATTGGCTGACGGTGCCGTGGTTTGCGAGCTGCCGTCGGGCAGGTATGACTTCCGCGCCCGCCGGGCGGGGAAGTAGCGGGGGGCTGAGGGTGAGGGTGCAGGGGATCATCGGCGGGCAGCGGTAGGGCGATTCGTCACTGGTCGCCCATTTTGTCTGGTGCATATTCGCGAATATCCCGCAATATGTGTTCTATTTCGGGATGATTCCCAGGGATAGAGATCACCTTGGTGTGTCTTTCTGCCCTATCCCACGCATTCAAGCTCATTTTCGTCAGTATCAGTTTTTTGATGCCGAAAGACGGTCGGGTGTTTTGAACAATCCGGATATTCTCAAGCTGATCCCAATTGATGCAGTTCCCATCCGGCCAGATGAAGGTAAATGCCATTTTGGTTGACGATGTGCATACACGGGCCACGGTTGACCTGATGCTAATGCCTATCTCGGTGATGCATATATGTTGCGTTTGGTAGCGGATGACCTCCAACGGAATAGTGATGAACAAACACGCGATGGCCATGGCGAAAAAGGCAAACGACAGAACGTGTATCATGGGTACACGACTGAAATCACTGATAGTAATATATGTGCTAACTAAAGCAAGAGCAGCACACAGAACGTATAGTGATACATTTAGAAACAGTGATACTTTTGATGATTGGGTATAGTGCATTTTGTAACACTTGATTTGTGATCGTAGATAACTCCGTCTTTCCGTCCTGTTTTCGCGATAGTTTTGCAGTGAATACACCATCTGCGCAATGATCACAAACGGAACTACACTTGCCAAGATGACAATTACTACGGACATTTATATCACTCCCAATTCTGACCTGGTATATTTACACCCTTTTCATTACAGGCTGTCAAGACGGAGCAGAAGAGCGATTCGCGAATCGCCCCTGCAAGCCGGATAGCTCGGACGTGATTCGCATGACGAAACTAATTGTCATGATAAGCCGGCACGGGAAATATCCTAATCTGTGTCATCTGTGTAATCTGTGGATTGGTATTCCCTTCGAAGCGCCCTTACGAATACGATGCCAACCACCTAACAGGCCCCGGCGACCAGCTCCGCGATCATCTCAACCCGCGAAAAGTCGGCGTTTGGGGGCACGTTGTCGGACATGCCCAGCACGAAACCATTACGGCCCTTCAACGGCAGTATCACCTCATCGATGTAACGCAGAAACTCATCCTTGGTGGCACCCTCATCGCACACCAGCACCGAGGGGATACCGCCCTGAAGCACCACCTTGCCTTGCAACATCTCCAGCGCGTCATGCAGGGTGACGTTGGCCATCGGCTTGGTCACGATCGCCTCCACGATGTCCAGCCCGCAGTCGGGCACCAGCGGAAGTAGGCTCTGCGTGCGCCCGCACCAGTGGCCCTGGCAGAGCTTGCCCTTCGCAGAACATATCTTCTGCACCTCGCGGTAGAACGGAACCGCATACTCTTTGAATATAGATGGCGAGATCATCAGCCCATCCATGTTGTCGCCGTTGCCGATGACATCTGACGGACCCTCCGCCAGGATGCGGTAACCCTCCAGGAATTTCTGGAAGTAGAGCTCGATCAACGAGTCCACCTGTTCTCGGTGGTCTGCCCACAGGTAGAAGCCGTTCACATAACCGGCATCGACCTTGGCGAACTGGATAAACGGCATGCTGAAGTAGGTGGTGAGCACGATGCCGTCGTCACCGGTCTCATCGAGCGCCCGCTGGGTGGCCGAATGGTCGGGCTCGTAGTGGGTAGCTTCGACCACATACTTCATGATCTCCAGCGTGTCCAGGTCCTTCACAAAGTGCTCCACCAGCGCCATCGTGCGGTGCGGACCTTCGGAGTGCCGGTAGACCTCCTGGATGCTGCCCAGGGGGGTGGTCAGTTGGTGGATGGTGTCATCGCCTTGCACCCATCTGCTCTCGGTCACGCTGGGGTCCAGGCGGTTGATAATCCCACCGGCGCGGTTCCACAGCGTGCCGCCAATCGCCCGCACGATGTCGTTGCGCGACATCCCGCCGTAGCGTTCCGGCAGGGTGCCCTCCGCGCGGTTCACGTTTAGCCAGTAGTCGAAGTTGGGGGCCCACACCAGCTCATCCACCTTCTCATTGTGCAGAGCTCTCAGGTACCGGTCACGCTTAGTCATGTTTATACCTCAGGATGAAGCTTGGGGCTCACCGCTCTTGTTGCGCAGATATCATTGCCGCTTATAGGACGTGCAACACTACAACCATTATCGGCAAATTTCCGGCAGTATGCCACAATGGTGTTTCGGGATGATATAACACTCTGGCGGTGGGCAGAACCCGTCGCAAGGGGCCGATCGGCTACATCGCAGGCTATCAGTCACCGCTGCCGCGGGTTTAGTCACCCTACGGGACCTGCGTCCCGTAGACGGGGTTCCCTCACCGCGCGTCTAAGCAGTCGCAGCCCGCAAGCGGGCGCAGGAACCCTCCGCCAGCGCCCGCAGGAGCGAAGCGACGCGGGCAGCCATCTGATCAGCGACGGGTGCAGAAGCCCCTTGGGGCGATGGAACCCGTCGACACGGAGCCGATCGCCTACATCGCAGGCTATCAGCTACAATTCACCACGCCAATCTACCCATTGTCCATCGTCGCATAGCGTGCTACAATGTCTCCATGATATATAAAATGCTCATCACGTGTTCCATTCTCCTGCTGATCAGGGCGGCTGCCATGGCCGCGGCGGAGGGGCCCAGGTTGCTGGGTTCTGCCGATGCGCTTCGGCAGGATTTCAAACCCTACGACCTGGTGAAACTGAACTACCTGGGCATGAACTACTGCGAGAACCTGCTGGATATGCGCGTGAACACGCCCGCGTATACACACCTGGGTTTCGATGCCATCACATCCGACGCCTGGCACCTGCACTTCCCCGATGATGCCGGCAGAATGATGGAGGGCATCGCCTGGGAGGACCAATACTCGCCGGTGGTGCGGCTGGAGCTCATGAGGCGGATGGTCAAGGGGATGCTCGCGGCGCATGTACCGGGAACGAAGTCTTATTACTTTTTCCGTCATCGCAGCGGCGGCAAGTCTTTCTTGATCTCTGACGACTCCGGTACCTCGAAGCAGGGCAGATTGTCGCTAGTCAACTGGAACGATTCAGCAGAGGACTCCCTGAAGGTGGGTTTCCGTGTGGAGAAAAATGGTGTATGGCACAACACAGACCAGTTTACCTACACCGACACTCCCGAAGGCGCGGCAAGCCTGGGCCTGGCCCGCAGCCCGCGCTACTGGAACCAGTCCCCATACACCATCAAACGCCACTATGTCTCGAATGGCTTGAATGTGGATTTCACAGGCCGGTACTGGCTAAGCGATGAAGACATGCCGTTGGAGTATGGTTTCCAATCTAAAGACGCAGACAATCTGCTGGTGGTCATCGGAGAGCCAGGCAAACCGATGGCCTTGCTTGGTGACCCAAATGTGCCCGCGGTGCTGCACTTGCCAGACCGCAGCACCACCTTCGCATCAGACCTGGCGGGTGACAAGAGCTTCACGAAGCCAGACTTCCACTACATGATCGTGCGCAAACCGACCGCTTTCGCCAGTCCTGGCTATTCCACCGCGCTGTTAGTCATGTGGAAGGATCAGCCGGAGACGATCGAGGCGTTGGCCCCCTATGGATATGGAGAAATCAGGCTGAGCTTTGGACGTAAAGGCGGCAAGGTTTGGCTACTGCCCTTCCAGTGGGTAAACTCCAGTGACATGGACTATATCCATCAAAACGCCCAATACTTCCTCAAACACGGCAAGCTGAAGCACAACGGCCACCCCTCGCAGCAGTTGGTTAATGCAGCGGCGGCTGGCTTGGCATCGGGTGCATATTTACTATCGAAATACGGTGATCCCCTGGCTGTCACCGCGCGTATTAACGCGGCGAATGCCGTGGATCAGCTCTTCGATGCCGAAAAAGAGGGCATGAGGCTGGTCCGGGTCTTCCACGTTGTCAAGGCCGCCGCCTGGATGGTCAAAACGGGCCAGGTCACAGGCGACCAACCGATGGTAGCGAAGTATACACCCCTGGTAGATCAGGCGATGCGGCGTATGCTGAGCGAATCGGGCTACGACGGCAAGGGTTGGGCCAGCGGTTGGGATCACTTCAACGCGATCAAAGCCGCATGGCTGGCGTATGATGCCACCGGCAACCGTGAATATCTAGCTGCCTATGAGCGGGCGCAGTCGGTATACACAATCGACGCGAAAGGTATCTACCGCTATGGAGTGGCCATGCAGGCACCCGGCGGATTTGAGACTTACTCGGGCGCACTGCCGCTGGGGGCGTGGGGCCATGCTGGCAGACTGGACGATGTTCACGCGTTGATCAACCTGGATGTGCCCAACGGCTGGAATAACCCCACGGTGCCCCTGAAGGATATATGGAATGACACCGGAGCAGGCCCGTGGGCGCAGGACGATGCCAATCCTGAGTATCTTGGTTACGCCCTCAAGGGTGCCAATATCCCGCAGAAGCACAAGTATCTGCTGCCACTGGGGGCCTTCCCAGTTTATGACGCATCAGACGGTGTGAAGATCACGCGACTGCCGATGGTCGACAACCCCTACTTCCCACTAGGCCATGATAAACCGCAGGTGGTTGCAGAAGGCCAAAAACCGACATCCCCGAAGGTGGTCTACACCGCGCTCACACCCGGCAGCGCGGCTGAGAAGGCTCATCTCCACCGGTCTGCGGGGAAACTCAAAGATGGCAAGCGTGTGATCACCGCGGGCAGCCCACCACTAATCTATCAGTTCCATACCACAGGCAGTGGGGCCGGTATAGACCTTCGGCTTAAGGGCCGTTTCCGCATCGATGTCTCGCCGGATGGCCTCCGTTGGTACACACGACGCGAATCCTGGAGCAGCGATGCGGTTGATCAGTCGGTCGACCTTTCCGCATTCACTGGCAGCCATGATGAGCTACTTCAGTTAAAACGGATGACATCACCAATAGGCATAACCAAGCTAGAACTCGTTGATGTGACCGAGTGCTGGCTTGAGCTGATAGTCACAAATGGCTACCGCATCTTGTGTTCAACAGACGGCAAAATCTGGCAGGAGGAGCTGAGTGCCAAACAGTTTAATGTGAAGTCAGAAGTGGATGCTGGCTGGCTTCGGTTTGTGAACATCTCGAAGTATCTTGGCCACAAGTCCGTGTATGTCAAGCTCGCCGATACCGCAGAGCCAGGTGCTTTTGAATCGAAACCTGCTGCCTTGAACAGGCTGACGGTGTATGGGGTATTCAACAGCGGCAAGCTCTTTGTCCGATTGACCAACACCTCCGATGCGAAAGAGCCGCTTTACATCGAGGATGCGACGTATCGAAGCTGGTAGAGTGCCTGTTATAGTCGGTTGTAGGGATGACCCTTGTGGTCACCCGATGTGACCAATGACCGTTGACAGAACCTGCTTGCGGATGACCACAAGGGTCATCCCGAATCCGTTTCGCCAACCACCCTACGACCAGATCAGCTACAAACCGGCGCGGTCATTTCCTAGTCTGCGTAATCTGCGTAATCTGTGGATGAGCACATCTCCTCCGCGCACTCCGCGTCTCCGCGTGAAATCCCTCTCGCACCGCCCGGACGCCCTGCAGGTGCCGGTCAGACCTTGGCATCGATGGCCTGCCGGATCTTGGCATTGATGTCCTTCAGCGTGAACGGCTTCTGGATGAAGTGAACGGCATCATCTATCCGGCCCTGATCGGCGATCACATCGGCGGTATATCCCGACATAAACAGCCGTTTCATGTCGGGATATCGGGCCAGCAGATTCTTCGCCAGGTCGCGACCGTTCATTTCCGGCATCACGACATCGGTTAGCAGCAGATCAATCGTGCCAACATGCTGGTCCGCAAGCCGTATCGCCTCTCCAGGGGTGGAGGCAGGTATCACATTGTATCCCGAGCGTTTGACCATGGTGGTCACCATCCGGAGTATGGCTGGTTCATCTTCCACCACCAGGATGGTCTCGTGCCCCTGCTGTGCTTGGGGCATCACAGATTCGGGTTTCGCTAGTTGCCCGGTCTCGATGTGCCTGGGCAGGTATATATTGAAGGTCGTTCCTGCACCGGGTTCACTGTATACATGGATATATCCGTTGTTTTGCTTGACCGCGCCATACACTGTGGCAAGACCCAGGCCGGTGCCTTCACCCACGCCTTTGGTGGTGTAGAATGGTTCGAAAATATTGGCCTGCATCTCCTTGTCCATCCCGCATCCATCGTCACTCACCGTCAATCGCACGTAGTCACCAGCAGCAAGTTCGATCTGGGGGTAAACATCCGACGAGTCAATGGTGATGTTGTTCGTCTGTATGGTAATTCTGCCCACATCGGTAATAGCATCACGGGCATTGACGCACAGATTCGCCATGATCTGGTCTATCTGCGACGGATCGATTTTCACCATCCCCAATTCGGCTTGTGGACGCCAGATCAGCTCAATGTTCTCGCCAATCAGGCGCTGCAGCATTTTCATCATGCCTTCTACCGTGGTATTGAGATTGATGACCTTAGGGGACACTGTTTGTTTTCGGGCAAAAGCCAACAGATTTCGGGTGAGGTCAGCGGAACGTTCAGCCGCTTTGGATATCTCGGTCAAGTCTTCATGAAGCGGTTCTGCAGCATCCACACCTTCCAGTGCCATATGCGCGTGCCCGATGATTACACCTAACATGTTGTTGAAGTCATGCGCCACACCGCCTGCCAGTCGGCCAATGGACTCCATCTTCATGGCATGGTGAAGCTGCTCTTCCAGCTTTGCCTTCTCCTCCTCTGCCTGCACATGCCCTGTGATATCTTCTAGCACACCCACCAAATACTCGACAGATCTGTCAGCCCGCCGTACGCAGCCCACCGAGATCGTCGCCCAAACTACCTGGCCGTCCTTGCGAATAAACCTCTTGTCAAGCTTATATTGTTCGATTTCGCCCGACATCATCCTTAGAAACTGCTCTAGATCGGCGCCGATGTCGTCCGGATGCGTCATCTCCTCCCAGGTCATTTGCAGGATTTGATCTCGATCATAACCTAGGAACGTGCAGAGCTGGTCGTTTACTTCCACAAATTTTTTATCTGGTGAGGTAATAGATCTTCCGTTCAATGGCAAATCGAAATAGCTTCGGAACCGGGCCTCGCTGGCGCGCAGTGATTCCTCAGATTGTTTTCGCGTGATGACGACAGCCAATATGTCAGCCGCATTGACCAGGAACTGCTCTAGCTCGTGGGAGTGAGCGCCTCCTGGCCGAATGTATGTTGTTAAAACACCCACCAGCCGGTCACCGTAACGCATAGGTATGCAGTAGTGCCCATGAGGCTGCATCCCTTCATATTGCGTTTCGTGATCTTCACCGACATGGGCTTCAAAAAGTGGTTTGCCGGTTGATGCTGCCCGTCCGCACAGGCATTTACCAAACGAGACATGCGCACAGGTTCTCCGAATGGAATCATCCAGTCCTTGTAGAGCCATCAACACTAACTCATCCGGGGTATGGCCGACTACGAACACGGCCCCCATCGGCTCTAGACCGGCAATGGGCACAGTAAATAACAGGCTCAACGACTTATTCATCAAGCTGTCCAGCGGTTCGTCCAACAGCGCCAACCGCATAATGTCATTGATCACGGATTCACGTACGAATGCATGGTGAAGAGAGGCTTCACCCAACCGTCGTATAAGCGCAGCTCCGATGTGTGTGGCAACGCCCTCCAAAACCTCTACCGCTTCAAGTATAAAGCGTCCTTTACGCAGGTCGTTAAGCTGGATGGTGCCGATGATTCGATCACTGCTTCGGATTGGCACTATGACCATCGATGAGTAGCCGTGTGAGATGCAAGTGTTGTGCGGGTGATGCCAGGGGATCATTTCCGAGGGCATATCTTTCAGAGCAGCCAGGTCATTGGTCCAAAAACTGCCGCCCCGCGAGCCAAACGGCCATGTTTGGTCAGCCTTGCCTGAGGTCACCCATCCACAGATACATTCAAGGCTGGGCAGCCCGCTGTGATCGCGGCAGATTTTACCGTCTGTTCCGATCTGCAATATAGTATTTTCGACCATCAGGAATGGCTTTTGAAAGCCCTCATGTGCGTAATAAGGGAAGTCTTCGCCATCCTGCAAGCGGATTCCTACGGCTGAAAATCTGGTAGTTTCTTTAATATACGCCACAACGCGTTGTAGAGACTCCAGAATCTCACCTGGTTCATTCAGAATATGCAGTAAATCGGTGTCCATTTGCCGGTAAATCTCGGCGCGTTTTCGTGCGGTGATATCAGCCAAGATGCAGGCAAACTGGTTGCGCTTAGGTTGGTATGCAGTCACATCGTAGTGCCTATCATCTTCCTCAGAGTAGGTCTCAGTATTGACAGGTTCACCGGAGCATGCCACCTTGTGATAGAGATCCATCCAAAATGATTTGTGCATCGGCATCACATCACTTGTCGTTCGTCCGATGACCTCATCAGCTTGCATACCGATCATATGCTCAAATGCCGGATTGACCGCTACGTAACGGTAGTCTACAGGCGATCCGCTTTTGTCATATATCGCCTCATGTACCACAAATCCGGTTTTCATCTCATGAAACAGATTGCGGTAGTCACGCTCTGCCTCTCGCAGCGCGGTGATATCTCGGGTTGTTGAGAACACCGAGCATACGGCTCCATTGGCATCATATTCTGGCCTCATCCGCCAATGCCGCACCACATGCCCTTTCCGGCTTTCATAAGCATATTCGGTCTCCATGGGTTGCCCGCTGTCAAAGACCTTCTGAATGCTCTTTTCAAAGAACTCGCAAACCGCAACAGGATAGTCCAGTTCGCGGTGTGTCTTTCCGATGAGTTCATCGTGTTGAACCCCCGCAAAATCGAATACATTATCCGACACAAACAGATGTCTTCCCATGCGATCAAAGCGTATAAGTAGATCAGGAACATTGTTGACAAGGGATCTGTATGTCTCTTCGCTGGCCCGTAAGGCCTCTTCTGCGCGTTTGCTTACGACGATGTCCCAGGCAAGGTCGGCAAGAGTGGAGACAATTTGAACGTCATACTCTGAATAGTCACTAAGTTTATTACCAACGCCAATCACAGCGCATATCGACTCGTTACGAATGATGGGCACCACTAGTTCGCGTATGACCGGAGCATGTCCTTCCGGCAATCCCTTGCGATGCGTTAAGGAGGCGTAGTCATTGTGGATGACCGGCCTTCGTTCGCGGATGCAGTCTACCCATACTCCCGCCTGGTCAAGAGGGTAATGATGTGCTGATGGGCTGGCTTTGCACATGTGATTCGTTGTCGTTGACCATACCTGTAGCGAGACCGTGGCCTGATCCGCCTCCACAAAGTGAACAAAGCCCATCTGGCTGCCTGTCAGTAACTCAACCTCGTCCAGCATAGCCCTTAAGAGGTCATGAAACGAGCAGGTCGGGGCTGATTGAAGCAGGCGTAGACGGGCCTCCATTATTAGTTCCGAATCAGCCAAGTTTAGCCTCTTTCTTCATGAATACCGTCGACTCGTCTATTTCGCAGTTCGTGTAGTGGCTGAATAGCGATCATAGATCGACCTGTCAGGATGATTCTTGCCAAGTGATATACCGAACGGACCGCATATTATGGCTCATATGGCTACTAGAACGATATTCATATGATAAGATAAATTCATAATATATCGTTATTTGGAACAATAAGTGAGTAAAATACGATGTTTTATTGGGAGTTATGGTAAGCTGGTATTCACATTATGGGGTTTCATGTAGGCGAAGTCAACCTAGTAGAATTACCGACTTGGGCGGTCGCTCGTGCATGTCTGAACCACGAATCATGCGGATGGGGATATCCGGAGTGTCACGCGAAGACGCGAAGACGCGAAGGGGTGTTTCATAAACCGCAGATGGACGCAGATGACGCCGATTAGGTTTTTGACCGCGCCGGTTTCTCGGTACGATTGCGGTGGCTGTGCAGCCCGTCTCCGGCGCGGTCTGGCGGATAGCCGAACCCATCGCAGTGGTCGCCGGTGCATGTCTGAACCACGGATTACACGGATGGATCGGATGACAAGGATGGCGATATCCGGAGTGTCACGCGAAGACGCGAAGGGGTGTTTCATTAACCGCAGATGGAAGCAGATGACGCCGACCAGGTATTTGACCGCGTCGGTTTCTCGGTACGATTACGGGGTCTGTGCAGCCCGTCTCCGGCGCGGTCTGGCGGATGGCCGAACCCATCGAGCAAGGTTGGTCTGCCCAGATAGGAAGTGATCAGCCCCGTTGCCGCGGGTTTAGTCACCCCACGGGACTGGCGTCCCGTAAACGGGGTTCCCTCACCGCGCGTCTAGACATTTGCAACCCGCAAGCGGGCGCAGGGTGCCCTCCGCCCGCGCCCGCTGGAGCGAAGCGACGCGGGCAGCCATCTGATCAGCGATGGGTGATGGAGCCCCCTGGGGCGATGGAACCCGTCGACGCGGGGCTGGTGGCCCATATCGAAGGTGATTAGCCATCCTGTCGCAAGAAAGCGACACGATCTACTGTGGTCACCGGTGCATGTCTGAACCACGGATGACATGGTCCGCCTACCCATGTCCTCGAATTTGCTATGTCCGGGGCGATCTGTCAGTACGCGGACAATGACAGAAGGCTATAGACCGCGCCGGTCTGGCGGATAGCCGAACCCTTCGCCCGGAATGTCTGAACCACGGATTACACGGATGGAGCGGATTACACGGATGGGGAGGAGAGCCAATCGGGAGATTGGCGTTCCCAGGGGGGAGGGAAACACCGCCCCGGTGTGCGAAAACCGGCGCGGAGGTAGCCCATGCCGCAACCATCAGCCCGTGCAACCATCACCGCCCGTCGGCGTAGCGATGCAGCGGCAGTTCCACGCCCATGGGGTTCTTCCACACATAGCAAAGCGGCTGCTCTGAGCGTTTGAAACCCCTCTGCGCCCTTCGGTTCGTGCTGTAGACGCGGTTGCCGTCGTTCGCCCTCACAAATTCGTAGAGAGCCACCGCCGCGGCGGGTGGTTTCACGGTGTCGGTCGGAAGTGCGTAGAAGAGAGGTGTGGTCTCCTTAGTGGCCTTGCTACCTGTCACCAATGCGCCATCCAACTGGTAGATAGGCACCGTGCCCTCGCCTGGCTGATCGGGCGCGAAGAAGGCGATGGGCAGCTTCTGCACACCGGCAGGCACGCCTGAGAGTGTGGCGAACTGGCTTGGCATGGCAGGATCCGATACCACATACACTGGCACGGGCAAAGCCAGTTTGGGGTTCGAGATATCCAGCCTGTACATCATCTGGTTATACTCGTAACGCGGAGTGGGGTTGGTATTGCCAGAGAAGCTGGTGGTGTATGTGCCCTCGAAGTAGATCAACCTGCCGTTCTGCTGGTCGAACATGGGATGGTGGCGCGGGTTATAGAAGCTGTAGGTGTCGTGGGTGACGATCTTGCGGGCATACACCCATGGTCCCAATGGAGTGTCGGCCTCCAGATACCAAACCTCGCCCAGCGTGGAGCTGCCAAAAAGCTCTGACATGACCATCACCCAGCGGTTGCGGTAGGCGTTCCAGTTGATGCTCGCCGAGTGGTAACCCACAGGCTTGCCGGTGGCGATGTCCTGGATGTGGAACAACGCTTCGGATGGCTTCAACACGCCCTCCTTGATCAGCCGCGCTTCATCGGCCGGCCACAGGAACGGCGTATCGCGCTTCCATCCATACAGGGGACGGCCCTTGCTGTCGCGTTCAATGCTGATGCTCTTCTCACGGCTGCCCGGTTTGGCGCAGGTGAACGCCTCATAGCTCTCGGGGTCCAACAGGTGCGCCCGATCGGCCGCGACACGGCTGCCCGGTGAGAAGAAGATGAACGGCTGACCCGCGTCACTCACAAGATACGGGTGCCCGCCCGGCATGATGGGGCCCGTGTGGTCGATCGGGCGCACCGGTTTGAACTGCTGCAGCTCATCATTGAACTCGGCGATACCGGAGTTCAGGGTGTTCATCGACTGGTCGACGTTGGAGTACATAGCATACATCCGCTCCGTGCCGTTCGCGTCCTTTAGGGTGACCAATCCGCCCAGCCAGGTTGGGCCGACCTTAGAGAAGCGGGCCATCTCCTTAGTGAACCCCTCCTCGTTCAGGAAATAGTTCAAATCCACACCGGCGGAAGGGTCCAACCCGCCGGCACCAGGCAGCAGCGAGCTGGCTCCCGTGGTATAGAAGTTACCCAGCGGGTAGGCGGGGCGACCGGTGTCTCCCCAGAACCACCAGAGCTTACCTTTATATATAGTCGTCAGCACGGAATCCTGGCCCATCACCAGCCCGTTGATCACAGGCTGACTGATGGGCGGCTTGATCCCCGCCAGCACGCTGTCCGAGTAGATGCCCTCACCAGTGACGCGGTAGAGCCGCTCCGCTAGGTTGATGCGCTTGAGTCGCAGTTCCGCCTTGCCGCCCTCGACTACCTTGAGAGTCAGACCTGCGTAGCCGAAGCTGTCTTTAGGGAATTCGTAACCGTGGCTCTTCACCATGAAGTGGACATCCAGCCCCATCAAACCCGGCTCGTAGAAGGCGATGATGCCGTTGCTGTCGGTATACAATTTGATGTTGTTGGTGGTGGAGAGCTCTACCAAAGACACACCCCGGCCGGTCTCGTCATCCACGACGGTGATCACGAAATACCGGCCACTCTGCGGGCCGGTCTGGGCATACGCAGCGCAGCACATGGAGATGAGCATCACGATCCACATCCATTTCATGAGAGACACGACCACCTAGAATGAGTTTGGCGGAGGGCAGCACCCATCATTGGCCTGATCCCTTGCTGGTGGTCACTCGCCCAGCGGTGTAGGTGGATGTGTTCACAAGCTTGCCCTTCACATCCCAGCTTCGAGCCAGGCCCTCGCAGTGCATGTCACGCCAGGTCGATTCGCACCTCATCTGCCCGTTTGGCCACCACTGGCTCCAGGTATTCGTGCCATCGTCATGGTGATGCCACGCCCAGATGCGTTTCCCATCTGGGGCGTTGTAGTGCTCATCGCCGACCTTTACTCCGGCCTTATACACGGCATCCCACTGGATGCGGCCATTGGGGTAATACGCCACCTGACGGCCATCGAGCAGGTAACGGCCATCCTCCGCGGTGCCGGCTGACCACTCGGCTCGGAGACTGCCCCGTGAACTCTCCTTATACTTGCGGACACCCGTCACCTTCGGCTGTGGGTGCTTCAATTCGCCGGCGGAATCCGAAAGGATCCAGGCCTCATTCAGCTCGAAGTGCAGACAGGGGCTGTTCATTGTGGTGATGAGGTGGATGATTCCGTTCGCCGCCTGCCGTGCCACGCTGTAGCCCAGAGTGGTTTGGGATCCTAACTGACCGCTTTCGTGCGCAAGTGTGCCTGGCAGTAGCTTGATCGTCCAAGTCTGGCCGTCATCGTCTGAAAGCGCCACCACGGCACCGGTCATCTTGATGTCGGGCGTATGGGGTGATGTGTTGGAGTGCATGTCGGTGGAGAAGAACAGCCGGCCGCTTTGCAGCCTGACGATGCAGGGGCGCTGGTTGCCGCCCACGGTATGGAACGGCGTTTTACTGACCGTCCAGGTCTTCCCGCCGTCCTTTGAGATGGCTTTTGGCATGTGCCCATCGATGTCGGTGTTCTTGCCGCCCATCGCCAGGATGCTGCCGTCCTTAAGCATCACATAGGCGGTGTGCCTGCCCGCGCTGCGTCCATCCGTCAGGTTCAGCCCATCCTTCAGCTTTGGCCGGGCTGGCGAGGTCAGCACATTCGGTGTGCCCGCATCTTGCCAGCTTTTGCCGTTATCCCGACTGCTCCACAGCACAGAAGTCTGCCCCGCCCCGTCGCCGGAGAGATACATGGCGCCATCAGCGCCTCTGAAGGCGGTAGCAATCGGTTGCCGCGAGTGGGGTCCGATGGGCGCGTTGGACCTGGGGAATTTCACGTCACTCCAGGTCGCCCCGTTATCCTTTGAACTCATCCAGTTGAACGGATAGCCGCCCGGAAGGTTTGGGCAGCCCCAGAAGAGGTGCAGATCGCGTTTATCACGCCAGAGGCAGGGCGCATGGTCATTAACCCCGGGGAAGTCGAACGCCCTCTCCGGCATGTCCCACTCCTCCGAACCGTAGCGTAGACGGGAGGCGATCATCCCCACCTCAGGCTCATACTCCAGACCGGCTGAGGTGTAGATCACCAGAAGCAGGTCACCGTTGGGGCAGACCTCCAGTGCCGGGCTGTGGTTGTGGCGCATCACACCAGCCTGGATGCCTGAGGGGGCGTAATCCGAGTATTCCACATTTTCGGGTGGAGTGGGCAGCAGATACCGTCGATTATACCAGGGTTTTGAGGGGTCGGGCCCTTTGGTGATGCCCCCCGCCGTTTGCTTAACGCACGCCAGCGCGAAGGGAGCAGCGGATGGCATAGGCCGCGTTTTGGGGAGCGCACCCTGAACCACCCGGAAGCCGATGCGGTGTTGGCCCGCCTGCGATTGAGCTGCGGTGCCCGGCTGCCATCCGAAATCCGGTGCGATGCCCGCCCGGCTGGCGGAGTGGGCATACTGCGCATCATCATTATCAAGGCCGCCCCCACGCACCACTCGGGCCATACCGTCGGCAGGCCCGACGGGGTCTAGCTGATCCCCGCCGTCCGCGGGATAGTCCGAATACCAGTCCAGGCACCACTCACGGACCCCGCCATGCAGGTTCTTCAGTCCCCAGGGATTAGGCTGACCGAGCTCCGGGCGGGTGTCGCCGCTCCAGAACAGGCTGGTGGAGCCGGCACGGCAGGAGTATTCCCATTCGGCCTCTGTGGGCAGACGGTAGGGCTTCCCCTCAGCGCGGCTTAGCCACTCGCAGAACGCCACCGCATCGTGCCAGCTCAACCCGGACAGATACGGCTCACTGCCCGGAACCGCCACGAAGTCGGGTCGGAACTTGCGAAACTGGGCCAGTGTGACCTCAGTCTCTGAGATGTAAAAGGAGCTGGTGATCTTCACACTGTGCGCCGGTTTTTCATACCAGCCCTCAGCGATGGACGTTTGGCCACCCATCACGAACGAGCCTGGTGATATGGGCATCAACCGCATGCCGATTGAGTTGGTGAAAGCCTGATCCATACGTTTTCCCTCTTTATAGTTCGTGGTGGGCATGTTTTACCTCATCGCTACTGAAGGTTAAAATCATAGCTACATTATATATCATGGAGGCCTGTCATTACGGGGTAGCTACTGACGCTTTCGGGTAGCGAATCATCAGTCGGGGGGGTGACTAAACCCAGCCTGCTACCCACGGATGTATACGGAGCCGTATGGTCACCGATTCCGCGACATAAATGAGCCAATTGCAAAATGGCATTCATGAGCCAAGTTTAATGTAGCAGATTTGGTGTTTTAGTCAATGAACGGCTCTGTATGGGCCTTCTGATGGCACTAATGTGTCGAAATCGAGGTGATCGCGTGAAAACGGGGGTAGTAGACGCGCACGGAAGCCCTACGCCCCGAAAAATGAAGTTTATGAGGACGCAGTTAGTCTGGAATATGAAGTGCGGCGTGAGCAAAGATACTCAACACACCAAACATAAGGTGCGTGTGTATCTTCATAGGACCCCTCACTCGAATATTCCTGCCACCATAGTTGTCTTTGAGCTGTGAAAAGAACCTCTCCACTACAGTTCTGGCTCGATATCGACGAGCGCGATCAGGCTCCACTTCAGGGCTTCTTCCACGTCTGGTGATGTTATCGATGATGGGCACATGCCCCAGTTGGATGCTCACTTCTTTGATATCCTTGGAGTCATACGCCGCATCTGCCAAATCATAAAAGCTGGTCACCTGCTCAGACACCTTTTTCATTAGGGGTATGGCGACCTGAGAGTCATGTACATGAGCTGATGTAGTGAACGAACCAAGGGGTATGCCTTCATCGCTGACCGCAACATGAAGCTTGTATCCATTCCAGCACGTTATGTAGCCATTGGAATTCCTTTTTACACCCCTGGAGCAATATGTTGGGAGTTCAGCTACTGCCTCTTCCCAATCCATTGTCACTTGCCGCTGTATACGAGTGGATGCTTGTTCAGGAGCTGCTTGCTCATCTTTTCGACGTCTGCCACGTCTTTTGCTTTTTGGTTTTTCTACTGGCTTCTCTTTCGGTGCAGGTTTTTCACGAGCTTTGATGTCAGTTGAATCGATCGCCGTATGACAGGCCACTGTGTCCTGGTATTGTCTGCGAGTAAGCGCATCGTGCAGTATTACAAGCTCTTTTGTCGCTGTCAACCGTGCGAATACTCGGCTGAGCGTCGATTCGCTGGGCACATCACATACTCGGTCCCACCCGCATATCCGCCTCAGATTACCATCCGTTCGTAATGCATGCCAAAGGTGCTTTGTATCCTGGATTTGCATGATTGACTTGGCAAAGAACGCTCTTGCGACGGGTATAAGGCTATAAGGCCGTCTTCCTACTCCTGCGTAAATTCGATCCTGCAGGCGTTTATCAAGCTCCAAAAACTCGAGAGTTGCCAGCAGATTCTGATGTTTTGGACTCATATTTGGCAACTGTTCTTCTAGGAACAGCGGTAGACACGGATCGATATATCGGAATATAGATGATACATAAACTGTGGGCATTGGCGTCTCCTTTCTTGCCAAACTTAGGTTCGACGTCACATGCCCAAATTCCTTTTATTGTAAAACGGTTGTAGTGTGCAGATTGCATTGGAATTTGAGTTTTGCAATTGGCTCAAATGTCTCGGCTATTGATCAACAAGGCTGCTGAAGCAGCCTGCGGTGTCGTTAACACACACGGCACGCAGTGCCGCAGACGGCTTTAGCCGGCTTATCGGGTAATAAGCCGCGTCCTTCAGGGCGCGGGGCAATGGTATGATTTGTGGGTAAACGACTGGGTGACTAAACCCGCGGCGACGGGGCCGATCATCTGCGATGGGAGCGACCGGCCCCGAGTCGACGCGTTCCATCGCCCCAAGGGGCTCCATCACAAAGGGCGGTTCGCGAACCGCCCCTACAGATTTCCCCGCAAAAGGGCACAGCACGCGATGTCCCTACCCCCTGGGAACCCCAACTACCCGATTGGCATTTCCCTCCCCATCCGAACCCATCCGTGCCATCCGTGTAATCCGTGGTTCAGACAATCCAGAAATCGGACGGATTGGACGGATCGGACCGATCACGATGGCGGGCCACCACTCGGCGCAAGAAGGGCGGTTCGCGAACCGCCCCTAGTACGCTTCGCTCCTGCGGGCGTTGCCGGAGGGCCTCCTCTCCCCGGCGCCGGCCGTTAATGATCAGCCGCGCAATGAGGGAACCCCGGTCAAGGACGCCAGTCCCTTGGGGTGACTAAACCCGCAGCAGCCTGGCTGATCACCTACGATCCACAGTTGGCCATCGCCTTCACATACATGGATTTCGTGGACATGCAGGAAACCTATACATCGCCGGTGTATTAAGAAACGATGATGGTGAACCCAATAGTTGCTCAGGAAAGGTCCTATGGCATGTACAAAAAGAAGGTCATTCATTTGTTGTTTGCGATCTTAGCTACAGCGAGTTTTAACACGGCGGCACAGTGTGAAGTCACGGCTCATCCCCCACCTCCTTTCCCGGCTGGTCTGCCGACTGATTTGCCCAAGCCCCCAATCGTGGATGCCCGGGATATTGACTGGCCGGACACACCATACATGGATGGCCGCATTCTGCGCACGCTCAAACGCCAGGGTGTGCTGCCGTCTGCCGTGCCGTCACCAGTGGCCACCAACGAACGGTATTTCAGATATGTCCGTGTCACACCCGCCACTGTCAAGTTATGGCGAATCGGTACAGATTCGGTTTGGGTTCCCGGTGGTACTGATCCATTTCAATCCTTATCTTTCGAGAAACAATTCAGTGGTAAGGAAGCAGGCTATTCAGTGTCCATGACGGTGAGAGACAAGTCGCGGTTTGGATTGATGCAATATACTGACACCCTCTCTCTAGCGATTTGTGGCATAGATGAACCCGGCATCCTGGAAGTGCCGCGCTGGGTGCGGATGAAACCCAGTGTGAAGCCCGATCAACAGACCTTCACCAGCAATTATTACGACCTTGCCCGCCACCCGGAACTAAGCAGGATCACGGTGTCAGCAAGTCTACAGCCCCGTGATCTTTGGCCGTTAGGGTGCTTCGGCCTGACTGTGCTGTGCTTGTTTTTCTTGCTGCCAGTCATTCACCGTTCAGACACATCACCGGATGAAGAACGGCGACAGCAGATAATGCACTCAGTATATCTTTGGATGTTGAAGACTTACGCCTTGATACTCCCGGTTACCGCGCTGTGTGCCACAGGGTTGGGGCGGGTGCTTTCCATGTGGTACTCGCCGGATGATGCGAAGTGGATTCGTATCGTTGCGATAATGGTCAATCTGGCTATACCTTATGCGGTATGGGCAATGACCAAAAGCGTGTTGCTACGTGCCACGCACAGCAATGCCCGATACTACAAACTAATTAACAATAGGAATACGATATTTGCTGCCTCTCTGGTGTTTTTTGTGGTTGTGTCTACCATGGTGCCCAGCAATAATACATGGCTGCTGGTATGTATAGGGCTAATTGCAGTTATACCTTACCAATTTAAAGCGAAATATGACGCAAAACTACACTCGATCAACTTGAGGCCTCAAACGGCGGAGGAAGACGACAGGTTGCGCCGCCTTCAAACTAAAGCTACTTCATTACTAGCGCCGCATAAAATCGAATGCCCCAGTATGCTATTAGTGTCAGTGCCCCACAGTAGTCAAGAGCCAGTGAGTGACACTGCCACCAGCCAACTGACGGTACCGTTCAAAGTAATCGGCACGCTCAACGACGACGAACTGCTATTCTTCATTTGCCAGCACTTGATCCAAGTGAAAGTAATCCGCAAGCAAAAAGGGAACTTGTTTTTTACTTACATCATGTTCATGGCTCTATTAGCCGCTATTTGGACGCTGATGACGCAATCGGCCGTTGTGTTCATAACTGCGATGTGCATCGTATGGATGACAAGTCGCTTAATGGATTACTACCTGCTACGTTGGGCCGACAAGCTGACGGTTGAGATGATGGACAACCGCGGGGTGGCGATATCGGCACTGCACAAAATGGAGCAGAACACGGTGGGCGAGGGACTGTTTGCGCTCCGCCGCAAATCGCTGGAGTCATTCACTCATCCCGCGTGATGCACGAAGGCCCCATCGCCTGTTGAGGCGATGGGGCTTCCTGAGTTACTTCGCCGACGCTTCAGTCAGCCGCTTTTTCAGCCCGTCCAGTTGGTCCATGACCAGGTAATACCCGGTGGCGTAGTCATGCGTGAACCACGTGAGCTTACGCATCTCATCCAGTATCATCCTAGTGTCGTCGGTGAGCACTGCCAGCCGCGTTTGCAGTGCTGCGATGCCGGGCTTCCCGCCAGGAGCGGCCAGTGCCGCCTCGATGTCCAGCAGCAGAAGGGTGCGCTCAGCGTGGTTCACCATCTTGTGCGTGGCCATTTTGAGATACCCCAGGCTGGTGGTGTTACTCACGCTGGCCTCCAACGCCGCGAGCTTCTTTCGCCACTGGATGGCGGTGGTGCGCGCCTTCTCCGCCCGCGCGCGGATGTCCGCCGCGCTCTTGCCCTTCACAGCGGGTGCTGCCATCAGCTCACGGATCAGCTTGCCCGACTGCTCCAACGAATTGCTGATGTAGCTGGGGTCCGCCGCGTCGTATTCACCGATGATGTCGCGGATGAGGTAGTGGTTGCGCTCGATATCGGACTTCGCCGCGTCCAGTTCCAGGAACGCCTGTGCGATGAGCTTGGCGGATTTGGCGTCGCGCGGAGCGTAGAAGGTAGCCGCGTAGTCATGCACAAACTCGTTCTTGCGCTTTGCCCAGGGCCGGGCGGGGTCACCCCAGGTGTAGTCTCCCTGAAGCGCGTATCCCAGCCAGGTGGTGTCCCAGCAACGGATATCGTGCTGCGAGAATGTGGCACAGAGCCCGCCCAGCACCTTGCCGGGCAGACCTTTGGCCCTGTATTCGTATGCGTAGCGGGCTTGATCCACGATGTTCAGCACGCCCGAATCCACAATCAACGGGAACTTGTTTTCCTCGGCGGAGGGCTCTTCTGGCGACAAGTCGACCAGGAAGGTGTTCGATGGCCAGCATGCGGAGACCCACATCACGTCGTAACCGCGGGAAGCCATGCCTTCGATGCCGTCGTAGTGGCGGTTCTCCAGCACCCAGTATTTGTCGAAATACTGCCAGTGGCCCATCACCATCTGCTTGGGCATCTTGTCCAAGCCCTCGTAGCGGGGCCTCGAATTGTACATGTAGAACTCATCGGCCCACATCAACGGGCGGACATCGCGGTTCATCTGCTTCGCCACCTCGGAGACGCCCTCGGCGCATTTCTGAACGTGCTTGGTGTAGATGTCCCACTCCGTCTCGCCTGCGTCGATGCGCGCCTGGCATTTCGGGCAGTAGTTCTTGTTCCACTGCATCCAAACCTCGCTGCAGCCGATGCCCAAATAGGGCGTGTTGGGGAATATCTCCAGCATATCCTTATAGAGCCCCTTCAGGAACTCGATGTTTTCTGGACGGCTCGGGCAGAGCAGCCCCGGGCACGTGGATTCGCGGTATGGGATGCCCTCGTCGCTGGTCCAGATGATGTCCGACATCTGACCAAACGACATCATGCTGGGCACGATGATTACGTGATAACGCCGGCCGATTTCCACCAGCGCCTTCCAGTCCGCGCGGGAAAGCGTGTTGGAGTTGGCACTGCCGGGCAATGAGGACAGCGGGGCCAGATTGTAAATCTCTACCACCAGGTGGTTCATTTTGTACATGGCAAGCCGTTGGATGTTCAGTTCCAGCTCCGCCTTGCTGACTAATACCGAGTTCTTGGCCTGCGAACCCTCGATATATGAGGCGCTGCGGAATTCAAACTCGGGCCAGTCGCGGATTACCATACCGGGGATGGAGTCACGCTCTCGGCTGGCCTGCTGTGCCAGTTGGATGATGGTCTGCACGCCGTAGAATAGGCCGGCTTCGCTGCGAGCGGTCAGGTTGATGCCTTGCGCCTCCACCAGCAGGTTGTAGCCTTCCGCGGCCTGCTCCGGTCGAACTGAGGGAGGGATGGCGGGCAGAAGCTCGGAGGCGGTGATAGTTAAGGTGTGAGTGCTGCTGGAGGGCAGCAGGCTTAGAGAGGGAGTGACACCCAGCTCACGCAGCGCTTTGATCAGCAGATCAGCGGCGAAGAGATTGGGCTTGGTGTCGGATACGCGGATTTCGATGGCGTTTTGAAACGCGAAGGGCTGGCCCTGATACACCACCTCGCGGGGTTCGGGGATCACCTCCACGCGCCGGGATTCTGGGGCCGCGACCGCTCCTGCGCCTGCGGCCAGCATTATGACCAGTAATACCAAATATAGCATGTTCGATCTCCTCACCGTTCTCGCACCTCGTGTTGTGTCAATACCTGTAGAGCCGGAATGAGCTCCGTCCTATCTGAATGTTAAGCATCATCGTGCGCTTTGTCAATGCTGCCTGTTGATAGGGTGTGCTTCATGGTAGAATTTACCTAATCATTACCGGTCTGGTGAGGTGCAACAATGCGACTTCGACAATTTCTCGCTGTGTGGATTCTGTGCGTCTTTGCGGCTAGTGTTTCGGCCGACTGCATCGCACTACAGCCAGGAGCGGTCTGGATGGAACGCGCCGCGGCCGCGGATTTGAAACGTGTGATCTATGCCACCACAGGCAGCCTGTTACCCATCAGGTCGGCGAGAAGCACCGATGCCAATGTGATCGCCGTGGGGTTTGCGCCGGGGGTCAAGGTTGACCTGTCGAGCCGCTCCCTCGGGGATCAAGGGTATGTGCTGAAGAGTTTCAAAGAGGGACGCAAGAACACGCTCGTGGCCGCGGGGGCGACACCGGTGGCCACCACATACGCGCTCTACTCTCTGGCGGAGAGCTTCGGCGCAGGATTTTACCTGGGCGGCGACGCACTTCCTGCGACAAAGAAGCCGTTTACGCTACCGGTCATGGATGTGGTAAACAAGCCGATTTTGGATGTCCGCGGTGTGCTGCCGTGGTATAACTTTTTCGATAGCCCCACGGCCTGGAATGCTGAGGATTATCGCTTTTTCATCGACCAGCTCGCCAAGTCGAAAAACAACTTCCTGGGCTTCCACAGCTATGACTCCGAGCCGTTCTGCGCATACACCTCCAAGGACGGGGGCACCGTGGCAGGGGCACCGCTGGTCTCCACTGCGCAGCCGACCTGGGGCACCTCCCCGATGAAAACCAGCGAATTTGGATACGGCACCAGCGGGTATTTCGCCAAAGGATACTTCGGTGCGGACTGCTCGATGGACTATAAAACCCCGGAGCAAGGCATTACCGATGCAAAGAAGCTGCTGGTCGACGCGCTTTGGTATGCGAAGGCCAGGGGTGTGAGAACTTGCGTTGGGTTTGAAGTCTATGGCGATCCGACCGCACCGGTAGCGATTGACAATCTGGAATTGCGACTCAAAGAGCTGATCCGCACCTATCCCATGGTTGACTACATCTGGATTTGGGAGCCCGAAGCGATGGGACTGACCGGCTCATTGGTGCAACCCTCCCGCAGCGGCCTTGGCGCGTATTACCGCAGGTGGCAGGATCACTTCGCCGAGATCACCGACCCAAAGCGCAAGACGGAAGCCGTCAGAATGGGCATATACGCGCTTGCGGCACATCGTATTCTTCAACGCGAGGCCCCGAAAGTGCGCATGGTGCTCAGCGGATGGGGTGGAGATGATCACCTGCACTTTACCGACTTCTACCCGGGATTAGACACGATTCTTCCCAAGGATATCGTCTTCTCCGCGCTGGACAACATCATCACCTCTGACACGGTAAGCAAGGCCTACGGAAACCTGCCGAAAGACCGTGAGTTCTGGCCGATTCCGTGGTTTGAGTTCGATGGCGACCAGTGGATGTCGCAGCCCAACACCAAACACTTCTTCAACAACGCCCGCGATGCCGTGAAAAAAGGCGCAAAGGGGATGTTGGGTATCCACTGGCGGACACGGGACGTGGAGGAATCGCAAGCCTACCTCT
The DNA here is from genome assembly GCA_942492855.1 of Armatimonadota bacterium. GTDB lineage: Bacteria > Armatimonadota > HRBIN16 > HRBIN16 > HRBIN16. The sequence goes on along the minus strand of OW818647.1, from coordinate 1,990,616 downwards.
CGCAATACGCCTGGGACGCCAACCTGAGCTATGAGGGGTTCTACCGTGGATATGCCCAGCGGCGGTTCGGCGATGAGCGTGCAGCAAAGCTATTGATGTCACTGCAGGATATGGGCTATCGCTGGCTGGATGGCTGGGGTCAGAACGAGTGTGCCAATTTCACATGGATGCCTGCGACCTTGCAGAATACGGAACGGTTGAAAGCAGTCTTCAACACAGAGGGACTCCGCCCCAGCGAGGCACTGGACTATCTCAAAGCCACCTATGACTGGTCCATCGCATTTGACGAAACCTCTCGTCTTCTGCAAAACGGTGGCGAGATACGCACCACACTCGACAAAATCAAGGCGGAGCAACGGGCCGCGACCGCTGAAGAACGGGAGATGCTGACCAGCGCAGTCGCGAAAGCGGACACCATCCTTGGAAATGGCATCCTGGCCTACGCCTCCCGGATGTCCAACCGCGGAGAGCTCGGGGTGCTGGCGACCATCAACACCAAGGCGGTGGCAGATATCCGAGCCACCCGAAACGCGATCCAGCAGGTCACCTCGCTGACGCCTCAGCCCCCGGTGACCGCCAAGCTGCCGCTCGCAGTGAGGTCTATCCTGCCGTTGACCACCGCGCAGGCTGGCCAGCCTTTCCGAATCTCGGCGGTCGTGGACGGCGCCTCACCGGCAGCAAAAGCGGAGGTGTTCACCAGGCGAAACAACGGTAAGTACGCAAGCTCTCCGCTGAAGCTTGTGAACACCGCAAGAATAGAAGGCGTGATCCCCGCTGCGGATGTCAAAGGCGATGTGCTGGACTACTTTCTCCGCGTGACCGACGGCAGCCAAACCGTGAGCTGGCCTAAAGATGCTCCGAAATCCGTAATGCACTTGAGCGTGGTGCGCGGCATTGGCAAGCCAGGTAAGGCCGTGAAGCCAGCCTCCGCCCCCAAAATAGGCACGATCACTAAGGCCAACACCGTGCTCGGACCGATGGCGGTGACTTTGGACTGGCCAGATAACAGCGGGCTCAAGGCGTTTCGCCTGACACGCCAGATGAGCGGTGAGACTACTTGGGCCGAGGTCGGCAGCACTGTCGACAACTGGTATGAAGACCGAAACGTGCAGGTGGGCAGCAGCTATCGCTACCGTGTGCAGGATGTGGTCACCGGAGCCATCATCGCCCAGTCGGATACCGTGACGATACCCGAACCGCCGATTCCCGCTGCCCCCGAACTCACTGCGGTGCCGTTACCGGGCCGTGTGCGGCTGCAGGCCGCATCCGGAGGGGATGAGGTCGGCGGATACCACGTCTACCGTTCAGAAAATGCCGACGGCTTGTTCGAGAAAGTGGACTTTACCGGATCGGGCAGCCGATGCGTGGTTCAGGCTGAACCGGGTAAAGCGTTCTACTATCAACTCCGTGCCCTTTCATTGAATAGCAAGGAAGGACCACCTTCACAGCCTGCTCTAGCCACCGCGATGCCGCTTGATGCCAAACCCATCGTGAGCCTGAATTTCGATGGCACCGACACAGTGAAGGGCCCGAACACAGTCACCGAAGACGGGTTCCCGGCCATGCGCACAGATAAGCGCAGCTTCGCGCAGCTCCCGCATCTCGATGCATACAACGCCCGAGAGGATATCGGCATCGAGTTCTGGGTGAAGCTCACCAGCCCTGGTGACATGCCGGTTTTCGTGTGCCACGGCGCGTGGGGCATGGATGGTTTCTTCGTGCAGTTGCTGGCAGGACGGGTGAGGTTCTACCTGGCCGGCGTGGGCACGCTGGACACGGGTGGTATCGAGGTGGGCCGCTGGACGCACATCGCCGCAACCTACGAAGGTACGGAGATGGCGGTTTACATCAACGGTAAACGCGCGGGTTCCATACCCGTCCACGGTGAGATCACCCCATGCGGCCGACCGCTGTACGTGGGCCGGTATGATCAAGAGGGTGATTCCTGGACCGTGAACAGCTATATGGCCGGAGTGCGCATCTATCCGTTTGCACTCACGGATGCAGAGGTCGCAAGGCACTATCAGCAGCAGCTCAACGCCACGCCGGCCATTGGCCCGGCGCGTTGACGAGTGGCGGTCGTTTGGGATATGGTACCGTTGTTAACTAATATTGGGGGTAACCAACTATGGATATGAACCAAATCAACCTGTGGCCTGAAGGCCAAATGCCCATCGAAACCGCACCAGCAGAAGAAAAATGGAGCACCCACGGCAACGACATGCAGTTGCTGACCGGCGTGACCGTGCCCAGCATCACACCCTACCTGGCACCTGACACGGGCAAGCCCAACCCGGCGGTGCTGGTCTGCCCGGGCGGTGGATATGAGTTCCTGGCCTGGACGCATGAAGGCATCGAGATCGCTGAGTGGCTGAACGGGCAGGGCATCTCGGCGTTCATCTTGAAATACCGCGTGCCCAAAATGCGTGACGCCGCCCTCTGCGACGCTCAACGCGCGATGGGGATCATCCGCCAGAACGCCGTGAAGTGGAACATCGACCCGGGGAGGCTGGGCATCATCGGCTTCTCCGCGGGATCGCACCTCTCCGTGCGCACCAGCACCAACTTCGGGGGCCGTTTCTATGCGCCTGTCGACGAGGCGGACGCACTGTCCAGCCGGCCGGATTTCGCCATGGTCATCTACCCCGCCTACCTCAGCACGGATGATTTCAAGATCATGACACCGGGTCTGCCTGTGACCGCCGACACCCCGCCCACGCTGCTGATACAGAGTGAGGACGATGAGCCGCTGATTGACAGCAGCCTGACCTACTACATCGCTTTGAAAGCCGCCGGAGTGCCAGTGGAGATGCACCTCTACCCCGATGGCGGGCATGGTTATGGTCTGCGCAAACAGGGCAAGAGCTGCGATGTGTGGCCATCGGCTGCCGAGGGCTGGCTTGCGCGGGTCACCGGCGGACGGAAGTAGGGCAGTTTCAAAAATTGTCAATGGTCAACGACTGGGGCGGTTTTCTCCTAACCGCGCCGGTCTTGATCTAAATCGAACTACTGGCTATCCGCCAGACCGGCACCAACCGGGGCGGTTTTCCCTAACCGCGCCGGTTTTGACCTCGATCGAACAACAGGCAAGACGCCAGACCGGCGCGGTCTTGGGATTTCTGTCGCCGCTAGCCTGCACTCAGACCGCCCCGGTCACATCATACCCCTGCCACCGACCGGTGCGTTGTTGCCATGGTGTCGTTTTGATGTAATATGTAGCCGTAGTGAAATCTGCCGTGGAGGTCCATCGCACCATGCACGCTTTTCAACGTTTAGCAATCATATGCACACTGACCATAATGGTCACCACACTATCTTCAGCACTACCACTGGACGGCTCTGGCTGGCGGCTGTGGCTGGACAAGGCGGCAGTCTGGCAGAATGACACGCTCTATCTGCCCGATGAAGTGAACCTCCCCCAGATGCCGGTCAACCCTCCTACCGGCGGATGGCCGGTGTTGAGTGACCAGGCCGGCAAGGCGGTAAGCCTGCCCAGCACGGTGGAGGAGCACTACTGGGGGACGGATGGACTGCGGCCGTATGTAGAAGAATACTGCTATGAAGCGGATGATAAAGTCGTGCAAAACGGCAACTATAAGGGCGTGAGCTGGTGGTGGCGAAGCTTCGAGACCCCCAAACGCAAGCCCGGGCAGCGGGCGATCATCAGTTTCCGCGGGGCCAGGCTGCGCGCGGAGGTCTACTGCAACGCCAGGCTGGTGGGCTACACCATCATGACCGAGCTGCCCTTCGAGGCAGACGTCACATCGGCGCTGCGGTCCGACGGCCTCAACACGCTGGCGGTGCGCATCACCAACCCGGGCGGTCGCCTGGACTGGATCGACCCCGCCATCATCCAGTGGGGAAAGTATGGCATCCCCAACTCCCATGGGTTCGGCGGTCTGGATGCCGGCATAACACTGGACGTGCGCGACGAGATCGAGGTGTGCGACCTGGCCGTCTTGAACCGGCCCGACCCCCGCTCGGTGATCATCAAATCGACCCTGCGCAGCCATGGAGCCGCCTACCAGGGCCCTGTTCACTACAGCATCGCTGACAGCGAGGGTAAGCTGGTCTGGCAGGTGGAGGTGCCCACCAGCATCCAGGCCGATGGCCAAGCTCAGCAGGTCATCACCGCCAGGGTTCCCACGGCCAGCCTGTGGAATCTGGATACACCCATTTTGTATACCGCAACAGCCCAGATTCCTTCGCAGGAAAACAGCTCGAAGCAGACCCGCTTTGGCTTCCGCTGGTTCTGCCCGGAGGGGATCGGCAGCGATGCCACTCTGCGGCTGAACAACAAGCGGATCGTGCTGCGCAGTGCCATCAGTTGGGGCTTTTGGGGCATCAACGGCCTGTGGCCCACCAAAGAACTAGCCAAAAAAGAGGTAGAGATTGCCAAAGCACTGGGTTTGAACTGCCTGCAGGCCCACCGGAACCTGGCCAAGCCCGAGGAGCTGGCGGTGCAGGATGAGCGCGGTCTGCTGCGTTACGTGGAGCCAGGCGCCGGGTTATATGCGGTGCTGAATGGCCCGGAGCAGCCAGCGGGTGAACCGCTGGATACCTCCGGCGTGGGAGGAGAACCGACTAGCTTCGCCCAGAAATACGCGGTCGCGAAGATGCTGGCGATGGTCCAACGCGACCGCAGCCATCCCAGTGTGATCATATACTGCATCCAGAACGAGTTTGAGCCCTCGGTGCGCACGCGGAGCATCTACTATCTCATCAACGAGATGAAGAAGATCGACCCCAGCCGCTTGATCTATTTGCACAGTGGGATCAAACCCGTTGGGCAGGTCTTTTCCATGCCATATAACGACAAAATCGCGGTTGACCCAGTGGGTAACGGCACCGCGGGGTTGTTTGATGAGCACACCGTGGGCGGGCCCGGCAACTGGCAGGACAACCTCTATACCGGGCCAAACGGCCAGTGGTCGCACGCCAGCGGCAACAAGAAGGACATCGTGGTCTGGGGCGAGATGCTGGGCGTGGCCTCGCCGGATGACCACCAGAAGATTGTGGAGTGGTATACAAGGAACAACCGCACGGGCTATGATCTGCTTGACCACCAGCAGATTCTGGATTCCACCAACAAGTTCCTGGACCAGTATGGCTTCCGCAAGGCCTACCCCACCGCTTCGCAGCTCTACCAGAGCATCGGCCGCAAAAGCTACATCTTCTGGCAGCGGCTGACGGAGAACATCCGCATCAGCGACGCGGTGGACTACATGGTCATCAGCGGCTGGGAGAGCACGTCGATAGAGAATCACAGCGGTCTGGTGGATGCCCATCGAAATCTGAGGTCTGACCCCAAGCCGATGCAGGCCGCCACGGCTCCAAGCCTGCTGGTCATCCGCCCGCGCAGGTTCACCATCGGGAAGGGCGACACCGCGGTGGTGGATATCCATATGGTGAATGAGACCAATCTGTTCGGCAAGTATACACTCCAATTTGAAGCCACCGATGCCAAGGGTAGATTGGAAAGATTTACACGAGAAGTATCTTTGGAGGGTGGCGACAGATTCGGTCAACTGCTGTTTGCCGATGTGAAAATACGCTCACGGATATCGGGTGAACTCAGCTTGATGGCGACGCTGACCGATCCCAGACTCCGCCGCACGGTGTTGAGCAGCACGCAGCAGATACTGGTGATCGACACCAGACCGACCGAGTTGAAGAAGAAAGTGATGCTGGCCAGAGGCAGCGAAGGGCTGGGTGATTGGGTCAAGAGTTCGGGCGGGAGCGTGTTCCCCATGACCTCCAGCGCGGTGCCCGATGCTGTGCTGCTGGGCTCAGGCTCATGGGCCGCGAGTACCCACCATGTATCCGATGCGACATCTGGAACCGAGGAGCCGGAACTCTACCGACACCAGCCGTTCGGCACGAATCCGCTGGTGCTGACCCAAACCGGGCTGGCCAAAGGCAAGTGCCAGGTGGAGTTCATGCTCAGCGAAAACTTCTGGGACGCACCCGGCAAGCGCGTATTCGACCTCGCGCTGAACGGCCAAACGGTGCTGAGGTCGTTCGATATCTTCCGTGAAGCAGGCGGGAAATTCAAGGCCATCGTGAAGAGCTTCTCCGTGGAGTGCCCCGATGGGGTTCTGACCATCACGCTGCCGAGGGTGACGATCGATAACTTCAGCTTTGGGGCGATACGCATCACCGATGCCGCAGGAAAGTGCATCCGGTATACGGGCAACGCCACACCCTACACCGACAAATCAGGCGCGGTGTGGCAGCCGATGGTGAACACCCCAATCGAACAAGCCGAGTTCCAGGCTTTGCTAGACAATTTCGTGCAGCGATATGGTAAAACGCTGGTGATGATCTCCGATGACGCTGCCCAGGCACGCACGAATGCGCAGATGCTGGCTCAGGCAGGAGTGTGGAAACTGAACGGGTTTGTGGGAGGCAGCCGGGCGTCGTGGATGGGTAGCTGGTATTTTAACCGGCCCCACGCGCTGTTTACTGGTCTGCCCAGCGGTTCCTGCCTGGATGACCGCACTCAGGTGACCGTAGATAATACCGAGGGGTATCTGGCCGAGGCCGCCGGCATGGAGGTGGTGATGGGCTACAGCCGCGACCATGACCGCAACATCGGCATCGGCGGTGCGGTGATCCCTTACGGCAAAGGCAAGGTGGTGATACTCAGCCTGCCGGGTATGGTCTCAGCGCTTAACGGTCACGGCGGGCGCATCAATCCCGAATACGCAAGCCGGCTGGTGTTCAACGCCCTACGGCTTTAGGGTTGTGGCGTTTGGTAGCATTAGGGAATCTAGTGTTACGTCTCATCCCACCATTGCCCGCGTTCCGGCGAGCGTCGGCCGAGGGCACCCTGCGAAATGGGCTGACCACCCCGAGTCGACGGGTTCCATCGCCCCAGGGGGCTCCATCACCCATCGCTGATCAGATGGCTGCCCGCGTCGCTTCGCTCCAGCGGGCGCTGTTGGAAGATGCCCTGCGCCCGCTTGCGGGCTGCATATGCCTAGACGCGCGGTGAGGGAACCCCGTTCACGGGGTGACTAAACCCGCGGCAACGTGGCTGTTCACCTGCGATATGGGCTGTCCAGCCTCGCGTCGACGGGTTCCATCGCCCCAGGGGGCTCCATCACCCATCGCTGATCAGATGGCTGCCCGCGTCGCTTCGCTCCAGCGGGCGCTGGCGGAAGATGCCCTGCGCCCGCTCGCGGGCTGCAAATAGCTAGACGCGCGGTGAGGGAACCCCGTTAAGGGACGCCAGTCCCGTGGGGTGACTAAACCGGCGGCAGCGTGGCTGTTCACCTGCGATATGGGCTGACCAGCCTCGCGTCGACGGGTTCCATCGCCCCAGGGGGCTCCATCACCCATCGCTGATCATATGGCTGCCCGCGTCGCTTCGCTCCAGCGGGCGCTGGCGGAGGGTGCCCTGCGCCCGCTTACGGGCTGCATATGCCTAGACGCGCGGTGAGGGAACCCAGTTAAGGGACGCCAGTCCCGTGGGGTGACTAAACCCGCGGCAGGGCGGCTAACCGGCTGCGATATGGGCTGACCAGCCTCGCGTCGACGGGTTCGGCTATCCGCCAGACCGGCGCGGTCTATAGCCTTCTGCCATTGTTAGCGTACTGAAAGACCGCCCCGGACATAGCAGATTCCGAGGGTCTGCTACGGCAACTCTCCCCTGCGGATCAGGCGTCCGTAGGGGAGTTGTGGCAAGTGGGTATGACATTCCACATGCGTCGTCGGGTATCCTTATTATATATGTGTCTCCAAATCACCCATCACGCCCCTTGAAGTGAGGTCTGTGCAATGTTTACATCTGTCTGTTTGGCCGCTCTGGTAATCTGCCTGCCTGGTATCGTGATGACTGCACTCGCCGTACGCAAAGATGGTCTCTCTCGTGTTTTGCCCCACGGATGGATCATCAGCGAATCCGCTGTCGCACTGCTCATCGTGCTGTCACTGGCCACCAAATATCCGGCATCGCCCGGCCAGGGTCTCTGGGCTCCGCTGCTTCTGGGTGCGTTAATGGGCCGATTGATCACAAAACTGGCACTCAATCTGAAGGCGCACAGCGTGGCAGCCAGTGCCATGCTGACTTTGCCAACCATCGCATTGGTCGCACTTTGCCTGCTCCGACCTGGTTACCCCACGCCGGCTGTGATGGGATTCACCCTGGGCGCTTTGATCTGCATGGTGCCGATAGGTCTGCATACCGCGCCTGAAAGCTGGGAGCGGCGGCGGATCGAGATTTCCGCCATGGCGATGGTACTCGGTGCCGCAGGCGTGTTACTCGGGATGTCCTACCACCCAAAACTACTTCCCAATGATCCCGTCAGCTTATATTGGGGATGGCCGCTCATGCTGATTGCGCTTGGCGGACTGGCGATGCTGTTCAGCGATTCGCTGAAAGCGATGATCGGATGGAGTGCGGCGGTCACGCTGGTGGCCACGGTGGCCTTTCAACTGGTCAAGGGCAACACACTGTCGCTCGGCATTGGCATCGCGACTGCTCTTTTACCCATGTTGCTTTACTTCTGGCTATGTGAGGCTCAAAAGAGCCTCAGCCCGCGTCCGGTTCGTATCGACACCCCGGCGTTAGCGGGCGGATTGCTGGCACTCGCACTGGCTGCTCTGGGTTTTCGGGACGCCAGAGGGTATGGACAGGTAATAGCGGCGGTTCCGCTATTGATCGTGGCCACCCCTCTGCTGGCACGGTCGATCGCGGGAGCGGCGCTGTTTCAGCGCCTGCTACACAGTATGGTTCTGGTGGTGGTGGCCTTAGCGTTGATTCGGGTGCCATTACAGGATTTGTTAGATTCAGAAAGAATGAACCTGCAGTATTTCAACGACCTGATCAGCCTGCTGATCGGCACATTCCTTATCACCGCTATGCCAGCCATCGACCTGGAACGCTGGGCCGAATCGGCGTTTGTGAGCCTGGTGACTGTGACCATCTATCTCGCCACTCCGCTGGCGCTCATGCTGATCTGGGGTGACCGCGCGATGATCGCTTTACTCTCAGGCATGATCGTGGGCATGAGCTTCCGGGCCATGAAGCTGGAGTCGCTGGGAACATCGGTGGCGGTCTTCCTGGCCATGTTCAGTGCTGCGATATTTGGACCTGCGCTCAGTTATATGCCAGTTTCGAAGGAGGTTCAAATTGGTTTGGTTGTGGCCATGGCGGTATGCCTGCTAGTGGCTCTTTGGCGTAGTCTGAGGGTACCCGGAACGATGGGTGAGGAGGCAGCAAGATGAAGCTGAGTCCACTCGGCAGGTTACTTAGCCTGCTGCTGCTCATATCATTCGCTGTCATCATGGCCGTCATGGTGCAGAGCGAGCCTTCGCGCGGCAATCTGAGCATCACACTGATAGCCAAGGACACCAAATTACCCCTGGCCGATGTTAAGCTGATCATCTACTCGTCCGTAGACTACAAACGTCTGGTCGCAACCACCGACAAACATGGCCGCTGCCGGTTTATCCGCATGTTACCGGACGACTACACCATGAATTTTGACGTCATGGAGGGATATGACGCCCCGTCGGAAAAAGTAACCATTGAACCAGGCACTGAGAAAAGCTATACCTTCACCTTGAAGCCGACGCAGCCAAACCTTTCTATCAGCAGCCCCAATGAATGCTTCCTGCCAGATAAGAAGCTCGAACTGCGTATCAATGGCATCACCGCAAAGCCCAAAGGCGAGATGGTGCTTTACCAACTGCAAGGATACCTGCTGAACCAATACCTGAAACAAGGTCAGCGCTTGAGCAATGCGCTGACGGAAGCCGCCAAGGGCTCCGACCCCTCCCCTTCGCCCTCGCTCAAAGAGATGAGGCGCAGCCCGATGATGCTGCATCAGCGGAGGGGTTCTGGCGCAGTCAACCAGCGTCTGCCCATTGATGCTCTGGCAGCCGGCGTCTATTTGATAGTGGCAAAGACACCCGATGCACGCTGTTCATTCATGATCACCGTAACACGCTTAGGTCTCGTCATGAAGCACGCGCGAAACAGCCTGGTGGTGTATTGTGTGGACTTGCAGAATGGCAAGCCCCTGCCTGACGTGGACATAGAGGTGCTGGACAACGGAAGCACACCCTCACCGCATCTGCGGCCCATTGAGGGATCATCAAGATCGGAATTCGTCACACCAGATGATGTGCCGGTGCTTGCCTCTGCGCAGAGTGATCGTGACGGGCTGTTTTCGATGAAACTGGCCCCGAGCGGCGATCCACGACGCTTCACGGTCAACGCATTTTACGAGGACCAACTGGCGGTCTGTACCCCCGATTCCAGCATGGATGCCCCGCGTACCGATCCCACGTTGCGTGGTAATGTGGTGTTCGACCGCCCTGTGTACCGCCCTGGTCAGAGGGTTTACTACAAGATGTACGCCAGACACGTAGCGGATGGCCGCGGCACATCACCCGGCTCGCAGCCAGTCACGGTAAGAATCAGCGACCCGAACGACATGGAGATATGGACCGGCACGAAATCACTAAGCGAGTGGGGCACTCTATCGGGCGATTTCGTGCTTCCGGAGTGGTCTTCGGCCGGCTATTATACGGTCGAGGCGCGGATGCGGGGTGGAAGCTTCTCCGGTTCGGTGGTGGTTTCCGAATACCGCAAGCCAGAGATGACGGTCGCCTTAGTACCACAGACAGAGCGTGCGATACAGGGTCAGCCGCTGACCGTGAAAGCTCAAGTACGCAGCTTCTTTGGCACCCCAGTTGCCGGTGCGGTGGTCAGCCTGTCCTGCATCGTGGAAAGGCAGGGGGTTTACGGGTTTGTCAAGGAATCAAGGTTGTATCCAAGCGACAATGAGGTGATCAACCAGACACGTACTACCGATGCATCAGGTGATGCGGTTTTCAAGATAGACACCAATATTAGCTCATACTTCCCCTCAGACACAGTGCCGAAATCCGACTACGAGCTGAGGCTCAACGCCAATGTGACGCAGGGGAACCAGATGGAATTCGCCAATAGTTCGGTAATCCTGGCACAAGGCGCATTTGATCTATATGTGAACAGTGACCGACGGTTCTGCACCCGTAGCGAACCCATCACCGCCGAGATTACGGCACAGACCCCCGATGGGAAGCAGCAACAGGGGATTTCAGGTCAGGCAGAGATCATACTCGACGAACTGACAAATGACGGCCAATCGCAGCCGAAGCTGCTTCAAACCGTGAAGTGGACCATGGACAGCCAGGGTAAAGCCCTAATCAACATCCCGACCAACAAGCCGGGTGACATTCAGCTACGCGTCACCGCTAAAGACTCCAGAGGCCGTCGCATCACGTCAGAGCTGTGGCTTTATGTGGTGTCGAACGATGATAACCTCTATGAACCACCCGTCGACCAACTGGAAGTGATGCTGGACAAACAGAAATACCTGCCAGGCGATACTGCCAGGGTGCTGGTGAAGGCCGCTGCGTCCTGTAAATATGTCATGGCCACAGTCGAAGGGCGTGAGGTGAGTGACCCGCGCGTAGTCGAGATGCACAACGGCGTGGGGAGCTTCACCCTTCCCGTCACCGCTGAGATGATGCCCGGAGTGGTCATCGGGGCGGTGACGGTCGATCAGCAGCAGCTCACGCAATCGAGTCAGAATCTGGTGATTGACCGAAAGCAGCAGACGATGCAAGTCACTATCACCCCGAAAAAGCCCGTCATGGCTCCAGGGGAGATGGCTAGCGTGGTGCTGCAGACCAGCGACTCTCAGGGCCAGCCGGTGCAGGCAGAGCTGTGCCTCGGAGCAGTCGATGAGGCGATCTACAGCATCAGCGAAGACTACACCACTCCGATGGAGCAGGTGCTGTTCCCGGACGTCTACAGCGAGGTGAGCACGACCAGCTCTTTCGACACCTATTACTATTCGGGTGACAGCAAGAGCGACCCCAACCGCTTACGCCAGCGGTTCCGTGACACCGCCTATTGGAACCCGGCGGTGATGACCGACCAGAATGGCGAGGCGACTGTCAGCTTCCGGCTGCCAGACAACCTCACCACCTGGCGACTGACCGCACGCGCTCTGGCTTACGAAGCGCAGAGCGGGCAGGGCGTCGGCCGGATAGAGGTCACCAAGAGCCTGATTACCCGGCTGGATGCCCCACGCTTTTTGGTGCAGGGCGACACATCGCGGCTCATGGCGGTGGTGCAGAACAACAGCAAAGCGGCCATTACGGCCAAGCTGCGGGTAAATATCACCGGAGCCGCCAGCCTGAACAAACACACTGAGCTGTCCATCAGGGCTGGTGATGTGGGCATGATGCCCGTGGAGGTGCGCGCAGAGCGCAGTGGGGAGCTCCGTATGGAGATATCCGCGACCGCCGGAACCCAGCATGATGGCGTTCTGACCAAACTTGATGTGATCCCACGGGCGGTTTCGGAGGTTCAGGGCTTCAACCTGGGCCACGGAGCGGTCGACCAAGTGACGCTCAAGCCGCCAGTGGGTGCCATCCTGCCTGACCATGCGCTCACACTGCGGGTCAGCCCCAGCCTGGCGGGTTCACTCACGGGTGGGCTTGATTACTTGAAGCACTACCCGTATGGGTGTGTGGAGCAGACTACCAGCTCCTTCCTACCCGCTCTGGTCAGCCGCGATCTGCAACAGAAGATGGGGCTGCCCGAGGACCCAGAGCTCAAGCGCATCGGCATGATGGGTGTATCACGGCTCACCTCCCAAACCAGTGATTACACATGGGGCTGGTGGGAATTTGGCAGCAAGGACCCATGGATGACAGCGTATGCGCTGTATGGGTTGATGGAGGCCTACAAAGCCGGATGGCATTTCAGCCGGCAAAACCCCACCGAATGGGGCGACGGACTGGCACAGCTCTCGAAAGAAAAAGGCTTTGATGCCCGCGAAACACTGGTGGCGTATGTGCTGGCCAGAACCAGCACCCACCGTGACCGCGCCAGGGAGCTGCTTGATATGCTGCCCTCACTGAAGAAGCCGCTGCCGGATGCCTCACAGTGGGCCATCGCCAGCCTGGCTTATCTGCAACTTGGAGAGCGCGCAAAAGCCCAACAGGCTTTCGATGCGGCCAACAAGGCGTCACGGCGCGGCAGCACCGACTGGAGTGGAAGCCGCGTGGAGGAGCTGGGCTGCATGATATGGGCTGGAAGCGAGCTTGGCTTGCCGGTCAGCCAGATGCGGCCGCTGATCGATCAGCTTGCCATCGCGCGTAAAGGCGAAGGATGGGTCAGCACGCGTGATACCGCATTCGCACTGATCGGGCTCAGCCGATACATGATGACATATGACGAGCTCACCGGTGAGCGCAAAGCCACGATTAAGCTCAACGGGAAGCAGGTCTTCCAGAAGAGCTTCGGCCAGCAGGACATCTTCCGGCCGGAAACTGTGTTACGGCCTGAGCCGCTCCGCTTAGTGGATGGTGCTTTGAAGGTGCAAGTGCAGCGCAAAGGCACGGTTCACATCAGCGGAACGCTGAAGTATCTCAATACGGAGATGCAGCCCGAATCGATACCCGGCCTGACCATCACACGCAGCATCAAGCCCGTGCAGGGCCGGATTCTATCCGGTGGGGCGTTGAAGCAGGGACAGGTCTACCGTGTCACGATCCGTCTGGTGGCCACAAAGACATTCCGCAACCTGATGGTGCAGTGCCCCGTTCCTGCCGGGCTGGAGCCAATAGACCGCGGCAAGCTGACAAGCTGGGAGTGGAGCAACTGGTGGGACACTCAGGTCACCGGTGAACGTGAGGTGGCCATGGCGGTGAGCTGGCTTGATAAGGGCACCCGCGAGATGAGCTTCGTGATGAAGGCCTCTACCTCCGGGCGATACAACGCACTGCCTGTGGTCGTCAGCGATATGTATGAACCGCAGGTGCGGGCCACCACACCGGCCGAATGGGTGACCATCCGGTGAGGTATAAAGTTCCGATGGTGTTATCGGGCCTGCTGTTAGCGGGTGCCATGCTGGGCTGGGTGTTACATCCCGGCCCAGAGGTGCCAGAAGCCAGCGTGCTTGGTCAGTTCTATACGCCATTGACCCAACGCACGGCAGGCCAGAGGCTCAACTGCGTCAGGGCGGCGTCTGCACTGGAAGGAAAGCTGATACAACCGGGCGGCACGTTCTCCTTCAATAACACGGTGGGGCAATGGACGGCCTCACGCGGCTACGTGCAGGCCCCGGTGAGCTATGATGGCCAGATGGAGATCGACTGGGGAGGCGGCGTGTGCCAGACCAGCAGCGCGCTATATAACGCCGCGCTGATAGCGGGGCTGGACATTGTGCAGCGGCACCCCCATAACTGGGCTCCAACCTACACCCCCGTCGGCAGGGACGCGGCCGTGGCCCAACCCGGTGTGGACCTGATACTGCATAACCCCCACCCTTACCCCGTGCGCCTGCACTGCACCCAGCAACGCGATGGGCTGGTGATGCAGATACTCGGCAGGGAAGAAGGGCCGATGGCCAGTGTCAGCAGCGATGTGAGTGCCTGGGCCCAACCCAGTACGGTGCTGCGGTATAACCGGTATATCGCTTCCGGCAGCCGGAAGGTGGTCAATAAGGGGATGCCCGGCTTGCGCGCATTCACCACGCGGCACTTCATCAAAGGCCCGCGGGCGGGCCAGACCGAGCGGCTGGGCCTGAGCGTATACCCCGTGATGAACCGGCTGGTGCTCGAGGGTAGGTAGTGGGGGGTTTTCTCACGCGGAGACGCGGAGGTCGCGGAGGGGGTGGAGAGGTATTGTCTGAACCACGGATGACACGGATTAATAGGATTACACGGATGGGGAGGGGAGGAAATCGAACCACAGAGGCCACAGAGGAACACAGAGGGTATTTGACCGCGCCGGTTTCTCAGTACGCTTCCGACCGCTGTGCAGCCCGTCTCCGGCGCGGTCTGGCGGTTAGCCTCCCTCCCCATCCGAACCAATCCGTGCCATCCGAGTCATCCGTGGTTCAGACGAATCGCCGGCGCGGTCTGGCGGATAGCCTCCCTCTCCATCCGAACCTATCCGAGCCATCCGTGTAATCCGTGGTTCAGACAAAAACCGGCGCGGAAAGGGAAAACTGCGCCGGTTATTAACCGCGTGAGACTCCCCCTACGTCAGCTTCCAGCCGAGTTGGAGCTGGTCGGCCGCCCAGGGGCTGTCGACCGTGGGCTCCTTGCGCTCGCGCAGATGGCGTAGCAGCTCCAAACGCAGCTCCTTGAGCACATCCCCATGCGCCGGATCGGCCACCAGGTTCTGCATCTCCCACGGGTCGTCCGGCAGGTGATATAGTTCGTCCACATCGGTCAGGTTCCACACATATTTCCATTCGTGGTTGCACACCATGCGCTGGGTGAACAGACCAAACTGCTGGCCGTTGTAGGTGCCGTATGCGTATTTCCGCCAGTCTTCGGGGGTTTCACCGTTCAACAGCGGCTGCAGGGATCGGCCGTGCATCAGCTCGGGCTCCGGCACACCCGACCAGTCGCACAGGCTGGCGGAGAGGTCCAGTGCGTGCATCACAAACTCATCACACACGCTGCCCGGCTTGGTGACCCCGGGCCAGCGGATAAGCAGCGGCACATGAACCAGCTCTTGATACTGGGTGTAGTGCTTATCGATCATGCCATGGCTGCCGGCGGCGTCACCGTGGTCTGTGCTGTAAATCACAATGGTGTTCTCCGCAGCACCGCTGGCTTGGAGGGCTTGCAGCACCGTGCCGACGGCATCGTCGACCTGGCTGAGCATCGCGAAGTAGCGGCGCAGATACCGCTGCCAGTCAGACCACTGCATCTCCGTCAACCCCCAGGAGGCCAACTGCTGGCGATGGATATACGGCTTTCCGATGAAGCTGTCCGGGAAGTTACCCCACTGCTCGATATCCTCCGCATTGTACATATCGAGGAAGTGCTGGGATGGCACGCACGGCAGGTGCGGCTCGCTGAAGTCCAGACGCAGGTGCCAGGGCTGGTCGCCTTGCACATACTGCTCCATTAGGCCAATCGCCTGACGCGCACGCCAGTGGGTTAAGGTCTGCTCTGGTGCAGCGGGGTCTTCGCCGCCGAACCACGCGTAGGCATCCATGGTCGGATCGCCCACATTCTGCGACGCGCGGTAGGCCGCGTAGCCTCCCTGCCCGATGGCATCCACGAAACCGCAATCTTGCGGCGTGGCGGGTGCCACTCCCCACTTGCCCACATGGCCTTGCCGGTAGCCGCTTTCGGCCATCAAGGCGGTCACGGTCGGTGCGTCGAAGCCCTTCGGCGGGATGCATCCTCCGGGGTTCCAGGTACCGCCGTGGGTTTCAGGCCACAGGCCGCATAGCAGGCTCTGGCGCGTGGGGCTGCACACGGGGCAGGGCGTATACGCGCTGCTGAAGCGTGTTCCCGACGCGGCCAACTTATCCAGGTTCGGAGTGCGAACCATCGGGTGGCCGGTGTAGCCGTTGCAGTCGTATCGGTGCTGATCTGCCATGATGAACAGTATATTAGGGCGACGAGACATGAATGAGACCTCCGGGTAAGCTATTGAAACCTGGTTAACTGCCGGCACCTGTCAACCGGCAGAACAATCCATGCGGGTTCGGCTTCGCGATGGCCCAGCCGATGACCGCAGGTATCCCAAGACAGAGTATCACGAATACGGCGATTTTGAGATACGGCCATTGGCCAACCCAGCCCAGAGATTGGCTTATCTGCCCCAAACGGTGCAAAACAAACGCGTGCGTCAGGTAGGCAAAAAAGCTGTTGCGGCCTAGCCAGACCAGCCAGCGCGGGGCTGTTTCCAGCCACTCTTTGTGCTGCATCAGCCACCAGATCAGGCAGAAACTATACAGCGCACTGTCCCAGCGCAGGCTGGAGGTGCTGAGCACAAACAAACCTTGGCTCCAGCACTGCAAAGATATGACACTGCTGATCAAGATGGCAAGCACGGCGCCCAGCAGCGATAACTGACGGCTCCAAGCGAATTGCGGAACCCCCTGACGTCGCCACATCACGCCCAGCACAAAATAGACCAGCCAGCTCCCAGCCATCACCATGTACCACCATGGCGGACTCACCCGCCAATAGTATCCCCACAGCCATCCGCTGATCAGCAGCGCTGAGGCGATACCCAGCCATCGCCACCGGTTCAGCCACGCCCACACCGGCAGGCTGATATAAAGCTGCATGATCATCGGCACAAAATAGAGCGGCACCATCACACGGCCATACAGCAGCGCATGGGTCAGCTCCATGCGATCCCACGGCCTTCCGTGCGCTGTGTCGATCCCCACCGCGACCAAGCTCCAGAACAGATACGGTGGGATCAACCGGAGTATCCGCGTGCGGAGGAACCAAGCATAGTCCGCCCAGCACCCAAAATCATGCCGCCCCAGCAGATACCCGGACAGAAACACAAACAGCGGCACCGCAAACCCGAATATCTGGCGGGTGACCAGATAGGGCATCAGCACCTCAGGGTTTTCTTTCGGGTTCCAGGCGAAGCCGCAGGAGTGAATCACCCCTACGGCGATGATCGCCAACCCGCGCATGGTATCATAGGCTCGAACCCGTGTGCTGCCCGGCATCGCTACAAAGCTTTCGCCAGGTTCTCATACCGAACCGTCCAACTGCCATCCGCGGGGAATCCCGGCGCGTGGCCTTCAGGGGCCCCATCCCAGCCGGCGGCCATCATCGCCACGGCATATAGCAGTCCGCCATTACCAGGGAGGTAGAGGCATGGCCCGCCGGTATTCACGCCAAATTCGTTGAACTTGTTGCGCGCGGAATCACGCAGCAGCGCATCCACCGCCATCTGAGGTTCGCCCACCCTGGCGGCTGCCATCGCAAACCAGGGGCAGTCCCAGCCCCAGCAGTTGTTCCAGTCCCATTTCGCATCGATCGCCTTCACGGTGCGGTGCGCCGTCTCAAAGTCCACCCCTGGCAGCTCAGGCAGCATCCCGAATACGCCCACTGGGTCGGGGTGCTCAAACGCGCGCTTGTTATATGTCTGCTCAGCCCATTCTGGGGAATGCACATACAGCCCATCGTGCGTCGGCAGCGGAGCCAGCTTATCCAGCACCACCTTCCACTTGCCCGGCGTGGGGATGCCCATCCGCTTGCACCAGTTTGAGGCGGTGATCAGGCCGAAACGCCAGTAGGCCAGATCGAGCACCGTGTCGTATGTGATCCCCTGTTCGCTGGGCGGCATGATCGGGTCCAGCGAGAGACGATCTGAGCCATCTTTGTGCGTTGGGAAATCGGCCAGATAGTGCGCGCTTTCAATCACGATCGTGCCCCACTTTTTGAGTGTCTCAGCCGTGGGTTTCAGCCGATACTCCAGCTCCGCAAAGAAGATGGGGTGCGGTTGCTGCCACTGCAGCACAAAACTGCCCACCCAGGGTGCGGTGCGGCCTTCGGGGCCCATCATCTTGCCCCACTTCGCGCCCTCGTAGCCAAACTGGTGCGCCAACTGCTTCGCCAAAGGCAGGTCACGTTCGTAACAACTGAGTGCGGGCTGAGCCATGTTCCAGCGGCCCCACAGCGCATAATGGGCCATATGCCACCAGGTCATCTCCATGTGCCACTGCCCGCACCAGGGGTCTGTGCCCATCAAACCCACTTCGGCAGGCGGATAGCTTCCGGCGCTGTTCACCGCCATCAGGTACTGCGACAACACCACGCGCCGTTCGAGTTCATGCGCCCGAGGGTCGGTGCTGCCCGTGAAATCAATCGCTCCGCCAGACGACCAGAACTGCTTCCAGTGCCGTCGACAGGCGTTCTCGCACGCCGCGAAAGCCGGCGCAGGCTTCGTGTTACGATACGGCGTCAGCCAGATGGTGAACACCATCTCGGCGCTGCCGTCCGCTGCAATCGACACGCTGTGTGGCCGACTTCCCAGAGACATCCGGCCGTGTTCGCACAGCAAATGCAGCTCATATTTCGTGTCGCCTATCTCACGCGCCAGCCTGAGCTGGTGGGCGTCTTGTTTGAGCACAGTCGTGCGGTGGGTATCAGGCTGGGCCCAGTCGCCGACAACCGGCGTGTTGTCCAAAGATGGGTAAGGAAACTCCACACTCACTTGCAGCTTCGACATCCGCAGAGCTGGGGAGCTGATATGCACCGCGACCACATCCATATCGGGATGCACGCAGGTGCGCACCTTCACCGGGGTTCCATCCAGCTCAAACTGGCTGTCCAGCATCCCTTTATATATATCCAAGTTGCGCTGGCATGACTTGATTTCGTCGGGTGTGATCGGCGTGCCGTCACCGCGTGTCAGCCGGATGTTCATCAGGTTCAGTATATGCGGGTTGTCAAACATCCATTCGCGCAGTTCAGGCTTGGCGGCTGCCTGCTTCATGCCGCCGGTCAGCCGCCCGGTATCAATGGTGCCTGTGGCAGGCACATCGGAAGGCTGGCATCCGGCGGGCAGCGGGAAGGAGTGCCATCCCCAGTGCGCCATGGTGTTACCCGAGAAGCTCTGCAGGCCGGTGCCGTCCGCGGTGAAGGCGAACTCGCCGTTCCCGAGGGGCAGTATGGAGCGGACGTCGCTGCTGATGATATTGTGGCGGGTGACCAGTGCTTTTCGGTCGATGGCTGCTTGGGTGGGCATGAGTTCGCTCTCCTGTGTTGTCGCCTGCGGGAATGACACGGTGAACACCGAGTTGCAGGCATATATATCATAACCCAACTTCCGCAGATTGTCGTTTACATGACAGGTGCTTTATGCTCAACTGGGTGCTGATATATGCTTATTTTCTACACTACAAATCTGCATGTCGAAGGTGGTTAAGATGCTCAGGTTTTATGATATCCAACGCGGCATGACGTGGGTCTCATCACAGTCCGCCACCCACTAATACGGATTGGGTTCGAACCAATTTGTGCCGCAACATCAATGTCATTCTATTACCCACAAATATGTATCGGAGCCATCCGAGGATATACAATCGAATGCCGGTATGCCGCGGGCTGAAAGCCCTGCGGCTAATTGAACGAAAAGCCGGCTAAAGGCCGGCTACCGGAAATCTGTCGCTGGGTGTGAGATGCGATGGCTTACCAAAATGCGAAGCACGGCGATCCTCAGCCGGCTTCTAGCCGGCTTTTCATATAAATAGCCGCAGGGCTTTCAGCCCGCGGCAGCAGATGCATTCGAATAAAACAACAAATCTGTCTCATGTGTATTTGTGGGTAATAGACTGACATCAATGTCGCGGCAGATAGGGTATGATGGTCTGTTATCAGCATATGGCTGGTGTATCCGATAAATACGGCCCGGAGCAGATGCCCCGGGCCGTGAAGATGCCTACTAACGGCATGCGATTATCAGAACGGCGGACAGACAGGGCTGCCGTGCCGACATACAGGTGCGAGCTGGAGATTCACGCGCCATTTGCAGGTGATGCCCAGTTTGTCATGTAGGCATCATCTGCAGACTATGAGTTTGGCCCACACACGCATGTTATAAGTGTGAGTGCGGAGAGGTTATAAGAAAATATGTCATCAGGATGCTTGGTCGGGTACTACGGACTCCAGGAGCACTATAAGCATTGGAAGGTCATTTTGGACAGTGCGCCAGAGGATATCAAGGTTGATATCAAAGTATGCGTGTACTAGCCGATGACGCATACCGATGATATCGTCCCAAGGAATACTATCTAGTTCATGCCGCTTTGTCTCCGAGACTTGATTAGCAGCTTCACCGATGATTTCGATATCTTTTACCAGTGACAATACGAGCATACGATTAAGATTTAGAGCATTTCGAGACTCAGATTGAGCAAATCCCACAGCCTCACGTGCTGCATCAAGCATATGCCTTAACCGTATGGCATCATCACTGAACATATTGAACCTCAGCCTCATCTATCACCTTTTGGCGAAAGTAAATGCTCAGATCCTCAGGCGTGCGAAGGTCTACTTTTCGTCCTCCCAGCAACACAGACAGATCACGTTCCATGCGTGCTATCCCAAAGAGTCCCGGTATCTGTTCCGGATCAAACTCAACCAACAGATCAAGATCGCTGTCTGGACGGAAATCGGACCGCAATGCAGACCCAAAAATCGCGAGACGCTTGATGTGCCTTTCTTTACAGAACGCGGCTATCTTTTCTTTGGGTAGCTCTAGTTGCGCCATCGTTCACCCTCTATTCCGCTTGATGTCCTAATCACATAGTAGATTAGCATGAGGCCTTTGTCAAACCAGCAACCAAGCTGCTACTCATAAGCGGATGCATGGCTATTTGCCCGTTCTTGCAAAAACGGCCCGGAGCATCTGCCCCGGGCCGTGAAGATGCCTTCTAACGGCACTCCACCATCAGAACGGCGGACAGACAGGGCTACCGTGCCGGCGCACCTCGAAATGCAGATGCGGTCCGGTGCTGTAGCCGGTAGAGCCCACTCGCGCTATCACCTGTCCCTGCTTAACATCCTGTCCGGTGCGTACCGCCAATGAACTACAGTGGCCGTATAGCGTGGTCACACCACCGCCATGGTTAATCATCACCGTGTTGCCGTAGGCCCGCATATAGCTGGAATACACGACCACACCACTCGCGGCGGCATGGATGGGGGTGCCGTAGCCGGAAGCCAGGTCCACGCCTGTATGTAGCTTCACACGGCCAAGGATGGGGTGACGCCTCATGCCAAAGCGAGACGACACGCGCCCCGATACCGGGCGCAGGAAACCGCCTTTGAACTGCATCTTGGCCATGCGCCGTCCGACAGGCGTCTGCTCCATGGCTCGCAGCGAGCTGGTGATCTGCTGCGAAACTTCCTCTAGCTCATCCAGGGCTTGTTCCAGTGCGCGCTGCTGGCTTTTAACGTCGCTCAGTACCGCATATTTCTGGTTACTCTTGGATTTCAACGTGACCGCTTCACGTTGAAGCTGCTGCTCCAGCCTGGTTATTTCGCGGTTTTTGACTGCCAACTGCTGCTCAGCACTTTGAGCATCTGCAACGTCCGCTTTAATCTCTTTGATGAGGCCGCTATCATACCGTGCAATGCGCCCGATGACATAGCTGCGGCTGACGAGTTGGCTCATGTTCTTCGATCGCACAAGCGCCGTCAGATAGCCGGTATTGCCTTGCATATAACTGGCGCGAACACGCTTGCTGAGCAGTGCCTGCCGGTCTTTCAGCCGTCGGCGGATCACTTCCAGTTCATGCTTTTTTGCGTTATATTGTGCGCGGGCGATGACCAACTTTTGGTGTGTGGTGAGGATGGTGTGACGCGTCGTGTTGAGTTTATGCTGAATGGTCTTGAGCTGGCTGTGAACCACCGCCTTGGTCTTTTTAACCTGGCGTATTTGCGCCTGCTTTTGCCGAATCTGCTTGTTGACGGTAGAAAGCTTGGTGTTAAGAACCTTCTTTTTGGCGGTTTTTGTTGTGGCTGCCGGGCAGCCGGATGCTATGATGACACAGATGCATATAATGAATGAAAGAACGACCGCAGCACGACGTGAGAGCATATATCTAGCCCTCCTTTAGATACCGACGTAGAGATACAGAGCTGACCACGCCCCCAATCAGCATACCGATGACGGCCAACACCAACGCCACCGTGCCCATAGGTACCGGACTGTTGGTCATACCCATCGGGATGACTGATTTCACGTAGTTCATTATGGCAATCATAACCGCCCAAAGCAACCCCAGAGCTACTCCTGCACCAAGAAGCCCCTGCACCACACCCTCCAGAACGAACGGCGTACGGATGGTGGACGATGCGGCTCCGATGAGTTGCATGATGCGGATATCTTCTTTGCGGGATGAGATCGTCAAGCGGATGGTGTTGTGAATGATCACTACCGAGGCGATCAGCAGGATGAAAGTCAACACAGCTCCTGCCACACGCAGCCCGGTTTGCAGCTTCAGTAGGATGGTCACTTCGTCGCGGCTGTCCACCACCTCATCAACTTCAGGCAGGCTGCGAAGCCATGAGGAGACATCCTCAGTCATGGCGGCGTCTTTCAGAAGGACCTTCAGTTCGTCTGTCAGAGGATTTGCAGGCAGACCCTGCGTGATGGCTTTATCATAGGTAGATTTCGCCAGGTTCCAAGCTTTCTCTTTACTGGTGTATGCGACCTTCGCGACGTGCGGGCTTTGTGAGATTTTCTTCTGTACCACCATCTCCCGCTTATAGTCGATGCCGTCTTTGAAGTAGACTTTCATTTCAAATTTGGCGGGCAGTGCGTTGACTTCACGCTCCAGCTTCCAGCCCATCACCCCAAAACCGCCCAAAATCGCCAGTGTTAAAGCCATAGTGGCCACAGCAGCCAGTGTCATAAGCCTGTTGCGGACCATGTTGACAAAAGCTTCTTGTACCACGAATTCGATGATTGTAAAGTTCATTTATTGCTGATCCTGAGTCGGCCGTTGCAGTTCCGGTTGTATGGAAACTGGCACGGCCTCGGGGTTCTCATCTGTTGGTTCGGTCACTGGTAACTCGGATGGTTCATCCTGCTGATCTTCCATTTGCGATGCGGGCATATCCTCAAGGCGCGGAAGGTTCAGCTCCCAGCGGGATTCAGGCACATCGCTGATGATCTGACCATGTTCCATCCGTACCACACGCTTGCGCAGACGGTCGATCATGGGTTGGTCATGGCTGGCGATCAACACTGTGGTGCCCCGCGCATTAATCTGTCGAAATAGGTCCATGATTTCCCAACTGGTGTCAGGGTCAAGGCTGCCTGTGGGTTCATCGGCGAGCAGAAGGTTGGGGTCGTTCACTAAAGCACGGGCGATGGCGACTCGCTGTTGTTCGCCTCCGGAGAGCTGGTCGGGGAACTTGTTGTTATTCCGCTGCATATCCACCAGCTCCAGCGCATGTGAGGTGCGGCGGCGAATCTCTTTACGGCTCATGCCCAATACGCGCAGCACGTAAGCCACATTTTCCCACACAGTTTTGCGCTTTAGTAATGCGTAATTTTGAAATACAACACCGAGGGTTCGGCGGTATGGGGGTAGATTGGCGATACATAACTCGTTGAGATTTTGCCCGCCAGAAATCACCACGCCGTCATCCGGGAGAATTTCGCGCGTGAGGAGGCGAAGTAAAGTTGATTTACCGGCTCCAGTACTGCCAACCAGAAATACAAACTCACCTTTATCTATGTGAAGGCTTACGTCCTTGAGAACCATCGGTCCTGAGTCGTAAGAGACGGTAACATTCTGTATATCTATCATTGTCTGTCCCGTTAAAAGTATATCAACTATTATGTTCCAACCTATAATATAGACGTTATGAGCAGTTATAAGTTCTTATGTTTAACTTTTTGCCTAAGTCCGGATTGGTATGACGGTGCCACAGCATTGGCAGATGGCGATAGACCGCGCCTATCTGGCGGATAGCCGAACCCGTCGCACATGGGCTGGCCGCTCATATCGCAGGCTACCAGCCCACGCTGCCGCGGGTTTAGTCACCCCAAGGGACTGGCGTCCTTTAACGGGGTTCCCTCACCGCACGTCTATTCTTTTACAGCCCGCTAGCGGGCGCAGGGTTCCCCGCCAGCGCCCGCAGGAGCGAAGCGACGCGGGCAGCCACCTGATCAGCGACGGGTGATGGAGCCCCTTGGGGCGATGGAACCCGTCGACTCGGGGACGGTCAACCCACATCGGCGTCGACCAGCCCACGCTGCCGCGGGTTTCGTCACCCCAAGGGACTGGCGTCCCTGAACGGGGTTCCCTCACCTCGCGCCTATTTGGTCGCAGCCCGCAAGCGGGCGCAGGGTCGTCCCAACGCCCGCCGGAACGCGGGCCGGTATTGATTAGCGATGGGTGACAGTGCCCGTACCGGGACGACGTCCCGGATGGGCCACGGAACCCGTCGCCAAAGGCCGGTCAACCCACATCGGCGTCGACCGGCCCACGCTGCCGCGGGTATAGTCACCCCAGTCTATTACCCACATATATCTCCGTAGCCTGTAGACGCCGATTCCGCGACATAAATGTCTCGGCTATTGAACACCAAGACTGCTGAAGCAGTCTAGGAGAACGATATCACTGTCGGCAAGGAGCTCCGCAGCCCGGTTTAGCGGGCTTGTTGATCAGTAGCCGAGACATTTATGTCGCGGCGCAGGGTTCCCTCCGCCAGCGCCCGCAGGAGCGAAGCGACGCGGGCAGCCACCTGATCAGCGACGGGTGATGGAGCCCTCTGGGGCGATGGAACCCGTCGACTCGGGGACGGTCAACCCACATCGGCGTCGACCAGCCCACGCGGCCACAGGCGACATATACAGCAGCACCCCTGCCGAAGTACCGTAGGAAACGGCCTGGCAGGGGTGCGCGAGTAGGGATCAAACCGGAAGTGCTACTTCAGGTCGATCGATATCTCCGGGCAATGGTGAAGAGTGTTATGCACCATGCAGTTGTTGATGAACTTCATGAATTTCTCTTTGTGTTCAGCATCAATACTTGGGGCCTCCACGGACAGTTTGATTGACCCAATACGTGTAGGTTGGTTGGCCTTGTCATAGTCTGCTGTGACCTTAATGCCTGATGGGTCTAGTTCAGACCGCTCCATATACATAACGGCATAAACGCCAATACAGGTGGTCAGTGAAATCACTAGAAGTTCGGGCGGTGTTGGCCCTTCGTTCGTGCCGCCAGATGATTCTGGCTGATCGACTACTATCTTCATTCCGCGCACGTCGGATGTGAATTTCAAGCCGCTATCAAATGTGGTTGTGATCGCCATGTCTGAGATATCCTCCAAAAATTGTTGTTCTGTATTTTAGATGCAGTGAAGCCTGTTGTGGATTCATGCCATGGGCTTTACCGGACTGATCAGACGGATCGGTCCAATACGCCCCATCCTGCATCTATGATTCCCGCATCAACGGGTCGCGGTGAGTCAGCGGGGGCAGAGGAGGAACCGTAAACCGCCGATTACGCATCTGAGCAATGGTCTTCAAGTAAAGATATGGGTCCGGCCAACTGAGGCTGGGCTCTACCACGGTGGTCTCCGGCCACTCGTTGAAGCTGGTGATCACGGCGATGTCGGTCTCGGCCTGTTCCACCGCTTTCCAATAGTTCCGCAGTGTTTTGTCACCCAGGCGGGGGATTTGCCAGGGGTCTGCGTTGATCTTGCGGTTGTCATGGCCGGGATGCAGCGGCAGCATCACTTTTTTGCCAGCACCGTGAACCTGCTTGGCGAAGCCTGTGTACAAATCTGTCAGTACATCAACATCATAACTGCGGAAGCTGCTGAAAGTGGCGTATCCGCTGATGGTATCAAGCCCGGGCTGCTTCAGCCATTCCTCAGGGGCGTAGAGTTCGCCGTGCGGACGCCCCGCTACCCCTCTGCAGAGCATGCGGTCAATGATCCAGTAGACCGGCCCGCACTCCGCCTCCACACGCTGAACCATGTGCTGATACTGCACTGGGCTGATTTTGCCCTCCCACAGTTGGTAGATGGAGTAGACCGGCTTGCCGTCGATACGCAGATAGGCGGGGCTGGTGGAGTAGCGCTTCAGGAACTGGACTGTCCAACTGATGCACTGCTCGAAATCATCAACAAACTGCGGGCACTCGTCATACAGGCAGACTTTGAATCGCTCCTGTTCGGCCACCGGCAGCACGCTTTTTTCGAACACATCACGGGTCCAGTGAGGAATCCCCTGCCAGCCGGCGTCGCCCCACCAGTCTACAGAGAAGGCGTCGATTCCCGCCGATTTGGCCAGCCGCATATGCCAGCGTATGACTTCGCGATCCATGCTGTCGTAGGGCCCGATGAGCGGGTAGGCGCAGGGGCTGATCTCACGGATAGCAGGGTTGAACAGCACCGTGTCGGCGTTGTTGGGGCACTTCACCGCGCCGATGTCGCCTTGGTGCCAGTGGTCCCACCTGCCGGCCGCACCCCACGGGGTGCCGTACCAGGTGTAGTAGTGTGCCAGAAGCAGTGGTATCTTTCGGCTCATCGCATCCCCCCTTACGGTTTGTGGCTGGTTTGTTTTACCACAAACAGCGGGCTTACGGGTGGGTGTGGAGGGGATTGGACGGATCCGGCACATCCGCCAGATCCGTCCGGTGAATAATCCTAGTCGAACATCTCGAAGATGTTGCCCAGGAGCCCCTTCTTCTTGCGTCGGCGGGGATCGGTGCCGCTGTATCGTTGGTCGTCGTCGTCACCGAAGCGGATACCTCGGCGATGGTCGTCGTCATCATCGTCGTCGTCACGGTCTCGCCGAATAGGCCGGTCGTCAAGGGTTGTGCTGCCCCGCTGCTCTAGCTGCAGAAGCTTGTCCAGCTCTCCGCGGTCCAGCCATACACCTTTACACTGAGGGCACACGTCGATCTCGATTCCGCTTCGCTCTACTGCGTTAAGCGTATTGTTGCATACGGGGCATTGCATCAGGCACTCTCCAGATTTTGTTAGGGTCTACTAGAAACTACGCAAATACTCGATGGCCCGTTTCACGTCGCCGATGGGGTCCTCGCCTGCTTCACGCTCGATGGTATAAGCCCCGTTGTAGCCGTGGGCTTTCAGTGTAGCGATATAGCCAGGCCACGGCACATCACCCTCGCCTATCGGTGCTTCCCGCCACTTGCCCGGGTCGACAAACCCGTCTTTCGCATGGGTATGAACGATGTATGGCATCAGCGCGTCGACCGCTTCAAACAGGTCGTAACCCGCCATAGTCAGGTTGGCCGGGTCGAGATTCACACGTACTGCTTTTGTTTTTAAGGTGTCCAGAAAGGCGCGCAGCACAGGACCGCTTTCTGGGCCGGTCTCTGTGGCGAAGACCACGCCTTTATCTTCTGCATACTTGCCGATCTGGTTCAGCGCATCGGCCATCACTTCCCATGTGGCATCGGGCTTCGAAGGTATGGTGCCGATGTGCGTGGTGATGATGCCCACACCCAAGTCGCGAGCCAGATCAACCTGAGCCTGCAGCATGGGGATGAGCGTCTTGTTTCGCTCCGCATCGACCATACCCAGCCCGAAGTCCGCACAGGTAGCGGATATCGTCAGACCAAGATCCGCCACGAACTGCTTGAACTCCGCACGCGCCGCCGCGTCGCAGTTCTCAGGCAGAAGCTCGCCGGAGGTGGTGAATATTTGGAAGCTGCTCAGTCCCAGCTCTTTGACTTTTCGGATACCGTCGCGAAGAGGCAGTTTCAGGTTATCTGCAAACACACCGATCTGTAGACTACTCATTGTATGTACTCCTGAGAATTGGATGTCAATTCTATTTTATCTTAACCGGCTCTCCGGTTTTGGCACTTTCATACAGCGCGTCCAGCAGCTCCATCACGATCACACCCTGTTGACCTGGAGCGGGATGAGGGGTATTGGTCAGGATCGCCTCAACGAATGAATACATCGCGCCGTGTGCACCTGGAACCGGGGGATGGAGCACCATGTCAAACTGGCTGCCTTCACGCTCTACGTACATCTCCGCTTCAAATTGGTAGGTCTCGTTACAGTTTCGCTGAACAAGACCGCCCTTGGTTCCCAGTAAGCGGGTTTCCATCAACTCATTCTCTTTGATGTTAGCTCCCCAGCTCGCTTCCACTTCAAGGGTAGTTCCGTTTTCAAAGCGGATCATGCCTGCGGCCAAATCTTCTACGGTGTATTCCAAACCGGTTTTTTCTGCCAGTTCGCTGCCGATATGGTTATAGGTTCCCGCCAGCACCCATTTCGGCTTGGGATAGTCCATCAGCCAGAGTGCCATATCCAGGCGATGCACTCCCAAGTCAATCAATGGACCGCCGCCAGCCTTCTCCTTGCTGGTGAACCAGCCGCCAAAACCTGGGAACCCACGGCGGCGATGCCAGATGGTGCGTGCAAAGTAGATATCGCCCAGAATGCCTGATTCTACCTGAGCCTTCAATGCCTGGCTCTGCTCCGAGAAGCGATAACTGAAATCGATCATTAATCGCTTGCCAGCCTTATCTGCGGCGGCCTGCATCTCTTTGGCCTCTTTGGCACTCATGGCCATGGGTTTCTCACACAGCACATCGCAGCCGGCCTTAATACCGGCAAGTGTCATCTCCTTGTGTAGATAGTTGGGGGTGCAGACGCTCAGCACATCCAGCTTTTCTTTGGCCAGCATATCCTTGTAGTTTTCATACCGTTTGGCCACATTGTATTCATCCGCTACCGATTTCAGACGGACAGGGTCGATGTCGCACAGTGCCACAATCTCTGAGGAAGGGTGTGTTCGATATCCTTTGATGTGGTGTTGGCCTATGCCAAGGCCAATGATGCCTATGCGTAATTTGGACATGATGAGTGCTCCTTATAGCCGAAATATCTGCGGTTTCGGTTCATGATATATCACCGCCCGGGTAATTTCAATAGGTGGGGTAAAACGGGGAAGTTCGCGCCGGTCTGGCGCAGGGGAGGGTTGCCTTCCGAACGCCCGCCGGAACGCGGGCCGTTATTGATCAGCGACGGGTGACAGTGCCCGTACCGGGACGCAGTCACGGACGGGCACTGTCACCCGTCGCCAAAGGCCAGTAGGAAATTTTGACTAACAGTAGGTGAGGGGCAAGCACAGGGGCTTGCCCCTACCGATCGCTATTTCACACTGAGCTCTACCCTACCCGATAACCCGGTAAGGTCGATCAAGCCAGTCTTCGCATCGAAGCGGCTCCAGGCCTGACCATTCACGGTGACCGCCATGATCTTGCCGATAGGCACGCACAGCTCTATGCGGGCAGGTTTCGTATCTCCGTTAGGTATCTGCACAATGGCATCCACCCGCAGGGGCTTTTGATGGGGCCTCAGCTCATAGCTCACCACGCCAAAACGGGTGGGCAGGTTCTTCGCGATGATCGGCTTATCACCCTTCAACCAGTCGCTCGGGATGAACGGAGCCAGTCGCAGGGTGTCGTCGAAGTCGGTGACCATCATCATGCGGCTCTGGTGCAGGAACCCACCGGTTTCGTGTGTCTTGTTATAAGCTCCAGGGAAGAAGTGCTCCCAAATGGAGAGGTCCTCCTTGTTGAGCAGGGATGAGATGTTGTTGAAGTAGGTGCGGATATACGCCTTGCGGTTACCCAGCATGGCATATATCTCGGCATGGCGCGAGTAGTAAGGCTGCACTTTGGCATATCCGCCGCGGTTGAACCAGTCGGCGCGGTTACCGGCCTCATCGTAGCGGTTCCAACCGCTGTTCAGGAAGTAGCTGTCCTCCATGTGCTGCAGCATTGGCTCCACAGCGGCGTCGGTGGCCGCCATCACACCAAGTGGCACCATATGGTGTGATCCCAGCTCCACATCATAGGCCCAGCTTCGGCCCACATCGAAACCCGGGTAGAGCGCACCCACCGGTCCGGGGCACAGGGCGTGGGTGGGATACATGGGCACCCACCGGCCATCGGCCAGAGGCACTACGGGAGCTTGCTGTCGGATCTGGTTGAAGGAGCGCAGGATGCACTCTTTCAAGCCATCGGCGCTTGAATTCAGTTTCGCCGCTTCAGGTACACCCACAGATGCCAGTGCTATAGAAGCCGCCTTCAAACCGGCGTAATAATAGCCGTTCAGATAGTAGTAGGGGGCATATACCTCCCAGTCAGCCATCACGCCGGGGGGCATCATGCCCCACTCGGGCACCTTGCTGCCGTCCGGGTTGGTGTGCATCGTCTTGAGCCGCTGGTCGGCGATCCACTGGCTGGCGCGAGTGATGGCGGGCGCGTTCTGCTTCACCCAGTCTTGAACAGGGAAGAGCGATGCGTATTCGCCCAGGGTCCATAGATGCCAACCGGTGCCCATCAGGGTGTATCCCGTGGTGAGGTAGCCTTTGTCGTTGACCTGGTTGAGGAAGAACTGCAGGCCGCGCTGTGTGAAGTCGCCCTCACCCATGGCCATCATGCCGCGGATGACGGAGTGCGATTCGCTTTCCAGCGGACCGTAGTAGGTGGAGGCGATCCACGGAGCGATGAGCTTGCCCTTCTGTTCGTTGCGAGCGGCCATCCAGCAATGGATGCGGTTGGCCTGGATCGCATGCTGAAGCATCGGATCGGGGAGCTCGATCTGTGCTCCGCTCTTTTCCACCGATCCCCAGTATTTCCGCAGCGCGTCAGACGGTGTGCCGAGGTTAAATTGCGCCTGAAGCTGCTGAGCAGTCAGACTGGTGCTGGGCAGTGCCAGCCAAACTTTGGCGCTCTGTCCAGGCTGTAGCTTACCGGTGGCGGTATAAGCGCCTGCTTGAGCGGAGCTTTTCCAGCCAGGCTGGTCGCACAACAGATATGCGTGGTAGCCATCAGGCAAGGCGATTGTGCTGACAGCACCATCGCCGCTGATGCCCATCGGATCGCTGCCAACCCTGCCGCTGATTTGCACTGAGGCCTCGGCAGATTCAGTGCCGGTGTTCGTGGCCGTATACTCCGCGACGACTACCACTGCATCGCGATACCAGGCGGGGGAACCCTGCGGTGCTTCACCGAGGGGCAGCACCGCACTGCTCTGGTGATACAACATCTTGCCCTCTTGGTAGGTGACCTGCGGTGCGGGTAGGTAACCGTCCAGCATCGTCCTGCTGACGAACTCCGCTTTTGTGCCCAGTTTGGGTGTGACCACCCATGGGTAACTTCGGCCGATGTTTCCCTGGGTCATGGCCAGCATCGTGGGGCTCCAGTCCAGACTGAACTCCCCAGAGCGCTCCGCCAGTATTTTGTGCTGACCAGCCGCCAGTGAGAGCAGTGTGGGGCCCGCGTCCTGTTCTGGCCAGGTGAGGTGTTTAATAGCCTGGCTGAAGGTCTGCTCCGGCATCTTTTGTATGCGAGAGAGTATTGTGCTGCCGTGTTTTGCTGGGGCTCCTGTTGGCAGCGGGGCCACACCGGCCTCCAGACTGAACTCCGGCACCCAGATTCGCTTGTTCTTGATCATATCATCGATGCCCAATCCGCATCCGCCGTCACGCCACTTCAGCACCAGACGGGAGCTGTCTTGGGGGGAGTAGTTGCTGTCGGCGATCAGCAGTTTGAGGGTCAAAGGCGCCTTGCGATCCCACTGCACGCTCAGTGCGTCCGGGGTCTTCTGCAGATAGCAGTTGTACAGCTCCACCGTGGTTGGGGAGCCGCTTCCGCGCAGTTGGATGGTGAGCGGTTTGAACAGCGTGCGGCTGTATGCCAGCGGTCGTCCGACCTGGGTTGAGGCGGTCAGGCCGCTGATCAGCCAGCGAATCTTCAGGCTGCCCGGCATGGAGAGGCGTGTGCTGTTGACGGTTGGAGTAAACACCGCACGGCCATCCTGCAGCGATAAGTCGCCCTCAAACGGCTCCCAGGTTCCTTGCCAGCGTGAACCACCGCCGGTGATGTGCTTGGTCTCCCACACCCAGTGCTGAACACTGATCTGCGAGAGTTTGATCCCGCTGCTGGCAGGCAACGGCAGCTCCATCTTACTCAGTTTTCGCCGTTCGATCCACTCCAGCCCGACACATCCGAGGCCATCAATGGGGTTGAGCTTCACCAACCCAGCGGAGTTGGCCTTCAGAAGTGTGCCCACATACAGCTCATTCGCAGGGAATTCCTGCGTGCGTCCGTTGGGTGTTCCTGCCGTGCGGTGGCCGTCCCACTCCATGAGCTGGGCAAAGCGGCCGATCTCCATCTGCGGGCGTTGAGACAGCGGGAGACTGGCAGGGTCGGTGGTCAGCCGGGCATCGCAGAGCACCGGCATATCGCAGGAGAGGCCATCGCCCGCATCATCGGTGAGTATTTGCATCATCTGCACCCCCTTCACCTTGAGCGAAAGTGCCACCGGCTTGTCGCCATTGCGCATGATCTTGCTCTGGTAGATACGCTTGCCATCGGCCAGAACGGACATGCGGATGGTGCCGCTGCCGTACTGCTGCTTCTGCACACCCACCTGCGCCTCGAAGCGTTCATACATCCCGCCCAGCTCGATCAGCGTCTGGCTGGCCGCGTGGATGCCGATGCCGCGCTTGTAAGGCGTGGTGCCGATCTGCAGCGGTTCAGCGGTTTTAGTGGCTTCATGGGCCGCACCATTGATGCCCATCACGCCCCATCCCTGGTTGTGCTGCACGATCAGCGAGAGGTGCTCATCAAGGTAGTGCGTCTGCGGGGCGTCGGCCAAAGCGCCAAGCCCAATTACCGTGAACATCAGCGTCAAGAGTATTATGAGCCTCGAATGCATGGGTATCCTCCAAGGGTGTATTTATTCATATTATGGCATGTAGAGGTCGGGATTCACGACCCGGGCGGTTTCGGCACCCGATATTTGTCTGAACCACGGATTTCACGAATTACACGGATAGGTTCGGATGGGGAGGGAGATGTCACTTCCCATTTGTGTTCATTCGTGTTTATTCGTAGTTAATAGATTTACCACCACGCTTATGCCCTAATCTGGGCCATCTGCGAAATCTGTGGATTTCCATTCTCCTCCGCCTTTGCTTTGGATCATGACCCATATCTGCGTGGGGCAGGGTGACTTTCCGCTAACACCACATATGCAAAACAGGCGAATTCAGACCCCTTTACCCCAATTCATGCGGTAAACTTGCGTAATACACTGTTGTAGTACCATCAAGTGTCTTAGGCAAATCAGCCATACTGAGCACAAACATTATTCGATATGGCAACAACTTGCGTAAAACTTGCGTAAAACTTGCGTAAACTTGCGTTTATGCGCCACATCTCTGTCATATGCTGGAATTGGGTAGCTTCCACCTAGCAGCACTTGTATTGCCCTCCATCACCACCTCATGATCGGTCTTAAGCTCTCGTAGTAGCGATTGAACCTGATCTTTGGACAAGCTGGGTAAGACTTGCCGTAATTCCTTAAGTTGACACCCTTCATTTCCACAACTTGTAATGTGTGACAATAACAAAGCCTTGTTTGTGTTGTGATCGAGGCCTCTTTGTCTAGTGTATGAGCCACGCTCTCCAAGATGCTTATAGAACTGATGGGATAGGATATACCGAACACCTTTACCATATCCAAGCCGTTCTACAATTCCCTGTTTGATGAGCATCGGTAAGCGTTGTTTCATATTGTCCGTAATCGGATGTTCCTTATGCAGCTCATTTAGTATCATCAGGTCATCAGTAGAAAACGAGGTCAACCGTTCTTCACCCAATTTCTCAAGAAACCTCAGGAACTGAGGATCTTGCACATCGCCACGCAAAGTCAGAAATACTTGATGGTTGTCCGTTTCTGTGAAGTCTGGGGTAGGCTTACTCTCCTTTATGCTTTCTCGGATCATTTTGTCGACCCCTTGCCCGGATCGTTCAACGAGCCCACATCTGGAAAAACTTTCGGCTATACGGCGGTTTCGTGGCGCATGACGCCTCATTATGTTTTCTGGGGTGATGCCTGGGAGTAACCCACCTGGGCTTACAACCTCCAGGTAACGTGGGTATTGGCGGATAAACACCGAGCCGGGATAACTATAATCACGATGGGCCACAGCATTCAAGACCGCTTCCCTCACAACACTTTCATTAAATGTGGGGATATCCCATACAACAAAGCCTTCACTGAACTGTTGTATGTCATTCCGAAGGCTTATTTTCTCCCATAAATCATCGAACAGCCTGAAAAAGCCTTCACGATATTCGATCCGCTGCTGATATTGTATAGACGCTTCAGTAGATCGGTATTCGAACACGATTTCTGACTGAGGCAGGTATCTGCCAAGCGTGGTTCTTGTACCGAATAGGATAAGGGCTGCGTATGTAATACCACCCTCTACAAATAATTCAGCATCAGCAAGCAATTGGTCTACAGATTGGTGTTGCAGTGAATTGGTGCCAGATTTTCGGACCCACATCCTGCGGAATGTTTCTATGGCGGCTGGGTCGAGATCAGACAACGACGCTTTGAGACATATCTGTGCCGAGAAATCAGGTTTGGATTCATAAAATATCCTTTTAATTGAATCCTGAGTCATAGGCACCAAGCTGTCACCACTTCGCATCAAATACTGCCCATTAAACTCAATCGGTACACCCATCGGCCTTGAGGGAACTTCAAACACAAGCACTCGTCCATTTGGGTGATCAATCGCCTGGATGTCTACTCGGAAATGCAATCTATCATATATCGCATGGGATGTATGGACGACATCCTTAAAGGCATTCGTGCCGACCACCTGACGCGGTCTTTTGTCAGTGACGCCCAAGATAAGGTATCCACCACCTTCATTGGCGAATGCTACACAGTATTTCTCGAGTTTCTCCAATGAGTAGTTCTCTCGAGCCTCTTTGAAGTCAAGGTGCTCATTCTCATCACTAAGCATCCATTTATTGAGCTGATCGATACTTATAATCATGATATTGCCTCTGCTATATGGTCTTTGGTGCATGTTCATTGCTGTAGGCTACATAAGCCCCTGGTCGTCACGAATGGCTGGATTCCTTCTATTTCCAAGGATAGTATAACGTGTTGTTACAACATGTATTGGAGGATGTTACCACTTGTAGGTGCCTATGATCAAGGACACCGCATGCCCGGGGCTAGTCTGAACCACGGATTACGCGGATGGGTTCGGATGGGGATCTTGGGCTATCCGCCAGACCGCGCCGGAAATGGGCTCCATGGCGATTGTTATTACTCCGAAAAACCGGCGCGGTCCATTCCCCTCCGCGCACTCCGCGTCTCCACGTGAGTCAATCCCGCAGCACGCGTTTGACCACCACGCCGCTGCGGCCCGAAACCGTGCCCCAGGTGACTCCCCGGCTGACGCTGGCCTCCACGGTCAGACCGTTGCCCATATACATCGCCACGTGGCCCGGGGTGACCAACAGATCGCCGATCTGCAGCTCATCGGTGATGGTCGGCAACGCGGAATACTGCCCGATCGCCTGACTGCTGCGCGGAAGTTTGATGCCCAGCTCTGCATACACTCCGCCCACAAATCCGCTGCAGTCGGTGCTGACCTGGCACTTCTGCGCACCATATAGATAAGGTGTGCCCTGCCACTTCTCCACAAGCGCCACCAACCGTTCCTGTGTGCTGTCCATGCGCGTGTCCAACGGGTTGTCCATTCGAGCTCTCACAAACACAGGGTGAGTTTGGCGGTTATCCAGCAGCATAGTGCCGTAATTCGAGGCCACCCACACACCAGAGGGTGCCGGAGCGATCGCCTTCAACGAGATGCCCGGTGTGTTCCATGGCAGTAGGAGGGTGCTGCGTCGCGATGCCAGCTCGGTGACCGCCAGCTGGTTTCTGGCCAGGAACCAAACACAAGACCCGTCCCAACTGGGCACGGCGGCAGTAATCCTGGAGGTGAAATCCGGCAACGCGAGGTTGCTCCAGCTCTGGCTGGCGGAAAACCACAGGCTGAAGTAGTCGGCGAACAGACCACCATAACCGCCGGCCCAGCGGCTGACCGAGCGGGCAGCAGGCAGTTTTGGCTCCTTTGGATCATTTGTTAGCGTGGATGGCTGCCATTCGCCCGTCTGCTCGTTCAAGGCCAGAGTGCTGCGGCCATCGCGTGCCAGCACACTGTCACCTGCGAGGCTCAGCTCCCCGATGGCTGGTGGGGCGTATTCTCGGCAGCTTCGGGTGTCGGTCTGGCAGAGCAGCAGACGGCCGTCCGCGGTCTTGATCAGCAGCCGATGAGCGTAGGCCCACACGGAGTTGGATGGTCGGGCCATCGCAGCGTCCCAGTCGACCGTGCTCTGCGCCGAAGCGGTGATGGGAAACATCGCCACGGCGCAGAGCACCAAGATCAATCGATACAACAGGAAAGCGGTTATTCGCCCCATTCCGTGTGAAAAACACCATCCCTGTCGATGCGTTTGTAAGTGTGCGCACCGAAGTAGTCGCGCTGGGCCTGAAGCATATTCGCGGGCAGCGTTTCGGAGCGGTAGCCGTCAAAATAGGCCAGCGCACTGCTGAAGGCGGGTACCGCCACACCGGCCTGCACGGCCGTGGCCACCACGTGCCTCCAGGCAGGCTGATAGCCGTTCAGAACCTGCTGGAAGTAAGGCGCCAGCATCAGGTTGGCTAGATCGGGTTGAGCATGGAACGCCCCCTCGATTTTGTCAAGGAACTGCGCCCGGATGATGCAGCCGCCGCGCCACATCAGCGCGATTTCGCCGTAGTTCAACTTCCAGTCATACTTCTCACTAGCGGAGCGCATCAACTGGAACCCCTGCGCGTAGGAACATATCTTGCTGACAAACAACGCCTTCCGCACCGATTCCACCAGTTCCGTGGTGTTTCCGGTGAATTTAAACTCAGGGGCGTTGAGCAGTTTGGAGGCCTCCACACGCTGGCTCTTTATGGCGCTGATGCTGCGGGCGAACACCGCCTCCGCTACCGTGGGGGCGGCGATACCGAGCTCCAGCGCGGCCTGACTGGTCCACAAACCGGTGCCCTTCTGGCCCGCCTCGTCCAGGATCAGCTCCACCAGCGGCTTACCAGTGAGGGGGTCGATAGTGGCCAGGATGTCGCGTGTGATCTCGATGAGGTAGCTGTTCAGCTCGCCCTTGTTCCACTCGTCGAAGATGTCGTGCAACTCCGCCGCACTCAATCCGCACACCTGGCTGAGCAGGAAATAGGCCTCGCTGATGAGCTGCATGTCGCCGTACTCAATGCCGTTGTGCACCATCTTCACAAAGTGCCCGGCGCCGTCAGCTCCCACATACTGGCAGCAGATTCCTCCATCGCTGACCTTCGCTGCGATCGCCTGAAAGATCGGCTGCATCAGCTTCCACGCCTTGTGGCTGCCGCCCGGCATGATGCTGGGTCCCAGCAATGCGCCTTTTTCGCCGCCCGACACACCCACGCCCATGTAATGGAGACCCATGTCCTCCACAACCGCCGTGCGCCGGATGGTATCGGGATAGTGGCTGTTGCCACCATCTATGATGATATCGCCCTCTTCAAGCAGCGGGATGAGCGCTTTCACAAGGTCATCCACCGCAGGACCGGCTTTGACCATCAGCATCAGCTTTCGCGGGACGACCAGACTGCTGACCAAATCCTCGAGGGAATGTGTACCGATGATGTTCTTCCCGGCGGCCTGGCCATTGATAAAGTCGTCGACCTTGCTGGTGGTTCGGTTATAAACGGCCACGGTAAAGCCATTTCGTTCCATGTTCAAAACCAGGTTTTCGCCCATTACTGCAAGCCCAATCAGGCCGATATCTGCAAGCGGCATAGCCATCCTCCGTGTGATGCGGTCGTTAATAAGCGGTATTACGGTGCTTGAAAGCTGTACACTACACTGTTAGTGTACGATATATCGTGCTTCCGCTGGCACAACGGACGCGTCTAAAAGTTGGGTAGTAGGAGCGTGGTCTGCGGTAGCTTGTTTCCCATGCTTCGCCGCCGCGACATCAATGTCTCGGCTATTGACATACCAAGCCTGCTGAAGCAGGCTACAGGGCTTCGCGCTGTATGGGAATCTGGTGCATATGGGCTTTGTAACGATGCTACGTTTGACATCCGAGTGTGTAGATACGGCGAGATGTCCGGTAGGCCGCTTTAGCGGTCTTAGTGATCAATAGCCGAGACATTTATGTCGCGGAATCGGAGGCCATATGCCTGTTGTTCGATTTACGGGTATTAGACTGGGCATGATAGATGCGTCTCAAAGTTACATCACTCTCCGCAGATCATATCGCCTAAGGGGGCCGCACGTGCGCAGGCAGACAGCCTTTACTCTCATCGAGCTGCTAGTGGTTATTGCTATTATCGCAATACTCGCGGCGATCCTGTTCCCCGTGTTTGCTCAGGCGCGGGAAAGGGCCAAACAGGCGGCGTGCATCAGCAACCTCAAGCAGTGGGGATCGGCGATGTCACTGTATAAATCCGATAATGATGACACCTTCCCTCTGGCGTATGGCTGGTTTGAGCGGCCCGATATCGGCTGGCTGGATATGGTCAGCATCGAAACCCCGGCGGGATGGGTGCCGTATGACACCGTCGGCGGTTGGACCACCGATGAGACCAACCGTCTCGCTGACGGCATGAGGGTGGCCTGGGCGAATTCGCTGATGCCCTACATCAAAAGCTGGAAGATTCTTGCCTGCCCCAGTGCCCAGCTTTTCCGGTCGCCGGAGATGACGGACTACTACCCCAAGCAAAAGAAGACGCCCCAGACCACTACCTACAACTACAACGGCTACCTGATGGCTCTGCCCGACTCGCAGGTGGCCTGGCCCAGCGGTCTGGTGCTGATGTGGGAAGGGCAGGCGAAGAGTGCCTATCTGGGCCACGCGCGGAGTCTGCCCCTGCTGCGATGTCGAAACAGTCTGGAGGCGTGTCACTACCAGGGCGATGCCGAGGGCTGTCATGGTGGTCAGAACGGTGGCACCGGCGAACTGTGGCCCTCCGCGAACGGGTTAGACCCCAACCCGCACGGCGACAAGCTGAATATGCTCTACTGCGACGGCCATGCGGCCATGTTCAAGCCGGTGATGAGTTATGCGGCGGCGAACCGGCTGACCCAGCCACGCTATCTGCGCGCGGGGGCCAACCCCAAAGCCCCCCTGGCCGATGACTACCGTAACTACCTCAGCGACCACGGCTGCTACGACGCGCCCATGTTCCTGCCGGATACGGATAAGGAATGAGCGGAGGAGACAGGAGGCAGGAGGCAGGAGTTAGGAGGGGAAAGCCGGTATGGTTGTTCCTCATCACATACAAATGTATAGTTGTTAATATCGTTTCGACTGTATGTATTATCTCCGCTCCTGACTCCTCGCCTCCTGCCTCCTGACTCCTCCGAAGCTCTTTTCCTTCAAACAGGCACCCCAGCCTCGGCTGTGTGGTCGAGGCAGACCAGCCAAACAGCACAGACCAAAGAACATAAGGGCCGGCACCAGCAGGATTTCCACAGCGGTCACCACTATGACCGTCAGCAACCCCAGTCGGTCGATCGGTTCGGGGTTATTGGTGGTGGCCATGGCCGTCAGATACAGCGCATACACGGTATAGGCAGCCAGTATCGCACCATAAAACGGCCAATAGCGTCGCAGCAAACAGGCGATGCACACAAACAACATGGCCACCAGAGACTGTGACACTAGACCCGCCAGGTAGTTTGCAGATTGCGCACCCGGCAGGTTTGTGGTGCTAGACATGGAGTTCGGGATATACCAAAACAGCCCCATCACCACGCCCGTTAACACCAGCACCACCACATATGCAGTGACCAGTTTCGGGTTTTCCGTGATATCCTTCGACAGCGTACCGAATACACATGCCAGGGTCGTCCGTATCTTGTCCATCAGTTTTGCTCCCTTGTCTGTTCTTTGATGCATCGCTCGAGGCATATGTCCGGGGCGGTCTGACAGTACGCTAGCTAATGCAGAAAGCTGTAGACCGCGCCGGTCTGGCGGGTAGCCAAACCCGTCGGTAATGACGAAGGACATTACCGGAGCTCCATACACCCTCATGTGAATGCGGCTATTCGATATTCATGCTCGCGTAAAACTGAAATACAGTACCCCATGTAAAGCCGATTTGGGTCTGACCGATGCCAGGGTGGCGCGCAAATATCGGGTTATTATTGACCTCAACATGGCCGTCACTTAATAGCATGAGGTAGCTATCCGGCATCAACATGCGGCCTGACTTTATTCGATCTAGATACTCCTTGTAGCTCTCCCGATCCGCGTAATAGGGCAATGGGAAATCCGTTTTTGGATGGAAGATATCGGCCATCCAAATCTGGTTATGTTCGGGTGAATAGAACTCGTTGAGCACCTTCTCCGATAGCCTTTCGATGCCCGGCACCGAGCGGGTGTAAGCGTAGGAGCCGATGAGCGGCTTACCAAAGGTTAGTGTGCAGCCTTTGGTCCATTCCTTATCATTGGGGCAGCAGGTAGGCATCTTCTTCAACAATTCATGTGCCATCTGGTCATCAGGCGGCAGCTCTGTGGCGTAGTCATTCATGTACAACCTGAGGGCGACACCGCACTGACGCAGGTTGGAGATACACACCACATCCTTGCCCTTTTTCCGCGCACCGATCAGCACAGGATATAACACCGCCGCCAGTACGCCGATGATGGCGATGACCACCAGCAGTTCGAGTACCGTGAACGCGCGACGATGTTTCATTACTGGCTCCTCCGCAACGGTTTGTTTTGAATCTCTATGCCACTGTGAAAACAAATATGGTGTAACTTGGTGGTTGAGTCGATTGTCAGATACGGCCGTACACCATTCTAGTATCAAGTATACACGCTGTCGTTTTTAACATGCACGGTTTTCCATGAATTTATGCCAATATGAGGTGCAAACTGGTATTTTTACTTGCCTCTATATACCCCGGGGACAATCCTTTCACCACCTGTTCCGACCGCATCCATACGGCCACAGTCCACGCCAACAACCGCCAACCCAAGCCAGGCACGGCTCATTTCGAAAACACGGATGATAATCGCCCTCATTTGCGGGTAATCTGATGGTGTGACCCAGTCTAAATGTGTGGCATCATACTTTCCGAATTTCACTCCGACCGATCGATAGGGAGGTACCCTCATAAATGAGCATCACGAAACTGGCGATATGCCTGTCTGCAATGATTTGTATGGCTCCCGTTTATGCCCAGACGACCTGGACCCGCACCGATGTGGGCGAGAACCGCGTGTTTGATGTGATTTGCGCGCGCACAGACGCCACAAAAGGCCTGTATGTTGCGCGCAAGAGCTCGGGTGTGGTCAGCACGGAATACATCGGCAACTCATGGGTCAACACCGTTATCGATAACAACAATCGCTACATGTCACTGGCCCCTGGCACCAGTAGCACAGAGTTATACGGTCTGCGCACCGACGGCTATCTCTACCGGATGCTGAAAGGCGCAGGCTGGACATCCACCCGTGTGGAGTCCTCCCGACCCTATTCCAGCCTGATGACGGGCATGTTCAATGATGGCTTCGTGGGGATGGTGGGAAAAAACGGCGGTTTGTATTCATACGGGTTCGTTAATATCAGCCCGGTCACGCGTGTGTTGTATGAGGGGGCCACTTTTCGCGGGGCGTATGCAGCCGGAGACCGTGTGCTGGCCTGCGCCACAACTGGCGGTCTGGTGCTGTTTAAGGCCGAAACGAACTGGCAGCCAGAGGTGATCATAGCCTCAGGCAGCTATCAGACGGCGCTCATTGACAGCGGTGACCCCAATACGATATACGCGCTGGGCACCGACAGCAAGTTGAGCATCGTGCGGAATGGTTTATCCGGCTGGCAGGCAACAGTGATGGACCCCGATACGCTGTATCACGCCATCACGATATCGCCGCTGGAACCCGGTTTGGTTTATGCGTCTGACAAGTCAGGGGCCATCCTCTGTTGGTGGCAGCAGGAAGGCATTTGGGGCGCGACCAGCATCAGCCAGGGTAAATATGGTCAGTTGGCCACCGACTGGTATGGCACTGGTCTGGTCTATGCGGTTCCATCCATCGGGTCCACGCTGCAAGGCACGCTGGTGTTCAACCAGTTTACCTTCAAGAACCCCGTAAAAGTGCCGATGATGATGTCGCTGCGGAACAACCAAGGCACCGAGGTGGGCAGCTACCAGGTGGATGTAGGCAACAACGGCGCTTACAGCATCGACACCCTGGCTTATGGTGTGCATACGCTGTATGTCAAAGGGCTGCATTTCCTGGGCAAGAAGTCGCCAACTTTCTTCATCCCCGACACGGGCACAGCCACTGTGGCCACCCTCAGCCTGGGCAACGGAGACACCAACGCCGATGGCGGGGTCAACCTGTTTGACTACGTGGTGCTGGATGAGCATTTCAACACGCCCTGGCAGATGGCCGATGTGGACGGCGACGGCAGCGTGAACCTGTTCGACTATGTGATTCTGGACATGTATTTCGGCGCCCAGGCCGACAAGTAGCCGTGCGGGGCGATCCGCAGATCGCCCCGGTGGGATTGCCGAAGGCTCTGGCGGTTTGGGGTGCGAGTTGCGCGGATGCCGCGACATAAACATTTGGGGTCGTGAGTTCCGAATCAACACATTCCGTCATGCCACACGTTAAAGCACAGGCTATTACCCATAAATATTGCATGGGCAGTAGGTCACCGGTTCCGCGACATAAATGTCAATCTATTACCCACAAATATCTGCGGAGCCAGCCGACGCCGATTCCGCGACATAAATGTCTCGGCTATTGATCAACAAGACTGCTAAAGCAGCCTAAGATGTCGTTAACACCAACCGCACGAAGTGCCGCAGCCGGCTTCTAGCCGGCTTTTCGTATAGGTAGCCGCAGGGCTTTCAGCCCTCGGCCGCTGTCGTAATCGATTATATCAGCAGAACTATCCTTACCAATATATGTGGGTAATAGACTGACATTTATGTCGCGGCACATGGTCGATACGATCCCAATCTGGATTTGTGGGTAATAGACTGTCCTTCAGGGCGCGGTGGCGAGTATATGATTTGTGGATTATTGGGCTCGCGAACGAATGCACGATCTGTGAGTAATAATTGGTGTTATGGTTGCGATGCCAACCTTTGCTTGAAAAATGTCAGACTTCACGGTATGTCGCGGGCCATATTGTATAGTAAAATTATGACGTTCCCATTTTACTTACCTTCGGCTAAGTAAAATTTCTTTACTTTATGCTCCCCTCCGTGTCCTCCGCGCCGTCACCTGTGGTGTCGCGTCTTCGCGTGATACTCCCTACTCCGCCAGCCAGCGGCGTAACTGCCGCGGGTTGCGTAGCACGACCACCGGCTTATCCTCCGCGAAGGCCTGCAGCGTGGCATACATATGCCGGACGGAACGTCGAGGGAACGTCCAGGCAACATACCAAAAAAAGGCCCAGTCGATATGCTCCGGACAGTCGTCTGCGAGGTCGGGACGCGTCTTGCCCAGGTTCATCACCGCGCGGCGGACCACCCGGTAGAGGCACAGCCAGGTGGGGAAGTGCAGCACCACCACGCTGCTGCACGCTTGCAACCGCCATGGCAGGGTGCGGCCGTAGTGCCCCTCGATAATCCAGCGGGGCTGCTCGATCAGCTCTTCGACCTTCTCCAAGAACTCCTCGCCCGATGGCTGAGTCCAGTGCGGTTTCCAAAAAACACTGTCCAGGTGA
This sequence comes from Armatimonadota bacterium, assembly GCA_942492855.1. Classification (GTDB taxonomy): domain Bacteria; phylum Armatimonadota; class HRBIN16; order HRBIN16; family HRBIN16. The sequence goes on along the minus strand of OW818647.1, from coordinate 1,946,705 downwards.
ATCACCGGAAGGTCGAGTATTTCGCCCAGGCGGAGGGCCAGTGTGGTCTTTCCCGCGCCGGAGCAGCCGATGATGAGAATCCGCGGGCCAAGCTGTCTGGTGGTCGTCAACGGTGCAGGCCTCCTTGGGGTGGTATCGTCAGGGATATGGTATCACGTTTGGTCGTGATGACGACTGAACCCGCGGCAGCGTGGCCGGCAGCTAGCGATGTGGGCGACCGTCCCCGTGTCGACGGGTTCCATCGCCCCAGGGGGCTCCATCACCCGTCGCTGATTAGATGGCTGCCCGTGTCGCTTCGCTCCTACGGGCGCTGGCGGAGGGATCCCTGCGCCCGCTTGCGGGCTGCAAATAGCTAGACGCGCGGTGAGGGAACCCCGCTAAGGGACGCCAGTCCCGTGGGGTGACTAAACCCGCGGCAACGGGGACTGGTAGGTTGCGATGTGGGCGGATCAGTCCCGTGTCGGCGGGAGAGGCTAGCCGCTAGACCGGCGCGGTCTATAGCCCTCCGTTATTGCTAGCGTACTGAAAGACCGCCCCGGACATAGCCAATTGCTACCCGCATCGCTTCGCTCCTGCGGGTGCTTGCGGAGGGCTCCCTGCGCCCGCTTGCGGGCTGCAAATAGCTAGACGCGCGGTGAGGGAACCCCGTTACGGGACGCAGTCCCGTGGGGTGACTATACCCGCCGCAGCGTGGCGGACAACATGTAACGTGGGCGACCGTCCCCGCTACAATGGTTCGGCTATCCGCCAGACCGCGCCGGAGCACACCTGCATAGCGATTGCCATTGTATTGAGAAACCGGCGCGGTCATTACCTGATCTGTGTAATCTGCGAAATCTGTGGATCATGCTTCCCTGCGCCCGCTTGCGGGCTGCGACTGCTTAGCCGCGCGGTGAGGGCATCGCCGTTGTCTGGGGCGTAACCCGGGTAGGGCAGATGAGTCTACACATATATAATGAAGCAAATAGCGGCAGAATGGCTCAGATAAAACATAGTGAGGACAATGGCGTGAGTAATATCATATGGCCAGGAAAGTCATGGGCAACTGCTGCCCCCGAAAGTCAGGGCATGTCCAGTAAGGCTGTGATTGCAACAGCCGCATTCGCCGCCGCTACGGGAGGCTCGGGCTGCATCATAAGGAATGGGCATCTCATCAAAGAATGGGGATCACCCACCGCTAGATTCGACATCAAATCCTGCACTAAAGGGTCCGTCGGCATAACCACGCTTGGGCTGCTCGTGAAGGCCGGCAAAATAAACCTCGACGCAAAAGCGCAGAGCTATTACCCTTCTATCGGCTCGATCAGCCAATCTATCTATCGGAAGGCTGCCCCTTCATCTACCGAATGGCTGTCCCAGATCACCGTGAAACAGCTTGCCAGCATGACCGCAGGATTTGATGATGGTCGACCTCCTACACTGAAATGGAAGCCGGGCACACATGGTTTTTACAGCAATGACACCGCTAACATGCTGGCAGAGCTCTGTACCCTTGCAGCGCATGAAGACTTGAAGCCGCTGTTCAAACGTGAGGTCATGGACCCAATTGGAGCATCTATCAATGACTGGGAGTGGCGAACGAATGGATTCCGCCTAAAGAGCATCAACGGCATCACCAGCCGCGAGTTTGCTTCTGGAATCACCATCACCTCCCAGGCGTTAGCACGAATTGGGTATCTGTACCTTCATAATGGCCGGTGGAACGGACGACAGATACTCTCTGAAGAGTTCATACAAACAGCCATTCACACGCACGAATGGAACAGACCCATTGAGGATGAGCAAAACAACTACGGGATGTACTGGTATACAAACGACCAGAAGGCGTTTAAAAATATCCCTTCAGATGTATATTTCGCTCTGGGCTTGGGGAACAGCATTGTCGCGGTGTGTCCGAGTTTGGATATCGTGATCGTAAGGCTGGGGACAGGCTCCAATGCATCAAATCTAGGCAAATATCCTTTATATAGCAGCCAGAAAATTGCCGACTTTCTAAAGATGATCACCGATGGTGCAACCAACCGGCCTGTTAAAGCGATCTCAGCCATCCAATGGGCACCAAAGTCTACGATTATTCGTGCGGCACAGAATAGCGACAACTGGCCGATGACCTGGGCAGACGATGGAAACCAGTATACAGCGTATGGTGATGGGTTTGGCTTTACCCCATTCGTGCCGAAAAAGCTGGGACTGGGTTTTGCCAAAATAGCGGGAGGCCCAACGGACTTCAAAGGCATCAATATCAAGTCGAGAACCGGCGAGCAGACAGGTGATGGTGCCAATAGCAGGAAGGCCAGCGGCATGTTGATGGTGGACGGTGTGCTGTACATAGCCGCCCGCAACGCCGGAAACTCGCAGATCGCATGGTCGACTGATCATGGCATGACGTGGAAGTGGGCCAATTGGAGGTTCACGACCAGCTTTGGGTGCCCCTCATTCTTGAATTTCGGAAAGAACTATGAGGGCGCTCGCGATGAATATGTTTACCTATTCTCACACGATTCTGAAAGTGCTTACAAAGCGGCAGACAGGATGGTTCTGGCGCGAGTTCCTAAGGTGAAGATCACCGACATGAATGCCTACCAGTTCTTCGCGAAATGTGACCGAAATGGAGTACCCATATGGACATCTGACATCAGGCAGCGCGGGGCCGTGCTCACAAATAAAGGTAAGTGTTATCGTCTTGGTGTCACTTACAATGCCGGGCTTGGCCGTTATCTCATGTGTACCACCATCCCTGACGTCGACTGGTGGGGTTTAGGTATCTACGATGCCACTGAACCCTGGGGACCATGGACTAAGCTGTTTTACACCGAACACTGGGATGTCCGGGCCGGAGACGCAAGCTCTTTTCCAACCAAGTGGATGAGTCACGACGGAAAGACAATGTATCTCGTCTTCTCTGGCGACGACTGCTTCGCGGTGAGGAAGGCGACCATCACTATCCGAGAGGGCAATGGTCATTCGTAATGATCGACTAGTGGTAGGGGGCATCTATGCGCTGGATTCCCTGCGATATGGGTGAGCATGCTCCGCTACGACTGGTATGGCTATCCGCCAGACCGGCGCGGTCTATAGCCCTCCGTTATTGCATGCTTACTGTAAGACCGCCCCGGTCATAACCAAATTCGAAAGTCTGGTGCGGCCGATTTTGATAACATACAGGCTGTTAAGGGGTCTATACTTACTATGCCTGGCCCAGTAACCGACTATGCCAATTACGTCGAAGGCCCGAATTGGAGACTATCGTGGCAGGTTCATGCGTATCAAAATCGGGGTGGTTCGTCCAACCATCCAGCAGTGTGATCTGGGGGTATGCCCAGCACAACGGCTGGTGGGGAGGCCTCAAGAACCCTGCCGGCTGGTGGTCAAACGCCGATACCCGTCCCAATATCACCCGGCGCGCCGATACAGTTGGTCCAGGGATGACCGAGGATTTGAACCGTCTGACTGATGCCATGGTTCGATTTGGATACCCGGGGTTCGAGCACAACTATGGTCTGTGGTATGATCGGCGCAGAGATACCCATGACGCCGACCGTCGTAACAACAATAACGCGGTCTCGCCATTGCTGGAACAACCCTGGCAACGCAGCGACCAGGGACAAGCATGGGATGGAAGGCACCTATACGATCTATCGAAGTATAACCCGTGGTATTTCCAGCGTCTGCGCGAAATGGCTGCCCTTTGTGACCGCAAGGGGGCCATTCTTTTCGTCAACCACTACATGCAACATAGCCTGCTCGAAATCCAGGCACACTACTGCGATTTCCCATGGCGGCCAGCAAACTGCGTTCAAAAAACCTCGATGCCGGATAGCATCCCTGCCGCGAATGCATTCTATGATGTCAGCCATCCCATCCGACGTGATCTGCACAAAGCCTACATCGAACACTGTCTTGATGAACTGAGCACGTATCGCAATGTGGTGCATCTGACCAGCGAGGAGTATACGGGCAATCTGTCTTTTATGCAGTTTTGGCTGGATACGGTTGACGGATGGCAGAAGCGCACCCGTCGGAAAGTTTGCATCGGGCTCGGAGCCACGAAAGACGTCCTTGATGCGGTATTAGGCGATCCCATGCGGTCGAAACTTGTCTCGGTTGTCGACCTGCGCTACTGGCACTACAAGCCCGATGGTCAGTTGAGTGCCCCACCCGGTGGTCAGCAGGTGGCCGGACGTTATGCCTTTTCGGAGACAGAGAAGACGACGCCCCAGCAAATCTACCAGCAAGTGGCCGAATATCGCCGGAAGTATCCTCAAAAAGCGCTCATCCACCAGATTAACGCCTCGCTGCCGCAAACACTGGCCTATCTCATGGGAGGCGGCTCGATGCTGATTCGTCCGTTATCGTGGACGGATGCGTCTGGGAAGCAGTATATATACCCGAAAAGCTACGAAATGCCGCCCACGGCCGCGCCGATACAGCATCTTTACCAGTATGTCTTGACTCGGTTGAAGTCAGACCTGCCCTTCATGGCCCCAGACGATACCGCTGTGTCATCGGGGGGTATGTGCCTGGCGCGTAAGGGACGGTGCTATCTGGTGTACGCTCCAGACGGTGATTCGGTAGCACTGACGGCACTGCCCTCAGGAAGCTACTCCGCGGAGTGGTTTAATCCTGAGACAGGCGCGGTGGTTTCGCATGGGCAGAAGCTGGGAGGGGCGAGCCGAGTTGTGCTTAAAAAGCCGCAACCCGGCACCCATATGTTGCTAGTCCGTAAGGTTAGTTAGTCGATTATTGGTGACATATATAGTCATGGCGGCCACCAACAGTCATGAACCGTTTGTGTGATTTCGTAGGGATGGCCCTTGTGGTCATCCGCACAACCGATGTCTACAGATTAGGTCCGTAGTACGGGGCAACAGGTCAGTATCAACCGAGTGTTCGGACGGCCACAAGGGCCGTCCCTACGAAGTCATTCGTATGACCGTAATACGTGGTTTCCACAGGAATTCGTAGGGATGACCACAAGGGCCATCCCTACGATAGTGATTTTGATGCACATATATCAAGGAGCTTCACATGCGTATAGCTGGAAATAGACAGGTGATATGGCCGGCAAACGACTGGACGGTCGCCAAGCCGGAGCAGACGGGTATCAAAGCCACCGAGCTGAAGCGGCTGGCCGATACCATCGGCGGCAATGGCTGCGTGGTGGTGCGGGGCCAGCTTGTGGCCTCGTGGGGTAAGTGGCAGCAAAGGGCCGATGTGGCGTCGGCAGCCAAAACGGTGTATTCCCATCTGCTGTTCAAAGCTCTTGAGAATGGGATGATTGCCGATATCGACGCTCCGGTGGTGAAATGGCAGCCACGCCTGGGTTCCATCAACAGGCAGCTTGGGAATAAGGACGCAAAGATCACCTGGAGGAACCTGGCTAACCAGACCTCTTGTTACGGTTTGAAGGATCAGCCGGGCACCGCATTTGCATATAATGACTACTCTATGGCCATGTTTGTGGATACATTATTTGGTGGCGTGTATAAAGCATCCATGGGTCAGTATGACAGCAAAGTGTTGAACCTGTCGGTCGCATCACCGCTGGGGATGCAGGATAAACCGAGCTTGTTGGCCTTCGGCGAGAAAGATCGCCCCGGTAGGCTGGCTATCTCGCCACGTGACTTTGCCCGCTTTGGGTATTTATACCTACACGAAGGCCGCTGGGGAAACAAGCAGATCATCAGCCAGGGTATTGTCCAGATGGCCCTGCACAATCCGCTACCGCTGAGCATCCCCCGCACTACAGGTATCGAAGCTGAGATGGTACCAGGCCAAAGATCCATGGGATCACCTACGATCCCGGATAACCAGGTCGACCATGACGGCAGCTACAGTTGGCTTTGGTGGGTGAACGGCATCAACCGCAAGAAGCAGCGAAACTGGCCTGGGCTGCCGCATGATGCGTTTGCTGCGCTGGGTCATTGGGGTGTTGAAGGGTTATTGGTGCTGCCCTCGCATGACACCATCATCAGTTGGAACCAATCACGCCTCGAACCCGGAGCCACAGCACCTGAGGCGGTAGAACTGCTGATGCAGGCCATTTCGCCTCTATCACCGAGAGCGGGCTTCCTTCAGGCTGACGCTGACAGCGCTGCCTGGATGAGCCATGGAGGGCCTCACACGAGCATCATCTGCGGCCCTGGTGATCCGGAGGGGTTTCTCTACCGTGGGAAGCTGAACTCCGATGGCACGCGTGATGGAGATCAGATGGAGCTGATCCGTAAGGTGGCCGGTACCGGAGCGAACTGCATCTATATGATCGCCATTCGCTCACACGGCGGAGATGGCGATAAAACTCAGAACCCATTCATCGCTAATGACCCATCGAAAGGCCTAAACGCGAGACTGCTTGAGCAGTGGGAGTCGTGGTTCAAGGAGATGGACAGGCTGGGCATCATCATCTACCTGTTTGTTTACGACGACAGCGCCAGGGTCTGGAATACTGGAAGCAGTGCCGGGGCCGCCGAGGAGCAGCTCTTCTGGCAGCTTGTGGCGAGGTTCAAGCATCACCGCAACCTGGTGTGGTGTCTGGCCGAGGAGTATCAGGAAGCGCTCTCTGTGCCTCGAGCGAAAAAACTGGCTGCGATCATTCGTAACGAGGACCCCATCCACTCCATCGCTGTTCACAAGCTGCAGGGTGCGACGTTCAAGGAGTTCATCGGGGAGCCCAGCATCAACCAATATGCCGTGCAGTACAACACAAACTCTGAAACGGAGCTTCATAACGCACTTGCCTCGTGCTGGCGTGAGGCGAAGGGCCGTTACCACATCAACATGTCGGAGTGCGCGGATTTTGGCACTCGTGAGGTAGCCCGATCCAAAATCTGGGCCTGTGTTCTGGCTGGGGCGTCTGCCATGGTGATCGATATGGACATTGAGCACACACCCATTGAACAACTCACCGATTGCGGCCATGTGGTCAGCTTCATGGAGTCCTTCAACGCCGTAGGACTGAACCCGGCAGATGAACGCAAAGCACTGGGCACCATATACGCGATGGCCGCGAGTGATGGCCGTTATCTTCTTTACGGCAAAAAGCACCAGCGGCGGATGGGACTTCGGGGTATCAGCGCTGGCCAGTATGATCTGGTCTGGTTTGACTGCGTGACCGGCATCTGGTCTGTGCAGCCCAATGTGAAGACGGCAGGCCCCACAGCATCCTGGGCTGTCCCTGCTATTATCGGCGACGAGGCCGTGCTCTACGCCCGGCTGTTGCGGTAATGTGATGAGTTTTACGAGGAGTACGCACGTGAGAATTGCACTGTCCGCCATCTTGCTGGTGACTGTGGCATTGCCGATGCAAGCCGCCACGCTGGGGATATCAAAAGACGGCGCGAATTTCTGCATAGACGGCAGGCCGGTATTCCTCAACGGCATCAGCTACTATGCGGCAACCTCCATCAGCACACCGGAATTCCTGACCCGTGACCTGGATGATATGACGCGTTATGGTATTAACTGGATTCGCGTGTGGACGATGTGGAACATCAACGATCAGAATTATGCCGTCGTCAACCCTGACGGCAGCGTTCGGGAGCCTTTCATGGCGCGGCTAAAGACCGTCATCCGTGAGTGCGACCGGCGTAATATCATAGTGGATGTCACCATGCACCGCGGTCCGCATCCTGCCCCTAGCAACCAGAGTGAACACATTGCCTGTGCCAGAACGCTGGCCACCGAGTTGAAGGGGTACCGCAATGTCTACTTCGATGTGGGGAATGAGCGCGATGTGGGCGACGCCCGATTCGTAAGCTACAAGGATATGGGCGATCTCATCACAGCGGTGAAGGCGATTGACCCAAAGCGCATCTGCACCGCCTCCGGAGTACCGACTTCGAGCAAAGACCTCAACGAATACCTGACCACAGGTCAGTGTGACTTCATCGCGCCGCATCTTGGGCGAGGCCGAGGGGATTCCGCACGCACTCTGGGCGAGGTCGTCAAGTTCATCGGCTGGATGAAGCAGCTTGGCCGACGCGTTCCCGTGCATCTGCAGGAGCCCTTCCGGCAGGGATACGGTAACTACACACCCGACATCGATGACTACTACCGTGACGCCGAGGGCGGCAAGCTGGCTGGGGCGGCGGGATGGTGCCTGCATAATGGCAGCATTCGGTCCAATACCAATGAAAAGCCACACCGCTCTTTCCTGATGTCTGACACCGACGGACGACTATTCGCTCAGTTAGACAAGCTTGAACTCGAGGTCGCTGTAAACATGAAGGATCAACTCGGTGGCTTGAACCCAGGCACTCTGCGCTATCAGGCCGAATACTCCGAACAGATGAGCCATACCACCGGACGCCGTGACGGCACGGCTTGGATGGTCTCATCAGGCGAAGACAAGGCTGGTGAGCTGTGCTCTGGACTGGCCGTAAAACCCGTCGCCATTGGACGCCACCGGATCAGTTGCCGGCTTCAAGCCCTCGCTGAAAGCAGCGGGGACACCGAAGCCGCCACTATCAGCGTCGTGTCAGATGGCAAACTGCTGGCTTCAAAGAAAATCAAAGGCTCAGAGCTGGCGAAGCCTGGTCAGTGGCGCGAGTTCGCGGTCACCTGCACGGCCAAAGGATCGCCGCTGGATGTGCGGATTTCCTGGCCAGGCACGGTACCATTGAAGTTAGACTGGATACAAATCTCAAGGCTGTAAGGGCCACAGGCCGAATAAAACAAGGGAGATACAGACTATGTGTAGAGTTGCTATCATATTCACGAGCTTGCTCACGGCGTTACTCGTGTTTCTGCCCGCGTTGGGCAGTCAGGCGGCGAAAAATGCAGCGCCTGCACTCTCCATTTCTGGGAAATATCCTCACTATTTTGAAGACGCCAAGGGGAAGCCGGTCTTGTTGTTGGGAGACTATACCTGGGGCACCTTCAGCGATGTCGATTCAGACTACACCAGAATGTTCGAATCGCTCAAGAAGCGCGGTCTCAACCAGGCCAGGGTCTGGCTGTGGTGGGGCTGCGAGCAGTTTCCTCCCGACCCACCAGGCGAAAGACCCCATGTGGAGCCGTATTTACGGGAGGGATCAGAACTGGCCAATGACGGCAAGCCAAAATATAACCTCGACAAGTTTAACCCCGCCTTTTTCACGCGTCTGAAAGATATGTGCCAAGCCGCTCGCTCGCGTGGTATCTATCTGCAACTTATCATGATGGACGCGTGGATGATCAAGCATGATTACCTATGGAAGCTGCATGCCTTCAACCGCGGCAATAACTTGAACGGTGTAGATGGTGACCCTCGCAACACAGGCACAGGCACCGATGGTGAGAAGGGGTTCTGCTCCCTCGGCAACCCCAAGGCTCTTAAGTATCAAGAAGCATATATCCACAAGGTGGTCGACACTGTCAACGGCTTCGACAATGTGTATTTCGAGATCGCCAATGAGAACTACTACAGCGAGGCGTGGGAACTGGCTTTGTGCGATGACATCAAGCTGCATGAACGCACTTTGCCACGGCAGCATATGACCATTCGCCGTGACTATCCCAGCCACAGCTATGTGATGCAGCAGTGGGACCCCGCCACGATACACAACAAATTGATGGCGATGCGCCCACTGAACAAGCCGCTCCATTTCGACACCGACTGGGAGATCAACGCGAATGATGATGAGGTGCGCAAGGCGGCGTGGTCGGCACTCGCCAGCGGCGGTCACTTCAGTTATATGGATGACAGCATGGAGTTTCGTGCAGAACAAACCCCCGATAAGCGCGCCACCCTGCACAAGCAGTTTGACTACATCGCGCGGTTCATGAAGCAGATCAAGCCCTGGGAGATGCCGCCAGACGACGCACTGGTCAAGTCTGGCTTGGCGTTTGCCATGGCCAACACGAAGGTTCTGTTTGCCTATTTGCCCAAAGGCGGGGAGGCAACCTTGAACCTGACGGCGATGAAAGGCAGCCTGACGGCCCGATGGTACAGCCCTTTGACTGGCCAATTCGGCCGTCCATTTAAAGTGGCAGCAGCTCAGGATGCCAGGTTCACCGCGCCTGATAGTAGTGACTGGGCTCTGCTGGTGCGCGGGCGGTGATTTGAGGTCTCTGTGTTGCGCCAATCTGGTCAGGTTCATTCGTATGACCGATGGGTTCGGCCATCCACCAGACCGGCGCCGACCGGAGCGAAGCGACGCCGGCAGCGTGGGCGGATAGCCTGCGATACGGGCTGACCGGCGCCGTGTCGACGGATTCCATCGCCCCAGGGGGCTCCATCACCCGTCGCTGATCAAATGGCTGCCCGCGTCGCTTCGCTCCTGCGGGCGCTGGCGGAGAGTCTCCTGCGCCCGCTTGCGGGCTGCGACTGCGTAGACGCGCGGTGAGGGAACCCCGTTTACGGGACGCAGTCCCGTGGGGTGACTAAACCCGCGGCAGCGTTGGATGACCTGCTTCGATATGGGCTGACCGGCGCCGTGTCGACGGGTTCGGCTATCCGCCAGACCGCGCCGGAGACGGGCTGCACAGCCAGCGTAAGCGTACCGAGAAACCGGCGCGGTCAAATACCTGATCAGTGGCATCTGCGCGGTCTGAGGATTGGTTCTCCACACCGGGGTGGTGTAGTTCCATCAACCTGGGAACGCCAATCGCCTGATTGGCATCTCCCCTCCCATCCGAATCCATCCGTGTAATCCGTGTAATCCGTGGTTCAGAAATTCCGGGCAAACATGGGGGCTGTACGGCGTTCACAAGAAGGGCGATTCGCGAATCGCCCCTAGTACGCGTTCAGGTGATCCACCAGCCCATCAGACTGGTTCGGCTATCCGCCAGACCGCGCCGGAGGAGGGCTGCACTGTCACCGCAAGCGTACCGAGAAACCGGCGCGGTCAAATACCCCCTGCGCCTTTGCGTTAAATCGCAGCCCTTCCTATCCGTGTAATCCGTGGTTCAGACAGTCCGGGCAACCACGGGGGCTGTGCGACGTTCGCAAGAAGGGCGATTCGCGAATCGCCCCTACCCATCCCCCAATCCATGCAGGAAACACCCCCACTCATAGGGAACACTAACCACAACAACACGCCCATTTCGGACGTGAAACGAGGGGGATGCCCATCCATGCAACCAGTCTGTCCGATAATCTGTATGATCACACTGCTGTTAATCATGGCGATATCTGTCGCCATCAGCAAACCGGCGCGCGCCGCGGAAGGCGGTGTGCCTGAGAACTTGTACAAGGGTGAGCTGATCAGCTACCCGGGTGCCTACGCATTTGAGCTGCCAAGGGCCGGTATCATCCTGGTGCGAGATGCAGACCTTGATGCTCTGCAAGACCCCGATACGGTCGTTGACCTCTCAACCACTTTCAACAAATACGACCGCAGCCTGCGCCAAATCTGCGAAGAAGCGCAGCAGAGAGGCTGTCGCACCCTCATCGTCGCCTACGACCACTTCTTCGAACAATACCGGCCTGGGCAACACGCCCCGCGAAAATACACCTCGGACAGCGATGAGTTCATCACCCGAATCGCCAAGATCGGTGCCTTCGCCCAGAACTACGGGTTGGGGCTTGAACTCAGCGTGATCAGCCCGCTGGAGCTGGGTGTGGTGTTTGCCGAGAAGACCGGCCAGAGCGGCAAGTGGGTTCACTACCGCGAGGGCAGCCGCGACCCCTCCACGGGCAACTACACCGTGGCCTTCTGGCGTCAGAAGGAGTGGACCAATAACAAAGGTATCATCGACATCGTGCCAGATGGCGTCCGGGTGCTGGCTTTCCGCGAAACCGACAAGGCGGGGCATCAAGCCGTCAACCCGGACGAGATCATCGACATCACCGAGACCTGCAAAGTAGATGAATCCGCTGGCGTGACCAAGCAGGGGGCGGGAATCCCCGTGCAGCGCATCGTCGTCTCCGGCACAGGCCGCACCGACCTCAAAGACTACAACCGCGTGATGGTGATCCAGCGCTACAAAACACCCGAAATGGACTACTTCAGCCCCGAGGCGCTGAAGTTCATGAAGCAGATCATCGATAAATACGCCGCCGCCGGTGTGAAACTGAACGCGCTATACAGCGACGAGATGCACATCCAGCAGGACTGGTCGTATTTTGCGCACCATGACAACGGCGAGTTCGCGCTAAGATACCTCACCGATAACATGTCCGCCAAATATGCGCAGCTGTATGGCGACCAATACCGCGACATGGAAAAGATGATGGTCTACATGGCCTCTGGTCAGCACGACATGTCGGTCGGCACCTGGGCGAAGGACACCGACGGCCACGTCTTTGAACAGTCCGCCGCTGGCGTGGCGGAGACGGCGTTATTCCGGTCGCGCTACTTCAAACTTCTGCAGGACCAGGTGACCGATATCTTCGCCGCGGCCAAACACTACGCCGAGGAAAAGATGGGCCACACCCTGGAATCCAGGGCGCATGCCACCTGGGCGGAGAGCCCCACCATTGACTACGTGGCCAACAAGGGCACCCTGTATGAATATACCGACAGCTTCACCTGGAGCTGCACGGTGCATCAAGCCGCCGCGGCGTGCGCCGACTACTTCAAGTGGGGCGATTATCTGACCGGCAACGGCAACGACACCGCGGAGTGCGGGTTCCTCGATCGAAACTACTGGGGGCTGTCGCTGGCGTGCTCCATCGGAAGCATCAACGACGTCTCCTGCGCCTACGCCGCTCACTGGGGTATGCCCGGTGGGGTTCATCAGCGCCGGTCAATGCTGGCGGATGCCGTCGGTGCCACGGGGCATTCGCTTTACGGCTCCATTCAAGATATGCAGCACCGGAAGATCGACGTGCTGACCCTGTATCCCATCGACCTGCACGCCTGGGATGAGCGGTATGGCAGTTGGATGACCCAGTATGCCTATACCAACTACATCACCCAGCAGAAGCTGCTTGAGCTGGCCAAATGGACGGCGGGCACAGTGGAGCTCCGCGGCTACAAATACACCACCCTCTGCGTGCATTTCGAGCCATTCCCCAGTAAAAAGCTGCTTCAGCAGATGTCCCGCTTCGTGGATACCGGCGGCAAGCTGGTTTGGAGCGGCCCGATCCCGGTGCTCACCGCCGAAGGCGAATCGGCACTGCCATACTGGCAAAGCCTGTTTGGCGTGACGGTCGACGAGAAGACCGTTCTGGGCGACATCGCCTGCGGACGGCGCGTCAGCTTCGAGGGCACCCTCGCCGGGCTGCCCGAGATGACCATCCTGACCGACAAAGTGGTGGACCGCATCTACAGCGTGGCCCCTCGGACCGGAACCCAGGTGGTGGCCAAGCTGATGGGCAAAACCATCGGAACATACAAGGCGGGCAAGAACGGTGGGATGGCGATCTTCCTGGGCTTCCGCCCTCGAGACGACCAGGCCGCCAGTCTGGGCTACGAAACCCGCGTCTGGTTTGATGTGCTCAACCGGATCAACGCCTACCCCTCAACGGGCAAATATGCCGGGATCAATGACAACCCGGAATACGTGAGCAGGAACAGCGAATACTTCGCCAACCGCTTCCCGAACGGCGCGGTGATGATCGTGCCGCACCTGAAGGACCTGGTGGAAGACTGGGATGCCAACTTCGCGCGCGACGCCAAGAAGGATGCCGAGATAATGAAGGGGCTGGACATGCCCTCCGCCCAGATGAAGTTCAAGGACTATCATGTGGACGGTCATGTGATCAACGGCACGGTCAGCGACGGTCTATGCTTCAAGCTGGGGCAGGACGGTCAGTTGGTGGCCATCTCGGCTGGCATGATCAACGAGCTGAGCATCGATGGACGCAAATGGAAGCTGACCGATAAACCGGTGGAGCAGATCGCGTTCACGATGGTGTCCAAGGAGCGCAAGGTGCCATCGGGTGCCGTAAGCATGCTGCGCATCCAGGCAGCCGAGGGGGCGACGGCTACAATACCGGCCTCGCTGGTGCCAGAGGGGGCCAAGCTCTACGCTCAGGGCGCGCAGCCTGGCAGCAAAGGCGATGAGATCGCCTACAGCCGCAAGGGCAGCGTGGTTACTGTGAAGATGGACGCCAAGTACAGCCGCCGCTGGCTGTATTTCGTGAAGTAGCCCTATGACAGTTGACAATTGATAGTTGACAATTGACAGCCGCCCCGGACACAGTCGATTGGCTATGTCCGGGGTGGTCTTACAGTACCAACTGACAATTGACAACTGACAACTGACAATTGATAGTTGGCCCTTACAGCACAGGCTCAATGCCGCCAGCGGTAAAATGGTGGGTATCATTCAATCTGGTGACCATGGTGAAGCCATCGGAATACTCAAGCTCGCTGATGCTGCAGTTATCCAGCCGGATGTGACGGTTGAGCTCAGCATCAGCCCCTAGTGCGGCACATACCAACATTCGGCAACTTCCGCCATGCGCGGCCACCAGAACTGTTTCACCCACATCATGTTTCGCGCAGAGGTCGGCGTAAAAGGCAGAGACGCGCTTCAGCACCTCGTCAAGCGGTTCACCCTCTGGAGGACGGTTGTGGAAGGGGTCCTGTTTATATTTCACGAAATGATCAGCCCATTCTGAGTTCATCAATTGCTCATGGGATAGTCCCTCAAAAACGCCGAACCCCATCTCCCGAAGCCGGACATCCGTCTGTACATCCAGACCATGCGGTTGGGCAATGATATCTGCGGTATGCCTGGCACGTGACAGATCGCTGCTGTACGCAGCCGTTAACTGCAGGGACGAAAGAGCCCCTTGCGCCGCGATGGCTTGGGCGATACCGGCGTGATTGAGTGGGGTATCCGTTTGGCCTTGAAACACCCTCTTTTTGTTCCAATCGGTTTCTCCGTGACGGACCACCACGATACGAAGTTTCGGTTTCGGCATTAATATCACCCAGCTTCCAAGATTTGTTCCCTGTTATCAATACATTATGGAATAATCTGAAAAATAATGAACAAATTGCCGAATTGATGCGGTAATATATTGACATGCTCGTATGCGAATGCTAAACTTTAGATAAGCGTAGACCTGTTTATCTAGCTATTATAGGTTGCTGTCAGCTTCACTATACGGGTCGAATGCCTATTGCTATTGAGTGTATAGCAAGAAAACGTATTCGCATTACGTCGGGTGGCTTAGGCTACTTGGCCCAAGACGGCCGAATAATGCCGTCGTGTTTCAGTCAAGGGTCGCTCCCTTGACTATCATCTCCACAACCACCTTAACAGGAGGCACGTGCAACACAATGAAAAAAGCCGGTTTACTAACTGGCCTAGTGGCTCTAGGCGCTCTCTTCTCAGTAGCGTCTAACGCTGCGGCATCTTATGATGTTTGGCTCGCTTTAGCCAGCGATGCCACAGGCACCCCTATCACCTCAATTAACTACGTTCCAGGAACTGCAATTAACCTTTCTGTGTGGATCAGCTCCGACAAACCAGTGAACCTGTTAGAGCTTCGCTGGGCACTTGGCGACAAGCTGGGCTATCAGGACACATTAGCGAAATCAGCGATTTTTCTGAAACCAGCTGACAGTGCTAGTACAGACGTAAAACAGAAGCCTGTTCAGGTCGCCAATGAGACTGGATATTCTTCTGCATACCGTGTGGCCTGGGGCACATCGGTTACTGAAGAACAGAATCCATACGGTCTTACCGCCCTCGACAATGAAGGTAACGAGTATCCAATACATCCGACCTACGAACCAACACCGGATGTTTGGAAAAACTTCAAAGTTCTGAACTTGAAGTTAAACAGCACTCTTGCCGCCGGTGAGAGCACCAAGATATCGTTGATTGACGTTGGCACTGGCACTCAGGACACCACCGTTTTCAACTATCTTGCATGGAATGGCACAACGAACACATACAATACTGTCCGCCCTGGTACTTACACGGTTGACATTAATGCTGTTCCAGAGCCAGGTTCAATGGTCGCACTAGCCACCGGTTTAGTCGGTCTAGTCGGCTTCGCTCGCCGCCGCAAGGCTTAAGCTATTCTTGTTTCATCCCTTTGCACCAGAAGGGCCACGCTAAGCGTGGCCCTTCTGCTTTTCTGCCTCTGGCCTTCGTGCCTATGTCCGCGCCGGTTTTCTCCTAACCGGGGCGGTCTTCCGGCGTCTGAGGGAGGCGGGTATCGGACGGATTGGACGGATAGGACCGATCGCAATGGTGGGCTGCGGGAATGAGGGCAGCCACAATCGGTGCCAGAAGGGGCAGCCACAGGGGGCTGCCCCTACCAAACCAACCATGAACTAATTCTCGATGCCCACCCTGGCCATGACGCCCTGATGGTAGTAGTGCTTCACTTCGCGCATCTCGGTCACCAGGTCCGCCGCCATGGTGATCTTGGGGTGGGCATATCGGCCAGTGAGCACCAGCTCCATATTCGCGGGCTTATCGTGTATCAATGTTAACAACTCGTCTACGGTCACCAGTCCATATAGCACCGCGATGTTGATCTCATCCAGCACCACCAAGTCGTAGGCTCCACCGCTCACAGCCGCCTGCACATCCTGCCATCCGGCCCATGCTGCCTGGGTGTCCTCACCGCTCGCCTGGCCCTCTATAAACCGTTCGGTGCCGTATTGGCGTAGTGTGATCTGTTGGGCGTGTTGGGCGATGCTGTTGAGCTCGCTGTAGGGTTGACCTTTGGCAAACTGACCGATGAAAACTTTCATGCCCGCGCCGATGGCACGCAGAGCTAATCCGAGCGCAGCGGTGGTTTTGCCTTTACCATTTCCTGTATAAACCTGAACGTAGCCACGATCCATAACTAGGCCTCCTCAGTCCATGCTGTTTTGGGCAGCGATGAGAGGGCCAACATGGTGTTGGGGAGGTCTCTGCCGCCCTTTGCTCGAAGGGCCATCGCGGGTGCGATGTGACATCACCATCGGTAATCGGACTTGTCCTTGGGTTGCAAGGCATCACCGTTGCGGCACAGTGCCGGGTTCTCACCGGATCTTCCCCGATTGGTGCGTATATGGTGCCATCGGTCGTAGCCAGGCACCATATGCAGTATACAGCAAGTATTATGGTTGTTGTCCTGGGAACGCCCCTGGGAACGCCATTCTCCTGAATGGCATCCGGTAACAGTGTGTTTCTCGGAGCAATATCCCGGAAGGGAGCCAATCAGGAGATTGGCGTTCCCAGGGAACCAGGCCTATTTATATACAGGCTTGTAAGTAACTGGTCGTAATAGCGTCTCTTGTTGACGCCCATGGTTGCTAGAACACCGTAGGGGCGTCCCTTGTGGGCGCCCTAAACAAGAACTAACGAATGAACAACGATTAGGGCGCCCACAAGGGACGCCCCGACGACCGTATCAGTTACAGCTCTGGCTGTGATGACCGATAGGTGACATGGGCATCCCTGCGCCGGCCGGAGCGAAGCGACGCCGGCCGATACTGATCAGCCGCGCGGTGCAGGAACCCGCACTGGACGCAGTTCCCGGAGCGCCAGCTCCCGGAACATGGTCGTGTGGGTGACCAAACCCGCGGCAGCGTTGCTAACTACCTGCGATCTACACCACCGGCACTTGGCGACGGGTTCGGTGGCCCGTCCGTGACTTCGTCACGGTACGGGCACTGTCACCCATCGCTGATCAGTACCGGCCCGCGTCCCGGCGGGCGTTGGGGCGGCCCTGCGCCATTCTGACCTATGTCGTACCGCACCCATATTTTGGTTTTCGTCCGTATGGTGAAAGTGCGGATGAATGCCTTCGAGCACCTCGTAGCGAGACTGGAAGAAAGGGAGCCAATCAGGAGATTGGCGTTCCCAGGGGGCGTTCCCAGGAGGTATTCCAGCCGCCCCACAAAAAAACACCCCCGCCGGATGGCGGGGGTGAAGGCGGAAGCGGCGGAAGCCGCTACACCAGGTGAGAGACTAGTACTTGCCGTAGATGGCGGTTTCGCCCAGCATGTACTCGATCTCCAGAAGCCGGTTGTACTTCGCGATGCGCTCGGAGCGGCATGCGGAGCCGGTCTTGATCTGCCCGGCGTTGGTAGCCACTGCCAGGTCAGCGATGAAGGTGTCCTCGGTCTCGCCGGAGCGGTGGCTCATGACATATCGCCAGCCAGCGGTGCGGCACAGCGCGATGGTGTCCAGGGTCTCGCTGATGGAGCCGATCTGGTTGACTTTGATCAACACAGCGTTGGCGGCCTTCTGCTCGATGCCCTTCTTCACGAAGTCCACATTGGTCACGAACAGATCGTCGCCAACCAACTGGATTTTGTCGCCCAGTTGCTTGTTGAGGGTCTGCCAGTTGGCCCAGTCGTTCTCATCCAGACCATCTTCGATGGAGATGATGGGGAACTTCTTGCACCAGTCAGCCCAGATGGCGATCATTTCCTCAGAGGACTTCACGCCGGAACCGGACTTGAACAAATCGTAGGCACCGATCTCCTTCTTGTAGAGGGAGCTGGCGGCTGGGTCAAGCGCGATGGACATATCTTCGCCTGGCTTCAGACCGGCTTTTTCGATGGCCTCAACGATGACTTCCATGGCCTCTTCATTGCTCTTCAGGTTAGGAGCAAATCCGCCTTCGTCGCCGACGCCGGTGGAATACTTCTTGCCCTGCAGAATCTTGCGGAGGATATGGAAAACTTCGGAACCCCAGCGCAGACCTTCAGCGAAGGAAGGCGCACCGATGGGCATAATCATAAACTCCTGGAAGTCCACGGAGTTGTCGGCGTGCATACCGCCGTTCAGAATGTTCATCATAGGGGCTGGCAGGCGATTGGCTGCGGGGCCGCCCAGATACTGGAAGAGGGGAAGACCAGCTTCTTCAGATGCGGCCTTGGCGGCTGCCATAGACACACCGAGGATGGCGTTGGCGCCCAGCTTGCTCTTGGTGGGGGTGCCATCAAGCTCAATCATGGTCTTGTCGATCATGCGCTGATCATACACATCCATGCCGATCAGCTCGGGGGCGATGATGTCGCGCACGTTGTCAACGGCTTTCAGCACGCCCTTGCCCATGTAGCGGCCCTTGTCACCATCGCGAAGCTCGCAAGCCTCGTTCTCACCGGTGGAAGCACCGGACGGCACAGAGGCGGATACGGTCACGCCCTCGTCTGTGCTCAAAAACACGCGCACGGTAGGGTTACCGCGGGAATCCAGAATTTCTAAAGCATCTACTGAGATGATCTCACTCACTTGTTCGCACTCCTTATACGGAAAATGGTGATCAGCCTGTCTATTTTGGGTGTTGATCTACCATCTTATATTGTAACGCTTCTTTTAGGAACTGCCACACCGCGGCCCGGATTCCGGTAAACAAGGACGGTCAGGGCGTGGGCCATTTGTGAGTGCTGCAGGTGGAGCTTCCGATCAGACAGTGTCCCCAACCTGCCCCAAAACAGGATCATTTACCGGTTATAATGCGTAACAAGGCATATATCTGTACCACGTGTAGTTTAAAGGATCATCTCGTGAAACAAAGATATCGAGATGATGTAGAGGGGTGACTGCAACGGCTATAACTCACAGTGTGGCGGCATTCATCCTAGACAAGAAGGGACCCATATCAGCCATGAAGCTATAGAAGATGGTGTAATACTCGTAGGTATGGTCACTCGCATGTGATGAAAGACCGCTGTTCTAGTACTATCAATGCCTGGGCAAATGACCCTGTAATGCCTGAGCTGTTCCATATGCATCGCGGTATGTACATGATCTAAGAATGGCTCACAGGTGATGTCAACAACCTGGATGATCAGGCAGTAACCACGATCGATGCAATGCTCAAGTACTACAGCCAGATGATCGACAGGCAACTTCGAAACATAAAACATACGGTTGAACCGTGGTAAATTGCACGTGCCGGACATACGGACGGTTCACGTGGTAATGACGAGATAACTCAGTCTCCATGAAGATTACTGTACTAGACGCTAGTATTGATTCACGTCGAGCTAAAATGCGGTCCACATAGAGGTTTCGAAGAGATGTCAAAGCGTGGTCACATGCCGGTCACTGATACATTGATCGGCGAATCTGGTTTTGGGGAGAACGGTAGAAGCCGTAAGGACGCGGAGGGGGTGTTGGTGTTGTGGCGGGCGATCAACTACCAGGAGATGAAAAAGCGCAACGCATATGAGGCTCGAGCGATGTATGTGCCGTACTAGAAGGTATGGCTGCACCTCAAATGCGAGGAGCAGCCATCTTCGAGCCACGTTGGTGTTAAGCCCTATTGTGTTTGTGGTCTAGCAATCCCATGACACTGTGCCATGGTTTTAAATACGTAGTTTTACTCTTCGTATACGGTGTCATCGACATGCAGTGGCAATCCGGACACCGATACACCATTACCAAATGGACTTCATCTGCTACCGGACTTGGTATAGTCACTTTGAAGGTCTTTCCGCAATTCCTGCACTTTTGGGTGGTTGTTTCGTATTTCTTCATACATACCATCTTTCTGACGGCATCTAAGTAAGTTTTTGAGGGCCGTCTATATATCATATGCGTGGGAGTTTATTTTGGTATATTTATCAAGGCTTTATAAACGATATCCATCTTTGCTTATATAAAAAAATGATAAAACTGGTATAAATACCTGTTATTTCTTGGCTGTTTTCGCCCTTCACACCTTCCGTTGCCCATTTCTGAATGAATACCCCGTACTGCAGAAGTGCCCAAAAAAGGTCGCGGTGGTCAGCGAGACGACCGTAAATCACCGATGCCGCCGATCCATATGAATCCGCCTATATAGAATGGTAGTATACCGATGTTGAATCTCCAACATGAAGTCTCCTCTCCTCTGCCTCAAACTGCAGAATGCACCATGGCTACCGCAGTGATCGGCTGTTAAGTACACCTTACTTCTGAGTAACGCATATACTGTGATGCAGGGCATTGTGACTATAAACAAGCGTTACTGTAAACTGAGTATATAAACCATGTATGAGCCGTGGCATGTGTTTTATTTACTACCTGAGGTGTATATTCATGACTGACGTAAGCGGTTCTGGGTTATCGATCAAATTGTCGATGGCGGTTTACCTTACCGCGTTAGCACTGGTGACAGCATTCTGCACCATGCCTGTGAATGCGGCGCCACGCCCAGGCGTCATCAACAACGTAGCGGATGGCGTGCTCATCCCGCAGCCCAAACAGGTGAACTACAACAAGCAGAGTTTCGGCATCAACGCCAGCACCATCATCAGCTACGACGAAGCGAACCAGGCCAACGCGGAGTATCTTCAGTCGGAGCTGCGGCGGTTATACCAACTGGAATGCAAAATCACGAAAACTGGTTCGTCCACGGCGAAAAACCAGATTGCGCTGCAGATCGCGAATACCGGCAAATCACTGCCTAAAAAAGTGGACGGGTACACGCTGACTGTAAACAGCAATAGCGTCACACTGGCCTCCAGAGGTGTGGTGGGCGTGTTCTACGGCATCCAAACGCTAAAACAACTAGTATCCCAGCATGGTGTCCAGGTGACGGCCAAAGGCTGCCAGGTCACCGATGAGCCAGCCATGGCGTGGCGAGGGGTTTATCTCAACCTGCGCAGCATCAACCGCAGCCCGGAGTCGATGCAGTCGATGAAGAACCTCATCAACAGCTTTGCGGCCCTGAAGATGAACACGCTGTTTTTCGAACTGTCGGACAACATCATCTACGACAGGCAGAAGTTCCCCGCGATGGAGCATCAAGCTCTGTCAAAAGCTCAGGCCAAAGAGCTGGTAAACTACGCCAAGTCGCTGCACTTTGAGGTGATCCCAGCCCTTCAGATGCTGAGCCATAGCGTGTGGATACTCTCCAATCCGGCCAACTTCCCTCTGCTGGAAGACCCGGAGCACGACTACGGCTGGTCCACAAACTGGTGCCCATCACATCCCGGCGTGGATGCTCTAGTAAAGGATGTTCTAGAAGAGACCATCGAGATATTCGAGCCAAAATACGTGCATATCTGCATGGATGAGATCAACTACGGGCCATATGGGATGTGTGAGCGATGCAAAACACAAAACCCCTCGGAGCTGCTTTTACGCCACATCAAACGGATGTACGACATCAACGCCAGTAAGGGCGTGAAGACCATGATGTGGCACGACACGCTGCTGCCGACTGGCCAGTATATGGTCGGCACGACCGATAAGGCCCGAGGGTGGGAGATCATCGACAAGCTGCCGAAGGACATCCTGATGGTGGACTGGGATTACGAAATCTATACCGCGGAATCTCAAAAGCGGCTGAGATACTTCACTGACAAGGGGTTCCCGGTGGTCGGGGCCACCTTCTACTCACCGGTGGCCATCCAGGGGTTCGCTCAGGCACTCGCGAAGGAGCCGGCGGCACTGGGGTTGTTCGATACTCTGTGGTCATATGCTGGATCGTGGGCCGTTCCGCAGGACATAGCACCTGAGGCATGGTCTGCGGTGCTTCTGACCGGGCAGTACGCCTGGAATCCCACGGCGCCCAAACTCTCTGAGATACGGTATGACCCAATTTATCAAATCTCGAAAATCATTCGACCTGACAAAGACCCGACGGACTGGAGCAGTGTTCCACTAGCGAAATACTACAACACTCGCATCACTGACAATGCAGATTCCTGGCCGAAATATGGCGCAGAGAACGCCGTTCACAAAGTACTGGGCCGTGATATCCAAAGCGGTCAGGTGAAGTTCCAGATGGCAGCTGACACCGCCGCGAAGAATGTGATCTTACTGTCGGCTGAGCCGGATGATGCTCTGCCCAAGGGACCTGTGACTATCGCACTCAACAAGAAGGCCTCACGGTTGGCCATGTTAATCACCTGCAACTTGCCGCTGGATAGAGACAGCCTTGCTCACTGGAGCAGGGTTACCTCTCACCCGCTGGTGGCGAAGGCCCGATTGGATTACACGGACGGTACAAATGCCGATCTGGAGTTCCGATACAGGTGGAATGTGACGGACTGGAACAGCAAATTCGGCGTATTCGATGGGCGCATTGCCGTCACCGCCGAAACGGAATCGGGCAGCCGAATCCAACTGATCCGCACAGACTGGGTGAATCCAAACCCCGAGAAGAGCATCAAGAACATCAGCATTGAGTCGCAGAATAGCTCAGGGACGTCGCTGGCCGTCTTTGCCATCTCAATCTCTGCGGCGCAGGAGTAAAATCATGAAATACAAACGTTTCGTATACGCAGGTTTGGCGTTCACTGCCCTCTTCTCATCGCTGGCGTGTTCAGCGGACAAGATTACAGACAGCTTTGAGTATAAAAGCATGACCGAGATGCAGACCAAGTGGTCAGTTAAAACATCGGGGTTCCCAAAGGCCCCTGAGGTGAAGCTGGCTACCACTACAGTGAAAAGTGGAAAGAAGGCGCTGCAGATATCGATGCCGGCAGTCAGTCCGGACGGTGCACCGCGTCTCGACCTGGATATCTACCCCGAGATGCCCATGAGGCTGGTCAAGCAGGTCAACTTTTGGGTCTACATGGATAACCCTCAGGACGTCGTGCAGTCGGGAATCCATATCGGCGACGCCACCTGGGAGAACCACTATGCCAAGTTTGGCATCATCGCCAACGTCAAAGGGTGGCAGCGCGTGCTGATCACCACCGAAACGATGGCTGCCGGGGCAGGCAAGCCGACCATGGATACGGTAAACCAGATGCGCCTCACCTTCTGGTTTGCCCGTGGGGCCAAGCCCGCCAAGATCGTATTTGACGATGTGGTCTGGAGCACCAAGCAGGAGCGTGACCAGCGCCTGAACAAGAAGTGGTACGAGTAAGGAGACTGACATGTATAGAATAGGCCAAGCAGAGATCGACGAAGTAACCAAGGTCATCGAATCGGGCCAGCTTTTCCGGGTGGGAAGCCCGGAAGCAGGGCACCTGGGCGAGTGCGACCGGTTCGAGAAGGAATGGGCAGGCCGAATTGGCACCAAGTATGCGCTGCTGATGTGCGGCGGCGGTACCGCCGCGCTGGTCTGCGCTTTGGCGGGCCTTGGCGTCGGCCCCGGCGATGAGGTGATCGTGCCCGCCTATACCTGGATGTCCACCGCCACCTCGGTGCTGACCGTGGGTGCCATCCCGGTCTTGGCCGAGGTCGATGAGACCATGGCCCTCGACCCGATTGAGTTCGAGCGCAGGATCGGCCCCAATACCAAAGCAGTGATCCCCGTACATATGCTGGGCCGAGCCGCCAACATGGAGCGCATTCTGGAGATCAGCCGCAAACACGGTCTGAAGGTGATTGAGGACTCCTGCCAGATGAATGGCGGCAGCTATAAGGGCAAACCCACCGGAAGCTGGGGCGATGCGGGGGCGTTCAGCTTCAACCACTTCAAGATTATCTCCAGCGGAGAAGGCGGGTGCATGGTCACCAGCGACCGCAAGGTATACGAAACCGCCATCGCTTATGCCGACTCAGGCACCGCGTTTCGTCCGCACGCGGCAGAGTTGGACATCCCGATCTTCGTGGCGCAGCAGTATCGGGCCGATGAGATCATGGGCGCGATTATCCGCATGCAAGCGCAGAGGCTGGACGGCATCCTGGCGGATCTGCGACGAATCGCCAGACGGATCGAGGCGGAGACCGATGGCGTGTCAGGGTTGCAAGTGGCGCCCAACAACGACATCGACGGTGACTGCGGTGTGGTGGTGGCCTACCGGCTGCCCAGCGAATCGGCCGCCAGGGGGTTTCTCTCCGCATCCGGGCTTGGTGGCTACGTGGGTATCGACCATGGCAAGCACATCTTCACCGAGTGGACGCCACTGGTGGAGAAGCGCATCATGCATCACCCTGCCATGAACCCGTTCCTGTTCGAAGCGAACAAGGGGCTGCGTGCGGACTATTCCGCCGATGTCTGCCCAAAAACGCTGGAGCTGCTGCGGCGCACCGTATATATCCCGGTGAATCCTGACTGGACAGAGCAGCAGGTTGATGCCACCGTGGCCGCGCTGCGGGCTGCGGCTGGAACGACACTGGCATAGCAGGCTGACCGCAGGAGTCTAGAATGAACAACAAATGCATCGCCCTGACAACGGCTCTTCCGGCCGGTAGTAGCACATTCAGCAGCGCGGCTACCGGCGGTACACTTCCGCTGTCCGGGCAGTGGCGGTTTCAGCTTGACACTCAAAACAGGGGCCTGAGTGAGGCGTGGCACACAAAAGTGCTGCCAGATATAACCAAGCTTCCCGGGTCTACTGAGCAGAACGGATATGGCGTAAAGACCGAAACACCGGCAGTTGGCAGGCTTACCCGAGTCATCATGTATGAAGGGCGTGCCTGGTATCAGCGGGATATAAACATCCCCGCCAGTTGGCAGGGTCAGCGTGTGGAGCTATTCCTGGAGCGGTGCCACTGGGAGAGCACGGTCTGGGTTGATGATCGCATTGTCGGCATGAAAAACAGCCTGAGTGTTCCACACCTGCATGAGCTGGGCGTGCTCGCGCCTGGCCATCATACCCTGACGGTGTGCATTGACAACACCTATAAGATTCCGATTGGCACGTGGGGATTTGCCATCACTGAGGACACGCAGGGCAACTGGAATGGCATTATCGGCAAAATCGAACTCCGGGCGACGAATCCGGTGTGGATCAAGTCGGTGCAGGTCTACCCTGATCTGCTGAAGGTTGATGTAGGGAACCAAACGGGCCAGGCTGCGGATGTGCAGATTCTAGGGCAGCAGCACGTCATACCAACCGATGGCGGTGTGGTGGTTGTTCCATTCCATGACCACCGCGCGGCATGGGATGAGTTCGCACCTTCCATTCGCACGGTGGATGTGTCGCTTAAGTCTGGCATCTACAGTGAAGTAAAACAGGTAAGCTATGGACTCCGCGAGATCACCACAAAGGATCGGCAGTTCCTGGTGAATGGTCGTCCAGCGTTTTTTCGAGGTACCATCAACGAATGTGTCTATCCGCTGACTGGGTATCCGCCGATGGATAAGGCGGCCTGGCTCAGAGTGCTGAAGATATGCAAGTCCTACGGACTTAACTTCATGAGGTTCAACTCCTGGTGTCCGCCTGAAGCCGCGTTTGAGGCCGCAGATGAGATGGGTTTCCTTTACCAGATTGAACTGCCATTATGGACGATCGATGCGCCTGCATACGGCGATCACCCGGCGCGGGACCAATGGATTCGCGACGAGCTTGATCTGATTCTTGAAACCTACGGCAACCATCCGTCATTTGGCTTCATGGGGATGGGGAACGAATCGGCTGGAGCACTTGACACGCTGGTGAGGGACAGCCGCAAAAAAGACCCGCGTCGGCTATACCGATGTGAAGGTGGCTCGATACAGGCCAGTGGTGATTATTTCGAAACCGGACAACGTGGGGTCATAGGGCCACGAACAGACTGGGACCGACGGTCAGACTCCCCCGACTGGATAGCCGGTGGAGAACAGAATGCACACTCATCGGAGGTGACCGTGCCGACCTTCGCCCACGAGGTTGGTCAGTGGTCGATGTATCCCAATTTTGACGAGATAAAAAAATACACCGGCACTTTACGGGCGCACAACTTTGAGAGCTACCGTGAGATGCTGTATCAACACCACATGCTCGATCAGGCCAAAGCATTCCATCAAGCCAGCGGGGCTTTGAGCATGGAACTGTATAAAGATGAGATTGAGGCAAGTCTGCGCACATGGCCATACGGCGGGCTGCAGATACTGGATGCACGGGACTTCCCTGGTGAGGGTGCTGCCCTGGTGGGTTGGCTGGATGCCTTCTGGGACTCCAAAGGTTTGATCACACCAGAACAGTTCCGCCGGTTCTGCGCACCGACTGTGTGTCTGCTGCGCATGTCGAAGCGTGTGCTGAGCACAGATGATGGTTTCAACGCCACCGCTGAAATCGCCCATTACGCCCCGAAAGATATTCGCACGCACGCAGAGTGGACGATTAAGCAGCCCGATGGCAAGCTGATCGCCCATGGTAGCTGGCCTGAGATGCTGATCAAGACTGGCCGTGTGACGACCCTAGGCGCGATATCGGCCTCCTTTGATTCCATCAGCAGCCCTTCGAGGTTGGTCCTGACCGTCAGCGGAGCAGGTACATCGAATTCGTGGAACATTTGGGTGTATCCCAAGATCCAATCCGCGCCGCCAGCCGGGGTTCGGATAGCGTATGCCTATGACGCCGCGACCCGTCAGGCTTTAGCAGCAGGCGAACGGGTGCTGCTGTTCTCTTCCCCGCGCGAAGGCGTGATCAAGCCGGTTCAAGCGATGCTTGGTCCTGATTCTATGCGTCGATTTGAGCCAGTGGCACCCGGCAGGAATGCGATTCCTGGCAGTTTTCTGCCGACCTTCTGGAGCCTGCGCCTATTCAACCAGACCGGCACCCTTGGCATACTCTGTGACCCGAAACACCCGGCACTCGCGCAGTTCCCCACCGAATCCCACAGCGACTGGCAGTGGGCCGACCTGCTGGGACGGTTCTCGGCTGCAGATTCCTTCCGTGTCGCGGGTGCACCGCCGTCCGTATACGAGAACTGGGAACGCGGCGCAGGTGATGTGACCAACCGGTCCAAAGCTGTCATACTGGACGAAACACCGCCAGACTACCGCCCGATTGTGCAGGTGATTGACAACTACGACCGAAACTCAAAGCTTGGTGTGATCTTCGAAACCCGTGTGGGTGCGGGACAACTATTGGTGTGTGCCATGGACCTTGAGACAGATGCCGATCGCCGCCCTGCCGCCAGGCAGCTTCGTCATAGCCTGCTGGCATATGTGGAGGGTAGCGACTTCCATCCGGCCTACAGGCTGAACGAGGACCTGCTGGTGAGGATGCTCATCGACCGTGGTGCACCAACTGAATAGCACCAATTACATATACTTGATCACGGAGGTGCACCCTTGAAAATGTTCGATGTGAATATCTGCCTTGGTAAACCGGTCCGAGGGCTGCCTGAGCCAGGCATCAGCCGCGAAGACGTGCTGCATATGATGGATGATGCCGGTATCGAGAAGGGGCTGGCATGGCACATCGCCCAGCACGACAGCTCCGCTCAGGCGGGGAACGCGCTGATCAGCGAGGCGATTGCCGGTTGCGACCGTCTGCTAGGTTGTTGGAGCATCTTGCCACCACAGACCGGCGAGGTGATCTGCGACCGCTTTTTTGAGAAGATGGTAACAGAGCGCATCGTCGCGTTACGCGCCATGCCGGAACAGCACTTCTATTTGTTGAACCGCGTGGTGTTTGGCGGGTTCCTTGATGAGCTTTCGCAGCGTGGAATTCCGCTCATGGTCTCGCTGGCCTGCGGCTCGAGCTGGAACACCGTTTATACGCTGATGGCGGATTACCCCGAGCTTACCTGCATCGTGTGTGACACAGGGGTGTGGAGCCAAAGCCGCTTCATCTACCCGCTGCTGGAAAACTACCCTCGCGTGATGGTGGATACCAGTATGTATTCCATCACCGCTTCCGCGATTGAAGACGGGGTGAAGCGGTATGGGGCTCAGCGGTTTGTGTTCGGCAGCGGTTACCCAGCCCGATACCCCGAGGCGGCGTCGCTGGACCTACGGCACTCCGATATCTCCGATGCGGACAGGCAGTTGATCGCTTACGGCAACATGCAGCGGGTGATTGACGAGGTGCAGCTATGAGTCTGCTGCAGAAGTTTCGAGACAATGCCGCGGTGGAGGACTGCCCCATCTACGACCTGCATGGCCATTGGGGGCCCGAATACGGGCTGCACATGCCCATGGCTGAGGACGAACCCGCTGTCGACTACCTGAACCGATCGGGTGTGAAGCTGCTGGTGATGTGTCACCATACCAGCTTGTTCAGTCCAGATGCCGGCAATGAACCCAATATCGAGATCGCTCGGAAGTATCCCGACCGCATACGCTGCTATTGCGGCATCAACCCCAACTACCCGGATGCGGTCGCCCGTGACCTTGAGCGCTACGATCAGAGTGCGGATGTGTTTGTGGGCTTCAAGTTCCTGTCCGCGTATCATGCGGTCCGGCTGGATGATGAGCGCTACCGACCTGTGCTCGATTTTGCGAATGCCCGCGGGCTGCCGATTCTCATGCATACCTGGACGCCCGATATCTACTGCACAGCGGAGTTGATCGCCCAGACGGCGACGAAATACCCCGATCTGAACATCTTGATGGGTCACTCGCTTCATGGTGCCTGGGATACCGCGATCAGTCTGGCAAATGAGTTCCCGAACGTGTATATGGAGCTGACCGCGGTGCTGGACGAATCCTCTGTGCTCGAGCATATGGTGCATGGGGCGGGATCGGAGAAGGTGGTGTATGGCACCGACTTCCCCTGGTTCAGCGAGTGGTATTACATCGGCGCCGTGCTGGGGGCTGATATTACAGATGAGGACCGACGGAACATCTTCTACAGGAACGCCCAACGGCTGATTTCGCTATGAACGGCTGATATCCGATGCAGTATGAAAAGCTGGCGCAGTGGGCCACTACCCAGACTGAACGCCCCGATATCACCCGCGTTCGCTACCGTCTGAGCGGCCAACTGCCGTCCGCTTTTGATATCGCCATGCTTCGAGTTGTAGCCAGCGATCTGTGCCGAGTGTGGCTGAACGAGCAGCCGGTGGGAATCACCGAGGACTGGCAGGGTGTGAACTGGCGGGTCATGGAGATGGCTAAGCCTGGCCTGAACACAGTTGAGGTGGAGGTTCTTGCCAGGAAGACCAATGCGGCCAACTGCTGGCTCTACCTCGATAAGGCACTGCCCGCTCCCACATCACTGACGCGGTTGGATTTCACAGTGCGCGATGTTCGGTTCTCTGAGTGGGTCTATGTGCAGTTCATCGATGCAGAGGGTCGTCTCAGCGGCTATATCTGCCCGGAGTCAGGACACAGTGATCTTGGGTTTGACACCTCAGGTGCGCAGAGGTCATTTCGCATTCACCCCCGCACCGAAAAGCAGTTCTCTCCCAATGAGGCTTTCGACTGGACAAAAGTGAGCACCATCCGGCTGCGTATCGACCAGAAGGATGTCAAGGTCAGCTCGAAAGGCGGACTCACGCTCTCGGACGTGCGCACCAACGGCGAACCGCTGGAGCTGACGGGCTGGTCGGTGATTCCGGGGCAGGGATCCGTGGCCTCGGAGATGCATTCGAGCGCGGAAGAACTGCTGTTAAGCTATCACTTCAACTCCCTGCCGGAGTGCAGCATGTTGTGCGAGCTGGCGGTGGCGGACAAACAGGGTGTCAAACTCGCCCAGATCACCAGTGATGAGAAGACGATCACCGATCACGGAACGCCCCGTCTGCCGAAATCCAGCCTTTTTCCCGATTGGATGGCCTACCTTCCCGCCCGGGTCAACGATATGCTGGACGAAGGCGTGGCTCCTTCACAGAGCTTGTTGAGTATTCAAACCAGCGGACGAAAAGAGCTGTATGAACAGGGTCAGCCGATTGGATTGACGGTCGCTATTCACGGGCTCGAGACAATCGATGACAACCAAGTTCGGATTGAAATCGAGGAGTGGAACGGCGTGCGGGTGACCGTGCCCTTCGTGCGGTGTCAGCCCAGCGGAGATGCCCAGATGCAGGCGGAAATGACACTGCCGAAGCTCGCGGAGGGGTTGTACCGAGCGACCGCTCGCAGTGGAAACCTCGTGGCGACCGCCGCGTTTGCGGTTGTGCCCAAAGGTCAGAGTTCCATCTCCTCGCTTCTGCCGAAACTCAAGCCGTATACACGCCGGAAGCAGTTGCTTGGCGCGACCGACTACGCCTGGACGGTGCGTCACCCCGCGATGCTCTGGAGCTATCGCGAGATGGATTTGAACCTGTGGGTGGCGCATATCACGCCCTTGGAGACACAGACGGGTATCACCGATGACCTCTGTGCTTACTGCAAGGCGACCGGCACCCACTTCACATTCAACGTGGAGATGCCGAACTACACCCCGGTCAGCAACAGCACCAACGGCAAGAACAGTTTTGAAGCCGCCGACGGCTGCTTCCGCTGGGATGTGGACCCGGATACCCTCCGCAAAGCCGCCGCCACAAGGGTGTTCGAAGGCGTCACTTACGACGAATCGGAGCATATGCAGCTCAGTCGGAACGGCTATAGTCAGCTTCCTGAGCCCAACCGCAAGCCGTTCTATGTGGAGACGATGGGGTTATCTCTGCACGATGCTTACTCTACATTCAAACAGGTCGTGGGCCGTCTTGTGAAGCGCAACCTGCAGTATGGGGCCAGGATGCTGGTGGAGAGCGTGTTCCCGGCGTTGTGGCCTCCGATGGCGGAGTGCGGAATGACCCTCGCGCCGAAGCTTTTGAAAGAGGACGTGCATCCTGTGGTGCTGGCAGAGGCACTGGGAGCCGCACTTCAGCACAATGCACAGTTATGGTTCAGTCCCGACCTTTGGTATTATGCTGATCTCCCAGGACACAGTGCCCGTTACATGCAGATGGCCATGCGGTGCTGTCATCTGGCTGGTGTGGACACTTGCTACGTGGAATCGGCGACCAAGATGTATTCGCAGAACGGCAGCAGCTACACCCTCACTCGCCACGGCAGGGTGTTTAAAGAGCACGTCACACAGTGGATTCCGGCTCATCCGCGCGGGTATAGCTACCGCGACTATCAGCCGGAGGTGGCCATCGTGCGCTTCCCTGACAGCGACTGGGGACAGGCAAGCTGCCAATACTGGGATTACCTGTATGGAGCGATGAACCTGCACTCCAGCCCGCAAACCCGAGAGCACATGCAGGTCTGGTCGCTACTGACCGATGGGGTGCTCAATGGCCGTGCTGTGAACTTCAACGGCGAGCCAGTATCACCGCCCCATGCCTATCAGATCTGGCGGTTCACTATACCCAGTCCGGCGGTGGCGGTGTTCGACCACAATGTCGGGTTGAAGCATCTGAAGGGTGTCGGCGTGATTTTCGCCTGTGGTGTCGAGTTGTCGGAACAAACCATGGGTGCCTTGCAGAGTTGTGTCAAAGCAGGCGCCGTGTGCTTCATTAGCCAGCACCTGGCACCGTTACGGATGCAGCAGTTGGGTAGTGCCCTCTCCGCGCGTATACCGGAAGGCAAGGGCAGCTGGGTGGTCATGAGCGAATGGACGCCCGAGGTGATGGCACCATACAAGCAGCTTCTGCCGAAGAACGATGGCTCCATGTGGCTGCGGTTCAAGAACAGGCGGGTGAGGGTAGGGTGATGCGGCGGTGGCCGCCTCCCCGCTGCGCCCGCTTGCGGGCTGTATATGATCAGCGATGGGTGATGGAGCCCCGTTTACGGGGCGATGGAACCCGTCGCAGCGGGGCTGGTGGTTTGTATCGAGGTGACCATAAATTATGCCGCGGGTTTAGTCACCCCACGGGACTTCGTCCCTTAACGGGGTTCCCTCACCGCGCGTCTAGTTTACTGGCTGTGAATTATGTCTAGCAGTATCTACGACGAATTGGTAAAATGCGTCATCTGGCTTCATGGGTCTATCTCCCCTTATCATGGCTACACAGGGGTGACTGCTGCGAGTAGTATCGCATCATTTACGAAGCGTCTGATCTAGCACTTATAGACTTGGAAGTTGAACTAGGGTGGATGTACGTCTTGTTCTTTCGTCTACTACGAGTATTTCTCTGCGTGTCGCATCAAAAAAGAGAGGTGCTCCATGTACGGAAGTAACGAAATACTTGATTGTGACTCCCCCTTCTGTGTCTATGCTGGCATATATAACGCACCGATAATTACTGCTGATTACTGCTGGTGTGGTTACAACTAAAATCAATGCGTAAGCCGAAGTAATGGTAGCTGTCACCAACACCGGCTCGATGATTGATAATAAGTGAGTAACATCCTCGTAATATGGTCGTGTTATTGTGATACGCGTCGGTGTCTCACGAATAGTTGATAGCAAACCAGCAACATCATTGTGAGATTTTCGGAAATCAGTGATCGACCTCGATTCGTCTCTAATGATATAATGCCTACCATCTACGTAGGGCAAGATACTTCTGCTGTACATGCGTAAGTCTATGACATTACTCATCATGTTTCACCTCATGGAGATAGACATCACCTATGTGATTTACGGCTATAGACGCCTGTCAAAGAAGGAATATATCGCCTAATTGTATATGTTTTCTGACAGCTTGATATAACTATACTCTTTCGTTTCATTCCATGTCAAGGTGTAGGACTAACATATCACAGTAGATTTCTAAATTCGTTTCATCATTATGGTAGTATCTGCGTTATGTCCGAAAATAAAGAAGATCAGCCATTCGACCTTTTGGGGAGCAAAGCACCAAGCCTACCGCGTCGCGATCACCGATTCAATGGAGGTGGCCCTCCCCTGCGCCCGCTTGCGGGCTGCTAACTGATCAGCAATGGGCGATGGAACCCATCGCCGCGGGGCTGGTCAGCCGGTAAATCAACGACCGGCCACGGTGCCGCGGATGTTTGTCTGAACCGCGAACCGAACGGCGAACGCTTATTTGCCTTCCTGACAAGGAGCGTCCTTGTTGCCGAATGTTGAGGGTGAAGATATGACCGCCTTTGGTTTTATCTGCGTAGTCTGTTCTGTTTGTGGCTCATTATTGCTGGAGGGGTTTTTGCCACCACCTTTAACATCATAGTCATCACTAACCAGTGCTTCCCATATTGTCTTGTATTTATATAAATCCGTAGTGGCGGGCGGTAAAGAACACATAATCCACTGATGATCTACCTTCCTGACAAGTATCAGCCAAGTGACCGACTGGCGAGGGTTGTGATATTCCACAACAGCCAAGTTACTTGGGTTCAGATTACCGGGCGACTCACCACAAGTATAATTCACGAGACTCATAGTCATTTTCCAGGGGCATGAACCTATCCTAAATGATGTAGTATTCACAGGACCACGGTTTGCTATCAGATCATATACACCTTGATAACAGCGGACGTATTTCGCCGGATTACGATCCAACAACTCGCTATCTGATGATAATGTGTCGGTAATCTGTTTCATTTTCCCTACATCACCGAGACGCAAGGCATTCAGGTATTTGGTTGTCATCGCGATGATTTTTAGCTGTTCCTCTTTCGGAAGCGAAACTGCATCCTGACTACCGTCTGAGGCAGGTATTGTTGATTTGACTACCTTTGGTTTTATATTCATGGTCTGCTTTGTTTGTGGTTGATGACTCCGGGAGGGGTATTTGGTACTACTTACAACATCTTTTTCATTTCTAATCACTGCATCCCATACTGTTTCAAATTTATAAACATTTGTGGTTAGGTAAAGTAAAGAACACATTATCCATCCACTATCACCCTTCCTGACAAGGAGAAGCCCTGTGACCGGCTGATAAGGGTAACGGTATTCTACAACAGCCAGGTTACTTGGGCTTAGATTATCAGGTGATTTGGTATAGACGTAATCGACGAGGCTTTTCGTCATTCTCCAGGAGCATGAAGCCATATTGAATGATGTAATCTTCACAGGATTGTGGTCAGCAACCATATCAAATCTGCTCTGGCTATCGCGGACGTATTTTGCAGGATCACTGCCCAATATTCTAGCGTCTGCTGATGATGGATCGACAAGCAGTTTCATTTGCTTTGCATCACCAAGGCGCACGGCATTTAGGTATTTGGTTGTCAGTGCGAATATCTTGGAATGTTCCTCTTTCGGAAGCGTCGGCAACTGCTCTTCACCAAAAGATACGCATGACAATAGCAGCAACGCTGTTACTATAAGCAAACCGAATTTCCTCATGATGACACCTCAGCGATCGCAGTATAGATAAGCGAATAGTTATTTTCTATATCCTGATTGGTTTGTACCCTTTTAAAAAATGAATGTCAAGGTCACTCAGCACAATAGCAGGGGGTAGGAATACGCGGACTTTACCAGGGGTTTCGCTCTGCTCCCCCCTGCCTGTAATGAGTCATACCCACTTCGTGGGTGTCCGGAGGCTGCGTCCTTCGGGCTCATCGAAAACGGGATGACCGCCAGACCGGCGCGGTTAGGAGAAAACCGCCCCGGACAGTGGCATTCGCGTTCATCAGCAGATGTCACCTTCCATTCGTGTCCATTCGTGGTTAATATATCACTACCAAATCACCCTTCCCTTTCTTGAAAAGTTAGTGTAGACTAAAAACATGAGTGACCGCAAACATTCCAACAACGCACCAGAATCGCACTACAAAATGGCCCTGGTTGGCAACCCCAACGTGGGCAAGAGTTTGCTGTTCAACCGGTTGACTGGGCGCTACGTCACGGTGTCCAACTACCCGGGCACCACGGTGGAAGTGAGCCGCGGTTCGTGCCTGATCGATGGCCGCCAATGGGAGGTCGTCGACACACCCGGAATGTATTCCTTTGCCAGCATCACCGAAGAGGAGCGGGTGGCGCGTGACCTGCTGATCGACGAGCAGGCCGACCTGGTGGTGCATGTAGCCGACGCGAAAAACCTCGAACGCCAGTTGCCGCTCACGCTGCAGCTCATCGAGGCGGGTCTGAACATGATCCTCGTGCTGAACATGATGGATGAAGCTGCGAAGCTGGGCCTGGAGCTGCGCTCCGCGATGCTCTCGGATCGGCTGGGGATACCGGTCATCGAAGCGGCGTTCCTGAAAAACAAGGGCGTGGACAGCCTGAAGCGCGTGGTCACGGCGACGGTTCAGAAATGAAGATAGATTATAGTCCCGCGGTGGAGCAGACGCTGACCGAAATCTGTTCACTGCTGGAAGACAGTTACTGTATCTCCACCCGGTCGATAGCGCTTCTTCTGGTGCAGGGTGATGAGCAGATGCTTGAGCGGGTGCAGCGCATCCAGGGAAGCGAGAGAGCGGAGCAGATACGGGAGATCATCCACCAGGCCAGCCACAAACTACCAGAACCGCTGATGATGAGCGTCATGCGCACCAGGCAGCAGATGGCCAGCAGACTGTGTGCCGAGGTGATGACCCTTCCCCAGGACACCAGCTCTGGCTGGAGTGGGCGTATCGGGCGGTTATGTATGCAGCCGCTGACCGGCATACCCATCATGCTGCTCGTGTTGTATTTCGGGTTGTATAAGTTCGTGGGTGTTTTCGGCGGTGGATATTTAGTCGATCTGCTGGAGAACCAGTTGTTCGGTCAGCACATCAACCCGGTTTTGAACGGCTGGGTCAACCACGTGATCCCGTGGCCATGGCTTCAAGGCCTGTTCACCAGCGAATACGGCCTCATCCCCCTGGCGCTGACCTATTCCATCGCGTTGATCATGCCCATAGTGGGCACCTTCTTCTTCATGTTTTCCATCCTGGAGGACAGCGGTTATCTGCCGCGTTTGGCCATGCTCATTGACCGCCTGTTCAAGCGTGTAGGATTGAACGGCAGGTCGGTGATCCCCATCATCCTTGGGTTTGGGTGTGACACGATGGCGACCATGGTCACCCGCGTTCTGGAGACCCCCCGTGAGCGATTGATCGCCACTTTCCTGCTAGCCCTGGCCATCCCGTGTTCCGCTCAGATGGGCGTGTTTGTGGCGGTTCTGAGTGCCCATCCAGGTGCGCTGCTGCTGTGGAGTTTGATACTGGTGTGCGTGTTCCTGTTCACCGGCTGGCTGGCCAGCAAGGTGGTGCCGGGGGAAGCCAGCAGCTTCCATATGGAGCTGCCATCCATGCGATGGCCCTCCATCGGCAACATTCTGGCCAAAACCTACTCCCGAATGTACTGGTATTTCCTTGAGGTTTTGCCGTTGTTCTTCATGGCCAGTGTGGTGATTTGGCTGGCAGAGCTGGTACATCTTTTCCAAAAAGTGGCCAATATGCTGCAGCCTGTGATGAACCTGCTGGGTTTACCGGCCGCGGCGGCTGACATCGTGATCTTTGGCTTCTTCCGGCGCGACTTCGGGGCGGCTGGTCTTTACCACATGCATGAGAAGCACATGCTGGATGGTGTGCAGGTGCTGGTGACCGCCGTGACACTCACGCTGTTCCTGCCCTGCTTCGCGCAGTTCATGATGATGCGCAAAGAGCGCGGCACAAAAACGGCTGTCGGCATCGCCGCCATCATCTTTCCGCTCTCTATCGGGGTCGGCACGCTATTGAACTGGGTGCTGCGCAGCTTAGGGGTGAGTTTATGATTTGCGTACATTGCCGCAAAGAGTTTTCCGAAGACGAATCGGCTAAAGGCTGCCAGAGCTGCGGGATGTTCGGCGGATGCCACCTGCTAAAGTGCCCACACTGCGGTTATGAGCAGCCGCGGGAACCGGGTGTGGTCAGGTGGTTACGAAAAAAGATGCACCACAGGCACAAACACGCTCATGCCGATGTCACCCAGCCAGTCAATGCTGATGGCGTTCTGCCGCTCAGCGCGTTGGCGATCGGCGAGGCGGGGTTCATCCACAGCCTGATGATCAATGACCAGACGCTGCTCCGCAAACTGATGTCACTGGGACTGCTGCCCGCGGTGCATGTGAAGCTAGTGCAGAAATACCCCGCTTACGTGCTGCAGATCGGCTATACGCAGATCGCGATCGACCGCGCCCTCGCCAACGCCGTGAAGGTCACGGTGGTGGAGGAATAGGCGCGAGCCCTTGGTGATGGTGGGTTTGCCGGGAAATAAATGTCAGCCAATTACCGACAAATCCAGATTGAGATCGTATCGACCATGTGCCGCGACATAAATGTCTCGGCTATTGACGTGCCAAGCCCGCTAAACCGGGCTGCGGAGCTCCTTACCGACAA
This sequence comes from Armatimonadota bacterium, assembly GCA_942492855.1. Taxonomy (GTDB): domain Bacteria; phylum Armatimonadota; class HRBIN16; order HRBIN16; family HRBIN16. The sequence continues at coordinate 1,909,180 of OW818647.1, read as the reverse complement.
AGATAACGTTAATTAAGACTGCTTCAGCAGTCTTGGTGTTCAATAGCCGAGACATTTATGTCGCGGAATAGACGGCAAACAAGTACCACTCCCCTCCCCTAACTGTGCCAATACCACATCACCGCAACACACTTTTCGACGGATATGCCGCTTGGTGATACATATGTTATAGAGATATCACCAGGAGGCTACCCAAATGAACCCACGCGAGCGCTTCAATGCTGTGATGAACTTCCAGCCGGTCGACAGATTGCCGTTTATGGAGTTTATGCAGTTCTGGCCCGAAACACTCGACCGCTTCTATGCTGAGGGCCTGTCCCGTGACGTTGACGTCTACTCCCATTTTGGGTACGACCCTTTCGGCTGGTTCCTCGTCGATTTCGGCTTCCGACCGGCCTTCGTGCGTGAAGTGCTGGAGGAGGATGCCGACAGCCGCATCGTGCGTGACGAAAGCGGTGTGGTCAAGCGTGAGTTTAAATACGGCAGCGCCATGCCTCACTACATCGAGTTCCCCATCAAGAACCGCCAGGACTTTCTAGACATCGCCAAACGGCTGGACGCTACCGACCCAGCGAGATACCCCGCAGACTGGGAGGCGTATAAGGCGTCAGTCGCCGACCGCGAGTACCCGATGGGTCTGGTGTGCCGCGGCTTCCTGGCTTTTGAACGCGACTTCATGGACTTCCAGGACATGGCGGTGGCTTTCGCTGAAGAGCCAGAGTGGATAGAGGAGATGATGGACTTTCATCTCGACTTCCTCATGAAGCTGTGGGGCCGCGTGTTGAGTGAGTGCGAGGTGGACTTTGTGGTTCTCGGCGAGGACATGGCCTATAAGAACGGCCCGATGATCTCACCATCGATGGTGCGCCGCTTCATGACCCCGCGATACAAAATACTCACCGACTTCATCAAGTCGCATGGGTGTCAGAACATCATCGTGGATTCCGACGGCGATATGCGCAGCATCATTCCCTGCTTCCTTGAGGGCGGGATCACCGGCATTCTGCCCATGGAGGGCATGGCGGGAGTCAACCCGGTGGAGCTGCGCAAGCAGTACCCGCGCCTGCAGATGATCGGCGGCATCGATAAGCTGGTGGTCGAAAAAGGCGGCGATATCATGCGGCACGAGGTAGAGGGCAAGGTGAACTTCCTGAAACAGACCGGCGGGTATGTGCCAAGCTGTGACCACAGCGTGCACCCGGGCATGAGCTACGCCGTTTACCAGGACTACCTGAAGACGCTGAAGAGGGCCATACAGATCGGGTAGGGTACGGCATCGCAGCGGTAGGTCTGAGTGACTACCGCTGCGGTGACAGGAGATTGAGCACCATGAGCCAGATGATCCCGATGAGGCCTAACAGCACCATCACCAGACCGAGTATATTCCATCTGGCGAGAGGGCTGTGAGTGCCGATCTGGCTACTGACGGGAACGGAGCCGTTTGAGAAACGGACAAACTCGTCGACAACTTTACCGCATTGCCAACACCGGTTATGCTGCACCGCCCGGAGCTTCACTTCGTCGTTGTCTGCCATGCAGTACATACATGTTAGGATTTTGGACTGTTCGTTGTCCGGGCCCAATTCCGCCTGCGACTCATCGTCCAATTCATCCTCTGGCTCCGGATCGCGTTCTTCGTTCATGGCACACCCCTTCTATTCGCAGCGTTTTCCATATTATACTGCCAATTCAGCCGCGCTGCCGCGGGTCTAGTCACCCCACGGGACTGGCGTCCCTACACGGGGTAACTTTACCGCGCGCGTCTAGGCAGTTACAGCTCGCAAGCGGGCGCAGGAGGCCCTCCGCCAGCGCCCGCTGGAGCGAAGCGACGCGGGCAGCCATTTGATCAGCGACGGGTGATGGAGCCCCCTGGGGCGATGGAACCCGTCGACACGGGCTGGTTAACCCATATCGCAGGTAAACAGCCACGCTGCCGCGGGTTTAGTCACCCCACGGGACTGGCGTCCCTACACGGGGTCCTTTTACCGCGCGCGTCTAGGCAGTTGCAGCCCGCCAGCGGGCGCCGGGCGTCCTCCGCCAGCGCCCGCTGGAGCGAAGCGACGCGGGCAGCCATTTGATCAGCGACGGGTGATGGAGCCCCCTGGGGCGATGGAACCCGTCGACACGGGGCCGGTCAGCCCATATCGCAGGTAAGCAGCCTACCTTGGCCGCTCCTGTTAAATATGCCAGTTTATCGGTCTCCTTCTGTAAACCACTTGACATGAGTAGATATTCATACCATAATTAATCCAATGCATACCCTAAATTACCTATGGTTACGCATATGCACCAGTAACAGGAGATGCCCATGGTTTACCGATTTCGATATGACCCAGTCAAATATATCGCAGGATTGCTGTTAGCATGGTTACTTTCTGTGGCCATATCATTGTTGGGGACTTTTTTTGATGGTAGTCTGATCACACCTAAGCGAATCGGCTCCATGTTGGGTGTAGCATTTATATGCGTTGTCCCCATTCTGGTCTGGTGTTCTCTTGTGCGGCGGTATTGGATGCCACTATTGATAATGATTTGTATTGTCATGGGATATTCACTATTTGTCGTGTTGGCATGGATGCCAAAACCTGCAGGCCTCTCAGTCCTACAGCATGTGTGGAATTCCATGAGTTCGTTTCTTGGAACAGTCGTAGTCTATGTCGTACCTGCGGCATTCTTCCAGCAATACTGCGAATGGGTATGTCAAGCTCAGTCTGAGGATCAGAATAGTGGAGGCAGAAATGGGTAGTAAACGTGGTTTCACGCTAATAGAGCTGTTGGTCGTAATGTGTATCATCGCGATATTGGCCGGGGTTATGTATCCTGTTCTTGCGTCAGGACGCAAAAGAGCCAATCAAGCCACATGTCTATCTAACTTACGTCAGTGTGTTGTGGCGCTCCGTATATATATGGACGACTACGAGACCCATGTACCACCCGATGATGCTGTAGCACGCAAGCTACTTAAGAAAATGCCAACCTGTTGTCCAAACGACAAAGAGTGGACAAAAGGCTGTACTCAACCATTTGGTATACCGCTCATCGGTTCCTATGCTTACACGCGGTCGGTGCCAAACTGGATTTCAGCAACATATAATCAAGTTCAACCATTTTATGAGTGCGAATGCCAAGCATTCTTGGCCGATATTTTTCATGGCAGTGAAGGGGTGCCGGCTCCACTCCATACCGAAAACCCGAGGCAATACTATTTTGACGTGATGAAGTCTGGGGTTCCTTCGTGGAGATACAGTATCCCTGACAAAACACTATTTGCATTTGCGGATGGGCACGCTGCTGTCACTAACCATGATGCTCCATCGGCAGACGGCAAACGAAGAACAATATTCTGCTGGGGCTCGGTTCTGGGTGTGCCGGATTCTGAGTGAATGGTAGAGGTAGCCTAGGCCAAACCGCCCGTGGGGTTGTCTGAACCACGGATCACGCGGATGTAGATGAGAAAAGTGGAGGTAGAAATGGGTAATAGACGAGGTTTCACACTACTTGAACTGCTGCTGGCGCTGGGTATTATCGCGATACTTGCCAGCATACTGTATCCCACATTAGCCCAGGGGCAAAAGCGCGCACACCAGACCTCGTGCCTCTCCAATCTTCGTCAGTGTGTCATCGCACTTCGGATGTATATGGACGACTATGGGACGCATGTACCTCCTAGTGATTCAATAACCAGGCAACTGTTGAAGAAGACTCCTACCTGCTGCAAGAACGATAAGGAGTGGACAAAAGGATGCACCGAGGAATACGGTCTGCCGATGATTGGTTCTTATGTGTATACACGGTCGGTGCCCACCTGGATGCCTGCGTCTCAACAGTCCCTTGAGAGTTTCTATGAATGTGAATGTCATAGATTTCTGGCAGACATCTTCCACGGTAGTCAGGGAATACCTGCACCGCTACATACCGAGGACCCAAGTTCCTACTATAAAAACCAGCTCAAGCCAGGTATCCCTTCATGGAGATGGCGAGTCCCAGACAAAACACTAATAGCATATGCGGATGGGCATGCTGCTGTCTCTTCATCAAATGCTCCATCGGCAGATGGCAAACGGGGCACCGTTCTCTCTTGGAATGCGGTCATGATGGTGCCAGACACGACGCTGGATACCGATTAGGATCAACGAACGCGATATGAACTCAGAAGCCATGCTCTTGCAGGAGGCAGTCCTACCGATGTATAAGTTCCCATATGAGTTATCTCGTTATCTACTAGGTTTGATAATGACGGTACTACTCAGCGTGACTCTTGGTTTACTTCTTAACCAATTGGGCGGCTCCACGACGGCACCAGAACGGGTGTGGGATAACATCGTAACAGGAATCCTCGTGATGACACCAGTGCTCATTCTGAGTTCGTTGACCAAACGATTGTGGGCGTTCGTATCAGCCATTCTGGTAGTTTATTGGGCATGGAGTATATTCGTAATTGTGGCATTGATGCCAGGGGATGTTGGTTCAACGGCTCTACAACGCGTGTGGGTAAGCAAGAGCGTGCTGTGCAATCCGCTGGTGGTCTACGTGATACCAATCTTGATTTTCCAGAGATTCTGCAACTGGTGTCGTATCACCGAAGCCACCTGTGTAGGAGGTGTTCAAGATGAGTAAACGAGAAGCCTTCACATTGATGGAACCCCTGGTGGTGATGGCGATTATTGCAATACTGGCGTCAATCCTCTACCCGACATTAGCATGGGGTCGTAAACGTGCCAAACAAACAACATGTCTGTCCAACCTGCGGCAGTGCGGAGCGGCGTTAAAGCTCTATATGGACGACAATGCAACTGACGTACCTCCAGATGATCAAGCGGCGGGCGAGGTATTAAAGAAGATGCCTACCTGTTGCCCGAACGACAAAGAGTGGACTAAAGGTTGCTCGCAGCCATATGGTCAGCCATTGATCGGCTCATATGCCTACACCCGCTCTGTGTTTGGATGGAGTGAAGCACCGTATGATGTGGTTTCCAAATTCTATCGGACGGATCCTGGCGCACCTTGGATGGTCGATCTATTCCACGGAAACCACGGGATTCCTGCGCCACTGCATGACGAGGGATCGACTGCCTATGCAATACGGGTGATTAAGTCGGGTCAGTCAGCAGAGAGATACAAGATGTCTGAGTATATGCCTGCATTGTACAGCGATGGTCACTGTCAAGTAAGGAAGATGGGTGTTGGCCACCCACACAGTATGAATTGGTCTGTGATCTTCGAGTTTACTAGTGATATCGAGGAGACTTATCTCGGTCATGAGCAACCGTAGCTTTGCAGGAGCATCACCCAGTGAGGCCAGTTTCTTTCAGCCATCTCCCCTGTAATAATACTAGTTTATCAACCCCCCACTGTAAACCACTTGACATATATAGATATTCATACCATAATTCAGATATCAGCACTATCGAAAAGCATCTATGGTGATGACGGCTGATGGTTCAAGTATGTATCCAACTGACAGGGGGCATGGAAAATGAGACGGCACACTCCTTTTGATACCTTTATGTATCCGCTCTGGCTGGTTGCGTCGGTGGCGTTTGGGATCTGGATGAACTTGGTACAGTTAGACACAGCGAGCGGTCGAGTCACCATTCGCAACATCACCGATTTTTCAGTCTATGCACTGGTGATCTACACCTCGGTGCTGGGTATCGCCAGCTTCACACGGCATTACTGGCCGATTGTCATGCTGGCCGTGTTGGCCACCTGGAGTTTTCTTCTATATATGCTGCTGGCGTGGATTCCGTATACTGCGGGTGAGACCACCCTGCAGCACATCTCCAAGGACTGGAAGGCCTTCGCCTTCTCGTTCGTATGCGTGATAGTCCCCGCGGCCATGTTTTACTGGCTATGCCGGTCTTCACCGCGCCAGTTGATGGCCGTGCCGGAAGGGGAGCCTTCCGGCAGCTAGTGCCTGCGGCGGAGTGGGGCGGTGTAGGGGCGAACGGCGTTCGCCCCAGGGGCCATGTTAATCGTTCCGAATCGGTAGACGTATGGGAAATGCCAATCGGGAGATTGGCGTTCCCAGGGCGACCGCCGGCCACCCCTACCTAATCGCCTCCAGCAGCTTGCCTTCCAGCCATCGGGCCGATTGCGCCTCCAGCGGTGGATTGATCTGGTCGCTTTTGTAAGCACCGATGCCCAGGTTGTCACGCTGAAGCCACACCACCTCACGCGCCAGCAGAGCTGGCATCAGGGTCAGGGACACCGCCAGGATGCTCCACACGAAAAACGGCTGCATGTATCGCGCGGCCGCGGCATAGTAGAGGCGGTAGCGAAGTTTGAACTTGTACGCAGTGATGAATACCGCCAACGTGACAATCGCGATGACCGAAAAGGCCAACCACAGTGATGGCACCACGTGCGCCAGCAAGATTGCTGCTGCGACGCCAGCGACAGGCAGCCAGTTGCACAGAATCTCAAAACCTCGTCCTGGTGTCGCGACGGCTTGCTTCTGGCACATCTTTTTGAAGCGGAAACGCCAGAGACACCATGGAACTAACAAGGTCAGAATAAGCACAACCGGCTTTTCGACAGCAGTTCCGTAGCCTATGTTGCCGTTGCGCCAGGGCATCCAGGCCGCTTGCGTGAGAAGTGTATACAACGCCAGCGGTACCAGCAACCACCAGATGAGCAACTGGCGCAGCTCCGGCTGCCAGCTCCAGACCGGCAGTTCATCGCCACTCTTACTGCAGGATAGATACCACGCACCGGTGCGTAGAATGCCAAACAGCAGCAATACCAGCCATGATATCAGCAAGACCGCCAGACTGGCCTCATCGGCGATGGTATACTCCAACATGCGTGGTGCTACACGCTGAGCCGTAGTGATCGGCTCTGTGGCGATCCATACGGAGGTGAATATACCTAGATACCACCCAACATTCTTCAATTCATGCCCAAACAGGCTCTTATTATCTACCTTGTGGATTCGATCTGAAAGAGAATCGAACTTTTGCTGCTTGTCTGGCATCTTCAGCAGTCCTGCCAACTCGGAGGAAGACTTCACGTTTATATGGAGCACGGCCTGCGCAACGGTAGCACGGATGAGGTTGCCGCCATGTGCCTTGATTAGTTGCTTACTGTAAGGAAGCTGCGCATCCAACAACTGTTGTGCTTCTGCCCGATATCCTAGCTTGATAAGCTGAGGTCCCGCCGCACCAAGCTGACTAGCCATGTTACGAAGTTTTGCGCCGTAGGGCATATCATCAAATGACCGAGCGGTTAAGCTGTTATTCAGATAGGTTTCGAGCAGTTTTGGACTACGGTCAATATGGGTGAGATAGATATCCTGGTCGTGGCGTCGTATCGGCAGCTTTGAGGCCCTGCTATACGCTTGGATTCCCAGTATCGCCTGCTTGCGGTCGGTCATCGGATACCGTTCCACAAGCGACTTTCTGCGGGTTTTAGTCCTCGGTGCATCGGCGGTAGGCATGTTCATGCTTAACGGCATCTCGGCGGGAGCTGCACGCGGACCTTCAGGGGGTATCCACTTAAACCCCTCATCCAGTCGGATCATCGCTTCCATTAAGGGGTAGAGGCCGTTACCAGGGTCGAGGCGTTCACCCGCAGCGCAAATATCCAGTTGCTGCTGAGTTGTCATGCGCTTTTGACCTGGTGACGTATCTTGATAGTGGCTGGCCTGATAGGCCATCTGCGCCTTCTCAGTGGCTGAGAGCTTGTGCTTCTTGCTCAGCTCTGTCAGGCTTAACCCACCAGTCTTGATTCCTTTACCATATATTACCTGCTCAAGATCAGGTTTTTGAATTTGAGGCCACGGATTCAGCGGCTTCATACCGAGCGCCGGAATCTCAGGTACCGGTTGACCCAGCCAGGAGGCGTTGTTGATCCACCGCACGGACCACAGCCAGCCAATCACAATCGCGAGCAGCACAGAGATGACACCAAACCAGTTTCGTCGCTTCATCGGACATCCACCTCAATAGGCAATCGGTTTACCATGGTTTGTATAATACGCACCACAAGATCGTTTGTCAAGCGCCAGAACACACCGCCGTTCGTGGGGGCGAGGTCACCTTGCCCTGGGAAACGGATCAACACCGCCCCGGTTAGGGAAAACCGGCGCGGAGTCTACGTATAGGGCGACCGCCGGCCACCCCTACCGGATCGCTTCCAGAAGCTTACCCTCCAGCCATCGGGCGGATTGCGCCTCGACGGGCAGGCTGAGCTGCAGCTTCTTGCTGGAGCCGATGCCCAGGTTGTCGCGCTGAAGCCACACCACCTCACGGGCTAAGAGCACAGGCAGGAGGGTCAAGGAGACCACCAAGATGCTCCACACCAACAGCGGCTGTATATATCGTCCGGCCGCGGCGTAGTACGCACGGAACTTCTGCTTCAGCGCAAAAACCGAGATGACACTGGCCAGCCAGAGCGCGAGGAACACCAACGCCAGCACTATTGGAGTGCTGCCGATGGGCATATCCGGTGTCTCCTCAAGCATGTTCCTCCAGATGATGACCATCACCAGCAGAGGCACGAGGCCGATGACCGGCAGCCAGTTCCAAAGCACCTCCACACCCTTACTGGGCATGGGGATGGCGTGTTTGGTACACATCTTTTTGAAGCGGTATCGCCAGATCACCCATGGCACTATCAAGCTTAAGGCCATCAATGTTGTCTTTTCGATACCCGTGGCCAACCCGATGTTGCCACTGCGCCATGGCATCCAGGCCGCCTGCGTGAGCAGCGTATAAACCGCCAGTGGCACCAGCAGCCACCAGATGAGCATCTGCCGTAGCTCCGGTTGCCAATCGAGCTCCGGTACCGATGTGTCCGTCTTACGGCAGATGAGCAGCCAAACGCCACTCCGCACCATTCCCGCCACCAACAACATCAGCCAGGCGATCAATAGCATCAAGACGACGGCTTCATCCAAAATGGTGAATTCCGCCATCCGAGCGGCAGCCAGTTTCGACGCAGGGAGTGGCGCACTGGAGCCCACCGCATCAGAAACATTCTTGATCAACCATCCCCCATTTGATATCGGACGGTTAAGCACCACCTTCATCTGAGGATTGAACACATCAATTTTGTGCTTAGTTTGTTCATACTTTCGCTTCTGGACAGTTTGTCCCAGTGTGGAGGCAATAGACATCGCCGTCGTCTGGTTATACTTCAACACTAATTTCGCAAACAGGGCGTCCATCACACGCCCGTCATGAGTGCGAATTAACTGTGATGCGAAGGGTAATAGTGAGGTCATCAGTTGCTGGGCTTCCGCTTTATAACCCATTTGTGCCAATTTAGGACCTACAGATGCAAGTTGGCGGGTCAATTCGCGCAGTTTCATACCGTATGAAACATCCATGTCAGCCATCATCATATTTTGGTTGGTTAAGTAATGCTCTACTAGCACAGGACGGTTGACCTTCAGAGGCATGACATCCAGTGTATGCCGTTGGATTGGCAGCTTCGATGATCGCACATAGGCCTGGATCGCCTGAAGAAACTGAATGCGGTCCACCACGGTGTAGCTTGGCTCAGGTCGCTTGTCCTGAGGTTTTGGCTTGGCCGACGGCATCAGCATCGGGGGAGGTGCCATCGTTGCCGATGCAGATGGGTTTGGTGTGCCGCCAGGTGGCATGGTCATCGGTGGTATTTGGGGCTCAGACTGGCCAGGTTTGCGGTCGGGTCTTGGCGTTGTCGGCAGCGGGGGCATCGGCCCGGGACGTCCGGGGATGGTGGGCATCTGCCCCCTGCCGGTCTTTGGTGCATCATTATCAAGGGCCATCTCAAACCGCACCATCGCTTCAAGCATCGGGTAGAGGCCGTTGCCTGGGTCCAGCCGCTGTCCAGCCTTACAGATATTGATGCGACTATCGAATCGCGACTTCTGTTTTTCTGACCAGCTTGTGCTAAACATACGCGATGCAAGGAACGCCATCTGCGCCTTTTCGGTGCTGCTCAGACTGCTCTTCTTGGCCAGGTCACCCAACCGCGGCATTTTGTCAATGATCGGTTGTATGTCGTATTCTGGGCTATCCTCATCGGTGATGAGGTTCGGCCAGGGGTTTAAAGGTAACACCTTCGCCTGGGCGGTCGGCGTGTCTTCATATTCGTAGTTATTGGATTCCTGCGCATAGAGGTATCCGATCAGCCGCACAGACCACAGCCATCCGATCACGAGTGCGAGCAGCACCGAAATGACACCAAACCGGACGGATTTCTTCATTAGTTAGCCCCTTCATAACAAAATCGGTTAATCACTACCTGAATCTTACGCACCCCAGGATCGTTTGTCAAGGACTGTGGCAGTCCCGCAGGAAGGGCGATTTGCGAATCGCCCCTAGTACGCCCGACCGCGCTGTCCGTGAAACCGCGGCGATACATCAAATAAGGTTTCGGATGGCCACGAGGGCCATCCCTAAGATATCCCGTCTACAACCGACGGACCAGCGCTGACATGACCTAATCTGCGTAATCTGTGTAATCTGTGGATGGATTGAAAGAACCAAACCGCCGAAGCCATCTGCGACGGGTTCCGGCAACCCGCTAAAGTGGGCCTTATCACCCATCGCTGATCAATACCGGCCCGCTGAAGCGGACGGAGGGCATCCCGTCGCCGGTAGTTAATGAGAAACAGAGTCGGTCATTTCCGTCGTATGCATATGAACATTCGTGGTTGACTATCCCTTCGCGTCTTCGCGTCTTCGCGTGAGACCAAGACCTAATCTGTATAATCTGCGTAATTTGTGGATCGATTCATTCCTGTCCATTCGTGGTTAACTATTTATACACGGTCCAGGAGCTTCGCATGAGAGCCCTCGTCCGCCAATACCTTGTATAATTGAAACATGAGCACATCGGCAATCAACACAACTACCTGTTCCGGCTGGGGACGTTACCCAAAGGCTCCCTGCGGATTATATAGACCTGACAGTCTGCGCGAGCTGGGCGATATACCCGCCGACTGCAAGCAGCGCGGCTGGTCGGTGATACCCCGCGGATTGGGCCGCAGCTATGGCGACGCGGCACTGAACGGCGGCTTCGGCGCAGCATTGATGACCCACCTCGACCGCATCATCGAGTGCAACGCCTCTACGGGTCGGCTCCGCTGCGAGGCGGGCCTCAGCCTGCTGCTGATCATCCGACGCCTGATGCCCCTTGGCTGGTTCCCCATGGTCACCCCTGGCACGCAGTTCTGCACCGTGGGCGGGGCCATCGCGGCGGATGTACACGGCAAAAACCACCATGTAGACGGCTCCTTCGGCGACCACCTGTATCAGCTCACATTGATGCTGCCTTCCGGCGAGATGGTATCCTGCAGCCGAGAGCAGAACTCAGACCTGTTCTGGGCCACCATCGGCGGTATGGGCCTGACCGGCGTGATTGTCGACGCTGAGTTTCAGCTTCGGGCGGTGCAGACGAGTCGGATCACGGAAAGCCGCGTGCGCACCCGCGACCTAGACGAGACGCTGTTCACCTTCCAGGAGCGCGACAGCCGATACCCTTATTCCGTAGCGTGGATGGACTGCCTAAGCACGGGACGCCATTTTGGGCGCGGGGTTCTGCTGTTTGGCGACCATTCGGTGAGCACGGACCTGCCACGCGCGGAGCAGGAGCATCCGCATTCGTTGCCTAAGCCGAAGTCGGTGACGGTTCCGATGGATGCACCGGGGTTTATCCTCAACCGCCTCTCTCTGCTGGCATTCAACCAGGCCTATTACTCCCTCAACCCCACCAATGAGAGCCACATCGTCAGCGCGCAGCGTTTCTTCCACCCGCTGGACGCGGTGGTGGACTGGAACCGGCTGTACGGCAAGGCCGGATTTACGCAGTGGCAGTGCATCGTGCCCTTTGATGGCGGTGCCAAATGGCTGCAGCAGATTTTAGAAAAAGTGCAGCACAGCCATCAGTTGCCGTTCCTGTGCATTCTGAAGCGCATGGGTAAGGGCAGCGGCGGGCTGCTCTCCTTCCCGATGGAGGGATATACCCTCGCGATGGACTTCCCAGTGCGGAATGGGCTGCTCCCCCTGCTCGATTCACTCGATGAGCTGGTGCTTCAAGCCGGTGGGCGGCTCTATCTGGCGAAGGATGCCCGGGCGTCGGTCAGCACCATCGCCGCGATGTACCCGCAAATGCACTTGTTTAAAACAATGAAAATGAGTATCGACCCCGGCATGCTGATGCAGAGCAACATGAGCCGCCGGCTGGAGCTATCGGCAGAGGTGTCGGCATGAAGAAGATACTGATCGTCGGCGCCACCTCACGCATGGCTTTGGAACTGGCACGGATGTATGCGGCGGAAGGCGCGCACATAGTGCTGGCCGGTGTGGAGGCGGAAGAACAAGAACGCGTGGCCGCGGATGTGCGCGTGGGCAATGACGGCGAGGTGTATACGGCCAATTTCGATGTCACCCAACTACAGCACCACCGCGAGTTCCTTGACCAGGTGATCATGCAACTTGGCGGCCTTGATGGCCTCGTGCTGTTTTGCGGCAGCATGGCCAGAGTGGAAGAGGCCAAGACCGACCCGCAGGCCCTGGACTGGCTGATGCGTGTGAACGCCATCGGTCCGATGGCCCTGGCGGGTCTGGCCGCAGAGCATATGCAGCCGCTGAGAACGGGCTTCATCATCGGCCTGAGTTCGGTGGCGGGCGACCGCGGTCGGCAGAGCAACTACCCGTATGGCGTGGCCAAGGGGGCATTTTCGATCTACCTGCAGGGGCTGCGCAACCGGCTGTATAAAAGCGGCGTCAGGGTAATCACTATGAAACCCGGCTTCGTGGACACCCGCATGACCTGGGGCATGGGCAAGCTGCCGTTCTGCGCCAGTGCTGAAGAAGTGGCCAGGGCCATCTACCGCGCCCCGCAGGGCGTTCAGGACATCGTGTATGTCAAGCCCATCTGGGCACTGATCATGTGGGTTATTAAGCACATCCCCGAGGCGATTTTTAAGCGCATGAAGCTGTAGGATCATGGCGGTGCACCAGCGAATCGGCCCCGCCCGCGGGCTGAAAGCCCCAGTCGATTACCCATAAATACCATACGAGCTAGTGTGCCTCCGATTCCGCGACATAAATGTCTCGGCTATTGACCTGCCAAGACTGCTGAAGCAGTCTGCGTGCAGCCACCATATATCAGCCGCACATACAGGGCAAAGCCCTGCAGCCTGCTTCAGCAGGCTTGGCAGGTCAATAGCCATGTGCTTTAGCGCGTGGCATGACGGAATGTATTGATTTTCAGCGCACGACCCCAATCTGCATTTACGAGTATTTGACTGGGACCATCAGCCCGCGGCAGCCATTGTGACCAATTGGTTAACATCCCACCCGCCCAAATCCACCCCTCCCATTTGCCACGTTGCCCGGTGTGATGTTTAACTGTAACTAATGAGAACTCTCGCGCATACACTCCCATACGCCCTCCTCTGCCTGCTGCTGATCGCCACAGGAGCGAAGGCGCAGCCCGAGGTCAGCCTTACGGGCCTGCCCAACGGTCTGAGGGTGATCGTGTGTACGCGCACGGAGGCCCCGCTGGTCAGCATCCACCTGAGGGTTCACAGCGGCTCCGCGGCGGATGCCCCCAATGCGCTGGGTGCGGCCCATGCGTGTGAACACATCATTTTCAGTGGAACCACCACCCGCGGGCCGGGTGAAATGGACAACGAGATCGAGGGCATGGGCGCCAGCCTTCAGGCCACCACCACCCGCGACACTATCCAGCTCTCCACGGTGGTCTCCAAGAGCTACTGGCAGGAGGTGGATGCACTCATCGCCGATGCGGTGCAGAACCCCACGGTGCCGGAAAAGGAGTTCGACCGCGAGCAGCTCATCATCCTGCAAGAGTTAGCCCGTCGCAGCAATGAACCCCGCTTCCAGGCGGAGGAGGCGCTCTGGCCACTGCTGATGCCCGCCAGCCCTTACGCCCACCCGATCGGCGGCACCAAGCAGAGCGTGCTGGGGTTGAAACGGGAATCCATCCTGCAGTTCATCCGCACCCACTTTGTGCCGAACAACTGCACGCTGGTTCTGACGGGTGACATCACCCGCGAAGAGGCCCTGCCGGTGGTGCGCAAGCACTACGGCAACTGGACAGCGGTTAGCTTGCCCCCGATAACCGCCCCGCAGAGACCGAGTACGACCAGCATTGTAGGTCAAAAACTGCTCTCTGTATCGTCACAGCGCACCGTAGCGTTCGGGTTTGTCGCACCGGGCGCGGGCCAGTGGCGCGATGCCTTGGCGTGCGATGCCCTGCTCTATCTGCTCATTGCCCCTGAAGCATCCTTGAAACAGCAGTTGCTGCGCGACAAGCTGGCCAGCCAGGTCGACGGCCGCTACACCACCAGCCGATGGCCCACACTGCTCTACCTGAGTATCCCGTTGGGTAACCAGACGGACGCCCGTGATGTCGAACAGCGAGTTCTGGCTGAATGTGCCCGCCTGGCTGAGCAAGGCCCGACTCATGTGGAGCTGAGCAGAGCCATCCGGCAGCTTGCAGGGCAGCAGCTCTTCACCGAGGAGACCTTGGAAGGGCAGTCCTCTTCCCTTGGGCTGATGGATTCCATCGCCGACTACCGCAAGTCGCTGAGCTACATCACTGACCTTCAAAGCTTGACCATCCAAGAGGTGCAGACGGCCGCCCGCAACTATCTGGTCAATGGACCGCGTGCCATCGTGACGGTAGAGCCGATGGGCAGCGAGGCCGGTAAGTGATACGCTGGATCGCCATTTTGGCGTTGATCACGCTCTGTCTGCCCGCATATTGCCTCATGCCGCCGGTGGACAGGATGGTGCTATCCAACGGTGTCACCGTGGTGGCGGTCACCGAACCCGGTGCGCGGATACTCTCGATGCAGGCTTTTTTCAAAGTGGGTCTGTGGGCAGAACCCTCTGGTCAAGCCGGTATCCGGCATCTGGTGGCCCGCAGTCTATTTGGCAGCAGCGAGAACCAGAGTTCGGATGAGCTGGCCCGTGAGATCGACCGCGTGGGCGGTGCCGTGTATGTCAACCCCGCCCCCGATATGATCGAGCTGGGCGTGAATACCGTGACCGATCAGTTTGCCAACGCGAGCTATCTCCTCTGCGACGCCATCAAAAACCCTCAGTTCGAACCTGCCGTGCTGGAGAATGCGCGCACCGTCTGCCTGTCGGACCTGGAAGCGGAGCAGAACAGCCAGTTTCGGGCCACGTTCCGTCTGCTGCGAAACCTCACCTTGCCCGACTTCAGCAGCTACAGCCGCAGCCTGATCGGCGACCGCAGCTTTCTGCAGTCGGCCACAGGTCAGCAGTGCCGCAGCTTCGCCGCCAGTCAGCTCACGGCCGATCGGCTGGTGGTGGTGGTGGTGGGTAGTCTACCGTCGGCCACGGTGTTCAAGCGCATTGACACTCTGCTGGGTGAGTGGCGCACGAAGATCGGCAGCCCAAGGCCTGACCCACCAGCCTTGTCGCCGACCAGAGACGTGCTCAGCGATGTGCAGGATATGCCCGCGGCCACCGCCTATCTGGGGGTGGGCGTCTCCGCCCCTGGGATGCTGAGCCCTGATTATCCCGCCGCTCAAGTGCTGGCCACTCTGCTGGGCACCGGCAAAAGCAGCCGGGTATTCACCGAGCTGCGCACCCGCGCCGGCATGGGATATGAGCTGGGCGGGTTCTACCCTGACCTGCGCGACGGCAGCCTGATCATGCTATACTTGCAAACCTTGACCAGCATGGATGACCCCAACACGGGCATGCCGGTGATGCTGGTGAACGAAGCCAAGCAGCAACTGGTGAACCAACTGAAGCTGCTGGTCAGCAAGCCGCCCACGGACGCCGAAGTGCTGCGCGCTAAGCGGATGCTGATTGGCAATCACGCGCTGAAACACCAACGCCAGCGTGACCGCGCTTACTACCTCGGGTGGTATGAGGCGGTAGGACTGGGATGCGAATACGACCGGAAGTACGAGGGTATCATCAACGCCGTGACGCCCGATCAGGTGCGCAACCTGGCTAAACGGCTAACCCCTGGCTACGCCGTAGCCGTGACCATGCCTGAATAGCAGGGGTGGGTGGTGGGCGACGGGTATAGCGGAGGTGGCGGGTTGGGCCTTACGCCGGTCGGAGCGCAGCGACACCGGCCGCTGTTGATCAGCCGTGCGGTGCAGGAACCCGCACCAACGCAGCTCCTGGAGCGTCAGCTCCCGGAACGGAGTGGTGTGGGTGACTAAACCCGCGGCAGCGTGTTTGACCAGCTACGATGATCGCGAACGGCACATGCGACGGGTTCGGCGGCCCGTCCGTGACTGCGTCCCGGTACGGGCGCTCTCACCCGTCGCTGATCAGTACCGGCCCGCGTTCCGGCGGGCGTTGGGAGGGCACTGCGCCCGCTTGCGGGCTGCTAACCGATTAGCGATGGGTGATGGAGCCCCGTTCACGGGGCGATGGAACCCGTCGAAAGGGGGCTGGTCATCGGGTGAATCCACAACCGGCCACTGCCAGATCGGCGGGTTTTTGCCTGAACCACGGATACTCGGGATGAGGCGATGCTTTGCATCAAAACCCATCATCGGACGACCCCCGTCCGGGGGTAGGGTTCTGCGGCCTTTTCCAGGGGTATCGCTTCGCTCACCCGTGGCTATAAGGAATCTTACCCACTTCGTGGGTGTCCGGATGGCCTTGCGGCGGCCTCAGACTGCTTCAGCAGTCTTGATTGTCAATAGCCGAGACATCTATGTCGCGGCGGGAGGAGCGCTAGTGTATGCTATCCGCCAGACCGGCACGGTTAGGAGAAAACCGCCCCAGACAGTGGCAACTGTTATTTTTACCGCCGTGCCATCCGAAATCTGTGCAATCTGTTGATGATCTCCTCCGGGCCAACCAACCACCCCCCCTTGACTGCATCCGCCATCTGGCGCACAATACATCAAGTATACAAATACGGAGGCACCACGTTGACAGAGCCCCTTCCCACAACGCACATGCTGACCCCGTGGTCAGACAAAATAGACAAGCAATGCCCCTGGCCGGAATACCCCCGCCCGCAGATGGTGCGCGGCAACTGGCAGAACCTGAACGGCTCCTGGAACTACGCCATAGTGCCTGCTGAAGCCCCCACCCCAAAACAGTTCGATGGTGACATCCTGGTGCCCTATCCCGTAGAATCTGTGCTCTCCGGTGTGCAGAAGAGCGTCGGGCCAGAGAACAAGATATGGTATCAGCGCAGCTTTACGGTCGACAGCCTGACGCATGGCAACCGGCTCTGGTTGCATTTTGGAGCCGTGGACTGGCATGCGCAGGTCTGGATCAACGGCCAGTTGGTGGGCGAGCACAAGGGCGGATATCTGCCCTTCCAGTTTGACATCACCGACGCGCTGGTGGAGGGTCAGCAGACCATCACCGTGGCGGTCTGGGACCCCACCAACACCAAGAGCTATCCGCGCGGGAAGCAGTTGCTCCATCCTGAAGGCATCTGGTATACCCCCGTGACGGGCATCTGGCAGACCGTCTGGCTGGAGGCCGTGGCCGCCAACGGCATCAGCAGCGTCAAGGCAGAGGGCGACCTCGAGACCGAATCGGCGGTCATCACGGTGAACAGTTTTGCCGGAAGCCAGAAACTGCGTGTGGTGGTCCAGGCTGTGCTGGATGGTGTGGTAGTGGGCACCGCTTCTGGCTGGCCCAACGAACCCATACAGATGACGCTGGATGCCGTCAGGCCGTGGTCACCCGAAAACCCCGCGCTGTATGACTTAAGCGTGAAGCTGATGCAAGATGACAAGCTAATCGACGAGGTGCAGAGCTACTTCGCACTGCGCACCATCGAACGCCGGCGCGATGCCGACGGCGTGCTGCGCATGTTCCTGAACGGCAGCCCATACTTCATGATCGGCCCTCTTGATCAAGGCTGGTGGCCCGATGGGCTGTACCTCCCCGCCACGGACGAAGCACTGCGCTTTGATGTGGTAGCCACCCGCGAACTGGGCTACAACATGGCCCGCAAGCACATCAAGGTGGAGCCGGAGCGCTGGTATTATTGGTGCGACAAGCTGGGCTTGATGGTCTGGCAGGACATGCCCAGCGGATTTGTGGGCAATCAAGCTATTCCGCCCGGTGCCGTCGACGACACCGTGCTGGATGACACCGCCACCGCTCACTTCCTGGTGGAACTCGACGGCATGATCGAAGCCCTCAGGGCACACCCCTGCATCGTCGCCTGGGTGCCGTTTAATGAGGGCTGGGGACAGCATGACACCAACACGATCCTGCAGCGCGTGAAAAATGCCGACACCACGCGGCTGGTCAACGGCCCCTCCGGCTGGGAGGACCGCGGGTATGGCGACATGATCGACATGCACAACTACCCGGGACCCGGGATGTTCGAGGTGATGGAGTCCCGCATCAGCGTGCTGGGCGAATTCGGCGGACTGGCCTACGCGGTGCCCGGACACCTGTGGTGGGACCGCAACTTCGGGTATCGCAGCTTTGCCACGCGTGAAGAGCTGGTGCGCCAGTATATCCGGCTGATGAAGCGGCTCTGCTGGTTGAAAAGCCAGGGTCTGGCCGCGGCAGTTTATACGCAGACCACGGATGTTGAGGGAGAAATCAACGGCTTACTGACCTACGACCGCGCCATCTGGAAGCTGCTTCCAGAGGAGATCGGTCCGTGGCATCAGCGCATCATCGAGTGCGATGATCAGTTCATTCGATGCGCCAAGGAAATCAAATGGGACGGCACCACCGGTCTGGTGGAGCTTGACCCCGACGCCCTCTTTTACCCGCATCTGGAGTGTGAGGGTGGCGGCAAGATCCTGCTAAACGGCCAGCTATTTGCGGAGTTGAACGAGGGCAAACACTGCATCGGATTCAGCATCGACCAGCACAACATGCTGGTGAGTGGCTCCAACTCATGGCAACTGGAAGGCGAGTTGCGGAACGTGCAACTGGTGGACATCTGCCCGGAATAATGCACGAAGCCCGGGGCATCGCTTGCGGTGCCCCGGGGCCGATCCATCTTTTCTGCAGCTCGAAATCTACTTCAGAACGTCCTCAGCACACTATGGCTGATGAACTGCTCGCGTATGGGGAAGGTTTGTTCGATACCGTCATGAGGCATTACCAAGACGATAGTCCACACGCCAAACACGCGTCGTTCAAACCCGGCAACAATACTTAATGAGCGCGTACGGTAATCATATCTGTTCATACTCTTCAGATAGGCTCCGTCCGCCAACGCCCCTTTCGTCAGTATCGTCTGCAATGTATTGTACGGGTTTGAGCTCTTATCTTGAGGGTCGCGGTTCGATATCGCCCACTGTATGGCCGCCCGCAGCTCCTTCTCGGAGAGTGTAGGTTGGGTTTTGCCAATAGGGTCGTTCTGCGCCTTTACATTGAACTGCTTGACCACATCAGGCAGTTTGCTGGGTACAGGTAAGGTGCGGCTCTCCTCAACCTGGTCTGGGGCCTGGGCACCGACGATGATGGTGTTGCCGTTGTAGTCTCTGGTCATCATCCCCAGTCTATTCGCGAAATCGGAGGTACCTGAGCCGATGGGATACATATCTGCAGCTCGTGACGCCTGCAATGTCGGCTTGCCCTGTGCTTCCATTTCCAGAATGCGATAACTCACGAACCGCTCGCGGATGGAGAACGAGCCGACGCCGCCATCTCGTGGTAGCACCAGGCGCACAGACCACACGGTGAACTCGAATATATCCGAGCCGCCAACCTTGCTCTCTTGATAGGGTCCGAGGCGTCGGTATCTGTTCACACTCTGAAGGTAAGCACCGTCCGCTAACGCTTTGTTTGTGATGATCTTCCGTATTGTTGCAAATTGCTGTTTCGTGGCCTGCTTTGGGTCGGGTGTGATTATTACCGAACTTAACGCCGCGATCAGCTCATTCACGGTGAGTGGAGGCTGAGTTTTGCCTACAGGATCACTGTTTGCTTTTGAGTTAAACTCTCTCACTACCGCAGGCAGCTTGACCGGAATGGCGACCAGCCGCGTGCTGCGGGTACCCTCCTTTTCAGCAGCACCAACTATGATGCTGGTGCCGGCCATTGGTTTTACTACCTGAGACGCCATGGCAGCAGAAGATATCACTGCCATGAGCGTTAAAGCAGAAACTGCGTTCTTGTGGTATTTCATAGGTAACCTCCTGTATTTGGACGACTTACCTGTCAAAAGTCGGTACAACTGTGGGCATCGGCGACTGGTCTCGCACAGCACCGTATAGATTTAACAATCTGCGGCCTACAGGACAGATCAGGGAGCCGTCATCCATCATTGCCCAGTCGCTGCTCCACGGTGAATTGGGGCTTTGGCTGATTTGTTGTGTTCGTTCTGGTGTCTTACCAGGTAACACCAGTATCAGCCCGCCATCTTGCCCGGTGATATGGTCAGGTGTGCGGCACTGGCGATCACTTCTAGTACAGCACCCTCTATGGCCCCAGGGTTGATGGAACCCATCGCCGATGGCTGAGTGGATGCAATCATTCATTCTTTTGCCCATTTCCACACATTGCATTGGCTCCATTTGATGGTCTGATATGCTCTTTCCAACAAAGTAGACCAACACCCAAACAGATAAGCCCTGCCATTCCAATATAGAAATCCTGCAGCATCCTTCGGTTCGCGCAAATCTGCTGGTAGATTCCCATATAGTCACCGGGAGTCGACAAGCTACCACCAGACTCATGCACCAATCTAGTAAAGTCATTCCGCGCTTGTATTGGAATGACCGCGGCTGACACCCATGCAATAATCAACAGCGTAATTCCAATGATAATGATAATCCTGGCGAATGCCATTTTCTGTCCTCCATTGAGCAAATTCTTTCGTTCTCTTGCAGTGTTTCAAGACTTGAGGTTACGACGACTAACTACCGGATGATCTCTATCTCGATGTCAGTCTGTTTTTACATCGGCGACCGGAATGTCAGACGTCGGTACTATAGTGGGCATCGGCGTCTGGTCTCGCACAGCACCGTATAGATTTAACCATCTAAGCCCAACAGGGCAGTATATCGCTTCGTCAATTTGCTGCGGCCATTCGCTGCTCCACGGTGCATTAGGTCCCAGGTTGATCTCATTCACTTGTTTTGACGTCTTGCCAGTGGACATCAATATCAAACCTCCGGCTTTACCTGGTGATATGCTCAGGTGAGCTGCGCTGGCGATCACTTCCAACACTGCGCCAAGGGGCACTCCGCGCGCCTCAGTCTTCACGCTGATGTCGTTCGGCACTTTCGCGTCGACGGTGATCTTTAGCGAGGTCACTTTAGAGAGTGCCTCCGCGGCCTGGCGTATTCTGGCGGACTTCAGCACGATATCGACTGGCTTAGCGAGTGCAACCAACCGCTGTGCGGCAGCCAATGCCACCGTGTGTTCCGTTATCTGCTCGCGCAGTTGTTTCATGTCAGCTTTTAGTTGTGGCAACACCTGTTGCTTGGGGGACAGACTTTCACTTCTCTTCGCTGTTTCCCTATATTTTAAGGACAGATTCTGCTGCGCAGTCATGAATTTCAGATCAGATTGTAATTTCTTGAGCTGAGCTGACAGCAAGCGGATTTGGTTACCGATAACCAGCAAAGGTTCCCGAATCGCTGCATAAGGACCGTTGGCGGTGTCAGCAGCCCGGCTCGGTATCAATCCCAGTTCTTGAGTTCGTTGGGCGTGAGGGTCATCGGTAATTGTCCACTCAGTTTTTACACTGCGGCCTTCCTCGTCCTTGTTCCAGGCCGATGCATATACATACCACCCGGTGTCATATTTGCAGGCACGGAGAACAGTCACGTTGATCGACGGTGTCTCAGTCGTGGTATCAAAACTGCTCAAGGCGTCAAATTTACTTTCATCAACTGTATCCATTAATCGAATAGAGTTATGCTTTACCAGCCGCTGCTTTACTACATACTGATCAGGGATTAAGTCGTTCTGGGTCGGTAAGGGCGTGTATAGGGGTGCACTGGCTATACGCCTTAGCGCGACCACACGCTCAACTCGCTGCGGCTGTTGAGGAGATACAGCAGGGTACCGATGCGTCTTCGGGTGGCCTTTGGTGGTGCTCACCATAGCCGCCTTTCGCACAACCGGCGCGATAACCTTAATGTCGTGTCTACCTGCCGGCTTCACCGGGTGAGTGTCCGACCGGACGCTGGCGGGCTGCTGAGCTATTCTTGCAGGGTTCACGGAATCATTTCGGTGCGAATTCACACCCCAGACCACTCCAATCAACGCCATCGCCAGCACGACGGCTGGAACTGCCCACAGCAGCCTTGGGCGTGTAACTTGGGTATGTGACAGCCGTGAGGCTGCCGCTGCATCGGCCAATAGACGTTGCTTTAAACACCCCGACGGAGCAGGGAGAGGGTCGTTGCGCATCGCCTGCACCAATAATCTATGTTCTTGTTTGGCCCTAATATGATGGCGTATGATTGATATCCACTTATTCACTTGCTTCGATCTCCTCCCTCAGAGCGGTTCGTAGTTTCTCGAAAGCGACAAAAAGCCGAGTCTTTACCGTGCCCATCGGCAAACCGAGTATGTCGGCCACCTCACGGTATTTCAACCCCTGTGTGCATCGCAATACCACGACCTCTCGGTATATCAACGGTAATGCATCCACGGCCTGCTGCACTTTTTGGTTCATCTCCTCTGCCCCCAGCCGTTCAATTAGCTCCGGTGTAGGGTCAGGAGAGACCAGCGTTTCTTCATCTATTTCTACGGTGTGCGGGTGCTCACGCCGCATATACTCACGGCAGACGTTCAGGGCGATGGTATGCATCCATGTCGCCAGAGACGCACGCCCCTCAAACTTGCCCAGCGACCGCCAGGCTGTTGCGAAAGTTTCCTGTGTCATGTCTTCAGCCAGTGCCACGTCCCTGGTCATGCGGTAGAGGAACGCATATATTCGTTCATAATGCGTTTCTACTACCTGACTATATGCCTTCCTCTGACCGTTGCTCAGTTCCCGCAATAGCTTGCGGTCGCGATATGACATGGCCACTCCAGTTTCGCGTATTTTGACTTCCATATAGTTAGATGCAGTGATGGCTTGTTTTGTTTGATGGGGCGGTGGTGGAGAGATAACCTGCACAGGATGTAGTGCCCGGAACGTCAGCTCCGGAACGGAGTCGAGTTTGTGATAAAACCCGCGGCAGCGTGGGCTGGCATCCGGCAACGTGGGATGCCAGCCCATGTGGAACCGGTTCGACTATCCGCCAGACCGGCGCGGTCTATAGCCTTCCGCTATTGTTAGCTTACTGAAAGACCGCCCCAGACTGTGGTCTTCCCATGAGCTTTTTTACGGTTGATTGTGTAACCACTACAGATTCATCAGCTTGCGGCAGAGCACGGCTAGGCCGGTGGAGAGGTCCTCATTCTGTACGGCGGTGCCTTTGGGCAATTGCAACGCCACGGAAGTGAAGTTCCATATCCCCTTGATGCCTGCCGATACCAGCAGTTGCGCCACCTCATTGGCGGCGGGTGAGGGGACTGTCAGGATGCCGATCTTGACTTCCAGACGTCGCACGGTGGCGTCAAAGGAGCTCATCGGAAGCACGGGGATGCCGTGGATACTGCGGCCCACTTTGGTTTCGTCACCATCAAACGCAGCCACTATACGCAGACCGTGCTGCTCGAAGGCGCGGTAGCCCAGTAGCGCGGTCCCCAGGTGGCCGACGCCCACCAGCACCGCATCGCTGGTCATGTTCCAGCCCAGATACCTTTGGATGCTCTCCACCAACTGCTGCACGGAATAGCCTATCCGCGGCCGGCCAGTGACACCTGTCACCGACAGGTCTTTGCGTACCTGAACTTGATCCAGCTCCAGTGCATTGGCGATGTGCGTGGTGCTGATGTTTTCCTGGCCGGTGCTTTGGTACTCAAACAATACTTGCAGATACGCAGGCAGGCGCCTGATGGTGGGTAGACTGCCGGTTTTGGGTGTGGAGCTTGTTGGCGTCGACATGTGTGCTCTCTTTCGTCGGTGTGGGGCACCATGTGCGGTGCCCCACTATTCAGTGTATCTGGAGATTACCCGTGGTAGGCCTTCACCAGGATATCCTTCAGCTCGGTGACCAATGGGTATCTCGGGTTCGCACCTGTGCACTGGTCGTCGAAAGCGTTCAGTGCCACATGGTCTAACCGTGCCATGAAGGCGGTTTCGTCCACGGCGCACTCTTTGAAGCTGCCGGGCATGTTCAGCTTCTGCCTGAGCTCCTTCACCGCGGCGATCAAGCTGGCGACGCCCTCTTCATTCGTGCTGGCCGGCAGACCGATGGCGGCTGCTAGCTCCTTGTATTTCCGGTCGGCCACCGGGAACTCATAGTTGGCATACGCGGTATACTTGCTGGGCGTGGAAGCATTGTAGGCAATCACATGCGGCAGCAGTATCGAATTGGCCCGGCCATGCGGCACATGGAACTCACCGCCGATTTTGTGCGCCAAGCTGTGGTTGATGCCCAGGAAGGCGTTGGTGAACGCCATACCCGCCATGCAGCTTGCGTTGTGCATCTTCTCACGCGCCAGCTCGTTTCCGGGCTGATCGTAAGCGATGGGCAGATACTTCATCACCATCCGGGCGGCCTGGATGGCCAGAGCATCGGTGTAATCGCTGGCAAGCACGGACACATACGCCTCGATGGCATGGGATAGCACATCCATACCCGTATCGGCCGTGACCGACTTCGGCACGCTGTAGGTGAGCTCCGGGTCCAAGATGGCGATGTCCGGCGTCAACGCATAGTCGGCCAGAGGATACTTGATGCCCGCGTTCTTATCCGTGATGACCGCAAAAGCGGTGACCTCCGAGCCGGTGCCCGAGGTGGTGGGTATCGCCACGAACACGGCTTTCTTACCCAGCACCGGGAACTGCACGGCGCGCTTGCGGATGTCCACAAACCGTAGTGCCATGTCCTCAAAGCGGGTGTTTGGCTGCTCGTAGAACAACCACATGCCCTTTGCCGCGTCGATCGGCGAACCGCCACCAAACGCCACGATCACATCCGGCTGGAAGTGGCGCATCGCTTCGACACCTTTATATACGGTGTCCGTGCTGGGATCAGGCTCAACGTCGCTGAAGACCAACGTGTCCAGACCCGCCTTGTGCAGATACTCCTCCACACGGTGGACAAAGCCCAATTGCACCATCGTGGGGTCGGTCACGATGAAGGCGCGTTCGCCCTGGATGTTCAGCAGATACTCAAGGCAGCCTTTTTCGAAGTAGATTTTCGGCGGGATTTTGATCCACTTCATGTTGACCTTCCGCTTGCTCTGACGTTTGATGTTCAGCAGGTTGCGCACGCTGACGTTCTCGCTGGTGCTGTTGCCGCCGAACGCGCCGCATCCCAGCGTGAGGGATGGGTCCATGCGGTTGTAGATGTCACCGATGGCGCCGAAGCTGGTGGGCACGTTCTCCAGGATTCGGCTGGCGCGGATGCGCTGGCTGTAGGCCTGCAGTATGACAGGATTCCGGCTGAAGATGCCCGCGCTGTGTCCCAACCCGCCGAAGCCGGTCAGGCGGTCGCAGATGTCCATCGCTTCGTCGGTAGTCTTCGCGACGTAGTATCCCAGAATGGGCGAGAGCTTCTCGCGGCTCAGTGGCTCCTGCGGGCCGACTTCGTCGAGCAGGGCGATCAGTATCTTGGTCGCGGCCGGTACGGTGAACCCGGCTGCAATCGCGATTTCATTCGCTGGCTGTCCGACGACCGCTGCACTCATGCTGCCGCGCTTTTCATCGATGGCGACCTTCTCAACCAGCTTTTTCTCCTCTGGGCTGAGCACGTAGGCACCCTGCTGCACGAAACGCTCGAGCACGACCTTGGCGATGACCTCATCGACGACGACAGACTGCTCGCTGGCGCAGATCGTGCCGTTGTCGAAGGTCTTGCTCAGAATGATGTCATTCACAGCCATGTTGATGTTGGCGCTCTGCTCAATATACACGGGCACGTTGCCAGGGCCTACGCCAAGTGCCGGCTTGCCGGAGCTGTAGGCGGCGCGCACCATGCCGGAACCGCCCGTGGCCAGGATCAACGAGACGCCGCTGTTCTTCATCAGCTCGTTCGTCTTCTCCACTGTGGGCACCGTGATCCACTGGATGCAGTGGGCGGGTGCACCAGCTCCTACAGCGGCGTCGCGCATCACCCGCGCGGCCTCCGCGCTGCACGCCTGTGCCTTGGGATGGAACGAGAAGATGATCGGGTTACGTGTTTTCATGGCGATCAACGACTTGAACATCGTGGTGGAGGTGGGGTTGGTGACCGGCGTGATGCCCGCGATGACGCCCACGGGGTCGGCGATCTCCACGATACCCTCTTTGTCGTCCACCGTGATCTCACCGACGGTCTTTTCGTTCTTGATGTCGTGATAAATATACTCAGTGGAGAACAGGTTTTTGGTGACCTTGTCCTCGAATACGCCCATGCCGGTCTCTTCCACCGCCATGCGGGCCAAGTCGAGGCGTTTGGCTACCCCGGCCAGGGCCATTGCGCGGACGATGGCGTCCACCTGCACCTGGTCTAGTTGCATGAACTGCTGCAGTGCCTGAGAACCGTTGGCTACGAGCTGCTGAACCTCATTGTCGATGACGGGTTCTGCGGGCTCCGCGGCCCCTGTTTCTGGCGTAACGGCTTGCTTTTTGTTGGTGGCTTGTGCGCTCATTGCATTATCCTTTCGCTCACATGGCGATGAGACTGTGCGGGTCCTGTATAGACGTCCGGGTAACCGGTTAGCTGTTACCTCAGATTATATCGCTGAGTTTATATCGATACTTATTTATCGATATCTAATTCACGATACCATGTAATGATCGGGTGATGCAACTGGTAGGCGTGTTTTCGGGGCGTGAAGGTGGGATAAATTGGTGGGATTGTACCGTGTATGCGTGGATTTAACACACAGTGGACGTTTTTATGAGTTGTGTTCGTGGGTTGATGCAAGCCGCGGAGGGTGCTGCATGGCGAGGTTGTCTGTGTATGACCGGGACGGTCTAGCTACAGGCTACAGGTTTACTAGTCACCCATACCTTACCGCCGCGACATCAATGTCTCGGCTATTGACCATTCAAGACCGCTAAAGCGGCCTACAAGAGCGTGTCATATCAGCACATCTGGGCTATTACTGATACATTGTCACAAAGAACCCATGCTCCAGCTTCCCAACCAGGACGAAGTCCTGCAGACTGCTTCAGCAGGCTTGGCATGTCAATAGCCGAGACATTGATGTCGCGGCGGTGAGGGACAGGAGCTGCCAGCCCGAATCACTCATACTGCTTCAACATCAACTCACCGTAATTGTGTACCTTAAAGGCAATGATCAAGAGTAGCAGCCCGAAGATGATGCCGTATGGGGCGATCATCCAATCCATGTGCAGGATGGCCGCGTCGTGGTTGGCAAACAACATCCCGCCAAAGACAATAGACGATATGCCGAAGAGCACAAACACCCACTCAATATAAACCTCTGACTGCAGACTGACTTTGTACACATCGGAGCGCAGATAGAGCGTGGCGATGACCTCCAGAATGCCGGTGACGATGGCCCACACTGCGACATAGTCTAGCAGTAATATGGCCGTTTTCCCTGGAGCGATCAATGCCAGGGTGCCCACGACGAGGCTGACTACACCCCAGACGAAGATGATCCACCAGTAGTGCTGGCCGTGCAACCCCGACATGGCGGTGGTGATCCCAAGCAGTCCGTCGACCAGCGTATAGGCCCCGAACAGCAACATCAGCGGAGTGATGGTGTCTTTAGGAAGCAACCAGGCCATCACGCCAAACATAACGGCAAGTAGGCCTCGGGATAGCAGGATGATCCATGTTCTATACAGTGTCGCGATGAGGGGGAAGTTCCTGCGATCTTTTCTGGGGTCCAATTTCCGCTTCATATTACACTCCGTTTGGTAAAGTATCGTGACGCCCAAGAGTCGTAACGCGGTCCGAACTACATCCTTGCTTGGTATCACCTTGATGATATCACGAGTTGGGTGATATGTACAAGCGATGATCGGGGGCCAACGCAATGGCGCAAGGGACGCGAAGGCGCGGAGGGGTAATGACCGCGCGTCTAGGCATTTGCAGCCCGCAAGCGGGCGCAGGGTGCCCTCCGCCAGCGCCCGTAGGAGCGAAGCGACACGGGCAGCCATTTGATCAGCGACGGGTGATGGAGCCCCCTGGGGCGATGGAACCCGTCGACACGGGATGGTCAGCTCACATCGAATCCGGTTAGCCCCGTTGCCGCGGGTTTAGTCACCCCAAGGGACTGGCGTCCCTTCACGGGGTTCCCTCACCGCGCGTCTAGGCATTTGCAGCCCGCAAGCGGGCGCAGGGACCCTCCGGCAGCGCCCGTAGGAGCGAAGCGACACGGGCAGCCATCTGGTCAGCGACGGGTGATAGAGCCCCCTCGGGGCGATGGAACCCGTCGACACGGGATGTTCAGCTCACATCGATGCCGGTTAGCCCCGCTGCCGCGGGTTTAGTCACCCCAAGGGACTGGCGTCCCTTCACGGGGTTCCCTCACCACGCGTCTAGGCATTCGCAGGTCCAGTCACCCACTCCTACCTCTTCAGATACAGCAGCATTCCCTGACCAGGGGCAAGGAAGCGGTTCTCGCCAGTGAACTCGATGTCGATACCGCGGTAGGCGTTCACGCTCATCACGGTGCCGGCATCGTTGAAGGTGGGGTTGAAGTAAGTGCTGTTGGTCAGGCTCTTGTTCACCACCATAATGTAAGGCGTGCGGTCTATACCCACAAACTCACCCACCAGCAGGTCTTTGCCCTCAATCGCCTTGAGGTGTTTGCTGCTGTCTAGTCCTCTGCATCCCAGTGGGACGTTGGGGGTGTGGAATACATTCACGCTCTTGAGTTTGAGGTAGGCCGGTGCCAGCCGGTGAAGCTGCAGGTTGGCCATACGGATGTATTCCCAGGTCTGGGTCCTACGACCAAACTGGTCAATCGCCGCCAACCTATAGCTACCGATCGGCGGTGTGTAGTAGGTGAAGTATGCCAGCCCCTTCACACCATATGCCAGGCTGGTATACATTTGCAGGTAGATGGTAGCCTGACTCGGCTCGGTGTATTCAAAGTGGCTGTTTCCCAGCACGATGTTCCAGAAGGGCAGTTTATACTGCAGTGCCTTAGCGCGCATCGCCTCCAGGTTGGAGTAATAGCGATCGGCATCAAGCCCCCGACCTTCGAACAGCGAGTAATTATCGTAGCTTAAGAATGCAGGTTGGCACTGCTGCACGAACTTGTCGATGTAGTCATCGTAACTGTCAGCACCCAACTGTCCGTTGGTGGCATAGTTGGGCAGCAGATTGATGTATGGCAGTTTGCTATTATCCGCAGCTCGAATAGCTTTGGCTGCCTTAGCCAGTCGCGGGAAGGCACTGGTATGAGGCTCATCACTTATGTAGATACCCAGCAGTGCAGGGTTGCTCTTATAGGGTGCCAGGAACTTTTTTACAGCCGCCAGTGCCTGTGTATCATCCATAGCGTCTGTGACCGGATTACCATTGGCTATGACCGACAGGCCATATTTTCTCGCATGTTTGATGGTCTCCAGACTACCGAAACCAGTAGTATTAAAGCCGCATTCCCACAAATCCTTCATGGCAACATCCATACTCGGTATACTATCCCAAAAGGCGTTTGGCCAGAAAATGCCGACCTTGTTCAGCTCAGGCATCCCACCCCATGGGAACAGGGTGAATTCTTGGGCACTCACCCGGTCTTTTGTATATATAGTGTTCTTCTCCTTGGCTGCGTGTGCGCCGATGGCCATACAGATTAAAAACAAGCCAGATAGGAATGATCGCAGATGCATGTAATTTTTCTCCTTCAACACACCTACTTGATGATGTATATCCCAGTATCATACTGACCGATTGTCACCTTGAACTGCGTGACACCGTCGCCGATCACCGCCCCTGTGAAGGCATCGGTCACTTTCGCGGCCTTCGGGAGTACCACGGTCCGCTCTGCGGTGCTGCTGCCGTGCAGACCGATGGCGTTTGGTCCGATGTAGATCGGCTGGTCGTCTTCGCTATACACCGGTATCTTAGCCAGTTTGGCGATCCCGCGGATCATCGCAGGGTTCAGGTGCGGAGCGGGTGAATAGACCGAGCTCCAGGTGGAGAGCTTCTTCACGACCGCACCCGGTTGTCCCGCCAGCTCAGTGGGTGAACTCAAAGTGCCGATCACTTCCGCCTGCGCATCAGCAGGCAGGATGATCGGGCTGAAGGCACCCTCGCTGCCGTAGGGTTCGCCTGATCCTGCTTCCGGTGTGACGGTCACTATACCGGAGGCATTGCTTAGCTTCAGCGTGATTCCGGTCAACGCACTGCTGTTCTTGACGTCCAGGGTGTCGGTGGTGATGCCGGGGGCCCACACCCAGGCCAGCACACGGCCATCGGATTTAAGGTTGGCATCTATCCAGGTGCGGGTGCTCTGGGGTAGATGCAGCGAATCGAGGAACAGGTAAGCTTTGTATTTGGGCATTTTGGGATTGCCCAGGTCGCTATCCAGGTAGACATCGAACTGAACCCCAGAGCGGTGCAGTGCCTCACGCTGGAGGTAGACTGAAGACCGCAGCGGTTCCGAAAGCAGGCTCGAATAGGCGGCAGCACTGTCGCTGACAATGACCGCCAGACGGTTACCATCCAGCCCACTGGGTCTGTTCTGTGCTTCCAAGGTAAGTGAGGCCAGCTTGCCCATGCCGGACATTATCCGGGTACTGCCCGCATACCAGGGGAGGCCGAAGCTATACCAGTAGACAGGTGAGCCAGCCGCCATGTACATCGCCAACTCTCGCCGCTGAACACCAATGCTCTGCTGCTCCGTTGTGTCACGTATGGTCGTAAATGCAGGGTCTGACAGCGAAGTGCCGTTGTCAGCCTGATCGAACCAGACCTTATTATGCAGACGTGTGGAAGCGATGGCACTCATATACCCGCCGGTGCCGCCAGCCTGGCGATTCCAGTAGGAGGTGGGTGACATCAGGTAGTCGACACTAGCCTTTTGCAGGATGCCTGTCAAATCGAAATGGGCCGTGTGCTGCGTGGCATAACCGCCGTAGAACTGCTCCATTACATAGCCATAGAACACCCCGGCTATTTTATTCTGCTTTGTTTCGCGTTTGATGGTTCGGCAGAAATAGTCGATGGTGTCTGTGGTGAGTTTGGCCATGAACTCGGTGTAGTCAATCACCGGCTTCTCGGTCTTCGGATCACGTAGGCTGCCATTCTCTGCACGAAGCCGCATCTCGGGCGTGGGAATTGATGCACTGGCAAGTGTCACCTTTGGATCAGCCCAGGCTGCCCGCAGGGCCGTATCAGTACCATACCGTTGCTTCAGCCATGTCCGGAAACGCCGTTGTGTAGGTTTGCTGTAGTCAAGGAACACGCTGTTCTGGCCGCCATGATACATCCACTCATAACTGCCACCGGCGCAGGGCTGGTATCCCACAATGCGGTCGGCAAACGGTGAGTTTTCCAGATGCCGGATGAGTTGCGCCATCGCTGCGCTGGACTCTTTACGCCAACTCTCAGAGGCGAAGCTGACCGTCTGATGGCCATATCGTTCAAACACCTTGTCGTTGATGTCCTGGCAGAGTTCTGCTGGGTGCTGCTGCTGCCACCAGTCGCCCTCGGTCCCAACCAGAATGGAAGCCAGGTCAACATAGAACCAGGGAATGACACGTGCTTCTGGGTCATCGGCAAACAGATCGGCCATCATGGAGTCCATAAGCGTGTAGTCATACTCACCTTTGCCGACCCACCCCATCTGGCGTGCCTCCAGGAAGTAGAGGTGCAGGCCCACTTTTCCAAACGCCCGCACTTGCTCGCGGTTGTTCTTCTCATACATATAGCCCATCATGGGCAGTTGCTTGTTACCCTCAAATACCTGCGGGGTGCCGTTGAATGTGCGCACGCTGTATCTTTGCGATCTCTTTGGCTGCGCCGGGACATTGATGCTGCCGACTATGTTCTTGGGGTGTTGGGAGAGTTGGTATAAAGGTGCATATAGCACTACTTCGTGCTGTCCCGGCCACATGCGTTTGGGCAGTTTGACCTCGAATGGGCCGATGGTGTTCGCCTGCCCTGGTACCACTTTGTGGTATCGAGCCTCTTGTTGAATATCACGCTGCCGCGGTTTTGCACGCGCAGCTCACAGTAGGTGTTGATAGTTCTCAGCGGATCTACCTTGAGGCTGACCTTGATGGTATCGCCGGGTTTCGCCTTGGCCGGTATTGTGCTTGAGATGAATTTGATGGGTTTCAGTTCCGGTGAGATCACTGTAACGGAATCCATCTTGACTGTTACCCTATGACCTGGCGCGGAGCCGCTGAAAACCGCGACAATTTGGGCGGTGGGGAAATCCAACTGCTTGTTCTCGTCGTTGCTCCATGGTGCCACATGAAGGTTTTCCACAGGAAAGCTCATGTACTGCCATTTGCCGGTCGCAGCAAGAGCCACCGGCTGGGGTGAATAGATGCTGCCATCGGCTTCCACCAGGTTCAGTGTGAACTGGATGGGTTCCTTGCCAACGTTCTGCACCCATGCGCCGATCGACGTGACCGGGGCGTTCACAGTCACGTTGCTCCATATGTCGCAGGAACCGAGAATAGGCACGAAGTCCAGCATCAGACATTTGCCCTTGTGCCCGTTGGGGTCAAGGCTCATCTTCCAGCTTGTAAACTCCTTTGACATCCGCGCTTCATCTCGATGCGTACTCCAGGCACGCGGGTTCTCGCAACCTTCGACAACAGTGACCTTGCCTGCTGCCCAAAGCGGGCTGCTGATGGCATATGTTAGAATGAGGCAAATCAATAAAAGAGAACGGCGGTATCCTGTGCGGAACCTGATCATTCGATACTCCCATACATGGAACCTAAAGGGGCATGGTGAAGAACACCATGCCCGTATTTTACTAGGCGGCTACAGCCTATTTGATGATATATATCCCCGTATCATACTGCCCAATATTCACCTTGAACTGCTTGACACCGTCACCTATCACGGCTCCGGTGAAGGCATCGGTCACCTTTGCCGCCTTCGGGAGCACCACTGTCCGCTCTGAGGTGCTGCTGCCATGCAGGCCGATGGTGTTGGGGCCGATGTATATCGGCTGGTCGTCTTCGCTGTACACCGGTATCCCAGCAAGTTTAGCGATCCCGCGGATCATCGCGGGGTTCAGGTGCGGAGCCGCCGAATAGACCGAGCTCCATTTTTGATATCGCATGATCACCGCGCCAGGCTGACCTGCCAGCTCCGCCGGTGAGCTGAGCTGACCGATGAGCTGAGCCCTGGGTTCATCGGGCAGGATGATCGGGCTGAATGGGCCCTCGCTACCGTAAGGTGCACCATAACCCGGACCTGGTGTGACAGTCACGATACCGGAGGCTTTGCTGAGCTTCAGTTTGATGCCCGTCAACGCACTGCTGTTCTTCACGTCCAATGTGTCGGTGGCGATGCCGGGAGCCCACACCCAAGCCAGCACACGGCCATCGGATTTCAAGTTGGCGTCTATCCAGGCGCGTGTGCTTTGCGCCAGATGCAGCGAATCGAGGAACAGATAGGCCTTGTATTTCGCCATCTTGGGATTGCCCAAATCGCTGTCGTGGTAGACATCAAACTGAACCCCCGAGCGGTGCAAGGCCTCTTGCTGTAGGTATACAGACGATCGCAGTGGCTCCGTGAGCAGGCTCGAATAGGCGGCGGCACTGTCGCTGACGATCACCGCTAGTCGGTTACCATCGAGAGCGTTGGGGGTGTTTTGGGCGTCGATGGTAAGTGAGGTCATTTTCTTGATCTCAGGCATCAGTTGCTTGCTGCCGACATACCAGGGCAGGCTGAAGCAGTACCAATACACAGGTGAACCTGCCGCGGTATACATCGCCCATTCGCGCCGAAGAACACCAACCGTCTGCTGCTCGGTATCGTTGCGGCCAAACCCTGCTTTCGCGTCAGTCAGATGGGTGCGTATATCGGCCTGGTCAATCCAGAGCTTGTCGTGCAGACGCAGCGAGGCGAGGGCACTCATCATACCGCCCGTTCCGCCAGCCTGCCGATTTTGATATGAAGTGGGCGACATGAGATAGTCCACATTTTGACTCTTCAGAATGCCGGCAAGGTCAAAATGTCCGGTGTGCTGGGTGCAATACCCGCCGTAGAACTGCTCCATCACGTAACCGTAGAATACTCCGGCGACCTTTTTGCGGTTGGTTTCGCGTTTGATGATGCCACAGAAGTAGTCAATGGTGTCTGAGGTGAGGTGGCTCATAAACTCTGTGTAATCAATGACGGGCTGCTCTGTTTTTGGGTCACGGAGGCTGCCGTTATCGGCCTTCAGCCGCTGCTCAGGCGTGGGGATGGCCGCCGTTGCCAGGCTGGTCTTGGCGTCACCCCAAGCCGATTGCAGTTTCGCGTCGGTGCCATACCGCTGTTTTAGCCACTGCCTGAACTTGAGCAAGGTAGGCTTGCTGTAGTCCAAAAACTGGCTATCCTGCCCACCGTGGTACATCCATTCGTAACTTCCGCCGGCACTGGGGTGATACCCCACGATGCGGTCGGCATACGGTGAGCTTTCAAGGTGCCGAATGAACTTCGCCATCGCCTCCCCTGCATCTCTACGCCATGGCTCGGAAGCAAAGCTGACCGTCTGGTGACCGTAACGCTCAAACACCTTGCCGTTGATATCTTGGCAAAGCTCATCTGGGTGCTGCTTCTGCCACCAGTCACCCCCTGGCGAGATCATCGGGGCCGCCAGGTCGACGTAGAAGAACGGGATGACGCGGGCCTGGGGATCATCCTCGAAGAGCTCCGCCAGCATGGTATTCGTCAAGGTGTAGTCATACTCGTTGTCGCCCACCCAGCCCATCTGCCGTGTCTCCAGCCAATAGAGATGCACGTTGGCATTACCAAACAAGCGCACCTGCGCGCGGTTGTCTGCCTCGTACATGTAGCCCATCATGGGTAGCGGTCTTGTGCCCTCGAAAATCTGTGGGGTTCCGTTGTGCATCCGCACGGTATAGCTTGGCTTGATCGCATTACGGGCGGTCACGTTGACACTTCCCATGATGTTTTTTTGACGCCCTTTCAACTGATGCATGGGCATATAGAGCACCACATCGTGCTTGCCAGGCCAAATCCGGTCGGGCAGACTCATCTTCACAGGCCCGAGTGCGTTGGTCTTGCCTTGAACCCATTTTGATGGATCAAGTTTCACCCTGGACACCACTGTGCCCTGCCTGACCAGCCGAAGCTCGCACGGTTGAGTAACCGGATCGAACGGCTTGATCTTCATACTCACGCTGATCGACTGCCCCGGTTTGGCGCTCTTGGGCACCGACGCCGCGATGAGCTCGACCGGCTTCAGGTCTGGGGATACTGCGCTGAGCGTGTCGATCTTCACCGTCACCCGCTCGCCTACTGTATAGTCGCTCAGCACAGCGACGATCTGTGTGGTTGGGAAGTCGAGTATACCGTCATCGTCTTTACTCCAGGGTGCCAGACCACATTTCTCCATCGGGAAGCTGACATAATGCCACTCGCCGTCGGTGGCCAGAAGGACGGAGGGGATGTTGTAGATGCTGCCATCGGATTCGACCAGGTTCAACGAAAAAGCGACTTTATTCCGGCTCACATTCTGAACCCAGGTACCGAGAGAGGCGACCGGTGCGTGGACGGCGGCGTCTGTCCATACGTCGGCGCCTCCCAATTTCGGCACGAAGTCCAGCTTCATACAACTGCCTGTATGCCCGCTGGGGTCCACACTCATTTTCCAGTCGGCATACTCCTCGGCCATACGGGGAGCATCGCGACGGGTTCCCCAGGCACGCAGCGTGTCGAAACTGTCGATGATGGTGGTTTCGGGGGCGGCACCCAAGGGTACCGCGGCGGTGAAAAGTGTCATCGCCAGAAGCAGTGCTGGTAGTATGCGGCAGCCGGTCCGAGTATATGCGTTCATCTTGTGCTCCATCGTTGGGTCCTGTTCAGTGGTGTATCTTAGTGCTCAAGCCATTTCAGCCAGTAGAGTGCCGTGTCGTATTGCGGCAGGTTCACTTGAAATCTGGTGATTC
This sequence comes from Armatimonadota bacterium, assembly GCA_942492855.1. GTDB lineage: Bacteria > Armatimonadota > HRBIN16 > HRBIN16 > HRBIN16. Next base: position 1,873,159 of record OW818647.1, on the reverse strand, counting down.
CGGTGCCGATGAAAGCCCCGCTGTAGGCGTCGGTGACATCCGCCGGCATTGGCAGCACCACCTCACGAAGGGCCGTGGCCCCACCGTGTATCCCGATGCTGTTGCTGCCGATGTAGACCGGCTGGTCGTCCATCGAGTAGACAGGCACTCCGGCGAGTTTCGCGATCCCGCGGATCATCGTGGGGTTGAGCCGCGGTGCCGCGCTATACACCGATGCCCAGGTGGGATACCTCTTGATGATCGCACCCGGTTTGCCCGCCAATGGCTCTGGCGAGATCAGCTTGCCGATGACCTCCGCAGACGGCTCATCGGGCACCAACACCGGCGAGAAAGCACCGATACTGCCGTAAGGTTCCCCCCAGCCCGCTTCAGGCTGCATGGTGACCACACCGGGTTGCGGACTGATGGTCAGGTTGATGCCGGTCAGCTCAACGCTGTTCTGCACGTCCAGACGATCCGTCGCGATCCCCTGCGCCCAGACCCACGCCAGCACACGCCCGTCGCCCTTTAGGTTGGTTTGGATCCACTTCCGGCGGTCGGGCGACAAGTGGAGCGAATCCAAGAATAAGTAGGCCTTATACTTCGGCATTTTGGGGTTATCAAGGTCGCTGTCCAGATAAACATCAAACGGCACTCCTGAGCGGTGCAGCGCTTCGCGCTGGTAGTAGACCGCTGAGATGAGCGGCTCCGTCACCAGTGTGGTATAAGGGGCCGCACTGTCGCTGACGATGACCGCCAAGCGGTTGCTGTCCACATGCGAGGGCAGATTTTGGCCTTTTGCTGCGATCTGGGATATCCTGGCCATGCTATCCATGATCTTTGCGCTGCCCATGGTCCAGGGCTGGCTGAACGAATACCAGGTCACCGGCACATCCACGGACAGGTCCATCGCCGCTTCGCGTCGGAGCACGCCCACGGACTGCTGCTCGGTATCCACGCGCCCAAAGCCCTGGTTGGTGGGCGAGAGATGGGTGCGGATATCGCCCTGGTTGATCCAAAGCTTGTTGTGAAGCCGTATCGACGCCAGCGCACTCATGTAGCCGCCGGACTCACCCGCACGACGGTGGTCATACGAGGTGGGGGCCATCAGATAATCCACATTGGGGCTGCGCAACACGCCGCCCAAGTCGAAGTGCCCGGTGTGCTGCGTACAGAAGTTGCCGTAGAACTGCTCCATCACGTATCCGTAGAACACACCCGCCAGCTTCTTCCGCTTTGTTTCACGCTTCACGATGCCGCAGAAGTAGTCGATGGTGTCCGACGTGAGCTTCGAGAGGAACTCGGTGTAGTCGATGACCGCCTGCTCTTTGGACGGATCACGCAGACTGCCGATTTCCTTGATCCTGCGCGCTTCAGGCGTTGGGATGGCGGCATCACTCAGGCTGACGTCCGAGCTGTTCCAGGCCTTTTGCAGTGCGATATCGGTGCGGTAACGGGCACTCAGCCACTGCCGGAACCGGCGCACGGTGGGCTGGCTATAGTCCAGAAATGCGAAGTCCTGCCCGCCGTGATACATCCACTCGTAGCTGCCGCCCGCCGATGGCTGGTAGCCCACCACGCGGTCAGCATAAGGCGAAGACTCCACATGCTGAATGAACTTCGCCATCGCGGCACCGGCGTCCTTCCGCCAGATTTCGGACGCGAAGCTAACCGTCTGGTGCTGATACCGCTCGAACACCTTGCCGTTGATGTCCTGGCAGAGCTCCTCGGGGTGCTCATCCTGCCACCAATCACCGTCGGAGTCCACCAGCCAGGGGGCGAGGTCCACGTAGTAGATCATGATCACGCGGGCCTCAGGGTCTAACTGGAACAGCTTGACCAGCATGTCGTCAATCTTGCGGTAGTCGTATTTATTGTTGCCGATCCAGCCCATCTGGCGGGCATCCAGCCAGTAGAGGTGGACACCGGCCTGGCTGAGCGCGCGCATCTGGGGGGCGCTGTGGAACTCATACATGTAGCCCGTCATCGGCATCAGCTTGCTGCCTTCAAAAACCTGCGGACGGCCAAGATGGTTGCGCAAGGTGTAGCTTTGCCTCTTTATGGCGGGGGCTGCGATGTTGATATGCCCCAGCACGTTGCCCGATTTGCCGGCAAGTTGAGCGTTGGGGGCCTGCAGAACCAGCTCCGATTTGCCCGCCCACATGCGGGAGGGAAGCTTGATGCTGACCGGCCCGACGGCGTTGGTGCGTCCGGGAACACATTTCGTGAGGTTCACCGGCGCGCTGGCTAGCACCACCCCCTGCTGTTTGATCTGCAGCTCAGACCCCGCGGCGATGGCCGAAGTGGGCTTTAGCTTCATTGAGACCTTGACGATCTGCCCTGCTTTAGCCTGCTTGGGTACGCTCAGCGATAACAGCTTCACCGCAGGGTAGCTGATGGGCGTGACGCAGAGGTCATCCAGCTTCACGGTCACCCGCTGGCCTGGGACCAGCCCGCCGAAGGAGATGATCACCTTCGCCAGCGGGAAATCGAGATGGTTGTTTTGGTCTTTGCTCCAGGATGACGAGACGAAACTCCTGAGCGGGAAACTGACATACTGCCACTGACCGCCAGGGGACAGCGACACACCAGCGGAGCCATACACTGCACCGTCGTCCTCAACGATGTTCAGTGCCGCTTTCATCGGATGTTTTGTGACATTTTGCACCCATACGCCGATGGATTCAAAAGGCTCCTCAACGCGCGCGGGGCCCCACACATCCGCGCCGGTCAGCTTGGGCACGAAATCGAGCTTCAAGCATGATCCTGATCGGCCCGAGGGGTCGGGGCTCATCGTCCATTCGGCATATTCCTCAAACATGCGCGCCTCATCGCGGCTGGTGCTCCAGGCACGCATGTTGTTGAAGCCCGTGACCAGCGTGCGTTGAGGCGCCGCCTGCCCGGCGATTGCGAATGACATGATCATCATGCATGTAAATGCCATTAATATGCGACGGCCCGTAGGGGCGACCGGCCGGTCGCCCACAATCAAATCGAGGGCGACCAGCCGGTCGCCCCTACGGCGCCTTAACCAACATGCCCTCACGGCAGCTTCTCCACATGGTGCTCGCGACCGGTTTCGCAAAGCCGTTTGGCATACCGCTCCCGTAGACCGCGCACATGCCAGGGGCCGCCTTCATGCATCACGGTCCATAACGGGTCCACCGGCTGGCTGCTGGTGGCCATCATATCAGTGTGCCACTCCGCCAGCATCGCCTCCGCCTGGTTGACGATATCCGGCCGCTGATCGGCCAGATTGGTGGTCTCGTGAGGGTCATCCTCGATGTTGAACAGCATATGCGACGGGTAGTTTTTGAACCCGGCGTGGTATGTGCGGATCATCACCCAAGGCCCAAACCGCACCGCCCGCTGGCAGCTCCATGCGCATTGGCTGAGCACCAGGTAGTCGCGGCCTGTAGGTGTTCCCTCGCGCAGAGTGGAGGCGAAGCTCTGGCCGTCCCACACGGCCGGACTCTGACCGCCCAGCAGCTCCACCGTGGTGGGCGGCAGGTCGAGGTTGTAGTGCAGGCCGTCGTCCACCGCACCCTGGCGCATACCGGGCCAGGAGACGATCAGCGGGACACGGTTGCATATGTGGTCGGCGGTCTGATGGTCGCCATACACGTTCAGCTCGCCGATGTTCTCGCCATGGTCGGAGCTGATGATCACCGCGGTGTCCTCCAGCACACCTTGAGCTTCCAGACAGTCAAGTATCTGCCCGATATAGTCATCCATATAGCGGATGCCGGTGTCGTAACCGTCGATCCATCGGCGGAAGTCGTCCAGATTGTTGATCGTGGTAGGCACCCTCGGGTAGGGGTAGTTGATGGGCTCCTCCATGTCGATCGGCTCTTGCGCGGAGTGCGGTCCAAAGCTGGCGCGGTGCTCATCGATCATCTCTTGAGTCAACCAGTCGGGGATCGGTTCTCCCTCGAAAGGATTGCCGTAATCCATGGGCGTGCGGTAAGGGGTGTGGGGGTCCCAGAAGTTGACCTGCAGGAACCAGTTGTCGCTCTGGCCGTTCTTCTGCAACCAGTTGAGGGCCACCGGCGCGATCTCGTCGGCGCGTTCCATGCCTCCTTTGCCGGTGTTGATCATCTCGTTGAAGCCGGTGTAGAACCACCACGCGGAGTGCCGCTCCGCGAAGGGGCTGACCGATACCGTGTGATAACCCGCCTTGCGCAGCATCATGGGCCAGGCTGTGCAAGAGGCCGCGGTGCCAAACCCTCGGCTCGTGCCCTCAATGCAGGGGTCTGCCGCGGTTCCGCCATGCCCCACCACACCGGTGTGTATGCCAAACCGTCCGCTGAAGAGTGCCGATCGGGAGGGCAGGCAAGGCGCATCGGTGGCGTAGTAGTTCTCGAAGCGCACGCCTCGGGCCGCGATGCGGTCGATATTCGGCGAGGTGTTGCGCCGGTAGCCGTAGCAGCCCAGATGGTCTGGTCGCAGGGTATCAAGGTCAAGGTATAGTATTCGCACGTGTCGTCTCCATGGGTTTGTTGTCTTATGGTTATCCATTCGGGATTTGGAGGGGGAATACCTGCATTGGGCGATGAGGGAATGTCACGCGGAGACGCGGAGAGCGCGGAGGACGCGCGGTGGGGAACGACTCACGCGACACCACAGGTGACGACGCGAAGGCGCGAAGGGGTGGTTACACATGAGCTATTGTACATGAGTGCATTCATTATTCGTTTCATAAATTATTGCAGTTTTAATTTCATAATCTATTTCATTTATATGTATATTATTAGAATAATAGTGCATAATAGGGTGTAACACCACCCAAAAGGAGCACAAAAATGAAATATGAGAGCTCGCACCCGTGGCTGCAGTTTCGATATGAATACAGGCTAATCACGCCGTATATATGGACGATTATCGGCGAGTGTACGAGCAAAATCGACCATATTGTACACACTCCCCTGAATGCCGAATTACGTGCGCTCATGCATGATGTCTGCCTCATCAAAGGTGCTCAGGCCACCACAGCAATAGAGGGTAACACGCTCACCGAGGCACAGATTCGGTCGATCATGGAGCACAAGTCGACCGTGCCTCCCAGCTTCAAATACCAGGAGCAAGAGGTGGACAACATCCTTAGGTTGTTTGGAGACGTGAGCGCTCATATGGTGCTAGGCGGGAGTTCCAGGATTTCATTTGATGATGTGTGTGAGTGGAACAGGCGAATACTAGAGGGTGCCGAAACGGAGGGTGTGCCGGGTAGGATCCGCGAGGTGGAAGTCGGGGTGTCCAACTACCTGGGTGCACCAGCTCAGGACTGCGGGTGGCTGCTGAACAGGCTTTGCGAGTGGAATAGCGAGCTCCAAACCGGGCACGAGCAAGAGCTCAAACTGGATGTCACCACCAACGCGATACTGCGAGCGATCATCATGCATCTGTATTTCGTATGGATTCATCCATTTCAAGACGGCAACGGCAGAACCGCACGCTTGTTCGAGTTTGCCATTCTTTTAGGTGCGGGAGTGCCCACACCGGCAGCCCATCTGCTGAGCAATTTCTACAACCGAACCAGGGATATGTACTACCGACGGCTGGACGAAGCGAGCAAGCTCCATAACGGGCTGCAACTGTTCATCGAATACGCGGTGACTGGACTGCGCGACCAGCTCATCGACCAACTTGATAGTTATATCTACCCTCAACTGTGGCACTTGACGCTTCAGGATCAAATTGCGGTGCTGTTCCGAAAGGAGACCGGCAAAACGGCCGACCGAAGGCGGCTACTCATAGAGACGATGAACGGGGACAACGCCTTGTTGCAGAAACCTGTCGCCATGAGTGAGTTGCGGCGAATCAGCGTTGATGTTGGGGTGAAATACGCTGGTATCAGCGACTCGACCTTGAGACGTGATGTTTTGTGGCTGGTCGAGCATAAGCTGCTCACCATTTCGGGCGATCAGGTGGCGGTCGCCTTGGGAAGCGTGGTGGAGAAGCTGCCCGGCAGGCGCATTGAGCGGGTGTAGCGGAACCGACTTCCTCCTACTCTCCTGTTCTCCTCAGCTCCTCTCTCCTGCCTGCTCCCTCCCCAGCTTCACCAGAGAGCCTTCGCCCTGCTTCTCATACTGCACCAGCAGGGAGCCCCGGTGTTTGCTGTGGCGCAGCAGCGTCACACCTGGGAAGAACAGCGGAAAACGGCTGTCGACCGTCTGAGCGGGTTTTGTCCAACTGCGGCCATCGTCAAAGCTCATGATGCACTTTAGGTTCATCTCCAGCTTCCCGGTGGAGATCACGCCGGGGGTAGGACGATCTTCATCGGTGGTGAATACGCACCGCAGAGCACCGTTCTCCAACCGGACCATCCACGGGGCGGTGACGTTGAAGTTGCGGTCGACCGGTTCGTATAGTGTGGCTCGTTCCTGCTTCTGCCAGCTCCAGTTGCAGCCGCCGTCGTCGGAGGTGGTATACCGCAGCAGACCGCGGTGCGGTGCGTAGTTCTGCACGCCCTCGAATGCGCAGATCAGCCGCTTCTTGGGAAGCTCTACCACGCTGGGCATGCCGTCGCGCGAGAGGTGGCTGGGGTTGTGCGCGCGGCTGACAGTCACGGGGTTCATCCAACTGCAGAGCACCGGGTCCCAGCTCCTCATGGTGATCCATTGGTGCCGCAGAAGGCCCTGCGAATGCGGCGTGACCTCATCATCGTAGTAACACTGAAGCGTGCCGTCGCGCCTTTGCAGCAGGAAAGTGGACCACAGCCCGGCTTCAGTTCCATGTGACGAGGTGATATCCGAATGATGCGACCAGGTGAGCCCGTGGTCGCGGCTTTGCGCCACCCTTAGCCGAAATATCCGCTGAGCGATGGGGAGGTCACTATGACACAGGTTATCGCGGTAGGAGTAGAGCAGTCTGCCGTCGCCAAGCTGGATCATGTGGCCATCGCCGATATCCGCGCCTTTGGCGGCATCATAAGCCACTCGGCTGAGATACTCCCATCGACCACCACCATCGAGACTGCGGTGGCACTGAACCTCGAACCCTCCGGTGCTGACGGGCACGGTGCGGGTGACCAGTATCCAGCCGTTGCGCAGCTCCAGTGGTGCCTTGAAACCGGCACCACGATGGGCTGTTGCTTCCCAAGCGATGGTTGTATGCGTGCGGATGATTTGCCTCCTGGTGGCTATGCCTAGTGGTAATATACCTGAGCGGGGGGTTGTGTGCATATCGCTTGTAGGCAACTGGGTAGGATATGTCTGGGGTGGTCTCCCTGAGAACTCCAATCGATCGGCCCGCCCGTTGGGAAGTCTCACGCGAAGACGCGAAGACGCGAAGGGAAGGCGGTATGACCGGGGCGGTATGACCGGGGCGATCTGGCTACTGGCTAACGACTACAGAAACCTCAAGACCGCGCCGGTCTGACGGGTAGCCTGTTGCTTCGAAGTCAAGACTCAGTCGATTCACCGCCGCGCCCTGAAGGACGGCGGCTTCTTATCCGAAAAGCCGTCTAAAGACGTCTGAAATACCGAGACACCAAGGGCAATGACACCATACCTCACCGTTTCTACACGTTCTCAAACCAGATTTCATGCCTGCAGCCGGCTTCCAGCCGGCTTACCGGTTAATAAGCCGCCGTCCTTCAGGGCGCGGCAGTAGAATGTGGGCCGATCGTCTAGCCTATAGACCGCGCCGGATACAGTCAACGTTTGCGTTTTGCCAAGACGGACACGCTTCCGCTTGTGTATACTCCAAATAGAAACAAACACGCTGCGACGGTGAAAGTGAGTGATAGACCAATGCATTCGATTATCTGGTTCCTTCTGGTATTTATGAGCTGCGTGACTGCATCTCATGCCCAGCCAGCGGCCGATGAGCAGCCGCCTGCTTGCCAGATTAATGTGCTGGTGGCGGATGGTAAATGGGTGAAGCAGCCGCTGACCATCAACGACCGCGCGCAGGCCGACGAGAACGTGCAGCGGATTCGCCAGATCATCGATGGAGCCCCTGCAGGAGCAGCGATCCACTTCCCGGCAGGCGACTATTACCTCCACGGCTCCGCGCTGCCCAACCGCGGCTCGGTGGAGACTTCGCAGCCCGGGCAGGTGATCTACGGTGATGGAGCCGATGTGACGAACTTCATCCAGACTGATGCACGCAAGGACTTTGGCTTCACCTGCGATCCCGCCCGCAAGAGGGTGCCCACCGCCACGGTGCGGGTCCGCCACAAGGGCTGTCGCGTGCGGAACCTCAGCGTGCTGGTCGATCCCACACTGCCGCAGTTTGCCATCATCCCCTCCGCCGCCGTGCAACTGGCGCACATCAAGTATTTCCCGGATGGCAACATCGGCATTATTGAGACGACCGGGCAAGGCGCTGACTACCTGCTGGATTTCATCAACATCACCAGCGTGAATGTGGGCCGGAACATCAAGTCGGGCATCCAGGGATGGCACTTTTTTGAGGTTGGTGTGGACATCGTGGGATCCGGCGGCGAGGTGAAGGTGTATGACATGGACCGCATCGACGCCAAAACCGGGGTGCGGCTGGACAACGGCAACCACTGCGGGCAGGGCGGGTACTATTTTGAGAACCTGGAGAACACCGGCCGGCATGGCATCACCAATGGTGGGGTCTTCTTCGACTGGGTCGGCGGTCAGGCACCCATGCTGCGTAACTGCAATGTGGGTTTCAATAACGGGCTTCATGCCGGTGCGCTAGGTGCGTTTGGAGATCGCTTTGAGCCCTTCCCAGAGGGCGAAGTGGTGCGCCGTGCGGGCAAAAGCTGGGACTGGCTGACACTGCACGGGCACGCAGTGGTGGATGAGCCCAACCCGGCGCAGCGCACCGAGTGGTACGGTCTGCCCCGATACGTCGAGCGTGTGGTGCGTATCGGCAGTGAGCCGCGCATCGGCGGCACCGAGTGGGTAGAAGGCCGTGACTTCACCGTAGAGACCATCACAAAGGACGGCGATCTGAAGCAGGCCTCCAAAATCCACTGGATCACCGAGGGTCCTCCGGCAGGATCGGTCTACTACGTCACGTTCCAGCAGCCGAAGGAGTATCGCGTGCACGATCTGGAGTGGGGATACCTCATCAACAGCCAGTTGGGCGAGGCACTGCAGACGGCGCCCGATGGCTACGCGGTGAAGTTTGAGGACCAGGGATTTGGCTACAAGAACCCCGATTTCCGATACGGTGTGGGTTACGGCTTCCAGATTTCCAACACGCTGGTGCTGAACGGGCTGATGGTGTTCAAGGGATATGTGGACTATGTCAGCGTGCTGAATAACACCACGGCCGTGTGCAACTATTCGATCGAGGGGTATGCGATGGACCGCATGGCCAGCCGGATCACCCTCAACGGAAACAAAATGAATGGCCTGAGCATCGGCGACTATGTGGCGCAAATCACCTTCGAGGGCAACGAAACCGGCGGGATCGTCAAACTCAACGCACCCAACGATGCGGATGACATCAACATCAACCGCAACACGCTGGTCTCGGGCGATGCCAGCGCGGTGGAGCTGTCGGGCCGCATCATCAACCTGCGCATGGATGGCAACGACCTGCGCCTGACCGGTGGCTACGGCATCAAGCTGAAGGGGGTCACAGACGGCATCATCACGCGCAACAACCTCAGCGGAGCCTCCCAGGACGGGCTGTTTGTGGAGGCCAGCAAGCGGCTGATCATCAGCGAGAACATCGCCAACCGCTGCAACAACGGCATCACGGTCGCCATCGGCGCGGATAGCGGGATATCGCTGAGGGGCAACCTCTGTGCCGAGAACCGGCAGGCGGGCATCCGCATCCTCAGCCCAACGGGCAAACTGCCCAGGGGGCTGGTGCTGAAGGACAACATGCTGGAGGGCAACCCGAAAGCGGTGGTGGTGGCGAAGCCGTAGGTGTAGGGGCGACCGGCGGTCGCCCTGGGCACGCCACGCCGTGCCCATACAACGTTTATTGAAACCATAAAGACGCGGTTTTCGCGCCCAAGGGCGGTTCGCAAACCGCCTTCAGGCGCCAGAGTTGTAAATTATTACCTAAACCTACGCCACTTCCTGGGAATTACTTCCAAACAGGCGATATAATGGGATGCGGAGACCTGCACTTATTCTGACGTGAAGGGGTTCGATGTATGAAACAGCCCGCAATTCCGGTTCTGATCTGCGCCACACTGCTATGCGGCGTTTGCCACCTCGCTGCCAATGCTTATGACCTCAAAGGCGACACCCTGGTGGCCACAGATTCGCTAGGCAGAACCCTCCCGGGCTACAAGGAATGCGGACCCCTGGATCCGGAGAAACACGTGGTCATCACCTACGAGCCATGGTTTGACGACAGTGTGTCAGCAGGGATGGGTGCCTACCGCGTGGGACCTCTGAACACCACCCAGATTCTGGCCAAAAACCCTGGTAATCCGAAATGGGGCGGCTTGTTTGAGTTTCACTACTGGGATGAACCGGAGCTGGGATACTATCTGTCCAAAGACACCTGGGTTATCCGTAAGCATATGGAGCTGCTGATGCTGGCTGGGGTAGATATCATCGCCATCGACATCACCAACAACGAGACTTACGCCTCCACGGTGAAGGTGCTGCTGGAGACGCTCGATCGAATCCGTGATGAAGGCGGTAACCCTCCCAAAGCGGTGTTTTTCCTGAACACCAACCACGTTCGCAGGGTTGGCGAGGTTTTCGATCTGTTCTTCATTGATGGTAAATACCAGCGAAACTGGTTCATATATCAAGGCAAGCCACTGATTCTATGCCCCTCAGATGGAGTGGATGAGAAGATCAAATCATACTTTACGTTTCGACGGACGTGGAGCTTCAACAACGCCGCTGAGCGGATGAACCTGCCTCCTGCCCAGAAGGAAGTGTTACCGCTCAAGGACCAGTGGTCGTTCATCGAGTGGTTTCCGCAGCCCTATGGCTGGCATACTCCCGGAGTGCCGGAGGAGATGCCGGTGTCTCCGGCCGCTCAGTTGAACTACGTCAACACCATCACCGCCCGCGGACGGAGCTTCCATGACGGGGTGCAGCCGCCGCCTGACCAGCAGGACTACAAGGGTCACAACTTCGCCGAACAGTGGCGGAGGGTTCTGCAGGTTGACCCCAAGTTCGTATATGTGTCGGCCTGGAACGAATGGATCGGCCAGCGGCTGGAAGATGACAAAGAGCCCATCCCCAACGAGTGGACGTGGACACGAAAACTGCGCTTCCCTGGTGATACCGGCAAGTCGCTGTTCGTGGACTCATACTCCGCGGAATACAGCCGCGACATCGAACCTCAGAAGGGCGGTCATGGCGACCTTTATTACTACCAGCTTGCCAGCTACATCCGCCAATTCAAAGGCGTCCGCAAGCCGGAAGCGGCCAGCGCGACGAAAACCATCAAAATGAACGGCGATTTCAACGATTGGAGCAGTGTCAAGCCCGAATATCACTCTATGGTGGGAGCGACCCTGCCCCGCGACCACGACGGCTGGGGATTTGTGGATGCCGACCCTACGAAGCCGCGTCTGCACTACACCAACACCACCGGCCGCAACGAGTTGAACGTGATGAAAGTCGCCGTCGACACCAAGTATATCTACTTCTACGCGCAGACCAGAGAGCCCATCACCAGTTATAAAGACCGCAACTGGATGATGTTATATGTAGACAGCGATTGTAACCACTCCACCGGCTGGGAGGGGTATGACTACCTCATCAACTGCCCACCGCTGAGTGCCAGCACTACCACCGTCAAGAAGAACACGGGCAGTAAATGGCAATGGAAGACCGTTGGCAAGGTCACATACAGAGTTCGTGGGAACAAGATGGAGATCCGCGTACCCAAAGCTCTGATGGGCTATCACAGCACCAGTAAGGTGGCATTGAACTTCCACTGGGTGGACAACGTCCAGAAACAGGGTGACATCAAGGAGTTCGGTATCAACGGTAACAGCGCTCCCGCCAGGGCATTCAACTACCATTACGAAAGGTAGTATGAAGGTGTTATAGTTTTAATGAACGAAAATGAGGTCACTACATGCTTACAACTATCCACCTTGCCATCACTTGTGTCATTGCTCTTGTTCTGGCGGTGCTCTCGGTGAGCGGCGCATCGGCCGAAATTCTGGCCGAACCCTCCACATCGCTACTTCAATACACTCATCCACCTGTAGACTTCAAACCGGACATCGGCCGGTATGGCGCGGCTGCGCGGAACTACCAGGGTATCCCCACTATCGAGCGGAGCCCCAGCGGACGTCTATGGGCTGCCTGGTATGCGGGTAAGGAACACGAGGATCACTTTAACTATGTGGTTGTGGCCACCAAAGCACCTGACAGCCGTCGTTGGAGTGACATCAAACTGGTGATCGATCCTGATGGTGACGGTCCGATGCGGGCCTCAGACCCCTGCTTCTGGCTGGACCCTGACCATAGGCTCTGGCTATTCTGGTGGTTGAACGGACCAGGTGAATTGGCCACAGTGACCATGGCGATCAGCACAGATAACCCCGACAGCGCGAACCCTGTCTGGAGTCAACCTCGTGTGGTCTGCCACGGTGTGATGATCAATAAACCCATTGTCACACGGGAAGGCAGTTGGTTGTTGCCTACGGCCGTGTGGATGACAGAGAATAGTTGCCGTGTCATGGTATCCTCTGACAAGGGGTTGAGTTGGAGACTTCGTGGTGTTGCGAATGTGCCCAACCCAGCCGACCGCAACTGTGACGAGCCGATGCTGGTGGAGCGTAACGACGGCAGCCTCATGCTGCTGGTAAGGACGATGTACGGCATCGGACGAGCGATATCGACCGATGTTGGCAGCACATGGTCACCGGTTGAGCGTTATCTTCCCGATGCCACATCGCGGTTCTACATACGCCGCCTGGCTTCAGGAAAGCTGATGCTGGTAAAACATGGGCCCATCGATAAGCGCATAGGGCGCAGCCACTTGACCGCGTATCTCTCGATGGATGATGGCGAGACATGGCAAGGTGGGCTGCTGCTTGATGAACGGCCAACTGTCTCCTACCCCGACGGCACTCAAATGCCCGATGGGCTCATCCATGTGATCTACGACTGGAACCGGGCAGATGAGAAGTACATCCACATGGCCTCATTCCACGAGTCGGACGTGCTGATTGGTGAGGCTGCCAGCAAACAGTCACAGTTGCGGATGAAAGTGAACCGCGCAACTGGCGTGAACGCCAAACCGTGGTTGTTTGATGGCCGGTTCATGAACCTCGTGGATAACACCGATGGACATCCGCTGTTGTTGAAACCCCATGCTGAGATCACACCAGAGACAGGTGTCCTAAAGGCGTTAACGCCAGGAACTCCGCTGTTTCAAGACCGGGCGTATCAGTTAAATTCACTGCCCGCTCTGCTGGCTAACAAGCGGTTTGTTTATGCCAGCATCAACCGTGTCTCGGTAATCTGCAAGAAGGCTGGTATGGTCTATGTCATCACCCCGTCGCCGAAACGTAATCCAGACAGTGCTGAAGCTCAGTTACTCAACATGGGGTTCACTAAGGCGGCGGTCAAGGAGTTCATCCTATTTGTCACCCCACCGTCGGGTTCCAGATACAGTGAAGCGTGCAGCATATACCAAAAGCGGCTCATGGCCGGGGAACGCATCGAGGTGAATAAGTGGGGTCTCATGGTATTCTAAAACCGTAGCTACTCAGCTACGGTAATCGGCGTTTGTCGTGACCGAGCCATTCATGTCAGTATATTACCCACAAATCCAGATTGGGATCGTATCGACCATGTGCCGCGACATAAATGTCAGTCTATTACCCACATCTCCATGTTGGTTTTTGAGTATCGGTATAACCAGAAAAGTAATGTGCTACACATGGTCCGGCCACCCATGGAATGGGTTAGATTCCTTATAGCCACGGGTGAGCGAAGCGTAACCCGTGGAAGGCGACCCAATATATCTACCCACGAACGTGGGTCGAATCTGGTCTCATGATCATTGGTCTTCCGATATACGGTTCGACCCACTTCGGGGTAGGGAATCAGCAATGTCAACCAGGGGTATCGCTGCGCTCACCCGTGGCTATAAGGAATCTTGCCCACTTCGTGGGTGCCCGGATGATCACTATCGTGTGGACCCTATTTGTGGGTAGTAGACTGACACAAATGTCTCGGCTACTGATCAACAAGCCCGCTAAACCGGGCTGCGGAGCTCCTTGCCGACAAAGATAACGTTCATGAAGACTGCTTCAGCAGTCTTGGTGTTCAATAGCCGAGACATTTATGTCGCGGCGTCGCCGTCTACTGGCTCCGCAGATATATGTGGTTATAGACTGGGCAGAAAGCCCTGCGGCTACTTGAACGAAAAGCCGGCTGCCGGTATTCTGCTGATGGGTGTGGATGGGATGGCTTACTATAACTCGTCGTGTGGCAGACCTCAGACGGCTTTTAGCCGGCTTTCCGGGTAATAAGCCGTGTCCTTCAGGGCGCGGGGGCGAGTGTTCGATTGGTGGGTAATAGTCTGAATTCTGGAACCCACGGCAGCGTTGGATTACCTGCTTCGATATGGGCTGACCGGCCCCGCGCTCTCCGCGTTTTCAAAACTCACCCTATAGCCCATGTACGCAGAGCTGCCCTGGAGTGTGCGAACTCCAGGGCATTGAGGAGGGGAAGGAAACCGAACCTAGAAGGTATAACTGCCTGCTGGTGCGCCAGCGGCTGGCCAACCGGATGCAGGAGTGGTTTTCCACTTGCTGCCGAACTTCACGAGCTTCGCATGGCCGTCAAAGTAGGCGGCATTGAAACCCTGCGCGTGGTTGGAATTGCCGTAGCGATCTTTCCAAGGCTGGTTAGCATCGTTGCGAGCGTCCTGACCGTCCCAGCCAAATACACCGTATTCGACGAAGAAGTAGCGGTCAGCAACCCAGTTGCTTCCTTCGCCTACAGGGTCAGTGCCGAGATTTCGGTACTCTGGGCTGGTGGTGTCACCGTAGTTGACCATTGGCCAACCAACAGAACCGTTGTATACCCAGTTGGGGAACCATGTGTAGGTCTGGCGGCCCAGGTCTTGGTTAGCTACGGAACCCTTGACATTACCGCTCGGGCAGTAGAAAATGGTTCGTGTTTTGATGTAAGGCTTGAGTTGGATGTTCATTAGGAAGCGATAGAAGCGGTAGCCATAGCAACCCCAGTCGGAGTTGTCAGATTCCGGTACGTCTTTGTTGACTTCCCAGTTGCGGGGGAAGGACAACGGGCCATCAAGCTGGCCGTTACCATCAAGGTCGCCACCGGTATAACAACCGTTGGGGAAATCGCCTTCATAGTCGTCAGCGTAAAGTTTCATAGCCAAGCCAACCTGCTTGGTGTTGCTTAAGCAACTGGACTGTTTTGCCTTTTCGCGGGCTTGAGCAAATACAGGGAATAGAATCGCTGCTAAAATCGCAATGATAGCGATTACTACGAGCAGCTCGATGAGGGTAAATCCGTTACGTTTCATCTTGCATCTCCCATGGGGTCATGTAATCGTGAAGACACCTCATAAACATGAGTGTATAGATGATGTTTCACAGGTGTCCTGATATATATATACCCCTTAATGACGTATAACAGCTCATGAATATACCAGGTAAAAATACCAGTTTTTACCTTTGGAGGGAGGGATTTTTTATGATTGCCGACAACAGGGGTGATGCTGAGGGTTTGGTTTGGTTCAAGAATTAGTTTTTCAGTAAAGGTTCATTCGCGTTGACAGGCCTACACGTTATATGAATTAAATAAGGATATGTTTTGAATGCCTTCCCCAATCAATATTGATGACATGTTTTGAGTTCAGTCGTGCAGCTTTGAAGCCGAAGGGCTTCAAAGCTGCACAATAACTGTGATGAACCTAGAAGATGTAACTGCCTGCTGGTGCGCCAGCAGCCGGCCAACCTTGGGCAGGTGTGGTTGTCCACTTACTGCCGAACTTCACGAGCTTCGCATGGCCGTCAAAGTAGGCGGCGTTGAAGCCCTGAGCGTGGTGGCGGTTACCGTATCGATCTTTCCAAGGCTGATTGGCATCATTGCGAGCATCTTCGCCGTCCCAGCCATAGTTCCCATATTCGGTCATGAAGAAGCGATCAGCAACCCAGTTGCTGGCTTCGCCTACTGGGTCAGTACCCAGGTTGCGGTACTCAGGGCTAGTGGTATCACCGTAATTCACCATAGGCCAACCTGTAGTTCCGTTGTAAACCCAGTTCGGAATCCACTCGTATGACTGGTTCCCAAGGTCCTGGTTAGCAGTTGAACCCTTAGTGTTACTGCTCGGGCAGTAAAATATGGTTCGGGTTTTGATGTACGGCTTAAGTTGGATGTTCATAAGAAAGCGATAGAAACGGTATCCATAGCATCCCCAGTCAAGGTTCTGGGCCTCGGTTGCGGTGTGGTCAACTCCCCAGTTTCGAGGGAAGGACAGAGGGCCGTCAAGCTGGCCGTTGCCATCAAGGTCTCCACCGGTGTAACAACCGTTGGGGAAATCACCTTCATAGTCATCAGCGTAGAGTTTCATAGCCAAACCAATCTGCTTCATATTACTGAGGCAACTGGACTGCTTGGCCTTCTCACGAGCCTGTGCAAAAACTGGAAATAGAATGGCGGCAAGAATCGCTATGATCGCGATGACCACTAGCAACTCAATGAGGGTAAATCCGTTACGTTTCATCTTGCATCTCCCATGGGATTGTGTATTCGTGAAGGCACCTCATAAACATGAGCGTATATATGATGTTTCGCAGATGCCCCACTTATTTAGACACCCACATGCCGCTGATCCTTCATTCATTTACCAGGTAATATTACTTGTTTATGACTACCGAAAGGCTCTATGGTGACATAAAGCAAACAGAAATTGCTTTCATTAAAGGTTATTATTTTGTATTGTGTGTTAGGAAGTGAAATCCACCACGATGGACTACAAGCCGGTTATGTAATGAAGAGATACGTAGTATTAGTAAATATAAACGGTCTGGAAGTGACACAGAGTCCAGCTTTGAAGCCAAAGGGGCTTCAAAGCTGGATATTTACTTTGCTGAGCCTAGAAGATGTAGCTTCCTGCTGGTGCACCTGCGGCTGGCCAACCGGATGCCGGTGTGGTCTTCCACTTGCTGCCGAACTTCACGAGTTTGGCATGGCCGTCAAAGTAGGCGGCATTGAAACCCTGCGCGTGGTTGGAGTTGCCGTAGCGATCTTTCCAAGCTTGGTTAGCGTCGTTACGGGCATCCTGACCGTCCCAGCCCATGACTCCATATTCGACGAAGAAATAACGGTCAGCAACCCAGTTGCTTCCCTCGCCTACGGGATCAGTGCCGAGGTTGCGGTATTCGGGGCTGGTGGTGTCACCGTAGTTGACCATTGGCCAGCCAACGGAGCCGTTATACACCCAGTTGGGGAACCATGTATAGGTTTGGCGGCCCAAGTCCTGATTCGCTATGGAACCCTTGACGTTACTACTTGGGCAGTAGAAAATGGTCCGGGTTTTGATGTATGGCTTGAGCTGGATGTTCATAAGGAAGCGATAGAACCGATAGCCATAGCAGCCCCAGTCGCTGTTGTTCGATTCCGGTACATTCAAGTCCACTTCCCAGTTGCGGGGGAAGGATAGTGGGCCATCAAGCTGACCGTTACCATCAAGGTCACCACCGGTGTAACAACCGTTGGGGAAATCGCCTTCATAGTCGTCAGCATACAGCTTCATCGCCAGACCGATTTGTTTCGTGTTGCTCAAGCAGCTAGATTGCTTAGCCTTCTCGCGAGCCTGTGCAAATACGGGGAAAAGAATGGCTGCAAGAATCGCAATGATCGCGATTACGACGAGCAGCTCGATGAGGGTAAATCCGTTGCGTTTCATCATGCATCTCCCATAAGATCGTGTGTTGGTGCGTTCAGTCCATTGTCCCATATATATGTTTACCTTTGGCGCTGCGCTCCATTGATACATATATATTGACGCACGGCAACGTGTACATGCACCTAGTAATTATACCAGGAATAATTGTTTACTGTCAAATATGCCAATTTCTGGGAGCTAATTTATAAACGACATCAATATTATCACCGCCGCTCAAGAACTATGCATGTGATACTCAATTTTGGAATGGTAACGTTAGTGGGCGATTGGAGCCATTTCCAGCTCAGCTTCGCTGGTTTGATATTGTCAGGAAAGCCCCTGTCAATCTGTGGGCTTCGGGGGTCTGCAACTTGCCGCCCCCAGGTGAATCCAGGGATATCTAGTAAGTCATTACCATTGTTAGAATCATTAGTTTTCGCCGTCAACTGCCACGCTCGAACCGCATCTGTCGCAATAAATCCCTTGATTTGAATCTTGGTATTGATAGCACTGATGGGGTGTTTGTTGATGATCATCACCGTCAACTTTTTCTCGTCGGCGCTCAGGCTGCTGATCGCCTCCAGGTAAGGAACGCCCTCCATTGCCTCTATCTGCATCACTGGCCTGCTGTTATATGTTGGTGAAGTCACCTGCGAGCTGACCAGTTGGGTTCCAAAATGCTGCCTAAACATCTGCAGCGCGTAATAGCTGGGTTTCGGGGTTCCGTCACCACCGATGCACCCCATGAAGCTGTTTTCTGTCAGTTTAAAGAAGTTGGCCAGCTCCATTTTGGGTGTTTCCATATAGGCCTTCATCAAGCTGGCCACATAGAGCGCGGAACCCATAGTTTTGCAGTGGTCAATGTATGGGTCCTTGGGCTCCACCGCGAAGAGGGGGCCATATTCGGTCACGGCCAGCTTGATCCGCTTGCTGTCAGCCGGTGCATAACGGTCGATCTGGGCCGAAACATCCGCCAGGTTACGCTTAACTAAAATGGGGTAAGCCAGAAGTGCCTGATAAACTTCGTCAAAGCTGGCGTTGCTGGAGCTGGCCCCCGCCACGGCGTACGAGTTATGAACCGCCAGGTAGTCAATCATACTACCGCACTGGGTCAGCAGCTTTTCGTTCCAGCGTTCGTCCGACACCAGGCTGGCATGCTTCATGTTCGCTCCGCCCACGGCGATGAGCTGGATACCGGGCTGAGCCTGCTTCATCAAGGGTGCGAACTCTTTCACCTTGGCGATATAGTCGTCAATGCTGAGGCAGCTTTGCAACCCGACCGCGTCGTCGCTCTTCAGGTATTGCTCGTTGCCCAGCTCCCAGAGCTTCACCCGCGTCTTAGGCTGGTTACAGTAGCGCAGCCAGTCGACCGCTTCCTGTGCGCTGCCGGTGATGATGTTGGCTTGAAGCATCGGTTCCGCCCCTGTGAGCTGACAGAACTGCAGGTATTCATCAGTGCCGAAGCGGTTGTCGCTCGAATCCATGCCTGGTCCGTGTGGACGTCTCGGCCTGGAGGCGCGGTCTCCCACACCATCGCGCCAGTGGTAGAAGTCGGCAAAGAATCCGCCAGGAAAGCGCAGCGGGCCAACTCCCAGGGCTTTCGTCACCGCCACCATCTCATCTCTGATCTGGTTGGTTTGGGTGCCCCACACACCGTTAGCGTCGTTGATCCACTCCAGATTGTTGCCGAACAGCCGGGCTGGAATGATCCGCCCCTTGACAGTCGCATTGACACTCAGTGTGGCAGTCAGCTTCTGTGGAGTGGCCGAGAGCACTATCGGTTCTTCGCGCTTCAGGCTGATGCCGTCAATCCAGGCCGATCCGCTGGTGCCTTCCACGACGCAGGCGATCAGTAGCTTGGTGACACCTGAGGTGATATTGAGATAACAATGCTGTTGTGTGTAGCTGCTGCGGGGGAAATCCTGAACGCTCAGTCCCGTGCTTCCCATGGTGCCGTCAGGCTTGAAACCGATGGCCAATACACGGCCTTTGCTGCCCGCAGAGGCCCTCAGCCAGCACGATAACCGGAACCGCTGCCCCTGCCATTTCTCCACATCGATGATTTGTGTGAGGCCCAGCATATGCTGCTTATCGGTGTTGTTGGTGTTGGGGCTAAGCTGCAAGGCATACCGGCCCAGTTTAGCTCCGGTTGGTGTACGGCTAACTTCGCCGCAGTTGATGTTGCCCGCATCGCGTATCCAACTGTTCGGCAGGTCGATGCTCTGCTCAAAGCTCCCGTTCTGGATCTGTGGTCCGTCCGCCTTGGGTGCACCAAATGCCATGACCGACAATACGGCACACACGGTAACCAAGGCATATCTGAGTTTCATCGAACACTTCCTGCGGGTGATCTGGTAGCAACCAATAGGAATAGACGTCAGAATCGCACCTTAAGCCCAATTCTTTGCGGGCCGGGTTAGGATAGATTCACGCAGAGGACACGGAGAGGAATGAACGTAATGGGTGACTGTGGTATCGGATGGGGGAAAAACAGGAGCATGGTACGCCATGCCCCACAATACGCTGTCCGGTCCCGTTCGCCCCTACGCCTTTTCGGCAAGGGCCTTCACGCCATCCAGTATCATCTGCACGTTCTGCTCCAGCTTTTTATGTATCAGCTTTTTCACCAACGCACCCAATAGCGGCACCTCGTACTCGTAGTTCAGCGTGCTGTTGAACCGCGTGGCACCGGCCTCTTCGGTCAACTGCCACACACCGTCCATGCTGGTCATGTCGCCTTCGATCTGGCGGAACTCCAGTTTATGGGCCGCGTCATTCCAGGTGTCGTCCTCGGTCCAGCCCACTTTCATGTTGAACTCGCGCACCAGTCCCACCCACTTGGTGATGGTGTGGCTGGCATCCTCGCTGCGCTCCAGCACGACAAGCGACTCCAGGTCGGCCATGATGCTGGGGAACTTCTCGACATCCTTCATGATCTTGTACACGGTATCGATGGGGGCTGCGATCAGCACATTCTGTATAATGGTGGGCATATGTCAAACTCCTTAAGGTGGCAAAGTGATCACTTCTCAGTTCATTATGCCCTTCTGCACGGCCAGATGCCTAACGGATGATGCGATTGGCCCGCAACTGGTTGCTTTCTACCTGTCGTTTACGGGTACAAATAAGAAGAACCAGTCACCAATCGCCAATTTCAAGGAGTAACAATCACCCATGGCTCACGAATTACCTCCCCTTCCTTATGCGTACAACGCACTGGAACCCTATTACGATGCTGAGACAGTCAAACTACACCACGATATGCACCACAACGCCTATGTCACAGGTCTGAACGCCGCAGAAACTAAGGTAGCGGGCATGCTGGATAGCGGCGACTTCGCAGCAGCGAAAGCACTGGCCAAAGAACAGGCTTTCCACGGCAGCGGGAATATCCTGCATTCGATCTTCTGGACGAATATGGCACCCAAGGGCGGCGGAGCACCGAACGGCGAACTGGGCAAAAAGATTGCCGTCGACTTCGGCAGCTACGACAAGTTCAAAGCGCTCTTCCTCGCCACCACCAACGCCGTAGAGGGCAGCGGTTGGGGTGTGCTGGCCTATCGACAGGCCGATGACAAGCTGGTGGTCTTGCAGGCTGAGAAGCACGAGAACCTCTCACAGTGGGGCGTGACGCCCATCCTGGTTCTGGATGTGTGGGAACACGCCTATTACCTCAAATACCAGAATCGCCGTCCAGAATGGACCAAAGCGTTCATGGATCATCTGGTGAACTGGGCTGACGTGGCCAAACGCTACGCAGACGCCAGAAAATAGAATTCCTACTGGGGGTGGCCCAACAGCCACCCCCGTTTACAAGACAGCATCCTCCCATGCATGTAATGCAGCCCAGACTGTAACTGATTTGTTCCCTTCAATTGGCTAAGTCCGGGGCGGTCTGTGCGTAGGCTAGCGGATGCAGATGGCTCGAGACCGCGCCGGTCTGGCGGACAGCCATCAAAGATATGTGTCAGGAACAAGACCTGCGCGGTCCATAAGCCAGTCTATTACCCACAAATCCAAATTGGGATCGTATCGACCATGTGCCGAGACATTTATGTCGCGGAATCGGTGACCTACTGGCCATGCAATATTTGTGGGTAATAGACTGGTCTATAAGCAGTGGCCACCGCAGGTGTACTGACAGACGGCCCCGGACATAGCCAACCAGTTACGTACAACATATCAGTAGGCATAGCCATTACTAATCGTCCCAATAACCATGAATTTCGGCATCATCACCCCATCCAAGCACCATATTCGTCGCGCCATTATGCTTAATCTTCACCTTCAACCCCATCTGCTGATATAATCAGAAATGTAAACCCTTATCTCGTTACACCTTAATTTGATATACCCCCTCCCCCTGTTTTTGTGGTGGAGATGGAGATTGATATGATATATGCACTTTCCGCCGCGGTGGGTATCATCGCTGCGTTACTGGTCGCGGCTGTGGTCTGGAAAACACGAATCACTCCCGCGAACCTTAGTAATATCAAGCTAACCGCCAGTCTGGAAGCACAAAACCTGCTGCTCTCGCAGAGAGAAGCGGAACTGAACAAACAGACCGCCGAGCTGCAAACACTGGCCAAGGACAACGCCGAAAAGCTGAAAAAAGAGGCCATCATGGAGGCGAAAGACGAAGCCTACCGCATGAGGGCCGAAGTGGAACGCGAGATCCGCGACAAACGCGCCGAGCAGCTCCGCCTGGAGCGCCGTCTGACCCACAAAGAAGAGACGCTGGATCACAGGCTTGAGCAAGTAGAGAAGAAAGAAACCACCCTCGCCACCCAGCTTTCATCCGCCGAAGCATTGATTATTCAGCACCAGCAGACCCTCGAAGCACAGCAGCAGGAGCTGCAGCGTGTGAGCGGACTGACCCCCGAAGAGGCCAAGCAGATATTCCTGAAGAGCGTAGAAGAAGAGGCCAGGCACGAAGCGGCACAGCTCTACCGGGATATCGAGGAGGAGGCCAGGCAGGACGCTGACCGCAGAGCGAGTGAGATCGTGGTGGACGCCATCCAGCGCTGCGCTGTGGAGCAGGTCACCGAGACCACTGTCAGTGTGGTCCCGTTGCCCACTGATGAGATGAAGGGCCGCATCATCGGCCGCGAGGGCCGCAACATCCGCGCTTTCGAGCTGGAGACCGGCGTCGACCTGGTGATTGATGACACCCCCGAAGCCGTGGTATTGAGCTGCTTCGACCCCATCCGCCGTGAAATCGCCCGGGTCGCCCTCACCAGCCTGATCGCTGACGGGCGCATCCACCCCGCACGCATCGAGGAGGCTGTGCAGAAGGCGGCACAGGAGGTCGATCGCGCGATCTGGGAAGCGGGCGAAAGTGCCGTTCTGGACACAGGCATCACAGGGCTGTCACCCGACCTGGTGCGCCTGATGGGCAAGCTCAAATACCGCACCAGCTACGGTCAAAATATGCTCGCACACAGCGTGGAGGTGGCCCACCTATGCGGAGTGCTGGCCGCCGAACTGCGCGTGAATGTGCAGCTTGCCAAACGGGCCGGACTGCTGCATGACATCGGTAAAGCGATGGACCATGAAGAAGAGCAGCCGCACGCGATGCTGACCATCGAGATATTGAAGCGACACGGTGAACCCGCCGATGTGGTCAACGCCGCCGGATCGCACCACCATGACACCGAACCCAACTCCATTGAGGCCCAATTGGTGATCATCGCCGACGGCCTGAGCGCGGCACGCCCCGGTGCCCGGCGTGAGATGCTGGAGACCTACGTGAAGCGGCTGGACAACCTGGAGAAGATCGCCAACAGCTTTGAAGGTGTGGAGAGCTCCTATGCTGTGCAAGCGGGCCGCGAGATGCGCCTCATCGTCAAGCCTGATCTGGTAGACGATCTGGGAGCCCTGCGGATGGCGCGCGAGATCGCTCACCGCATCGAGTCGGAGATGGAATTCCCTGGCCAGATCAAAGTGACCGTCATCCGCGAAACCCGTGCGACGGAATACGCCAAGTGAGTAACTTCAAGGCGATTTTCCTTGGTGATGTGGTGGGGCGTCCCGGCCGTGAGGCGGTGGCAGCGTGCATTCCGGCCATTCGTAAACGCTACGACACCGGGCTGGTGATCGCGAACGGTGAGAACAGCCTGCATGGCATCGGCATCAGCCCCCAAAGTGCAGGTCAGTTATTTGATTCCGGCGTGAGCATCATCACCACCGGCAACCACTGCTGGAAGGAACGCCGGATCGGCGAGTTTTTCGATGCCGAGACCAACGTGCTGCGTCCTGCCAACTACCCGGACGGTTCCCCAGGGCGCGGCCACAACCTCTACACCTATGGCGACCACACCTTCGGCGTGATCAACCTCAGCGGACGCGTGTTCCTGCAGGCTCTGGATGACCCCTTCCGCCTGGCGAAAAAACTGGTGGCGGAGATGCGTGAGCGCACCCCGTTGATACTAGTGGACTTCCACGGGGAAGCCAGCAGCGAGAAGCAGGGGATCGGCTGGTATCTGGACGGGCAGGTCACCGCGGTGATGGGCACCCATACCCACGTGCAGACTGCCGACGCGCGCATTCTGGCGGGCGGCACCGGACTGATCTGCGATGTGGGCATGTGCGGCCCGTTTGACAGTCTGCTGGGGATGAAGCCCGAGATCGGCATCGCACGGATGGTCACGCAGATGCCGGTGAAGTTTGAAGTCGCCGAGGGGCCGACGTATGTGTGCGGCGTGTATATCGAGGCCGACCCAATCACAGGCAAGACCACCGTGTTTGAGAGCTTCCAGTGCGCCCCCAACAACGGCAGCGTAGATTTCCGCGTGGTCATCCGGGCCTGACGGCAGGCCCTTTGTCATGACCGGCCCGGTTTTCCCTTTCCGGGCCGGTCTCTTCCCCGATTGCTCCTTGGGCGACCGCCGACCACCCCTACACGGAACCTCCGGGGCGGTTTTCCCCTAACCGCGCCGGTGTTGTTCCGTCCCCCCGGGAACGCCAATTTCCCGATTGGCCTTTCCCTCCCTATCCGAACCCATCCGTGTAATCCGCGTAATCCGTGGTTCAGACAATCCGGGCGACCACGCAAGCTATGCGACGTTCGCTAGAAGGGCGGTTCGCGAACCGCCCCCAAATATATTCGGTGTGATAAGGGGCATTCACCGTTACAACACCGCCACTGAATAATACGCCGGTCGCCCACCCAAGACCCTCACTGGCCGGCGATCATGTATTTCAACTGACGGATGGGGCTCCGATATCCTCTCGCAGTGTCATATGTCAGAGTAGCACCGTCCCAGGTCATCCTTCTGTGGTTATACTGGCCGCTGATGTATCTAGTGCTATACCCGTCATCTTCGTAAAATGCCCCTTCGGCCTTCCCCTCACTGTCGGGGTATATGACCACTGTCATGGCCTCAGGAACTTCGTGAGTCGTATGCTGCATCACATCACCAACCGGCATGATAGTGCCCGCCTTGACAAATATGGGAATCACTTCGTCAGCCACTGTGAACACATACCATTTCGGCCCCTCATACCTATGATGGCCCCAATAGTCGTACCACGTGCCTTCAGGGAAGTAGACCTTGCGTTCATTACCCTCAAGCACAGGAGCCACCATCATGTCAGGCCCTATCAGATACTGGTCATCGATTCCCCACGTCTGCTGGTCATCTGAGTAGTCCATCACCAGTGCCCGGAACGCGCTCAACCCGCACCAGCGAGAACACCAGAACGAATAGTAGAGATATGGGATCAGCTTCATCCGCTCTTCCGCCATAACACGGAACTCCTCCTCGCAGAGTTCGTTCCGGTTCCAGGGCAGTAAACTAGACTTCTCGTCCCAGGCGTTGATCATCGCCAATGGGCTGAAGAACATGAGCTGGCAACGCCGCAGGAACTCCTGATCGGTGGCGGCTTCACGCAGCTCAGGGCACCACAGGAACCCGCTGAATCCGCTGGTCACCATCGCCCGCAGATAGCAGCGCAGGTCATAGTAATCGCTGTAAATGACTGAGGCCTCCCGATTCCCTCCGGCGTAGTTGGCCCGGCAGAGAAGATAGCTACGCAGCTTCTGGCGGTTGAATATCTCATGGAACGCGCGGCTATACAGCATTCCGCTGAGGTTGTGCATCTGTGCACCAGTGCGGCCATTAGGAAACTTTGTGTCATCGGGGTAGAACCAGCCGCCGGTAAAGTCGCTGCCGTCGCACTCGTCCAGCTTGTATCCATCCACCCCCAGGCTGATGTGTTCCGCCACATGGTGTTCGGCCAATATGTCGGTGGCGACGGCTTTGGTGAAGTCCGGCACGCTGCCGCCCATGGCCTGCTTGTTGGCAAAGCATCTGGCTTTCTTCAGTGGCGCATACACAGGCGATTCGGGGTGTACCCACTGGTGTTCCCACAGGTTGATATGGAAGCCGTTCTCCCGCATACCCTTCACGAACTCAGCCGGGTCAGGGAAGTTTTCGGGATTCCACACGTAGCTGCATGGATAGCTGCGAGACTGCCATCCCGGCTCCAGACCTATCACATCGCATGGGATTTGGTGCTCGCGAAACCCCTGCGCGGCCTCAGCTATCTGTTTTGCGTTCCATTTACTGGGCATGCGGTACCAAAATCCCAACCCCCACTTCGGCGGCATGGCAGCGAAGCCCCGCAGTTCCACCAGCCTTTGGCAGATTTCTTTGAACGTAGGCCCCCAGATGATGTACATATCCATCCGGTCACCGGGGACGGTGCAGGTATACTCATCGGGTTTGGCGGCGCACATATCAAACTGGGTATATCCGGTGTCATCGATATATATGCCGTAACCCTTGGTGCTGTAGAAGAATGGGTCCGGGGCATGAGTCATCCCACCGGTGGCCTCTTCGGCGGTGGTCTTGATGGTCAGATGCTGCCCGCGTTGTTGAAACTCATGGAACTGCATACCGAACCCGAAGAACTGCTCATCCTCCTCGCTGCTGTGCCGGCTGGTGATGCTGTTTTCATCCCAGTCGATGGTGAATTTGCACACGAGGCTTCGCCGCCGGTTTCGCAGAGTAAACACGCAAGGCTCGCACTGCATCTCCAGCCGCATCAGCTCATCATGAAACCCAGATCTGCCGAACCCCTTGTTGTATTTCACTTTGGCATAGTTGTGGCGTGGAAACACCACCTGGCTGTTCAGCTTATCTGACGGCCTTCTAGGACCCGCCTGCACACGCATCACGCCGTCGATCACCGAGGTGAGGCGCACCCAGCCCTCTTTGTACTCAAACATGATCTCGTGGCGCCCGTATCCGATATCAATCAGTTCTTTATGTTCCATTGTTCAATCCCCTTTGGCAGATATGAGGCATCTGACTTCTTCTGCAGACTGAGATAACTACCCTCGGTAAGTGCTTTGCGCCACATTGGCTGCTCATCACAATTTTCATATGGTTGTTATCGTCACATAACACACATACCCGCCATCGACATTCAGCATCCCTACGGGCACCCCAAAGCGGGTGCGATTCATTATAGCCACGGGTGCGCCAGCGAAACCCGTGGTAAGTTGTGCATTATACCTACCCCGAAGTGGGTCGAACCTCACCAAGCTGTCGCATACCGCCTATCGGTCACCTGTGTGTTTTCCATCAGTTTCCGGTATGTGATGTCATTTTACGCCCTACACAGAAGGAGTATCAACACCCTCTGCCTAACCTATACCCGCAGGCGGAACAGATGCCTGTCTATAAATTCGGAGAGTGAACCATCATGGCGGAGATACGCGTCGACTTTACCAAACCCATCGGGCAGATTAAACCTGTCAATGGGGTGAATAACGGGCCTGTGTGTTATGGATCGATCTTGAATGTGTCAGCATCCTGGCGAGAACTGGGAATCCCGTTTGCGCGCCTGCACGACCCCAACTGGCCGCATCCCCGTGAGGTTGATATCCCTCAGATATTCCCGGATTTCTCAAAGGACCCGCAGGACCCCGCCAGTTACGACTTCCGGCAGACCGACGACTACATCCAGTCGATCATCGATGCCGGCACGAGCATCTTCTACCGGCTGGGTGTGAGCATCGAGCATACTAAGCGCAAAATCTACACCGCTCCGCCTGCTGATTTCGAGAAGTGGGCGCAGATTTGCGTGGGCATCATCCGGCACTACAACGATGGTTGGGCGGATGGCTTCCAGCACGGTATCAAATACTGGGAGATATGGAACGAACCCGACAATCCCGATGGCCACTGCATGTGGTCAGGCACCCCAGAGCAGTATTACCAGCTTTACGCCGCGGCTTCGCGGGCAATCAAGGCGTATGACCCCAGTCTGATGGTGGGTGGTTTTGCAGCCACGAGCATCAATCCCGAGTTCACAAACGGATTTCTGGCCTTCTGCCGTGCCGAAGGACTGTCTCTGGACTTCTACTCCTGGCACGTGTATGCGAATGTAATCAGCCAGGTGACCAAGCTGGCGTTGGAAGCCCAGGAACTGCTGAAACAATACGGTTATGAGAACGCCGAAAGCTGGCTGAACGAGTGGAACTATGTGCCCGAAGGGCTGGGGGCGCTGTTCGATCCAAACAGTCCACGAACCGCTGTCCGGAAGGCGATCGAGGGGCTACGCAGTGCCGAGGCTGCCTCATTCGTGACATCGGTGCTGCTGAAGATGCAGGACCTACCCATTGACCACTCTTGCTACTATGATGGTCAGCCCGGGGCCTGGTATTGCGGTCTGTGGGACACCTACGGGGTGCCGATGAAGCCCTACTACGGCTTCAAAGCGTTCCGAGCGCTGGTGGATTGCGGCACCCGCGTCAGTGTGGAGCTACCGAGTGATTGCGAGGGCATCTATAGCTGTGCGGCGATCAGTGCGGATGGCCAGTCTGGGTGTTTGCTGATCTGCAACCCTTCCGGCGAGGCGAAAGACTGCGGGATTACTATGACTGGCCTGCCAGAAGGAGCCGTGGCGCAGACATTGCTGGTGGACGACACACACGAGCTGGAGCCGGTAGACGGTCTGGTTGGCCTGCCCGCCCATTCCATTCAGCTCCACCGCTGGGGGTAGAGGCAACTATACGGGGCTAACAGACCGTTAGCCCCGGCACCGGTGCTCTTCGTTCCTGCTGATTGACCTGGTATCTCTGCACGTAACACACGTCAACAGCCTGTGATTACTGGTCGACCAGAACGCGATGTCGTGCCAGAATATCCAGCAGATGCAATTCGAGAAGCAATCACAAATGCCATCTGTCACAGAGACTATTCGATGACCGGAACTGTGCAAATTCGCATCTATGATGATCGTCTGGAGGTGTGGAACCCTGGTATGCTTCCGACCGGTATGTCTGTAGAGGAATTGTACCGTGAACACCCTTCTCGCCCTCGCAACCCGCGGTTGGCTTCCGCCATGCACAGAGCACGGTTGATTGAGCACTGGGGTACAGGAACTCTGCGCATAATCAATGCCTGTGAGTCACGCGGAATGCCTAAACCGGAGTTCGTCTCCTCCATGGGGTCATTCATCGTGCGATTCAACAGTTCATTAAACGAGCCCACACCTGAAACAAACAACGAGTCCAGCGGATGGCAGCAAATCGCACTAAACTATATTCGCGAGAATGGATCCATCACGACGTCTGTATTTCAGAAATTGTTAGGTGTGAGCAATCGGCAAGCATATAGGTATCTCATGCACATGGTCGATGAAGGCATCATTATCAGGCAAGGTTCTGGCAGGGCGATTCAATATCTTCATGTCAACCTCGATATGGAGTGATATGGCGCGAGTATGGCGCGAGTATGGCGGGATAATGGCGGGAATATGGCGCGAATGGCGGGATTATTGCGGGATTAATGCGGGATTAGTACGTGATTAGTACGGGATTGGCGCGAATATGGCGCGAATATGGCGCGAATATGGCGCGAATATGGCGCGATATGGCGGGATTAATGCGCGACTGGCGGGATATGGCGGGATTATGGCGCGAATGGCGGGATTAATGCACAATTAGTGCGCGATTGGTGCGATTATTGCGCAATTATTGCGCTATTAGCCTCTCCTTCAGCTCTCTATCGTCCGCAGGTTGAGGTGGTAAACACTGTGATCCATCACTCGGAAAGAGGTACCTCCAGCCGATGATACTGATACCCCTGCTGTTCTATCTGTCTGCCATGATCGGTGTGCTCGTGTGGAACATCGCGGCTTGCATCATCGTTCGACGCCACTCAGACAAATACCCACGCTGGGGCCGGTGGTGCTGCTATATCGCCACTGTGCTCATGCTGCCCGGCCTGGTCTGCGATGTGGATGGTATGACCCCGAATCCGCCTTCGACCACATTCGGTGCCTGGCTCTACCCCCTGTCGTTCGTCATGGCTGCCGGGGCCGCCGTCGCTTTTCGTTCTACATCCGGGCCACGCCGCTGGTTCATACCGATACTGGCGTTCAACCTCTTGATGGCGTGGGTTTATTCAGCCCGTTTGCTGTTATACCACGGGGTTCCGCTCGGTCTGGCATTGGAAGGTCAACAGGTCGCATACGCCATGGTGCAATCGGTCATGACGATATTCCTTTATGTGTTCTTCCCAATATTGAACTGGTGGCCTGTTCTGCCCTGGCCTGTGCCATCATCTCGATCACGCTGGCGGGTCTTGCGCGTACTACCGTCTATTGCGGCCGCACTCATCGTGTCGGCCAACATCGTGCTGACACCGTTTGGCATACGGATTGCCAGTAGCTGGCGCAGTCCTCTGCCAGTGGCCAGTGCGCCGATACCCTCCACTTTCCGGCCCGGAATCGTGCTGCGTGTGTCGGCTGAGCCGGGAGCGTGGGAGAAGAGGGCACCGGTGCAGCTTGCGGCGATACGCGAGCTTCGCCCCCGCGCGGTCAACCTGTTTGTCCACGACGACTTGATGCGAAATCAGGTCAAAGCGGAAGCTCTGGATCGTTTCATAAACGAGATCAAAGCCACCGGTGCCTCTATCATATTGACGGCCGACTACCCTTCAGATTGGCCGCTCCGCCCACCTAAAACACGCGAGCAAATTCTGCGGGTGATGCTGCCTTACCAGCGGTTTCTAGCACGTCGTTATGAACCGGAATATCTGGTGCCCTTCATCGAACCGTATGGGGCGTTTGTCGCGGTGACTGGCCGTACGCTGCCCGCCAGCGAATGGATGGCAATGCTGCGGGCGTCCACCACCGCTGTGCATTCAGAGAGCCCTCAGGTCCGATGCGCGGTCTACCTCGGTCAGGCTGAGACCGACCGGCTGCTTTACACGCAAGTCTGTATGAAGGGATCGCCTGTCGATGTCGTGGGTTTCAGCTTCTACGCTGTGTATCAAACGCGAGAGGAGATGGCCCCCAGACTCCGCTCCGTCGCACGCTGGATTCGCGATTACGGTCGGGGTCGAGAGCATTGGGTTTTCGAGTATGGCCAGTCGCCAGTGACCATGGGTGGAGAGCGATCGCAGCAGAATTACCTGGAGTATGTGATGCGCTGGGCGGCGGCCCAACCCAACATGCGCGGGGCGTGCGTGTTCTCGTTGGATGACGAGGCCGAAAAGCTTGGGCTCATGACGGCCCAGGGCCGTCAACGTGAGGCGTACCGTTGGTTCCGCAGCCTGAGATAGCCGAAGGCCGGCCCAGTTTTCTCGCCCTTACCCCCTGCGCCGCTCGTGCTTCTCATCCTGCGGGTTCACGCGGTGTATCTCCAGCACATCACTGAGCTTGTGCAGGTGGTCCATCACCCTACGCAGATGCTCCACACTCCGCACATTCAGCGTGACCTTCAGGTTCGCGACAGAGTCGTCATCTAAAAATGCGTCGAGGGTATAAATGCCGGCACTGCAGTCGGTCAGCGCTTGCGATACACTGCTGATCAGTCCCGTCCGTTCCGCGGCGGTGATGCGCACCGGGGTGTGGTATGTCACGTCCGGCTGCTCTTCCCACTCAAAGCGCATGACATTGTCCGGATCGGCCGCACGCTGCTCGTAGAACTTGGCACAGTCGGCGCGATGCACCATAATCCCTCTGCATTTCGGCGGCTGCCATCCGTATACGGCATCACCCGGCAAGGGCAGGCAGCAGGTGGCCCGCCGTAGGTGGTTGTGCAAAATACAAAGCTTTGGCCCCTCTCGGTGTTCACGCAGTAACCGCGTGATCGCTCTATCGGCACTGAACTGACCATCACCCAGACCGGATAGAAACACATCGGTACTACCCAATCCCAGCCGTTTGGCCATCTGCAGTATCGAATCGGGCGTCAACAGCTCCTGCGGGTCGGCGCCAGACCGCAAGGCGGCCTCCATGAGCATCTGTCTGCCTTTTTCGATACTGTTTGTCAAAGACTGTCTACGTATGCTGGTCTTGATGGCTCTGAGGGCTAGAGGGGTGTGCGCATGGTTCAGCCAGTGAACCGAAGGCATGACATCCGGTTTGGTGATGATCTCTACCACATCACCCTTTTTCAGCACGGTATTCATGAACACTGGGGTGCGGTTGATGATCGCGCCTGAATAGTGCATTCCCAGTTCCGAGTGAATACGGAACGCGAAATCCAGCGGCGTAGACCCCGCCTGCATATCAACTGCGTCGCCTTTAGGGGTGAAGACGGTAATCATCGTGCCGCCCAGGTCTTCACGCAGCAGCCGCAGATACTCGTCGGGCTCCACATCCTTTTCCTGGGTCCACGCCAGAAGCTGCTGCTGCAGTTTGGCAAACCGCTGTTCCAGCTTGTAGCTATGAGTGGGCGATTCGCGGTCACGCCAGTAGGAGGCCAGACCGTAGTCCGCACTGCGGTGCATCTCCTGGCTGCGGATCAACACCCGCATTTCCATTCCGTTGTACCCCGCTACGGTGGTGTGCAGGGCCTCGTACAGGTTTGAGCGGCTTCTGGCGATGAAGTCCTCAAACTTGCCGGGCACCGGCAGCCACAACCCATGAACTATCCCAAGCGTCTCGTAGCAACTGCTGACAGAGGGCACTACGACTACGATCGAAAACAGATCGAATATGTTCTCAGCGCTCAACTCTCCGCGGTGGCTTTTCATCACAACTTCGTAGAGGTGACGCTTCTGAACCATCACGCTGGCACTCACACTACGTCCATAGAAGGCGTTACGCAGATCGTTGATAGCACTGCTGAGGATGTGGCCCTGCTTAGCAAAAGTGGCATCCATGAGGGTGCGCATATTCCGGGCCAGATTCGGCTCAAGTTCACTAAACGCGATGTCTTCCAGCTCCGTGCGGATAGGCCATACCCCCAGCTTTTCGGCCAGCGGGGCGTATATCTGCAGTGTCTCGGCAGCCAGACGCCTACGCTTGGCTGCACTGGGTAGGGCCCCTAGACTGCGCATGTTATGCAGCCTGTCCGCCAGCTTCACCGCCAACACCCGAATGTCTTTCGCCACACCATACAGAATTTTACGCAGCGTCTGTGCCTTGGCCCGCGCGTCACTCAGCTCTCTCACACGGCCAGGATTGGTCGTCTCGACGTCAATATCTCCCAGTGACACCATATCCCGTGGGATTTTCGTCACGGCATCGACAATTTCCGCCACTTCTTGGCCGAACAGGCTGCGCACCATCTCCAGGTCGACTTGAGGACAGTCCTCCACCGTATCGTGCAACAGGGCGGCCTGCACCGTGGCCGGGTCCATCTCCAGGTGCGCCACAATTTCGGCCACACCAAGCGGGTGTTCGATGTAGGGCGTGACTTTATCGGCCCGCATCTGACCATCATGCGCCTCATACGCAAACATGAATGTGCGTTCGATCAAGCCCTTCTCACAACCGGGATAGGCGATCATGATGGCGTCTTGAAGTTTGGCCACACGGGCTGCGAAGCGATCGGGTACTGCCTGTTGACTAATCATTTCGCCTCTTCCTGCGGACCTTCTCGGCGCACTAAGAGCACAGACGGTACACTTCGGCAACGGTCGATCAGTGTTTGTAAATGGCTCAACCCTGTGACCTCGCAGCAGATATCTGTGATCGAACTGGCTTGTTTGGTGACTTTCGACTTGAAGCTGGTGATGTTGGTCTTGGTATCACTGAAGTTGGAGATGATCTCGGGCCAGATGCCGTGTCGGTCCATGAACTCAATGCGCACGGTGGCACTAAAAACTTCCCCCACCCGCTCATTCCACTCAATCAAAACCAGCCGTTCTGGTTCGATACGCTGATAGTTCTTGGCATTGGGGCAGCAGGAGCGGTGCATCACCAGCCCGCGGCCACGGCTGGTATACCCCAGCACCACATCGCCTGGGATGGGTGAGCAGCAGCGCCCGCGCTTGATCATCACATTGTCTATGCCGCCCACCACCAGCTTGGTCTCTTTTTCGACCACCTTGCCGGTGGGCGTGATCAGCTCGTTGGTCACAGGAGCGTCAGGCAGCAGCCTCTGACCGATGGCCTGTGCGGAAGCACGGCCATCAGCGACTGCGGCGTAGACATCGTCGATGTCGTGGAAGCTCATACGACGGACGATCTCATCGAGTGCGTCCGGCCTCAGCAGCTCATGGGGCTCAAGGCCCAGACGCTCCGCTTCTTTCTCTAGAAGCTCACGACCGCGCTGCACATTGGCATCATGGTCGAGTTTGCGGAAAAAGTTGCGGATTTTACTGCGGGCGTGGTTGGTTTTAACGAAGTTCAGCCAGTCGCGGCTGGGCTCCGCGTTGGAGCGGGTGACGATCTCCACCACATCCCCATTCTTCAACTGCGTGTTGACGGGGGTCATGCGGCCGTTCACTTTGGCACCCACACAGAGGTTGCCCATGTTGGTATGCACGCGGTAAGCGAAGTCGATGGGTGTAGAACCCGCGGCCAGGTCCACTACCTCGCCCTTGGGTGTGAACACAAAAACCAGGTCGCTGAACAGGTCTTTTACCACACTGCCCAGGAAGGTGGTGTCTTCACGGCCCTCTACCTGCCAGTTAAACAACTGCTGCCGCAGGTTGGTCATGCGCCGTTCAAAGGTGTCATCCCCAGAGCCGCCCTCTTTATACTGCCAGTGGGCAGCCAGTCCAAAGTCCGCATTACGGTGCATCTGCCAGGTGCGAATCTGCACCTCCAGCGGCTGCCGATTGGGCCCGAACACCTTAGTGTGGATGCTTTGGTAGAGGTTACTTTTCGGTCTGGCGATGTAGTCATCAAAGCGGTTAGGGATCGGCTGCCACAGGTCGTGGACGATCCCCAGGGTGTGGTAACAGTCGCCCACCGTCTCAGTGATCACCCGCAAGGCGAGAAGGTCAAAAATCTGATCGAGGTCCAACTGCTCTTTGATCATCTTATTATAGATACTATACAGGTGCTTGGGTCGGCCCTGCACCTCAGCGTTGATTCCCTCGCGTTCCAGCCGGTTCTTCAGTATGCCGATGGCACGCTGGATGTCCAGCTCGCGCACCTGCCGGGTGGAGGAGACCCTGGTGGCCAGCTTATGATAGGCCTCGGGGTTCCGCAGCTTGAAGGAGAGGTCTTCCAGCTCCCATTTCAACTGCCACACACCCAGGCGGTGACTCAACGGCGCGTAGATGGCCAGAGTTTCTTCTGCGATCCGCTGCTGAGTGTGCTCATCATACATATCGGCACTGCGGAGCTGGTGCAGGCGGTCGGCCAGTTTCAATACGATCACGCGAAGGTCGCGCGACATCGCCAGCAGAATCTTGCGGAGGTTTACCGCCGCCGCCTGCTGTATCTTCAGCCGTTGGCGACGGTCGCGGTCAGATTCATCCTCAGCCGCCTCATCCACATCGCGCAGCTCGAACACGCTGAGCGTGCTGATGCTGTGCACAATCCCGGCCACTTCGTCTCCGAAGCGCGATTTTAGCGTGTCAAGCGAAACAAACTGGCGGGGATAATAGGTGTTGTGCAGGATGGCAGCACAGATGGCCGCCGCATCCATTTCGAGGGTGATTAGTATCTGAGCAACTTGCACGGGGTGTTCGAAAAGTTCTAGGTGGGTGGTGTCATCGATGTTGTCCAGCATCACCGTTTTGGCGAATTCGGCGGCCGCGACGATAGCCGCACGCTCATCAACTGTATGAGTCTCAGGCAGTTCAGCTAACAGCTTTTGAACCTCTAGATCATACCGTGTTGAGACTGCCTCTAGGCTTATATCGATGTGCTCTGTTGTACCCATGCCGGGGTATATACCACCATTGTCTACTGTTTTTATATTATACCCGGTCGAGCCTTTCTCAAACCGCGCAGACACCGGCACGCCGTGAGGTTCTATGATACGATACAGTAGAATTACCATCTGCGGAGGCACCATATGACATCGCGCGAACGCGTATATCGCACCCTGAACCACCTATCGGTCGACCGAGCCCCCCGGGAGCTCTGGGCACTGCCGGGCATCCCCTGGTTCCATGCTGACGAATTCCAACAGGTGATGCAGGCCTGGCCATCGGATTTCGGTGGACCATCTGTGCGCTACGGAACCTCGCTACGCGCGGAAGGCGTACCGTGCCAGGTGGGCAGCTACACCGATGAGTGGGGCTGCGGCTGGGAAGTGGGTGAGCCAGGTGTGGTGGGCGAGGTCAAGCACTATCCGCTGGCCGAGTGGAGGAGTCTGGACAGTTATGAGCTGCCCTGGGAGCTGCTTAAAGAGGCCGACTTCAGCTTTGCCAACCGTAGTTGTGCCGAGAGCGATCTGTTCATGAAGGCCGGCACGCACACACGCCCCTTCGAACGGATGCAGTTTCTGCGTGGCACCGAGAACCTGCTGATGGACCTGGCCTACGGCGAAAAAGAGGTCTACCAGCTTCGTGACCGCCTGCATGAGTTCTTCTGCGCCGAAATGGAGATGTGGGCCAAGACCGATGCGGATGGCGTGAGCTTTATGGATGACTGGGGCAGCCAGATATCACTGCTGATATCACCCGCCATGTGGAGGGAGTTCTTCAAGCCGATCTACCGCGACTACTGCCAGATACTGAAGAGTGCCGGTAAAAAAGTGTTCTTCCACAGCGATGGCCACATCGCCAGCATCTACCCCGACTTGATCGAGATCGGTGTGGACGCGGTGAACTCGCAGTTGTTTTGCATGGACATCGAGGAGGTGGCGCGGAAATACCGCGGGCAGATCACCTTCTGGGGCGAGATTGACCGGCAGAATATCCTGCCCTTCGGCAGCGTCGAAGACGTCAAGCAGGCCGTCCGCCGTGTTCGCAAGGCGCTTGATAACGGTCAGGGTGGCGTGATCGCACAGTGCGAGTGGGGCAACGACACCCCGATGGAGAACGTGCTGGCGGTATTCGAAGCCTGGATGGAGTAGGGAGTCTCACGCGGAGACGCGGAGGTCGCGGAGGGGCGATCGACGATCGCCCCTACACACCCGACGGCGTAGGGGCACGGTTTCCGTGCCCAGGGCGGGGATTCCGCCCCAAACGATCCACCTGCGGATCAACCCACCAACAAAAAACCGGCGGGCCACTGTTGTGTGGACCACCGGCTAAGTTTGCATGCGGGTTTGGTGTGGCCTGCATTCGCAGACCAGCCAGGCTATCGGCCTGGCCCCGTGACCGCCTGCTAGATGTCGGTTACTGACGAGCACCAGCTCTTTGCAGAAGCGTCGAGATGGTGGCATGTTTGCGCTGCTTTGCCCAGGTTAGCGGCGTCTTGCCAAGACCGTCACGTACATTCAGGTTCGCTTTGGCCTTGATCAGCACTTTGACCACGTCCACACGGTCGGTGGACACGGCGTCAAAGATGGGGGTTATCCCCTTTTTGTCTCGACGGTTCTTATCGGCTCCTGCCCTTAGAAGAACAGTGGCGCAACTGCCGTTCGACGCATTGTGCAAAGCTGTCCGGCCATCCTGGTCTGGTGTGTTTACACCGGCACCGCGGCGGATGAGCATTTTACACACGGCAATCTGCCCTTGCAGAGAGGCCATATAGAGCGGGGTCCGTCCGTTAT
Organism: Armatimonadota bacterium; assembly: GCA_942492855.1. Classification (GTDB taxonomy): domain Bacteria; phylum Armatimonadota; class HRBIN16; order HRBIN16; family HRBIN16. The sequence continues at coordinate 1,835,517 of OW818647.1, read as the reverse complement.
AGTCACGGGTATTCACATGTGCGCCTTTGTTGATCAGCCACTCTGCAAGATCGGCTTGCTTTAACTTGGCTGAGTAGTGCAACGGTGTCATGCCCATGTCGTCTCGCGACCGAGCGAGTATCGGTTCCGCCGTGATGGCCTCTTTTACATGAGTGTAGTGACCAAGGCGAATCATCTCATTGACTTCGTCAAGGGTCGTGGCACAGACAGGTGCGGAAACTGCGATTACCGAGAGTCCGAAGGCCAGTAAGGCCATCTTGGAAATTGTTACTGAACGCATGCGATTTCTCCTAACAGAAGAAAGCGACGTCATATACATCACAGGGTACCGGTACTATGGGTTGCTTGTCTGCCTTGAGTCAAGGCGCTTAACGCCGCCCCGCCCACCCACAGTGATATACACACGAATTGGTGTTGTTTGCTTCATCACTGTAATATTGTGCCTGTCGCAACTGAGAAGAACCGTCTTGGAAGAGCTATTGGAGGCCAGTTGTTTATACTGGTAACTTGGCTCTTTATGGTCCTTATCTAGCGGACAGTACAGCGATTGCCTGTCCTTTTGCGTGAGAAATGGTGTTAGTTGCTTGAGGTTGGCAGGATACTTACCGTCATGGCGTATCTTATAGCGGTCTATTGCCGATTTTAACGTAATTGTGTTGATGCTGCATTGCTGCATTTTTTGGTACTGAGGCAGTTTGTTGACCTGATAGATGACTATACCAAAAACCACCACCGTGATGAGCACAGCGGACATGATCCCCAGGAGGCACCCTCGCATAGTGGATTGAAATGGGGTTCGTGTGGCCTTGATGGTAATCTCTTTTTCCGGTAACTGCTGCAATGACTCGGTTCTCCCTCAGCGTTTCAACGTGCTTTGACTATCCTAGTATACCTGTTGGATGCACAAAAATGCGCTGGTATTGTTTCGTATAGTAATATAGAAAAGAACACACAATATAAGCAGGTATAGATGTCCAACCACCGCAGTAGAACGGACCTCCTGGATCATGAACCCATCCCGCGGCTTCTGTTCAGTTTTTCGCTACCTACCATCACCGGTATGGTGGTGATGGCGAGCTACAATATCATCGACCGCATCTTCATTGGCCAAGGGGTTGGCTCCGTGGGCATCGCGGCTGTGACCGCTGGCTTCCCCATCATGCTGATCATGATGGCGTTTGGGCAGTTGGTGGGCATCGGAGGAGGCTCCCTCACCAGCATCCGGCTGGGACAGAAGCGCATCGAGGAAGCTGAGCTGGTGATGAGCAAGAGCTTTGGCACGATGGTAATCATCTCGTTGACTATGATGACACTGGGGCAGATACTACTGGTGCCGGCCCTCAGGCTGTTTGGCGTGACAGATGACATCCTTCCCTACAGCGTGCAGTTCATGCGAATCATCCTCAGCGTGTCCATATTTAGCACCATCACGATGGGATGGAATAACTTCATACGAGCCCAGGGTGATCCTGGCACAGCGATGGTGACCATGGTGATCTCTGCTGTCACCAACCTGTTGCTGGCCCCGCTGTTTATCCTGGTGTTCAAATGGGGTATCACCGGTGCTGCTCTGGCCACAGCGTGTGCGATGGGCGTATCCACCTGGTGGGTTTTGAGATACTTCATCAAGGGAAGAGGCTCGTTGCAGGTACATTGGAACCAACTCATCATCAAACGGTCCGACCTGCCGCTGGTTCGTGAGATCATGTCTGTAGGCATGGCTCCGTTCTTCATGCAGATGGCCAGCGTGATGGTGATGTCGATCTATAACCATGGGGTCATCCACTACGCGCCGTTGAGCGGATACTCGGCGAACCTGGGCCTGGCTGCGATTGGTATTGTGATGGCCACAGGGGCCGTTGTGGTGATGCCCATGATCGGATTAAACCAGGGAGCGCAGCCGATCATAGGCTACAGCTTTGGAGCAAAGAAATACGGCCGGCTCAAAGAGACCGTGATATTGGCTATGAAGGCCGCGTCAGTATATGCCGTGTTGTGCTGGGCGGTGGTATGCCTGGCCCCGCACGCGGTTGCCGCAATGTTCAACAGCAAAGACACGCAGTTGATCAGTCTCGCCTCCCGAGCACTGTTCTACTCATTTATCGCTCTGCCGGTGGTGGGCGTTCAGGTGGTGGCCAGCAACTACTTCCAGGCGATGGGTAAGGCGAAGATCGCCACATTCCTGACGCTCAGCCGCCAGTTGATATTCCTCATACCGTGCATGTTGATATTGCCGCGGTTTCTGGGCATCAACGGCATCTTTATGAGCCAGCCCATCGCGGACGTGCTCTCTAGCGTGATCACGGTAGGCGTATTCCTGCGTGATTTCAAACGACTAGGCCGACATGATGGCAGGCCGATGGTGACAGGAGCAGCCGTATGACACTGTATGTAGTAACCCGGATCGACCCTGAGCCCGTTGAAAAGCAGCAAGTCTACGCCGAGGATTTCGCGCAGGCTGCCGAACGGTCACGCCTGCGACGACCTGGTTATCTGCTGAGTGTGGCGATATACAAGCTCAAGAACAGTGTGATTGTGCGCTTTTATGTTAACCAGGACGGCAGCCTTCAGGAGCTAGGCCGCTACGAAGCCAAACCGTAGCGGGTGGGCGTGAAAGGCAGTTTTAATCCACAGATGGCACAGATTACACAGATTAGGAAATGACCGCGCCGGTTTCTCAGCACGCTTTCACCCGCTGTGCAGCCCATCTCCGGCGCTTGCAGGCGCACGTAGGGGCGTTTCGCGAAACGCCCTTCTTGCCGCGACATCAATGTCTCGGCTATTGACCACCAAGACTGCTGAAGCAGCCTGGGAGAGGACCTCTAGCGTTGCCAATGTCCGGGGCGGTTTTCCCTAACCGCGCCGGTCTGGCGGATAGCCCAGGCTGTAACTGAGGCTGTCGTAGGGGCCACCCTTGTGGTGGCCTTAATCGTTGTTCATACGGTAGTAATTGTTTAGGGCGCCCACAAGGGGCGCCCCTACGACCCGTTACTTACAAGCATTACCCACCAGCTACGGCTTGTTTACCGCCACACCGGCCTCACTCAACACCCGCATGGCCGCGAGCACCGCTTCGCGCTGCTCTTCAGACAGCCGATCCAGGGCCAGCACCATGCGGTCTACCCTCCGGGCGCGGCGGGCGCCGATGGTCTGCCTGCCGCTCTCGGTGAGGTGCAGAAGCTTCACACGACGGTCTTGCTGACTGACCACACGCTCCACCAGCCCTGACCGCTGAAGGCGGTCGGCCAGTTGTGTGGCCGCACTGGTGGTGATTCCAAGCTCCCTGGCTAGTTCGGTGATGGGCTTGGGCGCGTCATACAGCGCATTACACGCTCGGATGTGGGCGACCGAAAGCTCGTTCGCCAGATCACCGCTCTCCAGGCTGAACAGATTACGCATCAGCCTGCCGATCATCGCCACGAGCTCAACCGCCTGCTGTTTCACCTGCGTCTCACTCATGCGCGGGCTTTTTCCGGCTGCGGGCACTCACCAGTTGGTCCATCAGCGAGTAGACCACCGGCACCACGAACAGCGTGAGCGCGGTAGAGGTCAACAGCCCGCCGATGACGGTGGTGGCCATCGGCGCCTGCACCTCGGAGCCCTCGCCAAGAGCCAAGGCCAGCGGGAACATGCCCAGAATCGCCGCGGAGGCGGTCATCAAGATCGGGCGTAAACGGGTGCGACCTGCCGTGAGCAAGGCCTCTTCACGCTCGATACCGCGGTGCCGAAGCTGGTTCGTGTAGTCCACCAGCAAGATACCGTTCTTCACTACAATGCCCACAAGCATGAGAATTCCAATAAACGCGGTCAGGCCAAACGCTCGGTTGGTGAGGAACAGGCCCAGCACCACCCCCGATCCCGCCAGCGGCACCGAGAGCAGAATGGTCAGCGGATGTATAAACGACTCAAACTGTGCCGCCAGCAGCATGTAGATCAGCGCAATCGCCAGAAACACCGCAACACCCATGCCGCCGAACTCGTCGGCCGCCCGCTTCTGGCTGGTGCCCCAGTCCCAGTAATAACCCGATGGCAGCTTCACGTCCTTCATCACCTTCTGCACGTCCGCTTGGATATCGCCAGAAGACCGCCCCTGCGGTGTCCCTGTGACGGCGACGTAACGCTTACGGTCCATGCGGCTGATTTCGCTGGGCCCCATGCCATACACCGGCGTGGCCACCTGGCTGAGCACCACATCAGGCGCATTCACACCTGTTTTTACGATAATACCACCCATCTTTTCTACCGTTTTACGCTCTGCCTCAGGCAGTTGCACAATGATGGGATACTGGTAGCCGTCCTCCTGGTAGTAACTGGCGATATCGCCATTGGTGGCTGTATTGATGGTGTCAGCGATGTCGGTGAAGCTGACCCCCATTTGCTGTGCCTTCTGCCGGTCCACATGCCACTGAATCTCCGGCATCGCCTCCTGCCAGTTCACGTCCAGGTTCTCCAATCCGTTCACCGTGCGGAGTTGGGCCAACACCTGCTTCGATATCGACGACAGGGTGGTCAGGTTATCGCCGAAGATATCTACCTCAACGTTTTGGGCCCCGCCGGTCATGATCTGTGTCACGATGTCCTGCTGCGAAGGCCGCGCATTCACACCCGGAATGCTGGCTAAATCCTTGCGCAGGCTTTTAATGATCTCCAGGGTGGAGTTCTTGCGGTCGTCTTTCAACTTGACCGACACAGCCCCCTGGTATGGCCGAGATGTGCCGCCTCGCGTACCGCCAGCACCTGCTGATGCCTGTGCGGTAGCCACATCAGGATTCTTCAGAACAATCGCCTCTATCTTCTTCATGGCCACATTGGTCTGCTCCAGTGCGGTGCCGATGGGCAATTTCACGCTGACATTGAAGTTGCCGTTGTCCGTCTGCGGCAGCAGTTCAGTGCTGATCTGTGTGGCCAGCAGCATACTGACCAGCGTGATGCCTAACGCACCACCCACCGTGACCATTCTGTGATGGAGTGCCCAGCGCAGGCCGTTATGGTAGGCCGAGTCGAGTGAGTTCAACCATTCGCCCACGCGGTGGAAGGCACGCATCAACAAACTCGGGTGGGCTGCCCCGGTCTGAAGGTTTTCGGAATGGGCCTCGCCTGAGATCAGTTTGGTGGCCAGCATCGGCACCACTGTGGTGGCGTCCAGCAGCGAGACGGCCAGCGAGAAGATGACCACCAGCGCGAACTGCGTATACATCTGCCCCGCCTGACCCTTGATGAGTAGCAGAGGCAGGAAGACTACCATGACAGTCCAGGTGGAGGCGACCACCGCCGAGACAATCTCCGCTGTGCCGCTGATGGCGGCATCGAAGGCGTTCTTCTTGTCACGCTCGATGTGGCGGAAGATGTTCTCAAGCACCACCACCGCGTCGTCCACAATCAGACCGGTGGCCAGTGCCAGCCCACCCAGCGACATCGTGTTGATGGTGAAACCGCACATATACATCAATCCGAAAGTGGAGATGATGGAGAAGGGGATGGACAGCGCCACCACAAGCGTGCTGCGCACATTGCGGAGGAAGAAGAGCAGGATCAGCACCGCCAGGATACCGCCGATGATGGCACTTTCCCGTACGTTGTTGACCGAGTTGCGGATGAACTGCGACTGATCGTACGCCAGGCCGAACTTCAGATTGGGGAACAACTCCTCGATGTGTTTGATCCGCTCAAACACCGCATCCGCAGTGCTGATGGTGTTGGCTGCACTCTGTTTGGTGATGGAGATGCTGACCGAAGGTTTGCCGTTGAAGCGTGTATAGAGGCGCGTCTCTGTGTGAGAATCGCGAACCTCAGCCACATCGCTCACCGAAACTAGCCGGCCATTCACCGACCTGATGGGGATGCTCTTGATCTCATCGGGACTTTTAAACCAGCCGGTGCTGCGGATGGTGTATTCGGTATTGCCCTGCCTGGCGATGCCGGCGGGCAGGTTAACGTTCTCCTGTGCGAGCCGCCGCGATATCTCTGACAGCGAGATGCCATGCGCCCGCAGTTTATACGGGTTGATGTCGATGATGATAGCCCGCTCTTGCCCACCTCCCACTGACGATGAGGCCACGCCATCCACGGAGTCAAGCATCGGTGTGATCTGGTTATCGACCATCGCGCGCAACTTCACTGGGTCATCCATGCCCGATACCGCATAGGACATTATGGGCATCTGGTTGGGATCCATCTTTAGGATGGTCGGGTTTTGGATGGTGGCATCCTTAGGAAATGAGCGTTGGGCGCGCTGCACCTGCTGCAGCACATCCACCGTGGCCTGGCCAATATCTATGCCCCACCGGAACTGGATGCGCACCTGTGACGAGCCAGTAACACTGCTCGATGTCACCTGATACATACCCGGAGTGGAAGACACTGCCCGTTCGATCGGACGGGTGATTTGCGCTTCTATCTCTTCCGGGGCCACGTTTGGCCATGAGGTGGAGACACTCACCGTGGGCATGGTGACGTTGGGCAGCAGATCAACCGGCAGACGGGTATAGCAGACCGCCCCTAGCAGCACCAGTGCGGCCACGCGCATGATGACCGCAACCGGACGGGTGACGGCATAATGGCCGATGTTCATCTGGCGCCTGTCTTTCCGCCGCGCCCTCCGGCCTTGCCTTTACCGCCTGTGCCTGTGCGCACCTGCTGGCCGTCTCTCAGTGTGGAGGCTGACATGATGACCACACTGCTGCCAGGCTTCAAGGCCGACCCGATGTTGATGTAGCTGTCGTCATTGCCTAAAGGCACCACATCCACACGTCTGGCGGTGTTCTCTTTGTCGATCGTCATCACAAATGATCCTTGCCGGTCGGTCTGCACCGCCTCGCGGGGTACCACCACGGCACCACGCACACGGCCGATTTCGAACTGCACGCGGGCAAACATGCCCGGTTTAATCAAGCCGTCAGCGTTCAGCAGAACCACCCGGATGGTGAACTGCCTGCTGGCGGTGTCAGCCGCTGGGTTGATCTGCAGCACGCTGGCTTCGAACTTACGCTTAGGAAAAGCATCCAGAGCTACCATGGCAGGCTGGCCCACACGCAACCCAGCGCACACCTGTTCTGGTACCGGCACATTGACCCATATCTGCTTGGTGAACTGCACCGCAAGCACAGGCTGGGTGGGTGAAGCGATGGCCCCTGGATCCATGTAACGCGAGGTGACGAAGCCATCCAGCGGGGAACGCAGAACCGTATCCTGACGCTTCAACTGAACGCCTTGCAGCGTGGCCTGAGCGATGGAGGCGCTGGATTGCAGTGCGGCGATGCTCTGCCGATAAGCGCCCTTCTGCGAAGTATTGGCCTTCGCATACTCCAGCGAGGCTTTGGCCTGGGTCAGTTTCGCACTTGATGCGGCGGTGTCGGCCGTCACTTTCGCTTTGATGACATTATATTGCTGCGCTACGGACTCCCGTTGGGAAGTGGCCGATTGCAGCTGACCTTCCGCGATCTCAAGGGTGGAGTTTTGCACTGTGAGGGCGGCTTTAGTGTCGTCGACATCCTGGGCTGCAATGAACCCTTTGTCTAGAAGCCTGGTGGCTCGGTTGTACTTGGCCTGCGCGTTGTTCACATTCGCCTGAGCACTTTTGATGGCCGCGCGAGCATTGGCGATTTTGGCATCGGAGTCCTTCAAGTTGGCTTGAGCGGCGTTGAGCTGGGCGTCTGCCGATTTTTGCGCCTGTTCGTAGTCTGCGGCGGCACTGGCCACGGCGGCCTTCTGCAGTGTGATCTGAGTGTTGACGGAGACATCGGTGGAGTCACGCCCCATCTGCGCCTGTGCGAGCCGATAACGGGCCTCCGCGACCGCCCCTTTCGCCTGCTGAACCTGCGATTCCACATCAGAGGCGTCAATCCTGGCGAGAACCTGACCTTTGGTTACCCGGTCGCCTTCGTTGACCGTGATGGCATCGATCCGCCCCGAAAGCTTCGGGGCGATCTTGACGCTCATGGGCGCCTCTACTGAGCCCATGGCGTCGTAACGCTGGATCAGGTCGCGAACCTCCACCTTGCCCAGAGCCACCGAGGCGGGGGTTTTGGACCTGGCCCCCACCATCTGGGTCTGGGCGGATTTCTCCGCAGATTTTTGCATCAACCGCCATGTCACCAGCGAGACCAGCAGGATCAGGGGTAACAGGATACTCAGCCACTTCTTCATTTTCCGCTCCACATTATGTGCATTGTATTAGTTAATATAGCTTAACTAATTTGCACTGTCAAGCGGAGGGATTAGTTTCACGCGAAGACGCGAAGGCGCGAAGGCGCGAAGGGGAGATGACCGCGCCGGTTACTCAGAGGTATAACAGTCGCCATGCAACCCATCTCCGGCGCGGTCTGGCGTGTAGGGGCGTTTCGCGAAATGACCCTCCCTGCCGCGACATCAATGTCTCGGCTATTGACCACCAAGGCTGCTGAAGCAGGCTGGGGGAAGACCTCGAGTGTGGCTAACGTCCGGCGCGGTCTGGCGGATAGCCGTTATCGTTGCGCCTATGTCCGGGGCGGTTTTCCCTAACCGAGCCGGTCTGGTGCGCTGGTAGGCAAGGATTAGACACGGATGGCCCATCTCCGGAACGGTCAGTAGGAATGAATGAAACGGTGTGCTGACCATATTGACTTCTACATATTTCTCATATACAATGACTACAATATGTGATGGAAACCATGTCTGTCTGTTCACCATAACAGAGTATTACGGGGAACTAACACCACAGAAAGATAAGTAATATGAAGCTTCGATTGTCTCAAACTGCCAAGTTACCCTTGTTGTGGATTGGTATCGGACTGATAGCAATGTGGCCTTTTATGCACATATCTCAGAATTTTCTAGCTATAGGCTTTTTCATGGGGGCGGCATGTGTTGGGTGGATATTTATCCAAAACGGGGCGTTTTTTGGGACGAATGATCGGTACCCATTCAGACTGCTCTACGGAAAGAAGGGTGAAACCAACCCGCGTGTATATTCGCGGGAGATTAACCAAGCGACCATTTCTTCCGATTTCTTCTATGATGTGTTTATGTCACTTCTGGGATTTAATGGGTTGTATGTAGTGACTGTGATACAGTTCGGAGGAGCGCACGTTTTTACAACCTTGCTTATGTATATATCGGTATATCCCGCGATGCATATGCTCCGCCTGGTGAGATGCATGAGGCGGTCAAAGCTCAAAGCAACCTGTGCGTGGCAGACCAATGGCTATCACATCTTTTGGGTGCTGCCTTCGTTGGAGTGGTATATGTTGCCTTCATACGTAAGCGTCTTCCTTGTCTCCTGCCCCAATGATGACGCACAGTCTTCGCTTTCCTATGCGATATCAGACCGCAGTGCGTCGCTCTATCTGGTGAGTGCCAATGCGGTGATCCCGGTTTGCTATGATCAGGAGGGGAACCAGGCAGCCATAGCACAGCTACAGAACGTGACCTTGCAACGTGAAGCACCTGTGACCCAGCTAACCGAAAACCCCATGCCAAAACCTGCATCCAGCAGCGTGCTGACTCAGTGGATTGTGGGGCTGTGGGTCGGTGTATTCTTCTTGTTGAAGGGATTTTACCATATCGCGGGTGGTGACCCTCAGATTACACTTCAGGTACTGCCGTTGGTCAGTTTCGTATTTGTATGGATTGGACTTGAGCTGTATAGCCAGGAACTGCGCACTCGAGGCTTTGCCCGGTTGCGTCAAGCGGTAGGGTTGTAGGCAGTCGCTGGTTTGCGCACCGCCCCGGCAATGGCCGCAAGGCTACGGCGGCCTCTGCTACGCCCGCCTGCTGGTTGCCAACTCATTAGCGATGGGCGATGGAACCCGTTGAAGCGAGGCTACTGGCTTTGACCGAAGGTGACCAACCACGTTGCCGCGGGTTTAGTCACCCACAGGGGACTGCGTCCCTTAATGGGGCACCCTCACCGCGCGTATGACTGTGTTAGCTGGTGCAGGAGCAAACAACATAAGCTATGCTAGAATCATTCAAATTCACGCGGCCTAACAGTTATCTAAGTTCGTAGGTGTAGCGATAAAAGAACAACACGTCCAGTAGTTCGAAATACAGGTCCAACTGCCATTTGCGTCCTGGTGTATCGTCATCCCACAGATTGAGACCGTCTGCGCTTTTGTACGCTCCGGCGTAGGCGAATGTCACAGGCACGACCCTGGTAGAGCCTGATGGAGCATACTGCGATTCGGTACCGGGGTTGATAGGGATTCCCGGCCACACAAACCTGAATTTGGCAGGGCTTTCGAAGTCTGCATATTCACCGCTAAGCGCCATGTTGAACTTCTGGCCAGGTGAGAACTGGGCAGGTGGGATCGTCCAGGTTGCCCAGCACTTGAACTCTTTCCCCTCGAGCCATGGTTTTCGCCAGGGTGTGGCTTCCCTGGTGTCTTGTGCCATAAACTCAATTCGGCCCTCGCTGATGACCGGTTCTCCATGCGGGATTTGGGGAGGCTTGTTATACCGGTAAGGTGGCCTTACCATCACGTCAACCAGCACCCATGTCCGTTTGGGTTTGGCCTGAACTGGCGGCTTTGAGGCTACAGGCGTTTTGGTGCTGGAGGCAACGGGCTTTGATGCTACCGCCTTAGGTTTGCTGGGTGTGACTGGTTTGACCGGCTTTACTACCGGTTTGACCACTGGCTTCTCTTCGGGCTGTTTGGTGATCTCAATCTCAACCATCGCACTGGTGTTGACCGGAATGGATAACTGCTGCTTAGGATCCAGGCCTTGTGCTTGAACCTTGATCTCACGTGTGACACTTGCCGGTAACGGCCAGGAGCCGTGAAACTGACCGATGTCTGGTTAGGATAGTCACCCACTGGGCCATCGGGTTGGAACTTATAGCTCATGATGGTTCGGGCCTTCAGTCCTGTGATCAGCACCGCAATCTGCTGCATGCGCTGCATGGCCTTATCGGGGATACCATTCTTGCTGACGGCACTCAAGGCCACTCTCACACTCTTAGCACCTTTTGGCCACACCGACTTGCTTGGTGAGGACGTGAGGGCGACGGAGTTGGACTGCAGGTCGGTTGATATCTTCTCAAACTCACCATAAAGCTGCTCACGTTTGGCCCTCCATGCCTGAAGGATGACCGGGTAGCATCGGTCGAATATCCGCTGCGTGACCTTCGCGTCGATTTCCTCAGCACCCTTGCGTTCGGAGCTGGCGGCTGCATAAGCGCGTGCCAGCACCATCGACTTTATCTTATTGACGTCATGAACCTGGGCCACCAATCGATCGACATCCCACGTGCCGGTGCGCTCATCGACCTCAATGTTACGTCCATTGTAGATACCCGCCATCAAATCCCAGGCGTCCTGTCGTCCTGCGACGATATCTATGCCTGCCGACTCTGCGTCCTTTAGTATGGCATCTGTCAGGCTCATCGCGAGGGCTAGAGGCACATTGGCAAACATCGGCACGGCTTGCTTGATGGCCTCTGCATATCCTTCCTCGCCAGCAACTGTTGATATTTGCATGGTCATGATGACTGCCAGCAAACCGCCAATGATCTTTTCGATCGGTGCGTCAACCACTTTCGCGATGTCATCGAGGACGCTGGAGGTGCCAGAGCCCGGCTTGGTCAGCATCTCTTTCAAAATCATTTTGGTGGTGACAGATTGGCCCTCCAGGGCACCCAGTAAAGCGGTTTGGCGCCCAGCCATGTTCACCAGCCCACGCACGGTACCCGTTAACTTTCGCAGTGTCTCAGGCTGTGGTTTTGCGCGAAGCTCCGCAGCTATCGCTTTCATCGATTGACTCCACTCACGGTCCACACCGCAGCGGGCCAGGTCTCTCGCCTTGGATAGGTCACGCTCAAGACGCTCAAGGTACTTGGCTACGGATTTCGCGTCATCACCGTCCAGCACATCATCGAGGTGAGATATCCACTGCTTGGAGGTGTTCACGGTGCCTTGGACAGTAAAGCGTGCCTGGCCTTCGGAGAGGTGGGTGAAGTCGGTCATTCCGACATATACTTTGCCGTTCTGCTTGTAGAAAAGTCGGCCGGCATCTTTTTCGTAATACTGTGTGAAGGCATCCGCGCCTTCGCCATACAAGCCTTCAGTGAACTTCCTGGGTATGTTGTCTGTCACCTCATCGGTGTAGCTGAGGGCCGGCACCTGCTTCCATTTTTTGAAAGCCTTCACGGCGTCATCGGTATCTTCAACCCCTTCCATCAACTGGGTAGGCGGGTAGAGGTTCACCGTTTTGAGCACCGTGTCCGCGTCTTTACCGAACTCCTTACGGATTTTAGCCGTCAGCTCCTTACGCACTTTATTCCACTCTTCAGCAGCCACCTCTGGCTTCGTGCCACGAGGCAACAACAGCCGCATGTCATGGTCCGATTTACCGCCCGTGAGAGGATCTGCGTATTTCTTGCTTGATATCCAGGAGCCCAGTCCGATGATATCCCCGCCGGTGTTTTCTACGACTTGTTTGACGATACCCCGCATCCGCTCATTGGTGGCTAAGTCAGAGGGGGCCGCGTGACCAACCCCGGTTGCCGCTATTAGTAACAGAAGAGTGAAAATTAGTGCAAGATTTCGATGATTTTGCATGGGACGCCTCGCGACCAGTGAGAGCAATGTATTAGAATACCCGATTCATCGCGGTGGAGTATATACCTGTTTTCCGGCGATGGAGTCAGGGTTCGTGGTGGTGGAACCGGACGATGCGGGACCCTTGGTTTCGATCGGAGGTGACCAACCACGCTAGCCTGTTGTCTGAACCACGGATTACGCGGATGCCACGGATAGGTTCGGATGGAGAGGGAGGCCAATCAGGCGATTGGCGTTCCCAGGGGCGTAACTTGGGAGGGCATTGCGTCGGCATTCCCATCCGTGTAATCCTGTTAATCCGTGTTATCCGTGGTTCAGACAAAAACCGACGCGGCATGTGTCACCGCGCCGGTTATCTATCGAGACCGCCCAGCTATTTACCGGTAGTGGTCTGCTTCAATGCATCTTTGTTGCCGCTGATGAACTGAACAGTCACCGATGGCGCGTGATATACCTTGCCAGCAGGGTGGTTGGCTTGCTGCACGAAGCAAAGCTCCACACCGGCGGGCAAACCCTTCAACTCGCTGGATCTGGGCCAGTTGCCGTCTTCACGCGGCGCACCGCTGCTGCCAGGAAACAGCTCCATGCGCAGGGTGTAAGGCCGTTTATCCACCATCTTGGCACCGATGAACACGTTCTGGCCCAAAACGGCGTTGCTGAGGCCAGCCCAGGCCTGCGGCTGGTCCTGCGGGATGTTGAAGAACTGCTCCGGGCCTTGATCTCCAAACGGGGCCATGTTGTTGAACACATTGAATATCTTGCTGGTTGACATACCGTCTGTAGCAGCCGGACGTACCAGCTCGGTGTTCCTCAGTTGCTGGCGAGTGTTGCCCAGCCCCTGAATGCCGCCGAATAGCGGGTAATAGCTCTCGCCCACGGTGTAGATGGAGCGGTTATCCACCCACATATCGAACTGCACACCGGAGGGCGTCAGTGCAACAGTCTGCCGGACCGAGACGTCGAAACTCTCGCCCAAGTAGTTTTTCAAAGGGCCGTCCCAGCGCATGGTCAGCGTGTTGCCATCCTGCCGGTATGAGCTCAGCTTCTGCTGAGCCCCGAATATCCAGTTGGCCTCCAACGTCTGCCAGGGCTCCTTACCGGGGATGGGCAGCGCGAACCGGTAGCTTCCGCCTAGCCGCGGCTCCATGATCAGCTCCAACCCCTTTTGGTTGCTCAACCGGGTCAGTGAGCCGTTCTTCGGGTCAAACTCCAGCCGTAGCTGCGGGTTCTGCAGCACGACGCTGCCTGCGGTGGCTCCACGCGAGACCTTCTTGAGGGAGTCCGCAGGAGGATCAGCCTGCGTCACATTGTCGATGCAGATCATGCTGTATGAGCCCATTTCGGCATCATCGACCGCCTTGATATAGACCATCTTGCCTTTGGCCTTATGGCCATCCAGGTAGGCATATACGAAGTTGGTGGTATCCGGTGTGTAGACCCGGTCTAGCTCCGTGCCATCCTCAAGGTTGAGGGTGACATAGTTCCAGATTCGTGGCTGTCCGGTGCCATGGATGCTGGACCAGCCAGAAACCATCAGCCGGACACCACTTTTCACTAGCTTAAAGGGCTCACTCTGCAGAACTCCCAGGGTGGTCTCTCCGCCTCCTCCGCTCCAGGCGAAGTTACGGCCATTCCAGCCCAGGTAGTATGGTGCGGATTTGTCGGCGATGATCCAGTTTTTGTCGGCCTTCCAGCCCTTAAAGTCGCCGGTTTCAAAACCGCCGTTGGTCTGGCCTTGCACCATGCCTGCGAGTGATAGCACCAGCAAGGCGAATATCAATGTGAGGGTTCGTTTCATTTCGCGGCCTCCATCTCTTCAAGGAATACCACGCGTTCGGCAGGTACCGACACTTTAACTGGCAGTGTGACGGTGCGCGCCTTCTTGCCGGGCACGTGATACCTGGCCGATTTGCCTCCGCCTGTGAAGCTGCCCAGTGACAGATCAACCAGTGACATAACTGAGTTGGTGATAACGACTACGCGCCGGTTAGTTTTTTGGTTGCGGAAGGTGTTGTATTCGATACCGCCAGGCAGCGAATCGGGGAACTCGATGCCTGTTTGTCCCATCACCTCACCCCAGAACACCGCCTCTTGAAGCTCATCGCGAATCTTCTTCACATCGCGGTAGTAGTCGGCCATGCCCTCAAACGGCTTCCAGTCCACTCCCCTGCTGAAGTTCAGCGGTGCGACCATGATCGCGTGCCCGCCGCGGATGCCGTTGTTCAGCCCCAGGTAGTCATAAGGCTGATAGTGACCCATCGTCTCCACATTTTCCGGAAAGACCGTCCGCGTGGCTAGCTGGTTGCCCACCCACCAGGTGGCTCCGCCAAACTGGATCATACGGTCCCAGTTGCACTCAAAGCTCATGCTCCAGTTGGGGTTATGCTTACGGCATTCCGTCATGATCTCTTTGGTCAGCACGATGGCACCTTCCCATGTAGCGGTGTCTGGGCTCATCGGGGCGTTGGGGTTATACTCGATGGCAGAAGGGAACATCTTGTCTACATGCACGCCGTCACCGCCGATTTGTGCCAGCTTGCTGAAGTAGTCCACGATAATCTTGCGGTATTTGGGGAAGGAAAGGTCGATCCAGGTCATCTTCTTGGAGTTGCCCATCCTCGCCCAGAGCGTTCCCATGCCCCAGCCGGCATTCCATGTGAGCTCGCCATTCGGGCCCATTTCGCGCATCGGCTCCAGTTCGTTCTTGTACCAGTCGGATTCGAGCATCGCCGCCTGGTAGTTCACGAAGAAGTAGACCTTCTGCCCCAGCTTGTGCGCGTAGTCGATGCCGGCTTTTAGCTCATCCCAGGTGCCCAGGCGCGGGTCGATGGTGTAGTAAGGGTAGCCATTGTCATGTCCGCCGATCTGCCATCCGCTTACTTGCAGAGCGTTGATGCCGTGCTCCTTAGCCGCTTTCGCCCATTTCGGGATATCTTTGAACTTCATCGAGATCGTGCCTTCCGGCAGCATGAACATTGTCATGACGAAGAAGGACTCGCGGCGAATCCAGTTGTCCTCTGGCTGGCTGATGCCGAAAGTCTTGCTGAACCAGTTGCGGTAGATTTGGCCCGCCTGCTTCTGGTCCCCTTCGGCGTATCGCAAAGCCACTGGAGGGCCAGCCCAGCTCTGCCCTTGAGGCACAAACGGATGGAAATCCACGCTGAACTGCACATCCTTGGCTGCACCGGCACCGACCGTCTCAAAGCGGAAGTTTTTGTGCCTGGCCACTGTGTCCTCTGGTGCAAAATAGGCCACCCGCTTCGCAGAGGGACTACTGACCGCGCAGAACGACATCACCGAATGGCCAGGGTATCCAAACGTGGCGGTGTTGAAAGCAGCACCCAGCGGCATCACCGTGGGGTTAGAGGTGGGTACCCAAAGCACGCCGTCAGCAGTGCCCGGCTTGCAGTAGCCGTTCCAGCCGCCGATCACGGGATACCGCGCCTCCTGCACCTTGGCAGCTTCGCGGTTACTCACGGTCAGAGCAAAGGCCAGCCCATTCTGCTGCGCCTCGATGCTCATCTTCACGTCGATGTCGTGTTTGCCGCCCTTCACGTCGGTGAGCGGCGCCTTCCAGGTGATCTGCATCGTGCCGCCGCTGTTGGTTAGCTCCGTTACTTTCTGATTTTTTCCCAAAATAGGTGTGAAAGACTTGTCGGGATTCTGCAGAGTGATTACGAAGTTGTCGGCTTGCTCCGGTGGACACTTCAGCGAGGTTCGACCCGCAATGTCATCAATCTGGCTGATAGTGCCGTGCTCGGGCAAAACTTGCATGCGCACCGCGCTGTTTTGCAGCACGGCTGGCTCCGGTGCGGCCCATCCGGCTGAGATCAGCGCCATGAGCGGTAGAATTCCCAGGTAGCGATGTTTCATAGATCACCCTCCAGGGTAACGATGAGATATAGTAAGCTGTGGATATATTCTACAAGAGCTGCACAGCGATACACGTGCCGCCCGCGAAATGCGGGTAAAGCTCCATACTGCGTGAAATGAATCCATGTTATTGCTACACAGCCATGGGATGCAGGAGCGCGCGGTACAGTGGCTGGTAGCCTGCGATATGAGCGACCAACCCAAGTGCCACGGGTTTAGTCACCCCACGGACTGGCGTCCGATACGGGGTTCCCTCACCGCGTGGCTAACTATACACAGCCCGCGAGCGGGCGCAGGGGGCATCCGGGAGGCGTCCGCTTCAGCGGACAGCCAACTGATTAGCGATGGGTGACGAGGCCTGCTTTAGCAGGTTGACGGAACCCGTCGCCCATGGCTGAGTAGTTACCTGGTGGGATATTATGAAGTGTGAATGCCCTCGATTAACCGTAATGCAGTCCGACACTACGTAGCCGAATCTGGCACTACATGAAACTACGGCATTGTCTCCGCACTGCGGAGGCAATCTTGAACCGCAGATTATGGAAAGTCTCATGCTACCACAAAAGCTGGTATGACATAAATCTTGTCACCAGAGCTTCAAGCCTAAGCCTATCCAAGATCAACGCCAGTTATCGCCGGTTACTTGCATTTGTTCAGGCATGATCTAGTGAGATACTATGAAGTGTGAAAGCCACCTTCAAACCCTACGGAATTCCTGCATTTGCTGCTCATATCTGGCAGCCTGAGCTCAGATATACTGGAGATTGAACCCATGATCAAACAAGTCATAATGAGCAACTGGAAGAGCTTTGCCAACTCCACGCTCTACATTGACCCAATAAGCATTCTTATTGGGGCTAATGCAGGTGGAAAGTCCAACACCGTCGATGCATTGTCCTTTCTATATAGGGTGGGTTCTGGGGTAGGCGTGTTCCAGGCGATTAACGGCGATCTGAGTCTACCGTCGCTGCGTGGCGGTGTGGAATGGGTGTGCCGCAAGCCATACAGGGAGTTTGCGTTGGGTGTTGTGGTCGATGGATTGACCGATCAGCAAGACTACCGCTGGGATGTGTCGATAGCGGTCAATGGGACCAAGGCCGAGATCATCAGTGAGAGCCTGTTTGTCTTGAATTATGGTCACCGAAGCCAGGATCCCATTACGTCAAACCTGTATCGAACCACATTAGCGGATCCCGCTAGTCCAGTCATCCCGACCGATTTTTCGACGGACACCCAAGGCGACGGTAATCGTTACGACATGAACCGGTCTCATGTTATTCTGGCCCAAACAGAAACTATGAATGTGCGTGGTGAGGTTCAAGAAGGGGCCAAACGCGTACTATCACAACTTCAGAGCATCTTCATACTGGACCCAATCCCAAGCCATATGCGCGGGTATACACCATTTTCGGACAGGCTGCAGCCAGATGGGTCCAATCTTGCTGGTGTTCTGGCGGGACTGGATGATGATCGGCGAGCCGAGGTTGAGCAACAACTGACCACATATGCAAGCAAACTGCCTGAACGCGATATCCAACGTGTCTGGACGGAACCTGTCGGAAAGTTTAAGACAGATGCCATGCTCTACTGTGAAGAAGGTTGGGGAACATCGCCTGAGAATGTAGTCGATGCCCGAGGGATGTCTGACGGCACCCTGCGCTTCTTGGCTATTGTGACAGCTCTCCTGACCTGCAAACCCAACAGCCTTCTTGTCATAGAGGAGGTAGACAACGGTCTGCACCCTTCTAGAGCCCATATACTGGTGCAGATGCTGAGTGATCTGGGACAGCAACGAAAGATCGACGTCGTGATTACCACCCATAATCCTGCTATTCTTGATGCCGCTGGTGCCCAGATGATACCATTCATTACCGTAGCACATCGCGATGAATCTACGGGTGCAAGCCGCCTGACTCTACTTGAAGATATCCAGCAACTCCCCAAGCTGATGGCAGGAGGGAGTATCGGAAGACTGCAGACCGAGGGCAGTATAGAAACTGCACTGAAGCAGGAGGCCGTGCTTTGAGGAAGGTATTGGTGATTGACTCCAGTATGTTGTGCGTGTGGCTAGGACTGCCAGGTATGGAGGAGTGTGGGCCTGAGCACAACCGTTGGGACCAGCAGCGCGTGGCTGATAAAATCGAACATGAGATCGAGGAGCTCACGACATTTGTTTTGCCTCTGGCGACACTCATCGAGACCGGTAACCACATCGCCCATTCGCTCACACGTCGCAAAGAATGCGCTGATGCGTTAGCTGCCATCATGATCCAGTGTGCGGACCAACGTTCACCCTGGGCCGCATTTACTGCGCAACTGGATTTATGGTCTCGTAGCAGTCTGGTATCACTGGCGGACAGGTGGCCCGAAAAGGCCACTCAGAAGCTATCTTTAGGTGACATCACGATAGCAGATGTCGCCTCATACTACCACCAAAGCGGGTATGCGGTGGAGCTCTTAACCGGCGATATGCAGTTGCTGTCATCCGAACCCTCGCCTGCGAGGAACATACCACGAAGACGGCAACGCTAAAGGAGAAACTGATGGACCTAATGATAGATTCCCTGCTGGCCGCCCTGACCCCTGAGCAGAAATTGGGGCAGATGCTGATGTTTGGCTTCACCGGCCAAACCATCGATGGGGCGGCGCAAATGCTGAACGCCTATCTGCCGGGCGGACTGATCGTGATGGGCAAGAACGCGCAGGATATCAAGCAACTGGCGGCACTCACCGCGGCGTCACAGACCATCGCCCTGCAGAACAGCGCCGGCATCGGACTGCTCTTCTCCACAGACCAAGAGGGTGGCCGGGTGCAGCATCTGCCCGCGACCATCTGCCGACCCCTGCCATCTAGTGAGGAGCTGGCCGCCAAGGGCACCGGCGCACCGAGTGTGCAGGCCCAGACGACCGCCACGGACTTCAAGGCTGTGGGTATGAACATGAACCTGGCGCCTGTGCTGGATGTGCGCACCAACCTGGCCAACAAGGTGATCGGCAACCGCAGCTACGGCGCCGATCCAAACGTGGTGGCGAAGCTGGGCTGTGAATACATCGCTGCGCTGCAGGCCGAGGGAATCATAGCATGTGCCAAGCATTTCCCGGGGCATGGCGCCTCCACTGACGACTCGCACACCGGAAAAGTGGCGGTGAAGCTGAGCAGTAAAGAGATGGACATCCACCTGTCGCCCTTCCGCGCCGCCGTGAAGGCAGGCGTTGAGACGGTGATGAGTGCGCATGTGATCTTCCCCGAGGACCGTCATCCCGCCACGCTTTCCAGCTACTGGCTGAACAAGGTGCTGCGCAAGAAGCTGGGCTTCAAAGGGGTAATCATCACCGATAGTCTGGGTATGGGGGCCATCAGCCAGAACTACAGCCCGGAGGATATGATCAAACGGGGCCTCTCCGCTGGCGTTGACATCTTCCTGGCTTGCGAAGGCGATGAGATCAAGCAAAAGCTCTTTGAGTCTTTAAGCAAACAGGCAGCCCGGAACCCGCGCAGAATCGACGAATCGGTGCGCCGTATCCTGCTGATGAAGAGCCGATACGGACTGCTGAACCAGTCGTGACCCCAGGTGAGGTCATTACGCCTCTATCAATCGCACCAGATGCGCCAGATTCTCGCGGTGCATTGTCTCTGACTCAGGCGTCTCCAGAATAATGGGGATACTCATCAGCCGCGGCTCGTTGACCAACTGGCGGAATGGCTCCTCACCCAGCTCGCCCTGCCCAATGTGCGCGTGACGGTCTTTTTTACTGCCCAGACCCTTCAACGCATCGTTGGCATGGACTGCCACCAACCGGTCCAGTCCGATCACCTGATCAAACTCGTCCAGCACTCCGCTTAGCAGATTTGTGGTGATGTCATATCCGGCTACGAAAATGTGGCAGGTATCCAGGCATACGCTCAGACGCCCATCGCCCTGGTTGCCGTCAAGAACGCGTCGCAGATGCTCAAACTTATATCCCAGGTTGGTGCCTTGTCCTGCGGTGGTCTCCATGGCGATACCGACCTTGTAACCTGCGGTGTCGGACAGTAGACGCTTCGCAGAGGCCACCAGCTTCTCCAGCCCTTCCTCCTCGGAAGTGTCCAGATAACTGCCCATATGTGTCACCACCCATGGAATACCCAGTTGCTCACAACGGTCAAGCTCCTCACGGAAGGCGACCAGACTTTTGGCATACACCTCTTCGGAGGGGGCTGCGAGGTTCACCAGGTAGGAGTCATGACAGATCACCGCCCCCATCTGGGTCTGTTGCCAGGCTTCCTTGAATGCCTGCACGGTCTCAGGTTTCAAAGGCGCGGCGCGCCACTGTCTGGGGCTGGCGGTGAAGAGTTGTACGGCGGTGCATCCGATCTCATGGCCAGAGGTCAGGGCGTTCTGCAGCCCTCCGGTGGTGGGCATATGCGCGCCAAGCAGGCGTCCGGCGGGTACGGCAACGGCTTCACACATCGTTCATCCTCCATGGGGTTGGTATTTTAAGTGTACAGGAATGGGGTGCTCGCCGGTATTGCTTGGAGAGACGACGGGGACCTGCCATCTATCTTCGCTCTGCCACGCGCTAAAGCACATGGCTATTGACCACGAATGTAACTGAAGCACCGCCACGCGCTAAAGCACATGGCTATTGACCTGCCAAGACCGCTGAAGCGGCCTACGGGACATCGAACTGTATCGGCAGTTCCTGATACCTAGTATAATATCGTTACTAAATCCTACATGCGCCAGATTCACAAACAGGGCGAAGCCCTGCAGCCTGCTTCAGCAGGCTTGGCAGGTCAATAGCCGAGACATTTATGTCGCGGCGACAGACCACTATAGTTAAATCGGCGCGCGGTATTCGGCGGTGGCTGGCCAGACGGCACCCAGCTCGGGTACGAGCCTGCGGATGGCGGCCTCGATGTAGAGCCGCTGGGCCATCTGCTGCCGAGAGCACGTCAGGCAGATGCCGTTCAGTTTGACGAACATGATGGCCCCTCGCACTTCGACGCACTCGGCCTGAATGCCATCTGCCAGCAGTTGCGGCTGCACCTGCTCGAAAGCCTGCTGCAGCCGCTCTTCTAACTGTTCCGGTGTCAACAGATCTAGCCTTTGGGCATCTGAGTGATGCTGAGCTGCTGCGCCATCTTGCCGGCGATCTCATGGAAGCAAACGGACTGCTTCGAGCCCGGATCAGCCACGATGGCAGGCACACCGGCATCACCGCTGGCACTGATACCAGGATCCAGCGGGATGGCACCCAGGAACGGCACATCCAGTCGCTCCGCTGCAGAGGCCCCGCCGGCACCCACGAACACCTCGTGATACTGTCCGCAGTTGCTGCACACAAACCCGGCCATGTTCTCCACGATGCCCAGAATCGGCATCGGCCGCTTCAAGCCCTCTTCCAGTTTGCGGAACATCGCCACCGACTTACTGGCAATCGAGAGCGCCACATCCTGCGGGGTCATGACGATCACGATGCCCGTCAACGGTGCGGTCTGCGCCAGGGTCAACGGAGCGTCGCCGGTGCCCGGGGGGAGGTCCACCACCAGATAGTCCAGTTCGCCCCACTCCACATCGGTGAGCAACTGCTTGACCGCACCTGCCACCAGCGGGCCGCGCCAGACCACCGCCTGGTCGTCAGGCAGCAGGAAGCCAAGGCTCATGATCTGCACGCCAAAACGCTCGATGGGGATGATTTTGTTTTCAGAGTTCAGTTGGGGCTTGCCCGAAGTGCCCATCATCATCGGAATGGAGGGGCCGTAGATGTCGGCATCCAGCAGCCCGACTTTCGCGCCGGACTGTGCCAATGCCACGGCCAGGTTCACGGAGACGGTGCTTTTACCCACTCCACCCTTGCCGCTGGCCACTGCAATCACGTTCTTCACACCGGGCAGAAGCTCTTCGGGAGCCACCTGCTCGCGACCGCGAACCTGGCTGGTCATGTTGACATTGACACCAGTCACGCCCTCAATGGCCATCACGGCCTCTTCGGCTTGCTTCTTGAATCGGTCTTTCACAGGGCAGGCAGGGGTGGTCAACTCGATGTCGAAGCCCACCTGTCCACCGCAGATTTTGATCTCTTTGACAAACCCGAGCGAGACGATGTCGCGCCCAAGGTCAGGGTCTATGATAACGGTCAGTGCATCCAGAATCTGTTGTGCATTGACCTGATTTTGTTCAGGCATGGTGTCCTCCCATTATATGCTACTTACATCTACATTCTACCGGGTACGGTGGCTTTCGTGGGTTGAGGGGGGAGATAGGAGAAGAGGAGAGAAGGAGTCAGGAGGGGTTGTCCTCTGATGTTTCATAGTGGTCAGGCCCACTCCTGAGATATAACCGAATATGCCAGTGTCCGGGGCGGTCTGGCGGATAGCCTGTAACCGGTTAGTCACGCTGCCGCGGGTTTAGTCACCCCACGGGACTGGCGTCCCTTAATGGGGTTCCCTCACCGCGCGTCTAGTTATTAGCAGCCCGCAAGCGGGCGCAGGGTGCCCTCCGCCAGCGCCCGCAGGAGCGAAGCGACGCGGGCAGCCATCTGATCAGCGACGGGTGATGGAGCCCCCTGGGGCGATGGAACCCATCGACTCGGCGCCGGTTAACCCACATCGCAGGCTACCAGCACACCGTGCGGTGATTGTGCTGCGCAACCCGCCACAATCGCGCCGCTGGTTGGGGGAATAACCGGGGAGTTTCACGCGAAGACGCGATAGCGCGAAGGGGGAGGATCGATCACCAACTTGGCATATGTATGCGGCCAACGCTGTGTTCTATCGAAATGTCCCATAGCCTGCCCGGCTATCGCCTTCGCAAAAACATGATCACTGCGATAACCACCAATGTGGGGATCACAATGCGTAGAATCTCTGACGCGTTAACCATAGTAACACCTCGTATTGAATATCGATCGAAACTACCGCTAAGATACTGTTTAGGGTAGCCTGAATCCTTCGTTGATATGATGATTACCACGAGCCTGATCTGCTTGACTTCGCCACGGCATGCCTGTATCATGAATTCATCCGTTGAACGTTAACGACAACCTGGTTTGGCGAACGACATTGCGATGAGGAGCTCGATGAACAACACCATATTAGTTACCGCGTGCGCGATTTGTCTTTTCTGTCTGCCGAACGGCGTAAAAGCTGCCATCTCGAAGGCTGATCAGGCAAAGGTGCTCCAAGTCGCTAGCGCGTTTTTGGAAGCACTGCGGGTCAACGATGTTGAGAAGCTGAGGGCACTCGCGGATCCGCGCTCAACGATGTTACCAATGTATGACGGCACAGACACAATTCGGCAGTTTATTTTCATCGATCGATGGCGGCAAATCACACGCCTGAAGAACCAAACGACCCCAATCAAGCCAGATAAACTGAAAATCAACAAGACTATTCTTTGGTTTATGATCGAACCTATGACTACGGCGAAACTATCACTTAGTAAAAGTGACGTAAAATTATCCCCGACTAACACAGTGCTGGTGGAGTTTGATTATTTGAAGGGCCATTTTCCTGTATTGCTTCCGGTCACTAAACGCAATGACATCTGGTTGGTTGCTGGGATGCCGGAGTGCACTACGAAGTATGGCAGATTTAGTACACTCGCCGCGTTAGAGATTGCATATGCGGACGAAACGACCATTACGGATCACGAATTTAGCATAGATCAGAGTGTCTATAGAGTCATATTTCCTGAAGGCTACACCCCTCCCAAAGGCCCTCAGCTGACAGATGCGGACAACCAAGCAGTCTGTCTGCTTGTCAGAGAGTTTCTAGAAGCATTGCGCACAGATGATGTCAATAAGATGATCACAATGTCTGACCCTGCTTCCCCTACCGGGATCAGTTTGCGGAGCACGAATGCTGTTTTCGTTTCTGCCTATTTGGAATACTGGCGTAAAATGCTACGTCTCAAGAAGCTTAAGATTCCGATTCAACTGAGCAATATAAAGATCAAAAACGAGAAGTGGAGTATCCATGCAGATATCATCAAGCATGAATACCATGGCGGTGGCGATTTATACGAACTGTCTCCCATGAATTCTGTGGTCGTTGTCTACAACAGTGACGGCGCTGCCGTTCGTGAGGGGATTCCCACTGACGCATTGTTCCCAACCCGTAAGCGTAAAGACCAGTGGGTGGTAGTTGGTATGCCTAAGTGGTCATGTCTTGTGTTTGTCGGCAGATCACTTGCCGGTTCTGCCAAACAGATGGGATCAAGTTTTGCGGCTTTCCCTAAGCCTGATCCTAATCTGGTTTGTCCTGTGGATGACCAAGCCGCTAAGTAAGCCCCAGTCTATTACCCACAAATCAAATTCTTACCGCCGCGCCCTGAAGGACACGGCTTATTAGCCGAAAAGCCGATTAGAAGCCGTCTGCATCAGCAGCACACTTACAGGGCGAAGCCCTGCGGCCTGCTTCAGCAGGCTTGGCAGGTCAATAGCCATGTGCTTTAGCGCGTGGCAGGGCGGGCATACATCGTTATACAACGAAAAAAACCACGATCCTACTTGTGGGTAACTGGTCGTAGGGGCGTCCCTTGTATCAGCATCAGTTACAGCGGTCAGCACGGGTAGGTGCTTGTGGGTAATAGATTGAAGTAAGCCCAACGGCGGTGTGCATACGCCTGTAGCTGTCGGTGCGTCTACCCCCTCAGCTCCGGCGGGCGACCTTGTTGCCTAGGATCGAGAGCAGCAGACCCAGAGTGACGTAGCCCAGCATCACTTCGCAGATCACAGCCAATTGGCCCCCCGTGCCGTGGGGTGAGATGTCGCCCAGGCCGAGGGTGGTGAAGATGACCACTGAAAAGTAATATGGAGTGAACGCCGACATCACTGGGGGGCTGGCTGGCTCAGGTGTTCCGAACAGATATTCCTGCAGAGTGCCTTGCTGCACACCAAACGGATTGACTGGGGCAGGTTGGGCACTGGGTTGCGGTGTGATGTTGATGCTCAATAACTCAGGATGGCATTGGTAATAATATCCAAACAGCAAAATGACGATCGCCGCCACAAGAGAAAGCCGCGGGATGCTGCGGCCATAATCCGTCAGAAATCCCCACAGCCAGATGCCAATGATCTGCAGCGGTCGGCGGCGGTTGTGCCTGATGCTGCCGATCCATGATGCTGTGCTGTTTATATGTTTGCACATTGGCAGCCACTTACAGCCAACCCATTTCGCCCAAACATCAACAATCCAGTTATGAACCAGGGTGATCCGACCATATAGAGGACACTGATTTTTCGCACTGGCCCAAAGAGTGTCGATATAGTCTTGATCTTGCGCATCGCGCTTGAATACGGCGTAGCCGAAGCAACTGTCCACGCAAATGCCCTTATATTTTCCTGCCATTTTACCCCGGTCGTACACAAGGTCTGTCACATTCGTGTTGCCCAGGTTGGCCCCAATCAGCACTGCACCGGTGAGGGTTGCCCCCGACAGGTCGGAACCTGACAGGTTGGCGTCGGTCAGGTTGGTGTTGGTCAGGTTGGATTTGTATAGTTCAGAATGCTGCAGGTCGGCCTTCTCTAGATTGGCCTGACTCAGGTTGGCACCGGCCAGAACCGCCTCGCTTAACTGCGCAAACAGCAGGAACGATCCGCTGAGGTTGGCCCCAAACAGGCTGGATCTGATCAGGCTGGCGGTATTTAGGCAGGCCCCCTCCAGGTTCGCATCGCTGAGGTCGGTGCCGTTCAGCTCCGCTCCAATCAGGTTAGCTCCGCCAAGGTTAATCTTGTGCAACACGCGGCCGCTTAAGTTGATATCCATCAGGTCAATGGCGGTATCTGGGTTCTGCGCACGCCATTCATTCCATACTTCTACGCCTTGATCGAGTATTTCCAGTTGCTGCGCATCTGCCATAAAAGACTCCTTAGTGCGGTCGAGCTGAACATGGTATTTATGGTGTGTCATGGTTGTTATACCGGATTTTCGCCATCGCTGCCCATGATGAGCGATGGATCATGATGGTTGCCCAAGCACCTGTCGTACAGTTACGATATCATGAGAATCGGATTGCTTGCCTCACAGCAAGTATCTATACAGGTCTACAGGTCATCAAAAGGAGTCTTCATGAATATCAACCATATGACATCAGTGGTCGCAGTCTGCGGTCTGCTCTTGGTGTGCTGCTCGTTAGCGTGGGCGTCGCCCGATGAGCTGCCCTTTCCGCGCGAGATAGAAGACCCCACCATCACGGGCATCAACAAGCTGCCACCTCATGCCACGATGATGCCGTATGGCAGCCTGTCGCAGGCATTGAAGGCCGACCGCACCAAATCGCCATATTGCCGTATGCTGGATGGCCAGTGGCAGTTCCACTGGGTGCCCTCGCCGGAGAAGCGTCCGATTGGCTTTGAGCAGCCCGGGTATGATGCCTCGAAATGGAAGAGCATTCCGGTGCCCTCCAACTGGCAGATGCAGGGCTACGGCACCCCGAACTATCTCTGCTCGGGATATGTATTCAAGACCGATCCGCCGCATGTGATGGGTGTGCCAGACAAGAACTGGACCACCTATACCGAGCGCAACCCGGTGGGCAGCTACAGGCGATGGTTCGACCTGCCGGCAAACTGGAAGTCGCGGCGCACGCTAATCTCCTTTGATGGGGTGGATTCCAACCTGTTCTTGTGGGTCAACGGCCAGTATGTGGGCTACAGCACCGACAGCCGCACCGTGGCCGAGTTTGACATCACGCCCTTCCTGAAGCCGGGCAAGAATCTTCTAGCCGCGCAGGTCTACCGCTTCAGCGCGGGCAGCTATCTGGAAGATCAGGACATGTGGTTCCTCAGCGGGATATTCCGCAGCGTGCGATTGTGGAGCACACCCAAGCAGCACATACAGGACTTTTTCGTGAAGGGCGACCTGGATGGCAGCTACAAGAACGGCCTTCTGAACGTTCAGCTTGTGGTAGATAACACCTCGTCGGAGACAACCCCATCTCGGGAGCTATTGGTGGAACTCTACGATGCCGCCGGAAAACCGACCGGGGTGCAGAGCACCGTGACCATACCCGCTCTGACGGTAAACTCATCAAGCCATTACGACGTGACGATGTTGGTCAAGGCACCTACCAAGTGGAACGCGGAACAGCCTTATCTCTACACCACGGTGCTGACGCTTAAAGGCGACGCCGATTCACAGCAGATCGCCAGTTGCCGCACGGGGTTCCGAAAGGTGGAAGTGAAGGGCCGGCTGTTCTGCATCAACGGTGTGCCGATCAAGCTGAAAGGCTCCAACAGGCACGAAAACTGGCCCGACACCGGCCACGTGGAGACCGACGCCCAGCGCATCCGCGACCTCAAGCTGCTGAAGCAGGCCAACTGCAACCACGTTCGCACCAGCCACTACAGCAACGACCCGCGCTGGTATGAGCTTTGCGACCAATACGGCATCTATCTGGTGGCCGAGGCCAATGTGGAGTGCCACGGCGACTATGCTCAGGGCATCAGCAAGTCGCCTGAATGGCGCGCGCAGTATGAGGCGCGCATCACCAACTCCGTGATGCGCGACCGCAACCATCCCAGCGTGGTGATCTGGTCGCTGGGCAACGAGAGCTACAGCGGCTCGAATCTCGACGCGGAGCTGGCACGCCTCAAGATGCTTGATGATTCTCGCCCCAGCCATTACCAGGGGTATCCTTACGGCAAGAACAACCCCACTGACATCGATAGCCAGATGTATAGCTCACCGACGGAGTGCGCCTCTGTGGCCAAGGGTGACTTCACCAAGCCGTTCTACCTGTGCGAGTATGCCCATGCCATGAACAACAGCATGGGCGCACTGGGAGAATACAACGACATTATCGATGAGAACCCGGCACTGATGGGTGGTGCGATTTGGGAGTGGCAGGACCAGGTGTTATGGAACCGGCGTGACCCCAGCAAGCCGTTCCTGGCGATGGGCGGCGGGTTTGGTGATGAGCCGAACCACGGGGCATTCATCATCAAAGGTGTGGTGTTTTCGGACCGCACCCCCACGCCAAAATATCCCGAAGTGAAGCGGGTATACCAATGGATTAAGATGGCCGCGGTAGACCTCAACAAGCCCAGTATCCGCATCACCAACCGCTACGCCTTCACCAATACTGACCAGTTCGAGATGGTCTGGCGGGTCAAGCAGCAGGGCGTGCTATTACGAGAAGGCACACTACCCAGCCTGTCGTTGGAGCCAGGAGCCAGCCGCGATGTCGACGTACCGATCGGCTCGATCGCGGCCCTGCCCGGCGCGGAGTATCTGCTGGAACTGGGATTTCGGCTGAAGAACGCCACCCTCTGGGCACCTAAGGGCTACGAGCTGGCCAGCGGTCAGTGGGTGCTGGCCAGCGGTCAGTGGGTGCTGGCCAGCGGTCAGTGGGTGCTGGCCAGCGGTCAGTGGGTGCTGCCCATCAAACAGGCTGCGACTGCTGCACCAGCAGAGACGAATACCATCACTCTGAAGCAAAGCCAAGCACAACTGGAGTTCAGCACGAAAGCACTGCAAGCCAGCATAGACCGTCAGACTGGTATGCTCATCAAACTCAACTATCGTGGACGGCCTCTGCTCGCCCCCGAGGGCGGATTCGGACTGTGGACATACCGTGCACCGCATGTGAATGACGACTTCTGGGCCGCATCGGACTGGAAGGCGATGGGGCTGATCAATCTGAAAGCCAAGGCCAGCAAGGTTTCTGTAGAGCCTATTTCGGCATCAAGCATCAGGGTTGATGCTGAGATCGACTGGCTGGGCAACGGCGTGCCCGTCTTCCATCAGACCGTCTGTTATCTTCTGCAGGCCGATGGCAGCATCACGGTGGATACCAGCGTCATCCCGCTCTCCGCTCGCGTTGTGATCGCCAGAATGGGGATGCGGATGCTGCTGAACCCCGCGCTGAACCAGCTTAGTTACTACGGGCGCGGGCCGCAGGAAAATTACCCCGACAGAATGCGCGGAGCCGACCTGGGCCTTTACCGCAGCAGTGTGGCGCAGCAGCTCACCCCATATGTGGCATCCATGGAGTGCGGCAACCATATGGATACCCGCTGGACGGCCCTCACCGACCGCTCAGGTCAGGGCGTGATGGTGCAGAGCAGCGGGTCACCATTCGCATTCTCGGCTTTGCCATATACCGATGAGCAATTGGGCAGCGTGACCTATCGCCATCAGTTGCCAGCCAGCCAGCTCACCACGCTATGCGTCAGTGCTAGCACGATGGGCGTGGGTTCCGCAGCCTGCGGGCCTGGTCCGTTGCCGCAGTATACGCTCTACAATGACCCCGCCACCTTCAGCTTCATCATCAAACCGCTGTCGGGCGGATTGAAGCAGGCGGAAACCCTGAGCCGGCAGTCTGAGCCTGAGCGTGTGAAACCCGTCGCGATGTGGAAGGACGGTTCAGGGTTGATTCAACTGATCAACCCCGACAGCTCTACGAGCGTGAGCTATAGTGTGGGCAATCAATCTGAACTGGCATACACACAGCCGGTGAAGCTGATGGGTAAAGAGCCACTGACTGTCACACTGAGCAAACGGGGTCTGCCCGTTCTCACGCAGAGTGTCCCGCGGCTCAACCTGGTGGACCGGTCGGGCTGGCGTGTGCTCGGTTGTGACAGCGATCAGGGCGGCAACGAAAGCGTGAACAACATCCTGGATGGACGGCAGGGCAGCTATTGGCACACCAGATGGGGCGCACAGATCGACCCGCTGCCGCACTGGGTGGCGGTAGATACGGGGCAGATGCGCAGTCTGAAGGGGCTCTTGCTGACCAGCCGCGTGGACATGGTCAACGGCCGCATCGCCGATTACGAGGTATACATCAGTCAGGATGGTCTTAGCTGGGGTGAGGTGGTCGCCAAAGGTCGCCTGGCCAATACCGCGGTGCCTCAGAAGGTGTTGTTCAACGCAGTGCAAGAGGCGAGGTATGTGAAGCTGGTAGCGTTGAGCGAGCAGGCCGGCCAGCAATTCAGCGGCCTCGCGGAGTTTAGCATTGTAGAGTAGGGGCACGGCACGCCGTGCCCCTGGCGCCATCAATGCCCGCGATCACCCCGCAAATATTGGTAGGGGCGGTTCGAGAACCGCCCTTCTAGCGAACACCGCACAGCTCTCGTGGTTATCCGGATGCTCTGGGAAGCCGGTCATCCGGGCGGGGTCTCCGCGCCCAAGGGCGGTTCGCGAACCGCCCCTACACACGTTTTAATCGGTCCTATCCGTCCCATCCGTCGGATGCCGGGATGTCTGAACCGCGGATTACGCGGATGGCACGGATAGGTTCGGATGGAGAGGGAGCCAATCGGGAGATTGGCGTGCCCAGGGGGATGCCCCCCTAAGAATCCGGACGGCCTTCCCGAAGGAAGGCCGTTAAGTGCAGTTGCCTTACACTACATCGTGAACGTAGCTACGATATCCCTGAAGTGCACGTTGGGAAAGAAATCTATTCCCAACAGGCTCTTGGAGCTATAAACTACCAAGAACAGGAACACCATGACCGCGATCGCGCTGAGTGCCCACAGTAGCCCTCGAAAGAACAAGCGGATCTGGAACAGCAACTGCTGAACCCGAACCTGTGTGGATCGACTTTGCAACCCGGGGGAAAGCAACGCTTGTAACATGAGTGTTACCCCTTATCTATTTGGTGAGGGATGACTCGGACTCGCCGATCGCTCGGCAGTCGTTGTACAAGATACTTTCCGTCGTGGGTGCCGCGTGGACAGTCATGACTAACCGTCTCGTTTGGGGCCGGAACATCAGGGCTCCGGTACCTCAGATTATACCGTATAACTCCCGCATCATTGGTGCTATCAGGCGCAGGCACGTCTTGTGGGGTGGCACCGCCTACGGCTGCCAGTATTTATCAAACAGGCGGCGCATCAAAGCCACGGCCTCACGCGGCTTATTCACATCGCCACCCAGCATATACACGTCACGGTAGCTGAACTCCAGCTTGCAGCCCTTGGCCGCCGTCATGGTGTCCAGAATGTGTTTGCCATACGCCTCTTGATCCAGCTTGCCTTCGGCACTGAGGTATTGCGGACTCGGTTTGCGGTGGAAAATGGTGCGTCTTCCGCGAAGCGCTTCGCCCATGAATGGCTCATCGCACCAGGGGGATATCGACACCTTGCGCAGGTTGGGGAAGTGCTGGATGTCTTTTTCCCAATACGGATGCACCGGCTCACAGCAGCCGTAGTTGTTCAATCCGAATAACTCCATCAGTTCATGGTAATATGGGCCCACAAACTCATGGTATGCTGCGGGGGAATAACCCACCGACTCCTGCGAATCAGAGTATCCCCACATATCCTTCAGCCGGACATGCGCAGGGTTGAACCCCTCGGCTGGCAGTTCATTGGTGAAGCTGAAGGTGCCCTGACCTGCCCAGTGATTTTCGTTGTTTAACACCAGCAGGTCGTTCTGCTCGCAGAACTGGTGGTAGGTCTTCATGTCATCGGTGACCATGCGCATCAGCCGGTGCAGAGCCTCCGGGCACTCCTTCATGGCGCACATCACGTTCTCCATGCCCATCAGCTCAATCAGTCGGTAGCTGGGGTTGTTGCCAGGGGTACCCCCGATGAACCGAACCGGCAGGATATCGCCGAATATCTCCTCGACAAGCTGCTTATACTCCAGACTGCCAGGCTTATCTACGCTGTACACGCTGGGTTTGAGGCTGTCGATCTGGGCCTCCAGGTCGGTGATGGGGTAGTCGATATGGTAGCCTAGGTTCTGACCGCGTGAGTCTTTGGCATACGACCTTTGGATATCGATATCGAACAGCTTGAACCCGCTCCACCAGCCGACACCGTAATGATCGGGAACTACGCGGTCATCATCAACCAACTCATGGTTGATCATATTCATAATCAACTGGTTCTCTATCGCACGGGCCGCATCTGAACCACAAAGAAGCGGAGGCATGACTTCTGATGCGAATGTCCAAACCTCGATATGCACCATCGGCCGATCACCCTGCATATCGTTGTGGGCGTACCAACGCTTGATCCGTTCCTGCATGATCGGCAGCGCGGCATATTCGGCCTGCTTCTTGGCCAGTTCACGTAAGCGGTTGCGGTCGGTGTCAGGGATACTCCATCTGGTCATGTTCACTTTTTCTCCGGTTTTGCCTGGTTATTCTTCAGCGTACTCTAGTAGAGATGCGATTTTGGTCAATTTGCGTTCCTGAGCCCAGACCAAGGCGGTCTTGCCCTTCCGATCACGGATACTCAGATTGGCATTGGCCTGAATCAGCGCATTCACGACATCCGATTTAGCGCTTGCCACGGCGTAGAATAGCGGGGTCAAGCTGTGCTTATCCCGTGCGTCAACGGGTGCTCCCGCGTCGGCCAATACCTTGACGCATTTCGCCTTGCTGGCAAGGTGCAGAGGAGTCAGACCATCGATATCTACTGCGTTGACATTTGCGCCGTGTTTGATCAGCATCTGGCACATCGCCGCATGGCCGGTATCGGCAGCCATGTGAAGCGGTGTCTGGCCGGTGTAGTCTTTGCTGTTCACCTTCGCGCCCACCGTGAGCAGCCAACCGCCTAACTGCACATATCCCTGCTGTGCGGCGAAATGCAGCGGGGTGGCCCCCATCACATCCTTACTTTGGGCCAGGATGGGCTGCTGGCGGATTTTCGCCATCACCGGCTTCCATTCGCCACGGCGTATCATCGCGTTGATCTGCTCCACATCGGCGGATCGGTTCGGGGCTGATGCGCACACCATGGCCGATACGCATGAGATTATAAGTGCCATGAGCAGAATACACTTGCCTGTCCGCATAGGATTGCCTCCAAAGCTGGTTATTAAATACAGTGTAGGCGACTCGGCGGTCGATTGGCAACCGCGGGTTTTGGTCTAACCACGGATGACACGGATTGAGAGGGGAGGGAATCGAACCACAGTGGGCACAGAGGAACACAGAGGGCAGTTGACCGCGCCGGTTTCTCGGTACACTCACGAACGTTGTGCAGCCCATCTCCGGCGCGGTCTGGCGGATAGCCCTCCCGTCCCATCTGAACCTATCCGTGTAATCCGCGGTTCAGACGAATTCCCGGCGCGGTCAGGCGGGGCGTGATCGTCAACGCCATACCCCCGCGGCATAAATGCCACGGCTAATTGGCCGAAAAGCACCCGCCTGTGCTTGCACGGCAGCCCAGGCTGTAACTGATACGGTCGTAGGGGCCACCCTTGTGGTGGCCCTATTCGGGCGACCGGCCGGTCGCCCCTACGATTGACATGTTGATCGAGCCCGCGATTCGAGCTCGGCACGGCACGCCATGCCCTTACCGCCCCGGTAATACGGGCGCCCACAAGGGGCGCCCCTTGTTACTTACAAGCCGGCTCGAAGCCGGCTGAGGGAGGCACTACCTTCTGGGCCTCTTTGATGTAGGCGGGGCGGTGGTGATGTCCAGCCGGTTCAGCTTCGCGTCGTAGTTGCACTTCACGCCCGGCAGCGACTTCAATGCCTGCCAGGGCAGGTAGACTGTGCCCGCCTTCGCCACCACCTTCGAAGGCAGTGCAATCCGCTTGCCGTCCATCGTGAACGCCATCTCGCCCGCCTTCGCGGTGAGTTTGTGGGTTTTGGCCAGCGTCATTAGCCAGCCGATGGGCACATCGGTGCTCTGTCCTGTGCGCACCAGCAGGCCATCACGCATGACGCGCAATCCCACTTGTTTACCAAACTTCGGTTTCGTCTCCCCTGTACCCCCAAGCCATTGATCACGATCATCAAACACGCTTCCGTCCACAGCGTTGACGTAGACGTTATACCCTTCGTCCCATTGGTCCTCTGGGTTATCGGCCACAGTTTGTACCTCATAAAAGAACTTCCATACCGGCTGCCAAACACCCAAATCATCTGGTTGGTGAATCAGTAGTTGGTTTTGGTAGATCGTGGAAAGTGAATACGTGATGGGCACGGTATAGAGCCCAGTCAGGTAGTTCTGTGCGATTGTTAGCGCTTGATTCTTGGCGATATTCGTAGTACCTGAGTAGGATGGGGTGGCAATCTTCATCCTGTGAAATACCATGGGTATTCCGTCACGGTTGACGATAACCTCAATTGTGTTGTAGAAATCCAAAACAGTGGCGGTATGTTTGCGGTAATACCAGCCAGGTGCTATCTTTTGATACTGGTATAACGACTGCGATAAGCCATAGTCGTTCAGAAATTGGCTAACAATAGACTCATATTGAGGTTCTGTAGGTAACATCATGTCGTATATTTTTGTTGGTTGGCTCCTCCATATGACAGTATTATCTATCGCGTCGACTCTGTAGTTGACTCTGTTTGGGGTCGTGTATTCATGATATGGATTGGCTACGAAACTACCAACCGAATCAAGTATCCTGGGATTAGTTACAGTTTCGACGTATTTTAGTTCAAGCGCAGGATCCTTTTCAAACGCCCTGATGGCATTCTCTGCCGCCGGATATGGGGCACATAGTCCACACTCGCCTAAAACGGTCATGCACAATATGGCGAACAATAGCTGTATGATTTTCATTCCCATGACTCCTGGATTTGACTGGCAATCTGGCTTCAGAAGCTGTCCACGACAAGCTAAACAGCTTGTTATGTGATCATTATACCCGTTACGTTTTGCGAGTCGATGGCATCTTCATGCCTGTAGGGGAGTCCAACGCAAAGGCGCCTTTTGTCTGAACCACGGATTACACGGATTAACAGGATTACCTGGATGGGATTCTAACGCAAAGGCGCAGGGACGCAAGGACGCAAAGGGGGAATTCCCCTGGGAACGCCAATCTCCTGATTGGCCTCCCTTCCCATCCGAACCCATCCGCGTCATCCGCGTCATCCGTGGTTCAGACAAAAAACGGCGCGGTCAGGCGGGGCGGTATCGGCAACGCCACCCCCGCGGCATAAATGCCACGGCTAATTGGCCGAAAAGTCGGCTCGAAGCCGGCTGAGATGCGCTACCTTCTGGGCTTCTTTAATGTAGGCGGGACGGTGGTGATGTCCAGCCGGTTCAGCTTTGCGTCGTAGCTGCACTTCACGCCCGGCAGCGACTTCAATGCCTGCCAGGGCAGGTAGACTGTGCCCGCCTTCGCTACCACTTTCGAGGGCAGAGCAATTCGCTTGCCGTCCATTGTGAAGGCCTTCTCGCCCGCCTTTGCGGTGAGTTTGTGGGTTGTAGCGAGTGTCTTCAACCAGCCGATGGGGACATCGGTGCTCTGTCCTGTGCGCACCAGCAGGCCGTTATATAACACACGAACGCCGACACTTCCGCCGAATTTCGGATTGAGCTCACTCGAGCCCCCAAGCCATCGGTCGAAATCGTCGAAAACATTGCCGTTTACAGCGTTGACATACACATAACCACCGATCGAATCATCACTGTTGCCGGCTTCCATTAGTAGTTGCCAGACAGGTTGCCAATAACCTAAACCATCGGGAACTGTGATTAGGTTCTCTGTAAGCAACTTATCTGAGAAAGTCGCGGTAGACTGAGGTGGAGCTATGTTGAGCATATACGATGTGGCAATCTGTTTAGCCTGGGTAAGTCCGATGGCTATCTGTCCTGTGTATAGAGGAGCGGTGGCGTAATAAATTTCCACATATCTGGGATCACCCGAATCATCCAAAGTAATCTCTACCCTGTTGTGCCAATCGATCATCCCTGTAGGCAGTTTAGGAGCATAAACATCAGGTAGATTTGTGGCTTGAAGCGTATCCACTTTACTCTGCGGTAGATGGTTTTGCAGGTAAGTCCAAGCCAGTTGCCGGTAGTTTACGTTCGACCGCCCCATGTAGATTCTGGGAAAGGTGTGGTGGATGTATCGAACAACCTCTTGCGTTAGGGTAGATATGCGGAAGCTGGTAGACCGGTCTTCGCTCCTATAGTCCCTGTATGGTGAAGCCACCAACCCAAATTCATCCGTCAATTCTTCAAGATCATCAACGGTACATGTCAGCTCAATCTGGTATCCTGGATCACCCATCCACGTACGAACCGCTTGCAGGTCGTCAGGGTCTACTTGCGCATTGGCGGCTATAGATAGACAGAACAGCATAGATGCAAATACGGTCAATACAATGCGTGGTTTTCTACAGTTCATTTCATCCTCCTTATGGGGTTAGCACGGGAAGATCAACGCAAAGGTGCGAAGGCGCAAGGGCATATAACCCCGCCGAACTTAATTCGTGCCAGCCATGGTCAGGAGGTATAGTCCAAGTGGCGTGTGCTACCCGCCCAGTAAACTGCGATAGGCACAACAAAACCGGAATGGCGCCGTACTTTTTCATAATTGATACTCCCATCGTTGGATCGTATCCAGACTTATATACGCCTGTTATGTGGTTATTGTACCCGATGTGTATTAGTCGTCAGTAGGTATTCGGTCGAATTTTGAAACGAGTCGTGTGATTTTTTGCATTTCGACAGGGTAGTGTGGGGTCATGCGCAATGGCACAATGCTCGCATCTCACCCTCCATTCGAACCTATCCGTGGAATCAGCGTAATCCGTGGTTCAGACGAATACCCGGTCTAGTTAAATACCCCTGCGCCTTTGCCCCTTTGCGTTGGATTCCATCAGTGTCATCCCCCGCCTTCACAGCGCCCCTCGTTGCCCGTAACCCAGCGCGTCAAAAGCCAGCGCATCGGAGGCGGGGGCTGCAGGCGCACCTTCCAGGCGCACCCACATCCCGCCTCGTAACATGAAGCTCTGCGCATGGAAGCAGCCCGCCAGCATCTGACCTTCGGCCAGCAGGCTGCACCAGTCACTGGGCACAGGATGCGCCAGAGCCAGTTCCGGGTGCATCTGCAGGCATTCCGGCTGGTAGTTTTGCAGAGTCACCACGCACTCTGCAGGATCGTAACTCCACCCGCTTGAGGAATACGCAGGCCCATAAACTCCAAACTGCGCACCCAGTTGCAGCATCCTGCAGCGCGTGGTGTGCACGGCCAGAGTGCCCACATCCAGTCCGGCCCAACTGCGGCCAAGCCGGTGGGCGGCTTCCAGCCAGCTTCCGCTACCGCAGAAGGGGTCCGCCACCAGATCGCCTTCATTACTGAAGCCGCTCATCAGCCGCTGCAGCAGCGCATATGGCTTCTGAGTGGGGTATCCCAGCCATTCGGTCGAGTGGTTAGGCGGGCGCGAAATATCCCAAACATCGCCGCTGACCTTGCCATCGGGATTGAACAGGTGCTGCCGTTTTGAAGCGATGACTGCATCATAGGGAATCCGCACGGCGTCGGGGTTGAAGGTGTAATGCTCGCCCTTACGGTAAAGATAGAGTGTGTCGTGCTTGTGACCCAACGCCTTCTTACTGCCACCACCGCTGCGGTAACTCCAAATAATCTCATTCACAAAGTGCTTTCGGCCAAAAAGCTCATCAAGAAGCAGCCGTATCCGGCTGTTGGCGTGCTGGTCGATATGGACACATAGCAGACCGTCGGGGTGCATCCACTCCCGTACGGCCGCCAGCCGATGGTACATATACTGAAGGTAATCCACGCCGTCGGCACCCCAGGAGTCACGGAAGCCTGCGGGAACTGAGACGATTGATCCATTGGCCAGTTTCACACGGGCCTGGAACTTCTCGCCCATATCAAATGGCGGGTCCATATAAACCAGTTTGGGCTTGCTCTCAAGCTGAGGGGCGCACAGGCAGTCGGCATGGATCAGTGTGCCGCCGTTCGCTCCCCACGCCTCCACCTGCGAGGGCACGGGGGGCAGTGCGTTGAGGTCGAGAGGGCTTTTACCGGGCCAGTTGAGTGTGATCACAGGTTGGTTGTCCATAATGTAAAAGGGGGTGCAGCAGACACTGCACCCCCGTCATCACTCCCTGGCTACGCTTCCCAAGGCAAGTAGCTCTTGCCAAAGTGGCCGTAGTTGGTGGTCATCTTGTAGATCGGCTTCAGCAGACCAAGTCGCTCGATGATGGCGGCCGGGCGGAAGTCGAAGTTGGCACGCACGAATGCTTCCGCTTCCGCTGGGTTACCGGTGCCGAAAGTGTCTACCAGCACGCTGACCGGTTGCGCCTGCCCGATGGCGTATGCCACCTGCAGCTCAGCACGCTTGGCCAAGCCAGCCTTCACAATCTCACGCGCCACATACCGGCAGAAGTACGCGGAGCTGCGGTCTACCTTGCTGGGGTCTTTGCCGCTGAAAGCTCCACCACCATGCCGCGCGGCACCGCCGTAGGTATCCACGATGATCTTGCGGCCGGTCACTCCGCAGTCGGCAGAGGGTCCGCCGAATTCGAAGCTGCCGCTGGGATTGACGATGAACTTGATGTCTGGTGTATACCACTTGCCCAGTGCGCGGGGAGCCACCACTGTCGACACATATTCCTTGATATCGTGCTGATCATACCCCGCAACATGCTGGGTGCTCACAAGAACCGTATCGACAAGAACTGGCACGATGCCATCGTATTTTACGCTCACCTGGGTTTTGCTGTCGGGGCGTAGACCCTTGTTTTTACCAGATTTGCGGTCGACAGCCAGCTCGTAGGCCAGGTTGTGGGCCAGTTGGATGGGTAGAGGCATCAGCTCAGGGGTTTCGTCGCTGGCGAAGCCAAACATAATGCCTTGGTCACCGGCTCCTTGATCCAATCCGTTGTCTACCGCGTTGTTGATCTCATGGCTTTGCTTCGACAGCAGGTTGGTAATCTGCACATTGTCAGCGCTGAAGTCCTCAGAGTTATCTATATATCCGATTTCGCGTATCGCGTTGCGAACTATCGTATCGTATTCGAAGTTGGCGTTGGTGCTGATTTCACCAGCCAAAATGACCTGTCCCGATTTTGCGAGCACTTCGCAGGCCACATGACTATGAGCGTCTTGCTCCAGGCATGCATCCAAAATACTGTCTGCGATGGTGTCACATACCTTGTCAGGGTGTCCCTCGGAGACGGACTCCGAAGAAAATATCGAGAACTGTTTGTCCATTATTAAGGTTTCCTTTCGCCCATATG
The DNA here is from genome assembly GCA_942492855.1 of Armatimonadota bacterium. Lineage (GTDB taxonomy): Bacteria > Armatimonadota > HRBIN16 > HRBIN16 > HRBIN16. The sequence continues at coordinate 1,796,209 of OW818647.1, read as the reverse complement.
GGCCTTAACCGGGTCAAATAGACCCAAAAAAGCGCCTATCGCCATATCCAGAGGCGAAGGCGCAGTAATGTCCGCATTGAACACACAGGGAGACAATTTTTCGGAATAAGATCCCGCGTATCGAGGGGGGTTCCCCTCGGGCACCGTTGGCGTCTCCTGCCCGGTTGCCGGATTCCTATTGGAATCACTCTGGATACAACATATATTTTACCATGAGATGCTAGGTTTTAGCGAATATTGGAGATTTCATCCCAAATGAGTTGATTCTGCGTGTCAAAACATGCAATAGTTGAAGAAGATAGAACGGTTGATGTGTCAAACCAGCCGAGGCTTCACAAAAGCGATACCTTCGCATCTAGAATTTCCGAAGAGAAAGGGAGTGGGATCATGGGCCCGAACAGCGAACAGAGCACCCACCCATCTGATACCAACAGGATACCTGCACTCACAAAACGTGAAGTGGAGGTTCTGATGCTAATCATTGACGGCCGCTCAAGTAAAGAAGTGGCACAACAACTTTTCGTCAGCAAGCGCACGGTGGATTTCCATCTGGCGAATGTATACCATAAGCTTAATGTCACTAACCGAGTGCAGGCATTTCGAAGAGCTGCCAGTTTAGGACTCATTCCGTTTGAGTTGGGCGGAGCCAAGCAGCTAGAAGATCAGTTGAATCCGCTGCCCGAGTAACCGGCAGAAAAATACCGCACCGGGCCCTGTTCGGTCATTCGCACAAGGCCCTGGCTTCATGCAACCCCAGTCGGCATAAATCCACCTTCATTCCTTGTCATACGACTCGTCAATCTGTAGCGGCGATTCGCGGATGACCAGTGGCCAGATGGCGCATAGATACTGGCCTAACCGTTATACCGCGCCGGAGATTCGTCTGAACCACGGATTACGCGGATTACACGGATAGGTTCTGATGGAGAGGGAGGGTCATCCTCCAGACCGGCGCGGACACAGCCAACGCATGCTTTTGACCGGTCCGGTTTTCCCTTTCCGGGCCGGTCTTGATCACCCGTGTCCGGGGCGGTTTTCCCTTTCCGGGCCGGTCTTGATCACCCGTGTCCGGGGCGGTTTTCTCCTAACCGCGCCGGTCTTGATCTCGTATACAATCCCGGAGGCCATCCGCCAGACCGCCCCGGTCATTTGCACGAAAGTGCTACCGGATACTCCCCTTCAGCCACAACCAAATGGCGGATTTGCCCTTGGTCTGACCGCTGGTGACCTGGCTGACGGCCCAGCCCTGCGACTGCATCTTAGCCGCCATGCGGTCAGCCGCTTCGCTGCTGGCATATGGCCCAACTCGGATGGCCAGCTTATCCACCGGCCCACTCGACTTTACCGATACCGACGATGGGCCGCTGGCATCGCTTTTCACGCTCATCGAGAGCTTCACCATCTGCATCTGACCGTCGCTCTTCACGGCCGCCGGCCAAGCGGAGAGCTGCACACCGCTCCAGCCGGTCGGGATGCGGGGTATCAGCTTCAGTTCATCCGGTGAGGTGTCGTCTACCCCGGCCAGCAGTTGGCAGGTATAGACCGCTTCGTTCATCTGGAACAGGTTACCCAGATCGCCCCATCGCCGCCATGTGCTGCCGTCTGCTTTCACGGTCGCACCCTCCGGCACACGGAAGGGGTGCTTCTGCCGTGGTGCATAGCAGAGTTTGGCCATCCATTCCAGCAGCAGCGCGGAGTCATCCATCTCATCCAGCAGCAACGCCGATTCGGTGGCGTAACCCTGCCCGTATCCAAAACCGGTGGGTGAGCAGCCGGCTGGAGTCTTGCGGGACATCTGCAGCCGATGGGTGTTTTGGCTGACCTTCAGCCATTTGGGGTCCATGTGGCTCATGGCGTCATAGCCATACAGATCGGCTGCAAATAGCAGCGGCGCGTTGTTCGCATCGCCGGAGCCCCACAGCCGCTCGCCAGGCTGCCAGGTGTCGCCAAACGGCTTCGCCGAGGCCGGATAGTAGGCCTCAATCGCCCGCTTCAGCCGTGCGGCAGTCAGACGCCATCTGCTGGCCATCGCCTGCTCACCGATGCTGTCCGCCATCTCGGCATAAGCCAGCAAGCCGTAGTAATTGGGGGTGTCGCAGTAGATCGTGGTCGTCTGCATTCCGCCTTCGCTTTCGGCGTAAAGCAGCCCGTTTTTGCTCAGCGAGAGCTCCGGGTTATCCAGGCACCATGGAATCCACTCCGCAGCTTCTTTCAGCGCCGCCCAGTGGTCGCGCGCCCATTGGGTGCTTCGGCCCTCCTTGACCCACACGCGATAGCGATTCAACATCAATATGCCGTGGCCGTCCGTCTCGGGGTTTCCATAGTCGCGAGTCTTAAATGCAGTGGGCCAGCCGCCTTTGCTCAACACGTCGAAGTACACATGCGGCTGGTTGGCGATGACTGTAGCGTGGCCAGGCACCGGCTTTCCGCCCATCTGAATCTCAGGATAGGACTGCGGGAAATACATCAGCCACTTGTCCCAGAAGTTAACCGCTGCGTTGGCCGGCGTCAGCAGACCCACATTCGCCAGCAGCAAGGCCGAGCGGTTGCGGGTGTAGGCCGCCGTGTAGAACGGGCCCAGCTTCGGGGTCACGCCGCCGAAAGCACCGTAGTTGTCAGCATCCTTGTTGGATTCATGCACCATGCCGTCCGGGTCGATCCGGCTGAGAAGCTCTGCAGAGTTCTCCTGGTAGACCTGACCCATCACCAGCGCAGCCACCGGACCTTCAAAGCTGAGTTTCGGACCGACAAAGGCCATTGGGGGATTCGTGGCGATCGTGCGCTTCACCCCCGCGATGGTGAAGTCGCTGGGGTCGGTGTCACAATAGCTCTTCAGCTTGTTCAGGGCCGCCTTGCGCGCCGCATTCATCGGCTTCGCGCCGTCGATGGTGTGCGTCTTCAGCCATTCGTTGAAAGCGTCTGACGAAGTCTCGCCAGGCTGAGCAGTCATCCCTGCGGGCAGATCACGGCATCCGCCGAAGCTGATACCCTGGATGTTCACATTGCCCGTTTTGCTGGCGACATCCACCAGCTCAATCTGCTGCACCGCCTTTTCACGCAGCCCAATCCGCATCAGCCAGGGTTTGTCCCAGTCGGGAGCATAGACGCACAGCGAGTCGCGCATCGCCTGAGCCTGGGGCGTTTCACCGATGAAAGGCTCTGGCGAGCGTCGCCATGGCTCCCGCCACCACACATTGAAGCCAAAGGTCAGAGGTACGCGGTCCACAGAACCATCTTTATAGCTGATCCGCAGTTCGCCGACCTGGTCCCCTACGAAGTGGCATATCTTGTCGTCGAAGCCACCCCAGCCAGGCTGGGATTCATCTGGGGAATAGCTGCCACCCAGCAGGTATAGGTGCTCCGCCTGCAGCCCATCCACAGGGATTTTCATGCTGTCGCCTTCTCGTGCCGGGCTCCACAGAACCGAGCGACTGATGAAGGGCACGCCCTCCACCACTTTGCGCTGCATCGGCTGCGGTATCTCCTCCCAGCCATCAGGCAGTTTACCGGCCTCGGTGGGCATCGGCACCAGCTCGGGCTGCATCTCGCAAATCGATATCCAGGCCCAGGAGGGGCCATCATCTCCGTCCGTGACCTCCATGCGCACCGACCGTCCCTGCCACTGTGCCAGCTCCCAGCTCACCGGAAGCGCCTCATCACGGCCAGGCGACGGCAGCTCCGCCAGCACTTTGCCGGTTTCAACATCAATCAAGCGTGCAAAGTTGGCGTTGCGGTGGCTGTGCCCCGCCAGCCGGAAAGTGAGTTTTTCAGGACACACGAACTCGCGGCTACGCAGCACACCGGTGCGTGACTCGCCCTGCACATACGAGTTAAGCTGCAGCACCTGCTTGCCTCCGCCCACATGCCACATGGCGGAGGTCCATGCTCCCGTCTGCTGTGTGGGCGGCTGCACGCAGACATAGTCATTGGCCATGCAGAGGGTACTGAGGCAGACCAAAAGTCCGATTACGATCCATTGTAAAAACATTGTTTACTCCATAGAGTGTTTGATGCAGGTCGGCTACTGCTGTTCGTAGATATTCACACCCCAGGCATCGAAGTGATCGATGAAGCCCTGTTCCATGCTCTTCAAACGCCGATGGCTGCTTCGCTCCTGCCATGCTTGATTATTGTCGGAATGGGAAATCTGACAGCTTAATGCGCGGTCAGATCGATTCACCGCGATGACTGTTCGTTGACCCTGATGCTTCTTCGTGATGAGTTTCACACGCTTATCGGAAGAACGGGCATACCCTGCCTCCGTCGGAGAAGCCAGCACATCGTGCAGTGCCTTCAGTTCAAGCGTAAGCGGCTTGATCTTCATATTTATCACTCCAGGGTAACGCTGATCTTGAAACACTAGAATACCGGTAGCTCCATTCACGATGGCATCATAAACCATGTAGCGTTGGATGTTGTAGGGTGGATATCCATACCCCTTCGCTGCCATTTCCGGGGCTGCGTGATCCGACCACCCAAAGCCTTGAACCGTCATAAGTGCCGGTTTGCGAGCACCCAATGCTTTAAGGTTCTTCACAGTCTCAGCCCCCACCACAGATAAGCTCTTATCCGGTAGATCGGAATGCCTATCCGGCTCTCCATTCCACCAAGGGTAGATGTCGCAGCCGCCCACATCAACAAAGCGGTACCAGCGCTGCAGTAGTGAGACGATGCCGCGCGGTGCCTGGTTAGAGAAGATCGGATGATTAGGGTCATTCTGCCTGATAAAATGCGCACCCGCGGCGAATGCCGACAGGCTATTGCCAATCCAACCCGGTTCATCGGCGATATCATACACGAAGAAAGCAGGATGCTCCCTCGTGACATCTAGGATCGGCTTGTGCTTGATATGCCGTTGTTCTGCTACGGCGACCGCCGCTGACGCTTCACCGAAGCAATCATATCGAAGCAGGCCCAGCACATGCAGGTTCCGTGCCTGGGCCTGGTCAAGAAACGTCTTAACACCGTCTGGCCCTCTATCGATCAGCATCCCCGAGCCGGTCACGTTATACCCGCACTCCTGCATGTCGTCCATCGCCTTCTCGTCTGGGTAAGCCATGTCCCACTGCCCAATCGGGAAAAACGGCTTGCCATTAACGATGAACCTCCGGTCGCTGGTAATCTGCACATACTTCGGAGAACCCACATATCGGGGTAGGTCCTTTAGTTGCCGCTCCTCAGCGCCGATGGTGCCAGCAGGCAGCTTCTCGACACGCAGATCGGCAATCCACACCTGCCCTGGTGCCTTCACTTGAATGACCACCTTGGCAGCAGTAGCATCCGTATTCACATCACGGAAATCCAGCTTCACATCCTGCCATCCGCCACCCAGTTGACGCCACTCATATCCGATGGCCGTCACAACCCGGTCTCCACGCATTGTAGCCAGATAGAGGTTGTACAACTGCGGGAAGTGGTCGGATTTAGCCCGAAACTGCATCCGGTATTCGGATTTCGCCTCCAGGGAGTGGATATCCAGCATCTGCTCGATAAAAGTAGATTCCGTACCCTCCGCTGCGGCTGGATCAGCACTCAGCTTCACACAGGGAATACCCTCAACACGTTCCAAAACCACCAGCGGGTTGTTGGCAGGTGTCCACCCCTTCAAGCTCAGAAATTCACCGTTGGGTATCAGGTTCATCTTGTCTCCCTCAATAGCCACAGCCAGAGTGCTGGCTTGTTTTTAGTGTGACCGCTGGTCTCTTGACGGACGCTCCAGCCCTGGGCTTGCATCTTCTTAGCCATCAGATCAGCCGCAGACTGACCGGTGTATGGGCCAACACGCACGGCAACCTGATCAACAGGCGCACTCGATGTTACCGATACTGACGAAGGTCCATCGGCATCGCACTTAACGCTCAGAGAGACCTCGACTGTCTGCACCTTCCCGCCGCTCTTTACGCTCACGGGCCAGTCGGAAAACTGAACACCCTTCCAGCCGGTGGGGATGCGCGGCATCAGCTTCAGCACATCCTGAGAGGTGTCATCCACTCCCGCCAGCAGTTGACAGGTGTACACCGCCTCGTTCATCTGGAACATGTTGCCCAGGTCGCCCCATCGACGCCAAACGGAGCCGTCTTTCTTCACGGACGTGCCCTCAGGCACTCGGAAGGGGTATTTCTGCCGTGGAGAGTAGCATATCTTTGCCATCCATTCCAGCAGATTGGCTGCATCATCCATCTCGTCCAGCAGCAGAGCCGACTCCGTGACAAAGCCCTGACCGTAACCAAATCCCCCTGAGGCGCACCATTCGGGCAGGTTGCGGGTCAGCAGCATCTTGTATGTGCGTTTGGCCCGCTCCTGCCACACAGTATCCAGACTATTCAGTGCGTCGTAACCGTAAAGATCGGCAGCGAACAGCAGCGGGGCCATGGTGGCGTGTGAGTAGCCCCAGAGACCTGGATTCGGCGGCCACACATCGCCCCACGGATCAATCTTCTTGGGATAGTAGCGCTCCATCGCACGCTTCAACCGAGATGCGGTCATCCGCCATCGGCTGGCCAGTTCGCGCTGCCCCATATGGTCGGCCATCTCCGCGCTGGCGAGAAGCCCATAATAACAGGGGGTATCGCAGAAGATGCTGGCCTCCAGCATCCCGCCCTCGGTCTCGTTGTACATTAATCCGTGCTCGCTCAAGGAGAGTTCGGGGTTATCCAGAACCCAGGGTATCCACTCCGCAGCCTCTCGCACGGCCTCCCAGTGGTCACGCAGCCACTGAAGATCACGCCCCTGCTTAACCCACACCCGATAGCGGTTGAGCATCAACATGCCGTGACCGTCGGTCTCGGGGTTGCCGTAGTCGCGCGTTTTGAATTTCGTGGGCCAGCCCGACTTCCTAAGTGAATCGAAGTAGACATGCGGCTGGTTGGCGATCACTGTGGCGTGACCGGGCACCGGCTTACCACCCATCTGAAGCTCGGGGTAAGCCTTCGGGAAGTAGAGCAGCCACTTGTCCCAGAAGCTAATGGCCGCGTTAGCAGGGGTGAGCACACCCGCGTTCGCCAGCAGCAAAGCCGCTCGGTTACGGGTATAGGCTGCGGTGTAGAACGCCGCCAGGCCGGGGGTTATCCCGCCAAAGCCGTTATAGTAGTCCGCTTTTTGGCCCGATTCATGCACCATGCCATCCGGGTCAATGCGGCTGAGCAACTCCGCGCTGTTCTCTTGATACACATATCCCATCACCAGTGCACTCACAGAACCATCGAAGCTGAGCTTGGGGCCGATGAATTTCGCAGGAGGAGTGGTCTTCGCTGTACGCTTCACGGACACCTCGGTGAAGTCGCTGGGGAATGTTTCGCAGAGCAGTCTCAGCTTCTGCATTGCCGCCAGTCGCAACGCCGGGAGCGGCTTCGCCCCGTCGACCGTGTGTGTTTTCAGCCACTCAACTAGCCTCTGAGTCGGCTTGCCCTGCTGAAGCTTCTGACCTGCAGGCAGCTTCACACATTCCGCCAGACTGATACCTTGAAGCAGCACAAACCCATCCTTCTCAGCATTGTCCATCAGGCTGATACTCTGGACAGGGAGGCCGCGCAGCGCGATACGCATCAACCAGGGCTCACTCCAGGATGGCGTGAACACGCAGAGCGAGTCTCGCATGGTCTGTTCCTGAGCGGTACCGCCTATGAATGGCTCGGGGGAACGCTGCCAGGGTGTGCGCCACCACACCGTAAAGCCGAAGCTCATGGGGATGCGGTCGATCTGCCCTCCGGTGTATTGGATCTGCAGCTCGCCCACCTGATCGCCGATGAAGTGCCAGGCACGGTCGTTGCTGCCGCCCCAGCCAGGCTGATCATCTGGCGAATAGCTACCGCCCTTGAGATACAGGTATTTGGCTTCGACACCGTTGATGGGCACATCCAGCCGGTCGCCCTCTTTGCCCGGTGCCCACAGTATCTCTCGACCGATGAACGGCACACCGTCCACCGTGCTCTGCTCAATGGTCTGAGGCAGCTCCTGCCAGCCCTCGGGCAGTTTGCCGGCCTCGGTGGGCATCGGCACCAGCTCGGGCTGGAGGTCGCCCATCGATATCCAGGCATATGAGGTGCCGGCATCGCCATCGACCAGCTCCATGCGCACCGATCGCCCTTGCCATACGGTCAGATCCCAACTTACCGGAAGCGCCTCATCGCGGCCCGGTGATGGCAGTGATGCCAGTATCTTACCGTCCGCCGCATCGACCAACCGTGCGAAATTCGCGTTGCGGTTGCTGTGGCCAGCCAGTCGGAAACTGAGTGTTTTCGGGCAGACGAAATCTCGGCTGCGCAGCGCGCCGGTGCGTGTTTCGCCCAGCACATATGAGATGAGCAGCAGCGCCTGTTTACCCCCGCCCACGTTCCACATCGCCGAGGTCCAGGCCCCGGTCTGTTGAATGGGCGGCTGCACGCACAGGAACTCATCAGCCGTGCATAGGGTGCTAAGGCCAAGTGCCAGCCAGAGTGCAATTAGGTATTTTGTCATTCGTGTCTCCGTATTCAGATTAGTGCAGAATGTCTTCACTGTCATGCATATGATCGGAAAATCACCATTTATTACTAGATATCGGACGCTCCAGCTTCAGATCAGTTTCTTCTTACCATTTTATCAGCGATGGCTTGCTAGATACGTGCGCCGTCATACCTATTAGTATTATTCGAATCGCTGAAGGCTGTAGACCAGTCTATTACCCACATCTCCATGTTGGTTTTTGAGTATCGGTATAACCAAAAAAGAAATGTGCTACACATGGTCCGGCCACACATGGAATGGGTTAGATTCCTTATAGCCACGGGTGAGCGAAGCGATACCCCTGGAAAGCGGTGCATCATTCCTACCCCGAAGTGGGTTGCACCTATTCGCGGTAGCCGTTATATCAAGTCACCGAAGACGACCCACTTCGGGGTAATCGCTATTTCGTTGCCTACCACGGGTTGCGCTGGTGCTCACCCCTGGCTATAAAGAATCTTACCCACTTCGTGGGTGCCGGAAGCTACAGCAGCTTTATAGATCGTGTTCTGATGCACGATCATCCCTCATGGCTGAGTATTTATAACTCTTGTTATATCTGTTGTATATATGGTATAACAGTAGACAGGAGGTAGAGCCATGATACTCTCACTCGATCCCGATGACACCAGGCCGGTGTACCAGCAGATTATCGCCTGCATTAAGCAGCAGGTGCGGCTGGGGCAGATGAGCCCCGGTGAGGAGCTGCCCAGCGTGCGCGAGGTGGCGGAACACCTGGGCATCAACCACCTGACGGTTCACAAGGCCTATACCAGACTGAAGGAGCAAGGTGTCATCACGCTGCGGCTTGGCCAGCGTGCCCGAATTGCCAAACAGACCAACGAACCGGCCGACCACAGGCAGGTGATGCTTCGTGTGGAGCAGCCCCTGCGTGACGCAGTGGCTGAGGCCTACCACCTGGGGGTCAGCCCCGATCAGCTTGTGCAGATGCTGCAGAGCATTCTGCAGGAGGACAAACAATGAAATACCATCCGTTATGGACACACACACCAGCCGTCGTGCTGATCGGCATGATGGTATGGCTCATCAGCAGTCAAAACACCCTCGATCGTCTCCCAATCGTCTTGAAGCACGGTACCGGACCGGCATCTGCTGTGTGGGCTCTGGGTGGTGTTCTACTTTTGGCTGCCCTCTATCTAGTGATGTCCGTGTTCTTCGATGAATCCTGGGCTAAGAATGAGCAGCCACGCAAGAGCTTCAACTGGATGAGCCTGTTTGATGAAATCAGCATCGCTTTGTTATTCGGCAGCGTGTTCTGGCGGACAACCTCATATACCGCGTCGGAACTGAGCTGGATGGTAGCGGGTGGGGCGGTTGTAGCTGGATGCCTGGTAGAGGCGCTGCGTCCCTACCGTGCTGAGCCGCTGGTTGAGGGGATGCAACCTTCCGGCCCGATCACAATGAAACCGGGTACAAACTGGTTGTTCTACCAACGGCAAAACCCGCCGTATATCAACGCAATCGTCGTTGTGGTGTCGGTCTACTACATTTACCTGTCGACCGCTAGTGTCCAAAGTGGTCACATCGGCCTGGCGGTCATGCTCATAGCGATCATCGGTTTGTTGCTCAGCCTGTGGAACGGGATGCGGGTGAGCGTCAGCCCAAGCAAGATCAGCGTGCGGCTGGGGATGTTCAACTGGAAGCTGCTGGAGTTGTCACCTGACCAGATCGTCAGTGCCGAAGTGATGCACTTCAACCCATTACGCGACTTCGGCGGCTGGGGTATCCGCTTCTCACGCTCGAAGAAGGGGTTCTTCTTTGAAGGCAACCAGGGGGTGCTGATCACCCCGAAGAAGGGGATGCCGGTGCTCATCGGCAGCAACCAGCCCCAGGAGCTCCTTCAAGCCGTGCAGACCGCGATGGGGAAAGACCGCCCCTGTTAGGAGAAAACCGGCGCGGTCAACCACGAAACAAAACGCCCCGGCCGTGATGGCCGGGGCGTTGGTTCGGGTTCGCAGGCAGGATCAGGCCTGCGGGAAGAGCGGCTCCATGCTCATGGCCAGCTTCTTCAGTTTGGCCTTCTCGGCTGCCGTCACCGGTTTATGCCGATGGGCAAAGGGCAGGGCCATTCGGAACAGCTTCTCGTCGCCCGGGGGCAGGTAGGATGCCACCGGTAGAGACAGCACATACCGCACAGCCAGCTCAGCAGTGGCGGCATCGGTCAGAGGCTCATACCAGGTCTTTTCGACCGTACGCGGTTGACCCTCTTTCCAGGGTGTTTTGGCCATGGCCTTCAGTGAAAGAAGCGTGACACCACGTTTAGGTGCCTCCTCCAGCAGTTTCCATCCGAAGTTGCCGTGGAACAGCGTCACAAAGTTCAGCGGGAAAAGCACGCTTTCAAACGGGAAGCGTTTCAGCAGTTCCAGTGCGATCTCCTCACTGTGTGCGCTAAAGCCGATGTGCCGGATTTTGCCCTGCTCTTTGGCTTTGACCACGGTCTCCATCACACCACCGGGCGCAAACGCCTGCTCAAGGTCGTCCTTGGTGGTCATGGCGTGCAACTGGTAGAGGTCAAAGTGGTCGGTACGCAGCTTGCGGAAGGAGTCTTCCATAGCCACCTGCGCCTCTTTAGCGGTGCGCTTTTCCGTTTTACAGGCCAGAAAAAATCTTGTTTCGGAATGGCTCAATCGCCGGCCCAAGTATCTCCTGGGCATTACCGTAAGAGGGTGCCACATCATAGTAGTTCACGCCCTGATCAAACGCCTCGCGTGCTGAGCGGTTGGCTTGATCCTGTGGTGTGTTCATCACCACAATGCCTCCGAACCCGATGATGGATATTTTGTCGCCGTGCTTACCGTATGGCCTCTTGGGGATCATTATGATTCTCCTTGTGATGGTTCTGGTGCTTGCTATCTATATTTAAGATACCCGACATCATTGGTAGGATTCATGTTTTACGCCGTTAATGGCGCTTCAAAAACTCTAAACCCTGTAACAGTCGGGGGCTGTTGCGAACATATAAATCGGGCTGCACGGTGTAGACCGCTCCACGCTTCACGGCCGTCATCTGCTTGAATACGGGGTGTTTACGCAGAAGCTGCACATCGGCGGACGACCCCACCACGAAGATCACATCGGGGTTGAGCTTCATCACCGATTCGGTGCTGAGTTGATAGAAGTTCCTGCCGCCCTTCTCCGAGGTGTTAATGTAACCCGCAAGCTTCAGCATCTCATTCGCGTAGGTGTCGTGCCCAGCGACCCACAGCGGCAGCGGGTTAGGTGAAAGTATAAACAGTGCCCGACGATTGCCCTTCTTCGGTTTCCGTTCCGCTTGAATAAACTTGGCGGCGATGGCATCGGCCTGTTTGGTGTGCCCTGTGATGCGCCCTAACCGCGCGATCTCACGGCCAACGCTACCGAAGCTGGTACACGACACCTCTACCAGCGGCTGCTTCAACGCCTTCAGCCTGCGCACCTGTGAGGCGTTGAACAGCGAGTCGGCTATAATCATATCTGGCCGGAAGCTGATGATCCGCTCCACACTGGCGCGCATATCGCCCACTTTAGGTTTGCGTTTTGCGATGGCTGGGTAGTCGCAGTTGACCGTCACGGCGGCGATCTGCGGTTCACAGCCGATGGCATACAGTATCTCCGTAATACCAGGGGTGAGTGAGACAATGCGTCGGGGAAGTAGTTCTGCCATGGATTGCCAACCTTGCTGCTTGAGGATTATACGTGAGGGCTACGGTTTTGTGGTCGGGGCGTTGTTGTTGCGCGGTGCCTGCCCTGCTAAATAGAGGTTGATGCCCTTGCCAGTGATCAACGAACCAGCGAGCAACATGACAAGCATCATGATGATCTTCTTGACCATATTCATGCCGATGAGGCCTAACTGGCCTACATCAGATTTCGCCGAAGGGATGGGTTCGGCGTAGAAGCGGAACGCGAGCTGGAACGTCCATACCAGCAGAGCGATCCCTCCGATGAATACCACCGCGCCCAGAAGCCTTCCGGTTACACCGCCCTTGAAGTTCAATGAGCTACCTCTCGAAATTGCGTGAGTCACTAGAATCATGATACCTGTATGCGTAATGGCCCCGCAAGCTGGTAATTTCGGCGGCGCGGACCAATCTCACGCGGAGACGCGGAGGTCGCGGAGGGGATTCTGGTCCACAGATGACGCAGATTAGGCATTGACCGGGGCGGTCTTACAGTACGCTGGCTTTGGCTATGCAGGTACAGACCGCGCCGGTCTGGCGGATAGCCAATCGAGTGGCATCAACAACGATGGCATCACGATACCCCCATACCCCTTGTTTCACACAATCGGTTTACTGTATGCTTAAACATAGCTGGTTAGATGCGACCACAACAACGGCTGACGGAGGAAAATCATGCGCAGATCCCTAGATAATCTCGCAAAATATGTTGGTATACTGCTCGTCATACTGCTCGTCCTGTGGGGCATATCTACGCTGGCATGGAACAGTTGGGTTACTAATGTGTATTTAGCTGGCCAACCTGGAAATACCAAAGAAGATGTCGAAAGACTGCTGGGGCCTACTGGATATGAATTACCGCTTGAAAAACTAACGCGCTATCCTGCAATTCGTCGTATTGATAATGCGGATGGAGTCATGATGTATTCAACTATTCGATGGCTGTTAAAGTATCCATTTATGTGGGAGGCGATCATTGTATACAACAAGCGCGGCAAGATGATTACCAGCCGTGTATATCCTTTTGAGAGTGACATCGTGAGAGATGAATGAAGCAGGTGAAACTGCGGAACATAGGGAAATGCTTTAACGTATATCAAGTGAGAACATGCACGTGGTGGTAATCACCGAGTGGGCATCCCGCTTCTTTCGGGTTTCGTGACCCAAATTTTGGATATACAGGACTACTACATGAAGTGGACATCGGTTGCTGAAGTATTGGGTATTGCCTTGATCACCACAGGTGCTGTTTATATCACTTTTCTGCTAGGATGGGTAAGCTTAGTTTTAGCGTCAGAATTTGAACGAAATATCAATAGGGATAGTCCATGTGGGGTTCGACTTGTCTATAACTACGGCCATGGCAACATAGCATTGGTGGGCTCAGGGTATAATTCCATTCAAGTAGTTTCCGGAAGGTATGTTCAGCATTTCGACCAAGTTAATCCGGCGGACCAGACTTATCCCATTGACATCTATGGCTTTCGTCTGATGGACGCCGCGATCATCGGCATGAGCAAGAACGGATACTTCATCTTCGATCATAACCAGGGGACATACTACCTGACATCACAATATGAACGCTGGGTGACTCGCCTTCGTAAGCTAAACATAAGCCCTACAACGCGACTCTATCCGGGCCCAATGGGATGCAGTTATGTGCAAAGGGGCTGGTTACCTGGCAAACTGGAAGCCCCCAATGAGGTCGGGCAATGACGGTTTGGAAATGGCTTAGGATTAATGTGACGGTGATGGTGCTGATCTTGGTCCTCCCCTGGTTGCCTGCGGCTGGGAAGTATATCAGCACCATATATTGGAACCATACGGATCCCGCCGTGATGGAATTCATAACCACGCCTTCAGGTGATCAGTTTGTATACCTCAACCCAGATAACATGGTTGCGTATGACGAACTTGTGCCGGCAGCAGTGATGTCATTTGGCTACAAATTGCCGAAACCTGCTTACCAAGACCATTACATATTGACCGGTTCCTGGCATCGTAAAGCATATGTCGAAAAGCCTCGCGAGTTTCTGGTGGTCAAACAGGGGATAATCGGCCGATCTGCAGCCGGGTATTTCGTCATCGATACTAGCAAACGGCAGGTGTTCATGTATCCAGATTTGGCATCATGGCAAGCTGCGTTGTCTAAGATGGGCATACCGGCTGATGTGAAATGCCATCCACTGCCTGTTCGGAGCAGCTATGTAAAACGAGGATGGCTGGCATACGAGCCGGAACTACAAGAACAATGAGTAGATATGAAAAGATCGCTACAATAACAGCAGCAGCCATATATGTGTGGTTAGCTATTGTTGTGCTCACATTGCCACGCTCAGTGGTTGACCCCGAATTAAAGGCTCGATTCAAGGTTTACCAGGATGTGGTCAGCAAGCATCTTGATGGAACCGAGACCCAGGTCGCATTCGGCAAATCCGATGCGGAAAAACCACACAGCGTGCTGGGTGACTTCGACATATATGATGTATATGCGTCGAATCCCTTCCATACAAAGACCTTTCCTAAAGAAGTGCGTTCTGTGCTGACTTATGTCGATACACCTACTATCGACGAGGGTGAGGGAATATGGTTGGTGGCCATCGGCCTGGACAGTAATGACCGAGCTGTGTTTACCACGTGGCTGTGTCCGCACAACATCTACGGTAAGCATAGATAGGCAGGGTATTGTTCCACTGTTATATCGCTGGCTATCCGTTAGTCGGGCTTTGCGTCCTTAGCCCCTCTGCGCCTTTGCGTTGTAATCCCTGCCCGGACATAGTCAGGAAGGTGATGTGGATGGTTCATAGAAGAAATCCCCGCACAACAATGATTCTGCACCAATGATGGTGAATATACTGCTATACCAACAATAGGAGCCAACCATGCCATCAACTGCCTCAGCCTCACGGTTCATCGCGTGTATCACCGCCGCTGTCACACTATTCACTCCATCAATAATGCACGCTTATGATATTTCCGATTCAAAAGCACCGCTGCTGCGCATCGTGCCTATGGCGAAAGCACCCACCATCGACGGCGTGCTCTCGCCCGGTGAATGGGACGGTGCTGCCGCGACCAATAGCTTTCATGTGCTGGGCAGCCACAACGTGCCCCTGACCACACAGACGGCTTGGGTGGGGTATGATTCGCAAAACCTGTATCTGGCAGTGTCGGTCGCACTCCCCAAAGGGCAGGAACCGGTGGCCATGCAGTGTGAACGCGATGGTGCAATCTGGCAGGATGAGGGCGTAGAGCTGTTCATCGACCCGATGCATGACAACAAGACCAGCTACCAGTTTGCGTGCAACGCCGTGGGCAGCATCTGCGATACGAAGGATAAAGACCCGTCCTGGAACGGCGAATGGACCGCGAAGACATCGACAAGTAACGGCTATTGGTACCTTGAGATGGCGATTCCCCTGAAAACTGTTGGTTTGAACCAAATAAATGGCGACACCACGTTGGGCTTCAATGTCTGTCTGAACCGCAAGAGCCCCGATCGCAGCTTCACCTGGGCACCCTTGTTGGAACCAGGCGGGTTTCACCAGCCGGACAAGTTCGGTCACTTGGTATTAGCAAATGAGGGCGGGTGCCTGTCGGCAGTGCAGCTCACCTCGGAGAGTGATGTCTCATTCGACTTGCGATGCAGCGCACCCGCCGAGGCCACGCTCAAGGTATTCAGAAAAGAGATGTCCGCGGTGACCCAAAGGCTTGAGCTGACGAAATCGGGTCGCCTGACGATCAGTATGCCTCAAGGGCTAGACCAGATGCCCAGCAACGGATGCACTTGGGAGCTGTCCGTCGTGCAGCCACAGGACGGGAAGGTGCTGTTGCGGCAGTCGGGTGAAATTGTCGTTGATCTTGAGACGAAAATGCTGCTTCGCAGATACTTCATACAGGGAAAACTGGGTGTTGACCTGACGCTGCCCCAGTTGGGTCTGGATGCCGACGACCTCACACTGAAGCTGGCACTGTTAAAAAAGGATGGATCGAGCAAAGAGTTTGCATATGACGGCATGGTCGAAGGCCCTGCGAAAAGTATATTGTTGGATATCAAAAATATGCCTTACGAAGAGAGTTCGGCTCATGCGTGGGTATATAAGAGCGGTTCGAATAAGGTCTATTCCAGTGCCAAGGAGAGCTTCACCCCCTTGTCTAAACCCGAGTGGTTGGGCTCAAAGGCTGGCATCAGTGACAAGGTGGTGGCGCCATGGACGCCCATCAAAGTCAAGCAAAGCAAAGGGCTGGTGAGTATCTCGCCCTGGGGGCGCACCTACACATTCGCGGGTTCGCCCTTCCCAACCTCGGTTCTTACCAACAAAGCCTCAATATTGAATGGCTCGATACTGATGCACCTGCTGGTTGACGGCAAGCCGTATACCCTGAATGGCCGCATGAGCATCACCAGCCAAACGGAGACCCAGGTGGTTCTAGATGGCACCGCCAGTGCGGGCAGCCTCACCGCGAGCTCCCATGTGGTGATGGCTTTCGATGGTAACGCGTATATCGACGTGACCCTCAATGGGAAGCAAGAGGCAACCATTGACAAGTTCTCCATCGAGATTCCGATCAAGCAGCGTTACGCCAAATACCGGCACTATTTCCCCGTTCCAT
The DNA here is from genome assembly GCA_942492855.1 of Armatimonadota bacterium. Classification (GTDB taxonomy): domain Bacteria; phylum Armatimonadota; class HRBIN16; order HRBIN16; family HRBIN16. The sequence goes on along the minus strand of OW818647.1, from coordinate 1,779,434 downwards.
ATGCCTCTTCCGAAAACTCCAGACTGATCAAAGAGACGGGCTGGGATGCCCGATTTGTCAGCTATCTGTGGGTGGGTGATGAAGAGAGGGGCCTGGCCCTGTATTCCAATACGACCGAAAACTGGGCATGGGGACCCAACTCAAAAGCCGCAGCCATCTGGAAATCCAATGCAGACACCGTCACGATGGCTTTCAACATGGTCACGACTCCTCTGAAGCTTAATGCCGACCAGCTTGCCAAAGGCGTGGAGTATCGATTCGGTCTGCAAGCCACACCGGTCAAGAAGCCAGAAAAAGACACCTGGGACTACCGTCTGACCCACACATTCGACTACCACATATCGGATTCGGTGTTCAGTCACGAGGCACTGATGACCTACAGAAGCCCGAGACTGCTGAGCAGCCCTCAGGGCACGGTCGATATGTGGGTTAAGCTGAACTTCGACCCCAATGTGGTGTTTGCGGAAGGCACCGAAAGAGGGCAGTATAACGAGCAACTGCTGACCATATCGAATGGTCAAGATGCGTTATACCTATATTGGAACGTGCTGGTGCGAGGGCTGAGGGTCTATCACCTGTCCAATGGGAAATACACCATGATGGGTGACATCCCCTGCCAGTGGAAGCAGAACGAGTTTCACCACCTGTCGCTAAGCTGGGGTGATGCCATCCGCGTGGCCGTTGACGGCCGTCAGATGACGGAGTATCCGTTTGCTGGTTTGATGAACGGGCTGCCTGCTCCGAATCGGCTGAGCTTGCAGATGGCGGGTCCGGGTTTCGGGCTGGGAGAGGTTCGTGTTTCCAACATCATCCGAGAACCTTCTATGCCCAAAACCGCCTATACCCGAGATTCGAACACTGTGCTGCTGGACAACCTGAGTAAGCTGACAGCCACAGGACCTGTGAACTACGTCAGCCAGCCTGAGGTTGGCCCAAAAGGTGAACTCACCGGCAGTGTGACCCACTCGCCCGGTCCCACCAGCACCATCATGAGTGTGTCAGGAACCACGATGCTGGCACTTGACTACCTGAAGTCACTTGGCTTTCGGACCATCGTCATGCATGAACAGTGGACTGATATCCAGAACTGGCCTGAGGCCGTGGGTCACGAAGAGGAATTGAAGGCCTTGGTCAAGGCGTGCCACGACCGGGGGCTGCAGCTTCTGGTCTACTTCGGGTTTGAAATCTCAGACATCATGCCGAACTTCCTGGACTATAAAGATGAAGTCATGTTGAAAGATGACTGGCAGAGCTACTCCCGCTTACCCCAACAGAAGGACTATGTGGTGTGCTATGAAAGCGTGTGGCAGGACTTCATAGCCGATGGTGTGAGCAAAGTGATGGACAAGTACAACGTCGACGGCATCTATCTGGACAGCACCGCCCTACCGTTCTACTGTAAAAACACCATGCATGGATGCGGCTTTATGAAGCCCGATGGGTCCATCGAACCCACCGTGCCATTCCACGGCACTCGCGAGATGATGCAGCGATTGTATACCATCGTAAAGTCCAAAAAGCCTGAGGGGCAGGTCAACCTTCACGCATCCGGCTATATGATCACGCCAGCCACTGGCTGGGCGACCAGCATCTGGGATGGCGAGCACTTCTCGATACTGACGGACAAAATACCAATCGACGAGTTGATTCCACTCGATGCTTACCGCACCGAGTTCATGGGTTTCCCGCAGGGGATTCCTCAGGAGCTCCTGAGTTATGATCTGCCATTTTCCATTCACGAGTCTTTTACCATGTCGTTACTGCATGACACACTCGTGCGGGCTCGCGGGTATACCCTTCAGGAGCAGGCGCTGGTATTCAAAGCGATGGACGCGTTTGGCAAAAAGCAATCTAAGTTCAAACCATACTGGAACAACGCAGACCTGGTTAGCGTCAAAGGCCATAAAGCGTATTGCAGTTTATACACCCGGCAAGGCCGCAGTGCGATGTGCGTGGTCAGCAGTTTCAATACCAGAGCGCAGAAGGTATCGGTTAAGCTGAACCTCAAAGCGATGGGCTTGAGCCACGCCAGTTCCGCGGTGAACATGATGACAGGCGAAAAACTGAAGCTGGTAGACGGTGAGTTCGTTCTGCCTACCACCGGCATCGACTACGGCCTGGTATGGGTGAAGTAGCGGTGACCGCTATTGTCACCCACGAAACCCGAGGTGACAACCTGGTGTTGTAAGTAACAAGGGGCGCCCCTTGTGGGCGCCCTAATTAAAACAATCGAACAAGCAACGTTTAGGGCCACCACAAGGGTGGCCCCTACGACCTTATCAGTTACAACCCGGGCTGCCGTGCCAGCACGGGCAGGTGCTTGTTGACGAAGAATAGAATTGCTATAATAGCCATTAGCGATTATCAAAACCGACAGGCCACGGAACCCAGGGCGATTCGCGAATCGCCCCCTACACAAGCTATGCGTATATGATGTGGTGTAGTCGCTACATTTGTAGGGGCGGTTCGCGAACCGCCCTTCTGACAATTGCCACGATCTCCCGTGATCGCCTGAGCCTGTCTGAACCACGGATTACACGGATTACACGGATAGGAACGGATGGGAGGGGACGCCGTTCGGGAGAATGGTATTCGCAGGGGTGCGGGCGATGGGTTTGCCATCTGCCTTCCGGAACGTGGTCTGATACGGATCAGCCGTGGGGCACGTTACGTCGGATTTCATTTATGTCCATGTAGTCACGAACTGAATCGCTATAATTGCCATATCGGCTGTATAGCACCTTTATAACAGGAGCCCAAACCATGATGCTTCCCCACATAAAAACAAAATACCTCAGCATGTACTGTGCGCTGCTGGCCCTTTGCACACCGTCGGCAATGCACGCCTATGAAGCTCTGAGCCCCGATGCGCCCACACTGCGCATCACCCCGATGGCGAAGGCACCCGTCATTGACGGTGTGCTTAAGCCAGGCGAATGGGACGGTACCGCTGCGACGAATAACTTCCATACACTGGGCAGCAACAACGTGCCCAGCACCACCCAAACCGCATGGGTGGGTTATGATTCCCAAAACCTGTATGTGGCGGTGTCCGTGGCGTTGCCCAAAGGTCAGGCACCCATCGCCATCCAACGCGAGCGTGACGGGGCGATCTGGCAGGATGAGGGAGTAGAGCTGTTCATCGACCCGCTGCACACCAACATGACCAGCTACCAGTTTTCGTGCAACGCAGCGGGCAGTGTGTGTGACACCAAGGACAAAGAAACCACATGGAACGGCGCGTGGAGTGCGAAAACATCGGCAGGTGACGACGCCTGGTATCTTGAGATGGCGATTCCCTTCAGCACCCTGGGCATCAGCCCCAGCAGTGCCGACAGGCTGATGGGGTTCAACGTCTGCGTGAACCGCAAGGGCCCGGATACCAACCTGACCTGGGCGCCGCTGCTCGAAACAGGCGGATTCCACCAGCCGGGCAAGTTCGGCCACCTGATGCTGGCGAGTCAGAACGGCGGAGTCAGCTCACTGCAGCTTCTGTCAGTCAGCGGGATCGACTTTCAAGTAAGCGGGATGTCCTCTGCTGTGAAGTCCAAGCTGGAACTCAGCATAGATGGGAAAGCGGTCAGTGGAGATTCGTCCGAAGGCGACCAGCCCATGAGGCTGCACTCGGACGTCGCCGAACCGGGGAAAGAGCCTGCCGACGGCGTGTATGACTGGAAGGTCACGGTCGTGGATTCGAAGAGCGGCGATCTGCTGCTCCGCCAGACCGGCAGCAGAGAGGTCTGGCACAACGTCAAGCTCAGCCTGCGGCGGTATTTCTTGCAGGGTAAGTTGGGCGTCGACGTGGTGGTTCCCGCCAACCCGAAACTGGAGGCCATCACGGCCTGCTCTGTCACGATCATGGATAAGCAGAACAACCGCCTTCTGACGGAATCGAAGCCGGTAGATAACCGCAAGTCTTCGTTCCTGCTGGACATCTCCAAACTCCCGTTTGTGGAGTGCCGGGCTGTGGTAGAGGCCAAAGATGCTCAGGGTAAGCTGATCTCCACATCGGAACTCAGTTACACGCGTCCAGCCGTGCCCGAGTGGGTCGGCTCCAAGGCTGGCATCAGCGACAAGGTGCTGGCTCCGTGGACTCCGTTGAAAATCAAACAGACGAAAACATCCGTCAGCATCTCACCCTGGGGCCGCAGTTATGTGTTCGGCGGATCGCCGTTCCCCACGGCCATCACAGCCAAGTCGGCTTCGCTGCTGAACGGTCCGATCAGCATGAAAATGCTGGTGGACGGCAAGCCGGTCACGCTGAACGGCAAGATGAGCGTCACGAAGAAGAGCGGCTCTCAGATCACCCTGGATGGGGTAGCTTCCGCTGGAAGCATGACCGCCCGCTCGCGTGTGGTGATGGACTTTGACGGCAACGCCTTTGTCGATGTTAGCTTCAAAGGCAGCAAGCCGGTCACCATCGACAAGTTTTCCATTGAGATTCCGATGAAGCGGCAGTATGCCAAATACCGGCACTACTTCCCCACGCCGTACGCTTCCACTGAGAACTCGCGGGCCATCCCCGCCACGGGCTGGGAGAGCAGCTTTGTAAGCTACCTGTGGGTGGGAGATGAAGAGAAGGGGCTAGCCCTCTACACCACCAGCGATGAACACTGGGCCTGGGGGAAGGACGCCAAGGCCGCCACGGTGAAGCACATCAGCAAGCAGACCACCATGATGGCCTTTAATATGATCACCCGGCCTCTCAACTTCACATCGAGCCAGATGTCAAAGGGCGTCTCCTACCATTTTGGCCTGCAAGCCACCCCGGTAAAGCAGCCCGAAAAGGACACGTGGGACTACCGCATCTGCCACTCCGGTGACTACGGGATGCAGGATTCCGTGATGAACAGCGATGCCAACATTAACTACAGCTCCCCCACTGTGTTGAACTCGCCTGCAGGAACAATGGATCTGTGGGTGAAGTTAAACTTTGACCCCAATGTGGTGGTGCCTGAAGGCGGCAACCGAGGTCTGTTCAACCGATACCTGTTGACTCTTACAAACGGCCAGGAGCAGATTGTTTTCTATTGGAACATCGACGTGCGCGGGATGCGTGCCTACCTCTACACCAAGGGGCAGTTCATCATGCTGGGTGATGTGCCTTGCAACTGGAAGCAGGGCGAAAGCCATCTGCTGAGCTTCAGTTGGAGCGACGCCTTCCGTATCGCCATTGATGGCCGGTTATCTAAGGAGTATCCGCTCATCGGCTTGATGAACGGCATGCCCCCGGCATCTACAATTAGTCTGCAGGTGCAAAAACCCGGCTTCAGCGTTCAGGCTCTGCGGATATCCGACGTGGTACGTGAGCCGTCGATGCCTACGGCACCCTGGACTGCCGATGCCCACACGACCCTGTTGGACAAATATACAGACCTCACCGAGGCCGGTCCGAGCCGCCGCATCTCCAAGCCCGATGTGGGCCCTGCAGGTGAGATAGCTGGCATATTCGATGTCACTCCCGACAAGATGGGCAAAACCATCAGTGTGACGACCAGTTCGATGCCCACTCTGGACTATCTGAAGGAGATGGGCTACAAGACCATCGTATTCCACGAACACTGGACCGACGTTCAGAACTGGCCGGAAGCGGTGGGACATGAGGAGCAGTTGAAAGAATGGGTAAAAGCGTGCCATGCGAAGGGCTTCCAGGTTCTGGTCTACTTTGGTTATGAGATCACCGACGTCATGCCCACATGGCTGGACTACAAAGACGAGGTAATGGTCAAACCCGACTGGCAGAGCTACACCCGCTCTCCTGCCCAGAAATGCTATGTGGTGTGTTACGAGAGCGTCTGGCAGGACTTCATCGCTGACGGCGTGGCCAAGGTGATGGATAAATACGACATCGATGGAGTGTATCTGGACAGCACCGCGCTGCCATTCTGGTGCAACAACACGATGCATGGCTGCGGTTACACTCGGCCCGATGGCTCCATCGGTAACACTTTTGACTACCGTGGCACCCGCGACATGCTGCGGCGGCTCTATACGGTCGTGAAGTCGCGTAAACCGGACGGTCAGGTGAACCTGCACAACTCCGGCCATGCGATCACACCATCCATAGGCTGGGCAACCAGTTGCTGGGATGCGGAGCACCTGACGGTGCTGACCAAGCGTCAGCCCATCGACGAAGTCATCCCAATGGGCGCGTTCCGTGCCGAGTTCATGGGGCACCCGTTCGGTGTACCTTATGAGTTCCTGTGCTATGATATTCCGTATACCTATCACGAGGCCTTCACTATGACGATGCTGCATGACTTGCGTGTGCGGTCCCGCGGGTATGCAATGAAAGAAGAGTCCACCATCTTCAAAGCCATGGACGCCTTCGGCCGGAAGCAGTCAGTGTGGCATCCGTACTGGAAAAACTCCAGCATGGTCACGGTTACGGGTGACAAGGCTTACTGCTCGCTGTATCTACGCAAGGGTTTAGGCGCGATGTGTGTGGTCAGCAGCTTCAGCAAGAAGAACCAAAAGGTGGCCGTTAAGCTGAACCTCAAGGCGATGGGCCTCACGAAAGCGACATCTGCGGTGAACATGATGACCGGCCAGAAGCTGCCGTTGAAGAACGGCGAGTTCGTGCTGCCAACCACCGGTACCGACTACGGTCTGGTGTGGGTGAAATAGCGCGTATGCTCAGAATGGGGCACGGCACGCCGTGCCCCTATCAATCTTAATCGGTCCGATCCGCCTGATCTGTCCGATGACCGGAACGTCTGAACCGCGGTTCGATAGATCGGCTGGTGGCGTTCCGTAACGGCAGCCTACCGCCAGCCGAATAATGGTATCATGCCAACAGATGCAGGTGTATAACTTGTCACGATGAAAGGCAGCCCCATGACAAAGATGACGGAATCGGAAAGACGGCAGAACTATCTGCGCGCGGTGCGTTTTGAAAAGCCCGACTTCATTCCAATGGCGTTCCACATCAACGGGGCCTGCTGGAACAACTACCCCGTAGACGCCTTGAAAGAGCTGATCCTAGCTCACCCATTCCTTTATCCTGACCCTTCGGTCTGGATGCCGGCAGAGGGGTTTGTACCCACTCCCAAACAAGACGGAAACATCACCTACACCGATGACTGGGGTTGTTTCTGGGAGACCTCTGAAGCGGGGATCGTGGGGGTCGTCACCAAGCACCCGCTGGATGACTGGGACAAACTGCAAGGTTACTTCGCTCCTGATCCCGAAACATGCATGGGCATTGGGCCCATCGACTGGGAGCAGACCGCGAAGGCCTTCGAGCAGGCTAAAGCCAACGGCTCGCTGTGTGGGGCCGGTCTGCGGCATGGGCACACCTTCCTGCAGCTTGTGGATATCAGGGGTTACCAGAACCTCATGTACGATATGGCCGATGAGGATCCGAGGCTGATTGTGCTGATCGATATGGTCGAGCAGTTCAACCTTGGCCTTGTTCAGCGGTATATGCGCCTAGGACCCGACACAATGGGTTATGCAGAAGACCTGGGCATGCAGAACGGCCCGATGATCTCCCCCGTTCACTTCCGCAAGTATATCAAACCGAGTTACCAGCGGCTGATGAAGCCCGCCAAAGAGGCCGGTTGCCTGGTCCACATGCACTCCGATGGTGATATCCGTAGCCTGTATGCCGACATCGTAGATGGCGGTGTGGATGTCATGAACCTGCAGGACCTGGTGAATGGCATCGGCTGGATCAAGCAGAACATCAAGGGGCAGGTCTGCATCGAGTTGGATATCGACCGTCAGAAGATCACGCGGTTCGGCACGCCAGCCCAGATTGACGAGATGATCCGCGAAGAGGTGGCCGAGTTGGGCAGCCCTCAAGGCGGGCTGATGATGGTGTACGGCCTGTATCACGGAGTGCCGCTGGAGAACGCCAACGCGCTGATGGACGCGATGGAGAATTACGCGGGCTATTGGAGGCGGTAGGATGCGTGCCCAGCGGATGCCGGCTTTGGCCATCGGTCCACACCGTCCCAGCCCCGAATCGGAGTCGTTTACCGTCTTCGGCAGGAGCAACCACGTGTAAAAGGATGGAGAGGGAGTGTCTCACGCGGAGACGCGGAGGGCAAAGAGGCGGAGGCAGCAAAGGCGGTCTCGACAATCAATGAACACACGTAATAGTTGGCGCATCAAACGCGTCTAAATAGTGTAATATAAAGAAAACAGAGTCCCAACCCAACAAGGAGAGTACCGAAAATGGCTACCGACTTTGGCGATTATCTGCGAGACCGCAGATTGGAGCGAGGATATACGCTTCGCCGGTTCTGCGATAAACACACCCTTTCGCCGGTGGATATAAGCCGGATCGAGAATGGCATCACCGCTGCACCAGGCACAGATGAGGAGCTAAACCAACTGGCACATCACTACGAATTTGAACATGGTTCGCCAGAAATGGCGGAATTCTTGAGGTTGGCGGAGGAAATCCGCAACAATCCTCCGAAACCACTGCCCCCTGATCATCCCGAGGCGGTGAGCGCTTTATAGGAATGACCGATTTGCGCGACATCCTATTGGAGATCATGCACAAGTTCAACGTCACCGAGACATGCGCCCTGGTTCTGTTCCAGAAAACTCACACGCGCATATTCAACATCACCACACAGAACGGCTAACCCAGCCTCCGCCTCTACGCCACGGACAGGGCACGCCATGTCCCTACCCCTTCGCTCCTATCTCCTGCTCTCCTGACATCTCCCTAACCTCCCCCCAGCCCCAGCATACCCTTCGTCACACTCATCGCCACGGCTTTCAGCACCTCAATGCCCGCCGAGCCCAACGGTGCCAGTTTTTCTATTGTCGTGTTCCATATATGTAAATTTTGCGATGATTCATGTGCGGGATTGTAGGCCTAAGATTCGGTATATTACGATGATGACAGCCGTTCACTTAATGTGTCATTTGTGTATCCCAAGTCATACAGTCGTTTTAATACGCGATCCTGGTATATTTGAGACAGCCCGTGTTGGCGGGCGATTTTGACTAAATTTACCACTATGTCATCCTGAAAATGCAATATATACCAGAAATTCCCTTCAGCATTATCAAGGATCCATGCCAAGAATATTCCAAGGTCCTCAATATTAGCCTCGCTCCAGTCCCATGTTTCCATACTAGATAACAGGTGGTTAGGACACTCAGATATCGGTATATTCTCATTGCCGCATATAGCACGAACCACTTGCGGAAAAACAGGTTTCAGGGGCAGTATCCAATCCAACAACCAGATGACCTCATCACCCGTAAATCGACAAGGTATGCCATCAAAGCGACCCGATATGTAACCACTCATCCATTGATTCCATAGTTTGTCGGCACATATTCCGTTCGAATCAAGTTGAATGCTTACTTGCCGAAACCACTCGATTCGTTCGTCTGTGTTGATCGACTTCGTGAAATGATACAACCAAGCCTTGTCAATTGGGAATTCGTCAAGTTGACAGCACATAGATGCTACCCGTTTCACAAAATACGTTCGTTCGTCAGGACTCATCATATGTAGATGTTCAAACACTACGACAAACTCGGGAAGCAGCTCCTTGTATACCGGTATACGGCAAAATGATTGTGATATAAAACAGCCCCATCTATATGCGTATAACATACTCAGACCATGCGACCTTAAAATGGGCAAGACATGAGAGATTGTCCATTCAGGACCCTTATCATATAAGTCGGTAATCATTGGTGTGATCTGTGATATGAGCAACTGGTCTTCAATGTTTGTCGAACATAAGAGTCTACTTAGTTCGTCTCGGTATCTCATATGAACATCACAATCTGCATCCGTCATGAGAGTGAGCTGAATAAGTATACCGATTGCAAGACCACGAGGCTGACTTTCTACCCACTCCTTCCATGTACCGGTATCTAGAGGTATTGTAGAGTCAACTCCGCTTCTACTATATAACTGCCAAAACACCTCGTCACATTCCCGTATCTCCGCATGCTTCATCATTATCGTATAAAGGAAATGTAATGAAGCAACTATCGGCAAGGATGATGTGTTAGAGATGATAAAGGTAGTTAATTCGGTCCAATGAGGTGTATCATCTGTTACTCGACTTATCCCATCGATTACTGCTATCCAAAGCTTATCATCCTGATTTTGGCGTTTCAACATTTCTGTCAGTAAACTGAATGCCCAATCCCAACCGTGTGAAGCCGCACTTAGAATCCAAAACAGATGCCCCGAGTCATTGTCATCATATGTTGTTAAAATGCCATAGTCAGCTACTGGATCAAGTTGCAGCATATACTCGGTATTGCCTGTAATGTCACCTGCCCCATATCTCCTGTATTTGCTATATAACGGATCATCATCTGGTTGTATATCAAGAAACTGCGTGTATAGCTCCATGCGTGCTTTCTCCGCAACCGGGCAGTTGTTTGACGCCTTATATAACTCGTTTATCAGATTCAACTGAGCCTTTAGTGTGTATTCATTAACGGTGGATGGGCCTTTCACGATGTAATCACAAAGGGTAATACGTACCGTCTCAGAGGATTGATGATAATGCCGTATAAGGAGCTTGTAGTTTTCGTGCTGATACCGGTAGTCGAATATCAGGTCATTCACCATCATCAACACCAATTTGTCGTCACTGGTTTGTATATTACATGTGTCGACTATATGTATACCTAAGCGGATCAATAGTGGTATTTTGGATTGCAGGAGCCTGATGATGATGTCCGTACACTTTAATGGCCGATTTATAGCCAACCATGCCAAAGCATCCCGCGCCATATCTACAAGCACATCGAAATAGTTGTGGTGCTCCGTTTCATCTGTATCAATGTCTTGTCTGTATGTTGGTTTATCAGCCCTCCATTGTCTGTTCATCCCAACAAGTGTATGGTAGGCCTCCCTGATACGCAAGATCATGAGTTCGGCAACAGGTTCGGCTAACTCGTCCATGTTAGGCTCAACGATATTCGTCCAAAACATTTTTCGGTAGAATGGTTGTATATGTGTACAAACTTCTGTGCTGGAAGTGCCTAAGGAGTAGCTTAGTAGTGAAGCACGCTCAAACACCGTCCAAATAATGCCGCGGTAACTCTCGTACGGCCATGTGATGACTAGACCGAACAGATATCCGATTTGCTTAACGTTCACATGCCGGTCGATTAATATCTGAGCCAGGTTTGTACGTATGATGACGGCATCGGAACCTGGTTTGTTAGTGTTTAGTGCTTGGAAAACCTCGTACCATGCGTGTTCGTCGAATCCTTGCTCTGATTTTCTAAAAACCTGTTCAAATTCAGTGAAGTGTTGAACAGCAAACTTGCGGCATACCCAAGTTAAAAGAATTGCCTGTCTTTCATTACATGTGGATGACGAGAACACCCCAGTGAGTAAGCCTCGTTCGCATGCCCAGACCAAGTATCGTGGATCATATACTTCATTCACGAAGCGATGAATCAGATAGGTATCACTGACAATATATTTCAGATACTCATCGTCATCAGGCGTCAGTGAATTTGGGTCAGTGGCTACAACTCGCCGAATACGAGCATCGTGGTCCGTTGTTTTCATCATTGATAACTGGGACCACATTTCAAGAGCAGTATGTAGGTTTCTGTGATCATTTTTCCGTGATTGCATATATACAATCGGCTCTATACAAAGTGATTTCCAAAACTCATTGTTGTATTCTCTTTGTGGAACAAGTGCGTATTTGGTTCTGGCACTAGAACTAAGGCCTCTAGCTAGTGCCCTCATGATGACATCATTATGGCTATATCCAATAAACAAAACAGTATGTTGATCATACACGGATGTCAGGAAATTTCTTGCCCAACCTTCAGTAATATAAGCCTTTGAGAAATCGCTATCGATCAGAACCAACCGTCCATCATGTTCATGTTTGATATTTCCATGCAGGTATACAATCCCTGTGAAATCATCACCAGAAGGTAGTGCCGGTGCCACATACTCATGTAATTTCACGTCTTGAGATTCTGCTGCGGTAGTCAGTAACATATCGAAGTTCGTCGTAATGATCCGAGGCCGATTCTTACATGCGACTATATCTATGATGTATTTGCATATATACTTCCGACCAGATGGCCGATGATTTCGAATTATTCTGCAACAACGTTGGTGAATCTTAACACCAGAATCATAAAGCCGTCCTAAGAACGCCTCTGTAGGCTCATTCTTGTCTTTGGTCCAACAATCATCTGCAATCCATTTCGCCAGACTGTTGAAACTTGGATATCCATACGCCATAGATATACCAGCACCCACAAAAACAACGAGCTTGCTATTTGCTTGCGCATCAAGAAGCTCTTGACATATCTCTACAGATCCAAATCTCATTCCCATCCCTCCCAAACCCGGTCCATCACGCGCTTGATCCGCACCTCGCAGAAACCATCAAGCCGCCATCCGGCTTCTTCTAGCAACTGGTTGATCTCAATCCGCGCCTTCGCTTCTTTTTCGGGCATGACTCACAACCTCAGATCATATAAACGTGCAACACGCTCATTTTACCACCCGACCCACGACAATCTGCTACCAAACCAGGGGGCTACTTGCCAGACCGGCGCGGTCTTGAGCCTTCTTTAGCCGCTAGCCAGTGCTCAGACCGCCCCGGTCATGACCCAATCTCCGCGCCCTCCGCGTCGTCACCTGTGGTGCCGCGTGAGACAGCCCCCTCCTCAGCTCCTCGGTTGACACATATACCCATTAGCGCAATAATCAAGTTGCGTATTTATTTAACGGTGGTGATTTGATGAACTCCTTAGCGATTTTGGTGATTGGCCTCTGTGTTTTCGCGCTTGCCTACCGGTATTACGGCGCTTTTCTAGCGGCTAAGGTGGCTGTTCTTGACCCCAATAGAACCACACCGGCCCACAGATACCGCGATGGTAAAGACTACCATCCCACCAACAAATGGGTGCTGTTTGGGCATCACTTTGCCGCCATCGCCGGTGCGGGTCCGCTGGTGGGGCCCGTGCTGGCCGCCCAGTATGGCTATCTGCCCGGCATGATCTGGATTCTGGCGGGCTCGGTGTTCGCCGGAGCGGTGCAGGACTTCATCATCCTGGTGGCCTCCACACGCAACAAGGGGGAGTCGATCTCCAGGATCGCCGAACGATACATGGGCAAGGTGGTGGGCTGGTGTACGGCCATCGCGGTGCTCTTCATCATCATCGTGGCGCTGGCGGGCCTGGCCATGGTGGTGGTAAATGCGCTCCAACACAGCGCGTGGGCGGTGTTCGCCATCGGCTGCAGCATCCCCATCGCGATACTGATGGGCCAATGGATGTACAAAATCCGGCCCGGCAAGGTGGCGGAGGCCTCCATCATCGGCGTGGTGCTGCTGCTCGCGGCTGTGATCTACGGCGGCTCGCTTCCCCCTGAGGTCGCCAAGCACCTCATCTGGTCAGAGGACACGCTGAAAATCGCCCTTCCGACCTACGGCTTCATCGCAGCGGTACTCCCCGTGTGGATGTTACTCTGCCCGCGTGACTACCTGTCGACCTACATGAAGCTGGGCACCATCATCTTGCTCGCTTTGGGTCTGTTCATTGTCCACCCCATGCTGGTCATGCCCCCAACCACGCAATATATCCATGGCGGCGGCCCGATCATCCCCGGCCCGGTCTGGCCGTATGTCTGCCTGACCATCGCCTGCGGCGCCATTTCGGGGTTCCATGCGCTCATCGGCTCCGGCACCACTCCTAAGATGGTCAGCAATGAGCTTGACATCCTACCCATCGGATATGGGGCCATGCTGATAGAGGGCTTCGTCAGTCTGTTGGCTCTGGTGTCAGCGTGCATCCTCAGCCAGGACCACTACTTTGCGATCAACGTAAAAAACGCCGTGCTAACCCCTCAAGTGGCAGCACAGATGGCTGAGCTGGCGAAGGAGGTGGGCGAGGAGACGCTGGTGGGACGAACCGGCGGCGCGGTGACCCTGGCCGTGGGCATGGCCACCGTCTTTTCGCAACTGCCCGGCATGAAGATGATGATGTCCTATTGGTATCACTTCGTGATCATGTTTGAGGCGTTATTCATCCTGACCACGGTCGATACCGGAACCCGCGTGGCGCGGTTCATCGTACAGGAGATGCTGGGGCGCATCTACAAGCCGTTTAGCAAGGGCACCTGGCTTCCCGGCGTGCTGATCACCAGCTTCCTGGTGTCGTATGCGTGGTATTACCTGCTGCAAGGCGGCGATATCACCTCAATCTGGCCCATGTTTGGTGTGGCCAACCAGTTGCTGGGGGTGATCGCGCTGGCCATCGGCACCACGCTGATCTTGCTGCAATCACCCAAGCGCATATACGGGTTGGTGACCTTCGTGCCGTTCGTGTTCATGGCCGTGACGACGGTCACCTCCGCCATCATGAACATCGGGATACTGTTCCGATCCGCCGCAAAACTTAAGATCGATGTGCTCGCACCGGGGCTTGATACTACCGTGGTCGCGACGATGCTGAAGAAAGCCGGCACCGACCGACTCGATGCCTGGCTGACCATCATCATGCTCGGTCTGGCACTGATCATCTGCTTCGAGTGCATCCGCAAATGGCTGGCGATCCTGAGCACTCCCGGAAACACCATCGGCATGAATGAGCCCGAAGGCGACCTCTTGCGGCTGGCCAAGGACACCGATCTTTCCGATTAGCGATTAGACGTGAAGCCGAACGCTGCCGTGCGGTGCAGGAGCCGTGGTAATAAGGTAATAGCCATAGGCGATGATCGTGCATCAGTACACGATTGGTAATGCTGCTGTAGCTTCCGGCACCCACGAAGTGGGTGCCCGGAGGGATTCATGAAGGCGTTACTCCTACGCTAAACAGAAACTTGGCAGTATGTCTGATGGCTGAGTTGTTACAATTAACAGTTGCCTAAGTCCGGGGCGGTCTGTCAGTACGATAGCATAAACGGAAGGCTATAGACCGCGCCGGTCTTGCGGATCGCCGAACCCGTCGCTGATTTCTAAGTAATTACAACATCACTATAAGTGTGAGGTGCCCCATGGCCAATAGCAAAGAATCAATCGAACCGGAAGCCGCGAACTCACCCTCCCTGCTGCGTGACGCGCCGGAGATCCCGGTAATGCAGCGCAGTATCGTCACCAAACAGGGCGGACTGTGGCCCACCATCGGCGCCCTGCCCGATGGCAGCCTGCTGGCTCTGGGCTACAACGCACCGGGACACACCACTCTGCCCGGTGATGTGGGCGCTTGGCGCAGCACCGATGGCGGCCAGAACTGGCAGCTTCACAGCCAGATCATCCGCCCGGTGGAAAACAGCAACTGGTGCGACTCCTGCTGGGGTGTGACCAAACGCGGTCGCGTCGTGTTCCTGACCGGTGGATATGCCGACCCAGAGGACAAGAACAAACGCCGTCACCCCATCGAGACAGGCGCCTTCATCAGCAGTGACCAGGCCAGAAGCTGGAAGCAGGATGGCCGTTTCCCGCCTTGTTTCCCGAAGGGTGAGCTGACTCGACCATACGGCCGCATCGTGGTGGGACATGACGGCTTTTTGTATACCATCGCCTACGCTCACTACAATGACGGCGGGAACGGCGCCTATATTGTGACCAGCCGCGATGAGGGCCGGCACTGGGATGTGCTGAGCTACATCGCACCCAAAATCAACGAAGGGGCACTGCTTCCGCTCAAAAGTAGAGGGCACTGGCTAGCCGAAATCCGCACCACCGACCGCCCTGCTCCCGAGCTGGGCCAGGAGACGCGCCAGTTCCGCAGCACAGATAATGGTCTGAGCTGGGTCGATGAGGGCCTGACCGCAGGCTACCACTGCCACCCAGCCAGCTTGATCGCGCTGAAGGACGGTCGACTGCTGCTCACCTACGGTAACCGGCGAAACCGCCGGATCGAAGTGCGCCTGTCGCAGGACGAAGGCGCCACCTGGGGTCTACCCATGAGCATCGCGGCGGTGAACCCGGGCGATATGGGTTATCCCAGCAGTGTGCAGCGTAAGGACGGGGTCGTGGTCACCGTCTTCTACGCCATCAGCACCGCGCTATACGAGGGGTATCACATGGAGGCTGTTATCTGGAAGCTTCCCGAGGGATAGGGGTTTACGGGAGAGAAGCCATTCTGAACCACGGATTACACGGATTACACGGATAGGTTCGGATGGGACGATCCTCTCCCGACCGGTCCGGTTTTCCCTTTCCGGGCCGGTCTTTCCGGGTTTGGTTGGGGGCGACCCGCCGGTCGCCCCTACGGTTTGCTATTTCACCAGTACCTGCACATTGCCGGTGAGGCCGGTGAGGTCGATCAGCCCACTCTTCGCGTCGAAGCGGCTCCAAGCCTGACCATTCACGCTGACCGACTTGATCTTGGCAACAGGCACGCACAGCTCCACGTGAGCGGGCTTCAGGCTGCCGGTGGGAATCTGCACACTGGCCTCGACCCGCGAGTTCTTGTGCGGCTGTATCTCAAAACTCACCACGCCGAAACGGGTGGGCAGGTTCTTCGCCACTATCGGTTTGTTACCCTTCATCCAGTCAGACGGGATGAACGGCGCGAGGCGGAGAGTGTCATCGAAGTCGGTGACCAGCATCATTCGGCTCTGATGCAGGAATCCGCCGGTTTCGTGCGTCTTGTTGTAAGCACCAAAGAAGAAATGCTCCCAGATAGAGAGGTCCTCTTTATTGAGCAGTGACGCGATGTTGTTGAAGTAGGTGCGGATGAACGCCTTGCGGTTGTCCAGCATGGCGTAGATTTCCGCGTGGCGGGAATAGTAAGGCTGCACCTTGGCATACCCGCCGCGGTTGAACCAGTCGGCGCGGTTACCCGCTTCGTCGTAGCGGTTCCAGCCGCTCTTCATGAAGTAGGTGTCCTCCATGTGCTCAATCATCGGCTGCACGGCGGGGTCGGTTGGCGACATCACGCCGAAAGGCACCAGGTGATGGGCACCCAGCTCGATGTCATAGCACCAGCTTCGTCCGGCGTCAAATCCCGGGTAGAGTTCGACCACAGGACCAGGGCAGTAGGCGTGGGTGGGATACATCGGCACCCAGCGGCCATCGTTGAGCGGCACCACGGGTGCCTGCTGGCTGATGTTGTGGAAGGCGCGCATGATGCATCTGGACATATCATTCGCTTCCGCATTGATCTCGGCGGCCTCAGGGATACCTGCGGCGGCGAGAGCCTGACCAGCCTGCTTCAGACCGGCGTAGTAGTAGCCGTTCAGATAGAAGTAATAGGAGTAGACCTCCCAGTCGGCCATCACGCCCGGAGGCATCAGCCCCCACTCGTCCACTTTACTGCCATCGGGATTGGTGTGCATGGTCTTGTGACGCTGCTCGATGATCCACTTGCAGGTTCGCACGAGCGTATCGGAGTTCTGCTTGACCCAGTCCTGCGCAGGGAACATCGAGGCATACTCACCGAGGCACCAGAGGTGCCAACCGGTGCCCATGACCGTGTATCCGGTGGTGAGGTATCCCCTTGGGTTTACCTGATCTTCGAAGAACTGCAGGCCGCGCTGAGCGAAATCCTGCTCGCCCATCGCCATCATGCCGCGGATCACGGCGTGCGATTCGCTCTCCAGCGGGCCGTAGCTCGTGGAGGCGATCCAGGGCGCGATCAGCTTACCCTTTGAATCATTACGGGCGGCCATCCAGCAGTGGATGCGGCTGGCCTGAATGGTGTGCTGCAGCATGGCGTCTGGCAGTTGAATCTGAGTCGCGGTCTTTTCCACCGAGTTCCAGTAACTGCGCAGTATCTCTTCCGGATTACGGCCAGCCAGTTGTGCTTGAACCTGCTGCGCGGTCATGTTGGTGCTGGGTACCACCAGCCACATTTTGGCTGACTGGCCAGGCTGCAACATGCCAGAAGCGGTGTAGGTGTTGCTCTTGGCACTGCCGTTCCAGTGGGCACCCTCCACCCACATCCACGCGGTGTATCCGTTCGGCAGGGTGATTTTGCTGATGGAGCCGTCGCTGACGATCTTCTGCGCCTCGCCGCCTACCCGGGCGTTCATCTGCACAGAGGCCTCGGCTACGCTCTTACCGGTGTTTGTGGCTGTGATTTGCTGCACATACATCACAGCATCCCGATACCATCCCGGTGATCCTTGTGGGGCGTCACCCAGAGGTAGCACGCTGCCGCTCTGATGGTAGCGCACTTTTCCCTCGATGTGGTCGATCTGCGGTGACGGCAGGTAGCCGTCCAGCATGGATCTGGACACGAATTCGGCCTTGGTCACTCCGAATTTGGGCGCGATGACCCAGTTAAAGCTGCGTCCTGTGCCGCCCTGCACCATCGCCAGGATGCCGGGGCTCCAGTCGAAGTTGATCTCGCCGGTTTGCTCCGCCAGTATCTTGTGCTGGCCAGCGGCCAGTGAGAGCAGCGTAGGGCCGGTGTCCTGAGTAGGCCATGTGAGGGCCTTGATGGCCTGCTTGAAGGTCTGCTCCGGCATACTTTGGATGCGGGACAGCGTGGTTTGTCCGCGCATGGCCGACGCACTTTTCGGCAGCGGCGCGATACCGGCCTCCAGGTTATACTCCGGTGCCCAGATGCGCTTATTGTTGATCATGTCATTGATGCTCAAGCCGCATCCGCCATCGGCCCATTTGAGAACCAGCCGGGAACTGTCCTGCGGCGAGTAGTGGCTTTCAAACATGATCAGCTTGAGGGTGAGTGGGGTCTTGCGGTCCCAATTTACGCTCAATGCTTCTGGCGAATCCGCCAGATAGCAGTTATAGAGTTCGATGCTGGCTGGTGAGCTGCCCACGCCTCGGAGCTGCACCGTGACGGGGCTAGCCAGGGTGCGAGTATAGACCAGCGGGCGGCCAACCGATGCGGGTGCGCTTAGGCCGTTGATCAGCCAGCGCACTTTCAACACGCCGCCCACGGTAAGCCGTGCTCCCAGCGAGGCCGTGCTGAACACCATGCGGCCGTCCTTCACGCTGACCTCGCCATCCATCGGCACCCATGCACCTTGCCAGCGAGAGCCGCCGTTCATGAACTCGGGTTCCCAAGCCCACTGCTGCAGCGTGACTTGTGACGGTTTGATGCTGCTCCCTGCGGGGATCGGCAGCTCCAACCGGCTGATTCGCCGCCGTTCGATCCACTCCAGCCCGACACAGCCAAGCCCGTTGATGGGGTTGACCTTCACCAGGCCGTCGGCGTTAGCGCTGACGGGAGTACCGAGGAACAGCTCCTCCGCGGGGAACTCCTCGGTTCGGCCGTTCGGGCTGCCTTCTGTGCGGTGGCCATCCCACTCCATCAGTTGGGCAAAACGGCCGATCTCCATCTGCTGAACCTGCGTTCTGCGCACGCCTTTGGGGTCGACGGTCAACCGCGCGTTACCCAGGTTGAAGGTGTCGCACATGAAGCCATCGCCGGCATCGTCGGTGACGATCTCCAGTATCTGTGCGCCTTTGATTTTCAACGAGAGTTTCACAGGCTGATCGCCGTTGCGCAGCAACCTGCTCTTGTAGATGCGTTTACCATCGGCCAGGATGGTGAGGTGTACGGTGCCAAAATCTTGAGGCTGTTTATGCACACCGACTTCGGCCTCGAAAAGCTGATACTGACCGCCAAGATCAAGTATCGTCTGGCCGGCGGCATGGATGCCCAGGCCGCGTTTAAAAGGCACGGTGCCAATCTTGAGAGGCTGTGTGGCGCCAGCAGGATCGTGAGCAGCGACATTAACCCCCAACACTCCCCAGCCCTGGCTGTGCTGCACGATCAGCGACAGATGGTCATCGAGGTAATGCACCTGCGGCGTATCGGCTGAAACACGCAGTCCCATTGTGATAAACAGGAGCGCAAACACGAGAGATAGCTTAGAAAGCATACGGTCCTCCGGCTTGAAATTTAGCATATATGGCCTTAGTTTACACGTGGTATAGAGCAAGTTGAATAGAATTTATGGCACAATGTTTGTCATTCTGTGCAAATTGGCTGATATTGGGACACGGATGGTAATTTGGGGCTGTTTTCAGGGCATGCGGGGGTGAACGTGGCCCGCCGGAAGGCGGGCTGTGTAGGGGCGGTTCGCGAACCGCCCTTCTCGAGCTGACCCAGACATACACCATTCCTGTGCAACGCCCTCTCTACGACAGATGTTTGCTGTGCTTCCATCCGATATGGTTATCCTGTGGTGACGCACGAAGGGCGGTTCGCGAACCGCCCCTACGAATATATGCGGGGTGATCGGGGTTTTGAAGGCGGTTCACCAACCGCCCTGGGTAACCCCTGCCGCCCCCCTACAGCGTCTCCTCGTAGTAGATCACCAGCGAGTTCTCACCCATATGCGTCACACCCAGCAGGTCGACCCAGCGGGTGAAGTAGCCGCGGTTGCGCGGGTAGCGGTACTCATTCACGTCCACAGGCTGACCGTTGATCCACACCGACAGCTTCGCCACCGAGGGGTTTGAGGTGACGGGCAGCACCAGTATGGGGTGGTCGAAGAAGCCTGGCTCGCAACCGTAGGCGTTGATGAACGGCAGCGTGATAGTGCTGGAACACCACCAGCTCTTGCTGGTGCCCAGCTCTGCCAGGCTGGATAGGGCAGGCAAAGCGGGCTCAGCCCTCTTAGCCGTCCTGGCTGGAATGACGCTGCGTGTGGTGGTCAGTGTGAACTCCGTGGGCTGCATCTCGCCAAAGGCGTTATCCACATAGGCTCCCCCAAAGTGCGCCAGCGCACCGGTCTGCGCGGCACCTTCAGCAGCAAGTGGCGTCTGGATGCTGTGCGTGGAAGGCACACCGGATGGCCAGTTTTGCATCGTGCCCTCATCAAGGCTGCCGGGCATCACCTGCCATTGGCGTATCTCTGTGGTTGGTGTCTGCCGTCGGAATGTGAGGGCCACCTCCGCGCTTTCTGCATCTGACTTCGTCAGTCTCGCCTGGGTGACCTCGAATGGCCAGTGGCGGCGGTCCATTTCGGGAATGTCGGTTCGTATTTCCAGACCTTTCACCTCTGCAGAGCCATTCGGCAGCACCACCATAACCCTTTCGGAGCTGCCCTGGAAGCCTGAGGTCTTCACGAGGTAGCCGTCTGCCGTCTGAGTCACAGTACCTGGCACGCCATATAGTTTGGGCTTAGCAACACTTTTCGGGGCTGGTCGCACCTCCAGCACGATTACCTCCTGAGCCGGAGCTTCGATCTTCATAGAATGGCCGATACTCACAGTCGGGCCGTGCTCGGTCATACGAAGACGCTCGGAGGGGTAGAGCTCCACCAGCTCGCAATCGGCGTTGCCAGAGAATCCCAGTCGGGCGTCCAGGGGAACCTCAACCTGCTTGCTCCAATAGTTCGGGTTCACGATGAAGATGAATCCACGGCCATCCTGGGCATGGCTGTATATCTCCACACCGCCGGGTTGCGGGTCATCACCGAGGTGGTAGGTTCGCTTCCACAGATCAAAGTTCTTTTTCAGGAACTTGGTCCATTTGGTGTAGAAGCTCTGCACCTTCGCCTGATTGGTTGGGCTCAGCTCATCATACCAGGGCCGCACCTCCGCCAGGCAGAGGTTGGGTGTGACTGCGATGGTCGACAGTGCCCCATACTCGTAGTTCTTGCGGATGTCGGGCACCACGGAGTTCTGGCTGAAGAAATACTGGCAGTTGGTGTAGTATCGGTACGGCAGGAAGCGCGAGTAGTGCAGGCTGACCATCTGTTCGCGGCGGGCATCATCCAGCAGACGCGTCATGTTCATCCCCTGCCAGGGTGAGGCGATGAATGGGTCGGTTAGATACAGGCAAGGGGTATACCATGCCAGCTTGGGCAGCAATTCCGACCAGCAGCCGGAGTTCGGCCAGATCATCATGGTGGGCGAAGTGGCGTTCACGGATGTGGCGAAATCCACCACACCTTTCACCTGCGAGTAGATGCTGTCCTCCCCCACCGGGTGCCCGTGCGCAGCGTTCTGGCACTGTCCGATGCTCAGGAAGTCGAGTGCGTGCATCTCAAACCCGTATTTTTTACAGGTCTTCACCACGGTATCGGTGTACCACTTTTGAAACTTCTCATAGCCGAAGCAAGGGGAGAGATCGGTGCCCTGCAGCGAGTTGTTGTACTGGTTGTAGTGCTGACAAAACACCGCAGAGGTGCCTGAGTAGTCGCCGATGCGCACGCCGTTCTTCTTCGCATGGGCGACGATGCTCTCCACCAGCTCCGGTTTGGGGTCTGACGCCACCCAGTCAAACACCCCCGGGAACACCTGGTAATACTCCATACCCAGCTTGGGCAGCAAGGTGATCTCGCGGCGCAGGATGTCCTGGTTGATGGACAGGGTGGGGTGGTCCTTCATCGTGTAGAAGATGGC
The DNA here is from genome assembly GCA_942492855.1 of Armatimonadota bacterium. Taxonomy (GTDB): domain Bacteria; phylum Armatimonadota; class HRBIN16; order HRBIN16; family HRBIN16. Next base: position 1,757,178 of record OW818647.1, on the reverse strand, counting down.
ACCATTTTGAATCTGCGTATAGCGGTTCACGATGCACGCACTGGTAAACATCGGCTTCTCAAACCGTTGTTTTTGGTGGCCCTGGATGTAGCGGTCCATCGCCTCCACTTCGCCTTCATAGTAGCCGTAGCGGAGTTTGCCCGTGACCTCGGTCGCGCCTAGAGTCAGAGAGTGGCAGTCGTAGGTCTCATCGGCTTTGAGGGCCATAAAAGGGGGGTAGGTGATGTTGAACTGTCCGCCTGCCTGACGAACCTTCGAGTAGGGGAAGTCCAGCGAGGCAAATAACCCCACCTGCTGCTGACGGCAGAAGAGCGCGATGTCCAGCAGGCTGGTGCTGGCCACCACCGGCTGAAGCTGCTCCGGTATCTGTTGCATGGTCACCCGCTGCACGGTCAGCGCCTCGATCGGCTCCAGACTGAGCTGTTTGGTGATTCGGCCAGGGCCTGAGAGCGTATACTTCGCCATCCAGCGGAAGAGGCTGTTTTGGCCCACAAACACCGCCTCTTTGGCGGGATTGTCCACAGGCTTGGCGAGTCTTGCCTCTGAGCCAGCGGAGCTCTGCGAGCCTTTGTCCGTCTCGACCACCCAGCAGAGCGCCGCGGGAGCTTCCAGTTTCACTTTGTGTGTGACCAACTGTGTCTCCTGCAGCCCGCTGCTGCCGTAACTGAGCTCCACCGATAACAGATCATCGCCCACTGTAACCGTGCCGCACTGCGCCGCACCGCTTAACATCAGACCTGGCAGCAGCGAAAGTATAATTCCCGTTGTATTACGCTTCATGGTTCCCCCTTGCGTTCGCATACCCATAGGTTTTGTCGGTCAACCGTATTATGACCGTATATGAGCTTAGTTTACTCGTGCGGAGCGTCCAGGTGAATGGATGCGGTGGCACATTATTTGTCTTTATGTGCATGTGCGAATCGTCGAATTTAGGGCCCAATATGCCTCCATTGCAGGCAAAACAAACCGATCAGTGGTATATATAAATGACTCAGCGAATTTACCAATTCATGCAATCAAGAGGCTGAGATGGCGCAAAACATAAATGGACACACCTGGCACAGAAGAGCGGAGCTGCAGCCGTGCCTGCTGTGTGCGGTGCAGACGGAAATCGGCACCGAAGGCGGTACCACCGCGTGTAACAACGCAGTGTGGGTGCTGGACTACAGTTGGGGGGCCTGCGGCGACTACCGCGTGCCCAGCCACACCTCAGAATGGCGCGCCAGGAAGCCGCTGGAGGCGCACCTCTACGCACCGGGATGCAGTTACTGGGAGCGTATGCGGAACAGCAAACAGCGTTGCGCGTTTATACTGTTCGACTGGGACAAGCCCGGCGCCCCGTTAGCGTCTGTGGTGGAGCAGCGGTATGGAATCATCCGCGACACCGAGGGGGCACTGGGGCAGGGTATCAAGGCTACCGCGCTGATCGGACAGACCCTGGGCGAGGATGGCTTCTGGCAGGCCCAGGCGGAGCTCTGCAAGGTGCTGGCACTGCTGCAGGACGTGGTGTGGGATGGCACTCAGGGCTGGCTGGGGCCGTCGCAAATCACCAGTGTCAAAGCGTGGGAGAACGAGGTTCGCCAGCTTATTGCCAAGCATACCCATGAAACCCTGAGTCTGGACGAGCTGGCGTCCGAGCTGGGCGTCAGCCGAAGCACGCTGTCGCACCGCTACCAGGCCGCCACCGGCGAAAGCCCGATGCAGTGCCATGCCCAGTTCCGACTCACCGAGGCGCGGAAGCGGCTGCTCACCGGCCAGCCAGTCACGCAAGTCGCCATGGAGTTGGGTTTTGGTGACATCTATCACTTCTCGCGCTTCTTCAAGCGGTGGCAGGGTGTCTCCCCGCGGGAATACGCCCGATCCTTCTTCCGTATGGACACACACTGTACTGAAACTGAAGGCATCACAAACAGTTAGTCCGGGTGTCAGCCCAAATGCCCCCAATGGCGGCATCTGATGCGGTAACAAGGGGTGTTTGGGATAACCTACTTTCAGGAACACAACCTAATCGAAATCATACTCTGGAGGATACCGACATATGGGAAATCTACTAGACGTTCGCATCGGAACGCTTGTCAATGTCAGCTCAGGCGTCAAGCAATACATCGACAAAATCAAAGTCCACGGATTCGAGAGCTACAGCCTGGTTTTTGGCGACCGTGTGGACGAAAGTGCCCTTCCGAAGATCATTGAGGAAGCTCTGGAAGCCAGCAGCTCCACTGGAGCCGTTATCAGCAGCGTGAGTTGCTTCGGCAATCCGCTGGCGAGCGACGAATCCGCTGCCAAGACCCGCGAAGGGTTCGCGATATTGATCAAGAACGCCAGCAAGTTCGGCTGCAACATTGTCACCGGATTTTCCGGTCGAGTGCCGGGCTGTCCCCTGCCCGATAGCTACCCTCGCTTCCTGGAGGTCTGGAAGCCTTTGGTCAAGCTGGCGGAAGACCACGGTGTGCGCATCGCCTTCGAGAACTGCGATATGGGCGGCCGCTGGGAAAACGGCAGTTGGAACATCGCTCAGACCCCCGTCGTGTGGGACTGGATGTTCAACGAAATCCCATCCGATAGCCTTGGTCTGCAATGGGAACCCTGCCATCAGATGGTGAAGCTGATTGACCCCATCCCCCAGCTTCGCAAATACGTGAAGAAGGTCTTCAACGTGCATGGCAAGGACGCGACCGTAATGTGGGATGTGGTGCGTGAGCACGGCGTTTACGGCAGCCACCAGTTTGCCTACCACCGAACCCCCGGGTTTGGCGATACCAACTGGGCAGACGTGGTCACCATCCTGCGCCTGAACGGCTTTGTGGGCAGCATCGACATCGAGGGCTGGCACGACCCTGTGTACAACCGCGAACTTGAGATGACGTCGCAGGTCTATGGCTTGAACTACCTGAAAGCCAGCCGCGGCGGCGCTGTTCAGATCGCCAATCCATAGGATAATCGGACATCTGGGGCGGCCATCCGGTCGCCCCTTTTTAGGTCATGTCTTGAGGGTTATTACCCATACAGGTCTGGACGACATGATACGGTACATATCGACCATGTAATGTGCTCCTGATGGTCGGCACCCTGAAAGGGTAGGATTCTTATAGCCACGGGTAAGCGAAGCGCAACCCGTGGAAAGACATCGTTAACCATCTACCCACGAACGCGGGTAGGCCATGGAGACACTAAGGTTCGACCCACTTCGGGGTAAGATATCTGCACCCTCTACCACGGGTTGCGCTTCGCTTATCCGTGGCTATAAGAATCATACCCACTTCGTGGGTACCCGGACAGTAACCATCATACGTGCTGTCTATGTGGGTAATCGACAAGGCATTCAACCCGTGAGGTGCCATCATGACCACCATCGTGGAAAATCTGTTAGCTTGCCCTGAACCATCCATCCGCTATAAAATCCGCACAAAGGTGTTGGATGAAGACCCCAAATCGCCCGGAATCATCGCACTTCGTGAGGAAATCAGGAACTCACCGCGGGTAGATGCACTGCTGCATCCACCGGAACGGATGGCTGGCATCGCCCATCATGTTTACCGCAAATTCGCAGGAGCGCACTGGGTGCTGGCTTCGCTGGCCGACATCGGCACCCCGCCTGGTGATCCGCGAATCGCCCCACTGGCGGAGCTGGTCTACGCCTGCTGGCTTGACCCAAGTCATGTGCAGGAGATGCTGGTACTTGATGGACGTGTGCGGATACATGCCTCTCAGGAGGGCAACGCGATCTACTCGCTGATCACGCTGGGTTTTGGCGATCAGCGGATAGACCAACTCGCCGATACCTTGATGAAAACCCAGTGGCCAGATGGGGGCTGGAACTGCGACAGGAACACTCAGGCGTGCCACTCCTCCTTCTGGGAAAGCCTGCTGCCCTTGCGCGGGCTCTCGTTGTATGCCCGTGTCTCCGGCAGCCCCAGGGCGCACGAGGCCTCAGAACGGGCGGCTGAAGTTTTTCTGAAGCGGCACCTGTTCCGCCGAATCAACGACGGGACGGTGATGAACGACGAGTTCACGATGCTGCACTACCCCTGTTACTGGCACTACGACATCCTGGCAGGGATGAAGGTGATGTCCGAAGCCGGGTTCCTCTCAGACCCCCGTTGCAGCGACGCGCTTGAACTGCTGGAGTCGAAACGGCTGCCTGACGGTGGCTGGGGGGCTGAATGCAAATACTACCGGATGTCCAAAACACCTACCGGTTCCGGAGGCTGCGAACTCGTGAGCTGGGGTGTCAGCAGCAAGTGCAGGATGAACGAGTGGGTGACCGCTGATGCACTGGCGGTGCTCCACGCTGCTGGACGGGTGTAGCCTGTTGATAACAAGCTGTACCGCAGTCTATTACCCACAAATAGGTAGCAACCGATGGTTATCATCCGGACGCCCCGAAGGGGCATGATTCCTTATAGCCAGGGGTGAGCGAAGCGATACCCCTGGTAAAGTGTCACGGGGTCTACCCCCGAACGGGGGTCGAACCGTATCGTAGAATATCTGATCCGACCCACGTTCGTGGGTAGACATATCGGACCGCCTTCCACGGGTTACGCTTCGCTCACCCGTGGCTATAATGAATCTAACCCACTCCGTGGGTGGCCGGACTATGCGTAGCATATGACTTTCTGTGGTTATACCGTTACTCGAAAATCAGCCAGGAGATATGGGTAAAAGACTGACATTTATGTGCCGCAATCAGCCTACTGGCTTTGCGGATCACAGACTTAGCAGCACCGCATAAGCCGCACAGGCAGGTATACTGACATCACGTACTGAATTACCAATTAGAAGCACACAACTGCTGGGAGGTAAGGTCATTGGCTAAACAGTCTCTACCACATTCGCTGGAGCAGCTTCGCGAGTTCTGGGACAAGATACAGGTGCCTGCGGAACGCTTCAACCCCGATGGAGCATGGGTCAACACCTACAGGTGCCAGCTCATGACCAACGAGACGGTCAGCTCATGGAACGCGGGGACTCTGCGTATCCAGCGCAGCAGCCTGCCAGACGGCATCCAACTGAAGGTCACACAGACGCGGCCCATCACCGGCCCCAAGATCAACCTCACCCACGCCAGCATGGAGTGCCAGCCTGATTTATATGCCACTCCGCGCATATGGCAGGTACAATCCGTCATCTTGGACCCCAACTCCAAACCGATGGACTACACCCGGTACAGCTTTACGGGTCAAGCGGAAAAGTCTGTTGTGAAGCTCTTACCTGGCACGAAGAGGCTACAAATGGGCAAGCGGTTCAGCAGCAACTGGTCGTTGTTCGACGCCGTACAGCGGCTGCCGTTTGGCGGGAAGCCACTGGAGTTCGATCTGCTGGAGGAGCTCCAGAAACCCAGACGGGGGCACAAAATCCAGTATTCGGGCGCACTGGAGCTGACACTGGGAGGGAAACCCACCCGCCTTCATGGATTTGTTCAGACAGGTCAGGGCATCTGGGATGGGGCCTACTTCCTGGATGACAACCACAGACTGCTGATCGCCTCTGTGGGGTTGATGGAGTATTTCTATGATCCGCAGGCCAAGGTGGTGGAGGAGAGACGATGAGTAAATCTGGATTGACCCGTCGAGATTTTATTAAAGGCGCTGCTGTGGGCACCGCAGCATATGCTCTGACTCAGAACCAGCCGTCTACCTCCGCAGCAGCCAAAGCGAAACCCGATCGCCCAAACCTGATCTATATGCACACAGACCAGCAGCATTTTCAAGCGATATCGGGGCTGGGCTGCAAGGACGTGCATACGCCGAATATGGACAGGCTGATGAAACGCGGTGTCACCTTCACCGAGTCCTATTCCCCGAATCCCGTCTGCTGTCCCGCAAGGGCTTGCTGGTACACCGGCCGGCCTGCATCTGAGAACGGCATGCTCAGCAACAACCACACCCTCAACACGGAAATGCCTGACCTTGGCCAGTGGTTTGGTGCCAACGGTTATGAGTGCTTTTACGCTGGCAAGTGGCATGTGCCGGGGCGGAACCCGAACACCAGTTTTAACTGCCTGACCGCCAATACCTCCGGGCAGGGGCAGCACCAGGATTCGATCGTGGCCCAAACCGCGCAGAGTCTGCTGCAGAGCTACAGCGGAGATAAGCCGTTCTTCCTCTCTCTGGGATTCCTGCAGCCGCATGACTGCTGTTATTGGGCGTTCACGCACAAGCAAGTGCCCGACCAACTGCCGTTCCCGCTCACCGACCGCGATCTGCCAAAACTTCCAAAGAATTACGCGCACACACAGAAACAGCCCAAAGTCGTGGATGCCCACTTCAAGGGTGTCTCCAACATGACCAAAGGCTGGACAGACATGCACTGGCGTCTTTACATGCATGACTACTACCGCATGGTGGAAGAGGTGGATGCGGAAATCGGGCGGGTGCTCGATGCACTGGAGGACTCACGCTTCGCATCAAACACGGTGGTCGTGTTCACTGCCGACCATGGCGACGGTCTTGCACGACGCCGGATGCTGCAAAAATGGTGGCTGTATGATGAGGCGGTGCGGGTGCCGATGATCATCAATGCCCCGGGGGCAACCGATCTGCGTATCGACCGTTCGCATGTGGTTTCTGGCCTTGATGTCGCCCCCACTCTGTGCGATTATGCGGGTATCCCCTGCATTCCCAAAGCGCGAGGGCGGAGTTTGAAGCCGTTGGTCGAAAACCGCCGCACAGAGGGGCGTGAGTTCGTCGTCAGCGAGGCCAACATCACCGGCCGTATGCTGCGCACGCCGGAGTATAAGCTCATCGCCTACAAGAACGACCCCGTGGTGCAGTTGTTCGACATGCGAAAAGACCCATGGGAGATGACTAACCTGGCCAGCGAGGCTAGACACGCCGACACCGTGGCCTCCCTGCAGAGGGCGTTGAAGGGCTGGGAGAGCCATCTTGAGGTGGCAGGATAGGGGGTGGAGTGGCCGAAGCCGCGTGGATGATCGGCTGCGATGTGGACTGATCGGCACCGTGTCGACGGGTTCCATCGCCCCAGGGGGGCTCCATCACCCGTCGCTGATCAGATGGCTGCCCGCGTCGCTTCGCTCCAGCGGGCGCTGGCGGAGGGCACCCTGCGCCCGCTTGCGGGCTGCAAATTGTCTAGACGCGCGGTGAGGGAACCCCGTTCACGGGACGCTAGTCCCGTGGGGTGACTAAACCCGCGGCATCGTGGCTAATCGGCTGCGCTATGCGCGCGCGGCACCTTCCTGCGTCTTCAGCAACAGCATCAAGCTATACGGATCCACGAACTCCACATCCTTGCCCGCCGGGGCGCGTTTGACGGCATCCATGAGCGCTTTGTGGCTGGAGGGGCTCCAGAGTATCGTGCGGAAAATCATAAACTGCGCTTTTGTGTCACGAAGCCGGTCAAGAATCACCTGTGCGGAGGCCTCTGGTCCGCCGACCATATCCATGTCCATGGTCAGATACGGCATCCCATTGTGTATGCCCTGCCGTGATGGCAGCCGCTGCGCCACAATCCCGCTTGGCGAAAATTGCGCGTAGGCATCCAGGCACTCTTTACTCATCTGGGGGGCGTAGCCGTCAATCACAAAGCCCACCATGGAGATATCCCACTGTTTGAAGTAGCGCAGGCAGTGCCCCTGCCAGGCTTTAACACCGGAGGGCAGCTCCGATATTGTGCGCGGCTCGGACAAGTGACCCGGATTGATGTAGCCTGCACCGGAATCGCCCGCCAGGAACACATCCCTGGCGCTGGCGGTTTTACGCAGCCAGGCCATCCCGAAGGCGAACCGCTGTGCTAAATTCGGGTTGATCGCCCATCCCAGCGTGATCTGCCCCCGCACAGGGTCGTTCCACAGCTCAGGCATACGGTGATACAGCCAGGCCGCCGAGTCGTAGTCGCCCACATAGATCGCCACGAAGCTCTTGCTGGCGACTTGACCATCTGCCGTGAGGTGCCCGGCCGATTTGAGCTCGCTGGTGGTGGGCCGCTTCTGAGTGTATTTCGGCTTCAAGGGGTAGAGGCCGTATACCGAGGCGTTCGCCATACCCGCATAGCCAAGTGCATCGGCATCCATGTAGGCGTTGTAGCTGCTGAGTATCTCCGCGTACCGCCATTCGCCGGGCACCGGATCGTGCTTGCTGGCACCCTTCTGGAAGCTGGTATATTTCTTGTCCCACGGTAAAAACCCGCCCACATGGATCATCTTCTTGCCGCCCGTACGCTTCCACGCGGCGTGCAGGATGGCCTTCAGTGTGGCGGTGTCCGTGCCCATGGGCTGCCCGGGGTCGTCATTCGGCAGCTCGTCGTCCCATGGCGAAAGGTCGAAGATAAACCCCTTGCGGGCGATGAAGTAGTCATGGTTGGTCAGCGTGTGGTTCCACACATCACCCCAGCTCATTTTCAACCACCAGGCGTCCATGTAGTATCCCATGCACAGCGGGTTACACCGGCCGGTGTCCAGGTAACGCTGCTTCGCCCAGATATAGGCGTCGCACTTCACGGAGCCGGTGGAGGGGGTGGTGCTGCCTGGTATCCGGCCCTTGCCGGTGAACAGACTGGTACCATCGGGGTTGATCAGCCACAGTCGCACGGGCAGGCGCGGACCATCCGGGTCGGAGCTGAGCCAGTGATACAGCGATTCGGCCGAGGTATCATACCGGATGCAGGCTAGCCCCTCCACTCCTGCGGCGGTGGAGGCCACATTGGAGGTCGCAGGAACGGCTTCGTCATACACCACCAGCCCGCGGATATCCCGCCGGAACAGGCTGATCAACGCCTTCAGATCGGACACGGGCTGAACGTCGGCGTCGGCCAGCCATTCGCCTTTTTTGCGCATCCGCTCCAGCCAGAATGTGTCGATACGGCCATCGGTGCCGCCGACGAACTTCAGGTAGAGCCTGGGGTTACGCCGGTTCACGATACCTTGAATCGACGTGACCAAGTGCGTTTCGTCCCAGATGCGCCTGAGCCGCCGGGCATCATCACGCGGCTGCGTCACGGTATGCGTTAAGTCATATAGATAAAGAGGCTTTGGCACGGCTGCCCTCCTGCGATATTACTGGTTGTAGTCCTGCCGTCGCCGCATTTCGGCCAGTTCCTTGCGTAACTGACGAACCTCTTCGGCCAGAGCCTTGATTTCAATCATTGAAGCCGCATAGTCATCCGAGTGCAGTATCTGGTCGTTCATCTCATTCTGACGCAGGTTGGCGTCTACTTCAAAACGGGTTTCCTGTAGTCTGAGCTCCCGGTTCTTCACCGCCCAACCGCGGAATATTGCCAGTATCGCGATGACGATCAACCCGATGACGGGGACACCGATCATCAATATCAACGCCAGCTCTATGAATGATATAACCATGTCAACCCCTTGTCATGTGCCTAGATGCGCAGCTCAGGCCAGTAGCGCAAGATCAGTGCCACGCTCTTTTCCACACCCAGCATCTGGTCCTCTTCACCTTCATACTCGATGGAGACGGCTCCCTGGTAGTTGCTTTGCTGAAGCAGACCCAGCAGATATTTGTAATCCGCATCGCGCTCTTCACCATTGGGCAGGAAGTTATGGCATTTCGCATGCACGTGATAAGCGTATGGGGCCAGCTTCGCACTTTCGGAGTTGCGCAGCTCATTACTCCAGTTGCCGAAGTCCAAGCAGGAGCCCACCCACTCCGGGTCTGTGCCGTTGATCACCTTCAGGATGGTATCGGCCTTCAGGCTGACGCCGCCGTGGTTCTCAATCGTGATCTTCACGTTCAACTGCTTGGCTACAGGAAGCATCTGGTTATAGGCGTCAATACACCGCTCTACCCCCACGGTGTCGTCCAGCTCTTCGCTGCCCAGCCCGCCAAGGTTGATGCGCACAATCGGGGCTCCCAGATACGCGGCCGCTTTCAACTGCTCGATATCTTCCGCAATCTGCTTGTCTCGCGCCTCATCGTCCATTGTGGCGATATTGCCCTCTATGATGAACCCGGTGATCACCACGCCGGCATCGGCACAAGCCTGCTTGATGGTGTCCAGGTAAGCGGTATCGTAGCTCTTCATCCATATGGAGTTGTAGGTGATGCCCGGAATGCCCATCTTTTTGATGGCCTGCGGCGCGGTCAGATAATCCAGCCTGCCATCGCTGAAGTAGTCACGCAGACTGTAGGTGTCACATGATAGAATTGGCACTTGGTGTTCCTCCCTGACGGTTTTTACTCGTTGAATTCCGAAACTTGTTTGATTGCCGGTGCTTGTCCGCACCAGCTCATAATGCATATATTAGCATATTCCCTAACTACTCAACTATACGACCCGATATTGTGCATTTGTCCACGATCAGTAATGTTGGTGTGGCTTCCGGCACCCACGAAGTGGGTCGGCATGGTATTACCTGTAGTAAATGCGACGACACGGTTCGACCCCACTTCGGGGGTAATAATCGTGACACTTTACCAGGGGTATCGCTTCGCTCACCCCTGGCTATAAGGAATCATGCCCCTTCGGGGCGTCCGGATGTGGTCTGCGTCTTTGCAGACCCTTCGCGCCAACGAAGCTCGTAGTTGCAAGGCCACCACAAGGGTGGCCCGACGACCGTATTAGTTACAGCCTGAACTGCCGTGCATACACGGACGGGTTCTCGTTTGTATACGCAGTTATGATACCCTGTTTCCGTGCCAGAATCAGGCTTCACTGGCAATCAGTCACGATGGCAAGTACAATCAAATTGACCTACATATATTAAGGTGGCATAACCCGCATCGTGTCTTCGCAACAATATCCCCTTTCTAAACGCATCCGTGCCGCCGTTGGCACATCTCTTCTGCTGGGCATCAGGCGTATAGCCATGACGGCCCCGATTAAAAGCATGTATCGCTTTGGCGAGCGACTGGGCACAGTGGCTTATCATTGCGCTGGCCGGTACCAACAGATCGGGCTGCAGAACATCATGTCGGCTTACCCCGAGATGTCGGAACGAGAGGCGCGCGAGCTGCTTAAGCATGTTTTTCGTAACTTCGGCGTATCGACCGTAGAATTTCTGATGGCAGACCGCTTTTCTGACCAAATGATGTCCGAAATGGTGGTGTTTGTGAATGAGCACTACCTGCAGGAAGCGTATGCTCTGGGCGAAGGTGTACTGCTGATATCGGCTCATATGGGTAGCTGGGAGCTTTGCGCGCGGGCATTGACCAGGCTGCAGAGCATCCCGTTGACGGTGGTGGCCCGCGATGCCGATGACCCCGGTGCAACCTCGCTGGTCAATGCGATACGCGGTCGATCGGGGTATAAAGTAATTCCTAAAGGCGGCTCCAGCGGGATTAAGATTATTCGGGCATTGAAAGACAAGGACGCTGTGGTACTGATGAGCGACCAAAACAGCGACGATGTGTTTGTGCCGTTCTTTGGCAGAATGGCGGGATGTGTAGCGGGCCCAGCCAGGCTGGCGCTTCGAACCCACGGGGCGATTGTGCCGTTGTTCGCACGGCGGTGCGCGGATGGCACCCACATTTACGAGTTCCGCGAGCCGATCATTGCCGCACCGACCGGCGATAATCAAGCCGATGTGCTGCGTATCACCGCAGAAATCCAAAGGGTGATTGAAAGCCAGGTGCGCCTCTACCCCGACCAGTGGCTGTGGTTCCATAACCGCTGGAAATGCCGCCCACCTGAAGAGGCCATCACCAGTGAGAGCTAGACCCCGAATCGAGGATATCGACCGTCTTGTCATCGTGAAGCTTAGCGCTATCGGTGACATGGTCCATGCTCTACCCGTGTTGGCGGCCCTGAAGCGGGCGAAACCTCAGATGCAGATTAGCTGGATCGTGGACGCACGATACGCCGGCCTACTAACCGATCACCCACTCCTTCATGAGGTCATTGTGTTGCCGGTGAAACGCTGGCAGCACGCGTTTCACAAGGCGAATACCTGGGTCGAAATTGGGAGAGCCTCGCGCAGACTGCGTAAAGCGAAGTTTCAACTCACGATAGATATTCAGGGTCTGGCCAAAAGTGCATTGATGGCATTACTGACCGGTGCCAAAACACGGCTGGGGCACAGCGACCAGCGTGAGGGCAGCCATCTGCTGAATGTGGCTGTACCGCGAGTGGGAAATGTGACCCATGTGACGGACAGTTACCTTGATATCCTGCGCTATCTGAAAGTACCCATTGAACCCGTTGAGTTTCCTATCTATATTGACCCCAAGTCAAAAGCGGAAGTCGTCGAACTTATCGCAGAGACAGGGATTGACACCACAAAGCTCATCACCATTAATCCCTCTGCAGGACAACCGCAAAAGCGATGGGCCCCAGAGTGTTTCGCTAAGACGGCTGACATTCTGAGTGCTGAGGGTTACGATGTGGTGTTTGTGGGCAGCCCCAGCGACAAGCCCTTGGTGCAGCAGATTGTGGCACAATGCCACCAAAAGGTGTACGATTTTAGTGGCAGAACCAGCCTGAAGGCACTCGCGGAACTGTTGCGTGTCAGCATGATGCACATCAGCGGTGACACAGGTTCCGCGCACATCGCCAGCGGGCTAGGTACCGCTGTTCTAGGGCTCTACGGCCCTACCAATCCGTCACGCAGTCACCCTTGGGGACAGTTGCACCATGTCGTCAGCCACTATGGTTGCTGTGAAGACTGTAACAGCCGTTTTCATTGCAAACTGCGAATTTGTATGGATAGAATAAGCGTAGACGAAGTGATAAATATGGCCCATGTAATAATCAACGAGGTGCGGCATGAGTGATCCCAGCAATCAGAAGATTCTGGTTAGCGTGAAGTCCAGATATATCGTCGATACGATACTGGCATTGCCTGCGATCAGGGCAATACGCAAGCAATACCCTGAGACGCACATCACACTTTTTTCGGGGCCATGGGCCGGCGAAATTCTGCGCGGATGCCCCTATATTGACGAGTTCCTCTTCCGATCGCCAAGTCATCAGCGTAAGAATGATCTTGAGATGATCAAGATCATGAGCAAGCAGAAATTCACCACCGCCGCTCTGTTCAACCGATCCTTCAGCAGCGGTTTGTTGGCCTGGATGGTGGGCATTCCTGAGCGCGTGGGTTTTGATACCGAAATGCGCGGGCATCTACTGACTAACCGTGTGGCCTATGACCCTAACCAGCATGAAATTGACAACCTGCTGCGGATTGCTGTGGCTTGCGGAGTAGATAACACCGAGCATCTTTCCCGCAACACTGAGTTGTGGATCGACCCCAACGAAAGCCTGCACATGCGGGAATGGCTGATGCATGAGGGATGGAATGGAACCAGCCCCATCATGGTGTTGCAGCCGGATTCGCAGGAAGTGGCGACCAAACGCTGGGATGTTGGGAAATACATCGAAGTGGCCAAGCAGTTGCAGAAAAAAGTGGGCTACCAGATTGTACTGATAGGGCGTGAAGGCGAACTCGAGTGCGCACGTCAGATGCAGCAAGAGCTGGGCCCGGATACCATCAACCTCATCACACGGATCCGCCTGCGAGAAACGCTGGCACTGCTGCACTTCACCGACTTGCTGCTGGGCTGTGAAACCGGATTGCTTCACGCCGCCATCGCCACCCGCACACCTACCCTCAGTATATTCGCACCCCACCGCGTCAAGCAGTATGGATATAACCGAGCAGCCAACCGGCTGATCTATCACGACATCGCGCCTGGCACACCCATCAGTGAACAAGCCATTACCGACAGCCTGCAGTCCATCACCGTAGATGAAGTTTTAGCCTTGGCGGACAAGCTGATTGAGGTGTGGCAGCAGAGCTACGTGCCGGGTATGCCACACGTCCAGTAACCCAGTCTACTACCCACATGTCACCGCCGTGGTTGGTGGTAGTCTGCCAATGTCCGGGGCGGTTTTCCCCTAACCGAACCGGTCTGTTCGGACCGGTCGGGTTCCCCGACCCTGGGCGGGGAGACCCCGCCCCTACATGCGCCCCTGGGCGCTCGCCCGCAATCCCGCCCGCCGCCCGCCCCACCGCGGCATAAATGCCACGGCTAATTACACGAAAAGCCGGCTAGAAGCCGGCTCGGTGCAGGGGCAACCACAGGGGGATTGCCCCACCATACGCCCCCCTGGGCAAGCCAATCTCCCGATTGGCATTCCCCCTCCCCATCCGAACCCATCCGCGTAAGCCGCGTAATCCGTGGTTCAGACAATCCAGACATCGGACGTAATACGTCCACGCGTAGGGGTCGGGTTTCCCGACCCCAGGCACGGGGGCCTCCCCCTACACCACCCGGAACACCTTCAGCACCTCGTCGCCGAGGTGGTTGATCACCTTCACGGCGATGCGGCCGGTGGAGGGCTTGTCGAACGGGCGCGACTCGCAGCTCTCCAGTGATGCCCACGCCTCTGCGTTGACCTCAGCCTTCAGCGTACTGCGCAGATTGTCATACGGGCTGGTGGCGCCAGGGAAGTAGGCGTGGCGCACGAAGAAGCTCTCCATGTTGTAGTCGGTGTCGATGAACCAGCAGGCGATGCCGTCAGGACCGTCGCTGCGCACCTCGCCCTTGCTGGGGTCGAACACATCCACACCGTTCACCCTTACGCGGAACTGCGAACCTTCGGGCAATATGTCGATATCCGGCTCGCCGAAGATCACAAACAGGTTGCCCTTGCCGGTGTTCTTGAGGTCATCCGCCATGTGCAGGTCGGCGTTCATGCGTGCCTTGAGCACCGGGATTTTGCCCAGCCGCTCAAACTCCGAGGAGTGCGCATCGTAGTTGAACGCACACGCCACCAGCACCTCGAATCCCGCTTCCGCGGCCTCACACGCCGCCTCTACCAGGTCCACCCGCCGTACGGTGCCAAACTCGGGACCGATAAACACCGCGGCCCGGCGCTCCACACCCGATCCGTCTGCGCTTTCATGATATCGGCCCTCTGCACACACATACCGGCCTGACCACGGTACCAGCGAGTCGAATGTGATCCGGTCTTCTTTATGCGCCTGCTGCACACCGGCGGTCCTCAGGTTCTCCAGTATGATGGTGGCAAAGTCTTTGGTTTCGCCGTATTCGGGCTGCTTCTCACCGATGCGGTCGAAAAACTCGCCGTGCTCGTTCACTTCCATCATGCGGTGGGGGCTCACGCTCTCCACGGTGAACGGACCGGCCACACGCACCTTTTTGTTGTCGGTGGTGGGTTTGTCATACAGGTATTCATAGTCAGCCTTCGCGGCGATGCTGGCGTCTATCTCCTTCTGTCGACCGATGCGCGCTTCCCAGAACGCCTCCAACGGCTGCTTCGCGCTGGCCGGCCAGTCCGCAGGGGCCTGACGCGGCACCTCCCACTCCAGCAGCTCGTACGCGGGCACCACCTCCCCGCTGGGCATGGTGAAGCTGGTATCTTCAGACGCATTGAACCGCACCGGTTTACCCTCACGCCCGCCGGTCGTGACCACATAAGGTGTCGTATGGCCCCTCAACGCGGCGTTCAAATCACCAATCGCGCCTTGCACTTCCGGCTGCCACTGATCCCAGATCACGTCAATCTCCGCGTTATTCGCGATGGCTTTTAGGGTGATATGCGGTACCCGCTCATAGACAAAGCCTTGTCGGATACTGCCGTGGGTCGTCTTCGTTACATAGGCACTGCCACCAAGTTGTGCCTCCATCTGCCGCCCCTCTTCCGAGTCGGCTAGCATGTAATACGGGTACCGTCCACCCATCAACCGTGCACGTGCCAACGCCAACGACACGCGGGAGGTATCGATCGTGATCCAGCGTCGGCCCCACTGCTCTGCCGCATATGCTGTTGTTCCTGAGCCGCAGGTAGGATCTAGCACGAGGTCACCCGGATCGGTGGCCATGAGGATGCAGCGTTGGACGACACGTGGGTTGGTTTCGACGACGTATCTTTTTTCGCTCGCATCGAAACCCCATCGCACGTCTGTCCAAAGGTCCGCTATCGGAACCACGGGGAAGTCGTCAAGAAACCGAACGTAAGAAACGCTTCGATCTCGTGCGAGAATTCGATCTGATTTTGCAAGGCGATCGAAGCCAACCCGATTCGTCTTCCAGCCGCCTGGGCCTGGGGTAAATGAAGTGCTGTTGTAAGGGAACGGGAAGCGGGTGGTTTCCGAACCAGATTGGCTGGTTGTAGGTGAAGGTCGAAATCTTCGCAGGCTCCCAGTGTCAATGCCGTGAGCTTGCTTCTCCGTCAAGTAGTCGCCGAATCCCTTCCAGTAGCATTTATATTCGCCAGCTGAGCTATCGGGGTCGATAGGGTCCTTTAGCGTAAACATCTGACGGTACTTAAACTGTTCGCGATTACGGGAATACCAAAGAATAAAGTCACACGTAGTTGGCAAGGCAGAAGCAGTTTGCGAGCTTGTCTTCCACACGATGATCGTGGACACAGCGTTCTCTTCCCCAAACACCTCATCCATCAGGCAACGCACCCGATGCACATTCTCGTCGCCGATCTGCACAAACACACTGCCGCTGTCTGTCAGCAGCTCACGGGCGATAGTCAGCCGGTCGCGAAGGTAGGTGAGGTAGCTGTTGATACCATCACGCCAGGTGTCACGGAACGCCTTCACCTGCTCCGGTTCGCGGGTGATATGCGCAGTGTTGCCGTCCTTCACGTCGCGGCTGGTGGTGCTCCACTGGAAGTTGCTGTTGAACTTGATGCCATATGGCGGGTCGATGTAGATGCACTGCACCTGCCCGCGCAGCCCCTCGCGCTCCGCCAGGCTGGCCATCACATGCATGCTGTCGCCCAGTATCATCCGGTTGGTCCAGTGCGCATCGTGCTGGTAGAACTCGGTACGCGCCTCGCCATCTGGAAGGCCGTTGAAGTCGCCGAACAGGTCCAGCACGGGTTCAATGGCTTGCTCCGCCTTCTTGCTGTGGCGTATCAGGTCGTCGATCAACACCTTTGGGTGGATCTTTTCCTGGATGTAGAGAGCGGGTGCCTGCACCACCAGCTCGCTCCAGTCCTGATAGTCTTTACCCCGCCACATCAGTTGCGGGTCCAGCTCTTGGTTACGCCGTCCAAACACGGTTTTGATGGGTGCTTTGACGTCATCCTCTACAATCGCCTGGTTTTCCGCAGTGGGGATGTTCAGCCGTGTGGCCTCCTCATGTGTCATCGTCTCTACTTTTAAGCCGTTAGCTTTTCGCTTTGCCATATCTTACTACCCCTCACACTTAATCTAGAATTATCCAATGTCCGCCCCTGCTGGTACCGACCCTCACCAGGCGGTGATGCTGCTTCAGCTTATCGATGTGCCGCGCCACGGTACGACGGTTGACATTCAGCCTATCGGCTATCTCATACGTCGAGAGATTCACATCCAGCTTCAACAGGTTCATGATGCGTGTTTCGATATCTGCATCTGTGTTGTCACCAATGTTTGGTGACTCTATTGGTGACATTGTAGCTTGCCTGTCACCAATATCACTAATGTTTGGTGACTCTTTTGGTGCCATAATGGCTGTGTTGTCACCAATGTCGCTGTTATTTGGTGACTCTATTGGTGATACTGCCGCTTGTTTGTCACTAATGTCACTAATGTTTGGTGACTCTATTGGTGACACTGCCGCTTGCTTGTCACCAATGTCACCAATACTTGGAGACTCACTCGCAAGTTGCTCGAATCTCGTGACCAAAGCCGTGAACTGACAGCCGTCCCGGTCGTCGTTGAACATGATATGGGGCCACGCCGCACTGGCGCGGCGAATACCCGAACCGATGCCGTGATATGGGAGAAGCCCTTTTGAGCCATACGAGACCAGAATGGGATTTCGCATCACCGAGTTGCCCGTAAGTATCTTGGCCACATTCAACTGATTGGGTAGGTGGCCAGGGCTGATCACCTCGATGCGGTCGGTGTAGACCAGCAGCCGTATGGGGGCATCCACCAGGTAATCGCGATGAATCAATGCGTTAACCAGCAGTTCCTCAAATACCAGCAGCGGGATTTCCGGACGAGACGGCGCGTTGAAGCCGGGTTGAGAGGGCACTTTATGCAGGTTTCGGTTGATAAAAGCCATCGCACCCGTGAATATGGTCGTCAGGTTCCCAGCATACTCCTCGGCGTCCAGATAGGTGTCCGCCTCTATACGCCGCCCGGGGAAGGCCACCGCCTTCAGCACAAACTGGGGTTTTATCCGCTCCGGGTGGCTGCCAAACAGCAGAAGGCCAGCCAGGTTCAACTGACCGTCATCCGCAGCCAGGTTCAAGTTCTTCATCAGCCTGATCTGTTCACCGGGGTCATCGGGCCACTCTGCTGCCAACTGTTCCCTCAGATAGGTGCGTAGGCGGGGTATGTCCAACTGCTCCAGTGTGGCCTTTGTAGGCAGCTCATCTGCGTGAAACTGGTCGGTCACCTGGAAAATCCGCCGCAGCTCCTCTTTGGAACATATACGCCGCTTATCGGCACCTGCTTTCAGCCAGATCACGCCATTCTTATCGAAGTAGGGCTTATCGATACCCGCAGGAACTTTGATCACGACCACCACCCGGTCTTGATCGACCAGCACGTTCTCTGTATAAACCGTGATGGCACTTCGCACATTGTGACTGGCTACATTGCCCACCATAGAATTAATCCGCTTCAGATCGCGGGGTTCCAGTCCTATGATGTTGCTATCATCATCCACGCCTATGAAGAGAGTGCCCCCCTGCGCGTTTGCGAAGGCCACCATCTCGGAAGCCAGACCATCCGGGTTCTTGACATCGGCTTTAAACTGCCGTGTACTGTCTTCGCCCAGCAACACCTGATGTTTCAATTCGGTGATATTCATTGGCTTATACCTGTACGGTTATACTCGCTTGTATCAGCCGGTCCACTTCTGCTTCGACTGTCTCGCCAAAGTCCATGCCCATCGCATACACATCCTTATATACAGCAAACGCCCATCGGCCGTAACTTTTCAACCGGTTCACGCCGGGCACCCAGTGGCTGTGCATGGTGCCGTGTTTACTCTGCACCTGCTCATCCACAATCCCTTTCACCTCTACCACCAGGTGAAGCGGATCGTCTATGCCGTGGCCATCGTCGACCAGCACGATGAAGTCCGGCAGGTATCGGTGCATCTCACCGTGGAACAGGTAGGGCACCTCAAAACCCAGGTTCTGGTTCTTCACATACGCCATCACTCGGGGGTGCGCCTCCGCCACACGGCAGAACTCCACCTCCCATTCACTGTCGCAGATCACCCAGTTGATATGGCAGCGCGTCATGTTGGTCTGCCAGCGCAGCATTTTAGTGGTGTAGAAGTTCACAAACCGCGTGCTGCCGGTGGGGTTATACGGGTCAAGCAGTGCCTTGATGGGGTTTTCGCCACTCAGTGCGCCGGTGATGGCGTTGGTGATGCGGTCACATGCCATATCGGCCAGCACGGTGTACATCAACTGCGCGGGGTAGGTGTCACCTTTGCACACCAGGCATTTTTGCAGCCACTCGCTCGCTATTTGTTTCAAGTCAGCAAACAGATGAAGCTGGGCGTCTTTATTTGTATCTCTCCACTTGGTATATAAAAGGTGAGATGCCAGCTTCATGGCCAGGGTGTTGGTGCGCACTTTGTCGAGGTGCTTCAGGTCCAGGTTCACCTCTGCGCCGATGATGCCGGAGTTCTGGGTGATCGTCGGCCCGACCAGATCAGGAGTGAGCGTCAGTATGCTCTCACCGCTGAAATTCGCACGCAGACGTTCTTGCGGCAGCTCCACGCGGTAACCGGTCACGCGCGGGAACTGGATTTCCAGTGCGTCGCGCTCAGGATGCACCGCATGCACGTGCACTGTCGGCTTCGGAGGCCCCGATATTACGATCACGGGCTTCGCGTTGAAGTCAAAGGGGATGCCCAGCACATCCGCATACTCCACGTTGAACAGCCCCTGCTCGTTCAGGTCATACGACTGTCGGCGCAGCGCGCGGCCGATCACCTGCTCGCAGAGCAGTTGGGTGCCGAAGGCGCGCACCCCCAGGATGTGCGTCACGGTGTTGGCGTCCCATCCCTCGGTCAGCATCGACACAGAGACCACGCAGCGGATCGACTCACCCAGTCGGCCCGGCTTGCCCACGGTGTTCATTACCTCACGCAGCAGTGCCGCGTCGGAGATGTTATCAGCATCATCCCTGTTGCCGGTGCGCTCCACAATTTCGCGCTTGAAGCGGTCGATTTCGTCTTTCGCCATGTTCCTGAAGTTGTCGTCCAGCGCTTCGCCCGATTCTAGCTGCTCGCTGTCTATCAGCAGCGTGTTGGGGCGGGCGATGGGTGTTCCGTCGTCCTCGAAGTTGCGAAATAGTGGCAATCGTCCATTTGCGAAGCGCGTGCTGCCATCCTGGTTTTGACTGGTGAAGCCGGAGATGTAGTCATACACCAGTTTAGAAGTCGAGGTGTTGTTGCATACCACGATGAAGCAGGGCGGAGACTGTAGCCCGTGCTGCTGCCACAGTCTGAAGGTTTCGTCGTAGTGGCCGTATAGTGCATCCAGCGCGGTACAGAGTTCCGTGGGCAGCGATAGCGGATCGAGCCCGCTGGTCTGGCCGCGTCCCTTTTTGGGCATCTTGGTGCGGATGGTGTCCCATAGTTTACGGAACAGCGGCATATCTTCGCCGGGGATGTTGTCGGCCACCGGCACTCTGGGCAGCTTCACGATACCGCACTCAATCGCATCCATCAGCGAAAAGTCGCTCATCGTCCAGGGGAACAGCGTGCCTTCAACATATCCCGACCCGCTTAAGAAGAACGGGGTGGCTGAGAGGTCCACCACCTGGCTGAGACCCAGTATGCCGTCTACCTCCCGCAAACCGTTGATCCACAGCCGCGCGGCCTCGTTGCGCTTCTCCGCCTCTTCGCGGTCATCGCCCTTCAGCTTCTCTTCCTCTTCTGTGGGCGGCTTTTGGGCGTAGCAGTGGTGCGCCTCATCGTTGATCACCATGATATTTTTCATGTTCATCAACGGGTTCATCACGCGGCGGATCATCTCGGAGCCGGTCTCTGTGCTGACGATCGGATCGCCGTGACCCTCCAATAACCTGCGGGTGCCCTTCGCGAGCTGCATCTTTTCGCGCAGTTTGAAGGCGTGGTAGTTGGTGATCACGATCTTTGCTTTCGCCAGCTCAGGCAGCATATCGGGCGGCACCAGTTCGCGGCTTTTGTAGTAACTGTCGGGATCGTTGGGCATCAGCACCCGCAACCGGTCCTTGATGGTGATACCAGGGGTCACTACCAGGAACCCGCGGGTAAAGCGGCTGCTGGTCGGCTTGCGTACCGCGTTGATGGTCTGCCAGGCGATGATCATCGCCATCACGGTGGTCTTGCCCGCACCGGTGGCCATCTTCAGCGCCAGCCGCATCAAGCCTGGGTTGGCGTCATTATTGGCGTTCTTGAGGTGATCGAGCAAGCCCCTGCCTTGCGGCCGGCTGGGCGCCACTTCGGTCAGCCAGATGATCGTCTCCACCGCCTCCACCTGGCAGAAGAAGGGGCGTATCCCATGGAATTCATGCTGTCGCCAATGCTGCAGCAGGCGGGCCGTTTCGGGGGTCACGCCCCATTCACTGGGGTTCGGGATCTGTCTCCAAAGGTCGACATAATGGCGCACCTCGTTGATGATCTCCGTGGAGTTATACTGCTGTTTTTCAGTAGACAGCCCTAAACCTTCATCGGCAACCAGTTCCAAGGCCGGCTTCGCCACTTTTTTCTTTGGCTTAGGGATAGGGGTGATGAAGTCCGCCGTCCGTCTCTTCTGGAGTATCTTGTTGGTGGGGTGGCGTTCGTCGTCAAGCTCCCAGTGCTGGCTTGGGTAGTTATAAGGTGAGTTCAAAATCGGCTGATCGAAGAAATTGGTTTCCATTTAAGCCTTCTATACTATCTCTGTGGCGGATACACACCGCATCGTGCTCACTTCCCGTCCGAAATCCTTGCATTGACATGGATATTATAACGTGATGTTGCAGGTAGAAGTAGAGAGGGAAGGGGTAGAAAACACAGGAGGCGTAGGGGCAATCCCCCCGTGGTTGCCCTCCAGCCCGCTTGAGCGGGCTTTTCGTGTAATTAGCCGTGGCATTTATGCCGCAGGGCCAGATCGTGCGCGAGTGCGGATGACCCACTTCGGGGTAGGGTTCCTTTGGCATCTTATCCAGGGGTTGCGCTGCGCTTACCCCTGGCTATAAGAATCGCACCCGCTTCGGGGTGCCTCCGGAAAACGCAATCTCCCGATTGGTATTTCCCATCCGAACCCATCCGTGTTATCCGTGTCATCCGTGGTTCAGACAATCCCGGGATCGGACGGATCGGGCGGTTCGGACGGATCACAATGGTGGGTGTGTAGGAGCGAACGGCCGTTCGCCCAGAACCGCATGGCGTGCCGTGCCCAAATCCCCGTGGTTGCCCTCTGCGTGCAAGACCGGCCCGGAAAGGGAAAACCGGACCGGTCATGGTGATTGTATGGCGCGCGGTGGTGGATGTGGTCGTGGGCGGTAGGGGCGCGGTCTCCGCGCCCAGGGTCGGGGGACCCGACCCCTACGATTTCCCGCCGCCTTGCAGGGGCGCCCACAAGGGGGCGCCCCTGCAAGCCTAGCCATCGCGATCTACTGTCGCCACTAAGCCCATGAACCTTGGTCTATCGCAGGTCAACGAAACAGTTTTACTCCGAAATTCAGTATAATATGTATTGCACATCTGAATTAATCTTCTGTTAATGCGACCATCAGCACCCCCAGGAAGGAGGTGAAGCACAGATTGAGCAAACGTCACATTCTGTTCCGAGTGAGTCTGTGGGGATTCGTGCTTGTCGCTTGCTTTATGGTGGTGAACAGAGGGTCGTCATACTACCGTCATGCCGCTGAAGTAACTCAGCAGGAAGTGGAAGCACTGCCTGCACTGCCCGCGATTACCGCAAAGGACCGAATACTCATTTTTTCTCCGCACCCGGACGATGAAACTCTGGCCTGCTCTGGATTGATCCAAAAGGCCGGAAAAGCGGGTGCTTCGCTTCACATCGCATTCATGACTAATGGCGATGCGTTTCGCGCAGAGATGCAGGTGTTGTATAAGACTGTCCGCATCACACCTCAGATATCGCGCCAGTTTGGGCGTCACCGCCAAACCGAGGCACTGGATGCCGTGAAACATAACGGGGTCACGGCAGATCAAGTCACTTTTCTGGGATATCCCGATAAAGGTCTGATGCCCATATGGGAAAAGAACTGGGTGCCTTCTGGTGCCTATCTGTCGCTTTACACCAAAACCAGAGTGAACCCTTATGATAACTCACCTAGCGCCGGCCTGACATACTGCGGCCAAAACCTGCTGCATGATGTGGAGACGCTCCTGCGGGAGTTCAGGCCGAACAAGGTGTTTGTCGTGATGCCTGGTGATGACCACGCAGACCATGGCGGCACCACCATGTTCGTCACAGCCGCGATGGCACGCCTTGCTAAAGAGAAGGCGCCGTTC
This sequence comes from Armatimonadota bacterium, assembly GCA_942492855.1. Taxonomy (GTDB): domain Bacteria; phylum Armatimonadota; class HRBIN16; order HRBIN16; family HRBIN16. The sequence continues at coordinate 1,733,821 of OW818647.1, read as the reverse complement.
ACATCGGACTGCCGCCTGTACGGGTATATGGTACATTTTGGTGACTGGCCGTATCCGCAGGGTTATCGTCCAGACAGGTATTCCGCACCACCCAGTGCGCTGATGGACATCGGACTGAAATGGTATAAGCTACCGCTCAGCGGCGATGAGGTCGCGGCTAAGAGCCTGGCGTTAGGGGAGTATAAATCGCAGCTCCAACTCTGCGAGAGGTTTCTACGCAGTTTCGTGCGCACAAATGAGCAGTTTGTCCAACTGCCCTTGACCATCACAGCCAATAAGCCTGTGATGTGTCAAGAGCCAATCAATGAGGACCTGATGCCGATGCTGCAGCCCGGAGCCGATATTAAAGGTGTCTCTTTTCACCGTAGTAAGAACAACCTGGATGTAACCCTGTACCTGAAAGATCAGGCTCCTAAAGGGGCGAAATACCGCTGCGTAGTAAGGGCTCTGAATGACAGTACCTTCCCGCCCAACATGGTATACACTCAAGAATCATCAATCGGTATGAAACTGCAGAATTCCACCAGCCAAATCAAGTTTAGGTTTACGGATGTGCCCGCCCAACCTCTGCTGGGCGTAACCGCCACCAGCTATGTGGCACGTGTCAAAGTGGATAAAATGATGGAGCGGTTCATCCAGTAATCTCTCAGCCCGCCTCAACCTCCCAGGTACCATCCGCAGTTTTTTCGGTCATGTCTGGTCTTCGGATTGCATGATTATCGTTCCCATGGTGCGTAGGGGCGCTCCTTGTGGGCGCCCCTAAAATTAAAACCTGGCAAATAAACAACGTTTAGATCCGCCACAAGGTTGGCCCCTACGACCGTATCAGCTACAGCCCAGGCTGCCGTGTCAGCACGAGCGGGCGACACCCTCCCAACGCCCGCCGAAACGCGGGCCGATACTGATCAGCGACGGGTGACAGTGTCCGTACCGGGACGAAGTCACGGACGGGCCACGGAACCCGTCGCCAAGTTCCGGTGGAGTGGATCGCCGGAAGCCAGCCACTTTGCCATGGGTTTAGTCACACACGACTACGTTACGGGAGCTCACACTCCGGCCAGCACTGAAGGAGGGTAAGCCTCCGGGGCAGCCGTGAGGCTGCCCCAGCAGACCGTTACTCGCCCAGGAACACGCTCTGGATCGCCTCCAGGTAGCCGTAGCCGTAGAGGTCGTCCGGCTCCAGGTAGCTGGTCTCCGTCCACTCGTTCCAACTGTTGATGGTGATCAACGGGGCCTGGTCGGGGTGGGCATCGTGTGGTGTGCCCCTGTAAGCGCCTAGACCACCCTGATATAGATACCGCCAACTATGCGTTCTCCAAAGATCGTGTCTCCAGGTTAGACCATAAACAATATCTAGATATTAACTGTTACTATTACCTGCACTATTAGCTCGCTACAGAAAGTACAATATATCCATATCAAACCGGCACCACGAGACAGATACAGGAGGTATGACGTAATGTTTCGTCGGTTCCATCTCATTCTGAAGCTAAGCGTATCTATGGTTGCCTTGGCTGCCACTGCCTGTTTCGCCTATCAAAACGACGCAGTGCCTCCTGTGGGATTCGGTAAACAGGCAGGAGCGCACTCTGCGATCAATAGACTTGCACTGCAGCAATTCATCAACACTATTGCACCCAAAGACAAGGTGTTTCGGCGTTATGATTTCACCCCCACTGCCCAGCAATACAAACTGGACAAGGATCTGTTAGCGTTTTGGGTTGAGGCTGATGCCGTAATAGAGCGAGGCGACTGGTATCCTGACCAAAAGGTACCTTATGTACCGGCCTGGGCGGTGTACTCCAGTTATACCTACAAAGAAGGAAAAACAAACCAGCCCTTCTCATGGTGGGTGTATGAAGGGGGCTTTTCTGCGGACGAACCAGAAACATGGCAAGCTTTACGCCACTTCTATGACCCGTGCAGCCTATCACGAGATGACTATGATGGCGGGAAATTGGTCTCCTACCTGACAGATGACATGAATCGCACTCTGGCTCCCTTTATGTCGGGTTTCGCTCCGAAGGTTAACGCCAAGGATCTGGCACTCACCGGGTCCCCATACTCATGGAAGGCGGGTCGAGAAAGCCTCGATAAAGCTTTCGCGGTTGGGGTGGCGATCCCTGGTAAACGTGCCTATTTCGGTAACGCCTGGCGAGCATTAGGTGAGTGTATGCACCTTCTGGCTGACATGGGATTACCCGCTCATGTGCGGAACGACGCACACCCGGCACAAACCCCTAAACGAATTGAGGATGTGGTCAACTTCAAAGGCGATCCCTTTGAGATGTTCGCAGATGCTGCTCAGATCGAAGTATACGGTCACGGCAGCGGCGACCCTCTGGCAACTAAGATCATCAACGCAGCCAATACACCAGAACAATTGTTTCAAAAACTAGCCGAATACACCAACACCAACTTCTTTTCCATTGACACCATATCGGGTATTGATGCCGTATCCAAGAAGGATGTACACAGCTTCAACGGACAGCCCGACTACCCTTCACCAAAACTTGACCAATACCGGTTTGAGCCGGCTCCGGGCGACAACGGTAAGAAGGGCACCGGATGGTATATTGATGCCGACGGACAGCAAGCACTCTACCGGTATGCCAGTGGTAAATACTCCATCTGCGAAGTGGAGCAGGCTAAGCAGCTCATCCCTGCTGTGGTTTCAGCTAATGCGAAACTGATCGGCATGTTCCTGCCCAGAGTTGGGGTGAAGATTGATTCATATGACCCCAAGACTCGAACCCTGAGTTGCCGGGTTGTGGAGTTCGACGAGAACGGCGTGGCGGGGCCATCTGCAAAGTACATCAATAGCCAGGACAATGTATTGTTAATCGTCCAGAATTCGATGGCACCAGTTGCGGTAAAGCGCGACAGGGTGATGGTAGCATCGACAAGTATGCAGATACCAGGTCTGGGTGGTCTGACCGACAAGATCAAGGATATCGGCAAAGAGTTAGGCAAAGCTGTCGATAAAGCCAAGGAGAAGATCGAGTCGGCTACGAAGGGCACAAAGCCTGCTGATAAACCTGCAAGTCAGCCTGAAAAGACCAAACCCCCTACCGCAAGCCCGAAAACTCCCGTAGATCCCGCATCTGCCATTCAACCCATTCGAGGTGCGAGCTATTGGCTGCCCGTCAGCGACAACTCGCCGGCTGCATTCAAGGTCAACCTGCCGAGTGACTTGACGATGCCCGACGGGACTGACCAGACAGTGGCCGCTGTCAGTCTGATGGTCGGTGTCGATATGGGTGGCATTCTGGTGAAATCAAACGAGTTTGTACTGGCACCCATACGCATCGAGCCAGAACCGGCACAAGTCGAAACCCCGAAGCATCTGTTGAGTTTGCAGGCTTCACAGTCTCCAAATCCTGTTTCTGTACAGTGGGAATTCGGCGATAACACGCCCAAGATGCGCATTGAAGAGTCATACGATACTTCACACTCCTACGAGAAGGATGGACGGTACACTGTGACCTGCTTGGCCCTCGACACTGGCGAAAATGAGACGGTGGCTCAAGGGATCGGAGTGGTGGACATTAAGAAGGATGATGCGCGGATCATATCCCCAGATACGAAGCCGGACGTTAAACCAGACATCAAGCCATACAAACCAGACACATCCTCCACTTTGGAAGTCGCTCTAAGAGACATCTGCCTGCAGGTATGGGATAGTACACGGCCGAAAGATCAAAACACCCGCTTGTGGGACAAGCCCAAATACGGTTTTACATATGAGGAGTATAAACCATCTAGCGAAAGCAGCAGCTACAAATCGCTGTTATGGGCTTATACCAGGGTGATAGAGAGAGGCGAACTCCATCGTCTGGAGGACAAAGACGGTTTCTACTCTAGCAAAACCCCCGGTGACTACAAGCCTGTAGCTTACCCCTATGTGGTGATATACCGTTGCTTTAACAGCAGTGCGCATCAGGGTAACCTTGAAGAGCCCAAGGATGCCAAAGGCCAGTATCCCAGTGTGCTGCGATATGCGGAGAAGAAAGCCAACGACCTGCAAATGAAGCCCGTAATGCTTGGCGATAAAGCGTATGCCAACGAAACCGCATGTCTGGCGGTCCGAGGGCCAATCTGCTTTGCCAACACAGTAGATCTGACAATCGCTTTTCAGTTGGGACGGTCCGGAAAGGAGGAGTGGTCTGGGTCACATCCGGAGATTTATGAACCCAAGAACATGACCAAAGAGAATGGCTGGCTTGATGGTGAGCCGTTCCTGGCCAAGGTGCCGAGGTGGTTTGCTGGCCGCAGTAAGATGGCTCAGGATGTGTGCTCTTCCCAGGTAGCTGCCTGGGATGTTTGGTGCGGGCCGCAGATCGCAGACGGCAACGGCTTTAGAGGAGCCTTTTTGGCGGATGTCACATCGTTCTTCCCAAGACCCAATGAGATCGCAGCAGGAACCACCATGGAAGGGAGGGAGGGAAGGTATCCGTGGGACCCAGATTACAATCCAGGGCCAGCATCGTCCAAGGGCATCATCAATGACCGGTATGCCGTAAAAAATAAGGATTCAAGGCAGGACATCGCGCTGGGCATCACCGCATTTCCCTGGAAATTGGACAGCATCCCTACCGAGGAGTGTAAAAAGAAGTTTACTGAATGGGTGGCGCTACTGAAAAGGCCCGAGCGGATATCAATACCGGGTATAGACGAAGCATACCAAATGGTCTACCGCGATGTGGGTCAGAATTACCACAAGATCATCATGCGCAAAGCGAATGTGCTGGTGGTCATTGACGGGCATGAGTGGGACAAGAAACAGCAAAGCCCAATTTTGAACATCTCGAAAATGGCGGGATTGATTGCAGCCAAGATACAGGCTGTAAGCTCTGGTAAGGGCAGACAGCAACCGTAACGGCATCACATGCTGTGCCATCACGGAGACGCCGGTATAGTCGGATGTATCACGCGAAGGCGCGAAGACGCGAAGATGGAGGGGGGGTCTGGGACACCGGCGCGGACAAAAAACAGCCGCGCCGGTCATTGAATTCGCCGTTACTCGCCCAGGAATACGCTCTGGATCGCCTCCAGATAGCCGTAGCCGTAGAGGTCGTCCGGCTCCAGGTAGCTGGTCTCAGTCCACTCGTTCCAACTGTTGATGGTGATCAACGGGGCCTGGTCGGGGTGGGCGTCGACATAAGCTTTGGCCTGTGCCATCGCCTTGCGGATGTTCTCCGGGGTGTTGTTCTTCACAATCCCGCCGCGGAACTCCTTGAACCTGGGGTTGTTGTCCCAGCCCACGGAGATATGCGGGAAGTAAGGGATTTTATAGCTCGCCTCGATACGCGTCCACTCTTTGAGCACATCCACCATGATCTCATTGTAATCGCGGTCGATGTCAGCGAAGTGGCAGAACTGGTAGTGCGACATGCTGTCGAACTCCAGCTTCTCCACCATCTCGCCGGTGGTGGCTGTGATGCCGCCATCCACGCCGCTCAGGTTGAAGTTCAGCTCGCTCCACATCGTGAGCTGCAGGTGCAGACCGGGCAGGCCCGCCTTCACGGCCTGCTCGCGGAACCAGTCGAAGGCGTCCTTCGTGGCGTCAGCACCGCCCAGACCCCGCATCAGGTTCGCCAGGTCGTAGATCATGAACACCGGCTTGCCGTCGATGGTGTAGTAGTTGGGCAGCTTGAAGTATTTGTCGATCAAGCGCAGTGCGATGGTCTCGAAATCATCGCGGGTGACCGCGCCGTCCCACACCCATGAGTCCTGAATGTGCGCCTGGCGGATGTCCCAGGTGTAGTTCACGCTGTGGTTGGCCCACATCAGGTAAAACTTCACCTTGTCGTTGTTGCGCGCCTTCAGGTAGCCGTCGTTCAGACAGTTCTCCAGGAAGGGGCGGCGGTCATACCAGTACCAGTCGTAGATGAACACATTCACACCGTGCGTTGCGGCGGCTTCGATCTCCATTTCCATCACGTAGGGGTCGGCCTCGTTCACGTATCCCCAGAGCGGTTTCCGGGGCCAGTTGTGGCCGGGAAACTTCGAGACGGAGTTTTTCACGGACTGCCATTCGCCCATACCCTCCGGCCAGAACATGCGGGTGCGCATCTCATCACCGGTGTAGGAAGGCCAAATATAAGCGGCCACATCATATTTTTGTTGGTTTGCCATATTGCTCCTCGATGTCTGTTAGTTTGGATATCTCTGGGTGATTTTACCACAGATAGATGGAGGCGCGGAGGAGTGATGGAGGGAGTAGACGAGTCAGGAGCCAGGAGACAGAATGGGAACGATTACTCACGCTGTTCCTACTTGTCCTGCTCATCCTCCATGTCAAGGTGATTACCGCAATTCGGCAGCCTGGGCTGGCCCATGGAGCCTTGACATCGCGATCGTTTCCCCGTAACCTGAATACAAGCCATCATGGTCCTCTCGACATGGCAGGAGGTAGATATTGCGTCCCTACTATTACCTATACAAAGTGCTGCAGATATTGGCGTACCTGGTGCTCACCGGCGTCTACTCGATGTGGGGTGCTGATATACAATTTGTGTGGGTTGTGCTGCTGCTGTTACCAACCATTGTGACCACCATCGCCTCGATCTGGCTGCCGCGTCACACAAGGCTAATGGTCAGTGCCGTGTATGGGTTTATGCTGCTCTATATGTTGGTGGCATACCAGTTTGTCCCGTCAATCGCATTCATGTCAGAACTGACGGTGGTCAGCGTGCCCGTGCTCATTGAGGGTGCTCTGGCCGCGAAGTGCCTGCGCGAGATGCGCGGTACTGCGGAATGATGTGATGCACACCACAGTCATTTTCCGCCATAACGATCGTTACTCGGTAAGCCTGCAGCAGAATGACCCACGATCGTAAGTCATTCTGCCCATTCGTGCTAATCCGGTGATCTACTTCCCACCTGCCTGCGTGGAATCATATGCCATGAACTCACTGATCGAAGGGACGCCGCTCTCTGTGGAGTTGATATAGAGGCGCACTTTCGAGGCTGTGATGCGCCACGTGGGCAAGTAGCGTTTGCTTCCCATTGGGCTCCAACTGGTGAATATGTCCTTCCAGCTTGAGCCTGCCCAATATTGCAGGACGAAGTTATTGATGGATGAGCCGCTGGCCTGTTCCACAATGAACGTGTCCAGGTTGACGGGTTTGGCAAAGCTCAACTGCACCCATTGCTTGGAGGCAGATGCGCCTGACCAGGCTGTTGTCGCATCACCGTCATTCAGCTTCTTAGCGTCACCGCTTTTTGAAGACGCCGAGGCTTTCGCCGACAGCGCATCGTTCTTACCGAGCGGCTCATTTTCTAAGATGGCTTCGACATTCCCTGTTCGTATCAAACCAGGGCTGCGGCTACCTGCGATGCCTGGCAGTCCTTCGCGGTAGTAAATCCTGTTGTTCGCCAGGGTTCCGGTGTGTTTGTCACCACTCACCAGAAGAACCTGGTTGTAGTTGCCCATATCCGTTTGCAGCGCATTTTTGTAGAAGACATTATCGTGTATAGACAGGTTGGTGTTTGGCAGGTTCCCGCCCGCGCCGCTGTATATCATGGACGCAGGGCCAGCGGTGTCATGGAACAGATTATAGCGCATCGTCACGTTGTCGCAGCCGGCTTCAAAGTCGAAATCTTCGCCGTCCACCGTGTTGGGCTGGCGCTGGGTTTCGCCGAACTCGTTGTATTCCACCACCCAGCCGCTGCCGCTTGATCCGATCGCAGACACGCCGCACCAGACGTGTTGGTCGCAGTTATGCATGAACTTGTTGCCGCGGATCAGCCCGCCGCCTCTGGCCACATACCACATCGCCGTCCATTCCATATGCGAGAACATATTATCGATAACATTGCTGGGGGTGCTGATGGTCGCACCAACGAAGTTGTCGTCGATCGTGCATTTCGTGATGGTCGCCTTACCTTTTAGCGGACCAAACAGCAGAATGCCTGCCTGCTGACTGTTCTGATCGCCGGCGGTTCTTGGAAATGGCCCGCCATGCTTGCAGCCATGTATGTACAGATTCTCCAACCATAGATACGAATGCCCCGGTTCGGCGATGTGGGCCAAAACCCCATACCGGGCATTGGCCAGCTCGAGGTTCTTGATCTTCCAGCCATACGCGTTGCCGTCTAGATTGACACAACGCAGATCCGCCGAGAGTGCTGGGTTCTGCCGGTCAATGATGGGACGGGCACCGGTGCCATATGAGGAGACCAGAGCCGGCGCATTGCCGTTCCCGTTGCCTTTGAGATCGAGGCCGTCGTTCCAGACATCCCCGCACTTCAGTAGCAACTGGTCACCGGCTTTGTAGGTAACCGTCGAGGCCTTCGTCAAGCTCTTCCACGGCCCATGCTTGCCGTCCCACTTCGCGGCGCGGCCGTCATGGCTGTCGTTCCCGGAGGACTGGCTGACATAATAGATTGTTTTCGCGGCTTTAGGGCTGGATTTCGATTTGGTTTGGTCCGCCCATACGCACGAGGATAGCAGCACGCACATCGCCACGGCTAGCATTCGGTAGCAGATGGTCTCCATTTTGGTTCACGACCTTTCAGTTGGTTCAGTTCGGACGTTTGTAAGCTGTTGAGACATTTATATCGCGGTAGCCTGTTTACGGTTGATTCAGACCAGTAGCCTACTACCACGGCCTCAAGGCTGCAACATACGGTGAAGCCCTCCGCCACGGCCTCAAGGCTGCGACATACGGTGAAGCCCGCCGCCACGGCCTCAAGGCTGCAATATACGGTGAAGCCCGCCGTCACGGCCTCAAGGCTGCAACATACGGTGAAGCCCGCCGCCACGGCCTCAAGGCTGCAACATACGGTGAAGCCCGCCGCCACGGCCTCAAGGCTGCAACATACGGTGAAGCCCGCCGCCACGGCCTCAAGGCCATGGCTATTGACCATCCAAGCATGCTGAAGCATGCTGCGGCACTCCGTGCCGTATCTAGCTGGCCGTGCAAAAAGGCAGACCTCTGTCACAAGGCGTCGATGCGCCAGCTCCACCAACAGGGCGGAGCCCTGCAGCCTGCTTCAGCAGGCTTGGCTGGTCAATAGCCATGTGCTTTAGCACGTGGCGGTATGCTGCGGCTAAACTTCCGCATGGCATATCACCTTGATCATTATGCGTGGCGGTATGCTGTGGCTATACGGCCGCGTGGCATATCGCCTTGATTATCATGCGCGGCGGAGTGGTTCATGGCCGCGGCTATACGTCACGCGGCCAACACCCATCAGCAATCCGCATCCGCCACTGCCTCCCCTCAATCCACCTTCACCAACCCGATGGCGTCGAACCAGAGCGCGTAGTGCGTATCCGGCACGTCGCGACGGCCGGTCAGGCGCAGCTTGAATCGGTGCGCTCCAGCCTCGAGGGTCACCCGGCCCAGCTTGCTCAGCCCCTCGGGTGCGCCGGTAGCGGCGCTCATGGGCAGACCGTTGTCGGCGAGGTGCTCCTCCCCGGCATCAATCTGCCAGACAAATGGCGATAGGGAGCGGGGGGTGCTCAGCCGTGAAAGTGCGTTGCCGCAGAAGTATAGATCATATGCACCTTTGTCGGCGATCTCGAAGCTGAGCTCCACGGTATACCCCTGGCTGTCAGGTTCGCTGTCTGAGTAGACCGCCAGGTACTTCCCTTCAGACCAGCCAGCGTCGCTGATCACCTGCCACTGGGAGCTGAACCGGCCATCCTCGGCTTCAGCCACGACCGCGGATGATCGCTTTGCTGGTGCGATGCCCTTGATGCCGGTGATCTGGCTGGCACCCGTGACGAACGCGCAGGGCTCAGAGGCCGCGATGGCGCGGTAACGCTCCGGGTTGGCCTCGGCATAGTTGAATACGGCGATGGCCTGGCCGTTGGTCAGCGACGTGCTCCGACCCAGCATGTCGACCACCTGGGCGGTCTGGCCCGGTGCCGGTGTGGCGGTGACCATGATCTTCTCAGACAGCGTGGAATTATCCATCAGCTTCGTTTTGCCAGTTGCGGTGGCGGTCTGGCGGATTACAGACACGGGCTGTTCTTTCCCGAAGGTGAACACCCTGAATGGCCCGATGGCCTTTTCGCTCACAAACGACTTGGAGCCGATGAGCCGTGCGGCGGTGGCGTAACCCACACCGGCTGGCGTGATGCTCCAGTCTCTCTGCAGCATCGGACGGTATTGCGGATAGCCCACATCCACATGCAGAAACTTGAAGGAGCGGATACCGCGCTTGAGGTTCTCCAGCGGCACCACAGATATCTCCTCGCTGTTCCATATCGGCTGTTTAAGTCCGAATTGTTTTCGGAACTGCTGCCAGTTGTCCAGGGTGACCGGACTGTCGCTGTAATGGATACTGAAGATGTCAATATGCTTGCCCAGTCCCAGCTCAAACATGCGCAGAGTCCGCGCTTTACACTCGGTATTGACCAACGCCATGGAGGTGAATCCGCCGGCTGCGACCAGCGCCTTCGGGTTGCCTTTTTTGATGGCGCGGGCGGTGTGCTCTACCAGCTCCACATACTCTTCCGGTGTGTCTGACCAGTAGAAATTGGCCATATCGACCTCGTTCCAGACCTCCCATACGCCGATTTCGTTCTTGAACTCGCGGGCGATTTGCTCCACCATTTGGTCCCACAGCGCGTAGTCTCGTGGTTTCACTCGGCTGAAGAATGGGCCGGCATCGCCCGTTTGGGAGGTGCTGGTCGAGGAGGAGAGTGCCTTTGGCATCTGCGCGAACTCACCGAAAACATGCAGCCCCGCTTTACGAAAGGCCGCGGCCTGCCGCTTCATATCGCGGATATCCAGCCAGACTTTTCCACGCTCCACCGAGGCCTTGTACACGCTCTCCCAGAAGTTGAACCGCACCCAGGAAACACCCAGCAGACGCATGTTCTGAGCCACCTCCGTGGGCACTTTGTCAGGAGAGGAACCCGGCGCACCAGATGGGATCCAGAACATGCCCCATGGCGAGTTGATATCTGTGGGCAGCGGCTTCATCACAATCGCCAACGCGGTATTGTGCTCTGCGCTATGTTGGCCGCAGCGGGCCGAGAGTTTCAGCGTATAGTGGCCTTTGGCCGTGATGGCCAACGGGAGTGGGGCCGATGTGGCTTCGCTGCCCTTGCGCTTGATGGTGATACTGCCCTTGATGCTCAATGGCCCCGCGGTTTCCTGCACTGCATAGTCGACGACCGCTGCACCATCGCCGCCTTCCAAACGGGCGGATACCCTCAGCTTCTCGCCTTCTGAGAACAGCAGCGAAGGGCGGTCAGAGACCGCTCTGACCGTCAGAGCGGGTTGCGCGGACGTTGCAACCGAACATAAGCAAGCAACACCCATCAAAACAGCCAGTTTGACCAACACTAACCGGCCTTCCAGGTGAGCGTGCCCACCTTCAGAGGGATGTGGCAGATCAACCCCTTGCTGTCACGGGTGGTACGCACCGGTTTGCCGTTGAAGCTCACGCTGACCGCCTGCGGCAGATCGCGAAGCACCACCTTCAGCGTCATACCGCTGGCGTTGGGCAGGTTGCCGCCGACGGTCACGCTGCTCTTATCCGCTTTGAGCGAGAGGTGGTTACCGTGCCAGTAGATGTTGTTGACCTCGACATATGGCCAGCCATCGGGCAGGAAGGGGCGCACGGTCAACTGCTTATACTTCTCTGGTTTTAGGCCCATCAGTGCCCAGATCGGCACGAATGTGCCAGATGCGGCATCACCTAAGAACTCGCGGTCTAGCCCCAATCCACCGGCGGGACCACCGCCTTGCTGCCGGCCGCGTTCCGGGTGACCGTCGTAATACTTCCGGTAGAAATAGGAGCCGTCACCGCCGGCCGATTTCACATCCTCAAACCAAGCCATCATCTCCTGAATTCGCTGAGCCACGCGACGACGCTGCTGAGGTGTGTTCTCCTCCACGCGGGTCATGATATCGAACAGGTTGGTAAAGGGCACCGCACCGCCGTCCTGCATCTGGTTGCCCCAGGTGAACTGCGGGTTCTCCGGATCCTTGTCCATCAACTCCTGCCAGGGCCAGTAATACCAGTCGCCATTGCGTTTGGTGGTGATCCGCGGTGCAAACTTCCATTTATAGATGTCCGCGCCAATAGAGGTATCGCCCGGAATCACACGGCCATCGCACCAGGAGAGCACCGACTTGCGCTGCGCGGGTGTGCCGATGCCCACCGCGAGTGCCCACAGGTTAAAGTGCAGGAAGCCGTAGTCGATGAGTTTCCCATTGATGTCGATGTTGCGGGCGAACCGGCCCTTGTCGGCGATCCAGAACCGCTTCTCAACGGTCGACTTGACGCGCTTCGCCGCGGCACGCAGAGTGGCGGGGGTCTCGTGGTAGCCGACGGGTGTTTTGCCGTCGGGACCATCTACGCTGACATCGGGCACGTGTATGCCCTCTTTGGCCGCCATCTCCTCAATGATAGCCAGCTTGGTGGCGGCTTGAAAGGCTCCGATGGAGCTCTCCAGGCAGAAACGCCCGCATGGCATCAGATCCCAGTAGCTGCCCAGCACACCATGCCCCGTTTTGTTGCCGATGCCGTCCTTACCCACCATCCAGTCGGTGCAGGGGATGCCGCATTTCTCGAGCTGCATATGCACCTTCAGGAAAATCCAGGCCTTTCGCAGGTGGGGCAGCATGAACTTCAGGAACTCCGCATCATACTGCCACAAAAGCGTGTCAGCGGTGCCGTTGATCATGATCGCGTTGGTGTCAATGCAACGCGTATCGTAAGCGGTGCGCAGATGGTCAAGCGACACCTGCGCGCCTTTCGCCTTCGCTCCCGGCACAATCTTAAGACCGGTGATGATGGTGTCATCGCTCTTGCCCCAGCCCGGATGCATGTACATCGGCAGGAAGAGCAGATATCGGGCATAGACCGGGCTGATGGATGGCAGGAAGTAGTCCGGCAGCATCTTCGGCGGCATCAGTGCGAAGGAGGCGTCGACCGAGTTGGCCTCGCTCCACTCCGGCTGCTTATCGGTGGTCCAGTAGATGCGTGTGCCGTGGATCATCTGCGAGGCATCCAGCTTCTCCTCGCTACGGAAGCAGATGTCCAGGTCCAGAAACGGGGTCTGGAAAGCCGGGGTAACCATCTTTGGAGCAATGAACGCCCCGGTTTCGGAGGTGACGGTGCCCGCAAGGCTGTTGTCCACGCAGTTGGGCTCCAACGTGATGCCCTCCGCGCTCCAGCTCTCGCGTTCCGGTGAGACCTCACCTGGCTTATGGTTGAACTCCCATGCTGTCGCCGTCTTGGCCTCGCGGTTGTGGACGTAGAAAGGCCAGGGCCATCCGATGTGGGGTTGGATGGAGCCCGCCCACTGGTCGGTGGCTTCTACACGCACGGGTCCGCCCCAGACGTAGCCGAAGCGATCCACCGGCAGCATCCCGAAGAAGCGCATGAGGGAATCTTCGGTCACACCCTGCCATCGGCGATGGCCCATGGCGGAGCGGTCGATCGGCGCCAGGCAGAGTGTGTCCCACTGCAGCACCCAGGCCCACGGTGTGGTGCCGGGGATAGGCCCAAGGTCCCAGTAGACGCCGTGACCGTCAACAGAAAGGTGGCGCATGAAGTATTCGTTCAGGAAGGAGTCGCGCCGCGCATTTCCGGTGGCGAAGCTGGGCAGTTGCTCGTATCTGGGCTTCTCGGAGAGCCCCTTCAGCGGGAATTCAGGCATGTTGGCAGACCTCGTGTGATGATAGTGCTTTGAGGTCAGGTTCACTTCCGGGTGAGGGGAATCCTGCAAGTGAGGGGTGAAAGGCTTGTCAATCGCGATTTAGGAAATTGGCGGTTCTACGGGAATATTTGTAGGGGAGGTTCGCGAACCGCCCTTCCCAGGTTCGCCACCCGGTGTCAATCATCGCGAACCGCGCAGATCGGGAAAGGCATAAGGCATGTTTCCGGCGGGGTGTTAGCATGAAGGGCGGTTCGCGAACCGCCCCTACAAATATCCCCCCGCTTGGGCGATCCTTCCGATCCGTCCCATCCGTCCGATTCCCGGACCAATCGCACCGCGGATTACGCTGACAGAAGGACAGGCCAATCGGGAGATTGGCGTTCCCAGGGGCGTTCCCAGGGGCGCCGTCACGGTGATATCGAAAGCGGATCACCATAACATTACTAGCTTTGTGGTTCATATCGTCAAATCTATCCTTTACATCCACATATTATTAGAATAACAACTCAGTGAGAAAGGTATACTTCAGATACCATCGCTCCTGAGACTTCGGGTTCTGGCATCAGCGGTGGTTAAACACGATCCAGTCAGGAAGATATTGACATAAACAACGAACACGCGCCGACCGAACCAGTTGCCCTTCCGCTAGATGACTCGCAAACCTCGCAGGACCGACCTGTTCGTGTGCCAATCGTAGGCATCGGGGCCTCCGCAGGCGGCTTGGAAGCGTTGAGCCTGTTCCTGTCGCACGCACCAGATGACAGTGGGATGGCCTTTGTAATCATTCAGCACCTGGACCCCACACACATGGGTATCCTTCCGGAGTTGCTGCAGAGAGCCACCTCAATGAAGGTAACGCAAGTTTTCGACCAACTGTCGGTCGCGGCAAATAATGTTTATGTCATCCCGCCAGGTAAAGGCATGAGTGTAGAAGGTGGTGTGCTGCATCTGCTTGAGCCCATGGCACCAAGGGGGCTGCGTCTGCCCATCGACAGTTTCCTTCAGTCACTGGCGGAGGACCAACAACAGCATGCGGTGGCGGTGATACTGTCGGGTATGGGTTCTGACGGAACCGCTGGGATACGTGCGATCAAGGAGCACGCCGGGCTGGTACTAGTACAAACACCAGAAACAGCCAAGTTCGACGGTATGCCCCGAAGTGCCATTGATTCAGGCCTTACCGATATCATCGCCCCAGCCGAAGAGCTGGCCAAGAGCATCGTATCCTTTCGGAATCATGGCCCCGAATTGGTTTTGCCAGATGCCAGTGTTGATGATAAATCCAATACCAACCTTGAGAAGATCATCGCTCTGCTCCGCACTCATTCCGGTCACGACTTTTACCAGTATAAGAAAAGCACACTCTACCGACGGATCGAGCGACGGATGGGCATCCACCAGATACACGGCATCAGCCAGTATGTGCCCTTTCTGCAGGACAATCCTGCCGAAGTTGGTCTGTTGTTTAAAGAGTTATTGATAGGAGTCACCTCGTTCTTCCGCGATCCGGACGAATGGGTTAACCTCCAGAATCTGATCATTAGTCCCCTGCTTTCGGATGTCAAAGCGTGCCACGAGTTACGAGCCTGGGTAGTGGGTTGTTCCACCGGTGAGGAGGCGTATACTTTGGCGATTGTGTTCAAAGAAGCCGTGGACAAAATAACCCCATCGGGCAGGTGCACACTCAAGATATTCGCCACCGACCTGGACAAAGACGCGATTGACCGTGCCCGGCAAGGTCTCTATCCACTGAGCATTACTGACGATGTATCGCCAGAACGGCTTGCCAGGTTCTTCACAGAAGATCAGGGACAGTATCGCGTGAACGCGGAGATCCGTGAGATGGTCATTTTCGCGCCGCAGAATGTGGTCAAAGACCCGCCGTTCACTCGAATGAACATCGTCACCTGCCGCAACCTGCTGATATACATGGAGCAGGAGTTACAAAAACTGGTTCTTCGGTTATTCCACTACAGCCTGGTGCCTGAAGGCGTCCTTCTGCTGGGTAGTGCCGAAACAACGAGCGGAACCCCTGACTTGTACAGGCAGTTGGATGGCAAGAGCAGGCTATATACACCGCGAACTCCAGTGATACCCCTTGAGCTGCTGGATTTTCCGCGCAATGTAGTGCCATCATCAACCGGACGGCCGACGGCCATAGGGACTCGGTTATCTACCGGCAGCATACAGATGCTTGCTGACCAGCTATTACTACAAAATTACACCCCCGCCTCTGTGTTGGTCAATTCAAAAGGTGATGTTTTATATATCTGCGGGCGTACAGGCCGATATCTTGAACCGGCGGCTGGTAAGGCTAACTGGAATATCTTCGCAATGGCCAAAGACGACATCCGGTATGAACTGGCCAGTGCATTCCAAAAGGTGATCAAACAGCAGAGCACCATCAAGATCAAAGATCTCAAACTCAAAACCGAAGCGGGGAACCATCGTCTGGACGTCAGCCTGCAGTGGATACAGGAGCCAATCGGCCTTCAAGGCATGGTCATGATAGTGTTCCACGAGATACCATCTTTCCTGAGCTTGAAAACCGGTGATATAAGCCCGAAATCTGCTCGATCACACTCCAAAACCGCACTGCTGGAGACCGAACTGCGGCATACCCGCGAGGAACTGCAGGGCATGCAGGAGCAGATGCAAGCCTCGAATGAGGAACTACGGTCGGCCAACGAGGAGCTGCAGTCCACCAATGAAGAGATACAGTCCACCAACGAGGAGTTGACGACCTCTAAAGAAGAGATGCAATCGCTTAATGAGGAACTTCAAACTGTAAACACCGAGTTGCAGGCGAAAGTGGATGAGTTGTCACGATCCAGCGACGATATGAAGAATCTGCTGAACAGCACTGACATCGCCACGGTGTTCCTCGACAGTAAACTGCTGGTCCGTCGGTTTACCTATCAGGCGACTAAAATCATGCGTCTGATACCGGCCGATGTAGGACGTCCAGTCACCGACATCACCTCCGACCTTATGTATGATGATCTCTCCAATGACGCTCAGCAGGTGCTAAGCACCCTGGTGTACTGCCTCAAGCAGGTTCCTACGCGCGACGGCCGATGGTATTCTGTCAGGATAATGCCGTATCGCACCGTTGACGACCGAATTGACGGGGTGGTGATCACACTTTCCGATATCTCAGCGGCCAAAGCGCTGGAGGCGGAACTCAGGCTAAAGGCCGACCGCATCAAAAACATACTCAACTGCACCAGTGATGGCTATATATCGCTCGACAGCCAACTGCGGGTGAGCTATCTAAATACAATTGCGGAACAAATCATCCATCGGGACAGCGATGCATCGATTGGCATCAGCATATACGACTTATGGCCGGAGATCAGCGATTCCGTTTTTCCTGAGATGTTTACCAGAGTTCTTGATACCAAAGAGCTGGTTACCTTTAGCATGCAGATGCCATTCGAGCCTTTCTCAGAAAGCAATAGAGTGCGCATCTATCCCGAAGATGACGGTCTTTCCGTCTTCTTTCAATCGAATATCGCACTAGATCCTGAAGGGAATCCGTGGGATAAGCGGAGCCCCGAATCGCAAAGCAAAGACCCGCTGAGGAACTGAAATTGAACAGAAACCATAACGCAAAGACTGATACAGCCGCCCTTCGGCGCAGAGCTGAAGAACAGATGCAAGCCGATGGGTCAAGGGATCAAGCAACTGATGAATCCGTTGACAATCTGAAGCTATTGCATGAACTGTCCGTGCATCAAGTTGAGCTGCAGATGCAGAATGAGGAGCTACGGGAGGCCAAAGATGAGGCCGACACATGGCTGAACCTCTACACGGAGCTGTTTGACTTTGCCCCAGCCGGCTACTTCTCACTAGATAAAAATGGAATGATTTGCCAGGTGAACAGGGAAGGGTCGCGCATGCTGGGTGTGGAGCGATCAGGTTTGGTTGGGAAACCATTCGAGGGTTTTGTGGGTACCGAACACATCCCATTATTTAGGTCATTGATGGCTGACATAGCCGCTACACCGTTCAAACAGATGTGCGAGATCGTGCTGCATTCGTCCGATGGTACGAAGGTTGATGTCAGGCTAGATGCGGTTAGCGGGAACAGCGGTTTGAACTACCGTATTGCTGCGACAGACGTGACTAAACGCAAGCAAGCAGAGCTGATGCTTAAGCGGATTGAATGGATGCTCACGAAAAAACCACCACTCCTTACGGATGTCAATCAGGAGCAGCTACTGTACGCACCGCCGTCACATCAGAACGGTTTGATCATGCAAAGTATGGGCCAGCAAGGGCTTGTTTCCATCATACACGAGGCCTCCGAGCTGCTTAGGTCATCAGCGGCTGTGTTCGAACGCAACGGAGATTGTGCGTTTATGATGCTGACCTCCGACTGGTGCCGGTTAATGAACTCATCCACAACGGCCGGTCTGCCCACTGTTGAATCTGGCAAACTGAATGCCTGCCTTGCCTGTTCGCGGAGCGAGGGGCTGAAGGCCATGGGCCTGGCAACACCTACCGAATCGATGTGTACCTGCGGATTGCATCTCTACTGCGTGCCTGTGATCGCTGGCGGTGAGGTCACTGGAGTGATTACCGTGACGTATGGTGACCCTCCGTCGGAACTGGCCGACCAGAGCAGGCTGGCCTTAGAGTTCCAAGTCAGTTTAGGCGATATCAAGAACGCCGCGGCCGCATACGATACACGCCCGTTCTACATCATCGAAATGGCCAAACACAGGCTGCAGTCTTCGGCACTGTTGATTGGGTCTATGGTTGAGGCCGCCTCAAGCAAACATCAGCGCGAACTGCTGGAGGTCCAACTACGGCAGTCACAGATGATGGAGGCTGTGGGGCGACTGGCCGGAGGTGTGGCGCATGATTACAACAATATGCTGACCACCATTCTGGGATATGCCGAACTGGCGTTGGGTGAACTGCCGCCCACTCACCCGTTGAGCACCAGTTTGCGGGAAATTGTGACGGCAGGCCAGCGGTCCGCCGATTTGACAAACCAGTTGCTTACATTCGCGAGCAGTCAGCCGATCACGCCAAAGGATGTGGACATCAACGAGGCCATCGCCAGCGTAACCACCACTCTGCGCAGGCAGATAGACCCAGGCGTCGACCTGTGCTATAAGCCGTGCCCCGAACCGTTGTGGGTGTATATGGACACATCCCAGATTGATCAGATTCTATCTAACCTCGTCATGAATGCTAAGGAATCGATCCATGGACATGGTCACATCACAATCGAGGCATCAGACTGCGTACTGGATGCTTCTTATGACCAATATCATAATGAGGTAAAGCAGGGACGGTTCGTGTTGATACAAGTCACCGACACGGGATGCGGTATGGATAAGGATACGCTGGCGAACCTATTCGAACCTTTCTTTACCACCAAGCGGTTTGGCCAGGGAGCAGGGCTGGGTCTCGCCACCGTCTACGGCATCGTAAGGCAGAACAACGGAACCATCAAAGCTTATAGTGAGCCAGGTCTAGGCACCAGCATTCGGGTCTATCTACCGTTAAAAAACTGCAAGCCCATGGAAGCAGTGGTTATTGACGAACCATTAAGAGAATCAACAGGTCTGGCTACTGTGCTGTTAGTGGAGAATGATCCAACTGTGCTGCGATATACCGAGATGGTGTTGACTCGGTTTGGATATACCGTGCTCAGTGCCCTTCAACCGCTGCAGGCTATCTCCATCGCGAAGGAGTACCCTGGGGACATACAACTGCTCCTTACCGATGTCGTGATGCCAGAGATGCACGGGAATGCCCTTGCGGACACCATCCGCGGTTTTCGACCGGACATCAAGACGGTGTTTATGTCGGGGTATTCACCCGAAGTGATGAAAGACCATGGACATCCAGCCGATGACCTCTTCTTTGTTCAAAAGCCATTCAGCCGTGGGGAGCTCGCCATGGTGGTGCAGGACGCGCTCAAGCGAAAATAGCACGGTTTTAGGTTTATGGCGCATATACTGAGCAATTACCTACAATATGCATGGGGATCGGTTCGTTGTGTTATTCGATTACACCATCGGCCGCGGGCTGAAAGCCCAGGCTATTACCCACAAATACTGGATGGCCGGTAGGTCACCGATTCCGCGACATAAATGTCTCGGCTACTGACCTGAAAAGCCTGCTGAAGCAGTCTGGGTACCGCATCCAGCCACAAGGCGAAGTGGTGCAGCCTGCTTCAGCAGGCTTCTGAACTTTGGCTATTTCATCGCATACAGCCACGCAGGATATTGGTGAATTTCGGAGTTTTGACGGCTTCGTGTTTTGGAATTTGACATAGGATGTATCGACGCTTGTAGCCTTGACACGACATCCCC
Organism: Armatimonadota bacterium; assembly: GCA_942492855.1. Classification (GTDB taxonomy): domain Bacteria; phylum Armatimonadota; class HRBIN16; order HRBIN16; family HRBIN16. The sequence goes on along the minus strand of OW818647.1, from coordinate 1,713,853 downwards.
ATAGTCACGCTCATTCGGCGAGTCAATTACCTCTTGCCTCATAAACATAGCCAATCGATTAGTCGATAACCTGCCATCAATCGCTCGACGCTGCCACTTAGGCCTGGGAAGCTCCTCATCCTTAACACCAGAAATTATCGCAGCGAGATGCATTAAACTATATACCCATACCAGAAACGGAATGACATTGCAGACTGAGTTCTCACACCATACCTGCGGATCACCGATACCAAAGTAGCTTTTCTCCTCACGAAACGCCACCTCCTGCTCCCACCTCCAGATATATAACTGCACAACCTGTTCAATTGGCATATCTGGATCAGAACACAGGACGTAAGCCGGGTTTCGATATAGTATCCTTCCGTTCTTCCTGAGTCTATATGGTGTTGGTGCAACCACGATCAGTCTGAAATCTTGAGCTCCTACCCCTCTCCATCTCACTCGGTCGACGGTCTTGATCCTCACAACGTGGAATTTGCCAGACGAGTAAACGCATATGTGTTCCCATTCATATGAATCGTCCTGTCGTATCAGGTCAGGCTTGGGTACAGGGTCTCCATATACACGTCGCTTTCCAGTTTTTGGCTGCTTGTCTGGCAGTTTCGTCAACTTGGCATCACGACGTAACCGTCCAATGATCGTGGTGTTCTCCGGGATTTTAGTCAACATGGTCTTGTTCATGTAACCTCCATCTACCGTCAACACAAGCCGCCTGTGCTTGGTGTCTGGGTTCGCGTCCATGTTGGCCCGCAGCTCCTTAATGGCATCGGCCCCCACTTTAGTAACCCTGCAGGCCTTCTGGTCCGTCTTGTATTGGCTGCGCTCCTCTTCAGTAGCTTTCGGGCCTGGCTTCTTGGGAGTAGGTGCGTGCAGCATGTTGATAGGGATAGCAGTGGCCCGGCTATGATATCCGTTGAAGGGGACAAGAGCTGATAACTGGACACAACGCTGACCATGTATGAAGTTCGGGCGGTATTTTGGCCCTTGAGGGTCTCTACGTAAGGAGACGCCATGGCCCTTTGTCCCTTTGCGCGGTATTATCGTATCATCCATCGCGACAACAAACGGCATGTTCTCTGGAGTGAGGCTGATCGCTTGCTGTAAAACGGTGTCCCAGCACTGGGACACCGAGATACGGTTTTGTTCAAAGATGCGGTAATACGCTGACCAGTCTTTGTCAGCCTGACCAGCTGTCTGGATGATCCCTGTGATTGTGTGTCTTCCGACGGTTGCCGTGGCCGCCAGAGCGATCTGCTGGGACTTTTCATAGGTTCGCTGTTGGTTAAACGCATCGCGTGCCAGTTCATAGAGAAGCATAAATGCAGGCAATACTTTGCTCATCGCTCTTCATCCTCCGAAATGACAGCATTCGACCTGACCATCATCATGATGTTTTTGTCAATGATCACCCACTCCACGACTTCACCCTTTTGTAGCTCGATGGCATCAGCGACTGTGGCGGGGAAGTTGACATACCATTGGTGACGGCCTTTGTAGTTGATGTGCTGCACTCTCGTTTTGGCTCCCATATGGTTCCCTCCAATCTAGTTATCACTTATGAAATATCATACATTACAATAGATAATCAATAGCTTTATGGATAATATTCTGACGTTTGTGTGATATTTCAAAGATATGCTGTTACTAATAGAAATAACAGCTGGCGCGCTGGGCATACATCATGGGGTCGGTGTGTTTTCGAGTGGAGTGAAACGGTAGACTACAAGGTCGCTAGTGTGGAAACATTCAAAAGGCCAAAGCTCAGCAGCCTGCTTCAGCAGGCTTGGCCGGTCAATAGCCATGTGCTTTAGCGCGTGGTAGGGCAGGCATATACAGTTGTACAACGATAAAACACCACGTTCCGACATGTGGGTAATAGACTGCGCTAAAGCACATGGCAGACCAACCAAGTAGAATTTAGCGATGGCAAAAAAATAACGGTCCCTTAGTTTGCCGTTATGGCCTACGGGGCAACCGAGGCAGGGGAACACCGGTAGTGTGTTTTGTGCGTAAAGATATATAGGGCGAAATCCCGCCTCGTAGGTTCCATGTGATAATGATAATGACACCAACAACCTGGGGATAACCACTTTGAATATAGACATCAATCAGATCATCATCTTCGTCGTCGCGTTCGTAATCAGCATCAGCGTGCATGAGTGCGCACATGCCTGGACAGCCGACCGGCTGGGCGACCCAACACCCCGCTATCAGGGGCGAGTGACGCTCAATCCGGCCGCGCATCTTGACCCGGTGGGCACCATATTGCTGCTGACCGGTGTGATATTTAGTGCTCCTGTGATTGGCTGGGGCAGGCCAGTCATGTTCAACCCGTTGAACCTAAAAAATGTCCGGCGTGATACGATGCTGATTGCTGCGGCGGGCCCTTTCAGCAACCTGCTGATGGCGTTTCTGTTTTCTATGGTTTACCGCGCTTATCCTAATCTGCCCGGTTTGATGTCGGAATTGCTGCTGGGCACCATCATACTGAACATCAGCTTGATGTTTTTCAACCTGATTCCTGTTCACCCCTTAGATGGCGGCAAGATCGTCAGCTTCTTCCTGCCGAGTGACATGGCAATCAGATTTGACCGGTTCATGTATCAGTGGGGTTTTATCGGCCTGTTTGTGGTGGTATTTGCACTGCCTGGACTGCTTGGTCTCATTGTCAGCAGACCAGCCATATGGCTTATGCAGAAGCTTCTGGGCGGATAAATCAGCATAAACACACTCGCCTGTGCGGTATACTTCATTTGGAACAGTGCAGTATATCTTTACCTGTGAGAGACAGCAGTCATGGTTGGTACCACGCTTGAAATACCAAAGAAACGCTCAACGCATCAGCGCGATCTCATCGCTCTGCTCGTATTTGCGGTCGTCGCGGCGCTGTTTCATCTCAACTTCACAATGAGTATGGTTAAGGGACGGAGTATGGAGCCCACTTTACACGACGGGCAGGTGGTGTTAGTTGGTAAGCTAATCCCGTTCTATTCACCGAACTCATTAAAACGCGGTGATATAATCATCTTCCATCAAGATGGAGAGACGCTGGTCAAGCGTGTATCACTGGTTCCTGGCGACCCTCTGCCCAATGGCACCACACTTCCCAAGGGCTTCTTCTATGTGTTAGGCGATAATCCGCCCATGAGCGAAGACAGCCGCAGTTTTGGGCCCATCGCCGCCACACAGATTGTGGGACGGCTGCTTAAGGCCAAACCTTTATAAACCGTTAAGGAGTCAACCAATTTGCAGAACCTACTAGAAGGTAAGACCGCTTTAATCCTGGGTGTAGCTAACCACCGCAGTATCGCCTGGGCGGTGGCCCGCAAGCTATCCGCGCAAGGAGCGAAACTGGTGCTCACCTATCAAAACGAGCGCTTAGCCAAGGGCGTACAGGAGCTGGCAGACACCATCCCCGGCACACTGGTACTGCCTTGCGACCTGAGCGACGATGCGCAGATTGACGAGCTGGCCGAATCGTTGAAGCAGAGCGTGGGCACCATCCATGCCGTAGCACACTGCGTGGCCTTCGCTAAGAAAGAAGAGCTATCTGGACGTTTCATCAACACCAGCCGCGACGGCTTCAAGCTTGCGATGGATGTCAGTGCCTTCACACTGGTGGCGGTCTGCCGCGCGGTAGCACCCTTGATGACCGAGGGAGGCAGTATCATCACCCTCAGCTACATCGGAGCCGTGCGTGTGGTGCCTAACTACAACGTGATGGGCGTAGCGAAAGCGGCGCTGGAAGCATGCGTGCGGTATCTGGCCAACGACCTGGGACCAGACGGCATCCGCGTGAACGCCATCAGCGCAGGCCCTGTGAACACCCTGGCAGCGCGTGGGATTGCCGGTTTCACCGGAATGGTGAAGCAGGTGGCCGAAGTGGCCCCTTTGCGAAAGGCCACGGAGCAGGACGAGGTTGGCGACGCCGCGTTGTTCCTGTGCAGTGATCTGGCACGCGGAGTCAGCGGTGACATTCTTTACGTGGATAGCGGCTACCATATCATGGGTATGTAATTCCGTGTCAGGGTATAGGTGCCTGAAGCAGTCTGTGGCACCTGCTTGTAAGTAACTTGGTTGGTTATGTCCGGGGCGGTCTGGCGGTACACTTGAAATGGCCGCTGTCTATAGACCAGTCTATTACCTACAAGTCCAGATTGGGATCGTATCGACCATGTGCCGCGACATAAATGTCTCGGCTATTGATCAACAAGCCCGCTAAACCGGGCTGCGGAGCTCCTTGCCGACGAAGATAACGTTACCCAAGACTGCTTCAGCAGTCTTGGTGTTCAATAGCCGAGACATTTATGTCGCGGAATCGGTGACCTACTGGCCATACAATATTTGTGGGTACATAGACTGGTCTATAGACCGCGCCGGTCTTGTTCCCGACATATATCATTCGTGGCTATCCGCCAGACCGGCGCGGTCTCTAGCTTTCTGCATGCGCTAGCGTACCCACAGACCGCCCCGGACTTTGCCAATTGAAGGTACGAATCCGTTACAGCCCAGGCTGCCGTGCCAGCACGAGAAGGTGCTATTCGGTAGTGGCGTCGTGTTGTGCATATGCTGTTCTAGCTACATAGAAATCGAGGTATCCCCAATGCCTGATGTGATGTATCCGAATTACAAACCGACGGACCCCGATGCACAGGTGTTTCTGCAGGATGACGGTCGGATACGCGTAGGGATTTACGACGATTCGGCGAACGAGACCGCGCGTTGCTGGATATTATCACGGCATATCGCCATAGGCAAAGCGCGCACCGGCATGGGCGGGATCAGTTATGTCTCAACCAACGAGGAACACCGCAATAAGGGGCTTGGCCGCAGGCTGATGCTGGAGACGAACCGGTTCTGCCAGAGCGTGGGCATGGGCATCATCATGCTGTATGGTATCCCCGACTACTACCCCAAATTCGGATACGCCGTGTGCGGACCAGAATACCGCGTGGAGCTGCACAACCCCGATGTCCATGCGAAACTGCCGGAGGGCTGGAGCAGCCGCGAATCGGATATGGAAGACCTGCCTGCCATCCGGGCGATCTACCAACACTGGCTTGAGAAGGGTTGCTGCGGGGCGCATGACAGACACAGTGCTTACGACCCCGCGTGGCAAAGCCTTGAGTATGACTGCATCAGGCACAACATCGACGAATGCCAGGTGGTCTGTTCACCACAAGGCCATGTAGAAGGCTACGCCTGGCATTGCCGGACGAACAATTTCGTGCAGGGCGCAGAGCAGCAGGAGCCGGAAACGCTGGTATGGGGTGAGGTGATGGCTCTTAACCCCTCCGCGGCCGATGCGGTGGTGGCGGTGTGTCAGCAGCTCATGCCGGTCATCGGGTTATTAACAGACCGCAATCTGAGCAAAATCACCTTCTCCCTTCCCCCGCACGGAGAGATCGCCAACGCACTACGCTGGGGGCACTGCCGTTTCCGGCATGACTTCCAGAAGGACGCGTGGTTTATGTCGCGATGTGCTGATGTCAGCCAGTTGCTTCAGGACATGCTGCCGGAGTTTGAGTCGCAGTGTCGCCACCATGGCGTGCTGGAGGCCAGGCTAGTGATTGGTGTCGATGGAATTATGCACCAGCTTACGGCCCTACAAGGCATCTTGTCGCACGAAAAATGCATCGGCAAGAAACCCGATCTGGAGCTGAGCAGCGGGCAGCTTTCGCAGCTCGTGCTGGGCACTTACACGGTCGATGAGTTTTACTCGCGGCAGATAGTCAACGTCAACCCTGAGGTGATCCCAATCTGCAAGGTGTTGTTTCCGAAGCGGTATAACCATGTGTTTCTGCGCGACAGGTTTTAGCATGCGCGTGTTGAACCGTTGTGGGCGGGAGGGTGTCACGCGAGGACGCGGAGATCGGTAGGGGCGGTTCGCGAACCGCCCTTCTTGCATGCGCCACGATCTCCCGTGGTTGCCCACCATTGCCATCGGTCCTATCTGTCACATCCGTCGGATTCCGTCCCCTCTATCTTTCAGGCGGACCAACAACGCCCTGGTTAGGTAAAAACCGGCGCGCGGCCCACCGATGACAGGTTTTGGGGTCATTCGAACACTTTTACGCTTGAACCCGCCATAATAAAGATGGTATCTCGCCCCAAAACCGGAGGAAACTATGAATTTTGTCATCTGGCTTGTCGTTGCTGCTATCATATACAACCTGATCACAGGCAACGGCCATAAAAATGCGGGCATCTTAATTTTGGGCATGATGGCCATTGTTCTGCTGGTTGTGGGCAGCCTTGTGGTCTCTATAGCCCATTTCCTGTTCCCTGCAGCGGTCGTGATTGGGCTCATCTACGTGGGCACCCGCTACCTCGGTGGCGGAGGCAAGGGCGGCGGTTATTTCCCCAAGTAAGTCTACTCAGTAAATCCACTCTCAAAGGGGTTCAAATATGTCTCAGACTCTCAAATTCGGCACGGATGGCTGGCGTGCGGTCATGGCCAAAGAGTTCACCTTCGCCAATGTGGCCATCGTCGCTCAGGCGATCGCAGATATGCTCATCAAGAAGGGCACCGCCCCCAAGGGTGTGTTCATTGGGTATGACGCCCGGTTGCTGAGCGACCTGTTCGCCCGCACTGTGGCTGAGGTGCTCAGTGCCAACGGCATCCCGGCACTGCTGCCAGATCGCGATACCCCCACACCGGTGACGGACTACACCATCAAGGCACGCGACCTAGCCGGCGCCGTGATGTTGACCGCCAGCCATAACCCGGCGCAGTATAACGGCATCAAGTTCCTGCCCGATACCCTGCACCCCGCTCTTCCGGACATCACAGATGTGATCGAGCAGAACATCACCAAACTGCTGATGCAGCCGTCACTGGTCAAAAGCGACGTCAACGAAACACTGATCCAGATGATCGACCCCCTGCCCGACTATTTCGAGGCACTGCACCAACTGATAGACACCAGCGTATTGAAGGGTCTGAAAGTGGTTTTTGACCCGCTGAACGCCACGGGTCGCGGGTATGTGGACCGCTTCCTGCGCGAAGTAGGCGCTGATGTGGTGACCATCAAGGGCGACTGGAATCCGGGTTTCGGCGGAAAGATGCCCGATCCTAACACCGCCAACACACGGCAACTGGCCGCAAAGGTCCTGGAGGTAGGCGCCGCAATCGGCCTGTCCAATGACGGCGATGCGGATCGCTTTGGGATCGTGGACGACGACGGCACCTGGCTGAGCCCAAACAAAATCATCGTGTTGACCATGAACTACCTGATCAACAAGCGTAAGCCAAAGAGTGGGGACGTGATTCGGTCGATAGCCACCACCCACCAGATTGACGCCTTGGCGAAAGCTCATGGGGCCATCAAGATCACCGAAACGCCTGTGGGCTTTAAATGGGTGGGCAGCGAAATGGCCCGTCTGAACGCGCTGGTCGGCGGTGAGGAGAGCGGTGGTCTGAGTATCATGGACCACATCCCTGAGAAGGACGGCATCATGGCAGACATCTTGATGGCGGAGATGGTCGCCGCCACTGGCAAGAGCTGCGGTCAGCTCCTGAAGGAGATTGAGGCGATCACCGGTGAGTTTGTCTCGGGACGCATCGACATCCATATTGATGAAGCCAAGAAAAACATCATGATGTCTGAACTCAAGCAGAACCCGCCCAGCCATTTCGCAGGGCAGAACGTGGTCAAAACCGACACCCGCGACGGGGTGAAGCTCTGGCTGGCCGATGGCAGTTGGGCACTCATCCGCCCCAGCGGCACCGAGCCGATGGTGCGCGCCTACGCCGAGGGCAACAGCGCCCAGCGTCTGGCCGAAGTGCAGGATGCGATTCGGACGCAGCTGGGGTAGTGTGGCCGGCAATGGCCCGTTAATGTCTGCGCAATTTCAATATCGCCGATTCCGCAGATGTCGTAGGGGCGTCCCTTGTGGGCGCCCTAAAACATGAACGATCAATTGAACAACGATTAGGGCGCTATTACCCACAAATCCGGATTGGGATCGTATCGACCATGTGCCGCGACATAAATGTCTCGGCTATTGATCAACAAGCCCGCTAAACCGGGCTGCGGAGCTCCTTGCCGACAAAGATAACGTTAATGAAGACTGCTTCAGCAGTCTTGGTGTTCAATAGCCGAGACATTTATGTCGCGGAATCGGTGACCTACTAGCCATGCAATATGTGTGGTCAATAGCCATGCGCTTTAGCGCGTGGCATGGCGGAATGCAGCGGTTATCAACGCACGAAGGGCGGTTCGCGAACCGCCCCTACGAAACCATGCGGGGTGATTGGGGTTATAGGTCCTAGGGGGCGATGTGTAGGGGCGATCCGCGAATCGCCCTTGGGCGCGGGGACCGCGCCCCTACAACGTTAACTCACCCTGGGCCACCGAACCCGTCGGTAATGACGAATGACCAGTCACCTGCAGCCTGCTTCAGCAGGCTTGGCAGGTCAATAGCCATGCGCTTTAGCGCGTGGCATGGCGGAACGCATCGGTTTCAACGCACGAAGGGCGGTTCGCGAACCGCCCCTACAAAACCATGCGGGGTGATTGGGGTTATAGGTCCTTGGGGGACGATGTGACGGCGCGGTTCGCGAATCGCCCTGGGGCGCGGGGACCGCGCCCCTACAACGTTAACTCGCCCTGGGCCACTGAACCCGGCTGACAATCAAATGACCATGACCGGAGCCTAGTAGAAATTACAGTTTCCTTTGGAGGTGTCACAGCATGGCGCATGTCATCACTTACGATGCACAGCAGCTCAAAGAATCGCAGATTGCTGAGGCCGAATGGGCCTTACCCACAGGGAACGGCGGCTACGCATGTGGAACCCTGCGCGGCACCCGCACCAGGCGGTACCATGCGTTATATGTGGCAGCCGAAGCCAGCAGCTCTATGAGGTGGACCGTGTTGGCGGAGGTGGAAGCGTGGGCCTTGGTTGATGGTCAGAGTTTCCCCTTAAGCACCCATGCCTACAGGATGTCTCACTACCCTAACGGGTATGTCTGGCTGAACCGTGTGGAGGTCACCCCTTCCTCCGTCACCCACATCTGGCAACTGCCCTCATGCACTGTCACAAGGCTTCTTCAAACCTCGCCGCAGGGGATAAGGCTGACCTGGCAGATCACCGGCGGCGAGGCGCAGCTAAGCCTCACCCCGCTGATGGCGATGCGTGACCATCACACCCTGATGGTGGCTAACGAGGCTCTGGACAGCCATTGTGACATACAAGCCAACACATGCATCTGCAAGCCATATGCCCATGCACCTGCGGTCTGGTGGCGGTATTCGCAGGGCATATGGAATGCCGGTATGGACTGGTACTACCAGTTCTATTACTCTGTCGACCAGGCACGTGGGCTCGACTTTCAGGAGGACCTCTGGACTCCCGGCTGTTTGACCACTGACCTGACACCCAGCCAGCCCCTGGTCTTGGAGGTTGGCCTTGATGAGCCGTGTGTCTTGGAAATGCTACCGACCTCTACGGAGTGGAACGACCTCTACTTGTTTGAATCGGAATATCGGGGCAGCAGCATTCTTGCTGGTGTACCGTGGTTTACGGACTGGGGCCGTGACACGATGATAGTGATGCCCGGGCTGCTGTTCCGGCGCGGAATGTATTCACAGGCTTTCAAGATTCTGTGTACCTTCGCCAGAGCCATGAAGAGCGGCCTTGTACCCAACAGGTTCCCAGATCAGGGTGAAAAACCGGAATATAACACGGTCGATGCCACGCTCTGGTTTGCCAGGATGGTGGAACTCTACCTCACCCATACCCGTGACGATGCAGGGGTTCAGAAGCACATCTGGCCCGCATTGAAACAGGCGATGGAATATCACCTTAAGGGCACTCTTCATGGAATCAAGTGCGACCCCACCGACGGGCTGCTCGCTGCAGGGGATGTCCATACGCAGTTGACTTGGATGGATGCACGCGTGGGTGATCAAGTGTTTACCCCTCGGGGCGGTAAGCCCATAGAGATATCAGCGCTTTGGATCAATTTCATGCGGTTCTATGTCCAGCTCTGCAATAATCCGACGTATGGCGCGACAGAACACCAACCGGCTGTTGAGAAGATGCTTGCTCTGGCGCAAAGCCGGTTTGATGAGCTGTACTGGATGCCGCAAAACAACTGGTTCGCAGATGTGATTGACAGCGAGGGGGTGGCAGATGCCCGTCTGCGGCCTAATCAACTGATCGCGCTGAGTCTGCCTGACATGCCTGTATCCAGGGAGCACATGGCCAGCGCCTTCGCTTCATGTAAAGAGTACCTGCTCACCCCTTACGGATTACGCACTCTGGCCCATTTTGAAGAAGGCTACCAGCCCAGGTATCAAGGCGGGGTGCTTCAGCGCGATGGGGCTTACCATCAAGGCACGGTTTGGCCCTGGCTGCTGAGTGCATACGCCAGAGTCTACCTACAGCTCCATCAAGACGTCTCGGCATCCGAGAGGCAAGCCACCTTGCACCGGCTGATTGCGCCTCTTCAAGAGTACGCGCTGACCACTGGCGTGGGACACATCGCCGAGGTGTTTGATTCGGAAGCACCCCACACACCAGGCGGTTGCTTTGCGCAGGCCTGGAGTGATGCCGCGGTGGCGGAGATACTGGCCGAGATCGGAGCGCGGTGACAGCGTTTTACGGATGCAGAGCTGATACCTGGCTTGGCACCCGATGATCGGACGGATCCGTCTGATCCGTCCGATTGGCAGAACACGCTCACTCAACAGTTATTGGTGCCAAATTGGGCCTCTTCATCGAAAATCAACTGTAAAGTGCACTAGTTTTTCTTAAAATTTCTCTTGCACTTGATTTATCGCCCATATATTATGGTAGACTCACCTTGTAACCGGTGGATGTTTCGTCTTGGTTCCGAGCTCACGACACTTTCCTGAGGGTCTTCCGCTTCCGAGCCTACCGACAGCATCGTAACGTAACGTATCGAGACGCTTGGTTCAAGCGGTCTCAACGACCCATTAAGGAAGGTTTCATCACATGGCTGACGAAATTAAGACTCTGTACATCGGCAACCTATCTTACCAGAGCGGCGCCGAGAGCCTCCGCGCTTACTACGAACCATACGGTCCAGTCAAGGACGTACGCGTTGTAGAAGGCAAGGGCTTCGGATTTGTCGAGATCCCTGCTGAGAATATGCAGGCTGCGATCGACGCAACCGACAGCAAACCATTCGAGGGCCGCACCCTTCGCGTAAGCGAAGCTCAGCCCCGTGAAGATCGACGTCCTCGCACTGGTGGCGGCGGCGGCGGCGGTGGTTTCAGCGGTGGCGGCGGCGGCGGCAATCGTCGCTGGTAGTTTCGGCTACTTGCCTGGGCGCGCTTACGAGCGCGCCCTTTTTGCGTTTTAGGGTGAGCCATCTGATGTGTCAGGCAATATGCCCCAGATCTACTTGCTGATGGCAGTTATGTTAATCGGTTGCACTGTCTACCGCGGGTTGCAAGCCTGCCTAATATCCACATATTTGAAAGTGGTGTATTATCGTTATAATATGATGTATGCCTTCTTCGCCGCACCCTGAAGGACCAGACTATTACCCACAAATCCAGATTGGGATCGTATCGACCATGTGCCGCGTCATAAATGTCTCGGAATCGGCGACCTACTGGCCATGCAATATTTGTGGGTAATAGACTGGGTTGCTAGCCTGCCTGATACCCACAAATCGAATAACGGACATTCCGCCTCCGATTCCGAGACATTGATGTCGCGGCGATAGGGCATGGGAAACAGGCTATCCGCCAGACCGGCGCGGTCTTGAGCTTTCTGTAGACGTGAGCCAATAGTCAAACGGCCCCGGTCATCACCTATCATGGATGACACAGCATCCGATGCCCGTAAAATGGATAATTAGAGATACAGACTATTTCCAAGGAGGCCATTCATGAGCGTCACAGTAGGCAGCACTGCCCCCAGCATCACGCTTCCAGACCAAAACGGTGTAGAACACCACCTGCCACTCGCATCCAAGTGGTGCGTGCTCTATTTTTACCCCAAGGACAACACCCCCGGCTGTACCACGGAGGCGTGTGACTTTCGCGATAACAACGCATTGCTACAGCAGATGGGTGTTGAGGTGGTTGGCGTCAGCCCCGACTCACCTAAGTCGCACACCAGCTTCGTGAAGAAGTTCGAGCTGCCCTTCACATTACTCGCTGACGTTGACCACGAACTGGCAGAGGCATACGGCGTGTGGGTGGAAAAGAGCATGTATGGCAAAAAGTATATGGGCATTGAACGAAGCACGTTCATCATTGATCCGAATGGTACAATACGTAGGGAATGGCGTAAAGTAAGCGTGACCGGTCATGTAACTGAGGTGGCCGCTGCTTTGAAGGAGCTGCAAGAATAACCATGCGAACATCAATGATAGTATCTCTGCTGGCCATCGTCAGCCTGAGTGCCGTAGCGCAGGATGAGGTCAAGGTGCCCATCACCACCAAAGTGAGTGTGACCCAGCAGATCGCCGATCTTTCCTCTGACCTTGATGGCCTTGATATCCTCGCACCGGTGAAAATCACTCCGGCGCAGGCGAAAATCATCCTTGATGAGGTGCAGCCCGCGGTGGCCAAGATTCTAGAGCTGGACGTAAAACGCGAAGCCGGCCTGGTAGAGTTGAGAGATGCGCTGGTCAAAGCAAAAGCGGAAGCATTGGCTGGCAAGCAGCCTTCGGCCGATGTCATGAAAAAGCTGGCTGCAGTCCAAAAGGCTGCTGGTAAGGAACGGGCGACCGCTGCCGATGAAGCCAGTATGCTCATCTGGATGAAACTCACCACTGTGCTGGATGACAACCAGAAAAAAGCCGTATATGACATGACCCGTCAAGCACTGAAGAACCTGGAGACGCCCAACTATCTGGAGATTCCGCAAAAGCAGCTTGGCGCCTATTTCACTCGGGAAGTACTGATGCTGCCGCGGCAGATTAGACTCATGCAGGAGATGATCGCTCCCAAGGTTCCAGAGACACCAAGCAAGCTGGATGAGTAGTTCACCGCCCATAGATTCGGCTCGCAGCAACACCACGTTCAATCTTCGAATCATGGTGGTAGAGTCATCCATCTTTATGATGGGGATTGCGTTCATGGATATGAACACGCTGTTCCCACAGTTCCTGAAGACCATGGGTGCCTCCGCACTGTTGATCGGTATCATCCAAGGCCTGCGGCAGTTCATGTTTTTCGTGCCATATCCATACGTCATCGGCATGATACGCGGGAAACCGCTGGTCAAAGGGTACCTACTGAAGGCCTGTTTATGGGGCCGCACGCCGTTACTAATGGCTGCGGGCGTACTATGGCTACAGCCAGATAACCATACACTGGCTATCGTTGCTGGCACACTGGCGATAATCATGTTCACCTTTGGCGACGGCTTCGGCTGTCTGCCTTGGTACGAGCTGGTCGGCCGGCTGATCCCCAGCCGGTCACGTGGCCGGTTCTTTGGCGGCATGCAGACACTGGGTGCGCTCAGCGCATTGGCAGCCTCACTGGTGGTGCCGAAAATCATGCGGTTGACCCAGCTCAACGAGACGCACCGGTACGCACTGCTGTTTGGGTGCATGGGGCTTCTGCTGGCACTCTCCACATACCTCATCACTGTGATCCGTGAGGGTTACCAGCACTTCTCTGAAGATGACAATGACCAACCCCAGGGGTTTATGGAGCAGATCCGCCATGTACCGGTCTGCTGGAAGCGGGACCAGTCGCTACGGCGGCTGATCTATACCCAATTGCTGATCACCGGTGAAGGGCTGAGCATGAGCTTCTACGGGCTGTATGCCATCGACAAATACCACCTGCCCGCGGACTGGATGGCCTACTTCGTGACCGCAGGGGCCGCAGGGGCCGTCGTCACCGGCCCTCTGTGGGGTTTGGTGGCTGACCGTCTGGGGGCCGTAAAATCACTAAAAATGATGGTGCCGTTGGCTGTCATCGCACCCGCTATCGCACTGGTGTCCTGGAGCCCTGTGGCTTTCCTGATCGTATTTGCCAGTATCGGCTCGGTGGTTTTTGGTGTGTGGGCGTGTATGACCAACACCGCGTTAGCGATTGCACCCAAGATCGACCGGCCGACCTACATCGCCCTGCAGCAACTCGCCAACTTCCCGCTGAGTATCACCCCGATCATCGGCGGCTGGGTCATCCAGAACCACGGTTACATCCCGGTGTTCATCTTGACGCTGATCTGCGTGACAGCGGGTGCCGTTTTGGCGCAGCGTATCCCCAAACAGGCTGCCTTAGCGTAGACCAAAGCCGGTGGATTTGTGACTACCCTGCCTTGAATGGCACTGTCCGGGGCGGTCTTTCAGTACGCTAACAATAGCGCAAGGCTATAGACCGCGCCGGTCTGGCGGTTAGCCGATTCCGTCGACACGGGACTGGTCACTTACATCGCAGACGGTTAGCCCACGCTGCCGCGGGTTTAGTTACCCCACGGGACTGGCGTCCCTAAACGGGGTTCCCTCACCGCGCGTCTAGTCATTCGCAGCCCGCAAGCGGGCGCCGGGAGGGCCCCATCGCCCGCTGGAGCGAAGCGATGTAAATACTGTGGATAAGCACCACCCTCCGCGCCTCCGCGTGACAATCCCCTTTCACACCGCCCGGACGCCCTGCAGATGCAGGTCAAACCTTGGCGTCGATGGCCTGCCTGATCTTGGCATTGATATCTTTAAGTGTGAACGGCTTTTGGATAAAGTGAACAGCATCATCTATCCGGCCCTGATCGGCGATCACATCGGCGGTATATCCTGACATAAACAGCCGTTTCATATTGGGATATCGTTCTAACAGTTTCTTCGCCAAGTCGCGACCGTTCATCTCCGGCATTACGACATCGGTTAGCAACAGGTCAATTAGGCCAACATGCTGGTCCGCAAGCCGAATCGCCTCTCCAGGGGTGGAGGCGGGAATAACATTGTATCCCGAGCGTTTGACCATGGTGGTCACCATCCGTAGTATGGCTGGTTCATCTTCCACCACCAGGATGGTCTCGTGTCCTTGCTGTACTTGGGGTGTCGCAGATTCGGGTTTCGCTTGTTGACCGGTCTCGATGTGCCTGGGCAGGTATATAGTGAAAGTAGTTCCTTCACCGGGCTCACTGTATACACGGATATATCCGTTGTTTTGCTTCACCGCGCCATACACTGTGGCAAGACCCAGGCCCGTGCCTTCTCCCACTCCCTTGGTAGTGTAGAAGGGCTCAAATATGTTGGCCTGCATCTCCTTGTCCATCCCGCATCCATTGTCACTCACCGTCAACTGCACGTAGTCACCAGCGGCAAGTTCTAGATGAGGGTATACATTCGACGAATCAATGGTGATGTTGTTCGTCTGTATGGTAATTCTGCCCACGTCGGTGATAGCATCACGCGCATTTACGCACAGATTCGCCATGATCTGGTCAATCTGAGACGGATCTATTTTCACCAACCCTAATTCTGCTTGTGGACGCCAGATAAGCTCAATGTTTTCGCCAATAAGGCGTTGCAGCATCTTCATCATGCTTTCTACCGTTGCATTGAGCTTTATGACCTTGGGGGATACGGTTTGTTTACGTGCAAAGGCCAACAGATTACGGGTGAGGTCTGCGGATCGGTCAGCAGCTTTAACTATCTCGAGCAGATCGTCATGCAGTGGTTCTGTAGAATCAACTTCATCCAGTGCCATCTGAGAGTGCCCAATGATCACTCCCAGCATGTTATTGAAATCATGCGCCACACCGCCAGCCAGACGGCCGATAGAATCCATCTTCATGGCCTGGTGAAGCTGCTCCTCTAACTTCGATTTCTCAAGTTCTGCCTGCACACGATCTGTGATATCATCCAGCACGCACACCGCATACTCGACAGAACCGTCAGATCGCCGTACGCAGCCCACCGAGATCGTCGCCCAGACCACCTGACCGTCCTTGCGAATAAACCTCTTGTCAAGCTTATATTGTTCGATTTCTCCGGACATCATCCTTTGAAACTGCGCCAAATCTGCCCCGATATCGTCTGGGTGCGTCATCTCCTCCCAGGACATGTGCACGATTTCATCTCGATCATATCCTAGGAACGTGCAGAGCTGGTCATTCACGTTCACCCATCGTTTATCTGGTGAGGTAATTGCTTTGCCGTGCAAAGGCAAAGCGAAATAGCTTCGGAACCGGGCCTCGCTGGCTTGCAGTGTTTCTTCGGACTGTTTTCGTGTGACCACGACAGATAATATGTCAGCCGCACTGACTAGGAATTGCTCCAGCTCTTTAGAGTGGGCTCCTCCTGGCCGTATATACGTAGTTAACACACCCACGAGCCGGTCACCATACCGCATAGGTATGCAGTAATGCCCATGAGGTTGCATCCCATCGTATCGCCCTTCATGGTCTTCACCAACATGGTCCACAAAAATCACTTTACCGGTTGATGCTGCCCGGCCACACAGACATTTACCAAAGGCGACATGAGCACAAGCTCCCCGTACCGATTCATGCAATCCTTGTTGGGCAGTCAACACTAACCCATCACCGGTAGTATCGACCAAGAACACGGCCCCCATCGGTTCTAGACCGGCAATAGGCACAGTAAACAGCAAGTTCAAGGCCATATTCATCAAACTGTCCACCGTTTCGTCTAGTAATGCCAACCGTAGAATATCATTGGTCACTGATTCACGTACATATGCTTGTTGAAGCGAGGCTTCGCCTAGCCTCCGCATCAATGCTGCTCCAATGTGTGCCGCGATGCCCTCAAATGCCTCAACCGCATCAATGGTAAGGCGTCCTTTACGCACGTCGTTAAGTTGTATGGAGCCAATGATCCGTTCGCTGCTTCGAATGGGTACAATTACCATCGATGAATAGCCGTGTGAGATGCATGTGTTGTGCGGGTGATGCCAAGGGGCTATTTTTGTTTGGTTATCATGAAGAGCTGCCAGGTCATTAGTCCAGAAACTGCCACCCCGTGTGCAGAATGGCAGAGTGTGATCAGCCTTTCCAGAGATCACCCATCCGCAGATACATTCAACGATGGGCAGACCGTTGTCATCTCGGCAGATTTTACTATCCGTTCCAAGCTGCAAGATGGTATTTTCGACCGTCAAGAATGGCTTTGTGAAGCCTTCCTGTGCGTAATACGGGAAGTCGTCGCCAGCTTGCAAGCGGATTCCTACAGCCGAAAATTCGCTGTTTGTTTTTAAATACGTCACAGCGCGTTTTAGGGACTCCTGAATATCACATGGCTCGTTCATAATATGAAGTAAGTCGGTATCCATTTGCCGGTATATCTCGGCACGTTTACGTTCGGTGATGTCGGAATTTCTACCGCTGAGTACCAAGGGTTTACCGTCCGCATCCCACTCAATCACATTGCCCTTGCCTTGTACCCATCGCCACTCGCCCGTTTTTGTCATCATCCGGAATTCTGTCTCGTACCCATCGGCGCCATGACTTTCCAGTGTTCTTTGTATTCTGTCTACTGTTGGTTGAAAGTCATCTGGATGGCACAGCTCTTTCCATGCTTGAAAAGACATTTCAAATTCACGGTCTTGGTGTCCCAGCATTTCATACCAGCGCGGACTGTAAAACGTTCTGTTTGTAGTCAGATCCCATTCCCAGATGGCATCCGATGTGGCTGCTATCGCACGGGCATACCTTTGCTCGCTGCGGCGCAAGTTTTCTTCGGCACGCTTTGTCTTGGTTTGGTTCAGTCCACAGAAGTAGTTCACGTTACCAAGGGTAACGTAGGTCCACAAAACGATCTTTTCAGAGCCGTCTTTGCAGGCCATCACGGTTTCCATAGGTTCAAAAGGTGTGTGTGTATCACGGGAACGATGAGATCGCTTGATCCATTCATCTATTAACTGTGCGCGATACTGATCATTGGGAAAAGAAAGCAACAACCACTGCTCGAGGTTCGGAATCTCTTCAATGGTATATCCGAAGCAATCCACCATCGCAGGATTTACAAAAAGCGATGCCGCATCGATGCTGGATGTAATATGGATAGCCAGGGGAAGTGTATCGATAATACGCCTGAACTGCTCTTCGCTTCTCTTCAGTGCCTCTTCCGTATGCTTGCGGTCCGTAATATCTGCGAAGGTGCAGGCAAACTGGTTAGGGGCGGGTTGGAATGCCGACACTTCAAAGTACTTACCCTGTTCGGCGGAGAAGTTCTCAAAAAAGCATGGTTCTCCGCTAAGTGCTACCTTACCGTAAGTCTCGATCCAATATCGCTCAGTTCCTGGTAACAACTCAAGAACTGTCTTCCCGATAACAGCCTCTGATCGAAGCCCGCTCATCCGCTCGAACGCTGGATTGACAGCAAGGAAGCGATAATCGACCGGATTTCCGAGATCATCACAGATGATCTCACTGAGCTTTGGCCTTTTGAATGTTTCCACACTAGCGACCTTGTAGTCTACCGTTTCACTCCACTCGAAAACACACCGACCCCATGATGTATGCCCAGCGCGCCAGCTGTTATTTCTATTAGTAACAGCATATCTTTGAAATATCACACAAACGTCAGAATATTATCCATAAAGCTATTGATTATCTATTGTAATGTATGATATTTCATAAGTGATAACTAGATTGGAGGGAACCATATGGGAGCCAAAACGAGAGTGCAGCACATCAACTACAAAGGCCGTCACCAATGGTATGTCAACTTCCCCGCCACAGTCGCTGATGCCATCGAGCTACAAAAGGGTGAAGTCGTGGAGTGGGTGATCATTGACAAAAACATCATGATGATGGTCAGGTCGAATGCTGTCATTTCGGAGGATGAAGAGCGATGAGCAAAGTATTGCCTGCATTTATGCTTCTCTATGAACTGGCACGCGATGCGTTTAACCAACAGCGAACCTATGAAAAGTCCCAGCAGATCGCTCTGGCGGCCACGGCAACCGTCGGAAGACACACAATCACAGGGATCATCCAGACAGCTGGTCAGGCTGACAAAGACTGGTCAGCGTATTACCGCATCTTTGAACAAAACCGTATCTCGGTGTCCCAGTGCTGGGACACCGTTTTACAGCAAGCGATCAGCCTCACTCCAGAGAACATGCCGTTTGTTGTCGCGATGGATGATACGATAATCCCGCGCAAAGGGACAAAGGGGCATGGCGTCTCCTTACGTAGAGACCCTCAAGGGCCAAAATACCGCCCGAACTTCATACATGGTCAGCGTTGTGTTCAGTTATCAGCTCTTGTCCCCTTCAACGGATATCATAGCCGGGCCACTGCTATCCCTATTAACATGCTGCACGCACCTACTCCCAAGAAGCCAGGTCCGAAAGCGACTGACGAGCAGCGCAGCCAATACAAGACGGACCAGAAGGCCTGCCGGGTTACCAAGGTGGGGGCTGACGCCATGAAGGAGCTACGCGAAAGAATGGATGAGGACCCAAACTCAAGGCACAGGCGGCTTGTGTTAACGGTAGATGGAGGTTACATGAACAAGACCATGTTGACTAAAATCCCGGAGAACACCACGATCATTGGACGGTTACGTCGTGATGCCAAGTTGACGAAACTGCCAGACAAGCAGCCAAAAACTGGAAAGCGACGTGTATATGGAGACCCTGTGCCCCAAGCCTGACCTGATACGACAGGACGATTCATATGAATGGGAACACATATGCGTTTACTCGTCTGGCAAATTCCACGTTGTGAGGATCAAGACCGTCGACCGAGTGAGATGGAGAGGGGTAGGAGCTCAAGATTTCAGACTGATCGTGGTTGCACCAACACCATATAGACTCAGGAAGAACGGAAGGATACTATATCGAAACCCGGCTTACGTCCTGTGTTCTGATCCAGATATGCCAATTGAACAGGTTGTGCAGTTATATATCTGGAGGTGGGAGCAGGAGGTGGCGTTTCGTGAGGAGAAAAGCTACTTTGGTATCGGTGATCCGCAGGTATGGTGTGAGAACTCAGTCTGCAATGTCATTCCGTTTCTGGTATGGGTATATAGTTTAATGCATCTCGCTGCGATAATTTCTGGTGTGAAGGATGAGGAGCTGCCCAGGCCTAAGTGGCAGCGTCGAACGATTGATGGCAGGTTATCGACTAATCGATTGGCTATGTTTATGAGGCAAGAGGTAATTGACTCGCCGAATGAGCGTGACTATGGGGATGTCGTGTCAAGGCTACAAGCGTCGATACATCCTATGTCAAATTCCAAAACACGAAGCCGTCAAAACTCCGAAATTCACCAATATCCTGCGTGGCTGTATGCGATGAAATAGCCAAAGTTCAGCGAGATCATCACAGATGATCTCATGTAGTGCAAAGCCATTAATCATCTCACGGAACAGCGTTTGGTAGTCACGCTCCGCTTGACGCAGAGCTGTGATGTCGCGGGCAGTAGAAAATACGGAGCATACGGCACCATTGGCATCAAATTCCGGCACCAACCGCCAATGGCGCTCCACATGCCCTATTCGGCTTTCAAAAGCATATTCGGTCTCCATGGGTTGTCCGCTGTCGAATACCTTCTGAATGCGCTGTTCAAAGAACTCGCATACCGCAACAGGATAGTCAAGTTCGCGATGTGTCTTACCAATGATTTCATCGTGTTGGACCCCTGCGAAATCGTATATTTTGTCCGACACATACAGGTGTCTTCCCTGGCGATCAAAGCGTATCAGAAGATCAGGAACACTGTTGACAAGGGTTCTGTATGTCTCTTCACTGGCGCGTAAGGCCTCTTCTGCGCGTTTACGCTCAGTGATGTCACGAAGAAATCCGATGACACAGCCTTCATCACTCGAACGATATCGAGCGTATACTTCTACAAAGAAAAGTGTGCCGTCCTTACGCTTATGTATGGATTCAAACCGGTCCTCACCATGCGTCATGATCCTTTGGATATGCCGAGGTGTGTCATCCGCTGTTTCGATAGTGGTCAGATTCCAAACATGCATGTTGAGTATCTCTTGTCTGGAATATCCGCTCATTCTGCAGTAGGATTCATTGACATCCAGTATCTGACCCTGCAGGCCTACCATCCAGAACCCATCCATCGCCGTCTCAACAATGGTTCGGAATGATTCCTCGCTTCTGCGTATAGTTTCCTCCATCTCCCTCTGCTCAGTGATATCCTCAAACTGCGTGATGAAAAAGGCGGGGTGACCAGCTTCATTTTTATGCAGAGATATGGCAAGCATTACCCAAAGTGGGTGCCCGTCTTTGTGAACCCATCTCTTAGGCACCCGAAAACTATCAATATCGCCTTTTACCAAAAGCTTCAGCTTATCCAGATCATCATGCTGGTCATCAGGATGGGTGATGTCAGGTAACGTCATACCCTTGAGTTCGGCTTCGGAATATCCTATCATCGAGCTCATGCTGTCATTCGTCACCAACCACTTGCCTTCAAGAGAAACCAGTGCCATTCCTATAGGTGAGTACTGAAACGCAGTTTTAAACCGATCTTCACTGGCACGTAAGGCCTCTTCCACGCGTTTACTACCTACTATTTCCCAGGCGAGGTCCGCAAGAGTGGATACAATTGATACATCATGTTCCGTATAGTCCGCAGGCTTATTACCAACCCCAATCACAGCGCAAATCGACTCGTTACGAATGATGGGCACCGCCAGTTCGCGTATGACTGGAGCATGTCCTTCAGGTAACCCCTTGCGGTGCGTCAGGGAAGCGTAGTCATTGTGCATGACCGGTCTGCGTTCGCGGACGCAGTCTACCCATACCCCCGCTTGGTCAACAGGGTAGTGCCGTGCAGATGCACTGGCCTGGCACATATGCTTCGTGGTGTTGGTTGACCATACCTGTAGTGAGATAGTGGCCTGATCCGGTTCCACGAAGTGAAAAAAGCCGATTTGGCTGCTTGTCAAAATCTCAACCTCGTCCAGCATAGCTCTTAAGAGATCAGAAAACGAGCATGATGGTGCTAACTGAAGCAAGCGTAGGCGGGCCGCCATTATTAATTCGGACTGTTTGCGTTCCGTGATCTCCTGGATGGTGCCGTATGACCGAACAGGCATTCCTGCCTCATCATAGTCGGTCCGCCCGATTAAACGAATCCACTTCACTCGACCATCGTCCAGTAACAACCGGTGATCTATCTCATATGGAGTTTGGTAATCAACGGACTCTCGATAAGCCGTTTCAACACGAACTAGATCGTCAGGATGGATGAGTTGCCTATATTGCTCGAATGATGCTTGACCGCTTTTGAAGTCCAACTCGCAAAGCGAATACACGCCATCTGACCAGTTCATGTAATGCGATGGGATATCTAGTTCCCATCTGCCCATGCGCGCAAGATCATGAGTTTCCTGCAGGTCTGTTTCACTTTGGCCAAGCTGACGTATTAGGGTGTCCTGTTTCCGTATAGCATGGGTGAGTTGAAGCCGATTGTATCCCAAGGTAGATATGATCTGGGTAAGCTGTGAATAGAATGCCATCGCAGCATCGACCGTCGCGTGGCTCCAGCGGGGTACCCGATCGAGCGCGGCCAGGTATTCGGATTCATCAAAACCGTATCGTCGGGCCTGTTCACGGAACCCTTCGATGTCAACTTCATCATTTTCATAGAAAAACTGTCCAAGGTAGACATTGCCAAGCTGCTGGTCACAAACGACTAGCGGAGTCACCATGTTCCACATGTTGTTTTGACATTTATAGGCTTTGAATATACCAGGGGGCACTCCCTGCGAGCGAAGGGTGTCAATTTCGATACAATGCCGGGAGGTTTCTGGATGCATCCTGTGGAATTTATTGCAGATATCCTGCCAGCCGACCGAGACAAGAATATGGCCCCGTATATCAAGTATGCCTATGCTGATACGAGTGAGCTGGTAAAACTGCTCCATCAATGTTTGCAGAGCTTGGCAGTCGATAATATCAGCGAGTTTTACATCGTCATACTCTGGTCCGCGAAAAAAAAGACTTGCTCCAGATTGGTCCTGCCTCAACTCGTTGTCAGCCATGTACACCCTCTTTCTACGTGAATACTATCGACTCGTCTATTACTGAGTTCGTGAAAGGATACTGAGCTATCTGTACATATCGGTCTGTCAAGTTGCGACTAGGCAAGTTATATGCTGAACGGACCGCATACTATAGTTCACACGGCGCAGATAAACCACAATTAATGTAACATCTCTAGAATATCAACGTTTATAATTCATAATATTGGTAGAAAATGCTGTTCAATTGAGTGCTGATATCAGCCTATACACACATTATGTTGTTTTGTATACTTGATGTCAACCTGGCCGAATTCCCAAAAAGCGGTAACGAATCAGCCTTGAGTAGCTGCCGGCGGTCGCCCAATGAACCGTTACCGTGGCGATTCGAACATCGCCCTTTGTGACAATACCCGTACCGGGAACTGCGTCCAGTGCAGGTTCCTGCACCGCGCATCTGATCTACATCGGCCGGCGTCGCTTCGCTCCGGCCGGTGTATGGATGCCCCTATCACCCGTCGGTCGTGACGTCTGACCATTGCTAGGGCCAGATAGTGACGTGAATTTCGCATATTGCCGGATACTACACCCCGAAACTGCACCTTTTTAATACATGATATGTCATGCTAATAATATAAGGCCTTGAAGCCCAACCAATAGCTCAAGGAGCCACATCCCGAATGCTTGTTGCCGCAGGGTTTCTTCTGAATGCCGCTTTACTCGTCTGCGTTGTCATCATCAGCGTCCGGCTGGTCGCTGGGGTTTCAAAACGGTCCGTTGTTCAACAACTATTGCTTGGTCTTTTGTTCGGTGCCGTCTGTGTCATCCTAAGCTTGGCAGCCGCCAACAGCCCCATCGACGCCCGACCCGTCTTCCTGTTCATCAGCGCAATGTTCGCTGGATGGTTACCTGCTGTGGTAGCCGCTTTGGTCAGCCTGTTACACGGCGTCATTACCGAGAACACCTCAATGCTGCCTGTCATGCTGGCGGGCGTTTTGTTCATTAGCGTGGCTACCGGCTGGTTATGCTCCAAAATCCTCAAAAACATTACCTGGTGGGCGGTTCTGCTTGCAAGCGTGGTCACCCATCTGCTTACCCTTGGTTATCTCATGCTGTTTCACGAGGTCAGCTACCTTCGATTGCTCCTGCCAGGTGCGGGCAGTGGTGGTCAGACAGTTGGTATCATCGTCGCTCTGGCACTCGGTCCGGTCGTAGCAGCGATCTGCAGTGTGGTGGTGATGACCTTCCGCAAGCAGCATCTGCAAGAATTAGAGCGGCAGAAGCAGGCACAGTATTTCCGCAGCATCTACAACAATGTGAACGTAGGTCTGTTTCATTGCGATGCCGAGGGTCGGTTCCTCGACATGAACAAAGCGATGGCTCATATCCTGGGCTTCGATGATCCGGAGGAGGCCATCATTAGCTGGGCCGATGAATCCGATGGGCTGGCAATGATGAAGCGCAGCTTGATAGAGACCA
Organism: Armatimonadota bacterium; assembly: GCA_942492855.1. Classification (GTDB taxonomy): domain Bacteria; phylum Armatimonadota; class HRBIN16; order HRBIN16; family HRBIN16. The sequence continues at coordinate 1,689,473 of OW818647.1, read as the reverse complement.
TATCCTTGTGCGTTGAAGAGGGGCGAATACGCGGATATGTGATGGCAATCGGCACCGAGCAGGGTAACGAGAGAACGGTCAGTATCAACATATGGAAGCTGCCTGAGCCCATCAAAGGGCAAATTGTGTATGAAGGCACCGCACTCGATATGTCGGAGCAGGCCGCCATCCAGTCACAGCTTCAGGAGAGCGAGGCGAAATACCGCAGCTATGTGGAGCACGCCCCAATAGGCGTCACCGTGACTAACCGTGCTTTGCAGTATCTTGAAGTCAATGAAGCCGCTTGTCGTACTACCGGCTATTCCCGTGAAGAATTTTTGTGTATGACTGTATGGCAAGTATTTGCGCCAGATGATCTAGAAACGGTGTTGAGGTGCAAACAGGACCTTATTGAAACGGGGGTCACGTCAGCGATCATCAAATGCTTCACGAAATCGGGCAGCCCGATTCATTGCCAAATAGATGCTGTAGTTTTAAGCGAAGACCGGATTCTTGGATTAGTGACCGACATGACCGAGGTAGTCAAGACCAGGCAGGAGCTGGAACATCAAAAGCAGATGACCATCAACCTGGTGGATCACGCCATGGCAGGATACTGGGATTGGAACCTAAAAGAAGACACAGTGTACTGCAGCAGTGGTCTGGCCACGATGTTAGGTTATGATGAGGGTGACTTCGTCGATGGGAAGGCGTTGTGGACATCAGCCAGATTCGCCGAAGACCAACAGATCATCAGTGATGCCGTGCGTTCTCATATTGCAAGCCATGGAACTGTGCCATTTCATCATCGATTGAGGTTGAAACACCGTGATGGCCACACGGTTTGGGGCATCACATCGGGGTATGTGACCGAATGGGACAGCGATGATCAGCCCGTGCGCATGGAGGGCAGCATTGTAGACGTTAGCGCAATGAAGGCCGCAGAAGATGAGATTGTGAGCCTGAACCATCAGCTTGAGGAGAAGCTCTCAGCGCTGGAGAAGCCCGCAGGAGATACTTCGGCACTCGGCTTTACCGATCTGTTCGATATTGATGAGATACAGAAGATACAGGATGCGTTCGCGAAAACATCAGGTGTTGCCTCGGTTATCGTGGATGTTTTAGGCTATCGGATCACACATCCCAGCAACTATTGCGCACTCTGCCGTGATGTCGTTCGTGGCTGTGAGCGTGGGAAACAACACTGTCTGGAAATTCACAACTTGATGAACACACCTCACCCCGGAGCGCCATTGATACAACCTTGCATGGATGGCTGTATGCTTGAGGGTAGCGCCACCATCACGATTGAGGGCAGACATATCGCTAGTTGGATGTATGGGCAGGTGATAGACGAAGCCGCTGATGAAGAACGGATGATGCAGTTTGCCGCCGAACTGGGCGTTGATGAGCTGCAGTATGCACAAGCACTGCCGTTTGTGACCAAAATGAGCCGTGCTCAGTTTGAAAGCATCGGTCAGACCTTGCAGGCAGTCGCCGATCAGCTTTCGCAGCAAGCGGTGCAGAACGCGAAACAAGCACTCAATATTGCAGAACGCAGGCAGGCCGAACGCGCTTTGCGCGCCTCTGAGCAGAGGTATCAACAGCTCTTTAATGAGATGAGCAGCGGTTTTCTGGTGGCTCAGGTGGTTCTTGATGCCAACGGCCAACCACTCGATTTTACTACCATCAGAATTAACCGCCAAGCCGAGGCTCTGCTTGGAGTACGTGCTGATGATGTCATCGGCAAAACATCACGCGAAGTGTTTCCTGACATAGAACATCGATGGATTCAACGCTTCTGTGATGTGGCAATGACAGGCCATCCTGTGGAGTTCCAGGAGTTTTTCGGGCCAACCTCGCGATACTATCAGGTTCATGCCTACATGCCAGATAAAATGCAATTTGCGGTTTTGTTTGACGATGCGACTGACAAAATCGCCGCCGAACAAGAACGCAAGCAGTTTGAGCAGAGGCTGGAGCAAACCCAAAAACTTGAGGGTCTGGGCGTGTTAGCAGGCGGGATAGCGCACGACTTCAACAATATCTTGTTGTCTATAGTGGGCAATGCCGATATTGCCTTACTTGACACCCTGCCGCATTCGACTGCCTTCAACTGCCTCGATGAGATCAAGAACTCATCCAGTCGGGCCGCGGAACTGTGCAGGCAGATGCTGACCTACAGCGGACGCACAACCTACACTATGCAGCAGACAGATTTACGGCCGTTAGTGATGGAGGTTGTGGACCTATCGCGGGCGGGAATACCTAAAAAGATCAAGTTCCAACTACATGTGCCCTCCGGTCTGCCGTCCATCATGGCCGAGGACGCCCAAATCAGGCAGGCACTGATCAATCTCATAGTCAACGCAAGTGAAGCCATCGGTGATCAAAGCGGTACGATTTCCATCTCGCTAAAAACACAACAGTGCACCAAAGAGATGCTCGATCATACTGTGATGGCCGATGATGTTTTCCCGGGTGAATATCTGGTCTGTGTTATCGCCGATAATGGCTGCGGTATGGATGAGAAGACCGTTCAACGCTTGTTTGAGCCGTTCTTCACCACCAAATTTACAGGGCGAGGCTTGGGCATGAGCAGCGTGCTGGGTATCATCAGGGGACATAACGGCACCATTGACATAGAGAGTGTGGTTGGCAAAGGCACCACTATCAAGCTGTATTTGCCGGTTGATGTTGCCCGTCCAGACCTGCTTTCAATGCAAGAAACAGCCGAGTTGGGTGCCTGGCGGGGTAAGGGCACGGTGCTGTTGGTTGATGATGAAGAGGCGATTCGTGAAGTCGGTCGTCAGATGCTGATCCACATTGGGTTCGACGTATTGACAGCATCAGACGGGCGGGAGGCACTGGAGGTCTACCGCGGTTTCCAGCAGCAGATATCGCTGGTGCTGCTGGACATGACGATGCCCGATCTGGACGGGGTGGACACATACAGAGCTTTGCGACGTATCGACCCGAAGGTCAAAGTAGTGATCTCATCCGGGTATGCCGAAAAGGATGTTGAGACAAAGTTCGCGTCAGAGCAGGTGGATGGGTTCATCGCCAAACCATACACTTTAGCAGTTTTACGTGAGCACCTATACCGGTATCTGAGGTAGCCTATAGGAAGGCATTTGTGGCTATATCGCGTCCGTATGAGGGGTTTTGCCGCGTTGTTTTTACGGAATTGCCGGTTAAATTCACACCCCGGCACCCACGCCCCTTCCATAAAACACTAATATAGGTTACAATACAAACAGAAGGCGCGGTAGCTGCAAAGCTACCGCGCCTCTTACTTTCTAGGAGGTTACCGACATGTCAACGCGATTACTTGCTCCTGCAGTGGCCGCTCTGCTCATCACTGCTGCTGTAGCCAACGCAGAGGCTCCGAAGATTACCGCGGGCATCGACGCCTACATTGGCACCTCCGACATAGATGGTCAACGCGATTTCAACGATGGAATCTGGGCCGCAGCAGGTCCAGCCAATGCCATGGCACTACCAAGCACAGTCTATCTGTCAGCAGATTTTGGCAATGGCCTGACAGCCAAAGCGTCCTACGGCATCGGCGATATGAACCAGTATAAACCAAACGACCTGGACCGAATGCCTGAGCTATACGTATCCAAGCAGTCTGGTGATCTGACGATCACCGCTGGCAAGTTCTGGGTACCATTCGCCTACCAAGACTGGGAGTGGGAGACCAAGCCCGGTGTGATGGTGAAGTGGGCCAAAGGGACCGCCAACGTCACTGGTGCGGTAGTATACAACGACAACAAGGACTCGGATTCCACGAACAGCTACCTGAGGGTTGGCGCCACTCTTGCCGAGGGTGTTGATGCAGGTTTGAGCGTGGCTGCCGGCAAAGGCTGGTCATTTAACAGCCCCCACGACGTGGGTTACGGCGTGGATTACTCCGTGAGCAAAAACAAGTTCAAGCTGGTTGGCGAGGCACTAAAAGCCACAGGAGAGGGCGACTTCTGGTATACCATGAGCAAACTGAGCTACGAGGGGTTTGAGAAGGTATCACCGTTTGTAGCCTGTTATGCCTGGAATGACGACACGGGCTTCAACGGCCGATGGCGTTCCACAGTCTACGGCGCTGATGTGGCCGTGACCAAAGGCGTATCCCTGCAGGCAGCCTTTTCGCCGACATCGGCTGGTTCACGTGTGTGGGCCCAGTTGCACGTCACGCTGGAAAAAGGCCTGTAAGCCGTTCCGGTTCCTCTTCAGGTGAGTTTACCCCCGCAGCATCTCCGCTGCGGGGGTTGCTTTTTCAGGGGTGTCACAAAGACCAAGGTCATCGGACGGATAACCGCTCTGCCTTGAATGGCTATGTCCGGGGCGGTTTTCCCCAACCGCGCCGGTCTGGCGGATAGCCGAACCTGTCGCCAAGGGTTGGTGGTGTGGATCGAAGATAATCAGCCACGCTGCCGCGGGTTTAGTCATCCCAGTCTATTACCCACAAGTCCGAACGCGGGGTTATATCGTTGAATAACTATACATGCCTGCCCTACCACGTGCTAAAGCACATGGCTATTGACCGGCCAAGCCTGCTGAAGCAGGCTGCACCACTTCGCCTTGTGGCTGGATGCGGCACCCAGACTGCTTCAGCAGGCTTTTCAGGTCAATAGCCGAGACATTTATGTCGCGGAATCGGTGACTGCTGGCTCCGTAGATATTTGTGGGTAATAGACTGGGATTAGTCACCCCACGGGACTGCGTCCCTGAACGGGGTTCCCTCACCGCGCGCCTAATTGGTCGCAGCCCGCAAGCGGGCGCAGGGTCGTGGCTATAAATAACACTTGCCTACGTCCGGGGCGGTTTTCCCCAACCGCGCCGGTCTGGCGGATAGCCGAACCCGTCGCCAAGTGCCGGTGGTGTGGGTCGCAGGTGGATCCCCCCCGCAGCATCTCTGCTGCGGGGGTTGCTTTTTCAGGGGTGTCACAAAGACCAAGGTCATCGGACGGACTGGACGGATCAAACCGATTTGCTTGATTGGTCCGATCCGTCATATCCGTCCGATTAGTTAAACTTACTCCCCCTTGAACAGCGTCTGGTATGGGCCCTGGCCGACATCCTCGGGCAGCAGGTCGGTATGTTCGCCAGCCTGAGGCGCGAACGCCTTGCGGATGGCATCGAGGTACTCAAAGCCCAACTGCCGCGTGGGGGCCAGATAGTGGCCCTCGCCGAACTCGTTCCAGTTATCCACCATCACGATCCGCTCCGCCCAGTGATTGGCCTTCAGTGCCTGACGCCTGGCTTCCACACACAGTTCATGAAGCTCGCTGGGGGTTAACTGCCACTGGGCACCTTTCTGCCCCCATGGTCTGGCATCCCAGCCCATACTGACCGTGTTTGAGCGAGGTAGCTTGCCTTTACCCTGCATCGCCCAGCATTGCTTCTGCAACTCCATCAGGCTGCGGTTGGTGTAGTTGGCGGACATCACATCGCTGGCGGTAGGCCAGTGGTAGGCCCACATCGCATCGATGCCTAACCGCACCGCCAGGGCGTTGTCGTTACTAGGCGAGGTGTGGTTGGCGCCCATCAGGATCAGCCCACCCAGCCCTGCTCTGACACATGCCGCACGCATCAGCCGGATCATGCGCCGGACGGGGGCTTCGCCGCCGAGGTCATCGACCATCTTCTGCACGCCATACACATACAACACCGGTTTGCCCTCGCGCCGCAGGTAGTTGGGCTGCTTGAAGTTGTTTTCTATCCAAAACGGCAGCAGATTATCCATCATGTCATCGACGCTAGATACTCCCACCGCGCCGATGTTTTCCCACAGGATGCTGTACTTCACCATCTGAGCGTATTTGGCCTGGTTCAGGCTCTCCACCCAGTGGTTGAGCCACGGCACCGCCGGTTTGCCGATGTTGCCTGCCGCGCGATACCAGCAGCACATGAAGAACTCAATGCCATGCTCCACGGCCCAGCGGATCTCCCAGTCGGTGACCTCAGGGTTGCCCTCATCATACCACCCCAGAGCGGGCTGACGCTGCGGGAATGGGGTGATCTCGGACCAACCGCCCGCTCCGCGTGTTCCTTGCCGCCAGAGTGGGCAGGTCATCATGCCCACGCTGACACTACCGGTTGATAACGGCTCCGGCACCGGTGCGGTCGCAGGCTGATTGCGAAGTTTGTCGAGTATCAGAACAGGAATTTCAACCTCAGAGGGCTTCGTTTCGGCGCACTCGGTTCTCAACCGGATCACACCATGCCCTTCTCGCTTAGGCGAAAGGCTCCACACCAAAACTTCTGTCCCCCGAGCATCCAAACGGGGCAGAATGTGGCCTGATGTGGGTTCGATTACTGTAAAGCTGGCACCCTCCACCACCGAGATGCGAAGCTGGCTTGCCGCTCCGCCGACGTTCGACAGCTTCACTCTGAGCTGGAACGGCTTACCCACGCGAGGCAAAACCGGCGTGGAATCCATCAGCCGAAGCATTAGGCGCGGAGGCAGCGTCGGCTTGGCCTCTATACGCACATCCTGCAGACGCATCAGATGCGAGCGGTCATCCAGGAAGATGCCCAGTGCCAACAACCGTCCAGACCACTCCGGGAAAGCGTGCATATCCGGAAGAACCGTGCCGACTTCACCCCCTTCTGGCAGGTTCAACTCAACCAAGCGAGCCCCTGTGTCGGTGACAAAAGCCAACTGCGCCGTCCGCGCCCGGCTTCCTATTAGTAGCCCGAGCTCAGGGCGTTTCTGGAGATCTACATCCAAGCCGGAGCAGACGAACCTCAGAACAGGACCGGTCGCGGTGACCTGCCACTGCCCGTTCTTGATGGAACCCCGGCCGCCCTCAACCCTCCACTTCTGCATGTCGGAAGGATTGGCGGCAATCGCTGAGGCAGTGCCAACGCCCAGGTTCTCACGCAGAATTTCCGCCAGCGTGAGTGCCTGGGGCACGATGCTCTGCTCCAGGATTTCGCCCTTCAGCGGAATCGGTGCCCAACGGCTGCCCTTCGCTATGATCAGCGGGGAATCGGTGGGGGTCACTACCCCACGGCGTCCAGCAGCCGCCGAAAGGCCATTGGTGAATAGGTGGATGCTCTCACCTGTCCAAACCGCTACGATATTGACCTCGTCGCCTTTGCGCACGATGGGGCCAGAGACCGGAGCGCCCCAAACCCCTCCGGCGTAGATAAAGAAGAAAGGCCGCATCCCGCCATCGACAGGCGACAGGCGCAGCAGATACTCCTCATCCTTGGTGACGAGGTTCATCTGCCCTTCGCTGCCGTCAAAGCGGAAGCGGAATTTGATGGTGAGTGCGCTCCCCGCGTGCATCTACTTGATCACGCTGGCGGTGTCGGCATAGTAGCGCAGACGGCTGGCCACGCTGCGCATCAGCAGGCTGAAGTCCAGGTCGTTACCAGTGCGGAGCAGCTTGAAGATGAAGCGGTTCACACCCTTCTTCAGGTTGACTCCCGTGCCCGAGTTATAGGGCATCCACATGGTCTGCTTGTCATTCTGCGCCACCAGATCGCCGTTCACCCACACGCGGTAGGCGTCGTTGTTGCCGATATGCAGAATGGTGCCGTCACGGTCTTCGGGGCAGACCATGTCCCACACCATGTATACGCAGCAAGGACCTTTGTACTTCACGAGCTGGTCCATCTCCCAGATGTCATAGTGGACGTTCACGATGGTGCCAGGGAGCTCATCAATGTCCGCAAAGCTCTCATCGATATACGCGCGGTTGATGTTCGCCCAGCCGCTGAACATGGCATAGAGGTCGTGCGAGCCGTTGACGAACTGCATCACCTCGCCGTAGGGGTTGGAGTCATATTTCATGGTGTCGTAATTGTCCCAGAAGGGGCCGATCAGCTTCATGCGCCAGGCACCCATCAGACCAAACTCCAGCTCCGCAAGCTGATGATGGCCGGTGCTCAGCCGTGCGAAGACAACGTTGCGCGTGGGCAGCTCGGTGATACCCGACTTGACGGCAAACTCCACAGCCACATCGACAGACTCAAACGCGGCGATGTAGACGTCGATCTTGTCCTTCACCACGCTCAGGCTTTCGGGGCAGGCGATGCTCAGACGGGCCTGGACTGCTCGCTCGGTGAGGTTGACGGCATGCAGAACCACCGCGCGGGGTTCGCCCACGCCGATGGTGGGATCTCCGACATACTCCACGTCCAGCGTGAACTCCGGCTCAGGCCGGGCCACCGGCAATGAGGGCAGGATACCCTCAGGCACGTCGGTGAACTCCACCTGCGTGATGCCGTCGCGCGCAAACGAGAGGCCAGCGGTGCAAGTGTCCTCGCCCAGCTCGGTGACCTTGCTGCGTTCGCGTTTAATGTCCACCGTGCCGACCACGATCTCGTGGCCGATCTTGTCCAGCCAGAAACTCGGGATTTTATCCGCTCCCAGCATCACGCCCAGAATTGAGGCCGCGGTGGCCGAGGTGCAGTCCGTGTCAAACCCACAGTTGATGGCGGTCAAGATCGTCTTCTCCATGTCACCCTGACCGTGCAGCAGGGCAAGAATGGTCAGACCCAGGTTGGTCACGCTGTAGCTGGCATCACTGCTGCCGTACCTGGCCAGCATGGCCGCACGGGTTTGCTGCCAGTCCTGCCCGGATCGGTAGCCCTCGCGCACCAGCCGCACGCAACCCGCCAGTTCACCCTCTTCAGGTATGAAGCTCATCGCCATATCCAGCAGGCGGTTCACGTCCTGCTCCACGAAGGCCAGTGCCTCCAGCGCGGCGTGAAACTGCTCACCGGAGATGCTCTCTGAGTCGTGGTCGACGCAGCCGTCCAAGTAGGCAAGCTGCACCGCGGTGTTGGGGTCACCCGGGCAGACGAACCCCCATATTTCGGAGCGTATGGGGCAGCCCATGCTGTTCTTGAAGTAGTCGTTGTTGAACACGCCAGAGAGGGGTGGCATGATACGGTGGTCGATGTTGCGCACCGCCACCGCATACTCGTTGGCCATGCACAGGTTGTGCGCCGCAAAGCTGAGTGCGATGTCGCGGCTGTCGAACCGCGCGCCAAGGCGCTCCAGGACGTCTTGCAGATAGAGCACCTGAAGGTCGAGGTCGTCATTTGGCGGGATCACCTCAGGGATGACGTTCTCCAGGGTGTAGTGCATGAGGTTCTTGTTATTTTCCATCGCTGCACCGGTGGCTCCGCCGATGCATTTTCCGATCCAGCCGCCGGTCACGCGGTTGAGATAGTCAGGATAGCTGATTTTGGTGATAGGCATAGCTAAGTCACTCCCGGTGCAATTTGATGTAGTGATTGAAGTATAGCACTGCAGGGCGGGAGATATCTACGTCTTTACGGCCAAATATCAGCACAATCAGGCCAGATTGGGGGAGGGAAGTTGCACGCGGAGACGCGGAGGTCGCGGAGGGAGAGAGGAAGGGAAGGCTCACGCGAAGACGCGAAGCTAGCGGTTGAAGATGGCACAAGACCGCGCCGGTCTGGCGGTTAGCCCTGGGAATGACGGGGGTAAGGTGCGAAATATGCCTGTCATATTAATAGATTGCACCCACCACCGCGGGCTGAAAGCCCTGCGGCTAATTGAACGAAAAGCCCGATGAATCGGGCTGCAATGAACCGTGCGTTGAAACCGTCCGGCCGTAACACACCGGGTTACAGACCTCCGGAAGACGGCTTTAGCCCGCTTTTCGGATAATAAGCCGCGTCCTTCAGGGCGCGGGGACGAGACCCTATCTCCACCGCATGTCTCGTATAATGAAGCAAGTGTTTCACCCTCAACAGACGGAGTTCAGACCAATGCGACAACTCGTAGCCCTCATTATTATCAGTGCCATCATAGGAAGCTCGCTCGGTGCATCGGCTATGACCATATCCTCCGACCAGCCGGGCAACCTGCACACGGCAAAGCAGCCTATGCTGTTTCAGATATCTGCTGCCACTAGCGATGTGCAGTTTGAAATGAAGGACTATTTCGGCAAGCTGATCACCAGCGGTACGGGCGCCATCACCGCCGGTGCCGCGACGGTTCGTATTGAGGGCTGTGAGCCGGGCTGGTATGAGCTGAGCTGCAGCGATGCTTCTGAGACCACAAAGGCTTCCGTGGGCGTGGTAATAGACCGCAAAGGAGCGCCGCTGCCCAAAGACGGCCGGATAGGCGCCGATGCCGCGAGTGCCTGGCTGCTGCATGACGATAAGCTTCGGAAGCCGTTTGCCAAAGTGGTCAGCCGCGCTGGTATCCCCTGGATCCGTGAGCGGCTGAGGTGGGAGAGCATGGAGCGGGTTCCGGGCAGGTATGATTGGTCAAGCATCCAGCCCACCGTCGATAATCTCTCCGCTGAGGGGATCAATATCTTCGAAGTATGGCACCTGACGCCAGAGTGGGCTCGGGCCAAACAGCCCAACGGCAGTTACTATCCTGAGGACCTGCGCACGGTCTACAACTTCACAAAGCAGATGGCGAAGCATTTCGAGGATCAGGTTCAAGCCTGGGAGCCGTGGAATGAGCCAGATGGTGGCTTTTGGCCCGACCTGAGCGACCGGTGTTCGGGATATCTGAAGGCCGCCTACCTCGGATTGAAGGCGGGCGATGCCGATGCCATCGTGACGCAGTGCTCACTCTGTATCGGCCCCTCCAACTTCAGTCTAGGTTTGTATCAAAACGGCATGGGTAACTACTATGAGATATACAACTGGCACCGGTACGCGGCTCCCGCGGCCTACCCAGGCGACCTGGAAACTTACTTCAAGCAATTGGAGCCTTTCAAACTGAACAACCGCCCAAGCTGGCTGACGGAAGCCGGCATCGTAATGAAAGGTTCAGAAGGTGCTGACAAGAGGCTGCTGTCCGCCCCCGATGAGAAGCTTCAGTGTCAGTTCGCGGCCCGTTCGGCGGTAATGTCATTGGTCGCAGGCAATGCCAAGCACTTCTTCTTTGTGCTGCCAGAGTACCTGGAGAATGGGACGCAATACGGCTCAATGAAGCCAGACCTGTCACCCAACCCGGCGTTCATTTCGCTGTCGGCGGTCGTGAATATCCTGGGACAGGCAACCTATCTGGGGGAGTACCAGTTAGACAACAAGGACAGCCATGCGTACCTCTTCGACACGCCGAACGGTCGCGTGCTGGTCGCGTGGTCGGATAAGCCCACCGAGGTATCGCTGCCAGTCGAAAGCTCTGATGCCCGTGTAAGGAACATATTCGGCAGCGAGAGTCCGGTACGAGCCAAGAACGGAGCGATCAGCGTGGCTTTGAGCGCAGAGGCGGTTTATATCACAGGGATGAGCGACAAAGTGGTATCCCAGCTCACAGGAGTAGTCAAACCGCTGGGCAAGATGCCAGTGCTCAATCCATCTCCCATCATCATGGTGGGACACAGCCTGGCCAAAGTCAACAAGACCAACGACAGTTACGTGCTGTTTGGTGCTGAGTACCGGCAGTTCGAGTATACGGTCGAGGTGTATAACTTCGGAACAACGCCCACAGGTAAAGGCAGCGTCACTTTGTCTGCCCCGAAGGGTTGGAGTGTCGATAAACCCACACGCAGTGTACAGCTCCCACCTATGGGGCGAGAGGTATTGAGATTCCTGGTACATCCTGGTCATCCAAAGACAGGTCTCTTCAACCTGACGGCATCAGCCGTGATCGGCAGCACCAAACTAAGCCCGGCAGCGAGCCATTTCACGTTCAATTTGAGTGATGTGGTGCCCACCAAGCGCGTCAGTATGGGGCTGCTCGATGCCACGCAGTGGAGACCCCAGGTGAGTGCGGGCGACAAGGTGACCATCAGCAATCCTACCCCCGGGAGTTTGAGGATTGATTCCCAGTTTTTCGGCGAACACGACCGGTGGGCATACCCCGATAACACCTTCAAGAAACCCCGCGACTTCTCGAAACACGACGGAATCTCCTTCGAAATGCAGTGCAGCAGTGAAGGCGATGGGTCGCTAATACAGTTGATGCTGGTCGAAAAGAGCGGAGCGCATTACATCGTGGGGGTCCCCGCTTCGAAAACCCGGCGTCGGGTCACCTTGCAGTTCTCGCACATGACCCATCTCGATTTCCTTGGTGCTGACCCCGACAACAAACTCACGCTGGACGCGATCAGCGCCGTGCGGCTCGGGTGCAACTCCAAATCCGAGCACCTGGTGCTCACTGTCAGCGACCTGGAGCTGGTGAAGTTCTAGGGGGGGATACTCACGCGGAGACGCGGAGGACGCGGAAGGGGGAGAGGTATAAGTTATCCACCATAGAGCCCCGGACATTGGCATTCAAGATGCGATGGTTGCCCTCCCCTGCGCCGGCCGGAGCGGAGCGACGCCGGCCGCTAATGATCAGCCGTGCGGTGAGGGAACCCCGTCAGGGACGCCAGTCCCGTGGGGTGACTAAACCCGCGGCAGCGATGTCGTATCGGTAACGGGCTATCCGCCAGACCGGCGCGGAAGGTATCTGCCTAGCCCACGCAAGCGTACTGAGAAACCGCGCCGGTCATTCGCTAATCGGCGCCATCTGTGTCATCTGTGGATTACCATTCCCTTCCGGTCCAAACCCTCCGCGCACTCCGCGTCTCCGCGTGAGCTACCCCCCTGCTTGCATCCCACCCTGCGAACGAGTATGATATCCGTAAAACACACCCATCTGGAGGCCCGATTTGCGCACCCTACTCATTCGGCTGTTTGCGGCCATCGCCATCATGCTGACCTTCGGCTGCTCATCCAAAGCGGAGCCGTTTACCACCGAGATGCTGCCCATGCGGGACGGCACAAAGCTGGCCACGGACATCTACGTGCCTAAGGGCGACGGACCCTTCCCAGTCATATTGATCCGCACACCCTATGAGCGCAACGGTGCGGAGGGGTTTGTGGGGCAAGGCTACGCGGTGGTGATCCAAAGCACCCGCGGACGCTACAAATCTGAGGGTCTCTCGAACGTATTCGTGGATGACGGCTGGAACTCCAACCAGGACGGGGCAGAATGCGTCGCATGGGTCAAAGCCCAGAAGTGGTGCAACGGCAAAATCGGCACATTCGGTGCAAGTGCCAACGCCATCACGCAGTATATGATGGCGGGCAGCCGCCCGGATGGCCTCACTGCGATTTGCGCAGTCATGGCGCCTACCAGTTTCTACAACCAGTGCGTCTTTCAAGACGGCGCGAAGCGGGAAGAGCAGGTCGTCAACTGGCTGAAGTCATGCCAGTTCAACACAGACAACATGGCCCTCTGGCAGGCGCACCCGTATTACGATGGCTTCTGGGCGAAGATGAACCTCGCAGAGCGGTTCCAGAACGTGAACGTGCCCGGCTTGCATATCGGCGGATGGTATGACACCTTCCAGCAGGGCACCCTGGACGCCTTTGAGGGGCTTCAAAAACGGGGCGGACCGGGTGCCAGAGGCCAGCAGCGGTTGATCATGGGGCCATTCAGCCATGGCGGATGGGAGAAGATCGGGGAGTTCACATATCCGAATGGTACCAAGGTGAACCCTGTCATCGCCAGTGTCGAGTGGTTGAATGATAAGTTGAAAGGCATCAAGCCAGCGGTTCCCGCCCCCGCGGTGCAGTATTACACCATGGGAGCGGTGGGTGAGACCGATGCGCCGGGCAATGAGTGGAAAATAGCCGACACCTGGCCAGTTCCGGCCACACAAACAGCCTATTACCTGAAACCTGGTTCGTTGATGACCACCATCAAGCCGCAGTCGAGCGTCAAACCGATCAGCTATCGGTTCGACCCCAAGAACCCGGTGCCGTCCATCGGCGGATGCAACCTCACCATCGCTACGGGACCGATGGACCAGCGCCCATCGGAAAAACGGCCTGATGTGCTCCTGTTTAACACCGAAGTACTTAGTCAGCCTGTGGAAGTCACCGGACGCATCAAGGCCAAACTGTGGATCACCAGCACCGCGAAAGACACCGACTTCACCGCGAAGCTGACCGATGTCTACCCCGATGGTCGCAGCATGCTGGTGTGCGACGGCATCATCCGCGCCCGGGTACGGAAGTCGCTGACCAAACCTGAGCTGCTCACGCCGGGCAAGCCCACGCTGGTGGAAGTTGATCTGTGGTCCACCAGTCTGGTGTTCAACAAGGGGCACCGCATCCGACTGGCCATCAGCAGCAGCAACTCGCCGCGGTTCGATGTCAACCCCAATACAGGCGAACTGCCCTGGCTGGCCAAGAAGACCATCGTCGCCACGAACAGTATTCTGCTGGATGCCGCCCACCCCAGTGCGCTGATTCTGCCGGTGGTGAAGAAGTAGAACGAATGACGGGGCGGCGATGGCTGGGCCGGCCCGTCGCACGTGAGCTGGCCGCGCACATCGCAGGCTGCCAGCCACTGTGCCGCGGGTTTTGCCATGTCTGGGGCTCCGGACACCCACGAAGTGGGTATGATTCTTATAGCCACGGGTAAGCGCCAGCGTAACCCGTGGAAGACAGTCAATAACCATCTACCCCGAAGTGGGTCTGTATCCATACACAACGATATGTGGCAACGACCCACTTCGGGGTAGGGACAGGGCCCCATTACCAGGGGTATCGCTTCGCTCACCCCTGGCTATAAGAATCCTACCCACGTTGTGGGTGTCCGGACGACCAATATTTGTGAGGTAGTTCGCTTACCCTCTTTCCGGTTCTCAATACACGAATTGTGGGATTTGGTTGGGCAAATCATCCCAATACCTTCAGACGGATCGGTCGGATCGGACCGATCCGTCAAATGCAGCTAAAACACCTGCAGCAGCTTCACCGTGATGGACTCCTCGGTGGTTGGGGCGTTGGGGTTGCCCAGCGTGACGTAGATGTCCATGCCACGGCGTGAGTTCTGTCGGTATGCCAGATAGAAGTTGGTATTGCCCCCCTGCTTCACATACCGCCCTATAATGGTGCGCTCATTGGTGACTGTAGGAAACTCATACGCAAAAGAGGCTATCAGCTGGGTCACACTGAAGGCTGCAGGGCTGGGTTCTTCCAGCTTACTGCTCGTATAGTTCAGGTTCATATTCAAACTGGGGACAAGGTTCCAGCCCTGCCCTATTGACCAGTTTGTGTAGTTGCCACTCGCCATTTTGCCAAATGTGATGCTAGCACCCCCATTCCTAAACAGCGTGTTCTGCCCCCAGCCTACACTCATAGCGGTCATACGGTCCTGATGCGGCGGGCGTTTTCCTCCACCGGTATTCAACGATAGTGAATATCCATTCAACGTAGATGCGTTGAAGTTCACGCGCCAGCTCCGCTGGAACAACTCTCCAGACTGATGATATGACTCCCCTTCACCGCACTCCAGCTTCCAGAATTTCACGAGGTTGTTGCTGGGTTCATCGTATACGTATAGCCCTATGTTCTTGTTATCGATACCGAACTCAGGAACATAACCCATCGCGGGCCGGTAGTTTACATCGATCTTGTTGTAGCCGATATTGACACCCAGTTTACGCGGGCCGGCACTCCAATCCATGCCAGTGTCAAAGCGTTTGCCCGTGCCGATGCCCAGACCGCTGTCGGCCTGACCTACTTGACCATACATATTCCACAGACGCGAATCCTTCTGAAACAGCTTAACGGAACCACCGACCGTAGCGGTGGTGCCTGTGTTCCCCTGGTAGTCGGACTGCACCGCCGCGACGTTGAGGTTGCCAGTGTTTCCGAACTCATGCTTCACGGTCATCGCCTGCGCAGCATCGCCGTTGGAGGCGGTGACATGCATCAGCCCGTAGCTCAGGGCACCGACTCGGCTGAAGTATTTGGCACCTATGTCTATGTCACCCAGACGGCGGGTATAAAGCATATCAGACCCTGGGAAATATCCGCCACCCTCCTGGAAGAAGGGCCTGTTGTCACCCTGCTGCTGCT
Organism: Armatimonadota bacterium; assembly: GCA_942492855.1. Classification (GTDB taxonomy): domain Bacteria; phylum Armatimonadota; class HRBIN16; order HRBIN16; family HRBIN16. The sequence goes on along the minus strand of OW818647.1, from coordinate 1,673,681 downwards.
CGTTGTAACTGAAGCTGACGCTCTCTACCGCCTGCTCCACGCTGGAAAAGTCGGGCAGTATAGAGAGCACCGCGGTACTCTGCGAGTTGGGGTCGTAGCGCATATCGACGCCGGCTTTGACAGACGAGTCCTCATTACCAGCGTTCATCAGCACATAGGGCATCACCATCGGCCGCCTAACGGATTTAGGCATTTGAAGCCCATTCCAAATATACCAGCGAAAAGGGTCCCTGTTGATGCCCATATTGGGGCTGGAATGGTCCTTATCTGTGCTGGCCTTCCAACGGTTGAACATGATGCCCAGGCTGCTATTGGAGTGAGTGTATTGAAGGATGGTCCATGGTATCTCAATCTCCACGATATAGCCATCGTCCACCATCTTGGTGGCGGCGTACCAGTCACCCCGCCACTCTGTTTTGCTCACACTGCCCGTCGGCATTCGTTCAGACTGACAGCCGCCGGCACTAACTGTAAACTTGGAACATTTATCCGATTGTAGCGAGTTGAAGGTGTCCAGATTCAACTCCACTCTGTCATCCGAGCCCATCGTACCCCGCCGCCGTCTCTGCTCATGACGGATGGTGTCGGGATTGGCATCGTGGCAGTAATAGGCCACGTAGATGCTGCGCTGATCATAACTCAGGTAGACATCTGTTTTCTCATTCGACGCTTCCTCGGTCTGAAGATAGAAGTCAGAGACCCGAGTAGCCGTCGACCAGCAACCGTCGTCCAGCACCCCGTCAACCTTTGGCGGTTTACTGGCAGCCACCGATGGCAGCTCAATACGTGGAGGGGCTGGTTGTGCCATCAAGGCACCGCTGATCATGACAACAGATAATACGCATAAAAGATGAATTCGCTTATCCATGATTCCGTGTTTCCTGCCTTTCGTCCGATACGGCTATGTATTGATGCAGTTCGTCGTGTGACAGATGATCACATCTGTTAGTGTAAATTACACGTTGGCGGGCTCCTTCGCCTCTTTTGTAACTGACCAGGATCATGCTGTTTGCCAATATGCGGTCACAGTTCGTATGTTGGTAATAAAACATACACTTTGGCTCGAGGATGGTGAATAGATAGCATCGCTCTTGATTGCGAGTCGGCCCGCACTATAGTTACCGTCTTCGGGATGACCCTTGTGGTCATCCGCGTCGGTAGCGACGAGTGTATTGGGCTTTCGGATGACTTATACACAAGCATCCGCCCGTGCTGGCACGGCAGCCGGGGTTGTAACTGATACGGTCGTAGGGGCCACCCTTGTGGTGGTCATATAACGTTTCTGGTTTGATTGTTTCCGATTAGGGCGCCCACAAGGGACGCCCCTACGGCTTGTTTCCAACGAGCCAATAAAACTACGAGTAATACAGCCGGTATTTCTCCAGTGCGCAGAATATCGCCTCGATATTCTCCAGCGGGTAGTCCTCGTTGATCTCAGCTTTTAGCCAGAGGCCGCCCTCCGGTGAGCCCAGCTTATCCACGCACTCATGCACATGCTCGTCGATATCGGAAGGCGTGCAGAATGGGAACATCTGCCTGTCCAGATCGAGGTCTACGCACACCTTGCGCTTGCAGACACGCACCAGATTATCGATGCCGTTCGCTCGGATCTGGGGATTCACCACTGTCACGCCCACATCCACCAGGTCTGGGATGATCTCGTAGATATGGCCGTCGGTGTGCATATAGATGGCGATGCCAGCCTCGCGGAAGATGCGGTATATCTTCTCATATGCCGGTTTGAGGTATTTCCGCCATTTCGCGGGGCTGATGGGCAGCGCGTGCTGCATTCCCAGGTCATCGCCGAATACCACCATCTCCGTGCCACTCGCCAAATGCGAAAACATGATATCCGCCTGACGCACGTGGTAGTTGCACACGATGTCAATCAGCATCTGAAGCTCCTCCGGTTCCTCGCCGAAGTCCAGCATGATCTCCTCAAACCCCCGCAGGTCACCCAGACGCAGATACATGAACCCATGCGGAAAGCCCGCATCCTGAGTTGGTGCTTTGAGCTTGTGCACATCGGCGCGCGTGGGCACCGGGTGCTCCTTGACGATGGCTTCCATGCCCTGATGCACGTTGTGCCACACACAACCCCAGGCGTCCACATGGTGTCCAGCTACGTAGGTGCCATGCACCTCATCGTAGTTACGGGCGGCGCTTTGGTCGCCGAATAGTATCGGGTGGTGCCTGACAAGGGCATCCAGCTCCTCGCGGTATTTCGCCCATACGGCTGGCACCATCCCCACCGATACGGGGATATATTCCGGCCTTTGCCATCTCATGGATTTCATGCGGATTTCGAAATCTGACGCCATGGTGTTGCTCCTCTGCTGCGGTAGTTAGGTGTTGGTTATATGCTATCAGCATGTCCTGCCTATTGTCATGGAACCGGGGTCGGGTTTCCCGACCCCGGGGCGCGGAAACCGCGCCCCTACACGTTGTTGGTCTTGCGGGCATGTGGCGTAGGGGCAGTGCCCCTGTGCCTGCCCAACCTAGGGCACCCACAGGGGGGTGCCCCTACGACTATATCGGTCAAGCATCCGTCCGATCATCCATCCGCGTAATCCGCACCCAACCGCCCTCCCCTTGCCCTCAGGCCCCGTCAGTGGTATAGTTGCAACAATGAGGGCCGCTATTGGGCACACTGCACACAGGGGAATACCATGAACTCCAAACAACTCGTCACGCTTGCCATCGACCGCGCGAACCCGCCGAGGGTGCCGTTCTACCACTGCAACCGCGATCTAGATCAGGCTGATACCCACGTCGTCTCCTTCGGAGGAGCACGCGGATTTGCACCCTCTCGGCCAAACCAGACGGAGTGGGGTTACGTATGGCATGTGCTTGACCAAACCATGGGGCAGCCCACGGAACATCCGCTGCAGAACTGGGAAAACATCGCCAGCTACATCCCGCCAGACCCCTATGCCGAAGGCCGGATGGAGCACCTTCCCGCGGAGATCGCTGCGCACAGCGAACAGTATGTGGTGTTCTCGGTGGGGATATCCGGCTTCAACCAGGCGACTTTCCTGCGCGGGTTCGAGGAGTACATGATGGACCTCTACGACGAGCCCGAGCGGGCCGAAAAGGTGCTGGATATCGTGTTTGGCTTTGAGAACGGCATCATCGAGCAGGCATCGAAACTGCCCGTGGACTGCTTCAAGTTCGGCGATGACTGGGGCACGCAGCAGGGTCTGCTGGTCTCACCAGCCGTATGGCGCAAGGTGTTCAAACAGCGGTATAAAGAGCAGTTTGCGCTTATTCACAAGGCCGGCAAGAAGGTGTGGTTCCACACTTGCGGTCAGGTGATTGACATCATCGAAGACCTGATCGAGGTCGGCGTGGATGTGATTGAACTCCTGCAGCCCGACCTTCAAGGCGTGGAAACCCTCGGAGAGCGGTTCGGCGGACGGGTCTGCTTCTGCTGCTCCATCGACCATCAGCGGGTGGCGATCAGCGGCACACGGGATGAAATTTTCGCATACGCAAACAAGCTGAAGAGCCATCTGGGCGCGAATGGCGGCGGGTTTATTGGCTACATCGAGGACTATTCCTCGCTGGGGATGAGCGAACAGAACTACCAGTGGATTTGTGAGGCGTTCCACTCGCTCAACGCGCCGGGAGATGCCAAATGATGAAGCTGATGATCATGGCTCTGGCAGCGGTGCTTGTGTTCTCGGCTGCGGTTCACTCTGCTGAGCCGGGTGACCGCATGGTCGACCTCACCAGCAAATGGGAGGTGGATCACAAGCCGATCCTGGGCCCGTTTTACAATCTATATAACGCCAGCGTGGTGCATGAGCCCGGCAAGACTTACCCCTTCAAGATGTGGCTGTTTGGCTGGGCGGCTGAGGAGAACAACATCAGCACGGTGGGCGGCGATGCCATCTACCACGCCCGATCCAAAGATATGCTCCATTGGGAAGTGTATGCTGGTGACGGCAAGTGGGTGTCCAGCGACCAGCCTGCGAAATTCTCCTCAGTTCTCTACCGCGGAAAAGAGATATGGAACTGCTGGGCGGCAGGCGACCCCAGCGTGGTGAAGAAGGGCAACACCTACTACATGGCCTACTCATCCGTGGGCGTGGAGACGGTCAAGGAGGCGGACGGCACCGACCACCTGAAGCTGATCAACTGCGTGATGGGCGCCATATCGAAGGATGGCATCAAGTGGGAGATCACGAAGAAGCCGATTCTCATCTGGAAGGACGAGTTCGTCAAACGTTGGGATATCAGCACCGGCGACACCCAGAAGCTGCCGGATGAGTATTACGGTTCCTACCACCGGCCTTCGCTGATGTGGGATGGCGGCCGTTGGAAAATCTGGTTTGATTACTATCACCCAGGCACCTTCCTGTCGATGGGATACGCCGAGAACAAGGCGGACTTCATGGACCCCTCAGCCTGGCAGGTTCTGAGGGCCGAAAAGCAGCCGCTTCTAAAGGACTACCCCAACCCGTGCGTGATCAAAGTGGGTAGGAAATACTTCGCCTTCTCCGACGCTCCCAACTACCCGGAGCCACTGGGTGGCGACGGTCGGCTGCTGACCATGGCGCAGTCCAAGAACGGCATCGACTGGACATACATGGGCTACATCCGGCCCGAGGGCATGGCCAGCTCTCACGTCCCGCAGGCGCTGGTTCGCAAAGAGAACGGCGTGGAGTGGCTGTATGTGTTCTACCCCTGGAAGCCCGAAACCGTGAAAGAGAAGCCTTGGGATTACCGCTACAAAGAGATCCGCACCATGCGCATCCGTGTGAGCGACCTGCCGAAATAGGCGCTGGTGTTGGTTACTACGCACAGGCGTAAGATGGCCCGTAGGGGCGACCGGCGGTCGCCCAGGGCGTGGGAACCACGCCCCTCCACGTCGCTGTGCAGCCCATTTCCGGCGCGGTCTGGCGGATAGGTTTTCAATGACCTCGCACCTTCGATAGGAGCTTCTCGAAAGACCGGCCCGGAAAGGGAAAACCGGGCCGGTCGATTACGCTTCGGTGTGCAGCCCATGGACCGCGCCGGTTTCTCAGCACGCTGGCAATCGCTGTGCAGCCCATTTCCGGCGCGGTCTGGCGGATAGCCCGGTTTTCAATGGCTTCGCACCTTCGATAGGAGCTTCTCGAAAGACCGGCCCGGAAAGGGAAAACCGGGCCGGTCGATTGCGCTTCGGTGTGCAGCCCATGGACCGCGCCGGTTTCTCAGCACGCTGGCAATCGCTGTGCAGCCCATTTCCGGCGCGGTCTGGCGGATAGCCCGGTTTACAATGGCTCGCACCTTCGATAGGAGCTTCTCGAAAGACCGGCCCGGAAAGGGAAAACTGGGCCAGTCGATTACGCTTCGGTGTGGCGGGTAGGGCGGGATTTCCCAACGCCGGGTCGGGTGACCCGACCCAGATACGGCGTTGTTCATTTCCACCCCCCTAAAACTCAGTCTATTACCCACAAATATTGCATGGCCAGTAGGTCACCGATTCCGCGACTTCGTCCGCTAGTATTGCGCGAAATGCCCGTCATTTGTCAAAGCATAAAGGAACATGCTGAGACAACAGCGAACTTAATGAAAAGAGCGGGCAAACACGCAGCGTAGACCGTCTGCCACGATGTTTCACAACCCCGCGGCTTCATCCAAATACCACCCTGCAATTGAGATGGAGGATACCGGTATGGCGAGCATTAGGTCCCTGGCTCAGGAATCGATGAACGACGGGAAGGGCATTCTGAGGCTGGCGCCTAACTGGGTGCCGAGGTCGTTCTGCGTGCCCGGCAGACGCATCAAGCTTCACCCCGATGACTACTATGCGCTGGGAGGAGCACGGGGCGGCATTGATGAGCGCTGGTTCTCCTCAACCACCATGGCGGACAACGGCCCGGACACATCGCCAGATGAGGGCCTGAGCTTCGTGGTGCTGGAGCATGAGGGGAAGACTGAGCAGATTCGGCTCCTCGATGTCATCCACGAGCTCCAGGCGGGAGTCATCGGCGAGCGGCTTTGGAGCAAATTCGGCAAGTGGCCCATGTTCTCCAAGTTTTTCGATAACAAAGGCCCCCTCCCACACCATATCCACCACCGCGACCAGCATGCGGCGCTGATCGGGCAGATGGGCAAACCCGAGGCCTACTTCTTCCCAACCCAGCTCAACAACTACGGCGCCGATTTCCCATACACGTTCTTTGGATTTGAGCCAGGCACCAGCAAAGAGCAGGTGCGGCAGGCCTTGATGAACTTCACTAAAGGCGATAACAAGATCACCAACCTGTCGAAAGCATATCGCCTGCAACCCGGCACCGGTTGGGATGTCCCGCCTGGCATTCTCCACGCCCCGGGCAGCCTCTGCACCTACGAGCCGCAAACCGCATCGGATGTGTTCGCGATGTACCAGTCGCTGGTCGGTGACCAGATTATCGCCGAATCCTTGCTGTGGAAAAACACGCCAGCAGACCGTCTGGGCGATTTCGACTACCTCATGGAGGTAATCGACTGGGAGGCGAACCTGGACCCTGAGTTCGCACAGAATCACTTCATGCAGCCCAAGCCTGTGCGTGGCCTGGATGAGATGCAGGTCGACGGCTACATTGAAAACTGGATTTGTTACCGCAATTCCGCCTACTCCGCGAAGGAGCTGACGGTGCTGCCAGGACGCTCTGTCGTGATCAAAGATGCCGCCGCGTATGGGCTGATCGTACTGCAGGGGCATGGCAAAATGGGCGTTTGGGATATCGAATCACCCGCACTGATTAGGTATGGCCAACTGACCCGCGATGAGTATTTCGTAACTGAAGACGCCGCCAAAGCAGGCATCACCATCACCAACCCCTCTTTGTCTGACCCCATCGTCATGTTGAAGCACTTCGGGCCTGGTAATCCAGACCTGGTGCTCTAAGGAGGCTGCACATGCCCTGGTATGAAGAGTGTTACACGCGGTTGTTGATTGACAACCACATCACCGAGCACGACCCGTCATTCATGACGAAGTTCGACCCTGCCAACTATGTGGCCATGGTCAAACGAGGCGGGTTTGAATCCGCGATGGTGTATGCCTGCGACCATAATGGCAACTGCTATTACCCCACGAAGGCGGGGCATCAACACGCCAACCTCGACCGTCGGGATATCTTCGGCGAAACCGTCAATCTGCTGCGTGCAGAGGGCATCGTGCCCATCGCGTATACCACCGCGCTCTTTCACAATCACGCCGCGCAGTCACACCCCGAGTGGCGAATGGAGGCGTTTGACGGCCATCAACCGGAGGGCCGTTTCTGGCTGGCCTGCCCGAATAACGCGGAGTATGTGAAGGCAGCGAAGGCGGAGATATCGGAAGTGATCGCGTATGATGTGGATGGCATATTCATCGACATGGTGTTCTGGCCGATCGTGTGCGTATGTGCCAACTGCCGCGCGAAGTTCTTGAGTGAAACGGGTATGGAGATACCGCACATCGTGAACTGGTCTGACCCCACCTGGGTCGCCTTCCAAAAGGCCCGCGAAAGATGGATGGTTGATTTTGTGGATGACATGCGGCAGCACGTGAAGTCCGAACGCCCGGAGATCAGCGTGACCTACCAGTTCTCACCTGTGCTGTTCGGCTGGAGGACGGCCCAGTGCCCGGGGATCGCCGCGGCATGTGAATACACAAGCGGCGACTTCTATGGCGGGAGATATCAGGCCTCGATCGTGACCAAGGTGCTATCGGCCTTCTCACGGAATGTGCCTTTCGAGTTTATGACATCCCGCTGTGTCAACTTGTGGGATCACACCTCCACCAAAAGCGAAGAGGAGCTGTTGTGCCACGCCGCGCTCACGCTGGCGAATGGCGGTGCGTGCTTCTTCATTGATGCCATCAACCCCGATGGCACCCTCTGCCCTGAGGTCTACGACAAACTCGGCCGGGTGAACGCGGCGATTCGGCCCTTCCTGAACGCAGTGAGGGGCATGAAGGCAAGTCTGCTGGCCGATGTCGGCTTGTATTTCTCGATGCCCTCCCATATCGACCCACGCGACAACGGCACCGATATGAAACTGGCCAGCGGGGGCAGAAGCAACATGCTGCCGCCCGGCGATATCCAGACCATCAAGGAGACCATCGGCACATCCATCATACTGGGAAGGGCCAACATCCCCTACAAGATCATTACCAGTGACCGTCTGGAGCTCTGTGGGCTCCGCGCTTTAATTGTGAACAACGCGATGAACATGACGTCTGCCGAGGTGGATTCGATCCGGCAGTTCGTATATGACGGAGGCACACTGATCGCCACCGGCTGCAGCTCCCTGAACCTCACAGACGGCACCTCCTCAGGCGATTTCCAGTTGTCTGATGTGTTTGGGGTCTCCTTCACAGGCAAAATGGCTAAGTGGACGAACTACCTTGCGTATCATGGCGAGCCGGACACCGTTCCCGATGGCACCACCAGAGGTAACTTGCAGTATGTGCTGTCCGACATGCCCTCTCCGCTGGTCAGAGCCACCACGGCCACTGTATTGGGGCAGGTGTCCGAGCCGCTGTTCAACCCTGGCGATGCTGCGCAATATGCCTCCGTCCATTCCAACCCTCCCGGCGCGGTGAGTGAGTATGCTGGTTTGTCCGTCAACCGCTACGGCCAGGGCAGATGCGTCTACCTCTGCTCATCCCTATTCGCGCTGCAGAACGAATCGCAGCAAAGCTTCGGCGTGGATTTGCTGCATCGCTACGCCGCATCGGAGCTGCTCGTGGCGTGCGATGCTCCTCGCTGTGTCGAGGTCACCCTGTTGCAGAGCGCGGATACTAATGGGCTGCTGCTGTGCTTCACCAACTACCAGCTCGAGCTTCCCAACGTGCCGGTGCACGAAATACGCGCATCGGTGCGTCTGCCGCAGGGCCGGGAACTCGCCGAATGCCTATGCGTCTCGGATGGCGCCGTGATGGGGTATGTGCTGGAAGACGGCGTTCTGTCCGTGTGTATCCCCATCGTGGAGACAGAGGAGATGGTGTCCATTTCGTTTGTGCCAGCAGGGGATAATTCATCCACAGATGACGCAGATTACGCAGATGGGTTTTAGTCTGAACCACGGATTACACGGATTTACAGGATTACACGGATAAGAATACAACGAAATGGCGCAAGCGGACATCTCTTGGAAGGCCAATCTTCCGATTGGCCTTCCTCTCCATCCGAACCCATCCGTGCAATCCGTGTAATCCGTGGTTCAGACAACAAAACGGCGCGGTCTGGCGGATAGCCCTCCCTTCCCATCCGATCCTATCCGTGCCATCAGTGTAATCCGTGGTTCAGACAACAAATCATCGCAGAAACCCTGCGTAATGAGGTATAACTAGATACCATTTGTTTCTGAGGCAGATCATGGTTCCCTCGGATATCGCACGTAGTACATAATTTATAGCACTATGAGGTATTTCGACGATGGCTGATGCAGAAGTCCGCTTCCTTTTTGTCGCACTTTCGGACGCTCAGGCAGAAAAGATTCGTCAAGCGGCATCGCATGTGGGAAGCCTCTGCGTGACATGTGACACAACTCTTGATCCTGAACAGGCGCTGCTTGAGGTATCATCCGGTCTGTTTGGCCTCATCTTTGTGGGCGATCGGCAGAATAACCAACTGGCCATACCGTGGCTGAAGCAAGCCGTTGAAGCAGACTCCACTGCCCAACTGGTTCTTGTCTCCGATTCCCGAAACCCTCAGTCCGATTCGGAGGCACTATCCGCAGGAGCCTTTGACTGTATCTCTACCGATGAAGTCACCCCAGAATCCCTTCAACGACTGATCCGGTATGCCCGTGAGCGCAAGCAACTCCTCACCAAAGCTAACACCGCTGAACTTCGTTACCGAAAAGTGTTTATGAATAGCCCCTATTCCATCGTCATTTCGGACATCAACACAGGTCGTTTTGTCGATGTCAACGACAGGTTTATCCAAGAGACCGGCTACAGTATCGACCAGCTCATAGGCACAGGGGTAAAGGAGCTGGGCTTATATGAGGATTTCGAGCAAAGGTTGCGGCTGGTTCAGGATGTCAAGGAAAACGGGATTGTCAGCAACCGGCAGATAGAACTGCGGATGGCATCAGGGGAGGTCAGGCATTGCCTGGTCTCATCATGCCTGCTCAATGTGTTGGATGAAAGCCATCTGCTGAGCATGCTGGTCGACATCACGAATAAGTCGATCACCGATCAGGATCTGGCTCTCAAGAACGAGCTGCTGCATGCCACGGGGCGTATGGGGAAAATTGGGGGATGGGAGTTTGACGCCGAAACCATGAAGGGCACTTGGACAGAGGAGGTCTCGTTAATACATGACCTTGATCCATCAGACCCTACGAACGTGGAGTTAGGCATCAGCTTCTATGTAGGTCAGTCACGCATATTAATCACCAACGCCATCAAACAGGCCATTAGTTCTGGCGCTTCTTACGACCTGGAATTGGAGATGGTGACCGCTAGAGGCGCTCACAAATGGGTGCATACCATCGGGCACCCTGTGCTGGAAAACGGCAAAGTAGTGAAGGTTCGAGGGATATTCCAGGATATCACGGAGCTGAAAGAGGCCGAGTTGGCCCGACTGGCCGTGGAAGAGCGGTTCCGTAAGGCGATAGTGAGTGCACCGATACCAATCATGATTCATGCCGATGATGGCGAGATACTACAGATCAGCGATGTTTGGACGGAGTTGACAGGCTACACCCATGCCGAGATACCTACGGTAACGGAGTGGGTAATGCGGGCATATGGCCTCAAACACCAAACTGCAATGGCAGGCATCAAGGCTCTGTATTCGGTGCAGGGTCGCGTCGACGAGGGTGAGTATGAGGTCACTACCAGTGATGGCCGCAAACTATCGTGGGTGTTCAGTTCATCCAACCTGGGGCAGTTAGACGATGGGCGTCAGATCTACGTCAGCATGGCCATGGATATCACCAACCGTAAGGAAGCAGAAGATGCCCTCCACCGCACCGAATTTCGGCTGCGCGGCCTGGTGGAGGTGCTTCAGTACGATGAACCCAAGATACAGACCTTCCTTGATTTTGCACTGAACAAGCTGGTGCAGCTCACCAGCAGCAAAATCGGCTACATCTACACCTATAGCGAACAGACGCAGCAGTTGACCCTGAATGCCTGGTCTAAGGAAGTCATGAGTGAATGCGAAGTGGCATCCCCGTTGTCATGCTATGATCTGGACAAAACCGGAATATGGGGGGAGGCTGTCAGGCAGCGAAAGCCCATCATGCTTAACGACTTCCAGGCTCAACATCCACTCAAGAAGGGGCTACCTGAAGGGCATGTGGCGCTGCAGAAGTACCTTACCATTCCCGTATTCGATGCAGGGCGGATCGTGGCCGTGGTTGGTGTGGCCAACAAAGAGAGCGATTACGATGAGATGGATATAGTCCAGCTAACCTTGATGATGGACGCCGTCTGGAAGGTCGTCGATCGCCGGCGGTCTGAAGATGCCCTCAAACGCATCGAATGGATGCTGTCACGCAATCGCACTGATGATAGAGAGTCTCGATCAAGCGATGTCATTGCCTCTCAAGAAACCAGGATGGGTGATCAAAATCAACCACACAAGATACTGGATGCGGTTGATGAGCACACGCTTGGTGAAATAGTGAACGAGTTCCTTGACATGATGGAAACATCCGCGTTTATATACGAGGCGAACGGCGATTGCGCCTGGGGAAAACTGATCTCGCCCTGGTGCAAGTGCTTGTACCAAGCCTCCCTTGAGTTATGCAAATCAGACGGTACAGACGTGACAGACTCGTATGACCTCTGGCACTGCCGAAATTCCAACTGGCGTGATTCGTCCATGAAGGCGATTCAAACCAGGGAACCCGTGGACATCAAGTGTGCCGGCGGAATCCGGGTATATGCGGTGCCGATCATGGCGGGCGGTGAAGCGGTAGGCGCCATCAGCATAGGTTATGGCGACCCACCAACTGACCAAGCCATTCAGTTGCATCTGGCCGAAAAGTATAATGTGCCTGTCCACCAGATATCGTCCAACGCCTCAGCTTATGAAACACGGCCGCTTTATATAGAGTCCATCGCCAGACGTCGTCTGGAGGCGATTGCCCGATTGATTGGCGAGATGGTCAACAGAAAGCGTGCTGAGCAAGAGCTGGCACGGCAGCTTGACGAACTTCAACGGTGGCACGAAGTGACCTTGAACCGCGAAATGCGGGTGATTGAGCTGAAGCAGGAAGTCAACGAGCTGCTTACACAAGCACGGTTGCCGCTTAGATACGACAGCACAGACGGTTAATGGAGATACACGAATGCGGATGCATGAACTGGCAAACAAAAAACGTGATAAGGTAGTAATCTCTATCATTGTGGCTGCTGTTGGGCTGCTTGCGGTTCTAGGCGCCGTTCTGCATTATCGAGCACTTGATGGTATCTACCGGGCCCGCTATGAGGAACTGAAGGCCGTTGCGGATATCAAAAGCCGCCAGATCATCCAATGGCGGACGGAGACTACAGACCACGTCAGGCTGATTACCCAGACCGGTATGATTCAAGACGATGTGAGCCAGTTGTGCAGCAACCCGAACGATATGGGCAGTCGAACGCGGCTGCAGAACACATTGTTAGCGGTCGCGAAATACGGTCATTACCAAAATGCTATGATCATGACGCCCGACTGCCAGGTCATATGCTCAGCCGATCGGATACAGCCAAACCAAAATCATCAGACAGCTAAACTCGTCGATAGCGTGTATCTCCAAAAACGGACCATCATTGGTGGAATGGCCGTGAACTCCGGAAATCAGCCGGAGTGGCTTGATGCGGCTGGGCCGATTTTCGATGGACAAAAGCGGGTAATCGCAGTACTGTTGTTGCGCACTGAGCCTGGTAAGACCCTGTTTCCAAGCATTGAGCGGTGGTCGACATCCAGCAAGAGCACCGAGATATCCATTTTAGAGCGTTTCGGTGATGATCTCGTCTACTTAACCCGCTCCATGAATCAATCCAATGTATCACAGAATCTGCATATCCCGATCACCCGTACAGACGCAAATGCCGTCATGGCGGTCATGGGGCATACAGGGATGTATAAGGGGCACGATTACCGGGGTGTGCCCACACTGGCAGAACTGCGTTCTGTTCCAGGCTCGCCTTGGTACATGGTCGTAAAAGTAGATATTGGAGAGATCACGGCAGAGCATTGGTATATCAGCCGACTGATAGCGGGTTTAGTGGTGTTGGGCCTGGCTGTGCTTGGTGCGGTGTTTATATTCATCAACGCCCGCAAGCAGCGGGAGATATATGCCCAGTTGTACCATCTTGAGCGGGAACACCGTGAAGGCATAGAGCAGATTCGAACCATATTCTACGCCATTGGTGATGGAGTGATCGCCACCGATGCACAAGGTCTGGTGATCAGAATGAACACTGTGGCCGAACAATTGACCGGCTGGCAGGAGGCAGAGGCGATAGGTCAGCCACTGGCCGATGTGTTTCGTGTGATACACGAGTTCACACGGCGGCCATTGGAAAACCCAGTCATGCAGGTCATGCGCTCTATGCAGGTCACCGGTATGGTCAACCATGCACTATTAATCAAGCGCGATGGAACCGAGTGTCCTATTGCGGACAGCGGCTCGCCAGTCATTGGCAAAACCGGTCGGCTGATTGGGATTGTACTGGTGTTCCGTGACCAAACAGCGGACCGGGCGGCTCAGAATGAGCTGGCATTTCGTGAGGCTTACATCCGCTCCATACTGGATTCCCTCGACGCCAATATCTGCGTGATAGACCAGGACGGGATGATCACCGCCGTCAACGGCATGTGGGAGAAGTTCGCTGAGGAGAACGGAGCCGTGGGGAATGTCAGTGTAGGCGCTAACTACCTGGATGTGCTGAAAAGCACGTATGGAATGGGCGATGCCACCCTTGACAGCACCCTTACCGGGATAAATGATGTGTTGACAGGCGAACGAATGCAGTTTAGTATCGAATACCCCTGCCATTCACCATACGAACGCAGGGATTTTGTGTTAAATGTCACACCACTGGTTGGCGTAGAGTCCGGCGCGGTTCTCACCCACATCAATATCACCGAGCAGAAGCAGGCTAATGAACGGCGCGAACTGGGTTTGCAGATTCTGGCGGCCCTCAACAGCGACCTGGCCATTAAACCACAAATCAGGCGGATTTTGGAACTGATCCGCGATTATACAGGGATAGAGGGCCTTGGATTAAGGCTGCAGGAAGGTGACGACTACCCATATGTTGAGTCACTGGGATTTACTGACCAATTTGTCGAACTCGATAAAAGCCTATTATCACGGACCAGTTCGGGTGAGATCGTCAGGGACCATGACCACCTGCCGGTGCTGGAATGTATCTGCGGTGCTTTGATTTTGAGGAGCTTGAATACGACCGGCCGGTTATTCACGGAGTATGGCAGCTTTTGGACGAACCAGCTCACTGAGGACGCAGAACACATCGACTGGACCGGTGTGCAGGGATTGCACCGCAACGCCTGTCAGTCCGCCGGGTATCAATCCGTTGCGATCATCCCCTTGAAGGCTAACCAGGATGTGATCGGGCTGATCCATCTCAATGACCACCGTCCGCACAGGTTCACGCTAGAGGACATCCATTTCCTCGAAGGAATCAGTGCCAGTATCGGCATAGCGATGGCACGCCAAAGATCATCGGAGCAGGTGGCACAAGCCCGGGTAGAGGCTGTCAAATTGCTAGAGAACGCCGAAAAGTCGCGCCGGGCACTGCTGAGCATGATGGAAGATCAGAAGCGAGCCGAGCAACAGCGTGACGCACTGGAAGCCCAGATACGACAACAGCAGCGTCTTGAGGTTGTGGGGCAGATGGCTGCCGGGGTGGCCCATGATTTCAACAACCTGATGACCGGTATCTATGGATTCACCCAGTTTGCCATTGAGGCCGCTGAGGAAGGGTCCTCTCAGCGTGACGATCTGGATGAGGTACTGGCACTGGCCAAACGTGCAACCGATCTCACCCGGCAGTTGCTGGCGTTCAGCCGAAAGCAAACGTTGCTCATCACATCAGTTGATGTCAATGGCCTGCTAGAAAACATGATGAAGATGCTGCGGCGTATCATCGGAGAACAGATTGAGATCATCTTTACACCCTCGGTAGTGTCAGGCATCGTGAGGGCCGATGCAGGGCAGATCGAGCAGGTGATAATGAACCTGGCTGTCAATGCGCGAGACGCTATGCCTGACGGCGGAAGGCTGCATATCGCCACGTCGGTGGAATACATTGAGCCCGAGGATGTTCCATTACTGACGGATGTCTTGCCGGGTGATTATGTAGTTTTGACCGTTCAAGACAGCGGATGTGGCATGGCCGCTGATGTGTGTGAACGGGTATTTGAGCCCTTCTTTACCACCAAAGAGTTCGGTACCGGATTGGGCCTGCCTACCGTTTACGGCATTGTCAAACAACACGACGGGCATATATGGGTAGAGAGTGAGCCAGGCAAGGGTACCAAGATCACAGTGTTGCTGACATTGGTAGAGGAGCGGCCTTTGGCCTCTACAGAGCTGCCCGACACGGTGTCACCACTGGGCCGGGAAACCGTGTTGATAGTGGAAGATGAGGAGGCTGTGCGCTCCATCGCCGCGCGGATACTACGACGGCAGGGCTACCAGGTGCTCACTGCTGGGTCACCGTCTGAAGCCAAAAAGCTGCTCGCAGAAGGTGGCCAGGATGTGTCGATCATGGTGACAGACGTGGTGATGCCGGAATCCAGCGGGATCCAGCTCTACGAATCGGTATGTGAGCAGTACCCAAAAATGAAAGTGTTGTATATGTCGGGGTATTCAGACGCAACAACAACGCAGGATCGCAAGATGGCTGGCGACCGACCCTTCCTTCAAAAACCATTTACCTTTAGGGCGTTCGCCATTAAAGTGCGTGAAGTACTGGGTAAGGAGCTTGATCCTATTGATTGACATCGTGGGGGTACAGCCGGGCATACCATGCCGTACCCTCACCGTGATGTCACGTTGGGCAGGCGTCCGGCGGACACCCCAGAGCGAGGAAACCGCGCCGGTCAGTATGTCTGAACCACGGATTACACGGATTACACGGATTGGTTCGGACGGAGAGGGAGGGCGGGCAAACCGCCACACCGCGCCGGAGACGGGCTGCATAGCTCTCGGCAGCGTACCGAGATGACGGCGCGGTCCATGGACTGCACATTAAAACATAATCGACCGGCCCGGTTTTCCCTTTCCGGGCCGGTCTTTCGGGAAGCTCCGATCTATAGCACGAGGCCACGGAAACAGGGGCTATCTGCCGGTCTTTTGTCTGAACCGCGGATTACGCGGATGGGTTCGGATGGGAAGGGAAGGCTATCCGCCAGACCGCGCCGGAGAAGGGCTGCATAGCGATCGTGAGCGTACTGAGAAACCGGCGCGGTCAACTACCCTCTGTGTTCCTCTGTGCCCTCTGTGGTTCGATTCCTTCCCCTCCCCATCCGTGTAATCCTATAAATCCGTGTCATCCGTGGTTCAGACAAATACCCCCGCGGTCATTACCCCTCTGCGCCCTCCGCGTCTCCGCGTGAGTCGTTCCCGAATCACCAGCCCAGGACGGCGGTGCGGCTGAGGGCGTTCACGTCATACGCTGCGGTGTAGCTGAACACGCACTCAGCGCCGTGGCTCATCAGCACCTCGGTCGCCTCATTCAGCGTGGCGCCGGTGGTCCACACATCGTCAATAAGCAGCAGCTTGCGTCCGCGCACCAGCTCTGGTTTGCGCACAGAAAACACACCTTGGATGTTACTCATCCGCTGCCAAGCCCCGAAGCGGGTTTGCGAACTGCCAAAGCTGCGTCGGCGCAGCAGACCCAACTCCAGTGGCAGCCCCACTCGTTTGCACAACGCCTCCGCGATCACCTCCGCCTGGTTAAATCCGCGGCTGAAGCTGCGCCAGCGGCCGGTGGGCATGGGTATCACCACCTCCGCCTCATGCAGAGGCATCAACGAGGGCCAGACCCACGCCTCAGCCATGGCCTCGCCCAAAGCCACGGCACATCGGTCGCGCTTGGCATACTTCATCTGAACAATCGCCTGCCGCACAGGACCTGCGTATAGGCAGGCCGAACGGCGCATGGCGCCGGCGGGGGGTCGGGTAAGACACGCTTCGCAGGGGATACCACCCGGCGCACCGCAGCGCGAGCAGACGGGGTTGTTGTTCCAAACGATGAGGGGTTGGCAGGAGTCGCACCAGTGGCCTGGTCCGAAAGCCCGGCAGGCGGCACAGCGGGGTGGGCAAAGCAGATCCATCACCGCATCTGCCCACCCGCCGGATGTCACAGAGCACGCTCCATGGCCAGCAGCAGTTTAGGGTCCAGCTTGCGCTTATCTGGGATATCGTATCGGTTGCCCTCAAAATCCGTAATCACAAGGTGGTAAACGGTCAGCCGTCGTATGTTCTGCGCAAAGTCTTTCACGAACACCGTCTCCACACCGCGGTTGGTCACCACATCAAGCGCCAAAATGCCTGCAGAGACGCTGACGCTCTTCAACTGCTCGATCATCGGCACAAAGTAGCGGTCGGTGAGATACTCCTCAATCAGCCGGCGCGAATCTGGCTTCATGTGCCGCATAGTCTCCAGCAGGCAGACCTCTTTACTGGCACCATCACAGATGCTGATCCATTCGTCGGGCTGAGTCTGTGGATAGCAGCGCATGATCACCGCATCCAGTATGCTCAACTCTTTGCCGATGGTCACGCGCAGCGCACCAGTCGATGACTTCACGGCCGTCACCAAGTCGCTGTTGACTACGCAGTAGCGTTCATACATGAGAAGGAACCTCCGTTATCTGTGCAGCATGGCCAGAAGCTTCTGGCTCAATGCATGGGTGCAGCGCACGTCTTCCAGCCCGTACAGGCTCAGTTTCTGCAGATAGGCAGGGTCACCACTGGCCAACCATCTGCTCCACAAAACCACCGCATCATCACCATGGCTGTCCTCAACTAAAGGATGCCGCGGGATTTGCAGGCACGAAAGCAGTGTTTTTAGGCGCAAATTGGGTACATTAAGATATGGCTTCATCTGCATGGCCATATCGCGATACAGATCGGAATGACACCAGTGACTGAGATCGACCGGCGGGATTTCCGCCGACGCACCTGTCATCTCCTCGCCGAAGAGGCTCAACTGTTGAGCAGACTGTCGACGCCGATATCTACGGATAAATGAGCGTATGAACGGTAAGTCAAACCGCTCGCCATTGTAAGTCACTACAATCCGCTCGGAAAGTGCCCATGCGATAAACTCATCGAACGGCTTCACTACTATACGGTCGTAACCGTATAGTTCGGCACCTTCAGCCAGAGGGGCTAAAGCCTCCAGTTCATCACCACGCTGTGTATTGACATAAATCGCACCTTGCTTGCGGGTTGCGGTCTCGGTATAAAGTGTGACGATGGTAATATCGTCACCATCACGGTCCAAGCCGGTGGTTTCGATGTCCAGGGTGACCTGGTTGGGGTTGTTGAGAATGTCCAGGGTTGTCTTGCGTAAGCCGCCGGCAGATTGATACATAACTACTCCGTTAGCCTGATACAATCAGGCTATTTTATAAATAGTGTACCACCCTTAGGAGGTTGATACTTGCCGAGACCATACACATTTGCTAATGGAAACATGCTGGTAGCTGAAGACGCCCGCTTAAATATACGCGACTTAACCTACCCGCATGTCGGGCAGTTGAACCATCTGGCGGGCAACCGTGTGCGCATGGGTATCTGGGCCGATGGACAGTTTAGCTGGCTTGAGGACCCCGTGTGGCAGATCACTGGCATGAATGAATCTGACGCCCCTGTCAGCCATGTGAAGGCCGTACACGGCGATCTGGCCATTGAGCTAAGGCTGCGTGACACCCTCTGCCGTACCGAAAACATCTGGCTGCGCCATATTCAGGTGCAAAACCGCACTGACAGTCCCCGCGAAATCCGGCTGTTCATGAGTTACGACTTCAACATCTCCGAAAGTGACATCGGCGACACAGTGTTCTATGATCCCAACACGCATAGCATTGTTCACTACAAGCGTGATGTATGGCTGCTGGGCAGCGGCGACTTCGGCCACCAGCCCCCGTTTGGATACTGCTGCGGTATGAAGCGGTGGGCCGGCAGCGAGGGAACCTGGCGAGATTGCGAAGATGGCGAACTGGGTGGTAACGGCATCGAGCAGGGATCTGTCGATTCATCGCTTGGATGGAGTGCCGAAATGGGTCCGGACGATGAGCGCGTCGCCAGATTGTGGATCGCGGCTGGAGGAAGCCACCACGAGGTGCAGTCGCTGCATCGCACCATTTTCGAACGCGGGTTTGACCATCTTTTCGAGGAGACACGGCACCTATGGAAAGGCTGGGTGGCCCAGGCCAAACTGCCGGAGCATGAAGCGTGCGGCACTCTAGACACTTTGCTGCACCAGAGTATCATCCAGATGCGCAACCAGATCGATAACGGCGGGGCCATTCTCGCCGGCAACGATAGCGACATCATGGCTACCGCGCGCGCTCATTACAGTTACATGTGGCCTCGCGATGGTGCCATAGTGGCCGATACGCTCAGCCTGTTGGGCTACACTCAAGTCGCCGAACGGTTCTTCGAGTTTTGCGGGCGCATACTGCCCAATGAACCGCACTTTCTGTTGCAGAAATACTGCCCGGATGGCAGCATGGGGGCAAGCTGGCACCCGTTCATAGAGAACGGGGTCAGTCAGTTGCCCGTGCAGGAAGACGGCAGCGCATTGGTGGCATGGGCGCTCTGCCGGCATATCCAGCGTCACCCGGTCACCACGGAGTGTGCCATGCTGATAGAGTCGCTGCTCCTGCCCATCGCCGACAGTCTGCGTAGCTATGTGGATCCCAACACAGGACTACCCAAACCCAGCTACGACCTGTGGGAAGAGCGGCGGGGGGCGCACATCTGGAGCTGCTGCTGCATAGTGGCCGCGCTGTATGAGGTGGGCCAGTTGCTGGAGATGATGCAGCAGCCGCATGCCGCTCTGTTCCAGAAATCAGCGGAAGACATCCGGCAGGCCACCATCAAGCACTTTTGGATGGAAGATGAAGGCGCCTTTGCGCGGATGATCACGACCTCGGTAGACGGAATCCTGACAGTCGATCGCACACTGGACAGCTCGCAGTTGGCGGCCATCCTCTACGGCTTGATCCCCGCCGACGACCCAAAAGCGCATCGGATGGTGGCATGCCTTGAGAAGAACCTGCTGGTGAAATCGCCCATCGGTGGGATGGCGAGATACGAAGATGACTACTACCACCGCGTGAGTCTGGACCTACCCGGCAACCCGTGGGTGATATGCACTCTGTGGCTGGCACGAGCGAAGGCGATGATGAGCACAAGCAGCAAGGAGATATCAGCGAGCAAGCGGTGGCTTTATTGGGCTTGTGAGCGGCAACTGGAGGGTGGGGCACTCCCCGAGCAGGTCAACCCGTTCACTGGCGAGGCGATCTATGTCGCCCCGCTGACCTGGAGCCATGCCGAGTTCTGCTTGACGTGGCTCAAACTGGCAGGTAAGTAGGGGGCGCTTACCACAAGCGTCCAGGGATGGGTTTAACGCAAGGGTGCTAAGGCGCAAGAGTATTTGACCGGGGCGGAGGTTCCGTGTAGGGGCGGTTCGCGAACCGCCCTGGGGTCGGGAAACCCGACCCCTACGCGTGGCCGTGATCCGTCCCATCCGTCCGATTCCGGATTGTCTGAACCACGGATTACACGGATTTCCAGGATTACACGGATGGGGAAGGAAAATGCCAATCAGGCGATTGGCGTGCCCAGGGGGGTGGCTTGTCCGGAATCGCACGCGAAGACGCGAAGGCGCGAAGAGGAGATTCCCATCCTGCCCATCCTCCCCATCCGTGTAATCCGTGGTTCAGACAATTCCCGTGGGCTATCCGCCAGACCGCCCCGGTTAGGAGAAAACCGGCGCGGACATGGGAGATGGGCTCAACGCAAAGGCGCAAGGGTATCTGACCGGGGCGGTCTTCCCCATTGTGCCTAATGGCTGCAATTACCATACAATCCGCACACTATCCGCACCAATCCCACAAACGGCCTCCTGCTGATACTACCATCAGGCTCCCTTCCGGGTAAAATTGACCCGTGATGCCGTGGATTCGCATATTAGCTTCGTGGAGGACAGTCATCAATGAACCTGGAACACTCTTTCAAAAACCCCCAGAACGAGTACCGCGGGGTGCCGTTCTGGAGCTGGAACGACAAGCTGGAGCAGAACGAGCTGATACGCCAGATCGACGAGATGGTACAGGCCGGGATGGGTGGCTTTATCATCCATAGCCGCACCGGGCTGCTCACCGAATACATGAGCGATGAGTGGATGGATCTCACGAAAGCGTGTGTTGCGCGGGCGAAGGAGCTGGGGCTTCTCGCCTGGCTGTATGATGAGGACCGCTGGCCAAGCGGCTTTGCGGGGGGCGATGTGCCCGCCATGAAGCCCGCCAACCGCATGAAGCTGATCATCTGGAGCCCCGCCGACGCACCTGAGCCGGGCGATGAAGGCGGTCTGCTGGCTTACTACTCGGCCGTGCGCGATCAAGACGGAGCCCTTACCGACTGGCAGCTTGAACCAGGCGGCAGCGCGAAACCCGGCCGCGAACTGATCCGCTTCGACTGGCACTATCAACCCAAATCGGACTGGTGCAACGGCGAGAGCTACCTGGACACCATCAGCGAATCGGCCGTACAGGACTTCATCCACCATACCTACGATGCCTACGCCCGAGAGATTGGGGCCGATCTGGGCGACACGGTGAAGGGCGTGTTCACCGATGAACCTCAGTACTACATGAGCAACCCAGAAATGGGCAACACCTTCCGCGGGGTGCCCTACACTGAGGCCATGTCCGCCTTATTTGAGCGGACGTTCGGGTATCATCTCGTGGATGCCCTGCCCGCGCTGCTGTTCCCCACTCAGGGTGGCGAACACCACCGGTATAACTACCGGCTGTGCGTCACGCAGATGTTTGTGGACCACTTCACAAAGCAGATCGGCCAGTGGTGCGAGCGGCATCACTGTGACATGACCGGCCACTTCATGGCGGAAGACAGCTTCAGCAGTCAGATTTTCGCCATCGGAGCCGCCATGCCTCACTACGAATATATGCAATCACCCGGCATCGACCTGATCTGCCGCAGGCAGTCAGATCCGCTGCTGCCCCGGCAGACCAGCTCAGGGGCGCACCAGTTCGGTCGGAGGCGCATCCTCAGCGAGAGCTTTGGGGGCAGCGGTTGGAACCTCAGCTTTGTGGAGCAAAAGTGGATTGCCGACTGGTTGTTTGTGCACGGCGTGACCTACATGAACCAGCACCTCTCCTACTACAGCCTGTGGGGAGGCCGCAAGCGCGACTGGCCGCCCAGCTTCTTTTATCAGCAGCCCTGGTGGAAACACTACAGCTTTATGAGTGACTATATGGCGCGCGTGAACCTGATCGCGCAGAGCGGCGAGGTGAGCAACGACTTGCTGCTCATCCATACCATCGGCAGCGGTTGGGCCACCTGGACGCCTGATGACATGGCCGCTTGTGACGGCTACGGCCAGCAGATGGTGCAGATCAGCGAGTGGCTGGGGCAGATGCAGCGTGACCATGACTACGGCGACGAGATGCTGATGGCCCGCCACGGCAAGGTGCAAGACGGCTTGTTCCAGATCAACCTGGCCAGCTACAAGCTGGTGATACTGCCCCCAGCTCTCACGCTGGCGGATAGCACAGTTGAGCTTCTGCGCCAGTGGATGGACGCCGGCGGAAAGCTGATCTGCGCTGGCGAAAAACCGGTGATGGTGAATGGCATCGCCTCCGACCTCAGCACGCTGTGGAGCCATACCAACTGCATCAGCATCGATAACAGCCGCGAGGCGTTGCAGCACGCCGTGGATGGAGCTCTTCCGGTGCGGGTCAGTGCCACGCAGAACGGCGTTAACTGCCCGGTGATTCTGGCGCGGCAGACGGCACTGGATGACGGCCGGATGGCGACCTATCTGGTCAATCGATCGCTGACCGAAGCGCCGGGCGATGTGCTGATCACGCTGGCTGGCGAAGGGAGCCTCGGACTCTGGAATCTTCAGAGCGGAGAGATCGAGCCGGTGGCTTATACCCATCAAGATGGCTATTCCCAGCTCACGCTGCCCTTCGGCATCGTGCAGTCCTACATGCTGGTGATCGATCTCAAAGCCACCAGCGCGCCTGCTGAAGCCCCCGCAGCGACCCAGGCGCTGATGGTATTGAACGATGCCCCGAAGATCGAACTCACGCAGCCCAACGCTTTGCCACTGGACTTCGCGACACTGATCATACCTGGCGTGACCAGTGTGGGGCCTAAGCCTGTGCTGTTCTGCACGGAGGATGTGGCCAGGCACCTTGACATCAGCACCGATCTGAACAACGGCGGGATCAGCCTGTGGAAACTAGCCAAAGACCGCAAACGGCCCGTCAAGGAGCTTGACATCGAACTGGTCTACCGGTTCGATAGCGAGATCGACCTTTCTGAGATGCCCATAACTATGCTGGTGGAAAAGCCCGACCAAAGCGAGTTTGAGATCAACGGCCGCCCGGTCATCAAGGTGGAAGAAGGCTGGTGGATGGACATCGGCTTGCGCAAACTGAACATCACCGGCAGTCTCAAGAAGGGCAGCAATACCATCATTCAGAAGATGCACTTTGTAGAGGGGACCACGCTGGAGCCGCTGATCCTGCTGGGGCATTTCGGCGTGGAGCTGCGTCATGACAATAGCCAAGCCGTGATCGTGCCAGCCCCCACTGAGCTGAGCCTTCAGGACTGGACCAGCCAGGGGCTGCCATTCTACTGTGGCAGTGTGAAATACACCTGGGAGGTCTCGCTGGACAAGCCCTGCTGCGGCAAGCTGCTATTGAAGCTGGGGGCGTATGAGGCCCCGCTGGCCATCGCCAGCATCAATGGTCAGCCTGCCGGAGAGCTGCCATGGGCACCTTACGAGCTGGACATCACCGACCGGCTGGTTTCAGGGCAGAACAGCATCTGCGTGGAGCTGTTCAACAGCCCGCGCAACCTGATGGGTCCGTTGCACAACCGCGCTGGCGAAATCTACGCGGCCGCTCCCCAGGCGTTCTGCAGCCATGAGGACTGGGTGGACCGCTACATGCTGGTGCCTCACGGGTTGATCACCGCGCCGTCGCTGTTGGTCCGGAAGTAGGAGCGCCTGTCTAAACCACAGAGGGCACAGAGGTAACGGATGATGAAGGGCATGCCAATCGCCCGATTGGCGTGCCCAGGGGGGTGGCTTGTCCGGAATCGCACGCAAAGACGCGAAGGCGCGAAGAGGAGATTCCCATCCTGCCCATCCTCCCCATCCGTGTAATCCGTGGTTCAGACAATTCCCTGTGGCTATCCGCCAGACCGCCCCGGAAAGGGAAAACCGGACCGGTCAAGGGCATGGGAAATGCAAACGGGCGCTGTCCCGTCCTCCTTACTCCTGTCTCGTGACTCCTCCCTCGGCCTCCCGCAGCACGTTCAGGTCACTACTTGATATACAACCCACTGAACAGCGCGGACAACTGCTGTACTGTCATGTCTTTGGTGTCGGTCGCGGCTTCTGCTCTGGTGACCCCGCCGCTGAAAGCCAGGTATCGTTCGCTGGCGTTGGGGGCCACGATGATCCGGATACGCACCCGTGTGATACCGTTCCACCGCTCGACCACCGATTTCGCCGCAAGCAAGGCCAACCGCATCGCCTCTTCTGACGAAACCTGCTTGCTAGTGACCGCCGTGAGCCCGGCTTCATACAGCACGGGGTCATAATGCGCCGATCGCGCGACCATCTCGGTGTGGGCAGCCAACACGCCATTCACCACCTCCATCATGCCCAGCTCCTCGGGCGTCATGTCGGGGATGTCTGCCGTAGGAGGTGTGTTCAAGACAACTTCAGGACTGGTGCCATCGGGAGTGTTTGTGGGCGATGGTGGGGCCGTGTTATGCTTAGAGATCGAAACCTGTCCACGTATGTTTCCTTGTTTTGATGGCTGGATAACCTGCGAAAGCATGACCAGAGTAAGAAGCAGCCCAACGCCCATGATAATGCCAAACAGTCTGTAGTTGCGGGTGCGCCGGCTGAGCATCGCCATCGTGTTCTCGTGCTCTTGAATCTGAGAGCGGCGGTCTACTTCTGCCATCACATCCTGAAGCCGTTGCTGGTATACCAGTTTTCCGGGGGCTGCATCGGCTGCGGTGCGGTACCATCGGCTGGCCTCGTTCAGATTACCCTCATCAAATGCAAGGTCACCTCGTACCGCCAGGGCATCTGCATTTTCGGGGTGGTATTTCAGTATCTCCTCACAGATGTTGATCGCTTCACGCCGCTGCCCGCGGATACGCAGCAGGTTGATTCGCGCAAGCTGCAGGTTTATAGATCGCTCTTCACGGTCACGCAGAAGGATATCGGCATCTTCACCAGACGTGGAGAGGCCGCACTCAGGGCATTTACGATCGCCTGACTTAAGTGGTGATAGGCAATGACTGCAGAAATCCATTGACACGCAAGAATCCCCTTATATCTCTAAGCTCGGCCGGTACTGCCAAACCCGCCGTCACCGCGCTCAGTATCGTCAAGCTCCTGCTCAAGACTAAAAGTGGCTTGAGTGACTGGGGCGATGACCATTTGAGCAATGCGGTCACCACGATGCACCGTATAGTTATCCTGCCCGTGGTTGATGAGTATCACACTAATGGTACCCCGATAGTCGCTATCGATGGTGCCCGGTGAGTTCACCATCGTGATTCCGTGCTTAAATGCCAGTCCGCTGCGAGGGCGAATTTGTGCTTCGTAACCCGACGGCAATGCGATACGGATGCCAGTGGTGACCAGCCGACGTTCACCCGGCACTATGACGACTGATTTTTCGATAGCCGCACACAGATCGCAGCCGGCCGATCCTTCGGTGGCGTAACTGGGCACAGGCAGTCCCTGAGCGCAGGGGTCTTGGGATATCTTTACCTCAAGGTTCATTTATGTAGAGTATTCCTGTTCTTATGATAGTTCGGTATTTGGTGATCGGGGTGTCCGTCATTTTCCGCGGACTGGTCTTAGGGATGACCCTTGTGGTCATCCGCACCCCTGGGTGATACGGCCGCATAACCCCGCGTGAAAACACAACCGGCGTGGGCATATCATCACAATTGTCAATTGGTAATTGTCAATTGTCAACTGACCACATACTACGTGCTGGTGTCTACTGGACTAAGCACAGCGCGTATAGGCATCCTCACCGTGAAGCAGCTTCCTTCGCCTGGTGTGCTGCTCACCGAGACATCCCCACCATGAGAGGCTGTTAAATGTTTGACCAGGAACAGGCCGATACCTGTTCCCGAAATCTGCACATTCTGGCTGCTTGCCACGCGGTGGAACCTGTCAAAAATCAACGGCAACTGCTCAGGTGGAATGCCGACACCTTGGTCAACGACATCTATACGGTAGCTGCCGCTTGAGGTTTCTAGAGATAGTGTAACCCGAATGGGCCCGCCCTCCGGCTGGTATTTCACGGCATTATTGATGAGATTATATAAAATCTGTTCCAGCTTGTCGCTATCGGCATAGACCTGGGGCATCTCGGTGGGAACCTGCAGCTCAATCTTGTGCCGTGGTGTACCGGCCTGTTGAACTGCCACAACCTGCTGCAGCACCGGGATTATACTCATCCATTGCAGATGCATATCCAGCGACCGACCGGCCTCGACGCGCGACATGCTTAACAGATCATCTATCAACCGGCGGAGGCGGTCCGTTTCCTGGTCGATTATATTGAGGAATTCCTTACGGGCGGCAGCATCATAGTATCCCTCGGTGTCGCCCAACAAAGTGCTGACAAAACCCTTGATGCTGGTCAACGGTGTGCGCAGTTCATGGGATACAGTGCTGACAAAACTGCTTTTCATGCGGTCGATCAGGCGCATATCTGTAATATCATTGAATACCGCGACCGCTCCAGCGGTGTCCAGCCCATCATCTGTCTTTACCGGCGTGACATTTACGCTGAATATTCGGTCTTCCTGGGTTGACAGTTCGGTGCTGCCCTCTTTCCGAGTGGTCAACGCGTTGTCAAACAGGCTGACCAGCTCATGCTGGGGCAGTGCGGAGTGGTAGTCCTCTTTTTGCAGTGCGGCCTGCTGCAACCCCGGCAGTATGGACTCCGCCTGCCCATTCACCAGTGTGATGTGCTTGTTGGCGTTTACCAGCACCAGACCGGCGCCTAAACTCTCAAAAGTGGAGATCAGCTCGCTGTTGCCTTCGGACGCCTCGCGATACATTTGAGCGGAGGTGATGACCGCCGCAGCGTTTCTTGCCAGGCGTTCCAGAAGATGAAGGTCCTCATCGTTAAAGGGCAGGCCGTAACGCTTGTTCATCACATGAACCACGCCAATGGTCTGGCTGTCGACCACATGATTCGCCAAGTCGCGCCGCTGCACCACCAGAGGCGCACAGCATCCATTTTTCACGCCTAGAGCGTGTACCAGGACGTGGTCGGAACGCGGGTTTTCAGAAGGGTCGTTGTAGATAACCGGCTGACCAGATAAAAATACCAGACCACTCATGCCCGTGCTGGCAGGAATTCGAAAAAGCTCTGTCTCATGCAAGGTCAGGCCAAAAGCCGGGGGGAGCGCCACCAGCTCTGCAGTGGGTCTGTTGAACATCAGGAACACACATTTTTCAGCCTGCAAAATCATCGCGATACGGCTGACCAGCCGCAACAGGGTGTCGTCAAATCTGGCCCCCGCTACGGCTTCGCCATCGGAGGTTTGATTAAGCTTGCGTTGTAAATCTTCTACAACGCTCAGCAGGTGTTTCACCTGCGCTGCAAGCTGTGTCGGGCTATCGATGCTGTCATCCGCAGCCGATGGCGGACGGTCAGGGGTAGAGCCGGTATGTTGGTCAGGCAACTTCAACCTCCCCGTGTGTGTATATCCAAATTATACGGCATCACGCGCCAAATTGTACGCATATGCAACAAACTACAGTTCAACTTTTCGTTCATTCGGCCGATAAATTGTATGTATTGTCACTGACAGATGAACGGCTGGAGATAAAATCCCCCAGCTCTCGTGAGATATGCATGTGCGGGTAGCTATCTGAACCATAATACGATACCGTAACAAGGACTGTAGTCACTTCCACCATATTTCATGTACAGGATATAAAAACTGCCTTCTCATGTCAGACTTTAGAAAACTAATGAATCGTCGATTTCTAGCTGCACTCCTGCTCATACCGACGGCGTTCGGTGGTGCAGCCGATGCGCAGTCGAATCCACCGCGGCCAGAGATACCGTCCATCACCGCCGTTCAGGCACCCAAGATTGACGGAGTGCTTGATGATGAGTGCTGGAAATCAGCGTCGGTCGTTCAGGATTTCTATTTGCAGACAGACGAAAAGGCGCCTGAAAAAACCGAGGCCTACGTCAGTTATGACCAGAAGAGCATCTATGTGGCGTTTTACTGCCATGCATCACGCCCAGAGCTGGTGCGGCATGATCAAACGCGCCGTCGCGGCACGATGGGTTCTGACGACAGGGTGGAATTCTACATCGACACATTCAATTCGCTGCAGTGGGACCAACGCTCGAAGTTCACTGTGAGTGCCGGTGGCTGCCAGTCTGAACGAATGTCCACAGGCAGCGTCAGCAAGACCGAATGGCGCGGAGACTGGTATGCCAGTGCTAAAGTGGTGGCTGACGGCTATATTGTGGAGATGGAGATACCCTGGATCATTCTGCAGTATGACAATTCGAAGGGCTACCTGGGCGTCATGTTTAACCGATGGTACTCGGCAACAGACCGTGACCACGCCAGCCCGAAGATGGGCAACAACTGGGACCCTTACCGTTGGTACATCTGGAAGGGTTTGCAACTGCCCAAGTCGGTGCGTCGTCCTATGGCCATGCCATACATGTTGATCTCGGCCAGTAAAGAAGACACCTCGGTCAAAACAGGTGTCGATATGCGTTATGACCCTAACTCGCAAAGCACGGCGGTGCTTTCGCTGCTACCAGACTTTTCGAGTATCGAACAGAGTGTCAATAGCGTGAGCTTCAGCTATAACGAACAGTACCAAGGTGACAATAGGCCATTCTTTCAAGAGGGCAGCAGGTATTTTCCCGGTTCTGACATGCTTTATACCCGGCGTTTGGGCGACATCGACATCGGTGCGAAGTATTTCAGCCGTGTCGGTCCGCTCAGTTACGGGCTGATGCATGTGACTGCCTCCAACGGCGATTCTGCCCAATCCGTCAGTGCGAATAATGAGTTTGGTAGTAAGGGTAACCTCTCTGCAGCCGTCGTGCGTAGCGACTACCAGGGGGCTATCGGCACGGTGTCAGGCATTGGTGGAGGTTACAAACTATACCAAAAGGGTGACACCAACTGGGATGTTTGGGGTTCCGTGGGGCAGGCCAACAATGGGCTGGGAGAAGGCACGGGCAAGCGCACAAACACAGGGATGTACTGGGGCGCAGGCAGGCGAAAACTTGAGTATTATTTTGAATACAACAGCGTAGATGCCAACTACAAACCAGCCATCGGCTATTTCCCTGATGTGAACTACGAAAGTTATGGCGGCGGGGTGTCGATTTGGGATGACCCAAACAACAGCCCTGTGAAGTCATGGTGGCTGGGTTGCGATGGCGGCGAATCATACTACAAAACCGGCGAGCTATTCCAACGCAATTGGAGCATCAATGGTGGTGCCCGATGGCTGAAGGGCTATTCCATCTGGATGAACTCGGGCGGAGCGAAACGGCCTCCGCATCAAGACCGGCTGACCAGCACAGGCATAGGCTGGGGCCAAACCACGCTATTCCGTGGAGGTGGAGCCAGTTACACCACAGGAAACCTGGCCAGCGGACACTACCTCAACTGGTCGGTATCGCAGGGCTGGAACCTTGGACCAAATTTAAACATGAACTTGAACTATACCCACAGTCAGTTGGATGAACCCAGTCCAGATGCATATAAAGCGACACAGATGATCGCATCCTTTGCGTATGAGTTCCCAACCCTCACGCATGAACGAACCATTATCGGTCGGTTTGTGAACCAGGACAGCAACACCAATTTCTACCTGGCTTACCGGCAGAACGCCCGCAGCGGGATGGATATCTACGTGACTCTGGGCAACCCCAACGCCTTGACTACAGAAGAGTCGATCACGATTAAACTGCTGCAGGTTTACTAGAACATCATCCGACGGATCGGTCAGATACGACCGATCCGTCGGGAATACCCCCTATCGCAACGGCTGCCATACAAACTGCCTCAACACTCACCTTGTAAGTAACCTTCAAGGCAAAAAGTTTAATCTGCCTTGCGGCGACGGGTTCCATCAACCTGCTGAAGCAAGCCTCGTCACCCATCGCTTGTCAGTTAGCGGTCCGCTGAAGCGGACGCAAGGAATCATCCCCTGCGCCGGCCGGAGCGGAGCGACGCCGGCCGCTAATGATCAGCCACGCGGTGAGGGAACCCCGTCTAGGGACGCCAGTCCCGTGGGGTGACCAAACCCGTGGCCATTCGCTGGCATCATCCGTTACAGCCACGGCTGCCATACAATCTGCCTCAACACTCACCTTGTAAGTAACAAGCCGTAAGGGCGTCCCTTGTGGGCGCCTGTTCGTAGGGGCGACCGCCGGTCGCCCAAGGGCCACCACAAGGGTGGCCCCTACGACAGCATCAATATGGGCTGCAGTGCCAGTACGGGCCGGTGCTGGTTGGCGAGATCACTACAATTGGTATATAGTGGTTTTAATGTCATAAATTGATGAGAGGTGATCAAATGACCAAGACACTATACCGTGTATCTGTAATCCTGCTGGTGCTGGCGAGTATCGCCAATATCGCCGCAGCCAAACCATCGCTCAAGTGTACACCCGATGGAACCTTCAAGGTGCTGATGATGAGTGACCTGCAGGATGGTGCCCAGATGGACCCTCGGACGCTGGCACTCTCCGAAAAGCTGCTGCAGATCGAGAAGCCCGACTTCGTGATCATCGGGGGCGACTGCATCGCCGGTTACGATGGCTCTGTGCAGACACTAGAGGCAACCAAGAAAGCGATGGCCAACGTGGCCCAAGTTTTCGAAAAGAACCGCGTGCCCTGGGCCGTGGTGCTGGGAAATCACGACACCGAGCATTCGGACAAGTTCGTCTTCACCCGGCACGATATGATCCGCACGTATATGGCTTACCCCTACAATGTCAACAAGCTGGGGCCGAAAGATATCCACGGCGCTGGTAATGACTGCCTGAGCGTGAAGGACAGCAAGGGCAAGAAACCTGTGTTTAACCTGTGGCTGCTGGATTCGGGCACTTACGCGCCTGATTCGGTGCAGCAGTTTGCCAAGAAGCTGACCGTTGGCCCGGACGAAAACCCCTGGCTGCAGTATGAGTGGATTCATACCGACCAGGTCTGGTGGTACTACAAAACCTCACAACAGATGGAAAAGCGGAATGGTGCGAAAATCCCCGGCTTGATGTACTTCCACATGCCCATCCGCGAGTTCATCGACGTGGTCAAGAACAAACTGGCGGTGGGCGACCGGTATGAGGGCATCGGCTGCAGCAGTGTCAACAGCGGTCTGATGGCCGCCATACAGGAACGTGGTGACGTGAAGGGGATATTCTGCGGACACGAGCACATCAATAACTTCGCCGGTGAGTGGATGGGCGTGATGCTGGGTTATGATGCCTCCAATACCTACTCCAAGGCCTCATATAATCTGCCCGACACCGACCCGAACAACGTCCGCACCCGCGGGGCCCGCGTGTTCGCCATCAGCGAGAAGGATCCATGGAAGATCAAGACCTGGATGCGCTTCAGCGACGGCTCCCAGGGGCCCGTGTTACCGTAGGGGTCGCTAGATGTGACCGGGGCGGTCTTACAGAAAGCTAGCATTTACGGAAGGCTCAAGACCGCGCCGGTCTGGCGGTAAGCCAGAAGTCCTTTTCCTTGAATGGATCAGCACCGGAGGCATGTAGGGGCACTGCCCCTACATACGCCAATCTGCCAGACCGGCGGGGTTGCGGAACAGGTTTGGGTATGAACCCTTTGCGCTATTGCATCATTGTGCCATTGCGTTTTATTCCCCCTTCGTGTTCATTCGTGGTGGCTAACCGCCAGACCGGCGCGGTTAGGAGAAAACCGCCCCGGACATGAGCAATTCGTCGGCTGTCCGCTAAACCGGCGCGGTTAGGAGAAAACCGCCCCGGACATGGGCAATTCGTCGGCTGTCCGCCAGACCGGCGCGGTTAGGGAAAACCGCCCCGGACACCGGCAATCAAGACTGGCGCCGTTGGAAAACCACCCGGACTGTGGGAAATTGGCGCACAGCCCGTTTGAGCACGAAATCAGAGACATATATGTACAAGTTTGCCACTTGACAAAGGCCTTTTGTATAATGCCCCTAGGATCAAAAGCCTATTTTTACAGGTATCCGTGGAGGAGTTCAGGTTGAACACACACATGCGGTGGTGGATTGTCATTGCTGTTGCCACCATTCTAGCCGTCACTGGCGTCATCATAATGCCGTTCAAACAAGGTCTCGACCTTAAGGGCGGCGTTCGAGTTGTGCTTCAAGCACAGAAGGACCAGCTTCCGCCGGAGAAGCAGAAGAACTGGGGACCGGAGCAGATGCACCAGGTCGCCAATATCGTGCGAAACCGCGTGGATGGCCTTGGCGTAGCCGAGCCCGTCATCACCGAACAGCTCGATAAAAACCGCATCGTGGTAGAGCTCCCCGGTGTCGTTAACGAACAGGACGCGTTGCGCATCATCCAGACCACTGCGCAACTAGAGTTCCGTTACCTTCCGTCTGTCGTGACCGAACGTAACTTGAATGCTCGGTTCAAACTCAGCACTCTGAAGGATCGCAACGGCAAGGAAGTGGTGGATGTCCTTGACACCATCAACAACAAACTGGTGCCAGTCCAAGAGTTCCTGAAAGCGGAATCTGAGATGGTGGTGACCGGTGCTGACTTAGTTTCGACCCGCGTCGAAGCCGACCAGTCTGGCAAGCCTCAGGTGGCGTTCGAGTTCAATGCCGATGGCGCACGCACGTTCGGTGAATTTACCCGGACCCACATTGGCGATATTCTGGCCATCGTGCTTGACAACCGCATTATCTCTGCGCCAGTCATCAACTCTGCGATCCTTGAGGGCCGCGGCGTGATTGAGGGCAGCTTTGATATGAAAGAAGCGGCCGAGTTGAGCAGCCTGCTGAACAGCGGTTCTCTGCCTGTGCCACTGTCCATCATTCAGACCAGCAAGATCGGCGCCACCCTTGGTAAAGAGGCTGTGCAGCAGAGCTTGATTGCAGGCCTTGTTGGACTTGGCTTAGTGTTGGTATTTATGGTCAGCTTCTACTATGTGCCAGGTGTCGTGGCATGTGTCGCGCTGGCTCTTTACACGCTCTTCAGCCTGGCTGTTTACAAGGCGATCGGGGCCACATTCACAGTGCCCGGTATCGCCGCGTTCATTCTGTCAATTGGTATGGCAGTCGATGCCAACGTGCTGATTTTCGAACGCGTGAAAGAGGAGCTGCGCCACGGTAAAACCATCAAGCAGTCAATTGATGATGGCTTCAAACGCGCTTTCTCAGCCATTCTAGACAGTAACATCTGCTCCATCATCACCTGTATCATCCTTTGGAATATGGGCAACGGCTCGATCAAGGGTTTTGCATTGATGCTGGGCCTAGGTGTGGTTATCTCGATGTTCACCGCTATCACCGTCACACGCACCATGCTGTGGACGCTGGTCGACATGAACATCGCACACGACCCCAAATACTTCGGTGCCAACCGCGGCATCAAGTTCCGTGTTGATGTTATCAACAAGCGTAACATCTGGTTCACGATATCTGGTTTGATCGTTGTGCTGGGTATTGCCTTCTACGCCATGCATGGCTTTAAGCTGGGTGTGGACTTCACCGGTGGTAGCGAACTCACCGTGAAATACACCAAAACGGTGACAGCCGCCCAGGTGCAGGACAAGCTGAAGAGCATGGGTTACGGCGAAGCCAGTGCCATCGTGAGCAGCGATGGTGAGACGGTCTACGTGCGCAACAAAGAGATGAATGTCGATCAGAAAGAGACCATGAAGAAGGGTCTGGCCACCCTGGCCTCCAACGATGTCGCCAGCTTCGAGCAGGGCTTCGAACAGGTCAGCGGACTGGTCTCCGGCGAGCAGACAAAGAGTGCTACCCTGGCTGTAGTACTGAGCTGGGCTCTGATCCTTCTCTACATCGCCATCCGGTTTGCCATCGGCGGTGTGAAGCAAGGGTTTAAGTTCGGTGTGGCGGCTATCATAGCCGTGCTGCACGACGTGTTTGTGCTTTGCGGGTTGTTCGCCATCATGGGTGCCATCTCTGGCTGGCAGGTGGACGCTCTGTTCGTCACAGCGTTGCTCACGCTGATCGGATTTAGCACCCACGACACCATCGTGGTGTTCGACCGAATCCGTGAGAACCTGCGGCATCAGTCGAAAGAGGAGCACTACGACGACCTCGTCAACCGCTCCATCAACGAGACACTGGGCCGGTCGGTCAACACATCGATGACCGTTGTGCTGACGCTGGTGGCGTTGCTGATTTTCGGCAGCCCGGTCACCAAACTGTTCAACATCGCGTTGATCGTTGGTATCATCACCGGAACCTACAGCTCTATCTTTAACGCCTCACCCATCGTGGTGGTGTGGGAAAAGATGGCGGCTGCCCGTGCTGCTAAGGCGAAGAGCGCGTAGTTTCCGCAGTTACGTTCCATATCCAGTAAAATAGAGAGGGCGGAGCGATGCTCCGCCCTCTTCCGTCTATCTATCTCGACCCCAGGGAGTTTACCGTTAAGTGCTTCAACCAATTAATTCGGCCAAATGGTGTATCCGGAATGTCGATGAGTCTGATGTAATAAACGTGGCCGATAAGCTGCAGTTGCCTTTGTTGACAGCGCGCGCTTTGGTAGGACGCGGTTTTCAGGATGTACACCTGGCGGAATGGTTCATGAAGCCCGAATGGGAGCACCTGCCCGACCCCATGCTGCTACCCGACGCTCAGAAGGCGGTCGACCGCTTGAAACTGGCGATCGAGCGCAAAGAGAAGATACTTGTCCATGGTGATTATGACGTAGACGGCATCACCGCCACCGCCCTGTGGGTAGACAGCCTGTCCAAGCTGAAGGCTGACGTGGTTCCACGCATCCCGCACCGAAAGAAGGATGGGTACGGCATTAAGGTGGGTACCGTGAAGGAAGCCGCCAGTCGAAATGTGAAACTCATTCTGACATGCGACTGCGGAATACACGCACACGATGTGGTGGAGGCCGCCCGACTAGCGGGCATCGATGTGATCATCACCGACCACCATGAGCCAGGAAGTGAGCTGCCCAAAGCGGTGGCGGTGGTCAATCCACACATCTCAGGCAGTTTGTATCCGTTTATTCACCTCAGCGGGGTTGGTGTCACTTACCGGCTGTGCGAAGCACTGGTCGCCAGCCTGGGATATCCTGTGCAGAATTTTCGCGAGCGTTACCTGGATTTGGTCACGCTGGGCACTGTGGCCGACGTGATGCCTCTGGTGGGCGATAACCGCATCATCTGTCACCATGGCCTGGGGGCCATCTGCAACAGCAAGAGACCAGGGATCAAGGCCCTGCTCAAAGCCGCCCATTTGGACGTGCCGGAACGCGGTGTATGTGTGCGCAATGTGCAGTTTGCACTTGCCCCGCGCATTAATGCCGTGGGACGGATGGCCGACGCGCAGTTAGCCCTAGATTTGATGATTACTGGAAGCGAAGAGCGTGCGCAACGGCTGGCCGCCAAGTTGGAGAGCTGCAACAACGAACGACGCGCTGAGCAGGAAAAAGTGATGGAGCAGGCCCTGGCCATCGTCGAAGCCGAATATTCAGAGCAAGACCGCGTGCTGGCCCTGCACAACGAAGACTGGGACAGCGGGATCATCGGCATCGTGGCAGGAAAACTTCTTGACCGATACGGCCGTCCTACTATAATGATGACCAGAGAAGCTGGCAGCACCTATTGGCGTGGATCAGC
The DNA here is from genome assembly GCA_942492855.1 of Armatimonadota bacterium. Lineage (GTDB taxonomy): Bacteria > Armatimonadota > HRBIN16 > HRBIN16 > HRBIN16. The sequence goes on along the minus strand of OW818647.1, from coordinate 1,637,588 downwards.
GCGGAGCCTTGGCGGATTTGACATTATTGAGGCGTTCCGGCAGCATGGACATCTGTTTGTTGAATTCGGCGGGCATACACAGGCAGCGGGTTTCAGCATCATGGAAGAGAACATCCCCCTGCTGCGACAGCAGTTGAATGAGTATGCCGCCCGAATGGTGCCCCTGGCTGAGATGGTGCCTGAGTTGTATTATGACGGGATTGCCGAAGGTTCTGACATCGGCGCTGAGCTGCTAGGCAGTCTGGAGCAGATGGAGCCCTGCGGTGAGGGCAACCCGGAGACGCTGTTCATGATGGCAAATGTGACATTGGTCGACAGCAGAAATCTGGGTTTGGAAAATCAACACTGGAAGTTCCGCGTGAGCTCCAGTGGGCAGCAACACGAGTGTATCGGGTTTTACCTGGGCGATCAGAGTGGGCAGTTTGAGGTGGGCGACCAACTTGATATTCTGTTCCACCCCGAATGGAACCACTTTAATGGCGAAGCGCGCATTCAGATGCGTATCCGAGATGTTCGCCGCTGTGCGAACTAATCAGATTCCGCCGGCATATTGCAAAGGATGGGCAATATCGGGTATCCTTCATTCATAGCCGACTAAGGAGGCACATGCCGTGAAACGAATTCTCATGCTGGCCATTCTGGCCATATTTGCCGTAATGCCATTCACCGGATGCGGTGGGGGCGAAGGGTCCCTCGGTGTTAATTCTACCGTTGAGGTATACGCCGAAACAGATACGAGTGCAGACATGGGTGCGATTGATGTCATCACCTCGCCACAAGAGGGCTGGTATGATGCCTGGGATGCATGCAGCTACTATGCGACCGGGTTCGGATGCAACCGGAATAGCGTGGGGGCACGATACCTTAGTTATGGTTTCACCACGCAGAGCTACGCGTCATCACGTCCCTATTACCTATGGGTTGTGAACAACAGCTCTCGATACATTAATGTATATTTGGAAGTGAAGATGGATGGCACCATCAAGCGATACGGCAACGTGCGTATTGCACCAAACACCGCCAGCCACCAGATGAACATCCATCGCAACAACGCCGACTGGTTCTAATATAAGACGATCCGAGTAGGGGCGTCCGGCCGGACGCCCTGACGGAACGACACCGCGCCGGTTTGTCATATGAATGATAGACATCGACACCTAATGCGCATCATTTCTCGTTGCCATCCTATGACGTAGCACCCTGATCAGCAGAATCGCCCCATGCACCAACAGGATGACCCCGAGGAGCACACCACAACTACCTAAGATCTGGGGCACGGGTTCGCCTGGTGCAAAGCCACAATACCATATCCGGCATATGAACTGGGGAACCAACAGACCAAAACCAATGGCTAATGCACTCATCACTCCAGCGAGCCGCAAGCTAAACGCACTCTTGGCATTGAGCAATTTCATCATGATCGGGACATATAGCTGATCTATCAGACTAGTGTTCACAGCGGTATGGACACTCAGATTTTGGATCAATACTGCCCAATAACCCACAATGACTCCCATCGCCCATGCCAACACCAAGCCCCATCCTGCATCATGAAACACTCTTCGGCTTATTATCCCGATTATTGTGGGCAGAACGGCTATAACAAGCCATGCTAATAGATCATTCTGCAACCAGGTTCCGCCCGGATGCGTGACAACATCTACCCACGTGTTCGTGACTGTATATAGATAACCTATGCCGAAAGCTGACATCAGCAGGGTAAGACGTGCTACCAGCAGCAGCACGAATGCCCGTTCACCGTGTTGGTTCATCAAAACGACTTCTGTATGTTCGGACCATGTATCGTGGAAATCCAAATGAATCAGCAATACGCCATGTTTTGCCATCAATCAAGTTGACATAGTATTTCGTGCGCATGGTGATGATAAGCAGGTGGCTATTATCCAAGAACACTATGTGTGTGGGATTGGTCCCGGCCATCACATCATTCAACCGAAACTTGCGTACACCCCCTGTCTTCAGGTTCACAAGGCCATATTCTTTGCCCAATGGCGCCAGCAAACTGTCATTTATTCTAATACAGAACACCGCAGACTGTCCGTCAGGCGACACGTCAAAATTACAATCACCCACTAAATAAGGTTTACCAGTGTCTGGAATTGCGACCTTATTGACCACTTGCTGAGACACTGCATTCCATAAGACCAGGGCACCATCTGTGTGAAACCAAAAACAGTCATTGATGTTTGAGGCTCTCGCAAGATATCCGGGCATGTGTGGCTTCGTGATTTTTCGATGTTTCACATCGATGAGATACGGGGTTGTAGTCACCCATCGTCCAGAGATATCACAGCTCCACAGCCACGGATATGACCCCAAATCATACATATTTTCATCGATGATCATATCTGGGTGAGGGGAGGTTGAGATACGGACAAACGAATCTACTCCACCTGATTTTTCATTCGGTATGAACTGTTCTGCGGCAACCCGTTGGTGAAGATCATCCCAAAGATACGGTGAACCGACTGTTTGAAACACCTTACCGGTTTTGATGTCAACAACCCCAACATCACTCAGGAAATAGACGCTCCGATCGATCTGAGACGCAATATCATGTGCATCAATTGAAGGGTGATGGTATACAACCGCCGTCGCCACGACAAAGACCACCGTCAGCATAATAAGGCTGATCATGACGCTCTTGATCGTAACCTTGGTTTTCGGTATGGGTGTATGTTCTGCAGAAGATGCCATCGTCTTTGCCTCATGAATTCTTATATTTGTATAGACTTTCCATCAAACCAACATCATCGTCGGTAGTGACATAACCCGCGGCACCATCGGCTGATCAGCCCCGGTTCGATGGGCTCCTGAACCCTAAACATATGGTTTCCACCACATATTGTTGTCATTGTATGCCCAAAATGGTTGAATGTCAACAGCGAAAACCCTCCGTTCCAACAAGCCCTCCAGCGAACAAGACCGGCGCGGTCAACTACCCTTTGCGCCTTTGTGTATTTGCCTCGGAATCCGATCTAGGCCATGCCGCGCCGGTAATGTCTGAACCACGGATTATACGGATGGGTTCGGATAGGATCGGATGGAGAGGGAGGGCTTACCGCCAGACCGCGCCGGAGATGGGCTGCATAGCGGTCGTGAGCGTACTGAGAAACCGGCGCGGTCAACTACCCTCTGTGTTCCTCTGTGCCCTCTGTGGTTCGATTCCCTCCCCTCTCCATCCGTGTAATCCGTGGTTCAGACAAAATCGCCCGGGACATGGCCATTTTTGCCGCGACTGTAGGCAGAACCCACCAAATCGCCAGTATCATGCGAATCACCAGCCAACCTGTGGTAGCATATACAAAAGCTCACGCAATGGAGGGTATCATGCATAAATACTCTGTGTCCCAATCGGCCGGCGGACCCATCCTTCTGGCCGATGGAAAACCGCTCTCTCCCACCATGTTTTTCGTGAATACCGATGGCGAGGCCACAGACGCCGCCAAACGGTTGCAGGAGATCGACGGCGCGAAGCAAAGCCGTGTCAATATCATCTCTATCACCAGCGGACCGCTCTTTCCAGCCTCTCTCGGGGCCAAACCGGACTTCTCGGAGACGGTCAAGCGTGTGCGCATGGTCACTGCGCAATCCCCTGATGCCAAAATCCTGCTCAGGGTGGGTTTGGGCTGGCCGCCTGCCTGGTGGACCAATGCGCATCCCGAGGGGGTCTCGCTCAGCCAGAACGGGAAGCCCAGCGCTATCTCGTTCTTCAGCGCAGTGTGGCAGAAAGAGGTGATGGGCTACCTGGAGCAGATGGTGCAGACCCTGGAGGCCAAGGTAGGCGATGCCATGTTGGGCTACCATCCGTGCGCGATGGAGACCGGCGAGTGGTTCTCGGTAGGTGGTTGGGAGGCTCAGGTGGGCGGTTATGATCAGCCCGCCAAGGCCGCTTTCCGAAAATGGCTGCGCAGCAAATACCGCACCGTCGCCGCTTTGAACGCGGCCTGGGGCAGCCGCGATGTGCGCTTCGCCGATGCGGAACCGCCCTCTGCAGAGCTTCTGACGAAGCCCTCCAGTGAGTTGTTCGAGATACCCGATCAGAACCGGCAGGTGGTCGACTTTTGCGAGTTCTGGAACGAAAGCGTCGCTGATGCGGCCGTCCTGTGCTGCAAAACGGTCAAGAAAGCTGCGCCTCACAGGCTGACGGCGCTGTTCTATGGCTACCACTACGAGCTCTCCGGATTGGCGCTAGGTCTGCGCACCAGTGGCCATCTGGCACTGCGGCGGGTGTTGAAGGCGCCCGCGGTTGACATGCTCTGCTCGCCGGTCAGCTACGCCAACCGTCTGCATGGCGGCGTGGGGCAGTTCATGAGCTCCATCGATTCGGTGCAGATGGCGGGCAAAATCTGGCTGCACGAAGATGATACCCGCACGCACCTGGCGTCGGACGGCCAGTATGGATTGCCGCCCACCGCGAATGCGGACCAAACCCGCGAGGTGCTGACCCGCAACTTCGGGCACCTCATCAGCCGTGGCTCCGCCATCTGGTGGATGGACCTGTTCGGCAAAGGCTGGTTCGTGGGTGACGAGGTCTGGAACCCGATTGCGAAGATGTCGGATGAGATGCGCTTGACCTACGCCAAAACCAAGCCCTACCGCCCGGAGATCGCAGTGGTGTTCGACGAGGCATCGGCCTACACGCAGCCCACGGGCGTCAGCCGTGAGCTGATCTGCGCCTCCATATTCCGCGAGCATATGTATGGTATCGGGGCACCGCTGGGGTTCTATCTGCTAGACGACGTGCTAGCGGGAAAAGTGGGCTGGCCCAAGATGATGATCTTCCTGAACGCGTTCAGCACGAGCCCAGCACAGCGCGCCAAGCTGAGGGAGCGCACGCGGCACAGCACCAACATATGGATGTATGCCTCGGGTTATGTGGAGCAGGGCAGGGTGTCCGCCGAGGGTATCTCCGAGCTCACCGGCATACATGTGCAGCAGATGCCGTCCCAGCCTGGCTCAGTGACGATGTCCGATGCGCAACTGTTTGACTGGAATAATAAGCCGGTCTCACCGGGCTTCTGCATAGAGGACCGCTCCGCAGAGAGTCTGGGCAGTTTCTCCGAGGGCGGGAATGTGGCCATCGCCGCCAAGGCCGATCGCTCAGCCCGCGACATCGTGTGCTGCCCGTTGCTGCTGCCCTCCAACATCCTGTCCAACTGGGCCAAACAGGCGGGGGTGCATCTGTATGCCAAACCGGGCGACGTGGTCGCCGCCGGCAAGGGGTATGTCTGCCTGACCGCCCGCTCTGCCGGTGTCAAGGAGCTCATTTTGCCGCGCGCCAGCGCTTTGCTGGACGTGGTCAGCGGCGAAACCCGGCCCAAGGCCAGGGTGCATACCTTCGATATGCACTTGGGCGAGTCGCACCTGTGGAAGCTGAAGTAATATAGCTTGTTTCACGCGGAGACGCGGAGGGCGCGGAGGATAATTGACCGCGCCGGTTTGTCAGCACAATAGCGAACGCTGTGCAGATAATTTCCGGCGCGGTCTGGCGGATAGCTTGTTCCCTTAGCCTTTCATCCGTCTCATCCGTCAAATCCGTGGTTCAAATAACGGGCGTGTCCATTACCAACCGCCAAGGAACAAGACCGGCGCGGTCTGACAGCCTTCCGTAGTCGCAAGCCTACTGAAAGACCGCCCCGGACATTGCCAATCTGGGCGACCGCCCCCCTCCGCGTCCTCCGCGTCTCCGCGTGAGATAAGCACCGAACGCGATGCCCCTACCCCAGGTGATACAGCGCGGTGCCTTTATCGGGGATGTCCGCCGTGAACTCCCGGATTCCGGTGCCGATCAGCTTACCGCTGAACAACTCGGTCACCCTAGCGGCTCGAGTCAGGCGCACAGTGCGCGGACCGCCCACGTTCACATTCACCGCCAACATGCTGCGGTTAGCCCACACCACCTCATCGCCCTCGGTATACAGATGCACGCCAGCCATCCGCGCCAGGTTGCGCAGCATGCCGGTGGGCAGCATCGGTGCAGAGGAAAACACGGAGGTCCAACCGCGCATCTGCAGCGACACCAGACCCGCCGGCCCTCCCTTGACCAGCTTCCCATGCTGTCTCACCAACGGGTCGTTGGCGTAGACCACCGGCCCGTTGACTAGCTCCGAGCCGTAGACCAACCCCGACGACAGACCTGCCAGCATCGGGTCATTCCCCGATATCTGCACCTGCATCGGAGCCTCTTCACGCGCCATCTCCAGATGAATGCCGGTCAGCGACTCCATGCCCGCCGGATTCAGTTGCCCGTCCTGGTAGATTCCGGGCGCGTAGACCCACACCGCCACGCGCATACCGTACTTCACCACCTTGTCAATCATCTTGCGCTGAGCATCCGTAGGTGCGAAGCAGGAGATAAACACATACATACGGTGGTCAGGGATCCGCTCCAGGTCGTCCAGCAGGTAGCAGCCAAACGGTGCTCCTATGCGGCCCATCAACGGCAACTGCCCCATGATCAACGGCCCGCTGAGCGCATTCGCCGTGCGCAGCCAAGCCAGCGAGTGGGGGTCGACGATATACGCGATTTGGTCTGCTGGGGAGCGGTCCCAGGCCAGACTCCTGTTGGCGATCGCCGTCATGTCGCCGATGGCGCTCATCATGCGCGGGTCGTCATACCAGCCTCCGCCCATGTCGAACCACCATTTTGCGCAGCTATGGCCCATCACGCACGCAAACTCGCGCTGCTGCTGCTGGATGCTCTCCTCACAGGTCGCGGTTTTGCCCCACTCCACCAGCGGGCCGGGGGTGATCCAGGTCTTGTAGTCGTTCTCGTCCATCCAGAGCTTGCCATGGGCACGAACCGAATCGGTGAGTGACATGAAGTGCGTGTATCCCGTACCCGGGTCGCGGAAGGCGTAGCTGGTGGGGCTGGTCAGGAAATCCACATCTGGGCACTCCAACAGCTTCAGCAGCGAGAGATGGCCTGCGTTCTGCTGACGCTGCTCCCCCGCCAACTGCAGCACGTAGCCGTAGAACGCCCCCACCAGCTTCTCGCGGCGGGTGGCCTTCTTGACCACATCGGCAAAGTAAGCGATGGTCTCCACCACCAGATCGCTGTTATATAATGTGTAGTCGATGACCGACTGCGCTTTGGCCGGGTCGTGCAGACTGAATATGGCGGCCTCGCTCCGCTGAGCCTTGGTGGGTATCGCGGCGGTCTCGAAGGTCACCGAAGCATCACCCCAGGCACTGCGGAGTGCGTCGACCGATTTGTATTTCGCCTTCAACCAGTGATGGAACGCCTCACGGTTCGGACGGCTGTAATCCACCCACTGGTTCTCGTTGCCGCCCCACATCATCCACTCTTCGGTGGTGCCGGAGGCGATGTGGTAGCCGATCACACGATCCGACCACGGTGAACCCTCCATATGACGGATGTAACGCTCAAGCGCCATCGCGGTGTCCTTCCGCCAAACCTCTGAGGCCCATGACGGAACAGGTCGGTTCTCAGAGTGAAGGAACGGAATCGGCTTCCCGTCGCCTGGGTCGTATGTTATCAACTCGTCAGGGTGTGCCTCCGTCCACCATTTCGGTGCGCGCAGGTAGAGACGCGGGAAGAAGTGGGCCTCCGGGTCGCTGGACAGCACCTTCAATGAACGCTCATCGGTTTGGGAGTAGTCCCACTTGTTTGGCGCTATCCAGGTCTCCCTGGAAAGGGTGTATGCTGCTTCCGTCGGAGTGGCACTGAAGGTGTACAAATGCACTCCGGCCTTGCCAAACTGCGTGTAGTATCGGGTGTTGGGGTTATAGGACATGTAGGACATCGCCGCATCGGGCTTGCCGTTGATATGCAGCGTGGGAATCCCCTTGTATGGCTGCACAGTGGCTACACCCTTGCCCGGGCGACGTGCCTGCACCTTCAGCTTCGCGAGCACCTCAGTGCCTCCGATGCCCTCCACACGGGCATATCCAAGGCTGAGCACGAGGCCATGCATCCCAGCCCTTGCGAACTGCGGTATGGGAAGTTGTACGGGACCGAACGGCAGTGCCTTCCCGGCTTTCCACACTGCGGGCAGCGTGAGGGGAACACGCGCCACTACCTGCTCACCATGCACCAATTGAAGCTCGTTCACGCCCTCGCTGTGGTATTCCTTGACAGGGGTGATGTTGCCGCGGATGCTTAGCGTCTTGCCCGCGACGGCTGATATAGGTGCGATCACACTGGCTTTGATGCGCGCAGGGGGCACCCTCAGCACAGAGATGTCAGCGATATCCAGCTTATATTCCTGGTTGGCTTTGATTCCGAAGGCGATCACCGCCATCGACTGAATCGGCAGACTGATCTTTCCGTCGGGGTCCTGTGACCAGGATCCAAGTGCAAACTGATCCCATGTAAAGCTGACCTGCTGCCAATCGGCTGTTCCGACAATAGATTTTGCAGGCACCACATAATCCGCATTGCCGCTATCCACCAGTTTCACCGCCAGGTTAAACGGCTCACCCGTATTGCGGACTCTCAGCACCAGTTCTTGGAAGGGGATTTTTATAGTTGGACGCACGAACATATCGGCAAAGGAATCCGCGCGAGGTGCGAAGCTCCAGCGCACCGCATTCCCTTCAGGTTTGATCTCATGGTGCAGATATTCGGCTGCCATACGGCCACCATCGCGACCGCTGTCCCATTTATCGGCGGCGTTACCGGCGAATAGGATCTCTCGTTGCAGTGTGGCGGAAATTTTTGGTGGCATTTTGGTCCCTCATATATGTTTTCCGGCTGGTGGGGTACTAATAGCTTTGCTATATACTACGCCAATAATCGTCGTGATACCTTCTTTCGCTATCGGGCACACGACCGAAGAAACCATAATATAAGAGGTATGATGAGTCACATATCATGTGCTTAATTCGGGTACAATCTAGCCACTGAATGCATTGGGAGGCTGTGCCATGACGCTCCGCGAGTTCATCGTTGAAAAACGCAACTCCATCCTTGAACAACTGAAGCTCCACCAAAGGCCGGAGGGACGGATACTCTCCGAGCACTTTGATGAGGCGATACAACTGCCTATCATCCAATTGGGGGCCACACGCTACACGCCTCATGGTGTCATTCTGGAATACAGTTTCAGATCGGAGGGTGATGCACAGGTCATCATCATCCCCATATCCGTCCATACCCCCGAGCCGGTGTTCTTTCTACCTGTCCCCCATTGGGTTCATGCTCAGATATGGCAGGGAGAGGTTAAGGGCAGCTTCCGCCTGGCTTCAGAGGCGCGGGCTTTGGTCGACGAGTTGATTAATGATGTGTTTCAAACGCAACAGACCGCAGCTTTTGAGACACAAGGCGATCACCCATACCAACGAGAGAGCTAGATTTGGGTCCAGTAGTTATTCGCATCAAGCGGGGGATTACCTGTGCATAACTTGGTGATGAGTGTGCAAGACCGTCAGTTATCCACCTGCTTCCTGCGCTGGAATGTCGCCAAATTTGAATCTTAGGGTATTTGGTGTATAAGCGGCTATAGCCAGCAACCGGAGTATGTGCATATCCACACGCCTTATTTGGTGATTTTGATGGTATATGTAACAGCATCTGAGCGTGAATCGACAGGAGTTCATCCAATAGTGAAGATGACTATGACGCAATATTGAGTTATCCACACTCTCCACAGCCCTATCTATCACTACTAAGATTCCATTTATACTAATAAGGGGATAGCGTTAGGGATTGCTTACGAGCGGCCGCCCATGTTCCATGGTCGACCTTCAAACAATAAATTCAAGGGGCACTGACATTCCAGCCGAACTATATGCAGATTAAACACATCACACTCACCAATTTCCGAAACTACGAGAAGCTGGCATTCACACCCAGTGAGGGACTAAACATCCTGACCGGTGCCAATGCTCAGGGTAAGACCAATCTGCTGGAGTCCATATACTATCTGGCCACAGGCCGAGCACTCAGGACCAATCGCGATGTCGAGCTACTCAAGAGCGGTGCGCCATTCATGAGTGTGGAGGCGCTGGTTCACAGGGTGAACACCGTACCGGTGGAGGTTCGGATCAACTACCAGTATGATGCCGTGAAGTCAGGCATGCTCAAGCAGGCGGTGATTGACAGCAAAATTGTAGATTTGATCGCTTTACTGGGAAAACTCAACGTGGTGGTGTTTAGCAGTCTTGATTTAGAGACGGTGCGTGGTGAACCGGCTGGTCGGAGGCAATACCTGGATACCTCCATCGGAATGATCAGCAGCCGGTATGCCAATAACCTCAGCCGATACCGAAAGGTGCTGGAGCAGCGCAACAAAATTCTCAAAACCGCGAAGGAACGGAACGGGCAGATCGACCCAATAGATCAGGCCAGTTTTGAGGTGTTGTCGCAGCAGCTAGCCAGCTACGGAGCGGAGATCATCCATTCGCGGCTGCATTTCATCAACCAGCTCTTGCCGTACGCAGCGGAGGCACATAGCCTGTTGTCTGACAGCACGGAGTATTTGAAGCTGGAATATACCTGCCCGTTTTCCTCAGGGCCGCTACTGGAGCAGATCAAACAGAGTTTCGAAGAAGGTCTGCAAGCCGCTTCAGCGGATGAACTGCGCAGAGGCACCACCTGCGTGGGCCCGCACCGCGATGATCTGCTGATCTCGGTGAATAACATGGATGCCCGCCATTACGGCAGCCAGGGGCAGCAACGGACCGCTACGCTGGCTTTGAAGCGTGCCGAGTATCAGTTGGTGACCAAAATCAAGGGCGAAGCACCCGTGCTGTTGCTTGATGACGTGCTGAGTGACCTGGACGAGGGCCGGCGTGAGCGCCTGTTGAAAATGAACCTGTTGGGAGCCCAGAGCATCATCACCTGCACTGAGGTGAGCTCTTTACCCGCCGAACTGCTGGAGCAGGCAACCATATTTCACGTGCATGCGGGTCATATCACATGAGGCGCGAGAACATGAAGCAGTTTCGGGATTTGCTGGATAGTGATTCCGATCCGCTGGGGTTTCACCACTCGCTGAAAGCAAACACCGTACTGCGTCGATGGAATGAGATGTTCGGTGAGGCCATCGGCCAGAACAGTTGGCCGGAACTCTTCCGTGATGGCCGATTGACGGTCGCCACCACCAGCAGCGTGTGGCTTCAGGAGCTCAGTTTTCAAAAAGAGATGCTTCTGGAGAAGCTGAATGAGGGTGCCAGCGAGCCGCTCTTTGCGGAGATCATCCTGAAACAGCGCAGCCGACGGCCAAAGCCGAAACTGCAAGCCGACCCTGAGCTGCCCAAAGCGCTGGCCAAACTGAAGCCTGTGGAGCTTGATGACCGCACCCGACAAAAGATTGAGCACCAGACCGAATCGGAGCCGGATATGGAAAAGCGGGCGTTTATGATTGAGCGGCTGGAGATGCTGGCCAAAATCCAGTTACAGCGCAAGAAAGCCGGCTGGCTGAAGTGTTCCGTGTGCAGTTGTTATCATATGGGCCCAGAGACCGTGTGCCACCATTGCCAACCCGGCAAGGGTTAAAATGGCCTAACGCCTCCCATGTTCATGTTTTCTATATAGGTTTCGTTGGGATGACCCTTTTGGTCGTCCGCTAGATCATGAACCTTGCATACCTGGTTTCAAGGTAGTGGAATACAGTGAATCCGTAGGGACGACCCTTGTGGTCGTCCGCGAACATGATTACCTGCAACCATGTGTTGCGTCGCGGGGTAGCAGGTCGGTATCCAAACGTGTGCGGATGACCACAAGGGTCATCCCACAATCGGGATTCCAACCAGTATCGGACGGATTGGACGGATCCGACCGATATTCCCGTTCGCATGGTTGCCCTAACCCATCCGCCCGATCCGGCGTCTCATACATCCTCGGCCAATCGATACTCCTTTATCCGTAATAATATACCTATTAGTATACAGCTTTAAAATTGGACGAATTAAGTATAAAATACAGGGTGGGTTCGTGCTGAAGTTTGAGATTTATGGCGAAGGTTGCGTATAATCAACATAAACAGGTAGAATCACAAGTTTTTCAAACCAAGAGGGGCAGCACCGCATCGCTGAGGTCAACAGCCCAGTCTGGTTCTACGCTAAAAATTCCAAATTCGCTTTACTTAGTTCGAGGAGGACTTACCGCATTATGAATGCGTATTACAACCGAATACGGACAGCAATGCGCCTGCTGCCGGTGATGGGTCTGGCAGCAATTGCCAGTGCAGCCCATGCTGGTGAGGGTGACATTGTACTTCCGGAGTTTGGTGATCAAGAATGGATCCTGCTGTGGTGCGTATTAGCCGCCGCACTGCTGTGCCTCGTTTTCGGCTCATGGCTTCGCAAGATCACTCTGGCCAAACCTGCAGGCAGCCCTTCCATGGTGGAAGTTTCTGACGCTGTAAAGGCCGGAGCCTACGCCTATTTGAAGCAACAGATCAAAATGATGCTGCCATTCGTCATCATCATTGCGGTTGGCTTGATCTTCATGTATAAGCCGATCTACGGTGCTGAGAAACCCATGCTTTATGTGGGTGTCGGCGTCGCTTTCTTCTTCGGCGTCATGTTCAGTTACCTGGCTGGCGTGGTAGGTATGGATATGGCTGTTAAGGCCAACGTCCGAACCGCTAACCAGGCAATCAAGAGTTTCAAGGGCGCCCTGGAGACCGCTTTCCAGGCTGGTGCCGTTTCCGGTATGTTCACGGTGGGTATGGGCCTTCTGGGTGCCATCGTGATCTTCATGATCTTCAAGCAGGACGCTATGAAGGTTCTGGTGGGCTTCGGATTTGGTGGAAGCCTTGCTGCCCTCTTCATGCGTGTTGGTGGAGGCATCTTCACCAAGGCTGCTGACGTCGGTGCTGACCTCGTGGGTAAGGTGGAAGCCGGTATCCCAGAGGATGACCCCCGCAACCCAGCCACCATCGCCGACAACGTAGGCGACAACGTAGGCGACTGCGCTGGTATGGCTGCTGACGTCTTCGAGAGCTATGAAGTGACCCTCGTGGCCGCCATCATCCTTGGTGCCGCTTGTAACAACCTCTTCGCTGAAGGTTCCACCGGCGTTCTAAAACTGATCATCTACGCACTGCTTGTGCGTGTGGTTGGCGTGTTTGCTTCCGTAATTGGTATTCTAGCTGTCCGCGGCAACGAAGACGACAAGCAAGACCCAATGGTGCCCATCAACAAGGGCTTCCTGCTTAGCTGGGGCGTCGCCCTCGTCGGCTTTGCTATAGTTAGTTACCTCTACATGAGAGACATATATGTCACCATTAACGGCACGGAAGTACATGTGGAGTGGTGGCGCTTCTTCGCAGCCAACTCCGCTGGTCTGCTGCTAGCCGGTGTCATCGACAAACTGACCGAGTACTTTACCAGTACCGAGCACAAACCGGTCAAGGATATCGCAGAATCCAGCACCACCGGTGCTGCCACCATGATCATCTCCGGCTTCGCAGTTGGACTTGAGAGCTCTGTATGGAGCGTATTGGCGATCTGCGGCTCCTTGATGCTGCCTCTGTTTATCTTCCCGCCATCGCTTTACGGTGGAAGTAGTCTGTTAAGCTTCTATGGAATCGCGCTGACAGGTCTTGGCCTGCTGAGCACCACCGGTTTCATCCTCGCTATGGACACCTTCGGCCCAATCTCTGACAACGCTCAGGGTATTTTTGAGATGAGCGATGCCTCCGAGCAGAGCGAAGATGGCCGCGGTGCCCGAATCGTAAGCCGGTTGGATGCCGTGGGTAACACCACCAAGGCACTGACCAAGGGCTTCGCCATCGCAACCGCAGTTATCGCTGCTGTGGCCCTGTTCCACTCCTTCGTGGCTGATGCAGGACTGAAACCAGGCGCGTTGTCTGTGGACATTCCTGAAATATTCATCGGTCTCTTGATCGGTGGCGCAGCACCCTTCCTGTTCAGCTCCTTCACAATCCAGGCGGTTGGCCGCGCTGCGACCGAGCTGATCCTTGAGGTTCGCCGACAGTTCCGTGAGAAACCCGGTATCATGACCTTCAAGGAAAAACCCGACTACGCAGCCTGCGTAGCTATCGTCACCGCCGCCGCTCAGAAAGAGCTGCTTGGCCCTGGCATCATCGCCATCACCCTGCCCGTGATTGTGGGCTTCGGTATGGGTTACGGTGATCCACTTAAGGGTGCTCAGGCACTCGGTGGTTATCTGGTTGGCGCCATCGTAACAGGTCAGCTTATGGCTGTTCTGCTCAGCAACGCTGGCGGCGCATGGGATAACTCCAAGAAACTGATCGAAGACGGCAACTACGGCGGCAAGGGTTCTGAGAACCATAAAGCGGCCGTCATCTGCGACACCGTTGGTGACCCATTCAAGGACACCGCTGGTCCCGCACTGAACCCGCTGATCAAGGTTATGAACCTGGTCGGTATCTTAATGGCTCCTGTAGTGGTGTCGGCAGACATGACTGTCGCAACCCGTACCACAATCGTGGTGGTTGCTACCATTCTGTTTGTCTTCGCCTGCTGGTGGAGCAAGCGAGACGGCAAGAAGGCTACCGCCTAAGCGTCTCCGCTTCTGATACCTGGGGCACCCTTCGGGGTGCCCTTTTTTGCATTTTAGTACGAACATATTTTGAATTATGTCGTCAAATTCACAGTGTGCTAACATCACAGTGTATACCGCCGTCATTATAGTGAGACCGCTATACCGTAGGCAGTCTATTACCCACAAATATTGCACGGCCAGTAGGTGGCCGATTCCGCGACATCAATGTCGCGGCACATGGTCGATACGATCCCAACTGGATTTGTGGGTAAAAGACTGATACCGTAGGGGCGTCCCTTGTGGGCGCCCTTAACAAGGGCCACCACAAGGGTGGCCCCTACGACTTGTTTCATGCAAGACCGCGCCGGTCTGGCGGTTAGCCCCTGGGAACACCAATCTCCTGATTGGCCTCCCGTCTGAAGGTCCCGTTGCCATGGGCTGGTGGACATATCGTAGGCTGCCAGCCACGGTGCCACGGGTTTAGTCACCCCACGGACTGGCGTCCGTTATGGGGTTCCCTCACCGCGTGGCTGATCATTCGCGGCCCGCAAGCGGGCGCCGGGAATCCTCCGCCAGCGCCCGCTGGAGCGAAGCGACGCGGGCAGCCATTTGATCAGCGACGGGTGATGGAGCCCCATGGGGCGATGGAACCCGTCGAACCGGGGTCGGTCAGCCCATATCGCAGGGGCGTCTGGCCTTCCCCCCACTCTCCGGAACTCGGGCCTGAAATGGCCAATGACTATTACAGAATATGAATACTAAATATGTCTCAATCTAGATATTTCAGGAGCCATCATGAACACCAAACCACGACCGAATAACCTGGCCCAATGGCCTGACCCTCCCGCCCAGACCATCGTCAAAGCAGCCGTCATCTGGCCAGTGTTGACCAAAGGCGTATTCAACCGCGAAGGCAAACAAGTAATGGACTGCCAGATCGCCTCAGACGGTCTAACCGTCACAGATAAGTGTTGGGACAGCTACCTACCGCCATCTGGTATGGGCAAGCGATGGAAGTTCAACATGGTGCCCTCCACAGACCAACCCCTCAAAGCTGTGAAGTTTGATGCCTCACTGGCGGGCATGCCCATCAACATAGTTATAGAGATATTTGAGTTAGCAAAGCCCTGGGTGGTGAGTGATAACTTCCAGCAGATTCTAATGCTAGGCGGCAAGCGGAAGGCGGAGCTGCCGACCTGGTTCCGAGTGCCCGTCGGGCAGTTAGGCGCGAATTTCTACGAGGGTAACTGGTTCCCCAATGGATGGTCGCTTCCGAAAGGCAAATTCGGGTGCTGGGAAGGGGCGGGTAGTTATGACCGTCCTGACCGAAATGGTAAGAACCCCCTGTTCAGCTACGGCTTCACCCAGGTGGCAGAGATCACCTTAACGCCAAACGGCCACGTGCCTGGTTGGAGCCAGCAGTGCCGTGTATTTGGCGACGCCGAGTGGCTGGATATGAAAGACGGCGGCAACACCAGCAAGTGGCATAACGACGGCTGGAAAGGCCGCTGTCAGAGGATGCAGATTGCCATCGCCGACTTTGAGAACGCGGATGTTTGGCGATGGACTGATGAGCAGTATCGCAAGTTCGGGGAATTGATTAGCGACATCCGCAAGGCCTTTCCGAAATGCTTGATCGGCTGCTGGGGGGTGGGCTCCACTGTGCATTCGCTGCGGATTTTCGATGAACGTGATGAGGCAGGACGGCCGCAAGGTGTGGTCAACGAAAAGGCCGCTGCGCAGTGGCGTGCCCAATACGATAATCCGAAGGTGGCCGACAACCGCGTGTTGACTGAAGGCAAACTGAACTTCGGTAATCCCAGCGTGTACTACATTAACGGCGGCAATCCTGCGCATCTGTATGCGGTGGTGCAGGAGTGGGAGATCGGCAAGCTGCTGCATCCCGATGTGCCCAGCGTGCTTTCCACCTGGATTCAGACCGAGTTTGTGGATGGCTACCCCCTCTCAGTGCTGCAGTTCCCACGTCCAGATGGCACCACACAGGTGCGCGGGGTGAAGCATTCGGCACCGCCAAGCCTAACCTGGGCGATGTCGCTGTTCTGCCACACCCGCATGGACGGCGCCTACTGCTGGGAAGTGGGAAGCAACTACAGCGAGGACCCCGCCGATATGGGCGATCTCAGCCCTGAAGGCTGGCCGATTGGCAGCCCGCATAAGGTGAACGGTAAAGATGTCAGTGCCACCTACTATCTTAGCTATTTCGGCTTCTACAACTACCATGTGCTGGGGATGTGGCAGGCCAGCCAGAACCGTGACATCATCGAAGCCAGGACCGAATGGCAGATGCCTGAGATATTTACCAGCACCGGCAAGAAGTGGCGCACCGGCGATGAGCGCTACCCCAGTTACTGCAACTTGCGCAAAGAGCCGCTGGTGCGTGTAAAACTCAGTGCAGATGGCAAGCTGATGCTGGTGGTGGCGTGCAACCCTTACAACGGCGGCACTCAACAGCTGCAGGTTCGCCTGCCAGGATCGCAGAAAGTTGTGAAGTTCGAGCTGACGGCGGACTTCCCCGTGTGCAAGCGCATCCGGCTGTAGGGCAGTCTCACGCCTAGCCGCGAATGTGTCTGACCGGCGCGGTTAGGGAAAACCGCCCCGGACAGTGGCGATTGGCTAAGTCCGGGGCGGTCTGTCAGTACACTCGCAATGGCAGTAAGCTATAGACCGCGCCGGTCTGGCGGTTAGCCAATTGGCCTGGTTTCGGAAACCAGACCGGTGCGGTTGGGGAAAACCGCCCCGGACATTGGCAACTATCTGACATATAGCATGTTGCATCTCAATCACTATCATTCAGGAGCCATCATGAACACCAAATCACGACCGAATAACCTGGCCCAATGGCCTGACCCGCCCACCCAAACCACCGTCAAACCCACTGTCATCTGGCCTGTATTAACAAAAGGTGTTTATAACCGAGAGGGCAAACAGGTAATGGACTGCCAGATCGCATCCGATGGGCTGACCGTCACAGACCGGTGCTGGGACAGCTACCTGCCGCCCTCAGGAATGGGTAAGCGATGGAAATTCAACATGGTGCCCTCCATTGACCAGCCGTTGAAGGCCGTGAAGTTTGATGCGTCGCTGGCTGGGATGCCGATCTGCATAGTCATCGAGATATTTGAGTTAGAGAAGCCCTGGGTGGTGAGTGAGAACTATCAGCAGATACTGATGCTTGGTGGCAAGCGGAAGGCGGAGCTGCCGGCCTGGTTCCGAGTGCCCGTCGGCAAGTTGGGTCCAAACTTCTATGAGGGTAACTGGTTCCCCACAGGATGGGTATTGCCGAAGGGCAAATTCGGTTGCTGGGAAGGAGGAGAAAGCTATGACCGCCCTGACCGTAATGGCAAACACCCTCTGCTGAGCTACGGCTTCACCCAAGTGGCTGAAAACACCTTAACTCCAAATGGCCATGTGCCGGCTTGGAGCCAGCAGTGCCGTGTTTTTGGCGACGCAGAGTGGCTGGATATGAGAGACGGCGGCAACCCCAGCAAGTGGCATAATGACGGCTGGAAAGGCCGCTGCCAGAGGATGCAGATCGCCATCGCCGACTTTGAGAACGCGGATGGCTGGCGATGGAATGATGAGCAGTATCGCAAATTCGGCGAGTTAATCAGCGACATCCGCAAAGCCTATCCAAAATGCCTCATCGGATGCTGGGGAGTGGGTTCTGCCGTGGGTTCCAGGATGTTCGATGAACGTGACGGAACAAGACGGCCGACGGGCGTGGTCACCCTAACAGGCGCCGCACAGTGGAAAGCGCAATATGATAACCCAAAGGTGGCAGACAACCGTGTCATGACTGACGGGAAGCTGAACTTAGGTAATCTCAGCGTTTATTACATCAACAGCGGTAGTCCCGTCCATCTCTATGGGGTGATGCAGGAGTGGGAAGTCGGCAAGCTGCTGCACCCTGATGTGCCCAACGTGCTTTCCACCTGGATACAGACCGAGTTTGTGGATGGCTACCCGCTCTCAGTACTTCAGTTCCCACGGCCAGATGGCACCACGCAGGTACGCGGGGTGAAGCATTCCGCTCCACCGAGTTTAACCTGGGCGATGTCGCTCTTCTGCCATACCCGCATGGACGGCGCCTACTGCTGGGAGGTGGGCAACTACTACAGCGAAGACCCAGCCGATATGGGCGATCTAGGTACTGATGGCTGGCCCATCAGCAGTCCACATAAGCTCAACGGTAAAGATGTCAGTGCCACCTATTACCTCAGCTATTTTGGGTTCTATAACTACCATGTGTTAGGGATGTGGCAGGCCAGCCAAAACCGAGACATCATCGAAGCCAAGACCGAATGGCAGATGCCTGAGATATATACCAGCACCGGCAAGAAGTGGCGCACCGGCGATGAGCGTTACCCCAGCTACTGTAACTGGTACAAAGAGCCGCTGGTGCGTGTGAAACTCAGTGCCGACGGCAAGCTGATGCTGGTGGTGGCGTGCAACCCGTATAACAGCGGAACCCAGCAGGTGCAAGTTCGCCTGCCAGGCTCTCAGAAGGTAGTGAAGATCGAGCTGACGGCGGACTACCCTGTGTGCAAACGCATCCGGCTGTAGCTTGATACACTACTGGTAAATAGCTCCGCCAAACGGCCTATCGAAGGGGATTCGCATGCAACCAATGCTCTGTGTCTTTTTGTGCGTGATATCGCTGGTGATCATCGCGCTGAAACCTGCATACGCTGCCGACCAAAAGCCGGCCTTTTCGCTGATGGCCTGGGATTATGCGGATGACGCCAAAACCATGAAGGCGATGGCGGATTGCGGCATCAACATGGTGGCGTTTGTGCCCATTAAAGCACTCAACACCTGTAAAAAGTTCGGTTTGAAGGCGATTGTGTTTGACGAGAGGATCGCCGGTACGCGATGGGACGCGCCTTTTGACTTTGAGCGCGCCAAGAAGGCACTTCCAGACGTGATTAAGGATGTGAAAGGCCATACCGCGGTGTACGGATACCACTTGAGGGATGAGCCCAGTGCAGCCGAATATCCCGCATTGGCCGCCACCATGGATGTGGTCCACCAACTGGCGCCCGGAAAATTCGCCTACGTCAACCTGCTGCCTGGTGACGGCGCGAGCTACGACAAATATCTGGAAGACTACGTCAAAACTTGCAAACCGACCATACTCTCCTATGATCGCTATGTTCTGGGCGAGGACGGCGGTTTCGGTGCCGGTTTCTGGACGAACATCTCTAAGGTTCGCACCGCGGGCATCAGTAATAACATCCCCTTCTGGAATATCGTGCTCACCTCCGCCCATTGGGGATACCGTGAGGTGACCGCTGCGGACATCAGGCTGCAGGTCTACGGGTCACTGGTGTATGGTGCCAGAGGTATCAGTTACTACAAGTTTTGCAGCGGCTCTTTACCGATACTAGAGGCACCCGACCTTGGGAACTTCCGCACAGGACCGCTGGATGAGTTCGGTGAAAAAACCCAGACCTGGGAATGGCTGCGCAACACCAACCGCAAGGTGTTGAACCTGGCCCCCACGCTGGTGAAGCTGCACTCAGATGATGTTTACCACATTGGCGGTGACATCCCTGAGGCCAACCACGGCCCGACGGAGAAATCTCTCATCAAGACCATCAACGGTGGCGAGTTTGTTGTCGGCGACTTCACCCATGAGGACGGTTCGCGGTACGTGATGGTAGTGAACAAAAGCCTGTTGCATAGCTCTATTCCCAGCTATGAGTTTAGGTCACCGGCGAAATCGCTGGAGTATGTGTGTCCCATCAGCGGCAAAACCAAGCCGTTCATCGCGTGGGCCTACGGCCTCGCTCCCGGTCAGGGCGTGCTCATCAAGCTGAAGTGAGGGCGGTAGTGCCCCTGGGAACGCCTATCGCCTGATTGGCCTTATTGTTTGCCGCATAAACCGGGCAGGTCTGAACCACGGTTACGCGGATGACACGGATGGGAAGTGCCATGGCACGCCTTAAGGGAAAATCGCGCCGACAGTTGAATTATGACCTATCACCACGAAGCCAATATAGGATTGAACACACATGACCATGAATCTACGGTACCTTTGCGCCTCCCTCATTAGTGCTCTGCTGTTGGCACCGATGGCTTCCCTGCACGCGGATGATCTGGCATCCGGCTTCCGTAATCCACCGGAATCCACCAAGCCGTACTGTTATTGGTACTGGCTGAACGGTGATGTCACGAAGGATGGTATTACCAAAGACCTGGAAGCCATGGCACGAGCTGGAATCAAGCAGGCCATGCTGGGAAATATCGAAGGCGGTGGGCCTGTCAAGATGTTTACGCCAGAGTGGTACGCACTGACGCGTCATGCTCTGAAGGAGGCATCGCGCGTTGGGGTGGGGATCATGATGTTCAATTCGCCGGGTTGGAGCCAGAGTGGCGGCCCCTGGGTCAAACCGGAGCAATCCATGCGCCGGATCGACTGGCGTGAGATCGAGACCTCGGGTGGGCGATTCTCACAGGTTGTCCGACCGAGCGGCCAGCCGAATATCCAGGACGTTGCGGTTCTTGCGATTCCCAGGAGGAAAGCCGTGACAATTCATGGATCGGTGCCGCCGGGACAGCCCAAGCCGATTTCACTAGCCGCTTCGTCATGGATATGGCATGCGGATGAGGGTGGATCAACGGGAGCCGCCGTCGGAACTAAGTACTTCAGGCGGGTTATTCAGGTTGACCTTTCCTCGCTGAGTGAGGCCAGGGCACTGGTATCGGCTGACAATTCATATACTCTGTGGGTAAATGGAAAAGAGGTTTTTCGAGGGAATGACTGGCATGTTCCTGACGAGATGTCCATCAAGCCATATCTCAAACAGGGTGCCAACGTCATAGCAATTTCCGTGAGTAACAGCGAACCCGGGCCTGCCGGATTAATCGCCGCCGTGCAGATTGAACTCAAAAACGGCAAGCGGCAGATAGTATCCACCGACGGATCGTGGCAGGCAAGCGTCAGTGAGGCCAGGGGTTGGCGGGATGATGCGAAGGCCAATTTAGGCTGGAAAGCCGTCCGCGTTTTGGGGCCCGTTCATATGGGGCCGTGGGGTCTTTCCGCTCAGCGGCAATACGGATCTCTCCGTTTTCGTCATGCGGAACCCTTCAAGGCTCGTGCGCTGGTCGTGAAAGGCTCTGTGGCATCCAGGCTGTATGCCATCAAGAACGGTAAAAAGCTACTGGTGGCGGATATCCAACCTGGCGGACGTAATCCTGAAACGGACTTTTTGCCTGACGGTGACAGGACATACAGTTTCAAGGAAGTGACAGCGCAGGAGTTTGTTCTCGAGCCATGCAATCTGCCGCCCACGGCGGTGACTTTGACCTCGGAGCCCAAGGTTGCCCAGGCAGTAGAGAAGCAGTTAGGCCGGCTGCATCCGACTCCGAGCCCAACATGGGAATCATATATCTTCAAGGATTCCGTTCAGCCGGACGACGCAACCACGATCGTGAAGCAGAGTGAGATCATCAATCTATCACAAAAACTTGCTTCAGACGGGAAGCTGAGCTGTGAGCTTCCGGCGGGAAACTGGACGGTGATCTATTTCGGAATGGTCTCTACCGGGAA
The DNA here is from genome assembly GCA_942492855.1 of Armatimonadota bacterium. GTDB lineage: Bacteria > Armatimonadota > HRBIN16 > HRBIN16 > HRBIN16. The sequence continues at coordinate 1,615,551 of OW818647.1, read as the reverse complement.
ACGGAACAGTCCGGCTCCGGAGGAAGGGACCGGTCTGGAGGTAGACAAGATGAGCAAGACGCTCATTGAATATAACTTCAATTCTATGTTTGGCAAGCTGCTCCAGGAGCTTACTCCCGAGGAGAAGGCTGCGTGGACTGGTGTGACCATCGACAGTTACGAGAAAGGTGCCCAAAACTGGACAGACGGGTTCGACAAAGAGTTCCAGAAACGCGTGGGATACGATCCGATCATGCTGCTGCCGGTCATGACTGGCAGGATGATCGAGAGTGCGAAGGTGTCGGACCAGTTCCTCTGGGACCTGCGCCGGACCGTGGCGGATATGATAGCCGAGAACTACGTAGGTGGACTTAGTGCAGTCGCGCACAAGTATGGGCTGACCACCTGGTGCGAGAACTACGGCCATTGGGGATTTCCGGGTGACTTCACGGTTTACGGCCGGTATTCCGATGAGATCGGTGGCGAATTCTGGAGTAATTCTGGGCTGGGCACTATTGAGTGCAGGGCCGCGAGTTCCACCGCGCACATTTACGGTCGGCAGAGAGTCTATGCCGAGGCCTATACCAGCGGGTTGGATCTGAGGCATCATCCCTATCTCATCAAGAGGCGTGGTGAGGAGATGTTCTGCGAAGGGATTAACCACTTTGTGCTGCATGTTGTGGCCCATCAGCCAAGAGATGGGGTGCCGGGCAAGAATCCTGGCTTTGGCACGGCGTTTCACCGAAACAACCCATGGTTCAACGAGTGTCGCGATTGGGTGCGCTACCTACAGCGTAACCATTTCATGCTGCAACAGGGCAATCCAGTAGCTAACGTAGCGGTTTATATCGGCGACTTCGCACCGCAGATGACAGGACCAGCCAACCCTGTGCCTGCCGGTTATGATTATGACTACCTTGGGTCCGATGCGGTTCTTCACAATTTGGCTGTGGTGAATGGGAAATGGGTGGTTTACGATGAGAAGAATCGGACACGGGTGGCCGCCAGCTACGAGCTGATGGCCATGCCCAAATCCGGTTACGTCCGACCGCAGGTGCTGAAGCGTATCGAAGCGCTCAAGAAGGCCGGCGGCAAGGTTGTGGAGTTGACTCCGGTTCCGGTTCAATCACTGCAGCAGCTTGGCGTGGTGCCCATTCTTTCAGAAGCCACCTGCGGGCTGCGCTGGAAGGCGCGCCAACTTGACGACGGCATGATTTTCTTCCTGTCCAACTTCGATGCGACGGGCAAGTTTGAGGCGAAACTGAAGGTGACAGGTAAGGTGCCCGAACTGTTCAACCCGGTCACAGGTGAAATCCGGAAAATCGCACGCTACACGACGGAGAAAGATGGCACGCGGATTTGCATCCAAGTGAATGATAGATCCGATTCCTTCTTCGTTGTCTTCCGTGAAAAGCAACAGGTTCCCTCCGTCGTGAAGGTCCAAACTGGAGGCAGGGAGGTGGGGCCAGGCGAGCTGGCACTTTTCTATGACATGGAGAACAAGCTGACAGCCGAATCCCGCAGCAAGGGCAACTATATTTTGACCATGAGCGATGGGTCGGAAAAGCATGTCCAGATAAACAGGGACTCGGAAACGCTGCCCATCAGCGGAGCATGGACTACGATGAAGAAGGATGTGGAAGGTTTTTCGGTGTTCAAAGAGATCACATTTGCAGTGCCGAATGGCTTTGGTGATGGCCAGAAAGTGGAGCTTGATCTGGGCAACGTGGAGGTGATGGCGAAGGTGACATTGAACGGCAAGGAGTTTGAAACGCTATGGATGCCGCCGTTCACGCTGGACGTTACGGAAGCCGTGAAGAACGGCATCAACAAGCTCAAGGTGCTGGTCACGTCTACCTCGCAAGGCAGGCCGGCTATAGGGAATGTGATGCTGAGAACCGTATCTAGCGGAAAACCCGAATAGTGTCGGGTAGTGAGAGGCTACACGTAGCCGAATAGCCCTAAAGGGAAAGCCAAGCCGGTGGTCGAACTATTACCTATCAACGCTGATCGAGGGACGGGTGAACGTGAAGACCCTGGAGGAGACGCCGACCCGTCCCGAGAACGGCGAAGCCGGGCTCACCCCCCACGCCAAGGGGCCGCTCGAGCGCATGGAGAAGCTCTTCACCTGGACGCGTCGGCCCCGACTATCGAGGGCATGAACTACTTGGTGATCCGCGACGACTTCGGCGGTTACACCGGTCGCACGCCCTTCTTCCAGTACTGGTCGCTCTCCGAGGACGCCGCCCTGGCCGGCGGCACGGCCGCGGCCGCAGGCGCCAATACGGTCACGGCGCAGCCGCTGCCGGGGCTGAAATGAGGTCCAAAATCCGATGAAGGACAAACACAGGAGAACAAGATGACAAAGAGAACCCTGTTGGCGTGGCTTACCGCCATTGTGGCGACGGGGTTCCTGGCGGGTGGCAATGTGCGCGCCGCCGAGCCCGTTCAAGAGTTCAAACTCCAGGAGCACTTCGGTGTCGCCCACTCGACGCAGGTCGTAACTTTCGACCTCGACAAGCCCGACAAGGATGTGGACCCGAAGAACTGCTACCTCCTGAACGACGCCGGCGAAGAAGTGCCCTTCCAGAAGGTGACTGGTGGAACGTATGGTTCGATCGCCCTATCGATGGACCTGCCCGCCAACACGACACGCACGTTCAAGCTAATGGCCGGCCGCGCGCCCAAGGCGTTTGCGGGCGGAGTCGGCGTGAGCGACGCGAACAAAGATTACCTTGAGGTCACCAACGGAATCACCGGCGTGCGCGTGCCGAAAGTGTACTCGCCCCTCTCCAAGACCCCGAAGTGCCCCATCCAAGGCGTTCGGTTCCGGGATGGCACATGGTCCTCGCCCGGCACGCCGGTGGTCTTCGCGAACAACAACGGCGAGGGAGGCATCACCAGCGTCGACGCCATGACAGTCAGCGTGAAGGAGACGGGACCCATCCGCGTGGTGGTCGAGGTAAACTACGCCATTACGTGTCCTGAACTGAAGTACGGCGCGTTGCGCCTGCGGCCGGCCGGGCCCGCACACTACACGACCACCTTCACGCTGGAGAAGAATCAGCCGTCAGTGCGGATCGAGACCGACACCGACTTGTACTCGACGTACTCCTTCAGTCTGTATGCCGGCGTGAAGCCCACGCTGTTGCGTTACCAGGGACATCACGCCAGTGCCCCGTATCTCGGACGCCTGGCGGACGGTTCCGTCTATAGCCCTTCACACGAGCGCCCGAACATGGATGCGCTGGTGGATGTCAGCTATGACAAGGCAGTAGAAGTTGGTTCCTCGCGTCCGTGGCTGGCACTCTGGAATCCCTGGGCGGCGAACTCCGGCTGGTACTGGCAGATGTACGACGCTGCCGGTGCCGCTAACAGCAACGCGATGGGGATCTTCGCCGGCGCGCCGGGCCGCCTGATCTCCGCTGGCAGCGGGGGGCCGGGGATCTACACGCGTCCGGGACCCGACGCGGGCATCTCAGTACTTACGAATCTGCGCGGAGATGACAACTCGCTCTACTACGACAACACCTCTTTCCACACCATCCGTTTCGCCTGGGGCCTTCACGCGGGCACGCGGGCGGAGGTGCCGGCGGATCTGAAGACGCCGTCGGCGCTCTGCCGCCAGTACGTTCTGCACGGGAGCGGGATCAATCTGCAGAAGCTCTCACGCTGGCAACTCGACTATCCCGATCCCACGCCGCCCTTCGGCTCGCTCTACATGCCGCGACCGGCTATCGAGGCGATGATCAAGCGCATCCGCACCGATGAAGCCTACTATCGGTACCTGTACGACGTGGAACCGGGCAGTCGTGACATCTTCGATATGTGGCGTGACACTACCGGCGCCAAGGTGCACGCCATGGTCGAGCGTCTGCACAAGGACATGCAGAACCTGGTGGACGAATGGGCCAATGGCCATGGCTACATGTCCATCAAATACCACAACCAGCCCTGGCTGATCCCGCCGGCGAAGACCGCCCGCTACGATCAGGTGCTGGGCAGCGAGTTTATTACGCCGGAAGAGAAGATCCGGATGAAGGCGGGCATTGCGCTCTTCGCCAACTGGCTGTGGGACGACGACCAGTATCCCTTCCAGATGGACGCCGACGGCAAACTGGCCGCCGGTGTGAATATGGGCACGTCCAATATGCCGGGCCAGTGGGTGGGCGCGCGCAGCACGTACACCTGGTTCATTGCGCGCCACCCGGCGATGGCGCATCGGCTCAAACAGTGCCTGCCCGGCTTCTGGATGATCAACGACGCGGGCGCGAACAACTCCAGCCCCCATTACGCCGGAACCTTCACGCCGCAGCACAACGTCGTCATGCAGCGAAAGATGCTGGGCCTTGACGACTGGAAGGCCGAACCCAAACTGGCGAAGCACGCCGAATGGTACATGAACCTGCTGACACCGGCAGAGGTCCGCTTTGGCGGTTTCCGGTCGTTGATCGTGGACGGTGACGGTGAAGCGAACGGACGACCGGTGCTCTTTGGCGAGATGGCCACGGCCTGTGCCGACTCCCAGCCCGTACTTTCCAAACGCCTGATGTGGCTGTGGAAAAACAATGGCAAGGTCCACAGCGACTTTTACTCCAGTTCCGTGCTGCGCGTGAACGAGGAGTTGCCTGCGGAAGACCCGAAGCTCGGTAACGCCACGTTCCCCGGTTACTACTCCGTCCTGCGCAGCGCTTGGAACACGCCGAAGGAAACGAGCGCGCACTGCATCATGGGGGATTTCTACAGCGACCACCGCGGTGACGGCAGCAGCGGGCAGGTCGTCCTGTATGCGCTCGGAGCCCCGCTGTCCGTGGGCTGGGAGTCCATGTACAGCCCGCACAACCCGACGCCATATTCCCGCAATACGATCGTGCCCGAGGCCAGCCTGCCGATGGCGTGGAATGCCGATCTCCCGGACCTGGGCGTGCGAGGCGACCCTTGGGAACGAAAGACGCAACGGCAGGGCACCTTCGCGTCTTTCCCGCACAGCGGTTCGGTGACGATGCATGCCACTTCGGGCGCTGACCTGAACTGGACACGCCACGTGCTGTCGATCCATCCGAACGACGACAATCCGCTTTTTCTCATCACGGACCGTTTTACCGGGAAGAAGGCCGACGATCCGCTGATCCAGAACTGGAGCATGATGTCGTCCGGCGCGGTGGCGACGCCCGCCGGTGACGTCACACCGGGGGAAAGTGTCTATCCCAAGATGCCTTCCGGAGGCCCGGTGCATCCATTGAAGGCCGGACTGAGCAAGTTCTCCTTTACGGGTCAGTCGTTCGGCAAGGCCGGCGTCACGCCTGCGATCGACTGGGACTTGTATTCCGTTGCGCCGAACGACCGTCAGTTCTGCCTGGGGAGTTGGGGTCACGACAGCGGCGGCTCCCTGGGCGGTCGCGACGCATTCCAAGCGGCGAATGGCAAGCCTTACGAACAGCGCCAGCAACTCTTGCACACCAGAGGCAGCGGCGGATTTACCACGCTGATCGTGCCTCGGCGCAAAGGTGCTGCAGCGCCAGTCGTGACGCAGAAGGGCGACACGCTGAACATCGTCATTAACGGTGAGACGACGATGTTGAGCGACACGCGGTACTCTTTCAGCAGCCCGGCGCAGGAGATACTGACGACCTTCGGCACCGCACCGGCAAAGACCGGCGAGCTGTCCATCGAAGGCGGTGCCACAGAAGTCATCATTGAAAAGGCGGCGAAACGGGCCGTCGTCACGGCCCACGCCGCCGCCGGCACGCGGCTCATCGGCCTACCGGCCGGGAACTGGCGGGTCCAGTCCGGAAAACTCGAACGCAATCCGCAGAGTGGTAAGTGGACGTTGGACTATCTGGGCGGGGAAGCCATGACTATCGTCCTGGTCGCCCAGTGATGAGGATACCGTAAAATGAGGTCACCGACGAGGGGATGGTGGTCTAACGAGCCAAGGGCAAGAATGGTGGTCGTGGCGTCTGGAACTCTGGCCGGGCGCCACTTCAGGCCCGGGCTTGAACCTCTGAAAGGATACATCCCATGAAGACGATCCTTTACTAGCGCATTAGGACACTCGCCCTGCTCTCGGCCGCCTGCGCGAAGGTCGCGGACAGCTCCGGTTGCGGCCTTGACGGGAGGCCGCAGGGCATGTCGGCGGCGCGCTCAGATTCAACGGGAAGAGCGAATGAGGCCAGGAAACCGACCGCGTAGAGATCCCGGCCAACAAAGCCTGGCAACTCAGTGGCAAAACCAAACCGTAAATCGCGTGGGCATACGGCCTCGCCCCCGGTCAGGGCGTGCTCGTCAAGCTGAAGTAAGGGTGCCCTTGGGAACGCCAGTCTCCCGATTGGCCTCTTTTCAGGCGCGGTTTGGCGGTATAGTAACGTTATATGCGTGCCGTGCCCCTGCGATTCCACGCCATCTGCACACGGCCTGCGTTCAATGGTCACCCCTAAAGGAAAAGCCGCGCCGGTGGTCGAACTAATACGTATAAACACCAATCGAGATGGAGAGCCCGCATGAAGCGTCAACCCAGAGTGATCGGCATCAACCATGACTTTCCCTGGTCGGAGCCTAAAGAGGACGACCAACTGATCGAACTCATGAAGCAGGCGGGAGTCACGCATGTCCGCACGCCCATCCGGTGGGTGACGGTGGAGCCTGTGAAGGGACGGTGGGATTTTGCCAGGATCGACGCCATCGTCGAAAAACTGAAAAAAGCGAATATCGGCATCCTCGCCACATTGATGTCCTTCCCGGCGTGGAGCAACGGCACCGAAGGTAAGAAGCTGGAGGGCTGGTTTGACACCTACCCACCAGAGGGTGTGGCCGATTGGGGCCGTTATGTGGCCACTGTGGTGCGGCGTTACCGTAAAGACATCCACCACTGGGAGATTTGGAACGAGCAGAACGGCGTAGATTTCTGGCGTCCACTACCGGATGTGGCCCAGTTTATGCGCTTCCTGAAGTCCGGATACCGCGCATGCAAAGCGGCTGACCCGACTTGCCAGGTGGTGTTGGGTGGCTTGCAGATGAACGGCGTGATCGCCAATCCCTGGTCGCCGGTCAAGACACCGAACTACCTTCAGGCGATCTATGACGCCGGTGGGAAGCGATGGTTTGATGTGGCGAACATCCACCCCTATGCCCTTCCCAGGCCAGATGAGGGTGCGGAGTATATGATCCGCATGATCAAAGACACCATCGCGGTGATGGTCAAATACGGCGATGCACACAAGCCCTTGTGGGTGACCGAAATCGGCTGCGGCATCAACGAGCTGGACACGGCGGCCGCTCAGGCGAAGCTGCTGGAAGAGAGCTACCGGTCGCTTTTCCAACTACCCCAGATCGCCGCGGTCTACTGGTTCACCTTGAAGGACTACGACCGCCCCATCGTGGGCCCTGAGGATTCGATGGGCGTCGTCACCGCCAAACTGGCACCAAAACCGGCCTACGAGGCGTTGAAGCGTGTCGCGGCAGAATTGTGCCGGTAGGGGCGAGGTGGTATTGCCCCTGGGAACGCCAATCTCCCGATTGGCATTTCCCTTCCCATCCGAACACATCCGTGCAATCCGTGTAATCCGTGGTTCAGACAATCCGGGCATCCGACGGATGCGACGGATGGGACGAATGAAAATGGTGGGCAACCACGGGGGGTTGCCCCTACGCGCGTGTTATTAAATCGTAGGGGCGAGGTGTGCCTCGCCCCAGGGCGCGGAGACCGCGCCCCTACACGTCGTATACACAGACAAAACAACAGATCGGAGATACCCATATGGCCAGCAAACCAGAGACCTCAAAGAAACCATCCGCCATGGTGCCTTCAGGGCGGCTGCCCATCGGTGCGCCGATGTTCTACTCCGCGGGCAACGACGTGGGCTTCCAGCCGGTCGTGCCGCCCGGGCAGAAGCTATACAGCCGCCAGGAAGCGGAGGAGGCGATCAACCATCGCTACCAGATTGCCGCGAAGGAGGGCATCACCGCTCAGGAGCCATACGTCAAGTGGTGGATATGCGAGCCTCAGCAGGGCAAGTGGGATTTCTCTTACTATGATCTTCACGATCAGGCCGCGAAAAAGGCGGGTATCCGGTGGCTGCCGTTCCTGATCGCCGGGCCAGCGTATGCCACACCGCCGTGGTTCAAGGCATCGAAGGAGCATGTGCCGGCGGTCTGCCTGGAGCATGGCGAGGCCACCGCCACCCAGTCGATCTGGAACCCGCATCTGCGCCCGCATGTCTCGGAGTTCATCCGGCGGTTTGCGGAGCAATTCGATGAGACGCGGATCGAAAGCGTGCTGCTGGGCATCTCGGGCGACTTCGGTGAGACGCTGTATACCGCGGGTGGAAACATCTGGACCTACCTCGACGCACCTTACCACGTCCACTCAGGATACTGGTGCGGCGATACCTACGCCCGGGCGGACTTTCAAAGAGCCATGGGTGCGCAGTATAAAAGTATCGCACGCCTGAACAAGGCCTGGGGGACCAGCCACGCCAGCTTCGATGCGGTGCAGCCGTTCCTGCCCAAAGAGGCAGCAAACCGGCGGGCCCGCCTTGATCTGCAGCGATGGTATTGCCAAGCCATGACAGACTATCTGGAGTTCTGGCTTCGTGAAACAAAGCGGTATATGCCGAAGTCGCGCATCGTGGCCTGCGTCGGCGGCGATGGCAGCTCTATGCTGGGCGCGGATATCACCGCTCAGGCGGAGCTGGTCGCCAAATACAAGGCGGGGCTGAGGGTCACCAACGAGGCCAGCGATTACGGCATGAACTATATGCTGACCCGTCAGGTGGGCACCTCATGTCGCTTCTACGGCACCTTCTGCGGATTTGAGCCGGCTGGCGGGGTAAGTGATGAAGCCATCGCGGCGCGTGTGTATAACGCCACCGCATCCGGTGCTGATGAGCTGTTTACCTACGACCCTGAGCCGGAAGGTGAGCGCGGTGCCAGGTACCGTGAACTTCGGAAATACCTGGTGAAGCGCGAACCTGATGTGGATGTGGCTCTGTTCCTCAACCGCACCTCCTGGGATCTGGGGTTGATGCGCCGATACTTCCAGACCGGTTCGGCACTGCGCGGTGTGACCGACTTCGACATCGTGGATGAGCGGTTGATATTGGCCGGTGTGCTCAAGCATAAGCGGGTGCTCTTCTGGCTGGACGGACCTGTGATCGAGGGGTCAACGGCACGCGAGCTGGAGAAGTGGGTGCGTGCTGGCGGCTTACTGGTGCTGCAGTGCAACGCCAGGGTGGAGACGGTCGAGGCCAAAGCGCTAGCTTGGCTGCCTGAGGTTGACCAACTGCCCGATCAGGTGCCTGACAGGTATCGGATCGATGTGGGCAGCCAGTCGGATTCCATGAACTTGGCGGGGCCATGGCAGGACCCCGAAATAGGCCACACCTTTGTGGCACCGGATACCAGCTACCGATGGAGCACCGACGGGTCCGCCATCGACCTGCCTGTGCCCGGCAAGACCAGCATCACTGTGGCTGTGCGGGCCGCGTTGAAAGACCAGCAGTGCTACGAACAACTGTTGGTGGTGGATGGTAAAGTGGTGGCAAAACCACAGGGTGCTGGGCTGCAGGTGATCAGCTTCCAGCTCTCGGCGGCGCAGATTGCCGGCCGCAAGAGCATCCGGCTGCAGTTCGGCGGGCAGACATGGCAGGGGTCAGATACCGATCCGCGCAAGCTGGGCATGGCTGTGGCCTCTGTGGCCGTGGGCAGCGGGGACGTCGATACCGAGCAGTTAATACGCGCGCCGCGGATTGGCATGATGAATGACTTGAGCCTGGACCAACTGACGAAACCTCCATACACCAAACGGCTGGGTCTTGGCGCGGTGGTCAGCGTGCCGAAGGCCGATCTGGATTTAAAGCAGTTCGCGCGTGAGGCGGTGTTCCATCCCGGCCGCTTCCTACCGGGTGCCAAGGTACCCTATCCCATGATCGAAACCGACGGCAGCGTGTATGTCACGCGGTTCCGCGACGGCAGCGTGCTGCTGTTGAACACCGGCGGCACCGCCGCGAAGGCCAGGTACGCCGGGAGGGACGTGCAGGTGGCCGCGCATTCGATTGTGGAGCTGCGGCCGTAGAGGGGCATTGACCCGATATCAATCAGCGGCTACCGCTAATGCCGCGCCATAAAGGACACGGCAGCGAGGGTATGATATATCGGCGATGCTTGCAGCCAAGCCAAATCTCCGGTAGGCATCTTTAATGTGGTACGACCCACTTCGGGGTAAGATAGACGCTCAGCTTACCACGGGTTACGCTGACGCTCACCCGTGGCTATAAGAATCTTACCCACTTCGTGGGTGCCGGATGGCTACTATCATTTGTTGTGGTTTCGCGGGTGAATAACTGGCACCAATGCTTTGGCATACACCATCGACGCGAAGTGCCGCAGCCTGTTTTAACAGGCTTGACTGGTCAATAGCCCAGCGCTTTAGCGCGTGACGGCGACTTCGGGATGTGATGTGGCGTTCCCCTCCGCGCGCGGCGGGATACCCCTGATCAAACCATCACCGGGCAGGCGATGTCGATCATGTTGCCGTCGGGGTCCAGCAGACTCATCGAACGCCAGCCCCAGGGATGGGTCTCGGGCGGTGCGAGCACCTCGACGCCAAGCGCCGTCAGCCGCTGATACTCGGCGTCCACGTCGTCACAACGGACGCCCAGGGTGAATTTCCGCCGACCTTCGGAACCTTCGTTCGACCACTGGTTCGGATCGCCGGTGTTCGGGTTGTAGATGGACAGTGCGGCACCGTGCGTGTTGATGGCGGCATGGACATCATCGCCGTCGGCCGTGGTGTTGAGCAGCATTGTGTAGAATTCGGTCATCTTCCGCACCTGTGAACTGAGCAGGCAAGGGCCCATGAACTGCATGTTGTGGTCTCCTGTGGGGGTCAATGGGGCGTCCGGCCGGACGCCCCTACGCGTTTATTTCCTGCTGATGCTCAGCATCTGGTGGCCCAGCATCTTCGGCAGGCTGATGCGCAGGTAATCGCCGCAACGCTCTGCCGACACGGAGGCACCCTCAGGGGCCGTGGTCACACAGTCGTAACCGGCGGGAAGTTTGACCTCTATCTGCACGTCATGCAGCGGCAGCACATCCTCGATTACGTCAATCGCCTCGCACTTGCGGGTGTGCGGGTAGTGCAGCAGATGCAGCACGTAGCGATCCTCATCCGGCTGGCGGTTCAGCGTGATGTCCGCGCTGGAGGGCAGGTTTGAGCGCAGCAGCCAGTCGGATTTGGGTGCCAGCAGCTCGATGATGTTATGCACCAACTGCTTGTAGAAGCGGTTGCCATGCTGTCGGTACATGCTGAAGACGGGGTAGCCAATCATCGCCACGTTGCCGGAAGAGACCGCGCCGGGATACCCGGCCGGCTTCTCGGCAGGGGTCTGCGCATGGGAGCTGAAGTGCTCCCAAGTGCGGTTGAAGTAGGGGTTCCACACCTCGGCCAGAACCTGGGTGCCCTCTTTGTCTTGCAGCTCCAGGCCGCCGTCATACATGATGTGCTCTGTATCATAAACTCCCTGGCCGATGGACGTCTCGACTTTCAGGTAGTTGGGGCTGAAGGGGGCCGTCCCTTTGACCGTGGCGGGCAGGCATTTCAGATGGGATTCGCAACCCTCCATCGTCAGACCAGATTCACCGGTCAGCAGCAGTTTGCCGCCGGAGGCCACGTAGGCATCGATGACCGCCGCTTCACGCTCGTTCATGCGGATCAGGTCGGGGCAGATCAGCAGCTTGTATTGGCTGAGATCCATATCGAAGTCCACAAAGTCGAACTGGGCCTGAGCTTCGGTCAGGATGCGGTTGGCTCCCATCGCAGACTGTGTGAGTTCGTAACGCCGTCCGCCATCGACTGCTTCGGGGCTGAGAACCGCGATCTCGGTCAGCCACTCCGCGCCTACGCACCAGGGCTCCTTGATGGCCATTTCATTGAACACGCTGCCCACCAGCTCGTAGGTGGCCTGGTTGATCTTGCCATTGGGATGTAGCTGGTCGCCCACGGAGACCTTGCCGCCCAGTGCCATGCTCAGAAAGCACTCATACTGCAGGGCGGCCTGGTTCTTGAACCCGCCGAAGTCCGCCCATGATTTATGGAACTTCCCGGTCATGCCAAGGAACTCGAAGCCCAGCTTGCGCGCGTATCGGGCGGTGGTAGGGAAATGCTCGTAGCCCCATCCGCCGCTTGGCAGCGACTCCAGCTCTAGATGGCTGTAGTTGCCCAGGCTGTCGCGCATCCCTGAACCCACATGACCCGCGTTGTAGAAGATGGTGCATTCGCTGTTTTTTGCCCGGATCGCCGCGGTCATGCGCGCTTTGAAGCCGTTCATCACTTCGCGGGCGAAAGCGGTGCGGTCGGCCACATTCTCTGGCTTCAGACCTTTCGCCTGCATATCGGCGATGCACTTGTAACAGCAGCAGGGCATCTGCAGACAGATGTCAAAGAACAAACCATCGCATTCGCTGCCGTAGACATCCAAAACCTCTTCGGTTTGGGCTACCACATAGTCGATGTATTCGGTGTTGTAGCACAGAAACTTCCAGCCATCTTTGAACGGGCCGGCCCAGATGGGTTTGCCTTGATCGTCGCGCTGCAGCCACTCAGGGTGGCGTTTCGCCATATATTCGTCCCAGCCAACCGTCACATAGATGGGCACGCGGATACCGCGCTTATGGCACGCCTTGATCTGCTCCGTCAGAAGGTCACAGCTCAGGTTGGGGTGTTTGGCGGCGAATTTGGTGTCCTGGTAATAGATATATCCGTGGTGGCACCTGGCAAAGCACGTGATGGAGTCCACGCCGGCCTTTTGCAGCGTCTCGGCGAAATCCTCGGCGTCAAACTGCTCACCGATACCGGGGATCATCTCCGCGGTGTGGAAATCGAGGTGTATCTGGCGGAACCGAAGTCCTTGTAACTTATCAATGCTGTTCATGATGGCTCCTAAATATGGGTTCTGTTCGCTATAAGTATAACGGTGTCCCGTCACCGGCGCAAGAGGAGACATTACCCATCAATGAATAACAGGTTGATGGCCTCCGATGCCGCGACATAAATGTCTCGGCTCTTGAACAACAAGCCTGCTGAAGCAGTCTAGGAGTATCAGCCGCACACTAACCGGGCGAACAGTGCTTCAGCAGGCTTGGCATGTCAATAGCCTATGCTTTAGCGCGTGGTATGGCGTCACATGCCAATCTATGGCATACAGTATTAACACGCAGTACTTTTTATACCCAGTATCGGAGGAAGCCTTGAACAATCCAGCTACAGTGCCAGCCGGGTGCAGCCAGTGCCAGATCACACCGCTGGGCACGGATCGCTACATCGTGTGCCAACTCACCAACGTGCCCCCGGACGCTTGGGAAAAGGCGGTGATGCAGATCAAACAGGCGTTTTGGAGCGAGCACCCTGGAGGACATCACCACGTTGGGTTTGGCCTGTCACCTTATCTGCTGGGCTCCAGCATCGCCGAACTGCAGCAGGTGGTCAACAACGGCTTCGACTGGGCCGAAAAGCACGATATGCCGGTCTACTTCCAAGTCGATGACCAAAACTTCACCCCTGCCTGGTTCCGCGACAAGCCGGAGATGTGCGAATGGGTGGAGTTCCCCACGCCGGAGCAACCCAAGCCCAGGATACCTCGGTTCTGGTTCAACTGGGGTGTGTGGGGAGCAAATCCATCCATCCCCTGCTTTGAAAGCCGCGATTACCAAAAATACGTCCAGAAACAACTGGTGGAAGGGGTCGCCAAACCAGTTCGTAGACGCCTGGAGCGGCTGAAAAAGGCGGGTAGAGAGCATCTCTTCGCCGGTATGGCCATTGGCTGGGAGACGCATGTGCCCACCTACGAACCCGGCGTGCCGGTGTATATGATGGACCCCTCGAAGCCGCCCACGGCTGTGAATGACACCCATCCGAAGCAGATGGAACCTTGGGAGATGGCCCAGACCGGCTACCACAGCCTGCATCTGATGGGCTATACCGAGGCTAGACTGAAGGCTGAAGCGATCAAGAAGAACCTGGCCATCCCCGTGTTGCGCAACCAGCTTTTGTTTGGCGTGATCCAGCGTCACTCCGCCCGGATGGCGCAGTGGGCCAACAGGGCCGGTCTGCCCAAAGAACGGCTGTTCACCCACATGGTCGGCATTGACAGCAAGGTGGAGACGCCCTCCACCCATCTGCCACCGATCTGGGCATCGGTAAACAAGCACAGCCTGCCCGGCTTCACGCTGTCTAACGCCACCGCGGAATACGACCTGCACAATCTGCATCGAAAACTGAAAGACGCCGACAGCAAAGCCAACGCATTCACCTGCGCGGAGACCTACTTCATCAAGCAGCACACCACCGAAAGCTGGACCGAGTTCATGAATTCGATGTGGCAGCATGGGTGTGTGCTGATCGATGTGTGGGGCTTCACCGACCCGCCCACCAGTGGCTACTACGCTGACCCGGTGAAGGGCGGCGCCGCAGCCGTGATCCGCCAGTGGGTGCATGACGGCGTGTAGGTTGTGGGGGCAGCTTACTACGATGTAAGCGACCAATCCCACGTCGACGGGTTCCATCGCCCCAGGGGGCTCCATCACCCGTCGCTGATCAGATGGCTGTCCGCTGAAGCGGACGCGTTCGTGACTCCCCTGCGCCCGCTTGCGGGCTGCGAATAGTTAGCCACGCGGTGAGGGAACCCCGTTAAGGGACGCAGTCCCTTGGGGTGACTAAACCCGCGGGATCGTGGCTTTCACGCCTGTTCATATGATGCTGTTCGCTGTAATATACTGTTTGGAACACTACGCTACCAAGGGGAACAATCGATGAGACACCTGCTCACCACACTATTGGCCGTGACCGGCCTGCTGGTCGCAATCCTAACCGCACACGGCGCGGAATACTACGCCTCGCCCACTGGCAGCGATGCCAGTTCTGGCAATAGCCCTGCCGCCGCCTGGCGCAGCCTGCGTCCACTGGACGGCAAGAATCTGCAGCCGGGTGACAAGGTTCTGCTGCAAGCGGGCGGGGTTTACAAAGGGCCATTCAAACTGATTGGCTCCGGCAGCGCAGACAAACCCATCCTGCTCAGCTCCTACGGTAAAGGCGTTCGGCCGATTGTCACCGGTGTGGATACCGTCAACGACTGCGCTATCACCATCGAGAACGGCAGTTGGTGGACGGTCAGGGGACTCTCGCTGCGCCATGCGAAGATTGGTGTCTACCTGAGGTATTACAACTCCTATGGCCACACAGGTATGGTGGTGGAGCAGTGCGACTTCGCAGATATGCCCGACCGCACCGCAGACCCATTAAAACACAACTACGAGCTGGCCTGGACCTGCGGGGTGTTCATCGGCGGAAGCGCCAACCACACCGATACGGTTCTGGATGGCGTCACCGTCCGCAACTGCCGGTTCACCCGTATTTATGGCGTGGGCGTCTACTCCGCCTGGTATTGGCCAAAGCCGAATCCAAACCGCGTTCGGCATTTTAAGTATGAAAACTCGGTGGCGGATGGCTGTTTCGGCGGGGCGTTTGGCACCATCGACATGGCCGACAGCGAGTTATACCGCGTGCATAGCTTCCGCTCCGGCGGCACCACCCAGTGGGGCACCGCGGCTGGTATGATCCAGAGCACGGCGAATATCAGCTTTCGCGAGTGCATCTTTTCAGGCACCCGCCGCAATGGCTGTCCCGACGGCGGCGGCCTGGACATAGAGGGCAGCAGTGAAAATATCAGCTTTGACCACTGCCTGTTCTACGGCAATGACGGCTGCGGGCTGATGCATCTGACCACAGGCGGGCTGAACAAGAACATCAACGTGCGTAGTTGCAGCTTCTTCAATAACGCCATCAGCCCTACGAACGCGCACGACGCCGCAGAGATCAACTGCAGCGACCCTCGGAACGAGGCGTTATACGAAAACTGCGGATTCTACCCCCGACCCAATCGCAAGGCGTTTTCGGACATGTCTGAGATGCAGAAGGCGGATCCGGCACAGAACAGGTTCGGCCAGTGGAGCGATCTGGTCGGACGCAAGAGCTGGTGGGAGGATGCGAAACTGACCTCCGGCATTTGGATTCAACCAAGCTGGTTTGTGATTACCGAACCTAGCTATCTGTGGATTCGCTACCGGCAGAAACAGCCCGCGGCGGGGCGGTTCCTGTTCCTGACTGACACCGACAGCAAATGGAACCCACAGCACGGTGTGGCTCTTCCGCCCGCAACAGGCGGTGTGGTCGACAAGCTCTACAGGATCGATACCCTGACCCCGCTGGCGGTGCTGGCCCAGTTGAAAGTGGAGTTCCCACAAGGCTCCGGCACTGAGCTTCAGTTCGTGAGGCTGACCCATAACAACGACCGTCAGCAGATGGCCCCCGTTGTTCCTGCTCCACTTCCGGTCAGCCTGACCGTACCTGGCGTGGCAGGACGCGATGGGGCGTCATCGGAGGTGGTAGCCATAGGTGATACCGGGCAAAACACGCAGACCACCATGCTGCTCAGCTTCGACACCTCGGTGCTGCCCAAACAGGCGAAGCTGGTCGGCGCCATATTGAAGCTAACCCGCACAGGGGTGATGGGCAGCGTAGAGAAGCCCTGGGAGGGTCCGTGGAGCTGGCGGGAGCTGTGGGGCAATCGGATGGTGGTCGATATCAAACGCGGTGAGTTTGGCAATACACCCGGTGCCCTCGCTCCGGCGGATATGCTGCAAGGAGCGGCCTTTTCCATACTTTACGCTGATGGTCTTCAGGGATGGGCGTCGCTTGAGCCCCGCGGTTTAGGCTACGTGAACAGAGAGGGGCTGACCCAACTTCGGGTGCGGTTCCAGATGCCCACCAACGGCAACGGTCGCAGCGAATACGCATCCTTCGCCGCCGTCGGGAACCAAAAACCGGAATGGCGGCCTGTTCTGGAGCTGCTCTACCAGCCGGGGCAGTGAGGGAGTTTACGATATGACCGCGCCGGTCTGGCGGTTAGCCGTGAAAGATTGGTGTCGTGAACAAGACCGGCGCGGTTAGGGGAAAACCGCCCCGGACGTCGGCGATTCTTATGTCCGGGGCGATCTGGCAGTCACATCACGGTGCCAGAAATCTTAAGACCGCGCCGGTCTGGCGGATAGCCTGTCCCGTAAGCGCTACCCAAACTCCAGCTTGACCGTCTGCCCGGCGCTTAAGCCTGGCAGAAGCATCTCGCCCTCACCCAGCTTGACCTCGGCAGACTGACCGCGGGGCTGCAGGCCTTTTGGCCAGCGCAGCTTCATATCACCCGCGCAGCCGACGCGGATGTCCACTCGCTGCAGTTTGCCATGTTGCCAGGTAAGACTCAGCTCATGGCCGTTTCTGGCTCGGATGCCAGAGACGCGGCCATTAGGCCATGCGTCCGGCAATGCCGGCAACAGCCGCAACTCGCCGTTGTGACTCTGAAGCAGCATCTCAGCTATCGCGGCCGCCCCGCCGAAGTTGCCATCGATCTGGAATGGGGGGTGCGCACAGAACAGGTTGGAGTAGCTCCCTCCCCCTGCGCTGTAGTCGGCTTCGGTTGAGAACACCGGCCGCCATAGGCCGCTCAGAAGCTCGTAAGCGCGCTGTGCCTCGCCCAGCCGTGCCCAGAAGAGTGACTTCCAGGCCATCGACCAACCGGTGCTGACATCCCCGCGGCGTTTCATGGTCACCTTCGCGGCGGTAGCCAGATCGGGCGTCGTCACAGAGTCGATCATCGTCCCGGGATACAGCGCAAACAGGTGCGATGTGTGCCGGTGGGTGGGCTCCAGTTCCGGGAACTCCTCCAGCCACTCCAGCAACTGGCCTTCGCTGCCAGTCCTTAGCGGGGGCAGTTTACCGATCAGGTCTGCGAGCTGCTTCCGAAACGCAGTGTCTTTGCCCAGTATCTCAGCGGCCGAGATGCAGTTCCTGAAGTGCTCTGTGATGATCTCGGTGTCCATATAGGGACCTGCGCAGATGGTGGCATCGATACCGTCCGGAGATTTGAAGTGATTCTCCGGCGAGTTTGACGGGCAGGTGACCATCCAGCCATACTTCGGATGGCGCACGAGGTTATCGCAGAAGAACTGCGCGGCCTCTTTCATGATGGGGTAAGCCCACTTCAGAAACGCCTCATCCGGCTGATACGCATAATGCTCCCACAGGTGCTGGCAGAGCCAAACCGCACCGTTGAGGGTGCTGCCCCATCGGATGTCCTCGCCAGGTGAGGTGAACCCCCAGATGTTGGTCACCACATGCGCCACCCAGCCGCGGGCACCGTACATTTGCTTGGCTGTGACACGGCCGGGCTTCACCAGTGAGGCGATCAGCTTCATCATTGGCTCATGACAGTCTTGGATGTTGGTCACCTCAGCGTGCCAGTAGTTCATCTGCACGTTGATGTTCAGGTGATAGTCGCCATTCCATGGTGTTTGGATGTCTTTCGACCACAACCCTTGCAAGTTGGCGGGAAGGCCGCCCGGCCGTGAGCTGCTGATCAGCATGTACCGCCCGTATTGCATGTAGAGGGCTGCGAAGCCTGGGTCGGATTGCCCCTTAGCGACGCGCTTCAGCCGCTCATCGGTTGGCAGATGGTCGCCTTCTGAGCGCCCAAGGTCGATGTCAAACCGATTGAAAAGCTGCTGATAATCGCGGATGTGCTCGCTGAGGATCAGCGAATAGGGTGTCTTGGCCGCCTTATTCAACCGATCGAGCCCAGTAGAGACATAATCAGTGTTACGCTTCATGGGCTGATAGGGCACCACATCGGTGCCTGCTGATATCAACAGTGTGAAACTGGTCGCTCCTTGCAGTATGAGGGCTGTGCCATCGGCGGTCAGCTCCCCGCCATCATGCAGCACACGCAGCCGTGACCAATACTGCGTGCCCTTCCGCAGGTCGCTGCCAGATACTTCACCGCGCATCACGATGTCCAGAGCTTCCAGCGTCACAGTGGCCGCCTCTGCCCTGCTCATGGCGATTTTCACCGACAATGCGCCTGGCCGATCCACCTGGCAGCGGTAGACCAGCACTTGATGCACGGCACTGCTGAACAGCTCACGCTTATGAACTACCCCATCAGCGGTGAATTGACAGCGAGCCACCGCCTGTGAGATGTCCAGCTCACGCCGGTAGGCACTGGTTTCGGTGACCCCTTCGAATTCTAGAATTAAATCGCCCAGGGTCTGGTAACAACCAAAGGCCACCTTGCCTCCAACGCCCATCCCGCTGCCGGGCCCTTTGCACACAAAATGCTCAGACATCAGTTTCTGAGCATCGCCGTATCGGTTGGCGAATATCAGCTCACGCACCTTATCCTGAACCTCACGCGCTCCAGGGTTGTCCGCGTGCTGCGGACCACCGCTCCACAGGCTGTGTTCGTTCAGTTGCAGCAGGTCACTTGCGGTGCCCGCAAAGTGCATCGCGCCTAATCTGCCGTTACCCACCGGCAGCGCCTGTTCCCATTGCTGGGCGGGCTGTGTATACCAAACTTTCAGGGCCATGCGGTTCCTCCATTGCGTGCAGGTTCATATGAATATTCGTCGCCTATTGAGCCGATTAAGCTGTAGCTCACCATAATGATAACAAGCCCCCGCCGTGATTGGCTATGTTCTACAATGTTCTCACGCGGAGACGCGGAGGACGCGGAGGCGACGGTGCGGTCTGAATGCAGGCTTTCGGTGGCTAACCGCCAGACCGACGCGGTTAAGAGAATACCGCCCCGGACACGGAAAACCACCCCGGTCATGACATAATCTGTGTCATCTGCGTAATCTGTGGATAGTTGCATTCCCTTCGTGGTTATACCGCCAGACCACGCCAGATACTGCCATTCCTCCACCGCGCCTTCCACTTAACACCCAAATCGGCTTACAATGATACAGATGAGCGGCCGTTTGGGCTGGTTCTCGCATCTCTTCTGACTGTGTGACTGGAGTAACGCCGTGGATAAAACAACAATTTTGCTGATTGGAATGATCGGCCTCATGCTTGGGACATCGGCCATCTCACGTGCCGACAAGGCGTATCCGGTGCCGCCGCCGAAACCGGTGGCGACCAGCATCAAGGTGGGCACGTACATATTCCCGGGCTGGTACCGCAAGGCTGGCACCAATGACTACCCATACCCAACCTTTGACGAGCAGAGTGAGTGGATGTCTGCCATCGCGAAGCTGCCAAAACCGCGGCCGGTGCTTGGGTTCTATGACGACTCGTTGCCTGAGGTGAACGACTGGCACATCAAGTGGGCGCTTGAAGCGGGCATTAGCTGGTTCGCGTTCGACTGGTACTGGAGTGATGGCGAGAAGCGGCTGGCGAGAAGCCTGGAGAAGGGGTTCCTGAATGCCCGCTACAACGAGCAGATGCAGTTTTGCATTAACTGGTGTAATCACGGACTGGACTATAAGCGGACGTTCGTATTTGACCCTGACGCGCTGGAAGCGATGATCAAGTACTGCGTCGACAACTACTTCGTCCGCCCGAACTACCTCAAGATCAAGGGTCGGCCGGTGTTTATGATCCTTGACATCAAGCCGATCCTGGCAGCCTGCGGCGGGGCGGACAAGTTCCAACTCAAGGTGCTGCCGCGATTGAACGCGCTCTGCCGGGCGCGGGGTCTCGGTGATCTCTTCCTCGTCTGGGACAACAACGAGCCGGGTCTGGTCGCGGATGTGCCCGTTGGCGATGCTTTCACATCTTATAGCTACCACTGGGTGCTGACAGATTCCTACTGGACCTTCCCGGGCTCCGCACCCTACTCGGAGATCGTGGACGGCGTGGTGCCGATCTGGAAGAAGATGCTGAGCAAGAAGAAGCCGTTCATAGTGGGGGCGCAGGCGGGTTGGGACGACAGCCCTAGGACGCTGCCTGGTGGTCAGCCGAACTGGGTGCGCACCGGCTGGACGCCCGCGCTGTTTGAACAGATGCTGCGTAACGGAAAAGCACTGGTCAAACCCGAGTTCCCATACTTCATGATCGAGGCCTGGAATGAGTGGGGAGAGGGATCACACCTGGAGCCATCTAAGGAGTTCGGCTTTTCTCACCTTGATGCTGTGCGCAAAGTGTTTGGCAACAAGGGTCCGAATAAGTGGGCCCGGCCCACCGCGGAGCAGGTCCGGTCATACAGTGTTTTGGACGATGAGCAGCTCGCGGCCGCGGCGAAGGTTGAAGCTGGCCCACCGTCGCCTGTGTTCGTCGCCAACAAGAGTGTTTCCTATGTGGTGGACCCTTCAGAAATGCCCATGAACGCCATATCGGAGTGGCCCGCTGGTAAGTTCGGTGCGGACCTCGGCATCGCTAATATGAGCGGTCCAGAGCTGATAAATGGGAAAGCCGTGATGACCGTCACCAATGGTGACCCGTTCATGATCATCCCGGGCAACTGGGGGCAGATCTCCAACATAGATGGTATCGCCATACGGGTTCGCATCAATAATACTGGCGAATCCGATAAGGGAAACTTCTTCTGGGAAACCGATAAAATGAAGTTTGGTGGCGACACCTGTGTCGTGAAATGGAAGGCTGACGACAGTTATCACACCTACCTGTTCCGCTTCACCCCCGACGCCAAAAAAGATGAGATGCTGAAGAACATCAGGGCGGACTTCCCTGATACGCCAGGCACGAAGGTTGAGATCGAGTGGATCAAGGTCTTCGGCCAAACAGCCAAGTAAACGGCTTCTGTCTAGGAATTCGTCCCGAATCGCATTTAGGCTACAAGGTGCTGGTCGGGTCGATGTCAATGCTCAGATGGCAGCCCTCTGGCAGCGTGATTCGCGGCAGTGCCGCTTCCAGCAGTGTGGGCAGTTCCGCCGGCTGCTGCACCTTCACCAGGCAGTGGTATCTATACACGCCCCTCACGCGGCTCAGCGGAGCCGGTGCGGGGCCCATCAACAAAGCCTTTGTGTTTCGGAACTGCACCATCTCCGCCAGCCGTAGCACCAGCTCGGTGGCCCCAGCCTTGGCATCGCCTTCCGTTTCGCTGTTCACTACCAGGTTGGCCAGCCGTGAGAAGGGGGGATACCCCAACTGACGCCGCAGCGGAATCTCATGCTGGTAAAATCCGAGGTAATCGTGCTGACTGGCGCAGACCACCGCCTCGTGCTCCGGGTTGAAGCTCTGCACGAACACCAGACCGGGCCTCTGCGAACGGCCAGCTCGTCCCGCGACCTGCGTGAGCAGTTGGAAGGTGCGCTCGCTGGCCCGGAAATCTGGCAGGTTCAGCCCGCTGTCGGCCATCACCACGCCCACCAGCGTGACGTTCGGAAAGTCCAACCCTTTCGCCACCATCTGGGTACCGATCAAGATGTCGGCCTCGTGCGCGCGAAAGCTGGCCAGCATGTCGTGGTGCGACCCTTGACGCTGGGTGGTATCGCGGTCCATCCTCAAAATGCGCGCATCGGGGAATAGTCGACCCACCTCCTCCTCCACCCTTTCGGTGCCGAGCCCAAACGGCAGCGGGTTAGGTGCCTGGCAGGTGGGGCACTTGTCCGGCAGGGGGATGCTGTAGTCGCAGTGGTGGCACCTTAACAGTGCGTCTGCCTTGTGATACGCCAGCGACACCGCGCACTGGTTGCACTTGATGGCCGTGCCGCACTTGCGGCACATCACGAACATCGCCCAGGCTCGGCGGTTGATCAGCAGGATCACCTGCTCCCGCCAGCGCAGCGTATCCGTGATGGCATTCGCCAGTGCGGAGCTGAAGATGCTGTTCTTGACACGCGAGGCCTCGCGCATATCTACGATATGAACCTCAGGCATCGCGTTGCCGGACACCCGGCTGGGTAGGCAGAGCAGTTGCTCCGCTTGCTCCGCACGGTAGTAGCTCTCGATGCTGGGGGTGGCACTGCCCAGGAGCAGCACGGCCCCAGCCTGCATGGCCCGGAACTGCGCCACATCGCGCGCATGGTATCTGGGCGAGTGGTCCTGCTGTTTGTAAGTCGCCTCGTGCTCCTCGTCCAGAATGATCAGCCCCATGTTCTTCAGCGGGGCGAACACCGCACTTCGCGCACCCACCACCACCGGGGCCTCGCCATCCGCCACCCGCTGCCACTCATCAAACCGCTGCCCGTTGCTCAGTGCGCTGTGCAGCACCGCAGCCAGCTCACCAAACCGCTCGCGCACCGCCTGCACAAGTTGGGATGTTAATGCGATCTCCGGCACCAGCAGAAGCGCGCTTTTGCCCTGCTGCAGGCAGTGCTCGATCGCCCGCAGGTAGACCTCCGTCTTGCCTGAGGCCGTGACCCCAAACAGCAGCCACTGCCGGAACTCCGATGAGTCGAGCCCGGCGTTGATGGTGTCCAGAACCTCTGTCTGGTCTGGAGTCAGCTCAAACTCGTGATGCATCGCTGCCTTCTTGAGGGCTGCATCCACCATCGCGAATGGGTCGCGGCGCACGGCTCGGTCGGTGATGCGGATGATGCCCTTGTCCGCCAGCGATTTCGCCGCGGAACGAGTGGTGTGGAGCAGCTCCAGCAGTTCCGCCAGAGGCACGACCGCATGATCAGGCTGCATTAGGTGCGCCAGCAACGCCGCTTGTTTAGGCGCCTTCTGCTTCAAGCTCACAATGAGTTCTTCGGCCAGCGCGTGGCTACATGCCAGCTCCGCGTGCTGCACCAGCTTCTGGCGGGTGCTGGGCAGCTTCACCACACTCGCCTCAACCAGCAGGTTCCTGCGTTTGAGTTTCTGCAGGGCGATATTGAGCTGGGCGGAGGGTATGCGCGCTTTCAAGCTGGCTTCTGGCAGCTCCCCACCGGCGTCACGGAGCAGGTTCAACAGCCGCTGCTCTACCGACAACGCGTCGTCCTCAAACAGCTCTCGCTGATCCGCCTGGGGGGTCAACCGCACCACTTTTTGGATGCGTGCGTGCATCTGCACCGGGGCCAACAGATTGACGCACCGGCTGAGAGGCGCGTGATACTCCGCCGCCATCCACTCTGCCAGTTGCAGACGCGGTTCGTCGATAGTGACCTCACCCTCGACGAACATGCTGATGGGCTTGAACGACTCCAGCTCACCCGGCTGGCAGGAGCGCAGCCGCGCCACGATACCCAGAACCTCGCGCCCGTGAAAGCTCACCAGCGCGCAGCGACCCAACGCTGCCTCTGAGGCCAGTTCCACCGGAACGAGATAGCTATATACCTCCTGAAGGGCCACCGCCAGGTTGATCACCAGGTCGGCCACAAGCGGAGCAGAAAGGCAGGTTTTTTCTTCCATCACAGCCAATATAATAGCAGAACAACCCGGAGGTTGCGCCTTTGCCCAAACCAAACGTGCTCTTTTTGATGTGCGACCAGTTGCGGTTCGATGCCATATCGGCTCTCGGCAATGCGCGTATATGCACCCCGAACATCGACCGACTGGTCAAACGGGGTATCTCGTTCACCAACGCCTACAGCACCTGCCCGGTGTGCGTACCCGCTCGTGCCACCCTGCGCACCGGATGTGAGCCCTATCACACGGCTGTGACCGAGAATGCGCTGCCGCATCCGCTGCCTGGTCAACCCGTTGACATGGAAGAGCGTTGTGGCAAATATCTGGCCCGCACTATGCAGGGTCTGGGCTACCGCACATTTGGCATCGGCAAGTTTCACGCGGTGCCAGATGCCTGGCAGAACCTGGGTTACGACATCCAATTACACAGTGAGCCGCAGCCCCATAGTGCCGAGTGGCGCAAGCGTGACCACTATACCCATTGGATCGAGACCGAGCACCCCGACTTTGCCTACCTGGAGAGTTTCCAGGGCGAACGCAGCGATTGTTACTACATCCCGCAGTGCGCCCCCCTTCCCCGCGAGTTATGCATGGAGGGCTGGGCAGCCGAACAAACTCGCAAGTTCATCCACGATCAGCCGTCTGGGCAGCCGTGGTTTGGGTTCGTCAGCTTCTTTGGGCCGCATCCGCCTTTTGCGCCACCGGTGCCTTTCAACCGCATGTACAACCCCGAAAACATGTCTGGACCCATACTTGGTGAGATCGGCACAGACCATCTTGATGACACCATACCCAGCATGAATTATGCGGTCTGGGCTGAGCAGATCGGGCCATTGCTCAACCGGCAGCTCAAAGCCCGTTACTATGGCGAAATCAGCTATATCGACTGGTGCATCGGAAAGATATTGGACGAGGTGGATAAAAGGCCAGACGCCGCCAACACGCTGATCGCATTGTTCAGCGACCACGGCGACCATCTGGGTGACCACCACGCCTGGCAGAAAGAGAGCTTCTTCGAGGCAAGCTGCCGCATCCCACTGTTGATCAGTTGGCCCGACCAACTGAAGGCCGATGTGCGCGATAACCAACTGGCGGCCCTGACCGACCTGTTCGGCGTGGCTACCCGAGCAGCCGGGACACCTGAGATGCGCGACGGGCACGATATCCTTGGCGCACACCTGAAGCAAACCGCTCCGCGTGAGCGGTTGTATGGATATTACGGCAGCCCTGGGGAGCGTGGCTTTAAGGCGATGGTGCGCTGGGGGCAATGGAAACTGATCTCCATAGCGAATGGCGGCCGGATGCAGTTGTATAATTTAGAAATCGACCCGTATGAAACTAAAAACCTGGTATTTTCACAGGGCAAAATCGCAAAACAGATGGTAGAATGGTTAACAGAGCAGTTACTCAGTTCGCCGTTTATGGCCAGATCAGTTGAAAATGGACAGCTTGTGCAACACCCATTCCAGATGGCTCCACGGCAGAGGCTGTGCCAGTTTGGTTACCCTGGACCTGTCGGTTCCTTCTTTCCAGACGACCCAGATGAAGTTTGGACAGAGCTTAAGTAAATCGCTTAAGTGTATTCTATGGTACACTTACTCAGTTGTCTTTTTCCGAACACCATGCCCCCTGTTGGGCACCATAACCATGAGCTTATCATAGCAGAAACATACCATGCTGTAACAGGAGGACCCGGTGCGACGACGCCTGCTTGCGATACCCATACGTTGGCAATTGATGGTGCTCGTGATCGTCACTATGGCCCCTCTTCTTGTGGGTTTGAGCTTGTTGTATCTGGATTCCACCTCCAGCTCAATTCAGAATGCCATTAACAACACAAAAAGCACCTCACAGGCCTTCATACTCGAACAAGAAACTCTGCTAGATAATACGTATACCCTGCTGTCAACTCTGGCCGATATAGCTGGTCAGAAAGATATCAAACAACTCCGGGGTATTCTGGCTCAAGTCAAACGCCGATCACCAGAGTACCTAAACCTGTTCTTCGTGTCTGTAGATGGGTATGTTGAGGTTTCGGTATTACCTGACAAACACACCTATCTAGGCGACAGAAGTTACATCAAAGATGCGATCAGCAACAGATCATTCACGGTAGGCAGTTATCAGGTTGGGAGGATAACCAAACATCCCTCGATAAACTGTGGCTATCCCGTCTTCAATGCGTCAGGTAAGGTGATTGGGGTAGTCGCAGCTTCCATCGGCTTATCGAATCTACCTGAGATGATTCAACGATCCAACCTGCCAGCGGGTTCCCATCTGGTGATGAGTGACCGTAATGGGGCGGTTCTGGCATCGACCGATGCTCGAACCATGGTCGGAAATCAAGAATCCGAATATATCCGAATGATATTGTTGAACCGGCAGAACCTGCTGGACAATGTAGAAGAAAAGTCTGACCAGGGCGTTATTTACCACCACATCACACCACTGTTCATACGCCAATCGAGTGTGCCATACAGCTATTTACGAATCAGCATCCCTCGATCGGGCATCATGCAAACAGCACACCAAAGGTCGAAATGGCTGTCCAGATGGCTGATACCCTTCCTTATTCTTCCGTTTGTATTGTCGTACATAGTAGGTCATCGGTACATCAGTCGGCGTCTTGATGCGGTGGTGCATGCCGCTCGAAAACTGCAAGCTGGCGACTTCTCCGCGCGTTCTGCTCTTAAAGACGATCTGGGTGAGATTGGGATGTTAAGCAGCGTGTTCAATGAGATGGCTGGCTCTGTTCAAAATTGGCATCAGCAGCACCAGGTGATTGAGGAGCAGTTGCGTGATAGCGAATCACGATACCGAAATCTAGTGGAGCAGCTCCCTGCTGTCACATATGTGATGGCCTACTCAGGCTCTAAAATGGAAATGATATTCCTTAATTCGCACATAGAAGATATCTGTGGCTACCTGTCTACCGAATTTATCATTGACCCTTATTTGTGGCCTTCGCTTATATACCGTGAGGACCAGGCCGCGTATTACGCCAAAATGAATGCCACTGCCAGGCGCGATGCTGTTGAGTTTACTTACCGCATCATCGCGAAGTCGGGCGAAACACGATGGATATATGAGAAGTCGCAGCGCATCGAGTCACTCCAGGATGACAATATCGTCATTCAAGGGCTGCTACTTGACATCACCGACACACAGACAATGGCCGCCGAGTTGCACCAGAGTGAGGCCCGCTTCAAACTGCTGGTTCAATCTATGGGTGAAATGGTCATCACACTCGATACGGACTATCGAGTCAGCGGGCTATACGGCTCCTCTGCCGATGTACCAATAGGCATTGTGCCTGACATCGGCCAGTTACTGACCGACTTCCTGCCCCGGCTGGTGGCCGATCTGCATCTTCGATATCTGCAGCTATCGGATCAAGGCTTGCCCCAGAGTTTTGAGTGGAGTATTAACCAGCACGACTTCGACTGGTATCTTCTGAGTTCTGTCAGCTCAGTTATTCACGAGTCGAATGGGCATGAAGGTTATGTCATTGTGGTGAAAGACATCACAGAGATCAGGATGGCAGAACAAGAAAGGCGTCAGATCGACAACAAGATGCAGCAGGCTCAGAGGCTGGAGAGTCTAGGGTTACTTGCCGGAGGCATCGCCCACGATTTCAACAACCTGTTAACCAGCGTGATGGGGCACACCAGCTTGGCCATGGCAAGTGTTCCGCATGATCACCCGGTGTATCTTGAGCTTAGTCATGTATCAACCGCCTCCCAGTACGCCTCAGATTTAGTGAAGCAGATGCTGGCCTACAGCGGCCACAGCAGTTTCCAGAAGAATATCCTGAACCTGAATGACGCGGTGCGTGATATGACGCAGTTGCTCACTGTATCCATACCCAAAAATGTGAAACTTAACACTGAACTCGATCCCAGCACGCAAGCGATTGAGGCTGATCCGGTGCAGCTCCAGCAGGTGCTGATGAACCTGGTCATTAATGCGGGCGATTCGATCGGGACCGAAGCCGGGCAGATTACCGTGCGCACATATAACCGCCATATCGGCATTGATGAGTTATCGCATGGATATATGAATGACGGATTGTCCGACGGAACGTATGCGGTGGTGCAGGTTATCGACACAGGGTGCGGAATGGATACCGATACATTGACGCGCATCTATGACCCATTCTACACGACCAAATTCACCGGGCGCGGGCTTGGGATGGCGGCTGTATTGGGCATCATGCGCAGCCATAACGGGGGGATCAACGCCGTGAGCTGTCTGGGCTCAGGCAGCACCTTTACGTTGATATTTCCTTCGCTGCCGTTACAGATGCCCATCATAGAAAAATCAACTCCAGATGAATGGAAGCCTGAGCATGATCTGTGTGCTTTGATTGTAGATGACGAGGAAGGCGTGCGTCTGGTAGCCACAGCCATGTTGGTGCGGCTTGGTATAACCGTAGAGACAGCCTGCGATGGCAAAGAGGGCGTTGATATGCTAGCCGCCAACCCCCACAAATACGGCCTTGTAATAATGGACCTGACCATGCCGCGTATGGGCGGTGAAGAGGCTTTGGATTACATCAGGCAACTGCGGCCCGATATTCCGGTGATCATCTCATCTGGGTTTACTGAGATCGAAATGGAACTGCATTCTGACGAACGCAGGTTTGATGCGTTCCTGCAGAAGCCCTATCGGCTTGACCAGGTGAAGCGGGTGATCTCGCAGGTCATGCCTGGTATGAAAACAGTTTAGCCAGATGCCGAGGCTTACTTAGTGCTCAGCTTCTGTGTGTGACGTCGCGCGGCGATCGGGGCCTCATCGCTTTGCTGAGCGACTGGCGATTTGGCGTACCAGTAGATGGAAAAGATAAACCATTAGCCATAATACTGCGACCACGACCACCCAAATGCCTAACGCTATAAACATTAACTGCGGTACCGGCGATAAGATCATCACAGTCAGCAGTACACATCCCGCCATCACAAGCTGCATGCCAAATGGAAACACGTCCTTGAAGGAGTCACCTGATTGTACCTCCCCATCGGCTACCGCCCGAACTTCCATGGCGATGAGCAGGCCGAACGCAATCGCAATACCCACAAATTTGTATACTTTGGGTATGGGTGGTAGATACTCCAATCCGATCACCAACAAGGCTATGATGATCATAGTAAGCATATTTGGATATGGGAACTTGGGCTTCATGGTTTGCTCTCCACTATTGGCGACACGCCTCCGCTGCTACATGAGCAGTGGTCATGCGGTGACACGATACCGTTCTGCGGGTGTCGCGCAAAATCCTTCTTTCACTCGCTGAAGGCGAAGTCACCGGAACCTACCCGCCAGTCGTTGCCGAAGAATCCTGCGGCGCGGGGCGATGACGAATTATCGCTCAGAGTTTCCGGACCGAGCACGAGGCAATCCGGCAGCTCCACACCGGAGTTGATGTAAGGGATTCGATCCGTGAGGCGCATTCCTGCGGTACCAGAGCCCGACATCACACCCACCAGCGCCACATCGCTGCCCGCTCTGGGTTGGATAAACATGCACCCCAAATCATCGCCTTTGATCACCCGTCCGCCCACACTGACCGAGCCGTTCATCACCTGCACGGGACTATCGGGCAGCAGAACGTTCCAAGCCGCGTTGGTCTCGGAGTTACCGTAGAGCATCACATTGCGGTCTATGGTTGGTCGAAACTCGGTATCCGCCACGATATCCACGGCGCCGTTCCCTCGGTACCATAGAGTTTCGGCATCGTAACGGGCCTTGGCCAGAGCCCAGTCGTTCTGTTCCGGCGTGCCATTCGTTCCATACACGAAGATCAGCCTGTTGTTCAGCACCCTCTTGAATGGGCCAGATCGCCTGGGGCTTTTCATCGATGCTGCGGCGGCCGGAGTGACGCTCCACTTGTCACCGGATCGGCTCAAATAGATGGTCTTGCTGGCGGGAGTGGGTATCTCAGTCAGTTTCTGACCATCAACCTCAATAGTGACAGGTGTGTGTGCTTTGAGATGCGACACATTTAGTGCCAAACGAGCCACGTTGGCTGTCGTGCCTGTGAATCGGCTCTGACCAGGATCGCACCGCAGGCTGATGGAGCTGAGTGCCAGCGGATGGAGCTGCGCTTCAATGGTCGCCCAGTGGCACTTACTCGACACGCCCGGGTTGGCCGTCACAAAGTCGACCTGCCTTATTTCGGCGTCGGTGGGGATTCGGTGCCTGGTGAACAGATCGAACATCGGTGCCCAGTCCACACACCCATCGTACCAATGGCCGGCCCCGGCGACCTCGTGCCAGGTGAAGTCTTTGTGGAACGTGGAGAGTTTCTGCACCATCGACCGCATCTCGGTGACGGGCACATTGTCATCTGCTTCGCCGTGAAGGGCGTATATGCCCATTTGGGTGTAGTTGCTCGCCAGGGCTAGCGTATCGCTCGGGTTCATGGCGCGCATCATGATCTCTTGCGAGGGCGCGACCGACGTGTTTCTGCCGCTGCCGCCGTAGGAGAAGAAGCTGATCCAGCCTGAGCTTGGTCCGATGGCTGCGAATCGGTCTGGCCAAGTCGCCCCCATATGCCATGTTCCATGACCACCCATCGAATGGCCGGTGAGGTAGGTTCGCTGAGGGTCCGTCTTGAACTCCGCCTGGGCGAGGTCAAGCACCTCCAGCGCATCCATGGCCCCAATCCCCTCCCAGTCAAAACCGTATGGTCTTCGGTTGGTGGGGGCCACGATATACGCCCAGCTCTTTCGCTCATAACAGCTCACCTGACCGATCGCCTCCACGCTGGCTCCATGAAGGGTCAGTACCAGGGCAGGCGGAGGGTCCGATTTGGCGGCAGGCAGCCGCGGGGTCACCGCATAGTATTGAAGCGAACCGTCGATCTTGCTGATGAACGTCGTCTTGTAGCTGCTGCCTGGGGGTTTCAACTCGATATCAAACGACGCGGTGTCCATCGGCTTTTTGGCAGTGTCCAACAAGGCCAGTTTCACCTGGCACTTATCCTTTGACTTTAGTACCGGAGCGTGTATCTTGAAGGGCACTTTGCGGGTTCCATAAGGTGGGATGGATGGCAGCTTGGTCAACACCGGCCGACCGCCTGACACGAGCGACTGGATGCTGCAATTCGTGAGAAAATGGTCGGTGAAGTTGGCCACAATCGCTGCGCCCATGGTCTTTACTGGCTTACCGGCTGTGATGTCAGGCAGTGTGAGGTCAGATGTGTCCAGCACAACCGATGATTTCGGCGCCGTGAGCTTCACCCGCAGGCTGCCGCGTCCGCACAGGAACAGCAGGCCATTACGGCCCTTACGAAGGGGTACCGGCAGACGGGTGTAGCCATATCCGTAGACATCACCGGTCCGCGGTACGCCGTTCACATACACCATGCTGTGACCAGCGGCTTCCAGAAGCATCACCCTCTGCTCAGGCGACTCAACCGTCATATAGGCATAACCGCCATTCATTGCCGGATGTTGGAATGAACCGTCCTTGCCGGCGGTGACGGCCTCCCATCGTAAGCTGGTGCCGTTGGGGTGGACGACTGCATCGCCTGCTTTGGGTGGTGACCACTTGCCTGCCACGATTTGCGCTTCGATGGGGTCTGCGTGGAGGGCGGAGCGACGACTGGCGGAAATCACCTGCCGAATGGCCAGACACTGGTGTATCCCAATCTCATCTGCTGCGGGTGCTGACATCACCGGTGATGCTCCGCTTGTTGCTGCCAGGAACACCACGACACCAAATGCTCTGTAGACAAACTTGTGAAATGACATGTGATCAAAATCCTCGTTACCTCATATCAGTATTACCTGTGGGACACTTGCGGCTAGCGATACACGAGTAAAGAAGGGGAAGCCGACCCAAGATCGGCTTCCCCATAGATTTGGCGACCACACCGCGAGCATTCGGCGGCAGGTGCCGGATTATTCGGTGCGCAGCGCCTGGATGGGGTTCATGCGCGATGCGCTGATGGCGGGATAGAGCCCAAAGCCCACTCCCACTACCATACTAAACACAAACCCGGTGGCAGCCGCCCACACCGGCAGGCTGATGGACATGCCATCGCCACCGAAAGTGCCGAATGCCTTAGTGAGGAAGTTCACCATCAACGCCAGCCCCCAGCCGAGGGCGACGCCTATCACACCTCCTACACCGGAGAGTGTCATCGACTCGATCAGGAACTGCCACAGGATATCGCCCTGCCTGGCACCCACCGCTTTGCGGATTCCGATCTCACGGGTGCGCTCTGTGACGGTCACCAGCATGATGTTCATAATGCCAATACCGCCCACCAGCAGCGATAACCCGGCAATTGCACCCACCACCGTGCCGAAGATGCTGATGACACGCCCGATAGAGCTAAGGATGCGCTGCTGGCTATCTACGATGAAGGCTGGCTTGTTATCGTACCGGCGCATCAGTAGCTGCCAGATTTCGTCCATCGCGAGGTCGGTCTTATCAGCGCTGACAGGGGTGGCGAAGATCATGCTCACCAAGTTTATGCCGGCGGCTCTCTTTTGCGCAGAGCTAAGGGGGATGAGGATCTGTTCATCCACATTTTCACCCATACCGCGGCCTTTGGCTTTGGTCACGCCGACTACGTTCAGGGTAAGGCCTCGGAAATCGATAGCTTGACCGATGGGGTTTTGTTTTCCAAAGAGTCGAACAGCCACCTCAGAGCCGATCACGGCAGATCGGCTCCATGTGGCAAGGTCTTCGTCGGTGATGAACCGTCCTCGTTCCAGGGTCACATCGCGCAGTTTTTGGTAGACCGGCTGTACACCCAGAACAGAGGCGTCCATCTCCTTACCTGGTGTTCGGGTTTTCCCAGTACCTATGCCCAGCTCTGCACTGACTGCAGCTACAGACGGACACTGTTCAAGCATCGCTTCCGCGTCTTCCAGGCGCAAGCCATTCACACGGCCGATGGTCTGGCCTGGTGGCAGTTTGGAGGGATCAAATCCAACAAATATGAGACTTGATCCCAGCCGTTCGAATTCTCGCACGACATTGGCCCGTGCGCCTTCGACCAACGAAACCATCAAAATGACCGCCGCCACTCCGATGATGACACCCAGCATGGTCAGGCCTGAGCGTAACTTATGCCGGCGAAGGTTTGACAGTGATGTTCTGACGGAATCGAAGAAGTTCATCTGCGTCCTCCAGGTCCGCCCATATCAATGCCCTGCCTTGGCGGGCCCATGAATGGCTGCGGCTTCACTTTTTCGCCGGGCTTCAGACCCTCTTTGATTTCCACGAAGTTATCACCACGCAGTCCAGTTTTGACCTTACGCGGGGTGGCTTTAGGTGCCGGGTTCTTGGGGTCCGGTTTCACAATCATCACTTCGGCCGTATTGGGGCCGGTTGGTTTGAGTGCGTCCGCCTGCAGGCGCACGACATTCTTTGCCATCTGCACCATGATTTTGCACTTGCAAGACATTCCAGAGCGCAATATTGGATCAGGGTTGTCTATGACCACACGCACTGGGAACTTGATGACACCGCCCTGAACCACATTACCATCAGCCCCCACTTGTGCAGCGGGAGCAACTGTTTGAACTCTACCGTTGAACATTCGTCCAGGGATGGCATCCAGTGATATCACCACAGGCATGCCCACTTGCACTTTTCGAACGTCGACTTCGTTGATCAACAGGTTGATCTTCATCTGCGAAAGGTCAGCGAGTTGCACAAGGCTCATTCCTGTGCTAAAGGTAGATACGCCAGAGGTCACTAGCTCTCCGCTTTCAATATATCGCTGCGTGATGACGCCATCGAATGGAGCGCGTATGACCGTCTCATCTAGCTTTGTCTGAGCATCTTTATACGAACTACGGCTAGCTACTATGTTGGACTTACCAGATATGATGTCCTGTTGCCTGGATTGTTTGCTGAGCATGGCTACGCGGGCACTCACCAACGCCTGCTTCGCGTCCTTATAGGTGTTCTTTTGTGCCTCAAGGTCCATATACTTGAGTTCATCTCGTTTGGCTTGCTCTTGCGCCCTTCTAAGGGCAGCAACGGCCATTGTGTATCTGCCCTCAACAGTTTGTTGTTGTGTGGCGATCTGTTTTTCGATGGTACTTGCTTTCTGCTGAGCGTTCTTCAAGCTTGCTTGAGCACTGGCTAACGCGGTTTGAGCAGTATCGACCTCGCGTTGGCTGACAAACCCTTTAGTGAGCAGGTTCTTTTGCCGGAGCAGGTTCTTCTGTGCTTCATCAGCCCGTAGAGAAGCCTCATTTAAACTAGCATCCGCTTCAATGCGCATCGTAGATGCCGTGACGGACTTAAACTGATCCACGTCCTGTTTGGCGGTTCGTTCTGACGCTTCGGCCTCATCAAGAGAAGACTTCGTCAACTGCGGCTGTGTCTGAACTTCGCGCGTGACTTGGGCCAGCCTTAACTCCGCATTTTTGTACGCGTTCAATGCGCGGTCGTAGTTAGCGTCCGTGTCTGTGTTTTGGACGGTGGTATTGAGTACGCTTTGCTTTAGTCGAGATTCAGAGGATACCATCTGCGCGTTGGCCTGTGCCACTGTGGACATCAAGTCAGAGCTATCTATCAGAGCAAGCAATTGGTCTTTGACCACTTTATCGCCGGCATCGACTGGTAACTGCAGAATTCGACCTGCTGCTTTACTCTTTATCTCTACCTTCCGGATAGGCTCCAGAACGCCCACCTCCGATACAGCGATCTCAACATCGCCCTTGGTGACGTCGTATGTGATTTCGGGAATAGGAACCTTCTGGAAGTGTCGCCATCCGTACCATCCCCCTCCTGCCAAAATGACAAGCACGATGATGATTTTCCAGATATTGAACCGCTTCTTCTTTATAGTGGCCATGTGATCTCCTCTGTATCGTCATTGGTATAGCCGCGCTTCCGTATCACCCTGTATTACAAAGGTGATTGACCTTATAATACTATATGCTGAGATAAAATGATAGTCGGACACAGATCCGGGAGGAACACAGATGCCTAGAGTATATGCCGTGGTAAATCAGAAGGGTGGTGTGGGGAAAACTACCACAACAGTAAACCTTTCCGCTGGGTTGGCGCAGCTCGGGCAAAACGTTCTGTTGATCGATACTGACCCCCAGGGTAACAGCAGTAGCGGAGTTGGGGTTGACAAGGAGAATCTGAAGTTCAGCATCTATGATGTGTTACTCAATGAGGCGAGTCTACGCGACGTGCGACTAAGCACAGCGGTTGATCGCTTATATGTGGCACCTGCTAATATTGAGCTGACAGGAGCTGAACTAGAACTACCTGCCATGGCTGACTGGCAGTTCAGACTAAAAACTGCCATCTCAAAGGTCGCAGATGACTACGATGTGGTGCTAATAGATGCCCCCCCCTCACTTGGAGTGTTGACTGTGAATGCTCTGACCGCCGCTGATGGCGTGATTGTCCCCATACAGTGCGAGTATTACGCGCTTGAGGGTATCAGTCAGCTTGTCAAGACCATAGAGATAATCAAGCGCAGCACCAATCCAGGATTGCACATATACAAAGTCGTGTTGACCATGAGAGACCCGCGGGCAAGGCTCACCCAGCAAGTGGAAGCGGAAATAAGGAAGCACTTCGGCGGTATAGTATCACGTGTCTCCATCCCAAGAAACATCCGACTGAGTGAAGCACCGTCATATGGGCTTCCGGTCCAACTGTATGACCCTCGCAGCAAGGGTGCTGAGGCGTACCGATTACTATCAGAAGAGGTATTGAAGAATGACAACTAATAAGCGAGGCGGTCTGGGTAAAGGTCTGGGAGCATTGCTGGGTGAGACCGGCAGTCAGACAACCGAGTCAGAGTCTATCAGGCAGATACCTCTAGACGACATTTTAGCGAACCCAGACCAACCGCGTCACATGTTCGCTGACGAAACTATGAGTGAACTAGCTGCCTCGATACGAGAACATGGTGTCATTCAGCCGATCCTGGTACAAGAAACACCGGATGGTAAATACCAGCTCATAGCAGGCGAACGCCGGACCAGAGCCAGTCGACTAGCAGGCACGGTGACCATACCAGCCATCATCCGGAAGGTGGAACCTCAGGACCGCCTTGAACTCGCCTTGATCGAAAACATCCAACGCGAAGACATTAACTCCATTGACCAAGCACTAGCGTATCGACAGCTCATAGACAAGTTTCACCTAACCCAGGAGCAAGTCGCCCAACGGGTAGGTAAGAGCCGGGCATCGGTGGCCAACAGCCTTCGCTTGCTGGGATTGCCATCTGTGGTGCTGCAGATGATTCGGGATGGTGATATCACGGAAGGTCATGGTCGCGCACTACTGATGGCTCCGGAAAACAAGAGAGTAGAGCTTGCCGAACTCGCTTTACGGAAGAGCCTCAACGTCCGGGAATTGGAGAGGGCGTCGCGCGAAGCATCTGAGCGTGGTGAACCCAAACACGACCTCGATGTTTCACGTGAAACATCGAAACTCCCCGATCCCCACCTGCAAGCCGTGGCTGACCGTCTTCGCGAAGCGCTGGCGACTCGGGTCACGCTTCGGGATGAAGGTGATGACACGGGAGTGATCTCGATCCATTATTACGATCTTAACGACCTTGAGCGTTTGGTCGCGCAAATCTGTTCCTAGTCAAAGAATTACCTGGAGGATGATATGAGTGTAAAGCAACTCTCGATTGATATTACCGCTGAGGCCTTCGCATCTGAGTATGGTTGCCATCCCGCCTATGTGGCGGCGGCGCCTGGGCGTATTGAGGTTTTAGGGAACCATACAGACTATAACCTGGGTTATGTCATGAGCGCTGCCATCGATCGATACACTTTGTTTGCAGTCAGTCTGTCGGATCGGAGCACCTGCCGTGTGGTTTCGGCCACGCAAGCCACGCCAGCGGAATTTGATCTGCGCCAGCTTCAGCATGATGAGTCTGCGCCGTGGGCCGACTACATAAAGGGCGTCGTGGATCAGTTGCAGAACGCGGGAGTTGATGTTCCCGTATTCGACGCATACCTGACTTCGGATGTTCCGTTAGGGGCAGGCCTTAGCAGTTCTGCCGCTCTTGAGATAAGTTGCTGCCTTGCCCTATTGGCATTGGCTGAAGTGGAATGGCCTGCCTGGAAAGTGGCAGAATTGGGAAGGGCTGCCGAGAACCAGTTTGTAGGCATGCCGTGCGGGATACTGGATCAGTTCTCCTCTACCTTTGGAGTTCAGGATGCCATGCTCTGGCTCGATACCCGCTCGAAGGAGCACTGTGCTTGCTATCTACCAGACCAGCCGAAGCTGACGTTATGCCTTATCAACTCCATGGGCGTCCACGCCTTGGTCTCCGGAGACTATGCGAACCGCTTCAAAGAGTGCAAAGAGGCCCGAGATTGGTTTGCTCGAATGGCAGGTCCGCATATCGAAGAACTGCGGGATGTGACGATGTCGGACTTCCTGTCGTATAAGGATGGCATGGATGAGGTCTCGATGCGAAGAGCGAAGCACGTCATCACTGAGAACCAGCGAGTCCAGGACGCTAAAGAGGCACTTGATTCAGGTGATGTCATGACACTAGGCCGATTGATGTATGAGTCTCACCTGAGCTCAAGCACCGACTTTGAAAACTCGACTCCAGGTCTTGACACGCTCGTGGGGATCGCGAAAATGCGGGGGGCTTTAGGTGCACGCCTGATGGGTGGTGGTTGGGGCGGGGCCATTGTCTGTCTGGTATACACAGAACAGATCGACCAGTTCATAGCTTCCGTTAGTGACGACTATCATGCAGCAACCGGGATACGCCCCGATACCTTCTGCACTGTACCCGCTGAGGGTGCTCACATCTTCCGTATGTAAAACCTATGAACCCGGAGGTAATTTCAATACCTCCGGGTTGATTCACATCGTTAGGCAGTTCCCTACTCGGTTTCTAATTGCTGAGCGTATTTCATCACTCGTTCGCATATGTAGATCGGTGTGCCGCTCTTCAGTGCCATGACGATCGCATCAGATGGCCGTGCATCTATCGACGCAATCTGTTCATCCGGCATACGCACGCGAATCTTCGAGTAATATGTCTGCTGCCATACATCATCAATGACAGCGTCCATCATGCGCCCACCCAGCTCACGTATGACCGTCATGATCAAGTCATGGCAAAGCGGACGTTCTGGCAACTCATTGTTAAGTTGGTCATTGACTGATGATGCATCGGTGGGGGATACGATGATGATGAGGCTGCGGCCCAGTTCATCTTCCATCCCTATGCCATATTTCGGTGTGACTTCATCAAAATGACCGTGGGCCTTAAAGACCCCAGTTACGCGTGATAAGCATTCCTTCTTCTCGTCTACGTCATATTTTAACGTATCAAAGATGTTATTCAGGGAATACTCATCATCAGACCATCGATTATCCATTTTCGGCCCTCGTTTCGGTTTCAACCGCTTCGCAAGTTCGCTTCATCGCAACTCTTGCAAAATTAAACAGTGTGTATTGCTATTTGCCCTGGTCTTTTAGTGCTGTATCTACTGCCATCAAAAATGCTTCATTGTTCGGCGTGTGTGTTAACATGCCTACCAACTGCTCTGCAGCGGGGATGGTATCCATGTTAGACAGATGCCGACGCAGTTTCCACAGCCCCTTTAATTCGTCTTCTGTGTATAGCAGCTCCTCATGTCGTGTTCCCGAATGCAGAACATCAATGGCCGGGAATATCCGGCGGTCGCTCAGGGTTCTATCAAGAACCAACTCCATATTACCAGTACCTTTGAATTCTTCAAAGATCACTTCATCCATGCGGCTGCCAGTGTCCACCAGTGCGGTGGCTAGGACAGTCAGACTACCGCCTTGCTCGATGTTCCTGGCCGCTCCAAAGAAGCGCTTAGGACGATAGAGTGCCGAAGGATCGAGGCCACCGGACAGTGTCCGTCCGCTGGGATTAACCGTGAGGTTACTGGCTCGTGAAAGCCGTGTCAAGCTATCAAGTAGAATCACCACATCATGCTTGGCTTCGACCATGCGCTTGGCCATCTCCAGAGTCATATCCGCCACACGCATGTGGTTCTCAGGCATCTCATCAAATGTGCTACTGACCACCCGTCCCTTCACGCTGCGGCGGATGTCGGTGACCTCTTCAGGACGCTCATCAACCAGCAGAACTAGTAGCTGCACCTCAGGATGGTTGGCAGTCAAGCTGTTCGCTATCGACTTCAGCAGAGTCGTCTTACCAGCTTTGGGTGGTGCAACGATTAGTCCGCGCTGTCCTTTACCGACCGGCGATACCAGATCGATCAGGCGGCTGCTGATGTTCTTCGCGCCATTCTCAAGGCGGAAGCGTTCGGTGGGGTAGATTGGAGTCAGCTCATCAAATGAGTAACGGTGGCGTGCGGTTTCCGGGTTCTGGTGGTTCACATGCTCCACACGTAGCAGGCCGTAGTATTTTTCGCTGTCCTTCGGTGGCCTCACCATACCGGCTACGGTGTCGCCTGTCTTTAGATCAAACCGCTTAATCTGCGTCTGCGATACGTAAATGTCATCACTGCCATTCATACCAAAATTCACATCTCGGCGAATAAAACCAAACCCGTCCGACATCGCTTCAAGTACGCCTTCAGCGCGAATCTGACCGCCGGCATCGGCGTGAACCTGCAGAACTTTTTTGATCACCTCCTGTCGACGTGCGTTCTCCTCAACGATCACGTTGCGTGCTCGTGCGTAGAGATGAAGTTCCTCGAGGCTGAGGGCATCGAACGAGGCTAAGTCAAGATTTTCCATTCAGCTAATCACCTTTAGGGTTTAAGAAGGCGCTACACCCTGTTATTTGGGTGCAGGATACGCCTGAAGTCGGCAAAATACCCAGCGTTATCATGCGATACCGATGTGGGATTTTACGATGTCGGGATTCTTTACGGAAGCCGAAGATGAAATAGTGACATCTATTGGCTGTACGGAGAGTGGATAGGTCTTCTCCAAGTTTATTATAGCGTATATTTCAGTCTGTCTGAGTCGTTATGCTTCGACAGTTTACGACATGAACGCCCATATTACTCAGGATCGCCCTCAAATACGCCGATATATGGCAGATTTCGGTATTTGCCCGCATAATCAAGCCCATATCCAATCACGAATTCATCCGGGATATCAAATCCAACGTAGTCAACATTAACATCTATCTGTCGACGGGCTGGTTTGTCAAGCAATGTGGCGATTCGGTAGCTTTTCGCATTGTGAAGACGCAGGTTATCCAGCAAAAACTTCAAGGTTAAGCCGGTGTCTACGATGTCTTCAACCACCACCACGTCGCGACCCACTACGTTCTGGTCCAGGTCCTTCATGATACGCACGACACCGCTGCTCCGTGGTGCGTTTCCGTAGCTGCTGATGGACACGAAGTCATAGTCCAGTTCCCCATCAATGCAGCGGATCAAGTCAGCCAGGAATACCGCCGCTCCTTGAAGCACACCCACGAATAGCGGCTTGCTATCAGGCCCCAGGTCCTCGCGGATCTGCTTGCCCATCTCTTGTATGCGTATGCGGATCTGCTCTTCGGTAAGTAATACTTTGATCGGCATCATTATTCCTTCTATTCCCACTCGATGGTAGCTGGAGGTTTACTGGTGATGTCGTACACCACGCGGTTTACCCCCGGAACCTCGCCGACGATGCGGTTGGAGGCACGCTCTAACACTTCATAGGGGATGCGTGCCCAATCTGCGGTCATCGCATCTTCGCTAACCACGGCGCGTAAAATGATCGGCCGGCCGTATGTGCGCTGATCTCCCATTACGCCCACGCTTCGGATGTCCGGGATGGCGGCGTAGCTCTGCCAAATCTGACGATAGATACCCGCTGCCTTCAGTTCATCACGGAAGATTTTGTCAGCAGCACGCACCGCTTCGATCTTCTCTTCGGTCACTTCACCGATGATCCGCACAGCTAGACCAGGGCCAGGGAAGGGCTGGCGCCACACGATGTCATCGGGCAGACCCAACTCAGCCGCCACAGCGCGAACCTCGTCCTTGAACAGCCAGCGGAACGGCTCCACCAGCTTTAGACGCATATCCTCCGGCAGACCGCCTACATTGTGGTGCGTCTTAATAGTTTGACTGTGTTTGGTGCCTCCACTCTCTATCACATCCGGGTAGAGGGTGCCCTGTCCTAAATATGTGCAGTCGCGAAGCTCATCGGCATACTCTTCGAATACGCGGATAAACTCTTCGCCAATGATTCTACGCTTCTGCTCCGGTTCGTCCACTCCAGCCAGTTTGTCCATGAACCGCTTGCGCGCATCTACAAACACCAGCTTTACCGGGTAGTTTACGCTGAATGTCTCGCGAACCTGCTCAGCCTCACCAGCGCGCAGCAGGTTGTGGTCCACAAACAGGCACGTCACCTTATCGCCACCCAGCGCTTTGGTCAACAGCGAAGCCAGCGTCATGCTGTCCACCCCGCCAGACACCGCACACAGCACACGGGCATCGCCCACCTGCTGGCGGATGCGCTCGCAGCTCTGCTCCACGAAATTACCCATGTTCCAGTCGCCCTTGCAGCCGCACACCCCTATGGCGAAGTTGCGCAGAAGCTGGCTTCCGAATGGGGTATGCACGACTTCAGGATGGAACTGCACACCGTAGAAGCGTCGCGTGGGGTCGCTCATCGCCGCCACCGGCGTGGATGGCGTTTCAGCCGTCACAGAGAACCCGGGCGGAGGGGCTGTCACCTTATCTCCGTGGCTCATCCAACAGGTCTGGGTGGGCTCGATCGTATTCCACAGCGCATCGCTGAGGTCGCTGACCGACAAATCGGTGCGGCCATACTCACGTAGACCCGTGGCTTCAACCTGACCGCCCAGCGTGTAGGTCATCAACTGATGGCCGTAGCAAATGCCAAGCACCGGCACACCCAGGTTAAACACACCCGCATCAATGCGCGGCGCACCCTCTTCATATACGCTGGAAGGGCCGCCACTCAGCACGATTCCGCTAGGTTTGCGTGCGATGATATCTTTGAGGTCGGTATCCGCGGGTATGATTTCGCTGTAGACGTTGCATTCTCGAATCCGGCGCGCGATCAGTTGGGTGTACTGGGCACCGAAATCGAC
The DNA here is from genome assembly GCA_942492855.1 of Armatimonadota bacterium. GTDB lineage: Bacteria > Armatimonadota > HRBIN16 > HRBIN16 > HRBIN16. The sequence continues at coordinate 1,573,360 of OW818647.1, read as the reverse complement.
AACGAGGATGGTTTCAGAAGCGGGAGCTTGTTGTGCCATTGAATTTCCTTGGTGGAGGGTAATCTGTGTTTCTATATATATTGTACCCGCTAACCGCCATTAAGGGAAAAATGGCCTTCATGATAACCGTATGACCAGCACAGTGTGTTTGCATCAGACCCTAGACAAATCATACAGATTTGCCCGTCCCAAGGGAGCCAATCGCACCAGGAAGGCCTGGTATATGGCTTTTGAACGAATGTGGCGCAGGGGTTGAACACCCTGCGCCTTGGTTTGAGTTACGACTTCTTCACTCTTTTGCGCAGCAGAAGGCCTAAGGAGCCCAGCCCTAAGAGTGTCATGGACGCTGGCTCCGGCACGGCGTTGATGTTGTCAAAGCGTGAGCCTGTCCATCCTTCGATAAACAGCCCATCGAGAGACGTGATGTCTGTCGGCGATAGTATATTGGCTATTTCTGCCGAAGTAGCCACGCGATGGGTCTCGTTTCCTGTCCAATAGCGTTTGACATCAACTGTGGCGTCACCACCCAGGATGTAGCTCATGGTCACACTGTACCACTCATCAGCAGCCAGGTCGTTCCACTTAAAATCGCCGATGCGCTGCCATTCGCCGTTGGTATTAGATACCAAGAAACTCACCCACATCTCATTGGCACCAGTGTTGAGCTCGACGCAGAAATAGGGATACGAAAATGCGCCGACCCCGGCCATATTTGACAGCCCTATCCGGGCTGCTGCATCGGCAGTGACAAAGACATCGCCACTGATCTTGATAGTGTTACCGATGGTAGTAGATAAACCGTGAGCAATTCTAGCACCAGAGTTAGTGTCGTTGGCCATGACCCCCCATAACCCTGAAGGGAGCCGACCAGCGTCAGCTTTGGTCACGGCAATATCACCCCAGGCGGTGCCTATCCAGCCATTTTGACCAGAAAGCGTAACTCCCTCACCGTAGCCTGTTTCGAAGCCTTCATTTAGTGCAGCAGAAGCAGCAACCGACATCAAAAATAGCACGCCGATGGCTAGGAAATGACCTTTCATAGGTAATTTCATCTCGGATTCTCCTTGTTCACTGGAACGCGTTTATGAATATTATGTCCCAATATGCGCTAATGAACTGAGATGAAGCTACCAATAGCACATATTGTGGTTTCAAGTATACCATCAGATCACGATAAAAGTACGATATTTTACAGTAATTATTGTGAATACGAGTTCAAATATACCTATTATATGTACCGTTGGATTAGCAGGTTGACCACGAGTGGCTCCGTTAAGGTCAGCCTATTACCCACAAATCCAGATTGTGATCGTATCGACCATGTACCGCGACATAAATGTCTCGGCTACTGATCAACAAGCATCCGCCCGAGCTTGCACGGCAGCCCAGGCTGTAACTGATATGGCCGTAGGGGCCACCCTTGTGGTGGCCATAAACGTTGTTTATTCAATATTATTGTTTAGGGCGCCCACAAGGGACGCCCCTACGGATAGTTCCTTACAAGCCCGCTAAACCGGGCTGCGGAGCTCCTTGCCGACAAAGATAACGTTCATGAAGACTGCTTCAGCAGTCTTGGTGTTCAATAGCCGAGACATTTATGTCGCGCAATCGGTGACCTACTGGTCATGCAATATTTGTGGGTAATAGACTGCCGTTAAGGTAGCAGGCACTTATGGCGGGGTGTCATTAAAGCTCTCTGGTGATCTGTTTTTGTGTGCCTGGCGTTATAGCGAGTGATCCTGGCCCGTTAGCAGATCACACCTGTCCTACACGGCCTACTTCCTTTTACGAAAGGCATTGAACACAAGCACGACCACGATGATGATCGGCAGTGCTAGCATCTGCATCATGACTGCATTTGGTCCTTGAGCGGCTGTTTCCCCCTCATGTTCATGGTCGTGCTCTTGTGCGAAAGCCGCCAAAGGGGCCAGTACCAACATTGTTGAGAGCCAGAAATGCAGTAACCGCGGTTTCATATGATATCCTCCATTAAGCACCTGGGTGCATACTAACAGTATAATGCCCGGTTATGGCCAAATCAACATACACTTCGGGCACAAAATCGAGTGGAATGTTGGTATAGTAACGTATCGAATGATGACGGGAGATATGCACCCTGATGCCATTAATCTCTACCCATGAACTCTGCGTGGCGTATGGAAGTAAGATCGCGCTGGATTCGCTCAGCTTGGAGGTACCCGAGGGCAGCGTAGGCCTTCTGGGCCCTAACGGCGCCGGCAAATCCACTCTGCTGAAGACCCTGCTGGGCTTCCTCACGCCCAAATCCGGCACGGCCGAGGTGATGGGGGTCAACAGCCGCCGCAACCCGCTGGACATACGCTCCAAAGTCGGCCTGATGCCGGAACAAGACTGCCACATCCCCGGCATGACGGGACTGGCACTGGTGGCCTACGCCGGCGAGATGTGCGGAATGCCCGCCAGTCAGGCGTTGCGCCGAGGACACGAAGTGCTGGAGTATTGCGGTCTGGGCGATGCCCGTTACCGCATGGTGGATACCTATAGTACAGGTATGCTGCAGCGCGTGAAGCTGGCGCAGGCACTGGTGCATGGCCCCCAGATGCTGCTGCTGGATGAACCCACCAACGGTCTGGACCCCAAAGGCCGTGAAGAGATGCTGCAACTGGTCTACGACATCTGGCACAAGTTCCAGGTGAATGTGGTGCTGTGCTCGCACCTTCTGCCCGATGTGGAGCGCGTGTGCGACTATGTGCTGGTGATGCAGAACGGCAAACTGACCGCTCAGGGCACCATCGCTGAGCTGCGCGGTGAGGTCGCCGCCAGATACCGTGTGGAGTTGGACCGCACCAACGACGCCATCCTGGATATCTGGAAAGAGTCAGGCGTGAGTATTGTGCAGGAGTTAGGCATTGGCCGCTTTGTGCTGGATGTGCCGGCGGATGCGCAGGCCAGCCATCTGCTGTACCAGACTGCCCACCAGGCCGGACTGGTTCTGCGTGAGGTGATACCTGCCCGCCGCAGCCTGGAAGACGTGTTTATGGAGGCCCTGCAGTGAGCCAAAACGCCCAGATTACCGACATGGGTTACCGGCCCTACTCCGGCCCCCGCAACCTGCACTCACCAAAATGGTGGGTGATCGCCCGCACCATGATGCGCCAGACGATGCGTAAACCCGCTTATTGGGTCACCGTGCTGCTGTTCAGCCTACCTTGGCTGTTTACCGGTATTTTCTTCTATATGCAGGCCAGCGCGTCACAAATTCCATTTGGAAACATGCTGTCCGACCCCACCACCTTTCCCAGCATCTTTCTGAGGGCGTTCAACATGCAGCGCTGGGGGCTGCTCATCATTGCGCTGATCAGCGGTGCGGGCTGCATCGCCGCAGACAACCGGGCCAACGCGCTGCTGCTTTACCTCAGCAAGCCGCTCTCGCATGGTCAGTATCTGCTGGGCAAGTGGCTGTCGGTGTTCGTGCCGGTGTTTATGGCCAGTGCTGTGCCCGCGCTCATTATCGCCATCTACTGCTGGCTGGGGTTTGAGTGGAAGAAATTCGGCGGGGCGTATCCCTGGATGTTGCCGCAAATCATCATCTGCGCCGCGGTGCCGGCTGCGCTCTTCTCCAGCGTGCTGCTGGGCATATCGGCCTGGGCTAAATCGGCGCGCATGGCCGGCGCCATTCTGGTTTCGCTATACATGCTGACCAACACGGGTGCGTTCATGATGTCGCAAATCTCACGCAGCAACAACCCTGAGTTTTCATCCCGCATTGGATACTACAGCATCCAGGGAGTGATCAACGGGATCAGCCAAACCACAATGCAAATCGGCGTCAAAGGTGATCTGCGCATGGATGTGCTGGGCATGATGGGTCCTCGAGGCCATCGCAACACTCAGTTGGGCAAGGTGCCGTTGCTGAATGTGTCGCTGATCGCCCTGGGGCTAGCCGCAGCCGGAATAGTCGCCGCGCGTATTCGTGTGAAGGCGGTTGAGGTGGTGAAGGGATGATCGAACTGAAGAACGCCTCGCGATGGTATGGGCAGGTGATCGGCGCGAACGACATCAGCCTGACCATTCAAGCCGGCATCACCGCCCTGCTGGGTCCGAACGGCTCGGGCAAAAGCACGATGATCAAAATGATCACCGGCCAGCTCCGGCCCACCACCGGCAGCGTGCGGGTAGATGGTATGAACCCCTTCGCCAACCCCAAAGTGTATGCACAGATGGGCTACTGCCCGGAGTTTGAGCAGGGATACGAGGAGATGAACGGCCGCGAGTTCGTGTGGCAGATGGCCTCGATGGCGGGCATCGCCCAAAACCGTCTGAAAGAACAAGTGGACTGGGCACTTGACGAGGTAAAGATCACCGCAGCGGCTGATCGGGCCATCGGCGGCTACAGCAAGGGTATGCGACAGCGCGTGAAGATCGCTCAGGCGATTGTGCACAATCCCAGAATACTCGTGCTGGATGAGCCCTTGAACGGCCTGGACCCCCTCGGCCGTCACGAAATCTGCGAGTTGATGCTGCGATACGCCTCGGAAGGGCGGTGTGTGCTGGTCTCCAGCCACATCCTGCACGAGGTGGAGCAGCTCACACAGAACATCGTGCTGCTGTTCCGCGGCCGTATGCTGGCCCAGGGCGATGTGCGCCAGCTTCGCCAACTGATCGACAACCACCCGCACCGGATACTGATCCAAAGCACCCAACCTCGTGAGTTGGCCTCAGCACTGATCACCTGGCCGCATGTGTTGAACGTGCAACTGGACAAGACCGACCAGGGCTGGCTAGAGGTGCAGGTGGACTCACCCGCTGAGTTCTATGCACTGCTGCAGCAGATGGTGATTGAGAAGGGCTTCCTGGTGGATGAGGTCTCCTCACCCGACAACAACCTTGAGGCGGTGTTTAACTACCTGGTGAAAAGCTCATGATAGACCGCATGTTGTTCCTAAGCTCTTTGAAAGACCTCTGCCGGGCCAAACGTCTGGCGGCTCTGCTGTTGTTTGCGCTGGCGCCAACCCTGCTGGGGGTGATCATACTATCTGTGAAAGAGATGCCCATCGGTCGCGGCGAGGCACTCTACAATGGGCTGGTCGACCAACTGGTGTTCGGCTTCGTTCTGGTGATGATCGCCGCGATCACCGGAACAGGCGCGCTGGCTCAAGAGATCGAGCGGAAGACCATCGTCTACCTGCTCACACGGCCAGTGGCACGCTGGCGCATCGCTATCTGGCGATTGCTATCGGCTCTGGTGGTGACCACGCTGGTGGCGCTGCTGAGTCTATTACTGTGTGCCGGCCTCTGTTTTGGTACGGGTATGTTTCATGAGCCGGTTGTCCTTCACGATGCCGGCGTGCTCATGCTCGGTGCGTTGAGCTACACCTGCCTGTTCTTTTTGCTGGGTGCTGCGGTCAACCGACCACTGCTGTATGCCATCTTCTTCGCCTTCGGCTGGGAAAGCTGGGTGCCTAACATGCCCGGCAACTTTTCGAAAGTCTCTTTGATGAGTTTCCTCCGTGCCCTGGCACCGCATGAGCAAGTCGAGAGCAGCGGGAATGATGTGATGCAGATGCTTCAGGAATTCGGCCGTCCCGAGATAGCGGCCAGCACCGCTCACTGGGTGCTCTGGACAGCCGCGGCCGTGTGCATTGGTGTGTCTCTGCTGGTCTTCAGCCGGCGGGAGTACTGCCCCAAGGACGACAGCGGGTAGTGGGGCTGGCATGGGTTGTGAACCTCGGTCATTTGTCAACATCCGTTGCCGCGACATCAATGTCTCGGCTATTGATCATCAAGCCCGTTGAAACGGGCTGGGCACGTCGCGCTGACGGTGGAATCGTATCTAGACTGCTTCAGCAGTCTTGTTTTTCAAGAGCCGAGACATTGATGTCGCGGCAATATGGCTATTGAATGAGGCTTTTGGCCTATTGAGATATTCGAATGATTTAGGAGAAAACCACCTTGCACCAACACATACCACTGATCCGACTGGTGGCCGCAGCGGCCATCCTGGCAACCCTTCCCTGCTCCGTGAATGCCCAGCCTCAGAAGACCACCAAGTCGGCCCAGCGGGTGGAGGTATACGTTGGCGTGGCTGACAACCATATGGACCAGATCAACCACCCCGACCAATGGATGTATGTCAGGCAGAATGCAGACGGCTTCTATATCAACTTCATAGAACTCGACAGCATGTACAGCCAGAGCACGTTAGATGCCTATGGGAAGCTCTTTACCCACAAAAACGCCTTCATCGAGTCCGACATGAACTCCAGCATGGAAAAAGAGCGCGGTTATGTGGATAGACTGCATAAAGCGGGATTCAACATCCCCTACACCAGTTTGAACTACGGTTGGAGCAAAGAACGTCAGGACGGTCTGAAGAGCTATGCACTGAAGCCAGGACAGGCACCGAGGCTCTGTTTTGTGCAGAGCGGGCCCTGGTGTATCGGCGGCACGATTTTTCAAAACAAGGCCCAAAACGGGGTCTCTACCAATTCCTTGTATAGATCATACGTCAGGCAGGCCGATGGCGTGTCTACTGACGGCCCGCTGGGTTTTTGGTTGGTGGACCAGGGCGGTATGAAATCAGGCAGCTATTCGATGGTGAAGTTTGCCCGCAGCCTGGGCACGAAATCCGTATTGATGCTCTGCCCATACGGAGCAGGTGTGGCCAGCTACACGCCCGCGATGTACCTTAATGTGGGTATCAACTGCGTCCGCGAGCATGAAGACAACGACGCCGATCCCGATATCTGGGATGTTTTTGAGTATGCCACGTCGATCGACGCGGTTCCTGAGCAAAAGGACGGCGCGCCGCATAACTCGACCACCGGCATGGCCTACTACCTCATCAAGCATATCAAGGGTGATTCCAACACTCTGGACCTGTATGCGAACGGGGACTCGGGCAAGACGACCGGCAAAGGCGTGTTCGGCAAGGCTACACTGACACAGAGTGTGGCGGCTGGCAAGACGGCCCATTACACCCTCAGCGTCGCCAACCTGAGCTCGTGGTGTGACTACGCAGGGGTGTTGAAGGCCAATACGGCTGGCTCTACCAAAGAGTGGACGATCAAGTTTAAGCTGGATGGAACAGATATCACCCACGATGTATTGAACGGCGGTTACAAATTCTACAAAACTCACCGCCTCAACCCGCAAACCACCAAAAATGTGGAGCTGTACATCACCCGCTCCGCCAGGAAGAGTCAAGCGAAGCTTGACCTCCTGCTGGAGCTGAGCCCCCACACCGGCAGCGACACAGTGGATTCGCTGCGGATTTTGGCAAAGTAGCGATATATCCTTGCCCCACCACGCGCTAAAGCACATGGCTATTCCCCACAAATCCAGATTGGGATTGTGTCGACCATGTGCCGCGACATAAATGTCTCGGCTATTGATCAACAAGCCCGCTAAACCGGGCTGCGGAGCTCCTTGCAGACACAAATAACGTTAATGAAGACTGCTTCAGCAGTCTTGGTGTTCAATAGCCGAGACATTTATGTCGCGGAATCGGCGTCTACAGGCTCCGCAGATATTTGTGGGTAATAGACTGACATTTATGTCGCGGAATCGGCGATCTACTGGCTCTGCAAGTATTTGTGGGTAATAGACTGACCAAACCCGCGGCAGAGTGGCTGATCACCTGCAATCCACACCACCGGCATTGGGCGACGGTTCCGTGGCCCGTCCGCGACTTCGTCCCGGTACGGTCACTGTCACCCATCGCTGATCAATACCTGCCCGCGTTCCAGCGGGCGTTGGGAAGGCTACATTCCTTCGCGCTCTTCGCGTCTTCGCGTGAGACCTCCTGACAGGAGGCCAATCGGGAGATTGGATTACCCAGGGCTATCCGCCAGATCGACGCGGACAATTACCTCTATGATCGCTCGATTATTGACAGACAGCCCGGACATAGCGGTAGTCAACCAAATCGCATATAGCGCCTTTCAAGGTGACTGCGAAGCTTTCCGGTATAGTAACATGTAGAACCTAACAAATCAACCAGGAGCCGTTCAATGAAATTCACCATCCCAGCACTCATCGCAGCAGTATGTCTCCTAGGAACCTCGGCAGCACATGCGGCCCCACCTCAGGTTTTGGCCGACATATACAGGGATTTCTCAAGCTCACAAGGCGACAACAACTTCTACTACGGTGTAGAGCAGGGCAGCATTCTATATAGCGGCTATCGGTGGGTTTATTCCGTCACCGCCATGCAACGCGATACGCCCAATTCGGCCATCGATATGGATGCACAGCCCGGTAATGGTACGGTGATGAGCTGGCACAGCCCGTATGCGGGCTGGGCAAACGTCACCGCGACAATCACCCCCACCACGCCTTATGACGGAGACCAAGGCGCACGCGTGAGAGTGGCCCAATACCGCTACAACGGCATGACCTTCAAGATGATTGATGAGAGGGTGATGGAGGGCAACTGGACCGACCCGTTCAATGTGAACTTCAATGTGCTTCTACAAGAAAATGACTACGTGGATTTCAAGTTCAGCAACCTGAGCACGGACAAAGGCTATTCCAGCCAGTGGACGGGGCAGATTGTTGCAGCTCCCGTTCCTGAGCCTGCTTCAATAGTGATGTTGACCATGGGCCTAGGCAGTCTGGGCGGCCTCGCCCTTCGCCGAAAGCGCAAGTAGCGAATAGCCATGGGCGGGGATGACCCGCCCTATGATACGTGTGACGAGCAAAATGAGTAAGACGAGCAGGCCGAGGGCTTTGAGAACCGTTCCCATTCTGTCTCCTAACTCCTCATCTCCTGACTCCTTCCGCTACAGGTACCTCTTCGCAACCTCGGGGCGGCGGAAGCCCCAGCCCATCCAGCCGATGGGGTTATCGTGGAACGCCGTCTTCACGGCGCCAAGCGGGATGTCCAGCACGGCCACTCCGGGTTCTGCACCCATCTGATGCACCACCTCGCCAAACGGACCCACCACAAAGCTGCCGCCATTGAACCGCCCTGCATGGTTGACCACGCTGATGAACAGCTCGTTCTCCGCGGCGCGGACCTGCGTGACGACCTCGTTATGAACGCGTTGATAGCTCTGGGTGAAATCATTGGTGGGGCAGGCCAGAGGGCAGGCGATGAGCTGGCTGCCGAGGGCCCTCAGGCAGCGCGCACTTTCCGCGATCTCGCGGTCGAAGCAGATCATGGTGCCGATGCGGTAGCTCCGCTGATCAAACCGGCAATCGGCTGCATAAAAGCCGTCGCCGGGGGTCCACAGCTTGCCGTGGTCGATGCTCTCAAAGTCGCGGCAATGCACCTTGCGGTAGATATATTCGATCTCGCCGGCGGGGTTGATCAGCGCGGCTGAGTTGTGCAGCTTCTGTGAGTTCGCCCTCTCGGCAAAGCCCAGCACCAGATGGATTCCCCGCTTCTTCGCGAGCTCACGGAACTGTCCCACCACCTCACCATCGGCCGGCACCGCGCAGCGCATGGTGTCCTCCCACAATCCGTCTTTGAAACCTTCAAAGCCGTAGCCGTGGATGACGCACTCCGGGGTGATCACCAGCTCCGCACCCTTGTCGGCGGCTTCATTGATGGAGGCCAGTGCGTTCTTAATGTTGGATTCCACCGCCCAGGCCTCGGTGTAGACCTGGCACATGCCCAGTTTCAGGCTGGAGTATTCGCCGGTGTAGATGTTGGGGTTCAGTTCCGTGTTACAGCCCATTACGCACCTTCAGTTTTTTTGCCGTTGCAGTCGCAGCAGTCGCCACAATCCTCTTCGCCGCATTCGCCGGTCTCGTCGCCCAGTTCTTTTTCAGCTTCCAGCCACTGCTCAAGGTCCGCCACGTTCCATGTGTCTTTGGGGGTGGTGTTCCAAAGCTCCATGGCGGTCTCCTCATCGGGAAGCATCACGGCGTCGCGAAGGTATTCGGGAAGGTCGTCTTCCAGTGCCTCATCGTTAAGGGAAAAGTTGAGGTAGAAATCCTCCGCCAGGTCGCGGGCTTGGGCCTCGTCGTCTGCGATCACAACGAAACGCCGCATCCATATTTCAGGGATTTCTATGATAAATTTCTGTATCTCAGCCATGGGATATACCTCTTAGTAGTGTTTGAGGAGGCGGTAACCAGGTTAGCAGCACCCCCATGTGTAGTTTACCGAAACTACAGGGTGATTTTTGCCGCGTCGAGTAACGCCTGCTCAATCTGTTGGTGGCTGGCGGTGACCCCCAACTGCCGGAGGCTGGTCAGGAACTCGCGGTGCGACCTGCCCTGCCGGTAGTCCGGCTCTTTCGGAGGGTGCAGCAGCAGCCGTTCGATGAGCTCGATGTCCATGTCAACCAGCAGCGTGCCATGCACCAGTACCGACTTCCACTTCCAGGCCTGCGCGTTGCCTGATATCTTGCGGCCATCGACAGCGATGTCGCTGATGCCCTGCATCTGCGCGGTGATGCCGAACTGCTGGAGGGCGCCGATCAGCACCTCTCCGGTGGTACGGAACGCCTCCAGGATGTTCACGCGGGTAGGCGCGGGGATGGAGTAGGAGAAGTTCAGCACGTCGGGAGTTTGCACCACGGTGCCGCCGCCTGTGAAGCGCTTGAACACCGGCACCCCCTCCGCCTCGCACTGCGGTAAATTCGCCACCTGCTCCAGCTTCTCGCTGCAGCCGGCCACCACGGCGACCGGTCCACCCCACCAGGTGCGGAAAATCCGACGGGCCTCTTTGCCGCAAATCTGCGTGTAGTACTGGTCCAGTATCACATTATCAGCGGGCGTCGCCGCGGATTGCTGGATGATCTCAAGGTTGTTTTGTGTCACGATATCCCCCGTTACAGTATAAACCGGGCAGGGGGGTCATCTCACGCGGAGGCGGCATCATCAAGTTTCGGCAGGTTTCCGCAGTAAAACACCTTCAACCTGTTCCCCGTTTGGTGGGGCAACAGACTATCGTGCTGAAGACGTCCCACCACAATCCCGGGGGCGATGCCGAGTTCCTCGGCGAAGCGCACGATAACAGCCAACGACCGTCCGTCCCATTTTGACAGAAATTGCCGGTATTTTGCCGGAGGTATCAGTTGATTCTGGGCAAACGCATCGGCCTCTAGCTCTTCGTCATCTGTCAGCCCTGCCTGTTCAATGAACACCTCTTTGCGGCCATGCTTAAGGATATGAGCAGCCTCATGAAAGAAAGTAAACCACAGATGGTCATTGCTCTTGTATCGAAGGCTGAGCTGGATGGTCGGCTTGTCTCCAAGCCATCGCGTGGCCCCATATACCCCGGTTCCGTGCAGTTCCGGCACGAATACCACCACCACTCCGGCGGTTACACACAGTGTTTGAAGTTGCGTCACCAGCCGATCAAACGGCTCGCTGGTGAGCTGCCTGAGGCTTCCCAATACGGCTTGAAACTGTTTGGCCTCGTATGATCCACAAGATATCTGCTGCGCCAGGATTTCGCCCTGCCTGAGCCATGCCGATATCTTCTCGGCGCACGCCGCATATCGGCTGGTATGTCTGAACGCGACCTGGTGTTTCAGCCAAACATTTCGCCATTGCTCAGGTGACGATACACCATAAAAGCGCAAGATTTCATCCAGTTGCTGCGACTTGTCGGTGAACTCACGCACCCACCCCAGGCTGACCATCTCAGATACAGGTACACGGTTGAGCCAGTCGAGTGACTCTTCAAGACGCTGCTGCTCGTGGATTCGGATTTTGTCGTCTTGATACTGGCTTTCGAGGTTATTCCAATAATGAGATGGGCGCCCTAAGACCCGCTCGAGTTTTATCGACGTCTCATGGGTGATGGGGGATTTTCCGTTGATGATCTCATTGATGGTTTTGACCGTCATGCCCAGCCTGTCCGCCAGCTCGATTTGCTTCATGCCAAGGCTGTCAAGGTGATCTTGGATGACGTCGCCGGGCGTCACCAGGTGATCTGGCTGGTATGTGTTTCTTGCTGTGTTACTCATGTGTGTCCTCCACCCCCAATATCAGCACTGCCGTGACCCTTTCCCAGTCTAACCCGCCATCGACCTTCTGCGGTACCGGATCATGATCTGGTAGGAATATCAACCGGTAAGGGTGATCCAAATCGACCGAAAGCTGGCCCTTACGCTTGCCTTGTGTGAGTTCGTGGCATCGACCAGGACCACTTTTCGGTGGCCAGAAGTCATACAGGCTGTTGGCGGCTCGAAGCTCCTTCAACCGAATACTTATCTTCCTGGCCCGCAACTGGCCATGAACCCTCACCAGCTCGGTTTCCTCATTGAACTGCTTGGCCAGCTTGCGATTTTGGAATGAGATATCCAAGATATGACCTCGGTTATTTATAACCCATTGGGTTATATAATTATACCATCTGTATTGACGGAATAGTAGCCGTTAATCCTACCAGATACGGTGGCTGATATATCTATGCCACCCACACCACACCCCCCCTCCCGCACCGTCGATGCGGGAAGGGGGAGCATCGCCCAGCCTTAATGCTGGAACAGCCGGATGCCGTTGAGGGCCATGACCATGCCATATTCATCCGCCGCGTCGATCACAAGCTGATCGCGGTTGGATCCGCCCGCCTGCGCCACATACTTCACGCCGCTGCGGGCGGCGCGGTCGATGCTGTCGCGGAAGGGGAAGAAGGCGTCCGAGCCCAGCGACACACCGGTGAGCTGATCCAGCCAAGCTCGCTTCTCCTCGCGAGTAAGTTTGGCCACTTCGCCCTCGATACCTGCGGCCAGCAGCTCTTCCTCGGGGGCGGTGATGTCATCCAGCAGGAACAGGTCGATGGTGTTGTTCATCTCCGCGCGGTTGGCACCCTTCGCGAACTGCAGGCCCAACACCCTGGGGTGCTGACGCAGCCACCAGAGATCCGCCTTGCCGCCCGCCAGACGTGTGCAGTGGACTCGCGACTGCTGACCCGCCCCGATGCCGATCGCCTGCCCATCTTTGGCGTAGCAGACCGAGTTGGACTGCGTATACTTCAGCACGATCAGCGAAAGGATCAAGTCACGCACGGCGTCCTCGGGCATGGATGCCTGCTTCGTCACGATGTTGCTGAGTGCTGAGGCATCAAGGCAGATGTCGTTGCGCTTCTGCTCGATCACCACGCCGAAAAGCTCACGCCGCTCCATCACGGGCGGCTCGTAGCTGGGGTCGATCTGCAGCACCAGGTAGCTGCCGCCGCGCTTCTTCTGCAGGATTTTCAACGCCTCTGGCTCGTAACCGGGTGCGATGACGCCGTCGGATATCTCGCGGTTGATCAGCTTCGCGGTGGAGACGTCGCACACATCGCTGAGTGAGATGAAGTCGCCGAAGGAGGAGATGCGGTCAGCACCTCGAGCCCGTGCGTAGGCTGTGGCGAGGGGTGAGAGCGTCTTGAGGTCGTCCACGAAGTAGGCTTGCTTGAGCACATCGCTCAGGGGCAGAGCCACCGCAGCCCCGGCAGGACTGACGTGCTTGAATGAGGCCGCCGCGGGCAAGCCCAGGGCCTGCTTCAGCTCGCGCACCAGTTGCCAGCCGTTGAGGGCATCCAGGATGTTGATGCAACTCGGGGCGCCGTTGAGCACCTCGAACTTCGGGCTATCGTCGTTCAGAATCACCTGAGCGGGTGTCTGGTTGGGGTTGATACCGTATCGGAGGGGGATGACATTTTTTGGCACAGTAGGTCTCCATAATCGCCTTCACGCGTTGGTGAGTGCGAGGATTTGTGCCCAGGCGGTCGGCTTGTGTATGGAAGCGCTCCCTTGCGGTTCATTCCGCGGTATCCGCCAGTTGCGCCATGTTCATTTTAGGCCGGTTACGGCGGGATGTCAAACGGACGGCAGAAGAGGCCGTGTCTCACGCGGAGGCGCGGAGAGCACAGAGGCGGACGGAACCCGAACCCACCCCAGTGTGATTGTCCGTGGTCTTGGTCGCCTCATCCGCACGGTCGTGCGATGCCTCCGCCCGAAATGTAACCAAAGGCGCGGAATACCGTCATAAAAGCATACACTCTGCAAAGGGGGAGAAGGGTTCATGCCGTCATCACCAAAGGAGATCACCAGCGAACAGGCCGGTAAGATGATCGACCGCGTGAGCCTGCGCAACCGCGAGCAGGTCAGAGCCCGGCTTGCCCAGTTGGAACGCAGCCAGGACTACAAGATCGTCAATACGGCGATGTGCTATTCGCCTGCCATGCCGCCCGAGCGCGCTGACTACCTGTGTCCAAAGTGTGGTGCACGCACTGCATACAATAGGGATAAGGCTAGGTATATTCTGAATATGCCTGATACTCGAAAGCAGATCAGGGACCTAAATTTACTCTGCAGCAGGATCAAAAGCGAGTTCAAATTTACGCTTGATGAGAGCCCTCTCTGTGCCCGCTGCGGTAAGGTAAAGCCGGCTGGCTACGCCGTGCTGAACACCGCCGAGGGTAAATCCAAGCCGGTGCAAAGCGTCATGCGTTACTCGTATGATATCGAACTGTTAATCTGCTTCTTCGAGGGCAGGCAGTTTTTCGGTGACACGCAGATGCGCTACTATGTAAAGCGGGTAAAAAACCTCATCGGATGGTAATATCCCAGGAAGGGGAAAGCTATGAGAAATAAGCCAGTAAAGACTATCACCGATAGTGAAGCGGCGGAAAAGGTGGACCGCATCCCGCTGCAAACCGCACAGCAAATCAAGGCACGGCTAGCCCAGCTTGAGAAATCCGAACGCTACGAGGTCGTGCAGTCCGCCATGTGCTACAGAGTGGCCCCTCCGGCTAGCCGCGTTGATTACCTTTGCCCTAAATGCGGCGCCCGCGTGGTTTTTACAGATAATATGGTTGGTTACATCCAAGGTATCGAGTCGGCTCGCAGCACCCTTCTGGAGCTGAACAAGCTGGCCGTCAAGCTAAAGTCTGAACTGCAATTTACCCTGGATGAATCCCCGTTATGCGCACGCTGCTCCAAAGGAAAGAGCGGTATGCGTGCAGCTCTGGTGGTTACTGATAAGCGTAAGCACGTGCATCGAGCTGACCTAGAGTATCCCAGCGATCTATATGCCATCCAATGTCTGCTTAAGGGTAAGAGGTATGCAGGGCTAGTCATCCTGGGTGATATTTCGGAAAGATTGACCAAGTTGATGGGTTTGGAGCATGGATGAAAGCCTGCTATATGTTAAATGGTGTGACACGCAGATATATGGTTACGTGCAGTTGCGTGACGAAGTAAAAAGATTCAATAATCTCATCGGATGGTAAGACATCTCGAAAGGGTAAGCTATGAGAAATGAGCCAGTGAAGCGTATCAGCGATGGTGAAGCGGGGAAAATGGTAGACCGCGTCCCGCTGCAAACTGCGCAGCAGATCAAGGCACGGCTGGACCAGCTTGAGAAGGCCGAACGCTACGAGGTGGTCCAATCGGCTATGTGCTACGATGTGGCTATGCCGCCCGATCGCGTGGACTACCTCTGCCCGAAATGCGGTGCGCGCACGGTGTACACCGACCTGCGTAAAGACTATATTCTGGAACTCACTTCGGCACGGCGTGAGGTGAAGCCTCTCAACGCCCGTCTGGCGGCGGTCGGCGCGCAGATACGCATAGCACTGGACGAGACGGCGTTGTGCTCACGATGCTCCAAGGGTAAGACCGGCTCGTACGCGGTGCTGGTCACCACCGACCGCAAGGGGAATGCCCATCGGGCCGATCTGGTGCAGCCGGAAGCGATCTACCAGTTGCTCTGCCTGTTCCAGGGCAAGCGGTACGCGGGCCTCACCCCGCTGTCGGAGGTGGCACCGAAACTTCGCGTGTTGTTAGGCATGGATCATGAACCCAAAAAGTAGCGGGGTGCTGATGCCCTCGCCGCTGCCCCCTACTGCGGCACTGGAACTGACCTACCGATGCAGCCATTCCTGCCTGTTCTGCTCCTGCCCATGGGATGCTCCCGATGGCAGCTTTGAACGGCTGCCTGAGCAAGATACCCAGCAGGTCAAGCAGATGATCGATTATCTCTTAGAGATGGGCGTCAGCCACCTCTCCTTCACGGGCGGAGAGCCGCTGCTACGGCCAGATATCCTGGAAATTATACGCCACTCGGCCTCAGCCACCGCCACGCACTTCCAGACGGTGGATGGCGAGCTGGTGACCACTCAAGCCCCACCCACGCTGCACATGAATACCAACGGTCGGATGTGGACGAGGCGTTCGCGGTCGTCGCGGCGGAGTGCGGCTTGCAGTTGACCGTCTCGCTGCCCGGATGGCGCAGCTTTGAGCAGCTCACCGGCGGTGGCGATGTGCAGAGCGCATTGAGTGCCATCCGAGTGGCGAAGGCCGCAGGTCTGCTGGTGACGGTGGCAGTCACCGTGACCAAACTCAACCTGCCGGAGCTTTACCAGAACATCGCCGAGGGTCTGCTGGCCGGTGCCGACCAGTTGCTACTCAACCGCTTCATGCCGGGCGGCAGGGGGTTGGGGTATCGGGAGATGCTGACGTTAAGCGAAGCAGAGCTGCGCGAGGCACTGCTCACCGCCGATGCGGCATTGGCTGATGCCGGTCGGTATGGCTCGATGGGCACGGAGCTCCCCGCTTGTGCGATCCGTGGTCTGGAGTTGAAGAACCTGTTTGTGGCCAGCCAGTGCTCCGCTGTGCATAACTTCGTGGCGGTGGACCCATCGGGCTACGTGCGAGTGTGCAACCACTCGCCGGTGCGGCTGGGGCACTACACCGAGTGCCAGGATTTTCCGCAGCATCCGTTGTGGATGCAGCATGTGCTGCGCGAGTTCAAGCCGGAGGGCTGTGACGGCTGCAGCGAACAGGTGCAGTGCGATGCCGGCTGCCCCGCGGTGAGCTACATACTGAGCGGTGGTGTGGAGGGCGGAGAGCCAGGGCTGACGCTGCTGCCTTTGGCAGGGGCGGAGGAGTTAGGAGATAGGAGTTGAGGAGTTAGGAGATAGGAGTTAGGAGTTAGGAGATAGGAGTTAGGAGTTAGGAGATAGGAGTTAGGAGATAGGAGTTAGGAGTTAGGAGATAGGAGTTAGGAGTTAGGAGTTAGGAGATAGGAGTTAGGAGATAGGAGTTGAGGAGAATAGGAGTCAGGAGCGGAGAGAATGGGAGTCAGGAGGGACACCGTCATCTGAAAATATTGCTCTGTGGACACAATTTATTGCGCCCACGGCCGCGGGCTGAATGCCCCAGTCTATTACCCGCAAATATCTGCGAAGCCAGTAGACGCCGATTCCGAGACATTGTTGTCGCGGCACATGGTCGATACGATCCCTATCTGGATTTGTGGGTAATAGACTGACATGAATGGCTCGGTTATTACACGCAAATGAACACTCACCGCCGCGCCCTGAAGGACAGTCTATTACCCACAAATATGTATCGGAGCCATCCATGGGCATGATCGATTGCGCCCACGGCCGCGGGCTGAAAGCCCTGCGGCTAATTGAACGAAAAGCCGGCTAAAGGCCGGCTACCGGAAATCTGTCGCTGGGTATGAGATGCGATGGCCTACCAAAATGCGAAGCACGGCGAACCTCAGCCGGCTTCTAGCCGGCTTTTCATATAAATAGCCGCAGGGCTTTCAGCCCGCGGCGGTCTGCTCAATCGATTAAAATCAGTGTCGCGGAATCGGTGATGCACTGGCTGTGTAGATATTGTGAGTAATTTACGGGGTTTAGTCACCCACCACCCCACCATATAAAAAGTCCGTCGGCCAGCCGATCGCTGGCCAGCGGACCTAAGGCGGCTACCCTGCGGGAATTTAGCCCTGCGACTTCGGCTTCATGGCAGGGAAGAACATCACATCCTGAATACTGTCTGCGGCTGTCAGGATGATGGCCATGCGGTCCATGCCAATTCCCAAACCACCCGTGGGCGGCATGCCGTATTCCAGACACTGCAGGAAGTCCTCATCCAGCGGATGGGCCTCATCGTCACCCGCAGCGCGCATCTTCAGTTGCTCCATAAACCGCTCACGCTGGTCATCAGGGTCGTTTAACTCGCTGAAGGCGTTTGCGACCTCTTGGCCCAGAATATACGCCTCAAAACGGCGTGTGAGCGTAGGATCATCCTGCTTCTTCTTGGCCAGAGGGGATGTCTCCAGCGGATGGTCGGTGATGAAGATCGGCTGTGTCATCTTAGGCTGGACGAATCGCTCCAGCAGCTTCTCCATAATACCGCCCACCTGGTTCTCATCTGCGGTGGGCAGACCGCAGCGCTGCATGGCGGCACAGGCGGAATCGAATGTCGCGAACTCCTCGGGCTTGACCCCGGCATGCTCCTCGATTAGTGACATCATGCTACGGCGTGGCCACGGCGGGGTGAAGTCTACCTTCTCGCCGGCCACTTCGATATATGGCACACCGTGCAGCTTCATACAGCAGGTGTAGAATAGCTGTTCGGTGATCTCCATCATCTCTTCAAGGTTCACGTAGGCTTGGTATAGCTCCAGCAGGGTGAACTCCGGGTTATGACGACGGTCCATGCCCTCGTTGCGGAACACCTTGCCGATTTCATACACCTTTTCGATGTTGCCCACAATCAGCCGTTTTAGGTAGAGCTCGATGCTGATGCGCAGCTTGAAGTCAAAATCCAGCGCGTTGTGGTGCGTCATGAAAGGCCGGGCAGCGGCCCCGCCCGCCACTTCCTGCAGCATGGGGGTTTCGACCTCCAGGAAGCCTCGGTCATCCAGCCAACGGCGCACCTCAGATATGATGTGGCAGCGCTGTATCAGCCGGTTGCGGCCCTCATCGTTGGTCAGCAGGTCCAAGTAGCGCTGGCGATAACGTATCTCCACATCTTGAAGCGTATTCCAGTTTTGCCCTTCCTTCTCTTTGCCGTAAGGAATGGGCCGCAGGCATTTACTGAGCACCAGCACGCTGTCGGCGTGAATCGACTGCTCACCAGTTTTGGTGATGAACGGCTTACCGGTCACACCGATGTAGTCGCCAAGGTCCAGCAGCTTCACCACCGGCCACTTCTCTTCACCGATGTCGTCCTTACGCAGGTAGGCCTGGATTTTACCGCTCCAGTCCTCTACGTGCAGGAAGGCGGCTTTGCCCATATGACGCAACGCCACGACGCGGCCGCAAACGGCGACCTGCTGTTCGGTCAGTGCTTCAAACTCGTCATGTACTTTCTGGCAAGTGTGTGTGCGCTCAAAGGCCTCTATGGCGTATGGGTTGAGCCCCATGTCGTTTAGCGCCGCCAGCTTTTCGCGGCGGCGCATCATTTGATCGTTCAGGTCCTGTGCGGTTGTCTGTTCCATCTATTTTGAAATACCCAATATCTTAATTCTCACCGTACCTGCCGGGGCTTTCACCTCCAGTGATTCGCCTGGCGCGTGCCCTACCAGTGCCTTACCCAGCGGTGAGTCAATCGACAGCAGATCATCGTCATCGCCAGCTTCAGGGGCACTGACCAGTCGGAAGGTCCACTCATCGTCGTTGTCTGCATCGTATACAGTAACAACCGAGCCGAATCCCACAGTGTCGGTGGTGATGCTGTCACTGTTTATAGTATACGCATTGTCCAGGAAGCTATGAAGCTCCTCTATGCGGCCCTCTATGTAGGCTTGCTGGTTTTTCGCGTCATCGTATTCGGGGTTATCGGTGATCTCCCCGAACTCTTTGGCGGTACGAATCCGGTCAGCGATCTCCTTCCGACCGGTGGTGACGAGATGTTCCAGCTCTTTTTTTAGCGTTTCATGGCCCTCTTCGGTGAGAAGAAAACCCCTTAGGTGTGTTGTGCTCATTGTATTTTGCCCCTTTCGCGCACGGAGTGTGCGTTGACATGCCCCTTTGGGCGGGGGTGATGTTATGTATAGTTATACCCTAACTAGTGGACCAATGCTTACTTCCTGTGAAATATAGACGGATTTTCCTATGCATTTTGTTCCCAAATGCTGATACGCCTGAAATATGATAACCGTAAGCCCGCATTTGGTCAATGGATGGGGGTTCTGAGTTCAAGGCAGCCCTTACTGTAAATGATACGGTACTAGGGATGTTGTCTGAACCACGGATTACACGGATTACACGGATGGGTTCGGATGGAGAGGAGCATTTTCCTTCCTCTCCTTTCCCATCCGTGTAATCCTGTAAATCCATGTAATCCGTGGTTCAGACATCTGCGCCGATGGGCAAAGGGGTACAAGGCTATCCGCCAGACCGCGCCGGAGATTACCTGCACGGCGATTGTCATCGTACTGAGAAACCGGCGCGGTCATGACCTGATCTGTGTAATCTGTGGCATCTGTGGATTTAGATTCCCCTTCTGAGACCGCCCAGACATCAACACTGTCGCACAAAAAAAGGCCCCTCCGGTGAGGGAGGGGCCGTGAAGCGGAACCAATTGGCAACTACAGATTGGCTTTGCAGAACTCGCGGGCGGAATCCAACTGACCAGCGGAACCCAGCAGTACATTGCGGCTGGCGATGAACTTGGCATATTCTTTCTGGAAGATGATGCCGGGAGGACGCAGGTCGAAGTTTTCGGGCTTCTCGACGAACATCTGGCGGTGGACACGGCACCACACCAGGCGGCCGTCGGTGTCGATGTTGATTTTGGTGACACCCTTCTTGGCTGCGGGCAGGTACTGGTTGGCATCCACGCCCTTGGCACCCTTGATGGCGCCGCCGTACTTGTTGATCAGCTCAACTTCTTCCTGCGGAACGCTGGAGGAACCGTGCATGACCAGCGGGAAGCCTGGAACCAGTTCGCGGATGGAGTCGATGATGTCAAAGTGGATACCCTGACCGCCGCTGAACTTGAATGCGCCGTGGCTGGTGCCGATGGCGCAGGCGAGGCTGTCGCAGCCGGACTTCTTGATGAAGTATTCGGCTTCTTTAGGATCTGTCAGGTGAGCGTTCTTCTCATCAACGGCTACGTGTTCTTCCACGCCGCCCAACTGACCAAGCTCTGCTTCTACGCTGATACCTTTGGCGTGAGCCAGGTCAACGATGCGCTTGGTGACAGCGATGTTTTCTTCCAGGGGAAGGTGGCTGCCGTCAATCATCACGGAGCTGTAGAAGCCGCTGGCGATACAGTCCATACAGGCCTCTTCGTCGCCATGGTCAAGGTGAACAGCAAAAAGTGCATCTGGCCAGATTTCGTCTGCAGCGCGGATCATCGCCTCAAGCATGCGCTTGTCGGTGTAGCTGCGTGCACCCTTGGAAATCTGGATGATGAAGGGAGCCTTGGACTCCATGTTACCCTTGAACAGACCCATACACTGCTCGAGGTTGTTGATGTTGTATGCACCAAGTGCGTATTTTAAATACGCGTGCTTAAACAGCACACTGGTGGGGACGATCATAAGCTGAATCTCCTTGTATCAACCCGCTTGGGCGGGGAATCATCGGTTGGTTGAGGCAAAATGCGGTATCACCGAATGCATTTTACCCCTTCTGACGGCCACGGGCAAGGCTGCATCACAGAAACCTGATGGTTGCGTCAGGCTCACCTGAGGCGGTCTATGTTCATATTCGGGCTCAGAGGGTTTGGCTTGCTTTTGATGGCTATCTTGTGTGATGGCTCACGCGGGATCAGTCCAGCGGCCACAGCTTTCCGCCATGAGCCATCGGAGCAGAGCGTGCCGAACTGGTAGCCTTTGGCCTGGTAATAGGGGATGATCCACTCCAAGGCTGCCGCGAGGCTTTTCTTCGGCGATGAGTCGTGGTTGAGTACCACAATGCACTGGCGTTTATTGGCCCACTGCTTCACATTGGATGCGATTTTGTTGGCCGCCAAGCACTTTTGGGAGGTGTCAGCACCAGACACATTCCAGTTGATACCGATGTAGCTGCCCTTCGCAAAGGTCTTTTTCAGTGATGGCTTGCCCATGGAACCGCCCGGGATGCGGATGACTCCGGTGCTAAACCGGGAGGTACAGGGTTCAAGCGCTTTGGTTAGCAGCCTGTCCGTTTTCTCAAACTCCGCACGAAAGCGATCTGGAGGACCGGAATACTTGTGACGGTAGCTGTGGTTCGCGATGGCATGCCCCTCTTCCCAGGCACGCCGCAATATGGCTTCATTTCCCTTGATCTGTGAGCCGATCACGAAGAAGGTGGCCTTCACATTGTATTTCTTCAGCTTATCGAGAACGGCCGGGGTGACCCTCGAAGGACCGTCATCGATGGTCAGGAAGATCAGTTTGGGCTTCTTCTTGTCGATCTTCTTGACCGCCATCTGCTGCAGCACGCGGCTGACCGGCATCGCGGTGTTTGAGATGTAGTTTTCGTATCGTTGATTTGTGGAAAATGGGGGGTATACACTGAGTGCGGTTTGAGTGGGCGCTACTGTTTTGAGGCAGTATACGGGGTGCAGTGGGCACATCAGCGCGATGACCATTACAGCAACTAGACGGGTGATCATTCGGTGATTCACAGCGCATCTCCTCATACAGCGGTCAAGCACATTGGCTCCATGATATCATGTTCGCCGTTTCGGACGGTGTATCCTGCGTTGAATCCATAGATGCACACGCCATTCTACAACGCGGTGATACGCTTTTCGCAGTTCTACTTCATGTGATCGAAGCTGTTACCTGTCATCTGGGAGGTATACGGACCTTGCAATCGAGCATCAGGCCTGATCACCGCAGGTGGATGTGGAGTGGTTGGGCCTTGCTGTGCGGATGTATGCCGAGTGGTCTGCATCGCTCTCGCACTCAGTGTAGCCATTGTGATGGCAAAGCAATATGCGGTAACTTACAACCTCTGTACACCGCAGAATATCACAGTGGAATCCACGTAGACGTCAGTGACGCCAAGGTTTACTCACTTTTGTGCTAACCTGAATCGCATCGTTACGCATGATGCAAATTCACGTGCAAATCCGCACAACACTGCTTCATCAAATGTACATCAACTACACATCCGCGTACACAATTCCAAAACACCGTAAAATCACGATTCAGAAAGTGAAATATGCGATAAATATATGTCCCTGTTTTCTCCCGTATTATGGCGATCACCAGTTGCCACGGTTTCTACCCCCCAAGAGCCAAGCGAACCATTGTGGACAACTCACTCATTGAAAACGGCTTCTGGATAAAATACATCCCTTCCTCCACTTTCCCCTGATGAGCTATCACATCCGAGGTGTATCCCGACATAAACAGACGCCCCATGCCAGGATAGAGTGACAGCAGGTTCTTAGCCAGATCACGGCCGTTCATCTCAGGCATCACCACGTCGGTTAACAACAGGTTGATTTCGCCATAGTGCTGTTCGGCCGACACCATCGCCTCGCCAGGCGTGGCCGCAGTGATGACAGTGTAACCCAGGCGTTCCAGCATCTTCTTCGCCAGTTTCAAGATCGATGGTTCATCCTCTACCAACAGTATGGTTTCATGACCGCGTATGGTAGGGATTGCTGGTTTACCTTCCGGTAACTGACTGCCGGATTGGGTAAGTCTTGGGATGTAGATGGTAAATACCGTTCCTTGGCCCGGCTCACTATGCACGTTGATAAAGCCGCCATTCTGTTTCACAGCACCGTACACACTGGAGAGCCCTAACCCTGTACCTTCGCCTACGCCTTTGGTGGTATAGAACGGTTCGAAAACATGGGCAAGCAACTCATCGTCCATTCCACAGCCGTCGTCTGACACGGACAAGCACACAAACTCTCCTGGAGTGAACCCGGCATGATTCGTGCAATACGCATCGTCGATCGTGATGTTTCTGGTCTTGATAGTCACATGGCCCACATCGGCGATGGCATCGCGAGCGTTCACGCACAGGTTGGCTAGTATTTGATTTATCTGAGATGGATCCATCTTCACCCGCCACAGATCAGCCGCGGGCTTCCACATGAGCTGAACATTCTCGCCGACCATCCGTTCCAGCATCTTCAGCATACCATCAATGGTCACATTCAGGTCCAACTCTTTAGGCTGCACTGTCTGTTTGCGGGCGAAGGTCAGCAGTTGTCGTGTGAGCTCAGCGGAGCGGTCTGCTGCTAAACGGATTTCCGCCAGGTCATCATATAGTGGCAGATCAGCATCTACGCCCTCGATGGCCATCTGAGTGTGCCCGATAATCACACCCAGCATGTTGTTAAAGTCATGCGCCACACCGCCTGCCAGCCGGCCCACCGTCTCCATCTTCTGTGCTTGCTGCAGTTGGGCTTCAAGCGCAACTCTTTCCTCTTCAGCCTTTTGCCGCGCGGTGATATCGTGTAAAAAAGCAACTAATACTCCATCCCCGTTGTCATGGTACTTGAGGCTAACCCCCAAATGGTATGTGGTGCCATTCTTGCGGCGATGCTGAGTTTCAAATCGCATTTCACCTCTATCGATAAGCTCATGGATGCGAGCAATGATGTCGTCTTGTGTATCAATAGCCTCCAGGTCAGATACGCGCATAGACAACAACTCCTGTGCGCTATAACCGCTCATGCGGCAATAGGCCTCGTTCACTTCCAGCAGTTGTCCCTGCATACTAGCTAGAAAGACACCGTCCATGGCTGTTTGAAGTATGGTTCTATGCCATTCTTCGCTGTCCTTTAGTTCATCCTCTACCCGCTTGCGCATAAGCGCCGACCCGATATGGGAGGCGATACCTTCCATCATTTCAACTGTCTCTAGAGAAAATCGTCCTTTACGCTTGTCGTTCAGTTGGATGAGACCCACTATCGCCTCATCGATTTTGATAGGTATGAGCGCCACCGAGGCGTAGTTTTGGTGAATGCAGGTATTACGCGGGCGGTTCCGGGGCTCCTCTTCGGGAGTCAGCTTGAGTAGAGGGAAGGAGTCATTCACCCAGAAGCTGCCCCCACGGGTCATCAATGGATGAGCCGGGTCGGTTTTGCCCGAAATCACCAGTCCACAGATACACTCCAGGCTGATGTGGCCATCGCAGTCGCGGCACACACCGGTATCGGCTCCGCGCTCGATCAATGAGTTTTCCGCTAAAAGAAACTCTTCCGGGAATCCGTCTTGAACGTAATAGGGGTAGTCATCGCCGTCTTGCAGCCGTATCCCTACCGCATCACAGCCGGTGTGTGTTTTGATCAGGCTCAGCGCGTTTTGTATGGTCTCAGAAAGTGCTGCCGATTCATTGAGCACCCTCAGAATTTCAATGCTCATCTCGCGGTAGACTTCTATCTGCTTGTGTTCAGTGATATCCGTTAAGATGCAGTGGGTCTGCTTGAAGGTCACACCATCCGGCTGGTATCCAATCCGTCCGTCAAACGAAATAAATCGATGGCTGCCGTCTTTATGAAACATCAGAAACTCCGAATGTATCTTCCCCACAGCTTTAAACATGAGAAAGCGCTTTCGGAATGCGTGCGTATATTCCGGAGCCAGAAAATCACCAAACCACTTGCCGATCACCTCTTCCCGCTGGTATCCCAGCGTGTCTAGCCAGGCTTGGTTCACCTCAATGATAAAGCCCTCTTCGTTCAACGACTGGCAACCTAAAGGAACGGTTTCAAACAGCGAACGGAACCGCCCCTCACTCTCCCGCAGCAACTCTCCCGCATCTAGCCGTTCCAGTTCACCCGCGGCACGTACACCTACCAGTTTCAACACATCTTCTGCCAGCTTACGGTTCACCAACGGCCGACGGCTAATCACGGCTATCAGGCCGATAGGCTCACCTCTGTGGCTCCATAACGTCACACCCACGTAGCTTTCAGCCTTCAACTCCTCCAGAACTGGGTCGCGTGGGAACAAGGCACACACGCTAGTGGGGAAGCAGCACACCGTCTTGCCTGCCACATCACCGCAAGGGGTATCCTTCAGCGCATAGGTTACATTATCCTCAAACTGGCCATCGCACCATACCGCCACCGTACGCGCATTCAGGCCGTCGCCTTCAAGCCGGTCCACACACACGAAGTCCATGCCAAGAGATTCGGCGAGATATCGGGCCAGTGCGTTAAAGAACGGCTCATCTAGTGAGCCGCTGCTGGTTTGGGCCAGGAAGGTTTGCACCTCCTCAAACTGCTTCCGCTCTGTGATATCCGTAGAGATACCAAGCAGACCGGAAATCGTGTGGTGTTCAGGGTCGGAGTAAATCGGAGTCTTGACTTCCCAGTACACTCGACGGCCAGCTCCGGTATCCGCCACATCCACCTCTGCCGAGGTTTGTTCCCCAGCAAATACGCGCGAATCGAGTTCCTGTAGCCGACTAACAGTGTCAGGCGGAAAGAAGCGACTGTCGTCAGACCCAACTAGATCATCGGCCGAACAACCAAACAGCTCCAGGGTCCGTTTATTGGCATACAGGTAACGGCTCTGAGTATCTTTGATATAGATAAGTGACGGGTCCTGGTCCAGGGCGTCTCGCAAGCGTTGGGCCTCAGCCAGCGCAACCCTTGACGGTCGTTCCTCCTGCTGATATCGCTGCAACAACTCATTTCTGGTATTCAATATAGCCTCCGTGCTGATATTCCATCATCTCTGAAATAAATTCACACTGAATACATACGCTTTGATGTTATTGCTAGCTGTCACAGAATGCACCGAAGCACTGCATAACTGGTGACGACCGACCACGAAGATAAGTGCGCCATCTTATAGATACATGGTCTATATACGAGGTCTCAAAGAACAGCAGTCTGAGCACCGCAAGAAGTGCGAGTCTGGCTCCGTGGTGATCGAACCAGTACGTGTGGAGATTGCTTTCATTTTAACGTGAAACATCGACTGTGTGTATTAACCTACTTTCTACATCCCTTGGCAGGGCAGTTTGGCGATACACATACGATATCACCATGTGCCAAATAAGGCACAGTTTACATCCGCGTATTAGCACGCCCTTCAAACGGGCACCGTACAGTCTGGCACCATCGATCTTGGCATCACGCAGATCCGCTCCACAGAGGTTAGCGCCTCTTAAATCAGCTCCTCGCAGGTCAGCACGTTTCAAATCGGCGCAGATGAGGTTTGCATGCCGCATGTCCGCTCCGGTGATTGTCGCGTTGCACAGGATGGCTCCCTGCAGGTTCGCATCCCTCATATTCGCGTCAGCCAGACAGGCGTAACGCAAATAGGCGCCTGGCAGGTCAGCACACTCAAGATCAGCATTACCTAAAGAAGCCGATCTCAAAATATCCTTGTTAACCTGCACTGCATCTTTGATGTCAGTATAGTCCCCCAAGACTATTACATCAGATGCGTTATTTCGCACTTCAATTATCACAGGCTATTGCCTCGCTCCTGCGGGCGCAAGGAGGAATCCCTGCGTTCGCTTCAGCAGCCTAGTTGAGCTATCATCCGAGCGACAAGTAATGCGGCGGCGAGGCACTCCACCTGGCTGAGTGCTTACCACTTCGCCACTTTGTTATACTCTTTTCCGACGTTACTATGCAGATCATCATTCGAGAGTGGCTTAATATCATACGCGTATAAAGATTCGATATCCTCCCTAAATGTCTGAAATAAATTATGGATGTCAGCATCGATCTCATACCGACTGACGACTCCACGCGGGAAGCTCATCAATATATTGCTCCAGTCTTTGATCTTGACGGTATATGCTTCTATATTTCGTAGCAGAATCGATGCTTGGTCCTCATGGATTGCTTTTTCATCGCAGATTTCATTAATGTTTTTGGTTGCTTGATCGAATAGATCCGCGGTATGATGGTATCCTATTGCTTTGCTTTGCAATCGCCGAAATACATATATGTTCTTCTCTATATACTTACTGACTATCTTATTTCTTTTCGCTTTGTCTATACTAGCTAGAAGATTATGCAGTTCACCAAGGGGTAGATTGAGTTTATTGCGGATTGGCATTTCAGGGCAATGCCATTTAATAACTAGCTCCATCCCTTTAAAGGCATCATGGATTTGTTTATGCATTTCAGTGCAGTGATTGGCTTGGTACCAGTAGATTTTTGTGTATTTCCAGATACTCATGTGTAAATCCTACCTTTAGACTTAGTCATCTAAGTCTTGCCCCTCGAGAGGTCCAAGATGTAACCAAACGTGGTTACTGGCTAATTCTGTTTTCCTGAACATAGTTACGTGTGCAGGGAACAGCATAGACAAGCAAGTGCCTAGCGAATACGACAGAACTCCTATACGATTATAGGCTGTCTTTAAAACGTGAAGATCACTTTGCTTCTTGGCGTCTAGGCCGAATGCGGTAGTACATCGGGGTGGAGAGGAGAAAGCTACAAGGCTTATATTCAGATGATACACTAACATAATCAGCGATTGCAAGATAAATTCGCAGCTTGTGGGTGATTCTGCTAATATTTTATTATCTGGAGTAAAGGTACTGGAATCGGCACTATTGAGCGCACTCTTGAAACGACGGGAAAACCACCATACCGACACCCTGAAAGGCCAAACACCAGTCATTACCGTTGCATGTCATCGAGCATCTCTTAAAACAGAGCCACACAAACATCAGTACTAATTCTTCGGTTTGGGTGTGAAAGACCATTAGGGCTTGGTTTTACACATATATGAGTAAGAACTAATGCGCCCCTATTGTATTGCAGACTGTCACTTCCATCATTAAGACACATAGAACGCGAAGCTCAGGCACTCATCCACCGATGATCACTATGTCATCTTTTTATTCACCCAGCAGGTGTGTCAGTTCCAGTATCACCGACTTCGCGGCCTCAACTTGGTCACGTGAATAGTCTGTTTGAGTTACCGCCATTTCGGTTCAATCTCCTTCTTCAGTACCCCTTCTGCCGCTTCTTCACCGCGTCCCGATATCTTATTCAAGTCCAGATATGCCTGTACAGGAGATACAATCTTCACACTTTCTACCTCGCGTGATCGAAGGAAGGAACCGCTGTCTTTGTCCTGTATAAGCCTAACGTTTGCGCCTGAAGGTACCCGCTTGAGTTGCAGTGCATCCGCAATCTCGTCTACGCGTTCACCCACATAGGCACTTGCGCGCGTATAGCGGACCACCGGGGCATAACGTGCACCGCCGGAGAACTCAGCAAGCGCGTACGCGATACCTCTCGCCTTGCATATTTCTGCAAGCCGGAATTCAACCTCGCTGGGGCTGAGAAATGAGTAGAAGTCGTAGACGTTCTCTTTTGGCACCGGCCTGTAGTTCAGCGCCCACTCCTTGAGTAATGCTTCCGGTTTTATAAGCACAAGCTCTTTGTTCTCCATCTTGAGCCATTCCCTGGCACAAAGATGGTCCTTGACCTTCCAGGCCATCCCCAGGCTGATACCGGCACTCTCTGCCATTTCCTGAACTCTCCACACTTTCCCCGGTTCATCAAGCAGCACACGTAGCACGCGTGAGGCTTTTGGGGAGTAGATGGACCGCAGGGCTTGCTTAACTGCTACTGGCTTTTCGCCCGTCCGCACGTGCATATAGACCTGATCGAAGCATAGCTGATAGTTGCCTGTAAGGTCTACATAACCAACGCCTTGTTCGTGCAGTATGGCACCTGAATCTTCAGATATGTAAGGGGCGATGATTACTCCGTATGACTTCAGTGGCACACGTTCAAGGCAGCTAGATATCCTGGCTGCAATACCCCTTACTGTGCGAAGTGTTCCGTCACTCATGATGACCCCAAATATCACTATTGGCCTGTCGCCGACCAGCAGGTTGGCTTGCAAGTCCAAGCTGGGGTAAGCAAGATCGGTAACACCAAGTTGCTGAACCGTGATAAACGGCACCTCTTCCAAACAAAACCGAAGCGCGGTTTCCGCATCTGTATATGATACCAGGTTACTTTTCATTGTATTCACCATATATATTATATAGTGAAATAATATGTATTAGTGAAATTATGATCAATATCGGCCTATATTACCGATATTTTCATTAATAATGCCACTTTCACTGTATAGTGAAAGTATCGAAATATGTGAAATTACAACCTATCACGCCACCCGCCATCGTCAACGCATCATTAGCGCGCGCGTAGATAAGGCCACCCTTACCTCTACCTTGTCAGTTGTCGGATCATCTCGGCACGCTCTGGGTAGAGCGCCGCAAGCTCCTCGTATGTCCCGGTCTCGAAGTCGGCCATTTCAAACCCTGGGGCGACGGTGGTTCCCATCAGAGCGAACCGTCCGCCGGGAACTAGCCTGCATCCCTGCCACACACCGGTGGGCACCACGACCTGAAGCCGCTGTCCGGCCAGCAAGTCGCTGCCCAGCAGAGTGACACTGTGCGAGCCGTCCGGGTGCAACAGCAGCATCTCAACAGGGTCACCCAGGTAGAAGTGGAACACTTCGTCCGACGCCAGCCGGTGCATCACCGAAAAAGCATCGGGGGTGAGGAAGTAGTATATCGCCGTGCCCATGCTTCTGGCACCGCCATACCGGCTTGGGAGCATCTCGCCGGAGATGGTCTCCGCACTGCGGTATGTTTCGTGATAGTATCCGCCCTCGGCATCGTGCGGCACCAGATTTAACAATCGTATGATGTCTTCGGTGTTCATTATCTCTTTATGTTCCTATGCATTGAATTGGGCGCGTGACCACCATTTATAAGGGTCGGTCTATTACCCACAAATCCGGATTGGGATCGTATCGACCATGTGCCGAGACATTGATGTCGCGGAATCGGTGACCTACTAGCCATGCAATATTTGTGGGTAATAGACTGCTTTATAAGGGTCGGTCTAGAATGATAAAGCCTTCTTGTCACGCATTGCGAAACTTGGTTCTCCGATTGCCCGCTTCATACTCCATACGGTACTGCCCTGGCGAAATCCAAGTTTTGGACCGTAGTTGGCAGGCATAGCCACCGATTTTAGCTTTTGTTTGTCATCGTAGGAGAACATCAAGGTTGTGTCGTCTTTTGTTCTGACCATTCCGCTTTCGGGTGCAATGCGGTCACCGCGTCTTCTGGCATTCGCCTCAACGTCATCGCGGCTCATCCCAAACCTGTAACCGCGCAGATCCAGATGCGAGTATATCCATTTCTGACGCTCTTGCGCTTCCTGCGCCAACTCCTCATTCGATCCCCGACCACCACCCAGAACACCCCATGATGACCAGCCGCCATCTGGTGAAGCCATTATTCCGTTCACCCGTCCCTTCGTCACAGTGACATCCAGGCCATAGTTCTTGTACAGGTAGATACCTGATGGCAATAACCACCAGACAGCCCATAGTGCTATGATGATCACGATGAGTACTACGAGTGTTTTTGTTCGAACCTTAACGCTTAATGGCATTTTACTGACCTCTTTGAATACGAAGCGAGCTGTTGTTGGCACGCAGGAACCGTTGTGCTTTGATGTATATTACTGGATTTCGTTGCCACGGGTCAAGGTCAGGCATCTGGCACCAATCACCTTACTGCAACGATGATATAGGCGCAAGCACGGCATACGTACACTTTTTACGACGAAAAAGTGTGGTGTCAGTACACTTTTTACGACGAATAAATGTACTAACGCCACATTAATTACGACGAATCGGGGCTCTGACTATGTACTGGTAGGCACACGTGGTAAAAACCGGATAAGATGCATCTCTCGCCGCGACATCAATGTCTCGGCTATTGACCATCAAGTCCGTTGAAACGGACTGCGGCACTACGTGCCGTTGGTGAGCTCGCAATTTCAGGCTGCTTCAGCAGCCTTGTTGATCAGTAGCCGAGACATTGATGTCGCGGCAACGTGGTACGCGGATGTTTTCTTAACTGACACCATACCCACCGCCATGGACATGGCACGCCATGTCCCTACCTCGCTTCGTCACCTGTGGTGTCGCGCGATGCATTTCGACCGCTCGATCTACACGCCCTTCCGCACTCCAGCGGCGAACGCTCGGGTGGGGTTGGTTTGTGTCAGCCAGCGGATATCAGTTGAACTTAAGCCGGCTGCCAATAATGCGGGCAAGAACCTCTCAGACAACAGTGTGAAAGGCCGCCAGGTGCCGCCGTCTGGCTCACCGACCGCATACCAGCCGGCATCGTGGCTGACCAGCACGCGGTGCAACAGACCGGCCTTCTTCATCTGAAGCACCAGTTGGAGGTGCTGCTCAAGGCTGCTCTCACTCAGACCGTCAAACTCCACCCAGCAGCCGCTGCGGGCAACCCGGACCAGCCGCTCTATGTCGGGCTCGCCGTTGGCGTGGACCCACACCAATGCTGAGGGGTGGACGCCCTCTTCGCGCAGGATGCTCAGTTGCTGCTCGATCGCTGGGCCTTCGCCGGTGTGGCTGGCGATGGTCAAGCCTGTCTGCCTGTGCGCCTGGGCGGCCGCCCGCACCAGTTTGCGCTCGATATCGGCAAGTTGCGGGTTCACACCGATCTTGATGAATCCGGGCTTCACACCGCTGCCCTCGATGCCCTCCCTGTGCTCCGTGATCCAGCGCGAGGCGAGCTGCTCTACGCTGGCGTCATAAGCCCACTTCGGGATGAACTTGTAGTTCGCAGCGGCGTACATCCCTGTGGGCACGATGATCTGCATCCCGCTCGCCTGGCTCAGACGGCGCATGAGTCGCACATCGCGGCCTAGATACTCCGGGGTACACTCCACCACACATTCCACCCCCAGTGCTCGCGCCTGTTTGAGTTGAGGCAATGCTTTCTGGTAGACCGCCTCCGCGTCGTAACGGCTGGGGCTGGCGGTGTCCGCCCCTCCGAAATCCACGAGAATGTGCTCGTGCGGCAGGATCAGTTTCATGCTGCTGGCGGGGCGATCACCCAGAACGGTGGTGAGATACTGCTGAGCCATGGCGTCCTCCTGTTGGGTGACGAATTGAGTTGGTCTACCCATATAATACATAAGCTCAGGCATTTCAGGCCTGAACGACGTCGAAGACAGTAAATATACTTGGTGATTCGTAAATACTCTGTCACCATTGCCGCGGGTTTAGTCACCCCACGGGACTGACGTCCCTTTACGGGGTTCCCTCACCGCGCGTCTAGGTATTTACAGCCCGCAAGCGGGCGCAGGGGAGTCCGGGATGCGTCCGCTTCAGCGGACAGCCAACTGATTAGCGACGGGTGATGAGGCCTGCTTTAGCAGGTTGATGGAACCCGTCACCGATGGCTGAGCAGTACGGAGATTCATGTGTCTATTCTCCGCATATCAATGCATAATATACGTATTACATCAACGCATTCGGAGGCGACGAAATGGCTAACCATGCTGACTATCTGGCGAGTGCCATCGAGATGATGGTGCTCAAGATGCTATCGGAAGAAAAAATGTATGGCTACCAGATCATCAAACTCGTGAATGAACGCACCGACGGTGAGTTCAAATGGAAAGAGGGAAGCCTCTATCCTGTGCTCCACAAGCTGGCGTCCTGCGGCCAACTACAATGTGAATGGGTGGAAGTGCCCGGATATAACCGGCCGCGCCGGTACTACAGCATCACGCCTGCGGGCCTGGAGAGTCTTCAAACACGCCTGAAGGATTGGAAAAGCTATACTGCCAACGTGAATGCGGTCATGCTGTTGCAGGGGGGCGTGATATGAGTGATACCCCCTTCCAGAAGCTGGTGGACCAGGCCACTGAAGGACTCAAAGGCGATCATGAGCTTCATCTCGATGTGCAGCAAGAGCTTCTCGGTCACCTCGAAGAGAGTGCCGCGGTGTTGGCTGCTGACCCAACGGTCACTCCCGATGAGGTGGTAGTACAGGTCGAGGCCCATTTCGGCTCACCCGTTGAAGTGGCCGATCAGCTATTTGATGCCAACAGGCAACGGATGTCCAGGCGAAACATAGCGCGGGTATTGATCTGCTGGCTGTTGATTCCTGTCATGTTGGTCGCAGGGCTGGCACTGGGTGTGATGCGCTTAGGTGCGATCCGCATGCTGCAAAATGAAGCCAAGATACGCTCCGCGAGCAGCGATCCCGGTGTGGTGCTGCCTGCTTATTCCGTGTTCGCTCCCCCAGAAAAAGACTTACAAACACTGTTGAACATCGACTCGCCAGAGAACCAGCGGAATAGATACCAGGCAGACCGGTTCAAGAAACACTGGCAGCAGCATCAGAATGAACCGGAAGCACTGCGCATGCTGGCCTATTTCCTGGCGGGTCAAACGGTTGTGGTGGATCCGGCACCTGGCGCGGCGACGGCTGACCAAGGCAGCCTCACGCCGGCTGAATACCTCAAGTTCGTCGAGATTGGGTTGAAGAAGGATCCAGACAACGCGCTCTACCCGATCTTGATGGCGCAGCTCTACCTGCAGAAGGCGTTTACGCCAAAGGCTGGTTTGATCCAGAGTTACGTGTTTAGCAGCCAGGCCGATCTGGATGCTGGCTTGAAAATGATGGCGCTGGCGGCGTCCAAACCCCGCTATAATGATTACACCGAAGAATTCGCACTCAAAATGCTTAATCGTCTGCCGAAATCCAGGTATTACGAGCAGTATCTCTCACGCCAAGCCGTGCTTGACCAGATCAGCAAGACTGCGGTAAGCCTTGATGCCTACACATGGCGTGTGCTGCAATATCAAGACACCAAAGGAGATATCGCCAGCTGTGAGCGGACCACCCAGCAGGCCATGAAGATCAACCTGCTACTGGCTGAGAACTCCAATACAGAAAAACGAAAGAGTGTGATCTATTCGACCAGCCTGGGGTTGTTAAAAGGCTGCGCTAAATATGTCAGTAAAGTAAAGCCCACTCCCTACTCGCAGCAGATCGACTCGATTGTTAAAGAAGACTCCTCCGACACTCGAGGTGGGTTGAACTCCACGGAACGGCTTGTGCTGGAAACCTCCAAAACAGTGGAACTCATTCCGGCTTCAATTATTCGTAATCCAGCTCACTTCCGAGGATTGACCCTCGACCTTCTCAAACCGCTGCAGCACCTTCAGAGTGTGCTGGCTTCAGAGACGCTGATCATGATCTGGCAGACCGCCTTTGCTCTGCTGCTCGTGCTGAGCGCACTGCTGGCGATCATCTGGAGCGTCGTCGGTCTCTTCCGCCATCAACGGGTGTTGATCCTGCTGCCAGACTGGAAGCGGCTTCGGAATATGCTGATACTCGGCGTACTCATACCAGGAGCTATTGTCGCTGTGATGGCGGAGTTTGGCTGGATCAAACAGTCCTCTGTCTTGTGGGCGATCCCAGCCGTGGTGCTAATCGGAATCCCCGCCCTTTACGAGTGGACGCTGACTCGCCGACGGTGCCGTGAGCTAGGTGTCTCGACACCAAATGCCACCCGTGAGCTGATCGCTACGGTCATCGGCTACAGCAGCATTGTGGTTGGATTCTTGCTATACCGCTCCATCGACCAGGCGTATGAAACCATCGGATCCACCATGGCACTGGTGAGGTTCGTCATAGCATGGAGTTTGATGATTGGCGGCGTGATGGGCGGGCTGTACGGCATGTCGCTTAACGTCCGGTATTACAGCGCGCTTAACCGCCGTCTGGCCAGCTTGTGGGCGGGCAGCGTGCTGGTGCTCAGCCTGCTGATCACCCCTTGGGTGCTCTCACGTGAGGCCACATGGCTCCAACGCGACACCCTCATGCTGGGGCATCTCGGTGCTCAGGGTGGCGTGAAACAGTTGGAGGGGCGGTTCCAGCAGAACCTCACCCAGCACACCAATCAGCTTATTCACGAAAGCATAGGTAAGCTGACGGGCGACCCATCGGCGACGGGCTCCATCAACCCGTGAACGGGTTTCGTCACCCAGGGCGCGGAGACCGCGCCCGCCACGACGACGCGGGCGGGGTCTCCCCGCCCAGGGCGACCGCCGGTCGCCCCTACCGCCGGACCATCTGTCCGATCCGTCCCATCCGTCGGATCGGTGGTGCAGGCTATTACCGCCCCGGTTAGCTTCATCATGGTTGTAGTTGCACATGTCTACAGATCGTCCGGGCACCCACGAAGTGGGTAGCGGTTCTTGTAGCCAGGGGTGAGCGCAGCGATACCCCTGGAAAGCGGCGCATTGTGCATACCCCGAAGTGGGTCGAACCTGTTACCTGGCAGCCGATCTACCAGGGCATCCGATACGACCCACTTCGGGGTAGCTGGTTTTGGTTCCTACCACGGGTTGCGCTTCGCTGACCCGTGGCTATAAGAATCCTACCCACTCCGTGGGTGCCGGAAATCAGCCATCGCGGAATTCGTTGACAATAGCACGGTGTCGCTCCTGGCGGGGTAGTATCCGCTCAGTCTTTCTCACCTGTCGCCCACTTAACCAGCAAATATACTAGATTTTCAAATTCCCATATACTTTCTATATCTATGCATAGTATACTTAGAACATCAACGTATTCGGAGGCGACCAAATGGCAAATCATGCTGACTATCTGTCTAGTGCCATCGAAATGATGGTGCTCAAGATGCTATCAGAAGAAAAGATGTACGGCTACCAGATCATCAAACTCGTGAATGAACGCACCGAAGGTGAGTTCAAGTGGAAGGAGGGGAGCCTCTACCCCGTGCTGCACAAGCTGGCGTCGTGCGGGCAACTGCAGTGCGAATGGGTGGAGGTGCCCGGTTACAACAGGCCGCGCCGGTATTATAGCATCACGCCGGCGGGCCTGGAGAGCCTGCAGACACGCTTGAAAGATTGGAAGGACTACACCACAAACGTGAACGCAGTTCTGCTGCTGCAGGAGGCCTAAGATGAGTAGCAACCCCTTCCAGAAGCTGGTTGACCAAGCCACCGAGGGCTTGAAAGCTGACCATGAGCTGCTTTTGGATGTGCGTCAGGAGCTGATGGGCCACCTGGAGGAGAGTGCCGCGGAGCTAAGCTCGGAACTGAAGCTGTCCCCAGAGGAGGCCCAAGAGCAGACGTTGGCGCAGTTTGGACCTCCCGCAGAGTTGGCCGACCAACTGCTGACAGCCAACAGCCGCAGGATGACTCTGCGCAGCCTGGCCCGCATCATGATCAGTTGGGTGCTGGTGCCGTTGATGCTGCTAGCGGGTCTGGCATTAGGATTTCTTCGGCTGGGTGCGATTCAAGAGGCTCAGCGTGAGATGCGGTACGATCCGGAGTCCGTCACCACCGACGAGTTCCACCTCCCTGCCTATTCGGTGTTTGCGCCCCCTAATGGGGATTTCAATGTTATCGGGAATATCGACATACCAGAAAATCACAAGAATAGATACCGCACCGATCGGTTTAAGGAATACTGGCAGAAGCATGGTAATGAGCCTGAAGCTTTGAAAATGCTGGCTTACTTCCTGGTGGGTTCCGAAGTGGTCTTTGACCCAAAACAAAATGTGATATCCAATACCCCAGGGACATACACTTTCTACCATGCACGAGGCTCCATCACCCTTGAAGATTACAACACATTCATTTCGATCGGGATGCAAAAAGACCCAGACAACGCACTCTACCCGATGCTCATGCTGAAGGTGCAACTCGATAAGGCGTTTCTTCCACTGGTCGCTCGGACTGAACCAGGCACCAAGATACGCAGCAAGGCTGATCTTGAGCGCAGCATGAAACTGCTGGAAGAAGCCTCAAAGAAGCCTCGTTTTGACGACTACTCCGATGAGTTTCGCCTAAGGATGCTGCAGCGTCTGCCTCAACCCCGCTATTACGAGCAGTATCTGTCACGCTGGTTACGGGCTGGTCAGATAGACCGATCGTGGTCATTTAGTAACCGGTTCCTGTTGAATTTGGTAGACTACCTGGCTGAACAGGGCGAGTATGCCAGGGCCGAACGGGTAGTTCAGCAAGCCCTGAAGTTGAATTTACTGATCGCAGACAGTGCTAACAGCGAGCAGAGGCAAATGATGACCTACGCCTCCTCCTCTAGCTTTCTTCGCGACAGTGATAAGCTCATTCGACCTGCCTATCCCAGTGCATTTCAAAAGAACGTGGCGAAGGCGCGTCGTGCATTTCGACAAAGCACCTTACCGGTGAAACTCGAACCGACAGAAGAACAAGCAAAAGCGGAAGCAAAACACATCGAGCTCATGCCGTTCTTCTACAAGACGGGTAATACCTATTACCCCGGGGTCAGTGTCGCGCAGCTTACCCCGCTCAAGCGGGTACAGAGCGTGTTGGCTGGTGAAACCATCGTGATGGTATGGACATCCGTGCTCGCAATGCTGGTGATTCTGAGCAGTATACTGGCCTTCATCTGGATGGTGGTAGGTGCTTACCGTAACGAACGGACGATTTTCCTGCTGCCGGACTGGAAGAAGATTCGTAACCGACTGCTCACTTTCGTGCTGGCACCCGCACTTTACGTGGTGGTGTTGGCAGAGACCGGCCTGCTTAAGTCGGCGACATTCTGGTGGGCCATACCTGGTGCCCTCGTGCTGCTAATCCCAATGATGCTGGAGTGGCAGCAAACACGCAAGCGCTGCCGTGAACTGGGTATCAGCACCCCAGATTCACGCATTGAATTGAAGTACACCATCATTGGATATGGCAGTGTGATAGTTGGATTCTGGCTCACCCGCTCGAATGACCCACTCTTTAACCCGATGTCATTTAATGGTTCTATGGCACTGTTCATCATCGGGTGGGCGATGCTGGTGGGCAGCGTGATCATCGGGCTCTATGCCATGTCACTGTTCGGACGGTATTACGGTGCCCTCAACCGGCGGCTGGCCAGCCTGTGGGCGGGCAGCGTGCTGATACTCAGTCTGCTGGTCACGCCCTTTATGATGGCGCGTGAGGCGGTTTGGCTTCAGCGCGACACGCTGTGGCTGGGTTACCTTGGGGCAGCCGATGGATTGCAGAAGCTGGACGGAGTGTTCGAGCAGAACGAGGCGCAGCACTACAAACAGTTGATCGCTGATGAGATCAAGCCGCTGCTGAAGGGGCTGTAGCGGCTGACCGCTGATCAGGTATTTGACCGCGCCGGTTTCGCAGTACGATTACGGTGGCTGTGCAGCCCATCTCCGGCGCGGTCTGGCGGATAGCCCAAGCTACCAGTCCACTATCCCCGTGGTTGTCTATCATTGGGATCGGTCCAATCCGTCGCATCCGTCGGATTCCGCTCCGTAAAACGCAAACCCGGAAAGACCGGCCCGGAAAGGGAAAACCGGACCGGTCGGGAGAGGGTCAGGGGTGTGGATCGCCGGTGAGCAGCTGCGCTGCCGCGGGTTTAGTCACCCCAAGTGACTGCGTCCCTTCACGGGGTTCCCTCACCGCGCGTCTAGTCGTTTGCAGCCCGCAAGCGGGCGCCGGGAGGCCTCCGCCAGCGCCCGCAGGAGCGAAGCGACGCGGGCAGCCATCTGATCAGCGATGGGTGATGGAGCCCCTTGGGGCGATGGAACCCGTCGACGCGGGCTGGTCAGCCTTTTCTATAGCGCATGTATTCGTCGCCAAGGGTTGCTGGTGCAAATCGCAGGTGATCAGCCGCATTGCCGCGGGTTTAGTCACCCACACGACTACGTTCCGGGAGCTGACGCTCCGGGAACTGCGTCCAGTGCGGGTTCCTGCACCGCACGGCTGATCAATATCGGCCGGCGTCTCTTCGCTCCGGCCGGCGCATGGGAGGCAGCCTTCCCGCCGCCCGCCGGAACGCGGGCTGTTATTGATTAGCGATGGGTGACAGTGCCCGTACCGGGACGCAGTCACGGACGGGCCACCGAACCCGTCGCCATCGGCTAGTGGTGTCGATTGCAGGCGATCAGCCTTTACCTCGTGCCGGAACTGAGTCATAACCCGTTGTGATATGATAAAAATATGAACATGTGGCGTGCAGGCAAGATCATATATATGATTCCTCTTGTGATATTGATGCTGCTCGCCTGTGCCACCCTGGGTGACTGTCATTTCGATTGTCACAACAGCATTAACAGCCAGCCCTGCACAGCGTGTTTACCTGCAGATGAATCTGCCGATTCCGATAGCAGCCCCTGTTGTGACGGCTGCACACATCTGGCAGTTGGTAGTGTCCTCTTTCTGCACATTGCTCCGGAGCTGACGCCGAGTTACCTGCATCTAGTTGCCACACCCCCGTTCATAGCGTTTGACTGCGCATACCAACCTCCCGAACCACTAGTTTAACCCGCATCACCTATACATAAGCGATTATCATAATCGATATCCGCCCCACCTACGCGTGCATAACTGTGCGCGTGGACACAAGCGAGGAAACTAATGGGATATCATCATATATCACTGCCCGCTATCGCGGCAGTACTCGGTCTATTGCCTATAGTTGGCACCGCAGACGGGCTGTCACTAGCCCAGGCTGTAGAGACCACACTCAAGGCCAACCCGTCCATCGCGGCAAGCTGTCTATCGGTTGAGGCTGCGAAGCTCGGTGCGAAATCCGCCAAAGCTCTCACGAATCCAGAATTCACCGTATCGCCAAACATCGTGGGCGTGGGTGGCTCGGATGCCGCTGTGCTCATCTCACAACCGCTGGAACTGAACGGCTCGCGGCGTGTCCGCGGCCAAATTGCATCATCGCAGTCTCTGGCCGCGGCATTTGACGCAGCGACTATCCGACGGCAGACTGTGCTCCAACTGACACACGCTTATTGGGATGTGGTCGGCGCACAGGAGCTAGTGAAGCTGCACCAACAGAACATCGGAACGTTGCGTCAGTTGCAAACTGCGGTGCAGAAGCAGCTTGATATCGGCACCGTGCCTGGCTCACAGCTTCTTAAAACTGAGCTGGAAATGACCAGGGCGGAGCAGGAACTGTCGCAGGTCGTATTAGAACTCACCCAGGCTAAGGCGTTGGTAAACACCTTTATGGGCCGTCCCACAGGCGAAGATTTCACAGCCACTGATGCACCCCAGACACACACCGCAGCACTTGATAAGCCGTCACTACTGGCTTCGGCACAGAAACTCAGGCCGGAGCTATCAGCCATCGATGCCCAGCTACTCTCTGCACGCGGTGAGGTACAAGCCCGCCGGCTGAGAAGCACTCCAGACTTGGCTCTGCAGGCGAGGAAGGGCAGCTTCGATTCAGACGGCGATGAGGGCATCGCCATCTCGCTTTCGCTGCCGATCGTGGACTGGGGGTCGGCCAAAGCGGACGTCCAGCAAGCGCAAACCAGCCTTAGAAACCTTGAGCAACAGCGGCTGGCTGCTCAGAACACCGTCGGCATGGAAGTGGCGCAGGCCATCAATTCGGTCACTACATCACGCCAAGTGGTTGACCAATTCAGCACCCACATCATAAGCAAGTCGGAAGAGCTGCTGCGAATGGCTCAGACAGGCTACGAAAAAGGTGCCACCGGATACCTGGAGGTTCTGGAGGCTCAGCGGACACTGCTGGATGCCAAGACGGAATACACCACGGTGCTGGTGAGGCATACGAAGGCTGTGGCGGAGCTGGAGTGGGCGTGCGGGACGATGCAACTGGACCAACTGGAGGCAGCAAAATGAAAATGAAAAATACACTCGGGATATTGGCGGCGATCATCGGCTCTTCAGCAGTGACCTACTGGCTTGTTCAAAAACCGGTAGATCATGGACACGAGGCAGTGGCTGCGGAGACAGAGGCCGCAAGCCACGCAGACGAAGCCACCAAAATAGCTGGTCTACATCTGGCCATGGCGACCAAGGGCGTACGCAGGCAGACGGTCACAGCCACAGGCAGGGTCATGGTGATGCCTGACAGCCTGGTGAGCATCAGCCCGAGAATCGAGGGTAAGGTGGTCGCTGCTTACGGCACGGTCGGCGACACCGTGCGTAAAGGGCAAGTGATGGCCATCATCTCCAGCGTGGATCTGGCCGAAGCACGGGCGGACTACCGCAGAGCCCAGGCGTCACTCAATGCGGCGAAGCAGGGCCTTCAACGGGAAATGGAGATGGCCAAACTCGGCGCGAACAGCGTAAGGCCGGTTGAGGAGGCGCGCTCCGAACACCTGGGCGCCCAGGGCGATCTGGCGGATGCGAAAAGCCTGCTCTCGCAGGCGAAAAGCGAACTGGCTCAGGCGGAGTCCGAACTGGTGCAGTGTAAGGTTAAACTGCAGAGGGCGAAAGAGCTGTATGCAGAAAAAATAGTCTCAAAACAAGAACTGGAGACCGCTGAAGCGGAGCTGAAACGCGATAGCTTGGCCGTTGATGCGGCGAGATCGAGGGTAAGCCAGGCTGACGGGCGCGTGAGCACAATGCAGGCCAAAGCGGAAGTCACCAAGCAGTATCTTTCGCGCGAGGAGAAGCTCCTATCAGGCAAGATTGTGGACACCAGGGCTGTGCAGTCGGCCAGATCGGCCGTATCGGCCGCTCAGGTGGAGCTGCAGTCATCGATAGACAAAATCAAGCTGCTCGGGGCTCAGCCAGCAGGGACGGGCGACACGCTTCAGGTCACATCACCCATCGCCGGGCGTATCGCGGCGCGTCATACCAACGTCGGCCAGATGGCTTCGCCATCGGATGCGATGTTTACCGTAGCGAACCTCTCGCAGGTCATGGTGGAGGCGGACATCTACGAGAAGGACATCGCCCAGGTTCGTAAGGGACAGAATGCGGAGATCAGGGTCGATGCTTATCCTGCGAAGGTATTCACCGGCAATGTGAATTCCATTAGCGACATTCTGAATCACGAAACCCGCACCGCCAAAATCCGGTGCGTGGTGCCCAACAACCAGGCTCTGTTGCGCGGCGAGATGTTCGCTAACGTGCTGCTCACCACTGGCACCGGCAGTAGCTGCGTGCTGGTTCCCAAAAATGCGGTTCTCGACGATGCCGGGAAGAAGATAGTGTTC
The DNA here is from genome assembly GCA_942492855.1 of Armatimonadota bacterium. GTDB lineage: Bacteria > Armatimonadota > HRBIN16 > HRBIN16 > HRBIN16. The sequence goes on along the minus strand of OW818647.1, from coordinate 1,530,938 downwards.
ACACCATGCATGGAATGTGATGAGGACATCAAGGCCAATACAAATGCCTGCGGCGCCTATGACAAGCTGGAAGTGACCACCGGCGCCGGTCAGGGGCTGCTGGTGGAGATAGCCAGCGGTCTGCAGCCAGGTACACCGGTCGTCACCACAGGCGCATACCAGCTCAAAACTGCATTAGGCTCCGGTCAGCTTAAAGCCGGATGCACGGACGGGCACTAGGAGCTGAGATGGAAACAAGTCAAGGAAGTTGGATAACCCGAATCATCCAGAACTCCTTCAAACAGAAGGCTCTGGTGATCATGCTGGTGGGTATGGCCCTGGTATTTGGGGTGATGGCATACCAGCAGATGCCTCGAAACGTCTATCCCGACATCACCATCCCGGTGTTCACCGTCGTCGTTGAGAATGAAGCGATGGCCCCGGAAGAGATCGAGATGATGATCACGCGGCCGATGGAAGCGTCGATGAACGGTCTGCCCGGAGTGCGCAGGATACGGTCACAGACCACCCAGGGACTGTCGTCAGTCGTGGTTGAGTTTGACATCGAGACCGAATTCTGGCGGGCCCGGCAGTTTGTGTCTGAGCGGATGGCTCAAGTGGCGGCACTCCTGCCTCCCGGCACCGAACCTGCGACACTGAGCAGTGCCACGACTCGTCTGGCTGAGGTGTATGAACTGGCCATTCAGGGTGACCTTCCACCGGCTGAGATGCGGGAGATCGCAGAATGGCAGGTTCGGTATAACCTGTTGACGGTGCCCGGCGTCGCCGAAGTGCTGAATATGGGCGGGAGTGTACGGCAATACCGAGTGACCATAGACCCCAACAAACTGCGCTCGTATAACGTCAAACTGGCCGAGGTTGAAGAGGCCATCAAGAGCGGCAATGAGAACGCAGCAGGCGGTTTCATCAGCACAGGCAGCACGGAGTATACCGTGCGCGGAATCGGGCGGTATACCTCGCTGGACGATATCCAGAAGACAGTGATATCGGAGCGCAACGGCATTCCGCTCTATCTGAATGACATCGCCGATGTGCAGGACAGCACTGCGATTCGGCGAGGGATCGCCAGCATGAACGGCAAGGAGACCGTCGTCGCGCTGGTCATCAAACAGCCAGATGCCGACACCGTGAAAGTAGTGGCAGGCATTGAAAAGGCGATTGATGACATGCACACCACGCTGCCAAAGGGTGTCAAATTGATACCCTACTACGACCAGACCCACCTCATTGAGCAGTCGCTGTCTAGTGTGACCCACGCCATTCTGTATGGTGCGGTACTAGTCATTCTGGTGCTGCTGGTTTTCCTGGGCCATCTGCGCAGCACGCTGATTGTGGCCGCGTCGCTGCCCCTGTCGGTCATGATCGCAGGTATCCTCATGCGCAAAATGGGCATCGGGTTGAATACCATGTCACTCGGCGGACTTGCGATTGCGGTTGGAATTATGGTTGACGCCTCGATCATCATGGTGGAGAACATCTACCACCGCTTTCACAGCAGCAGGAGCAATCTCAATGATCCTGCAGTGAAGGAGCATGTTGCCCAACGGGCAGCCATCGAAGTGGGGCGCCCCATCGCCTTCGCGACTTTGGTGATAGTGGCAGTATTCCTGCCGTTGTTCTTGATGGGCGGCATTGAGGGGCTGCTGTTCAGGCCTTTGGCCATCACGGTGGCGGCGGCTATGCTGGTGGCGCTGGTGCTGTCAGTGACCGTCACACCGGTGCTGGCCAGTCGGTTCCTGCATCCGAAAACCGGCGATACCACGGAAGGCGAAGTGAAGTTCGTCAGTTGGATCAAGCGCGGCTACGTGCCGGCACTCGAATACGCGCTGCACCATCGCTGGGTGGTCATAGGGGTAGCTTTCGCACTACTCATCCCCACGGCATTCGGTGCCATGATGGTCGGGCGCGACTTCATGCCGAAACTGGACGAGGGCTCGTGGTTTATCTCCACCATGACGCCTGCCGAAACCTCGCTTGAGGAAAACAACCGCATCACCCTGCAGATAGAGGAACTGCTCAGTAAGAATCCAAACATCGCAGAGGTCGTCCGGCGCAACGGCCGTTCTGAACGCGCCATCGGCTGCGTTTTGCCGGTAAACTCCGGCGAGATATTCGTCAACCTGAAGCCGCGACACAAACTGACCAAATCATCGGATCAGATTCTGGCGGAGATTCGAGAACAGATAGCTACAATCACCGGCGTGGCTGTGGCCTTCACACAGCCACTGCAAAACAAAATCAGCGAGAGCCTGGAGGGCACCCCGGCCCCTCTGCAGGTGAAGCTGTTTGGACCGGACATCCAAACCCTGTCACAGAAAGGCAAGCAGATCGAGGAGATCATGCGTGGTGTGAAGGGTGTCGAGGATGTGAAGATGGATCAGGCCACGGGTATCCCGCAGTTGCAGGTTCAGATCGACCGCCAGGCGGCCGCTCGATACGGGGTGTCGGTGGGGCATATCTCTGAGATCGTGCAATTGGCGATCGGCGGTGAGGAGCTGACCCAGGTCTGGAAGAACCAGCGCAGCTACGGGGTGTTTGTAAGATACCCAGATTCGCTGCGCGGCGACCCGGAGGCACTCGCCAATATCATGGTGGACACGCCTGCGGGGTATCAAATTCCGCTCTCTCAGGTGGCCACAGTGGTGCTTTCTGAGGGGCCGAATGTCATCTGGCGGGAGGCCATGAACCGGCGCTTTGGCATCGATGCGAGCATTCAGGGACGCGACCTGGGCAGCGTGGTGGCCGACATCAAACAGGGACTGCGCGGCCTGAACCTTCCGCAGGAGTATTATGTGGTATTCGGCGGGCAGTTCCAGAATCAGCAGCGCGCCATGAAGTCCCTTCTGCTGGCCACCGTGGTGGCACTTGCTGTGGTGTTCATGCTGCTGTTTATGGCGTTGCGATCAGCCTCACACGCCGGCATGATACTGGCCACCGTGCCCAGTGCGTTCATCGGAGGGGTGGTCTCGCTGTTGGTCACAGGCGAAAGCTTGAATGTGTCCTCAGCCGTCGGGTTCATCGCGTTGTTTGGCATTGCGGTGCAAAACAGCCTGGTGTTGTTGACGCAGACCGGTGATTTCATCGCCGATGGCCACACTAAAGAGCAGGCGATCCGGCTAGCGAGTGTGCAACGGCTGCGTCCGAAGCTGATGACGGCATCCTGCGCCGCGCTCGGGCTGCTGCCGATACTCATCAGCGGCGGTGTGGGAGCCGAGATCGAACGACCGCTGGCGATCGTGATGATCGGCGGGTTGGTCACCTCCACGCTCTTCACCCTCCTGGTTCTGCCGGCTGTCTATCTGGCGGTGGAGCACACCAAGTCCAGTGCTCGCAGCTATATGGACAGGTATCAGGCATCGAAGAGTCAGATGAAAGACGAAACGGTCAGCACTCACTAGAGGCTGTGGCGGTTCGCCGTAATGGGGCACGGTTGCCGTGCCCCATTTTCATTCGACTGGCGGCTTGCAATATATCCGCCAGCGCACCATTTCCGAGGCATCGCCCCACAGACCGCCTTTCTGTATCTCCAGACGCAGGTAGCGTGTGGTGACCGTGGGCAGCAGGTCTTGAGTATCGAAGTTGGTCTTGCCTTCGCGGTTGATCTCGGATATGGCTTTCCACGTCTGCCCATCGTCTGAGATCAGATACCGGTAAATCTGCGGGGTATATACGTCACCGAAGTAGTTGGCGCACCGCAGCGCGCTGGTATTGAACGTCTGCGGGATTGACCATGTGTATTGCACCCAGCGCGGTTTGTCATCCCATCGAAGGGTGTAGCTCCCGCCGGCTGCGCTGTTGAGCACTTTACTCTCAGCGCTCCGCACAGAGCCGGTCACGACGGCGTCGGGAGCCAGATCGAGCGTGGTGAGCTCCGGCAGTGCGAGCATATCCAGCATCACACCCTCACGGTACAGCTTCAACACCGCATGGTATCTGCCTTTGGATGTGACCTCAGCAAGGCTGAAACCTTGGTTTGAGGGTGTGAACGGTCGGTTCGCATAAAGTTTGCCGTCCTGGTGGAGCAGGTTGAGTGATATCCTGTCAGCGGCAGGAGATTTTGGCACACTCACCCACACCCTTTCGCCGTTTCGTCTCATCTTGAGCAGCGCCGGCAGGGATGCAATCACTGCCACATCTGTTGGGGCGATCTGCATGACCGCACGGGCACCCTCTCTTGTCTGATCGACTCTGAGGGCGGTGTGGTTCAACAGGTCGACCCAGTGCCGGTTGGCCGTTATCGGCAGCGACAGAACCTGCCCAGATACCGGGTAGTCGTTGTTGTTGAACAGCGTATATACGGTCTTGGCAGGGCTGGTGAAGCGGTTGCTGTAGACTCCGTTGGCCAAGGTGGCGACCAGCGGCTTCGGATGCAGCTCCGTGAACGCATCGCGGTGGTCGCGAAGGATAGCGTGGATTCGACCGAGCCAGCTCCCGGGAACCCCGGCCTCCTGCATCGAGGCCATGAACCCCGTACCGTTGAACAGGCAGAGCTTCAACTGGGTGTCGATCTCGCCTGGAGTGCCATCGGGTATGTCCGCGAACTTGAATTCGGGAAACACAAATCGCATGAAGTGTACCGGAATTCGGTAAGCGGCTGGGTAGGATTTGAACTGAACGCAGGTGTAGTCCTCCACACCGTCCAGGTAGGGTAACAGGCCATCCACGGCAGGACCTTCGGTATATATTGTGATATCCGGGTTCACTTGATCCAGCCCGGCCCGCACTTTTTTCAGCAGATTGCGGGCACCGGTCATGGCGCCGTCCTGTTGGAACCGGCCCGGGTTGTGGGCAGGATTGTCCGATGTGCTCTTGTCGCCGGTGCCCCATCCCACTTCGTCCAGATAGATGGAATCCAGCTTCAAATCCCTGGCAAGGCGGGTGGTTTCGACCGCCAGCCACTCGTGCCAGCCTGGGTGACACAGCCACATACACTGGTTGGCGAACCCCACTTGGTACTCCTTACCCTGCATCTGGCCCCATTCGGTGCCGTGATCCTTCCAGACCTGCGTGGTTTTAGAGGCGATGTAGCCCTCCACATAGTGGTTGGTTGCTATCCCTCTGCGTTTGCACTCGCTGACGAACCGCTGTAGTTCGGCCAGGCTCCAGTCGTCGCGGTAGCCATACTCGCCCAGGATTCGGTTCTTTTGCACCATGAACTGCATGTACTCGGGTGTGGGGTATTTATCGAGTTCCGCCAGCGCGGCGTCGCAGTTGGGCTGCGAGAAGAGATCAAAGGAGGTGTGCAGGAAGCTCGATTTGGCTCCCCTGTCGCGGGGTTTATACCAGGTATCGACCCAGGTTCGGTAGCTCTTGAGCGCATCACGCCAGTCACCGGCGCCGACCCCAATCACCACGGAGGGTATGGTATAGGGTTTACCCGTCTGAAGCGGGATGCGCATCCAGTTCACGGCCATGCCGATTCCGTCCGTGGACTTGAGTGTATTCGAAAACGGGAAGCCGTAATCATCGCGCAGCTTGATGGGGTTCACGCCCGTCTCGCGCTTGGTCAGCTCGTAGGACTTCCGCATCATACTGCGGTCGTGAGTCACCACGTATAGGCCAGCGGGGCGGTTCTCACCAGCACCAGATGGATGGTAGGCGTCCATGACCTGCATTCGGGCATACTGGCCGTAGGTCGTGGCCAGCTCGATAGGGACGTCATTCAACAGACCGCTGAACCGCGGGTGGAAATAGTATGCTTCTTCAGGTTTCGGACCGATCTTGAGGCCATCGAGCACAGGAAAAGCGAACGTGGCGTCGAGTTCGCCGTTTGACTTGAGCGAGAAGCTCCATTTGCTTTCGAGGCTTGCATCCGTGTGTATGAGTAGGTTAGCCTCTAGCCGCTGGCTGCCGGACTGCCAGAGCATGTTCCAGGTGGTGGTGCTGTCGGCGGACATCTTGACCGTCTTGATGCTCCGGGTGGTGAAGTCCAGCGAGGTGACGCTCCAGCTTTTGGCCTTCTGTCCTGGGGCCGGATTGGCCTCACGAAGAGTGGCTGCGAAGAACGGCTGAGCTATGCGCGGTTTGTAGATCGTGCTGAAGCGGCCCATGCAGCGGTTCTCTATCGAGGCCACGCTGGGTTTGGTGCTATTCAGTATGATTTTATAGTGCTTGTTGGACAGTTCGGTGTTAGGCGCGGCGGCGGCCCAGACCGAGGCGAGCGTAATCAATGCGGTGCAGATGGTTGTGAATGTATGGGTTCGCATAACTGCTCCTGGATTAGGACGGATGGGATGATACATCATTTTACCTGTTTCGGTGCGGGGATACTTATGGATGCTGGTCATTGGACAGCCATATAACCTAAGGAGAATGATATTCCGCAGGTTGTGTGGAACTATACCCAAGAATGGTAATTTGAACTGACGCACCCACGGGAGTTTTATGATGATGTATCTGCGAGTTTGGCTAACCACAGTTATAATAGCTACCATTTATGCGAGCATGGGGGTGGCGGATGTGGGTAAATGCTATAAACCGATCTATAGCAACGGCGAGCTGGTGGTGGCGGCGACGGTGGCCACGGATGCGCCATATCACGCAGATAACACCGGCAAAACCGACGCGTCATCCGCCATTCAGAAGATGGTCAATGACGTAAACGCGCATGGCGGCGGCACGGCGTTCCTGCCAGCAGGACGTTATCGTCTCGACCACCACATCGCATTGCCAGCCAGCGTGACCCTCTGCGGGGAATGGCGCAAGCCGCAACCTGGACAACCCCTCACCGGCACGATACTGCTGGCTTATGCAGATAAGGGCAAGCCTGACGGCCCCGCGCTGCTCTCAAGCCAGGAACTAGGTCATGCGAATGTCTACAACCTGACGGTATACTACCCGGAGCAGAATCCGGTGAATCCCATCCCCTACCCGTATACGCTGCAGGGCAATGTGTCGTATATCTGCAACATCACCCTGGTGAATAGCTATCAGGGCATCGTGATGGCTCCATTTAGCGGCAGCAGCGTCTCGGGGGTTTATGGGACGGTGCTGAAGCGCGGCATCGTGCTGAAAAACTCCAGCGAGCTGTGCTCCTGCTACAATATCCGCCTGAATAGCGACTACTGGGCACGCCTGCCGGAGGCACGGATGAGCCGCGCGGATGCCGCCAAACTGCGCCGTTTCGTGGCAGATGAGCTGGTGGCGGTTCAAGTGGCGAAAGTGGATGGTCTCTCATTCCACAATGCCGATCTGGCCGAAGCCAAAACGCCGGTGTTGGTGAAGCTGGAAGAGGACGACGTGCAATACATGATGACCGACCGCAGCCAGTATGGCTTTGGCGGCGGCATCGGCAAGGTGAAGGGCCGGCGTACGGATGTGGAGGGCGGCTGGTACTTCGGCACCCACTATTTCGACCTGGACAACTACCCTCAGTTGCAGCGCAAGAGCTACCGCTTCGCTGCCCTCCGGCAGGCCGCAAAGCGCGATGTCTACCAGGCCACCGACTTCGGTGTGAAGGCTGACAAAACCAGTGATGATACCGCCGCGCTTCAGCGTGCTCTGGACAAAGCGGGCGCCAACGGCGGCGGGACAGTGCTGCTGCCGCATGGCTGGACGGTGCTGCGAGCTCCCATCACCATCCCCACCGGTGTGGAGCTCCGTGGAGGCTATCTTGGCGTGGGGGTCCGGGCGTGGTATCTGGATGTCAGCACGCTGATCATTGGCTTCGATGAGCGGTCAAACGACCCAGACAACGCACCGGCTGCCATCAACTTGAAGGCGAATGCCGGGCTGCGCGGCGTGGCGGTCTGCCACGAAAAGAATGTGTATGAGACCGGCCCCGACGGGAAGCTGGTGGTCTCGATCTACCCTTATGCCATCCGCGGGCTGGGCAAGGGGGTGTATGTTCACGATGTGACCATGCCCAACGCCTACAACGGCATCGACCTGGGGCAGGTGCGCTGTGACCGGGCGCAGGTGGTCAACTTCTGGTGTACGCCCTACCATCGCGGTGTGCGCGTGGGGGCAAACTCCGATGGTGTGCAACTGGAAAACCTCAATATGGACTATGGGCTGCACAGCTCTGACTACCGGCTGATTACGGGGTTTCCGGAGGTTCCCGGCAACAAGATCATAGAGGCAATACAGGGCTATCTGGACGATCATTCGGTGCAATACGAGTTTGGCGACTGCACGAACTTGCGTAGTTTTCATCTGGCCGGATTTGCTCCGCGTTTTTATATGGATTTCGTTGACCAGGGGCGTGGGGGCTGCCGTGACGCGCAGTTTTGGAGCACCGTGTTCGATGTGCCCAAAGTCGAGGTCGTGCGGTTCAGAGGCGGTGGGCAGATCAGCTTCAATGGCTTTTTCGTGACCGGCGGTGGGAACAAGCAGTCGCTGTGGGCGGAGTTTGACGATAGCTTCAAAGGCAAAGTGGATGTGTATGGGCTGTGTCAGCAACTCACCTTCAACAGCCGACCCTTCACCGTCGGCTCAGATAAGCTGAATATCTATCTAGAACACTCACTCACCACGAAGCGGCCAGCGTCTGCCAGCAGTGCGGCATCGGGACACGGGCCCGCCAATGCGCTGGATGGAGATTCGCGCACATTCTGGCAGAGCGAAGAGGGCAGCGGCCCTCACATATTGACCGTGGAGTTGGCGAAACCGTCGGTCATCACACGCTGGCGCACGCATCTGGCGGGCACTTACCTGCCTCATCAGCTTAACGCCGCCGCGGCAGAGCTGTATGGCAGCATCGATGGGGTGGAGTACCGCAAGCTGGCGGAGTTCAAGGAGAACACACAGGACTGGGTTGATCTGCCTGTCACGAGCTCCGATCCCGTTCGGTTCGTGCAGTTGCGGGTGACGAAAGTCCAGCAGCCGGGGTCATCGGGCCACGCGGCTCGGATCGCCGCATTCGATGTGTTTGGGTATCCGGCTAAACCGTGACGGCGCGGCTTGAAGGTTCGGCGTGCCGCAAATAAGTAAGGTACACTGGCATCAGGTATCGCCAATCCAACAATAGGGGACACTATGAACATCAATCAGTTATCTGTGATTCTAGAGGCGGCACGTTATGTGGGGGTTTTTGTGGGCCTGTTTATCGCATTTTCGCACGCCGGCCATCCGGTGGAGCAGCTCAACATATTGGCACCCTGGGTGGCGATTTCGCTGTGCGGGTTGACCGGGCTGGAGTCACTGATCTGTGCCAACAAGGGTGTCAGCACTGTGGGATACGAGGCAAATCCCGAGTACCAGCGGCAGTCAGGCCTGAACAACCTGTCCGTGGCCATCGCAGCGGCTTTGGCTTACCTCTTGGATTGGGGTCTCTATGCCAACGCCGCGGTTCTGACTGTAGTTCTGAGCTTCTTCGCGCTGTCAGGAATAAACCATATGTGGTCATATGTTCGTGAAGGTAACAAGCGGAGCAAAAACCTGTCACGGCCATTCGCCTCATTTGCGCTGGTGGCTGCCATTCTGCCATTCATCATCCGAGCCCTTAAGGCGGGGTAGAACATGATTCGGCACAAGATTGTATCCTCTGTCGCGCTGCTATCGGCCGCACTGGCGACTACCTGCCTTCCTGCGATGAGTGCGAATATCGAGAACAAAACCCTGATGGCCTGGGTGAAGCTCGCAGACTTGAAACAGACCGGCAGCGGGGTTCTCACCGTGGAGCGCGGCGGCGGGCAGTTCGATTCGATCGTGTTTGGCGAGAACACCCCCCGCAGGTGGATGGCGGGTAGTGAAAACTGGGCACGGACACAGGGTGACCAAAGTGCCACCGCCGTGGAAAACACCAGCCCCAATACTGTGGTCCAAATCGCCATAGTCTATAAAGGAAACCAGGTCAGCATCTACCGCAACGGCCAGCCCTACTCCGCATACACCACAGCCCAAGCGCTGACATTTCCCGCAGCCAGCACGGTTCTCATCGGCAAACGCCATATGGATGCCGGCGGTACGCCCTTCTTCAACGGGTCGGTGCTGGATGCGCGCATATACGATACCGCGCTCACACCGGCTCAGATCGCGGCTCAGAAGATCGGGAAAAAGACAGGTGTGGATCCATTGGCGTGGTGGTGCTTCTCCGACAAGAAGCTGCAAGACCGGATGGGCGTTTATAAATACGCCAGCCTTCAGGGCGGCGCACGCATCAAAAACGGCGCATTGTTATTGAACGGTAAAGGAGCATTTATGATGGCGCGCACGACCGAAACCAGGAAGCCGATGCCCATATCAACCATCAACTATCGGCCCACAGAGCCGGGGTTTGTGGGTGATCCCATCCCGTTTTACTGGCGCGGGGAGTACCATGTTTTCTATCTGAAGGGTGGCGACCCCGCCCGATCCCCGTGGGCGCATGTGGTCAGCCAGGACCTGATCCACTGGAAGGAGCTCCCCCACGCTTTGGTGCCGGGCGACGATAAACTGGGTCCGGATCATGAAGGCATCTGGACGGGCAGCGTGGTGGAGCATGACGGGTTGTTCCACATTTTCTATACCGGCAAAAACAGCGCCGACCCACGCGGTGACCAAAAGGTGATGCACGCCACCAGCAAGGACTTGATCACCTGGGAGAAGCAGCCTGGGCTCACCTTCTACGCCGACGGGCGGATTTACTGGAGCAAGCCGATCAACGGAGCGATCGATGCCCTTCAGCCCTACCACCATCAGGCGTTCCGTGACCCTGAGGTTTTCTGGAACGCGGCGGAAAAGAAGTGGTGGATGCTGCTTCACACCTGCACAGTTCTAGGTTCAAAAGCCGCGGTAGGGCTCTACACCTCCAATGACCTGCTCAAGTGGACGCCCCAGCAGCCGGTTTATGTCGCCGACTACAGCCTGGACTGCCCGCATATCATGTCCATGGGTGGCAAGTGGTATATCATCGCGGCAGGTCAGTTGTACACGGTGTCCGAGCAGCCCGGCGGGCCGTATTGTCCGCAGATGGTGCCTTACGGCGTCGGTCTGCTTGAGGTGCCGAAGGGGGCATATGACGGGAAGCGGCACATCATATGGGGTTGGATGTGGGATCAGGACGGGTTTGTGGACGAAGGGGACGGCAAATGGGGCGGCACGCTGTCGATGGCGAGGGAAATCTACGCTGGTAAAGACGGGGAGCTGCATCAGCGACCGGTGCAAGAGGTGGTCAACTACTTTAGTAAGCGAGTATCCGGTGTGAGCTCGGAGCTGAGTGCGCCGACGGCTCTGAAGGTGCCGGCGAACTACATGCTTCACTGCCAGCTTGATATGGAGCCAGACTCTGTGGTCACCATCGGGTTCCGTCAGCAGCCAGCGAACGACAATTCGGGGTATAAACTGGTCGTGAGCCCTGCCTCGGGCACCATTGAGTTGAAGAACAGCGTGAACCGCTCTGCGAAGTTCACCTGTAAGCTGGATACCTCGAAGCCGATCGATGTGCGGGCGTTTGTTTATAACGACATCATCGAGTGTTTCGTCAATGATGCCCATGCGGTGTCGATCCATGCATATAACTTCAAATCCGGGCAGCTCTCGTTTGGCTGGGACGGGCAGTGTGAGGTTCGGGAGCTGACGGTCAGCACCGCTGGGAAGTAGGGTCACGCAGGGATCAAGACCGGCGCGGTTAGGGGAAAACCGCCCCGGACTTTGGCAGTTAAGACCGGCGCCAAGGGCCATCGGCGTGTATCGTAAGCTACCAGCCACGCTGCCGCGGGTTTAGTCACCTCAAGGGACGGGAGTCCCTTGACGGGGTTCCCTCACCGCGCGTCTAAGCAGTCGCAGCCCGCAAGCGGGCGCAGGGGATCCTCCGCCAGCGCCCGCAGGAACGAAGTGACGCGGGCAGCTATCTGATCAGCGACGGGTGATGGAGCCCCTTAGGGCGATGGAACCCGTCTACACGGGCATGTCACCGCCTGTCTGGCGGTTAGCCTGTGCTGTCGAGGTCAAGACCGGCGCGGTGAGTGAAAACCGGACCGGACATTGGCGATTGAAGACCGCCCCGGGCTTTGGCGCACCGCTATTGAACAAAGCCCATATTGGCTATGTCCGGGGCGGTCTGGCGGTTGGCTAGCGGATTCAGAAGGCTTAAAACCGCGCCGGTCTGGCGGTTAGCCGGAAGTCTTGTGTCACGCCTTGATCAAGACCGGCGCGGTTAGAGGAAAACCGCCCCGGACTTTGGCATTCAAGATCGGCGAGGTGAGGGAAAACCGGACTGGATAGTTTCAGTTGACTTCGAGGATGGTAAGCGGCGGAACGGTGACTTCGTGTTTCATCGATGCTGATTTACATTTCACGGGCTGGTTTGTTGTATTAAACAGCAGTGTTTGCCGACCTCTTACCGTAATCCATACTCCATCTTTCACTCCATCATCAAGCTGATCAATTGCCAAAGCAGGTATGAGTTTATCTATCCATTGATGAACATCGGAATGTGCTGGTAGGACAGAGATGCGACCTGAACCCAGCTTCTGCATGCCCAATAGCGGCCAGAATACGCCTTCTACGTTATGTACAGAGGTAGACGCACAGATTATTAGGTGTCCTCCGTTATTTACCCAGTGTTCCAGTTTATCCAGCACTGCCTGCTCTACATACTCGCCCATCAGTATTACAGCGGTTTTATATTTGGAGGTTAACGCGCCGTCATTAATCAGCAGTTCATCAAGCACATCGAAGTCGGTATAATCGCGAAGTACTTCAGAGGCGTGGATTATCGGGGTGAAATCGGCGCCAAGTCGATAATCGGTAGTGGGACACATCACAGCGATTTGTGTGTCGCCAGGTTTTCCAGTGTAGAGATGAACGTAACGCTGGATCAGCGGAGCATGCTGCATATACTCATATGTAAATAGTTGCGACGCGCCACCAGTCGCATCGGAAAACATGCGCCTAACGAACGTGACGTTATCCATACCACCAGCCGGTTCAGTCGACATATTGATTTTGTAGTAGTGATATGCCGAAGCAATCCACTTATCGCCGAACACAGCTCCTCGGCAGTCGGCAGGCTGCATGGTGATATCCATACCTCGAGCCATTTTCGCATATCCAGGGCAGTATGTGCCCCAAGCGATGGGATTAACGCCACCTGCATTTCCGCCGGGTTTTGTGCGTATTTTTTCTTTTGGAAAGTAGCGCAGTGTTATTTGTAATGACTTGTATGTGAAGTCTATCAGTGCTTGATGATACCAGGTTATGAAGTCTAGCCACTCTCTGCGTGCTTCTGCCGTGTTGAACACCTTAGGACTGGTCTTTACGCCTTCAGATATCATCTGCGGGAAACCAACACTAACGAAGTTTCTGTAGGAACTACCCCACGCCGCATTTAGCTCTCTTATTGTTTGGTATTGATTTCGCATAGCATTGCGAAACGCGGAAACAGCATACGCGTCAGCGCACCAGTATCCTTCATGGCAATGTCCCATGTTGATGAACTCGGGAACTAACAGCGGATAGTTTCCTTCGCCATATGGGCCTAAGATACAGGCATATACACCATCAATGCGGCTTCCGAAATGAGCAGCCAGTTCTTTGTAGAAATGATCGTAGTAATCCAGTGTTTGCGGATCAAATATCGAAAGGTAATTCGTGTTGGCACGATGCTCAAGGCAGCGCATAGCCGTCCAGTTTGGTGATTCACGCAGCCATTCAGGCGGGAAATGAGCCCAGTTGTATACAACATACTGAAGTCCGGCTTTTTTCAAAGCATCGCACACGGCATCGTGTTGACGCCAGTCCCATTTACCAGGCTGTCGTTCAACCGCACCCCATGCAATATAGTCCTCGTATGCAATAGCTCCATTGCGTTTCAGTTCCACCAGCTCTGCATGAGGCGGCGGCGGCTCCATTTGGTAGCCTTCCTTAGGATAGGCACCTATTGGCGATGCTTGTATAAAAGAGACACTGAGATTGCCGGTTGATACATGCCACTTTTTGCCATCAAAACAGTATCCGCTGCGGGACAGCAGCAAAATACTCAGTAAACAGATCACTAAGGTTACCATTTAGGAGCTCCTATCAGTTACCGAACAGCATGAGTTCATCAATTCTACCATATCGTAATAAACTGTTTTAATCACATACACGGGATATTCCCAGCGTTTCCGCGTCTCGGGTGAGAGAGCTCGGTATCGTCCTGCGATTGTGAGGTGGTGTCGCGCTAGAGCATCAGGATCATCATCCATGGGAAAGACCGGCGCGGTTAGGGAAAACCGGGCCAGACTTTGGCATTCAAGACCGGCGCGGTTAGGGGAAAACCGCCCCGGTCAGTCGCTCAGCAGACGCTGCAGCTCTGCGGTGTATTCCTGCACGATCAGCTCGATACGCTCGGGGTTGGCGGGCATGCGGTGGCTGCCGAACTGACGCTCTACATCGGGAGCCATGCGCTGCAGCAACAGTAGGCTTTTGTGCGCTTTCAACCCAATCACGGTGCGCTCATCTGCGGAACTGCCATTTGCCACCATGTTGCGCAACTGCACGATGCGCAGCAATGCTATCTGCTGCAGCTCAGCCACATCCGCACTCGCCCTCATCAGCTCAAACTGCTGTTTCAACAGCGCCACATTTTCGGATGAAAGACGATCGCTTAGAGCACTCAACTCGTCGATGCTGCGGCGGCATAGCTCCCTTGCCAGCTCCTTCGTTGAGTGCAGCTCCAGAATGATGTCGTCATTGGGGTTTTGTAACCGCTGATACTGGTACATCAGGTGCGGGCTGGACACCCAGCTAGCCATCGCAAAGGAGATGTCGCTGATATGCGCCGTACCGTGTGTGAGTGTACAGAGTTGAGAGTGTTCCGTTAGCCAGTGGTTCAGAGGAAACATGATTCGGTTCACGATGTCATAACTACGCGCCAGAATGCGGGCAACTTCGGCACCCGCACGTTCGCCAAACCGCCCGATGCACCAGTCTTGGTACAACTGCTCCGCCGTGCTCTCTGTACCTTGCACCATTTGGTTGTATACCGCAACATTGGCTTCGTTCAGGGTGCCAAAAGCGTGTAGGGAGTAGCGTTCCACCCTTGCCACCATGCCAATGACCCCTTGCTGGTCACAATAATCAATCGTGTTCCCAATGACGTGGTGCATCATGTACGGCATGGTGCTGCGACCTGTAAACTCGTTACCAAGGTCCATCTCTACTATCATCTTCAAGCCATGGCAGTTGCCTATGAATGGGTGAAATGGGAAGTAGGGATGCCAGTCATATGGGACATATTTTTCCATCACAAACAGGTTTTGCCTGTTGCCCAGCCGTTTGGCGATGATCGCCAATGCGCGCTCCATCATGCGCAGGTCATCGGGTCCCCACACAAATGGTCTCAGGAATAGGGGCCGTCGTTTGCGTTCGCAGACGTTGCTGATGGCTTCGGTGATACGGGCCACACGCTCTACAGGCGGCAGGTCAGATATGATGCCATCGTCGTGATATAGCTTCACTTCGGATTCGGCAAAAGTCAACACAATACCATCAAGTTCAGGTAACACACCGAACAGGCGTTCGTACTTCCGCTCAATATGACGCTGAAGCTCCGGTACGAACCTCACCTTGCCACCCGAGGTAAACTGCTCCGGTACATTGCAGAGTTCGTGCGTCCAGATGTCTACCTTGAGGCCGTGCTGGTGCGCTAGTACTATGCAGTCGGAAACCAGTTGTCTCTTGGCCTCCGCGCCGGGCTCATCCAGCAGTTCATCTGCGCGCATGATAATGCCATGGGAGAGCTGAATGCGGTTCATACCGCTTTGAGCCGCCAACGGTATTGCCGTCTGCAGATAGCCCCAGTCGGAATCCTGGAACTGCCAGGCTCTCATCTCCATGTTGCCGTTACTCATAATCGCCTCCGCGCGTTTGCCATCTGAAGGTATTTTACGGCTAACAAGCATGTGTGTGCCATCTGTGTGAACGATGGAACCATTGCGTCAGTGCATATAGTCTAATACCTTGTGGTTTACTGATCATCGCGTGCACGATATCCGTAATCATAAAGCCCCGTCAGAACTGGTGATTCTGACGGGGCTAATACTTAAAAAGGAAATGGAGCGGGAGACGGGGCTCGAACCCGCGACCTTCTGCATGGCAAGCAGATGCTCTACCAACTGAGCTACTCCCGCCCGCGTGGGCGGCTTCGTATTCGGAACGTCAAAATGGAGCGGGAGACGGGGCTCGAACCCGCGACCTTCTGCATGGCAAGCAGATGCTCTACCAACTGAGCTACTCCCGCCCGACGGACTAAATGGTGGGCGAGAGGAGACTTGAACTCCTACGCCTTGCGGCACTAGATCCTAAATCTAGCGTGTATACCAATTTCACCACTCGCCCAAAGCCGAACAGCATGAAATAGTATACGAAGGCTGGCGTGAAAAGTCAAGTACGGGCACAGCAAATCACCGTACTAATGTGTTGTGAGGTGGGGTACAGTAATGAAGTAATATGGTCTGCTCATAGATGAGCTTATTGAACGCACAGAAAGGCGGTCCACTATGCCAAGCACAGATTACTCCAAACTCGTTGATCAACAGATCATGGAAGCTGTTCTACGCAGCCGAATTGAGGAAGCAGGCTCATCGGTCGAACAAGGGGATGTTGAGAAGGCGGTCATCACATTTTCGCGAGAGAGCTGGGCACTGGGTGATGAGGTGCTTCAACTATTAATGACTTTGCTGCCGGCGACCTGGAAATCCTGGGACAAAGAGATTCTTAACTGGATTGCCCTGCATGCGGGTGAACGGTTGAGTGATGTCTCGCGGATTGATGAGTCACATGATTCGCAGATATCCTCCACGATGCGTAACCTGATGGGTATCGGGGATATGGAGCCGTTGAAATACAAGAAGTACTTAATGCGTGTCGTCCGGGTGATAGCGAAAGAGGGTAGAGCTGTCATAGTGGGCCGTGGGGCCAATTTCGTGCTTCCTAATTCGCTTAATGTGAGGATTGTAAGCCAACTGGAAAACCGCGTGCAGCGATGTGTCAGCCTGACCGGCATGCCCGAAAAACAGGCGCGAAAGCAGATCACGGAGAAGGACAAGCTTCGCAGCCACTTCATTCACCGTATCTATGACCGCGAAATCAACGATACGAATGCCTACGATGTGGTATACAGCACCGACCACCTGACCCCTGAGCAGATAGCCATGAGCATCTATCAACTGGCGGAGAAGCTCTGGGAAAGTAAACATATGTTATAAGGGCATTAAGGAGCTGGTGTTGTGACGCACACCAGCCAAATGCCAACCGTTTACTATAGGGACACCACACCTGCCACGGTTCTTGGCGGGTGTGGTGTGGCATGGTCTACTCTGTTTTATCCGCTATTGGTAACCAGCTACCACCTATGCGAATCGCCTGTTTGTATCTGTTTTACATCCGATTTCACACTGCTTTACAGGCATCGCTACTCCACCAGCAGTTCTGATACTATTGTTACTTGACATATGATCAATGAGTGGGCAATCATTAAACGAGTACTTACTGGGTAAGGCCTCATTACAGAGTCGGCAATCTAGCCTCTGGAAACCTAATATTAACAATAATGAGTAACTACTCAGCCATGAGGGATGACCGTGCATCAGAACACGATCTATAAACCTGCTGTAGCTTCCGGCACCCACGAAGTGGGTATGATTCTTATAGCCGCGGGTAAGCGTTAGCGCAACCCGTGGTAGGCAACAGAACGCCGACTACCCCGAAGTGGGTCGTCTTCGGCGACTTGACAAAACGGCTACCGCGAATAGGTGCAACCCACTTCGGGGTAGGAATGATGCACCGCTTTCCAGGGGTATCGCTTCGCTCACCCCTGGCTATAAGAATCGTACCCACTTCGTGGGTGCCCGCGGAGATGCATATAGGCGTTGCGGATATGCTGGACAGGCACATGGCAGTATGATCTGATGGCTGAGTAGTTACAACAATGAAATCAAAATGATACCCATACATTTCAACCTGCATAGAGGGGAACGAAATAGATGACCACAAAAAACATTCTGGGCTTTTTGATGATATCAGCCTTGGCAATGCCGATGGCTGTGATGGCACAAGCGCCCGAAATGCTGAACCTTCAGCAAGGTATTGAGACAGCGCTCAAGAACAACAGGACGATCAGAAAAATCTACCTGCAGGACCAAAAAGCCCAAATTAGCGAAAGTGGCGCCAAAAATGCCTATCTGCCCACGTTGGGTGTGAGCGGTAACTATACGCTGCTGGATAAGGCGGGTACGGTTGAAGTGAATGGCGACACCATCACGACCAGCCCTAAAGACAACATCACGGCTGGAGCCACCTGGACGATGCCCATTGATATCAGCGGGATGATCCGCAACGGGGTGCTGGTGGCTAAGAGTAACAGCCTGGCGGCCAGACTGTCGCTGCAGATGGAACAGAACAACCTGGTGCTGACGGTGCGTGAGGCCTACTTCCAAATATTGCGAAGCAAGGCCAGCCTGGCGGTCGCTGAAGAGGCGGTCAAGAACGCTAAGGATCGTCTTCGGACAGCGCAGGCCCTGGTGGATGCCGGTGTGAGCCCTCGGCTGGATATCAGCCGCGCCGAAGCGGCCGTAGCCGCTGCAGAGCAGGTGCGAATCAGTGCGGAGAACGGGCTGGAGATCAGCAAGGCCTCGTTGAACAGCACATTAGGGCGCGATATCAACACCGTTTATGATGTGCAGCCGGTGGAAGATGCGGTTCTGCCCACTGCAGGTTATGACGCAGCCGTGGCAGAGGCCCTCGTGGCCAGGCCGGAAATGGCACTGTCAGATGTCAACATCGAACTGGCAAAACGCGGGATCCTGTACGCCCGCAGAGGCAGCATGCCCACGCTGGGTGTGAGCGGTAGCTGGCAGCTCAATCTGACTCCCAGTGCGTTCGCGAACAGGGATGTCCAGTATTCCACCACAGCCTCAATGTCATTCCTCGTGTTTGACGCATATGCAACCCGCGATGCGGTGAAGCAGGCGAAGCTGGGCGTAGAAGAGGCAGAGATCAACAAGCAAGACATGGAAGAAGCCGTCAAGCTTGAAGTGCGCCAGGTGACGCTGCTGATCAAAGAATCATCGGAGAAAGTGACCGCTGCAACCAAAGGAGCCGAACAAGCGGGCGAGGCGTTGCGGGTCTCACGCGTGCGATATGAAGAGGGTGTGGCTGACCAGATCGAACTGAGTGACGCGGAGTTAATGTATACACAGGCACAGTTGAACCTGGTTAATGCGAAATTCGATCTGCTGACTGCCGTGTCGCGGTTTGACCGCGCACTTGGCAAAAACGCAAAAACGGAATAGGGAGAGACGACGTGAATTCGGTAATACTTACATATAGAGTTCCTGTGATCGCTGTGGCCTCACTTGTTCTGTTTGCTGGCTGTGCCGGAAAACAGAAGGTGGAAAAGGCCGAGTCTGCTTTACCAACGGTAGGTGTTGTGGCTGCTACCAAGGGAGATATCCCGTTCACCATCTCTGTGACCGGTGCGCTGAACGCCGAACGTGATGTCATTTTATCTCCTAAGAACACCGGGCTTGTGAAGTCTGTGGCTGTTCGTGAAGGAGATCGCGTGAGTGCCGGCCAGATAGTGCTGGTTCAAGAGAGCTCGATGAGCAGCTTGAGCGTTCAAGAAGCTCGCGCTGCTGTGGCGATGGCCGAAGCGCGTCTGGCAAGAGCGATCACCGGCATGAAGGTGCAGCCGGCATCTACCGATGCCAGCATCCGCGGAGCGAAAGCCACGCTGGATGCCGCAGAGGCCCGCCTGAGAGCCGTCGACGCCGGGGCAAGACCCCAGGAGCGAGCCGCCGCTGAAGAGGCCGTGAACGTGGCTCAGGCCAACATGGAGAATGCCCGGCAGAACTATACCCGTATCAAGGGGCTGTTCGAGCGTGACGCCATCGGCCGACAGCAGTTGGATGTGGCAAAAAGCAACCTGGCAGCCGCGGAGGCACAGCACCGCAGCGCACAGCAGAACCTCAATATGGTCAAAGAGGGCTCTCGCCAGGAAGACATCGACGCCGCCCGAGCCAACGTAAGGCAGGCCAAAGAAGCTTTAGCATCTGCAGAAACCGGACGAAGTCAGAACAGTCTGCGGGCTCAGGAAGTCGCGGAAGCCAGAGCAGCCGTGGCACAAGCCAAAACAGGGCTGGCTCAGGCACTTCAGGTGGTCAATGACTGCATCACCCGCAGCAGTATCAGCGGTATTGTGGCGGAACGTGACACAGAGCCGGGAGCCATGCTGGATGGCGGGAAACCTGCCATGCGCATAGTGGACCTGAACAGCATCTACTATGAAGCTCGGGTTCCGGAGAACCAGGTTCGCTATGTGCGCTCCGGTCAGACAGTCAAAGTGGGTGTTGACGCCTTTCCAGGACGGTCCTTCAAGGGCGTCGTGTCTAAAATCTACCCTGTGGGCCAGGCTGGCAGCCGTGATTTCACCGTGCGTGTAAATATCGCTAACGCCAACGGCCAGTTGAGGCCTGAGATGTTTGCCCGCGGGCAGATCGTAGCCGATGTTCACAATGATGTGGTGATAGTTCCGCGTGACGCACTGCTTCAGCGAACCTCCGGCATATCGGTGTTCGTGGTTGGCAAGGACAGCGTTGCTAAAGAGCTGAATGTGACTTTAGGCTACACCAACCCCAGCTCTGCTGAGGTGACTCTCGTCAAGGCGGGTGACATGGTGGTGGTTCAGGGACAAGAGAACCTGGCCGATGGCGATAAGGTCAAGGCCGAAAATACAGCATCCAACATCAACAACTAGCGAGAGGATAGACCCCTATGTGGTTAACTAATTTAGCCATCAAGAGGCCGGTGTTGATCTGGATGATCTTCTCGGCGTTGGCGGTGATGGGACTGTTGGCGTTGTTCAGCATGAAACGCGAACTTGAGCCCAAAGTGGAATTCCCATACGTCACTGTAGCGACTGTATATGTAGGTGCCGGACCTCAGGAGGTGGAGACACTGATCTCCAAACCGCTTGAGGATGCCGTGAACAGCGTCAACGGTGTGAAACATGTTGATAGTACCAGTCAAGAAGGCATGTCGCTTATATTTATTGAGTTCACACTCGGTACCAATGTGGATGTGGCCGTGAATGACGTGCGCAGCAAGGTTGACCGCGTGCGGTCATCTTTGCCGCAGGATGCCAAGACGCCAACCATCAGCAAGCTGGACGCAAACTCCAGCCCTGTTTTCCGGTTCGGCATGACGGGCAAGCGTGAGCAGCGTCAGTTGCGGTATCTCGCGGAAGAAGTGGTCACCAACCGCCTGGCCCGTGTCTCTGGCGTGGCTGCCGTCAATGTTATTGGCGGTGCTAAGCGTGAAATCAAAGTCACATTGAGACCGGAACGGCTCAATGCCACCAGTCTGAGCCCTGCTTACATAGTGGCCGCTATGCAGCAGCAGAATATCAGCGTACCTGGCGGACGTATTGAGCAGAGCCGTCACGAGTATGCGCTAAGGTTGTTTGGAGAATTTCGGTCACTGGACCAAATCCGGCAGCTTCGTATCGGTCTGCCCGGATACCCCGGTCAAAGCGTTCAGTTAGGTGACATCGCCACCGTTCTGGACGCCCAAGAGGAGAAGACGCAGGAGAGCCGTCTGAACGGCCGGAGCACGGTGACCATCACCGTGCAGAAGACATCCGATGCGAACACGGCGGAAGTGTGCGACGGCGTCAAGCTGGAGCTGGCTCAACTGCGGCGTGATTTGCCAAAAGACGTGACCTTCCAGGTGACGAATGACGACAGTAAGCGCATCAACGAGAACCTGTTGGATGTGCAGATATCGCTGGTGCTGGCGATTATCCTGGCTGTGCTGGTAGTTTATACCTTCCTTCACAACCTGAGGGGCACGTTCATCGTATCGATGGCGATCCCGATCTCATTTGTCAGCACCTTCCTGGTGATGAACTCGATGGGGCTGACGCTGAATACCATGACCTTGATGGCACTCTCGCTGGCCACAGGTATCTTGGTCGACGACTCCATCGTGGTGCTTGAGAATATCTTCCGGCACCTCTCGAATGGGGAACGGCCGCGTGAGGCGGCACTCAACGGTCGGTCGGAGATCGGTCTGGCCGCTGTGACAATCACCCTTGTGGACGTGGTGGTGTTCGTGCCCATCGCGTTCATGGGCGGTATCGCCGGTATGTATTTCAAGGCGTTTGGTATCACCATCGCGGTGGCCACGCTGTTCTCACTGTTCGTCAGTTTCACACTCACGCCCATGCTGGCCAGTAGCTGGTTCAAGGGTGGCGAGCATGTGGAAGAGGCGAAGACTGGCTTCTTTGGCTGGTTTGAACGCGGATACAGCAAGCTGGAAAAGAGTTATCGAGGCCTTCTTGATCGCGTTCTAACCCACCGCTGGATGACACTCGGGCTTGGCGTCTGCCTGCTGCTGACCATCTTTATGTTGATCGCGGGGTCATTGGCAGGGAAAACAGAAGCGTTCACAATGGGTATTTCACTGCTGGGGAACTTCCTGACACTTGCGGCCATCATTCTGGTCGTGGGATTCGCCAGGCTTGCGATCACGCGCCAGTCAGTGGCACCGTCCATCAAAGGGGCCATCGGTTTGGCCGTCATTGGAGCCATCGCCTTCGGCGGTGCGCTGGTTGGCGGGAGCATGACGCGGCCGCTGCTGCCCTTCCGGTTTTTTGGCCAGAATGACAGCGGAGGGGTAGGCGTCAGTGTGGAACTGCCCGCCGGCACCTCGCTGGCCACGACTGACCGGGTTTTGAAAACTCTGGAAAGCCGGATCAAGGCTGACAAAGACCTGATCCGCGATGTGGCATCCATCAGCAGTATCGTGGGCGGAACCTCTGCAGGTATGTGGAGTGCCGGAGGGTCAGGCTCTAATGTGGGCGAAATCGCGCTGGAGCTGGCGGAGAAGCGGGCTATCATGGACCAGTTGATGTTCTGGACTGACCATGGCTACCTGCGGACCCGGAAGGACACCGACCTTGTGGACATCGCACGCAAGGTGGCGGGAAGCATCCCTGGTGCCAAGATCACGGTCACTGCCTCGGGCAGCGGTGGCGGTGAGGGAGCACCCATTGAGATATACCTTCAGGGATCGAACACCAACCAACTGGTGACCTCCGCAACCAAACTACGCCAGGTTCTGGACAGAACCGAAGGGTGCGTGGATGCCGATGTGAGCTGGAAGCTGGGCAAACCTGAGCTGCAGTTCACACTTGATCAAGACAGGGCGGCTGATCTGGGTGTCAACCTGGCGACCGTTGCGACCGCCGTGCGAACCTATATAGAGGGTAACACGGACGTGAAATACCGCGACGCAGGTAAGGAATACGACATCCGTGTGCAATTACCCAAGGACATGCGCACCGACCTTGATGGTGTGGGTGACCTGGTGATCTCCTACGTGAACGGCGCACCGGTCAGGTTAGGCGATGTGGGTAGCGTGCAGCTTACCAGCGGCCCCACCAAAATCGACAGACGTGACCGTGAACGCCAGGTGTCTGTGACGTGTAACCTGCGTCCGGGCTATCTGCCGGGCAATATGCAGGGCGTGATTGACAAGGCCATCGCTTCCTCCAAAGTGGTGCCACCGGGTGTCCGGCTGGAGTGGTCTGGTGAGAATCAGGTCATGGCTGAAGAGGGTGCCTTCATGATGCGTGCGCTGATGCTGGCGATCATTTTGGTCTACATGCTGATGGCCTCGCTGTTTAACTCACTGCTCACGCCGCTGATCATCATGCTCAGCCTGCCGATGGCGCTCATCGGCGCGCTGGTGGCGTTGATCGTGTGCTACAACGCCGGTGTGGATGCATCGGTGCTGAATGTGGTGGCGTTCATCGGTGTCATCATGCTGATGGGTCTGGTGACCAAGAACGCCATCTTGATGGTGGACTATACTAACACCCTGAGGGCTCGCGGGCATGACCGGCATGAGGCGTTGCTGATCGCCGGTCCTACGAGAATGCGGCCCATCTTAATGACCACCTTCGCGGCGGTCTTCGGCACGCTGCCCACCGCATTAGCACTGGGACGCGGCTCCGAGTTCCGCCAGCCGATGGGTATTACGGTCATCGGAGGGCTGCTGCTGGGCACCGTGCTCACGCTGCTGGTGATTCCGGCTGTCTACACCATCTTTGATGATGTGGGGCAGTGGCTTGGCAGTCTGGGCCATCGGAAAGCGAAACCAAAGAGCTAAACGGCTCTGCCACGGGGCGGCTGCAGCTTGCAGCCGCCCTTTTTTGGGTTTTTAGGGATGAATCGGACGGATCGGACCGATGCGGGTGATCCGTCCTATCCGTCCTATCCGCCCTATCCGTCCGATGAAATACCGCCCCCACCCCCAAATCGGACACTGCCCCCCATAAACCGCCCATATGATATGGGGGTGAACCATATGGTGAAACGCATAGCGAAGCTGTTTGAAGCAGGCCACTACCCCGAACGCGGTCTTCAGATCGAACCTCAGCAGATATCCCAAATCGCACAACAGTTCCAGGCCCCCATCCCCATCACGGTGGAGCATCTGGGTGGTCAGTGGCGGTTGGGTGAGCTGGTGGAGGTTTGGCCGCACGGCGAAGAGCTGCTGGGCAGGCTGGAGCTGAGCACAGAGGCCGACGCCCTGCTTCAACGGCTGGGTATCTTCGGGCTGAGTGTGGGGCTAGACCCGAGCTGCGAGCGTCTGCTTGAGCTCTCGGTCACTGAGGCCCCGCGTGTGCCGGATGCACGTATCTTTCACAAGCAACAGGAGCGAATCTTTGGAGGTGAAATCCTGATGGAAACCACACATGAGCTGCTTCATGTGGACCGCCAATTGGAGCAGTGGCTTCAACAGGGGCGGATCACACCGGCAGCGGAGCCGTTTGCGCGCGCTCTGCTGGAAATGGGTGAGACGCTGCAGTTTCGAGAGGGGCAGGCCAGCGTGGCTGTTCTGTTCAATCAGTTTGTGAACGCTATGCCGCAGGCGGTGGTGTTCGGCGAACTCAGCCCTGCACAGCCAGTGGTGAGCGACGAGTTGAGCGGCCCGCAGCGAGAGTTCCTGGCGAAGCACTGGGCGGATGTGCCCATGGAGCAGATTGCCACGCATTTGAACCGCGAATAGGAGGCCAAAATGGCAGGATTAACTGAGAACTGGGATACCCGCATGAGCGAAGGCCGGGTGATTTGCTATCCGGTGCAGGCCGATGCGGTGATCTACACCGGGGCGATACTGGTGCTGGACGCCGGTTATGTGCGGCCGTCTGGAGCCACCGAGACAGGCCTGTTTGTGGGCATCGCGGCGGACAGCGTGGATGCGACTGGCCGTGATAGCGGCGATTTGAAGGTCCGGGTGATCAAGACCGGAGCCCACAACTTCCAGGCCACGGGTCTGGTGGCGGCCGACCTGGGCAAGCTGACCTACGCCCCCAACGACGGCAGCGTCAGCCTGAGCGACACCGCTGGGCCCGAGGTGGGCTATCTGGTGGGGTTGAACGCCAACGGCACCGTACGGGTGCGTATCGACCGTTCTGTTTGCTAGCGAAGGGAGAAGGCGATGTTATCTAAATCCGAAATCGGGCCGCTTCTTCAAGCGGGGCTTCGTGCAGACTTTCATCGGGCCTACAGTGCTGCGATGGCCGATCTGCTGTATGGTCGGTTGGCCACGGTAATCAGCACCGACCGCAGTGTGCAGCGTTACGGCTGGCTGGGTGATGTGCCCACCATGCGCGAATTTGTGGATGAGCGTCAGCCCGCCGGGCTGCGCAGCCACGAATACAGCATCGAGGACAAGGTGTGGGAAAGCAGCATCGCGGTCGACCGACGCGCGATGGAGGACGACCAGTTGGGAGCCATCCGTCTGCGCGTGCAGGGACTGGGCCGCGAGGCGGCCCGTCACAAGGACCGCGTGGTGGTGGGGCTGATCACCTCGGGCTTCAGCGATCTCTGTTACGATGGCACGCCGTTGATTGGCAGCACGCACAGTGAAGGCGACAGCGGTACCCAGAGCAACGTGGGCAGCGACGCACTCTCCGCGGCAAGCCTGCAGGCGGCCATAGCCGCGATGATGGGCGTGAAGAACGACCGAGCGGAGCCGCTGGGCATCCGGCCAGACCTGATGCTGGTGGGGCCGCAACTGATGTTCACCGCCCGTGAGCTCCTTCAAAGTGCGGTGGTGGTGGAGAAGGGCGACTCGCTGCGCACTCCCTACACCAACGTGATGAAGGGGCTGGTCGATCTGGTGGTATCGCCCGACATCACCGACACCAGTTGGTACCTCATGGATACCAGCCGGCCGATGCGCGGAGTGATCCTGCAGGAGCGCAGCGATGTGCCGGTGGAGCTGGTGTCGCTTGAAGATGCCTCCCGCAGTGAGAGCGTGTTTCTGCGCGACCAATACCTGTTTGGCGTGCGGAGCCGGTTTGGGGCCGGTTACGGCCTCTGGCAGGCCGTGTGGGGCAGTACAGGCGGATAAGGAAGCGGGCTGAGGTTCGCCTTGTTGGATCGCAAGGCGAATTGAGGGCCAACACCGGCGCGGAAGGAGAAATCCGCGTCGGTGTTTTTGGTGGTGGTGTATCGAAAGGGAGGTGTGAGGTGGACCAACAGGCGTTCACGCAAGTGCTGACTCTGTTGAGCGCAGTGCTGTCGGCGCAGTGGGCCTTCACTCGCTATACGCTGCGCGCGTTGGAGCGGGTGATACAGGCGCAGGAGGCCACGCTGCAGCAGCGGCTGGTATCGGTGGAGTCGGCAGTGCAGTGCAATGCGGAGGCGATGTCGGAGCTACGGGAGACGATCCGCGAGCTAAGTATGGTCATCGCCCTGCGCAACGGCAATCCGACACTGGAGCCATCCGCCCATCGTGTGAAGGAGGAGACGAGATGAACCTGCTGACTAGCTGCTTCGGCAGAAAGATACTGGAGGCTGCGAAACAGGCTTTGATTACACATATCCGCGAAGAAGTGCGCCGGCTGGTGGACAAGTACGCTCTCATGACCCCGATGTGCTCTGCCAGCAGCTCACGCAGTTCATCCTGCGCACGCTGAAGCTGGTGCAGTGATGAGCATCACCGTGAAACTGTCCGATGTGAAGCTGCTGGCGTATGAGGAGGGCAGCAGCAACGACACCGCGGTGACGGCTTTGATGAACCTGCTGGTGCCTGCGATTGAGGAGCGGCTGGACAGCAGCCGTGTGACCGAATACTCCAGCACCAACTGGGTGAAGCTGGCCGTCACCAAGATCATCGCAGGCGAATGGGTGGCTCGAAGGGCCAGGCTGATCGACCCCGAGATCACCGTCCCTGACAGCACCGCGAGTCTGCCGCTGGCTGACCGCCGCGATGACCCCAGCGGCCTCATCAGCGCCGGCTGGAACGCTCTGCTTCCGCTGGTGAAGGACGAGCTGTTCTGGCTGGGTTTCGCCGAGGGGATGGGGGAGGAGGCAGGAGATAGGAGGGAGGAGTCAGGAGTCAGGAGATAGGAGTCAGGAGGAGGGACAGAGGATAGTCTGAACCACGGATTACACGGATTACACGGATAGGTTCGGATGGGAGAGGGAACATTATTACCACAGAGGGCACAGAGGAACACAGAGAGTGGTTCAGACAAAGAGCCCGCGGTTCAGACCATCCTCTCCTGACTCCTGCTCTCCTTCCTCCTGTCTCCTTCTCTGTGCCCTCTGTGGTTCAGAAATTGCCCGTCCCTTCCTCTCCATCCGTGTAATCCTGTTAATCCGCGTAATCCGTGGTTCAGACTATCCGGACCCTCCCGGACTCAGGCGATCAGGCCCCTCGCTTTGCTACAATAGGGTTGATGGTAAATAGCGATATCCAACATAGCGTGCCGCTTTCGTCAGAGGGGCTTTGCGCGGGTTACGACCGGCGCGAGGTGTTGCGCAACATCAGCTTCGATCTGCACCCCGGCGAGTTCGTGGGCATTATCGGCCCCAACGGATGCGGGAAATCGACCCTCATCAAGGCGCTCACGGGCATCCTGCGCCCCACTGGCGGACGTGTGCTGGTGCAAGGCCAGCCGCTGAAAGAGTTGAGCGTGCGTGAGGTGGCCCGGCGCATGGCGGTGGTGCCTCAGCACGAGCAGGTGGCGTTTGGCTTCAGTTGCCGCGATGTGGTGATGATGGGCCGCGCCGCTTACACAGGCATGATGGGCCACTATACGCACAAAGATAAGCAGGCTGCGCAAGCGGCTATGGAACGCATGAGTGTTTGGGAGTTCCGCGACCGGCCCGTGCAGCAGCTTTCGGGCGGCGAACGCCAGCGGGTGGGTCTGGCCCGCGCTCTGGCTCAGCAGTGCGATCTGCTTCTGCTGGATGAGCCGACCTCGCACCTGGATATCAGCCACCAGATCGGTCTGCTGAGTGAAATCCAGAGCCTGCGTAACGAGAACGGCCACACGGTGGTGGCGGTGCTGCATGAGATTAACATGGCCGCCGAGTTCTGTGACCGCATCCTGGTAATGCACAAAGGCAGCATCGTGGCGGATGGCAGCCCGGCGGAGGTGATCAACCCCCGCATGCTGAAGCGGGTGTTCGCACTCGATGCGCTCGTGCGGATGAACCCGGTGACGGGGCGTCCGCATATCTTGCCCAGAGGTCTGCCCGTGGTGGACACAGCCAGCGATGGTGCGCGAGTGCATATGGTGATTGGCGGCGGCAGCAGCACGCCCTGGATGGCCGCGCTGGTGTCGGCTGGATACAGCGTGACCGCCGGGGTGGTGAACCTGCTGGACAGCGATGAGCAGAGTGCGCACGAGATGGGTGTGGAGCTTGTGGTGGAAGCGCCATTCACGCCGATCAGCGAGGAGAGCGTGCAACAGCTCCGCGATGTGGTGCGTTCGTGCCGCGCGGTGGTGGTTGGCCCTGCCTGGCTGGGTTTCGGTAATCTGGCCAACCTGCATGTGGTCATGGAGGCACTTCAGGGCGGTGCGTGCGTGCTTCTGGCGGGCGCCGATCTGGAGGGTCGTGACTACACCGACGGTGAGGCCAGCCTAATCTGGGCGGAGCTGATCCGTCTAGGAGCCGTGGTGGTGGAGACGCCCGATCAGGCAGTGGCCGTATTACAGGAGCGCATCGGCCCGTAGGGATACCGCGACAGACGTCCCCTGGGAACGCCAATCTCCCGATTGGCATATCGGGGAGGAGGCAGGAGTTGAGGAGAACAGGAGACAGGACGGGTTTCCTCTTGGGCACGTTAATCTCCTGATTGGCATATCGGTGTGATTCTTGGGGGAGGTTCTTCGGAACCTCCCCCTTTTTGCATATCTGCGGAGTGAAATCACGGAGGTGTGGATATGGAGTTCTTTTCCGAAATCTGGCGGCGACTGCAGCGCAAGAAGATGGCTCAGGAGCAGGTGTCAGTGTGCGATGGGATGGGTTGGAGCGGCACGCTGGTATGGGACAGCGGGTTGAAGCAGCCCAGCTTGACGGAGTGCCTGGAAATGCTGCAGGATGCCCAGGTGCAGGCGGCGCTTCAGACCAAGAAGCTGGGTGCGTTGAACGCCGAGTGGCGCATTGAGCCGGGTGATGACACGGAGGCCAGCGTGCGAGCGGCCAGACTGGTCAAGTATGCCCTGGAGCAGTTGAAGGGCAGCCTGGGGCGTGTGCTGTGGAACGCGATGGATGCACTGGCGTTTGGCTATTCGGTGCAGGAGATCAACTATAGGCTATGCCAGAAAGGCGAGTTCGCCGGCAGCGTGATCTGGCAGAGCGTCAAGGCGAAAGACCCTCGACTGGTCAGTCTGAAGGTGGATGAGTATCTGAACCTCACCGGCATCGGATGCACCGATCCCGATGGACGCGAGCTTCAGGTGCCGATGGAGAAGTTCGCGGTGTATATCTACAATCCGCGGTTTGAGAACCCTACCGGTCAGAGTGACCTGCGTGCGGCTCTCATGCACTGGAAGGCGAAACGGCGGCTACTTCAGAGCTGGCAACTCAGTCTGGAGCGGTTTGGCGCCCCAACCATGAAAGGAACGCTGCCTCGCAACGTATCCGACTACGAGCGCGAGGAGATGCTTCGCCTGCTGCAGCGGGTTCACGAAAACAGTGCGATTGTCATACCGGATGATGCGAAGGTGGAACTGCTTGAGGGGCAGCCGAGTATCAACAACAGCTACCTGACCGCGGTGCAGTTTCACAACAAGGAGATAGCCAAAGCGATCATGGGCCAGACACTGACCACGGACGAGGGCTCCCGAGTGGGCAGCCTAGCTTTGGGCAAAATCCACTTTGAGGTGCTGCAGTTCTACATGCGCTGGCTGCGGAGAGAGCTGGCTGAGCAATTGGTAGAAGAGCAGTTGATGCGCCGGCTGGTAGAAATGAACATCCCCGATGCCGCGGTGCCCAAACTGGTGTGGGCCGAAGCGAAGAAGGAGGCCAATGATGAGTTCGATTCTTAGTGTTCAGGACCGTGACCATTTGATCAACCACCCAACGGTGAAAGCGGCTCTCGCCAGTCGGTTTAAGCGGCTGTTGTCGGATGTCCGCGCCCAGGGGTATCCCCTTCTGGTGTGGGAGGTCTACCGCAGCGAGCAGCATCAGCAGGAGCTATACTGCCAGGGAAGGAGCCGTGTCTACCTGCGTAAGATGGGGGTTCGCGCCGACCTGATCGCACGGGCGCGTGTGATGGGCTATGCTCACGACAAACCGCGTATTACCAAGCGTCGGATAGGCGGCACGCATTCGCAAGGCCGCGCGATGGATTGCGTATGGCTTGTGGATGGCAAACCGAGCTGGAATGCACCCGACGAGTGGTGGCAGTGCTACGGCGCCGCCGCTAAACGCCTTGGGCTAAGCTGGGGCGGCGACTGGAAAATGCGTGACATGGCTCATGTGCAGTGGGACAGGGGGCAGTAGGGGGAGGAGTCAGGAGATAGGAGTGGAGGAGTCAGGAGGGGACAGGAGAGCAGGAGAGTAGGAGTCAGGAGGTGACTCCCTGGGAACGCCAATCTCCCGATTGGCATCCCCTACCTAACAAATCCAATAGTGCCTATGTCCGGGGCGGTCTGGCGGTTGGCTAGCGTTGGCAGAAGGCTCAAGACCGCGCCGGTCTGGCGGGTAGCCCCTGGGAACGCCAATCTCCCGATTGGCATCTCCTTCCCCATCCTTCCCATCCGAATCCATCCGTGTAATCCGTGGTTCAGACAATCCGGTCTGGCGGTTAGCCCATGGAACGCCGATCTCCTAATTGGCTGCCCCTCGGGAGGTCTCACGCGAAGACGCGAAGACGCGAAGGAAGGCGGTTAACCCCTGGGAACGCAGTCTCCCAATTGGCATTTCCCGTCTCCATCCTCCCCATCCGTGCCATCCGTGTAATCCGTGGTTCAGACAATCCGGGTACACCCCGGACATTGGAGACCATAGAAGACGGGCCGGGAATAACCCGGCCCGCTTTTTTTGATTCTGGGGTCGAGGCCTAAAGCGCTGCTCCGACGGCACCGAAGTTTTGGTCGATGATGACATAGTCGAACAGGTTGACCTTACCGTCGCAGTCGAGATCGGCCATATCACTAATCTTGCCGAAATTGATGTCCAGCACCACGAAGTCAAACAGGTTGACCTGGTTGTCTCCATCTGCATCACCATTCGCAGGAATGAGGGTAATGCCAGTGTTGGCAACCAGAAGAATATCTGTTTTGGTCCGTACCCAGTGTGTCGATTTCGTAATGAGCTCATAACTACCAGCGGGCAAATCATTGTAGTGGAACTGGGCATTAGCATCCAACGTTACTGTGGTAGACGAAAACACCGATCCATTGGACTTCAAAATCAAGTCGATCGAGCGGCCGGCCATGACGTCCGGGGTGATACCCATTGGCGAGACAGTGCCAGTCAAAACATACGAATCTGGCAGCGTGATGGTGGCCGAGACAGGCGTATCACCCGATTCATATCCGCCATACACCGCAAAATCTATGGTGTCGCCAGATGCCACGATAGTGTTGAGGTCAAACGCACCCGAATTCTCGGCGTGCCATATTTCGCTGTTGTTTTTCCGTATCGCGGTTTGCATCCACCCTCCGTTACCTGGCAGAAACTCACCCACTATGCTGATGGTTCCCAACACACCGACAGGAGCCGTCCATCTTGCGATGCTGGGCTGTTTTCCATCGCCGGGATGGATGGAGATCCACCCTGTGGGCACGCCATACGCCGTTTCGGCGGTGTTTTTGAAAACATATGGTGTCCGGTCACCGTTCCAGCCATACCAGGCTGGACGCTCTCCCCATATGACTTTTCCGGAGTTGGTATATAGCGTGAATGTGCTGAAGTCCAGACTGGCCCAACCGTAGCTCCACGCCCCATTCGGGTTTCCGTTGTCGATACTAAAGTCGGACGTGATATCCCAGGTGGTTGCGTGTGATGCGGTTGCCAGTAGTAACAGTGCCGCTCCCGCTGCGATGATACGTGCTTTGTTCATCTGACACCTCCGTCACATATGATGAACTCATGCGGAACAATTCCGTTTGGTTAGTGTTTGTATCAATTGATATGACAATCACGTGCATGAGGCCACAACCGAGGCAGGAAGGATTTGCGTAGTTGATATCCTAATTGTGGGCATATTCACCACATCGCTGTCAATGGGATTACGCAAGTAGATATACCTGATTTATGGTCGCTACTCAGTCATTTTAGTGTCACCCAGGGCGGTATGCAGGAAGGGAGGTATGCAGGAAGGGCGGTGTCTCACCGCCCACGAAACGGCAACCCAAGGGAAGGGCACGGCACGCCATGCCCCTACGTTCCCGTCCCCATCCGAACCTATCCGTGTAATCCGCGTAATCCGCGGTTCAGACAATCCGGTCTGGCGGTTAGCCCTGGGAACGCCAATCTCCCGATTGGCCGCTCGTTGGGAGGTCTCACGCGAAGACGCGAAGACGCGAAGGCGGTGAGTCAGTGAGAAAATCAAGACCGGCCCGGAAAGGGAAAACCGGACCGGTCATCAAGACCGACGCGGTTAGGGAAAACCGCCCCGGACGTACGAAAAAGCGGGCCGGGATTTCTCCCGGCCCGCTTTTCTTGATTCGAAGATCGAAGACTAGAGGGCTGCGCCCACTGCTCCGAAGTTCTGGTCGATGACCACGTAGTCGAACAGGTTCACTGAACCGCTGCAATCAAGGTCAGCCATTGCGTCTGCTGAACCGAAGTTCTGGTCTAGAACTACGATGTCAAACAGGTTGACCTGGTTGTCGCCGTCAGAGTCGCCGTTCACTGGGGCCATGGCTACAGGAACGTCAACGTCAGCAACCACGACGCCTGCAGCATTCACGCGCAGCCAGTGGGTGCTCTTGGCGAGTACGTCGTAGGTGCCGGGTAGAACGTCGGCTACTACGAACTTAGCATCGGCATCCAAAGTCGCGGTGAGGGTCTTCTTGACGTCCGCACCCTGCTTCAGAACGACATCAATGGACTTGCCAGCCATCTCAGCAACGGTAAGTGCTGCGTCGAGGTAGGTTCCAGTGATGGAGCCGATTACCTGGTTGTATTCGAAAGCACCGATGTCAGGCTTGGTGCCTGCGGGCATCGGGCGGGCGTTGTCGTTCACGTCAAAGGTCCGGATGCTGTCGATCGCCATACCGAAAGCGAGTTTCGAATCGGCGGTTAGATAGCCGGTTGCTGGGTCGAGCTTCGCATCGCCGATCACTGTATCAGCAGGCTTGCCGAGGGTGAAGTCGCCGACGGTTCCACCACGAACGATGTTACCTTTTCCAACTAGAGGCACAGTTACTGAGCACTGCAGACCGCCGGTAGCATCGATGATGCAGTAGTTAGCGGTCACTACGTCACCACGGGTTGCATTACCGGAGATCAGGTTAGCTGTGGTCCCACCATAGATGGTGCAGTTGTCAAGGGTCATGGTGGAAGGAACGGTCGAGCTACTGTTCAGGTTCAGGTGTGAACCTGGGAAGCCTGTGCCCTGCCAGATGGTGTTGCCGGCAGTCATGGAGATAGGAGTAGCATTAGCAGCTTGACCAGTGGTGGCGCGGAAGCCGCCTGATCCGTTATAGAAGGCGCACTTGCTGTAGGTGGTGACCGATGGGCCAACAAGAGCTGCTGCGTCGTTGTTTGCACTGACGAACTCGTTGGTGGCAGGAATCTTGCTGGCGGTCAGCCACTTCAGGTTCAGGGTGCCTCCAGCGTTGCGTACGAACACGATGGCTCGGTCAGCATTGTCTGCCGGGTTTTTGAACAGCGGGTCAAGGTTCAGCTTATTGTTAGCTGCATAGCCGTTGATGTTCAGAACACCAGCGGTGCTGCGCATAATGGCAAACAGGTTGCCTGCCTTGCCCTGGGCATTGATGCCGTTGACAGTGACATTAGCAGTATCGCCAAGACTGATGAAGTTGTTGGTTGCTAAGTCTCGGATCTCAGGATTGTTCAGCGTGACCACTGCGCCGGAAACGCAGTTCAGGTTGACGCCACCCTCAAAGATGGAGCCATTGATGACCGTGGTGCCAGCTTGATACTGCTGCCCACCCTGGAACTTGGAGGTGGCATCACAAGTGACGGTTCCGCCATTGTTCAGGACGCCGATTCCGCCGCCATTCCACATGGTGCCCACGGAGTTCGTGTTTCCGCCCTGGTTGAGTAGAGCCCAGCCTGTATCACCGATGGTGCATCCAGTCAGGTTGACTGTTGCGCCGCCGGCCAGGGTGGCTATACCCAGGTTGGAGTTACCAAACGTGGTTGTGTTGATGTTGTATGTGCCGGGCAGTGAAGCGTTCAGGCCCCACCACTTGCTTAGCAACAGTGCGAAGTCTTTGCTGCAGGTCAGCGTACAGCCTGTGGTGTTCACAGTGAGTGCTGCAGGTGCTGTTCCCGAAGCGTTGATGGCCATGCCAGCCACGTTACCGGCAACAGTGGTGTTGGTCAGGCTGACAGACAAGTTACTGGTTGCTGCCGCCGGTGAAATCAAGACGCCGTTGCTGGCGTTCAGGGAGGCTGTGCAGCCGGTCAGGCTGACTGTTCCGTTAGATACCTGCACACCGTTAGTGACGTTGGAATCAAAGTTACTTCCGGTCGCAGTCAAGGAACCGCCAGCGACTGATGCGCCGTTGGCACCAGCTTGTTTCAGGCGAACGTTGGTCATTGTGATGGCGCAGTTGCTGCCATTGAGGAGGTTGACGCCAGTGCGAGGGCCGCCGCTGGGCAGTGTGCCGCCATCAAGCGTCATATCCTGCAATGTTAAGTTGCCGATACCGGCAGCGATGGGCTGGCCTTCGAAGCGCATGTAGTTCAGGATGTAGTAGCCGCTAGCACCAGGGCCATCAATTCTGAAATTGGCAGTAGCACCAAGCGCAGGCATGTTGAAGGTGAAGATGTTCCATGCATTGGCAGTTGCGGTGAAGTGTCTGGAGTTAGCTTCAGAGATACCGCCAGTGGCACCCATGAAGAAAATCTGGAAGTCGCCGCCGAGGGAGCTCCATACACGGAATGTGCAGGTGATAGGAGCGTTGCCAAGGTTGATGTTAGGCGTCGGAGCGAATGGGTCTCCACCAGTCACGTCCCAACGGATACCACCGTCAGGCCCAGCCACATAGGACTTGGTGACGCTGTTGCCAGCGGGCCAACCGGTCACGACAGATTCAGTAGTGAACTCAAATCCGGGAAGCGGAGCGCCTGGCTGCGGTCCAATAAGGTTGAAATAACACTGGATTGCAGTTAAGTCTTTACCGCGGCCCCGAATGGTGAGGTTTTTAGTAGGTGCTAAAATTGCGATATTGCTGTCACCTATTTCGAGGTGGGTTGCCTTGTCTACGAAAATGGTATCACCGGCTGCTGCTGCGTTAATCGCGGAGGCGATGGTTCCGCCGCCCGTTACTGTGATGGTGGCAGCTTGCAGACCCATAGTGAGACCCATCGCGCAGATGGTAGCCACTGCGAAGGCGAATGGCTTGTTGCTCATTGAGAATGACCTCTCCCTTAGAAAATTAGTAGTGATAGATTCATCCCTTTGCACGGGGACGGTCGGGCTGCATGAGCAAGTGCCAGCGAACCACAACCATATCTCTATTATTTACCAGATTTAGTGGTAAACCCTTGCATTTCTGTGAATTTGGTGTGTTACATATACCCGCGTATTTGTAACAGGAGGGGTAAATTGAGGTGTATAGCAAGTAATAACGTTAATAATATTACCAGGTTGCGAATCCAGCATGCGTGGGTTTACCCTGTCCGCGACCGGATGATTAAGTTTAGACGATAGTTTTTTTGTGATTACCCACTCAACGAGCGATCGCCGATCGCCCCAACGGCAACCACCCTGGAATGCCAATCTCCCGATTGGCCGCTCGTTGGGAGGCCTCACGCGAAGACGCGAAGACGAGTAGGGAAGGCAGCTTCCCCAACACCCGCCGGAACGCGGGCCGTGATTTCGCAGGTTACCAGCCCACGCTGCCGCGGGTTTAGTCACCCCAAGGGACTGGCGTCCCTACACGGGGTCCTTTTGCCGCGCGCGTCTAGGCATTTGCAGCCCGCAAGCGGGCGCAGGCTGCTCTCCGCCAGCGCCCGCAGGAGCGAAGCGACGCGGGCAGCCATCTGATCAGCGACAGGTGATGGAGCCCCTTGGGGCGATGGAACCCGTCGTAGCGGGACTGGCAACTTCCCCAACACCCGCCGGAACGCGGGCCGCGCCGGTCTGGCGGTTAACCCCTGGGAACGCCAATCTCCCGATTGGTATGCCCTTGACCGCGCCGGTTTTCCCTAACCGGGGCGGTCTGGCGGATAGCCCGGGGAATTGTCTGAACCACGGATCAGACGGATGGGGAAGGGCACGGCACGCCATGCCCCTATCAGCAGGGCAGGCACAGGGGCCTGCCCTTACGCACCTCCCCCACCGTCGCCAACCCCCAAACCCTATCTGATAGACTCATAGGTGATGAAAATGACAGATTTCGATGTTTTGGTGGTGGGTGCCGGGCACGCGGGATGCGAAGCGGCACTGGCATCGCAGCGGATGGGGCATCGCACCGCGGCGGCCACGCTGGACATCCACCGCATCGGCCATCTCCCCTGTAACTGCAGCATCGGAGGGCCAGCGAAAGGCCAGTTGGTGCGGGAAATTGACGCGCTGGGCGGCCAGATGGCGCTAAATGCCGATATCTGCTGCACTCACGTCCGGCGTGTGGGCACCAGCAAAGGGCCCGCCATCCAAACACTGCGCGTTCATGTGGACACGGTGCTCTACCCGCAGCTCATGCATCGCACGCTGGATGAAGCCGGTGTGACGGTACTGCAGGCTGAGGTGATCACGCTCTGCTCTGAGGATTCCCTCTGGCGGGTGGGGTTCGCGGATGGCTCAACCATGCTGTGTGGTGCGGTGGTCGTCACCTCAGGCACCTTTTTAAACGGAATTACGCGCATCGGTGACCAGAGCTGGGAGGAGGGCCGCAGCGGGGAGCCGCCCGCCCGCGGACTGTCTGAGAGCCTGCGCCGGCTTGAGCTTAAGCTTGGGCGCTTCAAAACGGGCACTACTGCCCGCATCAATAAGAACAGCGTGGACTGGGATGAGCTGATAGACATCGCCTCCGAGCCCGACTGCCCGCCCTTCTCCAACGAGCTGGATACCCGCCCCAATACCGACCGACTTCTCTCCTGCTGGCAGACACGCACCACCGAGCGCACGCACCAGATCATCAGAGATAACCTCACCCGTTCCTCGCTGTTTGGCGGGTTCATCACCGGCGTGGGTCCTCGCTACTGCCCCTCCATCGAAGACAAAATCGTGCGTTTCCCCGACAAATCCACCCATCCCATTTTTCTGGAGCAGGAGAGCTGGCAGAGGGACGAGTTGTATGTGCAGGGCGCCAGCACCAGTTTGCCGGCTGATGTGCAGTTGCAGATGCTGCGAAGTATGCCCGGTCTGGCGCATGTGGAGATCATGAAACCCGGTTATGCGGTGGAGTATGACATGATCTACCCCGATCAGCTCACGCCATATCTGCAAAGCAAGGCGCACCCGGGGTTGTTCTTCGCCGGTCAGGTGAACGGCACCTCCGGGTATGAGGAGGCCGCCGCGCAGGGTCTGCTGGCGGGTATCAACGCCGCGCGGTATCTTCAGCATGACGCACCGGTGGTCATCACACGTCAGCAGGCGTATATTGGGGTGCTGGTCGATGATCTCGTGACCAAAGGGGTGCAGGACCCGTATCGAATGCTCACCAGCCGGGCCGAATACCGGCTGAGCCTACGCCACGACAACGCAGATATGCGCCTGAGTGAGCTGGGGCATGAGATCGGTCTGCTGAGTCCTGTTCGCACGGCCAAGTGGCAGCGGAAACTGCAGCAGGTGCAGGTCACAAAGCAGTTGCTTCAGAGCGTCTTTCTAAGCGGCCAGGACAACCTCAGGCTGACCGAGCTTGGGATAGCACCGCTGCACGACCGAACCCCGCTGATGGAACTGTTGCGCCGTCCCGAGGTGGATATTAGCGAGCTCAGCGAGTGGTGGCCTGCGGGCTGTCCCATCAATGGTGAGGCACTGGATGAGGTTCTACTGAACAACCGGTACCATGGATACATCAAGATGCAGCAACGGCAGATGAAGCAGCACATCAGGCATGAGCAGATGCCCATCGCCGAGGATTTTGATTACCACGCCATCCCCGCCCTCAGTTACGAGACCAGGGAGAAGCTAAGCCGCATCAGGCCTCTGAGTGTGGGTCAGGCCAGCCGTGTGCCGGGCGTTAGGCCGTCTGACATCGCCGTGCTGATGGTCTGGCTCAAGCGGCAATCTGGGCGGTCTGGCGGTTAGCCCCTGGGAACGCCAATCTCCCGATTGGCCTTCCGGTGGTAGGTCTCACGCGAAGACGCGAAGACGCGAAGGGGTGTGTAGGACCCTCGTAATTGCCTATGTCCGGGGCGGTCTGGCGAGACGCTAGCGGTTGCAGAAGGCTCAAGACCGCGCCGGTCTGGCGGATAGCCATCAAGACTGGTTTCGGGATCAAGACCGGCGCGGTTAGGAGAAAACCGCCCCGGACATTGGCGATCAAGAAGGTGCGGTTAGCCCCTGGGGACGCCAATCTCCCGATTGGCCTCCCGTCAGAACGCGGGCCGTGTACTAGGGGCGATTCGCGAATCGCCCTGGGTGCGAACGCGGCCAGCCCCCGTGGTTGCCCGGATTGTCTGAACCACGGATTACACGGATAGGAACGGATGGGAAGGGAGAGCCAATCAGGCGATTGTCGTTCCCAGGGGGACGGAACCACACCGGCGCGGTGTGGAGAAAACCGCCCCGGACAGCCGCGTACCGGGTGTCACACCAGCTGGCTCAAGCGACAATCGGGGTAGTTACGGTATATTTACTGCGGTAAGAGCCCAAAAACGCAACTATGGGTTGAAGTTCATATCCTTTGTGATGCATCATAGAAAAGAGTACGTGCTCCCCCACGACGGAATACACGACTGTGTTAGATTGCGAGGCAGCCGATTGGTCTTCAGTTCTCATATCTTTGTCTACTACTTCCTTCCCATCGCCCTGACTATCATCTACGCCCTGTATAAAGCCCCACAAAGATGGCGAAACTTCGCACTGATCATCCTGGGCTATATATTCTATGGCTGGGCAAACCCCAAATTTATTTTCCTCATGTTCGGCACCACCTTCGTTGACTGGCTGCTCAGCCTGATCATCGCCACCGATAGCTGGCATCCTATCCGCGGCAGCCACAGCAACATCGTGCCGCTGGCTAAAGGTCCACGCACCAAAACGCAGCGAACCGCGCTGGTGCTGTCGGTGGTATCGAACCTCACCATGCTGGGCTTCTTCAAGTATTTCAACTTCGGCATAGACAGCTATAACTCGCTGATGCAGACCCTGGGGCTGACGCAATATGTGGCCCACGACTTTCTGCGTGTGGTGCTGCCGCTGGGCATCAGCTTCTACACCTTCCAGTCGCTGAGCTACATCATCGACGTCTACCGCGGTGATGCGAAGGCGATGCGCAACTTCACCGACTTTAGCTGCTTCGTGTCGATGTTCCCCCACCTGGTGGCAGGGCCGATCTTGAAGTTCAGCTATCTGGCCGACCAGTTGGAGAACCGCACCCTCACCCTGGATAAGTTCGCCCGCGGAAGTGCCTTCTTCTGCCTGGGGATGGCGAAGAAAATCCTGTTGGCCAACCCCTGCGGCAAAGTGGCCGATACGGTGTTCAACGCGGGCCATATCAGCACGCTGGATGCCTGGGTGGGTGTGTTTGGCTACTCCTTCCAGATTTACTTTGACTTCAGCGGATACAGCGATATGGCAATCGGTCTGGGGCTGATGCTGGGGTTTGTGTTCGCACGCAACTTCGACAACCCGTATCGCTCCCAAAGCATCACCGAGTT
Organism: Armatimonadota bacterium; assembly: GCA_942492855.1. Lineage (GTDB taxonomy): Bacteria > Armatimonadota > HRBIN16 > HRBIN16 > HRBIN16. Next base: position 1,490,748 of record OW818647.1, on the reverse strand, counting down.
CTGGCGGCGGTGGCATATTTCGCTCAGCACCTGGCTCAGGGAGTATTTGTATATCCCGCTAGGCGGCAACCGCAAGGGCAAGGCGCGCACCTACGTGAACCTGATGCTGACCATGCTTCTAGGCGGTCTATGGCATGGGGCCAGTTGGAACTATGTCATCTGGGGTGCCATCCACGGTGGTATGCTTGCCTTTGAGCGCAGCTTGGGCAAGAAGGGCCCCTACATGGGATTGCCAGTATTTCTGCGGGTGGTCATCACTTACATCGTGGTGCTCATCACCTGGGTGTTTTTCCGCTCTGCCGATTTGGGGGCGTCCGCGCACTACGTGGGCACCATGTTCGGGTTTGGCAGTCAGGCACCCAGTGTCAGCCTGCTCAGCGGGCTGTTGTTCAAGCCATACTACATCATCTGCATGTTGATATCAGCATTGGTGGTGTGGAAGCTGCCTGACACCTGGGACTTCACGCAGAAGCTCACCTGGCCCAAAGCGGTGGTCTGCGTGCTGCTGCTCTGGCTGGCGCTTGGCGTCCTGGCCACCCAGGAATACAACCCGTTCATCTACTTCATATTCTAAACGGCGAAGGAGGCTAACCAATGACTGAAAAACAACCGTATGTGCCCCTTTACGAGCCCAACAGCCGTGAAGAAGAGGCCGAACTGAGCCTGAAACACACCAAGTACTCCAGGGGTGTGCAGATATTCTTTGTAGTGATTCTGCTTCTGACCATCCTGTCCGAAAGCACAGTGCAGATGATTGCCGATATCAGCGCAACACGCACTTACCAGGCGGATAGCGAGAAGGCTCCCGAGCGCAAGCTGTTCCGATGGGTGGAGTTCTGGCAGCTTGGTCCCGCTATGGAGCAGATCAAGTCGGCAAAGAGCTTCTGGGACTACTGGGGTCTGCTGCCGCAGGTCAGTAAAATCAGCGAATTTGAGACTGGGATGGAGGATGACTCGATAGTGGGTCAAGCCCTGCGTCCCAAGGCTCAGCAGTTCCTGACCAACGTGCTTGGCGCAGGCAACGAGCAGGTGTTTGTGGGGCGCGATGGCTGGCTCTATTACCGTCCTGAGGTGGAATACCTCACCGGCCGCGGCTTCCTGATGCCCGCCGAGCAGTTGAAGCGCATCCGCACCGGCACTGAGGCGGTGCAGCCTGACCCCATCAAGGCGATCGTGCAGTTCGATAGATACCTTAAAGCACGGGGCATAGCCATGGTGGTGATGCCCGTGGCGTGTAAGCCGATGACCATGAGCGAAATGCTGGCCTGGCCCGCCAATGTGCCAGAAAAGCCGCTGCAGAACGACAGCTATGCTCAGTTTGAGCAGAAACTGACGGAAGCGGGTGTGCTTGTAATGGACACCACCCGGCTGTTTTGGGATGTGAAGACGGGGGCCGCCCCGCAGCCCACGCATCTGCGCACCGACACGCACTGGACGCCCCAGACCATGCAGTCCACAGCCAGCGTTCTGGCGGCCTTTATCAAGGTCAACAATATGGTGGGCCAGTATACCCCGGTGGATTACCGCACCAAACGGATCAAGGTGAAGGGCGAAGGCGACATCTCGCTGATGCTGAAACTGCAGGACGGGGGTAAGAGCTTCCCCAAACAAGAAGTGGAGCTGACGCAGGTGCTGAACCCCGATGGCTCACTCTGGTATCCCGACCGACAGGCACCGATCCTGCTCATGGGCGACAGCTATAGCAACATCTACTCGCTGGGCACCATGGGCTGGGGTGAAAGCGCCGGCTTCGGGGAGCATCTGAGCGAACGGTTGAAATGCCCGGTAGATATGATCGTGGTCAATGCGGGCGGCTCTTACGCTTCGCGTCAGCAGCTCATGAAGGATATGTCCAGGGGCGATGACCGTCTGGCTGGCAAGCGGCTGGTGATCTACGAGTTTGCCATGCGAGACCTAAGCTCGGGCGACTGGAAGCTGTTCGACCTGCCCAAGCCCAAGCAAACGCCGAAACCGCCCGTGCAGTTGCAAACAAACCCGGGCCAACAGTAGTCCAATTTTATACACAAGCCGCTCGTCGGGAGGAGTCAGGAGATTGGAGAGCAGGAGTCAGGAGGAGACGGGACAACCAGGTATTCCTGGGAACGCCAATCTCCCGATTGGCATCCCGTCGGGCGGTTTTGCGCGAAGATCAAGACCGGCGCGGTTAGGAGAAAACCGCCCCGGAAAGTGGCGACCATGTTATGTTCACGCCAGGATGAACGATCAAGGAGTTTTATCATGAATTGGAAATATCCCGTTGCAGCGATGGTCCTGCTTTCCTGCGCCGTCGGCTCGCAGGCGCAAGTCACCCCTGCTCAGGCAAATGATCTGTTGAAGGCGAAGCTGGCCAACACCACCGTGGTTCCTGGGAGTGACGGATGGTTGTTCTTCACGCCGGAGCTGCAATATCTCACCGCGGGCACATTCTGGGGTCCTCAGGCAGCAGCCGTCAGCAAAGCCACGAACAAAGCGGATGCTGACCCGCTTCCCGCCATACTGGACTTCAAAGCGCAGTTGGCCAAAGCAGGCATCGACCTGCTGATGGTGCCTGTGCCTGCCAAAGCGCAGATATACCCTGAGATGCTGGATGCCGGCCTGAAGGGTGCCGCACTGGATGAGGCACAGACGAACTTCTACAGTGTGCTGACCAAGAATGGCGTGAAGGTGCTGGATTTGGCACCCGTGTTCCGTAAAGGCAAAACCACCAGTACTGCTCCCCTTTATTGTAAACAGGACACTCACTGGAGCAGCGCGGCTTGCCAGATGGCAGCGAAACAGATTGCCCAGGTCGTGGTGAAGGCCCCCTGGTTCAAAGCCGTACCCAAACGGCAGTATGTGCAGAGCAACAAAGACATCACCATCACCGGTGACCTGTGGGGCATGCTGAACGACAAGACAGTGGCCAAAGAGACGCTGCCAGTGAACATCATTCAAGAGAAGACCGCTCAGGGGCTGGGTCCTGTGGGATCATGGCGTGAGAGCCCAATCGTATTGCTGGGTGACAGCCATAATCTGGTGTTCAGCACCGGCGGTGACATGCTGGTATCTGGCGCGGGTCTGCCCGATCAGCTAGCCGGTGCACTGGGTATGCCTGTAGATGTGGTGGCGGTGCGCGGTAGCGGAGCCTCTCCGGCGCGTGTCAATCTTCTACGCCGCGGTGATAAACTTGCGGGCAAGAAGCTGGTCATCTGGTGCTTCACCGTGCGCGAGTTCACCGAAGGTCAGGGCTGGAAGAAGGTCCCGATCATCAAGTAGCCGGCAGGGCCGGGATTTCCCGGGTATTTTGGCCTCCTGTGCTGCCACGGCAGCACAGGAGGCCATTCGTTTGTGGGATGACCCTTGTGGTCATCCGTGATGGATGGATTTGTTTTCGTGGATGGAATTGTTTCGTGGATGACCCTTGTTGTCATCCGCAACATCCGATGTATACAGATCAGGCTCGCAGTACGGGGCAACAGGTCGGTATCCGCCGGGTGTTCGGACGGCCACAAGGGCCGTCCCTACGACCTGAGACGGTCATTCGTATGACCGTAATACGTGGTTTCCACAGGGATTCATAGGGATGACCCTTGTGGTCATCCGCAACAACCGATGTTTACCGACCAGGCTCGCAGTACGGGGCAACAGGTCGGTATCCGCCGGGTGTTCGGACGGCCACAAGGGCCGTCCCTACGACCTGAGACGGTCATTCGTATGACCGTAATACGTGGTTTCCACAGGGATTCGTAGGGATGACCCTTGTGGTCATCCGCAACAACCGATGCATACAGATCCGGTTCTCAGTGAGGGGTAACAGGTTGGTATCCGTAGGTTGTTCGGACGGCCACAAGGGCCGTCCCTACGAAGTCACTCGTACTTCGATAGTCGATGCCGAGACATTTATGTCGCGGAATCGGTGGCCATAACAACCCGGGTGTTAATCACCAGATACCCCATAATGTAGGAATGCAGTCTACACCACCTGCTGGGTGCGGTTGATGATCATGTCCTGCCACTGTTTGTTCAGTGTGGCGAAGCGCGCACTCCAACCTGAGACCCTGACGGAGAGGTTGGGATACTTCTCCGGGTGGCGCTGAGCATCGATGAGCGTGGACGAATCCACCACGTCGAGATGCAGGAAGCAGCCACCCATCTCCAAAAACACCCTGAGCAGGCCCACCATCGTGTCAAGCCCCTTCTCACCCTCCACGCTAGCCGGCAGCAATTTGAGCTCAAACGGTCCTACCCCCGGCAGTTTGGTGAAGTCCATCTTGCAGTAGCTCAGCAGCGCGGCGGTCGGACCGTACTTTTCGCTGCCGGGCGATGGCGAGAAGTTGGTAGCGAGAATCTCTCCGGCGTGGTGACCATCTGCGGTTGCCTTGCGCTGAGGGCTCCAGAGTATCTCACGGCCAAAGGTGCTGATGCCCGCCGGCCGGAATACGCCCTTGCGGAACTTCGTCTCCGCCACCAGGCCGGTGAAGGTGTCGAACACCCGCTGCATCATCGCATCCGCCAGCTCATTGTCGTTGCCGTAGGTGGGAACACGGCTGGACAGCAGACGGCGCAGGCTTTCGGCGTCTTCCCAGTCGTTGCGCATGGCCTGAACCATCTCATCCCACGACACCAGTTTGGTGTCAAACACGGCCTGCTTGATGGCAGTCAGGCTGTTCGCGGTGTCGGCCATGCCGCCCGCGTGGCAAGCCAGCTCGTTGTATTTGGAGCCGCGGTTGTTGTAGTCGGCCGCGTTCTCGATGCACCCCTCCACAAACAGCGAGGGCACCACGGTGGGCACCCCACCGGTCATCCAGGTGTCGCAGACCTCGTTGTGGTAGTCCACATGCTTCGCCAGCCGCGCTTCGAAAGCGGCGTAGAGCTGATCAAAGCTGTCATATTGCGGGATAGGCGCATCGGGGTTGAGCACGCCCAGCACCTCCTGCAGAAGCTGCAGCAGATCGAATGGCCAGTATCCAAAGGTGGTTTTGCCGGGGATGAGCACCTCCCAGCAGCCGTCATTCGCGAAGTTGCGGGCATCCTCAACAGGGAAGCCCAGCCGCGTCATGGCCTCAAGCACCACCGGCTCGTTGTAGCAGGCGATGATACCGCCGCCCAGCCGCTGTACCTCCGCCATGCGGCGGATCAAGGCCTCAGGGCTGTTTGGGCTCAGGCGCAGCGCGATGGGGAAGTCCGCCAGCCGCAGCTCTTCAACCACGTCCAGCACGAGGTAGGTGACCGCGTTGGTGATGTCCTCGCCCGATTCGTCGATGCCTGCAAGCACGATGTTTTGGTAGAACTGCGCATCGCCGCTCTCGCCGGGCTCGTTGCGAGTCCACTCGGCGCCCATCAGCCAGAAGTGCGCCACCAGTTCACGCGCCTCGTCGATGGTGATGGTGCCCTCTGCCAGGTCCTTCTCCAGCAGCGGCCCCAGCATTTTGTCGAAACGTCCGATGGCGCTCCAGTTACCGCACAGGCGGGTCCATGTCCAGACCAGCCGCAGCGCGATGATGGCCTCGAAGAAGCTCGTGGGCGGGAGCTCGGGCACGCGCCGCATCGCCTGTGCGATGGCCGTTTCGCCCAGTTGCTCCGCCAGCTTCAGGTTGCGCTGATGCCAGACATCATACGAATCCAGGCAGATTTTCATCGACTCCAGGTAGTCGCGCTGATCGGCGCTGAGGTCAGACGCCTTCAGGCGTTCTGTGAGCCGCGTGTCGATGTCCGCCATGCCCGTCTGCAGCACCTGCTCAAAGCCCAGTGTGGTGTGGCTGAGGCTGATCTGCCCGTAGATGGGCACATAGTGGGTGGCGGCTTCATAGACCGTGGCACTACCCATCAGCTTCATACCAGGCTCGAAACGCAGTGGGGCGTGTTTGGAGATCAATCGCACGCTATGCGCGTATTTCATGGGCTCGCTCATGCGGGAGGTGTCTACGTGATCTTCCAGCTTGATGTTCAGCGACTTCATCTCACGGCCCCACTCGCCGCAGATCGCCTTCATCGTCAGCTCATGCGTCCGTTCGCTGAGGCGCATCCGCTTGGGAAGAGCTGAAAAACTGCTATTCTCACTCTCTGTAAGGTCTGGTGTGATTTTTGGTACAATTGTGCGCTGCGTGGAGTTGGTCAGGTCTGCGATTCCCATCAGTTATGATCTCCCAGAATGATGAATTAGGGCGTGTACTTTTACTATACGTCGGAGTGGCAGGAAAGCAAAGTGGGATGAGGAGAAAGGAGGCAGGAGATTAGGAGACAGGAGCAGGGAGGAGCCGGAGAAAAGCAGGAGAGCGTGGCGTCACCGTGTCCTACTCGTTATATCGGTCATATTCCTACCCGCCGGTGCGAGTAGGGGCCACCCCCCGTGGTTGCCCCTGCAATTGCCGCCCCTGATCAGCCCACGATTTCCCGCAGTATCTCAACAACCTTGTCCATATTCTCATCGGTGCCGATGCTGATGCGCAGGAAGTTCTCGATCCTGGGTGCTGTGAAATGCCGCACGAGAACACCGCGATCCTTCAGCTTCGCAAAAATCTCGCGGGCAGGCATGGAGGCATGCGACGCGAACACGAAGTTCGCGGTCGAAGGCAGCACGTGGAACCCCATCTGTGACGCTGCCTCACAAAAGCGTGCGCGGGTGGCGGCTACCATGCCGTTGGTTTGCTGATAGTAATCGGTGTCCAACACAGCGGCCTTTGCTGCCGATGCGGCGAGACGGTCAACTGGGTAGGAGTTGAAAGAATCCTTGACTTGCCGAAGAGTGTTAATCAAATGGGGCTGACCCAGAGCATATCCTACGCGCAGACCTGCTAAAGCATGGGATTTACTTAATGTGCGCACCACGAGCAGGTTGGGGTAGTTCATGATGAGCGGGGCCATACTCTGGCCGCCGAATGCGATATACGCCTCATCCACCACCACGACCTTGTCGGAGTGATACTCCAGCATCTTACAGATGTCATCGCACCCGAGGTATATGCCGGTCGGCGCATTGGGGTTCGGGAAGATCACTCCGCAGGCCGGGATTCGGTAATCGGCAGGGTTGATTTCGAAATTGTCATTGAGCGGCAGCATTTGAACAGGAATGCCGTAGAACTTCGCGAAGACTGGATAGAAACTATACGTGATGTCAGGGAACAGCAGCGGCAGCTCCGTATCGAAATAGGCGTAGAAGGCAAACGCGAGCACCTCGTCACTGCCGTTACCGCAAAAAACGCAGTCCGCGCTCAGGCGTTCGACCGATGCGATGGCGGCACAGAGTTCGGTGGAGTTGGAGTCCGGGTAGAGCGGCAGCCTCGACATTTCAACCGTGATCGCAGCGGCGATTTTGGGTGACGGCGGATACGGATTCTCGTTGGTGTTGAGTTTGATGAAGTCCGCATTTTTGGGCTGTTCACCGGCGACATAAGGTGTTAGCTGACTGGCGCGTGTCGATATGAAGTTCATAGTGTGGCATTTCCTTTCGCTCATATACTATTTTACACGGCCAAAGGAATTGGCTGAGTCCGGGGCGGTCTTTCAGTACGCTGGCGATAACAGAAGGCTATAGACCGCGCCGGTCTGGCGGATAGCCGAACCCTTCGCCAAGTGCTCGTGGTGTGGACCGCAGGTGGCCCTCCCACGCTGCCGCGGGTTTAGTCACCCCACGGGGTTCCCTCACCGCGCGTCTAATCTTTTGCAGCCCGCAAGCGGGCGCAGGGTGCCCTCCGCCAGCACCCGCAGGAGCGAAGCGACGCGGGCAGCCATCTGATCAGCGACGGGTGATGGAGCCCCCTGGGGCGATGGAACCCGTCGACTCGGAACTGTTGGCCTGTGTCGAAGCAGGTATGCCCACGCTGCCGCGGGTTTAGTCACCCAGTTTATTACCCACAAATACAGATTGGGATCGTATCGACCATGTGCCGAGACACTTATGTCGCGGAATCGGAAGCCGCGACCTGATATTCCTCATGCACTCGGGCGACACATCGCTCGATCACAGCCACTTTATTGAGCACCACGTCGTCAACCATACACTTTACCCCGCTTTTCGATGTCCTCAAGGATACCCTTATTCCGTTCGTCCAGGTCCCACTTCTCACTGAAGATGAAGCACTCATACAGCTTGGCGCGCACATCGCTTTCCCATAACCGCTCTCCGTAAGCCACAACCTGATGCTGCATCACGGTGGACGCGGCGCGAAGGTCCAGCAAATCCACCTCGCAGCCCGCCATCTCCGCCAGATCGCTGGAGAAGTCGAAGAGCTGGATGGGCTCCGCATACCCTTCCACCAGCACGGCCAGATCAAGGTCCGATTCGGCGTTGGCCGTGCCCGTGACCTGACTGCCGAAGGCGTAGATGGCCATCAGCTTCGGCACCGACTGCCGAAGCTTCTCAACGATGCGATCTATGGGGATGTGAGTGTCCATGCTATGTAAAGTATACCTTGGGGGTGCTCAAGCCACTCAACGCAGACGCACGGTATACCGCGTCAAACCGCGCTTGACAGGCAGCACCGCCTGTTTCCCGTTGCAGCTCAAGCTCACATCGGCATACCATACATCGGGAACCTTCACGTTGCCATTAGCATCGGTGTGCAGCGTGATGTCGTTTCGCCACTGCCGTGTGACACTCTGCCATGCATGACCTAGAGGGGTCAGCCGGAAGTTTTCGTCGCACATTTCGTAACCTTCACGCCATAAACGCCCTTTTTGAAAGCCCCAGACTTGAAAGCCGTCGCCATGCGGATTACCGAAGTATAACTTGAGTAACATGGCCATGCCCTCCTCCGCCTGCTGCGGTGTAGGATATTCGGCAAGGCTCCATTCCGTCTGCGTGATCGGCAGGTTGAACCAGCTTAGGTTCTGCAAAACCTGGTGGATCATCACTGGGTCGTAGTGACTCATTGCGTTAGCATGCATCTGTATACCGATACCCTGCACATGCTTCATGCCTCGAATATGCTGCCAGTACCAGTTGCCGTATCGATCCTCATTGTAATGGGTGACATTATACTCGTTGGCGGCGTGCCGTGTGTTGGGTGCCAGCTTGACCGCCTGTGCCCATAACTCGGCCATACCTTCTACTCCGTAGAGTTTCAAGAAACGGGGCTCATGGATACCCTCATTCAACAGATCCTGCTCGTAGTACCGATGTTGTCGCGGCTGTAACCACCACTTCATACGGCTATTGACCGCCTCCATGAACTGTTGACGTGCCTTCAGGTCGCCCGCCAATGCCTTGTTCATCAGATCATTTGCCCAGGATGGCATGGCACTTACGTTGGGTTCTGGCTGCCATCCCCAAAGCAATCCGTGCATTCGGTAATACAGACCATTGCGTTCTGCGAAACCCAGCATCGCGTCAAGCAAATCGCAGTTTGGTTTACCCTTCTGCTGTTCGCTGGCGAACCATTTCCCGGCATTCTCGGGCTCCACCATATTGAAGTTTTGCTTGATGAAGTTGGCGAACTGACCAGCCTTTGAACTATCGGGTAGATCAGAGCGAAGATAGTCACCATCATTGATACCCACTCCAGGAATCGCCGTGCCCAGCTTAAAATCCAGGCGCTTCGTCACCAGCCTTACGCTCGAGTTTGCCATGGGCTGACCGTAGGCATCGGTGATGTGCAGGCTGATGTCCGCTTTCCGATAGTTTTTAATGGCATCGTCCGCGCAGCGCATGATGGTGGCCTTGTCGGCCACATTCACGAATGAAGCTCCTTGAACTGATAGCTGTTGTACCAGCAGATCAGAGTTATCCTGCGCACTATGCAGCTCAATACGCAACGCATGAATACCCTTAGGCAGCTTCAGGATGGCGGAGTAAGGCCGATACTGGCCGCTATTGACATCGAAGGCCCGACGTCTGAGACCAGCGACAACCACCATCTGGGTTCTTTGTGATGGCGTGCCGTTAGCCGCCGTCACCGCGATTTGCAGCGTGCCCGCGTTGGGCATCTCAACAAAGCTGCCCAGATAGCCATGCTTACTCAGGCACCAGCCAGAAGTTCCAGAAACCGCCTGGCCAGTGCTCTTGAACACCATCGATGCAGCGGGCAGTGGGGCATCGCATTGCGCCATCGGCGAGGCAGAGGCGAGTAAAACCGCCAGAAGAAAGCTCAAAAACAGCATATCAAGGCACCATCCTGAAGTGTAGTCGGTATACCGAGATGATAACACATGGCAGGTACGACCGCTGTGAGGAGTATTCTGTTTACCCCTGGGGTTCTGCCACGCGCTAAAGAACAATTTATTCCCACAAGTTGGAACGCGGGGTTTTATCGTTGTATAACGATGTATGCCTGCCCCACCACGCGCTCAAGCACAGTCAATTACCCACAAATCCAGATTGGGATCGTATCGACCATGTGCCGCGACATAAATGTCTCGGCTATTGATCAACAAGCCCGCTAAACCGGTCTGCAGAGCTCCTTTCCGACAAAGATAACGTTAATGAAGACTGCTTCAGCAGTCTTGGTGTTCAATAGCCGAGACATTTATGTCGCGGAATCGGTGACCTACTGCCCATGCAGAATTTATGGATAATAGCCGAGACATTTATGTCGCGGAATCGGAGGCCAGAGACCTGTTGTTCACTTGTGGGGAATAGCCGCCGGGCTTTCAGCCCGCGGCCGCTGGTGCAATCGATTAACGCAACAAACCAATTCCCATGTACATGTGAAGGAAATAGACTAGTTCCTATCACCGGCAGAGCACACCAGTTATAATTTACATATGAAGCATCACAAAATCCCACCGGTCGTATGGCTCACGCTGATCCCCCTGCTGGGGTTGATCTGGCGCACTTTGTTGGTGGGATGGGGGCTGCCTTCAGGCGACCGATTCGCCTCATTCCACCCCGATGAGCCGGTGATGCTGGCTTCCATCTTGAAGCTTAACATCGCCAAGGGGCAGTTTGATACCGGATTTTATAACTACGGCAGCTTGAGCCTGTACATTATGAATATCGCCGTGATGATGGGTGAGGTCTACGGCTGGATCCATTCGGCCACAACGCGCATGGACTGGGCCGGCCTCTACCTGGCCGGACGGTGGGTGAGCCTGCTGGCGAACATCGGAACCTGCTGCGTGGTGATGGCGATGGCCTACCGGCTACGGGGGCTGTGGACCGCCGCCGTGAGCGGGCTGCTGGCGATTGGCTGCCTGTCGATGCTGGTGAACAGCGTCTACCTGACGGTGGACAGCACCGCCACCCTGTTCGTGAGCCTGAGCCTGTGGATGAGCCTGCAATATTACCGTGAAGCGACTTGGAAGCATCTGCTGCTGGCAGCCCTCTTTTGCGGAATGGCAGCCGCCACGCGATATAACGGCGCCCTGACTATTGTACCTCTGGCATTGGCTGTGGCCTATCAGCCTGCGCTTTCGGATCGCATGAAGTTGAAGCAACTCACCGCAGCGGCCGTGCTGGCCGGGTGCAGCTTTTTGCTCTTCTGCCCGGGGCCGATCATTAACCCGACCGCTTTCTGGCGCGATCTTGGGTTTGAGAGCCAGCATGTGCGAGCGGGCCACGGTCTGCTGTTTGAGGGGAATGGGCCGGGCTGGTTCCGGCACTTGGTAAACCTCTTCTGGTGTGTAGGGCCATTGGCTCTGCTGGCCGGTGTGGCTGCCATCTGGCATGCCTTACGGCGATTCCGCACCGATCGGTCAGATGGTCTGTGGCTGCTGGCGGCTTGGTGCGTGCTGCTGTTTGGGTTCCAGAGCCTGTTTGCCGTGCGGTTCAGCCGTTACCTGATGCCGTTGGTGCCCGCGCTGTGTGTGCTGGCGGGCTGTGCGGTGTGGCAGTTGCGCGGCTGGCGTAAACATGCGCATCTGGCGGCTGCCGCGCTGGTGCTGCTGGGGGCCTGGATACCCTCGCTGCTGTATAGCCGCGCGCTGAGGCAGCCTGATGCCCGCTTGCAGGTTCTGCAGTGGATGGACATCAACCTGCCAGGCGGCACCACTGTGGGCTTCGGAACCACACCCTGGTTCTACTCGCCGCCGTTGATGGCGGATTTTGGGGCCATCGAGCCCATCCGTAGGCGCGAGGCCTGTGCGGGCATCAGCCGCTGGCGGATTATCAGCGCCGAAACCGAATGGCAGCCGATGATTCTGGACCAGAGCCAGGTGATCGTCGTGAGTGACTTCGAATATGTCGATGCGCTCCGGTTGAAAAAGCCGGAAGCGGTAGATTTCTTCGCGCGTCTGCACAGCGATTTCGACCTGGACGCGGTGTATGATCATAGAGGTGCACTGCTCCAGGCACTCCCGCACGATATGCTGTACCCGGTGCCCCGCCTGGAGATTTGGCACCGCATCGGTGTTGAGACCAAACCTGATTGAATGGTAACTACACAGCCATTGGCGATAACCGTGGCATGGTCTACGATAAGTAGTGTAGGTGGACCTTCCGGCACCCTAAGCCAATCCAGACCCACCCGTCAATGCGGTCTGTCCACGATCAGTAGGGTTGGTGGACCTTCCGGCACCCACGAAGTGGGTAGCAGTTCTTATAGCCACGGGTAAGCGCCAGCGCAACCCGTGGAAGGCGACAAAAAACCTTTACCCCGAAGGGGTCGTCTCTGATGTCCCGAATATAGAGCGTCTGCGATACGGTGCGACCCACTTCGGGGTAGAAAAAGGGCCGGTTAACCAGGGGTATCGCTTCGCTCACCCCTGGCTATAAGAATCATACCCACTTCGTGGGTGCCCGGAGGGATGCCTACTGCCGACGGTGTCTGTGCTGAGAAGAAACTTGGCAGAATGAACTTAAGGCTTGGCAAAAACAACAAATGAATACAAAGGAATTGATAAATAAATGAAACCACTCCCTTTCGACCTTGTAGCGGTGGACCTGGATGGCACGATAGTTGACGATAACAACGAGTGTCCTCAGGAAGAGATAGAGACCATTCGCGAAATCCAGAAGATGGGGGCCACCGTAGCAATTGCTACAGGGCGGATGTATGCCAGCAGCACCAAGTTCTGGAATGCCATTGGGCTGACCTCACCCGTTTTGTGCTATAACGGCGCGATGATCAAACATCCGGCAAACAACTTCGAGTGGTTTCATTTACCCATGCCTGCCTATCGGGCGGCGGAAGTGATGAGCTTCTGTGAAGAACATAACCTTCATCTGAATGTGTATTTGGACGATATCATGCGCATTCATCGTGAGACGCAGTGGAGTGAGTTGTATTGCGGGCGCACAGGCAGCAGCTACGAGGTAGTGGGTGATGTACGGCAGTATCTGGGCAAGGCGCCCACAAAACTGATCATCGTCGATACCCCCGAATGCACAGATGGGCTGCTGGTGGAGTTCAAGAGCCGGTTTGGCGCCACGGTGAATGTCACCAAGAGCAACGAGGAGTATCTGGAGTTTATGCACCCCGCCGCCAACAAGGCCAAAACGCTGGCACGGTTGGCACAACGCATCGGCACCACGCGCGAACGCACTCTGGCACTAGGTGACGGCTTGAATGACATGCAGATGCTGAAGTGGGCGGGTACGTCTGTGGCCATGGGCCAGAGCCGGGATGAGCTGAAGACGCGCTGTGATATCATCGCCCCAGATTTCGAAGAGCACGGCGCCGCCAAAGTGCTCCAGCAGATATTTGGCCTTTAGGCATGAAAAAACTCATCACAAAACTGAAGGATCCGATTAATCGCGACTGGATTCTATTCAGCGCGATGACCTTCTGTTTCATGTTTGGGTTCAGCAGTTACACGGGGATATTCCAGAATTTTTTTAACACCAATATGCATGGTCAGCCTCAGCAACTGGGCATATTGGAGACCTTCCGTGAAATCCCTGGCTTGCTGGCGGCTCCGATAGCAGCCACGCTGGCGTTTCTCCATGCGCCGGTGCTGGCGGGTCTGACCCTGCTGGGCAGCGGGATCGGCATCTGGGCTACGGGACATGTGACTGTGTTTTGGCAACTAGTGCTGGTCAGCATCGGCTGGTCAATACCCATGCATCTGTGGTTCACCATTTCGCCGGCGATCGTCATGAACCTGGCCCAGGGCAAGGATGGCGGCCGGCATCTTGGGCGCAACAGTGGGATTGGTGCTTTCGCAGTGCTGAGCGCACTGTTATTGAGTATGCTTCTGCGCAAATACGGACATGTCAGTTACCAGTTCATGTTCACGCTGGCGGGTGTGATGATCTCCTCCGCCGGAGTGCTGGGACTGCTTCTGAGCAACAAGGCAGGTGTGGCCACCAAGCCCAAGTTGTTTATGCGGAAGCAATACTGGCTCTATTACGTGTTGAACTTTTTGGAGGGCAGCCGAAGGCAGACCTTCGGCACGTTCAGCACATTTGTGCTGATCAAGGTCTACCACATGCCTGTCGAAAACATGCTTTTGCTGATGCTGGCTAACAGTGCGATCACCATGTCATTTGCTCCAATTGTGGGAAGAGTGATCGACCGGATTGGCGAAAAGCGCGTGCTGACTTTCTACTATATCCTGGGTGCCATCGTGTTTGCGGCGTATGGGACGGTAGGCAGCAGGGATGTGCTGATTGGTTTGTTCCTGCTTGATAATCTACTGATGACGCACAGCATGGGCATTACCACATATATCACCAAGATCGCCGCGCCGAGTGAGCTGCGGCCATCCCTGGCGATGGGCGTGAGCGTGAACCACATCAGCGCCGTGACCGTGCCCCTGATTGGCGGCTGGCTGTGGGCCACCTATAACAACTACAGCATCCCGTTCTGGGTGGGTAGTTTCCTGGCGATCGTGTCCCTCTATTTCGTGCAGCGTCTGCCGAGGGGGCTGGAAGCCGTCCGCTGCGAATAGGGTTTGGGGATGCAATCCACGGATTTCGCAGATGACGCAGATTAGGAGGTGACCGGGGCGGTTTTCTCCTAACCGCGCCGGTCTGGCGGTAAGCCCTTCATCAGACCACCCTCCCACAGTTACCTCGGTTTGGTAGCAGGGTATCGGCTGAGCCATAACCGACGGTAATCCGCCAACTGCTTGTCGGTGATTAGCCGGCGTTTCATGCGGATACGGTCTTGCCGGTAGTCGCCGAACACCTGCAGGCCGTAGTTGACATATATCCAACTGGCATCGCCCTCTTTTTCCACATAAGCCACAGGCACCTGGTTCGCCTGGCCATCCGAATCGCGCTCGATGAAGCCCAGCGGAACCCAGTCCAGGCCGTTCAGCGACACCGACTCGCATATCTTCCGCGAAGCCCAGTGCTTCAGGAATTTCGCCTGCAGAGACGGGTAGGTGGGCATCAGCGGGGTGTATCCGCCGGGATCGGAATAGGCAAAGTAGACACCTTTGATCTTCACCACGTCAGGATTGGGGTAGTTCTCCAGCACGGGGTTGTCAATGCCGCGGAGTATCTTCCAGTCGGATGGGTTCATGAAATCGCCGTGGTTTTCGGCATACCCCATGGGCATATCTTTGCCGGTCCAGCAGTCAAACCACAACCTCCAGACCTTGCCTTCGCGCATCAGCGAGGGGCGGTGGTATATGCCGTACGGATGCATATACTCGCCTGGCCGTTCGGGTTTCTGGCCGATGTTCCGCGGGTCAATCAAGATGGGATAGGAGGTCGGCGTCCAATTGATGCCGTCCTCTGACACCGCACCCATGATGCAGTTGATGTCGCTATCGGTGTCGCCCGGCTGACCGAAGGGGATCATATCCTTGTTGAAGCCTGTGGAGCTGTATGCCATGTAGTATTTCGCGCCGACTTTGACCACCGAGGAGTCGCCGTTGTGCCAGCTATTGTAGAATTTACCCTGAGCGACCAACACTGGTATCCACGTCTTGGGATTCATGGTGGTGTCCCATTTGTCATCGCCGGCGTATATCTCCCAGGGTCCGGCGAGCTGCTTCGCACGTGCAGCGAACGCCATGTCGCAGCCGAACTTGTAGCCGTAGTTGGTGTTGGCGGTTGTGGATGCCCAGCCAAAGAACCAACCCTTATATGGGTATGCCTGACCCGGCTCCTTCAAGATGCACAGGTGGTACATATTATTGAAGTTCTTGATCAAGTCGCCACCGACTTGCTGCCAGTTTGCAGAGTGATCCACATTCCGGCCATAGGCGGGGCTGACCTTCGGATTCGGGGCTGGCAGCTCAGCGCTATTTACGACACACGTGGCCAGACACAGCAATGCAGCCAGGCAGCTTACGTGCGATATTACATGCGAGAAACTCCGGTTCATGGCTCACCTCTTTACAATAGGCTGGGCATAAAAGCATGATGCCCGGCTCGAGTGGTTCTCATATTATCATTAGTCTGAACCACGGATTACACGGATGGCACGGACAGGTTCGGATGGAGAGGGAGAACAATCCGGAGATTGGCGTTCCCAGGGAAATCCGACCTTGCGTCTTTGCACCCCTGCGCCATTGCATTAGAATCTTATCCGTATCATCCGCGTTCATCTGCGTCCATCCGCGGTTCAGACGTCTCAATGGCGAGCACGGGGGTCATTCCACCCCGGAAAGAAGGGCGCTTCTCGAAGCGCCCCTACTTCGCCAGGCTGAAGAGAACACCCTGGCCGGGGCCGAACCAGCACCACTCGCTCCCATACGGCTTGGTGACGCCGGTGAAGGCGTTGGTTTGCATCACGGTGCCCTTGTCCTTGAACACGATGTGGCCGTTGGTCGACTTGGTGATGCTCTTGTTGACCACCATCACGAACGGTTCCCCTTTGGGGCCGACGAATTCACCCACCAGGAAGTCGCCACCGCTGACATCCGCAAGGTATTTGCTGCTATCAAGGCCCTTGCAGCCGGTGGGAACCTTCTCGTTATGAAACACATTCACGCTCTTCAGCTTCAGGTAGGTTGGTGCCAGTTGGTGTATCTGAAGGTTCAGGCTGCGGATGATATCCCACGATGGCGTTTTGTTCAGGAAATGGTCCACAGGAGCGTTGCGGTAGTTGTCCAGCAGCGGTGCGAAGTAAGTGAAGTAGCTCAAGCCCCGCACGCCATATGCCAGCGAGGAGTAGACCTGCACGCTCATCCCACCGACGGTCACATCAGCGTAGTGGAAATGGCTGTTCGACAGTACGATGTTCCAGAACGGCAGACCGTGCTTCAGGGCCACCTTACGCATCGTCTCCAGGTTGGTGTAAAAACTGTCGCCCATGTTGCCGTCATCAAACAGTGTGTAGTGGTCATAGCTTAAGAATGTGGGCTTAACGATGTTGGCGAACTCCTCGTACATACCGATGCCGTCCAGGTTGCTGCCCACAGGCAGCAGGTTGATGTAGGAGACGGTCTTCGGATCGACTTTGGCGATGGTGTCTTTCCACCGTCGCAGGGCGGGGAACAACCCATTGGACGGCTCGTCGATCAAGTGATAGCCATAGACCGCGGAGTTACCCGTGAATGGACGCACCGCTTCAGTCACCAGCTTCAGCATCTCGGCGTCTGAGATGTCAGTGCGTGGGATGTTTTTGGTGATTCTGGGGTCATCAACCATGCAGGGGATGCCCACCTCTTTACACAGCTTCACATACTCCGGTGTGACGAATCCGGCCACGTTGAAGCCGCACTCCTTGATGTCCTGCAGCGCCTTCTTGTTGCCGGGTGTCCAGCCCCAGGGCATCAGCACAAACTCGTCGGGCGAGAGTTTGGGTATGTTCGGTCCCTCTGCCCAGAACCCGTGTGCCTCGTAGATGTCCTTATTGTCCGCTGCCGTTGAGGGCAACGCGAGCATCGTCACTGCGGTGATGGCGATAAGCATGGTGAGAAGTGATTTCATGCGGAAAACTGCTCCTTATATTTACGGCGTTCTTCGCCGGTTGGTTAGACTAACGGGATCATCGTAATAACAAGTTACCCAGGGCGACCGCCGGTCGCCCCTACATGCGTCCGCTGAAGCGGACGCTTCCCGGAATCCCCCGCGCCCGCTTGCGGGCTGCAAGTGATTAGCCATGCGGTGAGAGAACCCCGTGAGGGACGCCAGTCCCGTGGGGTGACTAAACCCGTGGCGATCGTGGCTGACTCGTTCCGAATTACCGCAACAGCGACCCGATCACCGGAAGTTTCGCAAAGTAGGCCCGCGCGGCCAGATCGTGAACCTGGGTGCTCCAGACATGGTCGCCAAACGCGAGCTGCCCCAATGCCCAGTGACCAATCGCAAACTGGCCAATCGCGGTGTACCCTGTGGCAAACTGCCCAAGGCCAAACTGGACGCCCGCGGCGAATTGCCCCACGGCGATGGTGCCCGCCATGAACTGCCCCAAACCAAACAGCAGCCCGATGCCAAATTGCGCGATGGTCACCACACCGATGCCGAACTGCCCGATCGCGATGATGCCCTTGGCCACGCGCATCCGGCCCTCCGGGGTGCGTCCCCAGGCGATGTGGATGAACGGTATCCCCAACACCTCCACAGAGCTGCGCCATTCGTAGCCCGGGCCACGCAGCCGCTTTTGCGCCGGGTAGGGTGCTCCGCAGGATGGGCAGGTGTCCGCCTGTGTGCTGACCGGTGTGCCGCACTCCCTGCAGTTTCGTAATGCCATATCTTACACCGTATAGGGCTTCAGGGCCGGATGCTTCAGCTCCTTAGCCACACCTTTCCAGGATTCGGTATCCTGATCGTGTCGGATGAAGGGCACAAAGCCCATGTCCAGATAGACCCTCAGCGCTCGGATGCGATGGGTGTGCGTGCAGAGATACGCCTTGTCGTGCCACTGACTCATCAGCTTCATCGCCTCGCACATCAATGGCCGACCCAGCCGCTTGGCCTGGTAGTCGGGATGGATCGCCACCCAGTGAATCAGTCCATACTGGTTCGGTTCGTAGCTGCTGCCATACCAGGCCGATATCGTGCCGATCACCTCGCCCGATTCATTGCACAAGAACATCTGGCGCAGAGGCAGTTGTTCAGGGTCGCCGCCGAAATCATCGCGGTGGGCTTTCAATGCCGGTTCGAGGGCGTCAAAGTCCTTCACTGCCACCCACAGATTCGCCCAGTGCTGCTCATCTCCAGGTTGATAGAAGCGCATCGTATAGCTTTCCGGCAATGGGTAGTCGGGAATGTTTTCCAGATTCGGACGCACCATGATGATTTCAACTGCCAAGGGTAGTACTCCTGTTTGTGTGTTGCCGAGCGATATTTGCCTGCTTAACAGCATGATATCGCATCGCGGAGCCAGTGGGAAGGGGCGGGACGGTGGGCAGGATGATAATCGAACGTTGGCTAAGTCCGGGGCGGTCTGGCGGTTGTCTGGCGGGTC
This sequence comes from Armatimonadota bacterium, assembly GCA_942492855.1. GTDB lineage: Bacteria > Armatimonadota > HRBIN16 > HRBIN16 > HRBIN16. The sequence goes on along the minus strand of OW818647.1, from coordinate 1,471,585 downwards.
CAGAAATCCCAAGACCGCGCCGGTCTGGCGGTTAGCCGCCCTCCCGCCGCGCCCTCCCGCCGCGACATAAATGTCTCGGCTATTGATCAGCAAGCCTGCTGAAGCAGTCTGGGTGCCGCATCCAGCCACAAGGCGAAGTGGTGTGCTTCAGCAGGCTTGGCCGGTCAATAGCCATGTGCTTTAGCGCGTGGCATGGCGGATTGTATGATTTACAACGCACGACATTAATCTGTGTTTGTGGTTACAATACAGGCCGTCCACCGCGCCGGTCAGTGTGGACAGATCCCGAAAAACTACCCCATCACCGCGGCGCGGATGGCCAGAACCTGCGTCAGCAGGTTGCGCATCTGATCCAGCGGATACATCGTGCTGGCGTCGCTCAAGCCCTTGGTTGGGTTGGGGTGGACCTCCATGAACAGCGCGTCCATGCCCACCGCCGCCGCGGCACGCACCACCTGAGGCACGAACTCGCGACGCCCGCCGCTGCTGCTGCCCGCCCCGCCGGGAAGCTGCAGGCTGTGGGTAGCATCAAAGCAGACCGGCACACCGAAGCTGCGCATGATGGGCAGGCTGGTGTAGTCCACAATCAACGTGTTGTATCCGAAGCTGCTGCCACGTTCGGTCAGCATCGCCTGCTTGCATCGCGCCTCACGCAGCTTCTCCACCACGTTCTTCATATCCCATGCCGCCAGAAACTGACCTTTTTTCACATTCACGGGGATGCCGGTCTCCGCGCAGGCGATCAGCAGGTCGGTCTGGCGGCAGAGGAAGGCCGGAATCTGCAGCATATCCACCACCTGGGCCACCTTCGCGACGTGCCCGGTTTCATGTACATCGGTCAGCACCGGTAGTTTAAGCCTCTGTTTCACGTTGTTGAGTATCTCCAGGCCGCGTTCCAGACCAGGGCCGCGGTAGCTGTGAATGCTGGTGCGGTTCGCCTTGTCCCAACTGGCCTTGAATATGTAGTTGATGCCCAGGTCAACGCAAATCTCGGCCATATAAGACGCGGTGTCCATACAGCCCAGTTCGCTTTCGATCACGCACGGGCCGGCGATGAGCGTCAGCGGTGCGCCTTCGGCACCTATCTGGAAGTCGCCGATGGTGATGGGGGTGATGCCGTTCATATCTATACCTCTATATGTCTAATACTGTGTCTTGACCGACAGTCGTTTGCCGTCAGTGCGCAGGGTGATGTTGCCGTTCTCATCGGTACGGTAGTTTTTGATGCCGGCATTCTTCAGCAGCGCGAACAATTCACGATGGGGGTGGCCATACCGGTTATCGGCCCCCACGCTGATCACGCTGAGTTGCGGCTGCAGTAAGGCCAGCATCTGATGGGTGGTGCCCTTCGCGGAGCCGTGGTGGCTGATCTTCAGCACGTCGGTTGGCACAGCATGTGAAAGGCAGTTGGTGATGCCGGCCCCCTCCACATCGCCAGTAAACAAGAAGCTTTGCTGGCCATACACCAGCCGGAACACGATGGAGTTCTCGTTGTCGGACTGCGCCCGCGGACGGCCCGGGTTCCAGAACGCCAGATGCGTGTTGCTGTCCAAGTCCATGGTCTGACCCTCGGTGATAGTGCGCACGGGCATCCCCTTTTGGCGCATCAGCGAGTTCAGTCGGAAGGCCAGCTCGGTATCGAACGGTGATCCGTTGGTCAGCACCTCCGCCACGGTGTAGCTTTGGATGATCTGCTCCGCTCCGCCGATGTGGTCGGCGTCGGGATGGGTCAACACAAGCGTGTCGATGCGGCTGATGCCCTCGCGGTCCAGCAGATCGGTGATGGCACCTGCCCCATCGGGCGGACCAGCGTCCACCAGCATACACTTGCCCGATGGGGTCTGGATGAGTGCCGAATCGCCCTGGCCGACATCGATAAAGGTGATCTGCAACTGGTTGAGGGGCAGCGGCTTGCGCGACTGGCTGCGGCATCCGGCCAGCGTCACCAGCAACAGCAGCGCGCACAGCCAGCGAAGAGCTAAGGAACCCTTCGCCATCGGATGGCGGTTCAATCTTCTCGGTCCTTTTCCTGACGGCGTTTGCGCTCGGGAGGCAGCAGCCTGGCGACCGTATCGTCGACCGTAATGATGCCGATCAACTTGTTCTTGCTATCGACCACGGGCAGGGCCAGCAGGTTATACTTGCCCATGATCTTGGCCACCTCATCCTCGTGTTCGTCAGCCTCTACGCTGATCACCTCTTTGACCAGGAACTCGGTGACGGGCGTGGATGGCGCGCTGACAATCAGGTCACGCAGGGAAAGCACTCCCAGCAACTTGCCGTCATCGTCAATCACATAGATGTAATAGATGGTTTCAGCCGTGGGGTGAATCTGGCGGATCTCTTCAATCGTCTGTTCCGCGGTAAAGTGGCTGGCCACGCTCACAAACTCGGTGGTCATCAAACCGCCGGCGGTCTCCTCGTCGTATTCCAGTAACTGCTTGACGTCATCGGCCTCTTCGGGCTCCATCTCTTCCAGCAGCGCTTCCGAGCGCTCATCGGACAGGTCCTGCAGGATGTCGGCCGCCTCGTCGGGTTCCATCTCCTCAAGGATGTCCGCCCCGTGCTCGTCATCCAGGTTTTCGATGATAGAGGCTTGCACCTCTGGCTCCGCCTCGCTGATGGTATCCGCGGCGGTCTCAATGTCGAGGCTGGTGATGACTTTCGTGCGGTCAGCGGGGTCCAACTGCTCCACGATGTCGGCGATATCCGCCGGGTGCAGGCGCGCGATTTTGGTATACGGCACCTTCAGTTTGATCCCGCCGCCCGTGGTGCTGAGCTGCTCCACATCGTTCCACGGGATAATTCGTGCGGAGATGCGCAGGTGAAACACCCGCGCCAGCCACTTCACGAAGCTCTCGCTGCCAATCCGCCGGGCCAGCGATCGCATGTCGGCTTCCACGCCCACGATGCCCCAGGTCTGGTTGAAAGGCGCCAGCCATACGTCGTTCACGCGCACCACGCGATGGTCGTGTACATCCACAATCTGTTTGTCCAGCAGATCACGCCGCAGGAAGTAGTCGTTCTCTGTAGGCAGGGTCTGCTCAATCTTAGCCAGGTTACCTCGCATTTTCACCAGGTTGGGGGTGAGGCTGACGTGCTCGATGCCGATCCAGCGCTGCTCCTTGCCTGAGCTGATCTGAAGCGCCAGCAGGCAGGGCAGCTTTTCATCGGTGCTCGCGCAGACTTCGGAGACGCGGCCGAGGTTTTGCCCTTCGGCATCGACCACCTTGGCATCCAGCAGTTGTGAGATGTGTTCTAATCTAGCCATGTAACTTCTTTGCCCCGCATGGGGCCGTATGGTTGAGAGCGGAAACGCCAGGCTCCCAGGTGCGGTGTGACGTATGGATTTTATCATAACCTGTGCACCCGCCGGAATGCGGGGGCATGACAGGATCGGTCAGGGTTCCTTGGCATGATTCAATTAGCACGGAGATAAATCCACAGAGGGCGCAGATGACACAGAACAGGTAATGACCGCGCCGGTTTCTCAGCACGATTTCAACCGCTGTGCATCCCATCTCCGGCGCGGTCTGGCGGATAGCCCTTTACCGAAGCGCTGTATAGCCGCGGGTTTGGTCACCCCGTTCATCACCCACAGATCGAACACTCGCCCCTATTGGATCGTATAGACCATGTGCCGCGACATAAATGTCTCGGCTATTGATCATTAAGCCCGCTAAACCGGGCTGCGGAGCTCCTTGCCGACAAAGATAACGTTAATGAAGACTGCTTCAGCAGTCTTGGTGTTCAATAGCCGAGACATTTATGTCGCGGAATCGGAGGCCATTAACCTGTTGTTCACATGTGGTTAATAGACTGGGTTTGGTCATCCCGTTCATCACACACATATCAGCCCTCGTCCCCCGCGCCCTGAAGGACACGGCTTCTTACCCGAAACGCCGGCTAAAAGCCGTCTAGGGTCCGCCACACGACGAGTTGTAGTAAGCCATTCCATCGTACACCCAGCAGTAACATTCCGGCAGCCGGCTTTAAGCCGGCTTTTCGTTCAATTGGCCGCAGGGCTTTCAACCCGCAGCCGCAGGCGTAATCGATGAACGAAAATAAAAATACTCTCATGCATATTTGTGGGTCATAGACTGGTGCACTGCCCTGGGAACGCCAATCTCCCGATTGGCCATACTCTCACCCATGCGCGTTAACTGTATAGCCCTCTTCATCCGCCTCGTCTACTGATCTGACCATCATCATCACATGACCTTGACGGACGATGCGTTCCCATTTTTACCTAATTGGTGTAAACTTTGACTGTATACGGTCACATGGAGCTTCACAATACCTAAATGGTATAGACCATCAACCGTGCTTGGGGTCGCTTGATCTGCCGTAGACGGCGGATCATTACTATGGTAAACGAGGGTATATCGAAATGCAGCTTTCGCAACTTTTGTCTCTTTACCGCAAGTCACTAGCTACCGGTTTGTTTTTGATGTTCACAGCCGCCTGCTGGGCTCAGGGAGGAACTATCGAAACCTGGGGATCTAACCGGATTATGGCAGGTGAGCTTACGGGATTATCCACTGTTTCAACCGGTCAGTTCCATAGTGTAGGTCTTAAGCGTGACGGATCGGTAATCTGCTGGGGACGAAATGACACTGGGCAGTGTATTGTGCCCGAACCGAACAACGACTATGTCGCCGTAGCCGCCGGAGGATTCCACTCGGTAGGCTTGAAGCGCGATGGATCCATTAAATGCTGGGGAAGCAACATATATTCGCAGTGTAACGTACCTGAACCCAACCATGACTTCATAGCCGTGGCTGCTGGAAGTGCGCACTCCGTAGGGTTAAAACGGGATGGCTCGGTTGTTGTCTGGGGATATGGAGGCGATTGGCGAAACGTGCCAACTCCGAATGAAGCGTTCGTTGCTGTTTCAGCGGGTAGTGACCACACGATTGGTCTTAAGCGTGACGGATCGGTAGTATCTTGGGGAGGTCATAATTTCGGACAGTATACCGAGCCGCAGCCAAATACAGGATTTACCGCTGTGGCTACTGGAGGCTATCACAATGCAGGATTGAAGAGCGATGGATCGATAGTATGCTGGGGTTATAATGCCAACGGCCAATGCAACGTGCCCGAACCGAATGCGGACTTCGTTGCCGTGTCAGCAGGCGTGACATATACAGTAGGGCTGAAAAAAGATGGATCAGTTGTCGGTTGGGGTACCAACAACAACATCCCAGTCGTTGTCCCACCTTCCGGAATCAAAGTCACCACCATCTCAGTAGGTGATTATCATATCACAGGTCTGGATCGGTATGGGTCGCTTGTCGATTGGGGATTTGACATAGATGGCAGGTGTTGTGTCGGTATACCGAACCGTGATATCGAAGCCGTGACCAGTAGTCTCAGTATCATAGGCCTTAAATATGATGGTTCTATGACAATGTGGCCATACTTTTCCGGAGTACAGATCAACACACCAGAACCTGGCAACGAGTTCACGGCAGTAAAAACACAATTTACATATACCTTTGGCCTAAAGCGCGATGGTTCATTAGTGTGTATTCCGAACTCCAAGGCAAATCTACCAAGACTACCTGAGCCAAATCAAGACTTTGTGGATGTGGCTTCGGATTTCTATCATATAGCCGGAGTAAAGATAGACGGCACCATAGTCCAATGGGGTCCTTTTTTGGATATCCTGCCTGAACCTAATAGCGGCTTTGTTTCCATCAACGGTGGCAGAATGCATTTGGCTGCGGTCAGGAGCGATGGTTCGGTAGCATGCTGGGGTAACAACGGGAAAGGCCAGTGCGACACACCGTCACCGAATAGCAACTTCATCGAAGTTAAGGGAGGCTATTGGCACACTGTTGGGCTTAAAAACGATGGTTCCGTGGTGTGTTGGGGATTAAACGATGATGGTCAATGCAATGTGACCGAACCTAATAGCGACTTTGTGTCTATCGCCGCTGGTGATAACCATAGTGCCGGGCTAAAGCGTGATGGATCAATTGTGTGCTGGGGGCGTAACGACATGGGACAGTGCAATGTGCCCCAACCAAATAGCGGATTTGTCGCTGTTTCTGCCGGTGAAAATTCAACGACGGGTATTCGTGGCGTGAAGTCGCTTTCTGGGCAGGTGCAACTGACCGACTTCACAGGCAGTATGGCCTCCAGGCAGATCACAGCCTCCATTAGCAGCATAGCGGACCCTGGCGTCAGCCAGTGCCTCAGCCTGATTCCTCAGCCCGATGGCCGTTTCAACCTCTCCAGCTATCTGCAGCCGCCATATGACATCCGTGTCTCGAGTCCGCACTTCCTCACGGCCAAGATGGGCAATGTGTCGGCTGATCAAAGCCTGAACACCTCGCTCGTGAACGGCGATGCCGATGGCGATGGTCAGGTGAACCTGTTCGACTACGTTCAGCTTGACAGTCGATTCAACAGCAGCGACCCCATGGCGGATTTGGATGGCGACGGCCAGGTCAACTTGTTTGACTATGTGGTGATTGACCGCCATTTTGGTGCAATCGGCAATTAGTAGTTTGAATATCTCAACTGTCTGAACGGCAGTTGGAGTCATCAGGGGCGACCGGCCGGTCGCCCCTGATAACACCAGACCGGCGCGGTTTTGATTCCCGCCCCCCCTCCGTGCCCTCCGCGTCTCCGCGTGATATACTCCCCTTCGTGCCATCCGCCAACCCGTCGCCTGTGGTACAATGTATCGGTGTTTTCACCAAAATACACACAACGCACCGCGTTCGGACTGTTTCGGGGGTGTCCGCAAGGGATCTCGGAACGGGTTGATGGCGCGGGAGGCAAACCCCAGGAGGGACCCCCTTGGCATCAGTAACTATGAAGGAACTCCTCGAAGCAGGAGTCCATTTCGGCCACCATACCCGCCGTTGGAACCCCAAAATGAAGCCGTATATCTTCGGCGCGCGTAACGGCATCTACATCATCGACCTTCACAAAACTCTTCGCATGTTTGACGACGCGCAGGAGCAAGTCCACCAACTCGTACAAGAGGGTGGGCACGTGCTGTTCGTAGGCACCAAAAAGCAGGCGCAGGACGCAGTAAAAGAGGCCGCAGAACGCAGCCGACAATACTATGTGAACAAGCGCTGGCTGGGCGGTATGTTGACCAACTGGAGCACCATCCAAAGTCGAATTAAGCGTCTGCGCGATCTGCAGAAGCTCGATAAGGATGGCACCCTGGACAAGCTCACCAAGAAGGAAGCCGCACTGCTTCGCGAAGAGCTGTTCAAACTGGAATCCATACTTAACGGCATCAAAGAGATGCCCGGACTGCCCTGTGCAATCTTCATCGTAGACCTCAAGAAGGAGCACATCGCTGTTCTCGAGGCCCGCCGTCTTGGTATTCCCATCGTGGCTATCGTAGACACCAACTGCGATCCTGACGAAGTGGACTACATCATTCCCGGTAACGACGATGCGATCCGCGCCATCAAACTGATGGTCAACCGCATTGCCGACACCGTGATTGAAGTGAAGCAAGCCGAATGGGATGCTGCTGAAGTTCATGACGAAGAAGAAGCACATATCGCCGAAGCCGCTGACGCTGACGAAAAGCCTGACGTGGATGCAGTGACTGAAGAAGTCGCCGCAGCACCTGAGGCGGAAGTCGCCAAGCCTGAGGTCACTGATGTACTCGTGAAGCCTGAAGTTAAGGACGAATACAGCAGCCTGTACACCCCAGAGAACTAGGCTTACCAGCCGTAATCTGTTCTCTTTCGCGGGGGCTTATGCCCCCGCGCACCGCATCTAGGAGGAATTCAATTACAATGGAAATAACTGCCTCTATGGTTAAGGATCTGCGTGAGCAGACCGGCGTGGGCATGATGGAATGCAAGAAGGCCCTTGCCGAAACCAACGGAGATATGGATGCCGCTCGCAAACTACTGCGCGAGCGCGGTATGGCCAGTGCTACCAAGCGCGATGACCGAACCGCCGCCCAGGGTATCATCACCTCTGCTGTCTCTTGCTGCAACAACACCGGCGCACTGGTGGAGTTGAACTGCGAGACCGACTTCGTAGCACGCAACGAGGACTTCCTCGCGCTGGCCGATGAGATGGTCAACGTCGTTCTGGCCAACAAGATGACCGGCGCCAACGAAGAGCTTCTGGCTGTGGCCTCTGGTGACGAAACCATCGGTGCCAAGCTGGAAAACCTCGTGATCAAGATCCGCGAAAAGATGGGTCTTGGCCGGTATCTTTGCTACACCGGCACCGAAAACGCCATCGTAGATGCCTATATCCACCAGGGTGGACAGATCGGTGTACTCACCGAGCTGCAGGTTGGCGATGCCGAAGCGTTGAAGAAGCCGGAACTTGCTCAGTTGGCCCGCGAACTCAGCATGCACATCTCCTTCGTGTCGCCCAAATATCTGGACCGCGACGAAGTGGATGCCGCTGAGATTGCTGCCGAACAGGAAATCCAAAAACAGCGCGCTCTGAACGAAGGCAAACCCGAAGCCGCCCTTCCCAAAATCATTGAGGGCCGCATGGGCAAGTTCTTCGAGCAGGTCACACTGCTGGACAGCAAGTACATCCGCGATGAAAAGCAATCCATCCGCCAGGTAATCGAAGCTGCGGCCAAGACGCTGGGAACCAGCATCAAGATCAGCCGTTATGCTCGCTACCGCGTGGGTGAGGTTAGCAAGTAGACCATGGATAACGCCGCGCAACCCCCTAATCTGCGTTGGCGCCGCGTGTTGCTGAAACTCTCCGGCGAAGCTTTCGCCGGAGACCAGCACGTCGGTCTAAACTACGATGTGATCGGCCGCATCGCCGCTGAAATAGTGGAAGCGGTGAAAGCCGGCGCTGAGATGGCCATCGTCATCGGTGGTGGAAACATCATCCGGGGCGGCACGGCAGCCAGCAAGGGCATGGACCGGTCGCAGGGTGACTACATGGGCATGCTGGCCACAGTCATTAATGCGATGGCTCTGCAAGACTCCATCGAGCAGTTGGGTCAACCCACCAGGGTGCAAACCGCCATCACCATGACGCAGGTCGCCGAGCCATTCATCCGCCGGAGAGCCATCAGCCAACTGGAAAACGGAAATGTCGTGATCCTGGCGGGCGGAACAGGCAACCCCTACTTCACCACAGATACCGCCAGTTCGCTTCGCGCGCTGGAGCTAAAGTGCGACGCTTTTTTGAAAGCCACCAATGTAGATGGAATATACGACAGTGACCCCAAGTTAAACCCTGACGCAAAAAGGTACAATACCATTAGTTACGAGGAAGCCATTGCCAAGCGATTAAAGGTGATGGACCTGACCGCGATGGCCATGTGCATGGAAAACAAAATGCCAATACTGGTGTTTGATATCAACCGTGCAGGCTCCATTAAGGCTGTATTGCAGGGTGAAAACCTCGGAACACTGGTAGGAGGGTAACTATGGTAGATCAGATTATCAAAGACACCGAAAGAAAAATGACCCACACCATCGAGAAGGCTCGCGAAAACTTCTCCACCATCCGCACAGGGCGTGCAAACCCGCAGATGCTGGATCAGATCATGGTGGATTATTACGGCACCCCCACTCCGCTGGCCCATGTGGCCACGGTGGCGGCCCCTGAACCCCGGTTGTTGACCATTACACCCTGGGAAAAGAGCACTCTGGGCCCCATAGAAAAAGCGATTACGAAGTCAGAGATCAACCTGAACCCCACCAACGACGGCGTGATGATACGACTAAAAGTGCCTGAAATGACGGAAGAGCGCCGCAAAGAGATGGTGAAGCTTCTGAAGAAGAAGGCCGAAGAGGAGCGCGTCGCAATACGCAACGTGCGCCGCGATGCGATTGAGCACGTGAAGGCGCTTGAGAAGAAGAAAGAGATCTCTGAAGACGACGTAAAGCGTGCAGAACAGCAGCTTCAGAAGATCACAGATAAGTTCATCCAAGAGCTGGACAAGCTGGAGAAAACCAAAGAGACCGAAGTGATGGCCATCTAGGCTTCGCTGCATAGAATCGGCTGCCATGTGTCTGTAGGCAGCCGATTTTTCGTAAGGATGCCATTTGTGGTCATCCGCCATGATGATATTGGTTGCGTATATGTGTTTGCTACAGTTATCATTGCTATGCGCACCCACGAAGTGGGTATGATTCTTATAGCCACGGGTGAGCGAAGCGATACCCGTGGTAAAGGCCAATTATTGCCTACCCCGAAGGGGTCTATCATCCAAATACATAATCTGGATTGTATGAAATCTGCGCGTATTTGAGGATTTTGATCATTTCTTCTTCAAATGTGTGCTTTTGGTGATGAACCTGTTGGGTAAGTATATAATTCGTTACAACTCCTAGTTCGCGTTGGCCAACAGAGAACGCACCATATCCGGTTTGCCATTGAAACTGACCACCATGTTCATGTATCCATTTGGATGTGGCGATCTTACAGTCTCGAATAACATAAGACAGCCGGCTGTCCTGGTGCAGTGACATCAACATATGGATGTGGTTGTTAGTTCCCCCAACGGCACGCATGTTGCAGTGATACCCTTCAGCTACACCTGCAATCAGGTTGTACAGATGCTCTCGGTATTCGTCATGAATGGTGTCAACCCGCTCATGCGTGCTAAATATGATATGCACATGGTTTGAGACAAGAGATCCTGGCATCAATACCTCCTATCAGGTAACCCACTTCGGGGTAATCCAGACGTGCAATACCACGGGTTTCGCTTCGCTCACCCGTGGCTATAAGAATCATACCCCCTTCGGGGTGCCCGACGATCCATCCGCATTATGCAGAGTACCGCCGACGGCTGTGTCATCACATATGGTTGCATGCAGACCGTGACTGCAGGGCGATATTATAGGTTTGCGGCGTAGAAAGCATTCGAAGGGCCGTAGAATATTCTTTACGATCCAATACATTAGGCAGCTACGGCTCTTCAACACCCACTCCCCCCCACCACTGCCCCATCTCACGCTTCCTCGGTGAGCACCTCTTGCAGCTTGGAGGCCATCTCCCTCATTGTGAACGGCTTCTGAATGAAATGCACATCTTTATCCACCACACCCTGATGGGCGATGACATCGGCGGTGTAACCAGACATGTATATCCGCTTCATATTTGGATACAGGTCTATCAGCTTTCTGGCTAAATCGCGCCCGTTCATCTGGGGCATCACCACATCGGTCAACAGTAGGTCGATATCGCCCGGGTACTCTTCGGCCAGCCGGAGTGCCTCCGTAGGCGATAATGCGGCCAGCACGTTGTAACCCAGCTTTTCCAGCATACGCTTACCCAGTTTCAGAATGGCGGATTCGTCCTCCACTATCATAACCGTCTCTTGTGCCACGCCTGCCGTCGGAACATCCTCGGCCAGCTCTTGATGCTCCTTCTGACCCAGGTGCCTGGGTAGGTAGATATGGAAGGTGGTACCCTGTCCAGGTTGGCTCTCTACTTCAATAGCTCCATCGTTCTGCTTGACGATGCCGTATACCGTCGCTAGACCCAGACCGGTGCCCTTGCCCATCTCTTTTGTCGTGAAGAAGGGCTCAAATAGCTTGTCCAGCGTCTGTTCACTCATCCCACAGCCATCGTCACTGATGGTCAGCGTCACATAGTCTCCTTGAGTCAGATCGGGCCGATGTGCTATTACATCCTGATCACTATGGACACTGCCAGTGGTGATTGTGATATGGCCCACGCCACCGATGGCGTCACTCGCATTGGCGCAAAGGTTGGTTAGAATCTGCCCAATCTGAGAGGGGTCCATACGCACTTGGCCAACCGACTTCCCTGGGTCCCAGGTCAAGTCAATCCCTTCACCTATCAACCTGCGGATCATGTTGATGCTGGAATCAATGGTTTCGTTGAAATCGAGTACCTTCAACACCACCGTCTGTTTGCGGGCAAACGCCAGCAACTGGCGTGTCAGCTCCGCCGAGTGTTCGGCCGCCTTCTTGACCTCGCCCAGGTCAGACCGTATCGGGTCATCAGTGGCCAGGCTTTGCGAGATGAGTTCGGTGTAGCCCAGTATGACGTTAAGCATGTTGTTGAAGTCATGGGCCACTCCGCCGGCCAGCCGGCCCACAGATTCCATTTTCTGAGCCTGCTGCAGTTGCTCTTCCAGTGCTTTCCGTTCAGATAAATCCAGAGCGGTCACTGTGTAGCACTGGGGTTTTCCACTGGCGTCCCTGACCAGGGTGCCGGTCATGAGCATACTGAATGTGCTGCCGTCTCGGTGATAATGGCTCACTTCCTCTGCATAAAACCCGCCCGATACCTCCATCTGCTGCATCAGCGGGCGAACCTGTTCCAACTGCTGGGTGTTATGGCACATGAACAGCGGTTTACCCAGCATTTCGCTGGCGGTATAGCCGTGTATTTCAGCCATACTATCATTGACATAAGTCAAATACCCGTCCATGTCGGCAATCGCGGCTCCGAAGTTGGCTGTATCAAAGATGGTTTTGAACTGCTTCAACTGCTCTTCGGCCTGTTTGCGCTCGGTGATGTCAGAGATGATTCCGTACCATAGCACACTACCGTCGTCCATCAGTTCGGGTTTCGCATCACATAACCGCCAGCGTGTACCCTGCCCGGGCAGTATAACGCGATATTCACTGTGGAAGAGCTGCAGGGTTCTGGCCGATTCGTTGATTGAGGCTAAAATGTCGTCGTAGTCATCAGGATGCAGGCGGCCGAAAATCGGCGTCGCGTCCTCACGAACCTCCTCGGGAGTCACCCCATAGATGTCGTTCATCCCCGGGCTGGAGTATGGGAAACACGATCGCCCGTCAGGGTATAGCCTGTATTGATACACGACCCCAGGTACCTGCTCAGCAAGCCTGGTCAGCAGCTCATGGCTCCTCTTTAATGCATCCTCCACCTGCCTGCGTAATAGCGCTTGGCCTATAGTGCTGGCGATGCCCTCCAGGGTATGGATTAGCTCCTTGTGTAATATGCCCTTACGCCGGTCACAAACCTGCAGTAGTCCAACGGTCTGCTGCGCTGAACGAATAGGCAGTAAAGCGACGGAGGTATACCCCTGGTGAAGGCATATATCGCGAGGATTGTGCCGATTGTCATATACCGATGGCAGGTCATCCGGTAATTCACTGCCTGACCAATACCCACCTGATGGTGTTATATAAGGCGAATCAACGGCCATTTTACCAGTGATCACCAACCCGCAGGTGCATTCCAGGCTCGGAATTCCATCGTCATCCAAACATACAGTGCCGTTGGTATCACGCTCGATAATGCTGTTTTCGGTCAGCAAAAAATCACTGGAAAATCCCTGCTGCAGGTAATATGGAAAATCATCTTTCGACTGAAGCCGGATACCGACTGCCTGGCAGTCTGTGGTTTTCTGCACCGCATCAAGAACACGTTGGATCACCTGCTTCAGATCATCTGGGTCGTTCAGTAACCGTAAGACCTCGCTGGCGAGTCCGCGGTAGATTTCCATCCGCTTCCGCTCCGCCAATTCGTGCTCCAGCTCGCGGGTGCGTTCGATCACCAAAGCCTCGAGTTGCTGTCTCTCCATGCGCTGCAGCCGGTTGGCCGCTCGAATCTTCGCCATCGTGCGGACTTGGGCGATCAACTCTATCTCATCAATCGGCTTCGCCAAGAAACCTTCTGCACCGACATCTATGGCTTTGGTACGGCTCTTCGGATCGGCGCGCAGAGCGGTCAAAAACAACACAGGGATGTCGCTCAGCTCGCTGTCGGCCTTCAAACGCCGACAAACCTCAAAGCCGTCCATGCCCGGCATCACAATGTCCAGCAGTATGACGTCGGGGTCATGCTGGCGGGTTAACTCGATGCCATCTACACCGTTGATTGCCGTAAACAGCTCGCATCCAGGCAGCGCGTCCAGCATCACCGCTTTGAGTGTGATGAGGTTATCGTGGTTATCGTCAATCGCAACTACTTTCAAACTATTCATGGCCATACAACACCTCACGGATCGTATTGTGCAGTACTACATGGTCCACCGGTTTTGAGACATAACCGTCAAAACCATGCGCCAATATGGACTCTCGGTGTCCCATCATGGCACTGGCGGTGATTGCGATGATCGGTATATCACACACGGTGGCATCCTGCCGAATCTCTTTAAGTGCTTGAAACCCATCCATCACCGGCAGGGCGATGTCCATCAATATCAAATCTGGTTGGTAGGAACGCGCTTTTTCAACGCCTAATTTGCCGTTTTCTGCTTCTAATAACTGGTAGTTGTTATTCAACAACGCTTTAGTTGTGCGCATGTTGTCCATGTTGTCTTCTACCACTAGCACCAGGGGCTTGCCTGTGCCATTGGGTCGGCGGCGCTCCACAGAAACCTCGGGGACAGGCGCTACCATCCGGGCCACCGAAGCTAACAGTCCAGCCTTGTTGATATCACCTTTCTGGATTAGCTGGTGGATGTTATTACCGTTCAAGAAGCTCAGGTCTTGTTTGGTGACGTGTTTCGCGGTCAGGATGAGCACTGGGATCGCCCCTGTTCGCTCGTCCTTACGAATGGCGTCAAGGACCTGAAAGCCGTCGACCTCAGGCATCATCAAGTCGAGTATCATCGCATCGGGCAGCGATTGGCCGATCTGATCTAGTGCCTCCTTACCGTTGTGCGCGATATCCACCCTGTAACCCTCACGCTGCAGCATGTCGCGGATCTGGATGATGGCGGGCTCATTATCTTCCACCACCAATATCCTGTAGTTGTGGCGTGGAAGGGTGGTATCAGGCACCGTATGTGGGTTCGATGGCCGGTAAGTGACCACGTCAGACGCGGCAGTATCAATGGAGCCGCTGTATTCCTGCGGCAGCTTGAGTGTGAAGGTAGAGCCCTCACCTGGGGTGCTCTCTACTGTGATGTTTCCGCCCAGCAGGTTGGCATACTTCCGCGCGATAGTGAGCCCCAGCCCGGTGCCGCCATACTTCCGCGAGGTGCTGTCGTCCGCTTGTCGGAACTCCTCAAATATGTGAGGTATCTGTGCAGCGCTGATCCCTATACCAGAATCACACACCGATATTAAGATATCTCCCCCAACTAATTCCGCTGTGATCTCCACACTTCCGCTTTCCGTGAATTTCACTGCGTTTCCTACCAGGTTTTGCAAGATATGCCTGATCTTATCAGGGTCGGAGCTTATCGATGGGAGTGTGGTGCTCACATGGCTTACCAGCTTGATGTTTTTAGTCAAGGTTTGAGGTTCAATCATCTCCACAACTTCGTTGGCGATCTCATGCACATAGAACCGGTTGACACTCACGTCCTCGTGGCCACCCTCGATGCGGGACAGATCCAAAATATCATTGATCAATGCTAGCAGATTCTTACCATTCCGTTCGATCACTTCAAGATAGCTATACTCATCTTCAGGGATTGTGTTGGCCAGGCGTCGGCTGAGCACACCGGTCAGTGCTATCACCGAGTTCAAAGGGGTGCGGAGTTCATGGCTCATGTTCGATAGAAACGCCGTTTTGAGCCGGTTGGCTTCCTCAAGCTGGTGCGCCTGCATATCCAGCTCGGTGTTCTGTTCGGTCAGTTCTATGGTTTGCATTTTCAGTTCGCTGGCCTGTGCATCCAGCTCCCTGTTTTGCTCTTCCAAGCGTGCTGCCATCTCTTGAGTTTTCTGGTAAGCGAGCATGCCAATGACACGGGCTGTCAACACACTCCAAAGGTCATCTATGAGTTGTATCGCATGGTGATCGTAGGCACGAATCCGGGCTAGTGATATCATCGCGACCACTTCATGGTCGTCCACGATCGGGATCGTCACGATCTCGCGCGGCACCAAATCGCCAACGACCGCTGTGTAGTTAAATTGCGTATCCTTGGGGATGTCCTTCACGCGTTGAATCTGCTGAGTGGCCAGAGCAGTGCCAAACTCGCCTTTCAATGCCTGTGCCGGGAACGAGATGAGCCTGTCATTGTTCAGTCCAATTGACTCAAAACAGTTGAACTCTGTTTTGGGCTCATTCAAGAAGTATACAGCACCCATCTGGGAGCCGGTGTGTTGTACCAGCATGTTCAATACGGTGGTGCAGAACCGGCTCATCTCGTCTTCGCGTAGTATGGCTTCGGAAATCTGGGCCGTCTTTTCGTCGATCAGCATTTTGCTTTGAACTGTGTCGGCTAGCGAATTGAACGACCTGGCCAGCACGCCAAACTCATTATTTGCAACATACTCCGCCCGTACATGACGCTGCCCCTGCCGGAACAACTCTGTGAGGCCCGTGAGCTCCACCAGCGGGGTTCTGACAGACTTCAGCAACCACCAGGAAATAAAGACCGATAACATCATTATGATCAGCATGATGACGATGAGTTGAGTATGAAGCGTATTCCGGGAATTCATCGCGGAAAAATACAACTGGTCGCCCTTATTACGGGCGAAACGGCTTATATCTTGTAGGTGGTCGATACATTTCTGAGCATACTGGCCTCCGATGCCCTCGGCACGTATGCGCTTGAGGGCTGTTTCACGTTGGCCGACCCTTAGTAGCCGTACCGTCTCTTCACGTATGGCTTTCCAGGTACCGAAATCATCTTGCAGCGACGTGACATCGGACTTGGGCCCCAGGTATCGTTCGGACAATACGCTGAACTGCCGTCCGGCGTCTGCCTCATATACAGCCATCTGCTGTTGCAGAGTGTTTAGCTCAGAGTCATTCCGTGACAAAGCCACATCTTTCATGCATCGGTGGATGATAAGGACATCAGCCTGTAGGTCACCTACAGCGCGTCTGACCTGCAGAGGATTACGGTATAGAGTTTCGGTTTGTGCCCATATCTTCTCGGTGTGTAACTTGGCGACCATGCCAAGTATCAGCACAAACAGCACGATGATGCTCAAGCCCAACCGTAGTTGAGCACCGATTCGCATATCTTTGATTTTCACGGCTTACACCCTCTTTACCGCGCGCCGGTATATCATCGCCGGCGGGGCCATGACGCGAAATCCACCTGCACCTTCAACCGTTCTACGGGCTGTTTCGTCAGTGACTAAGTAACCGCTGGGCAGCATACCAATCCTCAGCTTATTTAGTATGACATACTGCATCTCAAGGCGGTAGTATAGCATTACGTTATTGCAGAGGACCAGATCAAAGTCGCCAAATATGCTGCTGGGAGGGGTGATGGTAGTGTTGTCCAGTAGATCATATTGGGAAAACGCCACATGCTGTTTTAGTTCCGGGATCACTGTGTAACAGTCGCCTGTTTTCGTAAAGTACTGCTCCAAATGGCGTTTGCGGACGTTTCCGACTGCATATGCGCTGTAGCTGCCAAGCTTCGCTTTGGCTAACTCAGATTCGGAGATGTCAGTGGCGAAAATGCGGAAGGGCATGGATGAGCCGCGCATCGTGAGTATCTCATTCAGAAGCATCGCCACTGACCATGCCTCCTGCCCGGCGGCGCAACCGGCTGACCAGATGCGTATTTCAGGGTGGTTTTCTGACACTCTTTTATCTATGATACTGGGCAGGACCACCTGCTCAAGCAGAGCGAAACTAAGGTTGTTGCGGAAAAAATCACTGTAGGTCACGCTGAGTGAGGTCATCAACGCCTCGGCTTCCTCACGCTGGGTGGTAAGAAGCTGGCCGTACTGATCATGGCCGTTCATGCCTGTGGCGGCCATACGCTTTCCGATCGTCTTGGCCAGAAACGCAGGCTCATAAGCGTCTACATTCAGACCGTATATTCCTTGAAGTATCCATTTTATGCATTTGATCTGCTTGAGCATCGTTACCATGTCTGGCATTATAAAAACCACTCATGTCTTGATGTTGTCATCGAACCCTCCTGGCTGCTAGACGCCATAGGAAACAGGCATCCCTGCCTGTTCGTAAGCAGCGTCATGCCCTCTAAGGGGCGTGCAGGTGGATCACCGTAAAATGTTCACCTATCCATGTTGATTGTGAAGGATGCCGTTCGGGATGTCAACCCTTTTACGGGTTTGGGGCCCCTTATACGGCGAACGATTGGTTGGGCGACCGGCGGGTGACCATACTAGACCCCTTACTGGTCACATCAAAGTCCGCTGTAGTCGTTGATGCCTATGTTGCAAAACACACGATCACAACGAGCATCATATATCGGTCTATATCTTAAACCTGACGACATCATCCAGCAACGGGGTTTTCTTTAACATCACCTGGTCTGGATCATCACTATTGGCATATTCCATGAACTCAACCAGCCCCAAGAAACCGGCATAGCGCCCCAATGCACGGTTGGTATAGGCAAGTCGAACATCCATCTCAAAGTCATCTACATGGGCTGTTCCATCATTATCTTCGAAAATCGTGGGAAATGCACGAAGAATAGCGTCTTCGTAGAAGGTATTCGTACGGAACTCATCGCCATACTTATGCAACAGGTAGAGTGTATAAGCGAATGTATCCTGTAACACGAACAGGTTTTGATATGCATCATCGTCACCCCAACAATAGTCTTCAGATGCGAAACGCAGTATCAAAGGATAATACTCCCTATATCCGTCCCCTTTAAACAACCGCAAGTACCCCACTCCCAAGCTCAACGTGTTATCAATGCAGTTGATGATATCCGTGCTTATGGCAAGCTCAAGTATCTTACTTAAGTCATCGAACATACCTTCCTTATCTATCACGCCGTCAGTGGTTAGCTCATCAATCGAATCCTCCAGGAAGTATACCTTTGCGAGTTCACGTGCGACTTTGATGGGCAAGTTACCGTTCTTTTTCAGCTTGATGCCGGTGGGTCCTATCTGACGTAAGAGGGTCGCTAGCAGCGCCATGATCGGAGTATCAGGCGACTCGTCCATGACCTCAGGAATCTCGACGATATCGGGAGATTCGAAAGGTAGATTGATGAGTTTGAGCATTTGGATTGGGGTTAAACCATCAAAATCATCGCATGGCAGTTTATTACTGAGCGCATATGGATCATCGATATATCTGGCAAGGGCGCATTGATGTTCCAACTCATACTGGATTTCCATAGCATCATAGTTGGACATCAGCTTTTCTAGGTCGAGTTCGTCGAATGGAACGGAGACTACAGGCGGGATTTCGGCCTTATTTATGCAGCACTTCTTGAATTTCTTTCCGCTGCCGCAGGGGCACGGATCATTCCGACCCACTTTTTCCATGTCAGCTACGCTCCTTCAACCATTTCAAGTGTTCTGGGTATTTCCGCCATGCATTCTCCAGGATATCTGCACAGTAGACCGCTTCGGCAGGCTCACCAGGTTCGTAGTCGATCGGTATTTCGCGCGGCATGGCGCGCTTTCCCGTAATGTAAGCCGCGGCAAGTGGTAGGTCCCTCTTTGCATCAGCCAGTGCCTCTATGGCTCCATCCAGGTCACCCACAAGCAGTCGTTCCAACACAAGCGCCCAGCAAAAAGTTCCTGTGACATCTATACCAAATTCATTGAACAAGCGATCAGCGCCTTTTAAATTCATCGTCTCCAAATAGAGGGCCATGAGCGGATGCTTGGCTTCGTGACAATCTCGATTGTCGATCACAAGCATGATTTCATATTCCTCGGCGCTCGCTTTGAGGTCACCTGACTGGTAGAGAGCCCGGGCAAGAGCATCCCGTGCGCTCATGTACGATTGCACTTCTAAGTTTAGTGACTTGTTGGACATTTCCATGATGGTCTGGATACCACCGAGCTCTTCTTCGGCGATCTGGATGGCATCTCTCAGTTTCTGAGCGCGACCAGAAGGATCATCGACCAGACACGCCAACAGTACTAACGCGTCAACACAATGCGGATCTACCCGTATCGCTTGTTCGCAGAGTCGAATGCTCTCCTCGGTATCCTCTTCGCATAAGGCGCATTCAGCAAAAAATCGCGCGGTTAACCGATCGTCTTCACTTATGTTGAATATGTCTGGCATCGAATATACCTCGTGTATGTAGATGAGATTATCGCCCTTGGAGAGGCCCTCAACTAAAGTCTAGCAGTCAATCTGTGCCGATGCCAGAGGCGCACAGTTCGCCGGTCTTGATCGCCAACGTCCGGGCGGTTTTCCCTAACCGCGCCGGTCTTGATCCCGCCACAAGCCCCGGGAGGCTAACCGCGCCGGTCTGGCGGTGAATCCGGGATGACCCTTGTGGTCATCCGCAAACCCAGGTGCTCACCGACCTGTTACCCCACCGCATGGGTCTGCAATCACGCATCCTGGCGGATGGGCACAAGGCCCATCCCTACGAATACCCCCTGAACCCGCCCTGTCTTGATCGCCAATGTCCGGGGCGGTTTTTTCCTAACCGCGCAGGTCTGGCGGTGAATCCGTAGGGATGACCCTTGTGGTCATCCGCAAACCCAGGTGCTCACCGACCTGTTACCCCACCGCATGGGTCTGCAATCACGCACCCTGGCGGATGGGCACAAGGCCCATCCCTACGAATACCCCCTGAACCCGCCCGGTCTTGATCGCCAACGTCCGGGGCGGTTTTCCCTAACCGCGCCGGTCTTGATCCAGACACAAGCCACGGGAGGCTCACCGCCAGACCGCCCTGGACATGGCCGCAACACGTCGACCATTATACGAACCAACAAGAACCCAACAGCGGTGCTGTACAATAGTATAGTATGATCGGGAGGTGACAATCTGATGAACAAGTCTCGAAACAGTGCCGTAGTGCTGCTGATTGTGAGCGCGATTTGTGCTCTGGTGGGTACCGCCATGCGCTGGCGCGCGGAGCGCAACAGCCGGATGGTGGGCCTTGCCGTCGACGACCAGCAGGTACTGCAAATTGCGGCCGACAGCGCTTTGAGCCCTTTGTCTGTTCTGAACCGGCTTCGGCAGGCTGGAGCCACCTCCCTTTCAGTCACCGAGCAGAGCGTTGAAGATTTGCTGCTATCGGGCGACATCCTATGGCGCTCACCAAATGCGTTGACGGTGGCCAATACCAACCTGCTGCAGCGCTTGAAAACCCGGCTTGGCGGACAGATCATCTGGAGCGCAACACTGAGTAATCCATCTCAGGGCAAAATCATGGTGAGCGCGCAGGCACCGCAGGGAGGGTGGGTCAGCTTCCAGACGAACACCTCGCCTTCCCAGTTACGCCTGTTGATGGTGGGGCTTGACCGTCGCATGGTGACGGCAGCTCAGCAAAGCGGTCTGCAGGTAGTCGCCAGACTGCGGAATAGCCCGGTGGCAACTAAGGCTTTCATCCGCAACAGGCTGGATGACGCTGAAGCGTGCGGAGCCGGAGTG
The DNA here is from genome assembly GCA_942492855.1 of Armatimonadota bacterium. Taxonomy (GTDB): domain Bacteria; phylum Armatimonadota; class HRBIN16; order HRBIN16; family HRBIN16. The sequence continues at coordinate 1,450,408 of OW818647.1, read as the reverse complement.
GTGATTTTCAACGCTGATGAGATTTTGGGCTTTCGCGACCTGATTGGTTATACATCGGAGCAGATGAAGGCCCGCGAGCTGATGTATGGCTCCGTGGAGATGGGTAAGCAGAAGGGCGACATGGCCCTCACCGCCAAAATGCGTGAGCGCACCGTGCGTGTCCATTCTATTCCGTCCGCTGAGATGGGCACTCTCACCCCTGGGAATATGATTGACCGATTTGAACGCGCCGCCAAGGAGCGGAATATACGGCTTTGTTATGTGCGCATCCCCAGCGTCACGGACGAGGATGCCCTGGTCGGCATGGCCCGTTTTGTCAGCGAGCTGCACGATACCATCGAAAAGAGCGGACTGGCGGTGGGGCGTCCCAAGCCTGTGCAAAACCCTTCGGTGCCTCCGGTGGTGAATGCTCTGGCCGGAGCTGGCGGTTTGGTGGCTCTGCTGCTGCTCATCGAAAGACTGCTGGTGCTGCCCGGCAGTGCGATGCTGCCATCGCTAGTATTTTTGCTGGGTGCGGTGCTTGGTTTGACGGGTGAAACCGGACTGAAAGTGTGCGCTCTGGCCGCAGCCATCGCACTGCCGTCTCTGGGTTTGATCAGCGTCAAGCTCACCCAGGAGTGCCGCTGTTCACCCATCCAGCATGCGTTCCAACTATTTGGTTCTATGGTGGCCTGGAGTCTGTTGGGGGCCCTCCTCATAATAGGGTGCCTGGCTGATCTGGACTTCATGATCAAGGCGAACCAGTTTGCGGGCATTAAGTTCGCGCACCTCGCCCCCATCCTGGCCGCGGCGTGGTACTGGGGACTGAACGTGAACGAGTGCAAGAACACGAAGCAGTTGGTAGAGCGGCTGAAGGCGTTCTGGAAGAGCATCGCGGGCTACCCCATCACAATCGGGCTAGCCGGCGGACTGCTGATCGGCCTGATGCTGATATCCATCGTGCTGATGCGCACAGGTAATGAGCCCGGAGTGGGCGTCAGCCCGCTTGAGATGAAGTTCCGCAGCCTTCTGGAGTGGGTGATGGTGGTCAGGCCGCGCACCAAGGAGTTCCTGGTAGGGCATCCGGCCATGCTGGTGGCACTCACTCTGGCTGCGCTGGGACGACCGAAGTGGTGGTGGCTGCCGCTGCTATTGCTCGGAGCCCTGGGGCAGGCCTCGCTGCTGAACACCTTCTGCCACATCCACACCCCGCTGGGTATCTCCGCGTTGCGCATGGTGTACGGCGTGGTATTGGGCGGTGTGATTGGATATGTGCTCAGCCGTCTGGCGGTGAAAGGTGTGGAGAAGGCGGAGGCATTGGCGGGTAACGAATGAACCGTCAAGGGGTTCTGACCTGCGGATATATCGGCTTTGGCAACCTGGGCGATGAGGCTGTGCATCTGGGGCTGATCGGTGCGCTGCGCTCGCAGTTACCCGAGCATCCCATACGCGTGATGAGCGGCAGCCCGGAGCAGAGCCAGCTAAGCCTGGGCTGTGAAGCTGTGCCCAGAATGCAGATGCAGGCGGTTTGGCAGGCCATGCGCCGCAGCAGCCTGTTTGTGCTTGGCGGCGGGAGCCTGTTTCAAGATGTCACCAGCGTGCGCAACTCCGTATACTACGGTCTGATGGCCATGATGGCACGCCGGGCAGGCTGTAAAGTGCTGTGGAGTGGGCAGGGCATCGGCCCGATACGGCGCGAGTGGCTGGGACGGTGGATCGCCGGGCTGGCTGCGCAAGCCGATTCGGTGGTGCTGCGGGATTCCGCTTCCGCTCAGTTGCTGTCCGGGTTTGGCTATAAAAAAGCCGTGGGAGGCGCTGATCTTGCGTTCCTGATGCCCTCTGAGCCAGCACAAGCGCAGAGCACTCTCTTCGGCGTGGCCCCGCGCATCACGCCAAGCCTCAGCGATGAATTCTGGCAACTGCTGATGCAGGTTCTGTCTGAGAGGCTTCCGAAGCATGGTCTGACACCGCTGTATATCGCCATGCAGCCGAATGAGGACGCCCCACTATGCCAAAAGCTGCATGAGCAGTTGCCCGGTGAGTTGTTGCTGGATGCCGGCACAGCACCGGAGGTGCTTCGGGCGATCGGCCGCTGCCAGGCGATGCTGGCGGTTCGGCTGCACGCGCTGATCCTGGGTGCGGTGTGCGGCGTTCCTTCCGTCGGGGTGGGATATGACCCGAAAGTCTGCGCGTTGTGGCAACCGGCCTTCCCGGAGCTGCTGGTAACACCGCAGGATGTCAGCCGTCTAAAAGTTGAGGACGCGTTGGATACTCTCCTTGCCGATACGGCTGGATACCGCGCGCGCGTTCGTGATTTTACCCTTCAACAACGCGAGCTAGCGCAGCGCACACTGCATCAACAGCTCTGCACGGTGGTTTAGCACGTGAAGTATATCTCCACTTTGGCCGCGCTAATGGTGGCGTCATCTGGATTCGCTCAGGTTCTGCCCATACCAGAAACTCCCAGTCTGTTTCACATCCAGACGGAGAGCTGGGTACCTGAAAACCCATGGCTGGCCACAGAAGCACCTGAGGCGCTGATTCGCGGCTGGCTGACCGAGGCGCGCTTGAACCCCGACGGCATGAATGCTGGTCCTATGAAGAAGCAGGCACCTGCGGTTTCGCTGTTTAGCGGCGAAGGCTCCTGGACCAAGCGGCTGTTGCCGCACCTGCAGCAGAGCATCAAACTCAGCGGGCGCCAGAGCTTGAACTACCACATCTCCTCAATCAGCGGCGACGGCACATCATATAATGAAACCAGCTATTATGGGCAGGGTCAGAAGGCGTTTAACAACTTCTCTGAACTGTCGATACAGGGCACCAAGCTTTTCGATGTGCTGAACTTCAATATGCGGCTGAGTAACACCCCGTTTGGGAACCCGCAGGACCACAAGTTTTCGATCAACTACGACCGAAAGTGGCTGAAGCTGGATTTAGGCGATATCAACGCCAGCCTGCAGGGTAACGAGCTGGCCAGTATGACCAAATCACTGAGCGGCGCACAGCTCACCACTACCTTTGGTATGAAGGGGATGAAACTCGTCGCGCTGTACAGTCAGACGCGCGGCACGGTTCGCACGGTCACCATATACGGCACAGACAGTGCGGGGCCATACTACCTGAATGCCAGCCAGATCATCGACGGCACCGAGCAGGTCCGTGTAGACGGTGTGGCCAAGAACCGCGGGATCGACTACGAGATTGACACCTATGCAGGCATGTTGACCTTCAAAGAGGGCATCATCATCCCCCGGACTAGCGTGATAGAGGTCAGCTACGAGTCTCAGGGCTACAACGACGGCGAGGGCACCCTGCAGGGCTACCGCATGGAGTCTGAGGTCAACAAAGATTTGACGCTGGGGTATATGCAGCTTGACCAAACCCAGAAAAACAGCGGCACGCTGCGCACCAAAGTGGACCAATTCTATGGATACAACAACCCTCTGGCCCCGTATGAGCTTCAGTATGCCGTCCAGACAGGCACCGCCATCACCGCGCTGGTAGATGGTATTCCGCAGATTCGCGGTTCAAAACGTGGCGAAGGCGACTTCTTCCTGGATGAAACTAACAGCTACCGAATCTATTTCAACCGGGCTGTGCCAAGCACCAGTTTGATCAAAATTACCTACATCCCCCGCGTGGACAGCAGTGCCAGCGGCAGCGGCTCCGTGACAGGATACGACGCCAACTACAAGCTGGGACGCTGGGGCAAGCTGAGTTACGCGTTTGCCAACAGCACCAGTTTGAAAAGTGGTCTGCCGGTGACGGGCGCTGGCCAAGCCATCAAAATGGAGACAGAAGTCGGGAAACTTCGCTGGACTGGGTCGCTTAAGGATGTGGACGACAACTTCACGCCCGTCGAATCGGTTGGGTTTCGGCGCCAGGAGCGCGGTATGCGTAATGAGATCAACTATACCGACACGAACTATGGGTTCCGGTACCTGGATGAGCGGTATAAGGTGCCCAGTTACTACAGCAGCTTCACGACCGACACCAGTGCCACCTCCGACACATATGATCCTGAAACGGTGACTCAGCAGGCGGACGCCACATGGCAGTTGCCGAAAGGTCCGATGATGCGAATGGGCTGGAAGAGCATCAACAACTCAGGGGCCAGCTCAGGTAACAGCAAACAGGACAGCAGCAGTATCGGCATGAGCAAGAGCATGAATGCCGTGAACCTCAGCCTTGACTTTGTGAATACCAAGGCAAGCGGTGACACCATTTACACCGTGGGAAGCACCGGGGAAAAGTACACCGCGGAAAGCCAGATACTCAAAACCAACATAAGCTGGACCGAGAGCCAGCGATTCACCCTGAGCAGCGTGATGTCCATTGGCACGCAGAAAACTAACGGCACCATCGGCAATATAGCCGATGGCAGCATCAACGCCAAATATACGCCGACTGACCGGGTATCGGTGGGATACCAGTATTCGTTGCGAGACAGCGGATCGCTCAATGGCCTCACCGACATAGGCTCCGGCACCGGTGGATCGGTGATCGGCGGAGGCACCGGCTTTGGTTACACCAACGTGGGCGTGAAGACCGAGGGGCACACCTTGAACACCACCTGGAGTTTGAACGACCGCCTGAGCCTGGACGCCAACCTGTTTACCAGCTACAGCGCCGGCGACAACCTAACCAATACCGACATGCGCGGATATGACCTCGGAATGGCTTTCCGTCCGGCAGAGTGGGCCGACATGAGCCTGCGGTACCTCACACAGGATGTGCGGTATGTGGGCAGCACCGACAACGCCACCAACAATGTGGTGCAGGGCACGCTTCGCATGGGCCCCTTCGGCAAGCTCAGCCTCAGCCTGGATGGTCAGCACATGATCACCAACAACCAGTTTACCGACACCACCGGGGGCAGCTATCTGGGCGACCCGCACCAGGTGCTGGACGGATACAGCATGCGGCTGGATTACCCCTTCAAAGAAAAGATGAACCTGTATACCCAGTACCGCAACAGCCGGTTGACAGGCAGCTATGGCAGTTCCGATGTGGAGTTCGCCACGGGTTACCAGTACAACTTCGCGCGGTTCTTCACGCTGACCATTGGGTACAAGCTGACCGACCGCAAGAACAACGACCCCGAAAGTGCGAAATACAACTACAAAGCCGGCACCTTGGACTTTGACATCAGCGCCAGGTTTTAGCGAGCCCTGGGAACGCCCCAGACCGGTCCGGTTTTCCCTTTCCGGGCCGGTCTTTTCCCACGAATGCGTTTAAGGGAGCGGAATCCGACGGATTCGACGGATCGGACGGATGACCATACCCCGGTGGGCAACCACAGGGGGTCGCCCCTACCGATTCGCTTCCTGAATGATGCGCTGCACCTGCTGTACTAACTTGCGGTTAGCGGCCTTGTTTTGATTCACTACCAACTCCGCTGACTTATACACGCCGATGTGGGTGTGATCTAGCCGAAGCGTGACCACCTCAAGCGCCATCAGCAACAGCGCCATCACGGCGGCAAACACAGTCAGCCAGGCCAGTTGCTTCTGCACGAGCCTGTTGACCATCGCATAGTAAACTGGTGTGCGCCATTTGACCCATGTGGCGCTTATCAAGACCAGCACAAACAGAACGGTGCTGATCGCCAGCACCGTTGAGACCACGAACTCCGATGTGTACACCCTGTTGACCACCTCGCTGTATATCACCACCACCACAGCCAATAGAACCGGAAGCCAAAAGGTGATGGCCTTGGTTTTTGGGTCTGGCACAGGAATACTATTCCGTCGGCAGTGAGTTATCAAACGGCGGTACAGAACCACTCCTGACACGAACCATATCATCGGTAGTGACCACAAGGCCGCCATATAGATGTGATATGCGATTAAGTCGGGCCACGGAACTAGGATGACGACTGTCGCGATGCACATCGCACGCGCAGCCTTTCGCCTGATGTAGCCAGGTATGTTTAGGTCTGCCGCAGGTTCGGTGCGATGTCGTGCGCAAAGCTTCACTGCCCACCATCCAGCCTGTCGCAACGCGCCAATAAACATCAGCAAAACACAGACAAGCACCATTGTCAGCCATATGACTTGCAGCACGAGGGTCGCCGTCGTAATCTGCGAGGGTTCATAGTTGCTATCGATGCGTGAGCTATCATCCAGCCGGTCATATCGGAACCTGTCATAAAGCAGGCGGAGTATTTCGGCCTTATCTTTATTGCCTGCCATCAGCGCGATATCATGCCTCATGCCCATGTCATCTCGTATTTGCGCGATGGCGTTGTGGAGCACGGATTCTGGTACGTCCGCATCGCCAAGCATGGTGTTGGCGTATGCGTTCACATCCAACAATTCCAACGCCTGCTGTGATTTTCCTTGTTGAACCAGGGTTTTCACCACATCGCGATGGGGACGAAACAGTGCCATTGATGATGCTGAAACGTGGTAATACAGACAGAGCCTCTGGTAGTAGTCATCGGTCAACCACAGTGTTGGTTGTGTCTTCAACGCACACGTGACCAAGTCTGGCTGATATACCCTGAGCTGTTTACGCATCGCTTTGCGGTATTCCGATATCCCCAAGTCAAGATACTGCTGGTTGATGACGCGCATTCGTCCATTTCGTGAGTTCTGGTAGATCCGACTGAGGTATGGTGTTGTCGATGGCTCAGCCAATGACGGCGTCATACATATGTCATGTGGTTTCGATACCGCCATCGCATTGGTTTGGAACCGTACCGCACAGCTCCAGTATTGTCGAGCCAGCTTCAGGTTGTAGAGTGCATTCCCGGGATCCATCTCTTCACCACGCCTCATGAACGCCACATAGTCGGCACGCACAATCGGAATAGGTGAGTAACTGTCCTCAACAGGCTTGTCACGGATACGTTGGGCCAACAGGGCGTAGAGGGCCTGGTCACCATATTCTTTTCGGTGGTTCGTCCAGAGTTTGGTGGCGGATGTGGGGGTCAGAGGATCATAGTACGTGCCCAGTTGCATCGGCAATTCGCGCTCAGGTGCAAACCAGGAAATCTGCCAGATCATATCACCTATCACTTGAGGATTGATGCCTATACAGAGTTCATGGCACAGAAATCGCAGCTTGACCAGCCGAATTGCACTGACGACCACCAACCCGGCAGTCGCAGCCGAGATCAGTGACCAGATGACGAATGATAACAGGAACCGCTTCATTGGTATCTCCTTTGCCTCAGGCATCATTGCCTGAGAGATCGATTGTGGTATTTCGCTTCCCATCCGAACCTATCCGTGTCATCCGCGTAATCCGTGGTTCAGACAATCCGGAATCCGACGGATTCGACGGATCGGCACGCTATGCTCCTACCGGTCCGCATCCTTCAGCACGCGCTGCACCTGCAGCACGCATTCGCGGGTGATGGCCCTATCACGTGCCTGCACCAGCTCTGCCGATTTATAGGCCCCCAGACCGGTACGGTCGCGCTGGAGCAGCACCACTTCCGGCACCATCAGCAGCGGCATCACGCCGATGGAGATGAACACCACCAACCAGGCAACGAACCGCTGGGTCTCCCGGTTTGCCAGTATGTAGTATTCTGGGGTGCGGAGTTTTTGACTCATGACCCACACCATCATGGCAAAGAAGAGCAGCGTCCCGATGAGCGACACGGCGTTGAACTCAAACGCCAGTGGATCGTGACCACTCATCCTGTTCAGCACCACCGTCAGATACCCTATCGCCAAACCGAGCAAAACAGGCAGCCAGTTGCACACGATCTCGCTGCTCCGACTCGGCACGCAGATTCCTGTCTGCTGACAGTACCGCTTATACTGATGTCGAAACCACAGCCAGCTCACCACGCTGATGGTGGCTACGATGATCAGCATGACTGGTAACGCCTGAGTGATAACCTGTCCTGACATCAACGCGAGCATCAGCAGACCGCAGATGAGCCCGACCAGACCAGCAGCACCTGCCACTCGCACCGATGCTCGGAAGGGCGGCAAGGGCTGTGTCTTTTGTCGCCGTCGCAGAAGCTTCCAGCCGATCTGCCTGAACCAGCACCAAATCAACACATGGGCAAACACGATCATCGCCGTGTCCCAGGCCATTTGAATCTTCATGTTGCCAGCCAACGATGGTGACAACCAGTGAGGCTTGTATCCGGTACGCCCATTGTAAGATTGGACGAAACTCAGTTTTATCAGTCCCTTATAAGCCTCTAGGTACCGATCGGCCTGAGAAACATCACCCTTCATTAGGGCCATATCGCTCTTGAGCCGCACATATGTTTGACTCACACGCAGGATGTCGTCACACATCTGGCTGGTGGTTTGGCTGTCGGAGGTCAACAGTCTGAATACAGGCGGCAGCTTAAGTAACTCCGTCGCCTCTTTGCTCCTGCCCAGCAACATGAAGGCGACCACTGCTTTATCCAGATTCTGGGGCCGGGCGAAGTGTGATGTTGTGCTATCTACCATCATGACGCGCATCTCATACTGCTCTGCCAACCATGGCCCCGGCATTGTGGCAATCTTTTGCCACACAGGTTGGGTTTGGTACCGACGGAGCTGTTTGCCCATCGCCTTTTGGTATTCATCGTACCCCTGCTGCAGGTAGCCGGGGTTCACAATTTCAACGGATCCTTTGTTCACTAGAGACAATGAGCTCCGATAATTTCTGTCGGGTAAAATGGGTGTTTTTGGCTTGTGGGGATTATCAGTTATTCGTACCGCCTGATCCCAATAGTAGTCAGCAAGTTTCATGTTGTAGAGCGCATTGGTCGGATCGAGTTGCTTGCCTCGCCGCATGAAAGCCACATAGTCACGTCGCGTTTGAAGCACGGCAGGAGTGACTTTGGTTTCCATACAGTTACCGCCAACATAATTACTTAACTGCGCATACAGTGGGCGATCACCGTAGAGGTGTTTGTAGTCGGCCCAGATGCGGTCAGCCTGCTGTTTGTTTTTCGGTAAAGGAAATTTTGTGGCTTTCGGCAGCTCTTGTGATGCATATATCCAAAGCGCTGGTGTCGCGCTTTGGACTACCTCATACCCTAAAAAGGTCGTGAGAGTGTCGTAGTGATTGGCAAAACTCACCATCGATAGCCATGTCAGGCGTCCTGGCCAGATTAACAGCCCAAGAAGGATAGCAATAGCCGGGACAGATGCAGTGAGAATTCGTCGGGTCAGTATCATTGGTATCTCCTTTGCCTCAGGCTTCGTTGCTTGATAGATATATTGTGGCACGCCCCTGGGAACGCCAATCTCCCGATTGGCTCCCTCTCCATCCGAACCTATCCGTGTAATCCGCGTAATCCGTGGTTCAGACCATCCGGGCATCCGACGGATCGGACCGATGGCAATGGGGCAACCACAGGGGGTTGCCCCTACCGATCCGCGTCCTTCAGGACGCGCTGCACGTGCAGGACGCATTCGCGGGTGATGGCTTGGTCGTACTTGATGACACTGTCAATCGACTTATACGCTGGAAGGCCGGTTTTACCCACCTGCAGCAAGACCACCTCCTGGAGCAGCAGCAACGGCATCACGCTGACGGCGATGAGCACGACCAGCCTTGAAGAAAACCGTCGGGTCTCTCGGTTCGCCAATGCGTAGTAGTCGGGGGTGGTGAACTTGCACCAAATACAGAACACGATAATCGCGATGAGGGGCAGGGTACCAATGGCTGCCAGCGTGTCATAACTGTGGTCTACCAATGCCGACTGATAGAACATGTAATACACCAGCCCAATTACAGCCAGCGTCACCAGGTTGTATGATAGCTCAGCCCATCGGTTGGGCACGGGGATGCCCTCTCGCTCACACTGCCGTTTGAACTGATGTCTGAACACGAACCAGCAGACGGTGATCAAACCAGTGCCGAAGCACGGGAGTATGTTTACCATCCAGTTATGATAGCCATTACCGGTTGTCGGTAACACGAAGGACACAAGACAACCCAATACGGCAATACCGGCACAGATAGCCGCCAGTGTCATCGGCGCTTTGGATGTGCCCAGCTCTCTTAACGGCCTGCGTGCGATACGCCGATATATACACCAACCAAGCTCACGAATGAGTGCCGCCAGCACCAGCCATATGAGTACGTTCATGGCATAGGCCCATTCCGCCTGAGCATACAAACTGGTATATGGTAGGTGGTTCAGGTAGATAATCACTCCCGCACTCGGTGCACTCCAACAGCTCATTGCTTGGTTGATGCCTCGATACTTTTGAGCGTCCGCCGTATTTGATTGGTCAACGGCGATATTCCACAGGGTAGCTGTATTGTCAGACATCTTAGCTCTTCGCATAGGGGCATCAAGCTCGTTGCTGCGCATGTGGAGCCAGGAGTTGATGTCAAGCAATTCATATGCGGTTTGGGTATCACCTTCTTGCGCCAGGAGTCTGGCGACTCCATAAAAGGCTCGAGTTTGGCCGAAATATGGTGTTCCCGTTATCCGAAAGTAACCAAACATGCGGAGCATATATTGGTCAGTGATCCAAGGTCTAGGAAGATGGCGGGTGAGAGATCTTACAGTTTCGTACTGGTATGTGCGCAGCGGCTTACTTATGGCTTTCCGATATTCGGTGATGCCGACATCCAACATGGCTCGGTCGTATATGATAACTGGCATCTGACTTGTTCTTGGGAGTGATATGCTGCGCATGACTGTATAGGGATGCTTCTCAAATGTGAGATATCTGTTGTATTCACAGGCGTCTTCGATATAGATGTGGGCCATCCTGAGGTTGTAAAGTGCGTTGCCGGGGTCTAGTGTGGCACCCCGTTTGAGCCATTCCATCAAGTGCCGGTTATACTCAAGGCGCTTTTGTCTGTTGTCAGAATCATCAGACGGTATACGGATGGTGAGTTGTGCGTAGAGAGCCTTGTCAGATATCTGTATCTTCCGATGCATCCAGACCGCCTCGGCTTTGGCAACCGACATATCCCATTCGTCTAGCGGTGAGTTGAACTTAGTGTTAAAGGCGGGCAGGTTGGCAAGCTTACTCATCCAGCGAGCATACGGAACTGATCCTAAGTGAGTCAAGTATTCACCATCAAGTACATACGTGAATACTATGGCACACCGGCATGTCCAGAACAGGCAAGCCAGGATCGCAACGGTAATGAGGGGTCGTTCCTTCATTCGGTTCTTCAATGGGTTTCTCCTATTCGCTCCAAGCATCGTTGCTTGATAGATATATTATGGCACGCCCCTGGGAACGCCAATCTCCCGATTGGCCTCCCTTCCCATCCGAACCTATCCGTGTCATCCGCGTAATCCGTGGTTCAGACAATCCGGGAATCCGACGGATGGGACGGATCGGACGAATCCACCCCAGAAAACGCATCGCTTTGAACCGATTATACCACAACCACAAACCAAAACCACACCTCCAGCAAACCGGGCGGGGCGGCCGAGGGCCGCCTTCGGGGCTGCTAGCTGATAGAATGGTACAAAAGGGTGTCGAAACACTCGCATTCAGGGGGCTTCGTATCAACATGCCGAACGTTAAGAGCTGCCTCATCGGCGGCCTATTGGTGATCTCCATGACACTATCTGCGCAATCCAAACCAGCACCCACCGCGGTGAAGGCGGGAGGGGTTAAGCCGGTTTCCTTCCCGGAGCTATCAAAACAGTTTGCCAACCCAGACAACTTCTACGGGCCGTTCGCGTTTTGGTTCTGGGATGAGCCGCTTCAGGCCGGCAAGGCCTCGAAGCAGGCCGCCTCGATGATGACTCAGGGCTTGAACCCGGGCTACGCGCACGGTCGTATCAGCATTCAGGGTGGTCCCGGCCTCCCCGATGCGCAGTGGCTTGGCCCCGAGTGGTGGCGCGAGTTCAGCTCAGCACTCAAAACTACCACAAACGCGGGCGGCTATCTGGGTTATGTAGATGAGTACATGTGGCCCTGCCTTCAAGCGAACGGACGCACGGTCAAACAGCATCCTGAGCTGAAGGCTGAGTCGCTGATCTGGCGCACGATGGACGTGAAAGGCGGGCAGACGGCCAGCATCCCCACCGGATATGCGGCCATCGCCGCCCCCCTGACGCAAAATCTTAAGGAGGACGAGGTCACCGATGTCCGTCCTACGCCCCCTCTAGGCCAATGGATATGGCACAAGAACACACGGGACAACACGGTCATCAGCCTCTACCACACGGTGAGTCTGCCGAAACCGGCTGTCGATGTCTCCGTCATCGGCAGTTGTGACAACAGTTTCGTGCTCAGCCTGAATGGCAAGCAGGTTCTTGAGGGCAAGAACTGGGCGTCACCCTCGTCGACGTCGCTGAAGCGATCCTTCGAGGCCAACAAGCCGATACAGATCACTGTGCAGGCCACGAACCTCGACCTGGCCGCTGGTTTCGTATGCGCACTGCGGTTCGGCCATGCCGACGGCAGTTCCACTCTGGTGCAGAGCGACGGCACTTGGACCGCATCCGAAACCGCCGGTGGCGCGCAGAGCGCGGTCACGGTGATCGGCCCGTCCAACACACCTCCCTGGAACCTCGGCACAGACATGGCCGGCATGAGCGAACACAAGCCGCGCACCATCCGCAGCAAGGGTATGGTCAACATCAAGCCCGGCAGCAAATGGGCCATCCCAGCCGGCAACGACTGGCGCATCTACGTGTTCTACAAAAACAACCATAACATGGTGAACTACCTCGACCGGCAACTTGGCCCGAAATACGCCAAGATCGGCCTGGAGCCATACGCCCAGAAATATCGCGACCAGATGGGCAAGGGAATCCCCGGTGATTTCGCCGACAACGAGGGAGACTACGGATCAGGCCTGGCCTGGAGCGGCGATCTGGAGAAGGACTACAAGCGTCGATTCAAGGTGGATGTTAAAACTCAGTTACCGCTGCTGGTCGACAAAGACGTAGAGGGCCGCTGTGCCGCGGTCAGGTTCCGCTGGTTTGACGTCATGACCGACCTCTATTCTGGCACCTTCCAGTACCTCAGCGACTGGCACCAGCAATACAATATGTATGTCACCGGCCACTTCTGGGAGGAGAGCCTGCAGGCGGTCGCGCGGTGGTCTGGCCACAACATGAAGATGCAGCGCGCTTTCAGCATGCCCGGGCAGGACAACCTGCAACTGAACGCCCTGAACCCCCATGACTTCATGGAGGCGCACAGCGTGGCCGAGTGGGAGGGCCGCCGCTTCATGGCGGAGTACCTGGGCGCCGCAAGCTGGGAGCCGTTCCAGCCGGACATCGTGAAACAGAGCACCAACTCGATGTTTGCGTGGGGCACAAGTCACGTCATCCCGCACGGCGTGTTCATGTATGAGAAGATGGACGGCAATCCGTGGACACCGGACTTCAGCGAAATCAACCCCTTCTTCCCGTGGATGCACCTCTGGACGGATGTGGTGCGTCGCGCTAGCTACGTCAATAGCCACGGCCAGCAGGTGATCTCCGCGGTGGTCTACTACCCGATCGAGTCGGTCTGGGCCAACACGGACAGCAACGTGTTCGATGTCAACAACAACCCCACACCGGCCAACTTCTGGTCCTTACCGAATGACCGTCCTGAAAACCGCCGTATGAACCACATCAACGAGGTCTACAGCAAGGCACTCGACCAGATGGCGCGCTCCGGCGTGCAGTTCCTGGTGGCCGATAGCCCCACCATGGCCCGGCTGAAGCTCAACGGTGCGCAGTTGACCATGGGCAATCGGCGCGTAAGTGCGGTGGTTCTGCCTCCGCTGGACGTGATGCCCCTCAAAACCATGCAGCAGCTTGTGGGCTTCGTGAAGGCTGGCGGACATGTGTATGCGCTGGGCGAACTGCCGAATGGCAGCACCGAGAACGGCCTGATTGACGCCAAAATGGCGGCATTGTGCAGTCAGCTATCGGCTCTGCCGGGGTATCACAGAATGCCGGGTGAAATCCAAGCCGCCGTCAATGGGCGTATGCCTGGCCTCAGCCCGTGTGTGCTCCCTTCCGATGGGCATACGTTGTTGCAGCACCATCGCCGGATTGACGGTAAAGAGTTCTACTATCTGGCCAACAACGGAGCCGCACGCAAGATGTCGCTCACATTCCCCGGCGCAAAGGGTTCCGCCAGCGTGTGGGATATCGAGAGCGGCAAGACCACGCCCATCAACAGCGTCCAGACCGCCACTGGCAGCCAGGCGAATCTGAACTTCGAGCTCAACCAGGCCTACTATGTGGTGTTTGACCCCGCCAAACCGGCCAACACCACCGCACCCAAGCCGTTGAGCTACAGCCCGGTCATGACCGTGGAGGGTGACTGGCTGGTCCGGTTTGATCCCAATGACCAGCCCCCGCTGGAGCACAAGAACCCGGTCAACCCGGCCTTGGCCGGTGCAGGAAACCAGAAGCCGCTTGGCAACTGGACGGACTGGGGCATGGCCTCCTTCAGCGGTCGGCTGAACTACCGCAAGCAGATCACCGTCACGGATGTGCCCGCCAAGTGCGTGCTCGATCTGGGCACGGTCTACTACGCGGCGGAGGTCACGGTGAATGGCAAGAAAGCCGGAATGCGCCTTTGGGCACCGTACCGGTTTGATGTCAGCGGTCTGCTGCAGCCCGGTGTGAACACCATCGAGGTACGCGTGGCCAACCTGATCAACAACAGCTACGGCACTCACAAGCCCGGCGGCTTGATGGGCCCCGTGAGGCTGCTGCAGGGCAAGTAGCCACCCGGTTCCTGTCAGGAGGTGCGATATCCCATCGCACCTCCTGTTTTGTCGAGCACAATGGGACCACCCGATCAAGTAGCATGGGCGCATCGGCACCGAAACCGGCAGGCGCTACCTGGCGCATGAAGACGGCTCGGTGTTTTTATCGGGAGCCGTGGAGCTGGTCGCTATCTCACAGGGTCACCTGCCTAATGGGCGGGTTTAACACATATGTATTACGTAACACAGGGAGAACCAGATGAATTTGCGAACTGCGGCCATGGTGGCCGTCCTATGTGCGAGTCTGACAGGAGTGGCGGGTGCGGCGATGTTGATCAACGCTGAGGCCAGTAAAAGCACCATCACCATCACGGCCAAGTCCGACAAACCCGGGCTTTTCCGCCTGGAGGCGTTGAAGCCCTGGCAGAAATCCGGAGGAGTGACGGTCTGGAACGGCAAGCTGGTCGGCGAGCAGAAGCTCAGTGTGCCCAGAGTGCGGGACGGTGAAGACCTGCTGTATCGTCGTTTCCGGCTGGTGGATGCCAAAACTGGCAAGACGGTCAGCACGCGGTATGTCACCGAATTCACGGAGAACAGCCGCGGCTTCCGGATTCCCTGGCCATCATCAAAGAAGGGCATGAGTTGCCCATGGATGATCGATGACCTGGTGACGCTGGGCGTGAAACACATCACCACCAATATCAACCTGATCGGCGTGCTGAAACCACCGGAGGACGTGAAACCCGGCGAGCCGGTCATTGAAGTTGATGGCGAGCGTTACGGAATCAACATGAACACCTTCTACGGCTTTGACAAGCATTTCAAGGAACTGACCGACGCAGGTATGAATATCTTCGCGGTCATCAACAACCCAATCCCAAGCAAGCCGGATCCCAGCAACCCGTTCATTCACCCGGAGACCGATCTGGCGAATGCGCCGATGCATCTGGGTGCGTTCAACCTCACCAACGACCGCGGTCTGAAGGCCTACCGTGCGGTGATCGGCTTCTTCGCGGAGCGGTACAGCCGTCCGGACTGCAAATACGGCTGGGTCAGCAGCTACATCGTGGGCAATGAGGTGCAGGCGCACTGGTCGTGGTATAACATGGGCCGGCCATCGGATCAGCACTTCCTGGACGAATATATGAAGGCGGTGCGCGTGACCGACCTGGTGCTGCGCGACACGCACCCGGACCTGCGCGCCTTCGTCAGCATGGAGCACCACTGGACCGCGCCTGTCGATATGCAGGGTGATGTGGTGCTGGAAGGTCTGGCGAAACGCTCTAACCTGGAAGGCAATTTCCCCTGGGATGTGGCTTTTCATCCCTACCCGCAAGACCTGTTCAAACCCAATTTCTTGAAAGACGATCAAGCACTGCTTCGGTATGACACGCCCAAGATCACCTTTAAGAACCTGGAGGTGCTGCCGGACTTCCTGTCGCAGCCGCGCTTCCTCTACAACGGCAAGCTGAGGCGGATCGCCTTAACCGAGCAGGGCTTTAACGCGGACCCGACGCCTGAGGGTGAGCAGATGCAGGCCGCGGCCTACGCCGCAGCCTACTACCGGGTAGAACGCATCAACGGCATCGTGGCGTTCAACCTGCACCGGCATGTGTCCGCGCGCGATGAGTTTGGTCTAAGGCTGGGCATATGGGACTTCCCTGACGTTGATAATCCCAATACGGGTAAGATCAGCCGGAAACTTCCCAGTTGGGAGGCGTTCCGGCTGTCGGGCACTCCAGAGGCGGAGCAGAAGCTAGCGCATCTGCTACCTGTGCTGGGTGCCAAGAGCTGGCAGCAGCTACTGCCCTCCAAGAACATCGACCGCTCCAAGCCAAAACCGGCTTTCGCGGGTAAGAACCTGGTAGCCGACCTCAGTCTGCTGATCGACACCGCGAAGCTGGATAATCTGCAAGTTGGGCTGGAGTGGCGCAAGGAGCTGGTTTCCGATGGTGTGACGCACATGAGTGCCATTTACAGCCATCCGCCAAAAGAGGGCACGGGTTACGGCACGATGGAAATCAAGCTGCCTAAGATCACCAAAAAGCAGAAGCTGGTGTTCACGGCATCCACTGGCTTCACCAACGACAGCCTGGACGGCGTGGACTGGTCTGTGATGGTCAACGGCAAGCAGATCGCCAAGGGTACCCAGACGACGCGAGGCTGGCAGCCGCGCAGCTTTGATCTTAGCGCCTATGCGGGCCAGACAGTCAAACTGGGTCTGGGCGTGAACGGGCGTCAGAACCTCGGTGCCGACTGGTTCTGCTGGGCCAAGCCGGCGGTGCTGATCGTCGCGACCACTGCCAAATGAGGATCGACCTGCCGTTAATTGGCATCCATGCCCAGAGCCATGACTATGGTGATGGGCAGAACCCCTATGTCGACAATGCGCTGCTGATGCGCCAGATGGCCGCAGGGCGGCAGATCGCTGTGAGGGATATGTGGCACTGGGCGGTTATTGAGGCTCAGCAGGGCAGGTATGACTGGTCCGAGCCCGACCTGGCCGTCCAAACAGCACAGCAATACGGGCACCGGCTGATCGTCTGCCTGTATGGATCACCTGCGTGGAGCAACTCTCGTCGAAGCAGCAAGTGGCCACCAGACCGCGCGGAGCTGTGGAGTGAGTATTTGTCGCAGGTGGCAAGATGTTACGGCCATCTCCCACAAATCGCCGCGTGGGAGATATGGAACGAGCCCGATACCTACGACTTTTGGATGGACGCCGATGTCGACTGGCAGCTCCGCGCCGCGGAGTTTGGTCGGCGGATTCTCGATCCCGCCATCCGGGTGTTGAAAGCGGAGAGCCCGCGCGTGCCGGTGATCAGCGGAGGGCTGGCTGCGGAGTGGCGTGAGGACGAGAAGAAGAGCTACAGCGCGCTCTACTGGTTTCCCAAGGCGTTGGAGGCTTGTGCCAGTCGGCGTTGGCTGGATGGAGTAGGGTATCACCCGTATACTCCGCCCGAGCAGATTCCGCTGGCCATCAAGCAGTTGCGTCAGACCATGAGCCGGTATGGGCTGGAGGGTCGTGATGTGGTGGTGACCGAGTATGGTGCGATCCGCAACGCCGACAGCAAGCTGTTGAGGCAGGCCTCCTTGGCGCTGGTCACAGCGCGCGTGAAGTGCCTCTACGTGCATTACGCCATCGCCGCCGAGGGCGTGGACTACGGGCTATTCCGCAACCGCAAAGAGCTCACCGCCAATGGGTTGGTGATGCAGCAGCTGATACGGGGTGTGGGCAGGCGGTAGGGTGGGCATTAATCGGACGGATTGGACGGATCAGACCGATAAACTCGATCCGTCTGATCCGTCGAATCCGTCCGATTCCCTAATACCCAAAACGCCCAAGGCAGCCTTGACTACCCTGTTCAGCCGTTATTGATCAGCCGCGCGGTGTAGTGGAATTTTGTACAATCCGCCCTGCCACGCGCTAAAGCACATGGCTATTGACCTGCCAAGCCTGCTGAAGCAGGCTGCAGGGCTTCGCCCTGTAAGTGTGCGCCTGATGCTGCACCCAGACTGCTTCAGCAGGCTTCATTAACGTTATCATTGTCGGCAAGGAGCTCCGCAGCCCGGTTTAGCGGGCTTGTTGATCAGTAGCCGAGACATTTATGTCGCGGCACATGGTCGATACGATCCCAATCTGGATTTGTGGGTAATTGACTGCGCTAAAGCACATGGCTATTGACCTGCCAAGCCTGCTGAAGCAGGCTGCAGGGCTTCGCCCTGTAGGTGCGCGCCTGATGCTGCACCCAGACTGCTTCAGCAGGCTTGATGGCCAATAGCCGAGACATTTATGTCGCGGAATCATAGGCCGTACACCTGATATTCATATGCTGGTAGCTGCTCTGGGTGACTAAACCCGCGGCCATGTGCCTGATCACCTGCGATCCACACCGGCACTTGCCGACTGGTTCGGCTATCCGCCAGACCGGCGCGGTCTATACCCTTCTGCCATTGCTAGCGCTCTGACAGACCGCCCCGGACATAGGTTCTCAAGGCTGGCCCATCCCCTAAAACGCAAAAAGCCCGCTGCGGCTGATGCCGCAACGGGCGCGTTACTGGGTCAGCCTACAGTTGCCCGCCGGCGACGCGGATCGCCTCGCCCGTCAGGTAGCTGGCCTCATCGCTGGCCAGGAAGGATACCATGTTGGTGACATCCTCGTAGGTGCAGCCGCGGCCAAGCGGAACCTGGTCGGTGTATTTCTTGCGCACTTCATCTACCGTCAGACCCCACTTCTCGGCATACTGCACAAACAGGCTCTCGCTCCAAAGGGTGCCGTCCAGCAGGTTGCCAGGGCAGATGGAGAGCACGCGGATGCCGTATGGCGCCAAGTCCATCGCGATGGACTGGGTCAGGCCGATACCGCCGAACTTGCTGGCCGCGTAGGCGCTGCTTCGGAAGGAGCCTTTGAGCCCGGACTTGCTGTTGATCTGAATGATCACGCCGCTCTTGTTCGGCTCCATCACTTTAGCAGCGGCCTGAGCGCAGTGCATGTAGCCCATCAGGTTGACCTCAATCACTTTCGCCCACTTACCGGGGTCGAAATCCAAAATGTCGCCAGCGATCAGGATACCGGCGTTGGAGACCATGATGTCCAACTTGCCGAAAGCATCCGTGGTGGCCTTTACCATCTCAGCAACTTGCTCTGGTTTGGTGACATCCACCGCGACGGCCAGCGATTTACAGTTGGGGTAATCGGCGACCAGTTTGTCGGCCACGATCTGCGCCTTCTCTTGCTGCATATCGGCGATGGTGACGCCGACGCAGCCTTCGGCTGCCAGTCGGTAGGCGATGGCCTCGCCAAGCCCTTGCGCCGCACCGGTGACGATGGCCACCTGTCCGGCTAGTCTGTTCAATATCATCGTATCTTCGCTCCTGTGAGTCATGTTTGAATATGGTCAGGTATCACTACCTGAACGGGTGATATAACTACGCCGACCGTTGACCGGTCGGCGTATGTGTCTTACTTGCTGATTCTAGAGCATCAGCTCCAGCAGCTCCTGCTCGGCTTCGACTGTCCAGAACTTGCCGTCTTCCAGTTTGGCGTAGACGGTGGGCAGCTTTTCCTTGATCTCCTGTACGGACATCAATGGCAACTCGATATTGGGGATGATGACCGTCTTGCCGGAGAACTTGTTCTCCATGACGGCTTTCAAGCCCTCCCACATGGAGGTCATTCCGCCGATGGCCGCCAGACTGGCGCGGGTCTTCAGCTCTCCGCTCTCCATCAGGTTCAGTGTCTTGCTGATGCTGTCGATGCTGCTTCCGCTGGAACCAAACAGGCGGGCGCCTTGAGCGCAAACCAGGTTGTAGTCTACATTACCCATGGTGCCGCGGCCGAGGCCGGCAAACAGGTTCATCACGCTGCACTTGCCCATGCTCTTGAAGCTGTCGCTCACGATCGGTGCGACAGGCACCATGCAGGAGATGTAGTCAAATCCTGTGCCGTCGGTGGCGGCGTTGAGTGCCTCGGCGAATGCCTCGTTACCCAGAGTTTTTGGGTTGAGGAAGACGAGTTCCACACCGGCGTCTTCTGCGATCTTGGCGTAGCGGTTTCGGGCATACTCCATGCGAACATCGTCCACATCGCTGGCCACAATCACGGCTGGCGGGTTACTCATCTGAACGGCGCGCTGTAGGTGCATCTGGCCCATTGGGCCGCCTGCGCCTACCAGCCATATCTTGGATCCGGGCTGGATGTCGCTGCGCAGAGCCGGCTGAGCCGCTTTGCTGATGTCGGT
Source organism: Armatimonadota bacterium (assembly GCA_942492855.1). Lineage (GTDB taxonomy): Bacteria > Armatimonadota > HRBIN16 > HRBIN16 > HRBIN16. The sequence continues at coordinate 1,430,077 of OW818647.1, read as the reverse complement.
ACCGAAGGTGCCAGTGAACCAGAGCTGATCGTAGTGGATACGGCCAAGGTCCAGACTCAGGTTTCGGGTGAAAGGCTGGGTGCGGGCAACCCACATCAGGCCTTTAACACCAAGTAGTGCGGCGGCCTCTTCTACGGTCTCTTCCGACAGGTTGCCGAGAGCAAACACATCGTCAGCACCCTTGGGCAGCAGCTCTTTGGCGGCGGCCAGATCGGCGGCCTTGACGATGTTCAGCCCGGCGTTGATCGCCTGGTTGTAGAGCGAACCCTTCAGGTTCACTGCCACGATTCGGGATGGCACAGCGGGGTTAGGGCCAGTGGCCAGGCTGCCAAGGGTGTAACCATCGGCATCATCTGCGACCACCACCAATGCGGTGCCATGATCCTTGATGCCGGTGCGGCGGTGCTGGTCATAGCTATCGACCACGCAGGCCCAGGGCTCCACTAATGCGGCTTCCACGTAACCGGTGCTGTCCTTTACGGGCAGAAGGTAGCTGCCGTCATCGCCGTCGGTGATCTCTTTGCCGACCAGGCCGTACTGGGTCATGGCGCCGTGAAGTACATAACCGTAAGCCATGGAGACGCCCTTGTAGAAGACGTCTGCCTGCACGATGAATCGGTCGCCGACATTGTATCGGGTCGCCAAGTTCTTGCCGACTTTAGCCACGGTGACGTGCGCTTCGTGGCCAAGCACCACGGGATCCGCCTTCATATCACGTCCGACCAGGCGGGCGTGCTCATTGCCCTGCTTGACGACTTTGACGTCGGAGAAGCAGATGCCAATCGAGTCGGTGCGCAACAGTAACTGATCGTCTGAGGGCTCCGGTAAGGCTATCTCCTCTGGCTGGGCATTCACGCCGAAGTTTTCAAGACCGGCTCCATAGAGGCGCCACTGCAGGCAAGTTGCGGGCAACTGCCCCTGGGCCTTCACATAGGTATCTAGCTTTTGTGACATTCATCCACTCCTTGGATTATTTACCGGTGATAACTTGTTTGCGATACGCTTCGTCAGGTCGGACGACTATGCGGTTGACATTCTCTTCGCTCATAAAGCGCACACCGCCCATGGAGACAGCGCCAAGGATCACCTTTGCGGTCTTCTGATACATGGCTGTGGCACTCTGCACACCGCTCACGCTATCCGCTAAACAAATCATGCCATGGTTCTGCATGAGGATCACGCGGGGAGCGGTGTTATACTTCTGAATATACTGCTCGCAGCGGGCCGCTAGTTCGCGCGCCAGAGGAAGACCCGGATCGGTGTAAGGCACCCACAGCGGAGCGACGCCGCAGCATACGATCTCATCTGGGAACAGCCGTCCAGCAATCAGCTTCTCCGCATCCACGCAGCAGGTCAGCATATTTACGTAGGTGGCATGGGTATGCCCAACAAATTTGATTTTTGGCAGGGAGAGCAGATACGCGTGTAGGAAGGTCTCTACAGAGGGCATCCGCTTTTCGGTGGCCTCAACGCGGCAGTCCTTCAGGGCCTGCTGGGTGGCTGTATCGCTGTCATCGCCGTTTTTCAGGAAGTCGAGTGCTTTTGCGAGGTCAACTTTCACGAAACCATCTTCCGGGATGTCCATCAGGCGAGTGCCGCTGGCCTTCACGTAGAAGAAGCTGCCGTCTTCACTGAGTGCGGAGGTGTTGCCTTCGCCCATAATCGCCAATTCGCGCGGCTCTTCACCCAGCCAGTGGGATAGCTCCACTACCTGCGATAGGACTGTTTTGGTATCCATGCGTTGATATCTCCTTAGGTTGCTGCTTTACGTATTTGTGTTAACTTCCAGGGCGCAACGTCCCCAGATTATTGTACCCCTAAATGTATAGGCGGTAGAATTGCCGGTCTGGCGGTGGGGAGAGCTGATCATCAGATGGCACGAATTTCACTGATCAGGTGTTACGAATGTCCGGAGCGGATTGATGGAGGAATATCAATCCACAGATGACACAGACATCACAGATCAGGAAATGACCGCGCCGGTTTCTCAGCACGCTCACAATCGCTGTGCGGCGAATCTCCGGCGCGTTCTGGCGGATAGCCTGACTTCCACACTGTGCGCCGTGGTATCGAGAGCTTACTGAGAGACCGGCCCGGAAAGGGAAAACCGGACCGGTCGTGTTTGATCGCGCCAGTCGTAATTGGACCGCGCCGGTTTCTCAGCACGCTCACAATCGCCGTGCAGCCCATCTCCGGCGCGGTCTGGCGGATAGCCTGACTTCCACACTGTGCGCCGTGGTATCGAGAGCTTACTGAAAGACCGGCCCGGAAAGGGAAAACCGGGCCGGTCATGGTACCCGGGCCGGTCATATAACCCACCCCGGACAAACCCGAATACCAACCTCAAACTGTTGGTCAGTAACGCTGGTATTGACATTCTGAACAAACCGCGGTAACGTCTAGCTTGAAGGCACCAAAATCTACAGTGACCACACTCGGTGGCACTCGCAGCACTGCATAGGAGAGACATCGTCATGAGTTCATCGAAGAAAATCAGGATAGGCGTCGTCGGCGGCGGATTCGGAGCCGCGTTCCATTGGCATCTCGACCCAAACTGCATCGTGGAGGCGGTATCCGACCTGCGTGACGACCGCCGTAAGTTCCTCATGGAAGTCTACAAATGCAACAAGTCTTATCCCTCGCTTGAGGAGTTGATCAAAGATAAGGACGTCGATGCGGTGGCGGTATTCTCAGGCGCACCGGACCATGTGAAGCACTCCGTGGCGTGCATGAAGGCGGGCAAGCACGTCATCTCCGCGGTGCCGGCGTGTATCTCCATCGCTCAGGCGGAGCAGCTTTTCGCCGCTCAGAAGAAGACCGGCTTGACATACATGATGGCCGAGACCAGTTATTATCACCCTGCTTTGATCTCAGCCCGCAAGTTTTTAGCGGAGGGGAAATTTGGCGACATCTACTATACCGAAGCCGAATACCACCATGCCGGTATGGAATATCAACTATGGAAAGACGAGAAGGGAAACCACACCTGGCGATGGGGCCTTCCTCCCATGCTTTACCCCACTCACTGCACCTCCTTCCTGGTGGGCTTGACCGGTGAGCGGCTGACCGAAGTGACCAGTGTGGGCTGGGGTGATGGTGACCCGATTATGGAGGGCAACACCTACCACAACAAGTTTTGGAATGAGACCGCCATGTTCAAAACAAACAAAGGCAACGCCTTCCGTGTGTCCATCAACTGGCGCGGCGCGTTTGGCGGCTGCGAACGCGCGCAATGGTACGGCAGCAAGATGAGCTTCTTCGAACCGAGTGCGAACGGGCTTGGCCCGATTATCCGGCGTTCGAGCCACAAGATGGGCCAGGACAGTGCGGGATTCGCCCGTGCAGAGGCCGAATATGAGCAGTATCAGCAGCCAAACTGGGCGCAGACAATGCTGCCAGAACCCATGCGTGTGGGTGGCGGCCATGAGGGTGCAGAGCCGTTCCTGACCCACGAGTTCATCGACGCGCTGGTGAACAACCGCAAGCCCGCCGTGGACATCCACGAGGCTTTGGCCTACACCGTGCCTGGCATCATCGCACACGCCTCGTCAGAAAAGGGCGGAGTTCAGATGAAGGTGCCCAGCTTCGATAAGTAGGAAGCACCTGCCCGTACAGACACGGCAGCCCAGACTGTAACTGGTCGTAGGGGCCACCCTTGTGGTGGCCCTTGGGCGACCGCCGGTCGCCCCTTGTACGAACAGGCGCCCACAAGGGACGCCCCTACGACCAGTTACGCACAACGGAATCCCATCCAATCAAGTTAGTCAGACGGTTTGTCAGAAAGGACATTGTCATGAAACTGGCTCACGTATTCTATGAATGCACACCTCAGATCGTGCCTGCAAATCAGCAGACCGAGATCACCATCAGGCCGCTGTATGACCATGTGTCCTTCCCTGCAGAGGCCCAGTTTCAAGTGACGCTCATACCCATCAGCGGAGCAGATAAACACACCAACCGCAAGGAGCGTTCACCTGAGCCGGTCACGCTGACCAACGGTTGCATCAAGGTGAAGCTGCAGTTTGAGGGTGAGCAGGAATACATTCTGCTGCTCCAGCAGAACCCAAATGGCAAGAACAGCGCGAAGGCGGAGTTCCGCATCTACGCTCTGGAGCCCGATCTGTTCACTCGGCGGCCGTACAAGGGTGACACGCACATGCACACCTTTAGGTCTGATGGCAAGGAATCACCCGGCTTCCTTACGGCCTCGTGCCGCCAAATCGGGCTGGACTTTATGGCCATCACCGACCACCGCCAGTATGGACCTTCACTTGAGGCGATCAAAGCATTTGAAGGCCTTCCTGTCGACCTGAAGATTTTTCCTGGCGAAGAGGTGCATCCTCCTGACAATCCGGTGCATATCGTGAATTTCGGCGGTAGCTTCAGCGTGAATGCGCTGTTCGCGACCGATGCCTATAAGGCCGGTGTGGCCAATATCGAACGGAGCCTGGATAGAGTCCCGGCAGGTGTCAGCAGGTATGAACTGGCAAGCTGTATCTGGTCGTTTAAAAAAATCCGTGAAGGCGGTGGTCTAGCGGTCTTCTGCCATCCCTACTGGCAGGCAGGCACTCGGCTTGATGTGCCTGAATACCTGACTGACCTGATCTTCGAACACCAGCCATACGATGCATTGGAGCTGATCGGCGGATACCTGTCCAATGAGGTCGAATCCAACATGTTGCAAGTTGCCCGCTACCATGACGAGCGTGCCAAAGGGCGGCGCATCCCAATAGTGGGAGCCAGCGATTCGCACGGCTGCGTTCAATCGGAGCTGTTCGGCTGGTATTACACCATCGTGTTTGCCAAATCGCTGGAGTTGCCAGCACTGGTGGGCAGTGTGCGTGATCTGTATTCGGTGGCGGTAGAGGGGCTTCCCAATGAGCAGGTTCGGGCGTTTGGTCCGTTCCGGCTGGTGCGGTATGCCCAGTTCCTGTTGCGTGAGATATTCCCGAAACACGATGAGCTCTGCGTGGAAGAGGGCCGTCTCATGCTGGCGCATGTGGCGGGTGATGCTGGCGCAGCCGCATCGTTAAGAGCTTTGAAGGGCCGGGTGAGCCGTCTGTATAATCGCCTTTGGGCGGCCTCGTGACCACTGTCGCGATCGCACTCCTAATCGCATCGGCCACCATCCATGCCTGTTGGAACCTGCTGGGGAAGCGGGAGGACGCGCCTACAGAGTTCTTCCTGCTGGCCAACAGCTTCGGCTGGATCATTCTGGGCCTGTTCATGGTGCCGTTTTTGCATCTGGTGGTGTGGTTTCGGTCGGATATCTGGGTCTATCTTGTGCTCACTGGGCTGTTCCAGGCGGTCTACTACTGGGGACTGGCCAGCGCGTATCGGGCCGGTCAGATGTCGGTGGTCTATCCCATGGCGCGCTCTATTCCGGTGGTGCTGGTACTGCTGTTCAATCTGGCAATTGGCCGCAGTGGGCAGCTTTCGCTGTTTGCAGTGGTAGGGATGGTGCTGGTGGCCGTTGGCGGGTTGGCACTTCCGGTGGGTAGATGGTCAGAGTGGCACTGGCGTGACTACATCAAACCGGCCAGTCTGTTTGCCCTAATGGCAGCGGTCGGCACCGCTGGCTATTCGATTGTCGATGACGCCGCGTTGCGCTCACTGCACACCCAACTGGATGCCCGGGCAAGCAATACAGTGTTAACGCTGGTGTATGCGGTGATGGAGGGTGTGTTTTCATCCGCATGGCTTTTGCTGATGCTTCTCGCAAGTGGGCAGCTCAAGCTCAAGCGTTCTGAACCCGTGGACTGGCGGTATATCCGCAGTAGTGCTGTGGCGGGTATCGGGGTGTTCGCAGCGTATGGGCTGGTGCTCGTGGCGATGGGTTTTGCAAGGAATGTCAGTTATGTGGTGGCATTCCGGCAACTTAGTATCCCAATCGGGGCTACGTTGGGTATAGTAGTGTTGAAGGAAAAAGCCCACATTCCAAAGTTAGTTGGGATTGGTGTCATGCTGGCCGGACTCGTGATGGTGGCGCTTCGGTGAAGACCACCGTTTCTGAACAATGATAAGTAGATGACGAGGTATAACGCGATGGCTACGCTCTCAGTGAACCGCACCATGATGCCCGCAGTCAAGTTGGGCGATGAAAACCCGCTGCCGATCTTCAGAGCTGCTGACCCCAATATGGAGTTCCCTGCTGACGAGACGGTACCCGAGGATTTCATGAAGTACATCGGCTGGCAGACGGGTTACAGGGTGCTGCCTTACCGGATGCAGGACAGCTACAGCCGTGAGCTGAAACCTCGCGAAATGACGGTCATCACGATTGAAAATGAGCATATAAGGGCCAGCTTCCTGCCCGAATTGGGCGGTAGAATGAGCTCGCTGGTCGACCTCGCCACAGGTTATGAGCTGCTGGAGCCGGTCATCAACTTCCAACCGGTGAATATCGCCCTGCGCGATGCCTGGCTAGCCGGCGGAGTGGAGTGGAACGCGGGTCAGTTAGGCCACCACTACCTCACGTGTTCGCCGATCAACGCCGCCAGGATATTAGATGAAGCGGGCGACGAGTCCCTGCGGCTCTACGCCTGGGACAGGGTGAAGGGGCTAGCCTACCAGATCGATGTCGCCCTGCCTGATGATTCGCGACACCTTTTTGTACATGTGAGGCTGGTGAACACTCAGGACAGCGAAGTTTCTGCCTACTGGTGGTCTAATATCGGCGTGAAGCAGGCACCAGATCGCCGTATACTGGTCTCAGCCGACCGGAACCTGCATCATACTGGAGGCATTCTGGGGCTGATGGAGCTTCCTGTGCTGCACGGGCGCGACATCACATACACCACCAACCTCGACTACTCCAACGAGTTCTATTTTGATATCCCGAAAACCGCGCGTCCCTGGGTGGCCTGCGTCGATGGTGCAGGGCGAGGGCTGGTTCAGACCTCGACCAGCCGGTTGTGCGGTCGGAAGTTGTTTGCGTGGGGCACCCGCAGCGGTGGCCAACGCTGGCAGCAGCATCTGCTGGGCGAAGGGCGGGAGTATCTGGAGATACAGGCAGGACTGGCCAGGACGCAGCTAGAGCATGTGCCCATGCCCGCGCGCGCGGAATGGAGCTGGACAGAGGCGTATGGTCTGCTACAGGCGGAGCCTGAGAGGCTGCATTCCAGCACATGGTCTGACGCCCGACAAGCGGTGCAGTCGCAGCTCGAGAAGCAGTTACCGCAGGCTGATATGGAGCTTGTCCACGCTGAGTTGGAGCGCAGGATGCTGCTGCAGCCCGCTGAGGTGATCTGCCATGACGAAGGCTGGGCCAGTCTCGAACGCATCAGAGAACAATCCAGCGGCGAGGAGCCGCGTATTCCCACCAGCCTGGTGTTTGCACCGGAGTGCCGTGAAGACCAGCAGCCCTGGTTGACGCTTCTGCATGAAGGCACTCTGCCCTGTCGGGATATCGAAGATGGCCCAGGGTGCTACATGATTCAATACGAATGGCATGAACTACTGGAGCGGTCGGCCGCGAAAGGTGCTAGCGACCACTGGCTGGGATGGCTGCACCTCGGTGTGATGCGGCACGAGGCTAACGACTTGCTGGGTGCCCGGGATGCGTGGGTGCTTTCCGTCCACCGCACACCTTCGAGCTGGGCCTACCGAAACCTGGCGGTGCTTGAGCAGCGGGCTGGCCACAACCAGGCCGCCTATGAGTATATGCAGAGCGCCTGGCAGACAGGCCCGCGTCTTCCTAATCTAGCTGTGGAATTCGCGGGGATCATGGAGGCATGTGGTAAGTGGGATGAGCTGAAGCAGTTCCTGTCCAACCTTCCGGCCGAATACAGCACCCATGAGCGCATCATGCTGGCTGTGGGTAAACTGGCACTGCACTTCAACGAGCTTGACGGAGTCGAGCAGATACTGCAGCACAACTTTGCGAATATCCGCGAGGGAGAGGTCACGCTGACCGATCTGTGGTTTGCTCTGCAAGCCAAGCGTATCAGCGACGAGCAGGGCGTACCGCTGGACGATGCGCTTCGCGCCCGGGTCCGGCGCGAGCTTACTCCGCCATCGCGCTTGGACTACCGCATGGCGAAGGAGCGGGCGTAATCCTGAAGCCCTGTTCCTGTCAGGAGGCGCGATTGATCAATCGCGCCTCCTTTTTTGTATACGCCGGATCATGCGGATAGGGCACATGCCCATCGCGAATGGTTGATTGGTCCGATCCGTCCGATCCGTCGGAACAGGCTATCCGGGTTTATACAACATCCTGAGCATATGGCTGCCAAACCTAATGATGCATGCATCAATTTGGTATGCAGGATAACCGCGCCACCGAACAGAACTGTACAAAGGGCCTGAAAAACATGACGGCGATATGCACTCCAAAAACTCCCAACAGGCAGGATGAAACTATGAATGTCCGAGTAGTGAAAAAGCGCGGCACACCGGTATTGCTGATCGATGGCAAACCGACAGCTCCCTGCATGTTTTTCATCAACACCGAGATGCCCACCTGGGCGTCGCGGCTGACCGAAAATCTGGATGACCTGCGCCAGATGGCCGCGCGAGGGATTGACCTCATCAGCATCGTCATCCATATGGAGTGGCTGAAGCCGGGAGTGACCGCCCTGGAATCCTGGGCGGAGGATGATCTGCTGCGTCAGATTATAGAGGTTCATCCCAAATGTAAGTTGTTGCTCCGTGTTCTGATGACCGCCCCGCCAGACTGGTGGCTGATCGAACACCAGCAGGAGTATGCGGTCACCCAGAAGGGTGTGCGCTTGCTGCCGTCGATGTTCTCCGAGGTGTGGCGTCGCGATGCCTCCCGCTCGCTGGAGGTGCTGGTGCGGCATATTGAAAGTAAGTTTGACGCGAATGTGCTGGGCTACCATCCCTCAGGTTTGAATACAGGCGAATGGTTCTGTGAGGGCACATGGGAAGCGGTGCTGACCGGTTTCGAGCCCGGTGCTCAGAGCGTGTTTCAAGGGTGGCTGCGCAAGAAGTATCGCAACGACGCCGGACTTCGCCGTGCCTCTGGAGACAGCTCCCTCAGCATCGACACTGTGCAGGTGCCCACAGAGCAGCAGCGCCTGAGAGGCGTGACGGTAGATTTCCGCGATCCCAAACGGGACTTCATCGCACGGGCGTATGCCGAGTGCGAAACCGAGTATGTGGCCACCTCCGCCGTCAGTATGTGCGAAGCCACCAAACGGGCAGCCCCCAACAAACTGTCTCTTCTCTTCTACGGCTACATCTATGAGGTGGGCTCCGCTCCGCGCGGATATCAAAGCAGCGGACATGCCGCCATGGATATGGTGCTTCGCAGTAAAGCGGTGGATGCCATTGCGTCGCCATATAGCTACGTTCAGCGAAATGCCGGCGGGTTGGGTGCGTACATGGTCGCGGTGGATTCGATCGCCGCAGCCGGTAAGCTCTTCTTCACGGAGGATGACACCCGCACGCACCATTTGCTCTCCACACCTTATGCAGCGGAATCCGAAAAGAACCAGCGGGAGACCAACGGCGTGCTGCTGCGCAACTTCGCGCATATGCTGACCCACGGCCACGCCATCTGGTGGATGGACCTGATGACCGAAGGCGCCTACCGCGGCCGTGAGACGCAAGACCTCATGAAGCAGTGTCAGGATGCCTACCAGGCGGTGCTGCCCAAGCTGGAGACATACCAGCCTGAGATCGCCTCTATCACTGACGACCGCAGCGAATTTGCCATCACCGCCATGGGCGAGTTGGCCCGATTCTCCATGGGCAACATCCGGCTGGGGTTATACCGCGTGGGAGCCCCGCTGGGTTATTACCGGCTGGCCGATCTGCTGGAGGGCCGCTTGCCAGCGGTCAAGCTGCTGATCATGCACAACCTGCATGAGCTCAATAAAACTCAGCGCAGGAAGATCGATGAGTATCTCCTGCGCACAGGCTGCAGTGTGGTCTGGATCGGCGCCCCCGGTATCATCAGCGAGCGGGGATATGATCCAAACAACACCCAGGCGGTCACCGGAATGAGCAGCCGTGAGACCCAGCCTGGGGCGAGCATCATCGTCGCACCGGACGGAAAAGAGACCGAGGTCGCCGGCCGTCGCATTCATCCCTCGCTGGCGATCACTCAGCAGGGGGTTGAGGTTCTGGGCACGCACAAAGACACCGGCCTGCCCTGCCTGGCCTTGAAGCTGAAACCGAACGGCAGCTTCGTGGCGTGGAGCACGCTGACCAACATCCCGCTGGCCCAGCTCAAGATTCTGGTAAAGCTCGCCAATGTACACCAAGTGGTGGACAGCGACGACGGTGTGATGGTGGGCAACAGCTATGTGGCCGTCCACGCCTGGACCGCCGGCGTGAAGCTGCTCTCACTACCCGGCTCCCGACGGTGGGTGAATGCCATCACTGGTCAGGATTACGGCCAGATCGCGCGCTTACGAGTACCGATGCAGAAGGGTGATACCATCCTGCTGCGCCAAACCGAATAACAACCCGACAGGCAGGTCGCATATCATGAATGTTCGTGTAGCCAAACGGCGCGGCACACCGGTGCTGCTGATCGACAACAAACCTATCCCGCCGTGTATGTTTTTCATCAACACGGAGGCGCCCAACTGGGGGCCACGGCTTGCGGAGAACCTGGAAGACATCCGGCAGATGGGCCTGCGGGGCATCGACCTCATCAGCATCATGATCCATATGGAGTGGCTGAAGGATGGTGAGACCAAGCTGAAATCCTGGGCGGAAGATGAGCTGCTGAAGCAGATCATCGCCGTCCACCCGCGCTGCAAGCTGCTGCTGAGGGTGTTCATCACCTGGCCGCCGCAGTGGTGGAAGGAGCAGAATCCGGATGAGTATTCGGTCACCCAGACGGGTAAGACGGATATCATCTCCGTCTACTCGGAGAAGTGGCGCAGCGACACCGCCCGCTCACTTGAGGCGATGGTGCGCCACATAGAGCGCAAGTTCGGAAACAATGTGCTGGGGTACCAGCCATCTGGACTGAACACCGGCGAGTGGTTCTGCGAGGGCACCGGCGGCGGCACGCTGATGGGTTTTGAGCCGATTGCCGAACCCGCGTTCCGTGGGTGGCTGCGTAAGAAGTTCCGTAATGATGAGGGGCTGCGAAAAGCGGCTGGCGTCAGCGACATCAGCCTGAGCAGCGTCACAGTGCCGACCGCCGAGCAGCGCATGAGGGGTATCACGCGGGACTTCCGTGACCCCAAGCGCGACTTTGTGGCCATCCAATATGCGATCTGCGAGAACGAGTTTGTGGCCAGAGCTGCCATCAGCATGTGCGAAGCGGCGAAAAAGGCGGCACCTAACAAGCTGACGGTGCTGTTCTATGGGTATATCTATGAGCTGGCCTGGTGCCCGCGCGGCTATCAGAGCAGCGGCCATTCGGCCACGGACATCGTACTGCGCAGCAAAGCGGTGGATGCGCTCGCTTCACCTTATAGTTATATGGAGCGCAGCGCGGGCGGCATCGGCGCCTACATGCTGCCGGTCGATTCGATCCTGGCTGCGGGGAAACTCTACTTTACAGAAGATGACACGCGCACACACCACCTGCTTTCCACCGCTTTTGCGGCGGAGTCAGAGAAGAGCCAGCGGGAGACCAACGGCGTGCTGCTGCGCAACTTCGCGCATGTGCTGACCCATGGGCACGCCATCTGGTGGATGGACCTGATGACCGAAGGCGCCTACCGCGGGCGTGAAACCCAGGACCTGATGAAGCAATGCCAGGACGCCTATCAAGCGGTGCTTCCCAAACTGGAGCCCTACCACGCCGAGATCGCCTCCATCACGGACGAAGACAGCGAGTTCGCCATCACCGCGAACGGGGAGATGGGCAGGAGTTCGATGGTGTTCATCCGGTTGGGGCTGTATCGCATGGGGGCACCGTTGGGATACTACCGGCTGGCAGATCTGCTGGAAGGGCGTCTGCCCAAGGTGAAGCTTCTGATCATGCACAACCTGCACGCACTCAACGCCGACCAACGCGGGAAGATCGCGGCCTACATTCAGCGCACAGGCTGCAGCGTGATCTGGCTGGGAGCCCCGGGGATCATCAGCGAACGGGGTTACAATCCTAAAAACACGCTGGCGGTCACCGGAATGCGGAGCCGCGAAACCGAGCAGGGAGCCGGCGTGATGGCGATGCCCGACGGCAAAGAGGTCGCTGTTTCCGACCGCCGGATGGCCCCATCGCTGGCCATCACCCAGCCCGGTGTAGAGGTGCTGGGTCGGCATAAAGACACCAGCCTGCCCTGCCTGGCGTTGAAAGCAAATCCAAATGGCAGCTTCAGCGCTTGGAGCACCATAAACGGAGTGACTTTGGCGCAGCTCCAACTCCTGGCCAAACGGGCAGGTGTTCACCGGGTGGTAGAAAGCGATGATGTGGTAATAGCCGGCAACGGCTTTCTGGCTGTCCACGCCTGCTCCGATGGCGAGAAGCGGCTTGACCTGCCCAGCTCCGGCCCATGGCGCGATGCCATATCGGGCAAGGAGTATGGCAAAGTTTCGCAGATACGTCTCACGATGCAGAAGGGCGACACCATCCTGCTACGGGATAGCGGATAACCTCATGCGGAGGGGGATCATCTCACGCGGAGACGCGGAGGGCACGGAGGGGAACATCTCACGCGAAGACGCGAAGACGCGAAGGGGTAATGACCGGCGCGGTCAGGCGTGTAGGGGCGTTTCGCGAAACGCCCTTCTTGCGCAACGGATAAGGTGACCCGTTCAACGCAAAGGCGCAAAGGGAATTTCCTCTGAACGCCAATCGCCTGATTGGCCTCCCTTTCCCATCCGAACCTATCCGTGTCATCCGTGTAATCCGTGGTTCAGACAAAAAAAGATGAGCAACAAACTTGGATAGCAACATGACAAATATCGACGCATCGGCCTGGGTGCTTACGCCGGCGGAAACAGACGCCTTCATCGCCTGCGGGGAGTATTTCGCCGCCGGGTTCATGAGCGGGGATGATGTCTCGATCCCTATGCGGCACGCCAACGGCATCGCGAGCTATTTGTCACAATGCACGCTGCCCGAATACTCCGGGGAGCCGCTCTACCCCGCCAAACGGCAGATATGGGCCGACGAACACAACCCCGTGTTCTGGCACCACTATGTGGCGCTGGACCTGATCATGAACCCGTCCGCAGCCGCAAGACGCGCCGAACAGGCCGCGACGCAGCATGGACAGCAGGCCTACCGCAAGATGCAGACGCTGTTTGAGAGCTACCCCAAGGGCGGTGGATACACCCACAGCATCATCAACTACGGCCGTGTGCTGAACGAGGGGTTGGCTTCCACCCTGTTCAAAATTCAAGACAAGATGGCCTCTGCCAGTGGTCCACAGACGGAGCTCTACGAAGCTCTGCTGGTGGTTTTGGAGGCCATCGACGGCTTCAGAATGCGCATCGCACGGCACCTCGCGGGGCTCCACTTCAATGATCCTGTCGCTGAGGCCAACCGGAAACGCCTGCTGGATGCCTTTGGAAGCGGTCTGCCCACACGCCGGGCCAACGGCTTCTTCGAGGCGATGCTGGCCACTACATTCCTGTTCGCGATCGACGGCAGCGATGACCTGGGCCGGTTCGACCAGTTCATGTGGTCCTACTACCGCAAAGATATCGAGGCGGGCACCATCCGCCGCGACCAGGCGCTGGAGCTGGTGCAAAGCCTTTGGAAGTATGTGGATGACTGCAACGGCTGGAACACCGCGCTGGGAGGCATCACACCAGAAGGTCAGGACGCCACCAACGATCTGACCCTGCTCTGCATCGAAGCCGCTAAAGGGCGGCGCCGGCCCAACCTGGCACTGCGAATCCGCGAAGATACCTCCGAACAGACCTGGAACACGGTGCTGGACTGCATCGCCACAGGCTGCGGGCTACCGGCGCTCTACTGCGAAGAGAACTACCTGAAGGCGATCGACACCGCGCGGCTTGAGCTGTCGGCGGAGGACCGGCTGAACTTCGCCTTTGGCGGCTGCACCGAGCTGATGGTCCACGGCTGCTCCAATGTGGGCTCGATTGAGTTCGACCTGAACATCCTGAAGCTGATGGAGGAGTGCCTCGATGCCAACCTGGAGACTTGCAACAGCTTCGAGCGGTTGCTGGAGTGCTATGAGCAGAGGGTGCGTGAGGCCACCGTGGACTATACACAGATGGCGAATCGCAACCAGCAGACACGCGCGGGCTATCACCCCCAGCTCATCCGCACGCTGTTCGTCGATGACTGTATAGATAGAGGCTTGAGCTTCGCCGCGGGTGGGGCGCGGAATAACTGGAGCGTGGTCGGTATCGCCGGGCTGGCCAATGTCATCGACTCGCTGTCGGCGGTACGCAAGATGGTCTATGAAGACAAGCAGATCACCGCACAGCAACTGCTTGCGGCCTTGCACGCGAATTTCGAGGGATACGATGAGCTGCTTCTGGCACTGCGAAAATGTCCCAAGTTCGGCAACGACGACCCCGTGGTTGACAGACTGGCGGAGCGGTTGTCGTCCTTTATCTACCAGGAGCCCAGCCGGCACACACCCTGGCGGGGTGGAAAGTTCCTTAGTTCCACCATCATGTTTGTGCTTTACGGCATCTTCGGTCAGCCGGTTGGGGCCACGCCTGATGGTCGTCTGGCCGGCACCCCCATCGCCGACTCCGCTGGCCCGGTGCAGGGCCGCGACACGCACGGCCCCACCGCCATGCTGCGTTCGGTGGCCAGCCAGCATCTGGAGTATGCGCCCGGCACGCCGGTTTTGAACTGCCGCATCGCCAGGCACCTGGTCAGCACCCCCGAGGGGCGTCAGAAGCTGATCTCGCTGATCAAGGGCTATTTCGCGCTGGGTGGGTTGCAGCTTCAGTTGAACGTGGTCGACCAGTCGGTGTTGCGGGATGCCATCGAGCACCCGGAACAGCACGAAGACCTGATCATCCGCATCGGCGGCTACTCGGAGTATTTCAACCTGCTCTCGCCGGAGTTGAAGACCGCTTTCATGGAGCGCACCGAGCACAACGGCTGAGGGGAGTGCTTCGGCAGGGGCCTTTCGCGGCCCTTCGCGGTTCTTGACAAACCCTATGAAAACGGGTACAAGTGATTCAAAGCAGAACCGGCAAGTAAGTACTCGCTTCAACAACTCTATAACATCTCACCATCCAAGAAAACTGGTCAATCACGCCGCTTTCTAGACATGACTTCTTGGGACAGAAGGACACTCTAGAGGCTGAAGCACATATTAACTCGTTTGTGAGCGATATTCCCATAGCAATCTTAGGAGGCTGTCATGGAAAGCACCGAAACAGATCTTTACCGTCAACTTGAGGTGCTCAACACCGATACTTTGTTTTCGATGGCTGCAAAACACCGAAAAGATTCACGTATATATTTGTTTTCTATACGGATTATTGCCTCTCGTGGAGATCAGAAGTCATATGATAGGGCGGTGGCATTATGTTATGAGACTAGCTATAAATTACGCACGCTTGGCATGCACCTGGTACGTAAATTCGGAGCATCAAGCGAAAAAAACTACATCGTCGACGCACTAACGACGTTGTTATCCCTGTTATTTACCGAAAAAGATTCGAGGTGCATTGAGGAAATATCATGTGAACTCCCTAAGAATCAAGACGTCAACGATATCTATAGGCAGATAGAGCAGTCGATTAACAATTGCTTACAACAATACAAGTGCCGATCTTCCTATAGGCGCGAAGCGATCGCCGAGATATTGTACTGGTTCCACAACGTAGATGCAGTTCATAACAAGATAATTGATACCCTCATAGAGATGGTAAACGATCCTTGTAAAGACGTTGGGTATCAAGCATTATCTTCACTAGGCAAGTGTCTCAAATATGATCCTGTATATAACGATGATCCTGAACAAGCGAAAATAATAGAGATCTTATTACAGCATTTGAATGAGCCAGGCTCGATCGTTAGAGGTAAGGCGTTGGATTCCTTACAGAGTTGTGGATATAAAGATATTACGGCCCTTATATCTAAGGAACTGCTTTCCAATGATTTTCATCCAGGACTCTTAATAACTGTTCGATCCATGGAGGACCCCTCTTTATGCCCAATTTTGAAGCAGCTTCAAAGCAAGCTTCGAACAGAGCCAGAATATGATGAGGATGGGCTTATGGAAATATTCTTGAATTATGCTATACAAGCCTGCTGTGGAGATTTGGACACCTAATATCGATGAAGTAATGGCTTATGGCTGAGTAAATACAAATGAGCTTGTGTACAGATAACCACAGCTAATGTGAAATTGGGCGTATTTAGGTGCAATTAGCATGACAAAAAGAAGACTGAAAAAGGCGATTGTTATCACAATCACTGCCATCGCCGTCGCTTTTATTTTAATAGAGGGTCCATTTATCCTCATGTTGATGTATCATCCTTGGAATGACGCCAAGTTTGATCAAGAAACGTGGCTGGCATCTCCAAATTACCAGCAGCGAGCTGAGAACCCCCGAGGGCCGATGACCGATGATTTGATACAGAACCACTTGCCCATAGGGATGTCGAGAACGGCTGTGCACAAGTTGCTTGGAAAGGCTTCGTTTCCCTCTTACTATAAGGACATAGATAAATATTACGTGGGACACTGGGGCTTCATGACTGTAGATGGGGAATTCTTAAATATCAAATATAATCGCGCTGACCAAATTGAGTCTGCCAAGTTGATCACTGAGTAATTGCTGGTCGATGCGGAGATACATGGGGCAAGATGGTTGCGACACCGATTCCCCGACATCAATGTCTTGGCTATTGATCAACATGACTGCTGAAGCAGCACAGATTGGGATTATGCGTTGTAAATAAACCATTCGCCATGCCACGCGCTAAAGCACATGGCTATTGACATGCCAAGCCTGCTGAAGCAGGCTGCAGTGCTTCGCCCTGTGGCTGGATGCTGCACCCAGACTGCTTCAGCAGGCTTGCTGATCAATAGCCGAGACATTTATGTCGCGGAATCGGAGGCCGTATGCCTGTTATTCATATGTGGGTAAGAGACTGGGTTTGGTCACCCGCACTGGACGCAGTTCCAGTGCGGGTTCCTGCACCGTCGCTTATTGCCGGAGGCGTGGATCGTAGGCTACCAGCCCGTGCAAACCACGCCTATCTGCCGCTACTTTTCGGCGGCCCCGGCGTTCTTGGTGGCCTCTTCGCGCGCGGCTTCCATCTCATCCACCGTCTTGGTGTGCAGACGGGCGGCTCCTTCGTAGCCCCCTTTTACCGGAATACGCGGCAGGTTGTCGCGCCGCCATTTGGCCTCACCGATGGCCTGCGCATACTGAGGCAGCCATTCGGCCTGGGCAATCAGCATATCATCCACCAACTGCCATATCTCGGGTGGCGTACACACAGCCCCCACCAGTGGGTCCATCATGAACGCCTGCCGCAGCAGGTTGATGTCGCCGTGCATGGCGGCCTCTACCGACAGCCTCTGCACGCTGATGCTGGCATTGCACACGGCCGCGCAGCCCAGTGGCAGGTCGCCCACGCGCGGGATGCTGATGCCGTTGCCATCCACATAGCCCGGAACCTCCACGATGCACTCATCAGGCAGGTTGGAAATCGCACCGTTATTCACCACGTTGAAGTGGCCTCGGTAGATGCGGCCCGTCTCAAGGCTCTCTACGATAAAGCTCCCATGCTCATGGCTGCGGTCTTCTGGCCGGTGCGTCCAGGGGTCGGCCTGCATCCAGTTGGGGAAGTCATGCTCAAACCAGTTGCGCCCCTCGTTGCAGACCCGCAGGTAGCCGCCTGTTTCGCCCATGATCCAGGCATCCAGGGATATCCAGTCGTTGATTTCGCTGGCACGCTTGCGGTACCAGGGCAGGTATTCGCTAAGGTGGCCATTCGACTCCGTGCTGTAGTAGCCGAAACGCCGGATCATGTCGATGCGCACCTTCTCCTGCTTACTGAAGGTTTCGTGTTTTTCGAACGCCTCCAAAATCTTACCGGTGAGGTCCACTCCTTTGTGCTTCACTCCGATGTACCAGGTCTGGTGGTTGATACCCGCACAGATGATGTCAAGCTCTTCCTGCGGGATGTTCAGCGCCTGCGAAATCTGCCAGATACCGCCATGCACGCCGTGGCATAGCCCCACCACCCGCACGCCGTATCCGTAATGGTTGGCCGTCCAGGTGTTCATGGCCATGGGGTTGCTGTAGTTCAGCAGCAGGCAGTTGGGGGCGGCGACCTCGCTGATGTCCTTGCAGATGCCCCTCATGGCGTGCATGGTGCGCTGACCATACATGATGCCGCCGGCACACAGAGTGTCGCCCACGCACTGATCGACGCCATACTGCAGGGGGATGTCGATATCGGTCTGGAACGCCTCCAGCCCACCCTGCCTGATGAAGCAGTAGACGTAGTTGGCGTCTTTGAAGGCGTCACGGCGGTCCTGGGTGCTGGACACCGTGGCGGGCAGACCCGAGCCGGCGATGTCACGCTCCAC
Organism: Armatimonadota bacterium; assembly: GCA_942492855.1. GTDB lineage: Bacteria > Armatimonadota > HRBIN16 > HRBIN16 > HRBIN16. The sequence continues at coordinate 1,411,655 of OW818647.1, read as the reverse complement.
CAGTTGCTTCACCATATCCAGGTTGTGCTGGTTGATGTCGGTAAACACAAAATGTGTGTCGGCCAGTTCTGGCACGGCGAGAAGGTCACGAACGATAATACGTGTGAAGCCGACGCTTCCAGCTCCGATGACGGCAATCTTTAGCGGCATGATGAACTCTCCTGCGAAATAGTTACTTGGCCTCTTTGGCAGCTTTAGCGGCATCCTGCCAGGCTTTGTCAAACCGGGGCATGCTGATCTTGATTTTCGCCGCTATACGCATTATGGCAAGTTCCTTGTCCAGATCGCGCTTGCTTTTGGAGAGCATGAGCATACGCGTCAGGTCGTCTTTCACAGAATCAAACGAAGGTGTTTCTTTTTGTCTGCGTTCCAGTACTTTTACCACCAGATATATCTTTGTGATCTTCGCGTTTTCGCCTTCACCCTCCACGGCGCCATCCAGCGCGAACGGGCCGACTGGGCTGTTCGGCAGTGCGGTCCAGATGAGCGGCCACACATTATCTGGCCAGGAGGAAGGTGTCATCCATTCGTTGATCACGCCGTCCTTGTCGCGGCTGGGGTGGATGGAGTTTTCACGCGCGATCTGAGAGAAATCCACGGATTTCGATGCCTCCAGCACCGCCTTGGCAGCCTCTTCTGTGCTGCACTGCACGAGCTGGATTTTCACTGCCTCAGGGGTGGTGAGGTCGTCCAGGTTATCCTTGTAATACTTTTGGACATCATCCGGCGTAATGGTAATGCCTTTGGTGCGGATGTTGAACTTGGCGAGTTCCACGGTGAGGTCATCGCGGTAATCCGCCTCGGTGTATCCGAGCTGCTCGAGGTTGGCCTGGAAGCCCTTCTTGGCTTTCAAGCGGGCCATCTCGGCATCAAGCTGCTCCTTGGAGGGCAGCACTTTCTCCTTTTTGGCCAGCTCCAGCACCAGATTGCGGTCGATCAGGTTCCGCAGTGCCACATAGCCTGCTTGCACCGTCACCGGCTTCCCAATGGTATCCGTGCCAACGGGGATAGGCACACGCTCGAGTTCCATGATGTATTCATCGCGGCTGATTTTTTGGCCGTTCACCTCAGCCACATTGGTGTCAGCCCACAGTGTGGCCACCATCAGCGCACCTAAACCTATTAACCCTAATAAACTGTAGTTGATCTTAATCCGCACGATACCCTCCAGTATTCATTCATCTGCCGTGTAGTATAACAGTAACGGCACGATTTGCACGTATCAGCCCTATCAGTTTATAAGACTGTGCGAAAGCGGGTTTAGCTACACGCTGCAAATGGGTATCATAGATATGTGTGAAAGCGTGATGAATCCAGGGAGCTGATATGAGAATTTTCGGGGCATTCGCGGCGATCATGATTGTTTTCTGTACAGCGATGACAGGGCAGGCGCAGGTCACCCAGGTGAATGTGATGCGCAACGGGGCTGCGGGTGACACCAAGACCGATGACACCGCCGCGTTCCAGCAGACCTTGAACGAACTGGCCAAGACGGGCGGCACGGTGATGGTTCCGCAAGGCCGTTTTCTCATTAAAGGCCGTTTGAATGTGCCCGATAATGTGACCATTGAGGGTATCTGGAAGGCACCCAACGCCGGGCTGAGTTATCAGGGCAGTGTGCTGCTGGTCACAGCCGGAGCCGGTGAAGAGGCAGGTGCGCCCTTCATCACGCTGAATAAAAACAGCGGGATCAAGGGACTAACCATTTTCTACCCCGACCAAAACGCCGACAAGCCCGTGGCTTACCCCTACACTGTCGCCAGCTCCGGCGCGGAGAATGCTACCATCATCGACTGCACGATTCTGAACCCCTACCAGGCGGTCGATTTCGGCAGTAAGGGCAGTACCCGCCATTTCATCCGCGGCCTGTATGGCCAGCCGCTGCGCCGGGGTATCTACGTGAACAACAGCCTGGATGCCGGGCGTATAGAGAATGTGCATTTTGGCCCTTTCTGGGCGTGGGAAGGCAAACCGGCACTTCAGAAATTCCAGCGCGAGAATGGCGAGGCGTTCATCTTCGCCCGCACCGACTGGCAGATGCTGTCCAACAGCTACTGCTCGGGATACAAGGTGGGTTACCGGTTCATGCGCAGCCCTGAGGGCGCCGCCTTCGGCAGCTTTATTGGCCTGGCGACCAATGACTGCCGCTACACGGTGGTGGTGGAAGACTGCTCGAAACAGGGTCTGCTGATCTCCAACGGTCAGTTTGGGGTGGGTTCTGCCACCGACTCCACACAGCTCACGGTCAAGGCGACCAATTCGAGCCGCATACAGCTCAACAACTGTTCCCTGTGGGGCCCGGCGCTGTTCAACCTGCGGGTGGCGGGCAAAGGAAGCGTCATGCTGAGCAACTGCAGTCTTGCTGGCTGGGCATCAGCCGCCAAACATGGAGCATCCATTGAGGTTTTTGGCGGCGACATCAGCGTGACCGGATGCCAGTTTGGAGGCATCTATGGTCCAGCTTTATCGCTGCGCAAAGGCACGCGGTCTGGCATATTCGTAGGGAACAGCGTGAAGGGGGTGGTTGGGGTGCTGAACAGCTCCAACGTACCGCTAGCCGAAAGCGGCAACCTGACCGCCGTGTCCGCAGGACGGTAGGGTTTTGGGGAAGGAGTCAGGAGCTAGGAGCGGAGGAGTCAGGAGGAATCGGGACAGGGTGCCCCGTGGGAACGCCAATCTCCCGATTGGCCGCTTGCCGGGAGGAGACATCGATATGACCGTGGCGGTCTGGCTATTGGCAATCGGCTACAGAAACCCCAAGACCGCGCCGGTCTGGCAGATAGCTCGTTACCCATGGCTCACCGCCGCGACATCAATGTCTCGGCTATTGACATGCCAAGCCTGCTGAAGCAGGCTGCTGGACTCCGTCCTGGTTGTGAAGCTGGTGTATGAGAGAATAGTATGAAGGAACTATTGATGCGATGCAGTATCCCTTAGGCCGCTTTAGCGGTCTTGTCTGATCAATAACCGAGACATTTATGTCGCGGAATCGATGGCAACATACTGGTTGCTCGATTTGTGGGTAACAGGCTGTGGCTTGACTCGACATATCTGGCCGTTCGCCAGACCGGCACGCAAAGGGGTAACCGGACTGGTCGTTCAGAATCGGTTCCGGTTGTCCTTCTGACTCCTATTCTCCTACTCTCCTCCACTCCTGTCTCCGCCCAGCTACTCCAGCCACTGCTGAAGCTGCTGGTCGTCGACCTCCAGCTCGCCGCGCAGCCAGGCGGTGATCCGCTCCAGCTCGCGGTCGGCTTGGGGCAGGCGGGTGGCCCCAGCCTCCGGTTCGGGGTAATGCCGATACTCCATGCCAGGCTCGTGGCCGGGCTGGCAGGAGTTCGGTACCTGGATGCCCGCCGCCTTCAGAAGCACCTCCAGCCAGGTGCCTTTGCAGTCGGGGAAGCCCAGCATCACCAACTGGTGGATCGGGCGGGTGCAGGCCACGTACCACAGCCGCAGCTCCTCCTCCCAGCTCCGCTGCCGCTCCCACTGCACGCAGGCCTGTGTGAGGCAGCTTTCGCCTACCAGATCATGCGCCAGCAGATGCAGCGAGGGCACGCAACGCAGCGGGATGGTGCCCGGATTGCGGGTGACCTTCCGCGTGATATCCGCCAGATAGACCACCGGAAACTCCAACCCCTTGGCCCCATGCACGGTAAAGATGCGCACCACATCGGCCTGCTCCTCCAGCAGCGGGGCCTCGCCCTCGCGCATGGCCAACTGCACCAGGTCATCGGCATGATCGCAGAACTCCAGCAGTGTGCCGCTGTGCTCCAGAGCGATCTCGATCAGCTTGCGCACGTTCAGCCAGCGTTGTTTGCCATCGGACCGGCAGATCAGCTTGAGCTGCAGTTGCGTGGAATGGGCAAGTTCCTCCAGGCACTGGGCGGCGGTCAAACGCTCACCGCGCTTCTGAAGCTGGCGCACCGTGCTGACGAACGGCTCCGCCAGTGCCTTCTGAGGGTGAGGTTCCGAGCGGTTCAGCCAGTTGGTCAGTCGAATCCAAAACGGGTTTTTGGCTGGATTGGCACCGCCGTCGCGGGCGATCAGCTCCAGCGTGTCGCTGTCCAGACCAACCAGCGGGGAGCGCAGCACGCTGGCGAGTGCGATGTCCTCCCACGGGGTGGCGACCACCACCGCGGCGTTGAGCATGTCTCGCACCTCCGCCCGATGGTAGTAGTGCCTTCGGGCGGTGTTGTAGAACGGGATGCCCAGCTCGGTAAGTCCATGCTCCAGATCGGCCACATTGCTGGTCTGGCGGAGGAGAATCGCGAAGTCGCCGTATTTCCGACCATGCTCCTTGCGCTGATGCAGAATGTCGTGCCCGATCGCCCGCGCGGCCGCGCGGGCAAACTGTGCCTGTGACTGCTGCTGGTCGACCATCAGCAGCGCGGTGCAGGCACTGCGGCTGGGCTCGAACTGCTGCCCCGCACTCAACGCCATGAAGCCTGACTGCCACATCGGCTGGAACGCCTTCTGCACAAACTGCAGAACGCCTTCGCGGCTGCGGTAGTTGGCCGTGAGCTGTACCACCGCTCCCTCGCCGTCGCGTCCGCCGTTTTGCGTCAGCCCAGATAACAGCGAGGGCTCCGCATGGCGGAAGCCGTAGATGCTCTGCTGCACATCGCCTACCGTGAACAGCCGGCCAGGCGCGGCCACCAGCTCCAGCAGACGCATCTGCAGCGGGTTGGCGTCCTGAAATTCGTCTACCATCACGCATTTGAAGTGCTTCTGGTAGCGCTGCTGCACTCCCGGGTGCTGGCTCAGTAGGTCGATGCAGCGCTGCAGCCCATCGGTGAAGTCCTGCGCGGATCTTTTCTGCTTGATATCCTGGAAGTTCTGCCAGCAGCTTTCGATGATCTGCAGGATGCCCGGATTGAGTGCCATCGCCTGTTGGTTGACCTCGTTGCCGACACCGCTGAGTATCCGCTGCCAGGCCCGGCACCGGTCCTGCGCCTGCACGGCGACCGGATGCTGCAGGCTTCCGCGCGTTTGATACGACAGCAGCTTGCACAGCTCCTCAATCTCCACAACGGGACCGTCGCTGAAGCGGTCCACGATCTGCTGCCAGTAAGGCTTCACGGGGTTGCTGCCGACCAGCGGGATGGCCGATGGCAGTATCCCCAGCAGACTGGTGATGGCCGCCTGAGATAGCTGTTGCTTCCACAACTCCGGCCGCGACTGCATCTGTTCGCGCCACTGCTGCAACTGAGGCAGGTCGAAGCCGTATATGCGCAGGTTGTTGAGTATCTGAAACAGCGCCTTGCGGATGGCTTGCAGGGGGTCACGCAGATTGGAGTCATAATCAACCCGGCCGTAAGCTAGCTTCAGCACACTGCGCGCCGGCTCTATGTGCTCAATCACCAGCTCATCCATGCTTTGGGTGAAAGCGGTGGCAAACATCCGCTGCTCCTCCACCTCGGAGAGCTGGCTGGTGTCGGGGTCGTAACAGGCGTCAAACGGGTTTTCCTGCAGCAGCCGCACGCAAAACGCGTCGATGGTGCTGATGTAGGCACTATCTAGGCGGCGCAGTTGCTCCGACTGCCCCTCTTCGTTCAGCCGACGGCGGATGCGTGCGCGCATCTCCCCCGCGGCCTTGCGCGTGTAGGTGATGGAGAGGATCTGCGTGACATCCGCCTCGCCCTGCAGCACCATCTGAATGAACCGCTCCACCAAGACCGTGGTCTTGCCTGAGCCGGCGCCCGCGCTCACGATGATGTCGCGGTCGCGCAGCGATACCGCCTGCTGCTGGTGCTCTGTCAGCCTGATGTTCGCCAAAATGCTCTCTTCCCCTGGGTGATCGGTGCTCTACAGGGCTATTATGCCACGAGCAGCGCGTGGGCTGCCTGCTGGTAGGTATGATAATCCACAGATTACACAGATTACGCAGATTGTCTGAACCACGGATTACGCGGATTACACGGATGGGTCGGATGGGAAGGGAGGGCTAACCGCCAGACCGGCGCGGTTAGGGAAAACCGCCCCGGTCATTACCTCTTCTACGTAATCTGTGTAATCTGTGTAATCTGTGTAATCTGTGGATAGCCCTTCCTTTCGCGCCTTCGCGTCTTCGCGTGAGACTTGACCGGCGCGGTTAGGGAAAACCGCCCCGGTCATTACCTCTTCTACGTAATCTACGTAATCTGTGTAATCTGTGTAATCTGTGGATAGCCCTTCCTTTCGCGCCTTCGCGTCTTCGCGTGAGACTTGACCGGCGCGGTTAGGGAAAACCGCCCCGGTCATTACCTCATCTGTGTAATCTGCGTAATCTGTGAATTGCTCTTCCCTTCGTGCCTTCGCGTCTTCGCGTGAGACTTGACCGGCGCGGTTAGGGGAAAACCGCCCCGGTCATTACCTCTTCTGCGTAATCTGTGTAATCTGTGGATTGCTCTTCCCTTCGCGTCTTCGCGTGAGATTTGTCCGCAGGTGCAGTCTTCCCCGCTAACAAGCCGACTTGCGGTAATATCTATATATAACACACGAATTGTTCCAATCACTGAGGATACGATAACATGCAGAGCCTGACGCCAGAGGAGTGCCCAGAGATGAAGAAGCCGCAACAGATTGCCCCCAATATATATATGTATACCGACTCCTGCAACTGCTACGCGCTGGTGTCGGGTGAGAGCGCGCTGTTGATAGACCCGGGTGAGGGCGGGATCATCGACCACTTGAAGACGCTGGGCGTGAAGAGGGTGGAATGGGTGCTGCATACGCACGCGCACCGAGAGCTGGCTGGGGCCGACCTGCGGCTGATCGGCATGGGCGCGAAGATCGCCGTGCCAGAACACTCACGCCGGTTCTTCGAGCAGGCCGAGGAGTTGTGGCAGAAGCGGCAAACCTACTTCACATTCGCCTACGCCGAGAAATATGCTCTACCCCTGCGCAACATCGCGGTGAGCTCGGAGCTGACCGGCGGCGGACGGTTCCTCTGGAATGAGTATGAGCTTCAAATCCTCAGCACACCCGGTCACAGCGAGTTTGGCGTGAGCTTGATTTTGAATCACGGCAGCCAGCGCATCGGCTTCACCGGTGACCTCATAGCCGCCCCGGGTAAGATATGGGAGTTTGACAGCCTGCAGACCGGCTATGAGGAGTTCATACAGGGCCCCGAGCTGGTGCGTGTACCGGAGCTGCAAGCGAGTCTGAAGGCGCTGGCGAGGCAAGAGCTCACGTTGATGCTTCCCGCGCACGGGGAGCCGATGAAGAGCCCCAACAGCGGGATGAACCTTCTGGACAGGCAGCTCACCCGGCTGGTCGAGAACGCCAAAGAAGTGCGCTATTACGACGGCGGTTTTGATCCCGTGCCCGAGGTGATCGCCATCGGCACCTGCGCTGTGCAGTATTTCATCCCGGACGGTAAGGGCAACTGCGTGATGGTGGACGCCGGGTTCTACGACTGGGACGGCGGACGGATCAACCTGTTCGAGAAGATGAAACAGCACCCTGAGATCAAGAACGTGGAGATCGTGATCCCCACGCACATCCACTCCGACCATGTGGCACTCAGCCGTGCGATGCGCCACCGCTACGGCGCGAAGGTGTACGCGCACGAGTGCCAGGCCGACATCCTGGCGCGGCCTGAACGGTACTTCGTGCCGTGCCTGTGCAACCAGCCCATCACGGTGGACCGGGTGTTCAAAGAGGGTGAGAGCTTCACCTGGAACGGCATGAAGTTCAGCATGTATCACTTCCCCGGGCACACCTACTGGCATCAACTCACCGTGCTGGAGGTGAACGGCAAGAAGATCGCCTTCACCGGCGATGCGATTGATGACTTCGACCATGTGCGCAGCATCGACACCTTCAACTACAACCCCATAGGCGACCATGTGGGCGCTAACCGCTGCGTAGACCTGCTGGAGCAGATCAACCCCGATTACCTCTGCACAGGCCATTGGAGCATCCACAAGTGGAAGCCCGAGTATGTGAAGGGGATGCGCGACTGGGTGAGCCGTCACAACCGGCTGATCACGCAGATGAGTGCGCAGGCCGATCCGAACCTGAGCTACCACATCCGCTGGGCTGACCTGCTGCCCTTCCGAAGCGTGCTGCAGCCAGGCGAGAAGAGGAAGCTGAGCGTGAAGCTGCTGAACCATCTGCCCACCGTGGGTCAGTTTGAAGTCAAGCTGGAGCTACCCGAGGGCTGGATCGCGAAACCGGCAGTTGCCCACCTCAGCCTTCCCGCCAAGGGCAGTGCTGAGCTGCCGTTTGAGGTCACTGCCCCACGGCAGGCCAAGCCCATGCGCTACATGGCCGGGGTAAATGTGGTGCTGAATGGTCAGGCCTACGGTGCCATGGGTCTGGGCTGTTTGGATATCGGCGAGGACTGGAGCATCGAGAACCGCGACCCCAGCCAGGTCCCCGGTGTCAGCCTGCCGGACTACGGATTTCAGGCCAGCAGCTAGGGTGTGGGATGGGGATGCTCAATGCCTATGTCCGGGGCGGTCTTTCAGTACGCTAACAATAGCGGAAGGCAATAGACCGCGCCGGTCTGGCGGATAGCCGAACCCGTCGACGCAGGGCCGATCCGCCTACAACGCAGCCTACCATCCCACGCTGCCGCGGGTTTAGTCACCCACACGACTACGTTCCGGGAGCTATCGCTCCGGGAACTACGTCCAGTGCGGGTTCCTGCACCGCACGGCTGATCATTAACGGCCGGCGTCGCTACGCTCCGGCCGGCGCAGAGAGGGTGGCCCTCCTCACGCCCGCCGGAACGCGGGCCGGTACTGATCAGCGACGGGTGATGGAGCCCCCTGGGGCGATGGAACCCGTCGACGCGGGGCTGGTCAGCCCATATCGCAGCCTACCATCCCCCCTGCCGCGGGTTTAGTCACCCCGTAAATGGGGTTCCCTCACCGCGCGTCTAGACATTTGCACCCCGCAAGCGGGCGCAGGGGTCCCTCCGAAAGCGTAGCTCTGCGCCGGTCTGGCGGTTAGCCATCTCCCCATCCGTGTCATCCTGTTAATCCGTGTAATCCGTGGTTCAGACTATAGCCGCTTCACCTTACCCCTCCACGTCCTGCATGAAGGAATCGCTATCACGACTGTCGAAACAAATGCTATGATACCCATCACAGGACATAATCGATGAACTTCAATCCAACCATAATGGCTGTATCCCTGCTGGCGGCATGTCTGCTGGTACCAGTATTGATGCTGGCGGCCGCGGATTGGGTAGTATCGCGAGCGTCCATGCCGGAGGACAAGCGATACCACGCAGAGCTATGGCGGTTGTGCCTCTATTGCGCTCTTCCTAACTTAGCACTGCTATATGGATTGATGGCTTTTGCGGTCTCCATCATGGTCAGCACGTTCAACATGCTGCAGTCACAATTATTGTTGGACCTACCGGCCATTGTGTGGTTTATACTCTGCTATCGCAAAATGGCCAACCTGCGGGCCAGCCTTGTTCCCGACACAGAATTCAGACAATATGCTCCCAAATGCACAGCACTCAAGTTTCGTGTATATGCTTCTGTATTGCTGTTAATGCCGTTTGTCATGGCAGTATCTGCAGTTATGATCGGATCGAATGATGATTTTACATTCTCTGTGCTGGTGAGTTTCGGTTTGTCTTTGGCGTATATCATTCTTATGTATATCTTCGTGGTCCGTTACATCCCACCGTTATACGACCGTATCTTGCCTGCCTCCGAAATGGAGATGTTGAAGAGTAAACTAGCAGAGGCCAACCGCCTGCTCAACCAGCACCTGCCAGATGGTCATATCCCCGTTAAGCTGGAGATCATGAGGATGATGCATTTCAAAGACTCCTTCCAGAGCGTTAGTGTCGACATGGTATCCGAAAAGCGTGTTAGTGTCACCTTTCTTGGCCTCAAGCAGCTGGATGAGAAGGAGCTGTTGTTTCTGTCACTGAGCGAAGCTTTTACTGGCCTCTCAAACAAAAGCCAGATAGCGGCCGACCAACGCGCTCTGGCCATCACAGATGACTGCCACACGGCGATATCGGCCTTGAAAAAGGAGCTGGATACCGCATTCGGCCTACCAGTTCGTTACTTACAGAAACGGATCAAGGCTTTGGAGGTGATATGAAAAAGCAGATACTGGCCATCCTTCCCGTACTAGCGGTCATGGTGATTACCTGGGGGACACCAAAACTGCTGGACTATGTTCACCAGTTGAGCACACCATCTGTTTCTGGCCCGGTGACTCCGGATGGGACACCGGTTGCCCCATTACCCCCGCCTCCACCTGAGGGTATGGTGCCCGCACCGACCGGTGAATCTATACCTGGCAATATGCCAATGCCGTATCCTGGTGATGCCTCGATGTCCCACCCCACATCCGGATCATTCCCAGACCTGCAAATTAACTGGGTGCTGATATGGGTTGTGGTCGGAGTCGAACTAGGGTTGTTTGGCAGATTGATGTGGGCTGTCACAAATGGTCGATCTGACTTACCAAGCCATGCCTCATTCTGGATATTCAGTCAGGCGATTCTAGGGGCCTTATTAAGTGTATCTAACATCGCTAACGTCATGACTTATGGGGTGCTCTGGCCGGTAGGTTATTGTTTGATGGCTGTTTCAGTAGTCGGCACGTTGATTGCCCTCTCTGAACTCATTACACGGCGACGCAAGGTGTTTGGTGATGATGTTGCTGAGGTACTGATGCGTTTTGACAACTACACCGCGACTTCATTAATGTTGGTTTACTTCTGGCTGATCCCTGCATGGAATGTTGGAGCATATTGGGTGGTGAGCATCCAGGTGATCGTCACGATCTGTGTTCAGATTTGGGTTTGTTTGAGTTCAGATGCTTTACGCACATCACTCCGGCGCCGAGTTGACCCGGCTGCGTTTGAGGTGCTTGAGCAAAGCGTCGCCAGGCTGCGCATCCCGATGGGCAACCACTATCCAGGCAGACATGTCGTGATGATGCCCAGCAACGGAGGCGACTACACCATCAAGTCGTTATCTCACCTGGATGGTAATATTTCTGTGAGTGTGGCGGCGTTGCAGCAGCTTACCGACGAGGAGCTTCTGGTGCTCTCGGCGATGCAGGCGGAACGGCCTTTTGTCTACCGAATATTCGATTTGTCGCTTATTATGAAGCTCATGCTGGTCTCGTTAACGGTGTTGGTGGCAGATGGCTTTTCCAAGTTCTGGCTATTGCTGGTGCTGATACCTGTGCTCATGTCTGAATACTACCGTCGGAATCTCGCTGTGGCCGCCGACCGACGGGCAATAGACCGGCTGGGTATGGAAAAAACTGCGGTGTCATTGCTGCATAAGCAGATTGAGGACTCGACCGGTGAGGTTCGTAATGGGCTGCTGATTCGTGCAGGCGCCATCTTCAAACACAGCGAGGTGCCGTTGACCGAGTGAGGCAGCCGGAACCCTGTGAGTGCCACCAGTATATTGAGGCACGGGTGGCCGTCAGGATAACCCAATTGGTTGAATCAACAACTGCCGTCATCTAGAGCCACTCGCACCATTTGGATCATCGCCTCAATGGTGAACGGCTTTTGGATAAAATGCACGTTTTCGTCTAGAAGGTTACGCTGTTCAATCACATCAGCGGTGTATCCCGACATGAAGACACGCTTCATATAGGGATATTGTTTCCCTAGCTGCTGGGCCAGTTCACGCCCGTTCATCTCTGGCATCACCACGTCAGTCAACAACAAGTCGATCGTCCCTGCATGATCAGCAGCTAACCGCAGCGCCTCGCGTGGTGTCTCTGCGGTGAGGACCTTGTAACCACGTTGCTCCAGCATCCGTTTGCCCATCTTCAAAATGGCCGGTTCATCTTCTACCAGCAGTAGTGTTTCCGAATTGGGTTTCGTTTGGTCGGCTTCGGCCTTGCCTTCGCGAGGAGCAGCCGTCTGGACATAACGAGGGATCAGGATATTGAACGAAGTGCCAGAGCCAGGCACGCTGCGAACCGTAATATGGCCATTGTTTTGTTTGATGGCTCCATATACGGTGGCCAGCCCTAAACCGGTGCCCTGCCCAATCCCCTTAGTGGTAAAGAACGGCTCAAATATCTCATTGATCACGCTTGGGTCAATACCGCAGCCGTTATCTGTCACTGTCAACATCACATAGTCGCCCGGCTTCATATCCGTGTATTCAGTACACCAGACATCATCTGCCGATACATTCGCACTCTGTATGGTAATCTGCCCATGTTCGGTGATGGCGTCACGCGCGTTGGCACACAGGTTTGTCAATATCTGTTGTATCTGCACCGGATCGATGTGTATCGGCCATACTCCAGGACTTGGCTGCCAGACCACAGTGATATCCGCACCAACAAGCCTGCGCAGCAGACTCAGTGTAGAAGTGACCGTCTCGTTTACGTCTACGATTTTGCGGATCGCGGTCTGTTTGCGGGCAAACGCCAGCAACTGGCGAGTCAGTTCTGCCGAATGTTGAGCCGCAACCTTAATCTGCTCCAGGTCATCAGCCAGGGGTTCCGTAGGGTCGACTTTTTCGTTTGCAAGCTCCGTGAATCCCAGTATAATGCCCAGCATGTTGTTGAAGTCATGCGCGACTCCACCGGCTAAACGCCCGATAGATTCCATCTTAAGCGCCTGAGCCAGTTGCTGCTGCAGTTGGGTTTTCACCAACTCCGCATTGACACTCTCCGTGATATCTTCTACCTGAAGGATATAGTAATGCGGGTTTCCATCGGCATCACGAACAAGGGAGACGCTGTATCTCACATACATCACATGGCCGGCCTTATGCAGCAGCCGCTTTTGAATCTGGTATGAGTTCAGTTCACCAGCCAACAGGCTCTCCTGTGACTTGATGTCCAATTCAAGATCATCGGGATGTGTGACATGCTGTGTCGTGTGCTGAAGCAGCTCAGCTTCTGTATATCCCAGTGTCTCGCATAACGCACGGTTCACCTGAATAAACGACCAATCCACTGACACCAATGCCATTCCAGTCGCGGCGTTATCAAAAGCACTGTGGAACAGCCGCTGGCTGTCAGCTAAAGCATCTTCGGCTTGTTTTCGTTCGGTAATGTCGCTGATACTTGACAACACGCACACTTCATGTCCTATCATCACAGTGTTAGCATAGTACAGGGCGATGATCGACTCCCCTGTCTTGACCCGAAAGCGAATCTCCTTACTACGAACCGACCCATGCTGTGTTAGCTCTTTGATGACATCCATACGGTCTTCGATATTTGCCCACACGTTTAACTCATATGTTGTTTTTCCGGCAACATCTTCATATCCGTAACCGGTGACTGCTGTAAATCCTTCGTTGATTTCCATGATCAGGCCGTTTGTTAATCTTGAAAGAATGATTGCATATGGAGCAGATTGGAACGCTTTGGTATACTTTTCCTCCTGTGATCTGACCTCAAGTATCAGGCGTTTGTTCACAACCAAGACGAGGCTGATCGTCAACAACAGGAAGACAAGCTGGTTGCCGATGAGCGCGATAGGCTCCAAGTTGCTTGATTTGAAATAATCAGTCAAATAGTGAGATTGGCTGAGCACCAGATACATGCGGAACAGACTGATCAGGCAATATGCTCCGAAAACCAACCCGATGAACCGGGTCAGTCTACGCATATCAGCCTCTACCCGATAGAGCAGCAGCCACATACACTGCAGTGTGATGAGAAACACTGTAATGGCGATATTCAACGACCGGACCATCAAACTGGGGGTGATGATCGTGAACCAGGTATGCGCAATAACAAAGATGACCAGTATGAGGTAGTTGTGAATCTGCGTGCAATGCTTGTTTACGAAACGTCCCAGGCCCATATAGCCAAGTAAAGCTCCGGTCGCAATCATTGAGTTCGACACTATGATTGATATCCAGTCTGGAATGGTGCCTCTGGCGGTGATCAGGACCAGCGCAAAGGTCTGCAACAAAAAGTCCAACACCAGAAGCGATAGCCCTTTGTACCTAGTTCTAGTTTGGTGCCACAACAGAATCATCACCAAAAGGCATACGAAATTTGTAAAAATAGAGCTAAACAGGATGGTTTTCATGTCGAGACTAATCATCGTATTTGTGACCCTTCAGTTGGGATGTCATACATCATCATATCATGAGGTTAGTGCCACCTATCTGTTAGCCCTATGATACCCGTATTCTGCGCGCAAATGGCATGTCCTGAATGGTGTTGACGTGATATTTTGGCACTAAGAGCGGACGGTAACTAGCACGAGAGCCATGTCTCACGCCATGGCTTTATATAGCCCGCAGTGACCTTGGTATTGACATTTGACAATCCAAACGGGTATCACAATGGCAGAGCTATGCCTATGACCGTGATCTGGCACCTCGATGAACCAAACTGCACCTTACTGACCAGGAAGCTGGTGAGGCCACCACTTGCTGGGTATAGCTCTTCATTGATGAAGGAGTAAGCAATGGGTAATACTACGTGCCATCCTGACATGCTGCGCTTTTGGCAGCTCATGGCAGAGGGCTTTGCCGCAGGTCAGCAACTTGGCGGGTTATTGAAGTCCATCGGCGATCAGTTACCTGCTGAGCCGATGGGTTATGTCGCCGCAGCGTTGGCGCTTGATGTATCGAGAGACGAGACGTTGTCACAGGCGATGAAGAACCAACCGGCGATCTTCACTAAGGCTCATGTTTGCCTCGTTGAAGGCGGTGAGCTGGTCGGCAGACTCGATCGGCTGATGTCAGTGATCGTGGAACTGACGGAGTCATGCCCGGCATGCGGAGGTCTCAAGTTCCCTGAGGAGTAAAGATTAGGTGTAGGGGCGTCCGGCCGGACGCCCCTGCGCACCGCGTTCCCCTCAGTCGAATTCCACTACCTTGTGCGTCAAACGCGACTCTTCTGCGGCGAAAGCCATCAGGTGGCTGTCCAGCGACATCTCAACTGGCGTCAGCACATCCTTGAAGTTGCCGGAACTGATGGCCTGCGTGAAGCCATCCATGATGGCGGTATCGCCCCCAAGGTGGGAGGTGTTGGAGTCGGACGGGGTGATGGTCTGCTCACTGAGTGGCTGGAAACTCCAGGCGTGGATCGTGCCCGCGCTGGCGTCAAGCTGCAGCTCGCCGTTGGTCATGCTGATCTTGGTGATGCGCCGTTCGATGGCGTTGTGCCCGGTCATCATGAAGGAGGCGGTGACACCGTTCTGGAACTCAAGGCTCACCGACTGATGGTCCACCACATCGTTGTCGCAATGATACACGCAGCGGCCAAACTGGTTGGTTTTCAGCAGCTCGATCAGCTCCTGCCTGGTTTCTGGCGAGCCCATCTGCCGGATGTAGGCGGGGTCGGGTTCCTCAGCGAGGTATATCTTCTGCGCCGAGTAGGGGCAGCCGACCTCGGCGGGGCATCCATCGAGGCAGAATGGAGTCGCACCCTCCGGCGCATTTTCGGGTTTGAAGTAGCTCAGTTTCCCAAATGAGGCCACCCGCGACGGTCGGCTACCGGCCAGCCAGCGCAGCAAATCCATATCGTGGCAGCTCTTCGCCAAAATCATGGGGGTGAGCCTCGATGAGTTGAAAAAGCCTCGGACAAACGAGTGCGCCATGTGGTGATACGACAGGTTCTCGCTGTGCTCAATCGCGACCACTTCCCCGTAGTCACCGGAAGCGATGAGACCCATCAGGGTGCCGTATAACGGCGTGTATCGCATCTGGTGGCAGACCATGAACACCTTGTCGTAACCGTCGGCGGCGTGGCAGATCAGCTCTGTGTCGGCGCGGTTGGTGGCCAGCGGCTTCTCCACCAGCAGGTGGTAGCCGTGCTCCATGGCCATCATCACCGGGTTTACACGCTCATTTTCCACTGTGGCGATGATCACCGCATCGACCTCGCGCTGTGCGGTGTAGAACTCGCGGTAGTTGGAGTAGCACTGGGCCTCAGGTATCCCATGCTCCATCCCGAAGGCGTTGCGTTTGGCCTCATTCGGCTCAATGACGGCGGTAAACTGCGCACGGGTGGGGTGCTGCAGCGCATACCCTCCGAAAACGCCCCGGCCACGGTTGCCTGCACCGATCAATGCGATCCTTACCGGGTCCATATATGCTCTCCTGGGGTTAGGTTGTATTCTCTGCCCAGCTTGTATTTTTGATCTTCGGGTGGTGGGATGTCAAGCGCTCGGGGAAATTGCACAACGCAAGGGGGAATGTCAATCCACAGATGACGCAGATTACGCAGATTAAGTAATGTCAGCGCTGGTTCGTCGGTTGTAGAAGGGATTTCGTGGATGGCCCTTGTGGCCATCCGAAACCCGATTTTAGGTGTCGCCGCGGGATCACGGACGGGCCACGGAACCCGTCGCTGATAGCCGGCGGTGTTGGTCGCAGGCTTGTAGCCCGCGCTGCCGCGGGTTTAGTCACCCCACGGGACTGGCGTCCCTGACGGGGTTCCCTCACCGCGCGTCTAGGCATTTGCAGCCCGCAAGCGGGCGCAGGGTGCCCTCCGCCAGCGCCCGCAGGAGCGAAAGCGACGTGTAGGGGCGGTTCGCGAACCGCCCTTTGTGATGGAGCCCCCTGGGGCGATGGAACCCGTCGACTCGGGGCCGATCAGCCCACGCCGCCGCGGGTTTAGTCACCCTCACCACTCCGTTCCGGGAGCTGACGCTCCAGAAACTGCGTTGGCGCGGGTTCCTGCACCGCACGGCTGATCAATAGCGGCTGGTGTCGCTCCGCTCCGACCGGCGCAGGGAGCAGCTCACCGCAGCCGGATATCCACTGTCCGGGGCGGTCTGGCGAGACGCTAGCGGTTGCAGAAGGATTAAGACCGCGCCGGTCTGGCGGTAAGCCGATTCCGTCGACTCGCAGCCTACCAGCCCACGCTGCCGCGGGTTTAGTCACCCCACGGGACTGGCGTCCCTGACGCGGTGCCCTTCGTCAGTGCCCGCAGGAGCGAAGCGACGAGGGCAGCCATTTGATCTTTTTCAACAGCCCCTCCGTTCTCGTTTTGTCTGGTCTTCACTCCGTCCACAGCAGCTTCAAGTCTGGGATCGCCGGGGTGGCCTGCGCGTCCGGCACCCAGCGCAGGACGTTCTCGCCGTCGCGCGTGACAAGGCCGCTGATGTCGACTTCGGTCAGGTTGAGTTCGGGCATTAAACCTGCCCAGGTGGCATCCGCGACCTGATAGTTGTTGATGATGAGCCTCCTCAGGTTCATGCCGGACGAAGCGAGCCTCAGCCGTTTGGCGGGCCATTGGGCCGGCAGGGTGAAGCGGGTCTCGTAGTAGAGCGGTTTGGCTGGGGGGCTTCCGGCCACCGCGGGTGCCAGAACACTGATGTCGCTGGCGGCGCTCCAGGAGGCGAGTGGCATGGACTGCACCGGGCGCGGGCGGGCCTCGAGGAAGAAGGCGCCCGACACTCCCTTCGGCCGCGCGCCTGGCGGGAAGGCGGACTGGCGTCCGTCGACCTCCAGGGTGAGGACCAGCCGGCCAGCCGCCGTCTGCACCGGGGTCAGCGCGATGCGGAAGGTGCCATTTGACGACGGTCGTATCGGTTGGGCGATGGCGGCCGACTCGCCGTTGATCCAGAGCCGCCCGCTCGGGTTGATGCCCCAGTAATGGCCTTCAACGTCAAAAACCAGCGTGATGTTCTGGTCGCGCCAGCCCGGCGGCAGCTTGACCTCCTTGCGTAAGCGGGCCAAGGTATCGTCCGGCAATCCCATGGTGGCGAAGGTACCGAGGCGTACGGTCTTCCATTCCCCGGCCGGTTCGCTGTCGGGCATGGTCCAAGCGGCGGGGTCCATTTCGCCGGTGACGCAGCGCCATCCCCCGATCAGCGGCAGAAGGTTGTCAGGCTGCTTGATGGTGGCCTGCCGGATCTTCTGCCGCTCGATCTTCTCGAGCGGATGCCAGCGTTGGGCCAGGACGTTGAACCAGTCGCGGGCGCCGCCGGCCAGATCGGCACGGGGGGCGGCGAAGACCCGGGTCTGCATGGCCTCCATCTGCACGCCGGGGAGCGTCAGCCAGCCGTCGGCGTGGCTCGCGGCTACTGGTGGATGCCCCAAGGCGGAGAGTTCACGCAGGGCCGGGGCGGAGGCGTCGCGGCGGAGCCGGACGTCGAAGGCGCCCGGATCGGTCTTCGGATCCATCTGGGCGACCGGCCAGACATCGTAGACGCCGTTCTTGCTGCGCCAGGGCTCGGACCAGAGGCCGTTGGCTTGGGTCTCGCGCGGCGCGCCGAGGGAGGTCAGCAACTCGTCGAGATAGGGCAGCGTCCCCTCGACATAGCGGCCATCCTCGGCGCGTCCCTGGCGGTAGAATGTCGAGCCCAGGATGACGACCTTGCCCTGACCGAGGCGGCGGACGGCCACGGCGATAGTACCCTCGACGTCTTTCAGTCCCTGCCATTCGGCGACCACGTCGATGTCGGCGGGTGCGGTCGCCGACATTACCAGGCCCCAGCCGGGCAGTTCCACGCCGCGCAGCCGCGGCCAGAGGTTCTGATCATCATTGAAGCGCATCTTCGCGCCATCGATGGCGCGGCCGCTGTTCACCACGCGCAGGCCGGTCAGCTTCGAGATGGGCCAGGCAAAGCGCTGCTCGGGGGTGTGCATGCCGGTGTTGTGGAAGGCAACGAAGGTGCCGCCCTGGCGCACGTAGGCCTCAATGGCGCTGACCTCGTCCTTGTCGAGAACCGAGGTGCCGCAATCGAGCAGTATCGGGAAGCGGTTGGCGCGGCCGCTCCGCAGATCGCTGAGGGTGGCGTAGAGAAACGGCCTGCCGATGGAGGGCAGCGAGCCACGGCCCATGTCCCAGGAGTAGATGTCGGTGATGCCCATGCGCAGTTCGCGCCCGACGCGCAGGATGCCGATCCGCGGCGGCGCCAGATCGAGCTTGCCGAAGCAGCGCAGCAGCTCGCGGTTCTGCGCGATCCACTCGCCGATTTCACCTGTGCGATAGAGGTCTGGGCTGGCGACCCAGTCAACCATCTCTGTGCCCATCATCAAGTAGCGGGTCGTAGCGGCCTGTATACCCGCAGCGCTGTCGGGGACACCGCCGGGCTCGACGCTGTTGGTCAGCCCGCGGGTGATGGCGTAGCGTGAGTAGGTGAACGGGCCCCACCAGGCACCGGCGCCACCGGTGTCGTGCGGATAGGCGCCATAGCGCTTACAGAGGTCGAGGACGGCGTCTATGTAGTTGTGCGGCGCCATGACCTTCATGGGCCGATAGGGATCGCCGGCGCGGATGCCGGTCATCCGCTGCTCCAGCTCGCGCATGGCCAGCCATTCCTGGAAGCCCAGCAGGTCGAAGGCGCAGGCGTTCAGGGTCTCGGATTCGCCGGGATAAACCCACGGTCCCAGGTGGCCGAGAAAGGCGTAGCCGTAGTCCGCCGGCAACACGAATCCTTTGCTGTTGATGGCGATCAGGTTCTTGCCGGGTTTCAACGCCAGGCCGGCGTCGTAGCACAGATCCCAGCCGAAACAGGAGGGATTGGCGCTGGCGATCATCGTCAGTTTCGTGCCGTTCAGCCAGACCTCGTAGCCTTCTGTGGCAATGAGGGCACCGGGCAGCCACACGCGCGGCAGGTGCAGATACTTGGCGGCGGGCTGTTGGGGTCCGACCGTAAAGCTCTTGCGCAACCAATAGTCTCCGGGCGAGTTTTTGCCTACATATAGGGTGATCGCCTGGTCGCGGAAGTCCACCTGCACCCAGCCATCGGCCGGCGCGTCGGGCGAGAACCAATGCTCCTTCATCGCCACGCCGGCGCGGTCGGCGCGTCCAAGCCACATACCGAGTAGATCGATGGAGCTGGTGGGATCCCAGCCGGCCAGTTCCTTCAGTGCGGGTATGGGCACCTCATCCCAGCGACGGAAGGCTGTGGTGTCACCGCGATGCCGCCGGCCTACGTCCTTGAGGCTAAGCTTGCGCACATCACGCAGATACTCGCGCCAGAGCGCCTGGATTGGCGGTGTATGGGCGACCTCGGCCAAGGTGTGCAGGCCCATCGGATCTCCCCCTGGCCCCTCCTGCCAGACCATGTGCCCGATGAAGTTGGGATCGGCAGCGAGGTGTTCGGCGAAGCGGCGGCGGTAGTCCAACAGGTAGCCGTCGGTCTGCGCCACCGGCATGAAAGTAGTCGACAGGTAGGGCAGCGGGGTGGTGTTCCACAGCCAGGACGGGCGTCCGGGGTGTGCCATGTGCGCCATGGTCTTGAACGGCACGCTGTACTGCCGGGCCAGCTCCCGCTGCCAGTCCAGGGCGGCCGTGTCGATCAATCCGGGGGCGATCAGGTGATCCTCGGTGGCGCCGCAGGCGGTGACGGCTGTGAAGCCGTTCTTAGCCAACCAACCGAAATCGGCGGCGGGGTCCTTGGGCAGCACGCCGAAGCCAGAGAACCAGAAGCACATGGCGGCGTTGTCGGTTACGTCCAGCCAGCGCGGGTAGGCGTGTTCGGGAACCGCGGCCCAGCCTCCCGCGGCTACGGCATTCACCAGCGCACGCAGTTCGGTCACACTTGGCGCGAACAGTTCATAGAAGCGCCGGTCCTCAAGCCCCAGCAGCCAGAACCCCGCGCCGTCAAGCTCCAGCACAGTGCCGGGGAGCTTGCTGTCCGGCATGCGCTTCAGATCGCCGAAGCCCAGCAGGTCGGCCAGTCGCTTGGAGCCGAGGTCCTTCGCATGCTCCTCGTCCTCGGCCGTGAACGTCGTCCACGAGGTCTTGCGTTGCGCATCCATAGAGCGCAACTCGACCTTGACCGATCCGAACCCGCGCGCCTCCGCCCGGAAGATGTCATCAGCCCTCGGCGCGTCCGTCCCATACGCCATCAACGCCAACACGGCTAGAATGCTACCCAATGCCAGGCCCTTTTTCATGGTGGTCTCTCCTTCCGAGCATGCTCCAGCCGCAGCGGAATGTTGCGCTGTCCGGCGTCAACTGTCTTTCCCTGTCGCCGACGACTACAGTTCCCTCTTCGTCGAGGATGTTGGGCACCTTGCCCCTACCTCTATGGATTTAAGGAGCGCGGATGATCTGTTATCTTTCATCAATCTACCCGCCGCTCTGGAAATTCCGAAACGAAGACCTCAGGCTATATTAACAATGGTCCTATATCTAGTCCGACTTCTTCTTCGAGTTCATTAAGTCTCCAACAGAAATGCTCCCAGTCTCCAGTAGACATGACAAGTTTTCTCCTTACAAGGTTAGCATGTATAGAATATATCTTCGCATATAGATTTTCCTTCTTCCATAACGGCAATGGCGATGACACCATGGCAACCATGCAGCTGCCACTGGCATATCGCAAGCGGCCGGCGCGGTCATTACCTTATCTGCGAAATCTGCGTCATCTGTGGATTGTGATGACCCACCCGCAATGCCCCTCGCTTGAAGCCTCTAACCGAAGCTAGTATCCTGTAATTGCATGAATACGCTAACTTGGAGACAGAAATAGATGGCCTGCTGCTGCAAAGTGACCAAGCTGGAGGAACAGATTAACTCCTTCAACCTCTCCGAACGACAATCCGCGCTGGCGGAACTGCTCGCGCTGGCGAAGGCGGGTGAGATATCCCTGCCTGCCGAAAAACCGGAAGTGAACCTGCACTACCACACCTTCTTTAGCTATAACGCCGAGGGATGGAGTCCCAGCCGGATCGCCTGGGAATCCAAAAAATACGGTCTGATGGCCACCGGTATTGTGGACTTCGACGTGCTGGACGGCATGGATGAGTTCATCGCCGCGTGTGAGCTGCTGGATCTGCGCACCGATGTCGCGATGGAGACCCGCGTGCTGATCTCCGAATACTCCGACAAGGTGATCACCTCGCCAAACGAACCGGGCATCGCCTACTTCATGATGACCGGCGTGACCCAGCTTCCCGAAGCCGGCACCGAGGCCGCCGCCACCCTTCAGGCGTTCCGCGATATGGCCGGCAGCCGTAATGTGCAGATGCTGGAGCTGATCAACGCCAGCCTGGGCAAAGTGCAACTGGACTATGAAGCCGATGTGAAACCCCTCACCCCTGCAGGCAACGCCACTGAGCGCCACATGCTGGCCGCTTTCGAGCAAAAGTCCAAGAAGGTCTTCGGTTCTGACACTCAAGCCGAAGCCGAATACTGGGCGGGCATCCTTGGCATGGAGGTAGAGGCCACAAAGGCCCTCATCCTCGATGCTCCCAGCTTCCATGACAAAATCCGCGGCAAGCTGATGAAGTTCGGCGGGGTGGGTTACATCGCCCCAGGACCTGATACTTTCCCCAGCGTGGAGAAGGCGATTGAGATGATGAACGCCATCGGCGCACTGCCCACCATGGCCTATCTGGACGGCACCAACGCCGGTGAGGCTGACATGCCCGATCTTCTGGCGCTCTGCGTGAAGAAGGGCGTGGTCGCTTTGAACATCATTCCCGACCGCAACTGGAACATCAAAAAGGCCGAAGAGAAGGCTACCAAGGTTGAGAACCTGCGCCTCTGCATGGAGGCCGCCCGCGCGCTCGATCTGCCGATCATCGTGGGCACCGAGATGAACAAGGCGGGTCTGCCGTTTGTGGATGACTTCCACGCTCCGGAGCTGGCCCCCTATGTGGCTGAATTCGTAGAGGGCGCTGAGTTTATCTGGGGCCACACCCTCATGAACCGCTACTTTGGCATGGGCTTCAACAGCGCCTGGGCCAATGCACAGTTCGCAGACCGTAAGTCGAAGAACGCCTTCTATGCCAAACTGGGCAAGGCCTTGACCCCCAGCAAACTGGCTGGCGTGAAGTTCACCACCGCGATGAGCGCTGCGGAGGTACTAGCTGCGCTGTAGGGCCTTGTACGCCTCAGCCTTCTTAGGGCCGCCCGTGTGGCGGCCCTTTTGATTCGTGGGTTGCCGGTGGTCGCCAAACGGGAGGTTAACCGCCAGACCGGCGCGGAAGGTATCTACACAGCAATCGCTAGTGTACCGACAAACCGCGCCGGTCAACACCTTCCCTTTCGCGTCTTCGCGTCTTCGCGTGAGACAGAAGCTGTTTATTTTGTTTGAACTATCCATCCCCCGCCAAATGGTATAATAGAAGTAGCGAAGTTCACCCCCGCAATGGAGTGAGCCGCCAGGGGAGCCATCCGGCTGAGATCCCAATTGGGAAAACCCTTGGAACCTGACCCGGTTTATGCCGGCGTAGGAAGGCGGTCGCATGGTTGAGTTCTCACCACCGACGCTTCCCTCAGGAGCGTGGTGGTGTTTTCGCTTTCTGGAGGTAGATACTAACATGAAACGGAACTCAGCTTTCACATTGATAGAGCTGCTAGTGGTGATAGCCATTATCGCCATACTTGCGGCCATTCTTTTCCCTGTGTTCGCGCAAGCACGCGAAAAAGCCAAATCCGCCGCCTGCCTGAGCAACGGCAAGCAGATCGGTCTAGCCGTCATGATGTACGCAGAGGATTCAGATGGTGTGATGCCCATCTTCTACGCATATAACAGCGATCCTGGCCCTGGCAAAATCGGCCACAAAGGCGTTGAGGTAGAGCTGCTACCCTACTGCAAAGCCAAGAATGTGTTCGCCTGCCCCAGTGACCGTGGGACCCCCTACCAGGGTCGTGATGTGCCCGGTACCACAAGCTACCATCAGGCCTACGGCTCCAGTTACCGCTTTAGCCACTGTGCCTACAGCGTGGTTTGCGGGGAATCGACCCAGAACAACGTAGATGTCTGCACCGGCTCAAGCTGGGAGGCGCGCGATGTCAGCCTGGACAGCTTCGCCTACCCGTCTGAAACTCGGATCATCCGCGATGAGATATTCCCCTTCTTCGCCCGCACATGGCCAGGCAGCGACAAATACGGCTATGACGGCGATTTCCCCTACGACTACTACCGCACGTGGCACCCCATGGGTGGCACGATGATCTTTGCCGACGGCCATGCAAAGTTCATCACCAGCACCACCGCATTTGATGACTCGCGCACCAGCGTAGAGGGCATGGTCAGCGGTGACGACTTCTGGGCGTGTGACTAGATGCGAGTGCTGCTGATGCTCAACGGCCAGCCCCCATCGGTGGAGCTGACCCAACACTGCGCCAGGCAATCCGAGCTGATCGTGGGTGCCGACAACGGCGCCTGCCACCTGCTGGATGCCGGCGTGGAGCCGAACCTGATCGTGGGAGACATCGATTCTCTCTCCCCTGATCTCGCGGCGAAGTATCTGCAGCGCCTGACAAAAGTAGACAATCAAGAGAACACCGATCTGGAGAAATCCCTCGGCGCAATCCATGCGGCCAGTCCGTCGGCTAGTGTCACCATTCTTGGCGGCACAGGCCGACGGCTTGATCATGAGCTGGGCAATCTGCTTTGTGCGGCCACATGGGCAGACCGGCTGTCACTCCGTATGGTGTCAGCCAGCGAATCGGTCTACTTCCCCCGTGCCTGTCAGACTTTGACGGTTCATTCCGTGATCGGCCAACCGGTGTCGTTGTTTGGGTTACCTCAAGCGGAGGGTGTCACCACCTCCGGCCTCAAGTGGCCCTTGCGTGATGAGCTGCTTCCCATGGGCACGCGAGGGGTCAGCAATGAATCGATCGAAGACCACCTCACGGTGAGTTTTTCCACAGGGCGACTGGTAGTTGTTGTTGCACACTCAGGATGGGATGGTATTGACAAGGAATGGTAACTTTTTGCCCGGTAGACATCGCGGTCATCAGCCTGTTCATGCTTAGTGCTGTGCTGGTGGGCTGGTTGGCCCAGCGGCAGTTGCGCAAGCATGACTCCGAGGGCTACCTGCTGGCAGGTCGCGCCCTCACCATGCCTGCGTTTGTGGCCACGCTGGTGGCCACATGGTATGGCGGAATCCTGGGTGTGGGTGAATGGAGCTACGGCTCTGGTCTGAGCAACTGGACAGTGATGGGCGTGCCCTACTACATCTTCGCGCTGGTATATGCGATCTGGCTGGCCCCGAAGGTGCGCACGGGTGGCGCTGTGACCATCCCCGACCAGTTGCGCAAGGCGTTCGGCGAGCGGTGCGGGCTGGCAGGTGCGGTGTTGACCTTCATACTGGTGAATCCGGCACCGTATGTGCTGATCATCGGTGTGCTGTTCAAGCTGGTTTTTGGCTGGCCGATGCTGGTCTGCCTGGCCTGCGGCACTCTCCTCAGCGTCTTGACCATTTTTAAGGGCGGTTTCCTTAGTGATGTGCGGGTGAACATTCTGCAGTTCATCTTTATGTTTGCTGGATTTGCGGTGATTTTGCCGTTCCTGTTCCACAACTACGGCGGGCTTAGCTATCTGAAGGCGCATCTTCCCCCGCTACACCTCACCTGGCTGGGCGGTAACAGCGTGTCGTATGCCATCGTGTGGTTCTTCATCGCCATGCAGACCCTGGTCGACCCAGGCTTCCACCAACGCTGTGCCGCCGCCAAGAGCCCGAAAGTCGCGCAGAGGGGGATTTTGGTCAGCATCCTATTTTGGATGCTGTTCGACTTCATGACCACCACAGCGGGGTTGTATAGCCGAGCCGTGCTGGGCGAGATCAGCCAGCCGATGTATGCCTATCCGCTGCTGGCTCAGAAGGTGTTGCCGTCCGGGGCGAAGGGTGCCTTCTTTGCGGGGATGTTCGCTACGGTCATGAGCACGGTGGTAAGCTTCACCTTCATGGCCGCTGTGACTTTTGGGCGCGACCTGGTGTGGCGTATCCGCAAGGGCAGCGATGAGAATGTGGCGCAGCTTTGGACCAAGTGGAGCATCGCGGTGGTCAGCACCCTGGCGATCTTCCTGGCGTGGAAGGTGCAGAGCGTGATCGGGCTGTGGTACATGCTGGGCACCGTGTGCATCCCCGGGCTGCTGATCCCGCTTCTGGGCAGCTACTGGCAGTCTGGGCGGGCTCACAGCAAGTGGGTGCTCGCGGCCATGATACTGGGGCCGGTAACCTCCAGCGTCTGGCTGGGCGTGGGCATTGCGCATGGCACCTCGGCCTGGCCGGTGTTCCCGGCGGACATCCAGCCAATGTATCCCGGGCTGATCGTTGCGGCCGTGTGCTACGCCATCGGGCGCCGGGTGGGCTCACGTGTGCTCGCCACGGCGTAAAGGACAGTCTATTACCCGCATATCCAGATTGGGATCGTATCGACCATGTGCCGCGACATTAATGTCTCGGCTATTGATCAACAGGCCCGCTAAACCGGGCTGCGGAGCTCCTTACCGACAAAGATAACGTTAATGAAGACTGCTTCAGCAGTCTTGGTGTTCAATAGCCGAGACATTTATGTCGCGGAATCGGACGTCATATACCTGTTGTTCAATTGTGGGTAATAGATTGGCATTCATGCCGCGGAAAGAGTGACATTCGACACCGTAGAAGGTTGACTTTACCCCTCCATTTCGTGCATAATCAGTTCATTAGTGAACCTGCATGACGATGGTGAATGCATGCCACCATGCCTGGAGGGTAATATGCGAACATCAATTCTGATCGGTGTTTTACTTTCGCTGTTTTGTGCCTCGATCCTATTCGCGGGGCAAATACCATCTCACATCCAAACTGGCGACCTGATTCGGCAAGCCAATCCCAACATCGAAAAGATCATTGCCGCAGCTCCAGAGGCCTACCTCGCAGGCAGCAACGGGCCCGACATTTCCAACATTATGCATTATCTCACCACCCCAAGCATCGGCGACGAGTCGCATTATGAAAAGACGGGTGATCTCACCATTGCTATCATGGAACAAGCCGACACAGATGAGGAGAAGGCCTTCGCGTTGGGTTGGATGACTCACTGGGTGAATGACTACTTCATCCATGCACTGGTCAACCAATGGGGAGGCTGGTTCGAAAGCGATGAACACAGGCACAAAGCTCTCGAGATGCTTGAAAACAAGTATGTCTACTCAGCCAAGTCTATTCGAAAATATCAGCCAGATACGATCCCCGCACCAATGGGCAACGACACGTACGATGCGGTTTACCAGGCGTTTAAAAAGACATACCCAAATAAGTCCAAATATACATCAAGTGATTCCAGAACTAATTTCTTGCTCTGGTTTCGGCAGGCCAACGGACATATACGAAGTGCATCAAAATCCTTCATGGAAGCGGCCGACAACGGCTCCGGCATCGCCACAGACTGGATAACCTGGGCCGTGTTCCCGCATATGCCCACCGAGGACCAATACCAAAACATCATGAAATTCGCCAAAATCACGGAGGTTTCTCCAGAGAAGGGGAAACTCACGATTAAAGCCGATGTTTATGACACGAAACTGCACAAGTGGTTTTTGAAGCAATGGGACGAATCACAGGCATCGGCCGCCCAATACTCCAAACAAGTATGTGATCTTGCGGCCCGATTCTTCGTGGCTGACGCAGCTCAACGCGATGTTCTGCGGCCGCAGTTGTCTGCAGTTTTGCCCAATGTCTCCATCGACCAGCCACGTGGTGATTTTGAAAACAGCAAAATCTACCCGGGCAATGTCAACGCTAAAGAGGTTTATTACGAATGCACCATCACAGACACAGCCAGTGGCTCAGGTAAGCTCACAGTTGTCAAAGGCACTCAGCCGATCAAAATCGCGGCGTCTACAGGTTTTGATGGGGCGGCATACGGTGATATCAAGCTGGATATCCCCGTACCGTACGACACATATAAATATGACCTGAAGGTGTCATTCAAAGACAAAGATGTGCTCAGTGATGCCGATCTGAAGGACTACGCCTGGCTTGGTGCGGAGGGAAGCTATGGCACATCGGTGGCAATCGAGGGTGACAAGAGCTGTAAAGCTGGATCGGGACTGAAACTCAAGGCCGTGGTTCAGGCCGATCCAAAGACGAAACCCTTAGTCAAACTTCGATGGAAGAATGAAACAACAAAATCCGCCTTGGGCCCGGGCGATACCATATCATTCAAGTCTACCCAGATGGGCAAATTCACCGTTAAGGTAGAGGCCTGGGGCACGGTGAACCAGAAGGATGTGGTGTTTGCCGATGCCGAGGTTGAGATTGAAGTCACCGAACCCGAAGTGCAGTTGGATATCAACGGAGACAGTACCGTGGAGCCCGGGAAACCTCTGCCTTTGGAGGCTTCTATCAACGCGGATTCGTCCATCGTCAAGTCCCTTGAGGTAAGGTGGACAGATGATACCGGCAAGACCAGTTACGGCAAAGGTAACAAGATTGACTTTACATCGCAGAAAAAGGGAAGCCTCATTGTTAAGGCTGAGGCGTTCTGGAAGCCAGATGCCAAGTCCTCGCCTATCTCCGTGGGTCGCGACACCATATCGGTCACGGTGGGCACGGACGGCGTCAATCTGAGGGTAGACGGTGCGAGCTCGGGCAAGCCATCTGCAGCCATCCCGCTGAAAGCTGTGCTTGACGGTGTGCCCACGACCGATATGGCCTCAGTCGAGTTCATCTGGAGTGATAGTGACAATAAAGAGATAGCCAGAGGCGCCTCCACCAGTTTCAAGGCCGACCAAGCAGGCACATACGTGATAGCCGTTGAGGCCGTCTCTACATCTGGGGGCAAAAAGAGTTCGCTCTGCAAGACCACGCACACCATACAGATCGGCGCCGCAGCCACGACTGTCGGTGCGCTCACCGCGTCTATCGCCGGTCTGCCTGACGATGCCATTGTAGGCGGAACTGTGGTTTTTGGTGCCGACGAATTCCGAAGCGGCGGTAAACCGTACGTGCTGGTAGACAATGCCGATGCCGGAGGGGTGCTGGCCGCGAAGTGGTCTGACTATTGGCAGTCCACACACAAAGCGGAGTGCGATGCGGCCGTGAAGCAGGGCAAATCCGCGGAGTCCATCGTGCCCACTCGACCCAACGGCTGGGGCGTAGAGTCGATCAAGGTGGTATGGAAATCTGACCCAACGCTGAGCATCACACCAGCCGACACCATCAACAACGCAAAAACATCAGCCAAGCTCACTGCGCCTGGCAAATACACGGTCTGGGCGGAGCTATATCTCAAGACCGCCAACGGTCTTCAAGCCGCTAAGGCAGGTGAGACCGAGAAGCGGCTACTAACGGTCAGCCCGCCGACACTTAATGTCGAGTTAAAGCCTTCCAAGACGACCCTCAGACCCGGTGAAATCGCAGAAGTGAAGGTGGTCATCTCAGGCGGGAAAGCACCATACAAATATACCTGGACAGGGAACCATGCCGGCGATGGGGCCGTAGTCAGCACAGTTTCACGCAAGATCGGCCCGCTGCCGTTATCCGTAAGCGTGACCGACGCAGACGACAAAGCGGGGTCAGCCAGCGTGACCTTGCGCGTGGCGGGTGTGAAGGCCAAACTGGCGGGCATCGAGAGTAAGGTCATCTACGGCATGAAAAGCAAACTGGGCAACCAGATTGAGGGCGACGACCAACCTGTCAAAGATAGCGGTATATGTGACCATTGCGGCGAGAAGTTGGGATCAAACAAGAAATGCCTGTATTGCGTGCTGGCAGCTCATGATGTCACCCAGGACACATCCGCAGATGGCACCCCGTTTGCTGATAAACCGATCGACCCTTCGGCTATTAAATCCGTCAGCACCGCACCAGACAGGAATGATCCTCCACCGCCACCCCCTGTGGTTAGTTCGTCTGGCACCAAACCCAGCCAGACCACCAAAAAACCCGACGACAAACAACCTAAGCGTATGATCATCTGGCAATCCGAACCAGCGCTCACCTTCAGCCCTCCCAAAAGTGCAGATGGCAAAACCACCGTGCTGTATGACAGGGTGGGAAAGGTGAAAATATGGACCGAGATTCTGGAAATGAAAGACGGCGTATACCAGACCGTCGGTGAGACCGATCAGGTTGAGATCGATGTGGCCCCTCCGGCATTCGCCATCTCCTTCAGTCCAGAATCGGCCAAAGCCGGCCAGGAGGTGAAGGCAACCGTCAAAACCTCGCCGGTCATATCGGACAAGCTGCTGAACTATGTGTGGTTCAGCCCCGAATCATCCAATCGGATGGAGTATGAGAAGAACGCCAGCGTGATCGGCTTCAAACTCAAAGATGCCAAACCTGTGGAGCTGAACGTGGAGGCACGTGTGCCCTTCTTTGGCGACACGCTGGCAGAGGGTATCACCGCCACCTTTACCGGATCACAGTATTTGATGACAACTATCGTGACGGGAACTAAACCACAGATATGGAAGGAGGGTGTGGGGCTAGTTGATGTCGAACGTGCCTATGCAGTCGACCAGAACGTGAGAATCCGTGCGGAGTTCGTGGACGAGAAGCCCACAGGAGATGTCCGATACCAATGGACTGTAAATGAAGGCACTTCCATGGGGTCATCAGGTCTCGGTAATGAGGTCACCGTGTCGCGACACGAAGTAGGCACCATCGAAGCCAAGGTAGAGACGCGCGACCCCGATGGAGCACCCTTGGGCAGGGCGACTGCCGTGGTCTCGATCACCGTGTCCGCCGATGACGTGAAGAAGGCGAAGGATAAAGGCGGTTCGATGACCGTGGCTCTGACCGCACCAAAATCATCGATGGTTTTGGGTGAGAGCCTCAAACTCTCGGCTGCCGTGAAGGGTGGCGTCGCACCATATAAATACACATGGTCAGCAGGCTGCAAGCCGGCAGGTGCCACCGCTGTGTATGCCGCCAAAACAGACGGCAAGCAAAACATCACGGTGACCGCGAAAGACTCGAAGGGAAAAACAGCCACCGCAACGCTGGCGGTGACCGTCACGCCCTCTGGTCTGAATGTGCAGTTGACAGCCGGCAAGGCGTCGCTGATGGTCAACGAAAGCACTAGCGTGAAAGCTGTCATCTCTGGCGGTAAGGCTCCGTATACATTGACATGGAGCCCCAATATCGAAGGTACGGGCAACGAGGTGCGCATGACCGGTGCAGATCCCGGCCCGGCCACCGTCACCCTTAAAGTGGTCGATGCCCAGAAAAAGTCGGTCACCAAGCAGGTTGCGTTCCAGGTCTCCACGCTGGTTCCCACCTTGCAAGGCATCCCAGAGCAGGCCGCGCTGGGCACCCAGGTGGTGGCGTCTATCACATATCCGCAGTCACCTCCTGGTTCTAAGATCAACGCAAAACCGCTGCCTACCATCTACTGGCATTGTGAGCCCCAAGTCAATATGAGCACGAGGCAGAGTGATGGCCCGGGCAACCTGATCACCTTCGACACCCTCGGCAGCGTCAAAATTTGGGGAGAGATCATCAGCCGACGCGGTAAGATGATAGGCAAAACTGAGATCAAGACCTGTACTGTGGTAGCCCCTGTGTTTACCATGAAGTTTACCCAGATGGCCCAGGGATTTGTGACCGCCAGTGTTGCCGTGGATCCTGAAAGCGTTGGTCCTGCACTGGAATACAAGTGGATGCGCCCATCAGGGGGTGTTCCTGCTTCCAGTTCGTATGCATTCAAGCCTGGCGACAGCGATTCCGTGGACATCTACCTGGTTGTCCGGCATAAGTCATCAGGACAGATGGTCAAAGAGATTCGTGAGGTGTACACAAACACGGCTTCCAAAGACAAACCGGCATCTGGCAATGCGTCCAACACCAAAGACAAACCCTCTGTGAGTGTCCAGCCAAAGCCTAAGCCTGACGCCCCCTCGGGTGCGCTGTCAGAAGCCGAAGCCACAGCCCGGATCAGCCAGGCCAGGACCCTCGCCGCAAACGGCAAGATCGAAGAGGCTGTTGAGCTGGTGCGCTCTGTAGAGAAGGTGGTGCCGGAGAAGAGCTCTGTAGCCATCAAGGCCATCGCCAAAGATGCTGCCAACTGGGGTATGACGGTGATATCTAATGACCTCGACTTCCCACGGGCAACCCAATTACTGGCACTGGCGGTACATCTGGACTCTGGAAATACGGATGCTGCCGCCAAACAGAAAACGGTGGCCAAATGGGCTAACAACTGGGAAGCCGCACAGGTATTCGTCGACCAGTTCAACAAGAGCCTGGCTGACGGTAAGATTGTGACGGCGGACGCTCAGAACAAGGAGGCTCGCTCTCGCATCGAGGGCATCCCTGGAACCAAGCCTACCGCACTGATCAATGACATGAGCAGCCGGTATGCCAAAGCGAGGGATCAATACATCCTAAAACTCCAGCCCAAACGTCTGCTGGTCATGGACTATATGAAGGGCAAGTCGTTTGGACAGGCGCGCACAGTCATCGATGAGGTACTGACGCTAAGGGTGGTACCCGAGCTTACCGCAAGCCATAAACAAGAGTTTGAAGGATGGCTGGATACCTGCAACAAGCAGACCAAGACCGCTCAAGCGGCTTCTACCACCAAACCTGCCGATTCGTCGAAACCACAAAGCACAAAAAAGAAGGGTAGTTCCCTAGATGACATCATCGGAGCACTCGACAAAATCGGCGCTGCGATTGATACCATCAGCGGAAAGAAGCCCGTCCCCGCGCCTGCACCGGCGCCTGCACCGGCACCGAAACCCACAGCTTCTAGCGGTGCGACAAGCACTCCGGCAAGCGCAACAAGCTCGAAGCCGACGTTGGTGGTTTCGATCGGCAATTCGGCGGCTTGTCAGTTTACCGACACCGCCACGTTTAGGTTGGACAAGCCGGTTAATGTTACCCAGTTAATCATGTGGTATAGCTGGAGCCCGGGCGAAACTTCGGTCCCCTACAAGCTCTACCGTGGGGTGCAGGAACTGAGGTCATCGCGGTTTGTCAAAGGAGGCACAGACACCTACCAGAAGCAGTGGGGAGATGGTGTAGATGAGCCGCAGATGAACCTGCAAGCAGGCGAGTATGTAGTCAAAGTGGCCAATAAACGCATGGCTCAGAATTCTGGAACGGGGGGCAACGGGATGATCAGGGTGGTCACCGGTGGGTATCTGGTTCCGCCCAGCAGCGGCATTGCCCAGCAGCCCGCTTCAACAACACCGAAACCTGCGCCTGCCGATACACCACAGCCAACGGCTCCGGTCAGCTCCGCAACGGCTGCCCAGAAGCCGGTGGCGCCTCAAACCATGACGTCGCTGCCTTCTGGCTGGGTGACCCGTAGTGCAGGTGATGTGACCGTGAGTATGCCTGGTAACTGGGCGGCGATTAAAAGCATGGGCTCAGATGAAGGTGCCTGGTACCAGGGCGATATGAATGTGCCAGACATCGGGTTTGGCATCGTCAGGGGTGGTAAAACGGAGGACGCGCTGGATAACATCCAACTACAGAGCCAGGCCGACATCACCGTGGGCGGGTTGTCAGCCCGATCCTACATCGGGAAATCCAAAGGCAGTGACTTGACTGGCTGGCTGATCGCCATGAAGGCTCCACGTCCAGATGGTCGCATGCTGTTCTTCGTAGGTGTATCAAAGCCTGCCACCTGGTCCACATACAAACCTACCCTGGAGAAGGTCGTGGGCACCATCAAGATAGGCAGCACATCCAGTAATAAAGCAGCTCCGGTAGCCAAACCTGCGGCGGCCCCCGTGACGAAGACGGTGGTGGCCACCATGAGCAATAAGGCTAGCCAGAATGTGCATATCTTTGTGGATGGCGATACCTTTGGTGAACACAACCGCCTCACGCCGGGTCAGACGCGCACTCTCAGTATCAAGATGCCGGCAAATGGGCGGATCAAGTTCACCGCGGGACGAAGCGGCACTGTGATCACCACCAAGATATGGGATGGCGATCCGGACGACACCAACCGTGTCCCGAAGGTGATATTTGACAGCTCTGAAAAGTTGGTCATCACCACCGGATTACGGTAACACACCAGTCACTTCGGTGACATGAGGAACGGCCGGCGCGGTGACAACCGCACCGGCCGTTTTGTCGTGTCGCCACGAAGTTTGAGGGTGACTCCCCTAATACGTGCAGCTCTTGATCTCGTCCACCATGGCGTCGAGGTTCTCCATAGGCACGCAGGAGGGGATGTCGTGTGAGCTGAGGATCAGTCCGCCATCTTTGCCCACGATATCGAACACGCTGCGCACCTGGGCGCGCACCTCGTCGACGGTGCCGTTGGGGATGATATTGCAGTTATCCAGTCCGCCATACAGCGTGAGCTTGCCCTGGGTGTCGGCTACGAAGTCGTTGTAGTCGTGGTAACGCGCCTCCACAGGGTTCACGCCGTCGAAGCCGTATTCCATGAACATCGGCCACAGGTGGTTCTGACGGCCATCGGTGTGGTAGAAGCACTTCTTGCCAGCGGCGTGGGCGATCTGAACAAAATCCTTCATGTATTCGAAGTGGAACTCGCGTAGAAGTTTCGGCGAAATCATCGGGCCGTTCACGCTGCAGATGTCACCCGCCACATACAGCACGTCGATGTCAGACTGGCAGACCTTCTCCATCGCTGGGATCATCACATTCCGATACCGACCGAGCAGCTCATGCAGCACTTCGGGGTAGTCCAGCATGTCCATCATCACACCTTCCATTAGCCGAAGAGGGAAGATGATTTCCAGCGGAGCCAGGGTGAGTGCGAAGATCGCCTTGTCTGGGTTGGCTGCTCGTTTGGCTTCGATGTCCTGTGTGATGGCATCGATGTGCCCTTGATTGGGCAGCGGCAAGTCCAGTGCCTTGCGCAGATCGTCAATGATAGGCTCCACCTGCCAGGAGGTGATGGCATCATGCACCATTTTCGGCGGCATGGTCCACCAGAACGGCAGCAGAGCGAAGGCCTCAATCACGTCCACGCCGTAATGGGTCAGGCGGAAATCGGCCCCCCACTTTTCATCCAGTTTGGCCATGATGTCGCGGTCCATCCAAAAGTTGAACGGTACTCTATCTGGCTTGCCTCCGTTCAACACACACTGTACTCGCTCACGGGAAGTCATTGCACTCATTGGGTTGTCCTTTGTCTTTAGTTGTTCCTATGGCAAGGCTGCTGACCAACTGGGATCAGCTACGCTGCACCCGATTCTTGCACATATTGCGGTTGTTATGCAAGCGCTTCTACCTTGACATGCTATAACACATGGCTATTACCCACAAATCCGGATTGGGATCGTATCGACCATGTGCCGCGACATAAATGTCAGTCCATTACCCATAAGTTTTGGCGCGGGGTATTTTTGTTGTATATCGATGTATACCTGCCCTACCACGCGCTCAAGCACGTGGCTATTGACCGGCCAAGCCTGCTGAAGCAGGCTGCAGGGCTTCGCCCTGTTTGTGAAGCTGGCGAATGCAGGCTGTTATAACGATACTGCGGTCGACACCCGGAACAGCTGATACGGTGCGATGTCCCGTAGGCCGCTTTAGCGGTCTTGATGATCAATAGCCGAGACATTTATGTCGCGGAATCGGCGACCTACTGGCCATGCAAATACACATGGGGATAAATTTGTTGCGTTAACCGATTGCATCTGCTGCCGCAGGGCTTTCAGCCCGCGGCATGCCGGCAATCGATTGCATGTCTACGGATGGCTCCGATACATATTTGTGGGTAATAGACTGACATCCATGTCGCAGATACGGTGATCTACTGGCTCCGGCGTTACTTGTGAGTTACTGGTTGGGCAGAAAACCCCGAGGCCAATTGGCACCTCGGGAACGGGGCTAGCCGCCAGACCGCGCCGGAGATGGGCGGCATGGAAGGTTTGATCGCTCTGAGAAACCGGCGCGGTCATGACCTGATCGGCGTCATCGTTACCGTATAGGGGGTATTCTCTATGGGCGAAATAGGTCGCGGTGGGGTGATCCCGCTACCGTATGATGGCTATCATGTTTTCAATACACGCCTGTTCTGAACCAGCCTCAAAGGGTATGAAGTGGGCTGTCCCCAGGCCGTATTGATTGCTGCAGGGCTCTTTGGGGTTGGTGCCGTGTCCAAATAGCCGCTGGCAACAGGTAACTAACCGCTGTCGTTCGTCCATATCTGCGCCATGTGTGGGGAGTGACCCCCAGGCAACGAGCAATCCGCCTTTACTGACGAACTCCTCCAAAAGCTGGAGCTCTGACAGACTAATCACCAGCACTCCGGGCAATATGATGTTTCGGTAGCGTGTGCCACCCTGTCTGGCTTGAAGATATCCGGCATCACATGCCTGAAGACCGCACAATATGGGGGTGTCCAGAACCTTTACGTTCACCCCGTTTTGATCCATCATTTCGCACATCTGCTCCATCTGCAGGTTCATACGACGGGCCCGTTCACCATCAGCCACCATCACAGGGTTCCCTTGCAGGCCTTTCAACGGGTCATATATGGCTGAATAGGCCGCCAGCGTCTTACTGGGATGGTAAATGCCCACAGAATCCGTCTCGTCGTCAGCTATGACGGTCTTGGGCAGATGCATGATGATCGACTGAAGGGCAGAAATTCCCGATTCATGGTCGCTGCTCTCTACAGCGTCCAGCCAGATTACGTCGGCTCCACCCCTGACGGCATCATCAATGCGCGACAGAGTGGCGGCTAACGGCTGGCTCAAGGCCCCACGAAGCACAGGCTCAGTGCTTTCCGCGACGGCGGAAGCCATCGCCATCGAAACCATGTCTTGTTGTTCGGGCATCTGCTCAACAAGCGCGCTGTCCACATGTCGCAACAGCCGCATCCGGTTCAATGACAAGCAGTCCAGCGTATCGCCGTTCTCTTCCCAGCTCAAACCTCCATACAGGCGGATTCCGCAACTACGGATCCATCGCCTGCTGGGTTCAAGGTAATTTTCGATAATTAAGTCGCCGGCCACATCATGGTAATCGCGCCGGATCGTCTCACAACCCGCACCGTCCAGCACAAGCAGTGCCAGATGGTCAACTAAGGAATATCCTGTGCGCAGTTGATACTGGATTGGAAACTGAGGTGTCCACATCAAACTATGCTGACAAGTGGCAACCGTGAGGGCCAGACCGCCAAGTGTGTTACCCATCCAGGCCTGGTAACGGCGTTGGATATCGGCTAGTTTCGACTCCAGGCAATGCAGACGGAAGTCATCAAAAATAAATTCAGCGCAACTACAACCATCGTCCAATGCAGAACAAAACACGGTCACCAGAGCTAAATCGTAGCTGCAATACCAGTCTATAAGCCCGTCAGATATATGGCGATCCAAGCTGATTGTGTGGTCAGTTGATATCTGTCCATCCTTCAGCTCATATACCCGAGCACCTACCAGATCACCTTCTGGCAAAGGTGATACCAGCCGCTCACCGCGGCCAACGATAATCAGTTTGTAGTTTAGATGCCTTGCCACACCGGGGCGTTCGGCCTGGCACTGTGAGTTCTCGCTAGCGGGCAGGTTGCTGTCACGAAGCACAATCTTGACACCAATTGCTTGGGCCTGGTGCAATACGGCCTCAAAACAACTGTGCCAGCTATCGCTCCAGAAGGGGACTGCTCCCGGAGCCCACTCTATCATCACCTGGGTGATGCCAGAATCGGCTATCCGTTGCAGTTGTGAGACCGCCATCTCTGCGGTAATCGGACTATCCCAACTCCAGATGACTGATATCGGTGTATGCGTATCTATAGGTTTTGTATTATTCAACTGTTACTCGAAGTGATTTGTAAACTGGCTAGTCATTCAGGGTTAGTCTAACACACAACGCCCAAATCACGCTTTTCGTAACGTGGCAGAGCGTCTATGTGAACCTACTGGCCACAACGGGTTTGCACGGTTTACCGACACCATATGTGGGGCGGACAACATATATAGAGTAAAAGATGCGACTAAATGGTCGTCACCTGCGAACACCACACACGTATTGCACCGCACGGATGTGAACCACACTGTCCTGGCTCATGCCTGTCTCGATCATGACCGAACGGCCTGCTTCGCATTTGTGCCAGGATGACGCTTTGCCGATCTGGGGATCGTATAGTCTGTAGGCAGCCGGTGTGCTGATGGCTTCCAGATTGACTGTCACATTGTTTGACTGCGTGTACACCAGGTATTCGCGGCCAGGATTGGCCAGGCATACACCGGATGAGGTGAGCTCCCCTTGTGGGTTCATCGATCCCACATTTACGGAGCCCAGCAGCCGTGCGCAGTGACCCTCCAGCGCGTAGATGGTATCGCGCTGCCTGCTCTTCCGCGCGATGGCCGTCCGTTTGTCAAAACCAAAGCTGCAGTCATTCTGAACCACAAACCCCGCCCCGGCCAGCACAGTGCCCCACATCAGCCGCATCAGTCCAAGGTTCATATTTTCGCTGCCCTGATATTCAGGCACCGGCTCGCTGAAGAACAATGGCTTCGAAACCCCGTTGTTGTGCTCATCGACAAACAGCCGGTAAGAATCTACCGCGTTGGTGTTGGCATCCCAGTTCGGTTTGTGCAGCGAGTAGATGCCGCAGTCTGGGCTGGCCTTCAACCTGGGCCGTTCGTTGACCATTGTGGGGCTGTTGGTGCGCTTCTTGAAGAACGACAGGAAATGAGCCTGGTAAAGGTCCAGCTTGGCCTGATCATACCATTCGCCTTCATTAAACATCTCGTAGATCACATGCCCGTGCTTCGCTGTGGCCTCGATCAGGCGATGGCAAAACCGCTCTTGGTAATACTGGTTCTTCTGCTGCCATGTCCACTGCGGGTTATATTGGGCCGGCATTTCGTTCCTGTAGTCATGTAGTTCGATATATTGATCCCGGCGATGGAGCGGCCCACCGAGCGCACTATTAAACGGGTGACCAGAGAACAGCGTTTTGGTCCAGCCATCGTGCACCGTTAGAATCACCACGATACCCTTCATCTTTGCAGTGTGTACGAAGTCACGCAGACGGGCGAAGTAGCGGTCATTCAGGCTCGCCAGGTCGAATAATTGGCCCGTTTTCGTCCATGGCCACAGCTCAGGGGCGTTATAACCCACGCGAGCATCTTTGACCTGATCTCCCAGCCCGATATACGACCATAGCATCACCACATTGCAGCCGCTTCTGGCCAGCATAGAGAGATAGGCCTTCCAGTCGTAGTTGGTGCCCAAGTCCATCCAGCCGTGTGTCACCGAATCGCCCACCAACAGAGTGCGCTTGCCGTTCAGCACGGTAAAGCGCTCGTCTACAGTCAGTGTTCGGTTCGCATCGTCTTTCAGCATCTCTGCACCCGGTCATATGATGTGGTGGTCGCAAGGGTTACATGTTAATAGACGATACGGAGGTCAGATAGTTTACTGAGGTGTGAGCACCAAAAAGGAGCTTGCGGGACGAAACCCGCAAACTCCTATTGACTACGACGGAGGATGGGTTACAGATCGCCCAAAGCACCGAAGTTCTGGTCGATGATCACATAGTCGAACAGGTTCACCAGACCATCGCCATCAAGGTCCGCCATGGCGAAACTCGACCCAAAACGCGAATCCAGCACCACAAAGTCGAACAAGTTGACCATGTTGTCACCATCGGCATCACCGTTGGTCAGCGATATGTTTTGGCCCGAGATACCATCTACCGTAATGTTATGGAATACCCGTTTGAGCCAGTGGCTGCCGTCTATACTCAGCGTGTAATTGCCGGTGCGCAGCCCCCTGATGGTGCCCTTACCTGCGTGGTCCAGTGCCAGGCTTCCGGCATAGTTGTCGGCTCCGCTCAGCGTGTAGGTCAGCGCGATATTCTCGTATGCCCCTTTGTATTCGCTGCCAGTGATGATGGTCACATCAAAGCTTGTGGCTTCATATATGGTGAAGTTGGTGGCGCTCAGCACCGATCCACCTGAGGTGGTCACCTCAATCGGGCCGGTGGTGACTCCTTGAGGCAGTATCGCCTTGATGGTGGCGTCATCAACCACAGTGAACTGCGCGTTCCAGCCATCAAAACTCACCGCGATGGTCCCTGCCGTGCTGGCATTGGCCAATCCTATGAAGTTCTGGCCCTTGATGGTGATCTCCTGGCCATAGCTGCCTTCGGCTGCGCTGTCCGGTGTGAATGAGTTGATAATGGGAGCAGGCACAGGAATCACCTGGAAAGACTTGGCGCTGGCCGCCATGCCGCCTGCGGTGCTGACCACGATCGCTCCGGTGGTCACACCCTGCGGTAGAACAGCGGTGATCGTGGTGTTATCAACCACGGTGCAGGCCGCGCCCCATCCGCCGATGGTGACGCTGGTGTCGCCACCGATGTGGTTGCCAACGATGTTGAAGTTGGTGCCTTTGATGGTGATCACCTTGCCGTATTCACCGACGAAACATTTCTCTGGAGTAAAGGAGCTTATGGTAGGTGCAGGGACAGCGATCACCGTGAAATTACTAACACTGGTGGCCGTACCGCCAGAGGTAGTCACAGCAACCTTGCCGGTGCTCACGCCTTGCGGGACAATCGCTTTGATGGTGGTGGCATTCACGATGGTAAAGTCCGCACCCCATCCGCCAATGGTCACATCACTCGCGCCGCTAAAATAGGTGGCGGCCACACTAGCGAAATTGGTGCCCGTGATGGTGATTTCCTGTCCGTAGTCGTCCACATACCCGGTATTCGGTGTGAATGAGCTGATGGTGGGCCGTGGGATGGGCAGCACAGCAAATTCTTGTGCGCTGGATACGGAGCCATCAGGGGTGGTCACGGTAATCGGCCCGGATATTACCACTTCAGGAAGTGCAGCCGTGATCTTCGTACTGCTGACCACCGTAAAGACCGCAGGTAGGCCTGTAAAGCTGACCGCTGTGGTGCCGGTGAAGTTGGTGCCGTTGATGGTAATCTGCTGCCCAAAATCTCCTTCATAGGTGCTGCTGGGTGAGAATGAGGTGATGGTGGGTGCGGCAAGGGCAACCTTGGGGGCCACCAGCATGCAGAACAAAAGCAGCCAGACCGGTAAGTATTTGCATGTATCGCGCAACATGGACGACACTCCTTCATGGGTAGCGGAGATATGGCACCAACACAGGCAGTTTCGCTGCGTTCGTTCTATTCATATCATACCCGCCTGTGTGGAGGGTTTCCATATGCAAGCAAAACCCCCGGGCTTTGAGGCCCGAGGGTTTGGAGGGAGGGCATTCTGCAGATCGATTACTGGACGGGCTGACCAGT
The DNA here is from genome assembly GCA_942492855.1 of Armatimonadota bacterium. GTDB lineage: Bacteria > Armatimonadota > HRBIN16 > HRBIN16 > HRBIN16. Next base: position 1,370,894 of record OW818647.1, on the reverse strand, counting down.
GACTGGATCGTAAATCGGGGCGTTGTTGGCGGTGTAGACCGCTTTACCCCACAGGAAGTTGGCGGGGTTCAAGGTGGCTTCCAGCTTCAGGAACTTGGCATGGCCATCGGCGAATACGTAGTTGGCTCCGCCGTTGTGCCGGTCGTGGCTGATGTAAGCGATGTGGTGTTGCCCGCCTGCGTTATTGTTTTGCTTGGCGTAGTTGATGGCTCCCAGTGCCTGGGTCAGGGTTAAGGCATATACCGGACCCATCACGCCTTTCTCACCATCGAAAACGGCTCCATTATCACTCACAGCATTGGCGGGGCGATGGCTCTTGATGGCTGCACCACCGGTGGGGCTGCTGTCGTTTAATGCTCCAAGTGTATCGGTGATCTCAGCAACAGCGATGACCTCGGCTGGGCTGTCAATCCCGCTTGTCGAAACCACATTCTGCGGCACGGCTTCATACTTCTTGCGAGGCATCAGCAGCTCGTTGCAGATGTAGCTCATGCGCTTTGCTTGCACATCCTGAATACCGGCTGTCTGAGGTATCTGTCCGGCAGGAGCACTCTTGCCTGTGAAGTTGGTGGGGGCAAAGCCGCGCAGCGCGTGACTGGGGCATGTCCAGACACCGCTGACTGAGTTCTGCTGCTTGATGTAGGGGTTGACCAGGCCAGTCCACTGTACATAGCCCTGGGCACTGGTGGCTCCGTTGATGTAGTAGTAGGACATTGGGTAGGTCTCGTCGAAATCCTGCGCATACATGGTCACGGCCAGGCCGATTTGTTTCTGGTTGGAAAGGCAGCTTGCCTGCTTCGCCTTTTCGCGTGCCTGGGCAAATACCGGGAACAGGATCGCTGCCAGGATCGCGATAATCGCGATCACCACTAGCAGTTCGATCAGGGTGAAGGCGTTTCTCTTGTGCATTTCAACTCCTCGAAAGCTCATCGTCGTTCAAAAACTGTCGTTACCTCATGGGCAACAGATACAGCGTATCTACCTGCTGTTATCCATCCATTAACGCTGTGTTAGAGTTCGGTTAAGGCTGGGGTACCATATACAGGAGTAACTAAACTCAGGGAGTGTGCCGCATGAAACTACGTCAAACCATCACCATACTTGCGATAGTCGCCTCATGTAACCTGGCAGCATGGCTGCTGTTTCGAGAGCAGACGATACCCACGCAGTGGATCGGCCCCAGCGCATTCGGATGCACGACTCTCGGAGCTTTGGTTATCGCGATCATCCTGGCGGGAGTACAGGCGCGGTTATACCGGCTCCACGAACCGGCAGAACATCGAGACACCCCCCCGGATGATAACCCATGGACAGCCCAGGTGATGCTGTTCGGCGGGAGCGACCGTGAAGCGTTACAGACTGACCTGTATACAGCCGGTAAACTGGGTGCTGTGAAGGTGGTCGGAAAAAGTATAGAGCTTACCCCGGCCTCCGCCGAGGTGCTTCCTGACCGGATACAACGGCTTCTGCAGCCGTTGCAAAGCGGTCGAAAGAGTTATCTGGTCTCCACATTTGAATTGATACGCAGAAAAGCCGCTCGCCAGGCCGGAAAGCAGATTAATTACACGTCCAGCTATGTGATGCCTGTGGGATTGTTCATTCTCATCATGGGGCTGTCAATCGCCTCCCCGCTGGGTGAAACCACAAAGCCCCTGGTTACTTTACTGAGCTGGATCATCGCCTCCGCACTCTATTTAGGTACTCACACTCTCACCAGTTGGATGATGTGGACGGCAAAAGCCCTATTGGTCGAGGTGGTGACCGCCGTTTATTGTGTGGCGGTGTTGATGATGGCTGCGTTGCAGGCACAGTGGCCTGATCTGATGCCGTTTTGGTTTTTGGGGTTTTCTGCCATCTCGCTGGGCCTGATATGGCCGCTCTGCTGGCGCGTGAAGGGTGCTCACCAGAGTGCCCAGGCGCAGTGGGCAGCCTACTGGCACACTCTGCGCGGTATCGCGGCCAGCAATGACCCCGCGGTGCTGGAACGCCATCAGGCGATGCTCATCGCGCTGCATATGCGGAGGCGGTAGGTGCGACCGGCGGTCGCCCTTCTTGCGAATGCCGCACAGCCCCCGTGTTTGCCCGGATTGTCTGAACCACGGATTACACGGATGACGCGGATAGGAACGGATGGGAAGGGAGATGCCAATCAGGCGATTGGCGTTCCCAGGGGGACGGAACCACACCGCGTTGCTTCCGGAAAACCGGCGCGGAGGTTCCGTGTGTAGGGGCGGTTCGCGAACCGCCCTTGGGCGCGGAGACCGCGCCCCTTGTCGTCTGGCGGTATATTCGACCGGCGGTCGTCCATACCAATCGTAATCGGTCCGGTCCGTCGGATCCGTCGGATTCCGCTCGGTAAGTGCGCCCCGGAGAAGAGGCCGGCCCGGAAAGGGAAAACCGGACCGGTCGGGAGAGGGAAGGGAGATGCCAATCAGGCGATTGCCGTTCCCAGGGGGCATCCGACATGCGGACGCTACAACCTGATCTTCAGCAGCCGGCCGGTGCAGGCTTTTGGCAGCTTGACTGTCAGCACACCGCGGTGCGCATTCCAGCTCCACTGACAATCAAACCCCTTGCTGGGGTATATCTGCTCGATGCAGGGCTTCTGGCCTGAGAAGTGTTTGAGGGGCAGTTCCAGCACCTCGTCGCCCTTCTCCAAACGCCAAACCGCCAGGATCGCCTCGGTCTTGGCCTCGTTGATCAGCCCCACGCTGGCGTGACCCTGATGTTGAATGCCGGTCATGCCGATCGGCCAGAAGGGGAAGCTCTGGCGGATGAAGCTGCGCAGATCACGATAGAGCGATACACCCTCTTGAATCAATCCCATGTTGAACTCGTCGGCTTTGTCGATGTGCCCACTCAGGTAGAAATTGCCCACCAGACCGTTGACTACGTTGAACACGGTCTCTTCGCCATCAGCCATCGTGGCCAGATACTCGGGCGTGTCCAATATCCCAGGGTTGGAGATATGCGGATACAGCAGTGGATATGGGAACACCCAGTTACCCAACTGCTCCGGTAAAATGCCTGCCAATGAACCCACGATGATGCTTGGGCACTTGGTGTAGTATTCCTGGTCGCTGAAACTCTGAACATGGAAGTGCTTCAGTGCCTCGGGCTCTTCGCGCATCGCTCCTGAGCCGCAGTTCTCGATGATCAGCCGTGGATGCTTCGCGCAGACCTCATCGATGAAGCTGTAGAAAGCGCGGTTGTTCACGATCAAGCCGTGTGCGGCACTGCTGCCCAGGTTGTCTGCGCCGACGCCGGTACACTCGTTGTAGTCGTTCTTGATGAACCCCACTCCCATCTCCACCAGCATGTCGATCACCCCATGCATGTAGGCGCGCACTCCCGGGTTGGTCCAGTTGAAGAAGTAGCGGGTCTGGCCGAACACACGCTTGCCGTGCCGCATCATAAACCAGTCATCCGGCTTTTTGGCGATTTCGCTGTCGAAGCCCACGATCTCCATCTCAAGCCAGATGCCGGGGATAAGCCCCTCTGCCTTGATTTCGTCGAGAAGACCCTGAAGCCCGACCTCACCAAACCGGTCGGGACTCGGCACCCAGTCACCAAGACCGCTGCTCCAGCTCAGTCCGGCACGGCAGAACCACCCAGCGTCGATGCAATAGACATCCGCCCCGGCTTTCTTCGCCGCTTTGAACAGGGGGCGTTCGTTCTCCATACTGGGGTTCGCCCAGATGGCGTTCATGTAGTCATTGAAGCAGACCGGCCATTCGCCCTCCCAGGCGTCGACTGGTTTTTGCTGGCGCTTGTAGATGCTCAGCGCGCGCACGGCCTCCTCGAATCCGCCTTCGGTCACGCCGACAGCGGCCGGGGCGGCGGTGAATGTGTCACCGGGTTTCAGTTCCAGGCTCCAGCCGCAGTAACGCTCATCGGCGCCATCAAGCTGCAAGTACATCCCTGGCCGGCTGCCGTCCCAGTTGCTATGCGAACCCACTTCGATATGCCAGTTGTGACCGCCCTCGATCTGGGCAAAGTAGACCTTCCCCATCTCGGTGTCTTCCAGCATGATCATGGGCATGAACCGTCCGGTGGACTGGCTGCCCACCTGCCCGAGGTGGATGGCGCCTGCGGTTTTGTGCCACTCAGAGACCACATAGAGGCCCAGCTCCTCCAGCGTGTTGGTTTGCCACTGGCCTTCGCCCTCCCAGGCGTTGCGGCATGTGTGTACCAGTATGCGCCCGGGGTCGTTCCAGGGGCGTACACCGTCGGTGGCCAGACCCGGGAACAGCGCGCTGGAGAGGTGCGTCATGGTGATGGTTTCGGTGCCGTGGTTGGCGATGGTGGTCAAAACCTGCACCACAGGTGTACCTGGGCTGAGCTTGTACTCGACTTTGGCACTGAGGCCCTTCTCGGCGTAGACGTAGTTCAGGATGTATCCTGCCTCGGTCTGCTCCTCGCTTTCAAGAAGGAAATGCCAGGGGTATTCGGTCACGCCTGTGTTGCCAGATGGCATGAACCCGTAGCTCTCACCGGCGACCGCCATCGCGAAGGGCATCGCGCCGAAACTCTTCCAGATTTCCGAGCCCTTTTCGGTGGTATTGAGAGTGACCAGCAGTGGGCCGTTGGCCCCGCGGTCGAACTCCATACGCATCCCTTCGTGATCGATTGAATATGTGGACATGCATGATTCTCCTGTGTAGATGATTCTATGCTCATGTTACACTAAAATAGTGATGAATACTCAACCCCTCTACCAGGTCCGCCGCAGCACCAGACGGCGCACGTTGAGCATAAAGGTCTCTGTGGATCATGGTGTTGTGGTCTACGCCCCCGCTCGGACTCCAAACACGGATATCGCCCTTTTTGTGCTCAGCAAACGCGAATGGCTGGCGAAAAGTCTGGAACGAGTGAATACATACCGCGAAAAGACCAAACGCCCCGCGTTCATGGACAGAACTGAGATTTTATATCGCGGTGTACGCCATCAGCTTCGATTTGATACGGGATCATCCGCTTCGGTGCAGATTTCAGATGGCTGCATCACGGTCACCGCACCACCGCAAGACACCCCAGAGGCCTACTACGAGTTGCTCTGGAAGACGCTGGTCAACTGGCTGTTGCAGGATGCGATGCAGAGCTTAAGCGAAATGTTGAAGCAGCGAGCAGGCGAGATGGGTGTGAGCTGGCGCATGGCGTCGATCAAGAGCATGAAAAGCCGCTGGGGCAGCTGCAGCCGAAACGGCAATATGAGCCTGCACTGGGCACTGGTCATGGCCCCACCTGAAGTGGCCGACTATGTGATAGTGCATGAGCTGGCCCACCGCACCCACATGAACCACAGCGAGGCCTTCTGGAAACTGGTGGCGCGGTTCATTCCCGACTACGCTGTGCATCGTAAGTGGTTGAGGCTGAACGGATGGGAGCTGATGTTATGAGCGCCATACTCCAATTTCAAGAGCTGAGTTATTCCCTGGGTGAGTCACGAACACTGAGGGCCTCTGGTGAGGTGGTCTCGGGCGAGGTGCTGCAGATCACTGGCCCCAGTGGGTGCGGCAAGAGCACGCTACTGCGTCTGCTGGCAAGACTGATCCAGCGGGAAGCCGGGCAGATCACACTGCTCGATCAGCCCGACACCGCCATCAACCCGCTGGTGTGGCGCACCAAAGTGCATTACTTCGCACAAAAGCCGATCATGACCGAAGGCAGTGTGTGGCAGAACATCCTCTACCCCTTTACATTGAAAATCCGGGCCGACCTGCCCAGACCGGACCAAAATAGTGGCATCCAGCTTCTGCAGAAAATGGCCTTGCCTGCCGACATCCTTGACCAAACCGCCGCATCACTGAGCTGGGGTGAGAAGCAGCGCGTGGCGTTGGTACGCAGTCTGCTGATGGGACCGATGGTGCTGCTGCTTGACGAGCCGACCGCCTCGCTGGACGACAGCTCGCGTGGCGCGATGATGGCACTGGTTGCGGAGTGGCTCTCCGGACGGGATGGCAGAGCGGTGGTGCTGGTGTCACATAACAGCGAGCAGTTGACCGGTGTGCCGCTTCGGACGCTGAGTTTGGGATGAGCTTGGCCCCTATAACTCCGTGATCGGCACGCTGAGGATACCTGGAGCCAGCGGGAGGGTGGTGCTGCCCAGATGCACCAGCCAGCCCCGGTCAGTGCGGTCGGCGTAGTCCTCCATGAAGCTCTTCAGTCCGGAGGCCATGAGTGGCCGTGGGGTAGCTGTCGACTTCACCTCGAGAGGGATCAACCGCCCCTGCTGCTCGATCACAAGGTCCACTTCCCTGCCGTGGCTTGTCCGCCAGAAATACACCTGCGGGTCGATACCTTTGCCCATCATCGCCTTGAATACCTCCGCTACCACAGCCGTCTCTACAATGGCGCCTGCCATCGGACCGTTGGCGGCGTGGTTTGGATCAGTCAAGCCGACTAGATGACACAGCATCCCCACATCCGTGAAGTATACTTTCGGCGTCTTGACAAGGCGCTTACCGGTGTTCACAAAGTATGGTCGGAGCACGACAACCTGGTATGTCGCTTCAAGTATAGACAACCATGACTTCGCTGTGTTCAGAGCGATTCCAAGATCGCTAGACACATCCGAAAGGTTCAGAAGCTGCCCGCTCCGCGCCGCGATCACCCGCAGAAAGCTCTGAAAGCTCGCAAGGTCACCTATCTGCTTGAGGCCACGGATATCCCTCTCCAGGTAAGTCTGCACATAGCTGGAGTACCAAAGGCCCGAATCACGGTCAGGCTCAACAGCAAGTTCGGGATAGTATCCCCTGATAAACTGCGACCAGATATCGGGCAAAGGAATGCCCGCAGATGAACTCACATAACCATCCTCCCACGGAAACACATCGTATGGACGGCCCGTCAGCTCACGCATCGATAGCGGAAACAACCTCAGTATCGCACTGCGTCCAGCCAGCGATTCCGTGATTTGGCTCATCATCATCAGGTTTTGCGACCCGGTTAGAAGATACTGGCCTTTTCGTGAGCGGTTGGCATCTATCCTTTCCTTTATATAAGGAAGCAAATCGGGCACATACTGAACCTCATCGAAGATCACTGGCGGGGGATAGAGGTCGAGGAAGCCACGTGGGTCGGCTGCTGCTGAAGCCCTCACATCGGGGGGCTCAAGTGATACATAACTGTGACTGCCCCCGAACATGTGTTTTAGCAGTGTGGTTTTTCCGGACTGCCTTGGGCCTGTCAGCACCACAGCCGGAAATTCGCTGGCAGCAGCCTGCAGTTTCGGGTGGAGGGTTCGTTCTATGTAGGCAGCCATGGGTATCACCTGTGTGTAATTTTGCAATTGGAATGCAATATTACACATATTTTACCATGCGGACGGCCTGGTAGGTTGTAGTGCGTGCCGGTTTTTCACCTTATTTGGTGTAATTATGCAATTGCGATGCATAATTACACATAATTCTCATGCCACTGCGGTTGCTGAGTTTGGGTTGGCCACAGCTAAGGTCGGACGGATCGGACGGATTATATATACGGTACAATCCGCCCGATCGAAACAATCCAGACTATCACCCACAACTACGGATGGTGGTCTTACGGTGAAAATCATGACAATCGGCCATGCGCTCAAGCACATGGCTATTGACCTGCCAAGTCTGCTGAAGCAGGCTGCAGGGCTTCGCCGTGTATGTGCGGCTGATGCTGCATCAGGCTGCTTCAGCAGTCTTGGCAGGTCAATAGCCGAGACATTTATGTCGCGGAATCGGTGCCCTGTACCCTATCAACTGTTGGTCTTTGGCTGTCTCAACAACCCCATGACCTACGGCTTTTCCAGCACTCCCGTGAACAGCAGCTCGCCCGTCGCGTCGTTACGCACCATGTAGACGAACGGCCGGTTGAATTTCAGTGACCGTGGCATCGACATCTTCATCATCCCGATGCCTGTGGCTGCGGCGGCCTTAGTTCCCACCTCATCCACCGTGATGGTGGCCTTCTGAAGAGCCTCACTAATGAACAGGTTGCGTGATCCTGTGCCGCTCATCGCTCTGAAGTCGGCCTGTCCACCGAAGGGCAACGTCATGCCCATCGCTTTCATCACGGGGATCAGTTTGTGTTCGGAGGCAAGGTCGAATTTGGGCACAGACAGCGATACCTCAGCAGCTACTAAGCTTTCCGTGATGGCGGTCAATTTGGCCGGTGTCAACTCCTTTAGGAACTGGTTCATGGGTATCTTTACATCCGGCATGATGAGGAGCATAGACCAGCCTTTCACATCATAATCCATTTGTACGGCTGTGTACAGATTGTCTTTGCAAGGGAACACACCCGTCTTGTTCATGAACGGCACTTTATGCAGCATCTTGTTACGCATCACCCATGGTGCAGATTGGGTCTGCTTTGGGTCAAACTGCTTGGCCCATTTTCCGTCAAACGCCACCGCATTTACCAGAACCAAGATAGTCTCCGGGTCAAGTTTTTCGAACAGCTTCTTGATGCGACTCTTGGTCTTTTGGTTCACCCATTTGTTGACTTTGTCCACCGCGTCCCTTTGGCTGAAGTCTTGCTGGAAGGCATCAGCACGATAGCCTTCTCGCACGAGTTTGACATACTTGGGGTTCAGCTTTTCGTGTATCGACATCCACATGCTGTTGGCGATCTGAAGCATTTCGGGCGGAAGCCCTGCCATCATCTGTCGCAGTGCGGTGGCGTTCTGCCGGTTGATCTCCGGAACAGTGCCGGTATACCCCAGCACCGAGGTCATCTGACGCAGCGTGCTGCCCGCGGCGCCATTGAGTGCCATGCAAAACGCCATGCGCACACTGTATGGCGACAGGCACATGTTGAGCCCTGGTTTATAACACTGACGGGTGAGTTTAAGAGCAAATTCGGTACCGGCGAGGGAAGTCGCAGCCATAGTGTGATACCTCCGGACATCGTTAAGTCAATTATTACTCCAGTGGGAGCTTATCAATTCCTGCACAGTTATTTGGACTGATTGTTGTCAGGTGTTGATATCATGTTCGGTCGCCGTGATTGTCTGAACCACGGATTACGCGGATTGATCGGATGACACGGATGGAGAGGATGGTCACTGAACCCAGACTGCTTCAGCAGTCTTGCTGATCAATAGCCGAGACATTGATGTCGCGGCAGACGCGCCACTCAACAAACCTTGCCAACGGCTCTGACCCACTTCGGGGTATGGTTCACGTTCCGTTTACCACGGGTTTCGCTGGCGCTCACCCGTGGCTATAAGAATCATACCCACTTCGTGGGTGTCGGTCGGAATGCATTATGCCGATAATGGCAGAGCGAAATTGCACGCGGCAGCAAACGACAGCTAAGCCGTTCCATCATCGGCATGGCATAATATACATAGACGGTTCCGAACATACACTCTCAACCGCAAAGGAAACTCGCTTGTTATTACTCGCTGCCAGGGCACTGCAATCTACTCCGTCTGAGGCCACAGAGGCGTTGAAAAGCTCAACCTCGATTTGGGGGCACCTGTCCGTTCTGATCGCCATACTGGCACTGTTTGCGGTGGGATATTACACGGCGAAGGCCAATAAGGGCGGACAGAAGGTGGATTCTGAGGACCAGACCGACGGTACTGTGCCGGTTTGCGAGGAGACCTGGGCGAACAGCCGTGACCTGGGTACGCTGGTGGAGGAGTTTGAAGAAGAGGGTGTGCGCATTCAGATATACAATATGTGGGTGCAGATTGACGGGCTGATCACCTACCACCGCGCGTTTTGCTTCCTGCCAGATAAGACCGAGCCGTTTTTGATCTTCAACCTCGATGGGGCCATGGGCTGCTTCTTCTTCAGCGTGCATAACCATCGGCGGCGCATCGCACATGCGCAGGTGCATAACAGCGTGACCGTAGCGCAGTGGCGTGCGTGGGCGATGTCCATGCTGCCCAAGTACTATAAACCCACCACGGAATAACATTTTACTCGCCATCCGTTATATGCCATAATCAACAAATTCGGTGGTTTGCCAGCGCGCCGCTTTCCCTTGGGTTACACTACTATTAGAGTATCGACAAACCGGGAGGATGCAGCATGTTTGCTGTTGTCGCGCCTTTTGCACTTGGCATAACCGCAGCATTCGTAATGATCTGCATTATCTGGTCATCACGCCATACCCGCACGGGCCGATACTTTATAAAATTTACCCTGATTATGATGTGGTGGAGCACGTTCTATGTGCTTGAACTATTAAGCACCACGAAAAATACCGCTATGCTCTTCGCTAACATCCAATTCCTGGTCATCCCGTTTTTACCTGGATACTGGTTTTTGCTGGTAAGGTCCCATCTGGGCATGCCCACAATGGCACGTCCGGCAAAGTTTATGCTGTTCTTACCCGGTGTCATTACCTTGATCCTGGCCGTCACCGACCCATGGCTGGGGTTGCTGCGTCACAATCCTGAATTTACCAAGGTTCGTGGCGGGGCGTGGGTCATTGATGCCAACTACACAATGTGGCATGACATTGTGTTTCTGCCCTATCTCTACATTATGATCACCGTCAGCAGCAGTATACTGCTGTTGCGCGTGCGATCTATGCCATCATACTACCGGTTACCCACCATCGTGCTGGCCCTAGTGCCGGCTCCTGTCTGCGTGGCGGGGGTTATTTACCACATGGGAAACAGCCCCATTCCCCATGTGAACTATGCGGTGGCAATTTTTAGTGTGATGTCCATCCCCGTCTGCTGGAGAATTTACCGCAAAAAGTGGCTAAATCTGGCACCGCAAGCGCGTGACCTTCTCATTTCGTCGATGCAGGACGGCGTCGTGGTGGTTGACCGTGACCACATGATTATCGACTATAATCGGTCGGCGGAAACTCTTCTAGAGGTCAATCTTGAGCACAATATCGGCCAGGCCATCAGCACTTTGATCCCTTATGTTGACCATACCGAGCAGATTTTTCAAATCGGTGATCGCTCCCTGCAGTTCGCACAGCATGTGATTCGTGACCGCACAGGTGAGGGCTTGGGGTGGATATACGTATTCAACGACATCAGCGCTGAGATGCGGCTGCGCAGGCTTTTGCAGATCGCTGTTCAGATGCTACCTAACCCCACAGTTGTGGTGCAAGATGGCATAGTCGTGCAACACAGCCTGAGCATGGAGAGCTGCTTTGGCTACCATCTGTCACAGTTCAAGGATTTCCACACCTGGGCTAAACAGGCGATGCCCGAATGGTCGTTTGGCCCTACTACCCCGCCCAATACAACAGCCACCGAATATGTGCTGCACTGCGCGAATGGCGTGCAAAAACATGTTCAGGTAGCGAGTGCTGACCTGGGTGAAATGGTCACATGGACACTGACCGACATCACCGAACGCTACCAAATGGAGCAGAAGCTGCAGCAGGCACTTCACGAGCTGGAACACACCAACCAGGAGTTACAGAGTTTTGCGTATGTCATCTCCCACGACTTAAAAGCACCGTTGAGAGCGATCAGCAATATCAGCCAGTGGATGCAGGAAGATTATTCTGAACAGCTTGATGACGCCGGGAAAGAGCAGCTTGCGCTTTTGGCGGACCGATCTATTCGGCTGAGCTCCATGGTGGACGGTGTACTGCGTTACTCGCGGATGAACAGCCGCGATTACGTGATGGATCTTGTGAACACCGATGTGATGGTGCGGACGATTGTCTCATCACTGGCCATACCTGAAGGCTTGCAGATCATCACCAACCCGCTGCCCAATCTTTACGGCGATGCGGTCCGGCTGGAACAGGTGTTTCAGAACCTGTTGAGTAACGCAGTGAAGTTCATCGACCGGCCTGATGGCGTGATTGAGATCAAGTATGTCGCCGAAGAGAGCAGCTTCAGTGTGCGCAACAACGGCCCAAGTATCCCCGCCGCGGACCGAGAGCGGGTATTCACGCTGTTCACCACCGGCGCAAACCGCAAAGAGGACAGTACCGGGGTGGGTCTGGCCTTAGTCAAGCGGGTGGTGGAGATGTACGGCGGGCATATCTGGCTGGAGGCACCCGAGCAAGAGGGCTGTGAGTTCCGGTTCACCCTGCCGAAGTGCATGAGCAAGCCCTAGTTTGCCTCACGCGGAGACGCGGAGGGCGCGGAGAGGGAAGGTTCATCCACAGATTACGCAGATTACACAGATTAGGTGCAATGACCGGCGCGGAAGGTTTGTGCACAGCGATCGCAAGGGTACCGACAAACCACGCCGGTCGTTCCCTTCACGTTAAATAATCTGCGCAATCTGTGTAATCTGTGGATGAATCCTCCCCCTCCGCGTGAGACAATCCCACGGAACGTCAATCTCCCGACTGGCCACCCCTCCACAAGTTATATCGCCTACTGCAAGACCACCGCTGGCACCAAGAATAATCTTCGCTCAAAAATGTAACATATTGTACATATATCTGGTAAACTGAGTCCACAAATGCACATCGTACCAAAAACACAGGAGGTGTATGATGCGTATTGCTGGTATCATTGGGCCTCGAATGCCCATTCCGCTAATTCTCTGCATGTTGGCGCTGACACACAGCCAACTGGCCGCACAAACCCCTACTTCAGCTTGGAAACCTGCGCAGTTTATTACCATCGGACCTGAGGCCAAAACCGCTTCTGATGATGTCAGATGGTCTGGAGGAATCAAGACCGGAAATATATCACTGACTGCCACGAATTCCAAACTCAAATACCAGGACACCCTGACAGTGGGCTTTACCGACCCGCCAGCAGGCAACATCAAACCAGGAACGAAAGTGCCCATCAAACTTCATGCCGTGCTGACCATGAATAGACCTGCAGGATGGAAGAAGCCCATACTCAAAGACTCGGCAGGGGTCAGAATGACTGTATACGACGAATTGCGGATCACCACCACTAAGGAATTGCATCTGGATTACGATAAAAAAACAGATGACTGGAGCGGTGAGCTGGAGTTCCCCTGGCTTCCAAGCAAGCAAAATAAGGGAAGTATTTCGATATCGATCATATGGTTCGCCCTGGATAACTCCGCATCTTGGCAGGGGGGCTGGAGATGGGAGTACGGCTGGTTGCGCGCTGACGACGATACTAAGGCACCACCTCCTGTAGTGGAACCGGCAGGTGATACGTCGCAACTGCCCATTGTGTTCATACCTGGCGTAGCCGGCAGCGTTCTGGAGGTAGTGCAGACAGCCGATGCAGGTAACCAACTCTGGCCGCTGGCTCCCATCAGAAGCCGTAAATGGCTCTCCTTAAAACCGGGGGAATCTGACGCGAAGATCGTAGAGAATGGGGTAATAAAAACTTGCCTCACCGCAGATGTCTACGGGTCATTTCTCGCTGGAATGGAGGTCGCCGGATATGACGGCATCAAAGATAAGAAGCGCAAACTGGTGACCTGTCCCTATGACTGGCGGTTGACAAACACCAGCAATGTATACCGTGTGGAAAAAGCGGTCAATAAGCTGCTGCGTGAGACAGGCAGCAAGAAAGTGGTTCTCATCACCCACAGCATGGGTGGGCTGCTGGCACGGGCCTACTTGAAGTCTGTCCCAGATGCGCGCAGTAAAGTGGCCATGATGATAACGGCTGCTGGGCCACATTTAGGCGCTCCCAAAGCCTATTGGGGTACCCTGGTCGGCTACAACTTTGGTAATGATTCCGCCAATCCCAATTTGATGAAGCTGCTGATGCCCTACTGGCCTTCAGCCTACCAGCTCATGCCCTGGAGGCCGTTCATCCACTGGCTGGAGGGCGGAGCCGAATGGAGTCTGGCGCAGAGTTATGGGGTGGCTTACCGCAGTATCACCATGACCGACTTCAACTGGTTCAAAGAAGACGAATACGTGATCAGCAAAGATTGGCCTTGGCATCTACCTACTGAGCTTGTGAATCAGGCAGACGCTTTCCGCAGTCTGCTGGTTCCTGGCGGATCGACGGGGGTGCCCACTTTCAACATCATCGGGTATGGTCACCCCACCCTATGGGGGTATACAGCCCTCAAATGGGAGGGTGCCGAGAAGTGGCTGGGCGGTGTCGTGACCCCCGACGGCATCAACGCCGAACTACAGCCCGACAGGGGACAGGGCGACGAAACGGTACCCACATGGAGCACCGAAGGGCTGGCAGATGCCACCCGCTTCTATGTCGAGAGTACGCCAGAGGACCCGGCGGCGCATGGGGGAATCATGGGCAGCAAACGGGTTCAGCGTTTGATACTGGGGATACTGAAAGGTACCATTACCCGTCCAGAGCAAGTGACGGATTTCAACGCGATGCCAAACCCAAATGCTGCGCTGCCCGAAGCTCAAATGGACTGGTTCATGGAGCTATCGGTGCGTTGTCCAGTCGATCTGCACGTGTATGACAAGGCAGGCCGGCATAACGGGTTGAACGAAAGGAAGTCTGAGGAGTTCCGCATCCCGCGCAGCAGCTTCCTCTACTCGCAGGAGACGCAGACCACCGTCATCTATCAGGCCCGTGATGCGTATCGTGTCAAGATCGTCGGACGAAGTGATGGCACTTTTTCGTTGAAAGTGGTCATGAAAGCGAATGGCAAGCGTGAGGTTATTACATACAACAATATTCCGGTGAAGAAGGGCACGGTGGCGGAGGTTATCATGCCCGGGCTACTGCCGATTATGGCGAACCCTCCCGAGATGACCGTGGTGACAGGTGGCACCAAAAGCACGGTGAATCCCAACGTCACACCGGGCACCACTCCAGCCAACCCACCGGTTAACCCCCCTGTAAATCCACCAGTGAGTCCTGGTGAACCCCGACCACCGGAACCGGGGGGCAACTCGGACACCACCCCGGCATCACTGGGTGGGATACATACCCTGGCTTATCACCAAATCATATCGCGCTCAGATGCTCTGGCAGTGGGTAACGGCATCGTGCCGATGCTCAGTCGAAACGGGCAACGAGTAGTGATGGCTTACGCACCATCGAAGGACGATTCGGAGAAGAAGCAGCGTGTGGCTGTAGCTAATGCCGACGGCAGCAACTTCCAGTTTGTCGACGCCTATCTGCCCCTCTTCTATGTGAATCTGCTGGTGGCCATCAGCCCCGACGGGCGAAGGGTTGCCTCGACAGATGGTGGGCAGATTCGTCTTGCCAGCGCAGATGGCAGCGGAGCGAGCGCAATATTCCGGGTGATGAATAACATCGGCTCGATCAGGCTTTCATCCGATGGCAGCACGGTGTTCTTCATCCTGCACAGCGATGCTGCGATCCCAGATACAAAAGAGCGACTGGAACGGGGCGTTTACGCCGTTCGCGCAGATGGCAGCGGGCTGAGAGCGGTCGCCACTGCCACGGAAATCGCCCGGGCTGTGGGACTGCAGCCCTCTGAAATTGGCTCGCTTTACAGCTCATCCCGAGGTTGGGCGCTCGATGTTTCCGATGATGACCGCCGATTGGCGTTCCTCGTATTGGGCAAAGGTACTCCAAGGTTGCAATACGCGATGACCGTAAGTGCTGACAGCTCCAACTTACGTTCGGTGCTGACAGCCACGCAGTATCTAATGGCAGTGGGCATCAGTGGCAACGGCCAAAAGGTGGGTGCCATTGCCACCAACCTCGGGGCGGAGGGCTACCAGGGATGGGTGGTGAACTACGACGGAACCGGAGCCCGGAAGCTAACGGACAAGGCCGCGAACAGCGGCATCGTCTCGCTGAATAGAGACGGTTCGCGGGTGGTGTTTGGTCAGGAGGCGGTTCTGTATGATACATCGGGCAACGGCCGCCTGATGCTGGGCACTCCGGCGTCACCTTCCATGGTTTGCCGGCTTGGCTCTCGACTGCTGCCATACCTGACGATGGACACCTCTGGCCGCCAGTTCGGTTGGGTGATGGAGGACGACAAGGGGCTGTATCAAATGGCACGGCTGGATGTGGACCCGCGTGACATAGGCCGGTCTCCACACCTTTCCGATGTGAGGATCACACCAGAACGGCTCATCGCCGATGACCGCACCCTCTCGCTGATCAGTGCCAGGGTGCGGGCGGACAACCCCGTGATTGACAGTATCGGGGTGACTTCGTTCCGCGATGGGCAGGTAGATCAGTACATCGGCCGCACGGCTTATCTGTATGACAACGGCAAGGGCGGAGATACCACAGCCAACGATGGGGTATACGCTAGCGAAAACCTGAAGGCAGCCAATCAGGCTCAGATCGGGCCTCACGTATTGCGCCTGTTTGCCGAGGTCAAAACATCCGATGGCGTGCATGACGCCACGGGCTATGAAATCGGGCCTGTGACCGTGGCCGCACCGTAGGGGTGTGGCGACCCCCACGGAGTCGCGAACGACGGGTGCAGGGGCACGGTTTCCGTGCCCCTGCACCCGTCGTTCGCTTCACACGCAATGATCTGCGCAATCTGCGTAATCTGTGGATGAATCCTCCCGCCGCCCTAACCCCCGACGGTGCTCTCCAGCGACTGCCGGTCGACCAGCCCGGCGTAGATGCCGCCCAGCTCCACCAGATCGTCGTGCGTGCCTAGCTCCGCCAGATGGCCCTCCGCGATGACCGCTATCTGCTCCGCATCGCGCACGGTGCTCAAGCGGTGGGCCACCACCACGGTCGTGCGGTTCTGCATCAACTCATTCATCGCCTGCTGCACAATGCTCTCACTCTCGCTATCCAGCGCGCTGGTGGCTTCGTCCATAATGATAATCTGCGGGTCCTTCAGGAAAGCTCTGGCGATGGATATCCGCTGCTTCTGACCGCCGCTCAGACGAACGCCACGCTCTCCGACCATGGTCTCGTAGCCATCATCCAGCCCGAGAATGAACTCGTGGGCGTAGGCACGGCGGGCGGCCTCCATCACCTCATCCATACTGGCATCGGGACGCCCATACAGAATGTTTTGTGAGATGCTGCCGGAGAATAGAATGGGTTCTTGCGGGATGAGTGCAATCTGGCTCCGCAATGAGTAGATGGTGTAGTCACGCACATCGTGACCATCGATCAGGATGCGCCCCTCCTGCCATTCGTAAAACCGCATCAGCATGTGCGTGACGGTGGTCTTACCGCCTCCGCTTGGCCCCACCAGTGCCAACGAGCTGCACGCTGGAATGTGGATATTAAGGCCGTTTAGCACCGGGTTTTCGTTGCCCGGGTATTTGAAACTAAGGCTTTCGATGGTGATCTCACCCTTGAAGGCTGGAGCCGCGACCGCATCGGGCTTATCAGCGACCTCCGGCTCCACGTCAAAGATGGCAAAGATGCGGTCGGTGGCTCCCAAAGCAGCGGCGACCACCAGCTGCATCTCGTTCAGCCACTCAAACGGGGTATAGAGCGAGCCCTGCATCATCACAAACTGCGTCAGTAAGCCGACGCTGATATTCCCGTATGTCAGTGCGATGTAACCGCCGGCCCCTATCACGATCAACTGCGCTATACTGCGGGAGAGCGTCATGCACGCCTGGCTCAGACCGTCCAGCCGGCTGTTGCTCACGCCGATGTTCACCAGCGCGATGTTATCATCCAAGAAGCGCTGTGCCTCTTCATCCTCACCTGTGAACGCCTTGACCACGGTGGTGGCGGAGAGTTTCTCCTGCGCGTTACCGCTGAGCTGGGCCATTCGGTCGCGGATATCGCGGCTGTTCTGCTTCACTTTCCAGCCGATCTTGCGCTGGATCAGCAGTTGCACCGGCAGCATGCACACGCTGAGCAGCCCGAGCACCGGGTTCTGCCATATAAAGTAGCCCACCACCACAATGATCATACCGATGCTCATCCAAACCTGCACAAACGCCTTGCTGACGAACGGCTGGATGGATTCGATGTCGCCCACCAGCCGGCTGGTTAACGAACCTGACCGGTTGGCGTCGAAAAAGCTGTGGCTGAGTTTTTGGATGTGGCCATAGAGGTCGCAGCGTAGGTTGCACATCACCAACTGCACCGCTCGGGCTCCCACCGCGGTTCGCAGGAATACAAAAGTGGGGGTCAGCAGTGCCACTCCGGCACCAATGATCAGCAGGTGACGAAGCTGAAGCAATGCGTGCTGACTGCTGATCTTGCCTGCACCGGATTCGACCAGCACATTGATCGACTGCCCCACCACCCATGCCATCGCCACAGGGGTCAAAAGCTTGACCAGACCAAACAGGGTGGCGGCCGCAAAATAGGGCCAGTAGGGGCGGATATAGGCGATCAGCCGCTTGAGGTTACGTGCGTGTAGTTTCTTTTCGGTTGGGGTATCAGATGTCATATCGTCTCACCATTTATGGATATAGTATACCCAATCTGGCGCCGGCACCCTGAAAGCGGCAGAGGCTGAAGAGGCGGGGGGTGATATCCCATAATTATACACACCAGTTGGTCGTCGATTCCGCGACATAAATGCCTCGGCTTATGATCAACAAGACTGCTGAAGCAGCCTGCGGGATCGTGATCACCAACGGCACGAAGTGCCGTAGTCCGTTTTAACGGACTTGCTGATCAGTAGCCGAGACATTTATGTCGCGGCAATGGATGCATACGAACACAGCACGAATGTCCCTACCCCGCTTACACCCTCCGCTCCTCTATAAACGCCAGCGTCTGCTCAAGCGAGGGCAGGCCGGTTCTCCCGCCTTGTTTCTGGCACTTGATGGCGGCCACAGCCGACGCAAACTCCGCACACCGGGCGGTATCCCATCCTGACGCCAGGCCATAGGCAAACGCACCATGGAACGTATCGCCGGCACCGGTGGTGTCGACCGCATCAACCTTGAAGGCTTTACCAGCCCCGCGGGAGGTGGGGTCGGAATACACAAACCCCTCAGAACCCAGCGTGATCACAGCGGTGGTCGGTCCGAAGGCGTGTATGGAGTCCAGCGCCGCATCCAGGTTGTTCGCATAACCGTTTTGGTCTGCATAGTGCTTCGGCACAATCAGCACATCGATATATTGAAGAAGCTCGTGGTTCTGCGGGTCGGGGATGATGTCAGCCACCACCGGAATGTGGTGCGCTTGGGCCAGTCTGGCTGCGGCGAGAGCCATCTCCGGGTAGATATCATCAATGATGAGGGCCTGCGATTCGGTGATTCGCTGAAGGCTGTGGGAGCTGTCCCAGAGCAGATTACTGCCCGGACGGTGGAAAATGGTGCGGTCACCAGATGCCTCATCGACGTGGATGAAGCTAAACGGGCTATCCCCACCGGTTATTTTCTGTACACCCGATGTGTCGACACCCTCACGCTGTAGCTCTGCGGTGATTTCGTCGGCAATAGTATCGGCTCCCAGCAGGCTGAACAGATCACAGGCGGCACCCAGCCGGGCACAAGCCACCAACGCTGTGCCGATCAGCCCGCCGCCCTGTGCGCGGTAACTGCTGACAATGGCGGTATCACCCCACTCCACGCGCGGCGATGACACAATGTAATCCTGGCAACAGACCCCCACTCCGCTGAATTTCACCACTTGACCCACTCCTTCTCGACTTCTGACACTTCAAATGCGATTATTCGGTAATATGCAGTATAGATCATCTTTTGATTGAATGACAAAGACGTTGATGAATGAACACACCATAATGCACAAGCATGAAACTCAAGGAGTGATGTGATATGACAGTCCGTCTAGCTGATGATATCTACTCAGACCTGGCCCATGTCCCGCTGATTGATGCGCACACCCATCTGGTGGATGGCGCGTTGGGTGCTCGCGGTTTGCATGATATCATGCTGTATCACATGGCCATCAGTGATCTGTATGCTGCCGGCTGCCCCAGTGGCGGCAGACTGACACAATATCCCGACTGGCCGTCCGATGAGGAAGCGCACTCCAGAATCATCGAGGCTCTGCCCTATCTATCTTACGTGCGAAACACCAGCATATCATGGGGGATACGCACCATTTTGCGTGATCTGTATGGCATAGGTTCACCCGTCGACGCCAGTAACTGGCGGTATCTTGATTCGATGATCCGTGAGAGAGCAGATGACACCGCCTGGCAAACCGAGGTCGCGAAGAAGGCCGGGATCCGACGCTTTGGCACGGAGATCGCCCGCCGTCGCACCGGGGCCGATGACGCGATGTTGAGTTATGCACTGGAGTGGGCCTTTTTCACACGCTGCCAATGGGGTGAGTACGACACCGCCTTGTATGAGCTGGAGCGGTGCTGGGGGAAACTACCCGGTCCGCCAGCGCAGATAGGCGGCGGTGCCCGACCGGCGACAGAGAAGACCATCCGGAGCTTGGACGATGTCCACGCCGCCATGGATTGGTATGTGCAGCAGATTCCGGCGGATATGATCACCTCGATAGCTACCCATATCTCCACCGACATCGCCCTAACGCCCGTGAGTGCGTCTACGATGGAAACAGCACTCTCTCAGCGTGATCACGCCGGAGCCAGTGAGCGAGATATTTATGCCTCGTACATCAATGAGCTGTTCCTCACTTCTTTAGAACGCCACAATAAGCAGCATCTGGTTTTTCAGTTCAGTCTGGGTGCGGAACCGCTGCCCTTCGAAACCGGCAGTCGCCTTTCGCAAAACACGATCGCACTGCTTGCGGAGATGATCAGCCGGCACCCGAATATCCACTTCCAGTGTTTCCTGTCCAGCCTTCATGCCAACAAGTCGCTCTGCACCCTCTGCCGTGAGCTGCCTAACCTGTCGCTGGCTGGTTACTGGTGGCACAATTTTTTCCCATCCAGCATTCGGCAAGTGATGTCGGAGCGTCTAGATATGCTGCCCACTAACAAGCAGATCGGCTTCTTCTCAGACGCCTACTGCGTGGAGTGGGCTTATGCTAAAGCGGTAATCGTGCGCAAACAACTGGCGACTGTGCTGGCTCAGAAGATCGACGATGGACAGTATGACACGGATCAGGCACTCGGTATCGCCAGAGACATTCTGTTCGTGACGCCTCAAACACTTAATCACATTGTGCCAGAAAGCACAAAGTGAAGCCGACCTCCACTCCCAGAGAACGCGTCATGGCTGCGGTCGAATTCCAGCAGTGTGACTTCGTGCCGTATCATGTCACGTTCTCTGGCGAAGCGTTAAATAAGATGATCACTCATACTGGCGATGCGGATTACCTGAGCAAAATAGGCAACCACATGGCAATGCTCTCCCATCGCAAACAGGCGAGTTGGACCGAAGTCGAACCAGGGTATTTCCAGGATGAATGGGGCGTGGTGTGGAACAGGTGCGTTGATAAAGACATCGGCGTGGTCGCGAATCGGGTGTTTCCGGAAGCGACACTTGGCGACTACCAACTGCCAAATCCACTAATCCCACCGCTGCTGGATGCCTACCCGCGTTTTGTGACGGATAACCATAACAAGTTCCGAGTCGCAAGCCTGGGCTTTTCGCTGTTCGAGAGGGCATGGTCCCTTCGCGGTATGGACCAGTTGTTGATCGACATGTTGGACTCTCCCGAGTTCGTGCATGAGCTTTTTGGCAGGATCACCGACTACAACCTGGCACAGATCGATCTGGCGTTGAGTCATGACATCGACTGCGTATATATCGGCGATGACTGGGGTGCGCAGTCTGGGCTCATCATGGGGCCGACACTTTGGCGGGAGTATATCAAACCCTGCATCAGCCGAATGTATGGGCGTGTGCGGGATGTGGGCAAATATGTCATGATACACTGCTGCGGCGATGTGAAGAGCATCTTGCCTGAACTGGCGGAGGCGGGAGTGAACATATTCAATCCCTTCCAGCCAGAAACTATGGATGTGTATAAGACCAAGCGGGAGTATCACGGGAAGCTCTCCTTCTACGGCGGCATCAGCGTGCAGCATCTGCTCCCGCACGGTACCGCAGACGAGGTACGGCAAGAGACGAGTAAAATCATCACGGAACTCGGTAAAGACGGTGGGTATATTGCCGCTCCCTCCCATGTGATCCCTGCCGATGTGCCCGTTGAGAATATCGCAGCCATGCTGGAACAGCTTCAGCATCAGGCATCATAAAAAACAGAGGACTAGTCATTGGAACTGATAGGTTTGGATCGAATGTTAAGGGAAGCCCAGTCGAAGCACTACGCGGTAGGGGCCTTCAACTACTGTAATGCGGAGACGGCTCAAGCCATCGCGCAAACCGGATGTGAACTGCGCTCACCGGTGATGTATATCATCGGGCCCATCGAGTACCCGCTGATGGGTGCCAAAATGATGGTCGACATCGTGAAGCTGGTCGCCGCTGAGTGCGATGTGCCGGTCTGCCTGCACCTCGACCATGCGACCAGCATCGAGCAGGTTCGCGAATGCATCGAGGCGGGATTTCCTTCCGTCATGATGGACGCCTCACAGTATGATTTCGAGGAGAATGTGCGGCTGACCAAAATGGTGGTCGACATGGCGCACGCTAAAGGCATCACCGTAGAGGGTGAGCTGGGGGCTGTGGGTAAGGTGGATGATGCCACCGTGGAAGGACAGGAAAATGCCTCGCTGACCTTACCGCATAAGGCTGCCGAATTCGTGGACCGGACCGGCATCGATGCTTTGGCGATCTCGATCGGGAACGCCCACGGCCTGTACAAACAGAGCCCAGTGTTGGATTTCGAACGTCTGCAGGCAGTTCGCGATGCCACCGATGTGCCGCTGGTTCTTCATGGCGGATCGGGAACTCCTGCGGACCAACTGCACAGGGCCATCGATATCGGCATCAGCAAAGTGAATGTGGCCAGCGAACTGGGACGGGCCTTTCTTGATGCGATTGACAACTTCAACCGCAACAAGCGCTCCAAAGAGTGGTATGCGCTCTCTCTGGTCGATGCCAAGCAGGCCGTCGCGCAGGTCGTAGCACGCTGGATGCGCGAGCTGGGCAGTGCAGGTAGGATAAGCTGAGGGGACATTAACAGACCTGTTGCCGCGACATCTGTGCCAGTCAAAACCTGCAAATCATATGCTCTCCTCCGCGCCCTGAAGGACAGTCTATTACCCACAAGTCCAGATTGGGATCGTATCGACCATGTGCCGCGACATAAATGTCTCGGCTATTGATCAACAAGCCCGCTAAACCGGGCTGCGGAGCTCCTTGCCGACAAAGATAACGTTAGTGAAGACTGCTTCAGCAGTCTTGGTGATCAATAGCCGAGACATTTATGTCGCGGCGACGGTGGCACGCGATTGACGGACCAACAAATACAAGACCGTGGTCCGGCACCCACGAAGTGGGTAGCAGTTCTTATAGCCAGGGGTGAGCGAAGCGATACCCCTGGAAAGCGGTGCTGAGTTCTTACCCCGAAGTGGGTCGAACCGCAGGAGCAAGAGCTACACGGTAATAATCTACGGCGACAAAAATGCGTCGGTGATGGTGGAATGTGGTTGTGAGTAATCCTACCATATAGTTGTGGGGTTATAGGGTGCGACCCACTTCGGGGTAGATGGTTTTCGGTTGTTTCCACGGGTTACGCTTCGCTCACCCGTGGCTATAAGAATCATACCCACTTCGTGGGTGCCCGGAAGGTCACTGTCGTGCGGTATGTGATTGTGGCTTACGACAGTTGTGGTCGTAGGGGCGACCGGTGGTCGCCCAGGCTTGTCGGATGACCACAAGGGTCATCCACAATCAAACCGGATTATTGACCCCCACGCTTTACCTCTCCACCAGGTTGCCGGTGATGGTCTTCTGCGCCTTCGGGCCTGAGCCGTCCTTAATGCCCGTCCCACCCGTCAGCACGTTGTTGGTGACCACCAGCAGATCAGCGCCCTTCTCAATCTGCACCGCGGCTTTCCCAGCAACGGCCTGCAGGTGGTTGTCATGCAGGGTCACCCGGCGGGCACCCGGGCCAAGCCGAATTGCCGGCGCACCGTCCACTACCTGGCAGTCGGAGATGCTCAGCCGGTTCCGGATATGCGGCGTCTTGGGGACGAACTCGATGCCCACGGCGGGTGTGCCGAAGGTGCGCACCTGCACGCCACTGATTACCCCGTTGTAGTAGAGGCTCTGCGGGATCACGCTCACGCCCACACCACCCTCGCGCACCAGGATGTTGGTGCTGTTCAGCACGAAACCGGTCATGCCCTCAATCACGAAGCCCTTTTCCACATCCTCGATCCAGCACAGGTTGATGTGATGCCCCAGCGAGTGCGCGGCCTCCTTCTTGCCATCGGGTGTGTCCTTCTGAGGCAACTGGTGGAAGAAAGTCTTGCCGCCAATCATGAAACAGCGGTCCATGATCAAGCCGTCTACATCACCGAACTCAAACCCCACACGGTTTCGGCCGTAATAGGCGGGTTCCTCGCTGTTATCCCCGCCGACGAACCAGTGGACATCAATGATGCGGTTCACATCGCGGCAGCCCGAGAGGTGGATGCCCACATGATGCACGAAGCCGGTGATCTCCTTGAACATCCCCTGCCCGGAGTTTCCGCCGCCGGGAGGTGTGGAGATGCCGATCCAGGCGCAGTCAAACACGATGTTTTCCACGCTGGGGTTGATGCCCTCAAGAAGAATGGACGGCGGGTAGGCCACCGGATGCGCGTTGTTGCGGTTATTTGGGTAGACGATGCCTAACCCCTTCACCGAGCTGACATGGTTGAGTTTGATGGCCGAATAGCCGTTTTTAGGCACGATCAACTTTGTGGCGGAGCCCTCCCATCGGGCACCATCCCCAAGCAGCGTGACGCCGTGCGGCACCGATA
Source organism: Armatimonadota bacterium (assembly GCA_942492855.1). Lineage (GTDB taxonomy): Bacteria > Armatimonadota > HRBIN16 > HRBIN16 > HRBIN16. The sequence goes on along the minus strand of OW818647.1, from coordinate 1,346,358 downwards.
GTGCCGCAGAGATCATATATGACCCCGCCGGCAGATGCGCCACTCCACCCTTGCTGGCCACCGCATTGAGTGCGCTTTGGATCGCCACCGTGTCGTCCGCGATGCCATCGCCCTTGGCCCCGAATTCCGCCGCCGAGACGCTATACGGTGCTGCAGCCATCGCGGGTATCGCCGTCAGTAACACCCCGAAAACTATCAACACCATCATTCTCATCATCACTATAATCCATCCTCTGTGCTGCGGTATGATAGGGTAGAAACACCATCCCCTTGTGTTAAATTCTACCCTAATTAAACAACAGAGTCGTGTCAACTTTCATACATATAGAGTCGGTTTGTCTGCTATACTTAAGATATAAAATCGGGCTGCGCCACTGGATACGCGGTTGCGATATGTCTGCAACTAAGGAATCGAGGCTGCTTATGAGAAGGAAGTTATCTCTAGTCGTCGCTGTGCTGCTCGGCTCAGTGATCGCTCCTTCGCTGGCGTGGGCATACGGCAATGCCGATGGTGCCGCTGGACAGGGAGGTGCTCATCGAAAGATCAACGAATACGCGCTCTACCTGTTCCTTGCCAAGGCAGAGAAGGACCCGATTCTTTCCAAATATGACTTCGTGCCCTCCAGTGCGGCCGAACTCGGTATCAAACTGCAGGCCGGTGAGCACCCGTTCGTGGCGGATTGCTTGACGGTCACAGAGAGCGGCGACTGGCATCGTGACGAGGTGTCGATCGACGTGAAGGGGCTGCCCTGGCTGCCGACCTACATCACAGAGACTATGTCGAGTCGCCCTTTCATATGGTGGATGGTGGAAGGCGGATATGATGCCGATGAGCCGGAATCTTACATGTCTTTACGCCACTTTTATGACCCGACGAGTAGTGGTTACGACAGCCAAAACAAGACAGAAAATGTCTCCTACCTTACCGATTCTCTCGATCCAACCCTCTCTCCGCTGCTGATGGGCGCCAATCCGCGCGTGGATTGTAAGGTATGGGCGATGAGTGCCTCTCCATACTCCAACAAGACACTCACCGAAAACCTGGCACAGGCATGGAAGGGCTCCGATCTGGCGGCGAATCCCGGGCGTTACGGCAAGATATGGCGCAGTCTGGGTGAGATGCAGCATCTCCTGGCCGATATGACCGTGCCTGCGCATGTACGCAATGACGCGCACCCCGGTGCATTGAGGCGTTACTGGGAGAATTTGAAGGACCTGAAAGGCGACCCATATGAGGAGTATGTCACTGCCTCAGAGGTGACCGACAGGGAGAAATACGTGGTCAATTCTGCCTTTCAAACCGCCATAGACAAGTGCATTACCCCGGAGGAACTATTCGAGGCAGTCGCCCGTTTCACCAACTCGAAGTATTTCTCCACCGACACGATTGTCGGCACCGATGCGGTGACCAAAGCGCATGTGACTAACTTTAACAAACAGCCCAAAGAGTATCCGGCTCCGTTGCTGGACGGATTGAAGTTTGCCGCCAGCTCATCAACAGACGGCAGTGGATACTACCAGAACAGCGCGGGCAGCAATCTGGCGCGCCGTGATGCCGACGGACGGCACCGTATCGATCGTACGTGCGCCATGGACCAGGCCAACACGCTGGTACCCGCGGCAATCGCCGCAGATGCGCGGCTGTTGGACATCAGCATACCGCGGGTCACCCTCACGCTACCCAGTCTGGATATCAAGACCAAGACCCTCATCTTCCACGCAGATTCCTATGCCTGGAACAAAGAGAGTTCCAGCTATCAGAAATCACTTACTCCGGTTTGTCCGACCGCCCGCGACCGAGCGTTGCTCTTCACCATGGTCGGCGCCAAAAAGAACTACTGGCTCCCGATGGTATACAAGGGGAATGGCAACTTCACGGTCAACGCGGCGGAGTTCACCACAGACATACTTGCAGCCTTACAGCGCGACAAAAAGACCAACAAGATGCTATACACTGTTGCCATCGACATGGGCGGAATCCTGGTGAAGTCAGATGTCGCAGAACAGCCGATCGCTTTGACTGTGACGCCCCCCTCGAAGCCTGCCACCCCCAAACCGCCGGCGAAACCGGCCCCGAAAACAACGGTGAAACCTGCTGTGAAGCCAACGAAAAGCACCAACCTGTCCGGCTCATGGGTTGATGTTCACTTGTCTGTCACCTACCGCGACAGTAAGGGCACGAAGCTGCCCTCATCGCAGATGTATGACTCACCAGATTACGCATGGACCACATCCATTGAGGGCTACATTGACATAGACACCCACATCTGGAGCGGGAACACATTCCGCATCACCGGAAGGGCAAGGAATGGTGATCCTGGCCCGCTGGAGACAGCAGACGAGTATGCTGGCCCGGTCAGTTTGGAGGGAACCGTATCGGCGGATGGCGGAACACTCACACGTCTTGTGGCTGAGCGAATATGTATGCAGGAGACTGGTGATAAACCGCAGTACTGGAAGAAACGGCTGGTGCTCCAGAATATCCCGCTGAAGCCAGATATGTATGGAGGCGTCAGCTTTAATACCTCCTCACTGCCTGACATCATGAAGCATTTGGTCAGCCTGGAGTGGATCGGCTTAGCTGATATGCCCTCAGAACACTGGGATGTCAAATACCCTCTTAAGCCCAGTGTCGAGCAAGGTACAGAGCCGGGGGATCACGTAGTGTTGTCGGTGAAGTTCATGCCCAAGCGCGCAGCACGGAAGTAGTTCCATTGGCCATGAGCGTTCGGTTAGGTATAGGCTCCACATATTGCCTATGTCCGGGGCGGTCTGGTGGATGGCTAGCGGTGACAGAGAGCTCAAGACAGCGCCGGTCTGGCGGATAGCCGAAATTCCCTTGTCCCTGAAGACATCAAGACCGGCGCGGTTAGGAGAAAACCGCCCCGGACATAGGCGATCAAGACCGGCCCGGAAAGGGAAAACCGGACCGGTCTAAAGCAAATGTGGCTTAAGTCCGGGGCGGTCTGGCGGTTGGCTAGCGGTGGCAGAGGTCTCAAGACCGCGCCGGTCTGGCGGTTAGCCCGTTAGGTTTTGTGTCGGGATCAAGACCGGCGCGGTTAGGAGAAAACCGCCCCGGACAGTGGCAATCAAGACCGACGTAGTTAAGAAATTACCGCCCCGCACTTTGGCGTCGCATATACACGGGCTCTGCGGCTCTGACATCGGCAGCGGTTGACTGCTAGACTCTATGTGAGGGCCTGTACAAGAGCGGTCTTCTCATCTGCTTCCCGAGGTCGGATTACTGCCGGTACAATATCTATTAGTGCTTCCGCTCTCGCTAAGGCGCAAGCGATCCCCGACAAAGCGATATATGAAGACGATCATTAAGGAGCGTAGCTGATATGGAAAAAGTTGGACGGAATGATCTGTGCCCTTGCGGCAGCGGGAAAAAATACAAGAAGTGCTGCTTAGGTAAAGACGAAAACAAGATTGTGATCAGTGACCCATTCGAGGAACTCGACGTAGACAAGATGTTATCCGACTATGCCGAGATGGAAGTCCCGCATGGTATGGAACAAGCCTATGCACAAGCCAGGTTCATTCCTAGTCCATATGCGCGTAGTAATAAACAGCCATGCGATGACTTCGATGGTTTGACCCCAGTCCAAATGCTCAAACTCATCAATGTACCTTTCGAATCTCCAGAAATCGTCGAGTTTCCTGAGGTCATGACCGGATGGCCGGAGACGCCAGTTATGAGGCTGCTTGTGACCCTGCTACAAGAGATCGGTCTCACAGGCATGAAGTTGAAGAAAGACGGCAGCCTGCCCACCAAAGCAGCTCGCGAACTTGTGAAGGCATACTTCCAGGAGGAAGCAGTCCTCGAATTTATGAAGGACGGGACGATCGATGATGACTTGATGTTTGATGGATTAAGTCAGATTCTGGAACTAGCCGCGACTGTAGGTATCATCGACTGCATGAAAGGCTCGTTAAGCCTGAGTGCAGAGTGCAGACGATTGTTAGGCGGGGCTGGGGTTCAAGCTTTATATCCTATGATACTGCGTGCCGCGGCTGAGGATGTGCCTTGGGGTCGTGGTGATGATTTTCCAGAGATGTTCGAGTTTCAAGATACATTCGCGTATACGCTCTACCTGCTGCATAAATATGGCGATGAGTTCCGGACGAATACCTTCTACGAGGATGCCATACTACGTGCATTCCCCACTCTCCTGCAAGATGAAGATGGGAACCCGATGATGGATGGATATGAAAGCGGAGTTCGATTTTGTTATACAAGCCGTGCATTAGTTGACTACGCTGGTTTCCTGGGGCTGGTTGAGGTTGCAGAATGCCCAGATGGTGTTGATCCAATGCAGGTACTGATAAAGAAAACCCCGCTGCTGGATGATGTCGTCAGGTTCAAGATATAAGCCGTTACCGCACGCTTGTTTGCTCAGCTAGTTGAAGCTGCTAGCTACAGAAATGGTCTATTTCGGTACACATGCCATTGACACGGCACCGCATGAGTGGTATCACAGTAATGACCGTAACCCGCATATAAGGGATATTGTAGATGAATATGTTGACACCATGCTGCGCCATGCTAATACTAGCTGCTGGATTGGTTCTGGCCAGAGGCGCCCAAGCCGCGACCACCATACCGTGTGACCGCTCGGATTTCGGTTTATCACCGTATGTCTGGAAGTGTTCAGGCAAAGCGGAGCAGGCCAGGGCGGAAGCCACAATGCCTGGAGCCTATTTCAAGACGATCGTGAAGGACACCGGAAGCGTGGGGGTAGTGATCGACGGCACCGCCAATGAGGACTGCCCGGTCGGCTCGATGCCGGTGGTGGAATACTCCATAGACGGAGGGCCGTTCACGCATATACAGCTCACTCAGACAGGCTGCACCTATACTCTGCCGGTATCTGGCCAGTTGGATGCTTCGGTGCCACACCGCGTGGAGTTCTACTTCCGGGCGGCGGACCTGATGCTGAACCGCTGGACGGCATCTACCACCCACCTGCGCATTGCTGGCATATCGCTTGACGATGGCGGAAGCATCGCCGCCTATCCCAAACGCTCGAAACTGGCCATCGGGTTTGGCGATTCAATCACCGAGGGTGTTGGTGTTGAGGCTCTGTTCACCTCGTGGTCGATCTTGGAGCCCAACAACGCCAGATGCAGTTGGTTCCCCATCGTATGCTCAGCCCTCGATTGTGAGTATGGACTGCTGGGGACGGGCGGACAGGGGATGGTCAGGGTGATGCAGTTGCCGTCGCTGAACAAGAGTTGGGATCACTATGACGCCCAAACCTCGCGGCTGAAGAACGGCTTGTTGCTCCCCGAGCCTGACTATGTGTTCTGCAACATGGGCACCAATGACTACGGCGGTCTTGATGTGACCAGCAACTATCTGGAGTGGGCGACTGCCGTGCGTAAGGCCTGTCCGAATGCGCAGATTTTCTGCGTGCTGCCGGGTTCGGGATCGCACCGCGATGAGATCGCCTCCGTGGTCGCAGCGCGCCGTAATGCGAAGGACCAGCGGGTCTACCTCATCGATGTGCCCTCATTAAACGCGACGATCACCCAGAACGGCGGAGCCACTCAGCACACATATGATGGCGTCCACCCATCGATGTATGGTCAGGCCCTGTTCGGTGCCAACATCGCTGTGAAGGTATCGGAGATCATCAGCAGGCAGCGGTAGGGAGGTTTGTTCCCGACACTACTATCTATATGCAAAAAGCGGACGGCCCATGAGGGGACGCCCGCTTGGTAAAGGGTCCGGTATCACTACCCGCCTTTGCGGCGGCCGCTGACCAAACGCTCGGTGGTGTTCAACACGCGCTTTCGGAACCGCAGCGCCTCAGGCGTGACCTCCAGCAGCTCGTCATCCTTCAGGAAGCTGAGCGCCTGCTCCAACTGGAACTTCTTGGCAGGGATGATCATGACCGTGGCGTCCTTAGTGCTGCTGCGCACGTTGGTCTTCTGACGCTCTTTGGTGATGTTGACCACCATGTCGTCTTCACGGCTGTTTTCGCCCACGATCATGCCCTCATAACACTCATCACCAGGCGACACAAACAACGTGGCTCGCTCCTGCAGCGGCTCGATCATGTAAGCGGTGGCATGGCCACCCTCTTTAGAGATCAAGCTGCCGTTCTGGCGGAACACGATGTCGCCGCGGAATTTGTCATATCTCTTGTATGTGTGCGACATAATACCCAATCCGCGCGTCCAGCTCAGGAAGTCAGTTCGCAGACCAATCAGGCCACGGGTGGGGATATCAAAGATCACGCGGTTGCTGCCGCCCTCGTCCTTGCCCATCCAAGTGATTTCGCCCTTGCGGCGGGATATCTGCTCGATGATCATGCCGAGTGCCTCGTCATGCACATCAACGGTCAGCTCTTCGATCGGCTCGCATAGTTCGCCGTCAATCTCTTTCGTGATGGCGCGGGGTCGGCTGGCCATGACTTCGAAGCCTTCGCGGCGCATCGTCTCGAGTAGAATGGCAAGCTGAAGCTCGCCGCGGCCCGCTACGTTGATCGAGTCTGGCTGGTCGGTTTCCGAAACCCGAAGGCTGATATTCGTGCGGCATTCTCGGATCAAGCGTGCGCTCAGGTTGCGCATCATGAGGTACTTGCCGCTGCGTCCGGCCCATGGTCCATTGTTGACAATGAAGTCCATGCTAACCGTCGGCTCGTCGATTTCGATCAACGGCAGCACTTCCTGGCAATCGGGGTGGGTGATGGTGCAGCCGATCTGCACATCCTCCATACCGGCCAGAAGCACGATATCGCCAGCTTCGGCGATTTCGACATCGGTGCGCTTCAGGCCGTGGTAGCCGAAAACACGAGTGATCTGGAAATTTTCGGTGCTACCGTCACGTTTTGTGACGGTGACCGTCTCACCCTTGCGGGCGCGGCCACGGAGCACCTTACCGCCAAACAGACGGCCGATGTAGTCATCGTAGTCCAAGTTGGTGACTTGAATTTGGAAGGGGCCATCCAGATCGCCCACGGGTGCGGGCACATACTTCAAGATCATGTCAAACAGCGGCTTGATGTCGACGGGCACATCCTCCGGTTTGTTGACCGCATATCCCAGCGTGGCAGACGCAAAAATGTAGGGAAAGTCCAGAGCCTCGGAGTCGCATCCCAGCTCAATGAACAGGTCGAGGACCTCATCGATCACTTCGTAGGGGCGTGCGCCAGGACGGTCGATTTTGTTGACCACCACAATCGGCTTCAGCTTTTGGGCGAGTGCCTTTTTGAGCACGAAGCGCGTTTGAGGCATGGTGCCCTCGCAGGCGTCCACCAGCAGCAGCACACCATCCACGCAGCGCAGAATCCGCTCCACTTCGCCGCCAAAGTCGCTGTGACCTGGGGTATCCACGATGTTGATCTTCGTGTCATGAACCAGCACGCTGGTCACTTTACTGAGGATCGTGATGCCTTTCTCGCGCTCCAGATCGTTGCTGTCCATGACGCGCTCTTCCACAACCTGGTTCAGTCGGAAAGTGCCGGACTGTCGGAGGATGGCATCAAGAAGGGTTGTTTTGCCGTGGTCTACGTGGGCGATGATGGCGATATTTCGGATATCTTCGCGAACGATTGTTTTCTCAGAAGGTGTTGGGGCTGACATGGGTCTCCTTAGGCTGAAATAGCAGGCAGCATGTTTGTATACATTTTGTACCAAATACATTGTAACAGACGTGGGCTGCCACTGGCGGATTTGAGCACGGATATAGGGGTATGCCTGCCCAGGAAACGGGTCCTGTGTAGGGGCAGGCCCCCGTGCCTGCCCAACAATTTGATCCGCCCGATCCGTCTCATCCGTCCGATTCCCGGATTGTCTGAACCACGGATTACGCGGGTTACACGGATGGGGACGATGGGAGAGGGGAAACGACCGCGCCGGTTTCTCGGTACACTAACGACCGCTATGCAGCCCATCTCCGGCGCGGTCTGGCCGATAGCCAGTTACCTTTGCCTCACCGACGCGACTATTACCCACAAATCAATGCCGCGCCCTGAAGGACGGCGGCTTATTAACCGGTAAGCCGGCTGGAAGCCGGCTGCAGGCATGAAATCTGGTTTGAGAACGTGTAGAAACGGTGAGGTATGGTGTCTTTGCACTTGGTGTCTCGGTATTTCAGACGTCTTTAGACGGCTTTTCGGATAAGAAGCCGCCGTCCTTCAGGGCGCGGCGTAAGTTGGGGGCAATATACTACCTTCCTGACCTCGCACCCTGGATCGGAGCTTACCGAAAGACCGGCCCGGAAAGGGAAAACCGGGCCGGTCGATCATGCTTTGGTGTGTAGCCCAGTGACCGCGCCGGTCTTTTTGTCTGAACCACGGATTACGCGGATTCCACGGATGGGTTCGGATGGGAGAGGCGAATGCCAATCGGAACCGCATACGACCCCCGTCCGGGGGTAGACGGTTTCAGGCCGCCTTCCAGGGGTTGCGCTTCGCTTACCCCTGGCTATAAGAATCTTACCCACTCCGTGGGTGCCCGGACGGGAGGCCCGCGGCCCGCTTGAGCGGGCTTTTCGTTCAATTAGCCGTGGCATTTATGCCGCGGGGGCCGGTCAAGGCAGGGGCGATCCGCGATCGCTCACCGCATCCATATACCACCTGACGCTACAACGCCCGCTGCAGCCGCACCATGTCATACATGTTCTTGCCCACCTTTACCTTGCCCTCACCGACGGATAAAAACTTGTGGTGTTTGAAGAACTCCATGGCCTTGGTGTTGGCTTTGAACACATCGACGGTCACGTTTGTGCTCATGGGGAATGCCTCTGTGGCGGCCTCATACAGGTGAGTGCCCCAGCCATCGCCCTGGTGTGTGGGGTCGACGTAGAGTGCGGCCAGTTTACGACCACCAGCGCCCTCCTCAATCATCAGTGCAAATCCGACAATCCCAATCTCCGGTGCATCCACCACCCCTAGGTAGTAACTGCTGTCCTGCATCCACTTCAAGAACTGTGCTTCTGACAGCCTTAGCCATGGGATAGCGGGCAGATCCTCAGCCCCTATCACACCGGCGTTGGCATCCAGAAACGAGGCTTTCACAACCTCAATCACCTTCGGGATGTCGCTCTCAACCAACTCACGGATGCAACGGTCATTGTAAAGCATGGAAGGGTCCATCATCTACCTCCGGGTAGCGCCACGGTTGTTGTGGATTAATTATACCCAGAGATTGTACTAGTATGAGCACTATTTTTAACGGATTTTCGCCAGTTTTCAGAATGCGTTGGATTGAGGCGTCGAAGGCGGGTCTTGGACTAATAAGATATGCAGGATAAGTAGCTCCGCGTTATACGATTTCCTGTCCCGTGTCCTGACGTCTTTCTCCTATCTCCTTCCCGAATATGCCTGCCATGCGGTCATCGAGCCATTTCCAGAACGGCTCATCGAACGTCATTTGGATTTCCAGCGCGTAGATGGGCAGATCATCGCAACCGGCGGGCAGCTTTACCATATCCTTCTGTGTACACACTAGCGCTTCACAGCCCAAACCCTCTGCTTCCCCCCAAAGATGCCTAAGCCGCTCCGCAGTGATCGCCTGGTGGTCATTCAATCGGCGGCGGATTTTCAGCACAGCACCAAGCTGCAGCAGACTCTGCTCAAACTGCTCAGGGTGACCCAGCCCGCTAAAACAGCCTACGCTGCGTCCCTGCAGCCATTCGACCGCGACGGTGGCTCCATGAACATCCCGCAGGCATGAAGCGCGGCGAGTACCGGTGAACTTGGGCAAATTCATCTGCTGAACCCGTCCGAGAGACATCTGCTGGCCATCGACACCGGTCAGTACCAGAGCATCGGCCCGTCGCAGGTGGGATGGGGGTTCCCGCAGGTTTCCGGCAGGTAATGGCCAGCCACCCTCAAACGGGTCCGCGCCGTTCAGCAGCACGATGTCGAGATCACGCTGTAATTGGTAATATTGAAAGCCATCGTCGAGCAGCAGCAACTGGGGATGGAAGCGGTCGATGGCGGCCTGTCCTGTGATCCGGCGGTCACGTCCCACCAGCAGCGGAACCTCAGGCAGGCTTTGTGCGATGAGGTATGGTTCATCGCCGCTCTGATCAGGTTTGAGCAGTATGTTTTGTCCATCGGATACTACAGCATAATCACCGGGAATGTGACCGCCATGGCCACGGCTTAAAATCGCCACCCTGATTCCGCGTTCGACAAAATGCCGGGCGATGCTGATCACCGCTGGGGTCTTTCCGGTACCGCCACAACTGATATTGCCGATGCACACCACCGGTACGGACAGCCTATGACGCCGCGGCAGCCGCCAGGCCAGATAGAGCTTTAATCCACCTGCATAGAGCAGCGAGAGGGGCCATAAAGCGAGAAGACGTACTAGTTTTGCTAGACCGTTCACATGCAGTCACCAAAATGAGCATTTCCGGTGTAAGATATTGTTAGCGGGCCTTCGATTGGCCTCCTCATTATAACTTTCTTCAGAGGTGTATCACGATGAGCGAGCAGGATTTTGAACAGCAAGCGATTGAGCTGCGTCGTAAGCTGGTGGCTTGGAATAAATTCCGCAGAGGAAGTCTATCTAGACTGAACCATGATGCTCGCGGTCCCCTCACCTCTATTTTGGGATTTGCCGAGTTACTGGAAGACGATGCCTCCGCAAATGACACGCTGAAGCTATACGCCCAGCGCATCATACAGTCTGCTGAGAAACTGGAGACCATGCTGTTGGACTTCAGTGATGAACTCAAAGATTACCCGCCAGACCCATCACTGGACTAACGTAGACCACGTATATGGAATATGCCATTCAAACCAACGAGCTGACTCGCTCGTTCGGCAGTCTGATTGCACTAAACGACCTTAACCTCCAAGTGGCGCAGGGCACGGTTTTTGGGGTTCTTGGCCCCAACGGAGCGGGCAAGACCACCATGATCCGCCTGTTGATGGGGCTGCTGCGACCAACCTCCGGTAATGCTGAGGTGCTGGGGTATGATATCAACACCCAATCCCACCAGATTCGGCAATACACCAGCGCGTTATTGGAGCATGATGGTCTGTACGAACGGACCAGTGCAGAGCACAATCTGATGTTCTGGGGACGGGCCTGCCGCATGAGCACGGGCGAAATCCGCAGCCGGATGCAGATTGTGCTGGAGCTGTTCGGGTTGTATGAACGCCGTAAAGACATTCTGGGTGAGTGGAGCCGCGGCATGAAGCGGAAACTGGCCGTCGCGCGGGCATTGATGAACGAACCCAGCCTTCTTTTCCTGGATGAGCCGACTTCGGGCCTAGACCCTGTGTCTGCGGCTGAGATGCGGCAGCATCTGTCGGACATCGTCAAGCAGCAGGGCGTGACGGTCTTCCTCAACACCCACAATCTGGCCGAAGCGGAGCAGCTCTGCCAGCAGATCGCGGTGCTGTCTGACGGCCAATTACTGGCTTGTGATACGCCCGAAAACATCCGGCGCAGTGCCAGCAGCAATGAGGTGCTGATCACTGGCTCAGACTGGCCCGACATGGCGATGATGCACGGCATCCCTGGCATCATATCGCTCACCCCGCGGCCAGATGGCAGCCTGCAGGTCACGCTGGAGCAGGGAGCCGTGGTGGCTCCCCTAATTAAAGAGCTGGTGATGGCTGGTGCCTTGATCGAAGAGGTTCGCCGCGACACCGCCAGCCTGGAACAAGCCCTGCTGACACTGGTGGAGGCGAAACCTCATGGTGCGTGATATCCTCACGGTGATTCAAAAGGAGATGTGGGAGTACTGGCAGATGCGGGGCAGCAAGGCTCCCTGGCGCGGGCATGTTTTTGCCATCATTTTGTTCTCAATATGGCCCGCCATGAGCGGCGCTATGATGATGGGCAGCCCGTGGTGTGCACTCATGTGGGCCTGGATTGTCACCATCATGACGACGCCCTATGTGGCGGACAGCTTTGCCGGCGAGCGTGAGCGTCACACGATGGACACGCTGCTTTCGTCCCGATTGCCGGATAAGGCGATCGTCATCGGAAAGCTGATGTCCGCAAGCCTATGCTCCTGGGTGACGGGCATGCTCAGCCTGCCCTTATCGGTGCTGCTTGCCAACGCGTTCAGCCCGAACCACGCAGTCCACCTGCACCCCACGGTGTGGTTTACCGCTCCCATTCTGGCTTTGAGCATGGCGTTCATGGTGGCCGGCAACACCTCGGTATTTGTGGTGAAGGCAGTCACGGTCAAACAGGCCACTCAAACCGCCAGTTACGGCACCATATTCATCATCATCATCCCGCTGCTGGCCATGCGGTTCCTGCCTCAGCATACGGTGCAGCAGTTCTTGGAATCTTTAGGAAAACTGCAGCCGGTGCCGGTGCTGCTTACGGCTTCGGCCGTCGCAGTTGTGATTGGGATGATCACCAGCGCATTTGGTTTGATGCGATTCAGCGGTCTGCGCAAAGACGGCGTGTGATGGGGGGGGGAGCCCATTGGGAGGAGTTAGGAGCGGAGGAGTCAGGAGGAGCCGAAAATGCCCGCCTGGGAACGCCAATCTCCCGATTGGCCACTTGGGGATATCTCACGCGAAGACGCGAAGACGCGAAGTGAGGGTGGATAGCGTTTTGACCGGGGCGGTCTGGCTACTGGCAAGCTTCTACAGAAACCTCAAGACCGCGCCGGTCTGGCGGTTAGCCTCACCCGGCAACACGGGGTCGAACGCCCACCTCGCAGCCGGTCAGCCACGCCGCCGCGGGTTTAGTCACCCCACGGGACTGGCGTCCCTTCACGGGGTTCCCTCACCGCGCGTCTAATCTTTTGCAGCCCGCAAGCGGGCGCGGGGCCTCCGAAAACGTCCGTCGGAGCGTAGCGACACGGGCATTAAACACATTAGCGATGGGTGATGGAGCCCCAGGGGCGATGGAACCCGTCGACATGGGGACAGTGGTGTGGATTGGAGCCGTCCGTCACGCCGCCGCGGGTTTAGTCACCCACACGACTACGTTCCGGGAGCTGACGCTCCGGGAACTGCGTCCAGTGCGGGTTCCTGCACCGCACGGCTGATCATTAGCGGCCGGCGTCGCTTCGCTCCGGCCGGCGCAGGGGAAGGAGGCCTTCCCAACGCCCGCCGGAACGCGGGCCGGTATTGATCAGCGATGGGTGACAGTGCCCGTACCGGGACGAAGTCACGGACGGGCCACGGAACCCGTCGCCGAAGGCCAGCGGTGTGGATTTCAGTCTACCAACCTGCGCTGCCGCGGGTTTAGTCACCCCAAGGGACTGGCGTCCCTAAACGGGGTTCCCTCACCGCGCGTCTAGTCTTGTGCAGCCCGCAAGCGGGCGCAGGACCACCGAAAACGTCCATCGGTGTCCCCTCCTGACTCCTTGTCTCCTCACTCCTGTCTCCTCGAATCGAACCAGATGGTAAACGGCCCGTCGTTGCAGAGCTCTACCGCCATGTGCGCGCCAAACTGCCCAGTCTGCACCGGCACACCTTGCTGGCGTAGCAGCTCCGCCGTCAATAGATACAGCCGTTCACCCTCTTCGGGGTTCGATGCCTCGCTAAAACCCGGCCGTCGGCCTTTGCGCACATCTCCATACAGTGTGAACTGGCTGACCAGCAGAACCTCGCCCTCCACATCCGCCAGGCAGAGGTTCGTCTTGCCGTTCTCATCCTCGAACAGGCGCAGGTTCACAATCTTCTGGGCAATGAGCTGGGCGTCGGCGTCCGTGTCACCCTGCCCGACACCGAGGAGCACCAGGTAGCCTTTACCAATGGAGGCGATGCATTGCCCCTCTACGATGACGGCGGCGCGGGTGGTCCGCTGGATGAGTATGCGCATGATGAGTCCTCCAAAACAGTCGTGGTATTCCAAGGGATAATCTACCATAGCGGCCATATCGATGCGAACGGGCGTTGAATGACATACGTTTTTTTGGTTGGATGCCATACGGTCGGCTTGTCATTGGCAGGAGTTGGCATCAAGATATTCGTTTTTGAAATCTATTCGATAATAACTCCAATATAACACTAACCCCCTTGACATCAGTATGGGTAAAAGGTAAGGTTATATCAGTCTGGCATAAAAACGGATACAGCACAGATAGCAACCCAGCGAAGGGCGTGTAGTTAGTAGTGATGATCGCTGGACGTGGATCCTTTGGATCTAGCCCTTCAACCTTCTACGTGTGCAGGACAGGCGACGGGCAGTGCAGTTATCCGGGACAAGGCAAATGCTATGCAGCAGGAAGAGCGTGTTTGGGAGGTTTGGTATGGTAATGGGAAATCACAGTCTTATCCGTCTATATGTTGTTTCGATTATAGTAGTTGCCCTGACTATTGGTGCTAGTCCGAGCGCACAGTGCAGATTCCGCCCACCAGATACTGGAGTGTTGATACAAGAAGCATCAATGGTGGCTGTGATTCGTGTCCAATGGATTAGACCAGTCGAAAAGCGAGGAAGTACTGAATACAGGGAGGGCAATGTAACAGCCAGAGTTCTTGAAACTCTCAAGGGGCGTCTGTCATCTGATAGCGTTGTCATCAGAACAGATTCGCATATGGAGACAAGCGATATTACGGCTTACCGCCCCGAACATACCTACCTGGTTTTCCTTGTTCGCGATGGGGCTGTATACCATGCGAAGTACGGCCACTTCGGCGTGTTTCCAATAGATGAGCAGTGCAAAGTGAACCTCTGGAACAAGCCAGGAGCAAGGCGATCCTATCCTGACTTTTCACCTAAGGTCAATTACAGGGATGTTAGGAAACAGATTGTGGACAATCTAAAGAAAAATGGTGAGCAACAGCCTGCCAAAAACGCACTCGTATACAACCGTAATCCCGTTTATGTCGACCCGAACACGGTTGGACCTAGCATGAGGACCATTACGCAGCAATCCAGCCTCATCGCGGTGGTCGAAACGCGATGGGTGAAACCGGCGGATCAGCCAACAGACAAGAAAGCGAGACTCCACAGTCGCGTGGATGTTCATATCCTGGAAGTGCTGAAGGGCAATGGTAGTTCCAAGAGTATTGTGATCGGCACCATACTGGATCCCAAGTTCGGAGACGCAGGGGCGTTTAGTCCCATGCGCAGGCAGTTAGTTTTCCTCAAGCAAGATGGCAGTCTGTATCGCACCGTTCACGGCCGTTGCGGTGTCTTCGACATGGATGGCCCTTATGTAATTGGATGGCCAAAGCGCGGGGGGTCCTGTTGTCCGAGGCAGACAAGCAGTGTTAGTCTACAGAATGTGAAAAAAGGGATATCTTCATATCTGTCCTTCATGAACTAATCCCCTGGTTGGCAGTAACATATATGCTTGCTGCCACCATAAGTGGTGGAGGTGAAGCCATGACTAAGATTACACAATAGTCCGCTGGATGAGTATGCGCATGATGAGTTCTCCAAAACAGTCGTAGTATTCCTAGGGATAATCTACCATAGTGGCACTAAACAGGGCTTCTTCGCTGGCGCGAAGAAGCCCTGTCACTCAGCCTGGCGTATACACTCATGCATACCGATTGGCCAACTGTCAATTCTGCTGGCTTGCGGTGATCGCTTGCTCGAGGTCGGCGATGATGTCGGCCACGTTCTCCAGACCGATGCTCAGCCGCACATAGTCCGTGGTCACACCGGTGGTGACCTGCTCCTCAGGGGTCAGTTGGGCGTGGGTGGTGCTGGCGGGATGGATGATCAGGCTCTTCGCATCGCCGATGTTCGCCAAATGCGAGAAAAGTTTCACTGAGTTGATCAGCTTCACGCCCGCTTCGGCGCCGCCCTTGATACCAAACCCGATGATCGCGCCTTGGCCGTTGGGTAGATATTTCTGCGCCCGTGCATAGTTAGGATGGCTGGGCAGCCCGGGGTAGTTCACCCACGCCACGGCCGAATGTGCCTCCAGCCAGCGCGCGACCTGCAGCGCGTTTTTGCTGTGTTCACGCACCCGCAGGGGAAGAGTTTCCAGTCCCTGGGTAAACAAGAAGCTGTTGAATGGCGAGACTGTCGCGCCGATGTCGCGCAGAAGCTGCACACGCGCTTTCAACACATATGCGATTCCGGGCACGACCGCTTGGTCATGCAGACCAAATGCTGACCAGTAGTTCACGCCGTGATAACTGGGGTCGGGACCATCGATCTCAGGGAACTTCCCGTTACCCCAGTTGAACTTCCCGCTGTCTACAATCGCGCCGCCGATGCTGGTGCCGTGACCGCCAATGAACTTGGTGAGCGAATACACTGCGATGTCCGCACCGAACTCAAACGGGTTGAAGATGGGTGGGGGAGCCACTGTGTTGTCGATCACCAGCGGAATACCGTGCTTGTGCGCCACATCGGCCAGTGCTTCGAAGTCGTCCACATTGTTCTTGGGATTCCCAATCGACTCGGTATACACCAGCCGAGTGTTGTCATCGATGGCGGCGTCTACGGCATCGATGTCGGCGGTATTCACAAACTTCACGGTGATGCCTAGTTTGGGCAGCGTGTAGTGGAACAGGTTGTAGGTTCCGCCGTATAGATAGCTGGTGGAGACGATGTTCTGCCCCGCCTGGGTGATGTTCAGCACCGAGAATGTGATGGCAGCCGCACCGGAGGACAGCGCTAATGCTCCGCTACCGCCGTGCAACTGTGCCAGCCGCTGCTCCAAAACATCGGTGGTCGGGTTCATTATGCGGGTGTATATGTTACCGAATTCCTTCAGACCGAACAGATTGGCGGCGTGCTCTGGGCTATTGAACACATATGATGTGGTCTGGTAAATAGGCACAGCGCGGGAGTTCGTGGTGGGGTCTGGGGTCTGCCCGCCATGTAACGCGATGGTCTCGATACCTGGGTTAGGGTGCTGGCTCATTTTGGGTTCCTCCTGAAGGTTGTCACATATACACCCGGTCAATACACTTAATTCCGACCGGCATAGTAAAGTATCCATTATTTTGCGGGGTGTGTCAAGCCATTTGCACCCTATTCCGGCGCATTTATGGTAATTTGGTGTTGCTTCTCATATGTGGGTTGGGTTCTGGTAAACACCCGCTCAGCCTATGCACTCCGCCAAGGGGCGGCCGCCAGTCCCTCTCCATCCGAACCCATCCTGCCCATCCGTGTAATCCGTGGTTCAGACAATCCGGGAATCGGACGGATGAGACGGATCGGACGGATTATGATTGGTTGAGGCGGGGTGATCCCGCCCAACGCCTCCTGGGAACGCCAATCTCCCGATTGGATTTTCCTCTCCCCATCCGAACCCATCCTTCTCATCCTCCCTATCCGTGGTTCAGACGTGCTGGTAATAGCCGGCATTTCTTGGGAAACAGTATAATATAAAATGTGAATTGCCGGAGGTTGTAAATAGTGATATCCCGTCTACAAGAGGTAGAGACCCACTTTCTGGAAGTCGAAAGAGCGCTGAGTGACCCTAACGTGTCCAATGACCCGTCAGAGCTGCAGCGGCTGGGCAAACTCCACTCGGAGTTAAGCCCCATCATCGAGGCCTATCGAACACTTCGTGACACGATGCAGGGCATCGCGGACGCGGAGGCGATGCTGGATGATCCCGAGCTGCATGACATGGCCCAGGAAGAGTTAAACGAGCTGCGCAGCCGCGTAGATGATCAGCAAAAACACCTCACTCTGATGCTCCTTCCCACCGACCCGAATGATGACAAAAATGTCATTCTTGAAATTCGCGCCGGTACAGGCGGCGAAGAGGCGGCTTTGTTTGCAGGCGACCTTCTGCGCATGTATATGCGGTATGCCGACCGCAGGCATTGGAAATATGACCTGCTGAGCGTAGATGAAACAGGCATCGGCGGATACAAAGAGGCCATCGTGAACATCCAGGGGCAGGCAGCCTACTCACAATTGAAGTTTGAGTCGGGCACCCATCGCGTGCAGCGTGTGCCCGCCACCGAGACCAGCGGACGGATCCACACCTCAGCAGCCACTGTGGCGGTGTTGCCCGAAGCCGATGTGGTTAGTGTAGACATCAAACAAGAAGATTTACATATCGAAACATACCGATCCAGCGGTGCTGGCGGACAGAACGTACAGAAGAACGAAACCGCTATCCGCATCACGCACCGGCCAACCGGCATGGTAGTCACTTGTCAGGACGAACGCAGCCAAGGCCAGAACAAGTTGAAGGCCATGGTCATTATCGCCTCCCGTCTTCAAGAGCAGGCTGAGGCCGCCGCAAGTGCCGACCGCACCGCCGATCGCAAATCGCAGATCGGCTCGGGAGACAGAAGCGACAAGATTCGAACCTATAACTATCCACAGGGACGGATCACCGACCATCGTATCGGGTTTTCGTCGTATAACCTGGCTGGGGTCATGGATGGCGACATTCAAGAGTTCATTGATGCGCTGATTGCCGACGATCAGGCCAAGAAATTGCAGTCAACCAACGAATAGTGCGTAAACATATCGCTGTCGGAAACAACAGGACATAGAGGTAACCGTGAGCATCAACAGCATCATGCATTCACTACAGGCTTCAGCCGGTATCATCGCTCTCTGCGCGGTGCTCATAGCCCTGATCTGTCTCATCATGGCCATCCTGGCATCTCTACGGCTGCGGGCGCTGGAAGCGCGGTGGAAAATGGCCTTCCGTAACTCGGCTGGTAACTCCATTGAGGAGGCGATCAGCAGCAGGCTTGTGGTGGTGGAAGGCATTGATCAGCGGGTGAAGTCTTTAGAATCCCATGCCGTGCAGTCTGATGCTCAAATGGCCCATTGCCATCAGCGCATCGGGGTGGTTCGTTACGATGCGTATGACGACCTCGGAGGCCAGCAGAGTCTTTCGCTGGCGATTATGGATAACGCCGATAACGGCATAGTCATCACCAGCGTGTTGGGCAGGCAGAGCCAGCGCACTTATGCTAAGAAGATCGTCAAAGGCCGTAGTGACTCGCCCCTTTCGCCTGAGGAAAAGCAAGCGATAGTGGATGCTTTTGGTAATCCGAGCAACGCCACATGACCGTCGAAATCGAAGACATCGAGTTAGTAAAAAGAGCTCAAGGCAGAGACCGCGATGCGTTTGACCTATTGGTCAGGCGTTATGAGAACTACGCGTATAATCTGTGTTACCGCCTGACCGGAAATGCCGCTGATGCTTCTGACGTGCTGACTGACGGGTTTACCAGGGCCTGGAACGGGTTGGTGAACTTCAGAGGCGATGCCAACTTCCGCACATGGATGCACCGCATCATGGTAAACACCTTCCTCGACTATCGTAAAAAGGCCATGGCACGTCCCAGCTACTCCCTCGATCAAGCCATTGAGATGACTGACCAAAATCTGCAGCGGCAAATCCAGGATGACAGTCCAGGTCCGGCCGACATTCTGGAGACGAAAGAGCTTCAAAACGAGCTGCAAAAGGCCTTAATGAAACTGCCCGATGACCGCCGAATGCTATTAGTGCTGTTCCACTTCGACGAACATAGTTACGAAGAGATCAGCGAAATTCTGGGCCTTCCGGTAGGCACCGTGAAGAGCCGTCTGAACCGTGCCCGGTTGAGTTTACGCGAGATACTGACAAAAATGCGGGAACTGAACTAGCAGGCGTGGCGTCTAAACTGTGTTTCAGGCAGGTATAGCCCTGCGGAAGGCGGCACACTATGCATTGCGATCAGTTTGAAGAACTCCTCTCCGAGTATATGGACGGCAGCTTGGCGCAAGCACTCAAGCTAAACATGGATTCCCATCGCGGTGGGTGTTCGGCTTGCTCGCGACTCGTTGCCGAGATGCAACTGATCTACACCGCAATGGATACTATGCCCGCTCTTGATACCCCCCCATGGATGCATGAACGCATTATGGCGCGGGTAGAAGCAGAGGGAACCAACCCACGCAAGCGATCGACTTGGAGTAATCCCTGGCGATGGGCAGGTGCATTCGCTGCGATCACAGCCGTTATCGCTCTAGCAGTGATCATCCCTTCGGCCGATAAGTCCCAGGTGCAGATGAGCCTGTTAAGTAAGCAGACAGATGCTGTTACCAACCAAAAGACGGAGCTCGCTACCAATGTGGAGCAATTCACATCTAGCGGCAATCCGCCAGGATGGGTCTTGCGCCTGACTCCGAAAAGCGAAATGCAAGCCGAAGTACGCATCATCACATATGACAACAACCGGCCGGTGGAGAGCAGCTATTGGACGGGGCAGGCGAATGGTCAGCCCATCTCGCTGCCAATCCAAGCTCAGTCAGCACCAGACCAGGCGTTATATACAGAAGTGATCTGGAGTGACCAGTCTAGAACATCGCTGTGGCTGCCTCAGCAGCTCCTGCCCGATGGTCATCTGGCCCGTCTTCAGTGTGCAGATGTCGACGCTGGTCAGGCACTCAGCACTATCAGTGCGACGTGGGGTGTGAAGATACTGCTAAAGGGTCATTTGCAGCCCGATGTGCGTTTGAACCTGAATGCTCGAGCCGCCAGCGTCGATCAGGTGATGAGTTCCATGGCCAATAAGCTTGGCCTGAAGCTCTTGCGCCCAGACGCAGAGACATTTGTGCTCTCGCAGGAGTAGCGTCCCCGGACGATACCCGCACCGGATTCGCAAACCGCAGCACGGTTCACCGTGCTGCGGTTTTTTTTTGGGGGGGGGGCGGGGTGTGTGGTCATCCCGCCCTGGTATTGCCCATCGCGATCGGTCCGATCCGTCTGATCCGTCCGATGCCGGGATTGTCTGAACCACGGATTACGCGGATGACACGGATGGGGAGGATGGGAAGGGAAATGCCAGCCGAGAGATTGGCGTGCCCCTGGGGGGCCGGTTGTAGGGAGCGGGGTAACGGGCTGGTTCCCACCTGGGTTTTCGGATGACCACAAGGGTCATCCCTACGAATTCCGTATGAAACCGTCCGCTGCACAGCCATTGAAATCGTACTGACAAACTTGCACGGACATTACCTAATCTGTGTAATCTGCGTCATCTGTGGATGAATACCCCTCCTTGCGCCATTGCTTCTCTGCGCCTTTGCGTTGTGATCTGACCTTTCATGCCGATCGCGGTGCCCTCAGGGAACGCCGGTGAAAAAAATCGGGTATCATATTACAAATACCAGTATGCGGGTAACCTTGGAAGGCCGCATCGCGGGTATTGAGTCCCCACCGAAAATATTGACTTGGAGGTCTTTCAGTAATGAAAAAGCTTCTATTAGGCATGGTTGTGGCAGCAGCGCTACTCAGTGTTGCCACCGCTTCCTACGCTCAGTGGGAAGACCCGTCAGCAGAAAAGCCCTGGACCATTTCTGTTGGTGCGGTATTCCACAATGACGATGTGGCCCCTGGCATAGACGTCAAGAACGGATGCTCACTGTCCGCCAACTACACATTCGGCTATTACGATTCTAGCGAAGCTTTTGTGAACCTGCAGACGGATTTCTACAAAGTAGAGACCCTCGTAGACAGCAAAAACTCCTACAGCGTGACGCCTCATGTGGGCTATCGGTATTTCCTGGACACAGATAAGTCGATCTACATCGCCCCATCTGCGGGAATTACCTACAGCAACAGTGGAGTCGCGGGCTACGACAAGAGCCTGACCGACATCTCGGCATCACTAGCTCTTGGCCTGAAGCTAAAAGACGTCCGTTCCGAAATCTACTGGAACGCCATTCCTGGCCACGATCTGAATGACTCTTGGGGTCTGAAGGTCGGTTACCGGTTCTAGTCTCACCCGGGGGTGCGAGCGATTAGCGCCCCCACCTTGTAAGTAACTGGTCGTAGGGGCGTCCTGTGTGGGCGCCTGGTCGTAGGGGCGACCGGCGGTCGCCCAAGGGCAAGCACGGGGGCTTGCCCCTACGTCCGTCCGTATATACGACCCGTTGTGGTAGGGGCAACCCCCCGTGGTTGCCCGTTTCCTAAAGGGCGCCCACAAGGGGCGCCCCTACGACAGTAATAATTGCTATACGGGCTCCCTTGAAATCATGAGCGGTGCTTTCTATACCCCCTTCACCCCATACCAGAAAGGCTTGGTACTTACTCCTAATGGCCAAATCGACTACTAAATTCGTGTGCACTTCATGTGGATTAGAGCTGCACCAATGGTATGGCAAATGCCCCGAGTGCGGCGAGTTCAACAGCATCAACGAGGAGAGTGTGGTCGCAGTCGCGACGCCCTCCAAAATGCCCACCGCCAGCACACCATCTGCCATAGCCGGCGCCTCGCTGCCATTGAAACTTGACGGTGTGCAGACAGAAGATCAACCCCGCATCATCACAGGCCTCGCCGAGTTTGATCGGTTGCTGGGCGGTGGTATCGTGCCAGGGAGTGTGGTATTACTGGGTGGTGACCCCGGCGTAGGCAAATCCACACTGTTGACACAAGTGAGCGACATGCTCAGCCAGCGGGTCCCTGTTCTCTACATCTCCGGTGAGGAAAGCGTGCATCAAGTGAAGCTCCGGGCCAAACGGCTGGGAGCGGGCAGCGGGGAGCTCTATGTACTTGCGGAGACCGTTCTGGAGCATATGCTAGCGCGTGTAGAAGCCATGAACCCCTCGGTGGTCGTTATCGACTCCATTCAGACCACCCGGGCCGCCGCCATCGACAGCCTCCCCGGCAGCGTGGCGCAGGTTCGAGGCTGCGGCAACGCACTTCAGCGGCTGGCGAAGGAACAGGGAGTGGCGGTGTTCCTGGTGGGGCATGTGACCAAAGAGGGCGGTCTGGCCGGCCCCAAAGCGTTGGAGCACATGGTGGACACCGTGCTCAGCTTTGAAGGCGACTCCCACTTGAACTACCGCATTCTGCGGGCCACTAAGAATAGATTTGGCAGCACAGATGAAATCGCACTGTTTGAGATGCGCGGACAGGGCCTCACCAGCGTTGAGAACCCCTCCGCCTGGCTGCTGGCCGAGCGCGCTGAGCAGTCACCCGGCAGTGTGGTGACCTGCATCATGGAGGGCTCCCGCCCACTGCTGGTGGAGGTGCAAGCGCTGGTCTGCCACAGTTATCTCAACCAGCCGCGCCGACAGGTGACAGGTTTGGACTATAACCGAGTGAACATGATTTTGGCCGTGCTGGAAAAGCGGGCCGGAATCCGCCTTAGCGACAAAGATGTGTTTGTGAATGCCGCCGGCGGTGTGAATGTGCGCGAACCGTCTGCTGATCTGGCCATCGCACTGGCGGTGTGCAGCAGCCTCAGCGACCGCGCGTTGCCGCCTGATCTAGCGGTGATGGGTGAGATCGGGTTGGCTGGCGAGGTGCGTGGCGTGACCGCCAGTGAGGCGCGGGCGAAGGAGATCGCCAGGATGGGCTTCAACAACGTGATCTGCGCCCGCCGAGATGCCAAGAGCCTAAAGCTGCGGCTTGCCAGTCTTAACGCCGTAGGTGCCGGCTATCTGGCCCAGGCCCTCAGCGCGCTAGCAGGCTTGCAGTCGGAGTATTCGCCGGAGCCCGAAGCGGAGTAGGGGGCTATCGGGCCGGCGCGTCAGCGCCGTACCGGCTTTCGCACTGTTTGGTGTCATCATCGGGTAACATAAGTAAAACACGCCTCTGAGTGAAAGGAGATCAGACCATGTCCATCACACATGTAGTAAATGGGGATTATACAGCGGAGCTAATCCGCCAGAGCGGTTTACCAGGTGATGTGTTGCTCTTCATGGATGTCCTTCACGAAGGCCCCGTATTGCATGCCCCCATCCTTGAGCATCATGAACGGCGCGCGGGGTTCCTGGCAGGATGCGGCTGGGGCGACTACGAGAAGATTCTGGAGTTCTACCACAGCCAGGAAGAGGCGTTGATGTACTACGCCGAAGAGGGCAAACTGGTGCTGTGGTGCGAGCATGATGTATATGACCAGCTCCTTCTGGCCCGCTGGCTGACGCTAATGGACATCGTGCTGGACCAACCGCATGACCACCATATCGTCTGCGTGAGTCATGTGGAAGGGCACCCCAACTTCCATGGCCTGGGGGAACTCACACCACCCGAGATCGCGAAACTATACGATAAGCGACACCCAATTTCCCACTCAACCATGGCCGATGGGCATCTCGCCTGGCACACTCTCTGCGCCGAGGGGCCAGCCATGATGGAGATCACCGCCCAGCAGTCTTTGCACGACCTGCCATACATGAGCAACGCCATGCATCGCATGCTGCAGCAGTATCCACGGCATGGGAACGGACTATGGCGCACCGGCGAGCAGGCTCTTAACTACTTGGAATCCGGCCCCAAGACCCCATTTGAGTTGTTCGCCAACGACACAGAGATGGAGCAAAGCCCCTTCCTTGGCGACGCCACCTTCTGGCTGCATCTGGAGCGGCTTTCCAATGTGAGCGATCCGGCCCTGACCTGGGAGGATGGCACACCATTTGTAGCACATAAATCACTGGCTCCTCCACCGGATCGGTTCAAAAACGAGCGGCTGATGCTCACACAGTTGGGTCAGAAGGTGCTGCAATACCAGGTGGATTTTGTGAAACACAACCAGCTCAGCTATTGGATCGGTGGGGTGGAAGTCGGGCCGAACGCCCCCTGGCGTCGTGGTGATGACGGGCATGTGAAGTTGATTCCTGGGTTGTAACTTGATCGTGCTGGCACGGCAGCCCAGGCTGTAACTGATGGTGTCGTAGGGGCGCCCCTTGTGGGCGCCCTTATCGTTGATTTTTTAGGGCGCCCACAAGGAGCGCCCCTACGATCGGTTACTTACAAGCGGATGTAGGGACATGGCGAGCCGTGTCCGAGGACCGGTGTAGGGGCAAATCCCCCTGTGGTTGTCCGCCATCAGGATCCGTCCGATCCGTCCAAGGCCTACAAACGCAAAAAAGAGGGGATGGCGACTATGACCATCCCCGTTTCCCACTTGTGTTTGACACGTGCGCAAGGGGAAATTAGAGGGCAGCATCCCCGGTTTCACCGGTTCTAATGCGGATGCTTGCCACTAGATTCGTTACGAATATCTTCCCATCGCCTATCTCTCCCGTTCTAGCTGAATCTTGTATCACCTCCAATACCATTGACAGCTTTTCATCGGGTACCACCACGCTCACCTCGGCTTTCGGCAAGAGGTTCACGGTGATGGTGGACATACGGAAATGGTCAGTATATCCCTTCTGTCGACCGCATCCCTGCACTTCCGTGACGGTCAGTCCTTCAACTCCGATGTCATGTAGTGCATCTTTTACGGTCTCTACCGCCTGCGGGCGGATGATAGCGAGAACCTGCTTCATGGTAATCTCACCTGTTACCCTTCGTGAACGCGTGCTTTAGGCTGTGCGTGGAAAGGCACATCGTGCATGTCATCTCGGGGATAGGCCAGCATACCAACCTCAGGAATGTCCAGGCCGCCTACTTCGTCCTCGGGCTTCACTCGTATACCGATGGTCTTGTGGCATACCTTGAAGAATATCCACGAAGCGCTGAAGACAAACACGATACAAGCGATGCAGCCAATTAACTGGGCGAGGAACTGACTGGGATCGCCATAGAGCAACCCCTTGACCGTTCCAGGCACGCCGTTCCAGCCGTCGCCGTATGTGCCGTCTGCGAATATCCCCACAGCCAGAACACCAAACAGACCGTTGAAACCATGCACTGCGATAGCACCTACAGGGTCGTCCAGCTTCATCTTCCACTCTACGAACCACACCGCCCATACCACCAATAGTCCAGCAATCACGCCGATGATGAAGGCCGATCCGGGGTTCACAAAGGCGCAAGGTGCAGTGATGGCTACCAGTCCAGCAAGCATGCCGTTGGCACTCATCGCGGGGTCTGGTTTGCCGTTCATTTTCCAGGTCAAGAACATCGTGGCTAGCATTCCTGCAGCACTGGCAATCATCGTGTTGACTGCCACCACACTGATGCGCAGATCAGTTCCGGCTAATGTGCTGCCCGGGTTGAACCCAAACCAGCCAAAAGCCAGGATGAACACGCCCACGATCGCCATCGGGATGTTGTGACCGGGGATAGCCACGGGGGTGCCATCCTTGCGGAACTTGCCGATACGGGCTCCAAGAACCATGGCGCCAGCCACACTGGCGATACCGCCCACGCTATGCACTACAGAAGAGCCTGCGAAGTCGACCACGCCATGGCCCAGACCAAAGTTGCTGCCCAGGGTCGCTAACCAACCGCCGCCCCATACCCAGTTTCCAAAAATGGGATATAGGAAGGTGCTGACGAAGACGCCCCATAGCACGAAGGCACTGAACTTCCAACGCTCCGCTAATGCACCGGTTGGGATAGTCGCCGTGGTGTCCATGAACACCATCTGGAACAAGAACATCGCCAGCACACCTACGTCATACACATTGCCGCTGAGGGCAAATCCGTGTGTGCCGAACAAGCCAAAGGACTTTCCTGCGATTGTGATCGCGAACTCATGTCCTATCAGTGGTGCGGTACCGCCAAGGTTACCTAATGCTCCTACACCGCCAAACATCAGCGCGAAGCCTACCAGGAAATAGCCCACCACTCCAATCGCATATATTGCGAAGTTCATGAACATGGTTTCGGCGGCGTTCTTAGCGCGGCAGAAGCCTACTTCCACCATGGCGAAGCCCGCTTGCATAAACATGACCAAGAATCCGCAGATCAATACCCATACAAAGTTGATGCCGATCTTGTTTTTTCCGACCTGGGCACCGACCTCCTCAAGGGTGGGTTTACCGGCCTCTTTGGCCGTAATGTCGTTGATAGTTCCAGTGTTAGCTCCGCTGGGGTCGCCTAATACTGGAGGTGGAGTGGGAGCCGGAGCCTCCACTTCAGTTGTTGCAGCCGGGGCAGGAGCCTGGTCCTGTCCAACGGCTCGATAGCCTACCAGCCCGACAATTACGAGTATCATACCCAGAATGCCGAGCCATCGGCGGAGGTGTCTAGTGTTTTTCATTTTGGTCACCTTTCTGTGTCGTTTAGGACCGCCAATGGTGGTTGTTTAGACGCCGCCGTCTGGACCGCACTTCACAGTAAGCGCATACCCGGTGTGCCAGTTTTCTGACACCCGTGATACCGAATTTCGGTGTCTAACTCGAAGCTTCGGGCACAACCGTGGCCACATGTCTCTGCGGCTCATTCGGTGTCTCGACAGGCTTCGGAAAGACCATTCTCAGCAGCACTGGTGTGACCACCGTGCTTACCAAAACCATTAATATCATCGATGCGTATTCCGGCTTGCCGATCACCCCTGCACTCAGCCCCACTTGGGCCACTATGAGGCCAACCTCACCTCGGCTGATCATCCCGATACCAACCCTCAGGGACTGCTGGCTGTTGAACCCGGATAGTCTGGCTCCCAGACCACAGCCAACCACTTTAGTCACCAGGGCGATCGCGACGATTGAAAGTGCAAATGGCAAGATGCCTGCGGTGATCAGATGGATGTCAGCACCAAGGCCGATGCTGGCAAAGAACACCGGGACGAAGAGAGCATGCATCATCGGTTTGACTGAACTCTCTATCTCTTCTCGGAACCCGCTTTGCGAAAGGAATACACCCACCAGGTAGGCTCCGGTAATGGCCGCCACTTGCCCGATCACTTCAGCCATCACTGCGAATACCAGCATCAGCACGATCGCTCCGGCCGCCGCGGTGTGCTCGCTGTGCAAGCGGTCGGCCAAATGGATCACGCCATGGAACTTGCGTCCTAACAGCATCGAGACTACAAAGAACAGCGTCATCAACAGGAACACACTGCCAACCGCCAGGGCAGGGCCGTTCGGTATGCCAGATAGATGCGCTATTTCACCAGCCATTATCGGGGCCAACCCAGAGAAGTGCAGTTGGCCTGCTCCCATGGTGGCGGCAAATGCAATCACAACACTCAACACGATGATTCCGAGGATGTCGTCTATCACGGCGGCTCCCAGGATCGTCATGCCCTCAGGGGTTTGCATCGCCCGCAGCTCCATGAGAGTCTGCGCGGAGATGCTGACCGATGTGGCCACCAGCACGGTGCCGACAAAGGCGCCTTCCCCTATCCCAAGGCCGAACATCCGGCAGCACGTGAAACCAAGCACGAGTGGGAAGATCACACCACAAACCGCAGACCATAAGGCTGTTTTCCCTACCTTACGCATCTGAGTCAAGTCGGTCTCCAGTCCGGCGGTGAACATCAGCAGAAGCACACCAAGGCTGGCAAACACATGCAGGTGATCGCTCAACCAGGCGCTACTGGAGGCGAACATATCCCAGTTCAGCATGTTGAGGAAAGAGGGGCCCAGAAGCAACCCGACCATGATTTCACCGAATACCACAGGCTGGCGCAGATAGCGGGCACTGATGTGGCCGGCCAGCTTACATGCAGTAATGATGATGATAAGTGCTACTAGAAGTTGCAGTTCGTGGCTCATGGCTATCCTCCTGGTGTTATTCGTAATCCACAACGTTGGAGCTGATAGTCATCTGTGACGGAGCGCGCGTTCTTTGTGTGTGAAAACTGAACAGTCAGTGAGGTGCCTGCAAGGCAGAGGTTCTACAGTGGAGAAGTCGAGGGCATCGTGCCCTGCATATATGTTACCTCCATTCATTTATGAAAGCAAGTGCGGACCAAATGCCCAAGGAGATAGGAGCAAGGAGTGAAGGAGACAGAAGAGGAGAGAATGTCAATGTTTGCAAGACCAGCGCGACGCGGGTAGCCTATTGCCTATGTCCGGGGCGGTCTTTCAGTACGCTAACAATAGCTGAAGGCTATAGACCGCGCCGGTCTGGCGGTCAGCCGATTCCGTCGACATGTGGCCGATCTGCCAGCACCCGCCCCGGTTAGAGAAAACCCCGTTCGGTATAATATCCATAGAACACAACCCTTCCAAGGATAGCCAAATGCCCACTATATATATCTCCGCTGAGAACCCTGTCGCGACCAACTTCACACCCGGGATGAGGCCAATGGCCTCCGAAGACGGCTCCGGTGCGGTCGGTGGGGTCTATCTGAAACTGATGGTCGACAAACCGAAAGGTGAGGCCAACCGGCGCTTTTTCGCCAAGTATAGCTGCCGCATACCCCAAGCCGCCAAGTTCAACCTGTGGCTGGCGGCGCACCCCCAAAACGCCACATGGGCCAGCACTTTGAGCATCATCATCGATGAGCAGAAGCCTGTAACACTCAAAGGCAAGAAGCAAAACAGCCCTTCATACGGCTTGCCCTGGCCCGAAAACTACTTCTGCTGGACCAAGCTTGACGGCATCTCGCTGTCTGCCGGTGCGCACACGCTGGAGATTGTGGTCGATGCCCCTCGAGAGGGCGGAAAAGATATGTATACCGCCTTCCTGGACGAGATCGTGCTGACCACCGACGCCAGCTTTGCGCCTGTGGACAACTGGCCTGCGGGGCACCCTGCGGGAACCAAGGCGAAAGCACTGGCGCGGCCAGGAGGCTGGCAGGCGGATGTGGAGGGCAGTATGTATCCCATGCAGATGCAGAAGACACACGAGGCCGCCACAGAGAGCAGTGCCAAAGAGGTGGAGCGCAAAATGGCCGATCGGCCGTTTGCCACTCGGAGTGCTCCCGGTATCCACCGGTTCGGAGTTCACGGCATGGAGACGCCGTTCGTGAACGCCGATCAGCACGATAAATGCGGGCCGATGTTCGAGATGATCTCTCGTGCGGGTGTGGATACCCTTCGCACCGCGGAGAGCTGCTGGCACCGGCTGGGTGACAACTTCGACAACATGAAAGAGCTGGACTACCAGTGCCAGCAGGGGGCGAAGTACGGCATCAACTTCATGCTCACTATGGGTTACCCGGCGGGCCCGTTCAGCATGGGCAATGCAAGCATCGCGGCTGTCAGGCCTGTATACATCGGCCTCTACCAGCAGTATCTGGACAAGGTGACGAAGCGATACGCCCCGCACATCCAGTACACCGAGCTGGCCAATGAGGTGGATGCCCCTCAGACCTGGTGGAAGGGCGGCTCGACCCCGGAGATGTATGTGAAAGAGCTGCAGATGCTGTTTGAGACCACGCGGCGTAATGTGCCGAAGGCCAGGGTGATGGCGGTCGCCTCCACTTATGCTCGCGACAACTCGCATGACGCCGTTGGTGAGGGGCAGGCGTGGGTGAAAGCGGCCTGGAAGGCGGGGATGCACAAATATACCGATGGTTACTCGCTGCACTACACCTGGCCACTTTCGGAACGAGAATACCCGCAGTTCTTCCGGCAGGGGGTGAAACCGTATGGTGCCGTCAAGCCGCTGATCAACAGCGAAGAAGCCGCTTACGGCCATCCGTGCGACATCGTCAAGTCTTTCGCCCGCGACTTGTTTTTGTACAACATGGAGGCCGTCTACTACTATCTTGCGCGTGACTGGTATGAAGCGGGGAACCTGATCTACAGCGGCTTGTTCGACATCGACTACCGCCCCAAGCTGCGCTTGCTGAGTTTTGCATCGGCATCGGACTCGATGAAGGGCCGGCAACTGGTGGGCATGGCTCAGCCCGAAAGCAATGTGGAGTCGTATGTGCTGAAGAGCACCGACGGTCGGTCACCGAAATACAGCATCGTGATGTGGCGGAACGGTGCCCCCGAGTCGCTGGGGCCGGTCTATTCGATGCCATATGCTGTGCCGACCGTGAAGGTTCGGGGGTTGCGTGGTGTGACCCACGCGGAAGACTGGCGGCTGGACCCGGTGAAGGTGCCTGGTGACGGCGTGGTTGTTGGTGCCACCCCGGTGATCGCCTACTGCGACCAGCTTCCAGCGTGGAAACTGATGAGCCGCGAGGCCTTCCTGAAGCTCGCACCCGCCATCGCCGCCCGCAGCAAGGCACTCGTGCCCGGGCAGTAGGGCTGGTTGCGGAGGCTAAGAGTGCATTCATTACGGGGTTTTCCGTCCTGAAAGGACAGCCCATCAGCCAATGATTCAAGCAGGGCTAGACAACCGTGCATATGTCAACGATTAGCTGTAATGACATTGTGTCCGGGCACCCCGAAGCGGGTCATCTCAGGTGGCCATATGGTTCGACCCACTTCGGGGTAGGTAAGGTTTGACCTTTACCAGGGGTATCGCTTCGCTCACCCCTGGCTATAAGAATCTTACCCACTCCGTGGGTGCCCGGAAGGTATCTACAGTTGATTACGTCTGTGATGGCGCATGACCCTCCGCAACGCCCGCCGGAACGCGGGCCGGTAATGATCAGCGATGGGTGACAGTGCCCGTACCGGGACGCAGTCACGGACGGGCCACGGAACCCGTCGCCATGTGCCGGTGGTGTGGACCGCAGGTGATCAACCCACGGTGCCACGGGTTTAGTCACCCCACGGACTGGCGTCCGCAACGGGGTTCCCTCACCGCGTGGCTAATTATTCGCAGCCCGCAAGCGGGCGCAGTTGACCTCCGGGATGCGTCCGCTTCAGCGGACAGCCATCTGATTAGCGACGGGTGACGAGGCCTGCTTTAGCAGGTTGATGGAACCCGTCGCTGACGGCTTATTAGTTACCAACTAATGATCGTAACTGGGCTGAAAAAACTCCGATTCTGCAACACTACTTTCCGAAATTCTCCACAGCCAGCTTCCAAAACGGCCGGGTGAACGCGCTGCTGTCGCCTAGGTTGCCGCGCTGCGTCATGAAGACCATCACCAAACCATGCTCGCCATCAACGCACATGTCGGTGCGATACGCTCCACTGTGCGAGTATGGCTTCACGCTGACGGGGTGGCTGGGATCATAATACTGCGAGGTGGTCCAGCCCAGACCGTAGCCGTTCTCGGATTTCCCGTCGTTCAACAGCTTTCCGGTGAGTGTGGTGGTCATTATGCCCAGCGATTCTCTGGAGAGATATCGTTTGCCGTCTAGTTCTCCGCCGTTCAGCAGCATCTGGCAGTAACGGCCGACGTCGTTGGCGGTGGAGAACAGTCCGCCGGCGGGGTTGGCGCAGCGGGCCCGGGTGGTCAACGGGTAGGTGAGGGGAATGGTGGTGTCGGTCATCACCGTGAAGCCATCGTTGGGGGTGTAGGTATTGGCGAGACGGGCCCGCTGGCCTTTGGTCAGCGCAAAGTCGGTGTCCTTCATGCCAAGTGGTTTTATCAGCCGATCTTTGATGAACTGCCAGTATGACATCCCTGTCACCACTTCGATGATCCGTCCTGCGGCTTCATACCCTCCATTGCCGTAGGCAAAACGGCTGTTTGGCTCGAAACCGAGCGGAGTGAGGGCGGCGGCCATCACGCGCTCGCTAAGCGAGGGTGTATCCAGGATACCACCGAAGGGATATCCGCCCACCACACCGCTGGTGTGGTTGAGCAACTGCTTGATGGTGACGGGGGCTACGGGCTTCTTCAACAGCCGATGGTTGTCGTCAGATTCTGCCAGCACCATCTGACCTTTGAACTCCGGCAGGTATTTCTCCACTGGGTCATCGATGCTGATCTTACCCTCATCCACCAGCATCATGATGCAGGTGCTGGTCATCGCTTTGGTCATGCTGGCGATCCAGAAGATTGCATCGGGCTTGATGGGGGTCTTTGTTTTAAGGTCGGAATAGCCGACACACTCGGTGACGAGCACACTGTCTTTGTCTGCCACCAGCATGATGGCTCCGCCGAACTGGTTGCCGTCGACGAATTGCTGCATAGCTTTGGATATGGTGCCGGGCTGGTATTTGGATGCGGGTGCATTCCCGGCCGCGGAGGCGCACGTGGCGAATCCGCATACCACGAGCGCAAATATGAGGGTCAGTGATGATGGGGGCATTCTGTGGGTCTCCTTGATGTGTTTGTGTCTACGACTAGAGTCACATTAGGCGCAGCGGGGCGGATTCCCTTGTTTTAACCATCATTTCACCCACCGGATGGGACGGTTTGTGGGGGTTATCGGCAGACGGTAGCTGCGGCCAGACTTGATATCGTAATACAGCGTCACATTCCTGAATCGGTTGTCGCGGTAATAGAGGAAGCCCTTACTGTCTGGTGACCAGCTTTGGGGGCACCTATTTGATTTCACTCGAATGGTTCTTTGATCTCCCGTGTTTTGCAGAATCGGATGCGGCTTATGGTAACCTATGTACCGCCACTGGCCATCAGGGGAGGTCGTGCCATCGTCGCTGAAGACCGTACCCAGCTTATCAATCTTATTACTACGGTATGGCGCTGTCTTCCTTCTCCGCTTCATGTCATACAGCACTTGCCGGAAATCATTGTTCAGCCACAAGAACCAACGTCCGGTCTGATCCCACATAACTCCACCTGAGCAGCAAGTGATGCTGGTTATGGTAAATGTGGTTCGCCTAACAAGGTCGCATAATATGAGCTCTCGCTGGGAACTCTTGTTGTAATACTGAACGACGCAACTGTTCCCATGAGGAGTCAACGACAGGGTTTCTACCGTCCCTGGTATGGTCATGGTGCTCACACTGCCTGGCGTTTCGACCAGTTTCCCGGCACGGATTCTATACCTTCTGAGGAGGCTTTTAGATTTCGTAACCGGAACAGCAGCCACAAACCGCATGTTATCTTGGCTGACATCCCAAAGGTCAATGTTTCGACGGCTTTTGGTTTTGGCGACGAACACGGTTTTGGTGCGCTTCACCAGATCATAGCACCATATACCTTGTGTTTTTGCATCTATTGGTTCTTCCACATATATATGCCCCGACAGTCCTTTAGCGACCGGAAGGAAGAGATCACCATAGACAGTCGAAATAACCACCGAAACTAAGGCAACAAAGCAGATGATGAGCAGGCTCGATAATTTCAACATATTAACTCCGTCAGCGGCGTGCGATGCAAGTGTAGTGGGATTCTTGACATCCTGGTCCCCTGACTATCTCACCCAGCGGGTTTGATAGCTAATGGTTGATACTGGCATACGGTAGCTTCTGACTGATTTTATGTCGTAGTAAAGCATGGCGGGCCAAAGATAGTTATCACTGTGGTAAAGGAAGCCTTCACTGTCCGGCGACCAGTTATCTGGACTACTGTCATTGTTTAGGTGAATAATGCTATGATCTAGCAGGTTTCGTAAATAGGCTCGATCCGTACCATAAACATGAACCCAAACCTGCTTAGCATCGGGCGAAATCGGACATATGCCGCCGAAGTAGATGCCACCGCCAATATCGGGCAGGATTTTGGCGGTTTTGAGCTTCATATCATACAGAACGACATGGCCCCATTTATTCAGGTATGTGAACCACCGGCCGCTCGCATCCCAAATGGGCGCATGGTTCAAGCCAATGATGTCCACTTCGATATCCAGTTTTCTGTGGTTATTGACATCCCAAAACTCAGTTATCTCCTCACGGCCTTCGTTGCTATATACCGTATACCTGACGATACAGTATTGACCGTCAGGAGAGAGGACAAGGCCACCCACCATACCAGGGATGCCGATTGGCTTAGCCATTTCCCCTGCAGCAACAAGTTTATTCCCTCGGATATCCCACCACCGGATCAGGCTATTCTTCTCAGATACGTCAATAGCAGCCGCAAACCGTGTATTGTTGTGGCTGACATCCCAAACCGTCATATTCTCGATATCTCGTGTGTCATCCACCAGCACAGTATTAGTTCGATTCACCAGATCATAACACCGGATACTATCTTTATCTCCATTACCGAAATCTCGAACATAGAAATGTCCTGGAAGACCTCGGGCAACCGGCCGGAACAGGTCGTGAAAGATGACAACCAGCACGAATACGACAAAGGCCATCAGAAGGATGAAGAGCCATTTTAGTAGTTTCAACGCATTTTCTCCGTCAGCGTCGTGCGATGCGAACTCACACAGCTTAATGACATCATATGCGTTTGTGGTAACGAAAGTCAAGAGCGCGAGCGGTGCAGTGATGACACATCATGTGAATAGTTGGCGAACCCCAGACATGAAGGAAAGCGATGACTCACATACCGAGTGATGCTTTGATATATCCCGGATTCCGAGACATCAATGTAAGTCCATTACCCACAAGCCCGAGCGCGTGGTATTACCGTTGTATACCTGCCCGACCACGCGCTCAAGCACGTGGCTATTGACCGGCGAAGCTGCTGAAGCAGGCTGCAGGGCTTCGCCCTGTTTGTGAAGCTGGCGAATGCGGGCTGTTATAACGATACTACGATCGACAAACGGAACTGCTGATACGATGCGGTACCCAGACTGCTTCAGCAGGCTTGGCAGGTCAATAGCCGAGACATCTATGTCGCGGAATCGGCAACTACCGGCCCCGTAGATATTTGTGCTAATAGATTGGGGCTTTCAGCCCGTTAGCGCAATTGTAGATGACCACATTGCATACTGACTAATATGTGCGGGTGATTTATTGAACCTTTAAGGACGGCCACAAGGTACACTTAGCACAAAGGAGATACCAAAATGACCCAATATGCTATGAGTATCACGCTGCCAGGTACCGTCGATTCGATTCGCCCAAGGGTGCTGGATGCACTCAAAGCGCAGGGATTCGGCGTGCTGACGACCATCGATGTGCAAGCGACCATGCGCGAAAAACTCGGCGTGGAAATCGAGCCATACCTTATCCTCGGTGCCTGTAATCCGAAGTTTGCCCACGAGGCTCTCACGGCCGACCCACATATCGGTCTACTGCTGCCATGTAACGTGGTGTTACGGGAGGGGCAAGGCGAGGTTGAAGTGAGTATTCTAGACCCTGAGGTGATGTTCAGTGTGGTGGATGCGGCCACGGCCAAAGCACTTTCTGAACTACCTGGCGAGGTGAAAGCTCGCCTGCAGGCCGCACTCACCGCGCTGCAGACGGGGTAGGCTGGGTAGGCTGGGGGCAGATGACCCGACCGGTGCAATACGGTGACTGACAGCCAGTGCGTAATGGCGTCCGGCGTACGCCATTACGCACATCGAACCGCCATCCTAAACACAAAACCCACAAAGGCAAGCAACAAAACCAAATACACCTTATAATAAAGGCATGAAACAACTCATGCTGCTCGTGTGCATATTGCTGCTGGCCGGATGCGCCAAGTTCCCGGATACCCCCGTTGCGGGCGGTAAACGTCTGATCGTGGAGTTCACCGTAGCCGGGAATATAAGATCCGACTACCTCTATTTTTTGTGCATCGACAACTCTGGCGATGCCATCGGCAGCAACGGCCCGAAACCGGTGCTGACACCCCCCTGGGGCAATGGCTACGCCGCAGGCCGATTTACGCATGTGGCGGAATATGCCGTCGGGCAGACCTATGGTGTGTCGACGCTTTATGAGATCATCGACCCCGCCAACCCCATCAACCGGCGTCCCATCGGCACCCCATTGGCCACCGAGCTCAGCGCGAACAACAAAACGCTGCGCTTTACCATCGACATGAGCACCATCCTCAACGTCGGGCAGACGCTGGAAGATATCAAGGCGCTGCAGATCAACATCATCGCCACCAACCGCGCTCCGCTGAACCCCAATGACAATAACCCGAAATACTGGGATGCGCTGGGCAACGGGAATGACAACACCGCCATCAACGCCTACCTGCATATCCGCACCGAGCAGGACGGAAGTTGGCAGAACCAGTCTGGCTCCCTCAACTACGAGCCTCAAGGCGATGTACTTGACCGCGACCGTCCAGCCGCTGTTGACCCCGACCTGGATATCGTCGACTGGCGTGTGGATGTGCGCAGTTAGCCGAATCATCACCACAACTGGCCGGATAATGCTGTAATATGGGCGTAAACTTTGCTATCTTTGTAATGTGACGGATGTTGTCGTAGGGGCCACCACAAGGGACGCCCCGACGACCAGTTACATATAAGTGACCAACAGGAGGCAGATGATGCAGCAGTGGGTGAAAGAAGCCCTGGACCAGATTGACGAGCTATACCCGCCGGAGAGGCTTCAGAGGAGCACCGCGCGCTGGGAGGCGTTGTGGAACCCGGCCGACTACCCCGCGGAGTACCCGCTGCAGCTCAGTGCCTGCACGGTGGACTACTATAACGGGGTCCATACACCGGAGCAAAGACTGCGAAAATGCATGGACGAATGCATCCTGCACGGTATGATCGGCGATGACTTCCTCCCGGGGCTGTTCCCAGGTTGCCGGCAGTCCACCATCCCCAATATGTTCGGTGCACCGGAGATCATCGCCGGTGAGGACACCACCTGCAACCCTCTGGTGTTTCAGCCTGAGGATGTGTTCCGTCTGCCTGAGCCATGTATCACCCCCGACAGTGTGGCGCAGGGGTGGCTGAACATGCAGAGCTACCTCTTGAACGAGACCGAGGGCCGCATCCCCATCCATGTGGCCGATATGCAGGGCCCGATGGATGTGTGCGGAAAACTCTGGGGATATGACGGCGTTCTGGCGGCGGCCTACGAGGAGCCCGAGGCGTTTGAGCGAATTTTGGAGCTGGCCACTCAGGCATTTATCATGCTGTGGAAGGCGCAAAAAGAGCTGCTTGGCGAGTTGTTTGTGCCCACCCATCTATTCGGATGGAGCTACGCACCCAAACACATGGGAGCCACCGTGTCCGTGGACAGCCTGGTGATGATCAGCCCCAGCTTTTACAAAAAGTATTTCCGACCATCGCTGGAGACCATCGGCCGCGAGCTAGGACCCACTGCGATTCACAGTTGCGGCGACTGGAGCGCGGTGGTCGGTGAGGTATGCCAGACCGAGGGCGTGATCGGCGTGAATGTCAGCCAGATGGAGCTTCAGCAGCTTGTGGATGCGGGCATGCCGCAGCACATCGTAGCCACCGAGAACGTGTGGTCACACCAGTTGGCCGATCAAGCCGAGATCATCAATCGGCATAGACTTCGCGCGGAGGTCAACATCATCGACCCTCCGACGGCCCCCTTCTACAACCTGCCGAAGGAGAGTTGGCCAGAGGAGAACATCCGCCAGCTCCGCGAAAACATGCTGCGCTACCGCGAGCTGTTCGCGGCGCGGTGAGCTTGGGCGGTAGGTGGGTAAACCGTCGCGCTCTGTGTTATTACGCGAATGACCGGGGCGGTCTGACTGCTGGCTACCGGCTACAGAACCCCCAAGACCGCGCCGGTCTGGCGGTTAGCCACCACGCCTGCCGCCGCGACATGAATGTCTCGGCTATTGATCAACAACCCTGCTGAAGCAGGCTGCAGGACTTCGTCCTGTATGTGAAGCTGGTGAATGAGAGTATGGTAACGATATACAATATGACAATTCCAATATACTGTAGCGGTGCGATGTTTCGTAGGCCGCTTTAGCGGTCTTAATGATCAATAGCCGAGACATTGATGTCGCGGCGGTGAGGCATGGGAAACAGGCTATCCGCCAGACCGCCCCGGTAAATCGCGTTCTACCAAAGCCCGCGTCCCAAGCCAACCCACCCCGCCTTAAAACTGCTGAGCTAGACGCACCATGGTGCTGTAGTTCGCCAGTGTCAGCGGTGTGATCTCACGGCCGTAGGCCGCCGATGAAGGCATCAACACAAACCCGCGGCCGTCACCTTGAGTACCATCAGCCAGCGACTTCGCCACGACTTTCTCAAACTGCGAAGGCTCCATGTTCTCGATGTCTCTAATCTCGATATTGCCAAACAGCACCAGCCTGTCGCCGTATTCGCGCCGCACATCGGCCAGCTCCACATCGCCCAGAGGCGGTGGCTCAATCGGGTCGATCGCATCGGCCCCCATCTCGATGATATAGGGCAGCGAGCTCTTAATGCGGCCGTGGCTGTGGATGCGGGCGAACCCGCCGTGGGTATGGATCATATCGACCATCGGTTTGGTGTAGCCCACCACATACTCGTTGTAGAGTGAAGGCGGCAGATAGGGTTCGGTCGCATATTCTGGGCCGTATATTCGCCACAAACGCCCCGGAAACAGCTCCGATGTCCTTGCCGTGTTTCTGTGCAGCCACCGGGCGATCTTGGCAAGAAGTTCGTGAAACAGTTCCCTCTCGGTGAAGGCCATCACGGTGTAGTCCTCCATCGAGAACAGCGATGCGGCGATGCAAATCGGGTCGGCGGTGTCCACCATCACGATGCCCGCATCACCAAGCTCCTGTTCGGCAGTGACCATCGGTGTGACATCCTGGTCGTAATCAAAAACCTCATCCGGCAGTTGCAGATAGGCTTTGAGGTCATCCACGTCTTTTAGCAGATGCTCGATGTTCCAGATCGTGGCCACATCTGGGTCTTGCCGGGTCAGCGAGGTGAGGGTGCGCCCTGCCACCTCGATGGTGGTCCGACTAAAGCGCGAGCCGTTCTCGATGTAGCTCTCGCCCTTGATATAAGAACCGGCGCAGTTGTTACGGCTCGGTGTCATCGCGGGGGCGACCATGCGGATGATATCTGTCTGCTCATACGCCAGCTCCAGCAGAGGCTTCCAAGAGGGTGAGGTATACACATTGAACGGGTCTTGAGTGTCGAGGTTCGGCATGAAACCGCCCAATTCGTAGAAGCTGACGGCGGGTCTGTCGACCTTCTGTCCGCGTATGGTGGCATTAAGGCGCTCGCGTCTGTTCATCTGTGGTCTCTCCTGGGATGCTGGTTTGGCTTATTTTACCACGTATCGGCGTCAAGCCAGCATGGTCGACTACACCATGCCTTCGCGGCTCTTGCAGGAACAAACCGCCCCCGTGTGGAACCTACCACTAGCGTTCCGCCAGCGGCGGGGCAAGGAGTCCAAAGATGAAGGTGTTGATGATGATCATGGCTACGCTCTGTGTCAATTCGGCGGTCTCCGCCTCGCCATCCGTACAGTCCATACGGGTGATGCTGCCCCCACGCCCTACCGCGGTGATGAAAAACATCGTGAAGTTGTTCGCCCGGCAGGTATCTTCCCGGTGTTCAGCGCAAACACGGCTTGCAGGTAAAGCAGAACTGACCATCGAACTCGCCTTGAAAAGCGGCATCGGTGCCGAGGGCTTCATGATAGCTGACGCAGCCCCCGACCGTATCAAGATCACGGCTAGCGATGAACGCGGTCTGCTCTACGGAGTGGGTAAGCTGCTGCATTGCTCACGCTTCGATCAGGGCGGCTTCACTCCCGGCACATGGCGCGGCAGCTCCAAACCGGAGGGTTCCTTCCGCGCGATCTACGCCGCCACGCACTTCATGAACTACTACGAAGCCGCACCCTCCGAGGAGATCGCGGACTACCTTGCGGATCTGGCCCTCTGGGGCGCGAATGCGGTGGTGGTCACCTTCCCCACATGGGATTTTGCAGGTCTTGATGATCCGCGCGCCCAGAAGAACCTCAAGCAGATTCGGCGTGCTCTGCTGGATGCCAAGTCGATCGGCCTGCAGGTCGGACTCATCCAGTGTCCCAACCAGGGCTACAGCACCGCCCCGGCAAGTGTGCTGGCGACCAAATACCCGGATGACCTGGGCCGGCGCGGCACTCTCGGTGTGAACTGCTGTCCCAGCAACCCCGAAGGGCACCGCTATCTGACCAAACTCTACGCCGAAATATACGACGCCTGTAAGGATATTGAACTCGACTTCCTGGTGCTCTGGCCGTACGACGAGGGCGGCTGCGGTTGCGAGCAGTGCTGGCCATGGGGTGCGAAGGGCTTCCCGGCCATCTCTCGCGATGTCACCCGGCTGGCGCGTCAACGGTTCCCGCACATCAAGAGCGTGCTTTCCACATGGGTCTACGACACTCCGCCCGCTGGCGAATGGGAGGGGCTCAAAGAGTTCCTGGCTCCAGGCAACGACTGGCTGGACTACGTGATGGCCGATGCACATGAAGACTTCCCCCGCTACCCGCTGGAGAAAGGCGTTCCCGGAAAACTGCCGCTGATCAACTTCCCTGAGATCAGCATGTGGGGTCGTGCGCCGTGGGGCGGATACGGCGCCAACCCGCTGCCAGGCAGGTTCCA
This sequence comes from Armatimonadota bacterium, assembly GCA_942492855.1. Taxonomy (GTDB): domain Bacteria; phylum Armatimonadota; class HRBIN16; order HRBIN16; family HRBIN16. The sequence goes on along the minus strand of OW818647.1, from coordinate 1,305,735 downwards.
GCGTCTGTGGAACCAGACCGAGGGCAAACTCTCAGGCGGAATGCCCTACTCCGAAGGCATCTACGAGGATATCAACAAGATCATCTGCTTCCAGTTCTACTGGCAAACGGACCGGTCGGCACTGGACACACTGCGGGAATACATCGCCTTTGAGTATTCACCCGACGTGGTGACGGAGCTGGTCAAAGTGGTGAAGCTGATGGAAGCCAACTGGCTTCCAGGAAATATGGACGACCGCTGCCTGGAGGCTTTCAAGATCGTCTCGAAAGTCGATGCCAAACTCACCCCGCAGGCGTGCTCCGCCTGGCGATGGCGGATTTTCTATCTGCGGGCACTGCTTGACAGCGAGATGTTCCAGCGGCAGGGAAAACTGGAGGGTGACGTCATGCGTGACGCCTTCCAGGAGCTCACATTGATCTACCATGCCCAGAATGCGCACACCATGTCCGTTAAGCCGCCGGTTATCCCGTAACTGGGCGGTTCGGTATATCGCTGTCTGAGCGGTCTGGTTACGTGATGTCCGGGGCGGTCTGGCTGCTGGTTAGCTGCTATACAAAGCTCAGGACCGCGCCGGTCTGGCGGATAGTCATGTAGATTGGTTATTACAGCAAGATTATCAGGAACGGGAACCGAGGTACCGTCCGCATAACGATCAGCAGACCTCGAAACCTGCCTGGAGTAACCAGTAGCCATCTAGGGAGAGAGATAGTGCGGAATATGAATCTGCCATGGTCTGGAGGGATCGCACTGTTATGTCTGGTCGGCATCCTTGGGGTAAAAGCTATCAGCTCATTTATGGCAGATACTCCCGACTACGATGCGATGCTGACATGTGGTGATGGCACGCAGTTTCAATACAGTCTGCCCGCGAGTAGGGGAGATTCAATTTGGCCAGCAATGATGGACAGTTCGGACTGGAAAATGGTATCTGATGTGAAATCATACACTGGATCCGATATGTATGTCTCGCAATACCGCTGTCTCAAGAATGCAGTGATCGGAGTTGGCTTCCTGGGGTATTTTGTATATGACAATTCTACAAAAACCTGTTATCTCACCAGCGACTACGACAAGTGGTGCAGGACATTGCATGAACTGACAATATCGCCGACAACAACAATGTATCCCACTCCCATTCTACGATACTACAAAGCTCGAGGCTGGTTAGGTTACCAGAAGGCTGTTGAATGAAAGCGACAATGGTTAAGTTCTTATTGGCTATTGGTGGTTTGTTGATGATATTGAGCATCATCCCGCCGCAGCTAGTGCTTGGGATCGCATATTTGCCTTATATCTCGCAGTTTTATAGTAGTATCTCTGACTTCGTGGTGACACCATCTGGGGATCGGTTCCGTGTGGAAAGCAATGGCTCATTTTATGCTGCTTGCCCCCAGGCATTCAACTACGAGTTATCACTAAAGAAGACCAATGAATTCGACGCCAGTGTATATAAATCCAACTGGTGCAACGGCCTATATGTAATGAACGCGACGAGTTTTCGCGTGATGAAGAGCGGTATCCTAGGTCAGACCAAAATAGGATACTTCATCATCAATACCGCCAAACGGCATGTGTATGTCAACCTGGAACTGCCGGAGTGGCAGAAGATGCTCACGCAAATGGGTGTTCCTGCAGACATCCAATGCCACCGGCTGCCGTTACGTGTCGACTACGCCAGTCGCGGCTGGCTCAGATACCAGGCAGAGTGAGGGGCGGCAAGCGATTGCCTACGTCCGGGGCGGTCTGGAGGATGGCGAGCGGTGGCAGAAGGCTTAAGACCGCGCCGGTCTGGCGGATAGCCATTACCGGTTGGATTTCGAGAACAAGACCGGCGCCAAAGTTGACAGTGGCCAACTTTCGCTTTTCGTAGGGATGCCCATTGTGGGCATCCGTAAACATGGTGGGTACAACCTAATATCACCATTGTGGGGTGACAGCTCTGTATCCATGCAGGTGTTCGGACGGCCACAAGGGCCGTCCCTACGAATACTCCTCGAAACCCCAACCTCGACGGCAGGATCGATCTGCGAGTCATCCTCTACCGTTCGGCACCCACATTACCGGTGCGTTCCAGCTTGTTCCAGCCGGTGCGCAAGCCGTTCAACGCATGCCACACGCTCTTGATCACCACCCCATACAACATCTGCCGGTAGGCCAGCCTTTGGAAAGGGATCAGCCATACAATGCCCGTGCGTTGCTTATCCCATCGCATCGCCAGCACACCGGCCACCATCTCAAACGCCAGGAAACCAAGCCCCAGCACCATCAGCACCTCAAGCTGATACTTGGCGGCAGGCATCAATCCCCAGCCGCCGCGTAGAACATGCATACTCCACCAGTCGCTGCCAATCCATACCAGGCTGAGCAGTATTGAGATGTCCACCAACGGACTAAAGAGCTGATAACCGATCTGAAAAACCCAGTGCATGGGCAGCACAAAGCGTCCAAACATACCATAGTGACTCACCGCCCTGCGGTGCTTCCACAGGCATTGAAGGGTGCCATATGCCCACCGGAACCGCTGACGGAAGAGGGCTGAGAACTGCTCCGGGGCCTCAGTCAGGCCGACTGCGTTGCATTCATTGACGATTTGGTAGCCTTCCATCCTCACCCGCCATGTGAGGTCCATATCTTCAGCCATCGTATCAGCTACATAACCACCGAGTTGTTGGATGACCGAGGTTCGCCAGGCGCCTATGGCTCCAGGTACTACGGTGATGGCGTTCACCGCCGACCACGCCCGACGCTCCAGGTTCTGACCTGTGGTGTACTCCAGATGCTGCCAGGCAGTCCAGATATTACGCACATTCCCCACACGCACATTCCCAGCCACGGCGCCCACCTTAGGGTCGGCGAAGTGAGGCACCATCAGACCGATCGCATCGGGTTCCACCAGAGTATCGGCATCTATCGAGACCATCACCTCAGATTCGCACCGCGTGATCGCATAGTTCAGTGCCACGGCTTTGCCCCCGTTAGGCTGGCTAAGCACGATCAATGACGGTATATGCTCAGCAAGTTCATTCAACCTTTCCAGAGTTCCGTCAGTTGAGCCGTCATCTACCACGATTATCTGTCTCACAGGATAGGTGGACTCGGCGATGGCCTTAACGGTGCGAGCAATCACCGTCTCTTCGTTGAATGCGGCCACCACCACGCTAACCGTGATATCCACCTTCGTCGTATCTGGTCTAGTGTGCTCGCGCCTACGCTGGATAGTCGCGAATACCAACAACATCAACAGTCGTACCACTCCAAACATGATGCCAAGTATAAATACTGTGTGGACCACCCAGGTACTCACGTAGTTCACCATGAATACCATGCGGTCTGTTCCCATGAGACGAGCATCGCGTCCATTAACCGCCGGCATGATCACCGAGCGTGGAACGCCCAGTAGTTGCGATGCGGTGATAAAGCGGTACCTCTCGGCCTTAAGCTTCGGCAATATGATAGCCAGTGCCTTCACTGTGTTTTCACGGTTGCCACCACCGTCGTGAAGCAAAATGGTGTTGCCTTTGCCGCTGCGAATGGATGACATCATGATGGATGCGATGTCTTCCGGCGTGCGTCGGGAATGTCCTGCCACTGCTGGTGATATACTCGGGTTCCAGTCTTGGGGATCGATGAATTCACCCACTGTGATGTAACCGCTTCGGTAGGCCTCCATGATAGGCCGCACCTCTTCTGGACGGTGCGGCTCAGCGTCCGCATTATAAGGCGGCCGGAAGAGGATGGTATCATGGTTGGTAACCGCCTGGATAATCCGTTGCGTGGCGTTCAACTCAAGCCGCGCACGCGAATCGCTGACCAGTCCCATGTTGGGGTGAGTGAAAGTATGGTTACCTATTTCGTGCCCATCATCCCAGGCCTGCCGCAGTAGTTCCGGGTACATCTCAGCGTTACCGCCGATCACGAAGAAGGTGGCTGGCACACTATACTTCCTCAATATGTCCAGAATCGGGCCTGTATACTCACTGGGGCCATCGTCGAAGGTGATGGCAACGGCATGTTTCTGCAGTCCCGATCGCCGGAGAACCGTAGATGAAGGGAACTCCTCATATTCCATATCGGTGATCATGCCGCTCACGGGGTCTAGGTCGATACTGCGGCGTCCTTTATGCGGCTCAGACTCCGGTTGTAGCACCTCACCATCGCCCACAAACTGCACGTCGTCTGGTGCCGAGATGGTATCAAGAAGGGAAGCGGGTCCTATTACGGCCATTTCACGTGATATCAAGCCCCACATTGAGGGATCTTCTAAGCCCAGAACCCAGAACGCGACTCCACCCAACCGCAGCTTTTTCGCCATCACCATCTGGTTTCGTGCTGATACAGCATCCTGCATCCATACCTCATGCGGAGTGCCGTCCTGACTGCGATATTCAAATGTAGAGTTCATGCTGGTCGGGTCGAAGTCCACCACCGACTGACGGTTGCCGCTGGCATCCCTGGCCAATGCCACTGCTTGCATGTAACTCAATGCATCGGCTGTACCGCCATCAATCGGCCAATCATATGTATAGCATCCGATGCCCATGATGAGCTTCTCGGGAGGGATCACATGCAGAGCCTGCTTGGTCAGTTGGGTAGCCCACGAAAGTGGGGCCACAGGGCCGGGTTTACCCCCAGCGTAATGGTAGTCATACGCCATCAGTATGATATTGTCGACCGAGGGGATCAGCCCCGGAAGGCTGCGGTCACTTAGCACTGTCGACTCTATATCCATCGATAATCCGAAGCCGCTGGTGTGCAGTTTACGTGACAACGACTTTACGAAAGCAGCATATAACACCCTGTCGGATGGGTTCAAGTTCTCAAAGTCCAGGTTTAAGCCGTTATAGTGCTCGTTCTTCAACCAGGTCACAAGCCGTTCGGTTAAGGCTAGTTGCGCCGCCTGATCATGTAAAAGTAACGACACCCGTTTTGGATCAAAGTGCCCCTCCTCGCTGTTGCTCAGCACTGGGTAGATATCGACATCGTGTTGATGTGCGATGCGTTCGAGGTCGGTGCGCTGTGGGTTATACTCAAGTTGCCAGTCACGCGTATCGATGCTCCGGCCATCGGTCGAAAGACGCAGCCAGACCGGCATCACGATATCAAGACGATCTGCGTTCCGCTGCAGCGAGTAGAGGCCACCCTCCTGCCACGGCGCATAAAATGCGGCCACAATCGGATGGGTTCCGGCAGGCCTGACGCGTCGGATGATCTTGCGTTCTTCGTTGATGGCCCGAATCAAGTTGCGCCGTTCCAGCGACATCTGGTATCTGCGGATAAGCTGCTGCCGGTTACGGGAGGGCTGTGAACTGGCCAGGTAACTGACAGAGGGGTGTAGAACTAGTTTCGGTAAATGTGGGCTGATATACAGACTGTAAGTAAATCCGCCGCCTAACACCACAATTAGAACCAGCAGCACCCGTAGCAAGATGCGGATTTTGCGGCTCCGTGCCTGATTTGGGTCGTAGAATATTGGATTTCGTGCCATATCTCACCTCTGGCGAGTCACGTTACGATATGTAATACGAGGAAGTGTTCTGGTGTTGTGACATAAGTTATTATAAACCAGAGCAGAACAACAGATCAGTGATCGTTCTGAAAATGCCGAACAATTACAGATAAGGTAATGGGACAGCCAAATGGTTATGTTATCGATAGTTTTTATCGCCCTTCTTCTGGGGATCCTCGCACCGGCGACGGCTCAGGCGAAAACACTCAAGCTCAGCTTTAGCTGCAGGACGGACAATGACCTGTATGCGGCTCTGCAAAAGTCTGGTTACAGGTGCCCGCGATACGACTCACCAGCGATGGCGATAAGCCACGCCAAGTCCGATTCGGCGGTGTTGATTCTGGCCGACGGCTACCCCACATTACCCACCAGGCTGGACGCGGCCCTGTTCGATCAGGCAGCGGCGAAGAATCTACGGCTCTATATCGAATACTCTCAGACCATACCCAATCTGGAGTTCGGAGCCCCTGTCACCACTGTATGGGAGCGGGGAGCAGTATCTTCGGATATATTCGGCAGCTCGCTGCAGAAGGGGCGGATACTTGCTATTCAGGGCTGTCAGTACCTGCCGGTCAAGGCGGATGCGGCCTTGATAGTCATCGCGCGGCTGGCTGGCTTCGATACCGCTGTGTATGGGATACCGACGAATGCATCGCCCATCTTGTTCGAGTTGCCTGAACGAAAGCTCATCATCGCTACCACCAAACTGAGCGGATTTATCACCGGCCGATACACCCCATCCGAAGCATGGGGTACCATCTGGCAGCGGTTGCTGGCGATGCTTGACCCCGATGCCCCATCGGCCACTCTAAAATGGGAGCCGACAGTCGCACCCGCCTACAGCCCCAAGCAAAAGATGCCGCAGGATGCCGAACAGCTCTCTCTACGCGCCAATGCGAAATGGCTGCGGGAATCCAGACTGCTCATTCACTCGTCCCGTCAGCCCATGATTCACAAGCTGCTGGCTGTCAACTCCCCCGAAACGCTGCCTGTTCCGAAACAAAATGAGCCCACGGGCGACGGCTCCTGCGGCATACAGGAGGGGTACGCATCCGGCATCAACTGGGACGGCAGTCAGAACCAGTTCACCGCCATTCGTGCCGACTGCAACGCCGAATCCGCGATGGTGCTGGCGATGGACTGGATGGTCCACAAGAACACCAAGAGTAAACAGATCGCCACCAACCTGACCGACTTCGTGTATTTCAACTCCGGCCTATGCAAGGGCCCAAGAGGCAACCCCCGGCACCCGGCTTACGGACTGATCGCGTGGGGTGATGTCGCTCCTGCCTGGCTGGTGGGTAACTATGGGGACGACTGCGCTCGCACGATGTTAGGCACGATTTTAAGTTCCGCCTGCCTGCGATCTGACCGCTGGGAGGTTCCGCTGCTGAGGGCTCTGCTGGCCAACCTCAGAACCACCGGTCCGCAAGGCTTCCGAGGTGACCGTGTGGACGTGGGTCCACTGGAGCAGTATGGCTGGAAGTACTTCCACGATACACCCCGCACCAACTACTCGCCACACTTTGAGGCGTATCTCTGGGCGTGTTACCTGTGGGCGTTCCATCAGACGGGCTACCCTGAGTTCCTGGAACGTGCGCGCACTGCCATCAAGATGACTGTCGAGGCATACCCCGACGGATGGCGCTGGGGCGACAGCATGGAGCGGGCTCGTATGCTGCTACCGCTCGCCTGGCTAATCCGAGTGGACGACACCGCGGAGCACCGAAGTTGGCTGCGACGGATCGCAGACGATCTGCTGAAGAATCAGGCGGATTGCGGCGCACTGCGGGAGGTGATAAACGCATCGGGTGGAGGCGGCCACTACTTCGCGCCGCAGTCCAACGAGGCGTATGGCACAGGGGAGACTCCGCTCATTCAAGAGAACGGCGATTGCGCCAGCGATCAGCTCTATACCGCAGGGTTTGCGATGATCGGGCTTCACGAGGGCTACGCCGCCACCGGTGATGCGGTGTTGAAGCAGGCCGAAGACCGTCTGGCGGACTATCTGGTGAGGATTCAAGTCCGTGCGCCGAAGCATTCATACCTGGACGGCACATGGTTCCGTGCCTTCGACTATAAGCGATGGGATTACTGGGCCAGTTCGGGCGATGCGGGCTGGGGTGCGTGGAGTGCGGAGGCCGGCTGGGCGCAGGCCTGGACCGCCATCACACTGGGGTTGCGTGTGCAGAACACCTCATTCTGGTCGATGACGGCTGATGTGAACATGGCTCAGCACTTCCGCGAGGTGAAGCGGGATCTGGCCCAAACACCCGACGGGCCGTTCAAGTAGAGGAAGAGTTTACCCACAGATTACACAGATTAATGGGATGACACGGATGCGATTCAACGCAAAGACGCAAAGGGGCAAGGATGTCAAGGGGATATTCTCCTGGGAACGCCAATCTCATGATTGGCCTCCCTCTCCATCCGAACCTATCCGCGTCATCCGTGTCATCTGTGAACCCACCACCCGCCTACACCAGCAGTCAACCCAGAATGGGTACACTGGTACCGTACACCCGGTCTCAGGAGGATATCATGCGGCGCTTACTTGCTTCTTTATGCTTTATACTCAGCTCTGCTTATACTTGGTCAGCAGTGCCCAGTTACGAATTAACCAGCGCTACGGATGTGGCGGCCTGGACTGGCGCGCATGATATCAGCAGCCAAAGCTACGTCGCAGGCAAGGGAATGGAACTGGTGATCAATGGCATTGACCCTTTCCTCAGTGGCCCCTGGCGTGACTTCACCAACCGACCCATGCTGGCCACCATCCGTATCTACTCAGAGGCTGGCGGCGTCGGCGAGTTCTTCTGGTTCACTAAGCCGGACGGGGCTGTGGGCGGTAATGAGGTGGGCTTCGTGGTGCCCAAAGGCAGTTGGCGAGAAATCACGGTGAAGCTGCCCGCGCTGCCTGCACAGAGCGCCTTGCGCCTCGACCCTCCCGGCATCTCGGGCAAGTGCTGGGTGCAGTGGATCCGCTTCCAAGAGCTCATCGAAGTACCCAGCCCCGCTTGGGGTGGTGCCTCAGGCCAGGAGCCCGGTGAGGCTGCTCTGCGCATCAACAGCGGGCGCCTGAGCTTGACGCAGAGTGCAACCCAGATGGGACGGTATGTGCTTGATTACGACGGCAACCGCATGGCGGTGGGATGGGACAGGCCGTGGCTTTGCTACCAGAATAGCTCCGGTAGCGCGGTATGGGTGGATATGCAATCGGCCCCGGCCTCTGTTCAGTTGCAGAACGGTGTGATCACGGTGTTCAGCATCATCACCGATCCTGATGGTGCCACCTGGCGATTTACGCAGCTATTCAGCCCCTCAGCAAAGGCGGATGGCATTGAGCTGAGCAGCACGGTCAGCGTGGACAGGCCGCGCAACATTTACTTCCTGCCGCTGTGTATGCTGTTCCCTGAGGCACGCGAGCGGGGCCTTCTGCCCGGCATGGAGTATCTTGATCCACAAGACACCAGCAGCAGCAAAGCCGATTTCGAGGTAGATGACTACAAACGCCGTGTGCCTGACCCTGAGAAGCTCACCTTCCCCATGATGAGTATGCAGGCCAACGGCAGATGGATCAGCCTGAACTGGCAACAGAACAAAATGGTGCAGACTGTGTACGACACACCCGATCGCCTGTTCAACAGCGGCAAGAACCTAATGGGTGCCATACTGAGCGACTGGGATCAGACCTACCGCGATCAGCAAAATCCCATTTCCCAGTTTCCAGAGACACTGACAGCCGCTCGGGACTACACAGCGAAATTGTGTATCGTAGCCGGTGAAGGCAGCAATGTGGTGCCATCTATGCAGGCCTATGTGGCACGATACGGATTGTGCCCGCTGCCTAACCCGGGTTATGATCTGCAGGGTTACATCAAGGTTACCGCTGCTGGCTGGCTGGATACAGGTCAGAAAGTGGGAAGCCAATACCGACCACTCGCCTGGTATGGTGCCACCTGGAGTCCGCAGTACAGCAGCGAGGTGGCATATAACATCGACTGGCTGGCGAGGAACACCACCGATGCCATCTTGCGCTCACGCTTGCAGCTGGCAGTGACTCCCTCCTGGGAGGACATCCCCGACACCGCCATCAACAACTGGGGCATCGCCAGCAACAACTACCCCATCGCTTCGCTGATCTACGGATTCCACATGCAGAATGTACAGAGTTCGAAGTCCCAGGTACCCAACTTCTTGGCTCCTGTAAGGCCTGACGGAACAGTGCCCTATGTGCCCCCGGCCACCGGCATCAACTATGGCCGCACTCACTGGGCTGATCACGCGAACGGCATGTCTGGGCAGCAGATCGCGCAGGCCCTGAAGCACGCCGTGTTCTCCGGCGATGCGGCCTTGCAGCAAGAGGCGGTGAGGCTGTGCCGACTGCTTTCGATCTACGATGACCAGGCTCCGCGCGGTGCGCAGACCTGGGAGGTGCCGCTGCATACCCCCGACATCATGGCCAGCGGTTGGATGTGTATCGCCTATCTCTACGCCTATGAGTTGACCGGTGACCAGCAACTTCTGAACCGTGCCATCACCTGGGCTTGGACAGGCGTGCCGTTCGTCTACCTGGTCAACCCCACCGAAGGCGCGGTCGGCCCTTATGCCACCATTCCTGTGCTTGGCGCCACCAACTGGACGGGTAGCTGGACCGGTTTGCCGGTGCAGTGGTGCGGGCTGTTCTACGCCGATGCCATCCGGCGGTTGGAGCGGTTTGACCCCACCGGCCCCTGGAACCAGATTTGGCGGGGCATCACCGCCAGCGGAATCCAGCAAGGATTTACAAAGAGTTTTGATCCGCAGTTCGAAGGCTGGCTGCCGGATTCGTTCAATCTGCGTCCGCAGCTACATAATGGTGTGGCGATCAACCCGGCAATGGTATTTTCCCTGGCAGCACCTTATTATTCGGGCAAGCCGCTATGGGACTACAGAATCTACCGGTCTTTAGGCATCGGACTGCAACTACCCGGCCGCTGGCTGGCGGATACTTCGGTACAGAAGGATGCAGTGAGTTTCAATGTGGAGTTGTGGCGTGAGGGCAAGGTGCAGGTAATGGGCCTCAGCAAGGCTCCTGAGGTTTGGCTGGACGGCGTGAAGCAGACAGGGTTGGCGATCATCTACGAGGCTTCGGTGAAGGGGTTGTGGGTCACCGTGCCCGCCGGGCTGCACAACGTCCGGCTTGTGCTCAGCGGAGCGAGCACCGCCCCCGCGCCCCCTGGCGGAATCACCGTGCTAGAGCGGAAGCAGTAGGGAGCCTGATTATCACGCGGAGACGCGGAGGTCGCGGAGGATTCACGACCGCGCCGGTTTTTCACGAAAACCGGCGCGGTCTTTCCATAACTGCGTACCCAGGCACTTACCGTGCCATACTGTTCATAAATACGGTATAATTTCATCGGTATCAGATGACGTTTGCAGCCCACGGGCAGAAGCCAGAACGCAGTTGTGCCAGCTTACCGTTTAATTTGGAGTATTGGATTGGAACACCGCACCAAAGCAGAGCAGTCAGATCATCACCGCAGACCAGGCTCACCATGGGCGACCACGTTTACCCCAATCACACTGATGGCGGCGATCGTGATACTTGTTTCATTAGTGGTGATCCCTGGCCATAGGGATGAAAAGCCTGATTCGGTGCCATTCTACGGCACTGGGAGTATGCAAATCCGGGTGGATGAATGGGGTGATGCGAAGGTCTCTATCGATACGGTGGCGACTGTGAGTGAACGCACAAAAAGCATCGTGCTCCGTTACCCGCGCAATTTGGATAGCTCGGAATTACTTCCACTCAAGCAACGCCTGACATCGGCCTCTGTTCAGATTGACGGTCATAAGGTCCAAACGAGGATCACCGACAGGGCGGAGTATGACGAACTGACCATTCCCTGGAACTTGACAGACGGTAACCACCGCGTGAAGCTCACGACCACGCAGACCGGACTGGCAACTTCCAAACAGGGAAAATGCAACCTGTGGATCCAAATCCCGATCCTCCCATGTCTGGCTCTGCCGCATCAAGACATCCGATTGCTCGACAGCGCAAACCGTCCATTACCAGCCATCGCGGAGCTGTTTGAGTCCAGTAATCCAGACAAGCTGGACCGAGTGGTTCCCCTTGATGGCAAGCCCTCGATTTTTAGATATTACGGCGATCGCAATACATTGATGCATGTCACATGGAACGGCATGCTGAAAAGCCGCGGGCAGGAGTCAAACCAAACCTACTCATCCCCGATGCCCATCAAGATGATGGTCGCAGTGGTGTTGAGTTTGGTCGTATTGGGGAGTTATCTGTACCAACTATCCCTTGCCCGCATTCGTAATAAGCGGAAACTACCGGTGGATGGCGATCTTCCCGATCTGCCGGCCTCTTGGTGCAGCCTGGCTTTGGAGCCAGATCAGTATTCCATGGCCGCCGCCGCGGGGCTCACTCAACTGGTGCAGAATGAACACATTACGATCGATGTGACCCACGAAAACCCCACCGTCAGCATCTCACGTTGGCCATTGAATAATGCCGACTACACCGATGTTGATTTCTTATCACGCAGTGTCAAGCCCAGCCCCGTCCCATCTACTGAGCCTCAGCAGTGTAGTCTCAATTACCCAACGGCTGCCATTAAGGCCATGGATATATACATGAAAGGCAGCAAGTGGCTGCACCGTCAGGAGATGAATACGTGGCCGTTGATAATTAGTCTAGGATGCAGTATTGCGGCAGTTGTGCTGGCCAGGCAAGCCTACGGTCTACCTACTGAGGCGGCTACGTATTTGGGCGGCACCACGAGCACCGTCTATATTATTATGGTCACAGTAATATTAAGGTATGGCACCCAACTATCGCAGTTGAAAAACGGCCCCTTGTGGTCACTTCTCCCCGCCGGCATCTCGCTGTTCATGCTTAAGGACATCAACAGCGGTGACTCAGCCGTACGCACTTTGCCGATGGTGTTGGCGACACTCTGCATCGCGAGCGCGATGCTGGTGCATCGGCCCAACAGAGTTGTATCAAAGATCGCCGCAACCTTAAAGGTGTACCAGACTCACATGCGCAATCTGACCCAGGAGGAGCGGCTCGATCACCTGCAGAAGCATCGCGATGAGCGTGTGACGGCTGCCCTTCTGGAGGTTTGCCCGACGGATCTTCCTGAAAACCGGTTGTTCAATACACTCTTTAGTCGCATACTCCACGAAGAGAATATGGAGAAGCATCGGAAGAAATGACCGCCCCGGACATCCGCGTATGGCTGCGGTTCGACCGGGGCGGTCTGGCTACTGGTTAGCGGTTGCCGAAACCTCAAGACCGCGCCGGTCTGGCGGATAGCCACTGTTTCCTAAACCTTGCGCATTGGATCGGAGCTTGCCGCAAGACCGGCCCGGAAAGGGAAAACCGGGCCGGTCGCTTTCCCTTTGGCGTGCAGCACATGGACCGCGCCGGTCAATGACTTAAACTTGCGCCGCCTTGCCTACCCACCCCTCACACGCCGTAAACAGTCGCGCCGCGAAGGGGCTGGCCGCCGGGGGTTTGCTGCAGCAGCACTCGCAGCTCCGAGCAGCGGAACGGCGGGAAGCGGCAGATCGCCTTGTTGCCAAGACTTTCACCCTGACCCACCAGTATCCATTGGTTGTCCACCAGCAGCTCCACCCGCCAGCCGGTGATATGCTCACCGCTGCTCAGCTCTTCTTGAAGCTCCACCATGTTCACCAGGGGGGCGGGCCACATACTGGACTTCCAGTTCCAGCACTCTGTACTGCTTGCGCCATCTGTCAGATTACCCAGCGGCTTGGAGCGGCGTGCATCTACGGCTGTCTTCAGCTCCATCAGGCGCTGCACATCCTCTGAGGGCAGCAGACCGGAGGCATCTGGCCCCACATTCAACAATAGATTGGTGCCTCGGCCGATGCTGTAGTCATACATCCCCAGCAGCTCCTCCACGCCCTTCAGGTCATTCAGCCCAGGCCGATAGAACCAGTGGTCACGGATTTTGCAGTCGCACTCTGCAGGCAGCCAGACCAGGCCGCCATCAGCACCGGGTTCGGTGTTCCAGCAGGGGCTGGGTGCGATGCCGCGCTCGTTGCCTACCCAACGGATTTTCTGCGCGTCGGTGTTGAACAGCAGGATATCCGGCTGCAGGGCGAAGACCGCATCGAAAATCCGCGGCCAATCGTATTCGTGCGCCATCGCGCTGGCGGGCCGACAGCCATCGAGCCAGAGGATGTCGATCTTGCCGTAGTTAGCCAGCAGCTCAGAGAGTTGGTTGATGAAATAGTCGTCATACGCCTTGTCATCAGCGTATTCCGTACACTGCTCGTCATACGGCGAATAGTAGAGCCCAATCCAGAAGTTGTGCCGTCGGCAGGCCTCCACATACTCGCGGACAAGGTCACCTTGGCCCTCTTTCCACGGGGAGTTCGAGATGCAGAAGTCGGTATATTTGCTGGGCCAGTTGCACCAGCCGTCGTGGTGCTTGGCGGTAAACACAGCGTATTTCATCCCCGCCTGCTCTGCCGAGTTGATCCACTGCTCTGGATCCAAATCGGTGGGTTGGAACGCGCTGGGCTGCATCTTCGTGTCATCAAAGTCGCGACGGTCTGGGTAGTATGTTGCGATTCCGTAGTGCACAAACAGCCCGTATTCCAGTTGCTGGTATTCCAACTGCCGCGCGGTTGGTATGGCTGTGGTGCGGTCGTATCTATCATTCTGGGCCATTTTGGTACCTCCAGATGCCTGTTATATGAAATTCTATGTAAATGATCGTACCTAAACGCATCCGCACGTGCTATAATTAGAAATCCCAAGACGAGGTAATAGATATGGCACATACACCGGTACGTTACGTCATGCTAGCAATTCTACTTAGCATGAGCAGTTTCCTGCAAGCGCAGAACACACTGCTGCCGTTCTCCAGCACCACCGGAGGTGCCTCCTACAGTGCCCAAGGCAATGTGATGCTTTGGAGCAGTCTGGACGGCGGCGCGGCCTCCATTGTAGACACCAATACCAACCAGATGCGCAGCAGCTTCCTGCTGGCTGTGCCGTTTGCGTCGCGGCTCTCTGGGACTGTCGACCTGATGTCAATCCTTGGCAGCCCCACTCAAGTGGCAGCGACGGCCGCATTACGTCAAAACGGGCAGATAGTCAGCACACTCCCGCTGGTGCTGGGGAGCCAGGGGCAGTATGCATTGGAGGTACCAGACGACGGCCGTTACAACATTCTATACCAAGCTCCGCACTGGTTGCGCAAGGCGGAAACAGTCGACTTATATGGTGAGCTCTCTGGTTTTAATGTGCAGTTAGCTAACGGTGATGCAGACGGCGATAACCAGGTGAACCTGTTCGACTTCGTCCAACTCGACATAAATTTTGGCAAGACCAACGTACCCATGGCCGACCTGGATATGGATGGCTTCGTCACACTATTCGACTATGTGATTATCGACATGTTTTTCGGCTCTCAAGGCGACAACTAGGAATTTACAACGCCGTAATCGATATGGAGGCAAATCTGTGAAACACCTTTGGCGAACCACAATAGCCCTTCTCGTAATCTGCCCGGTGATCGTGAGTTCACTGCACGCTCAGACCCTGCCAAACAGCTTCAACTACCAGGGCAGGCTGACTGACACCGCGGGCACACCCATGCCCAACGGCAACTACCAGATGGTGTTCAGCATCTGGGATGCCGTGACCGGGGGCAACCAGCTTTGGGGCAGCGGAAACAAAACTGTGGCATTGAACAAGGGGTTATTCACCACATCACTGGGGCCTGTTCCTTCATCTGCACTACCCGGTTCGAACGCTTTCCTGCAGGTGCAAATGGGCTCAGATACTCCTATGCCGCGCATCAGCCTGGGAGCGGTGCCCTACGCTTTGAAGGCGGTGGAGCTGTTCTGGCCTGCCATCGCTTCGATTGCCAGTTCCAGCCCGGTTTTGTCTTTAGCAAATACAGGAAATGGGTTTGGCTTAAAAGTGCAGAACACCGGCACCGGAAGCGGTGGCTTTTTTGAAATAGCGAACCCGTCCAGTCCCGGCTCCGCACTGGTGGCACGGACAAACGGCACCGGTAATGCTGTGGAAGCATCTACTACAGGGGGGAGCATCGCCGTTTTTGGCCAGACCTCAGGTACCGGCTACGCCATCGAAGGCAAAGCGACTGGTAATGGCAACGCCGGGATGTTCGTCACCACAGGGACAACCGCTAAGCCGACACTGATAGCACTCAATACGGTAACCGGCAGCGCGGGCTATTTTGAGGCCTCCGGCGGTACAGGAATAAGTCTGGTCGCACGCAACTACGCAACGGGCAGTGCAGGCTCTTTTGAGTCCTACACCGCTGCGAACAGTCAACCAAGCCTGATCGCAACAACCGCCGGAAGTGGACCTGCGTTGAGGGCTACGGCAGGCACAGGCCTAGCAGCACTATTTCAAGGTACAGTAGAGCTGACTGGGCTGAGGTTAACAACAAATCCCATAGAAGGATATGTTCTAAAATCTGATGGGACCGGCATCGCATCATGGAAACCAGCAGACCAGCTCACTGACCTGACTCTGACGAACAGGCTGAGTGCCAGGTACGTTGTAGCTGATGCTACCAGTCTGAATGACGGTTTGCTCACCCAGGGTGGTCTATCATTTGGAGGTAACTCCGGTGAGGGCATTTACAGCAAGCGGTCGGCGGGCGGTAATCAGTATGGGCTTGATATCACCACTTTTTATGAACCCCGCATCAGCATCACTAACAACGGCAATGTAGGCATCAGAACCAGGAATCCGCTATACAAACTCCACATGGAAGACAGCAAGTCAGGCGACCACACCTCCCCAATGGCTTACATTAATAACACCAATAGTGCAAGCGATACTGCACCTGCATTAAAAATCGGCGGATCAGGGGCGAACCCAAACGGCGTGTTGAATGTGCAGAACAACGGAACCGGCAAGATTGCCTCATTCCGAAACAGCAGTACGGAAGTGGCCAGCATCGACACGAACGGAAATATCGCCGCTAATAACCTGCCTTTCGTGCGGTATGATGCGACAAATCCTTATATTACCTGGGCCGTTGGCGAAGAGAAATACCTTCAAACCATGACTGTCCAGGCACCTTCAGCGGGCTATTTTGTGATCGATGCCGCCATGCAGGTGGCCGTCAACACTTTAACCAACTACCCGGCAGAGTTTAACTTTATACTCTGCGCACGAGTTGATGGCGGCAGTATCGAAAATCTTAAGCCATCTTATCTATTTCAAGACAGGGGCACCAGGATGAACCAGGACTTGACGTTATCCTATGCTCACTCAGTCACGAAAGGTCAAAATATCGAATTTCTACTGTTCGGACGATACTCAACAGGTTCAGGGGCGAATTGCCTGACAAGTCGAGCATCCTCTCTGAGAGTGTTGTTCGTGCCGACGGGCTTGTAACCAGTTGCCCGATGGTGGTTCTATCAAGTTTTACCGATATATATATCACCGTATAAACGTAAGGGAGCATACCTGTGAAGCATCATCATCGCACATTGACCGTGTTTTTAGCGGTGTGTTCAGCATGCGCGAGCATTCTGTCCGCACAATCACTGCCCAGCAGCTTCAATTACCAGGGCAGACTGACCGACACCGCGGGCACGCCAATGCCCAACGGTAACTACCAGATGGTGTTCAGCATCTGGGATGCTGTAACCGGGGGCAACCAGCTTTGGGGCAGCGGCAACAAAACAATCGCCCTAAACAAAGGGCTATTCGCTACATCATTAGGTCCCATCACCTCAGCAGCACTTCCCGCAGCGAACACCTTCCTGCAGGTGCAACTAGGCACCGACACCCCCATGCCGCGAATCGCCTTAGGAGCCGTGCCTTACGCCCTGAAAGCGGTGGAGCTGCTCTGGCCTGCGGTGGCGTCCATATCAAATGCCAACCCGGTGTTGTCGCTCACGAACACGGGTGATGGGCCAGCCATCGCCGCCGTCAATACGGGCATGGGCTCAGCAGGAACTTTCACCATCAACAACACCCGCAACTCCACATCGGCACTTGTGGCTAATACGAATGGCTCAGGCAACGCCGTGTACGGAACCACCAGCGGTGAAGGACATGGAGTATATGGCACCACCAGCAGCATCGGTAGTGGTGTGTATGGTTTAGCTACAGCCGGTGGAAATGCAGGCAGGTTTGAGACCACTGGTACCAATGATCGCACGACTCTGGTGGTGCAAAACAAGTCGGTGGGCGGAGCCGCGTATTTTAACAGTGTTGGGGGAGCTGACAATACACTGACATCACTCACCACGGGCAATGGGTCGGCAGGCGTGTTTAACATCGCGAAAACCACCAGCACCTCACCCAGTCTTATCGCCCAGACCACGGGCAGTGGACCTGCCATCAAGGCTACGCCAGGAAGCGGAGTAGCTGGCCTGTTCGAAGGCGTCATCCAGACCAACGGGTTCAAGATGGCTACCGGTGCGGCGAATGGCCATATCCTGACCACCGATGCGAACGGTACAGGTATTTGGAAGGCACCAAGCAGTAAATTCACAGATTTATCGGCGACCGGTACCATCAGCACTCTGAACTTGAACATAGATCCCGGCAACACAAATACCGGCACCTTAACAGTGGGTGGTATCCGGTTTGGCAGCTCCTCAGGCGAGGGTCTCTTCAGTAAGCGCGATGCTGGGGGCAACCGGTATGGTCTTGATCTGGCCACTAACTTCACCCCACGCCTTAGCATCACCCAATCTGGTAATGTAGGCATCGGAATCAGCCCATCACAGTATAAGTTGCATGTTCAGGGAGCGAAAACTGGGAACTATGCCACTCCATTGTCTTACATCGAAAACACCAACAGCACAGGCGACAGCGCACCGGCGTTGCGGCTGGGTGGCTCTAGCAACAGTCCAGATGGCGTGCTGAACATCAGCAATTTCGGTACGGGCAAGGTCGCTGTGTTCGGCAATAAAGTTGGCGAAGTAGGCCATATCGACGTTGATGGTAATATGGCGATGGCTGGTAACCTCTCCGCAAAAAACCTGCCAGCAGTGGCCTTTTCTAATCACAAAGACGACATCTACTGGAATCACGGCGATGTGAAGTCATTGGAAACCCTTTCAGTCAAGGCACCGTCAAACGGATATTTTGTCCTGGATGGTTCGGTCAACATCTGGGTTAGCCTTTCGTCTGCTTCCGGATTTGCCATGTACTATCTAACTCTGTATGATGCCACAAACAGTAGTAAAATCGACCTGGAGACTACCGCGTATAGCTTCGGCCTCACAACCACAGACACCAGAATTTCGAACCAAGTCACCCAGTTTGTGAACTGGGTGTATCCAGTCACAAAAGGGCAATCGGTGACCTTTCAACTAGAGGGAATGCTGTCCAATACCACGAACACCTTGTCATTTCATCACAACAGTAGCTCACTGCGCGTGCTGTTTGTGCCCAATGCTCTGGGCCAGTAACCTGGTCATACTTTGTAACCCGGTTTCTCTGTGCGGCTGGGGCAACCCCCAGCCGCCTTTTTTTGTCGAAAGATCCTCAGGTAAATATAAAGATCATATCCATAGAGAAATTCGTACACTATTCGTCTATTATATGCTACAATTAGTAATCAATCGTACGAGGTCGATGCCATGAGACGAATTTCGGTAATGATCTCTCTGTTCGCACTGACACTATCTGTGGCAGGCTCAGTGCATGCCCAGACAACAACCATCCAGTTTTCCAGCACCACCGGTGGTGCATCCTACAGCGCTCAGGGCAATGTGATGCTCTGGAGCAGTCTGGACGGCGGAGCGGCTGCTATTGTCGACTCCAACGCGGGCCAACTGCGCAGCAGCTTCCTGCTGGCTGTGCCGTTTGCATCACGGCTCTCGGGCACAGTCAACCTGATGTCGATCCTGGGCAACCCGTCGCAGGTGGCTGCGACGGCCGCGCTGCGTCAGAACGGGCAGACTGTCAGCACACTCCCGCTCTCGCTAGGCGCGCAAGGCCAGTATGCGCTGGAGATACCGGACGACGGCAACTACAACATTCTATTCCACGCTCCGCACTGGCTGCGGAAAGCACAAACGGTATACCTTTCTGGCGAAGTTGCCGGTGTAAACATCCAGCTTGCCAACGGCGATGCCGACGGCGATAACCAGGTGAACCTGTTCGACTTCGTCCAACTGGACATGAATTTCGGCAAGACCAACGTGCCTATGGCCGACCTGGATATGGATGGCTTCGTCACGCTGTTCGACTACGTGATAATCGACATGTACTTCGGCTCACAAGGCGACAACTAGCAGTCATCCCAACCGATACAGTTATTATTCAGGAGGCCCATCTGTGAAGTATTATCTCCGTATCATGATCATATTACTAGTGGTCTGCACAATCATCGCGAGTTTATCACAAGCACAAACCCTGCCAAACAGCTTCAACTACCAGGGAAGACTGACCGACACCGCCGGCACGCCTCTGCCCAACGGCAACTACCAGATGGCGTTCAGCATCTGGGATGCTGCGACGGGCGGAGGTAAACTATGGGACAGTGGTAACAAAACTATACCGATCAACAAAGGATTGTTCACTACCTCCCTCGGGCCGGTTCCTGCCACGGCACTTCCCGCGGCGCAAACCTACCTTCAGGTGCAGATAGTCACCGAAACCCCCATGCCGCGCATCGCGCTGGGGGCCGTGCCCTACGCCCTCAGAGCTGTGGAGCTTTTGTGGCCTGCGACGGCCTCGATAGCAAGTGCCAGCCCTGTGTTGTCCCTCACCAATTTCGGGGCTGCGCCAGCAATGTATGCGGTGAATACGGGCACCGGCAATGCAGGCTATTTCAGGATCAACAACACGGCTAGCACAGGTAGTGCTCTGGTCGTGAATACGAACGGCGGTGGAATTGCACTCAGTGCTTCATCAGATGGCTATGGCACGGCCATATACGGTCTGGCAACACGCAACGGTTATGCAGGTTATTACGAAACTACTGGCAGCACGGATTTCACAACTCTGGTGGTGAAGAACAAGGCCAACGGCTCTGCGGCGTATTTCGACACGGTGGCGGGATCAACCAGCGCGCTGACGTCACACACCACAGGCGGAGGGGCCGCGGGCCGGTTTGAGATTGTCAACGCCGAAAACACCCAACCCGGCTTGTTGGCAACCACGACAGGTAGTGGACCGGCCATAAAGGCAACCCCTGGAACCGGTCTGGCGGGGCTGTTTAACGGCACCCTGCAGGCTAACTCGTTGAAACTTCCCAACGGAGCCACGAACGGCTATGTGCTGGGCAGCGATGCCGCAGGTATCGGAAGCTGGCGAAAGGATGGGCTGACACTGCCATATTCCGCCAGTGCCACCACGGCTGAGGACACCTTCAATCTTCTGAACCGCGGCACAGGCAAGACCATGTGGCTGGGGATAGACAATGCCAACTCCACGGCCCCAACGCTGCATGTGACCGGTAACCACAAGGGGCCTGGGTTGCTAGTCGATGGCCAGACGCAGGTGGGTGGATTTAAGATGGCCACAGGGGCCAGCAGCGGCTACATTCTGAAGAGTGACGCGAACGGTGTGGGTACTTGGCAGCGCATTGATAACACGTTTAGTGATCTTTCCGTCACCGGGAGTCTCAGTGCCGTAAACTTGACTGTCGATCCCAACAACAACAATACAGGCACCGTAAACAGCGGTGCACTCAGGTTCGGCACATCATCGGGCGAGGGCATCTTTAGTAAGCGCACGGCTGGGGGCAACCAATACGGATTGGAGCTTGCCACCAGCTTCACATCAAGGCTGGCTATCACCGGTGCGGGCAATGTGGGTATCGGCACCAACGCGCCGGCACATAAACTCCATGTCAAAGGCTCACAAACAGGCGGGTATTCCACTCCCATGTCTTACATCGAAAACACCAACACCACCGGCAACAGCGCGCCGGCTTTGCGGCTGGGTGGGTCTGGCAATAGCGTGGATGGCGTGCTGAACATCAGTAACTTCGGCACGGGTAAAGTGGCTGTGTTCGGCGGAACAGGTGGCGAGGTAGCCAATATTGACACCAGCGGAAATCTGACGGTAGCAGGGAACGTCACAGTGGGCGGCAGCCTGGCGATCCAGAACATGCCCGCGGTGGCCTTTTCAAATCACAGGGACGACATCTCTTGGAATCACGGTGATGTGAAGTATCTTGAGACTATTCCTGTGAAAGCCCCAGCGAACGGGTATTTCGTTCTAGATGGAGCGGTCACCGTCCGGGCCGGTCTCACGCCCGCATACGATAATGCTAAGTATTACCTGACTTTATACGATGCCACTAACAGTGGCAACAAAATCTACCTGGAATCAACCGCGTATCTTTTTACCCTCACTGCCACCAGCACTAATATAGTAAACGAAATCAGTCAGACAGTAAACTGGGTGTATCCAGTTAATAAAGGACAATCTGTTACCTTCCAACTCGAGGGAGAGCTGATCAGCAGCTCCAATCCGTACACATTCCATCACAACAGAAGCTCACTGCGCGTGCTGTTTGTGCCCAACCAGTTGACACCGTAATAGGACAACACGATTGATATTATGCCGTAAATACGAGACATACTAACAACTGGTGATATGCCCTGCAAGGCAATCACATGGGAGGAACCCATATGAAACGCACGATTCTCACCGCGGCGGTTCTAGTATTACTCGGAATGACCACGGTCTCCATCACCGTCGCGCAGACGCTGCCCAGTAGCTTCAACTACCAGGGCAGACTTACCGATACCGCCGGAACCCCTATGCCCAACGGCAACTACCAGATGGTTTTCAGCATCTGGGATGCAGTGACGGGCGGTAACCAGCTTTGGGGCAGCGGTAATAAAACAATTGCTTTGTATAAAGGTCTGTTCACCGCTTCGCTCGGGCCGATACCCACCACAGCCCTTCCGGCGGCAAACACCTTTCTTCAGGTGCAGTTAGGTACCGACACCCCCATGCCGCGCATCGCCCTTGGGGCGGTGCCCTACGCGCTAAGGGCGGTGGAGCTGTTATGGCCTGCCGTAGCCTCAATATCAAATACCAACCCCGTGTTGTCGCTTACAAACACCGGGGCAGGGTCAGCTATATCCGCAGTGAATACGGGAACAGGATCAGCCGGTATATTCAAGATCATCAACACAGCTAGCACTAACAGTGCACTGATCGCGAATACGAACGGCGGAGGAGTTGCATTACATGCTTCCATAGACGGCGATGGCACTGCAGTATACGGTCTGGCAAAACGTAATGGTTTCGCCGGTTATTATGAAACCACTGGCAGCACGGAAATGACAACTCTGATGGTGAAGAACAAAGCCAACGGCGGTGCAGCCTATTTCGACAGTGTGGCTGGGACCGCCAACAACCTTACTTCCCACACAACCGGCAGCGGGTCAGCCGGTGTATTTGACATTGTCAAAGCCACCAGCGCCGCACCCAGCGTGCTTGCGAAGACCACAGGCAGCGGACCAGCCATCAAAGCCACGCCAGGAACCGGACTAGCCGGCCTGTTCGAGGGTGTCATCCAGACCAACGGGTTCAAGATGGCCACCGGCGCGACGAACGGTTATGTGTTGGGCTCCGACGCCGCTGGCAGTGCAAGCTGGCGTAAGGACGGACTGGCCCTGCCGTATACAACCATAACATCTAGTGCCAGCGACTTATTTAGCTTGACAAACCAGGGCACTGGCAGAGCGTTGTTACTGAATATCGACAACCTAAATTCTACCTCACCCACACTCCATATCGGTGGCAACCAAAAAAGTCCCATTTTAATGGTCGACGGCCAGGCACAGATTGGCAGCTTCAAAATGACCACAGGGGCTAGTAACGGCTACATATTAACTAGCAACTCAAGCGGTGTCGGCATTTGGAAGCCGCTTGGTAACTCGTTCACCGATCTGACGGCCAGCGGTACCATCAGCACCCTGAACCTAAACGTAGATCCCGGAAACGCCAATAACGGTGACCTCACAGCGGGTGGTATCCGATTTGGCACATCCTCAGGTGAGGGTATCTTCAGCAAACGGACGGTGGGGGATAACCAGTTTGGGCTTGATCTATCCACTAACTTCACCCCGCGCCTCAGCATCACCCAACTTGGTGATGTAGGCATAGGCACCGACCGGCCACAATACAAGTTGCATGTGAGGGGATCCAGAAATGGCGGTTACTCTCTTCCCCTGGCCTACATAGAGAACATCAATATGACGGACAACACCTCGCCAGCCTTGCGATTGGGCGGATCCGGTAAGAGCGTTGATGGGGTATTGAACGTCAGCAACTTCGGCACTGGAAAGATCGCTGTATTCGGTGGCACAGGCGGAGAAATGGCCAACATTGATGTAGGCGGCAACATGTCGATTGCGGGCAATATGTCTGCCAAAAACTTGCCGGCAGTCTGCTTCTACTTTCATGGTGGATATACCTCCTGGAACAACGGGGATGTAAAGTATTTAGAGACCGCTACCGTCAAAGCACCTTCCAATGGGTATTTCATTGTGGACGCCACCTTCGATTACGGCACCGATGCCTCGGCATATACACCATCGAAGTTCCACTTGAACCTCTATGATGCTACCAATTCGGGCAACAAGATACTTCTACGTAACTGTTACGCCTACCTCTCCTCGGCTATCCGACTAGAACAGCAGTTGGTGATCAACTGGAACCAGCCGGCCAACATGGGACAGGTCATCACATTTCAGTTGGAGGGCGACTATGATTCAAGCTCTGATTCGTCCTTCTGGCACAGGGGCAGCACACTTCGTGTGCTGTTTGTACCCAATATCCTGGGCCAATAACCCAGATTTCTCGAGGATGACCGCGAATCTGTATGCGGCTGGGGCAACCCCCAGCCGCTTCTTTTACGAAGATATACGTAACATGGCTCCAATATCACATGATATTTGTATGATAATCCAATAATGACAAAAATTAATGTACTACTGGTCAGATTTATGCTACAATAAGTAATCTATCGTACGAGGTCGCAGCCATGAGACGAATAACCGAATTTCTCTCTCTGTTCGCACTGACACTATCTGTGGCAGGCTCAATGCATGCCCAGACAACAAACATCCAATTCTCCGGCATCACCGGTGGGGCAGCCACCAGTGCTCAGGGTAATGTGATGCTCTGGAGCAGTCTGGACGGTGGAGCGGCTGTTATCGTCGACTCCAACACGGGACAACTGCGCAGCAGCTTCCTGCTGGCAGTGCCATTTGCATCACGGCTCTCGGGCACGGTGAACCTGATGTCTATCCTGGGCAGCCCGTCAATAGTAACCGCCACGGCCACGCTGCGTCAGAACGGGCAGACTGTCAGCACACTCCCGCTCTCGTTAGGCGCGCAAGGCCAGTATGCGCTGGAGATACCGGACGACGGCAACTACAACATTCTATTCCACGCTCCGCACTGGCTTCGGAAGGCCCAGACAGTCTATCTATCTGGCGAAGTCGCCGGTGTGAACATCCAGCTTGCCAACGGCGATGCTGACGGCGACAACCAGGTCAACCTGTTCGACTTCGTGCAGCTCGATATGAATTTTGGTAAGACCAATGTATCCATGGCAGATCTTGATATGGACGGATTCGTCACGCTGTTCGACTACGTCATCATCGACATGTACTTCGGCTCTCAAGGCGATAACTAGCAGTCATCCCAACACAGCCATTCATTCAGGAGGCACATCCGTGAAGCATCTTTTGAGCTTAGTGATCCTATTACTAGTGATCTCCACGATCATCGTTAGTTCTCCTCAAGCACAAACGCTGCCCAACAGTTTCAACTACCAGGGCAGACTGACCGACACCGCCGGTACACCCTTACCTAATGGTGATTACCAGATGATTTTCAGCATCTGGGATGCCGCAACAGGCGGCAACCAGCTTTGGGGCAGTGGTAACAAGACAGTCGCGTTGAACAAGGGGCTCTTCACCGCATCCCTCGGGCCGATTCCCGCCACAGCACTTCCTGCGGCGAACGTATTCCTTCAGGTGCAATTAGGCACCGACACCCCCATGCCGCGCATCGCGCTTGGGGCCGTGCCCTACGCCCTAAAGGCGGTAGAGCTGCTCTGGCCTGCGGTGGCGTCCATAGCAAATGCCAACCCGGTGATGACCCTCACAAACACAGGGGCAGGGCCAGCTTTAGCTGCCGTTAATTCGGGTACCGGCTGGGCGGGCACCTTCACCATCACCAACCCCAACAACTCTATAGCGGCACTTCTAGCCATGACCAATGGCTCAGGCAACGCGTTACATGCCTCCACGTCTGGTAGCCGCAACGCAGTGTATGGCAACACCAGCGGCGGAGGAAGCGGGGTATACGGCACCACCAGCAGCACTGGGAATGGCGTTTATGGCCTGGCGACTGCCGGTGGAACGGCTGGCAAGTTTGAGACTACTGGAACCACTGACCGTACGACACTCATAGTGAAAAATCAGGCCAACGGTCCTGCCGCTTATTTCGACAGCGTGGCGGGAGCCGGAAGTACCCTAAGTGTGAACACTACAGCCTCAGGGGCTGCCGGCGAATTTTCCATAGTGAGACCATCCAGTACGTCACCCAGTGTATGGGCAAAGACCACTGGAAGCGGTCCTGCAATCAAAGCCACCCCAGGAAGCGGTCTGGCAGGTTTATTTGAGGGCATCCTGCAAGCAAACACGCTCAAAATCCCCACCGGTGCGGTGGAGGGCTACGTGCTGGGAGGCGATGCGGCAGGCGTAACTTCATGGCGGCGTGACGGACTGACACTGCCATATTCCACCATAGCCACCACGGCTGAGGACACCTTCAGCCTGCTTAACCGCGGTACCGGTAAGACGATGTGGCTAGGCATTGACAATGCCAACTCCACATCCCCCACACTGCACATCACTGGCAACCATAAAGGCCCAGGACTGCTGGTCGATGGCCAAGCAAAAATTGGCGGCTTCAAAATGGCTACCGGTGCTAGCAACGGCTACGTGCTGACCAGCGATGCGAACGGTTTAGGAAGTTGGAAGGCGACGGGCAATCAATTCTCGAGTCTGTCCGCGTCCTATACAATCAGCACCTTGGATTTAACTGTGGATCCCAACAACACCAATACAGGCTATTTTAACGGTGGTGTCATCTCGTTTGGTGCTGGATCGGGCGAGGGTATCTATAGCAGGCGGCAGCCAGGCATAAACCAATACGGACTGGAGTTTGTCACGAATTATCATACACGGATAGCTATCAACCGAGAAGGCTATGTAGGCATCGGTATGATGGAGCCGTCTTATAAGTTCCATGTGAAAGGCGCGCAAACAGGTGGATATTCAACTCCATTGTCCTATATTGAAAACACAAATACATCGGGCAACAGCGCTCCAGCGTTGCGGCTGGGTGGCTCTGGCAACAGTGCAGACGGCGTGTTGAACATCAGCAACTTCGGTACCGGTAAGATCATCGCGTTCGGCGGTACAGGTGGTGAAGTGGCCAACATCGACGTAGACGGCAATCTGTCGGCTAAAAACCTCGCTGCAGTGGCATGTGTTGAACACAACAACAAAGTGTTCTGGAACGGCGGTGATACGAAGTTCCTTGAATCCCTGCCTGTGAAAGCCCCTTCAAATGGTTATTACGTTGTAGATGCTTACGTAACCGGGGGTGCCAATACTACAGCTTCCGAAAAGGCTGTGTTTGAGCTGATATTGTATGATGCCACAGTCAGCAACAACAAGGTATTCCTAAAACGCACACTGTATTCCCAGGACGGTCTGGTGCGAATTGAACAGGATGTTGCGATCAGAGGTGTCTACCCCGCAACCAAGGGCCAGTCGAAGACCTTCCAGCTAGAAGGACACTACTTCGATGGGTCACGTGATTATTTCTACTGGACCGATTCGACCTCGCTGAGGGTGCAATTTGTACCCAACCTGTTGGCGCCGTGAGAAGGTAGCGGCACTCACCACAAATAGTCATTCATACCAAGCGAAATCAACCAGAGGTGATTAGCCATACATGGCTATCACATGGAGGGCTATTAATGAAACAGACCATTGTATCCTGGACGGTTCTATTGTCACTCTGTCTGGCGACAGTGTCTGCCACATTCGCACAGACGCTGCCCAGCAGCTTCAACTACCAGGGCCGGCTGACCGACACAGCCGGCACGCCTCTGCCCAACGGCAACTACCAGATTATTTTCAGCCTCTGGGATGCCGAAACAGGCGGTAACCAGCTTTGGGGCAGTGGCAACAAGACAGTCGCGTTGAACAAAGGGCTATTTGCGACATCACTGGGGCCCATTCCGTCCGCGGCACTATCCAGTGCCAATGTCTTCTTGCAGGTGCAGATGGGCACCGACACCCCCATGCCGCGCATCGCGCTTGGGGCCGTGCCGTATGCCTTGAAGGCCGTGGAACTGCTCTGGCCGGCGGTGGCTACGATATGGAGTGTCAGTCCTGTATTGACACTTACGAACTCAGGGGCAGGCACCGCAATCTCAGCGGTGAATACAGGCACGGGATCAGCGGGTTACTTCAGGATCGCCAACGCCGCCAACTCATCTTCTGTCCTTATAGCCGAAACCAATGGCCCAGGTCACGCGGTACATGCTTTCACCTCTGGTAGCCGCAGCGCTGTGTATGGCAACACGAGCGGCGGAGGAAGCGGGGTATACGGCACTACAAGCGGCACTGGGAATGGAGTGTATGGCACAGCGACTGCCGGCGGAACGGCTGGCAGGTTTGAAACCACAGGAACCACTAACGATACGACTTTAGTGGTCAGGAATCAGGCTAACGGTTCTGCAGCATTTTTCCACAGCGTGGCGGGAGCTGCTGGTGCTATGGGTGCGAACACATCAGGTTCAGGCGCTGCTGGTGAGTTTACGATTTCGAATTACGCAAATGCATCACCCAGTGTGTGGGCCACCACCAACGGCAGCGGACCTGCCATCAAGGCCACACCTGGCACCGGTCTGGCGGGGCTGTTTCAGGGCACTCTGCAGGCGAACACACTCAAGCTGCCTGCTGGTGCAGCAGATGGTTATGTGCTGGGCAGCGATGCCGCAGGTATCGCATCATGGCGGCGTGACGGACTGACTCTTCCATACAATGTCACCGCCACCACGGCAGATGATACCTTCAGCCTGAAGAACCTGGGCACCGGTAAAGCGATGTGGCTTGGGATTGACAACTCTGGTTCCACATCTCCCACACTGCACATCACCGGCAACCAGAAAGGACCGAATTTGCTGGTCGATGGCCAGGCACAGATGGGCGGGTTCAAAATGGCCACAGGAGCGAGTAATGGCTATGTGCTGACCAGTGATGCGACCGGTAAGGGTACTTGGAAGGCGACGAGTAACGGTTTCGCGGACCTGTCTGCCACTGGTACCATCAGCACCTTGAACCTGAACGTGGATCCCAACAACACCAATACAGGGACAATCAACAGTGGTACCATTAGGTTCGGTACTGCATCGGGCGAGGGGATATTCAGTAAGCGGACGGAGGGGGGAAACCAGTATGGACTGGAGCTTGCCACCAACTCCAAGCCACGCCTCAGTATTACCCAATCCGGTTATGTAGGCATAGGAACCTCTGCGCCACTAGGTAAGCTCCATGTGAAAGGATCGCAAACAGGCGGATATTCCACCCCGATGTCTTACATCGAAAACACCAACAGCACCGGTGACAGCGCACCGGCGTTACGACTGAGCGGATCTGGCAGGAGCGTTGATGGGGTGTTGAACATCAGTAACCTCGGCACCGGCAAGATCGTATCGTTCGGTAGTAATGGTGGTGAAGTGGCAAACATTGACGTGAATGGCAACATATCAGCAAAGAATCTGCCAGCAGTCGTCTTCCGCTGTCACGATGATAATACCCATTGGAATGCTGGAGAGAGGAAAATCTTGGAGAGTGCCACGGTCACAGCACCTTCCGATGGATATTATATATTGGACGCCACGATCGATTACGGCGCCAACTCTTTTACTGATAATATAGCGATTTTCTATCTGTACCTGTGTGATGTCGATCAGGAAATCAATACAATCCTGCGTCAAAGTAAAGTTTCTCACATCTCGCCCATGAATCTGGAACAGCAATTGGTGATCAGTTGGCACGAGCCGGCATTCAAGGGACAGGTTCGAACATACCGATTAGAGGGCGAGTATCAACAATCATCGAGTTCGCAGTTTTGGCACACGGGCACCACACTTCGCGTGTTGTTTGTGCCGAACAGACTATGACCCTCACATTTTCGAGGTTGGCTACGAATCTGTATGCGGCTGGGGCAACCCCCAGCCGCTTCTTTTACGAAGATATACGTAACATGGCTCCAATATCACATAATATTTGTATGATAATCCAATAATGACAAAAATTAATGTACTACTGGTCAGATTTATGCTACAATAAGTAATCTATCGTACGAGGTCGCAGCCATGAGACGAATAACCGAATTTATCTCTCTGTTCGCACTGACACTATCTGTTGCAGGCACGATACAAGCCCAGTCAACCCAACTGCAGTTCTCAGGCACCACCGGTGGGGCAGCTTATAGTGCTCAGGGCAATGTGATGCTCTGGAGCAGTTTGGACGGTGGAGCAGCCTCTATTGTCGACACCAACGCGGGCCAACTCCGCAGCAGCTTCCTGCTGGCTGTGCCGTTTGCCTCATGGCTCTCGGGCACCGTCAACCTGATGTCCATACTCGGTAACCCTTCGCAGGTGGCCGCGACGGCCGCTTTGCGCCAGAACGGGCAGACTGTCAGCACACTACCGCTGGTTCTGGGGAGTCAGGGGCAGTATGCGCTGGAGATACCAGACGACGGCAACTACAACATTTTGTTCCATGCTCAGCACTGGCTTCGCAAAGCACAGACAGTTTACCTTTCTGGCGAAGTGGCCGGATTGAATGTACAACTCGCCAACGGTGATGCCGATGGCGACAACCAGGTCAACCTGTTCGACTTCGTCCAATTGGACATGAATTTTGGCAAAACTAACATGCCCATGGCCGATCTTGACATGGATGGCTTCGTCACGCTGTTCGACTATGTCATCATCGACATGTTCTTCGGCTCTCACGGCGACAACTAAGATAAATCTGAGCGTTAGGAGCACCCACATGAAGAATTCATTGTTCATCAAGATCGCACTACTATTGTTATTGCCAGTTATGTCATTATCGCTGCACGCACAGACACTACCTAGTAGCTTTAACTATCAGGGTCGGCTGACCGACACCGCTGGCACCCCCATGCCCAATGGCAACTACCAGATGGTGTTCAGCATCTGGGATGCGGTCACAAGTGGAAAACAGCTTTGGGGAAGCGGGAACAAGACCGTGGCATTGAACAAGGGGCTGTTTACCATACAGTTAGGCCCCATCCACTCTGCCGCACTTCCTGGCACTAGCGCGTATCTGCAGGTACAGTTAGGCACCGATGTACCGATGCCACGTATCGCGCTAGGTGCCGTGCCGTATGCCCTCAAGGCGGTGGAGTTATTTTGGCCAGCGGTCGCTTCGATATCGAACACTGATCCTGTTTTGACACTGATTAATACAGGCACTGGGCAAACCTTGAAAGTGGTCAATTCCGGTCAGGGTAGCGCAGGTTCCTTCGAAATATCGAACCCCCAAAATATCTCACCTGCACTGGTGGCTTCAACTAGCGGGGCCGGAGCTGCCTTACTCGCGACTAACAGCTCAACAGGAACTGCGATTTCTGCGATCAACAGCGCAAATGGCAACGGCATATACAGCAACGCTTCAGGCGATGGAACGGCAGGACGGTTTGTCACAACCGGCAACAGCAGTAAAACCACATTAACTGCCATCCACCATTCGATGGGCGGCGCGGCTTATTTCGAGTCGGCCTCCGGAAGCCAACCCAGCCTTTCTGTCAAATCAAAATCCACTTCAGGCGGAGCGGCCATATTCGATGCCACGGGCTCCGAACCAGGCGTATGGACAAAAATGGCAGGAGCAGGAGCGGCCCTCAAGGCCACTGCCGGTTTCGGTCTGGCGGGGTTGTTTGAGGGCGGTGTGCAGATTTCAGGACTGGCCCAGATCGGCAGCTTCAAGATGGCAAGTGGTGCCGTGGCTGGCCATGTACTCACCGCGGATGCCTCAGGTAATGGTATCTGGAGCCCTGCTAACCAGTTTCCAGACCTGACCACCAGCGGTACTATCAAAGCATATGCCATCAATGTGGATTACAACAACACCAACCCGGGCAGCCTCACTCAGGGAGGATTACGCTTTGGCAGCAACTCCGGCGAGGGAATATTTAGCAAGCGAACCACCGGCACCAACCAAAACTCCCTCAGCTTGTCAACCAACTATACCACTCGGCTGCATATGGATAGCACCGGTCGGGTGGGCATAGGCACAGAAACACCGGGTTACAAGCTGCATGTACAAGGCACTCAGAGCGGAAACTATACTACACCGCTGGCTTACATAGAAAACACCAACAGCACGGGTAACAGCGGACCGGCGTTGCGGCTGGCTTCGTCGGGCAATAGTCCAGACGGTGTGCTGAACATCAGCAACCTGGGCACCGGCAAGATCGTCGCTTTCGGCGGTAACGGTGGTGAAGTGGCAAACATCGACAGCGCAGGTAACATCACGACTGCGGGTAGTATAACGGCCACGAACCTTCCCTCGATAGCTGTCAGTCGCCATACCCCCTATACTACGGCCTACCACTGGTCGAATGGTGAGATCACATTTCTGGAAACTTTGACAGTAAGACCTCCAAATGACGGGTATGTCAAGATTGATGGCTTGGTGCCAGTAGGTGGTGATTCGACGGGAACCTCAGTATGGTTCCAACTCAGCATCGTAGACGATACCGACAGTAACCACAGAGTCTATCTTGACAGGTCGATATTCTCCTTGGCCAATGCTGGCACTCATGAAGGGTCACTAACCGTCTCTGTTACCTTACCGGTTACCGCCGGTGTACAAAGGATATTCAAACTTCAGGGATATTGTACAGGTGGCGGAATGACTGTTGATTTCTGGCACTTAGGCAGTCAACTCACCGTTCAATATTTCCCGGCCGTGTTGACCCAATGAAGAGGGTAAATCAACAGGAAGCAGATGCTAATATTGTAAACATTCCGTCATACCAGTCTAGCATGATCGTACCGATTTAGGAGGCCACATATGAGGCGTCACCTACACCTTGGCTATTTCGTAATCTTTGCACTCAGCATATGTGCTGCATCACTACCGCTGCACGCACAAGTTTTACCCAGCAGTTTCAACTACCAGGGCCGGCTGACCGATACCGCAGGTACACCACTACCGAATGGAGATTACCAGATGATTTTCAGCATCTGGGATACCAAGGTAGGAGGAAGCCAACTTTGGGGCAGCGGTAACAAAACTGTCACGCTGAACAAGGGGCTGTTTACGGCATCGCTGGGGCCCATCCCGTCCGCGGTACTCTCCAGTGCCGATGTCTTCTTGCAGGTGCAGATGGGCACCGACACACCCATGCCGCGCATCGCACTGGGAGCGGTCCCCTTCGCCATCAAAGCTGCAGAGTTGTTCTGGCCGGCGGTGGCAACAATAGCTAGTTCTAACCCTGTGTTGTCACTCTCAAATTCGGGGGCAGGGGCCGCCTTGATGGCGATGAATACAGGCAGCGGTGTTGCCGGGTATTTCAAGATCAACAACCCATCTAGTGGTGGGAGTGCTGTATTAGCTAGTACCAATGGAACTGGCGCAGCAATTGAGGCAAGCACAAACGGAAACGGGTCCGCCGTATCTGCCACGACGAACGGCAGCGGCGCTGGTGTGAAAGGAGTCGCTACTGGCAGTGGCAACGCCGCTCGGTTTGAGACGACAGGCACTGCCGACCTCACCACGCTCGTCGTACGAAACCAGGCTGTTGGCGGGGCTGCCTACTTCGACAGTGTGGGCGGAGCCGCTAACACATTGATATCACACACCACAGGTAACGGCTCGGCAGGTGTGTTTGACATCGCGAAGGCAGCAAACACGCAGCCCAGTCTACTCGCCCAGACCACGGGTAGTGGACCAGCGATTAAGGCCGTTCCTGGCAGCGGTCTTGCGGGGCTGTTTGACGGCATCCTTCAAGCGACCACGCTTAAGTTGCCCTCTGGTGCAGCAGATGGTTATGTGCTGGGCAGCGATGCCGCAGGTATCGCATCATGGCGGCGTGACGGACTGACGCTGCCTTATACCACCACCGCGTCCACCGATGATGCTACAATTAGCCTTACCAATAGTGGCAAGGGCAAGACGATGCTGTTGGGCATTGATAATGTGAATTCGTCTGCCCCCACGCTTCACATCACAGGGAACCAAAAAGGTCCAGGACTGCTGGTAGATGGCCAGGCACAGGTGGGCGGTTTCAAAATGGCCGCAGGAGCGAATAGTGGCTATCTATTGAAAAGTGATGCCGGTGGCGTGGGCAGTTGGCAGCGAGCAGACACATTCACAGATATCACAGCCTCAGGCAACATAAAAACCTGGGGTCTTGAGGTAGATAGCGCGGGTGTAAACACGGGCACCCTTAACAGCGGTGGGGTACATTTCGGGGTTGCTTCCGGTGAGGGTATTTTCAGCAAGCGCTCCCCGGGCGGCAACCAGTTCGGGCTTGATATCGCCACCAACCACATTCCTCGCATCAGCATCACTGGCACGGGTAATGTGGGTATCGGCGTGGCTGTGCCCGCATTGAAATTCCATATGCAGGGATCTCAAACCGGCAACTACACCACTCCTCTGAGTTATATTGAGAACACCAATGCCACGGGCAACAGTTCACCTGCAATGCGTTTAGGCGGGTCAGGTAACAGTGCAGATGGTGTGTTGAACATCAGCAATTTTGGCACAGGTAAAATCGCAGTGTTCGGCGGAAACGGCGGCGAGGTGGCCAGCATTGATGTGAATGGAAGCATCTCCGCCAAAAACCTGCCGGCAGTGAGGTTCCAGATGCACACTGATTACGTGAACTGGAATGACGGCGACTTGAAGTACCTGGAAACGGCGACCGTGACAGCACCAGGAAATGGTTATTTCGTTCTTGACGGAGCCGTCAACCAAAGAGGTGACTCGTCCGCAGGTTCCCCCGCCATGTTCAAGTTGACGCTTTTCGACACCTCGGTGCCGGGTAACCATGTTTACCTTCAGCACACATCTTATATACAAGAGACCAGTGTGAGTGCCCGGATGGATCTGGGGCAGACGGTGAGCTGGGTGGTCACGGCAACGAGAGGACAGACCTATTCGTTCCTTCTGCAAGGTGAATATCTGGCAGGATCTTCGCCTCGCACCTTCTACACCAGGTTCACCTCGCTGCGGGTGTTGTTTGTGCCCAACAGTCTGTAACCCTTGCCTAACCTGGCCATGCGAATCCTGTTAGCATGGCCAGGTTCTATTGTAATACACGAATAATCGCTCGAGAACTCTCACTCTTGTAATGGCGGCGGTCTGTAAACCGTCAGATATGATGGTGGGGCCTGCCTTCTGCTATAATCGAACCAGTATACAATCGCAGAACCCACGTTGAGAGGTGACCTTTGAAACGCATTTTCACGCTGACATTCATAATCCCAGCATTGTGCGCCATGAACTGCCTGGCGGCACCGGCTGACACCGCCGCGGCCGACAAACTGGTGGCCGATGCAGTGACGGCACTTAACGCCGGTAACACCACCATGGCGATCGGCATGCTGGAAGAGGGACGCCAGAAGAGCCCTTCCCATGAGGCCACCTTAAGCTGGCTGGGTTACACATACCTGAAGAACGGCAACGCCGCGGCCGCGGTGGGTGTGCTGCAGGAAGCCAGCAAGAAATACCCCAAGAACACGCAGGTCTGGCTGAATCTGGGGGCCGCACTCGATCAAGCGGACCGATCAGCGGAGGCTCTGCAGGCTTACCAGAGCGCTGCCAAACTCAACCCGAAAGATTCCGCTGCGATCTACAGCATGGGTGTGCTTCAGGTGCGCTTGAATAAGATGACAGATGCACTCGCCAGCTTCAAATCCACCGTGGTGTTGAATCCCCGTGAGAGCAGTGCCTGGGACTACATCAACACACTGACCCAGCGCAGCAAGGACTGGAAGTCGGCCTCAGATGCAGGTGCAAAGGCTACGAAACTGTCCCCTTCTACAGGTCTCTATTGGGCGAACTACGGCAATGCACTGTTAGGGGCTAAAAAGGCGCCTGAAGCCAAGAAGGCGTTCGCCACGGCACTCAAACTCGAACCCAACAACCTGACAGCACTCATAGGGTCAGCCAATATCGCGGTTCAAAACAACGGATTGAGCGAGGCCATCAAGAATCTGGAACGGGCCGTGGCTGTCAGCCCCGGCAGTTTCGAGGCGCAATTTAACCTGGCCAGTGTGTGTTACCGTCTGTCTCGCTACGAAGATGCCCAGAAGGCGATTGACGCCGCGCTGGCTGTTAAGGCAGACAGCATCAGTGCGACCCGAGCCGCCGCGGTGATTGCCCAGGCCCGTAAAGACTTCAAGTTAAGCGAAGGGCACTACCGCAAGCTGCTGGTGAAGGATGCTAAGGATGTGGACGCGCTGTGGCAGCTCAGCCTGGTGCTGCTGGAACTGGGACGTACCGAAGACTCCATTCAGACATTGAACCAGTTGGTGGCGGCCTCTCCCACTCATCTGCGGGCACGGAATGCGCTTGGTGCGCTGCTTATCCAGCAGGGGCGGGCCGTTGATGCGGAGAAGCACTACATGGCCGTGATCGCGAAGGAGCCGAAGAGTGCGGAGGCGTTGAACGGTCTAGGTTTGGTCTACGAGAAGCTAGGCAAGCTCATCGAATCGGCCAGCAGCTTTGAAAAGGCGATCCAGGCAGATCCGAAGTACCCTTACCCATACAACAATTTGGGGGTGATCCGCGAGAAGCAGAACCGCAACGATGAAGCCAAACAGCTCTTCCGCAAGGCACTTCAGGTGAAGCCGGACTACTCAGATGCGCAGGCCAACCTGGCCCGGTACGGGAAATAGCTTGATGCCTGAAGCCATCCGATCCGCGGCACTGGTGGCCAATGTCAACCGACCGGCTGCCCTTGAGCTGGTGCGTACAGCCGTCGCCTTTTTGGAATCGCACGGCGTGAGCTGTCTGGCAAGCGGGGAGCTGGTGGAGGCTGCACACCTCACCACCCCGGCAGCCGATTTGGAGACGTTGAGCCAGACCGATCTGGTGATCAGCATCGGCGGCGATGGCACCATTTTACGCGCCTCGAAGCTGGGTGCGCAGCGGCAGACCCCGCTGTTTGGGGTTCGGCTGGGCCGGTTTGGTTTCATCACTCAGATACCGCCCGAGGAGTTCATCGACCGGCTGGCAGATGTGCTCTCTGGCAAGTATGAAACCGAAAACCGCATGATGATCAGTTGCGATGTCTCGCGGAATGGCGAAGTTGTGGCGCACAACCTGGCCATGAACGACATCGTGATCAGCCGTGGATCGGTCAGCCACATGGTCGATTTCCAGACCTACATCGATGATAATCCGCTGGCGCAATACAGTGCTGACGGGCTTGTGATCGCCTCGCCAACCGGTTCGACGGCCTATTCGCTGAGCGCTGGCGGGCCGATTGTCGACCCGACCTGCGAGGTGATTCTACTCACCCCCATCTGCGCGCACACACTGGCCGCGCGGCCTATGATACTGCCCGCCCATCGCACGGTGAGTGTGACCGTGAAGGCACAGGATGACCAGATCGTGCTGCAGACGGACGGCTGGGAGGTTTGGCGGCTGCAATCTGGTGACCGCGTGACGGTGTCCAAAGCGGCGCAGATCACGCGCCTCATCACCTTTGACCCCGACGAGTTCTACTGTAAACTGCGCACACGTCTGTTGTGGGGCGAAAGGGTGAACCTGTAGATGCTCATCGAAATCACTGTGGACCAGTTCGCACTCATTGAGCACCTTCGGCTGGAGCTGAATGCCGGGCTGACGGTGCTTTCGGGTGAAACGGGTGCAGGTAAGAGCATTCTCATCAACGCCCTCAACCTGGCGTTGGGCGAACGAGCAGACACAGAAATGATTCGCGCCGGTGCAGACAAAGCCAAAGTGACCGCGGTGTTTGATGTGAGCCAGGACGGCTGGCTGGCGTCTGAGCTGGCGGAGATTGAGATCGAACCTGAAGAAGGACGGCTTTACCTCAGCAGGGAGATATCGGCGTCCGGCCGTAACCAGGCGCGCATCAACGGCATGGCGGTGCCCGTCAGCCAGTTAAAATCGGTGGGGGACAGGCTGGTAGATTTACTGGGTCAGCACGGCCATCAATCGCTGTTGAACGTCGATGAGCAGTTGCGCCTACTCGACCAGTGGGCGGGACCTAAGGCGCTGCAGCTTCGGGAGGAGCTTTCACAAGCCGTGCGCGAGTGGCATCAGAAGCAGCGTGAGTTAAAGCAGCTTCAGGCCGATGCGCGCGACCGGATTCACCTCATCGACCTCACCAGTTTCCAGCTTAACGAAATCGAGCAGGCCGGCCTTACAGCAGGCGAAGAGCAGCTTCTTGAGGCGGAGTTCCAGCGGATGCAGCATGCGGAGCGTCTGTTTGAAAGTGCAGAGGGAGCTCAGCAGGCCCTGACCCAGGGGGAGCCCTGCGCGGAGCTGTTGATTTCGCGGGCCGTCACCACGCTGGAGCAGGCATGCCGGTATGACCCCACCCTCGAGCCCTTAGTGGAAGGTCTGCAGGGGGCTTTGGTGCAGTGCCAGGACGCCTCGGAGCAGTTGCGCCGGTATCGCGAGGAGATTGAGTTCAGTCCTGAGCGCCTGGAAGTGGTGCAGGACCGGCTTCATGCCATCAAAGGGTTGAAGCGAAAATACGGCGATAGCGTGGATGAAATTTTGGAGCTGGCGAACGAACTCGCCTTGAAACTGCAGCGGCTTCAGGGCGGTGAGCAGCGAAGCGAAGAGCTGGAGCACGAGCTGGAGGTCTGCCGTAAGAAGGCTGCCGCGATCGCCGATGAGTTGAGCGAACAGCGCCGGCAGGCGGCAGATCGGCTGAGCGTGCTGATGCTGCAGCATCTGGCTGCGCTCGCCATGCCTCATGCCAGTTTTCAGGTACAGATGATTCCCAAGGCGCTGGATGAGTTTGGGCAGGAGAGTGTGGAGTTCTTGTTGAGCGCGAACCCGGGCGAGCCCGCGCGCTCATTGGCCCGATGCGCCTCCGGCGGTGAGTTGTCCCGTGTGATGCTGGCGTTGAAGGGCGTGATGGTGGACATCGGCAGCGTGCCCACGCTGGTGTTTGATGAGGTGGATGCCGGCATCGGCGGGGATACCGCGTTGACGGTCGGCCGCCAGATCGGCAACCTGGCCACCCATCGGCAGGTGCTGTGCATCACCCACTTACCCCAGATCGCCTGTCTCGCCGCCCAACAGTTCGTCATCACGAAGCATGAAGAGGCTGGCCGCACCATCAGCCAGGTTCACGCTATCGATGGGGAGGATCGTGTGCGGGAGATCGCCCGGATGCTGGGCGGCCGCAGCGAGGCCGCCATCCTGCACGCCCGCGAGCTGTTGCGAGGGGGCTGATGGGGACGGGATGGACAGGCACTGTCCGGGGTGGTCTTTCAAAACGCTCACAATGGCAGTAGCCTATAGACCGCGCCGGTCTGGTGGGTAACCATGATAATCAGTTGCCACGATGCCGCAGGTTTAGTCACCAGACGATTTCCTACAGATCATACGCTCACCACCGCGCCCTAAAGGACACGGTTTATTACCCGAAAAGCCGGCTAGAAGCCGTCTGAGGTCCGTCATACGACGATTATTGGTAAGCCATTCCTTCGCCCACCCAGCAAGATAATGCCGGCAGCCGGCTTTGAGCCGGCTTTTCGTTAAATTAGCCGCAGGGCTTTCAGCCCGCGGCCGTGGGCGCAATTGATTTGTGCATTGCAGTTGGCACTGTCCGGGCGGTCTGTCAGTACGCTCACAATGGCAGTAGCCTATAGACCGCGCCGGTCTGGCGGTTAGCCGCACCCACCCCTCACTCCCAGTCGGCCTCGAGGCGGATGTAATCCGGAATCGGCCGGGGGGAGAGCCGCACATCGTCTGTGATATTTCCATAGTGGTGGCTGGTGAGGTGGTCGCTGTAGTGAACCTGGGAGCTGCTTCCGCCATCCAGCATCATCACCGAATCGATGCTGAACTCCTGACCACCGGACTTCAGCATTTTGTTTAGCTCTTGCCGCAGCACCCCTCGGGAGGCATCCTTGGCGCTGGTAAGGTTGTCGATGAACTGACGCACTTCGTCGATCAGGCAACCCTTGTCTGTATTGTGGTTCACCAGCAGCAGCAGGTCCCTGCCGCGCTTGGTGACTCGTTTGCCGTCCTTCTCCCGCACCATATATTGGCGCGGTTTGCCCAGCACTATGATCGTTCGTGAGCTAGCATGGCCTGTGGTGTTACCGCCCGCTTTCGGGATCACCTTGCCGTTGTGCATCAACATAAAATGGGCCAGTTTGCCGTGTTGGTACGGTCCGAACAGCGGTTTGATCAGCTTTTTCTTCTGCAGATTACTCTTATCCCGGATGAGGCTCAGATAAGGGGTGTTGGTTCGCTTGAACGCTGTGTCGGCATACGGACCTTTAGCCTGGTCAGCCTTTCGGCCGTCCAACGTGTCCATGTAGATATCCGAGCCTGTGCTGTTGAAGGCGACAATGCCCTCTGTCATGAGCGAGTTCTTGATAACACTGCTGCCGACGACCAGCTTGCCTTTCGACAATACTGCTCCCATGGAGACAGCCGGGGCGTTGTTGGCGTCATCGCACTTGAACTCCCCGCCGTTGATGGTGGCTCGTATCTTGCCTGCTTTAGGGAGTGCATCAGTGTTGATTGTTCTATACTGCTGCGATCGTGGGTTTTGCCCCTTGGTTTGTGCATCCCAAGGCACTACCTCCCAGGACTTTCGGATGCGGTTCATATACTCCGCGCGACACCACACGCCCTTCCAGTCGCCGAACTCCACCCACACGATGGGCTTCATATTCGGGTCAACATGAGCTTTTCCGATGGTAGTTACATACAAAACTGCGCAGATAACTACGACGCAGACGGCCGACAACAGAGTGATCATACGGCGATTTTCCACATTAACCCTCACTTGTTTGTTTGGAGCGATCCGATGGCTGGTACCGGTACAAGCAGCCAACAGCTAGCCTTCATAAAGACCGCCCCGGACATGGGCCAAATGGGCTTTGGCAGGTAGGAGTTGACAACGTGTCCTGTCAGGCGCCTTCAGCTTCCACTACCACGCTAATATTGATAGGTGCGCAGGCTTGGCAGCATGCCTCGCTTGAACGCCCGGGCCTTCACGTTGGTGTCCGAATCCACTGATATCGGCCGGGAATACTTCTGGCTTTTCAGTGTGGGCTCGCTTCCGTCCGTGGTGTAACGGATCACCGCTCCACGGGTATCACACGTCATCGTGTATTCTGGGCCATCGGAGGGTTTTTCTGATGAGAGGGTAATTACCGGTGACGCGACCACTGGCAGAGGAGCAACCACTTCAACGCGCATATTTTTGTGAGTAAACTCCTGCTTGCCCACGATCACACTTGCTCCCTTGCTTGCCCACGTCCACTCGACTGTGGCCGGCAGCACATAATGACCAAGCCTGGAGCCGTTTGGAGCATATATGTCCATCAAAGTGCTGCTGTGGAGCCATCGCCAAAGCTCGTAAATGCACGCGTAACTTCCGTCCGGGCGTGTGACCACCTGCCTCAGCGAATCCCTAGATGCAGGCGGTGTGTAGATATCAAACAGCTTCACGGTCTTGTTTCCGTCGGTCTCATACAGGGCTGCCGAGCACTTAGCCAGATCTCTGTTAATCTCATCGCTGGTCGTGCCGTCCGATGTCGCCTGGGTCATGATCACAAACCAGATTTTCGCTCCGTTATTTCCGGCCTCTATCAACGTGTTTTCGTGATCGTAACTTAATTCTGGTGTCGCAACTGGCAGCTCCGCCTTGACCTTGCCATCAGCAAGCAAGGTCAAGACGATGCTGCTCATTCCGACAGTGCCGATGAAGCAGTCTGCTCCGTCCAACCGGACGATGTCCGATCGAGAGGTGTGATTCCAATCGATCTCGAACGCGTTGAGCTGCTTTAGGTCAGGCCCGAATGTGACGGCCTTCCCATCAATACGATAGTGATATCGTGAGCCGACGCGATATATGAACTCAGGATATGATTCATCAGGCATTAGTTTATCAACGAGGAGCTCGCCTGACATATCTAGAACCTGAAGACGCGTGCGCGACGTTGAGTCATCGTATGATCCCACTTCCAGCAGTATCCGATTGTTACCGATATCACTAATGTAGATATCTGTCACACCGATTCCGGTGATCGGCTGGGCCCATATAAACTTTCCAGAGGAGCTTATCCTTGCGATAAATCCGGCTTGCTGTTTCGGCTTCGTACCAAATCGATCGCCCTTGGTCGTTCCCGTCATTCCAGTTTGTGATATCTGACGACCACGGTACATACCAACCAGGTCGCCTGTGGTGGTGCCGGCCACTATGACATCGCCGTTCGGGCAGCTTTTCGCACCAGTCAACTTATCTCTGCCTTGCGTGCCGAACTGATAACCCCAAAGCCGCGTGCCTGCCGACGATATCTTGTATATGTAGGCGTCCGTTGCCCCTTGATATGGGGCGAACATGCTGAGATTAGTCATTCCATAAATCAGCATATCGTCTCCGCTCTGGTCAATATTTACAGACAAGTTATCGTCATGAGGTGTGCCGATATCTGTCTTTACCATATTCAGTCTCATGGATTCTGGAGCCTGCAAGAGGAACACCACCACAAAGATGGCGAGCGCGGTAGTAATCGAGTATACCACCACCACTTTCAGCTTGTCGTAGATGAGTTTCACAGCTACCTCCCAGATCAGCGGTTGAAATCGTCATTGAGCTGCTATGATTTTACCCGCAATCGCGACCGTTTACAACTGAGTGAAGGGGGGGAAGCCGAATCACAGAGGGCACAGAGGGCACTGAGGGTTTTCTGAACCCTATCTTGACCGGCCCGGTTTTCCCCTCATCACTACAATGGTGACTACGCGGGGCACGGCCGCCGTGCCCCTTCCTACAGCAACTGCTATGGGGTCACGATCGGCAGATTTACCCAGGCCAGACCGATGTTGCGTTTCATGTGGCTTTTGCTATGGCCCGGTGCGGCGTCATACAGTATCGCCAGCTTGTCGCCCACCACCAGCACAGAGGGCATACCCAGGCACTCAAACGCCCAACTGCTGTTTGTGCCGTCCACCACAATCGCCTTATTGGCGGCATCCCAGTGGTTCAAGTCCTTGGTCCAGTAGACCCAGATGGCGTCGGTATACTCCCCGCCCTGGTCATCTATGCCGATATGGTTAGTGAACAGAAACCAGGTGTCGCTACTCTTCTCGAAGTAGATGGAGGCGTTCTCAATCTGCTCCTCGATGGGCACCATCGGCTGCGGGTCGACGGTCCATGCACCGTCCAGGTCCTTCGTGCGGGCGATGCCGAGGGTGCGCACGTAGGGAGCCTTCTCGGTGGCAGTCGTGCTGCTGAAGAAGATGAGATACTCGTCACCATATTTTACCACGGGGCCTGGCGATGCGGTCAGACTGTAGTAAGTTTCTGGCACAGTTCGGAAAGGCACAATGTCATACCGCTTCCGCCAGGGGCCAGTCGGCTCATCGGCCTCCGCCTTATTGGTGTAATAGGGCAGCGCGGGCACAAAATCAGGTCCAGGGGTGGTGGTCGGCGTGGCTACATAGAACATGTGCCACTTCTGACCATCGAAGTAGACCCATGGCGAGGAGGCACTACCGCTATCGATGGTGCCCTGCTCGCCCAACTGCAGCACCTGGCCATGACGCTGCCAGTTGCGCAGATCGGTACTAGTGGCAAGGCAGGCCAGCCAGCCGGTCAGTCCTGAGCCATCGTAATGCAGGTAGTATTTCCCCTGCCACTCGAAGGCGGAGGCCTCTCTGACACCAAGGTAGTCGCACTGGTCAGGACCGTGGCCGTGCTCGAGCACCACGCCTTCATCGGTGATATCGAGGCGGTAACTGGCGTCCGGGCGGCCATCGAAGTAGCGTTTTGGCTCCACGGGGTAGATTTTCGTGCTCATGTGCTGTTATCTCCAGACTTTAGAATTACGGCTGCGTATTGTATAAGGTAATCAGGTAGCTATTCAGAAATTCGGCAGTTCGGCTAAGAATTCGTAAGGCAGAAACAAACCAGCATTCGGCATCCCTACGGGCACCCACGGAGTGGGTAAGATTCTTATAGCCAGGGGTGAGCGAAGCGATACCCCTGGTAAAGGATCACAGCGTCTACCCCCGAATAGGGGGTCGAACCGTATCGCAAAAGCTCAATATTAAGGAAAACCATGCCAACCCACTTCGGGGTAGTTGGTTTACGGTTGCTTTCCACGGGTTGCGCTGACGCTTACCCGTGGCTATAAGAATCATACCCACTTCGTGGGTGTCCGGAAGCTCAACCAACACTACATTTTGCTGGCTGGGAGTCGATGACCGCCAATGGCTGGATGTAAATTAAAAAAGGAGCTAGAACGGTCAAGCTCTAGCTCCTTACGCTGAATTCCGACGCTGTGTTAGTGTCCACCGCAACCGGCGCAACCGCCGCTGCAGCCCTCTTCGGGGACGTCATTTGGGTTCTCGATGCTGAACCCAGCACCCTCTTCGCTCTCGTTATACACAATGGTCGCACCTTCCATCATGCTGAGGCTGATGCCATCAATGGCGATCTTCACGCCAAAGCTTTCGTATACGGAATCGGGCTCGCTCACATCTGGGTCTAGACCAAGCTGATAGTTCATGCCGTGGCAGCCGTGACCGGCAACCGCGACGCGGAGGTATGCATCGGTGGCGTTATTTTGCTCCATGACTGCCTTGATTTCAGTGGCAGCGCGTTCGGTGAGAGTGATCATCTTTA
The DNA here is from genome assembly GCA_942492855.1 of Armatimonadota bacterium. Lineage (GTDB taxonomy): Bacteria > Armatimonadota > HRBIN16 > HRBIN16 > HRBIN16. Next base: position 1,261,267 of record OW818647.1, on the reverse strand, counting down.
GCTCCTTAGTGCTAGAGTTACTTACTATGTACATTATATCTGCAACGACATAGGTATCAAATGGCACAGCTTGATACAATAGTTTAGGTGGCGCAGCTTCAACCGCGCCTGATGCAAGGAGTAGTAACAGATGACGTCCGCAGATTTACTGCAGGTCTTCCGCAATTGCGGGGCTGTGTTAGAGGGGCACTTTCAACTTAGCTCCGGGAAACACAGCGATACATATTTCGAAAAATTCCAGGTACTTCAATTCCCTGAGCAAGTGGAACTGCTGTGCCGTAATATTGCTGACCGGTTCCGCGACAAAAACATAGAGGTCGTGTGCGGCCCCACCACAGGCGGGATTTTGATTGCCTACGAAGTGGCCCGCCAACTGGGCGTGCGCGCGGTGTATGCTGAGCGCGAAGACGGCAAGCGTGTGCTGCGCCGTGGATTTGACATCGAGCGCGGGGAACGCGTTCTGGTGGTAGACGATGTGCTGACCACCGGCTTGTCGGTGTTCGAGGTTCTTGACATGCTGAAAGACTACCACGCCAACGTGATGGGAGTCGGCATCTTCGTGGACCGCAGCGGTGGCAACGTGGATTTAGGCGTGCCCACCGAGAGCCTGCTGAGCATGGTAGTGCAGGCATGGACTCCCGAAGAGTGCCCTCAGTGCAAAGCGGGAGAACCCATCACCGAACGCGGCAGCCGTCATCTGAAGTAGGCGAAAAGGCGTGTTGCGGTCTCAGATATTGGCCAGTATGGGCAATTCGCGAATCGCCCTTCCTGCGCCGAAGTGTGGCCATTTTCGTGCGGTTGGCATAGGGAATATCATCCACAGATTACGCAGATTACACAGATGGGTTATTTGACCGCGCCGGTTTCTCAGCACGCTTGCGATTGCCATGCAGCCCATCTCCGGCTCGGTCTGGCGGACAGCCCAAGCCAGTGACCTCGTACCTTGGATCGCGGCTTCCCGAAAGACCGGCCCGGAAAGGGAAAACCGGGCCGGTCGATTTCGCTTTGGTGGGCAGCCCATGACCGCGCCGGTTTCTCCACACCCTCACAACCGCTGTGCAGCCCATCTCCGGCGCGGTCTGGCGGATAGCCTACGGGACCTTGAAGCGCTTATCGACCACGAATGAACGCGAAGGGAAATGGCTGGGACGGAGTGTCGTTTGGCCGCCGCGACATCAATGTCTCGGCTATTGACCAAAAAGACTGCTGAAGCAGTCTGGGGAGCTGCGCCGTCCGTGATGGTTATGACCGGTGCGCCTTCTGGTTGGTCGGGGCGATTCGCGAATCGCCCATCCTCCGCGGGTTTTGTCAACACATAGCGCCCGCATTGGCAGTGTCCTGGGCAGTCGGTCGGACTACGACATCCGCATCTGCTGCGAAACAAGTTATTACCGGTTTATACAGTGCCATTGACTATCTCTTGCCGCATTTTTTCGATGGTGGCGATCAGGGGAGGGATGAAAGTCTGGCAGATATCGAAAATCACTTCGGCGTCTATATCCACATAGTGATGACTCATGATATCCCTTACACCCTTGGCCCCTTTCCAGTCCACTTCTGGGAATTGGGGCAATAGCGTGCCATCGGTGGCCTTATCCAGGTTCTTCACACTCTCCCCAAGGACAATAAGCATCATGGCAATCGCATCAAGTCGGTCGATGCCATCATCCGATTTGAGGAAGTCGTCCGGTGTCCGAATAGAGCCAAATCTCCGTTCGATCCGTTTTGCTGCTACGAGCATCTGCGAGAGCAGTTCTACGATCAGTTCAGTATCATACATAAACGGCATCCCGATCAATACGCTTTTTCAAAAACGGGTTCATCGTCTCACGGTAATGTATGATGTCTACGGGGCATTGGAATACCTCTTCGAGTGTCTCTTTAATGTGAACCATATAAAGCAACTTGGGTTCTCTCAAACTTACAACAATATCCAAATCGCTGCCTGGGTGCGCTTCGTTGCGGGCTACCGACCCGAACACGCCCAGATTAGTTACACCATACTGCTCAATAAACCGCGGTTTATGAGAGCGTAGCATGGCAAGCACCTCATTCCTCTGTAGAACACTCATACCATCACATCCATTATGGTCACGTTGTCGTTGCCGAAGATGCCCACCACCATCACGGCGATCTTGCGCCGACCGGTGGAGCACTCGTGGTACTCGGCCCTCACCTCTTGCTGCTCTTGTTCCGTCAGCTTCGGCATGCTAATCCATGGGTGCCTGTGGGTGCGCTGATAATACCAATTACATAATACCTTCATAGGGGCTTATGCGGGCACTCCAGAATACGTCCATTGTCGGTTAGCTTCTGGCGTACTAGGGGCCATTCGCGAATCGCCCTTCCTGCGCCGAAGTGTGGCCATTTTCGTGCGGTTGGCATAGGGAATATCATCCACAGATTACGCAGATTACACGGATGGGTTATTTGAGCGCGCCGGTTTCTCAGCACGCTTGCGGTTGCTATGCAGCCCGTCTCCGGCGCGGTCTGGCGGATAGCCTACGGGACCTTGAAGCGCTTACCGACCACGAATGAACGCAAAGGGGAATGGCTGGGGGCAGTCTGGCGTTGGACCGCCGCGACATCAATGTCTCGGCTATTGACCAAAAAAGACTGCTGAAGCAGTCTGGGGAGATACGCCGTCCGTGATTGTTGTGACCGGTGCGCCTTCCGGTTTGTCAGGACGATTCGCGAATCGTCCTTCAGCCGTGCGCCGGTGTCCTGTTTCGGGCTTGACAACTCTTGTGAAAACGGATATAAACTATTCAGAGCAATTATTCGTGACAAGATCGGAGGCGCACGAAAAATGGGAATCAACTACACTGATTGCGTGATCACCTGCGGTCTTCTGTTTTGGGCCACATTCCGAGCACACAACATCATTACAAAGAATGCAGTATGGCCACGCAAAGGATTAAAGGAAGTCATATGGATTACATGTTTCTGTTGTGTAGCACTTAGTCTGATAGCATTGTATTTACCGTCCGTTTATTTACGCCGTGTCATGAGTTTTTTACTGGCCGTCATCGGAATAAGTGTGTGTCAGATAATCATTCTCTTCAACGCGATACGGAACGAACCCGAATAAGCAAACAAGCACCGTCAAAGCGATTCGTCAATCCACCCGCCAAGCCCTATGAAACCACGCCGCCGACAACTAAGATACACGCGGGCCTTTCGCTGGGTTGGTCAAAGTAACAGTCCACCGCATCGAGAATGTTCGCTCGAAGCTCTTCAAGAGTCTCAGCCTGGGTGTGTATTCGAAGACCGATTGCCGACGCGGTGTATCCGCCATCGACCTTGTCCTCGCGCGCGTTTATGCAAATCGCTTCGGCAAGATACCCGTCACACGCAGGTATCCGCCCCGACATTGGCGTATAGTAAACCAAAGCACCACACTCAGCCATATCGGAGGAACACCATGAGCCCGCAAAAAACCAATGCCACGTCGCTGAAAGAGCTGTTCGTAGACGGCAAAAAGCCACAGGAGTGGGACAGTGCCCGCGAGGCTGTTCGCCTGGCTGTGGAGTTCAACCAATATGAGATTGAACCCGCCGGCAACGCGATCGGCTGGAAGTTTTCGCCTAAACACCCCGCAACCACCTCGGCGGACATGTATCTGCGCCGGGCCATCACCCAGCCCTTCAAGGCGATGGTGCTGCGCGTGCGCAACTTGGGAGCCGCGTTCAGTCTGTGCGTCAAGATCGTCGATGAGAACAACGCCGAATACTCCCCAGAGCCGTTCAACCTCACCGACTCGGATGAGTGGCGGGACGTGCGCTTCAACTGGTCGCAGTTCCGTGTTTCGTCCTGGTCGAAAGATGCGAACGGACGCTTCGACTGGCCTGTTAAGCTGATGGCGGTCATCGCGTTTGACATCACCCAGAATACGGAATACCAGATCGAGCTGGCCTCCATCACCCTGCTGCGTGATGAGCCGGTGCATGTGTCCGCCACGGCGACCATCCCCGCCACCGCTGACGCAGGCAAGATGATCAGTATCAGCGGAGCCATCAGATCGGAGAAGGACTTCACGAACGACGATCTGAACGAGCTTCAGCTTCTGAAAGGACAGACGATCGCAGCGCGCGTGCCCGTCTCCTTACCGACTGCGTTGGTTGCTGGGCAGCGTGTGAGTTTCGGCCCGGTGAAGTTGATGATACCCGAGTTTTCATGGACGGGCGAGCACACCGTGCGGCTGCGAGTGGGCAACATGGCGGTAGACAGCAAGGGCGGCGAGGGCGTTCTGGGCAAGATCAAGCTGCAGGGACGCAAAGCCCCTAAAAGCATCGCCGAGGTCAAGCCGCACAAGGGCGTGCCGACGCTGTTCCTGAATGGTCAGCCCAACGCGGCGATCTCCTACATGTCTTATAACCCGCAGATCAAGTATTTCACGCAGTTCGGGCAGGCCGGGGTGCATCTCTACACCTTCAGTTCCACGCCGTCGGAGGCTGGCTACTTCCTCGCGAAGGAAGTATGGACGGCACCGAATAAGTGGGACTATTCGCAGGTGGATGAACGCTCGATGATGGTGCTGAGCAGCGATCCACAGGCCTATTTCTTCCCTCGCCTTTACCTTCGGGCACCGAAATGGTGGTGCGATCAGCACCCCGACGAAATGGTGACATATGATAAGGGCGACGGCAAGCCGATCCCGTTCATCCACAATGATGAACATCAGGTGCCCTGCTGGGCCTCTGAGGTCTGGCGAAAAGACACCGCGGACGCCATCCGCCGATACATCCGCCATATGGAGCAGTCACCGTGGTCGGACCGCGTGGTGGGTTACCATGTGGCCTCCGGCACCACAGAGGAGTGGATGATGTGGGGCGGTAACGAGGACCAGTGGGTGGACTACAGCCGACCCAACCGCGATGCCTTCCACCGCTGGCTCAAGGAGAAGTATGGCAGCGTGGAGGCACTGCGCACGGCGTGGTCCGATCCAGCCGTGACGTTTGACAACGCTCCGATCCCCACGCGGGCACAACGCGCCGATTCGGCCCTCTACACGCTGCACGATCCTGCCAAGGCGCAGTCGGTGATTGACTACAACCTCTACACCAGTGATCTGGTGGCGGAGACCATCGCTTACTTCGGCAAGGTCATCAAAGAGGCGACACGCCGCGAGAAGCTGGTGGGGGCGTTCTACGGCTACGTGCTGCAGCTCACCGCTGACCAGCGCCAGCAGAACGCGGGTCACCTGGCGATGGACAAGCTTCTGGCCTGTCCCGATGTGGATTTCATGACCAGCCCCTCAAGCTACGCATTCCGCACCGCGGGCACCGGCTACTCGCACTTCATGTCGCTGACCGACTCCATCAAGGCGCACGGCAAGCTGTGGATGGACGAGAACGACTACCGAACCTGGCTGACAGGCGGAAAAGTGGGTGAGTTTGGCCAGGCGGCGACCTATGGGGAAAGCCTGCTGCAGCAGAAGCGTGAGCTGGGCAACGTGCTGGGCAACGGCTGCGGCATGTGGTGGTTCGACATGGGCGGCGGCTGGTTTGACGATCCGCGCATGATGCGGGAGATCGGCGACATGGCCGCCATCGCTTACAAGACGGTCGATTGGGACCGCACGCCGGTCCATCAGATCGCGTTTGTGCTGGATCCGCGCTCCCTCGCCTGGCTGCGCACGGGAAATACCCTCAGCGGGCCGATGATCATGGAGCAGCTCCCGCAGTTGGGCCATGTGGGTGCGCCGTTCGGCACCTACATGCTGGACGACATCGAGCTGATACCGCCCCATCGCATGTATGTGTTCATTTCGTGCGTGGCGCCCACCGCGAAACAGCGGCAGATGATTGACAGGGTGGTCAAGCGCGACGGCCGGATGGCGGTGTGGATATTCGCGCCAGGCGTCTACAACGAGGGCAAACTCGATCCAGCCGGTATGGAGGCGCTGACGGGCATCAGCCTGAAGATGCTGCGGGAGCAGTCGCCTTGTTTGGTGAAGCTCAACGGCTCCGACCCGCTTCTGGCTGGGCTAACATCCGGCACGAACTATGGCACTGACTACGTGACCGGGCCTGTGATCTACGCCGACGACCCCAAGGCACAAGTTCTGGGCACCATCGCCAACACTCCGCGTGCGGGTCTAGCCGTGCGCCGTTACCCGGAATGGACCAGCGTGTACTCCTCCGCGCCGATCATACCCACGGTGCTGCTGCGCAACCTGGCGCGCGCCGCCGGAGTGCACCTGTATACCGAGGGCGGCGAGACGGTCTACGCCAACCGCAGCGTGCTGTCGGTGAGCGTGAACGAGGGGGGTGTCCGCACCGTGCGTTTGCCTCGGCCCGCCCGTGTGACCGAGCTGTTCACCGGCAAACTGGTGGGTAGCGGCATCAGCGAGTTCAAGGCCGACATCGAGGCCATGGGCACGGGGCTGTACCATTTGGAGTAGGGGCACGGCGTAGGGGCGACCGGCTGGTCGCCCTGGCCCGGATGTAGGGGCACCCCCCTGTGGGTGCCCCAGGGCGGGAAGTCTCACGCGGAGACGCGGAGGGCGCGGAGGGGAATGTGTCATTACAACCGGAAAGACCGGCCCGGAAAGGGAAAACCGGACCGGTCAGGAGATGATCCGTCCCATCCGAACCCATCCGTGTAATCCGCGTAATCCGTGGTTCAGACAACCGCTAGCCGCTACTCGCCGAGGGCGCGCCGGACCATGGTGGACAACTCACTCATGGAGAACGGCTTCTGGATGAAATACATCCCTTCCTCCACTTTCCCCTGGTGAGCGATCACATCAGACGTGTATCCCGACATGAACAGACGCCCCATGCCAGGATAGAGTGACAGCAGGTTCTTGGCCAGATCACGGCCGTTCATCTCGGGCATCACCACGTCGGTTAACAAAAGGTTGATTTCGCCATGGTGCTGTTCGGCCAACTCCATCGCCTCGCCAGGGGTGGCCGCAGTGATGACAGTGTAACCCAGGCGTTCCAGCATCTTCTTCGCCAGTTTCAAGATCGATGGTTCATCCTCTACCAACAGTATGGTTTCATGACCGCGTATGGTGGGGACTGCTGGTTTGCTTTCGGGTAACTGGATGCTGGATTGGACGAATCTTGGAATGTAGATAGTGAAAATCGTGCCGTGACCCAGCTCGCTGTAGACACTGATAAAACCGCCATTCTGTTTCACAGCTCCGTACACGCTGGAGAGTCCAAGTCCTGTACCTTCACCTACACCTTTGGTAGTATAGAACGGTTCGAAAACATGGGCAAGCAGCTCCTCGTTCATTCCGCAGCCGTCATCGGAGACCGTCAAGCACACAAATTCTCCAGGTACGAATCCGGCATGATCCGTGCAATACGCTTCGTCGATCGTGATGTTGCTGGTCATAATTGTCACATGACCCACATCGGCGATGGCATCGCGGGCGTTCACGCACAGATTGGTCAGTATCTGGTTGACCTGCGAAGGATCCATCTTCACCCGCCACAGATCGGCTGAGGGCTTCCACACAAGTCCGACATTTTCGCCTATAAGCCGTTCCAGCATCTTCAACATGCCCTTAACAGTCTCATTCAAGTCCAATTCCTTAGGCATGACGGTCTGTTTACGGGCGAAAGCCAGAAGCTGCCGCGTGAGATCAGCGGATCGTTCAGCCGCTAAGCGGATTTCCGTCAGGTCATCATACAATGGCAGATCAACATCGACTCCATCTAGTGCCATCTGAGTGTGCCCTATTATTACTCCCAGCATGTTGTTAAAGTCATGCGCCACACCGCCAGCCAGCCGGCCCACCGTCTCCATCTTCTGCGCTTGTTGCAACTGGGTCTCGAGCGCAACCCTTTCTTCTTCGGCCTGTTTTCGTGCGGTGATATCGTCTATCACACAAACAAAATAGGCTAGCTTCCCATCGTATTTCCGCACACATCCTACCGAGATCGTGGTCCATACGACCGTACCATCCTTGCGGATGAACCGCTTTTCCAGCTTGTATTGGTCTGTTTCACCAGACAATACCCGTTCAAATTGCTCCACATCAGCAGCCAGATCATCTGGGTGCGTCAGCTCATCCCATGTCATCTGCATGAACTCTTCATTGGTATAACCCAGCATTGAGCAGAGCTGGTCATTCACTTCCAGCCAGTGTTTGTCTGCCGAGGTGACTGCATGGCCATGCAGCGGCATTTCGAAATAGCTGCGGAAGCGGGCTTCGCTGTTCTTCAGCTCATCCTCAGCCTGCTGACGTATGAGTGCCGATCCTATGTGGGAGGCGATACCTTCCATCATTTCGACTGTCTCTAGTGTAAAACGCCCTTTCTGCCTGTCGTTCAGTTGGATGAGCCCCACTATCGTCTCGTTAATTTTGATAGGTATGAGTGCCACAGAGGCGTAGTTTTGATGAATGCAGGTATTACGCGGACGGTTCCGGGGCTCCTCCTCGGGCGTCAGCTTGAGCAGAGGGAAGGAATCATTCACCCAGAAACTGCCGCCGCGTGTCATGAGCGGATGTGTCGGGTCGGTTTTGCCCGAAATCACTAGACCGCAGGTACACTCCAGGCTGATTTTGCCATCGCAGTCACGGCAGACCCCATTGTCGGCTCCGCGCTCGATCAATGAGTTTTCGGCTAACAGAAACTCTTCAGAAAATCCGTTTTGAACGTAATAGGGGTAATCATTGCCGTCCTGCAGCCGTATACCCACCGCATCACATCCGGTGTGCGTCTTGATCAGGCTCAACACGTTCTGGATGGTTTCTGGAAGGGCCACCGATTCATTGAGCACCCTCAGAATCTCAATGCTCATCTCTCGGTAGATTTCTACCTGCTTGTGTTCAGTGATATCCGATAAAATGCAATGGGTCTGCTTGAAAGTCACACCATCCGGCTGGTATCCAATCCGTCCGTCAAACGCGATAAATCGATGGCTGCCGTCCTTATGAATCATCAGAAACTCCGAATGGATCTTCCCCGCGGCTTTGAACATGGGAAAGCGCTTTCGGAATGCGGCCGCATACTCAGGAGCCAGAAAATCACCGAACCACTTGCCCATCACCTCTTCCCGCTGGTATCCCAGCGTGTCTAGCCAGGCCTGGTTCACCTCAACAAAGTTCCCCGTTTCATCAAGCGACTGATAGCCCAGAGGGGCCGTTTCAAACAGCGATCGGAACCGCTCCTCACTCGCTCGCAGCAACTCACCCGCATCCAGCCGTTCCAGTTCGCCCGCGGCACGCACACCCACCAGCTTCAACACGTCTTCTGCCAGCTTACGGTTCACCAACGGCCGACGGCCAATTACCGCTATCAGGCCGATAGGCTCACCTCTGTGGCCCCATAACGTCACACCCACGTAGCTCTCTGCCTTCAAATCCTCCAGAACCTGGTCGCGCGGGAAAAACGCACATACGCTGGCAGGGAAGCAGCAGACCGTCTGGCCCACCACATCGCCACATGGGGTGTCCTTCAGCGCATAGGTCACATTGTCCTCAAACTGGCCATCGCACCATACCGCCACCGTGCGCGCATTCAGACCGTCGCCTTCAAGCCGGTCCACACACACGAAGTCCATACCCAGTGTGTCGGCCAGAAACCGGGCCAACACGTTAAAGAACGGTTCATCCGATGTGCCGCTGCTGGTCTGGGCCAGGAAGGCTTGAACCTCCTCAAACCGCTTGCGCTCCGTGATATCCGTCGAGATACCCAGCAGACCAGAGATGGTGAGACGCTCGGGATCGGCGTAGATCGGCGTCTTGACCTCCCAAAACACGCGTCGGCCAGCTCCGGTATCTGCAATATCTACCTCTGCGGATGATGGGTATCCTGCCAACACACGCGAATCTAGTTTCCTGATCAGATTGACCGTCTCCGGTGGAAAGAAGCAGCTATCGTCAGATCCGACCACATCTTCAGCAGTACAGCCAAACAACCCCAGTGCCTGTTTGTTGGCATATAAGTATCGTCCCTGAGTATCCTTTGTATAGATACAAGATGAGTCGTGATCCAGTGCGTCCCGTAAGTGTCTGGCCTCGGCTAGTGCATCACCTAATAACAGCTCTCCTAGCTTATGCTGAGTAATGTCACTGATTATCATACGACAGACCACTGAGCCGTCGGTGTCCTGTGCAGCGGTGGCTTCCAACCGCGCCCAGAATGGCTCACCATGAGCCTTCATGCGAAGTTCGAATACTTGCGGCTCTTCGCTCTGAAAAAGATGACTGCGGTGACTGTAGTAGATGTCCTGATCTTCATACAGGATAAACTGGCTAATTGGCCGTTTCAGAATCTGAGATCGAGTCGCGCCCAGCATCTTCACGGCAGTGAGGTTCACCTCGAGAATAAGGCCCTGCTCACTGAGGGTGCAATAACCCACCGGTGCAAGGTCGTAGAGGTCGAAATAGCGTGCCCGTGCGACATCGAGTTCCCCTTGCGCCCGGCGCAGCTCCTCGTTCTGCATCTCCAGTTCGATCTGGTGCACCCGCAGCTCATGCACTGTATGGGTGATTTGTTCGGGAGACATGGCAGCAACGTTTTCTGGCAGCTGCGCCTCATCTGACAGAAACTTCTCCTCGGCAAGCCGACGCATCTCGGCGGCATGTTCGGACCGGTCATCCCTATTGCTCATGGTGTGCCTCCCTCGCTCGATCGCTTCGATTGAATCACCCGTTCTGTGGTGGCAATTGCGTACATGTCGCCCGTATCATTTACCAGCGCAGTGGAGATGATCGAGACCTCTACGATATTACCCTGTTTCGTGATCCGCTGGGTACGATACGCCTCTAGAATTTCGGCCTGGCTGAGCTGATGAATCTTGTGCAGTGCGTCCTTCCGCAGACCCTCAGGGATGCGGTCACGCACGTTCATTAGCAGTGCCTCTTCTTCACTCCAGCCATACATCCGAACTGCCCCAGGGTTCCAGGCCAGGATCCGGCCCTCCAGGTCCTGCACGGTAATGGCATCGTGGGCGTCACGCACCACCACGGCCAACCGGAGCACTTCATTCGCTTTACGCAATGACTCTCTGGACTTTTGAATTTCTGAGATATCCACAAAGGTGATTACCGCACCCTCAATCACATTATCTGTCGTACGGTAAGGCATTATACGCAGCGCATACCACACGCCTGCCAGTGTCTGCACTTCCACCTCTTTGGGAATCAACGTGTCCAACACGGTCTGCGTATCCGCAACCAGTTGATCATATCCGACCAGATTAGACACGATATGCCCGACGGGCCTGCCCACATCGCTTGCGATTAGGTTAATGATTTGTGTAATGGCGGGTGTAAAGCGTAAGATATGCAGTTTATGGTCCACAAACACGGTTCCGATGCCGGTACCAGCCAGCAGGTTGTTCATGTCATTATTGGCGCGTGACAGGTCCAGAACCTTTGTTTGCAGCTCGGAGTTTACCGTGGCCAGCTCCTCGTTGACAGACTGCAGCTCTTCCTTGGATGTCTCTAGCTCTTCATTAGTAGACTGCAGTTCTTCATTCACCGACTGCATCTCTTCATTGGAAGACTTTAGTTCTTCATTTGAGGTTTCCAGCTCTTCGTTGGTTGTCTGAAGGTATTCCTCTTTGGCGCGCAGCTCCTGTTTCAGAGCGTCTATACGGCCATCGACATCCAGCCCAAGGGGCGTTTCGCCATCTGGTGTGGTGTCGTCGTGGGCCATGGCAGAGGGTTGAGCTGTCTGTGCCTGCTCCAGGATGACCAGATATAGAGGCACATCCTGTGCCGCAGTGGAACCTGACAACACGGGTCGAATTATGAGGTTCACTAGCGTGAAGTCGCCATTAGTCTTCACACGCAACCCATTGCGAATCACGGTCTCTTTACTGGCAACGCCTTCATTGAGTGCTGAGGCTAAGTCCCATTTCAGCCCTTCACGGGCCATCTGCAGGATGTTATTGATACCTGTTTCGCCCGGGGCGAGTTCCAGGTACATCCCGGTACGGCCGTGGAGATATAGGATGTCGCCATGCCCGTTTACCAGGGCCGCAGCCTGAATAAGCTGCTGCAATAATGCTTGTTCGGTCAATTCGCGCAACGGCAGTTTCAAAGGGGGTGCCGGCTTGCCGACGGTATGCGGGAGTTTTGCATCCATGTCTGTTAAGGGCGGGTGAAACAGTCCATGGGCTGCGCGATGTTTGCCTGGGGTATCCTCTTTCCTTTGGTAAATCTTTGATTTCCGGTCAACGGCAATGAACTGATCGGTATAATCGCCCACCGTCTCTGAGGTACCCAGGAATAGATAACCACCCGGTTTCAAAGCGTAGCGGAATAGCGGAATGAGCTTTTTCTGCAGTTCGCTGCCCATATATATCAGCAGGTTACGGCAACTGATGAGGTCTAGTTTCGAAAACGGAGGGTCCTTGATTACATTCTGCTCAGAAAAGACCAGCATGTCGCGGATTTTTTTATGTACTCGATACCCGCCTCCATTGGGTAGCACAGTGAAAAAACGGGTTAAACGTTCAGGGGTGATATCCGCTGCGATGCTGGCCGGGTAGAGGCCACTCCGTGCGGTAGTGATAGCGCGGCTATCGATATCGGTGGCGAAAAGCTGTACGGTGTAATTTTGTTTCAAGGCCTCCATATGCTCAGTGATAAGGATGGCCAGTGAATAGGCCTCTTCACCGGTGGAACAGCCCGTTGACCAGACGCGTATCGTGCCGTCCGCTGGCTTTCCGGCAAAGAGTTCGGGGATGATTTTTTGCTCCAGAATCTGGAATGCTTCCAAATCGCGGAAGAAGCTCGTGACGCCAATCAACAGGTCACGAAACAGAGCTTCCACCTCAGCCGGTGTCTGCTGTAGGTATTTAACATAGGTTTCAATAGTATCTACGTGCTGCACCGCCATGCGCCGTTCGATACGCCGGTTAATGGTGCTTGGTTTATACAGTGAGAAGTCGTGGCTGGTTTGGGCACGCAACAGCGTATACACTTTTTTCAGCGCGTTTTCGGTCTGCGGCAACACGGCAGGGGTGCGCAAGGCAAGCTTTCCATAAGCATGGGCAGCATAGGCGATGAGCTGGGCAGGCATCTCAGCCGGCGGCAGCACAAAGTCAGCCATCCCAGTATCGATGGCACTACGCGGCATGCCGTCGTATTCTGAGGATTCGATGCTCTGCACCATCACCATTCCACCCTCACCTTTGACGGTACGCACACCCTGTGTGCCGTCGCTGCCGGTGCCAGATAGCACGATGCAGATAGCGTGCTCGTGTTGATCCTGGGCCAGAGAGCGGAAGAAATAGTCGATGGCTTGACGCTGACCGCGGGGCGATGATGGCTCCAATAGCTGGAGTGAACCGTTCATGAAGGCCATATCAAAGTTAGGCGGGATGATGTAGGCACAGTTGGGCCGCACCACCATGCCGTCCTCCACCTCGAACACCTCCATGCGGGTGCAACGCCGGATCAACTCGGTGAGGATGCTTTTGTGGTCAGGGTCCAGGTGCTGCACCAGAACGAAGGCCATTCCCGGGTCGGTATCTGCGGGCATTCCTGAGAAGAATGCTTCAAACGCCGCCAGCCCTCCGGCCGACGCGCCGATGCCCACGATGGGGAAGCCGCTGACATCCTGCTCGGTCGGCTGCTTTTCGGTTTCTTCGGCGACAGGCTGTGGGGTTTCGCCTGGTTCCGCTGGTGCTTTCGCAGCACCTTTTTTTCTTACTGTCAAAATAGCCTCCGGCGTGATGCGAGCCTGGCGGTATGAATGGATTCCTCACTGGGTATATCAAGCAGAATTATGCCTGAACGCCAACGTGCATGTATGATTCATGATACCTGTATTAGGGGGTTATCTGTTGGTATAGTGCTCGTCCACTGAACCACCGGATGGGGAGGGGGGGATTGTCTGAACTACGGATTACTCGGATGGCACGGATGGGCTCGGATGGGGAGGGAAAAGCTCATCGGGGGTATGGTTTTTGCCCCGACCGGTCCGGTTTTCCCTTCCGCGTCGGTCTTGGACAGACCGGATCGATGTGGCGGACACATCCGGGGCAACCACAGGGGGTTGCCCCTACGTGCGCCTGCGTAGGGGCGACCGGCGGTCGCCCAAACCGATCGTGATCCGTCCGATCCGTCCAATGCCCGGATTGTCTGAACCGTGCAGGACACGGCACGCCATGTCCCTACATAGGGCGCGGTCTCCGCGCCCTGGGCGACCGCCGGTCGCCCCTACGGTACGCCCGACAAGGGCGGTTCGCGAACCGCCCCAACATTATCTGCTCCTGTCTCCTCTGCTCCTGCATCCTATCTCCTCCGAACGCATTGCATCCGCTTCATCGCAAAGAGTAAAATCTTAGGTGAACAATGTACCGTTCAGATAAGTCATACCATGCCAACTAGGAGAGTTGAATCATTGAGTACGCAGAGCACGCGGCCACTGCGGGCCGCATCTTCTCGTGATACCCGTGTTCTGGACAACCCCGGTCACGGCGACAGCATTGCTGACAGCCTGCCGGATTTCGATCGTCTACCCCAATTCCATTCATCGAATGGTGACTTCGACACATTCCTCAATGAGTATTTCCAACGGCAGCTCTTCAATGACGAATACGCAACTGCACTACGTTTCGCCGGCTCACAGCCGACCGGCACGGATCTACTAAATGCCTTCGAGGGCGACAGTTGGTCGCTTTGCTGGCAGGACCGCACAGCCATGGGCAGCAGGTATGATTTTGCTAAACGGTTGCCTACCATTGGATCCTATGTACCGTCTGACACGGTGCTGCACGCACTGCTGCGTCTGCCAGTCGACGGCTTCGGGCACGTCTGGAGCCCGCAACTTCATCCGCTAATCGTGCCAGAATCAAGCCGTGACCGCGCGAAATACTCCTGGCCATGGACGAATCTAGCAAGCTGCCAGCCCACATCCAGCAATATTTCCTCGCTGTTCCAAGCGAACTTGCCCCCAGCACAGTGGGCATTCACCGACTTTACCCCGGCTGAGACACTCGTCGGCATCACAGGCAGTGTGACAGGCGCCCTGCCTCGGTTGATCAGCCCGCCCTTCAGCATCTCGTCTTGCGAGATGCCAGTCGTCGAAGTGCTCGTACGCTTCAAGGAGCTCGAAACGCGCGATGGTCTGCGTATGCTGGGCGGCTTCAAGCTATACTGGTTAACCACTAATCAGAACGAATTTGACGAGAAGCGTTCGGTCAGCATCGATGACTGCACGCTGTCACCGCTGGAGTATGCGGCAGCGTTGAAGCCGGATCAGACCCCAATGGAACCGCAGTTCCGCCTGCAGTTTGACCTCAGGCACCACAAGGCCTGGGCAAATCAGACCATCACACGACTGCTCATTGTGCCGGCCGGTCATGATGCACTGGGCGGTGACGCCACGGGCGTGAACCTGCAGATTGAAGACATCCTGATCATAAAACACGCCGAGAATCACGGCGCCAACGCCGACTTCATCAACGTCAGTGCCCGGCTATACGCCTGGTCTGGTGATGACGGCTTCCTGCAGGCGATGATACCCAAGCTGCGTCGCGCCATGCTGGGCCTGATTTTACAGCCCACGATGCAGAACCATCCTCTGCTCGTAAGCCCATCGGACGGCAGTCCAAACGGCACTGTGTGTGACACGAAACTCAACATCGCCTATTGTGCGGCCCTATGCCACATGGCGCTGCTGGAAAAGGCCGTCACCGACCACCGTCTACCCATCGCCAAAGGCCAGCAGATACTCTCGCCCTCTGGCGTGGCTGCCAGCTACACCGAAAACAGCTATTCGCTGGAGACACGCGCTAAAGCGCTCAAACTGGCCATCCAAACGCAGCTCTGGAACCCCGCCACTCACAGGTTCTGCGAGAGCATCACGCAGGACGGATCCATACAAGGCGATGGTTCCATCGCGCTGAACCTCAAGGCCTTAGCACATGGGTTGTGCACACCAGCACAGCGCGACTGCCTGCTCAACTGGCTGGAGGAGCCCGTCAGTGACTGCAGTGAGCACCTGACCACGGTTCTCTACGAGCTGATGGCGCGCGTCCAAAGCTTCAAGCAAAAGCAGATCGACCAGGCCTATCAGCGAGTTCTCCAGATGGAGAAGTGCATCAACCTCGCGGGAGAGCAGCCGCCATCCGCTGATGCGGTATGCCTGCCCGCCTCGCCCGATCTGCCCATGGGCTCCTTGAATCCGCTCTATGCCTTCCTAGGTGTGGATGTCAAGGATCCCGATGTGCTGACCATCGCACCGGCCATCCCCACTGACCTGCACCATATCAGCGTGCAGAATGTGTTTTTCCACGGCAACTACATTAATATAGAGGCAGGCAAAGATTACGTCACTCTGGAGGGCAGTCGCCTGCTTAGCACCAAAGGTCTGAAGCTGAAGGTCGTGTTCCACAACATTAGGTATAACTACCAGGTGTTCGTGAATGACAACGAATATCACAGCTACAAGACCAGCAACGACGGCTCCGTGCAGATTCCGCTCAGCTTGGGCACCGTCACGGTGCAAATCCGCCCCAACTAGCAACCATACCCCGGGGTGAGCACCTTCACCCCGGGGTATAATGAGCTATAATCTGACTGCTCATGAGGTCGCCAAAGTATGACCGAAGCCTTCATCTCCGACAACGCCGCCGTCCGCCTGTTCTTGGAAGTGATCGCGCTGAAAAACCAGAACGACGAGGCGGTATTATGCTTCTCCCCCGCAGACATTAAGCTGATCGACTACGCCCTGTCTCAGTATGGCAAACAACCCAGGCATCTTCTGCATATGCACAGCTACGCAGAAATCGGCATCGACCGGCAAACCGCCGGCGAGCTTGAAGAGCACCTCGCGCAGACCATCGGCCCGATGGACGTACTGGGCATCATCAGAGCGCAGTTTGCCAGTTGGACTCGGCAGGGCATCAGCCTGCTGCATTACGATGACGAGCAGTATCCTGCCATCTGGCGAGAGCGGCTGGGCCAGACCGCACCGAAACTGATATGGTGCGCAGGTAACCTGGAGTTACTGGCCAGCCAGGGGCTGGCTGTGGTGGGCAGCCGTGTGCTGAGCGATGATGAGCAAAGCTACGCCAGCCGGCTGGGGCACGAATGTGCCCGCCAGCAGTTGCTGCTCATCAGCGGCTACGCCAGCGGTGCAGACCAACTCGCGATGTTCGCGGCGCTGGATGAGGGGGGGCAGGCGATCGGCATCCTCAGCCAGGGGTTGCTGGGCGTGCTTGGGCAAGCCCGCCTAAAAAAGCCGCTCCATAAAGACCAGTTACTGCTAATCTCTCCATTCCATCCCAGTGCGGAGTTCCAGGCCGCCCAAGCACTGGCCCGCAACCGATTGATCTACAGCATGGGGCAATGGGCGGTGGCGGTCAGCAGCCGCGCAGGCACCGGAGGTACCTGGCGGGGTGCGCTGGAGTGCATGGTACAGTCACAGCCGCCCCTGTTCGTGAGGTGCGATCAGCCGGTATCCGATGGCAACCAGCGTCTGCTGGAACTGGGTGCTTTAGAGCTGGATGCGGAGAGTCTGGGTTACGGTGTGAAATTGACGGACTATCTGCAAAGAACCGCCGTCGGCTACCAACCATCTGCCGAAGTGGCGGACCTGCTGGCCGAAATCGGCCCCTCACCCGATGACTTCGACTCCCTGCGCCGTAAACCGGAGCCGCCAAGCACATCGAAACGCAGCCCGAAACCCGCACCTGAGGAGCTCTCATCCGAGATGTTCAACTCCGCATGGAAGCTGATGGAGCCGCTGCTGGGCGAGCCATCAACCCCTCAGCAGCTTGCTCATGCACTCTCCATAACCCGATCACAGGCGCTCGCCTGGCTGAAGCAGGCGGAAGGACTTGGAATGGTCAGCCGCAGCGGCAAACCACCGCGCTTTTTACGTACGCCGGCATTATATCGGGAGGAGCCCGATTGAGCCCCCAAACACAGGACGGCATACACGGACTCCTGCCCAGTGAGTTGATGGCGCCCGCCGCGCGCAAGCTGCGTGACATCTACGCGCAGACCCCAAGCGCGCCCATACACCAGCGAGAGTTTGGGTTCTACTGCCTGGAACGTTGGTATGAGCAGGGCCTCAGCCGTGACGCCGATCTGGCGGAGTTGTTCGGGTATGACCCGCCGGGCCACTTCGACCTGGGCGGGCTGGGAGGCTGCGAGGCGGCCTTCGTGCCCGCGTTCGAGGAGAAGGTGCTGGAGGACCGCGGCGACTACGAACTGGTGCAGGATTTCGCTGGACGTCATGTGCTTTGCTTCAAAGGCCGCCGAAGCGGGTTCATGCCCGAATATGTCGACCACCCTGTCAAGGATATGCGCACCTGGGAGGAGCTCTGCGCCTGGCGCATGGAGCTCGATACCCCCGAACGCTGGATCGGCTTCGACGCGAAGATGCAGCAGGCGAAATCCGCCGCAAATCAGGGCTTGATGATCATGGAGCTGTTGACCGGCGGTTATATGTATCTGCGCAGCTTGATTGGTCCGGAAGGCACTCTCTTCGCTTTCTATGACATCCCGGAGGTGGTCCACGCCTGTATGCAGCAGTGGCTCAAACTGGCGGATGGCGTGATCGCACGGTATCAGCAGCACGTCACGCTGGACATCTTGTTCCTGTCCGAGGATATCTGCTACAACCACGGCCTGCTCTGCTCACCGGATATGATGAAGCAGTTTCTGCTGCCGTATTACCAGCAGTTGATCCGCAACATCCGCTCACGGCAGATCGACAAGAGCCGGCATCTGTTCATTCAGGTCGATACCGATGGCGATGCCCGCGCGGCGATCCCAGTCTATCAGCAGCACATCGGCATGGATGCGATGGCCCCCTTTGAGGTGGCCAGCCGATGCGATGTGGTGGAGATCGGCAGGCAGTATCCTGAGCTGATCATGCTAGGTGGGATCGACAAACGGGTGCTGGCTCAGGGGACAGAGCAGATCGACCGCATGGTCGACCGCATCATCCCGGCGATGCGCACGCGCGGTGGATACATCCCCACTTGCGACCACGGCGTGCCAGAGGAGGTCAGCCTGACAAACTACCTGCACTACCGTAAACGCTGTTTGGAGCTTGGCGGATAGACCATAGCCAGCTTGATCCGATTTATATATGATTCGTGCGGAATAGTGCATGTATAATCTCATTGAACATCCGTAATATGCATATCAGACCGTAAATCTGGAGGCCATAATGGATCAGACATCTCAGCCCGATGGAATTCACCAGCTCCTGCCAAGAGAGCTGATGACCGAAGCCGCCCGTAAAGAGCGCGATATCTACGCCCGAATCCCCGGAGCACCCATCCACCAGCGCGAATTTGGATTCTACAGCCTGGAACGCTGGTATGAAGACGGACTTGACCGCAACACCGACCTGGGCAAGCTGTTCGGCTTTGACCCGGCAGGGGAGTATAGCCTGGGCTCGCTGGGTTGGTGCGAGGCCGGTTTCTCGCCATGCTTTGAGGATAAGGTGATTGAGGACCGCGGTGAATACGAGCTGGTTCAAGACTTCGCCGGACGCCATGTGCTCTACTTCAAGGGCCGACGCTCTGGCTTCATGCCGGAGTATGTCGATCACCCCGTCAAGGACATGCGCACCTGGGAAGAGCTGTGCGCCTGGCGCATGAACCCCGATGACCCGGCGCGCTGGGTGGATTTCGATGACCGGATGGCGACCGCGAAAGCGTGTGCCGGCCAGGGATTGATGATCTTCCAGAACCTCGTGGGTGGGTACATGTATCTGCGCAGCCTGATCGGGCCTGAGGGGGTATTATACGCCTTCTACGACATGCCCGAGGTGGTTCACGCGTGTATGCAGCAGTGGCTCAAATTGGCTGACGCAGTCATCGCGCGGCATCAGCAGCATGTCACCATCGATGTGTTCTATCTGGCGGAGGATATCTGCTACAACCACGGCCTGCTCTGTTCCCCCGATACCATGAAGGAGTTCTTGCTGCCCTATTACCAGCAGTTGATCCGCAACATTCGTAATCGGCAGATTGACAAGAGCCGCCACCTGTATATTCAGGTCGACACCGATGGTGATGCCCGGGCCGCCTTGCCGGTCTACAAAGAGCACATCGGCCTGGATGTGATGACGCCCTTCGAGGTGGCCAGCAACTGCGATGTGGTGGAGATCGGCAAACAGCACCCGGATATCGCTCTTCTGGGCGGTATCGACAAACGTGAGCTGGCCAAAGGGCCTGAGGCCATCGACCGCATGGTCGACCGGATCATCCCCACCATGCGAGCTCGTGGCGGATATATCCCCACCTGTGACCACGGTGTGCCCGAGGAAGTCACCCTGGAGAACTATCTGCACTACCGCAAGCGGTGCATTGAACTCGGCGGGTAAGCCGTCCTATAGGTTAAAATAGATTCAGCCGGAGATGATGATCTGGTGTCAAGCCAGACCATGATGACCGGCTGAACTGCTTTTTACCAAACATTAACTCGCCATATAGGAGTTTTTCATGAGACGAACGATCTTGGCTTTACTGCTGGGAGCACTACTGGCCTCAAGCGGTATGCAGGCAGCAGAACGCGACATCTTCTCGGACACCTGGGTATCCACCGACGCTGTGGGGCGCACCATGCCTTCATTCCAGCAGGTCGGCCCTGTGAAGAAAGACCAGACCCGCGTGGTCGGCATCTTCTACATCGCCTGGCACAGCGATAGTAACCATCAAAAACGCACATACACCGCTGATGTGGCTGCTATCTATAACAAAGACCCCAATGCACGGCTCGATGGCAAGCACCCGCTGTGGAAAGACGGCAGTTACCACTGGGGCGAGCCCGAAATGGGATACTTCCTGAGCAAAGACGAGTATGTGATCCGTAAAGATATGTCGATGCTGGCCGACGCCGGCGTGGATGTGCTGGTGATGGACGTCACCAACGCGGTACGCTACTGGGATGAGTGGGCAGTGATCTTCCCCGTGATGCAGAAAATGAAAGCCGAAGGCAACAAAGTGCCCAAGTTCTGCTTCTGGGCGTTCAACGGCCCCTGCATAACAGTCGTTCAAGACCTGTATGACAAGATATACAAACAAAATAAGTACAAAGACCTGTGGTTTGACTGGCAGGGAAAACCGCTGATTTTGTGGAACGGCACTCCCTCAGTAGACGCCAACGGAGCGAACATCCAGAACCCGAACCTCTACTATGACGAGAAAGCTAAGACCGACAAAAATCATCCGCACTACAACGACCCCAAGTATACGACGCAGTTCCTCACCGACTACCCAGATGAGATTAAAAACTTCTTCACCGCGCGCACGATGTGGTGGGGATATCACATGTGGGCCGGCAAGCGCTTTGTAGGCACCGAGGATAACTGGAGCTTCGGCTACCAGATGAATGACCCCGCGGTGGCGAACATGAACCCCAACGACCTGGTGTCGACGCACAAGGGTAAGAAGGAAGAGGCGGCCGTCACCCCCTCGCAGCACCCAATGAGCTTGGTGGGCAAAACCTGGAGCCGCGAATCGGGTGAGCCTGAACTGAATGAGTACGATGTGCCCGGAAGAGCACTGGTGCCCTGGCTGGGCAAGACCGTGAAGAACCCGATGGACTACGGCATCTACTTCCAGCAGCGATGGGATGAGGCGATAGCCGCCAACCCGCAGTTTATGTACATCAACGACTGGAACGAGTGGACCGCCGGAAAGTATCCCACTACCGGTGATTTCATGCGCCGCAAGAGCGACTACTTCTTTGTGGACCAGTATAACCCCGAATTCAACCGCTGTGTGCAGCCCATGAAGGGCGGCTACACCGACAACTACTACATGCAGATGGCGCAAAACATCCGCAGGTATAAGGGCATCCGTCCCATCCCCACCAACCGCGGCATCCATCCTGTGAGTATCAATGGTCGCTTCAACGACTGGAGCACCGTGCGCGTGGAGTATCGTGACACGATTGGCGATGTGTTCCACCGCAACTACCCGGGATACGGAGAGCCTGACTACACCAACGATTCGGGCCGTAACGACATCACCACCAGCAAAGTGGCGATGGATGAGAAGAACGTGTATTTCTATGCGCAGACCTCTCAGCCGTTGACCCCCAACACCGACTCCAACTGGATGCTGCTGATGATTGATGCCGACCAGAACACCGACACCGGCTGGTATGGGTTTGACTACATCATCAACAAGCAGGTTCTGAGCAACAAGAAGACGACACTCTGCAAATATGCTCCCGGCAGCGACCAGCCCTGGCAGGTGGTCTCCGAGCTCAGCTACCGCACCGACTGGGACAAGATGGAGATCGCAGTGCCTCGCGCGCTGCTGGGTCTGAAGGGCGATTCTGCCAGCTTGGACTTCAAGTGGGCCGACAACCCGGCGGACTTGAACGACCCCATCTCGCTCTGCCTCAACGGCGACACCGCCCCCAACCGGCGATTCGCTTACCGGTACATCTGGGCGAAGTAGCGGGAGACTGCTAAACAGTTGTGTCACTTGCGGGTCAAGTGACACAACTGCCGTGACTGCTGACAGGAAGGATACGTTTAATATGAGGCCCGTGCGGATATTTATCAGCAGTGTGCAGAAGGAGTTTGCACAGGAGCGGATTACCCTGCGGAACTATCTGCGTGATGACCCGCTGATAAGGCGTTTCTTTGAGTCTTTCTTGTTCGAGGATATAGCTGCTGCCGATCGACGAGCTGACGAAATGTACATGGATGAAGTCAGCAGATGCGACATATACCTTGGCCTCTTCGGCAACGACTATGGTCATGAAGACCAGGATGGCATGTCCCCGACACAACGCGAGTTTGATCTGGCAACCGAACTACACAAAACGCGTCTGGTGTTCGTAAAGGGAGCCGAAGACGCCACTCGTCATCCCAAAATGCAGGCACTGATACAGCAGGCAGGAACGGTACTGATTCGCCGTAGATTTACCACGACCGCGGAATTGATCTCGTGCGTTTATGCTGCCTTGGTGCAATATCTCGAAGATGCTGAGTTGATCCGTAACGGTCCATTTGATGCGGCCACTTGCCGTAATGCTACCTTAGAAGATTTGGATGAACAACGAATGGTCTGGTTTCTTCGCGAAGCCCGCCGTGCCCGCAATTTCCCGCTTTCCGAACAGGCGACTCCGGTGGAATTGTTGGCGCATCTTAACCTGCTAAATAAGAATCGACCGACCAATGCCGCTGTTCTTCTGTTCGGCAAAATGCCTCAACGATACCTGATATCCTCTGAGGTAAAATGTGCCCATTTCCATGGAACGCAAGTTGCTAAGCCGATCCCGTCTTACCACGTATACAAAGGCACCCTTTTCGATATGGTCGATCAGGCCGTCGATTTCGTGTTGTCCAAGATTAATCTCAGTGTGGGAACGCGCGAGGATGGACCGCAGGCGCCTGTATGGTATGAGATCCCTCGGGAAGTGGTCGTCGAGGCCATTGTGAATGCAGTGGCCCATCGTGACTACACAAGCAACGGAAGCATACAGGTGATGCTCTTCTCCGACCGTCTCGAAGTGTGGAACCCAGGAACCCTTCCGCCGACCTTAACTCTAGAGATGTTGCGTCATCCTCACGGCTCGGTACCGGTCAATCCGCTGCTGGCTGAGCCGCTCTACCTTGCCAAGTATATTGAACGTATGGGCACCGGTACCGGCGATATGATACGCAGGTGTCATGAGGCGGGCCTTCAGGATGTTGGGTTTTCCATCTCGGACGGCTTCACCACGACCATCTACCGCGAGACCAGACAAGTCACAGGTGATGTCGCAGGTGAAGTCACGGGTGAAGTCACAGGTGAAGTCACAGGTGAAGTCACAGGACAAGTCACAGGGCAAGTCACAGAGCAAGTCACAGAGCAAGTCACAGAGCAAGTCGTTAAGCTGTTAGTGGTCTGTAAGGGTGATATGACCCGTAAAGCACTGCAAGATGAACTGGTGTTGAAAAGCAGAGAAAACTTTATGCAATTATACCTAACACCTGCACTGGAAGCGGGATATATTGAGATGACCATTCCCGATAAACCCAACAGTAGGTTGCAGAAATATCGGTTAACAAATAAAGGAATCGCGTTGCGGAAGGAGCTGACCAACCAATGATGACAGTTGGTCATTCTAAGCGGGCCACGCAGGATCATGTGATCGCGTTGTTTCGCGAGCAACTTGGCTACCACTTTCTGGGTGACTGGACCGACAGGACTGGCCTCTGTGCTCTCAGATATGGACACTCAAATCGACGCGCTGGTGAAAAAGCGCGATAAGACCCGTGACCTGCAGCAAGGCATGATGCAGGAACTGCTGACAGAAAGATTCGTTTGATATGAACAGTGACGCAAACAGGGTTATGCCGGACCCTTTTGGCCCCTACAGCCAGTGGATAACGCATGTGGAACCCACCGTAGTCGCAAACACCCTGATCTGCCTGATCTACCAGGCGACCTACCTGCTTGACCATCAGCTTAAGACCCTTGAGGATCAGTTCATCCAAGATGGCGGCTACAGCGAAGTATTAGCCGCTGCCAGGTTCGTGGAGCGAGATCGCCAGCGGAACCAAGAGAATCATACCAATGTGCTTAACCTTGCAGCCGCGACACCTCCCGATTGCCCAAGTTGCGGAAAAGCCATGGTGCTTCGCACCGCTCGCTCCGGAGCCCGCGCAGGATCACAGTTCTGGGGATGCACAGCCTATCCGGTATGCAAGGGCACCCGGCCATTATAGAATTCCCGTCCGCCATGAAAACTGGCGGTATTAGCCGCCCCACCCCTCCCCAACTGCGCCCGAAAAGGGCATAATACAAGTGTTATTAATATCTACCGTGGGTAAGGAGCTTCCTAATGATCAATGTAGCCATTTGCGGGTTTGGCGCACTGGGACACGTCCATGCTGACTCGTTAGCTGGATTCGACGATGTGTGCGTCAAGGCTGTTTGTGATATCAACCCCGATGCGCTGACCATGCAGCAGGTCGCCTTCAACATCGACGCCGGGGAGTGTAAGTTCGACATCTCCGGCAGCACCACCTACACCGATTATGCCACCATGCTGACTCACGAAAAGCTGGACGCGGTGGTGCTGGCAGTGCCGACCGACCTGCATGCCGATTTCGCCATCATGGCCATGGAGAAAGGCATCAGCGCCTTCAGCGAAAAGCCGATGTCGCTGACCGTGGAGAACTGCCACCGAATGATCGCCAGCCGCGACAAGAACAAGGTGCAACTCGTAGTTGGGCAGTGCCTGCGCTTCTGGGGCGAGTATGAGTATCTGAAAGCCTCCATCGATGATGGCCGCTACGGCAAGCTCCGCTCACTGCATATGGAGCGCATGGGCAACGCGAACGGTCTGTCGCCGTGGTTCCTGGATCATCACCGATCAGGCGGCGCGTTAATGGATCTGCACGTACACGACGTGGACTGGGTGAACTCTGCTCTGGGCAAACCAGAACGGATGAACGCGGTGGGTCATATCGGCATCACCGGTGGAGTAGACGATCTGATTTCGGTGTGGGAATACGACGGCACGACGGTATCTATCGTGGGCAGTTGGATGTATCATGGCGGCTTCAAGATGCAGTATCGAGCCACATTCGATGAAGCCACCCTGGAATACAGCATCCATACCAACCCAACTTTGGCCGAATGCAGGCTGGGCGCAGAACCGAAGGCGATCGAAGTCGATACCGCTTCGGCTTACACAAAAGAGATGCGCTACTTCCTTGACTGCGTGAGCAAGGGACAGCATAACGACAAAATCCAAGCGGAAAGCACCTGCGAGAGCATCGCACTCGCACTCGAAGAGCAGATACTCATCGTCAGTAAATTAGGAAACACCGAATAAATGGACATAGGCGTCATCAATACACTTTTAGACGGCGGCCGATGCTTCGATATGATGAAGCAGTTGGACCTGCACGTCTGCCAGCTCTCCTGCTGGGACAGCACAATGGCCACCAAAGAGGTGGCCGAAACCGTGGTGCAGGAGGCTGCCGCCGCCAACGTGCGCATCTGCGCGGTGTGGGCCGGATGGCCTCCACCTGGCGAGTGGAACTTCACCGCAGGGCCGGTCACGCTGGGCATCGTGCCACCGCAGTATCGGCAGGAGCGTCTGAAGGCGCTGAAGCAGTGGGCCGACTTCGCGGTATGGATCGGTGCGCCTGCCATCATCACACACTGCGGATTCATCCCCGAGGACATGACCTCACCTGAATACCCGCCGGTGGTGGCTGCCATCAAGGAGATCGCCGAATACTGTGAAGAGCGCGGGATCGGCTTCTGGTTTGAAACCGGTCAGGAGACGCCCGTCGTGCTGCTGCGCACTATCGAGAAGGTGGGCACCAACAACCTGGGCATCAACCTGGACCCCGCGAATCTCATCATGTATGGCAAAGCGAACCCGATAGATTCGCTTGATGTTTTCGGCCAGTATGTGCGGAATATCCACGTGAAAGATGGGATGTATCCCACCAACGGCGACCAACTTGGCCACGAAGTTCCGGCCGGACAGGGCAAGGTTCGCTTCCCGGAGTTCATCGCCAGCCTGCAGCGGATTGGCTTCGATGGTGATCTCATCATCGAACGGGAGATATCAGGCGAAGAGCAGATCAGAGATATCAAAAAGACGATCAACGACCTGATCGCCTGGCAGAAATTGGGGTAGGGAGCCTTTTGGCTCCCTCCTCGGGGCTTGTCAGTCTAACACGGGCTTGTGTGCCACCGATTCCGCGACATAAATGTCTCGGCTATTGACCACCAAGCCCGTTGAAACGGACTGCGGACCTTCGTGCCGATAGATATAATGCCATCTCAGGCTGCTTCAGCAGTCTTGTTAATCAATAGCCGTGGCATTTATGCCGCGGAATCAGGGATTTCATCCCGCGGCAGTGATGCAACCGTTAAAATAGGGTGGGGTTAATCCCCGCCCTCCAGCCAGGACATCTGCTGCGGGCTGAGGCGCAGCCGTAAGGCGGCCAGCGACTCGTGCAACTGCCGGCTGCTGCTGGCACCGATCAGCGGCATACACGGGAACGACCTCTGCAGACACCAGGCCAGCCCCACGGCACCGGGGGTCACATTCAGCTCCACAGCCAGGCTCTCCACCCTCTTCTTCATGGCGCGGTTGGCCACGTTGTTCCAGGTGTCCAGGAAATCTGGGTTGGCAAGAAGGCTATCCGGCCGGTCGAAGAAGCCCCGCGCCTGAGCACTCCAGGCCACCAGCGGCATCTGCCGATCCGTAAACCACGCTACCGATTCCTCGTCATTGGCACCGAGACAGCCCATGCCGATGGGTTTTGCGAGTGGTGCCAGGCTGAAGTGGTTACTCACCGCCACTATCGGGCGCAGGCCGTGCTTTGCGCAATACTCATTGGCTTCATCCACACGCTCCAGCGTCCAGTTGCTCACGCCAAACGCGCGGATGCGCCCTTCATCGATGTGCTTGTTTAAAGCCTCCATGAAGGCAGACACCGGGTAATCCAGGTTGTCGCGGTGCATCATATACAGATCGATGTAACTGGTTTGAAGCCGTTCCAGGCTCTCCAGTATCTGCGTGCCCATATCTTCCGGGTTGGTCCACGGGGTATGCGCGCCTTTGCCAAGTATACACACCTGCTCGCGGATGCCGCGCATTTTGATCCACTGACCCAGCACCTGCTCGCTCAAGCCGTTCTGATAGATATGCGCGGTGTCATACAGGTTCCCGCCATTTCGGAAGAAGGTGTCGTAGATCACCGCCATCCCGGGCAGCGGCAGCAATCCGTAGCGCACATCGGTGCCCAGCGCCACCTGGCTGACCGGTATCGGCAACCCAGGGATCTTCATATACGTCATCTTGTGCTGAGGGCTGCGCGTCAGGGGCTCTCGGTCAGCCGTTGGCCAGTCCGCGGTCATGCGTTCGTGCGGATACTGCAGCCCGATCTGGTGTCGCCACATGTCCAGTGCTCGCAGGTTGCTCAAGGTATCAGCAGTGGTCGGCGCCTGGGTGTCGTCGGCATCGCCAGCGATCCGGCGGGCCATCACCTCCGCCTCCAGGGTGTAGGGGTTCAATCCTTGCGGGATAGCTTGGGGCTCGATGGTGCCGTCGGGCTTAACCAGCTCAAAATGGGTATGGTTGCAGAACCAGGGGCTCATCACATGAATCCGCCCAAGACTGCCGATGATGGTCACCTCACTAGGCATCCGTGCGTTCACCGCACAGCTCAGTTCCGCGGTGATGCCGTTAGGGAAAGAAGCCACAGCGCAGCTCCACTCATCGGTACCGGCATGGCCGATATGCCCCACCGCCTTCAGCTCCAGTGGGTCGGCATAAGGTTGTCCTACGGCGGCACCTGCCACCAGTCTGGCCATGCTCATCGCGTAGCAGCCCACGTCCAGGATGCCGCCTCCGCCCAAGCTGGCGGCCAGCAACCGGCTATTCTCATCGCCGTTGCACTGAAAGCCGAAACTCGAGATGATGTGCCGGACCTCACCGATGGCACCGGACTTAATGAGCTCCACCACCTGCGCGGTCTGCGGATGGCAGCGATACATGAACGCCTCCATCAGCACCACTCCGGCAAGACGTGCCTCCTCCACCATCTCCTGCGCTTCAGGCAGGTTGATGCTGAGCGGCTTCTCACACAGTATGTGCTTACCGGCCCGCGCGGCCTTGATGGCCCATTCGGCGTGCATCGGATGCGGTGTCGCCACGTAGACGGCATCGACCTCGGGGTCATCCAGCAGCGTCTGGTACCCGGCATAGGTCTTCACGTCTGGATAGTCGGCCACAAACCGTTCGGCCGCCTCCAGTGTTCGACTCGCGACCGCGACCAGATTTCCGGATTCGGTGAGGGCGAGTGATTGAGCAAACCGCTTAGCGATGCTCCCGGTACTGATAATTCCCCAGCGTATTCGTTTCATCTGCTTCTCCTGAGATGGTTGGTTCTTGTAAGTTTTGGTTGTAGGGGCGACCGGCCGGTCGCCCCTACGGACAAGATTAGGGCGCCCACAAGGGGCGCCCCTTGTATCAGTTACAGCCTGGGCTGCCGTATCAGCACGGGTATGTGCTTACCCATATCATAACCGAGAAAGGCGGATCAGCCAAATGGTTGATCCGCCTTTCGTAAATTTCGTCCGTTGACAGGTAGTTACCGAGAGTAACGCATGACCTACAGTTTGTTGCCCTTAGCTCCCTCACCACCGGTGCCGTTTTTGCGCGGTTGACCTCCACCGCCCCGCGGGCCGCCCATTCCAGGGCCTAACCGGGGACCGCCCATTTTAATTCCGAGGTCCTTTGCGGTCTGACGGTCGTTGCGGAAGGTGTTGCCCAGGTTGCTGCGCTCTTCCGGGGTCATGTTACGGAAGCTTCCCATCAGCCCACTGAAGAACTGCACCCGAGTCTTGCTGTCCAAGCTCACCACAGCGTTCATGATGGCTTTGCCTGCTTGCGTCCGCTCATCGGCACTCATGTTGCCAAGGGAGCTCATCAGCGATGCGGCAGCAGTGCCCACTAACTGGGGGCTGGCCTGACCAGCATTGGTGCTGTTCATCTCAGAAACAACCTGGTTGAGGTCGCGCACAGTGTTGGTGTTAGCAAACACAACGTATATCGGCCGTGTCTGGAAGGCCGGTGTCATCGTGGGCAGTTGGGCCTGATAACCTGCGGCAACATCATAACCTTTGACATAGGAGGTGATCTTGTTGCCGCTCTCCTCCTGCATCATGATACCGCTGGCTTCCATGGCCATCATGGCTCGCACCATGGCCACCAGTTTGGGTGCATCGGGCACAGCCATTTTATCGCGCAGATAGACCTTGCGCCACTTAACATTCTCAAGCGGCTTCAGGGTGGTGGTCAGGGCCTCTTCGAAAGTCTTTGAGCCCATTGCAGGCTTCACGACAGCCTTCAATGCTGGGTCGAGTTTTATGGTGGCACTAAACTGCGCGGCCATTTCGGTCAGAGCAGCGTTGATCTCTCGCACGTTTGCTTCTGCAGGTTTTGCCTCAGTCGCAGCCGGTTCCGTCGTTGCGGCAGGGGCCTCTTGAGCGATAGCTGCCAGGGGCAGCATAGCCATCAGAGCCACAGGTAACAGAAATCTGGTAGCTTTCATGATGTCCCTCCAGGGTGGTCGAGAATCTTGGTGTATTTTCTAAATAATATATCATTTGAGGGTAGATAGCTATACAGCATCGTTATTTAGTAATGACAGCCTCAAAGATGGTGACACTGTGTTTTGGGAACCGATATTTTTAGACGGATTTGCCAGCACGACACTCTTACCATTTGTAGTTGCCACAGGTTGATCCATGTACTATCCCACTAAGTACGACGTGAGAGTTCGAGTGATGGTTCAAAATGCATGTAGATGGATGGGGCGGTGATATAGTGTCTGCTCACGGCGTCAATCGAGATGCGGGTGACCGGCGCGGAGGCTTGCCCCACGCCGGTCAGTGATTGTATGGTTACATCCGCTTGATGCTATACCACGCCGTGCCAGGCATCTGCTTGATGTTCACAGGCAACCCTTCACCCATCAACACCTTGCCGGATTTGCGGAGCACGCGCCCTGTATCTACATTGCGGACGGCGTACTGCGCCTCAGGCTCCAGCCCCTGAAGCTGCATGTTCGCGCTGATGTAAGGTGACTGGCTGCGGCGGAATATCTGCACCAGGCCAGTGCCCTTCTCAGGACTGTAGAACTGCCAGCCCATCCAGTCGCCCGCGGACAACGAGTAGTTGGTAAGCGGGTAGTAGTCACCCAGCATCTCACCTGAGACTTCACGCCACTGGTTTAGCAGTTTGGCGATCATCTTTTTGTCCATCTGGTCGCTGCGGATATCCCAGCAGCCGATGATATTCAGGGTCATCATGCTGCGGATGCTGTAAGCATCGGGTGATTTGGTACCAGTGCCGAAGTATGGCAGCCACAAGGCCAGTCCGTAGGTGTGCGCCTGCTGCGAGTTTGGCTCGAACAAGTAGTCGCTGCGAAGCAGAGGAACGGATCGCCGCATCGTCTCCAGGTCATTGCGGTGACCTCCCGAAGCGCAAGAGTCGATCCACATCTTCGGATTGCGCCGGCGGAGCTCATCCCAATAGGCCAGGTAGCCTGTGACGTAGTGGTTCTCGGTGATGCCTTGCCGGTCGGCTGCGTCGTTGCTACGCCAGAAGCCCAGAGGGCCCACGTTGTAGTCCTGCCGGTAGAGGTCGATGCCCTCACTCTTGATCAATCCGTCTATGTGGTTAGTCAGCCAGTTCCAGGCCTCTGGGTTGCCCAGGTTGAACAACTGGGTCTGCGCTTTGGAAGGGTTGCCGTCGGTGGCCGGGTTGGGTGTGAGGAGCCACTCTGGGTGGTTGTCGGTCAACCAAGTGTCCTGGTAAACACGCTCCGGCTCAAACCAGACAATGATCTTGACGCCTTTGGGGTGGGCGTAATCACTGACTGCCCGAAGCCCGTTGGGGAAGCGCTTTTTATCGACTTCCCAGGTACCGGTTTTGGGCCAGTTACCATCGCAGGGATACCAGCCAGCATCCATCCACCAGTAGTCGGGCTTCATACCGGCCTTGATGTAGCCGTCGATGAACAACTTCTGGCTGGCCTCATCGGCTTGTGTCATCTCGGCAAATTGGTGGGAGCTGCAAGGCGTGAACTGCGGTGTGGGCAGCTTGCCCTCCACACGCGGCAGGTTGTGATCCAGCATCCATCGGCGCCACAGGTTCTGCGAACGCAGCCATTCGCCGCGGTAGAACAGCATGGCGATGAGCGGAGTACGCACCGATTCGCCCGGCTTCAGCTTCATATGCGTGAGTTGCTGACCAGCGGTGATCTGCACCGCGCCATCATCGCCCCGCACGAAGTCAGCTTGCCACTGACCAGGCCACCCGATGGCGAGTATGACACCGCCGGAGGAGCTGTTGAGGTTGTAATACGGCCAGGCAGCGGCGCAAGGACGACCATCCGTTGGGGCATAGGTCTGTTTGGAACCCTTGGCTAACGGGTTGACGGTGGGCTGGAAGTCTGTGGCCTGCACGGTCGTGCCCGGTGTGCTGTGGACGGAGACGGGAGCTGCTCCAAACCCACCCACAGGCAGGTTTATCGCCTGGATGTTTTCCAGGATGCCCGTGTCACTGCCGCCATCGTTGCGGAATTTGATCACCCACTCAATGGCGGGGTAGTCAGTGTAGCTGATGCCCTCACAAAGCACCCTTAAGCCGCTGTTGGGATCGGCATACTCTACGGTGTGCTGGGTACGCTGGCTGTCCAGCTTTTTGGTGCCACGTTTGGCCGGCCAAACCGCCAGAAGCTCCGACGAAGGCTTACCATTATATATAAAGGAGAACGGCGGTTCCGTGGTCATAATCTGCTGCTGGTCATCCATCGGGATTTCTCCCAGCCAGATGGTCTGACCATCGGCCATCTCGACCTTCGCGTCCGCCCAGTCGGCCTGATCACAGGCGATGCCATCACCGCCGTCGTCTACGTCAAGGACGAAATCAATGGCTCCGTTCAGAGCAACACTCACCGGTAGACCTGGCATACCCTCCCGCATGAGCGGCGAGGAGTAGAGCTGCTTCTCTCCCACAGAGACCACGAAGTGGACAGAGCCTTTCACCGGCAGGGTCTGCTCATTGCTGTCCACGCCCACCACTGCACTGAAAGACTTTGCCGGCTTGCCAAGGTGTATGATCACCCGGCTGACGGCGTGGCAATACAGACCTTTGGTGTATTTCACGCCGCTCAGGTTCAATGGATTCCCGTGACGGCCGTTGAGCTGCACCGGGTCGTTGTTTCGGATGACCTGGATGTGGGGCTGCACTGTTTTTACCGGCATCTGACCCATCAACTTGGTCTGCGCCCATGTCTGGGCGATGTCCTGCTCTGCGGCTGTAGGACGGATCCCAGGCTGGGCACTGGCCTGCTTTGGGATCATGCTCAGCAGCAATGGTAAAGCGAAGCATACGATGAGTGTCTTCATTAGGATTAGTTCCATGTTGTCTCCCCCTGATTCGGGTTTTATTACAAGCATTGTAGCACTACTCAACACAAATCGCTATGTTGGGTTGTCTGGCGGAGGGGAAGCATAATCCACAGATGTCGCAGATTCCTCAGATCAGGTAATGACCGCGCCGGTTTCTCAGTACGATAGCAATCTCTGTGCAGATAATCTCCGGCGCGGTCTGGCGGATAGCCGATTCAGTCGACACGGGGCCGATCCACCCACATCGCGGCAGGTGATAGCGGACGGTTTCATACTGAATTCGTGGATGACCCTTGTGGTCATCCGTTGTGATGGCGTACCCGTGCGTTGCGGATGACCACAAGGGTCATCCCGAATTCCGCCACGTTACTATTTTCAGCCCGCAAGCCGGTGCAAGGGACCCCCGCCAGCGCGGTGTAGGGGCGAACCGACGCGGGCAGCCATCTGATCGAACCACCGATCCGACGGATGGGACGGATCGGACTGATTGTTTGCCGGAAAATTCGTAGGGGCGGTTCGCGAACCGCCCTTGGGCACGGCGCGCCGTGCCCATGTCGGTGGTCAAGGGGCGAACGGCGTTCGCCCTGGGGCGATGGAACCCGTCGACGCGGGGCTGAACGCCCAAATCGAAGCAGGTCGTCCTACGTTGCCCCGGGTTTATTCACCGCGGATAATCCGTTATTCCTCCACCCATAACCCCGTGAAAAGGTCGCGTGGGAGCACAAATCTGCCCACAAACAAGATGCCATTAAAGGCGGATTGAACTGCGATTAAGCTGCGATCAAACTCGGCTAACAGCACTGAGAACCCCCTGTCTAAGATATTAGAAGCAAACAAAAAGAGTAGCTTCCATGATTTCCCTACTCAAAAGGAGAGAACCAAAATGAAAAACACAAACTTGGCAACCACGGTGGGAATGACCACCCTTCTCTGTGTCGGCATCACCGTATCTGGTTACGCGCAACAAGGAGCTGGCGGTGGTGGCCGGCAGGGCGGTCGCGGTCACGGTGGTCAGCAGATGCCCGGGCAAATGGAAGCTCCTGCACCAGTGATACTCAAAGCTGGAGCTAACGGAGTGTTCTCAATCCAGGACGGAAGCTTGCTGAAACTCGACCCAGATAGTATGAAACAAATCAAATCTCTGCTGCTGTCTGACTATGCAGGGAAGCCAGAAGACGGCATGGACAGAGCTCCACGCCACCGAGCACCCGCGAGCATGAGTTACAGTAATGGCAAAGTGCTGGTAGTCATTGGCGACCAGTTCTACAGTGTCGATGCTAAATCCATGAAACTCATCGCTAAGGCGAGTTTCCAGTTGCCCAGGCGTGGCATGAATATGGATCAGCCAGGTATGGGTCAGCAGGGTCGTCGCGGCCCGGGTGGACCTGAAGGCCAGCAGATGAATGGCCGTCGCGGCCCCGGCGGACCTGAAGGCCAGCAGATGAATGGCCGTCGCGGCCCAGGTGGACCTGAAGGCGAACAGATGAATGGCCGACGTGGCCCGGGTGGACCTGAAGGCGAACAGATGAATGGCCGACGTGGCCCGGGTGGACCTGAAGACGAACAGATGAATGGACGTCGCGGCCCAGGCGGTCCTGAAGGCGAACAGATGAATGGCCGACGTGGCCCTGGTGGTCCAGGAGGCCATATGGCACCTCCACCAGCAACGATTGAGGTTCATGGTGATACCGCCACCATCGTGGCTGGCCCCCATACCATCGCAGTAGATGTCAATAGCGGAAAGGTGCTCAGCACCAGTGAGCTCCCAGAGCCTGAAGACAGGTAGCGTTACAAAGGGGCAGACGGAACAACCGTCTGCCCCTTATTTGTGTCCGACCAGGCCAACCTCACCTCCCCACATCACTTTTTTCTGCGCGCTCTACCACATAAACCTGCAGTAGTTTCCCCATGCCTGACCGGTGATGCTATACTACTCACAGATGCGAATTTTTGAAATCAGCAAGGAGACATCACACAATGTTCATTCTGGCAGCGGCTGTCGCCGCAGCAGCCATCGCTAGTCACCCCTTCCCCGGAGCACCAAAAGCCGACATTTACATACTTGGTGGTCAGAGCAACATGCAGGGATCAGGCCGGGTGACGCAGCACCCCAAACCTGACGCCCGCCTAAAAATGTTCAACATAGACAACACCTGGACGCCTTGTGTGCCTCCTGATCACCGCGTGTGGGAAGGCGGATTACCGGCCTATAAACTGATCTCTATCAAGAAAAATCCCGGCGTGGACGAAGCCAGATACGCCCAGATGGGTGCGGAAAGCCGCAAGAAGCCAATCGGTGGAGTAGGTCCTGGCTATTTCTTCGGCTTGAAGCTGGCCCAAGTGCTTAATAAGCCGATCGGTCTCATCCCGTGCAGCTACGGCGGAACCACTATGGACGACTGGGACCCTGCCCGTATGGCGACGGAGGGTGATGGCAGCTTGTATGGCGCCATGGTCACCAGAAGCAAAATGGTGGGCATGGGTAACATCAAGGGAATTGTGTGGTATCAAGGCGAGAGCGACGCCTTCGGTCAGAAGGAGGCGGATCTCTACCTGGAGAAGTTCAAATCCTTCGTAAACCGCGTCCGTCAGGATTTTGGTAACCCCAACCTGCCGGTGTTCATGGTTCAGATAGGACGGGTCTTTACCTACCAGACCAATCCCTCCGCCATCGTCCTCTGGGACCAGGTGAGGGAACTGCAGCGACAGATGATGACTGCCTTGCCCAATGTCTATATGGTAGCTGCTAGTGACTGTAATATGGATGATGTGATCCATCTGGACTGGGCCGGACAGCAGCGTCTAGGTAATCGCCTGGCGGAGTTGGCCTTGAACCATGTCTACAAGAAGCCGAACACCGGTGTGGGCATAGACCTATACCAGGTGAAGCCTGTATTCATCGATAATATGCCCTGCATACGCGTGAGTTTCCGGAATGTGGTGGGCCAGTTGAAAGCCGAAGGTGTCTGCACCGGGTTCAGCCTGCTTGATCCCAGCGGGCAGGTTCCCAGTGCGATGATCATCGACGCCACTGTGGCAGCCGACGGACGATCGGTGGTGTTGAAACTGACCAACCCGATCCAAAAGCCCGAGATGCTTTACTACGGGCAAGGCGTGTATAACCACATCAACCTGGTGGATAGCCGCGACATGCCTGTGCCCTGCTTTGGGCCTGTGCCGGTGAAACCCGACGAGTTCAAAGCCGAGAAGTAGAGGCCACCTTTCGACTGGTCAGGGCGTCCGACGGACGCCCTGACCAGATAAATGGATCGCTAACTCTTCGTGATCTCGAAGTAGTGATCCATAAAGCGGCGTGCATTGACAGATTTCGCCACCTGATGTCGTCCCTCGGCATTTTCGTCGAAGTAGGTCACACCATCAATCGGATCGATGGTGACATCGCCACTGACCAGCTCACAAAGCGAGGGCTCAAACAGCAGCGCAGCGGTAAGCGGGTCATGGAAAACCACATGGTTGGCATTTTGCAGCCACACTGAGGCCATATCGGCCACAGGTGCCAGGATGCCGCCCTGGATACTTTGACGCGCTTCATCACCGGTGATCATGCACTGCATGGTCATATCCAGCCCGATGGAGATGCTCTCTTTCACATCCGCACGGTAGACCACATCGGTGGCGATATGGTCTACTATCGCGTTGCACTCCCGCCGGCGCGGGGTTTGGCCATCGAAAAAGCTGCCGCACATCAACACCAGTCTTTTCAACAAACCAGGGATATCTGGGTAGAGCGCAAACAGCACCCCAATGTTGGTCAGCGGTCCGATGGTGAGCAGCGTGATCTCACCTGGGCGGCTTCGGATGGTGTCCCGCAGATATGGGATCGCACTGTTTTCCGCATACTCCAACCTGTGACTCCACTTTTCCAATGCGGTTGCTTGAGGCACTATCGACTGTAACTGCGGACCGATGAAGGGCATCGGCGCGCCTGGGAAGATGGGCATATCGTCTCGGCCGACTCGTCGGCAGATACTGCTGGCCAGCTTCGCCCGGGCGATGGTGTCACCACACTCCGTGGTGATACCCAGCAGGTCGCACTTGGGTTGCTTGAGGAGATAGGATAGACAGAGCGCGTCGTCGATGTCGGTACCGATATCGGTATCTAGAATGACGGGAATTTTGTCGGAATTCATTCGGGCCTCCATGTTTGATTTGTTATATGATGCGGCAATTCTTGAAAATATACCAGCAGGTAATTGTGTGGATTGGTCTGTGAATAACAGGAATAGGCCGATTGCACGGTCTTAGGGCATAAATAGTTCAATTTCAGATAACATAGAGGATTACCATCATGGCCATGGATCCTGTCTCCAAGTGCCAGTGGTGTGGATTGTTGGTGATCAGCCACGCTGCCGCGGGTTTAGTCACCCCAAGAGACTGGCGTCCCTGAACGGGGTTCCCTCACCGCGCGTCTAGGTTTTTGCAGCCCGCAAGCGGGCGCAGCCTCCCTGAAGCGCCCGCTGGAGCGAAGCGACGCGGGCAGCCATCTGATCAGCGACGGGTGATGGAGCCCCCTGGGGCGATGGAACCCGTCGACTCGCCGCCGGTCAGCCCACATAGCGGTTAGCCAAGCGATATCCCACTCCAGAAAACTCAGGCGGATCGGTCTAATACGACCGATCCGCCCATATGGTATCCACGCTGCCCTGGCTTATCTAGTCAAACAACGCGGTGCTGAGGTAACGCTCAGCGGCATCGGGCAGGATGACCACGATCTTCTTCCCTGCGAATTCGGGCAATCGGGCCAGCCGATCGGCTGCTGCCATCGCGGCACCGCAGGAGATGCCTGTCAAGATGCCTTCCTCTTTCGCCAGCCGTTGACTGTAGCTGATGGCCTCGGCACTATTGACCAGCTCCACGCGGTCCACCACGCTCAGGTCAAGAGTCTTGGGAATGAACCCAGCTCCAATTCCCTGTATCTTGTGTGGTCCTGGCTGGAGGGGAGCACCTGCCAGAGTCTGCGTGATGACAGGGCTTTCCTCGGGCTCAACTGCAACGGCAATGAGGTAGGGGTTTTTCGTCTTCAGATAACGTGCTGCTCCGCTGATGGTGCCGCCTGTTCCCACACCTGAGACCAAAACATCCACTTCGCCTCCGGTCTGCTCCCAGATTTCCGGTCCGGTGGTCTTGAAGTGGATTTCCGGGTTTGCTGGGTTCTCGAACTGCTGCGGCATGAAGTAGTGGCTTGGGTCACTGGCCACAATCTCTTCCGCCTTGGCGATGGCGCCTTTCATACCCTTAGGGCCCTCGGTGAGAACTAATGTCGCCCCGAGATACTGCATCAATTTCCGCCGTTCAATAGACATCGTCTCCGGCATCACGATGGTGATAGGGTAGCCGCGGCTGGCCGCCACAAAGCAGAGGGCGATGCCGGTGTTCCCGCTGGTGGGCTCGATGATCTCTTTGCCATCACCCAGAAGTCCGCGCTGTTCGGCATCCCACACCATGTTTGCGCCGATACGACACTTCACGCTGTACGCCGGGTTCCGACCTTCTATCTTAGCGAGCACCAGTCCATCTGCGCCCTGTGTAATCCTGTTGATTCGCACCAGCGGAGTGTTACCGATGCTCAGTGAGTTGTCTTCGTACCAGTTTGACATGAGCTTTTCCTCGTTCTGTTGGCGTTGTGGTTCAAAATCCGTGCTTTCCGATTGGAGCACTATATTTGTTATACCCGTTTATTTTAGGTTTGTCACTACTATTACCTATATTTCCGCCCGAATTACTACAGATTATGTGAATACAGTAGATTTCGTCTTTGCATGTGTCCCATAGCTAATAGGGTAGACTTTATTAAAAGATCAGTCTATCACCCACAAGTCCGAACGCGGGGTTATATCGTTGTAGAACAATAAATGCCTGCCCTACCACGCGCTAAAGCACATGGCTATTGACCGGCCTGCTGAAGCAGGCTGCACCACTTCGCCTTGTGGCTGGATGCGGCACCCAGACTGCTTCAGCAGGCTTTTCAGGTCAATAGCCGAGACATTCATGTCGCGGAATCGGTGACTGCTGGCTCCGTAGATATTTGTGGGTAATAGACTGATAAAAAGATGGCGGCCAAGGCCGGTTGCGGAGGGTAATCATGACACCCGCTTATGTGATTTCGCTGATGGCACTTGCGTTAATCGGAGGTCCACTCATGGCACAACCTATTGATACCATGCCCGACACCTGGGCCGCCACCGATGCACTGGGTAGGTCGCTGCTCACTGCCCCGAAGGTACCGGCACCACGGGCAGGTAAAGCGGTGGGTATCTTCTACTTCCTGTGGCTTGACTTGAAGTATGGACCTTATGACATTTCCAAGGCTTTGGCGAAAGACCCCAATGCGATGATGAACGCTGACATCCCGGTCTGGGGCCCGCAATCCAGCTTCCATCAGTGGGGGGAGTCGATATACGGTTACTATCTGAACACCGACACATGGGTGTTACGCCGTCATGCGACGATGCTCAGCGATGCCGGTGTGGATGTGGTCATCTTTGACGTCACCAACAACTTGACCTATCCTGAGAGCTGGAAAGCCCTGGCGGAGACATGGACACAGATGCGGAAAGAGGGGCTGGCTACCCCGCAGATCGCCTTCCTGTGCCCCTTCGGCGACCCAACCCCCTCTTTGAACCAGTTATGGGAGCAGCTATATCAGCCCGGCCTTTACAGGGATTTATGGTATCTGTGGAAGGGAAAGCCGTTGATCATGGCGGACCCCGCGTTTGTCACGAGCAGCCAGAAGGAGTTCTTCACCTTCCGCAAGCCGATGCCCAGCTACTTCGACGGCCCATCCGGCCCAGACCAGTGGAGCTGGCTGGAGATATACCCCCAGCACATGTTCAAAAACAGCCAGGGCGAACGAGAGATGATGTCGGTGGGTGCCTCACAGAATGGAACGGACGGGAAAGTGGGCTCCATGCGCGATGGCGACCGCGTGTACGGCCGCACATGGCACAACGGCGCTCGCGATACGCGTCCCGGCGCGGTGAATATGGGATTCAACCTGGCGGAGCAGTTTGAGCACGCCATCAAAGAGGACCCTGACTTCATATTCGTCACGGGATGGAACGAGTGGATGGCCCTAAGATTGCCTGAATTCCTTGGGTTTCAGAAGCCGGTGATCTTTGTAGATGCATTCAACCATGAGTACTCGAGCGATATCGAGCCGATGGTGGGCGGTCACACCGACAGCTACTACTACCAGATGGTGAACTACATCCGCCGCTTTAAAGGTGCCCGAGCCGTGCCGAAAGCCGGCCGCGAGGTCAGCATCGGCAGGAACACACCCTGGTCGGCCTGGCAGAAGGTCCTGCCCACCTATCTGGACACCATCAACGAAACGCTGCCGCGTGACCATGATGGCATCGGCACAGAGCTACACTACACAGACAAGAGCGGTCGCAACGACATCCGTGTAGCCAAAGTCGCCCGTGATGCCAAGAACCTGGTGTTCTATGTGCAGACCACCAGCGACATCACGCCGCGCACCGGCCCGCGTTGGATGCAGCTCTTCATCAGCACCGGCAGTGGGCCCGCCTGGGAGGGGTTCCAGTATGCGGTGAACCGCGTATCACCCGGCAGCAAGGCGGTTTTGGAGGTCTGCCTAGGCGGATGGAAGTGGAACAAGCTAGCCGATGTAGACTACAAGCTGCAGGGCAACCAGTTAATGGTATCCATCCCGCGCAAGATACTGGGATTGTTCGGAAAGCCGGTTAATCTGCAGTTCAAGTGGGCCGATAACTGCCTGAAGGACGGCGATATCCTGACCGCCTGGACCAGCGGCGACACCGCCCCCACCGGCCGTGCGCGGTATATCTACCAGCAGTAGAGGCGCGCCAATGTCCGGGGCGGTTTTCTCCTCACCGCGCCGGTCTGGCGGTTAGCCATGAAAGATAGGTCTAGGCACAAACCAGGTACGGGTATTCTTGCGTTACCAACATCCGGGCCGTGTTCCCTCACCGCGCTGGACGATAACTGTGGAGAGACATACGGCCTCAGGCTAACCGCCAGACTGGCGCGGTCTTGGGCCTTCTGTAGTCGTTAGTCAGCAGTCAGACCGCCCCGGACATATCAAAGCGAGTCCACCCCGGTCATATCTAGGCGAGACCACCCCGGACATACCCACCAGGGTCACACAACATCACACCCTCAGATACAATACCAGTGGAGGATGACCGAAAAATGCTGACGTATCTGAGCCCTGCAGTGCGCGGGGTGTTCAAGAGGGACATGCTGTCTGCTTTGTTGTGGCAGGCGATGGTCAGCGGTATTTTCAGTTTCGCGGTGGTTCATGCCAAGCGCATGGGCGCACCCGCTATCCTCGTGGGTCTGTTTGTGGCCATGGGCTTTTTCCCCTTCTCTGTGGCGTGGATACCCCGGCTGCTGTCCCGCTACATCGTGCTGGGCAAACTGCTGATCGGGCTTCGCATACTGGCCAGCGTGAGCGTACTGATCGCCGCTCTCTTCCCCACACGTGATGTGCTGGTGGTAACGGCGTTGTTCAGCCTGTTCTTCGCCCCGCTCTCCGACACGTTGTATCCCGCCATCTTCCGCACGCTCTACCCGCATAAACAGCAAGTGGCATTGATGAGCATGTTGTACATGACGAAGGTCTTTGCCGGGGCATTGATAATGCTGATTGTGGGGCGGCTGCTTGATGTACTGAGCCACCGAGACGGGATCGTGCTGCTGGGCTCACTAGGTGTGCTGGGGCTGGCCTCGGTGACTGTATGGTGGCCATTCCGCCACAGCCATGAAGCGGAGATCACTCAGGAAAAGCATTCCGAACCCATCAACCCGCCAGGCAAAAACAAAGAGTTCCAAGTACTGCTGCGATCCATCACCATCTATGGTATCGGCAACTGTATGGGCGGTTTCTGCATGCCGGTGCTGATGGCCGACAAACAGTATTTCGGCTTCACAAATAGCCAGATCGGTATAATCATTGCCTCAGGCTTGGTGGTGCAGGTGATCGCCTCTGCCTGGTTCACACGGTATGGACGGGTCACCTCCTCGGCACGGCACATGGGTCTACCCTGGATTCTGCAGGGCATGGCGATGTTTGCTAGCGGCATCATGCTCATGATTCCGGGTGGCCGCAGTGTGGCGTTTGTCCCCGTGCTGATCGGTGTAGCACTGAACAACTTAGGGATCGGGCTGCAGCTATGCGCCCAAGCCTTGATGGTGAACGCGATGGCAGGCGCAGCCAGTGCGATGCGCTATCATTCCGTGCAATATACCGTGATCGGGGTGCGCGGTGTGCTGGTGCCTCTGTTAGCCTCATGGGCTTACCCTTATGTCGGTTTGCCGGTTCTGGTGTGGGTGGCATTTGTGCTATTCGTATCTGGAGGGGTGGCAGCCTTGCGCTGGGGATCGCCTGTGCCAGATGACGAAGGCGAGATCACACGGCCCATCCAAACGGTGGAACTCCCCCTCGCTAAGTGACCACGGATGTAACTATCGTATCGCCTTAGCAGGTCAGTAACTGTTTATATTTGTAGGATGATGGCCCAACCCCCTAAGTTGACGAAGGGTGCAAATAGATGCTAACATCAAAATAGACGACAACGAAATTGGTCTGCAGGAATGAGGCTCGAGTTGACACATTACGAAGCACTATCGGCGCTGCTGAAGGAAATGGGCAGTGTGGTGATCGGCTATTCCGGCGGGGTCGACAGCACGCTGCTGGCGAAGGTGGCCACCGATGCACTCGGTGACAAGGCCGTGTGCGTGTTCATCGAATCGGTGCTGATTCCAGCCGAGGACATCGCGAATGCCGTTGGTCTTGCAGAAGATTTCGGGTTCAACCTAACCCGCATCCAGGCCGATGTGATGTCCGTGGATAAAGTGCCGGACAACGACCCCGACCGCTGCTACTACTGCAAAAAAGCGGTGTTCTCGAAGCTGGTGGAGATCGCCCGCGAACGTGGCCTGAGCTGCGTTCTGGATGGCTCCAACGCAAGCGATGCCTCGGATTACAGACCCGGCACCCGCGCGACG
The DNA here is from genome assembly GCA_942492855.1 of Armatimonadota bacterium. GTDB lineage: Bacteria > Armatimonadota > HRBIN16 > HRBIN16 > HRBIN16. The sequence continues at coordinate 1,218,409 of OW818647.1, read as the reverse complement.
AAGGAGCTGGCGGTGCGCAGCCCGCTGAAGGAGCTGGGCATGAGCAAAGATGAAATCCGGGCTCTCTCCAAAGAGTTGGAACTGCCCACCTGGGACAAGCCCTCCAATGCCTGCCTCGCCTCGCGGATTCCATATGGCACCATCCTGTCTCCCGAGATACTGAAGCGGGTGGATGACGCCGAAATCTACCTCAGGTCGCTGGGCTTCAGCCAGTTCCGTGTGCGCCACCATGGCGACCTGGCCCGGGTGGAGCTGATGCCGCAGGAGATGGAGCGTATCATGGCACCAGAGCTCCGACAACATGTGGTCGCGCGGCTTAAGCAACTGGGCTACGCTTATGTGGCCCTTGACCTGACCGGATACCGCACCGGCAGCCTAAACGAGATACTTCCCGAAGGGGTAACTACTCGGCAATGAGCGACAACCCTGTCGTTGTTATTGATTTACCCGTATGCCTAACGTCCGGCACCCCGAATGGGGTAAGATTCTTATAGCCACGGGTAAGCGTCAGCGCAACCCGTGGAGGGCAGTAACCAACCATTTACCCCAAAGGGGTCGGATTTGTGCCCCGATTATTGAGCTTCTGCGGTACGGTTCGACCCACTTCGGGGTTGGAATGATGCGCCGCTTTCCAGGGGTATCGCTTCGCTCACCCCTGGCTATAAGAATCCTACCCACTCCGCGGGTGTCCGTAAGGATGCCTGTTCGCAATCCGTAAATTCTAAACAGTCACTTGGCAGAATCGCCTAATGGCTAAGTAGTTACCCGAAGGGATCACAAAACCATAATGGACATGCAGAATCTGAAAGGCTTGCTCGAAGAGGTCCAATCCGGTCAGGTCAACATCAACGACGCGATGGAGCGGTTGCGCACGCTGCCATATGATGATATCGGCTTTGCCAAGCTGGACAACCACCGGCACCTGCGCAACGGCTTTCCCGAGGTGGTGTTCTGCCAGGGGAAGGCCACCGAGCATGTGGTTCAGATACTGAAGCGGCTGTCCAGCCATAGTCACTGCGTGATGGGCACCCGAGCCACAGCCGATGTGTATGAGGCGGTGAAGCTAGAGCTGCCCCAGGCCGAATACAACGCCATGGCGCGTATTATCACGGTCGGCAAACCCGAAAAGAGCCAGGAAGAGCTGGCCGGTGAAAAGAAATATGTGCTCATCATCAGTGCCGGCACCGCCGACATCCCGGTGGCCGAAGAGGCCGCGGTAACCGCCGCCACACTGGGCAGCCGCGTGGAGAAGTGCTTTGATGTGGGCGTGGCTGGTCTGCACCGGGTGCTGGACCAGAAGGAGCTGCTGTTCGGTGCCAACGTGATTGTGGCGGTGGCCGGTATGGAGGGTGCGATCGCCAGCGTGGTGGGCGGACTGGTGAACAGGCCGGTGATCGCTGTGCCCACCAGCGTAGGCTACGGTGCGAATTTCGGCGGGTTAGCAGCTTTGCTTTCGATGTTAAATTCCTGTGCAGTAGGGGTGAGTGTAGTGAACATAGACAACGGCTTTGGTGCGGGCTATCTGGCGCACATGATAAACCAATGAAGATAGCATATTTTGACTGCTTCGCCGGCATCAGCGGCGACATGACGCTGGGCGCGCTGGTGGACGCGGGTGCTGACTTTGAGGCGTTGAAGGGCGAACTGGCAAAACTCGGTCTGGATGAGTATGAGCTGAGCGTCGACCGTGTGGTCAAGCGCGGCATATCCGCCAGTGACATCACGGTAGATGTCCACCAGCATCATCACGACCATGACCATGAAGGCGACCACCACCACCATCACGGCCGCGGCTTTACTGAGATCAAACGGATGATCGAGGAGAGCAGCCTGTCGGAGCGTGTCAAGACCAACGCCGTGGCGATCTTCACCAAACTCGGGTTGGCCGAAGCAAAAATCCACGGGGTCGATATCGAGGAGATCCACTTCCACGAAGTGGGTGCGGTGGACTCGATCGTCGACACCGTAGGAGCCTGCATCTGCCTTGAGCTGCTTGGTATCGAGCAGGTCTATGCCAGCGCGGTGCCGACCTTCCACGGCATGGCGAAGATGGCACACGGCCAGTTCCCCCTTCCCGCACCAGCAACGATGGAGGTACTTCAAGGCGTCCCCTGGCGTGAGCTGGGCATCGAGGGCGAGATCATCACCCCCACCGGCGCCGCAATCCTCGCCACGCTGTCAAAAAAGTTCGGGGCCATGCCTCCGATGTCAGTGACCTCCACCGGATACGGCGCGGGCAAGAAGGACTTTGGCATCCCCAACGTTCTGCGTGTGCTGATCGGCGATATGGAAGAGACCGCACAGCAGCATGAGGTCACCGTGCTGGAGGCCAACATCGATGACCTCAACCCGCAAGTGTATGAGGTGGTGATGGAACGGCTGTTTGCCACCGGGGCACTGGATGTCTACATGACACCCATTCAGATGAAGAAAAGCCGGCCAGCCACCCTGCTCAGTGTGATCTGCGCGCCAGCGGATATCGACAAGCTGAGCGATATTATCTTTACTGAAACCTCCACCCTCGGAATACGGATTGACCAGCGCGAGCGACTCTGCCTGCAGCGTGAGATCGTGACAGTTGAGACGAAATACGGCGTGATCCGGCTGAAGCTGGCCAGGAAGTCCGGCGATGTGGTCAATGTGCAGCCGGAGTATGAGGACTGCAAGTCGGCCGCCGCCAGCCACGGCGTGCCCGTGAAGCTGGTGCAGGCTCAGGCCCTCGCGGAGTATTACAAACCGGGGCCCCTGTGAACGCCAATCTTCCGTCGGGATGTATCACGCGGAGACGCGGAGGACGCAGAGGGGAATGGACTTCATGACCGGCGTCGGTATTGCGCATGAAGTAACTGTTGTGCATCCGATTCCGCGACATAAATGTCTCGGCTATTGACCTGCCAAGCCTGCTGAAGCAGTCTGGGTACCGCATCGTATCAGCAGTTCCGTTTGTCGATCGTCGTATCGTTATAAAAGGCCATATTCGCCAGCTTCACCAACAGGGCGAAGCCCTGCAGCCTGCTTCAGCACCGGTCAATAGCCACATGATTGAGCGCGTGGTAGGGCAGGTATACATCATAAACCTGCATCCAAGCCACTCACTCACCCAGCTCGTCCAGCAGATCGCCCAGCGGCAGCGTGCTGAAGGAGAGCTTCTCGCGCCAGTAGCTCCGTAGCTGCTCCATCTGGGGGTTGTCGCCGTAAGCCAGATCGAGTATCAGCATCACCACATCCGGCCAGCGGCCATCGATCACATTGATCGCCACGGGTCGGTTGGGACGCTCATTGAGCTCGTTGTGGAAAGCGTGGATCAGCCGGTCAATCAACATCAGCTTCTGACGGCTGCTCTGAGCACCGTCAAACTGCTCCACAAACGCGGTCACCGCCGGCAAAGCGTTGGTGGCCACCAACTGTTTATCTTTGTAGCTGCGGTAATACAGCTCCCAGTTCGTCTCCCATCCGCATGATGAGCACCTGATGATCTCCTCACCGCGCTGCTTACCCATGCGCGGCTCGGTGCGGATGATGAGCTGCTCGCATTGTGGACACGCCACGCGGCCTTCGACGGCTGCGGTGACGGTGAGCAGACTCCGGCATCGCAGGAAAAGGCCGATTAGCACATCGTCCAGCAACTGCTCATCAAGCTGGTTTTGCGCTTCAGACTCGTAAAGCTTCCGAATCTTCTCGGGGCTCACCTTCGGTGCCCACTTGATGCGGGGGGATTGCGCTGTCATTGACCACTCTCCAATGTCATCTGTGATGTTAATGTACCTGTTCGCATTTTTATATACAAGACGCGCGGGCGGGTGGGGGTGTATGTCAACGCAGCCTTGACATCGCACGCTAAACGGGTTATAACAATCCAAAGCGGCATGGAATACATGGGCATACTGCTCTGATCGGCGGCTCCAACACCAAGAAGGTAGACCATTGAAACTTCACCTGTTCTGTGCTGTACTGCTCGCAGCCGTGCTGATCGCATCGGCGAATGGCGCGTTTGCGGCCAATCTCCCCACAATACCACACCCAAAGGACAAGGCCATGGAACGCAAGATCGAATCATTGTTGAGGAAAATGACCATCGAAGAGAAGGCTGGCCAGGTCAACCAGAGCGGTTTTGGGCCATTCGAGAAGTATATGACCTCCAAAACAGGTCTTGGCCACCTGGTGCTGCAGTGGGGTGGCGGAACGACATCCGCGCAGGCCGCGGCCGAAGTCAACCGGCTGCAGAAGCTCGCAGTGGAAAAAACCCGACTGGGCATCCCCCTGCTGGTCGGCTGCGATGGCATCCTGGATGCACGCGTGGCCGATTCGGTCACCTTCCCCCAGGAGATTGGGATGGGCTCCACCTGGAATCCCGAGCTGATTCAGAAGGTCTACTCGGTGATATCCAAAGAGCTGCGCGCGGTGGGGTACGGTCGCACCTACTCGCCGAATGTCGGGCTGGCCCGCGACCCCAGGTTCGGCCGCACCGGTGAGTGCTACAGCGAGGACACCTACCTCACCACCCAGATGGCCATCGCCGCGGTGCTTGGCTTGAAAGGCGAGTCGCTGACGACCGGCATCATGGCCACTCCGAAGCACTACGCGGCCTATGACGCTACAGACGGCGGCAAAGACTCCTCGGCGATCGATATCTCCGACCGCCGACTGCGTGAGGTTTGGTTGCCTCCCTTTCGTGCCGCGGTGGATGCCGGTGCCGGTTCCATCATGTGCGCCTACCACGCGGTCAACGGGGTGCCGGTCGCGGCCAACCACTATTTGCTGACGGACATTCTGAAGAACGAGTGGGGGTTCGACGGGTTTGTTGTCACCGACTTTGTATGCATCGAGAGCCTGCACAACTCCCAGCATGTGACCGAGACGTTCGATGATGCGATCAAGCTGGCCTTCGAAGCGGGTGTGGATGTGCATGACCACGACATGGGTGATGACTTCGCCACTCGAATGGCCGCTCTGGTCCGTAAGGGCACCATTTCGGAGAAGGTGCTGGACGAGGCCGTCCGGCGCACGCTCCGCGCCAAGTTCAAACTGGGGCTCTTCGACAACCCGTATGTGGATGTGGAGAAGGCCTCGCAGAACGTCGGCACCAAAGAGCATCAGCAGCTTTCCCTGCAGACCGCGCGCGAATCCATCGTGCTGTTAAAGAACGACAAGGATGCCCTTCCGCTGAAGAAGGATGTGGCGTCCATCGCGGTCATCGGACCGAACGCCGATAGCCTCAAGAACCAGTGCGGGGTATGGGTGCGTGACCCGCAAGGCTACACGTCGCGGATGGTCACCATACTGCAGGGCATCAAGAGTGCTGTCTCTCCCGGCACCGTGGTCAACTACGCCAAAGGCTGCGATGTGATGGCCGGGTCGCTTTCGATGACCGATATCCCGATCCTCACCACAGGCGCGCAGGCTGGATGGCAGGCGGATTATTTCAACAACAAAGGGCTGGAAGGCACGCCAGTGCTCACACGCATTGATGGCAAAGTGGACTTCGACTGGGGCAACGGCTCACCGGCTCCTGAGGTGAATGTGGACAACTTCTCCGCCAGATGGACAGGCCGATACACCGCCTCATGCAGCGGTAAGCACCGGTTCAACTTGGATGTGGATGATGGTGTTCGCCTGTATGTAGACAACAAACTGGTGATGAACGCCTGGCCAGACCATGTGGGTGTCACCACTGCCCTGGTTGAGATGCAGCAGGGGCAGCAGTATGACATCCGCGTGGAATACCATGAAAGCACTGGCGGCGCCAAGTGTAAGCTCACGCTGGAGACGCCCGTCGCGGGTGAAGCGGGCATCGCGGAGGCGGTCGCCGCCGCGAAGCAGTCCAGTGTGGCGGTTGTGGTGGTGGGTGACTGCCCGGAACTCAACGCGGAGATCCACGACCGTGCCGACTTGAACCTGACCGGCTATCAGCAGCAACTGGTGGATGCGGTTTATGAAACCGGCACCCCCACCGTGGTGGTGCTCATCAACGCCCGGCCGCTGACCATCAACCACATCGTCGACAATATCCCAGCCATCGTAGAGGCCTGGAATCCGGGCGAGCAAGGCGGAACCGCCGTGGCAGAGGTGCTGTTCGGCGATTATAACCCCGGGGGAAAGCTGCCCATCAGCTTCCCGTATTCGGTGGGACAGTTGCCGGTCAACTACAACCAAGAGCCTGGCTGGCACCAGTCGGGTGACTACTGCGATGGCACACCCTCTGCGCTGCTGTATCACTTTGGCTTCGGGCTCAGCTACACCAGCTTCAAATACAGCAATCTGCGGCTTTCCAAGCCCGAGATGGGCCGAGATGGTCAGGTGGAACTGAGTGTGGATGTGCAGAACACCGGACAGCGGGCGGGCGATGAGGTGGTGCAGATGTACATCCACGACCCCGTGGCCAGCGTGGTCCGACCCGTCAAGGAGCTGAAGGGGTTCAAGCGAGTGCATCTGCAGCCCGGTGAGCGTCAGAGGGTCAGCCTTACTCTGAAAGCCAACCAGTTGGCGTTTTTCAACAGCTCGATGAAGTGGGTAGTGGAGCCAGGCGAGATTCAAGTCATGGTGGGCGGCAACTCTGTGGAGTTGCAGACAGTGAAACTCACGGTGAAGTAGCGGATAGTCAATCCACAGATTACACAGATTACACGGATTAGGTAATGGCCGGTGCGGTTTTCCCTTCTGTGCTAGTCTAGAATGCCAACGTCCGGGGCGGTCTGGAGAGACGCTAGCGGTTGCAGAAGGCATAGGACCGCGCCGGTTTGGCGGATAGCCATGAAGGATTGGGGTCGAGAACAAGACCGGCGCGGTCAATAGCCAGTGGTGATACTGAGCGTACTGACAGACCGCCCCGGACATAGGAATTGGCGCCGGTCTGGCGGATAGCCATTCATGATTTGTGTCGTAAACATGACAGGCGCGGTCATTACCTCATCTGTGTAATCTGTGTAATCTGTGGATTATGCTATTCCCCACTATCCAGCACCTGCGACTTGAGGGCTTGAACCAGCTTTTTGGCCAAACCGGTGCTGCCCTCGGCGGTGGGATGGACGGGGCCATCATACCAGCCAGTGGTGTCGATGTAATACACACGGCGGTCACCGGCTGCATGGCAGTCGTCGACCACCGCTTTGATGCTCACTTCCTGCGCACCGATAAACGGACGCAGAGCCACAATCTTGGCCTTGGGATAGGCTTTACGGATCATGCCGATGTAGCGTGCATACAACGGCCTAAACTCTTCCGCCGCCATTCCACCATCATTGGTGCCCTGGTTGACCACTACCACATCCGGCTGCCACTTGTCACGAGGGCATCCGGCGTAGAACCAGTTGAAGGAGTCCAGAGCCCCCACCGCTCCGCCGCTTCCGCCGTGCTGAAGCCCTGTGGCTCCAAACCCAACCTGGCGCCAGGCGGTACCCAGGGCCATCGCGGTCTGCGCGGCATATGAATTTGGCGCATCGGTTAGCCAGCTCCAGGCACGCGGCATCCCTTCCACCACCCCGGCACGTCCGTCAGCCACAAGCACGCCCTCGGTGATGCTGTCACCGAAAAACTCCATCTTCAAAGCCGGCTTCTTCCACTCGGGAAGCGCACTCTCCAGCTTTCCGCCGCTGCCGAATGTCAGTCCGGTGAAGGTCACACTCGCCACCAGCGGTGGTGTCCATCGACTCTGGTGTTCATCCAGACCGCGAACCATCAGCATCAGGTTGTGTTTACCGGTGTCCAGTCCCTCCGCGAGCTTCACTGAGTAGCTGATCTCCGCCTCTTTCCAGCTCCCGCCATCGATCTGCCAGGCGATGGTGGGCAGTGCGCCTTTTTCGGTGCAATAACACTGCGCCTGGTTGGTCAAGAGATCAAATGTGGCGTTCACTGTTGTGCCGGAGAAGCGCGCTAGCAGGTAGCTGCCGGTATTGACCGTCACCGCCCGCTTTGGGGTTCGTAAATCCCACCGGCCGAAAAAGCAGTAACCGGCTGGCCATGAGGGAGCCGCTTGTAAAGCAGATGAGGCTAACAGCAAAATCGGGATCATAATACCGTATGAGAAACGATGCATTGGTTACTCCTTGATGTCAGTCGTGTGATGATCATCTTGCAGTATATCGCGATTCCACAGCACCTTGCAGGGATCAGGTGTCCACCGATTGCACAGATTGTGCAGATGATGCCGCGTAGATATCACTATAGATACGTTTTGCTGTCACAATCGACCAAGTCGGCTACTGCATGCTGGAAGCAAAAATAAGAGCCTCCGGTTCCGCGACATAAATGTCTCGGCTATTGATCATACAAGACCGCTAAAGCGGCCTGCCGGACATCGCACCGTTACAATATTTCGTGTGTTGTGTGTCGTATCGTTACCTGGCTCTCGTATACCAGCCTCACATACAGGACGAAGTCCTGCAGCCTGCTTCAGCAGGCTTGGCATGTCAATAGCCGAGACATTTATGTCGCGGCGGTGAGGCATGGGTAACCGGCTATCCGCCAGACCGGCGCGGTCTTGGGGCTTCTGTAGCCAATAGCTAGTAGCCAGACCGCCCCGGTCGTGCGTGCGTAACCACCAAGCACAAGAAGATGCGATGAGACCAGCGGTTAGCCAAAGCCTTAAAACAACGGTCCTCGCCCCTGGGGGTGAGGACCGTTATGTTTACATAGATGATCCTGTGCCGGGTTACCCCTTGGCGAAGCGCACCGTCAGGCTTTCGCCCGCCTTGAACTGCACGCCACCGGGGAAGCTGAGCACGCCCTGCATGAACTGGAAGGGCACGCTGGTTCCGGCCACACTCACACTCTGGGGGTGGGATCCTGCCTTGTTTTGAAGCTTCAGGCTGTTGAGTTTCATCTCTCCGCCCAGCAGCTTGATGCTGGCGGTCTTGCTGGTGAACTCCACCTGGCCCCAGCCGCTGTCCAGCGACCACATGCAGCGGAACTTGCCGTCTTCCCACCAGACCGGTGCAAACCCGAGATGTCCATTCACCATATCGAACTCCATACCGCTGAGGGTGGGCAGCAGTGCGAAACTGGCCATGCTGCGGGCATAGTTATTGCCGCACTCGAACTCGTTCCACGGGTTGCGCTTTTCGCCGTCGTAGCGGTCACGCACAGCTTTGACCACTTCCAGACCTTGCTTGATCAGCCCTTCCTGAATCATATGGATGCCGGCCTGATACTCAAAGCCGTTCATCGCCTCCTCGGCATACGTCAGCGGGAAGTAGGGCTTTGTCTCTTCATCCGGCCAGTGGCAGATCACGGTGGCGGCCTCGCCGTTCACGGCGTAGATGCGCCAGCTATTGTAGAAGTCGCGCATGGTGCGCTTGTAGTTATACTTGTAGATCGACTGCAGGGCCTTTTTGGTCAGATCGGCATCGAATATCCGGCCTAGTCCGCACAGATTGGCGTGCCACTGCGCCACCACCTGGTCGATGTGGCAGCCCTCAGCGATTTGGTGCCTGATCTGCTGCGTTTCTGCATCCCAGTAGAAGTCATGCACGGAGCCGAACTTCGCATCGGCGTCAGTGAAGCGGTCCAAGATGCTCTTGTCGGTGAAGTCGACCAACTGATGGAAATATTCCCCGCTGAAGCAGTGCTCTTGGATGTACTTCTGACCGCTGGCAAACAGCGAGAGGTAGAGCTCCGCACTTTCGGGCTCACCCATCGCTTCAGCCATCTCGGCACCCGCTTTCAAGGCGGCCAGATAGAAGCCGGTCAGGTAGCTGTTCGCGCCGAAAAGCTCGGTGTCGAGTGTGTGGTGCTGCCGGCCCTCGAGCACGCCGTCTTTATCGGCATCCCATTTGTCTTCGTTTGTCTCGCTCCAGGCCCACTCCAGGCTCAGCTTCACTTTTGGCCACCAGGCGCGCAGCCACTCTGTGTCTCCGCAGATTTTCCAGTCGCGATACACCTTGATGATCCCGCCGAACTGACCGTCGGCACAGGCATGGTAGTCCCATTGGGCGCGGCCGAGGGGCAGCATGATGCGGAAGCTCATCATGCCGTCCTCACGCAGATTGTGGGTATACTCCAGCTCGCGCAGGCTGCGCTCCAGTTTGGGGAACAGGAACGGCAGCGCGTAGGCGTAGTTCCACACGTGTGTGCAACTGCCCTCGCAGCAGCCCACGCGCTGGCAGCAGCCCTCAAAGCCGTAGAAGGAGCCGTCCGTCAGCCGGATGCACGTGGCGGACTTCAGCAGCGAGACGTTAGCCGAAACCGCGTCCAGAACCTCCTCGGGCAGAGTGCTGTCGAAGAGCGCCTCATGATACGCCTCGGTGCCTTCACGCAGCCGATCCCACTCGGAGAGGCAGTATTCCGCGGTCGAGGAGCTGTCCTTCCACTGAGTGGCATACCAGTTGGTCCACATATTCATCTGCTGCTCGGACTTGTCACCGCAGCAGCCCTCGGCGCATTCGCACTTTTTCGGGTTCCAGAAGTTCACGTGGTTGGGGAAGCTCCATGCGATCACGAACTTCACCCGGCGCGTTTCACCGGGCTGGAGCGTCAAGCAGCCACTGATGGCCCCGGTGTCGCCGCCTGGCACATCGGCCTCTGCCGCATGAGCATCATAGTCTCGGGCCACCAGCGGCCCGGGCTTGATGAACTGCCGCCAGAAGAGGGCCACATGCCCGGAACGGCTCCAGTAGCTCTGCACGCTGCTGAGGTGGGCGTCCGTGCCGATGGTGAGGTCGCCATACTCCGGCGCATCTGATGCGAATTTGCTGCTGCCCAGCTTAAGCAAGGTCAGCCCGTCCGCTGATTGCGGGGTGTTCAGATTGTTTTTTGGCAGCGGATTGCACACGGAGAGCGCCACGGTGTAGTCCACCTCGAAGGTGTTGATGTTCTTAATCTCCACATCGTAGAAAGCCGCTGGGATGCTGGAGTCGCGGTCGTTCAGCGGGATCAGCGGGTTGAAGGCGTGCAGCGTGACCTTGCCAGGGAAGCTCTTGTCCTTGAACTGCAGGGCCGCGAACGGGTACTCGCCGTCGAACACGGCGTCCTTGAAGTGCGGAAAGCCCGCCATCGTATCTCGCCCGATGCCGTTGCCGTTACCCGAGGGGTCGGTGTAGGGAGGCAGTTGGTCGCTGTGCATCACGCGCGCGTCCAGCACACGGCCCTCAGCCTCCGCTTTGATCGCGAAGTGGCTGAAGCCGTTTAGGCTGTTTTTGTTGGGGTGGTTCTGAATTTCCCACTCCACCAGCCGGCCGTTGCCGCTCAGGCCGATGCATCCTGTGCCGATGCCGCCGATGGGCATGGAGATGGTCTGTGTTTTTCGGGCTCGATACTTCAAGGGGTGCCTCCAGAATACGGTATATCGTTCATCATGGCGACTATTGTGGTATGTTGTGGAAAACATACCATTGCTAATAACTAATGATACCCCAGCGACGTGCCTTGCGCCATACTGGGGATTGTGGCACACCGAGACACGACGGCGCGAAGGAGCGAAGTTTGTTAATGCTGCAGGCTCACCATCGGTATCCTTCAAACTGTGAATCCCTGATCTGCTTATTCATGCGCAATATCTCAGATAGTTCTGGGTAGTGCTTATCTATGAACTCAGTGAGCGTGCTTGAATCGCACCGTATGCTGGCCTCCTTTCTTGCGTATGCAGCAAGTTGAGGGGACTTGGCCACAATCTTGACACCATAACCTTGCCGAGTGTCACTATCTTCATCCTGAGTCGTCACCCACGACTTTTTGAGAAGCTCCTTTGCGGGTAAGTAACTAAGTGGAACGTATAAACCCCGATCATCTATGACATGCAACAACAGGACCACCTCGTCTGGTAGCTGTGAGATGGTCTTTCGCATTGTTTCTTCTACCCAGTTATCCATATACATCTTCATGAATGAGTGTATCGTGCTTTTAAGTCGTGACCAATATTTCGGCAGAGTAAATACGACTAATACGACGACACACGCGTAGAACAACCAGTCTTGCTTTAAAAACAGGCTATGAACGACCGAATAGACAGGCTTTGAATGTGCAACCCAAAGGCAGAGCAGGACAGACACCACAATCAATCCGGCTCGGTCCTGGATATCATTAATCCACCTAGCAAATGCTTTACCGAAGTTAAACTGTACGCCCATCCTTAACCTCCTTTGCGACCCGTCGTCTGCATACCTAAAGTGTGCCAGCTCCTCATAAGGTGGTCACTACCGTAACATTGGGCCTATAGACCTGCTGATTGAATTTTCGAATAGATACATGATAATCATCCCCACTACCTTTAACACCAGCGGTACAACTAATATCGCCAGGCAGATTCTGAGAAGGGTGTTGTTCTGTTTCGCTACATAGAGCAGCTCCGTCTGGGCGTTAAGCTCCGGCGGTGGGTCATTTACCTTGTTTGGGCCATCAGACCCACCATGATCTCGGCCGCAGTTTGGACAGAACGGCGTATAATACCCCTGTTTGAATTGGCACCTGGGACAAATGTAGCCACCTGAATCTAGGCCCATTTGATAACTCCTTTGACGATTATTCAACTACATGGCTTGTTTCCCCATCGATTGGTTGGAATCCTTCTTGACTACCGCCCCCTATCCCCGCGATACACCCGCATCACGCGGCCGGTCTCGTCCAGCTTCGCTGTGCCCTGGCCCTTGTCGGGGATCAGCCAGCCGCCCTCGTCGATCTCGTTCCAGGCATACCACAGCATCGTCCTGGCTTCGGCGGATTTGGGGTTGGCGTCGATCCACTTGAGGGCGGACGTCAAATGCGCCCCAATCTCACCCGGTTTGGGCTGCAGCTTGTCGCCAGAGCCATCGCGGGGACCACCCCAACCTGCACCAAGGTTGGGTATCACCTTCATACCGGTGGCCTTCATGGCATCCCAGAACCGCACATGCGCCGCACACAGACCTGCGTAGTCGGGCCCACCCCAACTGGTGTAGGCACTGATGGCATCCAGACCGCCGTCCGTGGTGATCGAAGCCCCGCCTTCAGGCGTCTGCGCCAGCGCGACCAGGTAGGGGTTCGGCAGACCGGCCTCCATCACCCGCTTGCGAAGAGCATCCAGCCAGCCGCGGCCGTTCTCCGCGGTATCAAAGAAGGAGACTTTCGTGCCCCCACCCAGCCGCTCATCGGGGTTCCAGAACATCAGATAGAGCAGCGGGCGTCCGCCTGCCACGGTTTGATAGTTCGGCCGCTTCATTAAACCGATCAGTTCTTGCGTCCGCTTGTCGTTGGGGTTGCGGGGGTCGGTCTTGTATAGCTGATAGGCATGGCCAGGGCTGTCCAGCATGCAGAATTTCACATCATCTTTATGCTTGCTTGCCAGGTAGAGCTCTCTCGCCTTGATCATCTTGTCGTGCCGGAAGCCGTCCTCACGCACATCCGGGTAGTGGAAGGGGAACACGAAGTAGTCCACACCGCCGTTTTTGGCGTAGGCGATTTCTTGATCGACCACCTTCTGAGTGTCGCCGTATATCTGCACCTTGGTGTCGGAGAGTACTTTGGCGTAGAAAGGCAGCCGTCCGTGCCAGCGTTTGTCGGCCAGATTATCGGCATACGGATTGAAGGCATCGGTGAACCACGCATCCCAGCGGATGACACCCATCGTCACGCCCACGGTGTCAATCCGTTCGTCCTTGATGCGCAGCCCCGTTTGCTTCACGATGAGGCCGTCCTTTCCGGCGGGCACCAGACTACCCACCCGCATGTCGAGTTTATATAGCGGGTCTTGAACCTTCAGGCCCTCCACCGTCACACCGGAGCAGTAGTCCATATCGACCGCCGTTGCCGGCCCAGCGAAGTACTGGTGCGTGACCCGCCGTTTATCGCGGCTCCCCACCAGCCTGTTGTTCTCCAACACGACCCCCGCCACGCTTCTGAGCTGTAACGCCGGAGCGGTCAGGTTTTCGAAGCGGTTGTCGCGAACCGTCAGGTTATCCATTAGTATCCGACCGCTGTTTTCTGGTGCGTCGATATACTCCGCGGCACTCACCCGCACGGTGATGGAGGCCAGATATCCGCCCCGGCCCACGAACCGGTTGTGTGCAATCAACAGGTTCTGAGGTGCTGGCCCCTCGCCCCAGATGCGCTCACCAAATCCCAGGTCGATGCCCCACCCTTCGTTGTTTTCAAACAGGTTGTGCTCGATCACCCCGCCGATGGAACTGGCCAAAATCCCGCGTCCCCGAAACGCCTTGAAGCGGCAGTTGCGCACGATGAAGGGCGTCTTCGAGACAGGCAGGTTGTAGATACGGTCGCCATCGGCGAAGGAGCTGCCGCCCACCATGCCCTCCACCGGCTCCGTAAAGCGCACGCGGGTCAGCGCGGCCACCGGATCGGCCGAAGCGACGGTGACCCGCGCCTTCTCCTTCAGGGTACGGCCATCGTAGATGATCATCTTCATGCCAAGTTTGGGCTCGTAGTTCAAGCGCGAAATGGCCACCTCGGTCGGTGAAATCACCTGGTTGAGCAGCAGCGTGGTACCGCGCACGTTGATGGCGTCGTCTGCCATGCCCTCAAATGAGCAGCGCTCGATCCGAAGCACGCCGCGGTTGCCAGGCGCATGCACGCCGTCGGCATTGGTGGAGATCAGGTGGCCTTTCCCAACCTTCACATGGCAATCAAGATAGGATATGTTGCCGTCGTTGTTGGTCGGATAGAAGCAGAGCGCAGGAGACGATAAAATATGCACACGCTCCGCTTTCGCATCCGTACACTCAGAGAAGCAGACGCCGGAACCCGAGTATGACCGCGTGAGGTGGACATACCCGGCACCGGGGGTGATCGTCGGACGGAACCACGCTGGCACATCGCTCAGCTTGCTCACCCGCCAGCGACGGCCTGTGATGTGCTTCATCGTCACGCCTTGAATCACACCCGGACCATATCGCACGACGCCATATTCCGCATCGGGCTTGACCGTCATAGCGAACTGCAGCCGCGCCTTGGTGAAGGCCTCGTGGTTGAAGTCCATGGATGCCGCGTCCAGCTCCAGATCGTAGCTGTCGCCTTTTTCGTCCACGCTCACCACCGTGCCGAAGGCGTAGGGCACCGGCTCCCAGTCGATCTGCAGGTCACGGATGACCGCGTTGCGGCATTTCTCAAACGCCACTCCGCCCGCAAGAGGGTTGGTGAAGACCAGCGTGGTGGCTTCACCCGCGCCGCGCAGTGTGATATTGGAGCCATTCCGGATGAACAGAGAACCCATCTCGAAGTTTGCCTCATCGGGTAAGGGTGCCACGCGGTATTTGCGGGCGTCAAACACCACCTCAGAGGCCTTTTTGGATGCGATCGCGGCCTCGATCGCCTTGCGGATCGCCGCTCCATCGTCACCGCTGGTGCCCTGCTTGAAATCATCTACGAAAAACCGCATCTGCTGTTTGACCTCTGTGTTTGTTATGAACGCGTGGTGAAGAACACCCGCGTGTCCTTCTTGGCGATATTGACTGTAAAGCGGTCGGTGATGCCAAGATCACGCGCATCGTAGGCATCATAAACGCGACGCTTCTCGGGCAGAAGGATCTCACGCTCACCCGCCTCGTTCACCGAGATGGTGACCACCTCTTTTGTGGCCCAGAGCGCATCGCCCGCCTTCGCGTACATGTGGATATTCGCTTCTGCGGCGATCGCTCTAATCAGCTCCGCCGGTATTAACGGCGACGATGAGTATATCGAGGTCCAGTGGCTGTGCCGTTTGACGACCAGCCCTGGCCGACCGTCATCAAGGCGGCCCAGAACCACGGCGTCAGGATCATCAGCTACAAACACGGGATCCACTTTCCGCATGGTGCCGTAGCCGAGGCCGTTCAAGCTGGAATAGGCCGCGTCGTCGTTCTTGATGGTGATGTGCAAGTTCGCCGATGGTCCACCCCGTTTGATCTCGATGCCCGTCATCGCCCGCATCGCACCCATGTCGATCGTATCATGGCGGTAGGCCCCAGGGGCATACAGGAAGATCAGGATGTTGCCGTCGCGCTTGAGCGCGTCGATCTGCCTGCGCTCCGCATCGGTCGGCGCCATGACATTCGCGAACAGGAACACTTTATGTTTCCGGATTTTGTCCAGGTCAGATAGCGAGTAGGCGCCAGACGCGCCGCCATAACGGACGAGTGCTGGTAACTGCATCATCAGCAGTTCGCGCCCCATCAGGCCGCCGATTCCATGATAGAACACGCTCTTCGGATCGACTACAAAAGCCATTTTATCCACCGGTGACCGGTCGCAGGTCTGCGCCCGTTGCGCGAGAGATGTCAGATTGGCGATCTCTTTTTGAAGCAGTGGGTGCTCATAGTTGATGTTACCCACGTTGAACCAACCCTGCATGATGCCGTTTGCCATGATCCAGCCCTGTGCGCGGCGCTGCTGCAGAGAGTCCTCATCCACGCCCGACGCCTCGCTGTAGCCCTTCTCTGTGATAGAGGTGACGAAGTCGGTCTCGTTGATCCAGCCCTTCGCGTGCAGCGCGACGCTGCCTGGCAGGGACATCGTGGCGGGGGTACCCACGCCGAGTGCGCGGAACTCCCAATACAACGCCGGGCTATACAGGAAGTCGATGTTCGGGCTGTGCAGAAGCCGATCGAGGTCATGGTGACCGGAGTTCTGCTGCCGGGGCTCACCGGCCAGTCCGACCACATAGCCATATGCCGCCCCGACGAGTTTACTGCCGCCGGAGGCGTTCTTGACAGCCTGCGCCAGGCACTCGATGGTGTCTGCCGTCATCCACGAGTTGTAGATGAGGTAGTCGATCGTCCACTGCTCCTTCGCGGGGTCGCGCAATTGGCCAAACTCGGTCTTCCTGCGGACACTCGAGGGTGGGGGGACGGCGGTTTCGAATGTAACGTTGGGCTGCCTCCAGGCGATCTGAAGTGCCCTGTCGGTGCGGTATTTTGTGCTCAGCCACGTCCGAAAGAGTGTGGTGTTGGCCTTGCAGAAGTCGGTGGTGATGCCTTCAAACTCGCTTTGCCACATGAACCACTCCTGGCTGGCCCCGCTGGCGAGGTGGAAGCCGATCACCCGATCCGCATACGGCGACTGTTCGACGTGCTTCACCAGCTCCCGGAGGGCCTTGCAGGTGTCGGTCCGCCACGCTTCGGAGGCCCAACTGGGCATCGGCTTCGTCATGGACGAGTTCAATGCGAAGCCGGCATTCACCAGGCCATCCACATAGCTTTGCGATGGCATCAGCTTACGGGTGCCGTCGTCCGCCTCGTAGATCGAGAGGTCGTCTGGGTGCGAGTCCAGCCACCAGTCGGGTGCGCGGATGTCCAGCCTCGGCAGGATGTACGCCTCCGGATCGGCCTTGAGCACCCCCGCCACCATGTTGTCAAAGCTCGTGTAGTCCAACTTGTCCGGCGCCGACCAAAGCTGCCCGCCAAACCCCTCCCAGAACGGCGCCGAGGCCGTGTTGGTGAAGTCAAACAGCTTCACCCCCGCCTTGGAGAAGTAGCGGATATACTCCGGCGAGTTGCCGTAGTAGATGCACATCGTGCCGGGGTGCGGCTTGCCGTTGATGGTGAGCGTGGGCACGCCGTGGTATTTCACGAACTTCACGGCGGCTGGTTTCCTGCGGGTGATGTTTGCACTGCTCATTGGAATGGTCTTCCTTTCGGATGGTGGTCTTATGTGTATTATGGTGCATCTGTCGTGCTGGCGCAAAGGGGGGAGGGAATAGGATAGGAGTGGAGGAGGCGAGGAGGACGCGGAGGTAGAGACATGGCGTACCGTGTCCTTGGTGTGATGGGGGGTGCGAAAAGCGAACCTCACCGATTAATTACTTATTTATTGTTGAATAATTACTGAATAGACTGGCCATATTTCCTAGATTTCAAGCACAAAATGAGTCACATTTTAGTAAACTTACATAAAAATCAGCAGTTAATTACGTATTAGAACATCTTGTCATCAATACAGAATCAGCAGTTTTAAGCACAAAATCTGGTATTACTGACTCAGAATCGAGTTGAACTTAAGTCTAACTTCAGCCAACTAAAGTATTAGTGCCCGTGTCGTTGGCAGTCACCTCACTGAGACTAAAAGTAGGAGCATACTGTATGCGGATAAGGTCGATGAGTAACAGTGATTTTGAACCTATGGAAATATGGTAAAAATGCCTGGATATTTAACATCTTAAGTATACAGACTGTGGTAATATAAAGATGCAAATGGCCCTCTATCCGAAAAGCGTCTACGACGTCAACCTCTGCCTACGGCAGATAGGATAGAGGGTCGCACTATTTTTAGTGGAACCACCATTCATCATCTATACGGCCGGCACGTCTTAGCTGGTTCCAGTGCTGGAGCCATCGAGGATTTTTATGTATACGACCTTTATAGGCCGCGGTGACAACCATATCGACAAGTTGGATGAGCCTGTGGGTTTTTGAATCAACGAATTAGATATCCAGTATTTGCCCAGAAGTCAGGTTGTTCACTGATGTTTTTATTTCCGCTTCCAACCTAGAATCTATACCGCCATCGATGAAGATCTTTGCATTATCTATTAAGCCGCCGTTATACCTGAAGAACATGCCTGCAATGGACCGGTAGAAGAGTTTTGGGTCTGATTTAAAGTTAGGGCTCCATATAATACTCTTGTCCACGAAAATGAGGCGAGTTTTAAAGTGATGAGCCACGATGCTGTTGAAAAACTCTGTACTTACTGTGGCCTGCGCATTTTTGCCGTGGAATTCATCCTTGTAGCCAAGACGTTGGGCTGCCTGGATGATACTCTGCGATGTCGCCGCCGCCTCGGTATGGTCATCGAAGATGCACATACCCAGAATAAAGTGCGAGGATGACCCATTGCCTAGTTTGAAGCCTGGGTCCCCTGCTTCATCCATATAAATCCACTGTCTTTTAGTTGTGGGTGCTCCAGGCATCGAAACCCTCATTAAGTGACGTTTGCATTCCACGGGTATTGTAGCAGAAAAAGGCGAGGGAGGGCGAATGGGGAGAGCGGAGGAGAAGGGCAAAATGATGCGGATGTAGCATTATGGTAGCGCGCGGTGGTAACGGTGCAGGTTGAGATATGTGATGTTTGGTATATTTACGACATAGGGGTGTGTAAACCTAGATTCGCAGTTACAATACAGGTGGATAACGAATTCCAAATTTACATCAGGAGAAAAGACATGACCCGTGACATGACCCTCGCTACCGCACTATTAGCCTATGTTGAAGTTCACGACAGTCTGAATGGCATAATGGATAGCGATGAGATACGTGGTAAATATGATGAGCGTATCGTCAGTTACCATATTCATCTTTTAGAAACGGCAAACTATATTAAAAAAGTGCCAAAACAAACACTGTTGACTTGGCAAGGGCACGACTTTCTTGAAAAGACACGAGACGAAAAAGAGAAGAGGAAACCCGGGAAACTGATGGCTTTTTAATATATCATCAGATGATACAGTGAAGAAAACATTAATGCGGGCCAAAGAGCTTTGGCCCGCATAATTGTTTTCCTAAAATACTCTAAGCCAGAGCCCAGATTTGGTGTTCCAAATCGTTGGACTGTTAGAGTGTTCGTATCTCTAATATTACACTTTGCAATACAAAATGTCAATACATTTTATGTAAATTTGGAAAAAATGCTGGTGTTTACTTCCACATCGGGCTATTGGCCCAGTTTTGCGGTACACCCATTTGTTGTAGCTGATCATTGGGACGAACGCTGATAAGATCAATCGCCTTCTGGCGCCATGTATTATTTGGATCAATGAAGTCAAGAAAATACTTGCATACGGTCAATAACATGAAAATAGAATCACTATCCTGTATATTTGATTGCCACGTGCTCATATTACCCGGCATTTGTGGTCTTGTAGATAGTTTTGTATTCCATAATCGGCCGTGATGAGCACATGTATTCCTTACACTTTTCAGTGTTGACATCCATGAGCTATATGTGCGAGCTGGCAAGCCATACTTATTAGCTATGGCGAACTTCATCTGTTTGGGAAGTATTTTGTATACCCGCACAAGTAGATCAAAACTGATAGTCTCCACCAACATCCAGATGGGAAAGTCTTGGTTCTGATACTTTCCTCTATAGTGGCGGTAGAAATCAGAATGCGAATTATTGACGTTGTCTCTGCATTGCCTTAATCGATCGATAAGGTCTGTGTCCTTGCTACAAGATATCGAGTTTATGTAGCCAAATGGGCCATAGTCTTTCGAATGATAGTATGCAATGTCTGTACGTAAAGCAATCTCAATTCGTTCAATGGCATCTAAAACTAATAGCCTCAGGTTTCGATCGAATTCATACAAATCCAAAATATGATCGATTGTGATTCCTGGCTGAATATCCTTGCCATTGTTATTTATACGGTATATATACCAGTATGCAGAAAAGTCTGTAGTAGTTAATGCACTGAAGTGCATTCTTGATCTTTGTAAAATCACCAGACAATCCTCTTTTTACAAGCAAATGCGCTTGATCATCATAACTCATGTGAGGTTTTGTGTAGTTAACAGGTATGCTTACCGGATTATGCATTTTTAGCCCTTATCATTAACATAACTGATCGTTTGTTGAAAACCGCAATACACTGAAGAACACTACTAGGCTGTTTAAGAGTTTCGTCATATCTCAGCCGCGAAACGAAACCCAGTACATTATATACACGTTGTTGACGACGAGAGCATCTAGTGCGACACCCCATATGAGAGGTATGAGATTCTCACCCATGGACCTATGGTAGAGGCGACTAGCAGGATCCAATACCAACTGGTAGAGTGGCCAGGTGGCCGCGGGTTCAGGCACCCGCTGAAGCGGGTTTCCTCACCGCACGGCTGATCAGTGAGTGGCCCGCTGAAGCGGGCGCCAGGGACGGCACGCCATGCCCCTTACCGGTTTGGACCGACATGGGGTATCTGCGGTGTGACTTATACCGCGGCAGGCGGATAAACAACAACTAACCGGATGACGCAGGGAGTTGTTTTCGAGAGCTGCGAGCACGTCTATTAAGTTCGGTGATGTAATCTCGTATAACCTTGAGATCTGCTACTAACTGAGCCGGAGGTGGCAGACGAGTCCCAGTGGCGTTTGAATGGTCATGAGCTTCGATGATACCCGAAGCTCGTTTTATACTGCCATGTACTTTCAACCAATCGTCTCTTGTTATATCATCAGCCAGATTTTCCAACCTTTCGGTTTGAATAGAATCTGAATGGCGAAGTACAATACTATTGAGTAACAACTCCTCAACAACACGCTCCCATGTTCTTCGTACGTTATTATAGAAAACATATACCTCATATTCATATTGACTGGGATCATTAGCATACAGGTCACGGATACTATCAACATGGTGCTGAAGGAAGACCACGCGATCTCTAGCTTTCATTCCTATGAAGGGAAGGCCTGGATTTGTGTAGCCCGTAAATAGTCCTGTGCAAAAAAGACTATATATGGTAGGAGCCGTATAATCCATAATGTCGCATTCAGTTATGAGGCTATCTACAAAAACTAAGTCATGGGTAAATACGATAACCTGACGGTTTGCAGCTTCGCGAACAATCCTGGAGGCAACCAGATTTCTGAAATGATGATCAAGGGAAGAAACTGGGTCATCTAGAACTATGGCCGATTTATCATCTGACTGGGATATTTCCGCGAAGAATGTAGCTAACGAAATGGCTCGGAATTCTCCCTCACTAATGATGTCATTGATCGGTGCATTGGTAAGTAATTTACGATCGAGATTTAGAGACATCTTCGATGATCCTTTATTACCGGTAAATTCCGCAACAACCTTCATGCTGTAGATATTGAGCGCATCGCATTCTGTGAGAATTGAATTTTTTAGATTGGCAGTAATATACTTATGAGAAAGTGCAGTAGATAGCGTCGTGATCGCGTTTGTTCGTAGCGAATCGGCAATCTGTAGCAATGAATGCTTATATTTCAACTTGTTATATGCAGAATCTATGGATGCAATATTCTGAAGTAACCATTGACCAGTGATGAGTTCTAGGTGACTAGCTTCCATAGCTGCAGATGCCCCCGGATTTTGGGCTTGCTCTAGAGCCGATATCTGATCGTTATAGGAGGCGATTAACCGGTCTATCGGCTTGATGTCGAAACAACATTTTGTGTATTTTACATCAATGCAACTCTCGATATTCGGTAATATCCGTTCTCGTTCACCCTTAACACTATCCATGAATATACGAATCGCCTCGTCAAGATTGGGACACATTGACGAAATGACTTTAAGCAGCGCTTCGTCCACTGACAGATTCGGATTATCCAGGTATTTTTTTTGGTCAGTGGCTATAGTGGCTTCACTATCTGCCAATACAGACGAAGCTTTATTCAAAACGAATTCTTCAAAACGACTTAGCCTAGAGCGACTAAGCGTGTCAAGAGGTTGCTGACACAACAAACATTTCGCATCCGAATCTATATTCGGAAATGGCTTGTCGGGATATGCATGCTTTGTATGAAACTCTCTAGCATGATCCCACATTTTACGCCATGGATCAGTTCCGGTACCTGGTAAATCGGCAATAAAGACCGATTGAGATAGTATGTATATCTCACGAGCAAGTTTCAGGGCTTCGATATGTGAAGATAGTTCTGAATAGGCTTCATCCGAATATAAACCATTCAAAGTTTTTAGTTGAAGACGTAACTCTGATATGTTCTTGATTATGATGTTTATTTCTGCGATTTTCTCTGTCGGGTTGGCGACATCCATTTGCTTGATGAGAGTATTAAGCGCAGTTTCATCTGACGCATCAAATCGTGCTGACGCGTGAACACGTTTCATATCGGTTGAGTGGTTGATGGGCAATAAACCTGATGATGCTAGATGTTGCTTGATCTTATCAGGAGGAATGACCACGTCAACTACAACACTGTTCGCAAGTGATGTGATTGTGCGCTTTAATTCATCGACAGTAGCGGCTAGTTTATCCAAAATATCGAGGCCAAATGGACGGTATGCAACCTCGTTACTATGGGTGACATAGACCTGTGCACATCTAGAATCGAATACTGTTACGGATGATAGCGCAGGATCTGATGGCTGACCGTGACACCACGAACAACTAGACGGTAGAGCCCCGTTTTGATAATCAATAATGGCTGATGGGACGGTAGCAGTGGCAGCATCATAAACATTGGGATATACACGAACATCAGAATGTCTTGACCGGCATACTTGTTTGAGTATACGTGAATAACCTGATTTACCCGAACCATTCATACCATATATCACAGTCAGACCAGCAGGATTGAACTGCAACATAGACGAAGGGTCTAGTTTATTCACATTCGTTGCATGATGTATCGATGTCAGCGTGACAGGCCCAGTAATGACATCCCTAACGGGTAAATGATCTTCAGACAGAGGGATAGATGACAGAGGAGATGGTAATTGAGATTCTATACCATTTTCCACCAAGCAAAGATCGACTAACTCATCATAGTCGGTTTGCGACAGTGAATCATTAAGAAGACGGCGCAAAGCATCCCGTTGCCATACAGGAATGGTTTTAGACCATGTTAAAATATCGCTATATACATCACACATAACAATAACCTCATTACCTCAATAGTTGTGTCTGACAAAGATTGTATTTGGCAGTATTGTGACCGATTGTGACCGCCAGTATGATTATACATCTACTAACAGCAATCGATATGTATATGCCCCCTACATTCATCAACTATGAAGGCTGTATAGAGAGATTTATGTCACATGCAGTTAGGCTTCGGTAGGTGCGTTGAATTGGCGACAGAACAAAATATACGTGCAGCTTCAGCTGGGGTGCCTGTATACACCTAAAAAATAAACCGCTAAAAACTCCTATCTGAAAGCAGGCGGTAGAACACCATAACACAACCGCCAGCCCCCATGCGCCAGCTTCTCCTAACTCCTCTTCTTCTTGCCTCCTATCTCCCTGTATACTATCCTTAAGCGTTCGCCATTCCACCCAATAAGGAGCTCACACTATGCGACAAGCGATCATGACTTCACCAGGAATTATCGAGTTTCGCGATGTTCCCACCCCGACCCCTGGACCAGGACAGGTGGCGATGCGCATTCAGCGGATCGGCATCTGCGGCAGCGACATGCACGTCTACCACGGCACGCACCCCTTCACCAGCTACCCCATCGTGCAGGGCCATGAGTATAGCGCGGTGATCGAGGCCATCGGCCCGGGTGTGACCGGGATCCACATCGGCCAGAAGGTCACCGCAACCCCGCAAGAGGTCTGCGGCCAATGCCGACCCTGCCTGCGGGGCCAGTACAATGTCTGCGAGAAGCTGAAGGTGCGCGGCTTCCAGGCCCCCGGTGTGGCGCAGGATGTGTACGTCACCGAGGCGGACAAGATCGTACCGCTGCCGGATAACTTCACGTTGGAGCAGGGCGCTTTCGTAGAGCCCGTGGCGGTGGCGGTTCACAGCACCGGTCGGGCAGGTAAAATCAAGGGCGAAAATGTGGTGGTACTAGGCGCAGGGCCCATCGGCATCTTTGCGGCCCAGGCGTGCCGAGTCCGTGGTGCCAAGAAGGTTCTGATCGTCGACCTCAGCGACTACCGCTTGGACATCGCCAAGCAGGTGGGCATCGATGAGGTCAGCAACGCCTCGCGTGAGACGCTGCCCGAGGCCAGCCGTCGGGTGTTCGGTGACGAGGGATTCGACCTGGCGATGGAGGCCGCTGCCTCCGAGCAGAGTATGAACGCCGCGATCACTACCATCGGCAAAGGCGGCACGATCGTGGTGCTGGGCGTTTTCGGCAAGAAGCCAGCCATCGATATGGCCAACATGGGTGAGCATGAGATCAGCCTGGTCGGCACGCTGATGTATCGCCATGAGGACTACGCAGAGGCGGTGCAGTGGATCGCCGACGGACGTATCCAAACCGCTCCGCTGGAGACCAAACACTTCCCCTTCGAGCAGTTCCTGGAGGCCTATCATTTCATCGAGCAATCCGCCGATAAGTCGATGAAGGTGTTCGTGGACCTCGTATGACAGAAGCCAAACCCATCGTTTGCGGCATCGGGGAGCTGCTCTGGGATGTGCTCCCCCAGGGGAAGGCTCTGGGCGGAGCCCCGGCCAACTTCGCGTTCCACGCTTCCTGCCTGGGCGGCCAGAGCACGGTCATCAGCCGCGTCGGCTGTGATGAACTGGGTGACTCGGCCATTCAGATACTGGCGGAAAACGGGCTGTCATCGGAGTATGTTCAGCGTGACACGGAACATCCCACCGGCATCGCGGAAGCGCAGTTGGATGATGAGGGTGTGGCGCATTTCGTCATCCATGAGGGGGTGGCGTGGGATTACATATCATGTAGCCCGGAGGCTCTGGAGCTTGCTAAAAGCAGCCAGATCGCATGCTTCGGCAGTCTGGCACAACGGAGCACGGTCAGCCGGGCCAGCATCATGGCTTTCGTGCATGCGATGCCGAAGGACAGTATCCGCGTGTTCGATGTGAACCTCAGGCAGCATTACTACAGCAGGGAGCTGATCGAGCAATCGCTGAAGGTGGCCACGGTCTTCAAAATCAGCGATGCGGAGTTGCTGACAGTGACCAGGCTGCTGGGCTGGCCAGATGCCGAACCCGAGCCGCTACTGAGACGATTCTGCCGAGATTACGATCTGCAAATGTGCGCCTACACGCGGGGTGCCAATGGCAGTCTGCTGGTCACCCGAGATCAGAGCGCGGAGCACCCGGGTCTACAGGTTAAGGTGGTCGATACCGTCGGCGCCGGCGATGCCTTCACCGCGGCGATGAGCATGGCGTTGTGGCGGGGGGAATCCCTGGAGGCGATCAATGAGGCCGCGAACCAGCGCGGCGCGCTTGTGTGCGGGCAAAAAGGCGCGATGCGGGGCTAATAAAACGTAGGGGCACCCCCCTGTGGGTGCCCTGTAACTTTGGTGACTATTTGGGGCAACCACGGGGGTTGCCCCTACACGTATTACGCCCTACACCACCTGCTGGGTGCGGTTGATGATCATATCCTGCCACTGCTTGTTCAGCGTGGCGAAACGGGCACTCCATCCAGCCACTCGTACCGCGAGGTTGGGATACTTCTCCGGGTGCTTCTGAGCATCCAGCAGCACGGCGGAATCCACGACATCAATATGCAGGAAGCAACCGCCCATCTTCTGGAAGCCCTTGAGCAAGCTGACCATCGTCTGAATGCCCTTCTCTCCCTTGACGCTGCCTGGCATGATCTTCAACTCAAATGCGCCGATGCCGGGCATGTTGGTGAAGTCCATCTTGCAGTAGCTGCACAGAGCCGCGGTCGGCCCGTATTTGTCGGTGCCTGGTGATGGCGAGAAGTTCGTGGCCAAGATGTCGCCAGCGTGATGCCCATCCGCGGTGGCCTTGCGGAGCGGGCTCCACTCAAGCTCGCGGCCAAACGTGCTGATACCCGCCGGGCGGAACACTCCCTTGCGGAACTTGGTCTCGGCCACCAAACCGGTGAAGCTGTTGTAGACCCGCTGCGCCATGGCGTCCGCCTGGTCGTTGTCGTTGCCGTATGCGGGCACTCGACTGGCGATCATCCGTCGCAGGCTTTCGTTGTCGCG
Source organism: Armatimonadota bacterium (assembly GCA_942492855.1). Taxonomy (GTDB): domain Bacteria; phylum Armatimonadota; class HRBIN16; order HRBIN16; family HRBIN16. Next base: position 1,191,931 of record OW818647.1, on the reverse strand, counting down.
CCAGTCGTTGCGCATGGCGGTTACAATGTCATTCCAACTGATCAGCTTGGCGTCATAAACGGCATGTTTGATGGCCATCAGGCTATTGGCAGTATCGGCCATCCCGCCGGCATGGCAGGCCAGTTGGCAGTATTTCGATCCGCGGTCGTTGTAGTCGGCGGCCTTCTCAATGCAGCCCTCGACGAACAGAGAGGGCACCGTGGCCGGTAAGCCGCCTATCTGCCAGCCATCGGCGATATCGTGATGCCACTTGACGTGGGTGGCCAGCCGCTGCTCGAACGCCGCATACAGGTTCTCAAAACTGGCGTATTGTGGGATCAGTGCGTTGGCGTTTGTGAGGCCCATGGCATCCTGAAGAAGCTGCAGGGTATCAAAAGGCACGTAGGTGAAGGCGGTTTTGCCCGGCACCAGCACCTCCCAGCAACCGTCATTGGTGAAGTTGCGCGCCTCTTCCAGCGGATATCCCAGCTTCGTCATCGCCTCAATCACCACCGGCTCATTGTAGGTGGCGATGATCCCGCCGCCCAGCCGCTGCACCTGTGCGATGCGCTTCAGAAGCAGTTCGGGCGTTTTGGGGTTCAGACGTACCGCAATCGGGAAGTCGCTCATGCGAAGCTCTTCCACCACATCCAGCACGAGGTAAGTGACCGGGTTGGTGACCTCTACGCCTTTTTCGTCGATCCCGCCCAAAATGATGTTCTGGTAAAACTGCGCATCACCGCTGCCCGGGCCGACAGGACGGGTCCACTCGGCACCCATCAGCCAGAAGTGCGCCACCAGCTCGCGGGCCTCATCCAGCGTGATCTTACCGGCATTGAGGTCTTTGGCAAGCAGGGGGCCAAGCATCTTGTCGATGCGGCCTATACCGCTCCAGTTGCCGCATAGGCGGGTCCACGCCCAGCTCAGGTGCAGCGAGAGCACGGCCTCGAAGAAGTTACTCGGGGGCATCTCGGGCACTCGTTTCATCGCGGCCACGATCTGGGTTGCGCCGTTCTTCGCGGCCAATTCCATATTGCGTTTGTGCCAGGCACCGTAGGCGTCCAGGCAGATACGCATCGACTCCAAGTAGTCACGCTGTTTCTTGCTGAGGTCAGTGTCTTTCAGACGGGCTTCCAGCTTGGCACGGATGGCGCTGTGGCCGGATTTCAGGGCCTGTTCGTAGCCAAACGTGGTGTGGCTGACGCTGCTCTGGTTGTATAGCGGCACCTGATGTCCGGCGGCCTCCAGCACGGTGGCACTGCCGATCAGGCGCATACCGGGTTCAAATCGGAGGGGGGCATTTTCGGAAATCAGCCGGATGCTGTGCGCATACTTCATATATTCGCTCATGCCGGTGACATCGACTTTATCTTCCAGCTTAAAGGGCAGAGGCTTCATCTCGCGGCCCCATTCGCCCATCACTGCCTTGGTGGCGAGGCGGATGGTGTCATCGCAGAGGTGCATCTGGTGCGGCAGGGTGACGACCGGGGTGCTTAGCCCAGGTGTGAGCGTCTGCCCGGCACCCTTCTCTTTGGCCTCAGCCACTGCGGCTGCGCCGAGTATGCCCGTGCCGATAGCCGTGGCCCCAGAGAGTAGAAACTTGCGTCGATCCATCGTAGCCTCCCGTGTTTGTGTGCAAACAGGTGAATGATCAGTTTGATTATACCCCAAATACGTAACTTCTCAGCCTTGAATGGCAATGTCCGCGACGGTCTGGCGCGTCGCCAGCGGTGGCAGAGGTCTCAGGCCCACTCCGGTCTGATGGGTGACAGCCCGCAGAAGGGGGCCGATATTGATCAGCGATGGGTGACAGTGCCCGTACCGGGACGCAGTCACGGACGGGCCACGGAACCCGTCGCCAAAGGCCGGCGGTGCTGATTGTAGACGACTAGCCACCGTGCCACGGGTTTAGTCACCCACACGACTACGTTCCGGGAGCTGACGCTCCGGGAACTGCGTCCAGTGCGGGTTCCTGCACCGCGTGGAAGATCATTAGCGGCCGGTGTCGCTTCGCTCCGGCCGGCGCAGGAAACCGCCGCGACGCATGCGGGTAATAATGAATAACCATTGCCGGGGCTGAGCAGTCACCCAAATACTATTAGTATAGGGGGCCAATAAACACGGGGCATATGCGGCTGTTTTACAGGGAATAGATCGGTCGGATCACGCTGATCCGACCGATGAAAGGTAGCGGCTTACTCTTGCTTCGGAGGGCGTGTCATCAGCTCAAATACAGCCTGATGGATGTTCATTCCGCCATCAACCACATTGCGCACAACCTGGCATAAGGGCATCTCGATGTCCAGCCTGGCGGCCAGATCACACACGGCATAGCTGGTGGGGACACCTTCCGCAACCTGGCGCAGCTCCTGAAGGGCCTGGAACAGGTTCAGACCATCTGCCAGAAAATGCCCGACGCGGTAGTTTCGGCTCAGCCGACTGCTGGCCGTGGCCACGAGGTCGCCCACGCCTGCCAGTCCGATGAATGTGCGCTCCTGAGCTCCCAGCGCGATGCCCATACGGGTCATCTCGGCCAGGCCGCGGGTGATCAGCACCGCTTTGGTGTTATCGCCGAACCCCAGTCCGTCGCTGATGCCGGCTGCGATAGCGAACACGTTCTTAATAGCCCCGCTCAGCTCCACACCGATCACATCAGGATTGGTGTAGACACGGAAGGTATCGTTCATCAGCATCTGCTGGGTCGCCTTCGCCGCAACCAGACTGCGGCTGGCGGCCACGGTGGCAGACGGAGCTTCCCGGGCGAGTTCCAAAGCCAGGTTGGGGCCAGACAGTGCCACGATGGCACTGATGCTCTGTCCCAATACCTCGGAGATCGCTTCAGAGGGCCGCTTGCCTTCATCAGTCAGCCCCTTGGCGGCGCTGATGACGATGGGCTGGTTTTTGAGGTGTGGCTTGCAGTCAATTGCGACATCGGTCACACCTACCACCGGCACCGCGAAGATGATCTGCTCACAACCGCTGACGGCTTCTGCGATCTCCGTCACCACGTTGATGCACTCCGGGAATGCATACCCACTTAAGTAACGGGCGTTCTCCCGCTCCTTCTGAAGGGTCGTCGCATGTTCGGGGTTACGGTCCCACAGGGTGACGGTCGTTCCCTTTTTCGCCAGGTGTATGGCGAGGGCGGTGCCCCAAGAGCCCGCCCCCAAGATGCCGACGTGCATCGACTTACGCCCCGTATTTTTCTTGGACGTTCATCAAGCTGGTCAGCATGTTTACCAGGTGTTTCCCGCTGAACCGACAAAGTCCGCCCTTCTGAGCTGGGCGTTCGCCGAAGGTATGCACATCGTCCGTCAGCACTTCTGGGCCGTAGATCACGATTGGCACAGGCTCACCGGTGTGGTCGCCAAAGCTGCAGGAGGTGGTATGGTCGGCGGTGACGGCCAGATAGGTCTGGTCGCCCATCTTCTCGAGAAGCATACCCACCATCGCGTCGATCTTCTCAATGATCGCCACTTTAGCCACAGGGTTGCCATCGTGTGCGGCCACATCCGGTCCCTTGACGTTGCACAGCACGAAGTCGTGTGTCTCCAGCGCCTTCAGCACAGTGTTGCCCATCGACATCACATCGCTGTCCAAGCCGCCAGTCGCGCCTGGGGCGTCCATAATGTCAAGACCCACGAAGTCAGCGATACCCTTAATCAAGCCGGTTTCGGCCACGCAGGCACCGTGCAGCAGGTTCTTCTCGTTGAAACTGGGGATGTTGGGAGCCTGACCAGCGCCGCGGGGCAGGATGATATTGGCAGGGTTCAGCCCCTGCTGCTTGCGTGCCACATTGACGGGATGCACGTCCAGCTTCTCAAAGCTCAGCTTGATGAAGGCGTTCAGAATGCGTGCGGTCTTTTCGCCAGCGGCATCACCCGGGGTGATTGCCTTGACTTCCAGCACCTTTTCACCGGTGACATGGGGGTCACTGTCGGTGACGAGTGCGTTGAGTCCTGGGCCGCGCAGAACCAGCGCGCAGCGGTGTGCCACACTCTCCTTGAAGAGGATTTTTACATCTTCGATCATCACATCATTGACCTCGGCAGCCAACTGATCGGTACCCTCTTCGATGCGTCCGGCACGTCGGTCGGTGATCATCATATCCGCTTCGACGGTGCTGAAGTTACAACGGAAAGCCACGTCGCCGGGCTTTACGCTGAGGCCGATGCCAGCAGCTTCGAAAGGTCCGCGGCCAGTGTAGACCACGTAGGGGTCAAACCCGAGAACAGCCAGGTGGCCGGTGTCAGAGCCGACGCGCACGCCGGGTGCGATGAGGTCCATCAGGCCATTGATCCCCTTGGAGGCCATGGCGTCCAGGTTGGGGGTGTTGGCGGCTTCGAGGGGCGTCTTGCCTCCCAGCTCTGGACAGGGGCGGTCGCCCATTCCATCGCCGATGAGGATGACGGCTTTGCGATTGCTATTTGCAGACATTTAGTAGCTCCTTAAGGTGTTGCGGCGAACCGCGCGTGAATATGCTTCAATAACATATTACCTTATGGGGAGGGGCTGGGAACCGCAGGCGGTGTTCTATTGAGATGTGCTGGCCCTCTGACATTCCTGCATGCGAAGGTAAAATGAAATGTGCCCGCAACACAAGGGAGCACAGTAAGGAAGCTTGATGGCCAAAATCGTGCTGGTATACAGCGGTGGAATGGATAGCACGGTGTTCCTGCATGAATACCGCGATGAGATCGCACTCGCGTTGTCGTTCGATTATGGCGCAAAACATAATGCGCAGGAAAGCCGCATGGCGGAGTTGAACTGCGACCGGCTGGGGATCACTCGGCGGGTCATATCGCTGGACTTCATGAAGCTGTTCCACAGCTCGCTGACCACCGATTCGCTGGTGGTTCCTGAGGGGCACTACACCGACGAGTCGATGCGCAATACAGTGGTACCTTTCCGCAACGGCATCATGCTGGCGATCGCCGCAGGGATCGCCGAGGATATGAACTGCTCTGCGGTTGGGATCGCCAACCACGCCGGTGACCACGCCATCTACCCTGACTGCACCACCGCCTTCATCAACAGCATGGATCAGGCGATCCATCACGGCACATATGTCGGGATTGAGCTGATGGCGCCCTACACCGAGCTCACCAAACGGCAGATCGCCTTGGTTGGTCAGCAGCTTGGAGTGGATTTCAGCCAGACGTGGAGTTGCTACAAGGGTGGTGAGAAGCACTGCGGCAGATGCGGTACCTGCGTGGAGCGGCGCGAGGCCCTTGGCGGTTTTGATCCAACACAATATGAGGAGACGGAATAACATGCCATACGCAGAGGGACGCATTTACGATTTGAAGGCCGAGGATGCCATCGACACGGCAGCGCTGGAGGTAGTCGACTTCGATATGCCTCAGCAGTTGATCGAGATCGAGACGAAAGAGTTCTCGGCGGTCTGCCCCTTCTCCGGCTTGCCCGACGTGGCGACGGTGCAGATCAAATACAAACCCACTGGCGGCAAAATCATCGAACTGAAGAGCTTGAAGTACTACTTCATTTCCTATCGCGATGTGGGCATCTACCAGGAGGGTGCCACCAAGCGGATATTTGAAGATATGAAGAGGGTACTGCTCACCGATGAGCTGCAGGTGGTGACCAAATACAACATCCGCGGTGGTATGGATGTGCGGTGTACCGTCGGGCATGTGAGCGAACCGTAGGTTTTAGCCAGCCGATTACCTGCCAATACAGATTGGGGTCGTACCCATCTAGTGCCGCGACATCAATGTCTCGGCTATTGATCATCAAGCCCGTTGAAACGGGCTTCGGAACGCTGCACCGATATTAATAACGACATCACAGACTGCTTCAGCAGTCTTGTTGTTCAGTAGCCGAGACATTTATGTCGCGGAATTGGTGACATAATGGCTCTGTATAAATATGTGGGTAAATGACTGGGTTTTGAGCATGTGAGGCGTAGCATCGGACGGATCTGAATGATCCGTCCGATAAGCCATTAGTCTAGAGCCCAGCCCTCCCAAAACATTCCAGAGCAACCTTGTGGAATGGTGTGGTGAATGGCGTGCTGTCGGTCATGTTGCCAACCTGAACCATAAACACATAGATCAACTCGTTCTCCGGGTCGATATACATGTCTGTGCGGAATGCTCCGCTGTGGGTATATGGCTTTCGGCTGAGCGGATTACTGCTGTCGAAATACTGCCCCGTGTTCCAGCCTAGACCGTAGCCGGTTTCCGCCACGCTATCGTTCAATATATGGCCCGTCGTGGTGGTGGTCGATTGACCGACCGCCTGCTCCGACAGAACACGCACGCCCTTGTATACACCACCGTTCAGCATCATCTGGCAGTATTTCGCGATGTCTTTCGCGTCTGAGACCAATCCTCCGGCGGCAAACGGTACCCGGTTTCGGTCAGTAAGCGGTAATGTGACAGGAAATGGTGTTTCCTCTAACAAGAAAACCGATCCAGTATTCCTGGCCAGAGCGGTTACCTACATAAACGGCGCCTCTGTTGCAGTAACCAACGATTTCATTCATCAAGTGGAAACTGCGGAACTATTCCGTTGACCGCATGAGAAAACCAACCTGCGAATAAGACACCGATTATGGCACCCACTAATCCGAAGAGAATTGGTGTCGCTAACAACGCCAAACACCATTTATTAAGCAGGTGGTTCAGTTTGGCGTACCGAAGCAGTTCGGTTTGTGCTTCCCAGACCGTCTGTGATCCGTTGCTGGCGTTTGAGGCTTCGGCATGTTGATCTTGAGGATGGCCGCATTGTGGACAGTATGGTGTAGACGACGGCTGGGTGAAATGGCACTTTGGACAGGCGTATTCGCCATTGGCTTGGATCATATCATGGCTCCTTGTTATGTGGTTAGCTACCAATCATCTATTCAATAGTGACTATCTAAAATCCTTCTTGTACATCAACGATTTCCATGTCACAACTATCCACCGTCCCATACTACAAAGCGCTACCGCCCAGCCTTCCCAAAACACTCCAGAGCAACCTTGTGGAATGGTGTGGTGAATGGCGTGCTGTCGGTCATGTTGCCAACCTGAACCATAAACACATAGATCAACTCGTTCTCCGGGTCGATATACATATCTGTGCGGAATGCTCCGCTGTGAGTGTATGGCTTTCGACTCAATGGATCTCCGCTGACGAAGTATTGCCCCGTGTTCCAACCCAGACCGTAGCCAGTTTCCGTCACACCATCGTTCAGTAGGTGGCCCGTCGTGGTGGTGGTCGATTGACCGACCGCCTGCTCCGACAGCACGCGCACGCCCTTGTATACACCGCCGTTAAGCATCATCTGGCAGTATTTCGCTATGTCTTTCGCGTCTGAGACCAATCCTCCGGCGGCAAATGGTACCCGGTTTCGGTCAGTGAGGGGGTATGTGACAGGAAATGGTGTTTCCTCCAACTTTGTTCCTGCTTCATTTGGGGTGTAGAGCTTAGCAAGCCGGCTTACCTGTGCTGCGGTCGGTATGAAGCGGGTTTGGCTCATACCCAGCGGTTTGAGTAGGCGCTTTGTCAAGAAGTCGCCGTAACTCATGCCAGTGACGACCTCGATGATGCGGCCCGCGACTTCATAACCGCAGTTGCCATAGGAAAATTGGCTTCCAGGTTAAAACTGAAGCGGGGTTAAGGCCGCCGCCAATACGCGCTGGTACTGTGAAGGCGTATCTACCAGGTTGGTATACGGGTAGTTGGTCAGCAAGCCGCTGGTGTGGTTGAGGGCCTGCAGGATGGTGATGGGGGCTTTCGGCTTTCGCAGCAGTTTGTGCTCGTCGTCACCTTCCACCTGCACCATCTGCCCCTTGAACTCTGGCAGATACTTTTCTACAGGATCGTCTAGCTTCAATTTGCCCTCATCAACGAGCATCATGATAGCCGTGCACGTCATGGCCTTCGTCATGCTGGCAATGACGAAAGTCGTGTCGGCTTTCATAGGGCGTTTTGTCTCAAGGTCCGCATATCCGACCGATTCAATGGCCAGGACCTTCTCTTTGTTGGCGACCAGCATCACCGCACCGGCGATTTGATGTTTGTCAATCGCGGGCTGTATGGATTTAGCAAGCATACCCGGCTGGTATGGCGATGCGGTGCATGCGGTGTTATAACCAAATAGAAGAATAGCTAAGATCAGGGCGATAAGCATAGTTGGGTTCTCCTTGGTTGAGTTCGGTGATATTCATTCGTCATTACCGATGGGTGACGAAACCCAGTCAATGACCCATATATAACTACGGGGATAAATCAGTAACGCTGACCGATTACGCCGACGGCCGCGGGCTGAAAGCCCTGCGGCTACGTACCCGAAAAGCCGGCTCGAAGCCGGCTGGGGTACGCCATACATCGCATTTTGGTAAGAAGCCCATCTCACACCCGGCAACAGGATTCCGGTAGCCGGCTTCGAGCCTAGTTAGCCGCAGGGCTTTCAGCCCAGTCTATTACCCACATGTCGGAACGTAATGTTTTATCGTTATATGATGGTGTATGCCACTCCGCCGCGCCCTGAAGGACGGCGGCTTCTTATCCGAAAAGCCGTCTAAAGACGTCTGAAATACCGAGACACCAAGTGCAATGACACCATACCTCACCGTTTCTACACGTTCTCAAACCAGATTTCATGGCTGCAGCCGGCTTCAAGCCGGCTTACCGGCTAATAAGCCGCCGTCCTTCAGGGCGCGGCGGGGAGATGTGGGTAATAGTCTGGGGTGACTAAACCCGCGGCATGCCGACAATCGATTTACGGCCGGAAGGTGGGCCCGACACATATTAGTGGGTAATCATCTGGGTTCCTACACCGCGCGGCACTGGGCCACTGGCTATTGTTGTTGCCCACAGAACGCCCCACATCAACCCGCCGTAGCTATTTGCGTCCCAGCAGCTTCTTCAGATACCGGCCAGTGTGGCTGGCCTCGCAGGCGGCGACCTGCTCCGGCGTGCCCTCCACCACCACGGAACCGCCATCGCGCCCGCCCTCGGGGCCCATGTCGATGATCCAGTCCGCGCACTTGATGACGTCCAGGTTGTGCTCGATAATCAGCACGCTGTTGCCGGTATCGACCAGTCGCTGCAACACACCCAGCAGCTTCTCGATATCCGCGAAGTGCAAGCCGGTGGTGGGCTCATCGAGTATGTATATGGTGCGACCCGTCGCGCGGCGGCTGAGCTCCGTCGACAGCTTCACCCTCTGTGCCTCTCCGCCAGAGAGCTGCGTGGCGGGCTGCCCAAGGCGCACGTAATCCAGGCCGACATCATGGATAGTCTGCAGCCGGCGATAGATCCTGGGCACGGCCTTGAAAAACTCCAATGCCTCCGACACCGTCATCTCCAGCACCTGTGCGATCGACTTGCCCTTGAATTTCACTTCCAGCGTCTCACGGTTATACCGCTGGCCTTTGCAGACTTCGCACGGCACATACACATCGGGCATGAACTGCATCTCGATTTTGATGATGCCGTCACCCCTGCATGCCTCGCAGCGGCCGCCCTTCACATTGAAGCTGAACCGCCCGGATGTGTAGCCGCGCATCTTGGCATCCTGCGTCTCGGAGAAGAGGGTGCGAATGTGGTCAAACACGCCGGTATAGGTGGCAGGGTTCGAGCGCGGTGTGCGTCCGATGGGCGACTGATCGATATCGACCACCTTGTCCAGATGCTCCATACCCTCGACTCCGTCATGCACCCCCCATCGGGGATGGGCGTTATGGATGTGGTGCTGCAGCCGTGGGTATAGCGTCTCCTGCACCAGGGTAGACTTACCGGAGCCGGACACGCCGGTCACGCAGCTCAACACGCCCAGCGGGAAGCTAACCGTGACGTTCTTCAGGTTATTCTGCTTGGCTCCCTTGATGGTGACCATCCGGCCGTCGCATTGTCGGCGCTCTGAAGGCACCGCGATGCGGCGTGCTCCACTCAGATACTGGCCTGTAATGCTCAGCGGGTCGTCCACAATATGCTGCGGGATGCCTTGGGAGACTATCTCACCGCCGTGTTCGCCTGCGCCGGGGCCGACGTCAATCAGCCAGTCGGCGGCCATCATCGTCTCTTCATCATGCTCCACCACTATGATGGTGTTGCCGATATCGCGGAGGTGGGTAAGAGTTCTGATAAGCTGACCATTGTCGCGCTGATGCAACCCGATGCTGGGTTCATCCAAGATATACAGCACGCCCATCAGGCCCGACCCGATCTGCGAAGCCAGCCGAATGCGCTGCGCTTCACCGCCGGCCAAGGAGCCGGCCGAGCGGTCCAGCGTGAGGTAGCTCAACCCCACATTCTTAAGAAAGCTCAGCCGGTTGTGTATCTCCTTGATCAACTGCCGGGCGATGGTGTTTTGGCGTTCGGTCAGTTTGGGCGTGAGCTGCGCGACGAAGTCGACGGCCTCCTCGACGCTCATGCACACGATCTGGCTGATGTTGTGCTCATCGATCAGCACCGCCAGGAACTCGGGCTTCAGTCGCTTTCCTTGGCACTTGGCGCACGGCTTGGCGGAGAGATAGCGGTTGAGTGCCTCTTTGATGCGGTCGCTGTCGGTTTCGTCCAGGTGGCGCTGCAGGATGGTGCAGACACCCTCCCAGTGCGTGTCGAAATAGTGGGTGCGTCCCCAGCGGTTCTTCACACTGACTGATACATGCTCCGAAACACCCCGCATGATGATGTTTTGGTGCTCGGGAGCCAGCTCCTCATACGGAGTTTTGATGGAAAACCCGTGCTGTTTTGCCACAGTACCTATCACGCGCTCATAGTTGCCTTGAAGCTCTCCTTTGGCATTGGTCAGCGCTTCGATGGCCCCATTCGCGATGCTCAGCTTGGGGTTCGGCACGATCAAGTCGGGGTCAAACTCGAAGTGAAAGCCCAGCCCCGCGCAATCGGGACACGCACCAAATGGGCTGTTGAACGAAAAACTGCGCGGCTCAATCTCGGGCAGGCTGATGCCGCAGTCGGCGCACGCGAATTTGTCGCTGAAGATGCGTTCGCCCTGCTCCATCATATCGACGATGACGCTGCCCTGCGCGATGCGCATGGCCGTCTCCACCGAGTCGGACAGCCGACGCTCGATGCCCTCTTTGACCACCAGACGGTCCAGCACCAGGTCGATGTCGTGCGCTTTGTATCTGTCCAAGGTAGGGATATCATCTGTGGTGAGGTCCAACTGCTCGCCGTCAATCCGCAGGCGTGTGTAGCCGTTACGGCGGGCCTCTTCAATCTCTTTCCGGTATTCACCCTTGCGTCCTTTGATCAGGGGAGCGAGTATCTGCATGCGGGTGCCGACAGGCAGCGCGCTGAGGGTGTCCGTGATCTGCTCCACCGTTTGCGCAGCGATCACTTTGCCGCACTGAGGGCAACGCGGTGTGCCGATACGGGCATATAGAAGCCGCAGATAGTCATAGATTTCGGTGACCGTGGCCACAGTGGAACGAGGGTTGCGGCTGGTGGATTTCTGGTCGATACTCACCGCGGGGGAGAGCCCAATGATATCATCCACGTCGGGCTTGTCCATCTGCCCCAGGAACATGCGCGCGTAGGAGCTGAGGCTTTCCATATAGCGGCGCTGGCCTTCCGCGTAGATGGTGTCAAATGCCAGGCTGGACTTGCCGGATCCGGAGAGGCCGGTGATGACCACCAGCTTATCGCGTGGTATCTTAACGTCGATATTTTTCAGGTTGTGCTGACGTGCTCCACGCACCTCGATGAATTCTTGCGGCATACTTCACCATTTATATGTGTATTTATGTCTATATTCTATGCCATTCGCGGGCGGGAATCAAGGGAGGAGGGAGGAGACGGGACCCGCGGTTTCTCGGCACGCTTGCGTTAACTAAGTAGATAACCTCCGCGCTGGTCTTTCGGTTAGCCCGCTTTCTATACACCGGTTCGACGGATGGGACGGATCGGACTGATGGGCTGGCACGTCGGCACGTCGGGGTTCGCCCGTCTACCAGCCAATGTGTAGGGGCGGTTCGCGAACCGCCCATGGGCACGGAAACCGTGCCCCGGTCAGGCGTAGTTGCGAACGGAAATCACCCTTACAAGCCTCGTCAGCGGTGTTACCGCCTAACCTGCTAATAGGGCCACATGATGAAGGTCTTCGTGCCGGTGAGGGCGCTGATGAGGTACCACATGGTGCCGACCATACACTCGCCCAGCGTGAGGCCCAGGAAGAACGGCAAGGCGCGCTGGAACAGCTTCAAGCCGCCTATCTTGAGCAGCGTGACCTTACACGTCCAGGCGATGAGCATGGTGAACCAGATCATCGCACCGCCCCAGTTGGCACTTACCGCCAGCCCAACCGGGTGCAGTGGGAAGCTAACCATCTGAAGCCTGATGATAAACAGGGAGATGGTCGAGATGAACCCGACCGCCATCGCCGCCAGCACATTTCCCTGCCGGACAACGCCCTGAGCACCCGATTTGGCGGTCTGCGCCATGGTGTAGCCCTCGTTGCCGAAGATCATGCTCACATATGGGCTGTCCACCTTGGCAGCGGCACCCCACTGGTAGTGCAGCCCTACATTAATAAAGAAGGCGCAGACACACGCCCATACCACGGCCAGCGCAACCGCCCAGAACATGCCGCGCATATTAATATGTGTGCGCTCAGCCGCCCGGTAGCTTTCCGCCGCCAGCGGCATGGGGTTGCTGCGGAATCCACGGCAGAACCCATGGATGAAGGGGATCATCGCAATGTCGGAGTTGGTCATGTTCGTGGTTCCGAACAAAACCGGGATCAGACGGTCGGGGGCACCCTCTCCCTGTTCGGTCTCGGGCACACCCAGCTCCGCCCTCATACGGGCGAATGCGATGGAGATCAGCAGATACAGGCCCAGCACCGCGCAGATCATCCAGGCACTCATCCCTGCGATCGAGAAGAACCCGAATAGTGCCAGTTGCGCGGCGATGAATCCCCACGCCGCCCACCGATAGGGCAGCGGCTCATTCGCGTCCTCGCCGTCGCTCTTCCGCCAGATCGCCGAAAGGCCCTTCCACAGCGCATGGCGTGCCATGTAGATGGTGAATGCCGATATGGCGAAAATGCACCCGATCATCTGCTGCTGTACATACGGAAAGCCCGGTATCTGGCTCCATCCGTACTGCGCGGCGATGACCGGCTCCAGTTTCCAGGCCCAAAAGAAGAACCAGAGCGAAAACAGCAGGTCCGTGGGTAGCAGCACGCCGATTCCTAAGAGCCAGGGGAAAAAGGCCATGGGGGTCCAACCTACGGAGTTCCAGGGCGGACTGGTGATGAAGGTCTCAAGCTGCAGCATCCGTGTATAAGGAATAGGGATAGTGGGGAATAACGAGGCCAGACCAAACCAGCAGTCGTGGATGGCCGCGATGCCGAATGCGGTCCAGAACAGCGGGTTGCGGAAAACCGGCTGCTTGGGCTGCAGAAGCTCCAGGGTGAACTGCACCAGAGGGTAGCTCAACCGCTCGCGCTCTGTCCACTGCTTACGCAGCACTGCAGCGAGGCACATCGTGCCAAACGCCAGCACGCTGAAGAATGCCGACCAGATAAGCAGCGGCTTCACCCAGACCGCCATCTCCTTCGCCTGCCAGAAGTTCACATTGCCTGTGTAGTAGGCTTGCAGAGCGTGGGGATCACTCACCGCCATCCATTTAGGGATGTATGGCAGGATGTCGCGTGCCCAGCCGTTGGCGGGGTTGGCGTACTGGTAGCCGTAAGTCAGGGTGGGGGTCATGACTGCGATCAGGTCATGCGAACTCATCGAGGCACCCATGAACGCCATGAAGTAGACCGTGAGCACCTCACCTGTGCTCATCTTCCAGGATGGCCTGATACGGCCAGCAAGAGAGTTGAATCCCACGATGATCAGTAAAAGTGCCAGGATGTGCGGCATCGGGGCGACGGTCGTGGGCTGGCCTGCATAGCGTATCTCTTCCACGCTCATGTTGAACCAGGCGATGCCCGGTATTAACAACAGCCCGAGCAGTATCGCTCTGAAGCTCACTCCTTTCGGCTTGACGGTAGGTGGGTCGGTCTGGGATGGCATGTTTATACCTCTAAAAGTGGTGTAGATATATGATATCGCATCGGCGCGGACCACAGGACATTGCCACAAAGGCACCCTTATTCAGTTTCACAAATGGTATGGTGGCGATTAATCGAACCACCGCACGATATTACCATCATTGCTCAAGTATAGGCGACCACCGGAGGGTACACTCAGTACAGGAGGACCGTTCTATGTTTGGAAACACCCCTTCCGCTCCAGTCCGAGCCCCTGAGTTTGTTGGCGGCTCTGAAATGTGGATCAACTCCCCAAAACTGTCCATGGCCTCGCTCAAGGGCAAGGTGGTTTTGGTGGATTTCTGGGAGTATACGTGCGTCAACTGCATCCGCACCCTGCCGTACGTGAAACAGTGGCATGACCGGTATCACGAACTAGGTTTGGTGATTGTCGGCATTCACACCCCTGAGTTTGAGTTCGCGAAGAGCAGCGCGAACGTCGCTCAGGCAGTGAAGCGATTCGGCATCAACTACCCCGTTTTGGTCGACTCGGCATACGGCAACTGGCGCGCCTACGCCAACAGTTACTGGCCGCGGAAATACCTGATCGACCCCACCGGCCGCATTGTGTATGATCATGCAGGCGAGGGCGGTTACCAGAAGACCGAATCCATGATCCAGTCGCTGCTTAGGAAATTGAACCCAAAAGTAAAACTGCCTGCACTGCTGGCCCCTGTGCGAGGGTCTGATAAGGAAGGCGCGGTCTGCTACCCCACCAGCCCGGAGCTCTACTGCGGTTCGCGGGGAATCCAAAGCGGGCAGTTCGCCCAGTCAGGCCAGTGGCGTAAGGGCCAGGTGGTGGCGTTTGATGCCCCGGCTCCCCCGCTACCGCTCAGTCAGATTGTGCTCAAAGGCCGATGGCAGTGCCTGGAGGAGTGCCTGAGGCATCCAGCCAAGACCGCAGGGTATCAAGACGCCATCACTGTCCGCTACTACGCGAAAGAGGCGAACGCGGTTCTGAAGAGCACCTCCTGTGCGGCCTTGACGGTGTATGTCACGCAGGATGATCAGCCCGTGCGCAAGCAAGACGCCGGCAGTGATATCCAGTATGACGCCGCCGGATACAGCTTCATCGCGCTGAAACAGCCGCGGATGTATCACCTGACCAGCAACGCCAAATACGGTGAGCATGTGCTGACCATGAGCAGCGACGCCGAGGGGTTTGAGGTTTATAGCTACACCTTCAGCAGCTGCGAGGTAGAGTAGAGGGAGGGAGGGGGTGCCACTACAATAGTCATATTTCATGGCAACTCCTGAGCGTTATTGGTCGACCACAACCCGGTAAACCATATGACTAAACGCGCCGATATGTATACCGCTGTTGTAGTCTGTAGTGTTCTGTCAGGTTATGTTGGTGCGATGACAGCCACGGTAGAAGAGGTGCCATGCCTCAGCAACCAGCACCTCAACCGACAGAGCAAACAGCACCGGCGGTGCCTGCAAGCAACTGGGGCGGTGGGCAGTAACACTGAGCGCAATACCACTTGTTGATATGGTAACATTAGGCTAGGTGATACTGATGGAAAACATAGTCATTACAATAGATGGCGAATTCGGCATAGAAGAGCTCTCTGGGTTTCTTGGAGAATTCAATAAGTGCTATCGCGAGCTGGAGATGATAGATATCAATGAGTGGCGCACTCTGAAACTCATGCTTAAAGTTGCTTCGATATCTAAAGCGAGCCCGTTCCATATAGGCATCGAAGCACCATCTATTAAAGGTATTGCTGAGCATCTACCAGCGATATTGTCTGGTGACACCCGTTCTTTTGACCGACTTCCCTACTCCGCAATCAGCAGTTGCCGTGATTTGTTTCTGAAGTCTGCCCAGATTGGATCGACTAGTATCGATGTCGGTGGGAAAGCCTACCCGATTACTTATAAAGACTATCGCAACCTTGATGAGCATGTTCGCCCTGTTAGTTATGAATACACCGAGCTGACTGGGGTTCTCGAAGGGCTAGACCTGCATGGCACGCCGAAATTGAAGATAACCAGGGTCAACGGGCAGTCAGTGGCATGTGTGGTGACGGACAGAAACACGGTGATTGGGTACAGCCACCTGTTTGATCACAGAGTTTTGGTATATGGTAAAGCCAGCCTAAACAAGCATGGGCAGATTGTAAAGATCACTCTCGAGCACATCGAAGAGCTCCCTAAGGTCTCCATTGAAGATCACGAGTTCATAAACGCTGGACCAGACTTTAACCCCGACAAATATATAAGCGATATGCGGGATCGTGATAATGAGTAAGCTGATTGTGTGCTGGGATTCGTCGTGCATAATCTCATACGTTACCCAAGATGCAGCCCGCTTCGCAGAA
Source organism: Armatimonadota bacterium (assembly GCA_942492855.1). Classification (GTDB taxonomy): domain Bacteria; phylum Armatimonadota; class HRBIN16; order HRBIN16; family HRBIN16. The sequence continues at coordinate 1,175,608 of OW818647.1, read as the reverse complement.
CTCGACCATTGGATAAAGCTAACCGGCCAGGATAAGGTGGGTATCATGTGTTCTGCCGTGTGCGTCACAGAGTGCAGGAAATTGGGGCAATCCTCTGACATCACACCATTCGATAAGTTTTTCAACACGAAGAATATTGAGGTAGTACCAGTAACACGGTTCATATCACGACAAGCTGCCCTGATCGCGAATGATGTTGGGATGAATACATGTGATGCCATCATCCTGGCAACATCCATTCATACCAAATCTATTTCTGAACTTCACACTTATGACAGTCACTTTATCAGTCTAGGCAGCTTAATCATACAGAAATATAACATGAAAGCCTGCCAACCAACAATCACCAACCCCTCCCTATTCCTTTCATAACATTTCTGCCATTATCTCCAGACTCCTTCCACCCTCACCCAAGGAGCAGAAACACATTTACACACTTCTGGGGTATCATTTATCCGGTTGTATCACGCATTTACTTTCACAATATGGTACTATATTTGCGTATACATATATAAACTATATCCGGAGGTCCCATCATGGCCGTACAAGACAAACAGAAAGCATTAGATATCGCCCTCGGGCTCATTGAAAAGCAGTTTGGCAAAGGCTCCGTGATGCGACTGGGCGACAAAACCGGTATGCAGGTGGAGTCGATCCCCACCGGATCCATTGCACTCGACTACGCGCTGGGCATCGGTGGCGTGCCTCGCGGACGCATCGTGGAGATATACGGCGCGGAAAGCTCCGGTAAAACCACCCTGGCACTGCAGATAGTGGCGGAAGCACAGCTCAACGGCGGTATCTGCGCGTTTGTGGATGCGGAACATGCGCTGGACCCCGATTATGCACGCAATATCGGCGTCAATATCGACCAGCTCTACGTCTCGCAGCCAGGCACGGGCGAAGAGGCGCTGGAGATCATGGACGCTCTTGTGCGCACCGGTGCGATTGATGTGATCGTGCTGGACAGCGTCGCGGCGCTGGTGCCGAAGGCGGAAATCGAAGGCGAGATGGGTGACGCCCATGTGGGTATCCAGGCGCGCTTGATGAGCCAGGCGATGCGTAAAATCGGCGGCTCCATCAGCAAGACCGGCACCGTGGCGATCTTCATCAACCAGTTACGCGAGAAAATCGGCGTGATGTACGGCAACCCCGAGACCACTCCTGGCGGCCGCGCGCTGAAGTTCTGGGCCAGCGTGCGCCTGGATGTGCGCCGCGTCGACAGCCTGAAGCAGGGCACCGATGTGGTGGGCAACCGCGTGCGTGTGAAGGTGGTCAAGAACAAGGTGGCCCCGCCCTTCCGGCAGGTGGAGTTCGACATCATGTTTGGCAAGGGCATCAGCAAAATCGGCGGCGTGCTGGACATGGCCGTGGAAAAAGATGTCATTAAAAAGAGCGGCACCTGGTTCACCTACGGCGAGGTCCGGCTGGGACAGGGTCGGGAGAACGCCCGTAACTTCCTGAGCCAGAATCCCGAGGTGTTCGCCGAGATCGACACCAAGACCCGCATCATCCTTAACGGCACCCCGGTAGAGGGGCCCGTCAGCACAGACGATGAGGAGCCAGAGGACGAGTAGGCATAATCGCTAACGGGCGGCTGAAAGGCCGCCCGTTGTGTTTTTAAGGTCCTTGCCGTGGCGTGGGTGGAATATAATTCCGAATCGCAGAGATATATAGGCCCCTTATGGGAACCTACTGAGTGGGTAGGACTCTTATAGCCACGGGTGAGCGCTAGCGTAACCCGTGGTAGGCAGTCCTATACCATCTACCCACGAACGTGGGTCTTCGGCGGTTACAATATGGTACGACCCACTTCGGGGTAAATATAGGACAACCTTTTCCAGGGGTTGCGCTTCGCTTACCCCTGGCCATAAGAATCCTACCCACTCCGTGGGTGCCGGACTACATGTAGCATGTGAACAGGTTTGGCCGTTACCCCGATGAATAAGGCATTTCCAGCCGAGACATTGATGTCGCGGCAGCTCGTCGCATGATTTGTGTGCCACTCCCACCCCACCCTCTGCTCCCCAACCTTCGCGTGAGAATCCCTCCCCACCCCACCGCCGCTTTCCGGAAATCCCGAAAACGCGATACGGTACAATACTCTTGGTGCTCCGCCACCAAATTCGCAGCATGAGGTCATTATGCACCCAATATTCCAACAGCCGGTACTGATATTCGACGGGGCGTGCGGCACGAACCTGCAGAACATGGAAATCCCCCCCAGTGCCTGGCAAGGCTGCGAGGGCTGCAACGAGCTGCTGAACGTCACTGCGCCTGAGGTGATCCAGAGCCTCCACCGCTCATTTGTGCAGGCGGGAGCGCAGTTGCTGGAGACCAACACTTTCGGCGCCAACAGCATCGTGTTAGCGGAGTATGGTCTGCAAGACCAGGTGCACCAAATCTGCCAGGCGGCGGTGGCGAACGCCAAAGCCGCGGCGGGTAACCAGTCACTGGTGATCGGCAGCATGGGTCCCGGCACGAAGCTGCCCTCGCTGGGGCACATTAGCGTGCAGGATTTGGCTAACGCCTACCGGCAGCAGGCGGAGGCGCTTCTGGCGGCAGGGGCCGACGGGCTGATCTTGGAAACATGCCAGGATCTGCTGCAACTGAAGACCGCTCTTGTGAGCTGCCTGGATGTGCTGGGCGCCGATGCCGGCGACATCCCCCTGTTTGTTTCGGTGACTATAGAAGCAACCGGCACGATGCTGGTCGGCAGTGATATCGCCGCGGTGGCGACGACGGTGGAGCCCTACCCCGTGTTCAGCCTGGGCTTGAACTGTGCCACCGGACCGCGTGATATGCGCTCGCACTTGCAGTGGTTAAGCCACAACTGGGAGGGCCGTTTGAGCTGCATCCCCAACCAGGGACTGCCTGAGGTGGTGAATGGCCTCACACGATACCCCATGAACCCCACGGACTATGCGCAGCAGATGAAAGAGTTCGTGCAGGAGCTGGGCGTGAGCGTGCTGGGCGGATGCTGCGGCACCACCCCCGAGCACATCCAAGAGTTGGTCAAGACAGTCGCAGGCGTGGCCCCCGGCACGCGGGAGGTCGCACGATGAAGCCAAGCCTGAGCAGCCTCTACCAGTCGGTCGAAATCCGGCAGGACATCCCGCCGCTGCTGATCGGGGAGCGGTGCAACGCAAACGGCAGCAAGAAGTTCCGCGAGCGCCTGCTGGCGGAAGATGACGACGGCTGTGTGCGTATGGCACTCGAGCAGGAGGCGCAAGGCGCGCAGGTGCTGGACCTCTGCACCGCCTATGCCGGCCGCAATGAGATGGACGACCTCTGCCGTCTGGTGCCGCTGTTTGCGAACCAGTGCCGGTCGGTATTGATGATCGACAGCACCACGCCGGACTGCATCGAGGCCTGCCTTAAGCTCTACCCGGGACGGTGCATCGTCAACTCCATCAACCTGGAGGATGGCGGAAAGAACCTGCACCGAATCTGCGCGCTGGCCAAAAAGTATGGCGCCGCGGTGGTGGCTTTGACCATCGGGCCTGAGGGCATGGCGATGACCGCCGATGAGAAGCTGCGCGTCGCGAAAATGATCTACCACGAAGCGGTGGAGGTGCACGGTCTGAGGCCCAGCGACCTGCTGTTTGATGCGCTCACCTTCACGGTGGGTTCCGGTGACGAGACGCTGCGTGATGCCGCCGTGCAGACCGTTAAGGCGATCCGCATGATCAAAGCGGAGCTGCCCGGCGTGAACACCGTGCTGGGGGTGAGCAACATCTCGTTCGGGCTGCGCCCGGCGGGCCGCAAGGTGCTCAACAGCGTGTTCCTGCATGAGGCGGTTCAGGCGGGTCTTGATGCCGCGATTGTGGATGCCGTCAAGGTGCTGCCCTACGCCAGCATTGGTGAGCAGGAGCGCGAGCTGAGCCTGAACCTGCTGCACAACCTCGGTGAGACACCGCTGATGAGCTTCATAGAGCACTTTGAGAAGGCGCAGCCTGAGAAAAGCGCAGAGGAGCTTGATAACACACGCAATCTGACCGAACAGAGCCTGGCGGAGCAGTTGATCAAGGGCAACAAGGACGGTCTGGAGGACCTGTTGTCCATACTCATCCGCCGTATGCCGCCGCTCAGCATTATCAACAACGTGCTGGTGCCGGCCATGCGTCAGGTTGGCGAGCTGTTTGGACGCGGCGAGATTCTGCTGCCGTTTGTGCTGCAGTCGGCCGAAGTGATGAAACGCTCCGTGAACTACCTCGAGCCGTACATGGACCGCTCACAGCAGAAGGCCGGACTGAAAATCCTGCTGGCCACCGTGCAAGGCGATGTTCATGACATCGGCAAAAACCTGGTAGACATCATCCTGAGCAACAACGGCTATCAGGTGGTGAACATCGGCATCAAGGTGCCGGCGGAGACCATCATCGCGAAGGCCAAAGAGCACCAAGTGGACATGGTGGGGCTGTCAGGCCTGCTGGTCAAGAGCGCGATTGTGATGAAAGAGAGCATGGTACAGTACCGCGAGGCCGGTCTGAATGTGCCGATTTTGCTGGGCGGAGCGGCGTTGACCCAGAAATTCGTGGCCGAAGAGGTGGTCCCCGGTTACGACCATCAAGTGGTCTACTGTGCCGATGCCTTCGCCGGTCTGAAGGCGGTTCGCGACTTCGAAGCGGGTCGGCTGCACAGTACGGAGTGGAACCGCGGCTCTGGCCGGGTTTCCACCCCTCATACCGCTGAGCTGGATGTGGAGATTCTCTCTGAGGTGCCTACCCCGCCATTCTGGGGCAGTGCCATCGAGCAGCAGATTAATCCGGCAGATATCTTCCCTTATATGAACCTGCAGGCGCTCTACCGCGGGCGGTGGGGATACCGCCGTGCCAAACTCAGCGCAGAGCAGTATGACGAACTGCTTTTGAACACCGTGGACCCACTTTACCAGCGGTTGAAGGATCAGGCACTGACCGAAGGCTGGCTCCAACCGAAAGTGGCCTACGGCTATTATCCGTGCTACCGCGACGGTGATAGTGTGATGGTGCAGCATGGCGATTCCTGGCTGCCGTTCTCCTTCCCGCGCCGCAGCACCGCCCCGAAGATATGCATCGCCGACTACTTCCGCACCCGGGAAGAGGGCGGGGATGTGGCCGCGTTCTTTGTGGTCACCATTGGCGAACGGCTTGCCGAAGAGGTGAAACGGCTGTTCGAACAGAACTCCTACCATGACTACCTGATGTGGCACGGCTTCGGCGTAGAGGTAACCGACGCCCTGGCAGAGCTCTGGCATGAGCGGATGCGCCGTCAGATGGGCATCGGCGAGGAGCGGAGCCTGGACACAGCCGGTCTGGTGGCCCAGGAGTATCGCGGTTCGCGCTACGGATTTGGATACCCCAGTTGCCCCGACATGGAGGCGCACATCCCGATGTGGCAGATGCTGCAGCCGGAGCGCATCGGGGTCAGCCTCACCGAAAACATGGAGATGGTGCCAGAGATGAGCACCTCAGCAATTATCGTTCATCACCCACAGGCGAAATATTTCGCGGTATAGGAGACATCATTGGCACCTGATACTGGCAAGTTTATCTGCATCCATTGTGGCTATGTTTATGACCCCGAGCTGGGTGACCCTGACAACGGCATCGCGCCTGGCACCGCGTTCTACGACCTGCCGGATGACTGGATATGCCCCACCTGTTACGTGGGCAAGAGCGAATTCGACCCGCTGGATTAGGCGCAGCCATCGGGGCGGTTCGCGAACCGCCCTTGTAGGGGCATCGCATGCGGTGCCGGTGTTACCAAATATTTGTAGGGGCGGTTCGAGAACCGCCCTAGGGCGACCGCCGGTCGCCCCTACCATCCATCAACTCGTCCAGTTAATATACACACCACAGGAGCACACCCATGACATCCGCAGAAATCATCAGCCGAATCCAGCAGACACCGCTCGTATTCGACGGCGCGATGGGCACGATGCTATATCAGCGCGGGGTGTTCCTGAACAAATGCTTTGACGAGATTTGCCTGAGCAACCCCGGTCTAATTGCTGAGATACACCGCGCGTATGTGAAGGCCGGTGCGGATGTGATCACCACCAACAGCTTTGGCGCGAACCGCATCAAGCTGGCCGAGTTTGGGCTGGCGGAGAGGTGCGTCGACATCTGCCGTGAGGCGGTGCGCATCGCGCGGCAGGAGCTGGGTGTGGAGGGTCTGGTCGCCGCCTCGGTGGGGCCATGCCTTCGGCCAGGGCAGTATCTGGGAGCCGATAACCGGGCGGATGTTCTGGCCGCCTTCCAGGAAAGCATCCAGGCACTTGCCGAGGCCGGCGCGGATTTTATCCTGCTGGAGACCTTCAGCGACTGGGACGAAGCAAAACTCGCGCTGCAGGCGGCAGAGGGTCTGGATATCGCGGTGATGCTCTCCTTCGCCTACGATGAGTCAGGCAGCACCGCGCGCGGTAGCACCATCGAGCAGATCACCACGCAGATGGACGCCCATCATGGCGTGAGCATCGTGGGCATGAACTGCGGAAGCGGGCCTGCGGCGTTGACCGATCTGTTGAAGCGCGTGATGGCCTGCACCTCCAAGCCTGTGGTGGTGATGCCCAACGCGGGCAGCCCGCGCCAGGTTGAGGGGCGGATGCTGTATCTGACCAGCCCGGAGTATTTCACCTCATACGCCAAGCGCATGGTGCAGATGGGTGCGCGCGGGGTAGGCGGATGCTGCGGCACCACTCCGGAGCACATCGCCGAGATGAGCAGGGCGGTGAAAGCGGTCAGCACCGTGCGCCGCGCCGCGGTAGTGAAGCCGATTGAGCAGAAATCGCCCGATGTGCAACCCCTCAGCATGGCGCAGAAGAGCCGGATGGGCGCCAAGCTCAGCCGCGGCGAACGCGTCTCCAGCGTGGAGATCCTCCCGCCGAAATCCAGTGACCTCCGCTCGATGCTTCAGAAGGCGCAGACCTGCTACCTGGCGGGGGTGGACGCCATCAACATCCCTGACGGCCCCCGGGCCAGCGCACGGATTTCGCCGATGATGGCCGCGGTGGCCATCAAGCAGCAGGTCGGAATCGAGCCGGTGCTGCACTACTGCTGCCGTGACCGCAACCTGATCGGGATGCAAAGCGACCTGCTGGGCGGGTTTAGCGCGGGTTTGACCAACTTCCTGCTGATTACCGGCGACCCTCCGAAACTGGGGGATTACCCCGACGTGACGGGTGTATTCGATGTGGATGCGATCGGTCTGGCGCAACTCGCCAGCAACCTGAATGCCGGGGTCGATCTGGGCGGAAACCCGCTGGTGCCCCCCACGGGCATCTTGATCGGTGTGGGACTGAACCCCTGCGCGGTGGAGTTGAGCCGCGAGCTGGAGCGGTTCCGTCGGAAGATCGACGCGGGTGCGGAGTATGCCATCACGCAGCCGGTGTTCGATAGTGAGGCTCTGCTGCGGATCATTGAGCAGATACGCGCCTTCTCCGACATCCCGATTGTGGCCGGGGTTTGGCCGTTTGCCAGCTTCAAGAACGCGGAGTTTATGTGCAACGAGGTGCCCGGCGTGGTGGTGCCTGATGAGTTAATGGAGCGGATGCGCCGCTGCCACACCAAGCAGGAGGGTGCCGAGACGGGCATTGAGATTGCCCGCGAGATGTGCCTGCAGATCGGCGACGTGGTGGCAGGCTTCCAGGTCAGCGCACCATTTGGCAATGTGAACACCGCCATCAAGGTGCTGCAGGGGTAAGGGGCCGCCTTCACCCCACCCGGTAATCCGCGGTTATACGCTTAGCAGCACAATCGCCAGCACACACAGGCCGATGCCGATCATCCCACGCTTACCGATGTGTTCTTTGAACACATAACGAGAGACGATAGTGACCATCAGCGTGTTGGCCCCGGCGATCACCGGAAACAAAATGTAACCTGGCACCAGCGGCACGGCCAGCACCTGCGTAGTTAATCCGGCGGCCCAGAACAACCCGGCTATTACTCCGGCACCCACCGAGCCAAGCTTTGGTGCAGTGTCATCGGGCTTCTTCTCGCCCTTCACGAAGAAACTGAATATCATACCGGTGCCGCACATCAGTGCCAGGCACGGCACCACATATCCGTCTGTCACACCGCTTTTGGGCAGATACTGCATCAGCAGCATCACAAATCCGTTGGTCAGGAACACGGCGGTCACCGCTTGCATGTATTTCATTGTTGTTTTTCCTTCACATCAGCACCCAGCATGGCCACACCTATACCAGTGATGGCTAAGCCCAGCCAGTGGTTCCACCTGGGCATCTCGTGATACACCAGAAAAGAGGCCAGGAAAGGCATCACGATGGCCATCTGCGTGATCGTCCAGCAGATCGCGGTGGAGCCCAGCGAACTGGCCACTCGCAGGAAGGAGACGAAGCCGTACGCACCCAATCCCATGGCAATACCGAAGGCGTAAAACTGCCAGGTGTGCGGGAACCCGCCCAGCATCATGGCGGCTATGGCGATGGCTGTAGTGGATGTGACATACATTCCGATATTGACGGAGGGCAGATGCAGCCTCTTCAACGATATATACTTGAAACTGACACCATATAGACCAATCCCGAGGATTGAAGTTACGGTCAGAATGGTGCCTAAAGCGGATTTATCCATCAGACTCCTAATTGATTCATATTGATACGGGGCATCCAAACCAGCCCCATAATAGTGTAACCCATACGGTGATTTGCATATGACGGCTTCGGGCATGTCGGTAGAACACTATATTTGCGTAATGACCGCAGCATGGTTAATATGAGGTGTTACGATGGCTGAAGAGGTGAGATATGCAGAATGACCATGAGAGGAAGGGTAAGGCGCTAGACGACTTCATGATGCAGGTGTCGCCTTATGTGCGTCTGGCACATCATTTCGCCGTTGGAGACGTCTTTCAAGTGGAGCACCGTGTGATATTCGATCACTTGCTGTTCTACACACGCTCTGGCACAGGATGGGTGGGCATTGGAGACCGTGTATACAGGCAGGAGCCCTACACCCTCTTCTTGATACGCCCTGGAGTTCCCCACTCATTTCACACCGATACCGGAAGCAGCCTGTTGATGCTGAACCTGCATTTTGACTTCGTGGAACAGCCGAACAGTGCCCATATACCTTCCGGTTACCCATCGGTATCTGAGACACTGTCTCACACGGAATTGATGCGTCCTGACCCCACTTTATATCCTGACTATGCACTGCCTGACAAAATCGTGCGGTTTGATCCGCTGGTGTATGAACAATGCTTTTATGACATCTTCAACAACACCTCCCGCGCCACTGTGGACAGCCGCCTGATGGTCAAGTCGGCGATGACACGCCTGCTTGCTCACCTGTATCACTACCAGCAGATACATGAGACCATACTGCTATCGCCCTCTATCATGAACACTCTGGACGAGGTCTCCAGGTATATGGCGGAGAAGATGGCCGACTCTGTTGATCTGGACATGCTGGCTGAAATGAGCAATATGAGCGTGTCACACTTTTTGCGCTGTTTCAAACAATATTACCAAACCAGCCCCATGCGCTATTTCCGCCAGATGCGTATTGAAACCGCCAGGCGATACCTCACCCAAACAGATTTACCCGTGAAAGTCATCGCAAATATGATGGGGTTTACCTCAGTGCATCACTTCACGCGCATGTTCACTGAACTCACAGGTAAATCCCCAGCGGCATACCGAAACACCCTAAAACCACCACCCCAAAGTGATTTTAGACAAAAGCCTGCGCATAACATCTAAAGACGCCATTACCATGCACCGGTAAAATGCGACTGTGAATCAATTTACCGTGGAAAGGCGGTCGCACAGCAACATGGAAGAACTCAGACTCGCTGTTATTACCGGACGGCATCCGTATGATGTGATCGGATTTCATTCCGCATTTCGCAGCCTTGAGGGTGTGAATACCTACATCCAACATATGGATGACTGGAACACAACTCCCAAAGAAATTCGCGAACAGTATGATGTGGTGATGTTCTACAACATGCACATGGAACTACCCGGCCAGGATGCGGGCTGGTGGGAGTCGCAGGTTCAAGCTAGCCTTGAGCAACTCGGCGACACGAAGCAGGGCATATTCATGCTTCACCACTCCATACTGGCATACCCCAACTGGCCCATATGGTCAGATATCATCGGGATAGAGAACCGCGGTTTCGGTTACCATATCGGAGAGACGGTGGATTACCATGTCGCCGATAGTGACCACCCGATCACATCTGGACTTACCGACTGGCAGATGGTAGACGAGAGCTACACGATGGATGAACCGGGCGATGATTGCCATGTGCTGATCACGGCTGACCATCCAAAGAGCATGAAGGCGATCGCATGGACCCGCCAGCATCGAGCTTCAAGGGTGTTCTGCTACCAGAGCGGTCATGATAATACGGCGTATGCAAACCCCAACTTCAGACATGTATTAGCACACGGCATTCGCTGGTGTGCGGGGAGGTCCTAACCGATGAGAACACTGGTCACACGACTACGAGAAGACGGTCTGCGTGAAAAGGTGATGGTGACGGACTGGCCCGAACCCGCGGCACCCGTGGGCAACCAGGTCAAGACACGCACCCTATACACCGGAATCACTAATGGCACCGAGCGCAATGACTTGATGGCAGGCAACTACGCCACCCCTACAGAACGGCTGCCCGCATTGTGGGGATACCAGAACGTAGGAGAGGTGATAGAGACCGGTCCGGACTGCAAAATCCTGCAGGTGGGCGATGTCATCTTCTCAAGCGAGAATCATGTGGAGTATGCGACCGTGCCCGAAGATTGGCTTTTGACCAAATTGCCCTCAAGCGTGGACCCGAAGCAGGCGGCCTTGTTCGGTATGGCCAGCGTAGCCATGCGCACCTGCCGTAACGCCGATGTGCGCCTGGGTGAGCGTGTTTTGGTGGTAGGAGCCGGTTATATCGGGCAGGTGGCCACGCAGATATTCAATGTGATGGGTGCAAAAGTGAGTATCTGTGACATCGACGAGGGCAGGCTGGAGTTTGCCCGTCAGATCGGTGCTGCAGAGCACGTGTTTAACTCCGCTGGCGAGGGGTGGGCACAGAACGTCCAGGACTTCAGCTACCAGGTGGTGGCGGACTTCGCGGGCGTTCCCGGTATGGAGGATCGCCTGATTGGTGCGACCGCTACGCGGGGACGTTTGATGCTGATTGCCGGCAGGTTTGAGGTGAAGTATGACTTCAACATCGGTCAGGGTCATGAGCTGTGCATCAAACAGAACAGTCATTTTGACAACTCCGACCTGGCGGAGCTCTGCCGTCTCGTTTCGCGCGGTATGGTGCAGATCGGACCGTTGATGCAGGACATCGTGCCGGTGGAACAGGCTAAAGGCATATACGACACTCTACGCGATGATCTGAACAAGCTCCGTGGCACGGTGTTTGTGTGGTAACTGGGGCTCAGTTTGGGCCTCGCCTTCCATTCCGCGGCATGAATGCCACGGCTAATTAAACGGAAGCCCGTTGAAACGGGCTGAGGATATTCACGCCAACGGCGACCCAGACTGCTTCAGCAGGCTTATTGGCTAATAGCCGAGACATTGATGTCGCGGCGGGATGGGCTGCTGATGTGGGCTGTCCGCCAGACCGCGCCGGGATGGGCTGTTAGGCGATTGGTATCTTGTTAAAAAACCGGCGCGGTCGTTTCCTGATCTGTGGATCATCAACTGCAAATACATCCGGCTGTGAAACACCCCTCGGTACGCAAAAAGGGGCGGTTTTTCAACCGCCCCTGCTGTGATGTCTAGCCGGTAATCGCCAGACTACTCTTCGTCCTCTGTGGTATCCTCGATGTCCTCAAGCTCCTCGTCGTCCAGAAGCTCTTCATCGATGATGTCCACATCGTCCATCAACTCGGTGTCATCATCGGCACTGACCGGCTTGGCCTTCTTAGCGGCCGGTGCGGCTCCTGCTTCCGGGCTCTCTTCGTCTATGGCGTTGTTAATTCTCGCCACAGCACTCACCCGTTCGCCTTCGCCTATGCGCATGATGCGCACACCAGAGGCGTTGCGCCCGCTCTGCCGGATGTCGCCCACACTGCAGCGGATCGCCTTACCGCCCGCGGTGACCAGGATCACCTGCTCATCGGGCACTACCGCTCGGGCGCCCACAACCGTGCCCGTCTTGCTGGTGACATTCATGGTGATGATGCCCTTACCGCCGCGCGTTTGCTGACGGTAGCTATTCAACGGGGTCCGCTTGCCGAAGCCGTTCTCGCTGATGACCAGCAGATCGCGGTCTTCCTGCAGCTTCACCATCGCCACAAGCTGGTCGTTGTCTTCCAGCCGGATACCGCGCACACCGCCAGACTGTCGTCCGGAGGCGCGCACATCGGTCTCCTTAAAGCGAAGGCTCATGCCCTCGGCGGTGATGAGCACCAGCTCTTCGTCGCCATCGGTGCAAGTTACCCATCCCAGCTCATCGCCCTCTTCCACGTTGAAGCAGAACAGGCCGTTGGCCCGAAGGTTCGCCAGGTTGCTGAGTGAGGTGCGTTTCACTTCACCCTTCTGGGTGGCCATCATCAGGAACCGGTCTTCGCGGAAGTCCTTCACGCTCACCACAGCGGTCAGCACATCATCGGATTCAATGCGAATCAGGTTGATGATGGGCATACCCTTGGCTTGTCTGCTGGACTGGGGCACTTCGTAAGCCTTCAGTCGGTAGACACGGCCCCTGTTGGTGAAGAACAGGATGTAATGGTGCGTGCTGATCTGGAAGATATGCTCGAGGCTGTCCTCTTCCTTCTTGTTCGCTGCGATGACACCCTTACCGCCTCGGTGCTGGATTTTGAACGAGTCCATCGGTAGACGCTTGATGTAGCCATCACGGGTGATGGTGATCAGCATATCCTCTTCAGGGATCATATCCTCTTCGCCGATGTCGCTGGCTTCGGTGGCGATGATGCGGGTGCGGCGGTCGTCGCCGTACTTGTCGCGCATCTCCTTCAGTTCGCCCTTGATAATCTCCCAGATGCGGGCATCATCAACCAGGATGTCTTCCAGGTGGGCGATGGTGCGCAGAAGATCCTTATACTCGTCTTCCAGGCGTGTCTGTTCCAGGCCGGTCAACTGGCGGAGCTGCATGCTTAGAATGGCCTCAGCCTGGATTTGGGTGAGGTCAAACCGCTTCATGATCTCGCGGCGCGCGGCTTCCGGGTTGCTCGAATGGCGGATGATCTTGATGATCTCATCCAGTTCGCGGACGACAATCTGCAAGCCTTCCAGCACATGGGCACGCTGCTGAGCGCGGAACACTTCGTAAATGGTGCGGCGGGTGATGACCTGGTGCCGGTGCATCAGGTAGTGGTTGAGCACCTGCTTCAGATTCATGACGCGCGGGGTGTTGGCATCGAGTGCCAGCATGATTAAGCCGAAGGTGCTGCGCATCGGGGTATGCTTGAGCAGGAAGTTTAGTATCTTGTGCGGGTTGGCGTCGCGCCGAAGCTCGATCACCACGCGCATACCGGTTCGGTCGGTAAAGTCGTCTAGACCAGTGATGCCGTCCACACGCTTCTGTTTCACCAGGTCGGCAATTTGCTCAATTAAGCGCGCCTTGTTCACCTGGTAAGGAAGCTCTGTAATGACGATGCAGTGTTTGCCGTTGTCCATCGGCTCGAACTGCGTTTTGGCCTGCATGATCACCTGGCCGCGGCCTTTTTCGTAGGCTCCCTGGATTCCCTTTGTGCCCAAAATGAGGCCGTAGGTGGGGAAGTCCGGTCCGGTGACCACCTGCATCAGCTCCGCGATGGTGCTGTCAGGGTGGTCGATCAGCAGGGTTAGCGCATCCACAATTTCGCGCAGGTTGTGCGGTGCCAGGTTGGTGGCCATACCCACGGCGATACCCTGACCACCGTTGCACAGGAAGTTGGGGAACTTACCCGTGAGGATGGTGGGTTCTTTGGTGGACTGGTCGTAGTTGTCTTCCCAGTCGACCGTCTCCTTGTCGATATCCTCCATCATCTCCATGGCAACCTGGCTGAGGCGGCATTCCGTATACCGCATGGCGGCCGGGCTGTCGCCGTCAATGGAGCCGAAGTTTCCCTGTCCTGAGATGAGCGGATATCGCAGTGAGAACTCCTGCGCCATACGCGCTAGAGTCATATAGATGGCACCGTCGCCGTGCGGGTGGAAGCGCTTCATGGTTTCGCCGACAACGGCGGAACACTTCACATGGGCCGAGTTAGGCCCCACTCCCTGTTCGCGCATGGCGAAGAGGATACGCCGTTGCACCGGCTTCATACCATCTCGAACATCGGGCAATGCACGTGCAATAATGGTGCTCATGGCGTATCCGAGATACGACGTGGCGAGTTCCTTCTCTAGCGATACATTGACTATATTTGCGAGCGGTATTGGTTGGCTTTCGTCTTCTGGCATCGGTGCGTGACGTCCTTTCGTGGGTGCGGAGATGGGCCTGTACAAGCAGAAATTGACTAAAATTCCCACTATATTATAACAGATTGAACCGCTTCCCAGCAAAACTCCGGATGGTAACGAAATGCGTCAAAACCACAGAGGGCACAGAGGGGAAGTCTCACGCGCCACCGCAGGTGACGACGCAGAGAGCGCGGAGGGAATATCAATCCACAGATTACACAGATGACGCAGATTTGGTAATGACCGCGCCGGTTTGTCAGTACGCTCGCAATCGCCATGCAGATATCATCCGGCGCGGTCTGGCGGATAGCCCCCGGATCGTCTGAACCACGGATTACACGGATGACACGGATGGGGAGGAAATACCAACGGGGTTTGTTGGCATTCCGGGCACCCCGAAGCGGGTGCGATTCATTATAGCCAGGGGTAAGCGCAGCGTAACCCCTGGAAAAGATGCCAAAGAACCCTACCCCGAAGTGGGTCATCCGCCACCCCGCACGATCTGGCCCCGCGGCATAAATGCCACGGCTATTTGGCCGAAAAGCCGGCTAGAAGCCGGCTGAGGTGCTGCGCACCGTTAGGCTGGGCAACCACGGGGGATTGCCCCTAGGCCTGCGGCATCATGCCATCGCGAAGAATGGTGATTAGGCTGGCAACGCCATCGCTGATGTTGCATCTAGAACGACGTAGGTATCGATAGGGTCTGGTAGTTGGGTGAATATCACATTTTCGACTGGATGTTCCTTAAGATACCTTTGCAGTCGTTTGACTAACAGGGGGTCTCGAGCAATGTAACCTGGCAAAAAGTCCTTGAAACTATGGGTGATATTGAAAACACCGCAATGGGGGCAAGTGTACTCGTAGAATGGCTTTCGGTTTGTATCGTCTTGACTAATCGTAACCGGTGTGTGTTCGCACAGTACGCAGGTTCCCGTGTCTGTATGCATAGATGTGCTCCTTATTATTATGAACTACAACCCATATAGCGCGGCGACGCGTTCGTTGATTTCGCGCTCGTAGGCTTCGCAGCCCTGCCCTTTGGCGTCCAGCGCTTTTCTGCTCAACCATCAGCACACCCTTCCAGAACAGGTCGATGAACCCCTGCTTGCCACCGAGCTTCTTGACAGGCTTTTCGAATGTGGCCACCTTGCGCCGATTCACCCCGAAGACCTCAAAGAAGTCGTTATAGAAGCTCTGAGTTTCACCGCGCTCATACCGAGCTTGTTTCCATTCATCGGCGAAGCGTGCGGCATTTACTCGGATTTGATTCCAACTGAGTCTACTCAACTATATGTCCTTACTAAACTGGGTTATATGCGGATCACTCGCTTTATGAGATGATCATTCTATTCAAATGACATAGATATGCTCTACGGCTTGTATTCCTTCTCGGTCTTTGCCCCACGCAACGTCACAGACGGATTGTTACCTTTGACGCAGATCGTGATGAGGTCCTTCCCTTTACCATTCGACAGCCAAATTACCGATCCTTCATTCCCAATAGCCGACCCAACTCTGGACCTTCCTCTTTCGTCCATCAACGACAGCCCAGGCTGTTTGCTTGCTGTCCCCAGAACGATCAACGGTCGGCCATTATCGTAGTTTAGATATAGGCATCCTGATCCTTTGGTTGTGCCCAGCGTGGCGACTACTTTGTTATGGATTATGATGTCGATCTGTTGTACCTTAAGCTGCCGTATAGGGCGTTCCATGGCTATCATTGCGCCGACATAACCGGACAGGACGCCACAGACCACTACAGCGGTATACATATTGGCTCGTTCATTCATTAGTATGCGTCTCCAAAATGGCTTGTCACGACTAATGCAGTGATTCGAATGGTTCATACTAGTGACAAATTTATCGATTTCTTCAATTGCTTGTTTAGTATAGCCTATGATAGAAAAGTTTGTTGCCGACAACTGGGTGGGATTATATCCGATCCGGACTACTGTCTGATCATAACGTGCACTGTAATACATGTTTAGCGTCTTACATACATCAATGATCTGGTACACCTGCTCTAGTTCCTGCCCGATCACAGAAGGATAGTTTAGTAGGGTCCGCAAAGCTGTGGGTTCAAGCATTCTCGCCTGGCCGGTGTGGATACCGCCACCCTGCATGTTAAATTCCTCATTCACAGGTGCCACATTTTCATCGATGGTTTTTTTCAAGTTAGTACATTCCCTTATTGCCATCTCTAAACTAACCTTGAATTCATTGTTCCTTACATCGTGAGCTCGTTTGTTTTCCAATGCAAATGCAAGGAACACACCAAGCATCGTCGGAATGACGTTCTTGAAAAACCACATGATTGCATCCAATATAAAAGTTATCACCATCATTTAAAACCCCTTTTTCCACGCGTAAGTGCCTTACCCACGCCGATCACACGGCAGCCCTCGGCTGGGATGGTATCCATCATTGCGATCCACCCCAATTGCTGGCGGGTTGTGGTGCTGGTTGTGCCTGCTGCGCTTCAAGCTGGCGCTGCTGTGCTTCGAGTTGCGCGGCCTCTATCTGGGCTTGGCGTTCGGCTCGCTGCTGTTCAGCCTCAGCCTTGGCCGTGATCTCGTTGACTTGTTTCATGCCGTCATCAAACGCCTTTGTAACATCCTCTGTAATCTTGCGTATGGCTTTAGCTTCTTCAGTGTCGTATGATACGGTCTTCCACTTGTTGGCACCAAGGCACTGGATGACTGCTTCGAAGCGTGTGCGCACGGGAACACCCATGCCGTTGGCCGAATCGACGAAACCCTTAACCCAGTATGTGGAATCTCCGCGGTTTTCCACTTCCACGCCGCGTTCACCCAGTTTGGGGTATTGTGCCGTTTTTGGACTTAACAGCAGGTCGGTGGTGATGAGCTGGGCCTGCTTCCATACATCCTTCTGTGATACGCGTTTTGTGTTGAACGCCGTGATGCCATTGTAGATTACGACCATGAATACGACCACGATTACAAGGCCGATTATGGGCACGATAGCTTTCATGGTGAAGGCTCCTTTAACGGGCGATGTGTTGCGCGGTAACCTTCACCATCGCACGCGGGGAATCCTTCTTTTCGTTTGGCTCGGCACATGGGCGACCAGCCAGTCACCCTACTCTGCGCTGTAGCTGTAGAACCCCTCAAACACGGCCAGGGCGGTCATACCATCGGTCCAACGGGCATGGCGCGGACCGTCGAGCGTATCCACCAGAACCACATCGCCATCATGCGGATCGCGGTGCACCAGGCCGATGTAGTCACCCTGACTTATGCCGCTCTAGTTTTCCTGTGATACGAAAGCTAACTGCCCTAGGGGCATTTTACCCGAAAGAAATCTGCGATGTTTACCATTCATTTACGATTCTTGCATAATCTATGTTAAACATTATCGTATCTTTCAAATGAGGTACAATCCTCTCGAGAATCGGACATTGTATATCATCTAGTTCGTCACGGGTCTTGATTTTTTCTAGCAACACGATATGAGCGATATCGAGATACCATTGACGGCAAAACCTGGTTGCATATACTGAAGAATCACCAGATACGCGACTCTGTTTAACTAGTCGTATCTTCCTGAGTGTTCTTACAGCTTGGTAGTCGGTAGGTAAATTCACCGTCTCATTGTAAGACAGACAGCAAGCTAGCAACAGTTCTTCACCAGTTAGTTCGCTCAGTTGCATAGTCAATCGTCGTTCTTGATATTTTCTTATCCTGTAGCTGATAGTTCGGTATACCCTAGATATGTTACTACGGTATTCAACAAGTGACCACAAAACATAAAACAATGTAATTGTTATAAACGGCACCGTGAATGACTGATATTTCAACCAGAACGGATGACCCGGGGTGAATATGCGAATCAGTAGGAATGACCCGCAGAGTGCCAAACCCAGAAGGGGTTTTGTTATGATATGCATGGGAAAGTCTTTCATGCAGCAACCTCTGTTCAACCGTGGTCTCTTAGTTGGCAGGTGATATGTCGTTTGATTGTAAAAGAACCACACTCCCATCCGCTTTAACCACTTATTTTAAAATAAGAAGAAAAATATGTACGTTCGTGCATAACCGTAATAATGACAACGGAAAGGTTGCCAGAGATGGTAGTTATTGTGTTCATAGAGAGGCATATCTATAACTGTAAACTGTATTCCCCATGGGTAATTACTGCATCTCAGTTGGCTGTCTGTCATTTCCCTCATTGTAACACATCTCGAGGAATCACTAAAACGATAATCCGAATGGGTTATCTGCTGGTTTTAGCGGTTCGTTATGCCACTTGGTAAGCAAAAACATCGCGATACTGCCTGCTATATTTACTATCAGCGTTGCCTCATCCACCGATACAGGAACGGTTTTAGGATCACTACCATGGGAATCTGCCGTCCAGTTACGAATAGTTCCAATAGGATTTATGATGCTTAGGCATCCTTGTAGTAGTTGTTTGTATTGTTTGTCTACAGCCTGAGTAGGATGCAGGTTTAGCTTGGTGACTGCTTTTTTGTATAGCACGACAAAGTCAAGGTCCTCATCATCTGCGTCTTGAGGTTCGAGTACTATGTGCTTACATACCGTTTCTACTAGGGATCGAGCTGATGTAATCGCCGCATCAGGTTCGGTTGTTCGCCTCTCTAAACACCTTGACCATACCTTGTTGATCTGGTCAATCCCTAATCCCGTGATGGCATCAGATATCGGATCATCACCAGGAAAACTGCTAAGGACCGCAAGGAGTGGAGCGAACTGGGTATTTACTATTTCTGCTCCATCACTGATAGATTTTGTTTCAGTTTCAAGATAAGATATAAGCCCAGCTGCGTTGTTGCACATCTCTACAATCTCAGGAACAAGGTCGATTTGTGCACGCATGATCTTGTAGTGAAGGTAGCTGTATTCACTATTATGTTGCCGAGGGTAGACATCACCTTTTACTACTTCTATTACAATCTGCTTCAGCTTTTTAACCAACTTCAGCTTTTCATGATCATCCAATTCATGCCATTCACGATAATCTTCTACAAACATCTATATCTCCCCTACAACCCGCCCTTACCGCGGGTGAGCGCAACACACACACCGATCACACGGCAGCCTTCGGCGGGGATGGCGTATTCCCCTACGGTACCGTGAAGGTGGTTGTCACGTATCGAAGAACTGTTCATGACGAATATTACACTCCATGAGACCATGATGAAACATAGATGGTAGTTGTCTACTACATTATGACGGTTTTTACAACATAACACCAGAAGCGGCGATGTGTGTGAAATATGAGGCCAATCAGGCGATTGGCGTGCCCAGGCAGCCGGCTTCAGCCGGCTTTTCGGCTAATAAGCCGTGGCATTTATGCCGCGGCGGGGGGCTGGCGGGTTGGCTGCGAGGCGGATGCTGCAACGCCCCCCATCCTCCGTGTCATCCGTGGTTCAGACAATTCCCTGGGCTATCCGCCAGACCGCCCCGGTTAGGGAAAACCGGCGCGGTCATTGGTAGGGGCGAACGGCCGTTCGCCCTGCAGAGTGGTGGGCGACCGGCCGGTCGCCCCTACGATGGCCTGACCCTACGATGGCTTGCCGTGCCTTCCCCACCTTGGTTTTCATTCCCACGCAGGAATCTGCGTAGATATGTCAGAATAATGACATACGCTTTACTCTAAGCAAAGGGGACATACTGACGTGAGAAATGTCTGTAAGCTGCTGATCGCCATCGGTCTGTGCATCCTGGCCACCTGTGCGATGGCCACCGAGGCTGTGTTGAAGTGGGTTGAGGTGGATGTTTCGCCCACAAAGGACGGCCGGGCGATTGTGGTGTACAAAGTTCGTTACAAGGTTCTAAGCGGAGAGCTGCACGGATTCTACCTGGAGGGCTTTGGCAGCGCCGCCCCGCGCTTCGACTACGGCAAGGCGGCTGCGATCGACTCCTCAGGCAGGAAATACGGGCTCTCCATCACGGATATGGGCAACAAGTTCGACGTGGTGCTGGCCAAGGGGGCCTCTGTGAGCTCCGGCGAGGTCACTTACATCATCCCTTATGCCACCGACTTTGTGTCCGCCGGGTACATGGGGTATACCCAAAGCGAGTTTGGGAAACTGGTGTATTTCAACTGGTCACCGTGCCAGTTCGATGAAGCCGCTGAGCATATGACGGTTTATCTGCACTATCCGATCAGCACCGCCAGCAAGACGGTATCTCAAGAACTGCTGACGAAGCTTGGGTTTCGCACAGAGAAGTATGTCAACTCGGAGTATCTCATCAGCTATTACGGTCAACCGGCCAACGGTAAGAACTGGCTGACGGTGCGCTTCCACAAAAACAACCCCCCGCCGCAATATCACATGCGCCTCTCCACCTACATCAACGCCAGCCTGTTTACGTTGAAACAGACCTCTAGTGCAACCCAGTCCGATCAGCCGCTGGTTGGTCAAACAGGCTCAGGAAACGGCGGAGTAGCGAATGAGCTGGGTTTCCCCGACATTCCACGAGTACAGCAGAACATGGGACGCATGATGCTGGGAGGGGGCCTGCTGATTGGGGTGGTGGTGGTCTCGCTGCTGCTGCTCAGCCGCAAAATGAAGTCCACCACGGCGGCGTTAAGTGAGCTGAGTGAGGTGGATTGGGAGCGCGGCGAGTGGGTTCCTCCGAAAATCGAGGTCTCCAGCTACCGCATCCCTGGCAAAATCGCTGAGCTGGATATGATCGAAGCGGCCATGCTGCTGGAGGTGCCCCTGCCGCGCATTCTCGGTGCGATGATCTCCCGCATGGAGTCGGTGGCGTTGGTGAAAGTGCTGCAGGTGCAGCCTATCAAGCTGGAGCGGCTCTACCCGCTTGACCAGTCAGCGGATAACCGGTATGAGGAGATGCTTCTCAGCCGCATCCGTGGAGATGGCTCGTTATTGGCGGCCGATTTTGAGGCGATGTTCCAGGATATGGTGGACCAAATCCAGCGCAAAGCGTGGGACTGCGACCTGGAGGCGACTAAGGAGTGGTACCGGCAGGTCATCGCCGAGCAATACAAGAAAATGGAGGAGGCCCCAGAGCAACGCGATGAGGGCTTCATGATGCATGAACGCCGGTATCCGCGGTATTATGCGCACTACTGGTATGGCACCACCCATTATCACACCACCAACCGGTATGTAGATTCCCGCCCGGATGAAATCGCGCAAGGCATCAAGGGCGATGAACTGATCGAGAGCCAGGACTTCAGCTCCTTTATGAGCTCGCAGGCCTGCCACTCTGCGTGCTACGTGCATACCGCGTGTCATGACGCTTGCCACAGTGCCTGCCACTCCGCGTGCCACAGTGCCTGTCACAGCGCGTGCCACTCGGCATGTCACAGCGCGTGCGTCAGCGGAGGCGCGCACTGATGGAGAGCCGCATCGACTGGATCGACAGCTTTGTGGAGAGTATCAAACCGCACGTGACCGTCCGCGAGCGCGACAGCCTGCTCATCCTGCTGCCAAACCAGGCCTACAAGATCAATAAAACGGGCCTGCTGCTGCTCAAGGAGACGCTGAGAGGGCGGCCGATCCGTGAGGTGATCAGTAGCCGCAGCACGAAGATGGCGGATGATGATGCCAAGCTGAAGGACATCAGCGACTTCTTCAGCGACATCCGTGCGATGGTCATGGGTTGCCTGGGTGAGGGTCACGACCGCATATCGGTGGATGTGGTGCCCTACCAAAGGCCCTTCAACACACTGCCGGTGCTATCGGAGATCGCACTCACATACCGCTGCAACCTGAGCTGCCGCTTTTGCTACGCCGGCTGCCAGTGCAAAAAACTCCCAGACTGCAAAGAAATGAGCACGGACGAAGTCAAACGGGTGCTGCAGATCATTAAGCAGGACGCCGAAGTGCCCAGCGTCAGTTGGACCGGCGGTGAGCCCACCCTACGTAAAGACCTGGTCGAACTGACCGCCTACGCCACCGAACTGGGTATCCGTGTGAACCTCATCACTAACGGCACCAACCTCACCGAGGAGCTGGTCACGGGATTGAAGGCCGCGGGTCTACGCAGCGCGCAGGTCAGCCTGGAAGGTCCGAATGCGGAGGTTCACGACCGTCTAACGCAGCTCCCTGGTTCATTCGACCGCACGGTTCGGGGTGTGGAGCTGCTGAAGCGGAGTGGTCTCCATGTGCATACCAACACCACGGTGAACCGCATGAACTCGGCGCATCTGACCGAGCTCATCTCCTTCGTGAAGAGCATCGGCATGAAGCGGCTTTCCATGAACATGGTGATCCCATGCGGCAGCGCGCCTGATGAAGAGGTGACCATCAGCTACACCGAGATGGCTGGTCTGATGGCGGGCATTCAGCAGGCGGCTCGTGATGAGGGTATCGAGTTTATGTGGTACTCGCCCACGCCATACTGCCTGTTTAATCCGGTGGCCTCCCAACTGGGCGGCAAGTCCTGCGCCGCGTGCGACGGACTGCTCAGCGTATCGCCCACCGGCGATGTGCTGCCCTGCTCCAGCCTGCCCAAAAGCGTGGGGAACCTGCTGCGCACGCCGTTCAACCGGGTGTGGGAGGGGCGCCGCGCACGCTATTGGCGTGACTGAGCTTTGGCCTTTTGAATGTTTCCACACTAGCGACCTTGTAGTCTACCGTTTCACTCCACTCGAAAACACACCGACCCCATGATGTATGCCCAGCGCGCCAGCTGTTATTTCTATTAGTAACAGCATATCTTTGAAATATCACACAAACGTCAGAATATTATCCATAAAGCTATTGATTATCTATTGTAATGTATGATATTTCATAAGTGATAACTAGATTGGAGGGAACCATATGGGAGCCAAAACGAGAGTGCAGCACATCAACTACAAAGGCCGTCACCAATGGTATGTCAACTTCCCCGCCACAGTCGCTGATGCCATCGAGCTACAAAAGGGTGAAGTCGTGGAGTGGGTGATCATTGACAAAAACATCATGATGATGGTCAGGTCGAATGCTGTCATTTCGGAGGATGAAGAGCGATGAGCAAAGTATTGCCTGCATTTATGCTTCTCTATGAACTGGCACGCGATGCGTTTAACCAACAGCGAACCTATGAAAAGTCCCAGCAGATCGCTCTGGCGGCCACGGCAACCGTCGGAAGACACACAATCACAGGGATCATCCAGACAGCTGGTCAGGCTGACAAAGACTGGTCAGCGTATTACCGCATCTTTGAACAAAACCGTATCTCGGTGTCCCAGTGCTGGGACACCGTTTTACAGCAAGCGATCAGCCTCACTCCAGAGAACATGCCGTTTGTTGTCGCGATGGATGATACGATAATCCCGCGCAAAGGGACAAAGGGGCATGGCGTCTCCTTACGTAGAGACCCTCAAGGGCCAAAATACCGCCCGAACTTCATACATGGTCAGCGTTGTGTTCAGTTATCAGCTCTTGTCCCCTTCAACGGATATCATAGCCGGGCCACTGCTATCCCTATTAACATGCTGCACGCACCTACTCCCAAGAAGCCAGGTCCGAAAGCGACTGACGAGCAGCGCAGCCAATACAAGACGGACCAGAAGGCCTGCCGGGTTACCAAGGTGGGGGCTGACGCCATGAAGGAGCTACGCGAAAGAATGGATGAGGACCCAAACTCAAGGCACAGGCGGCTTGTGTTAACGGTAGATGGAGGTTACATGAACAAGACCATGTTGACTAAAATCCCGGAGAACACCACGATCATTGGACGGTTACGTCGTGATGCCAAGTTGACGAAACTGCCAGACAAGCAGCCAAAAACTGGAAAGCGACGTGTATATGGAGACCCTGTACCCCAAGCCTGACCTGATACGACAGGACGATTCATATGAATGGGAACACATATGCGTTTACTCGTCTGGCAAATTCCACGTTGTGAGGATCAAGACCGTCGACCGAGTGAGATGGAGAGGGGTAGGAGCTCAAGATTTCAGACTGATCGTGGTTGCACCAACACCATATAGACTCAGGAAGAACGGAAGGATACTATATCGAAACCCGGCTTACGTCCTGTGTTCTGATCCAGATATGCCAATTGAACAGGTTGTGCAGTTATATATCTGGAGGTGGGAGCAGGAGGTGGCGTTTCGTGAGGAGAAAAGCTACTTTGGTATCGGTGATCCGCAGGTATGGTGTGAGAACTCAGTCTGCAATGTCATTCCGTTTCTGGTATGGGTATATAGTTTAATGCATCTCGCTGCGATAATTTCTGGTGTGAAGGATGAGGAGCTGCCCAGGCCTAAGTGGCAGCGTCGAACGATTGATGGCAGGTTATCGACTAATCGATTGGCTATGTTTATGAGGCAAGAGGTAATTGACTCGCCGAATGAGCGTGACTATGGGGATGTCGTGTCAAGGCTACAAGCGTCGATACATCCTATGTCAAATTCCAAAACACGAAGCCGTCAAAACTCCGAAATTCACCAATATCCTGCGTGGCTGTATGCGATGAAATAGCCAAAGTTCAGGCACGCTATTGGCGTGACAAACGCTATGCACACAAAATCTGTAAAGCCTGTGCACAGTTTGATATCTGCACAGGTGCCTGCCCGATCTACTGGCAGGCGATGGGTTACCAGGAGCTGACCAGCCTTCAAAAACGGGGGGAAAAGCATGAACAAATCGCCTGAATTCGTCATTGCCAACTCGATGCCCATCCAGACACGATATGCATTGATGGTGATATGCGCAGTGGTGGGCATCATCGTCCAGTTCACAATCGCGCCGATTATCGGCTGGGTGGGGGTGCTGGCCGCCGCACTGCTGGGCATGCTAAAGGGCCGCTCCAACGTGCCCAAGTTCACCCGTGACCGCGAATGGAAAAGTGTGACCATCAACGAGTTCAACGGACTTCTTGCCATGCTGCG
The DNA here is from genome assembly GCA_942492855.1 of Armatimonadota bacterium. Lineage (GTDB taxonomy): Bacteria > Armatimonadota > HRBIN16 > HRBIN16 > HRBIN16. The sequence continues at coordinate 1,150,403 of OW818647.1, read as the reverse complement.
CGAAAGCACCGATGTGAAGAAAGCGGCGGGTATGTTTTCGCTGAGCTCAGCGGGTGGTTGTTTGATGTTCATCGGCATCATCATACTGCTGGCGTTCGCAGCCGCGAACCTCATGAATTCGGGCTCAGATAACTTCAACCCCTCGCCGATGGTGCCCATCATGGCGGGCGGCTCACTGAGCACTCTGTTCGTGATGGATGCGGTGACTCTGCTGCTGCCGCTCTGGATCAGTGGTGTGGTGAAAAGCTGGGAGCCGGTGGAGATGCGCACGAAAATCAACCAGCTCATGCCGCTATATGACATGATGGCTGATATCAAGGATGTCACCTTCCAGCCCAGCATCCAGGTTGCGCAGACCGCCAACGGCTCCGTGCCGGTGGATGTGAAGATGATGGTGAAGTTGACGGCAGCACCCGAGGACTTCTACGGCATCCAGGTTCAAACCACCATGAACACGGTGCAGAGCACCAAATACCCGTACACCTACTGTGTGCTCATCGCGAAGCCCTCATTTGGGTTGGTGAATCGCATCCGCCCGCTGTTGACTAAGGCCGATTCAGGGCTCTTCGCCGGACTACTGACAAGCCTCAAGGATAAGAACACCCAAAAAGAGGCCAAAATCCCGCGCTTCGGTGATGTGCTTGTGGAGCTGAAGAAAGAGGGCGACGTGGAGATCGCCGTCATGCGGCAAGGAACCGGCGGGCAGGGATACACCACATCGCCAGACGCCACCGCCTCGATATTCGCCTCAGCCCTCAAACTCGCCCGCCAGGCGATGGGCTAGGCTGGGTATTCGGGTAAGTGGCTGTTGTTGGACGGATCGGACGGTTTTGGGTCTAGCAAACCCGCAGGATGAAGAAGGGTTTATGCGGGACATCAACCCAGACAGCCTGGACGTCCGGGTTGTTTTCCGCGTTCAGGGAGTGGAGTGATTGTAGTTGGTCGTAGGGGCCACCCTTGTGGGCGCCCAAGGGCAAGCACGGGGGCTTGCCCCTACGTGCGTCCGTATATATGACCCGTTGTGGTAGGGGCAACCCCCCGTGGTTGCCCGTTTCCAAAAGGGCCACCACAAGGGTGGCCCCTACGACAGTATCAGTCACAGCCTGGGCTGCTGTGTCAGCACGGGCAGTTGCTTGTAAGCCGGGGCGCCCCTTGTGGGCGCCTGTTCGGGGGCGACCGACCGGTTGCCCAAGGGCCACCACAAGGGTGGCCCCTACGCCGGCACCAATTACTAACCAAGTTCGCAGGACGAGACCAATCATCGGTCCGATCCGTCGAATCCGTCGGATACTAGCTCAAGTCCCATAAAGGAGTAACTCATGAGCCGTAAACATGAATTCAACACGAAGCTGTCGCAACTGCGCAGCATCCTGGAGCAGCAGAAGCTGGACGGGCTGGTGATCAGCTCGCAGGCCAACTTCGCCTGGGCCACCTGCGGAGGCAGCAGCTACGTCTCCATCGCCACCGAGGCGGGCGTGGCGCATCTTGTGGTGACCGCCGATCGCTGCGCGGTGATGTGCGAAAACATCGAAGCGCCTCGCATTCTTGATGAGGAGCTGCAGGAGCTGGACTGCCCAGTGATCAGCCTGAACTGGTGGGAAGCCTCCCTGCCGACTGCCATAGACCAATTCGTGGGCAGCGCAGAGTGGGGTAGCGACACAGGGCAGTTCGGCAAGACCAGCCTAGAGCCGCAGCTCATGCCCCTCCGGATGGTGCTGTGCGGGCAGGAGATCGTGCGCTACCATCAGCTTGGCCGCATGACGGCCGAGAGCATGAACACCGCCTGCCTGGCCGTGAAACCCGGCATGAGCGAGCACCAGATCGCTTCACTGCTCAACCGCGAACTGCTCAACCATGGGATCGTGCCGCAGGTCAGCCTGATCGCCTCTGATGAGCGCATCGCGAAATACCGCCATCCCATCCCGTCGGAAAAGCGTGTTGAGAAGCTGGTGATGCTGGTCACCGGCGCACGTAAGTGGGGACTGGTGGTCTCCATGACACGGCTGGTACACTTCGGCGCCTTACCAGCGGAGCTGCGCCACAGGCATGACGCGGTGGCGGAGGTTGACGCTGCCTTCATATCGCACACCACAGCCGGTACGCCCATCGCATCGGTGTTTGAAGCTGGCATCGATGCCTACAAGCAGGCGGGTTTCGAAGGGGAATGGCATCATCACCATCAGGGCGGCCCCACCGGGTATAAGGCGCGCGAATTCCGCGGCAGCCTTTCAGTAGCCGGGGAGGTCAAGACAGGGCAGGTCTACGCCTGGAACCCCTCCATCGCGGGTACCAAGAGCGAAGATACCGTAGTCATCACCTCGGATGGCCCGAAGGTGATCAGTGCCATCGCAGGCTGGCCGATGTGTGCCACGCAGTCGATCGCCCGGCCTGATATCCTGGTGAGGTAGAATAGAGCAGAGCGCGATCAAATCGGAGGTCTCCCATGACACATATTCAACCCATCGACGGCCATGTGCATATCATCACTGCAGCGGATATCCCCAACATGCCGCTAATTCGCGAAAGGCTTAACGCCTCGCATATGACGGTGATTTCGGTCTTCAATAAGAAGGAAGTCAACAACAACCCCGCCTGCTATGCGGCCAAAGCGTCATACCCCGACTGGTGCTATGTCGGTGCAGGGCTGGATCACAGTGCCTACTTAAGCGGCGGCACCGTCAGCACGCCCACGCTGGTGGAGCAGGTAGACCGCATGGTGGCGATTGGTGCCGACGGGATGAAGCTTCTGGAGACAAAGCCGACCGAGCGTCGCGTGCTGGACATACCGATTGACAGCGACTACTATGACGCCATGTTCGCGCGGATCGAAGAGCTTGGACTGCCGATGGTATGGCATGTGGCCGACCCCGACGAGTTCTGGAACCCCGACACCACCCCCGACTGGGCGAAGGCGAACGATTGGGGATACCATCCCACCGACGTCACGCCTGAGATGGTGTATGCCGAGGTGGCCAACGTGCTGAAGCGCCATCCGAAGTTGAAGGTGATCTTCGCGCACTTCTTCTTTATGTCTAAGCACTTGCCGGAAGCCGCTGAGCTGTTCGACACCTACCCTGGCGTGCATTTTGACCTCACCCCGGGCATCGAGATGTACACCGTCATGTCCCTTAAACACCAGGAGGCACGGGAGTTCTTTATCAAGTATAGCGACCGTATTGTGTTCGGCACCGACATCATGGCCGATCAGGATGTGCCGGGTGCGGGAGCCCGCTCGGAGATCGTAACCCGCTGGCTGACCACCGATGACCAGTATGGTGTGCCCGCCGAAGCAGATTATCTGCTGGGCGAAACCGGCAGCGGCAATATGCACGGCTTGAAACTACCCGATGAGGTAGTCGAAAAGATATTGCGGGGCAATATTCAGCGGCTGTTCGGCGGCGAACCCCGCAAGCTGAATGCTCAGTTGGCCATCGAGGAGTGCGAGCGCATCGCCGCTGTGGCGGAGCAGATGGGCGGAACGCCCTCCATTGCGCGCGACTGCGCTGAGGTGATTCGCGGGCGGGGGTAGAGGAGGAGTCAGGAGGGGCGATTTGCGCATATACCTTGCCCTAATGCACCAGTCTATTACCCACAAATATATCTGAAGCACCGCCACGCGCTAAAGCACATGGCTATTGACAAAAAAGACCGCTAAAGCGGCCTACGGAACACCGCGCCGTACCATCAGTTCCGGGTGTTAGTTTTAATATCGTTGCATATGGCTACATGCGCCAGCTTCACTAACAGGGCGAAGCCCTGCAGCCTGCTTCAGCAGGCTTGGCCTGTCAATAGCCACGTGCTTGAGCGCGTGGTAGGGCCGGTATACATCGTTATACAACGCTATATCCCGGTGATCCAACCTGTGGGCAATTGACTACCCTAATGCACGCCGGGCCCCACGGACCCTCCACGCCGGTTCTCCTTTTGCGGGGTGGTGTGGTTTCGTGTCATCGGTAGTAAAGCCGGTCATCACCTCGTCTGTGACATCGGCATAATCTGTGGATGAATCCTCCACCACATAACCGCCAACTACCCCTTGACCTGCCGTTCTGCTATCATACAGGTAATCACAACCCACCCAAAGGATGGTGCCATGCCTACTATTCTGAAGATCACAGATTTCGGTGCACAACCAAACACGGATGCAGGCCCCGCTCTGCGCGCCGCTGCGGCTAAAGCCAAGCAGCTTGGCACTCCCACGATCATCCAGGTACCGGCCGGCCGGTATCTGCTGAACTGCGAGCCCAGTTCCAACCACCTAAACACCCTTACGATGAATGGCATGAAAGATGTCACCCTGCAGGGCGTGCCTGGCAAGTCGGAGCTGATCTTCACCGATCCGCGTGACTGGGGCATCCTGCTGCAGAACTGCCAGAACATCACCGTGAAAGACCTGATTTTCGACTGCGACCCCCTGCCCTTCAGCCAGGGTGTGATCACCAAGGTCAACGCCAAAGAGGGCAACATGCACCTCCGGCTGGATGAGGGCTACCCGGACTTCAATAAGCCGTGGTATGCAGAGGCCAAACCGCCCTACCAAAACTGGGGCATGGTGATGGACCCCAAAACACGCAACCCGAAGAACTCCGCGGGTGACTACTACCCCGTGGTTAAATATACCCACCTGGGTGGCCAGGACTGGCAACTGGACACCACACCCGAAAACCGGTGGGTGCTGGACAATGTGGTGGCCGGCGACCTGTATGTGATGCTGGCCCGGTTGGGATTGAGCGTTCTGCACGCCATCGACAGCAGCAAAGTGGTGTTCCGCAACATACTCATCTACAGCTACAGCAGCCTGAACGTGGCGTTGGTCGGTGCGAAAGACCAGACGCTGATTGAAAATCTTCGCGTGAAGATTCGCCCCGGCACAAATCGTCTGCTGACCACCTGCTCCGATGGCATCCACTGCCAGAGCAACCGCGTGGGTCCGCTCATCCGCAACTGCCACTTTGAGGGCATGGCCGACGACGCTATCAACATCTACTGCCCCGCGTATGTGGTGTCGGAGCAGCCCGCGCCTGACCAACTGCGCTTCAAAATGGGCTGGAGCAACATGAAGCAGGGCGATCTGGTGCAGGTGTTCAGCGGTATCGAAGGTGTCGTTCGCGGTCAGGGGCGGGTCACCAAGCTGGATCAGCAGCCAGGGCAGCTCACCATCACCCTCGACACACCCATCAACGGCGTGGTGGTCGGCGATACCCACCAAAAGGCCGACACGCTTTACAACCTGTCCGCCAGCGGCAGTGGCTATAAGATCACTGGATGCAGCATGAAGGGGCATCGGCGGTTCGCGGCTAACCTGAAAGGCTGCAACGGCATAGTGGAGAACTGCATCATCAATGACACCAACGGCACGGCACTCGTCATCCACAACGACCCGGGCTGGCCAGAAGGCCCCATCCCCAACAACCTGGTCATCCGAAACAACAAGATCATCGGCACGGGCAAGGGGCGGTTCTATAGCAACTCGCCACAGAGTGGTGCGATTGAGATCGGCTCCATCGACTCGAAATACGCACCCACAGTCACACCTTACGCCACCAACATATTGATTGAGGGCAACTCGTTCACCGACTATCCCGGCTGTGCGATCTCGCTGCAGGCGTGCGCCAAAGTGACCATCCGCAAGAACACCATCCGCACCGCACTGCAGAAACCCACCATCCGGCGTGCGGCCCTGATCCGGCTTGCCCGATGCAAGCAGATCACAATTTCCGATAACGAGATGAGCGACCAGCGGCGCGACGTCACCGCCGCGGTGGAGTTAGCGGCCACCCCCGCGCGTGAGCTGACCATGAAGGGCAACAAGTTGAAGCTGCGCAAGGGAACCCCAGAGCGGATATAGCGCTGGGGTGTGGGCTCCTGTGGGTGTGTCTCACGCGGAGACGCGGAGAGGGAGGAACCATCCACAGATGACACAGATGGACACGGATACCGAATAACACAATGCAAAGGCGCATAGGCGCATAAGTCGCATGGGTATTTGACCGCGCCGGTTTCTTAGTACGCTCACAACCGCTATGCAGCCCGTCTCCGGCGCGGTCTGGCGGATAGCCTGCATTTTCGTGGCCCCGCACCTTCGATCGGAGCTTACCGAAAGACCGGCCCGGAAAGGGAAAACCGGGCCGGTCGATTACGCTATGGTGTGCAACCCATGGACCGCGCCGGGATTTTGTCTGAACCACGGATTACACGGATGACACGGATAGGTTCGGATGGGAGAAGCACTCTGTTACCGCCCCTCGGTGTTCCTTTGTGCCCTCTGTGGTTCCACACTCTCTCCCTCTCCATCCGTATCATCCCACTAATCCGTGTAATCCGTGGTTCAGACGAAAAGCACCCGCGGATTCCATCAACCCAAGGTCCGACTTCTGCAGAAGTCTGGCAACGGCCATCCCATTCCCAACCCGACCAGACACAAAGCCACCTACCGGTAGAGCTCGATCCGCGCTAAAGAGACATCCGCATGGAAGTCACGCTTGATGGCCACCAATGCCACACGGTTCAGTTTCTTGATATCCATTCGTGCCGGGCTAAACTTGGCAAATGGCAGGTCAACACTGGTCCACTTATCGGTCGCTTCAAACTCCATATGGAAGTATTGCCATGGGAACCAGTTTTGCGGCGTTCGGAAATGCATCTCATACTTCTGGTTGTTGCCACGCACCAGAATACGCAGACCTTTATACTCCTTGCCGTTCAGGCGTTTTAGGTCTAGATATGCCTGAAGAAACCCGCCGTTATTCTTGGTCGAGACATCGCCCTGCATCCTTAGGCAACGCTTGCCGTCGATCTCCTCAAAAGAAATCGAGCCCTTGCTCACACCACCCATCACGCGGTCGGTGATGCATGTCCATACAGATCCGCGCGCACTCTTCCCGTCTTTACTACCGAAGTCATCTATCAGTAAACTGTTGTCTGGCATTTTCGCTCACCCCTACTTCAGGTATACCTGATCTGATGCCCTAAACAGCGGTATTAGGAGACCTCATGGGCAGTTTATAACCCCGTCCTACCGCCGCGCCCTGAAGGACAGTCTATTACCCACAAATTTACTTTGGGATCGTATCGACCATGTACCGCGACATAAATGTCTCGGCTACTGATCAACAAGCCCGCAAAACCGGGCTGCGGAGCTCCTTGCCGACAAAGATAACGTTAATGAAGACTGCTTCAGCAGTCTTGGTGTTCAATAGCCGAGACATTTATGTCGCGGAATCGGCGACTGCTGGCTCCGTAGATATTTTCGGGTAATAAGCCGCCGTCCTTCAGGGCGCGGTGGAGTAGGCATTCATCATCAATAACGACAAAACACCACTATCCAATTTGTGGGTTATAGACTCACCTTATGGGATCAACTCTGTCTTGAACGGCGTCTTTGCTTTCACCAGATCCAATACTGCCTGGTAGGCAGGGTTTGATTTATGGCGATTCGTCTTATACAGCCGGGTGGCCAGTAATAACTCCGTGGTGGCCTTCTCAAAATCCCCAGTGGCCCAATACGCTACGCCGGTGTGGTATCTCACTTCGTAAGCATCGGGGCTGCTTTCTGAAGCGTCCAGCAGCAACTGTAGCCCATTGTGATAGTTCCCCTGGTGGATGGCTATCCATCCCAGTGTATCGGCATAACTGGGGATGTTTTTGCTGTTATAAGCTTGCGCGGCTAGCCCTTCGGCACGGTCGAGGTCCACTTTGTTTAACACCAACGCATAGGCCAGATTGTTTTTAGCCATGGCATTGCTTGAATTCGCCTTCCAGTAGGCTTCCAAGTCAGACAAACCCTCTTTAAGGTAACCGGTTTCGAGTGACGCTGTGCCCCTGATGGACAGAAGCATGTTTCGGTTGACCGTGTCTTTAGCGACTTCGGGTCGGCTGAGCAGTTGGCTGGCCACCATCCTGACCGCACGATAGGCGGACATTTCTGTGAGGATACCCAGTATCTGCTCTTGTTTGGTAATGCTGGCCCGGTCACCCAATCGCTTGAGTGCTTCTTCGTATAACTCCTGGCTGTCACCCGACTGGTCGATGATCTTTGTGAAAGCGACTTGTGTTTTCTTGGCGCCAATCAGGCTGATGCCACTGTACCGGGCGATGAAGCCCAACCCAAACATAAGCAGCAGCACATACGCAGCGATGATTCCGATTCTGTTCTTTTCCATGTTATATAACCTTGTCGATATCTACGCCATTGGATTTCGCTATTAAGTATATGATACACATCATCAGGTTGTACGATGAGTGGATGCCAATGTTCTTCCATATGCTTCCCGATACGTGGTAACTCCAGGCCAGCCACGCACCCAGCGGTATGATCATCATGATCGACAACGGGGCAATATGAATTGTCGCAAACAGCACCGCCGAAACCCAGCATGCCATTCCCACTTTGGATGTCCGTATCTTAAGGAGATTGAACAACCAGCCTCTGAAAAAGAACTCTTCACCGATGGGCGCCAGCACCGAGGCCATGACGATAAATCCCAATAGCTCCGTGTTTGTCTTCAGGTCACCCATGATTTTGTTCGCACCGCTTAGCTTGTTGCTTACATCAATGAGTTTTTCGACGGTGGCAACCCCAAAAATACCGGAGATCACAGACATCAAAGTATATGCCAGCAAAACCACAGCAAGGAACGTCGGCACGCCAATCGCCATACCCTTGAGCAGTTGTTTGCCATCGAACGTAAATCCAAGCTGCTTTCCACTCAGTTGGTATATTGAGCACACAAACAGCAGTACCATGATGACCATGCTTGCATTCTGCATTAACGTCGAGGGCAGTATCACACTCAGAAAATCCCTCTGACCGGAATGTCCTCTTCCCGAACCCACCATCATGGCCACCAATGAGCCTATGATCGTGATGACAAAGACGCCGTGGAGTATCGGCCAGGAGTCGCTATAACTCCAGATGGCCGCACGAATGGGTGGCCGTCCTGCGGCTATGCGCTGATGGTTCACCATGATAAATGAGGCGTACACCAGTGTGAGTATGATGTAGAGCAGCGTGAGGATGGTCGGCAAGAGATTCATTAATTCACTCCGACTGGGTATACATTAGGCCTATCGTATCCAGTTGTACTCATTTTACCGCAGCGGTGGCACAGACGAAAACTGAACTTAAGCACAGATGATACCATTAGGTGCATATATAAAGTCAGTATAATTGTAGTTGAGTGTAGAATATAACCAGTCCTGAGTGCTGGAGTAGCTCACCATGACTTGAGCATACCCCACAAGGCACACTCATCCGAACATCTTTTCGCCACGATGCGATGAATGGAGAACGATTTATGGCCAAAACAAGTGTCCGCAATATAACCGTGCTGGTGGCTCTGGCTACTCTAGCGGCTTCGGCCTTGACCGCACAGACACTTCAACCCAGACAACCGGTAAACGGCAAGATAGGGATTTTCGACCTTAAGGACATCGATTCGGTACCTTTAGCGCCTGAGGTGATCAAACGCACAGAGCAGATGATGACCGCGGCAGACGGCACCAAAAAGATGATCGTCATCGAGGCTATCCGAATCACTGGTCGACCCGGTGTACGCGTATTTCTTTACCTTGTATACCCCAAGAATGCTCAGAAACTGCCGGTGCATTTAACGGTCATCAATGAGGGAGTCAATACAAAGCCACTGATAGCGGAAGCGTTGGCCGGACGGTGCGGGATTATGGTCTGCAGCACTGATGCAAAGACCGACCCCAAACAGATGGTCACAATAGGCGGACCTCCTTTTAAACAGTTTTACCCAATGGACCCGCAGAAAAGCTGGTTCTACCACTTGGTGGTCGCGCTGCGGCGCACCATAACATATGTCGGCACACGCCCTGAGTGCGACCAGTCCCAGTTGATGGTTTCGGGATATTCACTCTCGGGTCAGGCAGTGGGGTTGCTTCATGCGATTGAGAACAGGCCGAAGTCTTTCCTCATCTGGCATGGAACCGGCTTTTTAGTGGAGAAGCAGGGCGATGAGACGGTCGTGGATTACGTGGGAAAGGCCAACTATGCACAGTATCGGCTCTACTCACCAGCCGCATATTGCGAGTATGGATCATCACCCATCTACGTGCAGTCCTGCGCCAACGACTATTTGTCGCAATTTGATGCCTTAATCTACATGTATTCGCATCTGCGCTGCCAAAAATATCTGGCCATCGCGCCTAACCGGGCGCATGCGCAGACTGGCCGTAAAGAGCTTGAGGGGTATAACCCCTGGATTTTCCACACGCTGTATGATACGCCGCCAATTCCCACAGTGGCCGATGGGAAGCTGACTGCGGTCGATGGTAAGTTGAGATACAACTTTACATTCACCGCCAAGGAGGCCCCGCTTTACATTGATGTGAACTACAGCTATAAAACCTCACCCCGGTTTGAATCCTGTGTTTGGCATCGCATCCCTGCGGTTAAGCAGCCAGATGGCAGTTACCAGGTTGATCTGCCCTGCTACGACCCGGAAATGCCGCTTATGGTGTACGGGCAGGTACAAACAAAGAACATCGGAACATCAGCCAACCTGCCGCAGATTGTGAAACCCTCATCACTGGGTATCACCTCGGCTTATTCGAAATACCCGAACATGTTGATAAACGCCGAGAGCGGCGACGATCTCTTCATTAACATCGCAGGAACCACAGAGTTTACCTCTCCGGCTCCTGAGGGCAAAAAGGCCTTTGCCATCACGCCGTTTGTAGATAACACAGTTCAGCTCTTCAACTTTGAGACACAGTTGTGGAAAGGCGCCAAAGAGATTAAGCTCATGCTGAAAGGCGACGGTAAGCCCGGGCCTGTCAACTTATTCTTCGCCGCAGACCGTGAGTTCTGGCAGTCAAAGCCCTACACTTTAGTGCCTAAAGGCTCCACATTCAGCTCCAGTTGGATGGAATACCGCATACCGCTTAGCTCAATACCAAATCTGGACACCTTCCGGTTCCTGGTATTTGACTTCCGCGAGCGACCGGGAATCAAACTTGGTTTAGACTCCGTTCGATGGCAATGAAACACACGAGAGGGAATAAAATGAAAATATCACAATGGGTACCAGCAGCGTTCGCATCCGTATTGATGCTTGGAATGGTGGCTTCCGTTAGCACGCAGCAGATCACAGCTCCGTCAGTGGCACCCAAGAGCAAGGTGATCACAAAGATCACCGTCACAGCCACGATCACTGCAGTCACACCTGTGCCGGATCCTAACCGCGTGAAGCCTTACTTGAACGTACTGGTGGCGCAAGAGTGGAAAATCAAGTCCGTCAAAGGCGGTAAAATCGACGGTGTTAAGCCCGGAGCGGTGATCCGAGTGCTTCGATGGGGTATCTTGAACGGCAAGATCGTTCCTGCCATCAAGAAGAACAAGGCCAAGGCCGCCATCACAGCCAAACTCGCACCGTTCTCTGACTACCCGAACCTCAGCCGGGAATACCAGGTCGACACCCTGCCTGAAAATTACACCGCCCCAGTGCTTCTGGAAGTTAAGTAGTCCGCATCTCCTTGCCCGCCCCTCACCGGGGCGGGCTTTTTTTATCGCCTTCCTGGGAGAGCCAATCTCCTGATCGGCTCTCCTTCCCATCCGAACCTATCCGCGTCATCCGTGTAATCCGTGGTTCAGACAATCCGGACATCGGACGGATCAGACCGATCGGACCAATAATCGTGGTGGGCAGGCACGGGGGCCTGCCCCTACATTTCCCCCCTGGGAACGCCAATCTCCTGATTGGCTCTCCTTCCCCATCCGAACCCATCCGCGCCATCCGCGTAATCCGTGGTTCAGAATACCCCTTGACATCCCCACAAAACCCGATATCATAAACATGGTTACTCGAATTACTTATCCTGAAAGGGGCCATCACCTTGGTTGAACCCAGCCGGAAAGTCCGAATCCGCGATGTGGCAGAGGCCGCTGAGGTCTCCTACGCCAGTGCGCAGTATGTGCTCTCTGGCAAGAAGAGCGCGCGCATCTCCGATGCCGTGCGCACCAGGATACTGGATACTGCCGCGGCGATGGGTTACAAACTGGACGTCATCGGAGCGGCACTGAAGCGCGGATATCTGGACATGATCATCATCGTGGTCTCTGGCACCCGCATCCGCGGCGGAACGGTGGATCTGTTCATGGAGCTGACCCGCAACTCCGCCATCGCCAACCTGCCTACCGCGGTCTACGTGGCCGGATCACACCAAGAGACAGTGGAGATGTTCCAGCGCGCCATTGACTTGCAGCCTTTCGGGATACTCGTGATGTGGGATGCCTTCGATGCGGCTCAGGAATACATGCTGCAGGCCAAACAGGCCGGAACACCGCTGGTCAGCCTCTACCCCTACGGCGGTGCAGATATCCTGTCGGTGACCTCAGACCGCATACAGGCCTTCCGTGACAGCGTGTCGCACCTGGCAGCGCTGGGCCACCGAAAGATCGCCTTCCTGCCCGGTGCGGACATGACCGGTGCCACTTCGGTGGCCAAATACGCCGGATATTGCGCAGGCCTTGAGCAGGCAGGCATCGCCCTCGACCCAGAACTCATCCAGACCAGCTCAGAGGCCTCATTTCCCGGGGGGGGTGAGGCGGTGAAGGAGCTCATGAATAGCCGCCCCGATGTCACCGCCATAGTCGCGGTCAACGACCCGCTGGCGATCGGGGCCATCCGAGGGGCCCAGAATATGGGTCTACGGGTACCGCACGATCTGTCCATCGTCGGCTGGGGTGCCACAGATGAGGGACTCTACTGTGATCCACCTCTGACCACAGTGAAGGACAACCCGGCCGAAATCGCCCGGCTGGCGGTGCTGGTGCTGCGCAACCTGCGCCTCCAACCACAGTTATCATCCAACTCACATACCATACCAACAGAACTGGTCGTCAGGGGATCCACCGGACCGGTCGCCACTAACAACAGCTAAGGACAAATAGAAGCCATCATGCAAAAAAGATATGTACTCATCGGAGCCAGCGGTAGGACACTCTATATGTATGCCCAGCCCATCGTCAACACCTTCAGCCACTGCGCTAAAGTGGTGGGCATCTACGACATCAACATTCTGCGCTGCGAGGAAGTTGTCAAGCAGGCTGGTCTGGACTGCCCCATCTATGAAGATGTCGACCAGATGCTGGCCGAAACCAAGCCAGACGCCGCCATCATCACCACCGTTGACCGCTTCCACCATGAATATGCTATCAAGTGTATGGAAGCCGGTATCGACGTCATCTCCGAAAAGCCCATGACCATCGACCCTGCGAAATGCCGGGCTCTGCTGGAGTGCGAGAAACGAACGGGCAAAAAGCTGACCATCACCTTCAACTATCGCTACACGCCATATGTCACCGCCATCAAGCAGGCGTTGAAGGACGGTGCCGTGGGCGAAATCCTGAATGTGGACTTCGAGTATCTGCTGGACACCACACATGGTGCCGACTACTTCCGCCGGTGGCACCGTAAAAAAGAGAACTCAGGCGGCTTGCTGGTTCATAAATCCACCCACCATTTTGACATGGTGAACTGGTGGATCGATGAGGAGCCCGAAGAGGTCATGGCTTTCGGCACGCGGCGGTTCTATGGCTCCACCCGTGAGAACCGTGGCGAGAGGTGCCTGACTTGCCCGCACAAAGGCAGTTGCGAGTTCTATTACGACATCACCAAAGACAGCTTCGGCAGTGCGATGTACCTCAACTGCGAATCTGCCGACGGCTACTTCCGCGACCGCTGCGTGTTCGCCGATGAGATAGACATCGAAGACACCATGAGCGTGAATGTGCGCTATTCGCGTGGAGCTCTGCTCTCCTACTCGCTGATCGCCCACTCGCCGTATGAGGGCTGGAAGATCGCCATCAGCGGAACCAAGGGGCGGCTGGAAGCGGCCGAATATCATAGTGGGATGCGCACCGCCGACCCGGCATTCAGCTACGACATCTACGACCGCACCGGCGCGAAACTTACTTACTCGGTGCCAAAGGCAACCGGAGGCCACGGCGGCGGTGATGCACGGCTGCTGAAGATGCTGTTCGAGGGCAATGTGCCCGACCCGCTAGGTCACGCCGCGGGATCCTACGCTGGAGCGGTATCTATCCTCATAGGCATCTCGGCGAACACCTCCATCGCAGAGCACCGCAACGTGCGGCTGTCGGAGCTGGTGCCCTTAGCCAATTACCGCGGGTAACGGCGATGATGACGCCCAGGGAGCGGTTCCACAAGATCATGCGGTTCGAACGTCCAGACGCGCCGTTCATCTGGACGTTCCCCACACGCCCCGCCACCATGAAGGAGTGGCTGAAGCAGGGGCATCCTGAGGGCATATCCACTGAGGAGCTGCTGGGGTATGACCAGTTTGACGGCTTCCCGGTGGCGATTTCCCACTACCCGCAGTTTGAAAAGCGGGTAGTGGAGCAGAAGGACGGCCACATCACCTACTACGACGAAGAGGGTGCGCTGCGCATCGACGGTGTCGATGCACAGGGCTCCGGGTTCGTCACCCGTAAATGGCTGAAGTTCCCTGTGGAAAGCAGGCAAGACTTCCTGGCGATGACGCAGAGGTATGACCCCGATGACCTCGGACGTCGGTATCCTGGCTACGATGAGGCCATCGCCCGCAGCCATACCGGCGACCGGCCGTTCATGTTCACCATACTGGGCTTCTACTGGACCATGCGGCAGTGGCTGGGGTTCGAGGGGCTCTCCATCGCCTTCATCGACCAGCCTGAGTTGATCGATGAGATGCTTGACTTCATTCTGGACTTCAACATCCGGCTGCTGCGGACGCATCTGGCTGGTGCCCGTATCGACAACCTGATGATCAGCGAGGATATGGCCTACAAGACCGCGTGTATGGTCAGCCCGGCCATCGTCAGGCAGAAGCTTGTGCCCAGGTACCGAGAACTGGTGCAGGAGGCCAGGGCTCTGGGCTGCGAGACGGTGTTTGTCGACTGCGATGGTCACATTTCTGAGTTGATATTGCTCTGGATAGAATCGGGTATCGAGGGCACCAGTCCGGTAGAGATCGCCTCGGTGCAGTCACTACTCGACTACGCCCGGCGCTTCCCCGAGTTCAAGTTTTTTGGCGGCCTGGACAAGCGGGTGCTGTCACGCAGCCGGCAGGATGTGTGGGACGAGGTCGTGCCCAAGGCGCGTGAGCTGTATGCTCGGGGAGGCTGGATACCGGCGGTCGACCACGCCGTGCCCGCCGACGCGAAGTTTGAAAACTTCCGCTACATGATCGAGCTGCTAAAGAGCTGCTGGTAGGGTAACGGGCGTTGGAGGGTATACCTGCCATGCCACGCGCTGAAGCACATGGCTGTTGACAAGCCAAGCCTGCTGAAGCAGGCTGCAGGGTTACGCCCTATCAGCGTGCGGGATATGTACGGAGGCTGAACCCAGACTGCTTCAGCAGGCTTGCTGATCAATAGCCGAGACATTTATGTCGCGGAGTCGGAGGCCACATACCCGTTATCAATTCGGGGGCAACGAAACCCGCGGCGGTGTGGGCAGGTAGCCTTCGATATAGGCTGACCGTCCCGCGTCGACGGGTTCCATCGCCCCAGGGGGCTCCATCACCCGTCGCTGATCAGATGGCTGCCCGCGTCGCTTCGCTCCTGCGGGCGCTTGCGGAGGGCCACATGCGCCCGGTTGCGGGCTGCCAAGGCCTAGACGCGCGGTGAGGGAACCCCGGGAACGGACGCCAGTCCGTGGGGTGACTAAACCCGCGGCAACGGGGCTGACCTGCTGCGATTCATTCCACCATCTACGTGTTATTGGGATCGGCTAACCGCCAGACCGGCGCGGTCTATAGCCTTCCGTTATTGTTAGCGTACTGAAAGACCGCGTCGGTCATTGCCTTCGCGTCTTCGCGTCTTCGCGTGAGCATGAGTAGTCTTCGCCGCTCGAAAATCGGGCACATAAAGAGGAACCAGCCCCCACCGTGGTTAATATTGAAGGTGTACGCATCGCACATAATACTCTTTTGAGGTGACTAGATGAAACCGCAACTCGCTATCCAACTGTATACCGTTCGTGACGCCGCCGATGCCGATCTGAACGGCACCCTGGCCGGTTTGGCTGCAATGGGCTATAAGTATGTTGAGACCGCCGGTACCTACGGCCTTTCCGTCGAAAAGCTGGCTGAAACGCTCGCAAAACATGGCCTCCAGGCCATCTCCATGCACGGCGGACCGAACGATCTAGCCGACGTCGAGACCGTCGCCGCTAACGCCAAAACACTCGGCGCGAAATACTTCACAGTGGCTTACATCCCTGAAGAGATGCGCTGCGACGCAGCCGCATGGAAGGCCTCCGCGGCCATGATGCAAGCCGGCGCTGAGAAGCTAGCCAAGCTTGGTATCACCCTGTGCTATCACAACCACAGCTTTGAGTTCGGAACCTACGAAGGGCAGCTCGGTCTGGATATCCTCTACAACAATGCCCCTGATCTGAACGCCGAACTCGACCTGTTCTGGGTTAAGCATGGCGATCAGGACATCGCTGAAGCCATCAAAAAGCGAGCTGGACGCCTGCCTTTGCTGCACGTGAAGGACATGGACACCGCAGGTAAGATGATCTCTGTGGGCAGCGGCACCATCGACTGGCCAGCCCTGTTCGCGCTGGAGGAAACCAAGGGTGTGGAATACCTCATCATCGAGCAGGATGACACCTACGGCAAGCCGATGCAGGTCGCCAAAGAGTGCATCGACTACATGAAGTCTCTCGGCTACTAGTCGGAAGGACAGGAACACAGCATATGCGTCGGATTCTACTCATCGGTATCACACTAGTCATTGGCGGAATGGCCTTGGCCGGTCCTATCAGCACCTCGCTCAAACCGGAATGGCAGCCTGTGGTGAAGCAGCCGCTTCAATATTACGGCTATCCATTTGTGGATCAGCAGGCAGACTGGGCGGAAATGGCTAAGACGAATGCGAACACTGGCTCGATTGGTGCCATGTGGATTCCGACGCAAGATGCATCAGCACCGTATGGATGCGGGGTCAGCAATGTGATGGCCCCCACCAAACTCTGGCAGTCTTTCACAGCCACGGCTTCTTTTGACGGCATCGCCCCTTGCCTGGGCACTATGATGAGCACCAACAGCCAGTGCAGTTGGAGCCTCCAAAAGTGGAACGGTAAGGCCTGGGCCGATGTGGCCAAAGGGCAGAGCAGTTATCTGAAAGATAACCAGCATGCCGAGTTCCGGTTTCAGCCCCAAACAGCCGGCAAATACCAGCTCACGCTCTCTCGCCCGACCGGCAGCTATGTAAGCTGGTGGGCACGCGAAAACAACCCTTACCCCAAAGGGCAGGCAGGCTCCGATGGCGGCAACTATGCCAACTTTGATTTTGAGTTTAAAATTCGCACTGGTGGCCAATGGCAGGATGTGGTCGCATCAGACCAGGTGCATCAGAACCTGGTTTTGGGACCCAACCAAAGCTCACTCATGGCCAACCTGGGGCTGTATGTGGTGGCCAACCTGGGTAACTGGAACAACCCAGGGTTCCCCTATATGCCCGAGTGGTTCATGAAGAAATTCCCCGAATCGGTGCAACTCGACCAGTTCAACCAGCCGATTCTGGGCGGTATGTTCGGCACGATGGTGCCGTGCAATGGCCTGGAGCACCCCGCATTTGTGCTGGGATCGCAGCAGTTCTGCCGGATCAACGCCAAGGCCTTGCGCGACTTCCCGAACGTCATCTACTGGTTGATGGGCGGCGAAAGCCTCTACTACACGTATCTTGACGCCAACCGATGGACCGACTACAGCGTGACCAGCCTAAACCACTTCCGCGCCTGGTTGAAACAAAAATACCGCACACTGGACGCGTTGAATCAGGCCTGGAGCAGCCAAAATCCGAGCTGGGAGAAGCTGGACGCCCCGCGCGCTCCCAGCGAACAGCAGAGCTGGAAAGACTGGCTGGACTTCCGCTTCGTGGCCATGGCGGAGCATTCCGGGCAGTTCTACCAGGCATTCCGAGATGTGGACCTCAGCAAGCCCGCCTTCACGTGCAACCACGGCACCATATTCACCGGCAGCACCTACGCCGGCTTTGGCTGGTCGCCTGATCTGTTCGCCTCCAACAGCGACGGCTGGGAAACAGGCCAGATCATCATAGATGATGACCCAACCTACTTCAACATGCAGTACATCGAGACACTGCTGCCGTTTGGCAAGCCCTACAGCCCCAACCGACTGGCCTACAAATTTACAGATCCCACCGCACGCGGCGGAGGACGCAGTTATACCCCACAAGCCGCCACCCGCTACATCAGTGAGACCATTGGCAGCGGAGCATGGCACCTCGGACTGGTGCAGTGGTCTGGCACCCTGCCCGATGGTGAATGGGGCGTGCGCGGCACTCCGGGTGAGAAGGCAATCGACCGGCTGTTTATGGAGCTGAAGCTGCTCTCGCCTGTGCTGGAGGGGATGCACCCCGTGACACCCTCAGTGGCGGTCTACCGCTCCCACACGACGTGGGCCCTGCGCGGGTATCAGCCCAAATGGGACGAGATACATATCTCCTGCATCCAAAACCAGATCGCCAAATATTACTTGTCCGACAACCTGCTGCGCAAGGGCGATGCCAAAGGCTATGAGTACCTCATCAGCTTGGGCAACTCGCTGATCGAGCCCGATGTGCAAGCCAAACTCGACGATTATGTGCAGCAGGGCGGGATACTCATCACCGATACACCCGGCCCGGCATCGGAGCGCGTGGGGAAGGGCGAAATCCGGAGGATTGTCAGCACCACCTTGTCCGACGCGGGCAACATACTACCCGACGGTGTGCGCACGGTGCTGGTTAACAACAACGACATGGCCAAGCAACCCACCACCTGGAGCAACGGCAGCTTCAACGGCCCGAGGGATGCCCACCAGGTGGTCGATGGCCTCAGTCTGGGACAAACATTCAAGACCTTCGCAGAAGGATTGACTTCCATCTCCATCAACGTGCCCACCTATACCAAGAAACACGAATACGGCTTGACCCTGGAGGCGTTCATCGACAGCCCATCCGGTGAGCTGCTGGGAAGCACGCATATCGACGCCCCGCTCACCGATGGCGCGAACTACACGCTCACTCTGCGGAAGTCACCGCCGGCTAACGCCACAGTCTATGTGCGCATGACGGCCGACAAGGGCACCCCCGATCTGCATCTGGGCTGGTGGAGCGACCCCAGAAACGCGGTCGAAGGAAGCCAAGCCTACTTGAACGACAAGCCAGTGCCAGGCACCAGACTGCTGCAGGCGAGCTACATGCTGGACATACCCGCACGACAACGAATGGAGACGATGGCCCTCAGTGACGGCATGAACATGTTCGTGGTGTTCATCAACACCAGCAATCAACCGATGAAAATGGATGTAGACCTTCGCCCACTAGCGCAGAGGTTCGGGCTGGTGGAATCGCGATATGAAAGCAGTGCTGCCGTAGCCAGCGACAGTTGGAGCGGGACTGGTTTCAGCGGCAAGGTCTCAATGGAGGCCAATGGCAAATGCTATGTGCAGTTCATGCAGAAGAGTACGCAGTCAGAAGCCCAGGTCGCCGTGGCGCAAGCCAAAACAGTCGCGGCGCGCTGGAAAGGCCTGAAGGCACTCACCGCGGCCAGTCAGTATGAGCTGGAGGTGATGACCGCCGCGCAGGCTGAAGGCGACCATGTGAAGGCCATCGCCCATGCCCGCCGTTTGATGGGCCAGATGGGCATGCGCACCAGCGTGACGGCCTCCAAGAGTGGTCTGCAGATTGCCGCCCGGTTGTTCGATGTCAGCGGCAAACCGCTCACGCCCGCCAGCATCCGAGTGGAGTTTGTGCCCAGCGAGGACATCTGGACGGACATCCCGCTTGGTAAGGACGGAGCCTACCGGGCCACAATCCCCACCGCCAAACTGCCCGTTCTTTATGATGTGGAGAAGCTGGTGTATAAGCCGTTCAAGGGCGCCATGCGCGTGCATCTTGCCGCCGCCAGCGGCAAGTTGAGCGTCGGCAGCTACACGGATGTGCGCCTGCCGTAGGGAGGGTGCTGCGTCTTGCCTAAGTCCGGCTCGCCCATGTGAGATGTGTAGGGGCGGTTCGCGAACCGCCCATGGGGCACGGCGTGCCGTGCCCACCAACACCGGAAAGACCGGCGCGGTTAGGGGAAAACCGCCCCGGACGTTGGAGATCAAGACCGGCGCGGTTAGGGGAAAACCGCCCCGGACATTGGCGATCAAGACCGGCGCGGTTAGGGAAAACCGCCCCGGACAATGGCATTATCAGCCCTTCTTCTTGAGCTTCGCAACCTCTACGATCATGCGTGCGAGTAACGCGGCGCTCCAGTGGTAATCACGCACGGAATCCATCTTACCCACCAGATACGGCTTGTTTTCGCATTTACCCTTACGGTCAAGCAGGGTGGGGGGCGTCTTGCCTGCGCTGTCCATATACTCAAAAATCACGCCATGCGCTTTAGCGGCTGCTTCGGCGGCGTCGATGGTCGCCTTGGCCAGCTTGCGGGCTTCTTTGGGCTTTTTCTGCAGCCGCAAACCGATGTAGATCATCCAGTTCATGTTGATCCAGGTGGCCCCGCGCCACATGTCGTGACCATAAGACGGGTCGTTCGCAGCCACCGAGGGCACCGGGTAGCGTGTGCCGAAGGTCATGGGGTTATCAAGGTGCTTCAATAAGGAATCCAATTGCGCCTTAGGCAAGGTGGGCAGCAGCAGCGGCAGGAACCCACTCACTGCCATTACAGGACTAAACGAGCCGTCAAGCCGCAGGTCATGGTAAAACCCGCTCTTTTCATTCCACATGCGCTCAATAACTAAACGCTCCAGTTGTTCTGACCGCTCCCAGGCCTGTATTGCTTCGTCAGTAAGCCCCATGCGTTCGGCAATAATCGCCATATTGGCCCACTCATTTACAAGGTAGCAACACAGGTCGACGGCTAATAGTCGCTCTCCGCCGTCAAACCGCGGGGAGTTATCCATCCCGCTCTCATCGCACCGGTTGTTTGCATACTCATTAATGTGCCAGTAATAGAGCCCGCTGGCCTCATCACGGCGGTTGACATCAAACCACTTCAGGTATTTCAGCAATTTTGGATACGCCATTTGCAAGCACTGTGGATCGGTCAGCCCCATTTCCACTTCCCGCACTGCCCATGCCAGCAGCGGCGGTTGGGTGATCTCCGAATGCGTGCCGACAATGCGGTACATGTGGGGGATCATGCCATCTTCCTGCTGGGTATCAAGTACTGCATCGACGAAGTCCCAAGCTAGCGCGCAGTCGAACACCAGCATGCCCAGGGCGTGGAACATGCTATCCCACATCCACATATGTTTATGCGGCACCCGGTCAGGGGTGCTCCAGCGTCGTTTGATGGCCCCCTCAGGCCACAAGGTGTTGACCTTCATCACGCTCATGCATTTCACCAGCAGTGCCTGGTATTTATCGATTAGGTCGACCCCACCGCTTGCGAACCTCATGCGCTCGACGGCGACTGTTTCGAAGTCCAGCTTCAGTGCGTCATCGAGACGGCCCATGGCCTGCTCCAGACAGTCGCCGTAGCAGATGGCGAGGCGGCTGCCCACCGCCTTCATGACCACCGCGTCGTGAGTTGCTTCGTCCACGGAGATCGCCACGCCGTTCAGGTTCTCCCATAGGCCGAATTCACGGATGACCCGAACCTCAGCCTGCTCAGGTAAATGCCCAATGATGGTGTGCCATTCATTGTAAGCTAGCCCGAAGTGACCATGGGTGGTTATCATCGCCGTTAAATCACCCGTGACAAGGTCGACATGTCCACCGCCTTTGAGCAGAAACCGGATCATGCGCTGCATGGGTGTATGAATTAGCAGCCCGAAAGGCTTTTCCAGCAGAGTCGCCACAAACCCCGATGCGGTGCAGGTTGGCCCATCTATGCCCGAAAAGGCAAACAACGAGCCTTCCGACCATACATCCGGCAGCGTTTCGTAATACTTGATATTCATCTATACACCCCATACCATGTGAATTCTATTCCCAGTAGATTCTACTCGACAGAGCGGCTTTGTGGCGGAGGCATATTCCTGGGAACGCGTAGGGGCAACCCCCTGTGGTTGCCCCTGACGGTGGCGGTAGCGGCATTACGGGCGGCCGCTGGGGGCCGCCCCTACTGGATCAGGGCACCGCACGCGATGCCCCTACTGGTCTGCCGGTACCAACTGCACGGTGGCGGAGCACTTCAGCACCTGGCCATCGGCCACCGAACCCGGCGAGGCGGTCAGCACATGAAACACGCGTCCACCGGACTGTTTATGGCAGCGCACACCCACATCGCCCTGAGCGACCACGCGCACACCGTGGCCATCTGACGCCAGCAGTTCCGCCGTGTAGATGCCCCAGCGACTGGCCCGGAAGATGTTGCTGCCGTAGTCGTTGCCCGCCTGCTCCCAACGCTTCGCCTGCCCTTCAACCGGAGTGTCCGTGACCGCGCCTTTTGCGGCCCCTATATGCCCTTCCGGGTAGACATCCCAGTCGGTCTTGCGATCCCACTTGATGGTGCGTAAGACCTCATTGACCGGGAACCGGATGCCAAACTCCCGCACCGGTAGGCTCATGCCTATTGAAGTCATCTGGGCTTCGGCCCGCATGACGCCTGAGCGGTCGATGGTCAGAACCACTTCGCCCTCAAACCCCGCGTAGGTATCGTGGTAGCGTATCTCCAGCGCGTCGCCCACACGCTGCAGCTTGATGTCACTCAGCTTGCGCGTGCTCTGGTCTGGCAGCATTGCCCATGCCCGTCCGCCTATGTTCCATGGGGCCTGTTCATCGCGCTGGGTCATGTGGATGCCTGGCAGTGCGTTCAAGCCAGCTCCGCTCAAGGCACCGGTTTGGGTGTTTAGGCGTAACTGCCAGCCATCGCCCTGAATCAGCGCATCATGCGCGTCCAGTTTCCACTCCGGCGCGCCGGATGTGGGCGCTAGCAGCTTCGGCAGCGGCACATTGCCGATGCGGATGCCGTGGTGCGTCACCAGTCGGCCTTCGGCCGTGCTGACGCGCACGGTCAGCAGATCGCCCTCTTTGTAGCTCTCCGGCATTGGCAGGGAGACAGTGCCCTTATCACCAGGCGCCATCGTCACGGCAAACCCCTTGCGCCAGCTCCCGCAGAGCACCGCAAAGCGCAGCTCGCCCAGATCAGTGAAGCTGTAGTGGTTCTCGACAGGTATCTCCAAGCTCTGCAAGCCCTCGGTAAACGCGACCCGCTTTACCGGGAACACCACAGGGCTATATACCCTCTGAAGCCCCCAGTATTCGGGCTTCTTCCGGCGCAGACTGTCGATGATGCCCCACTCCCCGTAGCCGGTGATCTTGCCATCTGGCATCTGGAAGATATCATCGATACCTCCCCAGATCGCCCCGCCGATCATCTTGGAACTGGCCCGAATCTGGCTCCACAGCCCGCCTGGGCCGTCCTGGCCGCTGGCCCACTGGTCGCGCAGACCCGGGTCCAGGGCGATATCGCCTTTTTCGTAGCAGGGCAGGTGCCAGTATTCGTCCACCATCACCGGTCTGGTCTGTTTAGCAATGTCGGGGTTAGTTTCGAGCGGCTGTCCGGGGTAATGGACGACTGCGATTTCCGGTATACCGCCATCTAGGCCCCACTCGTTGTTAAACAGCGTTGGACGGCTTGGGTCGTTGGCGCGCAGATACCGGTGGCTTTCCACATAGTTCAGCCCCAGCCGGTTTGGACCGCCCGAAACACTGCCCGACTCATTTGACAGGCTCCAGATGATCACACTGGCGTGGTTGCCGTGTTCCGCCATCATGAGCGCGGTGGGGTCTAGGAAGGTGTTCCGGAACGCCGAATCATCCTCTTTACCGGCCTGACTGCGGGTCCAGCAGAACGGAGCTTCCACCTCCACATACAGGCCAATGCGGTCGCAGGCATCCAGGAAATCTCTGGTTGGCGGGTAGTGTGAAGTGCGGATGAAGTTCACATTGGCATCCTTGAACACCTTCGCGTCGGTCTCCGCCCACTTGAAGGTGTCGGCCCGGCCCGTCAGCAGATCGGTCTCGTGACGGCAGGCCCCAGCCAGCTTCACCGAGACACCGTTCACCAGCAACTGCGTGCCCTTCACCTCGATGCTGCGAAAACCCAGCTTTTGCTTGAAAGTTTGGATGATGTTCTTCTTCGTGCGCAGCTCCAGCTCCAGATCGTACAGATTGGGCTTTTCGGCACTCCAGAGCGCGGCCTTAGGCACCTCACAGCTCCAATCCAACCGGCTCTGACCTTTATCAATCAGTGCCTTCTTTTCCATCAATATCTTGCCGTTGCGCATCAGGCGCACGTGGATCATCTCACTGCTGACCGGCTCTGCCAACTCCGCACGCAGACTAAGCTGACCGTCTTTATAGCCGTTCGCGGTGCCGCCCGTCACCTGCAATTTGGTCAGATGCTGCTTTGGCAGCGTATAGAGGCTCATGCTGCGGTCTACGCCCACCAGATCGTGGTGCGCATAGGTGCTGCTATGGCTGAGTGCCTCCGAGACGCTGCTGGGGTAGATGCGCATCTTGAGCACTTCGTTCCGCCCAGGCCGGATGGTGTCGGTGATATCCACCTCCACAGGAGTGAACAGGTTCTCGCTGTGCGCCACCTTCGTGTCATTCACGAAGTAGTCCACGGAGCCATGCACAGCCTCCAGCCGCCAGATTATACGGCCCAGTCGCCAGTCGCGGGGTATACAGACCGGCCGCGAGATCGTGTATCCCTCTTTGGCATCTGGACTGAGCCCTTGCTGCAGGAACTGCCCTGGAGAGCGGAACCGCTTGTGCTCACCGTCGTCGAGTGCCAGGTCCCAGTTGCCATCAAGCTTGTAGCGTCGGGATTCCTCTGCGATCGGTTGAAGCATTGGCGGGTGGTACCACATGCTGGAGGCCTTGATCTGCTGCTCCAGCCGTTGGTCACCTACGATAGCGGTCACTCGGTATGTGGATTTATCTGACATATCAGGACTCACTTTATCGATTGCGAACCGTCCGTTGGCATCGGTCACCGCAGAGCCCATACTGGGGCCGTCTCCGCACGACACTTCCACCGTGGCCCCCGCCACACCCTTCCAGTACACATCGGTTAACTGACCAAGCACGCCACCAACTGTGGTCGATGATATCTCCAGATGGTATTCTTGAGCTGCAGCTTGATTGCCGTACAGCGCCACCGCAGACAGAACCGCATTCGGGCCCGACAGCCGGTTCACCTGTGCTTTGAATTCGCCGTTGACAATTAAGTCCGATGGGATATCAATATAGACCCACTCCGGTGTGGTCTTTATCTCATACCGTCCGATCAGCTCGCGTGAACCACTGGTGACACTCACCGCCCGCTCATTCATGCTTTCGGTGATAAACAGCATCGCCATGACATACCGGGACTCGGCAGACAGTTTAGTGTAGTTCACGGTGATCACAGGCGGGTCGAATGTGCAGGTAGAGGCCGCCTGCTGCCATTCACCCTCGGGGGCAGTCATCTGCCAGCCATTCATAGGGGTCACATGTGGCTGCCGGCCGGAAACACCGCAGTCATCGAAATGGATCAGGTTCATATCTGGGGGTAACTGTGTCAATCGGGAATTCTCCATATTCAGGGCGTAAATTGGTGTGGGGTGAGAGGTCAGGGCCATCACGATCATCAAACATAGGACGCCATATAGAGTGTACATCAAGCGGATTCGGCTGCGGTTGTTTTCCATCGTATCTCTCCGTAGTAGACAAAGCACACATGGATTTTACGGAATATCATATCTCATCTCCATAGAGAGATCGGCACTGATACATATACCTTTCGGAACTATCGCCCTGAATTCGTGCTCAACCTGTTCGCGAGATGCAGCCCGGCATAGTTTAGATACGCCATCACCATCGCTTTAGGCCGATTCTTGCGTTCAAACTGCCAGGGAACAGCAGGGCTCTTTAGCCCTAACCCTTGCACCCACTCCACCAGTTGTATGATGTGGTCGTAGTATTTCATGCTCTTAGGCAGCCAGGTGATCCATGGTTTCGGCGAAAGACCGTAGTGTCCCATGTAAGCGTATGGGTTGATGTCGAGTTGGTATTTCATTGTTTTTGGTGCATCATGGCAGAAGCTAAACAGGGAGCTTAACACCGATTCGTCCGTCATAAAATAGCCCTTGTTTCGGTAATCGACCACCAACCGTCGGTCAGACTTAAGTACTTTGTCCATTTGTTGCGACCACTTGCGGATGAACCACTCGTGCCTTTTGTGGTAGATGAAGCAGTTACTTAAGACCTGTGTGTTGACGCGGGGGCTGGTGAGTTCACCCACATCATGCCGCCAAATATCTAGAACGCTTTGAGCAACCGGACCACGGGTTTCGTCCTTAGCGTAGTAGTTGCGGTAGACATCAGCGTTCTCGGATTTGGCGCGGAAGCGGATTTGGATGCTGTCCTCGGGTGTTTGCAGATATGGCCTCACATCTCCTATGGTGATGCAGTCCGCATCCATCCACATCACATACTCGGTCTCGGCAGCCAACAGTGCCTCGGGTTTACGAGTGGCCACGCTCCGAGGGTGTTTGGGGTCCATGCGGATCACCTTGACATGCTCAAACTGCTCCAGCATGGCGATGTCAGCCGTAGTGTAGTCAGGACCAGCGACTATGATTTTGGCTTCCACACCGCTGTGGCGCACAGAGGCACACGCCAGAAATACACCCCAGATGTAATTGTGGTCACTTGCAGTTACTACTGTCAGATCCATGGTATCCTACCTCCTGGCGATGGTAGACATAACGGCAAGCACACAAAGAGCATGTACCCTTATTATAAGCGTATCTATCGCGTCGAGCCGGATGACCCTTATCGTGAGCCTAGCAGCAGCGTGCGATACAGCCGACTGCGAGGCTGCAGCCACACATGAACGGCACCTATCAGCCCGATGGCCAGTGCGCAGATTACCAAAGCGGCCGGCAGGAACTGCCACCCGCTCAGGTGACGCTGGGCGATCTGACCCAATAGACCAGCAAACACATTGTGAAGCAGGTACACCGGCAGGCTGACTTCGCCCATCCAGATCACGGTTTTGCGCAGCCTGCTACTTTCCTGGATCGCCTGGCCGGTGCCGCACATCGCTAAAACTCCCAGGATCGCGATGACATACCGCAGCGGCCTTAACCATAGCTCACTCTCCTGAACTGTCGGGTAGTGAAGCAGCGTGATAGTCAGAAGTATGGCAGGTATCCATAGCCAGGTTAGCTTGCTGTTAAACGGCATGTCACGCTTCAACTTCCAAGTATACCAACCCAGAGCCACAAACGGCAGCAGGAACACGATCTTACGGGTGTACAGTAGATTGTCACCAGGTAGGAAGAACGCCGCCAGGCATAAAGCCAGCAACAACCCGCCTTCTCCCAGCAGCTTCCGCATGATGAGGAATATGGCACTCACCAGGAAGAGGACATACAGATACCAGAGTGGCGGATTAGGTGTCTGGATAGGGTACAACAGCAGGTTCGTCAAAGTCTCGGGATGCATCAACGGCTGGTGGGTGATGGCATTCCTCACTGCCTGTAGGATCATGTAGATGCCCTCGGCGCAGATATACGGCACCAGCAACTGCTTAGCCCTTCGCCCAATCTGATGCCAGACGCCATCCCAACCGGCCGAGACCGCATGTTTCTGGTAGCTGTAGTAGGCAAGATAACCTGAAAGAAAGGCGAAAACCGGCATATTGAAGAGGTCGGTGAATTTGATAAAAGCTTCGTAGTAGGCAGGAAAATCGGCCCGGATTCCGACATGCTGCATCACCACAAACAGCATGGCGAACCCCTTCGCGCAGTTGATAGACGCCCCTGGTAGTTTGAACTCGGACTTCTCCACGGTGTCACCTCAAATATGATGAAGAGAGTAGCGGTAAGGCACCGATAATGGCATACGATGGCACCAGCGATTGCTTACTGATGCTAGTAATATACTGGATTATTTCGCCTGATGCTATAGATGACGATACAGGGGCAAATATAACGTCAGTTGTCAAGCCTAACCCGAAATTCAGCATCCCTGTGGGTGTACTAGGGGCTGATCGCGAGCCGCCCATCCGGTGCAGGAGTATATATCCACAGATGGCGCAGATGACGCCGATTAGGCATTTGACCGCGCCGGTTTCTCGGTACGATTGCGGTGGCTGTGCAGCCCGTCTCCGGCGCGGTCTGGCGGATAGCCCAAGCTGCTGAAATGGGCCTGTGGTGTGGATCGCATGCTGTCACCCACGCTGCCGCGGGTTTAGTCACCCCAGGACTGGCGTCCCTTGACGGGGTTTCCTCACCGCGCCGTGGTTGCCCGGGTTGTCTGAACCACGGATTACACGGATGGGGAGGATTACACGGATGGGAAGGGAAATGCCAATCAGGCGACCGGTGGTCGCCAAGATGACCCGATGTGTAGGGGCGGTTCGCGAACCGCCCTCGGGCACGGCGCGCCGTGCCCCTTGTCGTCTGGCGGTAGGGGCGCCCCTTGTATGGTGCTTAACGTCAATCCACACCGCGGAAGGTGAATGGTGTCAAACTCAACACCACGATACTGCCATCATACACGGCCACTTCTGAATCGTGATCCGTATAGGTTTGGCCGTCCACTTTGATGAAATTCGTGCTGCCCATATGCTGCACGTACCACTGACCGTTCTTACAAAAGAACTTCGCATGCAGCCGTGATATCGCATCGATATCCGGTATTCCCGTGAGTCGCACATCGGCCTTATCACCGCGGCCCACAACCTGACCATCCTGCACATGGAACACCACATTGGAGTCGGAAACCAACTCCAAGCTGCAAACCGCTCCGTCGCAGTTTGGTCGGCATGGGTTCACCACTGTGGTGGCATCAGGCTGCTTCTGTGTCGGCGGTTGAGTCGCAACAGTCTGTTCCGTTACCTCTGGAACCTCCGGCGGCACCGTGCTGATATCCATCTGGCACTTGGTGCAGAACACCAGATGCGCCGCGTTCTGCTGCCCACAATCCGGACATACTCTCACTGCAGTCATATGGATGGCCCCACTTCTATTCCGCGTTGACGCATCAACTCGCGATACTGCTCGATACCGCCACGCTTCGGAATGCCGATTACCCGGTATTCCGTGGCACTGCACATCTGCACCTGGATCGGCCTCTGCTCCGGCCAAGGAAGAGCTGCCTGGTCGCGGTAAATCTGCGCCCGCTCGGAGAGAAGCAGCACCCGCTGATTGTCGGAGCCGCGCCACTGAAGCGTATTCGGCGTGTCGATCTCAAACGCGCCGTCTATCAACATGTCGATCTGCCCTAAAAGCTGAGTGTGGGCCTCAGACTTCGTCTGCAGCTCCTCAAACACATAACCGGTGTACACCAGCACCTCCAGCTCCGGCATAGCCGTCCGTAACTGCCTGATGAGCTCCAGTAATGCTTCAGGCTGGTCCATCGGTTCGCCGCCAGACACGGTCAGCTTGCCGCAGCCTTGAAGTTCCGATAGTAAGTAGGCGGCGACCTCCGCAATCGGGGTCGGTTCGCCCGCTTCCCACAGCTCCGGTGCGATACAACCCTCGCACCGTCGTGAACAGCCGCGCAGCCAGATCACCAGCCGTTCTCCAGGTCCAAGCCCCTGCACGTGGGTTGCAGCGCCATCGATGTCTATATGCGTTCGGCTCACTCAGGCCACCCGACGGACAGCTCGTAGCGGTGCTCTGCATTGGATTCCGGTGCCGTAAAGCTGATCACACGCAGCGTGCGGTTTTGAAAACCCTGCGGGTCTTCAGCCAGCCGCGCGAACAGCAGCCGGCTGAGGGGGTTCACTAACGCCACCTCCACCAGGTTTCCGATACCGCGTCCACCAGAACCCGGGTCGGCCAGCACCCATTCGGAAAGCTGTTCTAACGCCTCGGGACTGAGCTCCAGCTTGATGCCCCAACGTTGAATGAGCTGCTTGCTCACACCCTTCAGTACTTTGTTTTCCAGAATGCTCCGCATCGCCTCAGGACGGATGAAGTCAAAAACTACCACGTTCTGTCCGATGCGGTTCAGCAGTTCAGGACGCCCAAGATAGTGCTTGAAGTAGTCGCTGACCCCCTTGATCACATGCTCACGGACTTGCTCATACTTAGGGTTGGTACCGGGATCAATATTGAGTATCGGAAGGCCGGTTACAGGGTCCTGCTCGGGTCGGCCTGTCTGAGCGTTCACTTTGTAAATCCCGGCATTACTGGTAAAGATGATGATGCTCTCACTGAAGTAGACCGTCTGGCCTCGGCCGTCAGTCATGCGCCCATCTTCCAGAATTTGCAGAAATTTGTCCAGGATGTTCGGGTGCGCCTTCTCGATTTCGTCAAAGAGTATCACGCTAAAAGGGTTGGCGCGGATCTGGTTGGTGAGTTGTCCGCCCTCTTCATACCCGATGTAGCCAGGGGGAGCTCCCAGCAGACGCTGGTCGCTGTGGCTGGCACTAAATTCGCTCATGTCAAACCGGATACACGCCTCTTCTGAGCTAAACACCAGCTCCGCCACGGCCTTAGCCAGCTCGGTTTTACCCACGCCAGTGGGGCCTGCGAAGAACAAAACTCCTCTGGGCTTGGTCTGACTGCTGTGCTGCACGCCTGATAGTCCCAGCCGGGCACGCCGCAGTACGTCGGCGACCGCCCCGACAGCCGCAGGCTGACCCAGCACACGCTGGCTGAGTGTCTTCTCGGCATCCAGCAGCCGGGCGGGCTCCAAGCTGTCCCATTCGCTCTGCCGTTCGCCATATTTGAAGCGGTCCACCAGCGCCTTGGGGTTCGCGGACTCCTCATTCATGCCGGTGGCGATCTTCTGGATACCGAACAGGTCGCGGAAGCTCATCTCGTCTGTCAAATCTACCAACTGGTCGAGGTGCTGCTCCGTCGGCTCAGGGCTCAGGTAGCTGCTGAAGAAGTATCGGCGTTCCAACGAGTTCGGGCGTTCCACTTCCACGGTGGCGGCGAAGGGGTTATCGAGATACACCCATGGGGGCAGGTCCGTCGGTCGGCTGGCACAGATGATCAACAGGTTCTGCATGATCCGCCGCTTTCCGTCGCGGTCTACTCCCACTGGACGGCTTTCGGTGCTGCCGATCAGCATCCTGAGGAAGGGGTTACGCTCATCCATCGGCAGATGGTTCGGGGCGCCGACCATCTGGGTGGCGTTCTCCACAATGAAAGCGCAGGGGGTGATGGTGTTGCGGATGCACAACCGAAGCTGCTGGATGGCGGCGTCGGCCGCCGCTTGGGTCTGCTGCGGCTTGATCGGGCTGTTGTTCGTCCTCTGCGCCTGCTCCGCCTGCTTGACCGCATCGGCGAATAGCTGCTCTGGCGTCTGCCCTGTGCCGCTGCCAGGCGCGAAAAGCAAACCATCTATCCCGCTGTACGCACCGACCAGCGGGTATTCCCCAAACAGCGGGTTGCGGCCTAACAACTCAAACAACGCACTGCGCAGCGGTCCAAACGTATACTGCTGCGTGCCCTCCAGGCTCTGGACGGGATACAGCACCGTGTCACGGATCGCACCATGCAGGATGATGAGCGTCTTGTAGCTGCTGACGCGCAGCAGCTCCTGTATCCATCTGGGAGGCGAGGCTAACTCCATGCGAAGCTCCTTATTATGCTGTGTGGTTCTACGTGGGCATTTGCGACGGGTTCCATCAACCTGCTAAAGCAGGCCTCGTCACCCGTCACTTATCAGTTGGCTGTCCGCTGAAGCGGACGCATTCCGGATGCCCACGCCGGTTGTTACCTTCGCGTCTTCGCGTTTTCGCGTGAGACTAAGTAACTGTGTGGTTTACTGCTGTTCCAGCGTCTTTGGGGCCTCGGCAGTGGTGGGTAGTTCCTCGGTATCTCGCTGCAGGCTGCGCACCAGCCTCGGTACACGTCCATGCACGCGGCTGCGCTCACGCAGCTCTACTCCGGTGCCGGCCAGTTTCGCGCGAGCCTTCTCCAGCACCTCATCCACGGTCGCGCAGACCTTCTGCTCCAGCTCTGGATTGAATGCCACACTGTTGATATCTGTGGTCACTGTGTCTGACAGCACCCCGCCTTCGGGGTCCGAGATAAACTCGATGCCGGCGGTCTCGGTGAGCGCCACACGCCCACGCCATCGGCCTTGATAGCGGTTGAGCGTCATCACCTCATAGCCTAGCTCCTGGAAGGAGGCGGTGACATTGTTATACACCAGTTCTGCCGCAGCCTGCTTTTGGATATACTGCTGAGCCTGACGGTATAACAGATCGCTGTTTTGTGCCAGTGCCTCCAACTCTTCAAGCGAGCCACCGTTCCAGTTGGTGATGAACCGCTTGATGGCCTGCTTTAATGCGGTGCTGCGGGTGGAAAGATGCGGTACGATATCTTGAGCGGTCATGACCGCAGCCAGAGCGGGCCGGGCCACAGCCAGCAGTTGCTGGATGCGGGCGATACCGGCGCGCCGGCGCTGCTCATGCTCCGCGGCGTCCAGCATCAGGCGCCGCAATTGAGCGGTCAGCGTCTCATATCCCTGGGCGGCGATTTCGGGGCTCTGCTCCGCCACGATCTCCAGGCGGGCGATCTGCAGCTTCATCTCCTCCAGCTCTTTAGGCCGGAACTGCCTGATCAGCGCGGTGTCCAGCATAGAACGCAGATACTGAACCTGCTGAGCAAACGGGATGGCCGTGTGCGCCAATGCACTGACCGACTCCGCCTGCTGCTGCTGGCTGAGCTCTGCGATTTGCTGGTGGAACTCAAATATCGCATTTGTGTGCGCCACCATCTGATCTGGCTGATTGGCTACCTGCCGTATCCGCTCATCGATGGCTGCACGGAGGGACTCGGTCCGAGCTCCCTGGCTCTGCCCGAGCTGCTGTTTCAGCTCACCCAGTGCCTGGAACAAGAACAGCGTGCCCGGTTCGTCGGTCAGCATCTGCGCTGACGCGGCCACCACCTGGCCGCTTTTTATCTGGTCTTCGCAGGCCTGCTGCAGCTCCATATCGCGCTGAAACTTCACCGTTTCCTGCGCGGTTTCCATCTGCCGCTGGGCCGTTTGGTATGCGTCTTGCATGGTAGTGACTACCTGGCCGACCCCTTCGAGAAGGGCACCGACCAGCAGTACCATATCGACTGCTCCACTCATTTGATTTCTCCTACCTTTTGATTAGCTGTCCAACTATGGCTAGAACCAGCATCACTGCCGGCACTGACCAACGAAATATCCTGGCCACACCCTCGAGCCCCATCCGTGGTGCCACGATGTGCAGACCGGCGGTGATTCCGATCAGAATACCCCAAAATCCCCACATCACCTGAGGCATTCCGGGCACCAGATACGTGCTGAACACGAAGTCCAGCAAGGCGATTGCATATGGTCCTGACCTGAATAGTATAAATAACCCTATGAGTGCCACTCCTACAAGGGTGTCGCCAGGTGACCTGCGTCGGTATCTATACATTACTCTTCCTCCGCAGACTTCTGGGCTGTTTGATACAAAATACTGCCGAGAAATATCATCGCGGCTACTACAGCCATACCGATACTAGCGGCGAAACGGCGATCTGGATATTCCGTCTCAGTGATGCCAGTGTATTGCATCAACTGCCTGGGAAGCCAGAAGCACAGAAACCCATAAGCTGTACTCCATCCCACATATTTGCCCAACATACCCGTGTTGGTGACCACTTCATAGGTAAGCGTCGGCTCACCACCTACCAGTTTAGAGTAAGGGCCTGTACACTTGATGTCCATCAGGCGAGGCACACCCTTCAGCGATACCATCCCCGTGAATTTGACCCATATCTGGCCCTCTCTGGCACTGATCACCGGGGTTTCGAGATAGGCCTCGTCTTTGTCACCCATGCCGACAAAACGCATCAATGGAAATCCGGGACCGATGGTGTGGTATTTCAACGCCACCCGCATTGACTTACCATATACCAGTGAGACAGGTGGGATGCGCTCAAAACTGACCTTCACCGTGGGCAGCTTGGGGTTCAACACCCGAAGGATAGTCTCAAAAGCACCGTATGGGGTTTCATGCATGGTCTCTTTCAGATCACTACAACGCACGGCCAGAGCTGTGAGCCCGCGCTGCCGGAACCAGGCTTCTAAAATACCTGTGCTCCACACGCGGTAGGCCTGTTCATAACATGCTGGGACCCCGGTAGTCCAGCTCTGCTCATCACCGTAGGCCATGGTCGCAAAATCGACTGGGTGCGAGACCGTCACACCTTCGCCCAGACTGATACCACGGCGTGGGTCAATCGCGAAGCTGACTTCCGCCAGCCGGCTCTCCGGGTTACGGACTTCCAGACCCTCCAGCCGCCGGGCGATCTCACGATCGGCGGCTCCACGCCTCTGCAGCCACAGCAACAGACGCTCGGACTCTTTTTCGTCCAGCCAGCAGTCAGGTTCCTTGCGCTGTGAGTATATCCGCTCGGCTTCAGAAAGCCACTGTTCGGCTGTCCGCACCGGCAGACCGTTGAAGAAGATCATCGGCGCGTTCGGATCGAGCCGACAGGCGCCGATCATCGCCAGGTCAGGATGGTTGATATACTTCTGCACATCCTTACGCAGCAGGATAGCCAGATTGGTATCGCGCTGCCCGACCCACTGGTAGAGCGCGTCGCTCATTCGCAGGTGGTCTTCCGCCATCTCGGGGTCAGAAGCAAACATATCGGCCAACTGGCTGAAGCTTCGCGCCTGCTGCACGCCAAACGAGTAGGCGTCGCCCGCCGCCTTGCTGAAGGGGCTGTGCTCGCGGTCATCGGTGATGAGCTGCACATCGGCATCGGTGTTTTTGCCCGTCAGCCACCGGCTGACCTGCGCCTCACCCCAGCGCTGGCTGGAGTTGCGTATCAAAAGCCCCTGGATGAGCAGCCGCAGCCGCTCCGGTATGCTCAACGGCACATCGATCTTCTGTCCGCTGAGGTAGAAATCAAACATATCGGGCAGTTTGCAGGTGTGCAAAGGAGTGGTGCCGCACGCCATTTCCAGCATCGTCACACCCAGACTGTAGTAGTCAGAGGCCCGCGTCACCTTCGCCCCCACCACGCCCTCTTCGTCCTGGTACCTGGGGAACGCCTCTGGAGCGGTGTAGGTCCAGGTGCCGGCAGCCCGCATGGTGATGCGTTGATCAAGCTGCAAACTCAGCTTGGAGCTGATGTCAAAGTCACCCAGTAAAAACTCAGGGGTTTGCGCGTCCCCTTCTATTAGTATATTGCTGGGCTTAATGTCGCGGTGGACCAGCCCCATTGAGTGGACATACTTCAGCGAATCCAGCATCTGCGGAGCGAACCGATCGACGATGGTGCCCATGGGAACCTTCAGCATGTTGGTCTCGTTGTGCTGATACACCTCAACCAGCGAGCCGCGATCACAATACTGCAGCACATCGCAATAAAGGCCGTCCTGCAACACCTGGCGCACGATGCGCACCACATGCGGGTGGTTTAACTGCCCGATCTGGGCCCAGACCTCAGCCGACGGTGGGAAATCGAGGGGGTAGACCTTCACCACGACCCGCTCGGAGGCGGTGTCACACAGATAAACGCCGGGGCGACCCGTTTCGTGCGCACGGAAGGTCTGCACGACTTTATAGTCACCGAAGAGCATGGTGCCTTCGGCTAAGGCTCCCAGCGCAAAACGGGGGGAAGCTTGTGCTCGGGGTTTGTCGGATGAGCGCACCGCACGGGTGGCGTCACCGGGTGCCGCAACGGCGTCTCCCACAAGCCGTGTCGGGTTATCGGTGCCTATTTTTTGTGTCGGGCGATCTGCCATCGCAGGGAACAACTCCATCGGTCTCCTACTTCAGAGACCATGTTATTTATACCACAACGCCGGGCCAATTGTAGGGTTGTGAATCGGCCTGCTGGTCATCGTTTATGGGTGAGCATAATAGCGATGATTTGAGGGTACTATTCAGGGGTAACCACAGGGGGTTTGCCCCTACATCCGCTGCATAGGCGCGGCAGGTTATGTACGGTTTGCGCCAGTTTCCGATAGGCATTTACCGTCCCATCCTCCCCATCCGTGTCATCCGCGTAATCCGTGGTTCAGACAATCCGGGCATTGGACGGATCGGACGGATCACGATGGGTTGAGGCGGGGAGACCCCGGAAGCGCCCGCGACAAGGGCGGTTCGCGGGCTGCCCCTACTTCGGCGGGAACAAACCGTAGGTCATCAGTGCAAAAACCAGCATCACCAGCACCACACCTGTCAGCACCGGGATGCGAAACCGCGTGAGCCCACGCAGAGGGCATATCAGCCAAAATCCAGCCACCGCACCGTATACATGCCCCCAAAATGACCACATGATCTGCGGTGCATTTGGGGTGGCCAGTGACCCCGTGAGATAATCCAACACACTAATGGAGAATGGGCCGCCTAGAATGATAAACAGCGCTGCCGATGCCCATGGGTGTTGTGCGATCAACTGACCGGCCATATCTTCAGTCCTGGATTCGGATTCCCACGAATACGGACGCGAATCGACCACCACAATATCGGCCATCCTGACATTCAGTTTCTCCACACGGTCGCGCACCACACAATGAATTGTGACCCCGATGGCCAGCAGCGTCACGAACACTAACATCCCTGCCAGCCCCATCGGCCCATCCTGGGCCGGGGTGACGTTCTCGCCAAAGATATCGAAGAAATGCGGGTAACCCATCACCGCTATGATAGACCTGCTGATGCTAAATATCAACCCGCCCAGAAAGGTGGAGACGACCATCTGAACCACAATACTCCCGTTCGGATTGACCACCTCATACGGCAGCCAGTGGATTCCAGGGGTGACCTTGGCGTTGGAGCTCTCTACGGCAAAGCCCACGCGGCCCTTCTCATCAAGCTGGCCATCCTGTGCATTGAGCTTCGCTTCCAGATGCCCCACACGTTCCACGATTTGTGCTGAGGCGGCATCCAATCCGCTGTGCGGCTGCCACTCTATATTCATCACAGGATACCCAGGCCCAGTGGTGGAATATGGCACCCGCACGCGGGTGGGGATTTTGAAGTCGACCCTCACGCAACCGGGGAGCTGGAAACTGACTTGAGGCTTGGGCAGCCTGGGGTTCATCAGCCGCAATACCTCTTCAAAACCAGCCACTGGCTCACGGGCATTCGCTTCGCGTTTGGCTTTGCTGATAGCCGCCATCTGCTGTTGCCCCGACTGCCTCAGCCAGGCCTCCACGATGCCGTCTTGCCAGAGTGCCATCGCCCGCTCATACTGGTCGCATCGACCGCTGCTCCAGTCCGACTCCTGCCCATACGCGATGGTCGCAAACTGCACTGGTGTACGGGCATCGTAACCCTGACACACTGTCAACGGGGTGTCCGGGTACATCGCCCAGCGGATTTCGTGTAATCGGATGCTATCCAGCGTCTTCACGATCGGCATGATGCGCTTCGCA
The DNA here is from genome assembly GCA_942492855.1 of Armatimonadota bacterium. GTDB lineage: Bacteria > Armatimonadota > HRBIN16 > HRBIN16 > HRBIN16. The sequence continues at coordinate 1,113,031 of OW818647.1, read as the reverse complement.
AGGGCTCGATCCCCGTCGGCATGATAATACAGCCAGTAGAGGAACCGGTAGATCTCGGTATCGCTCACCGAGGCGCTGCGAGAACTGTCCAGCCAGTCAAACCACTGCTGAGGCGTGTTCAGCTCACTGGATCCGATACGGCACACCGCGCGTGGGTTCAACAAGCAGGCCAGGATAACGACCGCTCCGCCGCCGGATGCCGCCTGCACGCGCTTGCGGATGGCCACAGCACGGTTCACGTCGATCCTGCCCAGCCAGGCCCACAGCCCTTCATCACGGCGCAGCATGTCAGAAGCCGCATCCAAGTCATCGGCGATGAGCTGGCCCAGTTGTTCCGTAGTCTGCACGACCTCATCGCGATACCGAAATGGCGGTTCCGCTTTTGTTGTGAGGGGCTTGACTTGCGAATCCTGAATGCGCTGCAGGTCATTGGGTGTGTTTTGGCCCGTCAGCCACCGTTCGAATTCGGCCTCACCCCAGCGCTGCTGTGGCTGCCGGATGAGCAGCCCCTGGAGCAGCGTGCGCAGCCGTTCGGGTAGCTCCGGCGGGACACTGATCTTCTGACCGCTGAGGTAGAAGTCAAACACATCGGGCAGAGTGCAGGTGTGCAGCGGAGTGGTCCCGCAGGCCATCTCCAGCATGGTCACGCCAAGACTGTAGTAGTCCGCGGCGCGCGTGACTTTGGCACCGACCACACCCTCTTCGTCCTGGTATCTGGGGAACGCCTCGGGGGCGGTGTAGGTCCAGGTGCCCGCCGCGCGCATGGTGATGCGCTGATCCAACTGGGTGCTCAGCTTGGAGCTGATGTCGAAGTCACCCAGTAAAAATACGGGTTGGTCACCCTCACCGTCTACCAGTATGTTGCTCGGTTTGATGTCTCGGTGGACCAGTCCCATGGAGTGGACATACGCCAGGGCATCCAGCATCTGCGGCGCGAAGCTGTCCGTGATGATCTCCAATGGAACCTGCAGCGTGCTGGCTTCGTCTTCTTGATACGCCTCCACCAGCGAGCCGCCCTCATAGTACGGCATCACATCGCAGTAGAGGCCGTCCTGCATCACCTGGCGGATGGTGGGCACCACATGTGGATGGTTCAGTTGCCCGGTCTGGGCCCAGACATCAGCCACAGGCGGAAAATCGAGGGGGTAGACCTTCACCACAACCCGTTCGGTGCCGATGTCACAGAGGTAAACGCCAGGGCGGCCAGTTTCATGTGCGCGGAAGGTCTGCACCACCTTGTAGCTGCCGCAGAGCATCGTGCCCTCAGCCAGTGCTCCCAGTGCGAAGCGGGGGACCGCTTTGGCACGAGGCTGATCGGATGAGCGCACCGCACGGGTTGCGTCAGCAGGCGTCGCAGGGGGACCACCCACAAGGGTTGTCGGGTTGTCGTTACTTATGTTTTCCGTCTTACGGTCTGCCAATATAACCACTCCACCAGTCGGACGTTTTACTCATTCTATACATCACTATACACCATGTTGTGGAACCGTCACATTAATACATCATCAAGGCGGGACAGGTAACTACAGGCTAACCACTCACCCCCATCCGAACCCATCCGTGTAATCCGTGTAATCCGTGTAATCCGTGGTTCAGAAAATCCGGGAATCGGACGGATGAGACGGATCGGACAGATCGCGAAAGGTTTGGGCTGGCCGAGGGCCTACAGGTTGATATGAATTTGCAGTAATCAATCAAGGCCGGTCCCAGCCAGTGGAACCACCACATCGGGCAACACCGCCATCGTGACCGCGGCCATCACGGCCATCACCACAAACACCGCCAGAAGCACCCATCCGCGCCAATAGGTGCGCCCCTGGACGGGGCTGATCAGCCAGAACCCCGCCGATGCACCGAGTATCCCGCCCCACACAGCCCACATCAACTCCGGATGGGAGGGGGTCAGCCGTGCGCTGGTCAGGATGTCCAGTATGTAAGCCATCCATGGCCCGACAAACCCCGATATGCCGATGAAAGCCACGATGCTGCCCATCACCTCGCGGTTGATGAGATCCCTCATGCTTGGATCGCCGATGGCTAGCCGCTCTACACGCATACGGGCAGCCTGATGGCACAGCCAACCGATGGACATCAGCGAGGCCCAGACCGCAATGCCCAGTTGTGCCGATAGCATGGTGTTGGTGGCAGCCCGTCGGTATGGCCGCCAGGAGCCGTTCACTTCAAGCTGCTCATACGTGAAAGGGGCATGAAGGCCGGTGACCGACATCACCCAGCGGCTGAACCAGAAGATCGCAATCCCAACCAGGATGGAGATGATCATCTGTCGGATGAGGTCGCCATTAGGATTGACCACGCGGAAAGGCACGGTGTGCAGCTCCTGGCTCACGATGGCATTGTGGCTGCTCAGGCTGAAGGCCATCTCCCCAGACGCCCTTGCCCGCCCCATCTGGGCACCAAACACTGCGCTGATGTGCCCCTCACGGCCCACCAGCGGATTTGGTGCGGGCACCAGCTCCGGCTGAGCACGCCATTTAACCTGAATGATGGGGTTGCCCATGCCCTTGGTGTGATACGGCACCAGGATTGGGGTTGAGGTGGCAAATGATATCTGCATCGTCGACGCGTGTTCCACCCTGATCACCGGTTTGGGCAGATCAGGGTTGAGCAGCATCAGGAGCTCCTCGAAGGCGATGACCGGCTGTTCGGAGCTTTGCTGCCGTATGTGCTCGCTGCGCTCCGCAAGCTGGTGCAGACCGCGCTGGCGCAGCCAGGCTTCAAGCAGACCATCCTGCCACACCACCATCGCGCGCTGATAGCTCTCGCACCGTCCGCTAGCCCAGTCCGGCTCTCTCCCGTAGGCGATCAATGCAAACTCGGCGGGTGTTTGCGCGGTGTAGCCCGGCCGTATGGTGATGGGCAGCTCGGGGAAGAGTGCCCACTGCATCTCGAATAACCGCACCGAGTGAGGGGTCTTCCTAATGGGCTTCAGTCTCTCTGCCAGCGCGAGATCACCGTCATGGTGGAACTCCAGCCAGTAGAGCAGGCGGTTCAGCTCCATATCGGTCACCCAACTCGCGCGTGCATGCTGTTTGTGATTCTCCAGCCACTGCGCCGCATTTTGGAGCACATCGCCGTTGACCAGGCACCTCGCGGAGGGATTCAACATGCAGACCAGCAGCATCTCCGCCCCGCCTGCTGACCGGACCGCCTCGAACTGCTTGCGAACGGTGACCGCCTGGTTAACGTCAATCTGCCCTAGCCAGCTCCACAACCCCTCAGGCTGCTCCAGATAAAACGCCGCTTTGTCGAGGTCGCCCGCCATGAGCTGGCCCAGATGCTCCGGGCTCTCCACTATCTGATCGTAATACCGAAACTCCACCACCACTTTGCCGCTGACAGGCTGGTGCTGCGCTTGTTCGATGCGGGTGAGGTCTTCGGCGGTAGTGCCATGCCTCAGCCAGCGGCTGAGCTCAGGTTCACCCCAGCGCAGATGCGGCTGACGGATCAGCAGCCCCGAGATCAGCTCGCGCATCCGTTGAGGGATGGATGCCGGGGGGTCCAGACGGTTCCCGGACAGGTAGAAGTCATACAGATCGGGCAACTGGCTTGTGTGCAGCGGGGTGGTGCCCACGCAGAGCTCAAGCAGGCTGACCCCCAGACTGTAGTAGTCACTCGCACGGGATACCTTGGCCCCTAGTTCGCCATTGTCATCACGGTACCGCGGGAAGGCCTCAGGCGCGGTGTATATCCAGGTGCCCGCCGCGCGGGACGTCAGCCGGGTGTGGACATCGATAGCCAACTGCGAGCTGATGTCGTAGTCACCCAGAAGGTAGTGGTCGCCGCCCTCTTCGGGTTGGATCAATATGTTGCCCGGCTTCACATCCCGGTGCACTATCCCACGCTCGTGAAGCGCCGCCAGAGCACTGCTGATCTGGGGCACCAGCCCGTTCTCGATGTAGGGCAGCGGCATCTGCACCAGCCCGGTGAGGCTTTGGGTGTAGCGGTCGACCAGGCTGCCGCCAGACAGGTATGGCTGCACCTCAACCCACAGCCCCTGCCATTGCAGCGTGTGCAGAATGGGCACCACACTGGGGTGCTTGATCTGCTGCAGCATGCTCCACAGGTGCTGATCGGGCGGGATATCGAGGGGGTGTATCTTCACGACCACGCGGCCAAGCTGGGCGTCGTCACACAGAAACACACCTGGCCTGGCGGTTTCATGCGGGCGGATGGTGCGCACGACCACGAACCGTTCACACAACAAAGCCCCCTCTGCCAGCGATCCTAGCGCAAAGAGGGTTTTCCGGGCGTCAGGCGAGTTAAGTTGCCTTGTTGTGTCTCGGGGCGATAGATCACTCATACTGTGGGGCTACACCTGCTAGTTTTGTGGCTACTGTTGATTGTTTCCAGCAGGCGGGGGCGGATTCCTTCATCTGTTGGAATTGGTCAGCTCGTTTGCGGGGCAGGCAGCCAGCGTATTGGGTGTAGAAGCGTGTGCCAACCCAGTATAAGCCGGTACCGACATCTGGATAATACCCCAGCCGGCCCACATATCTGAACGGGTTAGCTGTCGTGCCGCTGGAGGAGACCACCTTGCCCCAGGCGTTGTAGACGTATTTATCGGTCTGCACACCATTGGCGTCCGTCAGGAAGAGCGAGCTGCCGAGTTCAATGGGTTGCCTCCGTTCGCGCAGTAAAAGCTTCCCAAACAGGCACTTCGCGGCCTTGACAACCCCAGCGAAACTGGGTAAAACAATTCGGAACAGAAAAGCAAGTGTTCGCTTACCAACAACCACCAACCATCCGAAGAAACTGGTGATTAACTCCACCTTCTCGACCAAGCTTTCTCCAAAAAGGGGACGAAAGACATGGATAATGAAAGCTCCATTGATCTTAACGAAATTGCACGTATTTTAGGGGTGCCAGTTGAGGTACTTCATACCAAGAAGATAGACATCGATAACATCAAGGAACCCCTGCCAAATTCTAGCATCATCGCTCGTCTGTTCTGTGAAGTATGTGGACTTTACCACCTTGTTTCACCTGAACTTGCCCAACAGTTAGGCATTGAGTATACCTCCTTGGAAATTGGCAATTTCTACATAACAACTCGAGGTTGCCCCTTCTGTAGGGAGGTAATGGCCTACTTCGGGCCGAGAAAACAAGAGATACCATTTGGTATCAGTTCTGAATGACGAAGTATGCGGGTCGCCGGCGCCCCTCACGGCACGGTATGCCCACGCCGGACCACGCCTGACCGCATCGGTGCCGGGCCTCCCCCGCAACGGTGCCGGGCTAACCGCCAGACCGCGCCGGAGACGGGCTGCAGGGCGTTTGATAGTGCTCTGAGAAACCGGCGCGGTCGATTGCTATTCTGTGTAATCTGCGTCATCTGTGGATGATATTCCCTATGCCAACCGCAAAGGACGTGGCCTCCCCTCGACGCACGAAGGGCGGTTCGCGAACCGCCCCCTACAAACCTTACGGCGCCGGAGATTTGTCTGAACCACGGATTACACGGATGAATCGGATTTCACGGATGGGAAGATAGCCCGAACATACCCTTCGCGTCTTCGCGTCTTCGCGTGACATACCCGATTCCCTCTCCGCGCCGTCACCTGCGGTGCCGCGTCTCCGCGTGAAATGAATCCCGCTAAAACCGGAACAGCCGCTCCGCAGGCAACTCACTCAAGCGGGGCAGCTTGGTGTCCTTCTCGCTGAGCTGCACGTCGGTGATGGGCCAAACTATGCCGATCTCAGGGTCGTTCCAGATGACCCCGCCCTCGCACTCAGGATGGTAGTAATCATCGCACTTGTAGCTGAACAGCGCGGTTTCGCTCAATACCACAAAGCCGTGAGCGCAGCCTTGCGGCACGTAGAACTGGTTGTGTGCCTCGGCGGTGAGCAGCACCCCATGCCACTTTCCGAACGCCGGTGAGCCCACGCGCATGTCCACCGCTACATCAAACACTTCGCCCTGCAGCACCTGCACAAGCTTGGTCTGAGTGAACGGCTTTTGAAAATGCAGACCGCGCAGCACACCGCGGCGGCTGAACGAGACGTTGTCCTGCACGAACTGGGCGTTCAGACCGTGTTCCGCATAGCGTGACTGGCTGTAGCTCTCGAAAAAGAACCCGCGGGCGTCACCAAACACTTTTGGCTCGATCACCACGGCACCGGGGATGGGCGTTTCGATGATGTTCATCCGTGTTTCCCCCTGTCGACCAGCTCAAGCAGATAGTGGCCGTAGTCATTCTTCGCCAGCGGAGCGGCCAGTCTACGCAACTGCTCATCGCTGATGAGCCCCTTGCGCCAGGCGATCTCCTCCGGACAGCAGATCATCATGCCCTGCCGCTCCTCTACGGTCTGCACAAAATCAGCGGCTTGCAGCAGCGACTCGTGGGTGCCGGTGTCCAGCCAGGCGGTGCCACGTCCCAGCTTCTGCACGCTCAACTCACCCATCCGCAGGTAGGTGGCATTCACATCGGTAATCTCCAGCTCACCGCGCGGGCTGGGCTTCAGGTTTTTGGCGATCTCCACCACGTGGTGGTCGTAGAAGTAAAGGCCGGTCACCGCCCAGTTGCTCCGCGGTTTGATCGGCTTCTCTTCGATGCTGATGGCCTTGCCATCGGCATCGAACTCCACCACGCCGTATCGCTGAGGGTCACGCACGTAGTAGGCAAAGACAGTGGCTCCCTGGGGCTGGGTAGTAGCTTGAATGAGTTGTTCGGGCAGACCATGGCCAAAGAAGATGTTATCTCCCAGCACCAGCGCACACCCCTCATCGCCGATGAACTCCTCACCGATGATGAACGCCTGGGCAAGACCCTCGGGAGCAGGTTGCACAGCATACTCAATCTTGATGCCCCACTCCGAACCGTCGCCCAACAGCCTCTGAAACAGTGCGCTGTCCTCCGGTGTGTTGATCACCAGAACCTCGGTGATCCCCGCCAGCAACAGACTGCACAACGGGTAGTAGATCAGCGGCTTGTTATAGATGGGCATCAGTTGCTTACTGACGACTCGAGTGAGCGGATACAGGCGGGTGCCTGACCCTCCGGCTAGTATAATGCCTTTTTTAATCATGACTGTACGTCTCCCCTGCTTCCGTAGTTCTGTTCCATCCAGCGTATGTAGTCACCGGTCTGAATGCTCTCCACCCACTCGCGGTTTTGCAGATACCATCGCACCGTCTTGCGCAGACCGGTCACGAAGCTCTCGGCTGGCTTCCAACCCAGCTCATTCATCATACGGCTGGGGTCAATGGCGTAGCGCAGGTCGTGGCCAGGACGGTCGGTGACGTATGTGATCAGCTTCGTGAACTCATCCAGCGGCTGGCCTGTTTCGTCCGCCAGAGCCTGACAGATGGCGTGGACCACTTCGATGTTCTTCATCTCGTTGTGCCCACCGATGTTGTAGCTCTCGCCCACCGTGCCGTGTTCTATCACCGTCCAGATCGCCTCGCAGTGGTCGCCCACATACAGCCAGTCGCGAACGTTCAGGCCCTGACCGTAGACCGGCAGCGGTTTACCCGTCAGTGCGTTTTGGATCATCAACGGGATCAGCTTCTCAGGAAACTGAAGCGGTCCGTAGTTGTTGCTGCAGTTGGTTAGCTTAAAGGGCATTCCGTAGGTCCGCCCATACGCTCGCACCAAATGGTCACTGGACGCTTTGCTTGCAGAGTAGGGGCTGCTGGGGTCGTATCGCGTTTCCTCGGTGAAAAAGCCGTTGTCACCAAGGCTGCCAAAAACCTCATCGGTGCTGACATGGTGAAACAACTTGCCATCCCAGCTTTTCCACTGCCTTCGGCACGCTTCCAGCAGGTTGAAGGTGCCCACAATGTTGGTCTGGATGAAATCCCCCGGGCTGACGATGCTACGGTCGACATGGCTTTCGGCCGCAAAGTGGACGACCATGTCTACCGAAAAGTGCTCAAACAGGGTGGATACATCGGCACTTTCAGCGATATCTACGCGGCAGAATTGGTAGTTGGGTGCGTCCATGATGGGCTTCAAGCTGAGGAGATTGGCCGCGTAGGTCAGCTTGTCCACATTGATAAAGTGGTGCTGCGGCAACCGCGGCACCAACAGGTTCAAGAAATTGGCCCCGATAAAGCCGGCCCCGCCCGTCACCACGATATTCATCATTTCACCTTCGTTCGATTATAAAACGGAGCTTCTCAGCCATCCTGTGGTTCCGCCTACGCAGCCTCGATCGCGGCGGGTTTGGTCACCCTCGCATGAGTTCATGGCAACCTACGGTGTAGCTGATTCGGTCGTAGGGGCGTCCCTTGTGGGCGCCCTAATCGTTGTTCTTTCGATAATTTTTGATTTAGGGCGCCCACAAGGGACGCCCCTACGACCAGCCACTTACAAGCGTAACCCGTGGTATAGGTCAAATCATCTACCCCCGAATGGGGGTCGCACCTACTTGCTGTGGCCGCCTACCATGAATATGAAGGAGGTCCCCAGACTGCTTCAGCAGTCTTGTTGACCAATAGCCGAGACATTTATGTCGCGGAATCGGAGGCCATATACCTTTATTCACTTGTGGGTAATTGACTGGTCTTCTGCGCGTGGCGGTATAGCCTCCGGTGATCCCAACCCTCCGCCGTCTACTCCACTTTCGACGGAATCTCTTCCCATGCCCACTGGATTTGGCTCTTCATCAGGGCATACATCTGTTCCAACCGCTTTGGCTTCACCTCGGGTTCATGGTTGCTGCAGAGCATCGCCACAGAGTCGGGGTGTGTCGGCTCAAATCCATGCATCCCCTTCAAGGGTGCCTTGCCCATGAAGCTGGGACACAGCAATACATGCGGGTTCATCACGAAGATGAGGTCACCATACCGCGCGTCCGGAAAATCCACGCCCCACTCGTGCAGCTCTTCTTGTGAGAGTATCCGCCCCTGTGTGTTGGTCTCCAGCGCATTTTCGATCACTAACTGGCTGCTGGGCTTGAGGAACCAGAACCGCGCCATGGTGCTGTCATACATCGCGGCGTAATCTTCACCAAACACCAGACCTGTGTTTTCGATGAGCTTAATCAGATCGCATGTTTCGCGGATATTGGTCATACCGTGGTCAGAAAAGACCGTGATGCGCACATCGTCGTAGTGCTTTTTAGCCAGTTCATAGATGCGCTTCAACTGCAGCTCATACCAGGCGATTTTCTGCGTGACACGCTCACTGTGGGTGCCATCAGCGTGCAGTGTCGCGTCCATGGCCGCCATATACAGGTAGGCGAACCGGATTTCGCCAGCCTGGATGTCAGCCTCCAGCCGCGAAAGGTTCTCCTCTTCGCTCTTGCGCCAGTCACTCAGACTGAAAGACTTGTTGTCTTTGCGCATGAGGTCGAAGATGGTCTTTTGCCCCCCATTGATACCGCCTGGGAAATAGATGTCGGACTTCTCGGTGTAGTCGTATTGAGGCAGCAGCTCAAACGGCACACCGTACAGCTCAAAATAGCCGGTATAGCGGTAGAACTTCTGCACCAGCTTGCTGATGATGTGACGCACGCGCCCACGATCCGTCAGACTGCCCGGAAGCACCTTCAGCAGCTTTAACCACTTGAACGGCGACTTCGCGGGATCATACACAAAGAACGAAAAGTGCCCGTGTTCTCTGGGTAATACCCCAGTGATGATCGTAGGGTCGCAGGTCGAGCTGTATCCAAACACCGTCCCCAGAGGCTGCCTGTATGGCAGGCTATCCTCCAGGAAGCGGTGCTGTTTCAGTATCTCCCATCCAAAGGCATCAATGAATACAAAAAGCGAAATCCGCATTTCGCCCCCTTAGAACGCCTTGACGGCCTCGTCTACGGTATTGAATATGTCGAAGATGCGGTGCATCCGCACCAGCTCAAACAGCGCCCGGACGCCCTTACTGAGTGCCGCTAGTTTCAAGTCGCCGCCGGCGGCATTGAGGGTCCGCAAGCTAGATAGAATGGCGCCCAGCCCGGAACTATCGACGAAACGAAGCTGGCCAAAGTCAAATACCACTTTTTTGTTGTCATTCAGTACCTGCGTGATTTCACGCTTGAACTCCTTGACATTACCAGCATCCAGGTGGTCACCAGGAATCTCAACAATGGCGATATCGCCGCTTTTTGTTACGCTCAGGTTCATTGGGTTACCTCCGAGTTATATGGGACTCTGCCTATGAAATGGCATTTTGGTCGGTTATCGACGTTTAATCATGCGGGTGCATCGCCACCCATCCTGCATCGTAGTGTAGTCTACGAAATCCATCAGCTCGTCAATGATGTAAAGTCCGAACCCGCCATCGCGAGAGCCGTCAAAGGTGGGCGGGTTCACCGTTTCGGGATCAAAATCATCGCCCTTATGCAAAACCAGCCATTCCATATAGGTAGGATACAGTTTTGCCACCAGCCGGACCGGTTGTTTTTCCACACCACTATACGCGTGCCGGATCACGTTGGTCACCGCTTCAGTCATCACCAGCTCAACACTGTCCACTTTATCACGGGCCTCAGCATCCTGCACGACGAACTCATGAACAAACTCTCTGACCTCAGACAAGCAATCGAGTGTGCTGCTGAAGGTCATTTCCCTCGACAAGCTGACAGTCTCTGAAGGTGGGGGACCGATCTTCACCACCACACACGTCAGATCATCAGTCGACTTGTCTTTACCGGTCCACTCCTTGATGCGATCGTAGAGGGCTTCAGTGATCTGCTCTGCGCTTTTGTGGCCTTGCTCCGACACAAACTGAAGCAGCCGATCCAGCCCGAACAGCTCATCGTCGGGGGTCTGCGCTTCAGTCACTCCATCACTGTAGAACACAAACACATCGCCCTCAGCAAGCGAGGTCTTGAACTGATGGTATTCCTCATACGGTACAAATCCAAAGGCCAGGTTATCACCGTTGATCGTCTCACAGCTTTCCGTCACCGCCCGGAAGATCACGGTACTGGTATGGCCGCAGTCCACGTATGTCAGGCTGCGCTGCAGCATATCAAATCTAGCATAACAAACCGTAACGAAAGTCTCCAGCGAGATCAATCTTTCGGACAACTGGTCATGCACACTTTGCACAATTTCGTCCGTCCGTGGGATCATACCGGGTTCTGATAATGCCAGAATGGTCGTCATGGCTTTGGGGAATTGGCTCTTGGTGGCTGCACCAGTCAGTGCAGCCGGCACACCCTTGCCCATCACGTCACCCACCACCACATCAAACGAGTACGCATCCCAGCGGTGGAAGTCATAAAAGTCACCGTCAACATCAAGAGACGGCACCGTAAGGCTTGCGATCTCTACACCCTTTAGGTCAACAGGGGGCTGACCCAAAAGAAGGGTCTGCTGGATACGGCTACCCGTTTCACTCAGGGCGATCTCGGCCAGCTTCCGTTCTGTGATATCCCGCCCTACAGCCTGGAACTCTGCGACTGCACCGTGGTCATCCAGCAGGACACGGATTTTCCACTGCTGCCACTCTGTGCTGCCATCGGTGATAAACTGATGCGTTTCGTATGTGGCCTGTAGGTTCTCTGGACCGTAGTGCCTCAGTGCCTCAACCGGTGTTTCATCGTCAGAATGGGGGAGATGCGCCACGAACTGAGTGCCTAATAGCGATTCCCGCCTCTGATGGAAGTAGTCGCAATACGCCTCATTTACAAATGTCAGCGTGCCGTTTGGTGTGAACCGGCAGATCATCTCCGTCTGGTCCTCAACAATAGCTCGATACCGCTCTTCACTCGACTGCAGAGCAATTTCCGCTTGCTTGCGCTCGGTGATATCTCGGGAGACTCCCACTATGGCAAATTGCTGACGCTCTTGATCTTCGATGAAAGACCATGACAGAATCACAGGAAAGCTCTCACCGTTGCTGCGCTTGTGGTAGTATTCACCTTCTGAGATGCGGTTGCGGTCGTTGGCTAGTTCCCCGTCACTCTCATCCAGCCACAACACCGAAGTGCTGGCGCCAAGTATCTCCGACTCCTGGTATTCATAAGTCTCACAAAATGCGCGGTTCACGAATATAAATCGATTAGACAAGTCCGTGATGAACACGCTGTCATGGATACTCTTGATCGCCTGAGACAGCATCCGCAGTTCGCGGTCGCGGTTGCGTTCCTCAATCACCTTGTCAACAGTCACGGGAAGAACCGTCAGGTAGCTGCGGTCAGGGTCCTTAATGAGGTAGTCACGAGCGCCCCTGCGCATCGCCTCCACGGCCACCTTCTCATCACCCGTGCCGGTGGCAAAGATGATGGGTGTCTCTTTCACGAGGTCAATGATATCAAATGCGGTGCCATCACCCAGGAAGTAGTCCGTCAAAACTACATCGAACTGGGAGTTAGCCAGAACCTCTTTGGCCTCGGCTATTGACCCCGCTATTACGTAGTCATAGTTCAGCTCTTGATCTCTAACCAGGCGCTTAAAGGCCATTTGATCGACACGGTCATCCTCAACATAGAGGATGCGGTGCCTGACTTGATGACTGAGCAAACTATCTGTTGGCATCACGGCAACTCACTAAGTGTCCAGTATATATTGATTGTCCGCATCACTTCCACGAACTGGATATAGTCAACAGGCTTCAGCATGTAGCCCGCGACACTAAGGCTAAAACTCTCAATGCGGTCCTGATCGGCTTTGGACGTGGTCAAAACAATGACGGGGATACTGCGCAAATCGGGGTCGGCCTTCATGTGCTTCAGCAGCTCAATGCCGTTCATTTTGGGCATATTCAGATCTAGAAGAATAATGGCCGGTCTTTCATTATCCTTATTCCGCAGATATTCCAGGGCTTGTTCGCCATCGTTGACGGTGGCCAGCAGATTGGTGACATTGATCTCGCGCAATGCGCGTTTCACTGTCATCGCATCTACTTTGTCATCTTCAACTAACAGTATGCTCTTTCTCGTGTTCATGGTCTCCTCGCGTATTACGTAGCAATCAGGCACTGTATAGGTAGTATACCGCGATTGTCTATAAAGGCAGGATGCCATCAGGCTGGTGGCCTGGTGGTATCCTGCAGTGCCGCATCATCTTCTTTTTCCGATAGCTGAGCTACTGGGTTTGTAGGTATGCGGAAGCGGAATGTTGCTCCCTTGCCTTCACCGCTTTGAAGCCATATGCTTCCACCATACAGATCGACGATCTTTTTAACATGAGCCAGGCCTATACCTGTACTGTCATTATTACCGCGCAGCTTCATCGTCTGCAGGATGCTGAACACCTCTTCGTGGTGTTGATCTGATATGCCCGGGCCGTTATCCGATATGGCAAACTCATACATTCCACCCGCTTCTTCACAGGTGACAGTGACCACCCCATGTTCCTTATCCATATACTTTACAGCATTACCGAGCAAGTTCAAGAACAGTTGCTCAAAGTATGATTTGGATGCCACAAACTCGGGCAGCTTGCCAATTATCTCAAGGTGGTGACGGTGCTCGCTATTCAGTCCCTCAAACAATCCTCTGACAATGGCTTCAATATCCAGCATCTCTGTCCGGTCATGCGACTTTCCAATTCTAGCATAGTTCAACACGCCCTCTACAAGAGCATTCATACGGCGAACCCTGCTGACAAGCAGTTCCATGATTTCCCGCCCCTGCTCATCGACTTTTTCCGAGTAGTCGTTCATTAGCCAGTCAGCCAGACTGCTAATCGAACGAAGCGGGGCTTTCATGTCATGCGATGCCACATAGGCAAACTCGCTGAGCTCCTTATTCACCGCTTGCAGGTCCGTCATTAATGTCTTTCGGCGGATCTCTGAATCATGGCGCTCCCTTTCGAAACCGTACCATTGGGCCACCATCTGTAGAAGCTCCATATCGCTTGCTTCCGCATCGTCCTGTTCCGCCGCAAAGCGGCAAGCCACACCACCTGTCACCATGCCGTCAACCATATAGGGTATCCACAGCACCGGTACTGCGGTCATTGCCGGCTCGTCCGGGCAGCTCATCTGACCCGCTATCACTTCAGTGCTTTCGGTTCGTGTCATGCCATCAATCGCCACACGGCAACAATCTGGCCATGTGACCTCACCAGCACTGCACACCGCTTCCAGACCAGTGGCCTGTTGCTGTACCAGCGTGACACTGACCAGCTCCATCTCACGCTGGATCATCTGAAGCAGTTGTCGTTGTTTCTGGTCAAAGTCGAGTTCCGGGTCATTGGTCAGTTCATGCACTGTTTTCAAACGGCTGGTGTAGTGCTGCTTACGCAGCGCATCGGCCTTCAATACCTTCGCCATGCGGGCGAAGTTATTGGATAACAGGTCAACCTCAGAGATGCCCGATGCCTCAACACGAGGCAAGCCAATACCCTTGGCGATTGCGGTAGATGCGGAAACCAACTGTTCGATGGGCAGGCTGATTCGCTGAGCGAGTTTGTTGGATCGGTCGTCAAGCAATCCCCAGACCAGCACGGTCAAGATGATTGCGACAATCAACGCGGTGGCACCCAGCCCATTCACCTGGTACTGAAGCTCCATCACGGGTTGGTACACCACATCGCGATCTACTAATGTGACGATCTGCCATCCGGACCCCTTGATAGTACTAGCGGCTAATACGAACGGTTTGCCATTCAACATCACCTCGCCGACATCCGCTTGACCGGTGATGATAGGACGAAACGCCTGTGCGATATCGCCATGGCTGGCATTCAACAAATTGTACTCGTCCGGTTTGTACATTGTGTTGGTCACAGGGTTCAAGTACCGGTGGCCTGTCATCTCTTTCAGCCCCAGCCAGCGGGCGACCTGAGTGGGCATTGCTAATATCGTGCCGCTATCGTCCACCAGCATCGCCTGTGAACCGTAGGGCAAGACTTCGCTGAACAGCAGTTTCACCATCTGTTCAATGGTGATATCCAGACCGGCCACACCTTCAAGGAAATCGCCACGGTATATGGGCGCAATGCAGCTTACCATCCATCCTTGACCGGCTGGGTCAAGGTAGGCACGGGTCCACACCGGTTTCTTATCGGGATTATGCTTCGCATCTGCCAGATAGTAGAAGTTAAACTCAGGGATACGCATGTTAGGCTGATATCCCGCCCACTTCCACACATCCTTGACATATGGATAATACCGACACATGCTGTCATGGGTGTTCATGTATACGGCCACAATGGATGGGTCGGAATTCTTGATGTTTTTAGCCGTAGGGTCTATGGCCTCTGTAAACAGGCGCTTACGTTGTTGTTCTGCCCCTTGCTGCGTGATGTTGCTGTACCACACATATGATCCGCCGTTATCAACGGGTTTATAAGTCACACCATTGGGTGCCTTTTTGAAAGTGGGGATGGCAGCAGGCTTCGGAAAGCTATCCGGGTTAGCAAAAAGCCGGGCATATTCCTTTTGGAACAGCTCGGTGGCACTGTAGACTTTGCTTGTGGTCTTCTCAATCCCAGCCGACTTCGCTTGTGCAATGCTCTGCATCTGAGCTTGGACTTTCTCAAGTACCAATCCGCGCGCGGTGCGTCCATATAGGCTCATCGCGGTGAAATAGACCACCACTAGAACCACCTGAATGCCCAGCAAAGGATAGAAACCCATCTTCCGATATATGCCCATCAGCATATCTCGGATCGTCGGCGCAGTTCCAGGTCTTTCAGGCATTACAGCTTACCAAAGGTGTCATTATTCATCTTACGCTTGGAGAACTTTGGCGATCAGTGCTGACATCTCTTTAATACGGAACGGCTTGGTAATCGCACCCTTAAAGCCGTACGTGACCGGATCACTTAAGATGGGATCATTGGAATAACCGCTAGCCACAATCGCCCTGACATCAGGGTCAATACGTAATAACTCTTTGATGGTTTCTCGCCCGCCCATGCCTCCAGGGATCGTTAAGTCCATGATAACCAGATTGAAGGGGTTGCCAATATCCATCGCAGCTTTATATCTGGCAATGGCTTGCTCCCCGTTCTCAGTAGTAACGGGTTCATACCCCAGTTTTGATACCAGCTTGGTCATGAACTCCAGAATAGGTAGTTCATCGTCCATCATCAAAATTCGGCCGGTGCCGCGCACCATCTGGGCATTGGAGTCCACCAGACTACTGGATGGCATATCCGTGGCTGGTAGATATACGGTGAATGTGGTGCGTTCGTTGACCACAGAATCGACCTTAATGATGCCGTCATGGTTGCGGACCACGCTATACACGATAGCCAATCCCAGTCCACGTCCATCAGGCCGGGTCGTGAAAAATGGGTCGTAAATCAGCGGCATCACATCGGGTGAAATACCCGGGCCGTGATCCTCAACTTCAATCTGCACGTATCGCCCGGCCTTCAACAGCGGGATTTCCTCTTCCGCCAAAACGGTGTTGTTGATCCGAACCAGCACTTCACCCTGATCTTCAAGCGCAATGCGTGCATTGATAATCAAGTTATGCAGAATCTGAAATACTTGGCCCTCATCGGCCTCGACAGCCCACAGTTCCGGATCAATCACGCTGGTCACGCGGCAACTACTGCCGCTGGTGGCAAACTCGCCGGCTTGCATCGCGGTGGCTGTCAGGTTCATGGGATGCCTGACCGGCGACCCTCCGCGCGCGAAGATCAGTAGCTGAGTCGCGAGATTAGCGGCTCTCTGGCAGCCCCGTTCTGCATGTGTCAGGTCTACTGCAAGTGGATCATCTGCTGCCAGGCTCTCCTTAACCATGGAGATGTCGCCAAGCACTGGAGTGAGTATGTTACGGAAGTCGTGGGCGATTCCGCCCGCTAAAAGGCTGATGGACTCCAGCTTGTTCATGCGACGCAGTTCACGGTCGATCTGTTCGCTCTTTGTGACATCGCGGAACACCAGCACGGCGCCAGTTCGCATGGAGTCCTGGTCATGTAAGGTGTTCATATCGAGTTGGAGCAGGAGTTCCTGTTCACTGCTGGTCGTCAATGTCACCTGACCGAACACCGCCTTCGACGCCGCAGGCTCACACTGGTCTAGACTGACATCAATGACCTCATCGCTCTCTTCCCAGCGGATATGCATCACGTCCTGCAAGAGCATCCCGAGTAACTCAGCTTCAGAAAGACCGAAAATCTCGCAGGTAGAGCGGTTCACCATCACTATGTGACCGTCTTTGTCTACAGATATGACTCCATCGCGGATGGATTGGACTGTGACATTGAGCAACTCTTTTTCGCGCAGTAGATTCTGCTGCATCTCACGAGATTCCATGATATTGGTCACAATCAACATGAAGCCTTCTAGTCGGTCGTGAGCGTCCTTCACAGGGCTTACTGTGACTTGCACCCATGCCAGTGACCCATCAGCACGCTTTACCTGCGATTCCAGGGAGACTTCCTGGTGCTCATCGCTCACTAGACGCCATAGCTCATCACTGCCCGGAGGGAGGATGAAAATATCAAGCTGTTTCAGCTTTAAGCCAACGGCCTGCTCCGTATCAAGGCCAGTCAGTGTGGTAAAGCCTCGGTTGATGTACTCCACACGCCCTTGAACATCGGTCACGCATATAGCGGTACCTATCTGGTTTAGTGCGCTGGACAGCCGGGTCATCTCTTTTTGGGCCGACATCACTTCCGTGACATCCTGCCCTCCAGCCACGGCACAGGCCCCCTCAACAAACGGAAGTTGCACCAGCATCACGTTCCAGTGGATAGTCATGGTTTGGCCTGCTGCGTTCATCCAGTCAGAATTGCCTACCAGCGAACCGCCAGTTTCAAATACTCTGCGCATTGCGGAGACAGACCGTTCTCGGCCGGCCGCTGTCACCAGACAATCGGCATAGAAACGGCCTGGCAGTTGGTCCATAGTTATTCCCAGTTCGTTGGAAACAGCCTGATTGGTCAACATAATCCGCAGATCACTATCTAGCACAATGATGAACGACTGGCTGTTGTCAAGAATGGCGTTTAGTAAATCCCGCTGGCGCACCAGATCATTGCGTTGCGAAATAAGTTCCTCTTCGGCCTGACGCAGACGAGTCACATCACGCACTACAAACGAGTGTGCGTTTGGTTGTCCGTCACCACCTGCAGTCGACGAGTTACTCACCAACACCTTGATTATTCGGCCATCTTTCAACCTATGGCACGTATCGAGAATGGCTTCATTATTTGTCGGAAGTATACTGCCGGTTGGTGCCGTCTCTTGAAACACTTCAGAGACATTGAGACCGATGACCTCACTGCTTGCTAAACCGTACAACACTTCAAACGACCGGTTCACGAACATGATTTTGAAATCAGCATCAGTGATCACTATCACATCGGACGCATTTTCGACCGTCTGCCCAAGCAGCTTCAACTGCTGCATGGTGTCACGATGGCGAATGGCCTTTTCCACAGCGTGAGGTAATGCCTCTAGATAGGATCGATCCGTGTCTTTGATGAGGTAATCAACGGCGCCTTGGCGTAACGCATTCATAGCAATGCTCTCGTTGCCAAATCCAGTCACCATGATCAGCGGGATATCATTGATCACATCTCCCAAATCGGATGCGCAGCCATCCTCCAGGAAGTAGTCAGCGATGATGATATCAAAGTGCTCTTGGGCAAGAAGAGAACGGGCAGCGGCAAGGCTACCCACCGCCCTGCATATATAGTCTGGGTGGGTCTTTTTGAAGGTCCTAGCTAGACTGACTTGCTCAACAACATCATCTTCTATATGAAGTATGCTTATACTCATCTGCTCTATATCATCTCTCTGTGGATGTACTCAGTCTGGTAACTCAGACATACGCCAATAATCGCCAATCACTTTGAGCAGTTTTGCCAACTCGTTCACATCTTCAGTAAATGTGAAAAGGCCGGCGGCACCGGCGGCAAAACAATCAGTGCAGTGTTGTTGGGTATAGTTCAATCCAAAAATGAGCACAGGGAATCTCAGGAGTTTTTGCTGTGCTTTCAGCCCCCGAAGCTGCGCCAGTGTGTTGTATTTTGAGAAGTCACACATGATAACTAGTACAGTATTGGGAGCCATTTTAGCCGGTAGTTTATTGATAAATCCACCGATATCTTCTCCAACACTTAGCCGTAGACCAATGCCGTAAAGAGCAGCAGCCTTGTTAAACAAGTCTGAGTAGGTCGGCTCTGTGCCAAGAAGCAGAACGTTGATTTCGCCCCGCATAATTCCCCCTATCGGTAATGTGTAGCAATGATATCTTAAGTATGCTTGTGTTCTCAATGTACCTGAAAGCTTGGAATTATTCCAACGCTTCAGGCACAGTTTACGCAGCGGTAAATGAAATTGATACCACGCATCCCTCCCCCGGTGAACTATTTAACGATATGCTGCCACCCATACGATAAACAACCTTGTTTACCAAAGCGAGGCCCAGTCCCAACCGGCCTGTTTCATCTTTTGGGCTGAGCGTTTCAAACAGCTCAAAAACTTTGGTGTGGTATTGTTTCGCGATCCCCGGGCCATGGTCTTTGATCTCCAGAGTAAGGAGATCATCTATCAGGCTGGCGGAGACCTCTACTGGCTTGCCACTAGCGAAGCCATGGCTGACCGCGTTCTCTATCAACTCGACCAGTATGATATTCATCAGCGAGGCGTCTGTCATTACTGTCTCGGGCACATTCACTTCGATACCGCATCGGTCATATGCATGACACTGTTTCAGGGCGTCATCCACCAGGTTTCGGAAGTTCACAAGCTCACAACGTGGACGGACACGTCCTATGCGTATGAACTCCAGCAATCCAGATAACAGTCTATCCATGCGGTGGGTCCGCTCTATGATGGTGTAAAGCATCCGGTTCGCTGGCTCATCAAATGCAGATTGGTAATCGGATTGAATCCATTGAGCCAGGGTGCTGATGCTGCGGGTAGGAGCCTTCAGATCATGGGCCACAGCATGGATGATCTGCTGCAGCTCCAGGTTCGTTTCCTGAAGTTCGGTCACCAATGCCTCTTTGGCCTCAACTGCCTGCCGCTGCTGCGTTATGTCCCTCAGGAAATAGAGGTGCGACGCATATCCCATGAAGTTGATCTCTGCGCTTGTGACCCCCAGATAGCGAATCTCACCCGAATCGATAATCTGGAATTCGTGACCTGACTCAGGCAGTTTACCTTCGGTGGGTAGGTACATTCCCATCGGCTGCCCGGCAATCTCATTGAATGTCTTGGATAGCCATAGCAATAATCTGCGGTTGGCGGCCTGCACTAGACCATCGGCTATGGAGACGATCAATATCCCTTCAGGAGCCGCGTCGAATATCCTTTGAAACCGGCTTTGGCTTAGGGCGCTGTTTGCAAGAGCATCTTTTGTGAGTATATACGCAGAGCCCAAAACAACCAGCACTATCACTACAATGAGCATCATGATGATGGCCACCAGGCGGTATCGGGCGACCGCACTAAGCCACAAGTTACCGGTGATATCCATACCCATCACCGCAACCACTTCATCGGTCGCCTTGCTTACAATAGGTACAAAGGCCGACACATACACACCCCACCGGTCCTCAGTGGGACCATCAAAGGCGGGTGCAGGCGTGATGAAAACATCATGAACAGGCTGGTTCGCCTCTGTGTATATCTGCATGGGTGGCGAATAGTTAGGTGACAGTTCGTTCTCACAATCCGCCAGAAATACGATGTTTGGCCCCACCTTACCCAACAAGTAGATGAACCGCGTGTCACCATTCACCCTGCGAACCTTATCCATCTGCTCGCGGAAAAATCGCAAAACCTTAGGATAGCCCGGATGATCAAGGTGGTACAGCTTCTGTACCTCATCAGGGCTGATATTGGCAGCGGCTGTCTGTGCCCGTCCGAGGAGCGACTTACGGAATTGGTGGATGCCAAAGTCACCACCCAGTTTACACAAGACCCACCCAATACTGAGCAGCGGGATCAGTGCCGCGGTGATATAGATGTGGTAGGGGGTCACCTTGTCATGACCTAGCCGACGCCCATCATTTTTGTTGCAGCTCATGGCATACAACATCACAAAAATGAAGAACAACACGGTCGATGCCAATTGGTAATACTCGATTGGTATGCCATGACGGGGCATAAAAGCCGAAGATGCCTCCCTGGCTAACTGCAGCCCATAAGCATTCAACATCCCGATGCTCATAGTCACGCCGCCCAGCAGCAATGACACCGCACCAAAACACAGCAGTGCCCGGTTCTCCCTGTATCGCTGATCGGAATGCCGCAGCATAGCATATGCAGACGTGATGGAACTGACCAGAGCAAATACAATGACGAGTATGTTAAGCCCCGCGCTGGGCACTACCGAAATCAAGACAACCAGCATGATAGGCGCCATAACCACACGCCATACTGAGCCACGCTTCCCTATGATAGAACGAACACCAAACTCAAACAGGCAAAAAAATGATAGTGACAGAACTATAAATGTGGTAAGGTAGTGAACTACACCTAATGGCAAACTCAGGGTGGCTAGGACGGTCCATGAATGAACCACTTGTAAGGCAGCGTATGCGCTAAGCCATTTCCATGGCTGCCAAAGGACATCCCTTCGGCGCATACGGTACATTTCCACGGAGGCGATGAACATCAGCAGGCCATAACAGGCCAATGTATAATCCAGCGAATAACCCAGAATATTGTCAATCATTCGATTGGTCCGATTGATCTATACCAGGCTCCAGCGGGCATTTCGGAATAGTGAACCAGAAGGTGCAACCCTGGCCTACATCCGATTCGATCCAGATATTGCCGCCATACAGCTCCACTACCTTGCGGACAAGAGCCAGCCCGATGCCAGTGCTATCCGGGTTAGTTTCGCTACTACACAGGGTTTGGAATATACCAAACACCAGCTCATGATGTTTGGGAGCAATGCCCGGGCCGTTGTCTTTCACACCAAACCGCCACATACACCCGTCGTCTTGGCAGAAGACCTCGATGTACCCCTCGTCCTTGTCGTTATGCTTGACTGCGTTGCTGATCAGGTTCTGGAACAACTGCACCAGCCTGATAGGTTCGGCGTATATCACGGGCATGTTGGGTTGAATAGAGATATGCATGTTCGGGGGCGGGTTCAGCAAACCCCACACCTCAGCCACTAGCTGACTGATGTCTGAGTTGCCCGCCTGTTCCGCTACTCTGCCGGCCCGGCTATAAGTCAGCACGCCATCAATCAAATGCTGCATCCGTATGGCCCGCTGGTTCAACAGAGACAAATGCTCCTGGCCCTCCTCGGGAAGGAGTTGGGCATAGTCTGTCACCAGCCAGTGCGTCAGGGTGCTGATGCTACGCAAGGGTGCCTTGAGGTCATGGCTCACCACATAAGCAAACTCCTGAAGTTCCCTGTTCACCGCCGAAAGCTCTTCGCTCTTCTGCTCTATCAACAATTCCGCCCGTTTACGCTCCGTAATGTCAATCAGTTCCAGTACGTAGTGGGTCATCTCGCCCAGGTCGTCTACCACGGGGGCCACGCTAATCAAGCATGTCACAGCATTTCCATCGTAGTCCTTGCCTGATACCTCACCATGCCATGGCTGGTGTTTTTGCAGGGCCTGGTTAATGGAATATTGATGCTTGGGGTCCATACCCCTTGGCAGCAGCTTTTCGCAGGAAAGGTTCTTCTGGTTACGCTTGCTTATACCAAGGTACTTCAATAAACTGGGGTTGATGTAATCTACCAGACCATCATTAGAAACAACCGCCAGCATACCACTGCTCTGTTCCAAAAGATGCAGTAATTGCCGTAAGCGGCGTTCCGTAGCACGGTGCTCAGTCACATCCCGCGAAACACATTGGAAAGCTGCGACCTTCCCGTCACTATCCGGAATCGGCTGAATTACAGTTTCAAACCAAACATAGCCACCAGATGATTTTAAGAACCGGTGCTCATACGATGTGCGGTGAGTTGTGTCGATGACCTGTTGTATGGACTCACGCACGGCAGGGGCATCCTGCGGGTGTATGAACTCAAAAGCAGACCGGCCTAACAACTGTTCGGGCGACCAACCCACACTCGCAACAGATGAACTGGAGACAAACGTGAAATAGCCCTGTATGTCAGAGATGGTTATGACATCGCTGATGGAGTTGGCGATGAGCTGGTAGCGGCGTTCCGATTCCTCCAGACGATCAGACAGCTCATGCCGCTTGCTGATGTCACGCAACAACACAATGTATCCGTCATTATGGATATTCAAGCTCACATTGAAGGTCTTCGGCGGATCTATTTTATCCCACTTAAGGACGCACTCCGAATACTTATAGGTCTCATGGCATAACTCCATCGCCGCCTTCACATCACGATAGGAATCCCCATGCAATATATCATGCAGTTTTTTACCAGTATAGTCAGCAGACGTAGACCTCATGCGGTCGGAGACCATACATTGGTTAATCACCTCATCGGCATCTATCCAGAACAGACCGTCCAACACACTCAGCAGAATGGTGCCCAGCTCATTGCTGCCAGCCTCCGCTCCCATCTGAAAAGCGTGAAATATGGCATCTTGACACAACACCGATTCATCTGTGATGCCACGTTGCTCACGAAACGCTTGCATCGTCGCTTGCCAGTCCATATTATTCCTGCCTTCCCTGACCGCACTTGCGTGGTGTTATTCGCATTGACGGCCAAGTCCATCTATACTATATCTATTATCTAACAGATTTCTAACCGAATCCGTGAACGTGTTCTACGGAGCATTGCACCAATACACCCATTGTAATGAGTGATGCCCCGATTTGCATAGGGATGAACAAATGCCCCAATTTACATACCGAGCCCTGGACACAGAAAAGCAGTTAAAAACTGGTTCTGTCGACGCCCCCACACGCGGGGATGCCATCCTGCAACTCAGGCAGCAAAACCTTCAGCCCCTGAATGTCACCCTGCAGACAACGGCGACCGCACCAGCACCTACCAGAACAACCGAGTACCGCGGTGTCCCGCTAAGCCTGGGCCAGCAGATGCTGTTTTTTACTACTTTGCAACAGACCCAGGCTGCCGGCATTACCCTCGCTGCATCGTTGGACATGCTCGCCACACAGGCCGGCGGTGCCCTGCGCCAGATGGCGCAGCAGATGAGGGATGCCATTGCCAAAGGTGAGAGCCTTAGCCAGCAAATGGACCGGTTCGAGAGCCGTTTCACGCCTCCATGCCCCGCCCTGATGCGTGCGGGAGATATCTCAGGCAGAGTGCCGGAGCTGGCCGCCGAATGCAACCAATGGCTAGCCACCATCGTCACAGCCAGGCGACAGACTATCACGGAACTAGTATACCCCGTGATTATACTGGTCTGTGCTTTACTTGTACCCGCATTTCCGTATATTGTGTTGACTTTTTTAGGCCATTCTATAGACATAGACCCAACCATATTCAATGGAACCAGAACAGCCTTCATGAGTTCCATATTCACCGGACTGGCGTTACTGGCGATCGCAACAATCGTCATATTACTCAAACGCTTCAGTCACACCGTTCCGGCCATCAAAAACGCCTTGGACAACATCTCTTGGAACACGCCCGTCTACAGCGCCATGGAGCGGAGTGGGGCGCAAAGCAGGTTTTTACGCGCGCTGGGCTCGCTTTACCGAGCGGGGCTGCCACCGGCACAGTGTTTAGAGTACGCATGCCAGTCGTCTGGGCAGACAGTCATCACAAGACGTGTGTCTCCACATATCGACACTGTGCGAAACGGAGGAACTCTGGCCGCCGCGCTGCTCGCCAGTGGCATTATGCCGGTTTCGGTCACGTCGCAGATGATGATCGCGGAAACCAGTGGGAAAGTCGACGATAGCCTCGCCAGGATGTCGGCCATGCTGGACGACATCCACAGAAACGCCGTGCGGCGTGTGATCATCGTCACAGGCTTACTAGGTCTGCTGTTCGCGATGTCTATTATTGTCACCATGATCCTAAAAATGGCGATCGGCGTGAAGGACGGGTATCTAAACCAGATGAATGGTATTGAGCCGTAGAATGAAATTATGAGAATACCACTACGCGACTATTACTCTGTGCTGGGCGTAAAGCCGACGGCCACACATGAAGAGATACGCCGGTCGTACCGTGAGCTCGCTCGCCGGTACCACCCCGACGTGGCGGGTAATAAAACCTTGCGACTATTCCAGGAGATCACCGAGGCGCACACGGTCATCGGTGACCCGGTCAAACGTCGTGAGTATGACGACCTCATCGCTTTGAACGAACAGAACAAACGCGGCGCAGGGGACATCAGAACCGCCTCGCAGCGCAAGTCCAATCCAAAAGAAGAGAGTGCCCGTAAAGCCAGCCAGTTTCTGCATGAAGCACGCATCGCGCTGGCTAAAGGTGACTACAAGCGGGCGACTGAGCAAGCGGAACGCTGCAACGCTATCGACAGCCGCAACGCCCAGGCCTACGAAATCCGCGCGGACGTGGCCCTGGCTCGCGGCCAACGCGACCAAGCCGCTCAACTCTACAGCATGGCGGTGCAATACGCCCCTCAAAACCCCAGTTTGCAACGGAAGTATAACAGCACGATAGAAAGCCGGCCCTCAATGGGGGCAGCGCAGGTGATGGTACTCATCCCCCGCATCCTGCGCGCTTTGGGCATGGGCATCGGATGGGCTACGGTTGGGACGGCGGTGTTCTCACCCATGATATTCGGGTATCAGGGCACGGACACGCTGATCAGGGGTGACATCGGAATTAAAGTGTTTAGCGCCATCGCAGCGGCGTGTGTGATCGCAGGCCTGACCCTGAGCTTGAGCGGGCAGCTCAGCCGCCTCAGTTCCGAGATTTGGTGGCCACAACTCAACCGCGGCCGGTCGCCCGGAGTCCCTGGCGGCGGTATTATCATGCTGCTGGGCAGCATCGCCTTCCCCATTCTGGCGGTGGCTTTTTTCTATCTGGGCATCGCCCTCAGGCGTTATGAGACGAAGCTGCTGACACTTGGCTTGGTGGTGATATCCATCGTATGCTGCTTTGTGTTGACGGTTCAGCCGCAGTTAACCTCCATACGGTCGCAGGCCACGGAGCTGGTTCAGTTTCTGTGGATCGGCTGCAGCCTGGGATGGTTCACCAGCATCTGCGGATGGGCCATTGGAGATGCCATCCGGCAGTCGGTATAGCGTGTAACTACTCAGCCATGGGCGATGATCGTGCATCTGTCCACGATCGGTAATGCTGCTGGAGCTTCCGGCACCCACGAAGTGGGTAAGATTCTTATAGCCACGGGTAAGCGCCAGCGTAACCCGTGGAGGGCAACCGAAAACCGTCTACCCCGAAGTGGGTCGGATATAGTGCTTGATAAAACGGCTGCCGCGAATAGGTGCGACCCACTTCGGGGTAGAAATGATGCGCTGTTTTCCAGGGGTGTCGCTTCGCTCACCCCTGGCTATAAGAATCTTACCCACTTCGTGGGTGCCCGGAGGGATGCATGAAGGTGATGCGCCTACGCTGAACAGACACTTGGCAATATAATCTGATGAATGAGTAGATACAATATTTTGTAACTACTCATCCTTATATTTCTATGTCCGGGGCGGTCTGTCAGTACGCTAGCAAATGCAGAAGGCTATAGACCGCGCCGGTCTGGCGTATAGCCGAACCCGTCGCCAAGTGCCGGTGTTGTAGATCGCAGGGATGACCATATCACCCACCGGTCACTACAAATGACCAATGACAGAGCTGAGTAGTTACATAGTCTCAAGAGGGCTACAGCTTCAGCTCAGTTGATAGAAGCTGTGAAGCCAGGCTCACGCACCCGGCGGGGTCCAGATACTTGCTGCCAAAACAACGGGCCAGCAGACCCACGGGCAGCAAGCGGTCGAACTTCTCAATCGCCATCACGGGGAATGCCGCTGCCAGCTCCTCCACAGATGGGGGTGCCTCGCTGATCCAGCGCAGCAAGGAGAGCACTTCGCCGCGGTCATGCTTTCGGAACACCAGCGCGATATCCCTATCTAGCACATCCATGCCCTTCAACAATGCACAACCCAGCAGTGACCGATGGATCACAGAGCTGCACCACGTGAACAGCGTGACACAGTCACCACCCTCTACCAACCGCCGGTAGCCAAGGTTGGCCTCCAGGGCCGCGTGACGTGCGTCCTCCAGCATGCGCTGCGCTGTGGCGTCCATATATGGAAGCTCCCCACCCTCCATCAGCAGCTTCATCATCTGGTCACGCACAAGCTGATGGATGTTGGGTCCACCGGTGCCGGTGAACAGCGGGACACGGCCGGCGGGCGAAGGCCGCACGATGATCTCGTCGCGCTCCAGGTTGACCTCAAGAATCCGCCAGCGTTTCCCCGCAAGGATCAAGTATCTGCTGGCCCCCACATCGGGAACCGCGGTGATGGTGCCAATCAGCCGTCCCTGCGAGATCACCTTCAGCTCCTTCGGCGAGGCAAAAGCCGCGTAGAAGTCGTGATGCCGCACCATATGCTCCCCTTTGAGACCCAGGATAATCAACCCTTCTGGTGTTTGCTCAATGAGGTCATGTCCGGCCATCGCTTTGAGAAGCTCCAGGTATTGCCCCTGCGGGATGTTGCGAAACGCCCCGTGGCTGAGCAGGGTGTTCACCAGAACCGGAGCACTGGCCCCTCCATACTGTGCCACCAGGCTGAGGGTTTGGTGCAGCAGTGTGCTGCCATGCCAGATGCCCTCCTGTGGCGGTTCGCACCAGCCCTGCCGCATCAGCTCCACCATGGCAATGGATTGGAGCAGGTCAGGGAAAAGGTGGTCCACGAGGTCGCTTCGTTCAGAGGGTTCGTTCTGTGAGATGTACAGCTCCATCACGCTGGCTTCGCCGTCATGCCGGCCGCTGCGGCCAAGACGCTGGCGCATCTCGCTGACGGTCCACGGCGCGCGCACCTGCCCCACTGCGGAGCAGTTGCCCACGTCTATACCCAGCTCCAGCGTGCTGGTGCAGAAGGCCACTACGCGGTGCTGGTCACGTAGAGCTTCCTCGGTCTGTTCGCGCTCCGCCTTGGCCAGCGATCCGTGATGGGTATGAAAGCGAGGCGGCCGACCCAAATGCTCCAGCACGCGGTTGCACAGGTCGGCGTAGAATTCGAGCTCACCGCGGCTGTTGAAAAACACCAACCCTGTGCGGCCTTCGAAAAAGCGGATCATCTGGCGGGCGGTGCCCAGTTCGCTCGCCGTTGCCGATTCCTCAGGGGTCTCTTCCTTATCTTCGTCTGGAGTGGGGCGGATGTCACCATGATGAAGGTTCTTGCGCAGATAGCCATGCACCGCCATCTGAACTTCCTTGCGGGTGTCGTCCTGCACCACAGTGACGGTTTCTGGAAAATCGGGGTTCATGAACTCCTTGGCGGGCATCAGCGCACCGATGGTGGCGGAAAGCCCCACCAGTCGGACACGCTGTTTGGCGACCGATTGTATTCGGTGCAGCAGACTGCGCAGGTGTATCCCGCGCTCATCGCCCAGGAAAGCGTGCAGCTCATCGATGACCACAAACTGCAGTGCGGAAAACAGGGGGGCCAGCCGCTCTGGGTGGTTCACAAACATACCTTCCAGCGACTCGGGGGTGATGAGCAGTACACCCGACGGGTGCTGCATCAACCGCTTCTTGCGTTGGTAGTCCACATCGCCGTGCCAGCGGGTGACAGGTATGTCTTCTTGCTTACACAGGTCTTCCAACCGGCGGAACTGGTCGTTGATGAGTGCCTTCAAGGGGCCCACATACATCACGGTGACCGCCCCCTGCAGGCTCTCCCAGCTTGCTGAGAGGATGGGCAGGAACGCCGCTTCGGTCTTGCCTGCTGCTGTCTGGGCGGTGATGAGGATGTCGCTGTCGCCGTCCAGTACGGCGTGGATCGCCTGCACTTGGATGGGTTTTAGGTGAGTCCAGCCCATCAACCGCAGCCGACGCTGTAGCGGTACATTCAGACGCGCGTAGGCATTACTCATCTGTGGCTACAGCCGGAAGCTGGTAAGGGAGTTATCCATGTCTTCGGTCAGAGCCTGCGGCTCATCGATGGGCATCGGCTCCAGACTGACACTGCCCAATAGGCTCTGCCAATCTGAGCCAGGGTTTTGCTCCAGCACCGACAACAGCCCGATGAAGCCTTTCACCGCGTCGCGGGGCGTGTGGTAGAACTCGGCTCCCAACTGGGATGCGCAGTGGTTGAGGTAGGCGGCGAGTGCCTCGTCCGGCACCAGATACCGGCTCTCGTCACCAGAGGCGTATACGTGCCGGATGTTGCGCAGCAGCAGATACATGTCCTCCGGGGTGAGGTTGGGCAGCCGTATCACCGGCCCGCTGAGGTCGGTCAGCCCATCGCCCGCGAAGCTGTTGTCGGCCAGACGGCTGCTGAGTGCCTCATAGCTGGCCAGCCCTCGGCGCCTGTCATCCAAGAAGGCATCGGTGCCGGCGAACAGGAACATCAACCCGCTCACCGCGCCCTGCAGACAGTCGTTCAACATCCGCAGTATCATCTCATAGTTCGCGTTACGCGCCTGTGAGTTGTTCAAGCGGTGGGAGAGCACCCCCATCTCGTCCAGGTTTACTACCAGTCCGCTGTATCCTGCCAGCCGGACAAACGCACTGAACAGCTTCAGATACTCATAGATGTTGTCATCGTCGATGATGCTGCGCACGCCCAGGTCGGCGCGCGCCTCTGTTTTGGTGCTGTATTCGGCGCGTAACCATCGCAGTGCCGACTGCATCAACTCATCGTTGCCTTTTAGGAATCCCTCGGCATACCGTGATATCGCAGTGGAAAAGTCATAACCGCTGACAAGCTGCTGCAATGGGCGGAGTGCCTGCGCGATCTTCTGGGGAAGCAGAGACTCATCTGCGCCAGACTGCGTAAGCGTAAAGTGGATATCTGAGACGAAGCATTCCACCACACTGGCCAGAGCCCCGCCATCGCGGCGGCTGCCCGCGCAGAGCCCGGCCATGAGCTGAGCATACAGCCCGCGCGCTTGGCCGTTACCGGCGTGCAGACGACGGTCTGGGGTGATGTCGGCTTGCGCCACCACGAACTTCATCTCCAGTGCCACGGTTCGCACCAGGTTCAGGAAGAAACTCTTGCCAGCCCCGAAACGCCCAATGATGAACCTCACCGCGGCAGCACCCTGCTGCACACGCTCCAGATCGGTCATCACCGCACGAACCTCCAGCAGACGGCCCACCTGTATATGGTGCAGACCGACGCGCGGAACCACCCCAGCCCGTAGTGACTGCAGAATGGCCTCTCGTTCGCGTGTTTTGATGGCTGGTGGCATATCAGGCTCCTTCCGCTAATAGCCCCAATTGTATCTCGTAGGGGTCATCATCATATATAAAGTCGTCATCATACAGCTCGTTGCTCCAGGCGTTCACACTCTCCACCAGCTTACCGGGGAACACGCCCAACTGGCGTGCCAGCGCCGCCATCTCCGAAGCACTCCACAGCGGCTGCGCCTTGAGGGCACTCACCGCTTGGGCGACCAGCCCTGTGGGCTCGATAGGTGCGGTAGCGGCTGGCTCAATAACCGGGGTTGGCACTGATGGTGTATGGTGATCTATGTGCTCCGAATCCAAATGCTGGGCCAGCAAGCTCTGAACCTCGGAGGTCTGCTGCTTCAACTCGTCCAGGCGGGCAAAGTCGATGTGTATCTGCGGCTTAGGCGGAGCCTTGGGCACGATCGGCTCTTGCGGTATCGCCTCACCCTGCCATGCGATTCCTGTGGCCTTGACCAGTGTCACCGGCACATGCACGGACTGCTTCGGAGCCCTTATGCTGGCACTGCGCCACTGTTGCGAGGAAGAGATCCGGCGGACGTACTTGACCACTAACTGCTGATGCCCTGCTTCCACCAGGCGGCTGACGCGGCGGGCCACATGGTCGATCTCAGGCCGGGTGGCCAGCAAGGCCTGCCCGAATATCTCCAGCCGGCGCAGTGTGGGGCCATCCATGTCTATGTAATCCTGCAGAATAGCCATCGACTTGTGCAGACCCGCGGGGGCGGGCAGGCCGTTGGTGCGGCTGATCCATAGCCCGACCTCAAGCAGAGCAGCCCCCAGAGCCACAGGTTCAAGTGCCACGGGCTCAAGTGCCACAGGTCCAAGACCCGAATGCTCGTGCACCAAGGGCTCATAATCGGCATCGGCTGTGGGGAAGTATTCAGTCTGCATGATATCGGGCACGTCCGAAGACACGGATGACCTCCGAAATGGACATTATATAGACATTATAGCACATATAATGGTGTATATTAGTTCACAATATCACAGAAGGTGACCGGTTGAGGCAGATCAAGCCTCAACCAATCGGCTTAACCCATCGCCCTCATGCGGTCGCGGACATCGATACTAAACGCGGTCATGTATTGCTCAACCAAAGTCAGCGGAGAGAGGGTATCATCGGCCATCAACGGACTGAGGTCCATCGCGAAAGTCAGCAGGTTGCTGGCGTCCACACCGTGGCTGGCGTGGTAGGTGGCGTGGGCACGACGGCGTCCCATGGCCGCCAAATCGTACCGCTTACCTCCGCATATCTGGCTGTCAAATACCCCCAGGAGGGCTGCTTGGAGGCTCTCATGGCCGCTCACATCCAGAGCCACTTTCTGCTCATCTACCAGCCAGTCGAGGTCGCGCCACACTTCGCATCCGTATAGGTGCTTCGGGCGACGCTCTATCGGCAGGCGACGCAGCGCATTGATGGCCCGGAATGCTGTGGCCACATGCGTGGGGTGCTTATCGGCTAGATTGTGCAGGTAGACGGTGTGGGCACTAGAGGCCATGAACAGCTTGTGGAGGTCGTCAACAACGGGGGTGTCACCAGAGTGCTTCGTCTCAGCGCTGGAGTAACACAACGCTGCTTGTGCACCATACTCACCAACGACCGCCGCCTTACGCTGCTCCTGCAGACGTATCAACTTCATCTGCTCATCGCTGGTGCTGGCATAAAGATCATCGCGCGGGCTGCCAGCCCCGTCAGTCACGACACATCCGCAGAACCAGTGGTCGTCACGACCGAAGCACTGCAGGATTCCGTGAATCGCCATGATCTCTATGTCATCCTGGTGGGCAGCAATGGCTAAATGATCGCACCGCTTCAAGGCTTGCTCTGCAGGCAGCCCATCGGGCACGAACAGTTCGGAACCGGGCTTATTGAACATCAGCATTCTCCTACTATATTTCATTCTTGGAAACTACTCAGACATCAAATTGTATTGCCACGTGTCAGTTGAGCATATACGCAACGCCTTCATGCATCCCTACGGGCACCCACGAAGTGGGTAAGATTCTTATAGCCAGGGGTGAGCGAAGCGATACCCCTGGAAAGCGGTGTATCATTCCTACCCCGAAGTGGGTCGCACCTATACACGGTAGCCGTTATATTAAGTCACTGAAGACGACCCACTTCGGGGTAGTCGGTTTTTCGTTGCCTCCCACGGGTTGCGCTTGTGCTTACCCGTGGCTATAAGAATCTTACCCACTTCGTGGGTGCCGGAAGCAACAGAATCATTGCCGGTTGCTGGTTAAGGCACCGTGGCCGTCGATAACTGAGTAGATACCATTCCTATTACATTCTACCGCGGACTGATAACCCACATTACTGCCGCCAATATACATAGAATATAATATATAAACATACTTATACAAATCATACTTTGTATAAACATACTTATACTAAACACACTTCTGTAACATACACTTTTGTCTAATATAGTCACTTTTCGGTCATTAATCGGGATTGCTGTGATTACCAATTGCCACAAAATGCGAGCCCGCCTTAATCTAGTGGGCAATGGTATGCCATCTGCTAGGTACTGCTATCCCATCACATCACCATCAGGTAAACTGTATTCATGAAGGCATTCAATCCTCTCTCTGCACGACTGTTCATTGGACGCAACCTCGGCCGCACGGCACCCGTGACCACGGTGATCGCACTGGCGGTGGTGTTGATCGGTGCCGTGATCACTGTCATCCGCAGCATCGACCTGACCGTACTCACAGTGTATGGCTACAACCGTCACTTTGCTGTGGTCATCCCACGCAACGGCGTAGAGTTATCCCAGGAGGTACAGGGCCAAATCTACATGCTGTCGGACGTCAAACAGCAAGTGGAGTTCCGAGCCGCCTTCACCACCATCCGCAGCATCTTCGGCAAGTTCCCGTTCGTGCTGTTCGGCCTGAGGCAGCAGGATATGCCCAGGGTGCTGAAACTGACCGGAATGCGGCTTGTAGAGGGCCGGATGCCCAAAAAGAACTCCCCGGAATGTGTGCTGTCTGTGGCTTTGGCGAAAAACAAACGAGTAAAGATCGGCGACACCGTGCTTAGCCCAGATCAGTCGGACTCATACGCGCCAAAACCTGTGAAACTGGTTGGTCTGCTAGATGGCGACAACTGGTTCGCCGTGATGAGCTACGAGTATGTGGCGGAACACTATTTCCCGGCCATGGAAAACTATCTGCTATCCTCCGGTAGCATAGAAACTCAGGCTGCGCTGGATGCCAAGATCAAGAAGGCCATCGACCCCACGCAGGCGCGCATGTTCACCTTCGGGATGCTGGTCAAGGAGCTGCGCGAATCGCTGGAGAACCTCTACCTCATCATGAGGGTGGTCGTCACCGTGGTGGTTTTCGTGCTGGCCATTATGATGGGGCTATTGAGTAACATCTATTTCACCCAAAGGCTGCCCGAATTTGCTCTGCTGACCGCCATGGGATACACGCGCAAGCGTCTGCTGGCCAGGATTGTGCGCGAAACCAGCCTGATGGTAATTGGGGGATGGGCGCTGGGGGCGGTTCTGACCATCGCGTTGCTGAACCTACTCAACCAACTGGTGTTTGCACCGCGGGGGCTACTGCTTAACCCGTATGACATCGGCAGCTACGCCTACACCCTTCCCCTACCGCTGACGGTACTGGCCTTCGCTTCCATCACCGCGGGCAGCCGTCTGCTCAGCTTCGACCCTGTGGCGATCATCGAAAGGAAGCTGTAGGCGATGTCGGAAGTAATCCTGCAGGGGCAGCAGCTCAGCCTGATCTACCAGGAGGGTACGGAAAAGACCTACGCCGTAGACCATGTGGACATCAAAATCCACAAGGGCGAGTTCGTAGGTGTGATGGGCCCGTCTGGCAGCGGGAAAAGCAGCCTGCTCTATCTGCTGTCTGGCCTGAAGCGGCCCACTGAGGGATCGGTCATTTACCAGCAGACGGACATGCATAAGCTGCCAGAGCCCAAGTTAATGGGGCTGCGTCTGCGTGACTTCGGGTTTGTATTCCAGCAGCCATACCTGATGACCTACCTGAGCGCGCTGGAAAATGTGCTTCTGGCCGCACCAGGTGGCGGGGCGCAGTCGGTGGTGCAGGCGCATGAGGTGATGCAGCAGTTGGGCCTCCAGCATCTGGAGAACAGGCGGCCTTATAAGCTGTCCGGTGGGGAAAAGCAGAGGGTCTGCGTCGCCAGAGCCATGGCTCATCAGCCTGACATCCTATTTGCTGATGAGCCCACCGCCTCCCTGGACCGCACCAACGGCGAGGCGGTGATGAAGTTGATCGCAGGTTATCGGTCACGTGGCGCGGTGATGGTGGTATCGCATGACCCAGCGATGCTGAAGGATTGCGACACCATGTATCACATGCACGACGGCCATCTGGTGCTGTAAGGCGGGCCGATTATCCACCAGCGTTGCGCACGGCCGGGGTGGTTTGCTATGACCGGTCCGGTTTTCCCTTTCCGGGCCGGTCTTGATTCGCCTATGTCCGGGGCGGTTTTCCCTAACCGCGCCGGTCTTAGTACCCTCATAACCCGGAGGGCTATCCGCCAGACCGGCGCGGTCTTGAGATATCTATAGCAGCTAGACTACAGCCAGACCGCCCCGGTCAAAGCGTAACAGACCGCCCAGCTACCAGCCGCTTACGGCTGGTAGCTGGCCCACAGGGATCGAACCTCAACCTGCCCCAGATCATACTCCCCATCGGCGCGTAGAACACTGATCACCCGCTGCTCGCCAGCCGAGATGTCGAAGTAGTTGTCATCGAACACCATGTTTATACCGGGTATCCGAAGCCAAACGAACCGTGCTGTTCGTTGAGCGGTGACCACTAGCTGCTCACCCTCGATGCGCACACTCAAGCCAGGGTCGCGCAACTCCAGATGCTTGCAGGGCACGAACGCCACCGCAGCACGACTGACCAACTGCTCATCTACCAGCAGCTCCGCGAACAGCATCACGCTGCGGCGCGCGTCACCCTTCAACTCAGCGGCGAAGTCACGCCCCACCAACTCGGTGTTGCACTCAGGCGCCGCGATGACATCCTGCGCGCCACAAGCGACAGGCTGGCCATCTGTGTTTTCCAGCCACCAGCGCAGCTTGCCGATGATTTCACTGCTGGTGTCATTGGTCACGTGGATGCTTGCAGTGGTGCCCTGTTCGCAGATGCTTAAGGCCACCGGCTGGAAGAACCTCTTGGCGATATATTGAAGTGCCTTCCACCGACCGTAGTAGTCCACGCTGGCCCAACTTGCCACGGGCCAGATGTCATTGAACTGCCAATAAGTCGCCCCCATACATCTATAGCCGTTACGGTTGCGCCGCCAGTGCTCCACGCCGTAACGCATCGCTTCGGCCTGCAGTAACTGGCTCACATAACAAAGGTCATCGAACCGGTAGGGATACTGAAAGGTCTGCGCCAGATAGTGCAGGATCAGACCGTTGCCGGCCGAATTCTTCTGATGGCATTCCATCACATAGCTCAGCGGGTTCTCTTCTTCTGGCTTGGCGAAGCTGCGCACGGTCTCGATATCCGGGAAGGACTCAAATCCGAACTCGCTCATGAACCGGAAGTAGTGGTTGCGGTAATCCGAGAACGGCTTCTTACCGTGCCACACCTCCCAGTAGTGGGCATCACCAGATGCCTCGCCGTTGGGGTCTTCATAAAGCTCACCGTCGCTGTGCGGAGAGGCGGGCCAGTAGGGTCGCTCGGGGTCGAGACGCTCGCAAACCTCGGGCAGCACGTCGTGGTAGATTTTCGGATACTCCAGCTTGAACTCAGCACAGCGTTTGCCGCCGAAGCCTTGCCACAGCATCCACTCCTGCTCGTTGTTCCCACACCATAACGCCAGACAAGCGCGATGGCGCAGGCGGTTGACAACTTGCTCCGCCTCGTTCTTCACATTAGCCAGGAAAGCCGCATCGGTGGGATATTGCCCACATGCGAACATAAAGTCCTGCCAAACCAGCAGACCGTATTCGTCGCACAGGTCGTAGAACGCCTCATCCTCATAGTAGGCACCGCCCCAGCAGCGCAGCATGTTGAAGTTCGCCTCTTTGGCACTCCACAGAAGGTTGTCGAGGTGCTTGCGTGTGACGCGCGTGGGGTATTGGTCGCTAGGTATCCAGTCGCCGCCTTTACCCCAAATCGGCCGGCCGTTCACCAGCACCATGAAGCGCGCGCCCCACTCGTCTGGCGTGCGGTCCAGCTCCAGGGTACGCAGCCCGATCTGCTTATTCACACCGTCAATCACATGACCATCATGCATCAGCACCACAGATATTTGATATAACGGCTGTTCGCCATACCCGTTGGGCCACCATAGCTGAGGTTCGTTCACTTCAAACTCAGCCAGCCACTCGGTACCCGTCACGCTGGTCTCGTATGTCTGCTCCGAACCATCGGGGTGAGTGCAGACCAGAAGCAGTTTCACAGGCTCCTGAGATAAACGCTCGACGGACGCGCGGCAGCTCAACGACACCTTGCCATCGCTGTGTTTTTGGTCGAGAGTCATCTCCGCGATACGCGCCACCGGTGTGCTCTCAAGGTAGACATCGCGCCAAATGCCGCTTGTCGGATTCTTTGGGCCCCAGTCCCAGCCCCAGTGGCACATCGCCTTACGAGCGTAGATCATGCCCTGTATGCACATATCGGGGCCGGGTGCGTCTAGCGGGTCGCGAGCCATGTCCTCAGCCACCGCCTTCACAGGCGACGTAAAGACAACCTCTAGGAGATTGTCCGTGGCTTTCAGTTTACCCGTCACGGGCACCCGATACTGCACGTGCATATTGTTGGTTTCGGCCAGCAGTTCACCGTTCAAACTGATCGCAGCGAAAGTGTCTAGCCCGTCGAATACCAGCCAGGCCTGATCACTCAAACCGGCATTAGGCAATAGACTAAATCTGCGGCTGTAGCACCAGTCGGTTTCATGCACCCACGCTACGCGGTACTCATTGTCGCCCACGAAGCTGTCGGGTATGATACCCGCCGCCATCAGGTCGACATGGACACCGCCCGGAACCACTGCATTCACCGGTGCCGATAACCGGTCGCCTGCAAGCTGCCAGGCACCATTTAGGGACTGTTTCATATATAACTCCTGAAAATGATGAGTCGATGAAGATGATATCTACTCGTAATGACTCAGCCATCAGATTGTACTGCCAAGTATCTATTCAGCATATGCGTAAAGCCTGCATGTATCCCTGCGGGCACCCACGAAGTGGGTAAGATTCTTATAACCAGGGGTGAGCAACGCGATACCCCTTGAAAGCGGCGCACCATTCCTACCCCGAAGTGGGTTGCACCTATTCGCGGTCGCCGTTAAATCAAGTCACCGAAGATGACCCACTTCGGGGTAGTCGGTTTTACGTTGCCTACCACGGGTTGCGCTAACGCTTACCCGTGGCTATAAGAATCACACCCACTTCGTGGGTACCGGAAGCTATGCAGCATCACCGGTCGCGGACTGATCCACGATCACTACTTATGGCTGAGTAGTTACATCGACTTAATGTTGGCCGTAGCTCAGCCCGATTCCTGCTGATGGGTATGCTGCTTAGGCGTTGCTTGTGGCGATATGCTCCCGAAGGTCACGGGGAATGATGGGTAACGGCATGACCATAATGGCTGTCAGTATGGTCGTAAGCCTGGAACTACTCACTTGCCAGTGGTTGGCTGACCACACGCCGACTACTCGCCTTCGGTAGCGAGTCGAATCTTGTCCAGAGCAGCTTGCTCAAGCTGCTTCACCCGCTGCCGGCTGATACCCAGTTCGGAGGCTACCTCAGCCAGGGTATGCGGCCTGTAGCCATCAAGTCCGTAACGCTTGACCACAATTAGCCGGTCGCGGTCAGACAGACTATCGATGGCGTGGGCCAGTTCTTCAAGCAGTTCACTTTGTTCAAACACGCTGGCGGGCAGTGCCAGGTTGTTATCTATCAATGTCTCAGATAAGGGGCGTTCATTTCCGAATGGTCTTTCCAGGCTAAGGGGTTCCTCGCTCAAGCATAACATCTCATTCAACTCGGTCACGCCCATGTGCATCTCGTTGGCCAGCTCTTCACTAGTGGCTTGGCGCCCCAGTTGGGCACTGAGGATGGAGGAGCATTTCTGCACACTGTTGATCTCTTCCACAAGATAGACCGGAAGGCGTATGCTGCGGGCTTGCTGGGCGATGGCACGTGTGACAGCATGGCGTATCCAGTGGCCGGCATATGTGCAAAACCGGAAACCCCGTGATGGCTCGAATTTGGTGATGGCGTAGAGAAGGCCTACATTGCCCTCCTGCATCAAGTCGCTGAAGCTGAGCCCCTTGGAGAGGTATCTTCGGGCGATACTGACCACCAGGCGCAAGTTGCTGTTCACAAGCAGGCACCGCGCCTCTTGATCACCTTGTTTGGCCAGCAGACTAAGCTGCAGCTCCTGTTCGGCACTGAGGAGCGGGTATCTTCGGATGCGCTGCAGCCAAAGTGAGACCGCATCTGAAACAGGCAGGCTGCCTAATGCACATAGCTCAGCTTCGGCCTGCTCCGATGTAAAGTGCTCAGTTTTAATCTCTTCAGCAACGCTATCGTCGTGCATCTGCTACTCCAATCGGCTCAGTTGTGATGTTTTTGCTGCATCAACTGTTGATACTCGGCCAGCGCATCGGTGTCGCCCTCAGCACCTTTCTGAAGCAACTCCTGTAACTGCCGTTTCCGCTGTTCCACCATCTGCTTTTTCAGCCAGTTGACCGCTCCGTCAATAGAACCCTTGTTGACAGGCTCATTTTCGCCCAACCGCCGCGATACAAGCTCTCGGTCGCACTCATTGGTCATTTGTGCCAGTATCTGCACAGGGTTGGCGTCTTCACCCTGCGATATCTGCAATACGGCCAGAGCAAAAAACACCTGTGCGCCTTCTGTTGCCAGTGAGGTGCTGCCGAGTGCATCTATGGTGTAACGGCACCACTCGATACTGCATATACCCTTTAATAATACCGCCTCCGCGAGGATTCCCGACCTAGGCAGTGGTTCGACGATAGGAGCCGGACGCTGCGGCTGTTCACCTTGCTCGGGCTCAGGATGGTATAGATCCCGTCGTTTCGCCTGATCGTGACGCTGGCGCTGGGCCAGAGCGATTTCCCGCCGCAGTTGGGCCGCCGCTCCGCTGGCGTCTGTGAACCCCGCCGGATGATAACGCAGAACCTGCATGATATACTGTTCGCGCTGCAGCGAATCGGGGATGTTGGCCAGCACTTCGATCATTTTATGCAGACCCTGCACCCGTTCCTCCGGCCGCGACATGTCGTGTTGCGTTGCGATGCGGTTCAACTCAAACTCAATCACCTGGACGGCTGATTGCAACTGCTCGGAAAAGGCCTTCGCACCGTACTGCTTCACATAACTGTCAGGATCATGGTTATCTGGCAGGCAGACGATGGATGCCTGGAGGCCTTGCGACAGCAGCTCTGCGGCGGCTTTGCTGGAGGCGTTTTGGCCTGGGGTATCGCCATCGTAGACAACTGTGACATGTTGAGTGAACCGCTTCAGAATACCCACATGCTCTGGCGTGATGGCGGTGCCCATTGTGGCGATGGCATTGGTGAACCCCGCCTGGTGCGCCGCCGCGACATCCATGTAGCCCTCCAGCAGCAGAACCGTCTTTTCGGACTGTATCCTGGTCTTGGCGAGGTGAAGCGCATAGATGATGCGGCTTTTCCGGAAGACAGGTGTCTCGGAAGTGTTCAGGTATTTTGGTTTCGCATCGGCCTCCATGGCCCGTCCACCGAATCCGACCACACGCCCCTGAGCGTCCCAAATGGGGAACATCAGCCTGTTGCGGAAGCGGTCGTAGATATCACCCTTTTCATTTTGGGTCAGTAAACCGGCTTCAAGAGCCGCCTCTTTGGTCACATTCCGCTGTTCCAGCCGGTTCATCAACCCACGGTAGCCCTCAGGGGCGTACCCGATGCAAAACTTTGTGACGGTCTCCTGGGTCAGTCCGCGTTGTTGGATAAGCTCCTGGGCCACTTGATGCTGAGGCAGCATCTCTTGATAGTATTGAAGGGCCATTTCATTGGCCACGAGCAGGGTTTCCCGATGGTCTCTACTGGGGGCGTTGCTGTTGTAACCTGCGGTGCGGTATTCCATACCCTCACGCTCTGCCAGAAGGTTCACCGCTTCGGGAAAGTTGAGGTTCTCAGCGCGCATGATAAACGCAAAAACATCACCGTACAACCCGCATCCATAGCATGAGAAGCGTTGAGTATCGGGGTAGACGTAAAAGGAGGGGGTCTTCTCATGATGGAAGGGGCAGAGCCCGCTAAGGGTTCTGCCCGATTTCTTAAGGGTTAGATATCCAGATACCACCCTGACAATGTCGTTGGCGGCTCGGATGTCTTCAATGTCACTAGTTACTCGGCTTGCCAAGCATCACCTTCATGCTCCAGTTAGCGGCCCATGTTTGGCATTGGAGGCATTGACATACCACCCATACCCATGCCAGGCGGCATCATAGGAGATGAAGAACCACCGCTGCCGCTTGGCGACATTGGCATCATCATACCAGGCATTGAGGACCCGCCGGTCATTCCACCCATTCCTGGCATACCGCCCATCGTACCCATTCCAGGCATGGTGGAATTCATGCCACCTTGAGCCACTGCGGTTTGGCCAGTGGTATACCCAGGAGATTCAAATGAGTATTTCGTAGGTTTATCAAGACATACTACGATCGCAGCTACAGAGTTCTTCACAAACTGCAGGGCCAGGTGTTTGTCCAAGTATACGAATGTGATGGTCTTCTGTACTTGATTAGCGTTCTTGCGGTATTCGCCGAAGTTCGGCATGCCGTATTTCGTGATGACTTTCTTAAGCTGATCACCAAGACCGATGCCCAAGCTGGTCTTACTGGCGGCTTTGTTCTTCAACCCTCGCAGGTCTTTGTAGCCGTATACACTAATCTGTTTCAGCTTGCCTAGCCGGTTGAATAGGAATTCGTAGCGCATTTTATGACCGCTGGTTTCGTAGATCATCAGCAATTCGGCCCCTGGCTGCTGCATATCGGCCATGCCCCGCTGCTGTGTTCCACCCATTCCGGGCATTGATGAGCCGCCCATACCGGGCATTCCGCCCATACCGGGCATACCTGTCATGCCACCCATTGTCATACCAGGCATGGTAGGTGCACCACCACCCATAGCGGAGTTCAACGCGCCAGCGTACCCTTGAACTGCGCTTTGCATGCCACCGAGTAGAGCCGTGGACGACCCACCCATACCGGGCATACTGGGCATTCCAGCAGCCGCGCCAGCGGTGCCCGTTCCTGTCCGACCGTCATTTACCTGTACCATGGTGGGGTTACCCAACCTTGATACCAGTTGCTGCGAAGTAGTGATACCCAGCTTGACTCCGGCCAGACCGGTTTCTACTGCCATGGCAGCCATTTGTACTGCTGCCAGTGCCATTACGGCCATCGTGGTCATAAGATACTTACTCATGTGCGACTACTCTCCTTGGGA
Source organism: Armatimonadota bacterium (assembly GCA_942492855.1). Classification (GTDB taxonomy): domain Bacteria; phylum Armatimonadota; class HRBIN16; order HRBIN16; family HRBIN16. The sequence goes on along the minus strand of OW818647.1, from coordinate 1,071,446 downwards.
ATGATGCTACAGTATAACCGACTCGATATAGATGACTTTATTCACCTTGAAGCCGAACCGTACACCATAATCCGGATAATCCAAAAGGAAATACTGGCCTTCCGCTGCAAAGCGCTTAGGCCAACCGTATGTTTTGATGACTTTAGAGAACATGTCGCCTTGCTTTACACCCCGTACGGTCTTGGCCGCCGGGTATTTCCCAGTGTTCCTTACAGAGGCGATACGCACAACGATGTCGTCGGCATTGAAATAGAAGGTCGCCTGATTGTACTCAACCATGTTGTCGACCTTCGTAGAGCTTGAAGAAGCTCCCATGGCTCCACCCATTGCTCCACCCAGAGATGGCCCAACCTGAGAACCCAACATGCCGGTAGCCATTGCGGCAGACGGACTGGTGGTAGGCGACATCGGCATAGAACCCATCATCATGGGCATGGTGGTAGCACCGCCCATGGTAGATGCGCCTGCAGCGCCTGTTCCAGAAGCACCCTGTTGCTCCAGCACTTGTTTTAATACGCCATATATATCATCGGATGCACACGGTGCGGACCCAATGAAATTCGGCGGACCGAGTCGCAGGATCACGTTACGAATGGGGGTCATCAACTTCGTTCCGAGCAACTGAGCTTCGGGTACGATGTTGGCTGCATACACAGCGGTTGCGATAAGAGGCACGACCACCGCAGCGGCCAGCCTTTTTGAAACACTTAGGATTCGCATAGTTTCGAGATCTCCAGCAAATCGGATAACTACTATATTATGGCACAGCTTTCAGTTTCCACGCACCTAATACAGAATCCTTCTTTCCTATTTAGGAAAAAAGACACCGCATTCATCTTAACATGATGCGGGAGTATACCTATATTATAGACATAAAATGAGGGTGTGATGTTCACGCGAACAACATGATCGGCACAAACAGGTTCATGTGAAGCCGATTCGGCAACAGCCACTGATTGTAGGCACCCAACGCCAAGGTGCAGATCGCTGGTGATCAGCCGCTGTGCCGCGGATTTAGTCACCCACACGACTACATTCCGGGAGCGTACGCTCCGGGAACTGCGTCCAGTGCGGGTTCCTGCACCGCACGGCTGATCAATAGCGGCCGGCGTCGCTTCGCTCCGGCCGGCGCCGGAACGCGGGCCGTGTAGGGGCGGTTCGCGAACCGCCCTTCTAGCGAACGCCACACAGCTCCCGTGTTTGCCCGGATTGTCTGAACCACGGATTACACGGATGACGCGGATAGGAACGGATGGGAAGGGAGATGCCAATCAGGCGATTGGCGTTCCCAGGGGGACGGAACCACACCGCGTTGCTTCTGGAAAACCGGCGCGGAGGTTCCGTGTGTAGGGGCGATTCGCGAATCGCCCTCATGGCGGAAGCCCAGACCAATCGTGATCGGTCCTATCCGTCCCATCCGTCCGATGCCCGCCCCGCAACCATGCATAAAAAGAGGGCTTGCCAAACTACAGCAAGCCCTTATCGATGGTATCCGTAAAGTGGGCCTAAAGTTCATGGCTCACTTGCTCTAAACGGCGAATGCGCCGTTTATGACCACATGGGTTAAAACCCTAGGCCGAAAGAGTACCTCGAGAACAGTCCATAGGGCAGTTACCTCCTATTTCATTCGATCTGTCTTTATTATGATCTGTGCTGAACAGTAAAATCTACTGTTTACAGGCGATTTCGGCATATATGGCTCTTATTTTTATATCATCGGCCATCTAGGTGCGTTTCATCATACAGATTCCGTGTACGGTCTGGTGATCTGCTTATTTAGTTGTCTATATGGCAGTGCTGAACCAGTAAAAACTGCCACTTATTATGGTGCCCGCTGGCACTAGTATTACTAGCGGGCACCATACTCAGGGTTTAGTGTATACCGCAGAGCTGTAATGCGAATTGCCATGGTGGAGGTAAGGTATCTCATCAAATCTAAGGTATTTTTGCTATAAAGGGCTGTTTTGTGCTGAACACGCGACATGCAAGAAGAAGTCATTCATAACAATATTTATATATAATTACACAGTGAATAATAATATATGACAAAAGATCTCTAATAATATGTAAATTGACACATAATATTTTTTTGCCTCAGCACAACTTCAATTACCAGTATTGACTCACCCGAAAATCATATGGTAGCATCATCTCGCTTGCGTTCGAATCGGCACCGACAAATCCTTGGTTGGTTTACAGAGCCACCAAGGTGCCGAAAAGGAGGACAGCGTGCAAAAAGCGAAAGCAGTCGCAGTGGCGTTAGCCGCAGTGGCGATTACATTCACTGTCTGCGCGTATGTGACCGCCGATGCCACCCGTGAAATACGGTTGGTTGAGGGTGGCACGGTGCGTACGTTGACAACACAGGCCTCAACAGTCGCAGATTTTCTGCGAGAGGCACAAGTTAAGTTTGATGAGCATACGCTTATCATACCTGACCTAAACACACCCCTCGTTTATAATACCGAGGTAAAGGTGACAACTCAGACCGATACTCTGACTGATAGTCAGCAGAATACGGATACAGTACACAGCACAGAGCAACCGAAGCCCGCGCAGCTTCAAGTATCGAAAGCTCCTGTGCCGAAACCTGCTCTTAAGGCCTCAAGCCAAAAGAGCGGTAAAGCTTCTGTTCGAGCGAACTTCGTTCGAGTAAAAGCACTAAGGCAGAGCAATACACCTCTGTCGCGCAGTGGATACGGTGCCCGCAAGGTACTGAACATGAAAGCCACCGGGTATGCCCCATACCATTGTGGAGGCAGCCGATCTGGACGCACAGCCACGGGAATTCACGCCGGTGTCGGCGTAGTTGCCGTTGATCCCAGAGTGATACCTTTAGGAACAAAGCTCTATATCGAGGGCTACGGATATGCAATAGCGGCCGATACCGGAGGAGCCATCAAGGGCAACCGGATCGACCTTGGGCATGACACCTACAGTCAAGCCATGCGTACCGGACGACGAACGGTGAAGGTACACGTTCTTAGATAGAGTATGATACGCATTTGCGGCATACGCGAAGCCGGGTGGACAAACTCCACCCTGCTTTTTTTGCGGATGGCCTTTGGGAACGCCGGGATGTGTCACGCGGAGACGCGGAGGACGCGGAGGGGATTGGGTGTCATGACCGGCGCGGTTATCTATTGGGGGGTATTCGTAGGGATGGGCCATGTGCCCATCCGCCGTGATCAATCGCCGTTAGAAAATGGCCGCAGGACGGGGTAACAGGCCGGTAACCACTTGGGTTTGCGGATGACCACAAGGGTCATCCCTACGAATTCAATGCCACACCGGCGCGGTTGGGAAGAAACCGCCCCGGACGTTGGTTATTTCGCCGCTCTGGCGGTTAGCCATGAAGATTGTAGTCGGGATCAAGACCGGCGCGGTTAGGAGAAAACCGCCCCGGACATGGGCAAACCACCCCGGACAACGCCAGACGAAGCTGCAGCCCTACATCCCGGCTTGTTTCAGTATCGCCACCAAATCCTCGGTAGGTACCTGGCCTATGGTACGGAACACCTCACTGCCGTCCGCGTTGAACACAATCGTCACATAGCCAAGACCGCCGACACGGTACCGCGCTGTCAGGAATGTCGAGGGCGTCGTGGGCACCACACCTGCATGGGCTTTCCCATTGATCAGCGGCTTCAACTCATTTATCTGTTGATCCCCTGCTGATAACATCTTTGGCTCATCCATGACAAATATCAAAACTGACGGCTTCCCACCATACCGCAGCTTTTCCACCGCCTGAACTTCCGGTCTAGACAGCAGTATTTTATACTGGTCTTCCACCCATTTACGGTTGACTACGCACCGTTGGGCGTGCTGGTTAATACGCAAGTTGACTATCTTTGCCATGGCGTTCTCGACCAGCTTCTGTTTGATCTGGTCACGCAGGACATCCAGTGGAGGCAACGAATCACCGTACTGTTTGGTCTGCTGGTTGTAGAACGCCTCTACGTCCGCGTCGGTGACATCTGTCGTGCGCACGAGGTCGGCCTGATAGGCTTCGTAGATCGTCGCTTCGGGGGTATTCTTGGGGATATCTTGTTTTTGAGCGAAATTCAATAACTCTTGCTTGATGAGTAATGCACTGGCCAACTGCTCTACAACGGACGGCATGTTGTTCTTGATCCACATGGCCACTTTCGGGGCCTCGTATCGCATCACATTCTCAATATCCGCCATACTGACCGTGTATTCGCTAGTCTTCACCAGCGTCCCGCTAGGAAGCTCACCTGGCCGTGCATTGACCATCGACCCCCGGAAAAAGCCAGGATACTGCCTTTCGAAACGGCCAATCGGCATCCCGTTGATCTGCATGGGACGGATCATACGGTTTGTGACCGCAGCCCCAATACCTACACCAAGCACCACCGCACATAATATAATAAGTGTGTTTTTCATCCGTAATATGATGTTGATCATCTATCTCTCCTGTAGCCTGCTTGTCATGCCCGTATGGTGCCTGGTGGGCCAGTTGTACCCAAATCACATTTTAGCACGATATCTATTCCAACCATCATCGCCGGAAACTGATACCATATTTATGATGCACGATGCGCGGAGGACTCCCATGAAGCTGAGCGATATTAACTACCGTGATCCGTTTGTACTGCCTGTGCCAGAGGAAAATGCATACTACCTGTTTGGTACCCTGGGCAGCACCTGCTGGGATAAACGGCCGGAGGCCGTTTGTTGTTACCGCAGCACAGATTTACATAGCTGGAGTGAGCCCATTGCGGCTTTCACACCAGACGCATCGTTCTGGAGCCAGCAAGAATACTGGGCACCTGAAGTCCACGCGTACCAAGGCGCTTACTATATGTTTATTACGCTGCACAGCCCCACCATGCGGCGCGGCACACAGATACTGCGCAGCAGCCATCCAGCAGGCCCATATGAACCCATCAGCGATGGCCCTGTCACCCCAGCCGACTGGGAGTGTTTGGATGGCACCTTGTGGGTGGAGAATGGCCAGCCGTACATGGTGTTCTGCCATGAATGGGTGCAGGTGACTGACGGCGAAATCTGTGCAATTCCGCTCAGCGATGACCTCAGCCGTGCCACAGGCGATCCTGTCACGCTGTTCAAAGCTTCGGATGCCCCTTGGGTTAATTCGCTCCAAATGGGAACACATGGCGATGTCTACGTGACCGATGGTCCGTTCCTGTTTACTCTGCCTGGCGGTTTGCTGGGAATGTTGTGGAGCAGCTTCCAGGCCGGACGGTATGCTCAGGGGATCGCTACTTCAGCAACGGGTGTGCTTGGACCATGGGTTCAGCAGCCAGCGGCTTTGGCAAATGACGATGCCGGCCACGGAATGGTGTTTCAAGCATATGATGGACAATGGTACCTCGCGCTGCATAAGCCCAACCAAACACCAGACGAACGCCCTGTCTTCAGAAGGCTGTTGCCATCTGCCACCAGCCTGCAGGTGGTCGCCTAACTTATGCCAACACACTCACTTTATAGAATGGTATACTTATTTCGGTCATGAGTACATACAGTCACGGCCCAAACCGAGGTCAACCCAAACGCAGAAAACCTACTTATCACCTGGTCGGTGATGAGAAGGGTCATTACGTGCGCAAGATGTTCAGCACCATAGCTGGGCAGTATGACACCCTGAATTCCATACTTAGCCTTCGCATGCACCATAAGTGGCGGCAGCAGACTATCTCGATTGCCGATATCCGCCCTGGCCAAACCATACTGGATGTGGCCACTGGAACTGGCGACCTGATGATTGAGGCGATGAAGCGGATGGACGGCAGCGGTCTGGTGATTGGCCTTGATTTCGTGCCTAAAATGCTGGAAATAGCCCAGCGCAAATTAAGCAAAATCTCGAACAAACCTGCGTATGAGCTGATAGTTGGTGATGCGATGCATCTGCCGTTTGCCGATGCCAGTTTTGATGTGATCACCATCGGCTTCGGACTGCGCAATGTCGTGATGCTGGAAAAAGCGCTAGAGGAATTTGTGCGGGTGTTGAAGCCGGAAGGTAAGCTGGTGGTGCTGGAGTTTAACCATCCGCGCAAACGCCTGGCCAGAATTATGCATGTGCTCTATTGCGAAAAGCTGTTACCCCTGATCGGCAAGATCATCAGCGGAAGCGATGGTTACGCCTACCTGCCCGCCTCCATACGGCTATTTCCTGGCAGGCGTGCGTTAGCCCAACTGATGCACGATGCGGGTTTGCGAAATAATCGGTGGAAAGACCTCACACTCGGGTATGTCGTCATACACCACGGAAGTAAGACTAAGAAGCTATGACACTGAACCAACGCCCTGAAGAATCACCCTCGTCACAAGCGTTATGGCTGGAGACTGCTGCACCAGACATCGATGCGGTGGAGCACTACTTAAAACGCGAAGTGATCTCATCAGTCTCGATCATCGCAGAGCTGAACAGCCATGTTTTGAACGCTGGCGGTAAACGGCTTCGCCCCGCATTGGTCTGTCTGAGTGCCCGCTGTGTGGATGCATCGGTAAAAGTCGACACGCTGCTTCCGGTCGCGGCCTCGCTAGAACTGCTGCATATGGCCTCGCTGGTGCATGATGACGTGGTGGACAACACCAATATGCGCCGGGGACGGAAAACGGCCAATGCCCTCTACGGTAACGGCGTATCGGTGCTAACAGGCGACTTCCTGCTCGCGCGCTCTGTGCAGTTGTTGGCTAATGTCGGTGATATCCGGCTGATTCGAGCCATCGCCGATGTCAGCAGCTCGCTGGCTGAGGGGGAAGTGATGCAGGCTCTGCTTGTGGGCGACACCAGCGTCACCGAAGAGCAGTATCTGGAAGTGATCGGTAAAAAAACCGCGATGCTGATAGAGGTCTGCTGCCGGTGCGGTGCTATCGCAGCCGATGCCAGTGAGCAGGAGCAGGCGGCACTGCAGAGTTATGGCTTTAATCTGGGGATGGCTTTCCAGATGGTGGATGACCTGTTGGACTACACGGGCGACCCTCAACGTATAGGCAAGCCATGCGGCAATGACCTCGCGGAGGGTAAGTTCACCCTGCCGTTAATCTACGCGCTGGATCAAGCCACATCTGCTCAGCGTGAACAGATGGTGATACTGGCAGAGGATACCTCCTCTCCGCTGGTACTTCAGCAGATGTCTGCACTGATCACGGAGCTGGGCGGCTTTGAGTTTACTAAGCAGCGTGCCCTGGACTACACCAGGCAGGCGGTGCAAAGCCTGGATGAGCTTCGTAACAATAAAGGCAAACGTGCCTTGGTGGACCTAGCCAGGTTTGTGGTGGCCCGCGATGTTTGATGTGGATATGGTCATTTTTGACCTGGACGGTGTGATCTACCGCGACAAGGAGCCGATGCCCTACGCTGCGGCAGGCGTCAAGCGGCTGCGTGATGAGGGTGTGGTGGTGCGGTTTCTGAGTAATAACTCATCGGTCTCGCGCCACACCTTTGCCCAAAGGCTGCAGAACATGGGCATTGATTGCCAACCCGCTGAGTTCATGTCTTCGTCCTTCTGTGCCGCCTATTACCTGGTTGAACAGGGAGCCAAAGGGAAGAGTGCCTATGTGGTGGGCATGGATGGGCTGCGCGCGGAACTGCTGGCCGTGGGAATTGAGCTGGTAGATGACCCTGAAGAGGATCATCCCGACTATGTGGTGGTGGGTATCGACTGGAACTTCACATATGAGACGCTGCGTAAAGCATTAGTGTCGATCCAAAATGGTGCGCAGTTCATCGCCACCAATCAAGACGCCACTTTTCCGGGGGCCAACGGGTCTATCCGGCCAGGAGCTGGTTCCTTGGTCGCGGCGATAGAGCGGGCGAGTGGGGTCACCGCATTTACAGCGGGGAAACCAAACCCGCTTGGGATTAATCTACTGATAGCCGAAGTGGGCACCACACCAGAGCGCAGCCTGCTTATTGGCGATAGAATGGATACAGATGTCATTCTGGGGCGGGAACTGGGATTACAGACGGCTTTGGTCACCACAGGTGTCAACAACCTGGAAGACGCACTGCAGGCAGAGCCTCAGCATCGTCCGCATCTAGTCATCGACAGCATCGAAGGCTTATGGGACAGCCGTTATCGGCTGTGGCCAAAGTCAATATAGGAGGGAACAACATACCATGAAACAACCACTTGGAATCGGAATCATCGGTGCCGGCGGAATCGCTCGCGGAGCGCATATTCCTGCTTACCTCACCTACCCGGAGCTCTGTAAAGTGCAAGCTGTATGTGATATTATTCCAGAACGGGCTGAAGCCTTCGCTAAGGAATATAATATCCCCCATGTTTATGAGAATTATCACGATCTACTAAAGCTTAAATCCGTAGATGCTGTCAGTGTGTGTACCCCCAACATCGCCCATATCCGGCCTACTGTAGATGCGTTGAAGGCTGGCAAACATGTGCTGTGTGAGAAACCCATCGCCATGAACCCTGCAGAGGGTGCCGAGATGGTGGCCGCAAGCCATAAGTATGGCCGCAAGCTGCAGATTGGCTTGAATATGCGCTTTGAACCGGAACAGCAGATGATCAAACAGGCCATTGACGAAGGCCAGCTCGGGAAAATCTACTACGCACGAGCGCAGGCATTGCGTCGTCGTGGTGTTCCCACCTGGGGCGTGTTTACGGACAAAGCCAAGCAGGGCGGCGGCCCCATGATTGACATCGGTGTCCATATCATCGACACCACGCTATGGTTTATGGGCCATCCCAAGCCGGTGAGTGTGACGGGGATGACATTTAAGGAATTCGGCAACCGCTCTGGTCACGTGAACGAGTGGGGCCCGTGGGATCCAGCCACCTTCACGGTAGAGGACTTCGCCTGCGGTCTGGTACGGTTTGAGAACGGCGCGGTGATGAGCATCGAAAGCAGCTTCTGCGCCAATATCGACCATGACATGATGTGCAGCACGGTGCTTGGCACCGAAGCCGGCGCGTGCAACTCCCCATGCAAAATCTACAAGGAGCAGAACGGCGCTCTCACCGAAATCGTGCCGACCTGGATGCAGCGCGGACCATCCTCGCACACTCGCGAAGTGAAGGCCTTCCTGGAGGCCATCATTAACGACACAGAGGTGTATGTGACTGGCGAGCAGGGGCTGATGGCCACTCAGATTATCGACGCGGTGTACCGATCAACAGAAACCGGCCACGAGGTACTCCTGTAGAGTGGCAGCAGAGTTATCTGCCACTCAGGTTAAAACTCGGCAGCGGGCGCTTATCTCGCTGGTAATCATGTCTGGTGTGGCGGAGTTGTCTTACGCAATAGTAAACTTCTCCGCCATGCCTCCGTACCTCATGAAAATGCACTGGGGGGTATGGATCGGGGCGATAGGTGCTGCGTTTCTGCTAGTGGAGACGCTGCTGAAGTCGCCCATGGGGCTGTTGAGCGACCGCTTCGGTCGCAAGCCGATGCTGATGCTGGGACCGCTGATCAGCATGATCACCGCCCCGCTGACCGTGGTTATCGGTCACCCTTTGGGGCTGATGGCCATCCGTGCGCTAGATGGCATCGGCGCCGCTGCGCTCTGGCCCACCGCCTTTGCCACAGTAGCCGACGCCGCCGATCCCAAGCAGCGGGCCACCGCCATGAGCCTGTTCAACGTCACCTACATGATCGGCATCGCACTAGGACCGCTGCTGGGCGGTTTGGTGAATGACTACAGCAAAACCCACCATTTGATGCCGGAATCCATGCACGCCAGTTTTTACCTGGCGGGGGTTCTTTTCCTGTGTACTGCACTGATTTGTTACGTGGGCGTTCCCAACAAAATGCCGTTGCACCATTCCGAGTCACAAAATGAGAGCCATGTGCCCAAAATCAAGGACCTCTGGATTGCCGCCAAGATGGTGCCGGACACCATGCTGCTGGGGTTTGTAGTCTACCTGGCCATTGGGCTAGTGATGCTTCTGGTGAAACTTTATGCCATGGACGAACTGCACCTCTCCGAAACTGGCTATGGCGCGCTGCTGCTGCCGCCGGCCATCGTGTTTGCGCTGGCCAGCGTGCCGGCCGGCAGAGCCGCCGACCGCTGGGGCAAGCGACGGGTGATGTGCATCGGCATGACGCTGTGCTGCTTCGGGATGTGGATGGTGCCGTTTACCAGCCATCATATCTGGCTGATGATCGGCTGCACTGTGGTGGGGATCGGCTATATACTGGCAATCCCGGCCTGGATGGCCATCGTGAGCAATATAAACAGCGAGCGCAGGGGTGCCATCATGGGCGCCGTCTTTACCGCGCAGGGTGTGGGTGCGATGATCGGTGCGCCATTGGGCAGCTATCTGTATATCCATGCATCTCCCATCCCGCGCATCGCCCATATCACACCCTTCATCGGGTGCTGCATTTTGTTGACAGTCGCCTGGATTATCACACTGGTTGCGTTCAACCCCAACAAAGAGCTCAAACGGGCAGTGCCAGTCGAGTGACGTTGATGGGAACCAATCCACAGATGGCACAGATTTCACAGATTGGGTAATGACCGCGCCGGTAGGGGCGACCGGCGGTCGCCCTGGGCGGTTCGAGAACCGCCCACCTGGGAACGCCAATCGCCTGATTGGCCTCCCTCTCCATCCGTGTAATCCGTGTAATCCGTGTAATCCGTGGTTCAGACGAATCTTCACCTCTACCCCAACAATTAACCCACATCGCCTCTTCACCCATCCGCTTGGATTTGTGTAATAAATGAAAAGAATCCGACTAGTTTCCTCATAGGAGGCCACGTTCACTTTGTTAATCGACAGTCGATCCAACAGCGCGGAGCGCATGTCATCCCATCGATATGCTCTTGTGTGCAGTGCTCATGGTCTGCATGGTGGCCAGTATGTTTCCTAAAACGCTCAGCGCCGCACAACCCGATTTGTACCTGAAATCAACTCCAGACGTGATCACTATCGGAAACCAGTCCCAGCGTGTGACCTTTACCCGTGACGCCAGCAACCACTATCTGATCTCAACAACTGTATTCCACGGCCACCGATGGGAACCGTTGTTTGGCCCGTCCGAATCTATAATGACCGGCTACGTGTTCAACCTCAAACCCAGCGATGCCAAAGTGGTGCGGGACACTCAAGCCTCCAAAGCAGTCATGCTGAGCGGGGTTCACACAAATCCCGACTATAGCTGGGATTTGCTGGTTGAGGCCAGGGCAGGTTCGCCCTTGATCAGCTTTCGTATCACCTGTCACCTGCCTGCCGATCTGATCCTGCCGAACCCCCAGCCGTCGGTCGCTTTATGGATGGCGGATACAAAGCCTCTGGTAGTCGTCGACCAGGGTCCGGAAAGCATCTACGGCTCTTTGGGAATACCTCACTGCTTAGGGTTTCCTGCAGCATATCTCTGGCACAAGGGCACTGAAGCCATGGTCTATTTTGACATGACCCCAGCCACCTGGATGGCTGCCGACGGCATTCAGCGATTTCTTGATGTGCGCGTGGGCGCACGATCCATGGATGGCAGAACAGGGTTGGGTATGCATTGCGATAAGCTGACAGGCAACCGAATACGGTCTGGCGATATGGTAACGCAGTTCTACCTCTACTCAGGTGCCCGACCCACCAAACCAACATCCCTACAGGCCCTGGATACGATGGTCCGTTTGTGCGCTCCACTCCATCCTGCAACATCCGTCTTCCCGAAGAATTACACGGATAGCGGGCCAGTTTCCTGGACGCAGTTCGCACGTAAAACCACAGAAGACCTAATGGTGGATGGTATCACCTTCTCTCATCTCAAGGCACCGTGGACCGATGGGCCGTTGAGCTTGGTGGAACCATCGTCTGAGATGGCCGTTCATCCCGGGCACGTCTCGTCTGCCTCGAGGATACAAAATGAATGGGACTTCTCCACGGTAAACAACCACCTGTCCGCATGGTCTCTGTATTCACGGATCAATCCGGACCCAAAACAACGCGATCTCATACAGATAAAGGTGAATGCGCTTGCGCGGTTCTTTGATCCCAAGGCAGGGATGATTCGGTGGGGCACGCGTCAGCCTGAGCATGTCGGTGATATGGAGATGAGCTGGCAGAATCTGTTCTTCAACATAGAAACAATCCGTGCCTTCGACGCCTCATCGGCGGACCATGTGACCCCAGCAGTGGCTGGACGATTTCTGATGTCCGCCCGCAAGCTTATCGAGTATGCTCACAAAGTGGATTATGTGTTCCCGCAGTGGTTTGATCCATACAAATTCATACCCCTGGTGCAGAACGACGTGCCAAAGCTGGGCACGGTACGCGAGCCATGGCAAGTCGGATCATATGCGTATGTTATGATGCGGGCTTATCGGATGTCCGGCGACATCTTATTCCGAAATGAGGCTGCCGCCAGTATCAATAAGCTCATGACAACCATGCGATACACTGTAAAGAATGATATATATACACGCACATACTCCGACCCAATTGAGTTCCCTATCACAGAGTTATTCGGTCCCGCATATGGAGCGGTCGCCGCATACGATGTATACAAAGCCACAGGCGACATCAAATACCTGCGCTACTCGAGGGATTTTGCGAATATACTTCTACGGCTGACATTCTGGTATGAAGACGAGACAGACGCCATCAGCCGCGAATTGCGTAATGCCGGGCTGTTTTATCCGCATGGCGGAGCACACGTAGCCACGCCATGGGAGACTACAGAGGCTAACCTCTGCATAACCTCCCTGCTGAAGCACGACACATTGAATCCCATCTATCCCCTGTTGCTTAAGCTTACCAACCTAAATCGCATCAACTCGTTCTACTTCTACCCTGCGGCATGCAGTGACACAGTGCTTGGCATCAGGCAGCCAGGAGTCGGACAGTATTTCCCGATCGAACCTTTCTACTGCCTGGAGGGCAACGGGGGGCATCGAGGCCAAACCGCTGCGTATATGTCCGGCATGTCGATGTGGAATTACTGGCTGTATGAGGCACTCGCGGAAGCTGATGACCGCAACATCATGGTGCTGAATCTGGATGCTCTAGATGGGTATGATGATGCGGTATCCGGCGCAAGCAGGCATTTTGTGGTATATAACCCGGATTCCAAGCCACTGAAATGTAGAATCATGTTCAAGAATCTATCAGCCGGTAAGTATAAACTTGACGTCCAGGATTTGGCTGGCAAGGTGCTGTCTGCGGAACACACCAACAAGCAGCTTACTGCCGGCATCGCGGTCACTCTGGCACCCCAAACACATAAAAGGCTGACCTTAACGCGCAGCGAACCGGTGGCTGCACGTACTGCTAGACTACAACAACGGGAAGCCGGCAACCAGCTTGCCTGCATGTATGCGCGTTTACAACTGGCCGCACTTAAAACACCCGCCAGTGAGCAACTTGCCAAGGTGCAGCGCAGGTTCACCGCTGCGCTGACCACGTACCGTGCACGCGACTACAAATCGGTGCTGAAGATGATGAAAGAGATGTCATCTATGCTCAGATAAGGGGATAATCATCCAGCAATTCACCGCAGGAGTAAACACTCAACCTTAGGGATGATAGTGCATCAGACCACTATCTATATGGCTGTTATAGCGTCCGGCACCCACAAAGTGGGTAAGATTCCTATAGCCACGGGTAAGCGCCAGCGCAACCCGTGGTAGGCAACGAAAAACCGACTACCCCGAAGTGGGTCGTCTTCGGTGACTTGATAAGACGGCTACCGCGCATAGGTGCGACCCACTTCGGGGTAGGGATGATGCGCCGCTGTCCAGGGGTATCGCTTCGCTCACCCCTGGCTATAAGAATCATACCCACTTCGTGGGTGCCCGTAGGGATGCCTGCTGCAGGCGGTGCCAATGCTGAGATTTAACTTGGCAGTCTCATCTGACGGCTGAGTTGTTACCCGCAGGATTGCTTAAGCCTTTTACCAACGTGCAAGGAATTACCAACCATCGGCTGCACATGATGGTTGATGGTTGTCAGTGGCCCAAGCTGCCCGGCACGATGGCAAATGCAGAGCGTTGTTTGGCTGGTTATGAACCCGTCTGAAAATATGTCATAATTGAAAAGACTCCCACTAAATTCCTCATAGGAGGCTAAACACACTGTGTTTATCAGCAGTCTATCCAACATTGCACTACTCAGCAGCGCGGAGACCCGTAGTATCAACGCCGAGAACCCCAATGGAGCAAAAGGGGGCGGAGCTAGAGTCGCACCCAAACCGGGTGAGTGCAGCGAATTTTTAGGCGAGGGCTGGAAAGTCCGCCCCTGTATTACGGTCGCTTCTGGCGAAACCGTGACGCTGGCTGAGATTGATGGCCCAGGCCTGATCCAGCACATCTGGATCACGGTAGACCCCATTGCCTACCGAACGTGCATCCTGCGCATGTATTGGGACGGGGAAGAGACCCCTTCTGTTGAGTGCCCTCTGGGTGACTTCTTCTGCCACGGACAGGGTGACCGCCACAACGTGGTCTCCATGCCCATCGCGGTCAACCCAAGCGGCGGATTTAACAGCTACTGGCCCATGCCATTTCGCAAAAATTGCCGTATGACCATCGAAAACACATGGGGCAAGGACATCGGCGGTTTCTTCTACCAGATCAGCTACGCACTGCAGGAGGTACCCGCTGAGGCGGCCTACCTTCACGCACAGTGGCGACGCAGCGTGACCCCCATGGACTGCCCAGAGCACGTGATACTTGACGGCGTGAAGGGACAGGGCCACTACGTGGGCACCTTCCTGAGCTGGATGAGCTTCAGTTGCGGTTGGTGGGGCGAGGGCGAGATCAAGTTCTTCATGGACGGCGACGGGAAATACCCCACCATCTGCGGAACAGGCACTGAGGACTACTTCGGCGGAGCCTGGTGCTTCTATGACAGCAAGGGCAAGGAAGAACCGTATAACACCCCTTTCCTGGGCATGCCCATGGCGCGCAGAGTGGAGACCAAGCCGGCCGCGTTTGACCTTTATCGCTGGCACATCATGGACCCCATCCGGTTCAAGCAAGACCTCAAGGTGACCATGCAGGCGCTTGGCTGGTGGCAGGAGGGGCACTTCCAGCCCCTGCGCGACGACATCAGCTCGCTGGCACTGTGGTACCAGTCGGAGCCACATGGCGTGTTCCCTGTTCTGCCCAGCAAAGAGATGATCTGGGTTAGATAACGATAGTAGGGGCATGGCGTGCCGTGCCCCAGCGTGCCGTGCCCCAGATGTGCCGATTTTGGAGGTCATGATTCGATGTTCATCAGCAGTCTTTCGAATATCGCGCTTCTGAGCGATGCCGATTCCCGCAGCATCAACGCGGAGAACCCCACCGGCGAAAAAGGCGGAGGGGCCAAGGCGGTACCCGCACCAGGCGAACCCGGCGGTGTGCTGGGTGAGGGCTGGAAGGTCCGACCGTATGTGGGCCTTCCTGCGAACAGCACCATCACCCTTGCGGAGATAGATGGTCCCGGACTGATTCAACATATCTGGATTACAATAAATCCTATCGCTTACCGCACCTGCATTCTGCGAATGTATTGGGACGGTGAGGAAACCCCCTCCATCGAGACACCGCTGGGCGACTTCTTCTGCCACGGTCAAGGCGATCGCCACAATGTGGTCTCCATGCCCATCGCCGTGAATCCCAGCGGCGGTTTCAACAGCTACTGGCCGATGCCCTTCCGCAAACACTGCCGTATCACCATCGAAAACACATGGGGTAAGGACATCGGCGAATTCTTCTACCAAATCAGCTACGCACTGCAGGAGGTACCGGTTGATGCCGCATATCTGCACGCGCAGTGGCGGCGCAGCGTGACCCCGATGGACAACCCGGAGCACGTGATTCTAGATGGCGTGAAGGGTCAGGGTCACTACGTGGGCACATTCCTGAGCTGGATGAGTCTGAGCGCCGGCTGGTGGGGCGAGGGCGAGATTAAGTTCTTCATGGATGGCGATGGTCAGTATCCCACCATCTGCGGCACAGGCACCGAGGACTACTTCGGCGGTGCTTGGGGATTCTACGGCAAGGACAACAAGGAGGAGGCATATAACACGCCTTTCCTGGGTATGCCCATGGCGCGTCGGTCGGAGAACAAACCCGCCGCGTTTGAGCTTTACCGCTGGCACATCATGGACCCCATCCGGTTCAAGCAAGACCTGAAGGTCACCATGCAGGCACTCGGTTGGTGGCAGGAGGGGCACTTCCAGCCTCTGCGCGACGACATCAGCTCGCTGGCGCTGTGGTACCAGTCCGAACCGCATGGCGCATTCCCTGCGCTGCCGAGTAAAGAGATGATCTGGGTGAGGTAACGAAACCCCCTCCCTTCGCGCTGCGAAGGGAGGGGATTTGGCATGTTCGTTAAGCCATGGCTAGGCGTTGTTGGGGAGGCTCCTGCTATCGGCTTCCTCTGCCTCCTCATCATCATGACCATGTACCCTGTCATGTATTTGCTTACCAGTAACCATAGTGAAATACCCAAAGATGGTAAACGACACCCAGTCAGGAATGATGTTGTGTTTGTTATTAAATATCATGTCCTTCGGCAGAATTGGTAGAAGCACGATGATAATCACACATGAGATCACCGATAGAACAGCTAATAATGCTTTATTATATCGCCAACGCCGAAACAGCTCAGGCCGCAGTGCAATCATCAAGTTTGCTGTCCAAATGACGAAGCACATGAAAAAGCCGTCGATAAACAAACGCGTAACCAAGGCCAAACTGGCGGCTACGAGCGCTGTAGGCAGCACGACTTGGTAATGAGCGCGCCGGGCTGATCCCCATACCACCACCATCAGCGTGTTGACGGCCACACAGAGCAGGTATGACTCGGTCACGATCATACAGATGATGTCCGCTAGCATGATCAGCAGGCAGGCCAGGATGGTGTTGCCTAACGCGCCGTCCGTTTTGGCGATTCTGGCGATGCAGCTCAGTTTCAGCGTATGCCAGCGGTCCTGGTTGCGGCGTATTCCGGCAGTGATCATGCGTGTGACCTCACAATTGGGTGTGTCTTTCCAGTAAATAGGTCAGCGAACACAAATATCGTGTTCTTCTCTGAGTTACAATACCCTTTACAACTAGCGATGTCAAGGCGGAAGGCGTATCGATCCGCGCCGGACATTCGTCTGAACCACGGATTACGCGGATGGCACGGATGGGCTCGGATGGAGAGGGAGGGCTATCCGCCAGACCGCGCCGGAGACGGGCTGCATTGCGGTCGGAGGTGTACCGAGAAACCGGCGCGGTCTATTACCTAATCGGCGCTTTTGGTACCTTCTGTGGATGAATTCTCCAACCGGGACATAGGTAATCGGAATGCGGCGCTTCCCCTGTGCCGGTCGGAGCGAAGCGACACCGGCCGCTATTGATCAGCCGTGTGGGTGACTAAACCCGCGGCGGAGAGGGCGATCGCCGATCGCCCCTACATGCCAGACCGCGCCGGACATTCGTCTGAACCATGGATTACGCGGATGGTACGGATGGGTTCGGATGGGAAGGGAGGGCTATCCGCCAGACCGCGCCGGAGACGGGCTGCATAGCGGTCGGAAGCGTACCGAGAAACCGGCGCGGCCCACTACCTAATCTGCGCCATCTGTGTAATCTGTGGATGATTCTCCCCTTGGGCCAATAACTGTCTGCAAGGGAGAAAGACCGCTGCGGCCATACCTTCGCGTCTTCGCGTGAGACAGAGCCCACAGTGGCTGTGCCTCGACATTACCCGCTTTATAATAGCTGTATTATCAAATTATGTTAATACCATTAGTATTTGCAAATTCTGATGATTATGCCATAATAGGGATGTAGTGGAGGGTCGAAATGGAACACAATACCATTGGTAACAACATCAGAAGGCTGCGCCTCACCAGAGGCTTTACACAAGAGCATGTGGCAGACCTGGCTAAAATCAGCGTAGCAAGTCTCCGTAACTACGAGTCAGGTAAGGCGATGCCAAAGATCAATACGCTCATGTCCATCGCCAGCCAGCTAGGAGTGGGCATAGCCGACCTCGCAACCATTCCTAGAAGTTTGACTGCGGTCAGGTTCAGGGCGAGCAACAAGCTCAACACACGAGAGCAAATCCTGATCGACGCGGCAGGTTGGCTGGACGACTATATCGGTCTTGAAGAGCTTACAGGCAGTAGTGAGGGCTGGAAACTCTGTCATCTTACGGCAGATAGTCCTGAGCTACTAGCTGTTGATGTTCGTCAGGAGTTGGGGATTTCCTCTGAGCCAATCCGCGATATATGTGGATTGCTCGAGAAATCCGGCACGAAGGTCTTCCCCCGAGCGGTGAATTCCGAGTATTTCTTTGGGCTGTCTATCGGTGCATCTGACGGCGGACCGGCCATTGTGGTCAATACCTGGGATCGAATCCCGGTGGAACGATGGATATTCAGCGCGGCGCACGAACTCGGGCACATACTGATGCATATTGATTCTTTCGATCCCAACCGACAGGATGAAGAACAAAACGAGGAAGACGAAGCAAACAGGTTCGCAGCTCATTTCCTGATGCCAGAGCTGATTTTCGATAAGGAATGGGAAGAAACCCGAGGTCAGCCCTTACTAGACCGAGTGTTCAAAATCAAAAGGATGCTTCGGGTGAGCTATGCGACCGTGCTCTATCGGCTTCAGCAGAAGGGGTACCCCCGTGTCTGGGAGTCCTTCCATTCTCAATACCAGCGACGATATGGGCACTCCTTGAGTCGCAAAGATGAGCCGATCCCACTCACTCCAGAGGCGTTCAAGGTGGTCGAAAACAGGGCATCTCAAGAGCCGAAACGGCTGGACAGTGTGGATTTCGTAGAAGATCGACTTAGCAGGCTAGTGAGGCAAGCCATTGATTCGGAACTGATCACGCGCGATAGGGCAGCCGAGATACTGCGGATTACACCTGAAGAGATGATTGAACGAATGCAGGACTGGGTAGCCTAACTTGGTCGCGGCTGATCGTTTGCTCATACTCGATGCATGCGTTCTGATCGACATATGTCTGGAAGACCCTTGTCTTCTCGGTCTTGCCGCATCATCGCTCGGAAAGATCGTCATACTATCGCCGATCTTACAAGAAGTCAATCAGCTTGACGATATGTCCATTGAACGATTTGCGTTAAGCGTTGTTGAGCCCGATATTCAGGTTGTGGTAGAGGCCGTCACCCGGCGTGGGGGATTGTCATTTCGTGACAGGATTTGCCTGATTTATGCTCGAGACTGTAAAGGAACACTATACACTAATGATCGAGCACTGCTTAACGCGGCCATTTCTGATGGTATTGATGCTAGATGGGGGCTAGAGATTCTGATCGAGTTGGTTGAGGTGGGTCAGCTTACATCCGCCGATGCTTTGGCCGCAGCTCAGAGTATATGCGACAGATCACGATTCAAGGCTGATCCATTGATCGCGGAGTTCCGTCGTCGGCTTGATAAGCTTACGTAAGAGGTTCGAAAACAGTTTGGCTATCCGCCAGACCGCGCCGGAGACGGGCTGCAAAACAGTCGGAAGCGTACCGAGAAACCGGCGCGGTCTATTACCTAATCGGTGTCATCTGGGCCATCTGTGGATGAATTCTGCTACGCCGGACATCGGCAAATCGGGATGCGGCACCTCCCCTGCGCCGGTCGGAGCGAAGCGACACCGGCCGCTAATGATCAGCCGTGCGGTTCAGGAACCCCTTAGGGACGCCAGTCCCGTGGGGTGACTAAACCCGCGGCAGCGTGGCTGACCGGCTTCGATATGGGCCAACCCGCGCCGGACATTCGTCTGAACCACGGATTACGCGGATTACACGGATGAGATCGGATGGAGAGGGAGGGCTATCCGCCAGACCGCGCCGGAGACGGGCTGCATAGCGGTCGGAAGCGTACCGAGAAACCGGCGCGGTCTATTACCTAATCGGCGCTTTTGGTACCTTCTGTGGATGAATTCTCCAACCGGGACATAGGTAATCGGAATGCGGCGCTTCTCCTGCGCCGGTCGGAGCGAAGCGACACCGGCCGCTAATGATCAGCCGTGCGGTGCAGGAACCCCTTAGGGACGCCAGTCCCGTGGGGTGACCAAACCCGGGGCGGGGAGGGCGATCGCCGATCGCCCCTACTTGCCAGACCGCGCCGGACATTCGTCTGAACCACGGATTACGCGGATTACACGGATAGGTTCGGATGGAGAGGGAGGGCTATCCGCCAGACCGCGCCGGAGACGGGCTGCAAAACAGTCGGAAGCGTACCGAGAAACCGGCGCGGTCTATTACCTAATCGGCGCTTTTGGTACCTTCTGTGGATGAATTCTCCAACCGGGACATAGGCAATCGGAATGCGGCGCTTCTCCTGCGCCGGTCGGAGCGAAGCGACACCGGCCGCTAATGATCAGCCGTGCGGTGCAGGAACCCCTTAGGGACGCCAGTCCCGTGGGGTGACTAAACCCGGGGCGGGGAGGGCGATCGCCGATCGCCCCTACTTGCCAGACCGCGCCGGACATTCGTCTGAACCACGGATTACGCGGATTACACGGATGGGCTCGGATGGAGAGGGAGGGCTATCCGCCAGACCGCGCCGGAGGCGGGCTGCATAGCGGTCGGAAGCATACCGAGAAACCGGCGCGGTCCACTAACTAATCTGTGTAATCTGTGTAATCTGAGTAATCTGAGTAATCTGTGGATGATTCTCCCCTTCGTGCCAATAGCTGCCTGCCCAGGGAAAAGACCGGCGCGGCCATACCTTCGCGTCTTCGCGTGAGACGGGTTCTCACGCCCAGCTTCCCGCAGAATGATATACTACTATCATAGAACAAAACACCACACTGGGAGTGTCGCCATGCTTGATATCCGCTTGATCCGTGAAAATCCAAACCTTGTAAAGCAGGGGCTGAGTGCGCTGGGCGAAGACCCCGCGATGGTGGACAACCTCATCAGCATCGATGTCAAACGCCGAGAGCTGATGACCGAGATCGACGTGCTGCGCGCGGAACGCAACACGGTCAGCAAAGAGATTCCCCGCATCAAGGAGCCAGAGGAAAAGAAGGCTAAAATCGCCGCCATGCGCGAGGTGGGTGACAAGGTGTCGGCCCTCGAGGCGGAGCTGATGAGTATCGCTCAGAGTTTTGACGAGCAGATGCTGCGCGTGCCGAACCTTCCGCACCCCTCTGTGCCGATCGGCAAGGACGACACCGAGAATGTGGTGACCTTCCAGCAGCAAGAGCTGCCACAGTTCGACTTCACGCCGATACCCCACTGGGAACTGGCGGAGAAGCTGGGCATCATCGACTTCGAGCGCGGTGTGAAGATCAGCGGATCGCGGTTCTACGTGCTGCGCGGCGCTGGGGCGGCCCTCCAGCGCGCGGTCATCAACTTCATGCTCACCCTGCACACCACTCAGCACGGCTACACGGAGCTTTACCCACCTTACATGGTCAAGCAGGAGGCGCTGGTGGGCACGGGCAATCTGCCGAAGTTCGGCGATAACCTATACCACGACGCCGAGGAAGACCTCTGGTGGGTGCCGACCGCTGAGGTGCCGGTGACGAACTTCCACCGCGACGAGATCCTTGACGCCTCTGAGCTGCCGGTGAAGTATGTGGCTTACACCGCCTGCTTCCGCCGCGAAAAGATGTCGGCGGGGCGCGATGTGCGCGGCATCAAGCGCGGCCACCAGTTTGACAAGGTGGAGATGGTGAAACTGGTCACACCCGAAACGAGTGTGGAGGAGCTTGACAAGCTGGTGAACGACGCGATTGATGTCGCAAAAGTGCTTGGCCTGCCCTACCGACTGCTGCAGATGTGTACTGGTGACCTGAGCTTCACCGCGGCAATGAAATACGATGTGGAGCTGTGGGCGGCTGGCTGCGCGGAGTGGCTGGAAGTCAGCAGTTGCAGCAACTTCATGGAGTTCCAGGCCCGGCGTGCGAACATCCGTTACCGTGCGGAAGCGGGTGCCAAACCCGAGTATCTGCATACGCTGAACGGCTCAGGTCTGGCTCTGCCCCGTGTGATGATCGCCATCATGGAGAACTACCAGCAGGCCGACGGCAGCATCCTGATCCCCGAGCCGCTGCGCCCCTTCCTGGGCGGTTACAGCCGGATCGTGGAAGGCGCGAAGCTCGAGTAAGCATGCTAGCCAGTTCATATTACGCGGATGGGGCGACCGGCGGTCGCCCCACGGGATCGGCCGGATCGGACCGATCCGACCGATTAATCCACTAAACCCTACCCCTGCTCACACAGCCGGTTGCCGATGCGCAGCACCTTCGGCAGCGGATGCGACTCCGGCCAGGGTATGCGGTATTCCACATGGGGAAGCAGATCGAAGTAGTTGTCCGGCAGGCTCTCCTCGCCCAGCTCATCGATGCACACGCCCCACACGAAGCCATCGGCCAGGAATATGGCGTGGTCATCCAGCCAGTCGATCTTGACCTTAGGAACTGTGAAGCTCATCTCCTTGAACCGTCCCAGGAACAGCCGGTGCTGCCCCACCATGTGGGCACCATCCCACAACTGTGCGAACACGCCGGTTTTTTCAATGCCCTGCTCGCGAAGCAGCAGGCTGGGCATTTCAGCCAGTTCCACGCTGCTGTTGGCGGGGATGTGGACATCCAGCTTGTTGTCACCCGGCATGGAGCCGTCCAGACCAAACAGTCCGCACCACAACTGACCATCGAACGGTTGCTGAGTGTCATTCACGCCGTAGATTTTGATGCTGCGCTCCTCGGAGACGCAGATGACCGTGATATCCGCGAACGCGCGCTTCATGGCGTAGAAACTGGGCTTGCGGCGCTCATAATAGTCCACGATGGTCCATCCGTGGGTGGTGGGCCAACTGTCGTTGTACATCCAAAAGATGGCGCAACTGCTGTCCCACTTCCGCCGGCGGTAGTTCGCGGCGTACTCGCTCAGACCTTCAGCCTGCAGCATAGCACTGGCGTAGACATACTCCTCCAGCTCAAACTGGCTTCCGCTTTTACCCAACCAGTCCTTCAGCATCGCCTCAGAGAGAGGATTTCGCCAGTAGTTGGTCGCGTTGTCGTGATGCTCCCAACTGGGGGAGCCCACGTGCTGTTGACCCTCCGGTAGGAACTGCTTCAGCGTGGCCAAATTGCTACAGCCCAACACACCGCCTTCGTTAGGGAAGCGGTCGGTGTAGGTGCGGTAGGCATAGAAGTTCGTCTCATCCACCTGCAGGCTCACACCCCACGGGTGCTGGTCGCCCGTATGCGGGTCCTGCGGATGCCGGCAGTCTGTGCTATACGGCGAGCTGGGCCAATAGGGGCGTGAGGGGTCGTTCTGCTTCACAATCCGCGGAATATGGATGTGATACAGGCTGTGGTCGGGATGCACCTTCATGCCGGGGAAACCCCAGTCCCAGAACCCCCACTCCAGCTCGTTGTTGCCGCACCAGACGCACAGCGACGGGTGGTGCGAGATATGCCGCGTCACGAAATCCACCTCGCGCTGCACATCCTGCAGCCAGGTCTGGTCATCGGCCGGATACTGGCAGCATGCGAAGATGAAGTCGTGCCAGATCACCACGCCCAGCTCATCGCAGGCGTCCAGGAACTCGTTCTCGGTATACAGACCGCCGCCCCAAACGCGCAGCGCGTTGCAGTTTGACTCCACGGCCAGCTCTACCAGTCGGCGATACCGGCCCGCATCAATGTTCGCAAAGATCATATCTGGCGGAACCCAGTTGCCGCCCTTCAGGAACACTCGCACTCCGTTGATTAGGACCACGAAGTAGTTACCTTCCACGGGATGAACGGTCTGCTCAAGCTCCACGCTGCGGATCGCCGTTCGGCGGCTTTGTGTTTCGACTAGTTGCCCGTCGGTGCCCTTCAGCTCGAACCCCACATCATATAACGGCTGCTCGCCATAGCCCTTGGGCCACCAGAGTTTCGGTTGGCCGACCTCCAGCTCCAGCTTTAGCGTGTTCATGCCGGGCTGACACTCCTGCGTCAGCGCGATGCGATGCTCCCCGCACGCCACACTCAGCTCCACCTGGGTGGGGGTGGCGTTCAGATTCTCCACACGCACGTCCGCCAGCAGGGACGCTGAAGTGTGGTCTCCAGAAAGCTTGGGGGTCAGGCTGATGCTGTCGATTCGCGCATCGGCACCATACTCCAGCGAGACGCCCTTGGTGATGCCCACATTGATCAGGCGTGGATGCCAGTCCCAACTGAACTGGTTTTGAGGCTTGCGCAGCCAGGCACGTTTGTGCAACTGATGGTCAAACCAGCCTGTGTAGGCGGCTCCCGGCTTCTCACTGGTGTGGTAAAGCCCGGCATCCAGTGACACCGCCAGCAGGTTCTCACCCTCTAGCAAAATCCCCGTCACCTCTACGCGGCAAGGGTAAAAGCTGTTGGTGTGCTGTCCTAGCTTGTGCCCATTCAAGTAGACGTCAGCTATCAGATCAAGCCGCTCGAACTCCAGAAAACTGCGTCCAGAGAGTGCCTCTTTCGGAGCGGTGAAGCTCTTGCGGTAGACCCATACATGCTCCTCCACCCAGCGCGCACTGAGAGAGTTGAGCCCGTGGTTGGGGTCCTGGATGAGTCCCGCGCGCATCAGGTCCATGTGAACCTCGCCGGGCACGGTGGCTGGGAAATGGTAGCGCGTGTCACACTCGATCCCCACATACTGACCTGTGTAGCCGTGCTGACCATCTATTCCACGAATCTGCCATTCGCCGTTCAAACTAAGGGATTTCACAGAGGCACCTCCGGTGATAAACTAGCGTCATTATACACGGTCATAGACGGTAATGCGGAACGGTCAGCCTCACGGAGACGCGTAAGGCGCGGAGGAGATGATGTATATCCACAGATTACACTGATGACGCAGATCAGGGAATGGACCGCGCCGGTTTCTCGGTACACTCACGACCGCCATGCAGCCCATCTCCGGCGCGGTCTGGTCCGTAGGGGCGGTTCGCGAACCGCCCTTCTTGCGCCATCCGCGTAATCCGTGGTTCAGACAAAAGGCTGGCGGATAGCCCGTATTTCGGTGGCCTCGTACTTTGGATCGGAGCTTCCCGAAAGACCGGCCCGGAAAGGGAAAACCGGGCCGGTCAATTACCTAATCTGCGTAATCTGCGTCATCTGTGGATAGGGATACGCCACTACTGCCAGAACATGTAGGTGGGAATCTCGTGGATGATCCCAATGATGTTCACTATGCTGCCCACGGTGAACTGCCCCAGCATCAGACCAAAGCAGAGCGGAAGCAGACGTTGAAAACCCTGCAGACCGCCATACCGGAACACCACGCTCTTGATCATCCAGGCGATGAACAGCGGCATCCACACCAGGTTGATCTCCCAGTTCCCGCTGATGGCAAACCCCAGCGGGTGGAAGGGCCACCAAGGGAAGCTCATGCGCATGCTTTGCAGTACCACCGCGATCAGTAGACCCACTCCCAGCGCGATGGCGGCCTTCGGGTTGTCGGCGGTGGGTGCCTGAACCCAGCCGTTCATGCGGTTCCAGGCCTCGAGGCCGAAAAACTTAGCAAACACCTTGGCGTTCATGCCGTAGTGATACCCCAGTTGCAGGATGGCGATGAAGGCACAAAACACCGCCAGAACCCCGGCGTAGATCATGGCCCAGAACCAGGCACTCTGCTTGCTGTTGGTGCGCTGCGCCATCTTCATCGCTTCCATCTGGTGCGGCATGGGGTGCGCGCGGTAGGCCCTGTTGAAGCTGTACATAATACTCATCGCGGCCAGGTCACTGCCCTTGTATCCTGAGCTGCCCGCCAAGTCGGTCATGATATAGTCCGGCCCTGTAAAGTGGATGTCATGGATCGGCGTGCCCATCTCTGCCCGCATTCGGGTGATGGCTACCGCGAGCAGGAAGTAGAGGCCAAAGAACACGGGAGGAATCCACCAGCTCATGCCCATGTAGAGGCATAGCAGCATCAACCCCGCGGCCCCCAGCAGCGCACCGACCAGCGCCCATCGGTATTTCAGTGGCTCTATGCTTTCATCAAGATCATTCTTGCGGCCGATGATGGCCTTCCCCACCTGTTTCAGGTAGTGCCGGCTCAGCCAGATGCTGTATAGGAAGAATGAGAGGTAGGCCCCCATGGCCTGGTAGTTGGCGTAGGGGAACCGCGGGTCTTTGTCGTAGCCGTAGGCTACCACGCCCACCTGCATCAGCTTCCAATAGATATAGAAAAACCAGCAGGAGAACAGGAAGTCCAAAGGAAGCAGCATGCCGAACCCGATCATGAAGGGGTACCAACTGATGGGCGTCCAGCCGATGGCGTTCCAGGGCTTGTTGGGGAAGTAGGGCAGTATATCCATGTAGCTGAGCCCAAAGCCGGGCGTCAGCAGACCGGGGATGCTGGGGTAGTAGAGGTTCAGGCTGTTCATGATGTCCATGATCGCCGCCGCGCCGAACGCCAGCCAGAACGCCGGCTTTCGGAACATGCCGGGGAACTGTCCGCTGCCCGCACCGTCGGTGAGTGCCATAGGCAGCATGACCACCGGGAAGCTCAGCTTCTCGTTGTCCATCCACTGTCGGCGCAGCAGCGCGTTCAGGCACTGCATCACCCACAGAATCAGCCCCAAAAACAGGGTCCAAAACAGGATCACCGGTGCCCACAGCTTCCAAAGGGCTACGGTGGGGAACGCGGTGTTGCCCTGGTAGAAGTTGGCCACCGCGACCGGGTCGGACATCATGACCTGTTTGGGCAGGAACGGCAGCCAGCGGGCCCAGTCGGGGTGCGAGGAGGGCATGTAGAAGGGGTAGGTCAGCACTTGAATCAAAATCTGCATCAGATCGTGGGAGGCCATCACCGAACTGAGCGCCATCATCATGTAGATCACCAGCAGCTCGCCCTGGTTCATGGCCCAACCCGGCCGTTTACGCGCCACCAGCGTGTTGATCACGCTCAGCACCAGCACGATGAAGATCACGTTGAACAGGATGGAGATGGTGGTGGGGTGCGCGGAATACCGCACAAGCTCCATTTGAATCACCCACCAGGCGTTCAGGGGCGTTAACAGGCTGCCAACAAGAAGAGAGCGCCAAGTGACCGCTTTTTGCATCTTCGAACTCCAATAAAGTGTGCGACATATCTACCATAACCTGTTCGGCTGGTTTTCACAATGGGAGAGGGGGTATTCGTTGGTGTGAGGGCGATGGCGGATAAGGGGAAATGTGTAGGGGCGGTTCGCGAACCGCCCTTCCCAGGTGCGCCATCCGGTGTCATTCATCGCGGCCTGCCTAGATCGGGAATGGCATGACGAATGTTTCCGTCGGAGACGTTGGCTGGTCAGCAACGCAAGAAGGGCGGTTCGCGAACCGCCCTTACGCGCCATATTGCTATTGGCCGGGAATCCTACCGATAGGCGACCTTCAGGGACATCAGACCCAGCCAGGCGTAGCTGACGTTGCGGTTGTTATCCACCATCACCAGCTTGATCTGCTTGCCGCGCAGTTTCGCGGCATCCACAAACTGCCGGCGCAACTGATGGCTGCCCTCGATGCTGATGGCGTGGCAGAGCTCGTTAGTAGAAGCGTCTCGAACCTCAATCCGCAGTGAACCCTCTCCGCTCAGCCCTGTGCTGGTGCCGCCCTGCAGGTAGAATTCCAGCATCTTGGCATCCATCGGCACGGTGTATGCCGGTGAGGTGGCGGTGCCTGTGGCCTTCTCACCCGACTTGCCCATGCTGTTGAAGGTCCGCTCCGTGAACAGGCTGGGGATGGCACAGACACTGAAGGCGTCACCCTCCAACTGCCAACCATCTGTTGCGTTTGGCGCATCGGCCTGGAACAGCGTGGTCGGCATGCGGTACTCGCCCGCCAACTGATACTCCGTGCCCTGCAGATCGCCGCCATCGCCCTGCTCGTAGCTCACCGCCACCAGTCCGATGGCGGGTTCCAAACCCAGCGCACACAGACTGAGAGACTCCACACGCCGAGGGGCGCCGAGGTCAATCTCCAGCACATTGAACGTGGCTGAAGCTGTGTTGAAGTTGCGGCTGCTGGCCCAGAACTCCGGCTGCGGGATGCCCTTGAAGCTGTCCACATCACCATTTGCGATGGGGTGGGCGATCGCCCAGTCACCCTGTGTGGATTTGAGCATCGGCAGCAGACCGAACCGGTTCTCTCGCGGGACACGGCTGGTGCAGAACTCACCCACCACCTCTTGCGGTACCCACCAGTCCAGGTCGCCAGGCGATGTGAAGGTGCGCGAGATGATCTCATCGTTGTTCAACTGCACATCCACGCGTGCGGCTGACACGTAGGTGTCATGGTTATCAAGCAGCGGAAGAACCAGCAGGTATATCTTCCGAACTCCTTCCTGGGCGACCGGCAGTTGGAGTGAGGGCTGACCCGACCTCTGCGACAGCGGGATCAGCTTTCGAGCGGTCGTGGTAAAGCTCACGCCTTCGAGGCCTGGCACGGTCACGCTGGTCTTTTCGCCCAGTGCCTCCATGGGTGGACGGCTGTTCGCCCATGGCCAGTGTCCAAACGCGGTGTATTGGCGCCATTCGCGCCACTTGGCATCGTCGGCCATCTTGGCCTGAGGCAGCGGCAGTTGTTTGATCTTCGGGGCCATATACGAGGCCAGTGCGGGCTGCTTGTAAAGCTCATCTGCACTGCACACCACAGAAATCCGCTGATGGTCCGGCGTGAACAGTTCTCCCGTGTTGTCGCCTGCGCTGAACAGCGCTAGACGGCCCTTCGGGATTTTGACCACCACCTCAGATTCAGAACGGGCCGCCAGTTTCAGATTGAAGGGGTAGACGCACTGAGCAATACTCAGTTGCCACTGCCCGCTGATGCTGCTCTGGGTGTTGTTGCGCACCAGCAACCGAAGCTCTCCGCCCGCTTCGGTTAGTTGGATGGCCTTCACAGGAGCCGCCTCTACACGGGGCAGCACGGTGATGTTGATCGGCTGCCAGAAGGCAATACCGCCGGTAGTGATGGCCTTCACAAACAGCGTGCGCTGACTGAAGTTCATCACGCCCAGACGGCCGTAGCTCTGGGCACGCTTCATCAAATCGGTATCTAAACGAGCTTGCAGACTCGCTGGGTTCAGCTCAAAGCGTGAAAGCAGCTTCTGCCTGTCCTCTACCGACACCATCTTTGCGCCGCTCATGCTGACGTTCAGAACCTCGCCCTCGGCGATGCTCTTCGGTGCTTTCAGCACGATGTTGGCGGGTTCAATCGCTAGCTCAATGCGGCTGCTGGTCATGGCGGCGGTGGTGGCGGTCAGCATCACGCCCTCGGGAACAGCCTCCAGCTTGAACGCGCAGGGCTTACCGTTCACTAGCAGCTTGACTGCGTTCACTGGCGGCAGGCTCCAGCGGATCACACGCTTCAGCGATTTGGGGGTGGTGACGGTGTAACTCATCTTATTGCCGTCGCGTTTGTATGACGCACTGGCGTCAGTCAGGTTGATATCGGAATAGTTCCACTTATCGGGGAAGCTGGGTGATACGTGGATACTCATCGCCGGCATGTTCATCTTCAGACCGAACAGCGCCTCGATGGTCGATTGCACATACAATCCGGCGGGCGGCGAGAAGTAGGACGGCCAGCCTTCAATGGATATCTCGGGCCAACTGCCGCGATGGTTCACGTCCCAAACCCAGTCACCGGTTGCACGCAGCGGCTGCCAGGTGCGGTTGCGGTCGCCCACTGCGGCCAGTCCCATGGCGGCCCATGGCTGCTGCGCGGCCCCAATCTGCATACCCCAGGTGCCCGTCATATGGTTGGGCATGTTGTTGCTGCAGGTGATGGCCCCGCGGGAATCAGTCATCCGATCGTTCATCTGTCGGATCGAGGTGTAGCTGTCCAGCGGATCGAGCAGGCCGTAGATCACCGGATAGATCAGTGTGTGATACTGCCCATCGGGGCGAACCACACCTGAGGCATCGGTGTAGAAGGCGTAGCGGCCGAACTCCGGCTGCCAGAGGGTTTTCCTCAGCTTCATGGCGATCTGGTCAGCGCGGTTGGTGAGCTCCTCCGCGCGCTTGGTGTTACCCAGCGCGGCCTGCAGCTCCGCGGTGGTGCGCAGCAGGTTGATGCCCTCCACCGTGGTGGAGGTGCCGTCACCCGGGGTGCTGACATAGTCCTCCTGGTTGCCGATCTGCTGGCCCCATCGCAGAAGGCCAGTACCGTCGGTGTCATACCGATTGAAAGTAGCAGTGGTGACCTTCTCCATGGTGTCGGCAAAGAACTGCAGTTGCGTACGGTCGGCGGTCTGCTTCCAGTAGTGGTTGACCTGCTGGCCGAAGAACTGGTTGGAGCCGCCAAAGTCACTGCGGGTTTTGCCGGAGGGCATAAACTGCGGCACATTGCCATCACCGAACAGGTTCTTGGCACTCACCACGTTCACGTCACGGGTGCGGATGCTCTGGCCGATCCAGTCGGCAGCACCGGTGTGCTGCATATGCCAGAGGGCCTCCCAGTGGTGGATGCACTCGTTCCAGCCATAGGGATATATATAGTTGTATTCGAGGTTATATAGAGCACTTGCGAAAGTCTTGTTGATGAGCGGTTCGGGTGTGTTCACCCTGTTGCTCATCAGTTGTTTGTAGAACGCCTTCAGCTCAGACTTGTATGTCGCCCGGCTGCCCTCTGCGATCTTCATGAGGGTAGGTTCGGTGGTGCTGAACGACACCATCATTTCGCCGGAGCCTTTGCTCATCTCCGCCTGCAGATAGTTCTGCTCAGCCTCATTGCTTGCGGTGAGAGGGCCAGAGGCGGTGACTGCCATCTTGAAGGGCACCGCGGAGCTATCCAGCCGGCCGATGTCGCCGACCACTTTGGCTGATGTGGTGTTTTCCCAGAACTTGGCAGCCCGCAACCATGCAGATTGAGAGTTCGCGGCACCGTTGTTGGTGGGGGCACTACCGCCCACGCGCAGCACAACCGGTGTTGCCGGCGAGGTGTTGATGTTCACCATCATAGCCCCATCCTGCTGTGCCGAATAGCGGCCCACCATCAGCGGGGTGGCTTCCAGGCTCACACGCACACCAGCCAGTTTCATGGTGGCGCGCACCCCGCCTGGGAAGTCCTCCACCGCCACATCGGTGGCCTTATCGAACCCGATCAGCTTGCCATCGATACGCAGCGCAGGCGCCACCATCGCCACTGAATAGAGGTCCATGTAGGCGAATTTGTCGTTCATGTAGGTGGCCAGGCAGAGGTTGGGCGTCTGCTCATCCACGGCGATGATGCTCATGTGCCATCCCGCCATGCGCATGTTGACGCCTTTGCTTACATTGGGCGGCGCTGCCATCGCGTAGACGGACAGCACGAAAAGAAGAAGAGATGCAAATAGAAACTTCATATCGGCCCCTTTCGGTTGTTATTGCCCACAGTGTATCCCAGATCAGGGGTGCATGTCATGGATTAGAGGGGTCTGAGTATGGAGTTTTATCTTGGTTTAGGAAATCGGTGAGGTGTTACTATGCGGGGTTGAGGGTCGTCGTCCTCGCGTCATGATGGACGGGAGTAGATACCCACAGATAAATGCAGGGCCAATATATCACCGATTCCGCGACATAAATGTCTCGGCTATTGAACACCAAGACTGCTGAAGCAGTCTTCACTAACGTTATCTTTGTCGACAAGGGGCTCCGCAGCCCGGTTTAGCGGGCTTGTTGATCAATAGCCGAGACATTTATGTCGCGGCACATGGTCGATACAGTCCCAATCTGGATTTGTGGGTAATAGACTGACATTTTTGTCGCGGAATCGGTGACCCTATGGCACCATAGATATGGCGAACAATTGGCCCGTTACCAGATTGTCGCCGATTCGGTGCTTGACCCTCTGATACTCGCGCGCTAACGCCGGGCACCTTCCAGATCGGTACCGGTTAGCTCTGCATCGGTCAGATCGGCTCCCTGTAGGTAGGCATCGGACAGAACCGCATTACTCAGGTCAGCATTGTTCAGGCAGGCCCCGCGGAGATCCGCTCTGTCCAGAGACGATTTGGTGAGGTTGGCGCCGTTTAGATTGGTATTGCGGAAATCGGCACTTTGCCCTAGCACACCACCTAAATCTGCACCGCTGAGGTTGGCACCTCGCAGGTCAGCACGTGTCAGATTAGCCCTAGCGAGATTTGCACCACCCAGGTTGGCCTGCTCCAGATCAGCTCCTTCAAGGTTAACCATACATAAATCAGAACCAAGCAGGTTGGCTCCAACGAGGGATGTAAAACTTAGGTTGGCTTTCTGGAGGTTGGCATTGATGAGATAGGCCCTGCTGAGGTCGGCGTTTTGCAGACTGGCTCCGGTCAAGTTTGTGCCCACCAGGTTGGCGTCACATAGATTGGCGCCGCTCAGGTCAACCCCTTCGAGGTTAGCGTCCAACAGGATACCTTTGTTAGCCACTATGGCAGTTGCCATATCAACATAATCCCCTGAAATGATGGTTTGGCCTTTGTTATCTTGTATGGCAATCTTCATGGTGGCAACCTCTGTTCTGGTGATGTCGTTTACGTTTGCTATACGTATGATACCTCAGATGAAGTGTGATTTGTTGCAGATGCACAACCGCTGGGCATCACCGATTTTTCCGATGCCCAGCGGCCTGCGGATTGCCGTTGTTTCTAGTGCGTTATCAAGCCAGACCGCAAGGTAAAGGCCTGACCGACCACGA
Organism: Armatimonadota bacterium; assembly: GCA_942492855.1. Taxonomy (GTDB): domain Bacteria; phylum Armatimonadota; class HRBIN16; order HRBIN16; family HRBIN16. Next base: position 1,038,918 of record OW818647.1, on the reverse strand, counting down.
GGCCCTAGTCACCTAGTGCTCCGAAGTTTTTGTCGATGATCACGTAGTCAAACAGGTTGACCTGACCATCGCCATCAAGATCAGCCATGCGGCTCATCATGCCGAACCGGGAATCCAGCACCACGAAGTCGAATAGATTGATCTGACCATCACCATCGGCATCGCCGTTCACCAGCGATATGTTGAGACCAGTAAGGCTTTGAACAGCCGGAAGCAACAACCCCAGGAAGTGCTGACTCCTTACCCGCACGTCAAACGGTGGTGGCAGGAAAGAGTCGAAGGTGAATGTACCGTCGCTCAGTGGGAACACGCTATTCGTCTGTGTCAAAGGCCCCATCGGGTTCCCGCCGAGGATCGATATGTTGATCGGGTGTGATGCTAGATTGCCCAGGAAGCCGTTCAGCACGATCTGCCCGGTGACCTGCTGCACGCCGCGTATTGCCACGGTGTGAGCGGCCCCCAGAGAGATGGCCTGGAACCCCAGGTTCGGGGCCGGCACGTTCACCTGGCCGTAGTTATTCACGCCCCAGGACACAATCGAACCGTCTGTCTTCAGGCCGGCGGAATGCATATCACCAGCGGCCACGGCAGTAAAACCGCTGTTGGGAGCTGGTATGCTGGACTGGCCGTAGCTGTTGTCGCCCCAGGCGACTAGAGAACCATCGGATTGCAAGCCAAAGGAGTGCCAGACGCCTCCGGCCACGGCCGTAAAGCCGCTGTTAGGAGCCGGCACATTGCACTGGCCTGAGGCATTGTCACCCCAGGCGACGATGGAGCCATCTGACTTGAGCCCCAGCATGTGCCCATATCCTGCATCAATGGCGGTAAATCCGGAGTTCGGAGCAGGGACGCTGCCAAGGTTATTGATGGTGTCACCCCAAACCACTACGGAGCCGTCCTGCTTCAGCCCGGCCGAATATCGTGCACCTGCTGCCACAGCGATGAAGTCCTGGTTGGGAGCTGGCACATCACACTCGCCGCTGAAGTTGTCACCCCAGCCCACTATGGTGCCATCCGCTTTTAGGCCAAGGGAGTGGAACTGGCCTGCTGCCACACCGGTGAACCCGGTGTTGGGTGCCGGCACGCTGCTTTGGCCGTTGCCGTCGTTGCCCCAGGCCGTGATGGAGCCATCCGATTTGAGGCCCAGAGTGTGATATGGGCTGGCACTGATGGCCGTGAATCCGATATTTGGGTTACGCAACCCCGTCTGACCGTAGTAGTTGGCACCCCACCCGACGACAGAGCCGTCGAATTTCAGGCCAGATACCGAGAACTGGCCGGCCACCACGGCCTTAAAGTTGGAGTTGGGGGCTGGAATGGCTAGCTGACCATTGGCGCCATTACCCCATGCCACAAGAGTGTTGCCGCTCTTGCGCCCGATGGTGAGTTCATGTCCTGCAGCAACGCTGAGAAAGCCCAGATTGGGAGCTGGCACACTACACTGGCCGTAGGTGTTATCTCCCCAGGCCTCTATTGATCCATCGGTCTTCAGCCCTGCGGTGTGGGCATTGCCGGCGGCGATGGCAGTAAAACCCAGGTTGGGCGATGGAAGGTTGGCTTGACCGTAGGTGTTGTCACCCCAGATGACCAGCGAGCCGTCATTCTTTAGTCCGACACTGTGGTTGTATCCGGCTGCCACGGCGATGAAGCCGGTATTAGGAGCCGGCACGGTGCTCTGACCATATGTGTCATCACCCCATGCCACCACTGAGCCATCACTCTTCAACCCGAGGGTGTGGTAATATCCTGCCGAGATCGCTGTGAAATTCTGGTTCGGTGCGGGGATGTTGAGCTGCCCATTGTAATTCTGTCCCCATGCCACCACTGAGCCATCAAGTTTACGCCCTACCGAGTGGTTCCGTCCTGCCGTGACCGACACAAAACCCGAGTTGGGCAAGGGCACCACGCACTGGTTCGCACTGTTGTCACCCCACGCTGCCACCGAGCCGTCATACTTCAGCCCGACTGTATGACCGATTCCGGCTGCGATCGCCTGGAACCCGTTCAGTTCACCAGGGACGGTATGCCGAAATCCCCAGCTTTGGATCGTGCCTCCTGCCGCAAACGACTGGATGCTGCATGTGAGTAACAATAATGATGCGATCCACCATGTTCTCAAGCCTTTCGGACTAGAATGTTTGGGTTCCATAGAATCACCTCCTGGTATCATAGAGCACTGTAGGGCACAATACGTCATGCGAGACAGGCTAGCGTCATCCAACCAAACCGGATTATCACCGATTGGTACATGAAGTCTACCAAGCTGAGCGGTCGATATATCGTGTTTATTGGTGTCCTAGAGGTGTATGCTACGATGCTCACAGGATGGTCTTGGGACGGAGTATCTGACAGGGTAATGGCACTATGATGCGGTAGTGTTGGCCTTGGACAGGCAGAGTATAGATATTTGGTGCTTCTTAGTGTCGATGGTATGTTGTGAACGGCTGATGGACGATGAATGACGTTGTTCCGCTATGCCACGCGCTAAAGCACATGGCTATTGACCGGCCAAGCCTGCTGAAGCAGGCTGCAGGGCTTCGCCCTGTTTGTGAAGCTGGCGCATGCATTCTGGTGTAACGATATAATACCCAACGCCCGGAACGTTTGATACGGCGCGATGTCCCTTAGGCCGCTTTAGCGGTCTTGGTGATCAATAGCCGAGACATTTATGTCGCGGAATCGGTAGACATGCCCCTCTGATTCATTGAAGGGTATTAGACGGGGTTATAACGTGAGTGGATTTAGCGCATACAAAGGGCTGGTATCAGTAACTCACGACCATCTGATTCGCCATTTTTAAACGCTGAGTTAAAACACACAGACGCTACCTGTAGCGGTATCTGAGAACGAGGCGTACTACATATACTTGGGGCGGCTAATGGGATTTGAACCCACGACCTCCTGAGCCACAGTCAGGCGCTCTAACCAACTGAGCTATAGCCGCCGCGATGATTGGATAAATGAGCAGTAAAAACGACCACTTATCGCTTTTGAAGGGACGAATCCGAAATGGACGAGCTCCTGATTCATACGAATCAGAAAGCCCTTGTGACCTCAGATATTATAACCTACTTTCTACAGGATTGTCGAGCTAGGGGACTGCGACCAAGGACACTTGAGTTCTACCAGGAAAACCTGCGAAACCTCCCTGAGGTGGCACCAACCATTGGCGATATGACGCTACTCGTGGCAAACCGCTTGCTGATCGCAGCCACTGAACGTGGAATCAAGCCGATCTCGGTACATGCCATATACAGGACACTCAAGGCCTTTTCGAACTGGGTATACAATCAAGAGCTTGTGCCTGCGCCACCGCTTGCAAAGCTAAGGCCCCCTAAGGTGGACAGCGAACAGAAGTCACCCCCTACTGACAAAACCATACTTGAGCTTCTAAACACGTGCGGGAAAGAACTGCTTGACTTGCGTGACCGGGCAATCATCCTGTTCCTGCTTGATACAGGCTGCAGGATGGGTGAGTTGGTTGGATTGACACGTGATGCCATCGAAGGGAATATCGTGCTTCATGAGACAAAGGGTAGGCGTGACAGATATGTGTTCATCACATCAAAAACCAGGATGATGCTGATCCGTTATATGGCGTCTAGGCCTGATCACAGCAACTCTCTGTTCGTTGACCGATATGATGACCCGATGACTAGCAACGCTATTAGGTTGATGTTCCAGAGGCGGTGTAAGATGGCTCACATACACATCTCACCACATATGCTAAGGCGTGCAGCTGCGACAGCATGGGTGGAAAGCGGAGCGAACCTTGAAGTGGTACGTCAACTGTTGGGTCACGCTTCCCTTGCAACCACCCAGAAATACCTTGGCATACGGCCTGAGGTACTGCAGCAGGTTCACGAAACAGTGAGCTGGACACACCGCTTAAAGAGATGAAAAAACCCCTGAGCATACTAAACACAGGGGTTTTCCTACTTGACAGGCTTGATCAGATCATCGTCCCGTTTGCCGCTGTAGTAGCGTTTCTGGATGGTCTTGATGTTAATGCCTGTGCGTTCTGCGATCTCTGGCAGTGTGAGTGCTTCGCCATTGATGTCTACACGGATCGTGTTACGACGGTTAGTTGACTGTTCCTTTATCGATGCCCATTTACAGTTATCTTTGCAGTAGTCGCCATTGACATCAATGCGGTCGATGGAGTAATCGGGTGCTGGCTTAGGTCCCATGTCGTCTATGAACTTCTCGAAACTGCCTTTCCAGTCATCGTCTACGCCGATGCCACGTCCTCCATAGTTTGGGTAGTTCCCGTTGGTGGGACACAGACACCGTTGTTTCATTGCTCTCCAAGAATGGTACTCAGTGGTATAACACATGTTGTGCTTGATGTTTCACCTCCCAAACCTGGCTGGTATCATGACTGTGCCCTGTGGCAGGTCTCTATCAATCCTCACTGGTTTTCCTTCGCTCTGCCCAATACTCGTCACTGGTTATACATTCAGTCTCTTCGATCTCACTGGCTATGTTGTGCTCTGACATATAAGCTATTGCTTCCTCTTTTGAATGGAAAAAACACTCCATCATTATGTTGCCTTCGTCATCTGTGAAGGTGCTGTTCTGGTCCATAACTGAATATATTGTGTGCATTACTTTCTCCCTGAAGTTTTTCTATTTTCTGTGCGCTCTACGCAGCAGTCGGTTGGCGCGTGTAGTGTGCCTGGCTTTCCGTTCTTGTGGATGGTGTATTTCATCTAGTAATCACCAAATAGGTCTGGCAGGAACACGAGTTTGTAGTATTTACCATCATCGACTAACTTATGGTCTGCTCCATCTACCATGTGCATGTAGTAGCTACAACCCTTGCACTTATCAGGTCCTATACAGTCTGGATCACACTGTGATATCTTGGCTGCGTGCATCACGTCTTTCCTGACATACACTGTCCCATTCTCCATCGTAGCGGGGACATTGACTATCTCATTATGGTACGGGATGAATAGCTCGATAGTTACTTGTTTTGGATATTCGGTAGGATATATAAGTCTGGACATCTAGTTTTCCTCCGGCAATGAATATGTGGCTGTGGCTCTCGAACCAGTTTCTATGAGCTTCCCTTTACCCTTGAGGTTGCTTACTTCAACTCTGATCGATTCTTGTGAACCTGCCTGTAGTTTTTCATATATCTCGTTTCTCGTTAGTCCTGGTTCCTCTCTTAACAGGTTGAGTATCTTTTCAGGAAGCGTAAATTCTTTACCAGTTTCTGGGTTCACATGTGGATCAATAGCAGTAAGCAAGTTGTCAATCCACTTGGCTTCAAGCTTACTGGCTTTGTAATCCCTTACGTCTCCATCGATAACTAACTTGTCACCGCACTTCTTGATTTGGATTATCGAATCGAACTTAGCTGTGATGGCAGTTGATCCGGCACTTGCATAAACAGCACTACGGTTACCGTATTCGGATGACGTCTTGTTGCTGTGGTGCAGGGCAATCAATGTGACACCGGCATCTTCTGCAGCTTCGATCAGAGGTACTACACCCGCCTGTGCCTGTATTGCGTCATTCTCATCTGTGTAGTTTCCGTATCGTCTGAGAGTGTCGAGTATTACTATTCCGTTTCTCTCGGTATTGTAGATGCCTGTCAGCACTTCACTGAAGCCTACGTTCTGATCATAGACAATCTTCAGGTTATCCAATACAATTCCAGCATCCTGCAGTTTGTGTAGTCGTCTGTTCCAAGTGGGTCGCTTCTCTTCGGTGTAGATCTTGATCTCTTTACCTTCCCAGTGTTTGAAAGAGTGAAGCATTAGCATTGACTTGCCTGTCTTTGCTCCGGCAACTATAATTGCTGCTCTTCCTTCAAACAATAGATTGCTTCCTGTTCGTCCCAGCAGTGGGAGTTCAACATCTATCACTTCATCATCAGCTAAGATAGCACTGGATAGTACTATCTGTCCCTCAGAGTTGGATGGGCATAGGGTGTCTTGTAGGAAATAGGACAGGTTGAACTTACTCGATGTTTCTACTGCTCGCTTTACTAGCTTCTGATGGTCTGGTGTCAAGTTCTGCCACTTACCCAACATCTCATCTTTTGCTACATCACCGTCTAGATACTTGTGGTACTCGTTAAGGAAATCTGCTACTACTGACATCTGGTAACCTCCGTTAAATTGGTCTTACATTAATTAATTCGAATTCACTGTAAATATTCAGTAATTGAAATATCATATAGAGCGATATTACACTCTATTATATGCAGCAGATTCAATTTCGGTACAAATTGACTCGTAATGTAATATTTGCCACTTAGGGAGTGTGCTACATTACAGTTGCTGAACACCTTGGTTAAAACTGTAATGTAAAAAAGAGGGCTTAGAGTATGTGTTGCATTACAGAGATTTCAAGTGTTCTAACACTGTAATGTAATAAAATCCCCTTAGAGTATGTGTTGTATTACAGTTTGTAATTAGGCACGCTCACTTGATATATACTATAGAGACAAGTCTCTCTCTATAGTAATATCTCGTTCGCTACGCTCACTTTTTACCTTACTTCCATATGTACCGGTAGGATACTAACAGTCGTAAATAACTAAGATATTAATGTTTTGAGATAATTAATAACTTCAACGTCGCTCCGCTCCTTGGGGTCTTGATCCTCATATGGTTGGGCGAAGGGTTCAGCAGGCACAGCAAGCTGTGGGGAGCGGATACCAAGCAGCGGTCGATGGTACCGGTACCTCCGCCGAAGCTACGCTTCGCCTGCTGAAAAAGAACAACAACGGTCAGATGGGATGCCCTTGCAACACTGGCACATGTACGGTATGCTTTTACCGTTACCACTACTTAAGGAGATATAAGCGATGTTGCAAGGTGTCACATTCGTTCCTTTAAAGAACGACGCTCCGATGAACGAGCTACGTATGGAGGCTTTAGGAAGAATCTGGGTAGATTTAGAGAATGAGCTTTCATCCCTTGAGTTAATCGAAGATATGGCTAATGCGGATGTTGGATTGGATTTTATAGGTGCCAACACTGAGGAGCTATGGAATCAACTATCAATAGCCAGCAGCTGCGTATTGCTTATTAGGCACTATATAAATATTGCCACTGAAGTCAGTTGGTTTATGGGCCAGGATCCCATCACCACTACAGCAGATGACGTACTAAAAATAGCTAATGGCAGAGTGTTTCCCAAGGACTATAGGTTCAAGGTAGGTAAATAGTGTTTAGTGGTATAGCAATAGACGTTCCAGCATCTTTGAACAGTTTTAAAGATGGCGATTCCCCAACTGCTGTTGAAGAAATGGCAAAGCTTCGTGTGGAGGCTTTAGATATATTAGATGAAGCTGCAACAAAAGCTGCAGTATTGTCCCGACATAAGAAACTGCATACAGCGGTTACAACTCAAGGTACATATACTGCTGGAGAACTAATGGAATTAGTTGATAGAGTAGCAAGTGATAATATGGTTCTATATACCTATTTGGTAATAGCTACACAACTTGAGGTTTTTGAAGGTCATGCCTTCGAAGATGCTGCCGACCTAATAGATGCGGTTCGTCATCACAGGGTGGTAGTGAAATAGTATGCCGAACTATGACTACGTAGAAAAAGATTATGCATACATCACTAGGATAAAAGACGAAGTGGATAAGGCCAACTATGAGACTATTCTTCAATTGGTACCGCATACCATATTATCGAACGTCCCCATAAGTGAAGTTGATTACCCACATCTTGAAGTATCGAGAAGAATCTTCGAAACCTTTGTTCAAGAGAAGGGGCTAACAGCAGCACAAGTCAAGAAGATTACGGAAGACTATCTACTAAATAACCCTTCATAAATACTCCAGTAATACAAACAATGCTCTGTATGGGCCTTGTGGTGTCAGGAATCGCTATCCCAATAACCCCTTTGCTTACGGCAGTGGGGTTTCCTGTTTTCTAAGAATAATCCCTACCCAGCGAACAAGAACCAGGTAGGGAGCGCAGAATCACACAATGGAGCCAGAGACAGCTTTAATGGGGAACACACACTCTATTTAGTTTTCTGCCTCCCGCCTATTTCAAAGAATAGTACATACCACCTGTTAGTTGGGCATCTACTATTATCATATGCAGACATTTCGCAAATGGTACACTTTCTCGACTGTTATCCTACTCAGTAACAGACAATCTCACTTATTTTTTACCAATTTCTAAAAACAGGTATATTTACTGTCTTATCTTAGGATATTGGGGCATAATGCACGTTTCCATTGTTGTCTATTTTGAATTAATATTTGAAGCCGAATAAAAACCATTAAAGAAGGTAATCAATGAGAACAGGACGCCCCCCAAAACTATCACCGATGGTAGCATACCAAATCGACCGAGGTATCAACCGCCAGCAGCTATCTTTCAGGACAGGTATCGGAGTACAGCACCTGAGCAGATACAGCACAGGAAGTATGATCCCGACAATAGCTGTAGCCATGAGAATTGCTAACGCCCTCGACTGTAAACCCCGTGACCTATTTAACCGATACATGATTAATGGCGACGTGTGTATTGGCTCTGACATCCACCTCTAAGGAGACTGCAATGGAAACACCTGCTACCTACACAGAACTATGTGAAGTTGTACGCAACGAGACCGTGTACATGATCATTGATCGGATTGATGCTGTACTCGATGATAGCTTGCTACTACTGAAAGAGCTTGTTAATGCTCTGCGTGACGATCATGACCGATAAAGAGATTAGCACCTATCTGATCCGCAACTACCCAACCAATGCTACCCAGATATTCATCGACTACACATCATCGACCAGACAAGAACCCATTGAGACATTTGCTCAGCGACGATCAGCTAGTATCGCACGCAACCAACGGCACCACGCTAAACGCATGGCCGGTGTTGATGTTGGACAGATTGGCTACACGCCAGATGACAGTGACTTCGTGTTTCTGACCGACCTGGAATCCAGTATTGGTACTCAAGCACGGGACATCGTTTACTACATAATCTGTGGCTGGCGGATACGTGAGATTGCCAAGATGATGGGGTTGACTATTAAGACAGTTGAAAACGAGATTGAGAACATAAAGAGATATGTGATTGTTTCCAGGAGAGATAAATAATGAATCTAATCGATATTACTGGCCAGAGGTTTGGCCGACTGGTTGTTACCAAGATGCTTCCGAAAGCCAGATGTGAGTGCTTGTGCGATTGCGGAAACGTGACTACACCACTACATTCTGATGTTCGACACGGTAAGACCAAGAGCTGCGGGTGTACAGTATCGCACCATGGTATGAAGCATACTCCAGAATATAGTGTGTGGACATCTATGCTTCAACGATGCGAAAATCCAAACAACAAGGACTATCACTACTACGGCGAACGCGGTATCACAGTGTGCCCAGAGTGGCATGACTTTGCAGTGTTCATAGCCGACATGGGAGTAAGGCCATCAGGATGCCAAACCATCGACAGGATTGACAATGATAAAGGATACGAGCTGTCCAACTGTAGATGGACCACATGGAAGCGTCAGCAGCGTAACACCTCTCGAACCATCAAGCTGGATTATGGCGGTTTGATGTTGCCACTATGTGACTTAGCAGAGCTGACTGGACTAGATTCAAATGTAATGCGCTACCGATACCATGCAGGTTGGTCCATCGACAGGATGCTGGCTCGTGGGTAGGCTGGCAGACATGCTAGAGGAGAAAGGCATTGACGTAGAGACCTTTGCTGCTGCCGCTCACCTATACCCAAATGAAGTACGAGACCTCATCAATGGTACTATACCCTCATGGCGAGATGCTGAGGGTATAGCCGAGATGCTTGGCGTGAGGGTAACCGATTTATGGGATCAGATCAGGCCTTATAGCGGAATGAAACCACAGAGTGCTGAATCGATGGTGGCTGACGGGATCACTGCTAAAGAATTCGAAGCTAATACTTGGCATGAGATGATATCCCCACCACCACATCAGCTTCGAACAGTTGATAAGGTCTTGAATCGTATGGTACATACTGCAGGTATTAACAATGATCAGCTCTGCAGGATGACGGGATTAAGTGTAGCTGTTGTGAATAACATCACTAATGGATATTCAGAGCCCACACGCCTGCAGGCTGAAGCAATATGTGGTGCTATGAACTGTTCTATAGCGAACCTATTTGCTGATCCTAAGAATATGGACACACTATTCCCTCAGATACAAAGAGAACCAATTCCTGCTAAGTTATCAGATAAGAGGATCGGTCAAAACATACACAATCATGCCATAGCACAAGGTATAACCTGCCTGCGTCTTTCTACCTTGCTAGGTGTGACGCCATTGACGGTAGACAGTATGTATCGTGGTTCAATACCCGATGACCTGTCGCACATATGCAAGGTGCTTCACACAAGCGTAAATGAGTTGTGTTACGAGATGCAAAGCGATACTGTGACCACCACACTATGGAAACACCTTGATAGTCACTACGAAACATCCGTACTAAAGATAGTTGAATGCACTGGCATTTCAAAATCTGTGTTACGAAGAATAGTGAATGGTGAAGCTCTTCCCACAGAGAAACAAGCAAAGACAGTTGCCAGCCACCTAAAGGCTAACATCCACAGACTATTCCCAGTTATTAGGTATACGAACGTACGAACTGCAACCCGTGAAGCAGTGAACAGGAAATGCAGGCTCGATACGACAGGAAATATCGCTCTGCGTGATGCTATTGCCACGCATACAACCATGCCTAGGTTGGCTAATGAGACAGGTTTACTTACTAGTACGATCAAGGACATGGTCTACTGTGGACGAATTCCAACCAAAGAGCAGGCTGGAAAGATAGCCGAGGCATTAGGGTGTTCTGTATCTGACCTGTTCAAGCATATCAAAGTATTACCTCTGAAGGCTATGAAACCGTAATTACCCCTCCTACCTATCCTAGTATATAGAGGGGTAAAAACCTCTATCACACACATAGGGATCTGATCCCAGGGGTGTGAGTAACTAGGGCTGTACCTCCTCAGCCCTAAGCCTTGATTTACTTGCCATTGGTCAGGGTTTTCCAACCTCCTTGGTCTATGGGGCATCGTGACGGGTGCCCCAAGATTTCCACTCCTCGTTTATAAGAAACCAAAAGGACATATAACATTTATGGACAATCTCGTAACCCCTTCAGAAGTAATACAACTCAGCCCAGAACAAGCCATAATGGCATACCTAGGCAACAGCGACTTCGTAAGTGCAGGCACTCTGTTTCAGCAGTGCTATGCATACTGGATGGCACAAGGCAATCCTGAACAAGCAAACACCGACATGATGAATGCACTGTGGTGCCTGCGTCATGCCGTTTGCCAGATCGGTATAGCCACCGAGCAGGATGCCATGATTTCACATGCTGGCCGGTGCGTGGAACTGGCACGAATGGTACAGACGGTTGAACCGGAAGTTGCTGCCTAATTGAGACGTCAGAAGCTTCCAGTTACCAAGATCAACCTTGTAAGGGAAATGTTGATTGCAGGTTGTAGTTGGAAGCAGATCATCGCAGATACTGGAGTATGTAACACCTCTATCGCGAGTATCTATCACGACTTTAAAGATGAGATAGATATGGCAAGGCAAGCTAATGCGGATGAAGCTATATCCAGAATACGCGGTATGGCACCAACTGCTGCTGATACAATAATTGAACTCATTAATAGTCCTGAAAGCAGTGAACGAACTAAAGCCGACCTTAGTAAGTATGTTATTGATCAGAACAAGAAGGTATCTGGTACCTCAGATCCACTAGCTGCAATACGTGCGCTGTTGAATGCTGATACAAACCCTACTGACTAGTTGTGGGCTTGGCCTGCACCTAAATCAGATACCTGTTTTCGAAAATGATGCCAGGTTCCGTCTCTGTTTGTGTGGTAGAAGATGGGGCAAATCATATTTAGCTGCTGCTGAATGTTTACGAATGATTATTGAGAAACCAGGTTGCCGTATATGGATAGTCAGTCCTATCCATGCACAAGCCAAGGAAATACTGCACTACCTTCAATTAGCACTAGATAAGTTAAGTATCCCTTACCGGTACTCGATGATGCCTATACACAGAATGGTCATTGGTGATTGCACTATCGAGTGTAAGAGCAGTGACAACCCGAAGAGTATGCGTGGTGCGGGACTTGACCTTCTTATCATTGATGAAGCTTGCCACATCAACGGCATTGAAGACATCTGGAACAACTGTTTGCGACCAGCTCTAGCTGACAAGCGCGGCAAGGCTATGATTATATCAAGCCCAAGAGGGGCTGACTGGGTGGCATCACTGCTAGATGATGAAACTTGGGCTTCATGGAGAATGCCGACAAGCAGTAATCCCTTTATTGATCCTGAAGAGATTGAAGCTATGAGAGCAAGTCTACCCGACGTAGTGTTTCAGAGCGAAGTTGAGGCTCTAATCGTTACTAATATAGGCAAAGCGTTTAACGTCCTTCCTGACATCAAAGCACCAAGCGGTAATCAAGTATATGTGTCTGGACTAGACTGGGGTTGGGCGGCTCCCTTTGCTTCCCTGCTAATCTCCAAGGACACTGAAGGCCATTTCTACATTCATGTTGAGCGGTATGCTACTGGCTTAACTCCAGCAGAACAGGCAGGCCAAGTGCTTTCCATGGGATTACCTGAAGGCTGTACGGTTGTAGCTGACAGTTCCTGCTTTACAAGTGCAGGACGCGAGTCAGTGGCTGATCTATGGCAGCAGTCAGGATTGAACACCATTCCCGGTACCAAAGACAGAAAGGGCACCATAGCACTGTTAAGACAGCTGCTCCGTGAAGGCAAGCTTCACTATGCTTGTGAACTACCCAATATTCATAGTGAGTTCCAGAATGCCCAGGTTGACCCTAGGAATCCTGAAGACCTAATCGGTGAAGATCACCTTTTGGACTCATTACGATACGCTCTGGCCTATCTCCACCTTCAAACAGCACCTAAGAATATAGCTTTTGGAAGCAAGGAATGGGTGGAGGAGTCGATACGCAGGACCAAATTATTGAAGCAACCAGTAAGGAGAAAAATTTAGTATGCCAATTTATGATTTCGTGTGCCCAAGTTGTAATCTCAGAGTTGAATCTCAAGCCACCTTGGAGCAGTACGTAAGCTGCCCAAAGTGTTTTATAAATATGACAAGACAGTTTCCACTTAGTGCCAAGATTATTGGTGGGACCGATGTATACCAGGAAGCTTTGGACAGGAAGATGAGACAACCTAAAGCAAGCAAGGCACGTATAGATAAAGCACGTGAGGTGGCCGAGACCATGAACCAACACTTTGGAGCACAGAATGAGTAACCCAGCTTCGGCAATCACCGATGTCATCAAGAACAGGCGGTCCACGTGTGATGAGCTAAGGCAAACTGCTGTGGCAGGTATTCGTATGGATATCGCCGACATCTCAGTTTCTCTGTATATTGGTAAAGTAGATTTCATAGCTGAACCTGCTGACAGGATAGCTGATGAACTGATTACATCCATGTATGACAGGCATCTGGCGATGCGGTGTGAAACTGCCGTTCGTGACTGGATTGTGTGCGGTGCTGGAGGAATATTCATCACCCCTTTCGGACCAAGAGCTTTACGTCCTGATGAAGCGAGCTGGACCGGATCCATCTTTGAACCTGAAGGAAGTATCCGTGAGTTCAAAATGTCAAGAGTTGATGCAGCCAAGCGGTTCCATCGTAAACTGCCTAATGACAATGACACCGTAACCATCACTGAAGTATATGACGGTACTGATGTCACCTATTACACCGGTGACTTCAAGCTTTGCACCTTTAAGAACTGGAGATACACTCCACACTGGCTATTTGGACTGGAACGGCCCAGGTTGAATTCTACGCTTAATACACTGCCTATTAGTGTTATAGAGCGAGTAGCAGGATTAGCCGATGCTTACGACAGCACAATCTATTCAATAGATCAGATCGGCAAGAGATCAGGACTGGCAATGGTAGATTCAACCATGCTGAAAGACCCTGAGAGTGCTGCTAACATCCATGAACGCTATGAGGTGGTTGAAGTAGTTAACTCTGAGAAAGGGTCAGCATTCAACCCAGTAGAGCGTCAATCCATTAATGACCTAGTGGGTGGATTCAACATCCTCTCGAATGAGATCACGTCCAGAACTGGAGTCAATCCGTACCAGCGTGGGATAGCTGCTCCAAGTGTTGATTTAGCCACTGAGAGTATAGCCATTCAAAGCCAGAGTGGTGTGCGTTCCAGCTACTATGGGGATCGTGTAGCCAGATGGCTTGACTTGATTATCAAGGATTATAGAAGCTACCTATGCCGTCTCCCTTCAAACGAAATTGAATATGCTGAGCTGGTTATTGATGGCGAACCAATCACCTTTGGACCTGCCACACCTTATAAGAATGTACTTGATGGCATAACTATTCGTCTGGCGACTGTCGGATACGCTGAGGCCCTTCAGCGAAGGCAGGAAACCCAAGGATTGATTCAGATGCTTAACGGCGCACCAGGTGTGAATACTCAACTACTTGTAAAACGACTACTCAGATCATACGGTCTTAACCCTGACGAATTTGTCACAGAACAACTACAACAGATGCCTATGCAACAACCACAGGCGCAACCTGTTCAGGCTCAGCCTGCTCAATAAGATAAGGAATTAATATGCCCACTCCAGAAGAAGAACTCGCAGCGATGATGACTCCAGAAGCACCAGAAGTACCTGAAACTCCAGAAGCCGATCCTAAGATTGGAGACCTGATTGCCCAGCTACCACAGGAATACCAAGGTGTAGCTGAACAGATACGCAGAGTGTATCAATCACGAACTACGCAGGCCATGCAGTCTGCCAAGGCCATGCAGTCTGCCAAGGCCATGCAGTCTGCCAATGCTCCAGCGCCAGAAATGGACATGAGCTTTTTGGACAGTATTATCAATGGAGACAGTGCTCCACAGGATGCTCCTACTGATACTGCCGATGTATGGACAGACCCTTACGAAAGTAAGATAAATGCTTTAAACCAGCAGGTTGAACAGATGAAACAAGCCATGCAAGCACAGCAGCAGGCTCAATCCAAGCGACTGTTTGAAGAGTTTGTAAGTGCAGGTGCTGACAAGATACGACAGATTGCACAAGACACCGGCCTTGAACCAACCGATGCAGAGGTACAGGATATCCTGACGGTAGCTGCTCAGGCAAAGCTGGATGTTCACAGAGCTTTTGGAGCCATCATGGGTGAGAAGATGATTAACTCCACCAAGGCCACCCGGACTACTTCAAAAGAACAGAGTCCTGCGGACACGCTTTCGCCCACAGACCAGTTCATCCAGATGCTTCAGAAGTAATGGACATAGATTTAATTCTGGCTGAAGTCAGAAAGCATTATGATACTTCAGCTACTCAGCCAGTTAAAGTTTAGCCTTCAACGCCGAGGGCTTTGATAGACAAGACCCGCTTCGCTATCGTATTCCAAGTGAATCAACCTTAGCAATGCAGTGCTTCAACCTCCTTCCATCTGCATCGCCACGTTCAAGTGAACTAGTAGTGATGCCTGACCTTAACCAAAAGAATTAACCACGATAGTGTTCTGAAAAGAACCAACGACAATAGGTGTTCTTAACGGAAATATCAATCTTCAGATGTTCTGAACTATTTTCCAATAAGGATATAAAACAATGGCTGTAGGAAGCTACGAACAAGCCCTATCTGTGGGCATCCCCCTTTTCCTCAACTCGTACCGTGACAATATTACCAACTATGCTCCAACTCTTAAAGCGATGAAGGAGTTCGGTGGTTTAGTGACCAAGGCTGGCGGAACTTCTTTGCTTTGCCCAATCCGACACAGCGGCTCTAACGTTGTAGTGGTTGGTGCAGACCCTGCCGATGCTTCTACCTACGTAAACAGTGCAGTCAGTAACCAAGTGGCTAGTGCTGCTTACAACTGGGCTGAACTGTGGTCTGGCATCGCACTTGCTGACCGTGAACTCAACAAACTCAAGAACGACAATGCTGCCCTTGCTGAATACATCAGTTCCTACACACAGGGATCGATTGAAGACTTTGGCAAGATGATCAACACCTCCCTCCACTCTACCGGTTATGCTTATGGCAGTGAGACTACGCTTGGTAACCTCCAAGGTGCAATCTACACAACTGGTACTCTGGGTGGGATTGACAGTTCCCAGTCTGGCAATGCCTTCTGGCGTTCTACCGTTACTGATGCTGCTTCTGGTGTAGCTAGTCTGGCTATGCTTGACAGTATGCAGGCTACTATTCAGTCAGTTGATGGCGAACAGCCTAACCTGATCGTCACGACCCCTGCTATCTTCTCGAAGCTTCGCTCCGCTATCGTTGGTGCCCAGCGCATCGTGATAGGTGCTAATCCTGCCAAGGGTCAGCTTGGAATGAGTGCTGTTGAGTACAATGGTTCGACCATCGTAGGCGACGCTTCATGTGTTGCTGAGACTATCTACTTCATCAACACTTCGACCCTCCGGCTTGTGGTTAGTTCAGACGCCATCAAGGTGGAAGAGTTTGCCGATGCACGCCCGTTACGTCAGTGGAAGCTTGGCTGGCACTGCCAGTTGACCTGCTCTGACCGCAAGAGTAATGGCCGTCTTCACACCGTCAAACTAGCCTAACCAGGCACGACCAAGGGCAGCTTCGGCTGCCCTTTTTAGGAGCACACAATTGGAAGTAGCAGCAATCATAGCGATCATCAAGGAAGTAGGGGCGTTAATAGCCTTTCTCTGGGTCATTCTGTTAGTCGGCCAAAGGCTGATTGAGAGTCTTGTTACCAACATCACCAACGAGATGCGTAATGGATTTCAAGGTATGTATGAGCGTATGGACACTATCATCAATGGACGTGGTGTGGACACTCAGGTGATCTTGTCAGCACTGAGTCAACACACCGATGTCATAGTCAGTCACATTGTGGATAGGCCAATATGCCCACTAGCTCGTGAAAAGGACAAGTAAATGATTATCGAATATAGCAAGTCGGTAGGCGACCTGTCGATTACCGAGGTTTCAGAGAAGTACCCACTACCAAGTGTAAGTGGACTCAGGGGTCCAATCTTCACCACTGAAATTGTATCTGGAACAACCGTATCCTCAAGTGGGACCGTACTTGAGATTCCGAATGGATACCGTATCTCCAGCTTGAGAACTCCGCCTGAGGGCTGGGTCTCCGGCACAGTCAGCTTTGATGGGTCATGGGACGGTGGAGTCTACGAGCCTATTTACAGTGTCACTGGCGGTCTCTATACAGTTACTCCGGTCACGGGTGCTGTCACGGCCATTCCGTATGATTTGGGCTGTGCCGTGTCCGAGCCTCCCTATGTCCGCCTGGTGGCACCAAGTGGTGAAGCCACGATAAGCTTCATCCTCAATACAGCGAGTAAATAAATGGCTGTAGCATTTGGGCCTTCACTGGCTGACTTCTCAGGCGATTATTCCGGTGCTGCCACATATGTGAGCGGTGCCGGTATAGGCCTTCCACGAGTGCCAGACTGCTCAGGATGGACAGACGGTCTGCCTTCAGACACATACAACTTTGAGCCGATAGGTTCCCTATATACTGGGTTAAATGAGAACTCAGAGAGTACAGCATTAATTGGTCCCGGAAGCAGTACGGAGCTGTGGTGGAACTTAGCTTACGGTCCAGATGCACTTGAGAATGGACAGTATTACATTGCTGCCCAGTACTATATAGTATCTGGAGAGACCATAGGATTAGGCTATTACAGAGTGAAGACAACCCATGGGAATGACACATGGGGATATGTTAAGCTGGCTACATCACAACTTGATTACCTGTTCAGTATTGGTGACGGCCCCATTACGCATTCATGGGATGACTGGGGATTGATTCTTGAAGAGCTTATACCTGTAGCTGATACCTTCAAGTCATGTAGTTGGTTAAGGTCATACAGCGGTCCAACTGGAACCACATTTAGCCTATCATCTTTACCAGATGATTCTGATGCTGGCACAGTAAGTGGAACCGAATTCAATGGTGGGTATATAACTCACGGAATACGTAGGATTTCAAACTTTGAGGCATCGACATCAAAAGGTAGTGTGGCTTGGAGAGTTCCCAGTTTAGCAGTTTTTGATACTGTGCATCATACTTCCGGCTGGGTGTATGAGTATCCATATGGTTATAGAGGTGGATATCTTCTAAGTGGTACGATTGAAACCGAACATCCATGCTATAGTGACAAAGATTTCCAAACACTCACTCACTTAGTTTATGGTCAAGATGCTATCAACTCTGGTCAGTATTGTGGATTCATACCATATGTCAGAAGCGGTGAGAGTTATTACGGCCAAGGCTATGTGAATTACAAAACTGATGCCGGAGTGACTGGGACCTGTATTGCACAGCTTACTGGATCTGCGATTCCAGTCTATCGGTCTGATAGCTATTATCCAATCAATGAGTTCATAACTGGCAGTGCTACAAGTACAGATGTCATGCATAGTTGGTTCCTTAACAAGCGTATGAGTTCAGGTTGTAGCTATACCTCTTTTGAAAAGTACCGCCTATCTGGAGCTGCCGTATGGACAGACTATGCTGTCACTGGACCGCTGTACTATGGAGTGATGAGAGTTGGTAACTTCACAGCAAGTATGACTAAGGGAAGTGCTTCGTTTGATGTGATTGGCTCCACCATTGGTAACAACAATGAGGGTTCATGGACATCAGCACTGGTACCGACACTTGGAAGGATTACATCTGGTTCAGTGTCAGGTGATGTGAGTGGCTGGCCTGCTGTGACTTACACTTCAGACGGGCTGAGCTATGGGGCACTGCCTACTGATGCCGCTAGCCTTGGAGCCAAGATTACCACACAGAATCCACCATCTGCCACAGTTTTCATTTCAGAACCACATGGCGTATTGGCAGTCATGGAAAACTACGATATACCCTACTTAACCAAAGCATGGATAAGTAAAATAACAATAACTGATAGCGAGGCCTACGGTATGCAAGACTGGCAGGATCCATTGTGCGTTCCATCTTCCTGTGAGATAGTTTACAGAGTCAGGCAGCTAATCGAATATGATGGTGACAGTGAGGGTATAGTCAATGACAATATCTGCAGGTTAGCCCACAGTTCAGTAGCTGACCTTTATCTTGAACTCGGATATCCACTCACGACCATCACGGTAAGTGGTGCGACTTCAACTGAGTATTCACGAACCAAGGTAAGCTTCCTTCGTATACAATCTGTAGTTAATGGTCTTGGTAATGTTGTAGGTGAAGACACATACAGCATTGAAGGTGATCAATTTATAAACAAAGGGTCAGAGGTTAGAGTGGTTGGAGTACCAAGACCTGTCCCGGGCTGTGCTATTCCCATTGAGCTGATTGAGGCATTAGCCCTACTCGTTGCCTATAAATGGATGAGAACACGAAACTTCATACCTGCTCAGAACCTACTCAGAGATTATAAATCCGCACTGGGTAACTTCCGGTCAGGTTTGGTTGGACATGCACTTAAGGGGAACCTAAAAACTAACCTGCCAGTGTTCACTCCTCTAATCATAGGTACCCTATAATGCCTATAACTGATAAGCAACTGACGTTTTCTGGAATTACTGGGAGAAACCTGTACACATCTGATACAGCCGAAGCAGTGGATATCTCGATTGAGGACGGTATGCTTCGTGGCCGTCAGACTGATACGGCTATAGCTAATGTTAGTGGCAATATCACTTTATCTGGTACGGCTGTAGTGGCTGGAGACTTCGCCTGGGGTGATGATGTCTATAGTTGTACTACTGGATGGACTAAGAATGGAACAGCTTTAACACTACCTGCTAAACCAACGGTTGCACTGACCTATGGCACCGCTTCTGTTGAAACTAAATCCCTAAACTGGAAGGCATATCATGGAAACATAGAGGGGGATGATGAATTTAGCGTAGTTAGGCTTGGTACGGAATGGTGGTCGATGGGGTTAAGTGATGCAGAAGCTACCACAACCCACTCAGTAAAACATACATGGGCTACCCCTCAAAACTTCAGTCAGCTTAAAACAATAACCTACGGATTTAACTGGATTGGTTATGGAACCAAGTCGCTTGACATAAGCGACATCACGGTATATATCAACGATACTCAAATGACTATTTTGAGTGTGACTGAACCGGACTACACGGTTTGGAATCGTGCAAGCTCTCCAGTTACAACAAGTCAAGTATCAAGTATAGGTCAGATAGTTGAGATAAAGATAAGCTTAGACAACCTTGAGACTCCATCTGCTGTTACAGGTACTGAGTTCAGAGCCCCCGTATGGAATAAGATTGATGCAGAAGATGGTTTCGTGCTGCTGTTGCCTACCACTTTCAAGGCTTTCAAAGCAATTGGTGGTGGGGAGTATACCTACATTGCTACCGTATCTTCTGGTGCAGTTGAGGGTCCAATCAGTGATGCACAAAGTATTACTGTACAGGGTGACAGCAATATCATCACTGCTACCATCACTGGAAGTGGAACAGTCAGGCTTTATCGAGCAACTGCTGGAACCTATGGACTAATAGGCACTGCTGAATCAAGTGGTACTGTAGTTATAGAGGATACGGGACAATCTATCACCGATATACTCCGTCCCACTACGACATTACCTGTTGGACTATCTACCATATGGGGAAACAGGGTAGTCATAGCAAGTGGAAATACGATCTATGTCAGTGCGGCTGGACGGCCTACCACATTCGCTGAAGTACCGTTGAATGATGATGGTCTTGACGGATATGCTGTCACTTTGGGTGAGCCGATTAACTGCCTAAATGTGAATGAAGCGTTAGTGGCCTATTCACCAAACTCCAAGTATTTGTTCAGTGGTGCCACCATCTTCAAAGGGGACCGCTATGGACAACAAACTCCAACACACAGTCCCAGTATAGGAGTAGTTGCAGCTAATGGCGAAGTCGAGCTTGGCTCTGACTTTGTGGTGTTAGCTGGAAAAGTAGAATACTTACCAGACACATTCACCACTTCAAGCCGTGTTCTTCAAAGGAAAGACATATATCTACTCAATGGTAATAAACTATATGTCAAGAAGCTTGATGTAATGGGCTGGATCACATACACACTTCCATTCACTGGTGTTGACCTAGAGTTCGATGGTCAGTATGCCGTTGTTTCAAGCTCTGGTTCATGCCTGCGGATTGCCAATGGTTCGACCAGATTCACCACAGGTTACTGGCTCAGTGGGCAGATGTCCTCTATAGGGCAATTACGTGCCAAGTGGGTAATGCTTCGCGGTGACGCTACTGTGGTAGTGACTAACCAGACTACCTCATCCACTAAGCTCATCAGCAATGACACATGGAACTGTTCTCTACTGCCATCAGATAGTTTCAACATAAAGATCACTCCAAGTGCTGCCGTGTATATAGCCACTGTAGGCTATGAGCAGACACCAGTCAGATCATAGGTACACTTATTATGTACGGTACACTTTCTGGAGGCATAACGATGAAGAGACTAGATTTGACTGGGCAAGTCTATGGTAGATTGACCGTTCTTGAATATTCACACACCAACCAAAACAAGGACATAATTTGGAGATGCCTCTGCCAATGCGGACAGGAAACCAGGGTTTCAACCGATGGTTTGAGGGGTGGCCGCACCCATAGCTGTGGGTGCTTACGCAAGGATTCAACTAAACAGCTCTTCAGGAAATACGGGAATGATCCTGTGACAGGGGTCTGCTTAAGCCGGTCAAGAGCTTATGGTTCTTGGACTAATATGCATCACCGATGCTACAAGCCCAATGACAAGAACTATAAATCATATGGTGGACGAGGGATCAAGGTTTGCCCTGAGTGGACTGACTTCATGCAGTTTGTGGCTGACATGGGTGATAGACCTATAGGTATGAGCATTGACCGTATAGATCCAAACGGTAACTACGAACCAGCCAACTGCCAATGGGCGTCTACAACTACGCAGGGACGCAACAGGCGGGTTAAGAGCAACATCAGCATAGACGGCCAAACCGTCACGGTGATTGAACTGTCAGAGATACTTGGTATTCCTAACGACATACTTCACTCCAAACTACGAAACTTTTTCATTAAGAAATCACACAGAAAGAATATAGGTACCTAATATGCCCTTCCTCGGTATAGGCCTTCCAGGCGAAGGTTATGCGAAAGCAGCAAGAGATCAACAGAATGAATCGATGTTTGACATGAAAAGTCAGATTGGGCAATTACTAGGACAGCAATCGAACCCATTAGCCGTAGGTGCTAGAGCACGTGATGAAGCCTTGGTTCCAGGTTTAGCTATAGCAGATCAGTATTCAAGTGCTCATTCAAACACTGTGGGAGTACGGGATATTATGCGTGCGCGTGCGTATTCAGCCGGTAGTTCTGCTTACAATATAGCCTACCAACAGGCACTTGCTCTGAACATCCAGACACGGATGGGTGCCATTAATGGGTATTCAAATCTTGCTCAGATGCAGGGCGGTTTGGCTCAGCAGTATGAAGCTCAGAGTGCTCAGGCTGCTGGAGCTTTGGGCGAGCTTTTGGGTTTCGGTTTGAGTTTCCTGAAGAAAGGCAAGTAACATGGCTTTACCAGCACTTCCACAGATGCCTGGATATACAACCAAAAATGGCTTTATTGAGAAAAATGAAACTAAGCCAACACCTCAAGACGGTCCGACACTTGAAAATGCAACAATACAGGCTATAGATTCTCTACCTCCTGGATCTGCTTCTTATCGTCAGCCAGAAGCTCATCCTGTTACTACACAGCCTATAACTGAAGTTCCAGTAAAGCCTGCCGTTAAGCCAGTAGAACCTACAGCTCCAAGGTCATTATCAAATGCAGCACAGGACAAGATTAACCGTATCGATGAAAAGGCCAAGAGTTGGGAAATGGAACTGGCAGGATTAACTGAACAGCAGCTTCAGATGAAGATTGCCAAAACCACTCCACCTGTTCCTTCGGTACCCACTACTCCAGCACTTCCTGAGCTTCCTGCAAATGACCCACCAAGTCTGATGCAACTCATTGGGTTGGCACTTCCTGCGATATTCGGTAATCCCATGGCGTCCAGTGCCGCTCTTAAGAGTTTCGATGCTTCAAGGAAATATCAGTATGAAGTGTCGATGGACAGGTACGACAAAACTAAAGCAAGAGCTCTGGCTGGATATGAGGCCAGTCTTGCCCAGTTCAAGGCACAGGAAGATGCCTACAACACCTACGCACAGGCTGATGAGCAGGCCAACAGTATGGCTAAGTGGGTAGTTGATACACGATCCAAGACACTACAGACCTTACTTGACAGTGCCGATGCTGATAAGAAGGCCATCATCGAGAAGGACCTTAACCTGCAGGAAATGGATTATAAGGACAGAGCTTTAGGCAGTAAAGAAGAGCAGGCCGCTAACAGGATAGAAGCTGATCTTGCGAAATACTCAGCCACTAATCCTGGATATTTGAGGGCACTTAATGGCCGTTATGATAGTGCTGATGACCGAGCGAACCTTGCCAATGTCATCATTGCTGATGGAAATGCCAAGATTGCTGCGGGGTTACAGCCAGAACTTGGTAAATACTTAGTTGCTTTTGGTCAAGGCTTACTTAACAATAAGTCCACTCAATCAGCTGGTGGAACCTACCTTCAGAAGGAGAATGAGATCACTGTCAAGATCAAGGCACTGGATGCCAAGATCGCTAAAGATAGGGTTGACGCTTCCTATAAAGCCAAGAACTACCAACTCGCTGTACAGAGGCTGGCTATAACTGCTCAGAATTCCGCTAGAAGTGCTTCCAACTCGAATAACAGCCAATTCTATAAAGATGCCGCATTAACCAGAACAACAGCCAATTCACTGAAAAGCAGCTTGAATTCTGAAGACCGGTCCTTGGCTGACAAAGAATCAGAGCTTGGCAAGATGCTCACTTCTGCCAACAACAGGGCATCCTTCCTTCAAGGGGATATGGCAGCCAAGGCCAAGTCTGATGCAGCCGGTATAAAGAGTGAGCTCGCTGCTGTGGCTTCACGCAGGCAGGTCATTAGTTCAACTCGAACTTCCATTGATATGCAGTTAGCCCAGTTAGGCGGGATTAAACTACCAACTACAACTGCAACTACACCAAGCAATACAGATGATAAGCCTAAGCGTGGGCCTGCCAAGAACCAAGGGCGTGATGAGGGGTTTGAATTAGTCGAAACCAAGAACGGCAAAGTAATAACCACGAAACCCAAGCCAAAACCTGCTGCTAAGCCTAAACCTGCGGACGATGGTGAAAGCGCAAACAGCGACCTGAACGGCGGTTAATATGAAATTCCAATTTAGAGGCAGAGACGGATCTGTATATGATGTAGATTCCTACGACCTTGGTTCAGCATCGATGGCCGTACGTGAGGCGATGGACGGCAAGCTTCCCTACATTGACAGGGGCGGCAAGGAACTGTTCGGGCAGGATGCAAAGAATGCTAGACAGTTCGATGTAAGAACGATGGGTGAAGCTGGAGCTAATCAGAACCAGCGCAACCTACACTTACAGAAGCTTTCAAGTATGGGCATCACTCCAGTACAACAGCCTAGGGCCGACATCGGTACTACGCAGTCGATGAGAGCACCTAATGCTGGAGATACTTCTGGCAGTCAACTTGACTTGATGAAGAACCGGATTGCTAAAGGTGTTAATCCTGAACAGGCCAAGCGGGAATACCTTGAAACAACCAAGTCTAAAAGCACTGCCCCACTGGTGAAATCAGTAACTAACCTTGCCAATTTGGTGAGAGCTGAGAGTGGGAAGAACATCGCTTCAGTTCAAAACAATAAGATGAGTAAGGGTGCTTTTGTTGCAGGTGAGTTAGGTGCGGTATTCAATGCGGTTGATTACACCGTAGCATCTGCAATCAAACCTACAGAACCTGAAGATTACAGTGACTTCTGGCATACTATGGCACCAAACCTGACGGCGAGACTTGACACTGACACTGGGTTTCTTGCTGGAATGGGTAGGACCGCTTTGACACTAGCAACTCCAGCCAACCTGATTCCTTTTGGAGCTGGTACTATTGGTAAAGCTGTTGGGTTAGGAATAATGGCAGCTTCTTCTCCAGCTATAGTTGAGAGTTCTATTGGCCGTATCAAGGAAGGCGATGTGGCAGGTGCTGTTGGTGAACTGACGGCATTGGCTGCTCCATTCGCCCTCCATGGCATCAGCCGTGCTCATTCATCACTAGTGAATGAGGGTGCCATCCGAAGCGGACTTCGTAACCTGAACAACCTTACACCTGAAGAGATGGTCAAGCTGGCTGATGGAGTCAATGCTAGTCCCAAATTCAAGAATATCAACTCTTCTCTACCTGTTAAGGAAGCCCTTCAGAACGTCACACCTGTCAATATCAACAAGCCAAAGCTGGCTGACACTGCTTACTTGAAAGCTGCCAAGTCAACCCTTTCTAACCTGATTACTAAGACACCTGACGGATATGACGTGACCTTAATTAACGGCAAGAAGGTGGGTATACGGTACGGTGCCGATGAAAGCCAGACCAACATTGCTGATCCTGTAACTGGCGAAAAGCTAATGGGCTACGACGATGTGATCTGGCTTAAGGATGGTGCCGGTGATGCTGAGATGAAGCATGAGCTGTTCCATACCGTCGTGAGGCTTGGACTAGCACCGCAATCACTAATAGACGCAGGCATTAAGAGATATGGTTCTGTAGAAGCCATGGCGCGTGAATACGAGGCTTACAAGGCACCAAGCGGCCCTATTGGATACCTTAAGCAACTGGGAAGCAAGCTGGTTGATATGGTCAGTGACAGGGGAAAATTAGCCTTTACTCGTATGGCTGAAAAGATTGACAATATGGACGCCTATGCCAGACCTTCTGAAATGACAGCACCTTTAGAGCCTGCCTACTACACAGGTAATAAGTCTAATGCCACTGAGACTGATGTAATCAGCGATACGGAAATTAGCCCCGCAATTAAGGAGGCTGGTTTTGTTAATCGCGACATAACAGTTGGCGCTATCCCAGAGGTAGTAGATTCTGTTACTGATAGAATAGTCAGAAAATCAAAGCTTTCAGATGACCCTGCACTACGAACTCAACAGATTGAAGTGATTCGTCAGCATGTGGAAAGGTTAGTTAAGAAACGACTACCCAAAAATACAAGCCCTTCAGATAAAGTGATGAGTGACGAAGCCCTGTACAACTTCGTAAAAGACAGGTTTAATCTTAAGGACCTTACTGATGTAATAAAAGGCGACCAAACGAACGTAGACAGAGCGGTATCTATGGCACTAGACCATACTGGGATAAATGCAGATGCTGCAGTTATTGTCTCTCTCAAGTATAGAGTTAATAGTATGGTGAAGACTCTTCATAAATTAGGTACTAAAAAGTATAATGAAAGCCAACTTGGAAAGCCTGTCACCATAAAAGACTTTGGTGAAGTACCAGTTGAGGGTCAGGTGTTAGCACCCGTAGATGCTGTTATAGCATCGCCTAAGAAGGGACGAATTCGTTCCATTATAGATGTTCTTGATGAACACTTAAACGACGAACACGCACCTATGCTTTCAGCTTTACGTGATGTAGCTACTAAGGAAGTGGACCCTGTATGGGTTATCTTTGGCAAAGATAAGGTTAAACCAACACTCAATCTTCTTGAAGTAGATTTACGGTTATTCTCCGGTAGTGCGGTAGCTCACCTTGAAAAGCTGCAGATTATTAAGAAGTTGCTAGTTGACCTTGGAGCTGATGTCAATGACTTCAAAGTTGCTGACGAATATCTGAAGACTGGTGATGAGGCAGTACTGACAGACGGGTCTAAAACAATCCTCCACTTCTTAACCCTACAGGTGAATAGATACCTACGAACATCAACACTGGTTAATGGTGTTGAGTTCAAAGCAAGTGGGGTCAATCCAGTAAATGAGAGTACAGGATGGAAGAGTGAAAACTTTCACCGGTCGCTTGAAGACATCCGTAGATATGCCGATATCAAGGAACCAATCACTTCACTCTCTGAGGTATTCCGAGGGTTACTGAAGGCAGGGGAACTGTCTGACAGGGAGATGATGAAGACCAAAATCATCACTCTGGCTGGTGAAGCGGGACTGGCAACTGAGATATCCAAACAGAAATATGACGCGATACAGCACACTTCAAACCGAAAGTCAGGTACTTTGGAAAGTGTTGATAATATAAGCGTTGTGATTGTAGATGGTAGAGCAAGGTATATACTTGCTGTTCCAGAGATTACTAATTCCATACGTATCCTTGAGAATCTTACGCCTGAAACCAGAATAGCTATTGTCTCAGCTTGGCAGAAGATAATAAGACTTACAAAGCGGTCACTGGTATCTATGCCTGCGTTCCTTTTGCGTAACTTTTCAAGAGATGTACAGGATAGATGGATAAGGGGGAGTAGACACCGTACCGGTGCCGATGCTTCTTATTCAGATATTGAATCGGCTGTTAGAATGAATGGTGGCTCAACTGAGGGCTACTATATGCAAAGTCCTGAAGAGTACATAGCTCATATGGATGAGATACTTGGACTGGCTAAACAGGGCAAGCTTTCTATCTACAAAGGATGGATGAAGCTGAGCAGTAAGGTAGAAAGTCTGAACAGGACAGCAGAGTTTTCAAATGCACGTATTGAAATGATACTTAGACTTAAGAAAGAGGGAAGCACTGAACTGGGTATTAAATCAGAAGCTCAGATGTTAGCCGATAATGAAGCGTTGAAGGGACAGACCTACGATGCATTATTGGAGATGTACAATGCCCAAACAGATACCCCTGCCTTTAAACTCTTAGAGGACCAGCAAGCATATACCAAAGAGGCCTATGTGAATGAGGAATCACTTAGAAAGGCAATTGGAGAACTGGAAATAGGAAATCAGGATATTAGGATTAACACCATAGCTGGTAAGTACGGGGCTTATATGTCACGCAGCTTAATGGACTTCGCCAAGGGTGGAAAGACTACTAAATTCCTCGATAAGAACTGGTTGCCTTTCATCAACCCATCTACACAGGGAGTAATCAGAACTCTTAAATATGCCAAGTCTCATCCTCTTGAGGCTTTTGCCAAATTCTCAGCTGTAATTCTGTTACCTAGATTAATCGCTCAAGCCATCAACTCTTCACAAGATGCTCTGGATGAATACAAGGATTTACCAACTTGGCGACGTGAGATGGGACTGAACATAAAGATAGGACCTAACAAGTGGTTATTCATTCCTCAGCCCTTTGAGAATGCACTGTTTGGTGGACTTGTTGAGAGGGGAGTTGGTGCGGCATTTGGCAAGGATGACCTTAAGGGGATTGAGCCATTCAAAGCATTAGCCGGTGTGTTCAGTCTTGATGAGGGTATGTTTATGGGGCCGGTTGGAGCACTGAGTGAACTCAAGTTCAATAAGAAAACACTTACAGGCGGGAACATCATTCCGACTTCACAGGCAGGTCTTAAGGTAAGTGAACGTACTACCAAGATAGTTGGACTTGACACTGATACTCCGAAGATTAGAACAGGTGCTGAGGATGCTACGTTTATATCTAAGATGGCAGCTCCAGTATTAGGGGTTGCAACACTAAGCCCTGATAAGATAGACCCGAGGGCACTGGATTACTTAATGGAAGCTCAGTTCGGTGGACCGGCACGGTTCATCAATGCTGCACAAAAGGCTTTGGAAGCCAAGGTTACTGGTAACAGGAATATCTCTGGAAAATTAGACTGGAGTACATTCCTGGATATGTTTGGAGTTAAGCAATCCGCAGGTTCATCTTCACAGCTTTACCAGTCAGCAAGGACTATGATTAACGAGTATGGCCTGACTTATAAGAAGGATGAGATGGATGAATCGTACGATGATTTAAGGAAGACCCTCAATGACACGATCAAGCAGACATCTGACCTGTCCTATCAGCTTAAGGCTTCGACAGATGCTGCCACTAAGCAGAAGCTGTCAGATGCTATTAGAGATAATGGAGTGATGCTATATGCCATTGCCAAGGGTATGGTAAAGATGCTTGGTAAGTAGCCCATTCCTGGCCCGTGGTTACACGCTAAGCCCTGTGTCTATATAAACAGGTGAAAGTATACCCCTTCATTTCTGAAGGGGTCTTTTTTTGGTATTGTGAAGGCTGAAAAATGATGTAAAATGGTCGTGGTCTTGAAAGGATACAGCACACGCTTGGCTGTATTCAGTATATAGATGATCTAGTATACATTACTACGATAAGCAGGTGAATTTATGAGCAGTAATAGTTCAGTTAAGTCTTTGGCAAAGGCGGGATGGGTTGGCAATATATCACTTATGCTGACAGTTATCTTCGGATTAATCGGCATATACTCCTTGATCGCATCGATACAGGATAAGGTTCCTATGTATACTGTTGAGAGCACTAGCCTTATATCGAAATCGCATACTTCAATTCCAAGGCTGGTAGTGACATACGCCGGTAAACCTGTCAATCAATTAGCGTCAACAAACATTCGGTTTTGGAATGCTGGGAAGAGATCTATTAGACTGAATGATATATCGCGTACAGACCCACTACGTATATGTGTTCCTGATGGAGTCAAGATACTAGGAAAACCAGTAATTGTTAAGGACAGTGGAACGAATGCCAAACCTATTATAAAAAGTATTATCACTTCAGAAGGAGAGTGCTTATCACTACAATTCGAATTCTTAGACTATAACGAAGGATTTAGTCTACAGATTCTAAACGACGGTAGTAGCTCGATAAATTGGAAAGTAAAGGGGAAATTTATCGAATCACGTCCCGTTTCACAGTTCATCTATCAGCCCGAGAGGTATTCCACCCAAACAGCATATTTTATGTTATACCTAATCCTCTTGTTGGGGTCATTATACATGACTCGCAATTTGTGCCGACTTAATCAGTCATATAGCAAGAGCGACAAGGCGTATTTTGTTATATCGTGTTTCTTCGTCATGTATCTCATATACCGAATAATTGCCAATTTTCAAGTTCTTGGGACCATTCCGATTTCGCTTAAATAAACAGGCTACTTACATTACGGGTGATGTAAGAGGATATATGTACGGGTATATTCCTAGCAGTAGTCAAATGGTAAGGCTATTTTTCTTGATGCCCCCAAAAATGGAGGGGGATTTTTTTGGTATAATCAATCCATTATAACGATGGAGGTCGGTCATGAATGAACGAGCTAGTATGTATACCACTGTGGCCGTTATCGCAGCTATAGCTGGCTATGCTGGAGCTATGATAGCCATCGAGCGGACGATCCCTGTGTTGAAAACACACAGGCTGGAAGTGGTTGGCGAAAAGAATGAGGTGTGTGGAGCGTTCGCCGCGGGTGATGGTACTTCCACGATAAGCCTTAACAACTCCACTGGTAAACCTGGGTTGGTTCTTGGAACCGTGAAGGACGAACCTGGTATCGCCATGCTGGATATTGCTGGCAGATCACGTGGTGGAATGATGATCAGCGATGGCGTACCGGGTATATGGTTAGCCGACACAGACGAGAAGCAGAGGCTGCAATTTGGGGTCAGGGATGATGAGCCGTTGATTGAGATACTCAGTTCTGCTTCTCAGAAGGTGTGGAGTGCCCCTTGATGGCGGATCAGAAATGAATGCTCATCGATGGTTTCAATCTCTATCTACATTACTGCTCTATATTCCGATTTTACGAGTATAATATTACCATCGCAGGCTAGTGTTCGATTTCCGTATGAGTCATTGGTGTTCATACCCACTGCACAGCCTAGCTGGGAGTAATCCGATGTCACGATTTTTCTCTAGCCTCCGTGTTTACCTAGCTATACTTGCGGTCATTATGACCGTAGGTCAGTTTACAACAGTCATTTCCGCAGCACCACGAGTTCATGACCATGCAAGTCTGCTTCAGAAAAAGGCTGTCACCGTATATATCACTAGAACTGGGGAGTGCTACCACCGTGGTAGTTGCCGGTATCTCCGCCAGAGTAAGATCGCCACTACAAAAACCAGTGCAATCCAAAATGGGTATCGAGCTTGCAGCATCTGTAATCCATAGTTCATGAGGTGCTCATTCCGGTGGGCACCACATAGTCCAGCTAGGTAGTCAGACAGGTTTGAAGGAGAGCCATCATGAATATCATGAAGAACCGGATATCAACCATTATATGCAGCTTATTGGTAATGTGTTGCCATATGGTCACCGCACAGCCAAATCCTTCCGATAACGGCGACTATTATCGGCTTCAGATAAGTAGCTGGTTGTACCATAACAATAGCAAACCGAAGGTCAGACTGTTTCAATGGAATAAATTTACTAGTTATGAAAAATCAGCGATGATCTATGGTCTATTAACAGGTTCTTCAATAGCCGATATTTTGGTGCCACCGAATTCTATGGGTGTGCGCAACCAAGATGCTGTATATCTACTTCAAGGATGGAACATGTCACCAAGTGACTACCAACTTGAGATTGGTGCTGTCCTTGATACCACATCAATGAAACCCAAAAGCGTTGCTACCTCTCTAGTATTAGCTGAGGCGAATTTCGCCATAAATGCAGGACAGAGTGGTAGAGGATATGCCTTAAAAGTTCGATCTCAAAACGTGCTTAGATGCGTAAAGTCAGCAGGTAAAAATAGTGTACTGCATGTTGAATCAGATGGGATTGAGAACTGGAAGAAAACGGAGCGTAATGGCGGTCAACGCAGTCTCATTACAGGCATATTAGAAGGAATCCTGCTTGCTCGAGCAGAAACCGAGACACAAGCAAGATGTATGCCTGTAGGTTTTCGCGTTGGTCAACTAATCGATGCCATCGATGAACAAGCTAAGATTATTTCGACATGGGATAGATATCTTATCGAAGCCTTCCTATTGGCTGACCATGCTCTAAGAGACAAGGCTACATCCGAATGATCATCTACATGCAGGGAAGGCAGTAATAATGACAGACAAACTAAGGATACCAGTGATAGTGATGATCTCCATGGCTTCCGGCTATATAGGCGGATTAATGAGCCAGTCGAACTCCAATGCGGTAACGGCGGCTATCGGCACTTCTACCAAGAAGCCAACGGCTGTAAGTGCAACTCCTGTCGGCAATACGGTTATAAGAGCCAAACGCTTTGAACTAGTGGATGATGCAGGTAAGGTGCGGGGAGTGCTGGGTATGGGCAAAGATGGATCTGGACTTGTGCTTTACGATGAAACAGGCAAGACGCTCGGAGTGTTTCGTTCAAGCAAGGATGGAACAAGCCTTGGGATTTTTGACGAATCCGGCAAGTCGAGAGTTTCTTTGCTAGTAGATAAAAATGGGCCCTCGCTGGAGCTCTTAGATGCAGCCGGTGTATCGCGCGGATCGTTTATTCTTGGTGATGTTGGCCCGATGCTTTCGTTGACTGACACTGCAGGTAAATTGCGTGGTGTATTTGGCCTGTCTGATAACGGACCTGCATTAGGCTTGTATGATAGCAACAGTAAACCTCGCGGGTTGTTAGCATCGTCCGACGATAGCACAAGACTTGAGTTATGTGACGAATCAGGTGCGCGACGATGGACCTTAGGTATAACCGCCGATGATCCTGCTCTAGTTTTATGGAGTGGATCTGGCGAGATTCGGGGATCATTCGCTTCGATAAAGAATGAACCCAGCATAATGTTGGGCAATACAGCAGGTACCGCTAAGTTAGCCGCCGAAGAGAATGGGCCAGCTTTAAGGTTATATGATAAAGATGGTAGGACTACCCGCGGAATGTTCTCTTGTCTGAATGACACTTCGAGTCTTACTCTATGTGACAATACCGAGGCAATACGAGGACTGTTTACGATCGGTAAAAGCGGTCCCAGATTAGGATTATTGAATGATGAAGGTAAGGTCATGTGGTCGGCTCCATGAAAACGGCTTAATTCAATTAGATACTGGTGTATTGCATCGGATGTACGTAGTCTATTATGAAATGCTACGGATAGCTTCAACGCAAGATAAAGAGGTCAGAATCATGCTGAAGAAATATGCATTAATAGTATTGTTCATGTTGGCAATTCTCGCCAGCTGCACAATTTCTGCATCACCTGTCCGTGTACGGGGTTACACCCGTAAGGATGGCACTTACGTAGCTCCTCACTACAGATCTTCACCCGACAGTAGTAAGGCAAACAACTGGTCTACTAAAGGAAACACAAATCCTTATACAGGTAAAGAAGGAACTAAGGACCCATATACAACCCCATCATCCATTCGTAACAAGGATGTATGGGTAAATGGGTATTTGAGGTCAGATGGAACCTATGTATCAGGATATTTCCGTTCGGCACCAGGAAGCGGAAGCATCGGGGATTCATCTGCATTAGGTATTGGACCAAAACAGAACGCACCTGTTATAGACTTTTCTAAAGTGGTAAAACAACAAGCTCATGTTGGATCGCCTTCAGAAAGCCTAGCATCAAAAAGCATGAACGCCAAATATGTGAGTATATATCCGCTATACCTTGGGGCTATCAAGCATAGTGTCGCGGATATTAGCGAAGAGCGAGCCGAAATCATGACTCGTAACATCCTATCATATTCTGATAAATTTGGTGTTGATCCTCGGATAGTCGTAGCCATGGTGATCACCGAAGCCTATTTCCGATCAAGTCAAAAGAACGAATCAGCTGGTAAGGCTCAAAACTATTACCCAGACACTCAATACAACTTATTCTATTGTATACAGGCGTTGAGTAACGATGTGAAGAAATACGCAGCAAAGGTAGGGGTTAAGGGCGTAGCTAGTATAGAACACGTATCACTAGCGATTACCGACCATAGTTTAAGACTTGACGCAGTTCGTGGAGTTGGCAGTACACCTCCATATAAAGACAGGCATAAATATGTCCTAGAGGTGATGGATAACTATCGGCAAATCTGTGCTGATGACTACTAGTTTGACTATCTTCCGTTTATGTAATGAAGGTGGCGATTCCCTGTTTGACTCAGTGAAATGAGTAGATAACAGTGGTATCATATTCACAGGTTGTAAATATACAGACTAATATATACACAGAATGGTGATAGTCATGTCAGTGAACTCTTACTTGGTGAATCTTGCTAGTGAACTTGTCCTCAGTGGTGATGATCTGAGTGGCATTACCCGATCTATATCGACTCTACAAACTCACATTGATTCCCATTTTAGTAAGACTGTATCTTTACACTTTAAGTTTGGTTCTAGTACTCGTGGCACAATGCTTCCTCGTAAAGCTGACAGCAACTCTGACATTGATTACATGATAGTATTCGACAACGATGATATAACTTTGAAGCCTCAGACCTATTTGGATAGAATACGGCGTTTTGTTGAATATTACTATACATCCTCCGAAATCAAACAATCTAGTCCTGTGATTGTTTTGGAGTTGAATCATATCAAGTTCGATCTGGTGCCTGCTATTGGGAGTTTCCAGATACCCTCACCTGGAACTTATTACAACGACTGGATCGATACATTTCCGAATACATTTAACACGACCCTTACCAATGCTAATACCCTAAACAACAACCAAATAAAGCCGTTGGCACGACTAGTAAAGTATTGGAACGCATCACGTGGGCACGTCTTTTCATCATTTAGTTTGGAGGAGCATATTGTGGGGCTAGATTATTATGGATGTAGCTCACTAAGTAGCTATTTCTACAGTTACTGGCCTTATCTAGATTTTAGTGGTACTCCATCACAAAGCAATCGTGAGAAGTTAACAAAAGCGCAAGAAACAGTAGCTAGGATCAAGAATCTTGAGATCATAGGACAAGGACAAGATGCTGAATATGAGCTCACAAAATTCCTCCCAAAACCCTAATGACGGTGTAGGTAGCTTATACAACCAAGTTAACCAATGGAGCATTGGAGCATCGTTCGCGTTTTGGACTTCGTTAGTAGTTTCAATGTTAAGCTTGGTATTGGAAAAACATCAGTTGAACCAGGCATTCAATAACCTGGCAACAACGATATGTATACTTAGTTCTGCTATCTATGGGCTTATTTCATATCACATACGGTTGAATCTTTTCCCTCAAGCGGAACAGGTAAGGAGAAAACTTTTACTGTCAGACTCATTTGGTGTTGCATTACTGCCAGAAAAGACCGTAAACTACTACAACAATCCATGTCCATCTTCTGTAGCCCGGCTAGGTCTTAATGCGATGGAAAGTGCGTTCTTCACTAGCACAATCTGCAGTTCCATGTATAAACGAGCTATGCTCAAAAGCGGTCTTTGCGTAATCACATTAGTACTAGCATGTTTGAATAGAGATACACCTTTGAGCGTTATCTCGTGGGTATTTCAGGGTGTAATGTCGGTTTATGTAATCGGTAGGTTTAAACATATTGGTTTTCTACTCAAGGAGAGTAAGGAAGTATACGAACAGTTATACACAGTTTATACAAACAAGATATTCCTATATTCGCCAGAAGGTAGAGTTTCTCTTATAGAAGCCTTTGGGAAATATGAAGCAGCTAAGGCATACGCTGGTATATGCCTAAACACAGATGACTATGATCGACTGAATCCATCCTTAACTGTTCAGTGGGAGCACATTGTAACAACACTTGAGCTTTCACCTGCGGTTGAATAATAACACTGTAATCTAGATTCACCTAGTTCATGCCCCTCCACTTCTGGTACTTATAACAGCTTGTACAACGTACCCCACTGAATCTACAATAGATACAGGAGGTGCAAGATGGACAATCAAACTGCTGAACTTTCTGACTGCCTGTTTGAACCACAAGGAGTCACACTCACCTACACATTGGATGACGGAAATACCGCTGTCCACAGATATCTTTGGACGCCTGATGAACGCAAGTGTGCGCTGGTTATTGACATTCAAAAGATGGGTGACACCTTCCTGCCCACCAACTCCACTAGACGAGTCTATATCGATAAAGCCGATGTATATGCGGCAGTAGGGACCAGGGTTACCGTCACACTTCAGGAAAAGATGGGCCGCATTGTAGCTTCAGATCCTGAAAGGGTATTGAAACTACCGGTGACATATTATACTCGGGTGTTTACACTTCAAAAAAAGATACTCGATGTGATCGCTCGACATGACGGCATCTCGTTCTCAATGCTTGACGCAGTAGTCGGCAAATATGTCCAGACCTCACAAGTACAGCAAGAGGTAATGGACCTATGGTTGAAAAGCAGCGTAAGGATCATGAAGTGTGATGACGTGGAAGATAGGCTGCTAAGCCTGTCTGCTGATCTCCAAACTGAAGTAGGAAGGAGGTACAACAATGCTAAAGATACTTCGACAAGTCGGGAGCGGCGATCTACTGGTGACGCATAACGACCAAGTGATTGGTACGCTCACAGGCTATCCAAAAGATATGCCTATAGATGAGGTCACAAAAAAGGCACTTGACGACATCGAACGAAATGGATGCTTTAAGGTCTGCCCAGCCTGTGGACAACGGCACCCAAAACAGTGATAATGACAGCTATGCCCACCCATTGAGGTGGGCAATTTCTACCAATTTTCCTGGCTCTTATGAGCTCCTGACTCGTGAAAACAGGGCATATCGGTCAGCCAGGATACTACCAGATATGGTACGTTACAGCCTGCAATGACAATACATGTGGATTTGGGGATAGCTGCAAACGGTTGGCGTATAGAAACAAGCCACAGTCAGGCGCTCTAACCAACTGAGCTATAGCCGCCGCGATGATTGGATAAATATCTGGCGCCCCCGAGAGGGCTCGAACCTCCGACCTACTGCTTAGAAGGCAGTTGCTCTATCCGCTGAGCTACAGGGGCGCAGGTGGTTTTTTGGGTAGATATCCATCTCAACCAAGCACTTATGATATCACATCCCCGGGCTTTCCGCAACTGTAGGGCGGCGGGGTGGTGTGTGTTCGTGCTAACCAGCCCCCTGATCCGACGAGTAGGATGGAGGCGCGCGGCCAATAGGCGCATCGGTAACGGGCTAACCGCCAGACCGGCGCGGTCTGTACCTGCATAGCTCACGCTTGCGTACCGAAAGACCGCCCCGGACATAGCAAATCGGGCACTGCACGCAAGAAGGGCGGTTCGCGATCCGCCCCACAAAATGACTGACTCCTCTCTCCTCCTGTCCCGTCTCCTATCTCCTGCTCTCCCGTCTCCTGACTCCTCCCCCAAATTGTGCTTTAATAAAAGACACATAGGAATATCCGGAGGAGAACCCACCATGCGACTTCATTTCGGTGCGGCAATGATGGCCTGTATGCTATCCGTCAGCGGATTGTGTGCGCCGCTCACCAGGCCAGACACCACCCTGCTGCGTCTGACCGACGCGCTCACAAGCAAAACCACCAGGAATCCCAACAAAGCATCAACCGATGTGGGCACCATACAAGGCATCGCCCGCCCGGTGATTTCGCAGCACCCGGCCGCCGCCGAGAAGCCGCTGGTGCAGATAGATTTCACCGCTATCAAACTGCCTGCCATCAAATCGAAAGAACAAATTGTGCTCACCGGATGGGTGGGTATCCGTGAAGGCTTCAAGCCATCGGTCGAAACGCTGTTCGACGGCGTGAAGTTCATCATCAAGATCAATGGCAAAACCGCATTCGCATTGTCAAATAACCAGCAGAAATGGGTGCCCTTTAAAGTCGACCTGAAAGCCTACGCGGGCAAGACGGTGACGATCAGCCTGTTGACCGACCCGCAGAAGAACAGCGCGTTGGACTGGGCGGTGTGGGGCCAACCCCAACTGATCATCAAAGGGAGGCCATCACCTTTGGAATTTCTGAATATCCCCCAACTGCAGGTCAAGAACCTGCAGCAGCGGAAACTGCCCGAACGCATATCTGTGTCCATCAGCGATGAAGGCGCCAGTGCCGTGGGTCTGCTGGACCCCACTCTGGAGCTATCAGCGTTAGCCAAGACCGTGCCGCAGGCCAAAGGCCAGGCGCCGGTGATCGTGGCTGGCGAGGGCAGCGACCCGGATAACCACACGGTGGTGCGGGTACTCAACGAGTTCTCCATGCCGGTGGCGCAGTTCCTTGCCTTTCCGGCAACGGTCACGGGTGGTGTCACGGTGCGCCGCCTACAAACACAGACGGGTATCGTGGCGATACTCACCGCTCCTGCCAGCAACGACACTGTCCGCAACCTGCGGCTTTATACCCAGGATGGGCTGTTGATCCGCGAGATCACCCCGCCGGCCGCCGTAAATCCGCCATATGCGCTGGTCACGGGACGGTTTGATCCGAATTCGAAAGCCGATCAGATCGCCATCACCGGCAGCATGTATGATCCCAGCTCACCGGTTTGTATCATCGATGAACTTGGTAAGCCCATCAAGACGCTTCTAGGCGCAGTGCCCGCTGTCGATAGCAGCAGCACGGTCTGGCTGACCCTAAACCCGGGCCAGAGCGGTGACAGCCTGATCTGCCAGCACAAAGGGGCGGATGCCGCCAGCAGGATCAACCCGGTCACTGCCGCTGTGGAGCGCATCAGCCTGCCTGAGTCTTTGCGTGAGCTGCGGCTGAACCCCAGCGCGTTCGAGGACGGCAGCCTCTGGGCCAGCGGGAACGACGCATTACAGAGCATTGCGTTCAAGCTCAGTCCGGCCAACGAGATCACCTCACTCGACTTGGGTAAGCGCGAGAACAACTTCTACATCCAGTGGTACTGGCCCTTCGGCAACCCGCTGCAGGATGGGAAATACATCAAGTTCTCCGAGTTCCTTCATCTGCGCACCGATGGCTCACAATATGGCAACCTGGACAAGATACTGGCTGGCGACTTCAGCACGCTGGACGATGTGCCCAGCAAGAGCCGCATCGACAGCTACGCCACATCGATTGTGGGGCAATGGGAGCCGTGTTACACCCACCGGCAGTCGCGCCATGCGGCCCCGAAGATGATGGAAGCCATTGATCCTCAATCCAAACTGCCCGCGTATGCGATGCTGACGCGGACCAACAAGATGGCGCTGTATGGCGAGTTCGACACGGTGGACTTCTTCAGCAGCACCTACGCCACCGGATCGCCGATCCTCGATGGCTTCTACCATCGGCCCAACCAGGCGTTCCTGCGGGCGTTGTTCGCCAACTGGCGAAAGACCCCTGAGCACATCGCCATGCTGGAGCCAAACCATGAGCACGAAATCGCCGTCGAGGCGGACGGCACCTACGGCGATTACAACCCGCTGAACATCCAAAACTTCGCCGACTATCTGCGCCAGACGGAAGGCGACCAGCTCACCGCCAGCGCGAAGAAGCTGGGTGCGCCCATCACCACCCTGTTTGATGCCCCTCGGCAGAACGACCGCGGTGCCTGGGACGCCTACGAAAAGACCAACCCGATGTTCGCCAGTTGGGTGAACTTCAACCGCACGGTGGTCAACCGCTTCATCGCACAGACTCTGGCGAATGCACTGGCCGCGGGCTTCCCTCCCGAGCTGCTCTGCACGCATCAGATACCCGATACGTATGCCATCGGCAACCTGAGTGCCTTCAGCAACGTCACCTCGCGCATCACTCCCATCGACTGGGCGCTGAACACCGGGGCCGCTTACGGCTTCACCCGATACGGGGTGTGGTATACCAAGCAGCACGAGGCGCTGCAGGACGCCTGGCGGGCTGGCCAGAACATGATCAGCGTGGGCGAGTATCAAGCGCTCACCCCCAATGCGGAGGATGCTTACAAGCAACTGAAGTATATGTTTGAGCACGGCGTCTACTCCGTCCACTGTATGCAGTGGCCGAAGGACTACGACGAGGGCTTTAATAAGACGATGGACGAAGCGATCCGACGGCTGATGCTGGAGAGCGACAAGCCACGACCAGGGGTGACCGGCGGTGTGGGCGAGATACAAATCTACCGCAAGCAGGGCAAGCCCATCGCACTGGCGGGCATCGGCACCGGCAAGCGGACGGGTTTGATCAAAGCCGTGAATGAGGCCGGTGAGTGGACCGGTGATGTATATGTCACCCCGTTCCATGCGCGGATCATTGTGCAGCAACTAGTTGTCAAACAGAACAGTGTGGGCCCGCTGCCTCGCATGGACAGCGGTATGCAAGTGGAGATCACCGGTGTCGCCACCGCTACACAGGCCGGATCGGTCCGTGTGCAGGTAATGCGCAACGGGTCGGTGCTGCCAGGTCTGGGTGCCGTGCTTCCGGTGTCGGCTGGTCAGAAGCAGTTGCGCTTCACTTTGCGAACGCAGTACCCGCTGGAGGGGCTGTCCATCAAGCTGGTGCCTGAGCAGGGCGTCAGTCTGAGCGGAGTCGCCGCAGTGCGTAGCAAAGAGCACACTCCCCGCCTGCCTCTGGGCGTATTCGGCAGCAGCGCCCACCAGGGCGGCGTCCACTTCGCCGTGCTGGAGTAGGGGGCGCCTAGGAACGACGTGTAGGGGCACGGCCCGCCATGCGTAGGGGCGGTTCGCGAACCGCCCCTACGCATGGCGGGCAAACCATCGGTCTGATCCGTCGCATCCGTCGGATTGGTTGTTCCGGCAATCCCGCCCCGGACTTGACCAATCGGGCTGCGGGCGTCCCTCCCCGGCGCCGGCCTGAGCGAAGCGACGCCGGCCGCTAATGATCAGCCGTGCGGTGAGGGAACCCCGTCTAGGGACGCCAGTCCCGTGGGGTGACTAAACCCGCGGCAGCGAGGGCGCACGGGTAGCGGGCTCACCGCCAGACCGCGCCGGAGACTACCTGCCTGGCGGTTGTTATCGTGCTGAAAAACCGGCGCGGTCAAAGACCCCTTTGCGTTGGGAACCTCCGCGCCGGTTACTCGCAATACATCCGCACGCCGTCGCTGCCATCCACCATATTAATAGTCATCTCGCCCAGACCATCAATCAACTCCTCGATGTTCTCGGGTTTGATGTTGTTCAGGTCGAAGGGCACGTTTTGCTCACCCATCTTCTTCAGCACCTCAGGGGGCATCATCGCTCCCAGCTTCACGCCGGCGCGGATGAGTTTCAGCGGGATGCGCATCTCCATCTTCATCTGGCCCCCTTCGATGATATTAATAATCAACCACTGCGGTTTGGGTTTCATCACCGCCAGCGCGGGTGGGGCGTCGATGGGCTTTTCGGCCTCTTTGAGCGCGTCCAGTAGCTTCGCAGCCTCGTCCACGGTGATCTTTCCCTCGGCCAGCATGTCCAGTATCTTCTTGCTTTGTTCTTGCATTGTGTGCCTCCTACGGCTAAATTATGGTGACTGAAAACTGCTTGCTGCTCTGGCGGAGCGCGAAATGCAAGCCGCGCAGTTGAGATGGCAGCATAAACATGCGGAGTGCCACCTCAATGCCCCGCATCAACCTCTCCGAGTGGCTGTGATAGCCCACATACAGTCCGGATATCGCTGAGATGAGCAGGTGCACCGGTATGAGCAGCGGCCATAATATGATGATCGGCAACGGCAGATAATACCGCGATTGCGGGTTCTGCACATTCACGATCAGTAGAATGGGCGGGATCACTGCTTCAATCTCCGCAGTGCCTCTTCAGCGTTGATCTCGCCACGGCTCAGCGCATCCAGCACCTCGTCGCTATCAGGGTCCGCCAGTGGCGGTGTGGTGACCTGTGGCGCCAGCGCTGCCAGTTGCTCCCCAATAGCGTTCAGCCGGTTCTTAACGGTGGGGTAGCTGATGCCGAACAGCTTCTCCATTTCTTTGATGCTGCCGTGGCAGCGCACGAAAGCGGCGATAAATATCTGCTCGCTTTCGGTCAAAGTAGACAGCAGCGGCAGCTCCCAGTGGCCCTCGATGGTCATGCCCTCATCTGGAAGCGTGACCTTGCTGACGGTCATTCGGCGGTTGCCTGTCAAATTCAGTAGTGCGTGCCAATCCATGCTGGTCACCTCCTTATGAATAGATATTACCCACATATATCAATAAAATCAATAGATTGATATAAATATATTAAAATAATTAACTAAATATTGAAATTACATAAAAATGACAGATGCGAACACACTCATCTGTGATATCTGTGTCATCCCTCACGGTTGATAGTTCATCACATTGGACCAAACGTGCGTGATCGATTATGTAAAAATGTGTACAATTAAAAAGATGAGTGTGTTCTCGATATGCCAAAACGTGAGGGTATTTCGCCGTGAATGGACAGTACCAGCCGATCAGTCAGCTTATTGCGAACCAGATTATTCTTGATATCATCAAGCATGACGCTCTGCAACGGGGAGAGCGCTTACCCTCCATTGCCACGCTTGTCAAACGCTACTCCGTCTCAACCACCACCGTCAGTACCGCACTTGCCCAGCTAGAGCAGGATGGCTGGATACGGGTGGTACCGGGAAGCGGCAGCTATATCGAGCGTGTCTATATGCAGCATGTAACCCGCGGGAACCGCTGCCTGGGGCTGATTGTGCCGATCGTTGATAAAGAGCTGACCCTGCGGGTCTTTCAAGGGGTAGAGGCCGAAGCAACCCGGAACGGCTGGCAGTTGTCGCTGGCGGAATCACACCAGAGTTATGAGCAGGAGAGGGTTGAGATACAGCGGATGTTTGATGCGGGCTGCGAAGCCGTGGTCATATCGGCTGTTCCCCGCACACATGAGCAGCTCGATAATGACTATATCGCATGCGAATTCACCGATCGTGCTATTGTGATGATCGACTGTGCCACAGCCGATCAGCGGCGTCCCCAGGTGGTTTTTGACAACTATGCTCTGGGATTTGATATGGCCACACTGCTTATCAACAATGGCCGGGACAGAATAGCGTTCATGGTCAGCGATGACATGCTGAACAAATACAACAACCCTGTTGTGCTGAACAGGATGGGAGGGGTACGGGATGCAGTGAAGTTTGCAGGCCTGTCCGATGACCACCTGACGGTATGCCAGACGCAATACTCAATTGAGACAGAGGGTCCCAGCGTGGCTGACTATTTCCAGCAGTGGAAGCACGACGTAAACCGGGCGAATGCCATCATTACGCTCAATGACCAGCCTGCGATGCATGTGATATCAGTGGCGTTGCAGATGGGTATTGATATACCCAATGACCTGGTGGTTTTTGGTTACGACAACTTGATGGCCGCCCGCAATTTCAGCCCGGCGTTTAGCACCAGCAACCCTGACTTCCCACTGTTAGGGGCCACTGCGGCACGCCACGCCATGGGCCGCGCAACAGGCGCAGTCACACATCCCACCGTAGTGGTCATCCCTGTGGGCATTTTAACAAGGGGCAGCATACTCAATGTGGGGTAAATCACCGGAGAATCTTGGTCTAGCCATATGGGCGAGGTTTGTCATCAGTCCGCCCCACGCTGATGTTGATGTGTTACCACCCTTTGCACTGCTGCAGCGGCTGTTCGACTGCTCCAGGCGTGCGCTTGTCAACGCTGTGTCATACCTCGAAGAGAGAGGCATAGTTGCACGAGACCAGCAGGGGAAGTCATGGCGCATAAATCGTGATGCTGTCCTTCCTGTCACGAAGCGGCGGCTGGGTGTGGTCATACCGATCTTCGAGCATGATGTCATTAAGCAACTAGTCGATGGGCTGCAATCTACCGCTGATCAGCTTGACGCTGTTCTAGTGGTGATGAAACATGAGTTGACCGTGGCCGGTGAGCGAAACTGCATAGAGACCTTGACACAGGCTGGCTGCTGCGGCCTGGTGTTATACCCATGCAACCGAACTGCCAGGCAGAAGGCCAATGATTATCTGATGACCGAAAAGTATAATATCCCCATTGTAATAGCTGATTGCGACTATTCTGAGCACGGATACCCCACCGTGGGCATAGACAACTACCAGTTGGGATATGACGTGACTCAAACACTGATCCAGATGGGCCACCAGCGTATCGCGTTCATGAGCTTTCCCATGACCCCGGACAGTGCCCCAAATGGTGCTGTTCCGCCTCGATACCGGGGATACCTCAACGCGATGGCCAATTCCGGCCTGCCCGTGTTGCCTGAAGATTTGTTGGTCGTCAGCAACGCTTCATTTAATGCTCTGATCGAGCCAATGGCGGACTACCTGGAGCAATGGGACAGCAATGGCACCGGAGCGACCGCTATGATTGCACTGGATGACTTCTCTGCCCAGCAGATGCTCTCGATCGCGAAGGATCATGGGATTGTGTTGAAAGGCTGGTTGGCTTTGGCGGGTTTTGACAACTTAGCAGGGCTGCGCGATATTCCGATAGCTTTAAGCACTCACAGCGACTTTTTCACCTTAGGCCGCATCGCGGCCAGGATGGCACTTTATGGGGTCCGGAACGGTCACTACCGCATTCCTGCCAATGTGATCATACGGCAGGACCACAGCCACTAGGGTTGTGCTGGAGAAAGAAGCAAGGAGACAATAAGGAGACAGCGCCGTCTCATGAGCTCATGGCAGCCTACGCTTTAGCTGATACGACCGTAGGGGCGTCCCTTGTGGGCGCCCGAAACGTTGCTCTGTCGATGGTTTATGTTCTTTAAGGCGCCCACAAGGGACGCCCCTACGACCAGTCACTACAAGCTCGTTGGCGTAAATGGTCTGCAAATGTCGAATATCACATCCGGACGCCCCGAAGGGGCACGATTCCTTATAGCCAGGGGTGAGCGAAGCGTAACCCCTGGTAAATAGCGACAGTGTTTACCCCCGAACAGGGGGTCGTCGCGCATCGCAGAAGCTCGATAGTCGAGAAACCGTGCCGACCCACTTCGGGGTAGATGGTTGTTGATGGAACCCGTCGCCGGTGGCTGAGTAGTGTCAATGAAGGAGTATGTTGAGTGGCTCATATCACACTGTTTATCGATGAAAGCGGGAATTTCTTCGAAAAAGAAGAGTGGCTGGTCGCTGGAGTAGCCATCCCTGTCAGATATCACGAGCTCAGCACTAAATTGTTGGAAAGCACC
This sequence comes from Armatimonadota bacterium, assembly GCA_942492855.1. Taxonomy (GTDB): domain Bacteria; phylum Armatimonadota; class HRBIN16; order HRBIN16; family HRBIN16. Next base: position 994,082 of record OW818647.1, on the reverse strand, counting down.
ATGAGGGGCTTCCCGAAAAGCGTGGGGTTGACCGACCGATCTGACTGCCACCTGTCGGAGCTGCGCCAAAGATACTCCTCCACCGGCCTGCCGCGCGAGCAAACCCCAGAGCAGATCGCTGAGGTGCTGTTCAACCGGTTCGCGCAACATAGCCCTAAGTACGTGACGGCTATGGGGCGCGCGGGTGCTCAGAATGCCCGCGAGGAGACATATCGGCTGCTGCTGCAGGATGTCATCTGGCTGACTCAGTCGGTGCTGTTTCGTGATACCGACATCGAGACCATGGACGTAGTGGTCTCAAGCCGAACCATCGATGGCATTCTGGCCACCGATGAGCTTGATATCGAGCGCGATGTCCTTCAACCTCTTCATACCGCCGTGCAGCACGGGCTGGTTTCGCTGGGCATGTATGACCTGCTTCACCACAAGAGAATCAAGCTGCACTTAGTTCAAGCCAACGACAGTTGGGGCACGGTGGTTGCTGACTTCGTGGCTAATCTGGTTCACAACCGCGGTCATGACGACTGCCAGGCGTTGATCAACCGGTTCGAGATAGAGACGTTCGAGTCGTTGAACAGCATGGAAGAACGCCGTGCCTTAGTGGCCGAATCTGATTCAGACATCGGCTCAGCACTCTACCTTTGGTCATTAGCAGAGTCAAGCCAGCACAGCAGCCATACGCGGGTGCAGGCCGGCTTTCAACGTCTGGCCGTGCAGATAGTCAACAGCCGTCATGCCCTGGCACCTTTATACATAGTGGACGGATTGATTGAGCGGCTTCACCGATGCCGCTTGCCCGATGGCGACACCGGGCGATTGCGGGCCCTGCAGACCCTCTGCACGAACCTTGAGGATATCTACCAGCAGAAGGGACTAGCAGTTCGCAGCACCGCACTGGCGCTCTACCGCCTGAGAGCGTATATGACACTGCTGTGTGCCAGGCTGGGCCAAAGCAGCAAGGGCGAACAGTTGCAGTCGAAGCAGCCGGAAGTGGAACCTGTCGCCTTGGCCGAACCCTCCTCACTGGAGCTGCTGTTTACCAACATCAGCGCACAGGTGGAACTGAAGCTGACGATGCTGGATTACGGGAATGCGCTGGCAGAGGCGCACCGGGCCAGACGGCTGGCGCAGAATTTGCAGAGTCACTGGGAAGGCTGGATGGCGGATATGTGCCGCGAAGGTGTAATGCCGGACACCAGCTTGACGGGAACCATCATCGCCCGTGCCCAGGGGCAGCTTCATCGCGTGCAGGTTTACCACTTGACGCCGGATGAGAAAGAGGGCTTGCTGGGAGTTGCTCAAGAGATCAGAGCTTCAGGAGATATCCACGACCGCGAGCGGCAGGTCCTCGTTCACGCGCTGTTGAAGGCCGGGCAGGCCCAACAGGCGGTGCCATTACAGGTGATGAAGATCGCAAGCGGAAGGCACACACTGTGGGACATCTACTGGCTGCTGAGATCGATCAACGACAGTGCTTTGATGGCTCCTGAGAGCAGACCGTGTGCGGAGCTGATTGTGCAGTATGTGATCCCGGCACTTCAACAGGTCGACCCCGATGGCATCATAATGTCACTGGTGTTCCGCGAGGCGTGGCTGCTGTGCCAGCTATATCCTGAATGTGGATTAAGGGCGTATGACGGGCTTCAGCAGGGTGCTGCACAGCAAGATGGGCACAGTGCGGAACGGCTGGTGCGCCAGGTGAGTTACGATGTTTTCCCACAGTGGTTGAACGGTCAGCATATCCCGCTGCCGCATTATTTGTTGGGCACACGCAGCTATCCGCCGGAAGCTTTGCAGCAGGCATTGGCGTATATGACACGCGCCCAGGAATCTATCGATAAAATGAAACTGGATGAGCCCCACCAAAGGCTCCTAGTCTTCCGGCAATGGCTTCCGTGGTAAGCAGCCTGGTACTGAGGTGTATGGATGTTTGATATCAGCCACTACCTGAACCCTGAGCGCATCGAATCGGTCGTCGATGCTGCGATTGCGCTCGTTCGGGTGCTGTTGATTTATGCTACCGTTCGTTGGATTCTGCTGCGGTTTATCCGTATGTTTTCGAATCGGATTGTGGATGCTGCGTTAAGGGAAGACCGGCGTGGGCGGGTGAAGACCCTGGGCCGGTTGATTGAGAATGTGACCAACTATTTGATCATCACTTTGATGGTCTTAACCGCATTGAAGAGCATCGGCGTGGACATCGCCCCTCTGTTGGCCACTGCTGGAGTGGCTGGTCTGGCTATTGGTTTCGGCGCGCAGAAGCTGGTGAAGGACATTATCGGCGGCTTTTTCCTTCTAGCCGAGGAGCAGTACAACGTGGGCGAAGTGGTGACCATCGGCGCGCAGGTGGGCACGGTGAGCCAGCTTGGGATGCGTGTGACCAAGCTGAAAGACTTTGACGGTAAGACGATCTTCATCCCGAACGGCGATGTGGGTGTGGTGGTCAACCACTCACGGCTCGATGGCTCGCGCTGCCGTGTGAGCGTGAAATGTAAGCCTACCGTAGACCCCCATGCCATCATCGAGTTGATGATTCAACAAGCCACGGAGATGGGGTTTGGACGGGTAGCGTGCGGTGTCAGTGCGTTTGATGCCACCGGCATCACCATCGAGGTGACGGGTATGGTTCTGGCGGGCACCGTGGAGCTGCGCGAGCGTGAGCTGCGGGCCAAGCTGTGGCAGAGCCTGTCTGCCATGCCCGACGTGCTGGCCTAGCGGGTGGCCTTTTGTCTGAACCACGGATTACACGGATTACACGGATTGCACGGATGGGGAGGATGGGATCCAACGCAAAGACGCAAAGGGGCAAAGGCACGAAGGTGGGTGTCCGTCACATCTCGAATTCCTATGTCCGGGGCGGTCTGGCAGTAAGCTTGCGATTGCGGAGGGCTTAAGACCGCGCCGGTCTGGTTCCTTGGTGGACATTGATCGGCACTACGGATTCATAATCCACAGATGACACAGATTTCACAGAACAGGTAATGACCGCGCCGGTTTCTCAGCACGATTTCAATCGCAGTGCAGCCCATCTCCGGCGCGGTCTGGCGGATAGCCCTTTACGGATGCGCCGTTTGGCCGCGGGTTTTGTCACCCCGTGAACGGGGTCCCTCACCGCACGGCTGAACATTAACGGCCGGCGTATGGATGCCCCTGTAACCCTTGACATGACGAAATGACTTGTATACAATGACATCATTACCTGATGGAAACCATGTACATAGGGCTTAGGCATCAGCGCACCCGTTCTATGTTTGTTCGCACGGCAACAACACAAAAACCCATTCGCATACGGAGAACCCGATGAGAATTGAGGTGAAATCTGAATGACACAGACCTTGTTACGAGAACATGTCTGTAACGGCCAATCCATCTCACTAACATGCAACGGAATGGGCTGTATGAACGGCTTTGGCACCAACGCCTACAGCTACAATGCACTCGGTCAGCTTGTCTCCGTGTACATCTTGCGTGCTAAATCGATAATCGGCGACTCCGCCGCCAGCAAGGTCTGGCGTGACGGAAATATCGAGCAGTCATGGGGACTTGGCCTGGCAGGCCGCAATAAACGTGCTTCACCGCAGGATGTATCTGTCCATGTTAGTAAAGATAGGTATGATGGTATGAATTCTGTCCCTAAAGTATCTAGTCAGATTTTAATGATTAGTATGGTGTGCCTATCATTACTCATGGCAGGATGTAAAGGACGCGAGGCAGGTAATATTATCTCCAACCCAGCACATAAATCGAGCCCCAAATCCGGTGCCACTAAAATGAACCTAAAGGATGGAGCCGTGATGGTGTGGGTTCCGGCAGGAAAATTCATCATGGGTAGTAATAACGTGCAACTGGCAAACGAAGGCAAAAAGTGGCGTCCAAGCACAGAGAAGCACGGTAAGTATGTGCTTGACGCTGAGAAGCCGCAACGCGATGTTTACCTTGACGGTTATTGGATTTACAAGCATGAGGTCACTGTATCTCAGTATCATAAGTTTTGCGATGCGACTAATCGTAAGATGCCAGTGCTATCTAATAGACATCTGAAGGGTTCCGAAGCGATGGTTTGTGTTAGTTGGACAGATGCTGATGCTTACTGTAGATGGGCAGGTGTTAGTTTACCGACGGAGGCTCAATGGGAGAAGGCGGCAAGAGGCACAGATGGACGAATATATCCGTGGGGCGATGAATGGGATGCCTCAAAGTGTACCGATACCGTATCTGTAATACTGAAAGGAGCCAAATCCGTTAGTAGTCTAGCCAACGGTAAGAGCCCATATGGCTGCTATAACATGGCTGGTAATGCGTGGGAGTGGTGTGCAGATTGGTATGATCCAAACTACTACGCAACTAGCACGCCTTTGAACCCAACCGGCCCATCAATGGCGGTTAAATTTACTGTACCATATGACCATCCCACTGAACTTGAAGGTGCTCGGGTTATACGTGGTGGGTCGTGGGGTGATTTTTATAACTATGGATATGATGAAGTATTTCGTTGCGCCAGCCGATCTTTCGCTAACCCATCAAAGCATAGCGCTGTCTATGGATTTCGGTGTGTGAAACCCAAATAGACCATATAAATGGTCGAGACATGCCTAATTAGCGTGACGCAGCCTTGTGCGACGGAAGACTACGGCGACATGGAAACCTCCCCCTGCCCGGCGGATTGAATTGCCAAAGCGAAGGTCTGGCCAGTTTTGGCGGCACCGGCGACGGCAGCTGCTGGCTGATTGTGATGGGCGAGTGACCCACTTCGGGGTAGGTTCGTTGGCGGATACTACCACGGGTTACGCTAACGCTCACTCGTGGCTATAAGAATCATACCCACTTCGTGGGTGGCCGGAGGCCTCTGCTTACTGGTTCATAGATAACAGGTTAACCGCCAGACCGGCGCGGTTAGGGGAAAACCGCCCCGGACATTGGCGATTGGGCTATCCGCCAGACCGCGCCGGAGGTGGGCTGCATAGCAGTCGCAAGCGTACCGAGAAACCGGCGCGGTCATATAACCTTGCCCCTTGCCCCTTCGCGTCTTCGCGTGACATTTCATTACCTAATGTGTGCCATCTGTGTCATCTTTGGAAATAGCTCCCTACTTCGCTGGCCAGGCGATGATATCGCCGCCCCAAACAGGGCAGTTCCACCAGCCGCCGGACACGGCACTCGGTTTCACCGGGGCCTTGGTCTTCACACCCTCGATGGCGGCAGGCACCGGCCAGTCGGTGACCCTGAGCTGCAGGGTGATCGCACGGTTGGCGGGCATCACACGCAGCACCCAGCGGTCGCCTTCGCGGCGAATCAGCACGCTGCCGTCGGTCTTGATGTCGCCAAAGTCGATCACGCCTCCACTGGTGTTTAGGGAGAAATTCGGCGCAGGTGCTGCCGGCGTGAACGGGAGTTCCACGAATGTGAGTTTATTGCCCCCATCGCGAACCTGGATGGTGCCCAGAACATACCGGCCACTGGCGTCGCGGTTGCCAATCAACGACAGCCGACCCGCACTGGAGTAGAGTCCCACGCATACATCGTATTCGCCATCGATGAGTTCCTCGGGGATAGCTACAGCTATAACCGGTGAGCTCTGAGTCGTGCCGGCCTGCCATCCGCTGGTGGGCGTGGAAGGGGTATAGTCACTTTGAAACGCAATATGCTCCAGGTTTTTTGCCAGCGGATTGGTGTAGTGCACCAGCACGTTGCAGTCGTCCGCTACGCCGCCCTGCACCTTCCAACTATATTGGATATCAAATGTGCGGGCTCCAGTCTGCTGGAAGCTGGCCACCGATGGTTGAATATCTGCTCTGCTGTCCAGTTTCCAGTCCGCGTGATGCCGGGCGTTCACAAATCGTAGCGCGGGAGTCTTGACTTCGTCATATCTCATGTTCGAGCCAGCCATGATGCCCGACACCGCCTTGATGTTCGGCCCGGTGACGCTCCAGCCATACTTCGGCAGGATGTCTGTGCCCCATCGCACCGGCTTTTCGGAGCGGTTGGCCACGACCGTGATGCCGTTCTGGTAGTTCACCTTCACGGTGTCCCACTGCTCGCGCCGGGCGGCGGTGTCGGAGTCAACCCAGGATTTACCATCGATCAGGTAGCTGATGTCCGACGGCAACTGGGCTGCGATGGCCTCAGAGATAGGCGTCATTGTATGATGCTCCAGCCATGAATAGGGCAGCAGCTCACTGGTGGACAGCTCCACAAAGCCGCAGTGGCCAAACGCCACTTCCTGCATCCGGTAGCGGTCCATCGTCTCCATGTTGACACTCGCCATGGGGTCCTTGGCATCCCACCAGCGGGTGTAATAGCCCATGCCGTGGTTGCTTTGCAGCGGATGGATGCGCATCAGGTCGAAATCCACCAGCAGAGGCGCGTTCCAGCCCTGGTCGGAGGCCCAGCCAGCCCCAAACTGCACCTCGGCCCCGTCCAGCAGACCGCTCCAGTACCAATGGTGGTTGCCCTCACCAAACACCGGGCCGTTGTGGCTCTCGCGTTCAAACTGCCACAACGCGGCGCTCTGTTTACCCAGATGCCGCAGCATACCCGCCATGGGTGCGCCTGCCTGCATATCGGCGCGCCAACTGGGCGGTACGGAGCTGTTGACATCAAGGAACATGCCGTTGGTGCCGTATCGCTTGTGGATTTCTGGGGATTGCGTCTGCGCCAGCGGGACCATCTGGTCGGGTTTGATGGCGAAGGATTGTATCTTGGTGCCCTCGTTATACCAGGCGTTCTGCTTGGTGCCATCGCTGTTCAGCATGATGTGCTTGAGGTCAAATCCCGGGTAGTTGGGGTAGTAATCCACGTAGTTCTCGTGCAGCATCATGCGGGCACCTGCCGCCACGCCCTGCTTCACCGTCTGCACCAGCTCCTCGTCGGTGCCCATCCCCGGGTTGGCGGGGTAGTGCAGCGGAAGGCCGTTGTCGTAGCCCATGTTTTGCCAGGCATGAATGATGGCGGCGGTCTGATCGATGCCGTACTCACGCTGCCGGGCCATCACCTGGCCCAAATGGCTATACTGGCCGCCCCACAGATCGAGCACCATCCTGCGGCTGACATCCTTAATATAGGTCGACTGCGGGTTGGGAGCGCTCGGCAGAACCGCCTGCAGATGGGGCGATAGCGTGATCACCGCGGTTTCCTTCAGCAGGTTGCGGCTGCCGTCGGTGAGCGGATTGTATGACGCCACGATGTCAGAGATGCTGCTGGCGTTGGTGGAGGTCCAGTCATAAAATGCGCAGCTAAACAGGTCCTGCGCGCGTAGATAGAACACCGAGTGGTCGAGGTATGGCACTGGCACGCGGCGGCGATGCATCACCGCCATCAGACCGCCGCCATCAAGCTGCCTCATCACGGGTTTGTCGCAGCTCCAGCTCACGCAGAGGCTGTGCTGTTTCACAGACATGCTGGTGGTCAAGGTGGCTTGCCCGTCCCCGGTGTCAAACACGCGGATCCAATCCGCGTGGTCGCCGTCGCTCAGGAACTTCTCGGTGATAAGCTTCACCTCGCCGGTGAACAGAATCCGTGAGTTAGAGAGCAGCGGGATGTTCCCGGCCTGACTGCCTTTTTCGTGAGCTGTGAGTTGGCCTGCTGCGGAGTCTGGCTGGCCTCCCAGCGGATTCCAGTTGTATTCCATTTGGGTGTCGGCATGAGGCACGGTGAACACCGCGCCTTTGGCACTCATCTTCAGGTTGGCGGTGCCGTCCCCTCGGCCCAAGGGCGGGAGCACGTTGGCCGCCCGCGCGACGGCGTAGTTCACGCGGCTGTCTTGCTTGCGTGCTGGGGCCAGTTTCAGGCTGACCGGGTTGGCGATCTCGATCCGCCGGCTGCCCCACATCGCACTGTCAAACGAGGTGTCGTTTTTTGGCCCCGGAGCGTTGATGAACTTCACGGTGATCGTCTTGCCCGCGTAGCTACTTAGGTCGACGTCGAAGTCTTTCCATATAGGGGTTCGCGCGAGCTCCGTCCAGGCACTCTTTCCGTTGATCTCCACACTGAATTGCACGCCGTCACTTTTCTCGTAGGTGTTAGCGTCCATCGCGGCGGAGCCCATCAGGCGCATCTTACCCGAGGCGGGCAGCTTGATCTCAAATCTCTGCCACTCCTCACCGGGCCCGCTGGTCCACGGCCCGTGCAGCGCCGTGACCGTACGGCCGAATTGGCGGCCGATGGGCCGCAGGCTCATGCCGGTCTCCTTCTGGGCGGGGCCGATCCAGCCTTCCGGTAGCGTGGCCTCTTTCCCGTTCAGCAACCGGTAACCAACGGTGTAGATGCCGACCTGCTCCAGGTCGGTGACCTTATCGATGAGCTGCAACGGAGCTGCTTGTAGAGCTGTAGTGGCAGTGAATAGAGCGGTGAGTGCAATGATGATATGACGCATAGTGTCCCCTGACGTTCGTTTGACCTGCTGTTAGTTTGCCGATGTGTGATGTGGAATCCTGCCTGTAGGGGCGAACGGCGTTCGTCCACACGGTGCCGGTCGGGCGGTTAGCCCCTGGGAACGCCTATCTCCCGATTGGCCTCCCGTCAGGATGTATCACGCGAAGCCGCGAAGAGCGTGAGGGAAGGAACAACACCGCTCCGGTTAGGAGAAAACCGGCGGGGAGATGCTGATTGACCGCGGAGAAGAGGTGTAAAATGCATTGTAGTGATCTTAACTGAAGCCGATATCTAGGAGGAGCCACCTCCGGGAGTGTGATGATCTACCATGAAACTATTGTGTGCTGCCGACCTGCATCTTGGGAAACCCTTCTCCAGCGGTAAGAGTGGAGGCGTGACTCAGCAAAGCCTGCGCGACGCCACCCATATGGCCTTCACAAAGCTGGTCAACACCGCGATCGAACAGCAGGTCGATGCGCTTCTGCTGGCGGGCGATATCCTCGATATCGACTTCGCGGTGCTGCGCGCGCGCCTGTTATTCATCGGCGAGGTAAAACGGCTGGCCCAGGCTGGTGTTCTGGTGTTCATCGTTCATGGCAACCATGACCCTATGAACGGCACCAGTTGGAACGGGCTGCCGGAGAACTGCCACGTGTTCGGCAGCACCCCAGAGGGGCGGATCGTCACCACCGCGTCTGGCGAGGTGTTGAGTGTGGTGGGCTGCAGCCACCAAACCAAGAGCATCACCCAAAACCTGGCCAGCCAGTTCCCGCAGGCGCCCAATGCCGATGTGAGGGTAGCCCTTTTGCACGCGAATCTGAACGGTGCGGGAGGGCACGAGAACTACGCCCCCTGCCAGCTCAGCGACCTGCTGGGCAAAGGCTACGACCTCTGGCTGCTGGGGCATGTTCATGCCCGGAACACAGCCCAGGGGGCGTCGCCCGCGGTAATCTACCCAGGCTCGCTGCAGGGGCTCAGCATCCGCGAGACGGGCGCTCATGGCGCGGTTTTAGCGGAGGTCAGCCATAGTCAGGTGCGCACCGAGTTCCTGCCGATGGATGTGCTCCGTTGGCACTCAGTTGAGGTCGACCTGACGGGCTGCGACGAAGTGACGCAGTTTCATGACAGGTTGCAAACAGCACTAGATGCGCTGGCGTCATCGTATTTGTTGTCCGTAGTCCGCCTCACGCTCAGCGGTCGCACCGTGCTTCATGATGAGCTGAGTAAGTACGATGATCTGGCCGCCGATTTTGCGCAAGACGGTGTGGTGTTTGAAAGCGTGCGGGACAACACCCTGCCCGCCATCAACCCAGACGATTATGAGGGCTCCGAGACGGTGTTGGGCGAGGTGCTGAAGCGCAGCCGCGAATGGGTGAATGATGCAGGGCAAATCCAGACACTGACTTCCGAAGCACAAGCGATGGCGAAAAAGTACGGTTGTGAGATCACCGAAGATGACATCCGTCAAGCGGTGGCAGAGGCCGGCATCGATGCCCTCGGCAAACTGAGCAGGGAGGCCTGACCATGTGGATTGAGCGCATAGAGATAGAGCAGTTCCAGGCAATGCAGCAGCAGATCATCGGGCCTCTGAAGCCGGGGATGGTGCTGTTCCTGGGCATGAACGGCGCCGGCAAGACCACCGTGATGGAGTTCATCCGCTGGGTGCTGTATGGCGACGTCACCAGTGCGAGCGACAGGCTGGCATCCAGTGAGGGAAACACGAAGAAGCAGGGAGCAGTCACACTGCGTGATGACACCGGCAAGCCATATTGCATCCGGCGCAGCCAGGACCCCTCCGGTAAGACGAAGGTGAAGATGACGATCACGCTGAACGATCGTCCCTGCACGCAAGCGGATGTAGATGGTCTGCTAGCCGCCATCGACCGCAACACTTTCCGCACAGTGTTCGCGATCGGGCTGGAGGAGCTGCGCCAGTCCGCTGACCTCAAGACCGTTCAGGACCGGCTGGCCTCAGCACTGCAGGGCACAGGAGCGGCCAGCCTGCCCGTTGCCGTCAGCCAGTTCGAAGCAGAGGCAAAACAATACGCCCATAAGAACGGCAATACCATCACAGAAGCTTCCAGGTTGTCCGAGATCAAAAAGCAAGCCGATGTACGGATTGCAGAACTCAAATCGGAACATGACCAGTATGATTCGCTTCAAGCCGAACTTTCTCGGCTGCAGGCCGACAACCAGCGGCTTAAGCTGGAACAATCGGAACTGAACACCAGCTTGAGTAAGGCTCAGATGCAGGAATCGGCCTGGCCAGATTGGTGCCAGCTCCGTGCTCTGCAGGATCAGCTTGAGGGGCAAAAAGACGCGCTGGACTTACCGCTGTCCCGCCGCGAGGAATACCGGCAGCTAAAGGTTCAGCTTGAAGGGTTAACCACGCAGTTGGAAGAACGGCGAACGGAGATCGCCGAGAAGCAGCGGCAGTTGCAACAGGTCGTGGTGAAAACCAACCAGCCTTTGCTGGATCAGCAGCAGGCCGTGCGCGACATCTGCCAGCGCATCAAGTCGCATGATGAGCAGCTTCGAGGGATCGCCGGGCTGACACGGGAGTGTGAGTCGATGCGGCAGCAGATCGACGATGAGCTGAAGAAGCTGGGCGATGGCTGGAGTGCGGAGCGGTTGAAAGGGACACAAGTCGACCTGCAGCTCCAAACTCGGTTGAACGGTGCCAATGCGGAGCTGGCGAGTGCAAAACAGACCCATGATCAGCTTCAAGCTGAGCAGCGTAGTTCCGTACAGGCGATTCAAGACAAGCAGCAGGAGATCGACAGCCGACGCCAGCGGCTGGGCGAATATGAGGCTCTGCCCACGTCAGAACAGCTCAACGAACGCAAAGTGCAGCTCAGTGAGTTGAACGAGAAGCTGCAACGTCGTAACTCAATGCAGGACCAACTCGCGACGATCCCGCAGATTGTTGCGACACCTGCCTCACCCTGGTGGCTGTTGGTGGTGCTTGGGGTGCTGCTGATCATCATCGGTGGGTGGCAGCTTGCGGCGGGTCAACAGGTCGTGGGCATCGTGCTGATACTGGTGGGCATCGGGTTGATTGTGTTTGCGATGGGTATCCGTCCAAAGGCACAGCCTTCAGCGGCATCCAGATCCCCGCTGGAGGAGCAACTGAACCCTCTGCAGAGTGGCATCGCACAGATATGCCAGCAACTGGGCATTTCCGAGGCAGAACGCCTCAGCCTGCAGCAGACGCTAGAAGATCAAGCCATAAAAGTCAGTAACTGGTTATCACTACAGCGGGAGATTGAATCGGTGGAGACCGACCTCGCACGGCTTAACAGCCAGCGAAACAGTCAGGCTGTGCTTGACGCCGCTCAGCGGCTTCAGGGGGCACAAACCCGCTGGGATCAGCTCATGGGTGAACTCGGCTTACCCGAGGGCTTAACGCTGGAGATGGCTCAGCATACCCTTGAGCGCATTCAACACGCGCAGAGCACACAGCTCAAGCTGGAGCAAAAGTTGCTGCAGCTTGAGCAGGATAAGGCGGTACATGACGAGCTCAACGAGCAGATTTTGCCTCTGCAGGCACTCATCGATACCGATCCAAAAGCGGCCATCTGGGACCGAGCCATGGACTTAACGGAAAGACTCACAGGCAGCATCACTGCGGACTCTCTGCGGAAGCAATATGAGCATGATATCCAGGGTGCGTTGCAGCGGCAAATAAACATCAACAACAGTACCGAGGAAGCCAAACAGGCGATGGCCGAAATCCTGCACGCTTTCGGTGCGGAAGATGAGCCGCAGTTGGAGCAGCAGTGCGAGCGAGCCGTCCAAGCCCGGGAGATCGAAGCGAGTATCAATAAACTTGAGACCTCGTTGGTCGCAAGGACCGGTCACGGCGAAGCGCGGACACGTCTGGACCAGCAATTGGCCGAGGTCACCGAGAAGCTGGAGCTGACTCAACGCGTCCAAACCCTGGAACAGCAGATCGCAGGGTCCAGTGAGCTGGTCGATCAGCAAAACACGGAATGCGGCCAACTGCAGGCAAAGATCGAGCGCCTGGGCACCGACACCGCTCTGTCCGAGCAACTGGTGATCCGTGAGCAGGCCATGCAGTCGCTGCAGCAGAGTTTGCAGAAGTGGCTGCGTCCGTGGCTGGCGCATCGGCTGCTGACCGACATCCAGGCGAGTTACGTCAACGAGCACCAGGGTCCGGTGCTGGCCTTGGCCTCGGAGTTGATCGTGCAGATCACGAATGGCCGCATCAAGCAGCTTAAGGCGACTCCGGTGGGCAAAGAGATCGAGTTTGAGGCGGTCCCCAGCGATGGCTCAGATGCGCCGAAGCCCTCACACTGGAACCAGGCACTCAAGGAGCAGGTCTACTTCGCCATCCGTCTGGGGTATATGCTGAACCACTTCGAAAACCAGGGGCCGGTGCCTGTGGTGCTAGATGACATCCTGGCGAACTGCGACCCTCACCACCAGCGGCGTTTATCCGAGGTGATCGCGGGCATCGCCCAGCGCGAGGGGCACCAGTTGCTATTCTTTACATGCCATCCTGAGACGGCGGAGCTGTTCCAGGGCAGCCAGCGGGGGGAGATCAGCGCGCTCCAAGTGGTGCTGGGGTAGGTATCCCGGATTATCTCACGCGGAGACGCGGAGGGCGCGGAGGGTGTTGTTTTCAACAAACGTTGTAGGGGCGACCGGCGGTCGCCCCGTCAACTCTACCGCCGGCCTAGCTCGTTGACCAGCTCAAAGTAGTATTTGGCGTTCTCCATCGGCACGTTGGCGGGGATGTGGTTACCCACGGCCATGATGAAGCCAGGGCAATCTTTGCCCGCTTTCATACAGCGCACCACCTCGGCTTTAATCTGGTCTTTGGTGCCCCAAGTGAGGATGCGGGTATCGGCGTTGCCCACAATCACGTGGGTCTTGCCGTATTTTTCGCACATGTACTCCATATTGGTCATGGGCTCCAGGATGAAGCCATCAGCACCAGCGTCGGCGATATCGTCTATAAACTGCGTGTAGTTGGCATCTGAGATGTAGATCAGCTTCTTGCCCTTCTCCTTCAGCACACTCCAAAGCTGCTTGTAGCGAGGGAAGATATACTCACGGTAGAACTCAGGGCGGAAAATCGCACCCTCTGTCCACACCATATCGTCATGGCAGATGAACGCTTCGATGTCTGTCTCGGCCCAAGCCTTGTAGTTAGCCAGGCTGACCTGGAAAATGCCCTCAAGCACCTCTTCGCCGAACTGTTTGGGATCGGTGGCCTGAGCCATCAGCAACTGCTCCCAGCCGAAACACTCAATTGCACCGCTCACGATGGTCTTATAGTACCCGCCAGGGATGAACTGGTTAGGGTAGAGCTGTCGCACGTGATTGACCTGCTGTTGAAACATATGGCTGCGCTCTGCGATGTCGGGCAGGCCATACTCTTTGTCAGCGCGGAACTCCAGCACCTCATCGGGGTCGGTAAAGGGGCAGTGGACATCGTCGTTGCGGTCGGTGCCGCCCTCTGCATACACCGCGTGACCCATGCTGGTAGTGCGCCCCTGCCAAACCGGACCATCATCGGTGTTCCACAGGAAATCCAAATCCAGGTGGTCGTAGAATGCCCGCATGGCAGCATTATAATCGACAGCAGGGTCTAGCCCGACCATATCCTGCACCAGGCTGGGGTAGGAGAAGCAGTATTCGGTGCGTCCCACACGGGGTGTGGGCGCCAGTTCCATGATGATCTTACGGCCGATATCGGTGGACATTCCGGTGACCTCCAGTATTGTTGACACATATGTTAATACCATACATGATGCGTGCTGACAATGCTAGAAGAACACCCGATGACCGGAAGCTTCCATATTGTCGACGCGTATATTGTCGCGGTATGCCTGCCCGACCACACGCTAAAGCACAGTCTATTACCCACAAATATGGTGCACATGGTGGGCATCATCCGGGCACCCACGAAGTGGGTAGCAGTTCTTATAGCCACGGGTGAGCGCCAGCGTAACCCGTGGTAAGCGGCGTGCACATCCTACCCCGAAGTGGGTCGGAATGGTTTACCTGTGAATAACTGCAACGGTTCGACCTCCCTTCGGGGGTAAACACAGTGAAACTTAACCAGGGGTATCGCTATGCTCACCCCTGGCTATAAGAATCTTACCCACTCCGTGGGTGCCCGGACTACGTGTAGCACATGACATTTTGTGGTTACCCCGATAACTAAAAATCACCGTGGAGTTACCGGTTATAGGGCTTTAACTACGACAATACAGGCTATCCGCAAGACCGGCGCGGTCTACAGCCATCTGCTATTGTAAGCGTACTGAAAGACCGCCCCGGACATAGCCAAGCGAGGGCGGTGGGTTCGGCTGTCCGCCAGACCGGCGCGGTCTACAGCTATCTGCTATTGTAGGCGTACTGAAAGACCGCCCCGGACATGGCCAAGCGAGGGCGGTCATGGAATACCACCATCCCCTCCGCCTTTGCACCATTGCGTTGAGCTACTCATCGCTTGTGCCCATCCACGTTGCCATAGGGCAACCTGCAGAGTAATGCCCGCACTGGTACCCGCGGAAAACTGAATTCATGGCGCAGCTAACGAGATACAATAGTATAATCTACCTAGTGCCCTCACTGCACCACCCGCCGCGCCGCGTGAATACAGTCATTTTTTACCCGTAGACACATGGAGATTGCGACTCATGAGTTTGTCCATCAAACAAAAGGCCCTTCTTATCTTCGCGATCAGCATGGGGCTGTTCGCCGTCATTCTCTATTCTGGCTCATGGTACCTTATGTATTCGGGTATCAAAGACCTCGAATCAGAAATCGCCGTAGCGAACCTGCAGCGTGTGAACTCCGAATATGACAGCGACATTACCTCGATGGACATAGTGGCTCAAGACTGGAGCCGCTGGCGATTTACCAAATCATTCCTGCAACCTGGTTCCGACTACTCAACGGGTGATACATCGGCTACGATCCCTGCAGGTAATGTGAACCATATTGTGATTTTCAACCAAAAGAATATACCCGTATGGCAGCGCTCACGCAACATGAACGGCGAGGGTAGCGGCGCGGTTCCGGCAGAGATCATGACTGCACTGCGTAACTATGTGTTAAGCAACCCTTGCCCCATTGAAGGCGACTGTCGAAATGGCATTATCCTGCTTCCGCACAAAATTATGCTGGTTGTGGCTCAGGGAATCATTGACCCCTCACGGCCAAACATGGTGCAGGGACAGGTTTTAGTCAGCCGCTTGATCGATCGAGAGGCGGTGAACCGGCTTCAGCGGTTTACAGGTTTGCCGATAGACATCTACCGAGTAGACGACAGAAACCTGCCGGTCGACGTGAAGTCGGTGCTGTCCCAGCTCAGCCTGACTCAACAGACGCAGCAAGAGGGGCGCGGAGTTATCTACAGCTACCAGAGCATCAACGACCTCAACGGCCGGCCGGCGTTGGTCATGAAGGTCACCACACCCAGAAGCCTGGCGCAACGCACCGACTTCCCCCGTCACTACATATTACTGACCATCATTGGTGCCGCCGCCCTGTTTGGGTTCATGATGCTTTACCTGGTCTACAAGACGATTTTGAACCGCATGCTGGACCTAAAGGGTGAGGTGAGTGCCATCGCCAATGCTGGCGACCTGAACGCCCGTGTGCATATAGGCGGTGGAGATGAGATTGCCCACCTGGCCACTCAGGTTAACCAGATGCTAGAGTCGCTACAGACCGCGGTACAAGGCAAGTCAGACAGCGACCAACTCTGTGAGACGATGAGCGACAGTGCCTTCGACATCATGATCATGCTGGACACCCACCTGCGTATCCAATACCTCAACCGGAATGCTTGCGAATCACTCCAGATCACTGCAGATAACGCAAATGGACGCTATCTGGAGGAGATACTTGGGAATGGCACCGGCTCAGAGCTGATATCTACCATTGAACGCACGCTTAAGCAAAACAACGGTGGCCGCGTAGAACTGGTATTGGGAAGCGATGAAGCGCGCCACTACCTGCAGATGGATGTCATTCCGCTTGGTAAGCCTAATGGCCGTCCTGACCGTGTGCTCCTGACTGGCAAGGACGTCACTTATGCCCGCAACCTGGAAGAGCTGGTTCAGCAGCAACTGCGATTTGAAGCAAAACTGGTCGATACCATCCCTATCCCCGTGGCGATAACGGATACTACCGGCAGCTATCTGGCCGCCAACCGCGCGTGGGCAGACGCATTTGGGATCGTTGTTGATGACATATTGAAACACACTGTGGCTGATATTTTCCCGCGGCAATTTGCAGAGGACTATCTGCGATTAGTGGATCAAGCTCAGTTGCATGATCAACCGGTACACGGTGAGCTGACACTCATCCGGAACGATGGCGCCACCCGACAGGTGGTTCTGTTCAACTCATCGTATAGATCATCTGATGGCAGTTCACTGGGAACCATTACCGCTGTGATGGACATCACCGAACTAAAGACCATACAAGCAGCATTGCAGGCTAGTGAGGCACGGTACCGCGGAATTGTCGATTCGCAGAATGACCTGGTGGTCCGCTGCGGAATTACCGGTGACTTTACTTTTGTCAACCAGGCTTGCAGCATCACGCTGGGTATCTCCATTAGCGAGCTGCTGGGAAGCAATGTCAAGCGGTTCGTATTGCCAGATGATCTACCGTTAGTGAATGATTGTGTGGCAAACCTGAAGATTGCGCCGCACCGACAGACATTGACACATCAGGTGCCATGTCTGCGTGGTATCCGGTGGATCGAATGGGAGTGCGTCGCCATTCTTGATGACAAGAGCGCGATCACCGAGTTTCAGTTGAGCGGACGCGATGTGACCATCCAAAAGCAGATGCATGATGAACTGGAACAGCGCGTTCTGGAGAGAACACGTGAGCTTGCGGAAGTAAACAGCATGCTGCGCGACCAGCTGAACTTCGCCCATATGCATGCCGAAATGGCCAACCGCATGATAGGAATCACCCCTGATCACCTTGAATCGCGGTACGTACGGGCTAACCAGGAGATGGCGTTAAGCTGCGACGGTAACCTGCTGGACTTCTGGGTATATGGCAATGACCAAGCCCGGTTCCAGCCCATCGCCCGTTGGTTCGATAAGCGCGTCTATTCCGGTGATTGCGATGTGACCAACCTCAATTTCGAAAAGCTGGATTGGCTGATGGGCTGGCTGAGAACTGGCAAGAGTCTGGTGATTCATGACTTGGCCGAATTGCCTGTTGAAGCGGCAGCCGAACTGTCTGTGCTGCGCAGGTATGATGTGCAAGCCATCATCATCTGTCCTGTGCTGCAGCAAAACACCATCGTGGGTATGGTGTTTATGGGAAGCCGTCGGCCACGTCCGACCTGGGGCGAAAGTGAAGCAGCCCTTCTGCGATTATATGGCGAAACATTGATGCTGGGGTATGAGCGCAGCCGCGCGCAGATGGCAGTGGTCCATAGTGAAGCGAGGTTCCGCACCCTGTTTGAGCGATCTGCCATGGGCATCGCGTTGACCGACATAGAGTGGCGTTTCATCAGTGTGAATCAA
Source organism: Armatimonadota bacterium (assembly GCA_942492855.1). Lineage (GTDB taxonomy): Bacteria > Armatimonadota > HRBIN16 > HRBIN16 > HRBIN16. The sequence goes on along the minus strand of OW818647.1, from coordinate 976,176 downwards.
GCGCTGGCTCAACTGCTGGGATACACCGAATCTGAGCTGGGCGATTTGACGATGGAGAATATCACGCACCTGGATGACATAGATTCCGATGCGAACCACATCGACTCACTCATGAGCGGCCGCGTGACCGAATGCCGTATGCAGAGGCGGCTCATACGCAAGGATGGTCAGATCATATGGGTCAGCATGATCGTGTTCATTCTGAACTCCAGTGATGAGGGCACCATACTGGTCAGCACCATTGAAGACATCACCTCAGAAAAGCGGGCGCAAGAGGATCTCCAAACCGAGCGTGAGATGCTGGAACAGCGCGTTCAAGAACGAACCGCTCAGATTACGGCTACGAACCAGGAGCTGGCCCGGGCGAACCGCATGAAGGACGAGTTCCTGGCCAACATGAGCCATGAGCTGCGTACACCCCTCAACGCCATCATCGGGATATCTGAGGCCATGGATGAGGGCGTATTTGGTCAGGTTGGCGACATGCAGCGTGATGCATTGGGGCGTGTTCATGACAGTGGACACCACCTGCTGAGTTTGATCAACGACATCCTTGACCTCAGCAAGATCGAAGCCGGTAAGGTCGCACCAGATTACGAAGTGGTCGACATGAATATGCTGTGCTCGGACTGTATGCGCATGGTAAAAGATATCGCCCACAAGAAGCACCTCGACCTGGTGGTGAATATCCCACCCGACATGGCTCCGATGGTTGCTGACGGACGCAGGTTGAAGCAGATACTGGTCAATTTAATCTCCAATGCCGTGAAGTTCACACCTGACCATGGTCGTGTGGAGCTGCATGTAGAGCAAGGCCACGATGGCATGGTTGTGTTCAAAGTCACGGATACCGGTATAGGAATCTCAGACGAAAACCTGGTCAGGCTATTCCAGCCTTTCCATCAGGTTGACAGCGGTCTCAACCGCAAGTTTGAGGGCACCGGTCTGGGGCTGGCTCTGGTGAAAAAACTGGCTGAGCTGCATAACGGTACCGTCAGTGCGCAGAGCATGGTTGGCAAAGGTAGCAGCTTCATTGTGCGAATACCATACCGACCTGCTCCTGAGGCCCTCAGCGTGAACAATAGCTGTCGGGTCAATCTGCGACGGGCATTGGTAGTCGCATCGGGTGATATGGAGCGGCTCAGCATCGAAGTGGCTCTGCAAAAACAGGGTGTAGAGGTGCAGACCGTGTGCAGCACTATTCAAGCACCTGGAGACATCCGCCGTTTCAAGCCAGAACTAGTGGTGATGCACCTGGATATGGAAGACGGCGCGGGCTGGCATCTGCTGGATCGGTTGAAGGGTGCTGTGAGTGACGGTGAGTATGCCTTAGTTGCTATCACCGATCAGGAGCTGCGTCAGGAGGCGATTGCGTGTGGGGCGAGTGCCAGCCTGACTTATCCGCTGGACGCCGAGAGTGTGCAGATATGCATCGACCGGTTTGCCAAAGATGGCCTGGAAGGGCCCGCGAAAGCGGTGACGGATCAAGGCTCAGGCAGGACGGAGCATCACCGGCAACGGCTGGTGCTGCTGGCCGAAGATAATGAGATCAGTGCCGAGTTATTTACGACATACCTTAGCAACAAGGGATACCAGGTGAGTCTGGCTACGAACGGCCGTGAGGCGTATGACCTGGCTGTGAGCATGCATCCCGATATCATTCTGATGGATGTGCAGATGCCAGAGGTGAACGGCATAGAAGCCACCCGCATGATCCGTGAAATCCCGGAGCTGAAAGAGACACCGCTGGTGATGCTAACCGCCCTGGCGATGCAGGGCGACCGCGAGCGGTGCTTGGAATCTGGTGCGGATGACTACCTCAGTAAACCCGTGCGGCTGGCGCAGCTACTGAGCACTATTACCAAATACATCGGGTAGCGAAATACTCACTCTGGGCGACCGCCGGTCGCCCAGAGTGAGTATCTACAAGAGAATTACAATTCAGCCATCAGCGACGGGTTCCATCAACCTGCTAAAGCAGGCCTCGTCACCCATCGCTAATCAGTTGGCTGTCCGCTGAAGCGGACGCCTCCCGGACGCCCCCTGCGCCCGCTTGCGGGCTGCAAATAGTTAGCCGCACGGTGAGGGAACCCCGATACGGACGCCAGTCCGTGGGGTGACTAAACCTGTGGCAACGGTGACTGGTAGCCAACGATTCATACCACCGATCCCGACGCGACGGGTTTGGCTAACCGCCAGACCGGCGCGGTTTGTATCTTCCTGTAGTTGTGAGCGTACTGACAGACCGCCCGGACAATGCCGCCTATGGCTGAGTAGTTACAAAAGAAAAGGCCGCAGAGATGACCCTTGTGGTCATCCCAGCGGCTTACGGATGGCCACAAGGGCCATCCCACGGATACGATAACTTACTTCAACCCATCGGCGATGGCCTGAAGCACGGCGTTCTTGTGCTTTTCGTAGTCGGGGCCAGGTTCGGGCCGGCAGACTGACACCACCAGGTTGTTCACGGGGTCAACTCGCAGGATGGCTCCGGTGGCCGCTCCGTGTGCGATGGTCTCCCTGCTCAGGATGGGCAGCTTTTCGCCCTTCTCATCAGTCTTCGCATTCTCTGGGATGTCCAGCATGTAGGAAAAGCCCACACCGTACACCCAATTCGGGTCGTTTAGCTCAGGCTCGACATCCTTCACTCGGATCGGCATCAGCTTGGCCATAGTTTCGGGGCTCATGAACCTTAGGTGGCCGTAGCTGCCCTTGTTCATCACCATCTGTCCGACGCGGGCCAGCTCCATGGAACTGCAGTTTATGCCGTAACCGAGGTCCTCAATAGTGACGTTCTGATGGCCCATCGGCCCGAACAGATACTCATGGAACAGCCGGAAGATGCTCTTCTGACCCACCACTTCCATCACCTTACCGGCCAGGTCAAGACCCATGCCGTTATAGATGGCCACTTTACCCGGTTTCAGGTTACTCAGTCCGTTGCGGATGGAGTTATCAAGCCAGGGGTTGTTCATCCCGCCCCATTCGCCGTGCCCTTCCAGACCAGTGGTGTGGTTGGTACACATCCGCAGGGTGATGCGCTTGTCGCCTTCGGTGGGGAAGTCTGGCAGATATTTACCGATTGGGTCATCCAGGTTCAACAGACCCTGATCGATGAACATACCGAGCAATAACCCCGCATGCATCTTGGTGAGTGACGCCAGCCCCAGTTTGGCGTCCATATCGAGTGGCTTGCCTTTAGGGTCGGTGCCGAACGGCTCTGAATAGAACACCTTGTTGTCACGAGCAACCACCACGGTGAATGGGATTTTGGTGGCATCCCACCACTTTTTACAGGCGTCGCGGATGGCTGGTATGCACTCAGGAGCCATACGGGCCGCCTCGGGGGTTCCCATCTCCAACACAGGTGCTGCCACAGCCAACTCGGCTGGCTTTTTCAGTTCAGGATACTGGCCGTTTTGACCCAAGATTCTCAACTTCATGGCCAGTTGCTTGTCTTGGTGCATGGTGACAGGCCAGTCCAGTTGCCCCACAGGATCGGTGCCTGGTTGCGCTTCCATCAGCCCAGCCAAGAGGATTCCACCCATCTGCTTGAAGAACACATCTTCAGCCACCTGCTGACCGAATGCGTTGTTGATCGTCGATTGATATCGGCTCCACACACCATCCGGCAGCTTCAGGTTGTTGAGCGGAGGTGCATCAACTTTGTATGGCTCTGGACCCATCCATGGGTGCCAGCCCGGGTCTACACATACCGCAGTGCAGCTCCGGCGCAATAACGAACCGTCCGGCAGCTTCGCTTCTAGATAGGCCATGTAGCGGCCCGCCTCGGTGGGCTTGGTCACTTCTTCGAGTTTCGTGTTGAACCACCGCACCGGCTTTGTTTCGACCTTTCCATACACCGTACTCAGCAGCTCCGGTTTTTCCCAGTTGACATATGGAAAGCCCGTTTTGTCGAACACGCTGGGTTCGCACGTCAGTTGCATCCCCATCACAGACCGAAGTGCTTGCGCCTTCTGAGCCTCTTTGGCCAACTGATCGATCTGCTTCTGAGTCACCTTACGCAGGCTCAACGCCCATGGCCCGCTGTTTTGGTCCACTTTGACCATCAGGTTGTTCAGGCCAGGTTTGAGTTTCAGGCTCAGCCGTTCCTCCTGGGGATTCAGCGGACGCCCCTCACCCTTCCATGTTTCCGATACCAAGTCGCCGTTCAGCCAGACCTTCGCCCAGTCGTCTGAGCCAAAGAAGCAGAGCAGCTCCTTCGATTGCGGGCTGTCGATCTGCACAAAAGCGTAGGCGGATGAGTTGGTTAGCTCCCCAAAGAGCTTTGCCAGGTCGAGAACTCCTTCCGAACTCGCCTTCACGCGTCGGCAGTTGAGTTCGCCGACACGTTGGCCGGGTGTGAGCTTCGCTTTCGCCTCACCACCGATGGAGCTGAGGAAATCCGTATTGAAGCCGCCGCGGGTGGCCCCGTTGGCCTCCGGTTTTGACAGAGTGGAGCCGGCAAACGGCCCGACCACCACCCACTCCTTCACCGCGCCCGACTGGGTGCTTGTGACCACAGAGGGAGCAGCACTTAGGGCAGAGGCGGCCATACATGCCATCGTGCCGAGAAGTAGTTTTTTCACGAGTTACGATCCCTTCCGGGGAAACCCCGAGTTCACTCATAAGGTATATATATTTCGAGTGTAATATGTATGCTATCACAGCTATCAGGTCAATGCAAACAGCATAACATACACCGGACACAGCTCATTATATCGGTGCCATGTACGATATGGCAATGCTGGTTATTTCGACCAGCCGAGTGTCGCAGATCAAGCAAAACAACGCCTAATCGCAGTATCATGCAAGAAGATATAGAATAAGTACCGTAACGCTTCAGCCATGAGCGACAGCCGTGAGGTTGTCAACGGTTTGTCGTTATTGCGTTGCTTCCGACACCCACGAAGTGGGTAAGATTCTTATAGCCACGGGTAAGCGCCAGCGCAACCCGTGGAAGGCAACCGAAAACCGTCTACCCCGAAGTGGGTCGTCTTTTGTGTCTAGAATTAGGCACTTCGGCGGTGCGGTCCGACCCACTTCGGGGTTGGAACCCCGCACCGTCAACCAGGGGTATCGCTTCGCTCACCCCTGGCTATAAGAATCATACCCACTTCGTGGGTGCCCGTAGGCATGTCTGCTGCCGATGGTGCCTTGCAGAGCAGAGGCTTGCCAAAATCAATTGATGGCTGAGTTATAACCAAGAAGATATCAGAATCCGTCACAACTAATATTTTGAGGAGACAACGATGGACTTATGGGTGCTGGCCGGACAATCGAACATGGTAGGTGCCGCGGCGATGCGAGGAGCTGGTAAAGCGGACAGCCGCATCAAGCTGTTCAACCTGGACAACAAGTGGATACCCGCGCAGGAGCCTATCCATCGGCTGTTTGAGGCCGAGGCACCGGTCTACCGCGACCTGTTTCTTACTAAGAACGTCGGTGTGACACCAGAGCACTTCGACCAATTCCGGGCGATGAGCCTGAAGAAACCTCTGGGCACGGTGGGTCCGGGCCTGTTCTTCGCCAGGCATCTCGCCAGGTATATACCGGATCAGATCGGCTTGATACCTTGCGCCTACGGTGCCACCGGTATGGCCGACTGGAGCCCTGACACGAAAGCCAAAGGGGGCCATTCCCTCTACGCCACGATGATCGAGCGTATGAGACTGGCCGGGGGCAATATTAAGGGTGTGCTGTGGTATCAAGGCGAAAGCGACGCCATGTCTGACGCAACCGCCCAGGCATACGAACCCACCTTTATGAGATTCATGGATGCTGTTCGCAAAGATTCCGGTCAACCTGATCTGCCCTTCCTGACCGTGCAGATCAGCCGCTTCGCTCTGGATTACAGCCTGCAGGCGGTCGGCTGGGAGCAGGTTCGTGAGGCACAGAGGCAGGCGTGCCATCATGCGAAGAATCTGCTGATGACCAGCGCCATCGACCTGGAGCTGGGCGATGCCATCCATATCTCCTACGAAGCACAGCAGCAGCTCGGTAAGCGGTTTGGCGAGATCGCGCTATCCAAAGTGTATGGCAAGCATGGCCATGGCACCCCCATTGACCTCAAGGGTGTGGAGCGGATGGAACCGGTCGGCGGGATGCAGAGGCTGCGGGTTCGCTTTACCGGAGTCAGCGGGGCACTCAAGGCACCAGGTCGCGCGACCGGGTTCACGCTGCGAAGCAAGAAGCCCGATATGGGCGGCCCCACGGTTCTGCGAGTGGAACTCGACCGGAAAGAGCCATCATCTGTGGTCGTGTGGTATTCGCCCGCCATCACCGAGCCGGTCAGCCTTTACTACGGTGCGGGCATCAATCCGTTTGTGAATGTCGTAGATGAGAAGGACATGCCCGTTCCCGCCTTCGGCCCCGTGCCCGTGTAGGGCGAGACGCGTCGTGTCCTAAGGCGACCTATGTCCGCGCCGGTTTTCTCCTAACCGGGGCGGTCTGGCGGATAGCCTCAGCGAATTGTCTGAACCACGGATTACACGGACTACACGGATGGGAACATTCCAATCTGCGTCATCTGTGTAATCTGTGGATCAACCGTATCTTTCGCGTCTTCGCGTCTTCGCGTGAGACACCCCAGCCCTACGGCAAAACCACCCTCACGGTATCGCCCGCCGTGATCGCCGCATGATAAACCGCCTGCTGACCCGCCAGCACATCAAGCACCAGACGATCGGCTTTGCGGCTAACCGCGATGTCAAACCGTCGGCCAAACGCACGGATGCTGCGCAGTGCCATGCTGTTCCAACTCTCCGGCAGATGGGGCGTGCATTCAAAGGCGTGAAGACCCACAGGGCGTATGCCAAACAGCCCCTCGGTGATCACACGGCAGTATAACGCGCTCTCCGCCGACAGATGCCGCTGACCGCCCTCGGGCCACGCTTCCACCGGATACGGCACATGCTTACCCAACAGTCTGCGTTGCGAGTATTTGCGTAGATAATCCATTCCCAATACGGTCTCACCGGCGGCAAACACCCCCCTCAGCGCATACAGGGTCGCCCTGTCCCAGAAGGTCTCCTTGCCCGCCTCGGTCGCCAACCCGTCATCGGTCCACAGTCGGGGTGAAAACAGGGCCGCTATCGTGCCGCGCTTGCGCTCGAAAATCCCCATCGTCAATGGGATACATATCCAGGCACGCAAGCTGCTGTTTCCGTCATAGTAACGGTAGGTGTGAAACCCCTCCACCTGGGCCCCGAAGTATCTCTCAATCGCAGTGCGCAGTGCTGCAGCCCGGTCTCGATATTCATTGACCACAGACTGAGGCTGGCCCAGTTCCTCGCCCAGCCAGACCGCTGAGCGCAGCGCGTCATAGGTCAATGCTGAGGTGCAGAGGTTCGCCTTACCGGCCGGAAATCGGCCCTCCAGCTCGTCGCTGTCCGATTCGACCACTCCCTGCTCGTTGGTCTTGCGACGGCAGAACTCCAGACACCACTTCACAATCGGCCACATCTCGCCGGCGATCTTTTTGCTGCCAGACACCAGCGCGTACCGCGCGGCACCATAGGCGATCATCGCTGCATCACCACGGTCACCCGCGCCGTTCCAGATGTCCGTGCCCTCGGCGATGATGGAGCTGGGCACCGGCTTGTAGTCGGGCTTCATGAACCGCGCGAACTGTCGGTAACACACTAACGCCGATTCGTTGCCGGCGGCATCGCCAAGGAAGGGAAAGAAGGGACTGGCATACTCCGCCTGATCGTTGGCCCAGATCGCCGCGTAGTAGGAACCACCACCTGGGGCGTGCATCAACCCGCCCTTGGTTTCGAATATGCTCTCGGCGGCCCGCAGCTTGGTGAAGTCGAACTCCCTGCTGAGCACCGGTTCGGGACACTCAAACCGCAGCTTCTGGAAGGTCGCACTGACATAATCCTTCCGCGCCTTTTGTTCCGCCTTCGGGTTGATCTCAATGGGCGGTTCGCCGGCACGCCGTCCGGTAAAGACCAAGCTGAACTCCACCGATCTGCTCGGTTGCAGCTTCACCGACTGGCATCCAACGGCTTTCGCGCTCAAGCTGTATACACCGTAGACGCCGTTCTGCGCCTCAGTCTGGTGTGCCTGCTCATACGGGCTGATGACCACCATCCGCAAGCGGTTGGACCTGTTTGTGATGGTGCAACGCTCGATCACTGCTGCTTTGCGGGTGGAGGGGAACAGCACCCGCGTGAGTTCGAGATCATCGCCGACACGGCTTTGGATACTCACCATGCCGCGGATGCTCACCACCGCAGGCTTTTCGACAGACATCGGCAGACCGTCCACGGTGATCGGAGGAAACACATCCAACCCGTAGCTGTGCGATAGGCTGGCGTGCGTGTCATTGGGGATGGTGCGCAGCATCGGCCATACGATCTGCCTGTCCAGCAGCAGCCGACCCTGATCATCAACCCCGTAACGCAGAATGAGGGACACTCTGCGTCCGCTCATTTCGATGTGGTCAGAATGGGCTCCTTGGACCTGCCATTCGATCGCGCCATCAGGCGTCATCTGCCAGCGAGTATTCGGCAACTGCGGTATTGGATGTTTCAATATGTACGCTCCCAGTCGAGTGATGCGGTATCCGAGGTTTCGCTACACAGAAATGATACCGCGATCGCGGGTTTGGCTTGCCTGTCTGAACCCCGTTTTACGCGAATTGCGGATATGTTCGGAGGGAGGGACATGGCCCATCGGGAGATTGGCGTTCCCAGGCAAACACCGCACAATCCCTATGGCCCGCTTAGGTATACCAACAGCCTTAATCAGCCAGCGGCTTGTTGCGCCCCAGCTTTTCGTCGCGCCAACTGGGCATAAATAGCTGCGGTTCTTTGGTAATGCCGTGCGGTTTCAACAACGCCAGCCAGTTTCGCTTGTCCAACCCGCCCGTATACTTTCTAGTTCGCAAGTCGATAATGAAATAACCGCTGACCAGATCGGTGACACCATAATTCAACTTGTATGGCTCATTGGCAGTGACATGCCCAACAATCGCAGTATTCAAAACACGGTATCCATCTAAATCTGGACCGACGGTTGGTGAGGAATAGTCACTAACATATGCCGCAGGTTGTTCGGGGTGATAACGCAGAACTTGCCCATTTTCGGTGCTCCAGATGACATATTCTCCAGGCAGATTGATGAACATATGTCCGTTTAGGAAGGTGTCCGCTATCAAACAAATCATGCCTATACCAACTATGGCGACGATAGTAACAATGATAGCGTTCCGCTTTTTGTTTTTCACTATGGCATGGTCCCTTTCGTATATGGCCGATTCTACATACTTTAGTTTACACGCGCGGCGTTTACGGATTACCGGTTTGGGCTCACCGCCAGACCGCCCCGGAGATGGGCTGCATAACAGTCGTAAGTGCACCGTGAAACCACTCTAGCCCATCGCGTCTTCGCGCCTTCGCGTGCCGCTTCTCCCTCACCATCCCTCCCCATCCGTTCCTATCCGTGTAATCCGTGGTTCAGCCATGCACGGGCCTCCGCACGATGACGAACAGCCCCGGACATAGCCATGCAGGTTGCACCTCCACCGCTGATGATTAACGGCCGGGTTCGAACTCCACAATATAACCGATCTGTAAACTCGTGTCCTCATACTGGTCATTCCACAGGCCGTCGGGGCGCAGTTCCAGCATGTTTTCGTGGTTGGCACCGTTGCTGGGCTCCCGAGGGGCCCAGTTAGTGTAGCTCCACTTCTCCGGGGTGACCCATCGCCAGCCACCATCAGGTTCTTTACTACCTTCAGGTTGAAAAGCGCCCAGCCAGAACGGGTTGGCCTTGCCTGGAAGGTTGTGAAGTAGGAAGGTGTTCTCCTTTGCGGAGGTGATGGTGGCGAGATGCCCCTGCTTGTTGCGGTACCGCGTTTGCAGAGCGAGGGTGTTGGCATCGTCCCAGGATAGACCGTGCGGTGTGGTGACGATGCGGTAGTAATGTTGGTTGTCTGGGTTGTAGATGACGCCCTGTTCCGACACAATACCGGTGCTCTTGATCAGCTTCATGTCAAAGGCAGCAATGCCGCCACGGTCGATCAGCCTGATGGCGATGAGATTGCGGCCTTTTCGGACAGCCGATGTAGGGACTGTGAACACATACTGCCACTTCGCACTCGGCTTGTCGTACCCCTTGTTGATGAGCACACCATTCCAGTAGAACTCGAACCCATTATCGACGGCGATATATGCTTTCAGCTCGGAGGGGTATTTGATGTTTACGTGCTTCCGCACCCAGATGGTGGTGGTCACCGGCCAATTGGTGCGCATCGCGAATGGCCCTGCCTTCACCGAACTGAACGGGCTGCAGCCTATCAGCCAGTGCGAGTCATTCAGTTTCACCGCGGCAGCCTGTTCCGAGGGGATATCTTTTCGCGTATGTCTCCAAGAGCTGCCGGAACTAATGTATTCGACAGGTTTGGCGTGAACTCCGGCTGGTATCAACCCAAAAACGATGAGCGAGGCTAGGAACAGACGCATGGTACCCCTCCTGTAGGTCGTTATAATAGTGAGACGTCATGAAAGGCAATTGTGTTTTGGATATGGTAACTTCTCAGCGTGTGTGGGGGGCGGGGTCACCCACACACGGATATGTCTGAACCACGGATGACACGGATTGGGGGGATTGGAAGGGGACCGAAAAAACCGGCTCGGAAAGGGAAAACCGGACCGGTCAAGGCAGGGTATAGTGAGATGGTCTATCGGGAGAATGCCGTTCACAGGCAACCACCGCTCTATCCCCGTCGCGTCTTCGCGCCTTCGCGTGCCACCTCTCCCTCCCCATCCGTTCCTATCCGTGAAATCCGTGTCATCCGTGTCATCCGTGGTTCAGACATGCACGGGTCGGCGCATGCGACAGGTTATTGCACGAAATGGGGATAACACGCCATAATGAAGTGCATTCGGCACGATATCACCACGCGCAAGTGGGCTTAGGGAGCATGTATGGAAATCAAGCTGGTAGTTTTATTGTCTGCGATCACCGCGGTCATGTCCATCCTAACTGTTCCTGCCACCGCCGCCACAAATCGCGGTCTGACGGCAGGCGTTGAGGGCACGGTTCTGCGCGATGGTAAGCCTTACCGTGCGATCGGCGTGAACTATGTCTCGGCGTTCACCCGGACACTGGCGAACCCTGATGACACCAGCTACATCGAGGGCTTCAAGGTGCTGCAGCAGAAGGGTATCCCGTTCGTGCGGATGTGGGCGATGGGCTTCTGGCCAGTCGATAATGCGCTTTACCTCAAAGACAGGCCGGAGTTCTACCGGCGGTTGGATAAGGTGGTCAAGGCGGCGGAAAAGGCTGATATCGGCATCGTGTTCAGCATGTTCTTCAACCATCCTTGTGTGTCAGATATGGTGGGTGAGCCGGTCAATCAGTGGGGCAACCCGGACAGCAAGACCACCGCCTTCATGCGCACATTCGTGAAAGAGATGATAACCCGCTACGGCAAATCGAAGGCCGCCTGGGGCTGGGAGTTTGGCAACGAGATGAACCTGGGAGCCGATTTGCCAAACGCCACCGAGCACCGTCCTCAGATCGCGACTGATTTAGGCACTCCCGCCAGCCGCAGCGCAGACGACGAGATCACACATGACATGATGCGCTCCGCATTCAAGCTGTTCGGAGCCGAAGTGCGCAAGTATGACAAGACACGCCTGATCTTCACCGGAAACGGCTTCCCTAGGCAGTCGGCCTTCCACCAGATGACGGAAAAGAGCTGGAGAGCGGACACCCCGCGCCAGTATGCCATCATGTTCGCCAACGACAACCCAGACCCCATCAACACCCTGAGCGGGCACTTCTATAGCCCGTGTCTAGACAAATACGGCCGCAAGATGAGCGTAGAGGAGTTCATGACTGAGAGCATGGCGATCTCACGCAAAGTGGGTAAGCCGTTTGTGGTCGGCGAGTTTGGCACCGCAGACCAGGGCACACCCGAACTGGAGAAGGTGTTCTATCAAGAGATCATCTCCGCCATCGAAAAGACCGGCGTGCCTCTCGCAATGATGTGGGTATACGACTTCCCCTGGCAGGAGGCTGACTGCAATGTCACCGCCACCAACTCCAGAGCTTATCGGCTGGACATCATATCCGAGGCCAACAAGCGGATGGCACAGTAGCACCAAGCGATGCAAAGGATGATGAGCTAACTCATGACAGCCACGATCTCACCGTGGAGCTCACCGGTCATTCGGGGGCAGTCTGTTCAGTGCTGGGGGCGGGTATACGACTACAGCCTGTGCTTGCTGCCTGCGAAAGTCATCTCGCAGAAGAAGAACATCCTAGCTGGACCGATGCAGTTGGTCGCCGTCATCGGTGGGAAGAGGCTACGGTGGAGCAGTGTCACGTTCAAGGAAATGAGTTCTGACAGGGAGTCGGTTTCGTATGTGACCAGTGCCGGCAGCCGTGAGCTATTGATCACCTGCCGATTCACCACTGAATTTGATGGCATGACCATGATAGACATGAAACTCTCGTCCAGCAAAGAGATTAACCTGGATACGCTGGATTTGGTGATACCTCTGAGGCGGAGCGACACCACGTATTTCCATCATGCTTCCGTTTATCCGACGCATGTGTGGGACTGGCCCAAAAAGCGCATCAACGCCGGTGCGGTGGAGCCTGAGGGCATGAAACTGCCGTTTGTTCACCATCTTTGGTTGGGCAGCGACGATAGGGGAATCCAGTTCTTTTCCGAGAGCGACGAATCCTGGTCGCCTGCTGACCCACAGAGTGCCGTCACGGTGCTTCCAGACGGCAATGTGACGACGCTCAGGATGAACCTGCTGAGCCGATTCAAGCTGACCGGTGACTGGGAATGGTGCTTTGGGTTCATGGCCACTCCGGTAAAGCCGTGGCCCGCTGACTACTACAAGATGCGGTATTGCCATATGGGCGGATACGGAATCGAAAAGAGCCCGGATCCTGCCACTCAACCAGCCTATCTGGACGTGCTGGCCGGTTTGGGCGTGAACTACCTGGGGTTTCACGAGTTCTGGTCCGACCAGCAGAGCCTGCCCAGGCCGAAAGACCCTCAAGAGCTGCGGACATTGATTGCGGCGTGTAGAGCCAAGGGGATGCGGCTTGTGCCCTATACCGGGTGCTATATGTCCACCCGCTCGCCGGAGTACTCGAGCCGCTGGGATTCTCTACCGATAGGCGATCACTACCAGTATCAAAGGCCTGACAACCAGGATATCTGCCGTATCGTGTGTAACGCCACACACTACCCCGAGCTGCTGTTGAAGCAATACACCGCGGCAGTCGCCGAATATGGCTTCGGCGGCATCTACACCGACGGGTTGAGCTGTCCGCTGCCATGTGTCAACACCCGGCATGGCTGCGGGTATAGGGGTAAAGATGGCACAATCCACCCCACGATGGCCATCTGGCGCACGCGAGAGCTGATGAAGGGTCTGTATCGTCTGGTCAAGGATCAAGCAAAGCCGGGCATCCTGTTCTGCCACACCTCGGCCAGCGTGCTGCTGCCCGCCCTTTCGTTCGCCGATTTCTATGTTGATGGCGAGCATCTGCTGTCGATGATGAAGCTGGGAACTCCCGAGTACCCTGAGGATGTGTTTCGCGCAGAGATGCATGGGCACAACTTCGGCATTCCAGCCACCCAACTGCCGATATCGGGGAATGCCGTCGAACGCGAACGGGCGCGCAGCCTGGCCATATTATACGATGTGATGATGATATGGCATCCTGAGCACCAGTCGGATATCTGGAAGGCGTTTGGATCGGTCGGAATGACCGGTGCGGTGTGGGTTCCCTACTGGAAGACACAGGAGTTGGTCCATGCCTCTGACACGGAGAATATCAAGGTTAGTGCCTATCTGGTGAAGGGGCGTCGGGCTCTGTTCATCGTGGCCAATCTGGGAATCAACAGGGTCACGACGGCCTTGACTTTCCACCGTCGTGGGATCGGCATCCCCGAGCGGAATGCGCTGCGCTGCCAGGATGAGCTGCACCCTGAGCAGCCGATGCCTTTCACAGGCAATGGGGTCAGCCTGAGCGTGGAGCCCGGCACCTTCCGGATTATGTCTGTGCGGGGAGACTAAACCCGGGGCTGCGTGGGAAGGGCGTTTCGCGAAACGCCCCTACACATCGCCCCCAAAACCCGATCTCACCGCAAATATTGATAGGGGCGGTTCGAGAACCGCCCTTCTGGCGTCGAGGGAAAGCCATTTCCGTAGCTGATGGCATGAGGCACCAAGGGATTTTAATCCACAGATGACGCAGATTACGCAGATTTGGTTATCGGCACGAAAGGTGCGATCAACCAACGCAAAGGCGCAAGGATGCAAGGACGCAGAGGGGGAATTCCCCTGGGAACGCCAATCTCCTGATTGGCCTCCCTTCCCATCCGAACCTATCCGATCCCATCCGTGTAATCCGTGGTTCAGACAAATCCCTGGCGCGGTCTGGCGTGTCGTGGCGGTTCGAGAACCGCCCTTCGTGTGTCTGCCCAGAAGACTGCGGTTGTGGTTAAATATTACCGATACATTCATCATTCAGGAGACATCATGACACACTCTCTGCACACCCTTGCTGCGAACTGGCTGGAGATGAGCCAGCCTTACCGACCCAGCGCCTTTTGGTTCTGGAATGCCGATATGAATCATGCCCGTATGGACGAAGTGGTCGCCGAGATGGCCGCGAGCGGGGTGCGGGAGTTCCTGATCCACCCCGTACACGGTATGACTATCCCATACCTGTCCGATGAGTTTTTCGAGAGGTATCGGCACGCGCTGACACTTGCTAAGAAGCACGGTATGAAGGTGTGGGTGTATGACGAGTTTGGTTGGCCCAGTGGGGTGGCCGGCGGATTCCTGCTGCGCGAGCACCCGGAGTATAACGGCTGGTTCCTGAAGTTCGACAAGGATGAGCATGGGGCCGTGACGGCGGTGCCATCGCATCCCGATGTGCAGCTTGATAACACCCTCGGCGCGCCATGGACACAAAATGAGATCGGCTATCTGGACACACTATCCGTCGACGCGGTGAACTGCTTCATCCAGATGAACCACCAGCGAATCTATGAAGAGTGCGGCGCGCTGTTCCACGAGGTCGTGCGCGGCTTCTTTACCGATGAGCCCACCACTATGGTGATCAACGAGAAGAGGCTGGAGGGCTGCTGGAACACCATCGGCTTGCCCTGGACCCCCGAGCTTCCTGCGCGGTTTATACAGATGCATGGCTACGACATCCAGCCCCACTATACGGAGTTGGCGGACCCGGTCCCATGCAAATACCGCCAGGACTACTGGGCGGTGGTCAAGCAGATGCATGTGGAGGCCTACCACGCGCAGATGTCGGACTGGTGCCACGCTCACGGGGTGGGGTATACGGGCCATATTGGCGAGAATGCATTTCTGATGCAGGTGAAGTTTTCCGGCAGTGCCTACCAGTGTCTGTCGCTGATGGATGAACCGGGCATCGACTACCTGGGCATGATGCCCGAACCCGAGCATGTCTTCATGGAGGAGGTGCTGGTGCCCAGTATCGCGCGGCACTCCGGGCATGACAGGGTCTACTGCGAGGCGTTCGGCATCTCGCGGTATGACCTGCGGCTCTCCGATATGCTGCAGCGGGCGCAGATGTTCGGCATCCACGGCATCAACGACATCGCCCTGATGGGCTTCCATCAGGGCCTGACCGGTGTGCGAAAGCGCACCTACTGGCCGCCGCTGTTCCAAAGCTGCCCATGGTGGAAGTTCTATCCGCAGTTCCGCGATGCCTTCGCGCGCTCGGTTGCGCTGCCTTCGCTGGGCAAGCACCAGGCCCGTTACGCCGTCCTTTACCCGCAGTATCAACTGGAGCAAATAAACCCCTTTCAGAACGGCTTCGGTCTGCCTGGAGAACCGGTGATGGCGCTGACCGAGGATATCTGCCGTGCCATATATGAGGCGGGCGAAACCTTCGAGTTCGTGTTCCCTGAGATGGTCGATCAGGCCGAGTCGTGCGAGGGGCGCATCAAGTTCCCCTTTGCCGAGTATGATGCGATCATAGCGCCTTCGGATTTCAACTATTTCGAGGCGACCGATGCGGTGCTGGAGGGTCTTGAGAAACAAAACGCGCAGATTCTGCGCCAGACCGCGGCCCAGATTATCCAAAAGATCGCCTCTGAGAAGCCTTGCTGGTCGGACCGGCTGACGCTGCAGACCGACGCGCCTGCGGGTTCCATCCGCGTGATCCGCTACGAGTTCGGCGATGGCGAGATGTTCGCTTTGCGCAACACCACATCCGAAGCGGTGTCGATGAACATCAGCTCAAACCAGCAGATGGCACGCTGGGAGCCGTTGTCGGGTTCTGTGTATGCTGCCGAGGGCGTGGAAGAGTTCTGCATGGCCCCACAGGGCTGCCTATACCTCAGCCTGACCTCATCCGCCGTTCCGAGCTCAGCTCAGCCCGTATCGGGCCAGCAGCAGCCTCTAGAGGTGATGTGGGGTGTGACGCCAGAGACGGCTAACACCGCCACCCTGGCCGGAATGGAGTTCCATAGCGCGGACGGCTGGATCGCAGCCACCAGCATGGACCCGTTCATACCAGAACTCCCCCGCAACTGCACTGGCATCCCGGCTGCCCTGCGCGGTGAGACCCACTTTGAGATGCGGGCTCAGTTTGAGTGCGAAAGCCTGCCTGCTCAGTTGGGGATGCTGTTTGAGACCGAGTATCTGCGCTCGCTGACCGTCAACGGACACAGAGTGGATCTTTCGCAGGCGCAAGAGGCCATCGTGTGGGACAAGCTGGGCTGTGTGGACATTCTGGGGCTGGTGAAAGTGGGCACCAACCAGGTGACAGCCCAGTTGGAGTATCCCCAGTTTGAGACCAGTGTCCACAACGACGCTTTCTTCGAGGCGGATGTGATGCCCTCCTGCGATGTCTGCCTGATGGGCGACTTCCGGCTGGTGGATGGTGTCATCACAGCCGAATCCTTTACCCCTCAGCCGCTGCCGATCAGCCTGATGCAGCAGGGATGGGAGCAATACATGGGCGTGATGAGCTTGAACGGCCGGTTTTCGCTTTCCGAGCAGCAGGCCAGCCAGATCGTAGGCTTTGATGTGGAGCTGCTCAAGCACGACTGTCTGGAGCTTCTTGTGGATGGCCAGTCGCTGGGTAAGCGTGTCACCCCGCCGTACCGGTTCGATGTGGACGGTCTTGCGGCAGGATATCACACACTGACGCTGCGAGTGAGCAGCACCAGCGGGAATCTGCTGTTCCTGCCCGCTGACTGGGGCGTGGCGGGGGTGTGTATAGTTACTGCGTAGGGTGACTAAACCCGCGGCATCGGGGACGACCAGCTCCGATGTGGGTTGTCCAGCACCGAGTCGACGGGTTCCATCGCCCCAGGGGGCTCCATCACCCGTCGCTGATCAGATGGCTGCCCGCGTCGCTTCGCTCCTGCGGGCGCTGGCGGAGAGCCCCCGGCGCCCGCTTGCGGGCTGCAAATAGTAACGTGGCGGAATTCGTGGATGACCCTTGTGGTCATCCGTAACGTGGCGGATGACCACAAGGGTCATCCACGAATTCTGTATAAAACCGTCCGCTATCACCGACTTCGATGTGCGATGATCGGCTCCGTATCGACGGGATCGGCTAACCGCCAGACCGGCGCGGTCAATAGCCTTCCGCTATTGTTAGCTTACTGACAGACCGCCCCGGACATAGCTTGGACCCCCTCGGTCTACACGCCGAATAGCCGCTCCGCGTTGCGGGTGGTGACTTCGGCGACTTCCTCAAGGCTGACGCCTTTCAGCTTGGCCAGTGCGGCGGCGATGACGGGGATATACTGCGGGGAGTTGGTCTTGCCGCGGTGGGGGACTGGGGCCAGATAAGGCGCGTCGGTCTCCAGCAGCAGGTGGGTCAGGTCGATCTGCTGCACCACATCGCGTAGAGGCTGCGCGTTATTGAAAGTGATGATTCCCCCCACACCCAGGTACCAACCGCGCTCTACCATGAGTTGCGCCTGATCCAGGTTGCCCGTGAAGCAGTGCAGCACGCCGCATATTTCATTGATGTGCGGGAAGGCCTGCATCAGCTCAAGCACCTCTTGCCAGGCATCACGGCAATGCACCACCACCGGCAGACCGTAGCTGTGTGCCAGCTCAAGCTGCTGCACGAACGCCTTGCGCTGCTGCTCCTGCGGTGAGTGGTTGTAATAATAGTCCAACCCTATCTCACCCACAGCCACGGCACCCGGCTGCGTGCAGAGCCAGGACAGCTCCTCCAACACATCGGGGGTGAGGCTGTCCGCCTCATGCGGGTGGACCCCCACTGCGGCGTAGAGGCCCGGGTGGCCTTCGGCCAGCTTCATGGCAAACTTCGAAGAGGGTAGGTCGGATCCGACCTCTATGCAGCGAGTCACCCCAAGCGCCTTTGCCAGGGTGATACGGCCGTCACGGTCGTCGTCAAACCGGTCGCTGCCCAGATGGCAGTGCGAGTCGATGTAGTTCAGCATAGTGTTATTTTACCGAAGGTGGACTATCCGTCCTATTCCCACTAATAGTGCAGCCTACTTGCGCTTGCGGGAGGTGGGCAGCAGAGCAGAGAGGGCCAACTCGAGCTCCTCAGCCTTCTGGCTGCCGACGAGGATGTAGGTGCCGTCTTTCAGGCTGATCATCACGCCCCGTGTTCCACCCATGGTGAAGCATCGTCCGTTATGATCTCTCCCCCGCCGGATGCCCCAGCCACCGTACTCCTTAGTGGCGCTATAGCTGCAGGCATACATGCTTTCTATCTGCTTCGCCTCTATCCGGAAGGGCTTGAACATCAGTGGGGGGCATGTGATGGCCAGCCCTTCGGCATCAACGGTAAAGATCAACCGCATGGAGAAGGAGAGGAACATGCCCAATAGGTAAACAGCCAGCAGCGTGAGCAGCATTTGATTACTAAAATCGGTAGCATCAGTCTGGCCTAGCACGACCTGCAGTAGAGTTTTCCATGCCAGCCAGAGGGTTATGACTAGTATCAGCCCCATGGAAACCTGTTGTATCCACGCACCTTTGGTAAAAATTCGAAGCAATGCGGTCTGTTTTTCGGTAAAATTAGCTTGTTGCTGATCCAATTTGGACTCCTGATTTCAAAATGTGTTGAATGGCTGCCAATAGCTCTTCGGGCTGCTGACTGCCAATCATTAGATGTGTGCCCGTCGCGTAGCTGAGACGAACCGCACGATTACCTTTGGCATTGTAGATTTTGCCACCTGCTCCGTAGCGGATGCCCCATCCGCCGAAGTCATTCAATGCATTGTAGGTGATCACATCGACAGCTTTCAAGTCGGTGAGTTTGATAGCTACCGGGCGAACGTGTAACGGCTGCATCTGAACGTACAGGTTTTGGTCGGTGACGACGGTGATCAGCCGCATCCGTATGAAAAGAATCAACATGCCGAACTCAAAGAGGAAGATCAATACCAACATAAGATCCGACGCGGGTTGGTCACCAAACGGCCTGTGTAATACCATTTGCTGGTAGATTCCGTATACTAACATGAGACAACCTGGCCCAAGCGTAAGCATGAGCAGCCAATATAGCCATCGGGGGAAGTATTGCACTTCACGAAATATCTCAAAGTCTTTCACGGTACTGCCTCCAGGAACTGCGCAGTGTGTGCCTGCGTATGATATCATGTTGCCATATCAACAGAAACAGGGAGCTGGCCCAGTTTGAGTAGAACCTACAAACATATTACCGGCTTTCGTAAGCGCTTTATTGTAAGTGAACTCGCCATGAGGCTGATTACTTCACTGGTGGGCATTCCTTTCTTTTTGGCGTGCGTTTTTGTGCCGCGTGATATATCCTGGCTGCCGGTACCCGGTGACATCGTATGGGCACTATTCGTGACCCTGGCAGCCTTCCTCTGTGCCGGTGAGTTGAGCATGATCTGGGAGCAGCAAAACCCTGGCTCACGCGTAAACTGGGCGGTGGTATTGCTGGGAGTGATGCTGCCGTTTGATGCTTGGCTTAGTTTTCACTACCCGCAAGTGGAGTCGCGCTTAACTTACCCCATCCTCACCTTGTTTATTGTGCTTGGTGTGGTTTATGAGGTGTGGATCGCCGACCACAGCGAACGCATTCATGCGTGGAGCAACCTGAGCAGTGCGGCGATGATCGCACTCTACACCGGTGTGCTCTACCGCACTTGGGTTTCCCTGCAGCTTCACCCCGCGAGTTTTCCCCTGGCTCCCGACATCTCCATCGACGGCAAGTGGATGCTGCTGCTGGTCTGTTGGTGTGTGTGGATATGCGATTCCTCGGCCTATTTCCTGGGCAAGCGGTATGGTAAACACAAGATGGCCGTCCGGCTGAGCCCGAAGAAGAGCTGGGAGGGTGCCGCCGCCGGCGTGATCGGGTCAGTGCTGACGGCCTGGCTTTTCGCGGTGATCTATGGCAGCCAGTTCAACCCATCTAAAGATATTCTAGTGCCGATGGGTTTGGCCACGCTGATCGGTGTGGTGGCCGCAGTGGCGGGTATCATCGGTGACCTATTCGAAAGCGCGTTAAAGCGTGAAGCCGGCGTGAAGGATACGGGGGCGGTTCTTCCGGGTCACGGCGGTGTGCTCGACCGGTTCGACAGCCTGATGCTGGGCATCCCCGCGATTTACCTGCTGCTTCAGTTAATGCACATCATCCAGTTCCAGCAACCCATGCCGTAGGCTTGGGTATGGTATGCGAGTGCGGTGCGCAAAGAAGACCGCCTGTGCCGATGAGTAATACCTGTAGCATTCTCGGGCCGAAGCCCAAAGGTAATGGCCCGGGCACAGGTTTGCACGGTTTCGATGCATACTCCTGGGGCGGTGCGCCAAACCGGCCACGTGTGCGGATGGTGGTCAAAGCGCGATCAAATCACATTGGCTAACTGTATCGTTTGTCAAATCCATATTTTTGCTCACCGATGAACACATCAAACACAGACCTATGCACACGCTCAACCCATAAAATGCCCTATGATAACATAATAAGCATCCTGTATGCTGTCCTTTATCTTATGGGTAGTAAAGAATTCGTTATGATTCATCGCTGCCTTGACAAACATTATGAAAAAGGGTACAAACTACCAGAGTGGAACAGGGCTGCATGTGATCACTCTTGGTAACTACATAGGAGGCATCTAGTGGGTAATCTACGAACGAAATCGGGTTTGGTGACGTTGGTGGCAGCATTATTGGGCACAATGGCTTTGGCTGGTTGTGGTGGTGGGAATGGAGACATTGGAGGTAACTCGGTCATTCCGCTGGCTGTAGGCAACAGCTGGGAAATGAAAGGCACCATGAGTAATGGACAAACCGATTACTACACTTTACGCATTTCTGCCACATCAGTTTTTAACGGCCGAATGACGTATAGTATGACTCAGTCCGGTTCTATTACGTATGTTTTTGCCAACTCTGCTGGAGATTTATATGCAGCGGGTGTTTTAGGTGCCGGAGAAGCGACACCAGTGATACCCACGAGCCCCGTGCTGCTAACGCCTGCTAATCTCACCGTCGGACAGTCAGTTGACATACAGAATTTTTCCGGTGGCCTGGACCGAATTACGGTGGTTGCGCAGGGCGTAAGTGTTGATGTTCCCGCGGGGCATTTTAGTAATGCATTCCAGGTGAAAAGGGAAGAGTTCTATAATGGTCACTGGACGAAATACTACGTAACGAGCATAGTACCCGGCATCGGTGTTGTGAAGGGACAGTATTATGATTTAGATGATGGAACCATTTGGCTAACAGAAGAGTTGAATAGTTATCACCTAAACTAGCTGCAAATCAACTAACATGTTCAAGGGAGGGGGTCGAGGAAGCTCTCCCCCACTGCAAGGAATACATAGTTACTCTTTACCACCAAGCCGCCCGCTTTACAGCGATGGCTCTAGTATCGCCACCGTTGTGATCCACAAACCTCCATTTACGGCCAGATATAGTCCGACCCCGATGGTGGAGGAGGGGGGGCGGCACGTTGTAGAGTTCTAGCCCACTAATATCCCCGTTCGGGGTAGGTATTCGGGACTCTTTACCAGGGGTTGCGCTTCGCTTACCCCTGGCTATAAGAATCATCCCCACTCCGTGGGTGTCCGGACTACCAATGACACACATCGGCCTGTTTATACCATATCCTGTATCTTAACCTTGATATGTGGGTAATAGGCTACCCATAGAAAACAACAGAGGGCAGACCAGACGGTCTGCCCTCTGTTGCGCATATACGCTTACGTCCCCGATGTTGGCCAGATGTACTCCGTGCCAGAAGGCGGAGGTGGCGGAGCTGTAGTGTTGTAAAATGTCAATCCGCTGATGTCCTTACCAGCAGGAATTGGCAGAACAAACAAGGCTGGCAGTCTGCTGTAGTCTGCAGAGCTGCTGATGCTCAATTGGAATGTCTTCCCACCGTAAGTAAAGATCGGGTAATAACTGCCGCCAGCGGTGGGCATGGCATTCACCACAAAGCCGCGGGCGTTAGCAGGGATGTTGATGGCGATCTGCCCGCTGGAGTTGCTGGTGGCCACAACCACTGTGCCATCGGTCTTCAAGATGGCGATCTGCACACCGACGGCGGCGGCTCCGCCATCCGTCCTAAGGGTGCCTGTTAGCATGTCCGTGACGGGTGGTGGTTCTTCCCCTCCGCCACCACCGCCGCCGCCACATCCGGCCAATACCGTGATGGCAGCTAACGCTGCTATCCATGTCATAGGTTTCATCGGCTCTTCTCCTCTATATCGTGGAACTATTGCCCTTGAGATTGAATCCATTCATCCCAGCGGGTAGCTCGGCTGAAGGCTGTACTCAGATATTTCGTGTTAAAGTCCAGGCGTGATGGCAGATAGATGGCCACTCCGTGCGAATCTTTAACAGCATCATTGGTGTGTTTTTCGTTAACCACTGCACTGGCCACTGCGGCCGTTAGTTGGTTGTATGCAGCTTGAAGGCTGGCGTCGGCCGGCCTTAGTGCCGCTATGCGTTTCGCATAGTCAACCAGGTCTTTATTTTCAGGGATGACATACGACTGCGCCTGTGTGCGCACCACATTGGCCTCGTCTTTGGTGATACTGCTGCTCATTAAGGCCCCTGCGAAGGCGTCAATCTTCGCGGTGAGGGCTGTGATAGCCGAGGCATCCAGTGCGCTTTGAGTGATGCTGCCGTTATAAGCAAGACCCGCATAGATGCTGTTTACCAGTGAGCTGGCAAACGCTCGGGCATCTATCGTCGGGGTGTCGTGCAGCGGGGCCAGCATCCGCTCGTAGGGGTATCCTTCACCCGGGAAGAACTCTTCGCTGCCGCAGATATACCGCGTGCAGAGCCGAACCTCCTGAGCCACCTCCGCCATCTGCATATAGCAGGCGTCGTAAGCCAGCACATCCAGCACAGGGCTGGTATCAAGCGGACGCAGTGCCTGCGGCAGTTGCCAGACCTCTATGTGGTTACCTGTCAAGTCATCTTCGCTGATCGCCTTGGTGACGGGATTTACGGCCTGTAAGCTGCGCCAACCGTCTCCATGGTTCCAGATGACTACCGCTACGCGTTCGCTGGGGTATGTGGCGATGCCCCACTCCACGAAATTCTTCAATGTTTGCCAGTCGCCCATGTCTACGCCAGCACCCAGGTCTTGTATCACTGGTGAAACCACAGAATTCGGCTGATTATCTTTAGCAATCAACAGGCGCCGGGTGTTCTGGAAGTTCACGTTGCGACGCTTCACCTGCACCACGATGTTCAACTGGTCGGTTGAGCCCACTTGTTCCATCTCATTGATGTCTTCTTCGGCGTAACTGTCCAGGGAGTTCGCGGCGTTCATATAGACCAGAACAGTCCATTTGGCGGGACCGTCAGGCGGGTTGTCACCACCACCACCTCCCCCACAGCCAGCAAGTGCCAGCGACATCAGCAGACAGGCGGTGAGTGTTGGGATATTTAGGTGTTTCATAGCATACATTCTACCGAATTACCTTTGTATATTTATGGTTGGGCAGGCATTGAGTGAGGTAAACATGTTAAAATATCGTACTTCAGCCCAAAATCTGTGCGTTCAAGGAGCCATCGTGAATTACATTAGCCGTGACCCTGAGATCATCGTTTCGTCCGAGCCAGATGGCAATTATCGTGTCGACCTCATGCGTGATGAAAAGTCTGTTAGCCGTCTGAGAATCGCCAATCGTCCCATCGCCGTTGGTTGCGCACAGGTTGAAATGGGCGGAATCGCAGATGTCGGCACCCTGGAAGAGTGCCGGTATCAAGGACTGAGTCGCCGTGTGCTGCAGGAGACGATGAGCTTCATGGAACAGTCCGATTTCGGCTTGACCATGCTGTATGGCATTCCGAACTACTACCATAAGTTTGGATACGCCAGTGCCGGTCCAAACCGTGGTGCTGTTATTAAGACGCAGGAACAGGTTCCTGAGTTACCTGAAGGATGGCAGATGCGCCCGCTTTCGCTACAGGATATTCCTGAGCTCAAACGGCTTTACTCCGTTTATCTGAGCGAAAATGTGTGTGGTGCCCGCATCCGTCCCGATGGTTCGTCTTCCTGGACTGAGATATCCCGTGTAGCCACGGGGGAACGTGCTGACGATTGCTTTGTGCTCCAGTCACCGGATGGCCATGTGTCGGCTTACGCCTGGCACGGCAAAGGAAGCTGGGTACCAGATGGCATCGAGCGGACGACACCCTCGATGTTAGTGGTCAGTGAGGCGATAGCCGAAAGCCCGCAAGCTGCCGATGTACTGCTGATTGCCTGCGACATCTGGGGACGGGAGATTGCCCGCAGAGAATCCAGAGAGATCACCAGCATCGCGTATGCAGTCACTGAAGAAGGATGTTTGGCCGCTGCCCTGATGCGAAAAGATTGTGAGTTCCGACAGCAATACAGTGCTTGTGGCAACTGCATGGTGCGAGTGGGCAACCTCAATGAGCTGTTTGACCAGATGATGCCGGAGTGGCGTCGGCTTGCCAGGTTATCTGCTGGCTCCATCGATAGCACAGTCTGCTTCCAAACGCCGCTTGGTGCAAAGGCGCTTCACGTCAACATAGGTGGGGTGAGTTACTGCGACCCCGCTGAGGCAGGCTACAAACTGTCTTTGAGTGTAGGTGATATGGCGATGCTGGCTATCGGCTCTCTGCCGACCGAGGACCTGTTAGCCCGGCTGCCCAACCCGCCATGCGAGGACGCCCTCGCTGTGTGCAAGCTGCTCTTCCCCAGGCGTCAGCAGCATATGTTCCTGGCAGACAGGTATTAGTTGTAACTGATACTGTAGTCGGGCGCCTCTTGTGGGCGCCCTAATCCCGACATATAAATCGGTAATCGGTGTAGGGGCGACCGGCCGGACGCCCCTACGGAAACCATTAGGGCGCCCACAAGGGACGCCCCTGCGACCAGATATCTGCTAGCTTCGTTGGCGTGAAGGGTCTGCAATGACGCAGATCACATCCGAACGCCCCGAAGGGGCATGATTCCTTATAGCCAGGGGTGAGCGAAGCGATACCCCTGGAAAAGTGTCACGGTGTTTACCCCCGAAGCGGGGTCGAACCGTGTCGTTCCATATCCATACAAGTCATGCCATGCCGACCCACTTCGGGGTAGGAACTCTTCACCGCCTACCACGGGTATCGCTTCGCTCACCCGTGGCTGTAAAGAATCATACCCACTTCGTGGGTGACCGAAGAGATGCCCATCGGCAATGCAGAATGTCCGTGAGAGTTACTAAGAGGAGAGAGTATGAGCTACGTCTGTCAAGATACCGAAATCAACGTGATAAAAGACCAAAATGGCGATTATAAAGTAGAGCTTGTCCGCGATGGGCGCACGGTCAGCGGATGCTGGATAGTGGTGCAATCTATCGCATCGGGTTGTTCGCAGGTAGATATGGGTGGTATCGCTGGCGTCGGCACGGAAGAAGATTGCCGGAATCAAGGCTTGAGCCGTCGCGTGCTGCAGGAGGCGGTGCGCTTCATGGAGCAAGCCGATTTGGGGCTGACCATGCTTTACGGCATACCGAACTTCTACCACAAGTTTGGTTATGCCAGTGCTGGCCCAAACCGGATGGCGTATGTGGATGCCACCAGTCCTGTCGGCGGGTTGCCGTCAGGATGGCATATGAGAGCTCTTGAAGTCGATGATCTACCGCAGATGCAACAGATATACTCCCAGTACTTGTCTCAGAACGTATGCGGTGCCCGTATCAGGCCTGATGGCTTACGTTCATGGAGCTGGCTGAATGGAGTCGCAACCGGTAATCGTGATGATGAGTGCATCGTGCTGACTGCGCCTGACGGTCATGTGGCCGCTTACGCTTTACATGGCAGAGGGAGCTGGTCGCACGGCGCTTTGGCGCAGGCGCAACCGGAGACTTTTGCGATCGGTGAGCCTTTAGCTGATAGCCCAGCCTCTGCAGATGTGTTATTGCAGGCCTGCCAGTTATGGATGCCAGAGATGGCATTGAAGCTGAACCGCCAGCTAAACCGCATCGCGTATGCCGTGACTGACGAGGGAGCGGTAGCCGCGGCCTTGATGCGCTGCAACAGCGAGTTTGTGCAGATACACAGGGAGAGTGCCAACTGTATGGTGCGGGTGGCCAACATGCAGCAACTGTTTGAAAACATGATGCCCGAGTGGCGTCGGCTGGCCAACAAGGGGGGTCTGCATATGGACACCACCATCACATTCGACACAGAGCTGGGAAGCAAGTCATTGCATGTCGGCATGGGCGGTGTTCATCTCTGTGCGCCGTCTGAGAAAGCACATCAGATCAAGCTCAGTAGTGGCCAACTCGGGCAACTTGTGCTTGGCGCAGTGCCCGCGTGTGACCTTCTGGCCCGCCTTTCGGCACCAGCCGAGGCTGTAGAGGTGTGTCAGCTTCTGTTCCCCAAACGTCAGCAGCATATGTATCTGGCAGACCGCTATTAGCGATATATCGCCTTGTAAGTAACTGGTCGTCGGGCGCCCCTTGTGGGCGCCCTAAAGAACACATACCATCATCAAGGTAACGTTTCGGACGCCCAAAGGGACGCCCCTATGGTCGTATCACTCACAGTGTAGGCTGCCATGAGCTCATGAGACGGTGCTGACTTCCGATGAACCCAGGCCGGTGAGTGCCTTTCCGACTCACCTGCCTCCTATATAACCGCACGATATTTATACATATCCGGTGATATTTTTCACAAACTGCCTGTTATTACCAAGCGTGTTATGGTGCATTTTGATATAATATCTAATATATATCCCGCAATTCACTAACAAACGAAACAAAACACAGCAAAACGACAAAATCACGTCAGGCCCAAAAGCCTGATGGTATCTCGTAGAGAGGAAGTACTCTTGGCTGATAATAGGATAACGGTGTCCGCAAAAAGTCAGTTTTCGCAAATGGTCAAAGAGAAGAGCGGTCAGAATATGGCCACTTGTTATCAATGCGGAAACTGCACCGCGGGCTGCCCGGTCGTAAATGATGCCGATATCACCCCTAACCAGGTGATGCGTCTTGTGCAACTAAATGACCAAAGTGTTCTTCATAGCCGAATGATCTGGCTATGTGTAGGGTGCGGTACCTGCGCACTACGTTGTCCTCGCGGCTTAAGCAGTGCCGAAGTGATGGATACGCTGCGTCAGGTGGCGACCAAGCAGGGCATTGCGGCGGCGGAGCCCGAAGTTGCCGCATTCCACAAATCCTTCTTAAATGCGATCGCCCGTGACGGGCGTGTTTATGAACTGGGGCTGGTGATGGAATACAAACTCCGGTCCCGACGTTTGGTTGATGATATCGGGCTGGGGCTCACCATGTTCACAAAGGGTAAACTGCCCTTCCGCCCGCAGCGTATCAAAGGTCTATCGCAGTTACGCCAGTGGGTAAAGGAAAGCTCATGAACACCCTCACATATGCCTATTACCCGGGGTGCTCGCTGCACTCCACCGCCAAAGAGTATGATCTCTCTACAAAAGCAATCTGCCAGAAGCTGAACATAGAGCTGAAGGAAATTCCGGACTGGAGCTGTTGTGGAGCCTCCACGGCCCATAGCGTCAGCCATGAACTGGCGCAGCAACTACCCTTGCGCAACCTGGACATCGCCAAAGGGTTGGGCATGAGCGACGTAGTGGCGCCTTGCGCCGCGTGCTACAACCGCTTGAAGCTGGCCTCTATACAAGCTGAGCATTCCGTGCAGGTTCTGAGCATGATGAAACTGATCGCCAGCCTGCCTGAAGAGCGCATACTGGAAGCCATCAGCCACAAGCTGACCGGCCTGAAAGTGGCTTGCTATTACGGCTGCCTGATGCTTCGGCCTAATACTGTGGCCGATGGGGAAGATTCCGAAAACCCCACCAGTCTGGACCGCATCAGCAAGCTGACGGGTGCTGAGCCGGTCGCATGGTCGCACGCCACTGAGTGTTGCGGTGGAAGTCTGGCTCTTTCGAAGCAAAGCATCGTGCAGCGGCTGAGTAACGACATTGCCACAGCCGCCAGGGAATCGGGGGCCGACATCATGGTCACCGCATGCCCCATGTGTCAAACCAACCTGGACTCCCGCCAAACGGGCGATCAGCGCACGCCTATCCTCTACTTCACCCAGTTGCTGGGGCTGGCTATGGACTTCAGCCCGAGTGCGCTTGGGCTTGAGCGGCTGCTCATATCACCACATCCCGCGTTGAAGAATATCCTGGAAGGGAGTGTGGCATAATGGCACGAGTTGGTGTTTTTGTATGTCATTGCGGTACTAACATATCGCGCACAGTGGACTGTTCCTACGTAGCCGAAGTCAGTAAGCGGTATTCAGGCGTAGTGTACGCCACCGATTATAAATATATGTGCTCCGAACCGGGGCAGAACCAGATCAAGCAGGCCATCACCGAGCATCGTCTGGACCGCGTGGTGGTAGCGAGCTGCTCACCGCGGCTACATGAGCCGACCTTCCGCAGGTGTATTTCGGAGATGGGGCTTAACCCCCACATGCTGGAGATGGCCAACATCCGTGAGCACTGCTCATGGGTGCACGCCGATATGGGCGAAGCCACCCGCAAGGCGAACGACCTGGTGGCGATGGCGGTTTCTAAGGCCAATATGAACAAGCCGCTGTTCACCAACCAAATCCCCATCACGCGTAAAGCATTGGTGGTAGGTGGCGGTATCGCCGGTATCCAGGCCGCGCTGGACATCGCAGACGCGGGCTATCACGTGACTCTGGTAGAACGCACCCCCAGCATCGGCGGGAAAATGGCCCAGTATGACAAAACATTCCCGACACTAGACTGTGCCGCCTGCATCCTGACACCCAAAATGGTGGACGTCGCCAGCCATCCCAACATCCGGATGCTGACCTACAGCGAGGTCGAAAAAGTGGAGGGGTTTGTTGGCAACTTCACGGTGACGATTCGCAAAAGAGCCCGCAGTGTCGACGAAAGCAAGTGTACTGGATGCGGCCTCTGCTGGGAGAAATGCCCGGCCAAGGCACCTAATGAGTTCGACTGTGAACTAGGCACCCGCAAGGCTATCTATGTGCCTTTCCCGCAGGCTGTGCCGAATGTACCTGTGATCGACCGCACGATCTGCACGAAATTCCTTAAAGATAAGTGCGGCGCTTGCCAGAAGAGATGCCCTGCTGGTGCGATCGACTATACCCAGGAAGATACTGTGTTCGAAGACAGCTTCGGAGCAGTGGTCGGAGCCACCGGTTTCAAGATGTGGGATCCCACACCATATGGCAACCTCGGGTTTGGCCGGTATCAAGATGTCATCACCAGCCTGCAGTTTGAGCGGCTGTTTAACGCCAGCGGCCCCACCGATGGCAAGCTGGTGCGTCCCAGTGACCATAAACCGCCTAAGAACGTGGTGTTCATTAGCTGCATCGGCAGCCGCGATGATGAAACAGGCCATAGTTACTGCAGTAAAGTGTGCTGCATGTATAACGCAAAACACGCCTTGTTGCTTCGCGAAAAGTGCCCCGATGCTCAGGCCTATGTGTTCTACATGGATGTCCGCGCGAATGGCAAGGGCTACGAGGAGTTTGTGCGCAGAACGCAAGACAAGTACGGCGCCATCTATCTGCGCGGCCGCGTCAGCAAGGTCACTCAACGGGGCGACAAGCTGATAGTCAAGGGTGCTGACACCCTGAGCGGCAAGCAAGTGGAGATCGAAGCCGATATGGTGGTGCTCGCCGCGGCCATGGAAGCTCAGACCGATGCCAAGCAAACTGCACGCACCCTGGGGATCAGCGTGGACGGTGATAACTGGTTCAGCGAAGCACACCCGAAACTACGTCCGGTAGAGGTGCTCACCGCCGGTGTGTATCTAGCCGGAGCATGCCAGTATCCCAAGGACATCCCCGATAGCGTGGCTCAGGCCAGCGCAGCCGCTTCCAAGGTGATCGGGCTGTTCAGTAAAGACCATCTCGAATCTGAAGCCAACGTGGCTGAGGTGAATAATATCACCTGCTCAGGATGCCAGCTCTGCGTGGCGGTCTGCCCGTTTGGAGCCATCACCGCCGAGCAGTTGACCGACCGCAAGGGCAACCCCACTAAGATGGTGGCCTCTGTGAATGAGGGATTGTGTCATGGATGCGGCACCTGTGTGGCCGCCTGCCGCAGTGCCAGTATCCAACTGCGCGGGTTCCGAGACGATCAACTGTTAGCCGAGTTAGACGCACTCGTCTTTAGCGGCAACACGATTATCGACGAGTCCTTGATGGTCAAAACAACGGAGGAACCGGCATGAGTGAGACGGTAACGAAAAATGCTATGGAGCATCACGTGCCCACAGAGTGGCGGCCCCGTTTAGTCGCTTTCCTGTGCAACTGGTGCAGTTATGCCGGGGCCGATCTGGCCGGCAGCAGCCGCATGAGCTATCCGGCCGATGTGCGGGTCATCCGTGTGCCCTGCAGCGGCCGTGTGAACCCTCAGATGGTGCTGAAGGCGTTTGAGAAGGGTGTGGACGGTGTGCTGGTGGCGGGATGCCATCCGGGTGACTGCCACTATTCGAAAGGCAATTTCTACGCCCGTCGGCGTCTGATGCTTCTGCAGCGCGTGCTGGACTACATGGGCATCGAAGAGGGCCGGTATAAGTTCGACTGGATATCGGCCGCAGAGGGTCAGAAATTCGCAGAGGTCATGCAGTCCTTTACCGACACAGTGACCGAGCTGGGCCCGTTCAAGGGGGTAGATGACGGTGAATGACGTGCAGCAGACCATTCAGCAGACCGCCGCGCGGCTGTTGAATGATGGGCTCGTGGATGTGGTGATCGGGTATCAGCGTGGCACGGCAGCTCATAAAAGTGCGCCGGTGTTCCTGCGTGATGCTGAGAAGGCCTCGTGCCTCATCTGGGATGAGAGCTGCGTAAACAACTTGGCTGTCTATCTCCCCAGTGCCCTTAAGGCGGAACGTGTCGCAGTGGTTCTGACTCCGAACGATGTGAAGAGTGTGGTGGAGCTGCAGCGTGAGAACCAGATATCGGTGGATCGCCTCAGGGTGATTTTCGCCAGCGGTCAGACGGTCACTGAGGAGATGCCCTCGGACGAAAGCCTGCTGGAAATGAAACGGGCCCTGCATCCTTTGACCGAAAAATACGATGCGATGAATCCTGCTGAGCGCAGAGCGTTCTGGGCAGATCAGTTTTCGAACTGCATCCGCTGTTATGGATGCCGCTCGGTTTGCCCGGGCTGCTATTGTCCGGAATGTTTCGTGGACAAAAACGGCCAGATGTGGGTCAACAAGCAGGTCAACGCTAAGAGTAACTGGTTCTACCATGTGGGCCGTATGATGCACCTTGCCGGCCGCTGCATTGGCTGCGGTGAGTGCGAACGAGTCTGTCCAGTTGGTATTCCGCTGGGGCTGCTCAGCCAAAAGGTCAACCAGGATGTGCTTGAGATGTTCGGGCGCAGTCCTGGTGATAATCCTTCGGATAAGCCGTTGCTTGGCCAATATCGCGAAAATGACCCCGATCCGTGCCCAGAGCATTAGTGGCAAAAGAGGACAAAGACGTGCAACCCAGGATTATACAAAAAACACAACTGGCCAAATGGCTTGCAGATATTTCCAAAGACAGGCAGCTCATTGCACCTGTCAAGACCGAACAGCAGATCAAATACACCCAGGTAAAAGAGCTGTCGCAGGTCGAACTTGGCTTCAACGGGCCAGGCTCCAACCTTCGCGAGTGGTTCACTCCGCACAGCGAGCAACTGTTTACTTTTAACAAAGGCATTGATGGTAAACTCACCCTCAACGCGACGCAAGTGAAGTCACCTGCCCGAATCATACTGGGCGTCCGGGCCTGCGATGCGGCCGCTTTGAAATACATGGACACAGTGTACGGATTCGTACCCCCCAAAGATGGACCCTACTTCGCCCGTCGTGAGAACACCGTGCTGGTGGGCCTCTTCTGCCATCAGCCCGAATGGAGCTGCTTCTGCGGTCTGGTCGGTGATGGCCCTGAGGCGGTCACCGGGCTGGACCTTCGCCTGGCGGATTTAGGTGAGAGTTATCTGGCCGAGGCGTTTACCACGGCTGGCGAAGCTCTTCTGGCAAGCGGAGATTATGCGGAAGCCACCGAGGCTCAGTTGGCCCAACTTCAGCAGATGATCACTAAATCCCGAGAGGGGATGGATGAATCTATTCGGCGAAACCCCAACTGGCGCAAGGAATGGGATGAGAAGCTGTTTAGTGAGTTCGCCGAACGCTGCCTGGGATGTGGCATCTGCAGCTTTAACTGCCCAACCTGCCACTGCTTCGATATGGTGGATGAGGTGAAGGGTAACCACGGCAGCCGACATCGGGCATGGGATACCTGCCAGTTTGAGAAGTTCACCCTCATGGGCCAGGGGCATAATCCACGCCCAAGCCGCACCAGTCGCACACGCCAGCGTGTGTTTCACAAGTTCGATTACAGTATCGAGCGTTACCAGATGCTGGGTTGTGTAGGTTGCGGACGCTGCGTGTCGCTCTGTCCTGTCAACATTGACATGAGGGAGATTCTGAAGCAGATACAGGAGAATGTGATATGAGTTGCCAATGTCATACCGAATCTGGAGAAGGGCAGCACGAGTGCTCGTCCACGGAACAATACCTGCCGAATCTCGCCGTGATCGAGAAGGTCATATCCGAGACTTCAGATACCAAGACATTTAAAGCGGTGTTCCAGGATGAGAAACTGGCAGAGGAGTTCACTTTCCTGCCCGGTCAGTTTCAGCAAGTCTCTGTGTTTGGCGCAGGTGAGGCCACTTTCTGCCTGACCAGCAGCCCCAGCCAGAGGGGCTCGTTTGAATTCAGCGTGAAGCGTGTGGGTATAGTCACTGAGGCGATCCATGAGCTGGAGCCTGGCGACGTGGTGGGCGTGCGCGCACCGATGGGGAACTGGTTCCCTACCGACGAATGGAAGGGCAAGAACCTTTGGATCATTGGCGGCGGTATCGGCATGGCTCCGGTGCGCTCGCTGCTAAACTACTGCCTGGATAACCGTGCGGACTATGCACGGATTGATACTCTTTACGGTGCCAGAAGCGCCGACGATCTATGCTATCAGTATGAGTTTGAGCGGTGGGGCGGGATGCCAGATACGCATCTGCACCTGACTATCGACCGTGAAGACCCCAACTGGAGCGGTCATGTGGCGTTCGTGCCGACCTACCTGCGGGAGCTGGCCCCTTCGCCGGAGAATGCAATCGCCATCACCTGTGGCCCTCCCATTATGATCAAGTTCGTGATGGAGGCTCTGACCGATCTTGGCTTCACACCAGAGCAGGTCTACACCACACTGGAGATGAAGATGAAGTGCGGCGTGGGTAAGTGCGGCCGGTGCAATATCGGCCCGTATTATGTCTGCACCGATGGGCCGGTGTTCAGTGCAGCACAACTGGCTGCAGTTGGACCAGCGGCACTGGAATAATCTGTGTTGAACGCTAGCGACTGGTTGCTACTGATGCCAGTTGCAGGGTTGCAGTCGATCGCACTCTGAACAGGCGGAAATACATCGATTATGGGCCGCCAAACAGGGCATAATATAATATGGAGAACGGCAGTTTCCTTCGCCCAGTAAGCCACTGAGCCCTGCCGCAATCCCATAAAATCGGCAGCCGTTAGCCCTCGGGTGCCAAATAAACTTGAACCATCCACCCTCCGAATTTCGGAGGGTTTTTCTTTTTTAGGGACCTTCTGTTATGATTTGCCCAGCTCTGTCAATGATCTTTCGTCATTACCGACGGGTGATGAGGGCATGGGCGGACATCCTTCGATGTGGGCGGCTGGCCCCATGTCGACGGGTTCCATCGCCCCAGGGGGCTCCATCACCCGTCGCTGATCAAATGGCTGCCCGCGTCGCTTCGCTCCTGCGGGCGCTGGCGGAGGGCATCCTGCGCCCGCTTGCGGGCTGCAAATACCTAGACGCGCGGTGAGGGAACCCCGTGATGGGACGCCAGTCCCGTGGGGTGACTAAACCCGCGGCAGCGTGGGCTGGTCGCCTGCGACCAACACCGATGGCCCTCGGCGACGGGTTCGGCGGCCCATCCGTGACTTCGTCCCGGTACGGGCGCTGTCACCCATCGCTAATCAATACCGGCCCGCGTTCCGGCGAGCGTTGGGAGGGCCACGCTCTCCATGCGCCGGCCGGAGCGAAGCGACGCCGGCCGATACTGATCAGCCGTGCGGTGCAGGAACCCGCACTGGACGCAGTTCCCGGAGCGTCAGCTCCCGGAACGTAGTCGTGTGGGTGACTAAACCCGCGGCCAATTGGCGCATCGACACCGGGCTATCCGCCAGACCGGCGCGGTCTAAAGCCTTCTGCAATTGCCAGCGTACTGAAAGACCGCCCCGGTCATTACCCTTCGCGCCTTCGCGTCTTCGCGTGAGTTTTTCATTGTGCCAATTGGCGCATCGACACCGGGCTGTCCGCCAGACGGCGCGGTCTACGACCGTCAGTTATTGCCAGCGTACTGACATACCGTTCCGAACGCAGCCATTCAGGGCTAGGAAGTTATCCTGAGCTATTATTAGGTACCGAAAACAGGTAAAATAACTTATGATATACCACACATTTGGCCGAGATGCCTACATGAGGCACTATGACTAATATCTCTGTCTCGGCGGCTGACATCGCGCTTTTCCTCTCTGCCCTTCTCAGTTTTGGCGTATGCGCGATGGCCATAATCGCTCTCCGATGCAAATTAAGGGAAGTTCCTGCACTGCCATTAGCTGGTGCATGGTTGTTGATGGCATTACGAGATGTCGTGCATATCGTCACCCTCAGTGTCTCTTCTGGATCTCTTGTTGAATACCAATACGTAGCGAATCCGCTGATCATCCTCCTGCTGATATACTCCCAGCAACTGATGCTTCGTACGAAATACAACCGACTTGTCGGTGTGATCACCACATCTGTGTGTTTGGCTGCCGGTTTTGTTTTAGGCTTTGGATCAATGGGTCACCTGAGTGGGCTGTTGTGGGGATCGTTCATCGGGCTAGGAGCTGCCTGGTGGATGGTGTTGTCGGGAACCGAGCGTAAGTCTCGAACTTCTGCCGTGTTTGTGGTATTGGGTCTCATCGTGGTTGGATATGGTCTGAGTGCCCAAGTGAGTTACATTGTGGCGGCAGGCACCGATGTATTATTAACGGCTACCCATATGCCGTTCATGTCGCTTGAAGTTTTCGGTTCGATAGTTTTGTTACTGGGCTTTAATTCCTATATCACGCAAATCGGTGTAGTGAAACTGTATGGCCAACCAGTCTGCAGCAGCGCATACAGCATCATAGTAAAATTGGCCATAGTGCTCATTCCAGTCGCTGGTTGTATCACCGTGCAGTCAGTGGGTTCTACGGCTGAGCACCTCATTCGTCAGGAGCTGCTGCGCATGTTGCGCATCAGCAGCCTGAACATCAACACGAAACAGGTTGTTGAATATACCGGCACACCGGTTGATTTTAAGTCGGTAAAGGGGCAAGCATTCAACCGCCCACTCACCGAAATTGTCAATGTCGGCCAGTTCCCAAGCTCAGCGTATATCATGGTGCTCAAGTCAGACAAGCCATATCTGGTCGGCACTAGTTCGAATGCCATGGCCGATAAAGCTGGGTTGTCATCCGGTCGATGGGACGTTCCCCAGGTCATACTGCGGGCATTAGTGATGCAGCGGCAAACTGTATCGGAACCATATACGAATGATCTAGGCAGTTGGGTGACCGGTATTGTGCCTATATACAGACCAGGGACTAAGTTTTTCGTGGGTGCCTTACTGTTTGATGTTCCGGCTACACTGTGGACGAACACCATCATACTAGCGAGACGTGCCGTGATGATGGTTTTTGGGCTGATAGAACTGCTGTTGCTGGTGTTGCTGGTAGGAATCATGCATGCCAGCCTGGTCCAACGCTTGGCAGACATCGCCGAGAACAAGAGCCGCCTAATGCTTGAGAGCCTGGTTAATAACCTGCCAGGATATGCCTATATGATGGATGCCGAAAGTCGGTTCATGGTGGTGAACCCTGCGATGGCCCATTTATTGGCCCGTCCCCCGGCGGAGATTGTAGGCCGTTATGGTCATGAGATACTCAGTAACGAACTGGCAAAGGCGATTAAGTGCGATGTCGGCGACGCATACAATGCTGATCAACCTGTAGAACAGCTCACTAGCGACGTCACGATCAACAACCAGACGATATCTTTGGTTAACCGAATCATGCCGGTCTATGATGAGTTGGGCAAGCTGTCAGGTATTGTGGGCTTAGCCACGGATGTCACAGAGATCATAGCAGCCAGACGACAGCTCGCTGAGCTAAACCAGGCGCTCAATGCAGCATTGGAAGAGGGCCAGAGGAATCTCAAGCGAATCGACACCATCATGCGCACCATACCAAGCCCCATCTTTTACAAGTCATTGGGTGGTCAGGTGCTGATGTGCAACCCGGCGTTTGAAGAACTGGCTGGACTGAAGATGGAGCAGATGCTGGGCAAAACCGCTGAGGAACTGGGTATTGCAGACCGCATCAGGCTGCTAAACCACAATGACGATCTCGTCATCTCTAACAGGCATGTGGTCACGGCTGAGGGCACCGTGAGGTATCCTGACGGGGCGGCTCACCAGATGGTCATACACACGGCTGCCTACATTGACCAGTTCGACGAAGTGGCCGGTTTCGTGTCCAGCCTGGTAGACATCACCCACCTGTTGACGGTGGAGCAGTCCCTGGAAGTGAGCGAACAGCGGCTTCGCCAGATTGTGGGGGTCATGTCCGACCTGGTTTGGGAGACCGATCGAGAGATGAACATGACGTTTATCAGCGACCGAATCACACCCGTATTGGGGTATGATCCGGATGCTGTGATGAACACCCCTCTGTATCGTCTGGTGGCTGAACAGAGTGGAGAAATTCGCCATCTCTTTAGTACCGACGAAGTGGTGAAGCAGCGTGAAGTGCAGTTCCGTCACGCGAACGGCAGCATTGTGTATCTAGAGTTGTCTGCTGTGCCCATATACAAAATCACTGGTGAATGGGATGGTTTCCGTGGCGTCGCAAGGGATATCAGCGAACGGCTCAAAGCCCAGCATGAACAAAAACGCTTGCTTGAGATATCTAATAAGCTGAACTCAGGGTTAACCGAGGTCGTACACCTGATCTCACACGAATTGAAGCAGCCTTTGCGGGCTATCAGTACGCTGGCACAGATGTTAAAGATGGATAAGTACAATCAACTTGACGGAGAAGGCCGCGAGATCGTCAGAAACATGGAAGGCCGCACCAAGAAGCTGTTCCAGACGATGGATGTATACAGCTTGATGGCTGAGATATATTCCGCAGATGAGCCGATTACCGAGGTCAACCTGGCCTTAGCCCTTCAAGAGGTGGTTCATGAGTTGAATCCACCGCGCTGGGTGACGATTGACATCAGTCCAGATATGCCAGTATTGAAATGCAGACGAAACTTGACCTTGAACTTGTTCAAACAGCTTATTGCGAACAGCATCAATTTCATGGACCGAGCCGATGGTTTGATATGCCTGGACTGGCGACAGGTATCGGGAGGCCACTACTTCGCAGTGATAGACAACGGGCCTGGAATAGACCCTCGCTATCACGAAATCGCATTCGAGGCCTTCCAACAGATGGATGTGGGAAACTCAGAGAATCCTGGCGCTGGGCTTGGGCTGTCTTTCGCCCGAAGGGTAGTCGATCTGCATGGCGGGCAGATCGGCATACAAGCGCATGTCAACCAAGGCACGATGATCTGGTTCATCATGCCGATTGACCCCAAACCTAGTGCATAAACTGGGAGGGTTTGGAACGCAATGAGATGGCATGGGTACGTGTGCCATCTGTAATGAGTCACCGGCTCATCAGCACGCTGATTGTGGTAATGACCGGATATTGAGCGTAAAATGCAACAATGATCTCGAGTAGGGTTATTTTTTGAGAGGTTAACCAACCGCTGGTTCAGAAGAGCCGGAAACACTATGGACACTTTTTACCTATCAACATATGAAGCCAGTCATCTCATCTGTGCTTTTTTGTATACAGGCATTATTGCTATTGCCTTTGCAGGTATACGGTCGCGGCTGAATGCCATTCCATGGGTCACCCTTGGCGTATATGCTGTGTCTGAAGTCGTTTACTCGCTCGCGTGCTACCTGAACTCAGGGATGCCTTCAACATACAGAACACTGAGCAGCCTGGCTTTGACCATCAGCGTAGTGATGTTAGGGCTGCTGGGGATGCAGTGCCTTGAGATTGTACACAAAAGACGTGTTAATGTAAGGGCAATTGGCTGGTATGCCGCGAGTCTTGCGGTACTTGCTGTAGCCAGGTTGAGTTTGTCCAATGCGTTGGCCTTTATCGCATATGTGTGGGTCGCGCAGTCCCTGTATGTCAGCTTGAAAGAACAGAACCTGGGAAATAAGCGTACACGTCTGTATGTGTGCATTCCATTCATCATCACCGGGGTTGGTTACTACCTGGGATATCAGCCTCAGCACGGGATAAAACTGGCTCCGTTTCTGTCGCATCTGGCCACCGTGGGATTGGTCGCACAGGTGGCAGGATGCCTCTTGATGGCCACCAGCCTGTCCTACACCATCAGGGCGGTGTTGATCCCCAGTGTAACGGGCATTTCTGTTAGGTATCCCCGTTTTGCGCTGTTTTTAATTACGCTGGTTGCGCTTGTGGTTGTCCTGGGGCCGTATGTCATACAACGGTCTGGCCAGAGTGCTGATGTGGATTACCGGCAAGCATTGCTTGCGAAGGTATCGATGACCGCTTTGGCCATAGATGCGAGGGCCGTTTCCGCGTTGAAACCTGAACCGAGCGAAGTGAATAACCCCGCCTGGCAAATGCATCATGCCATAGTGGAGCGGATTCAAGCACGCACTCCTAATACACGATATAGCTACCTCCTGCGGTCTGTTGATGGAAAGATGCGGTTTTTGGCGGACAGTGCGCCTCAGAGGTCAATTGACTTCCTGGAGCCGGGCACAGAGTATGACGATGTTCCTGCGCAAATTGTCAGGGCATACTCGAATGGTGCTCATACCACTGTGGGACCATATAAGGACAAGTGGGGGACATGGGTAACAGCCGCTGCTCCCATTACTCTGGATGACAACTATAAGGTGGTTGCCATGCTCTGCATTGATGTGGCTTCGGATACATGGCGTAGTGCTGTGCAGCAAGGGCAGTTGCGTAACCTTTGGCTGCTGTTTAGCATTAATGGATTGCTGGTGTTTCTGCTGGCTGGGGTGTATACCATAGAGTTTAAGGAGCAACAGATCAATCAGGCGACCATGGTGGGCCAACACCGGCAACAGCAGCTTGAGGAGCTTGTAAATAACCTTCCGGCGCTGGCATTTATGAAGGACACGCAGGGACGGTATGTGATAGTCAACAACAATCTTTGCCTGTTGTTTGCCCGCTCGAGAGAACAGATCATCGGGAAACGGGAGTCTGAGCTCATCGCTAGAAAGATGGGCGAAGAGGCTGAAGCCGATGACTTAAAGGTGATACAAACCGGTAAGGCCTGCACCTCGCAGTATTATGGACAGCTTCTGCCCAATGACCCCAGGCCGCGACACTTCATGGCGACCAGGGTGCCCATGTTTGACGAGCTAAACCGGGTGACAGGAATTATCGGGCTAACCCTGGACTTAACCGAGATGCTTGAGACACGGGAGACTCTGACCAGAGTGAATGCGGAACTGGAAGCTACCCTGAAGAGCCGTAGAGAGAACTACCGCCACCTGCGGGCAGTGATGGACGCCATACCCAACCCTGTGTTTACCCGTGACAGCTCTGGCTATTACCTCAGTGCCAATAGAGCGTTTGAAGAGTTTGTCGGCTTAAGAGAGATTGATATTATCGGGCGCAGTGTAGGCGATATCTGGGGACTGGAGTTGTCATCACAGCTCCTCAGCGGCGAAGACTCGTTTGAGAGCCGTATCGAATCTATGGAGCTTCAAGCAAGGCTTAGGCGAACCGACGGTGAGTTCCGCGATATGGTGGTACATAAAGCCGCGTTCTACAATGATGCAGGGCTACTGATTGGTATCGTAGGTTTGATGACCGACATTACCAGCATCAAGCAGATGGAAAAAGAGCTTTCAGTCAGCGAACAACGGCTGTTGCAGATCATCAACAGCCTGTCTGACTGGGTATGGGAAGCCGATAGGCGTATGGACTTTGTGTATATCAGCGACCGTGTCGACCATGTGATGGGATACCAGCCGACAGAGCTGATCGGTAAATCCATCCTCGACCTGATGCTGCCGGACGAAATGGAGAGGATGCGTCCGATCATCGATGCGATGACCAAAACGCCCAGCCCCATACGCCAGATTCTGAACAGCCTTAGGCATAAAGATGGCAGTGAACGCATCATTGAACTGACCGGCGTTCCGGTATTCGGGTCAGACGGTATTTTCACGGGCTACAGAGGTGTGGCGCGTGATGTGACCGAGCGGGCACAGTCGCAACGGCATAATACCCAGCTCCTCAGCCAGTTGACGGCACTGAACGAAGACCTAATGGACTTTGTGCATATCACCTCCCATGAACTTAAAGGGCCGGTGCGGGCGATAGGTTCATTGGTTCAAATGGTCTACGCCGACAACAAGGATATCCTGTCAGAGGAATCCCAAGGTATGCTCGAATCCCTGCGGGAAAGGTCGCAGAGGCTTTATAAAATCCTGGATGCCTATCAGCAGTTGGCGAAGGTGCATACATCATTTGAAGAGTTGACCATGGTGAACATGGAAGAGCTGGTTCATGAGGTGCTATCAACCATCAGCCGTCCGGATGGGATCGATCTGCAAGTTAGCGGCCAATGGGCCGTGATCCCGATCAAGAGAACACAGATAGTGAATGCCTTAACCAATATACTGATCAACAGTATCACCTTCATGGATAAGTCCGAAGGCAAGATCAGGGTTGAGGGCAGTGAGACGGATGTTGATTTTATTGTGAAAGTGATTGATAACGGCCCGGGAATAGACCCCAAATATCACAAGCAAGTGTTCCAAGGGTTCCGGCGTGCGCAGGTGAGTAACCAGTTGGACCGCACAGGTGTAGGCCTGGCTCTGGTGCGCCGCGTGATCCACGCCCACGGTGGACGGGTGGGTATCGACAGTGAGGTTGAAGAGGGAACCACCATATGGTTTGCTCTGCCCAAAGTGGGTAAAATCGAGGGCATCTGGGGGCAATAGCGCCCGATACTCAAAAAACATGGTGCGCAGCACTATCATGAAGCCAGAGGTAGGACAATGATATGGCCGTAAACAAACCAAACATCATCTGGATGTTAACTGAAGACCACGGTAAGCATCTGGGCTGCTACGGAACACCGCAGCTACGCACTCCGAATATCGATCGGTTTGCAAGCCAGGGGGTGAGGTTCGATCACGCGTATTGCACCGCGCCTGTCTGTTCACCATCGCGTTCCGCTATGATCACCGGTATGTATCAAACCTCCATCAACTGTCAGAACCACCGGAGTCATGCTACCGATGGTTGGCGTTTGCCGGTGCCGGTTAAGCCCATCACTAGCTATCTCAGGGAGGCTGGCTACTTCTGTGCCAACGGCAACGCCAACCATCCGGTTGAGGAGCCAGGAAAGAGCGACTTCAACTTTGCTAACCGCAACGAGGTGTGGGACGGCACACACTATAGTCAGCGGAAGACTGGCCAACCGTTCTTCCAGCAGATCAATTTCTGGCAGGTACACCGGGGATTATGGCCTGAGGAGCGCAAACGGCTTAACTACCGTGTCGACCCCTCGCGACTGAAGCTGCCACCTTATTACCCCGACACTCCGGTGGCGAGAGATGATTACGCCTGCTACTTCGATATGTGCAACCTGCTGGACATTGAGTTTGGCACCTTGATGAAGCGGCTGGAGGCTGATGGTGTGCTGGAAAACACCATCTTGATCTTTCAAGGTGACAACGGCTCATGCAATACCCGCGGTAAACAGTGGCTATACGAAAGCGGAATCAGTGTGCCGTTGATTGTGAACTGCCCCAGTCTTTGGCGCGGTGGGCAGGCTGACAAAAGGCTGATCTCATCCATCGATGTGTCCGCCAGTGTGCTGGCACTGGCGGGATTGATACCGCCTGCTTACATGGAAGGTCGACCGCTTCTTCTTCCTGGCAGCCGGGGACGTGACTACTGCGTGGCGGCTCGTGATCGGTGCGATGAGACGCTGGACCGCATCCGTGCGGTGGTAGACCACCGATATAAATACATCCGGAACTACTGCCCGGATCGGCCGTATACGCAGGACAACCAGTATATCATCTCCTCATACCCGGTACTGGGCGAGTTGAAACGGCTGAAGGCCGAGGGCAGGCTTAACAAGCAGCAGCTTGCCTGGATGGCTGACACCCGGCCGGTGGAAGAGCTGTATGACCTTCGGAACGACCCATGGGAAGTGAATAATCTGGCACGAGAGCCGAAACAGCGAGCAGTGCTTGACACGATGCGCAGGCGCCTGCATGACTGGCAAGCGAGCACGAAAGACTACGGAGAGGCATTCCCTGGCCCTGAGTGATGGCATCACGCCGGCGACTTTGTGTTATACGGAGCCGATTCTGGAGATGAGTCTATCCCCATGGTAATGCTCAGCCATGAGTTCATATTGCCAAGTACCTGTTCTGCGTAAGCGCATCGCTTTCAAGCATGCCTACGGGCACCCACGTAGTGGGTAGCAGTTCTTATAGCCAGGGGTGAGCGAAGCGATACCCCTGGTAATAGGCCACAGCGTTTACCCCCGAAGGGGGTCGAACCGCATCGCAGGAACTCAATATACGTGTAAACCATGCCGACCCACTTCGGGGTAGATGAATATCGCATGTCCTCCACGGGTTGCGCTGGCGCTTACCCGTGGCTATAAGAATCTTACCCACTTCGTGGGTGCCGGAAGCTACAGCAGCATTAGCGATCGTGGACTGATGCACGATCATAGCTTATGGCTGAGTAGTTTCGATCCCCACGGTTATGAGATACTGAGCGAGGGCATAGGTGACCATCACCCAGATTCCTGCATTGGGGAATGGGCTGATGAAGCGATCCCAGGCGATCATCGAATCCGATAGTGTGAAGATGATGGCGCCGAGGGGCAGAAGCAAGCTACACTTGTCACGGAATAGAGCCGTGATCGCCATGGCACTGATCACCGCCGTGTACGCCATGACCATGATGCGCAGGATGGGGTCTGCCAGTATTGGTGAACCTGACAAGTTGAACACCAGTATGCTGATGCCCGCCAGATAGAGAAGCGCCAAAACCAGGCGGGAGACCCGAAACCGCATGGTTTGAGCAAAGTACACCGCGTAGAGGACCTGCGCTAAGCCAAAAAAGGCGATGCTCGGTATAAAGCCTGCGGCCCCACTGTCACCTGTGATATCACCGGCTGCCGATAGCACGAGGGCCGTGACGGGAAGCCTTGCCTTGCCTCGACCGCTCCAGCCTAGGAACCCAGCTAACAACAGAATGGGCAGTGCCTTCTCATATGGCCGCAGCGAGGTGTTTATCCAGCTTGGCCAGTATAGGTAGAGTGCCGACAGCAAAAAGTAGAGGCACGATACTATCAGCATTACATTCGTTGGCTTATTCTTCATGATCCTGCCCCACACGTTACTTG
Organism: Armatimonadota bacterium; assembly: GCA_942492855.1. Lineage (GTDB taxonomy): Bacteria > Armatimonadota > HRBIN16 > HRBIN16 > HRBIN16. The sequence goes on along the minus strand of OW818647.1, from coordinate 932,101 downwards.
ACACCACTGGCCACTAACCATTGTCAGTTTGCGATGAATATGACGTTGAACTTCTCCAAGTAGTGCGTGATCTTCTCTTCGTCCAGCACGGTTTTAGCGTCGTCATCACTGATCACTGGGTCGCACATAAACTTGCCGCCAGAAATGCCAATCGCCTCGATCACCAGCGGATTATCACCCGCTCGGGGATCGCGCACCGCGCCGGCCATTGATGCTGTGTAGGAGACGATGCCCGTTTCAAGCACGAAGTCGGGGTCGACCTCTACGGTTCCCCAGACCTCGGACTTATCCTCTCGACGGATTTTGGGGCTCATAGCACGCTTGAGACCCAGCCCTGAAGCGTCCACGATCAAGGACGAATAAGGGCCGACGGAGGGCTCATCGCCTATCGACTTTTCACCTACCGACTTCTCGGCCATCACTCGACCACCACCGCGAGATGAAATCTTCATGGTCAGCGATTTTGTATGCTCAGAGGATCCCAGTTTGCGGTAGAAATTCAGGGCAGGCAGCAGTAGTTTCTTGGCGGGTATCACCACACTCACCTTGACGTAAGGCGTGCCAGCCACCTTCAGCGTCACGCTTTTAAAAAGCCCACTATCAACAACTGTTTTTTCCAGCAGTGTGCGTAGTTTTGTGTGTTTTAGTAAGTCCTGGCCACTTACGAAACTGTCAATTGGGGCTTTACCGAAGGCCGCTAGTATGTTGGATACAGCCTGCTTCTTGGCCGCTTGCAGTGACAGCTTCAGAGTTGGTTTCGTCGCCTTGACCTGAACGACAGAGCTGTACACTTGCTTCGACCATCCCGTGGTATCATTCGCTGGTGCTGCCGATGAAATGTGGGTTGATAGCACGACCATGAGTGTCCAGAGCACGATGGCACATACACGTATTACAGGTGATTTCATACGAAGCCTCCTAAGTGGCCAGATCAAGCAAGTTTGTAATTACTCAGCCATCAGATTATACTGACAAGTTTCTGTTCAGCATAGGTGCATTGCCTTCAAGCATCCCTACGGGCACCCACGAAGTGGGTAGCAGTGCTTATAGCCAGGGGTGAGCGAAGCGATACCCCTGGACAGCGGCGCATCATCCCTACCCCGAAGTGGGTCGCACCTATTCGCGGTAGCCGTTTTATCAAGTCACCGAAGACGACCCACTTTGGGGTAGACGGTTTCCGGTTGCCTTCCACGGGTTGCGCTGGCGCTTACCCGTGGCTATAAGAATCTTACCCACTTCGTGGGTGCCGGAAGCTACAGCAGCATTAGCGATCGTGGACTGATGCACGATCATTGCCTATGGCTGAGTAGATACTTAAGACAGTGTGCACGCGTGGGTAGATACGCCGTCATCGGCCCGAATACCTGCCTTGTTTTCGCTATACACATCTGCATCGAGTGCAAGGATATTTGAGAGCGACTACCTACCGCCTGAGATAAAGCGGTATACCCTGGGTAGACGCAGCTCACAATGGTTACAGAACCATATGATAAGTCCCACCGTCATAGCCGGGGCCAGCAGATAGCTCACCAGTGCCATCATCGATGACTTTCCTGCGACGAATGCCAGGATCATCTTGATCCCTCCCAGCAAGGTGGGGTGAATAGCATAGATAAGGAAAGTGTGTCGTCCCCAGAAGGACATTGGCAGCAGGTTCTTGTAGTGCGGATAGCCGAACCAGATGGCCGCCATGCCGGTCAGGACGGCCGCATTCTGCGTATAGACGTTGTTGGAATAAACAAGCAATGAAGAAGCTAAAAGCCATGTCACGATAAAGACCCACGCAAGTTTGGAGCCTTCTATGGCATGGAGAGGTCTACGCAACACCTGCGGGTGTATAGCCGCGAAACTGCCGACAAACAGGTAGAACCAAGTGTCACAGGTGACGATAAGCAGCGGAACTTCCGCAAGAGTAGCGATGGCTGTGACCACCAATACCCCAATGGCGACTACTCTGTGTCTCAACAAAACATATACCAAGGGTGAGAGAACAACGAATACTATCAGCGCTTGAATGAACCAGAAGGGGATGTTGTATTTGTGAAACAACAGTACTTGCGCAAACTCCTGAAGACCAGGCTGGCTGGACAGGATCGGTTCTGTGCTGGCATCCATCCGAGCCCGTATGGCGGGGATACTGACCACAGCCATCTGCACTAGGTAGTGAAATCCATTCCAAAACAAATACGGGATCAATAGTGAGTGGATGCGACGTGCGTATTTTTGCTTAATGCACTGGACAGTCAGCGTATAGTTCCGGAAAAACAGGAAAGCCGCGATCGCAAGGAAGAACGGCACAGCACACAGCGCGAGTCCTTCCGAGACGATGGACTCGAACAAGGCTACTGCCCTGGATAATGTCGTATCGAATCTAAGCAGGCTGTAACTCTGCACATTGTTTGAGTGCAGAAGCACGACGAGGAGGGCTGTTAAAAAACCAACATTACGGATCTGCTGACTACGTTCCCTGCTAATTGGTTCTGGCATGACAATGAGCCTCTTCTGAAGCGATATATACACAATATATCAGTTTCTATGAAGAAATATACAATCGGCGTAAGTTCACCACCGTATCATCCCCGAGCTCTATGGTGTGATCAGTGGCAGCTCCAGCCAGGCGAGGCCGATATTGCGTCGCATGTGGCTTCTACTGCGGCCAGGGGCGGCATCATACAGCAGTGCCAGCCTGTTCTTGACTACCAACACAGAGGGCATACCGATGCATTCCTTTGCCCAACGGCAGTTTGAGCCGTCCAACACAATCGCCTTGTTCCCGGCATTCCAGCGGTTGACGTCCTTCGTCCAGTAGACCCATATGGCGTCGGTGTATTCCTTTTTTCGTGCATCAATACCTACGTGGTTGGTGAACAAGAACCATGTTTTACTGGTTTTTTCAAAGTAAATTGAGGCATTCTCCACCTGTTCTTCCATAGGTAGCATCGGCTTAGGGTCCACTGCCCAGGAGCCGTCCAGGTTTTTTGTGCGGGCGATCGACAGTGTACGCAGATAGTGTATGAGCTTAATATGGCATGTTGAGCTAAAGAACATCATGTATTCCTTGCCGTTCTTTACCACAGGTCCGGGTGATGCTGCCGAATCGTAATATGTGTCAGGCTTGGTGCGGAATGGTGTGATGTCGTAGCGCTTATGCCAGGGGCCTGAGGGTGCCTTAGCTTCCGCCTTAAAGGTGTAGTAGGGCATAGCTGGGATGAAATCCGGTGCTTTTGTTGCGTTGGGTGAGCCCAGGTAAAACATGTGCCACTTCTTGCCGTCGTGGTAGACCCAGGGAGAGGTGGCGGTGCCTTTGTCTAGTTTCCCTTTAGCACCCAACTGCAACACGGCTCCATGCCGTGTCCAATGGCGCATATCCGTACTGGTGGCCAAGCAGGCGACCCATCCATTTGGGCCCGCGCCGTCGTAGTGCAGATAGTATTTGCCCTTATACTCGAAGACAGAGGCCTCACGGGCACCGAGGTAGTCGCAGCGATCCGGGCCTGAGCCGTGCTTAAACACGACACCGTCATCTTTCAGATCAAGCCGATAACCTGCTCCCGGCCGGCCGTCTTTATAGCGTTTCGGTTCGACCGGGTATATTCGTGTGCTCATGTGATGATCTCCAGGTTGTGTTTGGTGTGTTGCCTGGGAACGCCAATCTCCCGATTGGCCTCCCTCTCCATCCGAACCTATCCGCGTCATCAGTGTAATCCGTGGTTCAGACAATCCGGGGGCACGGCACGCCATGCCCCAAACCCCGCTGGATTACTGCGACTGCTGACCGAAATAGCGGTCGATCACCACATAGTCAAACAGGTTCACATGACCATCGCCATCCAGGTCACTCATCGTGTTGGTACTGCCGAAACTCTTGTCCAACTCCACGATGTCGAACAGGTTGACCTGGCCGTCGCCGTTCGAATCGCCGTTGGGCAGGTTGACGAACAGCGAGCTGGTCTGCCCAATGGCTAGCGTGATCGGCAGCCGAACGCTGAGGAAATGTGGGGCTTTGACGACGGCGTTATAGTTTCCTACTCGCTGGGTGCTCAGGCTGATCGTGCCTGAGTTGCTCACGGCCACTGGGATGGTCTCGACCAGCGCATCTGTGCTCTCGTCGCGCAGCTCCACACTGCCCAGCACCACGGCTGGGTTGGTGAAGTTGTAGTCCAGCAGTCCGATCACACCAGCGATGGTAGCCGAAGGCACTGGCTCGGGGACATTGCTTGAGATCATCGCGATGTCGAATGAAGCACCGTTCGTGTTGGTGGGATCGAGCCGGATGCCATTGATGGTTTTCCCTGCCCACTTGGGCAGACTACCCATATCCAGCACGTAGTCGTGCCACATCCCGTCGGGTATGAGGTCAAACTGCAGTGATTTATCCTCAGAGTAGCCAGGTTCTGCGGTGGTGGTGTAGTAGACCTGCCCTTTCGTGCCCCCATTTACCCTCATGCGGATGACGATTTTTGAGAACAGGTTGGGCAGCAGCCACATCTTGGGCCGCTCCATGAAGGGGTCACCGCTTAACGAGGTGCCACGCAGGATGCCCGCTTCCACCCGCAGATTGCCGACATCGTGGGTGGCGGCCCACAGGTCGGTATCGGTGGTGAACTTGAAGGCGAGTTCCGTGCGTCTGGGCTCCGCATCCAGCCATGAGCTGTATCCAGCGATGCCGAGTGCGAAGTTGGCGTAGCTCTTGAACCCGGGGGTGCTGCCCATCTGGTAGGATGTCCAGCTTGGCTTCTTCACGCCAAGGTCAAAGGTGGCACTGCTACCCTCTTTGTGTGTCCACAGCCCGATCCGCAGGCCGCTGGGGTCGAGGTAGTCTCCTTGCGCGAAATAGTTAAACGCCTCCAGGCCGGGTATCCGGTCGACTTTGTAGTATCCCAGAGCCACGCTGGCGCTCTGGATCGTCTGACCATCTGACTGGTTGGGCGTGTGCATACCCTGCTCGGTGAATGCCAGCTTGCGTCGTCGGCCGTTATACAGCAACTGTGGCTGACTAAGCACCGCTGGCCACATCTCCAGGTTGTTGGCGCTGATCTTTGCAGTGTTCAGATCGAATGTTGACTCCGCACCATCTCTCCAGAACCGCGGCTCCAGCAGATTCGCCGGATAGGGATGCGCAGCCATCCCCCAGGGCAGATCACCCTCGTTCTTGCACCAGTCGTTGATGCCGTCGAGGAAGTAGCTGCCTGTCATATTGACGGTAGTGTCAGCCGTCATTTTAGCCGCCCAGAAGTGGTCCAGGCACACATACAGGTTGGTGTTTGGGTTGGTGCGCCTCATGGCGATGTCGCTGATACGCAGAGACCGGTAGTAGTCCTCAATCACCACATCGGGGCTGACATTGCCGATGTTGTGCCACCACCAGTGGCTTTGAATCTCGTTGCCCAGCACGATATCGCCACTGGTGCCCACGGTCACCCGCGGGTCGCTGTAGCGGTGAGTCAGGAACTCTATGGCCGCGCGGAAGCTGAGAAGCGAGCGCTCATCACCGGTGTTGAACGCCCCCAGGTGATTAGGTGCGTTCTCCACATCGCTGAGGGGGTGCAGCAGAGGCCAGTCGTTGCTGGGGGTGCCGGGCATGCCGTTGACTGGCAGTAAAAAGATGCGCATTCCTCGCTCGGTGGCCTTCTGCACGTTGTCGTCGATGGAGTAGACATATCCCATGTTGATGGGCACCTTCACACCGTCAACCGTCCAGGTGGTCTTGTTGTTCGTCGGATCAGCCAGCACGCCGTTGAGCAGTAATGGGTATGAGATAGTCTGAACGCCCAGCGCCTGAGCATCATCGTAGTCGATAACTGGTCCGAGCCCCTTGGGGTTGGTGTTCTTGATGAACTGAGTCTCGCGGTGCGGCAACTGTGCGAAATCCCACACAATCTCACCGGGCTTCACGTTGCCGCCAGAGTAGGTGTTCTCTTCGGTGAGGGCGATCCAGTCGACCATCATAATGCTGTTCAGGAACCTGTTGGCGTTGACCTCGCCGTCTATGGGGTCAATCCGGATGGTCCGCCGTCCGCTCCAGTTTGCACCCATATTGGTCAGAGGAATCCGGATCGTCTGCCAGGTGGTGGTGGTCGGGATGTTCAGGCTGGTGTAGCCGTATGTGCCGCCGTCCAGTGGCCACGCAAAAACTCCAAAGTTCATACCGCCGGACACTTCCACGCTCATGCGGTAGCGTATGGTGAGATACTTCACCTTGCTGGATTGCACATAGTAGCGTTCGTTGCGTATGATGGGGTCAAACGGCTGTCCATTCGTGGGGTTGCTGAAGCTGATATTCATCACACCCCCACTGACGGTGTAAGAACTGCCGTTACCCTCGGTATACCAGCCGTCCTCTACATCATCAGCCACCTCGCCGGCTTGTGAGAAGTCGGTGACATATCGAGGGGTCTCCAACGGTGCTCCTGTGACGGCGTCCAATAGTTGGAATTTGTTGTAGATGCGGTCCTGCTGTCCGTTGAAGCGGGCGACCTCAATGGTCTGCTGACTCAGCCCCTCCCAGATGACTTTGTCGGGCCATCCAAACCTCCACATACGGTCATATCCGCGGTTACCGGTTCCGGCGAAGGTCGGATTGTCAGTCACCGCGGCCCAGTTCAGGTCGATCTTGCTTCCAAAGGGCAGGACGATCTTGATGTTGCGCCAGCCTGACCAGTCTGTGCCGAACGAAGACATGGTGGTGCGCACGATCTGCCAACCGCCTGCGGGCACGGTGATGGTGGCCTGTTTGGTGACGCCTCCGAACACAAACTGAACGTGCATGTTCACACTGCTGTCCCCGGTGTTGCGCACTCTGGCGGCGAAATAGGGCACCATCTCCGCACGCACGCGGTCTGGTGCCGCCAGAGTGGCAGTGCTGGTGGGCGTGATGCTCAGCCAGCCGTTGGCGGCGGTGAGGTTGGCGTTAGCGATGCTCCATCCCGCGGTGGCATCTGGCTGCTCATAGGGGCGCATCTCCACCAGCTTTACCTGTTGCGAAGGCCCGCTCAGTACCAACTTAATCTGGCCAGTGGTGGCCGACACTACCGTAACTGATGGGGCTGCACTGAGCACCCGGCAGAGAGCCAGCGTGAGTGCGAGAGGTGCGTATAAAAGTGCTGTTTTCATAGGTGTTGGAGTCATTTCTGTGTGTATTTGTTCCTGCTCGGTGTCGATGGTGGTGTATACAATGGCCCACTCATCATTTTACCCGTAGATGTGTAACACGTCGTGACACCTGCCTGCGAACGGTCCGGATCTCCCGATTGGCATGTTCCCTTGGCCGCGCCGGTTTTCCCTAACCGGGGCGGTCTGGCGGATAACCCCAGGGAATAGTCTGAACCACGGATCACACGGATGGGGAGAGCACCGCGCACGTCAGGGCAACCACAGGGGGTTGCCCTACCGACCATGGGCACCCCCTATACGCCTCCCGCCGCGGCATAAATGCCACGGCTAATTACACGAAAAGCCCGCTCAAGCGGGCTGGGGACGTCACTCTCCCGATTGGCATGTTCCCTTGACCGCGCCGGTTTTCTCCTAACCGGGGCGGTCTGGCGGATAGCCCAGGGATTATATGAACCACGGATTACACGGATGGGGAGGATAGGGCACGTCCTTGCCTTCGCGTCTTCGCGCCTTCGCGTGAGAATCCGGGAACCTGCCCCCTGGGAACGACAATCTCCCGATTGGCACTGCTTCCCAGGACCATATCAAATGGTGTGTGATAACCATATTTGAAGTATGCTATAGTGTGCTTGGAAAACAATCCGCATGATGGTCAGGCAAGGTCATATACCGAGAGTATTGGTATGCTGGGCATCGGACGGATGGGACAGAATAAAATGGTGGGCGACCGCCATGAGGGCAACCACGGGGGATTGCCCCTACACATTGGCCCCTGGGAACGCCAATCTCCCGATTGGCTTCTCCCATCCGTGGTACCGCCGGTTCGGAGCAATCCGGCCAAGAAACAAAACAAAGGAGGCAAACCCATGAAATTCGAGCCCCTGAACGTGAGCGTGGATCTCATCAATGACAAAGTGCGCTTCTCAGGTACCGCAAACGAAAATGCCCCGGTAAGTATCGACTACACCCCGCCGGTGGGGGACGGGCAAGGATACACCTCGCTGGAGCTGTTTCTGCTAAGCCTCGCCTCGTGCATGGGAACCGCGATGCTGCTGATGCTGCGCAAACAGCAGCTCACGGTCACCGGGTGCCGGATATCGGCACAGGGCACAAGGCGCGAGGAGCACCCGACCTGTTTCGACCACATCACCGTTGAGATGGAGTTCCGTTCACCAGATGCCACCGACGCGCATGTAGAGCAGGCCTTGAAGATCACCGAATCGACGATATGCCCTGTGTGGGCGATGATCAAAGGCAATGTGGAAGTGCATCCCATCTGGAAGATCATCACCACCACAACCTAGGCCTGACGCCGCATATTGGCGTATTGGTCTGTTTTTGGCATGTCCCGGTACAAATATAGTTATGTGTGTGGCATGTCGGCGCGTCTTTTGGTATACCGAATAAGGTGGAACAAGATATCCTGACCGAATTGAAGCGGATATACCTCCGCGTCTGCCTTGTGATTGCGGTCATAGTCGCACTGGTTACCAGTTGGAGGCTAGGCGCATTCTATGCAACGGGTTCGGCATTCGCCTGGTGGCTGCTCCACAGCCTCACTCAGGGTGTGCGTTCCCTGCATCCAGGCCGCACCGGTTCTACCGCAAAGTTTCTATGGTTTAAGGTGTGGTGGCGGTATCCTCTGGCGGCAATATTAATCGCCTGGGTCTGCCGTTACACGCTGGCCGATGGGGTGGCGTTTATTATCGGCATCAGCATGGTCCCATGGCTTATCACAGCTTTAGCTGTCAGGCAGGCTTGGAAAGACCGCTAGAACGATGATCCACCGACCGAAGATATCGAACAGAAATACGAAGAGAAAGCCACTTAGGGAGATATCAGTTTGGAAGTCCATCACGTAAGCCCCTGGATCATGCTTGCTTACGCGGGCGTCTCTGCGCTGTTGCTGCTTCTCATGGCCCGTGCGGGTACCCGCAACATGCAGCGTGTCCCTACCGGCTTGTGGCAGAACGCGACTGAGCAGCTTACAGAAGGCTTTCGCTCATTCGCTGGGAACATCCTGGGGATGGCGGGGGAGAAGCACTTCCCATATCTAGGCACTCTGTTCATGTTCATTCTGCTCAACAACTGGATGGGCTTAATACCCGTCATCGGCAAAGCGGCTACATCAAACCTGAATATCACCATCGCACTGGCGCTGGTCACATTCTGCTACGTGCAGTATGTGGGCATTAAAGAGAACGGGCTGATCAAGTATCTCAAGCACTTCACGGGAGGCGCGCCCTGGTGGCTCACCCCGCTGATGGTACCGCTGGAGCTAATCGGTACGCTGGCCAAACCCTTCAGCCTCTCCATCCGACTTTACGGCAACATCTTTGGCGATGAAACCTCGGTGGCGGTGTTGACTTTACTGGCTGCCAGCGCACTTCCCATCTTTTTGCCGGTTCCATTTCAGTTTCCGCTGCTTCTATTCAGCGTATTCGCTGGATTCGTGCAGGCTCTGGTGTTTACCACCCTTGCTGCCATCTACATCTCGCTGATCATACCGCATGGCGAAAGTCATTAGCGGTTAACAGAAAATAAACAGATACACGACTACTAGGAGGACACCTCTGTGCTTTACTTTTTCGGTTTAGCTCTCGCCGTAGGCTTAGGCCTGCCTATCGCTGTTATCGGAGCAGGTCTTGGTCAGGGAAAAGCGGCTGCAGGTGCTTTAGAGGCCATGGGCCGTCAGCCGGAAGCTGCTGGTAAGATTCAGACCGGTATGATTATCGCCCTTGCCCTAATTGAAGCACTCGTGCTTTACGCTCTGCTGATGTTCTTCATGCTGCTGGGCAAGCTTCCTGACACCCAAGCCATGGTAGATATCCTGAAATCACAGGTCAAGTAGGCTCCAAACGAAAACCCAAACACAGAGGGGCGGCAGGATGATGCAGCTATACGGCTACCTATCATACCTAAACCCCCAGTGCGAATAGGAGGAGCAACTTGTTACTATTAGCATCCGGCGGCGCAGGGGGCGGAGGCGTACTCGAACTGCTTGGAATTGAACCAAAGACAATTCTTGTAGCAGTGGTCGGCTTCGTTCTGCTGTATATGTTGCTCAAAAAATACCTTTGGCTGCCGTTAGCTGCGTTTCTGGATTCCCGTAAAGAGGATATCCAGCAGACGTACGATAAGGTAGACCAAACCCGCCAGAGTATGGAAAGCCTCAAGGCTGACTACGAGCAGCGGCTGACCAACATTGAAGCGGAGGCCCGTGCGCAAACACAGGCTGCCGTAAAAGAGGCTCAGGCGATGCGCGAAACCATCCTGGCAGAGGCCAGACAGCAAGCGGAGAAAATCCTGAGCGACACCCGTCAGACCCTGCAATTCGATCGCGAGCAGATGATGGCTCAGCTTAAGGCTCAGGTAGTGGACATCACTATCCAAGCCACCGAGAAGCTGCTAGGCCAGAAGGTCGACAACGATGCAGACCGCCTGCTAGTCGCCGATTTCATTGAGCAGGTGGCGAAGAACTAACCATGCAGGATGAGAGAATCGCCCGACGCTACGCAAGGGCCTTGTTCAACGCGGCTCACCAGCAAAATCTACTGTCTGAGGTAGACCAATACCTTACTCAGATGGCAGAAATGATGTCGCTGCATCCCAGGCTTCTGCAACTCATCCATAACCCGATGATACCGATCGACGTCAAGGAAAGGGCGGTGCTCAGTGCTCTGGAACATGCAGAGATGCCTGAGCTCGTGAAAGCCCTGACCATTCTGCTGATCCGCAAAAGGCGTGAGACGCTGATCCAGGCCGTTCTGCAGGAGTTTGAAACACTCTTCGATGCGGAGCTTGGCGAAATTCGAGTCACCGCGAAATCGGCCCGGCCACTAGATGAGCAACAGATGCAGCAGCTTGTGAGCAGCCTGGCACAACGTACAGGGCGAAATATAAAGCTCACAACTGAAGTAGAGCCATCACTCATGGGCGGCCTCATCGTGAATATCGGTGATACGGTCATTGATGGAAGCATACGCGGCCGGCTTGCGCATCTGCGCGGGCTGTTAACCGCAACCTGAGAACACAAACAACTGGCACCCGCAAAGGCAACACAGCATGTCGGGGCAGGAGGGTATAGATACAATTGGCTATCCGACCCGAAGAGATTACATCAATCATTGAGCAGCAACTGCTCAACTACGGACGCAACCTTGAAGAGGTAAGTGTCGGCCGAGTACTACAGGTGGGTGATGGTATTGCCCGCGTGTATGGCCTGAGTGACGTGATGGTCAGCGAACTCGTCCAGTTCCAGAACGGTACCTTTGGAATGGCACTCAACCTGGAAGAAGACAATGTAGGCGTCATCATTTTGGGCAATGATGTGGGCATCAAAGAGGGTGACGAAGTCAAGCGCACCGAGCGTATCCTGCAGGTCCCTGTGGGTAAGGCGTTGCTGGGGCGTGTAGTAGACCCTCTCGGCCAGCCGTTGGACGGCAAGGGGCCCATCCACACAGACGAATTCCGCCTGTTGGAGAGCAACGCCCCGGGTGTGGTCGATCGGCAGCCCGTCACGGAGCCGCTGCAGACTGGTATCAAGGCGATCGACAGTATGATCCCGATTGGTCTTGGTCAGCGCGAGCTGATTATCGGCGACCGACAGACCGGTAAGACGGCCATCGCTGTTGACACCATTATTAACCAGTCACGCACCCATGAAACCAACAAGCCGATCTACAGCATCTACGTGGCTATTGGGCAGCGCCAAAGCACGGTCGCCCGCATCGCCAAAACGCTGGAAGATGCCGGAGCCCTCCAACACACCATTATCGTGTGCGCGGGTGCCTCTGACCCAGCCGCTACGCAGTACATCGCCCCCTATGCGGGAGCCGCGATGGGTGAGTACTTCCGCGACAACGGGATGCACGCTCTGGTGGTTTACGATGATCTGTCCAAACACGCTGTGGCTTACCGGCAGGTCTCCCTGCTGCTCCGCCGTCCCCCGGGGCGCGAGGCGTATCCTGGAGACGTGTTCTACCTTCATAGCCGACTGCTGGAGCGTGCCGCTAAGCTGAACGACTCGCTGGGCGGTGGAAGCCTGACCGCTCTGCCAGTCATCGAGACTCAGGCTGGCGACGTGTCTGCTTATATTCCGACCAACGTGATTTCCATCACCGACGGACAGATATACCTGGAGAGCGACCTGTTCTTTGCTGGCTTCCGGCCGGCGTTGAACGTGGGTATCTCCGTGTCCCGCGTGGGTGGTAAGGCGCAGATCAAGGCGATGAAGCAGGTAGCCGGACGTTTGAAGGGTGACCTGGCGCAGTATCGCGAAGTGCAAGCCTTCGCGCAGTTCGCCAGCGACCTGGACAAAGTCACACAGCAGCAACTGGCCCGTGGTCAGCGCATGATGGAGCTTCTGAAGCAGCCGCAGTACCGTCCGATGGATGTAGTGGATCAGTCGATGATCTTCTTTGCAGCCACCAACGGGCACATCGACGAGCTATCGCTTGATGATGTGCGCAGCTTTGAAGCGAACTTCCTGAGCTTTGTGTATGACAAATACGCGGAGATTCCTGAGTTCATCAAGCGCAACCAGCAGATTGACGACAACACCCGCACCGCCCTTGAAAAGGCGTTGAAGGAGTTCAAGGCGCAATCCACTAGTAAATAATAGCCCATCTGGCCGAGGTGGTTACGCTTCGGCCTGACAAAAAAGACGGGAAACCAGAATGGCATCAACCAAGCAGATTCGGCAGAGAATCCGGATCGCCAAAAATATACAACAGATCACCCGAGCTATGAAGCTGGTGGCTGCGGCCCGGTTCAAACGAGCGCAAGACCGGGCACTGGCTGCCAGGCCTTACGCCACCAAAATGCGTGACGTCATCGCCCTGCTGGCCGGCACTGGTCTGAGTGACTATCCACTGCTGCAGGACCGTGAAAATGTGCTGAACACCGGCGTGGTGGTGATGGCCAGTGACCGCGGTATGTGCGGCGGCTACAATGCCAGCGTGCTGCGTAAAGCTCAGGCGTTTGTAGCCTCCAAACCAGCAGGCAGCGTGAAGTTGATTTCTATCGGTCTGCGTACCAGTAAATACTTCACCAAGCGTGGTTTGCGCCCTGCCCAGGAGTATAGCATCCCCAATAGCGGACCAGATGTCAGCATGGCCAAAATGATAGCTGATCAGGCTGTAGAGATGTTCCTGAGCGGTCAGGTCGATGAGTTCTATGTGGTCTATAACCGCTTCCGAAGCGCGTTGGTTCAGATACCCACAGTCGTCAGGCTGCTGCCGGTAGAACAGCCGAAGAGCGAAATCGGTCAGGTAGAACATCTGGACTTCATTATGGAGCCTGAGCGCGATAGGCTGCTGGGCAACCTGCTTCCCAGATATCTACTCAACAGCGTGTTCCAGACCCTGCTAGAGTGCAACGCCAGTGAGCATGGCGCGCGCATGACAGCCATGAGCAGTGCTACCGAAAACGCAGGAAAGATGATCTCGACGCTTTCACTGCAGCTCAACCGCATACGGCAGTCTGCCATCACAACCGAAATAACGGAAGTGGTGAGCGGGGCCGAGGCTCTGAACGAATAGTAGTTACGTACGCCGTGTACAGCGCGGCCCAGGAGGATACACATACCCATGGCGGTTGGAAAAATAACACAGGTAATGGGTCCTGTAGTGGACTTAAGGTTTGAGCCTGAGTCGCTACCGGCACTTTACAACGCGATTAATATAGATATCGCCCACGAGGATAACCGACGCCTCGTTGTGGAAGTGGCCCAGCATTTGGGCGACGACGCCGTACGCTGCATCGCATTGTCAACCACAGACGGACTGAAACGCGGGATGGAAGCGGTTGATACTGGCGCGCCGATTTCGGTGCCGGTTGGCGACTGCACGCTTGGCCGCATTTTCAACCTGCTGGGTCAACCCATCGATCAGCAGGGTGAAGTGGGCGAAGCCAAGCATATGCCCATCCACCGAAGTGCGCCCAGCTTTGAAGAGCAGAGCACCTCGGCTGAGATTCTACCCACCGGCCTGAAGGTTATCGACCTTCTTTGCCCCTTCAATAAGGGAGGCAAGATCGGTCTGTTCGGAGGCGCGGGTTTAGGCAAGACGGTTCTTATTCAGGAGCTGATCCGCAACGTGGCCACCGAGGCGGGTGGTGTGTCCGTATTCGCTGGTGTTGGCGAACGAACCCGTGAAGGTAACGACCTTTGGCTTGAAATGAAAGAGTCTGGTGTTATCAACAAGACGTGCATGGTGTTCGGACAGATGAACGAGCCGCCGGGGGCACGTCTCCGTGTGGCACTGACCGCTTTGACCATGGCCGAGTATTTCCGCGACGAAGCTGGCCAAGACGTTCTGTTGTTCATCGACAACATCTTCCGGTTTACTCAGGCCGGTTCTGAGGTTTCTGCGTTGTTGGGACGTATCCCCAGCGCGGTGGGCTATCAGCCCACACTCAGCACCGAGATGGGCGCGCTGCAAGAGCGCATCACATCCACTACCAGGGGTTCGGTCACGTCCGTGCAGGCCATCTATGTGCCCGCCGACGACCCGACTGACCCGGCTCCGGCCACCGCCTTCAGCCACCTAGACGCCTATGTCTATCTGGAGCGGCGCATTTCGGAGAAAGGCATCTACCCGGCGGTTGACCCGCTGGTGTCGGTCTCTCGAAACCTCGATCCAAACATCGTGGGTGAAGAGCACTACAAAGTGGCGCGTGATGTGCAGTCCATTCTTCAGCGGTATAAAGAGCTTCAAGACATCATTGCCATTCTCGGTATTGATGAACTGGCCGATGACGACAAACTCGTCGTGGCCCGTGCCCGTAAGATCGAGCGCTTCATGAGCCAGCCGTTGTTCGTGGCAGAGGCATTCAACGGAGTCGCCGGCCGATTTGTGGAAGTGACCGACACCGTGCGCTCCTTCAAGGAGATTCTTGACGGCAAGCACGATGACCTGCCTGAGCAGGCCTTCTACATGGTGGGTAGTATTGACGACGCCGTGGAGAAGGGCAAGCAACTGCTGGCATAAGGGGTAACTGATGGCCAAGAGCTTCAAACTGGAAATCGTGGTGCCCGACCACACCGTATTGGTGGAAGAGCCAAGCAGTGTGATCGCACCTGGGGTGATGGGTTCCTTTGGTATACTCCACGGTCACGCACCGTTGATGGCGGAACTGGCTCCCGGAGTGGTGACGGTGACTTATCCTGACCTGAGCGATGAGCTTGTTGCGATCAGCGGCGGGTTCCTTCAGGTGGCGGATAACCACGTGGTCATTCTGGCTGACAGTGCTGAGCGCGAGAAGGACATCGACGTTCAGCGTGCGATGGAAGCATACCAGCGGGCCCGTGAACACCTGGATGACCCGAACTACAACCGCACAGAGGCCCGCCGGTCGCTGGACAAGGCGATCGCACGGATGCACGCCTCTGGGCAGGAGCTGCCGCATTAATCGATAGGCCCCTTGATCAAATCAAGGGGCCTTTACGTTGTGATACGCATTCCGTAGGGGCGGTTCGCGAACCGCCCTTCTTGCATGCGACACGGTCTCCCGTGGTTGCCCATTGGGATCGGTCCGATCCGTCGAATCCGTCCGATGCCCGGATTGTCTGAACCACGGATTACACGGATGGGTTCGGATGGGGAGGGCACGCCAATCGGGCGATTGGCGTGCCCAGGGGGCAACCCCTATGGTCGCCCATGATCCGTTGTAGGGGCGGTTCGCGAACCGCCCTTCTTGCATGCGCCACCATTGCCCGTGGTTGCCCATTGGGATCGGTCCAATCCGTCTCATTCGTCCGATGCCCGGATTGTCTGAACCACGGATTACACGGATGACACAGATGGGTTCGGATGGAGAGGTAATGCCAATCGGGAGATTGGCGTGCCCAGGGGCAACCCCCGGTGGTTACCCATGATACGCTTTTGGCAGGAGGGGTTTGATGCAATGCTTGTTTGACAAATCGGGTGACGCCCGCGACATCCACAGCCTGTATTCCAACATCCAGCCCTCCACTGCGCCACCCAACCGCCCGTACATCGCCCTGAATATGGTGATGAGCCTGGATGGCAAGATCACACTGGGTGGGCTGGGTGACAGCAGCAAGGGGCTGGGGAGCACGGTGGATCAGATGCTGATGCACCGCCTGCAGCAGCAGGCCGATGGGGTGATTATCGGTGCCAGCACACTGCGCGCCGGGAAGATCGCCTACCCGCCCTCACTGACCCGCGCAGTGGTCACTGGCAGCGGTGATCTGCCGCTGCACTCCAGCTTCTTTGCGAATGCTCAGCAGCCCGCTCTGGTATTCGCACCAAAAAAGCTTCCATTGCCTCAACAGCAGGCTATACGCAGCGTTGCTGGGTTGCATCTGGTGGGTGACGATCGGGTGGATATAGGGCAGGCTGTGCAGATAATGACCGCTCATCGTGGAGTGAAGATGCTGTTGTGTGAGGGTGGCGGGGGACTCAACTTCGAGATGTTCCGTGCCGAGATGATCGACGAGATGTTTTTAACACTGGCTCCCTGGGTCAAGGGCGGTGAGAACATCCGCACACCGGTGGAGGGTGAGGGTTTCAACGGGGAAACCGCGAAGAGGATGGAGCTGGTGTCGGTCTACCAGCACGAGAGCGAGCTGTTTTTGCGCTACCGACGGCATATAGATGAAGGGGAAACCACACGATGACATCACGAGAGAGAATGATGGCCGCGCTTGAGGGCCGGCCTGTCGACCGCATACCCACTGCCCCGTATTTTTAGGGTGCGGAGTATGTATGGAAGCTGACAGATAAGTTGATCTGGGAGGTGATGCACGGTGAGGGCGACATGGGCGGTGAGGTGCTGCAGGCGCTTGATCAGCGGCATCAGTGCGACTGGGTCATTCCGCTGCACACCAGCTCAGGGGCACTTCGTGGGATAAGCTATGTCAGCGAAGATGCTGAGTATGTCCATTTCGTTGATGACCACGTCGGTGAACAGATCGTGTTCCATAAAGAGGGGCACTGGCTGATACCCAGTCGTGAGATCGGGAAAGCGCGTGTCGACCACGAGGCCGCCAATGCCCGTCCGCCCGCCAACAAGACGGAAGCCGATGCGTGGCTAAGGCAGGTACGTCCCGATGTGTTTGGTGACGTCTCCGCCCACGTGCCCCAGCGCACGCTTCGCGAGCGGTATCCTGACCGATTCCTGTGCGGATGCACACCGGCTCCCTTCGCGGAGCTGGCCTATGGCCTCGGGTTCGAGCCCACACTGCTCATGCTGCACGATACCCCCGAGTTGTGTGCTTACATGATCGAAGTGATGCTGAGCCATCTGCCGGCACACTGCGAGGGACTGGCGTGTGACGGGTATGACGGCGCGATGATGGTGGACAGTTGGGCCTCAGCCGATGTGATGTCGCCCGACACCTACAAGAACTGGGTGTCCCCGCTGCATAAACTGGTGTCCGATGAGCTTCATAGGGTTGGTTTGAAGTCGGTGATGTACAACACCGGCAATGTGATGCCATTACTGCCTGTCATCGCAGCGACTGGCTTTGATGCCCTCTCGTTTGAGGAACGCATCAAAGGCCTTGAGATGGACATCGCCGACATCCGAGCAGGAGTTGGGCCTGATATCTGCCTGTTTGGGAATTTTGACTCGTATCTGCTGCTCAGGGGTGATCGAGAGGCGATACGGAACGAAGTGCATCGGCAGGTGCAGAGTGCGGGGCTGGGCTCGTTCGTGATGGGCACCGGCAGCCCCGTGTGTGACGGTACTGACCCTGAGACGGTAGATTTCTGGCTTAATGAAGTGCGGGAGTTGCCGGTTTCGGCATAGGCGATCTGTGATCATGCATCATCCGCAGATGGGCTCTCTTTACTACGTGACTGGCGCCTGGCGGCTATTGCTCGCCATATGGCGTCAAAGCCCAAAACCAGCAGACTGCCTAGAACCGCCCCGGCAAGAACATCCGAAGGGAAGTGTAGCCCGAGGTATATGCGGGTGTAGCTGACAATAGCGGCGATGAAAAAGAACATCGGCCACCATCTACGGTAGTATATGGTGAACAGGGTGGCCACGCCAAACATGTTGGTGGCGTGCGAACTTGGCATCCCGTGAGATTCCCTGCAGCCATCGATCAACCGTATCCAAGGGTATAAATCCTGCTGGCAGCAGGGGCGCGGTCGTCCAATGAGGTCTTTGAGAAACTGGGCGCTGATCTGGTCGGTGATAATCACGCATAACGGCAGCATAATCGCCACGCGCCGTCCGGTTTTTCCGCCCTTCCATATCAGCCAGATCAAGGCTAACAAAATAAGCGGCCATGTGTTACCCTGGTCTGTCAAAAACTGCATAGTCTTGTCGGCCCAGGGGCTGACGGCCACGGTGTTGCACCATTTAAGGATTTGAGCGTCCAGGTTCATGACTGTCGCGTACACTCCAGCAGACGCATCATCAACAAGTCCGTGACGAGCTTGATATTCGCATTGCCATCGATGGCTCGCCTGAGCTCCAGGCCGATCTCCAGCATGTCGGCCAGCTTCGACGCTCCCAGTTTGTTCGCGGCTTGTGTGAGGTGATGCTCATCGCCATGAAATACCACGCGGCCTTCGCCGTTGGTCGCCGAACAGACCATCGCATCACGCAGCCAGACCATCACGCTATCCAGCGCACTGAGCAGGGCCGCTCGGTTGACTGTGGGTGCCTTCTTGCCAATCTGCACCATAGACATCTGGCGCAGGCGATCGGCCAGCGCTAAAGCAGGAGTGACACTGCTCTTCATGCAGATATCACGTGCCAGCTCTGCGGCTTGATTCCATAGGCTCATCGCCTCCTGGTCGGTGCTAATACTTAATGCACGTCCAGGGCATCCCTGGCTGATCTCGGCGCACCGGACGGCTATATCTGGTGATATGTTGTGAACATCTACCAGCCACTTCACCACGTCCGGCACGGGCACTCGGCTCAGCGGAACCAGCGCACACCGGCTGCGGATGGTCTGCAGAACATCCTCTGCGGAAGTCGCCAGTAGAATCAAAACCGCGTGGGCCGGTGGTTCTTCCAGGGTTTTCAACAGGCTGTTTGCGGCCGAATCGGTGAGGGTTTCGGCCTTGGGGATGATAAACACGGTGCGTCTTCCGAAGGTGGGTGAGTAACTGATCGCCCTCTCTATGATCCCCACAGATGCGGCGTCGACCCCGCGCGGGATGGTATGGCCTTCCCATAACTGCCAGATGAGGGTCTGTTCGGTGTGCGGTTCGATGACGTGAAGCTCGGGGTGTTGGCCGTTTGCTATCCGCAAGCAGCTAGCGCATTTACCGCAGGCACCTGTGCTGACCGGCTCCAGGCACATCAACGACGCTGCAAGCCACAGTGCAAGGCTCTGTTTTCCTACCTGGGGCGGCCCGGTGATCAATAGCGACTGCGAACACTGATCGGCGGCCATAGCGCTCTGAAGTTGTTGTATCGCGCGCTCGTGTCCGATCAGTTGGTCAGGTTGTATAATCAAAATCGATGGTACCCTTGAGAGTTAATAGCGTTCGAACCGGCTGACATCCATGACGAAAACCACAGCACCACCAACCTGCACTTTGACAGGGTTGGGCATGAATGCACCTACCGGCGATGCATCTGGCGGTAGCACATTGACGAACTGCTCCCGGGTCTTGCAGCTTTCGTCCACCAGCTCCATGAGTCTATCAAGGTCATCGTCTTCGACACCGATAAACAGTGTGACATTGCCCTCGCGAAGGAATCCGCCCGTAGAGGCCACTTTGGTGAACTTGTAACCGTTGCGCAGCAGTTTTTCTGTGATGCGGTTTTTATCCCGGTCGTGGACAATGGTAATCACGAGTTTCATAGCGAAACCTCCATATTGTACAGTAAGCAGCGGTATGTAAGTGTATAGAGTTTACCCGGTTTCGGGGTGCTTGCGCTATGAGCTCTGAATGGTGGCGGCTTGTTTGGCCTGTAGATGGCAGAATACGTTGTGATACACACACTGCTCAATCCTGCTTGATGGGTTACACTGTATATGGTAATGATAGCAAATATAAACATCCAAAATAGTGGCACGGACCTCGGTCGTCGATATCCGGATATTACGGAAATATTAAGGAACCTGGGTGCATATTCAAGAGTCAAATGTACGGTTCCGGTATTCTGGTCAGGTACAATGCATGTGTAGTATTAAGTTTCGGTTTAAAAGTAAGACAATATCGCAGGTGAGGTATTCGAGCATGAAGATAACGCGCAGAACTATAGGTTTGGTCGTCGCGGACTTGGCAGTAGTTGTCATTGCGTTGTTGATCGCATATACGGTGAGGTTTGATGGTGATATCAGCCAGATATCGAATGGCCAGAGAGCACTAGTTTTTACTCCCATCGCCTATTTCCTGTCATTTTTGCTGTTTCGCATTTACCGCATTCAGTGGCGCTATTCTGGGTTGCGTGATGCCTTCTACCTGGGCATGGCCTGCTTAACAGCGCTGATGTTAACAGGCTTCTTCCGCATGACAGGGTTGTGCAACGGATATCCCTACAGTGTGGCTGTTATCCAAAGCCTGATCACGCTTCTCGGTGTGTATGGTGTCAGAGCTGCTTTAAGGGTATGGGACTTCAACTTGCACCCAACCTCCTACCGATTGAACGACCCCGAAAAGGAACCTGATAAACGCCGAATACTCATCGTAGGTGCCGGTGATGCCGGCGAGATGATGGGACGTGATTTCCGGCGAGTGCCAGGATATGATGTCGTAGGGTATGTGGACGATGACCCAGAAAAACATGGAACGAATATCCATGGTGCTCCAGTCATTGGTGATTGCCATGCCATCCCCAGTATCGTGGCTGACAAAAAAGTTGATGATGTTCTGTTAGCTATCCCCTCGGCCAGTGGCGACGACATCCGCCGCATCCTCAACATTTGCAACCAGACCAAGGCGGCCATACGGATCCTCCCGGGACTGCCGCAGATGCTCCAACAGATGGGTATCCGCCCATTCCTGCGTGAAGTCCAAATCGAAGACCTACTGCGCCGCGCCCCTGTCCAAATAGACCAGGCGAGCATCAACGCCTATGTCAAGGGGCAGCGGGTATTGATTACCGGCGGAGGCGGATCAATTGGCGGTGAGCTCTGCCGGCAGATCGCAGCCATGGGTCCTGCTGAGCTGATCCTTCTTGGACATGGGGAAAACAGCATATTCGAAATGCAGCAGGAGCTGCGAAATAACTTCCGTGACCTCAACACCACATGTTATATTGCCAGCATTAAGCAACTGGATAGGCTGGAATTTGTATTCGAACAGTGCCATCCTACGGTGGTGTTCCACGCCGCGGCCCATAAGCATGTGCCGTTAATGGAAAACAACTCAATGGAAGCCATATTGAACAACGTGATGGGCACACGTAATGTGATCAACATGTGCATGAAGTATGATGTCAGACGTTGTGTCTGTATTTCTACGGATAAGGCCGTTAATCCCTCCAGCGTGATGGGTGCTACCAAACGAGTTTCTGAACTGCTGATTCAATGCGCGGCTCACCGCAGCAAAAACACGCGTTTCGCGATTGTCCGATTCGGCAATGTGCTGGGTTCCAGAGGTTCTGTGGTGCCCATGATGAAGCGACAGATCGCCGCGGGTGGGCCTGTGACAGTCACACATCCTGACATGACCCGCTATTTCATGACGATACCCGAAGCATGCCGATTGGTATTGCAGGCCGGTGTGTTTGGATCGAATGGTGAGATATACGTGCTGGATATGGGCGAGCCTGTAAAAATCTCATTCCTTGCCGAGGAACTGATCCGGCTGAGTGGGTTTGTGCCTGGTCAGGATATCCAGATTACCTACGTTGGCATCCGAGAGGGCGAGAAGCTGCACGAAGAGCTCTGGTATGACGCTGAGACTATGTGCGGCACGGAGCACCCGAGTATACGGATGGTGGTAGGGAATGGCCTGGATGTGGAACTGACGAGTGCCAAGATTGACGAACTGCTACATTTGGCGATGGGCCACAATGTTCACGAAGCGCGCGCTTTACTGGCTGACTTGGCTAGTGCGCCGGCCGTGGAGTTTTCATCGGTACCGTCCAGGAGCGAGAAGCAACTCAAGCGGTAGCCGCTTTTATTGCACTCCCTGGCCGCTAATACGGTCTCGATGTGGTGAGTGCAGTAGATACCAACGGGGTTTCACTGTGGCGATCCAAGTTGGCGTAAATTCGCCTCAGTGCGTTGAACTAGGCAGGTCTGTCCTGATCGTTTTGGCTCATCCGGTTGACCGCGCGTTCGATCGCCTCCGGCATGCCCTCAAGGTCCACAATCTCGTCTACCACGCCCTTTTCGATTGCGGCACGCGGCATTCCGAAAATCACACAACTGCTCTCCGCCTCAGCTAACACAAATCCACCGCTTTTCTGAATGAGGCTCGCCCCCTCAGATCCATCGCGTCCCATTCCCGTCAATATCACGCCGATCACCCTGCCAGGGTATCGAGCTGCACTACTGGCCATCGTGACGTCGGCACTGGGACGCACACCCCATACGGTTGGGTCCTCATTCAGTTCCACGTGTCCTGCGCGTGACAGCACCATATGAAACCCAGATGGGGCGACCAGTATCTCCCGGAGTTGGGGCACGTCCTTAGGTCGGGCCTCGCGTACAGAGAGTGGGCACATCTGGTCCAGGTCACGCGCCAGGATCTCGCTAAATCCCACGGGTAAGTGCTGTATGACAATGTAGCTGGCATCCTGTGTGCGGTTCAGTCTGGGCAGAAGGTAGCGCAGTGCGCGGGGTCCGCCTGTGCTTGTGGCGATGACGACAATCGGAAAGTCGCTGTTGCTGACCTGGGGTTCGATCTTGGGTCGGTTGTTGACCTCAGTCTTCGTGCCGATCTGGTTGAGACGCGACATTCTTTCTCGGCTGATGCTGGCAGCCTGCCTGACTGCGTTGATAATCTGCCGAGAAACTTGGCCCAGATTTGGCAGTCCCCTGTCCATAGGCTTCAAGACCACATCCACCGCACCCAGCTCAAGGCACTTCAGGCTGACCTCGGCTCCTGCGAAACCGACCGCGCTAAGCACGACTACCGGTATTTGGTATTGCTCCACGATCTTTTGAAGCGCGATCACACCGCCCATGCCTGGCATCTCAATATCCATAGTGATCACATCGGGCATTACCTTCGGGATGCGGGCGAGTGCATCTTCACCCGATGCGGCTGTGATCACTACCTCCATGTCCGACGAGGCGTTGATTACAGAGCTGATCACCTTGCGCGCAAAGGCGCTATCATCGACTACCATGATGCGTTTCATGCGTTGTTCACGTCCGTTAAGGCCCTATTACGCCGCATATCAGCCAGTTTTTGTTCTGGCTGCCCCAAACGGCGCATACAAAGTATCCCATCATGCACGTACAACTTAGCAGTGCGGCCCTTATTACCACCGAAGTCCGTGAACACCGGGTTTATATTACGCTGCGCCATCTGTTCTTTGGCAGATGCGATGTTGCGGGCTCCAATGTCCATGATGCTGACCTGCGCAAGACCTGTAAAGAGCTGGGCACCGCCCAACAGTGCCCAGCTTATAAATCGCGACCCGTTCGTCATCGCATCCATCGACTGCAGAATGTTGTCAAATGCGGTGTCCATGCTTTTCGCCGGGTATTGAGCCTCATACACGCCGGTCGTGCGAGGCAGCACAACATGCGCACAACAAGCCACCAAACTGCGGCTTTCATACGCGAATATGCCGATACAGCTACCTAACCCCAGAGCAGTCAGGATCACTGAACTGTCTTTGGTGGCTACAATCTCACCCATGCCAACAAGTACATCACGCACAGGCTTCATTTCTTTCTGCTATGTTGGACAATTCATGATCCGGTATATAGAGAAACAGGCCGTTCATGGATCGTTGCTGATATACAAAACTGGTGGCTATACTGTAGGTCTGTGATTGCAGGTTGGCGCATGCACAAAGTGTTTGCTGCACGATGGCCGCTGCCATATCATATGCAAACGCTGGGGGGTTAGGGTGCAGAGCACATCCGAGGAAGTCCGCAATGGCGTTGACATAGCTAGAGGCGACGATATTGGCCAACTCTAGTAGTGCACTGTTTTCCAACTCGTCGATCTGTTGTCTCTCACCAACCCTGCGGCCCAGCATCAGATCGCATAACACTAAGGCATCACTGATCTCGAACAGGAGCAGACCGTGACCAGGCAGATCTCCTGTCACATTAATATATGCGGCAACGGAAGGCGCTTCAGGGTTTTCGATGCGGCTTGCGATGGAAAGCGTCGGTATCACTTCTGCCCATCGGATGTCCATATGAACCGCACCTGTCATCATCAGAACCGCATCTGATGCGGTGGTGACAGCCGACTTTACGACCTCATTAAACTTCTTCATTGCCACTCCTGTACAAGTTGCTCTACTAGCGGGTAGGGATAACCTCTTCAATGGCTACGTTTATCTCAAATGTGCCAGATGGCGTACTCAAGGGGACCACAAGTGCTGCGACTGTTGTCGATATCTCCATGTTGGCGCCCCGCAAGACCGCTGGTGGATTCATCTGGCAATTCAACCCAGCTTGAAATAATAGTTCGGTGGCATGACCAGTGATAATATTGCCCAGCTCTGCAATGGCACTCCAACTGAGTTCATCCATCACCAGCACACGTTCACCGAGCATTGTAGAAGCCAGATTGAGAGCGGTCGCCAAGGGCATTGCGTAGATGGCTGATCCCCTGACATCGCCGCTCACACCAGCCACAATGTTCACATCCTCTGTGGTAAATGTAGTGCGACGAACACTTAATGGTCCTCTGCTCAAAGGGGCTCCGCTGTAGGCCTCTATCACTTCCAAGCCTGCTTTTACAAATGGCTCCACGAATTCAACTTTCATCGTGGATATTACTCCAATACCTTTGCGAGCCCTTCGAGAACACGGTCGGGCTGAAATGGTTTAACTATATAGTCACGTACCCCTGCTTTAATCGCTTCCGCCAACATGTTCTGTTGGCCTAATGCTGTACACATAATGATTCGCGCGTCAGGGTATAACTGGAGAATCTCTTTAGCAGCCGTGAGGCCATCTTTACCGGGCATGGTGATATCCATCAATACTGCGTCTGGCTGACTGGCTTCGTAAAGACGCACCGCCTCATTGCCATCGCCAGCTTCGGCGACGACATCGTACCCGGCTCCTGTTATGATTTTTCGGATGGAGACGCGCATGAACAGGGCGTCATCTACGATCATCACCTTTTTCGGCATCAGGTTTTCTCCTCGGTTACTGTTTCGTACGGGCGTTGGTAAAATAGCGTGTTGTGGTTAACATATCCCACACTGGCGGCATTTTGTATGCGTTCTGTACCGCCTACAAACAAGTATCCACCCGGCACTAAAGCGTGATACATGCTGCGAAACAAATGCTTCTTCGCTTCATCTGTGAAGTAAATAGCCACATTTCGGCAGACAATAAGGTCGATGTTTTCCGGGTACGGGTCCTTTAGCAAGTCATGCCTTTGTACCTTTAACATCGACCGCAGGCGGTCATCGATGGTGTATGTTCCTTCGCCTCTAGTAAACCAACGTGACAGCCTGACCGCTGATACATTCTTGACATCTAATTCGCTATACTGACCTGCTGCCGTGTTTTCCAGGCTGCGGGCATCGATATCTGTTGCGATGATGGTATGAGCCCTCAATGGTGTCAGCTCGCTTAACAGTATAGCTAAACTGTAAGGTTCCTGCCCGTAACTGCATGCGGCGCTCCATATCCTTAGTGTGCGTTTACGACGCAGCAGTTCCGGCAGTATCAATTTGCCAAGTGTCTCAAAATACTCAGGGTTGCGAAAAAACTCAGACACATTGATGGTAATGTAGTCCATGAACTGCTGTCGGATTACCGTGTCAGATTCCATCAGCTTGAAGTAGCTGTGAAAGCTCTCACAGTGATGCCGCTCCAGCAGATAACGCAACCGGCGCTCCATTTGGTTCTGCTTGTATACGTCCAGATCGATACCTGTGAGAGCCAGAACCTTTCGCTTGAACCGCTGGTAATCGAGATCAGGCGTCTCGATCATCGCCGCCTCAACTCTGCCGACTGGTCCTGAAAAGATGACTCGACGAGTTGGTGCAGCGAGCCGATATCCAAGATAAGTGCTATCCGCCCATCACCTAGCAGGGTGGCACCAGATATGCTGTTCAGACGCTGGAAAAACCCGCCTAGAGGCTTGATGACTATTTCATGGCTGCCAAGCAGGCCATCGACAATCAAACCAAGCTGCTGTCCTGCTGACTTCACGATGACCAGCAGTGAGTGTTGCCGTGTAGATGGTGCCGCCGCGATATGCAGCAGATCGCCTAAGCGGGCCACGGGCAGCACATTACCGCGGAAGGGGATTACCGAACGGCCTTCGATGGTCGTCAACAGGCCTGTGTCGCACCGGCTGGTCTCTACAATTGCGCTCAATGGTATGGCAAAGATGGTGTCACCTGCCCGCACCAGCAGTGCCTGCACGATGGCCAAGGTGAGGGGCAGTCGGATGATGATTGTAGATCCATTCCCAAGTTGGCTTTGCACATCCACAGAGCCGCCCAGGCGTTCAATGTTACTTTTCACCACATCCATGCCTACACCACGCCCCGAGATGTCGGTGACTTCTTCTGCTGTGGTGACAGACGGCAGGAAAATGAGGGACATGGCCTCCGATTCGGTCAAGCGGTCGGCCGCGTCAGGAGTGATGATGCCTCGGCTCACAGCGGCTTGACGCACATGATCTACGGATATACCATTCCCGTCGTCACTCACAGAAATGAGGATGTGGTTCTCCTCGTGTTTCGCACTCAGAGTCACGGTCGCTTCGGGGTTTTTCCCGCGGGCGACACGCTGGTTTGGCATCTCCACACCATGGTCAATGGCGTTTCTCAACAAGTGGGTAATGGGATCGACGATGTCTTCCATCAATGACCGGTCAAGCTCGGTATCCTGGCCAGAGATGACAAAATTCACCCGTTTACCTGCGTGGACCGAGAGGTCGCGTACCATCCTGGGGAAGCGGCTAAAGACCTGCTCCACCGGTAGCATTCGGATACGCATGATCTGCTCCTGCAGATCGGCGGTGAACTGCCCCAAAGAGATACTGGTGTCGCGGATCTCATTGATCACACTGGATTCGCCGACGGATTGTTTCAGTTCATTTACAAGCTGCTCAATACGGCTGCGACCCACTACCAGCTCACCCACCAGGTTCATTAGGGTATCAAGTCGTTCCACAGCCACCCTGACGGTTTGCAACCCTCGAAAATGAGTCGATTCAAACAGGCTTACTTCGCGAACTGTCGCGGTATCTCCAGAAAGGTGATCCGTTTCGCCAGTCACATCAATAGGAGTCATATCGGGTGAGGTGATGACGGTCTTTTCGACTTCCCGACGATCCTCAACCATCATGGCTTTGACTTCGCTGAAGTTCAACGAACGCAGCAACTCATCAATGCTTGTTTGCGGCATACAGTCTACGGTAATCGTCTGCCCTGCATACGCCGATTCTGTGGCCGATTCGTCTGGCATACTGGCAATGATGACGGACTTGTCTTTCAGGGCGTTGAACACCATGAATGCACGGATGGTGGGCGTCAGGCAGTCTTCTGCGATGGTCACATGAAGGCGCACGGCTCCGTCCATCAGTGGGGGCAGCGCCCCGATTCCCGAGGCACCACCACCTGAGGTTACAGCGGAGCCATCACTGGTGCTGACCTGTTTGAGTGCCACAATTGCCGGTGTTGCGTCAGGTTGGTTGGCAGCCCCTGATTTCAGTGCCTCCAGCATGGCCCTGAGGCAGTCGTTGCTGGAGAGTAGCGCATTCACCACATTGCTATCAACGGATCGCTTGCCTTGGCGCAGCAGATCAAGCAGCTCCTCCATGGCGTGCGTCAACTCAGCCACGGTCGAGAAGCCCATCATACCGCTTGAGCCCTTTAAGGTGTGTGCGGCTCTGAATACATCATTCAGCACCTCGGAGCTTTGGCCGTCTCGCTCAATCCTCATCAGGCCTTGTTCCAGCCACATCAGTTGTTCATCGGCCTCTTGCCAGAAGACTTCCAGTATGGAGGGGTCATCGCGAAAGTCGCTCATTGTTCGATGCCCTCCTTCCGTAGTAACGCCGTCGCTTCATCGATTTCGGTAGCCTCTTCAGCGGAGAGGCTCTCCTCAAGGTTCAGCATGATGATAATCTGCTCACCGAATTGGGCCACACCCTTGATATATCGGTGCTTCACATTTACCACCAGGGAGCTGACAGGCTCTATCTGATCGGCTGGCAACTGGCAGGTCCGAGTGACCGCGTCGACAACCAGACCGACCCACTGCTGTTTCACACTCACGACGACGATGCGGTTATCTCGCTGAGTGGGCTTGATAGCCAGACCAAACCTCTTACGAAGGTCGACAACAGGGATGATGCTACCCCTCAGGTTGACCACCCCTTCGACGAAATGCGGCATACAGGGCACGCGGGTGACAGGCTGGTTACGGATGACTGTATCGACCCGGTCGATATCTATGCCGTATGTTTCGCCTGAGATGTCACACAACACAAGGTGTCGTATACCCTCCATCGCGGTCTGTTCTGCTGCTTCGTTCATTATCAACCGCTCTGTCCGGTTTTGGTGATTTTGAATTCGCCAATCATCTGTTGCAGCTTCTCTACAATTTGGGTGGCGTCCTCTGCACCGGCTACCATCTCCTGGGCTGCGGCGCTCTGCTCCTCAGCCGCTGCCGATACTTCCTCTGCTGCTGCTGCGTTCTGTTCGCTGACGGTGACCACCTGCTCGATAGAGCGATTTACTTCGGTACTGACCGCGGCCATCTCCTCTGTGGCGGCACTGCTTTCCTCAGAGACCGCACTCAGGCTTTCCACGGCACGGACCACGTCATTACTGCTCACATTCATCTTGTGGGCACTAGTCGCCATTTCTTTAATCTGACCGACAATGCCGTTCACCGCTGTCTGGATATCGCTCAAAGAATCGCCTGCTTTACGTGCGAGCTCCACGCCGGTTTGCACATCCTTGCCGTTCTCGTTCATGGCTGATACCGCGTTATCGGTACCTTCCTGGATTCCGCGGATGAGTTCAGCGATCTCACGGGTGGCGTTGCTGGATCGCTCAGCCAGTTTGCGTATCTCGTCGGCCACTACAGCGAAGCCCTTACCATGTTCACCGGCTCTTGCGGCTTCTATGGTGGCGTTTAAGGCCAGCAGGTTGGTCTGGTCGGCGATGTCATCTATCGCTTCCACGATCATGCCGATCTGGCGGCTCTGGGCCCCTAGCTGCTTGATCGCTTCCGCCATACGGCCGCTGGTTTCGCTGATGTGAAGCATACCCTCAACCGTCTGTTTCACGCTGATCCCACCGATCTGGGCGACATCGGAGACCTGCATCGACGCGGCCGTGGCCTGCTGTGCGGTGGCGGCCACCGTATTAATGTCATCGCTGATCTGCTGGACGATCACCACGGTGTCTTGCACGATATTGGCCTGGCTCTGGGCACCGCGGGCGACATCTTCGATCGCACGGCTCAACTGCTCCATGCTGGCTGAGGCACTGGTAATAGTGCGGCTCTGCTCGGAACTGCCCTGGGCGACCTGCGAGATGGTCTGGGCAATAGAACTGCTGGCCCGGCCAACTTCTCCACTGGTCGCGGCCACCATTTTGGTAGCACGTAACACGCGTTCGGCGGCTTGGTCTGTTTGTCCAAATGCCGACTCAAGTGCTGCCATCGCCTTGTTTAGCGCTTGCGCCAGCTCAAGGAATTCGCCCTGGTTATTGGTGGACATCCGGGCTGTCAGGTCCTTCATGCTCAGAGCTGTACTGATGGCGATCACGGCATCAAATGCATGGATGATGGCATCCAACGTGTTGTTTACGCCTACTAAGATATCGCGGTATGCTCCTTGAAATGCCTGGATGTTACCACGGACGCGTACCTGCCCCACCACAGCCGCTGATGTGAGTGTCGTGGATTCCTGAACCAGTCCGCGGAGTGTGTCTACCATAGCCTGCATTGACTGCGCCAGTGTGTCGCGGTCGGATGCGGCAGAGACCTGCACACTAAGGTCGCCTTTCGCAATTTGCTGCGCGACTTCGGTCTGGCTTCGGATATTGGCAAGAGCGGCTTTGACAGAGCCGGCCAGTAAAGTCACCTCATCATTGCCCTCAACCGTCACAACAGTCGTGGCATCGCCTTCAGCCAGGCGTGAGCTGGCTTCGGTCAGCTTCTGCAAAGGACGGGTTATTGAATTGGTGATGAGCCATCCAAGCCACGCAGCGAGTAGACATCCCAACACCGTTAAAATGATGACAAAAAGATGCATAGATCCATATACAGTCTCGATATCACTCAGAGCACTGCGGCTACGTTCTTCCACGGCTGTTGTTAAGGAATCTGCATCAGCGTCTAACTGCTCATGCAGTGCCAGACCCTCATCCATGGACAGTGCTGCAGCCTCCTGAAGCCTGTTTTGCTGGCAGAGGCCGATGACGCGCTTGTGGACACTGAGCCATTCGTTTTTAGTCGTGACGAATTTTAGCCACAGTTTTTCGATCTGCCCTGTGAGAACCAAATCATCAAAAGCTTTAATATCATTGTTCAGTCCCGAGTACATACCAGCCAGCGAATCTACCTGTTGTTGGCGTTGCGTGCTGGTCAGACTGGGTTGAATAAGTGTCCTCTCCACACGGGAGATGTCAGTCAACCAAAGGTTGACAGAGAGGCAGTGCTGGATAGCCGCATTATCTACATCAACCAGAGTACGTGCCTGGGTCTGGATAAACCTCATACCATAAGCACCTCGCCAGCCGATGATGGCGGTGATGGCGGTGATGATGATGAATGCGATCGCGAGCCTTTTGCCCACGCTGATTGAGTTTAGTCGCATTAATGCACTCCTCTGTATAGATCGGATTTAGGCTGACTTCAAGTTCTTCGGTAAAGTAAACGAGAAGGTCGTGAACTCACCCAGCTTGCTGGTGATCCATATTTCACCCCGGTAGATATCGATGATTTTTTTAACCACTGTCAATCCAACGCCTGTGCTGTCGACCTCGTCATGCGATTTCAAAGTTTGGAAAATCTGAAACACGCGGTCAAAGTCTTTCTCGGCGATTCCTGGACCGTTGTCAGTGACCGCAAATAACCAGTTTTGCCCTTGATCTTCACAGGTGACCGTAATCTCACCCTGTGGTTTGTCGTTATACTTAATGGCATTACCAATGAGGTTCTGGAACAACTGACTGATGCGGGTTGGCTCGGCGATAATGGTGGGTAAATTTTGTTGGATGTTGATCTGCATATTCGCCGGAGGTGTAAGAATATCCACAATGTCAGCTATGATTGATTGGAGGTTGACCTCCTCGAATTTTTCGGAAAGGCGTCCGATGCGGCTGTATTCCAAAATGCCGTCTATCAGCTTGCCCATACGCCCCACCCGCTGAACCAGCAGGTCCAATTGGTACGTGCCGTCTTCATCAAGTTTGTCAGCGTAGTCTTGAACAATCCAAGTAGCCAGGCTGCCGATCGCCCGGAGTGGTGCCTTTAGGTCGTGGGATACCACAAACGCAAAGTCACGTAACTCGGTGTTGGCAGCCGCCAGCCTGTTCATCAGCAACTGGTTTTGCTCTTCTCTGTTGCGTCGTTCTGTAATATCGCGGATGATGGCGATGAGATGCCATTCGCCACGCATTTTCGCCACACTCAGAGGAATCTCAACAGGGATTATGACGCCATCACGCCTCATTAACTCGGACTCAATCGTGTGTGATGACGTCGTGGTTTCATCTGGGTGGCTGATGGAGCCCAACACGGCTAGGAACTCATCTTTCCCAGGGCCTTCGGACAGGAGAGAGGCTGCCTCAACCCCTAACGCTTCATATGTTTCGACGCCCAGAATCTGCTCACCAGCTCTATTACAGTAGATGATTTGACCTTGTGAGTTCAACGCCATGATGCCATCCATGGCGGCATCGCCGATTGTGTGGAACCATCGTTCGCTTTCACGCAGTGCGTCTTCTGTGCGTTTACGCTGGGTGATGTCGCCGCCAATTACCACTAACCCGGTCACTCTACCGGTCTGCTCGTCTTGCAGCGGATTGAGGGCCACTTCCCAAGTGGCAAACGACCCATCGGGTAGTTGGTGATCGGCCATGAACGAGGATCGTTCACCGGAGAGCGCATGGGCCAGTGCGTAACTGGCAGCAGGCTGAGTCTCTGGCACCCATAAACCACTGAATGAGGTGCCAAGCACCTCATTAGCCGGCATTTTCATCCCGAGCAGCCCGTTGGTGTTCATACTGAGGATCCGCCCCGATGTATCCAACAAACCGATGGCGTATGGGGCACCTTCCACAAGGGTGCGGTAGTGTTGCTCACGCTTGCGAAGCAGAAGCTGGCTTTCGTCCAGTCGTTTTATGTGGTCACGAAGGGCGTGCTGCAGTCCTATAAACCGCTCACCAGACTTGACGCGTGCGTGCAGCTCCTCAAGCTCAAATGGCTTGGTGACGTAGTCGTCGGCACCCGCATTCAGGCCTGCCACGATATCTTCTGTCTTGCCGCGTCCTGTGAGCAATAAAATGTAGAGCGGAGTGGCGAGTTGCTGTCTAGCCAGTCGGCAGACATCAACGCCATCTAACCCCGGCATCATCCAGTCCAGTATGGCAATTGGTGGCGGGTTAGGTGCTTGTAGGACGCTCCAGGCTGTTTTACCATCAGTGGCAGAAACCACCTCATAGCCCCACTCAGTGAGGGCATTGGTGAGAAGGCATTGCATCGTGGCTGTATCTTCAGCTACGAGAATTCTCATGGATTGTTCTTTCTATCCTGGCTTACCGTGTAGTGGGATATTCATAAAACCTAAGTACACTTCTATACAATTGAATCATACCCTAACAAAGGGCGATATGCGAAAGACGAGCCGGGAAGTCCATAAAAAGAGGCACAGACCGGCAGTATTGCCGGTCTGTAAAGGATACATATTACGTTGATTAGCGGTTAATTAGCACGCTCTTCTCGTAAGCACGCACATCATCCATCCATGCGTTGCCTGCGGGAACACCGTTCTGGTCGCAGTAGAAGTCCCAAACCAGGCCCCAGGGCATGTTCTTCAGGTCTTCCATCAGGGCCAAACGGCCAGCCTTGTCGCCAGCGGCTTCCATCTTCTTCAGGCAGTCACTGGGTTCAAGTAGAGCGATCAGCATAGCCTTCTGCATGGCGCGGGTGCCGATGACCCAAGCGGCGATGCGGTTGATGCTGGCATCGAAGAAGTCCAGACCGAAGTGGACGCGCTTCATAGCATCCCCACGCACCACTTCCTGGCACAGAGCGAGAAGCTCATCACTCAGGGTGACCACATGGTCGCTGTCCCAGCGCACGCCGCGGCTGACGTGAAGCAGCACTTCATCCATGTAGGTCAGCACTGCAGAGATTTTCTCGGACACAACCTCGGTGGGGTGATAGTGGCCCATATCCATGGTCAGACCGACGCCGCGGCTCATGGCGTATGCCAGGTAGAACTCCTGTGAGCCCACGGTGTAGCTTTCTGCACCGATACCGAACAGCTTGCTTTCCACGAAGTCTTTGCAGTGGTTCTTGTCTACTTCAACAGCCATGGCTTTGTCGAGACTGTCCATCAGGCGGGCACGGGGTGACCATCGGTCTGCTGGCTGATCTTTTTCGCCATCTGGAATCCAGATGTTGTGGCAGCAGGGCGAACCGAGCTGCTTGCCGATTTCGGCAGCGATCTGGCGGCTTGCGATGAGGTGCTTGACCCAGAATTCGCGGGTCTCGTCATCTGCACTGGACAGAGTGTAGCCGTCTTCAGATTTCGGATGGCTGAAGAAGGAGCTGTTAAAGTCCAGCCCGATGCCGTTCTTCTTTGCCCAGTCGATCCAGCTCTGGAAATGCTCGGGTTTCATCACATCGCGCTCTACCTTTTCGGGGTAGTCAATGTAAAGAGCGTGGATGTTCAGTCGCTGCTTGCCGGGAAGCAGGCTCATCACTTTTTCGATGTCTGCGCGTAACTCAGCGGGAGTGGACGCTTTACCTGGGTAGTTGCCTGTGGCTTGAATACCGCCGGAGAGGCTGCCCTCAGGGTTTTCAAATCCGCCGACATCGTCGCCCTGCCAGCAGTGAAGTGATACTTGAAGCTCATCAAGGATCGCCATGGCCTTTTCGGTGTCTACACCTAAACCAGCGTAGGCCTCTTTGGCCACTTCGTAGTTGCGCCGGATTGTTTCCGAGCTCGGTTTCATAATTGTGAATTCCTCCATCTGTATAGGAACGCGCGTCGTTGACCGACGGTAATTAGCATGTCTGCTCTATCTGAGATTGTACTATGATGTTTAGGCCGATGCACGAGTTGCAGGCACTAATGACGAAAACCACCCGAAATGTACTTCAGGTGGTGTGAATGAACACAATACGGAGTCGGAAAACCACTTGGCAATCACAGCCACAATGGTGCTGAGATACTGTCGTAGGGGCGTCCCTTGTGGGCGCCCTAAGCGTTGTTCAATCGATAGTAATTGTTTAGGGCGCCCACAAGGGACGCCCCTACGACTTACAAGAATGAACACAATACGGTGTCTGAAAACTACTTGGCGATCACAGCTACGATGATGCTGAGAACGAAAAAGCTGACGGCCACATACTTGGTGACCATGCCCAACTGTTCATCACGGCCGAGTTTCCCGCGGAATGAGCTGCTGGTTTGGCCGCTGATCGCTCCGCCCAGGCCTTCATTCTTTGATGTCTGCATTGCGACCACCACTATCAAGAAGACGGCGGTGATGACCTGTAGCCCAATAAGTGCATTAAGAAACATTTATACTCTCCTCCGAGATGAGCTGCCTTTCGAGGTTCGCCCGCGGGCGATCGCTCGATAGGTATTCGTTCGATCGGGTGCTGGATCGGACACTGTTTCGGTCTCTGGCTCCGTGCTGGCTGGCTGTGCGAAATCACCGCCGCCAGATTCGGATGTGTCCCCGCTTGTGCCGTAATAACTGCCGTATTGTGAGACATATTCGTTTTGGCTGTTGGTTGTCGACTCTAAATCCACATCCAATTTGAAGGACTCCGCGATATCCTGAGAGTTTTTGCGGAACTCTCGAATCGCTTTACCCACAGACCGCCCTACTTCGGGCAGTTTTTTGGGGCCAAATATCACCAACGCCAATATCATGAGGCTGATAATCTCGGGGGTTCCTAAGCCTGAAAACGGAAACATCTTGGGATCGCTCCTGCTGTGGTAGCACTAAGACGATATACGCAAATAGTAGTTTACACCATCCCCGGCCTAACTGACAACTCCTTAAGTATTTTTACGGGGACAATAGTGGAGCTTCGGTGGTTGTCGCATTATGTCGATGCCGATTGGGTGGCGGGTTATGACTGGTTGCCGTGTCAGATATGTTATCGCAATAGTATCATTGTAATATTTGCCGATGGATGGCATCATTAACTTAATATAGCCCGACTGCGCGCACAGGAGTAGATCAATGAAAGTATTCCATCTCGTTCCCATGTTATGTATTGCCGGGATGCAGGCTCAAGCCGCACCGCAAATGAGCATAGTCCAGTCCGGCAAGCCCACAGCCGTCATTGTGCTGGGGCAAGATGCCACTGCACCGGAGCGGTATGCCGCCGCGGAGCTGGCGAAGACGATACAGCAGATCAGCGGAGCAAAGCTGCCTGTGACAGATAAGGCTCCCAGAAGCGGCACCCGCATTTTTGTGGGGCAGACCGCTTATGCGCACAAACTGGTCAAGAACTTCGACTGGCAGAAGCTACGTCGGGATGGCATCCTGCTGCGCACCGTAGGCAATGACCTGGTTTTAGCCGGTGACCGGCCTCGCGGCAGCATCTACGCGGTGCAGGAGCTGCTGGAAACTCAGCTTGGTGTGCGCTACTGGGCACCCGATGCCACGCGCATCATCAAAAAGAGCACTATCACTCTGCCAGCACTCAACAAAAGCTACACACCTAAGCTAATGTACCGCGAGCCGTTCTTCACTCAAGCGACAAAGAACGGGTCATTCGCGGTGCATATCAGAGCGAACGGCCACCATCAGACGATCTCGGAGCAGATGGGCGGCCACTACTCGCTGCTGGGCTGGTGCCACACCGCGTATGAGTTACTGCCACCGAAGGATTACTTCAACAAGCACCCGGAATGGTATGGTATGTTAAACGGAGTCCGCAGTGCTGTGGGTAGTCAGTTGTGCCAGACCAACGAAGAGATGAAAGCCGAGTTGATTAAGAATGCGCTGGGGTGGATCAAGAAGAACCCCGAAGCGGGTATCATCTCTATCACTCAGAACGACTGGATCGGTCCCTGCCAGTGCGACAAGTGCGAAGCGTTAGTAAAGCAGACCGGCTCGCAGTCGGGTGCTCTGATCAGCATGGTCAACGATGTGGCTGAGGCGATTGAGAAGCAATACCCCGATTTCCTGGTGGAGACGCTGGCTTACCAGTATACTCGCAGCGCACCGAAGAACATTAAACCGCGAGACAACGTGATCGTGCGGCTGTGCAGCATCGAGAACGACTTTGGCCGCCCAATCACAGCTGCATCAAATGCCAGCTTCTATAAGGACCTGAAGGACTGGCAGAAGCTGGCCAAACGGCTGTACATATGGAACTACGTGGTGAACTTCGCCAGTTTCACCATTCCGCACCCCAACATCACCCCGCTGGGGGCAGACCTTCGCACCTTCACCGAGAACAACGTGGTGGGCATATTTGAACAGGGTGACAACTACAACGCGACCGCCGCTATGGCCCCGTTGAAGACTTACCTGCTCTCCAAGCTGATGTGGAATCCCAACCAGGCCGAGATGCCGATCATCAAAGAATTCCTTGATGGTTACTACGGAGCAGCGGGCAAACCGATGCTGAAGGCTGTGATGACCATGGAAGCCGCGGTACAGCGCAGCAAGGGCCGGCTGACCTGCTACATGACCTCGCCGGATTACTACAGCATCGATGATCTGCGCAGTTTGAAGAGCAACTTCGACCAGGCGGAAGCCGCCGTAAAGAACAACCCGACCCTGCTGAAGCGCGTGCAGATTCAGCGGCTGGCCATCGACCATCTGCTGATCATCACCAAGCGGCCGATGCATCGCAAACAGAACGAGGTAAAGGGTGTGGACTGGGAAAAGACGGTTAACCACTTCATCGACCTGAGCAACAAAACCGGTAATGACTGGGTGCGGGAGGGCGGCCGGTGGAATGCCGAGTTCCGCAATGTGCTGCTGCGCAACATCGTGCCGCCGCCTGTCTACAACTTCCGCAAGGCCGAGACGGCGATGGGTGTGAACGGCAAGCAGGGGGTGGACTGGTATGACTACCAGGAAGACAAATTCGAACTCTTCAACGAGGGCGACTGGGTTTCGGTGGTGGATGACGCCTTGGCCAGTAACGGTGCCGCGGTTCAGATGCCCAACACCCATACCCAGTGGGCCGTTCAGCATTCATTTGAACAGGGTGATGTGAAGTGGCCTAAGTGCGATGTGTCGCTGGAATACCGCGTGATCCTGGCGGATGGCGTTCAGGGCGACCCGCAGAGCGGGGTGCTCAGGCTGGGTGTGTATGATCCCAACGGCGGCAGTGATAACAATGTCATCTTGCGGTTGGCCGATGTGAAGCCTGGGTATCAGCATCTGGTAATCTCAGGTGTGCGGCTTGGTTCGAAGGTGTATATATACACCGCACCGGAGGTCAACGCCGCGGTGAAGGCGATTCGCATCGACCGCTTCACTGTGCAGCCGACGAAGTAACTAAAACAGAAATGGGCGGACAGGGCGCATCGGGTATATATGCCGGATTCGTCCCATCCGTCTTCTACCAATGCTTATATCTGAGGAGTAATCTAGTATGAACGCCGTTTTACTAATACCGCTGATACTTCCACTTCTGGTGATTGCCAGTGTGTCTGCCAGAGCAGCCCAACCGATGACCATCACCAAGGCTGGGAAGCCCATGGCCACCATCGTGCTGGGAGCCGATGCCACCGCGCCGGAGCGTTTCGCCGCGAAACAGCTTGCGGACACCATCGAGCAGATCAGCGGAGCGCGCCTGACCGTGACTGACACGGCATCTGTGACAGGTGCCAAGATATATGTAGGCCAGACGGCTTCCGTCAAGCGGTTGGTGAAGGGGTTCGACTGGGAGCTGCTCCGCCGCGATGGCATCCTCATCCGTACGGTGGGGAAAGACCTCGTGCTGGCAGGTGACCGTCCGCGCGGCAGCATCTACGCGGTGCAGGAGCTCTTGGAGACAAAAATGGGTGTGCGCTGGTTCGCCGAAGACACCACACGTATCCCCCCAAAAAGCACCATCTCGCTGCCTGATATGAATGTCTGTTACACCCCCAAGCTGATGTATCGTGAGGCCTATTACCGAAGTGTGCAGGGCAAAGATGGACTGTTCCCAGTGCATATGCGGATGAACGGGCAGCATCAGCAGATCGAACCTGAGATGGGCGGCCACTATACGCTGCTGGGCTTCGTACACACATTTTACCGTCTGCTTCCCACGGAGAAATACTTTGCAGCCCACCCGGAGTGGTATGCACTCAACAAGGGCAAGCGGGTGAACGTAGATTCGCAGTTGTGCCTGACCAACCCGGATATGAAGCGAGAGTTGATCAAGAATGCGTTGGGCTGGATACAACAGCAGCCGGAAGCCGGTATCATCTCTATCTCTCAGAACGACAGCTTCAACCCCTGCCAGTGCGACAACTGCACCCGGCTGGTCAAGCAGACTGGCAGCGAATCGGGAGCACTAGTTAGCTTTGTCAATGACGTCGCCGCTGAGATTGAGAAGCAGTATCCTGACTTCCTCGTGGAGACGCTGGCCTACCAGTACACCCGTAAAGCCCCCACCAACATCAAGCCGCATGACAACGTGATTGTTCGTCTGTGCAGCATCGAGAACGACTTTGGCCGACCCATCACGGCCGCTCAAAACGCCGACTTCTACAAGGACCTGACGGACTGGCGCAAGATATCCAAACGGCTGTATGTGTGGAATTATGTGGTCAACTTCTCGAACTACCTCATACCACACCCCAACATCACCAACCTGGGAGCCGACCTCCGTACCTATACGGAGAACAACGTCGTGGGTATGTTCGAGCAGGGCGACAGTTTCAACGTAGCCGCCTCCATGCAGCCCCTGAAGACCTATCTGATGGCCAAGCTGATGTGGAACCCCAATCAGCCGGAGCAGCCGATTATTCAGGAATTTATGGAGGCCTACTACGGTTCGGCTGGTAAGCCTCTGCTGAAGGCACTGAAGAGCTTTGAGGCCATTGTCCAACGGTCACCCGAGAAACGGCTCACTTGCTTCATGCCCGCACCAAGTGACATCTATACCATGAAGGACTTGGTCGCCTTGAAGGGCTACTATGATCAAGCCGAGGCTGCCGTCGCCAATGATGCAGTCATGCTTGAGCGTGTGCAGGTACAGAGGCTGGCGTTTGACCATCTGTGTTTGTTGACCATGCGCTCATTCGCTCGGGACAAGCAGGAGCTGCCAGGGATAGACTGGCCGAAGCTGGTTGACCGTTTCGTCGATCTCAGCAATACCACGGGGAACAACTGGATTCATGAGGGCCGGATGTGGGACGAAGGATATCGCGCACTGTTAAAATCCCGCACGAAGAAGCTGCCGACGATCAAGAAGCCGGCCCGTGCCATGGGCGTCACCGGCGTTGAGGGTAAAGACTGGATGGATATCCAGGAGGATGTGGTCAACCTTGTGGAAGAGGGCAAGTGGGTGAGCGTCGTGTCCGACGAAGGCGCCAGCGATGGCTGTGCGTTGGAGATGCCGAACACACACAACCAGTGGGCTATTCAGTATTTCGGCAAAGAGTCAGACCTGCGCTGGCCTCATGCCGATATCAGCCTGGAGTTCATGGTGATCCCGGTCGAAGGGG
This sequence comes from Armatimonadota bacterium, assembly GCA_942492855.1. GTDB lineage: Bacteria > Armatimonadota > HRBIN16 > HRBIN16 > HRBIN16. The sequence goes on along the minus strand of OW818647.1, from coordinate 892,049 downwards.
CAAAACTGAACCCTCAGGACGGCGTGTTGAGCTTTGGCGTATACAACACCATCACCAAGGAGACTGTCGAAAAGATCGTGACAGTGGCCGACATCAAGCCGGGCTACCAGAATGTGGTGCTGAAGGGCATCGCGCCGAAGGTGGGGATGTATATGTACGCCGCCCCTGTGGTCAACCCCGGCATCAAAGCGGTGCGCGTTGACCGCTTCGCAGCGCAGCCTTCGAAATAGATCAGTCAGTAATCAAGACGGATCGGCCCGATCGGGCTGATCCGTCTAGGTTTACTTGTGAATCAAGGAGATATCTTCATGAACCCCTGTTTGCTGATCCCGCTGATACTGCCACTGCTGGTGTTGGCCAGCCTGCCGGCCAAGGCCGCCACCCCGTTGGCCCTGGTGAAGTCGGGTAAACCGACCGCCACCATCGTGCTGGGAGCGGACGCCACCGCGCCGGAGCGTTTCGCCGCGAAGCAGCTTGCGGACACGATCCAGCAGATCAGCGGGGCCAGACTGAAGATCACCGACTCCGCGCCTTCCACGGGCACGCGGATTCTCGTGGGTCAGACTGCCGTGGTCAAGCGCCTCATGAAGGGCTTCAACTGGGAGCAGCTCCGCCGCGATGGCATCTTGATCCGCACGACTGGCCGCGATCTGATACTGTCGGGCGATCGGCCCAGGGGCAGTATCTACGCGGTTCAGGAGCTGCTGGAGACGAAACTGGGTGTGCGCTGGTTCGCACCGGATGCGCAGCGTATCCCCAAGGCGAAGACCATCACGATCCCATCCATGAATGTGGTATATACCCCCAAGCTGATGTATCGTGAGGCCTACTTCCACAACGTGATGCAGAAAGATGCGCTTTTCCCTGTGCATATGCGCATGAATGGGCACCACCAACAGATCCCGTCCGAAATGGGCGGGCATTATGACCTGCTGGGATTTGTGCACACTTTTGAGCACCTGCTGCCGGTGGCCAAATACTACCCCCAGCACCCCGAGTGGTATTCGCTGATCAACGGGAAGCGTGACGGCGGTTATACACAACTGTGTTTGACCAACGAGGAGATGAAGCGGGAGCTGACCAATGCCGCATTGGAGACGATCCGCAAAAACCCCGATGCTGGCATGATCTCTATCTCACAGAATGACAACATGAGCCCCTGCCAGTGTGACAAGTGCCAGGAGCTGGTAAAGCAGACCGGCTCCGAATCGGGTGCGCTGATTAGCTTCGTCAACGACGTGGCCGCGGAGATTGAGAAGCAGTACCCGGACTTCCTGGTGGAGACGCTGGCATACCAATATACCCGCCATGCACCTGCCAACATCAAACCGCGGAACAACGTGATTGTGCGTCTGTGCAGCATCGAGAATGACTTCGGTAAGCCCATCACAGCCAAAGAGAACGAGGCGTTCTACAAAGATTTGACCGACTGGAAGAAGATTACCAAGCGGCTGTACGTGTGGAACTACGTGGTCGACTTCGCCAGTTACTTGATACCACACCCGAACTTCAGTATTCTGGGACCTGACCTGCGCAGTTTTGTGGAAAACAACGTGATCGGCATGTTTGAACAGGGCGACAGCTTCAACGTAGATTCCACCATGTACCCATTGAAGATATACCTGCTGTCCAAGCTGATGTGGAACCCCTATCAGCCTGAACTGCCCATCATGAAGGAGTTCATGGACGGTTATTATGGGCCAGCGGGCAAACCTCTGCTCGAAGCAGTGCTGGCGATGGAAGCGGCCCGCAAACGCTCTGGTGTGCGGCTTTCGTGCTACATCGGCAATGCGGACTACTTTAGTTATGAGGAGCTGTCGAAAATCAAGAAGCTGTATGATCAAGCCGAAACGGCCGTGAAGAATAACCCCACTCTTCTGAAGCGCGTGCAGATACAGCGGCTTTCCCTCGATCCTGTGCTGATCAGCACGAAGCGTGTCTTCGCATCGGAACGAAAGGAAGTGCCTGGCGTCAACTGGGAGACCATAGTGGACCACTTCGTGGACTTCAGCAATCAGACCGGTAACAACTGGCCCAGAGAAGGCGTGAAGTGGGATGAGGGCTACCGGGCACAGCTTAAGGCGAAAATCGCACAGCGTCCCACCTATCCCAAAGCGGATTCTGCGATGGGTGTAAGTGGGGTTCAGGGTGTGGACTGGCTGGACATTCAGGAAGGAGATTTCTACCTGCCGGAAGAGGGCAACTGGGTCACGGTAGTGAAGGACCTGGAGGCTAGCAACGGCCACGCCGCTGAGATGCCGTGCAGCCATACCGAGTGGGCCGTGCAGCACCACATCTACGAGGGTGAGGTGAAGTGGCCGAAAGTGGATGTCAGCCTGGAGGTGAAGGTGATACCCGTCGAAGGGAAAACCGGTCAGCCGACCGATGGCGTGCTGCAGTTTGGCATACGTAACAAGATCACCGAGAGGACGACTTCCAGCGTGCTAACTATGGCAGACCTCAAACCCGGCTATCAGCAGATGATGTATAAGGGGATCGACCTCACGCCCGGTATGTACCTGTTTGTGGCACCGATAGTGAACCCGAACATCAAAGCCATCCGAATCGACCGGTTCACGATCCAACCCGCTAAGTAGGGGCAGCCCCCTGTGGCTGCCCGTTTGCCAGGTATTGTGTATGGGCACGGCGCGCCGTGCCCATACGGTATTTCCCCTGGGAACGCCAATCTCCCGATTGGCCTCTCCCTCTCCTCTCCATCCGAACCCATCCGTGTAATCCGTGTAATCCGTGGTTCAGTCGATCCTCCGGATTCCGCATGGCTAGCCGGGAAAGACCGGCCCGGAAAGCGAAAACCGGACCGGTCGGGATGGGAACATCCGCTCTACAGCTCGAACGGGTTCTCGGTGGGATACCACATGCTGGATGGCAGCGGCACGTTCATGTCCTCCACGCCCAGCATCAGCGATGCATCATACAACGCTCTGCCGACCTTGCTGAAGGCCACGGCGCCATGGTGCGGGAACTGCTTGCCAATCAGCACATGGCGGTAGAAGCGGCCGAAGTTGGGAATGGCGAACACGCCGATACAGCCGAAGCTGCGCGGGTCGATGTCTAGAATGCTGCCCTCGCAAACATAGCTCACCAGCTTGCCGGCTGCGTTGCCCTGCAGACGGAAGAATGTGGTATCGCCGGGCTTCAGTTGGCCTTCCAGGGTGCCTCGGGTGATATCAGGCTCTTTGCTGGGGTCTTCCAGCAAGCGGTTCATGATCAACTGATGCTTCATGCTGCAGTTCTTCATACAGCTACTGGGGGTGTTCCCGCAGTGGAAGCCCATGAAGAGGTCATCTATCGACGCCCCCTTCAGGTCTGCGCTTTTGAGCATGTCGCGGGGCACGGTGTTGTTGATATCCAGCAGGGTGGCCGGCTGGCAGCTTGCCAGATAGCACATATACTCGCTGAGTGCGCCATACAGGTCCACTTCGCACGCCACCGGGATGCCGCGGCTGCTCAGACGGCTGTTGACAAAGCATGGCACGAACCCGAAACTTGTTTCAAACGCAGGCCAGCATTTGTTGGCGAAAACGGCGAAGTCACGGCTGCCGATGTTCTTTTCCGCGAAGCGAAGCAGGGCCACCTCGAAGCGGGCCAGCTTAGGAAGAATCCCAGGATGGTTGTTCCCGCAGCAAGTGTTCAGTTCCTTCGTCATATCGGCCAGAACGGCTTTCACTTCAGGGTCATCGCCCGAGGTTTTGTTGAACAGCTCAAACATGTCGAGTTCGCTGTTTTCCATCACCTCCACACCCATGTCGTAGAACGGCTTGATGGGTGCGTTGCAGGCGAAGAAGTCATGTGGGCGTGGACCGAAACCAAATATCTTCAGGTTCCATACACCGATCACAATGCGGGCGACCGTCTCGAAATGGGCGATCTTCTCCGCCAGTTCATCCACCAAGCCGACCGGCATCTGGGGGATGTACACATTCACCTGCCGCAGGCCGAAGTTGTAGCTGGCGTTCAACATGCCGCAATACGCATCGCCGCGGCCTTGGATCAAGTTGTCGCCGGTTTCCTCAGCGGCAGCGCACGCCATGACCGGGCCGGGGAACTGCTCCGCGAAGATGCTGAGCGGGCCTTCAGGGCCGAAGTTGCCTAGGTAGACCACCGCGGCGTTGGCGCCGTTAGAGAGCACCTCGTCCAGCGCGGCGTTCGCATCGACCTCATTTTCGATGACTGTCTCGGCCACGTATATTTCCAGGCCGATCTTCTTGCAGGCCTCGGCCAACTTGCCAAGCCGGGTTCTGGTGAGGTCGATGGGGAAACAGTCACGGCTGACGCCGACTATCGCAAGCTTTACATCAGGGGCATTAAGCATGGTATTATCCTCGGAGTGTTGGGAATTTGGGGTTCTCTAAGCGATATTGTATCGCAGATATGTTTCGGCTGGAGTTCATATGGGGTGAGAATCGGCCTGTAACACCACCAAAGCTCAGCAGATTTTGTGAGTGTTCGGGAAATACCGGATAATAACCCACATAACTCTCGCCAACAGCGGAACCACACCGCGGAGGTTCCGTGGGGCAGCCCCCTGTGGCTGCCCTTCTCGATGAGGGTTATAAGGGTGATTCGCGAATCGCCCTTCTGGCGGTGGAACCACCCCGCCCAGGGTGGCAGCACTGGCACTGCACTGAATCCGTTACTTCGGCTCCTTCTTGTAGTTCCAGAAAATACTGACCGCTCGCTTTGAATCCTCTGCATGCCCCACCACCAACTGGAAACTGGGTTTTGCTGTGGTGGATGGTTTGGCCACCACCACAGACCGGCATGTGAGGGGGCTGGTTCCATCTGGCTTCTTGAATGTCGTCACGGTGGTCGCTTCAGGGTCACCGAGTGTTGAACTGATGTCGTTTTGGTACCATCTGGCATTGAAGGACGCGAGGCTTGGGTTCAACTCCTGGCATTCGATGGCGAGTTCCTGCTCCCAGCCCTCCTGAATACGCAGGTCTGGCGGGGTGAACCTGATCACGCTGACGACGTGTTTCCCGTTGGACATGAAGTCGAAGGTCACCATGTTGCCGTCAAGATTGACCTGCATACCCGCGGGAGCCGGTGTCTCCTTGTTGTTTCCATACTGATCCTGCGTGGTGATGATGGGCTTATCACAAACCCACCACTGCGCACCTGGACGCACCTCGTGGTTCACCGATTTGGTGACCGTGAAGGGGATGTTTTGCGTGACCTCGGGATATCCCGGCGCCTTGAAGCTAAGTCGCCAGATGTATTTCCCTGCGTCATCAAATGTCATCTTGAAGCTGCCTGTGCCACTTGGGCCTGAGGCGGAGCTGAGCTGTATCGTCTGAGTGTTGTCTTCACTGACCTTCCCATCGATCGCGGATTTCATCGTCACCGGTATGTCAAACTCACCCGATGCGTTCACTTTACACGTCGCGATGAATGAGATCGCCTGGCCCGTTCGGGCGTTTTGTGGGTTGATAGTCGCCTTGGTGATCGCAAGGCTGGGTTTGGGCTTACTCACCGAGGGCGTGACTGTAGTGGAGTCATCCGTGACATACGAAATGATCCTTTTAACTGCTGTGGGGTAACCAGGTGCTGTGATGGTGATAGTCCAGTCATACCGACCTGGCTTTTTCAGCACCACGCTTCGGATACCCGCAGTCACCTCGGTGTGACCTTTGAATTTGGCTACCATCCGCCGCATAGCGGGAAGAGATTGAGCGTCTGGACCGTTCACCCTCACTGACTCAGTGAGGACCACTGAAGCAGGGGTACCATTGTTGTGTAGCTTGTACCTCAAGTCGAGTGTAGACTTGCCGGGTTTGATGCCACTGCTGACAAAACAATAGGCGTCGACGAAGTCGATGTACTTGGCTGGCGGTTCTTTGATCATGAATGATGTCTCTGCATGACCGAACGCCTGGGCTTCGCTGTTACGATCGACATGCACACTCACACTGAGCTTCACTTGACCCGTGGCCGCATCGCCGTTCATACACAAGGGCAGGCTTTGGGATAGGGGCACCTTGTGAATGCCGTTCCCGCGTCTGGTTAACGTCAGGCCCTGCTCTCGTGCTGCGGCCTCTGCGTGGACATACAGGTCCACTGGTTTTTCGAAGCCGGACAAGGTGATGGTCACCGCGCCACTTAGGATGTCACCGTAATTTACCGTGGCAGGCACCCCTGCGATAACGACATCGATTTTCGGTGCAGCAGATAGCGCCGAAGCCGCTGCAGCCCACACGAGGAGAGTGTAGGCGAAACGAATAGCAGAACGCATCATAATGTGTTTTCCTCGGATATCATATGGTAGATTTTGGCCTATTCTATGGCATCTGACGGATATGGCGAATCGGACTGATCCGCTGTGCTGGGTTTCGCGCATGCGCTTACATCGGAATACTACTTCGCTCCCTTATGGTAGCGCCACCAGATGGTGATCGCCCGATTTGAACCTCCACTTTGGCAGACAAGCAGGCTGAAATATGGTTTTGATGAGCTGGGATTGAACTCCAGCGGTGTCGTTCCGGAAAGCATACTGCTGCCGTCTGCGTGTTTCCTATTGGGAACGCTCAGCACTGATCCATTGGTCATCGTAAAACCGGCTGGGTTGATGCCGTCGGCATCCCATGAGGCGGAAAAGGCGGCGTGGTCCGGGTTTGTTTCCATGCACGAAAGCTGAAGCTCCACCTCCCAGCCGCTCTGCAGCCGCAGATCAGGCGGCGTGAACCGGATGATATTGGTGACCTTGCGACCTTTTTCCATCACTTCAAAGGTCACGGTGTTGGCTTCCAAGTCAACGGTCATGCCTTCGGGCGCTGGGGTTTCTTTCCAGTTGCTGTAATGATCCTGAGTGGTCACCACCGGTTTATCGCACACCCACCACTGAGCTCCTTCCCGAATCTCGCGTTTCGGTGCCTTTGTGACCGTGAAATAGGCTGTTTCTGTGGCATCGGGCATGCTAGGTGACTTAGCTGTCATTTTCCAGGTGTATTTACCTGGTGTGTTAAATGTCCGGAGGAAGCGCAGTCTCTTTACCTTTACTGGCATTCGTAAACGCAAGTGACTGCGAGTCTTCCGCGTTCTCTGGGCCTGTGATGACAGACTTTATGGCCACCGGTATTGCCTCTTGAAAGTCGGCAGCAGTAGATATGGTTGCCGCGAAACTGATAGGGGACCCCGTCTTTGCACTTTGAGGGGTGACCTGTGCCTTGATTATGCTCAGCTTACGCGTGGTTTGCTCTGGTTTTATTATGGTAGTGGTCTTGTAGGCCGACGATTGGTACCCTGGAGCCTGCACAGTGACCGTCCAGTAGTAGGTCCCGGCTTGCTTCAAAACCACCGCGGAGCTGTTCGAAGTAACGATCGAGCTCCCCTTCAACTTGGGCAGGGTGCGTTTGATGGGAGCGATTTTGATGCTTTGAGGCCCCGTGACACTTACGGTCTCTGTGACAGATACATTTTCGGCCTTGCCGTGGTTCACCACAGCATATTTCAGCATCAGGGTGCATTTGTCGCCAACGCGTCCGCCTGTTTTCGCTGTACAGTCGGCGTCTATAAACCTAATCGTCTTGCTGGGAGCACCTGTCACATTGATGGGGACGATTCGCTGGGTGAAGTATGGGTCAGGGTTCGTCGTGAATATCATGGCGTTGATCGTAACCTTGGTCGAGTAGGCGGTCGGCTGCTTGTCGATGCGGATTGGAGCATCGGTCGAGAGTGCAACCTTGTGAACGCCGTTTGTTCTATTCACAAGCGTGACCTCAGCATTTTTACCGTCTACCGTGACATACACCGATATCTTGACCGGTGCAGTGAACTCGGTCAACGTGATGCTGACCGACCCCCTGAGCAGATCGCCGTTCTTAACCGGATCAGGTATACCAGTGACACTGATCTCGGCTTTTGGAAAAGCCAGGCAGGTGAATGAACCCACACACATTAACATGATGGTGATGATCACTCGTGAAAGAATCCGTCGAATCATGAGAGCAACCTCCAGTCATTCAATAGAAGAAAATATACCTTACCCAGTTGGTAAAGCCGGTGTGACTGACTGCCGTAACAGATTAGCGTATTATATGATACCTTGTAACTCATATAATAGTGATCAGATTCATGAAATGCTTCAGTTTTAAAAACAAATTTCGCATGATATCTTCTTGTGTAGCCAGCGCACTGCTTGCATCAGCACTGGCAGTTCATCCGCTATTGTGCTATATTGTTGGCAACAACACCCCAAATCGGAGGCAACCAATGGTTCGAGTCGCGATTACCGGATTGGCCCACGGCCACGTGAACAGCTATGTGAATGTGTGGCAGCAGAGACCGGAACTAGATATCGAAGTGGTGAGCTGCTGGGACCGCCAGCCGGAGCGCGCCCAGACCTTCGCCACCCAGTTTAATATCCCCTGCGTAGCAGAGCTTGATGAAATACTTAACGATAAATCTATCGAGGCCGTAGTGGTGGCCAGCGAGACCGCCTTTCACGCCGAGCTGGTTGTGAAAGCCGCGAACGCCGGCAAAGCGGTGATCTTGCAGAAGCCCATGGCGTTGACCCTTGAGCAGGCCGATGCCATCGTGGAGGCCGTGAACGCCAACAACACCCGCTTCACCATGGCCTGGCAGATGCGCGTAGACCCCGAGAACCTGCGCATGAAAGAGCTGCTGGCGACCAATGACTTTGGCAAGATTTTGATGGCCCGCCGACGCCACTGCCTCTCCACCCACACCTGGCCTGGTTTTGAAAATACCTGGCACAATTCCGCCGAACTGAACCGCGACATCTGGGCGGATGACGCCTCTCACCCGATGGACATGCTACACTGGCTTCTAGGCGTGCCGGCTTCCATCACCGCGGAGATCAGCACCATTGTCAACCCCAAAGTGAAGAACGACAACGGCATCGCCGTCCTGCGCTACGACAGCGGGCTCATCGCTGAAGTGGTCAGCAGCTTCACCAGCGTGACCGGTGAGAACACCACCGAGATCCTGTGCGAAAAGGGCATGATCGTGCAGAACTACGGCGACGGCCCCAGCAGCGGTCTGCGTCCTGAAGGTGGTATCTCATTGAAGTGGTTCCTGGCGGGCGAGCCGGCCTGGCATCAAGAGAACACCATCCGCACCCAGGGCGAGCGCATTCCCGGGCTGGCAGAGCCTCTGTCGATCTGGCTGCACGGCAAGCGCGACCCCATCTGCACCGCAGAGGACGGCCGCGATAGCCTGCGCATGATCCTGGCCTGCTACGAAAGCACCGAGAACGGCTGCCGCGTCAAGCTGTAGGGGTTCCCGCGTAGGGGCGACCAGCGGTCGCCCGATAGGACGGATATGACGGATCGGGCGGATCAATAAAACACACCCCCAGTGCGGAAGCGCTGGGGGTGTGTCTTTAGGGGCAAGCCCCTGTGCTTGCCCGTGGAACGCCTTAGCAGAAGAAAAAACGGGGTAGAAAATGAATCATCGAGTGGTCAAGACACTGTGCCGTGCTGCCGTTGTATTGTTTGCATTTATCGCGTTGATTGTTGCGACAGGTTGTGCAGATAAATCGGGCCATAAAGTGGCTGAAGATATGGTGGACGCGATTGCACGAGGTGATTTCGCTTCTGCGACCAAAAACATCGATGGCAAGGTGAAAGGTCTTCTTTCGGAAGATCGAATACGGCTTAACTGGAAAGAGATATCTGAAAAATCAGGTGCCTTCATCGGTCGTACAAAAACATGGCAAGAGACCAGAGAAGGACGCGCCGTTGTAGTTGTGACCCTGAAATTCGAAAAGTTTGTGTGGGACGTAAGTGTTTGGTTAACGGACTACAATACGATAGGCATGATAAAGTTTACAGCCAATAACTCGCTAAATCCGCCATATGCATCACCTTCCTATGTTCACGAAGACAGGTACGTGGAACGCACCATAATTATAAAGCACCAGAAGTGGCAGCTCCATGGAATACTCGCCTTGCCCGTCACTGATAAACGGTGCCCCGTCGTCATTTTGGTTCCGGCAACGAGCATGGGTGACCGAGATAGTTCATATAGCATGAATAGACCGTATAGAGATATTGCAGGGGGGTTAGCTTCTCAGGGTATTGCGGTTCTGCGTTACGATGGTTTGTCAAGTTACAAGGACAACCTCAAAGAAATCGTTGCGATCACCGAAAATTGGACAGCCAAGGACGAGGAGACCGGTGTTGTAGATGCTGCTATTGCTTTATGCCGAAAGCGTAAGGAGATAGATCAAAAACGAATCTATGTTTTGGGGCATGATTATAGCGGGTATTTGCTTCCCAGGGTTGGTAAGGAACACCCTGATATCGCTGGTATGATATTGAGCGCAGCCATCGCGCGCCGACCAGAAGATGTCATTTTAGATGGTGTAGTTTACAAGCTGCAGGTATCTGAACCAGTTCTTTCTGCTGATTCTAAGAAGCTGGTCGCCGACATAAGGAGGGCCAAGGCTGAGATCGCCATGCTGACACCTGCATCAGACAGCTCGAGGAGGGTTCTCTACTTGCCTGTATCCTATTGGCTTGATCTTAAAGATTATGACGCTGCAGGTATGGCAAAGAGCCTGAAACAACCGATTCTCATGCTACAGACGGGACGTGATTATGATACGACAGAAGAGGATAACCGAATCTGGTCAGAGGCCCTTGGTTCGAAGTCAAGCGTGACGATAAAAAACTATCCAAAGCTGAATCATTATTATGTTCAAGGCGAAGGCAGAATCACCCAAACTGAGTATGTTATGCCAGGTAATGTGTCAGAACAGGTGGTAAATGACATCGCTGGCTGGATTCATAAGCAGCGGTAAGAGCTTTACTGCATGACACCGCAGGCTGTTATGCAGACTATTACCCACCTATACGGATGATGGTCGTGCGTTGAAAATTTCTACATTCCGCCATGCCACGCGCTAAAGCACATGGCTATTACCCACATCTCCCCGCCGCGCCCTGAAGGACGGCGGCTTATTAACCGGTAAGCCGGCTGGAAGCCGGCTGCAGGCATGAAATCTGGTTTGAGAACGTGTAGAAACGGTGAGGTATGGTGTCATTGCACTTGGTGTCTCGGTATTTCAGACGTCTTTAGACGGCTTTTCGGATAAGAAGCCGCCGTCCTTCAGGGCGCGGCGGAGTGGCATACACCATCATATAACGATAAAACACCACGCTCCGACATGTGGGTAATAGACTGCGCTAAAGCACATGGCTATTGACCAGCCAAGCCTGCTGAAGCAGGCTGCCGGGCTACGCCCAGTCGTGTGTATGGTGGCTGTACTCAGACTGCTTCAGCAGGCTTGATGATCAATAGCCGAGACATTTATGTCGCGGAATCTGCGTCTACTGACTCCGCAGATATTGGTGGGTAATAGGCTGAGCTGATATCCGTGGTGTTTGTCGCCTGGTTACCAACCGTTCACCTCGGGCATGTCCACCGCGGGGCGACCCGCGGTCGCCCAATTGGACGGGTATGACGGATCGGACCGATCAATAAAAACACACCCCCGGCGCGGATGCGCTGGGGGTGAGTTGTTGTAGGGGCAAGCCCCTGTGCTTGCCCTTGGAACGGGCGGATTGCCCATAAACGGCCCGGTCGGGGAGACCCCGACCCTACACCAGTTGCAGGCTCTTGATCTCAAATGGGCGGAAGCTGAGCGCGATGGTGGCGTCCTGCACCTCCACGGCCTCGATCGGCTCCTCCATGAGGTTCACGACCGTGGCAGACGCTACAGGCAGACCGCATGTCACCAGGCAGTCCACATCGGCACCGGTGCCCTCATACAGGCGCACGATCAGACCCTCGCCGTCTTCCGCTCGCTTGATCGCCTCGATATAGACGCTGGCGGAGCTTAGCTTCAGCAGGCTGCCTTTGCTGCCGCTCTCCAAAACCCGCAGCGGGCTGTTCAGCTCATGCGCGGCTTCACGCACTCTACCCTTCACGTAGTCACCGGTATGCGGATACAACGCGTAGGTGAAGCTGTGCTGGGCACGGTCAGCCACGGGGTCGGGATCGCCCGGTGTGCGCAGCAGATGCAGGCTGATCTGACCCTGGTGGAAGGCGTGGCCATACTTGCAGTCGTTCAGCACCGCCACACCACGTGACCGCTCGCTCAGGTCCACCCATCGATGGGCGCAGACCTCAAACATGCTGTACTCCCACACAGTGTTTTGGTGGGTCGGCCGCTGGATAGTGCCAAACTGGATTTCGCAGTCGGCGGCGTTGGTATGGATGGTGGTGTCGAAGTCCGCGCGGAGTTGCTTCGCGGCGTCCTTCCAGTCACATTCGGTGCGGAACTCCAGACTTGCTGATCCGGCTGTGAGGGTGATCCACTGAGTCAAGCTGCTCTCGCCGTAGTGACGAACCTGCTTCAGCACCGCTTGCGGGCCGTCTACATAAGCGCACTGCTCCACGAGCTCCATATACTGGGGCATCTGGTCAGATATCCAGATGGGGAAGTCCCAAGCATCGCCGGGGTCGTCATAGATACGGAGCTGGTTGCTGGGTGACTCGAGCGCCTCGAAGCCAGTCTTCTTGTCGAACATGCTGATGAGGTTGCCGCTGGCGTCAAACTCGGCGCGCACCAGCTCGTTCTCCAGCAGCGTCTCGGTGGCCGTGACCTGAGGAACCGCCTCCTGGCTGAGGATTCCGAAGCCGCAAGAGGGGGCCTGTGCCCACTGCCATCCGCCGTCGGTCTTCACCCACTCGCTACGCAGCCAGTTTAGGCTGTTGAAGACGCCCACAGAGCCCTGGCCCAGTGAGGCCAGCGCGGTGCTGGTCAGCGCGCAGACTTGCTCAGCCATGGCGGCGTAGCGCTCTCGGCTTTCGTCGTATACGCGGGTGATACTGCTGCCGGGGATGATGTCATGGAACTGGTAGAGCAGCACCTCTTTCCAGATTTTTTCCAGTTCCGCTTTCGGATACTCAAGGCCGTTTACGCTGCTGGCCCAGGTGCTGAGCATCTCGCAATCACGCAGCATGAGCTCGATCTTGCGGTTCCACTTCTTGTTGCGGGCTTGCGTGGTGTAGGTGCCCTGATGGTGCGCCAGGTAGAGCTCACCCTGCCATCGCTGGAAGCGGTGGGCATCCTTGGCGAACCTGGTCATGAAGTCGCCGCACCACTCCTGCTTCACGCGGGGCAGACCCAACAGGTTGCCTATCCGTTGCAGGCGCTCCAGATGCTCTTCACCCGGACCACCACCGCCATCGCCGATGCCGAACGCCATATACGCCGCCTCGCTGACACCTTTATCTATATAACGCTGCTCGGAAACATAGGCTGAGGTTGGGGTGGCACTGCCATTATAGGTGTCCTCGGGCAGCAGGTGAGTCATCACCTCGGATCCATCGATACCGGCCCACCAGAAGCTGTGGTGCGGATAGGTTTTATAGCTGTCCCAACTAAGCTTCTGCGTGATAAACAGATCGATGCCGGCCAGTTTCATGACCTGAGGCAGACTGCCGGTATATCCGAAGCTGTCGGGCAACCACACGATCTTGCTGTCGATGCCGAACTTCTCGCGGAAGTAGTTCTTGCCGTAAAGCAACTGGCGAACCAGAGATTCCCCGCATGGCAGGTTGGTGTCAATCTCCACCCACAGACCGCCGAGGGGTTCCCATCGGCCTTCTGCTACGCGCTTCTCTATTTCGGCATATACGCTGGGGTAGTGTTGCTCCATCCATTCGTAAATCTGGGGCTGGCTCTGCACAAACACGTATTCGGGGTAACGCTCCATCATGCGCAGCGCGGTTGCGAAGGTGCGTGCGCCTTTACGGATGGTCTCGCGAATCGGCCAGAGCCATGCGAGGTCGATGTGCGCGTGTCCGCCGGCCCCGATGGTGAGGGTGGCGTCACCGCCCTTTTTACTTAGTTCGGGGGCCAGGAGACCGCGAGCCCATTCGGCTTCAACTTCGTTGAACACCCTCATACCCTGGAATACATCACACAGCGCGGTGAGTATCTGCGCCTTGCGGGCGGAGCCTTCGGGCAACACGGTGTAAAGGTCCAGCAGCACCTCGAAGTCGTAGTAGAGCGCAGCCATCTGTGGGTTCTTGATGGCGATATTGGGCTGCTTGTATGGTCCCCACGTGCCGTGTGCGCCGAACAGGCTGTTGGCCCCGGCGTCCATCCATATGTCCACCGCTTCACCGCCGTTGGCCGGGTTGGCGAAGGGCACCACACGCTTGCCCTCGCATCCCAGGGCGTTTTTCACGTGTGCCTTCACGTTCGTGGTGCCGATCACGGGGTTGCCGTCAGCATCCACCACCAGGCCTTCTCCACCCAGGTCGATGAGCAGCACGACCTGCTGGCCAGCGGCTTCGGCCGGAACGGTGCCGGTGAGGTGGAACCAGGCGCAGTCGAACAGTTCACCCCAGTTTTCACCCACTTTAGCATCGATGGGTTCGCCGGACATGCGTTCGGAGTAGGGCACAGGCTCTTTGGTGCGCCACGCCTGCCAATCTAATGGGGCGATGACGGTGTAGCTGTTTGCATAAATATGATCGCGGAATCTGGGTAGAAACTTGGCGATGCGTGTTTGATAACTGGGCATAGGTATCCCTCCTGGTTGAGTAGAGACAGATGTCATTACAGGTAGTTTCGAAGCATAAGTGGGCAAATCCTGCATCAGCATGTTCAGGCCAATCGCCCACATGCTAATTGATCCGGAGGGTATGACCCTTGTGGTCATCCGCCTTGAGGGCGACCGCCGGTCGCTCCTAGTACGCCATCAATGCCCCTTATCACCCCGTATATAATTGTAGGGGCGGTTCGCGAACCGCCCTTCTTGCGTCACTGGATCGGGCAGTACGCCTGGGTAGGGCGACCGCCGGTCGCCCCTTGTATGCCAGACCGCGCCGGAGATGGGCTACATAGTCAGTGCAAGCGTACCGAGAATCCGGCGCGGTCATTACTTAATCTGTGTAATCTGCGCCATCTGTGGATTGATTACCCTTCGTGCCAGTACTCCCATCATGGATGGTGGCTACTCTTCGGCGCAGGAAGGGCGATTCGCGAATCGCCCCTAGCCATTATTTGAGACCACAGTAGAGTGGGCGACCGCCGGTCGCCCCTACACTATCGGTCGGATTCGACCGATCCGTCCGATGCCCGGATTGTTGCTTTGTGGTGTGCCCGTGTTCTACTGGTCATTGATCATTGCGGATGACCACAACGGGCATCGCTGCTGCGAATTTGTTTGCCCAGCCACACCAGATGGAAATCGGCACACATCACGTGTTATGGATGTGCTATAATTGAGACACAGCCAAGAAGCTGCCCTGTGGCTAGTTCCACTGGGCTAGACCCCGAACTGGGCTTGACCCTCTTAGGGCGCGACCCCCCTACTCCCCCTGTTGGGGCGAGATTATGGGGGCCTCTTATGCTGTATCAAGACACACGAACACGCAACGTCGTGATTCGTAACAAGCCTCGAGTTGGCGAATGGATGCTGGTTTGCGCCAGTGTTGCATACACGCTCTGGATGCTTCCCGGCCAGATTTCTGAGGCCGTTCGAGTGATCATGAGTGCACCAATTTTCGGTGGCTAGTGTTCAAAATGCTGGATTCACGTGGTTCGCTGCGTGAATCCAGTGTTTTTACTAGGTTGTATTGTATGTTATATATGGATATGTGCCATTATCATGTGGTATATTTGGAATACAACGGTCCGAGACGACCATTCCCAAGGAGGAATTCCAATGAAACGCAATGGGCTTCTAAAGTCTGCCTTGACGCTGACCGCCCTGGTTGTGCTAGGCGCATCTGCATTCGCACAGATTCCGAACGTGAAACCGCCATCGAACAACATGGCATTCGAGTACAATAGCCTCACTGCTATTGCCTACGAGAATCGCGCGGGTGAAGAACTCGATCTAGGTCTTCGGACCGAAATCCTGATTCGCCCTTACATCTACGTGACTGGTAATCTTACCAGCCGCTGGACTGTAAATGGATGGGGTTCTGCGGTCGATCAAAAAGAAGAGTGGTTGCACATCTATCACAACAAAGACCTGCGCCTGAAGTTCGTGGGCTGGGAACACCCCACCCTGAACGGAACTCCGGGAGCCGCAAATGTAAATATGCTTGTTAAGCTGCAAGCTTTCGGTGCAAACGGAAACTCGCTTTGGTTAGGTGCTGACTATGCTCAAGCACCGAATGCCAACGTAGAGTTCCCTGTGATCACCGTTGGTGCATCTTACGGACATCTTGCATTGGCTGTCGGCCGGCAGGTCCATGTAACTCAGACCACGGTTGCAGGCAACTACTACAACTACGCGACGATGATCGTAACCCAGCTCTAGGGCTTGGTTAAAACATCGCCCACTGGATTGTAACACTGCCGATTTTTGGCACGTTGATGAGATTTGGGCCCGCACTAATCAGCGGGCTCTCTTTCCTGTCATGCACAATCTAGAGGTAAATAAAATGCGTATGTACACAAAAGTAGTTGCGTGCTTAGTTGCGGCTGTGTCGCTCATCACCCCTGTTTCTGCTCAGCAGTCAGAGGGTGGAATGGGCGGGTTACTGGTGTCGCCAGGAATCCAGCGTGTGGATTCGCGCGCCGGCGCGACAGGCACAGTCAACTTTGAGTTATACAACCCAAACTCCGTACCTACCATCGCCACAATAGAACTCGCCTCTTTTCTTCCTAAAGAGTGGAGTTATGATGCGCAGCTTAATAAACCTCATGCGCGTGATGCTAGCGCCTGGCTGAAGGTCACACCAGAAACATACAGATTTGATCCCTACCAACAACAGGTTCGAGGGTATAAATATACCATCCCTCGATCCGCCAAAGGCACTTACTGGTGTATGCTGCGTATCAGTCCGCGCCCTGCATCGGGCTCCAGCACAAATAATGTGGTGTTTGAAGTACCTATTATCTTTAATGTGGGTAGTGGGATGCGTGCAAACATTAAGCTGCAGACACCTATCGTCACCGCCAATGCTGTAAAGACGGACAGTGGTCTGGTATTGACAGTGCCCATGCTGAATATGGGCGATGTGAATGCTGTGATCACGGCCAGCGGTGAAATTCGCCCGCTTGAGGGTGGGCGTATTATCAAGTCATTTGAAGTACCCGACAAAAACCTGCTTCCGCAGAGCAAGCGCTACATCACGGCTGAGCTTCCCAAAATGGCAGATGGCAAGTATCGGGTGACGATGCGTATCAACGTGAACAGTCGGTCATTGCCCCGCGTGAAGGTCGACTTTGCGGTGGTAAAGGGGAAAGCCACCGGCCTTGATGATCCGAAGGTGCTGGAGATGGCTCCCATATCTATAGATCCGCCAGGTTTTGCTCTGGAGATGCCAGCAGGAGCCACAAAACAGCAGGCTTTACGCGTGCGGAATAACGGCACGAAACCTCTTACATTATTAATTACCGCCAATGCGGTGGAGCAGACAACAAGCGGTGCGCTTGGTGCCAGCGAATCGGCACCTCCTGTAGGGCTGACCATCAATATCGAACCAAGGGAGATGGTGCTTCAACCCAACGAACTGGGCAGCAGCCGTCTGCAAATTGGAGTCGATAAGACAGCCAAAGGCGATCTGTGGATGGCTTTTTCGGTAGCGGTCAAGGGGAGCAGTACCAGCCTGAAGGAAGTCATTACAGGTAATGTACTGGTAACCAAAACAGCCGATCCTAAGTTGGAGATTTCCAATATGCAGTTAGTGAAGGCCCAGGGCAAGCCAATACAGGTGCGGTTTGATGTAAAGAACACAGGAAACAAAGCGGTCGCACCGGTCGCCACTGCTGCGATTCTGGATCGTGGCGTTCAGGTGGTGAACTACCTGGAGGTACCCAAAGTGGGAGATGGGGGCATCATCCCGGGTGCGACTGTGCAAAACACAGTCATGCTACCCATTGACCTTAAGGCCGGTGAATACGTTGTAGAAATTTCTTACCAGTATGCGCCGCAACTAACCGCGAAGGGTCGATTACCCTTATCTGTAGCAAAACCGGTAAAAAAGACAAAATAAAATGAAAAACCAGTATAAATACTTGGACTTTTGGTCTATTAACAAGGTAACATATGAGAGCCTAGCAAATTTGCAGGCATCCATTTGTGTTGCACCCAAGGGGGTGTGAAGTGTTCGCATACAATACTAAGGCGAAGCTAACCACAATAGTTGTGCTATCGTTGATGGCACCCATAACTTGGAGCCAGGATGCGTCCATGACACCGGAGCCTGTACAGCAGGTCACGGTGGTGGTGAGACGTGGTGATACGCTATGGGGTTATTCGCGCAAATATGGCTGCTCAGTAGCGCAGATAAAAGCCGCGAACAACTTAAAGCGTGATTCGGTGATTCTGGGAGAAGAGTTGAAGATTCCTGTCACCACCGCATCGGTCCCGGCCCCCCCAACAGTTTCATCAGACGAAATGGTTACAGGCGACGCACCTGTGGATCTGATGGGTACCCTTGAACCCTCCACTCCTGAGGTAGCTGATCCAGTCATCGCACCTGTTCAAGAGCCTGTGATGATACACAGGGTCAAGGCCGGCGAAACACTGCGCACCATCTGCGAAGAATACGGTGTCAGTGCCGCAGAGTTTATTAAAATAAACAACATTGGTGCGGGTTACCGTCTGGCAGTGGGAGCCAAGCTGAAGATACCTGGCAGAACCGTCCCCGCTAAACCCACACCGAATGTTCAGGGTAAGCCCAAGCCATCACCTGTAAAGATCGCTCAGAGCTCTGACATAAGTCCTGAAGGCACCGATCTACTTGGCTCGCGCGACATTTCTACTCCTTCCCCCGAATCTGCGAACACGGAGAGCCCATCGGTTCCGAAGGTTCCAGATACAGTGGCCTCATCCACAGTAGATAACCCTCCATCAGATTTGGAGAGCTGGATTAACGCCTCACCCAGCGAGGAACCGGTGTCGGTTCAGACGACACCCCCAGATACTAATGGCCCATCCGGTAGTTCTGCGTCTGAAAATGTGTTGAACCCTGATGTGCAAAACAGTGATACATCGGCAAATGCCGGTGGTAAAGAGGCCAATGAGGCCTCTTCTGGCTCCGAGGCTCCAATTCCTGTCCCGGTCGCAGTTCAGCCGCTTCCAAGCGAGGGTGACACGGGTAGTACTACCACTGGCACTGAGGGCACCACAGGTAGTGCTGTGACGCTGGAACCCGAAACAACCAGTGAAGCATCGACACCATCGGAGCTGCTAGTGCCAGACCCCAGCATACCTTCGGGCAGCACAGAGAGCACAGGCCCAACTGTCATCGCCCCGGAGGTTTCGGTACCTGGCCCAGAGATCACCAAGCCTGAGGTTCTGGTTCCTGATGACCAGATGACGGAGCCCGCGAAAGTGACACCGTCAGTGCCAGATGCCAGCGGAGCGACAGTGCTCGTCCCAGATTCCGAGGGGAGTGCCAGCGAAAACTCTACAGTGGTGACCCCAGATGGTGGAAACAGCTCAAACAGCTATTCATCCAACATCGGTGGGGTGACCAATCTGCTTGACAGCACCCCCGTGGTGATTGATGTCCCGACGCCATCGGTGAAGAAGAATCAACCGCTGGTAACTAATGTATTTGTGGATACGGATATCAAACAAGTGCTGGCCGACATCGCCGGTGTAGCGCATGTGGTGATCATTTCGGACGAGAGCGTGAAACCTCAGAACATATCGATCGAGTTCAACAAAGAGCCTCTGGACACCGCGCTGGAAAAAGTGGCGTTGTCTGGTGGGCTGGTATGGAAAGAACGATCCGACGGTGTGTTTCTGGTCAGCTCGGGCACGCCCGATTCACCTCTGTTCCGCGAATTTGCCATGACCAAACGGTACATGCCTTCCAATATGAGTGCCGAAGCGTTGGGTGATCTTCTGTCCAGCAGTTGGAAAAACTACTATAAGGTAGACAAAGCGGGCAACATGATCACCATTACCGCACCTCAGCAGGTCTCTGACAAGATAGAGCGGGACCTCAAGATGATCGATGCGCCGTTACGCCAGATCGTGGTCGATGCCGTGATTATCGAGATGACCGCCGATACCGGTATGGATACCGGCTTTAGCTGGAACTTCGGTAAGGGCGGGGTCGATTCGGACCAGAATATCGTGTATGCCAAAGCGACCGAGCTTGACTTTGTCAAGATCAAAGCGTTGCTGGCAAATGGCAACGCGAAGATGAAGGCAAACCCAAGGGTTTCCTGTTTCGAGGGTAGAGAGACCTCACTCACTGTTGGCAAAGAGACTTTCTATTCCATCATCACAGGGAACACGATATACGGATCATCACAGATTCAGAAAATCGCCACAGGAATTACCCTGAAAGTGACCGTCTATATCGGAACTGACGGCTATGTCACCATGAAGCTAGATCCCGAAGTTGGGGACTTTACCACTCCTGTCGGTGGTAATCCCACAGTAACCATACGGCGAGCCAATACGACGATGAGGGTGAAGAGCGGCGATACCCTTGTCATCGGCGGTTTGGTTCAAGAGCTCGAATCGAAGAATGCCACCAAAGTACCTGTTCTGGGCGACCTTCCGTTTATCGGTGAGTTGTTCAAATCTAACAAGACCAGTAAATCACGGACAGATGTCGTGATGTTGATCACCCCGCACTTGTCTGAAAATGGAGCGGGAGACGTAGCCGAGACGTTGCGTAAGCTAGATGCGTCAGCCATTAAGCAATAGGCTTGGGATGACACGAGGAGAATGACCATGAAAAAGATCACTTACCTGCCAGGGAGTTCCAGTATTAAGGCGGTGCTGGCAGCAGCACTGTTGGCTGTGGCCGTATTCACGCCATTGGCAGCACAATCGCCAGACCTCACGGCCACCACGTCAATCCCGGATTCCGTGCTTGACCAGGTGGCTGAGAGCAGCGAATCTGCACCAAAGCCGGCAGCAAAGAAATATACCGTGAAACGGCGCAGAGACACAGAGCCCCGCCGCACATACACTCAGACACGCAAAGCGGTGCCTGCAGCGGCTGTGCCAGCTGGTCGGACTACGGTTAAAACTGTGGCTCAGGGGGCTGGTGTGAAAATCACCATCAACAGCCCTAGCTCTCTTGCCGTCAAGGCCAACAACGGCTCGACCATGGTATTGATGGATGTTCATGGTGGACGCAGTGTGGTGCCAGGCAGTTCCAACGTCAATGGGGTAGCTGTTCGGTGGTATATGGCCGCGCGTGATAATGGGCATAACCCAGCCATTGAGGCTTTTTCTACCAGTGCAATGAAGATGGAGATGTCCCAACCCAGCCCTAATACTGTGATTGTATGGCTATGGCCAACCGCTGGGGCCTCTGCGAGTGCAGTCCCAGCACAGGCACAAAAAGCTGTCGCCAGCAAGCCAGTAGCCACCAACCCATCTACCATGATGGTCGGATCCGCTGCTCCGGCAGCCCCTTCGGCTCAAGCGAATATGATGCAGTCGGCTGCGAATGACGCGGTTCGCCGGGCAAGTGCCCCGAACGTGATGGTGACAACGGGTGGACAGGCTGAGATGGCCACCGGTTCGAGCAGCATGCCTTCTGGTATGGCATCTGCATCCGGCCGTTCCTCACTGCAGGCCAATGATCCTGCACCCTCACCGCAAAGCCCCTGGCAGATGCTGCCAGCGGTAGTCTCGGGAAATGCTTCGGATGTGTCGAAGATGATCCCATTCACCGCGCTGGGTGCTGAGGACCCGATGAAGTTTTCTGGGATAACCCGGATACGCCAGCTTACTGTGGGTGTGAGTTACCCCAAGAAGCTGACCGGTGCCACCCTAAGGTTCAAGATTAGTCATAGTCCGGCCTTGTTGGAAGAAATTTCCAGTATGAAAGTCGAGATCAACCACCGCACAGTGGCTGTTCTCCCCCTCATGCGCAAAGACTACATGGGCCGAGTTTATGAGATCCCGATTGATCCCAAACTGTTGGGCAGTTTTAACAGCATTACTTTCGGCCTGATCGGAAGTTATACGCTGTTCTGCGAAGATCCCAATAGCCCGCTGATCTGGGCTGAGGTTCTGGACGGAAAACTGGTGCTGGACCGCCAGGAGGTTCCTGGTTTATATGACCTGGCTGAACTGCCGTCGCCATTCTTCAGTACCTCACAGAACACCTCTGTGAACCTGAATATGATGGTCGGCCGTCAGAAGGGTAGCGTCTGGGCTGGCTCAGTTGTGGCTGGCTGGTTTGGTGTGCAGTCCGACTATCGGCAGCTAAACCTGAAAGTCGCAGATTCCCTCGCATCGGGTAATGTGATTGCCGTGATGCTGGAGTCTGAGCTGCCGCCCGTTCTATCGCAGTTTGCGGTGGGAAACCCCAGTATCCAACTGGTACCAAACCCCATGGGTGGTGGTGCAGTATTACTGGTCACCGGCAGCAGTGAAGAGCAGTTGCGGGTGGCCGCGGGAGCGTTGGCGTTCTCGTCACTCCCGATGAGCGGTTCCCGCGTGGCTGTGCAGGAGTTTACTCCGCCCAGCAAGCGCAACCCATACGATGCACCACGCTGGATTCCTTCTGACCGACCCGTTCGGTTCGGCGACTTAATAGCACGTGACGCGATGGAATCCGTTGGGCTAACAGCCGATCCGATACGCCTGCCCTTCCGCCTGCCGCCGGACCTGTTCCTGCAGCAGTCCAAGGGTGTGCCGATATTCCTGAGCTATCGCTATACACCTGGTCGTAACCAGACCAACAACCGGCTTGATGTGTTTGTGGACAACCAGTTACTGCAGAGTTACCCGCTGTTGTCGCAGTGGAACGACCCTGAGGGTGCTGCTCAGACCATTAAGCCTGGATACAAAGAATACGAAAAACAGCGCACATTCTATATCACTGAAGCCTACAACAAACCAGCAGCAGGCGAACTGCAGTTCCGGTTTGCGTTTGACTATACACGCGAAAATCCGTGTAACGACTTCCCGTTCTTTGCATTCAGAGGACGGATCGACCCTGATAGCACCATCGATCTAACGAACATCCCGCACTATGTGCGTATGCCCGACCTTGGGTTGTTTGTTAACAACGGCTACCCGTACACCAAACTGGCAGACCTTTCGGAAACAGTGTTTTCGCTGCCCGATAACCCCAGCACAGCGGAGCGCACGGCATTCATGGCAGTGTGCGCGCGGTTTGGGGCTATCACCGGAATGGCTCCTTATCGGCATGTCTTGATCAATGGTGCCCAGACGGCTCCTCTTGGTAAAGACATCATCGCCATCCGTGACGATAATGGTGCCGCACTGCCCGATGCATGGCGCGAAGCTCTGCAACTGCGTGCTCAGGGCGGCGGATTCCGAATACGCGACAACGACCTTAACGACCTGTTCAACGACACAGACGGGCAACTCAACAGGCAGGAACTGGGCGATCTTCTCGCCAGCCAGGACGGGCAGCTTTCCGTCATGGTCTCCTGCGAACGGCCTGACGACAAGAGCCGATGTTTAGTGGCCATGTTGGCTACTGGCCCGGATATGCTGGACCGCATGGTGGCAGCTTATCTCGATCCGAACTTGCGAACCGGTATTAAGCGTGATACCGCCGTGTTTGGTCCCGAGGCCGTCAAAACCGCGCGTCTGGCCAAAGCGTTCTATGTAGGCAAGTTACCTGTGTCAGATGCCGTGCATCTGTGGCTGCGTAATTACCCGCTGGTGTGGATTAGCTTGACCTTACTGCTGATTCTCATCGGTGTGATGTCCTTCCGTCGGTATCGTCATCTGCGACAGATCGTGGCGCAGGGTGGACAGCAGCCGGCTCCTGGCAGCTCCACGCCATAACGAAAGGAAGTGTGGATGATGCATTTGATGAGTAGGCTTCTTGGTCTCTCGGTTTCGATAGTCTTTATCGCCGCCAGTCTCTCCTGCCTGGCGGCAGACAAAGTGTATGAAGCCGATATGAACAGGTTCTATGACCTTCAAAAGACCAATCAAGCTGCAGCAATGGACTTAATGCTGCAACTTGCCAGGAAATATCCGCAGAATAAAACAGTGCAGATGAGTGCAGGCTACCAGTTACTAGCTAAAAAGGAGCCTGCACTGGCTCTGCCGTATTTCGAAACCAGTTACAAGCTGGATCCAGGCGACATCCAGACGGTCATGCAGATTGGGTTCTTGCTGGACGGGCTGGGACGTCAAAAAGAGGCGATGCGATATTTCCGTATTGCCATGAACAGCAAAGCTGACAACAAAACACGCGACCAGGCGTCTACAGCGATGCAGAACCTGGCTGGACAGCAAACCCGACAGTTGAAAGACCCGCAGTTTGTGGAATTCAGCTTTTCGCCGCTGTACATGAGCCGGTTCGACAACACCATCTTTCCGATGAACTTGAAACTGGGCACCAAACTGGCTGGCGCGAAGAACACAGATATCTATGTGAGCCTGAAGAGCAGCAAAGACAGCAAAAGCGGAATAGGGGCCATACCTAAGATATTCAATGACAATTCGTTGACCATGGCAATAGGTATCCGGAATAAGCCGTTTGACGAGATTCCGATCACAATCTATGCTGAAGCTGGTACCGCCTACAAATACCTGTCAGACCCCTACGAAAAGCAGTGGCAGGAAGACTTCCGTGTGGGTGCCTACTATTACAAGGGATTTGAGCCAGGGTTCAAAATCACACAGCTCAAGGCGTTTCAGCCCATGGGTGATATCAACATGGATGTTTCGTACTACTCCAGATATGACAACAATATCATTGGGTTTGGGCGAGGCCGTCTAGGGTTGCGCGTGATCAACTCACCGTCAAGTTATGCTGACTTGTATGCACTGGGTTCCATCTCCTTTGACTCCAAGGGCGAGTACTACAACAACAACCTGGTGGGTGGTGTAGGATTTGCATGGAGGCCAGATCGGTTTACGCCTCTGACGCTTCATGCGGAATACATCTGGGGTAGTTACATTGGCGGCGGAGATCGACCAGCCGATGTCAGGGCGTCATACGAAGACCTGCAAATAGGCATGGACTGGTACGTGAGGTTATAGTATGTCGAGTGTAACGGCGCGGAAACTGCGCTTTGAGATACCCATTGGGCCTCTTGAGGCGATCACGCTGGTCATGGCTATCAGCTTCTTGCTTGCTGGCATAACGCTGGCAGTATGGGCTGTCAGCGACTTGATGGGCTATTTCCGCGTGACGGGTTGGATGATACTTGGGCAGATTTTTGGCTGGCTGCTGGCATTTGTGGCCACCATATTCCTTCTGTCAGGGCTAGACGACCTGTTCCTGGACCTTATCTACTACACCCGAAAGATTATCTCGCACAAGCGGATGACCAAGGCTCCTTATGCTGCCATCTCGCTGGAGCAGTTGAACACCAGGGAGCGAAAGCGCATTGCGCTGATGGTGCCTTGCTGGCGTGAGTCTGAGGTGATTGGCGCGGCTATTGCGCACAACCTGGAAATTATCGACTACGATAACTACGAAGTATTTGTCGGCACCTACCCCAACGACCAGGCGACCATCGACGCTGTGGCTGAAGCCGCCTCGCGATTTCCAAGGGTTCACTGCGTGGTGGGTGCAAACCCTGGCCCCACCAACAAGGCTGACAACCTGAACCAGGTGTACATGGCCATTCTGCAGTATCAAGAATCCACCGGTAACCTGTTTGATGTCATCGTGATGCACGACGCTGAAGATGTTATTCACCCGATGGCATTCAAACTTTACAACTATCTGATGCCAGAGGCGGGGATGGTTCAGATACCTATCTTCCCGCTGGAAGTGCCGCTGTTTAACTTCACCCACTGGGTATATAACGACGAGTTTGCCGAATACCACGTAAAGGACGTTGTGAGCCGCGGTTTGATTAGCGGCATCGTGCCTTCGGCCGGTGTGGGCACGGCGTTCAGCCGCGACGCACTGCAGAAGCTAAACGACATCTACGCCGGGGAAGTGTTCAGCACCAATAGTCTGACCGAAGACTATGCGATTTCGGTCAAGATACGTAAGCATAACCTGCGGCCGGTCTTTGTCCAGCAATTTGTGCCGCGTATCGTGGATCGCCGCAAATACTTTGGATTGTTTGGCCCCTGGGTTGAGGTGACCGTGCCGGAATGGATCGCTACGCGGTCGTTCTTCCCCACTGTATACCGTAACGCAGTGCGCCAGCGCAGCCGGTGGATCCTTGGCATTGTATTCCAGGAGTGGACCAACACGGGCTGGCCGGGCACCCTGGCCATGAAATATTGCCTGTATAGAGACCGCAAGGCGTTATTTGCCAACTTCGTGACCATTTTGGGCTATATGGTGTTTATCTACACCATCATATTCGCTTTCTGGACTCACTATTGGCCTGACTCCCTGCAGATGCTGTCATTGATGGAATACCGAACCTGGTTGAGTTACGTGCTGATAGCCGACCTGTTTCTGATGCTGTTTAGAATGAGCCAAAAAGTGCTTACGAATTACAGGCTTTACGGCTTATTACCCGCGATGCTCAGTGTCACTCGTACACCGTATGCGAACGTCATTAGTTCGCACGCAATGTTCATTGCCATGCAGCAGTTTTTCAAAGGGCGTAAGACTGGCATCCAGTTGACATGGGAGAAGACCACCAACCGGTTCCCAACCCTGGTTACGCCTGAGCGAATTGTCATGACTTTACGTGAAATTATGAAACTGCGAGGCTACGTCACAGACGAGCAGTTGCTAGCGGCTGCCATCAACACTAACGATACAGACGAAGCAGTGGTTGAGTACCTTCTGGAGCACAACATCATCACGCCGCAGGAACACTTGCAGTCTATCTCCGAGCTCTACCAGGTTCCGTTCATCGATATCGAGAGCGCGTCATTGACGCCAGGCCAGCTCACCAACCTGCCAAAGAGCGTGATGGACACCCTGCTGCGGCATGGTATCATCCCAATCCGTTTGATTGGAGACCACTTGCTGCTGGTTTTGGCGCACCCTGACCTGGCATTTGGTGATGAGGAGATTCTTGAGGTTCTTTCCGACTACACCATTGAACTCGGCTTGTCACTGCCAGAGGACATTGAGCGGTACTACATTGACCATGGTATCGCCATGCAGCCGCATACTCATGACGAGGGTGAGAACCCAGAGCCGTAGTTATCAATTGACAACTGACTATTGACAATTGGCAGGGGTCATTCGTATTTGCCGACGGGTGACATGGGCATCCATACACCGGCCGGAGCGAAGCGACGCCGGCCGATACTGATCAGCCGCGCGTTGCAGGGACCCACACTGGACGCAGTTCCCGGAGCGTCAGCTCCCGGAACATAGTCGTGTGGGTGACTAAACCCAGTCTATTACCCACAAATATCTACGGAGCCAGCAGTCGCCGATTCCGCGACATAAATGTCTCGGCTGTTGACCTGAAAAGCCTGCTGAAGCAGTCTGGGTACCGCATCCAGCCACAAGGCGAAGTGGTGCAGCCTGCTTCAGCAGGCTTGGCCGGTCAATAGCCATGTGCTTTAGCGCAGCCTATTACCCACAAATCCAGATTGGGATCGTATCGACCATGTGCCGCGACATAAATGTCTCGGCTACTGATCATCAAGCCCGCTAAACCGGGCTGCGGAGCTCCTTGCCGACAAAGATAACGTTAATGAAGACTGCTTCAGCAGTCTTGGTGTTCAATAGCCGAGACATTTATGTCGCGGAATCGGCGTCTACAGGCTCCGATACATATTTGTGGGTAATAGGGTGACTAAACCCGCGGCAGAGTGGATGGACATCCTGAGATCCTCAACACCTGCACATAGCGACGGGTTCCGTGGCCCGTCCGTGACTTCGTCGCGGTACGGGCACAGTCACCCATCGCTGATCAATACCGGCCCGCGTTCCGGCGGGCGTTGGGAAGGCCCGGCACCCACTTGCGGGCTGTGACCTATCAGACGCGAGGTGAGGGAACCCCGTTCACGGGGTGACGGATTCGGCTATCCGCCAGACCGGCGCGGTCTATAGCGTTCTGCCATTGCCAGCGTACTGAAAGACCGCCCCGGACATAGCCATATCACATCCAGCAATTGCCATTTGACGACTGCTTACGTCTTCGGCAAATGCCGTATGGTTTTGTGGATAGCCTTCCACTTGACCCGTTCGGCGTAATCGGCTGAGACGGTCTGCTTTTGAATCTGGTGAGCGGCCTCACGCAGCAGCCGATGGTAGCTGTTGAGCCTGGACTGCTGAAGGCTCCCCGTCACGATCGCCTCACGCACCGCACAGCCGGGTTCCGTCTGATGCTTGCAGTCTGCAAACCGGCATTGCTGACTTAACTCAGCGATGTCCTCAAAACCGGCATCGCTACCCTCTACACCCCACAGTCCAAGCTCACGCATACCTGGTGTGTCCAGTACCATTGCACCGGACGGCAGCAGATAGAGGTTGCGGCTGGTTGTGGTGTGACGCCCTTTGCTGTCATCGGCCCGTACCTGTTGTGTGCTGGCTAACTCATGACCCGCCAGGGTGTTGAGCAATGTGGATTTACCGACACCACTGGAGCCCACCAGAGCGACGGTACGGCCGGGCTGAAGGTACCGGTTCAGGCCTTCGAAACCAGCCCCTGTGATGCAGCTTATTGCGATGCAGTCCACTGAGAGCATCCGCTGCTGCATCTGGCCCTGAAGCGTCCGCCAGTCAGAATTGAGGTCCGACTTGGTGAGCACCAGTACCGGTTCAGCTCCGCTTTGCCAGGCCTGCGTGACGTAACGCTCGATGCGGGCGGGGTTCAGGTCGAAGTCCAGTCCAGTTACAATAAACAGCGTATCGATGTTAGCTGCGATGGGCTGCGGCTGCTCTGACGGCCCCGCTTGCTTACGCATAAACAGGCTTTGGCGTTCCATCACACCATCGATCAGTGCCATCTCGCCTTCTGTGGGAAGGTGCCGTAGATGAACCCAGTCGCCAACGGTCGGCAGGTCCAGCCGACCCATCGCGTGGTGCTGCATCGATCCGGTGCATTGCGCAGGGTGCAACCCATTGGTGCTGACGATTTCGAATTGGGTGCGTGATTCCGAAAGAATTCGGGCCATGACGGCCCCCTCGCCGAACTGCTGATCGGCCAGAAACTGCTTTGATGGATTCCATCCGTAATGTTGAATCAAGGTGTGGTCCTCCTGGTGGAGATACTTGCGTGCGCTAGTTGTGTTAGCGGCAAGGCCTCAGGAGGGAATTGGGCCGGAGCTCTGACGAGGAGGCTAGAGGCAGAATTCCCTGGAGGTGTGCCGCAGTGAACACACAATCGCCGATGCTGTGTTGGTCTTCATAATACGAATCCTCCTGGTAGTTTTGTTCGGTTGATCACCGACACGTTATTATATACCACAGTTCCCCGGTTTGACAAGGCCTTCGGGTAAAGATAGACTGAGCACGAGGAGATCAGGAGGGGAGGAGGCGAGGAGGCAGGAGATAGGAGTCAGGAGGGGATGTCCCGTCCGTCTATAGGTTGACACTATTTTCCGGCTACAACCTGTGTTGCATATGTCCGGGGCGTTCTGTCAGTAGGCTAGCGGCTACAGAGGGGTATAGACCGCGCCGGTCTGGCGGTTAGCCATGAATATTTGTGTCGGCATTCAAGTCGGGAGCGGTCTGGCGGATAGTGGCAACAAAGGAAACACAAGCGGATACGGGTTTCTGCGGGCGATTACAGATAATGAGGTTTCATCATGATACGACTGATGCTTCTGGCGGTTATTTTAGCAATGGCGTTCTTCCCCCGGCTGGCGCATGCGCAAGGGGATGCAACACAGTATTTCGTTCCGATCACTGAGGCGAAGCTCAAGCGCATAGATGGTAACCCCACTCTGCACATCAACGGTCAGCCGAAGCCTTTCATCGCCTGGGCGCAGTATGACACCTATCCTAACCTGAGCAAATCTGCGGTTCACGCCGGAATCCGCATCTACCAGCCGCGGCTGATTGCCAGCTTTCAAACGGCCGAGTTCATCGAGAACCAGATGAAGGAGGTGCTGTCGAAAGACCCGAACGCCTACTTCCTGCCTTCGATGTGGGTGGGCGGAGACCAAATCTATGGCTTCGACAAGCGCGACAGCACCGAGTATAATACCGACCCCGCGGCCTCCTGGAACGCCATCTCGTTCGGATCGCAGGAGTGGGTGAACAGGGTGGAGCTGCATTTGCGGCAGAATATCCGCAGGCTGGAGAACGGCAAGTTCGCGGGGCATATCCTCGGTTATATGGTATTAGCGGGCAACACCGGCGAGTGGTTCTATGTGGATACCTACACCGACCGCGATTTTGACCGTAGTCTAGCCAACCAGGCCACGTGGCGCGAATGGCTGCGGAGTGAATACAGTGGTGACCTCCAAAAGCTCCGCTCTTTATGGAAGTCGCCGGATGTGAGCTTCGAGACCGCGGAAATCCCTGCGAAATCGGCGGGCAGCCCCTTCCTAGACCCCTCCAAACAGCGCAACGTGGTGGACTACGTTCAGTATCACAACGAGCGCATCGCCGATGTGACCGGCCGGCTGGCCTCGGTGATCAAGCAGGAGACACGCCGGAAGAAGCTGGTGGCGATATACAGCGGTTACAACATGGAGCTTGGGGCTTACGGGCCGATTGGCGGTCAGTTGTGCATGCAGAAGATACTGGAATCTCCCGATATCGACCTGATCTTCTCACCGTTGGACTATACCGACCGCGGTTTTGATGGTTTCACCGGCAGCCACGGCAGCATGGACTCCATACGCATCAACGGCAAAATGCATGTTGGGGAGGATGATTACTCCACGCACATAGGCACAGACCACTGGGGCGCACGGCCGCTGGCGGGTGATGTCAAAGGCTCACTGGCCCTGCACTGGCGGAATTTTGGATATACCCTGACTAAAGGGTTTGGGCAGTGGTGGTATGACGATAGCGGGTATGGCAGCTTTAACAACGCGACCATGGTGAATGGCTTTCAGAAGATGGCTCAGGTTGCCAATGCTGCTGTCAGTCTGCCCCGCACATCCACCACTCAGGTGGCACTGGTAGTTGATGAGTTCTCGCAGATGGTGCTGTCCAACAAAGCGTCTGCGTCACCCTTGAACGCCCAGATGGTAAGTATCCGGTCGAAACTCAGCCACATGGGAGCCCCGTCTGATGTGATCCTCCTTTCGGATGTGCTGAAAGGGAAAGCGCGATCCTACAAACTGCTGATCATGGCCAACGCCTATGCCTGGAACGCCGATATGCGTAAACGCTGGCAAAGGTTGGACAAGCGCGGGCAGACGGTGATGTGGTTATACGCGCCGGGTTACTGGAGCCGCGACGCTGCAGGTGTGGATGGTTGCTCCGATGATGCAATCATGGCACTCACTGGGCTACCCATCAATCTGGGCCACACCCGCACCTATACCATCACCGCGGTGAAGTCGGGCATACCATCCATGGATGCGCTGGCGAGTGGCGAACCGCTGGCCAGTGTGCAGGACGCCATCCCGATTGCGTACATCACCGATGAGCGTGGGCTCACCGTTCTGGGACGAACCGACGGTCAGGCTACCGCGGTGTTGAAGCGCATGAACGGCTGGAGCCAGGTATGGCTGGGATCGCCCTCGGTCGCCACTTCGAAACTCTACCAGGCAATCGGCAGGTTGGCAGGGGTGCATATCTACTCCGATGCTGGCAGGGTGGTGAATGCGAACGCCTCCTTCGTTTTTGTGACCATCCCGAAGGCGTCGGATGAGGTTATCAAGCTGCGGAGTGATCAGCCTGTGTATGACATCCTGAATGACAAAATGCTGCAGCCCGACAAAGATGGCAAACTGCGGGTCCGAACCGAAGGGCCGACCACGATAGCACTATACCTGGGTAACCGCGAGAAGCTGAAGCTACCCGCAAGCCAGTTGCTCACCACCTCACTCGCCCGGCTTGTGATACGTGCTGCTGGCGAAAATCTGCAGCAGCAGCATCTGGCTGATACCGCCGCACGCACGATCTCTCTGGACACCGGTTCGGGCCGGCAACTGGATGTGACCGGCATCACCAAAGAGGGCTACTACTTCTACCGCGATGAAATGGAGCTGCCTGTGTTCTGGAGCTCCGACCGTCCGGATGTGGCATCGGTCGACATCCTCGGCTATGTGAAGGCGAACCGCCCCGGAGAGGCGGTCATCACCGCCAGTACAGGCGACAAGACCGCGGCTATCAACCTCTCGGTCAGGGAACAGCCGAAGCAGAGTCTCAACAACCGGATCACCGACCCGGGTGCGCTCTGGTCGACATGGTCGTCGGAGCATGGCCTGAACACCCTAACCCTCGGCGGAAGCAACGGATTCGGCACCGCTTCGCTGGTCAAGGGCGTGAAAGGCGAGGACGGGCTGACCCGTCCAGAAGTGGTGCGCCTCCAACCTTTGGCCAACGGTGAGCAGGTCGGTGTCACCATGAACAGCGTGCCGATCCCTAGTAAAAGAAGCGTCAAGCTTGTCGCCCGATTCGTCTTCCCCGCCAACACAGATCCGAAGACAGGCGCGACGATATATTTGATAGGGTATGACCAGAAGCTGACTGGAGTGTTGTCCAAGCAAATTGAGGCCCGACCCACCGGCAAGGGCACCACCATCGAGGCCGACCTCTCCGCATGCGCCGGGAAGGAGCTACGGCTCGATATCCTGGTGCGACACCAGGATGGGACGCCTGTAGATCTTTGCCGACTCGACTTGGCAGAGGCCTACATGACGTGGGACGATGCCCCTGTGCAAAAGTCACACATCAGCACTGCATTCACAGAGATGAACCTCAGTATTAGTACGGGGGCTGAGGCGCAGTTGGCGGTCGCTCGGAACTACTCCGACGGCAGCTCCGAGCCATGGCAGCCTTCCCCCGGAGCGGTCTGGGAGAGCAACCGTCGAGATATCGTGGCAGTCGGCGCTGATGGCCGCATCACCGGGCTCCAGCAGGGAGATGCGAAGATCACCATGCTCAACCCCAAGAACTCGGCGGGCGGCCTGCTCATGCTGGAGGGCTTCGTGCACGTTGGATCGTCGGTCGTTAAAGATGCTGCGGTGAAGCCGATGGGCTTGATGGCCTCGAAGCCGTACGTGCTGCTTCGGCCGGGCCAGACATTCCGTTCTAAGCTGCGCGAAATGACAAACCGCGGGTACATGAAGCCTTCGTCCGACACCGTGAAATATAGCATCAAACAGGGCAGTGCTGTTTCCGTATCTGCCGAAGGTACGGTTAACGCAGTGAAGCCGGGGTTGGCGGTCGTTCAAGCCGACATGGGGGTTTATCGCACGGAATACCTGGTGGAGGTCCGCAAACCCGGCCAACGATTGACCTGGGAGGCACCGTACCAGTGGTCCATATTCGAACGGATGCCCGATTTCGACTACAGCAAGATACTGGCCTACCGGTATACGGGGTTGCGGCTGGCCGGAGACTGAACAAGGCGTTTGACAACCAAATACGGTCAGGATAGACTACAGACAAGCGGCTCGTCGAAACCAAACTGCCGTGTTTGAGGATATAGATGATCTCATGCTCTTTCGTTCGTCAGGCCTTGCTCGCGGCTGTGGGCATTTTGATGGCCGTCGTCGTCGCACCTGTGTCTGCTGGAGATAATGGATTGATAGACATCATACCGAAACCTGTGAAAGCCGAGTTGCATCAAGGCCGCTTCGAGCTAAAGCCGACCACCGTGATCAGCACGATTACCTCTTCCCGAAAGGTGAAGGCGGTGGCTGAGCTGCTGGCCGAAGCCTTCCGTCCGGCTACTGGCTATCCAATGAAGCTGGTAGAGGGAACTAGCCAGACGTCCGATGCCATCGTGCTCAGCCTCTCTGGGGCCGACAAGTCGCTTGGGCAAGAGGGCTATCAGCTTGTGGTCACACCGAAGCTGGTGACTATCAAGGACATAGACGCTAAAGGGCTATTCTATGGTGTCCAGAGCTTGCGGCAGCTTCTGCCCGCCCAAATCGAGAACCCCGAGCTGGTTAATGGCATCACTTGGAGTGTGCCATGCGTGCAAATCAGCGACACCCCGCGATTCTCCTGGCGCGGCTTGATGCTGGACACCAGCCGCACATTCCAGCCGCTGAACTATCTGAAGCGTCAGATCGATCTGATGGCTCTCTACAAGCTGAACGTGCTGCATCTGCACCTGACGGACGACCAGGGCTGGCGTATCGAGATCAAGAAATACCCTCGCCTGACCACCGTTGGAAGCAAATTCGATGTGCGGTACAACCAGTTCGGCGGCTTCTATACACAGAACGAAATCAAAGAGCTGGTCAAATACGCAGCGAGCCGCAATGTGATGATCGTGCCCGAAATAGAAATGCCCGGCCACTGTGCGGCGGCGGTACGCGCGTATCCGTGGCTCTCCTGTAAGGGTGTGACGCCTGTGATCTTCCCCTTCATGGAGGGGCTGGTGCCAGGTCTTCAGCCGGATGTGTTCTGCCCAGGTCAGGATCGCACATTCCAATTCCTTCAGGATGTGCTGGCTGAGGTGACCGAGCTGTTCCCGTCACCCTTCATTCACATCGGTGGCGATGAGGTTGACAAAATCCGATGGCGCGAATGTCCACATTGCCAAGCCCGAATCAAGACGGAAAAGCTGAAAGATGAGTTTGAGCTTCAGAGCTACTTTGTGAAGCGGATAGAGCGGTTCTTGATCACTAAGCACAAAAGACTGATGGGCTGGGATGAGATCATGGAGGGCGGATTGGCACCAAACGCCGCCGTGATGTCCTGGCGGAGTATCGAATTTGGGATGAAAGCTATTGACGACGGGCATGATGTGGTGTTCACCCCCGTGCAGTACGGCTATTTTGACTATACCAATGCCGGCTTTAACACCGAAAATGTCTACTCATACGAGCCGGTGGGTGCCGCGGTCAGCAGCGACAAGGCGAAGCATGTCTTGGGCGCGCAAGCCAGTCTGTGGACACATATGGCTCGCGCGGAAGACACCAGCAACCTGCAACTCTTCCCCCGTCTCATCGCCATGGCCGAGGTGGTCTGGTCGGCAAGGGAAGCACGCAATCTCGCGGACTTTAAGGCTCGTTTGGAGCACCATTTCCCGCGGCTTGATGAACTTCAGGTGGCTTACAGCAAGATCAGCTATGGCGTCGAGGTCGGCGCCTGGGATGACAAATCCATCAAAACGGAATATCAAACCTGCGAGTATGAGATTAGCTCGCAGCTCGATTCGTCTGGGGTGATTCTAGTGAGACCTCAGTACCGGTGGGGACTTCCCGTGGATGTAGAGTGGGCAGCACTGTTGGAGGACGGCAAGGAGCTGGTGCGTGACACTCACACCGGCTACACCGGGCCAGATGGTGATCGGAACAACGTCTACCGGTTGCCATTAGGCGAGAGGAAGCCAGGAGCCAAGTACACACTCAAGCTGAGTGTGCGTTGCAGTTATGGAACGAACTCACAAGGCGTGATACTGCTTGATAAAGGCAAGTAAATGCTAATTCTTGTCTTGTTTATAACGCTGGTCTTTGGGATGATGGCCGCCCGTGCCAATGCGGCGGTGGTGACCGCTGACTTCGCAAAGCCACGCGGCTACCCACTCAGCAAGAGCAAGATGAACCTGTATACCACCACAATCCCAGGCACGCCTCAGTTCGAGCGTGACAACCATCTGCTGTATGCATTGCGCAGCGAGAGTATGCGCATAGAGATGAACTGGGGCGTGAACCAGACCCTTAGCGGCAGTATTGGAGAGCGAGACGGTAAACTGGCAGCCGATTGGAGCCTGGTTGACCACTGGCAGATGCTGTGTAATTCCGCGGGCATTCAGATGCACTGGGGATACGCATACTGCCCTTACCCCTTCAAGCTTCATCCGGCCGGAGTGCCTCCCGTTGACGGCTGGTCGGAGGTTTGCAGAATCACCGCGAAACACCTGGTGGGTGGTGTGTACCCGCCTATATACCACGAGATATGGAACGAACCGGATAACCCTCCCTTCTTCTTCCAGGGAAAACTGGAGGACTACCTGCGCCTGTATAAGGCGGGCAGTTTGGCCGTTCAGTCCGAAGGCGTGTTGAAGGTGGGTGGCCCGGCAACTGCATTCTTTTGGTGGTATGAGCCGTTTCTTAAGTTTGTGGCGGAAAACAGGCTGCCATTGGATTTCTTCAGTTGTCATGTATACGGTAAGGATGGCTGGGACTGGCCACAGATGGCTGCTAAAGAGCTGATGAAGTATCCCCAATTTGCCCAAACCGAGCTATTGCTAGACGAGTACAACACCGAAAAAGAGTTCCCCGGCAATGGTCCGCTCACTCGATCTGAGGGTGCCGTGGCATTGCTTGGTGCGATTTTGAGGCTGCTGGAACGACCATATATCACCACCACAAACTGGGCGCAGTTCCAGGACCCATCACCAGACAGCAGCCTAGGGATGGTGAGCTGGGACGGCCATGCCCGGGCCACCTACAACGCGATGCAGTTGTATGGCATGATGCCCGTGACACGTTATCCTGTGCAGCAAGATGCTGCGGGACTGATCTGTGCTGCCAGCTCCGAT
Source organism: Armatimonadota bacterium (assembly GCA_942492855.1). Lineage (GTDB taxonomy): Bacteria > Armatimonadota > HRBIN16 > HRBIN16 > HRBIN16. Next base: position 855,667 of record OW818647.1, on the reverse strand, counting down.
GTTGGTCATACGGCATTGCTGGTGGTGAATTCCGGCACGCAGAGTGTCAATGCGCAGTTGCGGTTTGCTCATCCGTTGTTTGCGAAAGGTCGGCTAAGGGTGTACCGCATCGATAAGGCACACTGCAGCTATGGTGACGGTGCCGGAGAAGCGTTGGTGCCATCTGAGCACTTCGATGAGGTTCGCCTGGATGGAGAGGTATGGCAGGGGGAAATCCCTGCGCAGGGTGTATTGTGTGTGATCGCCGATGCGCTGCCGGCTGCACATGCGCATCCTCGTCAAAACCCAGCCAGACTGTTGCGGGTGAATCATCATTATGCAGACCGACTGAGCCGCGATTATGCCGATTTAGATTCTTGGAGCTGGGTAGCCCGGTTGGGTTGCATGGGCGATGGGGCGTGCCATCAGCAGATATCTGTGACAGCTGATGCGCTTCCTGAGCTGATGCGGTTCCGATGTGATCTCGTGGAAGGAGACCAACCGCCAAGTGGCGAATTTAGCAGTATGCTGCGCGTGGATTACCACACAGCCAAAGGTTACTCGTATGGTGTTTTGTTCGGCACGGACGCGACTGCTGTAGATAGGAACTACGCGTTTGGAACGAAACGTCCGGCGGACAGATATATACGTGTGACCTCTCTCGGACAGTTTGACGTGGCTTTCAAACAACATACACCGGCAGGATGGGATGGCCGCGTAGATTTCGGCTTCGTATTGTCTGGGGGGTCTATGGGCACCACGGTGCTGTGGAGCATGTTGCCTGTGGCCAAACCCATCAAGGCCGTCAACTGCGGCTCGGATACGGCGGTGGATGGTTTTGAGGCAGACCGACTTGCGGTGGGTGGCGTCAACCGATGGTTTGGCCAGAAAGTGCAGACCGAAGGATTGAAGCAGCAGGTTCCCTCGGAACTGTTCAATAATGCCCGATGTTTGGGCACGGTTTGGTATGGCTTCAAGGCACTGCAGCCCAGGCGCAGCTACCGTGTGCAGCTCTACTTTGTTGAACTTGAGGTTGATACCCCCGCGCGGCGGCAGTTCGATGTCTATCTGAACGACCGCCTGGTGCTGTTGCGATATGATATCTTCGCCGACGCGGGCGGTAAGCAGATCGCGGTGTGTAAGGACCTATTCGTTGCGGCGAATGCAGCGGGTTACATCAATCTGAGGCTGGTACCATACCTTGGTGAGCCTCGACTGAGTGCCGTGGCGATTTATGAGACCGTCAAATAGTCCGTCACAATACATGAAAGCTGAGAGACATATGGCTAAACGGATAGATCACGTAGGGATTTGGACCTGGGGCGGAAGAGTCTACAACTGGAAGAGGTTCATCGACAACATGCAAGCCGCACGCATGGACACCGCGGTGTTCTGGCATACCGATAAACCGACGCCGGCAGCGACTGAGATACAGAAATACGCCCGCGAGCGCGGCATCTCAATGCTATGGGGATTCAACTGGAGCTGGAACAGCCCGGTCTGCCTGAACAGCCGAGAGGATGCGCAGAAATGGGCGAAGATCGTCACGGAGCTGATTGACGAGCACTATGCACCGCTACACTGCGATGGCATCGTGTTTCAAGTGGGCGGCACCGAGCTGACCTCCACATGCCGCCTGGACTGCGAGATTTGTAAGCACGCCTATGCCACCGGTATCGGCCCGCTCTATGTGAAGTTTGCCGGTCATATCATGGACGCTGTCCGCGCGAAACATCCGAAACTGAAGCTGTTTGCGAACATCCATGCCGGGGCCACACGTGAGAGCTATACCGCACTGAGCGCGATAGACCCAGCCGTGAACATCATGTGGGAGGACATCCCTGGTCCAGGCTGGAACATACGAGTGCCGTTTGCGTATGACTGGGATCCGGAGGCCAATGACCTCGACGCCGCTACCATGACCATGGTGCGCAAGACAGCCTCCCTTCGCGGCAGCCAGGAAGATGTGGCCTACATCCTGAAGGGCTTTCCAGCTCACTGGGGTGGGGTTGTGCCCATGCTCATGGAGGAGTTCGAACTGGAGCTGCTGAACCAGCATCGCCAGCCACACTGGGACGCAGCCTCCGGGTATGTGGAGCGTAAACTCGACCAGGCGCTTCGCGTGCTGCGGGTGATCGCGGATTCACCTGCGAGGCAAAAGACAGTGCTGATGCTGGTTGAGTGCGGCCTTTGGGAGCTGCGGCGCCGTTATCCCATTGAGCTGTTGGTGGAGGGCTGTAAGAACCCCTATCGCGAACCTGAAGAGGTGATCGCCGCCACCGTGGCCCGGCTTGGCGGAAAGCCCTTATAAATATGGGCATGTGGTAAGGGTGTCGCGTACACAATCTTACTCGTCCGACTCATCCTACCTGATGTAAAATACAAAAGGGGAACACCAATGGATACCACAAAACCGAAACTCTACCCGCGACTAAGCGGCCCATGGAAAACCGCCCGGCCGATTGTGGCCAACGGTGAATGGCACAGCGATATGTGCATGATCCAAGACAAGCTGGGACGCTGGCACTGTATCGGCATCAGCCAGCCCGACTCCAGCATGTTCCATGCGGTGGGGAACCGGCTGGAAAGCCAGTATAAATACCTGCCGCGCATCAGTTGCGATGACCCGCTCATCGACCATATGTGGGCGCCATATGCCATTTGGAAAGACAAGAACACCGCCTATCTGTATTACTCTCACATGAGCAAGGTCTCGCAGAGCATCAAGCTGTTTGTGTCCCATGACCCGAAACTGGAGAAGTGGGAGCCATACACCGGTCCAGAGCTGCAGGGCAACCTGGTCTTCTCCGAAGAGGGTGACCGAGACGCCTGCGTGTTCTACGATAAGACCGAGAAGTGCTATCTGATGTATTACGCCAGCACCGGTCCCATCAAGGTGCGCAAGTCGCTCGATCTGTTAAAATGGTCGGAGCCCATCATCGTGATCGGCAATATGCCGGAGCCGTATAAGTGCGGGGAATCACCCTTCGTCATGAAGAAGGACGACTGGTATTACCTGTTCGTCAGCGGCTTCGACTACGGGCGCGTTTCGGTGTATGCCAGCAAGAGCCCATACCGCTTCGGCGATCCCACCATCGACCGGTTGTACGAGATCAGCGGTCACGCCCCCGAGATGGTGCGAGCCGGCCGCAACGACTTCGTGATCTGCGCCGCAGTGCACAGCCGCATCGGTGGTCTACCCGGAGAGAGCGACCTGAACAGCGTCTACATCCAAAAGCTGGAGTGGGTAAGCTGGGATAAGGCCCTTGCCGCCTCTCTGCAGGTGAAGCCGTAGGGGTGTGTAACAGGCTATCACCCGTAAATTCGTAAATGGTGGTCGTGCGTTGTGGCTCGTTACATACCGCCGTGCCACGCGCTAAAGCACATGGCTATTGACCACAAATCTGGATTGGGATCGTATAGACCATGTGCCGCGACATAAATGTCTCGGCTATTAATCAACAAGCCCGCTAAACCGGGCTGCGGAGCTCCTTGCCGACGAAGATAACGTTAATGAAGACTGCTTCAGCAGTCTTGGTGATCAATAGCCGAGACATTTATGTCGCGGAATCGGCGGAATATCGCCCATCTGAAACACAGGAGTACAGATCATGGCGAAAGCAAAACGGCCCCTACGCAGGACCGTCACCATAACACAGATCACGGAAGGTTAAGGTGGTAACAGGAGATGTCATTGAACAGCAGACTGGCGGATTACAGGGATCAGGCGGTATCACGGGCAAGGATGCCGCACGAAAGCCCTAAGGTAGGCAACTGGACCAGGGCGTTCTTTGAACTATACGCCGACAGGCCTCTGGCGGAGCGGCAGGCACGTTCGATGGCGTATGCACTTGCGAACGAGCCCGTTTATGTGTTCCCACTGGAAAGGCTGGCTGGGCAGATTTATCAAGCCTGTCCAGGAGCGGAATCGCCGGAACTCAGCGGGTCCAGCATGGATCCAAGGTGGGCGGAGTTTACGGTTTGCGAAAACTACCGTGTGGCGGTGAGCCAAGCCTTTCCGGGCTCCGACCCCACCGAAACACCTTTTGGCGGCATGGCGGCACCAGGCCACGTGACGTGGGACTTTGGCAAACTGCTTCACCTGGGAGTGGAGGGGCTGTTAAGTGAGATTGCCCAACACCGTAACGATCACGAAGGTGATGCCAAAGCCGTGGAGTTTTATGACTGCGCGTCGATTGTTCTTGAGGGTTTCATGGTCTGGGTCAAGCGACACGTGGAGACGTTGAGGGCGATGGCGGCAGATGAGTCGGATGACCTGCGACGGACGGAGCTGTTGGATATGGCCGCGGTCTGCGAGCGCGTTCCAGCCAAACCCGCCAGCACATTCCGCGAAGCGGTGCAGGGTTTCCTGCTGCAGCATCTGGCCGTGATGTTTGAAAACCCATTTGGCGGCAACGGACCGGGCAGGCTGGACTGGTATCTGTGGCCCTATCTCGAAGCTGATCTTGAGGCCGGTAGTATATCCATGGATGAGGCCCGCGAGCTTGTGACGGAGCTCATGATCAAGCTGGACGAGAGGATTCACGATGCCGACGGATGGGTTGAGGCCATCATGGTTGGCGGGAGGAATCCGGATGGCAGCATCGCCATAAACCCGGTGTCGTATATAATCGTGGAGGCGATGATTGAACTCAAGAACACTCATCCATCGGTATATATGCGGGTTCCCGACGATTCACCGAAGCCGTTTCTCGATCTTGCCGCGCGCTACCTGATCGAATCCGAGAACCGCGGCCAGGTATACGGCGACGATGCCATCATCCGTGCACTGGTGGAGGACGGCACCGATATCGACGATGCCAGAAACTGGGCGGCCGGTGGATGTATGGAAGTGGGCGTGCAGGGGGCGAGTGGTGATCTGCTTTTTGCGTTTGCAGTCAACGTGGCGCAGACTCTCGAGCTGGTGTTGAACGGCGGGAAGCGGTTGGGCTCGGATATCATCATGGCCCCCATCACGAAAACGCTTGTTGACTATGCGTCCTTCAACGAGCTGTATGACGCCTTCCGGGCAGAACTCAACCGGGAAATGGCCATTTTGATGCGGCACCTCGATATATCGCTGGGGTGCTACGCGAAATACCGGCCAGCGTTCTTGTTGTCGACCATGGTCAATGATTGCCTCAGCAAGGGCCGGGCAATTAATGACGGTGGTGCTCGCTACCCACACTACGGAGGTTCCGGGGTGGGCATACCGAATGTGGGTGACAGTCTTTACGCTATTAAGAGGGCTGTCTTCGATGACAAAAAGTATACGGGGGTGGAGATACTGGAGGCCCTCAGGGCGAACTTCGAAGGATTCACGGAGATGCACACCTACCTAAGGAATCTGCCCAAGTATGGGTGTGGATCGGACGATGAGGTCGTCCGGATGGTCGACCGCGTGCTGTTGGACTTCACTCATAGCCTGAAGAATCACGTCAATCCTGAGGACGGCCATTGCAGGCCGATCATTTTGGGATTTGTATGGGTGGTCAGTTTCGGGCTTGAGACCGGGGCGACGGCCGACGGCCGAACCGCAGGAGCTCCGCTGGCTCATGGCCTTTCGCCACAGTGTGGCTCCGCCACAAACGGGATCACCGCATCAATCGGTGACGCCACCAGCCTGTCGCTGCACGAGATTCCGGGCGGAGCTTCGATGATGTGGGATATCGACCATACCTGGGCCAAGCCAAACATTGTGCGTCCAGTGTTGGAGACTTACATCAACGAGGGCGGGCATATCTTCCAGGGTAACATCATGTCTGTGGATCGGCTGATCGAGGCGCAGAAGCATCCTGATGCCCACCGTGACCTGATGGTGCGAGTCGGCGGATATTCTGCCCGTTTCTGCACCCTGTCGAAGGAGAGCCAGGACGAGATCATCAGCCGGCGCAAGTATTCAGGCTGACCGGAGTCGCGCCACCGTAGGGGCGACCGGCCGGTCGCCCCAAAACAGATGGTGCCCACAATACGGGCGACCGGCCGGTCGCCCCTACCTTGCCTCCTCGCGGATCACCTTCAGCAGCTCCGTCTTCCACAGTCCGTCAATCGTGCGAAGGCCGGTAGACGAATCGACGGTATCCTGGTAGGCCCACATCCACCAGCCTGCGAACCGGTACTGGGCGCATTTGGCCATGTGCCACTTCAGCATCTCCGAGCCGCTCTTAAGGTCGGTCTTGATGATGGTGTCCCGCAACTCGCTTTGGTGGCCCTCGCCCTTGAGATCGGTGGACAGAATGCGGGCTGCACTGCCTGGTCCGAGTATGTTGATGATCGCCTTGAGGTAGTTGAAACCGTCGCTGGCCGGGTCGCAATACGGGTAGGTGGACATCACCCAGTAGTCGGGCGGTAGCTTCATGTCATCGACTATCCACCTCTTCAGATTGGTGAACCCGCCTAAGCGCTCCAACGGCCGTCGTCTATTCCAATACTCATTGCTCGCAAAGATCGGCAGCAGAATGGGTGCCGCTTTCGGCCGGTGCCCGGCGGTTCGGAACACGGGCCATACGGCCTTAATAAACCGCTCCGTCCATGTAATGATGGCCGGTCGGCCGTCGTCGTTCCACAGCACCGGTTCCGCACCACCCCATGTGTAGTTGCCCATCATGCACCACATCGCAATGCTCTCGGGGTGCGCTGAGTGAGTTTCCACATACTCAATGACCTGCTTGTACCAGGCGGCAGCCTCATCCCAGGGTGTATCGTCCGCTACCGGCCACCACGGCCCCTCAGGTTTGCCGATGTGGTTCGCGGAATCCACGGAGTAAGGGATCCAGCGGTTGTCGACCAAATCAAGCTCCACAGAAAGACCCGCATCATGGCAATCATCTACGAAAGCCGCCACGTTATCCAGAAATCTGATGTTGGCCCACTCCGCCGTAGCCTCGCCCACGCGGTTACCCACGGCTGGCTTCTTCAGGCTGTTGGGAATCAGCACGAACACATCGACCAGGTTCATGCCGGTTTTGGCGACCAATTCCGCTAGTTCGGTGCGTATCCTGCTGCGGTGGTCGGTGTAGAAGAGCAGCCAGGGGTAGTCTTTAGTGGCGAACTGCGGGTTGAAATAGACGCCTCGGAATGAGGGTCTTGTCGTCGGCTTGGCTTTTGGTACGGGCATCTATACTCACCTTCTGTGTTCGTGGGAAGGCCGCTTGAGTTCCATCGTGCTGATCACATTATAACCCTCCGCACCATTTGCCGGGTCTGAAACGAGCCTGCGTCACACGTTTATCTGTCGGTACCATGATAGAATAAACCCGATGGCAATATACCCCGACTCCAAACGCGAAAGAGAGTAACACCCATATGACCCGACAAACGACCCAGTTATTCAAAATCACCTTAGGGTTAATGTGTGGGGCCAGTCTCTCTGTCAGTCCGCTGGTGCTGGGAGCCCCTTCTGCCTCGAAAACAGCATCGTTAAAGACATATACGGTCAAAAACATAGGATTATCTCAACAAATGATAAGTAAACAAGACCCCATAGAGAAGAAAATCAGCAGCTTGATGGCCAAGATGAACCTTGAGGAGAAGATCGGCCAGCTCACCCAATACGGGGGTGGTCTGGACAAGAACGGCGAGGAAGATGTCCGCAAGGGCAAGGTGGGCTCACTGCTCTCACTATCCGGCACAGGGGCCGAAATCCGCGACCGCGTGAACCAGTTGCAGCACATCGCCGTGGAGGAATCACGCCTGCACATCCCGTTGATCATCGGCCATGATGTGATTCATGGCTGCCGCACCACCTTCCCGATACCGCTGGGCATCGCCGCGTCGTTCGACCCGCAGTGCGCGGAATCGGCCAGCCGCATCGCCGCGACTGAGGCGCGGGCTTCCGGCATCCACTGGACCTTTGCTCCGATGATCGATGTAGCCCGCGATGCCCGCTGGGGCCGCATGGCCGAAGGCTGCGGTGAGGACCCGTATCTGAACTCCGTGATGGGAGCGGCCATGGTGAGAGGCTTCCAAGGCATAGACTTGGCCGGTCAGGACGCAGTCGCAGCCTGCGCCAAGCACTTCACCGCGTATGGTGCGGCCGAAGCGGGGCGCGACTACGACACCGCGGATATCTCCAAGAGCACGCTCTACAATGTGTATCTGTATCCCTACATCGCGGCTGTGGAGGCAGGGATGCAGACCGTCATGCCCTCGTTCAACGAGGTGGGCGGAATTCCGATGTCCTGCCACAAAGAGCTGCTGACAGGCTGGCTGAAGAAGAAGATGGGGTTCGATGGCTATGCGGTGAGCGACGCAAACGCGGTATACGAGCTGGTGAACCACGGTGTGGCCGCTACCCGCGCCGACGCCGCCAGGCTGGCTCTGGGTGCCGGTATGGACATGGATATGGGCTCGAACTGCTTCCGCGACACGCTCGCGGAGCTGGTGAAGTCTGGTGACATCAAGATGAGCCAGATCAATGAGGCCGTGCGCAGGGTTCTGCGGGTGAAGTTCCGTCTGGGACTTTTTGACCATCCATACACCGACCCCGCACTGCTGGCGAAGGTGGAACGTACCCCGCAGAGTATCGCGGAAGCGCGCCGCATCGCGCAGAAGTCGCTGGTGCTGTTGAAAAACCAGGATGGTCTGCTACCGCTTGCGAAGAACACCAAGTCCATCGCAGTGATCGGTGATCTGGCGGGTGATGCCGGCTCTATGCTGGGCACCTGGGCTGCTCTGGGTCGAAGCTCCGACGCGGTGAGCATACTGAACGGTATCAAGAAGGCCGTCTCGGCTGACACCGTAGTGACCTACACCCAGGGATGTTCGCTGCCAGTCCGTCATTTCGACAAAGCCGGCAACGACCGGGCTGCCAATGCGGACGGCATCGCTAAAGCTGTGGAAGCAGCCCGCAACGCGGATGTAGCGGTGATAGTGGTCGGCGAACACCCGGGCATGAACGGCGAGGCCTCCAGCCGCAGTGAGATCGAGCTGCCTGGCTTACAGCAGCAGTTGGTTGAGGCGGTGTGTGCCGTTGGTAAACCCGTGGTGGTGGTTCTGGTGAACGGCAGGGCGTTGGCGATCCCGTGGATCGCAGAGCATGTGCCCGCCATCCTGGACTCCTGGCACGCCGGGAACGAGGCCGGTCATGCGGTGGCGGATGTGCTGTTTGGTGACTACAACCCGGCGGGACGTTTGCCGGTGACCTTCCCCAAGTCGACGGGCTTCTGCCCCATGTTTTACAACCGGAAGAACGCGGGCCGGCCAGCGGGGTCGCACCCCGTGTTTTCGGTGGGCTACATGGACACGGAGTATGCTCCCGTCTACCCGTATGGGTATGGACTGAGCTACACCACTTTCGAGTATGGCAAGCTGAGTGTCGACCCGAAGACGGCTGACCTGAGTGCGGACATCCACGTGGCGGTGGATGTAAAGAACACAGGATCGCGTGATGGTGAAGAGGTGGTGCAGCTCTACCTGCAAGACGTGGTCTCGCTCCCCACTCGTCCAGTGAGGGAGCTGAAGCGGTTTGAGCGTATCATGCTTCAGCCTGGCGAAACCAAACGGGTGAAATTCACGCTCAGTTCACGCGACATCGCTTACTTCGACGACAACGGAGATGCGGTCATCCAGCCTGGTCTGTTCAAGGTGTGGGTTGGAGGGAACTCCGTCAGCGGACAGCAGGGCGAGTTTACGCTGGCCAACGGCGCAGGTAATGCGAAAACGCAGTCTGAGGATGGCAAACACAACACCGGTTACGTGGGTGGAGTGGAGAAGTAGGGACGGACATCAACTTCAAATGCGAAATGGGGGCTGCGTAACCGACCATGCCACGCGCTAAAGCGCATGGTTATTGACCATAAATATCTGCGGAGCCAGTAGATTCCGATTCCGCGACATAAATGTCTCGGCTATTGAACACCAAGACCGCTAAAGCGGCCTACGGGTCATCGCTCCGTATCAGCCGTTCCGGGTGTTGGTCGTTATATCGTTGTATCAGCCTACGTGCGCAAGCTTCACAAACAGGGCGAAGCCCTGCAGCCTGCTTCAGCAGGCTTGGCCGGTCAATAGCCACGTGCTTGAGCGCGTGGTAGGGCTGGTATACAACGTTAAAACCTGGCGCCCTAACTTGTGGGTGATTGACTGTCCTTCATGTTGCGGAATCAGAGGCTGGTCGTAGGGGCGCCCCTTGTGGGCGCCCTAATCGAAAACAATCGAATAAGCAACGTTTAGGGCCACCACAAGGGTGGCCCCTACGACCGTATCAGTTACAACCCGGGCTGCCTCAGCTACTTGCTTTTCAGTTTCGCGCCTCTGGCGTCGTCCAGCACGATCTTCTTACTGGGTGCGTTGAGCGTAGACAGCCAGGGTTCCATCGCCTTCAGCACGGCCACGACTCCGCTGCGCTCCATGTGCGGCGTCTTTGGCCCGCCGCTGAACACGGTGGCCCCCATCGTGACCAGCAATGAGGCAGCCGTCTCCCAGCTCTTCTCTATCTTGGTGCTATCCGCCTTCACACCCTGCGAATTGATCACAATCTCTTGCTTGTCGGTGTCGATCACCAGCATGTCCACTGTGGCGTATGCTTTGGTCTTGGGCCCTAGAGCGACCCACTTGGAGGTGACATCCCACTTCAGTTTGGCGGCCATGACATACTTCGCCTTGAGTTTGCGTCCAATGATCAACATCTCTGCGGGTGTGGGCAGGGAATCATAGATGGCTTTGCCCGTTTCGGCGGTGTAGACAGCCTTTGCGTTGGCTGGCGACATCGCCTCAATACCTGCCTTCTCAAGGTCGGCGTTGATGGCGGCCATCACTGTGCCTTTCGCTGTGGCGTTATCACAGGTGTCGTTCTTCTCCAGGAAGATGACGGGCATGATGGCGCACTTGGGCACAGACGGCTCCTGCGACCACGCTGATGGGCTAAGGGCGGCTATGATCAGACCTGCGGCGAGTAGCTTATTTACGTTCATGGTGGGCTCCTTTATATTTTGGTGTTGCATCTATACACAGTATACGACTGTGATGAGCATCGGTTTGTGACGCCATGTGTGAATGCGTTGCGACTGTTTGTACAATAGTGTCAGAAGCAGCAATTTATCGGATGGCTTGCTTACCATCGATCTTATAGAGGTGTCCGTCGTGAAACCAGTCCCATTTTCGCAACTCAAGATATCTGGCGATATATTCAGTCGCGCGCTGTGCAGTTTTGACCGGTTAGAGCGCGAGGAATATCAGCCCCCGCAGGTGTTCCATACCGACCCTGACGGCCTCAGCTACGAGTGGCCTGCCGACTGGGAGGGGCGTACCATCCTGGCGCTGGTTCTGCTGGCACAAGCCACCGGTCGCACGCCGGTTTATCTTGACTCCATCATGTCTGAGCTGCCCACCCGCTTCAACAAAGCCGGATATATGGGGAAGGTGCTGGAGGGCGGCATCATTGATGAGCAGCAGTTATCTGGTAACTCATGGATGCTGCGCGCATTGTGCGAGCTCTACCTCTGGCGTAAAGAACCATGGGTTTTGCAGATGATTGAGGGGATGGTGCGTGGGCTATACCTGCCCGCTCGAAACGGATACACCACATATCCCACAAAGCCGGAGCAGCGGAAATATGATGGCGAGGCGATCGGCAGCCTGGCCGCGGATGTGGAGGGCAACTGGATATCCTCCTCGGACATCGGCTGTGCCTTCATCGCGTTGGATGGTGTGACGCAGGCATATGGCATTCTGCGATGGCCGGAGTTGAAAGAGCTGATCGATGTGATGATCGTGAAGTATCTCGAAGTAGACTTCATGGGCATCTCGGCGCAGACGCATGCGACCCTGAGCGGCTTGCGAGGTGTGATGCGTATGGCCGAATACACCCAGAATGAGGAGTATCTGGCTCAGGCCGTTCGGATTTACAAGCTGTACATGGGCTACGGCGTGACCGAAAACTACGAGAACTACAACTGGTTCGGCCGGCCCCACTGGACAGAGCCTTGCGCGGTCGTGGATTCATATATTCTGGCCATTTGGTTGTGGCAAGCCACAGGAGAGCCTGAATATCTGGCCGATGCGCACCGCATATACTACAGTGGTCTGGGTTACGGCCAGCGGCCTAACGGAGGGTTTGGCACCAACACCTGTGCGGGTGCTGATACTCAGATTCTAGCCCCGAAGGCGGAAACTTATGAGGCCTTCTGGTGCTGTACAATGCGGGGCGGTGAGGGGATGAGCAAGGCGACGGAGTATACGCTGCTCCAGGACGAACAGAGTGTGTGGGTGATCATGCTGAACAGCATCCAGGCGGATGTGGAATTCGATGATGGCACGATGAAGCTGGAGATAGATACCGACTACCCTGTGGAGGCCCACTGGCGGCTACGGGTGCTGTCCAACACCGCTGCAAGCAGCCATACCCTGAAGGTCTACATGCCATATTGGGTACTGGCCCCGAAGGTGATGCTGGATGGTGAGTATATCTCCGCACCTGTGGACCGGGGTTTTGTGTCAGTTACCATTCCGGCAGGGAGCTGTTCAACCGTGGAGATCACATGGGAAAACTATCTGCGTGAGGAATCACCGCGGAATACCCTTCACGACAGCAAGCTTCGCAGCCTGTGGCACGGTCCGTTGATGCTGGGGCTTCAGGACGTGCAGGGGCCGCTGAGGCTGCCTTCGTCTGCCGATATCGAGTATGTTGGCGATGGCCGTTACCGATGGGCTGGTGTCAGCGAACAGCTCAAGCCCGTCCGTGACCTCATCACGATGGAAAACAGCAAAGCGATCCATGACAGCCGTTTGGTGTTATTCCAGGCGTAGACCTCATGTCATCCGGTAATTGGCCGCGAAGAAAGCTATTTGCGGCCATAATACCCAATTATTTCAAAAACACCCTTAACAAACCCATGATTCCATGCTATGATTATAGTACCGGTCCCGTGGCCACCTGTTAATAATACTGTAACCAATCATGTTGCCGATGTATCTAAATATAGCTAGTATCATTGATTCGAAGAAATATTTATCGCAATTGAAGCGATGAGAAGGAGGAGACAAAATGGCAAACAAGGCCACTGATCCCCGAGCCTCAGAAACGTCGTCCGCTCATAAAGAGGAACTAATGAACGAGGTTAATGTAAGCAATGGTGATGATAGTGATGATGATCTAGCGGCGGTTGTTGATCTAGGCGAAGATATTGATATCGAAAGCCTGGCCTCGACGACTGACAAAGATTTGGAAGAGATCGCCCATGAAACCCATGGAAAAGACGAAGAGCTTTCCATGTGGATGCATCAAGCCCGGCGCAGCAAGCTGCTCAACTTTGAGGAAGAGGTGGAGCTGTCTAAGCGAGTTGAAGCCGGTGATGAAGAGGCCAAGACACGTCTAATTGAAAGCAACCTACGGCTGGTGGTCTCCATCGCACGCCGTTATGCCTCACGCGGGATTACACTGCCCGACCTCATACAAGAGGGTAACCTTGGACTAATCCGCGCCGTGGAAAAATTCGACTGGAAGCGCGGTTTCCGTTTTAGCACCTACGCCACCTGGTGGATACGCCGCGCGATCGCGCGCGCTATCATCAACCAGGGACGGACGATCAGGATCCCTGTCTATGTGGCCGAAATTATCCAAAAAGTGGTCAAAACCAGCAACCAGCTCCGCCAGGACTTGAACCGCGACCCCACCACCGAAGAGGTGGCGACAGCTATGGAGATGGCTCCGGAGCGCGTCCATGAAGTGATGAGGGTCAGCACGGAACCCGTCTCACTGGAGACCCCGGTAGGCGAGAAGGACAACTCCAGTCTGGCTGACTTCATGGAAGACGACACCGTCATGCTTCCCACCGACATCGTGAACACCATGATCCAGCGTGACCAGATCAACGCCATGCTGGTCAAACTAGCCAAGCGGGAACAGCAAGTGGTCCGCTTGCGGTTTGGGCTGGAGGACGGCCAATCCCACACTCTGGAAGAGGTGGGGCTGATTCTGGGCGTCACCCGTGAGCGCGTGCGGCAGGTGGAGCTCCGCGCGCTGAAGAAGCTGCGGCTGATCGGCGCCACCCAGGGCAGATACGACTAGGTAAGTGGAGACCTCCGCGCCGTTCTGGTGACGTTTGTAGGGACGGGGTCACCCCGCCCCAGGGCGACCGCCGGTCGCCCCTTGTATGCTCGCCCTTATATATCTGCGCCATCTGCGTAATCTGTGGATGAATCATCCCTCTATCCCCCACGCAGGATTCACCCACGCCCGTAACGAAACTATATCCATATTCACAACTTGAGGTGGCTACATGAGGTCTCTCATCGCTGCGTTGACGGGGGTCATAGCAATGTCTACCATAGCACAGGCTGAAATCCAGCCGATTTTCCAAAAGGACACCGGACTTTGGATCGGGATATCCCAAGGCTCGAAGATCATCAAAGCAAAAGCCGCTGTGCGGCCCGATGTGCGCATCAACACCAGCATGGGATGGTCACTAGACGGCAAGGGTTCGCACAATGCCACCATCACCCGCAATGGGAACACCTGGGTGGTGACCCGCGAGGAGGGTGACTGGCAGATATCCAGCAACCTCACCGTCGATGCAGATGAGATCAAACGGTATGCCACCATCACCTACAAGGGCACCAAGCCGTTGCAGTTGTGGGGAGTGTCGCTCTATACGCCGGAGCTTTCGCTGGCCAATGATGCTAAACAGTATGCACTCATCCCCGGTGAATACCCGGTGCAGCCGATGCTGCAAGGCAGTTGGCAGTCCGGTCGTGACCGCATGGAGATCGGCTGGACACGTGCGGAATACAATGTCGCGTTTCTCCACTCGCCGAAAGCGAAGCTGTCGCTGATCTGCGGCTACAAGTTTATCGAGGACCAGGCGCGGGTAGGTGTGCATGAGGGCGACAAGGCGGTCAGTCTGTTCCACCAGTTCGATGCCTCGAAGCACATGAAGACCGGTGACAGCATCACCGTGGGAGAGCAGCGCATACGGCTGGTTTCTGGCCCCGCGGATGTGATCATGAACGCCACGATGAGCCTGGTGAACAGCCTGGACCACGGTCCCGCGGCCAACCCACCCTCCTGGCTATATGGCGGCACCGTCATGGAGCTGCACCCCTGGGGACCGCTAGAGATTTGGATGGCCGGTGACAATGGCCAGCGATACGACCGTCTGCAGCGTCAGATGCCGTATTACAAAGCACTGGGCGTAAACATCCTGTGGCATCTGCCCACCCAAACCACTCCGCCATGGGTGTATACCACCATGGGACAGGGTCTGGTTCATGAGGCGAACGGCACGAAGCAGCAGCTCAAAGACATGATCGCCGCGGGCCACAAGATCGGCGTCAAATCGATCGCTGACCTGGTGGTCTACGGGATGCATCCCGATGCACCTGACGCCAAGACACTTCCCGACGAGGTTTGGTGCCGTAACCCGAAAGGTGATATCGACCTGGTGTGGGGGGGTAGCATCAAGCCCGCCGATGCCAGTTCCATCCCGTGGCAGCAATACATTAAGAAGGCCTCGCACAACTGGGCGGCCGAGTATGGCTTCGATGGCGCCCGGCTGGATGTGGGCGGCTGGGGACAGATACACAACTGGAACAACCCGGACCGCGCGAACGCCGCCATGGCGAAGGGCGGTATTGAGCTGAACAAGGCGGTGCGGGACGGCTTCCGGGAGGTGATCCCCGACGCGATGATCCTGCCGGAAATAGGCAAGCCGATCGCTTTCAAGCAAAGCGACTTGCAGTTTGACTACCCGTTCTATTTGGTCATGCGTGACCTGCTGACCACATCCGACATACCCACATGGATCAATAACGCCAAACTCTGGCTTGACTGGCAGCGCGCCACCAACCCCACTGCGGCGATGCACGCATGGGGCCGATTTACCGATAATCACGACACAGTGGCGCCGGATTGCTTCTTCGGCGCAGGCATCAACCAGGCGTTACTGGCCATCTCCTGCCTGATGGAAGGCACACCGATACTCTACCAGGATCAGGAAACCGGCTTCAGCGAGGAGCTGGCCCTCTGGCTGGCCCTGCGGTCAAAGTGGGACTGCTTCTCACACGGCAGTGCGAAATACACCAGCGTGAAGAGCTCGGACCCCCGCGTGTTTAGCTTCCTGCGGGTTGGGCCCACATCGGCCGCTGTGGTTGCTGTGAACTTGAGCAATGAGACCATTAAGACGCGCGTCACTATCCCTGGTGATATGCTCAGCAAGTATCCTTTCTCAGCATCGGCTTTGCCAGGCTGCAGCGTCAAGGTGGTCAAACCCGGAACGGCTGCTATCACGGTGCCGGCTTATCGGCCAGCCGTGGTGCTGTTGACCAGTAAAGCTGTTGTTATACCAGCCATTGCGAAGATTCAACCAAGGCAAGTCGATGCCCTGCAGAACGGCTACAACCCCGAAACGGGTGAGCTGGTCGTGGCAAATGCCACGCACTGGACGATGCAGACTCCCGAGGGTGATCTGCGTGAGAAATTCTGGGATTGGGGCATGGACCTCAGCAAGACCAACGATCCGCTGAAGAGCCTGCCAGTGCTTAAGCGCGTGTGGTCACCGCTCGAAACCGGTATATTGGACGGCAGCCGTCGGGCCGTGATCGGGCTGCAGACAGCCGACAACAAGTTGATCTCTGCCGCGTTTGATCCATCCAAGGCCACCGAGGTGCGCATCGAAGATGACGGGCTGGACGGCAAGCAGGTCAAGCTCATCATTCGGCCTGCCAGCGCGATGCTGCCCTTAAAATCGCCGGCATTGAAGCCGATTCCTGAGATGAACGTGAGTGCCACCCATCTGAATATGGCGATTGGCAAGAGCAGTGTGCAGGCGGTCCGACGGCAGGGCGGCATCCCGATGAACATCACGGTAGCCGGTCAGCCAATCAACGCGCAGGCCAGCATGGCCTATACGGACTACGGGTTTTACAAGAAGGGCGAAATGGTCTCCATCAACGGCGAGACCAACCCGCGCTTGTTCACCGAGGAGTCCGATGGCCGGAAAATTGCGCGATTTATTGGCTTGATGCATGGCCAGAGCTGGAACGGTGTGCAGACCTGCGGGGTCGCCAGCCCTGAGCTGCAGTACGAGCTGGAATACGAGCTGCGTGCCAACGGCGAGGTGGCTATCACGTTCAGTGTGATCGCCACCCAAGACATCGCGGAGGGATCAGCCTTTGCGGGCTTGAACATCCCCTTGAATGGCGCCACACTGGCGGTGCAGGGTTCGGATGCAATCGGTCAGGGACGGAACGCTATGCTCAAGGCCCCCGGCAGCATCAAACTGCGCGGCGTGTCAGCACCGTATGAGGTCTCCTGGAGCAAGGGCAACGGAGCGGTGTTTACCATTGGACAGGGACAGCAGGCCTCCAACCTGTATATCTGCCCGGTAGATGGTCCGCTTCCGGCCATGAAGAAGGGTGATAAGCTCTCGCAACAGGCTGTCATCCGATAATAGGAGCCGCGGGGATGTGGAGTGACCACATCCCCGCTTTTGTGGGAGTGTCGAAGGTAAATAGCAGTCAATGTATGGGCAGGCCCCCGTGCCTGCCCGCCATTCCATCTGTCCGATCCGCCTAATCCGTCCGATGCCAACCCATATACGCCGTGAAAACCGGACCGGTCAGGACCGAGTCCCCGCACCGCTCTAGTCGCCTTTAGCGCCGAAACTCTGGTCAATCACCACATAGTCAAACAGGTTCACGCTGCCGTCGCCATTTAGGTCGGCCATTGAGTTACTGCTGCCAAAGTGGGTATCCAGCTCTACCAGGTCGAACAGGTTGATTTGCCCATCGCCATCGGCATCACCATTTACCAACGACACATTCAGGCTGGTGTCAAGGGCGATATTTGTGGTCTGTAAAGCCAGGAAGTGGGGGCTGCTGATCCGGATATCGTAGGGCGGCTGCAGATAGCTCGATAGCGTGAACCGGCCGTCCTGTTGAGGGAATAGGCTGATGATCTGGTTCACAGCGGGGTCGATGCTGCTGTTGATGGTGGCGACTATACGCTGTTCGGTCGTATTGCCCGTGAAGCTGTTCAACTGAACCTGACCGCTGATACCATGTACTCCACGGATGCCGGAAATCCGTTTGCCATCTGTCGCTACGGACAGAAAGCCACTATTCGGTGCTGGCACGTCACTAAGTCCAGCGACACCGCTGCCCCATACCAGCACAGAACCATCACGCTTTACGCCGATCGACATGTTTTCTTTGGCCGAGATCGCTATGAAATCCTGGTTGGGAGCCGGCACGCTGCACTGGCCCAGGGTGTTATTTCCCCAGCATACTACAGAACCATTGCTCTTAAGCCCCACACTGTGCGATAAGCCTGCGGCGACATCAGTGTAGTCCTGGTTAGGCAACGGCACCGTGAGTGCGGGATGGCCAGAGTTGCTACCACATCCCACTGAACCATCGCGGGTGAGAGCGACAACATGGTAAAGGCCAGCAGCCACCTTCACGTAATCCGGGTTGTCAGAAGGCACCACACACTGACCGTAGTAGTTCTGACCCCATCCGATGATGGAGCCGTCACGTTTCAAGCCAAATGTGTCATAGTCACCCGCCACAACGGCCACGAAGTCTGAATTTGGGGCAGGTACGTTGCACTCGCCCTCACTGTTTCTACCCCAGCAAACAATGGAACCGTCCGTTTTCAAGGCTGCGGCATGACGGTCACCAGCGGACACCGCGATGACATCGTGGCTTAAGTCAGGTGTACCGCCTTGGTCAGTTATGTATCCCCATGTGACGACCGATCCATCCGACTTGAGGCCTAATGCAAAATACGTACTCGCAGCGATGGCAGTAAAGGCATTGTTGGGAACAGGATCCACAATGACCTCCATCTTTCTACCCCATTGGATGACAGTGCCGTTGCTCTTCAGCCCTAAAGTATAGCCATTACCTGCAGCTACTGACAAAAAACCGCTGTTGGGGGAAGGGACGTTCAACTCACCTGTACTATTGCTGCCCCAGCCCACCAAGCTGCCATCTTGTTTCAGGGCGAAGGCATGACCATATCCAGCCGAGACGGCGGTGATATTGCTGTTCACGGCAGGCCCGTTGCACTGTCCAGACTGGTTATCACCCCAGCAGACAACAGAACCATCGCTCTTCAATCCGACAGAGTATAGATAGTTTGAATCGATCGCTGTAAAGTTTTGATTCGGCGTGGGTATATTGATCTGTCCGTAATAGTTACGCCCCCAAGCCACTAATGTCCCATTAAGTCGCAATCCAATTGTAAAGTCTTCACCGGCTCCCACACCCATAAAGTCATGCTCGGGTGGACGTGTGTAGTTCATCGCATACGTGTTTACGCCTTCAGTTTTGGTCCACCTGACCACTGTACTGTTTCGTTTGACTCCCACCATCACACCTTTATTTGCTGAGATGGCTACGAAGTCTTGGTTCGGGAAGGGTATGTTGGCCCAGCTCCCTCCCCAGTTATAGAATCCTGGCTTACCCCAGAACGCCAGCACACCGTCCTTTTTCAGTCCTATGCTAAAAGCGTCTCCGGCAGCCACGGCGGTGAAGTCCGTATTTGGCTGAGGCGTGTTGCACTCACCATTATTGTTTTGACCCCATCCGACCACGGAACCATCTTCTTTCAACGCAAGGCTGTGTGCAGTTCCGATTGCCAGTGCGCTGATCTGCTTGTTCTCCCCGGGTATACCGCTTTGGCCGTACTGATTACGCCCAGTGGAGGTCACTGAGCCGTCACGCCTCAGGAAGAGAGTGTGGTATTCTCCAGCGGCTACAGTTTTAATTCCATCATTTGGAACAGGTGGGCTGCACTCCCCATAACTGTTTCGTCCCCAGCTCACCACGGAGCCGTTGCTTTTGATCGCCACGGTGTGTTCGGCGCCTGCTGTCACAGAAATGAAGTCCTGGTTGGGTGAAGGTATGTCAGAGCACTGGCCATGGTCATCCATACCCCAGCACACAACGGAACCATCACGCTTTATACCAACGGTATGATAGTTACCCGCCGATATGGCCACAAAGTCGGTGTTAGGTGAGGGTGTTTCATATTGGCCGAATGTGTCGTCTCCCCAAGTGACAACGGATCCATCGCGCTTCAGCCCTACAGTGTGAGCCACACCGGCTGATATGGCGACGAAGTCCCCATTGGGAGCTGGCACACTGCACTGCCCGTAGTCATTGTTACCCCAGCACACAACAGAGCCATCTCGTTTGAGCCCGGCGGCGTGCTGGTTGCCAGCGGCCACAGCGATGAAGTCCTGGTTAGGAGCTGGCGCACTGCACTGAGCGTAGTCGTTGTTTCCCCAGCACAGGATGGACCCATCCAGTTTCAAGCCTGCGGTATACATACCGCCAGCGGATACCGCAGCGAACCCAGAATTTGGTGCAGGTACGTTGCATTGCCCATCACTGTTATCACCCCAGCAGCCGATGGAGCCATCAACCCTTACCCCTACCGAATGCCTGTCTCCTGCGTCAATAGTGGTGTAGCCTGACAACTGGCCGGGCAACGTTCGCTGGCTGCCCCAGACCTCAACCGTCCCACCCTGAGTGTATCCAGTAACACTGCACACCAGTAGAATCAACGCGGCCAGCCAATGGTGGCTTTTAGGAATCATGACGTCTCGATTTACTTTTATCATAGTCTCCGCTAGTTACCCTTCGCGCCGAAATTCTGGTCGATCACGACATAGTCAAACAGGTTCACGTTGCCATCACCGTCGAGGTCAGCCATTGAGTCACTGCTGCCAAAGCGGCTATCGAGCACCACGAAATCGAACAGATTGATCTGTCCGTCTCCATCGGCATCACCGTTGACCAGCGAGAGGTTTAAACTCAGAGCAGGATCAATATCATTCACCCTAAGTGCCAGGAAGTGCGGGCTGCTCACCCTGATGTCATAAGGTGGCTGTAGGTATGTGGAAAAGGTGTACTGGCCGTCACTACTTGGGCGGATATTAATGTCCTGGACCGCCCCAAAATAGGAGCTGCTGTATAGAGTGCCGTGGATCAGGCGCGTTGCGGCATCACCATTGAAATTCCCGAACTGCATCTGTCCTGCCAGTTGGAAGGTCGGTCGGATAGCGACCGTTTGGAATCCGCAGGCGGCGATGGAAGCAACCCCTCTGTTTGGGGCGACCATGTTTTGCTGCACGACATCGCCGTTGCCCCAACTCACTACGGTACCATCATCCTTCAGCCCAACGGAATGCCCGCTTCCGGCTGCCACAGCGATAAAGTGCGAGTTTGGAGCAGGGACATTAAGCTGGCCGTTGGCATTATTGCCCCAGCAGACGACACTGCCATCATTCTTCAGTCCGACGGTATGCAGATATCCGCCTGCCACCGCTACGAAGTTTTGATTCGGTGCCGGCACAATGCATTGCCCGTAGTCTCGCTTCAGCAACCCCTTGTCTTTGCCGCCCCAGCACTGCACACTACCGTCACTCTTCAATCCGACGGAATGATATGCTCCAGCAGCTATTGCTGTGAATACCTGTGAAATGACAGTTCCGCTAGAAGTGTAGTTTTCGCCCCATATCACTATGTTGCCATTCTTTTTTAGGCCGATAGTATTGATGTATCCCGCGGCTACGGCCTTGAAATCGGCATTGGGAGCTGGCACCGTGCTCATGTTGTTGGCATTACTGCCCCAACATACTAATGTGCCGTTTTGTTTAAGCCCCACCGAATGATCCAACCCGGCGGCGACATCGGTAAAATCCTGGTTTGGCGCAGGAATGGTGCTTTCACCAGAGTAGTTCCATCCATATAAAGGAACCAGGGAGCCGTCGCTCTTCAATCCAATCGCATGGGAATCTCCCACGGCCACCTTGGTGAAATCCTCATTCGGTTGGATGACATTGCACGCGGCGTCGCCATCATATCCCCAACAGACCACCGTTCCGTCCTTCTTGAGGCCCGCGGTGTGATAATCTCCTGCTGTTACGGCAATGAAGTCATGGTTTGGCACTGGCACATCAGCTTGACCATCGGTGTTGTCTCCCCAGACCACAACAGAGCCATCTCGCTTCAGGCCGACTGTGTGATACCGTCCTGCCGTCACTGATATGAAATCCGCATTTGGTACGGGAACATCGCATTGGGCATCATCATTTTCACCCCAGCAGACCACGGTGCCATCGCGCTTAAGCCCAACAGTATAGTTGGAACCTGCGTCTATAGCAATGAAATCCTCGTTTGGCAGGGGAACACCGCATTGACCGTATGAGTTATCTCCCCAACAGACCACCGAACCGTCCTGTTTGAGCCCAACCGAATGGTAGTCGCCTGCAGATACCGCTGCAAAGTTGCTGTTAGGTGCTGGTACAGTGGTGTCACCGTAGTAGCTTCGGCCCCAGCATGCCACAGTGCCGTTACTTTTCAAACCAATGGTATGCTCAGCACCTGCTGCCACAGCCATAAAATCAATGTTGAGCGCGGGTGGGGTACACTGCCCGTAGTCATTTCTGCCCCAGCAGTACACGGTGCTGTCACGCTTGATACCGACTGTATGGTAACCTCCGGCCGAAATCGCTTGAAAGACAGGGCTCGGAGTAGGGAGTGTACATTGGCCATCACTGTTGTCGCCCCAGCAGCTTACCGTTCCGTCTGTCTTTAGCGCTGCCGTATGAGCCGCACCGGCGGCGACAGCGGTAAAACCTGAGAGATCACCTGGTAGCAGGCGTTGCCGTCCCCAAGCCTCAATCGTCCCAGCTTGGGCAACTGATGCATACGCGATGAGCAGCATCAGCCACGCCATCCATAAATAATGGTAGTGACCTAAGCCTGCATCTCTTTTCCTGCGATTGTATGATTCTGCCAAATTATACCTCTGCCAATCTGAGCTCACCTTTGCGATGCTCGTATATCGATTTTGTCATGCTCATTATAACACACAAACATGACACGGCCCGCCATCGCAGCATAATAGCATCCGGCACGGAAAACCGCGTCGGAGATGCGACGACTGCTTTTGCTGATGCATAGAGTTCTTGATCTCCACCCTTGGGGTACCTTGCCCAGACGGTCACTGCGCATGCTGTGACGACCCGACCCATGGCCTATTCCAGCGGTGAACCGAATCACTCAGCACTGTCGGTTGTTTGAGAATTGCCGCTTTGCTATAGTTATTATGATGTTGAGTTACTGCTACTGCATGTTCACTCGTCTCCACAGCAGGCTCTCGGGCCGTAGATGGAATGGAGCTAGAAAAATGCGTTTGATGTTATTAGGTTTCATAATTTCAGGATTGATGATCTTGTCAGCCGTAAGTGAATCGACGAGCCTCTTCAGCGGGCGGACGGTGATCGGTTTGAATTCATCGGGTAGTTTGGTTGAAATTTCAGATAGAGACCATGGGTATTCATTCTTGGCGGGCACGAATCCAGCACACAGCCTGTGGAGCATCGAACTGAGAAGCCCCGATGGCGACGGAAAAAGTGCTGTCACCTTACATGAGTCCGATGTGAAATTGGCGCACATCATAGGCGATAGAAAACGGGTGGTGATGACGTGGACAGGCCTCGCGGTGTCCGATGAGCCGAACGCCCTCGATGTCACAGTGACGATCACAGCCATGAAAGACTCGATGACTGACTGGCGGATCCATGTGGACAGCCGCTCCCGGAAACTTGGTGTGTGGCTGGTCAAGTTCCCTAAGATCGTCGGACTGAGCGTGGAATACACAGGACAGGCAGCCGTCCCCTTTGGGATGGGGCAGATATTTGATGACCCGATACATGACACCAATTTCGGATTCGACGGGATATATCCGAGCTGCCTCTATTCGATGCAATTTGCTTCGATCTCTGACAAAGGCTCCTGTCTGTATCTTGCTACCCATGACCCCAAGGCCTATGTGAAGGGTATGCGCTTGTCACACACACAGGATGCAGGCCACATATCATATGAGATCACCCAGATGCCACCGAATATGGGAGTTCCCGGTCAGAATTACACTCAGCCCTATCCCTGCGTAGTGGGAATCTTGACTGGTGACTGGGTGAACGCTGCGAAGTTCTATCGAAAATGGGTGTTGGCAAACTCAGATTGGATGAAGGGTAAGAAGCCCCTGGCAAAGCGCACTGATATCTCCGATTCTATGAAGCGAATGCCTTATTGGGCTGGTTTTCATGGCATGACCGATGAGAACATGGAGAAGATTGAGGCCGACATCAAGAATGTGGGAACGCCAGCAGCCGTGCACATGTATCACTGGCACCAGATTCCGTTTGATCACCGTTACCCTGAGTTCTGGCCGCCATATTCGAATGTGCGTGATTATGTGGAGCAGTTGCATTCGCTTGGAGCGAAGGCAATGCCTTATATCAACCTGCGTTTGATGGACAGGCTGAGCGATTCGTGGAGCAGAGAAAATGCCTCGCAATATGCTGCGACCGGTCCAGACGGTGTCCCGATCACGGAAATTGAAGATAACGAACGCCAAATGGGGCCAATGTGCCCGGCCACCAGTTATTGGCAGAACAGGTTTAATGATCTTGCGGTGAAGATGACTCGCGATCTGAATGTGGACGGTATTTACTGCGACCAGGTAGCTGCCATGCCGCCTGCGCTGTGTTTCAATCCAAACCACGGTCACCCTCTTGGTGGAGGCTGTTATTGGGTTTCAGGTTATAAGACAGCTATCCAAAACATCAGGAAATCTGCAGCATCTGTAAAGAAGAATGTCTTCTTGACGACCGAAAGCGCGGCTGAGCCGTATGATTTTGATTTATACCTTCGATGCAACGAAGGTGCGCCATTTCTCACTCCTATTTGGCAGATGGTCTATTCGGGATACCGCTTAAGTTTTGGCTTCTTCTTCTACGAAGAGCGAGAGTGGATCGCCAAATTCGCCACACAGTATCTGTGGGGGGTACAGATCGGATGGAATGGTACACCGGCCACCGAACAGCAACCCGAAACCACCCAATTCAAGCGTGAATGTGCACAGGCTAGATATGCCGCAAGCGACTATATGGCACTAGGTGAGATGCTCCGTGCGCCGAAGTTGATAGGGGATTTTGCACGCTATACAACCACTTGGCGAAACTTCGGATCCGAAATCCCCATCGACTGGCCATCGGTCCAGGGGAGCCTCTGGAAAGCACCCGATGGCTCCCTCGGGTTAGCGTTAATAAACCTTCACACCGAGCTACAGCAGGCCACTTTTGAAGTTGACAGACGAAATGCCGGAATTGGAAAAGGTGATGTCAAACTGTCATCTTTGTATCCTGCAGGTGTATGTGCTGACACCAAGCTGTCTGGTGAGGTGCTGAAGAGCACGATCACCCTGCCAGCTCGGTCTGCCGTGATGCTGGTGCTGCGGGCAGCGAAATAGCTTCAGTTGTGCGGATGGTCTGGGTTAGCGGTTAAGAGCATTCACAGCGGTCAGCAGGCAGTTGGTGGTGATGGAATCCACCCCCATATCAACCATGTGGAGCATGTCGCTGCGCTGGTCTACGGTCCAGACATAGAGCTTCAACCCGGCCTGTGCCGCGGCATGGGACAATTCGAGGGTGAGAAGGTGGTAGTTGATGTTAAGCCCAAAGGCACCTGCTGCCTGCATTTTTGCGCACAACGCTTGGCAATAGGTGGCACTTTGAAGATCAGGCACGACGGTCTCAAGGGGTACGAGGTTGACGAGATACCGAACGCCAGTTATATGTGGGCTCAGCGCCGTGATGTCGGCGAAACTCAGGCCAGTGAGGAAGCACCTGTCAAGAAGGTTGTGGGATTCCAGCTCGTCTTCCAGGCCGACGACAGCCTCGCGCTGTTTCACGTCGATATTCAACATATAGCTATGATTCGCCATATGATCCAGAACACTCTCGAACGGCACTGCATCTAAACTGGGCGGATGGTCGTGGGAGATCACACGCTGGCCGTTCTTATCGAGGCTAAGATCAACCTCGATGATATCGGGGTGATACGCCACCGCGGTGCGGAGGTATTCAAGCGAGTTCGGCTTGGTCCCTTCCGCACCAGAGTGCGCTGTTAATAGCAGCTTGTTTGGCCTCATATCACCCGGCTCTTGTGAACACTCGCTACAGGTGTGCGAACGCCCCTTCGAGGTCTGCGATCAAGTCCTCTGGGTCTTCAAGCCCCACGGAGAAGCGGAAGACGCCGTCGCCAGCGTAGGTCCGCCAGCAAGTGAGTTGGTCTGCGTCCAGCTTGAAGGTGGTCTGCAGCAGGTCGTCGGTGCCGAGATAGAAGATCAGCGACCGGTGGTGCCCTAACGAAACCGCGTAGTGAATCACGTGCATATGATCGGCGAGTACATGCGCCGCGGCCGCTCCGTTCTCCAACTGGAAGGTGATCATGCCCGAAAAGTTCTTCATCTGTCGGCAAGCGAGCTCATACTGCGGGTGCGATGGCAAGCCGGGGTACATCACGCGCTTCACATGAGGGTTGCTCTCCAGCCACTTGGCGATTTTGAGCGCGCTATCCTCGTGCGCCCTCATGCGCAGCGGGAAGGTAGCTAGCCCGCGCATGATAAGCCACGCGTTGAATGGGCTCAGTATTCCGCCCAGGCGCAGGGCTGTTGATCGGCGGATGCCGTTCACCAGTTCCTTCGAACCCAAGATCGCCCCGCCCAATGCGTCGCCATGTCCGCCAAGGTATTTGGTGAGCGAGTGGACCACAAAGTCAGCACCCAGCTCCAGAGGCTTCGTGGCCGCAGGGGTAGCGAAAGTCGAATCGACGGACAGCAGTGCTCCGCCCGCATGGGTCACTTCCGCCACAGCGGCGATGTCGGTCAGCCGCATGATGGGGTTGCACGGTGTTTCGATGTGTACCAGGCGGGTGCTTGGTGTCATCGCACGGCGAACATTTTCAGGGTCTGAGGTATCCACACGCGTCACCGTGATGCCCAGTGACGGTTTGTACTTTCGGAAACAGCGGCATAGGCGACATCGCTGATTACCGCATGGTCACCGGATTTTAGGGTGTGAAGGAGCAGCCCGAACATCGCTGCCATCCCACTGCCAAACGCCACGGCAGTCTCGGCTCCCTCCATTGCCGCTAGCTTTTGCTCAAGCTGGCTGACCGTGGGGTTTCCCCAGCGCGTGTAGGCATAGCCAGGATCATCGCCCATCGCTTCTGCCGAAAAGGCCGCGCTGGCATCGACCACAAATGTGGTGGACATCACCAGATTGGGTGCCGAGGCGTGGGTGATGGGGTCAGGTGCTTCTCCAGCGTGGATGGCAATGGTGCGGTCACCGTAAGGTTGCGTGTTGGTCTCGTCTTTTTTTGTTGGGTCAGGGGTGTTCACTATGTTCGTCTCCTTTCAGGAAAAGGTACCCGATACAAACCGTTGGCACACCTCGCAACTGCAGGATGCACCGAGTTTATTATACATGCCAGGCTGTTCCTTGGTTTCGTCGGACTCACGAGCTTCGTTTTGGTAGCAACGCAATCCCCAGTAACTTCAGCTCACGGCACAGCAGCGCGGTAGGCAAACCCACTACGTTGTTGTAGCAGCCACATACCCGTTCTACCAACGCTGCACCGTAGCCTTGGATGGCATAAGCACCGGCTTTGTCCATCGGCTCACCGGTTGCCACATAACGCTGGAGCAAACCTGCGTCTACGTGCCGGAAGTGGACATCGGTGGATTCCGACTTCACCACCATCACCCCTTGAGTGTGGCAAATCAACGCGATGCCGGTATGAACCTGATGGCATTGGCCATTGAGCAAATGGAGCATCTGCAGGGCGTGGGCCGCGTCATCGGGCTTGCCCAGCACATGCTGCTGGTAAGCGACTAGCGTGTCAGCACCCAGCACCAGCGAATCGGGGTATTGGTCGGCAATCGCTTCAGCCTTACGCTTAGCTAGAACCCGCACCATCTCGGCTGGGTTAAGGGCATCATTAATGGTCTCATCCACATCGGCTGGGAGCACGCGGAACCGCACCCCCAGTTGGGATAGCAGCTCAGTGCGGCGTGGCGAAGCGGAAGCTAGTATTATCTCGGTTGGCATATGGTCTCCTGTTTTTTATTGGACGGATGGGACGGATCAGACCGATCGTGTAGGGGCGACCGGCGGTCGCCCTTGTCGGCATATGTGGGCGACCGCCGGTCACATGGAAGGGCGGTTCGCGAACCGCCCCTACCGGATTAACCTGACTAACCCGGGTGCTTTGAATGTGTGGCTCATCAACTTCGAGCCCTTATGCCAGCACACACTGATGGGCTGCGAGGGCTTGTCCAGCAGCTCCACGATGATCTGTGAACCGTCGGCCTGGATGTTCCAGGTGCAGCCACGGTAGCGCATCTTTTGAATGCCGATCGTGGGACACGCCTTCGGCAGTCGAGGCTTGATCACCAGATTTTCGCCGTCTGGCTCAATGCCCAGGAAGCCATTCACGATGAAAGCAGGCAGCACAGCGCTCTCCAGAAACTCCTGGTCTACGCCGATACCGCCGGGCTGACCTCCACCCTGCATGGTGGTGCCCTTGGTGCCGTCCGCGTAGAATTTGCGGTATCCACCCGCGGCTATAACCGCCTTCTCGTAGTTGGCAATGCGCTCAAACTGCTGCCAGGCGTTGTCGATGCCGTACACCTTCATGCGTGCCCAAAGGTCATAGAACGCGAACCCCAGCACTGCGCCGCCGTCTTGAATCTGGCCTCCCCACGGTATCTGCTCAGGGTAATACCAGCCTTGACCATACCATTCCACATTGCGTTTAGTGGTGGCGCGAGGGCCGAACTCAAACCGGTAGATGTCGGTTCCTTGCGAGGTATCACCGGCCACAATGCGCTTGCCCGTGATCCAGTCCATGATCTCCCTGGCGTGCTCCGGGCTGGCGATGTCATACCAGATGGCGTCCTGGTTGACGAAAGTAAAGCCGTAGTCGTGACGCTTGCCATCCTTGGAGATGGAGCCGATGAACCGCCCGGTCTTGTCGTTCCAGAACAGCTTGTTGGCGGTCTGCTTAACCTGGGCGGCGTGTTTGGCCAGGAAATCCGGACTGTAGAATATCACGCGTTTTTGGATTTTCCACTCCGGATGTTTGGCCACCAGACGTTCGACTTTCTCCATGGTTTTCAACATCGCGTAATACTGGCTGGTGGCGTAGGCGTCATCCCAACCGAAGGGCACCAAGTCGTAGTAGTTGTTGCCGATGCCGTTTCCGCCATGAATCACGCGTTTACCGGGCTTGGTGTCGTCGACGCTCCAGCCTGGCAGACCGTCGTGCCCGGGCCAGGTATTTCGGATATGGTTATATTTCAGGCCGCCCATTTGCTCCATCTGGTATTTGCACGCGATGCGCATACGGTCAACCTGCTTTCGGAGGAAATCCAAATCACCTGACCAGCGGTAGACGTTCCAGGATCCCATCACGAACAGCGGGTTGTTGATAGAATGGCGCGTGTCGTAGCATGTGAAGATGCTGTCGATCTGGAACTTCGCCTGTTCAGAGCCGGGTGACAACCTGATACGGAACCTGGTGATTTTGCCGTTCCACTTGGGATGTTTGAACATGGGCACGATGCTGTGCCAGGTTGTTTCCCATGTTCCCATGATGGTATCCGTGGCGATGAACCCGATCTGCTTCTCAAGTTCCGTAGTTTCCGACACGGCGTCGAATTGAACACTTCTCTCAGAGGAAAACTGTTTATCACCGACCCGCATCCACTCGATGACCGCTTTGGGATTTTGGCCCGACGGCAATTCCCTTAACCACCGTATCTGCAGGTACGGGCACTGGAACGCCTGTAACTGCACATCGGCAGGCGAGGTGATCGTCGGGTTTGGACCAGTGGATTCAAGATGCCACCTCTCTTCTTGAATACCGCTACTCTTCAGGTCGGACAGTTCCCATTTACGGGTGGCGGATTCGCCATATGCATCCTGCTGCAGGCCAGGCCACGTCACTAGATACGCACCATCGATCCACCACGGCGGTATCGTGTTCTGGAAGCACCAGCCGTATGTGGTGTTCTTCTGGTAGATGTTCGTTGGGTCGCCCGGAGTGAACACCTGGCTTTGCTGCCATAGCGGAAACACCCATCCCCAGTCATTGGCATGGCTGTAGTGCTGCTGCGTGTGTACATACCCGCTTCGGTGGATCAGTGAGGTGGCCAGGTCATCACGGCGGGCGTCCTGGATGCTGATCTTGCGGCGCGGATCGATCGCCTCGTTCAGCCACATGTCCGCCATGGTCATGTATTCCTGGTAGAACATCACGTTGTTGTTATACACACGGCTGTTCCAGAAATACCAGGTGTAGCGGTTGAAGAGTTGCGCCACTTCGGGCTGGTTGGGCATCACGAAGCGCGTAAAGCTGGCGGGCACATCCGGCAGCAGGTCCGCAGGTGGTTTGGCCATCTGTGCCCATGTAGGGTGAACCGTCATGAGCAGGGTGGCTATTGTGGCGAGGCAGGAACATATCCGAAACCGCATATGGAAACTCCTTGCGAAACTGAGTGACTGTATTGGATTAAGTATACACGATGAGGCCAGGACAGAGCGGGGAGGAGGAGTTAGGAGCCGCGGGCTGTTGTCTGAACCACGGATTACACGGATTACGCGGATGGAGAGGAGACGGACGGTGTCCTGACTCCTATCTCCTGACTCCTCCACTCCTCGCTGTGGTTCAGGTGTTCCCTCTCCGCTCCCATCCGTGTAATCCTGAAAGTCCGCGTAATCCGTGGTTCAGACAACAATCCAGCGGTTCATGAGTGCCCTCCGCGCCATACGTGGTAAAAACACAACCGTGTCCTAGCGGTTCGCAACCCCCTGGTTACGGTCACATGAACCCTATGATGTGTAATCAGAATCGCCCTGTTGACAGCCGGTATGAGTACAGGTATATAAAACTAATGTAGAACTGTATTTTAGTTCACTTCATCTCGCCTTCTAAACAGCATATCTCCAGCAATTCATCAGCTCTTCTGTTCTACCCAACTCTATATACCGGCTACGAAACGAAGGGAGAAAATCATTGAAATCACTCATTACAAAGACGGCACTCGCTGTCGTCATGGCTGCAGCCGTCAGTTCACCCTCGTGGTCGACGGATGGCTATTTCACCAACGGATTCGGTGTGAAGTCCAAAGCTATGGCTGGTGCGACATCCGCGTTGTCTCAGGATGCATTGGCAGCCGCCACCAATCCAGCGGGTATGGTCACCGTTGGAACCAGGTTTGACATCGGATTAAACCTGTTTTCGCCCATACGCGACTACTCGGTCACCGGCAACCCATCTGGCGCTCCTGGCACGTTCCCGTTAGCACCAGGAAATGTGGGCAGCGATAAAAAGCTGTTTTATGTGCCCGATATGGGCTACAACAAAATGCTGGATGAGAACAGCAGCCTTGGTATCACCATGTATGGCAATGGCGGCATGAACACAACCTGGCCCGCAACGGCTGGCGGATTTGGCACTTTTGGTGCTGGTGCAACCGGTGTGAACATGGAGCAGTTGTTCATCGCCGGAACCTACGCGCGCAAGGTCACACCCAAAATAGCTTTAGGTATCTCGCTGATCTATGTGATGCAGAACTTCGAGGCTGATGGCCTCGCCAACTTTGGCGGTATGGTCAGTGACGGTAACCCCGACCATCTGACGAACCAAGGCAAGGACTCCACCGATGGCGTGGGTGTGCGTGTTGGTATGCAGGCAGATGTCAGTGAGAAGCTGACACTGAGCGCAGTCTATGAGCCCAAAATGAGCATGGGTAAGTTCACCCGCTACTCCGATCTGTTTGCTCAGCAGGGTGGGTTCGATATCCCTGCCAACGGTACGATTGGTATGGCATACCGTGCCAATGAGGACTCTGTTGTTACATTTGACATCAAGAAGATATGGTACAGTGACGTCGCCTCTGTGGGCAATCCATTTTCAAACCTCATGACAGGAATGGGCGGCGATCCATCATACCTGCTGGGCGGCGACAATGGCCCAGGATTTGGCTGGCGCGACATGACCGTCTACAAACTTGGCTATCAGCAAAAGGGAGCAGCCGACTGGACATGGCGTGCTGGCATCAGCTATGGCCGACAGTCCATCCCGAGCAGTGAAGTTCTGTTCAACATTCTGGCCCCGGGCGTTCAGGAATGGCATTACACTATGGGCGGCACCAAGGAGCTTCCCAACGACCGTGAGTTCTCATTTGCATTGGCCTATTCACCATCCAATACGGTGACTGGTGCCAATCCCATGGAGGCCCCAGGTCAGCAGCAGATCGACTTGCAGATGCACCAGTTTGAGTTCATGCTGGGATATGCTATCAAGTTCTAGCACGTGACAGACCAGTCAGGTCTGCATGAATAACATTCAAGGGATAGAGACGGTTCGCTGCCTCTGTCCCTTTGATATTCGCAAGGGCACAGGCACAGCCGCCCAATACTCGGCGGTAGGAATTCTGCCACCTAAGAGCGAATAATACCAAGGAGCCACAAACAAATCTCTGTGTGCCGGAAAGAGGAGCGCAAATGTCCGTAAAGATCGTGATGGTAGGTGCCGGATCGAAGGATTTTGGCCGGGGCAACGTAGTAGATATCATGCGGGCCGAAGGGCTGCGCGGACAGGGTGTGACGCTCTGCCTGCACGACATCAACGAGAGTTCGCTCGAATTGATGAGGCAGTTTGCAGAGATAGTGAAGGCGCACCTTTCGGCAGATATCACTATCACGGCTAGCCTCAGCCGTGAAGAAGCATTGACTGATGCGAATTACGTGATCTGCGCTGTAGAAAGGTCGCGGATGCCGTTGTGGGAGCAGGACTTCCGCGTGCCAGCAGCCTTCGGCTTCAAGCACATTCTGGGAGAGAACGGTGGTCCTGGGGCGATGTTCCACGCGTTGCGCAACATGAACATCGTGATTCCTATCTGCCGCGACATGGAGCGCATCTGTCCCACCGCGCTGTTTTTAGAGTTCACCAATCCAGTGGCGCGCATCACCCACGCGGTCTCGCATCTCACGAAGATCAAAGCGGTGGGTTTATGCCACGGCATCCACAGTGGAACGGGTGCCGCCAGCCAGTATCTGGGCCGTCCGCTAGAAGAGCTGGACATTGTGAGTGCGGGACTAAACCACTTCTACATGTTCCTCAGTGTGAAGGACAAAGTCACCGGCGAGGAGCTGCTGCCCAAGGTTATAGAGGGTGCTCTGGCGGATGAGAAGCGTCAGAACTCGATCTATCGCGACCTCATCAAATACTTCGGGATGTTCTCTTACCGTTCTGACGACCACATCGGCGAGTATCTGGGCTGGGGCGCCAGCTACGTGCCCAACAGATGGTCATACGGTCAAGAATGCCATGCGGTTAAGCCGTCCGTTCCGCGACTGAGTGCGGTGGAGTCCGTGGTTCAGGCCGGTGCAGTGACCGATGAAGATTGGATACACGGCAGCGGAGAAGCGGCTGTCGAGATCATTCAGGCACATGTGAGCGGAGTGCCGTTCAACGATCCCGCTGTGAATGTGCTGAACAGCGCGGGCTTCGTGGCGAATCTGCCGAAGACGGCTGTGGTGGAGGTTCCCGCTACAGTGGACGCAGATGGTCTGCACCCGCACTTCGTGGGATGCATCCCAGAGCCCGCCGCTGCGCTCATGCGGGTGCAGTTCTCCATCATGGACAGCTTGACCGAGGCGTTCGCTACAGGCTCCAGGGACAGGCTGATGCAAGCGCTGTTGCTGGATCCCGTGATCGACAACGTGGTTCAGGCGGAGAAGATGCTGGATCACATGCTGATGGTACAAGCCGACTTCCTACCCAGCTTCTCGTAGGCGGGCGGCTGGATTCATGCCGCGCCCTTCAGGGCAGTCGAGCTCCCACAAGTTGGAGCGCGGGGTTTTATCGTTGTATAGCGATGTATGCCTGCCCTACCACGCGCTAAAGCACATGGCTATTGACCTGCCAAGCCTGCTGAAGCAGGCTGCAGGGCTTCGCCCTGTTTGTGAATCTGGCGCATGTGAGCTGTTATAACGATGCAACGATCGGCATCTGGAACTGCTGATACGGTGCGATGTCCCGTAGGCCGCTTTAGCGGTCTTTTTGATCAATAGCCGAGACATTTATGTCGCGGAATCGGGGCGGCCAAATGCAGGGTGTTGGGCTGTGCCATCTCCTGCAGTCCTGCTAACAGTCAACCGCCCGCGCTCAATCGAAAGAGCGCGGGCGGCTTGGTTAACCCAGTAGGCCTACTTACCTTGGCCCAGGTACTTCACCAACGCCGACACATTGATGCCGCTCTCCCACGGACGGGCACGGCAGCATCCGATGCGGGCATCGCCTCCGCCGTAATACTCCACCCATGCTCCGGAGTCATCCAGAAGCTTCAGCATGCGCTCGCACGCCTGCTTGGCTTTGGGACTGCGCAGCTCGGTCAGGCTGATCAGGATCAAGCCTGGATCGTAACCCACACATGCCGGTTTACCGGGCACGCTGGAGATATGCCCTTGAGCATCTGCTTGTGATAGCACATGATCCAGCACACGCTGCGTCTCATCATGGCTGAGGATGTCGCTCTCCAGATACGCCGGCAGCAGCGACACAGAGTTCACCTCCATCTTCGCGGGAACCTCAGCGGGTACATCCTTCACGCCGACACAGTTTGGGCACAGGTAGCGGCCCTTGTCGCTGCGCTCGGTCCAGCCAAACCAGCCGCAAGTTCCTTCGCACACGCCGTGCCGGAACCGTGGCAGCGTGACCATCTTCTCGCGTTCGGGTTCGTTGGCCCAGATGAGGTTGCCTGCGAAGAAGTGCTTGCGATAGGCCTCAGATGCCTGCTTTACCAGTGCGAGTTGGTCTTGTGCAAATCCGTCACTCCAGTAACCCTGGGCGACGGCCCACTTGCTTATCCATTTGCCGGCCTCGATGAACACCAGCGTGGAATCGGCGGAGCCCTGGTTCAGTCCTGAGCGTGGGAAGAAGCCGCCCGCCACATAGGTCTCGTCGCCGTTGAAGGGCAGCAGACCGCCCGCCAGGTGATTAGTTTGCACCGTCCAGCACCAGTCCAGCATGGTCCACATTTTCTGGCCAAAGGCGTTGTCACCGGTGAGGTTAATGTAGTCGCGTGCTTGCAAGATGGTATAGCCCGGGCCCTCGGATTCGTCGTTCTCGTGGATGTGGCGCGCGCAGTCCACACCCATGGTCTCGGCGGTCTGAAGTGTGCCGAACAGCAGATACTTGCGCAGCCTGAACTCCAGGTTCTTGCGGGCCTCTTCCACCATGCCGATGCTCAGCATTCCCTTGGCAGTTCCGTATTGGTCGCGCACATAGGCCAGCGCGTAGTAGTGGCCGGCCATCACGCCACCGTCGGTGGACTGCTGCGATTTGATGACCGTGGCGATGCTGTCCACCACCTCTGCCATGTCAGCCGGCAGCTTCTTGAGCTCCGGTTTAGCGGCCAGGCGGCTTTCAGTGAAGGTCTTCCAGGAGGCGCGGGTAGGTTCCAGGAAAGATGCCGCGCTTTGCTTCATCAGCTTCTCGGTCTCCGTCACGGCATCCGGGTATGTGGAGGCGCCCACGACAACCAGACTGCCTTTGCCGGGCAGAATGCTGATGACCAGATCACCGTTTGGGCTGAGCTCCGCTTTGCACGAGCCCTGAGGCACGATCCGGTGGAATGACCACAGGTTGGTGGGGTAGTTGTAGGCGTTCTGACCCGCTTTGATGATCTGCTGCCAGACGCCCGGCACCTGAGCGCACTGCGTGAATTTGGCGGCAGGATGCGGGTGCAGCACCCAGCGGACACCCTCGGTCTGACACTCGAACAGGCGGATGTAGGCCGCCATGTCGGCGGCCACAAACTCCGTGTATTCCACAGCCGGTTTGTCAGCGATCGATGTTTTGTGATTCCAGATCGATGTGCCGATCTCTCGGCTGGCTACGTCCTTGAGGTCTTGGCCTTCGGTCGTGAGAGATAGGGTGTTCGGAGCACTGTATGGAGGGCCGTAGATATTCGTCAGGTTCGCTCCCTGACCGTAAACCACCATCTCGCCATTACCCATGGCATGGATGGAACCATTGGTCTCGGTGCTGGTCCAGACTCGCATTTGTATCCTCTTTGTTTGAGTTGAATTTGTTTGTTGGCTGTCGGGTTGGGATCGCACAGGCGACGGCCACAACACGGCAAGTATCGCTGCTGCGACCGTGAATAGAAGACGTATGGCCATGATCCCGCTCCTTATAAAAACTTAGTCCTGATTGATATTACGCCGATTATGCTCTTGAGTTCAATTACCCAGCAATCTTCCGTGTTAATAAGGTGGTTCGCGGGGTAGAATAGTATCAACGGTCAGCGTGCCAGGCGGCACTACTCAACAAGATGGCTGCCCTCGTGGTCTGTGTGTTGGTCGTTGACGACGGATAACTCAGCCATGAGGGATGATCGTGCATCAGAACACTATCCATACGGCTGCTGTAGCTTCCGGCACCCACGAAGTGGGTAAGATTCTTATAGCCAGGGGTGAGCGCAGCGAAACCCCTGGACAACTGCCAAAATACCTACCCCCGAATTGGGGGTCGTCTTCTGTGACCTTATGAACTGCAACCGCGAATAGGTGCGACCCACTTCGGGGTAGGAATTCAGGGGCCTTTACCACGGGTTACGCTCCGCTCACCCGTGGCTATAAGAAAGTACCCACTTCGTGGGTGACCGGAAGGCACCGATGGGTAACATGTCGCCTTACACAAACCATGTTTTGTGAGGCCACTGTACTCAAGCTCATGTCCACATAAAACTCGACAAGGAGAACATGAATGACTCTCGAAGAACGCATCATCGCCCTGGAGGCGGAAGTGCAGCAGCTACGCCAGCTTGTGGAGGCTATCAGCATCTCGCAGGTGGAGGGCGATATACAGATCACGGTCAACTCCAACGGCCCGGTCACCGTTAACAGCGACGTGGTGGAGGGTGACTACGGGGTTGCGATTAACAGCCAGGGAGCCTCCGCTGTGCAGATGTTCTCGGACAGCGTGGAGGGTGACATGAGCTGCAAAATCTTGGCGCCGTGTGAGCAAGTGATAGTAAACATGAATGCCGACAGCGTAGAGGGTGACGCCTACACAAAGATCAATGCACCTGTCACTGACCTTGTGACCAACACCAACCTGGATGGTCAGACAGAAACGCCCGAGGAATGATCTACATAAGCCCGATTGGGCTTGTTGTTCCCGACACCAATCATCCGGGCTATCCGCCAGACCGGCGCGGTCTTGAGCCTTCTGCAGCCGCTAGCCTAAGCACAGACCGCCCCGGACATAGGCAACGCATGACGGCTGACTAATAAAAATAAGCATCGGCCCTCACCCGTGTCGGGTGAGGGCCGATGCTGCGGTTCCAGGCTAGTATTTCGGTGCGGTGATCTCGTTCTTGAACATCGCGATCATCTCATCGACTGGCATGGCGCCCTGGTCGCCTACGCTGCGCTTGCGCACAGAGGCGGAGCCAGCCTCCACGTCTCGATCCCCTACCACGATCATGTAAGGAATCTTCTTGGTTTCGGCTTCGCGCACCTTGTAGCCGGTCTTCTCGTTGCGGTCGTCCACCTTCACGCGTAGATCGGCCTCGAGCATCTTGGCCTGGATCTCGCGGGCATAACCCACGTGACGATCGGCGATGGGTAGGATCACAGCCTGCACCGGCGCCAGCCACAGCGGGAACGCACCCGCGTAGTGCTCCAGCAGGATGCCGATCAGCCGCTCCATGCTGCCGAACGGCGCGCGGTGGATCATCACCGGGCGGTGCGGGGCACCATCGCTGCCGATGTATTCCAGGTCGAAGCGCTCCGGCAGGTTGTAGTCCACCTGAACGGTGCCAAGCTGCCACTGTCGGCCGATGCAGTCGCGCACCATGAAGTCCAGTTTCGGACCGTAGAACGCGGCCTCACCCTCGGCGACGGTGTATTGCATACCCATCTCATCCACGGCGCGGATGATGGCGTCCTGGCTGGTGTCCCATATCTCGTCGGAGCCTACATACTTGTCGCTGGCGGGGTCACGCAGGCTCACCCGGGCGGTGTAGTCCTGCAGACCCAGCGTGTTGAACACATGCAGGATCAGCTCCACTACGCTTTTAAACTCCTCGAAGAGCTGCTCAGGTGCCACGAAGATGTGGCTGTCATCCTGCGTAAATCCGCGCACGCGGGTTAAGCCGTTCAGCTCACCGGACTGCTCATATCTATACACTGTGCCGAACTCGGCTAGGCGATACGGGAGATCGCGGTAACTGCGGGTTTCACTCTTGTATATCTGAATGTGGAACGGGCAGTTCATCGGCTTCAGCATATACTGCTCATCGTCTACCGCGATGGGGTTGAACATGCTGTTTCCGTAGTGCCCCCAGTGGCCGGATGTCTTCCACAGATCGAGCTTGCCGATGTGCGGCGTGACCACAGGGTTATATCCGCGGCGCAACTGCTCCTTCTTCAGGAAGGTCTCAAGCGTGTCGCGCAGCACGGCCCCGTTGGGCAACCAGAGCGGAAGTCCGCCGCCGACTTCTGGGGAGAGCATGAAGATGCCCAGCTCACGACCCAGCTTGCGGTGGTCGCGCCGTTTGGCCTCTTCCAGCTTGTTCAGATGGTCGTCCAGCTCCTGCTGGGTGAACCACGCCGTGCCGTAGATGCGGGTCAGCATCTTGTTGCGTGCGTCGCCGCGCCAGTAGGCACCTGCGATGCTCAGCAGCTTGAAATACTTGATCGCCGTAGTGTTCGCGATGTGCGGTCCGCGGCAGAGGTCGATAAAATCGCCCTGCCGGTAGAAGCTGATGACGGCCTCATCGGGCAGATCATTGATGATCTCCGTTTTGTAGGGCTGCTCGATCTGGGCGACCATCGCCAGTGCCTCATCTCGGGGAAGCTCCACGCGCTCGATGGGCAACTCGCGGTTGGCGATCTCCAGCATCTTCTGCTCAATGGTGACCAGGTCGTCGCCGGTGATGGGCTGCGTGGGCTCTACATCGTAGTAAAACGCGTCTTCGATGCAGGGTCCGATGGCCAGCTTCGTGCCGGGGTAGAGTTCTAACAGCGCTTGCGCCATTAGGTGGGACGCGCTGTGTCGCAGCGTGTCAAAATCTTGGGGTGCTCTTGCCATGAGTGGTTACCTCTTTGCGTAGTCAGCGCCTTGACGAACGGCACTGCTAAATAACATTGTACGCCGAGGCTACTCCGAAGGCCAATGGGGGGCTGTCTCACGCGAAGGCGCGAAGGGCGCGAAGGGGAAATGACCGGCGCGGTTTGGTATGTAGGGCGTGTAGGGGCACGGCGGGCCGTGCCCTGGGGCGAACGCCGTTCGCCCCTACATGGCCGGTCTGGCGGATAGCCTTCCGGAATTGTCCGAACCACGGATTACACGGCTAGTAACGCTATGTCGGCAGAGATTCGATCCGACGGATTTGACGGATCCGACCGATAGAGAAACAACGGGACTCAACAGCAACCCGACCATCCTGCAAAGTCGACTGCTATTATCTGGGTTCGTGTGCATATTTGTCACATTCCTGTTGAAAACCGGAAATAATCTGGCGTTCGCTGACGTATAATAAAGCAAAGCTCGTTTTTTTGGCTTACTCTAGGAGGTTACCAATGGCTAATGCGTTAGGTAGTTCCGATTTCGCCCTACGGCTCACGCAGCAGTGCTACGAAACCGGCAAGAACCTGTGCCTCTCACCCTACAGCGCACGCATCGCACTGAGCATGGCGCTGAACGGTGCCCGAGGTGAGACCCTCCGCCAGATGGCGAAGGTGCTGGGTTACGGCAACAGCTCCATCGATCAGATCAACCAGAGTAATCTGAGTGGTATGAAGCAAATCAGTGGGACCTTGACACCAGAGGAGATGCTGATCGCAAACTCGTTGTGGCTGAACAAGTCCGTTCAGCTATCCTCAAGTTATGCCCGTAAAGTCAATAACGTGTACCGCGCTCCAGTTAACACTATTAACCTGGGCGACCGTCGTTCCGTTGATATGATTAACCAGTGGGTGACGAAAAACACCAACGGGCGAATCAAACGGATGTATGACAGAATTGGCCCTCAGACGCTTTTGATAATCATCAACACAGTGCTGTTCCAGGGCGAGTGGCTGGACCCGTTCAAACCCAAAGAAAACGTCAAAGCAGCCTGGTATGGCAGCAAGGGTAAGCGATCGACCACCACCTACATGACCAAAGATGAGGACATGGAGTTTGCACAGACCAGTAAGTATGACATGGTCAGGCTGCCATACAACCTGAGTCGCCTCGCTGCAGCTATCAAACCAGGTGACACTATGAGTAGTGACGGTATATACAAAGAGATGGAACTGCAGCAGACTCTAGCGATGTATTGCATCTTGCCAGCTCCGAATTCCTCTCCCCAGAAGCTCTTGGGCAACCTGACAGGCAAGTCCCTACACGAAATGGTGGCTCGCCTTGATATTGGTCATGCGGAGTTATCATTACCCAGGTTCAAGATCGATGTAGAGACTGAGTTGATCTCACCTCTGACGAAAATGGGCATGCCCCTGCCCTTCGGGATGGGTGCCGATTTTAGCGGTATGGACGGTAGCGGTTCAAAAGGCCTCAAGATTGATGAAGCGAAACAGAAATGTATGGTTGAAGTGAATGAGCGCGGCACTGTCGCTGCCGCAGCTTCCGGACTGATGGTGTTGGGCATAAATCCGAATCCACCGAAGATCAAGTTCAACCGGCCGTTCGTGTTCCTCATACGGCACGATCCCACCGGCGAGATACTCTTCACGGGCGTGGTCAACCAGCCACAAGCATAGGGGTTCCAACGGACGACCAGGCGCGGTCCCCGCGCCTGGTCGCTTCGATAGAATGTGGAGGTGGTTCAATATGCAGCCAGCCCAATCATCGTCCGACTTCGCGCTGAGACTCACGCAGCAATGCTACGAAAACGGCAAGAACCTGTGCCTCTCGCCCTACAGCGCACGCATCGCGCTTAGCATGGCGTTGAACGGTGCCCGCGGTGAGACTCTGCGCCAGATGGCGAAGGTGCTGGGGTACGGCAGCAGCTCCATCGAACAGATCAACCAGAGTAATATCAAAACTCATCGAATGGTATCAACGGGTTTGTCCTACAAAGAGCTGATGGTCGCCAATGCACTATGGATGAACGACCACTACCGCCTGAACCCTGACTATGTCCAACGGGTCAGCAGCAAATACGGTGCGGTGGTGAAGCCGCTGGATTTTAGTAACCCTCGCTCAGTCGATGTGGTGAACCAATGGATATCGGAGGCGACCAACGGCTGGATTCAAAAAATGAACGACCGCATTGACCCAATGATGATGTGCATTATCGTCAATACTGTGTTCTACCAGGGGAAGTGGTTAACCCCATTTGAACCCAAAGATAACACGAGAGCAACCTGGTATGGCAGCGCGAACCGCCGCTCACAGATCGTATACATGAATCAGAATGAAGATATGGACTACAAACACACTAATGACTTCGATGCGGTGAGGTTGCCTTATCAACAAACCGGTATCTCCATGTACCTCATGCTTCCCCGCGTTGGCTCTACTCCTCAGAAGGTTCTATCGAAGTTAACCAGCAAGTCCTTAACAACGACGGTCAAAAGTCTGAGCTCTAAAGATGTGTATCTTACGCTGCCGAAGTTCAAACTGGAATCGGATATTAAGCTAATACCACCCTTAGAGGAGATAGGCATGAAGGTTCCGTTCAGCGAACACGCAGATTTCAGCATCTTGGTGGGTGGCAAGAATGATGGGTCATTCATTGGTCAAATAAAACAGAAATGCAGCGTGGAGGTGGACGAAAAAGGCACTGTGGCCGCGGCAGCCACAGAGGCCATACCGGTCGGTTGTTTCAGCATGCCTGTTAAGCTCACCTTCAACCGGCCGTTCGTGTTCCTCATAAGGCACGACCCCACCGGCGAGTTACTTTTCACGGGCGTGGTCAACCAGCCGCAAGCGTAGGGCGTTCGACGGACGCTTTATCGATAGAGCTTGGGGGCCAGTCCGAAGACTGGCCCCATAGGTAACTAGCGGGGTATAACGGGCATCCCCAGGGTCACAGAGGCGATGAGCGGCGGACGCTGCATCTGGATGCTCTCAGCCTCCAGCATCTCCACCGACACCGCTTCGCCGAAGTGGAACCGGAAGCTGATATCATGCACTCCCTGGTCGGAGATCACTGCATTCAGCCTATCTGCTTTGCCGGGGTCGTGGTGCGCCATCAGCGAACTTCTGAGCAGCGAGAACCGCGCCACTTCCGGTGAAGCATCCAGTGCCAGCACCAGCGGGCAGACCACGCCCAGCTTGGTGCCCGTGCTCTGAAGCAGGCTCCAGCCCATCAGCGGATACTCCATGCCGTCGTTCGCACGCTCCAGGGATGCGCCTGGGATGCCGTCTATTCGCATATCGGATGCCACCGGAAGCGGCAGGCAGAGTTTCAGCATCTTCTGCTTCTCCTGCCAATGCACACGCAGACGCAGCTCCACGCACATCTCCGTATCATACACACGCCACTCGGCCTGCAGCCTGCTCTCGCCGACCTTCCCCTGCTGCCAGAGTGCCTGCATCATCGGGCCGTCTAGCAACACCTGCGGCTCCTCCCAGGTATCTGTGGCGGTGACCTCACCGGCGTAGCGGTCGATGCCGTGTGACCAGGTGTCGGATGTGTCGGTGATCAGCTCAAAGTGCGGCAACGCCATCGCGCCGCCAGCGGGAAGTGTGAACTGCCGCTTCTGCAGATCAACACCCACGCCCTGGCTGTTGCTCAGAGCTGTGGGCTCAACCGCCGCCCGTTCTGGTTGCGGAGAGTGTTCTGATCCACGGTCGATGCGGTAGACCATCATCTGCTTCGGTGCTAAATCTGCGTGGATCAACAGGCGGTTGTTGCCGTTGGTCACGGCTTCCGGCTTGACCAGTTGATACGGCACCTCCTCGTCGCGGTCGTTCAGAAGCTTCCAGCTCGGTTGCCACTGCCGGAACTGCGACCAGGGCTCGAACTCGGTGTAGCCCGTGAAGGGGCGGTCGGAGGCGTTGCACAGCACCATCCGCTGCATGATGTCAGATGGAAGTTTAATGGTCATGCGGCGCAGGGAGTGCGCCGACACCTCGGCGGCGATGGTAAGCGCATAGCCCAACTGAGCGTAGCACTGCTTGTATGCTGATGGGATGCAGCTCCCGGCCAGCACATCGTGGAACTGGTTGAAGGCCACACGCTGCCAGGCCTTGGTCAGCTTCTTCGCCATCTTGGCATCGGGAACAATCTCCAGCATGATCTCCGCCTGCCGCAGCGCTTGCTCCGCCTGCCGTACCAGCATCTTGATCTGGCGGTCGACCGTGTAGCAGCCGATTGCGTGATACTGCAGCTCACCTGTGACCACGGGCAGCCGCTGCTTGTCGGCCTCAATCGCCTTGAAGAAGCGGGAAATGCTGGAGAACTCAATTACACAGCCCGGGATAGCGTCTCGGTTGGCAAGAATCCACTGGATGCTGCCCTCGGTGGGCCCGCCGCCGTGGTCGCCTACGCCGTAGAAGCACATCGTGTGCCGCACACCCTCTGGCAGATCAGCCAATGAGCGCTCCACATGATCGAGGTGGATGGTCTCATCGAAGGTTCCGTAACCGCCCGAAATACGGAAGGTGGTGACCTCGGGGCTGTCCTCAAACCCTCGCCATCGGAATATACGTGCTGGAAGGGGCTTTTCGTGCTCCTGTGGGCGCATCATCACGTAACAGCTCTGTCCCGCTTCGCGTATCAAGCCCGGCAATGCCGCGGAGTGCCCAAAACTGTCCACATTGACGGCGATGTCTGGGAACATGCCAAACCGGCTCTGGAAGTAGTCCTTACCCGCTTGTATCTGGCGTTGGAAGCCGATGTCCGTCGGCAGGTTACAGTCGGGCTGCATCCACCATCCGCCCACGATCTCCCAGCGGCCCTGCTTCACATAGCCCTGGATACGCTCAAACAGCTCAGGGTCGAGCATCTCCACCTGTTGATACGCCCAGGCCTCGCCGTGACTGAAGATGAATTCTGGGTGTCTTTCCATCAGCGTGGCCGCGGTGCGGAACGTGGCCAGCACCTCGTCCATGCCGTCCTGCCACTGCCAAAGCCAAACCGGATCGATGTGCGAATGTCCGATCATGTGTATCGTGATGGGCTCACTATTTTGCATGAAAGATACTCCCTGTGCGCACTGCGCGTGATATGGTTGTTTACAATATAG
Source organism: Armatimonadota bacterium (assembly GCA_942492855.1). Taxonomy (GTDB): domain Bacteria; phylum Armatimonadota; class HRBIN16; order HRBIN16; family HRBIN16. The sequence continues at coordinate 811,613 of OW818647.1, read as the reverse complement.
CACATAGAGACCACACAAATCGGTCATCGGGGCTGAAGTGTAGCGTAAAATATAACTGCTTAAATCAAACAGTGTTCTGACACTAAAGGTGGATGTAAATGGCCGAACCCAGACCCAACATTATTCTGATTTTGCTTGATGACCTTGGATGGCGCGACTTGGCTTGTACTGGCAGCGACTTCTACGAAACTCCCAATATCGACCGGTTGGCGAAAAGCGGGATGACCTTCACCTCAGCGTATGCCTCCTGCCCCGTCTGCTCGCCCTCGCGAGCCAGCATCATGACCGGGAAATACCCGGTCAATGTGGGCATCACCGACTGGATTGATTACGGCTCATATATGCACCCGTTGAAGGGCCGGCTGATTGATGCACCTTACATCAAGGATTTGCCCCACAGCGAGACATCGCTGGCCACCGCGCTGCGTGATGGCGGCTATCACACCTGGCATGTGGGCAAGTGGCACCTTGGCGGAGAAGGATTCTACCCACAGGATCACGGCTTTGAGGTGAACATCGGCGGTAGCGAGGCCGGTGCCCCGTCGTATGCATACGGCTACTTTTCACCATGGAACCTGCCAGGGCTTCCCAACCAGGAACCCGGAAAATACCTCACGGACTACTTAACTGATGAAGCGGTGGGGCTGATCGAACACAACGATGGCACGCCCTTCTTCATGCACTTCAGCCACTACGCGGTACACCACCCCCTCCAGGCACCTGCTGAGCTGGTGGCGAAATACGAACAGAAGGCCATCGATATGGGCTTGGATAAGATGAAAGTGGTAGAGGAGGGTGAGCCCTTCCATACCGAGGACAAGAAGGGGATGCGAATTCTGCGCCGGCTGATCCAGTCGCACCCGGTGTATGCGGCGATGATCGAGTCGATGGACACCAGCGTCGGCCGGGTTGTCGAGGCTTTGGAGCGCACCGGTCAGTTGGAGAACACGCTGATAGTGTTCACCTCGGATAACGGTGGCGTGGCCACCTCGGAGGGTTCGCCGACCACCAACCTCCCCCTGATCGAGGGGAAGGGCTGGATGTATGAGGGAGGCACCCGCGTGGCGTTTGTGGCCTCATGGCCGGGTGTGATTGCCGCAGGCTCGCAGAGTGATGTACCCATCACCAGCCCCGACATCTACCCCACCTTCCTTGAAGCGGCTGGTTTACCGCTCAGGCCCGAGCAGCACTCCGACGGCATCAGCCTGCTGCCCGCTCTGCAGGGTGCGACCGAGTTATCCCGCGACGCGCTATTCTGGCACTATCCGCACTACGGCAACCAGGGCGGTACGCCCGGGTGCAGCGTCCGCAAGGGTGATTATAAGCTGATCCACTTCTTTGAAGATGACCGGTTGGAACTCTACAACCTGCTGAATGATATGGGTGAGCAGCACAACCTGGCTACGGAGCTGCCGGATGTGGCTACTGAGCTCCACCGTGAGCTATGGAATTGGATCGAGAGCGTGAATGCCCAAATCCCGCAACCCAACCCCGACTGGAAGGGTTAGGTCAGCGGATGTTCGTCTGAACCACAGATGGAGAGGGAATCGAACCACAGAGGGCACAGAGGGACACAGAGGGTATTGGACCGCGCAGGAGATTTCGTCTGAACCACGGATTACGCGGATTAACAGGATTACACGGATGGGAACGACAACGCAATGGCTCAGACCTGGGAACGCCAATCTCCCGATTGGCCTCCCTTCCCATCCGAACCTATCCGCGCCTTGGTATTGAGGGCTTGCCGAAAGACCGGCCCGGAAAGGGAAAACCGGGCCGGTCAATTACTCTTAGGTGAGGAGCCCCTGGACCGCGCCGGTTTCTCAGTACTCACGATCGCTACACAGCCCATCTCCGGCGCGGTCTGGCGGATAGCCCTCCCGTCCCATCCGAACCCATCCGTGTGATCCGCGTAATCCGTGGTTCAGACGAATGACAAGCGCGGTCAGGCGGTTAGCCTGACTTCCGTGCCTTGGTATGGGAGCTTACCGAAAGACCGGCCCGGAAAGGGAAAACCGGGCCGGTCAATTACTTTTTAGTGGCGTCCGTGGTTCAGACAACTCACCCGCTGCCGGATAGCCATCGTTTGATGGCTGCGATGACGCCTGGGGTGCGCGCGCTGAACTGGTGGCCTTCGGGTTCCCACCATCCGTAGACGCACATCATCACGGCACCGTTGCGCGTCAGGCTGTCCAGGTGCTCATTCGCGCCCTTCTCGGTGCGGCTGTTGTTGCCGAACTCCATCTCCACTGCGCCCCATTCTGGCTGGCGCATTTTGCGGAACTCATCGCCGATCACTTTGATGTCGCACACCCCATCCATCACGGTCACACCAGGACGGCAGAAGCGGTTGACTGCAGTGGCTAGAGGCAGCACACAGCCGTTGTCGGCAAGCACTTTCGGTATGTTCGGGGTGGTGATTGCGCCGGTCAGGTGCGTATAGATCCGCTGTTTGGGCAGGCCTGCTTTCAAGCAGAGATTGGTCCAAAATTCGCAGAAGTCATGCACCACATCGGTCAATATCTCACGGCGAACCTGTTTGGGTGTGATGCCCCTCTTAATCGCCAGCTTTTCGATCTTAGCGGCGTTGTAGCCGCGCGCAGTGAGTGCGGCGTAGCCGGTTTCGATCAGGTCTTCCGCGCCGAATTTCACCTTGCCATCCTGAGGCCAACTGGCCGGATCATCAAGTCCTGCCACGGTGGCGTCGTAGAAGCCGGTCTCCCAGCCAGTCACCACGCCTGCGAACAGGTACTCCCGCCCCTCTTTACGCCAACGCTTGAGCCGATCGACGATGGGGGGCAGTATCCACTTCGTGAGCCGCATTTTGATGTCAGAGCGCACTTTAGGGCTCTCGAAGTTTCGGGGGGCTTCTACCATAAACCATGTGCCCCAGTTAATCCATCGGCTTTTAGCGATGGGGCCTGTCTTGCTGCCGGATGATGGCCAGTCGCTCCATTCCACAATTTCGGGATCGGCACTGGGCGCCGGATAGTTCCAGTCGTCCATATGGATCAGCACCGGGTAGCCGGTTTTCTCCGCTTTGTCCAACGCGGCAATCACCTGTATGCGGAGCGGCTCAGGCGGCGTGTTCAAGGTGTAAAGCACGGTACCGAAGCCAATCTGCCGCGGCCGCTTTGAATCGGTCGGCGGGAAATACTGGCTAAAGCTCTCAGTATCGCCTAGAATGATGAAGTATTTGGTGTCCACGAGGCCCCCTTAACCGCTGTTCAGCGGAGCGTATATTCATATTATAAGTCACATTATGGCCATCGGCGACGGGTTCCATCAACCTGCTAAAGCAGGCCTAGTCACCCGTCGCTAATCAGATGGCTGTCCGCTGAAGCGGACGCATTCCGGACGCACCCTGCGCCCGCTTGCGGGCTGTGAATAATCAGACGCGCGGTGAGGGAACCCCGTTGAGGGACGCAGTCACGTGGGGTGACTAAACCCGCGGCAGCGTCGTCTGCGAGCCTGCGTTCCGGCGGGCGTTGGGGACAACCGCCTACCCGTCTTGTCTAGATCAAGACCGGCGCGGATAGGGAAAACCGCCCCGGACATTGGCGAGGGGGTCGGCCATCCGCCAGACCGGATCGGTCAATACCCGCTAGTCTCCCACCTTCGGCAGCCAGACGGTGACGGTGGTGCCTTGACCCTGCTCGCTCTCAATGGTGAGTTTACCGCCGTGCGCGTCGACCATCCGGCGTGCGAGGCTGAGACCCAGGCCGATGTGATTGTCGCCAGGTGTTCGGGCCGCATTCACACGGTAGAATGAGTCCAATATGCGCGGCAGGTGTTCCGCCGGAATGCCCACACCGGTGTCAGAGATGCTCACGCAGACGGGGTCGCCATCGGTGATGACTGCCCGCACCGTGGCCCCCTGACCCGCATAGCTGATCGCATTGCCCACGATGTTGTCCAGCACTTGGGTGATGCGGTCGGCGTCCACCATCGCCTTCACTTTGGTCGTGCTGTCTACAGGCTGCAAAGTGATGCCTGCCTGCATGGCATCCGCTTCATAGGAGTTGAACACCGCGGCCACGAGAACCTGCAGCTCGGTTTCGGATTTACTCACAGGCAGTTGGTCCAGATCGAGCTCCACCAATGCCATCACCTCCTGAACCAGTCGCAGCATCCGCTCCGAGGTGCGCACCAGCACGGAAACAGCACGCTCCCTGCGCTCAGGCTCCTGGGCCAGACCATCCTGAAGGGCACCGGCCATGGTCCGCATGGTGGTCACCGGACTGCGTAGCTCGTGGGCCACGTCCGCCAGAAACTGCCGCTGACGCCTGGCGTCCTCTTCCAGGCTGTTGATGTGTTGCGATACCTCCTGCGCCATATCGTTCATGGCGGTCGCCACCACCGAAAATTCGCTCGTGCCCATGGCGGGAAGACGGAAGTTATAGTTTTTTGATCGGAAGCTGCGGGCTCCATCTGCAAGCTGCATCAGTGGACGGGTCAGCCGACGCCCCAGCCAGACAGCAGCCAGAACCGCCAGACTGACCGCGATCACAAGCCGAAGGAGAACCCAACGGATATCCTGGGGCGAAAACAGCCCGGGGGGCCGATCCCCATCATCGCCGCCTCTACGCGGACGATCACCGGGGCCTGCCGTACCAGGAGCGATGATGGGAGGAATCCGGTCTGGGGTCCCCATTCGTTGGTGTCTGCTTTGACCTTGATTATCATCGGGGGCCAGTCTGGGGGAGTGGGGAGGGCGACCCATGATGAAATCCCAGAAGCCGAATGTTGGCTCTGGAACCGGCTGAGGGTACGCTGCAGGATATGCCAGCATCTCCCGACGCATCGACTTCATGCCTAGGTAGTTGATGTAGTTTGCCAGCCCAGTGCTTAGCACCCAGCTTAGCAGGATGGTGACCAACACCGCCATCGCCACTTGGAAGCGCACGCTATCCTTCGGGACGGTAAGCATAACCAACCCCCCTGATCGCCACAATCGGCAGGTCACTGCATCCCGCGGCGGAAAGGCGTTCCCTCATGCGGTAGATCAGGTTGTCGACCAGCCGCAGCTCACCGAAAAACTCACCGCCCCATACTACCTCAACCAACTGCTCGCGCGTGAACACTATATGAGGCCGTTTCATCAGCGCCACCAGCAGTTCAAACTGCATGGCGGTCAGTTCGATGTTGGTGTCACCAACAGCCACACGGTGTTCGTCAACAAACACCGCAAGGTTCTTCCATCTATAGCTCGGGCTGGCGACAGTGCCTTTCGACATGCGGCGTATCAGCGCCTTCACCCTGGCCACCAGTTCCAGCGCATGAAATGGCTTCGTGACGTAGTCATCGGCACCAAGCTGGAAGGCCCGCACCTTGTCAATCTCCAGGTTCTTGGCAGAAAGCATCATCACCATCACATCGGATTCGGCGGTGATGGTCTCACAGACCTTCAATCCATCGATCCCGGGCATCATGATGTCCAGGATCACCAGATCGGGCTTGTTCTCTCGAAAGCGGGTGAGTGCGCTTTCGCCATCGTTGGCCACCACCACCTCGAAGTTTTCGGCTTCCAGATACCAGCGCAGGCCTTCTATCAGGTCCGCATCATCGTCCACTATCAAAATCTGGTTTGGCACCGTGGTCACCACTCTCTTAAGGGCTTTGAACATGCTCATTGTAGCATTGTGCTGAAGTGAACACAATCAGTCAATCGTTGCCACCGTGTGTGCAACAGCACGCGGATCAAACTGCGATGGAACAGCGATTTTACATAATGAACTCTGCCATAATAGCAGTGTCTACCTATATAGAGCATTCAATGCGAATGGCTCAGAGAGCGTTCCATAACGAACAGGAGCAACCGATATGAAGAGCCTGAAACTGATAGCAGCCGTCGGAGTGGCTGTAATGATGTGCAGCAGTATCGCTTTGGAAGTAAACGCACAACAGCCTCCCGGCGGTATGGGCCCACAACCGGGGATGGGTCCGCAGCCGCAGATGGGACCGATGAACATGCCCCAGATGATGCCCGGAATCACGAAGGTGGGTGTGAAGGGCGTATTTACGCTCACCGGAAGCACGCTCAGTAAGCTGAGCCTGAACACACTTAAGAAGATTTCCAGCGTGGAACTGATGCATATAGACCCCTCAACCCAATTTCCAGGAATGAGCGGAATGAGTGGAATGTCGATGATGATGGCCATGCAGCCCTCCAAACCGGTGATGGTCCTCACCGCTGAGAAGGTCATTGTGGTCATCGGTAACCAGTTTTTCAGTGTAGACGCTGCCACAATGAAAGTTGTGGGTAAAGCCATGCTGCCCTTACCGGCACCCGGCATGCCCGGCATGATGCCTGGGATGCCTCCCGGTATGATGCCTGGTATGACGCCAGGAATGGAAAACATGCCTATGATGCCCGGTGGCGGACCACCGCAGCAGATGCCTGGGATGGAGCCAGGAATGCCAGATCCGCGGGGCTCAATGCCCGGTGGCGGACCAACTCAGCCGATGCCCGGCATGATGCCCGGTATGCCCGGCGACCCTAACCAGCAGATGCCTGGCATGGTGCCTGGGATGCAGGGCGACCCCAACCAGCAGATGCCCGGTATGATGCCTGGGATGCAGGGTGGCCCACCACAACAGCAACAACAGCAGCAAATGATGATGAGCATGATGATGATGCGTCAGGGCATGCAGACGCCTTCGCCCGAAACGACCATCGAAGTGCAAGGAACCACCGCGTATGTCATCTCCGGTTCAGTGGTGGTCGCGGTGAATATCAACAATGGTAAGATCACGGGCACCAATCTGCCAGCAGCCCCAAAACCACCGGTCAATAAGAAGTAACCTGTTCGGACATTTTGGGCGGGCGGAGCGATCCGTCCGCCCTTTTTTGTGTTTGTCAGGATAGCCCTCACCGCAAAAGAAGGAACCCTGATGGCACACGGTGTAATGTAAAGAAAAATGGGAGATTCGCCACTTATGCCATCCAATACAATCTGCGTAAAGTGCCTCAGTAAAGGGGACATAATCACGAAAAGTGCTGCTCTGTTGAGCCAGCAGCTAAAGCAACGCTGCGGGGTGACGGTCAGCAGCTCTGGGAAAGCGGAACTGACCGTGCAACTGCGGCTGAAGCCTGAGATTGGCCCGAACGGTTATGCGATCAGCGATGGTGCGGGGGTTGTCTCCATTCAGGGTGGCGATCAGCCGGGTGTGTTGTATGGTGTGGGGCGGTTCCTCAGAGACGGCGCATATCACGGCGATGGCTTTCAACCTGGTCCCTGGCGCGGTCAGTCCGTGCCATCCCTGCCGGTGCGCGGAATCTACTTCGCCACCCATTTTCACAATTTCTACCACGATGCGCCGATTGAAGAGGTGCAGAGGTATGTAGAGGAGCTGGCACTGTGGGGTGTGAACAGCCTGATGGTCTGGTTTGACATGCACCACTACAACGGCATCAAAGACCCAGCCGCCCAACAGATGATTCATCGGCTCCGGTTGATCCTGCAGACCGCGAAGAGCGTAGGCATGGGACGCGGCATGGGTGTGATCGCCAACGAAGGATACGCCAACAGCCCTGTGGCGATGCGCTCCAAAGGGCCCGGCCGCGGCGGTTATTACGGCGTGGAAATCTGCCCCAATCAGCCGGGTGCGAAGCAGCAGATCGTGGGTCAGTTTCGCGACCTTTTCGAGCAGTTTAAGGACATCGGCATCACCGATATGTGGATATGGCCGTATGATCAAGGTTCGTGCTCCTGTGAGAAGTGCCAACCATGGGGCAGCAACGGCTTCTTGAGCATCGCAAAACCGGTGGCCGACCAGGCCCGCAGCAGTTTCCCTGGTGTGAAGGTGTATCTTTCCACATGGTATTTCGACGAAACCGAGTGGCTAGGGCTGGCCGAGGCGTTCCGCAGCCGTCCAGACTGGCTGGATGCGCTCATCTCCGAGCCCGGCAGTGCGGCTTTCACGAAGAGCTCCCCGGGAGGCTTGCCGGCTGTGGGTTTCCCTGAGATCAGCATGAACGGCATGTGGCCGTGGGGAGGTTTTGGGGCCAATCCTCAGCCGATGGCTCTGCAGAGATACTGGGATGCCGTCGGAAAGCAGAGCATCGGGGGGTATCCTTATTCCGAGGGCATCTTTGAGGACATCAACAAAGTCATTTGCGCTCAGCTTTACTGGAACCCCGACGCATCGATAGAAGAGATACTGAAGTCCTACATAACATATGAATACAGCCCTGAACTGCAGTCAGAGCTGTTGATGGTGTTACATACGCTGGAGCAGAACCACCACTTCCGCTGGTGGCCGGGCTTGTTTGAGGGGTATGAGGGCTGGTTCCCTACAAAAGGGGTCGCAGCTCAGTCGGACCCGGGTGCTGAAGCCGCATATGATGCAGTGAAACGGGCCGATGGGCAGTTGACGCCCACCGCACGGAAAAGCTGGCGCTGGCGGTTGGTCTACCTCCGCGCGCTGCTGGATGCCGAACTGAAGATGAACGACGGAAGACCCAACCTTGCCTGCGAACGTGCCTTCAGGGAGCTGACGCGAATATCCCACGCGGAGGGTGGTCAGATAGACGTCAAACCGCCCGCCGCAGGTTGAGGTTGGAAGTAAATATTTGCAAGTCAGTTATCGCCGATTCCGCGACATAAATGTCTCGGCTATTGAACACCAAGACTGCTGAAGCAGTCTGCTACGACGTTATCACTGTCGGCACGAAGTCCCTCAGCCCGTTTTAACGGGCTTGCTGATCAATAGCCTAGACATTTGTGTCGCGGCACAAGATGGATACGATCCCGATTAAAAAGTGAGTAATAAGCCGTGTCCTTTTGTGCGCGGTGGTAACCCACAATTCTATGACGAACGGCAGGTATCTTCTGGACACCCACGGAGTGGGTAAGATTCTTATAGCCACTAGCGAAGCGTAACCCGTGGAAAGCGATGAATTAATCCTACCCCGAAGTGGGTCGCACCGCCTTGTCACCACAGAAAACCCCCTTAGGGGTAGTTGGTTATTTACTACCCACCACGGGTTACGCTTCGCTCACCCGTGGCTATAAGAGCTGCTACCCACTTCGTGGGTGCCGGACTATCTGCAGCACAAAAACTGGTCTGAAATAGCCACTACTCAGATCACAATTCAAATTGTGGTAGTTGGCTAGGCCCCGTCAACGCGCCTATTCAAACACCGTCAGTCCTGCGATGTTCACGAAGGTGCCCTTGGAGTCGGGCGATTTGCTGGGCAGCACCGTCATGGTCAGGGTGTGCGACCCCTTGTCCAACCCCTTGAAGTCCTGCTCGCTGGACTTACCCCGGTACGGACCATACTCATCCACGACACCCAGCTTCTGGCCATCCACACTGACCTCCAACTGCCCCGCGTCATCATACAGGGCGTAATAGAGGCGGAAGCCCGTGCCTGTGAAGCGATATTCGACGCTGGTACCCGGCGTACTGGATGTCATCCACTGGGTGTAGTCTGTCCATCCTGAGCTGTATTTCAACGCGTTGTAGGGCACATTTCGGACGTTCTGGTCGGGGTTGAGGTAGACAAAATACTTCTCGCCAGCTTTGTACTGGTAGAAAGGCCTCACAAGCACCGAGGGATCATCGGCTACACGGTAGTTCAAGGGCTCCGCTTCGACGGGCTTCAGAACGCTGCCGAGGTGCTTCAGGTCGAATGCGCGAAGAATACCCGGGCCCGACAGTCTGGAAGCCATCGTCACCGGCCCGTACATCACCGCGGCGGGATACGGCTTCTCTGGGTCGATGGAGCTCAGACTGAAACCCATGGGCAGTTCTACGCTGAGCTTATCGCCGTCCTTCCAGGTTCTTCGGACAGTCACCCAGCTATTCGCATCGACTTTGGCATCCACAGGCTTGCCGTTAAGCTTGAGCTTCATCGGACTCGGGAGCCAGCCGGGGTTGCGTAAGCTGATGGCGAACGTCTTGGGTTTGTCGGTGGAGACCACCAACTCGGTGCTGGCTGCCTCGGGGAAACGCGTGTTTTGAGTCAGCGTGACCCCGATCAGCTCCACCGACGAGGGCACGAACAGGTTCACATAAATGTCACTTTTGTCTTTGTAGTATATGATGTCATGGAAATCAGCCACCGCCTGCGGGCGGGTGCCAGAGCAGCAGGCCCAAGGAGCCACGTTCTTTTTGCTGGATCCGTTCAGATCATACTCGGAATAGTAGAACACGCTGCCGTCGGCGTCCATGGGTATGCTGGCCCCAATGGCGTTGATGCACATCAGCTCCGTCCAGTCGCCATATTTGGCGTCGCCGGTGAACTCCGTGAGGTATTTGCACATTTTGAACACCGCCCAGGAGCCGCACTGGGTTTCGAAGTGGTTGCTGGCTTTGGTCAACCAACCCACAAGCTCCTTCCGTGGGATCAGGCACTCACCCGGACCGTATCCACCCGTGGCCCAAAGCTGCTGACTCCACATGAACTCGAAGGCGTTCTTGAGTGTCTGCAGGGTGACGGGGTTCTTGTTCACCGCATACGCCGCGGCCAAGCTGTTGAAGGAGTTCACATGGCTGTAAGCGTGATACCATCCGCCGTTCATGGGGTGCTGGAAAATATCGGAATTGCTGGTGAACATGTCCCAGAACTCCTTATACTCCCACTCTTTGCCAAAGTCGCGGAACTTGGCATCTCCGGTGGCGAGGTAGACCCTGTAGAGGTTCTCACTGAGGGTATACCATTCGCCAACTTCTGGACCGGTGGGCCTAGCAAACGGCTTTTCACGGCTCATGTTTTTAATGGCCCAGTTGGTGATGGTGTGCATGTGCTTCAGAGCGTCTTTATCGTTGCAGTAAATATGGACATCCAGCAGGCCCACAAGCATCTTGTCAAACTGGTAGGGGATCAGCGGCGACTTCCTCTCGATCATGAAATAGCCGTCGGGTTCGATGCATTCCGCCCAGCCGTGCATCAGCGCGAGGGCTTTTGCTTTGCAGGCGGCGTCACCGGTCGCGGCGAACATGCGGGCCAATCCCGACATGATCTGCCCAAAGGTGTTGTGGCTGAGGTAGCATCCGCCCAGATCCACCCCGGGGGCTGGCCGACCCGCGCGGATGCGGTAGCCTCTCAGCAGGTCGTCGCTGGGCAGGCGCAGGTAGAAGTCCCGCACCTCATCGAATTGCCGTTTGAAGTTGCCGTCGTGAAGGGTGACCCCTGTATAATCGAATCTCTCAAGCATGGATTGCCCCCTTGGATGCGGTGTGGTGTATTGCAACTTCATTGGACGGATTGGACGCATGGTTGTAGGGGCCGTGCCTTGTGCCGGCCCTAAACAACAACGATCGAATGACCAACGATTAGGGCGCCCACAAGGGACGCCCCTACGACCAAGAGTCCGATTGCGCGTTGTAGGGGCCGTGCCTTGTGCCGGCCCTATACAAATTAGTAGCTCTTGGCGAAGATGACCATCTGCTTGGTCGGCCGGCCGGTGAGCACGCAGGTGCCCTCCACGTCCGGCTGGTCGAACGGGATGACGCGGATGGTGGCTTTCAGCTCATCCTGCACCTTTTGTTCGTCCTCGCGGCTGCCGTCCCAGTAGCATCGGGCGAAGCCGGTCTGCACGGCGGCTGTCAGCTCTTCGTAGCTGTTGACCGTCTGCATGTGCGCCTCGCGGAAGTCCAGTGCCTTCTGGTAGAGGCTGTGCTGGATATCCGCCAGCAAGGCCACGACCGTGTCAGTCAGACCATCTTGCGGCACGAAGCTCTTGCCGGCTTTTCCGGGCATGTCGCGCCTGGCCAGTGCCACGGTTCCCTTCTGAACGTCCTTGGGGCCTACTTCCACACGCACGGGCACGCCCTTGCTCTCCCATTCGTTGAACTTGAAGCCCGGGCTCACCTGGTCGCGGTCGTCCAGCTTGAAGCGGAACTTGCCCTTCCAGTCGGCGGTGATGCGGTCGATCGCCTCCATCACACTCGCGCGCTCCTCTTCCTTGCGGTAGATGGGCACCACCACCACCTGGATGGGTGCCAGCGCGGGCGGAAGAACCAACCCCTCGTCATCGGAGTGCGCCATGATAAGCGCGCCGATGAGCCGCGTGGAGACGCCCCAACTGGAGGTGTAGGCGAATTCCAGCTTGTTGTCCGCGGTGGTGTAGGTGATGTCAAACACCTTGGCGAAGTTCTGGCCCAGATAGTGCGTGGTGCCAGACTGCAGAGCGCGGCCGTCCTGCATCATCGCCTCGATGGCGTAGGTGGCCTCGGCGCCGGCGAACTTCTCTTTTTCGCTTTTGCGGCCGACCAGTACCGGCAAGGCCATCACCTTCTCGGCGAAGTCCTTGTAGATGCTGTGCAGCACCATCAGTGCCTCTGCGTTGGCCTCTTCACCGGTGGCGTGGGCGGTATGACCCTCCTGCCACAGGAATTCCGTGGTACGCAGGAAGGGGCGCGTGCGCATTTCCCAGCGGACCACGTTGGCCCACTGGTTGATCAGCAGCGGCAGATCGCGCCAGCTCTTGATCCATTTGCTGAAGCTGTTGCCGATAATCGCCTCACTGGTGGGGCGCACCACCAGCGGTTCGGCTAACTCCTCGCCTCCACCCTTGGTGACCAGTGCCACCTCGGGCGCGAATCCCTCCACGTGCTCGGCCTCTTTGGTGAGAAAACTGAGTGGGATGAACAGCGGGAAATAGGCGTTCTGATGTCCGGTCTCTTTGATGCGGCGGTCAAGCTCGCTGACGATGCCTTCCCAGATGGCGTAACCATGGGGACGGATGACCATACAGCCGCGCACCGCGGAGTAGTCCGCCATTTCGGCCGTCTGCACGATGTCGAGGTACCACTGACTGTAGTCCTGACTTCGGGGGGTGATTCCTTCTTTTGGCAAGGTACGGTTCCTCCTGTGAGCCCCTCCTACCCTTGGGGGGCGTTATTCCACATGGACATTGTACGGGTTACCGGGGGGATTCTCAACTACAGGGAATACAGAGGGGATTTGAGGGTGGGAGGGGACGGTCTGAACCACGGATTACACGGATTACACGGATAGGGAGGATGGGGAGGGAGATGCCATGACCGGTCCGGTTTTCCCTTTCCGGGCCGGTCTTTTTTACCAGTGTCCGCGACGGTTATCTCCTAACCGGGGCGGTCTTTTCGCGTTCTAGGGGGCGGGTATCCGACGGATTAGACGGATCCGACCGATCACGGTTGGTGTGGGCAAGGCGACCTTGCCCCTTCACGCGAAATACTCCGGTGCGTGTTCGCGGATGTGCTGCAGGATGGTCTTAACATCCGGGTGGTTGCCGGGAATCACCACAGGCCTCATCGGCCCTCTTGTGGTTCTACCGGTCACTATCACCTTCTTGATGTCATTCGATATCGCCTGTCGTTTTACCTTAATACTGGTCACCTGCTCCCAGCCGATGGAGGGCCGGGGTAACTCGTCTGCTATTGTCTCGATGCCGATTCCCTCTTCCGTGATACAGACATGCGCCGTCAAGCTTTTAGCCAGATCTAGTAATGCCTGTAATAACGTAATGAAGACGCCTGGCACGAAAATAGCTAGCCACATATATGATCCCAGGCGTATGTCGCTGTGGATTTCCGACAAAACCGACACCGTCATAGCAAGGCTGAAGGCGATCAAAATGACAGGGCCGACAAGCGCAGGTATGACATCGCTCCGACCATTAAGCAGCTTGTAACACCGAGGTCTGGAATTGAATTCCAGGAGCCTTTCTCGCCTGTTTTTCATTACCTCCACCAGCTTCATTATGAGAACTACCATCATGAAGGCAAACGGCAGCGAGAAGCAGATAGCGTATACCAACACTGACGAAGTGATAGGGTGGTTCCGTGCAGTTAGAAAAAGTATGAGAGCAGGCATCCACAGGGCTGTGTATATATTCCTCTGGATACCAATCTTTTTCTTGATGATTTCGGCTCGTTTGTCGTCCATGGATGTTCTATCTCCTTATGGCTAGCATTTGAATCATTGTCCAAAAAACGTCTTCGAGACCGTGTTCGGCGCATGTTCGCGGATATCCTGCAGGATGCGCTGGATATCCGGGTGGCTGCCGGGGATGGTAATGGAGCTCTTCGACCACTTGTCAACACCGCCCCGAACCACAACACGCCTGATCCCAGATGGGCTTTGGTGAGAGGTCTGCACATCGACCCCGGTGAGGTGTTTCCAATTGATGCCCTCCCTGTCTTCGGATGTGCGTGCCGTCCTCACACATATCCCGTCATCTGTGATGCAGACGCGAGCTGATAGTTTTGTGATGAGCCACTGTGCCCCCATCATGATCGGCATCAAAAAACTACCCAGCACGATAGGAAACATAACGAGGGTTGACTTTGGCTGTAATATACATCCTTGAACAAGATAGAGACTAATAGCGATTGATATGACCACAACAACCGCGAAAACGGCATATGATCTGCTCTTGTAGGATCGGTCATCAGCCAGCGCATACTCATGTGCATCCAGCGGTGAGCTATGGCGCTTGTATGCGGTGTAGGTAAATACAAACTCTGATATCCACTGCAAGCATCCAACCATGATCATAACCCACATTGAAACTATCCAGATATGCATCGCAGCTATACTCTTGGGATGATGCTGGATCAGCCAGTTGGCGTATAACATTGCTACCGTGATGATCACCATGTATGCCATGGCCAGCGCACGTATGAACTTCACGCGAGGCGGCACAACAGTGACCTTTTTGGGCGGTGGCTCGAATTTGTCAGGGGCATACTGCCTGATCGCATCGAGCATCTGCTTAACGGCTGGATGATGTCCCGGGATGGCAATGCATCTTGACTCTCGCTTGCCTTTTTTGCCATGCAGCACCACTTTGAGAATGCCGGACACATTCCGCGAACTCTCCTTCACCTCCACCCAGGTGAGGCGATCCCAGCTTATTCCGTCTGTATTGCCACTACGTACCACCGATTCGCAAATCACACCATCGTCTGTGATACAGATATGGAGGGTCAAGTAACTCAGCAGGCATAATATGGTCGCATCGGCGAAAAACAGCACGATCACCCATTGAATTGGCAATAGAAAGCAGTATATCTTGAGGTCTGAGTAATAACCATGCCAACTTTCTGCAGTGAGCTCCTTATGAACTGCAAGATAGTATGCGGCTGCAGCGCATAAAATCACTACACACACCGATATCGCCGTACGACATGCGGTGTTGCTCGAATACCGGGTGCATTGCGGGTTTGACCGCAGCCGGTCCCACCTGCTTCGCCAGTGTATCAAGGTGTCGATCGGCCACCATAATAATAGCAGTGCAGAGGGCATGATCAATACCAAACCAAATATAATCGTTGTTACTATGTCAAAAGTGTCATCGGTTGGCGGTGCACGATGAACTTGATTCTTGCACCAGGCTGGTAATGACAATGCCAGAATGAGCACTAAAAACACGGCTGCCTGCAGAACTCTATCTTTACGTTTCATGGTTTACCGGTGCCTCTGTCTGCCATCAAAATACTGTTGACCTAACCAGCTTGATATCAGCATACATCAACGTTTGCAAAAGATCAATGATGCCAGAGGGATTTGGGTGGTCGGCTCGGAGCATCACGCGAAGACGCGAAGGCGCGAAGTGTATTGACCGGGGCGGTCTGACAGTAAGATAACAGTCGCCATGCAGGTATAGACCGCGCCGGTCTAGCGGATAGCCTTCAAGAAAGCGAAACAACACCGCCTTGGTTAGGAGAAAACCGGCGCGGAGTCTTGATGTAGGAATACACCTCACATACGTCGAAATCATATCTCGCGGGTGTTGCCCGTATCATACGGTAAAGAGGCGGGCATGAGGCACACCATTCCATCTGGTTTCAGCGTCCGGGCGGTTCTACTGGGACTTCTTCTCATCATCCCCAATGTTTTCTGGACCATCTATGGCGAAGTGGTGTCGCAAACCGACCTCAACTCCACCTCGCTGATGATGCCGCCGTTATGCACCCTGCTGGTTCTGCTGATGTGCAACGCCGGGGTCCGCCGGTACCGACCCGGTAAGGAACTGTCACCAGGCGAGCTGATCGCCATCTACGTGATCGTGACAATGGCGACGGTGCTGGCAGGCGCAGGGATGCTGCAGTTCATCGTGACCACGCTGCCCGCGGGCTACCACTACGGCTTGGTGGCCAAGGAGATCGCCACGGTGACCAAAAGCCTCCCTATCTGGGCGATGCCGAACCAGTCCGTGGTAGAGGCCTTCTACAAAGGTAACGCCAGCGTGCCCTGGTCGGCCTGGATGCTTCCCATGCTGATATGGGGCGGGTTCCTGCTGATCATGGTCTGGACGATGCTCTGCATGAACGCGATGTTCCGCAAGCAATGGATGGAGCGCGAACGGCTGACCTATCCCATCGCGCAGCTTCCGCTTGAGATGACCGACCCGAACGCCGGCTTCTTCAAGAACCGCCTGCTGTGGTTCGGCATCGCGGTGCCAGTGATTTTGGAGAGCATGAACAGCCTGAACGCGCTGTTTCCGAGCATGCCCTACCTGCAGATTCGCGCCAGGGAGCTGAATGTGTTCTTTCCCGACCCGCCGTGGAACTCGATGGGTCCGTTGCAGACCACTTTCTACCCCTTGGCGATTGGGCTTGGGTATCTGCTGCCCGCGGATGTGAGCTTCAGTTGCGCGTTCTTCTACATCTTTTCGAGGCTGGAGAACGTGGCCACCGCCGCATTTGGATTGAACCAGGGAGGCGGGAATGGTGCTCAATGGCCTTTCCTGGCATCGCAAGGTGCCGGCGGCTTCCTGGGTCTGGCCGTGATGACGGTCTGGCTAGCGCGCAAGCATCTGGCGGATGTGTGGCGAGGCACACTCCACCCGAAACAGGCCGATGATGCCGATGAACCTATGAGCTACCGAGCCGCCTGTGTGGGACTGCTGCTGGGTCTGGCCGGTCTGATGGCGTATGGGATGCTATTCAAGATATCGCCGCTGGTGTTTGGTCTGTACCTGCTGATATTCCTGGCTTTTACCATCACCATCACCCGTCTGCGGGTGGAGGCCGGTCCTGCCTGGACGATGGGTCCCACGATGCACTCCACCTCGGTGACCTTCACCGCCATCGGAAGCATCAACATGGCGCAATCCGACATTCACAAGCTGGCCCTGTTCCAGTGGTTTTCGCAGGAGACACGCTGCAACCCCATGCCAGTCAGTGCTGAGGCACTCAAAATGCAGCATGGTCAGACCACGCCACGCTCGGTGTTGATGGGTGTGCTGATGCTGGCCTCGGTGGTGGGAATCATCGTGGGATTTGCTGCGTTGTTGATGGTGTATTACCAGAACGGAGCCGCCAGCAGTAAGGTGGAGCCGTGGCGCACCGTCAATGGCAACGCGCCCTACTGGCTCTCATCCACCACCGCGCTGAACCCTCGCAACCCCGACTGGTCGCAACTCGGCGCGATGGGCGTGGGCGGTCTTGTGGCGGTGGGACTGAGCCTGGCGCGCACGATGTTTGTCTGGTGGCCCTTCCACCCGGCCGGTTACGTTCTGGCCAACACGCCGTCGATGGACTGGCTCTGGATGCCCTGCGCCGTGGCTTGGATCGCCAAGATCAGCTTCCTCAAGCTAGGCGGTGTGAAGAGCTACAAGCAGGCGATGCCGTTCTTCATGGGATTGATTATCGGCGATTATGTCATCAGCGCGTTATGGGCCCTTCTTGGCAGCCTGTTACGCATGCCCATGTACCGCTGCTTCCCGTGCTGATCGGAGGAGACAGGAGTTAGGAGAGCAGGAGACAGGAGGAGCCGGAGTCTGGCGATTGTCGTGCTATGTCTGGGGCGGTACAAATACGACCGGTCCGGTTTTCCCTTTCGGGCCGGTCTCTACGATCGTCCCATTCGTGGTGGCTTGCCTCCATGTAGGAATACACCCCACCTGCGGCGAATACTACCACGCGGACACCATCCGCACACCACAATGTAAAGAGGCAGGCATGAGGCATACCATCCAGTCTGGGTTCAGTGTCCGAGCGGTTGTATTGGGTCTTATTCTCATCATCCCCAATGTCTTCTGGACGGTCTACGGCGAGGTGATCTCACAAACGGACCTCAACTCCACCTCGCTGATGATGCCGCCGCTTTGCACTCTTCTAGTGTTACTGATCTGTAATGCCGGGATACGCCGCATATGGCCAAAGAAGGCACTGCTGCCAGCGGAGTTGATCTCGATCTACGTCATCGTCACCATGGCGACCGTGCTGGCGGGCATGGGCATGCTCCAGTTTATCGTGACCACACTGCCCGCGGGACATCATTACGGGCTGGTATCCAAGGACATCGCCACAGTCACCAAAAGCCTCCCTGCTTGGGCGATGCCAAGTCCCGCTGTCACAGAGGCGTTCTACAAGGGAAACAGCAGCGTGCCGTGGTCAGCCTGGGTGCTCCCACTGACGATCTGGGGTGGGTTTCTGATGATCATGGTCTGGACGATGTACTGCATGAATGCGATGTTCCGCAAGCAGTGGATGGACCGCGAGCGTCTGACTTACCCGATCGTGCTGTTGCCGCTTGAGATGACCGATCCGAATGCCGGATTCTTCAAGAACAAGCTGATGTGGGCTGGGTTCGCCGTCCCGGTGATCCTGGAGAGCATGAACAGCCTGAACGCCCTCTTCCCGAGCGTGCCCTACCTGCAGATCCGCGCCAGAGAGCTGGCGGTCTTCTTCCCCGATCCGCCGTGGAACTCGATGGGCCCTCTGCAGACCACCTTCTACCCATTGGCCATCGGCCTGGGTTACCTGCTCCCCGCCGATGTCAGTTTTAGCTGCTTCTTCTTCTACATCTTGACCAGGCTGGAGAATGTCGCCACAGCAGCCATCGGCTTGAATCAGGGCGGAGGCACCGGAGCGCAGTGGCCGTTCCTTGGCGCGCAAGGCGTGGGCGGGTTCCTTGGATTGGCAGCCATGACCATCTGGCTGGCGCGGAAGCACCTGGCGGACGTCTGGCGCGGTGCCTGGAAGCCGAAGCAGGCGGACGACGGAGATGAGCCGATGAGCTACCGTGCGGCATGTGTCGGATTGTTGCTGGGTATCGGTGGCCTGATGGCATACGGGTTTATGTTCAAGATATCGCCCGCGGTGTTTGGGCTGTATCTGCTGCTTTATCTGGCTTTTTCGCTGACCATCACGCGGCTGCGGGCGGAGGCCGGTCCTGCCTGGACCATGGGCCCAGCCATGAATGCCATCTCCGTGACGCACACCACCATCGGCACCATCAACATGACCGACACAGACATCCACAAGCTGGCGCTTTTCGGCTGGTTTGCGCAGGAGATGCGCTGCTGCCCGATGCCGGTGAGTGCTGAGGCGATGAAGATGCAGCATGGTCAGAGAACCCCACGTACGCTGCTCACCGGAGTACTGATGCTGGCCTCTGTGATAGGGATCATCGTTGGTTTCATCGCGCTGCTGATGGTGTATTACCAGTCAGGAGCAGCCAGCAGTAAAGTGGACCCATGGCGTACCGGCAGCGGGTTGGCACCTTATTGGGCGGCATTTTCGGCGGGTATGAACCCGCGCAACCCCGACTGGTCGCAACTGGGCGGCACCGCATTTGGTGCGTTGGTAGCGGTGGGTTTGACTTTCGCCCGCACCCTGTTTGTGTGGTGGCCGCTGCACCCGGCCGGTTACGTGCTGGCCAACACCGGCACGATGGACTGGTTGTGGATGCCCTTTGCCATCGCCTGGGCGTTTAAGGTCAGCTTTTTAAAGATCGGCGGCGTAAAAAGCTACAGGAACGCCATGCCGTTCTTCATGGGTCTGGTGGTGGGAGATTACGTCATCAGCGCGCTCTGGGCGCTTCTGGGCAGCCTGTTGCGCATGCCCATGTACCGCTGCTTCCCGTGCTGAGCTGGGGAGCACGCGAAGACGCAAAGACGCGATGTGTGTTGGCCGGGGCGGTTCGCGAATCGCACCTACGTGCTGCCCTAACGCGACATCGGCAACTTCAATATCGCGGGCTTCATCCAGCAGAACCAGTCGTAACCCGGGTCTTTGCGCGCGTTCACGCCTAGACCCAGGCGGATGGTCTGCCCTGACCAGGTGCTCAGGTTGATGCGCAGCGGCTTCCAGGCGCGGCTTTGCTGTGTACCGCTGGCGACTTGCTTACCATTCACCAGTACCACCCAGTCCACGCCGTCGACAGAATTGGCGGAAAACCCGGTGGAGGCAACAAATATCAGCTTCTGCTTCGCTGTGATCTTGGGTAGTTTGATCTCCATCGTGCCGTATCCTGTGCCCGTTGCCGGCGGATGGCTCAGGATCGCCTTGTGGAAGGTCACGCCATCGGTCACCATTTCCTGCCGCCACTCGAGCCCGACTCGCAGACCGTCCATTGTGGCGCGATCCATGACTGTGCAGAGGTCCAACACCAGACTGTCAGCAGCATAGACCGGCTTAGGAGGTTTACGGTCAATCTTCGTTGAAGGCAACAACTGCTTCCAGCTTTTTGCTCCCAACGCCGGCAGCAGATAAGCCAGCTCTTGTTCGGCGCCGGGAGTGCCCGATATGCGGAAGGCTTCCCAACTGGGCAGCTTGCGGCCGTAGGGCACCTGCGAGTTATCTTCCGGCCAGTCATACAAACCGAGCTTCAACCCAAAGTCACCCTTAGAAGAGATGTGCTGGTAGAGATTGAAGGCATCAATCCCTTCAATGTGGGCCACGCGGTAGTAGGCGGCAGCATACGCCGCGGCCTGCACCAGTTCACCGTTGGGATCGTTGGTGACGTTGAATCCCTGCTCGGTGAGCGCAACCTTGCGCCGCTGACCACGATAGAGCATCCGTGGCTGTGCTAGATAGGTCGGCAGAACCTCCAGGTTCTTGAATGTGATTTTCGGAGTATCGAACCGCAACACCGCTTGATCATCCTTAAGGAAGTTGGGCTGGAAAAGGTCTTGCGGATAGGGATGGAACGCCACATACCACGGAAAATCGCCCTCCATCCTGGCGCGTTTCGCCACGCCCTCGATTACGGCGATACCGGTCAGCTCCACTGGTGCACTCCAACTGTGTGTCATGCTGATGAGCGCACGCAGGTCCGGATGGGCATCGCGCACGGCCAGGTCAGTCACACGCACGGCCTTCAGATACTCGTCCAGGAAGTGCGACTCCGAGGGCCGTCCCATGTTATACCATGTCCAGTGCGCTTGCACCTCGTTGCCCACCACATAGCTGCTGATCCAGCCATACTTGCAGTCGGGACGGCTATACCGCTCAGCCACAAAACCCATCACCGCGCGGTACGCCTTCCAGCCGCGCTCATTCGCTATGTTGATCGCGCCAAAGGGCATCGGAGCGTTGGCCAGGTCGCTCTCAGGATGCACCAGCGGGTTTGTGGCATCTGGTGTCTTGGGCATGAAGTTGCTGATCACCGCGATGCAGTTGATGCCCGCATCGGTCAGCTCCTTGGTCTGTTGGTCTGTGATTCGCAGTGCCTCCAGATTGATGCCGTAGCGCTCGTTGTCCACCTCGACCACCGGCTCACCTGGCAACACGGCCTCGGGTGACTTCAGGATGCCGGTGATGACCATATTCACGGTCGCATGCTTCACACCCAGAGTCTTCAGGTCGTCCACCATGCGAGGAAGGCTCATGCCCTTCTTCTCTTTCGGCCAGATGATCCTAAATCCGCGGCTGTTTTGGGTGAAGTCGGTGACATACAGCGCATTGGATGATCGGCCCGTTTTGGTATGGACCAACCGGAACCTGCGGTACAGAAGGTCATTTCCTTCCATATTACGCGCAAAGGTGATGCTCTGCCGACTGTTCACGGTGCCCGTCCATACCACCTCGCCCGTGTGTCTCTGAAAGGGCTTCAGTGCCTCCAGACGGAAGGTTGCTGGTTTGGACGCTGTGGCCGTCACGGTGATCGCGGTTTTGCTGGCCTCAGCCTTCAGCAGCTCTGCGGCTCTTGCCCCAGAGTTGATGTATGTAAATAGTGCGATGGACACAGCCATCATGATATGCTTCATTTTTCACTCCTTCGTAGAGTCGAAGACTGATCTATGCACACTACTTTATAGTGTCTGCAGGAATACAACTTGTCGGCCGTAGTTGTTGCAGCCGATTAATGATCCGTCACACGGTGACCTCTTCACCGACGCGATAGATACGCACGGCGTTGTTGTGTAGTATATCGGTGGCTGCTTGAAGCATCTTCTGATGGCTGTAGCCAAGCTGGCTGGCCTGCTGGGACAGGGACTCGCCCAGGGTGTTTCGGGTGATGACGCTGCTGCCCACAGCCATTTCGACCGTGGTGCTGTCGTGCGAGCACATTATCTTATGTAGTGGCACATAGTTCAGCCACTTCTGGAAGCTCTCCTGCAGGAAACCCGGGTTCAGCACCGGCTGCCAGCAGGTGTCAATGGCTATATTAGGCGTGGTTTGTGCCAGATACCCGCATTCGTTCTGAAATGGCCAGTTGTGAAGCATCACGATGGTTACTTTGGGGTAGCGTGCGGCCAGGCCTCTCAACGGCAGTGGGTTGCTCTGCGGCATGTTGTGCGTGCCGGTGTGGCACTGCATTGGCCATCCACGCTCACTCGCCAGCTTACAGCACTCATTGACGATCCAATTCTGGAAGGTGCGAACCTCGGTCGGGGTGAGATCGCCACGGAACTTCACCTCCGCATCGCCGACGGCTTCAAAGTCGAGGTCGCGTGAGTAGGCCTGCAACTGCTTGATGCCGGTGTTTCGGAACTTCGCGCTTTGTTGAAAGATAGCCTGCAGGAAGGCGCGCCAGCTCACGGCATCGGAGGGATCCACGCCGGTTTGGCCGGCCAGCCAGTCACGTGATTTGTCGGTGGTTTTCCACATGTCGCAAAAGGGGTCGATGCGCAAGATGGTGTGGGTGATGGCCATTTCGGCTGTGGCCGATTCGGCGGTGTTTTGTTTGTAGTAGAAGTCGGGATGCACCGGGCGAATCAGGTGGCTGAAGCTGGCCTTCTTCATCGCCTGCGCGTACCATCCGAATATCTGCACGTAGTTGCGGCCGATCTGTTCATCGAGCTTTTCGATCTGCTCAGGTTTGGCGTGTTCGATATCCACACCATAGAGCTTCTGTATGCCCAGCCGGGTGCATTGGAAGGCGCCCTGAAGCCGATGATAGCGCAGAACGGGCTGCAGCACCTCCATCTGACGCCCAGGCGCTTTGCCGGCTACCTCCAAAATGTTGTCAAAGCCGAATGTCTTGGCCACCAGATTGGGTTCTGAGCCGCTGCCCCACACAAACCCGGCGAAGTAGGCGTCTAGAATTAAATGCATCAGGTGGACGGGCTGATTGGGAAGCATCCCCCGCACGATGTCGGCGGGGAAACCGCCTTCGGTCTGGTCAAACACGGTGATGCTTCCCCAGTGTTCGTGAGCGCAGAAGTTGGGGATGCGGCTGATATCAAGCTTGTTCATTCTAGAATCTCCTGACTTCATATATGGCTGCCTAGACTCGGCAGGTAAGGAGGCAGCGACCGTCATCGCTGCCGTGAGCCCGCTGCCGTATATAAACTGTTTCCGTGTGAGCTTCATGCCGTTATCCTATTGGTTGTGGCCTCGCTGCATGTCGCGAAGGGCAAGCAGCGCAGCCGCTTGTGCCGGTGGCATGACCACTTGATGCACATCCACCTTCAAATAAGAACCAGCAAACGCCTTACGTATGGGGTCGATCACCCAGTGGCCGCTTTGGAATACCCCTCCGCTCAGCACCACAGGGAACGCATCGTCGGGTTGGAACAACCGTCCCGCCACGTATACCGCATCGGAGGCCAGGCTCTCACCCGCTTCGCGCATGATGCGCTGAGCCACTTCATCGCCGGAATCGGCCAACCGTGATACCACCGCACTGAAGCCAGCGAACTCATGCCGCATGATGGTCTGGTGGCTGAGTGCGGTTGGCATGGCCCAAAGGCTTTGGATATTGAAGAACTTCAATAGCTCCGGCAGCAGCTCTGTCTGGGGACCACGCCCGTCGCGAGCCCGTACCGCGGCTTTGAAGGCCTGGACAGCGATGTCGGTGGCCCCACCTTCATCACCAAGCGTCATTCCCCATCCGCCGACCCCGAAATGTTTATCAAGGCCGTTCCATCCAAAAACCCCGCTTCCGGTTCCTGCAATGACGGCGATGCCCCGTGGCTCCAAATCTCCGCCGGCAGCCAGCGCGCACAGATATTCACCCACACCAGACAGCCGCGCTTGAGGGAAATAGTCCGATAGCAACGCATGAAACTCATGACCGACCATCACGGTGTATACGCATGATACCTCATCCATATATTGGAATAGTTGGCTGATGTCAGACAGCACCTGTGACAGATTGCTGTGGCACTGCTCTCTGGGTATGAAGCAACCGTTCATGCCGCCGCCTCGGGCTTGCGCCACAACCTGACCCGCGCTGTCTACCACCACCAGCTCGGTCTTGGTGCCGCCCCCATCGATCCCCACAGTATACATTCTTAATAACCCCTCTTGATATGGAGATCGCTGGCCTCTTTGTATCCTGCAGAGCCCTCAGGGATGTTCACACTGGGGTAAATGGCCGGCGGAGTTCCAGCGGCTTGAAGTGCCTCCACTATACCGGCCACCACCGCCCACATCATCACCGCTGCCGCGATGCCACTGGCAGGCCCAAACTTGCGGGCCAACCCTTCACACTCAATCATCGCATCGCCATAAGGAGCGCAGTTGTCCAGCACCAAGTCGGCCACCTCGGCCAGCATCTTGCCCGAATCGTGCTTGCTCTCCAGCACCCCTACGTACTTCGCAGCACAGACTGCGATCACCTTTAGTCCCATCCTCTGAGCTTGAAGAGCCATCTCAACCTGTTGGAACTTGTTCCCGCTGACCGTGCCAATGACCAACACATCCCCGCTGCGAGCGTTGCTCCTGCCAAAGGCCGCTTGAATCAGCAGCCTGTCGACTTCGGGAGCACTGAGTAAGCAGGGCGTATCGCCTGCTTCGCGGTAGCGGTTCTCATTATTAACTTGGAAGTTATACTTGAACCTGCTGAACGCTGGCAGTCCGCCAGCCCGGTTGATTAGCTCACTATCAATGATATGTCCTGTGTCATGTACGTGAATCACATTGCCGGCCATCATTGTCTGAGAACACATCTGGACCGCCTGCCGGATGGCTTCTGCCTGTGTGTGCTGCACCTCGCGTATCTTGCTTACGTAGGTATCAAACGCAGTTTCAATCAAATCGGACATATGGCTCCTCCTCAGTGGTGACTATGTTAGGTGTAGCGTAGTGGAGCGCAGATGTCAAGTTTGGGCCATCACCGTCATGTTGAACTATCTATTAAGTGAGTTGCCGATCTAAACAGACCGAAAAACTGGTAATATTGACAGATAAAATCACCAATAAAAGCATACTGATTCTCGGAAAGAGAATGTATGATGTATACATACCAAAAGGCATAAGCTTTTTGCGTGTTGCACTACCGATAACTACACAGGAGTATGGACAATTATGCGACTTTGGATGCTTTTGCTGTTTATTCCCTTCGTAATGCCCCTGGCCACACACGCCGCCGAGTTTGAGAGTACATGGCGTGTTGAGTTTGAGAATGTCACCGACCCTTCCGCCAGCTTCGTTGCCGGCACTAGCACCTATTACATTGGCACAGGACAACAGTTCCGGGCCAATGTGTATGTTAATTCCACCCAGGCCTTCGATGGGCTCAACCTGGCATTTGGCTGGGGAAGTGCTACGACTATGGGTACCGGCGCCACGAATCTGGACAACTCGTTTACTGTGAACAGCGTGAATATAGACGAAGACGGTTTTTTTGATCCTGACGGGATTCCACCCGTACTAGGAGGTTTCAGGCAAAGCGGTGAGGTTGATACAGGGCTACGCCCATACGGCCATTACCTGTCACTTATCAAAATCAACGGGACAGTCGCTGCTAATACGGATATCAAGATTGCCTCATTCCTGTTGACTAACAATCTAGCGCACGGGGGCAGCGGTTCACTGGTGTTATGGGATGCTGGACAGGGCTCAAGTTGGACCAGTCAGGTAGCTGACCATGACAGGAATAACAGCCGTCCCGGTGGCTCCCAGAGTTATAACATAAACTCTGTGCCCGAACCGGGCAGCTTGATGGCGATGGGTTGCGCCGGGATGGGCGTGCTGCTGAACATGCTGCGGCAGCGTCGGAAGGGGTAGTGGCGGCATAGCCATACCCACAGATATGTGGGACTAACACCGTGACGGCTGGAAGACGGTGGCAATGGTCATACGCCATGACCGACGGGTGACGGGCGTATCCCTTCGCCGGTCGGAGTGAAGCGACACCGGCCGATATTGATCAGCGATGGGTGACAGTGCCCGTACCGTGACGCCATCACGGACGGGCCACCGAACCCCTCGCCAAGTGCCGGTGGTGTGGATCGGAGGTGATCAACCCACGCCGCCGCGGGTTTTGTCACCCCAAGGGACATGCGTCCCTTCACGGGGTTCCCTCACCGCGCGTCTAGGCATTTGCAGCCCGCAGGCGGGCGCAGGGTGCCCTCCGCCAGCGCCCGCAGGAGCGAAGCGACGCGGGCAGCCATTTGATCAGCGACGGGTGATGGAGCCCCTTGGGGCGATGGAACCCGTCGACTCGGTGCCGACAACCCTCACCGCAGGCGGTTAGTCACGATGCTGCGGCTACCTGATCTGGCGTACGACACCTCGCTCGACCAGCGACAGCACATCATCCAGCCCGGGCATCTGGTGCGCAGGGGTGCAGGCCCGGGCCGCGGCGGCCGCACAGGACCATTGCAGCTTCTCGGGAGCGGACATCCCCATGCTGTGCGCCATCAAAAATCCTGCCAAGGCGCTGTCACCGCATCCCACGCTGCTGTGTAGCTCGATCGGAATGGCAGGGCAGTGCCAGCAACCATCAGCACAAGCCAAGACCATACCTGCGGCACCCATAGTGGCCACAACAAACTCCGTCTGCGTGTTGATAAGTTGTAATGCTAGCTCGGCGACATCATCTGGGGTGCGCGCGGTGTGCCCGGTGAGCTGTGTCAGCTCATCCAGGTTGGGCTTCAGCATCCAGGGTCTGGCCGCGGCACCTTGACGCAGCATCTCACCGCTGGCGTCCAGCACCACGCGGATAGGAGTTTTTTGCAGGGCGGTGATGATCTGTGCATAGTAGCTGTCGGGGATGCCGCGGCAGGCACTGCCGCTCAACACGATCGTCTTGTAGCGGACGCACAGTTCAGCGAGTTTCTGGTTCAATTGGGCGATCTGCTCTACGGTGACCTCCGGGCCCAGCTCGTTCAACTCCGTCAGTGATCCGGTGGCGGGATCGCTGATCTTCAGGCAGAGGCGGGTTTCGCCCTGGTCAAGCCACACGGCATCATATTCGACCCCCTGCTGCAGTGCTCGTTCGGCCACATAGCGGCCGTTATCGCCGGCTAGAAATCCCGTGGCTTTACTGCGCCCGCCCATAGCGACTAGCAACAGCGAGACATTAAGACCTTTTCCGCCTGCACGAACGCTAAAGTCAGCGCATCTGTGCAGCTCACCGGGTTGGAAATTCGGAACGATATACGTTCTATCTATGGATGGGTTTAGCGTGACAGTCAATATTCTAGTGGGTGTGAAGCTCATAGATCACCTCGGTTTACGCTTTACAGGTTTCTATATTTTACCGCGAAGAGGATAATCATTGGATCATAGTGTGAAACCTCGGGAGCTGCCAGTCGTCTTAATTTAACGGAGGATCACGCTAAATGAGACGTCTTATTGCTATTTTGTTGGCCACAATTGCCGCCACCTCGGCGATGGCTCAGATTACCCCGTCACCAGATATGATCAATCGCATCAGCCTGCAGACACTGGCTGACCCAGCCATCCAAAGAGAGATCAAATTCTCCGAGCAGCAGAAGCAAGGTCTTACCCGGCTTCAAAAAGTGTTTCAAGAAGAGATGGCAATACGTAACCGCGAGGCGATAGACCTCTCGTTGCAAGAACGCCTGGCTATGATTAACGAGCTCAGCTATTACATGGACATTGAAGTGCGGAAGATGCTTACCAAACCGCAGATCACTCGACTGAGCCAGATACGGATGCAGGCACAAGGCACCATCGCGCTGGGCATGACCGAAGTGCAGGTTGCCCTACAGCTCAGCAAAGAGCAGCGTGAACAGATCAATGGTTTGATCTCGGCATACACCGTGGAGCAAGAAGAACTGTTTAAAAAGGTACAGGCAGGCCAAGCCAAAATCATGACAAGCGAAGAACGGACCACGCGCCGGGCTAAGCTTGATAATGATTTGCTGTCCGTATTAACCCCCGCTCAGGTCACGGCTTATACCAAATTGCAGGGCACTCCGTACATTGACGGTACAAAGAAAACGGCACCTGCGAGTAAGCCCAAACCGTAGCAACCCTCTCAGTTTTGCCGGCGCAGGTCACTGCGCCGGTGCTTACATAGCCTCACCAAAACCACATTCAGTATCCTGACTGTAGCAATAGCGCTCATACGCTACTATGACACATCGAGGTATGGTATGAATCGAATTCTTGGAATTACCGTCGCGAGTATGATGATGACCGGACTTTGTGGCTTTGTCCAGGCGGCACCGGCACCTTCGGCAACCGCCGATAGTTACGAGACGATCGCAAAGATGGGGCAGGGGTTCATCATCTGGGAATCCAACCGCACAGGCTCATGGCGGCTGTGGCGGATTGGCCTTGACGGTAAAGATATGAAGCAGATCAGCCCAAATGAGTCCGGGCGCGACCACTACTGTCCGCACATATCGCCGAATGGCCGTAAGGTAGTCTACTTGAGCTATCCAAAAAGCCAGCACGGGTATGAGCCATATAACCCGAAAAAGCCGGCGCCGATGCACATCATGGATACCGATGGCACAGGCGACCGTGTGATTCTGCCCAGTGCGCGGACGTATTTTGAGGACCGTGCGGTGGTGTGGGTTGATGATGACACCTTCCACTACATCGATGGAGCCGGCATCAGCAGCGAATACCGTCTGTCGACGGGCAAGAGTGTGCCGTTGACTAAGCAGACCAACACAGGCGGAGGGTGGATCATCAATGCTCAGAAGAGTTTTGCCACCACCGGTTCAGCGAATTTCAGCCGGTATGATCCAACCACCCAGACCATCAGTGTGGGTAAAGAGTATGAAGGGTGTCAACCTTACTTCAGTGCCGATGGTAAGTGGGGATTCTGGATGGGCGGTGCAGGTGGTCCTATCAACAGATACGAGCTAGCTACAGGTAATGTGTCGTTCGTGCTGTCCAAGAATGACCCGCGGATGCCAAAAGAGAGGAACTACCTCTACTTTCCGATGCTGTCACGAAACGCCCGTCTGTTGGCGTTCGGGGCTTCACCCGGCCAGCACGATCACTTTACTGCTGACTATGACATCTTCCTAGCCAGGACCGACCCCTCCACATTTGAGCTGATCGGTACCCCCGTCAGGTATAGCTTTGATCCAGCGTGTGACCGCTTCCCCGATGTCTATGTATCGGATCTCGATTTGGGTAGCCACCAGGGCGAAGCACCATATATTGTGCAGTTCAAGGCACCAACGGGCGTGACTTCTGCCAGTTGGAGTTTTGGCGATGGTGCAACGGGCTCCGGCGCTGTGGTGAAGCATACCTACACCAAGGCTGGTCAGTTCCATGTGGAGATCAACGGCAAAGAGCGCAGCTACTACGGTGAGGTCAGCGTGGCACCAACCTCTGCCCCCTCTGTGACGGCGGTGGCGTTGCGAGGCAGTAATAAAGTAAGCGTGACCTTCTCGGAGCCTGTGGTGACCTCCAAAGCGAAGTTCAGCCTTGATGGCAAGGCTGCGAAAACAGTAGTGCCAGACCGTGAGGGTGTGAGTGTGGAACTCAGTTTTGCAGCCAACATCACCAAAGCAGCCAAGCTGCGGGTGGAAGGCGTCCGTGACAAAGCGCAGGTTCCCAATGTGATGTCGCCACAGCAGCTTGTCGTGCAGCCTCACGTTTGGCCCATCGACCCCAAATCGGTGGTTTTGATGTGGGATAACACAAAGCAGGGCTGTACGGCAGCGGGCGATGTGCGCTGCGAAACCCAAGCGGTAGGCCGCGCTTTCCCGGACCGGAACAATGCGATGCAGACCTCAGGTGGCCACTTCAACATCACTGGCCCGGAAAACGCCTTGGTGAAGGCGATGAAGCAAAGCGGCAAGATGACCATCGAAGCGGTGCTGACGACCCATGAGGCCAATCAGTCTGGGCCAGCGAGAATCATCTCGTTCTCATCCGATTCCTCATCACGCAACTTCACCATCGGGCAAGAAGGCGACCGGCTAATACTCCGGCTGCGCACTCCTCAAACTGGAGCGAACGGCTCTGACCCGCAGATAGAGCTGGCGGCCATTCAACCCAACCGGCCTACGCACATCATGCTGTGTTATTCGCCTGGCTCCCTGCAGTTCTATGTGGATGGTAAGCTCAGCCTGAACAGCAATCTGGTGCAGGGTGACTTCAGTAACTGGAGCAACCACCACTTGATCCTGGGTGATGAATGGGATGGCAACCGCTCCTGGAAGGGTGCGGTCAGCGGGCTGGTGATCTACAACGCGAAATACGGAGCGAACCAGGCGGCGCGCAGCTTCGAAAGCTACCGCGCTCTGCACCCCGTCAAGCCGGCCAACACAGTCAAGCTAACCGCGAAACTGCTGAGCAGCTCCAAAATGCCCACGCTGGCTGAGATTGTCCCCTACCGCGAGGGCCTCGTGACCAGCCTGTACGAGGTGCAGTCGGTGCAGCAGGGCCAATGCGAAGCCAAGAAGATATTGGTGGTTCAGTGGGCCATTGTGGGTGGTCAGGAGCTGAACAATATGCCTGCCGTGGGTTCTCAGCAGAAGTTGGTTCTGGAACCATACTCGGACAACCCGCAGTTGGAGGGCATTTACATGTCTGACACTTTGAATGCAGACCCAGAGATCCCGCTGTTCTATGCGCCTTCACTATAGGCCGAAATAGGGTATGGTTAATACGTAATCCCGTGCGATCTGAGCCGGAAACTGCCCCCGCCGTCAGGTGAGGGGCAGTGGTGACCCTTAAACATGCATGGGGATTGGTTTGTTGCTTCAGTTGTCTACGCCAGCGACCGGGGGCTGAAAGCCCCAGTCTATTACCAACAAGGATTGCGTGGCCAGTATGTCACCGATTCCGCGACATAAATGTCTCGGCTATTGAACACCAAGACTGCTGAAGCAGTCTTCATTCACGTTATCTTTGTCGGCAAGGAGCTCCGCAGCCCGGTTTAGCAGGCTTGTTGATCAATAGCCGAGACATTTATGTCTCGGCACATGGTCGACATGATCCCAATATGGATTTGTGGGTGATAGCCGTGTCCTTCAGGGCGCAGCGGTGAGTATTTGATTTGTAGGTAACAAGCTAACCATCAGGTGAGGGGCAGTGGTGTTTATGAATATGCATCTAGTCACCAAGCGCACCACTGAAATTGCGATGAGGCCCCGGAGGAATAAATGAACCGTATCCAAACGATCCTGGCTGTAAGCCTGATATTCATGGGGCTGAGCCCGGTGGCCTATTCCCAAACGCCATCGTCCACTTCCGCGGAGAGTTATGCGGCGATGGCGAAACTGGGCAAGGGATTCATTATCTGGGAATCTAACCGCACAGACGCTTGGCGTCTATGGCGCATCGGGCTGGATGGCCAGGGCCTCAAGCAGATCAGCCCGGATGAGCCGGGCCGCGACCATTTTTGCCCTCACATATCTCCAAACGGACGCCGGGTTGTTTACCTCAGCTACCCGAAGGGCACCAGCGGGTATCATGAGCATCAGGCCGATAAGCCGGCGGTGATGCATTTGATGAACGTGGACGGCACAGGCGACCGCGTGATCCTGCCCAGTGCGCGCGCCTATTGCGAAGACCGTGCGGTGGTGTGGGTGGATGACGACAAGTTTCACTACATCGACGGCCAGGGAATCAGCCGTGAATACAGCATCTCCAGCCAGCGAAACCACCCCCTCACAAAGCAAACGAAGGTGGGTTACGGCTGGCTTGTCAACGCCACCAGCACTTTCGCCATCACCGGAGACCCCGCATTCTGCCCGTATAACCCGGTGACTGGAAAAATATCCGTGGCCAAAGAGCAGTACGGGTGTCAACCTTACTTCACGACTGATGGCAAGTGGGGATACTGGATGGGCGGTAACGGCGGGCCTGTTGACAAAATCAAGCTGGCCACCGGGAAGGTCTCCCATATCTTCAAATCCCGTGATAACCGGATGCCGAAAGAGCGAAACTACATCTATTTCCCGATGATCAGCCACAACAACCGGCTGATCGCATTTGCCGCTTCGCCACGAGATCATGACCACTTCAAGTCCGATTACGAGATTTTCGTGGCGCGCACAGACCCTGCCACGCTGGAAGTGATCGGCACCCCGGTGCGCTACAGCTTCGACCCCGGCTGCGACAGGTACCCTGATGTGTATGTCTCAGACCTGGAGTTGGGCAGCCACCAAGGGGAGGCCCCGTTCACCGTGAAGTTCCAAGCACCAGCAGATGCTGGCGCCGCCAATTGGAAATTCGGCGATGGTGGCACTGGCGTGGGGGCTGTTATCGAGCACACCTACCGTGAAGCGGGCTCATATACGGTGGAGATATACGGAGCAGACAAGAGCTATTATGGTGAGGTCTATGTGCAGGCGGCCACTGCCCCTTCTGTTGTTTCGGCATCTTTGAGCGGTGACCGGAATGTGGTGGTCACATTCGACGAACCGGTGGCAGTCACAGCCGCGGTCTTCACGCTCAACGACACACTCACAGCTAAGGAGATAACCCCCTCCAGCGATGGTCTGAGTGTGAGCCTGGGCTTCGAGCGGAACCTGCCAAAAGAGGCCAAA
This sequence comes from Armatimonadota bacterium, assembly GCA_942492855.1. Lineage (GTDB taxonomy): Bacteria > Armatimonadota > HRBIN16 > HRBIN16 > HRBIN16. The sequence goes on along the minus strand of OW818647.1, from coordinate 778,782 downwards.
CTGCGCATCGAAGGTCTGACTGACCGTGCGCAAGTGCCCAATATCATGCCTGCACAGCAGGTGGTCATACCACCGCACACCTGGCCTGTCGACCCTGCCTCTGCGGTGCTAATATGGGATAACGCCAAGTCAGGCTGCACCACCACTGACAACGCAGCTTGTGAGGTGAAATCTGTGGGAAAGGTGTTTGCGGACCACAACTATGCGATGCAGACATCGGGAGGTTACTATCAGGTTTTGGGCGCTGATGAGGCGATCCTCAAAGGCTGCCAGGCGACCAACAAACTGACGGTTGAGGCGGTGATCACCACCCACAGTATCGATCAGACCGGCCCAGCCCGAATCATCACGTTCTCCTCAGGTGCCTCGACCCGTAACTTCACCATCGGGCAGAAACTGAACAAGCTGGTTTTTAAGTTGCGAACCACGGCGTCCGGGTTGAACGGCAATGATCCGGAACTGGAGCTAGCGGACATCCTGCCAAACCGGCCTGTGCATTTGATGGTGTGCTATGCTCCAGGATCGCTGCAGTGCTATATTGATGGCAAGCTGAAGCTCAACACGACCGCCATCAAAGGCGACTTCAGCAACTGGAGTGCGCAGAGTCTGCTTCTAGGGAGTGAGGTCGGCGGCAGCCTTCGGTGGCGGGGCAAGGTCAACGGGCTGGCTATCACTAATCGCAGCTTTAATGCCAACGAGGCTGCACAGAGCTATGAGAGCTATCTTGCCCTGCATCCCAGAAAGACCGTCATTCCGGTGAGGTTGAAGGCGAAACTGCTGGGCAGCTCGAAGTGGCCCACCACCGCTGAGATACTGCCGTATAAGGATGCGCTGGTCACCAGCCTGTATGAGGTGCTGTCCGTGCAGCAGGGCCAGTGTGAGGTGAAGAAGGTCCTTGTGGTGCAATGGGCGATTGTGGGCGGTGAGGAGCTGGGCAAGCTGCCTGCCATGGGTTCTCAGCAGACGCTGGTGCTGGAGCCATACGCCGACAACCCGCAGTTGGAGGGCATCTACATGTCTGACACGCTGGATGCGGACCCGGAAATCCCGCTGTATTACGCCATCGCGCGGTAGGGCGGAATTACAATATACGGGTGATCTCACGCGAAGACGCGAAGACGCGAAGGGCAAGGTTCACAACGCAAAGGCGCAATGGTGCAAGGGGCGCAGAGATGAGCGATCATTACCCATCCGTGTAATCTGTGGTTCAGACGGAAACCCAACATCGGTTGACCGCCTTTATTGCAGGCGCATGGCCTTCCCGACGCCTGCCGGAACGCAGGCCGGTACTGATCAGCGACGGGTGACAGTGCCCGTACCGGGACGAAGTCACGGACGGGCCACCGAACCCGTCGCCAATGGCTGGTGGGTAACCATGGCGGGCGGACAGATACCCCACCCGTCCGGTGCCCACCAACGCTACAGACCCAGCTCCTTGCGCAGGTAGTCCGGGCGGTTAGTGGTGATGCCCGCCACGCCCAGGGAGGCGAGGCGCTTCGCCTCTGCCGCATCATCCACTGTCCAGACGTAGAGCTTCATGCCCGCGGCCTTGACCGCGTGCGCCAGGGCTTGATCGACACCTCCGAAGTGCAGGTCCAGACCGTCCAGTTTCCGCTCTTTAGCCATCTCAATCAGTTTGGGCCCGTATGGGGTCGCCGCGTTGTTGGCGGCCAGCCAGTAGGCGGGTACCTCGGGCATCAGCTTTTTACAAGCGGTCATGACATCCAGGCTGAACCCGATGATGCGCATCTGTTTGGTCTTGCGGCTTTGTTTGATCGCCTGTCGCAGGGCTGGCAGCACCTCGGTGCCGCATTTGATCTCTATATAGAGGGCGCCGTCACGCGGCATCTCCTTGATGATCTCCTCGATAAACGGAATGCGCTCGTTCGCGTATTTCGCGCCTTTCCACGACCCCGCATCGAGTTCCCGCAGCAGCGCGGAGTTGGTTTTGCTGATCTCGAAGTTCACGCCGGTGGTTCGGGCTGCGCTGCCGTCATGCATCACCATGATGCGGCCATCGGGGGTGAGGTAGATGTCCAGCTCCACCGCATCGGCATTTTGCTTCCAGGCCAGCTTGCTGGCGGCCACGGTGTTTTCGGGGGCCTCATAAGATGAGCCGCGGTGGGCGATGATCAGGGGATTCATAGAAAACTCCTTTGAGATGGTGTTTGTGATGTTAGTTTTGTACTTTAAGTCAGTGTACCAAACTGGGATAATGACCTCGTTTACTTTGCTGTGATTTCACGACTTGCCAGAATCGACGATAGTGAGTGGCCCTAGTTGCAAGAGCACATAGTTACCAATTCGTTCACGCGGCCACATCAAGGTAGGTCACGTCGCCATACGGTTCAGCGTGGCTAATAGAAATTGGCTCGCGTGTTAATGGTAAAACAAGTACGTTTCGGAGGCTGAAAGTAATACCTCAATGTTTCCTAATTCGTTAGTGGTGTACTGGCTGCCACTGAACATCTCTTTCACCCGTGCGTTCTTTAGTGGGAAGTGCAAAGTCCTGGCTCCTGCGTTACTTGGCGACGGGCCGGTGTGTATTCCTATCAGGTGATCGCTGACAAATGTGACATCGTCGTCAGCGGAGTTCGCTATGCTAAGGCCGGCATATGCAGCGATGCCGCGCAGAAGCTGACGCGGTAGCATTGGAGCACAGGTGTAGACTGATGTCCAACTATCGAATTTCTTACGAACGAGTCCGTTAAGCGGCGAATCGGCAAGTGTTCCTAACGTAACTCCTTCATTAGGAACACAGAGTGCTCCATACCTGCCAGCCAGTGTTCCGTAGGCCTGGGTGTTGCTCTTCAGCAGGCTTGTGATATCGTCCGCCACTTTTCTGGCTGTCACAGTAAGGCTGTGGTTACCGGGAAGCATCTGCATCTTAATCCCGGTCACTTTAGAAACAAATGCACCATTGGTGTCCAGCCGCGTGCCGTTAATAATGCCAGTATTGACACCCCACACCAGCAGGTTATTGTTTTTCTTCAGCCTCTTGTTGATGATTGATAGCTGCGTGGCTGTGATGCGTGGTGCAAATGCAAATATGTAGCATTTGTATGTGTCTGGGATCCTGGCGATATCGCTTAACAGGTAGAAGTCGCAGCCAACACCCATATGGGTAAACTCGGCGTACTGTGGCCCCCCAACAGAGTAGTCGAGTAGTGACATGTGGGGTTCAGCAGATTCGTCTGAAAAAGGCTGCCACAAACCCAGATACGGGACACTCTCCTCATCTACGATGACGGCTATTGAATGCGTACCCCCCAGAGCACTGCGGTTTACGGTGTTCATCTGCTTTTCAATCTCACCGCACTTGCGTATTGTTTCCAGGTATGATGGCTCCCAACTCAGCCACCCGAGACTGAAGTCATACCATTGAACTGCTACTCTATTTACTAGTGTGGCGATGAAGTGCCGTTTAATGGCGGCCACGGTATTTGCGACTGAACTGGGAGTGCCGAAGTCAACCGGCTGACCACACCCGAAAACCCTAAGGTCCGATTCGTCTATCCAGACCTTATCATTGAGGTTTACTGAAGCGCTGGGGGCCATAAACCCTGGCGTGCTTCCCATTTCCCTATGGTCGTATTTACTGGGTGACATCATGAAGTCGATGTAAGGTGAGTCGAGCAATTTCCTCATGGCGTGATGACCGGCAAATTGATAACGGTGGGCGAAAGTCAGCTCAAAAATGTAGCCATAGAACGCTCCGTAGAGACTACGGCCCCCTGTCTCCTGCTTGATTGCCTTTCCTAAACACAGTATGGCATCTGCAATACTCTCTGAAGTGTAGCGGTGGTAGTCAATGAGTCTCATGTCAATTTGTGGATCTAAATAGCTCTGGCCTCGATCTCTCTCGGCTGCTGTGGGGATACCCATATCGAAGCTGTGGTAGTTTGTGTCCCAAGCCGCATTGAGTTTCGCGATAGTGCTGTAGCTTTTCCGAACCCAGTTCCGAAAGCTCTCCACAGCTGCAGGTGAGTAGTCCACGAACACAGGGTGCTGATATGAATTGCATGTCGACCACTGCATCCATTCGGCTGTCTCGCCAGAGTAGGGCTGGTAACCAATAACCCTGTGTGCGTACGATTGGCTGGCTAGAACATGCCGTACCATCTGTCTGGTCAGGCTTTCGGCCATGTCCAGCCACTTTCTTGACGCAAGTGATGCAGCTTGAGACCCATCGCCCGCATAGCTGGGGAACTTTGTGCTACCGTTAGCATCTGTGACAAGCTCGTCAGGAAATCTGGAGTTCCAGGGCACAAGGCCAGCGTTATCGCCACTAGGCGTGCTCGCTTCATCCGCAGGAAATTGCAGGGTTTCTGCAGCTACAGTTATGATGATATGCGCATCAGGGTCGGCTGCCAGCACAGTGTTACAGGCACTGTCTAGATTCGTCCAGTCGAAGCTGTATGTTCCATCAGTGTGGAATTCTATGGGTGTGCTACCGGCGTGTACGAAGAAAAGATGTATCCCACCATGTTTAGCGGTATCTTTAACGAGATTCACTTTAGACTTTTCATCAACTGCCTCAGGATGGTAAGCCCAGTAGGTCATCCTGGACGGCTGAGCTTTGCCATTGATGAAGAGGGTGGGTATGCCATTCACGTATTTGAATTTGGCGTTTGGGATGTTTCGCATGATCAACTGCTCCTCTGGTGGTTACCCTTTGCCGGTGGCGTTCCGTCCTGCTGTTTCGTTAAAATCGGCTTGTCACCGCCGATCACCATTGGCTTCGCAGATTTCTCCTTTGTAGGAAGTCTGCTTGGTAATACTGTTCGCACTCGATGCGGGATTTCCCTGCAAGTTGCGTCATTATGTTATGTGTGACCACACAACAGGAGCACCACATTGCGAATTATCTCGACTGTTATCTGCACTCTTCTATTAACAGTATTAACAACCCTTTGCGCCACAGCAGATCAATCAATCGCACTGCAGGGAGAGGGCGTCGCCGCAGCATGGGGTTTTGGTAACGGAGGGGAGTTTCCGGGGGCCAGAGGCGGTCTGAAGCAAGACAGCCGCTCAGTGACCCTCGATTATGACTTCACCGGCGGTGGGGCATATGTCTGCGCGAACTACAACGGCATCACGCCGCCTCAGACCGAGTCCTTCAGCGTCACGGCCAAACCACAGCAGCGATGCCGCGTGAGTTACCGCATGACCGACGCTAACGGCCGCGTGTTCCAAGGTGCGACCAGCACGCTGGAGGCCAATCAGTCGCAGACCCTCACGATGCCCTGTCGCGGGAGCTGGCAGTCGGCCTGGGGCGGTTCGAAACCCACGGATCAACCCGAGCTGCCGATTCAGATGCTGTGGATACTGGCCAACCACGAACAGGATGTGCCGAAGACAGGCCGTGTAGTTCTGAGCGAGTTCAAGGCCATCAGCACGGCTGTGGAGCCGATATCTATTCTTGGCACGCAACGACCATCCTCGCCATTCGGCAGCGGGAAGCTTGAGCGGCTGAAAGAGGGCTGGTGTGTTTTCCCGAAGGAACGGAAGCTGGGCCGCAACCGCGTGGTGATGGGATACAACGAGCCCGGTGAGGCGGAGAACGACATGCGCGATCTGCGCATCATCTCACCCCAAGGCGAGACCATCACGGGGATGTGGGGGCGGGTTCAGGTGACCGGCGAACTTGAATACGTCACGCCGACGGACTTCCCAATCCAATCGCGCGAACAGCAGGGGCACCTGATTTGGCAGTGGGCACAACTCGACCAGCGGCTGGGATTTCAGCAGATGGTGCATACGGATATCAGCGACAGCGGGGTCAACTCCACCATCTATGTGCGCTTTCTGAAGCCCCACAAGGGCACCATTCGGATGCCGTTCGCGCTTCCCAACGGGCAGGTCGATATGCTGGCGGGTGATGGTAGTGCTCAGAATCCATACACAAAGGTGCTGTTTCCCTCACAGGTCAGCCGTATGGACTACCAGGGAGCCGAGGGGGTCATCAGCACGCACATCGTCTGCGCTAACCCGAGGGGAGTGAGCCTAAGCATCGAACCTAAGTTGTTTTCGCATGTGTTCCGCAAGGAGCTGCGGATGGCGGTTCTGGAGCTGACGCCGCCTGCGGATGGCGTGTTCCCTGCTGGGTACGTGAACGCTGTGCAACTGAGGGTGGGCTATCCTGCGGACACCCTGCTGCCGAAGCTGATCGCTGCGCCGAACTGGCCAACCCGCATCGATGTGGCTTTTCTGGAGCCGGACAAAGCCACAGGCTGGACGTTAACCCGCGTGAATCAGCCGCGCGTTTATACACCCGAAGAAGTAAAACAGGTGGGCCTGTCACTCTACCAGACCGGCCCTGGTTCGCGGAAGGTCACGATCAAGGCGGAACTGCGCGACTACACTAACCGGCTGGTGTGGCGTTCCGATGAACCTCTGACCTTGAAGGCACAGACGCCCACTCAGCGAGTGTTGAAGCTGCCGGTGAAGTCCAAAGGCATCTACAGTCTGAGTGTAAAGGTCGTAGAGGCAGGCAGTGTGCAAGGCGAAAGGCTCTGCCGCATCGCCGTGGTGCCCAAACCGGTCACGATCACCGCGGAGAAGAGTTACTTCGGCATCGACCCTGTGTTCTACGAAGGCTTCGACCAGAATATGCGATTCCTGCGCAAGATCGGCGTGCGGTGGCTGAGGCTGGGCGGCGGCGTGTGGTATCCGGATGAGGGCGACCGGGCGTATCTGACCAAGCTGCGCCAGTATGACATCGGCTCGTTCTTGATCATCAACAGCCCGGAGGAGGTCAGGCCCGCCAGTTACAATGACCTGATCGACTACTACGAAATCGGCAATGAGCCGGACGCCTGGATTACCCCCGAGGACTACGCCGGTCTCGCGGCCCGATGTGCAGAGAAGGTACGGCAGGTCAACCCCAAAACCAAAATACTCGCTTGCTCGGTCTCCGGTGGTGACAGCGATGGCGGGTTCGCGTTTACCAAGCGGTTCCTGGCAGCCGGCGGGGCGAAATCGTGCGAGATCATCCCGTTCCACCCCTATTCTGGCATTCGTGCATTCGGCCCTGAGCTGGAACCGGTCAGCCCGGAAGATAACTCGATGTATGAGAAGCTGATGGAGGCCAGCCAGCTCACCAGCCAGAACAACCTTGAAGTATGGCTGGGCGAGATCGGCTACCTGATGGTCAACGGATACCGGCAGCCACAGGCCCGCTTCCACGAATACGAGAAGAGCTTTGCCAATACCCTGACCAGGTTAATGCTGATCAGCCGCACCATCCCCGGCATGAAGCGGGTGATCTGGTTCCACTTGTGCGCCGATGACACCCCGTTGAAGTTGTATCCAAACCACCAGTCCACCTACAACAACCTGGGGCCCAACAACAACATCACACCCAATCTGGCGGCTTATGCCAATCTGGCCAGCCTGAGCGACGGCGGGCAGTTTATCGGCAAACTGAAACTCACCAACCCTAAACTCTGGGGCGTGCAGATACGGCAGGGCTCACGCGACGTGCTGGCGTTGTGGAGCTCGAAAGGTCAGATCAAACTCAACTGGCCTGGCAAAGAGGCCATCAACACCGTCTCGATGGTGGGCACAGATGGGCAGCTCAAACCGCAGCGCGGGCAGATGAGCCTCACACTGGGCGAAGAGCCGGTCTATCTGGTCGTGCCCAGCAGCAAGGCCTCGGCATTAGTTAAAGCGGTCGAATCCGCGACGCAGGTTGTGCTGAAGCCCACCGCCAGCGGATCGTCCAATGCCCAATCATCGGCTAGCCTGAAGCCTGACATCATTGCGACGCGTGCCCTCAAACCTCCGGTCATCGACGGTGAGTTGGGCGAGTGGAGCAGTGCGAATTCGGTGGTGCTCGACCGGCAGCAGCAGGTAGTGCCTCCAGACCCGGGATTCTGGAAAGGCCCCGATGACCTGAGTGCTACCGTGAGCTGGATGTATGATGATAAGAATCTGTATATGGCTTGCAGGGTCAAAGATGATATCCACAAAAACATCGAGCCGATGGCCAAAATCTGGGCGGGCGACAGCATGCAGATCGCCTTCGCGAACGCGCAGTTCCCCTACGGCTACACCGAGCTCAGTGCGGGGCTGTCGAGCGTCGATGGCAGCGGCCAGTGGGTCGGTATGGGAGTGGGCAACGGCAAGCCTCTGCCAGGCATGAAGGTGGTCGTCAAGCGACTAGACGGCGTCACCAACTACGAGATGGCGATCCCGATGGCTTCGCTGAGCAGTCTCTCCATCGTGCCGGGCTCACCGATTCGTGTGGCGTTCATCGTCAACGACGTGGACCAAACCGCGCGCAAGTGGATCGGCTTCAAAGTGCCCGGGCTGATCGGTGCGGTGAAAGAGGGCAGCCAGATGCCGGTGATGCTGCTTCAGGTAAAATAGGATATCCCGGTATGGCAGGATGAGTTTGCAGGGATTCCACACCCTAGAAACTAACTATACTTCATGAACGCACTGCAATCACAGGAGGCAATGTATGCTTACTAAACTGATGCTCGCAGCAGCATCTCTTGCGATTCTCTTGCAATCCTGCGCGTACGCGGCGGATGCCGCAAAATCTGGAGGTAAACTCAAACCCATGCATGGAAACTCAGTGATACCAGGCAACCCATGGCCCGCCATCGACGAACTGGGGCGAACACTGCCGTTAAACGGTGAAGTGCCTGCGCCGCGAGAAGGCAAATTCGTGGGTATCTTCTATTTCCTCGTCCATAGCGACACTAGCGACGTGGGTAACCCCGACGGTGGTCCCTACGACCTATCCAAAATTCTGGAAAAAGACCCTGATGCTCTGAAGCATCCCGATTCGCCCTACTGGTCACCGGTCAGCGGGCGCAGCTATTACTGGGGCGAGCCGCTGTATGGTTATTATCTCAGCACCGACGAATGGGTGATCCGCCGACATGCCAAACTGCTGGCGGAGGCCGGAGTGGACACGCTGATTTTCGACACCACCAATGCGGTCACCTACAAAGATGTGTATATGACCATCTGTAAGGTGTTTACGCAGATACGAAAAGAGGGTGGGCAAACCCCGCAGATATGCTTCATGGTCAACACCGAAGCGGGCAAATCTGCGCTGGAAATCTACAACGATCTATATAAGCCGGGCCTGTATAAACCGCTCTGGTTCATGTGGGAAGGTAAACCTCTGATCATCTGCGACCCCAAAGAGGCGCTGCCGGAATACAAGGAGTTCTTCACGCTGCGGCGTGCGCACTGGCCCTTCACCATGGAGAACACCGAGAACGCCTGGCACTGGGAGGCCACCTACCCGCAGCCTTACGGCTACACCACCGACCCCAAGGTGCCCGAGCAGGTCAACGTCTCCGTGGCGGCGAACCTGAGCTCCGTGGATGGCTCCGTGACCAACATGAGCAGCGGAATCGCCCGCGGTCGCGGCTTCGCGAACGGCTATCTGGACCACTCCAAAGAGGCGATCGACTCCGGTCTGAACTTCCAGGAGCAGTGGCAGCGTGCGTATGAACTCGACCCGCCGTTTGTGATGATCACCGGCTGGAACGAGTGGCAGGCTGGCCGATGGCACTGGGGTGAAGAGTGGGTGTTTGTCGATCAGTACAACCAGGAGTATTCGCGCGACATCGAACCGGCGAAGGCCAGCCACGGTGACAACTTCTACAACCAGATGGTCGCCGGCATCCGCAAGTATAAGGGCGCACCGGCGCTGCCTAAGGCGTCAGCACCTGTCACCATTGACATTGACGGCGACTTCAACCAGTGGTCGCGGGTTCAGCCTGAGTATAAGCAGACCGTTGGCGAGGTCAAACCGCGCAAATCGCTGGGCTCCAACGGCACCTCTTATGCCGACAACTCCATGCGTAACCAGTTCGCCAGCATGAAAGTGGCACGCGACGGGAACTACCTCTACTTCATGGCGGAGATGTCCGGCATTCTGGCTCCTCACGCCGCGGGTACCTGGCTGTTCCTGGACAGCAACCAGGCCAAAGGAACCGGCTGGGAAGGCTACGACTACCTGGTGCGCAGTGATGCTTCCACCGGTGAGATGTGGCTGGAGAAGAGCACCGGCGGATGGAACTGGCTGCGTGTACACAAGCTGGATTTCAGCGTGCAGGGCACCAGGCTGATGGTGGCTGTCCCGAAAGAGGCCCTTGGCTTAACCACGAACAGCTTCACCGTGGACTTCAAATGGGCCGATAACCTGCAGAAACCCGGCGAGGTTCTTGACTTCTACGTCAGCGGTGACGTGGCCCCGATCGCCCGCTTCAACTACCGCTACAGCGCCAAGTAACGGCGCACTCTGAGGGCGTCCATCTGAACGGATGGGCGCCCTTTGCCTGTTATCCACATATCAACCCTCGCCCCCGCGCCCTAAAGGACGCGGCTACGTACCCGAAAAGCCGGCTGAAGCCGTCTGCGGGATGCCTTCTACCGGTTTGGGTACAGTACCGCACCACATTCCGAGGCAAGGCACTCCCCAGCCGGCTTTAAACTAACCGCCGGAATTTAACTCCTGGGTGTGTGATGGAATAGCTTACTAAAACGCGTCGTACGGCGGACCTTAGACGGCTTTAGCCGGCTTTTCGGGTAATAAGCCGTGTCCTTTAGGGCGCGGTGGTTCGTATATGATTTGCGGTTTTCATCCCGCGCCTGTAGGCACAATCGATTGCAATGATATCCCTCCTCCCCAGCCAGAAGGTATTCACCACCCTCACGGCTAAACCTAATCTGACACAGCCACCAGAGGTGATAACTAATGAACGCGACGCACCTGTTTCTGGCCGCCGCGGCAGCACTGCTATTGCAGTCGTGCAGTATGGCCCAAAACAACAACTCAGCATCCGGAGGCAAGACACCCAAAATGTATGGCAAATCCGTGAACACAGGCAACCCATGGCCCGCCATCGATGAACTCGGCAGGAAGCTGCCTCTCCAAGGGGAGGTGCCCGCACCACGTGAGGGGAAATTCGTCGGCATCTTCTACTTCCTGTGGCACAACGACACCAGTGATGTAGGCAACCCGGACGGCGGCCCGTATGACCTCACCAAGATACTGGCCAAAGATCCCAACGTTCTCAATAACCCCAACTCGCCATACTGGTCGCCACGGAATGGGCAGAGCTACTACTGGGGCGAACCGCTTTACGGGTATTACCATAGCACGGACGAGTGGGTTATCCGCCGTCATGCTAAACTGCTGGCTGAAGCTGGTGTGGATACGCTGATTTTCGACACCACGAACAGAGGCACATATAAAGATGTGTATATGACCATCTGCAAGGTGTTTACGCAGATACGCAAAGAGGGTGGGCAGACCCCGCAGATATGCTTCATGGTCAACACCAAGGCGGGTGAGACCACGGAGGAGATTTACAACGACCTGTATAAGCCTGGCCTCTACAAACCGCTCTGGTTTATGTGGGATGGCAAGCCGCTGATGATCTGCGACCCCAAGCTCGCGATGGCTGAATACAAAGACTTCTTCACTTTGCGCCGGGCCCACTGGCCGGTGGTGATGGAGAACACCGAGAACGCATGGCACTGGGAGGCCACCTACCCGCAGCCTTACGGCTACACCACCGACCCCAAAGTGCCAGAGCAGGTGAACGTGGCCGTGGCCCAGAACCTGAGTGCCATCGACGGCAAGGTCGCCGATATGAGCAGCGGCCACGCCCGCGGGCGCGGATTTGCCAACATGATTCCCGACCACTCGAAAGAGGCGATCGACTCGGGGCTCAACTTCCAGGAGCAGTGGCAGCGCGCGTATGAGCTGGATGCCCCGTTTGTGATGATCACCGGCTGGAACGAGTGGTGGGCTGGCCGTTGGCAGCGCGGCAAGAACTGGGTGTTTGTGGACCAGTATAACCAAGAGTATTCGCGTGACATCGAGCCGGCTAAAGCCAGCCATGGCGATAACTTCTATAACCAGATGGTGGCCGGTATCCGTAAATACAAGGGTGCCGCGCCGATACCCGAGGCATCTGCGGCTCAGACCATCAATATCGAAGGCGAGTTCAATCAATGGGACCGCGTTAAACCGGAGTACAAGGTTCCTGTGGGTGAGCTTTCGCCCCGCGACTACCCTGGTCAGAACGGCACGCACTACGCGAACGCCACCCAGCGCAACCAGTTCGCAACCATGAAGGTGGCGCGTGACAGCCAGAACCTCTATTTCATGGCGGAGACCACCCGGCTCATGCCCCCGCACGCGGCCGGCACCTGGCTGTTACTGGATGTAAACCAGACCAAGGGCAGCGGCTGGGAAGGCTACGACTACCTGGTTCGCAGCGATGTCGCCACCGGCGAGATGTGGCTGGAGAAGAGCACCGGCGGTTGGAACTGGCAGCGCGTGCAGAAGCTGGAATACAGTCTGCAGGGTATGCGGCTGATGCTGGAGGTGCCGAAAAAGGCACTGGGTCTGACCGCCAGCGGCTTCACCGTGGACTTCAAGTGGGCCGATAACCTGCAGAAGCCCGGCGAGATCATGGACTTCTACGTCAGTGGTGACGTGGCCCCGATCGCGCGGTTCAACTACCGCTACAGCGTCAAGTAGCGGTATCACCAGGGGCGGGCCACCGCCCCTTGGGATGGCTTGGGGGGGCTTAGGCACGACGTGCAATCTGGTTTGCCAAGATAGAAAGCAGCAGGCCGAGAGTAACATAACCGAACACGACTTCGAGCACAACCAAACATTGGCCTAAAAAACTATTAGCGGCAACATCACCATACCCTAGAGTTGTGAAGGTCACAGCTGAGAAATAGAATGGGGTAGGATCCATCCAATGTCCTATATGGGTTGTGGTCCCAGGTATGCAATATAGAACGCCAAAGATTGAAACGCATATTACAGCGAATAGGGCCACTCTGGTTATGCTTCGTCCGTAGTTGGTAAATGCCCACAACCGAAACAATAGCTTGCGCCAGCCATAGTCGCTAGTCTGGCGAACAGAATCGATAAATGCTTGGTCATGAGCATCTCGTAAAAATATTGGATTGCCGAAACAGCCGTCCAAATCTACGTTGAAATAGTGACCATCCATACTCGCCTGGTTACAATCAACGAAACGCACGTCGGCTTTCTTCAGACTTGCCTCCGAAAAGTCAGCACCTGATATAGTCGCACTTCTCAAACACACGCGACCTAGTTCAGCTTGGTGAAAACATGCATCTGACGCATCAGCACCCCACAACTCAGCACGGCTCATGGTTGCACGGTATAGAAATGTGCTTGTTAATGACGCTCCATTTAGGATCGTCGATTGCATGTTAGCGCACTGCATATATGCGCCATCAAGATTCGCGTTTGTTAAATCCACATGACTCAGATTAACTCCATCGAGGTCTGCGTCTCGCAAGTCAATATCCTGGAGTTCGATATTCGCATGAGGGTATTGTTCACGGAATGCGTTCCATTCCTCTACGCTTGTCTTGAGTAGGTTGATCATCTGCTGTTTGCTTAGGGGTGACTTGTTGATCGAAGGTCAGTGATTTTTGCTAATACGATCTTTAGGATAGATGAAAGACACATACCGATGAGGTCGAGGCTTTTGTAAATGACGATTTCGTTGCCGGTCTAGGTTAGCCATCTTTACTCCTATTCGTGGGCAAGACTATAGACATGGTTACCAGTTGCACGGTAGATATACTGTGTCTGGTGTTGGGAATCCTTCTTGGTGGATTTCCAGGGGGTAGAAGTCAAATGTCATGATACGACGGGATTTTCTCACGCGAAGACACGAAGGGGGTAATCATTACCCTCCCCGATTTCATCTTACAGCTGAGGCAGTAGTGGCTTAAGGGGTGCTCGGATTCTGTTATGCCAAACATGAGCGGTTAGCTGCAGCGGACTTTGATTTACCACGATACGAAGAAGCGCAGCGTGTATGAGACGCGTGAACCTTGCGAGCCGGATGAGAGTCAGGAGATGGGGTTGCATCTGCGATTTAGTCCTTCTCACGATAGTCATGATATAGGTATTACCCTAACCTCCAGCATCGATTATTAAGCAATAGAAGAGATCTGTTTACAAGCCAGATATGGTTGTTTCAAACATAACTGTATAGATCGGACTTTCAGTTGCACCGCGTACGAAGTTTTCGGTGCTGATGTTTGATCCATTTTCACAGTAAGGTGAACACAATACACTATAAGAAGTATCCTTAGATATTACTGCTACTATGTCACGTACGTTTATCGTCCGAAACCCATCGCCCTTGTTCTTAATTGGGCATCCATGTGTGTTTAGAATAATGTCGCGAATAACTTGGCTCCAACCGTTAGTACACTCATCGTCTAGTGTAAATTTCTTACCTGCCATACCCAGCAATAACATTAATAGCTCGTAGTCAAACTGAGCTATATGAGATGCAGGGTCAGTCGGGCAAGCTGTAACAGAAACACCCTGGCCAATGACTAGATATTTTGCCGCATTGTACATATCCAGTCCAGTAACTCGACGGCTGCCTGTTAAGCCAGCGGTTTTATAGTAATCAAACTTGGGCCATAAATGATACAAATCATACTGTTGTTGGCAGAATTGTGGCAGCTTAATACTCGTGGTCTCATCCTTCAATTTCTTTGCTTGAAGTAACATCGCGTAATATCTGATGTTCTCACGATCTGTGCTACTCTTGAGAGCATTTACCAAAAGCAGATCCCCAAGCTCTATATATTCCTTTCGATCTCTAATAGAACAATTTTTATTCATAGTCCTCCATTTGACTCTGGGTTTCTGATGAGCAAATGCCGCACCAACTGTAATACTGATATTACCTAGTCTGTATGACCAATCTGATGGTGATGCAGGTGACATGGATGAATACCATTCAGACAACATGTGTGCTATAATTTGTGGTTCCGTATAATTCTGATATATATATTCATCTACCGTTATATACCTATGTATTTGTGACAGCAGTTCATCTATGCAATTTCTGCTTGTTTGACCGCACATTTCGATTACTCTGTCTGGTGATAAATCAAGGGATATTTCCATCATGTAATACCTCGGGCGTGATCGAACAACGACATATATCTCGCACAGTTCGTGTTTAATAGGTATTACACGCTGTATATAAATTCCTTCTTCATTAGCTACTATCACCCTCCACATCCCATTTATGATTGTTTGCCCCTAGTATATGGAGGGCATTTTATGAGATGGTCGTGGCAGCGCAAGGAAAAGAGAATTGCTGATCCGTGGGTGATCGGCGGGGTAAACAAGTATGGTCGACCGACGAATGCGGCGATACAGATCGCGGCATTGCATCGGTGCGTGGCGGTGATCAGCGAGAGCATCGCGACGCTGCCGATCCATATATACCAGATGACCAAAGATGGCAGAGGGCCGAAGCCTAACCATCCCCTTCAATCCCTCCTGTATTCTACGCCGAACCGGCTTACTGGGAAGCGGTCTGTGGGGGCTAGGGAGATTGGCAACGCTACGCGGACAGCCGATAGGTCCGGGTAGCTTCCGGGTTGGTTTGAGACCGGCAGTTCGGTAGCTGATCAGCCACGACCGCCACGGGTTTAGTCACCCGCTGAAGCGGGTTCCCTCACCGCATGGCTAAGCAGTCGCTGCCCGCAAGCGGGCGCAGGGGATACCCCAATGCGACCCATGATGGGATTTAGGGATATGCGAAAGCTGAGACATGGGATCTCTCTTTGTTACAACCCAGGGTCAGTCGTAATGACCGACGGGTGCCAGGGGCATCACTGCGCCGGCGGGAGCGAAGCGACGCCGGCCGATACTGATCAGCCGCGCGGTGCAGGAACCCGCACTGGACGCAGTTCCCGGAGCGTCAGCTCCCGGAAAGGTGGAGTGTGGGTGACTATACCCGCGGCAGCGTGGCTGGTCACCGGTGATCGACACCATTGCCCCCAGATGTCAGGCCATCGGTCCGATTCGTCCCATCCGTCGGATCGGCGGTTCAGGCTGCGGGTGACCGGCCCATGATGACGGTATAACGGCCCATGATGAACCGCCAGAGGTCTATGATGACGGTAAAACGGCCCAAGGTGCGGCCCATGATGAGCCGGTAGAGGTCTATGATGACGGTAAAACGGCCCAAGGTGCGGCCCATGATGAGCCGGTAGAGGTCTATGATGACGGTAAAACGGCCCAAGGTGCGGCCCATGATGAGCCGGTAGAGGTCTATGATGACGGTAAAACGGCCCAAGGTGCGGCCCATGATGAGCCGGTAGAGGTCTATGATGACGGTAAAACGGCCCAAGGTGCGGCCCATGATGAGCCGGTAGAGGTCTATGATGACGGTAAAACGGCCTAAGGTGCGGCCCATGATGAGGCGGTAGAGGTCTATGATGACGGTATAACAGTCCAAGGTGCGACCATTGGTGAGTCAGCAGAGGTCTATGATGACGTTCTAGCGGCCCAGGTCGCGGCCCAAGGTGAGCCAGCAGAAGTCCATGATGACGTTCTAGCAGGTCAAGGTGAGCAAACGGCGGCCCATGATACGGCCCATGATGGGATTTAGGGATATGCTCAAGCTGAGACATGGGATCTCTTTTCGTTACAACCCCAGGTCATCCATGATGACCGGTGGGTGACAGGTGCATCCCTGCACCGGCCGGAGCGAAGCGACGCCGGCCGATACTGATCAGCCGTGCGGTGCAGGAACCCGCACAAGACGCAGTTTCCGGAGCGTCAGCTCCCAGAACGTAGTCGTGTGGGTGACTAAACCCGCGGCAGCCTTGCTGGTCGCCAGCGATCGACACCACCGTCGCTGATCAATACCGGCCCGCGTTCCGGCGGGCGTCGGGAAGGCCCGGCGATTGTGAATGGTTTGGCTATCCACCAGACCGGCGCGGTCAATACTCGTCTATTGTTGTTAGCGTACTGTCAGACCGCCCCGGACATAGCCAAGCAAGGCTGTAGACCCCCGTTCGGGGGTATAAGGTTTAGCGTATCCTACCACGGGTTGCGCTTCGCTGACCCGTGGCTATAAGAATCTTACCCACTTCGTGGGTGCCGGGAAGGCGGGGAGCCAATCTGGCGACTTGCGTTCACAGGAAACCGGAAAGACCGGCCCGGAAAGGGAAAACCGGACCGGTCATGGGGAAGAGGTGGACAGTTCATGCTTTCCCTCTTCCTCCCTTCGCGTCTTCGCGTGACACTCCGGAACTCCCCAAAACCTACCCTCGCAAAGCACACCGCGCGGCGTGATGGCACGCCTCGCTGCGGGTTTCATCGCCAGCCAGTTTGTAATACCGCGCGGCCAGGCTGTAGCGTTCTGCGCGGTGGTAGGCCCAGAACTCCTCCTCGGCACTGGCTTCCATGCACTTCGCCGCTGCCAGCATATCGCCTTGCGCCACGTGGTGCTCCGCCATGCAGCGGTTGGCCTCGGCCGGTTCGCCGGCCATCTGCCAGGCCTCCGCGGCTTTCAGGGGCTCCGCGTTGCGTTCCAAGCAGCCGGCCGCCTGCGCGTGGGCTCCGGCGGCGGAGTAGTGCAGGGCGGCGGTGGCGAAGTCGGCCTGAGCTTCTGCAAGCCGGGCCAGTTCCATCAGTTCCGATTGTGACATGTTCTCAGCAGGCTGATACAAGGTATAACGTCATGATCATGCACATAATTTCGATATCAACCTCCAAAATGGCTTCTGCACACATTTTACCGGATGTGATAGGCTGTGTGCTTGTGTATAATACAAATGGTATGGCATAAAAGGCCCGGAACAGATTTACTATATAAATACTGGATAAATTACAGATTTGCATCCCGATACGCCCAACGTTCGCTGCGCGCTATTCGATATCGACGGCACTCTGGTAGATACCGTTGAGGCCATAGTACGCGCACTGCACGATACCTTCAGTAAACACCTCCAACTCGACCTCTCACGCGAAGTCATACGCCACTCCATAGGCCTTCCGCTCAAAACTCAGATGCGGATGTTTGATCACCATGTGTCATTTTCGCCCAACCACCAGGCCATGGAAGACGATACCGTGATTGCGTATGACCGCTACCGCCATTTGGAGACTCTGTTTACCGAAGCTGTACAAACACTTGATGTGGCCAAACAGGCCGGCATCAGTGTGGGGCTAGTGACATCGAAGAACGCTCAAGAGTGTGCTGAATTTCTGCCGCGTATGCATGTTGCAGAGAACGCAGACACCGTTGTTTGCTCCTCAGATACCAAGAACCCAAAACCTCATCCAGACCCAGTTCTGGAGGCTATGAAACGGCTGAACGCTTCGCCAGAAGAGACAATCTATGTTGGCGATGCGACTTACGATATTGAAGCCGGACATCGTGCAGGGGTAAGGGTTGCTGCCGTAAGTTGGGGAGCGCACACCGCGGAGATGCTGCAAGAGAAGAACCCGGAGTGGTTGTTCCAGTCTCCCGATGAGTTATTAAGTTTCTTCGAGCACATAGCCGAATCGCGCTGAAATTTGGGTATCGGGGCCATCCTGCGGCAATGCCGCCCCTAACTTAAGGAGATATAGCGCCGATGGCCACTCGCCGAAGCTCTGATTCTGACCGCGAAAACGCGGAAATCACCCCCGCTGTGGAAGCACAGCCTGCGGAAACCAGTGAGGCTCCCGTCGCAGAGGGGGCAAAGCCACGCCCTTCACGCCGTCGCCCCGCACGCAAAGCAACCCAGCCTCAACCGGCTGAAGCAGCCGAAGCGTCTACTCCCGTTGCTCCAGCGGTTCCGTCTGTACCTGCCGCGGTAGAAGCACCGGCAGTGTCGCCCCAGACTTCCTCCGATGCTGCCGATACCGGCGAACTAGCCGTAGAACCGCAGCGCGCCCCTCGTCGCCGGCCAGTGCGCCGTCGGCCTGAACGGGCTCCGCGGGCCGAGGAATCACCAATCGAGTCCCAGCCCGAAACAGCACCTGCTCCTGTCAGTGTGGACGCACCGCAGCCGCAGCCTGTGGCTGATCAGCCCGTAGTGGTTGAGGGTGATGATGAAGCTGCACAGCAGACGAGTCGTCCCAGCCGCAACTCACGGCGCCGCGCGAAGCGAAAATCCGCACGTGATGTGCCGGAGGGTGAAGCATCAGCAGAACAAGCCGTGGAAGCTGTTGAGGCAGAGCCCGCATCAGCCGAAGAGTCCGCAGACACCCAAACCCTGCGGGTCAACCTTCAGCCACGCGGACGGAACAACCGCCGTCGCCGCGAGCCTGCGAAAGTCACTGTAGATGAAGCAACCACAGTTGAAACACAACCTCAGCCAGTGGCCGCGCCTGAGGTCGCCAGTGAAGTGGCCGTTCCGGTATTGATACCCGGGCTGGACACCATTGTGGCCGAACCCCAGAACAGATCGCGCCGCGACCGCAGCCGGCAGAGGCGCACACGCCAACGACCGGAAACTGCCGTGGCACAAGAAGTATTACCCACGCCGCCTGTCGCTGCCGAGCCGACTAATGCGGTTGAAGCGTCAAACACCGATGCTCCGGCGCCGATTCAAAGGCCAAGCCGAACGCGCAATCGGAAACCAGCCAGACCTCAGCCTGCTTCCACCCCGTCGGTGACCCAGCCAGTGGCACCACCGGCTGACGCCAGGCCTGAAGCTCGTTCTGCTGATGGTCGGCACGCAGGTAGTCGTCCATCAGGTGGCCGTCCAACAGATGGCCGTCGTGAAGGTGGCCGGCACGGTGGTGGGCGGTCTGAAGCAGCACGTCCTGAGGCTGCTCAGCCCGTGGCTGTTCAGCCTGTGGCTGTAGAAACGCCCAAGCCGGCCGTTGCGCCGAAACCGGCGCCGGTCAGACGAGCACGCCGCCCTGAGCCCAAAATCAAGGTCGTTGTGCCGAAGCTGACGTTGCCCAAGCGTGAAGCCATCAAGCTGGGTATGCGACGAGGCCACACCGAGATCGTGATCCAGGGTGCTGCCGTACCGCCGATGTTCTTCTTTGGATACATCAGCGGCGGAGCCAGTGAACGGCGTGTGCTGGACCAGGTTCGCATGGCAGCCTCCGCCGGTGTGCATCTGCACATGATGTTGATGGAACTGGTGATCGATGTCAAGGCCGTAGATACCGCGGTCGAAGAGGCACGCCGCCAGATCAGACTCGTCACAGAGCATGATCCTGAGGCGTATGTGATGATCCGCTTGATGTTTACGCCTCCGCAAGACTGGAAAAGTCGATACCGCGACGCAATCTCGCTTTATGAAGATAAGTCAACCGGTGAGCCGTCATTCTTCAGCGATGAGTATTGGGCCGAGGCTGAGGCCGTGGTGACCGACCTGTCGCAAAAGATGGAGATGCACGACGAAGCCGAACGGCTGCTGGGCTACCACCTGGATTGCCGCGAATGGTTCCACGAGTATGAGCGGGGATATGACACATGTAAAGCTGCCGTCGAATGTTTCAGGCGATGGCTTCGTGCTAAATACAAGGATGATCCGGTGTTGCTACGCGCGTCGTGGCATAACGGCACAGTCAACATCGATGATGCACCGATCCCAGCTAAGGTCAAAGATACCGGCGTGGCACTGTTCGAAAATCACCGCGAAAGACCATGGGTGGATTTCCTGCAATTTGCCAGCGACACTGTGGCCAAACGCCTGGTCTCGTTAAGCCGCGCCTCCAAGAAGGCGTGTGATTCGCGCCGACTGATCGCGGTTCCCTACGGCTATACGCTGGACTTCCCAACGGCTTATAGCGGCCACCTTGATCTGGCGGAGGTTCTTTCTACCAGCAGTATCGACATGGTGTGTGCGCCACCCAGCTATCGTGACCGTCTGGTGGGCAGTGGTTCCAGTATCCCCGCTCCAATCGACAGCGTGCTTCTGCACGAAAAGCTGTTCATCATGGAGGACGATACTAAGCCGTATTTCGCCAAGCGTGATACACCTGACACCTACAACCCGAAGCACCCCGACCGCGAAAGCACCACCGGGGCTCGATTACGCGCCATCGGTAGCGCACTAGCCCGTCAGACCGGCATCAGTTGGATGGACCTTTGGGGCGAGGGCTGGCTGGCAGACGAAGAGCATTGGAAGCACGCCGCCAAAGCGGTCGCACTGTATCGAAGGTTAATGGAGTGTCGCAATATGAACTCCACGCCCGATGTGGCCTTCATTGTGGATGAGTGCAGCATCACACACATCCGGAATGTTGAAAAGCTGCTACTGCCCTTGCTGCTTCAACAGCGTGATGTGGTCTTGAAGTCAGGCGTGAATTTCGGCATGTATCTGCAAAGTGACCTGACGCGGAAGGCCTTCCCTGAGGCCAAAGTATACGTGTTCATGAACGCACTGCAGATCAGCAACGAGGTGCGCACCGCCATCAAGGAGAAGCTGCAGAACGACAACAAGACACTGGTCTGGGTCTATGCGGCGGGTATATATGACGAGGACGGCGAACACAAAGACGGCATCCGCGAGGTCACAGGACTGCAGCTCAGGCAGCAGCCCTGGAACAGCGAGACGGGTTCCATCATCGTCAGCGACCGCAGCCCGATCGCGGAGCACTTGAAGGCGAAGCAGTTTGGTGTCCGCGAACGCCTGAACCCCAGCTACTACAGCAATGAGCAGGGAACATCGGTCATTGCAGAATATGTGCAGACGGGTTTACCCAGCGTGGTCAGTAAGGACATGGGGAACTGGAAGAGCATATTCATCGGTGAGCGTCAGCTCAACCTGGAGCTTCTGCGCAACATATTCAAGCTGTCTGGTGTCTCTGTGTTCCAGAGCGGCTCAGACATCTTGCGGGTCAGTCAGCCTTTCATATGCATCCATGCTACGGAAGACGGATCGAAAAGCATCGTCCTGCCCATGAAGATGATGGTATACGATCTGATCGAAGACCGTGTGCTGGCGGCCAGCACCACCAACTTGAAGCTTGGGATGAAGAAGGGTCAAAGCCACATACTGGTGGCAGGCACTCCGCAGGAGCTGAAGGCCCTTGGATTGAATATCCCTGACGAACCCGAAGTGGTGCAAGCCAACGCGCTTGCTGCCCGCGAGGCTGAGGAGCAGGAGCTAGCTGCTGCCAAACGGCGCCGGCGCGGCGGTCGGAAACATCGAAAACCACACACCCCTGGTGTAGCTTAGCGAGGGCAGTCTGTGGATGAATTTACGAATATCTTCGACCTGCTGACGCCGTTTATGGCGATCGTCTGCTTCGCTCTGCCTGTGATGGTCGCCATCGGCGACCTTCGGATGAGGCGGAAAGGGCAGAAACTCAGCGGCGAGGCGTTTATCAGCCGGATCCGGTTGTTTGGGTTTGCGCCGTTGCTGGGCCTGTCGGCGATGTTGATGTTTGTGATGGATCACAGTGATGAGCAATTGGCGCAGTCAATAAGCGATGGGGCGTTCATCGGCGGTATTGGGTATGGTGTGGTGGTGTTCATATCCATCACACTCACCCGCATGATACTCTACAGGAGACAGCAATAGTGGTATACGAGACGTATGTAGCTATTGCTGCTTTTGCATTTATATGCGCGCCGGTCCTCACCTTTATCACGCCATCCAAGCTGATTGAAGGAGCACACCGGCGGTGGCTGTTACTATTGATGCGCAACTATTGGCTTTCGCTGATCGGCCTGTCATTGTGCTCGTGGCAACTGTTAAGCTGGGTCTTTCCGTATCCCAGCGGGCAGCGATATTGGTACAGTCTAGCCGCAGGATTGGTAGTGGGGATTCTAGCCGGTATCATGCTGATTAGGGAATACATACTGTGTTTGCGAACACCTGAACCCTCAGAAAGCGAGACAGAGATCGTATGATTATGCGAAGGCGCGTTCTTACCATCTTAGCCGTGATCGCGGTTGCGTATGTGGTTTTTGCGCTGTCAGCCCCGAATACCCCACGAACACCCAAAGGTAGCTCTGGGGTTTCGTTGACCCTGCTTGATGGAAGCACAGTTAAATTGAGTGATTACCAGGGTAAAGTGGTAGTGCTGGATTTTTGGGCGAGCTGGTGTACCCCCTGCAAAATGAGCATACCCGATATGAACAACGTGGCCAGGGAATATGCAGGCAAGGATGTGGTTCTGTTAGCCGTGGCTACTGACACCGCGCGCGCCAACGTAGATAAGGGCATCAAGGAGTTCGGTATCGAATATCCAGTGGTATGGGATCACGACAGCCAGCTTCAAGCGGCTTTCCAAGTCTCTAGTTATCCTACCGTGGTGATCATCGACAAAAAAGGCCTGGTCAGCCGAAAACTTGAAGGATATAGTCCATCGCAGACACCGGTTGATCTTCGACACCAGATCGACGCCACCTTGACCAAATAGTGCAGGACAATGAATCTATCTGCAACGGTCATTCTGTAACATCAAGGCAGGGTTCATCGCCAGACAAGCCGGCTAGAACATAGCCGCTCGTGGATATTGACAACCCTAATCCGCTACACAACTCTTCACCTCGCCTACGTACCCACCTCTAAGCAATATGCGCGTCTGTCATCACACACGATTTTGCGGGTATTTACTTTTCAAGACTTCGCTTGTAGTATATGAATAGGATTACATGAAGGGGGCTATATGAAGGTGAAGCTGTTACCTGACATGCCAACCGAGCATCGTTGCGATACGTGCCAACAGATGTTTCCTGCAGGCACTTTACAGGATGACCGTGGTCGGTTTGTGTGCCAGAAGTGCTATGATACGATGAACCCTCCAGACGAGCCGTTGGATGAATCGCTGCTGTGCAAGGACGCGCTGGTTGCGTTCAGGCTGGCGGTGATAGGGTTTGTAAGTGTCGGGCTTGTGAGCCTACCATTTATTAGCGTCTTGCTGTTTATCATCGCTATATTCAAAGCGGTGAAGGCCAGGCGAATTCTGAAAGAACAGCCGGAGTTGAAGGGCTTGAATCTGGCCAACGCGGCGATCGTGATGAGCGTGGTTTTAATGGTGGCCGTGTTCATACTTATCATGGCGCAAAAGACTCTTTTATCAATTATAATTGGCGGATGATATGACTAAGGGGCGACAATGAACTGCGTAAACCATCCAGACATAAATACAAAAACCAGTTGCGACATCTGCCACAAGCCATTCTGCCCAAGTTGCCTGTTAAACGACCGCGGCCGTTTCGTCTGCAAGCAGTGTTTCGACCCTGAGAATCAACCAGCAGAGCTGGCAGGCCCCTCATCTGATTTGCCATATGCGCCTGATGAGAAAACCCTCGCTCGTATCGAGTCGATAAGAGCATTCTGGCGATCTCCAATGGGTGCTGGCATAAGCCTAGCTGGTAACTTATTGTTCGTCGTATTTATGATGTTAGGTGGCTACTTAAGCTTCAAACAAAAACATTATTCAGATATGGTATTTTTCATTTTATGGCCGTTCCTTATGTATGGGATTCGGTTAGCCAGACGCAGAATGAAGTAACTACCGGTGGTATGTGCTGAATCGGCCAGTCAACGGCTTACATCCTCATGACCAAGCCATGACGCGTCCGCTGCCGCGACATCAATGTCTCGGCTATTGACCACCAAGCCTGTTGAAACAGGCTGCGGACCGCCATGCGGCCATCGATGCGTAATGATACTATCTACATTCGGCTGCGCATCTCCGGCAGCCAGCCTTATGCCGCGCCCTGAAGGACGCGGCTTATTATCCATAAATATCTGCGGAGCCTGTAGACGCCGATTCCGCGACATCAATGTCTCGGCTATTGAACACCAAGACTGCTGAAGCAGTCTTCATGAACGTTATCTTTGTCGGCAAGGAGCTCCGCAGCCCGGTTTAGCGGGCTTGTTGATCAGTAGCCGAGACATTTATGTCGCGGCACATGGTCGATACGATCCCAATCTGGATTTGTGGGTAATAGACTGCCCTGAAGGACGCGGCAGGCAGATGGTGTTTAACTCGTGTCCTTCAGGGCACGGCAGGGAGGGTATGATTTCGCACGCTGATCAATGGACCTCCGTCGGCTGGAACCTGCCGGTAAGCCCAAGCTGCTGCCTCACTAATTCGTAGCCCGCAGGGTCGAGGTTGTCATCCAGCCGCGTGGGGTCCACGCCAAGACCAAGTTCGGTTGGCATGAGGAAGCCCATCACGGTGGCGCCGGCCCAGAAGGACATCCCACACCCCTCACCCGTATCGGCGTTGTACCACTCGTATACGCCGGGGTTGGCTTGCATGGCCGCGCACAGCTTGTCAGCCAACTGGTTCGCTTCATCGATAAATCCATATTGCCGCAGACCTTGCACGAACATATAGTTCCAGTGAAGCCAGGTGCCGCCATTCCAGTTGCAGTGTCCTGGTGGCAAAGTCCGGAGCGGATCAAGGTCGTAGTTGGGCTGGTAGTATTGGGTGTAGAACCGCTCAGAGCGTGCGTAAGCGGGCACCGGCAGAGTGGCCCAAAACTCATCAGTGTTCATCAGATGCTTCTTGACCAACGCTTCCGCCTGGCTATACGTTGCGATTCCTGCCCAGAGCGGTAGAAAAGTGGCCGCGGATTTCACCAGGATGGGCTGGCCGGTTTTGCAGTTTCGGTCGTAAAAGAAGCCCTCCTCTTCGTTCCAAAGCAGCTCCTGAATACGGTCGGCCTTCATCTGGGCCTGAGCCGCATAATAGTCTGCGTCTGTCGTTTGACCCAGGATCGTAGCTACCAGCGCGGCCGCTTTGCACTCGCGGTGCAGGAAGCTGTTCAGATCGGCACCCTCACAGAAACGCGAGCCCCATGAGCCGATGCGCTCCAATTGGGAGTCGGCGCCGCTGTGCGGACCGCTGTTCCACTCGCAGAGTCCGTTATGATCACTGTCCCAGTCCTTGAGCCAGTGGTTGAGGTATCTCTTCAACCCTTCAAACTGCGGCATGGTGAGCCAGTCCATGTTCCCAAGCGCTTTGCTGATAATCAGAGCTGTCTGGAAAAGGAACGGCTTGCAGTGCTCCTTTTGTTCCTCCACCCATATTTGGTTTACGGATTCTGGTGAACCTTCTTCGAGCGGTACCTGGCGCACATGGCGCGGGATGAACCCATCCTCCCGCTGATTCGCCAGGAAGATGTTGATGCCGTTGATGCCATAACTCTCGTTGCCCAGATAGGCCAGAGCGAGGGTATCGTAGTAGAGTTCCCAGTCGTAAAGGTCGGTATAGCTTGTATAGTAATCAAGCCCAGTCAGCTTGTGGTGCCTGACACCTTTGCTCTCCATCAGCGTTTTGGTCTGGGCTATTCGGTCGATTAGTGCTTCATTCGGATTCATCCTCTAGTCCTCCTCAGATGGCCTGATTTAGGAAACGATCACGATGCGATTCGGTGCTGATCATCGAACCTTCTTATCACCCAGTTTATCTTTCTTTACAGGTTTGTATTGTATGCTTAGTAATCGGTCAGTCATCACATTCTTAAGAACCTGTTTATCACCGTTCGGCCAGCGAATTTCCAGACTGACTGGCGCCCAGTTCTGACCCAAGCCGAAATGCAGCGTCAGATCGTTCTGGTTGCCTTCGCCAGTACCAGCTTCCACCTGCCTCGATTGTGTTTTGCCCTTCAGCAGCACTCGTGCTTGAGCACCAATGGCCGACAGATTGACCACTTGCCCATCACCGGTCAGACGCACTTTGAGCCAATGGTTGCCGTTCCCGGCATTGACGAACAGTTTGCCTCCGGCGATGAGGTCTAGACATCCGTCATTGTTGAAATCGGCCCATGCAGCTTGATAGGTCGGCGGAAGTTGTGCCACTCCAGCCGCCGCAGTCATGTCGCTAAAGACAAATCCGCCTTGATTCCGATAGAGAACCGGGTAGTTGGGTTTACCAAAGGAGGCAACACCATAGACTGTGGTGAAGAACAGATCGAGGTTGCCGTCGTTGTCGTAGTCACCCGCAGCCGGCGTGGCATATGACTCCTGGTAGGATACACCGCATGTGCCCATGTCCTGAAAGTGGTATTTGCTCTTCGGACCGAGGTTGCGCAGGAACCGTGACTTCGGCTGGTCACCCCTATTATCGACGTGAGCGAAATTCCCTGCGAACAGATCAAACAGTCCGTCATTATCGAAATCGGCCCATGCAGATCCGATGGAGTGACCGCCATCAAAACCAGGCGAGGTTGCCACGGCGTTCCATTCCGCGGCAACATCCTTGAACTTGCCATTGCCATCGTTCAGCCATAGTTGGTTAGGCTGCAGACGGTAATTGGACACGTATATGTCCATGTCGCTGTCCTGATCGAAATCACAGCAGGTGACACCACGCGAGCGATTCGTTGCCTGTGTCCAGACCAGTTTGAGTGAGTGCCCTTTTTGGTTCATGAGTATCATGCTGGGATATGTGATACCCGCATTCCAATCTTCATATCCACCGATGTAGAGGTCGACGAAACCATCACCATTGAAGTCGCCCCAACAAGCACCACGAGAGACAGTGGCAGGCATCTTTGGCAACATAACCTCAGTAAAGCTCCCTCCCTGGTTGTTACGATACAGCTTCATTGATGACCACGAAAACAAGTCAACATAGCCGTCATTGTCGAAATCTGCCGAAACGCACATGCCCACATCGGCGATTTTGCTGAACATCGATCCTGCATTGTTTTTCCAGACACTGCCTGACGTAATGAGATCGACCCAACCATCGTTGTTGATATCAACCCAGCATGCTTGATCGGTAGCTATTGTCAGCCCTACCGACGCCGTTGTGTCTTTGAGTATGACGTTCCGCACCGGCTTGTCCTGGGCTATCGCCATCGCACTCAATGACAAGGTACCGACTAACAGACAGGCGATTTTGGCAAGCATGAATTTCTCTCCAAGAAGCATTAAAATCTCTAGATACACCTTCAATATCCGCCTCATCACTGCCTGTTTCCTTCTTTAGCATTCCTAATGGTAACGGCTTGTGATGAATAGATATGTTTGGGTGGGTTGATCGGAGGTGATCAGCCACGCTGCCGCGGGTTTAGTCACCCAGTCTATTAATCGCAAATACCTACGGAGCCTGGTAACGCCGATTCCGCGACATAAATGTCTCGGCTATTGATCAACAAGGCTGCTGAAGCAGCCTGATGGCGGGATCACCATCGTTGCGAAGTTCCGAAGACCGTTAAACGTGCTAGGTGTTCAATAGCCGAGACATTTATGTCGCGGCAACATGGTCATTGGTGCCCTATTGGCGGGTATGATGCATCTGGTTATTTTGGGAGCTTGTCCGGCGTGAATGAGACCTCCACCTTCTTGCCCTTCACCCATATCGAGGGCACGGTCACGCCCTGGAATTCGCCGGTCCGCGGGTTGATGAACTTGATTCGGCGCGTTTTGTCCTCGGCATAGTCCACCCGATGCCGAGTGCCGGGAGCATACGCGGAATAGGCATAGAGGCTGCTGCCCTTCCAGGCCACGAAGGAGTTCTTCGGCAGCACCATCTTGCCCCGCGGTGTGGGGACGGTCACCTCATCGGCGGTGCGGTTGACGATCTGGGTATATCCGTTGGTGAATATCTGCTTCACTACATAGCGACGGTCGCGCGGATAATCCTGCTGGATGAGCTCCGCGAAGCTCCGCCATTTGTTGTCATCGAACAAGTAGCTGATCTCTTTGATTTTCTGGAACATGTAATAAGGCTGCAGCGTGCCCACCAGACAAACCTCGGTGAAGGCAAACTCCTTCGGCATACCGGGGTACCAGAAGAGATAGGCACCGTTGGCATAGAACAACTGCGCGGTGCGGTAGTCGTCGGCCTCCTCCTGCTTGACTCCGGGCGATGGCCATGGCGTGTAGAACTCGCTGGGTGACAGGAAATACCGGTAATACAGGCCCATGCCGTAACCGCCGATGAGCGGTTGGATGCGGTGCAGCTTGTAGTCGGGCCAGAGCACACGGGCGGTTCCCTTCAGCACACCGTAGTCGTTGCAGTCGGAGTAGCCCTCAAGATACTCATTGCCACCCGTCTCCACAAACACCGGTCCCTGGTGTATCTTTTTTGCGGTCTGTGCGGTTTCTCGCATCCCTCGGATGAGCGTGCGGAGCATGATCTCCTCCGGGTGCTTCGGGTCGCAGTTGATGCCAAACGCCCAGCCCTCCACTGGCAACCCGATGGCGCCGTGTTCGTCCAGGTGAACGGCGGAGGTGCCCATCGCATGGACCTCCGGCTCAATCAGCTTCATCGGTTCGACCATGCTGATGGGTGCAGGCCTGAATCCCCCCAGAACCTTGTCCATGCCTCCTGTGGGTGAGAGGTATGGCCGTGCTCCGGCACCCTCTGCGCGTCCACCGGGTAGGCCCGTGACCAGATAGTTGTTGTGCAGACCGATCCGCCCGATGCGATTGCCGGTGGCCAGCAGAGAGCGCATCGCCTGCTCACCGCCGTATTTAGCGCTGGGAGGCATCACCTCAGGTAGGTTGGTGTCGTATGCAGGTGACTGCCAGTCATGCACAATGGTCAGGAACTTGTAGGCACCCGCCGTGCTGCGATCGAGCCACTCCAGGAAATCCTTGCAGACACCGAAGGAGCTTCCCCAGAGGTCGGCGCAGACCATGTTGCGCAGCTCCTTCGCAAATGGCGTGGGCTTGTTGGGTAGGGGACCGATCGTCTTCCAGAGGTCGGAGCCAAACCGCAGGTTCAGCACCTCGTGCATGGGCATCCGCGAGCCGTCTTGCCGGTTCATATAGACCTGATCTCCGATCAGCGGCTGACGGCTGGGTGTGAGGCTGGTGGGCGTGATGACGGAGCAGTTGCTCTTGTCGAAATCCCACTCCGCCCAGGCCCAGCTTTGCGCTTCGGCTAGCCAGAACACGCGGAACGGTCCTTCGCCCCCCTGCTCGTGGTATCGGCCCACGGGCTGAGAACGCAGCGTGTCGACTCCGATGCAAACTCCAGCCGTGACCGCAGAGACCACCGGCTGCTGGCAATCGAACTCCAGCGACATCCCTTGTCTGGCGGGCTTGGCGGTGAGGGTGAACTCCACGGGCTCCATTCCCGCAGGGAGGGCGCAGTAGGTGGCGATCAACGACCGCGGCTGCGGTTTCACAGACACAAGCTGCACCGGGTATGAACCCGGCCGGTGTTCCACGTCGCCCGCACGGAACACCGGTCCCAGCCCTGCGAGAGGCCGGTATGAGCAGCCACCCGATGTGACCAGCACGTTCAGGCCCTGTGGTTCTGCGGTGACCTCGAATTGATTACCATCGGATGTAAATTTCATCTGACTCGCCTTCGTTTGTGATGCGTTGTGGCTGCTAACCGCGGGCAGGAACCGGACGGTGGCCGATGCGGGCAGCGCTCCTCCACCGGTCACACCGGGATCCACCAGGAACTGCTTCATGCCGTCAGTGGACGATACGACTGTCCAGACGAACTTGCGGCTCTTCCCGGCCTCGATACGTGCCGGTTCGGGTGGATTGCCGACCAGTTTCACGCCGGCAGGCAGCGTGATCAGGGGTCTGGCCAGCAAGCTGGATTGACTGGTGTTCATGAGGGTGAGCTGCAGAGTTGCGGGTCTCTGGGCGAGGCAGACCGGGTCTTCCGATTGGAAGCTCATCACGCGCGCGGACATGCCAAACTGCTCCGCGATCTCCTTCGCGCTGAGAGCCCGGCTGTAGACCTTTACCTCATCGATGAGTCCTTTGAATGAGGAGCCGATGTCAAACGGCTTATCGGTGACTCCGAGTGGGCCTGACCGCGGCATTTCCGCGACCTTCTCCCCGTTCACCCAGAGCTGCGCGGTGGAGTCATCCCAGGTGCCCACCAGGTGCTGCCAGACGTTGGTCTGCGGCGCAGGGCCTTTGGCGGGAACGCCCGGATCGGCATTGGTGAAAGTGTAGAAGGAGGTGGCACTGTTGAAACCGGGCCGGTCGATGCGCAGCAGGAAATGGTCCCACCAGCTTACGATATATTTGTCGGGAGGGTTGTTCAGATCGGTGGGATGTATCCACGCCTCGATGGTGAACGCCTTTAGTGTCGGCAGTTTAGAGGAGTCGATGCTGACGCTGCTGTCAATGGAGCCGTCGAAAGAGAGCGCACCGCTTTTGATACCCTTCGCCCACACGGCGGTCTTGATGCTGCCGTCATGGCCGTTTCCTGAGACGTCTTTCACCACACTGCCGGAGCCCTCATCGAACGACCAGTGAGCCACCAACGCCGGCTCCTGCGCTTGGGCGATAGACAAGGCAGCGGTTGCGAGCACGGCGATTAGGATCGGCACGGTGATTTTGATGCTCATAGATGATTGCTCCAGGTTTGTATGTATTGCACAGCGGCCTTGATAGTATGTTCCCTGAAGCTGGCCGCGATGTCAAGAGGATGCGGGATAGGTTGGGTGGGAACTCGTGCCTATACGCCGCGACATCAATGTCTCGGCTATTGACAGCTAAGGCTGCTGAAGCAGCCTAGGACGGAGGGCACGCCATCGGCACGAAGTGCCGCAGCCTGTTTTAACAGGCTTGCTGATCAAGAGCCGAGACATTTATGTCGCGGAATCGGGCAGCAAGACTAATCTCGACTGGTAGATTACCGCTCGCATGCACAACCCGCATCAATCCATCACCACGGATGGCCACAAGGGCCATCCCTACGGATGCGATACAGGCGGACTGATATCTGGTAACATGAAACCGGACCCTAAAAATCGATCATTGGAGGAGCACCCATGCACTGCGTGAACCACCCGGAAATCACCGCTGAGGAGCGGTGCCACTACTGCAAGCATCCGGTGTGCGCCGACTGCGCAAAAGAGGACCGTGGCCTACTGGTCTGCCCGCGGTGTTACGAATCGTTGAATGCGCCTGCGGATGCCCTCGATGAGTCCTCACCACGTGTTGCTGCCGATTGGGCTCTCAGGTTATCGGTGGCGGGTTTGGTCTTCTTTGGATTAGGGTTGTTTTTCATAGGCCTTTTTAGTATTCTGAGCTTAGGGTTAGTGGTCGCCGCCATGTTCGTCGCGCGCGACGTGAAACGACACTTAAAAACACCGCATACTACTAAGGAAGCCAAACTGGCAAATGCGGCACTTTGGATATCGATGCCCCTCATTGTATGGATGGGCCTTTATATGATATACGTCATATTCTATGGTGGTCTAGCCATGTATGCTTCTGGAGTTGACTAACCAAACAAGAATCGGCATCCTAAGCGGTGTAATCTAAAGTAGGAATATTCCGCGTGCTTGATAAGCGCGCATCAGGAAAGTGAGCCAATGAATACACAGCCATTTGATGATACCGGTGCCCTTTGGATCTGGCCCGCCGCGGCGGGTAGTTCACCCAACCAGTATGTCCAGTTTCGCCAGCAGTTCGATCTGCCCACCGTCAATAGTAACGCCAGTCTGCATATCAGCATCGACACGGACTACGCGGTATGGATCAACGATCAGCTTGCGGGTTTCGGTCAGTATGACGACTATCCCGAATGCAAGACCTACGACACGCTGCCGGTAGCGCAATACCTTCATGCCGGGCGCAACACCATCGCAGTTCTGGGCTTCTATCAGGGCGCAGACAGTTTCCAATACATCGTCTCCAACCCGGGTCTGATCTACACGTTGCGGTGTGCCGAGACGGTGGTCAGCAGCGGGATGGATACCTCCTACCGGCTGTCGAATGGCTACAAGCAGGGCAAGATAGCCAAGGTGACCGGCCAACTCGGTTTCACCTTTGAATACCACGCCGGACCAGATGACCAAAACTGGAACACATCAGAGTTCCAGATGAAGTCGGACTGGCGTGCGATCACCGCCGCGGACACTGTCAGCACGCAGACCCGTCCGCTTGCTCAAGCCCGTCCGATCGAAAAACTCAACATCGGCGGCCGGCTGACATCATGCCTGGTGGCGCAGGGACTGTTCCACCAATCCACTGAGGAGAAAGCAAGCCCTGTGGCGGAGCAGATGCAGGCCGCACGCCTTCTGCCGGGCACTCTGGAGCAGCTTGTGATCCCGGGTTCTGTAACCAGGCTCCCGGACAGGCAGGGATTGAAGCTCATCACCGCAGCCTCCAAGAAGGCCGATGGCATCTATCTGATCTTCGATCTGGGCCGCGAAGAGGCTGGGCCGTTCGACCTGGAGCTGGATGCCTCGGAGGGAACCATAGTCGATATCGCCTGGGGAGAGCATCTGGAGGATGGCCATGTACGCGCCAGTGTGGGCCGGAGGTGTTTCGCCAGCCGGTATGTATGCCGCGAGGGCAAGCAGAGCTTCACCCACTTCTTCCTGCGCATGGCTGGGCGGTATATCCAACTGCACATCAGCCATGCCGGGCCTAAGTGCGAGATCGCGTATGCGGGCCTGCTGCCGGTGGCGTATCCGGTGGTGCAAAACGGCAGCTTCCGAAGCTCCGATGAGCAGATTGACCAGATATACCAGACCAGCATCCGCACGCTGGAGCTGTGCATGCATGAGCACTACGAGGACTGCCCGTGGCGTGAGCAGGCGTTGTATGCCATGGATATGCGCAACCAGGCGCTGTGCGGCTACACCGCGTTTGGCGATCCCAAGTTCCCGGCGGCTTCTCTGGAGCTTCTGGGCATGGGACTTAAGGCCGACGGCTATCTGGAGATGTGCGCGCCTGCGGAGATAAGTATCACGATCCCTTGCTTCAGCATGGCGTGGGTGATCGCATTAGCGGATCACCTGATGTATACCGGTGATCTGGAGTTCGCAGCAAGGCAGCTTCCACGCGTGAAGCGGATGCTGGAGAGCTACCAGGCCTCGCTGGCCGAGGGCCTTCTGCAACTGCCCATCGGCAAGCGTTACTGGCATTTCTACGAGTGGGCCGATGGTCTGGACGGCGCGCACAGTGAGAAGGTGTCACCTGACCGCCGAGATGCGCCGCTCAACCTGTTCTACTCGCTGGCCCTCGAATCCGCGGCCAGGATGGCGCACTATCTGGGTGATCAGCCTCTGGCCGATGACTACTCGGCACAGCAGCGCAGCGTGAACAAGGCCATCCACCGCAAGTTCTGGGACGCCCGCGTGCAGCAATACCGCACCTATTCCGACAACGAGCAGCACTGTGCGGAGTTGACGCAATCACTGGCTCTTCTGGCCGGCGTGGTGCCCGAGCGTGAGGCCCAAGGCTTGCGTGCGAAGCTGGCCAACCGCGAGAATGGCATGGTCAGGGCCACGCTCAGCTACAGTATCTACAAGTATGAGGCGTTGCTTCAGCAGCCGGAGCAGTTCGGGCTGGCCGCGATGGAGGACATCCGCAAGGACTGGGCTTACATGCTGAGCCACGGTGCGACTACTTTTTGGGAGACCATCAAGGGTGCCGCCGACTTTGATGATGCTGGCAGTCTGTGCCATGGCTGGTCGGGCATTCCGGTCTACTTCTGGCACGCGTATATACTCGGAATCAAGCCGTTGGAGCCTGGCTTCAGGAAGTTCAGCTTCAGCAATCTGCCGGGATTTGTGAACTCCGCGGAAGGGCTGATCGCCACTCCGCACGGCACCATCAGCGTGAAGGTCAACGGCGCGGCGCATGATGTGGTTCACCCGGCTGGCACGCAAATGATAGTAGACGGAAAGGCGGCGAACTAGATGAGTAACCCTCGCGCGATGGCCATTGGTGCCCACCCTGATGATATCGAGTTCGTGATGTCCGGCACGCTGATGTTGCTGGCACAGGCGGGCTACGACATCCATGTGATGTCGCTGGCGAACGGCTGCTGCGGGTCGGTGGTGACCGATGCGGAGACCACCGCGCGCATCCGGATACAGGAGTCGGCCGATGCCGCCAGACTGATCGGTGCGACCTATCATCCGCCCATCACCAACGATCTGGAGATACTCTACGAACAGCCACTCATCCGCAAGCTGTGCGCGATCATCCGCGAGGTGCAGCCGGAGATACTGCTGATACCCTCGCCGCAGGACTACATGGAGGACCACACCAACACGGCGCGGTTGGCGGTAACCGCGGCGTTTTGCCGTAATATGCCAAACTACGTGTGCGATCCTGTGACGCCAACCACTTCCCAGGATGTCTGCCTCTATCACGCCATGCCGATGGGCCTAAAGGACCCGCTGCGCCAGCCGCTGACGCCTGAGCTCTACGTAGACGTGCAGAGCGTTCTGCAGATGAAACGTGACATGCTGGCATGTCACAAAAGTCAGAAGGAGTGGCTTGATGAAAGCCAGGGTCATGACAACTACATCCACCTGATGGAGCAGATGTGCGAAGAGGTGGGCGCCTGTTCAGGCCAGTTTGCCGTGGCAGAGGGCTGGCGCCGGCACTTGCATCTGGGATTTGGCTCCGAGGAGTTTGATCCACTGACCACCGCATTAACTAATAAAGTAACCCGACACGGAGGAAACCAATAATGGCTCGACCGATCAGCAAACTCGTTCCCGGATGGTGGGACTACACCACCATCGACCAGGCGATCCTGGATGACGCCGCGAAGCTCAGTGCAGAGGATATGCTCGGACTCTCTCGCGAAGGCTTCAAGGTGGTGTATTACGACACCATCGAGGAGTTTTACTGTGCCGAAGCTCTGGAGTATATCGAGGCGTGGCAGCAGTCGACACCGAACGACCCAGTGGGCATCTGCGGCCCGATCGGCCCCACCGAGCAGCTCCCGTTGGTGGCGCGCATGGTGAATGCCATGGGCTTGAATCTAAACGCCCGTGACGCACACTTTTGGGGGATGGACGAGTGGATTATCGACGGTAAAGAGGCCGCCGAGGACCATCCTCTCTCCTTCGCGAAAGCCGACAAGGAGCTCTGCTTCAACCGCATCCGCCCCGAACTGGCGATGAAGGAGTGCAATATGCACTTTCCGAAAGCCGACAACACCGACTACGTGGCGAGTTACGAAACCGCCCGCTGCGCGGTGATGCAGGGCGGTCAGGGCGACATAAAGCACTGGGCGTTCAACGACCCGCTGCCCAGAACCGGCCAATACCAAGATAACCCGCCCACGCCAGAGGAATATCTGAAACTCTCTACCCGCGTGGTCACCCTGCACCCAGTCACAGTGATGCAGAACGCGCGCACCAGCGGCGGCGGCAAGATCGACCTCGTGCCCAGCCAGGCCGTGAGCGTGGGACCGCTGCAGACCTGGAAATC
Source organism: Armatimonadota bacterium (assembly GCA_942492855.1). GTDB lineage: Bacteria > Armatimonadota > HRBIN16 > HRBIN16 > HRBIN16. The sequence goes on along the minus strand of OW818647.1, from coordinate 742,890 downwards.
TGAGAAGGTTTCTATCTGGCACGCAGGCTGCCATGACAACCCGTTTGGTATGCGCCTGACCACGCTGATGATCGCCAAGAAGCTGGCCGATTCGGCCGTGCCGATGTCTCTGCTGGGCCTTCACCCGAACGTGCAGTTCAACTTCCTCCGCAGCGGCATCGGCAGCTGCGCGGTGGAGATGCACTAGGCGGAGGAGTCAGGAGGCAGGAGAGCAGGAGTCAGGAGCGGAAGGACATCTGTAGGGGCGGTTCGCGAACCGCCCTTCTTGCGTTATACCAGTGCCAGCGATTCACCAACCTTCTTGCAGATGGTTGCCCAAAACGTCTGAACCGCCGATTACGCGGATGGGGATGGAAAAACCGGCGCGGACTTTGGCATGGCGTGCCGTGCCCTATCATTGCGCAGGGGCAGCCCCCTGTGGCTGCCCCTGCGATGGGACACCTGCACCAGCGGTTCGCGAACCGCCCTGCTTGCGTAGATCCAGCACGGTCATTCCCCTCCGTGCCCTCCGCGTCTCCGCGTGAGCCATCTCGACCCCCTAAGAAGGATATCCCTCGCTCCGCACCTAATATCTCAGCATACTACATATTTCATGAGGTGAATCCATGAACCCACGTAACCTGAGCCCGCTGCAGATGTTCACAAAACTCGCGCAAGAGCACACCCCGTTGTGCCAGTTCCATGGCACGAACAAACAAGAGTTTGAAAGCTGGAAGGCCGACACCTACCCCAAAGTCAAGGCGACCCTGGGGGACTGGCCCGAGCGTGTTGACTTGAACCCCGAGCTGATGGTGGAATGGGAGCAAGACGGTCTGCGCAAACAACGCTGGCTGATTGACGTCGGACGCCATATCTCCGCCAGCCTCATCGTCTGCTACCCGTCTGACATCAAAGCGGGAGAAAAGCTTCCAGCGATTCTTGCCTGGCACGGCCACGGCCAATACGGCAAAGACCCTGTGATGGGCAACGACTCCAGCCCAGGATTAAGAGCCGACATTGAGAACATGAACTACAACTACGGCCATGTGATGGCTAAAAACGGCTATGTCACGTTCGGTATCGACTGGATCGGGGCCGGCGAGCGTAACGACGCCCATAAACCCCACTTCCTTAGCCACGCCGCAGGCCGTGACTGGTGCAATCTCTACTACCTGCACGCCACCATGCTGGGCATGACATCCCTCTCCATCAACATCTCCCACGGTATGGCTGCCACGGACTTCGTAAGCACTCTGCCGGAGGTTGACGCCGACCGGATGGGAGTGATGGGACTGTCGGGTGGAGGCACTATGACGCTGTGGTCTGCGTTGATGGACGACCGGCTCAAAGCGGCGGAGGTCATGTGCTACAGCGATCTGTGGGAGGTATTTTTGTTCCGCGATCTGAACGCGTGTGGTATGCAGGTCGCCCCCGGTTTGTATAAACAGGTCGATCTGCCGGATCTGCAGGGGCTTCTCGCACCGAAGCCGTTGTTGCTTGACATCGGCGTGTATGACACCTGCTTTAACATAGATTCGTCGATGAAGTGCTTCCATCAGCTTGAGAAAATCTATCAAGCCGCGGGGGTACGCCATCTGCTGGAGCTCGATCTGTTCGCAGGCGAGCACGGCTGGGGCACCAACAAGAGCGTGGAGTTCTTTGGCAAATACCTGTAGGTTGGGGGATGTGGGGGCTGGTTGCCTGCGAGATGGGATGATCGGCCCCGCATCGACGGGTTCCATATTGCGGCCTATCCTGGGAACGCCAATCTCCCGATTGGCTCCCTCCCCATCCGAACTTGTCTGTGTCATCTGTGGCTCAGACAATCCGGGCATCGGACGGATGAGACGGATCAGACCGATTATTATGGTGGGTCACCCGCCCATGGTGCGCGGTTCGGCTAACCGCCAGACCGGCGCGGTCTATAGCCTTCCATAATCGTTAGCGTACTAACAGACCGCCCCGGACATAGCCATTCACGAGGTTCCCCTGCACCCTTTGCGCCATTGCCCCCTTGCGCCTTTGCGTTGGGTTCCTCCCACAACCGCGCGGCCGGCATGTTATAATATCTGCGAGTACACATACCCCTTAAGGATACATATAATATGGATAGCCCCTTCTTCGAAACATATTTCCCAAACACCCCTGCCGACCAACTGGCCAAATGGCTGTGGGCAGGGCAGACCAGCTCCCGCATTCGCAAGAGCTTCGAGCTGATCGAGCAGCCCGTCAGCGCGCACCTCTTCTTCAGCAGCTTCACGCTGGGCGGCAGCGGCAGCTCCGACTACGGCCTGAAAGCGGTCTGCAACGGCAGCGTATATGAGCCGCTCTCTCCCCGCCAGTTCTGGCACATCAACAGGCCGATCATGTTCGTGCAGGATGTAGCCGCCATCTTAAAGCTCGGAGCGAACACCATCGAGCTGTTGGGTGAGGAGCGCCCACCCATCCACGGGCAGAAGCCCGGCAGCCACGGCCTGATGGCGGTGTTGATGATGGTGATGGGCGATGGCCGCACCGTCTGCATTCAAACCGATGAGAGCTGGAGCGCAGACCAGCCCCTGGAAATCCTAGGTGACGCCTGCAACGCCACACCTGGCCCCGCCAAGGTGTTCCCCGGCCTCACCGTAGACGGCCCTGGTCTGCCTGAGCTCTACCCGGCCACGGTGCCCGGTACTCCCGAGCAGCGGTTAGCCCACGACTGGAACACTCCCACCCGCATCGTCACCACCAACAACGGCGGCGGCGTGATCGCCGTGCAGAGTGCCTGCTGCGATGAGCAGCCCACCGTCGACATCCTGCCTTCCAGTACAGATGAGAAGCCTTGGGTGATCTACGATGCCGGCCAGGAAATCTGCGGCGGTATCCTGCTGAGCACCCTGGAGGGTGGATCCGCTAAGCTTTATGTCCATCTGGCCGAGTCCGTGGCGGAGAGTCTGGCCCCGGCCATCAACAGCCACTCGCTGACCGAGTTCATCGTAGAGATGGGCCCCAACAGCCAGGTCTTGCTTGGCGAGGTTGGCTTCCGGTTCGCGCGTGTGGAGCTGTTGAGTTCCGATTCTGCGGTCCGATTGGGACCGGTCATGTTCCGCAGCACCTACCTGCCGTTGGAGCAGCGCGGCAACTTCGTATGCAACGACCAGAAGCTGAACGACATCTGGAAGACCTCCGTGCGTACCGCGCACCTTTGTCTGCAGACCGGCTTGTGGGATGGTATCAAGCGTGACCGTCTGGAGTGGGCTGGCGACCTTCACGTTGAGACCGAGGTCATCTACACCACCTTCGGCGACGCCACCGTGATCAAGGAGTCTTTGGACCATCTGCGCCTGGCGGGCGTCTGGCCCCGCAACGTGCAGGGTATCCCCGGCTACACCGCTTACTGGGCGATGGCCTATGAGCTGGTTCTGCGCTTTGAGGACGACCGCGAGATCATCACACGCAACCTGGAGCACATCATAGCCGCCGCCCACTGGTTTGTCGATCAGTTTGGCGCGGATGGCCTGTGGGATCCCAAGGGCCAGGAGCGTCCGCTGATTGACTGGGCGTGGCTTGAGCATGATGACTGCGTGAAGGGCACGCACTTCCAGTGGATCGAGTCGCTGGATTGCGTCGGCAAGGTGTTGGCTTCTGTCGGAGAGATTGAAGTCGCCGCCAAATGCATCGCCGCTGCCGAAGCTGCTCGCGAGGCTGCCCGCAAAGCGTGGCTCGACCCAGAAACAGGGCTGTTCAGTAAGCGCCAGCAGGTCAACGCCTGGGCTACGGTGTGTGGTGCTCTGCCCGAAAGCAGCTACGCTGCCGCTTCAGAAGACCTGAAGGAGACTCACAAGCGGTGGGTCAGCCCCTTCCAGAACTTCTACGTGCTGCAGGCCCTCGCTTGTTTGAACCAGCACCAAAGCGCACTGGACATCATCCGCAACTACTGGGGTGCCATGCTTGACGCCGGTGCCACCACCTTCTGGGAGGTTTTCGATCCCCGCTGGGTCACCAGCCCTGCGGGCATCGATGAGATGCCCGATCCGGCCGGTGATACCCACAAGAATCTCTGGACAGACGCCTATGGCGAGTACCGCATCAGCCTCTGCCACGGTTGGGCGGCTGGCCCTGCCACCTTCCTGCTCGAGCAGATTTTGGGAGCACAACCCGCCGCGCCGGGCTGGAAGAAGCTTCAAGTAGCTCCGCATCCGGGCGACCTCACCCAAGCCAACGGCTCAGTGCCCACGCCAATGGGTGATGTCAAGCTGGCATGGACTGTCAACGCCGGTGTGATCGACATCAGCGTCACTTGCCCGGCCGGTATGGAGGTTCAGGTGCAGATTCCCGAAGGCCTTCAGAAGGGTGATGTAACGATCAGCCAAGCCTGAGGGTAAGATATAGATAGCCGTACTGTGGCACGCAGAGGGAAAATAACGCCTTCTGCGTGCTTCAGGCATACTGTAAGGCCTTTAGGAGTACCGCTTCACCATGAAATGCACTGCCGTTCTTGCCGTGATTGCCGCTATGATAATATCCAATATGCCCATGCAGGCGGATGTGAATATGAATCAAACACCCCATGGTCTCGTCAATTTCCGCGGCGCAAGTGCCGATTCATGGAACCTCATCGGTGTCGATGACCCACGGTGCATCGGTGTGGACCTCTATCTGACCTGGAGCGAGATTGAGCCTGTCGAGGGCAAGTTCAACTGGGCGGATTTAGATGCGCAGATGGCCCCATGGATCAACGCTGGCAAGAAGGTGGCCTTGCGTTTCAGCACCGGCGGTCACCGCGTTCAAGAGACCCCCGAATGGGTTTTTCTGAGCGGTGTGCGGCGCATCGTCTGCCGAGAGGCACCGTTCTATGACTTCGAGACCGATGGCGAAATGCTGCTATCCCCTGGTGCGATGACTAGTTCCAACAAGGGCGATGTGATCAGCGGCAAGAAAAGCGTGGTGTTGACCGATGCCTCCGCCACAATCAGCACCAAACCGGAGCTGAAGCTGCCCCTTTCTGAGGGAATGATCGCGGCGTTCGATGCCCAAATGGAAGCTGCTGGCAACATCACGCTGCAGTGCATCAGCAATGATGGCAAAAAAACCTACAGTGAACAAGTTTATGAAATGAAGGCCGGTGAGTACCGCACGCTCGAGTGGAACTTCACCACCCCGAATACCGAGGGCTGTCGTCTGATCTGGCGAACGAGTGCGCCGGTCAGCATCGACAACGTTCTGGTCGTCCGACGCTCTCTGCGCCAGTATACCTACCCTGTCTACTGGCAACCGGAGTTCCGCCAAAAACTCTCCAAATTCATCACTGCTGTGGCCAGCCGATACGGGAATAACCCCAACATTTTGTATTTCAACATCGACGGAATCGGCCGCTGGGAAGAAGCGATGATCGACACCGGTGATGACTGGCGTGATAAATCCGCCCGAAGACAATGGCTGGCTCAGGGGTATACCCAGAAGAGTTACCTTGAACAAGTCAAGTGGGCGATGGACACCTGGCGTAAGGCGCTTCCGAAAACTCCGCTCTGCCTGATGGTGGCATATGCGATGCAGAGCGAAGGCGACGAGTCATGGAACTGGATTCGTCTGGCAGATGAAGCCGCGAAACTCGGCGTGATGGTGAAGCAGAACGGTTGGAGCGGCAAGTTCAGCGAGTGGCACGAAACCAACCAGTTTGGCTGGGTGGCTGACCGCATGCGCAACCAGGTTCCGCTGGTATACGAACCCGGCGGCGGGCCCAACGCTGGCGGATTAGGAACCAGCATGACCTACATGAACCAAGCTCTGCTGGACAACCCGGCCCTGCTCACATGGTACAGCTTCAACTGGACCGATGAGCCCAATCAAGCCTCACTAGATTTCGCCGCGGCGGCCCTGGGCAAGGGCGAAATCACCACATTTTACAACCTGCTCCGCCCGATGGAAGACATTTACGAGCGTAAAGGAAAGAAACCTGTCAGTAACCGCAACCAGCAGTTCGGACTGATCCAGTGGGATGATCCCGACTGGTTGAACCGGAGCTTCGGCGGGGGCGGAGGCAAGACGGTCTACGACGTGAAGGCCGGACAACCATGTATCCGCACCGACCAAGCCAGCAAGAACCCATACATCAATTTGGATATCGACGACCGCACCACGCACCGCGGCATGAACGGCGCGGTGTTGATGTTGAACTACTTTGACGAGGGCACCGGCACTTTCTGCGTCGAGCTATACAACCGGCAGAGTGGCAAATACGAGCCACTCAAGAAGGTCAAGAAGAACAACACGGGGGCCTGGACACGGGCATATGTGGCGCTCCCCTGGTATGACGCCTTCGTGCCGATGAACTCTCGAAACAACACCTGGCAGGACATCCGCATCAACTGCATGGGCGACGGTGACGACGCATTCGCCAATGTGCAACTGAACTTCGCACCGGTTCAAGGCTGGGCTGCTGCATCGGAACTGACCACTCTGCAAAACACAGCACCGAACGAATGGGTGCTGCGCACCAAAACGCCCGCCGACCTGGTGCAGATTCCGGTCTCTACCCCCGACAACGGGGCCAACGCAGCCACTCTCAGCATCTTCACCGATGGTGTGCTGGTTCACCAGAAGAGCTTCAGCTACGTGGACACAGGCGATGTCTGGACATTGCGACTACCGCCCTCCAAAAACAACGAGTATACGCTCAAATTGCAGGTGACTTCCGGCAGTGTCACCCTACCGAGCGGGCTTGGCGATCCGGCGAAAGCCACAATACTAAGGTATGACTCTGACGACCAGGGACTGGTGCTGGATGACAAACGCGATGGCCGCTTCAGGGCGCGTAAACCCTGGCACGGGCTTGAGCTGCCGCACAATGCCAGCGGGAAATACCAGCTTCAACGATTATGCGGTGATGAGTGGCTGAGTGTATCCGTTTTCAACCTGCGTAAGCAAAAGCAAGTCAACTCCGCCCCCATGCCCGCGGGACAGTATAGACTGTTCCCGGCACTCAAACCCGTGCAGATCAGCGAACTGTTGCCACAATATCCGGCCCCTGACACTGCGATACCGGAGCCAATCCCTGGTATAGTGCTGGCAAAATGGAAGGGCACCGAGCTGCCCTCCGCTAATGCCATCAGCATCGAATCTCCACGGGGTCTGAATGTCGCAGCCGCCGACCGGCAGTATGTCAGACTGTCTATACGTAACAGCAGTGCGAACACGCTGGGCAAGGTCTACTGGAGGAGTGCGGATCAGGAGTTCGGGGAAGAGCGGAGTATGCCGTTCCAGTTGCTGCCCAACGACAGTGAAGTGCGCACCATACGTGTGTTTGTGTCCGACAGCAAGGCTTGGTCGGGGCAGATCGATCAGATTCGCGTCAACCTGGGTGGCGACTGGCCAGACACAGGCATCATCAGCGTGAAGCAAATCGCGCTGTGTGACAGCAGCCCCCTGAATGTGACCTGGACCAACACCGAAACATTCCACGCGGCCCCATTTACCACCGACTATGCTGTGCGGAGTGGGCGTGTTGAAGAGGACGCAGAAAAGGCTCTGCGCTGGACAACGGTGTTTACTGGCGACATGGCACCGGGGCACTACGCCACTACTGAGAAGGAGTACCTTGAGCACCTGTTCACATCACCCCCATTTGACGTAGCGCCGAAACCCAACCAGCTCATTAGTGTCAGGATGCTCAACGGCACAACATGCCGGTATGGAGAGCTGATGTTCTGGCCTAAAACAGGCGGAACCGAATGGGTGGGCAGCCGCTTTGCTCTGCCGTCAGATGCTGTAAACTGGACCAATATCTACCTTCCGGTGGGTTCGAACGCTACATGGCAGGCAGGTGTGACGGGCATACGGGTGAGCTTTATCGACGACCGCGTAGGCACCGATCTGCTGGGCGAACAGCGGGTGGGCGTGCAGCGAGTGGCGGTGGTCTCCACTAAGCCGGTGATTAGTTGGAAGAACCTCAAGCCCCGCCAGAGCCCAATCCGGCTGCTGGGGCAGATCACCGCATCGGCACAGCAGGTGCTGCAAGTCAGCCTTGCCAATACTACTGAGTGTCAGAAGCTAGTGGTGAGCTGGGGTAAACAAAGCATCACATGGCCGCTGCTGCCCGGCAAACAGCCGCAGACGGTCATTATCCCCATCGGCGACCATCCGGCCTGGACGGGCGTCATCAATGATCTGAACATCGGGCTGGAACAGGCCACCCTGCCATCTGACGGGCTGGCCATCGAGTTAAGCGAGGTCACACAGCAGGGTGAACATAAGGTGTACATGGGCGGAGACACCATGGGGTGGCTGCCAAACGAGAGCTTCGGCGGTCTGGTGGTTAACCGCAGCGGCGAATTCAACATGAAGCTTCTAGCCGCCGGTGGATCTATCAGCAGAGAGCTGGCAAATGGTGAGACTATCGAAGCCAAACCAGGGCAGGTGATGCGAATCAGAGTGCGTAACGGAACCTCCGCCACGCAGATGAAGCTTTCCTGGTATCCCGCTGATGCGCGCCTGGCGGGCAACATACCCAGTATCACCGTGCCTATACAGCCCAACAGTAAGAGCACCGACTATCTGCTGCCGCTGGGCGGTCTAGCTGACTGGAAGGGCAAAATCGCCGGCTTCAAACTGGAGCCCTGCCTGGGAGCCAGCAAAGGCGATATCGGACTTTCGATGATCCGAATTGAGGGAACCACCCAACCCGCTGATGAGATTGAATAGTTGAGGAGTATCAAGCGCATGAAGTTGCTGTTAAAAGGCCTGTTGGTCTGTGCCGTGATGACGGTCACCGTTTCTGCATTTGCGCAGCGTGACATCAGCTCAGAAGTGCTGATAGACAGCAAGAAGAGCGACACGAAGCCTGCGCTGACCAAGCAGCAGTTGGCGGCGCGCCAGATGTGGCGGATGCGCACCCGTAAATGGTATTACGGCAGCAATGACAGCGGGGCACTGCATGTGATGGGCAACGGCAAGATGGTGGCGTTCGGGCGTGGTGCCGACCTTGCGGCTCTTCATGCTCCGCCCATCAGCTCACCGGCGATGCTCAGCATCGTCACCAAAACCAACGGTGTTACTCAGGATGATGCGATGCGGATCGATGGCAGTGCCATCTGGTCGCATGATGTGACATCAGGCACCAAAGGGCTGTTAAAATACACGGAATTCGTCAGCAGCGAGTTTTCAGCATATGTTCGCATCTTTGAGTGCGCCAATGAAGGGGTTAAGTGGCAGATCGTGCCCGCCGAAAAGGCGAAGGTGACCAACATCACCCGCATCGCAAACTCTTGGATGATCACCCTGAACGCGGGGCAAAAAATGGCCGATGGCTTTACCCCCCTCACCAGCTACGCCTGGGTGATCCCTAACGGTTCCTGCCTGATTGAAATGACGCCGGAGGGTGAACTCACCGTCACGCCCAAAACGGGCACCGGATCGTTGGCCATCGTGGCCGATTCCGACTACCCCAGCGGCGCTCAAGCGGCTGAGCGCATCGCGGCCTACAGTGTGGCCCCGCTGATGCCCGCCACCGGTCGATTCTGGGATCAGTTCACACAACGGCGGCTGGCAAAGATGGACAGCGTGAACTTGGACAAGGATGCCGCCAGTGTGTTGGACAGTGTGGCGGTGACTTTGAAATGCATGCAGGGCGATGACGGTGGAGTGGCTGCCAGCGAAAAATGGATGATGGCCGACACCCGCCAGCAGTATGCCATCACCCGCACGATGCTGCTGCTTGGTATGATAGATGAAGCCCGCAGCATGGTCCGTTACCGAATTGACAAGTTCGCGAAATTCGGTGATCTGCGCAGCGGGGAGAGCATCAATACCGGCCTGTACCGATGGCGACACGAGAACGAGAACACGGATATCACCGCCTCGATCATACTCCAACTGCGGGAGTACTACAGTGCGACCCAGGACCGTGTGCTGCTGCGCTCCGCCTGGCCGCTGCTGAAGTATTGCTGGGAGGCTCAGATTGAGCAGGTCGCCCAGGGCCAACTACCGTTCAACGGCGGAGAGCCGTTTATCCAGAACGGGTTCTACCCCCGCACCGGCCTGAACCAGGGCAGCAGCGATGCCACCTTGAAGTTTGTAGAGGCGGGCAAGTGGCTGTGCGAATGGGCGGTGAGTGAGGGCTTCTGGACGGCCATGAAGAGCTCGCAAAACATGGCGGTGGTCGAACAGTGCCGATTCCAGTGGCGCCTTTCAATGCTCAGCAGCAACGTGATCTACGCCAACAGCGGAGAGCGTGAGGCCAATGTGGGCACACCGCGCTTCCGATGGGGAGCCTGCGATACCGAGTGCGGCTTTGTGGGCTGGTGCGAGCGGGCCAGCAACAACCGGCACCTTTGCCCCGAGTGTATGCAGCGTCTGCTGCCGGCCGCCGAAAAGCCGCCACGCACGGAGATCATGACGTGCTCGCTGCTGCCAATCTACCTGGGCAGTGATATTTTACTGGAAGAGGACGCGAAGAAGGTGCTGGAGCACATCGCCAGCCTCAGGCTGAGCAACGGGCATCTGCCCACCGCCAGCAACAAGCAGGACTGCCTGAGTGCCGATGCCGGTCTGCTGCTGTTTAACTTTTTATACACCAACGACGCCCGCAGCTCTGAGGCGTTCCACCAGATGATGAGCCAGATGGACAACTCGCGCAACTGGCCCGAGGTGCTGAACAGCAGCCAGAACCCCCGCCCCGACACCGCGCGGCTGAGCACCTGGAGCGACGCCGTGTGCGCCGAGGCGATGTTGCGCTACATGCGCAGCCCCGCCAGCCGCTAGGCGGAGTAGGGGTTTTTGAACCGCGGATGGATCGGTCGGATGCCCGGATTGTCTGAACCGCGGATTACACGGATTGCACGGATAGGTTCGGATGGGGAGGGGCCCTGCACATAGCCGCATACACTGCACGCAACCAGGTGGTATAATAGTTTCAATGGCCATGACAATCACGGTTCCATATGGCCAGAAGTGGTTGATTTGGTATCGGGTGCCGCAGTCTTAAAAACGGAGCGATTTGTCAATGGCCGATGAGCCGACCCGCAATATAAACGAACGAACACCGGAACGGACCGCCTCGTTCGACACGCGGGTCGTGAACGACAACATAGGGTAAGCGGATCGAAGGCATATGATAAAGGGGTGTATTCTAGTCACCCCTTTATATAGGAGCGGTCCTTTATCGCTGAACCCAAATACTACTAATCACCCTTGGCGCCGAAGTTTTGGTCTACAACCATGTAGTCAAACAGATTGACACTTCCGCTACCATCGAGATCGGCCATAGGATCTGACGAACCAAATTTGGTGTCAAGCACAACGAAGTCAAACAGGTTCACATCACCACTACCATCCGCGTCGCCGTTAGTCATCGAGATATTCAAGCTAACCATGGGATCAATGGCGGTTGCCTTCACTGTAAGAAAATGCGGATTGCTGAAGGTAACGTCATACGGTGGTAATAGATAACTATTAAATACGTATTTACCATCACCGCTTGGGGCCAGCTTAGATGTGTGGTTTATTAGGGGTATACCTGAGCTACTGATACTAGCCGATATTAGTTGATTATCGAGGCTTCCAATGAAGTTACCCAATTGAACCTCACCGGCGATAGAATATTCCTGCCGAATACCGACTGTCATTAGTTCGTATGCATCAACAGCGGTGAACCCATAGTTCGGTTCTGGCACATTACACTGGCCTTGATCGTTATATCCCCAACAGATAATGGAGCCATCCTGTTTCAAACCCACTGTATGGGCATATCCAGCCGCAATGGCCTTGAAATTCGTATTTTGTGTTGGTGGATCACACTGCTTATTACTGTTATAACCCCAGCAGACTACGGAGCCGTCTTTCTTCAATCCAACGTTATGCCATGACCCTGCAACAACCGCAGTGAAATCACTGTTTGGTTCGGGTACATTGCATTGGTTATAATCATTATTGCCCCAGCAGACGATTGAGCCATCTGACTTTAGCCCTGCGGAATGCCATGCGCCTGCGGAGATTGCAATGTAGTTCGTATTTGGCTCAGGAACATTACACTGGGAATGGCCATTTTCACCCCAGCATACAACTGACCCATTCTTCTTCAGTCCCATAGAAAACAAATAACTTGCATCGACGGCAGTAAAGTCTTGGTTAGGCTCCGGTACGGTGCACTCTCCCGTGAATTCGTCCCCCCAACAGACTACTGTACCGCTTTGCTTCAAGCCGACACAGTGAGACGCTCCTGCAGCTATGGCTATAAATCCACTATTTGGTTGAAGTGGGGCCAGATAATCCGAGGGATGTGATCTGACGATCACAGAGCCATCCTGTGATAATCCGATATAACCACGATATGTAGCTGAGATATTGGTTAAACCATGATCTTGACCAGCAGTAATGCGGTACCCACCCCAAGCATCTGCCGTTCCTCCTGCATGGCATGGAAAACCACATAAACAGAAAGACAGCAAAGCCATCCCGCCTACTAATCCTTGTCGACTTCGTAAGAACGCATGTTGCATCTTCATATACCCTCCTCCGAACCAATAATGTAATCGCTCTACATCAACATCGTAGAGGACCTGTATCGATTATACCATACGAAGTCGGCTCAACTGCGCTAGCAATGCATCGTTTCTTTACGATTAAAAGAATCATGCTAATTTCATGGACAATAATACGAAACGTCTGCGAAAATGGACTGGGTGCATATTATTTTCGGTCGAATCCATCCCTATCGAGAACAGGTCGAACATGTCAGGGTAGTGATATGGTCACTTTGGCTTGCCGTATAGGCATTGGTGATGCGCATTTCTACCACAATCAACACAAGTGTTCTGCTTTACGTTACATCACAATCGCTACACCTTGATCTGACGGAATGCATCACAGACAGTGTTTTCATGTACATTACTGACAACCATGCGTATCGTGACAATCGTTTCGATTGTGTTGTGTTCATGGTACGCCCTACCAAGAGAAGAATCCCCAGAGCACGTCCTCTATGGTTCGATGGCAGCTCCTATGTGATTAGCACCGTTGTGATTCTTATATAGGATAATATACTAGTTAATATGACGGCCGTTTGAGATTACCTACCAACAAAAACAACCGAGGCACAAAACACATATGGCACCCAGTAAAAATTCGCAGGTCCCGATGTCCTTCTTCGGATGGCCGCTGTATCAACCCGACCGGGCTCCGGTGGACAACACCTGGCGCAAGGAGCAGTTCCGCTTCATCGCACAGGAGGACAACCCGAATGGCGGCTTCCTCTTCATCATGAACGAATGGAGCTACGGGTTCATCGGGGTGCCAGGCGGTGATCTGCCGGGCAACGTATGGGTCAGCGGCCTCAGGTTCTACGAAAGCCGCTTTGGCAAACCGGTCGCGCGAGAAATGATCGCGGCATCGGCCATCGACAGCAACGCGAACAAGATTCCGGAGAACTGGGCCATCAAATCCGAGCCCGGCAGCAAAGCGAAGGCGAATTGGTCGTATGAAGCCAAGACCGGCCATGACCGCAGGGGATCGCTGAACATCGCCGTAGAAGCGAACCCGCGTGAAGCCTGGCTGCGGCTGGAGGTCACCGGCTACGCGCTTAAAAAAGGACACGAGTATACCGTCGAGCTGGCGTTGAAGGCGTCGATCTCAGGCTATCTGAAGTTCTTCCCGCTACTCTTCCCGGGCCGCACCTTCCATGGTGATGAGAACCTCATCTTAAGCTATCCGGCGCGCTCCAACTTCGAACGCCAGTTACGGATGGCCTCGGATGTGGGTGTCCACAACCACCAGATTGTGTTCACAGTGCCTCCGCTGGATGACCCTCGCTACGAGGAGTATTTCGAGGGACTCGACCGCTCAATGGAGCTGATCACCCAGGCGGATAAGCAGGCGCAGGTCAACATCCGCATCGGCTGCCAGCCGCCGTTGTGGTGGTTCGGGAAATACCCACAGGAGCTGGAGACGATCAGCAATGGGGTGACCAGATACCCGGCGCCGTCCTCGCTGCTCTGGCAGGAGTATGTTCGCACCGGGCTTGCGGCGGCCGTGAAGCGGATTGAGCGCGACTGGGGGTCGGTGGTCTCCACCTATTTCCCCAGCGCGATGGAGACCGGCGAGTGGTTCTATCCGGTGTGGAACTGGGATGGCGCCATGCCGGGATGCGGTGAGGTCACTCGCAAGGGCTTCATCCGATGGCTGCAGGCGAAATACCAGAGCCCGCAAGCGCTGTCGTCGTCGTGGGGTATTGGTGTCGCCAGCTTTGCGGATGTTCAGCTTCCGACAGCCGCCCAACGAAGAGAGAGCCAGTTGGGGGAGTTTTACCATCCAACGATGGAACAAAACAAAATCGACTTCGTGGAGTTCTACAATGACGCCATGGCGGATGGTGTGATCCTGTGCGCGAAGGTGATCAAAGACGCCTGCGGTCGCAAAAAGAAGGTCATGGCGTTCCACGGTTATCTGCACGAGCTCTCGGGGGCTCCGTCTGGGTTGAACCACAGCGGACACCTCAAACTAAGCCGGCTTCTTAACTGCCCTGACCTGGACATGATCGCCTCACCGTATGGGTATGGCGATCGATTGCTGGGTGGTATCGGAGCATTCCACGGCCCGGTCGACGCCTACGCGCCATATGGTAAGCAGTATTACGGCGAAGATGACACCACGACGCACCGATGCCCGGCAGCACCCCCAAACTACCGCTGGTGCAACGACATCAAGGAGACCCAGAGCATGCACACCCGCAACTTTGGGCAAAACTACTCCCGCGGATTCGGCAGTTGGTATATGGACTTGATCGACGCTGGCTGGCTGCTTGATACAGAAATTTGGGAGAACGTCGGCAAGCTTCACCGCTACTGGCAGGAGCACCCGGTGGAACAGAACAACTACAAGCCCGAGATCGTGATGCTGGTAGATGAAAGAAGCCCGCTGTATACCCGGCCAGACTCCAAAGTGCTCGGTCACCTGCACGGCAAGGAGATCAAGTGGCCGCTGGCGTCAATCGGCGCACCGGTGGGTTGGTCTACGCTCCAGGCATTCCTCGACGGCAAGGTTCCTGCGGCCAAAATGTATGTGTTCGCAAGCTCCTTTGCCCTTTCCAAACGCGAGCGTGCTAAAATCCAGGCGACTCTTACCAACCAAAAGGCCACCGCCGTTTGGCTGTATGCGCCAGGCTACATCGACATCGACGACCGAGTAGCCAGTGAAGAGAACATGAAGGATCTGACCGGGTTTGACTTCGTAGCGGAGCCGCAGTGCCTGGACAAACTCGTCCTCTTAGGTAACTCGACATTGGCCGCAGGATACTCCAAGGAGTTTGGATCCATGGAGCCGTCTTTAGCCCAGCATTGGCATGTGGATGCCAGCGGCATGATCCCCATGGCGCAATATCCGGCATCTGGACACACCGGCATGGCGGCGTTGGATGCGACGCCGGATCGTCCCTGGAGGTCGGTGTATGTCGGCTCGCTGAATGTGCCCGCGACGCTACTGCGGAACATCGCCAAGTGGTCGGGTGTCCACATCTTCAATGACACGGATGACATCATCATCGGTAATGGGGATTTCCTGTGCCTGCACGCCGCGACTGATGGCAACAAGACCATCACCCTGAAGCACAAGGCGATGGTGTATGATTGCATCAGCGGCAAACCCGTGGGACACACCGCCGCGGCCAAGTTCGAGGTCAAGATCAAGAAAGGCGAAACGCGGCTGTTTCGCCTGAGCGACCGGTAACCGGCGTAACGGACATCGGGGCAGGCACGGGGGCCTGCCCATACATGCACCAAACCACGGTAGTCAACACCCAATCTGCGTCATCTGTGTAATCTGTGGATGATAATTCCCTGGCGCCTTTGCGTTGGAATTATTACCGGCTCTCTATCGCAATCTGGGCCCAGTAACCAGCTTCGCAAAACCACTCGGTGGGCTGATTCAACAGCGACAGCTTGATGGTCTTACCCGCGAACGGGGTGAGGTCTACGTCTACCGCCATCCAGCCGTCGCCCGTGGTCTCTTTGCTGACGGCCTTCTTGAGGAGTTCGCGATCATCCGCTTTGACGATCAGCTCCCAGTCCCCGCCAGGATGGTTGGCGACTACTAGCTTCAGTGTAGTCGCCTTATTTGCCGGTACCTTCACTGACTTGCTGAGGATACAGGGCACCGCGCGATCCATCGGATGCGTGAGCATCACGTTGGTCTTGCCACGTTCGTACGCACGAAGCCCAGGGTTCATGTCGGCTCCGCACTGCGATATCTTCCATCCGGGTGCAAACACAGCCAGCGCCTTCTTAGCTGCCTCGGGAGCACCCAACACGGTGATTTTGGCCATCTCGGCATCGCTGAACCGGCTGTTGGCGATCGGACCAGGTGCCCAACTGAGCTCCAGCGCTGAGGGTTTGGGCGCATTGATGGGTATCAGCATGATCTCCTCGCCGTTCTGATCGGTCTCGATGCGGCCACCTTGGCTGCGCAGAAACTTTCTGGCGAGGGTTTCGCAGACCTTCACAAGGCCTGGCACATTGTAGCTGGTGTAGCTGAAGTTGGTCTTGTTATCCAGCTCGCGTTTATATTCATCCGGTAGCTTTGAGAAGCCAATGGAGGCACACAGCACACCTGCCGCGCTGGATGGGTTGCAGTCCGAATCGAGCCCGCATCGGCAGGATATCTCGATGGTTTTAGCGATATCGCCCTGACCATACAGCAACCCCATCAGCACATAAGCGCCATTGATCTTGCAGTCGATCATGCCATTCGAGGACTTCTGGAACTCTGGGTCCTGACGGTATTTCTGCTGGCAGTGTTGCCAGGTCACTTGCCAGTCGGCGTTCTGCTTTGACCACAGAAGCATGTCTCTGACCATCTGGGCGTACTGGCTCTCGGCAGGGATGCATTGCAATCCGGCCTCCACAACCTTGCGCATGTCGGTCTCGAAGAACGCTGCCGAATACATACCTCCCATGAACTGCCCGGCGTATATCCCGTCGCCGTAGTTCATGAGACGGCCGAATTTTTCTCCCAATTGTATCGGCACACTGGGCATGCCAGGGCCGATCAGCCCAGAGTAATCCGCCTCAATCTGATAGTCGATGTCATTCGGACATTTGTTAAACTTGGGATGACCAGAATCGGGAGGCGCTATGCCATTGCGCAGATTGCGGCGACCTGCATCATTCGCGCACCACAGGCTATACTGGCTGTTGGCGAAGTCGATACCTGCCTGACGCACAGATACGTTCAAGCCATGCTGCTCCAGTGTTCGCAGGAAAGTCATTTCCACATACAGATCATCCTGCCCAAACGCCTCATTGATCATCCTGGGTGACCACTTCGGCATCTCGGCCTCCGGCATGATCTTGTCATACCGGCCCTCGGTGGGGGCACCCTGGCTCACGCCGGCGATCTGCCCGATCCAACCGCCCATCATCTTGTCGCGATACTCCGACACAGGTAGGCGCAGATACTGCGGGGCCGCGGATGAGATGTGGGTGAACGCTCGCATGAGTGTGATGCCAATGAGCGTTACTATTAATGTTTTGTTATTGAATACCATGATCGTTTACTGCCCCTTGTCTTCTACACTGTCTTGATCATACAGACATGCTCGGTAACAGTTATCATCATATCACCCACCACCACCATACTTAATAAATCACAGAAGCTGCTTATCATCTGTATGCAAGTACTCGCTATGTTTATACAACCGAACATGGTATACAGTATGTTAGGTAGCGATTGATGCTGAACCCACCCAAACACCGGAGGCCATATGAAGCGAAGTAACTGGACCGAACAACCGTGGATGACCATATCACAGGGCAGTTTGCTGATAGAGCAGATGCAATACCGCGACGAGGGCAAACAGATACCTGCCGAGGTAGAAAAACAGATAGAAGAGCTGTTGAAGGCGGATTGGTCTGTCGATGGTACAGTGGAGGCCGCGGAGGCTTTACTCGATCGCATCTCGGAACTGCCCATCCGCCCAGACTTCCCGCATCATGAGCCCAGTGACCGTGAGGGTATCGCCGCTGCCGCTGTCCACAACCCTGAGATGGCCGTGCCAAACAGTCTGGCGTTCCTGGAAGACCGCGTATATGGCGGCTGGCTGGGACGCGCAGCCGGATGCTTGCTGGGTAAGCCGGTGGAGGGTTGGAGCAGCCAGATGATACGTAAATATCTGGAAAGCCAGGGCGAATGGCCTTTAAGCGACTACTTCAGCATGACGGTCTCCGATGAGATCGCCGCGGAGTGCAACCTGAAGCACCTAAGCCCGCGCCTTTTCCGCGAGCATATGAGCGGCATGGTGGAGGATGACGACACCAACTACACCACGGTGGGACTTGCCGTACTCACGCAATATGGCCGCGGCTTTACTCCCCAGCAAATGGGCATTTTTTGGATGCAGAACATCCCCCTACTGCATCTTTGCACAGCGGAGCGAATCGCCTTTCTGAACATGGTGGCGGGAATTGAACCGCCGCAATCGGCCAGTTACCGCAACGTCTGCCGTGAGTGGATTGGCGCACAGATCCGTGCTGACGCCTTCGGATACGTCAACCCCGGTAAACCGGCCGAAGCAGCCAATATGGCCTGGCGCGACGCCTCCATCAGCCATGTCAAGAACGGCATCTACGGCGAGATGTGGGTGGCAGCGATGATCGCTTCCGCTTTCGTCTACGATCAGCCAGAGCAGGTCATCCTAGCCGGCTTGAACGAGATACCCACCAACTGCCGTTTGAGTGCTGCCGTCAGGCACATCATCGAACTCCATCATGCCGGAGCGACCTATGATGAAGCCATCGCCAACATCCGCACCCGCTGGAATGAGAGCATCGGCCACCACTGGTGCCACACCATCAGCAATGCCGAGATCGTATGCGTTGGGTTGTTATGGGGAGGCTTGGACTTCGAGAAGAGCCTCTGCTACGCAGTGATGCCAGGTCTGGACACCGACTGCAATGGGGCGACGGTCGGCAGCGTGCTGGGCGTGATGCTGGGAGCGAAGGCCCTGCCCGACAAGTGGACCGACCCGCTGAATGACAGTCTTGAAACCGGCGTGGCGGGTTACCACCATGTGAGGTTATCCGAGATGGCCGCACGCACGGTGAAGTGTATCGGGTAAATGGCGTGGGAACCGCGTTTGAGATGGTTGGCATCGGACGGATGAGACGGATAGGACCTATCGATATCAAGGCGGGCAGACACAGCGTGTCTGCCCCTATCCGCGCCATCCGGCTATTCTGCGATTCGGGCTCCGGGCCCTCTGTGCTCTCTGTGGTTCAGAATCCCTTGTGTTCCCCGCCCACCAGCAGCGGATCGCGAGGGTTGATGGAAAAACTTGGACGCGGCACTGTGGTGATTCAAAAAGCGTGTGAAGAAAGGGGTTTACCCAAACCCACATGGAACTCCGAGGAAGGGCGCGGTGTAACCCTGACATTTTATACCCCCCAAGTCGCCCCCCAAGTCACCCCCCAAGTCACCCCCCAAGTCACCCCCCAAGTCACCCCCCAAGTCACCACGGAAGTCACCACGGAAGTCACCATGGAAGTCACCATGGAAGTCACCATGGAAGTCATGCGCGTAGTGGCCGCGATTGACGGAGAGATGTCTCGCAAGGAGCTTCAGCATAAGCTCGGAATAAAAGATAACAAACACTTCCGCAACACATACATCCGCCCTGCATTGGCGGCCAACTACATCGAAATGACTATTCCAGATAAGCCCCAGAGCAGCAAGCAAAAATATAGGATCACTGCACTTGGACGTAGAGCTCTTGAGCAGAGCACTATCGGAGCGTGAGCACAGGTGTTCGTCGACCATACAGTCATAAAGCAACTCACAAACCAATGAAGCTGGCGGTTTACACCACTGTCTGGACTTACCTCGTCAGTTATGGTCTGCTTGCATTGATTGTGCTGGGCTTCTTGTATATGGCGATCACAACATAATGAAGCCGTAAGTTACAGAGTTATCCGGAGGGTGAATATGCTGAAATTATCGTTACTAAATCTGGTGCTGCTTCTCGCAGCCAACTGCTGCTTCGCGGTCACCATCAACACCCATGAATACGGCGCGGTGGGGGATGGCAAGACCGATGACACCACCGCTTTTCAGAAAGCACTTGACGAAGCTGCCAAGGAAGGCGCAAGCGTGGTATTCGCTCCAAAAGGCGAATACCTGATCGCAGGCACGATTGTGGTGCGTCCCAACACCACGCTGAAAGGTGAGTATTCAGGGCCAGCGGGCAACCGCGGCACGATCCTGCTGGCAACCGGCGGGAAAGGCCGCATTGATGGTAAAGGCTGCATCTACATGCAGGGCGGAAGCAGTGTCACTAATATCTCCATCCGCTACCCAGAGCAGGTAGCCGACGCAGATCGTCCCATCCCGTATCCCTACGCCATCACGATGGACGGTTACACGCGCCTGGAGGAGATATTCCTGCTCAATCCCTACCTTGGGATTACCACCGACGGGGCGCACGCCAACATGATCCGTAACGTGTGGGGTGAACCACTCAAAACCGGCATTAATGCCAACCACATCCACGACATTAGCCGCATCGAGAATGTCCACTTCTGGCCGTACTACACAAACGATAAGCCGAAGCTGCGAGAGTGGGTGCAACAGAACGGCATCGCGTTCCAGTTCGGACGCTCCGACTGGCAATATGTTGTGAACACCTTTTGCTATGGATACCACACCGGCTACAGGTTCTACCATACGGAAGCCGTCAAGGATACACCGCTACTGGGCGGCACAACTAACGGCAACTTCGTGGGGATAGGGGCCGACCGATGTGTCATTGGGATCGATGTGGAGGATAGCTTCAACATAGGCATCAGCATCGTCAACGGTGAGTTCGCACCTTTCGGTGCCAGTGACTCGCAGGGGGTATGGCTACGTAAAGGCAATACCGGCAACCTGACGCTGGTGAACTGCAGCTTCTGGGCGATTCCCAATGTGGTGGCCCAAGTGGAGGACGGTTCACTGAACATGTCGGCGTGCAATGTACAGGAGTGGGCTCTGCACAGACCCAAACAGCCGGCGTTCGTGCTGACCGGCGGGCGGCTCAACGTCAACGGATGCACCTTCAACCAGAACGGTTACCTGGCCAGCCTTGATGGCAAACAGAGCAAAGCGTTATTCACTGCCAATATGGGTCAGAACACGCTGACGGTGCTCAACAAAATCGGCGCCCGCGCGGTATTTGGCGCGAACAACCCTTCAGTGACGCTTTTGAAGGCTTCGCCAGAAACGGGGAAGTAGAAGGGCCATTTAGCCGGTCATTTACCCATAAAACAGTTTGGTGTTGTGCTTTGTGGTTCATGACCTACCACCCTGCCACGCGCTAAAGCACATGGCTATTGACATGCCAAGCCTGCTGAAGCAGGCTGCGGGCTGCGCACTGTAAGTATGGTGGCTGTATCTAGACTGCTTTAGCGGGCTTGTTGATCAATAGCCGAGACATTTATGTCGCGGAATCGGAAGCCACATACCTGTTACTCACTTGTGGGTAATTGACAAGTCTATGAACCGGGCGTGGAGACCCCGCCCTCCTGCAACCGCTTGGCGGCGCCTTCAGCGGCCACCCAGCCGGTGCTCCAGGCGGCCATCAGGTTGTAACCGCCGGTGATGGCGTCGATATCGATCACTTCGCCGCACAGGAACAATCCGTCGACCAGCTTACTCATCATGGTTCGCGGGTCGATCTCCTTGATATTCACCCCACCGGAGGTGACTATCGCCTCATCGGCCGGGCGAAGCGCCTTCACATGCAGAGTCATTTGCTTCAGGTGCGCTACCATCTGACGACGCTGACCCAGGGTGATTCGGCTCATTGGGGTGTCATGAGGTATGCCATTCAACAGCAGAAAAGGCTGGATCAGGCTGCGCGGCAGCAGATCCGGCAGGTAGTTCACAATCCACTTAGCCCCCACCAACTCGCGGATCAAGCGTGCGTCGAGTGTCGCCTCATCCAGTGCGGGTTTGAGGTCGATGGTCAGCATCACCTTGCCCTGTTCCAGAACCGCGGGCACCTGACGGGAGAGTGTCAGGATCACCGGTCCACTCACGCCGAAGTGCGTGAACAGCAGCTCGCCGAACTCCTGCGCCACGCGGTGACGGTTGCCCTCCTCGTCCAGGCTGTAGAGGCGGGCTTTCACATTTTTTAGCGTCAGACCCTGCGCCATGGCCGGCCAGCTTTCCACGGTCACCATGCCGGTCAGGCTGGGGTGGATCGGCTCGATGGTATGGCCGGCCTGCTCCGCCATGCCGTAACCGTCGCCCGTGCTGCCGGTCAGAGGGTAACTCACGCCCCCCGTGCAGATCGCCACGCATGGCGCGGTGACCACGCGGCTGCCCAGTTTCACCCCCGCGATGCGGCCATCGGTAATCTGCAGACCGCTTACACGCGTGTCTGTGACGATCTGTGCTTTCGCCTTGCGGACATACCGCTCCAGCGCGTAGACCACATCTTCGGCCTCGTCGCTTTCGGGAAAAACTCGCCCGCCCCGCTCTACCTTGGTGGGCACACCGAGTTTGAGCAGCAGCTCGCGGATGTGGTTGCCCCCAAATTTGGTCAACGGCCCGTATAAGAACCGGCCGTTCGTGCCAAACGCCGCGATGGTGGTTTGCATGTCCGAGTCGCTGCACACGTTGCATCGGCCTTTACCGGCGATGGCGAGTTTCCGCCCCACTCTGGGGCCGCGCTCCAGCAGCAGCACCTTCAGCCCCAGTTCCGCGGCGTGCCCGGCGCATATCAGCCCCGAGGCCCCCGCGCCTATGACGATCAGATCAGCATCATATTTGTTTTCCATTAGTTACAGTGTACTGTACCGCGGAGGAGACAGGCGGAGGAGACAGGCGGAGGAGACAGGCGGAGGAGACAGGCGGAGGAGACAGGCGGAGGAGACAGGCGGAGGAGACAGGTGGAGGAGACAGGAGGAGAGGAGTCAGGAGGACAACACGTCTCATCCTACTCGTCATCTAAGGGGCTCATTGAAACCGCGAATGAACATGAATGAACGCGAATGGGAAGATCACACGCTAATACACACAGTGGTAACCGCCTGGCACCCTCACCTCTCCATCCTTGTCATCCTGTAAATCCGTGTCATCCGTGGTTCAGACATCCACGAACATCGGACGGATGGGACGGATAGGACCGATTGGACTGATGACAATGTGGGCTCCCCTCCTTCCTTCTGACTCCTGACTCCTATCTCCTTCCTCCCTCCTCCCCCGCAAGTTGACACATCGCCGCACAATTGGTACAATGTTCACTTGGCAACATACGTCGCTTGGCATCATTTTGAGGCTGAGCTGCGGCAAGGGTGAACCAAGTTCGTGGCGTTTTCCAACGGCACATCCCACTAAACCCAAGACTAAATTTTCGCTTGAGGATAAACAGCTATGCAGGTATCAAAGGAAGTTCTTGACGACAAGACAGTGCGTCTGCACGTGGAAGTGGACGCCGAGCGCGTCGCGAAGACGTACGAAAAGGTCTACCGTGAACTCAGTAAATACGTAAGGGTGAAGGGCTTCCGCCCCGGTAAGGCCCCCATCAGCTTTGTAAAACAAGAGCTCAAACCTGAGTATGTTTTTGAAGAGGTGGCGAAAAAGCTGATCAACCCCACGGCAACCGAGGCGATGTTACAGGAAGGCGTTGAGCCCTTCATGGTCACGCCGGACGTTGAGGCCCTGAAGCTGGAAGAGGGCGAGCCCATGAGCTACGACCTCGACATCCCCACCAAACCCGAAGCCACCCTGGGCACCTACAAGGGTTTGAAGCTGACCAAGTGCACCGTTGAAGTGACCGACGAGCAGGTTGAAGAGGAGATCACCTCACGCCGCCGACAGGCCGGCTCCAACCAGCGTGTTGATGAAGCTGCTGACATGGGACACACCGTGTTTGCCACTATCACCCCTCATGTAGAAGGCGAGCCCAACGCCCGTGGCGCCCTGCGCAAATTCGTAGTGATGAACGAGGAAGCGCAAGCCGACGTTCTTGAAGGTCTGCTGTTTGGCATGAAAGCCTCCGAGACCAAGGAAGAGACCGTCACCTTCCCCGAGGATTACAAAGAGGCTGAATACGCTGGATTGACCGCGACCGTTGCAGTGCAGGTTCATGGCGTCAGCAAGATTATCGAGCCCACCGATGAGCAGTTCCTGGAGAAATCCGGGGCCACCAGCATGGAAGAGCTCACCGCGACAACCCGCGAGCGGATGGTCTCCTACCTGACAGAATCAGCCGAATCGACCAGCCGCCGCAATCTGGAAACTGCCTTAATGGAAAACAACGAGGTCAGCATTTCCCGAGTTCTGGTGATGGGATTAGCTCAGCGCGAGCTGGAGAACCAAGCCGAGACTCTTCGACACCGCGGTTACTCACTGAAGCAGTTCCTAGAGCAGCGCAACATGACTCCCGAGCAGTATCTGCAGCAGCAGGCCGCCGAAGTCTACTACAACCTGTTCGTCTCGTCTGTTCTTGAGGCCATCGTAGAGGCTGAAGGCATCACCGCCACCGATGAAGAGCTGGACGCACGCCTCGAGAAGCTGATCGCTGAAGCAGGCGAAGAAGCTGAACAGGCACGCGAAGCCGCTCAGCGTGACGAAGTGAAGGCCAATGTCCGCCAAGCACTTGCCACCGAAAAGGCGATTGACTGGCTGTGGTCAGAATCTGAAGTAACCGAGCAGGACCTGCGCGAGTTCATGGCGGAGCAGACTGCCAAACGCATCGCTGATCAGGCCGCTGCCCAGGCTGAGGTCGCTGAAATCGAGGCGGCTCCAGAGGCTTAAGTCCAACCGGACAACCGTATCGGCGGCGCAGGACGAGGCATCCAACAACCTCGCCCTGCGCCTTCTCAATTAGGAGGATATCCCATGTCAGACAGACCTGAGAACTATTACATACCCTACGTTCTGGAGCAGAGCGGGGGCATGCAGCATTCATATGACCTGTGGTCACGGCTGCTGAAGGACCGCATCATTTTCCTGGGAGACGCCATCGATGACCATGTGGCAAATGTGGTCGTCGCGCAGATGCTCTTCCTCGAGAAGGAGAGTAACGATAAGGACATCGAGCTCTACATCAACAGCCCGGGTGGATCGGTCACCGATGGTCTTGCTATCTATGACACTATGCAGATGCTGAAGTGCGATGTCGCCACCATCTGTGTGGGGCAGGCTGCGAGTATGGGTGCTGTGCTTCTGGGTGCAGGAGCTCCTGGCAAGCGCGTGTGCCTTGAGCACTCCCGCGTGATGATCCACCAGGTCAGTGCAGGCTTCCAGGGCACCGCCATTGATATCAACATCCAGGCCCAGGAGATACTGCGCACCAACCAGATACTGCATGATATTATCGCGCACCACACCAACCGGCCTGTGGAAGAGGTGCTGCAAGCCACCTCGCGCGACAACTTCATGACCGCCGAGGAAGCCAAACAGTTCGGCATCGTGGACCTGGTGCTTGGTAAAAAATCACGCTCCGACCTGAAATAACTGAGGAATACAGCCTGAATGCGTAGAAAAACCAACAGTGAGGTATGTACCCTCTGCGGCGAGTCCGTAGAGGCGTATGTGCCCGGACGAATGGGCGTAGTGTGCATCAACTGCGTCGAGTACGCGCACACGCTCATCGAGGATGCCAAATCTGAAGGCAAAAAGAAGCCTGCGGTTTCGACAACTAAGCTGGACGAGCCGTTCATCAACCCGCCCAAACCGCACCAGATTTTCGCAGAGCTGAACAACTATGTGATCGGCCAGACCCAGGCCAAGCGGATGCTCAGTGTGGCCGTGTATAACCATTATAAGCGCATCAAGAGCTTGAGTTCCTCTGCCAATGAGGTGGAGCTGCAGAAGTCCAATGTGCTGATGATCGGCCCCACCGGCTGCGGCAAGACCCTTCTGGCGCAGACCCTGGCCCGATACCTGAATGTGCCTTTTGCCATCGCCGATGCCACCACCTTGACCGAGGCTGGCTACGTGGGCGAAGATGTGGAGAACATCCTGCTGCGACTGCTGCAGAGTGCCATGGTGGATAACAACATGGACACCACGGTTGCACGAGCCCAGAGGGGCATCATCTACATCGATGAGATCGACAAGATCGCCCGGAAGAGCGAGCACTCCAGCATCACCCGCGACGTCTCCGGCGAGGGTGTGCAGCAGGCGTTGCTGAAGATCATCGAGGGCACCGTATCCAATGTACCGCCAGTGGGGGGGCGAAAGCACCCCGAGCAGGCCTACATCGCCGTGGATACCAGCAACATATTGTTCATCTGCGGAGGCGCCTTCCAGGGTCTGGAAGAGATCGTGCGCAAACGGCTGGGCGACCGCAGCCTGGGCTTCCGCGCCGCTCACAAGCGCAGCGGGACGGACTTGACCCGCGGCGAGGTGCTGGCTGATGTCAGCCCGGATGACCTCATGAAGTTCGGGCTGATCCCCGAGTTCATCGGACGTCTGCCCAACATCACCGCCATCGACCCGTTGAGCGTGGACGACCTTGTGCGCATCATGACCGAGCCCAAGAACGCGCTGGTCAAGCAGTACAAGGCGCTGGTGGGTATGGACAACATGGATCTCAATTTCGAGCCTGAGGCCATCACGGAGATCGCCAAGCGAGCCGAAGCCCGCGGCACCGGTGCACGCGCCTTGCGGGGCATCGTGGAGGGCATTATGATGGATGTGATGTTCGACGCGCCCAGCGACGACAGCATCAAGGCCATCACCATCGACGCAGAGCTCAAGGCGAACATCAGCCGGTAACGCTGGTAGGTGTCGCGATCCTTACGGGCAGCCGGCCACGGCTGCCCGTTGGCGTTTTGGTAGGGGCTGTGCCGGATGGTCTCACGCGGAGACGCGGAGGGCGCGGAGGGGGAATTGACCGCGCCGGTTTTTCAGAATAACAATCGTATGGTAGCCCATCTCCGGCGCGGTCTGGCGGATTGCCGACCCCGTCGTGGATGGCTGGTGGTGTTTTTCGGAAGCTATTGGCCCTCGCTGCCGCGACATCAATGTCTCGGCTATTGACCAGCAAGGCTGCTGAAGCAGCCTGGGAGAGGGTCCCCTGGAGCTCTCAGGCCATGTCCGGGGGGACGGGTGTAGGGGCGTTTCGCGAAACGCCCTTCTTGATCCGCGGGAAGAGTGACTATCCGGGAATCCGACGGATTCGACGGATCGGACCGATCCCAATGGGCGACCACGGGCAATGGTGTCGCATGCAAGAAGGGCGGTTCGCGAACCACCCCTGCACAAGGGCACAGCACGCTATGCCCCTACCCTCTGTTACCTCTGTGCCCTCTGTGGTTCAGACAATCCGCTCCCCAGCCATTGCGAAATTGTGTAACCGATGCTATACTCTTGGTAATAACTCTGTCCGTTCAGGTATAATCACCAGGACTGTGCGGGCATTACATAGGGAAACATGGTTCATTACACAAAAGACCCTGCACGCCTCAACAAGGCACTCATATCATGGATCATCGCATCAATCATCATAGCGGCGGCTACGATCTACAACAATCACATGCTGATCGGGAATGCAGCAGCACCAACCGGCAGAGCCATCGGTGCGCTTCTCATGCTGCTGGACTTCATCGTTGAGCTGACCGCAAGCATCATCTTCCTTCGCTGGGTATACATCGCCGCAATGAACTGCCGCGGGTTTGGCGCGCGGGGTATGTCCTACAATCCCGGGCAGG
The DNA here is from genome assembly GCA_942492855.1 of Armatimonadota bacterium. Lineage (GTDB taxonomy): Bacteria > Armatimonadota > HRBIN16 > HRBIN16 > HRBIN16. The sequence continues at coordinate 715,252 of OW818647.1, read as the reverse complement.
CGGTCGGCACTTACTTCCTGCCATTGTATTGCATGTTTAAGCCATATTATTCGTTCAAGGAGATATGGCAGTGCAGCCAGAACCCTCTGCACTGGAAGGGGATGAAGAGCAGCCCGGCCATCATAATTTGGTGGGTACTGTGGTTGGTGTCGAGTTTCTACAGCGACACCGATCAGTGCACGTTAAACGCGGCAAATCCTAGCTCCGTACTGGTAAGCTCAATGTACACCAAAAGCATACACATCATTATGTGCTTGTTGGCGATCTATCTGGTCACAACCTTACGCAAAATGCAGGAAGCGTGGGTCCGCCAGAACGCCGAAGATGCAAAGCAGACCGACGAGTCACCATAGAACTTCAGGCAGGAGCGCAGATGTCTCGACTACACAACATACGCGATCTCGTAAACCGGATGATCTCAGGGTTCGACCCGGAGCTGCAGCCCTACTCTCACAATCACCTGCATGGCGTGGCGCAGATGTCCTCACTGCTGGCGTTGAAACGCGGTCTAGATGCGGAGCTGGCGGCCGTGGCGGGCATGATGCACGACCTCTACTCCTACACTACAGGCTTCACAAAGTTCCACGATCAGAACGGCGCAGAGATGATACGCCCCATCCTGCGCGACACGAAGCTGTTCAGCAGTCCGGAGCAGCAGAGCATCATCTCTGCGGTGTTCCACCACTGCGATAAACAGAATCGGCATGGTGCATACGAGGAGCTTCTGAAAGACGCCGATGTGCTGGGATACTATTTGAACGACCCCGATTCGCCCGTGAATCTGGAACGCACCGAACGGCTGAACAGCGTGTTTGCGGAGCTCCAGATATCAGCCCAACAACCCGATTACTACGACGCCCTGCCCGAGCCGAAACCCAAGAAGCATCGAAACCTGCGCAAGAAGCTGGCCGACATCGCCGAATCACTGGCTAGCCAGGGCGGTGACGGGATACCCTCCGACCCGCATTACCAGCAGATATGCCGGTATTGGACAGGCGAAAATGTGATGAAGGAGATATCCGGTAACTGGTGTGCGGCGTTTGTGTACCACTGCTGTTATGAGCTGGGGTTCATGCTTCCCATGCGTCACCCGCTGGTTTCCTGCCGGTTCGCTTGCGTCGGAGCCTGGCTGGAGTGGGCCCAACTGCCCGAAAATGGCTACTGGCAAAGCAGCGAAACGGCTTCAGAGCCCGAGCGCGGTGACATCGTGATCTTCGACCAACTGTTGTCGAAAAGCTCACATGACCACATCGGGGTAGTTCTGACTGCCGATGCGCAGAGTATCACAGTCGCCGAGGGCAATTCCGCGCACAACCGGTCGGCGGTGATCCAGCGGGCGCGCGATCAGCATGTGGCAGGTTACATCCGCATGGACGATGTGTGCAAATACAACGCCAAAGGCCGTTGCTACGACCCGTCTGTTTTGGGGTGACTCCACACGTCCGTCGTGGATGACCACAAGGGTCATCCCAAAATAAAATACAAGGTAAAGGCGTGGAGGCACCGTGAGCGGTGCCCCCAATGTGCTTGTAATTAACTGGTCGTAGGGGCGTCCCTTGTGGGCGCCCTAAAGAACACAAACCATCGACAGAGCAACGTTTCGGGCGCCCACAAGGGACGCCCCGGTCGTATCAGTTACAGCGTAGGCTGCCATGAGCTCATGAGAGTGTGCTGTCTACTTCACCTGGTAGCGGTAGTTGAAGCGTGCGTTGGGGGCGGTGTCGCCGTCCTCTAGCAGCTCCAGGATGTCGCCCGTCTTCAGGGCATTGTCAACCCACTTGAAGTCGACGCTCAACCCCTTGTCTTTGCTGCTCAGACCCAGAACCTTGCGGGGTATCTGAACCATCAGCTCCTTGCCGTTCAGGTTCAGTCGGACCTTCGCCACAGCCTTCCACTTCCATCCACCCAGGCACCGCTCGAGAACGATGTAGGGCCCTGCGGCGTCATTCAATACCACGCCGTTCAAGCGGAAGTCATAGCCGTTCCAGCCATTGGTGTGCTTCTTGTCCACGTCCAGGTAGAGCTGCATCCACCGGCTGGCCCCTGCGGGATCAGTGATGGCGCTCTGACAGCGAACGTAGAAGCTCAGGTTGAGCTTGTCGCGGCTCATCTTAGATACGACCATGTCGTTCCGACCGGTCTCATTTATGTATGTCGTGAAGTTGTGATACCCACGGTGGTTGCGGTGAGAAATATCGCCCTTATCATCACGGAACTCGGGCTTCACATAGCTCCACTGGCCGAAACCAGCCTTCAACGAGATCGTCTTAGCCTTGCCAGCCACAGGGATGGGTCGTGCCCCCTTGAACTGCCGTGCGTAGTTAACAAACTGGTAGTAATAGGCATCGCCGAATCCGCCCTTCATCGGCTCGATGTCACGGCTGTGTTCTGTGTCATACTGATCCACGAACATCACTGTGCCGTCAGGGGCTTGAAACCGCTGGGCGATCCATTCATTCCAACCCGTCACAAAGAGGAACTGAGGGTCGATCTTCTTCGCGCGGCCCCATTGTTCTTCGAAGTTCAACCCATAAGCGGTCTTGCTTTCGTCCTTGGGTATGGTGCCCTTCACGTAGCTGCGGCCAAGTGAACGCGGGTTGGACATGGCGTCCAGCTTCCCATCGGCGGCGTTCTGAGCGGTGCCCACGCACATCATCTCCGCCTCGCCTTTGGCGTTCTTGAACACGTGCTGAGGGTAGATTTCCAGCCAACCCCACTGGTTCGGAGCATCTGGACCAACGAAATAGCTGGGCATGGGTTTCCGGGCTGTGAAGAACCGGCGGATTTTCACCGCTTCATCATCTTGCGGTGAAACCCTGAACACGCGGTCGCCGGGCACAGGTTTGCCATTGGCTATCGCTTCGCCGTCCTTATACACGTCATCCGTGTTGCTCCACCATCCGATGGTGCCCACAGGATTGCTGATCTGAATGGTATACTGACCAGCCGGCTGAGCAGGCGAAACTGGAAGTGTGACCATGGCGTTGTCGCTCACATTAGTAAAATTCTTCTGAGCCACCAGCCCGCCGTTGGCACCAGCCCTGAACAGCTTCATGGTATAACCCGAACCCTTCGAGCTCCAGGTAGGCGTGCGGGCAGCGACCGACACGAAAGGTTCGGTAGAGGTGAAGCTTTGCGCCAGCGTCATGCCAGGCTTCAGAGAGTCTGGAGAGTTCTGCGCGGTGTTGCCAAATCCCGTGGCCAGCGCATCCATGTCCGCCAGGATCAACGGCTTGCCGTCGAGTTTATACCATAAGTCTTTGTACAGACCCTTGCTGTAGAGGTCTTGCCAGACTTGGGTGACCGAAGGGGTGGGGTCACCAAATGGGCACAGGAAGGCGATCTGTGGAGTGGACCCGCCGTTGGCCCGAACTTCGCTGAAGCCCTTTAGAAGTGCCATGTAGAACGGCTTGTAAGTCCAGTTGTTGGTGGTATCAAACACGATCAGATCAACACCCGCATCGGAGAGCATCTGGGCGTGCTTTTTGATAACCCACAGGTCGTCATCTGTGTAGTAGCCAAACCGCGGCTCACCCCAGTAATGGAATGCACCCTCATTACCCCAAAGCGGACTGTTTGGCTTGAATCTGGCTTGAGGGTCTTGCTTCAGTATGGTAGTGATGTCGTGCGGGCCGCTGGATGCGTGTGTGTCCATCCATAGGAAATAGAACATGGCGATCTGCTTTTTCGCTTGCGGTGCTCGCACTTTAGGGCTATTGGGCAGCTCTCGTTTCAGACCATCGGTGGCCACCCAGGTGTCACTGTAGGTGTCCCATGTCCCTCCGCTCTGCGCCTGTGCTGTCGAACACAGCATGGCGGCCGCGAGCGTCGCAGACGCCAACAGACAGAGCCCCATTTTCTTCCACATCATGCCGAAAACCTCCTGCGGTTCGGTCGTATTGATCCGAAGCCGTTTTGTTCATTATAACCGCACGAGCAGGCCAACGCTTAAATGGGTCTGGCCTGCCACGCCTGATACCGATATGTCTACTTCACCTGGTAGCGGTAGTTGAAGCGTGCGTTGGGGGCGGTGTCGCCGTCCTCAAGCAACTCCAGGATGTCTCCCGTCTTCAGGGCGTTGTCTACCCACTTGAAGTCGACGCTCAACCCCTTGTCTTTGCTGCTCAGACCAAGTACCTTGCGAGGTATCTGCACCATTAGCTCCTTGCCGTTCAGGTTCAGTCGGACCTTCGCCACAGCCTTCCACTTCCATCCATCCAGGCACCGCTCGAGAACGATGTAGGGCCCTGCGGCGTCATTCAATACCACGCCGTTCAAGCGGAAGTCATAGCCGTTCCAGCCATTGGTATGCTTCTTGTCCACATCAAGATACAACTGCATCCATCGGATCGCACCCACGGGTAAACTGATCGGCTGTTGGCAGCGCACATAAAAGCTGAGGTTTTGCGAATCTCTGCTCAGTTTGGCCACCACGATGTCATTCCGCCCCGTCTCATTTCTATAGACCGTGAAGTTGTTGTATCCCGGATGATCTCTATGGGACACATCGCCGTTATCATCGCGGAACTCCGGTTTCACATCGCCCCACTGAGCAAAACCCGCCATCAGCGAGATAGGCTTCGGCTTACCTGCCACTGGGATGGGTCGGGCGCCTTTGAACTGGCGTGCATAGTTCACGAACTGGTAGTAATAGGCGTCACCATACCCGCCCTTCATCGGTTCGATATCCCTGCTATGCTCCATATCAAACTGGTCCACGAACATCACGGTGCCATTCGATGCTGTAAACCGCTGGGCAATCCACTCATTCCAACCGGTCACAAACACAAACTGCGGGTCGAGTTTCAAGGCGCGGTTCCATTGCTCGGTGAAGTTCAGACCGTATGCCGTCTTACTGGTGTCTTTGGGCAGGGTGCCCTTCTGGTAGCTGCGACCCAGTGAGCGCGGGTGGGTCATCGCATCCAGCTTCCCGTCGGCTGCATTCTGGGCGATGCCCACGCACACCATCTCGGATTCGCCTCTGGAGTTCTTGAATACGTGCTGCGGGTAGATCTCCAGCCAGCCCCACTGGTTAGGGCCGCTGGGCCCAGTGAAATAACCAGGCATCGGCTTTCGAGCGGTGAAGAACTGGCGGATTTTCAGACCATCTGAGCTTTCGGGAATCACCCGAAACACCCGATCGCCCGCAGCAGCCTTACCGTTAGCGTAGGCCTGACCATCTTTGTATACATCATCGGTATGGCTCCACCAGCCGATCGTGCCCACGGGATTGCTTATCTGAATGGTGTAGTCGCCGACAGGCAGTGCTTTCGGAACCTGTAACTGCACCATCTGGTTGTCCTTCACGTTCGTGTATTTCTGCTGTGCGAGCAACTCTCCGCCAGGTTCGCCTCGGAACAGCTTCATTGTAAAACCGGATCCCCTGGTGCCCCAGGTCGGTATAAATGCCGAGACCGCCATAAAAGGCACAGTTGTTTTAAAGCTCTGCCCTAAACTGCTGCCAGACTTGAGCACCTCTGCGTTATTGCGATTGTCGTTACCGAAGCCGATGTTCACAGCCTCAAGGTCGGCCAGTATCAACGGCTTGCCATCAAGCTGGTACCACAAATCTTTGTACAGCCCCTTGCTGTAAAGATTCTCCCACATCTGGGTGACGGAATAGGTGGGGTCACCGAAGGGACAGATGAAGGCCACCTGCGGCGTCTTGCCTCCCATGGCGCGCACCTCACTGAAGCCCTTCAACACCGCCATGTAGTATTTTGTATACGTGACATTGTTGGTGTTATCCATGAGGATTAGGTCCACGCCGGCATCCGATAGCATCTGTGCATGTTTCTTGACTACCCACAGATCATCGGTATTGTAGTATCCAAACCGAGGTTCGGCCCAGAAGTGGAAGACGCCCTCAGGCCCCCATGACGCATTTTTCGGTTTGGACAGTGCTGTGGGGTCTTGTTTCAGTATCTTGGAGATATCAAACGGCCCACTTGATGCGTGTTCACCCATCCACAGAAAGTAGAAGATGGCGATCTGTTTTTTGGCCCGTGGGGCTCCCACTTTACCGCTGGTGGGAAGCTCTCGCTTCAGCCCATCGGTGGCCACCCAGGTGTCGCTGAAGGTGTCCCAACGGGGTCTGCTCTGCGCTGGCGTCGCCGAACCCAGCATCGCAGCCGCGAGCGTCGCAGACGCAAGCAGACAGAGCCCCAAATTCTTCCACATCATGCCGAAAACCTCCTGCGGTTTGGTCTCTTAGTTCCGTAGCCGTTTAGTGTATTATAGCGTGCAAGCATTGCCTGTGTCCGGGGCGGTAGTGGAGGAGTCAGGGACAGCAACCTGTAGGTGCGATCCGCGAATCGCCCTTCCGGCATGCGACACGATCTCCCGTTAGCGCCTTGTCATGTCTGAACCACGGATTACGCGGATTACACGGATGGGTTCGGATGGGAGGGAAGATGCCAATCGGGAGATTGGCGTTTCAAGGGGGGCGTCTGTAGGGGCAACCCCCTGTGGTTGCCCTTGAGGCTTCCGGCGCGGTCACCTCACCTTCTACCTCAAGGATAGACAACCCCAGGAAGCTGCGGGTCCCACATATCTACCTGACCACCGCCGCTGGTCACTTTCAGTCTTTGTGTCAATACTGACGCTAAAGCGGTGTTGTAATAGCTGATGTATTGCATCTGCCGCCGCTCATCCTCAATCCAGGTGCCCTCTATGCGCAGCGTCTTGACGTGACCGTCCACAAACAGCCAGTTGCTGCGGCCAAGATGATACACCGTGGGTGAGTTGGCGGGCATCGGCGGATGGGCGGACGCAGCCCCCTCGCTGAAGTAGAGGCTGCCGTTCCGGTCGACCCAACCATCTTTCCGCTGAGCCGCTTCAAAGATGAGGATCAGTTGCGAAGGGTTGGGTAGGCTGCCCATGGATACCCCATCGAAATAGCCGGTACAGGGCATCGTGGTAGAGCCGCATTTGCACGCGCCCGGACTTGTCACCGCCTGACCCGGGTGGCCCATGCGGACGTAGTCGTTCATGACATAGTTTTGGCCAGGGGAGAAAACATGGTCCTTGCCTGGTATGGCGTAAGTGCAGCTCCAGAGGTTGGTCGTGGGGTTGTTGGTGCGTGAGCGCACATAGGGGAATATCCCGCCGATGTCCTTGTTTTGCCCTGGTGCGGCGGACTGCACCCAGCCGTTCTCCGGGCTTTCGCAGCTTCCCGACGTGGTGAACTCCTTACGTCCGCCAGGGGTGGGCAGAGTGTCGTCGAAATCCGCCGCATACATCCCAAAGGCGCATCCGATTTGCTGCAGGTTGGCCTGGCATTTGGTGCGTATGGCAGCACCCCGTGCCTCATGCAGCGCAGGCGTGAGTACAGCCACCAATATGGCGATAATCGCCACAGTGACCAGAATTTCTAGTAATGTAAAAGCCGACCGGTACGCCCCATGCGGGCACCTCCAGACTACAGCTTACAACACAATATCCCCACGTTCTTCGGTTCGAACGCGCACAGAGTCCAGCACCGGGCAGATGAATACCTTCCCGTCACCTGGCTCGCCTGTGCTGGCGAAATGCAGCACGGTCTCTATGACCTGATCCATATCCTCATCACGCACCACCATTTCGATCTGCACTTTTGGGGGCAGGTAGACCGTGTAGTCGGCACCTCGGAAGCTCTCGCGTGCCTCGGCATGGCTTCCGCATCCGCGCACATCTGTCACGGTCATGCCCACCACACCGGCCTCACCAAGTGCCATCTTCACTTCATCCAGCTTGAAGGGGCGAATGATGCATTGAATCCGTTTCATACTGCGTCGTTACTCCACCATTGGTCGTGTTGTAGCAGGGTGTAATAAGGATACCCCATGTCATTGCTAATACTCAATTGATTTTACACAATATTTGGTGTTCATGCTGTTTTAGTGGCCCATATGACGGGTATGATGAGTAGGATGAGTAAGACACCCACGTGAAGCCCCCTCACAGCCGGGCATTGCGTACGCGCTGGCGGTAGAGGTCAAAGATCACCGCCGCCAGAAGCACGCCGCCGCGGGCGACGTACTGGTAGAACGGCTCCACATTCATCAGGTTCATCACATTCTGCATCGTGCCCATAATCAGCACACCCACCATCACGCCCATGATGGTGCCCACGCCGCCGGAGAGTGACACCCCTCCCAGCACGCAGGCGGAGATCACCTCCAGCGCGAACCCCTCGGAGGTCTTCGGCTGCCCGCTGGTCATGCGCGACGCCAGAATCACCCCCGCAAAACCGGCGATCAGACCCTGGATGAGGAATATCCAGATGCGCACACGGTCGACCGCCACACCGGCCAGCCGCGCGGCCTCCGCATTACCGCCGATGGCAAGGGTGTTCTTGCCGTAGATGGTGCGGTTGAGCAGGAACCCAAACACGATGAAGCACAGGATGGTAATCCACACCGGAAGCGGCACACCCAGCGGCCTGGCATTGCCCAGCACGAAGAAGGCCTCGTTGGACACCCCCACCGCTTTACCATCGGAGATGATGTATCCGATGCCCTTCACAATCTGCATGGTCGCCAGGGTGGTGATCAGCGCGTTGATTTTGAGTTTGGCGATGATCACGCCGTTCAGCAGTCCGACCACGCCACCCGCCGCGATGCCCGCAGTGATCCCCAGCAGCACATCGCCGGTGGCCGACACCACCATCGCAGCCAGCACACCGGACATCGCCACCACCGCCTCAATGGAGAGGTCGAAATCCCCAGAGGCTAGGCAGAACAGCATCGTGCAGGCGCTCATCCCCACCATCGAAACCGACAACAACAGGCTCTTCATGTTGAAAGCGGAGCTGAAGCCGTCCACAAAGAAGCAGGCGCACACAAACATCACGATGAACACCATCAGCATCCCGGCGCGGTCAAGCAGCCCCATCAGACGCAGCCGGAAGGATGGCTGCGGTGCCGAGGCGCGATCGGATTTATCGTTAGTTGCTGTATTCATATGAAATTCCCTTTGGTTATTAGTTCTTAATCATCTATGGCAATGGTCATTCGAAATGACCGACGGTGACAGCCGCATCCATACGCCGGCCGGAGCGTAGCGACGCCGGCCGATACTGATCAGCCGCGCGGTGCAGGAACCCGCACAAGACGCAGTTCCCGGAGCGTCAGCTCCCGGAACGTAGTCGTGTGGGTGACTAAACCCGCGGCAGCGTGAGCGAACAGCCCCGTTACGCGCCACCCGCTGGTCATCTACGCAGCCGTTGCTACAGGCCCATTATGGTTTCGGATGGCCACAAGGGCCATCCCTTGTATGCTTAAAGATGGAGGTCCTCATACCTACAACAAGAGTTGAGGACCATCCTCACACCGGGACGCTGGGGTGAAAGAGAAGGGGTAGATGCCGGGTCATCCCTTGTAGCATTGACTACGCAACGTAGAGCGGCACCCTTCTCTGCAATGGCCTAACACGAACAGTAACATGGGCTCAAAGCCCGCATATACAAGGATGTCAAGGTTCATTTCTTCACCTTTGTCCCTAACTAGGAGCATACCGAACTATGCAAATCAATGACAACTCTTACAGCTACTACGCCGGGATCGACATCTCCAAAGACACTTTTGACGTGTCTGTCGTCGATCAGGACGGCACCCATCTCGTCCACAAGCAGTTTGTGAACAACCAGAAGGGCTTCAAAGACCTCGTGTCACTTACCAAGAAGCAAGGCTGGATGCCTGTGCTGTTCGCAATGGAAGGCACTGGCGGATGTGAGCAAGAGCTGCTTGACTACCTGTATAAGCATAAGCAGGCAGTGTCACGGCAAGAACCCTGCCGGATACACTACCATCGCCTCTCACAGGGCTCTCGGCAAAAGACCGACTATGTGGACAGCCTGATCATTGCAGATTACGCACTCAAGAACCGCCTGCGTCTCTACAATCCCAAAGGCGAGTGTTATCGGTCACTGCAGGAAATCGGACGTACACGGCGCATGCTGGTCAAACATCAAAACTCTCTGCAGCAGAGGCTCTCTCACGCTCAGAATGAGCATTCTATAACGGTTCTTACGCGCAGCATAGATCACTGCAAAGAAGATATCCAGCTTCTTAACTCTGCGGCGGCAGAGATTATTGCCAGCGATGACAAGCTAGCGGAGGACCGTCGCCTCCTGAACAGTATTCCGGGTGTAGGTGATATCACATCCAACTACTTTTTAGGGCTCATCGGTGATATTTCTTGCTTTTCGACATCGGCGAAGCTGGTCAGGTTTGTGGGTATGAACCCATGTCCGCACCAGTCAGGAACCAGCATTATGTCCGTAAGCCGCATATCCAAAATGGGTGATCCCTTAATGCGCTCCTTGCTTTACACAAGTGCCATGGTGGTATTACAGATGTTGGAACGTAAGTCGACAGCAATCCATCCCAGTATGTATCAGTTTGTAGCCAGAATGCGTAAGAGATTCGGACCGGGTTCTGGCAATAAGGTCTTATGCGCGGTGATGCGTAAGCTGCTGATCTTGATGTGGACGGTGTTGACCAGGCATAAGGCCTACGATCCGTGCTACGGATTGGAGCCGCAGGATGCTCAGGCCAACCAGACACTGCCATCCGACGACACTGACCTTGTCCAGCTTCGTGCCGGAGCGGCCCCAGTTTTTGCCGGCGAAGGTAATGAGGCTGGGCAGGACAGGGTCGTTCAAGGATCGGGGTGTATGGATGGAGAGCCACAGCATGATTGTTGTTTGTCCATGAGTGGATGAGCAGCATTCCAGAGCCGGCGTACTAGCGGTAAAGATACATGTTCAGCATACGCTAAATCGCTACTGAGCTAAGCGTCCCAAAAACATTATAACATCAACGTTATCTTTGCAGGTTCAAAGATGCGGGGCGGGCGTTCATCACTACGGATGGCGGGCAACCTTTTACGTGGTTATGTATCTTACTGTGTGACTGGCTTTTGTCATGAGCTTGGGGTAGATTCAAGATACACTTGTCATAACGGCATATATAATCGTTATACCTGCAACGTTATATATGGAAATCTGGTATTCCGAGCAAATAACAGATTTAACCCTGGGGGGCCTTGACAAAGTGCACAGTATCTACGAATCCGCATTTGAAACATATACAACTAGTCCCCCCGGCCGATGAAACTGTCTGCGTCATTACGCACATGAAACCCCTTCCGCTACCGGCAGGGCCAGCGCGAGAATGCCCTTCTCGTCACATTGTCCGCGGTCCACCGAATCCACCAACCGCCCGCTACGCATCACGATCACGCGGTCACAGATGCCCAGCACCTCGGGCAGCTCGCTGGAGACCAGCAGCACCCCCGCGCCATGCTCGGCCAGCCGGAAGATGATGGAGTAAATCTCGCTCTTCGCCCCCACATCGATGCCGCGCGTGGGCTCATCCATCATGATCACCGTGGGGTTCTCCGAAAGCCATCGGGCCAGGATCGCCTTTTGCTGGTTCCCGCCCGACAGGTTGCCGATGAGCTGCTCCAGTGAAGGTGTTTTGATGGACAGGGCGTCCACCTGCTTTTGGGCGTGGCGGCGTTCCATCGGCATGTTGATGATGAATGGCATCTTGGAAAACCTTCGGCGCGCGCTGATGTTGATGTTCTCAGCCACAGAGCGGATGCCGATGATCCCCTCGCTCTTGCGGTCCTCCGGGCAGAGCACCAGCCCTTTATCGATGGCCCCAACCGGCCCGGTGGCCTTCACCGGCTGACCGCCCACCTCCACCTGCCCCGTCTTGGGGTGGACGGCGCCGTAGATCAGTTTCAGCAGCTCGCTCCGGCCCGCACCCACAAGCCCAAAGATGCCCACGATCTCACCCTTACCCACTTCAAGGCTGGCGGGAGCCGAGAGGCCGCGGCCTAAGAGACCCTCCACGCGAAGAACCGCGGGCCCAATCGGCCGTGGGGTATAGCTGTAAATGTCTTGAATGGCACGCCCCACCATGGCGCTCACCAGATCACCGGTGGTGATGCCATCCAATGTGTCGAAGCTCTTCACCAACTGACCGTCACGCAGCACGGTGGCCGAGTCGGCGATTTCAAAAATCTCCTCCAACCGGTGCGAAACATACAGGATCACTTTGCCCTGTGCCTTCAGCGAGCGGATGATGCCGAACAGGTTCTGCACCTCGCGCTGCGACAGGCTGCTGGTGGGCTCATCAAATGCGATCACCTTGGCATCGCGGGAGAGTGCTTTCGCGATCTCCACAATCTGCCGTTGCGCGATGGGCAGCGACGAGACCTTGGCATTCAGAGGGATGTTCTCACCCAGCTCCGCGATGCGCGCCTCTGCAGCATTGAGCAGACCATTGCGGTCCACCACTCCCAGCTTACTGGGTATGTGGCCCAGCATGATGTTCTCCGCCACCGTCATGTTTGGCACCAGGTTGAGCTCCTGGTAGATCACCGCCACGCCGTGGGCGAACGCATCGGAGGAGGAATGGAACACCACAGGCTGACCACCCAGCCGAAGCTCCCCGTCATCGGGCATGTGGACCCCGCTGAGAATCTTCAGCAGGGTCGATTTTCCGGCTCCGTTCTCGCCGATCATGGCGTGAACGGAGCCCTCATTGACCTCGAATGAAACTTGGCTCAGGGCCTTGACACCGGGGAACTGCTTGCTGATGCCATGGAACTTAAGATAGCAATCCGCCATCTTTAGTCCATCAACCCTTCTGCTTTCATGATTTCCTTATAGTTACTGCGGTTGATCATGATCCCCTTGGTTCGGATGCCTTTCGGCGGCTGGATGCCGTCTTTGACCCATTTGTACAGGTTCTCGGTGGTCTCATACCCGTGCCGCTTGGGGCTGATCAGGCAGGTGGCGAAGAAGCCGCTGGGCTTGGACTTCTCAAACTCCACCAGACAGGTGCTTCCGCCGATGCCGATGCCGATCACATCGTCAGCGGTAAAACCCTGACCCTCCATGGCCCGCACCGCGCCCAGAACCCCTTCGTCGTTCATTGAGCAGATCAGCCACTTCTTGATTTTCGCCTGCTGGGTCAGCACGATGTTCGCGGCATCGTTGGCAGCCGGGATGGTGGGCACTTTCTCAGCACCTTTGAATATACGGTTCTCGGGGAATCCTGCCGCTTTGAGGGCTGCGATTTCCCCATCGGTGCGCTCTTTCGCGGTGGGCAGCTCCTCGAAGGTGATCACGCACACACCGGTTTCATTTACGTCCCACTTGCGCTTTTTGAACTCCTCATACAGCGACTTGCCCACATTCTGGCCAATCGCGCTGGCCGAAATCCCCATATGCGGGATCATCGTCATCGGCTTGCCGTCGGAGCCCAGGAACTGGTCGTCGACCGAGTAGACCTTCATACCGTTGGTCACCGCCTTGGCCACAATCGCCGGGCCCAGTTTGACGTCGGGGGTGCAGATCACAAACCCCTTCACGCCCTGCGCGGCCAGATTGTCGATCGCGTTCAGCACTTTTTCGCCGTCGGTGGCGCCAATCTTCTTCAGCTCAAAGCCGTTGTCATCGGCGCACTTTTGGGCGAACTTCCATTCGTTCTGAAACCAGAGCTCCTCTGGCTGCTTCACGAGGAACCCGAGTTTGATGTCACTGCCGGACTTCGAGCCATCGCCGGGTTTCTTTGCGCATCCAGCACACACCACAGCGAGTGCCAGTATGGCCAGCGTGGGTATGATCATTCTTTTTGTCAACATAACAGGGTGACTCCTTGAATATTCATTGGGTTGTCTTGCTATCCGTAAGGTTACGCGGTCGGGGCCGGAATCCCTGCATTGGGTTGGTGCATGTTGGGGCAATCCCCCAGTGGTTGCCCCATCGCGAGGGGGAGGCCGGAATCGCACGCGAAGACGCGAAGGCGCGAAGAGAGGATTCCCATTCTCCGCATCCGTGTCATCCGTGGTTCAGACCATTTCTCGGGGCTAACCGCCAGACCGCCCCGGTTAGGGAAAACCGGCGCGGTCAACCGCGGGGCAACCACAGGGGGTTGCCCCTACACCAGACGTACTAACTGAAGTCGCGTTCGCCTTTACGGGCAAAAACCTGCCGCACGCGCTCCAGATCAGCCGGGGTGTCTACGCCCACAGGGCTGAACGCCACGCGGGCCATGCGGATTCGGATGCCGTTCTCCAATGCGCGCAACTGCTCCAGCGATTCGGCGATTTCCAGTGGTGTGGGGGTTAACTGGCTCAGTTGTAGTAGAGTTTGCCTGGTATACGCGTAGACCCCGATGTGCTTGAAACTGGTGACACTGCTTTCGTTGCGGCGGTAGGGAACCTCGCTGCGGGTGAAGTAGAGGGCATCACCGTTCAGTGCGGTGACCACCTTCACGTTGTTGGGGTTCTTCAGCTCCTCAGGCGTGGCGGGGCACATCAGCGAGGCCATCTGAATACTGGGATCGGCCAAGAGGGGAGAGGCCGCCGCGTTGATCAGCTCTGCGGGCAGAAGCGGCTCATCGCCCTGGATGTTCACCACCGCATCGCACTCGATGCGCTCTGCCAGCTCCGCAAGCCGGTCGGTGCCGCTGCGGTGCCTGTCGGAAGTCAGCTCTGCACGGCCGCCGTAGGAGCGCACGATGTCGATGATCTCCTGGTCAGGCGCGGTGACGATCACCTCGCTGAGGGTGTTGGCCTGGCAGGCGTTCTGCCACACGCGCACGATCATAGGAAGACCGCAGATGTCCACCAGCGGTTTGTTGGGCAGGCGGGTAGATGCCATACGAGCGGGGATGATGCCGACGATTATCATATGAACTCCAGTGAACGTAAAGATTGGTGCGATGGATAAAGCACACCTATATTCTACAAGCAGGCAACGGTCTGGCGTGTAGGGGCTTCGGATGAGTCATCCACAGATTACGCAGATGGCACAGATTAGGTATTGACCGACTTCGGTATGGCGGATAACTTCACGCGGAGACGCGGAGATCTCGGAGCGTTTGTCTTGAGCAGTCCGGTTTGTATGGCCGTTTCGCGAAACGCCCTTCTTGCGAACTCCTGTTGTTGCCCGCCATCGTGATCGGTCCGATCCGTCTGATCCGTCCGATTTCCGGATAGTCTGAACCACGGATTACACGGATTACACGGATGGGTTCGGATGGGGAATGAAAGGGCCAATCGGGTAGTTGGGGTACCAAGGGGGCGTAGGGGCATAGCGTGCTGTGCCATTGTGCTGGGAAATCTGTAGGGGCGTTTCGCGAACCGCCCTTCTTGCGAACACCGAGGGTCAAGGGGCTCACCAGCACGAAGTGCAAGATTACAACGCAAAGGCGTAAGGAACGCAAGACATCCTTGACAAGCCGCGTTGGAAAGGGTATAACCAAACCAGAGCTTCACACAAGGAACAGGTCCGCCGTCTGTTAGTATCGAAAGCAGCCAATGGAGCCTTCTGGGCAAATAACACATAAGGATACACCCGATGAATCGACAAGAACGGCAAACACCAGCGCGTTGGAAAACATGGCATTCGCGCTTTGAAATTCTTTTTTCACGTTTACCTGAGCAGTTTTTTCTGAGAGTATGTGAGTATTGGAGATTGCAATTTCGGGTACATAATGAAGTGTTTGAGGCAGAATGTGATGGTCACTTCAGAACCAACGAACCATTATTGAGTTTTACATTCGAGGGCCATTGGGGTTTTGACTATGATGAAAGCGAAGGACCCAAAGAGGCTTGGGACTTTCGCTGTATTCTTAGTAAGCCTTTCACTTGCGACGTTGAACTTGCCACGATGGGGCCAAACTCGCTCAATTGGGAACACCGTTACGACTGTGTCTGGGGCTGGCGGAGAATGCGACTTGATGAAGTATGGCAGGATGAGGTTGATGAGATATGGGACCGATCGGCGCAGTTGTTGAGCCAGATGCCATATTTAGCCGTTCGGTCACTGAGCAGTCCACTCAGCTTTTGCTATGCTGATGTGGTGTCGCACAAAGTCGATCACCTGTATGATGATGAATTGGCAAGCAAATTCAACTGTCCAACATTTCACGCTCAGTGGGAGCTCGTAGGCACTGACGTAAAGGACGCGGTTGTGGTTAGAATTACCAGTTTTGCCCTTATAGGTGTGAATCAAGGTAACGATCCACTGTTAGTTCAGCGTAGCGTTGAGCTTACCTGCACTCGGGGAGAACATGGGAAGACGCATATCGTCAGTAGGACGTGAGAGATGGGGTTGCGGGCATTCATCCGGCCTATCTCTCCCCATCTCCGCCCTCAGAACCAGCTCTCAGTGCATCCATCCGCTATCTGCGATACACTTAAATCTAGTGTCAATACTAACAGACGGACAGGAATACAACTCCCCATGAAATTCGATTGGATAGATGGTGCTGTGACCGCTCCCAAGGGCTTTTCGGCCTGCGGAGTGCGCTGCGGTTTGAAACAGGCTGGCCCCGACCTTGCCCTTATATATAGCGAACGAGCCGACACTACCGTGGCCGGCGTGTTTACGCAAAATCAGGCCTGCGCCGCCAGTGTGCGCTTCAGCCAACTGGTCGTGGAGGGCGGCAAAGCCCAGGCGATCGTGGCGAACGCAGGCAATGCGAACGCCTTGACCGGCGAACAGGGATTTGTGGCGAACGCGGCCATGGCGCAGCGTGCGGCTGAGCTCCTGGGGATCAGCCCTCGGGCGGTGATCACCGCCAGTACCGGCGTCACCGGCCAGTTGCTGCCTCTGGAGAAAATCCAGGCGGGTCTTGACCTCGCCGTACCCGAACTGAGTGAGAATGGCGGGGCGGACGCGGCGGAAGCCATCCGAACCACCGACACCTACCCCAAGCGTGAAGCGATCGTGATGCACCTGCCGGAAGGTGATGTTCGTATGGGAGCGATCTGCAAGGGCTCCGGGATGATCGCGCCGAATATGGCCACGATGCTCTGCTTCATCACCACCGATGCCATTATCACGGCTTCGCGGCTGCAGCAGTGCCTGCGCGATGCGGTGGAGCGCAGTTTCAACTGCGTGACGGTAGACGCGGACACCAGCACCAACGATATGCTGGTGGTGCTGGCCAACGGAGCGAGCGGTGTGGACGTGAACCGCTACATGAACGAGTTCCAACTGGCCCTTGAGGCGCTCTGCGTGAAGCTGGCCCGGCAGATGGCCGCCGACGGCGAAGGTGCCACCAAGCTGGTGGAGATCGTGGTGCAGGGTGCCAGGACATTCACCGAGGCGCGCGTGGTGGGCAAGACCATCGGCGAGTCGATGCTGGTGAAGACGGCTCTGTTCGGCAACGACCCCAACTGGGGGCGAATCCTGGCCGCGGCGGGCCGCAGCGGAGTCGAGCTTGATATCGACCGGGTGGCGATCTCCATGGCTGGCACGCCGGTGTGTGCCAGCGGTCAACCGGTACCCTTTGATGCCCCATCGGTGAGCAACGCCATGAAGGCCAAGGAGCTGCCCATCGTGGTGGAGCTTGGGCTGGGCACGGAGAGCTGCACCATCTGGACCTGTGACCTGAGTTACGAGTATGTACGTATCAACGCGGAATACCATACCTAATATTTCTGAGCAACACCCATAGGGAGGCTGTTATCTATGAATGTAACCACAGTTGAGTATGCAGGCTGGAAAAACTGTCTGCGGGTTGAGAACGGCGAGGTTGAACTGATCATCACCACGGATGTGGGCCCGCGCATCATACACTTTGGCTTCATCGGCGGTGCTAATGAGTTTGTCGTGTTCGAAGACTCGAAGGGCAAGACCGGCGGCGACGAATGGCGCGGATACGGCGGCCACCGTCTGTGGCACGCGCCGGAGGAGAAGCCGCGCACCTACTCACCGGATAACTCCCCGGTGGAGTGGAAGCTGGAAGACAACATGCTGCACATCAAGCAGCCTGTGGAGGCCTCGACGGGCATTCGCAAAGAGATGCTGATCTCGCTGGACGAGAAGCAGAACAAGGTGGTGGTTGGGCATCTACTCACAAACACCAATCTGTGGGCGATTGAGCTGGCTCCCTGGGCGTTGTCCATGATGGCCCCCGGCGGCACCTGCATCCTGCCTCAGGAAGATTTCGCGCCGCAGCCCGAGTCACTTCTGCCCGCTCGACCGTTGGTGATGTGGACATACACCAACTTCAGCGATCCGCGCTGGACACTGGGACCGAAATACATGCGTCTACGCCAGGATGTGAACCGCAGTGACCCCCAAAAGGCCGGCATCCTGAACACCAAGGGCTGGGCAGGATATAACAACGGCGACCGGTTGTTCATCAAGAGCTTCCCCTATATCGCCGATGAGACCTATCCCGACTGGGGATGCAACTGCGAGACCTTCACCAACGAGGCGATGCTGGAAGTGGAGAGCGTGGGCGGAACGGTGAAGCTTCAACCCGGCCAGACTGAGTTCCACCCGGAGACTTGGTGGCTGTTCAAGGGCTTTAAAGCGCCTGAGAGCGATGACCAGCTTGAGGCTGCGCTTCAGCCGCTTCTGGAGAAGGTGCTCGGGTAACACTCCACCAGGAATCACAACAAGGGCATCCTTCGGGATGCCCTTTAACGCATGTATAGTGGAACATCGAAGATGAATCGATCAGGAGGATACCGAATGAGCAGATGGAGTTGCGATATCGCATGTGACGGGCGTATCACGCTGGCACATTCCAACGGAAGCAAGCTGACGGGCCTGTTACCAAGTGTGACGGTGGCAGGTCAGTGCCACCAACCGGACAGTTCATGGAGCTATGATATCTGGCAGGGCGGTGTCACCTACACCCTGCCGGGAGTGATGACTTTAAAAACTAGTATCGATATCATTTGTGAAGAATGGCTATCGATTGATACCACTGTGGCCAATATAAGCGCAGACCCGCTGCTGCTGGACACCGTCACGGTGTTGTCGGGCCAGTTCCAGTCACCTGTGCGCTGGGTGCTGCAGAACGGGAACGACATGTGCGGTGATGTCGCGCTGGTGGCCATCCGCGACACAAACTACAGCCGCTCTGTGATCGGGTTCACGGATGCCGAGGGCGATTGTGCGATGGTGTTTGGGTTCGTGGAGCTGGGTGAGGCGTTCAATGAACTGACAACCAAAGGGGTGGATGGTCAGCTCTCCACGATCACCTGCTCTGTGCTGCGGGAGGGTGTCGCGCTGGAACCATCCGGAAGCATGACTGTCAGCTCGTTAACAATCGCTGCAGGGGAGTCTCTGCGGGGGCTGCTTGCCGATTACACTGAAACTGTCGCCGTGGGAATGGATGCCCGCATTCCTGACGATATCATGACGGGCTGGTGCAGTTGGTATTACTATTACGGCACCGAGTGTGAAACCGAGGTGATGGAGAACGCGAAGCTGCTGAGCGAGGCGCCATTTGCCGATGAGCTCAAAGTGATTCAAATCGATGATGGCTGGACCTACCCCTCACCGAAGATCGGCCGCGACTGGGGTGACTGGCAGGCGGGATATAAGTTCCCCAACGGAATGAAGCACACTGCGGATGCGTTGAAATCGCTGGGCCTGCAGCCTGGCCTGTGGCTGGCCCCGTTCAGCGTGATGCCCACCAGCAACTTCTACAAGGAACACCCAGACTGGCTGGTTCAAGACCCCGAAAAAGACGAACCC
Organism: Armatimonadota bacterium; assembly: GCA_942492855.1. Classification (GTDB taxonomy): domain Bacteria; phylum Armatimonadota; class HRBIN16; order HRBIN16; family HRBIN16. Next base: position 695,745 of record OW818647.1, on the reverse strand, counting down.
ATCATGCAATGGGGATGCTATGGGATGGACCTGACCAACCCTCGCACGCTGGAGTATATCCGCGACACCTTTGTGCGGGTGTTTGACGAGTGGGGATTTGAGTATATCAAGATCGACTTCCTGGTGCACGGCGTCATGCCCGGTCGGCGTTATGACCCCAGCCAGACCACCGCGCAGGCCTTCCGAACGGCCATGCAGGTGATCCGTGAGGTAGCTGGCGACCGGTTCATCCTGAACTGCGGCAGTCCGATAGGCCCATCGGTGGGAATCGCGGATGCTATGCGGATTGGCTACGATGTGTCAAGCCGTTGGAGTATTCCTATGAACACCGACGGTTGGCCAAATGGTAACTGCGCGGTCAAACCGGCTGCGGTGGCCACCATCTGGCGGCATTGGATGCACAACGCCTGGTGGCAGAACGACCCCGACTGTCTGCAGGTGCGCGCGCATGGCAGCCCGGGCGAAATCGCTGTGTTCGCCAAGGAGTGGGAGGGCAAGTTCGACGGCAACCCTCCATATGGCTTGACCGACGAAGAGGCCGGCTGCTGGCTGCGCATGATCTGGTTTACCGGCGGGTTGGTGATGCTCAGCGAGAACCTAGCCGACCTGGAGCCAGAGCGATATGAGCTGCTACAGAAGCTATTCCCGCTGAACAAACGCCCCACTGGCTGGGCTGACTACTATCCCTGCCCGGACGTGGTGGTGATGAAGAGCCTTGACGACGACGATGCCATGGTGGGCGTGTTCAACTTGGGTGACACCCCTGTGCAACTGACGGTGCCTGCCCATAAGCTGGGACTGTCAGATGAGTGGCATCTCACGGAGTGGCTCAACGATGAGGAGATCGCGGGATCAGGCGCGCAGGTTGTCTTCCCCGAGCTGCCCGCCCACGGTGGCCGCATCTGGATCGCTGGGTAACGAATTCGCAGGGGCAGCCCCCTGTGGCTGCCCATGAAGCGAGCGACGCGAAGAGACCGGCCCGGAAAGGGAAAACCGGACCGGTCAGGGAGGGAATCCGTAGGGGCGACCGGCGGTCGCCCTAGGGCGTGGAAACCACGCCCTACGGTTGCCCATACCAATCGTGATCGGTCCGATTCGTCTTATCCGTCCGATGCCAGGAATGTCTGAACCACGGATTACGCGGATGGCACGGATAGGTTCGGATGGGGAGGGAGGCGGAGCAACACCCCCCGGAAAGGGAAAACCGGACCGGTCAGGGAGGGAATCTGCAGGGGCGACCGGCGGTCGCCCCAGGGCGTGGAAACCACGCCCTTACGGTTGCCCATACCATTCGTGATCGGTCCGATTCGTCTTATCCGTCCGATTCCGCACCCACAGAACCTGACATATGCGCTGGTCTGGCTAAAACAGGCTGAGCTGCTGCGGCTGAGCCCAGACGCCGGCGGCCTGAATGATATCCTCCATCCGCCAAATGATGCCCGCCCGACGGCACTCCTGCGTGAACACATCCCAGAGCTCCGAACTGCGGGGGGATTCGCACATATACCGCTCGCCATACGTCGCTTCGTATTGTCTACGCAATCCTGGCCACAGTTTATCAAGCTGCTTGTAATAGTGTTCCCGCTGGCCGATTCGCAGCGACATCCCAAACCAGGGGTGAATGAAGTTGACACCGCAACCGGCCGCCCGGCGTACCAGCAGCCGGACATCATCAGGCGAGTCGGTGAGCATCGGCAGAATGGGCATGAGAGTGATACCGCAGTAGATATCCGCGCGGGCGAGTGCTTCGAGCGCATCAAACCGTTCGGAGCTGCTGGGGGCGTCTGGCTCGATTTTGGATGCCATCTCATCGTGGGGAGTGGTGATGGTGATACACACATCGGCGCGGCTCTGCTTGCCGATGGCCTGCAACAGCTCAAGGTCGCGCACCACCAGAGTGCCCTTGGTCACGAGGTGAATCCCAAACCGGTGCTGCAGAATCAGCTTCAACGCACCGCGGGTTAGCTTCATCTCCGCCTCATGCGGGTTGTAGGGGTCGCTCATTGCCCCTGTGCCCACCACGCCAGGTTTCCGCTTGCCGGAGAGTTCGCGTTCTACGATCGTTAATGCGTCCTGCTTGGCGCTCACCTCATCGAAGTTCTCTACACGGTAGCACTGGCTGCGGCTGTCGCAGTAGATGCAGCCATGAGAACAACCCCGATACAGGTTCATGTTGTAGTGGCAACCGAACCACTGATCGGGGCATTTCGTGCGGGTGATGATGGTCTTGGCCGGCACCATGCGCATGGGTTACTCCGAGATGATCTGGTAGTTGAAAGTGCATCCCTCTTTGCCGGCGGTGGTGAGCGCGGTGTGCACCACCTTGCAAGTGACTTTGACTCCAAGCGCGATCTGCAGGTGGTGCTTGATATGCCCTCCACAGCAGAAGCAATAGCTATCAGAAATGGGCTCGGTCACGGCTCCCAGGCAGACGCAGCGCGTGTTGGTGGCCCCCTCGGGTTCAAAGCGCACTGTGATGGTGCCGTCGGACTCCCGTTTCACGCTGTTGCCAAATACGAACGGCGTCTGGTTGGCGGCGGTGATACGCTCATCCAGCGTGGCGTGCTGTTTGGCGATCTTTTTGGAGACTTTCAGCCGCTCGCCGCTCAGGCAGCAGGCGCAGGATTCTCGCACAGCCTGGCGCTGTGGCAGGGGCATCAGGCGGTCCATGCGCTCCATCGCCTCCCGGAACCAGGCGGTCTTGATGGCGGGTTTAGCGGTTTTGCATACCGCCTCGCCGCCCTGCATCACCTGCTCAACCAGTTCGTCTGGAATGTTGTGTTTGATCAGAGCATTGTGCAGTAGTCGAATGCGTCCATACTGGTAATCGGGCATGGGAGCCTCCTGAAGCTGTGGGATTGATGAACCGTCCCATACACTAGCAATGCATGTTCGTAGGGATGACCCTTGTGGTCATCCGCCAATATATGTCTACCGGGACCGTGTTCGTATGACGGGGTAACAGGTCAGTATCCAATTGCGTGTTCGGATGACCACAAGGGTCATCCCTACGAATTCGAGCCACCTAACCTGTCGCCATAGAGGTGATCGCTTCCGTAAGCACCAGCTGCTACTTGGGGATGGTGAAGTGGAAACTGCGGCCTTCGCCTTCTGCGCTGTCCAGCCATACATGACCGCCGTGTGCCTCTATGATACGGCGCACCGTCGGCAGCAGCATATTCGGTAACTCTTCGTCGCTGACGTCCGTCTCGAACCGACGCATCACCTCAAACACCATGCGGTGGTATTGTGGTGCCAACGCTTCGGCGTTGTTGTGCAGCGTGATGACAAAGTGATCGCCTTGGTCAACGGAGCTAAAGGTCAGCACCCCACCCGGAACAGGCACCGATTCATACGAATCGCTGAGCAGGTTACGGAACACATTGACCATACGCGAACGGTTGGCCTTGATAGACGGCATCTGCGGGGGTATATCAACCTCAACACCTTCGGGCGGAGGCATAATCTGCAGTAAGTCGTTCAGCATCTGAGTCAGGTTGATTTCGTCCAGGAAGCTGGGCGGTGTGCCTGCCTGCTGGTAATCCACCACGGCATCGATAAGGCTGTAGGCCTTCTGCATCCGAGCGACCATGGTGTCCAGCATCCATCTGGAGTCATCGTCCAAGTGGTTTTCCAGGTCCTGGCTCAACATTCCTGCCAGCGAGCCTATACTGCGCAATGGCGTCTTCAGGTCATGGGAGATGATACGGATAAGGTCCTGCTGTTCGGTGTTGACATCACGAAGGTCCTGGTTGCTCTGCTGTAGGGTGTCCAGCATCCAGTTAACGGCCTGCGCCACCCTAGTGATTTCGTCGTGACCTTCTACCGGCAGACGATCGTTGGTGTCTTGCTTGTGGGCGATGTCCACAATCCGTTGGCCCATGTCATCCAGTCGGTTGATCACGATGCGGTTGATGACCTTAATCTGAATAAACAGCAGTATCAAGCCGATGAAAATGGTGATAGTTGCCATCCATCGATGGTTGATATTGGCATGGATCAGCAGTTCACGCGGCATCCTAACGCTGAGCAGCATCTGGGTATTTTTGGGGTAACTCGGCATGATCACGTAGCCGATGCTCTCGGTTTCAGATATGGTCGTAATCCACGGTTGGTTTATGTTCATGCCCGTTTTGCCGGCGATCTCTCGGCTGGCTTGCTCTGAGGGCACCGTGAAGAGGTCGAGATCGACGTTCATACCGTGGCCCATACGAGTCAGCTCCAGACCGTTCAGGTCCCGAGTCATGATCACATACCCAGTTTGCGGTCCGCGGCGGTCGGTATGCATGATCCGGCCTGCCACCACTAACTGGGGGCCTTCGCGCTGCATGATCAGTCCAACAACCGTCTCTTCCGGTGTCTCATTTTTAAAGCCGTCTAGCAGAGTGATGCATCGCTGTATTGTGGCAAACGGCGTTTCATAGTTTCGGCCGGTGTCAAGATCGACTGATTTGGCCGCCAGGATTTCCTTGTTGATGTTCGTGATTATAATGGTGCTGACATGTAGGTTGCGAAGGGAGTTCCCACCAAGGTTACTGTCGACGTATGTCTGCGACTTGGTCAGGGTAAACTCATAGGTTTCATCCCACAGTCCCCAGTCCGTTACAGAGTTCCTGAGAGAGTTCTGAGCTTCTGTGATCGCACTCATGATGAGTGACACGGTTCTTTTGGCCTGCTTCATCTCAAGTTGATGAAAACTGTACGACACCACTTGAGAGAGAGCCCAAAAAACCAGTGCTAAAACCAGCAGCGTTGAGGCAAACGCTGTTATCACGGCCTTTGTGCGAAAACTCATAATTTATTCTACCTGAGAATACGCTGGATTTATGTATGTTTTACTGATTATCATATCATACTAGGCCGAGATGGCAGGAAATTCTACCCGGGCCGCTGTAATTAATATAGTGAAGATTGTGAAACAGCACGACTTACAGGCAGTCATATGGTGAGTTGGAAGCCGTATGAGCCGCACACCAGATCAAGGAGATATAAATGGTATCTAATAATATCGATCGCCGAATAGGAATCTCTACCCACTTTTTACCGTCCACTCACGGTGAAGATATCATCAAAGCAGCCCAAATGGTGGCTGAAGCAGGGTTTGCCGGATTTGAAATAGTGCCGTCTGACGACCAGGCACAGTTGGGATTTCCCCAGAACTACGCGAATGTGGGGATAGACCTGTGGGACGCCACCCTGTCCACACGTCAGGAGCTGCGGCGCAATTTAGAAGTGTTTGACTGGGTGACCATCCATGCGCCGCATCTGGAGTGGAACCTGTCCAGTGCGAACCGGCATCTTCGCAGAATCACGAGTGACTATTTTGATGCATGCCTCGAGTATGCCATCGAGATCGGAGCCGCTGCCGCCACTTTCCACCTGGGAAACCCTACATGGGGCTATATCCGTCAGGGTAGCGAAGTGATGAAATACAACGTGGAATATGCAGCTCATGCCATCGAAAGAGCGCAAGCCGCGGGTATGCCCGTGGGATTCGAAGCGGGCGGTCTGAACGCATTACAGCAGGTCTGCGATGCAGTGCCAGGTTGGGGGATCCATCTTGACATTGGCCACGCCTACATGTCTGCAGGTACCGATGCAGGCTTCCAGGCTTACATTGACCAGCTTGGTGACCGCATTGTGGAGATTCACCACAACGGAGTGAACCAGTACTGGGGGCAGTATATGGAGCACCAGCCGCCCCGTCTCAACAACACCATCGACTACTATGCGACATATCGTCGTCTGAAGGAGATCGGATATAAAGGGCCCATCGTGTGCGAGATTCAAGGCCAGGATATCGCCCAGGTGATTGAGCACTGTCAGGAGAGCAAACGGCTGATCACAGCGATCTGGAACGATGACTGGCAGCCGGAAAACCGCTGGTCGCTGCCTGGGTGATCTTCCGCAACCACACCACGAACGATCGTGTAACTTCCGGGCACCCACGCAGTGGGTAGCAGTTTTTATAGCCACGGGTGAGCGCAAGCGTAACCCGTGGTGTTCGTGGTGGCGTTCTTACCCCGAAGTGGGTCGAACCGTATCGCGGAAGACCATAGTTCGGGAGAACTGATCCGACCCACGTTCGTGGGTAGATATATTTGCGCCGCTTACCAGGGGTATCGCTTCGCTCACCCCTGGCTATAAGGAATCATGCCCCTTCGGGGCGTCCGGATGCGATCAGCGTCATTGCAGATATTCTACGTTTATGAAGTAACTGGTCGGGGCGCCCATGGTTGCCAGAACACCGTCGGGGCGACCGGCCGGTCGCCCCACACGATGAGGGCGCTCACAAGGAGCGCCCCTACGACAGTATCAGTCACAGTTTGTGCTTGTTGCCGTCGAACTCCATTCTAGCTACGAAGGCCGGCCTGGTGTGCCTTGACCAGGCGGTTCGGGCTATCATGTATATGCAACACATAACCCAGAGGCATATGAAAATGAGTAGTGATCCCCTTACTGAGGCCGCACAGAAAATCCAGCAGCTTACCGCAGATGGTCAGCTAGAAGAGGCAGTTAACCTGCTCGAAAAGCTGGCAGATGAACACCCTGGCCATTTTGAAATACACTTTGATGCGGGCTACCGATTTTTGGAGTTGAAGCACTACCAGTCTGCCTCCAAGCATTTATTGGAGGCGATCAAACTGCAGCCCGATGCCCCGTTACCGCATGCTGCGATGGCGGAGCTGTTCCAACAGATCGGCCACCCTGAGCAAGCCATCGAGGAGCTTAAAATCGTGACCCGGCTGGCACCGGAGCAACCCTCCGGCTGGCAAAGCCTGGGTGTGTCGCAGCTTCAATGCATGCACTTTACCGAGGCGCGTGAGGCGTTGCGAAAAGCGGTAGAGCTGAACGACACGGATGCGTCGATATTCTACGCGCTGGGTGAGGCGTGCAGTGCCTTGGGCGACTTCGAGGGGGCTTTAAGCGCTTTCGAACGGTGTACTGTGATGCAGCCTGATGTGGTGGAAGGCCATGAACGGCTTGGTGTGACCTTAGGTGCTGTGGGCCGGTATGAGCTGGCTGCCGAGTACTTGATGAAGGTGAGTGATCTTCAGCCTGAAAATCACCGTGTGCTCTACCCTCTGGGGTATTGCCTCTGCCGCATGAAACAGTATGCCGAAGCCGTGACGATACTGGAGCGGCTGGTTGAGATCGACCCGGAGCATGAGCTGGGCTGGGCGGAGATGGGTAAGGCGCTGCTGATGCTGGGGTTGCCCGAGAACGCCATTAATCCGCTTGCTCGTGCGGTGGAACTGGGCTGTGAACAACCCGCTGTGATGACTGCTTTGGCCATGTGCCTCACCGATGGTGGTCAGCACGTTGAGGCGATGAGCATGATTGAACGCGCCTTAAAGCTGGACCCGGAATCGCAGCTCGCCCAGCAGTTGAAGTTGCGCATTGAATCGAACATGAGCATGTGAGGGGAGGGGTCAGGAGAGTAGGAGAGCAGGAGTCAGGAGGGACAACAAGTCCGGTGTCCCGTCCGTTCCGGTCGTAGGGATGACCCTTGTGGTCATCCGCACAGATCAATGAACATTCACCTTACGGATGACCACAAGGGTCATCCATACGACCGGCATTAATACGCACTACCACACAAGGTATAATAGGCCATCACGCTAATTCTGGAGGACCGTCTATGCGATCAGCACGTTATATCGCTCTATTAGCCTTGCTCGTGCCCAGCAGCTTGATGGCACAACCGGCTGTGTCTGTGCCCAATGTCACGGATATGTTGGTTCTTGGCCGATGTCTCGCGACATACAGACAGTCAGAGACCACTGAAGTCCATTCAAATGGAAGACTGGTATTCCGTATCGGCCAGGTGGAGCTGCCCATCGGTATTAAGGGGCAGAGTTTCATATCGGCAGATGGCCGTTTCCTGTGCAATATCACAGTCGAAAGTATGGGTCAGAACCATCGGCTCGTATTGGCGGGTGATGGTACCAGCATCACCGAGTATATGCCCGACACCAAGCAGTACGCCGTCTATCCGCTCACTGACCTGCTGCGGAAGGGCAACGACCTCAGTGAGTTCGCATTAGGACGTGCACTGCCTCTGCTGCCCCTGGTGATGACCATTCGGTCGATGGGGTTGGACGGACAGAAAACCTCCGATGACGAACTGGCCCTGTTCAGAGCACTCGACATCTCCAAAGTGCCAACGACGATCCTTGGTGGAGAGCCGATCTATACTCTAAACTTTTTAAGCGCTAGCAAGCCCAACGAAGGTGATGTTAAGGTCGATGTCTTCATCAACACCCAGGCAGCTCTGGTCCGTGGGATGCAGGTCAGCATGGCCACGGCGAAAGACAAGGGTGCGATTGGCATCGTGTATGAGGACCGGTACGACACCAGACTTAATGCCCAGATCAAACCCGACCAGCTACAACTAGTGCTGCCTGCAGACGCCGTAAAGTCCGATAAGCTGCCCTCAATGCTAGAGAAGCTGATGCTGCCGGTGATGCCGTTGATCAACAAAATCCAGGGGAAATAGCGAGAGCAGGAGTCAGGAGAGCAGGAGAGTAGGAGTCAGGAGATTTCCGTGGTCACGTCCTACTCGTCCTGCTCGTTACACCAGTCCTATTCCGCTCAAGCGCAGAGCGCTTCGCCAGCCGCCAGCAGCTCCATCACCCGTTCCATGCTGGGGGCTTCGGCGTAGATGCGCACTACAGGCTCAGTACCGCTGGCGCGTAGCAGCAGCCAGCTACCTGAAGCCATGTCGAACTTCGTGCCATCGGTATGGCCAATATTCGCCACCTCTTCTCCAGCTAGTTCGTGTGTTTGCGTCGTCTTCAGCTTCTCCCTGGCGGCAGGCATGTGGGTGGCGTCCAGGTGCAGGTCCACGCGGTGGTAGTGCTTCTCTCCTGCTCGTTTATATAGATCGGCCACCATGTCGCTCAGGCTCATCTTGCTGTAGGCCATCGCTTCCATCAGCAGAAGGCTCATCAAAATTCCGTCGCGTTCAGGGATGTGTCCGGCGACTCCAATGCCGCCGCTCTCTTCGCCGCCAATGAGTACATCGCCCTCAAGCATGTTGTCGCAGATATACTTGAAGCCGATAGGTGTGATGGTCAACGGCAGCTTGAACTGCTCACACAGCGTGTCTATCCAGCGGCTGGTGCTGACCGTCTTGATCACACGGCCGGTTTGCTTGCGGCGTTCCACCAAGTGGATCAGCAGCAGCGCGAATATGGTGTGGCTGTCGATAAATCTGCCAGTCTCGTCTACGGCACCGATGCGGTCGGCATCACCGTCCACCGCTACACCCAGAATCGCACAGGATTTCCTGACAGCATCAATGCAGGCAGCCATATTGCGCTCTAACGGCTCAGGGTTGATGCCACCAAAGTTGGTGTCGCGTTCCTCTCTGACAGCCACGTGGTTAAAGTGGCTTCCGATGAAGAGCTTGTGGAAGTATCCCGCCCCCGAGCCATGCATCACGTCCGTCACCACGGTGCCGGGTAGACCCAGAACAGCTCCGATGTCCACCAGTTTGGTGATGGCAGTCAGGAAAGGCTCCACGATGTCCACCATGGGGATCGGGCGGCTGCGTGCGGGCAGATGCTTGAGTTTGGCTTCGGCAGTGGGCAGCAGCTCTTCGATGCTGGCGGTGATTTCCGGGCCTGCCGATCCGCCGAAGCTGGCTTTGAATTTGAACCCATTAAACTGAGGAGGGTTGTGGCTGGCGGTGATCATCACTCCACCAGGGCTGTCATTGGCCACTACCGCCATACTGACGGTAGGCGAGGAGCAGGGGGAGTCACTGAGCATCACTGGAATTCCCGCGCGCAGTAAAGTCTCTGCAGCCAGAGATGCGTAATGGTCGCTTTTCAAACGGCAGTCGTATCCCACAATCACGGGCCCTTTTGGTCCATCCAATCCCCGGACGAAATCGGCCAGGGCGAGTGAGACGATCTGCACGTTCTCGTCATTGAAATCATCGTCAATGACACCTCTCCAGCCGTCAGTGCCAAATTTGATCTGTTTTGCGCTCATACATGCCTCCGAATGACTCACCAGTGGTATTCTATGTAATAAATATACTACAAGAAATATCATTTCTTAGCATTGTACCGGGTATATTTACAGCAGATCATAATCACGTTCGTGTATAAGCGCCTGATCAAGCGGAAGGAGCCAGGTATGTTTGACCCACTCGTAGCACCAGAGGATATCGTCCGACGCGATTTTGCACAGATGGATGCACAGGAAACCCTGCGTTGCAACTGGGATGTGGAAGAGATGTTGTTGATACAAAGCATCGAGGGCCATGCCCATGAAGGGCACGGGGCTTTCAAGGGACGTAAATACCCCAACACCACGATCGATCATATCGCCCGGTCGCTGCACCGAAACCCGGTGCAACTGCGCCAGGCCCGCATGGATCTCATTACCCAGATCAGCGACTTTGTGGATGACACCATCGCAGGCCGGCCTTCGGACATCGTGTTACCAGATGGAACCCCGTTGTTAACCATCAGCACCCTCAGATATATCCCAGTGGAACCTGGGGATGTTTTGAGGGGACTGTATATGGGGGGGGCTGCGAGATGACCCCGATGTTCGGGCTGAAGTGGAACGGCGTACCGGATGGACCATTGGCGGCGGCCGCGGATACATGGTTAACATGCGTGTGATGCGTGAAATGGGGCTTGATGGCTACCAACTGGCTAAACAGGCGCACCAGCAAGATATCCCGCGCTTTCGCGAACGTGGGCTGATTGTGGATGCAGACCGGTTTGGCGAACCCGATGTAGACTATCTATACGTTCGTCACCGGGTTGGTCCAGGGGCCAGCGATGACGCCGCGATGGTGATGGCCGGGCTGGAGTGGAACCTGAGCGTAGCCATAGGGGTTTTTCTGGCTGATGCCATTGATACGCTTGAAAAATACATACCGACTTTTGGTGACTGGGATGGGATTATCGCACGGCGGATTGAGCAGCAATGGCCGGAGATGGGGCTGACGATGGAAGATGTGTATAAACTGACCTTCCTGAGTTCCGTACCCAGGGAGCAGAGCTCAAAGGTGCCAGACAGCAGCCTGCGGTATCTTTTGCAACTGGACAGGCGATGTGACCAGTGTGCGTTGGAAAGCCATTTGCTATACATCATGGGTAGATCGGCGGCTCCGATCCGGCTTGCGCATGACGGAATCCCAAGCGAGCAGTTCTACGAGTATATCATGCAGCGGTTGAAAACACGCACAGAATTCGGATTTTGAGCATATGTTGCCATTTTCTGGTAAACTGCGTGTAAAATGCATTCGGGAGAGACCGTGTGTATCTGGTCTTGAAGGAGGCTTACCATACAGGTTCGTTTTCTAGGAACTGCCGCCGCAGAGGGGCTACCAGGCCTGTTCTGCGGTTGTGATGTATGTCAACAAGCTCGCATGAATGGCGGGAAAGATATCCGCACTCGGTCATCGGTGGATATCGATGACAGGTTGAAGATAGATTTTCCTCCTGACAGCCTGCACCACATACAAACAAATGGTTTAGATTACTCAACGCTTCAGCATCTTCTCATCACGCACACCCACGGCGATCATTTCGCCACAACTGAGCTGGAATACATCGCTCAAGGGTTTGCATGGGATAGATCGAAGTTGAACATATACGGTAATCGCGAAGCGTGTGCGCTGGTTGAGGCCTTATCCGCTGAAGTAAAAGCCGGTATTAACTTGCATCGTTTGGATGTATTTGATACGGTAGCCATAGACCGCTATAAAGTGACGCCATTGCGTGCTACCCATAAAGGTGATGCGCATAGCTTTAACTTCGTGGTAGATGACGGTCAGAAGCGAATGTTATACGGATGCGACACCGGATGGTACGAACAACCGACCTGGCAAGCGCTGGCGGATACCAAGTTGGACCTTATCGTGCTAGAATGCACTATGGGCTTCGATAAAGAGGGTTGGAAATACCATATCGGTTTATACGACCTAGAGAAGCTGAAAGTGGAGTTTGAACGAATCGGGGCTGCTGACCGTAGTACTAAGTGGTGCATCACGCACTTCTCGCACAATGGCAGTTCGGACCTCGGACGGGCTCTGCATAGCGAAATGGAAGCTTTCTGTCAACCACTTGGCGTCACAGTAGCCTATGACGGTATGGTTGTCGATATCTAATAAGACGCGATTTTCGGAATCGAGTAAAAATAAGCAGGAATCTGCACAACAACCCGTGAACAATAGTTTACGTAACACTGTAATAATCGCGTGCAAAATCTGCAGTTGTTGACAGTGGAAGTTTTAGACTGTTACAATGCGGTGGTAAACTCGGAGGAACACCCGGCTCATGTCATCTGTAAAACAGCCGTCTGACCCCATCGTTGGTCTGAACATAGGCACATCGTCTATCAAGGCCGTTGAGGTGCGTCCATCTAAACAGGGGCACATCATCAGCGCTGTCTGCGTAGAACCTGTGCCCGCCGGTTTGGTTGACGAAACAGGAACTATCCCCGATACCGCCGCGCTTGGCCGATTTGTGAAAGATATGCTAAAGCGCAACGGGATTGTGGCAAAAAAATGTGTCGCTTCACTACCAGGGCAGAGCGGAGTGACCGTTCGGTTCGTACAAATGCCGAAGCAAACCCCCGCAGAGCTCAACAAATCCATCAAACACGAAATCACCAGGCACATCCCATTTGCCAGCAGCACTGATGTAACCACCGACTATGTGGTGGTGCCTGACAGTCTGGCTGCGACCGATGATACGCTTGAGGTTTTACTGGCGGCTGTTCCTATGGAAGCTGCAGAGGCTATCGGCGTTACGGTGCAGAAGAGTGGGCTTCAGCCTGAGGCCATGGAACCAGAAGTGATGGCTATGGCCCGTTTGGTTCCGCTAGACCCCACCTTGTCGTCTGACAACACCAGCATCGCCGTGCTAAACATCGGCACGATGCAGAGTGAGATGGGTGTATATGACGCCAAGGGAACCATACGAATGGCTTGGCAGATACCCATCGGTGGCGGACAATTCACACAGGCGCTGCTTGACAGGCTGCCCGGCCGCCTAAGCGGTACGGAACCTGAAGAGCGAAAAGCCAGTGCCGAAGAGTTGAAGCGCACCAAGGGCGAAATCCTGATGGATTTGCTGAACGATACACGCTCAGACAGCGGTATGGGTGCAGGCATTATGGACTTCAGTTTCGCTGCCGGTGCTGAAGGCATGGACTTAAGCAGCTTTGGCGACACGACTTCCGAACCAAGCTTTGATGATGGACTGGACTTTAACAGCGGGCTTGACTTCGGTGGCGAAAACCCCTTTGCAGAAGGGTTGCCTGAGGTTGTGGTGGAGCCGATGTATGGTGCTGAGACCGCCTCATCGGATACATTAGAAGATGCCCCGATGGATTTCGGTGCCGACACGAGCAACGCGATGGGTGACGCCGAAGCGGTGGAATCCTCCGTTCCGGTTGTTCAGGCCGATGTTCGAGATGAACTACAGCGAGAAGTATTCAACGCCATGGCTGATACCCTGGATTCACTGATTTTTGAAGTGAAACGCGCTTTGGATATGTTCAACGCCCGAGATAACGAGCCGAACATCAGCAGGCTGGTTCTCTGCGGAGGCGGGGCTATGTTGAAGAATCTAGATCAGGCTCTAGCCCAAAGCTTAAGTCTGCCCACAACAGTCGCCAACCCCTTCCTGTCTGACACAGGACTGGTGGCGAAGTATGGTGATTATTTGAACGAGGTTTCGCCTTTGCTTTCCTTGGCAGTGTGCCTGGCAATGCGGGACTGGGTAGCGTAGCGGGGAGGCCGAAAGCAAACAATGATTAAAATTAACCTTCTGCCGGATAGTATTTTTGAGCCGGCACGCAAAAAGGCACTTCTTGCAGGCAGTGTCGTGGTTCTAGCCGCGTTAGCTGTGGGTATGTTCTTTTGGAGCAGCACCACAACAGCCGAAAAGCTGGCTCGAACAGAAGAGCGTGACGCTCAGAAACTCGCAGCCGATGCAGTGGACCGCATCGATGCTCAGATCGTCCAGGTAGAACAGAGTTTTGCCGAGTTGAAGACCAAAGTCCAGAATGTCCGTGATATATACTGCCACAACCTTGTGTATGTCAAACTCTACAAAACACTAGCAGACTGGACCCCCAGTAGCTACCGATATGACAGCATGGTAGCTAGAAATGCTACAGCCAACATGAATGTTTATACCCGTAAGCTGGATGACGTGGCCTACTATCTGCAATCCATGCAGAAATGCCCTGCGATTGCACCAGCAGGTATCTCTCTTGGCATGTATTCGGCAACAACTGCGAATGGAGCGGGCGGTGGAGCTGCACCTGCTTCTACCAGTTCAATGGGTGGGTTAAGCCCTATGATGCCCATGTCGCCATCAGGCGGCGGACTCACCAGCCCCATGATGCCCATGTCTCCTGGCAGCACGGCACCTTCAACTGCGGGTTCGAGTAGTTCAGGACAGACTGGCAGCGGCCAAGCAGGCTACGTATTCCCAGTCACCGTCACATTGAAATCCAGTATACCGCCAGCACCGGCAGGGTTTGGACCCGCAGGTGGCGGCGGCAGGGCAGGCGGACCCGCCGGACCCAGTGGTATGATGGGCGGGGGCTTAATGGGTAGTCCAACAAGTGCAGGTACTGGCAACTTTGGTGCACCAGGTACTACGATGATGCCCCGGTCGCCTGGAAGCAGCAGTACCAGTGCCGGACCCTCCATTCCTGGCGGTGGTCCGATGGCCATGCCTGGCAGGAAATAACCGATCGATCGACAAGACGTGTAACATAAAGCATAGGGGAATCACTGAATATGCTCTCCAAGATAACTAGGCTAAATATCATAGTGATCAGTGTAATGATCGCTTTGAACATCGTGGTTGCCACGTTCTTTGTGATTATTCGGCCCATGAATAAGGAAATCGAGGGTCTAAACAGTCAGATCGAGCAGTATACTGCTCGTGCGGCTCAACGAAGACAGGTTGAAAAGAAGCTGGCTGAAGCTCTTGCTTTAAAAGCGGTCACACAGATCACCTGGAACAAGATTAGGGCCCGTGTGATGCCCACCCATCTAGAAGTGAAGAACGCAGACCGCGATACGATGATCCGAATCATGCCCACCTTCTGGCGTGAACCTGAAAGACTGACCGCCATGATGGCTAAGTGGATTGGCTCACAAAAGGGTGTACGCATTTCCGGTTCATTCACGCTTGCCCCTCCCGGTGTGGATCCTATGGCACTGCCTTATGGTAGCTGGCACCGTATCGGCGAGCAATTTACCGCCACGGGCGACTTCCAAGCTGTGCTGCATCATTTAGAGAAGTGGAATAAGTCGCCAAGGTTAGTCATGATCAACGACGTGAGCCTTGCTGGCACCAGTCCTAATCTAGTAGCCACTTACACCGCTAATCTTTACCAGACCCTCGACGGAGCTCGTCCTGCCGGTGGCGCCGCACCCACCGCTGCAGCTCCCGGTGCGATGCCTGGTGCTATGCCAGGTGCAGGGCCTGCAACACTTTCATCACCTGGTGCTGGTTCCTTCGGGGCTCCCGGTACCACTATGATGCCTAGACCGCCAGCGCAATAACTAAGCGATACAGCAAGCAAGAGGTAATTTGGTAATGGATCGAAAACAAAAGATGACTCTCTCCGCTGTGGGCTTAGGCGTGGTATTACTGGGCGCGGCGGCCATTCAGTTCGGAACAAACCAGCTTCCGCCTAAAGCGTATGCGCAAAGTGGTGCAGGCCCGTCAATCCCGGGCGGCGGCCCTATGTCGATGCCTAGCGGTGGTGGCCCGTCGATACCCGGCGGTGGTCCCACTGTGATGCCAGGTGCTGGCGGTCCGTCTGCTCCTGGTGCCGGCATGCCCGGTGTTCTAGGTGGCGGAATGAATATGGGTATGCCCACCTCACCAACAGGCCAAACGGCTGCTGCTCCGGCAGCCGCTGCAGGATCACCTTGCAGTCAGTACGCACCGTGTACACCTGCTGAGAAGGCCAGACGGCCCAGGACTTATCGCAAAGACCCATTCAAATTGATGTCATGGGAAGTGTTGGGTAACAATACCAATAACGCCTGGTCCAACTTGACTGAGTTGAACCAATACCGGCTTCGCATTCAACCTGATGAGACATCACTGCTTCAGGCCAAACAGCAGCGGCAAGCTGCCGACGCCAGCAGCCAGGTTGAGATACCTGCACTCAGGGGTCGCATGGTCGGTGTCATGCTCGACGAGCCAGTGGCAGCGATAATCGAGATCGAACGGGGTACTATGATAGTACATGCAGGCGATATGGTAGAAGGACGTTACCGCGTGCTTCGCATAGAACCTCAGCGTGTAGTTCTGGTGGCTACCGAAGGCAAGCGTTACGAAATGAACCTGAATTTCGAAGCTGCCGCCACAACAGGCACAAACTCTATCCGAAACAACGGAGGCACTTCGATGCCTTCTATGCCAATGGGCCCAGGCAGTATGACGATGCCGGGAGTTCCTACAATGCCCATGATGCCCGGCAGGTAAACACTTCCGCGTAACGGAAGTGTGCATTTGATGGTCAAATAATGGTACGATATCTTCGGGTTTGCCCGAATATGAATTGCTTTCCGCTCAGTTCTCTGGAGGACGATCATGAAACACTATAAGATCATGGCTACGGTGATTGGCTTAGCGCTGTTTGCCACCGGCCTGTGCGTCGCGCAGGAGGAGGCTGTTGAGACAGCCCCTGTATCCATCTCCCTGAAGTCCGCGCGTGTATCCGATGCTCTTGAGATGCTCTTTAAACAGCGTCCTGAGCTGAAGTACTCCTTCCGCGACCAGGAGATCGACCAAACTCCGATCACCATGTCGCTGCCCAACGTCTCTTTCGATGTCGCTTTGCGTAATGTGCTTAAAGCAGCAAACCTCACTTACCGCAAGGAGAGCGAGATTTACGTCATTACCAAGCAGGTCGATACTGTTGACGGCATCACAGCCGAGACCACGCAGATCGAAGAGCAGAAAAACACGAAGCGTACCGAAAAGATTAAGCTTCGTTACGCAGACGCCAGCATGATTGCCTATATGCTTGGTGGCACCATTCTGCAAGTCAGCGGCAGCTATTGGCAAGGTGGAAGTAACAACAACAATAATGGCGGCGGAATGGGCGGAAACAACAATAACGGCGGCGGCTTTGGCAGCAACGGCGGCGGCGGTAACAACCGTAGCGGCGGTAGCGGCGGAAGCAACAGTGGTTTTGGCAGCGGCAGCAGCGGTAGCCGAAACTCAGGCTCCGGCAATAGTGGATGGCGATAAATTTCATGCAACAGATTGGTTTAAATTCCTCAGGAGGACGCATCAGATGAGTCTTAGAGACCGGCTAGTTCGGATAGTGACGTTCACAGCCGCAGTGTCATGTTGCGGCATGTTGACGGCCACAGTAGTGGAGGCACAAGCTCCATCCGGTAACGGACAGACGGTGAGTCTGAAGCTAATTGATGCTGATTTACGCACCGCAATCAACATGCTGATACAGCAGTCAGGCGCGAGCATAGTCTACGAGCCAAGCGACAAGGCTTATAGCCCCGTGGCTGTGATTTTGCATGAAGTTCCGGTAGATAAAGCTCTAGAGCATATTGCCCGCTCTGCCGGTGCACAGGTTGTCAAGCTTGACGATGGCACATATATTGTGGGCCCAAAGCAGGCTGTAGTTGCCAGCGTTCAGACTACCCAGACAAACATGGTTCAGTCTGTACCTGTAAGGCACCGCACCGAAAAGATTCGCGTGCAATACTCTCGCCCGAGTGATTTATTGGGTGCGATGGGTGTGGTTGGCCGCGCAGGCGATACCTCTACACGTAACAATGACACCTTCATGAGGATGCTTCAGGGCGTAAATCAGCAAGTCATCAGTAAGCCCGAAGCTTTGATCAGTGTACCTAACCCATTCATGAATAATGATGAAGATTCCGCCAATATGTCGGAAACTCCCGATAGCGGCCTCAACCAGTTTGGTGGCAGCAACCGTGGTGGTAACCAAGGCGGCATGGGCACCCGTGGCGGTAACCAGGGTGGCATGGGTGGCAGCACTGGCGGCCGCGGTGGTATGAGCGGCGGAATTAACCAAGCTGGCGGCGGCGCTACTGGTGGAATGGGCGGCATGATGGGCGGCGGCACCACAGGTATGGGCGGCGTTGGCGGCGGACAGATTAGCTTCCCTGGCCTTGAGGGCGTAGGCGAAGAAATCGCAGCCCTCGACATCGACAACAGCCTGGTGGTCACCGGTGATGAAGACTTCATCAACTCCGTGCGCAAGCGAATTCGTCTGCTTGATGTACCTCAGCAGCAGGTTGAAGTAAAAGCAGAGTTTGTCACAATCAGCCTAAGTGAAACAAAGAGACTTGGCATTGACTGGCTGGTTCAGCAGGTTAATACCCAGGCGGGAACAACCCCTGGAACATTCGCCAACAGTGCTGCTCCGGTATTTATCAAATATGCCACAGGCAACCTGGTGACTGAACTGCGAGCAATGCTGACCAACTCCAAGGGACGTGTTTCTCAAGCTCCCATCATTACCACGCTGAACAATGTTCCAGCGCAGGTGGGAACTCAGACGGAATACCCAGTATGGGTAGCCCAGGTTCAGAGTGGAAACACCGGCCCGAACGTCACCACTTACGACATTCAAAACTACACGACTGATACTTCCATGACCGTTCAGCCAACCATTCTGGGCGACGGACGCATCCTGATCAATCTGCCTCTGCAGGTTGAAGATGTGCCTGAGTTCAAAAAGGGTCCGGACGGAACAGAAGCTCCTGTCACCACTCGACAGTACGTGGAAGCAACCCGTATCGTCAATAGCGGCGAGACAGTAGTCATTGGTGGATTTGTCCGACGCAGCGATAGCCGCAGCACCGGTAAAATCCCGCTTCTCTCCGACTTGCCCTGGATCGGCTCTCTATTCCGATCTCAGAGTAACGAGACTGCGGACAACGAGTTGCTGATCTTCCTGACGGCACGAATTCTGGAAGACTCGAACGGGCCTTTGGCCAGCAGCGTTACTCCTTAAATCTCCAGGAGACAAACACCGAGGCGGGGGCAGTGATTGACTGCTCCCGTTTTTTTACACGATGAAATATGAAAGATAACCGCAGAAGGTTGCCACAGAACATTGCACTCATAGGCTTCATGGGATGCGGCAAAAGTTCGACTGGTCGCAGACTGGCCTCCGCCTTCAACTACCAATACGTCGATACAGACGTACTCATTGAAGAGCGGGCGGGGATGAGCGTCACAGACTATTTCGAAGCCTACGGTGAAGAGGCCTTTCGAGCACTAGAGCACGAAACTATCATTGGCTTGGAAGAGTTACATGGTGTGGTCATCGCAACGGGTGGTGGAGCACCTCTCAATCCTGAGAACGTAAGCAGCCTTCGGAAGCATTGCGCCATCATATGGTTGTCGGCCTCTCCAGAAGTCACTTTGCGACGAGTGGGTGATAGGAACTCAAGACCTCTTTTACGGGGCAGCACCGATCCTTTGCAGACCATCATCCAAATGTATCAGCAGAGAGAACCAATTTACCGCGAGGCAGCAGACAAAAGAATCGATACCTCCATATTCCAGCAAATTGACACAATACGGCAGATTAAGAGGTGGCTAAAGGATGCAGGATGGCAACAAGCGAACCATTGAGGTTCCTCTGGGTGATCGATCTTACCTGATTCATATCGGTAGGAGTTTGTTCCAGGAACTTAAGTCCATGGACGCCTATTCGGGTCGGCATATCGCTATTGTCAGTCACCCTGGTATATGGAAGCTATACGGTGATGAAGTTTTTCAACAGGTTCTAGGAATCGGAGCTATCCCAGTGCCTTGTCTGGTCCCCGCAGGTGAGCGTCATAAGACGTGGGCGCAGATCGGGAAGCTGCTTAGGACATGGGCTGATGCGGGATTGGATCGCGGCTCGGTAGCCATCGCTTTAGGTGGCGGTGTGGTTGGTGATATGACAGGGTTCGCGGCAAGCTGTTATATGAGGGGTATTCCCTACGTTCAAATACCGACCACGTTACTGGCTCAAGTCGATTCTAGCGTGGGCGGTAAAACAGGGGTTGACTTGCCTGAAGGTAAGAACCTGGCGGGCGCTTTCCACCAACCTGAGCTTGTGATTGCCGATATGAATACACTGAACACACTGCCTAAACGGCAGATGCGAAGTGGAATGGCTGAAGTCTTGAAGTACGGCTATATTCAGGATTCTAATCTTTCCCACAAGTTTACCAGTCTCGGTGCGAAGTTATTGGACAGCACCCATTCTGAGTGGCCAGACATTGTGGCACGCTGCTGCCAGATCAAGAGCGATGTGGTTCAGCAGGATGAACGCGAGGGCGGCGCGAGAGCGATGCTGAACTACGGGCATACACTGGGTCATTCCGTTGAGGCACTGATGGGTTTGGGGCACATGCTGCATGGGGAGGCCATCGCCATAGGGATGATCTACGCGGCCATTCTGGGTGAGCAATTGGGCATCACAGAGTCAGGCACTCATCAGCGAATTGCCAGTGATATGAAGCTGTTTGGGTTTAGTCAAGCCATACCTGCACGGTTGTATGATCAAGAGATCGTTCAACAGATGTCGAGAGATAAGAAGAGTACACGTGGTTCGGTGAAATTCGTGTTTATCAACAAGGTTGGCTCTGTCATGCTTCCGATTGCTCCTGTTAGTTCAGATGACATGTTGAGAGCCATACAGACGCATCGTGAGCTGTATGGGGAGCCCAGAGAGTGGTGAGTAGATACAGCCGCTGGATACAGGTTGCTTGGGCAGGATTTGCCGTTTTATTGGCAGCAACCTTCGCGCTGCAGCATCTGGTCAGCGGTCCACTCCCGTCGTTATTGGTGTACCTCTCGTTGCGAGTGTATACCGTGTTGTTTGCTTTGAGTTGCATCATCGCCAGCATAAGGATGTTGCATTCACTTCGTGTGGAGGGCAGTCAGTAGATGATCAATCGCGTGATAGATGGAAAGTATGAGATTAAGGAACGCTTCTCGGTATCGCCGCTCTTCACTTACTACAGAGCAGGCGATCTTGAGCATCATCAAGATGTGATCGTGATCGCACCATGCGATGAGATCACTAACTGCAGCTCAGGAGCCATGCTGAAGGAGCTGTTGCTCTCTGTAAAGGACATCGGCGGTACCCGTGTTTCACAACTGCTGGATGTAGTTGATGAGGGTGGTGAGATACTTGCGGTCACTCAGCATGTACGGAGGGGAATTGACCTCAAGCAGTTCATTCCTAACACTCAACTGCCCCCAGGAACCGCATCTGAGATTGGTCTATGGATCGCCCAAGGCCTGGAAAGCCTGCACCAGTCTGGAGTGGTTCACGGTTACCTCTGCCCCCAGAATGTGGTGATGCAGCCTGGTGAGGGTGTTCTAAAACTCGTAAATTTCGGCATAGCCCCCGCATTAAGGCATGACCAAACCGTGGGAATGAAGTGGTATGAGCACTTTGCACCTTACATGGCACCGGAGTATTTCCTGCCAGGTGATCCGACTGTAGCCATTGACATCTACAGTTTTGGTTGCTTGCTTTACCAAATGCTGACGGGAATGGTTCCGTACTCGGCCGACTACACACACGATGTCGCCCAGCAGCATAAGTCGACCCCTCCACCATCACCACGTAACCAGAACCCCGGTGTGCCTCGAGCGCTGGAGGGGATTGTCTTAAAATGCCTGCAAAAGAACCCTGACGATAGATATGCGAACTCATCAGAACTCGTAGAGGACCTGCGACGGGTGAATTTGGCCATTAAAAGTGGAGGCAGTCTGCGTTGGTCACCCATGGATGCTTCAGTCAGCGTCGCAGTACCGAACAAAGAGGCTGCTAAGACCAAAACAACCATACCCAAATCGCATGTACCGAAGAAGAAGTCTCCCGCGACCGACAGTATAAGCTTGCACAACAACCAGGATGATGTAGATTATTACGAGGAACGCAGGGAGCATGATGTAGTGAAGACTGCTTTAAAAGTACTGGGATCTATTCTGGCATTAACACTATTCGCGTTTATCGGAGTTTTTGTGTATATGACCAAAGGACCAGGTGAAGCGACGGTGCCGGCTTTGATCAGGGTCCGGACTGATGAAGCCAAAAAGGTCGTAGAGTCCCTTGGTTTGCAGTTTGTGGTCGTACAAGAGGCTCCCAGTGACGATGCGCCTGTAGACACCGTATTCAAGCAGGAGCCACTCGCCGGGCGCACGTTGAAGCAGGGACGCGAAGTCCGAGTGTGGGTCAGCAGCGGCAGCCGCGATGTGCGCATTCCGGCGTTGGTAGGTCTTTCCCAACAAGCCGCAGTATCAAAGCTTCAGAGCCTGGGATTGAAGGCCGAGTTGAAAAATGTGGGTGATCTGTTAAACACTGATGGTGGGGTCGTCCGCTGGCAGCGGCCGCAGCCAGGCTCGGTAGCTCTCCGCGACTCTTCCGTGCTGCTTGGTCTTAAGGAAGGTGATCCGGTCAGCAGCGATGCGAAACCTGACAGTTCGGACGGTGATTCGAACGACGACACCACGACAGATTCAGATTCCCCCACACCTGAAGCATCCACAAAGGATGTCACCTTGAACGTGAAGGTGCCGGGTAGCAATAACCCGACTTCAATGGTTCGTGTTGAGGTGACCGATGATAACGGCACCTCCATCCCGTTTGAGCAGGAATGCGAATCGGGCAAGGCACAGGCGGTCTCTCTGCAATTTACAGGTTCTGCCGTCATCCGTGTATTCATAAATGAAGAACTTAAAAAAGAGGTCAAGATGTAATATGGCAAATCCAATTTGCTTTTCTCCCAGCTTACTCTCCAGCGACTTTGCGGCATTCGGGCAAGACGCCAAGATGAGCGAGGAGGCCGGTGCGGAGTTGCTGCACTTTGATGTGATGGATGGTCAGTTTGTTCCCAACATAACTTTCGGCGCCGGTGTGGTAAAGGCACTGAGACCACACTCCAAGGCCTTGTTTGATGTACACCTCATGATCGAGCATCCTGACCGTTACGTAGAGGACTTTGCGCAAGCGGGAGCGGATTTTATATCTGTTCATGCTGAGGCTTGTACGCACCTTCAGCGCGTGCTAAGTATGATCAGGCAGTGCGGAGCAAAAGCGGGTGTCGCTTTAAACCCCCATACGCCGCTTTGTGTTTTGGAGAATGTGCTGGATGACCTGGACTTGATTCTCATCATGACTGTGAACCCAGGGTTTGGCGGACAGAGCTTCATCCCTCAAAGCCTGCCCAAGGTCTTGGCCGCCCGCAAGATGCTGGATGATGCCAACTCCAAGGCATGGCTTGAGGTCGATGGCGGGGTTAACAGCACCACCATCGGTAGTATCGCGAATGCAGGTGCTGACATGTTCGTGGCTGGCTCGGCGCTATTTGGACATCCCCAGGGGTTTCAGTATGCGCTGAACGAGCTGCGTTCTCTGGCACGCTCCGCCCGCTGACCAGGCCGGCTATGCGGCGAGGTGATTTACCGTAGGGATGACCCTTGTGGGCACCCTAATCCCGATGTATATTGGTAACCGGTGTAGGGGCGACCGGCCGGTCGCCCCTACGGCCTGTTACTTACAAGGAGGCACCACCAATGACCGCTGTCGCCATCACCGTTGGTATTGTTGGGTTGCTGTACATTCTGGTTGTGCAGTGGTCGTTCCAACGCCAGCTTATGCCGCTTGTTCAATATCGGGCAAGGATATGGGGTAGCATCTTTCTAGTTCTGCTGATGGGGCTTATGGTCTGTTGCGCGGATATGGTATCTCAACCGTCCGTGATGGGATCGCCATTTACGGCGATGCTGTCATTCGGCGGTTATGTGCTGGTGATGTGCCTGTTGTTGATTGGCATGGTCGCCTGCGCGCTGATCGATCTGCGTGAGTCACTAAAAAACTATGTTGAGGCGCAGCGTGAGCTGCTGCGTGGTGGCAAGGATATCAAAGTGAAGAAGCCGAATGAGTGATTCCGACGCCCAATATATGCATCGGGCGTTGAGCCTGGCGAAGCGTGGGTTCACTGCTCCCAATCCCATGGTCGGGTGTGTTCTTGTGAAGAACGGCAAGGTCATCGCAGAAGGCTACCACCATCGGCCAGGCTTGGCCCATGCCGAAGTGGAGGCACTAAGCCAGGCTGGCAGTGCTTCTAAAGGGGCCACAGCCTACGTCAGCCTGGAGCCATGCAGCCACACCGGGAAAACCCCGCCCTGTGCCGATGCGTTGATTCGGGCAAAGGTCAGTCGTGTGGTGGCCGCGATGCAAGACCCTAACCCCAAGGTGTCGGGCCGCGGCTTTGATAAGCTGCATCAAGCAGGCATCGAAGTCGAGGTTGGTGTCTGCGAATCTGAAGCCCTTAGTTTGAACGAGATGTTTGTTTACGCCCAGACGCACGACCGCCCGTGGGTTACGGCCAAGTTCGCATGCAGCCTGGATGGAAGGATCGCGGCGGCTGACGGCAGCAGCCGCTGGATTACCGGCGAGCAGTCACGATCGCAGGCGCATCTGATGCGCGCCCGTCACGATGCGCTGATGGTCGGAATTGGCACGGTGATGGCGGACGACCCTTCATTGACGGTTCGACACGGCTCGGTCAATCCATCGCGGTGCCCTGTTCGCGTAGTGGTGGATACCAATCTTCGGATACCCCTCACCGCAACGCTGTGTGACGTATCATTATCCCCGCTCTGGGTGTTGTGTTCGCCTAGCGGGAGCTTTTCAAAAATGGCGCAGCTAGAGGCTCTGGGTGTATCGGTGATCACCATTCCGACATCGCCAGACGGCCGGTTGAATATGGGTCTGGCTTTACAAGAACTGCACCGCCGAGGTATCACCGCGGTGATGTGCGACGGCGGCGGGTCGCTGCTGGGATCGCTATTGGACGACGGTCTGGTCAACCGAGTGACGGCGTTCATCGCGCCGATGATACTCGGAGGCCAAGGGGTGCCCGCCATCAAGGGACATGGTGCGGCGAGCATCGACCAGGCACTTCGGCTGGATGATGTCACCACGAAGCGATGTGGAGCCGATATGATGATCAGCGGGTTAGTGCCAGCTAGCCGCAAGGAGATTGTGTGATGTTTACAGGTATCATTGAAGAGGTCGGCCGCGTGAAAGCGATCACCAGTGCCCAAGCCGGGATGCGGCTGACGATCTCTAGTGTAAAGATGCGTGATCTGGCCAAGCTTGGTGACTCCATCGCTATCAACGGAGTCTGTTTGACGGTCACCGACATTCTGACAGACAGCATGTGCTTCGATGCGGTTCCGGAATCCATGCGACGCACCACACTTGGACTGCTCAAAGCTGGCGACCGGGTGAACCTGGAAGATGCGGTGAGAGTGGGTGAGCCCATGGGCGGACACATCGTGCAGGGGCACGTGGATGCGATTGGCACGGTCAGACGGCTGATGGATGAAGGCGTATCCATACGCTTGAGTGTGGATATTGGTCCCGATGCTTTACGCTACGTGGTGCCGAAAGGCTCCATCTGCGTAGATGGGGTGAGCCTAACTGTGGCAGACCTATCGAGCTCCGGGTTTACGGTCGCCATCATCCCGACCACCTGGCGGGAGACCGTGTTGGCCGAACGCGGTGTCGGCAACTCGGTGAACATTGAGACCGATGTGCTGGGCCGGTATGTGGAGCGGCTTCTGTCGGCTTCTGCGACAAGCAATATCAGCGAAGAGAGTTTGCGTCGCGCAGGATTTTAGCCAGTCGATTACCCACAGATTCGGATTGGGGCCGTATCGACTATGTGCCGCGACATAAATGTCTCGGCTATTGATCAACATGCCCGTTAAACCGGGCTGCGGAGCTCCTTGCCGACAAAGATAACGTTAATGAAGACTGCTTCAGCAGTCTTGGTATTTAATAGCCGAGACATTTATGTCGCGGAATCGGTGACTTACTGGCCATGCATTATTTGTTGGTCAATATCCGAGCATATATGTCGCGGCATCGGAATGTCATATTACCGCTATTCATCAGTGGATATATACTGTGCATAACCAACGGAGGTGCAAGATGGAACTTCGATTTAGCAAGATGGTGGGGACGGGTAACGACTTTGTGGTCTGCGCCGCCGAGGAACTCGCCGGGTTGGACACATCGGCTTTCGCACTTTATGCCTGTAACCGGCATTATGGAGTGGGCAGCGATGGGCTGTTGGTGATATCACGCGGCTCCACACCTGACAGCGTGTTCATGAAGATGCATAACCCCGATGGCACCGAAGACATCTGCGGCAACGGCATGAGATGCACCGCCAACTGGGCACGGCATCACGGACTGGTAGATTCCAACGACCTGACCATAGAGACGAGTGATGGTCCCAAAAAGGCTGTAATACACGACGATGGCCGTGTGACGGTTGATATGGGTGTGGCGCGTTACGAGCCCGCTCTGGTGCCCTATCTGGCAACTGAGGCGGCCCCCATGCACATCCTAGTAGGTTCGCACGATCTAACGCTGCATGCCGTATCTACAGGCTCTACCCATGCGGTCTGGTTTTGCGATGAGCTGCCCGATGATGAGTTGTTCTATGAACTAGGCCCGGCGGTGGAAAATCACCCCTTATTCCCCCAGAAAACCAGTTTGATGTGTGCCAAGCGGCTGAGCGACACCGATGTGCAGATACGCATCTGGGAGCGCGGCGCAGGTGAGACACTGGGCTGCGGCACTGGAGCGTGTGCTACGGCTGTGGTATCTATGGACAACGGCCTCACCGGTCCCTTAGTGCGGGTGCACAGTAAGGGTGGTGAGGCCGTTGTAGAGCGTATGCCTGATGGCACACTCACTTTAACTGGCGAGGCTACTCTGGTTTACGAGGGCCGCCTGGCCTACGATCCGGACCGCCGCGGTCATCAGGACGCGAGCCTCGATTAAAGCCCCCACCTGACGGACTGCCGCCGCCATCGCGGTTGTAACCGCCGCCGCTGCCACCAGGACGTCCGCCACCGCTATAGCCGCCGCCACTGGGACGCCCGCCACCGCTGTAACCGCCGCCTGAAGGCCTGCCGCCGCCACTACCGCCGTAGCCTCCGCCTCCGCTTGGTCGTCCGCCCTCTCTGGGTGGACCGTCAAAGCTTCTGCGGGGCCGGTCGTCTCTATTGAAGCTGGGTCGATCGCCGCCGCCGTCACGGTTGTAACCGCCGCCTGCTGGTCGCCCGCCGTAGCCACCGCCTCCGCTGGGACGCCCGCCATCTCTTGGTGGTCCGTCGAAGCTTCTGCGAGGTCGGTCGTCCCTATTGAAGCTGGGTCGGTCGCCGCCGCCATCACGGTTGTAGCCACCACCTGCTGGTCGCCCGCCATAACCTCCGCCTCCGCTGGGACGTCCGCCTTCTCGTGGCGGTCCGTCGAAGCTTCTGCGAGGTCGGTCGTCTCTATTGAAGCTGGGCCGATCGCCGCCGCCGTCACGGTTGTAACCGCCGCCTGCTGGTCGCCCACCGTAGCCACCGCCTCCGCTGGGACGCCCGCCATCTCGTGGCGGACCATCAAAGCTTCTGCGTGGTCGGTCATCTCGGTTGAAACTGGGTCGGTCGCCGCCTTCTCGTGGCGGTCCGTCGAAGCTTCTGCGCGGCCGATCGTCTCTGTTGAAACTGGGTCGGTCGCCGCCGCCGTCGCGGTTGTATCCGCCGCCTGCTGGACGTCCGCCGTAGCCTCCACCTCCGCTAGGACGTCCACCATCTCTTGGTGGTCCGTCGAAGCTTCTGCGTGGTCGGTCATCTCGGTTGAAACTGGGACGATCGCCGCCTTCTCGCGGCGGTCCGTCAAAGCTTCTGCGTGGCCGGTCGTCTCTATTGAAACTGGGACGATCGCCGCCGCCATCGCGGTTGTAACCGCCGCCTGCTGGCCTGCCACCGCCGCTACCGCCGTAGCCTCCGCCTCCGCTTGGACGCCCGCCATCTCTTGGCGGTCCGTCGAAGCTTCTGCGTGGCCGATCGTCTCTATTGAAACTGGGTCGATCGCTGCCGCCGTCACGGTTGAAACCGCCGCCTGCTGGCCTTTCGCCGTCTCTGGGCGGACGACCCTCTTCACGGTTGTAGCTGGCGTCTCTCGGCCGTCCACCTTCTCGAGGCGGCCCGTCAAAACTACGGCGTGGCCGGTCGTCCCTGTTGAAGCTGGGGCGGTCGCCGCCACCTTCGCGGTTGTAACCGCCGCCGCTTGGACGTGCACCATCTCTTGGCGGTCCGTCAAAGCTTCTGCGTGGCCGGTCGTCCCTGTTGAAGCTGGGGCGGTCACCGCCACCTTCACGGTTGTAACCGCCTCCGCTTGGACGTGCACCATCTCTTGGCGGTCCGTCGAAGCTTCTGCGTGGTCGGTCGTCTCTATTGAAGCCGGGTCGGTCTCCGCCGCCGTCACGAGGACGGTCAAAGCTGCGTCCGCCACCAGCCGATGGGCCATCGGCATTCATCCGAGGGCGGCCATAGCCTCCGCTGGATCGCTCTGCGGTGCGCTCCATGCGGACACGGTCGCGCGAGGAGAGCAGTGACTGCTGGTATTCTTCCCACGTGGGCATCGGACCATCATCATCGTTCTCGTCATCTGGTGTATAGCTATCGCCCATGGGACGGGGGTTGGAGTTAGGGTTGCGTATTTCGAAAAGCATCAACAAAGGATGGGCAAACCGTCGGCTGGTGCCTAAAAAGTCGCGTAACTGGCTGACTGTGGCATATCCATTCTTTTGGATATATCCGTGAATCTGGCTTTCCACTTCCTCGAAACTGAGGGCGTGAATATACAGATCATCGGCCATGATGTAGATTTTCCCGCGCTTGACCAGCAGAGCGGCCATGGCACGGATAGCATCGGGCGGAGCTCCCACGGAGTTCGACATGATGCTGACATGCGGCGGCTCAGCCCCTCCGATGAGGATGCGCTGTTCTACGCGCTCCATCAGATGAAGCTGGCGCTGGTTGAGTTTTGGGGTGTCATACACCGGCTTGGTGTCAGTGGAATCTTCAGACGGATTGGACGGATCGGACGAATCAGATTCCTCAGTCTCGTCAGATGCCATGATCCCGTCGGTCTCGTCGGATACCATGATCTCTTCAGTTTCGCTTGAATCGTCAGAAAACTCTATCTCATCGGCCGTATCTTGTTCGTCGATTATGATCTCGTCATTGTTGTTATCTGTATTCGCTTGCTCTGGGGTTGCTTCAACCATTTCTGGTTGTTCATTTATCTCCGGGGTTTCCGGCTGGCTGATATTATCAGCGGGTTCTGGGGTGATGTTCTGTTCTGTCATTCATTTCGGAGCACCAGTAAGTGTTCTGGTAGTTGCTCCATGTCCTCTATTTCGTAAGTTTTGTTGCGACTCGTGGCACCACCAACTAAGGTGATGCGGCTTTTCGGGACGCTCAACTGTTTCGCAAGCAATTGCCTGATGGCCTCATTCGCCTGTCCGTCAGATGGCACTGCTGCCACTCTCAGGTGCAGGGTATCTGTCTGCGGGTCCCATCGGTCGATGGCGTTTCTTCCCGCCCGCGCTGTGACGCGTATTTTAATTTTGAGGTTGGACATCTGGTGGGGCGTCAGCTGATGGCGTGTCGTTGGTGGCATCAAGCCACTGCTGGATCACGTTCATATGCGCCCGGAGCTCGAAAGCTATCTTTTGTTTGATGCTTTTGAGTTGCTCAATTTGTTGTTGTTGGTCCTTGATCTGTTGTGCTGCGCGGAGGTTTGCATTTTGCAATATCAGCTCCGCCTCTTTATGCGCTGCGGCCCGTGTTTCATCCGCGGTTCTTTGCGCCAGCACAAGCGCCTCCCGCAGAGTTTGTTCCATTTCGCGGTATCGGGCAAGTTCGGAATGCAGCGCAGCCGTCTGTTCTTTCAGCTTGGCATTTTCCAGGATAATCTGCTCGTAGTCATTGCCCAGATCATCCAGAAATTGGTCGACGGTGTTTCTTTGATATCCACCAAACGGTGTAGTTGGAAGCTCTTTATGAGCTATGTCTATGGGCGTTAGCCGTTGTGAGTGGCTCATGTTATCGCAGCACCGAGAGTAATACTCTCTCGATGATCGTGAGAACGATGATGGCGATCATGGGAGATATATCCAAGCCTCCCATGGCTCTTGGGTTTACCAATCTGCGGATTGGGGCCAGCATCGGTTCTACGATGTTGTTCAGTGTCCTGACCGCAGGGTGGTAGGGAGATATCCGCGCGGCACCAGTTTGCGTTATCCATGAGATGACCACTTGAATGATGATCATCCATGTGAGTACCTGAAAAACAACGTAAATGAGAAGTCCCATATGGCGCGCTCGATGCCTCCGTAGATATTACTACATATTATAGTATACAATGTTCGGCCCTATTACGCCTGAAGCGGTCAGGTATAGTATTAGAAGGTATCTATACTTCGTGCAGGATGGTACTTTCTGACATGCGTTTATTCATACATAGGAACTCCTTTGCCATCATCTTTTGTGTCGTTCTGTTGGAAATTATGCTCATCTCTTCGTTTCGCTCAAATACGGCGCAGCAGGTCATCAGTTGCTCGTTAATCGCCTCTGTGGCTGTCGTGACGTGCATTGTTAGCAGCCGTCAACGCGATTTGCTGGTGTTGCTGCCATTGGGAATGGCGGCCGTGGCGATCAATACCATTTATCCGTCATGGCATGCTGCCCTATGGTTGAATATCCTAGACAACGTCCTGTGGATGATCGGCATCGGGATGGCCATTGCCATCGTCTTGAGGAAGGTACTCATGGCGACCGATGTGGGGTGGCAGGAGGTTTTTGGTGCGCTGACGGTATACCTCCTGATCGGCCTGTTGTTCACTCAGATGTACGAGATCGCTTTGTTTATCAATCCAGCAAGCCTCAGTTTTGACCCCGACCTGTTTCAGGCGGGTCTGTCACGTACCGGCGAGGTGTTGTATTTCAGCATCATGACGTTGGCCACGGTGGGATATGGTGACGTGCTGCCGGCGGTCCCGATGACCCGCTCCATCTGCGTCGTGGAGACGCTGGTCGGGGTAATGTACATCGGCGTGCTGGTCGCGCGGTTTGTGTCGCTGCACGCCGTTAGGAACCGGTAGGGGTACGGAGTGCCGTGCCCCTAGGCGTAGATGCCGCGCCTCACGTCGCTGTTAAATTACGGGCATCGTGATCGGTCCGATCCGTCTGATCCGTCCGATGCCAGGATTTTCTGAACCACGGATGACGCGGATGGGCACGGATGGGAAGCGACGGGCAAGACCGGCCCGGAAAGGGAAAACCGGACCGGTCGGGGCGACCAGCGGTCGCCCAGGGCGTGGAAACCACGCCCCTACGTTATAACCCCAACCCGATCTGCGCCATCCGCGTAATAGGTGGATTACTCCACCGGCCGGATTGGCACGTACACGTAGAACCTGTTGGTGGTCATGAACTCAGAGGTGTAGTATTCAAATGCCGGGTATTCGGTGCATTCACATCCGCTCTGGTCGCAGTAGCCACGCCACTCAGGGTGTTCGGCACACCATCGGCTAATGTAGTTCCAAGCTGCACTAATATGCTCAAGGCCAGGCACGGTGATGCTCAAATACTGCGCCTTCGGCAGGGAGAGTTCCACCATACCTTCAGGTAAAATGGCGTCTGCACTGGCACCGACCGCTGCGATGTATTCAAACCGGCCGTCGGTGATGCCGGGAACGTCTCGGCAGACGCCAAAACAGGGAGCTCCTCCTTTTGGCTGCTGCACCTCGTCCATGCGGGTAGAAAATCCACCCTCGCTGCCCCAAAGTGCGGGCACTTCGCCATTTTCGTTGGCGGTGATTAAGCTGATCCCCATAATGCGCTGGGGGCCGAATTCGATGATCGATGTTTCAAACGGAGCTGCTTGGTCAGTCATGGCATCCTCACTTGAAGCGTATTGTTCATCTATTATACCCCCTTTAACCGGGCAATGCAATATATAGTGGTGTATAAAAGTATATTAGATAACGAATGTACAGGCGATTGCTTATTTTGAAGCACCGCTCTTGAGTCCAAGTCAACCCATACTGTAATAGACACTGTCGTAGGGGCGTCCCTTGTGGGCGCCCTAATCGTTGTTCACTCGGTATTTCGTGTTTAGGGCGCTGACTAGGGACGCCCCTACGATCAGTTACGTACAAGGAGTTATGCGAATGATGGGTTCTTTTATAGGCTAGTGGGAAGCTGTTTGAGGGGCAGAAATGGTTGCCCGGCGTGGATTCGAACCACGATTAACGGAGTCAAAGTCCGTTGTCCTGCCGTTGAACGACCAGGCAATGCAGTTGATATTTTACCACATTGCCTGGTGTTCGTCTAGCTCTAATTGTTCCTTTGGAGCACTGATATCCCCCCAGCAGGGTTTGTGGGGGTGGTTTGTGCTGTGAGCTTTATGGTGATGGTATGCATGCCTTTGGTGGCGTTTACAAACAGGTTGCCCCTGGAATCATAGGCGGCACCCTGTCCTATGGGCACCACCACGTCATCGACCATCACCAGGCCGAACCGCTTCAGACCGACTACCATGATCTTCGCGTCCGTCCATAGCTGAGCACGGAACTTCAGTTCATCTCGCATCACGGTCTCACCAGGCAGCCACTGCCCTGGCAGATGCACCATCAGGCCCAGACTGCGATATATCCGGTAGTCGTAAGCTGGAATGCCCAGATAGTAGTTCGTGGCGCAGCTCATCACGGTGCCCGGGTTGATGGCTACACCGTTGCGGGTCTGCGAGCGCAGGTTGACCGAGTCCGGCAGCGTCGCCTGCAATGTGGCGTCGGGACCGGTGGGGAAGCTCTGCTGGATGCCTGAGATGGTGATGCCCTTCCAGAGCATCTCCCAGGGGCCGGTGGGGTCAAACCGCTGCAGACGCCGGATGGCATCCGCATACACCATGCCGCACCACTGAACTGGAACGCCCATCCAGTTCATCAATGAGAACTGCGTGCTGCCAAACACCGGAATGGTGGCGTAGCGACCTATTGGATGTGTGGTAGGGTTGACCAGGTAGACGAACGGTATCCCTGTCCATGCCCAGTCGATCGCCTTGTCGAGGTACTGCTTCTTGCCGGTATATTCATACGCTGCCAGATTGCTGTAGACCAGGTAGGCAGAGCCCAGAATGTCCGGTGTGTGCAGCGGAACCTCCCAGGTCTGAGCACCACGAGGGGCCTCATTATCGTACTGTGACAGCATGTCTGTGAGCGTGATTGCCTTTTGGCCCAGTGTCGGATCGGCACTGTAGAGCACGCCATCCCACACGTATTTCAATACCGTGGCAGTCATGCCATTAGCGTGCTTTGCCCAGTGAGTGCGGGACAGGTCGTTGCCGGTGGCGGGCGGATTGTAAAGCACAGTGCCCTCAGGCGTGAACTGCGCATATTGGCCGTTACCGCTGCCAAGCGCGATATCAGGTCCGCTGAGCCCATCGGTGAAGATGAGTGATGCGATGGGATACTGCACGTGTGATACGCCACGGAAGTTCACACTTCCTGCGGCGATCACCTGTGTGGCAGCTCCCGCGGAGGCGATTTGCAGCCGTGTTTTGAGGATGGGGTCGGTGGTGTTCTCGGCCAGCCAACGTTCCATCCAGGGCACATCACCCACCGGAGCCGCATTCCAGTTTGTAGAACCTGGCCAGGTGGCGTGCCTGTACTGATCGCCGCTGCGGATGTTGCTGTCCAACCATCCCCCGGCCGTCCACGTGATGTAGTTCTGCATATCACGACCTGGGTCTGGCAACTGGGGCACACCATACAGCTTCACGTATGTCTTGATGGCCGGTACCATGTTTGATCCGCTGCCGCCGGAGATATTCATGTTCAGCGTGATGTCGGTGTTGGCAGGAAACTCCTCGGCGAAAGCCGGCAGTAGGCTGCCCGGGTCGCGCTGATTTATGTTGAAGTTGCTGGCCAGCACCCCCATGAAGTTCAGGTTTGAACTGAACACGCGGTCTGGGCTATCAAAAACCGGCTGACACCGGTTGTTGTCGGCCCAAGACAGCCCGATCCATCGGTTCTGCGCCTGCATGGCTAGCATGGGGAAGGTCATCTTTAGTGGGTCTGGCGCGCGCCGCTGGTAGTCCCAGGTTTCGATGTCATCCTTGCTGCTGGAGGTGTCTAGTGGGTCCATATACTCCAAGCCGGGGAAGAGCGCGCGTTCGCGTTCTTTTGGGAACATCACCAGCCAAGGCACGAACCAGGCGTGGCGGGTCTGGTTGACCCGGATCGTGCTGGCGCAAGCGATGGTTCCAGATATCGCGCCTGGTGTGAAGGTGTTGGTGAGTGTCCAGACCGCTCCATCGGTATCGAGTGCCATGAGTTTACTCTGGATGCCGTTGGGGATGGCTTGAATTGTGTGCGCGCCTTCCAGGAGGTTGAGCCATACCGGAGCATTGGTCGTGGAGCGGAAGCATATCCAAGGTTGATCCCAGCCAGCGGCCGTCTGCACATCATTGACGTTGACGTAATACCGACCGAAGTGGGCGGGGTCGTGTGTCAGTGAGGTGTTACCGCTGCGCACCGTCAACCAGTCGGCTGCTGGAGCGCTCATCGTCGGGCCGGTCCAGGCAGGGGGGTTAACAACGACTTGCTCCTCGAAGCGTATCCAGTTTACCAGGCACTTGCCGCTGCTGCCTGGAGGGTCAAGCCGTAAACCGCCCTTGCTGCCAAGGGCAGGAAGGGCCACCGCGACCTCGGCCCACTGGCCTGCGGGCACAGTGAACGCCACCTCATGACCTGCCTGGACGCCCTGTGTGGCCGTATACCAGAAGAACTCCGCAGGACCTCCCGACTCGCTGAATATGCGGATGGTGGCATACACCGGCTTGTCGCCCAAATTACGGGATGGGCCGGTAATGTATGGGTCATCCCCAGAGAGTGTCAGCTCCATACTGCCGTTCACATAGAGTTTTGAGCTGATGCCATGCTGGCCAGTCCAGGTATTGACATCGGCCTGCGATGCGAACTCATATGATGGCAGTGCGGCGAATGCTGAAGTCGCAGCGAATAAAATGACTGCGATGAGAGACATATATAGACGTTTTGCCAAATCCAGTCCTCCTGAGAGAGTGGTATGTCGACCAAGTGATGTTGAAACACTAGATATAAGACGAAGCTTGATGGGTGAGTGGCTCGGTAATTTCTGGGTATTTTACGTCACAATAGACATATTTGGTGGATGCAATCCACAGATGACGCAGATGGCAGCTATGGAAGCCACGTTTGACGGGAAGTACAACGCAAAGACGCAATGGGGGAAGGGACGCAAAGGGGAAATGCTGATCCACAGATTTCGCAGATGACGCAGATTAGGTAAAGACCGCGCCGGTGTATCTGTAAGCTTACGACCGCCATGCATCCCATCTCCAGCGCGACCAGGCCTGTAGGGGCGTTTCGCGAAACGCCCTTCTTGCGGGAGCCGTAAACAACCGCTCAGGCCAACGCAGGCGTCGGTTGCACCCTGATTGCCCATCTACGGCGCGGTCTGGCGGAGAGCTCAGTCTGATGGCCATCGATGCAGCGGGCATAGTCACCCACACCCCCAGCTCAGGGCTGGTATTGCCTTGCCAAAAAAGGATAATATATACCGAAGTTGTTCGATCGGTTGTAGATGAATCGAGCCACATGCAAACAGTATTCCTGGAGGGTCGGTCTCATGAACTTTCAATACGTGGTTTTCGGAGTTATTATGTTGCTCTCATCTGTGTTTGTGATGCCGCTGCTGCACCACAAACTCATATTCATCATGCCAATGAAACTAGCTGATGAAATCATATCCGCAACTATAATGATATGGATGTATATAGGCGCCAGGCTGGCGGCTGTTGGCCTGAGCCGCGCCAAAATTCTACCCACGGTTGTTTCGAACCTGCATCTGTTTCCCACCGAGCAGGAGATGATTGAAGCTCGCGAATGGCTGGGCGAGACGATATACAAAGGCTTCTTTTTTGGTGGAAACAGAATCATGTTTATGGTGGTACTCAGTTTGTTGTTCGTGCTAATATCTGCGTTTATCATCGTGGTCAATACCGTCCTGCCTGTGAAAATGAGGGAGTTTATGGACCTCCCACTGACCATTTACGGTGTGCTGAATATCTATGCCGGCGTGCTCATCGCCACGCGTGTCGCACTGTATGTACATAGGCAGTCGTTGACGAATCATGGCGCTGCAGACGAACCCGCACAGCCCGAGCCGGTAGAGAAGCAGCCGTCATGAGCTTGGTCAGGCTAATCCAGCACGGGGATGATATGACGTGTAAGCGCAAACCTCTATTTGTGATATTTGGGATGGTGATCGGACAATGTGCGATGGCTGAAGTGCCAGGTAACAGCCATGTGTTTCCGAAAAATGGGTTGCCGGATGTCATGGTGTTTACCGCTGTAGTGTGGTTAGGTATGACCATCATCTGGAGTGTAGTTTCAATGGGGGAATCAATAGACACGTGGAAGAATGGGCGGGCCAGGTGGACGATATTCCAATCTGACAAGCACTGCTTTCAACGCGTGTTCGATCAACGCCAGAAAGTGACTGCTTATATTTGTTATGCTCTGGCCTTGATGCTTACGGGAGTGGTTACGAGGGGTTTCATGCAGCCCTTCATCGAAGGCTTTGCCACGTCTCCAACCAAAGCGGTGATCTGTATGATCCCAACTCTGTGTTTCTTTCTGCTGTTTACTGTTGCGATTCTTCCTACCGCATTTATCAATTACCTTACATCACACATATGTATGACCAACGAAGATGTCAGCATCAGGTCAGTGGTGAACAGACCGAACCCCATGGTTATCAAATGGCGGAATGTCACCGGTGTGATGGTCTATCGTAAACATGGACCTTCTGAGCGCATAAGCAAGGTTGTCATACAAGGGCGTTTCTGGCTGAACCGTATCGTCATACCAGGTAATCACCCAGAGATTGAGGGCATTATCGGTCTTATCCGAAAGCATGTACCAGATTGCTTTAAATAGCTATCTTTGAGTGGTTTTGCCAAGTTTGCTGATGAGGGAGGTATAGCTATATGGTCGATAAACACCGTAATTCACGCGATTTCATGATAGTGAATTTCGGGATCGGAGCCATTATTGGTGCCCCTTTGGGATTTTCGCTAGTGCCTATCTGTGCTTTCATCTTCCAAGTTATTATAATGATCATCTCCCTGCCCAAAATCATCGCTGTGGCCAGTTCAGGAATCCCAGATATCACTAATTGGAACGTGTTCTTCAGTCTGCTTGACAAGCATATAGAACGAACCGACAAAGACAGCAAGCCGTCTGTCGACATTTCACAGATAGTGTTGGTGTCCAAATTCGCATTTTATGGTGCGTTCATGCAGATATTTGGAGCGGCCTTTCTGTCAGAATCATCCGCGATGGTATATGCGGTAGTCGCTTATGTCGGAACACTTTTCGTGATGTGGAATTTCAGATTCGTGCGGCGATGGGCTTGGAGCTTCGACATCGACACTCAATATGTCGTATCAAATAAAATCGTGCAGTTTATGGAGTTTCCATCACTTGAGATGCAGTACATGCCTGTAAAGGCAGCCGTGAAACTCCTTTCCTGTCCGCCTGATGCTGACCAGGCCGTTATAGCGTCCGCAATCTCGGAACGTAGAGCCTCACTCTACCTGGTCAGCGCAGATGCGGTGATCCCGGTGTGCTACAACCCTGAGGAGAATGATCGGGCTATCGGACAACTGCGCACAGATACCTTCCAGCGTGATATCCCGGTGGTCGCACTGGAGGAAAACCCCATGCCGGAGCCTGCTTCGGGCATTGTTCTGGCATGGTGGTCGGTTGGCTTGCTAGTGGGGTTCTACTTCGGGCTGGGACAGCTCTACCATCTGGCGCACAGCAATCCGCAGGTGACAAAGCAAATACTGCCGCTCATCAGCTTCATCTGCACCTGGGGTGCGCTGGAGGTGTATAGCCTGGTGTTGCGTCGCAGGGGATATGCGAAGATACGTAAGGCGGTGGGGATGTAGTTGGCAAGATGTCAATCGGCGGTATAGGTCTAGTCCAACCCGTGTGTGCTTCAAAACAACATCCATAATCGGAAAAGGTGGGTCGACAGTATGAATAACCGAATTGTGAAAATAACCATGCAGTGCATTCTTTTGTCCGCAGTCTGCCTTGCTGTATTGATGGCCTCAGGTTGCGCCCAGCGCAGCGTTGCCATGACTGCAGATCATATGGTAAATGCCATCATAAAGGGTGACTTTGTTACCGCGACTAAGGATTACAGCCCCGTTATGATGGCTGTGATGTCACCAGATAGACTGCGTCGCAACTGGGTACAAATAACGGAAAAGTCAGGCCCTCTCAAATCACGGAGTGATTGGCGCCAGGTAAAGGATGGTCGATACCAGGCTGTATACGTAACCTGCGAATTCGAGAAGGCCACCTGGTGCATCAGAACCATAATCAACACAGATAACAAAATCGACGGGGTATGGTTCTTGCCGCCTGAGCCGTCTGCTGGGCAATATAAGGTACCCAAATACGTGTATAAGGAACGTTTTGTAGAGCTAAACGTCAAGATCGGCCATGGTGTGCAGGAGCTGCCCGCTACCCTTGCAGTTCCTACTGGTAAGGGGCCATTCCCCATTGTGGTAATGACCTCCATTGCCGACCGTGATGGCGCATATGGACCGGTCAAGCCGTTTCGGGATCTGGCTTGGGGGATGGCCTCACAGGGCATATCCGTCTTGCGATACGATGGTCGCAGTTACCATTGGCGCGGCAAGAAAAATCATCCGAAGTTGCGCCCAGACTGGACAGTTAAAGATGAGGCGACCGATGATATGCTGGCAGCAATTGCATATGCGCGCAGCCTCAAGACAGTTGACAAGAAGCGGATATATATACTAGGCCATGGCATGTGTGGATTCCTGATGCCCAGGATTGGGAAGGTTGATCCTCAGCTAGCTGGGTTGATTGTGATGTCAGGATACACCCGTCCGTTGGAGGATGTGATGTTTGAACGCGATCTGTATATGGTCTCACTAGACGAACCTGTCATCAGTGCCTATACAAAAAAACAGATCAATGCCGAGAGGCGCGACCTAATTCGAATTAAGTCTTTAAAGCCGAATTCCCGGGGTTCTGCACCTATCTGGGGTATGCCGGAATCATATTGGCGTGATCTACACGGCTATCATCCGGCTCAGGTGGCTAAGTCATTGAAACAACCAATGCTCATAATGCAAGGTCGCCGCGCTTTCCAGTCAACAACCGCCGACTTTGATTCGTGGAAGCAGAATGTCGGCTCAAGACCTAACGTGACCTTAAAACTCTATCCCGACCTGAACCATATCTTTATGACGGGCACAGGACGATCTACAGCCATCGAGTATGGCATCCCCGGTAACGTCTCTCAGCAGGTGGTAAGTGACATCTGTGGCTGGATTCACGGGCAGAAATAGGGGACTGTATGAACCACAGAGGTTTTGCGACTGGCTATCCGCCAGACCGGCGCTGACATAGGTTTCGGATTGCAGTGGCTTCCCTGCGCCTGCTTGCGGGCTGCCAACTGATTAGCGATGGGTGATGGAGCCCCGTTTACGGGGCGATGGAACCCGTCGCAGCGGGGCTGGTGGGTTTCTATCGGAGGTGACCAGCCATGCTGCCTTGTCTGAACCACAGGCTTATGGGATGAGATGATTTCGAGGTTCCCGTCACTACTCCGTCGCGGACGACCCACTTCGGGGTAGGTGGTTTGGTGGCTTAACCACGGGTTACGCTGGCGCTCACCCGTGGCTGTAAGAATCTTACCCACTTCGTGGGTGTCCGGACGCAGCATCGACCGCTCCCTGCACCCGCTTGCGAGCCGTTCGCCAGACAGACGGGGAATTGTCTGCACCACGGAT
This sequence comes from Armatimonadota bacterium, assembly GCA_942492855.1. Classification (GTDB taxonomy): domain Bacteria; phylum Armatimonadota; class HRBIN16; order HRBIN16; family HRBIN16. The sequence continues at coordinate 655,920 of OW818647.1, read as the reverse complement.
TACACGGATTGCACGGATGGGTTCGGATGGGTTCGGATGGGAGTGGAGGGCTAACCGCCAGACCGCGCCGGAGATGGGCTGGATGGCGTTTGTAAGCGTGCTGAGAAACCGGCGCGGTCAAATACCCCTTGCGCCTTAGCGTTGGATCCCATCCGTGTAATCCGTGGTTCAGACAAAATCCCGTCTTGGCGTTGAATCTCCTCTTGGCTAACCGCCAGACCGGCGCGGTTAGGGAAAACCGCCCCGGACATAGGCGATTGGATGAACCATCTGGAACCCCAACGGCTACTCAGCCAGGCTAAGCGCCATGCGGGCGATCAGCTCGCACAGTTTGCGCAGCGACTCCACCGCAACCCGCTCATCGGGACCGTGGTATGGGCCGTCTCCCGCGAAATGGCTGCCCACGGCCACCAGGTTTGGTGCCACGCGGGCGTAGGTGCCGCCGCCGATGGCCTGCGGTGCCTTCTGGTCGCCGGTGACATCGCGGTAGGCCTTTAGCAGCTTCTGCACGAACTCGCCATCTTGCGGCACATACAGCGGCGGTTGGATGGTGTAACTCGCGAGCGTCAATCCCAGTTCTTCCAGCAGCTCACGCTGAGTATGCACCGTCTGCTCGCAGTCGATGGTCACCGGGCAGCGTTGGTTGATGCTGGCGTTCATCTCGCAGCCATCGAAGGCGAACACCCCCATGTTGCTGGTCAGATGGCCGCTGACTTCGTCGCTGAGAGCCACTCCATATGCCCCTCCATCCAGCGACTCCGACATCTCCGTCACGGGCAGCAGCCAGGGATAGTTCACGTTGAATCCTGCATCCGCCAGTGTTCTAAGCAGCAGCGCCACGGCGTTGATGCCCAGCTCAGGGGTGGAGCCGTGCGATGAGGTCCCCTTGATGCTGACCAGCAGACCATCGGTCTGCTCTTCGATACTCAGCCGATCCGTATCCGTGCATGCTTTGGTGATCTGCTCAGACGTGACCCCACTGAGCAGTGCCTGTGCTAGATCGGGCACCATGTTGGCGCGCCGGCCACCCTCCGCCCATCGGATGATGGCCCCTGAGGCGGGCTCCGGCTGCTTGGCGTTAATCTGCAGGTTGATGATACCCTTCTCGGCGAAGATCAATGGCCAGTCACCGTCGGGGCTAAAGCCGCAGACCGGACGTTCGGTCTCGTGCTGCAGGTAGTGCTTCATGCACTCCCAACCCGACTCCTCATCGCCACCGATGACCATGCGTATGCGGTGCTTAAGCGGTACTCCCAGCTCCTTGATGGCGCGCATGGCAAACAGACCGGCGATCACCGCCCCCTTGTCGTCCACAGTGCCGCGTCCATACAGGTAGCCGTCGATCAGCTCTCCCCCAAACGGCTGCTTCGTCCAGGCATCGCCTGGCGGAACCACGTCCACATGCGCCAGTATCGCTACGCTCTCCGGGGCATCACCCATGTCCATGTGCGCGGCGTAGCCATCAAACCGCTTGGCCGTAAACCCAAAGCTCTCCGCTAAAGCGCAAGCATACTCCATGGCTTTGCCAATCTCAGTGCCGAAAGGCGCTCCCGGCTGAGCGGCCGATTTCACTGAGGGTATGCTGACGAACTGCTGCAGATGCTGCACGAGTTCCTCGAGATGCGCGTCGATCCATTCAGACAGTGTAGGTTGCGGCATGATGGGCTGATGCTCCTGTATTTGCGGTGTTAGGGGTGCAGTGGTGGTGTTTTGGACCTGCATGCGCTCTGCGATCTTGGCTTCCCAGCCCTGGTTTGAGGGCTCGTAGTAGGGCGTCTGCCAGTTGCCGTCCGGCAGGTATTGCTGAGCCACCCAGTGGCCAGGATGGTCGTGAGGGTAGACATAGTCGCGGCCGTGGCCCATCTTTTTGGCACCGCTGTATCCGGTGCTCTTCAGATGCAGTGGCACCGCCGCCGCGGGCTGAGTATCGAGGTCGGCCAGGGCCTTGTCGATGGCCAGATAGGCCGCGTTGCTTTTCGGCGCGGTGGCCAGGTAGGTGACGGCCTGCGCAAGGATGATACGCCCCTCGGGCATCCCGATCATCTCCACCGCCTGCATCGCAGCGACCGCCACGGAGATGCCTCGCGGGTCGGCGTTGCCGATATCCTCTGAGGCCAGAATGATCAACCGGCGGGCAATGAACCGCGGGTCTTCACCGGCTTTTAGCATCCGCGCGAGGTAGTGCAGAGCGGCGTCGGGGTCAGAGCCCCTCACCGACTTAATAAACGCCGAGATAGTGTGGTAGTGCTCGTCACCTTCGCGGTCATACCGGATGTTTCGCTGCTGCAGCACGCTCTGCATCTCGTCTATACCCAGATGGCGCACGCCGTCGGCCTGGGGCTTAGTGAGCGTGACGGCCGACTCCAGCGTGTTCAGCATCGAGCGGGCATCGCCGGCCGCAAACCGGATCAGCAGCTCCTCCGCTTTGGGGTCGATGGTCGCGGGGATGCTGCCCAGACCGTGCTGAGCGTCCGTCAGTGCCCGGTGCATCAGTGTGCTGAGGTGCTCCACCGTCAGCTCCTCGAACTGCACCACCCGGCTGCGGCTGAGCAGCGGCGAGATGACCGAAAAGTAGGGGTTCTCGGTGGTGGCACCCAGTAGCGTGATGGTGCCCTCCTCCACGTGCGGCAGAAAAGCGTCCTGCTGCGCCTTGTTGAACCGGTGGATTTCGTCTATGAACAGTATTGTCCGCTTACCGTAGAACTGCTGGTTCTGTCTGGCCTCTTCCATCGCCTTCCGCACTTCCACGATGCCGCTGGTAACGGCACTGAACTCCACGAAGCGGCTTTGGGTGCGGGCAGCGATGATACGGGCGAGGGTGCTCTTACCGCAGCCGGGCGGGCCCCAGAAGATGACCGAACCCAGCCGGTCGGCTTCCAGTTCTTTGCGCAACACCGATCTCGGGCCCAGAATCTGTTCCTGCCCCACAAATTCGTCCAGGTCCCTGGGCCGCATCCGAGCTGCCAGCGGTGCGTTGGCCGATATCTCCTGCGAAGAGGCGGAGTCAAAAAGTCCCATCAGGCAATTACCCCACACAGCACGGGTGACGTCAACAGCTTAATCATTAGGTAAGGGGTAGACCTTCATGGTTGGCAGAGTAAAGCACGCCTGCACGCCCCCCAGAGGGCTATCTTCAAACCACACCTTGCCATCGTACATGTTGACGATCTTCTTCACGATGGTCAACCCTACGCCTGGGCTGTTTAGGTCCTGGCGGGCACGCACCGTCTGGAACAGGTCAAACACCCGATCCCTGTCATGAGGCGGGATGCCCACCCCATTGTCATACACACAGAATACCCACCCATCATCGGTCTCCTTCACGCAGACATGCGCCTCAGGACGCTCGTTGTGGTTATACTTCAGCGAGTTGTCCAACAGGCACGATAGGATATGAGAGAGATGCGTAGGTTCGCCCTCCACTTGTGGAAGCTGGCCATCTGCGACAACCTGGGCCTGTCCGTTGACGGCCAAATCATCGGCAACCTGACGGATCATCGGCTCCAGCGTGATCAGCACGCACTGGTCATGACCTCTTCCCGCACGCGAAAAGCGCAATACGCCATCTATCAACGTGTGCATTCGCAGCACGCGGTCGTTCAGCATCGCAAGTTGTTCGCGGCCGTCTTCGTCCAGTGACTCGCTGTAGTCGGAGATGATCCATTGAGCGAGGGACGATATCCCGCGTAAAGGGGCTTTCAGGTCGTGCGACACCACATAGGCGAAGGTATCCAGCTCAGCACTCAAAAAGGCCTGTTTGGCCTGTGCCTGGAGGAGTTGTGCCTGGGTGGTGCCTAGCCGACTGGCTAGTTTGTTGATTCGCTCCAACACCGCTGCCCATTCAGCATCTACCCCGTCGGTGTGGAGTTCAAGCGGTGTTTCGGGTTGATCGATGGAGGCCATGATCCGGTCCAACTGCTGTATGATCTCTTGGGGTGACATAGACGGCCCCTTCAGGCTAGAGTTAATGAGATGAGTCTATCACGATATTATCAATCAGGCGAGTTTTACCAACCCGGCAGGCCACACAGATCACAGCCCCTTGTTTCAGATTATCGATGGGAGTGAGTTGCTCCGGGTGGCAGATGGTCACATAGTCGATGCTGACCACCCCGGGCTCCTTCTCGATCACATTCTGCACGTCCACCCGAAGTCGCTCAGGGTCGATCATCGGGTCTGCTTCTGCCCGCTCTTTGGTCTGGGACAGTGCGTGGGAGATCACCAGTGCGGTCTGCTTCTGCTCATCGGTTAGGTAGGTGTTGCGTGAGCTCATCGCCAGCCCCTGCTGCTCTCTGACGGTGGGGCAGGGAACCACCTCCACCGGCATGTTTAGGTCAGTAACCATGCGCTGGATGACTTTTAACTGCTGGTAGTCTTTCAAGCCAAAGAACGCTTTGTCGGGCTGCACGATGTTGAACAGCTTGCACACCACGGAGGCGACGCCCGAAAAGTGCGTGGGCCGGAATATCCCTTCCATCGGCATGCTGACCGTGTCGACAGTGACGGTGGTTTGGTAGCCCGCCGGATAAATCTCAGCCGGAGCGGGGGCGAACATCAAATCCACGCCCACGCTTTCGGCCATCTGGCAGTCGCGGTCGAAGTCGCGCGGGTAAGCGGTCAGGTCCTCTGTGGGCGCAAACTGGGTGGGGTTTACAAACAGCGAGACCACGACCAGATCGCACTGCTCACCTGCCTGGCGCATCAAAGAGAGATGCCCTTCGTGAAAGTATCCCATGGTGGGCACAAACCCAACGGTCAGCGACTGACTGCGGGCATTGCGCACAAATGCGCGCACTTCATCTATCGTTCTGGCGATCTGCATTAAAACTCGTTCTCCTCGGTGGGAAATTCGCCGGATGTGACTTCTTGCACATACTGGCTGATGGCATCAACCATCAGGTTTCGGCCCTCAATATAGCGTTTGGCGTGTTTGCGGGTTTTGGCGGGGCCAAAGCCCAGCATGTCATGGAGTACCTGCACCTGACCATCGCAGCCGCGTCCGGCACCGATACCGATGGTGGGGATGTTCAAACTAGCGGTGATCTCCGCCGCGAGTGCGGCTGGGATCAACTCCAGCACCACTGCGAATGCGCCAGCCTGCTGCACAGCTAGCGCATCCTGCCGGAGCTGCTCCGCCTGCTGGTCTGGAACCCCCTGCACGCGGTTACCTCCGAAGCTGTTGACGCTTTGAGGTGTCATACCGATGTGCGCACACACGGGAATGCCCGCCTGGGTGATTTTGTGGATGGCCTCTGCGCAGCGGACCCCGCCCTCTAGCTTGACCGTCTCGCAGCCGCTCTGCTGAACCAACTGCCCTGCGTTGGTGAGTGCCTGCTCCGCGCTGACCTGATAGCTCATGAAGGGCATGTCCAAAATGGTCAGTGCTTTCGGTTTGGCTCTGGCCACCGCGGCTCCGTGTCGGGCCATATCCTCGAGTGTCACCGGTATGGTGGTGCGATGTCCCAAAACCACCATGCCCAGCGAATCGCCGATGAGAATCGAGTCCACACCGGCCTCATCGGCCCACCGGGCCGACTCAAAGTCGTATGCTGTAAGCATGGCGATGGGTCGCTGGCCCTTCAGTGCCATGAATTCGGGCACGCGGATCAGTTTACGGGGGGGAATCTGGTTGCCCATCATTGGCCCTCATTTCGTTGGTTAAGCCCGACGTATGCGCCGATTCGGCCGGCCTGGGTGCGCCCCTGCGTGATGCAGTCGGGGACGCCGATGCCGCGATACGCAGCGCCTGCCATGAATAACCCTTCCAGTTGGTATAGCTCTTGATCTATACATTCCATTTTATCAAGGTGACCCACATCGTATTGCGGTGTGGCTTGAATCCACCGATGGCAGCGTCCAAAAAGGGGCTCTGCATTGATGCCCATCAGCTTGCGGGCCTCTTGGTGGGTCATGGCCATCAACTGCTCCTCGTTCTTTTCCCGCACGAGGTGGTCCTGCTTAGCATACCCGATGAAGAAGCGGAACAGCGCGACGTCATCGGGTGCGCGGTTTGGCCACTTGGAGTGGCTGTAGGTGCATCCCGTAATGAAGGTGCTTTCGGAGTGCGGCACGAGATACCCGCTGGCACCATCGGCAAATGCAGCTGCTTCACGGGGGTAAGCGAGTGAAACCACCGCGGTGGAGGCGTAGTTGATGCCGTTCAACTGCGATGCCAGACGCTCTGAGCTGGCGTGCAGCAGGGCCGCTGACACATAGGCCGGTGTGCAGAGCAAGACCGCATCCGCTTCAATCTCCGTCGACGGTTGTGTGTCCGATGATTCTGTGCCGATCAGCCACTTTTGGCCTTGGTGTTTCAGTGATATTACTTTCGAGCGTGTGAACAACTCCACACCGTTGAGCTTCTCGAGAAGTGTTTGAATTAAGCTCTCCATACCGTTACGAAATGTCTGGAACGGTGCCATCGGCTTGTGAGTGCTGGTGGCCATCTTGACCCGTCGCCCCATGATGGCGCGGGTCATGCTGCCCTTCTCGGTGACCATCTTCCAGTAGGTGGGGTAGATAGCGGCTGTGCTCATATTGTGGGGGTCACCGTTGTGTACACCGGCCATCATGGGAGCGGCAAACCGCTGTGTGAACTCATCTCCGAACCGGCTGGAGAGGAAGTCATACAGCGACTGATCCTTCAGTGAGGTGTCATGCTTGATCGTGCCCTCAACGCTGGCGCGAAACTTGCCTTTGATGCTGAGGAAACTGGCCTTCCACAGAGCTTCAGGCTTTGTGGGTACCAGCGTGACCAGCTCATACGGCACCTCGTGCAGCTTGGACTTTAACATCATGTAAAACCGGCGCACCAGTGGAGCGGTCAGATCGGGTTCCATGCCAAGCTCCTTGGCCAGGTTGATACAGCCAGGCTTTTGGGCCATGAAGCTGTCGGGACCAGTTTCGATCAGGCAGCCGTTCGTGTGCTCTGTGCCCACCTTCCCGCCGAACCGCTCCGAACGTTCCAGCAGCACGATCCGCAACGGGACGCCGGTTTGCTGAGACATGCTCTGCAGCTCGTAGGCGGCACTCAGGCCTGTGATGCCTCCGCCCACGATGGCGACTGTGCGCGTCTCCATCTAGCGACGGCTCCGATCATGCACGAAGTCCACCAGGCTGGCCAGCACATCCGGGTCGGTTGAGGGCATGATGCCGTGGCCGAGGTTGAAAATGTGACCAGGTAGCTCCGAGGCTTCGTCCAGCACTATCTGTGCCTGCTGCAGGCAGACCTCCGTGCCAGCCAACAGCGCGGTGGGGTCGAGATTGCCCTGCAGCGCGAACTCCGGACCCAACTGCTGATGCGCCTGTGAGAGGGGGATGCGCCAATCCACGCCCTGCACATCAGCGCCGATCTCGCGCAGGCAGGGATAAAGATGCGAGGCACCGACCGCGAAGTAGATCACCGGCACACCGGTTTGCTTCAAGCAGTTCACGATACGCTGCAGCCAGGGCAGGGCATGCTGCCGGTAAGTGGCTTCGCTGAGCGCACCCGCCCAACTGTCAAATAACTGCACCGCGGAGGCACCCGCCTTGATCTGCGCCAGCAAACAACTACAGATGCTCCGCTCGAGGTAGTCCATCAGCGTGGCCCAGAGCCCGGGATCGGCTTGTATCATCGTGCGGGTTTTTGCGTAGTCGCGGCTGGGCTTGCCCTCTATCATGTAACTGGCCATGGTGAAAGGCGCCCCACAGAATCCAATGAGCGGCACCTCCAACTGAGCGGTGAGCCGCTGGACGCTCTCGGTGACAAACGGCAGCGCCTGCTCCGCTTCGAAGGGCCGCAGCCGCTCCACGTCCGCGCGGTTTGAGATGGGGTGGGCGATGACCGGTCCTACGCCCTCTTTGAGCTCAAAATCCACGCCCATTGCCAGATAGGGGACCGTGAGGTCGCTGAACAGAATGGCTGCGTCCATGTCAAACCGGCGGATGGGCATCAGTGTGATCTCGGTTGCGAGCTCGGGGGTGGTGCAGCATTCGACCATCGTGTGGCTTTTGCGCAGCTCCCGGTACTCGGGCAGGAAGCGGCCCGCCTGGCGCATCACCCACATCGGGGTGCAATCCACGGGCTGTTTTCTACAGGCGTTCAGGAAGCGTTGTCGGATTGGGGGCATCAAGCCACCGCCTCACGAAGTGAGATGCGGAACGCCTCTATCGTCTGCTGTATGTCCTCAGGGGTATGCGCGGCACTCACAAACCAGGCCTCCAACGCCGATGGTGGCAGGTAGATACCTCGGTCAAGCATCCCGTTGAACAGTTTAGCGAACAGTTCGCGATTGGTGCTCATCGCGCTGTCGGTGTCGGTGACCGGATTTGAGGTGAAGAAGCAGCAGAGCATCGCACCGACACGGTTGAGCTGCATCGGCACGTTGAGTTCCGCTGCGGCTTCCTTGAGGCCCGCCTCCAGCATCTGGCAGTTAGCTTCCAGTTGGATGTAAAGCTCGGGGGTGAGCAGGTTCAACGTGGCCAATCCTGCAGCCATGCCCAGTGGGTTACCTGAGAGTGTGCCGGCCTGGTAGACCGCGCCTAGCGGCGCGATGTTTTGCATCAAGTCGCGGCGACCGCCATAGGCCGCGACGGGCAGACCCCCGCCCACGATCTTGCCGAGGCAGACGATGTCTGGGGTGACGCCGGTCAGCTCCGTGGCACCGCCGCGCGCCACACGGAAGCAGTTCATCACTTCGTCAAAAATCAGCAGGGCACCATATTGTGTGCACAGACGACGTAAACCCTCCAGGAAGCCAGATGCTGGCGGTACCACGCCCATGTTCCCGGCGATGGGCTCCACGATCACTCCCGCAATCTGCGTTCCGTGCTTCATGAAGAGCTGCTCCACCTCGTAAAGGTGGTTGTATCCGGCGAGTAGCGTGTTCGCGGTCATCTCTGGCGGGATGCCGGCGCATTCCGGCAGGCTGAAGGTGGCGACCCCGCTGCCGGCCTTGGCCAGCAGACTGTCCACATGGCCATGATAGCAGCCCTCGAATTTGATGATGTAGGGCCGGTTGGTGGCTCCACGGGCCAGACGCACCGCACTCATCGTGGCCTCCGTGCCGGAGCAGACAAAGCGCATCATCTCGATATGGGGCATCATCTCGGTGATCTTCTGCGCCAGCAGCAGCTCACCCTCATGAGGTGCGCCGAAGCTCATGGCCTTCTTCGCCATCTCGGTGACAGCCTCCACCACCGCAGGGTGACTGTGGCCCAAAATCATCGGCCCCCAGCTTCCCACATAGTCAATATAGCGGTTGCCGTCCACATCGGTGAGGGTGGCACCTGATGCGCTTTCGAACACCACTGGGTCACCGCCCACGGCTCGGAACGCGCGCACGGGACTGTTGACCCCTGCGGGCATGAGCTGCTGAGCGAGTTGGTTGATTGCAGTTGATCGGCTGTGATCCATGTGGCCTCCTGCGATGTGACGCTAGTGGTGATGTTTATACCTATATGTATTTTACCGCTTTTGGGTTTTCTGGCGTTTAGGCGCCGGTCCGAAGGCGGGGGTGTCTCACGCGAAGACGCGAAAGGGAAGGATTCATCCACAGATTACGCAGATGGCACAGATTAGGGTATGAACGGCGAGGTTTTCTGTCTGAACCACGGATTACACGGATTACGCGGATAGGTTCGGATGGAGAGAGGGGCCCATCAGGGGATTGATGTTTTCAAGGGTAACCCCTTGCGTTGGCATTCCCATCCGTGTCATCCTGTTAATCCGCGTAATCCGTGGTTCAGACGAATCTCCGGCGCGGTCTGGCGGATAGCCTGCATTTCCGTGGCCTCGCACCGTAGATCGGATTCGTGGATGGCCCTTGTGGCCATCCGAAACCCGATTTCGCATGATGCCATAATTCCATGGATGGCCAGAGGGGTGACGCATACCGGAGTTGGTCAGCATGTTGGCCGCGGGTTTAGTCACCCCCACCACACAGCTGATCATTAGCGGCCGGTGTCGCTCCGCTCCGACCGGCGCAGGGAGGGAACCCGCCGCCGGTGGCCGCTGGAACGCGTACTAGGGGCAATTCGCGAATCGCCCTTCTAGCACCGAGGGTAGGCTCGCACCTTGGATCGGAGCTTCCTGAAAGACCGGCCCGGAAAGGGAAAACCGGGCCGGTCGATTTCGTTATGGTGTGCAGCCCAAGACCGCGCCGGTTTTTCAGACCGCTCTCATCCGTTGTGCAGCCCATCTCCGGCGCGGTCTGGCGGACAGCCCGTTACCGGTTCGCCTATTAGCCGCGGGTTCACTTTTGGCCTGTAGGGGCGATTCGCGAATCGCCCTTCTAGCGTGGGTTGTGTTCAATGTAACCCCGAACGGACATGAAAACCCGATGGGCATCGCCATCCTACCTTCCCGCATCCTTCAACAGCCCGTATTTCGCGGCGGGGAGCATGATCGAACGGTCATACAGTTTCATCACCTCCCTCTCGGCAGGTGATACCTCGTCGTTCGGCGAGAACAATAGCGTGTCCCGTGACCAAGCTGCGGCGTCTTTCGCGGTGAACATCGGGTAGGCCACGAAGCCCAGTACCAACCAGAGCACAGCCATCGACACAGCCAGGCCGCGAGTCCACTCGAACAACCACTCCTTGCGTGCTAATGATCTGGCCGTCAGAAGCAGCACCACTGCAAGTGCTAGAGTAAACAGGGCTGAATAACACGCCAGACTACCCAACGCCAGCAACAATACCAACAGACCCACGAACACCATGAAGTGCGGACGTTTGGTTAGTGTGCCCATCCTGCGCGATAGCCACCAGACGGGCAGTATCAGGCAAAGAACGGTCGTGACCGCCAGTTGCACCACAAACGATGTTTGCGCCACACCAGGGCCGTATTGCCGCGACATCAAGTTGGGCACAAGCAGCAGAAGACCATATACAGCCCATGGCATCACGGCCAAAGCCGCAGCGATTCCCAAATCCTTGCGCGAATACTGCCACCCTGAGCCTGCCAGAAACGCGCAGCACAGCAGCAATGCCACCAGTATACCGCCTACGAAGATACTGAGTGAGTTGGCCACTATCCGTTCGAATACCGCTTGCTCCGCTGTGCGTAGGGGTTCGATGTTTTGCTGAGTTATCTTCACGTTTGGGGGTAGCATTATGCTGCTCAGTATGCCGCCGTGACGCGAGATGATCGAATCGGACTCATAATCGTTCGTTTGTTGGCGGTTCTTCATCTCCTGGACGTAACCACTGTAACGCTGAGCTCTAGTTGTGTCACCAGCGATTTTAGCAACTTCTGCAGTAGCACTAGATAGTATAGATATACACGCTTTGTATACCATCACATCGATCACAGCATTTAGTGTGCCCTGTTTGTGTCTGAATATCGCCTTTTGCCAGGATCGTGACAACTGGTCGGCCTGCTTCACTTGACCATTACGTGCCAGGTAGACCATCATGGCGCCATAGTTTTTGGCGAACGTCCTTTGGTAGGACAGCATTGGGTGCAGACTTTCGGAGCTCACCTCAATCCGAGCCAACTGGTGCTCCGTGAGATATGGCGGTTTGATGTTGCGCATACGGTGGCGTTCATATTCGGTGGTGTAGTCCGATAATATTGGCGATGAGAGAGCCTTCTGCGCGTAAGATAGTGCTTGAGGCAGTTCCGTCGGACGGGTGATGGTAGTACCCGACCAGGTTTTCGTCTTGATTTTATCGGCATCCAACCCAGCTTCACGGAACGCCTCGTTGGCCAGCATCATAGGGTAGAGCGCGTTGGCGGGATCATCTGCCATGTAGGTGGTCAGCAGCGCAATCCGCGGCTGGGGTTCCTTTGGCAGCCTGTGTAGAAATCGCGCACGCGTCCAGTTACGCAGCTCAATCGGTTTGTTACTTGCTTCGCGCAGAACCTTCTCAGGTGAGCGGTCGGCCTCCAGGGAGAAGGCCACATCACGCCAGTCCTGATCTGTGACTAATAGTCCGGAGAGAACAGGCGGTATTTTAACTCCGAAGCCAAAATCCGAATCGTCGTCGTGAACGTAGAAGTGCTTATACCAGTTGAACACGCCCATCAGCGGTGCCCCGCGATGCTCAAGCCATGCATTGGTTGCCAACACCAGCACGGCAGCTATCAACGGCCACCAACGGATTCGGCGGGATGGTTTTGGTGTTACGATGTTGTCTGACATGGTTTCTCCTATTTGGCCGACTTTGTAGCGATCTCGCGAAGTAGTTCCACGATGGGGCGATTGTTTATCTTCACACTGAGCTGTTCAGCGGGTGAAGGGCTGCCGTCACGGGAGATCACGAAGTTCTCCCGTGCCCAGGCGGATTGCTCTTTGTGTACAAACATCGGATAGATCAGCCCTATTTGCATCACCCAGAGTAAGAACCAGGCGACGGACACATCGGGCAGTGTGAACAACTCCCTCAAAGGCAACTTCCGACGCTGTTTCAGCACAAGCACCGGCAGAACAAAGCTGAACAGTGCCGCGAGGCCTACACCCCACACGATCTGACCGCCCATCACCGCCACACTCTGGGTGCGCGGCCAAAATGCGGCATATAGTCCGTATAACGCCCACGGAATCATGGCATAGCACAGTGCCCAAAGGAGTTCATTCCAACGAATTGCATATGAGTCGGCTGTGCCTCCACCATTCGATAGCTTTGTGGCTATCAGCATGACGATAAACGCCAGGCCTAATACCACGCCAAGCAGCAGGCTGGTTTTGACAACCATGTAGCGTTCCAGAAAGCTCTGCTCTGCGCTGCGGATGGGCTCGTACCGAGCGGCTGGCAATGGGTTGTGGGCATAAAGCATCGTCACCACATGGGCGATATAGCCGCCATACCGTAACACGTGATCTACATCATAGACATCCCGGGCCTTGAAAACCTTGCGCATCTTTCCGGCGAGGCTGTTGTATTTGGCTGCACTGATGTGATCACCCAGCAGAGCGGCCGTGTCGGCACTTGCACTCATCAAAACCGAAGTGCTGGATGTGAGGCCCGTGTTGCCGAGATATGATTTGGTTGTTTCCAGACGGTGCAGCAAGGTGTCGGGCCAGGCGGCCATCATCTGTTTGGCTTGTTCTCGTTGGCCTGTACGTGCCAGATACCGCATCGCATGTGCATACTGCCGGCAAAACCGCTTGTCAGTGTAGACGGAACCATATGAGAACGTCTGTAACTCCGATTGGGCCATTGCCTCTTCAGATAGAGTCACCGGCGTGATATTCTTTTGATAAGGCCATAATACCTGAGAACTGTAGGTATTGATGTCCTTCAGGCGCATCGCCTGAGCCGCATACCCACAGGCCGTTTGAAACTGCACAGCACTCTTTAATGATGTGAGCCGCTCTTTGGACGATTCAGGCACCCCGGCTGCGGTGAATGCCAGGTTGGCCAGGCAGATCGGGTAGATTGCATTCTGTGGATCCTGCTTTATGGATTTCAACAGAAACTGCCGACGCTTCTCTGGTTGGCGAGAATAGATACTGTCCGCCACCGCTGCTGAGAGGAACTTGCGCATCGGTTCGGTGGCAGAATCGATCACCTTCTGGTTGACGCGATATGGATTTGGCACTCGATTTTTTGAGACTATGCTCCACCGCGGGTCTGTTTTTGCGAGGGCCTCCAGGGGAGACGAAGGCGTGCAACCTGGGGCGAGTTTATACACGACATGCTGCACTTGACTCGACAGCCTATACTTGGACCATTGAGAATCCTGGCCCATAATACGGTGGAAATCTATTATGCCGATGAGTGTAGCGTCGAGAGGCTGAGTCTTGCGTATAAACGCCGCTCCGCTCGCCATCAACAGCACCAGTAGCGTGAGCAGCAGGGCCCAAGTAGGTATGGGGCGGGAGGGTTTCGGTGTTTTCTCGCTGTCCGTCATTTTCGCTCCTTCGTGGCTTGTAGCATGTAATACAAAACCTGTGGCACGGCGGAAGTGCGATTCGCGAATCGCCACTAACCTTACCGGAATACCCTTCGTGCCTTCGCGTCTTCGCGTGAGACTGTTCCGAACAATAGAAGGGCGATTCGCGAATCGCCCCTACCCACCAGATCGCGCTGTGCGGCTCGTTTTTCACCATATGCATTAGTATACAACCGTTGAGGCCGTTGAAATTAGGCTGACATGGGTGGAACGCGGTATCATGTGAAAAACAACAACAGATTCAAAGCACATTACACTTGTGGCCCAATGCAGGAGGCACCCGATGACGATATTACCAGCTCCGCAGCAGATGCAGCAGATAAGCGGAGAAATGCCGATCACTCTTCTTCGCGAAATGACGCTGATGGTACCCAACGACAGCCAGGAGAGCCTCCGCCGTCACATCAAGGAGTTGTGCGATGAAGCCAGCATCAAGTATAAGCTGTGCATCAGCGCACTAAATGGCTTTATGCTGAGTGCGGGCGCCGCGAAGAAAGGCGGCAGGGGAACTGCCTCTAGCGAGCAGACGAAGCAGCAGGGGTATCGGCTGGATATCCGCCCAGAAGGACTTACGCTGACCGCCGAAACCGAGCAGGGGCTGTTTTATGGACTGATGACGCTGCGCCAGATTCTGCTTGAGGCGAAAAGCGAACGCCGACGCAGTATCGCCGCTGTCAGCATTGTGGACTGGCCAGCCATCGAGATGCGGGGTTATCAAGAGGACTACGGCCGTGACCAGCTCTCCACCATGGAAGACCTGAAACGGACCGTCCTGCGTCTGGCTCAGTACAAAATGAACACCTTCTTGATGTATATCGAACCCGATCATTTTGTTTACAAGTTTGATCCCAATATCAGTACCGACTATGACCGGTTCACGATGGCTGAAATCCGCGATCTCGTCGCCTATGCCAAGCGATACTATGTGCAGATTATCCCCGTGATCGAGCTGCTGGGCCATACGGAGATGCTGCTGCGTCACGAACGGTACAAACGCATCGCTGAAATGCCCTCTGGCGGTGGTGACCTCTGCCCCACCAGCGAAGAGACCTGGGAGGTGGTGGCCAACATAGTCAATGAACTGGCACCGGCTTTCAATGGCAAATATTTCCACACGGGCCTCGATGAAAGCATGGCCATCGGTCAAGGCCGCAGCAAAGAGGCAGTGGAAAAGTACGGCATCGCGAAGGTCTACGCGGATTACTACAACCGGCTGAACCGGTTAGTCCGCAGGCACGGTCAGACGATGATGATGTACGGCGATATCGTGATGAACCACCCCGACATCTTAACCATGCTTGACAAAGACATCGTGCTGATGAGCTGGGATTAGAACGCTACGGCTCGCTGGACAGGTTCTCACAGTTGGGCTTCAAGACCACATCCTTAAGCGGCCTGTGGGATTGGAGGCAGGCCTACCCGTTGGGCGGGGCGGCCTTCAAGAACATCGATACCTACACCAAACAGAGCGTTGAGGTAGGCGCGTTAGGGCACTTCGTGAGTGACTGGGGCGATGGGTACCACGGGGCCAACGGCAAAAACTTGAGCGAAAACACCGACATGAGCGCTGTCTATTGCGGATGTTCGGGTTGGAGTGCGCGCCCGATACCCATCCGCGAGTTTGTTCCGATGTATTGCCAGACCTACTATGGCAGCTCGGACCCGCAGCTTTCCGGAGCACTGACGAACCTGGCTTTGGCTCAAGGTGAGGGGGTTGAGCGCAGCTATCAGGCACTCATCATGCAGTGGGGGGATATCCGTCCGAAGATATTCAGCATGTTCGAGGCGTCAGATGAGGAGATGCGCTTCTGGAGGAATATGGGGGAGACGGCTGAACAAGCGATTCAGGTTCTACACCGCCAGCGCCTGCCGCGCAATGGTGACCGACTGGATGCCGTGATTGTGGCGACCCGCCATCTGCTCATGGCTTCGCAGATGGCCATGGGTGCCTCGCAGATCATAAAATTGGTAGACCAGCCCACGCCTGACAAATCATCTGCCGAGGCCATACTAGGGCAACTCATCAAAAATCAAACCAGCCTGGGCAAGGATTACCGCACGGTCTACCTGCGGCGAAACCGGCCACTCAATATGAACCACATTCAGAAGGTGTGGGAATACACCATCGGTTGCCTAAAATCTGTTTTAGCTGACCTGAAAGCAGGACGGCTGACTTTCAGCACCCCCAAGGCGATGGTGGCCATGTGGCGGTTTGATCCAAAGGCTCCCTGGGAGAGCCTGCCCAAGGGCCTCACGCTCACACCAAAAACGCCAGATGCCACCATCGGCACACTCTCTAGTGGAGAAGGGTATGTGATGCTGCGCAACGGCGTCTACCTGAGTGCGATTGACAGTAAACGGCTATTAGACTTCGGCCAACGCTCCTTTACGGTGGAGCTTTGGACGCGGCATCATGGCCAGAAGCCGCAGCAGTTCGGCAGCACCTTCTTTAGCGATGGCGTGGGATGGCGGGTGGGTGTGAACAGCAGCCATCAGATCACGTTCACGCTGTACGGTGTGTCCGACATACTCTGTCCCAGCGCCGTGCTCCCGCCAGATGGTCAGTGGCATCACGTGGCCATCAGCTTCAGCTATTACCACAAGGTTCATTTCTACGTGGACGGCGTGCTGAAGCAGCAGATGGAGCTGGCGGGCAGACCGAATAGCACCGAGAATCCCATGCTGCTTGTGGGCAACGAGTCTGGGCTTGCGACGCCCTATGTGGGTGACATCACCAGACTGCGGGTTCACTCCGGCGCTTTAAACGCTGATGAACTGGACAGCAAGTTAAGCCCAGTGCAGTTGTAGGCAAACGCGATGGGCGGTTGGCCGCCGCCCCTGTACAATACAATTACAAAGCTACCTATACCATTGCCCATTACACCCGTAACCCAATGCAGGAGGCACCCGATGACGATACTACCAGTTCCGCAGCAGATGCAGCAGTTAAGCGGCGAGATGCCGATCACTCTTCTTCGCGAAATGACGCTGATGGTACCCGGCAATAACCAGGAAAGCCTTCGTGGGCATATCCAAGAGTTGTGCCAGGAAGCCGGCATCAAATGCAAGCTTAACATCAGCGCACTAGATGGCTTTATGCTGAGTGCGGGTGCCGCAAAGGGCCGAAACGCCACACCCTCCAACTCAGCCACGCCGGAAGGTGCCGTCCAGATTCAGCAGGGGTATCGGCTGGAGATACGCCCAGAAGGGCTTGCCCTGGCCGCCAAAACCGAGCAGGGGCTGTTCTATGGACTGATGACGCTGCGCCAGATACTGCTGGAATCGAAAAGCGAACGCCGCAACAGTATCGCCGCGGTCAGCATTGTGGACTGGCCAGCCATCGAAATGCGCGGCTACGAAGAGGACTACGGCCGCGACCAGGTATCCACCATGGAAGACCTCAAGCGCACCGTCCTGCGCTTGGCCCAGTATAAAATGAATTCCTTCTTGATGTTCATCGAACCCGATCATTTTGTGTACAAGTTTGATCCCAACATCAGCACCGACTATGATCGCTTCACGATGGCGGAAATTCGTGAACTCGTCGCATACGCCAAGCGGCACTATGTGCAGGTCATCCCCGTCATTGAGCTGCTGGGCCACACCGAAATGCTGCTGCGTCACGAACGGTACAAACGCATCGCCGAGATGCCTGCCGGCGGTGGTGACCTCTGCCCCACCAGCGAAGAGACCTGGGAAGTGGTGGCCAACATTGTCAACGAGCTGGCCCCGGCTTTCGATGCCAAATACTTCCACACGGGCCTCGATGAAAGCATGGCCATCGGCATGGGCCGCAGTAAAGAGGCGGTGGAGAAGTTCGGCATCGCGAAAGTCTACGCGGATTACTACAACCGGCTGAACCGGCTGATCCGCAAGCACGGTCAGATCATGATGATGTATGGCGATATCGTGATGAACCACCCCGATATCTTAACCATGCTGGATAAAGACATCGTGCTGATGAGCTGGGACTATATCCCCCGAGAACGATACGGCTCGCTGGACAGGTTCTCACAGTTGGGCTTCAAAACCACATCCTTGAGCGGCATGTGGGACTGGAGCCAGGCTTACCCGTTGAGCGGAGCCGCCTTTAAGAACATCGATGCCTACACCAAACAGAGCGTTGAGGTGGGGGCGATCGGGCACTTCGTGAGCGACTGGGGCGATGGATACCGCGGGGCCAACGGCATGAACCTCAGCGAGAACACCGACATGAGCGCCGTCTACTGCGGCTGTTCGGGCTGGAGCGCCCGCCCGATACCCATCCGCGAGTTTATTCCGATGTATTGCCAGACCTATTACGGCAGCTCAGACCCGCAGCTTGCCGAAGCATTGACGAACCTGGCCCTTGCTCAGGGGGAGGGGCTGGAACGCAGCACTCAGGCGCTCAACATGCAGCGGGGCGATATCCTCGCTAAAATAGTCACTATGCTTGACGCGTCAGATGAGGAACTTCGATTCTGGCGGAACCTGGGTGAGACGGCAGACAAGGCAATTCGGGTCCTTCACCGCCAGAGGCTTCCGCGCAATGGTGACAGGCTGGACGCCGTGATAGTGGCGGCACGCCATCTTCTGATGGCCTCTCAGATGGCCATGGGTGCCTCGCAGATCGTGAAGTTGATAAACCAGCCCACGCCTGATAAATCATCCGCTGAGGCCATACTGGGGCAGCTTATCAAACAGCAGACCAGCCTGGGTAAAGACTACCGCACGGTCTACCTGCGGCGAAACCGGCCGCTCAATATGAACCACATCGAGAAGGTATGGGAATACACCATCGGAAGCTTGAATGCGGCCGTGACTGACCTGCGGGCGGGCCGGTTGAGTTTCAACACGCCTAAGGCGATGGTGGCTGTTTGGCGGTTCGATCCCAAAGCTCCCTGGGAGAGCCTGCCCAAGGGTCTCACGCTCACGCCAAAAACGCCAGATGCCACTATCGGCACTCTCTCCAGTGGAGAAGGGTATGTGATGCTGCGCAACGGGGTCTACCTGAGTGCGGTGGACAGCAAAAGGCTGATGGACTTCGGTCAGCATTCCTTCACCGTGGAGCTCTGGACACGGCACCATGGTCAGAAGCATCAGCAGTACGGCAGCACCTTCTTCAGCGATGGAGTGGGCTGGCGAGTGGGGGTGAACAGCGACCACCAGATCATGTTCACGCTGTATGGTGTCTCCGACATGCTCTGTCCCAGCGCGGTGCTGCCGCCAGATGGCGAATGGCATCATGTGGCCATCAGCTTCAGCTTCTGCCACAAGGTGCATTTCTACGTGGATGGCGTGCTGAAGCAGCAGATGGATCTAGTGGGCAGACCGAACAGCACCCCCAACCCGATGCTACTGGTGGGTAACGAAATCGGCTTGGTGACACCCTATGTGGGTGACATCACCCGGCTCCGGGTTCACTCCGGCGCACTAACCGTCGATGAGCTGGACAGCAAGTTCAGCCCAGTGCGTTCCTGAATAACTGGTCATCGCGACGGAACCACACCGCCCCGGTTAGGAAAAAACCGGCGCGGAGGTTCCGTGTAGGGGCGGTTCGCGAACCGCCCTTCTTGCGGGGTGAAAACTGTCATCGGTTTCATGCGTCCTATCCGTCCGATGACCGGATTGTCTGAACCACGGATTTCGCGGATGACACGGATGGGATCGGATGGGGAGGGAAATGTCACGCGGAGACGCGGAGGTGATAGGGCGGTGGTTGCCTGGGAACGCCAATCTCCCGATTGGCCTTCTCCGTCCCATCCGTGGCATCCTCCCCATCCGTGTAATCCGTGGTTCAGACAACTATCTTGTGGCTTTCCGCCAGACCGGCCCGGAAGGGAAAACCGGCGCGGAGGTTCCGTGTAGGGGCGGTTCGCGAACCGCCCTTCTTGCGGGGCGACAACTGTCATCCGTCCCTCCCGTCCCATCCGTGTCATCCTCCCCATCCGTTTAATCCGTGGTTCAGACAACTATCTTGTGGCTTTCCGCCAGACCGCCCCGGTTAGGAGAAAACCGGCGCGGACATTGGTAGAAGAGACCGGCCCGGAAGGGAAAACCGGCGCGGACATTGGTAGAAGAGACCGGCCCGGAAGGGAAAACCGGCGCGGACATTGGTAGAAGAGACCGGCCCGGAAAGGGAAAACCGGGCCGGTCAATATTGCTACGGCTGCTCTGCCTTGTCGCAGCAGGGCGGCAGCATGTTCTCTGGCACGCCCTTCTTGCGTAACAGGGCGATCATGGGGCACCAGTTGGTGAACGCACTCTGCAGTAGGTTCAGTCCCACGAAGGCGGTGAACGCAAACCACCACGGGTTCACCCAGTGCCCGAGAGCCACACTCAAGACGATGAATATCCCGGCGATCATTCGTATATAGCGGTCGATTGTCATGGACATACTCCTTTTTCGCCAGCGATGGCTGGTTTTGGTTGCTTAGCATGCACGCGCAGAATGTAGTAAAGAACTGGCACCGCGAAGCGTGAGAGTAGCGTGGAGGCGATCTCACCCGCCATCAGTGCGATGGCCAGACCCTGGAAGATGGGGTCAAACAGGATCACGGATGACCCCACAATGACCGCCGCGGCGGTAAGCAGCATCGGCCGGAATCGTGTAGTGCCTGCATCAATCACCGCTTCCCTCAGAGGTAACCCCTGTTTGATGCGCAACTCAATGAAGTCCACCAGAATGATGCTGTTCCGGACGATGATCCCAGCCCCAGCGATAAAGCCGATCATGCTGGTGGCGGTGAAGAATGCACCCATCAACGCGTGTGCCGGCAGGATACCCACCAGAGTCAGCGGGATGGGGGCCATAATCACCAGCGGGATGAGGAAGTCCTGGAACCAGGCCACCACCAGGATGTAGATCAACACCAGAACCACAGCGAACGCGATGCCGAGGTCGCGGAACACCTCGTAGGTGATATACCACTCACCATCCCATTTGAGCGACGGTGTGTCGTCACCGGTGGGCAGTGCGACAGTGAGTATCGGCAGCTTGCCATCCGGCAGTTTCAGGGCTGATATCGCCTCATTCATGCCCAGGATAGCATAGACAGGGCTTTCCAGGTGCCCGCCGACGTCGCCCGTGACATACACCACAGGCATCAGGTTTTTATGGTAGATCGACATATCTGGCTGTTCCATTTTAGCCGACACCAGTTCTTGAAGCGGCACGGCACGGCCGTCGCGGGCCATCACGGTGAGCTGCGACAACTGGTCGGCACCAGCTCTCTGCACTCTGGGGATGGTGACGCGGATCGGGATGTCGGAACGGGATTCTGACACGCCTAACAGCCCCACCTGCGCCCCGCTGAGTGCGGTGGCCATTGTGCGGTTGACCGATGCGGTGTCGACACCCAGCAGAGCCGCCTTCTCGCGGTCGACCTGCATGTTGACCACCGGGATGGGGTCATCTTGATACCAGTCCACATCCACCACGTTGGGGTTTTCGTGGAAAATCTGCTTGACTTTCTCAGCCACTTCGGTGCGTTTGGCCGGTGTTGGGCCGTAGATTTCGGCGACCAAAGTCTGTAGCACAGGAGGGCCAGGCGGCACCTCAGAGATTTTGACACGCACACCCCACTCTTTGGCGACTTTCTCTATAGCGGGACGCAGCCGTTTGGCGATGGCGTGGCTTTGAGCCTTGCGCTTGTGTTTCGGTAACAGATTCACTTGCACGTCGGCCTGGTAAGCGGCACTGCGGGTGAAGTAGTGACGGACCAGTCCATTGAAGGTGTAAGGGCTGGCAGTCCCAGCATATATTTGGAAGTTTTCCACTTCAGGGGCGTCGCTCACCGCGTGAGCAAACGCCTTGCTGGCGGCCAGGGTGCGCTCGAGAGTCGCGTCCTGGGGCATATCAACGATGATCTGGAACTCGTTCTTGTTATCAAACGGCAACATCTTCACGATCACCAGCTTGAAGCCCACCAGACTGCATGCCGCGAGGAGGAGTAATAGAACGCCGCCCAGGAAGAAGTTCCGCTTGACTCGGCTGTCCAGCAGCGGGCACATGATCTTTTTGTAGAGCTTAGCGCTCCAGTCTTCCTTCTCACCATGCGAGTGTGCGGCCTTGCCGTGCTCGCTTTTCAGCAGACGGAGCGCAGCCCACGGGGTGACGATGAACGCCACAATCAGCGAGAAGAGCATGGCCGCGCTGGCACCCACCGGGATAGGACGCATATACGGGCCCATCAAGCCGCCCACGAACGCCATGGGCAGGATGGCGGCGATAACCGCGAAGGTCGCCAGGATGGTGGGGTTGCCCACTTCATCCACCGCATGGATGGCCGCCTCAAGCGGCGGCATGCGGCTTTCATCTGGCATACGGTAGTGGCGCACGATGTTCTCCACCACCACGATGGCGTCGTCCACCAGGATACCGATGCTGAAGATGAGTGCGAATAGCGTGATGCGGTTCAGCGTGTAACCATACAGGTAGAACATCAACAGGGTCAAGCCTAGTGTCACCGGAATGGCAATCAAAACCACCAGCGACTCCTTGCGGCCCAATGCCACCGCGATCAGCAGCGTGACGCTCACCACCGCTATCATCATATGCAGCAGAAGCTCGTTTGATTTCTCGCTGGCGGTTTCGCCGTAGTTTCGGGTGATGGTGATCTTCACATCCTTGGGCACAAGACTGCCCTTCAACGCCTCTACTTTTGTGATCACCTCTTCGGCAATCTCAATGGCGTTCTTGCCCTGGCGTTTGGCCACGCTCAGCGTCACGGCGTTTTCCAGCACGCTGCCGGCTTCTTCCCCGCCATGCCCAAACAGCACATAGTTGCGTGGCTCCTCGGGGCCGTCGGTCAGATTGGCCACATTCTTGAGCAGAACCGGCTGTCCGTTGCTTTGACCTACGACGATGTCGCCCAGGGCCTGCTTGGTGCGCACCAACTGACCGGATGCCACCGGTGCGTTGCGGTCGTCTTTGGCATAGGCGCCTGTCTGAAGGCGCTGGTTGGCGGTCTGGAGTGCGTCGCTCACGCCATCAAGCGTCAGACCATATGCCGCCAACGCCGCCCTGTCAAGCTTGACGCCCATCTCACGCCGGCGTCCGCCGATGATATGCGTTTCGCTGACATTTGGGAGCTGCTTGATCTGCACTTGAATAGCCGCGGCGATTTGCCGCAGTGTCAGGTCGTTATATTTTGAGCTGTGCAGTGTCATGGCCAGAATGGGCACATCGTCGATGCTGCGTGGTTTGATGATGGGCTCACTGGTGCCGGGCGGGATGATGTCGAAATTGGCGTGGAGCTTATCGCGCAGCCGCAAGTAGGCCGCCTCTTGATTCTGCCCTACCAAAAACCGCACCACCACCATACTGCTTCCGGGCATGGAGGTGCTGTACACATACTCCACTCCGGGTATCTCCCAGATCAGTTGCTCCATGGGAGTGGTCACACGGCGTTCTATATCGTGAGCCGAAGCGCCGGGCATCTGCACGATCACGTCCGCCATCGGCACGATGATCTGAGGCTCCTCTTCGCGCGGGGTCTTAGTCACCGCGAATGCGCCTAGCAGCAATGAGGCGATGATGATCAGTG
Source organism: Armatimonadota bacterium (assembly GCA_942492855.1). Taxonomy (GTDB): domain Bacteria; phylum Armatimonadota; class HRBIN16; order HRBIN16; family HRBIN16. The sequence continues at coordinate 632,511 of OW818647.1, read as the reverse complement.
GGGTCAGTTTGCTATTGACGAACGCCGCAGCCAGGCGGCCAGCTATTCCCAGTTTCATCGCTGTGACCTCTGCACCGATATGTTAGCGGGCTGGCCATCCACACCGGCCGATCGGCCCTCAACCACCACATTCGCGCCACGCTCTACACCGCTGAGTACAGGAAGCATATCGCCCACCGGTTCACCCACGGTGACGATGCGCAGCGACAATTTCTTGCTGTCCTCGCCCTCCACGGTATACAGGTAGCTCAACCCGTCACGGCTCCATACCGCCGACTGGGGCACCAGCAGACGCATGGCACTGCCCACCGGAAGCTCAGCCCGTCCGAACATGCCCGATTTGGCCCGTTTGGCTGGGATGTCTAGCTTCACGACTGCGGTATGCGTGGCCGGGTTGGCCACTGCCGGGATTTCAGACACTTTACCGCTGATGGACATGCCCAGTGCCTGGATGAAAACCGGGAGCTGTTGGCCCGTCTTCACCGCTTTAAGATTGCTCTCAGGCACGGTGGCCAGGAACCGCATTTTACCGCCCTCTATCTTGAGCAGAGGTGCACCCGGGTTAGCCAGGCTGCCGTTGTCGATCAGTCGGGCGGTGACAATGCCGTTGAAGGGGGCGCGGATTTCCGCATAACTGCGGTTCACAGTGGCCATCTGCTTAGCGGCGTTCATCTGCATGATGCCGCTCTGCGCCACTTTTACTTCTTGCTGACGAACCTTCACCTGTCCTGCTGAAGCCAAGGCCTGTGTGAGACCCTGCTTCGCTGTCACCAGTTCTGCCTCAGCCTGGCGCAGACCCTCGTGAGCTGTGCTGATATCTTCCTGCCGGCTGCCCTCATCGGACATGCTCTGCGCCTGCTGGGCACTGCGCAGTTGGGCGTTCGCAACGTCATACTGCATCTGGGTCTGGTCAAATATCTGCTTGCTGATGGCTCCATCGTCCAGCAGGGACTTGTTGCGGCGAAGGTTGCTGGCAGCCAGCTCATATGCCGCTTTCGCCTGCTCAACAGCTAGACCCGCCTGAGCGCGCTCCTGCTTTCGCGGACCGCTCTGAACCAGTTGGAGCCGTGCTTTGGCCGATTCAATGCCGGACTGGGCCTGCTGGATGCGGCTTTTGGCCACGGCGATGCGCGCATCGCTCATCTTCTGTTCCATGCTGGCGGCGGTGACGGCGTTGTGGTAGCCAGCCTGCGCGGCGTTCAAGTTCGCCTGAGCCTGGGATATCCCCGCGTTCAGGTCAGCCGATTCCAGCGTAGCCAGCAACTGCCCCTTACGCACGGAGTCACCCTCACGAACGAGCACAGAGGAGACACGTCCCATCACGCGGGTGGCTAAGTCGGCTTTGAACTCCGATTCTACCTGGCCGCTCATGGTGATCGTCTCGGTGGTGTCCACAGGCGTGACCGTCATCACCGTGACATTCACCGGTGCAGATGGCGATTTACTGGCTGGGGCTTCTTCTTTGTGTGCACATCCTGAGGCGATGAGCAGGGAGGCGGCGGAAATGGTAGCAAAAATGTGGAAATTGGGCTTCATATCACCCTCCGTATCTTGGCGTTATAGTTCTCGTTATGTTAGAGGCTTCCTGCCGTCAAAAAGATTCGTTGACGGCAGGCTAGGACGACAACTACAGCTCTGCGTAGATGCTCTTTGGATCGTCGGGGTAGAATTTTCCCACAGGGCCTGGGTAGGCAAACTGGCACATCCGAGAGCGCGGCAAGGCCGTAAACGGGTGCACGATGAGACCATTTATATCGGTGGCGCGTTTGGTGTTGGGATGCTTCTGCATCTCCTCCATCAGCCAGTTCAACAGCCGATCTTTGGTTTTGGGATGCGAAGCCGCCAGGTTATTCAACTCGTTGGGGTCATCCTTCAGGTTGAATAACTGCACCCGGCCGCCGTTGCTTATGAATATCAACTTCCACTCGTGCCAGCGGATCATGGCTTTGAACATGTAGGTGCCCGGCACCCCATATGTTCCATAATAGGCCTCGCGCTTGGGCGACGCACCTTTGTGCGCACCCAGGATGTCCCAGCCATCGCGTAATTCCGGACTTCCGGCGGCCGTGGTGGCCAGGCAGAACAGGTCGACAAGTGCCGTCAACTGATCATCCCGTGTGTCCGCCTCCAATTGAGCAGGCCAACTGACCAGCATCGGGATATGGCAGCTCGCTTCATAGAAGCTCTCCTTCTGCCAGGCGTGATGGTCGCCCATGTGGTCGCCATGGTCAGCGAAGAAGGCGATCAGCGTGTTGTCGGCGTCCTCGCGCTTCTCCACCGCGTCCAGGATGCGGCCCAGGCACCAGTCGATGTAGCTCACTTCGCCATAATACCGCGCCCACAACTGCTGGTTCAAGATTGGGCTGACTTGATCTGCCCACACCGCGTAGTTCATGAACGGAATCTGCTCATCCATGTGGTCGGTGGCGATGTCGCCCAAAACGGCGGTGGGCATGTTCAATGGGTTATACATGCGGTTGAACGGCACGGGTGGAGCCAGCGGAGGGTGGGGACCTACGAAGCTGACGAAAGCGAACCACGGTCCCTGTTTTTGCTTGTTAATGAACTCCGTCGCGCGGTCGGCGGCCCAACTCTCCACAGTCAACTCCTTGGGCATGGGGCTGGCTTGCGGGATGTAGTACATGTCGCTGCGTTCACCCATGAGCTGCTCAACAAAGGAAAACTGGGGGTGCTCCGTGTCAATCCAGTTGGTGTAGGTGTCGGCTTTCCGTGATGCCGCGCTGCCCATGATCTCTTCTGACCAAAACTGTTCATCATAGCCGAGGTCTTCAAACGCGTCGGGGTGGCAGTGGAACTTGCCCACACCAAATGTGCGGTATCCCTGCTTGCGAAGCGTGCGGGCTAGATAGTCACCACAACGGTCTTCCATGCCTGCAGGCTGATCTGGTGTCAAACTCGGGCCACCGTTATTGAAGATGCCTGTGGTTTTGGGGTCTCTGCCGGTGCGGATGGTATAACGAGCAGGCACGCACACAGGGCAGGAACTGTAGCCGTTAGTGAAGGCGACGCCACGCTTCACCAGCCTGTCGATGTTCGGCGTGGAGATTCGGCTGTTTCCGAGTGCCCCGATCACATCCGCTCTCAACTGGTCGCACATGACATATAAAATATTAGGTTTGGCCATAGATGCATCCTCCTGGATTCTTAACATACTAAGTGTATTCTATGTACAGGCGTGAAAGACCTTCATTCCCGCTAAATAAGCTGGTAATGATACTTGGTTTTAGTGCCCAAACACAGACAATGCAGGAATTCGCCTGCCAACTGGTGAAATTGCTGTTGTTACGTGATTCCTGACCGTGTGTGAAACGGCCTTCAACTATTGTTGCGGAGGGAAGTATCATGTTTCAGGAAATAAAACCAGATCCTGGTTATGAGGATCTTTTAGCTCCACTAGGCCTGATGGAGGTCCAGGAGAGCCTGCGCGCCCGACGCGAGGAGCTCCGAATCCACATCCGCGAACTGCGCTGGGCTATCCACACCGACCCCACCAACCTCGAAGATTACGAAGCGCTTGCTTATGCCTACCTCGGAATGTGCCTCAGTTTCAACAACCCCTCTGAAAAACGCCATGCCTACCTTCCCGCCGAACTCGGTACAGAAGAAGACCTTTCAGGTGATTCTTTTGAGGACTGGGCTTGTGATGAGGCCGAGGAGTATGTGGCGAGTGCGCTGCGCACCTTGCGGCTGGGGTTGCGGCATTTCGACTGGCAGCGGTTCTGCAGATCGGACTACGCCCGGGTGCATGAGCTGGCGCATCAGTTGGAGTTTGCCAACCCCCGCGAGGTCGCGCGTATCGCCGCCCATCCTTCGCTTTGGTACATGGATTAGCGGGATAAATTTGGTGTGGTCTCACGCGGAGACGCGGAGGGCGCGGAGGCGCGCAGGGGACCGCCCCTGGGAACGCCACACGCCTGATTGGCCTCCCTCTCCATCCGAACCACCTCCGCGCCATCCGTGTTCATTCGTGGCTCTATCCCACTCTGTTTTTTGTCTGAACCACGGATTACACGGATTACACGGATAGGAACGGATGGGGAGGGAGAAGCCGTACGCCTCGACGCACAGGGGATAGGGTGGCCGCTGCCTGCGAACGCCAATCTCCCGGTTGGCATTTTCCGTTTCTCTCCCTCTCCATCCGTGTAATCCTCCCCATCCGTGTAATCCGTGGTTCAGACAATTTGCTGGCGTGGCCGGTAGGGGAAGGGCTTTCAACGCAATGGCGGAGAGGTATTTGACCGCGCCGGTTTCTCTGTACGCTTCCGACCGCTATGCAGCCCATCTCCGGCGCGGTCTGGCGGATAGCCTCTCCTACCACGATGGGTCGCACCGTTGATTATTAAGCAGCCCGCAAGCGGGCGCAGAGACTTCACCACCGCTAACTAAAAGCACTGCTCCCCAACACCCAGCCAACCATGAAACGGTTGAGGGCATACCCCGCGTAAATGATATGGAACCGCTATATAGGAGTGTATATCATGAAACCAGTCACAACATCGATGATCGTATGCTGGGGTTTACTGTGCCTGGGCCTGTTGTGGCCGGTGGTCACATACATGAACCTGGCCCACACATTTGATGCCTACCACCTCATCCGTGCAGCGGCCTACGTGATGGCGGTCATTGGTCTGGGTGTTGTTGTTGGACGAGCAATACTACGGCAAAATAGATGGTTGATAATGGCCTCGCTGCTGCCCACCATCTTCGCCATGCTGATGGCGTACCCGTTTTGCGTTTTTTTCCACCCGTTGATATACTTCAGCCCCGAAATGGATCAACTACCTGGGCCGGGCACGATTATTCTTCTGGGGTTCTGTGGACTGCCAGTGGCGATCTGCGCGCTACCATATACTATCGCCTTTGCCATGTGGACCATCCAATTAACGGGTCGTGAACGCCGCAAGGTATCGGCACTCAAGACCACAAAAACACATCGTGGTAGCAATTCCACTACGGCGGTATCGACGGAGGATGATCGGGAATGAAGAAATCGCAGATCGGGTTGAATGTGTGCTGGATACTTATGTGCCTCAGCTTTCTTTGGCCAACCGCACTGCTCTATTTGGTCATGCGCAATATAGAGACAGCCAACAGTCGGGTGTTCATTGTCCCGATTCTTTACACAGTGATCGTGATTGTGCAGGGAATAGTGATCGGACGGGGGCTATTTCTGCAAAAAAGGTGGGCAATCTACAGCTCGGTTGCGCCAACGGCCATAGCGTTCATGCTCACGGTTCCGGATTTCGTGCTGCGCCTGCTATTTATGATGCGGTACGGTGATGTTGAAGGGCCTAATGGCGAGGGCAGCCCCTTGCCGTTCATCCTCCACCTGTTATTAGGTGCCCCGGTGGCAATCGGAACTCTACTATACATCACCAGCTTCGTGATCTGGTGGAAGAGGGCCCGGCAATTAGCCCGTCTCAATGCGGAGCAGGCTGGCGGAGGGTGATCGGCACGCATGAGATTTTAACGCATAGGCGCAGAGGTGCAAGGGCGCAAAGAGGAATGTCGTCTGCGAACGCCAATCTCCCGGTTGGCATTTTCCGTTTCTCTCCCTCTCCATCCGTGTAATCCTCCCCATCCGTGTAATCCGTGGTTCAGACATTTGACCAGTGCCTGCCGGATAGCCGCCACCACTACATGAATGCCCCGCCCCTCAACAACCCGCTCCCGTGAAACGGTTAATGGCCCAGCTCACGTAAGTGATATGGAACTGCGAAACAGGAGACATTACGTAAAATCTATCGGTAAGAGTATGGTGTTGTGCTGGGGATTGCTGTGCTTCGGCTTACTATGGCCAGTGGTCATATATATGCTTTTAGCCCTTAAGTTTGATGCTTACCACCTCAGTCGTGCTGGAGTCTATGTACTGGCGGTGATCGGGCTGGGTGTGTTGTTCGGACAAGGCATAAAACGGCAACAAAGGGGGTGGATTCTCGCCTCACGTCTGCCCGTCCTCTTTGCCCTGCTGATGGCGATCCCCTTTCTTGTGCTATTTCATCCCTTGATGTACTTCAGCCCTGAAATGAGCGAGCTTCCCGGTCCGGGCACTATGATTCTTCTGATAATCTGCGGCGCACCGGTAGCGATGTGCGCACTGCCCTATACTGTTGCGCTTGCGTCATGGTTGAAAGAACGAAATACCAGCGAGCACCATATGGCATCAAACCATACCCCTACCAGCGAGGCACCCTTGAACGATCGGGTCGTGAGAAAATCGCAGATCGTTTTAAATGTGTGCTGGGTTATCTTGTGTTTTAGCTTTATATGGCCAGTGTTACTGCCCTCCTTCGTCTTGCCCCACATTGGCCTTGCTGACAGTCGGTTGATGCATTTTCGCATAATCTACTCTGTAGTGATGGTTGTACAAGGCTTAGTGATCGGATGGGGTTTATTTCGCCAAAAGAAATGGGCATATAACAGCTCAATCGTGCCGACGGCTTTCTCATTCTCACTCACTGTATATGAGTTCGTGGCTCGTATACTCATAGTGGTGAGCTCCGATGGTTTGTATGGATACAAAGGAGACGATAGCCCTTTACTGCTCTTAACAATGTTGATATTCTGGATACCTGATGCAGTAGGAACTCTTCTGTACCTCGTCTGCCTGATCCTTTGGACGAGGAAGGTCAGGCAGTTAGCACGTCTCAGTACGGAGCAGCCTGGCGGAGGGTGATCGGCACGAAACGGCTTCAAAACCAAGACGCAACGGGGCAACGGCGCAAAGCGGAATCCCCTGGGAAAGCCAATCGGATGATTGGCTTTCCTCTCCATCCGAACCGCCTCCGCGCCCTCCGCGTCTCCGCGTGAGGCAGCCTACCCCTCCAGCCCGTTCAGCATACGCACGGCTGTGGCGATCTCATAAAACCGCTGCTGGCCGGGCACGAACTCCAGCCCCCAGTAGCCATCGTATCCGGACTGGACGGCCATGCTGATGATCTCCCCGTAGTCCACATGCCGATGGTTGCACATCACCGTCCGGCCGGGCGGTTCCGCCAGATGGAAGTGCTTGATTACATCCAGGTTCTCATCGATTTCCCGAACCACATCATCTCCCATCCTCAGCATATGATAGATGTCATACAGCACACCAACACTAGCGGAGCCGACACCCCGCGCCACTTCAAACCCATAGCTGCCGTGGCAGGCGTGAAAATCGCCATGGTCAAAGCTGTTCAGCATCTCGAAAATCAGCGTGATGCCAGCCTGCTCCGCATATGGTGCCACTTCAATAAGCCCGGTGATGCAGTTCGATATCCCTTCATCCACAGACAGCCCATCGCCATTTCCACTGAACACGATGAGGTGCGGGATGCCCTCTGCCTGAGCCTCGTCGATCGCCCGGCATATCTGCGGCAGAAGCTCAGCGTGGTTCTCCAGCCGGTTAAGGCCTTTCTGCATTCCGGGGGCGGGGTGGTTCAGCAAGGTCAGACCGGAGTAGCGCACGGCCTGGCGCCGGTCAGGCGGCACCATCTCGACGGCCATCACACCACACTCTCGCAGTTGGCGGTAGTAGGCACCGGGCTCCATACCATCGCCGTAGAAGCACCAGTCAGCTGCACTGATTTTCAACGGTGCGTTCATTCTGCGTTCCAGTCGAACAGGATACCCATCGACTCACCGCGTCGGGTCGATGCCAGGGTGTAGGCCTCCAGGCATTGCTCGGGCTGGAATGTATGCGTGTTCAGCCCTGCTAATGAGAATCGGCCGCTTCGCACCAGCTCAAAGAAAGCTGGGATGATGATACTCGAGTTCCAGCCAGCCTCTTCATGCACGTCGTGAGCACCGATGAGAGTCAGACCTTTACCCATCAAATCCGATGTCAGATGCTGTTGAGTCGGCCGGCCGGTGTCACCCAGCAACACCACACGTCCGCCCTTGGCGGCAGCGGCCAGAGCATGTGGAAACACCGCAGCCGCGCCCGTGGTGTCCACTACCACCCTGGTCAACTCTCCGCCGTTTAGGTCACGAATGGCATCAAACGACTCCTCAATAGGCAGGGCGATGGTATGGGTAGCTCCACCATTCATGGCCATCTGCAGCCTCTCGGCCACCGTATCGACCACGATGATGTTCGTCGCTCCCGCCGCGAAAGCCCACCGCAGGGTCATCTGACCGATCGGGCCGGCGCCTATCACCAGCACGCTGTCAATCAGCCGGTATTCTGCCACACGGGCACCCATCGCAGCGATTTTGGCCAGCGCGAACCAGGCCGCCTGCTGCGTGTCCATATAGTCTGGTACAGCGTATAGCTCATGTTCGTGTTTCACATGCTCAGAGGCATGTCCGGCTCTGCACACCACACGGTCGCCAATGGCCCATCGCGTGACGCCTGCTCCGATGGCTGTGACATGCCCTACGGCGGAATATCCAGGATAGAAGGGGTGTTTCACCCAGTTGGCCCAGTTGGTGCCGGGGTCAAACAGGCAGTTATAGACTATGGTCTCGGTGCCTGTGCTGATGAGGGTGCAGTCGGTCTGAAAACAGACCTCATGTTCGCCTGGCCGTCGACTCTCAAAGCTCTCGTAGCTAACTTCGCCAGCGGATGGAAACACGATTCTATTAGCCATGTCATGGCCTCCTTGGGTGTGTATGAAACATCATATCTGCATTCTATGCGCAGGCGGCCACCGGCACAATCTACTTTTCGTTGAAAAGTTCTAAAATATGATGGTATTCGTCGTGTGTTCAGCGTAAAGATGCAGGAATCAGTTCTGTATTACAGTGAATATAGGGTTGTATGGTGTTGGATTTACCGTCGGCTGTAGGGATGGCCGTGTGGCCATCCGGTGTTCCGTTAATCAGCCATTGGACAGAGGTTAGGACATTTTCTCGTGGTATTCGTAGGGATGGCCCTTGTGGCCATCCGCCGGCCCGGTTGCCAACGGGTTGCGATCGCAGGACGGGGCAACAGGTCAGCATGCATCGTAATGTTCGGATGACCACAAGGGTCATCCCTTGTATGCGAGGACGTAAAAGATAACCAAGTTCGGACACGATTTAGGCTGGACTTGGCGCAGGTAATGCCGGTTTAGAAAACAGAACCCGTAGGGATGGCCCTTGTGGCCATCCGCCATCCCGGTTGCCAACGGGTTGCGATCGCAGGACGGGGCAACAGGTCAGTTTCCATTAGTATGTTCGGATGATGACAAGGGTCATCTACAAAATACATCGATCCGCAGGATGGCCAAAATGGCCATCTCTACAAACGAGCACCCGCCAGTGAGGGTTACCAGCATGGAGTTGATGCAGGAACTACTGAAAATGCCGTTTCGGTTTGTATCGGGGCACCGTCATGTGGCCCCGATGATCTGCTCTGCGCACAGCCACAGCTCGTTTGAGATCGTCTATCACCCCTCTGGCCGCGGCACCACTCTGGTACAAGCGTCACGCTCTGTGGAGTTCAGCCAGGGCAGTGTGGTGATCTATGCTCCAGACACGACGCACGACCAAACGATGGCCGAAACGGGCATGGATGTATTCCTGCAGATAGACGCGGAGGCTCCCCTTCCACAGGGTATGCCTGACTGCTGGTATATCACGGAGTCACTCGATTCCCATCTTCTTCAGGAGCTGTATCTGCTATCGGATATCCACCCCTCCCGCTCCGCACTTCAACAGCGGATATTGGACCACCGGGCAGCGGCGGTGATACTCGCTCTTTTCCAGCTTGATGCCATGCGGTGCTTGAGGATAAACAACCCGCTGGACTACTATGCAGAACGTGCTGACCAGTACCTGCGCGCCAACTACAGGACCATTGATCATTTTGATGAGATCAGCAAGCATCTGTGCATCAGTTCGTCGTATCTGCGTCACCTGTTCAAACGGCGGTTTGGCACCAACATCTCGCACACACTGACCATGCTGCGCATTGAGCGGTCGCTGGATTTGCTGCGTAATCCAGAGATGACCCTGGCTACCATCGCCCGCGATTGCGGCATCGCCAACGAACGCTATTTCATCACCATCTTTAAAGAGATCATGGGTTGTACTCCAGGGCAATACCGAAACAAAATATTAATGGCCACGGTCGATCATCCTACAAAGTCAGGTGAGGTATGGCAGCAGCCCTCCTTCCCTGAATAGCCTCTGACGGCTAACTCCAGCCCGACGCCATCCCCACGGCGCACTTCTTAGAGGAAATACACGCAAATCTGCCGTATACTAAACCATCAGGGCGGGTGTTCTCACGCCCCTTCCATGTCAACCTGTGGAGGCTTAATATAGATGAAAACACAGATGCCAATAGGCGTAGACGATGCGGGAGCACGCAAACCCATCTATGCCGACCCGGCGATGCAGCAGGCGTATCGCGAAATCGGGTTTGATTTCTTTAGCTGGCATATTTGGGGCTCTACCGACATGCCGGAATACATCGCCATGCGCGACTGGGCGGACCGTAATAAGACTGGGTTTATCGTCAACCAGGAGGGTGGCCCAAGGCCGCCCGGTGATCCCAAAGTCTATCACCACCCCGGCTTCTTCTATCAGCCCAGTCAAGAGATTGTGAAGGCACTATGTAAGAGCCGGAACTTCCTGGGCTTTACGTATGATGAAGCCGAACACTGGCAGATGAACGGCATCAACGTCACCGGTGGCGCCAAGGAGTTCGCGCCTCATTTCGTGGACGCATCTGGATTGAGCCTGAACGAGACCTATCAGGCGATGATTGTCAACCTGCGGCAACTGATGAACCACTGTTATGCAGGTCTAGCTGACAACGCCTTCCGAACCACCAAAACACCGATCGTGATGCTGGAAAATGTATTCCCAGTGATGATGCATCTGTTCGCAAGGGCTGGGTTTGGCATGTCGATGAAGCTGTTGAAGGAGAGCATCACCCCTGTGCAGCTTGGAATGGCATTGGGAGCGTGCGCTCAGTACCACGTGCCGCTGTGGCCATGCATAGATATGTGGGGTCTGGGCGGTTACCAGGTCAACCACAAACCGAACCATGTGCTCTCCGCATTGCGCATGAGCTACTACACGGGGTCACAACGCTGCTATATCGAGAACTTCAACTACGAAGACAGCCTTTACAAAGTTGAGAATGACCGGGCCGTTCTGAATGCGTATGCTGAGACCATCAAGAAATTCCGCAACGAGGAGCTCCCCACCCTCAAGCGAAGCTGGCAGCCGCATGACTTCCGGCCGGAAATCGCGATCATCCGGTTTGAGGACAGCGACTGGGGTCAGATGCCTGCCGGCACGTGGATCACGGGCAACCTGTATGGTAACCCAAAACTGATGCCTGATGACCATACCCGATACTGGCACCGAATCTGGAGCCTGCTTATGCACCAGAAGGTTGCTCCGCTGGGCGTGAACTTTAACCAGCGGGTGGGCGGTGTCACACCGTTCAGCATATTCCACCCATGCAACAACGCCGGCGTGTTTGACCACACCGTGTCTGACCCCAAGCTGTTCGCCAACACAAAACTCACATTCCTGACGGGCACGCAGATCAGTCCCGATACGATGCGGGTGCTGCACACTCTGGTCAAAGAGGGCATGGTGGTCGTCACGCCGTCCCATCTGGCGGTGCACGGTATGGACGCCACCCCTGGGAAAGCCTACACTGAGCTCAGCTCCGGTAAAGGCAGTTGGATTGTGTGTGACGATGTATTGCACCCCGAAATGGTGCAGCGCCTCGCCCCCATGCTGGGTGCTGATGATGAGTTCCGGCTGAGCTTCGGCAAGCACAAAGTCTGCTTCAAACAAGACGACCAGAAGCAGCCGTTCTCAGTGACAGTAAGCTGACTTTTTTCGTGACCGACTGTGACTACTCAGCCATAGATGCCACTGTCCGGGGCGGTCTGTCAGCACGCTCAGTGCTACTAAAAGATACAGACCGCGCCGGTCTGGCGGTTAGCCGAACCCGTCGCGTCGGGATCGGTGGTATAGATCGCAGGCCACCAGTCACCGTTGCCACGGGTTTAGTCACCCCACGGACTGGCGTCCGTATCGGGGTTCCCTCACCGCGTGGCTAACTATTTGCAGCCCGTGTATGGGCGATTCGCGAATCGCCCTAGGTGACGAGGCCTGCTTTAGCAGGTTGATGGAACCCGTCGCTGATGGCTGAGTAGTGTCGATATAGCTTCCGGAACCCCCGAAGTGGGTCGGCATGGTGTAGCCGAATATCGAGCTATTGCGATGCGGTTCGACCCCCGTCCGGGGGTAGGGTGACGCGGTCTTTTCCAGGGGTATCGCTTCGCTCACCCCTGGCTATAAGAACTGCTACCCACTCCGTGGGTGCCCGTAGGGATGCCTGGCAGCGGTGTTCATATGATAAACATATGCTTGGCAGTATTCCGGATACCTGAGCCGTTATAACCAAACAAAACACTAAGGCGCAGGGCAGGTGCCCGGCCTGATATATTAAGGAGACACCATTATGCCATTGATCGACATGCCCCTGGAAGAGTTATACAAATACCAAGGACGCAACCCGCGTCCTGCTAATTTCGACAGCTACTGGGACACTGCCCTGGCCGAAATGCGTGCGATTGACCCGCAAATCGAACTAAAACCTCTGCTCAGTTACAGCACACAGGTCGAGGCGTTTGAACTCACCTTCACAGGTGTGGGTGGCGCCCGTGTGTATGCGAAGTACCTGCGTCCCAGGAACTTCAACGGAGCACGTCCCATCGTGATGAACTTCCATGGCTATACCGGCAGCAGCGGCGACTGGTTTGGATACCGCGGCTGGTTAAGCGAAGGGTTCTGCGTGGCGGCTTTGGATTGCCGCGGTCAGGGCGGTTACAGCGAGGATGTGGGCGGAGTGAAGGGTAGTACCTTCAACGGACACATCATCCGCGGTTTGGATGACGTGCCCGAAAAGCTGATGTACCGCAGCCTGTATCTTGACACCGCCCAGCTTACGGACATCGTGATGGGGTTTCCCGAAGTGGACGCCAACCGCGTGGTGGCCACCGGTGGATCACAGGGCGGAGGCCTCACTCTGGCTTGCGCGGCTCTGCATTCCGGTATTAAGAAGGCTGCTCCCGCTTTCCCCTTCCTGTGCGACTACAAGCGCGTGTGGGAGATGGATCAGGCGGCTGGTGCCTATGCGGAGCTTCGCACACATTTCCGAACCTACGACCCATTGCATGAGCGCGAAGACGAGATTTGGACCAAGCTGGGCTACATCGATGTGCAGCACCTGGCTCCACGGATCAAGGGCGAAGTGATGGTGTTCACCGGCTTGATGGACAACATCTGCCCGCCCAGCACGCAGTTTGCCGCGTATAACAAGATCACCTCACCCAAGCATGTGGTGATCTATCCAGACTACGGTCACGAAGGTCTACCCCGCGCCACGGACATGATTTTCGAGTGGCTGATTCAGATATAGGCTGGCGATATCTGAAAAATCTGTAGGGGCGGTTCGCGAACCGCCCTTGGGCTGGGGAACCCAGCCCCTACGATGGCAACACCAATCTCCCGATTGGCTTCCCTCTCCATCCGAACCCATCCGCGCCATCCGTGGTTCAGACATTCCGGGCATCGGACGGATCGGACGGATCAGACCGATGGCGGTTGGTTAGGGCTGGGAGACCCAGCCCCTACGATGTGCGACCGCGCCTGTCATCACCTAGTGGTATTTCACGACGTCTGACAGCGGTTTCCGGACTCGTGCCTCACGGGCTGGTTTGGTGAACTCCTCGAAATCCTCCACCTCACCCAATGCGATGCAGCAGATTGGGACGTATTTTTCCTCGATTTCCAGCCACTTCTTCAGGGCGGCGGCGTCCCATCCACCCATGGGGCAACTGGCCAGATGCTGCGCGGTGGCCGCAATCATCAGGTTTTGGGCGGCCAGACCGGCATCGAAGTACATGGTGTTCACATTTTCGGGCTGGCCTTCTACCTCATGTGTCACGGCGCAGACTACCACCACGGCTCCACATTCCGCCGTCCAGGCATTGCCAGGCATGGCGATGTTGTGCCCGAAATACTGCAGGTTCTCGCGCCCGGTGATCACCCAAAACTTCCACGGCTGATGGTTCCATGACGATGGTGCCAGATGGGCCGCCTGTATCAGCGGTCGTAGATGGTCTCGGCTTAAGGGCTCCGAGACGATGTTCCTTGTCGCGGTTCGCTTGGAAATCACATTGACTATATCCATTGCCTTACCTCCTGTGTGGGTCGGTATCTGGCTAGATTATGGCATATATTAGGTGGTAATAGGTTGCTTACGGTCAAGAATTCACAGTGAGCTATCAACACCGTTCCGAACTATATTGTGAAGTTGTTGGCTGACAAGACGATAGATAGCAGCAGATTAGCGGTTTTTGAGGCAGGGACGCGAAATGAAGCCGTTCTTCTTGTCATATATCCAACCTCCGCAAAGGCCGGTGCCTTCGCACGCGCGGCAGGGGACTAGGTATCCACGCCCATCTGGTCGTTTACCTTTCCCGCTACACACATTACAGATACCAGTACCGTGGCAGCACGGCGGGTCTTTGCGGAGAAACCTCAGTTTGCCAGTGGCTTTACACATCTTGCACGGATTGCTTGTCAACGAGCTGCTGTTGGCATCATGTGTGTAGCCGTTGCCATCGCAATTGGGACAAGTGATCTCAATATCCGGTGTTGTGCGTTCCTTAGCACGCTCGGAAGTAAAGGATGCGAGATGGCTATCTGTCACACCTGTGATACTCACGCCTCGGTTGACACCCATCACCACCAATGATAACAGTAAGGTCACCATGACGAAGAGGAATATTTTGATTGTAGGAGATATGCGTCGCGGCCATCTATCCATTAAATCATCCATGTAGAAAGATTAGATAAAGACAACGGGTTGATCACATCATGACATGTGAATCCATCCCGTGTGAGTATTTTACCCCAAATTTCCATGCGTCCGTGTAATTTGTTACCAAAATACAGGAATATTCCATCATTTCGTTCATAACCATGAGAATTTAACGTTTAAATATCATGAACAGGCAAACATCTCTATAGACACCATATAATTACTGGGTCTATACGCCCGAATAGCTGCTGAAGCCACCGTCGATAGCGACCATGCTGCCGGTAACAAACCGCGAGGCGTCAGCCAACAGCCAGTGGATCGCACCCCACAGATCGGCACTCTCTCCAAAGCGAGCCATCGGGGTATGCGCGATCACCTTCTGACCACGCGGGCTGTATTCACCCGTCGCGGCATCGGTCAGCAGGAACCTGTTTTGCTCGGTGATGAAGAAGCCAGGGGAGATCGCGTTCACCCTTACGCCCACAGGTGCGAGATGCACAGCCATCCACTGGGTGAGGTTCAACACCGCTGATTTCGCTGCGGAGTATGCCGGTATCTTGGTGAGTGGGCGTATGGCATTCATGCTGGCGATATTCACTATGCTGCCAGCATGTTGTTTCACCATCACCTGGCTGAACACCTGTGAGGGCAGCAGTGTACCGACCAGGTTGAGGTCAAATACCTGACCAAACGCCTCTTGAGGGAGCTGGAAGAAGCTGTTGTCCGCCATGAGGTCATCCACACTGGCCGTCTCGCCTGGAGTGGTGGCTTTGGGGTTGTTCCCGCCGGCGGCGTTGATCAAGCCGTCAAGCCGGCCATACTGCTGCATGATGGTCTCACGGCAGCTCTCCAGCACAGACCGGTCCAGCACGTTGCAGCTCAGGGCTATCGCCTTTCCGCCCTCATCACAGATGCTGCTTGCCAGAGCCTGGGCATTATCGAACATTCTGTCCAGAATGACCACCGTGGCCCCGTTCTGAGCCAGATACCGGCATGTGGGACCGAACAGCCCTCCGCTGCCGCCAGTCACAGCGATCACATTGCTTTCTAGACTAAATATCTGCTGACTCATTTCGAATCTCCTCCAAATACCGATAGAAGATGCTGGGTGATGTGTTCTCTCACCAGCTTGTAATGCAGCTCTTCATTGCTGTTCAATGCCGTTATGATTTGCTCACCATATGTGTCCAGAAGCACGCCATACGAGATATGCAGTAACTGCCGTACATCCAGGCGTGCGAAGAAGTTAAGAATGTCACCCGCAGGCACCGAATCGGGGAACTGCTCCGGTACGATGGCCACCACGTAGGACTTCTTGCTCTCCGGCAGGCTGGAGAGACTCTTCTCATACAGCTTGCGGAAGAGATCGGGCTCAGATATTGCGATCATCTTCACGGCTTGCAGCCAGCTCGTGCCGCTGGTCTTGAGGTGGAAATGCCCGTCAGCGATCTCGCGGAACTTGCCGTAGATGCTGAACTTGTCGCTGCCCGAGTGCAGGCTGAGCCGGTATCCGCCGATCAGCCTGGCGACCTCTGCATGTAGACTGAGGTTCTCGCTGAACTCATCCATATCGCCTACGTAGTCAACGCCTTTTTGAAAAGCACCCGGGAATTTCGGGGCAAGCGAGGTAAAGCCCACACCCTGTCTGTGCAGATATTCCGCCACATACACGTGGTCCTCTATGGTTGTCTGGCGTGCCCCTTCGTCGATGCTGATTTCTAGGTCGTATTTTGGGATGCTGGAGCCGATGATCTGGGCAAAGTGATGAACCCCCTGCATCGCCTTTTCGTAGATCAATGCCGACTTCGTGAGCTCATCGACAGAAAGCTCATATTCGTAACCCTGCGGGCTCTTGATGAGCTGGCCAGCAAAATAGCTGACGATACTCTGGCTGAGAGGTGTCAACAGTTCCGAACAGGCGACCAGGCCCTCTCCGCAGAGGGTGGTGATGTCTTGTAGCCAATCACCGCAGTCGATGGTGTACATGCTGTAACCCGCATCGATCGCGGCGCGAAGGTTCACTTCATCTTTGATATGATCCGCGTCTGCCCCGTATGGCCCCTGATAGCCCGTCTCAAGCAGCCCCATGACCGCATCCAGCAGCACGGATTCGAAGGTGCGGTGGCATTTTTCCAGCTCACGCGGTGACTGCTGAGCCACCACAGGAAAGGCCGGGTAGTCCACTAGAGCGGTGATATGCGCTGCGGTGACCATTCCGAGCCGGTCGCCGCAGCCGAAGCTCATGGGTAGATGGCACGGCTTGGGGGTGATATCAACCATAGACTGAAGCCGCTCGTAGTTGTCCCAGTGCCAGGGATACAAGTTGGCGGACAAACCTTCGGTGACCCGAACATCAACTGGGAATAGGGGCTCGCGAAGCTTGAAACGGCCATTTCCAGACACAATTCCTACGTATTTCCGGTCGTCGCGCTTGGCGATGAACAAGCCTGAGCCGTCGCATAGGGGCACACACGAGTCTATATATACTGAAAACCCTAATCCCTCAATCACGGGAATGATATACTGCTTCAATTAGGTCTCATCCTCCTCTGGTGGTAGAGAATCTTTTTCTGTGGATGCATGGCCGCCATCACTGCGCAGGCGATACCGAAAATCTAGCGACAGCCTCTGTTGATAAGTATAACGCCGATCCCCATGAAACAGCTAGACCAGCAGCACCGGCAATGGTCATACGCCATTAGTTCATCGGGGTGACCGCCCTGGGAACGCCAATCTCCCGATTGGCATTTCCTCCCCATCCGTGTCATCCGTTCTATCCGCGTAATCCGTGGTTCAGACATGCACGGGTGATCACGGGAGATGGTGGCACCTGGTTGAAGTGGCGGAATCCGACGGATTGGACGGATTCGACCGATCATATTAGTGGATACCCGGATACTGACGAACAACAAAGGGGGCAGACTGTCACCAGTCCGCCCCTCCGTATTAACTCACCAGTTACCTGGTGCTATTTCATGACCGTGAGGCCGAGGAACAGGCTGTGTCCATGGCCCAGCAGGTCTTCGGCGGTTGGGATCGCACCATCGGTGTAGTCAAACTGCACGATGCCGTTACGTGTGATCCAGTTCATATGGAAGTTTGGACGTCCATTGTGGCTGTTCAGCGTAGCATTGAGATTGGGTGTAAATAGATACTTCACACCGGCGATGGTCACATTAGATTCTCGGCTATGGAACACTTCACCGGTGTCCAGGATGTCCCACTCCGTCAGATACAATGTGGTTTTTGGGTTGCACTGCCAGCTTGCGCCGTAGCTGACACATCGCTGCAGGAACTTCTCAGTCTGAGTAATGTCAACAGGAGCACCGGAATAGGCCTTACTGATGACGGCCTCGGTATCGAACTCCTGGTAACTATAGTCCACACCCAGCTTAACGCCATGGGGCAGGCGCTGAATGACCCCAAGGCGGGCACCCATATTGCTGCGGGCCCAGCCCTTGATCAGGGTGATGCCACCATTAGTGGCATGCAGCGCGGTGTTGTCCTTGGGTACGATGCTCAGTCCCACTGCGGTATCGCCAAAACGCTGGGCGTAAGATATCTCATACGCCTCGCCATCCAGCCTCACAGGTAGACCTGGCATTTTTGCCAGCGCATGCATGTTGCTTTTGAAACTTTTTCGAACGAGCCGGGCGACGCCCGGACCAGCGTCCATTAGCACCGACTGCGTGTTGGTGTCTACATCAAATCCACCAAATCCAAAGGTGCCGTTGTAGAACTCAGCCGCTGTTTTCATTCCGCGGTCCTTTAATACTACAGTTTGCACCGCATATTTGGACAGCGTATCGGCGGTGGTCTCACTTCCGCTGGTGGAAATCCATCCGAAGGCCATATTGCCCAGTTTGGTTAATGCCGTAGGAGATGGAGGAGCAGAAAAGGCGGCAGGAGCCAATACAACTATGCCACAAAGAATAGCGATTAAGGGGCGTCGTGTCATGGAGTGTCCTTTCTAAATCGACAGATAATTCTTCACCATTTCGACACTCTACCAGCAACACACCACTTATAGATAGTGATATTTAACTTATATTGCAAAACATGCTATTAGAACATTAGACAGCATATGTATAAAACCCAGTAAAATGACATTAAACATGTCATTTTACTGGGTGCATATCAATGCTTGTTCAACAGAACATGCAACTATGGCCATAACACCTATATTTTGGCAGCCACTAACCCCGCCAAAGCAGTCAAGAAATCGGGCGATGCGTTTAATGAGGCTGTTCGCCGGTATTGCAGACCCAAATCCTCAGCGCATGAGCGTGCCTCCATATCGAGGTCATACAACACCTCCAGGTGGTCACACACAAACCCGATGGGGCAGATCACCACGCAGTTGGTTCCCTGCTCACCGGCTGCCTCGTTGATCACTTCTGTCACCGACGGCCCAATCCAGGGCTCATTCGTTCTGGCGGCACTCTGCCATGCCACTGTGTAGTCGGTGATACCGCACAGTTGCGCCACTGCATCAGCCGAGGCCTGGACCTGCTCTTCATAGCTGTCATGCCAGCTCCGTATGCGGGCAGGCAGACTATGGGCACTGAATATCACCATTGTTTCCTCAGCCGCAAGACCGGACATGGCATCCTTCACGCGGCTGGCGACCGCGCTCAGGAACGCAGGATTATCTCCCCACTGCGGAATCGGGGTCAGCTCAATGCCGAATTTGCCGGCCGCCTCTGAAGCACGCACGAAATAGCGGTCAGCACCCAGGCGGCAGCTATGCGGAGCGAGCGCCAAAGCTACGGCTTTAGTGATACCCATGGTGCTCATTTGTTCGACGGTCTCTTCGATGAAGGGGTGCCAGTGCAGGTAGCCCACATGCACTCTGGACGGCCCCACTTGATTGGTCAGCAGATCCTGAAGCCCGTCGGCCTGCTGTCTGGTGATGGAGGCCAGCGGTGAGGGTCCGCCTAGCGCTTCATACCGTCCTAGCAGCCTGGCGAGGGCCTCTTCTGGCAGCGGCTGCCCCCCGCGGATGTGCTGGTAATAGGCTGGTAAATCGCTAAGCTCTTCAGGCGCACCATGCGCCATGAGTAGAATCTCCATCAGCTTCCTCCTAAAAATGGGTATCGGGGTGCCAATCTGGCACCCCGATCAGTCGTAGTGCTCTAGTAATGCAGCTCGTCTGTTACGGTACCTCGGAATGTCCGATGTATCCATACTGTGTAAGCCAGTATGATCGGAAGCATGATGCCCGTGATAATGGCCATCGTCTTCAATGTCAGCTCGGAGCTTGAGGCGTTGGCCGCACTCAAACTGAACTCGGGATTGTTGATTGCATACACCATGTTGGGGAACAGCATCAACCCCATGCAGACAAACAGCAACACGATACTGAGGCCTGAGCATGTAAAGGCACTGCGCAGATGCTGGTATTTTATGGCCACGCCCACACCCAGTGTCAGGCAGAACGCCACCACCGGGAATATGTATAGTATTGGGGTTTCTTGATAGCTGGCCATTAGCGGGCTGCGGGCTGCGGTGATACCCACATAAGCGGCCAATAACACCGCAAACAGCCCCCACGCAGCCTGAGCTCCTGTCAGTATGCGCTTCCTCAGCTCACCGGTGGTGCGTATGGCTCCGAATAGCCCGGCATGCATGACCATGAACGCCACACTGATGACACCCGTAAACAACCCGATCGGGTTAAGGAGCGTCAGTAGTGTTCCGGTGAAGTCACCTTCTGCGTTCATGGGGATGCCCCACAGCAGATTTCCTGCAGCCACTCCGAAGAGCAATGAGGCCAGCAGACTGCTGATGCCGAAAACCTGTCCCCAGTTATGCTGCCATTTTGCACTTGGCAACTGGTGGCGGAACTCGATTGAGACCGCACGCAGTATCAACGCAAACAGCACCAGCATCATGGCCAGGTAGAACCCGCTGAACACTGTGGCATAGATGGGAGGGAAGGCCGCGAACAGGGCTCCGCCAGCGGTGATCAGCCAAACCTCGTTGCCGTCCCAGTAGGGCATGATGGAGTTCATCAGGCTGTTACGTTCTTTTTCGTCTTTCGTGGTCAGCATCCACCAGCCCATGCCCAGATCGAAGCCATCGAGCAAGGTGTAACCTGCAATAAGGATGCCGATCAGCCAAAACCAGGTTGATTGTAGAATGGTTGGCTCCATCATGCTGGCTCACCTCCCTCTGGGCCTTTCGCAATTTGCTTACGGATGGTCATTAACCACAGGAAAAACACCGCGGTATAGACCACAAGGAATAGTATGATGGTGAACAAAACCTGCCACGCAGGCACATTCACGCTGACGGAGTCGACTGTGAGCAGCATATTCTGCACGGTCCATGGTTGGCGTCCCATTTCCGTCACCGCCCAGCCCAGGTTGTTGGCTATCCACGGCAGGGGCATCATCCACATGGCCACCTTCAGGTAAAGCTTGTTGGTGGCGATGCTGCCCTTCCACGAAAGCCAGGCACCGATCAGCACCAGCAGTGCCATCAGCATGCCAAGCCCCACCATGGCCCGGAAGGAAAAGAAGAGGATCAGGATTGGGGGCCAGGCGTCTTGAACCTTCGTGATTTTTGGATTGTTGACGCCCTTCAGCACGTCGGGGTCATTCAACCCCATCACTTTGCCTTCAGGCTTGCCGTAGATCATCCAGCTCAGCATGCCGGGCACGCGGATGGCGTAATCGGTCTTACCCAGGTCAGGCCTGGGCCAGCCAATCAGGGTCATGGCGGCCGGGTTTTCGGTTTCAAACAGCCCCTCATACGCCGCCAGTTTGACAGGCTGATTGTGGGCCGTATTGACGGCGTGCCAGTGGCCGATCAAGGGCTGCGCGCAGGTGCTGATCAACGCCCATACGATGGCACTTTTGAGCGAGATCGTGGCGAACTCCACGTTCTTGCCCTTCAGCAGGTACCAGGCACTCACACCGATCACGAAGAAGGCGCCGGTCATGATGGCCCCATCGATGGTGTGGAAGAACCTTGGCCACATGCTGGGGTTAAACACCGCACCCCAGAAGTCATCGAGCACAGGCCGGCCAGCGTTCATTTTGAATCCGGCGGGGGTCTGCTGCCAGCTATTAGCGATCAATATCCAAAAGCCGGATATGGTCGCGCCAAACGCCACCAGAAAGGCGGACAGTTTCAGCATATCCGCTGAGACTCTGTTCCAGCCTAATAAAAGAACAGCCATAAAGGTTGATTCTAGGAAAAACGCGGTGAGCGCTTCGGCAGCCAGAAGCGAGCCGAACACATCACCGACATAGCGGCTGTAGTTGGCCCAGTTGGTTCCAAACTGGAACTCCATGGCGATACCGGTGGAAACACCCACGGCAAAACTGATACCGAATAACTTGATCCAGAACCTGGCCATCGCACGATCTGCAACAGATTTCGTCTTAGCCCATCGGCTGACCATGCCGAAAATAATCCAGGACAGACCGATGGTTAATGGAGGAAAAAGAAAATGGAAGGCGATGGTGAGTCCGAACTGGATTCTGGCGAGAAGAACAGCATCCAAACTTGGCACCTCCGTGTCAATCGTAGTACTAGTACAGTTATACCCGAAATGTGCTTGCAGGCGTTAGGACGCCGGGGGAGTACTCATCCACAGATGGCAGGGATTGGTTCGTTGGTTAGCGATGGCAGAGGGGAATTGTCACGCGGAGACGCGGAGGACGCAGAGGGGTAAGCTAATTTTGGCTTAACCACGAATGAACACGAGAGGACATAAATGGGAAAGATTCATCCACAGATTACACAGATTACGCAGATTAGGTGTGGAGCTACTGCCAATGTCCGGGGCGGTTTTCTCCTAACCTCGCCGGACTAGCGGATAGCCCGTATCTCCGTGCCCTCGCACCTTGGATCGGGATGGCCCCTATGGCCATCCGAAACCCGATTTCGTGTGACGCCCAGATATATTGATGACCAGTCAGGTGGTGCATATCGGAGTTGATCAGCCACGCTGCCGCGGGTTTAGTCACCCCCACCACTCCGCTCCGGGAGCTGACGCTCCAGGAGCTGCGTTGGTGCGGGTTCCCTCACCGCACGGCTAATCATTAGCGGCCGGTGTCGCTTCGCTCCGACCGGCGCAGGGGGAGCGGGCTGCCACCACAGGCTATGTAGGGGCGATTCGCGAATCGCCCTTCTAGCGCCGAGGGTAGGCTCGCACCTTGGATCGGAGCTTCCCGAAAGACCGGCCCGGAAAGGGAAAACCGGGCCGGTCGATTACGCTTTGGTGTGCAGCCCAAGGACCGCGCCGGTTTCTCGGTACTCCTGCAAGCATTATGCAGCCCATCTCCGGCGCGGTCTGGCGGATAGCCTGTATCTCCGTGCCCTCGCACCTTGGATCGGAGCTTTCTGAAAGACCGGCCCGGAAAGGGAAAACCGGGTCGGTCGATTACTCTTGGTGTGCAGCCCATCCATGGCATCCCCTCCAGCCCGCCGTACAAAAAAAGGCGCGGACATTCCTGTCCGCGCCGATGAAGCCAGGCAGCCTACGCCTCCTGGCTCTCCAGGAAGCTCTTGATGTTATGCGCGATGTCCTTGCCGTCGCCCATGGCCAGGATGACCGTGGCGGCGCCGCGCACGATGTCTCCGCCGGCGAATACGCCGGGGATGCTGGTCATGCCCTTCTCATCGGTGATGATGTTGCCGCGGCGGTCGAGGGCCAGATCGGGGCAGGTGCTGGTGAGCAGCGGGTTTGCTTTGCTGCCGATGGCCACTACCACGCTGTCGCACGGGATCACGAACTCACTGCCCTCAATAGGCACAGGGCGGGATCGGCCCGATGCGTCTGGTTCACCTGCGCCCATGCGGTTGCACTTCAGGCCGGTGACCCATCGCTTATCATTGCCCAGCACTTCCACAGGCGCGGTGAATATCTCAAGCTGCACACCCTCCTGCTCAGCGTGGTGTACCTCTTCTACACGCGCGGGCATGTCCTCTTTGCTGCGGCGGTAGACGATAATCGCCTCCTCAGCACCCAGGCGACGGGCGGTGCGTACGGCATCCATGGCCACATTACCGCCGCCAATCACACACACACGCTTCCCCTTCAGTATGGGGGTGTTGCTGTTCGGGAAGTCGTAGGCCTTCATCAGGTTCACGCGGGTCAGGTATTCGTTTGCCCCATACACGCCCTTGAAGTTCTCACCCGGCACGTTCATAAAGATGGGTAGACCAGCTCCCACGGCAATAAACACCGCGCCGAACTGCTGCAGCAGCTCGGGGATGGTGATGGTGTTGCCCACAATCACGTTGGGCTCCAGCACCACGCCCATCTGCTCCAGCCGCTCTACCTCGCTGCGGACGATGGCCTTTGGCAGCCGGAACTCCGGGATGCCATAACTGAGAACACCGCCCGCTTTATGGAAGGCCTCGAAAACCGTGACCTTGAAGCCCAGCCGCGCTAGCTCACCCGCAGCGGTCAGACCACCAGGTCCAGCCCCGACTACCGCCACGCTTTTGGTGTTTGGCGTGACCTCGGGCTTGGCCACGGGCAGGTTCTCACGCGCCCAGTCGGCCACGAACCGCTCAAGGTAGCCGATGGCCACGGGCAGAGTTTTCACGCCGCGGACACATTTCACTTCGCATTGAGTCTCCTGCGGGCAGACACGGCCTGTGATGGAGGGCAGCGCGTTGTCGTTGAGCAGCGAAGTGGCCGCTCCAGTCAGGTCACGGTTCGCCAGCATGGTGATGAATTTAGGGATGTTCACCCCCACGGGGCAGCCCTCGATGCACTTCGCGTTCTTGCAGTTCAAGCAACGATGGGCTTCCAGAATGGCGGTCTCCAGTTCGTAGCCCTGGTTCACCTCTTGAAAGTTGCCAGACCTCTGCTGTGCGTCCTGCTCCTGCATCGGCTGGCGGGTGATGCTCATTTTCTGTTTTGCGTCCATGGTTATTTATCCAATCCGATCTTGCATGCGTGGTTTGCTTCAGCTTCGGCTTCCATCTCTTTGTATGTGCCCAACCGGTCTTGAATCTCATCAAAGTCGACCAGGTGCCCATCAAATTCGGGGCCATCGACACATGCAAATTTCACTTGGCCATCCACCATCACCCTGCATCCGCCGCACATACCGGTGCCGTCCACCATCACGGGGTTAAGCGAGACCATAGTCTTCACGCCAAACGGGCGCGTCAACTCGGCAATCGCCCGCATCATGGGCATAGGGCCGGCCGTATAGACGATGTCGATGCCGCCCTCTTCCAGCACGCCCTGCAGAGCCTGTGTCACGAAGCCCTTCACGCCCAGACTGCCGTCATCGGTGCAGATGATTACACGGCCGCATTCGCCCAGCTCTTTCTCCAAAATGACCCACTCCGAAGTGCGTCCGCCTGTGATGCTGATGACCTCAACGCCGTTGGCCCTCAGAGCGGTGGCGATGGGCCAGACGACCGCGGTGCCCACTCCGCCGCCCACCAGAACGGCACGGCCGCTGGTGATCACCTCGGTAGGGTGACCCAGCGGGCCTGCGATGTCGGTGATCGCTTCGCCCACCTCTAGCGCGCAGAGCTCTTTGGTGCTGAGGCCGATCGCTTTGATGACCAGCGTGATGCTGCCCTTCTCGGTGTTCACATCAGCGATGGTCAGGGGGATTCGCTCTGAGCCCTCACCTTTACGCACGATCACAAATTGGCCAGGCCGCCTCTTAGCGGCGATTCGGGGAGCTTCGAAACTGATCTGGAACACATCCGGTGCCAGTTGAAGTTTGGCGATTATACGATGCATGTAGGATTTACTTCACTTTCCTGGGCCCGTTAAAAAAAGGCCCGTGAGTTCTGTTGGTATTCTGCATAGTCTGGAAACTTTTGCAATAAGAACCGTTCCTCATACCGCGCTTTAAGTGCGAGCCAGATGCAGAGGGCGAAGCTGATCGCCATGGCTGTGAGGCTCCCTGTGTACGCGGCAGCGCTGATGGCGAGTAGCATAAATCCGCCGTAGATGGGGTGCCTCACTTTCGCGAAGGCCCCATGCCGGATGAGAGGACTATTGGGCTGCACCGCCGGTAATGGATGAAGGTAACGTCCGAGTGTTACCAATCCAAATAGTATTTTCATAATACCGAAAAAACTGAGTAATAGAGGAATCCAAAGCCACTGGTCAGGCATTTTGAGCAACTGGTCTGGTTTCAACCAGCAAGCCAGAGTCACAAAGAACAGCAGCAGCATTTGGACGACGAAGTAGATCATGGTGGGTACCTCCCATGCCAGGTGTGTATCTACATTATGGCAGAGTGGTGATAGGTATCGGTCTGAACCACGGACTGGACCGGGGAACGCCAATCGGGAAACTGGCGTTTATACGAGCCATCTGTAGGGGCGGTTCGCGAACCGCCCTTCTTGCGAACGCCGACATTCCCCCGTGGATTTCCATCATTGTGATCGGTCGAATCCGTCTGATCCGTCCGAGACCGGCCCGGAAAGGAAAACCGGACCGGTCAAATGGGCGACTGCCAGTCGCCCCTACGTACGCCTATTCGTCCAATGCGCGGCGCATGGCGGAGATGAACGCCGTGGCGGCGCCGACACGGTCGGTGGCCTCCGCGATGGCGGTCACCAGCGCGCTGCCCACGATCACCCCATCGGTATACACGGCCACAGATTTCGCCAGCTCGGGGTTGCTGATGCCAAAACCGGCCATTACCGGCATGTCGGTATGCTTGCGGATTCGCTCCATCAGCAGCGGCAGTTCAGGCGGGGCGTCGGTGTAGGCCCCGGTCACGCCCATGCGCGCCACGGCGTATAGGAACCCCTTGGCCTGCTGGCAGATACCTTCCAGCCGCTCATCGGTGCTGGTGGGTGCGGCCAGCATCACCGGGCAGATGTGGTGCGCGTCCAATATATCAAGCCCCGTCGCGGCCTCGCCCAGAGGCACATCCACCAGGATCACACCGTCGACCCCTGCCTTCTCAGCATCGACAGCGAAGCTCTCGATGCCGTAGCTCATCACGGGGTTAAGATAGGTCATGATGACGATGGGCAACTGGCTATCGAGCCGGATGCGCGCCACCACAGCCAGCACATCGTGCAGACTGACGTGGTTCGCCAATGCCCGGCTGTTAGCAGCTTGGATGACTGGGCCATCGGCCATGGGGTCGCTAAAGGGTATCCCCAGCTCGATGGTATCGCAGCCAGCACGCTCTGCGGCCAGAACAAGCTGGTATGTCTCGTCCAGGCTGGGGTCACCGGCGGTCAGGAAGCAGACCAGCGACTTCCGGCCCGCCTGCTTGTTCTCGTTCATGCGGTTAGTCAAGCGGTTCATTGGATATCACCCCTTTGCTTCAGCATCCTCTGCACCTGGTCAACGTCCTTATCGCCACGTCCCGACAGGCAGATCACAATGGTCTGATCGGTGCCCATACCCGGTGCCATTTTTAACACTTCGGCCACCGCGTGGGAGCTCTCCAGAGCCGGGATGATGCCCTCCGCCTGGCTCAACCGGATGAAGGCTTGCAACGCCTCCTCATCGGTCGCGCAGCGATACTGGGCGATGCCGGCATCCTTGAAGTGGCTGTGCTCTGGACCCACACCCGGGTAATCCAGCCCGGCGGAGATGGAGTGCGTGAGCTGTACCTGACCATCGTCAGACTGAAGCAGGTATGTCATCGTGCCGTGCAGCACGCCGGGACGTCCCAGGCTGAGGGTGGCGCAGTGCTTTGGTGTATCAAGACCCTCACCAGCCGCCTCCACGCCGATCTTCTGCACTGAATGGTCGTTGCGGAACGGGTAGAACATGCCCATGGCGTTGCTGCCCCCGCCCACACACGCCACGAGCGCGTCGGGCAGCCTGCCCGTCAGCTCTAGCATCTGCCGGCGGGTTTCGGTGCCGATCACGCTTTGGAAGTCGCGCACCATCATGGGATAGGGGTGCGGTCCGATCACCGAGCCAATCACGTAGAAGGTGTCACGCACATTGGCCACCCAGTCACGGATCGCCTCGCTGGTGGCGTCCTTCAGTGTTTTCGTGCCGCTGGTCACGGGGATCACCGTGGCCCCCAGCAGCTTCATGCGGAACACGTTCAGCTCCTGCCGTTGCGTGTCCTCCTCGCCCATATACACCACGCAAGTCAACCCAAACAGCGCACACACGGTGGCTGTGGCCACGCCGTGCTGACCTGCGCCGGTCTCCGCAATGATGCGTTTCTTGCCCATGCGCCTGGCCAGCAGGATCTGCCCCATCACGTTGTTCAGCTTGTGTGCACCCGTATGGCAGAGGTCCTCGCGCTTCAGGTAGATACGGGCGCCCCCAAGCTGCTCGGTCAGCCGTGAAGCGAAGGTGATCGGCGTCTCGCGACCGACGTAATACTTAAGGTAGTGGTCCAGTTCCTGCTGATACGCCGGGTCGTCTTTCGCGGTGCGATACACGGCCTCCAGCTCATCCAGTGCCGGCACCAGCGTCTCGGGCACATATGCCCCGCCGAACTGCCCGAAACGGCCGGGCTTGGCGGACGCGGTATCATTATGCTCTGTTGGCATTTCGTATAAACTCCTCTATTAGTTTGTGGTTCTTCACTCCAGGGGCCGATTCTACCCCGCTGGAGACGTCCAGACCGTAGGGTTTGAGCGTCGAAACCGCCTCACCCACATTGGCGGGTGTCAGACCGCCCGAAAGCATGTAGTCGCGTGAATACCCGGCCAGCAGACGCCAGTCGAAGCTCTGGCCTGTACCACCAGCGGCATTCGGGCTGTAGGCGTCAAGCAAAAGCGTACCTTGCCTCTGCCTGGCGGATTCCAGCACCTCAGCATCCCTCACACGTACCGCGCGGATCACCCTATCGGCCCCTAGCTCCTCGGTCAGCTCCTCAGGCTGATCACCGTGCAACTGCACGTAGTCCAGAGGCACCTGCTGCAGGATGTCCAGAACCTGCTCCCGCGGTTGGGTGAACACCCCCACGGTCTTGATCGTGCCGGACAACCCGCTGATGATCTCCAGTGCTTGCACAACGCTCACCTGCCGTGGTGAGGGCGCGAACACAAACCCGATCCACTGGGCGCCCGCCCCCTGCACGCAGAGTGCGTCCTCCAGGCTGGTGATGCCGCATATCTTGATGATCATCCCTGCAGCACCTCGCGAAGCTGTGCGCCTGGGTCAGGGTATTTCATAAACGCCGTGCCGATCAATGCGGCGTGGAAACCAGCCGTTGCGAGACTGCGCAGCGTGTCGCTGTTGGTGATGCCGCTCTCGCTGACCAGCTTGACTCCTTCGCTGCGTGGATCGTCGAAGAACAGGCGCGCCAGCCGGAAACTGGTATCCGTGTCGATCTCAAAGCTTTGAAGGTTGCGGTTGTTGATGCCTACCAGGTCAGGCTTTATCTCCATCGCGTGCTGCAGCTCACGCTCATCGTGAACCTCCACCAGCGCATCCATCCCAAGCGTGCGGCATAGATCTCGCAGCTCCTGCAGCAGTGGGAAGCTCAACGCCGCGACAATCAACAGCGCCGCATCGGCCCCTGCTTCGCGCGCTTCATACAACTGGTAGGGGTCGATGATGAAGTCTTTGCGCAGCAGGGGGACTTGCACTTTTTGGCGGATATGCCGCAGGTAGTCCAGCGAGCCGTTGAAGAACTTTTCGTCTGTCAGTACAGATAGCGCACTGGCTCCATTATGCTCGTAACTCATGGCCACTTTCTCGGGGTCGGCCTCTGCGGCGATATCACCCGCACTGGGGCTGGCCTTCTTCACCTCGGCGATGATGGCGGGCATCCCCTCCTTGGCGTTCGATGCTTGCGCGAACGGCCGCACGGGAGGTGCTTCTGCCAGCAGGTCGATCAGTTCCTCCACGGGGGCATACCTTTTCGCCTTGGCGACTTCGATCAGTTTGTGGTCCAGTATTGTATCCAGGATCATCTCATTAGCTCCTTGCCGTTAACCCAACTGCTGCGATAGCGCGATGAGCTGCTCCAGACTGTGCAACGCGGCGCCGCTATCAATCGACTCGGTGGCCATGACCAGGCCCGTGTGCAGATCGTCGGTCAAACCAGCCACGACCAGCGCGCCGGCCGCGTTCAACCGCACGATATCCCTGCGGGCACCCGGCTCACCGCGCAGAATTGCCTGCAGTGCACTGGCGTTACCCTCCGGGCTATCGGTATCTGGTGCGAGTTCGTCGATGACCGACCTGCGAATCCCAAACTGCTCCGGGGTGACGGTGTAGGTACTGACCACACCGTCCCTCAGCTCGCTGACCTTACTTTCGCCGATGGTGCTCAGCTCATCCAGACCATCGATGCCGTGGAACACCAGCGCGCGGTCGGCGCCCAGATTCCTAAGCACGTTGGCCAGCAGCTCAGTGATTTTCGCCTCAAAAACACCCATCAACTGCCGGTTGGCACCCGCGGGATTGGTCAAAGGCCCGAGCACGTTGAACACGGTGGTGATGCCGATCTCTTTACGCGGACCGACCGCGTGTTTCATGGCGGGGTGCAGCGAAGGGGCGAACATGAAGCCGATTCCGATCTGGTCGATGCACTGCGCCACGGCCTCGGGGGTGATGTTCAAATTTACGCCCAGCGCCTGCAGAACATCCGCGCTACCGCTCTTCTTGGTGGCTGAGCGGTTGCCATGCTTGGCGATGTGCGCACCCGCTCCGGCCGCCACGAACGCGGCCGCTGTGGAGATGTTGATGGTCAGCAGCTTGTCGCCGCCTGTACCGCAGGTGTCCACAAGGTTTTGAGACTGCGGCCGAACCTTGATACAGTGCTTGCGCATGGCGCGCACGAAGCCGGTGATCTCATCCACCGTCTCTCCCTTGATACGCACGGCGGTCGCGAAGCATGCGATCTGCGCCGAGGTGGCCTCGCCCTCCATGATCTCATTCATCACCGCGGTGGCCTCGGCCTCGGACAAGCTTTGCCCCGTGACCACTTGTTTGATGGCTTCCTTAATCATGACACCGCCTCCAGCAGGTTTTGCAGCATTTGTCGTCCTTCGATGGTTAATACGGATTCGGGGTGGAACTGAACCCCCTCGATGGGCAGGCTCTTGTGGCGCACACCCATGATCTCGCCATCATCACTCTCCGCGGTGATGGTGAGGCACTCCGGCAGGCTCGCTCGGTCGATGACCAGCGAGTGGTAGCGGATGGCATCGAACGGCTGGCTGAGCCCTTTGAACAGCCCCTGATTATCGTGGCTGATGGGCGAGCTCTTGCCGTGCATCAGCTTTTTGGCCCTTACGATCTGGCCGCCGAAAGCCTGCCCGATGGTCTGATGCCCCAGGCAGATGCCGTAAATGGGCAGCTTGCCCGCCAACCGATGGATCACCTCAAGTGAGATGCCCGCGGTGTCGGGGTTGCCCGGCCCAGGGCTGATGATGACCGCCTGTGGCGTCAGTTTGATGATCTCATCGACGCTGATCGCGTTGTTGCGGTAGGTATCGACCTCCGCGCCCAGTTCACCCAGCATCTGCACGATGTTGTAGGTAAAGCTATCAAAGTTGTCTATCATGAGTATCATGAACTGTTCTCCTTATTCCAGCCCCTGCTGGGCCAGCTCCACTGATCGGAGCATCGCCTTCGCCTTGGTTTGGGTCTCTACGAATTCCGTTTCGGGGTCGCTGTCGGCCACAATCCCCGCGCCGGCCTGCACATACGCCCGGCCATCTTTTACCAGAATGGTGCGGATGGTGATACAGGTGTCGCTGTCACCGGCGTAGCTGAAATAGCCCACGGCACCGGCATACGGACCGCGTTTGGTGGTCTCCAGCTCATCGATGATCTGCATCGCGCGCACTTTCGGCGCACCGGAGACGGTGCCGGCTGGGAAGCAGGCCTCGAAGGTGTCCAGCATATCGAGGTCTGAGCGGAGCTTGCCGCGCACATCGCTGACGATGTGCATCACATGCGAATACCGCTCCACCACCATGAGCTCGTTCACCCGCACCGTGCCATATGCCGCCACGCGGCCGATGTCGTTGCGGCCTAGGTCGACCAGCATGATGTGCTCCGCACGCTCTTTCTCGTCCGCCAGCAGTTCGCGTTCGAGCAGCAGGTCTTCGGCGTCTGTAACGCCTCGGCGTCGGGTGCCCGCGATCGGCCGGTTACGAACCTCACCGCCCTCGCAGGTGACCAGTATCTCGGGGCTGGAGCCCACCAGTTGGTAGTCACCGTAGTCGAGGTAGAAGCTGTAGGGCGAAGGGTTCAAGCAGCGGAGAGAGCGATAAAGGTCGAAGGGGTGAGCACTCAGCTCCATGGAAAAGCGCTGAGAGAGCACCACCTGGATGATCTCACCGGCCGCGATGTACTCCTTGGCCTGTTCCACCGACCGCATGAACTGCTGCTTGGTGAGGTTGCTGCATACCTCTGAGCTGACGGTTGATGGCTGCGGGTTCGGCGCGCTCTGCGGATATCGCAACCGGGCGAGGGTCAGCCCTAGACGGTCGACTGCCGCGGCATACGCTGAGCCAGGGTCATCCTGCACTCTGGCCTCGGTGACGATCTTGATGGTGCGCTTCACCTGGTCGAACACCAGCACCGTTTCGGGGAACATCAACAGGCCGTCGGGCATATTGAGGTCATCCTGCGGGATGTCGGGCAGATTTTCAAAGCCGCGCACCGTGTCATATCCAAGGTAACCCACGCATCCGCCGCAGAAGCGCGGAAGCTCCGGGTTGGCGATGTATTTGCGGGCTGTCAGCCGCTCTCGGATCGCCGGCATGGGGTTGACACCTTCACCGATGTCGACCCGCATCACATCGGTCACGCCCGTGCCCAGGAAAGAGTAGCGGCCGATCCGCTCTCCGCCCTCGACGGACTCCAGCAGGAAGCCAGCTCCCGGCGCCATCAGCTTGCGGTACGCCGAAACGGGCGTCTCCATATCGGCCAGGATCTCGCGGTAGACCGGTATTACACAGCCGGGTTCCGCCATTTGGCAGAACTGATCGTATGTCGGATGAATGCTTTGCATCTGTTCACTCTCCAGAAATGCTTAAAGAGGCCTAAGGGTTTACTCCCTTGGCCTCTTTTGGTAGATTTTGGTCACAAAAAAGGCCGCTTGCTGGGTGGAACCAGCTAGCGGCCTGAAAACTGTCTTTGCGTCAGCGTCCGGCGGCGGTTCCCCCTACGGAAGACCACCACCACTGCCACAATGTGACAGGCGAACTATATTGCTGAGACGCCATGTGTTTCATAGTAATTTCAGTTTGGCATGTTTTTTCGGAAAATGCAAGTGGCCTCACGCGGAGACGCGGCACCTCAGGTGACGGCGCGGAGGGGAAAATCCATCCACAGATGGCACAGATTGCGCAGATTATGTGATGACCGGCGCGGATTGCCTATGTCCGGGGCGGTCTGGCTACTGGTTCGCGGCAACAGAAACCTCAAGACCGCGCCGGTCTGGCGGATAGCCTCCGGGTGTCTCGGGGTCAAGACCGGCGCGGTTAGGGAAAACCGCCCCGGACATCTGCGTATGGCTGCGCTTTGACCGCGCCGGTCTGGCGGACAGCCCGCCTTTCGGTAGCCTCGTGCCTTGCATCGGAGCTTGCCGAAAGACCGGCCCGGAAAGGGAAAACCGGGCCGGTCGAATATGCTCAGGTGCGTAGCCCATGGACCGCGCCGGTTTCTCGGCACGCTTACGTCCGCCGTGCAGCCCGTCTCCGGCGCGGTCTGGCGGATAGCCTCCGGGTGTCTCGGGGTCAAGACCGGCGCGGTTAGGGAAAACCGCCCCGGACATCTGCGTATGGCTGCGCTTTGACCGGGGCGGTCTGGCTACTGGTTAGCGGCAACAGAAACCTCAAGACCGCGCCGGTCTGGCGGGCAGCCTGTATTTCCGTGGCCTCGTGCCTTGAATCGGAGTGTTACCACACGACCGGCCCGGAAAGGGAAAACCGGGCCGGTCGACAGCGTTTTGATGAGAGGCCCCAAGACCGCGCCGGTCTGGCGGATAGCCACATCCAACACGATGCCCGGGGCATCTTCCGACAGCCCCGGGCATCATGCGTTAAATACCAGACCAGCCGTTACTTCTTCAGATACAGCAGCATGCCCTGACCGGGGGCGAGATACAGGTTTTCGCCGGTAAATCCCCACTCGATGGCACGGTATGCATTCACACACATCACGGTGCCCTTGTCCTTAAAGGCGGGGTTGAACCAGGTGCTGTTGGTGGTGCTCTTGTTCACTACGAGCACATATTGCACCTTATCCGGCCCCATGAACTCACCCACCAGCAGGTTCTTGCCCTCGATGCCGGTGAGGAAGTGGCTTGTCTCCAACCCCTGGCTGCCCGCGGGCATATAACCGGTATGGAACACATTCACGCTCTTCAGCTTGAGGTAGATGGGTGCCAGCTTGTGAATCTGGTAGTTCATGTGCTGGATGTAGCCCCAGGTCTTGGTGCGGAACCCGAACTGGTCGATCGAGGCCGACCGGTAGTTGCCGATCAGCGGTGCGTAGTAGGTGAAGTAGCTGATGCCGCGGGCGCCATACGCCAGGCTAGACCATACCTGCACATTGATGCTGGCTTGAGATGGCTCCTGGTACTCGAAGTGGCAGTTGCCCAGCACGATGTTCCAGAAGGGCAGGTTGTACTGCAGTCCTTTGGCCCGCATCGACTCCAGGTTGGAGTAGAAGCGGTCCTCATTCAGCCCTGTGCCCTCGAACAGCGAGTAATTGTCATAGCTCAGGAACACCGGGCTGCAGGTCTTCACGAACTTGTCGATGTATTCGCCGTAGCTTTCGGCACCCAATTGCCCGTTGCTGGCGTAGTCGGGCAGCAGGTTCAGGTATGGCAGAAGAGTCTTGCTGGCCTTCTGCGTGGCTCGGGACATCATCCCCAAATGCGGGAAATCCGCTGAGTTGGGCTCATCGCGGATGTAGATGCCCAGCAGAGCCGGGTCGTTGTTGCAAGAATCCAGCAGTTTCTTGACGGCCTGCACCGCCTGCTCCTCTGTCATCTGTGGGTTCATGGGGTTGTTGTGGGCAAACACCCCAAGACCATACTTTTTAGCGGCGGGGAGCGCATCCAGGCCGGTAAAGCCCGTGGCATTGAAGCCACACTCCCACAGGTCCTTCATTGTGCTGTCCCAGTTGGGCTTCTTCCCCGCGGGGCCTTCCGGCATATAGCTGCCGATTTCGCCCTCCGCAGGCATACCGCCCCATGGGAAAATCATGAAATCATGCGCGTTGACACGTCCGGTAGTGTACACGTTGTCCTCCTTTTTGGCTTGAGAGCCCGCTGCCAGACTTGCCAGCAGTAAGCTGCTTAATATAATGGTTCCGATTCGCATTTCGACCTCCTCGTGCAGTTTGCCTGCACTTTTTACCTTGAATCCATTTAACTACTCAGCCATCAGATCATACTGTCAAGTGCCTGTTCAGCATATCTGCAACGCATTCATGCATCCCTGCGGGCACCCACGAAGTGGGTAAGATTCTTACAGCCAGGGGTGAGCGAAGCTATACCCCTGGAAAGCGGCGCATCATTCCTACCCCGAAGTGGGTTGCACCTATTCGCGGTAGCCGTTTTATTAAGTCGCCGAAGACGACCCACTTCGGGGTAGTCGGTTTTTCGTTGCCTACCACGGGTTGCGCTGACGCTTACCCGCGGCTATAAGAATCATACCCACTTCGTGGGTGCCGGAAGCTACAGCAGGTTTATAGATCGTGTTCTGATGCACGATCATCCCTAATGGCTGAGTAGTGACCATATTTATCAGGCGGGTTACTTCTGCAAGAACAGCATCATGCCCTGACCAGGTGCCAGGAACACGTTCTCCCCGGTATGGTCAACCACGTTGCCGCGGTAAGCGTTCACGCACTTGATGGTGCCCTTCTCTTTGAACTCCACACCGAATGAGGTGCTGTTGGTGATGCTCTTGTTCACCACGATGATATAAGGCGTGTTGTCGGGCCCGGCGAATTCGCCCACCAGCAGGTTTCGGCCATCCACCTTGTTCAGATACTTACTGGTCTCGATCCCCTGGCACAGCCTAGGCAGTTTGCCGTTGGTGTGGAACACATTCACGCTTTTCAGCTTGAGATAGGTCGGGGCCAGTTTATGTATCTGGTAGTTCACCGACCGTATGTAATCCCATGTGTCCGTCCGCTTGCCAAACTGGTCGACCGCCGCAAGCCGGTAGTTGCCTGAGATCGGCGCATAGTATGTGAAGTAAGATAGACCCCGCACACCGTAAGCCAGGCTAGAGAAAGCCTGGACGTTGATGGTGGCTTGCGTGGGTTGAGCATACGTGAAGTGGCAGTTGCCAAGGATGATATTCCAGAAGGGCAGGTTATATTCAAGCGACTTCTTGCGCATATCTTCCAGGTTGGCGTAGAACTGGTCGTCTAAAAAGCCGGCACCTTCCACCATCGAGTAGTTGTCATAGCTGAGGAATGAGGGGCTGCAGCCTTTGACGAACTGATCCACGTAGTCGCCATAGCTAGTGCAGCCAAAAAACGGAAAGGCCATCGTGCTGGGGTACAGGTTAATGTATGGCAGCAGTTTGGGATCGGCTTTACGCACGGCTTTCACCATGAACGCCAGCCAGGGGAAATCGGAGGGCAGCGGCTCATCGCGAAGGTTGACGCCGATCAGCGCCGGACTGCCTTTGGCAGAGGCGATCAGCTTCTTGACAGCATCGGCGGCCTGTTCATCGGTCATTTTCTCCCTGATGGGGTTGTCCGAAGTGATGACCCCCAGGCCATACTTCTCGGCATACTTCAATGTGGAGATGGGGGCAAACCCGGTCGCGTTGAAGCCGCACTCCCACAGGTCCTTCATCGTGGCGTCCATGTCATGGGTGCTTCCCCAGAAGCCCTTCAACCACGGGTCGCTGGTTTTGTCCAGATCAGGCATTCCACCCCAGGGCAGGATGATGAAATCGCGGGCGTTGACCCGACCCGCCGTATACGGGTTGACCTTAGCGGCTTGAGTCGCCGCTGCCAGACCGGCCAGCAGCAGACTGCCGATGATGATTGTTCCAATGCGCATATTTGACTCCTTTGGTGTCTTAATAGAACCTATTTCAACATAACCAACGAAAATCCCTGCCTGTTTGCCGTGGTGTGTTTGGTTTGGTGGGGGCGGTGGGTCAGTTGGTGGATAACCCGTTCATCGGATAAACCGTGCAGAGGACCTCCCGCACGGTCTGGCAGAGGGTACCCGCGCCCGCTTGCGGGCTGCAAACGCCTAGACGCGCGGTGAGGGAACCCTGTAATGGGACGCCAGTCCCTTGGGGTGACCAAACCCGCGGCGCGATGGCAAATCGACCACTTGACTACACGACCTCGCCGTCCGTGTTACCGCAGCGACACGCGCATTACGATTGCGGATGACCACAAGGATCATCCCTGCGAATATACTGGGAAAACGCCCTTACCTTTACACACTGGCTGGATGCTTTTGGGTATGAGCGGTCATAGCGCTATTTGCTGCCAGCCAGGTCGATGGCGAAATGGGCGGGGTTAAGCCGGGAACCGGTGATCTGCTCAAGCAGCTCATCCCAGTGCTTACTTTTGCCTGCAGCAAATAGGCCATCACACAGAAACCGACCCGTATCTGGGCTGCTAATCATCTGATCATCACTCAACCCCAGACTGCGTAGAGTGGCCAGCAATTGCGAGGCCATCATTTCACCCAGAATATAGTTCTGGTAATAGGCTGGTGCGACGGAAAGGTGGATTTTCGTAGCCCAGTCGGCGTCCGCCTCGCTGCGAAGCGTGTAGACCATCTGGTATTTCTGCACGACCTCCCACCACACCTGGTTCAAGTTCGCTTGAGGATGGGCATACAGCCGGCGTTCAAACTCGCACATCACCAGCACCCAGCGCGTGAACACCAGCAACTCCTGACGCAGTTGCGCCTGAAGATGCGGTCCGATCTGCTGCACCACCTCTGTATCCAAACCGCTGTACATACTCAGCCATGCGGAGCTCTTCGTAAATCGGCCCATTAGTTCGGCCACGGCTTCGGTGCTGAGGGTGTGGGCGGGCTCACGCAGGAAGAAGGGGAGCTCCTGGTCGATGTATTTGTCGTACACGGCGTGACCAAGCTCATGCAGCATCGTGCTGAGCCAGCGTTCGGTGCCGCGCAGGTTGCATAGAATCCGGATGTCCTGGGCACGGTCGATGTTCGTGCAGAATGCGTGCTGGCACTTGCCCTCGCGCTCGTACAGATCGCTGCGGGCCATGATGTCGGACACGTCCATCCCGATGTTTTCATAGAACCGGCTGCATATCTGCTCAATCGGCAACTCTTCAAACGCCTTGCCGACTTGCTGGTCGCTGGCGGGCACACTCTGAAAGAAGGGGTCACCGTAATGGCCAGGATGGAGCTGCTCTACTGGTATTCCGTACTTGCTGGACAGTTTTGCATCCAACTGTTGCTTGAACTGCGCATAGGGTTCACGCGTGAGGTCGTCCAACTGCTCCAGCAGATCCGCCAGATGCTGTGGGTCTAACTCTTGAAGTTCAATAGCCATGCTGTAGTAGTCACGATATCCCAGCCGGACGGCTTCCCTGTTGCGGATGTTCACCAGCTCCAGCAGTTTCGGTGCGACCAACGGGCCGATCTGCTTACTCGCTTCCCAGGCACGCTGGCATCGGGCTGGGTCATCGCTGTGCTCCAGCACGGCGGCCAGCTCGTTGTCCGAGCACGCATTGCCGTCAAGCACAGCCCTGAAGTTGTTGAATATCTGCCCGAGCTCCGTCTCTAGAGCGGTGATTTGCTTAATGGCTTCTGGGCTGATCTGCCCGGCCTGGAACTCGCGGTAAAGCAGCTCATACTGCCGGCGTAGCAGCGCATCATCGATCTGACGTGCCCGCAGCTCGCTGACCACAGCGAAATGCTGCGGATCGGCGAACACCGAGGCAAGCTGCTCACCCAGCTCCGCGGTACGGGCGGCTTGAGCCTCATCACCGGTCAGGTTAAGCTGCCAACTGCTTTCGGCATACTGTTGGGCGAGTGGTTGTATGATGTTTTGTAGATATGTTAAATACCCCTGCGCAGTGTGACTGGCAGGGGCAGAGTTCTGGTCTATGCTCATTAACGGATGGCTATTTCAGCATCTGCAAAATCATCAGCATGGGGCTGGTGGCATACACGCTGTGCGGTAACTGGGCTTCCATATAGCAGAAGAAACCGGTCGGTGCGGGAATCGGAGCCTCATCGCCTAGTCCGACGGTGGCGTCGCCCTTGATGATCTGGATAATAGCCGGAATGGAGGCGGTATGCTGGGAAAGCTCCTGACCGGTATCAAATGCGAACAGAAGTATCTTAATGGAATCATCTTCCCATAGTGTCTTGCTGAGTATCCCGTTTTCGGGGATAGGGGTGTTGGTGATATCTGGGTCAACTACGTATGATCTGGGTGTCTGGCTCATTGGTGTTCCTCCGGTGTTGGTTTTATGGTAACTGAACTGCCATCAGATTGTCCGTTCAGCACAAATGCACCACCTCTAGGCGTCCCTACGGGCACCCACGAAGTGGGTAGCAGTTCTTATAGCCAGGGGTGAGCGAAGCGATACCCCTGGAATGCGGTGCATCATTCCTACCCCGAAGTGGGTCGCACCTATTCGCGGAAGCCGTTTTATCAAGTGAGCGAAGCCGACCCACTTCTGGGTAGACGGTTTTCGGCTGCCTTCCACGGGTTGCGCTGGCGCTTACCCGTGGCTATAAGAATCTTCCCCCATTCGGGGTGTCGGATATGAGCCATCGTGAAGTTCGTTGACGATGGCATATTTGTCGCTCATGGTTGGGTAGGCGCGTTTTATTAATGGTACCCGATACTGCCATCAGTATCGCAGATAACTCTCTTTACGGTTATGCGCTCGCAGCAGCCGGTCTTTTCCCATGACCACGATAGTAAATAGTCCCGCGATAAATCCGCCTATGTGAGCCCACACCGCCACACCAGACTGTGGCACCAGGAGTTGAAAAACGAACCACAAACCGAGCATCACAGCGGCTGGAACTGAGATCACGGTGATGATGAATGTGAACAACAGCACCCGCACACGTGCATGAGGGAATAGCACGGCATAACTACCTAGAACCCCGGCAATCGCCCCGCTGGCACCCAGTGTGGGAATATTGCTGCCGATATCTGTGACCGCATGGAACAGCGCAGCAACCGCACCCCAGAACAGATAGAGCACGATGAAGCGGCCATGGCCGAAAACATCTTCTATGTTGTTGCCAAAAATCCACAGAAATAGCATATTCCCCAGCAGGTGCATCCACCCACCATGCAGAAACATTGAGGTGAAGATGGTGACAACTGATGGATTGAAGGTCTGAACGATCTGATCCTTGCATACGTCCAAAAGTGTGCATGGCACCATGGTAAATGCAATCAATGCGTTAGGAGCTCCGGGGCCTAAGATGCGGTCCCACAGAAAAAACAGGATGTTCATTGTGATCAGAGCAATCGTGACCACAGGAACGCCTTTGGTTGGGTTATCATCACCTATGGGAATCATGGTATAAACCACTCTCCTTTATACATCTTGATACAATCCAAGTATACTGCATGGTAAGGCGCATCTATACGTCGAACCTTCTTCGAGGAGCAAAACCGATGAGGATACCTATAGTTTGTCTGGCAATATTCGTATCAGTTACCGCAGCGCAAGCGCAGCCGTTGTCACTCGTCCAAGCGGTAGAGACCGCGATGGCTAATCGTCCGTCGCTGGTGAGAGCCAGCCTGGCGGTGAAGTCTGCTAAGGACCGTGTCACTCAGGCCAGCGCTGCCTACTACCCTGAGGTCACCACCGGCGGGCAGTACACGTATCAGCGCACCCGTGATGATGTGAGCAGCGGAGGGTCCAGGGTTGATGTTGTCGATCAGACCAACGCGAATATTGAGGCCTCCATCAAGCTGTTTGACTTGGGTCAGCGTAACTGGAGTGTGTCCAGCAGCAAACGCGGTTATGAATCGGCTCTAGAGGCGTATCGCGAAGAGAAGCAGCA
This sequence comes from Armatimonadota bacterium, assembly GCA_942492855.1. Lineage (GTDB taxonomy): Bacteria > Armatimonadota > HRBIN16 > HRBIN16 > HRBIN16. The sequence continues at coordinate 591,822 of OW818647.1, read as the reverse complement.
GACCATCCTGGCAGTATCGCAGGCATACATGAACGCCTATCTCTATAAGCGCGTATATGATGTCCGCACCCAACAGCTTGAGCGCACTTTGAAGGAGTCTGAGCTGATCCGGGCACAGGTGGCCGAAGGAGCCAGTGCCCAGAAGAACCTGCTGCAAGCGGAGGCCAGCGCGGCGAACGCGCAGGTGTCACTGCTGCAGGCAGAGACAGATGCTCAAACAGCCATGACCAACCTGGCTGTGACGATGGGGCTTGAAGCTAAACAGCAGTGGGATCTATCGCTGCCGGCTGTGTTCAGCAACCTCCGATCGGATACCCCGGATGCGGTATTGAACCTGAGGGGCAGCACCCCGGCCGAGCAGTTGAAAGTGGCACTCGCCAACCGCCCGGACGTGCGCATAAGTCGACTGTCAGCAGAGATGAACCGATTGGGCTATAAGATCACATCAGCGAACAACGGAATCACGGTCAGTGGGAACGCATCAGCAGGCTACCGGTTCTCGCCCGGTGACAGCGACGACAGTTCAGTAGTTGTGATGGCCAGCATCCCGGTGTTTGATGCCGGGTATTCCAAGGCAGCTAAGAGCTCCGCAAAAGCCGACTACGACAGCTCACTTCAGAACCTGCGAACCACGGAACTTCAGGTTATGGCTGAGTTGGAGAACTACCGCCTGGAGCGGAAAAACACCGCATTGCGGCTGACTGCCGCACAGACCGCGCTGAAGGTGAGCCAGAGTAACTACGACAGTGCCCAGGAAAGCCTGAAAGAGGGCGTGGGTACCATCGTGGAGGTGCTGACCGCACGTGCGGCGTATACCGATGCCGAGGTCAACCTGGCCCAGGCTCAGAGCGACAACACGATGAGTGTCATCAGGTGGCAGATTGCACTGGGTGAGGACGACGTCATCACCAGCGAGAAGTAACCGCTGCTCTCGGAAGGCAATTCGGAACCGCGCCGGTCTGTTGACTGGCGCGGTTTTTAATTCGCTAATCCACAGATAACGCAGATTTCGCAGATGCTGTCATGATTATATGCGGGGCGACTGGGGCTACTGGGGAGCAAGGGGCACGGCTCGCCGTGCCCCTTGCGTAGGGGCGACCGGCGGTCGCCCTTGGAGCACGGCCCGCCGTGCCCCTTATATGCACCCCTGTTACTCCCCGATGAACCGGAGGTAGGTGTGCGGCTGCTCGGAGCAGGTGACCATCATAGAGCGCAGCCTCTGCCAGAGACCATCCGCATGAGACTCGCGGAAGCACATCAACAGCCCGTCCCACTCCACTAACAACACACGGGCTTGAAGTGGGTTAAAAATGGTGTCACCATACGGGTCGATAAACCGCAAACAGCAGCTTTGGCCGTCGTCGAAACCGAGCAGACAAGTCGCCAACACGCCTTCGGTATCAAAAACCAACTCGCTGATGTTCTCATGCCGCTCATCTTGAAGCACTACCGCCATACTCATAAACTTTCCCGCCTATTTCACAACCGGATAACAGGTCACCAGCTTGCCGTTCTGTGTGGCAATCACCTTGATGGTGCTGGTCTGCTTGTTTTTACGCTTATCATAACGGTAGTCGTCGTATCCCACAGTGTGACCTGCATCATACTCGCGGCTGACATACCCGTTGGGCTCAATCTCTGGTGTGACGATCTCGGCCTGCTTGATGAGTGCTTTGATGTCTTCCCCGCCGTAGAAGGTGCTGGCCCCGGCGTTCTTTGCACCGCCAGCGGTGTGCCGATCGATGACATGCTGCCATGAACTCTTCGTCACCTCTATATGCTGAAGCATGCTCAAGACTGCTAGGGAGAAGTTAGCACGAACCACACTGCGATCCGCCTTCAGCGTGTAAGCACGGCCCTGGAAGGCGACCGTTGAGTCGGCTGGTATGGCACTGAGCAGATCGTGCGACACCGGAAGCCTGTTTTCATCGAGGAGCTGGACGATGTCTTTCGGTGTGGGCGGTCGACTGGTTTTATCCATCGGCCGGGCGGCTTCGAACAGTTTGACTGCATCCCCACCGGCGATCAAGTTCACTGTGTTGGAGTTGACCACGCGATATAACTTGTTATTATGCAGGAACTCACTGCCCGGTTTTGCCTGAGCACATGTGCCAAGCTGCCACTGCCCTGTGTCCGTTATGAACAGCATCACCCGGGTCGCCGAAGTGAACTGGGCGGCAAGGTTTGATTTAGTAGCGGTCTGGGCAGGAGGCACCGTGGCTGTTTGCTGTGCACAAGCCAGGCCAAGCAGCGTGAATGCTGCCAGCATTGCGCTGAGCCATGGTGCGAATTTGTTGATCAAGCGGGGTTTCGGCATGTGTGACGCTCCAGAGTCAGGATGAATATACTATACCCTAACACGGGCGAAACGACACCGCATCGGCGTTTGGCGTGGGGGGCTCTCGGTTTACGGGGTGCCTTCGTAGGGATGGGCCTTGTGCCCATCCGCCAGATAGCGTGAACACCTGCCCATGCGGTGGCGACACCGGCTGGTGTCCATTGATATGTTCGGATGACCACAAGGGGCATCCCTAGTACGCCGGACGGGGATACCATACCCGCAACCGCCGGCGGGTAACGGTGGTTATGTTGAATTCGTAGGGATGGGCCTTGTGCCCATCCGCCAGTTTACGTGAATACCGACCCACGTTGCGTAAACACTAACCCATGCGGTGGGAGCACGGGTTGGTGTTCGTAAATGGGTTCGGATGCCCACAAGGGGCATCCCTACGACAGATGCAGAAGCGGACGCCAATGAGGCGTAAACGCCTCTTAGCCGCAGCAGCCGTCAGAGCATCCGCAGTCGCCGCTCTTCTCGGGCTTGGAGCCGGCTTTCATCTTCTCTTCGGCCTTCAGAACGACCGCAGCGATATCCTGCTGGCTGTAGTCGAAAGTGTGGCTTTTCTCCACTCCGCAATCATCGGTGATGACCACATGAACGTCAGGTGTTTTTCCGACGTTCTCCAGTGCGATTTTGGTACATCCCACAGCGCAGCCGTCAATCGCAATGACGGTCGCATCCTCTGCGTTGACCATGTTGATGAACGTCGGCAGCTTGGCACCGACTCCCGCCAGACAGCTCATGTTACCCAGACCAAGCTGGTCCATGGCTTTCGCCGCATCGTTGGACATCTGTCCCACGTTTGACCCACCACTACAGGCCATGATGATTTGCTTTCCGCCGCAGCAACTAGACATTGCTCATTTCTCCTTGAGTGTTTATGTATGACTTACCGAACGTGAATTGCCCCCAGGTTCAGGCTGTTGAACATGAAGCCCACTAACATGATCCCAACGGCGACCGTACCAAAGAAAACCGCGATGAGTTTCGGACGAAGCACCTTCCGCAAGATGACCGCCTCGGGCAGGCTGAGCCCGATGGTGCTCATCATGAAGGCGAGGCAGCTCCCCAGTGCAGCCCCTTTCGCCAGAAGGGCCTCAACGATGGGAATTATCCCTGCTGCATTGCTGTATAGCGGGACACCAACGAGAACGGCCAGAGGCACCGAATACCAGTGCCCGGCACCCAATATCCCGCTGAGCATGTCGGTAGGGGCGTATCCATGGATACCCGCTCCCACGGCGATACCGGCGATAACATAGGGCCAGACTTTGCCCACGATCTCTTTCAGGGCTGTGATGCCCGCGTCCAGACGGGTGTTCCAGTCTGGGTTTTCGTCCACACCCTCCCCAACGGCGATCTCGCGAACCCAGGGCTCGATTTCGTTCTCCAGGTTCATCTTCCCGATCAGCCAGCCGGCGACAATCGCCACCGTGAGCCCAGCCGCAATGTAGATCAGCGCCACCTTCCAGCCAAACAGACCGGCCAGCAGCACCAGCGCGACCTCGTTGACCATCGGTGCGGAGATCAAGAAGCTGAAGGTCACCCCAAGAGGCACCCCGCTCTGCACAAACCCGATGAAGAGCGGCACTGCCGAACAACTGCAGAAGGGCGTCACGATGCCCAGAGCCGCTGCCATGATGTTGCCCACGAACTGACGTCCCGCCAGCAACTTGCGGCTGCGTTCTGGCGTGAAGAAGGTGCGCACAATGCCGATCGCCCACACCACAAGGCTGAGCAGCAGCATGACTTTGGGCACGTCATAGAAAAAGAACTGCAGCGACAACCCCAAGTGCGACTTTTCGCCTAGTCCCAGCACTTTGAAGGCCAGCCACTCGCTGAACGGCAACGTGGCACGGTAGGCGAACACCCAAATCACCACGGCCAGAACGGTCAGCAGCAGACGCCTCGTCAGCGGCGGTGCGCTGTTCTGGTTCTGTTCAGGCGCAGCTTTTGATGATGGACAGCAATCGGACATCCTTATACCCCTGCTTCAGCCTTTGGCTGAAACCACTTTCGACGCAGCCAGAATGCCGAATTCACCAGCAACAGCATCACCGGCACCTCTACAAGTGGACCAATCACCGCAGCAAACGCCTCTTGAGAGTGGATCGTGAAGGAGGCCACTGCCACGGCGATAGCCAGCTCAAAGTTGTTACTCGCAGCGGTGAAGCTGAGGGTGACACTCTGCTCGTAGCTGGCGTTGAGCTTACGACCCATCCAGAACGAGATGAAAAACATCAGCAGGAAGTAGATCAGCAACGGAACCGCCACCAGAAATACCTGGTAGGGAAGCTCCACGATGGTCTGCCCCTTCAGGCTGAACATCACCACGATAGTGAACAGCAATGCGATCAGCGTAAGCGGGCTGATCCGCGGCATGAACTGGCCGTAGAACCACTCATCACCCTTGGCCTTGCGCAAGACATAGTTGGTCAGCGCGCCGGCCGCGAAGGGGATGCCCAGGTAGATCAGCACGCTATGGGCGATTTGCAGGGGGTCCACATCCACCACGCTGCCCTTCAGACCGATGAGTTTGGGCAGGACCGTCACAAATATCCAGGCAAACACAGAGTAGAACAGCACCTGGAAGATGGAGTTGAACGCCACCAGTCCGGCCGCGAACTCCGTATCACCCTCTGCGAGCGTATTCCACACGATCACCATCGCGATGCACCGTGCCAGGCCGATCATGATCACTCCCACCATCAAGTGCGGGTAGTTATGCAGGAAAAGCACAGCCAACACGAACATTAGAATAGGCCCGATGACCCAGTTCTGCACCAGTGACGCGGCCAGCAGCCGCTTGTGCCGGAACACCGCCGGTAACTGCTCGTAGCGCACTTTCGCTAACGGAGGATACATCATGACGATTAACCCGATGGCTATCGGGATGTTGGTGCTGCCCACGCTGAAGCGGTCCCAGAAGGCGGCGACACTGGGCACCATCGCGCCCCAGGCTACACCGATGGCCATGGCCAGCAGTACCCACACGGTCAGGTATTGGTCGAGTATAGACAGCTTCTTTGTGGTCATTGCCCAGGTTGACCTATTGAAGCATCTTCTTGATGTCGTTCAGGTTGGGCACTTTGCCGCTCACCTTTACCTGGCCATTTACCACTAGGGCCGGGGTGCTCATCACGCCGTATTTCATGATGTCAGCCAGGTTCGTGACCTTCTCCATGTTGATCTCGATGCCGAGTTCCTCAGCGGCCTTGGTCGTTTGGTCGGCGAGGGTATGGCATTTGGCGCATCCGCTACCCAGAATTTTTACTTCTATCATTGTTTGGTTCCCCTGTTTTTAGTATCTTTCCTACTTGGCATAATAGCCAAGTAAAGTGTGAATGTCAAGAGCAGCCGACTACTAGGCTGTGCAAGTTGTCGACTATCACATGATATTCTATATTTGGCGTATTGGCCAACTTGTGCTATACTGACACCAAATGGGGAGATTCGTGCCTTGAAAAGAGCCATCATTCGTCCCGAAAAGTGCCAGAACTGCACCCCATGTCGGATAGAGGTAGATTGCCATATGGATGCGGTCATACGGGAGGCAGCCAGTTCCCGTCCGTGGATCGACTTCTACCGGTGCGCAGGGTGCATGAAATGTAAATCCTACTGCGCCAATAGGGCCGTAGAGGAGATTGCACACCCCTGCGACGGTAAAGGCCGCATGGGCTGGTAGGCGGACGCACCGGAAAACAAAGGAGAACACCGTGGCGACCATCACACTTAACGAGCAAGACATCATGCGGCTAAAAGTCATACTGATGGATCAAGATAAAGAGGACGCTTACGCGTTTATCCGCGAACGCATCATGCCTGAGCTGCATAAACAAGAGGGGCAGCAAATGAAAAGTCACCTGGACGGTGGCAAAGGCTCGATGTTCTGACCGTGAGACCACTTCTATCGACAAACACCGAACAGATGAGGTAAAAATGCTCGTATTATTCCTGTGTACCGGAAACTCCTGCCGAAGCCAGATGGCTGAGGGTTTCGGTAAACTCTACGCAAACGATGGGTGGCAAGTGGTGTCGGCTGGCAGCAAGCCGGTGGGCTATGTCCACCCCAAAGCGATCGAAGTGATGGCGGAAAAAGGCATCGATATCGCCGCCAACAGCAGCAAGCACCTCAGCGATTTCCCCAAACCCGATGTGGTGATCACGCTGTGTGGAAGCGCCGCTGAAGAGTGCCCGCTGTATCCAGGAGCCATGTTGACAGAACACTGGGGCCTGCCCGACCCTGCCCATGCCGAAGGCGACGAGGACGAGGTGTTGGACGCCTTCCGCAGCGTGCGTGACGAGGTAGAGCACCGAGTGAAGGATCTGTTTGCACGGCTGTAGCGAATCTCACAGGTAGAACGTCAAGGAGTATGAAATGATAATCAAGTGGACCAGTATCGTGCCCTTAGCCATTCTCGTCGGATTTGTCGGTATGGGCTGCTCAGTGCAGAGTGCAGACAATAAGGCTGCTCCCAAAGTGAAAACAGGGGCATCAAACGCGAAACCGCAGCCTAAAAAGGCCTCCAATGCTAAGCCTGCCGTAAAGAAGACTGTAGCCCCGGCAACCAAGGCCATAAAACCGGCTGTGGCGAAAAAGACCCCCAGACTGCTTGACCTTGGTGCTACCAGTTGTGTGCCCTGTAAAATGATGGCTCCCATTCTTGATGAGCTGGCGAAAGACTACAAAGGCAAGCTAACAGTAGAATTCATTGATGTATGGAAAGACCCGGCTGCAGCGGAGAAGTATAAGATTCAAAGTATCCCTACCCAGATTTTCTACGACACCAACGGTAAAGAGTTCAATCGCCACGTAGGATTCATGCCCAAAGATGACATTTTGAAGGTGTTCAAGGACAAGGGCATCAAGTTAGCCAAGTAAGCTAACGCATTGAGTTTGGCTGGTAAGCATCACGCGATTAATAATGGAGAATGATGACGATGAACCGAGTTCATGTGCTTTCTGCGATTTCCGCTGGCCTTTGCATGGCATTGAGTGCCGCGTCGACGGCCGCCGATGCACCGTCAGTTACTAGTCAGCAGGTGAAGGATGTGTATCCCACCCTTGCTGCCAGCGCGCTGTCCACCGCGAAACTTGGCACTCTACCGGCGGGTGTATTGCTGCAGGCGGGCAGTTATAAAATCATGCAGAAGGAGATCGATGCGGCCATAATCAAGGCTCCGGTGGAGACTCGGCTTGAGCTAAAGCGAAATCAGTTCTTTCTTCTGGAAAACCAGGCCACACGGAAACTGCTGGAGCTGGAAGCAGCCACATGGGTGAAAATGAATAAACCCGTACCTGCACCAAAGGACAGCGAACTGCTTCAAGCGTACCTTGTTGATATGGTGAAGAGTCTAAATGTGTCCGATGGGCAGGTGAAGGCCTTCTATGACCAAAACAAGGATATGGTGGGCACTTCTTCATATGATGATATTAAAGATGAGTTGCGGCAGTATGTGCAGGGTCAAAAGCGGCAAGAGGCAGTCGATACCTATATCGCAACCCTGGGCCAGCGGTGCAAGGTTCTGGTCAATGCAGCCTGGACCGCCAAGCAGGCTGTGCTGGCGATGGATAACCCGGTTGACAAGGCTCGCGAGTCTGGCAAGGTGACGATGGTTGACCTTGGTGCCGACGGCTGTGGTCCATGTGACATGATGACCCCGATCCTGTCTGCGCTTGAATCTGAGTATGCAAGCAAGGCGAATATCTTGTTTGTCCACGTCAGAAAAGAGCAGATATTGGCCGCGCGGTTTGGTGTTCAGAGCATTCCGACGCAGATATTCTTCGATGCTAAGGGTAAAGAGGTATTCCGGCATGTGGGTTTCTTCGCGAAAGCTGACATCATCGCAAAACTGACCGAGCTGGGGGCCAAATAGCTTTGGAGCAACTGTTCATTACAGTGACAAAGGCGATGGAAGGCTCTGTCCCGGTCGTGCTGACCGCATCATTTATTTGGGGCATTCTGAGCGTGATACTCAGCCCATGCCACCTGTCCAGCATCCCCTTGATTATCGGGTTCATCAGTGAGCAAGAGAACCTGAATACCCGCAAGGCGTTCGTGCTCTCATTTCTGTTCGGTCTGGGCATACTGGTCACCATCGCGGTGATCGGTGTGATCACCGCGTTGATGGGCCGGATGATCGGCGATGTCGGCAGATACGGCAACTACGTTGTGGCGGGCATCTTCTTCATCGTGGGACTTCATCTGGTGGGTGTGATCCCGTTGAACTTTTCTGGTGCCGGGAATATTGGCATGAAGCAAAAGGGGTACTGGGCCTCCTTCATACTGGGGCTGGTATTCGGCATCGCTCTTGGCCCCTGCACGTTTGCCTACATGGCTCCCGTGCTCACACTGTCACTCAGGGTCGCGGCCACAAACGCAGCTTATGCTGTGCTGCTGTTGACCCTGTATGGGCTGGGGCACTGCCTGGTGATTGTGGCCGCCGGCACCTCCACGGAGATGGTGCAACGGTATCTGAACTGGAACGAGCGTTCCAAAGGTGCCACGATACTGAAAAAGGTCTGTGGTGTGCTGGTAATGCTGGGCGGTGTTTACCTTATCTATACCGCGCATTGATCGTGAATCTTGTGGTACTTTGAATGTATCTATGGTAGTGTTGTTTAATATGCCAACATCACACCAAGTCTGCAAACACGCCCATCTGGGCTGTATGAGGAGCACATTGATACATGCAAGATACGCCAAAAAGAGATTTCAACGAATCTGCCAAAACCTGGGACGACAACCCCATGCGGGTTCAGATGGCCCATAATATTGCGGAGGCCATCCTGCAGCAGATTCCCGTTTCGAACGATATGGATATGCTGGACTACGGCGCAGGCACGGGTCTGGTCACCCTCGCGCTGCAGCCTTATGTGCGCAGTGTCACAGCCGCCGACAGTTCCGACGGAATGCTGGCAAAGCTCAGCGAAAAGACCGCAGCCTCTGGCCTTGGCAATGTGAATACATGCTTGCTGGATTTGGAGACCGATCCGGTGCCGACAGACCGCTATGAGCTCATCATATCCAGCATGACGATGCACCACCTGCATGATTATAAGGCGCTTATAAACCATCTCGCTTCGATGCTCAATCCCGGCGGCTACCTTGCGATTGCTGACCTGGACCTGGATGACGGCGAGTTTCATGGCGACCAGGCCGGGGTGATGCATGACGGCTTCGACCGCCAGGAGATAGCCCGTCTGTTCACCCAAGCGGGCCTTGAACAGGTCACTGCGGTCACGGCCAACACCATCACCAAAGAAGTGGCGAGCAAGGGGCCCAGAGAGTTTACCGTCTTTCTGGTCACGGGACGGAAGGTGTGATCATCAGGGTTCAGGTACCATAATAACGGCAGCACTCTGCTGCTATATGCAGCGACATGGGGTATGAATATGAAATCGATGGGTTCCGCAAGGCTCGGGCTCCTCATCTGTGCCATGGTGATCTCACTGACCCCAGTCTCTTCTAAAGCCGGCTACCTGACGCCCGAAAAAGCAGGATTTCACCACTGTGTGCTTATCTACCACACTGCCAAACGCGACGCCAATGCCCTGCAGCCATATGTGGTGCGGATGCGGAACGGCCAGCCGACCAACGACTGGCTGTTCGATTCATTTCTATTTCTAATCTATTCGCTGCCGAGTGGTCGCGATACCGAGGCTGGAGCCACCACCAAGCAGGACTGGCTGTGGCAACTCGACACCTGGTTCGCGAAAAACCGCGACATCGACGCCCTCAACCAAGCCATCACCCAAACCGCAGCCGTGATTGGGGCCAAGCCCAAGACGCGGAAAGTCATCCTTTCAATCCCCTGGCCAAACCCAGCCGTCACCGACTTCGGCGATGTAGACGGCGATGGTATCAGCGAGAGCTTGGCTTCGTTAGCCGGTCGCGAGAAGGTGATGCGCTGGTACATCAAAGAGGCCATGGCGCGGTTCCAGGGGGCCCAGTATGATCATCTGGAGCTCTGGGGGTTTTATTGGATGCGGGAACGCATCGATGTCAACCCTGAGACGGTCCGAGCCGCCTCGCGTGCCGTGCATGAAGCCGGCAGCAAGCTGTTGTGGATACCCTGGTTTCGCGCTCCGGGCTGGCAGAACGCCACCAACTATGGTTTCGATGCCGTCATCATGCAACCCAACTATTCCTTCAACACTTGGCTGGATGGCGGGAATGTGAGGGAGAACCGGCTGGATGTCTGCGCCATCGATTGTGCTGATAAAGGCTTTGGTGTGGAGATTGAGAACCGGAGCAACCCGCCCAACTTCACTGACGGACAGGTGTTTCTGAACTACCTGGCATATGGCGACGCCAAACGCCTGGGCTACCAGAAGGCGGTCAACGGCTATTTTCTGGACGTGCATTTCCTGGAAAACACATACGGCTCAGGCAACACCGAAGCCATCCGCTACTACGAGGCGCTTGCCGATTACGTGACGGGCAAGACGATCCCCGTGCCTATCGACACCGTAAAACTGAGCTGGTCCAAAAAGGGCATGGTGTATATCGGCGAGGGCAAGGTCAACCCGCTTCATAAGGTGTGCTATGTCGATGTCATCACCTCCCGCGAACGGCTTTCGGGCTGGCGCGGAGTGATCGAAGCCCAATTCAAACGGGGTGGCAAATACGTGCCAGCAGGCTGGGCAGCTTATCTGCAGACAAACACGGACAAGATCGGCTGTCTGCCTATCCCCGTGGATGGTGGTGGCGAGAGCCTACGGTTAAAAGTCACCACCTTCTCCGGGACCTTCCGCCCTGATGCGGTGATCAGAATCAGCCTGGATGCCACCGGGCCTCATGCTAAGCCAAATATGGCTCTGATCAAGCCGTATACCATCAGCCCTGATACCACGCCTCGTGACTATGCAGATACCGGCCGTAAGCTCACCGACGGCGTGGTCGACCTTCAAGGCTTCCATTCCGGCCTGAGTGTGGGCTGGATGTCCAACAAAGTCCAGGTGCAACTCGATCTGGGGCAAAAGCGTGTTTTGACAGGTGTGGACCTGCATCTGCTGGGTGGCGGAAATGCTGGTGTCAACTGGCCAAAGCAAGTCGACGCCGCATTCTCGACCTCAGTGGAGGTTCGGGGCGACTTCGCAGGGCTTGGCCAACTACCGGATGGGCTGGTGATGGTCTCGAACAAGACCGTCAGCGGCATCAGCCGGAGGTCACCAAAGGATGCATCTGGTGTGATCTCACTTCGCACCAAGAAGGCGATCACCACGCGTTACATCACGTTGTCCATTGAGCCCAACATCTGGCTGATGCTGTCTGAGCTGCGGGTGAAAGGCAAGCAGGGAAATATCGCCGTGACGAGCTACCGAGTGACGCCACGACCTACCTCTCAAGCGGGAGGATTATATGTTGACGATGGCCGAAAACTGACTGATGGCGTGGACTATGAGGCCTTGAACAGCGGTCTGGTGGGCTGGTCAGGAAAAGGCACACGGGAGATCACCGTCGATCTGGGGAGCATCCGCAGCACGCAGTCGCTTTGTGTGGTTGCTTTGAGCGATCTTTACTCCAGCCGGACGATGGCCGCGCCAGCGAAGGTGGAGTTTGTGGTTTCGCCCGACGCCCAGCAGTGGAGCGATCCGTTGCCCGCGGTCAAACAGCCGCAGATCAACGAAAACAGCATGTTTCAGTATGCGGAGTATCGCGCCATCTGCCCTGCCGGCGCCAGTGCCCGCTTCGTCCGAGCCGTCATCAACCCCAGCGGTGAGGAGCGCACGCTGGTATCCGAGATCGCCGTGCGGTAGGGGGGAGGCCCTATCAGACGGAACGGTCAGTATGGTGTATTCTATACAATGAGGTATCTGCTCAGTGATGTATAGCTAGGTCAGGGGTGGTCTGTCGGATGACCCACTATCGATGCGCCGATTGGCTATGGTTTTGTCACCCCCAGCCGATTACCCACAAATACAGTTGGGGTCGTGCGGTGAAAATCAATGCATTCCGCCATGCCACGCGCTAAAGCACATGGCTATTGACCAGCCAAGCCTGCTGAAGCAGGCTGCAGGGCTTCGCCCTGTAAGTATGCTGTGGCAATATGGTGGTTGCACCCAGACTGCTTCAGCAGGCTTGGCAGGTCAATAGCCGAGACATTTATGTCGCGGAATCGGAGGACACACACCTGTTATTCATTTTCGGGTAATAGACTGGGTGACTAAACCCGCGGCGGCGTGGCTGATCACCTGCGATCCATTAGACGGGTTCGGCTATCCGCCAGACCGGCGCGGTCTACAGCCTTCTGCAGATGCTTACCTACTGACAGACCGCCCCGGACATGGCTCACCTGAGCTAAGCAATAACAATAAGAACTCAACCTTTCCATTCAAGGAGAATATACACTATGAATCCATTCACAGGATCGTGGATTTGGTGCCAGGATACCCGCCCGACGGTGAACCGATGGGCCAGATTTGCGAAACAGTTCGACTACAACGGCGGGAACGCTTTGCTGCACCTCACCGCGGACAGCCGATATATCCTCTGGGTGAACGGCAGCTACCTTGGCGAAGGCCCCGCCCGCTGTTGGCCGTGGGAGTGGAGCTACGACAGCTACGATCTGACACCCTATCTGCGAGCCAAGAACAACCGGATCGCCGTGCTGGTGCAGCATCTGGGCACAGGCACGATGCAGTATATCCACGGCCCGGAAGGCCTTCTGGCACACCTTGACCTTGATGGCCAGAGCCTGCCCTCAGACGCGAGCTGGCTGGCCTCACCGGAGCTGGGGATGCTTCAAAACAGCAGCCGTCACGGCATCCAGCAGGGATACGAGGAGGTGTTCGATGCGCGCCTGACTGAGCTCAAGTGGAGCTGCCCAGAACACAGCCTCTCCGGCTGGCAGCCCGCGGTGGAGCTGCGGTCCGCAGAGGACGGTCACCACCAAAACTTCATCCCGCGCGACATCCCTGCCATGACGCTTCAGCCCTATCTGCCGGTCAAGGTGGAAGCCGTGGAAGCGGTGAAGAGCCAGGGGTATCGCTTCAGTCTGAACCCGCGCCCGATGCTGTTCCCGGAAGACGAGACAGCCAACGGCTATTGGCAGCATTTCTACCTCTGTACGCAGCTTTACAGCCCTGTGGATGGGGAGCTGCAACTAGCCCCCGTGAGCTACTATCCTCATGCCATCAAGGTGAATGGCGTGCTGATGGAAAATAACGTCGCCCCCTTGAAGGCCGGCTGGAACGGCTTGATGATGAAGTATCGCTGCATGATGCATCACCCCACCCACCAGATCACGCTGACGGGCCCTGACGGTCTGAAGTTCGCAGCATATGGTGATCAGGGCGGCGATGAGTTGATGCTGGTGGGCAACTTCTTTGGCAAGCCTGAAGAGATGACCGGTCCCGGCTTCCACGACTTCGCTCCGAAGCCAGTCGGTCTACCCAGCGTGGAAGAGGGTGAGGGGGTGTGGGATTCTGGCGATGCCCTGGCAGCGACCAAGAGCTCTTATGCTCAGAGCATACCGGAGCACCTGATGACCCGCATCGACCCCTCCGCTCAGTTCTATATGGACGAGGTGCTTGGCGATACGCCACTTGGTGATCCTGAAGGCTTCATCAACGGCAACCAGTGGGTCACCGTGCCATCGGGCCAAGACACGCGCATCACGCTGGACTTCGGCAAGGAGCTTCTGGGTCTGCTGCAGTTTGACATCATCGCCGCTGAGGGCACCGTGCTGGATGTGATGTTCTTCGAGTACATCGCACCCGATGGCCGCCGCGACTGGTGCGACTGGTGCAGCCATGCGCTGCGATACGTGTGTGTGGACGACCGCCAGAGTTACACCGCCACCCACCGAAAGGGGATGCGCTATGCGGCTATCACCATCCGCGGAGCCGCCAAGCCGGTGCTGCTGCGGGGCGTGAAGATGCTGTTCCAGGGCTACCCGCAAGCGCGTCTGGGCAGCTTCCAGTGCGCCGACGGAAAGCTGAACGCCATCTGGGAGGCTGGCGCACATAGTCTACGCTGCTGCGCGGAGGACACCTACACCGACTGCCCCACTTTCGAGCGCGTGCACTGGGTAGGTGATGCCCGTAACGAGGCGCTGGTGGACTACACCGTGAACGGCGACCCCCGCTTGTGGCTGCACTGCGTGAAGCAGATCGCCGGAAGCCTGCATCGCTCGCCGATCGTGGAATCGCATGTGCCCAGCGACTGGTGGAACATCCTGCCGGCGTGGACGGCACTTTGGATGCGTATGTGCGTAGAGTATTACCAGTTCACGGGTGACTCAACCGGTGCCCGCGAGCTGATGGTCAGCCTGAAAAAGAACCACGAAGGCATCATGCAGTTCGTACGTGAGGACGGGCTGATAGAGATCACCGGCTGGAATATGTTTGACTGGGCACCCATGGACACACCGTCGACCGGTGCGGTGGTCACGCACATCTGCTGCTTCTTCGTGCTGGCCCTGCGTGATGTAGCCCATCTCGCACACCAACTGAACGACACGGCGTTTGCGGACAAATGCAGCGTGCTGGCAGACCGCATCAAGCAGGCCGTGAATGCCAAACTCTGGAACGAAGAGAAGCAGGCCTACACCGACTGCCTGCGCCCGGAGGGTCAGAGCAAGGTGTTCAGCCAGCAGACCCAAACCGTAGCGGCCTCCTCAGGAGTGGCGGAAGGTGACCGCGCGACCCGCTGCCTCAGCATCATCCACAACCCGCCGGAGGGCTTTGTGGTCAGCGGCAGCCCCTTCTACGAGTTCTTCCTGTTGGAAGCACTGCAGAGCGAGGGCAAGGATCAGGCGTTCATCGACCGCATCCGCAACGACTGGGGCTTCATGATCGACGCGGGTGCCACCACCTTCTGGGAGATGTTCAGCGGCACGGGCTGGATCAACAACGACACCTCGCGCGTGACCCGCAGCTTCTGCCACGGATGGTCGGCGGCGCCAACCTTCTTCCTGACCAACTGGGTTCTGGGCGTGCGTCCGCTGGAGCCCGGTTTTAAGAAGATGGTGATTGAGCCGCATGCCGGTGATCTGCTGTGGAGCCGCGGCACCGTGCCCACGCCGCACGGGGTGGTGAACTTGAACTGGGTGAACGAGCCCGGTAAGCCGATGCGCCTGACCGCGAAGATCCCGCAGGCCATCGAGTTTGAGCTCCGCCTGCCCGATGGGGCCACCTCCGTCATCAGCCGGTTTTAAGGCAATTGACAGCAGACAACTGACGATTGACAACTGAAACTCCTCCAACTGACAATTGACAACTATCAGTTGGAGGGGTTTCGATCCTCACCGGGGGGGGCGATGCAACGAGAACCGTCGGTCGCGTTGATCACCTGGTCCATGTTTCAATCCTCACCGGGGGGGCCCCCGGTGCAACTCCAAACACATAAGCCCCACCACCACCAGCCGTCTCGATTCAATCCTCATCGGAGGGGGTCCCCGATGCAACGGCCTTCCGTTCATGGCCACGGTGCTGATCAAGAAGTTTCAATCCTCACCGGGGGGGGTCCCCCGATGCAACGGCAGCTCAAAGCGGCATTGAATTTGAGCCCATGATGTTTCAATCCTCACCGGGGGGGGTCCCCCGATGCAACCTATAAAGGTCTTGGTGCTCCCATAACGTGTCATTGTTTCAATCCTCACCGGGGGGGGTCCCCCGATGCAACGCGAGCTGAACGAGCTGAGCGACCAACTACACAAGGTTTCAATCCTCACCGGGGGGGGTCCCCCGATGCAACTTCGGCCAAATGGCCACGGGGGATAAACCACCTGTGTTTCAATCCTCACCGGGGGGGGTCCCCCGATGCAACCTGCTTCCGGGTTGAAGCTGTCAGACCTATTCGACGTTTCAATCCTCACCGGGGGGGGTCCCCCGATGCAACACCGCCATGCGTGCCCATCGTCATCGACACAAGGGTTTCAATCCTCACCGGGGGGGGTCCCCCGATGCAACGACGGTATGCGTTGATGTGGACGGCGCATCCATTGTTTCAATCCTCACCGGGGGGGGTCCCCCGATGCAACGACCCGTAACATCAGCATCATTACTGGTTCGGCTGGTTTCAATCCTCACCGGGGGGGGTCCCCCGATGCAACGGATGAAAGACTATGACAGATCGTTCATCATCATCGTTTCAATCCTCACCGGGGGGGGTCCCCCGATGCAACGCAACCAAGAACGAAACGCGGTTACATTTATCCCGTTTCAATCCTCACCGGGGGGGGTCCCCCGATGCAACAACCCAGTCCTTTATTTACGCCTTAATCGTGCTACGTTTCAATCCTCACCGGGGGGGGTCCCCCGATGCAACCCTGTTTAACGAGCCTTCTGATTGGTGGTATTGTGTTTCAATCCTCACCGGGGGGGGTCCCCCGATGCAACGGTGCTTGAAACAGATATGATTGACTTCGATCTTGTTTCAATCCTCACCGGGGGGGGTCCCCCGATGCAACGCGTCGCTCCGTTGGCCTGTAGCCACACGGTCAGGGTTTCAATCCTCACCGGGGGGGGTCCCCCGATGCAACCTACGACCCTCCATATTCACCACGCCAAGTGAAGGTTTCAATCCTCACCGGGGGGGGTCCCCCGATGCAACGCCGGCCATCATTCGGGTTACACCTTTGTCAGACTTGTTTCAATCCTCACCGGGGGGGGTCCCCCGATGCAACAAATGTGGACTTACCCACCTTAGGCGATCCATACAGTTTCAATCCTCACCGGGGGGGGTCCCCCGATGCAACGGCCTTCGCGGCACGAAAATAACGCTCAAAACCGGGTCGGCCTCATGTGTCAGCCAAATCGTCCCGTGTTCTGAGCACTTGTCGTTCCGCGAAACCCATGCTTAACAGTATACCGCTTCAGGTTCGCGCTACACTAGCAGCGTTTCATCTCCAAAGTCAATATACCCGTCTTTACCATAGCTCTCTACCACGTCATCACGTACGCCTCGAAGCCGGTACAGACGAAGACTGTCTTCTATTGGATGTATGATCGACAGCAAACGCTGCCGCATTTTTTCAAGTTGCGTGTCGTTCAGGCTGCACTCAAACACAGAGAGCTGAACGCGCTGCCCATACCCCTCACATATTTTAGCCACTTTCCGTAGCCGGCGACGCCCGTCTTTCGTGAGTGTATTGACATCATATGTGACAATGAGGTTCATCTGTGCTAATCTTTCATCAAGAAGGGATGATACACTTCCACATCGCCGCGCAAGTAGCGTGCCAGCAGCTTAGCCTGAATGAATGGCAGATGTCCCATTGTAATCAAGCCTGATGCAAAACCATGATCCACCGTGCGCTTCTTATATTCCTGGTACTCAGTCAAGAACAACTTTCTTCCATCGGCGTTTAACAACACAGCCTCACCTGCTAGCTCACGCACATCAAAGTGTTCAGGGCGTATCTGTTTGCGGTTGATCATGTTCAGAACCATCCTGTCAACTATGATCGCACGAAACTCCTCCATGATATCCAAAGCCAAGGCAGGGCGACCAGGACGCAATGCGTGCAGGAAACCCACCTGCGGGTCCAACCCAACGCTTTCGGCCGCCGACATGCAGTCATGGTGCAGCAACGCATATCCAAATGAGAGCATTGCATTCACACGGTCGCGTGGGGGTCTGCGGCTGCGCACGTTGAAGCTAAACTCCGCCGACTTTACTGTGATAAGAAACGGAAGGGCCTCGAAATATACAGATGCTGCATCGCCCTCTACACCGCGTATCTGGTCAAGGTTGGTGCAATTAGCCAGGTTCCCCACAGACAATGCCATCGTCATAGTACACGCTTTTAGAACATCACGGGCTTCGTCGGTTTTTGCATCTCGTGCGGCACGCTGCACCACATATCGTGAGTTTCGTATCTTAGCGGCCACGATACTACGGGCGATGTGAAGCTGTTTGCTGTCCTTATCAAGTGCCAGATACTGGGCCACACGCAGCAGCACATTACCATGAGTTGGGCCGACGACCCTGGCTTTATACCTGCCAGCAAAATCCATGTAGGTCACATGCTTTCCTTCTACCGCCATCCGCTCAATCGCTTTCCTGCTGATGGTGGCATCGCCGAATAGCACGATACCATCAATGTGGATTAACGGAATACGCAGCGCGGTGCGTTCTTCAACATCAACCATCACCGTGTCATAATCCAGGTGAACATAGGCTCCTGCGGCTTGAACGTATAGTGTGTTGAGCAGTACCTGTGGCATGACAGTTTATGTCTCCTCATCTTCAAGATGGAACAGATAGCTCTGGCTATCGCGGCGGGAAGCCTGTGTGACCAGTGCCGGGTCGCAGAGATCGATCAGTGAGCAGTTTTCGCACCTCTCATCATTGAGTGCCGCAGGCGTTTCCCCGTCAGATATCAACTGCCTGATTTCGGCGATCGCCTTTTCGGTTTCCGCTCGTAAATCGGCATCAAGCAGATCGACATATCTGCATCGATGCGATCCGTGGTAATAGACCGAACCTCTGGAGATAGGTATACCCATCATCTCCTCCAAACAGAGTGCCTGGGCACAGAGTTGCAGGTCGTGGTATATATACTTCCCTCGCCGGCTGCGCTTATACTCCACCGGACAAATGCTGCCGTCATCGTAGAATTCTATACAGTCAGCCTTGCCCTGGATGCCAAGTCTGTGGCACCAAATGGGCAAGGCTGTTTCTATGCGCTTGCCTGGTTCAAACCGGGTATTGGCCTCATCTACCCGGGTATGTACATGGGTGCCATGCAGCGTGTAGGCGTTGTCTTCATAAGTGCATTCGATGTGCATTAACGCAAATTGCCTGGGGCAATATGCGTAGTGCTCGATGGCCGATATGATAACTACAATCTCATCTTCCCTCTGCATGGCGTTACCTGCTCTACCCGACCAGCGTCGTAAGGGTTACCGAGTCGGACAGCCCCTCTGTGTTCACGCTGACGGAATAGTCACCGAATTTCCTGGGGGCTTCCACATCGGCATTCCGTGTGACGGTGATGCGGTCAAACAGTGACTGCGCCGAGGCGTTGCCCATCTTGTCGGTATGTGAGAAGATATACAGCCCACGGCAGCCCATCATGCCGCGCGAGGCGCTGTGGTCGTAATCCCACATCATCATCAGTGCCTGCCAGAAGTTTTCCAGGTCGGCGCCGTCCAAGCCGGTGCTTCCGGCAAACGGCGCGCTGAAAAAGCCGTGCCCTCGATAAAGACCGTACGGCACAAGAGCTTTGCGACCCATCTCAGTGGTCTTATTCTTTCCCTCCTTGCCCTCTTCAGTGCTTTCCGTCATGGCATATCCCGCATCTTCTTTTCTGGTGATGGCCACACGGGTGATGGTGATGTCACTGGGCACAACGGGATCGATCGAACGTGCGAAGGTCATTTGCAGTGGGCCGCGAACTTGCCCGCAGTTTACACCAACGCTCATGACGGCTCCAAACATGCGGATGTCGGCATACTTTCGGCACATTATCGCTTTGCCGGAATCGACATCCTCTTTTTTCTGCTTGGTACCTGTGGACTTAATGCCTGCCTCTTCATAAGCTTGTTCATGAAGCACGATGAGGGGAACGCCTTCATCATTAATATAGATGCCATATGGCGGCTCATTATTATGTTTCAGCTTGATGAAGTTGCGCACTTTGCGCTTCAGGCAGACATCGGTGACGATACCCTGCATGGTCTCGGGGTCTACCCTCGGCATGTTGCCAGCGTCGGGGTCACCATTTGGGTTGCCGTCAGTTACGTCAAATAGAAGCACGAAATCGTGCCGTCGTTGCGGGTCACAGATGATCTCTTTATTATTCATTGCTCTCCTCCTGAGATGCGGCATTCTTCAATCTGCGTCGTTCTTCAATTTCGGCACGCGAGGCGGCTCTCTGATGGTAATACCCCAGCGAGAAGAGTGCCTGTTCATGCAGCGTGAGGGTCTTCGGGAAGTCATGCTCGATCAACCCCAGTACCTCTTCAAGCCTGCGTTGGCTGTTTTCATAGGCACCTGTGTTTGTTTTCCGCAGCTTGCCTAGATGCGCTTGAGCATCGGACAGCAGGTTGCCAAACACGGTCGCGGGTGCAGTGGAGGCCGCTCCGAAGTAGCGGTCTACCAATGTGGCGTTAATGCCGGGGCTGGCAGATTTTTGAATCTGCTCAATCACACTCAACAGCCGGCCGCATACATAGCTGGGCCGGTTATCATTATCGTTCAACTGAGGCATGATCTTCTCCATATGTGGTTGAGAGTTGAGAACCGCTTTCAATAACGCGGCTCGGACATGCGATACACTCTGTTCGGCACGACAGCGGTTCATGGTGATGCTCAATAGCCATAGGGGCAGAGGGTAACCCTTGAGGGCGCTATTGACTAAAGTGCGCGGCATCTGTGGGGTCATTTGGTCGAAGGCCTTGTTGTCCAGGTATGGGCAACACGCCAATTGCACCAACTTGATAGGCTTAGCTTGCTGGCCGTAGTTGTCCACAATATCAATGAGATCAAACCAATGGGCCAGATTGGTTTTCGCTTGGTTGATGGTGATATCCATCCAGTCTCGTATTGCCACCCGTCCGGCGTTTCCGCTGAGGGTGACGACGTAGAGACTGGTGGTGTCGCTCTCGATTGCCTCTTTACGCCCTGTGCGGTATGCGGTGAGAAGGGCTTCAACAGCAGACGGGTCCGGTTCGTCCAGCAGCGAAAACACCTCATCGCAGTTTCCTTGGCTAGCCCAGAAGACGGTGATGACAGGCCCTAACCTGAGGTGCATTTTGTCGGTTGTGATCATGTGGTTCAGTGCCTGGCCGTATGCCTCCGCACAGTTGGAGCAGATGGAGGCGTTGCACGCATTCTTCAGGCCGTATGATTCAAATGCATTAGCATTGATACCAACTAATGGAACACCGGCGGACTGGCCACCGGGCACATTCTTCAGTGCTACGGGTAAACGCTCAGGTATTGCGGAGAGTGACCCGCATAACTGGCAAATTCCCTTCTTACCCTCATCGTCTTCGGTGTTCACAGTAGCCCAGTAGTTACGGACATCATGAAAGTCAATCACCATCATGCCGTCACATCTCCATGTGACTAAGTCGTCAGGTGAGATATCCGGTATTAGTTGTGGTTTCTTTTCTGGGCAATGGGTCAAGATGTCAAGAAACTTGATGACTGCTGATACGGCCGAATTTTGCGTTTGTTCATAACAGTCCTTCAGTTGATCTGTAAACAGGCCAAGACACTTATTAGCCGTTTCAATATGTTTCTCAACTAATTCCTCACCCTTCTTGGGGTTAGGCAACCCGAGAGCATAAACCGCTTTATCGCAGAGCAACTGTGCCACCAGCCCGCAGGTTCGTTTCGCAGCCAGAATCGGGGCGTTTATTATCTTGCCCTTGTCCTTCTTGTCACCGCTTGATGTGCAGATGGTCTGTATCCAGTTGCCCTCTTCATCGATATCGATGATCCATTTAACGGCTTGTGGGCCGTATAGCCTGGGGGTGGTCTCGCCTGTAATGTGCGGTGCATCCTGCACGAGTTGATGTAGTATCATTGTTTCGAACCCACTGTGTTGAACCGCACCTCCGGCACCTCAATCACCCCCTGGTTGATTTCGGCACGAAAGAAGTGAGGTGTCATGCCGGTTTTGGTGTATTCAATGTCCAGCAGCATATACCCCAGATCGGCTGTCATATCAATTGGTGCTTCCGAGCCATCGGGCTTTGAAAAGTCGCAGGCGAACTCCCTGCAGCCCAGATACGGGCGGTGGTAACACTGGCCTTTATCTAGCCTGCGCCGGAATTGGTCGCGATACTTCGCCACATCATCTGTCGCATGATCACGCAAGACCGCGTCGGCATGGATGATATAGACCACATCCCTGAGGCCTAGAGTGTGCCGCTGGGTTCTGTCGTCCCCTATGTTAATGGGTGTACCGCGGGTGCTGGCGAGGGTCTTGACTTCGTTGCGCACCAGACTGAATGTGCGGATCGGCTTAAGCACCTCTATGCGGCGGATCATCCAGTAAAACTCCGGTTTCCAGAAAATAGCCTCCAGCACCCCTCGTGCTGCCGAAGGAGTGATGACATCGTAGCTAACTCTTTCAACTTTCATCTCAGGGCGGGTAAAACAGGCGTAATCGCCCCATATCTTAACCGAAACAGGCATCATATTGGCCAGCCCTCCTCAATTCTCGTTATATGACCGTTGACATTTGGTTGATTATTGGCAGTATTCCTAGTTTGGGATCATATGACCCCAACCATTCGTAGATATCTTCATCGGCGATCAGTTTCTGTACTATTCCCTCCTTCAGAAGGCCTTTTATGTTGGTCATCCGAACCTGAACTGTGTGTGGCTGCAGTTCGCGCATCAGCTCGCGGGTCGGATGCCCAATCGCACGCA
Source organism: Armatimonadota bacterium (assembly GCA_942492855.1). Lineage (GTDB taxonomy): Bacteria > Armatimonadota > HRBIN16 > HRBIN16 > HRBIN16. Next base: position 569,142 of record OW818647.1, on the reverse strand, counting down.
AAGTGTTGATGAGATCATACGCATTTTGTTCATCATGATGCGTGATCACCAGCGCGTTATACTCATCGATCAGCCTGTATTCGTGGTTCACATCCGCGAAGTTGAACGACTTGCGCATGTTCTGTATGTCTTTGCTGTCCAAATTGATGTCCTGGTAATACCTGCCGAAATAGGCAGTCAACTGAGTTGGATTATGTAAGTCAGACCCGGGCTGCCTGAAAAACCCCATGGCATGGCCTGTCGCCGTCTTGTAACTGCCAGTAGGAGCGTGCCCGTCATCTGGGTCAAATACACATACGTTGCCACTACTAGATTTACCTTCTCTATTGCATCTTCCTGCCGCCTGCACAATCGAATCTAGTGGCCCGATCGCCCGATATACCGTCGGAAAGTCGATATCAACACCAGCTTCGATTACCTGAGTGGACACTAACACGCATGGCTGGCCGTTTTTGAGCCGTTGCTTGACCTCTTCGAGGCACCTCCGGCGGTGTGCACCGCACATGTCGGTCGATAAGTGCCACTTGTCAGCCGTATCTAGAACATCGTAGAGTGCTTTTGCATCGCGTTTGGAGTTGACAATGACAAGGCACTGATCATGTTGAGCGATATCGTCCGCCAGATCAATCCAGGTGATGGGTTCCATGTCTATTTGGTAATCTACACGCTTCATCTTTTGGAACAGGCTGACAGGCTCCGATACGATTTCGATGGCCTCTGGCAGCCCTTTCATGTATGGGTTTTCGCCGACGATGGCTGGTTGCGTGGCGGTGCATAACACTACCGTCGCTTTAGTATGGGTAACCAACGCAGTCAGCATGTTTAGCGTCGGTTTTAGAAGATGAACCGGTAGGCTCTGGACTTCGTCCAGTATGATCACGCTCTCAGCCATTCTGTGGTTCTTCCGGCACTGGGATGGCTTACTGGAGAACAAGCTCTCAAAGAGCTGCACTGTGGTTGTCACGGTGATCGGCGCGTCCCAGTTTTCGGCTGACAGGCGTTGCCACATTGTCTCTTCACCGCGGGTGGCACTATGGTGCTCCAGCACTGTTTCATCTTTACGAAATATGGAGCGGAACACATCCACCGTTTGCTCCACGATGCTGGTGTAGGGTATCGCATATATGATATGCTTGTGCCCGTGGGCGATGGCATGGTTGAGGGCAAATGCCATGGATGACCTAGTCTTGCCGCAACCTGTGGGCACGGTCAAGCTGTATACCCCTGTCCGTTGGCTGCCCGCCTCCACACACTCATCATAAACCTGCTTGCGAACGTCAAACACGTCATTTCGGTTGGCATTTGCCATGAGCTGATCTTGATTCTGGCGGAAAGCACTCCATAGGAGCTTAAAGTCGGCAGGTACCTTTGAGCGCTGGCCTGCCTGTTTTGGATCAAAGTGTGTCTCTGTGTCCAGGCCGTCGGCATCCACCAGGCAACTGAATATCATGCGGGTCATGAATTCGATGGCTAATCTGTCTGCGGCGTTCTTCTTGGCAAACGCCGTCACTTGGTTGGCACCTTCGGTGATAGCTTCCTGGTAGTCGGCGCCGACCAACGATTGAGATGGAGCCGCCTGGTCGCTCTTGCCGACTTCGCGTATGGCATTCGCTGTGTCCACTTTGTTTTGAAGGCCGCTGTGATGGCCTTGAATGATCAAACTTGAAACGCCGGTCTTGTCATATAAACTAGCGAGGAATGCCCCCATGGTTTTGTGGTTAGCCCCGTGCCCCTTGAAGCCATGAGAGCAATCCTTGAGGTATCGCTGGAACGCCGGCTGCGCTTTACCAATGTCGTGGAGCAGACCCACCAGACGGCAAGCGTCAACCATACTAAGGGGGATTCCGAATTCGGCCGCCAGGTTCGCCACCGCCTCAGTGTGCTCTTGAAGCCCGTGCCAGTTGGTCGATCCTTTTGCCGGCGTATGCGCGAAAAATTCGCCTAACATCCACACTCACCTCATCGTTTTTAAGAAATGCACTTCCATCATACCACCAGAACAGAGCCATCACCCGGTTTTAACGCGCGCATCGCCTGGGCGTCCCACGGACGCCCAGGCCTCTCCGCTTGCGCCAAACCAACCCGGCCATCACCTTCCCAAATGTCTGGTAAGTGACATTCGACTCGACAAATTATACAAAAGTGTGCCTAAATGCTCCTAAAATGAATGAATATCCCAGTTTTTCGAAAATAAATGAACTTATTCTGCTGAGCCATAGTCTGATTACCTGTAAGGCCCTAAAAAGAGGTAAGATAAGCCACACTTGAGCTTATCAAGGGTGAAGTTGTCATAGTTGTTCTGATGCTGGGAAAAATCCGATATGCATGATGGGCATCTCGGAACGATCATGAACGAAAGCAAGCGCACACTTACCAACACTGTATCCAAGCCGCCTATTCCAACTGACACGTAAAAGAAGCGGGATAAGACATCTCTTTTTAGGGTATGAGTAATATCAATTGCATCTGCGTAAAATCAACAGGAGAGATCGAATGAAGCGTGCAGGTTTCACCCTTATCGAGCTGTTAGTGGTTATCGCGATCATCGCGATCCTGGCAGCGATTCTTTTCCCGGTATTTGCCCAAGCTCGTGAAAAAGCTAAACAGAGTGCCTGTTTAAGCAACATGAAGCAGATGGGTCTGGCTATGCGGCTATACGCTGACGACAACGACAGCGGTTATCCTGCTGTATACGACGATAAGTCTGATACCAACCAGGATGGCCGTTTGGATCGCCAGGTGTGGTCAGACAAAATCTTCCCATATACCAAGTCCCGCAACATTTTTGCCTGCCCCTCGATGCGCAATCTGGTCAACAACCCGACCACGATTGCCGAGTATGAGACGGGCGGAATGACCCAGAAATCACTGGGAATGACCACCTACAACATGAACATGACGCACAACTGGCACTTCCCAGAGGGAACCTCCAACCCTGAGCAGGATCTTGGTTCTAGCCCAGATTATGCGTATCCTGTGACCGAAAACCAGTCGGCTAACCCCACTATGACAATGTCCATCATGGAAGGTAACACGACCATCGGCTGGTTCTGGTCACACTGGAACGGTGCCCATGCAGGATGGGACCGGACAAGACTGAATAATGACAAGACCGAACTGCTTAGCCAGGACGGAAACTACGGGCTGGTCACCGCATCACGACACACCGACGGCATCAACATGGCCTTCATAGATGGACACGCCGGCTTCAAGAAGATGGTGGCACTCACCTGCAACTTCGAGCTGTGGAACTTCCGTGAGAAACCCGACACCTGGGCGTTCCCCGCTCCTTGCACCAACTAACCAGCTACCTCCGCATTCGAGGCCAGCCACCCTTTAGGTAGGCTGGCCCTTTTTGTTGGGGGAGCACAGGAGAGGAGGAGGCTAGGAGAACAGGAGAGGTGAGAATATCAACCCACAAATAGATCACAGGTATGGCCTCCGATTCCGCGACATAAATGTCTCGGCTATTGAACACCAAGACTGCTGAAGCAGTCTTCATTAACGTTATCTTTGTCGGCAAGGCGCTCCGCAGCCCGGTTTAGCGGGCTTTTTGATCAATAGCCGAGACATTTATGTCGCGGCACATGGTCGATACGATCCCAATCTGGATTTGTGGGTAATAGACTACCCTAAAGGACACGGCTTATTATCCTAAAGCCGGTTAGAAGCCGGCTGATCAGCAGCACCCTGACAGGGCGAAGCCCTGCAGCCTGCTTCAGCAGGCTTGGCGGGTCAATAGCCATGTGCTTTAGCGCGTGGTAGGGAGGAATGCATTGATACGCCACACACCATTAATCCGGACTATTCGGCAGAGATGATCGCATGTGGATATACCCCTCCTAATCCATACCAGGACTGTGATATAGTGCCACTAAGCGGGCCCGTAAGGACGCATTCACAGGTGCTGTCAGCAGATACGCACCCCACCCTGGAGAGTATCGATGGAATTGATCAAACTGCTGCCGTTATGTATTATCTGCCTGATCAGCCTGCTGATGAGCAGCAAGACCGCGCTGGCACAGGTGGAGAAGGGCAAGAACCTGCTGGCCAACCCAAGCTTCGACATGCTCAGCCCAATCGGTGATAGCTTTCCGCTGAACTGGACGCATCAGGTGCTGGGCGACGAGGCCTCGGTCAGTGTAGACAAAGATGCAGTCGACGGCGGTCTCTCTGTGCGTATGAAGGCCGCTGGCAGCAGTGTCGCAGTGGTCAACTCCGAAACCGTGCCCATCAGCAGCGGCACTTTAAGTTTCAAATATAAACTCATCGCCTCTGGCAATAGGGCCGTAAACATGACGGTCTATGTGATCGCAATGAATGCCGAAGGAGTCGACATCGGGCGCGTGGGGACCTTGATGCCCGAGCGACACATCGGCGACGGGAAGTGGCATGAGATGACCCTCAACTTCTCCTTCGCGGCCAGTCAGTGCGCGAAGGTGCTGGTGGCACCGCGCATCAACGAGGCGGGTGAGCGCACAGTGGGTGAGTGGCTGCTGGACGACTTCAGCGTGATGGTTAAAAAGCTGGGGGCCAAACCCGTCATCGAAGCTCTATACCAGCCCAAACCGGTGCTGCTGCTGGGCAAGAAGTCGCCATTGGTGGTTCAGATCGCCAATCAGGGTGATGAGGAGATATCGGGCTCCCGCCTGTTGTTGAATCTGCCCGAGGGGTTGACGCTGTCGGGCGACTTCAAGAAGCTCACACCCACCCAATACGCAGTGGATGTGACTAAGCTGGCTCCACTAGATTCTATACGGTATGACCTTCAACTGCTGGCTGACAAGCTGGGTGAGTATGACCTCAATCTGGATTGGCAGACTTCATCGGGTAGTGTCACCCGGAGCCGTCACACGGTGTGTGTCAGCAAACTCGATGAGCGGGAGTTGTATACCGGCTCCGATGGCTACTGGCGCGCCATGCCGCCGATTTCGACACTGCAGCAGGGCAACACCTCGCCCTTGAGCCTGGTCAAGCGCAAGAAGTCGGTCGATCTGCCCGACAGCTATTTCGGCATGACGGCCCACCTGCCACGATCCATCGACTTTGAGAGGGTGTTTGAGCCTGGATTTCTAATCGATGGCGACCAGGACACCAACTGGGCAGGCCGTGCCCATGCCACTCAAGTGCCGGGATCTGTGGAGTGGGTGGAGATCAAGCTGCCCAAACCGCAGCCCATCGCAGCCGTTAATATCGTGCCTTACTGGAACGGCGAGGGCTTCCCTCTTGATTTCGTGATCAAACTACGCTCCGGCGGCAAATGGGTGAATGTCTACCAGGGCAAGAACGCCACCATCCCCGTATCTGACGGTAAACCCGGCCAGAAGAAGCCCTATGTGATCAAACTTGCGAAAGCGCATCAGGCCGACGCTGTCCGGCTGGAGGTGATGCGGTTCGGTATGGTCTCAGGTTTCTTCTGTGATCTCGGTGCCTCCAATGGGCTGCGGCTGTCGGGTATAGAGGCAATTGACCCAAGCGGTCAGAACATGGCGCTCAGCAGTAAAGGTGCTACGGTGACCGCATCCACAACCCACAAGGCCTATTTCAACACCGCCAAGACGGTGCGAGAGACCTACCCGCAGATGTATGAGCTGGGCATGAAGTGGAACCGCGTGGGCCAATGGGGCGACTACACCGCCTGGGCGATGGTGGAGCAGCAGAAGGGTGCGTACAAGATCGACCCTGAGACCGATCAGGCGGTCACCGACAGTGTTAAGAACGGCGTGAACATACTTTATACGCTGGACTACGGCAACCCGCTTTATGAAAAGACCCGCTGGCTGTCGGATCAGGGTCCGGTGTGGCGGCACGGTCACCCCTTCACCGGTGACGGCGGCCCCACGAAGCGTGAGAGCATTGAGGGCTTCGTGAACTATGCGAAATTCGTGGCTACGCACTTCAAAGGCCGAATCACAAACTACGAGATATGGAACGAGGAAAACAGTTGGGCCTGGTATGGCGAACCGCCATCGCCAGAGCACTTCGGCACACTCATCCGTGAGACATCGAAGGCTCTGAAACTGATCGATCCGAACATCAAGATCATGGTGGGAGGAACCGCGGCCTATTCGCCTGAGTTCACATCAGCCACCATCGACGTGGCTGGTCGCGAGAACATCGATGCGGTGGGCTTCCATCCTTATGGTGCGCCATATGCCGAGAAAGCCATGGCTTCGCTGGACGTGGTCAACGGTGTGCAGCAGGGTAAACCGCCATCGGAATACGGCTGCGACACCATTGAAGAGCTGCTGACCTTCTTCCGCACGAAGTATGGCAAGGGCAACCCTGATCTTCAGATCTGGCAGAACGAGTGGAACGCGTGTCCATTCAGGGAGGACGATGTCTACCCCACTAACATGAGCGAGGTGATGGAGGCGAAGCAGATCGCGCGCTACTATATCAGCGGGCTGATGAACGACATGCCCTCTGTGTGGTGGTCGCTTTACAACGAAAACTACATCTCCGACTGGGGTATTCTGCGTGAAGCCGACCAGAGCCGCAAACCGGCTTTCTTCACCACTCAGGTGATCACTACCTATCTGAGTGGCGCTATGCCAGACCCAAGTATTGCGGTGACCGCCAGCCCCATGCTGCCGGAGCTTCGCTGCAAACCAGTGCGCGGCTACCGTGGTGAGCTCATGGTCATCGTATGGCAGGCCACCAACCCCGACAACGAGTTTGAGGGCAAACCCATCACGTTGCGGGTGAAGGTCAGCGGTGTGAAGTCGGTGGATGGCATCAGCACCCTACGTGCGATGGTTCAGAAGCTGAACACTCGCCAGAATGGGGATGAGTTGGTCATCGAGGGGCTACTCGCCAGCGATGCGCCGGTCATCGTTCGGATACGGTGATGAAGTTACATGGGTTTCGGCAGCGGTGTTTGCCGACCCATGGAAAAAGCCCTCAGCCGCTTGTGAAAAGCTGGCTGAGGGCAACATAGAGACATCGCCGTGGTCTTCAGAACAAGCGCGAATCGCCATGACTGTCGACAAGCATATCGGTGGTCACACGGTTTGACTTAGTGATACCACATTGCTCGGTGGCGAATTTCTACTGACCGGGTGATGGCGGCATACCGGATGAAGACCCGCCCATTGGAAGCATCGGGCCGCCGGCTACAGGTGCAGTGGTTCCACCTGGAGCAGTCAATCCACTCGGGGCAGCCATTCCGCCAACGGCTGGAGCTCCGGCAGTGGCGTCGGCAGTGGCCCCTGCCGCTGCAGGTGTACCGGGTGTGGCTACCGCCTCGAGTCGCTTATTACCCCAGACGATAAATCCGGCGATCATAACGATGCCTAGCACCACTGAGATGATGTTCACGAGGTCAAAGGGGTTCGATTTCTTCTGCATCTGAAACTCTCCGGTCTTACGTCATTTCGTGTGGCCAAAACTCCACATTCCTAACGCTATTATAAAACAATCTACTAGAGTTTACCCACTATATAAGGTATGAGTCCTCATTTGGGGGAAATATCTTGCAGATCGCGGTATTTGATGCCTGTTAACGCAGCCATTGTTGATGTATGAATGACCTCAAGTGTGACATCATCACGGGCCGAATGGTTCATTCAAGAAGACAGGAGGTTCGATTCGCTAGGGTTTATCGGCACGTTATCATCGGTCGATGTTACGAAATAGTATGTAACTGTAGCAATACTGCCTAGTAGTTTTACTGTGCCCATGCGTCATGCTTTATGTCATTAACCGGCAATTACTGTCAATTCCCACCTATATGAGCGCATGACACTAACGATTTACCTGACTTCCGTATGCTCACTTTAGCCGCTGTTACCATGTGGTGTTCAATCGGACCGCTGATACTATGCAAGATAACAGAGGCTGAGGGCTGAATTACCAGTTTTTTGTATGAAATCCACTCAGATACTGTAATGTGTCTTGACCTAACGTCCGTAATAATACTATAATTGTACGTGTGGGCATGTTAAGTGCCAGCCACACATCTCATCTACTCTCTACCATCATTGGAGAATCGAATGAAGCGTAACGGATTCACCCTTATCGAGCTGCTCGTAGTTATCGCGATCATCGCGATCCTGGCAGCCATCCTTTTCCCAGTATTCGCACAAGCCCGTGAAAAGGCAAAACAGAGCGCCTGCTTGAGCAACATGAAGCAGATGGGTCTGGCTATGCGGCTCTACGCTGACGACAACGACAGCGGTTATCCTGCTGTATATGATGATCGGTCAGACACCAACCAAGACGGTCGTCTTGACCGCCAGATATGGGCCGATAAAATCTTTCCTTACACTAAGTCGCGTAACATTTTCGCCTGTCCTTCTATGCGTAACATGGTCAACAACCCCACTACTATCACCGAATACGAAACTGGCGGTATGACCAAAAAGAGCCTTGGTATGACTACCTACAACATGAACATGTGCCACAACTGGCACTGGCCAGAAGGAACTGCAAATCCTGAGTTAAATCCTGGGTCAAGTTCAGATTGGGCGTATCCTGTGGCTGAAAATCAAGTTTCTAATCCGACTATGACAATTGGCATCATGGAAGGAAATACGAGCATTGGTTGGTTCTGGTCGCACTGGAATGGTGCACATGCGGGTTGGAACAGAACACGCAAAAATGGTGACAAGACCGAACTGTTAAGCCAAGACGGTAATTATGGGCTGGTCACAGCACAACGCCACACAGACGGTATCAACGTTGCCTACATTGACGGTCATGCCGGATTTAAAAAGATGGTCGCTTTTGACTGCAACTTCGAGATGTGGAACTTCCGTGAGAAACCCGATGGATGGGCATTCCCAGCTCCTTGCACCAACTAGTTAAATCTAGTTCAAAAAGGCCGGTGTCCCTTCTGGGGCACTGGCCTGTTTTATGAAGGTTGTTCTACTACATAGACTTGGTTACCACATGTAGAAAATGGTCTCAGTACCTGTAGTTACTATGACGTTTGTTAATGCGGTGTTTTGATCAGGTACACCTCCAAATACCACATTTGAACATGTGGACATTTCTGAGACCAGTTACCCATACTATCCACTGGAGAGATAAATGAAGCGTAACGGATTCACCCTTATCGAGCTGCTCGTAGTGATCGCGATCATAGCGATCCTGGCAGCCATTCTTTTCCCTGTATTTGCACAGGCGCGTGAAAAGGCCAAACAGAGTGCCTGCTTAAGCAACACCAAGCAGATGGGTCTCGCTCTGCGACTGTATGCTGACGACTGCGATGGCGGCTACCCGACTGTTTACGATGATATACAGGACGGTAACCGTAACGGTACTGTTGAGGGTTACCCCAATGACAGACTGATTTGGGCTGACAAAATATTACCTTACGCAAAGTCACGTACCATCTTCGCTTGCCCTGCTCTACCAAATAACGTAGACAAAGCTGTAGCAGTGAACGGTTGGAAACACATGCAATTTACCACTTACTCCATGAATATGGCACCCGGTCACTTCAACGAGGGTGCGTGGCTTGATTATCCCCCTATCACTGAAAATCAAGCCCAAAACCCCACCCAGACGATTGCTATTCTAGAAGGCAGCAACAATGGCTTCTTTACGCATTGGAGCCCGTCTGTTGCTGGATACAATGGGCGAGTGAGACGTGAGGGGAAATTGATCCTGATCGGAACCATTTCGCCAGCCACAGAAGCAGAAAAAATCACACAACGCCACACAGACGGCATTAACATCACCTTTATTGACGGTCACGCTCAGTTCAAGAAAATTGAATTTCTTGCTTGCAACTATGAGGCGTGGAACTTCGGTGAAAAACCAGATGGTGCTGGGTTGCTAGCTCCTTGCTCTAACTAGTTTTGTCTAGTCACATAGGCCGGTTTCCCTATTTGGGGCACCGGCTTTTTAATCGGGTGTGGGCATGGACGGACTAGACGAACTCCCGTGATAAGGCAGCACGGGGTGTACCCCTTACCTCTGGACAACCGGCCCAAACAGGCCCGACTCAGCAGCCACCCCCATGTTATTCGCGACCAGGTTGCCCACACGCACACGCAGAGTATTGGTTCCAGCACGGACGGCATCGCCCAGCTCATACTCGTAAGGTGCCCACAGACGGCTCCCCACACTGCGGCCGTTTACCCAAACCTCCGCGAGGTGCTGCACATGCCCAAGATCAAGGCGTACAGGTTGTTTCACGGAGTCAACAACAAACTCGGTGGTGTAGTCCACATACCCACTGAACGCTCCCAAGCTGCACATGTTCCATGACTTCAGCTCACGCACGACGCCCGCAGCCGAAACCAGCTCAGCGGGTAGACTCACCGGATTGGGCACTGGCGGCTGTGTATTTGTGTCTATGCGCCATGTCCACGGACCATTCAACGGCTTGGTGGTCACTTGATGCGGCTTCGTATTGGCGGATTTGGCCACTGGCTTCTGAGGGTCGAATACTAGCCAGAACGCTTCGTTCGCTTTGAAGGTGAGTGCCAGCTCGCTGCCCTTCGGACTGTCGTTAGAAGCGACAGCTCGAATCTGGCCATTCTCGCAGTCCCAAATCGCGGCAGCCCCTTTCACGCCCCGCACTACCATGCGGCACTTGCGTTCGGTATCGGAGTTATTGACCAGCCAGAAAAAGTCACGCCCGTCAATCCGACGGTGCTGCTGGATCATGGGGAACTCACCTGACAGGAAAGTGACTGCCGAACTCAGGCCTCCATCCGGCTTAGATATCTCCGGTTTCAGCCCCGCATGGCATGTCACGAAGCTGGGCATCGAACGCAGGGTGCTCATCGCCTTGATCATTTTGGGGTCATTGGCACCATTCTCGGTTGAGCAGCTAGGGAGACTGCCAAGCGAATAAACATGGCCTCCTGCCTTGGCGAATGCGACTAGTTTAGAGGCCACATCCAGCGGCATCACCAGCATGGGCGGCATGACTATACTGCGAAATGCAAACTCACCCACGACCAGCCGGTTTGACTTTAGCTTCAGTTTACGCAGGTAGTAGTTATCTGCACACAGGAACTCCACACGCCCATCTGTAAGCTCGGTCATGGCGTCTCTATATACGTTGTCCATACGCAGTACATCAGTGCCGAAGTTGTTATTAATCAATAGAAGATCCTGCGGCGACTTCGCGTCAAGCAGCCCATCGCCAGACAGCACCCATAAGCTGTCCATAGGGTTAAGCAAGAGCACATCGGGAACGGTGTGACCGTGTGCTGTGATATAGCTGGCACGGCGACTGAAATCCCCCCACTGGTGCATATAGGGGAAATAGGGGTTCTCTGTATATCCGTCAGGCGGCCAACCTAGCGCGTTGATGTTTCGACTCAGCAGATTAATAATGGCGACGAACTGACTCACCCCCCAGGCAGTGGTATTGTTGACTGCCCGTTTCATAAGCGTCGGTGAAGCGTCCCAGCCTGAAACCGACATCGTCTCGCTCATGAATCTGCGATTCTCAAACTCCGAGACAGACTGTGCTTCCTTGAAATCGTGCGGGCTGAGGAAGTTTTGCTGCAAACTGTCCACGCCCTGCATTGATAGCGCGCGTTGAAACCGGAAGTGGTCCCCCACAGCGGAGGCTTGTAGCATCAGCGTCTCCTCCCACGTGTGAGCGGTGCAGTACAGGCCATGCTTACGCAGCCAGTCTGTGTTTTTCTGCCAATAACTCTCAGCATAGATATTCGAAACCGTGTCGAACCAGTCCCATCTCGCCTTGGCCCATTTGCCCGCGGTATCATCATCTATCATGAGAGGCATCATGCGGCGGATATCCTGTCCCTTGTCCTTCTTATATCTGCTGGCAAGAGAATCGGACCAGGCTAGCTTATACCCATACCCGCCCTCATTGTCACGAAAGCTGCCAATGAGTGTTTTCCCGAGGCGATTACCAAAATGCTCCAGGTACGGTTTGTAGGCGATCTCCATGAAGATATCAGGCAGCCTCTCATTTAAGTAGTCGACGGGTGAGCCCTGCCATGGATTATGGTATTTGGTAAAAGTGTAGATTCGCCAATCACCATCCGGCGCGGTCCATTTGAATGGCTTGCCCTCTCCGATAACTTTCAAGCTCGAAGCATCTATCTGAACGGTTCTGTCAGCCTGATATGGGCGCATGTTCCAAGGTGCACTGCCAGCATCGCCGACCACCGCGGGTTTCACCCAGTTGCCATCATCAAAAGTTGGTTCTGACCAGTCTTCTTCCAGCGTTGAGGAGCAAGCCCAGTCTGCGCCGGTATATTGATGGTTTTGAGTGCCGTCAGCGAAGGTAGTGTGGATGGCGGCAGTCATACCGCTTGGGCTCGCGATATTGTATGCCTTGATCGCGATGGTGTTTACACCAGGATGGACGTAGGGACGCAAGTCGTACTGGCTGATCCTCTGCCAGAACGAGTCACTTGCCACCTGCTGGCCGTTGACAAACAGTGTCCAGCTATCATCTGCGGTGAGGTTGATATCCAGATACTTTATCTTCTTCGCCGGATCCACTACGAGTCGGGTGCGGAAGTAGGTAGCCTGGTTGTTGCCGATAGCCGTGGGATGCCATATCCAGTGGCCTATCAACGGTGCAGGTAGAGTTGCTGCTGCCGTGCGTTTGACCACACGAGCGGCGACGGTAAAGAAGGACTCAGGTAAGTCCACACATGTCCCGCCAACCGCATCCTGGATTTTCCATTCCAGCGACATAGCCTTGAGCTCGGGATTCTGGGCAAGCACTCGCCCGGCAGCCTGTCCGCTGGGGAACCCGTATTCGTCGCAAAAGCCCATGTATGTGCCCGCTTTTTCGGTGGGCTTCAACGCTCCGTCAAGTGCCTCGAACCAGTCCTTCGATAACCACTGCTCGGGAGGCATTGCACCCGTTGATACGGGAATGGCGAAGGGATAGCCAGGATTGATCCTCTGCTGGCTCACCTTCTCCGCCATTTCAGCAGCCATCGCCTTTGCTTCCGGCGTGAGGGGTGTATCCCAGAACCAAAACATGAACGGTGCATAGGCCATGGGTGGATTGGCAAAGGCCGATTGGAGCTGCTTATAGCTGATGGGTACGCGGTCGCCCCACGTCTTATTGGCCGGCCGGGTGACGCCAGGCTTCTGCGCATGGGCAGCTTGACCGCCTACGGTGAGACATAACAACGTGCAGACTAGGGTAAGCAAGAGCCTATCGGTATTCATTCAAGTATCTCCAAATGGTAACAGCAGGTGTACTAGTTCGAGTAGTGGAAGTTGAAACTTCGGTCTGGTGCCGAATCGCCATTGGAGTTGAACTCCGTCACATCTTTGATGTTTTGCATATTATCTGCCCAATGGAAGTTGAACGACATAGCCTTCGGGTCGATTCCCAGGCTTTTCAACGGAATCGCGATCTCCATCTGGTTGCCGCGCTGTGCATAGGGTATCGAGGTCACCAGTTTCCAGTCACCGTTGACCCACTTCTTCAGGGTGGTGGTTTTGGCGTCTTTCACATCGGCATTGATCACGTAGTCGTAACCCTCCCAGCCTGTTCCCTTGTTGTTATCTGTGTCCAGAAACAGCATCATCCAGTTTCTATCGGTGTAAGGAGTCATGTTGGCTGCTGTTTTAACATACATGCTGAGACTACGGTTATCATAAGCTACTTTGCATGCGATGATGTCGTTACGGCCGGTGGTGTTTGTATACCGATGTTTCGTCACCGATGGATCGACCGGCTTCATATAGATATTGTCATCACCCGGAAAGCGTGCGGGAATTTCCATGCCACCGTCATAAGCCATGAAGTCACGGTGAGCGGTGTCGCCTTTGAAGTCGGTATAGCTGGGTTGCACAGAGCCCCACTCCGTAAAGATGCCATCAATTGGTATAGTCTTCGGACCTGAAGTGCGCACTGGGGTATCCATTCCCTTGAACTTGCGGATATAGTGCAGCATCCGGTAGACGAACACATCGCCGTAGCCGCTTTTCATGGGCTCGATATCTCGGTTGAATTCGGCGTTGAACTCGTCTACAAAATAACGATCGCCAGACTTTAAATCCCTGCCAAGAAAGCTGGTGGCCACCTGACCGCCGGGCTCAAACTTGAAGCAACCCGCAATCCACTCGTTCCACTGGGTGATCATCACCACCTGCGGATATTTGCTCAACGTGTTCTGCCACTGCGACTCGAAGTAAGCACCCTTGCCGGTCTCTTTGCATAGATAGAACTTATCGACAGGAGGCTGGTATCCGTCTCCACCTGGAAACGCGCCACTGAAATTGTTGACGACATAACTGGAGCCGACGTTGATGGTAGGGTGAGAGCCTTTCGCCACTGACATCTGCTCGATCTGTGCCACTTTCTCATGCCAGCCATATCCACAAGGATTGATCCAGTCCCAACGGTCCTCGTTGACACCTGACCAGGCGTCACTCTTGCGCCATGTAAAGAAGCTGGCGACCTCCTCATTCGGTGCCTTATCCTTGTGCCCCAGTATGAGTGGTTTGCCCTCCCACCGGAACCATAGCTCCGAATACTTGCCTTTACTATAGAACTGATCGTAAAGCGCTTGGATCGCTGCATTGGCACCAGACGAGACCGTGAACACAATCTGCGGCGTCTTGAGCCCCTGGGCACGCAGCTCAAGCGAGGCCTTGCATAGCTCCTCCACCACAATCAGATAGGTCCAGCCGTTGGTGCAGTCAAAATAGAGGAAATCCACGCCTGCAGTGGCGAACAGACGCAGATGCTTACGCAGTATCCATGGATCCAGCGAGTGGTAGTAGCCGTCTTCCGGCTCCGCCCAGTAGTAGCCCCATGGGTCTTTACTGATGGCATTCGGCACCGGAAAATAGCGCATGCCGTTGATGTCGCCATCGTGCTGCTTGAGATATTTGGTGACATCGTTGCCCCACGGGGGAGTATGTTGACCGTGCCATATGTAGTAGAACAGCCCCACGTATTTATTCGGCTTTTTCGGGCCGGCCTCCGCGAAGTCCGCCATAGTTCTACCGTATCTGTCGGTGCCGACCCAATCAGTGCTGACTAGCCCACCCGACTTTGTTGTTTGCTTCACCTTAGGCTTAGAGACTGGTTTTACCGACTGCTTCTTCGCCTTAACTATGGTGCGTGACCCGCTGCCCGGTTCCTCCACAAGACGCACGTTGTCCCAGGCTATTTGTGCGCCGTTGGACTCCAGACGGGCACCAATCTGACGCCCTTTACTGGTGGAGGCCGCTTTCCAAGTCAGGCTGACCTTCTTGAACCGGCCAGCTTCCGTACTGGTGAATGCTGGCAGTTTCACCGAAGCAATCGGCTTCACCCCATCCACCCCCTTTGATATAAGCACAAGCCGACCACCAGGTCATGGCAGGTTACTCTTGCGGATGTCCAGGCTGTATCCCACTTCGGCGGTGAGGGTATAGCTGGAACCGGCCTCGATCGACTTAGAGCTGATCTGCTCTGCAACGCCACCCGGACCGTTCAGCCAGAGGTAGAAGTCGCCCATCCACAGGTTGCGCGGGAAGCGGTCCCAGTCGTAGGCGATGCGGTCTCCGCCGGTCACCTTCCAGTTTTGCTTCCCCTTCTCGAAGCCACCACCCAGAAGCAGGCTGGGTGCTCCGGCCGTCACCTTAGCGGCTTGGACCGCTAACTGTGCTGGCAGCAGATCTAGCTCGGATGAGCTCAGTTGCCAAGGCTGGGAACTCACGCTGCCCAGTGTTTTCGCCGCGGGCCAGTCAGCTCTGAACTCCGGCTTCGTCCAGCTCAGAGTGTTGTCGGTGCCAGTCTCACATCGCCAGCCGCTGGATGATCCGCTGGTGACCACACGCCCGTTCTCAAGCCACACTTTGATGCCTGCGATCATTCCGCCGGCACCGCCATTGTTTTTCACTTCTACGGCGATCGTGTTGCGTCCCGTCCGAAGATGCTTTGCGACATCATATATGCCGAGTTGCTGCCAGTCCGTTCCGCTGCCGATGCGCTGTCCGTTCAGCCAGAGAGTGTAGGCGTCATCTGCAGTGATGGTCAATCGCGCTCGTTTGGCCTTTACTCCCGCGGGCAGGTCGAATCCCCCGCGGAAGCGCACCGTGGCGGCTTGCTCGCCGACGGTCGGGTGCCATATCCACTCTTTCAGGCTGCTCGTGTCGTCTTCCTCGCTGGGAGGCAAGGCCACCAGCTTCACTTTCTCGGGTGACAGGGGCAGATCCATCCATGCCAGGCCGATGTCGCGGCCCATATGCCCAGGGTCGGTGGAATCATTGGCATCGTAGAAGATGGCCAGCCGGTTGCCGACCTTGGTCACTGTCGCCATGCCGGTGATCGTCTTGCTCCACTTGCTGTTGCGTCCGTCCAACACGACTGCGTGGTCGCGGTCGCTCCATTTGTTTGGGTCTTTGGTCCAGAACACATAGGTGGCGTCTGTGTGCGGATAAGGATATAGCCGGATATGGTTCAGGAACATCCAGTAATAGCCGTTACTCGGCTCATAGTAGATAGATGAGTTTTCCACCGGCAGTGTGAGCTGCTGTTTGGCATCGATCGTCCACGGTTTGCTCAAGTCTTTGGTGCGTGCAATCGCCTGACCGCCGTTGATGAACATCACGTATTCGCCGTTGTACCAAATGGTATCGCCGGGGTAAGCCCCTAGAGCGGTAGGTGTGCCAGCAGTCTGACCGAACGGCACGTAGTCTCTGTGCTGCGTCCATGGCCCCATCAGCGATTTTGAGGTGGCCAGTCCTGCCAGATACGGCCCCATCGGCACGAAGTCCGGTGATGGTGTGGCTGCGGCGGAGATCACGTGGAACATATACCATGTGTCGCCCTGCTTCCTCAGCCACGGGCTGCTGGCGGTACCTGCATCATCCGCACCTGCCGGTCCCAGTGACAGCATCCGCCCATGCTTCTTCCAGGTCTTGAGGTCATCGCTGGTAGCCAGGCATGCCAGCCAACCTGGCGCGGCACAACCATCGTAAAACAGGTAGAATTTGCCGTCCTCCTGCACAATGCTGGGCTCGCGCATTCCGCGCAGATCGCAGCCGTCCGGCCCGTCGCCATGCCGAATGATCGGGCCCTGGTCGGTGGCGTCATACCGCGCCTCGAAGCGTGGCGTCGCCGCGTCCGCAGATAAAACTAGTCCCAGAGAGGCGATGAGTGCCATCCAACTGGCGAAGATGATTGATCTAGTGGTGTTCATGACATCCCTTTCATTGCCTGTGCAGCACATTTTACAGCAGGCGACACTGCTATTATGCCTATTGTATTGTCGTGTTAACGAATATTGCGAACTGAAGAAGCAACTAAAATCTCACTAAACCATATCTAGAGACTTGAGTTGCTCCGGCGAGATAGGTAACAATACTGGTTTACAGCGCTGTATCACGTTCATTAACGCGTTGACTATGCGCGTCATGGCGTGTTACACTGAGGCAAAGCAATATGTCTGGGCAGCCATTATGCCCGCGATCGGCGGTTAAATCGGCCGTTCCGCACCGGTTGCCATTACCGACTTTCTGGCGTATGCTAATCTACATCACGAGTTCGAGGTACATAAATGAATACTCCCATCAGGCTCCATCCTGAAAACCCGAAGGTTCTGGAATTCCGTGGCAAGCCCTTCGTGCTGGTCACCGCGACTGAGCACTACGGTGCGGTGATGAATCGGCCGTTTGACATCGACAAATACCTGCACGACGCGGCCGAAAAGGGCATGACCGTCACTCGGCTCTTCACGCTGTTCCGCGAGCTGCAGGGCCCCAACAACCCGTACAGCACCTGCAAGCCGGAGTCCACCGATTACGTGGCACCTTTCGTGCGCACAGGTCCAGGCATCGCAGGCGACTGCCAGTTGAAGTATGACCTCGACCAGTGGAACCCCGAGTTCACCAAGCGGCTGCACCATTTCCTGGGACTAGCCAGTGAGCTGGGCATCGTGGTGGAGATGACCGTGCTCAGCAACACCTACTGCGACGCCGTGTGGGCGCTGAACCCGCTGAACCCTGCGAACAACATCAACGGCTTGCCGGCCATGCACTGGCCGGAATACATGTCGCTGTGCCACCCCGAGCTGTTTGCCCGTCAAGCAGCTTACGTGAAGCGGATGGTGCAGGAGACCCAGGGCTATGACAACCTGATGTATGAAATCTGCAACGAGCCGGGTGGGGCACTCACCCACGAAGCGGGTGTCACCACCGACGAAGTGAACGAGTGGCAGATCGCCATTGCCAAAGTGATCCGCGAGAACGACCACGCGGGCCATATGGTGGTCGGGCAAGAGGCGTTCCACTGGGTGCCCTTCGAGCAGAAATCCACCTACAGCTTTAAAGAGCTGCCCATCGATATGGTGAACATGCATCCGCTGCCCAACACCACGTTCGAGGATGTGAGTTATCACATGGGCGACTTCATGATGAAGCAGCTCAAAATCCGCGATATGCAGAACTACTGCCTGGCCACGTATGCTCAGCCGAAGCCGTTGAACTACGATGAGGACAACGCCGCCAGCCAGTTCCGTGAGCCGGAGGGCTGGACCATCCACCGAAAGCGTGCCTGGACCAGCGTGGTCTCCGGTGCGCATTACGATGTGATCGACTTCAGCATCATCCCGGGCTTTGAGACCGGCACGAAGGCCTCGCAGAAGGGCATTCGGCAGTGGCTGGGGATCCTGGGCAAGGTCATCAACAGCATCCCTCTGGTATCAGCACGCCCGGAGCCTGGTATCGTGCTGAGCGCTCCGGAAAATCTGCTGGCCTCCGCCATGGTGACCACAAGTAAACACGCTCTGATCTACTTGGCAGATGATCGTGAACTAGGCACTGAAGGAGCTGGATGCGAGATGAGCGGGGACTGCGTGGTCGCATGGCCTGCGGGTGATGTGCGCGTGCGGCTTCTCTCGCCGGAGACGGGGATGTATTCGCCATGGATGGACGCCCACAGCGACGGTCAACTGCGCCTTGGGTTGCCGGTGTTCAGTCAGGATATCGCCATTGAGGTTGTGAGCTGTAGCTGAACTACCGGTTGACAGCACACGGTAGAACAGGGGCGAACACCCGTTCGCCCCGAATGCCAGATTGCGTCCGATACCTTCTGCGTCATATGAAGATGACATGACGGCAGGTATACGGTCACACCAGGATACCTCGTTTTGCATCTGTAAAGTATGTGGGTTAACATATACCCATGAGCATCCACGCGACTGCGCCAAGACGCCCGTTAAAATGGCCCCTGCTGCTTATTGAGGTCTGCCAGAGTTTCGCTTGTACCCTGTTGATGTTCGGCCAGCCGTTCTACTCGCGGCACGTATTACACTGGCCGATATGGCGTATCGCGCTGGTGCAGATGCTGGTTGGGCTTCTGAGTATCGCTGGCTCACTGGCGGGTGGTCGCGGCGTACAGCGGCTGGGTGCGCAGCGCACGATGATGATAGGCTACGCCGGTCTGAGTGTAGGCGCGTTGTTGGGTCTGACAGCCCCCGCAGGCTGGAACCTGTTCCTCGCAGTGATCTTCACCGCGCTGTTTCAGGGTTGTGTGTTTACCTCGGTGCAAAGCAGCCTGGCACGCGGCGAGGACGCACACAACACTCAAAAATATGTCTCTGCGTTTAATATCAGTTGGAGCAGTGCCTCCTCAGTCGCCTTCTTCGTCATTACACCCCTCATTAGTTCCTATGGCCCGCCTGCGTTGTTCATCATTCCATTGGTCTGCATGGCCATAAATATCGGTGCGACACTGAGCAGTGTTGGACGCATTCAGAACATCCCAGAAACAGATCACGGCGTCACCAGCTCGTTGGGCCACGATGTGCCTGAGTTACATCGGCGAACATTGCGGCATATCGGCTGGGTCGTCAATCCCTGCGCTTACCTGATGATCAACGTGATCAACCCCTGCAACCCGGTCATCGCCAAGCAGCTAGGCTTGCAGTTTGCTGTAGCGTCAAGCTGGCTCAGTGCGTGGTTCTTCACGCGCATGCTGGCTTTCTGGCTGTTCCGGTGCTGGAATGGGTGGCAATTTCGCATCAATGTGATGCTGGGTTGTTTCTCAGCGATGGTGATCGCCTTCACGGGTGTGATGATGTCGCAAACCATCTGGCTGCAGGTTCTCAGCCAGGTGCTGTTTGGCGGAAGTGTTGCGATGATCATCCAAATGTCGCTGTTCTATTCACTGGTGGGGAGCCGTACGCGTGGGCGTCATGCCGGTATTCATGAGGGGGTGGTCGCTGCCGGATCGGCATTAGGGGCGGGACTGGCCGCGCTGGGGGACTGGCTGGCTGCTGGCCGGCTGGAGGTGACCTGGGTGTTGACAATGGGTGTCATGTGCTTGAGTGTCATATTCATCACGGCGCACGTGATGAGACTTCGGAGACCCTTGTATGTCTGACTCCCTACCGCTTCGGCTGTTTGTTGCCTGGAAATTGCCGGATGACGGTCCGGGTAAAGCACACCGTGAGGCGATGGTGCATCTGCAGCAGAGTATCGATCAGGTCATCCCGTCGTTTAGTGCGCGATGGGAGCCTGCCGAGAAGCTGCATATCACCCTGCGGTTCATCGGCGAATTTCCGAGTGAACGTCTTGATGAGCTGGTAAGCACTTTAGGTGATTCTCTATCTGAGACAACCTCATTTATGTTGAATTTCGATCAGGTGCTGCTCCATTTTGGCCGGATGATCTGGCTGGAGCCCAGCCACAATCTGGAGCTAATCACTTCCCTTCACAACCATATCGATCAAGCGCTTGCTCCGTTTATGTTAAAGCCGGGTCTGCGGTTCACTCCCCATGTCACTTTAGCCCGTTTGAGGCATAATGCTCCGTCGCGAACAATCGCAGGCCAAATGAGTCCGTTTCGGTATCCACAACTGCAACCAGTGCAGGTCAGGCATATTTCGCTGATGAGCAGCCATTTCCAACCCTTAGGGAACGAGCATCATGTAGAACACGAATTCGAGCTTGTTGCGGCAAAGCAGTTGTCATAGGGCTGTTTTACATCAATCGTGAGCTTCAATGGGCATAATAGAGATATACGCAGTCGATCCACACATTTATTCATAAATTGGGGGAATACAGATGCATACGAAAAATGAAGTGGCCCATGGAGCCATTCCTGTGTTGCTAACTCCGTTCCAGCCTGATGGCAAGATTGATTACGAGGCTCTGGATGAGTTAGTCGAGTTTTCCATCCACGCGGGTGTCAGTGCATTGTTTGCAGATTGTCTGTCCGGTGAAGTGTTCTTTTTATCGGCTGATGAGCGGCTTGAGCTGGCCCGCCGCGTGGTGAAACAAGCGAATGGCCGAATCGCCATCGTGGCTGGAGCTAACTTCGAAGCCACTCTGCAGAAGCAAGCCAGAGAGCTTGAGCTGATGTACGACACAGGGGTTAAAGCGGCGGTGGTGCTCATCTCCAACCTGCCTGATCCGAATGACCTGGTGGGGCAGCTTCTCAAGCTGGCGGAGCTCATTCCTGTGCCGTTGGGCTTATACGAGTGCCCCATCCCCACACACCGTGTGCTGGATGATGAGCAGATCGGTGCCCTGGCTGACACAGGCCGTTTTATATTCATGAAAGACACCATCGGTGACTTACCCATGTGTGTGAAGAAAGTCCGGCGTGCCGCGAAGACGCCTCTACGCATTTTCGAAGCAAACATAAGGTATACGCCCGATACCTTGCGCGCAGGCGGATTTGGCCATTGTGGAGTGATAGCGAACCCGTGTCCTGAGCTGTGTGCAGCTTATTGCGACCCCGCGATTACCGATGAGCCATACCGCCAAAGGGTGTTTGATGCGATGATGACAGTACATGAACTGATGAATGCAAATAACTACCCTGCCAGTGCTAAATACATACTGGGCAGAAGAGGGCTGCGTATCGGAACGACCATGCGCGCTCACGCCTCGGAAATCTTCACCCGTGAGCATCGCAGAGCGGTTGACGAAGCACTTGACGGGTTTGACTTCCTGCCGCCTGCTAAGTGATTGGACGGATCTGACGGATCCGTCCAATCACGGTCTCTCTACCAGCCTTTTTGGGTGCCGGTCAGGCTCAACTCGCCGATGCGGTAGCGTTTGGCGCCGTCTGAACCGTCCAGCGGCAGCTCCATCACTGGGGTGCCGTCGCGCTGTCCTACGCTGACCCACAGGCTGTAGGTGCCGGCTTTCGTGGTGGGGGCTATCAACCCCACAGCAAATCTGGCCTTGTGGGTGACTTCGGGAGCCTGTTTCGGCTTGGCTACTGGCAGACTGCGCATATCGAGCCCCTCGTCCACCATCACGGAGACGATGCCGCCCTTGTCGTCTTTGAGGGTCAGTGCCATAAAGCCGCCCGGGTAGCAGGGGGCCACACCAGTGTTCGCCCAGCTAGACTCCACATCAAACCACTCACCGATGGTCACGGAGTCGGGTAGCGAGAGTTTTCGCAACTGCAGCCGGTAACCCATGCGCAAGTTGATGCGCTCGATCACGTCCTTGTTTTCGTCCAACAGGATCCGCGGCCACCAGTGGATGCTCATGAAACTGCCGTGGTAATCCTCCACCGACTTCAGCAACAACGACTTATCCCAGGCTCCGCGGTCCTTGCTGCCGCCGTAGTGCTCATGCTCTATCACTACAGGGTATTTGGGCCAGAACGCCTGGGCCATTTGGGAGTGGTACCAACTGTTGGGCGGCGGTTGCACTAGAATGCTGTCATCACGCAGTCCTACACCCTGGGAAAGTGCATAATCAGTCTCAGGCAGGTGCAGGCCGGGCGTCTGTGGGCCTGCGACATCATCGCTGATGACCAGTTGGGTGTTGGGAAAGGCCTTCTTGTGCAGTGCGATGTGCTTTTTCAAGCAGCTCATGTGGCGTTTGACGGGGAACTGGCTGCTCATGAAGGTGTGCCCTTCACCCCACAAGCCGTAGCTGCCCACATCAATGAACTCCACATTGGGATTTTTGTCATACCGATCACCGGCGGCCATCAAAAACGCCTCCAGTTTTTTCAGGAAGATTGGGTCATCAAACACAGGGTCGAGTAACCCGCCGTCTGGCGCTGGTCCTTTACCCATGTTGTAACTTACGCCTTTTGCACCCGCTTTGAACACCCATTCCGGGGTTGCGAAGCGAACCCAGCTCTCGCTGGTGGTCAGGCGCAGTGCGATCTTTTTACCTTTGCTGATCCACCGCTGTGCGGGTGTGTCCAGCAGTGCCCAGTTGTACTGCCCTTCGATGGGCTCTAAAAAGGCCCAGGGGATTCGCAGATAGACCGTGCTGAGGCCCGGGAAGTCGTCCAGTGTGTCCGATGGTTCCAGTTGCGAGCCGTAGTTTGAGGGCACATTGCTGTAGAAATGCATCGTCCAGCCCATCGCTGGATTGATGCAAACACGTCCGTTATCGGCAGGGCGGATAGTTGGCATAGTATACTTCCTTGGAGTTGCTGTTCTGTGGTTAGTATTGCAGATATTTGCATTTGGTTCAAATTGAGCGTAATTCGGTCGCAAAATGAGGTTCGGTTGGGCTACAATTGGGTTAGGTGAGTCCGATTTGGATACCGTCAAAAACCACTGGAGGTGTCTCGATGCGTAGAGTTCTGTTGATTTCATGTTGTATGCTATGTGCCATGCCGATTTTGGCCGCGAAGCCCAAGCCCAAACCAACACCAAAACCCAAAACCCCGGTAGTCAAAACGCAGACCAAGCAACCAACACGAGTAGTCAAGGGAACAACACAGCTAGATGGCCAAAACGCTCAACTTGGCTTAACATACACCATCAATAAATCGGTGCCGGTCAACATCACTGTGAATAGTATTGAATACAGCGTCGGGCCCGTCTATTTTGAAACCACGACGTACGTAGCGGAAGCAGCAAAGAAACTGATGGTAGTACACCTGACTATTCAGAACCCAAACGCTGCCGACCTGTATGCACATGGTGCAATGTTGGAAGTGACCGCTGTGGACAGCAAGAACGGAAACTGGGAGCAGGAGGAGTTCTGGGCGATTGAGGAAACTTCTGCCACGTTGGGGCAGAACTTGAAACCTGGACAGAAACTAAATGCTAGGTTGGTCATCTCTGTGCCGGCAACAGACGACATACCCAAGTTGATGTTCGTCGCCGACGACCGCACGGCCCTTCGGTACAATCTGTCAGGTAAAGTGAAGCCGTTGGCTGCTCAGTTCGCGGATCCTAAAGACCCCAAAAAGATGACACCCTATGATCGGTTCCCCGGTGTGATGGGTAAAGATTTCTATCCCACGAAGCAGTTCGCTGTGCGCGTGGACTCTGCTGAAATGAAGCCGGGTACGGAAGAACAGGGTGCCAAGTATTTAGTCACTGCTACCTTCATGAACCACAGGAAAGCGGATGAGCAGCTATTTGGCGCCATCTTTAACTGCAACATCGCGGATTCCGATGGCGGCCAATGGTCCTATGACGGCGAACTGTGGTCAGTGAATGCAGATCGGTATGTAGAACCTACATTGAAGCCTGGTCAGCAGGTCACGGTGCGTATACCGTTCACTCCTACCGAAGGAACAACGCCCGTGTCATTGAGCATTGATGACGGAGCCACTCGACCCATCGATTGGAAGTTATAGGAGCATATCTTGATCTATTTGCCCAAATCTACGCCGCGCAGTAAGCGGCGTCCCGGCCTGTGGATGGCCCACTTCAAACCCAGCCAGCTTACCGACCAGCCCGATGGGTGGCCAGTGACTGCCAGGGAGCTGGATTGCCTTGAATTCTACATCAACACGCTGGCGTTCATATCACCATATGAAGACATCAAGCGTGTGGTAGATAAGGTGAACGAGTTGGGCATGGAAATTGCCATCGAATGCGGCTACTTTGACTGGGAGCCCACTCGCAGCGACTTCAAAGACCCCAATCCTAAAGGTATCAACGATAAACCCCGGCAACTGATGCGGCGAGGTGTGGGCCGGATCACCGCCCAAACGGAGATCGCCAAGATCGACATGCTGCTAAAAGCTGGCGGAGTGCCAAGCTATCTGAATATGGATGGCCCAATCCGCCGGCTGATGCATCCTGGACAGGATGTTGGCAAAGAGGACATCCCGGGTTTCACAGATATCAATGAGGTGGCTGCAGAAATTGTGGACTACCTCAAGGAGTGGCGCAAGAGCTTCCCCAAAATCAAGTTCTTCGAGCTGAGCAACTTCCCCAACTGGGGCTGGAAGGGCAACACCTCCTATCGACTGCATGGCATGGCCAATGGCGACTTCGCTGTGGTGCTGCCGGTGGTGCTGGATGCGGCCAAGAAGGCTGGCGTGCCATTTGCTGGCGTGACCGTGGATAACCCTTATGAATATGCCAAGGGAACCGCAGATCATGATGGCATCATGAACTACCATCTGCCGCCTCCCACCGGCGAAAAAGATCATAAGAAGATCGACTGGATGGCGCGGATTTTGGACATCGAACGCATGGTCAAAGCACGCCGGATCGACTTCAACCTGATCGTGAACAGTCAGGGAGGCAATGTGAGCAGCGAGGCGTTCTGCAATCTGACCTTGAAGATGGTAGATGAATACAGGGCCATCGGTGGACGTCCTACCCGCTACATCGTACAGAGCTGGCTGAAATACCCCGAGAAGGCTGTACCCGAAAGCGAGATGTACACACTCTCGTGGCTGTTTAAGCAGGTCGTGCAGCATATCCGCAAGTAGATATCCGAGTCATGGAGTGGCGTTGATGGTTATCCACGAAACGCCACTCACTGCATCATCTGTCTGGTCAGCCGGTTTGTGGTGCTGACATGAAGACGAACATCCACTCAGTCAACAAACTTGGCAGTCCACCCGCACCAGTGCAGCTCCTGAGCATGTGGCATGTGGATGCCGATGCCGTTTACTCCGCGCGTCCACAGAGGCAGTCCGAACGCCACATGATACTGATCCGCACCCACCAAGGTGAGGGATTACTGGAGCTGAGCGGTGAGCGGTCATTTGTGCTGACCGCAGACAGCTTGATACTGGTCCAGGTGTCTAGTATCCGATACTACCGCACGGTCGGTTCACAGTGGGCTTTTGACTGGTTCGAAATGCAGCATATAAACCACACAGGCATTGAGCAGGAAACCATCTATATGCTGCCCGTGGATGAGTTTGAGATATTGAGTATCTCGCAGATCATCCAACAGCTTGATATTCCTGACCAGGCGGCTCAGACCGCCGCCAACGCTCAGTTTGCCGCGTTGTTCTGCAGATGGCTATGGCAGATGCCCTCACGCGGTGACTTCACCCAAAACATGAGGCAGATGGTGTGGCAGGCAGTGGACATCATGAAGCAACAGATATCCGAGGCCCCCTCCATCAACGAAATCGCCCACCAGATTCATGTTAGTGAGCGCTGGCTGCGCCAGGCGTTTGTCAGGGTGTTAGGCGTTGGGCCGAAAAGTTACCAGGATCAGCTCCGCCTGAGCCTGGCCGCCAGTGCCTTACGCATGGAGAGCGGCAGCATTGTTCAGCTTGCGGAGCGTTACGGGTATGGAAGCCCCTTCCACTTCAGCCGCGCCTTCAAAAAGCACTACGGGTTATCTCCAAGCCAGTACCGTCAGAACGGCGGTCATACGCTCATCAGTGCAAACCCGTTGGTTGGTGATTAGTGCTGGAACACGGTAATCTGAGGATAGAACACCACTACAGGAGCTTTACATGATTGTTGAGATAATCTCCATCGGCACAGAACTGCTGATGGGAATGATCACCGATACCAACGCCGCTGCCATCGCCGCCCGACTGCCAGAGCTGGGCAGCAGAGCACTGTACAGGCAGACCGTAGGCGATAACCTTGTCCGGCTGACTGAGGTGCTGGCGCGTGCCCTCGACCGATCTGATGTGGTGATAGCCATCGGGGGACTGGGGCCGACTGAGGATGACATCACCCGTGACGGGATAACAGGGGCCATCGGCGATGAATTGATACTGGACGAGAGGTTGAAAGAAGAGCTGATCGCGCTGTTCAGTAAGCGCAGTTTCAACCTGACCAACAGCCAGTATCGTCAAGCGATGCGTCCGAGCACTGCAGAACCGATTGACAACCCCAACGGCACCGCCCCGGGCATCCACGTGGAGTGGCACGGAAAACACCTGTTTGCGCTGCCTGGCCCACCTAACGAATGCCTTCCTATGTTTGAAGCGGCCGTGGCGCCCTTCCTGGCTGCCAGTAACAATGTGCAGTTGATGTCGCGTGTCATCCGTGTGATGGCCCTCGGTGAAGCGGCTGCGGAAGAGAAGCTGTCGCATCTGCTAAGCTGTCCAAACCCCACTCTGGCTCCATATGCCAAACTGGGTGAGGTTCACTTCCGCATCACCGCTGCAGGCGAAACTGAAAGCGAATGCCGGCAACTACTGGACACCTGTGAACAGCAGTGCCGTGAGGCACTGGGCGACAACTTGTATGGTCTTGATGATACGACCCTCGAGCGCTCGGTGACGGAGTTGCTGTGGGCAAAGGGCCAGACCGTCGCCACCGCGGAAAGCTGCACGGGAGGGCTGATTGCTCACAGGTTCAGTGGTGTGCCCGGAGCCAGTCGCGCCTTCATGGGGGCTGTTGTAGCTTACGACAACCGCATCAAGAGGGACATTTTGGGCGTCAATGAGCAGACGCTGACGACCTTTGGGGCTGTCAGCGAACAGACCGCACTCGAGATGGCCGAGGGCGTGCGTCACCGACTGGGCGTCGACTGGGCGATCAGCGCCACCGGCATTGCGGGACCCGATGGCGGAACCGTCGAGAAGCCTGTGGGCATGGTGTGGCTGGCTGTGGCCGGTCCCGACGGTGTAGTCGCTGAGAAGCGGCTGTTCGGTGCCCAACGGGATGTGATCCAGTGGCGGGCCAGCCAGAGTGCGCTGGACATGCTCCGCCGCAGGATTCTAGCCGCGAAATAAGGCGCGGGGGCCCTCTGCCAGCGGGGAACGGGCTATCCGCCCGAATGGTGGTAGTAAGCGAATAACCGGGCGGTCTGGCGGTTAGCCCCTGCGAACGCCAATCTCCCGATTGGCCTCCCCGTCAGGATGTATCACGCGAAGTCGCGAAGGCGCGAACGGATGGTAGATAGTTACGGGTTTGGCCCCGGGCTCAAACCCCAGTCTCCTATTACCCACAAATCCAGATTGGGATCGTATCGACCATGTACCGCGACATAAATGTCTCGGCTACTGATCAACAAGCCCGCTAAACCGGGCTGCCGAGCTCCTTGCCGACAAAGATAACGTTCACCAAGACTGCTTCAGCAGTCTTGGTGTTCAATAGCCGAAACATTGATGTCGCGGAATCGGCGTCTACAGGCTCCGCAGAATTTTGTGGGTAATAGACTGCCCTGAAGGACGGCGGCAGGCGCGGTAGGTGTAATGCACTAGGGCTTCAGCCATTGGGGGCACGGGCTATCCGCCAGACCGGCGCGGTCTTGGGGTTTTTGTAGCCGCAAGCCAGTAGCCAGACCGCCCCGGTCATTCGCGCAGCCTTACAGGTCAGACTACCCCGCTCCAGCCCAACCCTCGAAGCGGCTACTCAGCTTGCAGGCGCTCCAGCTCTTCGGAGACGGCGGACCACTGTTCGGTCAACTGCTCCAGCTTGGACTGCAAAAGATCATATTCGTCACCCAGGTTCTTGGCACTGCCGTCAAGGTAGGGGTCGGTGCTGGCGAGTGATGCAGAGATCGCCTCCAGACGGGCCTCCACGGCGGCGATAGCATCCTCCAGCTCTTTCTGACGGTTGTTCAGCCGCTTCAGGTTCTGCTTGATCTGCTTAACGGTGTTGCTCGGTCGCTTCTCCGAGATGACGGAGCGCAGTGGCACATCCGCGTGTTTCATAGCCAACCGGGCCATGACTTTCTGCCGGTAGTCGGTGTAGGTACCCAGATAGCTCTGGGTGTGACCTTCTCGGAACTCCAACACCCTGTCCACCACCGCGTCCAGCAGATAGCGGTCATGGCTGGCAATCATCACCGCGCCATCGAACTTCCGGATGGCGTTTTCCAGGGCCTCGCGGCTCAGGATGTCCAGGTGGTTGGTCGGCTCATCCAGCAGCAGTAGGTTCGGTCGCTGGGCCAGCAGCTTGGCTAGAGCCAGTCGGCAAAGCTCACCACCCGACAGCGAGCTGACCCGCTTAAAAACATCATCGCCCATGAACAGGAACCGCGCCAGCAGGTCACGCGACTCTTTCGCCGTAAGTTCTGTGTCGATCAGCAGCTCCTCGATGACCTCAAGGTTGGGGTCAAGATGTTCAAACTGCTGTGCGAAGTAGACCGCATTCACGCGCATCCCCATCTCTACTTCACCCGAATCGGCTTCTATCAACCCGGCGACTACCTTCAGGAAGGTGCTCTTACCGGAGCCGTTAGGACCGACCAGCGCCACCTTCTGGCCACGCTCCAGGATGAAGTCCATATCCTGAAACAGCTCTTTTTCGCCGAATCCCTTGCTCAGCTCCGCTACGCGAATCACTTCGCGCCCGCTTCGCATTGCCTCACCCAGGTCGGCATGCATCTGCTTGGAGGAGCTGGTTTTGGCCACTTTCTTGATTCGCTCAAGCTCCTTCAGTTTCGAATCGCGACGGCTAAACTTACGATGGCTAAACAGCTTCTGAACGCTGGCTTCGATGCGGGCGATCTCCCGCTGCTGCAGCGAATAGAGCTTCTCCTGCTCTTCGCGTCGTTTGGCTTTGAGCACGGCGAACTGCGTATAGTTACCGCTGTAGCTGACCGCCTCGCCGGCGTCGAGTTCGATCACCCTGCTGACCACCGCATCCATGAAATAGCGGTCGTGGCTGACGATCAACGCCGCTCCGCTATACCGCTCCAGCAGGAAGGACTGGAGCCATTCGCAGCCCTCAATGTCCAGGTGGTTGGTCGGTTCGTCCAGCAGCAGCAGGTCAGGCGACTGCAGCAGCAGCCGTGCCAGACTGGCGCGGGTCTTCTGCCCGCCGCTCAGCGATTCGGTCTCTTGCTGCAGCTCCGCTTCAGAGAAGCCCAGTGCGTCCAGATACTGCGCGGCACGCGCCTTCAGGCTATAGCCCTCAATCGCCTCAAACTGGTGGCTGAGGTCGGCGTAGAGTGCGCCTAACTCCATCGCTTCAGCGGTAGTGGCATGGCCCAGACGGTCTTCCACATCCTGTAGCTCGATGGCCAGCTCGGTCAGGCCCGGCCGGATGCCCAGCACAGCCTGATGCAGGTTGGCACCTTCGGGTAGATCGCATATCTGCGGAAGGTAGCCGATGGTCAGCCCGTTTTGAATGCCCACATTCCCGGAATCGGCTTTTTCAAACCCCATGATGATCTTTAGCAGTGTGCTTTTACCGGTGCCGTTACCGCCGATGATGGCTACCCGTTCCCGCCCGTTCACCAGCAGGTTTAGGTCGTTGAACAGCACTTGTGGGCCGAAGGCTTTTGCGAGGTGGTTTACAGTTAAAATTGCCATAGCATTATCATTATAACGGGCTGTGCGTTTTCGTGCCGTTTTCGGACGAGACGGTGGGCTGACCAGGCACGGCGTACCGTGTTTGATTGGTTATAGCGACGGAAGGGACGGATAGAACGGATCACGATTGGTATGGGCGACATGGGGCGTGGTTTCCACGCCCTGGGCGACCGCCGGTCGCCCCTACGGCGGCACCCTCCATCGCGAGAATCGCTCCTATGAATGCCCCTCCTGTCTCCTTCTATTCTGTCTCCTTCCTACTCCCGAAATGTATCATCTGCCTCCGCATATCGGGTATGATTGATCTAGTTAACAACCGTCAGGAGGACTCAGCCATGCCATACGGTCCAACCGTTGCTTCGCCAGATCGTTACCAATCGATGCTCTACCGCCGGTGCGGTAAGAGCGGCCTTAAACTACCAGCCCTCTCGCTGGGATGGTGGCACAACTTCGGCAGTGTCGACCAGTATGATAACATCCGCAACCTGGGGTTACACGCGTTTGATTTGGGTATTACCCACTTCGACCTGGCCAACAACTACGGTCCTGTGGGTGGCAGCGCGGAGGAGAACTTCGGCAAACTGCTTCGAGATGACCTTCGGCCGTACCGCGATGAGATGGTGATCTCCACGAAAGCCGGATACTACATGTGGCCGGGGCCGTATGGTGACTGGGGTTCACGTAAATATCTGGTCTCCAGCCTGGATCAGTCCCTGAAGCGCATGGGGCTGGAGTATGTCGATATCTTCTACCACCACCGCCCCGATCCCGAAACGCCGCTTGAGGAGACCATGACCGCTCTGGACTACATCGTGCGCAGCGGACGGGCACTCTATGTGGGCATCAGCAGTTACGACGCCGAGACCACCGCGAAGGCCTCAGCCATACTCAAACGCCTGGGCACCCCCTGCATCATCCACCAGCCGCTCTACAACATGATGAACCGCTGGGTGGAGCAGGGACTGAGCGACGTCTTGCTGGAAGAGGGCATCGGATGCATCCCCTTCTGTCCTCTGGCGCAGGGGTTGCTGACCGGCCGGTATCTGAAGGGTATCGAACCCGGCAGCAGAGCATCGAAGACAACAGGCTTCCTGAAGAAGGAGCAGATCAGCCAGGACGTGGTAGATAAGGCGAAAGCACTTTCCGAAGTCGCAGCCGCGCGCGATCAAAGCCTGGCACAGATGTCGCTGGCCTGGCTGCTTTCGCGGCCATCCGTCACCAGTTGCTTGATCGGCGTCAGCCGTGTTGACCAACTCGACGAGAACGTCGCCACCCTGAAATCACTCGACTTCAACGAGCAAGAGCTTAAGAAGATTGATGCGATTCTTGGACTGACATAGGGTCTGTAATGCTGGGGTTGGACGGCCTGATATCCGTCCTCCCCAGCTCAAAATGTGGCTTTCTATACCTTTAGATCAATATTAGTCCATAATAATAGAGCAGGGGACGAATTTCACTGCATTTATGAAAAACCATGTATACCGTGAAGGTTGCATATAATGGTGCTGGACACGCGCCCCAGGAGGATACCAGGTGTACCCAAAATACCTATTGGTAATGGACTTTGAAACGACTTGTGATGACCCGCAGCCGCTTCACCCGCCCGAGTTAATCGAATTCCCCATTGTTGTGGTTGATACTGAATCTGATACGGTTGTTGATGAATACCGTAGTTTTGTCAAACCATCTATTCATCCCCAGCTAACCGCTTACTGCACGGAGCTTACCGGCATCACCCAGAAGGATGTTGCCTCCGCCCCCTCTTTTTCAGAGATTTTGGTCAATGTGCAAAAATGGCTGACTGAGAAAGGGTATGAGGAGGGGCTTGCCCTGATTTGCGGCGACTTCGACATCGACATCCTGCTCAGGCAGCAGTGCCTGACCATGCAGCAGCCGATGCCGGACTGGGCCGCTCGCTGGTGCAACATGAAAGTGGCATTTAAGGACTTTTATCGCCAGATCAACAGCGACCGCCTTGACCTTAGCCACATGCTTGAGCATTGTGGTCTGGAGCACAGCGGAACCCCCGATTGCGGGATCGATGATGCACGGTCGCTGGCTCAGATTGTGCTGCACATGCTGAAGATGCAGGCGCCGATATCTGCTAATTCCAATGGCCGATGCCCACGTTGCGGTGCCGAAGTGGCACTGAGTGCCATTGAATGCCGCATGTGTAACGCCACTTGGGTTAAGATGGAACCAGGCGACTGGCTGTGTCCGCAATGCAACACTACTAACTATTCACACCGTACCGCGTGCTTCAACTGTAAGCGCCCGCGAACGAACGAAACAATGAAATCTACCGTGGAGAGTATAATGCCTGAACCGCAGATGAAACCGGGCGACTGGCTTTGCCCGAGCTGTAACAAATTGAACTTCGCCAGGCGATCCGTATGTATGGAATGTAACACGCCTAAACCGGGTGGCGGTGATGCACCGTACAGTGGTGGAGGCGGTGGAGGTCGCACTGAGCAGCGAGACGGCGACTGGAACTGCCCAGATTGCAACGCATCCAACTTCGCACGCCGCACAAGCTGTTTCCGGTGTGGGGCGCGTAAGCCGGCCTCGGCTGGCGGCGGTCAGGGCGGCTTTGCCCGCCGTTCTGGCGGTTCTGGGAATGATAATCCCGGTGACTGGACATGCTCTGGCTGTGGCGAGTCGAATTTCGCCCGACGCAACGTCTGTTACCGGTGCGAAAGGCCAAAACCCTCTAACTATTAGGGGTCTATCATATAACGGCACGCGGGGTAAGTGGAAATTCGCCCCGCGTGCGTTGTCACATGTGCCCTTTGTGACACACCATTTCACATACACGTTGGCTTCTGACTGTCAGGTGCCGGCGTGATACCTATCGGAGGACAAACCATGAGTAAAGATATCCATTATGATGAAACCCTGGCTAAGATAGTTCAAGAGCTGGCACTCGATGGCTACACCGGGCCTGGCAAGTTCGACGCCCCATCGCAACCCAAATACGCCCGTCTGCAGGAGCTTGGTACCACCCCCTGGATTGACACAGGTGATGCCACCGCCGCCGAAAAAGCATGGGCCCCGGAACTTGGCGCCCTGACCACCAACAACACACTCGTTAACCAAGTTATTCAAACAGGTAAATTTGATGAATTCATCAAAACAGCCGCGTCCAAACTCAAGGCCGCGCGCCCTGACATCTCTGGCCGCGACTTGATTGTGGAAATTGGCTTCCTGGCCAATGCGAAGCTAGCTTTGAGTCTGGTGCAGCAGTTTGGCGTGAAAGTCAGTGTGGAGCTGCACCCTGCGTATGCC
Organism: Armatimonadota bacterium; assembly: GCA_942492855.1. GTDB lineage: Bacteria > Armatimonadota > HRBIN16 > HRBIN16 > HRBIN16. The sequence goes on along the minus strand of OW818647.1, from coordinate 535,541 downwards.
AACGACATCGAGGCCTCGGTGAACTTCGGTCTGAGGTATTTCGCCATCAACCCCGAGTTCTTCATCATCAAAGTGCCCATCACGCCGGCTGGCTACATCGTCGCCCGCAAGCTGGCCGCCGCTGGAGTGCCCATTAACTACACTCTGGGCTTCAGTGTGCGCCAGAACGTGCTGGCGGCCCTGTTCAGCAAGCCCGCTTACGTGAATGTGTTCCTTGGCCGCATCGGCGTGCTGGTGGCTGATAACAAGATCGGTGAGGCTGCCAACGTCGGCGAGAAGGTCACCCTGGCCACAGTAGAGGCTCTGAGGCGACTGCGTGCTGCTGGCAAGTCACCCACACAGTTGATCGCGGCCTCAATGCGCAATGGCGACCAGGTCGCCCTGCTGGCCGGTGTGGATGTGCATACCATCCCGCCCTCCGCAGCGAAGCAGTTCCTCGAATCGTCCACCCCATGCAGCGAAGTCACTCGGCGCGAGTCAACTGAGTTGATGGTCAACGTGGAGGACGTTCGCGTGAGCTACCTGTGGCAGCTCTGCCCCAAATTCATGGAGTTTGCGGACAAAGCGGTTGCACTCGGAGATTCCATCACCTCAGGCGAGCAGCTTGTTGCGCTTGCTGAGCAGTATGGCTTGGACCTGTTCACCCAGTTCACCCAGGAACAGCGGGAAACCATCAGCAAGGATGGCAAAATCCCAGTTCTGGCCCACTGGTCGGAGGATGTGGCATTGGATGACCTGCTGACGAACGCTGCCCTGGAGAGCTTCGCCACCGATCAAGGCGCGCTCGATGCCCGCATCGAGGGGCTCATCAGCTAGTCCTTTCTGCTTCGATTAATCGCCCAAGAGCCCGCATCCGCGGGCTCTTGGGATTCTGGGGGGTCATGCGGGCGGGCTTGCGGATGTGGAGCAGGTTGATGGGCAGCCAATGCCGCGACATAAATGTCAGTCTATTACACGCAAATATGCAGAGCCCGTTGATCTCCGATGCCGCGACATCAATGTCTCGGCTATTGATCAGCAAGTCCGTTGAAACGGACTGCGGCACTTCGTGCCGTACCAGCAGTTCCGGATGCCGGTGGTTACATCGTTATAACGGCTCGCATGCGCCAGCTTCACAAACAGGGCGAAGCCCTGCAGCCTGCTTCAGCAGGCTTGGCCGGCCAATAGCCACATGCTTGAGCGCGTGGTAGGGCAGGCATACATCGTTATAAAACGATAAAACCCCGCGCTCCAACTTGTCAGTGTCCAGTCGACCTTGCTTGAACTCAGGAGAGGTTCTTCTGTTCCCCGATACTCCTTCCCTCCCCGTGGCCATCCATGATATACCCCCGTCATTATGCTTGATTATCACCAAAAACTAGTATATTTACTCTTACTTTATAGCATATATTACGAAATAAGACGTTTAATTAAGGAAATTAAAGGTATACTAGGACACAAGCGAAAATAACTTGGAACGGCAACCATACGACCCACCGACAGCCGTCGGGCGATAAGCACAGCCAGTATCATGCTGGTTACGGACATAGACAATCAGTAAGAAAGAGTGAAGCAATGAATGTTTTCACGAAAAGTATCCAGATCGTCGCAGTGATGACCTTGACGGCCGCTGTATACGCCTCACCGATCGTCATCCCAAAAGGAACGGTCATCCCCGTTACCTTGGACACCCAGCTCAGCTCAGCCACTAACAAGGCTGGCGATATCTTTTATGCCTACCATGAAGGCGTCAACGGAGCAGGATTTCCAGAGTACTCCAACTTTACCGGCAAGATCAAATCCGTTACCAAAGCCACGGGCAGTAAAGCCGGGCTGATTGATGCACGCTTTACGTTAGTACACCTACCTGACGGATCATCGATACCGATCAAGGGCCAACTCACTTCTATGGACAAGAGCAATGTCAAGACTGATCCTGACACAGGCAGGCTGATCGGCACTTCCAATGCGAAGAACAACCCTGGAAAGTTCATTGCCATCGGTGCAGGAGCAGGGCTGCTTGCGGGGCAACTTGGCTGGAAAAAACCGCTGATCGGAACCTTAATTGGAGCCGCAGCAGGTTACATCTACAGCACGACACAAAACAAGGCCGCTGTAGGTAAAGACGTGGTTGTGAAGACAGGAACACCGTTCGGAATACTTCTCACACAAGACGTGTCCATTCCCGAACTCACGACATCTGATGCCTCCGATAGTGATGATTCAGATACACAGACGACTACAACCACCACAACCACCACAAGCACATCAGGTGCTACCGATAGCTGGCAAGTGAGTTTCAATTCATTGAAGCCCATCATGAGCGGCAATCACTTGATGGTTCCATTCCGGTCTGTGATGGACTCAATCGACACACCCTTTAACTATAACGCCGCCAGCAGGACTTTATCGTTGAACCGGCCTAATACGGACCAGTCTATGCATACAGCCGTAGGCACAAGCCTGGTGTATGTGGATGGTGTGGCAACCAAGTTTGACACCGCGTCCAGAATGGTAAATGGCACCGTCTACGTGCCAGCAGGATACATCGAGCTGATCACACAGAAAACTGCTTACTGGAACAATGATACAGGCATCCTGCGCCTAGAATAACCACCCCTGACCGAACGATCCTAAGAAGATCACAGGGGGCAGATAACCAGCTCTGCTCCCTGAATAATCAACTCCTGGAGATTCAAAAAATGAAACCATTAAAACTCGGAATATCTGGCCTATTACTACTGGCCGCCGCATCAGTAATGTCTCAGTCGATTAACGTGACCATCGACGGCAACCCAGTTCGTTTTGTGGGCACTCAGCCGATGGCTGTGCAGGGACGTGTGATGGTACCGCTGCGTGGTGTGCTGGAGAAGATGGGCGCATTTGTCGGCTGGGATGCCGCCACTCGCACCGTATTCGCTCAAAAAAGCAGTGTAGACGTGCAGTTACCCATCGGCTCCCGAAATGCTACCGTGAATGGTCGATCGGTGGCGCTTGATGTGCCCGCTCAGATCATTGGGGGGAGCACCATGGTGCCGTTGCGATTTGTGGGAGAAACCCTGGGAGCTGATGTCGCCTGGAATAATGCCACCCGGACTGTCACGATAGCGACCGGTTCAGATGGCGGATCAACCACCGACAATGGATCAACCAACCAACAAGATGGCTTTAGCGAAATCAGCTCGTTCAGCCATGATGGATCGGATTGGCTGAAGGCTGGTTCTACCCTCAAAGTCGTCATGAATGGCGCCGCCGGAGGGGCCGCTGCATTTGGGATTCCTGGCATCGTCGACAAAGTGACGATGAAGGAAGTCTCAAGTGGACGGTACGAAAGCAGTTGGGTAATACCTTCGGGTAAAAGCCTGGTAGTGACTGGCGGCAAGGTCATAGGGCTGCTTCGCATCGGCTCCGTGCAAAGGCTGATACAAGCGGGTAACCCTATATCGATCGATACACTGTCACCTAAGATTCTGAACAGCACCCCTGACCCTAACAGCATCGTGGCCGAAACACGACCAACCATATCTGTGGTTACTGAAGATAGCGGAAGCGGTGTCGACACCAACAGGGTGGTGATGACTGTTAATGATGCGGATGTGACCGATGCGGCCAGCATCACACGCTACTTTGCCAGTTTTCGTCCCCAGACAGCGCTCAAGGCCGGTATCAACAAGGCCAAGGTGACTGTATATGATCAGGCTGGCAACGCCACAAGCCAAACCTGGTCGTTCAATGTGCAAGGAGCCGGAAGTGTCATCACATCCTTTACCCACTCTGATATCACCGGTATGCAGCCTGGTGACGTCATTTCCGCCACAATGAAGGGTAAACCAAAAGGCATCGTGAACATGGTCATCACATCACGTGCAGGTAAAGTCATCGTCACTAAGTCGATGCCCGAAACATCCGCTGGGGTATACGAGGGCGAGTACACCATCCGCACTAACCAGGATATCAATGGAGCGAATATCTCAGGGACACATAAAGTGGCGTCTGGACAGGTATACACTGTGCAAGCCGAAGGAACCATCAATGCCCCTGCACTCACGACCAGCAGTATTCCAGTGGTGACATCACCAAAAGAGGGTAACTCGGTCACCACGCCATTGGTGGTTATCGGTAAGGTCTCACCAAATGCATCGGTGCGTATAGTAGTGGAATACTCCACTAAGGTTTTTGGCCTGTTTGGTACCAATGGTACGTTGACAGACCAGATAGTGACCGCGGATTCCAAGGGCGTATTTACCTCAAGCAATATCAGCTTGACAACCCTGATTCAAGGATCGAATACCATATACACCATTAACGTCGCTTCTGTGAATGCGGATGGTGAAGAGTCAGAACCCACTACGGTTACGGTCAAAGGCAAGTAGGTCTAGCCATCTCAGGATGGATCACGTTTCACCCGCACTCCGTAGACAATACCGGGTGCTCTATACAGCTCAGCTGTTTCGATAAGGAAAAGGTATACCAAATGAGTAATTACACGCAAGACCCAATCGGGGAAAGATCGGCCACGCAGACGCTGATAATCGTCCTGGTGGTGGTCATCGTCGCTTTGATGATCGGCTATTTCGCCTGGTGGGCACCCCGTGGCGAATCGACAACTTATGTCACGCCGTCCACTCAAGGTAATCAGGGTGTCCAGGGCGTTCAGGGTGAACCCGGAGCTCCGGCTGCCCCGGCCGCTCAAGGTGCACCAGGCGCCACTGGTGCCACAGGTGCTACGGGTAATACCGGAGCAACTGGTGACACAGGAACAACCGGTGCCGCGGGTGCTGAAGGCGCCACTGGAGCCGCCGGAGCCGAGGGTGCCCCTGCGGCCGAAAACCCGCCAAGCGACCAATAGTCACCCGATGAACTACCGCGTGCTTGTCATGCGTTGACAAGCACGCTTAACAGCCGTGTCGGATGTCGAATTGGCACTGGCACGGCCCTTTTATTTGTGGCCATAGCTGGCCGGAGGCTCATCACATGCTGCGAATTGTGTTCGTCGTTCTGCTTATCCTATGGTTGTTCGGTCTGTTAGGCCACTTCGGGGGAAACATGATCCACACCATCTTGGTAATCGCTGTCGTTGCGTTGATTCTCGACGTGGTGGGCAGCCGGAGAAGTGTGCTGTAGTATCGGCCGGGGCGGGCCAATATCCGCCCTTCCGGTACAGGACCAACTATCCCTAGATGGCGCCGACGACGCCGATCTGGTATCTGACCGCGCCGGTTTCGCGGTACGCTCACGGTGGCTGTGCAGATGATGTCCGGCGCGGTCTGGCGGGTAGCCCACGCTACGAACCCTCACTGCCATGGTGGTTTGGTGTGTAGGGGCGATTCGCGAATCGCCCTTCTTGCGAACGCCTTACAGCCCCCGTGGTTATCTACCAAGATGATCGGTCCTATCTGTCCGATGCCCACCCCTTCATGTGTTCAAAGACCGGCCCGGAAAGGGAAAACCGGACCGGTCATTGGGAATGGCGACCGACGGTCGCCCACCACGCAAAAAAAAGGCCTCTGGAGGTGTCTCCAGAGGCCTTCGGTAGTTTCTGCCCGTGCGTTGCGGATTACATGGGCCACACAATGAATGTTTTGCTGTGTGTCACAAAAGCACTCATGAAGTACCAGAACGTGCCAAGCACGCACTCTCCCAGCGTGAGCCCCAGGAAGAAGGGCATCGCCTTTTGGAAGAGCTTCAAACCGCCCACCTTCATCAGCGAGGTCTTGCATATCCAGGCCACCAGCAGTGAGAACCACAGCATACTACCTGACCAGCTTGAACTGATGGCAAATCCCACCGGATGCAGCGGGAAGTTGATGATCTGCAGACGGGTGATGGAGAGGGCGATGGTCGTGAGGAAGCCCACCAGCATCGCGCTGACCACATTACTGCTTCGGATGGAACCCACCGAACCAGCCTTATATCCGCTGATCATGTTGTATGGCTCAGAGCCGAAGATGGTAGATACATAAGGGCTATCCACTTTAGAGGCAGCGCCCCATTCGTAGTTCAAGCCGACGTTGATGAAGAATCCGGTGATACAGGCCCAGAACACCGCGGCCACCATCACCCAGAACATCACGCGCATGCTTCCACCGGTGCGCTCAGCACCACGAACGGCTTCTGCACCAACCGGCATCGGGTGAGCTCGGTAGGCACGGTTAAAGCCCTGCAGTGCGGCCATCATGGCCACGTCCGTGTTCTTCATGTTGGCCAGGCCAAGCAGCGGGATCAACCGTTGCGGGCCGCTATCGTGAAGGTCATGAGCAGGTACACCAAGCTCAGCACGCATACGGGTGACCGCCACAGAGATCACCAGGTAGATGCCCAATGTGGCCAAAATGACCCATGTGCTCATACCTGTCACCTTGAAGAAGATGAACAGAGTGATCAAAGTGAAAATGAAACCCAGGGCCGCCCAGCGGTAGGGCAGTGGCTCACCCTTGTCTTCATCACCTGCACCCACGAAGATCGCCTTGAAGCCTCGGCCCAGGGCCTTGCGTGCGGTGTAGAGTGTAAACACAGCGATAGCAGCGTAGGCACCGGCTGACTGCTGGTTCACAAATGGGAAGCCAGGAATCTGGTTCCAGCCGTACTGCGCTGCGATCACAGGCTCCAGCTTCCAAATCCAGAAGAAGAACCACATCGAGAACAGCAGGTCGGTAGGCAGAAGAACACCTATACCCACAATCCACGGGTAGAAGGTCAGCGGAGTGTATCCGATGGCGTTCCACGGCGGGCTGGTGATGAACGTCTCTAGCTGCGTCAGCCGCTGATACGGCACCGGCACGCTTGGGTAAAGCGACGCCAGACCAAACCAGATGTCGTGGATGGCTGCGATGCCAAAGGCGATCCAGAACATTTTGTTTTTAAAGATGGGGGTTCGGGGCTGAGCGATTTCCAGGGTGAACTGCACCAGAGGGTAGCTCAGTCGTTCGCGCTCTGTCCACTGCTTGCGCAGCAGTGCGTTCAGGCAGAAAAGCCCAAAGGCAAGCACGGTAAAGAAGCAGCTCCACATGAAGAGTGGGAGTGCCCACACCTTCATCTCTTTAAGCTGCCAGAAATTGTAGTTGCCGATGTAGTAGTGCTCAATTGACTTCGCGTCAGTGACAAATAGCCAGTTGGGCAGATATGGCAGAATATCGGTGCCCCACTTATTTGCCGGGTTTTGATACTTCACGGCATAACTAAGAATTGGGGTCATCACCTCAATAAGGTCGTGAGAGGCCATGGTTTGGCCCATCGCCACGATAAAGTAGCAGGTGATCAACTCTGCGACGCTGAATTTCCACTTAGGAGCCACACGTCCGATGAGTGTGTTGATCCCAATCATGGCCAGCAACAGAGCCAGCACGTGCGGCATCAATGAGATGGTAGTGGGTTGTCCGGCGTAGCGTATAACTTCAGTACTGAAGTTGAACCAGCACATGGGAGGGATGAGTAGGAACCCAAGTAACACCGCGCGGAAGGTGATCCCGCGTGTTTTACCCTCAACCGGTGGTTCAGGTGATATATGGCTGTGCGACATAGTACTCCGCTCGTGTGAGATTTTGGCAGAAACACCATTTAATGATATCACGGCCCTCGAAGTATACCAAGTGTGGCCCGGTAGATACTTGTAACCAGCCGGCAAAAGTGGCGCCAAAACGATAACTTCGATATTTCATCCTGCCTGAACTATACGCCTGATTATATCACGGAGATACCACATTGAGAATATGCCCGATGATGAACGACTTTGAGGCAAGGTAGCTGATATAGCTCAACCCTAAAGACCGTTTGATAGATAAGCCTCTTAACAAAAATACCTATGCGATTCTTTCACTATTAAAGGGGCTGACATAATACCATACCCGTGTATAGCTGTAGTATCTCAAATAATGACGGTTATGTGGTTGATTTCACATTAAACTCCTGCTACACTAAATCTGCCTTATCAGCACTCGTTTACATGACTGTTGAAACGGCATGAGATTCGCCATAATTCCAGGGAGGAATTTAAAAATGAACAGGCATATCGAAATGGCTTCGCTATCTGTGCTTTCGGTCATGATGGTGCTATCGACGGTGGCCTCGGCATCGACTCCACGGTTCATGAAGACAGCAACTGTCGACCTGAATAGCGATGGAGTTAAGGAAAAAATCCTCCTCGCATACAATGAAAAGAAATCTGCATTTACGCTGACGGTGAGCGGACACAAAGCCATGAGCAATTCAGTAGAACCAGTTGATGGTTTCATGGTAGTAGATATCGATACCAAGGACAAGTACAAAGAAATCGCCGTTCACACACCAGGTCCAAGTGAAGACGACATTTACTGGGTTTACGGATTCAACACCAAAGGCGTAAAGCTGATGGGGATATTACAGCGATGGCCTGTATTCAAGGGGCAGGGCGACATCTATGTCCGTGACTGGATGGGTTTTTGGAAAAAAACAGATAAATACGTCCTGGACAGTAAACATCGTGAGCTGAGATTAGTGCCGCAGAAGTTTTACCCCGTAGGCCAAGCCGCGACTGTTCGAGAGCCTGTCTCGATATACAAAACACCTGACCTAACTGGCAAGGCTACAATCCAACTGAAGCCGAAAAGCAAGGTCATGATTGCCCAGTTTAGACAACAAGGGCAAACACGAACTGATGGTCAGTATCTCGTGAAGTCTTCTACAGGGATCGCGGGATGGACCGATTCGCGAACCATCTATAACAAATTTGCTGGATTGAGCATGGCTGATTGATCCGAATGATGCTCGGGCTGGCCAAAACCAACCCGAGCTGAATCACATAATGTTTCATGGCATGACCTTGGACAAGGGCCGAAATGCTGTCACACCAGGAAGGAATCGAAACACAAAGGGTCGTATAATGAAACGATGGTTGTAAAGATCGCTTCCGGAGGCAGAGTTAATGTCCAGACCGTGTGCTGCATTTCTTGTGGTATGTGCGTTGTTTATGTGCGGGGAGATGAACCCAGGCCTTCAAGCCGATACCAATACCCAGCCCACATCTCCGGCACCCCCTGCTCCTTCCATTGATGCGGCCCGCGGTTTCAGGCCTGTGGAGCGCAAACTGCCGCCACTGGGAACAAAGAACCCGCCGAAGTATGATATGCGCGACTCGTGGCCAGCACCCGGTGCGACCGGTGCGCCATCCAAACCTCAGAATAAGCCCATCCCGATGCCACCTCCTCCTCTCGTCAATTCTCCACCTTATGAGTTTGACGACCCTTATATGAATGCAGGTTACGGTTTTCGAGCTCCGGCATACATCAAAGGACCATATCTTAAGTCAGCTCAATTGAAAACTCTCAACCATCAAGGTCTGCTGCCAAGTGCGGTTCCGACCCCTGCTGCGAACTATCGACGGTACTTCATCTTCGTGCAGGTTATGCCGGCGGTATCTAAGATATGGGTCGTGGCCCCAAAGTCAGTATCACCGAATCTGTTGTTTGACCACCTCATGCGGCTGCCGTATAACAAGGATATGGACCGGCACACCTACGTCATTCAGGATCATGACTACACCGTGGCGATGATTGTGAAGGACAGCACGCGGTTCGGGCTCAGGAACTACCGGGATACGTTGCCCCTCGACCAGATACTAAAGATGCTTCAGAAGCAGGGCATCGAGACACCTGGCATCGTAAGGGTATCGGATTCCGCGCAGATGCTGCCCGCATTGAGCCCTGACCAGCACACGACAAGAACCAATGTCTACGACTTGAGAAGGCATCCAGAATTGGGCCATATGGTGGTATCGGTCAATCTGACTAACGCTGACTATTGGCCGCTGCTCTACCTGATGATCGCGCCGTTATTCGTAGTGATCGTGATTATCCGGTTATCACGCATACCTGATCTGCCAGACAAGGAGCGACTGACTGCGGCCGTCCGCATCGATCTCCTTACTATGATGGCTACACAAATATTACTGTGCTATGCAATCTCTGCGTCCTTCATACATCAACTTGACCTCTATGCGATGTGGTTTAAGCCTGGTCTGGTGAACTGGGCAGTTTTCGTTCCGATGGTCATCAGTCTATTAATTCCCATCGCAGGCTTTGAAGTATTGAGAAACATCAGACTGTCGAGATTGCTTGATGCCACCGACCGTCTGGCCGCGTATCCTGAGGTACAGCGGATGCGTACCCAGCACATGCTTGTTATAGTAGGTGGCTTCATCATCGCGATAGCGCTGTCTAGGTATTGGTCAGGACGGGCTCCCTATTCGATAATGCCCTTTGTGATTTTTATCCCGATATTCGCGTATATTGGTGTGCTGGCGTTGCTGCAGAAGCGCGAAGATGCGCTATTCCGGAGTGTCTTGCCATCTTATACGGAGGATTACAAGGAACGACTTTTGATGCTGCAACATGGAATCGAGGTGTTTTCACCACAACGCGCCATCGGCTACCCGGACATACAGATGATCAACAGTCTCCATGCCTATCGCGAGATATCGGTGCAGAAGGACGGCCATAAGGTGATGGTATCACCAAGGGCTTTCGATACCTTGAACGATGACGAGATGATGTTTATGACCATCTCATGCCTGCTCAACGACGAAGACAAATGGATACAGATCGCGCTACTCACAAGTATCGTCATCATGCTCATATTAGAACAGGTTGTGCCAGACAGCTATGAACGTCTCTTCGATATCCTATGGATTTTGGCCACTTTTTACGGAGCATCACATTTGGTTGGCATCATGCGGTCACGGCGGGCGGACCAGTTGGCGGTGAATTTGATCGGCAACGAGGGGGGAGCCATTTCGGCCTTACGCAAGATGCATGAGGCTGCGCCTGGAAACCGGGCCATTAAGGCCCGATTGAGGGCCTTGGAGGCATCAGCGCAGACGGGTTTTGGTAGACCGTAGTAGCAGGTCTCGCCGTAGGTATGCCCCTTGTGGGCATCCGAAGCCTTGAATGGCAACCGATCGAGAATGGCATCAATGAGCCGTTACCGCGACATAAATGTCTCGGCTATTGACCATCAAGCCTGCTGAAGCAGTCTGGGTGCCGGTATTACCGCAGCCGGCTTTTCGGCTAATAAGCCGCGTCCTTCAGGGCGCGGGGGTCAGTAATAGTTCTAAACCCGCGGCAGCGGTGCTGATATCCTGCGAACTAAGCCTGTGGCCCCGGTTTGTACGACAATTCGATGCACCTGACAAAGAAGTTGACCAGCGCCGTGTCGACGGGTTCCATCGCCCCAGGGGGCTCCATCACCCGTCTCTGATCAGATGGCTGCCTGCGTCGCTACGCTCCTGCGGGCGTTGGCGGAGGGCTCCCTGCGCCCGCTTGCTGGCTGCAAATAGCTTGACGCGCGGTGAGGGAACCCCGTCTAGGGACGCAGTCCCGTGGGGTGACTAAACCCGCGGCAGCGTGGGCGAACCATCTGCGATCCAAACCACCTGCCGACGGCAGGAACCCACACCTCGGCGAGCATTAGGGTAAAATGGGCATAGATATATACACGGCCATCTGGCCGTATCCAAGCACAGGTGACAGATCATGAACCCCTTTGAAGACTGGTATCCCCGCCCCAAATGGAGCACCACGGTAAATAACATCCGTGTGCAGTTATACACCAACCACCACTTGAACCGCACAAAAGCCGATGCGCTTGTGGTGCTGGGTAACTCAATGTGCTGGCTGGGTAAAGGGGCCGCAAAGTGGGTGCGCGACGAGGCTGGTCAGGATGTGGAAGATGAGCTCCGCCAGCAGGTTCCGCTGCCCATGGGTGGTATCGCGGTGGCAGGACGTGGTCTGCTGCCGTTGAAAAACATACTATATGTAAATGTGATTGATGACCTGAACTTCAGCAGCACGCAGGCCGTGCTGGACGGATTGGCTACAGCCCTTAACAAGGCGAAGTCACTCGGCGCGAAAAGTGTGATGATAGTGGATGTGGCGGACAGTCTGGTTCACTGGAGTGTGGAGCAGGCGGCAGAGATCATCAAACAGGTAGTGATCGCCAATGGGCAAGGCTTGAGTTGCGTGAAACTGGCCTGTTGTGGTGACTCCAAGTCCGAGCCGTATCGATCGATACTTCAGGGGACTTAAAATGGCATTGTCAAATGAGCATGTGGAATACCGTCCGTTAAACCGTGACGAGGTGGTTTCGGTGATTGAGGGACGGTCAACCGCACCCCGTGTTCCGATGCTCCATCACTTCTGGACCAGTGCCGCTGTTTTCGGTGTCCATGAGGCTGAGGCGGCGGCCTTGCTGGCCAAATACCCCTGCGATATCTCGGTGGTTCCTGCCGTGATGGCGGGCGGGTTTGAGGGGCATCCATTGGACCCCTCGTACCGCTGGCTGCCGTACCAGGCTGATGCGACGCAGATATCGGCCGCCCTCGACAGCCACATCGCCATGCCCGATTGGGATCGGCTGGATGAAGTGATTTACAATTTCCCCAAAGCCAGTTCACCGGCGGTGATGAGCGCGGGGATACCGGCTGACGACGGACGTTACCGTTTGGGGCACTGGTGGTTCACTTTGTTTGAACGCCACTGGAGTCTGCGCGGGATGGAAAACTGCCTGACCGACTACGCATATTACCCCGAGGAGACCCATCGGCTGTATGCGGCTTTGGCCGACTATTACTGCGGTGTTTTGGAGAGACTGAAGCATGAAGGTCATTGCGACGGTGTATTTGTCAGCGATGATCTGGGCACCCAAAACTCTACCTTCTTTTCGCCAAAAGTGTTCAAGGAGTTCTTTGAGCCCTACTATGCTCAGATGATCGGCAAAGCCCACGAGCTGGGTATGCACTTCTGGCTGCACACCTGCGGATGCGTCACGCCGTTCATGCCCGAGTTTATCAAAATTGGGCTAGATGTGATCCACCCGATTCAAAAATACACGATGGATGAGCGGGAAATCGCCGAGAAGTTTGGCAGCCAGATCACCATCCTGGCGGGTATGGATGTGCAGCAGACCATCCCGTGGGGCACACCGGAAGACGTGCGGCAGGAGGTGCGGTTCATGATCGACACCTACCAGCGTCCAGAGGGTCGGTTGATGATGACCGCCGGTAACGGGATTACCCCCGACTGCCCGCTGGCCAGTCTGGAAGCTTTGCTGGACGAAACCCTGCGCTACGGCACCGCGAAGGTCCGTGAACTGAAAGGGTAGTTCATACCTGCAATGGTGTGTTGTTCCGGTGGATATCAGGCGGATGGGTGGCTACTCAGAATTCGTAGGATTGTGCCGAGTGTCTCTTCAGCATACGTACATTGCCATCAGACATCCCTCCGGGCACCCACGAAGTGGGTAAGATTCTTATAGCCAGGGGTGAGCGAAGCGATACCCCTGGTAAAGGGCCACAATGTTTACCCCCGAATAGGGGGTCGAACCGCATCACAGAAGCTCGATATTCGGGTGAATCAAGCCGACCCACTTCGGGGTAAATGGTATTCGGTTGCCTTCCACGGGTTGCGCTGGCGCTTACCCGTGGCTATAAGAATCATACCCACTTCGTGGGTGCCGGAAGCTACATCCGCATTACCAATCGTGGACTATTGCATGACCATCACTATTGGTTATTCAATTACCCTAATGGATTCAATGCCCATCCATCCCCATCAACCCACGCGCACGCGGGTGCCAGCAGGCACGGCCACGCCGCGGCGTTCATTCGCCGTCACGGTATACACCCCTCGGCAGAGTGACAGCCCCTGCGGTGTCACCTGACCCCCGGATGGTGCGCAGATGAGGCGGTAATCGCCCAAGGGCTGGTCGGCCACATCCATCAGCAGGCGATCCATGCCCTGCAGACTGGGGCATATTACCTCCAAAACTGGCTGCCACTGCGAACCCATCAACCTGAGCAATGACATCCGGCACGATGCCCCGTTATTTAGTACAACCGACACCGCGATACGGCAGAACGGCTGTTTTGCTGTGAACCTCAACTCATGGCAGCCCTTCTGAGACGAGGCACGCCAGGTTGTATCGGGCAGATGTAAGGGTTTCATAGGGGTGCTGACCGCACAACACACGAACCCCTCAACCGAATGCTGGTGCCACGCCATGCGACCCTTCACATGGCTCAACACGATCTGGTAGTCGCCGGCGGGAAATCCATCGACCGGCAGATACTGCCAGGTATTGTCGGGATCACACCGCATCTGCTGGCAAGCCACAGCCTGTCGACCGTCGGTGCCCAACCGATGCAGTGTCATTCGGAACTCTGCCCCTTCGGTGGCGAAGTTGCCGGTAAACACACCCACCAAATCGAATGGCTTGGAGACGCGGATCTGTTGGGCCAGTTCTTTGCCCTGCGCCAGTATCGAGGCGGTGTCACGCCGCTCCTGCATCATGACGTTGCTGCCGCGCTCCACCGAGATGGTGTAGTCTTTGCCTCGATGCCGGATGCCGGAGCACTGCGCGGATATCAAATCACGCGGGAGGTTGGGCTGCACATATAACCCCTTGGTATCGGCCGACATACCCATGAAGCCATACAGCATCGACATGGCAGCCAGACCCGATTCGGGGAAGTCGTAATTGGTGCCAAGCGCCAGGAAGTGCTCGCCGAAGTCAGTAAAGCTGCGCCAGTTTCCGCTGCCCTTTTTGCCAAAACTCAGGAACCGGCTGTCATTGGCACAGCGGTAGAGCATGGCTGTGAGTTTCCGGTAGGCGTGGTCGGCATCGAGCCAGCGCAGCCGAGCCAGCACATCGTAGTAGTTCATCCACAGCATCGTGCCGCCGTCCTCTACCAACCCGCCGTAGGCATAAATGTAATCCCTGCCCTGCGCATTACGGTTGACATGTGAGAAGGTGTCCCACTCCTCATTTGGTATGCGGATGGTGTTCGCACGCGGGGCGACCACAAGCTGGTAGATGTCCGTGCTGCCGATGTGTCCGCCCTTCCATACCGGCTGTGCTTTACCATGATCCAGCCAGTTGAAGATGCAGCGTGCCTTTTCAGCGTCACTAAGCCCGCGGGCCAACGCCTCGATGTTGATATAGGTGTATCCGCAGTCGTGCAGCTTCGTCTTGATGTCACGCCATCCGGCATAGCGCTTCGTGGCGGGGTTCCATAACTGTTTGTCAAACTGGGCCACAAACGCCTCCGAGGCCTTGTGGTAGCGAAGGGCCGTGGCGCGGTCACCGGCGATGGCCTCCAGCTCCGCCATATTCTGTAGGGCGGTGTAGACGGCGGTGTTGGTCCAGCCGTCGATGTATCCTGAGCGGATACAGTCCATGTATGTGGTGACCTCACCGGTGTTGGGCAGACCAGTATTATTACCTGGGCAGATCGCGATTCCCTGGCTCAGCTTCATACCGTTCCAGAGGAAACCCATCACTGCTCTCAGCATCGGCATCGCAGACTTCAGGAATTCACTGTCACCGCTCCACACGTAGTAAAGGTAGGCACCGATGATATACCTTGGGATATGGTCGAAGTGATACTGCAGCCCAAACCAGCGCGGATTGGAGGGCTCCGGCCAGAGGAAGCCGTCCGCCTGCTCATTGCTGGCGTTGAGCCCGTTGATCTTCTGTCCTAGCAGCAAATCACGCTGCCAATGCTGCATTTTTTCGCTGTGTCCATTCCAAGCGAGCTTCAGCATGTTCCACTCATACCAGAACACGGAGGGGTGCAGCGGGCCGTCATCCCAGCCGTTCATACACTCCGGGCCTTCACTCAGGCCATAAATCAACCAATACTTGTTGAGATACTCCTGTGCGTTGGGCTGGGAGAGCGCGTATGGCTGGTGGGGGTCCGGCACGGATTTCATGACACATCACCTGCATCATCGGGCTGGTCCAAGATACGCCGAAATATCGAGTAGGCAGGAATGCTTCCGTCCAGCAGTATCGTGTGCTGGTTCTTGGCGCGGTCCAGCGGCTTTCCGTCCACGGAGAAAATGGGGTTCGGCAGAGTGTAAGGCCGACGCTCGCCATCGGGTGTGAGCAGCTCCAGCGTCTCGCCTGCGTCGATGGTGTTTTTGATCTGGCACACGCGCTGACCATCCTGCATCTGCTCGGTGCTGTTGGCCATCCAGCGCGAGCTGCTCTGGTAGACGGTGGAGTGCGTCTCGTAGTCCTCAGAGCTCAGTTCACCTTTCATAAACCCATCCGAAAAGCCTCGATTGTCCACGCGCATCAACCGAAGCCAGGCCTCATCTACGGGCATGGGCTTGCCATCCATAATGGCCCGGTAGACCGGCAGCACCGCGGCGAGGTAGTGGGCGTTCTTCATCCGTCCCTCGATTTTGAACGAACAGACGCCGGCCTCTACCAGCGCGGGCACATAGTTAAATAACGCCAGGTCCTTGCTGTTGAACAGATAGAGTCCACGCTCATCTTCATACACGGGAAAGTATTCGCCGGGGCGCTTTTCCTCCATCAACGTGTAGTTCCATCGGCAGGGGTGCGTGCATTGCCCGCGGTTCGCGCGCCGGCCTGTGGTGTAGTCGCTGATGGCGCATCGGCCTGAGTATGAGAAGCAGACCGATCCATGGATGAACACCTCGGTCTCCATGCCGGTGCCGTTCAAAGCTTTTTGGATAGCCTGGATATTTGTCAGCGAGAGCTCCCGCGCGAGGTTGACCCGTCGGGCTCCAAGCTGTTGATACGCCAGCGCGGACTGCGCGTTGAGCGTGTTCGCCTGGGTGCTGATGTGCAGAGCGGCACGCAGCCCCATGCTCCTGAGGGTGTTCAAAACGCCCAGATCAGCCACGATGAAGGCGTCGGCTCCCATCTCATCCAGCGTGGCAGCGAGCTGAGCGATCTCATCGAACTCCTCGGTGAAGGGGTAGGCGTTCAGGGTGATATATCCGCGTTTCCCGCGCTCGTGCAGGTAGTCTAGCCCGGTTTGAGCGTCCTCCAGGCTGAAGTTACCCGCAAAACTTCGCAGCGAGAAGTTTCCTACGCCGAAATAGACCGCATCCGCACCGTATGCCACCGCCCATTTCAGGCGTTCCAGGTTTCCGGCTGGCGCAAGCAGTTCGGTCATGTGTTGGTAAATCCTCAGGTTGTTTTATGCGATGGTGGGTCAGATTCATGATAGCATATGGCTTGCGGAGGAGACAGGAGCGGAGGAGTCAGGAGTGGAGGAGATAGGAGATGGGAGTAAAGCACCCAGTATTGCAACGAATACAATCGCAGGGGTGACCCTTGTGGTCATCCGCTAAATGAACCCAAAAATGGTAATGAATCAAAAATACCCATAGAAACACTTGACTTAACAACCGTTATGGTGACATAATGAATGCAAACAATACCATTTCGGAGGTTTCGGCGTGAAGAAGCGAACTGAAATCAGTTTGAAGCAAGTCTGCGCAGCGTTTGGCATCTGTGCGGTCGCAGCATATGTGCTGCACCCAGCCGTCATAAACGCAGGCAGCGGTTTGCAAGATGCGGAGTGTGTCTCCAACCTGCGCACACTGGGTGGGGCCATGCGCATGTATGCTCAGGATTTCGAGCAGCAGTTCCCCAACGGCTGCTATACTGGTGGTGACCTGGACAAGGACGGCCAAATGGATGGCCCACTGTCAGCGAGTCGGAATTTCGAGGTCAGTCCCGATGTCGCGGAAGAGGCCGATATGGACTGGGGATGTTTCGGTCACAGGTTCTACAAGTTTCTGATGCACATGCAGCTTCAGCCATACTCCAAGAACCTTCAAAGCTGGTACTGCCCGGGCGACCATACGAGTCTGCCCACCCCCGAAAACATGGCTAAAGGTGCCCAAAGCTACCAGTGGATCACCGGCTGGGTGTATAACCAGAAATGCGATGACTTTCCCATCGGAGCGGTCTTCGAATGCCGTAACTACGGTTCGGAAATGTACCCCAAAACTCGCGACCTGTATGAGCAGCCTGTAGGCCTTAATTCCCAGTGGGTGTCCGAACGCATGCTTCTGACCGACCGCGGCGTATTTGGCTTCCAGGGCACCGAAGCCAAGGGCGATGACGGCCAGCCGCTAGAGGCCGGGATGATGATGCGAAACCACGACGACGGTTACAATGTGCTGTATTTTGATGGCCATACCGGCTACCTGCCGTGGGGCCAACAGTGGAACACACTACCCGCCACAGGATGGCCGCCCAGCAGTATGCCCGTAGGGATGCCCTAGCAAGAATACCTGCATAATAGGTGCGCAGGGGCGGTATGGAATCTGCCCTCAAATCTGTATACTAGTATTATGTTCATCATCGACACGGCCACAGTCATTAGTGCTGGCAGCACGCTTCCTGACGCCGCATGGAAGCTGCCAGCACATTCGCATTCGTTTTGGGAGTTCATCTATTTCATGAAGGGGTCTGGCAAAGTGGATTTGCCGGACACCTCGTATGCCCCTCACCAGTTCCATCTGGTGGTCTACCCTCCCATGATGCCCCACGCAGAGGCCAGCAACCCGCGCAACCCGCAGCAGACCGTGTTTATGTCTATTGATGTGCAGACCGAAAACATGCAGCAGATGCCCTTGATGCTGCCCGATGTGGGCGGTGAGATGGGCTGGTTGGCCAGCCGCGTTCTAGCCGAGGTCAACTCCGGCCGCAGCGACCAGCACTTGATCAACTACTACGGCAGAGCGTTTTTGTGCCATGTGGAGCGTGCCTGGCAGCAGGGGAAAGGCGTCCAGACTGACCTGGCCCAGTTGGCTGCCCAGTATCTGGCGGTGAACTACCATCAGCCCCTGAGTCTCAGCGAAGTGGCGTCCGCGGTCAATACCACCCGCAGCCATCTGTCGCACCTGTTCCGCAAACGGTGGGAGATCACGCCCAGTAACTACCTGATGCAGCTTCGGCTTCAAGCCGCCCAAAGGCTGTTATGCACCACTGAGCTGCGCGTGGGCGATGTGGCCGCCCAGTGCGGGTTCACCGACCCGCTCTATTTCTCACGCGTGTTCCATCGCGCCGTGGGTAAAGCGCCCTCTGACTACCGCCTGGAGAACCAGAAGCCTGCCGATGACGAGTAGGTTGCTTTATATAATCCACAGATTACACAGATTTCGCAGATTAGGTAATGATGGTGTTGGTCCCATTACTTGTGACCCCAAATGGCAGGGAGCACAACGCAAAGGCGCAATGGACGCAAGGACGCAAAGGCGGTAGTTACCTCCCCATCCGTGTAATCCGCGTCATCCGTGTAATCCGTGGTTCAGACAAATCCCTACCCCAAACATACCACCCCCTCACACCTCAGGCTGGTAGCTCTGCTCCCTGGGATGCCACACTACCTGCCGGACGACCGGTTTTCGGACCTGTATGCAACTGCAATACGCCTCGAAGCCGACCATGCCATACCGGCTGTGGTCGATGGGGTCGGGGTCGGTGATCTCAAGCAGCAAGGCGCCGTCGACCATCACAAAAACATGCCCGTCGATACTGCCAGCACGCATCTGGTAGGTTCGCCCGGGTTCAAATGCGAACAGCGGGGTGCCGGCGTTCAACTTATACTCAGGCGATCTCTCGAAGCCCACTTTGCCCTCCCACCAACCTTGGAGGCCTGCCACATAGGCCACATCACGGGTGTTGGTCTCTTCGTTCCAGCTCCCATTCCACATGCAGTTGATGTCGTGCGTGCTGGGCAGCACGGTGCGTGCCTCAAACTCCAGGATCACATTGCCTGTGTAGTCCGCTTTGGAGGTGATCATCCCTGGGCTGTTGTGGGGATGGTTACCGGTCGCCCACTCGCCTTCAACGCTCCAGCCACCGGAGCGCACCGTCCAGTGATTCTGCCAGGTACCGGCATCGAACGGTGTGTCGAACAGCACCGGGCACTCGTCCAGGTGGACCAATTTGTGCATTAGCAAGATAGTATCCATGATCTCCTCCTCAGATATGTTTTGTTCAGGATACCACAAACAGCTAGTTGAGATGCGATATAAACCCGTAATTGAGCGTTGAATCCGTAGATGACCCTTGTGGTCATCCGCACGCTCAGTCGGTTACAGACCTGTTGCCCCGTCCTGCGGTAGAATTCTATCGGCAATTGATCATGGCGGATGGCCACAAGGGCCATCCCGGATTCTGTAGTAGACAATTAGCATTGTCTTGTTCACCAACCGATACAGCTAGTGTTTATACACATCGCCCCGAACATAGGCAACCCGCTTACCACAGGCGTTACGGTAAAATCATATTGGATGACCAACAACATTTCTGGAGGATACTGATGAAGAACCCCCGTGTGGCCATCGTGATGGGCAGCGACTCGGATTTGACCGTCATGATGCAGGCCAAAGATATATGCGACCAGTTCGGCGTAGATTGCGAAGTGAAAATCTATTCCGCCCACCGCACCCCAGATGAGACGCTGGAATACTCACGATCCGCCCGTGAGCGTGGCATAAAGGTGATCATCGCTGGTGCCGGCGCAGCCGCGCACCTCCCTGGTGTCATGGCCGCCGTCACCACCCTGCCCGTCATCGGCGTGCCGGTGCTCAGCAAGCTGCAGGGGCTGGATTCGCTGCTCTCGATCGTGCAGATGCCCAGCGGCGTGCCTGTCGCGACTGTAGCCGTGAACGGAGCCACCAACGCCGGACTGCTAGCCATGCAGATTTTGGGCACATCCGATGCGGACATCGAACAAAAGCTGGCGGATTACAAGCTGAGCCTTGCCGCACAAAGCCTGGCCAAGAACGCCAAGCTGGGGGCAGAGGGGTAGTTTTACGCAGGCGGTGACTAGACGCGGTGCAGCGTGAGATATCTTGCGCCGAGTCGACGGGATCGGCTAACCGCCAGACCGGCGCGGTCTACAGCCTTGCGCTATTGTTAGCGTACTGAAAGACCGCCCCGGACACAGGCGATAGGCTGCCCGCGTCGCTTCGCTCCTGCGGGCGCTGGCGGAGGGCACCCTGCGCCCGCTTGCGGGCTGCAAATAGCTAGACGCGCGGTGAGGGAACCCCGTTTACGGACGCCAGTCCGTGGGGTGACTAAAACCGCGGCAACGTGGGCTGGTAGACTGCGACCCACACCACCGGCATTTGGCGACGGGATCGGCTAACCGCCAGACCGGCGCGGTCTATAACCTTGCGCTATTGTTAGCGTACTGAAAGACCGCCCCGGTCATTACCCTCGCGCCTTCGCGTCTTCGCGTGAGCCTGCGCCTTCCCGCAGCCCTACACCACGCGGAGGGTGTGCACATCCCAGCGGGCTTCGTATTCGCGGCAAGCAGATACGCCCACCAGCTCCAGAATCACTACCTCAAGCACCAGGTAGGCGTGCATCTCAATGCGCGGACACACCACCATGGCGCCTTGCTCGTGGCCGATGGCGGCGTGGAAATGCAGCGAGGGCTGCCCGTCCAACGGCACCAGGGTGCCGAAACCGACCAGCTCCCGTGCGTCATCAAACTCGTATACCACGGGAACCACCGGCCCGTTGGGGTCCTCGGGGCCGCTCACTACCTTGCCGCTGCGCATTCCGCCCACAGCCCAAACCGCTGCGTGCTTCACATCTTCCTTCCTGGCAATTTCCATCACCGCATCGTATACCGATTCGCCATCCTCAAGTTTGGCCAGGAATACACGTCCGGTGCTGCCCTGCGTATATTTCATTTCGAAACCATCCCCTTCACCCCAGACATATTCGCACCGTCCAGCACAATGTCGCGCACCTCGGCACCGGTGAAGTCGGCATCCTGAAGGTCGGCACCGCTGAGGTTGGCTCCAGACAATACCGAACCGGTGAGATTCGCCCCTCGCAAGCAGGCACCATCAAGCTCAGCACCAGTGAGGTTCGCCTTGCTGAGGTCGGCATTTTCCAGACTGGCACTGCTGAAGTTAGCCCCCTGAAGGCTTGCTCCCTTCAGCCTGGCGTACTGCATGGATGCTCCTTTTAGGAGAGC
Organism: Armatimonadota bacterium; assembly: GCA_942492855.1. GTDB lineage: Bacteria > Armatimonadota > HRBIN16 > HRBIN16 > HRBIN16. Next base: position 513,763 of record OW818647.1, on the reverse strand, counting down.
ACTCTGCATGTCCGCCTCGACTAGTTTTACTTTTTCCAGATTGGCATGAGACAAGTCGGCACCCACCAGGCTGCAGCCGGTCATGTCAGCACCATGCATATATGCGCCGGTCAACTCGCAACCGCTCATATCGGCCCTCGCCAGATTGGCAAGCTCCAGGTTGATACCGCTCATGTCGGCTCCGCTGAAATCTGCATCGGCGGCGTCAAGAGTTCGGGCGTAAACCTCAACCAGCGTGGCCCCGCTGAGGTCGGCTGATGTCAGATCGGCACCTTCCAGGTTGGCACCCTTCAAGTCAGCTCCGGCCATATTCGCACCGGCAAGGTCGGCCATACGTAACTCGGCCCCCGCAAGGTTAGCCCCTGCGAACTGTTTACGCGGTTTTTGTTCGGCGTCCATGATGCACCTCCAGATTCCGGTATATCTAACACTACTTTACCTTATTGACCGGCACGATTCCTATTAGTTGTCATCATGGTTGTATCTACCAGCTATCACGATGCCACTGCATGCCATCGTAGCATCTGTATTATTTCGTATGAGGCAGGTAACAGTAACTCAAATTCAGCCCACATCTGTCGGCTCGGTACCTCGTCACCCGATCACGCGTCTACCGTTAGTGTAGAATGAGTTGACGACTTGACATCACCGAAACCACACAAGGAGCCATCAAACCAATGCTGCCAGAAATGACCTCTAAAGAACGTATCGAAGCTGCCCTCGCGGGAAAGCCTGTGGACCATATGCCGTTTTCACCATTTCTAGCTTATGTGTGGGAGTATTTTCCTGCTGAGATACAGCAGATGGGGCAACTGCCGTTCCACAAGATGATCGGCGCGGACCCATTGTGGCGAGGGGCGCCGATGCCCGTATCGGTCGCTCAGGACGGGGTGGAGTCTATCGTGACCGAACGACCGGGCGGGCACCACCAGGAGTTGATCACCCCTGTCGGCAGCTTGCACCTGACCTGGCGGCGCACCAATGGTGCGGGTGGCACCATGTTCCTGGTGGAGCACCCCTGCAAGTCGCCTGAGGACTTGAAAACTCAGCTATGGATCGAGCAGCATACCCGTTTTGAAGCGCAACCGCAGGTCGCAACAAACTTCATGAATGACCCCAACTCCAACGAAGGCCTCTCACTCGCCATGATGTGTTTCCGCGGGAAGACCGCGTTTCAAGCGATGGTAGAGCATTACGTGGGCACCGAGGAACTGGTGTATATGATGCAGGATGAGCCGGAGCTGATAGATGAACTATGTCAGGCGATGATGGTGAACAACCTGAAATGCGCCAAGCTCGCCGCAGAAAGTGACTACCAATATTTCCTGACCTTTGAAGACAGCAGCACACAGAACTACAGTCCGCGGCAATACGCGAAGTATATCGCACCTGAGATTAAGGCATACTGTGACATCGCGAAAGAACACGGAAAGAAGTATGTGCAGCACGCCTGCGGTCATCTACGCTACTTAATTGAGCAGATGATTGATGGCGGGGTTTACGCAGTGGAGAGTGCCTCACCGGCCCCCACAGGTAATATCGAGATCAAAGAGATCAGGCAGGTCTGCGGTGACAGAATGGGCATCATCGGCGGCATCGAGCCGGTGCGGTTCCTGAATGAGCCCATCGAAACCTTCGGCAGCTACGTGGAGCAGGTCATCGCAGAAGGGGCAGGCGGGCCGTTCCTGCTGGCGAACAGCGATAGCTGTCCGCCCGGTGTGACCGTGGAGAAGTTCGCACTGGCTGCGGAGGTCGCACGCAGCATCAAAGGGTAGATGGATCCCGTCCCATCGCCAGCAGCACACCGTAGAGCAGACTCCATGGGTGCGGCGGGTCGCCAGGGATATAGCAATCCACCGGCAGCACGGCGTCCACGCCGTTCGCATCTGTGTAGCCGCCGGAATGCAGCCCGCCGCTGATGGCACTGGTGCCCAGTGCAATCACCAGCCGAGGTTCCGCCATCGCCTGGTAACAGCGCCGCAGCGGCTCCTGCATGGCGTGCGGCACCGGGCCGGTGACCAGCAACGCATCGGCAAAACGCGGCGATGCCACTAAATGGACACCAAACTGTGTGATGTCGAATATCGCATTGGTGCTGGCCAGTACCTCCAGGTCAGACGCGCTATCACCAGTCGACACCACGCGCACGTGCAGCGAGCGGTGAAATGGCATGTTCACAGCCGTATCGTCTTTGGCTGCTGGCGTATTTGCCGTGAGCACCAATCCTTCACGGCTGAGCGAAGCGATCTTGGTAGATCGGTTCCGTGCGATGGAACCCGTTGGGCAAACCTCCACACACGCCTGACAACCTATGCAGCGCCCCAGGTCCAGCGACACGCCGCGATCGGAAACCGCAATCGCCTGGGTGGGGCAGAGGGCTGCACACTGCCCGCATGAACCGCCGTCGCATGGCGTCTGCGTCACCATTGGGAGGCCGTTGGCCTCTTCTGGCAGTTCCGGGAACAGCTCTTTCTGAGTGAGTAGGCCGGTTTTCAACACCGATAGCAATGTGTTTCTCATGATGCTGTCCTCCTAAAGGTCATTCCCGCTGTAGGATAGGTTGAAGCTCTTGTTGCAGACAGGGAAATCAGCCACCAGATTGCCGCGCACCGCCATCGACAGACCCGTCCAGTTGTTGAAACTAGGGTCCTTGATGGCGTACCGGCTGATCTTGCCGGCAGCATCGGTAAATACCCAGTGCAGCAGTTCACCCCGCCACGCCTCCACAATCCCCACACCGCTGGAGTTCGGTGCCAGCGGAAGGTGCGCGCATTCCTCGCATATGGCCCCCTCGGGCAGCGACTTCAGCAGTTGTCGGATGATCTCGATACTGCCCCATATCTCGTCAGCGCGTTGACGGGTGCGTGCCATCACATCGCCATCCTTGTGATTGATCAGCTCGGGAGCGTATTCCGGATAGACCCCGTGAGCGTAAACACGGCGGGCGTCATAGCTGCGGCCGCTGGCACGCGCCGCGGGGCCCACTAGCCCCAGCTCACGCGCCACTGCCAGCGAGACCACTCCGGTACCTTCCATGCGCTCCATGACCGACGAGTTCTTCAGCAGCAATGGGATCAACTCGTGCAGACGCGTCTCCATCTCATCCAAGCCGGTCATCATCTTCAGCCGCCGATCGTCTGGCAGATCGCGCGCCACTCCGCCGGGTTTCACGAAATATCGCTGACGCCGGGTGCCGCTCAACAGCATCGCCAGACTCAAGGCTGCGCCGCGCATCGGCGGGAACAACGCAGCGCCGGCACTGTAGCCCACATCGCCCGCCAGAGCACCCAGGTCGCCGACATGGTTCGCCAACCGCTCGATTTCCAGCCCGATGGTTCGCAGATACTGCGCGCGCACCGGTGCCGTGATGCCCAGCAACTGCTCCATCGCGACGCTATGGGCCAGCGCGTTGCCCAGGGCCGTGTCGGTGCTGGCCGACTCCGCCAGAAACCTTGTCTGCGGCCAGGGAAGCTCCGCCAGCCGTTTCTCCACACCGCGGTGCAGGTATCCCAGCCGGATACTCAGGTTGGTGATCACCTCACCCGAGCAGCTAAACCGGAAGTGACCAGGCTCGATGATCCCCGCGTGGATAGGGCCCACGGGGATCTCATGAATCCCCTCACCGGTGACCAGCATGAACTCATATGGTCCGCGCGGATGGCCCGCGTTTGGTGACAGCGGGTAGAGGTCGTTTGGCCAGATACCGTCGTGCAGGATCACGGACTTCCAGCGTGGATGGCCGATGGGCAGCAGCCCAAAGAAGTCACCCACAGCCCGCTCCGCCCAGTGGGCCGCCGGTATTTCGGCTGTGATGGCCGGGTATTCGGTTTCGCCATCGGCCAGAGCTGCGCTCATGATCACCCCGCCGCTTGTGTTGAGGTCAAGCAGCAGCATCACCAGGCACAGTCGGCCATCCTCGCACACTCGGGCGGTGAAGTGACCGTATCGCCGGCCGGGTTTACCCAGCCAGCTCTTGGCAGCTCTCGCCAGATTGGCGGGCGTCTCATCGATACACTTGAAGTTGTGGTTCATCGGGCACCCCCCAGTTGGGCCAGCATGACCAGCCTACTCATCACATTCGGGGCAATCGCCACACCGGCCAGCAGACTGAGCACCAGCAGGCAGACAGGCACGTAAGCCCAGCTCCGCTGTGGCGTACCATGGACAAGCGGACGCTCGATGCCGAACACCACTTTTCCTAGATGGGTTGTGATGGCGATGAAGGTGATCGTCAGTCCGATGATCACCGTGATGGTGGCCGCCACCTCACCCGCTGACAGCGCGTCGCGCAGCAGCAGCCATTCGCTGATGAAGGTGCCAAACGGCGGACTGCCAGCGATGGCGAAGCCCGCCAACATCAGAACGGCGCCCCACAACGGCGAGGCCTTCAGCAGTCCGCCCAGTTTGGACAACTGCTTGGTGCCGTAGACGTGCAGGATGCCGCCCGCCATCAAGAACAGGGCGACCTTGATGATGCTGTGGTTGAATGCGTGCAGCATGAACAATGGTGTGGAACCGATGCCGATCGCCAGCGTCAGCAATCCGATGTGCTCTACGCTGGAATAGGCCAGCATCCGCTTCAGGTCGTGCTGTCGCACCAGCATCAGACTGGCGGCGATCACCGTGATCGCCCCCGCAGGCACCAGCAGATCGCGCACCAGATCAGCCTGACCGGCGGCGACCATCAGTTGCGACAGCCGCCAGACGGCCACCAAAGCACAGTTCAGCAACGCTCCAGAGAGCATAGCGGACGAGGGGGCAGGCGCTTCGCTGTGCGCATCGGGTAGCCAGTTGTGCAGCGGGAAGATACCGGCCTTGGTGCCGTATCCCAGCAGGCAGAAGATGAAGCCCAGGCTCAACAGCTTGGGATCGAGTTGTCTGGCGTGCGCCGTTAAGTCGGCCAGCATCATCGACTCGCCGTTGAACGAGTGCTGGGAGGCGAACAGCATGACCGTGCCGAAAAGCGCGAACGCGATGCCCACGCTGCAGAGCAGCAGATATTTCCATGTGGCCTCCAGCGAGCTGCGGCTGCGATGGTAATACACCAGCGGGGCAGACATCAGCGTGGTGGCCTCAATCGCCATCCAGATCACGCCCAGGTGCTGCGAGAGCGGCACCGTATACATCGCAATCAGGAACAGCGCAGAGAGCGAAAAGAAGCCGCAGTAGGCTTTATCGCTGGTTTTGTGTTCCGTCAGACGCTCTACGGGTAACTGCAGGGCGGCTTGGAGCATCGCCGCGAGTGCCACCAGTGTGGTGATGATGGTGAAGACCGCCCCAACACCATCTACGGTGAAGTTGCCAGCCACTACGGTTTGCCCACGGAAGGCAGGTAGACAGATCCAGATGGCCACCGGCAACTGCAGCAGCATCAGGCCAGCACTGATGGGGGCGATATGGCGCGACAGCCGGGGCATCAGGCCCAGCACCGCGATGATAAGTGGAAGGAGCAGCAGGTAGATCAATGGCGTAACTCCTGCATATCTGTGACATCGATGTGCTCAAAACTTCGGTTTATGCGGAACAGCACCATGCCAGCGATCATCACTGCGATCAGCACCTCAAACACGCTGCCCATCTCCAGCAGAATCGGCATGTGCTTGGTCTGCGTCAGGCTGTACAGGAAGATGCCGTTCTCCATCGTCAAGAAGCCGATCACCTGACTGAGGGCCAACCGACGCGAGGTCATTTGCAGCATCCCAAGCAGCATCAGCGCAAAGCCCATGCCGGCCGAACCGCTATTGCCCATGCCGGACACCGCGAACTGAGGGGCCATGAAGTATCCCACCGCCAGCAGACCGCTGCCAATGATCAGCCCTGGTGTCAGGTTCACCCCGGTGCCTCTATCGCGTTCCACGCCCATATGCCTGGCTGACCACTGCAGGAACACCGGAATGCCCACCGCCTTGATGAGAAGCACCACGACTGACAGCACTAGCAACTGCGTGCTGCCTTCGTGTAGACCCAGAAGAAGGCAGATGGCCGCCAGGAAGGCGGTCTGCAGAGCCAGAAGCCTGATCTGCACCTTGATGCGGCTGACCCCACACGCCCACACCGCCAGAATGGCGGCCCCTGAGGCCAGTAGGTCGATTTGAGACAGGTTCATATCTTTTCGCCTTCCTCTCGCTAAGCCTGAGCCGCTGCGATCAATGCCGCCAGCATACTCATCACCGTCGCGAACACCAGGAAGTTGGGCACGCTGCGCCACTTCAACTTCACCAGCACGCCCTCAGCTACCGCCACCGCGACCCCCATCAGCACAACCGCCAACAACCCGATGCCATACTGCGCGAGCAGCGGGATGGCGTGGTAGCCTGGGATCGCCCGAATGAGCGTCTGCGATGCCAAACCCAGGAAGATACAGCTCCTTAACGCGGAGGCATACTCGATAAACGCCAGCCCCCGTCCGCTGTTCTCCAGGATCATCGCCTCGTGCACCATGGTCAGTTCCAGGTGCGTGGTGGGGTCATCGACCGGCATGCGTGAGAGCTCAGCCAGCGCGGCGACCACCAGCGCACAACCCACCAGGATGGCCACCGCCGGACTTACAGACCCCGAGAAGATGCTCAGCAGATTGGTGCTGCCCGCGCCTAAAGCCAGCGCAGCCAGACCCATCACCAGGGTGGGCTCCACCAGCATGGAGATGGTGGCCTCGCGGCTGGCACCCAGCCCGCCAAACGCTGAGCCGGTATCGATGGCCGACAGCATCGCGAAAAACTTGCTGAGAGACAGCAGGTACAGCACCAGCAAAAAGTTCGTGACCATCGCCCAGTTGCCGGGCTGAAGTAGCCCGCTCCATGGCACCATGATCGACACGAGCACGGCCGTGACCAGTCCAATGCGCGGAGCCCATGCAAATACCCAGCTTGCGGTCTGGCTGACCGTCTCGGTCTTGTGGATCATCTTCGCGAAATCATAGAACGGCTGCAGGACGGGTGAGCCGATGCGGTTTTGCATCAACGCCTTCACCTTGCGGATGATGCCCGTCAGCAACAGCGGCAAGATCAGTACATTGACCAAAACCAGGGGTAGGTATATTAGTGTGTTCATCGGTTAAGACCTATCCACAGGAGTAGTGCCAACACCAGCGCCATCGTCAGTAGATACTGGTGGATGCTGCCAGCCTGGATGCGCATGATAAGATTCGCCGATACCCGCTGGATGCTCTTCACCAGCGGCACGTAGAGATGAGTCTCCAGATGCGCTTCGTGATGGGTTTCCGCTTGCACGGTCTCCGCAAAGAGCTGTTTGTCATGTCCGCCACGCTGCACCTCCAGCGAGTAGCTGTAGAGTTTGCCAAACAAGCGCGAGATCGGCTGGGCGAAACTACCGGCGGTATACTGCGTGCGAGGGCCCAACTCGCCAAACCCACACTCCCATGTGATGAATCGACGTTCGGGGTAGAGCTTCTGCAGTTGGCGTATCCAAAGGCTCACCGAAATCAGCCCCAGCAGCAGCGCCACGGCCAATGGCAGCATGGGAAGGCTCCAGGTGGAGGCCAACAGCGAACTATGACCGGTCATCGCCACCACATCCCCAAGCGGTCTCAGTAGAGCCGGAACCGAGAGACCAATCAGCAGGCACAGAGCCGCCAGATACCACTGGGCGGCGACCATGGTCTGTCCGACATCTTTGGCGTTCTCCGCTTCCTGGCTGCGGGGGTTGCCCAGGAATACCACACCCACCGCTTTCACAAAACAGGCGACGGCTAATGCGCCGATCAGCCCCAGCCAGCCCATCAATAGCAGACCGCCTAACCGCATCGCCACACTCGCTCCGCCTTTTGCCAGCTCGAAAAAGCCCTGAAAGAGCACCCATTCGCTGGCGAAACCGTTGAGAGGCGGCAGTGCGCAGATGGCGGCACTCCCCACGATGAACGCGCCGGCTGTCCAAGGCATCCGGCGGATGAGTCCGCCCAGCTTCTCGATATCACGCAGGTGGGTTCGGGCATCGATGGCACCCGCGCCGAGGAACAGGAGGCTCTTAAACACCGCGTGGTTGAGCGTGTGGAACAGAGCCGCGGCTAATCCCAACTGCTGCAGCATCGGAATATGGAGTTGCTTGCCCAGCAATGATATGCCCAGCCCCATCATGATGATGCCGATGTTCTCCACGCTGCAATACGCCAGCAGCCGCTTGAGATCATGCTGCAGCAGCGCGAAGATCACACCCCAGAAGGCGGAAACTGCTCCGAGCAGTAGAATCACCGGCCCTAATGCGGGATGGACAAAGGCGTCACCCACAACGAAGAAGCGTGCCATGGCGTAGATGGCGGTTTTGATCATCACGCCGCTCATGATAGCCGACACAGGGGCAGGAGCCGCGGGATGGGCGATGGGCAGCCACAGGTGAAACGGCCAGGAGCCTGCTTTCGTGGCCAGCCCCACTAGAATAAGCAACGCTGGGCCCAGTGCTGACGCACCAGACAATGCCCACTGCGCGAACTCCCAACTGCCGGTCAACTGATGCGCCCAGAGGAACCCAGCCATCAAAAAGGCGGTTCCGGTTCTGGTGGCGCCCAGGTAGATCAGCGCAGCACGGCGAATATCTCGGTTGCCGTGGTCGGCGGCGACCAGCACGAAGGAACTGAACGCCATGCACTCCCATGCCACCAAGAACAGCATTGCATTGCCGGCCAGCACCACGGCGCACATGCTGATAAACAGCACCGCCAGCGCCGCCCACACGTAACCCAGCGCCACCCGCTTACGCAGGTGGTGCAGATATCCGCTGGTAAACAGCACCACCGGTATGCCGACCACGGCGATGATCCCAAGGAACCATCGGCTGAGCGGGTCGAATACCATGCGGAACGGAGCATCACCAAGATGCAATAAAGGAGGGAGTTGGAAAATGCCATTGCGAGAGGTAAATACGGCGACCAACACCAGCAGACATCCCGCCAAAGTAGCAATCGCAGGAAGATACCCAGAGGATTTTCGGCGGAGAGTTCCGACGAGTGCCACCAGCAGCCAGACAGCGAGAGCTAAAGATAGCCACAGACCAGGCTGGCCAGTGAGCTCAAAACCAAACATATGAGACCCTTCAAGTGCGCAAACAACACCCTCTACCGTGAATACCGAAGAAAGGTGTTGTGAATACGGTCCGGAACTTATATTGGCGTCGCGATAGCCTGCTTGAGGCTCGATACAGTGGCGTCAACCGAACTATTACATTGTAACGCATTCCTATTTAACAGGGGAAAAGACTATGCAGAACGTTATATCTAGTTTTGTCAACATCAGTTCTGGCCTTCCTCAGTCAGCGGAAGGCCGGGATTTCTTCATACCCTTAGGCGCCACACTCGGGTAGCATCATGATCTGATGGCTGCATAGAAATCCAACAGGACATTGCTTTTGGGCTAAGGCCTCAACTTGCCGAATTCTGCTTATCTCGGCGTCACTCACAATCTTCAGCTCAATTCTCACACATTCGAGAATGCGCTCAGGGCTTGCTTCTTCCGCTTGTGAGAGGTTCATGTCGGCCTCCACTCGGGTCACCAGGCACTTGAGGTTCACTCCCAGTGATGCCGCCAATGAAGCGAAAACGCCGGTGTAATCTGAAGCCAGGCCATAGTAGAAGTAGTGCATGGGGTCTGCACAATTCGTGATGTCTTCGACACTGTCAGACGGGGTGGTATTTACTCCGCGAATACCTTTATCAAACACCAACTTGGATTGATACTGTTTCCAGCCGTCACTGATCGGCCATGCACTTTCGATGACGTCAGTGGTTCGTGAGGCCGTAGAGTCTTGCTTGATTGTCTGGGTGAACGCGTTCACCTGATCCAAATTCTGATGGTTGATTCTAGTATTACTCAATATCCGTGCTCCAAACCTGATTCCATAGGGCGATTCAGCTAATACTGACCTAAATCAGACTTTAGCGGCTTAAGTATACCTTTTAAATACATATTAATATGTGATTATTTATGTTCGTATTACCAGGTTATCTAAATAAACTTGATGTTCGGTATCTCAGCGAACCAACATACTTCGCAGGTAAATTGTGACGCGGCACGGTCATTATAGAAGGATATCTGCACCAACTAGCGAATATACCAATGGGTCTATATCACCCATGGAGACATAATGATGAACATCCAACGCACAATTATTTTGACTGAACGATACCTGAACCTTCCTGTCAAGAACGGGGCACCGAAAGCGCAACTGACCATCACCGTCGACGGTCAAGCAGTCCGCAAATTCGGGATTGAGTTAACTGATGGCCAGCCCGACTTCTGGGTATTCGCCGACATGCAGAGCTACCTGGGCAAGTCCGCGACCATCGAAGCGGCTGACCTGCCTGCCGCGTCCAAGCTGTTAGCCGGGATTGAGAACGCTGCGCAAATCCGTGATGAAAAGAGCATCTACCACGAAAAACTGCGCCCGCTGGTCCATTTCACCACCCGCCGCGGATGGAATAATGACCCCAACGGACTGGTCTACCACAAAGGTGAATACCACCTGTTCTACCAGCACAACCCCTATGGTCACGGCTGGGACAACATGCACTGGGGCCATGCTGTCAGCACCGATCTGTTCCACTGGAAGGAGCTGCCCACCGCCATATTCCAGTTCGTGCAGTGCAAGGGGATGGCCTTCAGCGGCAGTGCCATAGTCGATGAGCACAATATCGCCGGGTACCAAACCGGCGGTGAGAAATGCCTGATCGCCTTCCTGACCGACACCGGCAGCGGAGAAGTGCTGGCTTACAGCAACGACGCCGGCCTCACCTGGAGCCTGGCTGCCGAAAACCCCATGATCAAACATCCGGGTGATGGGCGCGACCCCCGTATCCTGTGGCACGCTCCTAGCCGGCAGTTTGTGATCGCCGTCTATCGTGTGGAAGATAGCAAGCAGGGCGTGGCCTTCTTTACTTCCGCCAACATGAAACAGTGGGAGAGGCAGAGCTTTATCGCTGGCTTTTTCGAATGCCCCGATCTATTCGAGCTGCCGGTGGACGGGAACCCGTCTCAGACCCGATGGGTGCTCAGCGCCGCCGATGGAGGTTATATGATTGGGAAGTTTGATGGCAAGGTGTTCACGCCAGATACCGACAAAATCCGCTACACCTACGGAAACGCCTACTACGCTGCCCAAACCTTCAACAATATCCCCGCTGCCGATGGCCGGCGTATCCAAATCGGCTGGGGCCAGAGCACCACAGCCGGAATGGCATTCAACCAGTGCATGACGATCCCCACCAGCCTTAGTCTGCGCACCACTCCGCAGGGGATGCGCCTGACACCTTATCCTGTGCAGGAGATCGAGCGTGTGCGGGGCAAGAGCCGTGTCCACAGTGGGGTATCGGTGAGTGCCTCGCGCCCCATCACCGACGATCTCGGTGTGGAGAGCATGGACATCCTGCTGAGCTGTGTGCTGCCGAAAAGCGGTTGGCTGGTGCTGGATGTGCGCGGCGTTCCGGTGTTCTATGATGGCCACAAGCAGCAGCTATATTGCCAGGGATGTGTGGGCCCGCTGACTGCGGTCGATGGCAAGTTGGAGCTGCGTGTGGTGGTCGATAGGTCTACGCTGGAGATATTCGGTAACAAGGGCGAGCTGTACATGCCGGTGGCCGTGATCCCGGATGCGGAGCAACGGACGGTCAGCTTGAGCTGTAGTATGGGCGATAAGCTGAAGATCGAGCGGCTGGAAGTGCATGAGCTGCACTCCATCTGGGGGTAGATGGGTCATGACCGCCTGGGAACGCCAATCTCCCGATTGGCATTCCCCTGACCGGGGCGGGGAACCCCGCCCCTACAACGGTTCAAAGGGCGACCGCCGGTCGCCCCTACGGCTTCACCGGTTGCTCAGGTTTCGGTTGCGGAGGGATCCCAAACCGCACCGAGCTGTTGGCCTCTATGAACTTCTGCAGAGGCTTCAAGTTTTCCCCAGCGTGATACCCTGTCTCCGTAACCTGGGTAAAGCCTGTAAATGATCCATCGGACTCACGGAACAGCAGATAGCTGCTTACCGACACAGGCTCGTTAACCAATTTATTGACCGTGATGGTGCCAAGTTTAAGGGGGATTGGCTGGTTTGAATACACGCCCACTATTCCACGGTAACTCTGGCCAGCCTTCGGAGCTTCGATACGGCTGATGTCCAGGTACGGCTGCGGCGGAATCGGCTTCACAGGCTTCAGGATTGCGCTCTCGCAATCGGCTGCCAACGCCGTCACGTGATACGGGTAACGTCTGCCATTTGCAGCTTGCAGCAGATACTGCTTTTGGGTGGCCCGCTCGGTGTATGTCTTCCTGACCGCTGCGGGCACGCTCTTAAACGCGCTGGCGGGTTTCAATACGGCGTCCTTGTAACTGGCGAGGGCGGTGCCATCTGGCGAGATGATAGTGACGTAATAATCGCGGTATGAGCATCTGCAAGGGAAAATCTTGTGATTCCACGGCCGCTTTTCTTTCACCATCCGAATGCACTGGCTGGTGCTCCACTCCGCCTTTTGCTGCGCATTCAAGCCTGCGGGAGGGGTGATCGGCTGCTGGGTTAATCGGGTGCAACCCGCCAGCATCGGCAGGAGGAACCATACGGCTAATCTATGGACTTTCATGGGCCAACCTCAGTCATAATGATGATGTAGACAGTGCAGAAAACCGTGCGCAATGAAATCATTATATGATAGCATCTACCTAATGTCAAATAGCTGATCATGAACCACAGGAGGCCCCTCCCGATGCCTAAAAACTCAATGCTCACTGCAATAGCGCTGGTGTTGCTACCGTTATGTACGGCATACCCGGTCACCGCAAACGAGCCAGTGCAAGAGAGCAGCATCCATGCGGGCTCCACGTCATACACTTTGCATACCGAGGATGAGCTGCAGTTATCCATTAACCGCTCAAATGGCTTCATGAGCTCTCTGGGCATCGGGAAAAGCAGACTGCCTATCACACCGTCTCCCATGATCCGGTTTGAGGAGGTGGTAGCGTTGAGGGGCAGCCGGAACCTGCTGAAATCAAAACCGACCATCAATAAAGCATCCACCGTGAAACTCAATCAAACACAGCCGCAACCGCTCATACTATCCGGCCAGTGCAGTTACCGAACTCAGACCGACGTTGCTGGCTTTATGAACCGGGGGTTGGCACTCAACATCGTCGGCACCTATACCGATGGTGAGGTGATGAGTGAGCAGTCTGCCTATTTCGGTCAGTATGACCACAAAGCCCAGTTCAACTCCAAAATCCTCTGCCCAGATAAACCGCTGGCTCAGGTGGTGGTCACGCCTACATCATCCGATGCCATATCGGTGGCGTCGTTCAAGGACATCTCGCTGAAGCAGGTGGAATACCGGGTCAGCTCCCCACAGGACGCCTGTTCACAACTGGAATCCACAGTTTCTCAGCAGTTTCGAATTCCAAGTGCCGCGATCAGCGGAATCGCCCGCTACCAGGCGACACGCGAGGCCATCATCGTGCGATGCCGATTCAGTAGCACCTCCGGGCAGGACCGGGCGGTAAGTGCATACTTTACCGTTCCTTTCGATGCCATTGGCGGCGTATGGCATGATGATGTTCGCACCTCGCGCAAAATCGAGGCGGGCCGCATCTACCACCGCACCGACCGATGGTATGGAGCGGGTCGAGACGGCTACGACGACCGCTATCTGTTTGCTTGTGTCGAAAACAAACAGGGGCTTACCCTCTGCATCGCCACAGACCCCAGCGAGCCGCGGGTGTTTCGCACCGAATACGATGCCGTTAAGCGTGAGCTGCGCATCCGCTACGACATCGGCTTCTCGCCCGATGCCGGACGCTGGGCCAACCAGGGTTCTTTCACAGCCTGCCTGTTCACCTGCCAAAATGGTGACGGATTCAGAGGGGCCGCCGACAAATACCAGCGTATCTTTCCCTGGGCCTTCGCGAAGCGCGTCCCTCAAGAGGGTATGTGGATTCCTTTTGTCACACCGGAATCTATACCCGGAGGGTGGGAGGACTTCAATATCCGCTTTGTCGAATCGCTGACCAACATCAGTTGGGAGCAAGCCCACGGGATGGTTTCGTTGAAGTATGTGGAGCCGTGGCTGCATCACCAAACCGACATGCCGGATGTGGTGGTGAACACCGTCAGTGGCCCTGCGGATCCTTCCTCCTCCATCAGGCTTGCGCAGGAGGTCAGCCCCGAGCGGTATCCAGCGCTGCCTGCCGATGTCACCAGTCGGTTTGCCGCGTATACCGGCAGTTATATCACGGACAACTGGGGCCAGCCGCAAGGCTACTTTTTCCGTCAGGCCGGCCGTAAAGAGAACATGATGATCGTCAACCCTAACCCCGATTTGCCCGCTCCCCCAGGCTCCGACTTCAGCTCGGGCGGCTTTGACTGGGACAACATCATGGAGGTAAACAACTTGGCGGTGCAGTGGCACATCGACGGTTGGATCACGCGGAGAGTTGCGGAAACCCCGTTGGTGCAGATCGATACGATGACCAAAACGGAAGGCGGCCAGTCGTTACGGCTCGATCCCGTGCCGTCAAAGAGTTATTACCCATTGTGGACGCGAGGGGTGGACCAGGTTTTCTACACTCAAGGAACAACCGCCGGGCCGTTCGAGCTATCCTATAGCGTCAAAGGTCAAGGGATGCCCAAAGATGGCACCAGCATCGGCTGGACGGTCACGTTTTGGTATGCCGACCGTGCGCCTGAACGGGTGAGTGTCAAACTTGATGAGCTGGATTCCAACTGGAAGTCCCACACCCATACACTCACCGCTCAGGCTAAACCAGTCGCCATCTCCATCTACATTGGCAAAGATATCCGCAACGTCGATCCGACCACACTGTGGGTCGATGATGTCAAACTGACGGCAGTCGGCGAGTCTGCAAACCTGATTACCAACGGTGGCTTCGAAACCGCCCAACTCACGCCAGGCCAATTCGGTGGAGTATATCTGGACACCATGGAGTGTTACACAAACAACTTGAACTATCGCCGTGAGCACTGGAGATATGCAGAGGAACCGCCTACGTTCGACTCCGCCCGAAAGCCTGCACTCTACCAGCCGTTTTCGCACATCACATTCGGCAGGCGTACGGCTGAGTGGGCCAGAGCACGAGGAAAAGTGGTTTTCGCCAACTGTTCACCTGCTACCTGTTTCGCGGCTCCGTATAATGACGCGATGGGTGGTGAAGAGTCCTGGCTATCAGGCGACCAGTTCGTACCGAAGGCCGATAGTGAGTTCAACTTCGTGCGGTTCATGAGCGGGGCCAAGTCGTGGTCCATACTGCAATACAGCGATCTCAGCGTGGAGCAAATCAACCGCTACGCCATGCGATGTGCCTTTTACGGGGTGTATCCGAGCTGGATATACAAATGGAGCGACCCCGTGTTTGTGGCCAAAATCAGACCGCTTTATGCCAAACTCATGCCGGTGCTGGTGGAAATCAACACCGCGGGCTGGCGGCCGATGACATTGGCTTCATCCAGCAACCCAGGTATCTGGCTGGAACGCTTCGGGGACGGTCGCACCACATACCTGACCATCTTCAATCCGACATCCAGCATACAGACCACCACGGTCAGTATCGACAAGCGGGCCGGCACCCCCTCGAACGCTACTGATATGCTGGACGGGTGTATAGTAAATCTAAGCGGAACGGACTCAGTCCATTTCGATCTGACCATCGGATCCGAACAGCTTAAGGTCATCAAGATTATAAACAAGGAGTAAACCATGCTGAAAGCAAGCCATCTCACTCATGGGGTCGTCGCATCAAGGCCGGGGCAGATGTACGGCTGGCCTGGACTGATACGGATCAAAGGCGACGAGTTGCTGGTCATCGCTTCCGAACGGAAGCACCATGTCTGCCCGTTCGGACGTGAAGTCATCATGCGTTCACTGGACGGCGGAACCACCTGGAGCCTGCCTGAAGAGATATACAACAGCGAACTCGATGACCGCGACGGCACCCTGGCGATCCTGCCGGACGGCACGATCACCGCCTCGTGGTTCACCACCGCTGAATTCATGCACGATACATACTGTCGACCTGAGTGGCTCTCACGGCGAGACAGGGTCACCCGCAAAATGATCGATGAGTTAGTGGGATGCTGGTTGATGCGCTCCACAGATGGTGGCCACACATGGGAAACCACATCTCACAGATTACCTCAGTGGGGAGCTGCGCATTCGGGCCCCTTCGCACTGTCCGACGGCAGCCTAATCACATTCGGTTATGACACCATCGCGGACGCAGTGGAGATGTGCTGCTTCATTTCGCAAGACCAGGGGCAGAGCTGGACACGCAAATCTGTAGTGCCAAGTGAGATGATGCCCCCCGATGATCCCGCCAAAGAGATCGAGCTTGGGATTCAACTTCCCATCTCATGCCTTAACGAACGCGCGTTTCTGGAGATCAGCCCTTCACACTATCTGGCTATCTTCCGTGCGGTCATGCCAGAGGTCGGTTCCACCATGTTGCAAAGCGAGTCCACCGACGCAGGGTTAAGCTGGTCGCAACCTCGTGATCTTCCGTTCTGGGGACTGCCGGCGCACTTGCTGAAACTGTCGAATGGGGCGATCCTGTGCACCTACAGCCATCGCAGAGACCCCTGGAGTATTCGGGCGGTGTTGTCATACGACAACGGCCGAAGCTGGGACACGGCTAACATCATCACGCTGGACCAGTGGGAAGACCAGCCGGACATGGGATACCCGATGTCGCTTGAGGTTCACCCCGGTGAGATACTCACTGTATATTACGCCAGCCGTCAGCCCATCCTCCATCAGGCGATGTATGAGCAGCACTACCGCCACGGTTCCACCCCAGAGGGGCTGCTTTGGGTGAAGTATTCGCTGGGCTAGGGGGGGTAATCCAGCCAACTACCACGGATACCGGATGGGGTCGTACCCATCTTGTGCCGCGACATAAATGTCTCGGCTATTGATCAGCAAGCCCGTTGAAACGGGCTGCGGAACCCCGCGCCGATATAGATAACGACATCATAGACTGCTTCAGCAGTCTTGTTTTTCAATAGCCGAGACATTTATGTCGCGGAGTTGGTGATATACAGGCTTTGACTACTACAGTCGGTTGTTGATTGGGCAGGAGCGAAAAAGGGGCAGGCACAGGGGCCTGCCCCTACTGGGCTCCGCCTACTTCTTCTCGAAGGCGGCGTCGAAGGCGATGGCGCTGGGCTGGAAGTCGACGTTCTGCACGAACTCGCAGGCCTCTTCGGCTCCCTGCACGCGGTCCATGCCGGCATCTTCCCATTCTACGCTCAGAGGGCCGCCGTAGTCGATGTCGTTCAGCGCGCGGATGATCTCCTCAAAGTCCACTGAGCCGCGACCCAGGCTTCGGAAGTTCCAGAACCGGCGATAATCGCCAAAATCCAGGTGACCGCCGAACACGCCGCTGCTGCACGGGTTGGAAGACCAGTAGACATCCTTCATATGCACATGGTAGATACGGTCTGCGAAGGCGCGGATAAAGCCCACGTAGTCTACACCCTGGTAACCAAGGTGGCTGGGGTCGTAGTTGAATCCGAACCGCTTGTGCCCGTTGACTGCCGACAGCGCACGCTGGGCGGAGACGGTATCAAACGCGATTTCGGTGGGGTGAACTTCCAACGCGAAGTCTACATTCACGGCATCGAAGGCGTCCAGAATGGGCAGCCAGCGGTCCGCGAAGTCCTTGAAACCGGCATCGATGGTGCCTGGAAGCATGGGAGGGAAGGAGTAGAGCTTGGACCAGATACTGCTTCCGGTGAAGCCGTTCACCACTGGACGCATACCCAAAGCCTTGACCTCATCCGGAGCGCCATCAAACATCATTCGGGCGGCCTGAGCGGTGTGCTTCATCGTCTCAGCGGCACGCTCCTGCACCTTCTCTGGGTTGCCGTCGCCCCACACACTGGGGGGAAGGATCGACTGGTGGCGTTCGTCGATTTTGTCGCACACACACTGTCCCACCAGGTGGTTGCTGATGGCATAGCAGCCCAATTGATACTTCTCGAGGATATCCCAGCGGCTTTGGATGTAGCCATCTGTGCTGAGGGCGGCTTCCACATCAAAGTGGTCACCCCAGCAGGCCAGTTCCAGGCCATCGTATCCAAGTTCGCACATTAATTCGGCAAGTTCGTCCAGGGGCATATCGGCCCATTGGCCGGTAACAAGAGTGACGGGTCGCGCCATGATGCGCACCTCCTAAGAGTTGTTTGGGTTCTCATTGTAATGATAACACCTGGCAGGATCACCAGGTGGTTTGCATGTCGGTATCCATATCGATTGCCAGTGGTCCGCAGGCATAGGCCGTTCAGAGCCACCTTGGATATTACATCAGTTATGATCTGCTTGTTGGAGCACAACACACTTATTTATACCCGAAATACTGCCAGTTTTTCTCATCAGTGAACATGATCGGATCCCTGGTTATCTGACAGAGGTCGCCCCTGGGGAAATCCCACAAGCGACCTCTAAGCAGCCTATTGGTCGGCTCGGTATCTAGATCACCTCGAACTCGTAGGTGCCGTTCACTAGCTCCAGGCAGACGTAGTTACCAGCATCGCAGCCCCTGATGATGTCCTTCTGACTGGCCATCACGCGTCCTGCTCGGAAGGCCCGCTTGCCATCCAGCCGTATCTCCGGTCGTCGGCGTCCGTATTTAGGAATGTATACGGTGGCGGTGGTGCCGATGGGTATTTGAACAGTCATGTTCATTCCCTTCAGCTTTTTGTCAGGGAAGCACCTGTCCAGCAGTTCCCACTTGCAGCTCACACGCCCTCTCGCGGTTTCCACCACCGCTTCGGCATTGGTGAGGTTACCCCAGATGTGAGGCTTCACGGTAAAGTGCTCCCAGCCAGCGGTGTCCTCATCCAGCTTGATCCCACCGATGGTCTGCATCAGGTAAGCGGCGATGAAGCCCTGGGCCGGATGGTTGTGGCTGTTCATGTCGTTGCCCGTGGCGTAGTTCCACAGCTCCCAGATGGTGGTGGCACCCATGGCGACTTGATAGGCCCAGCTTGGGCAGTCGATATCAGTCACCATTGAGAGAGCCAGATCGACCTCGCCGACTTTCAACAGCGCTTCCATCAAAGGTCTGGTGCCCACAAATCCGGTGCTGAGATGCCCGTTCTGCATCCGCTTGATCTGCCTTACGAAGTTCTTTTCTACCTTATCAAAGTCTAACTCTGGAATGATGCCCAGCATGATAGGCAGTGCGTAACTAAGTTCGCTGCCGTTTGCATACATGCAGCGGTTCTCGTTGTAGAACCGCTTGTTGATGTTTTGCCCTAACTGCTGCGATTGTTCAGTGAAGTATGCGGTATCTGGTTCGTTCTTCACAGCGTTAGATATCATCTTTTGGATATTCAACATCTGCAACAAGCCGCACATGTTGATGAAATCTTTGGGCGTCTCTTCAGGGGCTATCCAGTCGCCGTATTTACAGTCTGGAAGCAGACACCTGTCGTACCGAGACAGCAGGTCCGTGACATGCAGCCGCAGCTTGTCGTAATGCTTCAGCAGCACATGAACATGCCCTGTATGTCGGTAGACGTCCCATGCGATGATGTGGTAGGCGATGGTCCACATAATATCACCGGGCTGCGTGCCATGATACGTCGGCACGGTGTCCGGTAAGGCACCTTCTTCGGTCATGGTTTCGGCGATATCATCAAGCCATTTACAGAAGGGGGCCTCCATCTTGAAGTTGTGGAAGGCCATATCCGCGGTGATATGTGCGTCGGCCATCCAGCCCATGCGTTCATCGCGCTGGGGACAGTCAGTCGGGATACTATGGTAGTTGTCGCGGTATCCCCAAATGCTGTTTGCGTAAATCTTGTTAAGCAGCGGGTCACTGCAATAGAAGTAACCGCTGGGTTCCAACCGTGTGTGGATAACCTGTGCGGTGAGGGTTCGTTGCGTTGGCATCCCAAGGTAGTTTTCGATCTGCACATACCGGAAGCCATGGTAGGTAAACTTGGGCTCCCACTCTTCGGTACCGTGTCCGCGGCAGGTATACACGTCAGTGGCCGCCGCGGTACGCAGGTTTTCTCCGTTGAGTGTGCCGTCGAAGTTCAACAACTCTGCGTGCTTCATCACTAGTCTGGTTCCACCTGGCATGACGACACGCAGCTTACAACGGCCGGAGATGTTCTGGCCAAAGTCAAATATCCAAATGTCGGGCTGGGGCTGCGTGATCAGTTTTGGTGCAATGGTCTCAATACATTCGATCGCAGGCTGGGTTTGCGCCACCAGGCGACTCGAGATATCGGATACTTCAGCAGCCACCCACTCTTCATTGATGTGAAGCACGGGGGTGTACCACTCGTCATCTATTAAGCGGGCATCGGCCTCTTCGCCTTGATAGACACTGCTGCTGATGATGTGGCTGGGACGGCAGTCCCATGTCTCGTCAGTACCCACGATCTCTTCAGAATCGTTGGTGTAGATGATATGGAGTTTGACGATGAGCGACGGTTCGCCTGACCACCAACCCTGCCCTACCATAGCGGTGATGCAGTTGCGGCCCAAGTGGAACATCTCGGTCACATCATGTGTGGCGTATGATACGGTCTTTTCGAGGTTGCCATTGTTTGGGTCCAGCAGGTTATCGCCGACCTTCACGCCGTTGATAAAAACCTCTTGGTAACCTACACCCGATATGTACATCGCAGCCCATCGAGCGCGACGGACCATCAGAAAATCTTTACGGAAAACGGGCACAGACGTGGGGTGGGTGGCACGCATCGCTGCAGGCATCCGTATCCATTTCGCATGCCAGTCGTCAGGTTCCAGCATGGCTGTTTCAAACATCACAGGGTCACTCCAGGCACTGGAAACCCCTCTGTGGTCCCATACCCGGACCCGCCAGTAATAACGGGTGGCACTTTTCAGCGGAACACCTGCATATGGCACACACTGACTAGACTCGCGGATCATGTCGGTATCCCACATGTCACACTCGCCACGCCGCAGCGCAGCAACAGAAGTGGCCATCTGCACACGATAAGCGTATTGCTCGGCACCGCGGGCGCAGTTCGTCATATGCCAGCTCAGCATAGGCTCACGAGTATCGATCCCAAGCGGTTCGGCTAAAGCATTTACTAACAAGCCTGTGGTGACAGAGCTTCTCGAATGCATGTTAAATTTCATAAACGGTCACTCCTGAGGAATAGTGTTTCGTGTATACAATATCTGTTTATTTTCGGATAATCAAGTGAAATTCGACATTTCGGCCACTATTTTTGTGATTTGCCCATATATCTGGACGATTTTATACAATATTTATCACAGTTTTGTTGCATTTATGGCTTCCATAAAATCTCGCAAATTACGGTATCATCTGAATCAGCCAGATTATGAGGTTCGATGACGGCCGGGTGACATCATCATGATGGTCTCCAGAGGGTGTTTAATTCGTTGTATCATTCTTATATAAGGCGTGTTGCATTAGGAGGGTCGGTTGGCATTTACCATACATACATATCAGACACAACATGAGCTGACCAGCCACCTTCACAGGTTCTATCTTCAGCAACAAAAGGCGCAACTGTTCGGTGTGCAGCCGCGCCTCATCACCCTGTCTCAGCCGATCAACCGCTGGGTGAATTACCACGTGGCGCAGACCTACGGGGCCACATTGGACATCCCATGTCACTTGATGGAAGACGGTTTGTGGGAGATGCTTCGCGAGGTCTCGCCAATCGCTCTACCCCCAGCCATTAAGTTCCAACAGTGGCTCATGCGCATCGTCAGTTTGTTGTCAGACGACACGATCATGGCTCAGTCCGTCATGGATCCCATTCGTAACTACCTGCAGAGCAGCCCGAACCAAAATGGCGCGACCAGCAAGAAGGTTGGACTTGCCCAATCTTTGCTGCTGCTATTTCACGATTACGAGCAGCGGAGCCCTAGTCTACTAGCAGAGTGGCCCGAAACGCCGCTAGCCCAGGCGGAGCGTGAGCTCTACCTGCACAGTTGCGGTGGCTCGCCATGCAGCCTGGGTTATGCCTTCGCGCAGGTCGCCCACTCCATACCGCTGGCACCGAAGGAGCCGCGGCTGACGGTGCTGTATGGCTTTCCCTCGGTTCTGGACGGCCAACTACAGATGCTGAACTGGGCCGCCCAGGTCATGGATGTGGATCTTCTGCTGCACCATCCGTTAAGCCAGTGCCCTGATGAGTTGATGTCCTGGTACCGTCCCACCCAGCAGTTTCTGCAATCCGTGGGCTGGGCCGGACCGCCGGTGGCACCTAGCATGGACCAGCCCCTGGCATCGCTCCAGGAGATGGTGAAGACCGGTCACCTTTCGGTCCTGGCCGCCAAGGGAACCGACCGCGAGTATGAGGCGGTGGCCAACCGCTTCCTGCAGATGCTGGACCATGACCCCACGTTGCTGCCCCAGCAGATCGCAGTTTTATGCTCGGATGTTTCTGAGGTCAAAAGCCAGCTATGCGCAGCATTTGATAAACACCGGGCCAGCTTGCCATACTGCGTTTTGGGTGTGCGAGCTGGTGACAGCTTGTATATTCAGGCTCTGCAAGCGTTAATGGCCCTCAATGCCGATAACTTCACCCGCAGCCAACTGCTGGCGATCATGCGTAATCCATGCTTCATGCAGGCGCAAGGGATCACTCACAGCGTGGTGGAAAACTGGCAGGAGTTGATGGCCAATTCGGGAGCTTGGCGCGGCTACGACCAGCTTGAGACAGCCTATGCTGGCATAAAAGAACAGCCCTTCAGTTTCAAGCAGATGATGCAGCGCTACCGGTTAGGACGGCTTCTGCAGATACCAAACGAGCAGCAGGCTGACCACTGGCAGCACCGCATCCCTGAGGCGACATTCCGAACCAGCGCTGAGGAACTGGAGAGCCTGGGGATATGTCTGGAGCGCATGAATGAGCTCAGCGAACTGTTGGGTGGACCGGACCGCACCGCAGGTGCCTGGGAGGAGGCTTTGGGCAGGTTGCTGCCTTTGTTGATCGAGCCGCAGTCTGATGATGCGCCCGACCGTCGCGGCCATGTGCAGATGCAGCAGACGCTTCGCCAGATGGTCGACGGCGAAGAGATGATCTCTATTCAAGTTTTATCAGCCGCCGAATTCAAGCAGTTGCTCATGGGTTGTATCCGTCCAGACAGTTGGCACATCGGGCTGCCTGTGCTTGGCGGGGTGAATGTGGGCTCGCTGAACCAGCTCGGTGGAGTTCCATTCCGACATGTCATCGTGTGTGGGCTGAATGAAGGACGCTTTCCGTTGCGGGTGCGTGCTTCAAGCCTCGACATCCGCACGGATGTCGGTGGCCAGGCAGAGGACATCGCGCGGCAGTCGCTTCTCACGGCACTGCTCAGCGCCAGTGACAGCATCACATTGAGCTACCAGGAGCTGGACCCTGTCACCGACACCCCCGGCTACCTCAGTAACCAGCTTCGGCAGTTGCTGGAGTATCTGGGTGTGCCCAATGTCAGCACCATTACGCGGCATGTGCCCTTGATGCCCTACAGCGTTGAGCATGTGCTGCTGCCACCGGGCGGCAGGGAGCCTGCATGGCCGAACTACAGCCTGTCAGACTGGCTCATCGCGCTCAAGCAGCTCAGTCACAGCGACTTGGCCAGTCCGGAGTTGGTGGCTCAAGCCACCGCAGCCCTCGAAAAACTACTGGACCTCGAAAGCCGTGAAGAGGCTCCGCTAAGCTTGCCAGAAGCTCCTAAAGAGATCAGCGTGAGACAGCTTAGCTCGTTCCTGTATGATCCGATCACTTCGACACTGGAGAGGCTGGCTGGTCGTTTATGGGAGAGCTTACCGGAGGATACGGCCGATACAGAACCGCTGGAGTTGTCAGGGCAGCAGCTCAGCCGGATGGTGACCCAAGCAGTGCTGCTGCACAAACAAACCGGCCGGCCGGTCAGTTCAATCACGGCAGATTTATACAATGCGGGTTCGCATCGCGGCCTGCTTCCCGTAGCCCCCATGGAGCCGGTCCTGATCGCATCGGTACAGCAGAAATCCGAAGAGCTGTCAGCACGGATGCCCCTGGGTGAGTTATCTCCTGTGCAGGCGATGATTGATGTCGAGGGTATCACGGTCACCGCCGACTGGCCTCTGTGCATCTGCAATGAACAGACCGATTTGGTGGCTGTCAAGATGGCCGTGGGTAAAAAGAGCAGCGGGAAATTGCAGCCCTTCGCCATAATCCAGCCAGCCTTGGTCCTGCTGGTACATAAGCTTCAGCACCACATTACACCACTCGATGCGGACGTCCTGGTCTGTTGGAGTGGTGAATCCCAACCGGAGCAGTTTACCGTCTCGTTTGAGGCTGAATACTTAAAAACCCTCTGTGGGCACTATTTGGCCGGCAACCTGTGGCATCTTCCGTATCCGCTGATACTGAAGATAGGGCTAGATGCCGGTCTGCAGGAGATGGCTGAAGAGCAGGATGCGGAATATGGTGACTCAATCGACCCCCTAAGCTGGGTCGAGGGCATCACCCAACCCGACTCAGATGATCAGTTGAGGATTGCGCTGCATCAACGTTTCGCCCCGTTCGTTGCCCCTCAGAAGAGCCAGGAGGGCGAAAACTGAGATGTCAACACCCCAACTTGAGCTGATCGAAGCCTCCGCCGGCACCGGCAAGACCTACACCATCTGCAGCAAAGCCGCCGAATTGGTTGTGAAACACGGGGTGCCCATCCACCAGTTGTTGATGGTCACCTTCACCAACAAAGCGGCTAGCGAGATGCAGGACAGGCTGCGGCTTTTCCTGACCGAGATAGAACGGGGAGGCCAGCATTCCCCCGAGGAAACCGAACGAGCCGCAGAAGCATTGGCGAACTTCGACACGGCGCAGATCACCACCTTCCATGGCTTCTGCCAGATGACGATGGTTCGGTATGGGTTTGAGTGTCTGTTGCCCCTCAACCTCGCGATAGAGAACGACCCTGTCTGGACACAAAAACTGCTGTTGCTGCTCATCCGCGATAAATGGATGCCAATCGCCAATTCGGCGGGGATGCTCCGGGCGGAGATGCTGAGTTTCGTGGCCAGTCTGGTGGGCAGCCGCGGTGCCACAAGCCGGCGTATCGCCGGCTCGATGCAGAGCGACGATCTGGTGCAGCCCGGTAACCTCGATGAGTTGCTAGGGCTGCTGCCGCTGTCAGAACAGCAGTGGCTGGAGCAGCTAGCCGGACCGTTTATGGAGTTCTTGGGCAGCAACTGGAGCGAGCTTGAAGCTGATGTCACTTTGCAGTTTGAGAAGGCCGCAAAGAAGGGCGAGTTCGATACACAGACGCGCGTCATCCAGCCGCTGCAACAGTTGCTGGCCCATATCTACGACCAACCCATAGAACAGTCTGATCGGGTTATAACCGATGTCTATAACGGCATCTGGCGGCGGGTGAGGTCGACTTCGCGGCCTTTCGTGGTCCAACTATACGGCCATCTCAAAGGTCTCAAAGGGCAGCTCAGTCCTTCTGCGGTATTCAAATCGCGTATCAGCCCCGGCATTGTCGCCGCAGTGGCCAGTGAGCTGGCGACAATGGCACGACAAAACCGCGCAGAGCGTGGAGTGGTCAGCTTCAATGACATGGTGCAAGGCCTCGCGGATGCTTTGAACGGCAACCCTGTATTGTGCCAGCAGATCGCATCGCAGTATCAGGCGGCGTTGGTGGACGAGTTCCAGGATACCGACCCCCTGCAGTGGCGCATTATCAAGAGTCTTTTTCTGCAAGAGGCCTCAGCCCCTAAGCATCTGGTACTGGTTGGCGATCCCAAGCAGGCCATCTACACCTTTCGTGGCGCGAACGTGCAGACCTACCTGGCCGCCAAAGAGACTTTGGCTGAACGCGGGGGCCGGATTACCAGTCTCGACACTAACTACCGTTCGTCGGCGCAGTTCATAGAGGCCATCAACCTGCTCTGCGGTGACCATCGCCTCTTTGGTGAGCCTGAGCCCGGCAGACTGCAGTATCTGCCAGTTTGCGTGCCCCCTGAGCCTGGCACGGTGCTGGGCTCCGGCTGGGAAGGCCGCAAGCCGATCGTGATCGTCAAGACCGGTACTGACGAAAAGCGCAGTGCCACGAGTTTCATGCAGTTCATCGTCGAGGAGATCATCGACCTGATGGGCCAGTCACCTGAAGTCATCTTCCGTGGAGGTGAGCCGAGGCCCCTCAGGCTGGATGACATCTGTATCCTGTGCAAGAGCCATCACCAGGCGAAACGGATCGGCTTGAAGCTGGCTGATGCGGGTATAGCTTACAGCAACGGGCGGTCGAGTAATATCTACCAAACGGCTGAGGCTGCCCAGTTGCTGTTGGTTCTCAAGGCTCTGCTCGAACCTGAAGACCACGGTCTGTTGCAGAATGCGCTGCTGACCCGTGTGTTTGGCATCCATCCCTTGAGGCTGCATGACCGGCTGGCTGTGCGCCAAGCGCAGCGCCTCATGCAAAGCGCCAGTGACATGGCCGATCACCGCCGATGGGATGGCCTCTTCCGTGTGCTGTGCCATCATACGGAGCTGCTGCATCGCGAGATCACCGCTCAGGATGGTGATCGCCGGGCAGCCAACTGGCTGCATCTCAGCCAGGAGTTGACCACGATGGCAGTCGACAACCACGATGACCTCGCCTCGCTGGTGCGACGGCTGCAGTGCCTGATGGACGGCGGAGGCAGTGACGAGCAGACCGGGCAGCTTCGTAAAGAGGCCGATCAGCCCAAGGTGCAGGTCGTGACTATGCACGCCTCGAAGGGGCTGGAATATGGTGTGGTATTCCTTCTGCTGGGCCAGAAGGACGCCTCCAGTGACTACCGCACGCTGTGTTATGCAGATCATATGGAGTTCCTGTGCCAGCATGAGAAAGATGACGCCGGTATTAAAGCGGCTGACATCCAGTTTGCCGAGGAGCAGCAGAGGCTGTTGTATGTGGCCATGACCCGTGCCCGATGCCGGTTGTATATGCCCCTGCATGAGAAGAGCACCTCCGCCATGGCCAAGTGTCTTGATAACATGGTTAGTGAGCGTGAACTGAGCCAAGTGCAACAGATTACCTACAGCCGTAACCCAGACGGAAGCAGGATGTTCATGCACGCTTCCACGACACTGGCGGGCGATCTGCTGGAATTTCGAGCCGCCCCGGAGTACATGAGGAGCAGGCTGAGCTGGATACACTCCTTCTCCAGCCTTCCCATTGGGCTGACCCGAAATGATCCATCGTCAACTTCTGACTCGTCTTCCACGCCACCGTCGGACCACACATTCTGGCAGCTTGCGTCGACCGAAGGCGACGGGTTAAGTAGCCTTCGTAGTGACGATGACACCTCTTATGAGTCCGAAGAGGCTGGCATACCGACGGGTGCTGAGGCCGGAACGCTGTTCCATTCGGTGCTGCAGGCGGTCGACTTTGAGATGGTTCGCCAATGCACCGACGCCCAGCAGTTGTATGAAACAGTCGAATTCCGCCAGCTTGTGCTGGATGCCATTCCGTTAAGCGGAATGGCCGTTGAAGAGGGTGAGCCTGCGTGGCTGCCGGAGATCGCGGATCGAATCTGGCACACACTTCATGCCGTATGCCCGATGACGGGCGCACCGCTTGGCGATATCCCACTGGCCACTCGACGTGCCGAACTGCCGTTTCATGTCTGCATGAATCAGCACGACGGTCTGGTGGACGACCTATACGGGATCATCGACCTTGTGTTCGAACTAAATGGGAAGATATACATTTTGGACTGGAAGAGCAACAGCTCACCGTCTGGCTACGGAGCATCGTCTATTAGCGAGATGATGGAGCATGGCGGTTACCATGGTCAGTACCGCACCTATACACTGGCGCTTCAGAGGCTATACGAGGCGTGGGGGATGACCGACCTCTGGAGTCGGTTTGGCGGCATCTGTTATGTGTTCTTGCGCGGGGTGCATGTGGGCAGCGACGAAGGGTTTTACGTCAGGACTGACATAGGCCCTGCGGAAATTGAGCAGTTTGGTGCCCATCTGACGGATTATATGGCGTATATGAGGCAGGGCATCACCCATGGCTAAACACGCTGTATACATGCATATCACCAGAGACTACGCCGCCTGGATAAGCCCGTTGAGCCGACAGTCGATTGGTGACCTGTTGGAGCTTTCGTCCACCCTGCCTCGCGCTGACGAACCGCTGATACCCATACTGGTTGCCCTGTTCAAGAGTTTTGAGGGGGGTAGCATCTGTCTGCACGCCAACGCGGATACACTGCGCAGGCGGCTGCCGGAGTGCCTGCATGACAGAATTCCGGAGTGGTTATCTCAGTGGCAACAGCTAGACCAGCTCTACCCTGAGCTGGTCACACGCGATGTCGGCTGCCTCTGCCCGCTGGTGCTGGGCGACGGAACCATCGGCTTCCAGGGGGTGGTCCACGCAGCACACTCGGTGCTGGATGGTCTCAACCGTCTCAACAGGCCGAGTGATCAGCCCGTCTCAGAAGATATGGTCAACGCGGTGCTATCGGGAAACAGCCACACGCTCAGTGACGACCAGCACCTGGCCCTGCGTCTAGCCCTAGACAACCGGCTGAGTATCATCAGCGGAGGACCAGGCACGGGCAAGACATCGATAGTGGTCAACATCCTGCGGTGCCTGCAGTCTGCTGGTCAGGCTGGCCGGGTGGTGCTGGTCGCACCGACCGGCCGTGCGGCACAGCGCATGACCGAGTCGCTACACCAACAGGCCTCGTTGCTGAGTGACCCATCCGAGGCCGAATGGCTGCGCAGCCTTCAGGCCCACACCATACATAGTGTTTTGCGTATCGACCGGTACGGCCGGTTCAAACACAACAAAAGCAATCTGTTGGATGCCGATACCCTGGTGCTGGATGAACTCAGCATGGTGGACATCCGGTTGATGGCCCACCTGCTGGCGGCTACACCTTCACACTGCAGGGTGATCATGCTGGGCGACCGCGATCAGTTGCCCTCCGTGGAGGCAGGCGTGCCGTTGACCACCTTGCTTCAGGGGAGTGAGTGGCCGATCGCGTCCCTCAGCACCTCCTTCCGAAGCGTAGCCAGCATCTTGCAGCTTGCGATGGCTGTCAACCAGGGTCTACCACTGGACCACAGCCTGCTGCCTGCGGGCACACCTGGTCAGATGGGCCAACAGGGGTGTCTGCTGCTGGACTGCGACCCTAACCGGCAGGATGTGCTTCACGCACTACTTTCTCCCTGGTTTGCGATGATCTACCCGCAGCCGATCCTGCAGCAACTACGACAGAGTGTTGATTTCGACCATCTGGAGGCCCACCAGGAGCAACTTGATGCGGTGTTCGATGGACTTAATGCAGGCAGAGTGCTCTGCCTGACCCGTAGCGGATTCACCGGTGTGTCTGGCATCAACCATATGATGACGAATCTGCTCCGTGAGCATACATCCGGCAGCTCCATCGGTTACCCGGTGGGTATGCCAGTGATGGTCACCCAGAACGACGCTCTGCGTGATCTAAGCAATGGCGAGGTGGGCGTGTTGATGCGCGGTGTGGATGGTGACCGGCAGGTGGTGTTCCGCAAAACGGATGGCGACATCAGTTACCCGTTGGAGTCGCTGGCCCACTGGGAGCCCGCGTTTGCGCACACGGTGCACAAGAGCCAGGGCAGCGAATACGGATGCGTCATGCTGGTGCTTTCGGTACCCCATGATCACCCGATGCTCAGCCGCGAGGTGCTATATACCGGTATCACCCGGGCCAAGGACTCCGTGTTGATCGTGGGCCGCCGCAGCACCCTCCAGGCCGGCGCCTCCCACCCCATCGACCGCGAGGGGTTGTAAGGCGGATGAGGGTGAGGTGAGGGGGGCGACTACGGGTATATTTTGATTCCTACGCGTTTGATATGTTCACGTAAGGAGGCCGTTTTGATGGTATCGCCTGCGACTACGTCGAACTGGTATGGTGTCGGAAGCTCATCAAGGTCGTCTGCTATGGTTTGGGCCTGAATGGCATCTTGAATCCCATACACGGCAAGGTCGATATCTGAACCGGGTTTGGCTGTGCCTTTCGATCTGGACCCAAAAAGCACAGCCTCCGATACATTGAGATGCTGTGAGAGTATTTCGCATATCTGCCTAACTATTCGCTCATCCAGCATGCCTACTGACACTGCTCCATCCTTCGCTCCATGAACCACAGGTGAAGCTGTTCTATGGCCTTGAGGTGCCTGCTCTGAATATCATCGAGCGCTTGATAAAAAGTCGCGGCATCGTACGTGTGAGACAACAGGTTCCTCAGCACCAGCATCTCCACCCACACCTGACCATCCGGCAAAATGCCGGCGGTGAATGCATCTTTGATGACCGTACGAGGGGTTTCGGAGATGAACTGATGGCCTTCATGTTGCATGTAATCTTTCAGAGTCTTCCATGCCAGCTCCACAGCGAACTCAAACCTCTGGATGGTACCCTCCTTCTCAAGCTCTGAGAGTTGGTATATACCTTGATCAAATGGCTCTCGAAGCAGAACCACAGCCCTGTCGAAATGAGCGAACCGCTGCACCCAGCGGATATCTTGTTCCATCACCCGTCCCTCCTCTTGCCTTCGGCTACTGCCGGTCGAGCACCACGCCCTGGCCTTTGCTGGTGTCGGTGTCGTTCTCGCGGATGCGGGTCTCTCCCAGCCGATGCCCCTTGTAGTAGGCCCACTGGTAGACGCTGCGACGGGGGAGGATGGCCATCATGCCGCCCGCATCACACGCTCGCAGATGGTGCCAGCCATCGCGCAGCGTAGAGCTAACGACCCGCTTGAGCATCTTCGGCAGGCTGTCACTATCACGATAAATGAAAGCGTCGGCTTCGCCCTCAATAAACCGGCGGCCGTAAAGCTGCTTCAGCGTGTAGTTGTGGCTGTGCATCAAAATGGCATCCGACACATACGCCACTTTCCAGCCATTTTCGCGCGCTTTGTTGCCCCAGTCGGTGTCTTCGCTGCCCCAGGCATCGGTGTAGAACTTCAATTGGTCCCAGGCGCTGCGGCGCATGGCAGCGAAGGGCAGGCTCATCTTCATCCAAGGCGGGGCCTCACCCGTCTCCGGGAAGCTCGCTACATAGTCGCGCTTCACCCAACCGTCAGCCTCTGGGCGATAAAGCTGCCGACCAAACGCCGCCATCACCGCAGGATCATCAAACGCCGCCACCAGCCGGGTGAGGCTCTTCGGGCTGAGCAGCACCGCATCGGAGTTCACAAACACCACTAGCTCACCAGGAGTCAGTTCAATCGCCTCATTCAACACCGCGCCAGGATAGTAGCTCTTCGCCTCGATGCAGCGCAGTTGGCAGGGGTAGGCCTTGACCATTTCTAGCGTCTTGTCTGTGGAGCCGCTGTCCACAACATACAGCTCGAAATCGCGGTATTCCTGACTATACAGCGCTTTCAGAGCCTGGTCGATAACCCACGCACTGTTCTTGCTGCGCATGATAATACTCACCCGCGGACTCATGACTTCACCAGCGCTTTCTGGTAAACTTCGCTCATCCACACTGTCTCGTGATCCGACAGGTAATCCAGTAACCTCTGGAAGCTGCGGAAGCCGTCGCACAGATAGAGTGTGATGGGGTGGATAATCATGGTGCTCGTGATCCCCTTGCGCTCATGGTCGGCAAGCTGCTGCAACACGATGTCCGTCCACTCCTCCACATAGTAGCTCTGAGGGCCGAAATCATCGCTCCAGTTATACCGCTTCTGCCACCACTTCACCCATGCTGGGGTTCGTTCGGCATGGTAGAGGTGTTCGTGGTCGGGCAGGATGTTCAGCGGCAGGCTCAACAGCCCGGTATCGTGCCATTCCCCACCAGTGGAGGCGGCCTTCACACCATCGCTGCACACTTTAATACCCGCATTGTAAAGGGCTTGCTCGGTAAAGGGGCCATGCATATACATATGGTTGCGCCAGCAGATGACGTCGCGGCCGGTCTTCTGCTTGATGATCTCCATCGTGCGCTGTGCATCGGCTTGTTGAGTTTTCAGGGGGCCGTTGTAGCTGCCGGTCAGCTTCTTCCAGATGCGGTGCGGCAGGGCGGGCTTGAAGCAGGCCCAGTTGTGTCCGCCGATCTCAACATTGGGGCTTTTGCATATCGGCTCCAGTTCAGACCATTGGTCCTGAAAGCTCTTGCCGGACACGAAGTAAGTCACCTTGATGCCGCGTTCCGCGATCATCCGGTTATACCTCTGCGCGACCTCAATTTCGGTGATGTCGCACGCCTGCTGGTTGCCGGTGCAGAGCGATTGGTGATGAAGGTCGCCGGTTAGGCAGATCATAGGTGCTGGCCTCCAAGTTGACGGGCTTTGATATAAGAATACCCGAAATCGCCTGACCTCGTCTTGCCACGCCAGCATCACACTATAATAAACATTCACATGTGCAGGAAACATGACGGTATAAATGGAATAATAGCTCTGTTTGTCATCGGAGTCAGATGGTGCTACTATTCAAATATCACATCTACCGATTGTGACTAATATACCCAATTGGCAATCAATGCCGTAACCAAGGTGAACCAATGAAACATTTCGTAATGATATGTAGCCTGATGACGCTATGTCAGGTTGGAGGATGGTCTATGGACGTCAAGTTTATCCCGAAACAAGCCCCGCAAGACGCCATCAGCGCACGGCCCGTAGAGGTAGAGCACATGCAGCAGTGGGCCCAGACGCTGTTTGACGAGTCGAGTACGATCAAGGCCAGTGATGTGCGCATCAATGTCAAACGCCAGGATGCCAACACGCTTCATGCACGCCAGTCATGCATGG
Source organism: Armatimonadota bacterium (assembly GCA_942492855.1). GTDB lineage: Bacteria > Armatimonadota > HRBIN16 > HRBIN16 > HRBIN16. Next base: position 481,043 of record OW818647.1, on the reverse strand, counting down.
GTACACCCATCAAAATCGGGAAGAAGGAGTTTAAACGCGGTCTGGGCACCCACGCAAACAGTGAGATCGTGGTCAGCCTTCCCGCTGGTGCGAAGAGATTCAAGGCATATGCCGGCATCGACAATAACTACGATACGGCTGGTGTTCATGGCACCGCCAGATTTTCCGTTGAGATTGCCAGTATAGAGGTGATACGCACCGATGTGTTGAAGTGCGGCGATGCACCGGTACCGGTAGACATCAAGCTGCCCGATGGCACCCGTGAGCTGGTGCTGAAAGTAGACGCCACCGAGGACGGCATCGCGTATGACCAGTCCGACTGGGCCGACGCCTCGCTGATCTTGGCGGACGGCAGCGTGAGGTATCTGGATGACTATGTCAGCAACTCGCTGCTGGCCGAGACCGCATTCCCGTTCTCGTTCACCTACGGCGGTAAACCCTCCGCGGAGCTGCTTCCGAAGTGGGAGCGCACAGTCACGAAGTCCGTCAAAGCGGACCGCATATTGTATGAAACCAGTTACGCCGATTCGCAGACAGGTCTGAAAGTGACCGCAGTCGCCACGGCGTTCACTGAATATCCGGCTGTGGAGTGGCTGATTCGCTTCACCAATGAGGGCTCTGCCAACACCCCGATCATCGCGGATGTTCAAGCCGCCGATGTGAAGATCACCACCCAGACCGGCCGTGCTCCATTGACGTTGCATCAGTTGCGCGGCGACACCTGCAGTGAGAAGACCTGGCAGCCCTACGAAACCACCCTGGCGGATGGCCAAAGCATCACGATGGCCCCCACTGGCGGACGGCCATCGCAGGACACCGCATTTCCGTTCTGGAACATGCAGTATGAAAGCCGCGGACTCATCACCGCGATCGGTTGGTCGGGACAGTGGTCAGCCTCCTACAATCGGCAGCCCGATGGCACCACCCGGTTCTGCACCGGCATGGAAAAGACCCATCTTGTGCTGTATCCTGGCGAGTCGATCCGCACCCCAAGGGTGCTGATGATGGCCTGGGAAGGCGATAAACAGGCATCGCAGAACCTGTTCCGAAGGCTGATGCTGCATAAATACGTGCCGCAAGAAGAGGGCAGGCCGCTGAGGATGCCCATCTGTCTGCAAGACTTCGACCGATACATCAACACCCCTGGCTGGGCCACCGAAGCTGGTCAGCTCAAAGCTGTGGATGCCGCGCACAAAATGGGATGCGACACCTACTGGTTTGATGCAGGGTGGTTTGTGGGCGGCTTCCCCAATGGGGTGGGCAACTGGTTCTACAAACCCAAGGAGTTCCCCAATGGTTTGACATCCATCGGTGCGTTGTGCAAAAAGAACGACATGGACTTCATACTCTGGTTTGAACCCTGCCGTGTGGCTGCTGGCACGCAAATCGCCAACGAGCACCCGGAGTATGTGTTCGGAGGTGCCAACGGTGGTCTGTATAACCTGGGTGACCCTAAAGCACTCCGGCACATGACGGACTTACTGTCGCAGCGGATCAGTGAATCCGGTGTGACGGTGTATCGTGAGGACTACAACATCGACCCGCTGAGCTTCTGGCGCGGTGCTGATGCAGAGGACCGGCAGGGGATGTCCGAGATCCGGTTCGTGGAGGGCCATTACGCCATGTGGGATGAGCTGCGCGCTAAACACCCTGGTCTGTGGATCGACAACTGCGCCAGCGGCGGCCGGCGGATTGACCTGGAGACCTGCATGCGCTCCGTGCCACTGTGGCGCAGTGATACCAACTGCTGGGCTGGTCACCAGGAGTGGAACCAGATGCAGATGGTGGCGCTATCGCAGTATGTGCCCTTAAGCTCATCGGCGGCCTGGAGTCCCGATTCCTACACCTTCCGCAGCTCTGCCTCCACCGGCGTGCTGACCGAAATGGCATACCTCGACCCCGCCTACTCCCTGGAGACCGCGCGGGAGCTGCTGTCAGAGGTTGCCGCCAACCGTAAGTATTTCTACGGCGATATCTACCCGCTGACATCCATTAGCACTTCGCTGTCGGAGTTCTTCGCCTACCAGTTGCATCGTTCAGACACCGGCGAGGGCATGGTGGCGGCGTTCCGCCGTCCAGAGTGCGCGACCATGGGGCTGATTGTGGAACTGAATGCGATAGACCCCAAAGCCAGTTATAAGCTGGAGTTCATCGATGAAGCGCGAAAGTCGACTGCGAAGACCGTGAGCGGCAAGCAGCTCATCTCCAACGGTCTGGAGCTGCGTGCTCCCGCCAAGGGGCAGAGCCTGATCGTGCGGTACAAAGTGGTAAAACCGGCCAAGTAATCATGTGACAGGGCGGCCACCCGGCCGCCCTGGTGGGATATTGAGATTCTCCACCCTGTGTGTGGAGAATTGGCATCCCTCCGGGCACCCACGAAGTGGGTAGCAGTTCTTATAGCCAGGGGTGAGCAAAGCGATACCCCTGGTAAACGGCGCATTATCTCTACCCCTACGGGGTCGAGCCGCAGGAACCAGAGCTACATTGACAATAATCTGCCGCGACATAAATGTCGCGGAATCGGAGGCTTACCCACCAAGATCACCTTATGCTACCCCTCGCTTCCGCTACCGCCACTTACGCCAGGTTGTGCGCCCTATCGTGACATCCGCGCCGCTGGCGTCGCTGAGCAGATGCAGGCAACTGCCGTTCAGGAGCGGCTCGGTCTGCACATGCACCACCTCACCTAAACCCGTCTCTTTACGGTAGATGATCTCCAGTGTCGCCATCTCGCAGTTATCCAGCAGATCATCGGGCACCGTCTCCAGCATCCACTGCAGGTAGCGCACGTTGTTCACGTGCTCCAGCGAATCCATGTCAAACCGATGCACCGTCACATCTTTTTGAATCCCGGCCGTCACCGGCTTTGGGATTTCGTTGAACGGGTCATCGATCATTCGCAGAGGGTTGCGATACGCCATATACTCATCCTTGACAGGTGCCCGGGTTGGCCGGCGTTTTGCCAGGTCGATATAGGCCCAACGTGATGTGGCGCAGCCGATCTGCTGCTTCTGAGCGTCTAAAATCCGAAACTCACGTGTGCCGATCACCTTCTCCAGGCTGCTGGGCCAGGTTTGGATGGTGATGGTGTCACGGAATTTGGGGTAGCGGTCCATCTGCAGTGACCATCGGTTGATCACCCACGCCTTGTTTTCTTTGATGATATGGTCAAACCCAAAGCCCAGTTCATAGGCGTGCAGGGTGGCAATTTCTTGCATGTAATTCAAAATCGATAGCGGGTTGCTGCGCTCATAGCGGTCTACTTCGTAGTAATGCACCGGGAAATCCATGGTGTATGGTTCTTTAGGCACTGCACTTTCTCCTTAACTGTTCCAATGCTACATTACTACCAATAATCAACCTTGGCAACCCAGAAGGAATATCGCATTGGTTTGTACAATAGTATTTTGTATGCCCATCACGTTCAGGAGAAAGCCAGTGACTATGGAACAAAAACTGTTCTCGGATGCCTTTTCCGCTCGGATAGGTATCAGTGCAGATGTCACAAGCAGGCTTCAGCGAGTGGTTCAACTTGCGCGCATTGAGCCGGGCATGAGCATTCTGGACGTGGGCACCGGCACAGGCAGCCTGATCACCCCGCTGCTGGAGCGCATGCAGGCCCAGGGGCATATCTGCGGCATTGACATATCAATAGAAGCGCTGCGCCTGGCCATGGAGATGCGATTTCCCGCCTGTGTGAGGCTGCTTGATGCGGACATACATGATCTGGACCACATCGATGGCAGCTACCACCGCGTCATCTGCCATTCGGTGATTCATGAGCTTCACGACCGACCGGCGGCATTGGCGAATATCTACCGTATGCTGACAGTTGGCGGAATGGTGGTGGTCAGCCACTTAACAGGTTGGGAGCGTGTCAGCGGTATACCTACCCCCTGGCACATGGAGTCTGAGCACTCAATGCCAAGCGATACCCAAATGCGCGAGCTGCTGGAACAGGCTGGCTTTATCGCCATCGAGTCAATCAACGAACCGGAATTTCGGTTGTATCGCGCCAAACGGGGCTAATTCATTTTGGCGGGTGTTTGTACTGTTTCATACCGCATCATGAACAGCCGATTATGATCTAGCGCATCTGCAATGTGAACCCCCGGATTACGGCACATTTCAGATGAGTAAATGAGATGATATATTCTGACTGATCCGAAATTATAGACAAATCTAACCCAATTATAACCACAGCGAGGTAATTATCCATGACCATGCCTTTAGAGCGCATTTCAGATTGGGAAATGCGTATTGCCCGCCAGGATGCCTGGTGGAACTGCGAGATCATCGACCGGCCTGTCGTCAGTATGCAGGTTGGCAAGCCCAAACTAGAGTGCCCCTGGCCAGAACCACGTCAGTGGGCCACCCAACGTGACCGCTGGATGGACGCCGAACACCAGGCATCTGTCATGCGCGCCATTGCGTTGAACACCGACTATTACGGTGAGGCCCTGCCTAATTTCTTCCCCAATCTGGGTCCAGATATCACTGCGGCCTATATGGGCTGCGAGTTGGAATTCGGCGAAGGAACCTCTTGGAGCATCCCCAACCTGCACGACTGGGCGGATTCGGACAAGCTGCAGTTCAGCCCGGACAATTTCTACTTCAAGAAGATAGAGGAGATGACTGACGCGTATCTTGAAGCAGGGAAAGGCCTCTTCTACACGGGCGTCACCGACATCCACACCGGCGCAGACATGGTGGCAGCATTTCGAGATCCGGCTAACCTGAATATGGACTTGATCGATTATCCGGATGATGTGCAGCGGCTTCTCGACCGATGCGAGGGTGTGATCACCGACGTGTTCGAACGGCACTATGCGAAGCTCAAAGCGGCTGATCAACCTTGCATCAACTGGTCAGGTGTCGTCAGCAATGTGAAGTGGTGTATGACCAGCGACGACTTTAGCTGCATGATCTCCAAGAAGATGTGGGACGAGATATTCCTGCCCATCATCACACGGGAATGCCAGCGGTTAGGCGCCACCCTGTACCACCTCGACGGACCCAATGCGCTGCGGCATCTCGACAGTCTGCTAGCTATTGACAAACTGAACGCCATCCAGTGGGTATATGGTGCTGGTAATGGCCGCGCAGTAGACTGGCTGCCGGTTTACCAAAAGTGCCAGGCCGCCGGTAAGGGTGTACAGATCATGGCAGGTATAGATGAAGTTGACACGCTTGTAGCGAACCTGAAGCCCGAAGGCGTATGGCTAGCATTAGGCGGTGTTCCTGACGAGGACACAGCCAAGTCGATCCTGCGCAAGATGGAGAACTGGAAGTAGCAGATTTCTATTGAGCGACCCAGTTCGCGGAGACCGGCGTAGATTTGCGAGAACTACGCCGGTTTTTTGTGTCATGGCTGGGTGCCCACATAAATGTTAGGGAATAAAGTAGTAGCGATAATCGATTGCACCAGCGGCTGCGGGCTGAAAGCCCCAGTTGATTACCCACATCACCATGTTGGTTTTTGAGTATCGATATAACCAGAGAAGTAATGTGCTACACATGGTCCGGCCACCCATGGAATGGGTTAGATTCCTTATAGCCACGGGTGAGCGAAGCGTAACCCGTGGAAGGCGACCCGATATATCTACCCACGAACGTGGGCCGAATCTGGTCTCCTGGTCTCATCATTGATCTTCCGAAATACGGTTCGACCCACTTCGGGGTAGGGAATCAGCAATGTCAACCAGGGGTATCGCTTCGCTCACCTCTGGCTATAAGGAATCTTACCCACTTCGTGGGTGCCCGGATGATCACCATCGTGTGGACCCTATTTGTGGGTAATAGACTGACATCGATGTCGCGGAATCTATGGCCATTAACGTGATATTGATTTACGGGTTATAGACTGTGTTCATCGCATCCTAGCAGCATGTCTCATCCGAATCATGCGCCACTACCCGCTAAATTGTCAATTATCCCCAGCTTTGGCATACTTATAATGGCGTATTAGCCTACTATTATATAACCAGGACGGTGCGGTTGCATGTCATCGGAGATCAACGGCCCCTGTTGCCGTTACCACATTGAACAGGAGCGAGGCGTCACCGGAGTCACGGTTACCCCTCTTTTTGCACATATCCGTGTCAAAAACAGCAGCGATATTAACCGTGTGGCCCGCCAAGTCGAGGCCCTGGAGATCGTCGCAGATCAAGACATTATCATCTCTTTCACCAAAATCCACGATGAGTGGATCACCTTCGCAATCCCACAGCATCAGGCCAGTTTATGCGCCAAGGTTTTAACCGAGGCTGGATACAACGTCAATGTATCCGAAAACCTAAGCCTGGTCACCACCACAGCGGGAAACATGCGCGAAACATGGGGCGTGATGTCACAGATCGCTGACACCCTGATCGCCAACCACATCCACACAGTGGAAGTGGGCGACAGTTACGCGACGGTGCGCTGCCTGATCCCGCAGGATCAAGCAGAGCTGGCTGGACAGGTGCTGCGTAAGCACTTCGGTGTAGAGGAGGGTGCGTAGTTGAAAATAGTAGTTCAAAAGTTTGGCGGAACCTCCGTCAATAGCCCGGAGCACCGCGCTCTCGCTGCCAACAAAGTGATCGCCGCCAAAGAGGCGGGGTACTCGCCCGTAGTGGTGGTCAGTGCTATCGGCCGACGCGGCGCACCATACGCCACCGATACCCTGGCTGATATGCTGAAAACCATCGACCCGTCAGTTACCCCTAACACACGCGAGATGGACCTGATGCTAGCGTGCGGTGAGATCATCAGCACCGCCATCATGGCACACACCCTGAAGTGCATGGGGTATGATGCCGTGGCGTTGACTGGCGGTCAAGCAGGTATCGTCACCGACAACGAGTATGGTAATGCACGCATCCTGCGTGTGGACGCCGCGCCTATCATGCGCCATCTGGAGCACGGCAAGATCGTGGTGGTGTGCGGGTTCCAGGGAACCGCTGAACAGGTGGACGGGGTTCATGGTGATGTCACCACCCTCGGCCGCGGCGGAAGCGATACGACCGCCAGTGCCGTCGGAGCCGCTCTGCGTGCGGCCAAGGTGGAGATATTCACCGATGTGAATGGCGTCATGACAGCCGACCCCTCCGTGGTCAAAGCGGCCATCACGCTGCCAGCAATCAGCTACCAGGAAGTGGCGGAAATCGCCCACCAGGGAGCTAAAGTGCTGCACCCCCGTGCGGCCGAAATCGCCATGCAGCACAGCATCCCGCTTTGGGTCAAGAGCACCTACACCGATGAAGCCGGCACGCTGGTCACCACGCCAGAGGGGCTGGAGGGCGTTGAGCGTCCCGAGATCACCGGCATCACCCATACCTCTGGCACGATCGTCTACCTGCGCTTCAAGATTGGGGCTATCCCCCAGAAGCCGCTGGTGGAAGCCGGTATCTACCGCATCCTCACCCAGGCGAAAACACCGATCTATCTGAACTGTTACACCCCCGATGCACTCGCATTTGCGGTGCCTCGCGAGAAGTTCAGCCTAGTGCGCAGCCTGCTGGATGGGCTGATCATGCCTGTGGGCGGTGGAAGTGATGAGCTGCTGCTGCTTCGTGTGGGAGCTGAAGGCAGCCTGACCTACAAGACCCAATCCGATCTTTTACAGCACGGCGATGCCATGAGTAACGTGCGCGAAGTGGAGATCAGCGTGACGGAGAACTGCGTGCTGGTCAGCGTCATCGGCCGCACCATCACCCAGAAGCCGGGATCCACTGCTGCGTTCTTGAAAACACTGATGAACAACGACATCAACGTCATCCAAACGGCCAACAGCGACATGAGCCTGAGTGCCCTGGTGCTGGAGACCGATGTGGCCCGCAGCGTGAAAGTGCTGCACCAGCTCTACGTAGCAGAACAGGGTTAGCCGAATAGATAATAACTTACCAGATGATGATCAGCAGCTTCAGATGCCAAAGCTGCCGGAAAAGATGGTAATACCGGACCCGCCTGTCATCGAAACACCGGTACTGGAACCCCCTCAAAAGAAGAAACGGGGTTCCAGCCGGCTGGCAGAGGCTGGCGGGAATAAGGCCTTGGCGGCCAGCACCGTCGGACTGACGATGGCTATCACCATCGCCATATTTTGGGGCATTGGAACCTTGATCGATAAGAAACTCGGCTTCGATAACCTGTACAGTATGATTGGTGCCATTGGCGGTGCCATCGGCGGATTCTACCAGATGATCCGTATGCTTATTAAAATCAGCAAGGACGACAAGTAGCCAACTAAATAGCAAATAGCCGCATATGACCACGCGTTAGGATACCCTGTCGAGGTGTGATACCATTTTAGTGGGTCATTCCCGCAAGTAATACGAGCACGTGTCGGCCCAGGAGCCACTAAATAATGCTTTCACTTCTTCGCCTGTTCGACTCTAATGAGAAAGACATCAAGCGCTATCAGCGCGTTGTTGAGAAAATAAACGCCTTAGAGCCATCGATCGCTTCGCTGGACACAGACGGTCTACAAGCGAAAACTGATGAGTTCCGTCGCCGCGTGGCAGATGGTGAGTCGCTGGACTCGCTGCTGCCTGAGGCCTTTGCGGTCGTCCGCGAAACCTCAAAACGCATCCTGAAAATGCGCCACTACGATGTTCAGCTCATCGGCGGTATCGTGCTGCATGACGGCCGCATCTCTGAGATGAAGACCGGAGAAGGTAAGACGCTGATGGCCAGCCTGGCACTCTACTTGAATGCGCTGGAAGGCCGCGGCGCACACCTAGTCACCGCTAACGACTACCTCAGCCGCCGTGACGCCGTGTGGATGGCCCCGCTGTATCACTCGCTGGGCATGAGCGTTGGAGTGATCCAGGGGCAAAGCGCCGAAACCGGCGATAACGGCGGTTCATACGTCTACGACCCCAGTTTCTACAACGCCGACGAAAGATATATGTATCTGAGGGATGTCCACCGCAGCGAATCATACGCCTGTGACATCGTATACGGCACCAACAACGAGTTTGGATTTGACTACCTGCGTGACAACATGTCCTTCAGCAAAGAGGACCTGGTGCAGCGGGAGCTGCACTACGCCATCGTGGACGAAGTCGACTCCATTCTGGTGGACGAAGCCCGCACCCCGCTGATTATCTCAGGATATGCCGGTGAATCGACCGATCTTTACGACCGTGTGGACAAGGTGGTTCGCCTGCTGGAACCGGCTACACACTTCAAGGTCGAAGAGAAGCAGAAGATTGTCACCCTGACCGAAGAGGGCACCACCCGCTGCGAGCAGGGACTGGGCATCGACAATCTGAGCGACAACCAGGATATGATGCACCATGTCAGCGCGGCATTGAAGGCCCACGCCATCTTCACACTGGACATCGACTATGTGGTGAAGCAGGGCAAAGAGGGGCCTGAGATTGTGATTGTGGATGAGTTCACAGGGCGTTTGATGTTTGGCCGCCGCTACAGCGATGGACTGCATCAGGCCATTGAGGCGAAAGAGGGCGTGAAGGTCCGTCAAGAGAACCAGACCCTCGCCACCATCACCTTCCAGAACTACTTCCGCATCTACGACAAGCTGGCCGGTATGACGGGAACCGCGAAGACAGAAGAGGACGAGTTCCGCAAAATCTACGCGCTGGACGTCGTGCAGGTGCCCACCAACAAGCCGCTTGTCCGAAAAGACCAACCCGATGTGATCTACAAATCGGAAGAGGCCAAAATCCGCGGAATATCAACCGACATCCTGCGACTCTACTGCAAGCAACAGCCTGTTCTAGTTGGAACACGGTCGATCGAGATGAGCGAAAAGCTCTCCGCGCGCTTGCAGACCACCGCACTCAAAGTGCTCTGCCTGATACACCTCATTCGCCAAAAGTTGGACGAATCCAAGCAGATGAACAATGAGGAGAAGAACACAGCTCGGGCGATCTTGAACGCTCCTATCCGCGAACTGAACATCAGTAAGCTGACTCCTCTGGCCACAAAGTTCGGCATCGTGCCGGACATGGAGATGCCGGAGAACCTGGCAGCGGTCATCAAGCTGATCGATGCGCCTGCTGGCAGTGAAGGCCTTCTCAAAGAGGCTTTCCGTGGAGGCGTTCCGCATAACGTGCTGAACGCAAAATACCACGAAAAAGAGGCCATCATCATCGCCGATGCCGGTAAGGTGGGAGCCGTCACCATCGCCACCAACATGGCCGGACGTGGTGTGGACATCCTGCTGGGCGGCACCATGGTGCCCGAGGTAGAGGATAGCGACGAGCTGGAAGAGGGCGCGCAAAGCTACCGGCGTGGTCACATGACGCTATTGCCGCCCCCTGCCAACGAAAATGAGCGCAGCGTGCTGGCCGATCAGGTTCGTTCTGTCGGGGGACTGTTCGTACTGGGTACAGAACGGCATGAATCACGCCGTATCGACAACCAGTTGCGTGGACGATCTGGCCGTCAGGGCGACCCGGGCGAAAGCCGCTTCTATGTATCACTGGAAGACGAACTGTGGCGCCGGTTTGGTGACCGCAGCAACCACCCCTTCATGAAGCTCTGGGAAGAGGATCAATCGGTGGACATGAAGATGCTCAGCCGCATGATCGAAAAGGCCCAGAAGAAAGTAGAAGCGTTCAACTTCGAAATCCGAAAGAACGTGCTGGACTACGACGAGGTCATGAACGAGCAACGCAAGACCATCTACGGCGACCGCCGCCGCGTTCTGGAGGGTGCCGAGCTCACCAGCACGATGCAGGGCTTCGCCCAGTCGGTCTCTGCTGGTTGCGTCGCGCTGTTCCAGGACTTGGACAATCCAGGGCAGATTGATGCTGAAGCTGCCTATCGCCAGCTTGACGATATATTCGAGTTCGGTCGGTACGTCACTCTGGACGAGCTGAAAGCTGTTCCAGAGAAGGAACTGGAAGAGTACGTTCAGCAGAAGGTTATCGAAATCTATGAAAAGCGCGAGGAAGAACTTGGCACCGACTTGATGCGCGCCGCTGAAAAGTGGTGTATGCTTCATGCCATCAACAATAAGTGGATGGAACACCTTGCCAACATGGACTTCCTTCGCGAGCATATCGGTCTGCGTGGATACGGTCAGAAGGACCCGCTTGTGGAATACAAGAAGGAAGCTTTTGAGATGTTCCAGGCGATGATGGGCTCCCTGCAGGAAGAGGCCGTGCGCTGGATATACCACATCAACGTGGCCCCTGCGGAACCTGAGGTGGAGGCACCGCGTGTGACCCGCTTGTTCGGTGCGGGCGAATCCGAAGAAGAGACCGCTGCCCCATCGACATCTGTCCGTAAGCCGCAGCAGAACACCCAACCCCAAGAGGGTGGGGGAGGCGATGCGCTATCGCAGATGGCCCAAGGCACTTACCGCGCCGAAAACAAGGTGGGACGCAACGACCCCTGCCCCTGCGGCAGCGGGAAGAAGTTCAAGAAGTGCCACGGTAAAGACGCCTAGGGGCGGCTATTTCATGGTAAGGGCGGTTCGCGAACCGCCCTTCACCGTTCCTATATCCGCTCCGGTTTTATCCTAACCGGGGCGGACTTTTCGCGTTTTGGGGGGTGGAATCCGACGAATCGAACGGATCGGACCGATCATGTATATGGGACACCCTTGCGTTCACCTTCTCCTGGGAACGCCAATCTGCCGATTGGCCTTTCCCTTTCCCATCCGAACCTATCCGTGTCATCCGCGTAATCCGTGGTTCAGACAATCCGGGAATCCGACGGAATCGACGGATCGGACGGATTGGAACCCCGACTCTGCGTCCTTACACCTTTGCGCCTTTGCATTGGGTTCCTAGCGGGCCCTCGGTACTTAGCGGGTGCTTCGTCTGTCACCTATCAGGCAGATTGTTTGTCGTATGCCTTGCAACTCTTGATGTCAACGACGGGTACATAGACCAATCCACCATCTGTGTCGACCACAATGGCGTCTGGGGCACCTTGGTTGGCCTGCTCTTCGGCAGAGACAAATGTCATCACATAACCTCGGACAGAGCTACCATTTTGTAATGATAGTTCTGCGTAGGTTTCCATGATCTGAGGCAGCATTTCTAAAGTCATCTTCTTGGCCTATCCGGATATGCGTGACACCCGCGTTGCGAATAGTGGATCATCAATGCGTTAGTCACCCGCATTTGATTGTCTCTCCAGCTCCAAGTATACCCGATATTACGCCCAACATCGGCGATATACTCCATAGCTCTCCACCGATTATCTTGAAATACCAGCAAACCAGTTCCTGCATACCGATGGATCAACAACCGGACATCATCACAACCAATACCTTCAATAAAGTAGCTTGGCTGTGGTTTTCCTGCTGCTGCGTTCTGTGAATGGTATTCGTGGTAATGCGGAGTGTGCTGCATGTGTCTGCTCAGCTTTTGTAAAGAAACCGACAGGTTGATCTCCTGCAACCGAAGTGCTACCTGTATGTCTTCTGCTGTAGGGTTGCCGTGTATCAACTCCAGGAATCTGACAATCTGCTGTTTTGTCATATATGCCCTGTTATCATTGGTATGTATAGCCGCACCATCAGACCAAAATATCGATCATCCGCGAATACTATACTCCTATGCTTGAATGATTTCACCAAACAAGTTGGTGCGGTCTACACGCCAGACCGCACCGGATATTTGTCTGGACCACAGAATCCGACGGATCGGACGGATTGGTACCCCGACTCTTCGTCCTTGCACCTTTGCGCCTCTGCGTTGGTTCCCGCCATTGGAAGTCTGGCGGCAGGAGGGGCGGCCGTTGGTCGCCCCTTTCACGCACGGTTACTTGCGGAGGAACTCCATACTAACCGTGGCAGGCTCCAACTGGGCCAGCGGCAGGCTGTCGTCGTCCCATGCCAGGCGGTAACGCTGCATGGCACCGGGTGCAGTGAGCGTGATGGTGTGCAGGCCTGGTTTCAGCTTGCTGATGTCTACCTTCAGGGTAGGCTCCTTCACGCCAGTGGCGACCACCTTGCCGTCAATGGCGATGGTGACACCCTCAGCCAGCGGTTCGCCCACTGTGCGCCACTCGAGATCCATGCTGTTGCCTGACACTTCGTGCCGTCGGTCGGGTTTGGCGACCACCAGCACGGAGGTCTCGAGAGTCTTCTGTCGCAGCAGGTCCACCAGCGCCTTGTTCAGGTTGAGGTAGAAGTAGCCCCAACCGCCCTTGCCGCGGTAGGCGGGAGTGGTGAGGGAGACCGGCTCTACGTCATCGCTGAGGTCGACGCTGTAGCTGTCGACATACCTGTCTTTGTTCGGGCCGTACCCCTGACCCTCTGTCTGACCGGCGAACTCCTGGAACTGGTGGATGAAGATGTGCTGCGGCTTGTCCTTCATCACGGTCTGCCAGTCCTCTACGAAGGTCGCTCCGCCGCGTCGGCCATGGCTGCCGGGATCGAGCCATCCGCCGCTGTTGAAGCAGCCGATGGAGGCCGTGATCGCCTCAGGCTTGCCGTCAGGCCCTGGAACGCTGGTGGCCTCATTATCCATCCAGCTCCAGAACCCCTTGTTGCGCTGGTCGACGTTGGTCTCCATGTTCACGCTGGCGAAGCGGATGTTCCAGCGGTTGTCGAGGTTGGCTCGGTCGGCGTAGTATTTACCGGGCAGGTCAAGCAGCAGCACCAACGGCTTACCGTCCAGTCGGTAGTAAAGGTCCGCCCAGCGGGGGTTGTTGACAAACGTGTGGTAAAGCGCATTTAACTGCGCATTGACGACCTTAGGGCCATTTTCGGTCCAGTTCACGCCCGACAGAATCATGAATTTGGGCACGTCGATGCCTTCATCCTTCATCTTGGCCATGGTCTCCAGCATCAGTTGGTTTATGAAGAACAGCTCGTTGACCATGCCCGCGCGGTCGTCCCAGTCCTTCACATCCCAAATGTTGTTGCTCATGTCGCACTGAATGATGTCGGTGCCTGCCTCGATCATCCATATGATGTGCTGGCGCATCACGTTCTCGTCGGCGGAGTTGTAGAATCCCATGACTGGCACGGCTTGGGCGGTACCCCAACTATAGATGGTCTTGCTATACCAGTTTTCCCACTGCATCACAACCAGATGCTTGGGGTCCTTAGGTGGAGCTTGCAGATCGCGCCGCAGCACATCCACAACCACTGGGTTGGACACGGGCATGTCGGGGCTGATGACCGCGCCTGTGTACATCTGTGCCTTGTTGCTGGAGCCTGGCCACTTGTCCATGCTCCACTGACCATCGCTGGCGGGCCCCAGGTCTTTCACGGCGACGGCTGATGATGCGCCTTCCTGCACTGTCCAGGTTTTGTCGGAGACCACAAGCTGTGGGCCCGCGTCGGTCTCGATTTCCAGCCTCAGCAGGAAGCCGGCAGGTCCGCTGCCGTTGTTGACCACAGACTCAATCTTGTTCTCGCCGGACACAAGCAGGCCTGAGGGTATGCGCAGATTCCTTTTACCCAACCAGCCGCCAGACTCGCCCAGTGACTTGCCGTTGATTTTGGTCACGCAGTTGTCGTCAACGGCGACCCAGAGCTGAGCACCGAGCGGCTTGCCCTTGATGTTGAAACTGTGGCGTACGGTGATGGTCTGGCCATCCGACACCTTGTCCGCCCATATCCAGTGAGAGGGGTCCTCCACGGTGGTCATGGCACTGGCGGTGATGATCTGCTTGCCCACGCGGGGCAGAGGGATCTGGAACACGGCTTTGCCCTTGGCATCTGCGTATTCGTGAGCACCCCACCGCTGGCCGTTGACGTATGGCAGGATCATCCAGCCGGCCGCGGGTTTGCCGTCGGGTAGCGTAGATTTGGCCGTAAGCTCGATCGTCTGACCCATTCCGGTGCTCTTCTTGTTCACCGAGATTTTGATAGCCGGATTCTGTGCCTGAGCCATAGCTGAGGCTGCGATGGCTGCTGTCATGATGGCGCACACTCCTCTATTGAGCATTCGTTGATTTCTCCTTTAGTTCGGGTTGCGTTTTGATGAATTCCATTGTGACTGTCGAGGGCTCCAGGCTGGTCAGAGGCAGGCTGTCGTCTGTCCACGATAGACGGTAACGCTGCATGGCCCCAGGAGCCGTCAGCGTGATGGTGTGCAGGCCTGGCTTCAGCTTGCTGATATCCAAGATGGTGGACTGCTCCTTGAGGCCTGTCTTCACCAGCTTGCCGTCGATGGCCACGGTCACACCTTCTGCCAGCAGCTTGCCCACGCTGCGCCACTGTAGCTCCATGCTGTCACCGGAGACCTCGTGGCGGCGGTCGGGTTTGGCCACCACCAGCACGGTGGTCTCTGGCGTGGTTTGGCGGAGCAGGTCCACCAGCGCCTTGTTCAAGTTGAGGTAGAAGTATCCCCAGCCACCGTTCCCGCGGTAGGCGGTCTTGGTCAGCGAGGTCGGCTCTATGTCGTCGCTCAAGTCCACGCTGTAGCTGTCGCCGAAGACGTCGCGGTTAGGGCCGCGTCCCTGGCTCTCAAGCTGACCTGCGAACTCCTGGAACTGGTGGATGAACACATGCTTCGGCCTGTCACGCAGTACCGTCTGCCAATCTTCGACCAGCGTGGCTCCGCCGCGACGTCCGCGGCTCCCGGGGTCCTTCCAGCCGCCGCCATTGAAGCAGCCAACGGATGCTGTGATCGACTCAGGTTCGCCATCGGGGCCAGGAACGCTGGTGGCCGCGTTGTCCATCCAGCTCCAAAAGCCCTTCTGGCGTTGCTCCACGTTAGTCTCCATGTTCACACTGGCGAAGCGGCTGTTCCAGCGGCTGTCGATATCCTTCAACTGCGGATGGAATCGGCCAGGCAGGTCGAGCAGCAGCACCACAGGCTTTCCGTCCAGCTTGTAGTAGAGGTCGCCATACCGCGGGTTGTTGATATAGAGCTGATACAGCGCGTTGAGCTGCTGGTTGACCACCTTCAGGCCGTCGGGAACCCAGCTCACGCCAGACAAGATCATGAACTTGGGCACGTCGATGCCTTCATCCCGCATCTTCGCCATTGTCTCCAACATGAGCTCGTTGATGAACAGCAGCTCGCGCACGATGCCGCTGACATTGTCCCAGTCATCGGTGAACCAGATGTTGTTGCTCATATCGCATTGGATGATGTCCGTGCCGGCCTCAATCATCCATATGATGTGCTGGCGCAGTACGTTCTCATCGGAGCACCGGTAGAAGCCCATCAAGGGTACCGCCTGAGCCGTGCCCCAGTTGTAGATGGTGGGGCTGAACCACTCCTCCCACTGCATCACTACCAGGTTCTTTGGGTTCTTGGGAGGTGCTTGGAGTTTGCGTGGCTTGACGTCCACTATGATCTGGTTGGACACCGGTTGGTCGGGTGTCATGACCGTGCCGGTATACATCTGGGCTAGATGCGCATCGATGGGCCACTGGTCGAGGGCCGGCTGCGCCACTTTCGGCGCGCCGATCTCTTCGACCGGTTCGATGGGTTTACCCTCTTGCTGAGCGGTCCAGGAGCTGTCTGATCCGACAGTGACGGTACCCTGGTCGGTGACCACCTCCATGCGGAACAGGAAGCCGGCCGGGCCGCTGCCGTTGGTGACTGTGGCCTCAATCTTGTTCTCGCCGCTCACCAGGATACCCGCAGGCACACGCTTCATCTTGTCGCCCAGCCAGCCACCCCAGTCACCCACAGGTTTACCGTTGATACTGAGCTTGGCGATGTCATCGACCGCCAGCCATATCTGCGCACCTGTCGGCTTTCCCTTGATCTGGAAGCTTCGCCGAAGGGTGAGCACCTGCTGGTCGGAGGTGGTGAAGGCCCATATCCACTGCGAGACATCCTTCACGCTGGGCAGAACGCTGGCGGTGACAATCTGCTGGCCCACCCTCGGCAGCGGGATCTGGAACACCGCTTTGCCTGCTTTGTCCGCGATCTCGTGCGCTCCCCACCGCTGGCCGTTCACATACGGCAGGATGGTCCATCCCACAGCGGGCTTGCCATCCGGCAAGGTGGCCTTCGCGTATAGCTCGATGCTCTGGCCCATGCCAGTGCTGCGCTTATTCACCGATATCTTCACCGTCGGTTTTTGCGCACTGGCCAAAGCCGATATCGCAATGGTGGCTGTCATGATGGCACACACTCCTTTAGCGAGCATTGGGTGCTTTCTCCTTTGGCGCGGCTGAAGCTTTGATGAACTCCATCGTCACCGCTGCGGGTTCCAGGCTGGTCAGAGGCAGGCTGTCGTCTGTCCACGATAGCCGATACCGCTGCATGGCCCCGGGAGCCGTCAGGGTGAGGGTGTGCAGGCCTGGCTTCAGCTTGCTGATATCTAAGATGGTGGACTGCTCCTTGAAGCCCGCCTTCACCACTTTACCGTCGATGGCTACCGTCACACCATCGGCCATGAGCTTGCCCACGCTGCGCCACTGAAGCTCCATGCTGTCACCGGAGACCTCGTGGCGGCGGTCGGGTTTGGCGATGACCATCACGGTGGTCTGGGGAGTTTTCTGCCGATACAAGTCAACTAAAGCCTTGTTGAGGTTCAGGTAGAAGTATCCCCAGCCGCCGTTGCCGCGATAGCCGGGCGCGGTGAGGGAAGCAGGCTCCAGGTCGTCGCTCAGGTCCACGCTGTAGCTGTCCACGTACATGTCTGGGTTGCCGCCAGAGCCCTCGCCCTCTATCTGGCCGGCGAACTCCTGGAACTGGTGGATGTTCACAAAGCGAGGGCGCTCTTTCAGCACCAAGGCCCAGTCCTCAACCAGCGTGGCACCACCGCGGCGTCCGCGGGTGAGCGGGTCTTTCCAGCCTTTTTCGGTGAAACAGCCGATGGAGGCGGTGATCTGCTCCGCCTCGCCCTTGCTGTTACGGATGAGGGTGGCGTAGGTGTCCATCCAGCTCCAGTAGCCGATGTCCCGCTGCCAACTGAATATCTCCATATGCACGTTGCAGGGACGGATGGTCCAGCGCTGATCGGTCTTGTCCAGCTTGTCTTTCAGGAAGCTGGGCGGGTCCAGGATCACGATGAGCGGTTTACCCTCGTAGCGGTACCACAGATCGCCGAAGCGCGGGTTGTTGATGTAGCTTTGATACAGGTGGTTGAGCTGGCCATTGATGACCGTCAACGCATTCGGGGTGTTGTTCACGCCGGAAAGGGCGATGAACTTGGGCACATCGATGCCTTCGACACGCATCTTTGCCAGTGTTTCGATCATCAGACCGTTCACGAAGATGAGGTTGTCGGACATCCGGCTGCGCTCATCCCATGTTTTGGCATCCCAGATGTTGTTGCTCATGTCGCATTGGATGATGTCCGTGCCGGCTTCGATCATCCAAATGATATGCTGGCGCAGCACGTTCTCGTCGGCGGTCTGGTAGAAGCCCACCAGGGGCACTGCGTGCGATGTCTGCCAGTTATACATGGTGGGGCCATACCAGTTCTCCCACTGCATGATGACCAGGTGGTCAGGGTCTTTAGGCGGTGCCTGAAGCTTCCGCCGGTCCACCTGCACAGATATGCTGTTGCTGAGGGGCATCTCCTTTGGGCAGACGGCAGCGGTGTAGAGTTGCTGCCTGAGGTTGGCGTTGGGCCACCCCGGCATGGTCCAGATGGCGGAATGTGCCCCGCCCAGGTCTTTGACCGCCGTGGCAGCTCCGCTGCCCTCGGAATACATCCATGAACCGTCGGTGACCAGCGACAATTCCTTCTGTCCGTTGCTGAGCTCCAGTCGCATGATGAAACCGCCGGGACCGTTAGAGTTCTCCACCCGTGCTTCGATCCTGTTGGAGCCCGAACGGAACAGCTTCGGATCAATCACCGTGGCTTTCGCATCGGTCCAGCCCGTGAAAACACCGGCAGGTTTCCCGTTGATCGTCATGGTGGCCTGGTTGTCGGCTGCTGCCCAAAGCACCGCTTTGGTGGGCTGCCAGGGCAGCTCATAGTTGCGTGACGCGGTGATGACCTGGTTGTCTACCGAACGCTGCGCCCATATCCAGTGTGCGGTGTCGTCAAGCTGCTGCACCGCACCTACCGTGATCTGCTGGATGCCGACCCTCGGCAGCGGAATCTGGAAGTGCGCCTTGCCGTTCGCATCGGCGATCTCGTGCGCACCCCACCGCTGGCCGTTGACATAGGGCAGCAGCGTCCAGCCGGTGGCAGGCTTGCCATCAGCGGTCTTCGCTGAGGCAGTGAGCTGCACGCACTGCCCCATGCCGATGGCGGTCTTGTCACTGGTAATACTGATCTGCACCGGTGCGGCTGCGATGTGCGCTGTCATTGCTACGCTTAGTAGCGTTAATGCTGCAACGATATGGCGTTTTACGATCATATGGCTAGAAGCCTCCAGATTTTTGCGATTGTCATAGGGGCGTTCCCGTGGCGACCGGCCGGTCGCCCTATCGACAGGCGATACTTCATATTGTTCTTGTACCACCTTACGGCTAGTTTCCAAGACGGTGTGACGACGACATCCAGCCATAGTATTCCGGTTTACCATCTACCTATGTCACGTATTTTTTCTTCAATATATCTCTGGATGTCTGCTAGTTTTGGCAGTTCCAGTAGATATTTTGATACAAACAGTTGGTTAGTCATACCCGCCAATGCGTATTCCACCAGTGCTTGATCTTTTTGAGTACAAAGCAGAATGCCTACAGGCGGATTATCAGTTTCGGACATCACATTTTCTCGGTACCAGTTTACATATGTGTTAAGTTGACCAAGGTTTTCGTGAGTGAATGCCTCGACTTTCAGCTCTACCAACACGTGGCATTTGAGGAGACGATGATAAAAAACCATGTCTATGAAGTAGTGAGTGGTGCCAATCAATATGCTTCTCTGGCGTGCCTCAAAACAAAAGCCGTTACCCAATTCCAACAGAAAGTCCTGCATTTTGTCGAGTAGTGCGTCCTCAAGATCGGATTCACGCATCACCTCGTGTGATTTAAGTCGAGAAATTCAAAGATGTATGGATCACGTATAGTCAGCTTCGACTCGTTTTGTTCTGCACAGGCGTGGGTCATATTGGCTAGCTTGTCTTTGTCTGAAGATAAGCTGGACCGTTCGAAGTAAAGACTTCCGATCTGACGTTTTAGTTCCCTAACCGACCAATTTCCTCTGATGCATTCGGTTTCATAGAACCTACGCTTGAGATCATCGCCCAGTTGCACAAGCAGTTCAAAATGGCTGTAAGATAAGCTACAAAGTAGCTTTTCAGACGTGTTGGTCAATAGTGCGGACGCTGTCCGCACTATTTGTTTATCGGATGTATGCGTGATATCACGCTCGATTTGTGCAGACATCGTCTGCCCTAACTGAGGGTAGATACGATAGAAGGCCACATAGTTATATAACTGTCTGCGCCCTGTATTGCTAACCAAGTGGCCGTGCAGTTCGTTGGAGAGCACCGACAATAAATTTTCACCATATGAGGCCCGGTCCAGGCCTGATAGCTCATACTCTGCAATGTACGCCCCAATAGACCAGTTTCGAAGTGTCAAGCTCATGTTGATTGCACGGTTAGCTTGTGTTGCCAGACTGACATCAACTTGTCTTATGGCGGAGACCAGTGAAATGAAATCCATTTGTGATGCACTATCCTCCATATCCGATTTCGTCCAGCTTGTACCAGTTCAACTCATCTAGCCGGCGGATTTCTTCTTGTGCTCCCGTAGTTTAGCGGAAGGCGGATCATCTGTTCGTCAGTTCTACAAAGGTTTCCTGGAGGCACCCATGAACCTCGCAATTCGGTGCCATTGCGCTGATAAGCATTAGTATCCAGGCATAAGTATGGTTTGTTGGCTCCTTTCACTCACGATCTAAAGTCCAGACACTCCTGTCAGGAACTACGAAGGAAATGTTTTTTGCACTACCGTCCGGTGCATCAAGGGGCGACTGCCTACAGTCGCCCCTACCTGTCGCCTTTACCGGCCTCCCGATATTTCGATGGTGTGCCTGCCCTTGCCCACGGAGATCAGACAGTTTCCTGTGTCACCTTCGTAGATGCTGCTGCGCTTCCAGGCACCCTCCACAAGCTTACCATCAAGCACGACTGTGGCGGCTGACTTCACGCTTGTGACCAGCACAGTGCCTTCGTGCCACAGATCGACTTGCAAGGTGACGGAGTCTTCGGAGGTGTGCGGTTTTGTGATTTTACCCGGTGCGAATACAGACCAGCCCCGCTCGCGGATGTAGACATTGTCGCCTAGCGGCACACCGGTATACATGGGAGCGGCTTGACTCTGCACCGTGCCCGGGTTGATCGCCACGGGGAACGGGGTCTGCATCAATAGGTCCACCGAGTCGGGGAACAGCCCTTGCAATTTCGGATCATACTCAGGCGTGATCCCCTGCTGGATGGCACTGATGGTCACACCGCGCCAGATCTGGTCCCAGGGTCCCTTGGGGTCAACCTGAGCTAGTTTACGCATGGCTTCGGCATACATCATACCGCACCACTGAACAGGGCGGCCCATCCAGTCGGGCGATATCCATTGGGTGGCTCCCCAGACGCCAACGCTGGCATACAGGCCGATGGGTTTGTCGGTGGGAGGTGTCAGGTAGAGGAACGGCACGCCGCTCCATGCCCATCGGATGGCCCTATCGAGATACTTCTTGTCGGCCGTCACTTGATAGGCCTTCAGATAGCACTCCACCATCTGCGCGCTGCCCATGATGTCCGGGCAATGCAGAGGCATCTCCCAGGTCTGTGCTCCACGCGGAGCGGAGTAGTCGTAGCGATCGAGGGCGTCGGTCAATCGCACCGCTTCGGCCAGCATCTTGCGGTCACCGGTGTACATCGCCTGCGTGTAGAGATATTGGATCGGCCGGCTGGCGAAGCCGTTCGCGTGACGCTCCCAGTGGGTGCGGGCGAGATCGTCTTTGCCTGCTGATTTATGGTAGATCAGTGTGCCGTCGGGTTCGAAGCTTTCAATGGCATCCAACCCCACCTGATGAACTTTGGCCTGGTTTTGGGCGATGTTCCCGAACACCAGCGTCTCAGCATACGTGCGGATGTGTCCCACGGAGGCAAACCAGTAGTCGGAGGCTCCGACCAGCTTCATAGCCTCTTTCGCATCGGCGCGGAGACGACCGGCTAGATAGGCATCCTGCACCTGATCGGCCAGCCAGAGTTGCATCAAGGGGCCGTCAGCCGTAGGGGCGGCGTTCCAGACCATGCCGGGCCAAGTGGCGTGCCTATATTTCAAGCCGTCGCGGATGTCGGTGTCCAGCCAGGAATGCGCGGTCAACCGCGAGTAGGACTTCACGTCGAAGCCGCTATCGGGCAGTTTAGGTAGGCCGAATAGCTGCACCCAACGCTGTACGGCGGTCAGCACGTCCGGTGAATCACCAGCCATCATCCATGCAGTGATGGTGATGGGCTTGTTGGCCTTGATCTCATCCGGCATGCGGCTGAGCAGTTGGCCCGGGCTGCGCTCGGTTTTGGTGAAGTTGCTGACCAGCAGCCCCATCACGTGGGTTTTCGATCCAAACTGCCGATCAGGACTGTCGAACACCGGCTGGGTATTCGGGCTCGGCTGATACGCCATAGCCACATACTTGTTGTCGGCCTGCATCACCATCACCGGAACCGTCACACGCAAGGGGTCGGGGGTCAGCCGCTGGTATCCAGGGCTTTCGATGTCCCTTTTGCTGCTGCTGGTGTCCTTGGGATCTAGATACTCCAGGCCGGGGAAGAGCGCCCGCTCCCGTTTGGGGCTGAAGAACACCATCGCAGGCAGCATCCGCACCTTGCGGTCGCGGTTGACACTCACCGTGGTGCTGACCTTCAGCAGCTCATTGCGTCCTGGCACCGTGGCGAATGTCTGCACGTACGTCCAGGTCGCACCCTCTTCGTCGGTGGTCTTGCTGGTCAGTTTGACCATCGAGGCGGAGCTGCTGATGGTGGTCTTGCTGCTGATGTTCAGCAGACGGTTACGGTCACGCTTGTCCACCCAGCTAATGGCAGGGCGGTTCCATCCCGTCGCCACTGTTTTGCCGCGGTAGCTCAGCTTGTAGTTGCCAAGGCCGGGCTTGCCCACCTCTAACTTTAATGCGCCGCTGGTCAGGCTGCTGCTCAACTTCCAGTTGGCCCAGTTTGATGGCTTCAAGGTAAGCTTGGGCAGCGGAGCCATGGGGGTTAGGCGCAGCCACTCGATGGTGACCGGCTTGTTGCAGGGCGGGTCGATGCGCAGACCAGTGGTCGCTGGCAGCGAAGTGATCCAGGTGCTGGCCTCGATGCCCTTTCCGGCCGGGGTGTTGATCTGCACCATGTTGGACGCATCGGTGCCTTTGGTGGGCGTGAACCAGAACAGCTCGGTGCTGCCCCCGATGGGCGTGTTGATGCGCACCGTGGCGCGGACCGCCCACCCGACGGGGTATTTCCGCATAGGGCCGCCGATGTAGGGGTCTGGGCCGTTTGGCACGATGAGCATCCCCTGCGGCGTGTGGGCAAGCTTAGCGACATCGTTGAAAGCCTTCCACTGAGCCACGACTTCCGGCTTTTTGAAGTCGAAAATGACGCTGTTATCTGGCGCGGCCAATGCCGAAATCTGCGCCGCGAGTAGTGCGGTGACGAGAATGAGTCTACGCATGTTGGATACCCCCTGATTTGGTGGTGTGATTTGTATTACATTCACCAGAGGAGGGCGTGAATCCTTGATAAGCGGCAGGGGATTGGACGGATTGGCCGGATCGGACCGATCCGCCTGATCCGTCCGAAATCGCACCCTAGACGCCGAATCACAAATATGCTTAGATGATAAATAGCAGCTCCACAAAACTGGCTGACACAAAGGGCATACAACATGGACATCAAAACACGTCTCGACATACTCCTTCCGCGGGCGTTGAGCGCCAGCCGCGTCAACCAGTTGCACCGCGTCGTCGCGCCGATGACCAACACCATCTGGCAGGGCATCCCTGAAGACCAGCCGTTGCAGATACGCTGCGCACTAGCTGAGAGGGAGCAGATGCGCCGCGTGCCCCTGGGCCTTTCCGCTGGGGAGCTGCTGGCGGGACGGGTGGATATCAACATGCCCGACCCAAAGCCTGCCGAAGGTCTGCCCTGGAAGGTGCCCTTCCCCGGGGGCCAGAACTCGCACACCGCGCTGGATACCCCCAAGCTGCTGAGGCTGGGAATCGTGGGTATCGAACGCGAAATCCAGGAGAAAATGCAGGCCACAGATGATCCCGCCAAACTGGACTTCTACCGTTCGGCACTGATCAGCCTGGAGGGCTTCCGCGAGCTCGCTGCCCGGTTTGCAGCGATGGCAGAGCAGCTTGCGCAGGGCTCCGACGACCCCGATGTGCGCGCAGAGATGGCCCAACTGGCCGAGGTTCTGCGCCACGTGCCCAACCAGCCCGCGCGCAGCTTCCACGAGGCGATACAGGTCAGCCATCTGTTGCACTTCGCCGCCGGCTTTGTGGTGATGGGGCTATACGGTCCCGGCCGGATTGACCGCTATCTGCGGCCCTACTACGAAGCCGATCTGGCTGCTGGACGCATCACCCGCGACCGGGCTCTGGAGTTGGTCTGCTGCCAGTTTATCCACATTAACCAGATGTTCACACTTCCTCAGCCGGTGATTATCGGCGGGTTAGGGCCTGACGGCCACGACACCTGCAGCGATCTGACGATGCTCTGTCTGGAAGCGGAGGAGCTGGTGCAGTTGGTCAACCCGAGCCTGGCGATCGGCGTGAACGAAGAGACGCCTCGCGAGATTCTGGACAAAGCTGCAGCTTTACTGCTGAGCGGCCGGACGAAGCCATCGCTGTTCGGTGACCGCACGATCATCGCCGGCCTCCAGGCGCGCGGAGTGCCGTATGAAGATGCCATCGGCTACGTGCAGTCGACCTGCGTGGAGATCACGCTGTCGGGCATGAGCAATATATTGGTCGCCAGCCCCTATATCAACTTAATGAAGCCGCTGGAGTTCCTCCTGAACGATGGCAAGCAGATGATGGGCGAGGAAGACAGGAACGACATCAACGGCTACAGCAGCATCGCGCCGCCTCCGCTGGCGGTGTATGACCGGTTTGAGGAGTTTCTGGACGGTTATTTTGAGCAACTTGGCGGGAAGATCGCCGATGCCGCGGCGCTCATGTGGAACACTCGCCGCAGCCGTGTGGAGGGCTGGGCCTACCCGCTGGTCAGTTGCTTCACCGATGACTGCATCGCCCGCGGGATCGACATGGACCGCGGCGGAGCACGCTACAACTGGACGGAGACCTCCAACGTGGGCCTGGCCAATATCGTGGACTCGCTGATGGTGATCAAGAAAAAGGTGTTCGAGAACCCCCTGTATACCCTGGCGGACATCAAACAGATGCTGATCAGCGACTTTGCAGATGAGACCAAGCGGCTGGAGCTGCTCTCCGGAGTGGTGCGGTACGGCAACGACGATTCGGAGCCCGATGCGCTTGCTTCGCAGATCATCGAGCACATCTATACCGAGCACGCCCTCCACAAAGACTATCTGGGCGGCGAGTTCGTGCCCGGCTTCTTCTGCTGGATCATGCACCGCATACTGGGCGGGCAGACCGCCGCTTCGCCCGACGGCCGTCGCGCAGGCGATGTGCTGGCGGATGGCTCGGGGGCAGGGCAGGGGCGCGACCGCAACGGACCGACCGCCGCGATTCGCTCGGTCACCAGTTGGGACCATCAGCCAGGCCTGGGCGGAGTGGTGTTGAATCTGCGCTTCGCACCGCACAGCTTCCGCGATGCCGCCAGCCGCACGAAGCTGGTGGATATGATCCGCACCTATTTCGAGCTGGGTGGGTTTGAGATGCAGGTCAACGCGGTGGATTCGCAGCTTCTGCGCGAGGCCCAGCAGACGCCCGAGCGGTTCGCCGATCTGCTGGTGCGTGTGGCTGGATACAGCGACTACTTCACCCTGCTGGACCACAAGATGCAGGAAGAGGTCATCAGCCGAACGCAGCACCAGTTGGGGTAGGGGTTTGTAGGGGCGGTTCGCGAACCGCCCTTGCATATAACAGTCCTACTCGCCCATACTCATCCTACTCGTCCTTATAAGGGTCAGTGGCTTCAACGGCTGGCTTGTGTCGTATTAACGGGTTACATCGCAATTCGTCAGCCACATCCGTCTAATGTAACGGATGTCCCGCGCTTGACGGGTTATCCCATTCCCGCTAATATGTACCCAATGATGCCGTGTCGCCAACCGGAGGTGTCCCATGCCCAATTGCCCGAAGTGCTCACATCCGCTGCAGCCCGCAGACAAGCAGTGTCCCATCTGTGGCACCCCCTTCCTGAATCCCCTTGATATGGCCCTTCAGATTGAGCAGCGGCGTAAGCGCGTCCGGGTGATCGTGGGAGTTTTGCTGCTGCTGGTGTTGATGGTCGTCTCGGCCTTGCTGGGCCGCAATATGTTCCCCGTGACCGTGGCCGAAGCCCCCGCAGCGACCACCGGCAAACTGCTGCAGGCCCCACCCGCGCCTCCCATGCCGGGTGGCCTACTGCAAGCGCCGGGCAAAGAGGCTCCCAAACCGGATGACACTGTGCCCGCCGATGTGGTGGCCTACCTGAAGCAGCTTCAGGTGATTGAGATTTACCGCCAGCGTATGCAGGGCGATTTGAGCGGGGCTTTGGGTATGATGGTGAAAGCCATGAGCCTCAAGACTGAGATTGAAGAAGAGGAGATGGAGAAGAAGAGCACATCGCTGAGTCAGGATGCGCAGGCTTATGCCAACCAATGGGCGGTATTGGCTCAGAACTTCGAGCATATTCAAGCCCCACCGAGCTGCTCCGAACTGCACGGGGCGTACCGCGCGATGCTCAGTCAGAGCAGCGCCTACTTAATTCAAATCCACTTCTCTCTGGAAAAGGCGATGACCGATCCCACCAACGCACTGCAGGTGCTCACCCAGATCCAAGCGGGGGCTTCGCGTGACGTGGATCACCTGATCCTGCAGGCCAACCTGCAACTTCAGACTGTGCTGGACAACAACAAAGTGAGGAAGTATTTCCCCGACTTCGAGGTGCGCACGGACAGCGGCACTAACATCCGCAGCGTGCTGGGCTCCTACGGGCTATGACACATACGCTCTCTGTCGAGATCATACCGGCGTTGATGGATTGGTATAACCGGTTCGGGCGTCCGATGCCATGGGGCGACGAGCCTGACCCATGGCATGTGATGGTGGGCGTGGTGATGCTGCAGCAGACCACCGTGACCGCTGTACTGCCCTACCTCGAACGCTTCATCGAGAGGTATCCCACCCCGGCCGCACTCGCCGAGGCCAGCCAGGCGGATGTGTTGAAATCCTGGTCAGGATTAGGTTATTACGCGCGGGCGCGGAACCTTCATGACGCCGCGCAGACCATTGTTGGGATGTTTGACGGCGAGGTACCGCGCGATTATGACGATCTCTCCTGTCTGCCCGGCATCGGCGACTACAGTGCCGGGGCGATCTGCAGTATCGCGTATGGTGATCCCGTGCCCGCTCTTGATGCCAATGGCCTGAGGATCATCGCCCGGCTGCTCTGTGAACGCAATGATATCAGCAGGGCACCTGTCCGCGAGTATCTGAGTCGATGCTGTGAGCGCATCATCATGCTGTGCAAGCCAGGCCCTTTCAACCAGGCCTTGATGGACTTCGGCGCTCTGGTCTGCACGGCTAATGAGCCGCACTGCCTGGTATGCCCGCTGCGCCCGTATTGCTGTGCGCATCAGAAGGGGAGGGTGGACAAAATCCCCGCGAAGAAACCGCGTCGCAAGACCATACCGGTGGACGATGTGTTCGCGGTGCTGATGTCCGAGGGCAAATACTACATCCATCAGTATCCATCCGGAAAGCTGCTGATGGGCATGTGGCACTTCCCGAATGCCCGTTTGGAAAAAGGCGAAAGCGTGCTGGCAGCCGCGACACGGGCCATCCAGAAAGAAGTGAAGGAGGCCACTGCGGTGGAGGAGATTGGGCAGTACAAACACAACGTGATGCATTACCGCATCAGCGGGCACGTGGTGCGGTGCGAATGCCCCGCCGAGGCACTGGCGAAGTTCACGCTGGTAGCCTGGGACGATTTGGCCGACCACCCCATGGCCGGTGCCATGAAGAAGGCATTGAAGGTTCTGGAGGATCTCAGGTCGTAGAGTTTTATAGGATCGGACGGATCAGACCGATAGTAATAACCCGTCCAATCCGCCCGATCCGTCTATCGATAGCCGCTACGCGGGGATGTGCTCCTTCGCCTGTTTGAGGCTGTAGGCCATGAACGCCGCGCAAGCAGCCATCACCACCACAGGCACCCACATCAACAACCCATCATCCATTGAGCTGACCCCAGAAGAAGCGCTCAACAACTGGGCGATAGGGCTGACGTAGTAGAAGGCCTTCCACTTATCTTCAAGGTCTTGTGAGGCCGCAAAGAACAGCGGGAGAGCCCAGATGATAAACAGCCAGAGCACGAACAGCGCATCGCCGCCCTTGGCTTGACGCAGCCTGAACGCCTGGCGCAGGAAGCTGATGCTCAAGATATTGCAGCACAATCCAAACGCCATCATCAGCGGAACGACAATGTCGCTGTTGTCCAGCGCTAGCTTTTTGCCGTGCAGATAGATGGTTGGAGATATTACAGTCGCCACCGAAAACGCGACGATGACCACACAGATGGCCGCTAGAACGCTCCCGTTGAGCGCTGTGTCCGACCAGTGCGGGTTCGCCCTTTCGGGGATGTGCTTCAGCCGGTGAAGCCCCTTCAGCCAGGCCCCTTTGGTCACCGCTAGCGATGTCCCAAGGAATGTGCCCAGCAATAGCTGCATCACCGCCAGCGGTGTATACCAATCGAGCAGATGCTCACTGCTAGTGTAGCCGCGGTAGTAGTTGTGATCGACCAGCAGCGAGTAGTCCAATGCCACGAACGCACTGATGATCACAAACACGCTGATGGCCATCGGCTTGCCGATAGGGCCAGACAGCGGGTTGTGCATCCGCCGGCGGGCCATCAACCAGAGGATCGCTCCGAACACCGCATGGTGCAGCAAAAGCATCGGCATGATCAGGGTGTCGTTGCTCCACCATAAGCCCATACCGCCGTTTTGGTTCAGCGAAACCTTCGTGGCCAGCAGCTCAAACATGGGGAAGGGCGTCATGCACTGCAGCATCGGACTGGCCGCCATCGCCATTCCTGTCACCAGTGCAATCACAAACACCATGCTGCCGGCTTGCCCGCTCTTGATGTTGGGGTATAACCCGATCACCAGCCCAAGTGCTTGCCACAGCAGCCCGGCGGTGATCAACACAATGAGGTAACCCCAGAGCTCTATGCGGAAACCCGTCAGAGCAATCATGAACGGGGTGACGGTGGCTGCCAGCAGCCACGTCAGCACGGACGGTCCAA
This sequence comes from Armatimonadota bacterium, assembly GCA_942492855.1. Lineage (GTDB taxonomy): Bacteria > Armatimonadota > HRBIN16 > HRBIN16 > HRBIN16. The sequence continues at coordinate 451,810 of OW818647.1, read as the reverse complement.
GCCAGAATCCCAGTGTGAGCTGAGAAGCGGTCATGGGGGTGATGCGATGAAGGTCCATCATGCCTGTCTCCCTCGCGCTTGCGACTGCGGACGCGGTTTGGGAGGCTCCGGCGACCACGATCAACGCCTGGAGGCTCATGAGGGCGACCAATGCACCGTCAGGGATGTTCACCAGGATGATCGCAAACGCGAACAACGCCACGCCGATGACGGCAGGCACCATAGTGCCCAGCCGCAGTTGTGAGCGCAGGAACTTCACGTAAATGGGGTTCTCTGTCCAGGATTTCATCTTAGCTCACCTCCTTTGCGCCGACTTGCAGGAAGATGCTCTCAAGGTCGGTCTCCTGCTTGCCAAAGCTGATGACTTGCACACCCTTACCGATGAGGGTGGCCAGCAGTTGGGAGAGCTGAGAGTCGTCGCCGTTGAATTCAAACGACACGATCTTCTCCAGAGCGATGACGGCACTGACATCCGGTATCTCCAGCAGTATTCCCTGGCAAGCGGCCACATCAGACAGCAGCTCCATGCTCACTCGCTGTTTGCCGAACACCTGCCGGCCGATCTCCTGCACCTCGCCAGACATCACGATCCGGCCTTTCTCCATGATGCCCACCGTGTCGCAGAACTCGGAAAGCTCCGAGAGAATGTGCGAGGAGACGATCACCGCGCAGCCTTGCTCGCGAAGCTCACGGATCACCTGTTTTAGCATCGCCCGGCCGAAGGGGTCCATGCCGCTGGCGGGTTCGTCCAGCAGCACGATCTTGGGCTGCGGAATGAGGGTGCGGGCCAGCATCAGCCGCTGTTTCATACCGCGGGAGAGACCTTTGGTCATGGTGTCACGCTTCACGCTGATGTCTACCATGCCCAGATATTCGGTGATCCGCCTCTCACGCTCTTCCTGTGGGATGTTGTAGCTCGCAGCGAACATATCGAGGAACTCCCACACGGTGATGTCGTCATAGATCGGGGTGTAGTCGGGCATAAAACCTACTTGACACAACGCCTTCGCTGGCTCTGTCTCAAGGTTGAATTCGCCCAGTTGGATGGATCCGTAGGTGGGCTCTAACAGCCCCACCAGTGCGCGCAGGGTGGTGGTCTTGCCAGCTCCGTTTGGGCCTATCAGTCCAAACACCTCGCCGGGCTGCACATGCAGGCTAACATCCTGCACGGCGCAGACCTCGTCGTAGTCCACCCTCAGTTCTTTTACATCAATCATACATGCCCTCCTTAGCAGTAGGCAGAAAAGGTTCTGTGCAATCCAATCGCACAGATAGGTTTAGGGTTCCTTGTTATGCCAACAGCGAAACTTCAGCGTTTCACTATGTGCAGGTTGTTGGTGCCGTTGCGTATGTTCGTTGCGACTTCATAACCGTCGCAATACACCGCCTCGGCCGTTCCGTCGCCGCTCCAGGTAATCGTGAAGCGGCCCTGTGAGTCCGTCCGGACTCGGTCCGTCACGCCACCATCGAATAACCCGCCCACTTTCGCATTCACAGTGGACATCGTGCTGGGCTGGCCATTCGAGTAGGTTACGATCCCGCTGATCACCCCCATGGGGCCCTCCTGACGGTTAGAGATGGACGACGGACCTGTCTCTCTAGATGCGATAAAAACGCACCTATGATGATACTATACCCCGCCTTGTGATGGAATACTGCTGTTTTCGCCGTTTTGTTCCGCGTTTTTATCAACCAGGCACCTTCGCGAGACAAAGTAGAGGATTCCGCCGCTAGCACAGGTCAGCAGGAGCAGCATCGCGGGATAAGTCCACACATCGGGTCCACCCTTCGCAGCCGATGTGATGATAGCGATCAACAGGTTGGTATTGGCCGAATGGGAACTCGGAGCCGGCAGCCAAAGCAGCGCCACCACGATAGCTAGAAACAGACCGGGGTTGACCCGCCATTGCAGTTTCAAGGCTTGGTAAAGCATCGCAAGCGCAGCCGTCAGCAGCGAGACCGACAACGGCACGAACAGCAGTATTGCTTCCACGCGGACGCAGAATCCTCCGAACATACGGGCCGGCAAAGCCATCAACTGCCAGAGTATGACGTGTAGGACCACCCATGACAGCAGATGCTGCAGGCTCCTCTGCGGGCGACCCGGCTGCAGCCACTGCTCGCGGCTGATTCGCGAGAACACACCGTAGTACAGGCACAGGAAGAAGAGCGGTACCTGGGGTAGGGGCATCGCTCCCCTGAGGTTGTCGCACCAGTGGCCTTCGCAGGAATATTCCACCTGATTATAAAACATGAACACGGCGGTGGGCACCAGCAAAAACAGCGCATACAGGCCTCCCACCCGCAGACCGGCGGAGGGTGAGACCACAGCCTTGAGCCGGCGGTTTTCACTGACATACGAGAAGCCCAGGCAGATGAAAATCACAATCACCAGTGATAATAGATAAAATGGGAAGATGACGTCATACCGGCGCGATACCGGGGTATAGGAAGTCAACACAGCCACGATATCGGGTGGCTCATTTCCCAGCATCGGCATCCGTGCTACCAACACACTGCCGCGCAGACACAACCAAAGGGTCACAGCCATCCCCAGCACTGCTAATACCGCCTGAAGAGGCTTGCCCGGGTTGAGGCGACCGGCTAACTGCCCAATCGCTGAATAGCACAGCCAGAACATCAGAATACGCAGGATGTAGCCAGTATCTGCGGCTGGCAACTTGAAGACCGTCTGCCCGACCACTGCGGTCACTGTAATCAGCAAGAGGCCAATGAAGCCGGGCAGAAGCCAAAATACCAGCACTCGGAATATGGGCTTTCCGGACACCGGTTCGGCCTCCACTCGGTAGTTGGCATTCACCACCGCTGTGAACATCGCACTGCCGATGATCAGCACGACGTGCATGATGCTCAGCAGCTTGAGCGACTGCCGATCCGTGTGCCCGAAGAGGTAGAACACCGTAGTGGACACCAGCCCGGTCAGCACCATCAGAAGCACGAACTGCAGCGGGGTGGGTACCATGCGCTGGGGTTTCGGGGCAGTATGTATTTGTTCGTTCATGGTGCTCCTTTACTAGCTTGCTGGGCGTAGTTTGCGCAAGATGAGAATGAGGTATCCTCCACTAGCTAAGGCCAGTAGAAGCAACACCGCAAGGCATATCCACACACCGGAGCCGCTCCGCTGACTGGCGGTGAGTATCACGTCAAGCAGGCTGCGCCATGGCCATCTTGCAGAACCAGCAGCCGGAATCACCTGAAGACATAGTACGATGCTTGTTACCGCGAAAACACTCCACGGATTGGCACCGTAGCTAAGCCTCAATCCCTGACATAACAAGCTGACGGCAGTGACAACCAACATGACGGAAAGGGGCATTAACAGCACCATCTGGGTCACTAGCTCGCACCCCTCTGAAGACAACACGGCGGGAAGCAACAGCATCAGCCAGATGCCTCCGTGGAGGACACCCCAGGCCAGAAGATACCGCAGTCTTACCCAACCCCTCCGCACTGAGTTTTGCCACACTTCACGCGATGACGTGACCGACACGCCGTATGCGAGTCCGGCGAAAAGGAGGGGTATCTGGGTGGATATAAACTGACGCCGCAGCTCTTCACCCCATTCACCTCCACACGGATATTCGTTCAAGTGGCCATGGTATAACAGCATGTTGATAGCAGTCGACAACCCAGCGAACAATGCCGTCAGAACCAACCCTGATACGGGACTGATAACGGCACGAGCCCGGGCCGCGAAACTACGGTACGAAAACCACAGAAAAACCAGTGTGCTGATGACCAGCATCACCGTATTCTGTATCTGCAACTGACCCTTGTCAGGAATGAGTAGTTCGTTTCTGGAAGTCAACATGCTGACCATGTCAGGCACCAGAATAAATGTGCTGGCCTCGGATGACCACATTCTCCCTAGCACGATGCTTAACCATAGTGCAATTCCGATACCTATCACGGTAAGCATTGCATAGTGTGCTTTCCCTTGGTTCATTCGTCCCGCCAGTTGGCCTATGGACGTCCACATCAACCAGAAGAGCAGCAGAGCTTGAAGGAAACCCATGTCGGGCATAGTAGACTGGGGAACCATCAACAGGCAGCCAACACATACGACCATCATAGCCAGACCTGCGGCACCAGGGGCCAGCCAGTATCCAAGTGTTTTTAGGAGTGGCCATCCTGAGGGGGTGTCCGAGCTGAACGAACTCTCTGCGTTGACCACCGCTGTCCGAAGAGCGCTGAACATGATCAGCACGACGCTTAACAATACCAACAACTGTTCTAGACGGTCATGGGTGGTGCCGAAGACTCGAAACACTACGATTGATACCACTCCAGCCAGCAGCATCAGCAGCACGAACTGCAGCAGTGATCGGATGATGCTCTGAGGTTTCGGGTTAATTCCTTCTTGTACGTTCATAGTTCTCCTTTTCCAACGCCCTTGGCGAAGCTTGCGAGACAGGGTTCAGTTTGGTTCAGGCTATGGGTGTTAATACCAGCGATATTCGGCCAAACCGGCGGCTCCTGTATCAGTTGACGTTATTATACCTCGGATTGTTACCCAGTGGGTATCGTTGACCGGTCGTTGGCGGTTAGCCCCTGGGAAGCCAATCTCCCGATTGGCTTCCCATCGGGAGGCCTCACGCGAAGACGCGAAGAGCGCGAAGAGAAGCCGGATAGCGTGAGGGGCGATCAAGACCAGCGCGGTTAGGGAAAACCGCCCCGGTCAGTGGCGATCGACCTCCCATCCGTCGAATCCGTCTGATGCGACCGTGCGTGAGTTTGCCCGTATCTACCCCTCGGTGTTAAAATGGTGTATTGAGTACAAGTACGAGAAAATTCACCGGAGGAAGGCTCATGGCCAAATATATATTCGTAACGGGCGGCGTCGTGTCGTCTATCGGTAAAGGCATTGCGGCGGCCAGTTTAGGACGTTTACTGCGCTGTCGGGGTCTTAAGGTAGCACCCATCAAGTTCGACCCCTACGTGAATGTAGATGCTGGCACCATGAACCCCTATCAACACGGCGAGGTGTTCGTGACCGACGACGGCGCAGAGACCGACCTGGACCTTGGCCACTACGAGCGTTTCGTAGATGTGAACATGACCAAGCACAGCAATGTGACCACCGGCAAGGTCTACGGCACAGTCATCGAGAAAGAGCGCCGCGGCGAGTATCTGGGCGGCACAGTGCAGGTCATCCCGCATATCACCAACGAGATACAGGACCGCATCGAGCTGGTGGCCAAGCAGAGCCAGGCGGATGTGATTATCTCCGAAATCGGCGGCACGATTGGTGACATCGAGAGCCTGCCCTTCCTGGAGGCGATTCGCCAGTTCAAGAAGCGTGTCGGCCATGACAATGTGATGTATATTCACGTCACGCTGGTGCCCTCCGTGGGCCCCTGGAACGAAGTCAAGACCAAGCCAACCCAGCACAGCGTCCATAAGATGCGTGAGATTGGTATCCAGCCCGATGTGCTCATCTGCCGCAGCAAAGTGCCCCTCAACGATGATGTGAAAGAGAAAATCGCACTGTTCTGCGATGTCGATACCTCCGCGGTCATCGAGTGCCTGGACGCGGCCACCATCTACGAAGTGCCGCTGCTTCTGGAAGAGGCTGGACTGTGCAAGATGGCCATGAAGAGGCTGTGCATGGAGCAGGTGGAGCCTGATCTGAGTGAGTGGCAAGCCTTGGTGGACGTCATCAAGCGGCCTAAATACCGCATGAATGTGGCGGTGGTTGGGAAATATGTGGACAACGGGGACGCCTATATCTCCATCGGAGAGGCGTTGAAACATGCCGGTATCGCACGTAACGCCCGCGTTAATGTGGAGTGGATCGACAGCGAGGATCTGGAGAGCAAGGACATCGCCGAAGCGCTTAAAGAGTATGACGCCGTGGTCTGCGCTGGCGGATTTGGTGCACGCGGTCTGGAGGGCAAGATCGGAGCGATCCAGTATGCCCGCGAAAACAACGTGCCCTTCCTGGGGCTCTGCCTGGGCCTGCAGATGGCGGTGATTGAGTTTGCCCGCAACGCCTGCGCGCTGGCAGGGGCCAATACCGAAGAGGTTGATGAAAACTGCGCCCATCCTGTGATCCACCTGCTTCCTGAGCAGAAGGGTGTCACGGATAAGGGCGCGACTATGCGCCTGGGAGCCTGGCCTTGCAGACTGGTGCCCAAGACCAAGGCCGCAAAACTGTATAAAGACAGCATCGTCTACGAGCGCCATCGCCATCGATACGAAGTGAACAACGAGTATCGCGACCGTCTGTCTGAGGCGGGTATGGTCTTCTCAGGCTTGTCACCGGACTCACGGCTGGTGGAGATCATAGAGCTGGAGAGCCACCCATTCTTCATGGCCACCCAGTTCCACCCCGAGTTCAAGAGCCGGCCCAACCGGCAGCACCCGCTGTTCGTCGGGCTGATCCAGGCGGCACTCGATAAATGCCACCATCGCAAGTGGGACAAAGATTAGTTCCGCAACAGCGGCCATATCTCGTGAAGCCATTATGGGGGACAAGCAAACCTTGCCCCCCGTTTGGTGTGATGGGGGGTATGGCCATTGCAGTTGATTGAAGTGGTGCTGGCACTATTCATCGTGGTGCTGGCTGGCTACATCGCCAAGAAACGCAAGGTGCTGGCCGCGCAGGATACCGGCGTCATCAACCGGATCATCGTGGATTTTGCGCTGCCCGCGTTGATCTTCAGAGCGGTGTATCAGCAGACTATCTCGCGCGACATGATGGTCGCCACAGGTGTGTTCATCGCAGCGGAGCTGATCACCCTGGGTCTGGCGTTTTTGGTCATTAAGCCGTTTAAAATGGCTTCGCCCATCGTGGGCTCCTTCGCCGTGTGCGCCGCGTTTGGTAACACCGGGTTTCTAGGTTATCCGGTCACTACTGCGGCGTATTCCGCGGCCAGTCTGGCGACCAGCCTTGGTGTGTCTCTGGACGAGGGCAAGCTGCTGGCCGCCAAGGCGATGGCCACCGCGGTGATGTATGACCAGATTGGCATGTTTGTGGTGCTCTACCTGGTGGCGGTGCCGATACTGGTCGCCATGGGCAGAGTGCCTGGCCGTAACGCCGCCATCGGGCGGTATGAGCTTCAGAAGGCGGTGATCAGCCCCTCGTTCCTGGCGCTGGTTGTGACCTTGCTGCTTAATGTTTTCCATATTCAGGTGCCAAATATCGTGCTGCACGTGGCCGCCACGCTTGCGGGAGCAGTGGTGCCGCTGGTGATGATCTCGCTGGGGCTGATGCTGGAAACCCGGCAGCTCATGAAGCGCGACAGCATAGGACTGGTGCTGGGCATTCTCGTGATGAAGATGGCGGTGATGCCGCTGATCATATACGTGGGCACGATGAGTTTGGGCCTGGACCCGCTGGTGCGTGCGGTGGCCGTGACGTCAGGTGCCATGCCCCCTGCGATGCTGTGTGCGGTGCTGAGCGAGCGTTACGGCTGCGAGCGGGGGCTTGCGGCTGCCACCGCCATCCTAGGCGCGTTGCTGGTGGCATTATCCATGCCGTTGCTGATGACCGCGATGGGCGTGGGGTAGGGGCTTCTTAACGGGCAGGGGATGAGACCGGCCCGGAAAGGGAAAACCGGACCGGTCGGGGAATATCCGTCCCACAAAACGCGGAAAGACCGCCCCGGTTAGGGGAAAACCGGCGCGGTCATGGGTACATCCCATGCGACTCGCAAGGAGATTGTTTTGCAGTTATCGGTCGTTGTGTTATCCCTCTGCATCGTGGTCCTGGCTGGTTACATCGCGAAGAAGCGCGGTGTGCTGGCCATGCAGGACACGAAGGTCATCAACCGTGTGATCGTGGATTTCGCGGTGCCTGCGTTGATATTCAATGCAGTCTACCAGCAGAAAATTTCACGGGACATGATGGTGACCACAGGGGTGTTCATCCTGTGCGAGCTGTTGATCATGGGTGCCGCTTTGTGGGTCACGAAAGCTTTAAAAAAGCCGGCTCCCACCCGGGGCTCGTTCATGGCATGTGCTGCCTACGGTAACACCGCCTTCATCGGTTACCCCGTGACGGCGGCGGCGTATTCAGCGGTCAGCATGGCGGCCATATACGGCGTTTCGGCTGCAGACGGTCAGTTGCTGGCTTCCAAGGCGATGGCCGCGGCGGTGATGTATGACCAGATCGGCACTTTTGTGGTGCTCTATCTGGTGGCGGTGCCCATCATGATCTCACTGGGCAAGCAGGGCACCTACAGCGGCGCCACGCGCCGTCAAGACCTCATCTCGGCCTTTACTCACCCTTCGCTGATCGTGCTGGGGATCACGCTGTTGATTAACGCCTTCGGCATTACCGTCCCGAAGATCGTGGAACATGTCGCCACTACGCTGGCGGGTGCGGTGGCCCCGCTGGTGATGATCTCGCTGGGTTTGATGTTGAAAACAAGCCAGTTGTTCAAGAAGGACAACATGGGCATCGTGCTGGGTATGCTGCTGTTCAAGATGGTTCTGATGCCGCTGGTGATCTATCTCGCCACCGCGTGGCTGCCCATCGATCCGCTGATCCGCGCTGTGGCCATCACCACGGGCGCCATGCCCCCTGCCATGCAGTGCGCGGTGTTAAGCGAGCGATACGGCTGTGAGCGCGGCACAGCGGCCGTAGCGGCTATTCTGGGGGCGATCATCACCGCTCTGTCACTTCCGCTGCTGATGAAGCTGATAGGGCTGGGGTAGGGGACGTTGGAGGCTGGTCGGTCGGATCGGGTGATCCGACCGATATGGGTTGTTGTGGCCTTTTGCGGCCAATATCATGCAATATTGCCGATTTTTAGGTGATAAAACAGCCCCCCTTGACAATCGGCCAAGAAACCTGTATCCTATTTCATGCGCCTCAAACGCGTTCGCATCTTCGTGGGGGGATGCCCGAGCGGCCAATGGGAACAGACTGTAAATCTGTCGGCGAATGCCTTCGAAGGTTCGAATCCTTCTCTCCCCACCACTCACAATCCCTGCTCTTGCATAGCAGTGGAGAAATTGTGCCCTCGTAGCTCAGGGGTAGAGCGCGTCTTTGGTAAAGACGAGGTCATGGGTCCGAATCCCATCGAGGGCTCCAGTCTTACAGCGAACCGCATGAGTAGCGCACACCGACACTTGGCCGCCGATTTTCGGTGCCATAACAGACATTATATACATAACGATCGACGACGTTTAGGGAGGATAACCCACAAATGGCTAAGCAGAAATTTGAACGCAATAAGCCGCACATGAACATCGGAACCATCGGCCACGTGGACCATGGCAAAACCAGCCTTACCGCGGCCATCACCAAGTGCCTGGCCACGAAGGGCTTTGCAAAATACCAGGCCTACGACGCCATCGACTGCGCCCCGGAAGAGCGAGAGCGCGGAGTCACGATCAATATCTATCATGCGGAATACGAGACCGATACCCGGCACTACGCACACGTAGACTGCCCGGGACACGCGGACTATATTAAGAACATGATCACCGGTGCCGCCCAGATGGACGGAGCCGTGTTGGTTGTGTCCGCCGCTGACGGCCCTATGCCCCAGACTCGTGAGCACATCCTGCTTGCCCGTCAGGTTGGTGTGCCTTACGTCGTGGTCTTCCTGAACAAAGAAGACCTGGTGGACGACCCCGAGCTGACCGAGCTGGTTGAGATGGAAGTTCGCGAACTTCTTTCCAAGTATGACTTCCCAGGCGACGACATCCCCGTAATTGTGGGATCCGCCGTGAAGGTACTTGAAGGAAGCGGCGAGCAGGGCGACCCATGGGCTGACAAGATTTGGAAGTTGCTTGATGCAATTGACACTTACATCCCGACGCCTGAGCGCGACACGGACAAGCCGTTCCTGATGCCCATCGAAGACGTCTTCACCATTACTGGCCGCGGCACCGTCGTGACCGGTCGTGTGGAGCGCGGTGTGCTGAAGGCTGGCGAGCAAATCGAGATCGTTGGTATCAAAGAGAAGAGCATCACTACTGTTGCCACCAGCCTCGAGATGTTCCGCAAGATTCTTGAGCGAGTAGAGAGCGGCGACAACGCCGGTATCCTGCTGCGCGGCATCGGCCGCGAGGCAGTGGAGCGCGGCATGGTTTGCGCCAAGCCCGGTTCCATTAAGCCGCACACCCAGTTCCAGGGTGAAATCTACGTGCTTACAAAAGAGGAAGGCGGCCGCCATACCCCGTTCTTTGACGGGTATCGCCCGCAGTTCTATTTCCGCACCACGGACGTAACTGGCAACATGAAGCTTCCAGAAGGTGTTGAGATGATTATGCCTGGTGATCGCGTGACGATCACTGCAGACCTCATCCAGCCCATCGCTATGGAAGAGGGTCTCCGCTTCGCAGTGCGCGAAGGTGGACATACTGTGGGTGCTGGCGTAGTTACCAAGGTCATCGCCTAGGGGTTTCGCGACCCCTAGAATATCAAGGAAAGCTAGAGGCCAGTTATGGCAAGCAAGAGCAAAGAAAACAGAATAATAATCACAATGGCATGCACAGAGTGCAAGTCACGGAACTATACAACGAGTAAGAACCGCATGAACGACAAAGAGCGGCTCCAACTCAGCAAGTTCTGCCCGCGCTGCCATAAGTACCAAGGTCATCGCGAGGCGAAGTAATTCATGAATTTGGCGGAGACAGTCATGCCTCCGCCAACTACGCAGGGGTGTAGCTCAGTTGGTAGAGCACTGGTCTCCAAAACCAGTGGTCGGGGGTTCGAGTCCCTCCACCCCTGCCAATTTCCGTTTCTCACTTTCACAAGGTTAAGAGTGGACATCCTATATGGGCACTTCGAACAATGTAACCAAGCAGACCACACACATGAAGCCCTCCGGCCGTAAAAGATCGGGTGCAGAGCTTGTCGCAGGTTTAAAGAAATTCTTCAAAGATGTGAAGACTGAACTGAAGCGATGTGAGTGGCCGACGAAAGACCAGACGATCAGGTCTACGATCATCGTAATCGGCTTCATTCTGGTAATAAGCGCCTTCATCGGTCTAATCGATCTAGCGCTGTCAGCCATCACCGCAAAAATGGGGCTGTTTAAGGGAGGCACATAGGTATGCCAAAACATTGGTATGCTGTCCACACCTTTGCCGGCTACGAAAATAAGGTGAAGACCTCCATCGAGCACCTCGGTGCTGCCAAGGGGTTGTCGAGCTACATCTATCGGATAGAAATACCGACGGAGCAGGAAGTTCGCACCCGTAACGGCAAGAAATACAATGTCCAAAAGAAGCTTTTCCCCGGTTATATCCTAATTGAAATGGACCTGACTGATGAGACATGGCATCTGATCAGGAGCATTCAAGGAGTTACCGGCTTCGTCACCTCTGGAGACAAACCCGTACCCCTGCAAGACGCCGAAATCGCGAGTATACTCGAAATTGTCGACGGCCCGCAGGTGCGTGTCAAGGTCACATGGCAGGTTGGCGAGAACATCCGCGTGGTCACCGGACCATTCACCGACTTCCACGGAACGATCGATGATGTGATGGCAGAACGCGACAAACTACGAGTGCTTATCTCACTGTTTGGACGAGATACACCCGTAGAACTCGACTTTAACCAGGTTGAGAAAATAGTATAACCGCAGCGTTTCAAGGAGTATACGGCTTTGGCAAAGAAAATCATGGGCGTAGTAAAACTACAAATCGCCGGCGGCAAGGCTACACCAGCCCCCCCGGTCGGACCCGCCCTCGGTCAGTACGGTATCAACATGATGGAGTTCATCAAGTCTTACAATGAGAAGACTGCTGCTCAGGTAGGCTCCGTCGTACCGGTGGAAATCACCATCTTTGAGGATCGCTCTTTCACATTCGTTCTGAAGACCCCTCCGGCCTCTGAACTGATTAAGAAAGCCGCAGGAGTGCCTAAGGGCTCTGGCGTTCCCAACAAGGAAAAAGTGGGTAAATTGACCCGCGAACAGGTTCAGCAGATTGCTGAAACCAAAATGCCTGACCTCAACGCATACGACATTGAGGCCGCCATGCTTATCATCGCCGGCACCGCCCGCTCTATGGGCATCGTCGTCGAAGGGTAATCAATCCAAGTTTTTTGACAGTTCACCCGCGGTTAAATAACCGCACAGTGGGAGGACATTGTCCGACTGAACCACAGGAGAAGAAACATTGGCTACACACGGAAAAAGATACACTGAACAGGCTGCCAAGGTAGACGAAACAAAGAGCTACGCGGTAGTGGAAGCATTTGAACTGCTGATTGAGCTAAGCAAAGCCGGCTTTGATCAGACAGTGGACCTGGCTGTGAACCTGGGCGTTGACCCACGGCACGGCGAACAGATGGTGCGCGGCACCACCAACCTGCCAAACGGCACCGGTAAGACGGTGAAAGTGGCTGTTTTTGCACGCGGTGACAACGCTGTGGCGGCTGAAGAGGCTGGAGCTGACACGGTTGGCGCAGAGGACTTGATTGCGAAGATTCAAGAGGGCTGGAGAGATTTCGACACCCTCGTGGCTACGCCAGACCTGATCCCTCAGGTGGCGAAACTTGGACGCCTGCTTGGCCCCAAGATGCCTAACGCAAAGTCCGGCACCGTAACCACGAAAGTTGGCGAAGTGGTTGCTGACCTGAAGAAGAGCCGCCGCGTGGGATTCCGCGTGGAGAAGGCCGGTATCGTGCATATGCCCATCGGTAAAGTGAGCTTCGGCTCCGTGCAGTTGATTGCGAACTTCCGAGCCGCCATCAACGCGCTGCTGAAGGCCAAGCCCGCCACCGCTAAGGGCCGCTACGTGAAGCACATCACCATTTCGGCTTCGATGGGCCCTGGCATCAACATTGATGCTCTTGAGGCTGCTAAGGTTGTGGACGTCACCGCTTAGTTGCGGCGGCTCCATCCGGGCGATTAGCTCAGTTGGTTAGAGCGCTACATTGACATTGTAGAGGTCACTGGTTCAAGTCCAGCATTGCCCACCATGTCAAACGGACAATGGATACAGGAGAAATCCTGCCCATTGTCCGTTTTTGTTTATGTGTAGGGGCGGTTCGCGAACCGCCCTAGCGTGCTGTGTCCGGGAGGGTGTCACGCGAAGACGCGAAGACGCGAAGGGGGAATGGTTGTGGGCATTGCAGCCGTAGGGGCAGCCCCCTGTGGCTGCCCTGGCATTGCCATCGGTCCTATCCGTCCCATCCGTCGGATGCCCGGATTATCTGAACCACGGATTACGCGGATTACACGGATGGGATCGGATGAGAGGGAAGGGAAAGCCAATCGGGAGATTGGCGTAACCAGGGCCGTAGGGACATCGCGGGTGGTGCCCGGGAGGGTGTCACGCGAAGACGCGAAGACGCGAATGGGGAATGGGGAATATCAATCCACAGATTACACAGATTACGCAGATGAGGCGGGTATTGGATCCTTCCCTTCCGTGAAATCCGCGTAATCCGTGGAATCCGTGGTTCAGACAACTATCGCATCACTGGATGGACCTCACGCAGGACGGTCTTCATACCCGCTCCCTGCGCAGATTCGTCTATGCGGTTGCCACGGACCGTCGTCTTACGGCTACCCTGGATGTGGACCGCTGATCCGCCCGTGGGCCATGTAGGCATCCGGCAGACATCGGTCAGCGTGTTGCCGGTGATCCTCAGTCCATCCACCCCAGCGATGAAAATGCCGGAGTTATCCGAGCCATTGATGGTGTTGTTCTCAATTCGGATGTTCCTGTGCACGCCAGGGGTGGTGGGCAGCCCGAAGTTGTTCAGATAGGCATACACAGAGATCACACCCTCGCCAATGGGGCCCGCGTAGTTGCAGTTGTTGAACTGGTTGTCGCGGATCACCACGTCGCGTGAGCCTATGCCCTGGTAGAAGAAGGTGACCTCCGGGATCACCCACACACCGCCGGAGGTGCAGTTATTGAATCGGCTGTTCTTCACCTCGATGTCGCGGCCCTGCACCAGGAACCCTCTCGCGCGGTTATTGCTGACGGAGCAGTTCGATATCCGCACTTTGGCTATTCTGGAAGCGTTACAGATCACATCGCCGAGTTTGAACTCCGCCGGCAGGGGCTTCGTGAAATCCATCCGATAGGACTGGTCCTTCGGGTTCAGTTCGATGCACTTCACCACGGCGGTGCCGTAGCGGAGCAGGTTCTCTTGATGCACAAGTTCCACCGTCTCGCCGGGATCGGGTGGATCAGCGATCTTCAGGTTGTGACGCCCGATGATGGAGCTCTCCGTGGGTTTCTCCAGTGCCGTGAGATAGAGCCCCGGGTAGATATTGATGGCATCATCGCCCATGCCCTCAAACTCGCAGCCGTTGACCGTCACTGCGCCTCTGCTGCCTATGATATGGATGCCGTCCGCCGTGGTTGACATCAACCGGCCCTGTTTGAGCACTATACGGATGTCGCTGAATGCCAGGTTCTGACAAGCCACAGATCGGACACCCATCCCCGGCGTGGTGTATATTGTGACCTTTTCCATGCGGAAGTCTGAGCATTTTGTGAGGGTGAAGGCATCCCAGTGGTATACCCAGTGCCGCAGCAGCACGAGTTTGTTGGGCTTGATGGTGGCCTTATCGGTCAGGTTGATCCGCAGCACTTGCGGTCTGACAAGCTCCGTTGATTTGACTGTGTTATAGGCATCGATCCCGTGCTGCACGGGCAGGCGGGTGTCGGGCTCGAAGTCCATATACGCCACCACGCCCATGCCGCTGAAATAGGTTCGATCCGGGCTAAACTCCACGTCGAAGTGCTGGTCACCTACAGCCACCACTCTACCCTCTGAGAACGGGACATACGCGTAGTCGATGCTCAGACCTTTGACCGTCACCATATTGCAGTTCGAAAACTTGAACACTCCGCCCATGCCATGCACCAGCAACTGGGTGTCGTGGCCTTCTAAGGTGAGGTTCTGGTAACCCTCCAGAGCGAACACGGCGTCCTTCTCTACCCCTATCGAGATGTCATAAGTGCCGCTGGCAAACAGCAACCGCTTGCTCTTTTGGGCTATACAATCGCTCAGGGCCGTGAGGATAGCCTTGGTGTCGTCAAGCCCGTCAGGCAAGGCGCCGTAACTCTTCACATGGAGCTCAGTGGCCCGACCGGCCTCGGCTGGTGAACCACCAAAGATCACGATAGCCAATAACACGCACAAATACAACGGAAGCTTCATCTTTCGACACTCCTCTTTAGTTCGTCGATTCCCTCTTCACGGCTCAGGATGGTTTGGCCAGCACCCTCCAATAGCTCTAGAAACGCGGCGTTGCTGAAATCCAGATGGCTGGCCACGGAATAGAGCGCGTACAGGCTGGGGTCGGTGAACGGGTGGTCGAGGTTCAACGCGTTCGAGATACCGGACACCACCCCGCCAATGGCCCGTCCCACCCACAGAGGCAGCGTCACCGACCGAAACCGCTTGTCCGGCAAGGCAATCGAGGCCAGAATCCGATAAAACTCGTCCATTGTGGTATGTTCAGAGTCGATTATGTTGAACGCTCGCCCAGCCGCCTCGGGCCTGGTGACCGCCAGCAGCGTCGCCTTCGCCACGTTGCGAACATGAGCACACGGCCAGCGGTTCTGGCCTCGCCACTTGCCGAAGTGGACAATCCGGGGGGAGCTGCGCAGGAAACCGACGATCCGCGGGGTCAGCGTTGGATCGCCCATACCCCATACCGCGGCAGGCCGGATGATGACATACCGATCGGAGGGCATATGGGCCCTAATCCACTCCTCAGCGGCAATCTTGAACTCCGGATACGGGTTGTGCCGGTTGTTCTGCAGCGGCAGCTCCATCTCCGTTTCGCCGTGGAAATCGCGCAAGCCGTAGACATCGGTGGTGGAGATGAACACGAACCGCCCGACCTCCAGGCGCAGCGAGAGCTCACCCAGCTTCAGCACCGATTCGTAATTCAAACGCCGGAACTCATGCCGGCGGCCGACATCGGAGGCCCTGCCAGCGCAGTGAACGACCGCATCAAGCCTCTCACCGCGACGCTCGAGTTCGTGCTGCAGACGGGCTTCAAACGCCGCGAACTGCGTCAGATCACCGCGGATCAGCGTGACGTCCCCTGAGGCCACCATCTGCTCAAGGCTGGGCGTGACGGAGTTGTGAATCAACGCATAGACATGCCAGCCGGCGTTGACGAACTCATCGACCGAGTAGCCGCCGATGAACCCGGCGGCTCCGGTTATCAAGACCGAGCGCACTAGATCAGCCCGTATTTCCGGCCGAGTTCCTGCATGATCGCCAACGCCTCGTCCATATCAGCCTGGCTCAGTGAGTTCATGATACACAGTCGCAGCCGGCACTCCTTGCGCCGCACTGCTGGGTAGGTGACCACATTGGTATAGACACCCCGCCGGCGCAGCTCGTTGTTGAACTTGCCCAGGATATCCTCATCGCCCACCATGATGGGGATGATCGCCGACTGCGAGTCGCCGGTGTCAAAGCCCATCGCCTTCAGGGAGCTGAGCATGTAGCGCACATTGTACCAGAGCCTGTCGCGGCCGGCTGTGTCCGCATGCAGCATCTTGAACACCTCGACCAGCCCGCCCACCACGGACGGCGGCAGACTGGTGGAAAAGAAGTAGGTGCGAGTATACAACCGTAGATACTGTACCAGCCGCGCACTGCCCGCCACGTAACCGCCCAGCGCGCCCGGGGTCTTGCTCAGCGTGCCCAGGTTGATATCTATCTTGTGAAGGCAGCCGTGCGCCTCCGCGCTTCCGCGCCCGGTGGGTCCCACCACCCCAACCCCATGCGCATCATCCACCATCACCCGCGCGCCGTATTTCTCAGCTAGGGCGGTGATCTCATCCAGCGGGGCCAGGTCGCCATC
Organism: Armatimonadota bacterium; assembly: GCA_942492855.1. Classification (GTDB taxonomy): domain Bacteria; phylum Armatimonadota; class HRBIN16; order HRBIN16; family HRBIN16. The sequence goes on along the minus strand of OW818647.1, from coordinate 435,035 downwards.
CATGGAAAACACCCCATCGGTGATAATCAGCCGGCCCGCCTGCGACTCCGGCAGCGACCTCAGTATCTTCTCCAGGTGTTTCATGTTGCGGTGCAGGTATATCTTCACCGTGGCTCCCGACAGCTTGCAGCCGTCGAAAATGGAGGCATGGTTATACGCATCACAGATGATCACATCACCCGGGCCACACAGGCTGGCTATCACGCCCACATTGGCGGAGTAACCGCACGGCACGATGATGACATCCTCGGTGCCGTAGAACGCGGCGATGGAGTGCTCCAGCTCTTTATGCAGATCGGTGGTGCCCGCGTAGAGCGACACCGCACCCATCCCGTAGCCATATCTGTCGACGGCAGCCTTCGACGCCGCCACCACGGCCGGATGGGTGGTGAGTGAGAGATAGGAGTTCGAGCCCAGCATGATCACCTCATGGGCATCACCATTGGGTTCACGCACCATCGTCCTGGGGCCGATTGGGCCCAGCATCTGAATGCCCAGCCCCTCAGTGTAATCCGAGTGGTGTGCGTCAAGGTAGTCGGCGACGGCATCTACCTTCGCAAAGATGTCGGCCTGACCGTCTGTCGGCAGGTAGTTTTCGAACTGTCCGGAGGGCTCATTAGTCTCTTTCAACGCTTTGACCTATCCTTTTCTGTCGATGGCAGCGCAGCGGCTGCCGGCTGTCGCAATAGATGGCACACAGATTGCAGTTGGTGCATTGGGAGCGGGTGAAGTGGCCGTCCAGTATCCGGTTCGGCAGATCGGGTTCGCAGATCAGCGGGCGACACAGCGAGACGGCATCGATGCCCATCTCGCCCACCATGCTGAGCATACTATCCAACGACCTGATCCCACCGACAGCCAGCACAGGAACGCCCGCCTCGGTGCGGATGCGTAGAGCATCCTGCAGGTTGTAGTTCTCCGTGAAAGGGATGAACTTGTGGATGTATGCCGGCGCGCAATGCCTCTTCCACACGCCTTGTATCCATTTCGGAACGCGCTGGAACATTGGGTTGACCTTCAACACCGCAGCCACCGGCACATCGCCGCGGATGATGTTCAGCGCATACTCCATCGTGCCGTAGCTGATCTCCACCGCGTCGATGTGGAGTGCCTTAAGCCGCTGGACGGTCTCGATGGTCTGTTCCACACGGATGCCCGGTGTGCTGTCCTCCGCCGCACTCAGCTTCACTAGGATGGGGAAGTCCTCACCGCAGGCTGACCGCACTGCGATGACCACCTGCTCGAGCAGCAGAGGGCGATCGGACCAGCAGTCGGTTCGATTGTTGGTCCAGGGTGAGAGGAACTGGTGGATGAGGTAGCCATGCGCCGCGTGTATCTGCACGCCGTCAAACCCGGCTTGCTTCGCGCGACACGCGGCCTCAGCGAACTCCTGTACTACACCTAAGATGGCCTTTTCGTCCAGCATGCGGACGCGCTGTCGGAAGTAGCTGCAAGCGTGTGAGGAGGCACCGACGACAGGCTGGCCGGTAACCTGCGCTCGGGTTTGCCGACCGGTATGAGCGAGCTGCATGATCAGTTTCGTGCTGGGATTTGCTGCCCTGACGCGCTCCACGATCTGCCGCCAGGGGGCCACTTTCCCGTCGTTGTTGATCCCGCACTGACCCGGCTGCATCGCGCGCCCCTGTTGTGAGGTGTAGACGAAGCCGGTGATGATGGTGCCGACGCCTCCACGCGCCAGATCGCAGTAGAGCTCAGCCAGCTCTGGTTTCGGAGTTCCGTCGGCTTCGGCCAGCCCCTCATAGGTGGCGGACCTCACCAGCCGGTTGGGCAGCGTGATGTGTTGGAGCTCCAACTCAGAGAACAGAACCTGCTGCGGCTCCATCATCGGGCGGTCTTTCCGAACAGCCGATGCGCCATCTGCATCACCTCTTGGACGTGTTGGGCCACCGTGGCGGCATCGCGCGGGCAGGGTGGCGGTGTGTCAATCACGTTGAGCAGGGTGCCTTCGCGCTTGAGGTGGATTCCAGCTTGGTCATCGGGCCTTATGGTGCCGACACAGCTCGCCACACCCTCGGGCAGAGTGAGCTCCGAGGGCATCGCGAACAGCAGCTCATACTCTCCGGCACCACCCAGCAATGCCGCCTCGGTCGGAAACCCTAGCTCACATACAGCCTCGACGAGTCCTGAAGCCAGCGGCAGGGCGTCAAGCTCGATCTCAAAAGCCAAAGTGGGGTTCAGCGAGTGCAGCGTCCACAACGCATCAAAGAAGCCTCCGCTGGTGTCGATGCAGCCGGTCGCCAGCTCCCGGAACGCCAAAGATTCGGCTAGCCGCAACTCGAAGCTGGGGGTTGGTGAGCCCGTGAGGGCCGCCAGATTGGCATCGCCAAGCTGACCAGTCACCCACAGCCTTTGGTGGGCGATGGGCAGAATACGCGTCAGAGGCCGGTTGCCTGGCACGGGACCCATCGCATGGCCGCAATAGCGCCATGTGTCCGCGCAGCCGATATCCCCTCCGCAGAGCTGGCATCCCGCTTCACGCAGCACGCGGCTGATACCCTCTGCGAGGCCCGCCACGAAGTTATTATCTACCGACTTCGGCAGCGAAACGGCGTGCATAAACCAGGCCGGCGTGGCACCGGCCGCGAGCAGGTCGCTGATGGTCGCCACCGCCAGGTTCACCCCGAGCGTTTGCGGGCATTCGGAGCTGAACAGGTCCTCATCGGGTGTGAACTCGTCCATGGTCAGTGCCCATAACTGATCGCCGATACTGATGATCTCCGCATCGCACTCGAACAGGCCGTTACGCTGCAGCGGGCTTCGAGTAAACGCAGACGCGAAACAACGGATGATCTCAGCTTCGTTCATCCTGGCCTCCTACTAGGTTCAATGCTTTGGGGATCAGCGTGATCTGAACGGGCAGGTAGCCGCGCGGGTCACCATCAAACTCGATCTCCTGCGTTCCCTTCGCACGGATGCATACACTGCGTGCCTCGGTGAGGATCACCCCTTTGGCATTAGTCACGGATCCGGAGTAGAAACTGGGCACCATGCCGAGTATCCCAAGACGGCTCTTGCCGTGGATGCCGATCAGCACCAGCTTCCCGTCATCCGGCTTGAGATCGACATCCACCTTCAGCCCGGAGGCGATATACAGGTTCTTGGCGATGGTCAGGTGGTTGACAGCGTGAAGCTGCTGATGCACACCATCAATTTCCAGCTCGATATCCTGGCGGGCATTCGTGGCGATGGTGCGGATCACCGCCGCGCCTGTGCCCAGGATGTCGCCGAGGTATCGACGCCACTTGTTGGCATACCTGGCCACTGAGGCACCCATCCCGATGTTGCAACTGCATCCAAAATGGGCTGTGACCGCCTTGCCATCAACATCGTGATACTCGATCCGCGCCACATCCACCTTTCGGACTTGGCCAGCGAGCAATGCCACCACCGCTCTCTGAGGCTCGATGGAGATGCCGTGAAACCGGCAGAAGTCGGGACTGGTGCCCGAATAGAGCACCCCCATCTGAAGCTCCGGGTTGTCCGACTGCATGACCCCATCCAGCACCTCGTTGATGGTGCCGTCTCCCCCGACCGCCACCACGGTGCTGGCCTGGGATTCGCGAGCGAGGCTCACCGCATGGCCGATACCATTCGTATATGCGCAGGTATACTCAACCCCAGCCGCCTGCAGCGCGGTTTCCCAATGCTGCCACAACCTTTGGCCTTTGCCGGAGCGTGAGCCCGGGTTCATGATTAACAAATAGCTCACTTATAGATGCCCAGCTTTTTGTATAACGGCGTCGGCTTGCCCGGGTCGAGGTTCTGCATTAGTTGCAGCGTGAGCTCGGGGGTCAGAGGCGTGCGGCGCAGGCCGTTCTGTCGGAACAGCTCATCGATCGCCTGCGCCTGGGTGCAGCAGAGCCAGTTGCAGCCGGGTGTCTGGAAGAAGCTTCGCATGCGGGTGTATATCTCATCAAACGGCTCATCCTGCACATTGCCGAACGACAGGTTCAGGAATTCGCAGGGCTGCACCTCGCCTGTGGCGTTCACGTAGAACCGGTCGATGCCCCCGCAGGTGCATCCCAGCATGGTCTCCGACTCCTCGAACACCTGCGCCGCGAGTGAGGGGTAGTCGTGCATCGCGGAGCTGTTGTAGCGGATATGCTCCTGACGGATCAACGCGATGAGCTCAGGGTCCAGCAGCATCTCGGTCTGTTTACCCAGCCACTTGCCCGCCGGTTTGGGGTGGATCAACTGCACATAGTCGGCATCCAGCTCCCTGGCTAAATCCATCAACCTGGACAACCCGTCGCTGCGCACGTCGGCCTCCGACAGCACGCAGTTCACGCTGCTGGCCACGCCGGTCTCGCGACAGAGCCTTAACGCTTGGCAAGCCACATCAAAGGAACCCGGCACCCCGGTAAAGGCGTCATGTATAGCAGCATCCGGTGAGTGTACGGAGACCATCAGCCCGAACAGCCCTGCCTCTTTCAGCACCGTCAGCATTCGGGCTGTCATTCCTACCCCGACGGTGTTGATCCATATCTCCGAGCGGCTGTCAAGCGCCTGAACCAGCCTTAAAAGACGGTCATAGCGGATGAGCGGTTCGCCACCCTCGATGTCGAACATCGCCACTCCATTCTCTTGAATGGTTTGGGCCGTGCGGATCAGCAGCCCCTCGTCCAGGTCCGGTCCGCCATCCCTGCGCTGATAACAGTGCTCACAGTGGTACGTACACACTTTGTCATCGAGTAGACCACGGTGGTGGCTCGAGCTGGAGTGCGAATCAGTTTGCTTTCGATCGCGTAGAAGAATGCGGGCGTGGGGAACGCCGGCAGATAAAGGTGTAGCTTGTAGCCTGTGCGAACCCGTACGAGCTTGTTGTGGCGGAACGCGTGCAGCAACACCGATGCCCGCGTGAGGAACCGCACATACGCCACCGGTGACCATCCGAACAGCCTGGGCCGCAGGGCGTATCTCACCGCCACACGAAGCGCGATGGCAGTGTAGATCAGTTGCTTCTTGATACCTGTGACGTAATGGCTCATGACTTCGCGTCCTTGTATAGGTCGAACAGGAACCCGATGAAGATGTAGCTTGCGGAGAGCAGATACAGCGCCAGAGTGCCGTTAAAGATGGCGATCAGGGTAACCATGCCCGCCACGCACGCACGGATGTTCGTGACCAGGCTGAAATAGGTCGGCTCTCCCACAGGGCTGCGATAGTATAATACCGCCGTCCAGACCTGCAGGAACAAGGTCATCAGGCCGCAATACACAAACTGCTGCATATAGAGAATATCTTTGGCGGTCATCATGCCGATGGACAGCATCAACAGGAAAGTCACCGTAGGCAGGAACGCGCCGATCACGCCTACTTTGCGGGCTGTCTTCAAGCCGTGCTTCACGATGAAGGTGCGCTTGCCGGCGGATTTGTCGCCGTAGTAGTCCTTGAAGTAGGTGAAATAGGTCATCAGTCCATTCAGCATCGCCACCAGGATCAGCACGCTGACGCGGTTTGGTGTGAAGATAGGGTCAGGGGTCGGGCCTGCCGCGAAAAATCCATACAGCGAACACATCGAAATCGAGAGCCCGAACACCACATTGCCGATCAGCGACCAGGCCTTGGCGTATTCGTAGATAATGTTCAGCAGCACACCGACAACCACCGGAATCATCGACAGCGGGTTGAGGGCATAGGATATCGCCAGCACTCCCAGCAGCAATACTGACGAGAGCCACAACGCGGGCTTCGCGTTCAGCTCACCGGTCACCATCGGCCTGTTTGGTGCGTTGATGCGGTCTTCGGGCAGACCCAGGTAGTCGTTGAATATCTGGTTGATGCCCCAGCTTAGGAAGAGCATCACCAGGATGATGGTGCTGCGGGTGTAGTCTACATGCCCCGGCATCAGCCAATGATAGAACGAGACCCCAACCCAGCCCGCTATGCCCGTGATAAAGGCGTAGTACAGCCGCATAGACTTGATGTAAGCGCGTGCAAATCCCATCGCCGAGCCTCCCCTGTGGGTGTTAGTTTCGATCACCAACGCTGGTGTCGTCGCACCCTGAATATCCTATACTCATATTATCCTACAAACCGTTTCGTCGCGAGGGTGGGGGAGATGCGATCTCACGCGAAGACGCGAAGGCGCGAGGGCAAGGTTTATCCACAGATTACACAGATGACACAGATTGATATGGTCTCACTCGAGGACGCGAAGGCGCGAAGGGAGGCATTCCCCTGGGAACGCCAATCGCCTGATTGGCCTCCCTCTCCATCCGAGCCCATCCGTGGTTCAGACAACAAACGGGCGAGGTCTGATGTGTAGGTAGGAAGAGATTTCACAGCAAAGGCGCAAAGAGGATTTCCATTCTGTGAACTCTGTATACTGAATTCAGACTAGTCTTGACGAAAGAACGTGACGAATTCGGGCAGTATCTGCTCATTATTAGCATCGAGGATTACTATTAGCGACGATGGGAGGCATGAAATGACACTACATCGGGCACCCGCACAAATAACACCACCAGGACGTATCGTAGCGCGCGAACTGGAAGCTCGCGGATGGACACAAAGACACTTGGCTACTCTTATCGGACGTCCTGTGCAAGCGATCAACCAGATCATTAAGGGCACTAAGCAAATTACGCCACAAACAGCACTGGCATTTGCTGAGGTGTTTGGCACATCGGCCGAGTTTTGGGTGAATCTCGAGGCACATTATCAGCTAAATCTGACTCGTCAGAAACAAAATGAAGCGGATATCAACGCAAAGACGCAGAGGAGCATAGACGCAAAAGGGAATACCGTGGGAACGCCAACCGCTTGATTGGCCTCCCTCTCCATCCTAACCTATCCGTATCATCCGTGTAATCCGTGGTTCAGACAATAGCCCTCACCCCTTGAATGTGATGTGGTCGTCATGGTCGATGTTTACCAGGGAGGCGGGTTTCACGGCGAGTTTGCCCAGCTTGTCATTCATGGCATCCACGGCCTCGGTGAGGCATTTTAGTTTGGGGTTGTCAAACAGACCCTGCTGTGTGGCTCCCTGGGTGAGGTTCCCCGTGAACACCCCAATCAAACGCACCGACTTGGAACCCTTCATTGCGGCATCCAGCAAGGGCAGTATCGACTGGTAGATCAAGAGCCCGTCATCCGTGGTGTCATTGAGCGTCTTGCTGCGGGTGATTCTTTCGAAGTTGCTGTAGCGCAGCGTCAGTCCCACGGTTTTCGCGGACAACCCGCTCTTACGCAGACTGCTGGCCACCTGCTCAGACAGGGAGCGTAAAGTGCGCCTGAGCAGCTCCATGTCGTGCGTGTTGCTCTCAAGCGTCTGCTCGTTGCTGACCGATTTGGGGGGCGGGCTGTTGTAGTAGGGCACGACTGGAGAATGGTCTATGCCGCGGCTGACGTCTGCCAGCCAGTCGCCGATTTTCCCGAACATCCTGCACAGCACCGATCTGTCAATGGTGGCGAGTGACCCTGCGGTGGTCACGCCGATAGACTTCAGTTTCTCTGCGGTTTTGTCGCCGATTCCGTTAATTTCACCCACGGGCAGCTCCGCGAGCAGGCGGGGGACGTCCTGCGAGGTGATCTGAAACAGCCCATCCGGCTTCTTCATGCCGGCGGCCAGTTTGGCCAGCATCTTGTTTGGAGCGATGCCAATGGTGCAGGTGAGCCCTTCTTCGTTGCGGATGCGGTTCTTGAGTGCCCGGGCGGCCTCAACGGCCCCGCCGAACCGCTCCGCGGTGGGAGCCATGTCCAGGTAGCACTCGTCGATAGACGATATCTCCACCAGATCGGTGAATGTCTCGCATATCGCGAAGATGCGTCGGGAGGTCGCCCTGTAGATATCCGGGTGCGCGGTGATCACTTTGGCGTGAGGGCAGAGGCGCATCGCCCGGCTGTAGGCCATGGCGGAATGCACCCCATATCTGCGCACCTCGTAGTTCGCGGCACACACGACCGATCGGGTGCTGGTGCTGCCAACCACGATGACAGGATGCCCTTTGAGATCGGGGTCTTCCCGTTCCTCCACGCTGGCAAAGAACGCATCCATATCAAGCAGAAATATGATTCTTTCAGGTTTCTCCAAGGTAGTTCGCTTCCGTAGATCGGTTGTGGTGGTCACTATATGTTCAAGTATAGCAGATTGGGGGGTAGGGCTGGACATTGGGCGGGCATTGTTCGGTGATCTACAGGCGGTTGCATGTGGGGAACGTAGTTACTGTTATTCGTGGATGACCCTTGTGGTCATCCGTAACGTGGCGGATGACCACAAGGGTCATCCACGAATTCCCGGTTACAAAGGGTGAGACCCACTTCGGGGTAAGCCTAATGGCCCCTCTTCCAGGGGTTGCGCTTCGCTTACCGCTGGCTATAAGAAAGTACCCACTTCGTGGGTGCCCGGAGGATGTCTGCCGCGACCTAATCAGCGTGCCTCATCTCCCGCTAGGATAACTCCCAGCACCTACACTTGCCCCCGCGACTTTTTCGGCCAGCCCATTCGGCCCAGCAGGGAATAGACCGCCGGGGGGATCATGGGACGGGCCATCAGCTCGATAGCCTGCGGGGGGATAGGCTGACGTCGCGCCAACGCGAAGCTGGACAGAGCCAAAGCCTTACGCACACCCAGCGCCATACGACCCAACTGCTCCAGCGGAATGCCGTTGATGGCCAGCCCCTCGGGCATACTCAACCCGCCCAGCCAGTTCAACCCGGCCTGACCAGCAAAACAACGGCAGATCCGTAAGCTGATGGCGTTATGTGCCGCCTCAGGAAATCCGCCATTCGCAATCGCGGCAAAATCGGGCTGGCCGGTGTAGCTGCCATCAGCACGGCGGCTGGCGATGATCTCCATCAACCGCATCATAATTGCTGGCGGAGCATCGGTGTAGGTAGGGAAGCTAAACACCAGCAGCCGGCATTTGTTCAGCATTTCGAGGGTCGATTCACGGTCGTAGATCAACTTGACCGCCTGCTCCACATTCACCGTCTCACAGCGCAGACCGTAGCGGCTCAGACCCTGGCTTAAATCGGCAGCCAATGAGCCTGACGTGCCTCCGCCGGGCCTTGGGCTGCCCACCACTATCAGCGCATCGGGGAAACTCATACCAATACCCCGTCCAGCAACTGCCGGACTTGCTTGAGCATCGCGCGCTGAGGCGCCTGGTCACACAACACGATGGAGTTGCAACGCAGGCAGCCAAAGCTCAGCCCGTTCCTCCGGCAAAGCTCCGTGAAGGTCGTCTCCTGCTCAGGGTCAGCCCCAGACAGCATCCCCACAGTGCAGATACGTGCGATGCTATGTGAACTTCGGCCCGGAGCGGCTGCGGTTTGATGACGCATATAGTTGGGTGACAGATTGAACAGCAGCCTGTCCAGGAAGCTCTTCATCAACGAGCAGTGCCCGCCGAAGCTGATGGGCGAGAGTAAACACAGCAGATCAGCCGACTTCGCGCCCTGTGCGATCGATGGCCACTCATCGCCGTGTGTGCAGTTCCACTGGCCCGTCACGGAGCACTGTTGGCACATCGTGCAGGCATTCACGGTCATCTCACGCAGCGTGATAGTGCTCACCTGGTACCCGCCGCTCACCAGCAGGGGTTCCAGGCAGTTTACCACGGCACCCGTCACAGCGGAGGGGTTCATATTTCCATCGATGATGACAGCCTTCATGCCAACATATTCACCACTGCGGGAGCGGGTTCCTTCATCTGTGGGAAATGCAGCGTGTGACTGCGATGGGGAAGGGCTATTGTACAGATTGATATCGGCTGAGAAACTCCGCCGAAAAGGCGTCCAGACGTTCCGCCCGTATGGCACCACGGATGTCTGCCATGAGCTGGTGCAGGAAGTAGAGGTTGTGGAAGGTGGCTAACCGAGCTGCCAGTATCTCTTTAGCCTGGAACAGGTGGTGTATATACGCTGCGGTATAGTTCTGGCACACCTGGCAGTCGCACAGATCATCAACAGGTGAGAACTGCTCTTTGTATTTACTGTTGCGCATGTTCACCCGGCCGTAGTGCGTCATCATCGCGGCGTTTCGGGCCAGCCGCGTGGGCAACACACAGTCGAACATATCGACACCACAGCTCACGGCGTGCAGGATATCTTCCGGTTCACCCACTCCCATCAGGTACCGCGGTTTATGATCGGGTAGTAGGGGCGTTGTATATTCCACCGTGCTGAAGATTAGCGACTTCTCCTCACCGACCGCTACTCCGCCGATGGCGATGCCAGGGGTGTCCAGCTCAGAGATCGCCGCGGCACTTTGCTCACGAAGGTCGTCGTAGATTCCACCTTGCACGATGCCGAATAACACCTGTCCCGGATTGGGCAGCATCTCGTTCTCTCCGCGCTGCCATTCTTCGCGTGCCGTATGCCATTCGTCTACACAGCGTTTCGCCCATCGGTGGGTCCGCTCCATGGCCTCAGCCGACTCCTGTTTGGTGCAGGGGTTGGCGGCCAACTGATCAAACGCCATCATGATGTCGCTGCCCAGCGCGCCTTGTATGCGCACAGCGCGCTCGGGGGTGAACAGGTGCATCGATCCATCGAGGTGGCTCTTGAACTCCACACCATTCTCGCTGATGGTGCGCAACTCCTGTAGCGAAAACACTTGGAATCCGCCAGAGTCGGTCAGGATATTACCCTGCCAGTTGATGAAGCCATGTAGTCCGCCCGCGCGGGCAATCAGCTCATGACCAGGCCGTAGATAGGTGTGGTAGGTGTTGCACAGAATGATAGGAAAGCCGAGTTGGACTAACTCTTCCTGGGTCATGGCCTTCACGGTGCCCTGCGTGCCAACAGGCATAAAAACTGGTGTTTCTACCAGGCCGTGCGGTAATGTGAGTTTCCCGCAACGGGCCCGCTGTGAACGGGCTGTTATTGTAAATTGCGGAAGGCGCGGGAGTTCACGCACCTCGCTAGAGGCTGACGGAGAGGATTTCGATATCAAACGAACGGCCTTCACCCTCTACAGTGATGGAAGCGCCTTGCTTCTGCCCGATCAGCACCCGCCCCATGGGGGAGTCGGCTGAGACATAGTCGATATCGGCGTCCTGTTCGTTGTCTGGATCGATGGTGTCTACTAGTTTGATTGTATATTCGTCGTCGAATTCGTCTTTTACTGAAACTAGAGAACCTATGCCGACCACTCCGTTATCGGTGGCTCCTGCCACGATATGCGCATTTTCCAGGGTGGCTTTCAGCTCGTTGATGCGTGCTTCCATCAGCCCCTGTTGATGTTTGGCGTCCTGATAGTCGAAGTTCTCGCTAAGGTCGCCCAGAAGGCGAGCCTGGCGAATTCGTTCCGATATTTCGGATCTGCCGACATTACGTAGTTGTTCTAGCTCTGCATACAGTTTATCGTAGCCGTCTTGAGTGAGGATGATCTCCTGCCCCATATCTAATCACCTTTTGGTTGCTTTGCAGTGAGCACCATCCAGGCAAACCTGGGCAGCAGACTCACTTTCGCTATTTTAGATGGGTTACTGGCTAACCGCCATACCCATTCGATACTGAGTGTCTGAAACAGCTTGGGTGCCCGTTTCACACGGCCGGATAATACATCAAATGTACCCCCAACGCCGATTAAAACAGGCACTCCACATTCATTTGCGTGTTTATCAATCCACTTTTCTTGCTTGGGTATCCCGAGTGCAACGCAAAGCACATCAGGTTTAGCCGCTTGGATCGTTCTAATGACCTCAGGCTCATCGGATTCTGAAAAATAACCGTGCGCACTGCCCACAATTTGCGCACCGGGGTAAATATCCCGCATTCGCTCAGCCGCAGCATCGGCAATGCCCGGCGCGGCCCCTAAAAAGAAAAGACGCGGCCCATTGGGCTGCGCACTAAGTGCCACCAAACGCAGCACAATGTCGACCCCGCTCACACGCTCCGGCATTGCTGTGGCCAGTTTCTTACAGGCCCAAAGAATGCCTACTGAATCAGGGGTGACGAGTGCGGCTTTGCGCACGATATCGCCGAGAGCAGGATCGGCCTGAGCCATCACCACCATACTGGCATCACACGTGACGACGTGATGAGGCTGGCCCTCTTCTATAAAATACTGGATGAGCTGAATGGCCTGTTCCATGGTAACAGGATCGGTGCCGATTCCCAGCAGATTTACGCGCTGCGGTTTGGTAGAGACGTTATGTACCATCAAGACGTAATTATACCACATCCACCAAATATATACACTATGACGCATCGCGTCACCTGAAATGACACTCAGCGTGAACCACCTTCTCGTGCTGACACGGCTGCCTAGGCTTAACTGATGCTATCGTAGGGGCCACCCTTGTGGTGGCCCTAATCGTTGTCCATACGATAGTTTTTAATGGCCGGCACAAGGCACGGCCCCTACGACCAGCTGCTTACACGGCGTTTCGTCTCTTACATGATTCAGAAGAGCTCATTTATGCTCGTGTTGTACTGTAACGATCACCCTCCTTACCTGAGGGCCTCATATTATTGCACGCACACCGCGTCTGCTTTTTGACGGTACGCCCACAGTGTGATACAGTCATATCAACAGCATGACGATGGTGCTGGACACAATATTTGCCATCTACCGGGAGGGTATAAGTGCCACACTCCAGTTTACCTTCATATTCGGAAGCCGAACTCTCTAAAACAGTGCAGGTTGTTCTCAGCCACCAAACGCCTGACACGGCTTCATTTGCGTTCATCAGCGACCTGCACTATTACCATCAATGCCAGCCTGTCATCCACAGCTTCGCTGCATTGGGCCAGTTGGTGCAAAGCGTCCCCGTATCATTCGTGGCCGTTGGCGGCGACTTCGTGCAAAATGGTACCCGAGATAAAGTCCTGAGTTCTTACGAGGAACTGGCAGCCCTGATGCGTGCCGAGGTCACAGGTGTTCCAATATTACCGGTGAAGGGCAACCACGATGACAATACGATATACGATCATAATGAAAGCCAGGAACCTTCGAACGCAAACACCGTATATCCGGTGGATGAGTATGCCCGCTTGTTTCAACACAACGAGGGCCTTGTTCAGGTAGATCCGCTCCATACGCATGGTTTGTACTACTACTATGACCTGCCTGAGGCCAAAATCCGAGCCATCTTTTTGAACGTGATCGACATACCGTATACGCTAAAGGAGGACGGATCTCCAAAGTTCCTGGGCCAATGGGAATACAGCTTCTCCAATGCGCAACTGAACTGGATGGCCCACAACGCACTGAATTTCAGCGACAAACCCGATTGCTCAGATTGGAGCGTGATCATCTTCAGCCATGTTCCGCTGGAGTTCAGCCTCACCTTTGAGGGCGACCTAGCCGTCAACAACGCGCAAGCGATGCTGAACCTCTTGCGGGCCTGGCAAACGGGCACCGCATATGCGGATCGGGCAGAGGGTGACTTTGCCTTCTCATTGGATGTCGATTTTGAGGCTCAAGGGCCGATGGAGCTTATCGGATGTATCTACGGCCATGTGCATACCGATAAAGTTGATGTCATTCAAGGCATAACACACATAGCCACACATTGCGCGCGCAGCGGTGTGGGTTTGGGGCCGTCGGCTGCGCCATTAGTAGACGACACGGCAGATGAAACCGCCTGGGATGTTTTTACAGTTGACAGGCTAAGCCGCACGCTGAGTGTGGCAAGATACGGAGCAGGAGCCGATCGCACCATTCATTACTAGAAACACGGTCGATTGGTACCACCATCACCCGCACCGACAATCGGTGCCGGTTGCCATATAAGAAGGAAGCCGTTAATCTAAAAGTGTGAACTGGCCTTTTTCTACAATGATGGTGCTGCTGACCGCAGTGCTGCTTCAAATAATCCCTAACCGCGAGTCGTGGATGGGCTGGGTGCAGCTTATCCCGGCTGGTTTCCCGTTGTGGGCACCGCTCAGCGCGTTGTTTATTCATGCCGACTGGGCACACCTGTCAGGTAACCTGGTGGGGATGCTGCTGTTCTACCTACCGCTGGAGCTGATGCTTCGGGCGCGTGAATACCTGCTGGTGGTCTGGGCCGCGGCATTTGCGGGCAACCTCGGGCAGGCGATGTTCACCAGTTCATTCCGTCCTGATCTAGCAGGTCAGCCGCAAATCGGCATGAGCAGCCTGGTTTTCGGTGCCATAGGGCTCTGTGCCGTGCGATTTTCTCATGTGGGTTTCATGGTGGGCCAGACCCGCATCCCCAGTGTGTTGACGGTCATCAGCGTGATGGTGGTGCAGCAGTTGGTGATGCTGCTGCAAAGCCTGGTAAATGGGCAGATGCAGGTGGGTTACGCAGGGCATCTGCTGGCGTTTGTGTTCGCGGTCGCGCTGGCATACGCCTTCGGTATCAATGTCGCCGCCACACGGCTGCTGCTGATGCGGGACATTGAGAAGAGCCGACAGCAAGGCGATCTCATCACCGCGGCACGGCTGTGCCGACAGTGGGCGGCACTGGAGGCCGACAGCCCGGCAGCTTTACTTGCCGCGGCGAGAAGCGCCCGTGACCTGGCCGATGCCGACACCGCCCGCCGATTCTATCAGGCCGCGGAGCAACTGCTGCGTAAGCAAAAAAACACCAGTTCTGCCGACGAGGTGTTGCGCGAAGCTGGCGGATAACTTCGCATGGCATGGTATCTCAAAATTGCCGGCAGCCGTCGATGGCATCTTGACAAAGCCCATGATGGCCAGTACTCTCTATAAGGTAACACCAAACGGAGTTTAGCATGCCAGAAACGATACTTAACAAGCTTCAAATCACCCTGAATACAGACATTGGGCAGTTCAGCGAGCCGCGCCACAACAGCCTGCTGGAGGCTCTCGGCCCAGGTTTTGTGCCCCAGCAGACACAGATGCCAGGATTTCTGGGTTATATCAATAACGATACCCGTGAGGGACTGTTCATCAGCCCTCAGCAGACCATCTACGTGAGTGAGGCCGACCCAATCAACCCAGAATCGGCCCGTTCCGTGCGCGCCCTCGCCGCATTTCGAGACGGCCTGCTGCTGGGTGATGCCTTCACCGGAGCGGTGCAGTGGATCGGCAAGCGTGACGCGGGCGGAGCATCTACGGAGTCCAGCGTCGATAACTTCTTATGCCTCCCCGGCGATTCGCTGCGTAAGCACTTCGGCAGCCAACTGCGTGGGGTGGGGCTGCGTTTTACTTTTGAAGAGGCGATGTTCCATTGCGATCTGCGTATTGAGCCCCTCTTCGCCGACCCAGCCTACTTCTACATGCAGTTCGATGCCGTCACCGGCACTGGGGTCACGCTTGACCAAATGCTGACATGTGCATATGATAGTGCTCATTACCTGCAAGGGAAAACAGAGGAGTTGATGCACCAGCTTCTCGCGGAGGGTTAACACCCGTTGAAGCTATCCCCCTGGGTTGAACTAGCCATACCTGCAGTGGTGGCAGCCTGCCTGGCACCGTATAGTGAGGGATTTAAGCAGATTCCCCAGGAGTCTGCTCAGAGCCTCATCGCAGCCGGTGTGGTTGTTGGTCTGCTCATCCCGCAAACACGGAGGTATGTGCTGCTGTGGGTGGCGGTGGGGGTGGCGGCCGTGAGCGCGGTTCTGCTGCGCGATCTCATGCAGACGGTAGTTCAGGACCCGGTTCGATACTGGGTTGAGTTCGGTATGCGCACCACAGTCGGACTGCTGGCGGCCTACAGTGCCGTTCGGATGGCCTTCAAAGGCGAAACAAACAGCACCCAGATCACATATCTAGCCGCGTTGGGATTCTATTTCCTGGGGCATGGATATATTAGTATTGTAGATGGCCGTCGGAACTATCCGATACTGCTCATCGGCCTGGGCGTGATGGCACTGGTCGTCTGCGTTCTGCGCATCCGAAACTCTCGCACCCCTTCAACCCCCAGCGAACCCCGCAAACGCCCCATTAAGTGGAGCTAGGGGTGTTAAGGGCGGTCGCCATTCGGCTGGGTGTTATGTAGGAGCGGTTCGCGAACCGCCCTTGGGCGCGGAGACCGGCCCGGAAAGGGAAAACGGCGCGGACATGGGGGCGGTCGCATAAGAAAAACCCACACGACACCACCCATGGCAGCCCATGAATGTACTACATCATAATGTATGTGACAGATGACTATCTCATCCTAACTTATACTATTCAGGAGCCCACATTATGTCACGTCGTCTTTTGCAAAACCCACAGGAACTTAAGGCCATCCAAGCACGAATCACCGATGTCGAAGCGCTAATGAAGGCAGGTATCCAGCATGATCCCGATACCGGCCGCGACTATTTTACCGGGTATGATTACAAGACCCTATATGACTGGGACCAATACTTCGAGGCCATCGTCCAGGTCTACATGGGCTGGGATGCGACTTACATCATTAACGGCATCACGATCTTCCTCGATCACATGCGTGAAGACGGCCTGATCAGCCGCAGCGTGCCCAGTAACATCTACCACGACCCAGAGCATGTGAAGCCCTTCCTGGCTCAAAGTGCTGTGCTGGTGCGTGACTATTACGACGACACCACATGGATTACCGACCACTATTACCAACGCCTGAAGCGGTATTTGAACTACTGGCTGGTGAACATGGACAGCACCGGTAACGGTCTGGCCGAATGGATGAGCGCGCCGCACACCGGCATGGACAACCAGCACGAGCGGGCAGGCTGGTGGAATGACCGCATCAGCAAGGGGGTTGACCTCAACTGCTTCCTGGTGCGTGAGTTACGTGCCTTCGCTAGTTTGGCAGAAAGCCTGGGAGAGGCTGACGATGCCGCACTCTATGCAACCAAAGCAGACGATCTAGCTCAAAAGATCAACGAGCTGCTCTGGTGTGAAGAAGACGGTCTCTACTATGACATGAACGTGCAGACCGGTGAGCTGACCAAAGTGAAATACATTAATATCTTTGCCGCGCTCTGGGCCAATGTGGCCACCCCGGAGCGTGCCCGGCGCATGGTTTATGAGCACCTGATGAACGGTGAAGAGTTCTGGACGGCCTGGGCCCCTGCGGTGATGGCGAAAAGTGAGCCGGGGTACAGCCAGACGACGCTGCCAAATGACCTGGGTTGCAACTGGCGTGCGAACACTTGGATACCTTCCAACTATATTGTCTTCCATGGTCTGCGGCAGTACGGTTACGACCAGATTGCCACGGCAGTGGCATACCGCACTGAGGCCATGATGCAGAAGTCTGGCAGCCGTGAATGGTATAACAGCGAGACAGGTGAGGGCTGCGGTCTTAACCCGTTCTGGGGCTGGAGTGTTCTCGGGTATTACTTCATGTATGAGGATGGCCACGCGCAGAACATCACAAGCTTGTAAGTAGGAGCAACCCCCCGTGGTTGCCCGTATTACCGGGCGGTAGGGGCATGGCGTGCCGTGCCCGAATCGCGGGCCCGATCAGCATGTCAATCGGGGCGACCGGCCGGTCGCCCGAATAGGGCCACCACAAGGGTGGCCCCTACGACCGTTTCGGTTACCGCCCGGGCTGCCGTACCAGCACGGTTAGAAAGGCCGCAGGAACGCCCCTTGTGGGCGCCCTAATCGAAAACAATCGAATAACCAACGTTTAGGGCCACCACAAGGGTGGCCCCTACGACTGTATTAATAACAGTATGGGCGGGTGCTTGTAAGCTGTGAGCTGGCTAACCCGTTTTCAATGTTATTTGGGTACAATGAAACTGCAATATGGCAAACCCATTTGCGAGGAGGAACCCACCATGTTCACAGCCAAGACGCTGCAAACAAGTCTGATCGGTCTTTCGGTGTCTCTGATGGTTCTGGCATCTGTGCCGTCGCTAGCTTCTATCTCCGAAAGTGAACTAGATATCACTCAGGAAATGGAATATAGCTCGTCAAAGGTTGATCAAACGCCAACTCCTGATCTTCCTTCCGCGGGTGAGCTACAATATTTCGGTTCAGATGAGGCTTCGAAGAACTTCCAGGAGACCCAACTGCCTAAGCTGAGCGGATTCATCAAGGGAAGTATCGGCAACCTGTCGCCTGATAGCGGCTACATCAAGCTCGATCCTTCCAAACTGGTGCTTTCCACAGCCGCCGATGTTCGCGTCTACTTTGTAGATGAGAAGACCGGCTACCAAAACATGTTGGGTGTTGACGGATCTGCCCCCGGTGCAATCGGCGCTGACGCTGCCTACGTGTTCAATAATGTTCAAACGAACAATAACGACCGCGGCCCAGGTCAGAACAACCCCTTGCTGCCAGGTGATTTTGTCAATATCGGTAAGCGTGATGCCGGCAGTCTGCTGGACTTTTTCCTGGTTTCCGATGGAGCGAACAACTCCGGCAAGAATAAGGGGATATTTGGTTCAATAGCTGAGATGAATTCGGACAAGATGCCGCACATGGTCAGCTATCTGGTGCCTAACAGTTCCTTGATCATGATCGGCTTCGAAGACTCCAGCGGTGCTTATCAGGGCGAACTCAACGACAACCTGTTTGCCGTTGATATCGGCCAGGCAAACCATGATGCGATGGCTGGCACTGAGCCAGGTACCATCCTCATGATCGCTGGAATGCTCACTCCAGTTGCGCTGAACCTGCGTAACAAAAAGCGAGCCACGCTAACCGCGTAAGACCGAACTAGATACCACGTGAGACACACCGAAAACCGAACCATATCAGACGGAAGTGGGACGGGGAGCCAAGACCGCTCCCCGTCTCTGTTTTTAAGGTGGTGCTTTGACTTAACTGCAGGTCTGGCGGTTAGCCCCTGGGAACGCCAATCTCCCGATTGGCCTCCTGTCGGGAGGTCTCACGCGAAGACGCGAAGATAGCGAAGGGATGGTAGCCTTCCCAACGCCCGCCGGAACGCGGGCCATGTACTAGGGGCTATTCGCGAATCGCCCTCGGTGGCTCACCGCCACGCCCTGAAGGACAGTCTATTACCCACAAATATTGCTTGGCCAGTAGGTCACCGATTCCGCGACATAAATGTCTCGGCTATTGAACACCAAGACTGCTGAAGCAGTCTTCATTAACGTTATCTTTGTCGGCAAGGAGCTCCGCAGCCCGGTTTAGCGGGCTTGGACGGTCAATAGCCACGTGCTTGAGCGCAGTCTATTACCCACAATATTGCATGGCCAGTAGGTCACCGGTTCCGCGACATCAATGTCTCGGCTATTGAACACCAAGACTGCTGAAGCAGTCTCCATCAACGTTATCTTCATCGACAAGGAGCTCCGCAGCCCGGTTTAGCGGGCTTGGACGGTCAATAGCCGAGACATTTATGTCGCGGAATCGGCGACTGCTGGCTCCGTAGATATTTATGGGTAATAGACTGTGCTTGAGCGCGTGGCAGGGCAGGTGTACATCGTTATACAACGATAAAACCCCGCGTCCGACTTGTTCAATAGCCGAGACACTTATGTCGCGGCACAGGAGGCATACGAGCTCGTTTGCATTTGTAGGTTGCGTGTCGGGGCTTCAGCCGACTTACAAATTCATGCAGTCGCTATTATATGACTAAAACATCAGTCTGTCGCAGATTTTAATCCCACATGCCCAGTTCCCGAAGCCGTGCCTCGACTTTCGGGCTGACGGGTTTGGGTTGGAGGGTGACTGCCAGGAACTGGTCGTATGTGTGCCCGTCGGCGTCGGCCTGTTTTGGGTCAGCACCGTTAGCCAGCAGCAGCTCACAGAACGGCTTACGTCCCATCATGGCGGCCATGATCAATGGCGACCGGCCTTTTTCATCAACGGAGTTCACATCGGCTTTGCATTCGATTAGTTTTCTCGCGGCCTCCAGTAGATGCTCCTCCCAGACGGCTTTAGGTGAGGGCATATGCATGCGTGTGCTGAGGAACGGAAACCAGAGGCGAGAGCCGTATACGAGAACACTGGCTTTGCCAGGCATCCAGCCGCTGTCGGCCAGCAGGAAATGGATGGGGGCCTTTTTGGGTAACGCGCTCTTCAGTTTCGCCTGGTCATAGACTAACGCGCGCAGCATCTGAATGCTGTGGTAGTTGGCCGCGCACACCGCCATCAGTGGCGTCAGGTTCGCTCTGTCGCGCGGGTCAATCTCCGCACCGCCGGACACCATAGGTTTGATCAGCTCAGGATATCCCATCAACGAGGCGATGGCCAGAGGGGTACAACCGCGCTCATCTGGGGTGGCTAAAGCCTGCAGGTGGTCGGGCGCTCTGAGAAGCTCCATTACGGTCTCTGGGTGTCCGCAGAACGCGGCGAGATGAACGGCGGTGCCGTAGTCGCCCACCCCTCCAAGGGTGGTGCGGCTCAACCGCATAGTGTCGCCCAATCTGGCTTCATGCTGCAACAACACGCGGCAGGCCTCAGTGCGACCCATAGCGGCAGCCAGCATCAGCGGGGTGCGGCCGTCTCGCGTGCGGCAGTTGGGCGATGTTCCCCTACGCAACTCGTGCTCAAGCATCTCTATGTCATCAGTCAAAGCTGCGTAATAGACAGCCCATCGGCGTTTTGATGCGGCCACACGTATCAGGCCATATAGCAGCCACGCGCCTACCAGGTAAGGCAATACTTGCCAAAATATGTTCATTGACACTCTCCCGCTCAAATTGCTGTTCAGCCAAATTATACAAGTTTTGTGGTTCTGTTCCACAACTTGGGGTTTCGTCACTTAATGCATGGCTGGATTCGTGTATGATTACCGATTTATGGTATCAAACGGTACAATAAACTGGCCTGTAATAACAACATCTTAGGAGGACGACTATGAAGACAGCCGCGACGCTACTTCACCTTGCATTGGGTATCGCTACCGCATTATCGATGACATTGGTAACCGCATCCGCCACTGCTTCCCTTCAAACCGAAGGAGAGGTAGCGCCTTTCCAGAGTGCTGCCCGACCATTTGGTTTGGATATAGTGGCTCCTGTAATGGTTGCCGGGTCTGATGCTGATGCGCGCGATTTCCAACGTGAGAGCCTGCCCCTGCTGCAGGCGTTCATCCGGCAGACACTTCCGGAGTATAAAAACAATACTTCGGTAGCATCGATTGACCCATCGGCTTTGACGCTTGCCACTCAGGCCGATGTCCGGATCTACTTCGTTGGAGAAGGTGCTACGTACAAGAACACCCTGGGGTTCAACACCACAGGTGGGTCCGTTACGCCCAGCTCTGATAGCCAGATCATCTTCCCCAATGTTTCGAGTGGTAGTGTGCGCAGTTCCAGTACGCCGCTCGTCCCTGGCGACTTTGTCAATATGGGACGATATGATGCTGGTACCACATTGGATTTCTTCACGATCGCCAATGGAGCTTCATCAAGCATATATGGGACATACACTGGCCACACGGAACTCAACCCAGACAGAAGGCAGCATATGGTCGCCTTTGCCGTACCCAGCAGCCCGTTTTTGTTGATTGGCTTTGAAGACACTATGAATGGTGGCGACAACGACCTTAACGACGTGCTGTTTGCCGTTGACATCGGCGCTGTGAACCAGCAATCACTGGCAGGT
Source organism: Armatimonadota bacterium (assembly GCA_942492855.1). GTDB lineage: Bacteria > Armatimonadota > HRBIN16 > HRBIN16 > HRBIN16. The sequence continues at coordinate 413,641 of OW818647.1, read as the reverse complement.
TCCGAACCAGGAACTATCCTGCTGATGGCTGGTTTCCTCACCACAACCATTGCTGCACGACGACGTAAAACTGCATTAGTGCAAGCCTAAGCAGCATCAACCATTGCAGGCCAAGAGCCCCAGCCCTTAAGCAGGCTGGGGCTGTTGTTGGCTGGGTCCTTTGTCATATAGTGGTTCGAAGTCCAATTCATGCTTCATCATATATGCAGGTATAATTAAGTCGCCTACAACACCAAACTTAGGAGGACGACCATGAAGACAGCCGCGACGCTACTTCACCTTGCACTAGGTATCGCTACCGTATCCTTGGTCTCGCTCTCTCCATCATCAGCCCATGCGTCTTTGCAGACGGGTGGTGAGGTGGCTTCTTACCAGAGCCCCGCCCGCCCGCTGAAGCTTGACATAGTGGGCCCTGTGATGGTGGGCGGATCCGACCAGGATGCGCGCGGTTTCCAGCGTGAGAGCCTGCCCCTGCTGCAGGCGTTCATCCAGCAGAACCTTGGCGAAAGATCAAATAACGCCTCGGTGACATCCATAGACCCATCGGCACTAAAGCTTGCTACTCAGGCCGATGTCCGGGTCTATTTCGTGGGAGAAGGAGCTGACTACAAGAACACCCTTGGCTTTAACACCACGGGTGGGGCCGTTACGCCCAGTTCAAACAGCCAACTGATCTTCCCCAATGTGACTACAGTATCGGGGTCTGTTCGCAGCTCCAGTAGCCCGATTTTTCCAGGTGACTTTGTCAATCTGGGAAGGTTCGACTCAGGCAGCACACTTGACTTCTTCACCATCGCTAATGGCGCTGGTGGAGGTAGCAATGTATTTACTGGACATGCGGACTTGAATCCCGACAAGCGACAGCACATGGTCGCCTTTGCAGTGCCCAGCAGCCCATTCTTGTTGATCGGATTTGAGGACCTCCTCGGAGGTGGTGATAACGACTTCAACGATGTACTGTTCGCCGTTGACATCGGCGCGGTGAACCAGCAATCATTGGCAGGTTCCGAACCAGGAACCATATTGCTGATGGCTGGGTTCCTCACCACAACCATTGCTGCACGACGACGCAAAACTGCATTAGCGCAAGCCTAAGCAGTTCAACCGTTGTAGGTAAAATAGCTCCAGCCTGGTTTCAGGCTGGAGCGTGTTTCCCACACTTCGAAAGCACAGACAACGTCAACCAATCGAGCAGTCCTGCACACTGCATAACAGTGGGTTCCTTAATGAACGATGTGCAATGGCCATATCGGCCTTGATAGTAATGCCGGGATTTGCAAATGTGTGCACGAAACTTTGTTTCATACGCCTCGTATGTATCTTACAATGCGTCTGTCTGATCTAACTATTAAGGTACAATACAGTACCAATAATCAATTTGCCGGAAGTGGGGGCTATCATGAAAACACCGATTAGTTCCGTTCGAGCGGCACTTTCGATGCCGGTTTTCTTGTCACTAATAATGCTGGCACCTTACTCTTACGCCTCACTGCAAACTGACGGTACCAAAGCCGACTATCAAAGTGCGGCTCGACCCCTCAATTTGAGTATCGTGGGCCCTGTGATGGTCGGCGGTTCTGATGAGAAATCCAGTAATTTCCAGCGCGGCAGCTTGCCTGTGCTACAGAGTTTCGTGGCTAAGAACCTAAGCGAAAAGTCGAATAACTCGACCGTCACATCGATAGACCCGTCAGCTTTGAAGCTCTCTACAATGGCTGATGTTCGTGTCTACTTTGTAGCTGAGGGAGCCGGTTTTCGGAATACTCTGGGCTTCAACACCACTGGTGGAGCCGTGACGCCTGCTTCAAACAGCCAGATTATCTTCCCAGATGTGACAACTGTCAAGAACGCCACGGTTCGTAGCTTTGAAAGCCCTCTTCTACCTGGCGACTTTGTGAACTTAGGCCGATTTGACGCCGGCACCACACTGGACTTCTTTACAGTGGTCGATGGGGCCAATAGGGGAAAAAGTGTTTTGACCGGTCACGCAGCGCAGAATTCTGATCGGCTTCAGCACATGGTGGCTTTTTCCGTGCCCAACAGCCCGTTCCTTCTGATCGGTTTTGAAGACCTGGTAGGCGGTGACAATGACTTCAACGATGTGCTATTTGCAGTTGATATCGGCACTGTCAACCAACAGGCGTTGTCAGGATATGAACCAGCGACGGTAGTGATGATGGCAGGGTTCTTCACGACTCTAGCTGTTCGACGACGTAGCTCTGCCGAAGCCTGAGCCTGAGTATAAGCTCGTTCCAACTGGTTGATGAATCGTGTAGGCCATCTTTATGGTCTAACCCATGGGTACAAATAGGTTTCAGGATCAATGGCTTCAGGACGCGTATATGTTCGCCCGACAATCGCAGGAGGTACTGACCGTGAGAGAGATAGATATCGATGAGTTAGTGGTGATGAAGCTGGCCTTCATGGCTTTCTTGATCGCAGGTTCTATATGTACGCACGCGGTGCTTCAAACGTCGGGCACGATGTCGCCTATACAGAGCCCCGCTAGGCCCATGGGCCTTGATATCGTGGCTCCTGTGATGGTGGGCGGGTCAGACGAAAAGTCATCGGCATTTCAAGCCAACTCGCTACCCCAGCTTACGTCCTTCTTCCAGACTATGCTGCCTGAGAAGGCAGATAATACACGGGTGACATCGGTGGACCCATCTGCTTTGACACTGGCTACTCAGGCCGATGTCCGCATATACTTCGTCGGAGAGGGTGCCAGTTTCAGGAACACCCTTGGGTTTAACACAACCGGTGGTGCGGTGACACCTGCCTCAAACAGCAAGCTGATATTCCCGGATACCTCCACCTGGGGCACTACGCGGTCTTCTCAGAATCCTCTACAGCCTGGCGACTTTGTCGATATGGGGCGGTTTGAATCGGGCACCACACTCGATTTCTTTACCATCGCCAATGGGGCAGGTGGAAGCCAGTACGGAACATATACAGGACACGCCACACTAAACCCTGACAAGAAGCAGCATATGGTCGCGTTCGCGGTGCCTAATAGCCCCTTCCTACTGTTTGGATTTGAGGACACAATGAACCTGGGCGACAAAGACATGAACGATGTGCTGTTTGCTGTTGATATCGGCATGGTTAACCAACAGGCACTGGCGGGTGCCGAACCTGCGTCGGCCTTGTTGTTGCTCGGATTTATGGGCACTGTGGCACTGCGACGGCGCATATCCGCCTAAGAGCTGCCTTCATAGGCAAGGCTGGTTAATGCACGTTTAACGAGCGATATTCGCATGGCAGGCTAACAACCGTGTACAATTGATATTGGATGCCAATAAATAGCAGGAGACTTGCAGATGCGTGTTGTAGATCTGATGCACTCCCAACTGGTCACCGTGTCACCTCATGATACACTTCGGGACGCTGTGGACCGCATGGACTTATATCAAGTGAGCGGTCTTCCAGTAGTTGATAGCAGGAACCAGCTCGTTGGTGTGATCACAGAACACGATATCATCCGAGAGCTACTGCCTGCCCCCAGTGATAACCCTGACAGCGATCAGTACAGGCAAAGTCTGCAAGACATCGAACATCGCGTGAATATTGTGCGCGAAATGAAGGTTCAGCAAGCGATGAGCAAGACGCTGGTGATGGTTGAAGAGACCGACGATGTACTGGAAGCGGCCGCTTTGATGCTTGCTAAGAAGGTCAAACGCCTGCCCGTCACCTCCGATGGGCGACTGACCGGTATTATTAGCCGGATAGACATCTGCCAGGCATTTCTTGAGGATACTGTTTCGTAGTTTCCAGACCTGGGATATCTACTTCGTGCCCATCCCCATACGCAACCTCCGCGCCGGTTTTCCAGGAAACAACTCGGTGTGGTTCCGTCCCCCTGCAATGTAACGGAACGCTGGCCGGCCCTTTACCCTGCGCACGATTCCGTAGGGATGGCCCTTGTGGCCATCCGCAAACCCAAGTGGGATGCCACTTGAACCTCTGCACGTATCAAATATGAATGCCTCTATCATTGGGATCACCCCAGTATAGTGACCGTACCGGTCTTGTTCGCGACAACAATCGTTCATGGCTATCCGCCAGACCGGCGCGGTCTTGAGCCTTCTTCCATCGCTAGCGTCGCGCCAGACCGCCCCGGACATAGGCAATGCTTGCTCGGAATCATAGCAACATAATCATCAACATAACCCCGACCTACTACGGTTCCTGCCTTCCTGGGCCTCAGGTTCTGAGCCAACTGCAAAACGACCAATTATCCACTATGAACTATGATCTATTGGTGGTATATTGTGTGTAGGTGGTAACGTCTCCAGGCAGATGCCGGAATTCACGAGCTATGGGGGCATGCGCGGGATGCCTCATATGTTTGTTACTCACCGACCGCGAAGACCAATCGCCCGATGGAGGAACCGAAAACAATGCCGAATGTATTGCCTCAGATGATCTTGCCGCTGCTGGTCATCATTGGAATAGCCGCTGTTATCTGGCTCATCGTGAACCTGATAGGAATCCGGATCATCCGACCGTCTGAAGTGGGAATTGTCGAGAAATGGTGGTCCCCGAAGGGGTCGCTTGACCAGGCTATTATCGCACTTAATGGTGAAGCTGGCTATCAGCCGGATGTGCTGCGCAGTGGGATCCACTTTAAGTCGCCATTTATGTATCGAGTGCATAAAGTACCCCTTATCACCATATCGCAGGGCAAGATAGGGTATATATTTGCTCGCGATGGAAGGCCGTTGGAGCCCACACAGCTTCTCGGATCGGTGGTCAGTAACTTCATGGACGCGCGTGAGTTCCTCGCCAATCAGGGCCAGCGAGGCCCTCAGCGTGGGATACTGCGAGAGGGCACCTACGCCATCAATACCGCATTGTTTGCTGTAATTACCTCAGGGAGGGTTCACTACCTGTCCATGGGCGAACGCGATGATGAGCGTAAAGAAATGGACGAAATGAGCCAGAAAATCTCAAAAGACGGCGGGTTTGAGCCGGTTGTGATTGATGGTGCGAATGATGCTGTCGGTATCGTCATCGTCAACGACGGACCGAACCCACCCGAGGAGCAGATTATCTGCCCAACAGTTGGGAACAACCCTAACGAACCAGACACCTACCATCACAGCTTCCAGGACCCGGAGAAGTTCCTGAAGGCTGGCGGACTTCGCGGCAAGCAGCACCAGGTGTTGATTGACGGTAAATACTACATCAACAGGCTGTTTGCGACCGTAGAGTTCCAACCGAAAACTGTGATTAATGTGGGCTGTGTGGGGGTTGTGATCTCCTACTATGGAGACGAAGGCGCCGATATCTCTGGCGACAACTATACCCATGGCAAACTGGTGGAGAATGGCAAGCGCGGTATCTGGGGCAAACCACTCATGCCCGGCAAATACCCCATTAACATTGATGCTGCCAAGGTCATCTCGGTTCCGACCACCAACTTCGTGCTGAAGTGGGACAGTGCTTCATCTGAAACTCACGGGTATGATAGTGGATTGGCGGCTGTTCAGCTCATCACATCGGATGCATTTGAGCCAGAGCTGCCGCTCAGTGTGGTGTTGAGCATCAACTGCGACGAAGCTCCGAAGCTGATCCAGAAGTTTGGCGATATCAAGGTACTGGTTGAACAGAGCCTGGACCCGATGGTATCCTCCTTCTTCAAGAACGCGGGTCAGAAAAGAACGCTGCTGCAGTTGGTACAGCAAAGGTCCGAACTTGGTGAAGAAGCGCTTAAGGTAATCAAAGCCCGGTTGGCTGACTACAACCTGGAGCTTCATGATGTGCTGATCGGCACACCAAGGTCGGCAAGCGGTGACAAGGGCATCGAGACCATGTATGCCCAGTTGCGCGACCGACAGATCGCTGTCGAGAAAATCCAGACATACAAACGGCAAGGTGAGGCTGCGGAGCAAGAGAAGCAGCTCCGTCAGGCTGAGGCAACGGCCAACCAGCAAACCGCACTGACCGTCTCCGAGATTCGAATCGTGACCGAGGAGAACGTCGGTAAGGCTGAGAAGGCAAAAGCCATTCAAGATGCGGCCACAACGGTCATCACGGCAGAGGCACAGGCGAAGGCCACCGTTCTGAACGCCAATGCCGATTCAACGAAGATTGCCAAGATCGGTATCGCTGAGGGTATCGCCACGAAGCAGAAGGTCAACGCTTATGGCGGAGCCGAATACCAGGTCTACGCGCAGGTGGCTCAGGCATTTGCCGATGCCATCAAAGCCGGTAAGCAGGCGTTGGTGCCGGTCACCACTGTCAATCTGGGCAACGATGGCGCCAACGGTGGGGCGAATGCGCTCAGCATGCTGCTGAATCTGTTCTCAGTGGAGAAGCTGAGGGAGTTCGCGAAAGACCTGGAGCTTCCAAAAACGCCAGACGAAGAGCAGGCGACCATTGATGAGCTGACCAAGCAAATCATGAGTCAGGCGAATTCTGAGAGTGAGGAGTCTGCCGCTGAAAGCAAGCCTCACATGGCTGAAGAGCCTAAGCGCGCGCCGGAGGTTCCCCAAACTGAGCCCAAGGCAGAGCCGGGTAAGGACGAGGGGCGCCAGAATGGCGGCCCGACGCCAAACCGACCTTACTAAGCACATACGGACCATGGGCAGCCTCGAAAGAGGCTGCTCGTTCCACATTTAACAGCCGTGGGTGATGATATATAGATAAGACTGCACGGCAGCCTATAAATGTGGTAGCAGTTATACCAATGGGAGGGATTACGATGGAAATAGGCTATATGGAGCCAGGCGTACTGGGAGCACTTCCTGAAGGCGTGTTGTTTTACCCCTGCTGTTATCATGACCTAAAGGAACCCATATCCAGATTCGCACCAGCAGTAAAAGAGTTTTGGTTTGTTGATATGAGATACCATTATGATGTCAGTTTCCCGATAGATATTGCATCGAATCAAAGACTATGCGATAGTGCCAAACTCATCTTTCAAGAAAGTGAGTTGGACGGGATCTTGCATATCAACTGTATATCAATTCATAAACCGGCCCCGACACGCAGGCAATGTAAACGTAGGCAAAATGCCAACTGGTCTGAACCTGTTGATGTCGTCTGTCATTGCAACCTTCGCACAGATAGTGATGCTGAAATCACTGTGCACCTGCGCCGTGGATGCGGATTAAAGTGTTTAGAGAAGCACGAGTTTGAGCACGTGAGTGTATTTTTCTACCGCGGTGACAGTCCGGGGCAGAGCTGTGGTGGAAGTGGGCATTTTTGGTTGAAGTATAGTGGAGTGTGGTTTACTCAGCTTTTAGTCAGAATGCCCAATAACAGCCTGCTTGTCACAGATGGATCAAACAGTGGGCATTGTATGGGACGCCACTTGTGTCCGGACAGCGATAGAGGGAGCTGGAGAAGCCGAGGCAAAGCGGATATGCTAGATGATATAGAAACCGAGTTTGAAGAAGGAGGACATCGCTACCGGTTGGTCGGGCGGGTATCAAACAAGATCGACTACGGGCCCACCTGCGTCTGGCAATACACAAACGTTGCGTCAGACAGTCCCTAAACCTCAACACCCCTCATGAGGCGCATGGTCTGGTGGACGTCTTGCTGCATCTGAAGCTGCAGCTCGCGCAGGCTGTCGAATTTGGTCTCTTCGCGCAGGAAGTAATGCAGGCTCAACAATGCTTCTTTGCCATACAGGTTACCCGAAAAACCAGGCAGGTAAGCCTCGACAGTGGGGGAGTGGTCGCCTGTGACTGTCGGTCGTATGCCGATACCCACGGCGGCGATATGCGATGTACCGTCATCTGTGCAGAACAGACCAGCATAAACCCCGTATTTGGGCAGGCACTGGTCTGGCTGTGTCTGCAGATTGGCCGTGGGGAATCCGATAACACGACCAAGCTGCTGCCCCTTCACGACCGTGCCGCGAACAAAGAACGGCCGTCCCAGCATGGCATTCGCGTCGGTCAGTCGACCTTCGGCTAATGCACGCCTCACGCGGCTGCTGCTCATTCGGCGGCCCAGATAGGTCACATCCTCTAGCGGCTCCACACAGAAACCAAACTCGTCACCCAGTTGTTTCAACATCACACAGTCGCCCTCGCGGGCTTTGCCAAACCGGAAGTCCTTGCCCACCACCACACAGCGCACCGCCAGGTCGTCCACCAGAACACGCTTCACGAAGTGACGGGCCGGTTCGGCCGCCAGTGCATGGTCGAATTTGAGAATGGTGACCACATCGGCACCTGCGTCGCACATGAGCTTGTATCGGTCATTCAGGCTCATGATGATGGGTACCGAGTGGCTGGAGAGGATGCTGCTGGGGTGCCTGTCAAAGCTAAGCACCATTGAGGGCATTCCCGCCTTGATGCCTAACTCATTAGCGCGGGTAATGAGAGCTTGATGGCCCCGATGAAGACCATCAAAGGAGCCGATAGTGACCACGCAGCCTCGAACCTGTTTACTCATCGGAGTTCGTCCTCAGCCAGACCAAACACCTTTACCGGCCGAAACTGGCCGTCTTCCAGGCTGACTGTGGCGAATCCGAGCCCTTGCTCGTTCACGGCCGCAAACAGCCCGCTTGTGACATCTACTGGCACTTTATCCGCCACACGCACTAACAGACCGTTGTAGAGCCTTGTCTGCTCAAACAAATTGAACGTGACCGTCGGGTAGAGCTCAGGCAGCAGCGTTTGGGTGTGGATGAGAGCCTGGGGCCAGCCCTCATCAAGCTGGTCTTCGGTTAGCGCATTCTCAACCGAGAACGGGCCGATGGCGGTACGGTTCAGCGAGTGCATCAGGCCGCCGCAACCCAGAGTCTGGCCGATGTCATGGCAGAGGGTGCGGATATAGGTTCCCGTGCTGCATTCAATCTCGATATGAGCTTGTGCAGGGAAACCTGGGGTGAAGTCGATGAGCTCCAAACGATGTATGGTGACAGGGCGAAGCGGCCTCTCCACATCAATGCCCTGACGCGCCAGATCATATAGGCGCTGGCCTTCGTGATGGCAAGCGGAAAACATGGGGGGCATCTGCATGATGTCGCCAGTGAATGGCTTCAGGGCGTTGAGTAAGTCGGCTTCGGTGATGTGCGAGCTGTCTTGCTCATGTAACACCTCTCCTGAGGCATCCTGAGTGTCGGAATCGCGTCCCAGGGTGAGCCCAGCCACGTATGTTTTGGGCAGCTCATGGATACTGTCCACCAGCCGTGTGGCACGGCCCAGGCAGATCAGAAGTAGACCTTCCGCCTCAGGGTCGAGCGTGCCAGCATGGCCAGCTTTTTTCTGGTGGAGGTGTCGACGCACGATGTCGACCGCACGTCGTGAGGTAATCCCTAGAGGCTTTTGGAAAGGCAGAAGGCCGTCCACTTATGCAACTCCGTGATGACTAGCGTCTCAAGTTCCTCAGGACGGCAGCTAATGTTGAAACCGGCTGCCATTTTGTGGCCGCCTCCGCCGAACTTGCCTGCAAATATGGCCACATCCACCAGCTTCGACTTACTCCGCACTGATGCTCGGAAGCTGCCCGGCTTGGTCTCACGCAACAGGATGTTGACTGTTGGACCGCCTACACAGCGCATCTGCTGGGTAATGCCCTCGGTGTCGTCGTCTGTGGCACCGATGCGTTTAAAGTCATCCTCGGTGATCACAGTCCACAGGACATTGCCATCGGAACTCAGTTTCATAGTTTCCAGGGCATAGCCTAATAGTTGCTGGCTGACCAGGCTGCGGCGTTCGTAGACGTGGTCGTATACTTCGCCAGGGTGGCTGCCGGCTTCGAGTAGCCGGGCACAGATGTGAAATGTGTTGCTGTCTACCGAAGGGTAGCGCAACATGCCAGTATCGGTGATAATGGCCGAAAACAGGCACATCGCCATCTCTTCGCTAAGGGGGATATCAAGGGCCTCGATGACTTCCATGATGAGTTCGCCGGTCGCGGCGGCTGAAGCGTCTCGGTAGATCGCCCCTTCGATGCCGCCCTCAGTGTCATGATGGTCAATCACGCCAGCGGGGTTTCCCGCCTCAAACAATACGCCGAACTTGCCGATCCGGCGGGTGTCGCCAGTGTCGATCACCAGATAAAGATCGAAGCTCTCCTCGGGCAGCTCAGAACTGACCTGGTCAGATCCGGGCAGGAATGCGCAGATGTCTGGCACACCGTTATGGCTGAACACCGTGGCGCGTTTACCCACACTATGAAGTGCGTGGCTGAGGGCCAGAGCGCTGCCCAGGGTGTCACCATCTGGGTTTACGTGCGTAAACAGCGCCACACTACCTGCCGATTCTAATGCTGAGACGACTGCTACTAGCCCTTGGTCCATCGCTATTTGCCTTCCTGCTCGATCTGTTTCAGAATATTGTAAATCTGCTCGCCATGCTCTAGCCCTTCATCGGCTTTGAAGTGCAGCTCGGGGGCTACACGCAGGTGGGCTCTTCGTCCGAACTCCCCGCGCAGTTTACCGGCCAGCTTTTCAAGCACGGCGACGGCTTCGTCTCGGTGAGCTTCACCCATAAAGGAGGCGACGGCCACCCAGGCATGCCCAAGGTCGCCGGCGACACGCACGCTGGTGATGGTGATGCTTTCCAGTCGGGGGTCTTTCATATCGTTGCGGATGATGTTGCTTAGCTCCTGTAGAAGGAGGCTTTCAACACGATTCACGCGCATATTACTGCTCATGGTTATATCCTGTTCTGAGCTCAGTGCTTTGAGGGCACTCAAGCCACGGTACGCGGGCTGTATGGAGGGATTGAGAGGGGCAGCCGCCTGATGGTTACCAGTGGTAGACCATCGGATGGCAGTCAGCCCCGCTCGCTTGGCCCTTAGCTTCATTGGCCAAAAGGTGGCTGCAGACAGGCGGTGATGCCCAGTGTGCAGCCAACTTCTAGTCGTGATTTGGAGTTAGGCTTCGATTTCCTCTACAGATTCCGCCAATTGCTGTGCCATCTTGTTCTGGCGAAGCTTGATGACGTCGGCGCGGGCTACTTCCTTGCGCTCGAAGCACTCCACGATGTCACCCTCTTCAATGGCGGTGAAGTTCTGGAAGACGATACCGCACTCATAGCCAGCGGCCATTTCACGGACGTCATCTTTGATGTGACGCAGACTGTCGATGGGGCCTTCCCATATCTGTTCTGTTCCACGCCAGAGCCTGGCCAACTGGCCGCGGGCGATCTTGCCGTCCGTGACGTACGAACCTGCAACAGTACCTCTGGGCAAGTTGAAGACAGTCCTGATCTCGGCTTTGCCGAGGGTGTTCTCTTCAATCCTTGGTTCCAGCAGGCCGCGCATGGCCGCTTCAATCTCTTCCTGCAGTTCGTAAATGATACTGTAGACGCGAACTTCAACAGAAGCCACTTCGGCTAGCTGCACAGCGGCGGGCTCGATTTTGACATTGAAGCCCAAAATCAGCGCGTTGCTGGCACTAGCAAGGTTGACGTCACCCTCATTGACATTGCCCACTGCGGAAGAAAGCACACGCACGCGAACCTCGGAGTGCTCCAGACGCGCCAACTGCTGCTGGATGGCTTCGGCGGAACCGGCCACGTCAGCTTTGACGATGACGTTAAGCTCATGCACCTTGCCTTCAGCGATCTGCTGGTGCAGGTCTTTGATGGTGATCTGCGTTTTAGCCGTTGAGCCGATCGAAGTGACCCGCTCCTGCTGTTCATTGCGCTGTGCGAGTTGACGGGCTGTCCGCTCGTTCTTCACCACTTCCAAGCGGTCGCCCGCTTCGGGTGCTTTGCTCAAGCCTGTGATCTCTACCGGCTGTGCAGGAACTGCCTTGGTAAGGGCCTTGCCTTTTTCGTCAGTGATGGCCCGGACACGCCCGTAGGCACTTCCTGAAACCACACAGTCACCCACCTTGAGGGTTCCCGAGGTGATGATGACGGAGGTCACAGAACCTCGGCCGCGTTCGATTTTGCTTTCCACTACGATGGCTTCGGGCTCTGCATGAGCGTCGGCCATCAGCTCCAGCATTTCTGCCTGAAGTAGAATGGCCTCAAGTATCTGTTCAATACCCGTCCGCTTTTTAGCGGAAATGGGCACAAACATCACATCGCCGCCCCATTCCTCAGTCACGAGGTTGAGCTCAGCAAGCTGCTGCTTGAGGCGGTCAGCGTTGGCGTTTTCTTTGTCAATCTTGTTGACTGCAACGATGATGGGCACGCCAGCCGCTTTCGCATGGTTGACCGCTTCGACTGTCTGGGGCATTACGCCGTCATCAGCCGCCACGATCAGGATGGCGATGTCCGTAATCTGAGCACCACGGGCACGCATGGCGGTAAATGCTTCGTGTCCAGGGGTATCGAGGAAGGTGATTTTGTGCGGTTCGCCTTTGTGCTGGATTTCCACCTGGTAAGCGCCGATATGCTGGGTGATTCCACCGGCTTCGCTGTCAACTACATTTGTGTGACGGATCGCATCCAGCAGGGTCGTCTTACCGTGGTCGACGTGTCCCAGGATGGTGACGACAGGAGGTCGGGGTGTGAGAGTGTTTCCGCTACCCTTCTTTGTAGGCCGCGCGGTCTTTGGCACCACGGCTTTGGCCGCTTCCTGCCACTTGATAGATCTTTTGAAATGGAACGCGAGTTCCTCAATCTGATCCTTGTTTAGTGACTGAGTGAGGCCGACCAGCAGGCCTGCTTTCATGAGCTGCTGCTGCAGCAGCGGCGGCTGAACGCCGAATACTTGTGCCAGATCACGCAGTGCCATGATACTGGTCACTTCCGCGACGGGCACGTTACTGACGAGCATATCGCGCATGGTCAGTGCTGTGGTGAAATCTATGGTATCTGTGCCGCTGGATACGTCGATGCCTAGTTCAACGAGGTTGCTAAGCATCTCCTTATCATTGAGTTTACACTCTACGGCGAGATCTTTTACTGTTATCCCTGCCATTGGTTGTCTGCCTCCTTCGCGCGCGTCGCCATGGCATCTCTAATGAGTTTGGTGGTCTCATCTGAGATCGCCGTTTGGAGAGCCCGCTCAAGTTTTCGGGCTTTGACAGCCTGATCAAGGCATTTGGTGCTCCAACAGAGGTACGCGCCTCTTCCGTTTTGTTTGCCGCTGAGATCAACCTCAGTGGCCCCTAGAGGGGTGCGAATCACGCGAAGCAGTTCGCGCTTGTCAGCCTGACGCCGACAAGCCACGCAACTCCGCAGTGGGCTATGAGGCACCCCTTGCATAGCTATTAGCCTTCACTGATTTCCGCGATTTGGGTGTGGCTGCGGATATCTATTTTCCATCCGGTTAACCGGGCAGCCAATCGCACATTTTGCCCTTGCTTGCCTATGGCCAGCGAGAGCTGGTTGTCGGGCACAACCACTAAAGCCAGTTTGTTTTCTACACTGAGGACCCTGACCAGGCTTACCTTGGCCGGGTTCAGTGATTCAGCGATATATTGGACAGGGTCGTCGCTCCACCGAATGATGTCTATCTTTTCGTCATGCACTTCATCGACTACCGCCTGCACACGCATTCCGCGCTGTCCCACACAGGCGCCAACCGGGTCGATTGAGTTGCTGTAAGAGATGACCGATATTTTCGTCCTTGCACCGGGTTCTCTCGCCACCGATTTGATTTCGACGTCACCATCACGGATTTCAGGAACGTTCAGTTCAAACAGCTTGCGGATGAGCGCCGGGTGTGATCGCGAGAGATAGACCACCGCGCCCTTTGATTCCTTCTTTGCTTCCAGAAGGTAGACACGCATGTTGGTATGCATGCTGTAGTTCTCGGTAGGAACCTGCTCCTCTTTAGTGAGCACGCCATCCACATCACCAAGGTCAAACACAAACGAGTCGCGCTCGCGACGAATCAGTTTTGCGTTGACTATCTCGCCGACACGTTCGCGGAAGTGCTCCACTTTCATGTCTTCTTCGGCTTGCCTGATGATCTGCTGAAGCGACTGCCGCATGGTGGTTGCGGCGATTCGTCCAAACTCGTCAAGATTCACCGGGATGAATGCGATCTCTCCAAGTTCGCAGTCTTCCTGGTGTCTACGAGCTCGCATGAACTCCACTTCGTGACTGCGCTCAGTGACTTTTTCGACTACCAAGAGACCTGCTGTGATAGTAAAATCGTTCGATTCCGACATTTGACATCGGATAGAGACCGGTGTGGGTGGATCGTAGTGCCGTCTGTATGCTACGGTGAGGGAATCTTCAAGTGTCCGCAGGAGTCTCTCCATGGGGATCTTTTTTTCTTGTGCGATTATCATTAGCTGATTGAAGAGCTCAGAATGCATGACCGCCTCCCACCGTGTAAAGTTATGTTTGCTATGTGTATGAAAAAGAGTGGGCACGCTCCGCCCACTCCTTTCACGGAAAACCAAACTATGGCCAGTATGGAAAGAGATACCGGCATATTGATTATACCATTTAGCCGTGACATTTGATAACTTGTTCGAACCGCCAAACTAACATCGACCGTGATTGTCAATTAACAGGCGGATTGATAAAATGTCCTTGCTCTGACCGGAAGGCAAAGAGCATGTCTCAACTACAGAGGTTGTAAACGATAATATGAGCACGTCTCCAGAACTGAATATGCTGGTGCAGAAGATCATCGGGAAATCGGCGCGTGTCTGTGTGATTGGTCTGGGATACATCGGTTTGCCTACTAGTGCGGTTTTAGCTGAAAATGGGTTTGACGTGATCGGGGTCGACATCAGCCAGTCGGTAGTGGACACCATATCCGGCGGGAATATTCATATTAGTGAGAACGGGCTGCAGGAACTGGTTTCCCGAGTGGTGGAGGCCGGTAAACTCACCGCGACGGTCGATATGCCGCAGGCCGATGTCTACATCATTGCGGTGCCTACACCCAGCCATCCCGACAAGTCTCCCGATTTGCTCTATGTGGAGCGTGCGGCAGAGCAACTGGCCGTGACCCTGACCAAAGGCTCCCTGGTGATTTTGGAAAGCACGGTACCGCCCCTTTGTTGTGAGAATGTCGTGGCCCCAGCCATCAAGCGGGTATGCGGCTTAACGGCAGGGGTAGACTTCTGCCTGGCTCACTGCCCGGAGAGAGTGATCCCCGGCAAAATCATTCATGAGCTCTATCATAATGACCGTATTGTGGGTGGAGTCACCCCGTTTTGTGCTAAGGTGGCTGCTGCGTTATACGTGAGCTTTGTGAAGGGTGAGGTGTTGACCACCAGCGCTACCGCGGCGGAGCTGTGTAAACTGGCCGAAAACACCTTCCGTGATATCAATATTGCCTATGCCAATGAACTGGCCAGCATCTGCCGGAAATTCGGCGTGGAGGCGACAGAGGTGATTGCGATGGCCAACCGGCATCCGCGGGTGAATATCCTGCAGCCCGGGATAGGAGTAGGCGGACACTGCATAGCGGTTGACCCCTGGTTCCTGGTGCATAGCGCGCCCGAAATCGCCCAATTGATCCAAACGGCAAGGCAGGTGAATGACGCCCGTCCGGCCCAGGTGGCACTAGAGATCATAGAGGCTGCGGGTTCAGTGGGGACCATCATACTGCTGGGTTTGGCTTACAAACCGAATGTGGATGACCTTCGTGAAAGCCCCGCCGTTCAAGTGGCCGCTCTGGTGGCAGAAAAGTGGGCAGGACAGGTTCTCGTGGTGGAGCCTCACGTGAATGAACTGCCGAAGCCGCTTGCTGGCTACCATCATATGAAGCTTGTGGATTTGGACACAGCGATGTCTTCGGGCGGATACGTTAAGGTGCTGGTGGCACATAATGAGTTTGCCGGCATCGCCGGGTAAACCGGTAGGATCAATCGATAACTCCAGAGTCCGCGGGCTGAAGGCCCTGCGGCTAATTACACGAAAAGCCCGTTGAAACGGGCTGGGGGCCTTCTTACCGAGTATAATAACGTCATATAAGACTACTTCAGCAGTCTTGCGAGTCTCTAGTCGTAGGGGCGTCCCTTGTGGGCGCCCATGGTTGCCAGAATACTGTCGTAGGGGCGACCGGCCGGTCGCCCGAATAGGGCCACCACAAGGGTGGCCCCTACGACCGTATCAGTTACAGCCTGGGCTGCCGTGCAAGCACGGAATGCCCATCACACCCTACCGCTGAACGATGCGGAACCCCTCTACGCGCTGGTCGCCTGACAGCAGAATGAAGTCGGCATACACCGTTTGATACTTCTTGCCTGTCAGCTCCAGTAGGTGGTTGCCACGGCTTAGCTTCACACTTCCCAGATACCACACATCGCCCACCCTGGCCGGCTCGCTTCCTTTGAGCGGCTTTCCGTCGATGCGGATATCAACAGCGGAGGGCTCACCATTCCGCAGTGCTCGGATGAACAGCCGATATTCACCTGCCACACCCAGCGGGAAGCGTGTGGCTATTTTGGCTGTGTCCTTCAGAGCGACGCAGTTAGGGACGTCATCAGGCAGACAACCCTGCAGCATCTCGGCTTTGTTGGCATAAAGATTGATAAACTGCTCGCAGCCAAGCATCAGTTCCACAGGTCGGGGTTGGATGGTGATAGAGTTGATGCTGTTCGCTGGCAGCTTGAGGTCGCCACCTAACTCATCATCACTTAGACCAGCCTTTTTCAGGCCGCTCAGGGCGACGGTTCGGGTCAGCTCTTTGTTGTTGCGGTTAAGCATCACCATTCGATCGGTCAGTAAAGCTGACTCGACGTGGTCTTCCAACCCGTCGATGAGCGGTGCATTCACAGCTTGTTTTGCGAGGTTAGTTCGGTTGCACACAAACTCCTGGCAGAGCGCGCGGATGTAGTCTTGCCCGTGTGAGCTGGTGATGGTGGGCAGCAGGGCTATGCCGCCCTTACTCATGGGCATAAACAGCGATTTGGCAATGGTGGCCGTGGGTTTGTTAAATCGCCACACACCGGGGGCACCCGGGAAGTCACTGGCTCCCACCAACTGAAGACCTATCGTCTTGATCTCGTGGCTGCTGCGTCCGCTGCTGATAAACTGAAGCTGGCTGATGCCGGCCACAGGTTTTGGGTTGACTGCGAATTTATACACCACCGTGCCATCGGCATCGAGTATGCCAATGGGTTTGTTGTCCAGCACCACCGTGGTGCGGCTGCCTTTTTCGCCGCGAGCGGTGATGCTCAGACCGTAACTGTTCTGGCCGCTGGCGGGTAGTTTGACACCGCCTTTTTTCGTAAAGCTCATCCAGCCAGCGGACTCGGGCTGCTGCGATGGCTGCCAGTCACCCCACTTCAATGCATTGCCCTCGTCGCTGGACAGATCGAATCGGTAAGCCGTGCCCACCATTTGCGGCAGGAAGCTCGCTTCTATGCTTGTGGGTTTTGCCACCCCGAAGAGGGACTGCCACAGTGTGCCGTTGCCTCCTGGCGTGCGGATGGCTTGATCGGCATTCGTGACCAGCATCCCACCAGCTTTAACCCAGTCGGAGATTTGCTTTATGGTGCCTGGTTCCAGCATTGAGGTATTGAAGATAAACAGAGTGCGGTACCCGGCAAGAGCACCATCTGTGATGAGACGCTCGTCTACCACATCCATCGGGAAGCGGTCACGAAGCTGTTCGAATTTGGTGGATAGGTTGGCGAGACCTCTGCCCGACATCAACCGCATCTGTGCGGTCGGAAGCAGCATGGCGGTATCGACCACTGGTGTGCCGATATCCAGTGAACGCAGGCTGCGTTCGATATCAGGCACCGTGCCGGCAGCGAGCGCTTGTGGCTCCACCCAGCCAACACCTCCTCCTGCAATGACGTCAAACATGCGGACTGAGGGGTTGATATCCACGCTATTACGACGACCAGCCATCCAGTTCGCCTTGTAGAACTTAGCCGCGGTGGCTCCCAGCACGTTCAGGATTCGGCCGTCGACACTGTAGCGGTCTGGCTCCAGGATGAGGGTGCATCCGTTGCGACCGGCCACTTTGGCCAGTGCGCTGATATCGGCTCCAAAACGCGGGTTGAACCCGTTCATGCCGGCTGGCAGAAACCGCGGCGAATCCGGCATGACCCGTTTAGCGATCCTGGCCTGTATGTCGGCCATGTAGGAGAATCCGTTGGCATACCAGGCTAGTGCATCCAGCCAGTAGCGTTCGCCGGACTCCGGGCCGACAGGGAGGGCGATCTGCGTCTCCGATGTATAACCGGTGCCCCAGGCTGTGTTCAGCTTGTCTATGGTTTCATACTGGCGTAGCATGCTCTTCTGGAAGTTGCTGACCGCGGAGGTATCGCCCCACCAGAAGCCGACAGGCACCTTCTTGCTCACACTCTTGCCTTCTTCAAGCACGGGCATCTCTTTGGAGCCCATGAAACTGCCTGCCTGGCCATTCTCGCCGTACACGCCGATCATCAGCCCGGGTTTCTCAGGAGCGCAGTCAGAGGCGAAATCCGTCCAGCGTTCGGACATGAAAGTGGACAGGGCGGGACTCCAGGGGGATATCGCGTTCACAGTGACCGATCCATCAGCCAGGCTGACAGGGGTATACAGCGCGGGCATGAAAGCGCCTTCAGCGAGAGTGGCGAAATTGGTGCCTAACACGGGGAAACAGCCCACCATCTTGGCACGCCGAATCGTGTCACGCAGAGCCTGCGAATTGACCTGCCCGGCTTCGGTACGGAAACTGGCGAGGTAATCGGCATCAAACATCCAAAGTGAGGTTCCAAGAGCCCGGAGTTCGTCACTGGGGGTGATGGCTCCGCCAGCCATTGCAATCCAGAGCCGTGACCCTGCGGGGGGCTGCTGCATCATCTGCTTGCCATCCAGTACACGACTGTATATGCGGACGGGTTTTGGAGTAGGCTTCGCCGAGATGACACCGCTGCCAAACATCAATGTGCCACACAAAGGTATTACTGCCCAGAGCGTTTTCATATATTCCCCCGCGATCTCAGACTGATGTGATAGTTCGATTAATCCAACTGTTATATTTTAGCCCTAAACGAAAGGAACTGGGTAGATATGAGCCTGATCGGCGGATTTTGGGCGAATTATGTGTTAATCTTGACAATACGGCCGATGTGCTGTAACATATTTTATGCCGAGCCGAGATGGTGAAATTGGTAGACACGCTAGATTCAGGTTCTAGTGCCTGCAAGGGCTTGGGGGTTCGAGTCCCCCTCTCGGCACCAGCATTTTGTGACACCCCCACATTTTTTCCCACAAACACCACCAACCAAAGACAGCACATCAGCCCAGGCTGTAACTGATACTGTCGTAGGGGCGACCGGCCGGTCGCCCCTACACCGATTACCGATATACACGTCGGGATTAGGGCGCCCACAAGGGACGCCCCTACGACTAGTTATTTACAAACGCCCCAACAACCTTAGCCTACTTGTAGCGTAGTATGCCCGATGGTCAGAATGTCGCCAGGCTTGATCGCACTCTCCTGCACACGGCTGCCGTTCACAAAGGTGCCGTTGCTGCTACCCTCATCAATCACCACCCACGCGGCGTTGCGGGGCTCCAGACGGGCGTGCCGACGGCTGACCAGCGTGTCCTCGGTAAGCTGCAATTGGCAACTGGCGTCGCGGCCGATGGCGAGGGCCTGTTGTAGCCTTAGCACCTGCCCGCTGAGTGCGCCATTCACAATCCTAATCTCCGCGGCCGCCCCTGCGTTCGCAGTTGGAGCTGGAGCGGGGGGCATGGGCTGCGGTGCTATCGTGCCGGAGCACTGGCACTGGCCCGTCTTGGCATCGGGGATTTTCCCGCAGAAGGGGCAGGCCCCTGAAGGGTCTGCCAGCACCTTTTGGGCAGTTTTAGCCTTGTCAAGAACCGCAGAGGGGACACGACCCTTCTTTTCGCAGAACCTGAGGGTATAACTGCCGATTCGGATGACATCGCCATGCTTCAACCCGCCAGGCGCACCGTTGTTGACGCTGACGATGGTTTGTGCATTCAGATTCTGCAGCACGAACGCGCCATCTGCCCATAGTATCGCCGCTTGGCTTGGGGCGATAGCTGGGTCACCGTAAAGCGGCACATCCGCCGTTTCGGATCGGCCGATCATGTTGCGTGTTTTGTCGATGAGGAACTCCTGCGATTCGTTGCGGGCCAGGATCACCTCGATCCAGGCACTCTTCAGCATCTCCTTCATCAAGCTCATCAGCAACCCTACGGCCCCTCCGATCACAGTAAAACCCACCGCACGGCCGAAGACGCCCACTTCAACCGCTTCATTGGGTTTACCTGAAAGCCCAGCAAAGATACTTCCAACGGTAGCAGATAGTAGTGAGAATGATATGCCTGCGACAATCCCTCCTATTGCACCACCCACAGTGGCGTGCCAGCTTCGTCTCGCGGAGCCTGCGGGAATGCTGGCGGTCAGGCCCAAACCCGCACCTAAAAACATCCATCCAATTGCGCGTGGCACTATGTCAAGCGCATAGCCACCAAACCCGGCTTGACCATATACCACAGGGTTGCCCAACAGTTTGCTTATGAACGAGTAGATCACGTTGGAGATGTTGTATGAGATTACACCGCCGGGTAGTCCTAACAAGGCGGCAACTCCTGCTTGGCGCAGTGCTCCGCGGGTGTCATTACGCCCCAATCGTTCTGCAAGGCCAAGAAAAAAGCACATGACTCCACCAATAATGAGCGCTTGTGCCATGGTGTTGCGAAAGGCGGTCATTAAGCCACCTAGAATCGCCTTGTTGTCGACCAGCAGCTCTTGAATAATGAAAGTCGCGATTCCGCCCACTAGGCCCAGTATCACGCTGAGGGAAACCCGTTTGAACATATGTTAGCCTTCCACACGCAGGATCGTGGTGCCCAGTTGCAGCATATCGCCTGGGTGCAGTTCGGCTTGGGTTAGCGTCTGTCCATTGACACGGCTGCCGTTTGCACTGCCCAGGTCCTTTGCCGTCAGCGTCTGGGCCTGCCAGATTAGCTGCAAGTGCATCCGGCTGACCGTGGTGTCATCACCGATGGCCAATTGACAGCTAGAGTCGCGGCCGAGAATACTTTCGCCCTCCGGCACAGTAAACCGCACAGAGCCCACATTCGCCGATACCCCTACCAAAACCGGCGATGCCGCAAACTTCGCGGTAGAGGCGATGCTGGGGGCCGATACGGGCATCTGAGCGGGCTTGTTACACTCGCATTCTTCTTTGGGTTTGCCGCAGAAGGGGCAGTGGCCCTCTGGCACTTTCACACCTTCAGGTGCCTTGCCTTCAGGTTTTATGGCTTTCAGGGGTGGTATCTGTTCCTCTGCGTTGGGGTCAACTCCAAGCTGCTTCAGTACTCCGCTCAGGCTGGCATCGCGGTTTTTCAACATCCGGTAGACGCCATATCCGATGCCCGCCAGCACCAATAACCCCAGCAACACGTTCAATGGATGCACGGGTGCCGATTGCTGGCTCTTGGCTGCGGGTTCGGAACCGGATGCCGGTGATGATACCTCGCCGGGTTTGGTGCTCAGCACAGATGCTCCGCTGCTAAGCAGCATCTTAATGACCGGCACTGGGTCGGCCCGATTAGGGGTGATGTCCGCTTCGGTCACAGCCGAGAGGTTGTCGCCATACTTGCCTGCCAGACTGATCTTGCCTGTGCGCATTCGGAACACGTCCAGGTCGCCGCCGTGGCTGGGCGTCAGCACCATCGACTCGCTTTTCCCCGAGCTGTCGCTGATCGTCAGCACAGAACTCGACACGCCGTAGCCTTTGCTGTCGACCACGCGGATGGTGAGGCGGTTGATATACTTGAAGTCTGTCTTGCGCACCACCACCTCATTGCTGTCGATGGCGATCGGCTTGATGGCCAGGTTGCCTGTGTCGGTATTGAGCGCGCAGAGGTGGGCGGCAGATGTCTTGAGCTCAGCGTCGGCCCCAAATCGCTTGTTGACCGCGTCTAGTTTGAGGGTGGCCTGGCCACCATCGGCCTTTTGGGGTGGTGTGAAGGGCTGATTTTCGGATCCCTCCACCCACATCCACACGGTTTGGTCCTGAGGGAACTGCACCTCCAGGGTCTTTGGGAGGGCCATCGCCATCTGAGCGGTGATCATGAACAGAAACAGAGACACAACGGCAGCGAGATGCAGTTTCACGCAGAATCCTCCTGAGGCAAGCAGCGCAGTCGGGCCAGCGGGATGGCCCGTACGATATCTATTGGACTGGCACCGGCCTGTCCAAGGTTCTCTGCCGTCACATCGCCAGCCAAGCCATGCCACCCGCTGCCGAGGATCGCGGCCTCCAGAGCGGGGAGCCCTTGCGCCATCAGGGCTGCGATGATTCCTGTCAGAACGTCACCGCTGCCGCCAACCGCCAGGATCGGATTACCCGTGGCGATAATGTAGGCGGACCCATCTGGAGATGCCACGACACTGTGGGCGCCTTTCAACACCACCACACTTTTATACCGTGCTGCCGCGGCGCGTGCCGCCGCGATTCGATCTTGTTGAACCTCCGGGATGCTCATGCCCATCAGCCGGGCCAGCTCACCAGGGTGGGGGGTGAGCACCACCTGCCGCTCAGAGGGCTGATGGCTGGCCAATGATGATGAGTGGGCTGCCAGTATGTTCAGCGCATCGGCATCCAGCACCAACGGCGGGAGCGGCCCCTCCAGCAGGCGCAGCAGCAGCTTCACTGTCTCAGGATGCTGCCCCAATCCCGGACCGATGGCCAGCGACTTCACCTGCCCAATCAGCTTGCGCAACGGCACTTCACATTCAGCACCGAGATGCTCCGAATGCAGCCCCATCCCATGCCACATCACACCGGGCTCCACCGCCAGCCCTGCTGATACGTAGCTATCCGGTATCGCGGCCGTACAGAGCCCCACGCCAGCCTTGATCGCAGCGGAGGCCGCCAGCATGGGAGCACCGGCGAAACCGGCGCTGCCGCCCACGATTAGCGTGTGGCCAAAGACGCCTTTATGCCCATCGACAGGCCTTTGGGGCATGAGTGACTGCAGGGCCGACTGACCGACCCAAAATATGGCCGGCTTCACCTGCAGTATCGCCTGAGCAGGGATGCCGATATCCGCTACGACGACCTTCCCGCAGTAGGTGATGCCCGGGGTGATGCACAGGGCCGGTTTTCGATGCCCAAATGTGACGGTGAGGTCGGCTT
The DNA here is from genome assembly GCA_942492855.1 of Armatimonadota bacterium. Lineage (GTDB taxonomy): Bacteria > Armatimonadota > HRBIN16 > HRBIN16 > HRBIN16. Next base: position 390,687 of record OW818647.1, on the reverse strand, counting down.
GCACCGCTTGACCCAGAATCTGACCGGTATCAGCGTGTAACCCGGTGGGGATGTCCACCGCTACTAGTTTGGACGACTGGGGACGCTGGTTGATGAGGCCAACAAGTCGCTGTGTCTCGTCGCGCAGAGTGCCGGAGGTGCCGGTGCCCAACAGGGCATCGACGATGATGTCTGCGGCTTGAATCGCCATTTCCAGATCACAATCAGCACTCTCCAATATGGGGATGTCGTGTAACTTGTCGGCCTCGCAGTTGGTGCTGGTCTCATCGCTCATGCGCTCACGATCACCCGAGAACACCACAGTGACTTTCGCCCCACGATGGGCCGCGAGGCGTGCGATCGCGAAGCCGTCGCCCCCGTTGTTGCCGTGACCGCAGAACACCAGAACGCGTTTGTTGTGGAGACTGCCCCAGTGCTGCTCGATGGCATGCACCACGCTGAGCGCAGCGTGCTCCATCAGTACAATGCCTGGGACACCATACTGCTCTATGGTGATTTGGTCAATTTCGCGCATCTGCTGTGCGGTGACAACTGGCTGCATAGACACCTCTAGTTATTTAGCTTACGCTCAGATTATACCCCTACCGTGGTGCATGCTGTGCCACCGTAGGGGCCGTGCCTTGTGCCGGCCCTGATGGTCGAGGCCGCCGGTATAGGGCCACCACAAGGGTGGCCCCTACATGCCGGTGAAGTAGTTCAGCAGCACCTCGGCGAATACGGTGTGGCCCCAGTTGTTCGGATGGTTTATGCTGTTCACCATGAAGCTGGCGAAGGGGACGCCCTCGCAGTCGAAATGTTCGTAGCGTGCGGCAGCGTCGGCCACACCGACTCCTGGCTTCGCGAATTTGCGGACGAACAGAACTTGCAAGCGGGCCTCTTTCGTGATGCGCCAGCCCTGTCCGCCCATGACCTCGAACGTGGTGAAGTGTGGCGTCATTATGAGCCACTCTATGCCGTTCGCGGCAAAATCCTGCTGAAGCTGAGCGTATTCCTTCTCGACCAGGTCCATAGGCAGGCCGGTGTCGTTCACGAATTCGCTGACCACCAGGTCGGGCTTTTTGGCGAGAATCTGCTCCTTGAAGTTGTAGGCACTTCCGCTGGGTTCGGAAAGGAAGGCGTGGGTGGTCCGTCCACCCCAGGCGTTGGTGACGTAGTTGATATTCGCCTTCGGGAAGGCCTTCTTGAGCATCCGGATGAACTGGTGCTGGAATCCCATGCCCTCGGTGGCGGTTCCGCCATCGGTGACGCTGTCACCCCAGAAGGTGATGTTGACCGTGCCGCCGTTTTGCAGCTTAGCCAGAACCTTTGGTGTGTAGGTCGCAGCCAGCGGATTGCCTTTTTGCACCGGCATCTTGGTGGCGGTGACGTTGTATATCTGCTCGTCCGTCAGCTTTTGAGCGTCTCCGTGCCACCATACGCGTGCGATGAGGGTATGAGCCTGCGGCGTTGCGGGAGGCATCACCTCCCAGACCCCTGGCTTGCCCTCAATGACCTGGGCTACGCCTTGGCCATCGATCACGATGGAGTCGATCCGGCACTGGTTGTAGGTGTAGGTCAGCAAGCTCGTCGCACCTTCGGCCATGCTGCTGGTTGGAGTGCGCCATATGGTGCCCCAAGTGGGGTCTGTATCGAAATCAAGGCCGCGTGCGTACGGCACCGATCCATCTGCCGACTTTAGCTTGATGCTCTGCGGGCGCAGGCCCTGGTAGGCACCGATACCGCCTGGGGCCAGTATGGGCGGAGTGTAACCACGCACCCAAAAAGCCACACTGGCGCCTGGATCGGTTGGCAGGACGACTTTTTCATTACGGACAGTCACTCGCTGTGGCCGTGCGAGCTTCAAATATTGTGAGGTATTCACTCGGTGAGATTTTCCATCAACGGTGTAGATACCAGCCTGCACTGTGACTTCAAAACTACCCGAGACGACGACTTTTGCAGAACTCATTGTGTGCATTGAGATAATAGCTGCTCCTGACAGAAGAAGGGCGTGGCACTTCATATTGGCGATTCCTTTACTGGTGAGTGTGTTTGGATACTGAAGATAGGAATGGCCAACCCAGCGATATTACCAGGTTGGCCATGATAACTGCGAAACCTACTTCCCGGTGAAGTAGTTCAGAATCGCCTCAGCAAACACGGTGTTGCCCCAGTTGTTGGGGTGGTTGATGCTGTTCGCCATGAGGGTCATGAACGGGATACCCTCACTTGGGAAGTGCTCATAGCGGGCGGCCGCATCGGCCAGGCCGATGCCGGGCTGCACGAACTTGCGCCAATAGAGCACGACCGGGCGTGTCTCCTCGCTGACATGCGCGGACGTGTCGCCCATCACCTGGAAGATGCTGAAGTGGGGAGTTAGGATTACCCACTCTGTGCCGTTTGCTGCGAACTTCTGCTTGATCATCTCGTGTTCGGTCTGAACCATATCGAGGGGTAGTCCGGTGTCGTTGATGAACTCGCTGATCACCAGGTCGGCCTTAACGTCAACCACTTTTTCCTGGAAGTTGAACTGGCTGCCCGAGGGCTCGATGATGAAGTTGTGGCTTGTGCGCCCGCCCCATCCGTTGATGGTGTAGTTGATGTTCGCCTTAGGGAAGGCCTTCTTCAACATGCGCACCGCCTGGTGTGGGAAGCGCTTCTCTTCGGTGGGACCGCCGCCTGCGGTGACGCTGTCACCCCAGAACAGGATGGTGAGGGGCTGGCCCGTCTTCAGCTTCTCAAGGGCTTTGGGCGTGAATGTGGCCGCCAGAGGGGCCGTCTTCTTGGTGGTCATTCGGGTGGCGGTGACATTATAGACGTCGTTCTGCGCCAGTCGAGTCAGCTCACCGCGAACCCAGATGCGGCCGATCAATCGGCTACCCCGAGGCGTAGCGGGAGGGGCCACTTCCCATACACTGGGCTGCCCCTTTACAATTTTAGCTTCGCCCTGAGCATCGATCACGATGGAATCTAGGCGGCTCTGGCCGTAGGTGTAGGTGATGTAGCTGGTGGCGTCGGCGGGGATGCTGCTGTTGGCTGTGCGCCAGATGGTGTTCCAGGTGGTCTCGATGTCGAAATCCTTGCCCCGCACATAGCCCTCGCTGGCATCAGCCGAGGTTTTGACCACCACTGAACTCTGCTTGAGCACGTAGGGGGCGGTGCATTCCTGCGTGATCAGCTTGGTGGGTCGGTAACCTCTGGTCCAGCCGGCCACAGGACCGGGATCGGTGGGGAGCTTGGCCGCTTCATCCTTGATGGTGACCATCTCGGGTGGTGCAACGTCGAGGACCTGGGTGTTGGCCACGTGGTACCAGTTGCCATCCACCGAGTAGTTTCCAGCAGCCACGGTCACTGACCACGGCCCGCTGACGGTTACCTTAGCAAAAGAGGGTGCATTGAGCGTAGACATGAGGGCTCCTACTGCAACAAGGGTTGCGATTTTCATGGCGTGCGATATCCTCCGCCTGTTCGGTTTGTTCTGACAGTATGTTACCAGAATATAGGAGTTAGGAGACAGGAGGAAAGAATGGGAACGATACCTCATGCGGGCCACTGGTGACGGTGCGAAGGGAGAGGCTTGCTAGAATCGGACTGATCGGACTGATCGGACGGATCCGTCGAATCCATCCGAGGTCCTAAAATGCAAAAAGACCGCCCCGGTAAGGAAAACCGGCGCGGTCGTGCGGAACAATCAACCTCAGTCGCCTTGTGCTCCGAAGTTTTGGTCGATTACTACATAGTCGAACAAGTTCACCTGTCCGCTGCCGTCCAGGTCAGCCATTGAGTCCGATGTGCCGAAGTGCTGGTCAAGCACTACGAAGTCAAATAGATTGATCTGGTTGTCACCATCGGCGTCGCCATTGGTGAGCGACACCGTCAGGCTGGTATCCTGGCTGATGTCGATGTTCTTAACTGCACGTTTCAACCAGTGTCCACCGTATATGTTAAGGCCATATGTACCAGGTTGAACATCGACAATGGTCGCTTTACCTGCATTGTCGATTTTAAGTGTCCCCGTGTACGGCTGTGGCCCAGCCATGTTATAGTTCAACTTGATATCGCTTAAGCTGCCTAAGTAGTCTCCACCTGGGTTAACCGAGATCAAGATTGAAGCCAGCTGACCGTTGGCAAGGAAATCTGAACCTATGGCTCCCATATCTGATCGTGAACCATCTGTGTCTAGTATCAAAGGATCGCCAGTGTTTATGCAAGGAGACCCATCAAGTAACCGGAAGTCTCCAGACTGGGCTGATACGAATTTTGGGTTCTCGTGGATATTCCCAGTCAGTGGTATTCCACTTGGCAGGATATCATCGCTGCCATTCAACCATGTGTCGGAATATGTGAACGAACTTGATCCGCCACTGAGTACTACACCACTTGATGAGCAGTAGGTGGCGATGCAGTTATTAACAGTGGTAGTAGCAGAGTCTGACAGTAAACCATGATACCCACTGTATAAAACTGAGCTATTAGTTGCGTTCATCACCCCGCCACTAGTGCAGGCAAGACTAGCGTAGGGTTCACCATATCCTGTGTATCCACCATATTTTATAATGCAATGAGTAAATACACCGCTAGACCCTGAACCTGTCACCCAAATTCTCGACCAGTCAGCTCTGATTGATGACGAACCTGTGCCATCGCCATTGGTGTCTCCGCCAATTGTGTCATCCCTAAGACTTGTGAAGTAAATGGGAGCAGCGGAAGTTCCCATGGCGGAAATACTGCCATTGCAGTAGATCGTTCCGTAACCGTTATACAACTTCACTACTGTGCCTGGATCAATTGTTAGGTTGGTTCCAGCGTTAATTGTGAGGCTGTTGGTAGCATACGGGAAGTTGCCTGACCGATGTAATTGAGCATCAGCATTGATTATGCAACTGGAAAGATTTAAGCCGTTGATCGCACTGCCCGTGCTTGTGTTACCAGTTACGGTTACCGATCCACTTAGACTCCCATCGACACATGCTGCAGCAGCAAGGTTGTCCGTAAATGAGTTAGTTTTAAGTGTCGGAGACACACAATTGCTGAACTGAACTCCATAGGTAGTATTGCCAGTTAATGTGCAATCACTGATAGAGGGAGTTGAACAAGTGTCTGCTTGGATACCAGTCACATTATTACTCGCCGTGATACCACTAAGTGCAGCCGTGTTGCAGCTTCTTAACATAAGGCCTGTGTTGCAATACTTCAACTCCGATTCAGAAACCTTAGGTGTAGTTGAATCATACATTATACCATTAGTGCTGCTATACATCACAGAGCATTTGGTGACGCTCATTGATCCACCGTTTGAGCATGCAAGGTTACCATATGGCTCGTTGTATCCATTGTAATAGGTGTAGCCACCATACTTCACAACACACCGTTCAAATATGCCGTTGGCATCGGGGCCAAGCACCCATACTCGTGACCAGTCGGCCTTTTCAGGACTAGTGGCTGTACCATCTCCGTTTGTGTCTCCACCTACGGAGTCGTCTTTTAAGCTTGTGAAATAGACCGACGAATCAGCCGTGCCCTTAGCTGATAGAGTTCCAGAGCAATATATGATTCCGGTGCCGTTGTAAAGTTTGAGAACCGTTCCCGGATCTATAGTCAGGGTTGTGCCTGAATTCACTGTTAAACTGCTAACTGCGTAGGGGAAATTGCCAGATTTATGGAATTGGGCATCAGCATTTATAATACTGCCACTTAGGTTGACACCATTTATGGCGCTACCAGTGCTGACGTTGCCTGACATCGTTACAGAACCGCTGATATTGCCATCAGCATAAGCGGCAGAGGATGTGTTGTTTGTAAACGTGTTGTTCGTCAGGCTCGGAGATACACAACTGGTGAAACCAACTCCATACGATGTGTTCCCGGCAAAAGTGCAGCCATTGATCACCGGCGATGTGCTAGAGACAGACTGGATGCCAACTCCATTATTACTGGCAGTGATACCATTGATGCTTGCTGCATTACAGTTAAGCAAATATAGGCCCGTAGTATTGTATTTCAACTCTGTTGTTAATAACTGAGGTTTCGTCGTGTCATACAGAATACCACTCGAACCACTATAATTTACCGAACTATTGGCAATATTCATCACGCCACCGCTAGAGCATATGAGGTTCGCATTAGTATTACTAGCACCACCGTAGCCACCGTATTTCACTTTGCAGAATTCAAATACACCGCTTGATCCGGTGCCGGACACCGCTATGCTAGCCCAATCTGACCTGTCAGGACCAGTGCTTGTACCATCTCCGTTTGTGTCCCCTCCAATTGTGTCATCTTTGAGACTGGTGAAATAGATCGGTAAGCCAGAGGTTCCTTTTGCAGATATAGACCCGATACACCATATGTTTCCGCTGCTTGCGTAGAATTTAACGATGGCCCCTGGATCTATGGTTAGTGTTCTTTCGGCATTGATTGTGAGGGCGCCTATAACATATGGGAAACTCGTAGCTGGGTGAAACTGGGCGTCTGCGTTGATGTAACACCCTGACAATGAGATACCGTTAACGGAACTGCCAGCACTGGCATTTCCTGAAACTGTTACCGATCCGCTTAGATCACCTTCAGCGATGGCGGCAGACGCCAGATTGTTAAGGAAGGTGTTGTTAACGAGGCTGGGTGACACCGTATTGACAAGACGAACCCCATATTGTTGATTGCCCGTAAGGATGCAACCAGTGATGTTCGGGGACGTACATGATTCCGCATACATTCCAACGGTGTTAAAGCTTGAAGTGATACCACTGACAGACGCCGACTTACAGCTCTTGAGGTATAAGCCGGTGCCACAGTATTTCATTTCGGTTGCCGTTAGTTGCGGTTTGGTCGCGTCATAATAGATTCCATTGGTTCCGCTGTATGTGATTGAGCTATTAGCTACGCTCATCGAGCCCCCGCTTGTGCAGGCCAGATTACCATATGGTTCACCATAACCTGCATAGCCACCATATCGAACGGTGCAGTGATCGAAGACACCGCTCGAACCTGTACCAGTCACCCATATCTTAGACCAATCAGATCTGGCGGGCCCTGAACCTGTGCCATCACCATTTGTGTCTCCACCGATAGTGTCGTCTTTTAGGCTGGTAAAATAGACGGGCAAATCGACAGTTCCTTTGGCTGACAGGATACCATTGCAGTAGATGATTCCGCTACCAGTATATAGCTTTACCACTACTCCTGGATCCAGAGTCAGAGTCTTGCCTGTATTCACTGTAAGGCTATTGACAGCATACGGGAAGTTACCGGACTTGCGTAATTTCGTGTCAGCTATAACGATGACGCCATTCATGTTCAATCCGTTCATGACGCTGCCAGAACTCGAATTGCCCGTAACAGTGACAGTACCGCTTAAATTACCATCAGCACAGGCTGCGGCAGATGGGTTGTTGGTGAATGTGTTATTGGTGAGTGTGGGCGAAACGCAACTGGTAAATTCAACGCCGTAGGAATTGTTGGCCAAGTTACAGCCGTTGATAATTGGGGACGAGCACGAATCTGCTTGAATACCAACGAGATTGTAACTGGCACTGATACCATTGATATTAGCCCCGTTACAGTGTTTTAAGTACAAGCCGACATTACAGTATTTCAAATCTGTCGTTGAGACCTGAGGTGTGGTTGAATCGTATAATATCCCATTAGAACTGCTATACAGCACGGAACTATTAGCGACACTCATCGAGCCGCTGTTTGTACAAGCCAAGTTTGCATATGGCTCACCGTTACCGTTTGAGCCGCCGTATTTTAAAATACAGTTGTCAAATACGCCACTAGCACCCCAACCAGTCACCCATATACGTGACCAGTCAGCCCTTGCCGGACCGTTTCCTGTGCCGTTGCCATTGGTGTCACCACCTATAGTGTCATCTTTTAAACTGGTGAAATAGATGGGTAATGCCGCAGTTCCTTTAGCTAGTAGTGTTCCATTGCAGGATATGATCCCGTTGCTTGCGTAGAATTTGACCACAGTTCCAGGATCGATAGTTAAGGTTTTTCCGGCATTTACTATGAGCCCACTAATAACATACGGAAAGCCGTTAGCGGCGTGGAATTGCGCATCAGCATTGATGCTGCAGCCAGCGATGCTAATTCCATTTACGGCACTACCAGTGCTCACATTGCCACTCATCGTAACCGATCCGCTGATGTCACCGTCAGCCCAAGCTGCGGATGACGTATTGTTTATAAATATATTGTTCGTAAGGCTAGGAGAGACGCAGCTCGTTAGGCTAACTCCATAAGACGAATTACCAGTCAAGGTGCATCCGGTGATAGATGGAGATGAGCAGGATTCTGCCTTTACCCCAATACCGTTGTTACTGATGGTGATACTACTGATACTCGCCGATGTGCAATTCTTTAGGTAGATGCCTGTGCTGCAGTAGTTGATTGTCGTTGTAGAAACTTGTGGATTCGACAGTCCGTAATAAATGCCACTGGAGCCGCTGTATAAAACCGAGCTGTTGGCAACACTCATTGAACCGCCACTAGTACAGGCCAAATTGGCAGACGATTCGCCATACCCAGTATAACCGCCATATTTGACTATACAATGATCGAATACACCGCTGGATCCCCAACCATTGACATTGATACGTGCCCAGTCTGCTCTGGCAGGACCGGAGCCTGTACTGTCACCGTTGGTGTCACCACCGATACTATCATCAGAGATGCTGGTAAAGTTGATAGGGAGTGCAGTAGTCCCACGAGCAACGAGGTTTCCTGCGACACTCAAGTTACCGGATGTGGTTATTAGCTTAACGATGCACCCTGGATCAATTGTCAGCGTGTTGCTTGCATCAACACTAAGCGAACTAAGCACATATGGGAACTCCCCGCTAGGGTGGAACACAGTATCACCGTTGACTATACAACTCATGTTGAAGCCATTGATTTTACTTCCTGAGCTTGTGTTACCTGATAAGGTTACGCTGCCATGGATGTACCCTGTAGCACTAGCTGCTTCTATGCCGTTATCAGTAAACACGTTGTTGATGAGTGATGGGGATGTACAATCGGTAATTTGTATACCGGTGCTGTTGTTTGAAACTGAATTCCCCGTTATTGTAGGTGATGTGCATGAACTTGCAAGCATCCCGGTCGAATTGTCTTTTAGTGTATAGCCGCTTACGGTAGCCGATGTGCAGCCGTTGATGTAAACACCAATACCACAGTCGGTTACTGCGCTGTTGGTTGCAGTTACGGTACTGGAGTTCCAGTAAATTCCATAGTTGGCAGATTGAGAGACCGTACTATTGGATACCGTCATAGACGCTCCCCCATTGCAGGCAAGGTTAGCATAAGGCTGGTAGCCGCTACCTCCATAACGAACAACACAGTTGTTGAACGTACCGCTGGCGCCCGTGCCTGATACTTGGATGTGGCTCCAGTCACCCTTCGCAGGTGTAGCCGACGTGTTGTCGGTGTTTCCGCCAACTGAGTCATCTTTAACACTGGTGAAGTATATGGGAGCTCCGGATGTGCCGTTGGCTATTACTGCTCCGGCAACCTCCACACGTCCGTTTGAATCCCTGAACTTCACTACACATCCTGCGTCGATGGTTAAGGTATTATCGACGCCAACCGATAGGTCGCCGATGACATACGGAAAGCCATTGGCAGGATGGAATTGTGTATGGCCTGACGTTGAGCTGCTGACTACAAGCAACCCATTAACGCCGTTACCTGATGATGTACTGCCTGATATCGTGATACCTCCACTGATGGTGCCATCAATCTGGGCTGCGCTATTGGCATTGTCGGTGAATACATTATTGGTCAGTGTTGGCGAAGAGGAATTGCTGATTTCAATCCCCGTGCCATTGTTAGCGATAGTATTGCCTGTAAATACCGGCGATGCGCAGGAATCTGTCTGTAGCCCAATATTGTTGTTCTTTACAGTGTAGCCACTAACAGAGGCCGATGTGCAGCCATATAGATAGACACCTGTACCACAGTCAGTAACTGTGCTGGCAGAAGCCGTTACTGAGCTCGATTTACCGTATATACCATAGTTGGCTGAATTGGATATGATGCTGTTCGCTACATTCAAAGACGCTCCGCCACTACAGGCAAGATTGGCATACGGCTGATAACTGCCCCCGCCATAACGGACATTACAGTATTTAAATGATCCTTGAGCTCCAGCACCGGATATTTGTATGTGATTCCAGTCGCCGTTTGATGGCGAATCTGATGTGCCATCGGTGTTTCCACCAACGGAGTCATCCTTGAAACTGGTGAAATTAATGGGTGAGCCCGACGTTCCGTTGGCCACCACGCCACCTGCACATTCTATTCGTGACGACCAGTCCCTGAATTTGACAACACATCCTGGATCGAATGTGATAGTATTGCCTGCAGAGACTGCAAGGTCACTGATGACATATGGGAATCCGCTTGCAGGATGAAATTGTGTGTTTGATACTGTAGTACAACCGCTGACAACAAGCCCGTTTACTCCGTTGCCCGAAGCAGACCCACCTCCGACGGTGATGCTTCCACCAATGCTGCCACTCATTCGTGCCGCACCATTGGTGTTGCCGTTATATACGTTGTTGGTAATGGTCGGTGAGGAGCAGTTGCTGACATAGACGCCAGTGCCATTGTTGGTAAGAGTGTTACTGGTTATGGTTGGAGAGGAACAGGATTCTGCATAAATTCCATAACTGCATCCAGTAGCTGTGACTCCGCTAACTGTTAATCCGCTGCGGTTCTGGACAAAAACTCCGTATGTATTATCAGAGACATTAAGCCCAGAAACCGACAAACTTGAATTGTCTACGTAAACTCCGGCTCCATTTGCCTGGTTCGAACTACAGTTGGTGATGCTTATCGAACCTCCATTTACGACAGCTAGGTTAGCAGTTTGGACATAGCTACCACCATATCTGAAATGGCAGTTTTCAAAAACACCTGATGCTCCGCTTGACACGCTAACTAGGTTCCAGTCTCCGCGGTTTGGGCTAGTAGCGTTTCCATCGTAGTTCGAATCACCACCAGCACTATCATCCTGGAAACTAGTGAAGGTGATTGGTGCTCCAGATGATCCTTGTGCCGCTATTCTTCCATTTACCGAGATGCCACTAGTACTGTCGGCGAATTTAACGACCGTGCCTGGCTGTATAGTAAGGGTCCTTCCTGATGCTACCGTCACAGCCCCCTTCACGAGGTATGGGTTATTGTCAGGCGTCCAAGTTGTGTCTTCATTGATGGTGCCGGTTACGGGAGTCCAGTATTTTATCCATATTGGAGCTGAATAGATGTAGTCCTGCTGTGTGTCCAAATCGGTACCATTTTGCTTGAGCCGAAGGTAGAAGCAGGTCTGGTCCTGGGATGTTTTCGCAGTACCTAACAAATCCTGTATGTTGAGTTCCTTGCAAAACTCGGCCGAAGTGCTGCTGGTACCACCCCAACTATGGTAAGGACTGCTACTAGCTGATGTCATAAGGTCGACAGATTCGAACTGGTCCTTTGCCAGACCGCTGGGGTCGATAGCTTCGACACTGTATTTGACACCGTTAGGGTCAGCCTTGACGGTTTCTCCCATCCAGTGAATGACCCCGTCACTGTTGGTCTTCATAAGGAACTTTACCGAAACATCGATATCCTCGGAGGCAAATACTCTACGTTCATGCAGGGCGTCCCTAATGGCGGAACCATGAGAGCTGGTTGCCCAGATACCGGTATGTCGTGTTGCCGCTTCGTTAAGAATGCTTCCTTGATTATCGTTTCCTATGGAAGGTCCTACATGCCACCCCGCCTGTAGCGCAGACCGAAAAGATACTTCCGTTTCGTTAGGTGATGTGTGTACGATTGATCCTCCACCCATCTCTATCAAACAGAACACCTTATCCAGCGTTGAAGCTGAAATGCCGGATGGCCATGAGAACCCGTTGAAACCATTGCTGTTCCAAATATGGTTGAATTGCGCTATTGGATACTCACCATTTGTCCAATATTGACTATCACACAGCCAAGATTGGAATTCATAAAAAGTTTTTTTAAGGATCGGGTCGCCGGCGGTTTTCCAGGCAGTATAGTCACAAAAGTAATCGGTATTGAATACGTTGACGTGATAACCATCTAGACTGTATTCGAAGCCTCTTATTGCCGTAGGACCACCTGTCCGAGCGATATTTCCTAGTTTTCCCCATTCATTGTATTGCAGAGGACTTATATCTGTGTTGATTTTGCCGCCGTGGTCACTAAACCCTATGACATCAAGACCGGCCATATAAGCCTCAGCCATGACTTGGTCTGGCGAAGAAGCTAATTCATGGTCAGGCCATGCTTCTGATGATACTTTATTGCTGATGTTAGAGTGCACATGCAGGTTCGCATTGTAGAGATTATACTGGGCAAACGCACCGCTGGAAATGAGTAGACACGCCATCAATCCAGACGCGTTAACTAACCTTCGAAACATACGATTATTCAAACAAAGCCCGCGAATTACCATCAGAATACACCTCTGTGTCCAATGATTAGAAGAGCTCACGAATCGTGTTTCCGAATGCTGTGTCACTTAGAATTCGCGCGCTTCTATTGTTTATACTTGCACCTTTGTGGTTTCCGTCAGGCTCCTACCTGTTTGCGGTAGTCAATAATGTCTTAACGGTTTATCACATATGCAAAGTCTACCATACATTTGTTAGTTATCAACAGGTTTTTTAAATATTCTGCAAATTTATAATCAACCACCAAAACCAAAAGCCCCGTGCGGTTGTCCGCACGGGGCTGGGAGCTGGTTCGCAGGTGCTACGCGGCGTCGATGATGCCGGTGAGGCTGTCCACTTTCATGGAAGCTCCGCCGACGAGGGCGCCGTCGATGTCGCTGGTGGCGAGAAGCTCCTTGGCGTTATCGGGTTTCACCGATCCGCCGTAAAGCACGCGGGCGCTCTGGGCTGCTGCGTCGCCGCAGCACTTGGCTACGGTGCTGCGAACCAGGCCGCAGATGCGGTTGGCTTCAGCGGTGTCGCAGGTCTTGCCGGTGCCGATGGCCCATACGGGCTCGTAGGCAAAAACCAGGGTGGCGGCCTGTTCGCCGGTGAAGCCGGCGACGGCTTTCTCGATCTGGGCGGCGATGATGGCGTCAGCCTGACCGGCTTCGCGCTCTTCCAGGGTTTCGCCGCAGCAGATGATGGGCTTCAGACCACTGGCCAGTGCATAGTGGGCTTTCTTGTTCACGGTGGTGTCGGTCTCGCCAAACTGCTTCAGCACTTCCGGGGTGAAGTCCGGCTCCGGCACGCCGTACCGGCCGCGGGTTTCGCTATGGCCGATGATGACGTAGGTCACGCCACACTCTTTGAGCATGGGTGCGGAAATCTGGCTGGTGTATGCGCCAGAGTCTTTCCAGAAGATGTCCTGTGCGCCAAGCGCGATGCCGCTGCCTGCCAGCTCCTGCCCGATGGGGTAGAGGCTGGTGAAGGTGGGGCAAAGGCAGACTTCTGCGGCCTTATTGCCGTTGTTCTGGGCCTTCATGCCCGCCACGAACTCCTTGGCCCAGGCGATGCTGCCGTTCAACTTCCAGTTACCGGCGATGAGTATACGTCGCATATTCGATATTTCTCCTATTTGTCCAACAGAGCCACGACGCCGGGAAGAACCTTGCCTTCAAGGAACTCCAGGGAGGCGCCGCCGCCGGTGGAAATGTGTGTCATCTTGTCGGCGTAGCCCATCTTCTTCACGGCTGAAGCGCTGTCGCCGCCGCCGATGATGCTGGTGGCCGAACTCTCAGCTAGTGCCTGGCACATCGCACGGGTGCCCTCGGCAAACTGGGGCTTTTCGAACACGCCCATGGGGCCGTTCCAGATCACTGTGCCAGCGGACTTAATGACGTCGGCGAAGAGGGCGTCGGATTTCGGGCCGACGTCAAATCCGCCCATGTCGGCGGGCATGGCGTCGATGTCCACCGTGGTGGTCTCTGTGGCGTCGAAACCGGCTGCCATTACCATATCCACCGGCAGCACGATCTTGTCGCCGCTGTCAGCCAGAACCTTCTTAGCGAAGTCGATCCGCTCGGCGTCCAGGATGCTCTTGCCGATTTCGTATCCCTGGGCCTTCAGGAAGGTGAAGGCCATACCACCACCGATGATGAGTTTGTCGACCTTGGTCAGCAGGTTCTCAATCACGGAAATCTTGTCGGCCACTTTCGCACCGCCCAGGATGGCGACGAAGGGGCGTTTTGGTGCAGCCAGTGCGCCGCCGAGGTAGTCCAGCTCCTTCTGCATCAGGAAACCGGCTACTGCGGGCAGGTGGTGGGCAACACCCTCTGTGGAGGCATGGGCGCGGTGTGCGGAGCCGAATGCGTCGTTCACGTAGAGCTCGGCCAGGTCGGCCAGTTGGGCTACGAATCCGGGCTCATTCTTGGTCTCTTGCTTGTAGAAGCGCACGTTCTCCAGCATGACCACGTCGCCGTCCTGCATCTTCATGACTTCCGCTTTCACAGCGTCGCCAATGCAGTCGTTCAGCGCCTTGACGGGCTGTCCGATGAGTTTGGCCAGGCACTCGGCTACTGGAGCCAGGCGCATGGTGTCATCGGGGCCGTCTACTGGTCGGCCGAGGTGAGAGCAGAGAATGACGCGAGCTTTGTGTTCAATAAGGTATTTGATGGTGGGGAGGGCGGCGACCACGCGCTTGTCGTTGGTGATGACGCCATTTTCCATTGGCACGTTGAAGTCTACGCGCACGAGCACGCGCTTGCCGGCAACGTCGATATCCATAACGGTCTTCTTGTTCACAGTGATGATCCTCCGTTACAAAAAAGGGGCAGGCAGGTTACCCCGCCCGCCCCAAGTGAAGTAGGTATCGAAAGGGAACTAAATACCCTTGCTAGCCATGTAGGTGATCAGATCGCCTACGCGCATGGAGTATGCCCACTCGTTGTCGTACCATGAAACCACTTTAGCCATGTTGCCGCCAATGACCATGGTCAGTGCGCCGTCAACGATGGAGGAGCGGTCGTCGCCCTGGAAGTCTTTGGACACTAGAGGAGCATCCTCTACGCCAAGAATGCCCTTCATCTTGCCAGCAGCAGCGGCCTTCAGAGCATCGTTGATTTCCACAGCGGTGGCGTCTTTTCCGAGCTCGACGGTCAGGTCAACCACGGAGACGGTGGGGGTGGGAACGCGCAGGGCGTAACCGTGCAGCTTGCCAACCATCTCAGGAACTGCCAGGCCAACGGCCTTGGCTGCGCCAGTGGTGGTGGGGATGATGCTGACTGCGCCAGCGCGTGCGCGGCGGAGGTCGCTATGGGCTTGGTCTGCAATCTTCTGGTCGTTCGTGTATGCGTGAACGGTGGTCATAAGACCTTTCACGATACCGAAGGTGTCTTCCAGCACGCGGGCAACAGGTGCCAGGCAGTTGGTGGTGCAGCTTGCGTTGGAGATGATGTTGTGCTTAGCAGCGTCGTAGATGTTTTCATTCACACCCATGACGATGGTAGCATCCTCACCCTTAGCAGGAGCTGTGATAATGACTTTCTTCACGCTTCCGCCGAGGTGAGCTCCAGCCTTTTCGGCTGATGTGAACAGGCCGGTGCCTTCCACAACAACATCAACACCGCAGCTTGCCCAGTCGATGTCGGCAGGGTTGCGCTGTGCGAAGATGCGGATGGCCTTGCCATCGATGTAGATGTTCGTATCATCGGCAGTCACTTCGTTAGCCAGGATGCCGTAGTTTGAGTCATACTTTAGCAGGTGAGCGTTGGTCTTAGGAGCGACCAAGTCGTTGATGGCAACTACTTCGATGGTGTCAGCGTAGTTCTTCAGAATACCGCGAAGAACGAGACGCCCGATGCGACCGAAGCCGTTGATACCGACCTTAACAGCCATTATGTTCCTCCATGTAGGGGTTATGGGTACCGAATTCGATTGTTAGCAATAGAGACGGCAAAATGCGAAATCTCTCGATGTCTATTTTAGCACGTTTCGGGCCACTTCGTCAACCATACTTCGGTGTCATTTCGTATGATGAGGTGTACAATGCACACATTCATCGCAGGGTGAGACCTATGAGCCGAATTCCGGGGGAGCACTCAGTGTAAATACGATCAACCTCTCACCAGTGACGGTGCTGATGTCCGTGTGCAGGCTCTGAACCTTACGCCCGGTGATCGACTCAATAACAGCCTCGATGAGCGGACGACCTCTTTCAAGCAGCTCTATACGCACCTGCTTGATCAGCTCGCGACCCCTTGATGTGTCACCGGTCCTGGCTAGTTGGTGTTCCGCCTGGGTCAATACCCCTTTGAGGCGGACAATCACCATGTCATCGATGATGTATGTCTTTGTTTCGAGAGGGCCACGGCCCATGTATTCCTTCTCAAACTTAATGATCGCCTCACTGATGTCGGCTTGAAGCTGTCCTTGTGTTGGCACATCCGGCCTCCCATATCTCAAAACCCGCGATACCTGGGTGTCATCCATATTACAGTTGATAGTAACACGAGTGGATATGTGGCGCGTAACGAATGGGGTTTCATATGGTAGCACCGGTGGTATGAATAGTATGTTTGTGGGATGATCTTTGTGGTCATCCGCATGCGTAGATGATCGGGTCAATCCGGCACGAAATTATGTGCATTACACATACGACTCGGCTTGCACCGAGACAGCAGTGCGGTGGCGATGATTCCCAAAGCTGTGATGGTTGCTGCTGCAGTCATGGCGGACGAATAGCTGCCTGTGTGGTCAAATAGGGCTCCTCCGGCAGGTGGCCCCAAGACCCCTGATAGACCGTAAGCCAGAAAGACAATCGGGTAGACCTGTCCAATTGCGTTGGGCCCATATTCGGTGGCAGCCTGGGCGGCATACACCACAAAACAGGCACCGAAACCAAAACCCGTCAGTGCAGCGGCTAATGCAAAAGTCGACAACGAGGACGCCGATGGCAGGATGGAGGTGACCGCCACGCACAAAACCATCAACGATAGAGGGATTGCGTTTCGGCCGATCCTGTCATGAACTGTTCCCCAAAGTATCCTGCCGACAGTGTTGCCGAGAGCAAATGTCATGACAGCCAAACCCGCTTGCTCTGGGTTGAGCCCTGCGGATACGCCGATAGGTTTGATGTTGCCGATCACCATCAAACCGGAGAACGTGCCGCAGAACATGCCCAACACCAGTGACCAGAAGCTTCTCTGGCTGAGGAGAGGCCGTAGTGGGATGCTCTGCTTTGGCTGATGCTGGCTGCCTTCGGGGTTTCGCAGCAGCAGAGCACACGCGACCAGCACTGCTCCGTACGTCAACCCGATGACCCGGAAAACCTCCAGCACGTTGTATCCTCGGTCGATCAGGGCTCCTGCACCCATGGTGAGCAGGATGGCACCACCTCCAAAGCCAGCCACCGCAAGGCCGGTGACCAGCCCCTTTGACCGCGGAAACCACTTAACGCAGGTGGCCAAAGGGCAGACATAACATAATCCTATGCCCGCCCCGCCAATCACACCGACGCCCAGCAGAATGAGGGGGAATGATCCTCCAGACATCGAGGCTAGAAGGTAGCCACATCCGAACACCAGCCCCCCAACAGCCGCCACTAAGCGTGGCCCTCGCTTCTCCTGCCATCGGCCTGCGAATACCATGACCATGGTGAACACAGCAAACATCACGCCGAAGATGAGCTGAGTCTGTGCGGTATTCAGTCCATACTCAGAACGCAGGGGTGTCACAAACACGCTCCAGGCGTAAACACCGCCCAGGCACAACTGGATGGTGATCGACGCGGCAAGAACTGAGTAGCGACTCATTGGCGATATCTGGTCGCGATCTGGTCTGGTGATGATACCCCTCACTTTGCAGGTTGTGCCATGATCTGTTTGAACAGTGCTTCAGCCGCCTCTTGCGGCCCGGAAGCCTCATACCCGACTATCCCAAGGCGCGTCCGCAACTGGCCCACGAATACCCCAGAGCTATACGCTGCTTTGAATACCTGCTGAGCTAGTTCCTCATGTATTGGCTGGTATTGCTGCGGCCCAAAGATATTGGCAAAGTAGGTGTGCACCAGTCCAGTCGACGTGGTTGTCCCCTTTGCCATCACGGCTCCGTCGCGGAAGGTCTGTAGTGCGCGTTCCGCAGAAGGCAGCCGTTCGATGAGCGGGTGGTCCTGGTCGACCTCCTCATAGTTGTTTGCGTAGAGCATCACGTCTACCGGATACCCGCCCAGCACTTCATCCAGGGTGGTGACCGGCACGATGACACGCGCATTGACTAAGTGTGGATTGTGGAATATCGCTCGGTCGATCTGACCAAATGCGTATCCGTGTTGAAGATCATCAAGACGGATGAACGCGCCGATCTCTGTGCCGTAACCGAACAGCCGTCCATCTTCAGCGATCTCCAACGAACCCATGTCGTCTGCGATGATCCTGAGGTCGCGGATGTGCTTATCACCGAGTATCCGGAACGCCTCAAGTGATTCGCTCTTGCCGGCGGCGGTATCACCGATCAGCAACACGTTGGCGGACTTGCCGTCTTTAAGCTCAATCCTGACCATGGCGCCGTGGTAGGGCATTCGACCGCGCTTCATCATCACGATGTTGTGAAGGGTCAGCACCATCTTTTTGAGGTAGCCGAAATAACCGAAGCGGTCTTCGTCCGGCACCGCCGCGACCATCATGTTGTTTGCATCGTCATCATAGAAGACCGTGGGTAGGTCCCCAAACCTGGCGAGTTCTGCGGCAGGAGCTCCGTAGAGGTAAACCGCGTCTGGACCAGCCGCGATCTGTTCATCAGTGGCGAGTTCAAACAGGTTCGCCAGCGAGCATCCCAGACCGATAAACTTCTGATGGAAGTAAATGAACACCACCAACGGCCCAACCTGAGCGGGGTAACATAGCCACTTCCCCTTGTCCAATGACAATCCAAGCAACGGATTGTCGCTTACTTTCTGGAATTGGCCCGTCCGCTTGTTCATGGGCGGATTGAGTATCAAGGGCGGGTTTAAAAGAACCTGCCGTATAAAGGGTATGGTGTCCAGCAACTCCGAGTATGTTTCAGGGCAGTTCCAGGGCTTCTGTGTTGCGATCAAGGCGACTTCGCATCCGGCGGAAACCTGCCGGTAGACCCGGGGATGGTCGCCTGTGATGTTTTCGCAGATGTCTCGATAAAGAGCCCTTACCAGGTGGGTTAGCTGCTCCACGGTGGCATTGAAGGTGCGGTACGGCCTCTGGTCATGGCTGTCGGAGCCTTGCTCCGAGTGGCAGACCATGAACCGGTCGTAGGAACGCCAGTAGTTATAAAGGCCTTCTACCAGTTGGTGCAGGGCCTTGCGTTTGCCCAGGTAGTGTTCTGCGTGGGGCAGTATCTTCACCACCTGCTCCAGAGGTACCACCGCAAGCGTGCGCAGCAGAGTGATCAAGCCTGGTGTATGGACGGTGTCATCAGTATCCGCGCACAACTGATCGAGTATAGGGCTATTGTGTTCGCGCAGTTCGGCCACATAGTTCGCCACTACCCCCTCAAACGCCTCGCTAGAGGCTAGCTCACGAGCGGTTGAGCAGATCACCCCGTTGGTGTGCAGGATCAGTTGGTGGCCTTCATGTTCCAATCTCTTTTGTTTCATAGGAATTCCTCCGTTTGACTATCTTCATTACCAAAGAAGCCGCACACTGCCTCATATCAAGCAGTGTCCGGCTTTCGTTTCGGTCTGCAGCCCAAAAGGCCCCAGACCGACTCGGTTCCATCCTTAGATGCAAAAAAGACCGCGCAACGATGACTAGATCGTTCGCGGCCCACACTACAGCAGGTAGATTAACTACCCCCTGCTTGTCTGCACTTGTTTCTACTGACATTATAGCGGATAAGAGACCCCCTTGTCAAATATGTGGCTCTGTTCCCCTGTTGGCGTCCTGAAGGATGGCTCGTTGTAAAAGCCCGGTCAAGTCTGTGCGGACTTCACCGAAATTCTCACCAATGTTTTCATGGGCTAGTGTTTCGGAAGTCAGGCCGGTGCCCATGTTCGTGATGACTGCCACACCGGCATATGGAATGCCTAGTTCCTTGGCGAAGACAACCTCTGGAACCAACGTCATGCCCACCACATCGGCCCCGAGCTGTGCGAACAGCCGAACCTCGGCGGGGGTTTCATACCTTGGTCCGTCAACGCACAAATATGTGCCGGAACTGTGGACAGGAAGCCGCAGCGAATGACTGGCTTCGATGAGGGCTTGTCTGAGCAGGGGACAGAACGGCTGACTGAAGTCCGTGTGCGCTTTATGCGGCTCCGCTTCAAAAAGGGTTGACCTGCGTTTGTGTGTGAAGTCTATGAAATCACTCAGCACAACCACCTCGCCAGTCCGCCGGCTAGAAGTCAGTGATCCTACCGCAAAGGTGGCAAGTATGCCCGTAGCTCCCATTTGGTGTATGGCACGAATGATAGAGGCACTGTTGATGTTGTGTGGTAGCACATCGTGGAAGGTGCCGTGCCGAGGGATAAACAGGCAAGCGGTACCGTCAAGAACCATCTCGTATACCGGTTGGTCACCATCTATAGTCGACACAATATGCGTCTTGTGTGGATGGCTGGCCATCCAGTCAGTAAATCCGGTCCCGCCAATGATAGCTATCATCTACGCGTTCTCCCTTGATGCTTCAGCGTCCGTGGCTCTTCATATTCAATGTACCTGTTCAAGCATACAAAAGGTACTGTCAAGTGCCCACGGTTTCGGAAATAGCTCAGTTCAGGTAGACTGGTTAAGGGGATGTGAATCTCCTGGTATGAAATGCAAGAGGGTGTCGATGCTAGTAGGATGTATCATTCTAGCCGGCGGCGAAACAAGCGCAGAGTTCGCCACTAAAACCGGCGTAACCAACAAGGCTTGCTTGGTGGTAAACGGTAAACCGATTGTGCAATCTGTGATAGAAGCCGTCATTAATAGTGGGCGCGTAGAAAATGTGGTTGTTGTAGGTAATGTGCCTGCACCTAACGGTATAAGCCTCATAGCCGACAGGGGCAGTTTTGTGAACAACCTGTATGGGGGGCTTGCCGAGTTGGGTCCCACGGAATATGTGCTCATCGCGACGGCGGATGCGCCTTTCCTGACCGCTGAGGCGGTCGCTGATTTTGTAGACCGGTCACTGCAAAAGGGCGTTGATGTTTGCTGGCCTATCATTCCGGTAGATGAGTGTAAGAGGCTGTTTCCAAACATGGCCCGCACGACATTGAAAGTTGCCGAGGGTAGCTTTACTGGCGGTAATCTTTTTATGGCCAAAGCGGTGGCCCTGCAGAGGGTACGGCCGATGATCAACACCTTCTTTGAGGCGAGGAAGAGCGTGAAACAGATCGCCTCGCTGCTTGGTCCGGCGATGATCGTGCGACTGGTCCTTGGACGGCTATTTCCTAGCATGTTGGGTATACAGCATATCAAGACGCGCTTGAACGAAGTGATGGGCGTCACCTTTGAGGAGATCATTACCCATGACGCGGGCGTGGGCGTTGATGTGGACAAGCTGGAACATGTGGACGCTTTACGGGCCCTTGGCTATTCCGTAGGCAAGGGGGCCTGATGTGTTTTCCGAGGAGCTTGCCAACCGCGTATTAGATGCTGATGTCCGGCGGTTAGTCAAGGGCAAACGGCTTCTGGTGGGCTTTTCGGGTGGTGCCGACAGCACCACTCTTCTGCATATGCTGGCTTCTTACCGGGCCGAGTTGGGGATATGGGTGGTGGCCGCGCATATCAACCATTCACTGCGTGAACAGGCCGAAGAGGACCAGATGCACTGCCAGCGAATCTGCGGGCTTCTGGGTGTGCCGTTTGTGTCGCAGCAAGTGGATGTAGAGGGCAGCATCGCGGTGGCCAGTGAAGGGCTTGAGGCGGTGGCGCGCCATTTGCGCTATGAGGCTCTTAGGTCGATTTTGCGTGAGCATTCCGCTCACATACTGTGCGTAGGGCACAATGCAGACGACCAGGTAGAGAGCCTGCTGCTGCACCTGGTGCGCGGTAGCGGGTGGCACGGTGTGATGGGTATGGACCGGCTTGGGGACCCCCTTAGGCCGTTACTTGAGATACAACGCGCCGATACTGAGAAATACTGTCAATCCTTGGGGCTGCCTTATATCACCGATGAGAGTAACGCCGACACACGGTTCAGCAGGAACCTGCTGCGGTTGAAGGTTCTTCCGCTACTGAGGCAAGTGAACCCTGGTGTGGATAAGGCTCTGCTGAGGTTCAGCGACATCGCACGGCAGGAAGAGATAGACTGGGATCGGCGCATTGGGCCAGTGTTCGAGGAGGCCGTGCAGCGTGTGAATGGCGCGGTGATGGTGCCTCGTGATGCGATGATGAACCAAACTGTGGCCGTGCAGCGGCGCATCATCTGCAAGATTTTCGATGAGTTTGGCGGAACCGAAGGGGTAGAGTTACGGCATATCGAACGGCTGAGGCAGTATCTGCTGACAGGCACCCGTGGTGCAGTCAACCTCACCAGCCGCAAACTGGTGGTGAGAAGCGACGGGCAGAAGCTGATTGCGCGTGAGAATGCACCGCAAGAGGTTTTGCCCATCGTGTGGGAGCAGCCGGTTGATGTGAATGCTCCGCATTTTACAGACCCCAACACGGGTATCGTGTTTCATATGGTCCGGGCAAGAAGACAGAGCCCGATACGAAACATCGGTAACTGGCGGGTAAGTCTAAATATGGATGCGATCGTGCCGCCGCTGGTGTTTAGGGTAGCCCGGACTGGTGAGCGGATTTTGCCGTTAGGCATGAGCGGACGCCGTAAGGTTTTCGATGTGCTGTCATCTGCCGGGATACCCGGCAACTGGCGGAGGGCATGGCCAGTGCTGGCAGATGCCGAAGGTGTGGTGTGGGTTCCTGGCGGCTGTATAGCCGACAGATGTAAGACTCCGACCGGTGGATGTGACTGCCTGGTACTTGAGGCAGAGATACAAGCGGAGATGCAACGGATTCTTCCACCATCTCGTATGTTATAATGACGCTGATTACAAGGGGGTGGCGCCCCATTCGGAGGACTGTTTGAACAGAAGGATCAGCACCATACTGGTTGTCACAGTATTGGCTCTATCTATCTTCTATCTCATGCGCGGAGAATTGGGCGGGCCGGCGCCTAAAAAAATCGATTATTCGCGTGTGCTGCAACTGGTAGATACTAACCAAATATTGAAGGCGTCGTTCGACCGCGACACCGTCACTCTTCGGGGACTGGACAACACACAATATACATCAACACTTCCTGACACCTCGGAAGCGCGGTCTCAACTGCTTGAACGCATGGAGGCGAAGTCCGTCCAATTTACGTTCATCAAATCCGTTGCGAATGAAGTGATCCAAGGGCTGCTGCCGTTGCTATCAGTCGTGTTGATCATGGGCGTTTTTTGGTTTTTCATGATGCGTCAGGCGCAGTCTGGTAATAACCAGGCGATGTCCTTCGGACGCAGCCGGGCACGGCGTGCAGGTGAGAATACGCCAAAAATCACATTTGCTGACGTTGCCGGTGTTGATGAAGCTAAAGAAGAGCTTTCTGAGATAGTCGACTTCCTCAAAAACCCCAAAAAATACTCGGTTCTGGGAGCTAAAATTCCTAGAGGCGTATTACTGTTGGGCCCTCCCGGATGCGGTAAAACGCTGCTGGCGAGAGCCGTGGCGGGTGAGGCCGAGGTGCCCTTCTTCCACAGCAGTGGTTCCGAGTTTGTGGAGATGTTCGTCGGCGTCGGCGCAAGCCGTGTGCGCGACCTCTTTGAGACCGCGAAGGCCAACCGCCCCTGCCTCATCTTCATCGATGAAATTGACGCCGTAGGACGACAGCGTGGAGCTGGTTTGGGCGGCGGGCACGACGAGCGTGAACAGACACTCAACCAGATGCTGGTGGAGATGGATGGGTTTGACCCCAACAGCGGTATCATTCTGATCGCCGCCACAAACCGCCCTGATGTTCTGGACCCGGCACTTCTGCGCCCGGGCCGATTTGACAGACAGGTGATGGTAGACCCCCCGGACCAGAAGGGCCGCGATGAGATTCTCCGCGTTCATATGAAGGGCATGCCCTTCGATGACGACGTGGATAGCGTGGCTATCAGCAAAATGACCCCGGGCTTCAGCGGAGCCGACCTGGCCAACCTGGTCAATGAGGCTGCTTTAATGGCCGCACGCGAAGACTGCAAGTCGATTGAGAACCGGCACTTTGAGGAAGCGGTGGATCGCGTGATCGCCGGGCCTGAGAAGAAGAGCCGGCTGATCGACCCAGCCGAAAAAGAGATGGTGGCGTACCACGAAGTAGGTCATGCTATCATCGGTGAACTCCTGCCAAACTCAGACCCAGTGCATAAAGTCACCATTCTGCCCAGAGGTATGGCGCTTGGTGTGACGATGTATCTGCCTGAGAAAGATACATTCCTGATCACCCGAGCGCAATTGCTGGACCGCATCACCGCCTTCCTGGGCGGCCGTGCAGCGGAGACGTTGAAGTTTGGCGAGGCCACCACTGGTGCCAACAATGACCTGAGCCGTGCGACCGAAATCGCCCGGGCCATGGTGTGCGAGTATGGCATGAGCAAAAAGCTGGGGCATCTCACTTTTGGCCGCCGTCATGGTAACCCGTTCCTGGGTCGCGATATCATGGAAGACCGCAACTACAGTGAAGAGATCGCGACGATCATAGATCACGAAGTGCGCACCATCGTTGATGAGTGCTTTAAGCGCGGCCTCAAGATTCTGCAGGCGAACCACGAAATGGTGGTTCATGTGGCCGAAACTTTGATGAGCACTGAAACACTCGATCGAACCACATTCCTGGGGTTGTTGGGTGACGCCCAAAAAGCGGAACCGAAAACTGGCTGGGGCGAGGCTTAGGACGAAGACATCGTGAGAAACAATCGAACAGCACAGAGAAAACAGAGTTCCGGCTGGTGGATACTGGTGATGATCGTCGGTTTGGCCATCGCCTACGCTTTGGGTGGGGTACTAGGACCGTTGGTGTTTGGCGAATCGGCACCGAAGAAAAGCCGACAAACGACACCCGTCACAGGTCCCAGCAAGTTGCCTCTGAATTCGGCGAAACCGCCTTCCAGCGTGAAACAGGCTGACAAGAAGGCCGCTAACGATGATCTCGAGGTAGAGGTAATTGTCAATAAACCCAGTAAACCTACTGAGGCGAAGCCGACAGAAACACCAAAGCCGAAAGTGGCCGATGTGCAGGACAAGCCAGCTCCGGTAGCGGAGCCTGTGAAAGCGTCACAGCCGAAGGTTAAGCCAAAACCGAGAGCTGCGGAACCTGCAGTCGCTCCAAAGAGAAGCGTCGTGAGCAAGCCGGAACCGGCTACAGTGACCAAACCGCCTGTGAAGCCCAAGCCGAAACCGCCGGCGGTGGAGAAGCCACAGCCTGTTCCCACCAAACCGAGTCTGCCTGTGCAACAGCCAACACGGTTAGATGACCAAACAAAACTGCCGTCGGTAACCCCGGCGGCTGGTGTCTATCGAGTGATGGCCAGTGCTCATTACAAATCATGGGCTGAAGCGCAGGCTGGTCTGGTGCATATCAAACCTCACGTGCCGGGGGCCGATATCATCAAATCCACAAACGGCGGGTATGTTGTCCAATTAGCCCAATACCGCGTCAAACAAAATGTGAATAAATTCACGAATGAACTCAAACAAAAAGGCATCCCATATACCGTCAGATAACACTGCCGGTGTCTGACTTGTCATCATCAGAACCAATAATCATAAAATCAGATCGTAGGAGTTAGGCGAATCATGGCGAACGAAAAGAACCAGAAGCCCAAACAAGCATCTTCTCAACCGAATCCGCAGAAGCCTCATGTCGAAGAAGAGGTGGTGTCGCTACGCACCATGCGTGAGAAATTCAGCCATGTTGGATCGGGTATCGCAATTGGCCTGGCTGTGGTGTTCGGGCTGGGTATGGTGACATACTTCGGCGGCGGTGGCTGCGGTGGTGGCGATAGCGTCAGTGACGCCTCTGTGGCTGCTAAAGTGAATGGCATTGCGATCACGCAGGAACAGATGGGTCAGGCGATCGCTAAAGCCAACGAACAAGCTCGACAATATCCTGGCTCTGATGATGCGCTTTACCAGGTGATGCAGTCCTACCAGGCATTCGGCCAACTGAAGCAGGCAGCCTTGGTTCAGTACGCTGCGAAACGCGAACGTGTGAGTGTGGATGATAAGGAGCTGGTTGCCGAGGCCAAAAAGCAGTTGGGAATGCAGCTTGAGATGCAGCGTTCGCAGATTGCGGGCAAAAAGCCCATGAACGACAAAGAGTGGGCAGCGTTTGTGAAGAAACAGACCGGCAAGAGCTTGGAAGAGTTCATCGATACCGAGGCTAAAAACTACGTCGAAAAAGACGGCTCTCAGTTGAAACTCAGCCTTCTACAGCAGCGGCTTCAAGAGAAGGTCAGTAAAGTCGATGATCCGAGTGATGAAGTGATCAAAGCTGGACTTGACAAACTGAGCATACGACACATTTTGGTAAACACCGGGAAGCGCAGTGATGCAGATGCCCTAAAGTTGGCCAAAGAGATCGAAGCGAAGATCAAAGCCGGTGGCGACTTCGCTAAACTTGCTGGGCAGTATTCGGACGATCCTGGCAGCAAGATTCGCGGGGGCGAGCTTGATCCCACACTCCGTAATAGTCTGGCTTCGGCGTATGTACCTGAGTTCGCTGACGCGGCCGGTAAGCTGAAGCTAGGTGAGGTTTCGGCACCAGTGAAGTCCAACTTCGGTTACCATATCATTAAGCTGGACAAAATCACTTCAGAAGTTCCCAAGGATTTCGAGAAGCGCAGGGCTGATTTGAAAAAGCAGTATATTGATACCGCTAAACAGGCCCGATGGAGTAAATACCAGAAGGAGCTATTCGATAACGCCAAAGTTGAGATCAATGATCCCGAAATCAAGGTGTTTGACGCTGCATTTGGCGACACAAAAACCAGTCCTTACTCTCCTGATGGCATCAGCAAGTCAATCAAGCTTTTTAAAGAGGCCAGCAAGACCGTCAATTCGACAAATGTGCAGCTTCAGTTGGCTCAGCTTTACTCAATGCAATCCAGCACCCCTGGTGTAACGCCTGCACTGGTTGAGCAGTCGAAACAGAATGCTGCGGCAATATACAAGCAGGCTCTGGTTAAGATGGAGAGCCCGATGGTGCGCATCGAACTGGCCAGACTGCTTTGGGATGTCGGCGACACCAAGGGCACCGTCGAGCAGCTCCAGATGGCCAGCAAGGTAGCAAAAAACCGCAACCTCCAGGCCCAAGATATGATTCTTGCTGAATACAAAAAGATAGGGCGTTCCGACCTGGTCGCCGAACAGACTAAGCTCATCGCCGAATACAAGAAGCCCGTCGCGGCTCCTGTGATGAAGGTGAAGCCCGACGATGCCAAAACCAAAGAGCCCGCTCCAAAAGAGAACCGATAAACATCAGTAACCACTGACTCACCGGGCGGTACCATTCTTGGTTCCGCCCGGTTTTGTTTTTAAGGGTGCGATCATAGACCTAGAGTTACTAGCCCCTTTGGTAATGGGCACCCGCAACCATTGACGAATAACAGGGGTACCCAATCGCCGGCCGGAGCGAAGCGACGCCGGCCGGTAATGATCAGCCGCGCGGTGCAGGAACCCGCACTGGACGCAGTTCCCGGAGCGTTAGCTCCCGGAACGTAGTCGTGTGGGTGACTAAACCCGCGGCAACGTAGCTGTTTGGCTGCGATCTACACCACCGGCACTTGGCGACGGGTTCGGTGGCCCGTCCGTGACTTCGTCCCGGTACGGGCACTGTCACCCATCGCTGATCAATATCGGCCCGCGTTCCGGCGGGCGTTGTGAAGGGCCGTTGTACTGGCGAAATAACCACCTTCCTGAGCACTGCGCAGCCGGATAACCGACCCCGGAATCCAGAAATGATACCATGAATGTATGACCACCGATGATCTGCCCACCACCCAATTCAACGGAAATAGTAGTCTGTCAGTATGGGGAGTCAGGGACTACCGGCTCTACTGGAGCGGCATTCTGGCCTCCTTTATGGGCAACTGGATGCAGAACGTGGCGATGGGCTGGTATGTCTACCTGCTGACAAACGACCAGTTCCTGCTGGGGCTGGTGCCGTTCCTCGGGCAGCTTCCCATCACCTTGTTTGGCCTTTTTGGCGGGGTGCTGGTCGATCGGTTTGAACGCCGTAAGCTCGTGATGGTCACCGCGTTTATTTCATTTGTGCTGGCTGCCATTTTAACCATCATGGCACTAATGCACATACTGGGGTTTTGGCACGTCGTGATTATCGCCGTGATTGGCGGGTTTGTGATGACGGTGGACGGCCCTTCCCGACAGGCGATCGTGATGGATATCCTGGGTCCGGAGTTGATGCCCATCGGCATCGCGATGAACAGTGTGGCATTTAATATCTCACGCATTCTGGGGCCTGTGGCAGGAGCGCTCGTGATGGACTGGAAAGGTCCCGGATGGTGTTTCGGAATCAACGCGCTTAGTTATCTGGTGGTTGTGGTGATGATGTCGCATGTGACGGTCCGGCCCTACACTAAGTCTCTGATGCCGGCCTCGGCATTGTCGGATGTGCTGGCCGGTGTGCGTATGGTTAAGCGGAATCCGTTGATGAAGGCGATATTATCGCTGGATGCGGTGATCTGCCTGTTTGGGTTGAGCTATGTGGCACTGCTGCCCGTGTATGCCAAAGATATCTATCAGACCGGACAGCATGGATTGGGCACCATGTATAGCGCGACCGGTGTTGGTGCGCTGCTAGGAGCCATATTGCTTGGGCAGTTTGTGGGCAAGGTTCCTCGGGGCCTCGCGTTACTCGTGACATCGTCTATACTGTGCATCGGTCTGATCGTGTTCAACGGCATGGCGGCGTGGCATTCGCAGTTGGCATTCTACATCGCGTTGGTAGGTCTAGCCATGGTGGGGTGTGGCATGGTGAGCACGCTGGCGTCCGTGAACTCTTTGATGCAGTTGCAAGCAC
The DNA here is from genome assembly GCA_942492855.1 of Armatimonadota bacterium. Lineage (GTDB taxonomy): Bacteria > Armatimonadota > HRBIN16 > HRBIN16 > HRBIN16. Next base: position 361,747 of record OW818647.1, on the reverse strand, counting down.
CTCCTTCCATGACCGGGCGTGCGGCCTCGCTTCACTTCTACGCCATGGCGGGAGTTGGCCCGTTTGGATCGCTGTTTGTGGGTTGGCTCGCCAGGCAATACGGTGCCATATTGGCTGTATGGGTGTGTGTCGTATTCTGCATCGTCGCCGTGTTCATACTAGGGATGCGGCGTGATATCCGGCAACTAGGCGTGTACTAGGCATGCATGCAATAACCATTCATCACAGTCTCTATCTAGTCGCGAATACATAAACTCGGAGTTACAGTTTTGCATCTTACCTTTCATGAGGCCGTGGAATACATGCAAGGCCTCAAGCGTTTTGGAATCAAGCTGGGCAACCAGCGTATGGAAGCTCTGCTGGCCATGCTGGGTAACCCGCATCACCGGTTTAAGAGCGTCCATATCGCAGGCACAAACGGCAAGGGCAGCACATGCACCATGACGGCCGCCATCTTGCGTGCCTCCGGATATCGGACAGGTGTGTATCTATCGCCATATGTATTCGATCTGCGTGAGCGAGTGCAGGTGGATGGACAGATGATACCTGAAGCGAGCTTCGCAGAGCTTGTCAGCCGTATCCAGCCGATGATAATGGAACTGGCTCATACACCGATGGGGCAGGTGACGGAGTTCGAGCTCAAAACCGCACTGGCGTTCACCTGGTTCGCTGAGCAGAAGGTGGATGTGGCTGTGATTGAAGTCGGGATGGGTGGTCTACTCGACTGCACCAATGTCATCACTCCAGAAGTTTGTGCGATCACCAGCATTGGGCTGGACCATATGGAACGACTGGGTAACACTTTAGGGGCCATTGCAGAGCAAAAGGCAGGTATCATTAAACCGGGTGTACCAGTCGTCAGCGGGGTGGTGGACGATGAACCTAGAAGGGTGATCGAAGCCAGGGCACACGCTTGCGGCAGTCCTTACTTTTTGGCGGCACCTGAAGGGGCAGACTGGAGTGAAGCCGCCGGCGAGAAGGTGATGTGGAACTACGAGCCTATGCTGGGTTCACCCGGCGGTGTAACGATTGCAGGGCCGGTTGGCTGTAGTGGAACCTATCATTTAGGACTAATTGGCAAATATCAAGCTAGTAATGCTGCAATTGCTGCAACAATTTGTTCATTACTGGCGTCTAAATCTTTTAGTGACGTCTCGCATCATACCATTAAGTGTGGTCTGGCCGAGGCGTGGCTACCGGGTCGGATGCAGGTTATGGGCCGAAATCCATGGACATTGCTCGATGGTGCGCATAACCCGCAGGCATTGGCGAAACTGCTGGACGCAGTGGACGAGAGCATACCGCACAACAGGAAAGTTGTTGTGTTTGGTATGACCCAGGGGCATAAGCCGGACCCTATGGCAGAGTTGATCCGAAACTTTGCGGACGTGTTGATACTCACGGCACCAAAAGATCGCCGTGGTATGAACCTGAAAAAACTGGCAGCTCCATTTCGGCAATTCAAAGGGCTGTTGATGACAAGTGTGGATGCCAATTCTGCACTTATACACGCATATCGCATGGCAGAACCGAATGACATGATATTGCTTACCGGTTCGTTTTATCTGGTAGGTGATGTTAATTTCGGTCAAAATGCCGGAGATGTGCCATTTCATGAAGCAGCAGCGGTGATTCAAGCAGTATAGTAATAGGAACCGATACATTTGACGTGCCAACCAAGTCCGTGATGATAAGGTTGATGGCCACCGATGCTATAGGCGCGCCTGTAAAGGCGCGTTGTCGCTTTTAAGCGTATCGTAATTCGCAGTTAGTACATACATTCATAAGTTACCTTCAGGAGGTCGAAAACCGTGCCGATCGTAAAAACATTCCGCTTTTTTCTTTTCGTAGCGGTAATGGCTTGTGGGGCGATGGCGGGATACCAGTGTTCACTTTTATTTGTAAAGATGCTGGAAAACAACCGCGAACTATCACTCAACGACCCAAGCTATTACACAGTAGTCAAGATTGCGCTTTCGCTCATTGGTATATTGATTGCACTAGTCCTATGGCCCAAGTTTTACAATTGGATCATCAGTATCCAGGATAGACTCGAGCGAACTGACCCACGTGAGAAGGTGGCGGTGACGTTCGGGATTATTCTTGGACTAATCATCACCATTCCGTTTGCGCTCGTTCTACCAAGATCCGGCCCCATGGGGCAGACCCTGACTTTCGGTGTCGCTGTCGTGCTGATATTCCTCAGCGTCTCTGCACTGATCAGTCTGAAAGACATCGGGTTCCCTGTGGCGCCACAGGTGCCGGCTCCTAACCAGGAGAAGACCGCCATGGACAACGCGAAGGTGAAGATATTCGACACCAACGTGATCATCGATGGCCGTCTGCTGGACGTCTGCCGAACGGGATTCGTCGAGGGGGTGCTGTACATCCCTGGGTTTGTGATCGATGAGTTGCAGTATATCGCGGATAGCTCTGATTCACTGCGCAGGGCCCGAGGCCGCCGCGGTCTGGATATCTTGAACCAGATGCAGAAGGAACGGCACCTGGAGCTGCGCACCTATGATCACCTCGCCGATCCCGGTGAGCCGGTTGACAAACGGCTGGTCATGATCGCCCAGAGGATCAACGGCGTCATCGTGACCAACGACTACAACCTGAACAAGGTGGCTGAGCTGGAGGGGGTTCGCGTTCTCAACGTGAACGAGCTTTCGAATGCCCTAAAACCGGTAGCCTTGCCAGGTGAGGAGCTTAAGGTTAAGATTATCAAGGAGGGCAACCAGCAGAATCAAGGCGTCGGTTATTTGGACGACGGCACGATGATTGTGGTGGAAGGGGCCCGCGACTGCATCGACCAGGAGATCATCGTGGTGGTCTCAAGTTTGCTGCAGACACCTGCCGGGAAAATGATCTTTGCCAACGCCCAAGACATGGACGAGGATGATAGAGACTACGGTGAACGAAACTTACGCAATTTTGCTAGCGGCCGGACGAGGCGAAAGGTTCGGTAGCCGAACCAACAAGCTATGGACACGTATCGGAGGGCAGCCCGCAGTGTGGTGGGCCCTCCGAGCCTTTCAGAACCACTCAGACATTCACAAAATCGTACTGGTCACCTCTGAAGATGATCTGAGTGCGATGAAGGAGCTGGCGAAGCCATTCGCCAAGGTTCTCAGCGTGGTGGAGGGTGGGCCGGCTCGCTGGGAATCGGTGATGGCTGGACTTGACGCCATCGACTCCGATGACGGCAGTGTACTGGTTCATGATTGCGCCCGAGCGGCCGTGAGCGCGGATTTGATCTCCAGGGTCATACGCGGAACGCGTCAGCACGGAGCTGTAGTGCCTGTGGTGCGCATCTGTGACACACTCTGGTGGGTCGACGCCGATGGCCATACCCACGGAACCACCTCTCGACAGTCACGCGACGAAGATGGACGCAAGACCGACTTGATGCGCGTCCAAACCCCCCAGGGATTCAGCCTCAGCGTTCTACGCAGCGCATATGACCGGTTCGACTTCCGTGAAGGCAACCCGACCGACGACGCCTCCGTAGTGGAAGAGTTCCACCCGGTGTGCGTGGTGCCCGGCGAGGCTGCGAATATCAAACTGACATATCCTGAAGACCAACTGCGGATGGAGGAGATACTTTTGGGAAGCTTTGAAGTACGCACCGGTTTTGGGTATGACAGCCACCAGATGGTTGATGACCGTGAGCTCATTCTGGGTGGTGTATCCATAAAGCATGACATGGGGCTGGCGGGCCATAGCGACGCCGATGCGTTGGTTCACGCGATCATAGACGCCCTGCTGGGTGCCGCAGGTATGGATGACATAGGCACACTTTTCCCAGATACCGATCCTGCGTATAAGAACGCCGACAGCACCGATCTACTGCGCATCGCCTGGGGCAAGATGGCCGCCGACGGCTGGAGTATTGAGAATATTGACTCCACGATCATGGCAGAAGCACCGAAGATGCGTCCATACGTACAGCAGATGCGGCAGCGGATTGCCGACGTGCTGCAAGTATCACCTGAGCGCGTGAACGTGAAAGCCACGACCAACGAGAAGATGGGCTTCATAGGCCGTAAGGAGGGCATTGCTTGCACCGCCGTGGCCACCCTGAGGCGCAGGCCAGATACCATGCGCGTATAACACCAAGTCGCCACCATAGTTACATAAACGCCCGTCCGGCATCACCGGGCGGGCGTTGAATTTGGTAAAGTAGAATCAGTATCATGTAAACTCTGTGGGAGGTATCGGATGTTCTTTTTCAGTAGGTTTGGTCTGGCTTTCAACCCAGTAGGCGGATATGGACGCTTAATGAAAGCCGGCGGCGGCGGTGCTTTCGGTGTTTTGCTTATCATGACGATCATAAGCTGCCTGGTGTGGCGAGTATGCGCCGGTATGGTTGTGGACAAGATGATGCCGTATACTCAGAAGACTTTTCAGTCTATGCCGCCCTTTCGTGTTGATAACGGAAAACTGAGCATGCCCAATGTGCCACAGCCATACACTTACAAGGGCGGTGACTGGGTTGTGGTTGTGGATACCACCAACAAAACCACACTGGCTCAGGTCGTCGCCGCTTATGGTGATACGAGTAGTGTGCTGTTTACGAGTGACATGATCTACACCCATGTGAAAGGGAGGCCTGACTCGACGCCAACTCCCATGAGCTTTTTAGATGGTTTCAATAATCAAAACGCACCCACTAAACTGCGCGAGATGGCCGACTGGTTCATCTCTGTTGGTATCATCGTGATGTTCATCTTCATGTTGATAGGCCGAGGTATTCTGGTAGCTATTCTAGGTGGCGTGATGAGTGTGATACCAGTCAATGGCGCGACTCGTCCATTCATGCAGACCTGCAATATCGTGGCCCATGCGATGGTGCCCGCTACTGTGCTGGAGGTTCTGATTAACCTCATTACGACCTCCAATCTCAATATTGATAAGCTCTCACAGTCCGGTGGTTCACTGGCCTTTCCGGTGTTCATGGTAGTGACTGTGGCGGTTGCCTTTTTTGCGCATTTCAAAGCAGAACCGGAGGATGCATGGGCATGAGCTTTTTGGACCTCTGCAAGCAGCGCGGTAGCGTGCGCAGTTTTTCGGACCAGCCTGTGGAGCAGGAGAAGCTGCTCAGGATACTGGAGGCCGGCCGGCTGGCCCCCAGTGCGACGAATAGGCAGCCTTGGATACTCTATGTGGTGACGAACCCTGATGTGAAGAAGGCGATGTTTCCTCGCGAAACGCAGCAATGGATCACCGAGGCCCCTGTGGTTGTGGTGGCCTGCGCACAGTCTTCCGCCGCATGGGTTCGCGCTTACGACCAGAAGAACCACTCGGATGTGGATCTGGCCATCTGCGTAGAGCATATGCACCTGGCTGTGGCAGATGAGGGACTGGGGAGCTGCTGGATCTGCGCGTTTGACCCCTCCGCGGTGCGCAGCGGTCTGGAGCTGCCCGATGGACTGGAGCCGGTCGCGGCCCTGCCCATTGGCTACGTCAAGCAGGCCCCCGACCGACGTCCCCGAAAGAGTGCCGAGGAGATAATCCGCTGGGTGAAGTAAATTGACAGTTGACAATTGTCAATTGCCGTAACTACTCAGACACCGTTGCCACGGGTTTAGTCACCCCACGGACTGGCGTTCGTTACGGGGTTCCCTCACCGCGTGGCTAACTATTGGCAGCCCGCAAGCGGGCGCAGGAGACGTCCCTGATGCGTCCGCTTCAGCGGACAGCCAACTATTTAGCGACGGGTGACGAGGCCTGCTTTAGCAGGTTGATGGAACCCGTCACTGATGGCTGAGTAGTTACTGTCAATGGTAATACATCTGCCCATGTCCAGGGCGGTGAATGATCAATTGTCAATTGAACTCTACTCCCTCGCGGGCTTAAATGCCGTATCAAGCTGATCGGCGGTTAAAGCACCAGCGTGTATCCGCAGGCGCGTGATGTCGCCTTCATAGGCAGATACCGACGCGGGGTCGTTGCCCAGAACGATCTGCGGGTTCTTTGTGCTGTTGGGCAGACCTGCCAGCTCCATCTGTGCCTTAAGCTGGCCGTCAATAAAGTAGCACACCTTGTGGCAGTTGTTGAAACTCACCGCCATATGATGCCATTCGCCATCAACAGGTAGCATAGCACTGGGGCACTCCTGGTCGAAAACTGTGTACAGAGTAAATGTCAGATGCCCGTTCATCACGCCGATACGCCAGCCGTTGCCATAACTCAGAATAGTGCTGCCGTATTGCAAGGGCTTTTGGCCTTTCTGCCGGGTCCACAGCTCCACAGTAAAGGCGTTCCTGCCGAAGTCCAGCCTCTGCTTATCGTCAATTGCTGTGACCAGGCAGTTATTCTGCAGATGCACATATCCGGTACCGTCGGATAGCTGTCGGATCGAGGCGTCTGTTGAACTAGGCTTGAATGTGATGCCTTTGGGCTTGCTTTCCCATGGAGCCTTTTGGTCGAACTGCCATTGGGCCAGCAGTGCTTTTCGGGTCGAGTAACTCAGCTTACCGGCTCGCAGTTCAGAGAGCACATTCTCCAATCGGCCGATGGTGAAATCCCAGCATGGTTCGATGTGCTTCAGATGAAGCGGTCGGTTACGTCGCAGCCAGACTGTCTTATATGCCTTGGCAAGGCTCCTTTGCTCCGCGATCAACCGCGAAAGAACACCCTCTACCATCACGGCGTCCAGTTTCGGCTGGTTCATCGACTTGGCGATCGCGTAAGCTCCTTCGGCCATCCGAGAGGCTATCTGGAGTTGCCGTGCGCCGATGATCACTGCATCCATCCGGTCCCCGTTGCGCGGCAGCCGAAGGCGGTTGAGATTGAGGAGCGCCTTATCGGCGGTGGCACCCAATGTGCGCCAGTAAGCCATGGTAGTGTCGTCGCCATCTAGCATCGTGAAGATGGTGCTGAAGAGATCACCTCGCATCATGTTTGCCGCCTGGCTGAGATGCTCAAGCCCCTCACCCTGGGCCAGTGCCAGACTTAAGAGCGCATCGACCAGCTTTGGGTCGGAACTGCCGTAGTAGCTCTCGCAGAACATAGGGTAGTATTGCCTGATGGGGATCGGCTTTCCTGTCCAACCTGAGCAGCCGCAGTAGACCACACCGCTGTCGTTCAGTTCGCTGAGATTCAGGCCCCATACACCGCGGAAGTTATCGCCCCAGGAACTCACAAGATGACCCATCGACTTCACCTCAACACACTGGCGGGTGTAGTCATCGATGTTTCGAAAACCCGCTCCATAGCACGGGTATGCCTGGCTCCAGTCCCAAAGTCCGCTCAAGCCGGTGGTCTCAAAGCCCAACTTCGTGAAGCGGTCCAGCGACTCGTAGCGGTCGCGCGGGATATAGTCCCAGCTCATCAGCACGATGTCTTTGTCGAGCATGGACAGGATATCCGGGTGAGTCATCACGATGTCGCCATACATCATCATGATCTGACCGTGTTTACGTATATGCCGGTTCAACCGGTTATACCAGTCGGCAAACACTTTAGCTATGCCATGTTTCTTCACAGCATCGGCACTGCGGCCCTGACCAACCGCGAAGCTTTCATCAAGTCCGGTGTGGAAGTAGGTCGCACCGAAAGCAGGTGCCAACTCATCGATGATGTTGGCGACTACCTTCCATGCTTCTTCGCTGGTGGGGCAGAGGTCGCCCCCGCCATTGGGCATTTCGCCGATGTGTCTATACTGGGGGTTAGATAAGAGCATTTCGCAGTGTCCGAGCAGTTCTACGACAGGGATGATCTGCACATGGTATCGCCTGGCATAAGCCACCAGCTCTCGGATTTCTGGTATGGTGAACCGGTCGTATGTGGGGCTGATGTTGGGATCGAACTTGTAGACAAAGTGGTCGGGCTCAATGTAGAACATGAAGGTGTCCATCTTGTATTGCGCCAGACAGCGGATCATAAACCTATGGTCGGCCATCGTAGGGAGCTGGTCGCGACCGTAGTCCTCGTGGTATCCGCGCATAGACAACGCCGGCCAGTCAAAGATGTCTACTGCCTGCAGGGAGTTTCGCCGTTCACGCTTAGCCTCGAGCAAAATTTGCCGGAGGGTCATCAGGCCATAGAACAGACCCTTCTCTGACCAAGCCAGAATGGTGAGACCCTTCGGGTCGATATGCAGCCGGTATCCCTGCTGCATCGCCAGAGGGTTGCCCGATGGGCTCTTGACATCCATCTGCACTACACCTGCGCTCAGCATGTAGCTACCTGATGGGTTGGCGGTGACCCGGCACCTGGCGCCAGCCTCAGAACATAGCTCATTGAGGTGGCGTTTCAGCCCATCAAGGCTTACGGCTGGTGCGTTGAGAGACGCGTTTTGGAGCACGGCTAACGGCATTTCGCCGGTATGCTGCTCAATCTGTTGCGGGATCGGTAGTATGGTCAATGTGAAGCCCCCTGAATCAGTAAACTCTGAATTATATTACGCCGTATACTACCGGACATCCTCTAGCGAAAAAGCACATACTTCCGGGGCTGATTACCTGCGAATCACGGCCGCGCCCTGAAGGACGGCGGCTTCTTAACCGAAAAGCCGACTGGAAGCCGGCTCCAGGTATGAAATCCAGTTCAAAATGTGAAGAAACGGGCAAACATTGCATCTTTACGCTCGGTGGCTTGATGTCACAGACGTCTTTAGACGGCTTTCCGGTTAAGAAGCCGACGTCCTTCAGGGCGCGGCGGAGTGGGCATATATCATCGTATAACGATAAAACACCACTCTCCAATTTGTGGGTAACACCCTGAGGTTATCGGATGACCACAAGGGTCATCTACGGGACAACACATAATGCCGGTGCAGGATTTCCTGCACCGGCCATGACAACATCAAACTGATGCCCGAGATTTGACTACTGGCCGACCCTGCCAAAGCTGGTGTCGATGATCACATAGTCAAACAGGTTCACCATACCGCTGCCATCCAGGTCACCGGCCACATACGGCCTGCCGAAGTTTTCATCAAGCTTCACGTAGTCGAACAGGTCCACCGAGTTACCGCCATCCACATCGCCGTTTGTGAAGCTGATTGTGCCCATGTTGGCGGTGCCGTTGAGCACCACACCGGTGGTCTTTTTGGCCAGTGAGTGGGTGGGTTTCAGGGTGATGTCCCAGGTTCCGCCAGGGATGGTGAAGCTGGCATTGCCGTTCGCGTCGATAGCGACATTCTGGGTGAGCGTCTCACCAGTGCGCACTGCGGTCACAGCGAGGTTGAGCTTGGTAAAGTCGCCGGTAAACGCTGCGATGCTGATCTTCACTGAGACGGTCCCTGTGGGTACACCGCCGCCGCCCAGTGACTTCCAGACCGGTGTGCTGACGATGCCTGCACCGTTGGTCACACGCAGCCCCATGTAGTTGGCTCCCGCCGGTTTGGCAAGGCTGTCGGACAGCATCCAGCCGTAGTCAGTCCATGCTTTGATGTCAGATTGCCCCTGGGCACTGCCCAGGCAGATTTCGTATTTCCAGATGCCGCTTAGCAGGTCACGAGCCCACCAGTCTGCGTTGATGGTGCCGCCCTCAAGAGCCACGTTCAGCATCTGCTCATCAACCGGTGTTTCATCGGTCTGCATTGCCACGTCGCCCAGCCAAAAGTCGACCCCGGGTGTGTCAGCTCCGGCTACGATGCGCACGTTCAGTATCTCCTTCACACTGCCGAAGAACCGCGCCTTGACGCGGTACAAGCCCGGTGCGATGTTGGGTAACCGCCATAGACCTGACTCCTGCGCCGTGGTGCGGAGCTCGGTTGTGGAGCCCATGGGGTAGACATAGACATCGGCATTGACGGCTGGCGTCCCTCCGTACAGCACTTGGCCGCAGAGGCTTCCCACGGTGGCCTCTCGCTGGTCCGCGTCCTGCAGTGTGGCCGGCACGTTGATGCGTCCGTATCCATACATATAGTCATGACCGCCGTTCGCCATTCCGTTGGTAGAATCGGCTCCTCGCTGGATAGCCTGGAAGGTTCGGCGGTTGGCATCGTGAGTAGCCTGCGTCATTCCCTTATACTCGGTGTAGAGTGCCGCCAGTGCCGATACATGAGGGGTTGCCATGGAGGTTCCCAGTGCCCAGCCGTAGGTGTAATCTTGATAGCCTGTGTTGGGCTCGGTGAAGGGGATATCGTCGGGGATGGTGCTCCAGATTTCCATGATCCATGGATAATCGAAATCCGGCTCGCCGTCTTCGTCGAAGTCGATTGGTATGGTCTTCATATTACCGCTTGGTGCCGATATACCGACATACATGCCTGACCCCGAGTAGAGGCTGGCGAAATCATCATCAATACCGGTGGCACTCACGGCCAGCACCTTACTGCAAGAGCCAGGATAGATGTTGCCCAGGTTTCCACCACCGTTGCCGCTTTCGTTGCCCGCGCAGAGGATGATGGAGCCCTTGTAAAAGGCGTAGTTGACCGCTTCCATCAGCAGGCTGCCGTATTCCAGTCCGCCAAGGCTGAGGTTGATGACCGGGATGTTTTGGTCAGCGGCGTATTTCAAGGCGACGGCGACATCGCTGTCATTTCCGGTTCCCGCCGCGGTGAGCACTTTGATGGGCACGATGACGGATTGGTATGCGAGACCTGCGACACCAGTGCTGTTGTTGGCTGCGGCTGCAATGATTCCTGAAACGTGCGTGCCATGGCCCTGATCGTCATGGAATGCTTCCGCACCATGAGTCACCACACCGTCGAAAATGCTGCATCCTTTTGCGATGTCAATCTGGCCGCCAGATTCTACATTGGTAATGCTGCCGCCGGTATTCTTAAAGTCTTCGTGATTCTCATCTAGACCGGTGTCAATCACCGCCACACGGATGGCGTTTTTGGGACGTGTGAGGGCAGTATAGAGTGCATTGGGATAGATGTTCCAACCGGCTCGGGCTTCTACGTTGTCGAAGCTCCACATGTGCGGGTAGTTTATCTCCGGGATGGCATCGTATGTAAAGTTCGATGACAAGTATGGGTCGTTAGGGGTGACGGCCAGCGTCTTTACAGTATATGACCTTTCGGCGAGCAGCACTCCTGACTGGCGTTTCAGAGTGGCGATGCACTGATCTTCACGGCCAATCGGCACCTTGATGCGATACCAGTTGTTGAAGCTCAGCGACTTATATCCTGGCTGAAGCAGGTCGCCGCCACGCATGGGTATAGTCGCGAAGACGGTGCTGGGTTTGGCAGACAGGCGCAGTTTTGCCACGATCACACCATCGATGGGTGCAGCCGTGGCGGATGCGACCATGAACACGAATGTCAGGAAGGCCAAAAGGCGTTTGGTCATCTGTATTACCCCCGGATTGTCGAGTGGAATTGTATCTCTATATACATTTTGACACACCATTCGAAATGGAGGTTCCTGAACGCGATCCATGGAAACCCACCGATGCCCGATACCTAGTATATATGCCTGGGTGATTGATCGGCTGGTGTCTGGTCCATTGAGTATTAGTGATTTTCTGGCTGTTGATCCACAATGGTGAACATGAATGTGCTGCCGACACCTGGAGTGCTTTCCACCGATATGCGGCCTCCCATTTTATCCACCAGCCGTTTGCAGATGGCCAAACCCAGGCCCGTGCCTTCATACTTTCGTGTCAAGCCTGTGTCGATCTGTTTAAATGGTTGAAACAACAAGCCGATGTCTTCCTTGCTGATGCCTGGGCCAGTATCGGTTACCGAGAAGAGGTATTGTCCGTCATCCCTGGAGGCAGTTACACTTACTTGGCCTTGTTCGGTAAACTTAACGGCATTGCTTAAAAGGTTCAATAGCACCTGTTCCACTCTGCGTGAGTCGCCGGTGATGTCGTGGATATCATCGGCGATCTGCACCTTTATGGGCAGTGACTTTTTAGCAGCCAGCGGAGTGATGGTATTGATGACTTTAATAATGGAATCACGCAAGTTGAAGGGTTGACAACTGATCTCAATCTGACCAGCCTCAATTTTGGAGATATCCAGCACATCGTTGATCAGGTCAAGCAGGTGCTGACCACTTGCTTTGATCATACCCATCTGTGTAAGCTGCTCATTATTCAGCGGGCCTGCTAAGCCTTGCAGCAACAGGCCTGTGAATCCGATGATGGAGTTCAGTGGCGTTCGGAGCTCATGTGACATAGTTGCCAGGAAAGCGGACTTTGTGCGGTCAGCCGCCTCCGCACGGTCGCGTGCCGCCTCCAGCTCTGCGGTTCGTTCACGAACCCGCTCCTCCAGCATGACGGCCCGGTTTTGTAACTCTGCGTATAGCTGTTCGTTCTCGCGAAGGCTGCTACGCAGCTCATGGGTCCGTATGGCCACCTGGTGCCGTAGCGCGACGCTGAAGTAGACCGTAAACATCAGAAGCACCACAGCCATAAAGCCTGTGAGCTTTAGCCAGAAGGGTATTGTTAACTTGATTTCCTCAGTAGTCCAACGCTTTATCGATTGGTAGTATGCCGAATCTCTGTTCGTCTTCATCAGTCTCAAATGCTTGTCAATCGCCGCAAGGATTACGGGGTCTTCATTTTTCGGTGCTGCATAAAACAACCGGGTGGGGTAGAATATCACCCCGGTGTCCTCAAGCCCTGATCCGCGCAGGTGAGAAGCACCGTAGAACCTGTTAGCGACTACAGCGTCCACTTTACCACGTTTCACCGCAGCGAACGCGGAATCTAAGTCAGGGTACGGCATAAGCTGTATATCGAGGTCGAATGCAGAGAACGACTTGTCAAAGGCTTCTTGCTGGATTGATCGGTTCAGCACGGACACCCGCTTGCCCTTTAGGTCAAGTATGGACCGTATACCGGTCTTAGGACGTGCATAGATTTGGAACCAGTCAGACAGCACAGGTTCCTTGTGGAACGCGTAGAGCTGCTTGCGCGGCTCGGTGAGTGCCACATCCGGCATGAGGTCGATTTTGCCCGCAGCAAGCCTGTCAAGGCCCTGCGCCCAGGTTCCAGGCACGTACACCAGCTTCCAGCCTTCTTCGGCTGCGATCGCTTCAAGCATATCGATGAACAGTCCTTCGGGTTTACCCGATTCTGACATCGACACTTTAGGCAGGTTTTGGTAGACGCCGACGCGCACCAGCCTTTCACTCCAAGCGGACTGACATACCAATAATAATAACAGGCCAATACAGAGCTTGACGCAGAAACGAAAGCCCATTTCACCGCGGTGAGTATGCATCTCCCTGCCTCATTTCAATAGATCATCGTGGCACGTTGTATTAGTTGGATGTGAGTGCTTCTCGTAATTTAGAGGCCAGTTCGGCCATCGTGAAGGGCTTCTGTACGAAGTGAACACCATCATATAGAACACCGCGGTTGGTAATCACGTCTGAGGTGTATCCTGACATGTACAGGCACTTCATTTTGCTGTATTTGTTCGATAACAACCTCGCGAGTTCACACCCGTTCATTTCAGGCATGATGACATCAGTGACCAGTAGATCTATGTTGTTGGCGTGCTCATCAGCTATGCGTATGGCATCACCTGGAGTGGCAGCCATCAGGACGTGGTATCCAAGCTGCTGCAGCATTTTCGTGGTGAGCCGCAGTATCGCCATCTCGTCTTCCACGATCAAAATGGTCTCTTTGCCAGGAACTATAGGAGCCGGTTTATCCGGCTTGTTTTCACTTTTATCAGCACCTGAATATCGGGGTATGTAGATATTGAACGTGGTGCCATGATCCGGCTCGCTATAGACGTTGATGAAGCCGTTGTTTTGCCTGACGATACCGTACACGGTGGCGAGGCCGAGGCCGGTACCCTGGCCGACAGCTTTGGTGGTAAAGAATGGCTCAAAGATATGCGCTTGCACCTCTTTGGTCATACCACATCCGGTATCATTGACCGAGATTTTTATGAACTGGCCAATGTTGAACTCCGGGTTGGAAGCACAGAACTCGTCATCAAACGTGCGGTTCCCGGTTTCGATAGTGATGACTCCAGTGTCATGAATGGCATCACGGGCATTCACGCAGAGGTTGGCTAGTATCTGGTCAATCTGCGATGGGTCGATGTAGAGTGACCATACATCCGTCTGGGGACGCCATACCAGCTTTATATCTTCGCCAATCATGCGGTCCAGCATTTTTAGCATCCCTGAGATGGTTTCATTTAAGTTCAGTACCTTGGGAGCTACGGTCTGTTTCCGGGCGAAGGCGAGTAGTTGCCTGGTCAACTCCGCAGACCGAGCCGCAGCCTTCCGAATTTCGTCCAGGTCCTCATATATTGAATCAGATGGGCTAACCTGTTCTAGTGCAATGTCGGTATGCCCCAGTATCACACCCAGCATATTGTTGAAGTCATGCGCCACACCTCCGGCCAGACGTCCTACGGATTCCATGCGCTGCGCCTGATGCAACTGAGCTTCAAGCCTGGCCCGTTCGTCTTCAGCCCGCCGGTATTCCGTGATATCCTGGTAGAAACCCACTACCTTGCCATGAGTAGGGTCGGGCTTGCCGATCACATGTATAGTGCGCAGGTTGTTTTTGAAGGTATTGATGTTGACCTCCACATCGAACGGCTCACCGGACTCAATTGCACGCTTCACCGCGTTTGTGATGATCTGCTTGGAATCGGAGGTGTAGTATTCAAGGCTCTGGGCTAAGGTGGGTTCAAACTTCGCATCAATCTCATAGATATTGTAGATGGTGTCGGTCCAAGAGAGCTTTAAGGTGGCTATGTCAAGCTCCCAACCACCTATACGCCCAAGCTCTTCCGTTTGCCCAAGCAAGCTCTGGCTGGTCTGTAGGGCTTGTTCTATCCGTTTACGTTCAGCGATGTCCTTCTGAAGCTCAATGTTGATCTGCTCCACCTGGCTCATCTTGTCTTCCAGCTTGCGGATTAGCGCCTGATTATAACCTTTCAAGAAGCCGGTCTCTTCGGGTAGTGTTTCTTCTTCTACGGGTTGATGCGGATGCGTCTTCTGGCTCAATGCGGATTCAACCGCCTGGATCATCACATCTGGTTCTGTTGGTTTCGTGTAGAAGCTCACTGCGCCTAGTTTCAATGCGAATTCTCGGTCGCGTTCATCGGTGTATGTGGCGGTATAAAACATAAACGGTATGTCGCGTAACAGAGCGTCTTTCATCCATTCACGACAGAGCGAAAACCCGTCCATTACCGGCATGAGGATATCGCTGATGATAAGCTCCGGCGGGTTCTTACGAGCCACCTCCAGTGCTTCAGCTCCATTGGCGGCAGAGACCACAGTGTAGTTGTGACTACTGAGCAAAAACTGCAGTTGGTAGATATTTACCTCATTATCGTCTACGATCAAGACTGTCATCAAAGGGCCTCCTCACCGGGATTGCGACTCGCCAAGTGGGTCTCAACTTGCTTCATGAAGGTGTCTGGGTTGATCGGCTTCTCGATGTAGTCATTACATCCAGCCTCCAGTGTACGTTCTCTGTCACCAACCATAGCGTATGATGTCACCGCGACAATAGGCACCTCTGCGAGAGCTGGGTTCTTTCGCAACTCTTGGGCTACCGCGTAGCCGTCCATTTGGGGTAGCTGTATGTCAAGCAGTATCAGGTCAGGCACCACTTCTGCGGCGATAGTGATTCCATCAGGCCCGCTCATAGCAGACAGCACCGTATACCCATTCTGCTCTAGTAGGAACTTCACCAGGTATAGGTTCTGTTCGTTGTCCTCGATGTATAAAACTGTCTGCTTCATTGAATTCCTCCCAGGGTGTCCTTTAGTTTGATTTCGAATGTGCTGCCTGAGCCAGGGGTGGTTCTCACGGTAATCTCACCGTCCATCTTTTCGACTAGCCGCTTGCAGATGGCCAGACCCAGTCCCGTGCCCTCAAACTGGCGTGAGAGCCCAGAATCGAGTTGCCGAAATGGGATGAACAGCTTGTCCATATCTTCTGGCTTGATGCCGACGCCTGTGTCTGCTACTGCGATATGATACATGCTGCCGACCTTCCTGGCTGACACGGTGATATGCCCTTGCTCTGTAAACTTGATGGCGTTACTCAGCAGGTTTAGCATGACCTGCTCAAAGCGTCTTTTGTCGCCGTTGATGAAGCCGATGTCATCTTCTATCTCAGTATATATTGGTAGAGTCTTGTGAACTGCTTGAGGTGTGACGGTCTTCACGACCTGATCAATGCATGCATGAAGATCGAAAGGAGCTGTTGCCAGCTCTACCTGACCAGCTTCTATTTTTGAGATGTCAAGCACATCGTTGATGAGGTCAAGCAGATGCTGACCACTGCTTTTCACCATAGTAAGCTGCTTTGTCTGCTCTGTGTTCAGTGGTCCGGCGAGTCCTTGCAGCAACAGTCCCGTGAATCCTATGATAGAGTTCAACGGCGTACGCAGCTCGTGCGACATAGTGGCCAAAAAAGCAGACTTGATGCGATCGGCGGCCTGGGCGTCGTTTAGTGCCTCAGCAAGTTGTGCTGTGCGTTCCATGACACTGTTTTCCAAGTTTGCTTGTATGATCCTGAGGTTTTCCTCCATGCGTTTCTGCTCAGTGATGTCTAGCCCGATGCTCATAATTTCGCGAATCTGCCCAGCCTGGTCCACGACTACCTTGTTAGTCCAGGCGATCCATGCACGCTCACCACTTTTAAGCGTGTGTTCATTTACGCTTTGCTCAAATTCGTTTGGATTGAGCTCCATCATATGGCGTAGATTTTCTGCATAGCGACCGGTAGCAGACCCAATGGTGCTGAACATATCATTGCCGATGATATCAGATTCTGCATAACCAAAGAAACGCTGGCCATATTCGTTCAGATAAGTAATTGTCCCGTCCGGTGTCCATCGTAGAATGATGCTGTTCGCATTGTCTACTAACTCGCGGTATTTGTGTTCTAGAGCCCGCCTTGCTGCATCGTCACATTTGCGCTCCGTGACATCTGTGGCTACCCCGTCCCAGACGACATGTCCGTGTTCATCGTGGCGTGGACGTGATCTCAGCCTGAACCATCGCCATTGCCCGTCGGTATGCTGCATCTCCATGTCAATCTCGACGTCAGTCAGGGTCTTCATGCTGTGTTCTTCAGCCGACAGGAACGCTGGAATCTGCTCTGGTTTCATTTGGCAGAATAATAGGTTGGCATCATGCAGAATGTCATCAGCAGAGACGCCATGAAGGGCCTTTACGCCAGCACTTATGTATAAAAACCGGGGGCTGCCGTCCGGTCGGTAGTCATACTGGTAAACATAGCTGTCTGGCAGGTTATCTCCCAGAATCCGCAGCCGTTCTTCACTGAGGCGCAGCGCTTGTTCCGATTCGGCCTGTTGCACGCGGCCGCGAATGGCGGCTATCCCAAAGGAGAGGAACTTCGCCAGTTCACTCAGTAAAACCATCTCATCGGAACCAAGGTTAACTGAGTGTGTGGAGTAGATATTGAGTGCCCCGATGACTTGACCATCAATGAGAAGCGGTAACGCTATGCAAGCGGCATAACCGCGCTTGAGTGCCTCGGCACGCCATGGTGTAAAGTTGGGGTCAGTCAAGATATCGCCGGTCAGAAAGGGCTTGCTCGTACGGATCGCAGTGCCGATTGGCCCTCGGCCCCGTTCGGTGTCGTCCCAGGTGATCCCTGCCTGATCAAGATAGCCGTCGTCAAATCCCACCTGAGCGATCGGTTGTACGCTCTTCACATGGTCGTGGAGGGCATATCCTACCCAGGCCAGTTTGTAACCGCAGGTGTCGGTGATGATTCGGCAGATTTGGTACAACAGGTCGGCTTCATCAGCAGCGTGGATCAGTGCGTTGTTGCACTCACTGATGGCCTTCATCGACAGGTTGAGTTTGTTGAGGCCACTTTCGGATGCGGTTTCGACAGCCGCCGATGCTCTGGCATGAGGTAGTGGCTCGTGAACACGCCCATCAGGGGACGACGTTTTACCGTTCATCATTCCGTCCATGCGTTACCCTCCCAAAAACAAGGATGGTGGGTTGAGTTTGACCGTATAAAACTCAAGACTTATATCTATACGCAAATGCGGGCATACCAAATACTGGTGCCCATTACTATAGATATTACCTTGTTCTCTGTTCGATTCGGTGCTTACCAACCCGTATTTATGGGAATTGATGAAAAGGTGTGAAAACCAACGGTGATGCAGGTGACTAAGAGCAATAATCACCCATGTATGATGCGGCAAATCGTCCACTGCACCACACATGGATGACTCGGTCGATGTCTACTTCACGACCACATCGCAGCGTTCATACTGCAGGCACTGCTTCAACAGCACGTCAACTTCGGTCGATGTGGCTGTGTATAGCTGCTTCTTGCTGAAGGTGATCTGCTTGCCAGGGATAAACCGGTAGCCGGGGTCGGTGGCGGCTTTTTGCGCGAGTTGCTTGAATGTGATGCCCCATGCCTTGATCTTGTTCTGCTGCTCCGCGGGCAGCTCTCCATCGTAAAGGTACTCGCTGAGCGGGCTGATGTCCTGCGTGTCGGGCTTCACGGCAATGGCCGCTTCGACCAGTCCGCTGTGCGCGGTGATACCGCGGTCGTGGGTGGGGATGTCGCGCAGTG
The DNA here is from genome assembly GCA_942492855.1 of Armatimonadota bacterium. Lineage (GTDB taxonomy): Bacteria > Armatimonadota > HRBIN16 > HRBIN16 > HRBIN16. Next base: position 343,280 of record OW818647.1, on the reverse strand, counting down.
TCCAGTTTAGCCAGCCGACCGCACAGTCTTTGGTGGCCTCTACCAGCGCGAGGTTCCATCGCTGCTGGTCCTGCTGGGTGTTGTTCTGCCAGTCACCGTCGCCGCCGTGCCAGCCGTTCTCGGATAGCACCACGGGCAGGCCGCTGTTGGCGCGGAAATAGCGCACGTAGGTCTCTACAAATCGGAGCTGGTTGTTAAATATGCGGGGGTCTTTGGTCAGACTTTCTGCCCACTCGGTGCTGAAGGGCGGAACGTAGTATGGGTAGGCGTGGACCCCAAAGAAGTCCACCAGTTTGCTGAGTGCCTTGATGTCGCTGCCTGAGTAACCGTATGGCCCACCCCATCCGCATGCCCCTGGATTGCGCACCAGCGGAAAGGTGTAGAGCGTGAAGTCGAGGGACAGTAGGTGGTTTGGATCGACTGCGCGCAGTGCTTTTGAGAGCTTACCGATTTTGGCTGTATAGAGATCATTGCGGAATAGCTGCCAGTCGAACAGCATCTGGTCCCCCGGTTTGTTCAGGTTGTCCAGATACCACAGCTCTGGCTTCTTGTTGCGTGTGGTGTCCATTTCGCCAGAGTGCCAGAGCGCTTTGGTGAGCTCTGTCCAGACGGATTCCTGCCAGTTTTTCGTCTTGGGGTCGAGACCCCAGGCCTTCGCGACGGCGGTATCGGTGCGGTATTTGGCCTTCAGCCACTTTTGCCAGAACTGCCTGTCGCCTGGGTAACCCACCAGCGTGGTGGGCTCTGCGTCCAGCTCCCAGCAAAAGATGGTGGGGTCATTTTTGTATCTTTTGCCAAGCGTGCGGAAGAGATGCAGCCAAAGCTCCTGGTCCTGGGTAATCTGCTGTGTAGAGCCGGTGACCCGCGGCCCCACATAGAGCTTCAGATCGTTTGCTTTCGCCGTGGCGAGGATGAAGTCGATCTTGGCCAGGTCCTCGTCATTCAGCACCGTGCGTTTGCCATTGGGCAGGGTGGTCACGGTGCCCATCCACAACAACCGCAGCGTGTTGCATCCCAGCGATTTTGCCAGTTTGAAGTCCGCGGCGATGTGCTGTTTGTTGAAGTGGTTCCAGTAGGCGAGGGGGTCTATCTCCGAATGGCGTTCATCGCAGTAGAAGGCCCCAAACGGCATATACCGCTGCCCGTTTTGCTCGAAGTGGAACTTGTCTTTCGCCACCCGGATGAACTGATTCTGGGCTGGTTTCGGTGCCATATTGGCGCATTGGGTTGTGGATAACAGGCTTAGGCTGATGATCGCCACACCTGCGACGAGTGCAATTCGGGTGAGTGTGTTCAATTCTGGCTTCTCAATGAATCGTTGGGTTTCGTGCGCAGTTGGTAGTGATGAAGCGGGGTGAGATATTGCGGGTATTTGTCACCCAGCCATTCGCGTGCCTCCTGGCAGAGGTGGCATCTGTCGGCGTAATCGGCTTTCATCACATATCCCAGCTCCACGGCCTCCTTCGCCAGTCCCAGCGGACCTTCGTGAACGAGCGTGGAGATCACCGGGTGAGTATTCGCATTATAATCCCGCAGTATCTGCTCAACGGACTGCTCATATACGTTGCCGAACGATATCCCGCACTCCTTGCCGATGTTGCCCTCTGGGTCGAGGGAGAGCAGCTCAAGACTAGCCTGTTCTGAGTTGACCCACCAGGGCACGGCGTCGCAAACCGCGTCAGGAACCCCGCGGCCATCAGACACTAGGTGCGCCAGTGCATGGGCTCCGCGTCCCTTGAAAAATACAGGGCCGAGGAAGAGCTGTTCTGACAACGAGTGCCCCACCTGCCGTTCTGCTTCCGCATACATCGCCATCGTGCGCTGGTCCAGCGGCTGACGGGCTGCGGGATAATCGAGAAGCGAGACCTGGACCGTGTATTCACCGTGTAACTCATCCAGAACCCGGATGGCGCGGATCACGCGCTCAAGCGGCACGAATGGTTCATGGCAGGCGTCGATGCTGAGCATGATATGCGTGCCGACCCGGCAAAGCGGCTCCAGGAAGGCGCGCGTGGCCGCGTCGTCGGTAGCCCAGGATGTGTTTGTCTCCACTCGCACGCCGATGCCCAGACCATGGATGAACTCCGCCATTTGGATGGTGAGCTTTTGGTACAGACCGGGCTCTCCGCCCAGCATTACCACATACTGCAGGTCGTTGATCCGCTGCAGCTCTTCGATGACGCCCATCGCCATCTTCGGTGAGATGAGGCGTGAAGGCGCCGTTCCTGCCACCAGGTGGCAGTGGTCACACTGCGCGGAGCAGTGGTAGGTGAGGTGGATTTTGAGTACTGACATCTGCCTACTCCATCGCCAATACGACGTCGGCTTGTTTCGCTGTAATGCCGCGAACCCACACCCAGTTGCTGTCGCCGGACGGCTCCAGCACGAAGGGGGTGGCACTGCCATCAAGTGTGGCCCCGGTGACCTTCTTGCCCGCGGCGATGGGTCCCAAGCGGAGGCTCACCGCAGAGGCCCGTTGGCTCAGCTCGAAGTGGAAGCTCTGGCTGGTGTCTGTTCGAGTGTATTTATAGCTGATCTGCTGTCGGCTGTCGCCGGTGAGCACCGGGTAGCGCGCGATCGACATCTCAGTCCAACTGGCGGGGTAGCGCGGCACTAGGTGCAGTTCCGCCGGGTTGTTGTCATCTATGCCCATGGTGAGCCGAACCGCTTTGGTGCTGTCCGCTGCGTGCGAGTCCTGCCCCAGATAGCCGTTCACCGGCAGATAGTATTTGCCGCTGCGATGGAGGATGATGCCCTCGGGTGAGGCCCATCCTGAGTATTTCGGAAGATAGCAGTGCGTCAGCATTGTGTTCAAGAACTGCTCCGCATCGCCCATTTCGTCCAGCAGCAGCGCCGACTGCGTCATCATGCCCTGGCCATAGCCGAACATGCGAAGGCAGTTGTAGTTCTTCTCTTTCATGAGGAACTTGTAGGTGTTGCGGCTGATCTCAAGAATCTGCTTGTCCAGCTCATCGGAGGCTGTATAATACTGCAGCGGGTTGTAACTCTGCCCCTCGGTAGCAAGATGGATCGGCGCCATCTTGTGGGCATGGTCCTGCCAGTCGGAGTTGGGGTAGGTATGCCAGACGGGGCCAAACTCGCTTGGGTCGGTCAGGTTGTCGATCACGCCTTTTCGCAGCCGGTTGTAGAGTGCGGTCCACTTTTGCACCTCATCTTGTTTGCCCAACTGCTGCGCCATGCGGATGGAGAGCATCACCCCGTGCAGGCAGTTGTAGGTGGAGTAGATTTCGTAGTCGCCATGGGCGCACTCGCTTTCAGTGTAAAGCACGTCCTTGCGCTTGCCGGGGAAGGTGGTGTCCGTATCCAACTGCCACTGTATCCAGTCCACGGCAGCTTTGGTGGCGACCCAGTGCTTCTCATTCCACTCACGCGGCTGACCCTGCCAGTGCCACACCATGTATCGGCCCCACATGCAGATGCCGTGCCCGTCGTTCTCGCGGTTTCCGCGCTCTTCGGTATCGCCAACCATGCGCTTCGATGTGTCGAAGGTGGGGGCACCAGCGACGCGGTTCCAGTGGGGAGGGTTGGCTTCGGTCATCAGGCACTTATCAAGCCAGTCGATATAGTTGTTGGCGAATTTGTCGTATCCGAAGGCCACGCCTTCCCGCAGAAGCTCACCCACGCCCCTGGTCCAGCCGTTGAATGCTCCGGGAAGCTGCCCGGGCTGCTTTGTTTGATACTGCGTAAACCAGTTGGTCAGATTGCCGTAATAGGGTGTGGGGTTGAAGATGTTGTAGATGCGTACACCCATCCCGCTGCAATACTGCGCGACAGACCCAGAGGAGACCGGCGACGAACAACCCATGCCGGTATCGGCGATATACGAGCCGCACTCAGGGCCGTTGCGATAGAGGTAAGTCGCCGCGTAGATCGCCTCCTGAGTGCCGCGGAAGTTGTAGTCAGGGCCGAAGTAGCCTGCGGTCACCTGGGGCTCCTTCAGGAGGGGCAGGTCATCCACATAGGTGTAGAGGCTGCGCATCATCGCCTCGACCCCGTTCCGCCAGGCTTCGCTTTTTACTTCTGCCAGTGTGACAGGGCGAGTGAGCGGAGTATTGACCGCCGGGCTGGGTAGAGCCTGTAAAGCACTTTTGACGACTGGTGTGTCTGTCTCCAGGGTGATTGCGGAGACCACCGGATGAGCGTAGAACTGCTTGTCGCCGGTGATACTGATCGACTTGACGGCCTTGCCATCCACATCTAGCGTGAACAGGTACCTCGCGTTGTTGCTGCGTGAGCCGGGCACGCGGTAGGCGTCCTGCAGCCATATCCCGTCGTGGAACAACGCTCGGACAGTGTCGGAACCGTCAAACGAGCCCTCGTCTTTGTTGGCATATCCAGGGATGATATTTACGAATGTATAGTGCCAGATGATGTCCCACGGACGTCCGTACCAGATGTTGAATCCGATGATCAGGGGCACGCTTTGCTTCGTGCCATCGGAAAACTCCACATCGATGCTGCCCATCCGGTCGCCCACGAAGTGGTTGTAGCCGTTATCGCCCTTCTTGGCATACCACGAGCCGTTGGCGATATCAACGCTGGGGATCATGCCCAGGAAGTGGATGCGCCTGGCGGTTTGACCGCCCAGATCATACCGCAGGCCAGTGGGTGTCCATGGGTGTAAATCCTGACGGTCAGCATCAGGCTCGATCAGGTTATTCTGCCAGGTAAGTTTGCCGCGCAGCTTGAAGGGGATACCCTTTACCAGCAGCAACTCACCGCTGTTCTCCGGATTGACACCGGCGAAGCGGGATTTGGCCACAAGCCCCTTGTCCAGGTGGAGTATGGTGATGAACGGCCGGGTGGCGCAGATGTCCAGTTGGAGCAGTACAGGCGCCGATGTGGCGGCGAAACTGGCGGTGGCCGTCAAGAACTCTGCATTTTTGGCGTCAGGGGTGAAGTTCAGCAACAGCGGTTTGCCGTTGATGCTGAGGCCCTTCACCTGACTCCGCACGCCACCCAAGGCCTGGTCTGGAATGACATCCTGTGATGGCTCGTAGCGAATCTCGATGGTGTGCTGACCTGCCGGCAGTCGCAGGCTCTGCTTGAAGCTCTTTAGGCTGCCCGGCTTGATTGCGGGTTCTTTCACCTGCAGGCCGGGCTGCATTCCGTCTGAGGACAGCCAGTTCGCGGTGATGTCGATGTCTTTCACCAGAGGGGTGTTGATGGGGGAAGCGGCTTTGGCCGCTTGTGACCATCCGCTCACCATTACCACCAACGCCAGGATGCATATTTCACCGATCACCGTGTTCATCTGTGTCCTCATTTCGGTTGGATTTCTCTTTTGTGAAGTAGAGCTCGACGGCGGATGGTGCTAGTGTCAAGTTCCAGCCCGACCACTGATCATCCCAGTCCGTCTGTTCGCCTGTCATCGGATTGACGATGGGCACGGCGGGAATGTTTGCATTAGGGCGTATGAGCAGTTGCACGGGTTCGGCGTGCAGGTTTTGAACCACCAGCGCGTGCCGCGAACCGTCGGTGATGACATCCACGCGTGCTGCCCCGTCTGTGCAGGCGACCTGCGCCTTGGGCGCGAGGCTGGCCACCAGCGCGGCCAACAGCTTGAGAGCCTCTGGGTCTTGCTTGGCGGCTCTTGAAAGCATCGTGCCGCAGAGCACGGCCTGTCCCTGACCGTATTTGTTCAGGGTGACGGCAGGTGAGCCATCACCGAAGGTCGCCAAGGTCTTCGCGCTGGAAGTGATCAACGGGATATGCACCAGGAAGCCCTGCGCGCGGTGACCGGCGGCCAGACCCGGCAGATCCACCGTGGTGGTCATGATGGGACCAAGCTGCGACATCCCAAGCTCGCGGCCTCCTCGGTAGAGGTCGGCCTTAGCGGTGAATGGCTGAACCACGCCTTCGCGTGCCCCAAACACCTCATCGAAGCCATACCCGGGCACGGTCATGCTGTGCATGCTGTTTTCGCGCACCAGATTGCCAAAGAAGGCCTCACCGATCAGGCTGCCGCCCTGCTCCACCCACAGTTTCAGGCCGTCGGCAGTGGGCTGATCGAGCACATAAGGGAAGGGGTAGATGATGGTTCGGCAGCTTTGCGGGATGCCATGCTGCAGGTCGCTGGGGTGGATGAACCGCACGCGGTAGTTGTTGTTATACAGCGTCTGGTAGACGCCTTGGACAGCCTGGTCGTGCATACCGAAGTCGTAGCAGCACCAGCTGAAGACGTGGTTCTCGGGGTGGTAGAAGATGCCGATCTCCTCACCCTGTGGCTCCGCGTTGTTCAGGAACCTGGCGTTTTGCTGCAGCATCGCGTTTATCTTGGCGGTGTCTGCATGCCAGGGAGCAGGACTGCCGTCGGGGTTGGTCAAGCCCCAGGCAGGTGACTCCAATCCGAGCAGCTCCGGTCGATACTGCCAGAAAACAAACCCCTTGATGCCGTGTCCCAATGGCACGAAGATATGCCTCTGCATTTCCGCAAGCCCGATGGGGTGGACACGCGCCAAGCTGGAGCCGGGCAGCGCGTGGATTTCGGCATTAATTACCTTCTTCCCACGGGCGGCAGATCGTATCAGGTCCGCTGCGAAGGGGTCGCTGCCCAGGCTGTTGCCATGCAGGTCGCCGATCTCCGCTAGTGCCCAGTCATCGGAAGCACAGGTGACGGGGTTGAACACCGGCATCGGCACGGTGTGGCACATCACCTGGTGGTTCTTGTCGTGCTGGCGGGTGACATCGGCCCGCCGCTGCATCTCAGCGGTGATGGTGTTCACCTGGAACATGCGCCAGTCGATGATATCGCCAAAGGCGTGGGGCATCACAGGCAGCTCAAGTTCGTCCCAGCCCTGGTAGTTTCGCCCCCAGCGCGCATTGACCGCCTCAAGCGACCCAAATTTTACGTTCAGCCACTCAATGAACTGTGAAGCACAACTGGGGCAGTAACAGACCTGGTTCTCTACCGAGGGCTCCCGCATCAGGCAGCAGGTCAGCTCAGGTTCGTTCCACAGGTCCCAGATGTCGAGCGCAGGGTGGCTGGCGTATCGCTGGACGGTGGCTGTCAGAAAATCCATGCGGTGTTTCTGAGAGTCGATGTGGTTCAAGCAAGGACCTGGCACCCCGCCGATCTGTCGGCACGCGTTGACGGCCGGGCCCACCATGCGGCCATCGGCGGTGACCATACGGCACTCCGGGTATTGCTTGAACAGCCAGGAGGGGGCGACATCAAAGATGACGTTGATGATCACTTTTAGACCGCGTTCGGCAGCCAAATCCATCAGTTCATCGAGGTCAGTGAAGTCATATTCGCCGGGTCTTGGGTTGTTCCAACGCCACTGCGCCCAGTATTTCAAGGTGTTGAAACCGGCCGCCTTGAACTGGTCCAGGTCTTTCGCCCACTCCGACCGATCGGGGGTGGGGGCGCGGTAATATTGGGCACCAAACGGAATGTAGTCTTGCGATGATGGCTTGTTGCTTGTCATGGGTTCACCTTTCGCGGGGTTATTATCTATCAGTATAGTCGCACAATGGGGTTGGTTTGTGCTATGTTTGTTTCGTATCTGCTCAGCTTTGAGTAGCTATGTCCGGGGCGGTCTGGCGGTTAGCCCGTAAGAACAAGGTATACCCGCTACGCCACGCGCTAAAGCACATGGCTATTGACCTGCCAAGCCTGCTGAAGCAGGCTGCAGGGCTCCGCCCTGTGACATATGTTGGCTGCACCTAGACTGCTTCAGCAGGCTTGTTGATCAATAGCCGAGACATTTATGTCGCGGAATCGGAGGCCATATACCCGCCATGCTTATATGGGTGATTGGGCTTTCAGCCCGCGGCAGGTCCGTGATCTACCAGCGCCTCACGGGCTTCACGACGCACTCACCAGATTTACCCAACTTACCCGTCCAGGCGAATGGGGCGGTGAGCCGTTTGCCGTTGATGGTGAAGTCATACCGGCCCTCTACAGGTCGGGTCTTGATGCTGAGTGTGCTGCGGGTGGCTTCGATGTCAAAATAGGTGCCGTGGTAGAAGATATTCTGGGCACGCAGGAACGGCTGATCACTCGGGATTTTAGGTGCAAGGTGTAGACCGTCAGGCCGGGCTTCGGCACCCAGGAAGCCGTAGAGCACAAAAGACGCTAGAAGGCTGGTCTCGGGGAACTCAGAGCTCATGATCCCCACTCCGCCTGCTTGGCCGCCCTGCACGCTGCCCCCGGTGAAAAGCGGGCTGTAGCCCGTTAATCGATCGGGCTCGGAGTAACGGTGCAGAATCGCCATCAGACGCTTATACGCGTCATCCGCGCCTTTCGTCTTCAACCGGGCCATCAGGTCGTAGAAGCTCTCGTAGAGGTCCGCACCGCCGTTTTGGATCTGGTCACCCCAGGGGAACTCGGAGGCCTTTTGGCCGACAGCCCACCAGTCCTGATTGTCGATAGTGGTCATGCGTGGTGCGAAACCCCATTTGTAGATGTCGTCCGTGCGCCATACCCCCTTGTTGTCCAGCGTTTTGCCGTTGTCCAGCCAGTTCAGAATCGCCAGTGCGCGCTCTTTCGGTGCCAGACCAAACGTCACAGCCATGGTGTTCAGCACGGTGAAGCCATAGTCATGGCGTCCGCCGTTCACGTCGATCGTGCCGATATACCGGGCTGCTCCGTCCTTCAGGCCATTGTCTGACCAGTAGAGCTCGTTGAACCGGCTGCGGCTTTTCTCCATGAACTTTCGGTAATACGCTGATTTCTGGGGGTCACCATACGCCTTTTCGAGATCAACCATGGCATCCAAACTGCGGTATAGCCACGTGGCCCCGTAAGCGTCATAGTAGCCGAACGGCAGAATGTCGTAATAGTTGCTGCCTACGGACTTCCCCGTCAGACCCAGATGGTCTTTGTCGCCAGCGGTGCCATCGTATTTCGGCACACCCTCCTTACGCACATTGAGGTATTCCATCTGGTAGCCCATCATCCGGCGTGCTCGCTGCAGCCAGTCCCAGCTATGCTCGTTCACATAGGCTCCCCCGGGGTTGCCCGAGGCCATTGTGGCTCCGTTCCAATACATGAGTGCCCCATTCGGAACCAAACCAAAGGTGTATGATCCGGCCGGATAGCTCTTGTCCAGCGGCACATTAGAATAGCCGTGAATGGCTGGTATCTGGATGCTCTTCTCCAACAGCAGTTTCCCCGTGGGGTTTCGCAATCGGAAGATCGCGCCCGGATAGTTTCGGATACCGTAAATCAGGTCGATCGACCGGTCAGGCCGAATCTGATCGCCGACAAACATCGGCCCGAGCTCCTTAACACCAGGTTTGTTGTAAAAGAAGTAGGCCGTCATCGGCGGCTGGCCAGCCAGCGCCTTAGTGGGCTCGTCCAGAACGGCCAGTATCTCCGTGCCGGCGGGCATCATCTCCGGCATCAGCAGATACGCATACAGGCAGTCCTGGAACTCCACCACTTTTCGTTCAAACAGAGGCTTCTGCTGCAGTGTCTGCTGGTAATTCCGGTCCCACTTGAAGGCACGCAGACGTCCGCCGTTGCCAGCCGATGCATAAGTGGCCACTTTGAAGCCTATCGCGTTGAACGGTCTACCGGGTTTGATGAGCTGGGCGACGGTTTGGCCGGGGACATCCTTCACCGGCTGAGCGTCGATGGTACCTCTGCCCTGTTCAGGCACTTCATATTTCACGATTCCGTCTTGGGACAGCACCGGGTCGGAAGCCGGTACCAGTAAGCTCAGCTCAACGCGGTCGAACGGCTTGGGCGATGTCAGCTTCTGGTAATAGCTGTTTCCTGCGAGCAGGCTGGTGGTGGAATCGGCCCTGGTGCGGGCGAATGAGACGCTCTTGCCGTTGAAGCCCTGGATGGAGTAATCGCGTGTTTTCAGACGGTCGTATTCGCCGGTCCACATGAGGTAGTGGCGGATAGCACTGATCTGCGTCGCTCCCACGTAAAACATACGGGTGTCGTATCCCCCGGGGAACGGCCAGCCGCGCTGATCACCCCAGGCGTAGGCTAGACCGTCGTGCCCGTAGCCGTCGTCTCCGATGTTTTGCTTGGAGAGGTTGTTGCGCACATCGTTGCGATAGGAGCAGTTGACATACGCATGACCTTGCGCACCCCACTCGCCCCAGAGCATGTGCCCGGTGCCGTATGGGAACCAGAAGGCGGCTTGCTGGTAGAAGTCATTGAACAGCCGGTTCAGCGTTGTTTTCCCGCCCACGCTGTTGGTGATGGCGGGGTCTTTCCCGAATGTGAAATAGGGCAGCAGTTCGCCACGCTCCAACTGGACGGCGTTGTTCATACTGGTGGCTTGGAGGCTGATGTTGCCGTCAGGGGAAGTGATCGTGTTCAGAAGCTCACCTTTTAGGAATGTGAACTTCATGCGGCCTGCAGAACCGTGTGTCAGAATGAAGTGCGTGTTGTCACGCGTCATGACGATGACGGTGCGGCCTTCCTGGTTCGCCAGGTTCAGGCCTGACCGGGCATCCGCATTCAGCGCATCGGGGTTGACCCGCTTATAGGATTCGATCATGATGGTGTGGCCAGTGCTGCCGGCGATGAACCGCGTCAATGCCGGGTCGTCGGTGCTCGCGGATTTGAAGGTCTTCTTAGTTAACCTGTCATAGTAGCCATCTACACTCAGCCGAATCGGCCAGAGCATGGTCAGCGGCTGATTGGTGGATTTGGACAGCTTGATAGTGAGAGACTTCCCGCCGTTGCCAAATACCAGATTGCTGGTGCTGAGGGGTGTATCGGTGCCTTGTGACTTGATGACGAGGGGCTTGTAGACCAATTCCGACCCGTATTTCGATCGGCCGGTGGGATCATACCGCAGGCTGCTGATTGCGCCATTCTCCAACGTGATCTGCCAGTAGGGACTACTCGCAATACTACCTGGTTGCGCGGTGAGGTTTGAGGCGAATACGAGACCGCCCATGAGCGCGGCGATGATACCAAAAACATAGCGATTCATGATCTACACCCCTGACATGACATATGACCGACCCGGTCTGTTCATATTATACGAACAATAACAGTTGAGCCCATCCTCTGATGAGGATGGGCTCGCATGATTATGGGAACGAGGTCTACTTCAGGCCCCTCAGCAGCGTGATGAGCTGTTTGCCGTTCCAGGACTGGGTGTAGGGTTTGGTTTCTGGCCCCATCAGGCTTGGGGATTTCATCCACGAGAAGGTCACCCAGATGTCGGGCTCGCCGCCCAGTGTGCGGTAAAGCTGGGCATACTGGCTCATGTGGTCATAGAACATTTTGTCACGGGTAGCGACATCGAATGTGCCGTCGGCCTCGATGTCCTGTATGTCGGTGTTGATCCACATGGCGTATTTCAGACCGTTCTGCTTGACCACCTTCTCCAGTTCCAGTGCCCGTTTGACGAAGTCGGTCTTGGTGATGGCCTCCGGCTGATTACTCGGGAATAACTTCTGTGCGTAGTCTGCCGGGTTGTCGACCATCACGCCATACAAGCGCTTGCCGCGCTGCTTCAACACATCCAGGGTCTCTATCAACGCGGGGTAATAGTCACCTCGGCCGTATTTGCCTTTCATACTGGGCATGTTGTAATAAGCAGGCGTGCCTTTCCAACCCCAGTTGGGGAAGTTAGTGCCTAGCATGATCTTGATGTTCGGGAACTTGGCCTCCCAGGCGGTCATGGCATCGGCGGTCATGTTCGCGGCGTAGGCCATGGTCTTTTTCTCATCACGGTCGTTGGGGTAGACAGCCCTGTATAGCGGGTCGTCAAACACGGCGATGTCCACCGTGCCGCCTGCTCCCCCTTCGGAAACGGGCTTGGTGTAGTTCGCCATCCAGTCCATTTCTTGTTCGGCACTCATGGTGCCCATTTTGTCACCGTGGACGTGCATCCACTGTGAGACGCCTGCCATCTCAATGGCCAGTTGCAGCTTGTACTTGGCGATGACGGCTTGCAGAGCTTTCAACTCGGCGATGGATGCATCGCGGAACAGCCCGATCGGGATGTGGACGATCTGTGAGTGGCTCAGAACCCAGCTCATGTCGTCCGAATCGAACGCCAGAGGGGCCAGACCCCTTCCCGATTTGGAGCCGAATGGGGTGACCCCTCCGAAGGAGATCATCGCATCGGCAGGGATGGGTGGCAGGGACTTGTTAATGTTCATAACCGGGATGCTGACCATCTTCATTATCACCACCTTTTTCGGCGATCCAGGCAGCACCACCAGCTTGCCCTTCTGATCCCTCACCGCGGCGTATACAGCGTGCTGTTTGCCGTCGCGGTATTTGGCAGGGATGCGGGCAGTGAACATGGATTTGGCTTGTTTGAGCTTGTCGAGGTCGGCTCTGGATTGGTTGGCCAGGGCCGTAACGTCGGGTTTGGCCGATGGCTTTTTGTCGAAACTGATCTCTACCGTCAGCTTTTGCGTAGGGCGTGCCGAATCCCAGGCCCATCCACCGACCTGGGCACCGAATACGCCATCAAGCGACCCGATGATTTCTGCCTTCACCGAGATAGCCGCTACGGATACCAGCAATCCGGTAAGGAGTAAAGAATAATATTTTCGCAAGGAATTACCTCCATGGAAGTTAGATACACACCATTCAGACGTTGGTCGGTGCGATGTGGTTCACCCCGAAGGCTGGCTGTTTTGCCTATTTACTCCGCTTCAGCATCTGTTTGACTTGGCTAACCTCATCGCTGCCCAGCATCTTTGAACAGCCAAAGAAGATGATACTGCCGAGGAGGCTGATGACCAGCAGGTTGAACAGGTTGAATAACTTCTCGTGCGGGAAGAATGTATACAGGTATTCGGCAGAAAGCAGTCGCAAGCCTGAACATATCAGCCACGTGATGATCGCCGTGCCCAGTATCCTGAAGAATGGGATCGCCAGTGGCCTGATCTCAATCTTCAGACGGCTTTTGATGGCCAACAACATCCAGCCCACGTGTATCATGGCGATCAATGAGCCAGACAACGCCAGCCCTTTGTACCCAAACGGCTTCATTAGCGCGTAATTCATCGGGAAGAAGATGATGGTGGTGATGGTGCCAATGACGATGGGTGTGACGGTGTCCTGCACGGCGTAAAATGCCCGGTTCAACACCGCCTGGCTGCTGCTGGCAAACAGACCAAGGCAGTAGAGAATCATGGCGGTGGCGGTGATCTCAGCCGCGCCTTTCGTATCAGCGAAAGCTCCGTATCCGTAGATCAACGACGTGATATCCGGTGCCAGCGCGATCATCAACGCTGTGGAGATAAACGCCAGGAACCAGAGGGTGCGCAGCCCTTTGTAGAAGGTCTGCGTAAACTCGCCCATCTTTCCTGTGGCAGATAGTCCGCTGAGGGTGGGCAGGATGGCGATGCCTATCGACTGGGCGAAAATGCCTAGAGGCGCCTGCATCAGCTTACTGGCGTTGTCCAGCGCGGAGATGATTCCGCTCTCCAGGAACGAGGCGAACATGCGGTTGACCAGCACATACACCTGCGGCAGCGACAGCCCGAGGATGACGGGCAGCATCAGCCTGCCCACACGAACCACTCCCGGGTGTTTAAAGTCGAGGCTCCAGCGGAATTTGCCACCGCTTCGCTTCATGAGTATGAGCTGGAATAGGAAGTTGCCTGCAAAGGCACCCCCCAGCGCGCCCCAGATCATGCCCTCCGTGCCCATGCTGTGCCGCAGGAACAGACCGCCAGCGATGATGCCCAGGTTGTAGATGATCGGACCGATGGCTTGCCCCCACGGGTTGCCGATCGACTGCAGGCTGCCCATCATTAATCCGCCCAGGAAGAAAGCGAGTTGTGCAGGAAGGATGATGCGGGTCAGGCGGGTGGTTTCAGCGATTTGCTGTGCGTTGAAGCCAGGGGCGATCAGTTTGACCAGTTGCGGTGTGAATATTTCACATAGGATGATGAGTGCCGAGATGACGATGAACATGAGTGAGGCGACGTTTGAGTAGAGTTTCCAGGCGTCTTCATGCTCTTCGCGCGCCAGGTAGCTTGAGAATACCGGAATAAATGCTGAGGAGAGGGCTCCGCCCGCGATGAGGAAGTAGAGAAGATCGGGCACTGAAAAGGCGGCTCGGTAGATGTCGGTGGTGCTGCCCTGGCCAAACCATGAGGCGATGAGGGTGTCGCGTAACTGCCCCAGAATCCGGCTGAGGAATACCGCGGCCATCATGATGATGGCTGAGCGCACGAAGGTTTTGTTGTTTTGTTTCATAGCTGTTCCCTGATCATTATAACCAAGCCAACAGGAGTGGTGGGTGGATGCGGGGTCGGTCCGATCAGGGAACACCGGCGCGGTTAGGAGAAAACCGCCCCGGAGAGGGGATTCCGCCCCGGAGTAGGTGAACCATCTTTTCGCGCCTTCGCGTCTTCGCGTGAGATTTCCCTCTCTTCAGCGGTCTCTAGCGCACGCGGCGCTCCATGTAGTACTCGGGCTCTGCGGCAAAGCCATCACGCTCACCAATGATCTGCTCACGTACGATCTGAAACCCGGATTTGAGGTATAGCTTCTGGGCGCGCAGGTTGGCTTTTTGGACGGTGAGGGACATGATGTCAGGACCGACATGCTTCGCGATGTCTGTGATCCGGTTGATCTGAGCCTCTCCAGCCCCAATGCCTTGAAATCCGCGGCGGATGCAGATGCCGAAAGTGCTGACAGGAGAGTTCTCCTCATCCCATCGGAAGAAAGAAAAACCTGCGATCTTGCCGTCTGCGGCTTCCAACGATAATGTGACCACAAAAGGATGAGTGCTTTCAATGGCATCTGTTTCGGCGCGGATTTGGCTCAGAGCCGTCGGCCCCATGTAAAAGCGGGAGTCCTCACGGGGTATGGATGCGTAGAAATCTGCGATTCCCGCGGCGTCGTGCTCGTTGACCAGCCGCTGGGTCAGGGTAGAACCATCCCGCATGGTCAAGACAACGGGAGGGGCGAGGTGCATCTGTGCTGGGTTCATATGGACTCCTCGTGTTTGGGTATCTGCCCAGCTACTTTTGACTGTAACCAGGCAGATGAAAGCCAATGCTTTAGGTGATTGCCAGATTATTTTACTCGGATGAGCTCTATCCCGCACAGGTTGGGGTTATTTGTTACCGGAATGAGCTTCACAAGAATGGGTTCCGGTCTGTCGATATGAACCGTGAAGCTCTCTACTAGAGCTCTGTTACTTCCGCCTGCTTTGGTATATACATCGAGGTTCTCGATCACGGGCTTGTCGTTGATGCTGACCGTGAACACACGCGCACCTTTTGGCTCAATTGCTTTGTACTGGTCCGTACCAAAAAATGTCTCCGCAAACAGCAGTTTTACAGTGTAGTCTCCTGGCTCGTAGGTATCAAACCGGTAGGTGAGGGTGCCCTCACTCCAGATATCAGTCTGGAATATCTTCGGATCGGCGGTATTGGCGATCGGCACCTGTTGCGAGGTGTTGTGAATAGTTCCGATATATCCGTATCCAAGTGCTTGCTGGTAGGGGCCATCGCCCAGCCAGAGGTTGTTATCAGAGTCCATTCCGGCTCCACCGCTGCGTCCAGTATCCACACGGTAGTTCACCGATCCGCCGACTGTTAGCGTGAGCTCCGCAGCCTGCAGCTTGCCAGATGTGAGTCTTAACGGGCTGTCCGATGCCTGGGTGCCCGCGGTGATCTGCCAACTTACCTTGCCTTGAACGCTGTTTTGGGTCGCGGGTGATGTCAGCTTATAGTTCGGTTTGGTTGACTCCAGGGTGATGGGCACGCCATCAAGCTTCAACATGCGTCCGTCAACATCGGTCAATATAGCGGTGAGCTCTACCGAGTCCTGTCCATCCGCCTTTAAACGCGATTTCGAGACGCTGGCCTTAATGGCTGTGGGTCGTGAGCTCTCGACGCGGTTAGGGGTGGGTTCATCGCTGACCTCGAATGACTGGATAACTACGCCATTAGTGCCAGACTTGACATTCACACCCAGGGTGCCGGATCGCGGTAGTTCTACCACCCCGGCCAACATGGCGGGTTGGGTTGAGTTTAGATCAGCCTCTCCAGGTTGGGCGGGCACTAGAAATCTGCCTCCCACCTGAACCCGGAAGGATGGTGCCATGATCACCCGCTCTGGAGCCGTCAGCTTCACATAATACCGTCCGGCCGGCAGCACCTGACTGCGCCATCGGTTGAGATCATCTTTCGCGATGTTGTTTAGTGTTATCTTGACCGCTGGCCGAGTGACAGGGTTTGGCACCACGCCGGGCAGCCAGCCGATAGAGGCAGGCATACGGCTATAGAGTTGTTCCGCAGGCCATTCGGTATCGGAGGCCAAGCCCGATTCGCTGCCAACGAACTCGTTCAATACACCGTCTATCCGCATACTGTTGGCCATCATAGTGGCAACACCAAGTTGTTTTTCGCCCAACATCTGTCTGGACAGTATGTCCATCATGATGTTTTGACTCTGCCAGGTGCCGCGATATGTGGGCACGGTATCAAACCAATATCCACATTTGGCTTGCAGCTTCTCGTAGGTGTTCATCACATGCTGTCCGCTGGCTTGCACCAGCGGCGTCAGGGGTGAGGTATTGGTTTCGCTGATCAGAAGGGTAAACAGCCCCTTAGGAGTCCAGATGCTTGGTGCCTGGTGGTTGGGTATGCTGGCATCCATGACTGTATGAAAATAGCCGTATTGCTTTTGATGCTGCACAAGAGTGTCCTGCGCGGTGAGTGCCATTTGCATAGCGCGTGCGGCCGCTCCTGCGCGGTCCACTCCCGAGAGCATCTTTGCCAGCAGGTAGCAGCTCACTGCTGTCTTTATACCCAGGTAGCTGCTGTTGTTTGTTTTTCCGATGAGACCACCGTTGTCGTAGGTATTGCTTTCCGTCGGATTCGCACTGGTGTCAGGAATACCGTCGCCGTTAGCGTCTCGCGCGGCGAAACTGTCTAATAACAGCACCATCTCACGGGTGTGCGCCCTGAGTATGGCGACATCACCACAGTTCTTATAGGCCATCCAAAGCAGATGGATGTAGTTGCAGTTTTCTTCTACGGGCATACGGTGACCAGCACCGGATTCGCCGTAGTTACCGCGAATCTCCAAATTGCTGCCACCCACATCATGTGTGATGTAGGCACCTAACGCGTCCTCATAAAGATACCTAGAGTGCAGTTCAACCAGCAGAGGCAGCGTCCAGGGCAGATACTGCTGATGGAACAGGAAGGTATCTGGGATGAGGTCTACTGTGCTGAGATACCCTGCGCTGAAGCCAGCTTCGGAGTTCATCCAGAGCCTAATCTGGCCGTTCGTCACCAGATGTGAGGTGGCCAAAAACTCGGCGACACCTTGTGAAATGACCATACGGGCATCCAAACTCTGTCTTGCGATGCCGCTGGTGAGTTCGGTGCGGTCGGTGAGTGCTTGGATCTTTTTCAAGTTCCTCACACCCCAGTGGGCGACCTCTGCGGCACTGCTCCACCATTGTGTGTATTGCAGTTTATAATCGCTGTCATTTACAGGGTCTTTAAATATCGGGTTGCCGTTGTAGGCACTGAGCACATAATACCGACTGACAGTAGATTTTGGATTGGCCACGTAGTTCCATACGATGCCGGCCTGCTGCTGCACGTCGGACTTGTAGGGAAGCCCCAGCGATTCCGCCACCATATCCGGTGACTGCGTGGTGGCGACGCTTTTGTCTGAGTTGGTGGCGAGGCAGAGCTCTCCGCCAGCAGGTCGAGTGTCATCTCGCAGGTCGTCAAATAACACGCCCGTCATACCGGCCTGGGTGGTGATACCATGCGCACGATCCATTCCCAGTAGTAGCCGACCTTTGAGCGGCTTGTCTGTACTGTTGCGCAACTGAACCCGCAGAAGGAAGAGGGGAGCCGTTGATGCCTGCACAGGGAAACTGTCGCTAAACTTGCTTTCACGCTGGTAGGGGGATATCACTGTAAGGCTTAACCCGTTAGCGTCCTCTATGCTGTTCTGCTGCAATCCCCATTGTTGAGTGATCGCAGCAGCGGGCACGCGGGCATCAGTGCAGAGCGGCAGCCTGCTTGGTTTGCCGCCTTCTGGCTGGTTGAGTACGATCATCTGCCGCTTGCCCACGGCACCTGGGTGTGGCTGGCCGAGGCTGCTGGTTCTGATGAAGCCTTGCGATCCTGGGTATAGGTGAAGCACAAAACGAGCACCAGGCCGGCCATTATACATGATGATGTTACTTTGGGCGTTACTTTGGGCGTACGAACAGAGTGATGCAGCCATCATGGTCACAGCACAAATAAGGTATTTAGGAAGCATAATAATCCCCTTGTGTTGCAGATTGCGGACTCAATACACCGCGGTGGTCGGTCACTGAGAGGCTATCTAAACGAACTGCGTTCTAAGAGTGACATTACAGCGGCCGGACTTCCTTTACCAGCTCATCACTGTGTTTCGCCAGAGTGGTGATGCTGGTGATGCCGTGTTTCAGAAGGTACTCGCGCCCCTCAACAAGTCCAAACCCGACCTGCTCCACACTGTGGCTGTCATCACCAAAGCAGAAGGGGATTCCCATCTGCTTTGCCATCTTGATGTAGAGCGGCGCGGGGTATGGGTGACCGACGCCTTTACGGATACCCGCGGTGTTCAGGTCCAGGATAGAACCCGCCTCCGCGACGGTCTGCATCGCCTGTTCTGCATAGCGAATCACCTGCGGGGTGTCGACATTGCCGAATTTCTGCCCAAACAGCCGTACCAAATCGAAGTGGCCGACCACCTCCGGCTGCACTCTCTTTACCATATCGGCCAGTAGGCGGTAATATTCACAGCAGAGTTCTTCCAGGCTTCCCGCCTGGTCGATCATCAGCTTGAAATAAACTTCGTCTTCATCCACGCACTGCTCATACACCCAGTGGACGCTACCCACCACGTAGTCGAATCCATGCTGCTGTCGCCAATGCGCTGTCATCTCGGGGTAACGGTCGGGCGGCATGATCTCTATTTCGAAGCCTCGCAGCAGATGGATGCGGTCGCTGTATTCCTGCACAATCTCCAGGCTGTCAGCCGC
Source organism: Armatimonadota bacterium (assembly GCA_942492855.1). Classification (GTDB taxonomy): domain Bacteria; phylum Armatimonadota; class HRBIN16; order HRBIN16; family HRBIN16. The sequence continues at coordinate 324,318 of OW818647.1, read as the reverse complement.
GTAAGCGTCAAAGGCGTCCACAAGCTGCTGCACGGTGATCCCTTTGCGCTGTTCGCCCACAAACACATACTTGTCTTCTGTGCGTGCGCAATGCTCGGTGATGCCGAAGGTGTCGTAGCCAGCCGCGATAGCCGCCTCTATGATCTCGCGCAGCGTGGAGTAGGCGTGCTCGCAGTAGTCTTTACTGTGCCCGCCGTGAAGGCTGCACTTCCAAGGCTGTGGGCTCATGAACGCGCCTCTGGGATGAGCAGCGTGTCTTGGCCGAAGTTGACATCATCGGTCAGTGGGAACTCCTCCAACTGGTGAAGACCTCGGCTTTCGTGCCGCGCTAGCGCGCATCGCACCATGAGTGAAGCGACCAGCACCAGATTGGCATCCTCCCAAAGTCCTGCGCGGATGGTTCCGCTGGTCATCTGCTGTGACTGGGCGAGGAGCTCGCGGAGGCCGGCATCGGCCAGTTGCAGTGACTTGAGGTTTCGCACGATACCTACATGCTTGCGCATGATCGTGTGCATCCGCTCACGGATGTCGCCGCGATCCGCGCCGGTGTTAACCGGCGGATGGGTCGGCGCTTCGGTCATATGGCACGGTGAGGTCTGAGCGGTGGAGGCATATTCGGCTGCGCGGAAGCCGTAAACCAGCGCTTCCAGCAGACTGTTGCTGGCGAGGCGGTTGGCTCCATGCACTCCTGTGCAGGTGACCTCGCCGGCGGCCAGCAATCTAGGCACACTTGTCCGGCCATCCAGGTCCGTTACCACCCCTCCGCACATATAATGCGCTGCGGGCAGCACTGGGATTAGGTCGCGGGCCAGGTCCAACCCAAGCGGGGCCAGCTTTTCGGTGATGCCAGGGAAGCGTGTGTGCAGATAGTCTGCGTCGCGGTGGGTGATATCAAGGAAGACGCAGGGGATACCAAGCTTCTTCGTCTCTGCATCGATGGCCCTCGCGACTACATCCCGTGGGGCGAGGTCTTTCATTTCATGGTAGTTTTCCATGAAAGGTGTGCCGTCGGGCAGACGCAGGATCGCTCCATCGCCGCGCACCGCTTCGGAGATGAGGAAAGCGCGAGCCTCTGGGTGGTAGAGCGTGGTGGGGTGGAACTGCATGAACTCCAGATTGGCAACTTGCGCGCCGGCTCGCCAGGCCAGTGCGACGCCGTCGCCGGTGGCGATGCCCGGGTTGGTGGTGTGCGGGTAGATCATGCCGGCACCACCGGTGGCCAGGAGAGTGGTCGGGGCGCAGAAGTGCTCCACCTCATCGGTCAGGCGGTTGAGCGCCATCACACCAATACATTCGCCTTTGTCGTCAGTGATTAGGTCCAGTGCGAAGTAGTGCTCATACACGGTGATATTGGGCTTGCCCTTGACGGCTTCCAGCAGAGCGCGTTCTGCTTCCCAGCCGGTGCGGTCGGCGTAGTGGACAATGCGGTTGAGGTGGTGGCCGCCTTCGCGTCCGAGCCTCAGTTGGCCTTTGGCATCAGCATCAAATCGGGCACCGATAGATTCCAGACGGCGAATCTGTTTCGGACCCTCCTGAACCAGCAGCTTGACAGCGTCGTGGTGGCACAGCCCTGCACCCGCGACGAGGGTGTCCTGGTAGTGCAGCTCGACGTCGTCCTCTGGGCCCATGACGGCTGCGATCCCGCCCTGAGCGTAGTTCGTGTTGGACTCTTTGCGATCCTTCTTTGTGATCACCGTGACGGAACCAAAGTCGGACATACGCAGGGCGAATGACAGCCCCGCCATGCCGCTACCTATCACCAATGAATCGGAACGGTGGATGGATTCCATAAAAGCAAGCAGACCTCTGCTCTCAAGTATTGTTTACCGGCACACAGAATGCGCGTTTCACGCGCGTCAAGTCCCGCAACACCGAGGCACCGAATTCTGTACGTCATGGGTATTATAGCCAGAAAGGCGTGGTTTCGTCAGTGAGGGGGTTCTGGGGATATTCAACTCAATGGCGCACGGATGCAAGGACGCAAAAGATGGGTAAGGTAGGGGCGTCCGGCGGACGCCCAGGGCAAGCACGGGGGCTTGCCCCTACACGCGTCCGCATATACGATACAGTTCGGTAGGGGCAACCCCCTGTGGTTGCCCATTACCCAAAGGGCGATCGCCGATCGCCCCTACTGCGACTCGGGGTACTTCACGCTCAACTGATCAAGCCAAGGGACCAGGTTCGGGGACGGGCGTAGGTCGTGGAACGTGTAGTCGATGGCCTCATGGATATGCGTGATGTCGTTCTCGGCGGCGATGCGCCGGAACTCAGCGATGATCTTCGGTGCGTCAGCCACAACCAGAGCATACCGTTCCGGCCACTGGAGCTGCATGTACCATAAGGAAAGCTGCAGCTTCTCTACTCGCTTGCGCACGTCCTCGTCATTGGCATGTGCTCGTGCGGACTTGAGATCCTTCAACCCATCGGCCACGAACTCGGGTGATACGGTGCGCGCAGCGTCCCAGGCCCCATATCCGTGGAGGATGGTGTCCTCTGCGGCCTTATCAAGCAGATCGAGGTAGTCCAAGATGTCCTCACTTGATTTGCCGTAGTATCCCTTGCAGAACTCCCTCCTGAGTGTGATGTCGTCGAGGGTGGGGTCCCACAGCAGCTTCGCCATGAGGAAGGTGCGTAGCTCCACGAGCTCACCGCCAGGGCTGTTCCACTGCCCCTTCACGGACACGCCCTTCACACCGTGAGCCGCGATGAACCGAATGTCCTTGACCAAACCCAGCAGGTTCTGGTTGGGGGCCAGGTAGTGCAGGAAGTTGGTCATGTACTGATGGTAGTAAAGCCGACCATCGGAGAGCTCACGCCACCGCTCCATGCGGTTAACCGACTGCGAGTTGAGGTCACACTGCTCGAACCCATGGAAGTAACATCCTTCATGGCAGAAGTAGGCCAGCACGTTCTCGCGTGGTTTGGTCACAGCCGGTGCGATCCTTGCGCCGGCATATGGGAAAACGGTGAGCCTCTTGCCCGGGTACCGGCGTTCCGCCGTTTCAGCCATGGCGTTGGCGAAGCGCAGCACCGAGCCCATCTGCGAGCCCTCTTCAGCAAGTACTGCGGCGCACTGTGGGCATTCGCACCAGCCGGCGCCATCGTTAGGGCAGACGCTGATGATGACATCTGGCCCCGGATACTCCTTGCACCACTCCAGCACCTTTTCGGTGCAGATTCGTAGCACCTCTGGGTTGCTGAGGCAGAACTGCGCGTCGACCATACCCTGCACCCGCTTGCCGTTGACCAGCGCGTAGTATTCGGGGTGTTCTGCGTAGTATTTCGAGGCCGGCATCATCTCATGGAAGGAATGCGAGAAGGGTTTGGTCCAGATATTGCCGCCTGAGGCCTCGTCGGCCATCTGCAGCGTGCCGCCCAGCCGCATCCTTTGAGCTATGGGCGGGGCCGTCACACCCTTATCGCTGGAGTTCATGTAGTCGTAAGTCCAGATGTGCCGGTATTCAAACGGAGGAGCGTAACTGAAGTCAATACTCGGAAGTGATACGGAGTTCTTCTTGGGTACTATGGTGCAGTCCCAGGCCAGGAACTCGACACCCAGATACCGCTCGAACAGCTCGTAGACCGCATAGAGCTGCCCTCTGCCGTTTTGGCCCAGCAGCACCAGGTCAGAGCCGACCGTTTTGATGAGCACACCATCAGCACCCAGCTTCGCCGCCTGCTGATGAAGCTTCAAGCTGCGCACCTTTCGACTGGTTCCGATGTAAATGGCCGGGCTGTTTCCGGCCATGATGTCCTGCACGATGGGTAGTTTCACGCCGGTCATCTGCTTTAGCAGCGATTGGAACTCTGTCGCGGCGTGTTCCTCCACCTTACTGGCGGATGAGGAGATCACTATCTGGTAGCTGCTCTTCCTGCTGTTGACAAGCTCGATGCCCGCAGTTGCCGAAGCGGTGGTTGCCGAAAGAAGCACGGTAAACATGATTGCTGTCCTCCACATGCTAGAAGTAGTCTCCTTTCAGGTGCATATCGTGTGATACATACTGATCAGGGTGTTGGTGGCGATATTGGCTCGCCATAGCCCTATTATGCAGTGCGCGGGAGATAAACACAATAGACGCATATAGAATGGGTGGTTCGGTCGAGTATCCAACATTCCACCGTCCCGATTCCGCGACATAAATGTCTCGGCTATTGATCATCAAGTCCGTTGAAACGGACTGCGGCATTTCGTGCCGAAGTTAATAATGAAATGGCAGACTGCTTCAGCAGGCTTGTTGTTCAAGAGCCGAGACATTTGAGCCAATTGCAAAATGGCATTCATGAGCCAAGTTTAATGCAGCAGATTTGGTGTTTTAGTCAATGAACGGCTCTGTATGGGCCTTCTGATGGCACTAATGTGTCGAAATCTCGGTGATTGCGTAAAAACGGGGGTAGTAGACGCGCACGGAAGCCCTACGCCCCGAAAAATGAAGTTTTTGAGGACGCAGTTAGTCTGGAATATGAAGTGCGGCGTGAGCAAAGATACTCAACACACCAAACATAAGGTGCGTGTGTATCTTCATAGGACCCCTCACTCGAATATTCCTGCCACCATAGTTGTCTTTGAGCTGTGAAAAGAACCTCTCCACTACAGTTCTGGCTCGATATCGACGAGCGCGATCAGGCTCCACTTCAGGGCTTCTTCCACGTCTGGTGATGTTATCGATGATGGGCACATGCCCCAGTTGGATGCTCACTTCTTTGATATCCTTGGAGTCATACGCCGCATCTGCCAAATCATAAAAGCTGGTCACCTGCTCAGACACCTTTTTCATTAGGGGTATGGCGACCTGAGAGTCATGTACATGAGCTGATGTAGTGAACGAACCAAGGGGTATGCCTTCATCGCTGACCGCAACATGAAGCTTGTATCCATTCCAGCACGTTATGTAGCCATTAGAATTCCTTTTTACACCCCTGGAGCAATATGTTGGGAGTTCAGCTACTGCCTCTTCCCAATCCATTGTCACTTGCCGCTGTATACGAGTGGATGCTTGTTCAGGAGCTGCTTGCTCATCTTTTCGACGTCTGCCACGTCTTTTGCTTTTTGGTTTTTCTACTGGCTTCTCTTTCGGTGCAGGTTTTTCACGAGCTTTGATGTCAGTTGAATCGATCGCCGTATGACAGGCCACTGTGTCCTGGTATTGTCTGCTTGTAAGCGCATCGTGCAGAGCATCGAGTTCTTGTGTTGAGGATAACCAGGTAAATATGCGGCTAAACGTTGATTCACTTGGTACATCGGATGGTCGATCCCAGCCACATATCTGCCTCATATTATCATCCGTTCTTAATACAGATAATAGGTGGTTGGTCATCTCGATGTTCAATATAGACTTGGCAATGAACGCCCTAACTACAGGGATTATCATATGAGGTGGTCTCCCTACGAGTGCGGGGACTCTTTCCTGTATGTGTTTATCAAGCTCTAAAAATTCGAGAGTCGCGAGTAGTTTTTCATGCTGTGAGCTCATATTTGGTAGTTGTGCCTCAAGGAACAATGGTAGACATGGATTGAGATATCTGAATATCGATGATACATAAACTGTGGGCATTGGCGTCTCCTTTCTTGCCAAACTTAGGTTCGACGTCACATGCCCAAATTCCTTTTATTGTAAAACGGTTGTAGTATGCAAATTGCATTGGAATTGGAGTTTTGCAATTGGCTCATTTATGTCGCGGAACATCGGCCTCCGAGCACGGATTACGCCACATGGAACTATGCGGCCCGCTATCACCTCAACTGACAACATATATAATAGGTATACTCACCAACCGGTTACGGGCCGCATTAACAACACATCAGGGTGCCCAATTGGCCAATTTCGGCAATTCACAACCAAAACTGGCACACTGGCAGATTATTGGTGTATACTACTCCTTGGCGTCTCTGTGCGTATCCGCGCAGTCGCCCCAATCGGGCAAAGCAAAAGCCGATCGGTAGCTCCTCCGCTGCCAGGGGATGACACCAATTTGGTGTATCCCGGGAGAGAAGTTCACTCTCCCTCGGCTCACTCCGGTGAGCCTCACGGCAAGAGGGCACATCCGGGATACAAACCCGCCTTGGCGGATGTATCTCGAATGATCAATTGTGTCAATCATATGCGGTCTAAAACTGCGGATGGAGACTCACGATCACTGTGCCCCCGTGCCTTTCGGCAAGGGGGTTTTGGTTTTTTACTAAGGAGTATCAGAGTATGCCGACAGTCAACCAGTTAGTCCGAAAGGGCCGCGTAGCTATTCATAAGAAGAGCAAAAGCCCTGCACTAAGGTCCTGCCCGCAGAAACGCGGCGTGTGCCTGGTAGTGCGTACGGTAACCCCGAAGAAGCCGAACTCGGCTCTTCGAAAAGTGGCTCGTGTTCGCCTCACAAACGGTGTGGAGGTTACGGCTTACATCCCTGGTGTCGGACACAACCTTCAGGAACACTCTGTGGTTCTTGTGCGCGGTGGACGCGTGAAGGACCTGCCTGGTGTCCGCTATCACATCGTGCGTGGCACGCTGGATACCGGCGGCACCAACAACCGCAAACAGAGCCGCAGTAAATACGGCACTAAGCGCCCGAAATAAGCTGGAGGATTTGAACCACAATGCCTAGAAAAGGTCCGGCCGAGCGCCGACAGATTCTTCCCGACCCTATTTACAATGACATATTGGTACAGCGATTTATTAACCGGCTAATGCTGGGTGGTAAAAAAGCGGTGGCCGAAAAGATATTCTACAATGCCATGTCTGTAGTGGAAGCGAAGAGCGAAAGAGCCGCATTGGACATGTTCCAGTCCGCTCTCAAGAATGTGATGCCGCTGCTTGAGGTAAAACCTCGACGAGTGGGCGGTGCCACCTACCAGGTTCCAGTGGAAGTCCGTCCTGAGCGAAAAACCGCTCTGGGTATCCGCTGGATGATCTCCGCCGCCCGCAAACGCGGTGGACGCACCATGGCCGAAAAACTTGCAGCCGAAATAGTGGATGCAGCAAATAGTGCCGGTGCCGCAGTGAAAAGGCGTGAGGACACTCACCGCATGGCCGAGGCTAACAAAGCCTTCGCCCACTACAAAGTATAGAAAAGTAACATGGCGGCCTGTCGGTAGAATATACCGCGGGTTGCAGGAGGATATCAGCAGTTCATGGCACGGGAGTATTCCCTCGAAAATACTAGAAATATCGGCATCGCAGCCCATATCGATGCAGGTAAGACGACCACTACAGAGCGTATGCTCTTTTATACTGGTCGTATACATCGCATCGGCGAAGTGCACGAAGGTGCAGCAACGATGGACTGGATGGAGCAGGAGCAGGAGCGCGGTATTACCATTACCTCCGCTGCCACCACATGCTTCTGGGGTGGGTGCCGAATTAACATTATCGATACGCCCGGACACGTGGATTTCACCGTTGAAGTGGAGCGCAGTATGCGCGTTCTTGACGGGGTCGTTGCCACCTTCTGTGCAGTCGGTGGTGTGCAACCTCAGTCAGAAACAGTTTGGCGACAAGCTACTAAATATAATGTTCCACGCATCGTGTATGTCAATAAGATGGACCGCCTCGGCGCTGACTTCTTTGAAGTCGTCAAGCGCATCCGTGAGCGGTTAGGCTCCAACGCAGTGCCTGTTCAGTACCCCATCGGTGCTGAAGGGGAGTTCCACGGCCTGGTAGACCTTATTACACTGAAAGCCAGCATCTACCACGACGACCTCGGTCAGGACTTTGACGTCACGGACGTTCCTGCTGATATCGCCGAAGATGTGGCGAAATGGCGTGAAGCACTCGTGGAATCTGCAGTGGAATGCGACGACGAGTTAATGATGAAGTATCTGGAAGGTGAGACAATCACCGAAGCAGAAATTCGTCACGCTCTGCGAGTAGGCACGATCGCTAACAAGATCGTACCCGTCACGTGCGGATCATCATTTAAAAACAAGGGTGTGCAGCCGCTTCTTGACGCTATTGTTGACTATCTTCCCAGCCCCATCGAAAAAGGCAGCGTCACTGGCGTGAACCCTAAAACCGATGAGGAAGAAGTCCGTCAGCCTAGCGATGAGGAGCCATTTACCGCATTGGCCTTCAAGATTATGTCTGACCCATTCGTGGGACGCCTGACATTCTTCCGGGTCTACAGCGGTTCAATGAATAAAGGCTCATATGTTCTTAACGCCACCCGTGGCAAAAAAGAGCGTGTGGGACGCATTCTGCGAATGCATGCTAACCACAGAGAAGATGTAGACGTAGTATACGCTGGCGAAATCGCAGCGGCCGTAGGTCTGCAAGACACTGTAACGGGTGATACCCTTACTGCGGAGAAATCTCCGTTATGCCTGGAAAATATCACCTTCCCTGAGCCTGTTATTTCGGTGGCAATTGAGCCGAAAACCAAGGCTGACCAAGACAAGCTTGGCGTGGCACTGGCACGTCTGGCACAAGAAGACCCCACCTTTAAGGTGAACACCGATCCCGAGACCGGTCAAACCATTATTAGGGGTATGGGTGAACTTCACCTCGAAATCATCGTAGATCGCCTCCTTCGCGAGTTCCGTGTGGAAGCTAACAGTGGACGACCTCAGGTTGCTTACCGTGAAGCCATACGCAAACCTGCGCGCGGCGATGTCAAGTATGCCAAACAGACTGGTGGACGAGGCCAGTACGGTCATGCCGTATTGGAAATCGAACCGATGGATGCTGGCGGCGGTTTCGAGTTTGTAAATGCAATCGTGGGTGGTGTTATTCCTCGTGAATACATTGGGCCTATCGAACAGGGTGTCAAAGAAGCGCTGCAATCTGGCGTGTTGGGTGGCTATCCGGTAGTGGACGTCAGAGTCCGACTGGTTCATGGTAGCTACCACGATGTTGACTCCAATGAAATGGCATTCAAAATTGCCGGGTCTATGTCCATGCGAAGTGCCATGGCGAAGGCAAGCCCCACAGTGATGGAACCAATCATGAAAGTGGAAGTCGTTACCCCTGAGGAATTCATGGGTGAAGTGATTGGTGACTTGAACAGCCGACGTGGACGGATAGAAGGCCTCGAGCCTGGACCAGGTGGTACCCAATCCATCAAAGCCCATGTACCGCTCGGCGAAATGTTTGGATACGCTACGACAGTAAGGTCGCTTTCACAGGGCCGAGCGTCATACAGCATGGAGCCTTCGCATTACGAGGAAGTTCCTTCCTTCATGCTCTCCGAGCTGACATCGAAGGCGAACGGGTAGGCGGAATAATCCGCCACCCAATACTCTCAAGAGAGGATTGAAATCATGGCTAAGCAGAAATTCGAGCGCAATAAGCCGCACATGAATATCGGCACCATCGGTCACGTGGATCATGGCAAAACCAGCCTTACCGCGGCCATCACCAAGTGCCTGGCCACGAAGGGCTTTGCAAAATACCAGGCCTACGACGCCATCGACTGCGCCCCGGAAGAGCGAGAGCGCGGTGTAACGATCAATATCTATCATGCGGAATACGAGACCGATACCCGGCACTACGCACACGTAGACTGCCCGGGACACGCGGACTATATTAAGAACATGATCACCGGTGCCGCCCAGATGGACGGAGCCGTGTTGGTTGTGTCCGCCGCTGACGGCCCTATGCCCCAGACTCGTGAGCACATCCTGCTCGCCCGTCAGGTTGGTGTGCCTTACGTCGTGGTCTTCCTGAACAAAGAAGACCTGGTGGACGACCCCGAGCTGACCGAGCTGGTTGAGATGGAAGTTCGCGAACTTCTTTCCAAGTATGACTTCCCCGGCGACGACATCCCCGTAATTGTGGGATCTGCCGTGAAGGTACTTGAAGGAAGCGGCGAGCAGGGCGACCCATGGGCTGACAAGATTTGGAAGTTGCTTGATGCAATTGACACTTACATCCCGACGCCTGAGCGCGACACGGACAAGCCGTTCCTGATGCCCATCGAAGACGTCTTCACCATTACTGGCCGCGGCACCGTCGTGACCGGTCGTGTGGAGCGCGGTGTGCTGAAGGCTGGCGAGCAAATCGAGATCGTTGGTATCAAAGAGAAGAGCATCACTACTGTTGCCACCAGCCTCGAGATGTTCCGCAAGATTCTTGAGCGAGTAGAGAGCGGCGACAACGCCGGTATCCTGCTGCGCGGCATCGGCCGCGAGGCAGTGGAGCGCGGCATGGTTTGCGCCAAGCCCGGTTCCATTAAGCCGCACACCCAGTTCCAGGGTGAAATCTACGTGCTTACAAAAGAGGAAGGCGGCCGCCATACTCCGTTCTTTGACGGGTATCGCCCGCAGTTCTATTTCCGCACCACGGACGTAACTGGCAACATGAAGCTTCCAGAAGGTGTTGAGATGATTATGCCTGGTGATCGCGTGACGATCACTGCAGACCTCATCCAGCCCATCGCTATGGAAGAGGGTCTCCGCTTCGCAGTGCGCGAAGGTGGACACACTGTGGGTGCTGGCGTAGTTACCAAGGTTATCGCTTAACATCGAGGAGGCTAGCTATTATGGCACGACGAAATACAGCTCAAAACCGGGTTCGTATCCGGCTTCGAGCGTATGATCATCGTATTCTGGATCAGTCGGTACTGAAGATCGTGAAGACTGTTCGGGATACCGGTGCCCGGATTTCCGGACCAGTGCTGCTGCCCACGGAGCGAAATCGCTTCTGCGTCATCCGCGGTCCACATATTGACAAGACCTCCATGGAGCATTTCGAGCTGCTCACGCACAAACGGTTGATCGACCTCTATGAGGCCGGTACTAAGACGATTGACGCGCTGATGCGCCTTGATCTGCCCAGCGGCGTATACATCGAGATCAAGTAGGGAGTACGGCAATGGCAGTGCAGGCGATTATGGGAAGAAAGGTCGGCATGACCCAAATCTTCGACGATAAGGGTCGGGCCGTTCCGGTCTCCGTCATAGAGGCGGGACCCTGCGTTATTACGCAGATTAAGACCGACGATAAAGATGGCTATACAGCCGTCCAACTCGGATACGAAGAGATACCCGCTCGGAAGGCAACCAAGCCCATGAAAGGGCATTTCGGTAAGGCTGGAGTGGCCGCACAACGCGTGTTGCGTGAGCTCGCTGTAGACTCTATCGAAGGGCTAAGCTGCGGTTTGCAGATTGGCGTGATGGATGTTTTCCAGGCAGGCGACCAAGTTAAGGTTACCGGAACCAGCAAAGGCCGCGGTTACGCTGGTGTAGTCAAGCGCTACCACTTCCGTGGTGGCGATAAAACTCACGGTGGCAACGCAGAGCGCAAGCCGCAATCCAGCGGTGCTACTGATGCCGCACGCACCTTCAAGGGCACCCGTAAACCAGGCCGAATGGGTAACGACACCGTGACCCAGAGCGGCATGACCGTTGAACGTGTGGATGCAGAGCGCAACCTCATCCTGGTACGGGGCGGTGTTCCCGGCGCAAACGGCGGTCTTATCGTGATCGCTTTGGAGAAGAGAGGTTAGGGCGCGATGGCAACTATCAAAGTAATGAACATGGCTGGGCAGCCGGTTAACACCGATGCCGAGCTGAACGATGCGGTTTACTCCGTACCGGCTCGCCCCGACCTGGCACATATGGCCGTGGTGGTGGAAGAAGCCAATAGACGGCAGGGTACGCACGAAACCAAGACACGCGGCGAAGTACGTGGTGGCGGTAAAAAGCCATGGCGTCAGAAGGGTACCGGTAGGGCTCGTCAGGGTTCTACTCGTGCACCGCACTGGTATCATGGTGGCGTGACGTTTGGCCCTCACAACAGGGATTACAGCAAGGATATGCCCCGCAAGATGCGGCATGCTGCGCTTCGATCCGTGCTGAGTGCCAAGCTGGAGTCCGGTTCTTTCGTAGCAGTGGATCAGATTAAGTTTGATGCCCCCAAGACGAAGGATGCCATCCAGATGCTTAATGCTCTTGGCGCAACCACCAAGCGCGTTCTTATATTGCTGCCGGAATATGATGTAGTGGCTTACAAGTCATTCCGCAATATTCCTGGTGTGCAGGTTCGCCACGCTCCAAACGTGTCGGTGCGAGATATCGTGCTGGCCGGAACCATCGTGGCAACCGTAAGTGCGTTGGAAACAATGCAGGGGGTTTGTGCTAAGTAATGAAAAGCCCACACGAAATCATTCTGGCACCTGTAGTTACGGAACAGTCGACAGACCTGATCCAGAGCTGCAACAGTTACACCTTCGTGGTGTCACTCAGTGCCAATAAAATAGAGATCGCCCAAGCAATTAAGGCTCTTTACAAGGTAGACGTAGTGAGTGTAAACACACTTGTCGACCACGGACGAGCTAAACGGACAGGCCGAGGTCCGCTGGGGATGACCCCGAAATTCAAAAAGGCCATCATACGCGTGAAGGCTGGACAGCAGATCGATATCTTCGAGATATCGTAAGCTGACAGGTCTTCAGGTGTAGCTGGACAAACAGGAGGCTACTTATGCCTATCAAACAGTATAAGCCGACGACGCCATCATTACGTCATATGGCTGTGGCCGATTTCGTGGAAATCACCACATCTAAGCCCGAGAAGTCGTTGCTTGGTACAGTGAAGCGAACTGGTGGACGTAACAACCAGGGTAAGATCACCTGCCGCCACCGCGGCGGCGGCACCAAACGACGGTACCGAATCATTGACTTCATGCGGAATAAATTAGATATGGCCGCGACCGTATTATCGGTAGAGTACGATCCAAACCGAAGTGCTCGTATCGCTCTTCTTCAATTCGAAGACGGCGAGAAGAGATACATCATCAGCCCGCTTGGCCTAAAAGTTGGCGATCAGGTTTATAATAGTGATGAGGCGGATATCCGCCCTGGCAACAGCTTACCCATCAAGTTCATTCCTGTGGGTACAGTCATTCACTGTATAGAGCTTCAACCCAACCGTGGCGCTCAGCTCGTGCGTGGTGCAGGCGTGTCTGCCCAGTTGGTAGCGAAAGAGGGCTCCTATAGCCAAATTCGCCTGCCATCTGGTGAAGTGCGCATGGTTCACATCAACTGTCGTGCTTCCATTGGCCAGGTTGGCCATATCGAGCACGAGAACGAATCACTTGGTAAAGCGGGTAAGACCCGCTACCTGGGACGCCGACCGCATGTACGTGGTTCGGCTATGAACCCCTGTGACCACCCACATGGTGGTGGTGAGGGTAAGGCACCGGTAGGTCGCAAGGGTGGCCCTGTCACTCCTTGGGGTAAACCGGCTTTGGGCAAAAAGACCCGTAACAATAAGTCTACCGACAAGTATATCGTCCGAGGACGAAACAAGAAGTAGGCCAGACTCCGAAATGGAGTGTGGGGCGAGTTTACTCGCCCCCAGAGCTGGGTTAGTATCCTATAGGAGTAACACTCATGGCACGTTCGATCAAGAAAGGCCCATATGCAGAGGCCACACTTGTCACCAAGATAGAAGCGATGAACAGCGCTGGCGAGAAGAAGATCATAAAGACCTGGTCTCGCCGGAGCACCATCCTGCCGTTAATGCTGGGGCATACCCTGGCTGTGCATGATGGGCGCAAGCATATACCTGTGTTCGTCACGGAAAACATGGTCGGTCATAAACTCGGTGAATTTGCGCCAACGCGCATGTTCAGGGGTCACGCCGGTCAAAACGACCGTACGACGCGCAAGAAATAGGGGAGGACGCAAATGGCTCAAGCAATCGCAAAGTTTATACGACTGTCCCCTAAGAAATCGCGTCTAGTAATTGATGCGGTACGGGGTAAGTACGTAGAAGAAGCTCTTCAATTCCTGAAGTTTAGCCCGCAGCGTTCTGCTGCCGTGATCTACAAGGTTGTTCACAGCGCCGCTGCGAACACCATGGATCAGGCTACAACCAAAGGTGAAGCAATAGATGAAAGCGCGCTGATGATAACCAAGTGCACCGTGGATGAAGGTCCCCGCCTGAAGCGGATTCACCCACGCAGCATGGGGCGCGCTTATCCGATTATCAAGCCGATGGTGCATATCACGGTCGAGGTGAGCGAGGTTCCCCGCGCTAAGAGGGTCAATCGTAAAACACGCACCGCACAAGCGGCTCAGCCCGTCGAAACTAAAGAGTAGAGCGGCCTGAGGGAGGTTCAGTTTGGGACAGAAAATCAATCCGATCGGCTTTCGTGTAGGTGTTATTCGTGACTACACAAGCCACTGGTTTTCCGCAAAGGGCTACGCTCAGTGGGTGAAAGAGGATCATAGTATCCGCAAGTTCATCCTAAAGACGCTGCCTAAGAAGCGAGCGGAGCTGGCCAACGCCGGAATCGCCTGTGTGGAGATCAGCCGCCCCATGCCTAACCGCGTGGACGTGACGATCTTCTCCGCGAAGCCCGGTATGGTCATTGGCCGCCAGAGCAAGGGAATTGAAGACCTGCGCAGAGCTCTCACTCTGCTGCTTGACCCTGCATTCCCGCATCGTGCATCTCATGCTAAGGATGTCCGGCCGCTCACCGATGTGCGCGTTCATGTTGAAGAGATCGGTAACCCCGATCGATACGCTCAACTGGTTGCGGACAACGTGGCTCAGCAGATCACCCGCCGTGTCAGCTTCAAGCGAGCTATGCGCCAGGGCATCATGCGGTGTAACCGCGCTGGTGTTCAGGGCGTGAAGATTCGCTGCGCTGGCCGATTGGGCGGCAGTGAAATGGCCCGCACCGAAGTGATGAAAGACGGCAAGATTCCACTGCAGACAATACGTGCAGACGTGGATTACGCACTGAGTGAAGCCCCCACCACATACGGCCACATTGGCGTTAAGGTATGGGTTTACCGCGGTGATGTAATGCCCGGCGAGCGTGTGAAGATGGTGGGAACTCCTGCCAGCGAAAAAGGCAGAGATGGCGACCGACGTGAACGTCGTGGTGATCGCCGCCCGCGCAACAACAACAGCGGAAACCGTGGTGGTGGAGCTGGTGGCGCAGGTGGTGCTCGCAGAGGCGATCAGAATACTGGAAGGAGGCGTACTGGCAATGTTGATGCCTAAAAGGGTCAAACACCGAAAAGTACATCGCGGTCACCGAAGGGGACGAGCGACCTCCGGTAACTACATCGCGTTTGGCGATTATGCATTGCAGGCAGTGGAAAGCTGCTGGATGACTAATAACCAGATCGAAGCCGCCCGTATCGCCATGACCAGGCATATTAAACGTGGTGGACAGATTTGGATCCGGATTTTCCCGGATAAGAGCTACACCAAAAAGCCTGCTGAAACCCGTATGGGTTCCGGTAAGGGTGCTCCCGAAGGCTGGGTGGCCGTCGTTAAGCCAGATCGCATTCTCTTTGAGATGTCTGGTGTAACGGAAGACGTGGCTAAAGCCGCTATGAGACTGGCGCAGTACAAACTGCCCATCAAGACAAAGTTCGTCACACGACGTGACTTCGAGGTGAAAAATGAAATCACTGAAGCCAGCGGAGTTGCGGAAACTGAACCATCAGGAACTGCAGCAGACGCTTAAAGAGCAGCAAGAGCGCATGTTCACGCTTCGGCAGAACGCCGCGCTTCGTAAGCTCACCGATACCGCCAGCATTGCTGTGACACGAAACAACGTGGCGCGGATTATGACTATCATCACCGAGAAGTCTGCCGGCGCGTAAAGCGTAGAGGAGATATAGATGACCGAGGTTACCAACGAACTGACCCGAGCTCGACGCAAACTGCGCCAGGGCCGAGTTGTCAGCGATAAGATGGACAAGACCGTGGTCGTGGTGGTCGAAAATCGCTTTCGCCACCCGCTCTACGGGAAGACGGTCAAGAAGACCGTCCGATTCCACGCTCACGACGAACTAAACTCGTGTGGTGTGGGTGACATCGTGGAGATCATGGAGACACGGCCACTTAGCAAAACTAAGTGCTGGCGCGTCGCCCGGGTCGTTGAGAAGGCCAAGTAAGGGAGGGCTGATAAATGATCCAGATTTACACGAGGCTGCGTGCCGCCGATAATAGCGGTGCAAAAGAGCTGATGTGCATTCGGGTTCTGAAGGGTTCAAGCACTCGCTACGCTCGAGTGGGCGATATCATTGTGGCAGTTGTAAAAAGTGCTACACCTGGTATGCTCGTTAAGAAGAGCGAAGTGGTGAAAGCGGTCGTGGTCCGCACCCGTCAGCCCATCAAGCGCAAAGACGGCTCTATGCTCCGTTTCGACGAAAACGCGGCCGTTGTCATTAACAACAACAGGGAACCCCGCGGAACCCGTATCTTTGGGCCGGTAGCACGCGAACTGCGCGAACGAGCGTATATGCGTGTGATCTCTCTGGCTCCAGAGGTTCTGTAAGGAGGAAGCTGAGGCCGTGAACAAGAACAATACAGCGGTGAAACCCATGAAGGTGCGTAAAGGCGACACAGTGGAGATCATCGCAGGAAAAGATAAGGGCAAGCGCGGAAAAATTATCCATGCTATGCCCAAGCAAACCAGGGTTATGATTGAGGGCTGCAATATGGTGATCCGTCACCAGAAGTCCACAAACCAGAACCGTGCTTTGCCGGAAAGCCAGACGGGCCGTATTAGCAAGCCAGCACCGCTGCACGTGTCTAACGTGATGCTTGTATGCCCGCATTGCAGTAAAGCTACCCGGGTCGAGATGGGTTTGGTGGGCGAGAAACGCGTCCGCCGATGCAAAAAGTGCTCCGAGTTCATTGGGTCGGTGTAACAAATGGGTGAATATATCCCGAGACTTAGAACCAAGCTCGAAACGGAAGTAGCTGCAAAGCTGCAAGAGAAGTTCAACTACTCCAGTAAAATGGAAGTGCCTAGACTGCTTAAAGTAGTTATCAACATGGGCGTGGGTACGGGCGACTCTGATCCGAAGACAATTGAAGGCGCTGTGCGAGACCTTACCGCCATTTCCGGCCAAAAGCCGGTAGTGTGCGTGGCCCGCAAAGCAATTTCGAACTTTAAAATCCGTGAAGGCCATAAAATCGGCACAAAGGTCACACTGAGAGGGAATGCTATGTATGATTTCCTCGATAAGTGGATGACCGTGGCCCTTGCCCGTGTTAGAGACTTCCAGGGTCTGTCGTTGAAATCCTTCGACGGCCGTGGGAACTTCTCTACCGGCATGAAGGACCAGACCGTGTTCCCGGAGATCAGTTACGATACAGTTGACCGCGTCCGCGGTCTGGATATCTGTGTTGTGACCTCCGCGAAAACGGACGAAGAGGCCAGGGAGCTGCTCCGCGCCATGGGGGTTCCATTCGAGAAGAAGTAAAGCCAAACCCGATCGGGAACAATCCTGATCGGGTTTTTCGTATAATGTCATACCTTGACAATCTCAAAACTTTTCGCCCGGCCGTGCTAAGCGCGGTCGGGTGAGACGGTATTGAGGGTTTCGCAGTCACCAGCACTATATTCTGTTTTTGGAGGCGGATCATGAAACAGGTTGGTATCGATGCGATTCGTAACGTGGCATTCCTCGGTCACGGTGGAGCTGGCAAGACCAGTCTCGCCGAGGCTCTTTTGTTCGCTGCCGGTAACATAGAACGGCTAGGAAGAGTGGACGATGGTTCAACATTGTCTGACTTCGACGAAGACGAAAAAAAGCGCAAGATCAGTATAAATACTTCTGTGCTGCCTGTGGTTACACCTGCGGGTAAAATCAACATCCTGGACACCCCAGGGTTCCTCGACTTCTCCGGCGATGTCTACGGCGCACTGCGCGTAGTAGATAGTGCCATCCTCGTCTCACGTGCTTCAGTATCACCCGAAGTCGGATTTGAGATCGGCTGGGACCGAATCAAAAGCCGCGCGCTTCCGGGAATCATATTTGTCAACAAGATGGACCGCGAAAACGCCGATTACTCAGCTCGTGTGAAGGAATACCGTGCGATGTGCGGATCTGGCGTGGTTCCTGTCATTATTCCCATCGGCCAAGAAGCATCATTCACCGGTGTGATCAACATCCTGACCATGAAATCCTACACCAAAGACGGAATTTCTGACGTCAGTGAAGACATCGATCCTGACATCGCCACCTATCGCGAGTGGATCACGGAAGCCGCCGCCGAGGGCAGCGACGAGTTGATGGAAAAGTACCTTGATACGGGTGAGCTGTCTGTCGAAGAGGTGGAGCAAGGTCTGGCTGCTGGCGTCACGGCCGGCAAGGTCTATCCCATTGCTTGCGGATCATCCACCACCGGCGTCGGTATGCAGGCGTTCATTGACCTAATATTCGAACTGCTGCCATCACCGAACGTAGTGCCGGTCGCCGAAGGCGTGAATCCTGTGACCAACGCCGCCGATTCCCGCAAGGCGTTGGAGTCGGAGCCATTTTCGGCCTTCGTGTTCAAAACTACTTCCGACCCCTTCGTGGGCAAAATCACCTACTTCAAAGTGATGAGCGGAATGATGAAGAGTGATTCCCATGTTCTGAATGCTAACAGCGGGAAAGATGAGCGAGTAGGATCGGTGTTCTATGTGCGCGGCAAGGTGCAAGCTAACACCCCTGCAGTGGGTCCTGGCGACATCGCTGCATTGGCGAAACTTCAGTTTACGCATACCAACGACACCCTAAGCGATAAGAATAAGCCCATCGTCTATCCACCCACGGAGTTCCCTGCGGACTGCTATCACCTGGCAGTGAAGGCCACTTCAAAGGCGGACGAAGACCGACTGAGCAGTGCCATCCAAAAGATCGCAGAAGAGGACCCCACATTTGGTCACCACCGCGACCCTATCACTGGACAGACTATCATCAGCGGCCTGGGTGATACTCACCTGGACGTGATCGTGGCCCGTATGAAGCGCAAGTTCGGCACCGCGGTGGAGAGCGAAGAGATTCGCATTCCATACAAGGAGACCATCACCGGCAAGGCACGCGCACAGGGACGCCACAAGAAGCAGACAGGCGGTCGTGGGCAGTTTGGCGACTGCTGGCTGCGGATAGAGCCTTTACCGCGAGGTGAGGGGTTTGTGTTCGCTGACGAGATATTCGGCGGATCCATCCCTAAGAACTATATCCCATCGGTGGAGAAGGGCGTCCGCACCGCGATGGACCGCGGCGTTCTGGCCGGTTATCCTGTGGTCGACTGTAAAGTGATCGTTGATGACGGCTCTGTTCACGCCGTAGACAGCTCCGATGCGGCTTTCCAGCAAGCTGGCGTCATCGGGTTCAACAACGTAGTCAACCTGGCGAAACCTGTGCTACTGGAACCCGTGATGAAAGTGGAAGTCACCATACCCAAGAGTAACATGGGTGACGTGATGAGTGACTTCAACGGTAAACGCGGCCGGGTTCTGGGTATGGAGAGCATGGAGGGCGGCAAGCAGAAGGTCATAGCCATGGTGCCCCAATCCGAGATGCTGAGCTATGCCGTTGACCTGCGTGCCATCACCCGTGGTATGGGCGTGTTTACGGCTACAGTGGACCATTATGACGAAGTGCCAGCAATGGTAGCAGCAAAGATCATAGATGCCTACAAGAAGGAACGCGAAAAAGCGCAAGCTGAATAGCGTCATATTACCGAAGAATCTCAAAATACAACGAAAGGCGGCTTCGGCCGCCTTTCAATGTACAAGGAAATGTTGTAGAATATGAGTCGTGCCTTTGTCGTACTGCGTGTATACGTGCGCGACATGGCATGGCTTGATAAGCCCTGAACACGGAGGACGAAAATTGGCTAAGCATTGCCTGATTCTAAAGGCGGCGCGGAAACCGAAGTTTAAGGTACGAGAGTATAACCGCTGCAGTGTCTGCGGACGTGCTCACGGATACCACCGCAAATTTGGCCTTTGCCGAATATGCCTGCGCGAACTTGCTCATCGCGGGCAGCTTCCCGGTGTGCACAAAGCATCCTGGTAGAGCGCCCCTGTTAACGGGTTAAGCCCGTTCGAACCTTGGAGGTATGGGATACCTCAGCCGTGCCGACAGGCGCGCAACTGACCGTCCCAGTACCGTCACTGCATGAGACTAGGAGAACAACATGCCTGTCACAGATCCCATTGCGGATATGCTTACACGCATCCGCAACGCGAATGTGGTCTATCATGACTCTTTGGAAATGGACTCTTCCAAGATAAAGGTAGAGATTGCACGTATCCTTAAAGAGGAAGGCTTCATCAAGGGCTACGAAGTCATCGAAGCTAAACCCCAGAACCGCCTGCGCCTGTACATGAAGTACGGTCTGCGACGCGGACCTGTTCGTGATCGCGCTATAACAAACCTCAAGCGCATCTCAAAACCCGGCTTGCGCCTCTACATCAAAGCGAAAGACATGCAACCTGTCATGAAGGGCTTTGGCATTGCCATTGTCAGCACATCACAGGGCTGTATGACTGAGCGAGTAGCCAAGCGCCTAGGCGTGGGCGGAGAAGTGCTTTGCGAGGTCTGGTAAGCCGAACAGAGCAGGTGAGGAGGATACTGTAAATGTCTCGTATTGGAAAACTACCCATCCCGATCCCTGCCGGCGTAACCGTGGATATTCAACCAGGTTTCGTCAAGGTAATGGGACCGAAGGGCGAACTCAGCCGGAGCATTAATCCGGATATGGCCGTCCGCATCGAAGATAATAAGCTAATTGTCGAGCGCCCCACCGATCAGCGCTTGCACAGAGCTTTTCATGGCTTGACCCGCGCGTTGCTTAACAATATGATTGTTGGAGTTTCTGACGGATACAAGCGAATTCTCGACATCGTCGGCGTTGGGTACCGTGCTGAGGCGAAAGACGGAAAACTCGTCATGAGCCTGGGCTACTCTCATACCATTGATGTGATCCCTCTTGAGGGCATTACTTTCGAAACTGGTATGGACAACGCTACCCGTATGCCCTTCGTGGTTGTCAACGGGATTAACAAAGAGAACGTGGGTCAGCAGGCCGCTCAGATCCGTAGCCTGCGCTCACCGGAACCTTACAAAGGTAAGGGAGTCCGCTATCGCGGAGAAGTGATACGCCGCAAGGCTGGTAAGAGCGGTAAGGCCGGCGGTAAAGGGAAGAAATAGACCATGATAAAATACCGTAACATGGCAGCCTCCGAGCGTGCGCGTAAACTACGCCACGATCGGGTTCGTAAGAAAATCCGCGGAACCGCCGAGTGTCCTCGGCTGTGTGTATTCCGCAGCTTGAAATATATCTACGCTCAGTTGATTGACGACGTGCAGGGTGTTACTCTGTGCAGCGCATCTAGCCTGGAGCCTGAAGTAAAGCAGAGTGTGGCGAAGACTGGCAACCAAGAGGCCGCAACCGCGGTTGGGAAGCTTGTTGCCGACCGAGCCAAGCAGGCAGGTATCGGCCTAGTGGTGTTTGACCGCGGCGGTTACCAATACCATGG
The DNA here is from genome assembly GCA_942492855.1 of Armatimonadota bacterium. Taxonomy (GTDB): domain Bacteria; phylum Armatimonadota; class HRBIN16; order HRBIN16; family HRBIN16. The sequence continues at coordinate 303,101 of OW818647.1, read as the reverse complement.
CCGTGTGAAAGCACTTGCAGATGGCGCTCGTGAAGGAGGGCTACAGTTCTAAGATGGCACATATCAACCCTGATACCATGAACCTTCAAGAAGTGGTTGTCAAGACTAACCGTGTTCAGAAGACCCATAAGGGTGGACGAACCATGAGCTTTAACAGCTTGGTTGTGGTTGGTGACGGCGAAGGGCACGTAGGCGCAGGTGTGGGCAAGGCCCGAGCTGTACCGGATGCCATTCGTAAAGGTGCAGAAGATGCCAAAAAGCGGATGATTGAGGTGCCCATCATTGGACACACCATCCCGCATGAGATCACGGCGCACCACGGCAGCTCCATCGTTCTTCTGAAGCCGGCCGCCCCGGGAACGGGAGTTGTGGCTGGTACCTCCTGCCGCAGTATTCTTGTGGCCGCGGGTGTGAAGGATGTTCTTGCCAAGTGCCTTGGTTCCACCAATGCCATTAACGTCGCCTGGGCAACCATCAAAGCTCTTCAGGCTCTGAAGACCATTGAGGGAACTGCAGCGATGCGCGGCAAGGATGCCAAGAAGCTAATCCCATGGGCACGGAAGTATGATACGTCCGCACCTGTGGTGACTGAAAGCACGGAGGCCGACAATGAGTGAGCTTTACGTCACACTAACCAAGAGTGTCATCGGCTATAAGCAAGACCAGAAGGACACCGTCCGCGCTCTGGGTCTTAGCAAGAGATATCACACCGTGCGTTTGCCGGATAACGCCTCAGTACGAGGTATGATCTTCAAGGTAAAGCACTTGGTGACCGTACAAGAGGTGGCAGAAGACGCCACCCAGGAGGCGTAAATGTTTATTCATGACCTGAAGCCAAACGAAGGCGCCACCAAAAAGAAAAAGCGTATCGGACGCGGTCCTGGTTCCGGCCATGGCCATACCGCCACCAAAGGTCATAAAGGCCAGAAGGCACGCAGTAAAGTTCGCGCTCAGTTCGAGGGTGGACAGACTCCGTTGCATCGCCGGCTTCCTGTGAAGCGCGGCTTCCGTAACCCTAACGCCAAAGAGTTTACTGTGCTTAACCTTTGCGTGTTAGAGGATATGTTCGATGCAGGCACCGTGATCAATCCCGAAATGCTGCTCAGCACCGGAACGATCAGCAAAGTAGAGAAGGATGGTCTTAAGATTCTTGCCGATGGCGAGTTGACCAAGGCCTTCACAGTCATAGCACACAAGTTCAGCAAATCGGCTGTCGAGAAAATTGAAGCAGCCGGTGGCACTACGGAGGCAATGTAGTTATGTTGGAGTCGTTGATAGCTGCGTGGAAACTACCAGAGCTTCGCAAACGGATACTTTTCGTGTTTGCGGCGTTCGGTGTCTACGCTATAGGGCTTCATATACCCCTGCCGAACATCAACCATGCGAAAATGGATGCTCTATTTTCCAGTGGTGGTATGTTTGGGTTGGTGGATGTGTTTTCGGGCGGCGCTATGCGCAAGTTCACCATACTCGCCATGGGTATTATTCCCTACATCAACGCCTCCATCATCTTCCAACTGCTGACTGCAGCAGTGCCTCAGTTGAAAGAGCTTCAGAAGGAAGGCGAGTCGGGCCGCAAACAGATTAACAAGTATGTTCGCTACTTTACGATCCTGCTTGCCTTCCTGCAAAGTTTTGGAATCAGCCTGACACTTCAGAAGAGCGACATCCTCGATGCGAGTATCATCCAGATCCTGGCAACATGTGTCATCTTGACCGCGGGAACCATGTTCCTGATGTGGCTGGGTGAGCAGATCACCGAAAACGGGATAGGCAATGGCATCAGTATGATCATCTTCTGTTCCATCTGTGCGGGTCTTCCCTGGCAGTTGGGTAAAACATGGGAACTGGTCAAGGCCAACCAGCAATGGATGGGCCTCATCATGCTGATCATCCTGTTCCTTGCGAGTGTCGTGGCTATCGTATTCGTCACCCAGGCTAACCGGCGCATCCCTGTTCAGCACGCTCGGCGTGTGGTGGGTATGCGACAGGTAGGCGGACACACCAGCTATATGCCTTTCAAAATAGCGATGGCCGGTGTTATCCCCATCATCTTCGCGATTTCGCTGCAGATGCTGCCAGCCACGCTGGCCACAGCACTTCCTCGAAACTTGCAGGAACAGCAGACTGGGTTTGTCGGCTGGTTCATCAAAGCTGCCAACTGGTTAGTGCCTAGTGTTGAAAACTGGGGTGCATTGATTATCTTTGGCGCGTTGATCATGGGCTTCACATACTTCTACACTGCGGTGCAGTTTGATGTGAATGATATAGCCGACAACTTGAAAAAGTCTGGTGCTTACATCCCTGGCATTCGCCCGGGTAAACCGACCGCAGACTATCTGGACAGAGTCATCTCACGTATCACTACAGCAGGTGCCATATTCTTGACCCTGGTGGCCGTGGTACAATATATAGCCCCAGCAATCACAGGGGTGGCAGGAAGCAGCTTCAGTTTGGTAGGCGGCACCTCTCTACTGATTATCGTAGGTGTGGCCCTAGAGACCATGCAAGCGATTGAGGCTCAGTTGATGATGCGAAACTACCAGGGCTTTCTGAAGGAGTAATTGAGAATGGTTTGGGTATTACTAGGTGCCCCAGGCTGCGGTAAAGGCACACAAGCCAACATGTTGATGGCTCAGAGCGATATGAAGAGCTACAGCACGGGTGAGATGCTTCGTAAAGCGGTGGCCGAAGGCAGTGAGCTTGGATCGCAAGTGAAGAGCTATATGGAGTCGGGAGGTCTTGTTCCCGATGAGCTGATCGCCAACGTTCTGGCGGCTCGGCTTGAGCAGGACGGTATCGGATCTGGCGTTCTATTGGACGGCTTCCCGAGAACCCTTCCTCAGGCACAGCTTCTGGACAACATGTTGAGCAAGAATGGCTGGACACTGAGCGGCGTACTCTATTTTGATACCGACGAAGCGGTGATCCTGCAAAGGCTAGGCGGCCGATTGAGCTGCCCGGGTTGTGGGGCTGGTTACCACGCAACGTCTATGCCGCCCGTAAAGGCCGGTGTATGCGACAAGTGCAGTGCAGACCTCATCACACGCAAAGACGATACTCCTGAGGCCATACAGAACCGCCTAAGGGTATACGCAGAGTCTACCGAGCCGCTGGTTGCCTATTATCAACAGCAAGGAGCATTGAAAAACATTGATGCTTCTGGCAACGCCGATGAGGTGTTTGCGAAAGTGAAAGCCGTCATCGGGCTTTAGGGGTATTCTCGTATTGGTAGTCATCAAGACACCGGAGCAAATCGAGACCATGCGACGTGGCGGGCGGATTTTGGCCAGTATACTGAGGCAATTGACTGAGTGTATACGAGCTGATGTGACGACCACACAGGACCTGGACGAAGTGGCACGGGAGCTATGCTCATTTTATGCTGTAAAGCCGGCATTTTTGGACTACCATGGGTACCCAGGATCGGTCTGCACCTCCATTAATGAGCAGGTGGTGCATGGCATTCCTGATGATACAGTGCTTTGCACTGGAGATATTTTAAGTCTGGACTTCGGCGTGGAGCTTGAAGGGCTCTTCACCGACTCCGCCCTTACAGTGGCGGTGGGTGAAGTTTCTGAGAAGAAGCAAAAGCTGATGGACATCACCAGACAGTCGTTAATGATTGGATTGGAACAGGTCAAACCCGGCCACAGGCTGGGTGATATTGGCAGTGCCATCCAAAAACATTGCGAACAAAACGGATTTGCAGTTGTTCGAGACCTGGTTGGGCACGGCGTGGGGCTAAAGCTTCATGAAGACCCGGCTGTGCCGAACTATGGCAAAAGCGGTCAGGGCCTCCTTCTACGTGAGGGAATGACACTGGCGATAGAGCCGATGGTGAACACCGGCACCTGGAGGGTTCGGACTCTTTCTGACAGATGGACCATCGTCACGGAAGATTCGCTGCCCTCAGCACATTACGAGCACACCGTGGCAGTTACCGCGGAGGGTGCAGATATACTCACTCTGGAAGAGTAGAGGGACAATAAGCAAACCATATGGCTAAGAAGCAAGATCCGCAGCAGGACAAGGAAAAGGGATTACAACTCGAAGGCATAGTGGCTGAGACACTTCCTAACGCGATGTTTCGCGTAGAGGTGGCAGAAGGTCACATTGTTCTGGCTCACGTATCCGGCAAGATGCGCATGCACTTTATTCGCATACTACCTGGTGACCGTGTGCTGCTCGAGTTATCTCCTTATGATTTGACCCGTGGTCGGATCATCTATCGATACAAGTAAATCGAATGCTGCCCCTTCGGGTTGCAACTGCCACATAGACATGGTACAATACATGTTTGCGTGTCGGAATATATTACAACCCCTAAAAAGGGTAGCAAGCGAACACGTGAGGTCACAGGATGAAGGTTAGAGCGTCCGTTAAAAAGATGTGCGAGAAGTGCAAAATCATCCGACGCGAAGGCGTCGTAAGGGTGATTTGCAAAAAGAATCCCAAGCATAAGCAGCGACAAGGCTAAGGAGGCGACATTTGGCACGCATAGCGGGTGTGGATTTACCGCGCGACAAGCGAGTCGAGTATGCCCTGCCGTATATCTATGGCATAGGACTATCTGCATCGCGAAAGATACTGGTGCAGTGTGGAATAGATTACTCGACACGAACGAGAAACTTGACAGAATCGGAAATCGCGCGGTTGCGGGATGTCATCGAGAACGAATACACGGTCGAAGGTGAACTGCGCCGCGAAGTGGCAGGCAACGTGCGCCGCTTGATGGAGATTGGTTGTTACCGCGGCCTGCGCCATCGCCGTGGACTCCCGGTTCACGGTCAGCGTACACGTACCAACGCCAGAACACGCAAGGGCAAAAAGCATACTGTCGGCAACAAGAAGAAAGTACGATAGTGTTGCGGAGACAAGGATAATTCATGGCTACTAAAAAGGCAACGAACGTACGGCAGAAAACAAAGCCGAAAAAGAATATCGCCCAAGGCGTGGTTCATATACAGAGCACGTTTAATAACACCATCGTCTGTATTACAGATGTAAAAGGTGGCGTGATTAGCTGGAGCACCGCTGGACACGTGGGATTTAAGGGTTCTCGAAAGAGTACTCCCTTTGCCGCCAGCCAGGCTGCCGAAGACGCCGCGAAGAAGGCGATCGAGCATGGCGTGCGCAAGGTTGATGTTCAGGTTAAGGGCCCAGGCCCTGGCCGCGAAACTGCCATCCGAGCGATCCAAACCACAGGCATCGAAGTGATGACGATTAGAGACGTCACACCCGTGCCACACAACGGTTGCCGGGCTTCCAAAAGCCGCCGGGTGTAATCTAGAAGGAGCATTTCTGAAGATATGGGTATTGCACAACCGAAATGCCGTCAGTGCCGCCGAGAGAACCAGAAGTTGTTCCTGAAGGGCGACCGATGCTACACGAAGGCTTGCGCCATGGATCGTGAAGGCAGACAGAAGCCACCGGGGCAGCACGGAGAGCGAGCGGCTCAGAAGAAAATGACGGGCTACGGCACACAGCTTCGAGAGAAGCAGAAGCTGAAGCGAATCTACATGGTCGAAGAGGGGATCACCCGACGATATGTAGCAGAAGCGGAGCGCAGAACTGGCGTTTCCGGTGAATTGATGATGGAGCTGTTCGAGCGCCGTCTGGACAACGTGGTTTACCGACTTGGCATCGCCAGGAGCCGGGGCCAGGCACGTCAGATGGTGAGTCATGGCTTCTTCAAGGTGAACGGACGTCGTGTGGATGTTCCATCCATTCGCCTCCGTATTGGCGACGAGGTATCTGTGTTTGAATCTAAGCGCGGATATGATTTTGTCAAGGGGCTGATTGCTAGCCGCGGTGTATCCGGTTCGCCGGAATGGCTGAGCTGGGATGACAACTCTATGTCTGGCAAAGTGCTTGCACTGCCTACCCGTGATCAAATCGACACGGTTGTGGAAGAGCAAGTCATCATCGAGTTCTACTCGCGCTAACAGCAAATCATACTCGGCCAGTATAAGAAACCGCTGGCCGATGGAAATTGAGATCATCCGGTTATTTTCGTAAGAGGACGACCGGTATGGCCTGAGGAGGCGACACCCGCACAATGGCTCAAACACCTGCGAATTTTCGCATTGAACATATCGTATCGGAAGCCACCTACGGAAAGTTCGTGGTTAACCCCCTTCTGCGTGGATACGGAACCACGGTAGGTAACGCCCTCCGTCGGATACTTCTTTCCAGCGTTCCTGGGGCGGCCATCACGGCTATTCTTTTAGACGGGATCCAACACGAGTTCGCCACTATACCTGGTGTTCGTGAAGACGCTACTCAGTTGATTCTGAACCTGAAAGACATTGCGGTTCATTGCCTTTCCGAGCTTGATCCCAGCGAGGCTATCACCTTGCGACTGGTTAAGAACGGACCTGGTATAGTCACCGCTGCTGACATTCAGTGTCCTGCAGACGTGGAAATAGTGAACCCAGAGGTTTACCTGGCCACACTTAATGATGAGCAGACCTCCCTCAGTATGGAGCTGTTCGTCCAAATGGGTACAGCATATGTTGCACCCGACAAGGTTGTGCTTCCTGGTAACCGGCAGAACACCATTGGCGTGATCCCTATTGGCGGCTACTTCTCACCAGTTCGAAAGGTGAACCACATCGTAGAATCTACTCGTGTGGGTTTTCGCACTGACCTAGAGCGTCTTACGCTCGAGATCACCACCAACGGCACCATACTGCCGCAGGATGCTTTACGGCAATCTGCATTGATCATGCGTAAGTTCATTGATCCTTTCTGCACCGCTCACGAAGAGGGCCTGCCGCAAATCGGAGAGGGCAGTCAGCTTCCGGATGGTGTGGATGATCGAGCCGTGCAGGATCTGGGCTTTTCACAGCGCACGCTGAACTGCTTGAACAAAGCCAGCGTAAGCATGTTAAGCATTCTGGTGGACCAGTCGGACTCCGGTTTACTGGGCATCCGAAACTTCGGACAGAAGAGCCTGAGGGAAGTTAAGAGGCAACTCGCATTAGTGGATACTCCACTGACGCTGAAGGACCCTTCTGAAGCTGACCTGAAAATTGTAGAAGCGTTGAAGAAGCCGATATCCGAGCTGGACGTTGACGAGTCTGTGAAGAATGCCCTGCAGGGGTTAGGATTTACAAACCTGAAGTCGCTGGTTCTCAAGTCTGCTGACGATCTTCAGATGGATGAAGAGACCCTGCAGATGATCCGCAAGGCACTGAAGCAATTCAACTGGACCTTAAGCGGTGAAGACCGTGAAGACATCAAAGTGGCGGGGATTCCTTCTGCAGCGATGGACGGCGGTGAGGATCACTCTACGGATTTACCAGAAGAAGCCGACGAAAACACGGCTGCAGAATAGACACATAGCGGAGCAATCACTCCGCCTGAGATAGCTATCGAGGTTTAGAGAAACATGCGACATCTAGTAGCACAGCGAAAACTGGGTCTGCCCAGCGATCAGCGTCGGGCATTACTTCATGGTTTAGTGAAGGCCCTATTCGAGCATGAGGCGATCCGCACCACAGTATGCCGCGCTAAGGAAGTTAGCCCGATGGCTGAGAAGATTATTACTCTTGCCAAGCGTAACGACCTTCACAGCAAAAGGCTGGCTCGCCGCGTTCTGCGCGATGAGACCCTTGTGAACCGTGTGTTCAACGAAATTGCTCCGCGCTTTGCCAGCCGGAACGGCGGTTACACCCGCATCGTTCGGCTGGGTACCCGCCGCGGTGATAATGCTCAAATGGCTTACCTGGAGCTTCTCCAGTAGAAGGCCGCTTGTCTGAAACACGCAGTATACTGGCTGTCGTACAATATGATGGTACGGAATACTGCGGTTTCCAGAGACAGGTGAACGGGCCATCAGTTCAAGCCAGGCTTGAAGAGGCCATTACCAAAGTATTTGGTAGCTGCACCGGAATCACCGGTGCGAGCAGGACGGACGCCGGAGCACATGCTCTGGGACAAGTTATCCAGTTCCGAACGGAGTGTCCGATACCGGTGGATAGAATTCCACTGGCGATCAACACTGCTTTACCTAGAGATGTTTCTGTGGTGAAAGCCACAGAAGTGGAACAAGGGTTTCACGCACGGTTCGCAGCCCGGTCGCGGGTGTATTATTACGTAGTGCTGAACAGGCCTGTTCGTAATGCACTGCTGGAAAGATACAGCTACCGCGTAGGGCATATGTTAAATGCCGTTGCGATGAACGAGGCGGCCCATGAGTTGGTGGGAGAACACGACTTTAAGTGTTTTGCCAGTAACGTGGAACGCTACCACAGCACGGTCCGGCAGGTAATGTCGGCTCGCGTTAGAAAAAAGGGAGACTGGGTTTACCTCAGAATTGAGGCAAACGGCTTCCTTCAAGGCATGATCCGGGCGATCATGGGGACCTTGATACAAGTGGGGATTGGTAAACAATCCTCTTCTCAGATCAAGGAACTCCTGGAAAGTGGCTGCCGGGATGATGCAGGTGATTGCGTGCCAGCCAAGGGGCTGTGTCTCTACAGGGTAAATTACCCTGGTAACCGTGGCGTGGCCATATAACAATGGATCAGGAAACAAGCTGAGGACGAGTGCAGAATATGCTGAATATGAAGACCTTTTCGACCAAGCCTTCAGACATCCAGAGGGAATGGTACGTCGTAGACGCTGCCAACATCCCAATGGGTCGTCTGGCATCGGCTGTGGCTGCTATCCTTCGGGGCAAAAATAAGCCCTACTTTGTACCGCACTTGGACTGCGGAGACTTCGTGATAATCATCAATGCTGACAAGGTTCGTTTGACCGGAACTAAAGGCAGTGAGAAAGTGTACCATCACACGTTGTGGCCTGGAGGCATCAAGTCGATCTCTCGTTCAGAAGAGATCGCGAGTAAGCCTGAGAAAGCCTTCATGCGTGTAGTGAAGGGAATGCTCCCTCACAATAAAATTGGTGCCGATATGCTTTGTAAGCTGAAGGTCTATGCAGGCGATACTCACCCGCACCAGGCCCAACAGCCCAAAGTGCTGGAACTGGTCAAGTAGAAGAGGTATAGCTGAATGGCTCAAGTGAAATATTATGCCACCGGCCGTCGCAAAACAGCCGTGGCTCGTGTATGGCTGACACCCGGTAACGGCAATGTCAAAGTGAACGGACATGAGCTTGCATCTTATGTGGGTCGCAAAACCCTAGAGATGCTGGTCATGCAGCCTTTCGTGCTTACCGGAACAACCGGTCAGTTCGATGTATGGGCAACCACAACCGGCGGCGGGATCTCCGGCCATGCCGGTGCCCTGAGGCACGGCATCAGCCGCGCCTTGACCATCGCCAATCCTGATCTGCACACCGCACTGCGACGCAGTGGCATGGTGACGCGCGATAGCCGCGTGAAGGAACGCAAGAAGTACGGCCGCAAGCGTGCTCGACGCGCCTTCCAGTGGTCGAAGCGCTAAGTTCCGGTTATACGGAAATCACAGGGGGGTCGGATGTATTTCCGGCCCCCCTGTTGCCATTTTATGTTTGGGGAAGACCGATATGAGAAAAGCCACTTCTGTCGTGCATACCGGATGCGAACCTGATCCATCTTACGGTGCCCTGTCAGTGCCCATCTACCAGGCATCCACGTTCGATCAGACAACGGTAGGACACCCCGTCGGCCAATGGTTCTACGGTAGAGGCGGAAACCCCACGCGCCATGCGCTGGAGGTTTCGCTGGCAGCCCTTGAGTGCGGCCAGTATGCCTACGCCTTTGCCAGTGGCATGGCGGCGGTAGATGCGGCTTGTGCAGTGCTGTCAAATGGCGACCGGCTGATTTGTGCGAACGCGGTATACGGCGGTGCCTACGAGTATTTTACGACCATTCTGCCTTCCCGTGGCGTATCTACGGATTTTGCCGACTGCACCGATCTTGACCAACTGGAAACATCCCTCAAACACGGAGCCAAACTCCTGTGGATCGAAACACCCTCCAACCCATCGCTTACCATCATAGACATTCAATCCGTCTGTGATCTCGCCCATAAATATGGCGTTCTGGTAGCTGCCGATAACACCTTCGCATCACCTTATCTGCAGAATCCGTTGAACCTGGGGGTAGATATCGTGATGCACAGTTGCACTAAATACCTTGGCGGGCATAGCGATGTGATCTTGGGAGCCGTCATCGCCAATGATAAAGCCAATGCGCATAAGATTTATCATCATCAAGTGGTGACAGGCAACGTCGCGGGACCCTTCGATAGCTGGCTGGTTCTTAGAGGTATCCGAACCCTCAAAGTCAGAATGAAAGCACACTGCGACAACGCACTGCAGATCGCGCAGGCACTCGTCGGACATCCCAAACTGGAACAGGTGCTCTATCCAGGCCTTCTGGATCACCCAGGACACGATATCGCGGCGAGACAGATGAATGACGGATTTGGTGGGATGATCTCGGTGGTGGTGAAAGGTGGAGCCTCCGAAGCGAAAAAGTTCGCCGAATCGACCAAGCTGTTCACCCTGGCGGTGAGCCTGGGCGGGGTGGAGTCGCTTATTGGCTACCCTCCAGCGTCATCACACCGGCCGATGGATCATGCAGCCCGACAAGCCGCCGGAGCTCTGCCAAACCTTGTTAGGCTGTCAGTGGGCATCGAGGATGTTGATGACCTGCTGGAAGACCTCCTGACCGCACTAGATTCGATATGATATCGACCATACACTTATCACTCACATACATAAGGATAGACAATGCTGACAGACGTTGAGATAGCACAGAAAGCCAAACCCATCCCCATTCATCAAGTGGCTGAGAAGCTGGGTATCGCCGATGAGCATCTGGAGCGATATGGACACACCAAGGCCAAAGTTGCCCTGGAGGCTGCCAACAACCAGAGGGAGCCGGGCAAGCTTGTGCTGGTGACCGCCATCACGCCCACACCAGCAGGGGAAGGGAAGACGACCACATCGGTGGGTCTGGGGGATGCTCTCGCTAAGTTGGGTGTGAATGTGTCAATCGCACTACGTGAACCATCATTAGGGCCATGCTTCGGCGTTAAGGGTGGAGCGGCCGGAGGCGGTTACGCGCAGGTGATCCCGATGGAGGATATCAACCTGCATTTCACCGGTGACTTCCATGCCATCACCACCGCGCACAATTTGCTGGCTGCAATGATTGATAACCACCTGCATCATGGTAACCACCTGCATATCGACCCCTTCCGCATCAGTTGGACCAGGGTGATCGACATGAATGACCGCGCACTGCGAAGTATTGTGGTCGGTCTGGGTGGTCAGAACAACGGTGTGCCGCGCGAAGCAGGATTCGATATCACCCCAGCCAGTGAAGTGATGGCCACATTGTGCCTCGCGGCCGATTTGATGGATCTACGGCAGCGACTAGGGCGTATCATCATAGGCCGTAATAAGAACGGGCAGGTCGTCACCGCGGAGCAACTTGGCGCCGCCGGTGCCATGGCTGTGCTGCTCAAGGATGCCATCAAGCCAAATTTAGTGCAGACACTGGAAGGAACGCCTGCGTTTATCCATGGCGGACCGTTTGGCAATATCGCCCATGGATGCAACAGCATCACCGCCACCAAGATGGCCTTGAACCTCAGCGATGTGGTGGTGACAGAAGCTGGTTTCGGAAGCGACCTGGGTGCCGAGAAGTTTTTCGATATTAAGTGCCGAGTCGCCAAACTGAAGCCCGATGCCGTGGTGGTGGTAGCCACCATCCGCGCATTGAAGATGCATGGCGGTGTGGCACTCGCCGACCTGCAGACCAGCGACAGCAAAGCCGTGGTGCGTGGACTAGCCAACCTGAAGAAGCACTGCGAAAATGTGCGCTGCGTTGGTCTGGAGCCAGTGGTGGCCATCAACCGCTTCCCCTCAGATACTGACGATGAGGTGAGGGCGGTCAAATCTGGCTGTAAAAAAATGGGTGTGGCTGTGGCTCTGAGTGAAGTTTGGGAAAAGGGTGGCGAAGGCGGTATTGAGCTGGCCAAGCTGGTGATGGAGCAGTTGCAACAGCCTAGCCAGTTCCACCACAGTTATTCTGAGCACCTCGGTCTGGAAGAAAAGATCGAGAGCATCGCGATGAACTTCTATGGAGCGGAAGGTGCCGTGGTACACCCTTCGGCCCGAAAGAAGCTTCGCGAGATGGAACAGAGCGGTTTTGGTCATCTGCCTGTCTGCATCGCCAAGACGCAGTACTCGTTGTCCGACAACGCCAAGCTGACCAACCGGCCCAGCGGCTTCAAAATCACCATCCGTGACGCTAAACTCTGCGCTGGGGCCGGGTTTGTGGTGGTCTATGCAGGAGACATAATGACCATGCCTGGACTGCCTACCACACCATCTGCTGAGAAAATCGACATCGACGGGCAGGGAATCATCACCGGTCTGTCGTAACTATATGTGACACAATGAGATAATCGCACGTAAAGTGGCGGTCTGTTTGCTGATACATCATCGGAGGTGCTATTCATGGACTTCACCCGTAACCCTGCAGTGAGCGAATATTATCGTGAACCTGCCCGCAACGAGAATGTGCCATTTACCGGCCCAGAACAAGCCATGCAGCTTACTAAGGAGCTGTCACCCTGGTATCTGTCGCTAAATGGTTCGTGGAATTTCAAATGGTCGGAGAACATGGCTGCCTCACCCCGAGGTTTTCAGGCCGATGGTTATGATGCCTCAAGCTGGGACACCATCCACGTACCGTCGAACTGGGAAACTCAAGGCTATGACCGCGCCTATTACACCAATGTGCGCTATCAGTTTCCGATCGAGGATTATCCCAATATCCCTGAAGATAACAATCCGGTCGGTTGTTACCGACGGAGTTTTGCTCTGCCAGAGAACTGGGATGGCCGGCGTGTGTTTGCTGTGTTCGCAGGTGCTGATAGCAGCCTGATGGTGTGGGTTAACGGCGAATTTGTGGGGTATAGCGAAGACAGCCGGCTTCCTGCGGAATTTGAGCTGACGTGCTTGCTTCACCCTGGTGAAAATGTACTGACAGCGCGTGTGGTGCGCTGGAGCACAGGAAGCTGGCTGGAAGACCAGGACAAATGGCGCATGAGCGGTTTGTACCGTGAGGTCTACCTGTATAGCACCCCTGTGGTCAGGATACGCGACCACTTCAGTTTTTGCGAATTTGATGGCAGCTATACGAACGCCAAATTGATCGTGCGGCCGGAGTTTGATGTGCCCAAAGGCTCTACCGCTGAAGGCTACACGCTGGATGTTCAGCTATACGATGCGGCCGGAGTTTTGGTCGCCATACGCAAGGGCGAGGACATCAAGCGATGGGCTAACAGCTTCCGTCATCCAAGCATACAGGCTCTTCAGATAGAGCTGCCAGTCGCGTCCCCTAATAAGTGGTTCGCGGAAACTCCCTATCTGTATACTTTGGTGCTGACACTGCGCAACGCCGAAGGGCGCTCTGTGATGAGCGACAGCAGCCGGTTTGGATTCAAGCAGGTGGTGATTGACGAAGGCCGTATCTTAGTCAATGGAGTGCGGACGCTTTTCAAAGGCGTCAACCGGCACGACTGGGAGGATGACCGAGGCAACGCGGTGAGCCGAGAGAGCATGATCAAGGATATCTTGACCATGAAGCGCTACAACGTCAACGCCGTTAGAACCTGTCACTACCCCAACCAGTCGCTGTTCCTCGACCTGTGCGACGAGTATGGGCTGTATGTGATGGACGAAGCCAACCTTGAGACACATGGCATCTGGTGCCGAACTTCCACCGACCCGCGCTTCGCCACGGCGATGTTGCTGCGTGGGATGCGTATGGTGCTGCGTGACAAGAACCATGCTTGTGTGACCATGTGGTCACTGGGTAACGAGTCTGGCGAAGGCCCCAACCATGCAGCTATGGCTGGATGGATCAAGAGCTACGATGCTGGCCGTCCCATCCATTACGAAAGTGCTCAGAACTACCACGACAGCAGCCTACCCGATCCCTGGTATGTGGATGTCTGCAGCCGCATGTATCCCACTATTGAGGCGATGGTCGACTTGGCTACCCGCCCGAATGACAACCGTCCTGTGGTGATCTGCGAATATGTCCATTCTATGGGCAACAGCGTGGGTAATGTGAAGGAGTATTGGGAGGCCATACGGGCTAACCGACGCCTTTGCGGGGCCTTCGTGTGGGACTGGGTGGATCAAGGTATCAAGCTGACCTCCGAAGATGGCCGCAACTACTGGGGATACGGCGGCGACTGGGGTGATGAGCCCAACGACGCCGAATTCTGTCAGAACGGGTTGGTATTCCCAGACCGAACCCCCAAACCGGCACTCTACGAGTATAAGAAGGTGCTGGAGTGTGTTCATGTCATCGCCACGGACATCTCCAAAGGCGTGGTGCGCATCACTAACGGCTTCGATGTGCTTTCACTGAACACCCTGAAATTGCACTGGGAGCTGATGTGCGGTGAGAAGTGCGTGCAACAGGGCACGATGCCTCTTCCGGATGTCGGCGTTGGCGTGAGTGCCGATGTGACCGTGCCGTTCAAGGTGCCCACTGATGACCAACTCGACCCTGGGTATGAGGTATTCCTGAACCTGAGCTTCCAACTAGCCAGTGACTGCATCTGGGCTCCTGCCGGGCATGAGGTGGCTAACGCTCAGATACTGACCCCATGGATGCGGGCTGAGGACTTCGTCCCGCAGTTCGAGGGGCTTCCGCCAGTGGAAGTTATCGAGTATGACGGCTGCTGGACGATTAAGGCGGGACCCAGTGAGATCATCTTCTGCTCAAAAGAGGGTGTCATGCTCTCATGGCTGGTGAACGGCAAGCAGTTGTTTGACAAGGGGCCGCGTCCTGGATTCTTCAGGGCTCCGACCGACAACGACGCTTGTCTGCTAAATATCCCCAGGAGTGACTCCAAAGCGTGGCTGGACGCAGGTCTGAACCGGCTGCTCCGCGAAGTGCGGTCTGTGAAGATTCGCTCTTCGGAGTGGGAAGTGCAGATCGTGGTGGTCGCCCGGCTGAGAGCTGAGGGCGTTGAGAGGAGCATCGAAGCGAGAGGCATTTACACCATTCATGCTGATGGTCACCTCGACCTGAGCCTGATCTACGAACCAGACCGAGCGATGCCCAACCTGCCTCGAATGGGGCTGGATATGCGCATGGTGCCCAGTCTGACGCAGTTCGCATGGTATGGCCGTGGGCCGGTAGAGACCTATGTCGACCGCAAGGCTTGCGGGCTGATCGGGGTCTACCGCAGTCATGTGCGCGACCAGTATGTGCCTTATATCGTGCCACAGGAATGCGGCAACAAGACCGATGTGCGCTGGGTGCAGTTGACCGACGAACACGGGTTTGGAGTGCGTATTCAGAGCGAAGAGCTGATTCAGACGGCTGCCGGGTATTACACACCTGACCAGTTGTTTGAAGCACGGCACACAATCGACCTGGTGGAGAGCCCGTTTGTCTACTGGCGTGTCGATGCCGAACACACCGGCGTGGGCGGGGCTAGCTGCGGCCCGAAGACTCTGCCGCAGTATCAGGTGACCCCCACACGCACCGAGCTGCGTGTGAGCTACATCCCGCTAGGGGTGTAGGTTTCGTGGACTGTAGGGGCGACCGGCCGGTCGCCCAAACGTTAATCCGCGATCGTAGGGGCGTGGTCCCCGCGCCCCTACATATCTATATCTGACGGAACACGATGCCGCTGATGAGCTTGGGGTAGAAGTAGGTGGACTTCGGCGGCATCTTGCAACCGGCCAAAGCGACCAGCCGCATCTGCTCAACCGAAATACCCTTCAGCAGGAACACACCCTCGGCTTCGCCGTTCTTCAGAGAGTCCAGAGCCTCGGAGGCCTCCGGGGTGTAGTGGATGCCTTTCTTCTGGCGTAACTGCTCTTCTGAGATGCCTAGCAGCGGCTGCAAAGCGCAGAACTGCAGCAGAGCGGTGTCCAGCTTGTGGAAGTCCACTGGGGTGCCCTCGGGCATGATTGCTGTAAGATCGGCCTCACCTTTTAAGTCAGCGGTGAAGGCGCGGCCGTCTTTGCCCACGTAGGCGAAGCAGCGGTTGCCCTCAATGGCGTTGAGCTTCTCCCAGGCCTCGTCTACCGTGCAGGTGGCTACGTTGAAGTTGCCCGCCAATTCGGTCAGCATCTTCTCGTAACTGCCAGCCGGTACCGCCTCAATCAACCTGTGGGTCGGCATGATCACCAGACCCGGGTCCTTGAAGGAGCTGATGACCAGCATCATGTTTTCTGTGCTGGCTCCGCCCACTTCACGACGGTAGTTCAGTGCTGTCTCGTATCGATGGTGACCATCGGCGATCCAAAGCCTCTGTGGGCCCACCACCTTAGTGACCAGGGCCACCTTTTCCGGGTCGTTGATGATGCTGAGCTTGTGCCAGCCATCGGGCTGCTGCGTGGCAGCGATGGGCGTCAACTCGTCAGCCCAACTCTCCAGCAGCGACTGCAGTTCCCCCTGTGCGTCTTCACCCAGCAGGTAGATGGGCTCCAGATTGGCCTTGGTGGCCTTCTGCAGCTCCAGCCTGTCGGCTTTGGCGCCGCTCTGGGTGTTTTCATGCGGGAATACGACACCCTCGGAATACTCGGCTAACTGAAGCAGGCAGAACAGCCCCAATCGACGGTGCTGTATGCCGTTCACGTCGAACAGTTGCTCGTAGAGGTAGTAGCTGGGCTGGTCGTCCTGCTTCAGTACACCCTCCGCGATCCATCGCTTGAGTGTTTCGGCTGCGATGGGGTAGCTGTCCGGCAGGGTCAACTCGGTGAAGCTGGTGCCCTTAGCCCTGTAGGCCTCCCGCTGCGCAGGAGAGATCACATCGTAGGGAGGGGCTACAAAGGTGTCGACCGACGTGCTGGCCGCAGGGCGTATACCGCGAAATGCTGTGATTTTGGCCAAAGTGATTAGCTCGCAAGCACTTTGTTTACGATGTCGTGCAGCTTGTTGAGTGCGAGGTTGCCGACAGCTTGATCCATCATCTCGCCATTCTTCACGAACAGCAGGGTGGGGATGCTCTGCACGTTGTAATTCATGGCCAAGTCTGGCTCTTCATCCACATTCACTTTGACTACAATTATCTTGCCTTCGAAATCAATCGCCAGTTGGTCCAGCGTGGGGGCCAGTGCGCGGCAGGGGCTGCACCATTCTGCCCAAAAATCCACTACGACTGGTATCTGGCTCTTCATCACTACGGTATCAAAATCAGCGGCTGTTACAGCCTGCGCCTTGCTCATTAGGTGTCTCCTCCGAAGGGAAATAGTTGGTTGAAATCTCAGATTGTCATGCGATTAAAGTGTACCACAGAGGGAGGGGAGGGGAGAAGTCAAGGAGGAAGGAGCGGAGGAGAAGTCAGGAGTAAGGAGGAGAGGATTCAGGAGGGGACGGGACACAGGACGGACATAGATCGATGTCGGGAAGAAGGCCGGCGCGGTTAGGAGAATACCGCCCGGGACTGTGGCATAAAGGAACGGTGCGGTCTGGCAAAAATTGGCAGTATACTATAACCACAACCATCCAGTTTCATAGGAGGCCAACATGAGCCAAAACACACATAACACCATTGACTGTAACCATCGTGAGCGCAACGAAAAAAGCTGTCCATGTAAATCGGTCAACTGCCAAAACCACGGTAAATGCTGCGACTGCATTGCCAATCACCGGGAATCAAAAAGCCTTGTTGCCTGCATGAGGTTTGCGCCGAAATAGCCGCAAAAACTGCAATCTGTGGAGTGATGTCACCGACAAATCACCTCTACAGGCACTGCTTCATACACAAAGGATAATACAATGCATAAATTCGCCCTATGCACCTTAGCAGCCCTGATGATGGCATCAGGCACTGGTCACGCACAGCAGCCCGAATCCCGTGAGACCTTCTACCAGATATCTACCTTCAACGCCCTGTTGCAGGGGGTATATGACGGATCGTTGAGTGTGGGCAGGCTGCTCAAACATGGCGATATGGGTATCGGCACATTCAATGGTCTTGATGGCGAGATGGTGGTAATGGATGGTAAATGCTATCAGGTAGACGTCACTGGACGTGTGATCAAAGTGCCGGCTCATGTCACTACACCATTTGCTTGCGTGACTTCGTTCGACACAGATATCACCATCAAGATTGATAAGCCGACCAGTTTTGTTGAGCTCGAGGCCATCATCGACAAACAGCTTGTATCCAAAAACCACATCGCTGCTATCCGCATATCGGGCGATTTTGATTACGTAAAAACGCGCAGCGTACCCAAACAGAGCCCGCCATACATCGCACTAGCCGACGCCGTTAAGCAGCAGGCTGTATTTAACCTGCAATCCACACAGGGCGAGCTTGTTGGGTTTTGGTGCCCTGCCTGGCTTAAAGGTATAAATGTGCCTGGCTATCACATACATTACCTGAACAAACAAAGGTCAGCAGGCGGGCATGTGCTGGACTGTGTGCTTACCAAGGGTGTAGTAAAACTGGACATCACACCTAACATCGCGTTGAATACACCGATGGACCCGGCATTCGTTGAAGCGGACCTGGTGCAAGACATGAGTGCCGAAACCAAGGCCGTTGAAAAGGGGAAATAGGGAAGAAAATCTGAATTTCGTTGAATCAACGAGGTTTTGGGCTGAAATCCTAAGTGTTTGGAGGTATACTGGCTACAGAGTTCCTGCGTTTAGGAACTTTCGATCTTGCATATCTCAACATCTATACGGAGGACACGCATGAAGAAGGAAATCACCCCTAAGACTGCAATCGTGATCGTTCTGGTCGTTCTTGTTGTTATTGGTGCTATCTATATGGCAATATCGGCCTCAAAACCGGTGGAAGTCCAAGCACCACCACCAGGGGTACCACTTGGGACGCCGCCTGGAGGTGGAGGGCAAAGGTCTCCTGCTATGCCTGCTCCTCCTCAATAGAGTTGCACTAAGGCTCTGTAAGCCCGCGATCATTCAGGTTGCGGGCCTCGCAAACTCATGAAATGCAGATTCGTTGTAAAGCCTCTACCAATGCCACGAGATCAATGGTATACTGGCTACAGAGTTCCTGTATTTCCGGAACTGCGGTCATATTTATATCTATCTAGTGGAGGACACGGATGAAAAAAGAGATCACCCCCGCAACCGCGATCGTGATTGTGCTGATCGTACTCGCGGTGATAGCTGGCGTTTACTATGTCATCGCAAAACCGAAAGACGACGGCGCGGCATCAAAACCGCCGCCTGGTGTATTCCCCAGTGCTCCTGGTACTTCAGCCCCTGGCACACCAGCGCCTCCTGTTCCCGGACAGTAGTACAAGGTATATAATAGAGCCCGCCACTATTTCAGTGGCGGGCTCTATTATTTTTTATCAGGGAACTAGCTATCTAGTTATTTGCGACATTCGGCCCTTTGGGGTTATTGGAAAACTCCTCTGCCCCGATTGGCACAAAGCGCGGTTCATTCTTCAGTTTCAGTATTTCCGACTCAAGAACTCCCAGTGCGGCCCGCAGCCGGTCCTCGTACACATGCAGCTCTAGTAGCCTCAGCTTTACCGATGGTTCTACCTGCGCCACTGCGCACATGGTATTGGCCAGTGCTCGGGCACTTCGTGGCAATGCCATCTGCAAATCCAGCTCAGGATTCTTCATTAGCAACCTGAGGTAGTCCTCAAGTCGTTTGCTGGCCACCCCAATGATACGGGAATCCGTCATTGCGTCTTCTCGACTGAACTCTGGAAACAGCATCGTCTCAGCCACCAGATAGGGTTGCTCGCGTGTGATCCTGAGCACTCGGAACGACTGTTCACCGGTGACCCAGAGGCGTGCTTTTCCTTCCGGAAGATTTTCCATCGAGGTCATCCGAACTTTACATCCCCATACCGAGATGTCGTGGGCAGGCAAACCGCGTTCCTGTGGGTGATTTAAAACAATGCCAAGGCGAAGATCCTCGTCTACGACATCCTCAATTAACTTACGATTGTTTTGATCGCATATATCTACCACCAGGGGCATACCCGGAAATGTTATATCAGAATATGGTAATATCGGCAGCGTTGTGTAAGCCTGCATGGTTACTATTATTCCACCTTATTTGCCCTCATGGGCTGTCATCATCCTGAATATACCCGGTTTTATCACATCAGAGCAACGCTAAGTATGAATTTAGACGTATAATTGAGGTAAGTGCTCAAAGAAACACTCGTGCACTAACATAGGAGCTTATTATGTCTGAAAATAAAACCCGTGTCTTGATCTGGGATGAAAATCCGCCCCATGCCAACAAGGCCATTTATCCGAGCAGTATCCGTGGAGCTATCGCCGACGGTCTGCAGAAGATGAACACTACTGACCGGCTTGATATCAAGGTGGCGCATCTAGATGAGCCCGACCAGGGATGCCCTCAGGAGCTGCTAGATCAGACTGACGTTCTGCTCTGGTGGGGTCATGCACGCCATGCTGAAGTTGATGATGCCGTTGTGCAGCGTATCAAAGAGCGTGTGCATCACGGTGGTATGGGACTAGTCGCTCTGCATAGTGCCCACTACAGCAAAGTTTTTAAATCGGTCATGAACTGCACTGGTCACCTAAAAGGCGGCTGGCGTGAAGATAATAGCCCTGAGCGTATTTTTGTGTGTGCCTCAAACCACCCCATCGCATATGGTCTGCGTGACTTTACTCTGCGCGAAGAAGAGATGTATGGTGCACCGTTTGATGTTCCGCCCGCAGAGGTCATTGTGCTCCAAAGCTTCTTCCCAGCCGGGGGTGAGTATTTCCCAAGCGGAATCTGCTGGACAGCAGGAGACGGCATTGACCCCGATTTCACAAGCGGCCCTGGGCGCGGAGTTGGGAAGGGTGAGGGCATCGCCCGAGTGTTCTACTTCCGCCCTGGCCATGAAGGAAATCCAACCTACCACAACACCGCCGTTCGACGCGTAATCTACAATGCCGTGCTGTGGTGTGCGCACCAAAACACAAGTAACCACCATCACGATAACAATAACGGGTAGTCACTTGCTGGAATCTGCCATATGCGGTGATAGTCAAGAGCCTGCGTATGGCTGCCGATCCTATAAAATCACAAAGTGCGGTCACCCGTGCTGCTACTGCAGCTCGGGTGACTATGCGATCGAATCATAAGTCTCTGACATGACACAAATGAGCATGAGCGTCGTGAACGCTTTACGCATAACTTGCCACACATACGGTACCATATAGTCATGAGTGCTTCAAAAAACACAGATATTTTGCTCCCTCTCATCAACAGCCCTGCCGATATCAAACGTCTCGCTCTGAGCAATCTCAAGCCACTGGCAGAAGAGCTCAGGGAGTTCATCATAGGGGCTGTCAGTCATACCGGAGGGCATCTGGCCTCAAACTTAGGCACGGTGGAACTGACCCTCGCCTTACACCGCGTATATAACACCCCTGTGGATAAGATTCTTTGGGATACTGGGCACCAGTCGTATGCACATAAGATCATCACTGGAAGACGCGATGTTTTCGCAACGTTGCGGCAATACCGTGGCATCGCCGGCTTCTTAAAGCGAGAAGAGAGCGAGTATGACTGCTGGGGCGCAGGACATGCAGGTACGGCCATATCAGCGGCCCTGGGTTTTGCATCTGCCCGTGATATTCGGGGCGGCAACGAGCATGTCGTTGCCGTCGTTGGTGATGCAGGTATCTCTAATGGCATGTCGCTGGAAGCACTGAACCACGCAGGTGATCTGCAGACGAACTTCACAGTTATATTGAACGACAACAAAATGTCGATAGCCCACAACGTGGGTGCCCTCGCACAGATGCTGACGCGCCTCCGCAGTAAGCCATGGTACCAAGAAGCGGAAGAGGCGGCATCTGGAGTCATGCAGCGACTTCCAGGTGATGCCAAGCACGTGGCCAAACAGGCCAGCAAGGGCCTTAAGCGTGGGATAACCCACTACATAGCCCCGGAGAACACCGGTGCCATGTTTGAGGAGATGGGCTTCAGCTATCTTGGGCCTATTGACGGGCACAACACGGAACTGTTGATTGATGTGTTGACCGATGCCAAACAGTTGAAAGGGCCGGTGCTGGTTCATATCATCACCACCAAGGGCAAAGGGTACGCTCCTTCCGAGGACAACTCACGTGGCTATCACGGAGTGCCGCCGTTCTGTGTGGATGATGGCAAGATGGAGAAGAGCCTGTCGGAAGGTGCCAGTTTTACCAGCGTGTTTTCCGATGCGATGCTTGAACTAGCTGATGAAGTGCCGAACATGGTGGCCCTGACTGCGGCGATGCCTGATGGCACCGGATTAACTCAGTTCGCGAACAAATACCCCAAGCGGTTTTTTGACGTCGGCATTGCGGAGGAGCACGGGGTCTGTTTCTCGGCCGGTCTGGCAGCCAACGGTATGGTGCCTGTGTTCGCCGTCTACAGCAGCTTTATGCAGCGGTCATACGACCAGTTGCTGCACGATGTGTGCATTCAGAATCTCCACGCTGTGATAGCGCTTGATCGAGCCGGGCTGGTGGGTGATGACGGGCCAACACATCACGGTGCCTTCGACATGGCTATCCTGCGCACCATACCCAATCTCACCGTTCTTGCACCATCAGATGGTGCTGAGTTGCGCGAGATGCTGCGCTGGGCGGTGATGGAGTGCAAAGGGCCTGTCACATTAAGATACCCCCGCGCCGCAGCCGGTTTGCTCATGCATGAGCACATGGATGTCACCCGTGCGGAGGTGTTGCGCCAGGGTGATGATATCTGTCTGTTGGCGGTAGGCAGTATGGTCAGGACGGCGATGGATGCCTCTTTGCGGCTTTCAGAGCTTGGTATTGAAGCTTCTGTGGTTAACGCTCGAACAATTAAACCTTTGGATTTGTCCACCATACTCCCGATGCTCACACGGTGCAAACATGCCTTGATTCTGGAAGAGGGATGTTCCTGCGGCGGCTTTAGCTCTGCTGTTCTTGAGGCCTTATGTGATGCAGACATAACCGATGTACACATCAAACGGCTGAACCTGCAAGACCAGTATGTCACCCATGGCCCTAGGTCGATCTTGCTGGAAGACTGCACACTAAGCGTGGAGGCCGTCACCACTCAAGCCGTAGGCATGCTGGCAAAGACCTAAAGCGAGGTCACCCTAAACCTATTTGTCTGGCAACTGAGCGTTGATGCGGTCAATATAAGCAGGCATGTCAAACTTGCCCTCAAGCCCTCGCTGGGTCATTGGCCGCACAGAGCCAAATACTGAACGCTTGAACCATGGCCGGTCATGGAGACCGAAACACCACCCGATTCCGGCATAACCGTTAGGGTCACGTCCGTCCAGGCTGTACTTGTCATTCCATTCGGTCGCCCACTCGTAGGCCTGCTGAGGAGAACTGCACCAGGCGATCAACTGTTTCACCCAGTACATCCGTAAATAGCCATGCATTTTGCCCAGGTATACCATTTCGTTCATGGCTGCATTCCAGTTTGGGTCATGCGTCTCAGCATGCTCAAGCTGCTCACGTGTATAGGTTACTTCTCTTGGGTCGTTGATATGCTCATCAAGCGTCCGACGGCTCCATTCCGGCAGTCCATCCCATTTATCGTAGTCTGGCTGGTGAAGCACATAGTTGACAGCCAACTCCCGCCGGATAAACAACTGCTCGATGAAGGCATCGGCACCCTCGCCGTCCGCTCCTGATTCCTTGACCCGCTCCATCACGTCTCTGCTCGAGATCTGACCGAAATGAAGGTATGGAGACAGCTTGGACTGCCTGTCTACACTTGGATCGTTGCGAAGTTCGTGATAAGTCTCCAGATGGTTTGCGATGAAGTGGTGCAGATGCTGAAGAGCATGGCGGTACCCACCCTGCAAGCCGGTGACAGGAGCTACCGATTCATCTAGCGACAATCTGGTTAGCAGGCTAGGCAGGTCATCCAGGGGTTCTGTCGGCTCATCCCATTCGTGGAGCCGAATCTTTACCTCACCCTGAGGATTTTCGCACGGTGCCGAAACCATCTGGCTCCAGAGTTTTGTGCGAATAGTGGCTGCTGACCACTCCTGCTTCCTTGAGACCTGATCGTGTTGCACAGGCGATTCCGTGCGGCATTGCACCACCGGCGCTTTGAGCTGCTTTGTCAGCTCCTTGCGCCACGCCCTCTGGTGCCTCAGGTAGCCTTCATCTGTGACCACCAATACCGCACGCTGGCCCAACCGAACCGCTAGCTCCATTGGGTCCGCAATCTGCACGCACACTGTGGCCCCAAGTGCCTTCAATTCATCGACCACGGTCTGCAACGACTGAAGCATAAAGCTCATGTTCCTGAGGTTGGCTCCGGGGTAATCAGCAAAGATACCAAAACATACCACTAATGGAAGCTGCCGCTCGATTGCTGAGGTCACCGCATGGGCCAGAGCGGGGTTGTCATGCGTTCGTTGTGCCTGCTGCATCCAGTACAACACATACTCACCCTTATCGCTTCGGCGCAGGTTCCGTGACAACATCATTTACACCCCATACACATATTCATCATCTAGAGTATGGCTGATTTGCGCACCTTTTTGCGCACCTTTTGACAAGTCATGGGGCAGATATCTGCGATACGGATGTGAGGTAGGGTAAGGTCGCTGGGCGAGGTGACTTTGAGGGCGTCCGCCGGACGCCCCTACCCCCGTGCGATCATCTCCCGCAGACGATCGTGGATGAGCTTGGCATCGTCCACACTGCCGGCTCCCTGGTTGAACAGGTAGCGGGTGCCTGGCAGAGCCATATCCAGCAGGTTCCGCACCATCGCTTCGTCGGTCCACAGCATCAGCACCGCCTTGTTCTCAAAGGCCTCCACAGCCGGTCGGGCACCTGGGGCTTGGAACATGCGGTTCATGCCGCGCAGGTTCTTCAGGCGCGTGAAGTTTTCATACTGGTGGTCAGCCGTGGCGCAGCAGTGTATGAATAACCCGCCGAATCGTTCGCTTAGCCTATTCAAGCTGGGAGCCGCAAACTGCTCAAACATGGCTGTGGAGATACTGCCTACCTCGTCTTCGGATATGCAGATGCCCATATTATCTGGCGTCCAGACGTAAGGCACGTGACTCAAGCATCCGGTGGGGTTCTGCCGCAGGAACTCCGCGGTAAACATTTCGACCAGCCTGCGGCATTTGTCTATCAATCGGCTGACGGCTTCGGGCTCCTCACGCATGGCTGGGAACATATCTTCTTTTCGCCATATCAATGCGGCGATGTCCAGCGGGCTCTGCACGTCTGGCACCGCGATGATGGCGTCCTTGCCCAGCCTCTGCTGCAGCGCGGCTGCCATCTCAAATACCCTGTCCAGGCATCTTACATTCAACGATGGTTCCGGAAGCGCATCGGCCTGCTCTGCGGTGGTGACCAGCGGCAGGGCGCAGGGGATGTTGTTGGGGTAAACATGCACTTCACAGCCGTAGGCGTCTGCAAAGAGCTGTGTGCCCGAAATGAGGCTGGCGATGGGCACGCTGTCGTCACCGGTCTGCTCGTGCCAGAGCATGCGCTGCTCATAAAGCCGCACCATCAACGGGATCCAATCTGCAATCGGCCTGGCAGAGGTAGTGAAGTCACCATCTGACCAGTCCACTGGACCGTAGCCTGCATCCATGATGACACCGTGGCGTTCAAACTCTCCGGTGAACAGGTTCGTCAGGAACTGTTTGTTTTCAGGAATTCTGGTGCTCATATGACTTCTCCAAGACTGCAGCGAATGATAATACAACTAACTGGTTAGGTTGTGTAGTTGAACTGTAACAACTACCGGGCCATTTGTCAAAAGTTTGCCTGCCAATGCTGGTGCTTGTATGCTGTAAAAGAAGCCCTGTTTCTTGTATGTGAATTCCGTATCATGGTCTGTCGTGCAAGATAGGGGACATTATAGTTAGAATGGGTGAATTTGTGGACATTCGAGAGTTCTCAAAACAGCTTGGGCTTTCGATAGCGACCGTATCACAAGCGATATCAGGACGCGGTCGGGTGGCGGAGTCGACCAGGCAGTATGTTCTTAAAATGATGGACGAATTGGGATACGTGCCAAATCCGCAGGCACGAGGTTTAGCCACCGGACGCAGCCACATGATCGCACTCTATTATACATATCCTCCAGTATTGTCAGACATGTTTACTGTGGAGATGGTGCGGTCCATCCAAAGCGCACTTCAGACCCGAGGTTACGCTTTATTGATGGACGCAGGCGGCATCGGTGACGAACACGTCGGTCTGATGGCTGGCTGGATACAAAACCGCGCCGTGGACGGGGTGATCTGGTTCCGAGACGACGGTCCGGTTCCCCAGTTTATGCAGGATGCGCTTGATGGGGGTATGCCTGTGGTGTCGATTGGACAGCCGTCGGCAAGCTCATCACCGATGGGATGGGTTCATTGGGGCGTTGAGAATGGCGTTCAGCAAGTTGTGCAGGCGATTGTTAGTGCAGGCCATCACAGTGTGGGGTATCTCACAGTTTACGAGGACGATGTTGTTCTGGATGTCTTTCGAACACAGTTGTCATCTGTGGGGATCAATATGCAACCTCAGCATGTCATTGTCAGTCCGAACCCCGGTGTTGAATTCGGATTGTCTGCGGCGGAGCGGCTTCTGCAGCAGCCAGACCGCCCAACAGTGGTTTTTTGTCGTAAAGACTTACTGGCCATGGCCTTATTATCGGCTGCAAAGCGTATGGGTATCAAGGTGCCCGATGAATTGTCTATCATAGGGCACGACAACCTCGATTTTACACAGATGACAGATCCGCCATTGAGTGCTTTATCGCTGGATTGTGGCGAGATGGGTGCGGCTGCGGTAACGGCATTACTGGCTTTACAACATACGCCGGAGACACCGCCGCAGAGTGTGACCATCGACGCCAAGCTGGTATTACGCGGCAGCTTTGGTTCAGCTCCGCGGCCATAAGCGTGGCATCCTCGTCTCTATCCGTAGGCCGCGTCGATCACATCCCGTGCGATTGTGACCCAGCGACCTAAACGCCAAGGCTCATGGTTCAGTGTGTGTACATCCTTGAGCACAATTTCCACATTCATGCCTTTGGTAACACTCACTGTGTGTTCGATGTCACGCCGTATATAATCCTCGTCCCACACCGGTGTGCTGACGTGCGCGGGATTGGGCTTTCTGCAGTATACATAGTCACGACCGATATTCGATGCCATCAGTTCCTGGTCTGTCCAAGGTGATATGGAGACACATCTCAGGTTGCCAAGTCGCTTGATGATATGCCAGCGGCCATCGATAGGCTCACAGCAGCCGTAGTAACATAGGCCAAACCGATCAGCGATGGCTTGTTGGTATGGAAACACAAACTCGGCAAAGAACTCTGGGGATACGCCCACTGTCTCCTGTGATTCCACCAACCCCCACATGTCCTTTACCCTACCAGGATGCGATGGTTCATAGCCCATGGCTGGCAGCTCATCTGTATACCCCACAGTGCCAGATCCCACATAGTCGTCCTCGTTGTTTGGGGCCAACAGACCATTACTCTCCAGCCAGTCAAGTGACTGCAGATGGTCATCGCAGAGGAATGCCATCAACGCGTGCAGACCTTCGGGGTCGTCATACATGGCAAGCATCAACTGCTCTAGGCCGATCAGATTGACAGCAGGGGAGGTTAACCCGTATGTCCATTCGTATCCACGCTGGGCTCGAACCTCAAGAATCCCACCGAAGATGGATTCAAGGGTCTCTCTATGCTCATTGGTTGCGTCGGCGTGGTAGGTAAATTCGCGGCGATGGAGTTTACCGATGTCTCGCGAGATGTCTTTTATGGGAGCATCCCAGGTGTAGCTTGAGAGATTCCCGTTATTGTCGGTGCGATGGATGATCGCATCGACACCATACCCGTGGTGTGAAATCTGGTGGGCATACTGTATGCGGGCTTCAATTACAGTATCATCGCCGATGTTTTCGTAGTAGTAGATGCGGTTGCGCAGGCTACGTTCTACCGACCGCGACCATTCGTGTTCGCAGACCAAGCTTGATAACGGGATGACTTGGTCGATCACGCCGCTGGTTTCGGTAAGAAGCATTGGGCGTTCAGCCCGAAGTGCTTTTTGCTTTATCCATAACCGACGGCGTTCTTCCATCACAGGATCTGATGCAATACTGGCGATGCGCTCTCCAAGTGACTTGAGTATGTCGCGCTCTATAATCGAGGTAGTGATCATTGGGCAGTCACGACATTCGCTCGTGCATTCGATCTACGATACCCCTGGCTTCATCAAGGGTGCCAGCCGATAAGCAGAACAGGTACCGTGTACCAGGCAAAGCCATATCAAGCAATTCGACAGCTGTCGCTTCATCAATCCAGGCCATTGTTAACACCGTCCGATTCTCAAATGCACGTATGGCAGGCATGGCTCCAGGAGACTGGAAGACGCGGTTAAGACCTCGAAGGTTATTCAGCCGGGTGAAGTTTTCATATTGATGATCCGCATTTGCACAGCAGTGCATAAACAAACCTCCGTACTTATCGCTTAGCCGATTAAGGCTAGGCGCGGCGAACTGCTCGAACATACTTGGTGATATACTACCCACTTCGTCCTCTGAGATGCATATACCGAATTTCGTTGGTGTCCACACATAAGGCACGTGGCTTAGGCAGCCATTGGGGCATATCCTGAGGAACT
Organism: Armatimonadota bacterium; assembly: GCA_942492855.1. GTDB lineage: Bacteria > Armatimonadota > HRBIN16 > HRBIN16 > HRBIN16. The sequence goes on along the minus strand of OW818647.1, from coordinate 274,553 downwards.
CAGTGATGAACGCGTCGACCAGCCGTTCGCATTTGCCTATCAGCCCTATCACTGCATCCGGCTCTTCGTGCATCGCCAGAAACATATCTTCTTTCCGCCAAATCAAGGCGGCGATATCGAGAGGGCTTTGGATATCAGGAACCCCGATGATACATTCAGGTCCCAACTCACGCTGTACAACCGATGCCATCTCAAATACACGCTGCAGGCCCCTCGCATCGAGTGTGGGTTCTGAAATGGCATCAGCTTGTTCCGCAGTCCGGACCAATGGCAATGCGCAAGGAATGTTATCTGCGTAGGTGTGTACTTCGCATCCCAACGCTTCGGCGAAGAGTTGGGTGCCGGAGACTAAGCTCGCGAAAGGCACACTGTCATCATCAAGCTGTTCATGCCATCTCAGCCGCTGCTCATATATCCCTGTGATCTGAGGCACCCACTGGCTGATGGGTCTATGTGAAGTTGCGAAGTCTCCCTCTGACCAGTCAGTATTACCGTAACCAGGATCAATGATGATACCAGGACGTTCATACGGCCCTGCGAACAGGTTATACAGGAACCTCTCATTTTGATATTTCATAATAAGTATTATACATCCCTCTTTCCAACATATGTATGATCATGCCTAACCGGTTAGATTATATCAAATAACTATAAATAACAAGATAAAATACTGTTATTTTGTCTAGTTTACCTGCTAATATGTGAATGGCTGATTCCGATGGCATACCTGCTGCTGGACAGCACAAGAGCCGTTATCCTTACCCTCGAAGTGGTTACTGGGTGATGGCCAACCTATCGTATCAAATCAGATACGATCTATCATCTCATATGATATGGGGGCAGAAATGGCAAAATTCATGCACTTCATCCACATTATGCTGGCGATATCGTTAGTCGCCATGTGTGGCAGCTCTGTGTCGGCTGCGGGAGGCGTAGATGCGGTATATGCAAACAATGGATGGACCACTGCGCAGGTAGCAACAGGCGCATATGTTGATGTGTCCGGTTTAAATTCCTGGTCGCTTTTTTCTGTAGGAGCCAAAGCGACCGGTGGTCTTGACGCTATCTACTATGGTAATGGTCAGTGGAATACCGATACGCTGAATACCAACAGTTACAGTTCATTAACCAAAGATGGGGCCAATGGCGGATGGGTGTATGCCGCCAGGGCAGACGGCGGCCTTGATGCCATATACAATGCTAATGGATGGCAGACTGCTGTTTTAAACAACGCGAAATACGTCGATCTGACATACAATCCAGGGGCTGGCCTGTATACCTTCGGTGCTCGCGCAGATTCTGGTATTGACGCGGTATTATATGCCAATGGATGGCAGACGGTAAGCATCAAGGCTGATGGCCAGTATGGCAGTCTAGCCAGCGATGGATCCATGACCAACTGGTTATATGCTGCTCGAACCGATGGCGGACTTGACGCATTGTACTACAATGGAAATACAGGTGTCTGGGACTCCGCGGCTTTGAATAGTAACAACTACCGCGCTTTATCATCAAACACTTCGGCAGGACTCTTTACGTTCGGTGCCAGGACCGATGGTGGAGTTGATGCGGTATACTGGCTGAATGACCATTGGCAGACGGACACGATAGTCACATCTGGAACCTATGTCGCGTTAACCCCCGATGCTGTTATGGGTAATATGCTGTACGGTGCCAAGATTGGCGGAGGTCTTGACCGCATTGCGTACGACAACGGCTGGGTAGTGACCAGTATGAACAACAACAGCTATTCGGCTTTGGGAACTGATGGAGCGAACTCGGGATGGGTGTATGGAGCTCAACCAGTGCCGGAACCAGGCAGTTTATTCGCACTGATGGCGGGTGTTAGTGGTCTGCTGGTAAGCAAAGCCAAACGCCGCAGATAGATCATCGGCATAATGGCATCAGCCGGGCATGTGAGGCTGGTGCCACTTAGCCCATGTCAGATATAGATACAGAGGAATAGTCCAAATGAGCTTTTTATGGGATCGTGAACCCACGTTGTGGGTGATGGCGCAGCAAACCGCTGATAGGAATTTGGTACCTGCCGGCGATCCACAGCCGATAGGCTCATGGATCGAGGGGACGGCGATCAACATAAGCAACCAGAGCATTAAAGCTGGTTTGTGGGGGCCGGCGGACCGTTTGACAATCAGTTTGGGAAAGACGGATGTCTGGGATCGCCGCACGCCATTTCCCAAGCCACTGACACTTAAAGAGCTGCAAGATGGCTTCATAGATGCTGACAACAAGGACCGACCGTTACCCGGTGATGGTCACTACGTAAAGGGTGGCGGGGTTGATGTCCGGTATCGGTGGATGGATAGCCGGTCTCCTTGCAGCAAACCGGTTGGTCAGGTGGTTGTGATGGCCCCGGATTTTGCAAGCACAGCCCAACCGGAAGCCACTACGGAACTCCATACAGGGATAACTCATGTAGAGATGCAGAGCAGCCGTGCCCGGCTTCATCTCGAGTACCTGAGTTCCATGACAGGAAATCTGATGGCGGTTCGTGGCCGTGCGCGTGGGCTCATGCACCCCATCGAGTTCCGACTGACACGCCACCATGATACAGGTAACCGAACCTCAGCTTCCCCTGTAGACATGTCAGAGGAAATGGCTGCTCCGTTACCGCCACCAGTGGCAGGTCGCGACAGCAAGTGCTTCTGGATCCATCAGAAGTTCCCGGCCGACCCGACGTTTCCGAATGGATTCCAATATGTGCTGATGGGTATAGTGGCGGGAAAGACGCCTGTTATGTCCGTTCAGAGCGGCCAACTTGGTCTGGGCACACCGGCTACAGGGATCGATGATGCACGTATTCGGTTTGCCGAGACCAAAAACTGGCGACCGGATTACTCTGCCGTCAACCAGGCACCTGGCGAGGCCGTCACGGTCACGGCAGCAGCCGCAGGGAATGACGAGTTCACGGTCATCTGGACGGTTGTGACCTCCAATGACGGAGATGACGTCATCGGGATCGCCCGACGACGACTGGCTGAAGCTGAGCGGCTGGGATTCAATGGTCTGCGTCGCCGTAACCGAGACTGGTACCGTGGATTCTACAAAAAGCGCGAACAAGGCCGTGTGTTCACCGGTGATCCCGAAGCGGCCAGGTTGTGGCTCAAGCGCACTTTCCGCAGTTGGACATGTATTCACAGTGCCTGTTGCAAGGTCGATCCCAGCCGATACGAGGGTGACGCAGTATACGCCTGGCTGAATTACGATGCGGAAATGTGGCACAATAGCCCGTGCTATAACGACATCTATGATACCCCCTGGCAAAGTGTGTTGAACCGAGACGACCGATGCGACCGCTGGACCGGGCTCTTCAAGGAATGGTTTGCCACGTTTCAGCGAAATGCACGTGAAGTGTTTGACTTACCTGGCATGTACATAGGACATGGCTACATACCACCCATCAAGGGAGGACGATACCCTCACATCCATGACGTGTGGGAGTGGTGTGTGGAGATTCCAGCGCAGACATTGAAGCCGATGTGGGACCGGTGGGAGTATGGTGGAGATGTTAGTTTCCTACGGCGGCACGTGTATAAACCACTGCGTGAGTTAGCCATATTCTACTGTGCTTATGTCAGCAGGCAGAACGACGGAAAGTACCACGTGGTGCCTACATGCTCTGCAGAGCATTGGGGGCTGCGGTGGGGGTTCAGCATTAACCGTGATTCTCCGTCGGCACTCTCCATGATACGCTGGACTTTGCGGAATGCTCTGGCCTCATCCGAGCTGCTGGGTCGGGATTCGAAGCTTAGGGCCCGGTGGAGTGAGGTGCTTAATGGTCTTGCTGACTACCCGACTGTGCAGATAGATGATGGTTTGATATTCACAGACTTGCCCGGAATAGACCCCCGCGGCACAATGTATAATCACTTCGCGGCGTTGCTTCCCGCTCTGTTAGCTGACGAGATAAACATCGACTCCCCAACGGAATTGCAACAGATTGTTCTACGCACTGTGAAAATGGTCAACGCCTGGCATATCCACGATGTGCCGTATCTGTTCGGTGAAAGCTCCGATGTTTCGTTGGCTTGCTTGAGCTGGTTCCAGAAACTGCATGAGCGCACTCCACTGGACAGTGCCATGCATGTGACACAGGTGATGGAGTGGGAGCCTGAAAGGCTGATCAACAGCCGCAGCGGACGCATACACCTCTTCCCAGCACCGCCGCCTGTCGATGTGGCCTTCCGTGGTTTTCAAGCGAAGGGCGGCTTTCTGGTCAACGCTCAAATGGCTAGTAAAGTGGTCAGTGGGGTCAGTATATCGGCCCGCCGCAGCGGAGTGTGCAGGTTGGTCAACCCATGGCCAGGATGCCAAGTCAGGGTGTGCGATCACCAACAAAACCCCATCAAAATACATGCCGATGAGTATGCTATACCAGGGTTCTATTGGCAGGCAGCCAAAGGAACACGCTACCTCATCGAACCCGTGGACACTAAATAGACTACGTATTTCGAAGGAGAACCCGATGATGAGATATTTTACTGGTGCTCTGCTATTACTGGCTCTGACAGCAACTCCATTTGTGCATGCAAGCCCGATAGTCATCATTGACAATATTGCTAAGCACGGGATAGTAGACATCAATAATGGCCAAAATCCGATCTATGACCGCGATGTAAATACAGGTCAGTATTCCCCCAGGCCTGGTGTCTATCCGTATGCATATGGCCCCACTGTGATGTTTGATCACAGAGACAAGCAGTATAAGATGTGGGCTGGCGTGGGCTGGAATGGCGACACCATCTCCTATAAGCAGGCTGATACTCTGGCGAACATGGCCCAAGAGAAGTGGGAGATCACCCTGGAACCTCGGCGTACGGAACCTGTAGCCGACCAGATACACTGCTGCGACCCAGGTGTTATATCAGCAGACGGCGGGTATTACCTGTATTACACAGGAGCTGGCAAAAGCGCACAGTGGCCTGACGGTCAGGGGTATGTCATGGTCGCATTCAGTAAAGGCGGCCGCAAGTTTACTCTCAAGAACGGTGGATTGCCCGTGGTTGATATGGGAAAACTGTACGTACCGGTGATCGGATATGGGGTGGGGCAGCCCTCTGTGACCTTAGGGCCAAACGGCTGGTACTACATGCTTTACACCTACTCGGCTGACAACCAGTATTCCAATGCGACGACAAACCATCTTGCTGTGATTCGCAGTAAGCGGGCGGATTTCGCGAAATGGGAGCCCGTAGCCACGATCTCTCGTGGTTTATATGCCTGCAGCAACGAACTGGTCTATCACAAAGCCAATAATACGATGCTGGTGGTCATCAATGATGGCAATCCCGCTCTAGGCGTCCGTGTCAGGATGGCCCAGTTCAGCCTTGACTTCAAAACTGCCTATCCTGAGGTGGAGCTGGTATCCAAAACCCTGCCTGACTCGGTGTTTGGTGAGGGGATAGGAATACTCACGGATCCCCAGCGGCGACTGATGACAGTGGACCCCGTAGGTGGAAAAGGGGCAGTGACTATTTTTGGTGCAACCTATGCCAAGCGGCCAGATGGTATGCTTGAACACATTGCAGGCCCCACAAGCTACATCAGTTGGGCAGGCGTGATGCCCGCGTTGAAAAAGTGTTTGAAACCATAGTATTGCTTGGCTATCCGAAATTGCCATGCATACTTTGTAAGGGGTAACTACACAGCCATCAGATTATACTGCCAAGTTTCTGTTCAGCATAGGCGCAAAACCTTCATGAATCCCTCCGGGCACCCACGAAGTGGGTAGCAGTTCTTATAGCCAGGGGTGAGCGAAGCGATACCCCTGGAAAGCGGAGCATCATTCCTACCCCGAAGTGGGTTGCACCTATTCGCGGCAGCCGTTTGATGGAGTCACCAAAGCCGACCCACTTCGGGGTATTTGGCCTTTGGTTGCCTTCCACGGGTTGCGCTGACGCTTACCCGTGGCTATAAGAATCTTACCCACTTCGTGGGTGCCGGACGCTACAGCATCAGCGATCGTGGGCTGATGCACGATCTTCGCCCATGGCTGAGTGGTTGCTGTAAGGGTATGCATGGCGCTTCGGGGTCGCCACGGGTCTGTTACAGGAATCGCCCGTGTGCGCGGTGAATAACTAGTTCATATACATTCTTCATATTTCTGGAGGCCATTATGAGCGCACCGCCACAATCACCTTCACCGGATGCCGTCCAGCCGAAAGTCAGGCTGGGCGCCATCATTCTGGCCCTGCTGCTAATTCCCGTCAACAGCTACTGGATTGTGCGCAGCGAGGCGATGGACTACAGCGGCTTCCCGACGATCATCTCGCTTTTTTATAATGTCATTTTCAGCATCATGGTTCTGCTGGTCTCCAACGTAGTGGCCCGTAAAGTGGCCCCCAAACTGGCCCTGAACCAGTGGGAGCTGCTGGTGGTGTATGCGATGGTGGCCACCGGCAGCAGCTTCGCAGGGCATGACTACCTGCAGATGCTGGTGCCTAGCCTGGCGCACCACACGGTGTTTGGCACCCCGTTCAACCACTGGCATGAGCTGGTGTCCACTAACCTTCCCGACTGGATGGCCATCAACCACGACAGCGAAGCTGTGCGCTCATTTGAACGCGGGCACTCCACTCTCTACCGCTGGGATCACATCAAGATATGGTTGGTGCCGATGGGCACCTGGGGCATCTTCCTCATGTGTACCGCCCTGGCGACGCTGAGCATCTGCGTGCTATTGCGCCGTCAATGGATAGAGAACGAGAAGCTTAGTTTTCCGATTGTGCAGATCCCGCTGTTGATCACGGAGCAAGGCGGGGCGGGGCAGATATTCAAGAGCAAGCTGTTTTGGATAGGGTTTGCCATCGCGGCTTACCTGGACATTCACAACGGCCTGGCAGCTTTATTCCCCACCATGCCTGCCATCATGGTCAAGCAAAAAGATATCGGCACCTGGGTCACATTCAACGCGCCTTGGAACGCCATTGGCCCCACGAACATCAGCTTCTACCCCTTTGCTATTGGGCTGAGCTACTTCATGCCCACAAATCTGGCATTTTCAAGCTGGTTCTTCTTTTGGGTGCGTAAGCTGCAGCAGGTGGCCTGCAGTGCGCTGGGTTGGAGCGGGCTGGATGCGAACATGCCGTATGTCAAGGAGCAGTCGTTTGGCGCCCTGATGGTGATTGTGGTCTTTGCGTTATGGATGAGCAGGGGCCACCTAAGCATCCTGTGGAAGATGGCCTGGAGCGGAGCCGGCAGGCAGGACAGCGAGGGGAGGGAATACCGAGGCGCGTTGATCATGCTGGGCGTGAGCCTGCTGGGTATGGTGCTGTTCCTGGCCATCGGTGGCATGAGCTGGTGGGTGGCGGTGCTGTATGTGGTGCTGTATATACTTCTCTGCACCTCCATCGGGCGTATCCGTGCGGAGCTGGGAGCTCCCGCTCACGAGTTCGGCAGTATGGGTTGTTCACATATGATGGTCTACAGCCTGGGCAGCACGCTACTGGGTCCGCAGAACCTGACGATATTGGGCATTCTGTGGTTCCAGAACCGGATGTACCGCGGTCTGTTGATGCCTCAGCAGGTGGAGTGTTTGAAGGCTGCACACCAGGTTGGGATGAAGCCCCGTTATATGGTGGGGGTGCTGGCTGCAGCGGCCCTGGTGGGCATCCTGGCGGGATATTGGGCACTTCTGCATCACAGCTACGCCCGCATACTTCCCGCCTATGTACACCCCGGCGCTCCGGGCAGTGCGTTCGCCGCGGAGTACCTCATTATCCTCAATAGCTGGATGGGTGCGCCGATCGAACCGAAGGTGGCCAATATGACGGCGATAGGCGTGGGAGCAGCTATCACCGCCTTGCTGACCAAGCTGAGTATGGTATGGCATGGTAACCCGTTCCATCCGGCGGGGTATGCACTGGGCATGGCTTTTGGTCTGGACTACATCTGGTGCCCCATCATGATCAGTTGGGCGCTGAAGAGCATCATCCTGAGGGTCTATGGCCTGAAGGGCTATCGCTGGGCGATGCCGTTCTTTGTTGGTCTGGTGTTGGGCGAGTTCGCGGTCGGCGGCCTATGGAGCTGTATCCGTGGGTTGAGCGGGATTCCTACATACTCTTTTTACCTGTAGGATGTGTTGATCGGACGGATAGGACGGATCAGACTGATAGACTGATACAGCAGATTTTGAAAGATGCACAGACGGCATTTTTTATGGCCCAAAATGCGAAAATACAGTAAAAATACCAGAATATTTGGCAGGTTTGCTTGTATGAAATCTTACGAATTGACGCTCATATGGTTGATGCCTCCATACATACTCTCTGTGAAACACTTCTTAATCTGTGCTTAATAGTGGACGAACATGTAGCACCCTTGTTTCCAGCGAGACTAACACGTCGAATTAAGTATACATTGCACAATGGTCGGTGCCTCTGGCATACTGACTTTACCCCGGAAGGGATGATGCCTTCGAAATATACGAGGCATTTACCTTCACCGAAATATGCAGTAAAAGCCTTCATTACGTCGCTCATTTTGAGCACTGGGTATCGCGGTTCGTCTGGACTGACCTGCGGATGCCGCGATTTATTGTTAGATATCTAGAGAGGCCCATGCATGACATTTAAGGATCCGACTTCGCTGGCTGATAAACAGCCTGAACCCAAGAACCTGGCCAACTGGTTGCTTGACCTGATGGCCAAATCGCTAAAGAGCGGTGATAGCATGTTGCTCCATCGCGAAGAGAACGACACATCAGTTGACATCACCCGTGTGGGTGTTCTTCATGACGAGGCTGAACTAAGCCTGAATTAGTTCGCATATGTTTTAAGCAGTAGGAAGGCTCCCGCATTCGGTGCGGGAGCCTTTACGATTCGGGGATGGCTCCAGTTATTGATTGTAACTTCTCAGCAAGGGGTGGCGGTACCCGTATATTGACCATAAATATAGCTGAAGCACCGCCACGCGCTAAAGCACATGGCTATGACCCATAAATACCTGCGGAGCCAGCCGACGCCGATTCCGCGACATAAATGTCTCGGCTATTGATCACCAAGACTGCTGAAGCAGTCTTCATTAACGTTGTCTTTGTCGGAAAGGAGCACCGCAGCCCGGTTTAGCGGGCTTGTAAGTTACAGGCCGTAGGGGCGCCCCTTGTGGGCGCCCGTATTACCGGGGCGGTAAGGGCATGGCGTGCCGTGCTCGAATCGCCGGCCCGATCAACATGTCAATCGTAGGGGCGACCGGCCGGTCGCCCGAATAGGGCCACCACAAGGGTGGCCCCTACGACTGTATCCGCTACAGCCTGGGCTGCCGGGCAAGCACCTGCACGTTGTTTTTCAGTTATCGGGGTAACCACAAAATGTCATGTGCTACACGAAGTCCGGGCACCCACGGAGTGGGTAAGATTCCTATAGCCAGGGGTGAGCGTAGCGAGACCCCTGGTTAAGAGTCACTGCGTTTACCCCCGAAGGGAGGTCGAACCGTTGCAACTATTCACAGGTAAACCATTCCGACCCACTTCGGGGTAGGATGTGCACGCCGCTTACCACGGGTTACGCTGACGCTCACCCGTGGCTATAAGAATCTTACCCACTTCGTGGGTGCCGGAAGCGCCATCACCAATTAATACCATATAGGCCCGACTGCTGCGAATGACTGATTTGGCATTCCCTGCCACAATAAAAGGCCTCGCCGGTGGGCGAGGCCTTGGATTTCGGAGGGCTGAGCTTCTAGAGCTATTTGCTCTTCTTTACGGGTGGCTTGGCCTTAGGGGTCGGTTTGGCGGCCGGTTTGGGTGTCGGTTTGGCTGCTGGTTTTACCGTCGGTTTTACCACCGGTTTTGTGGCTTCCAGATACTGTGCTTCTGTCAGGACGTTGATAGTGGCTCTCATGTTGGTATCAACCCTTATGTTCATTGGGGCCTGGGCTGAATTTGCGTCAGGCATGGTCATGTTCATCACCATGTTGATGTCGCCACCACCGCCCACGGTTTGGCCGGTGGCCAGGTCGATATTCGCGACCATGTCGATCGTGCCTTCACCTGTGGCCTTCATCATGGCCATCATGGGGTTCACCTTAGTTGCACTTTCTAGCAGCTTGCTCATATCCATCGTGCCTTTGCTGCGGATGCTGGCGATCTGCTTTCCGCCAACTTCCTCCACCTTCTCAAGTGTATTAACTAACTTCATGGCCGGAGCGTCGCTTTTCGGCATGGCGAACTCATTGGCCCAAGTATCTCCCACTTTGATAGGCTCTTTAGGGAAGAAAGTCATGCCCGACTGTTTCATCAGGCTGTTCAAATCCAGATTACTTGGCATATTCGGGATATCGACTTTGTCCATCGAGATGATCTCTATGGGCTGGCCGTATTCGTTCATCTTCATCGTGATGCCGATTTTTAGGTTTTGAGTCGGCATAGGCATCGGCTTATTGTTCATCAACATCTTGCCGTAGGAAACCGTGGTCTTAACGGTGTATATGTTGGCTTCATCTTTTGACAAGTAGTCAGTTTTGTTATATGTACTCATCTTCATGGCGAAGGGCACTGAGTTTTCGCCAACCGATGAGACGACATTGCCATCTATGGAGACACCAATGTAGTGTTTGCTTCCAGCCGGAACACTCATCTTCAGTTGATAAGTTGGTACCTCCGGGGATGTTACCGCAGAGCCCGACTCCTGAGCCGATATAGCGAGCGGTAGGGCACTCACAGCTACGCACAGCCATGATGCCATTTTGATGGGGAAACGCATGAATGAACCTCCTCAGAATCTTGGTGCAATTGCAGTGTGGAACTTGGGGAAGCTGAGCAGCCTCCCCAAGTGAAGCAGTTCTATTTCTTAACAGGCTTCTTTACGGGCTTAGTGGCCTTCTTAGCAGGAGCTTTGGCCGGTTTTTTCGCGGGAGCTGCCTTGACTGCAGGCTTTTCTACCGGCTTGGCGGCTTCCATCTCGGTGGTTGTGACAATACCGCTAAATGCCATCGATAGCTGTGCATTCGTCGCTTCACCGCGCATATCACCAGCTACGTTAATCTCAGTATTCAGATCGAGGCTGGAGTCTATAGTCATGCCTGTGGCCAGGTCAACATTACTGGTGCTGTTGCCCGTGATAGTGCCCGTCAGGTCTAGTCCAGAGGGCATGTTAGCAGGAACCAGGCCGGACATGCTGCGGATGTCGATGTTGAATTTCGAGGAGATCCGGGCAATCTTCTTGCCGCCCATCTCATCGACAGATTCTAGTTTGTTGGTGGCAAGTATCTTGCTGCTGGTAGTGTTGGGCACATTAATAGCCGTCTCCCAGCTTTCGCCAACTTTAACAGCTTTCTCTGGGTAAGCGGACATACCGCTCTGGCCCATCAGGCTGTTCATAAAACCCTGCACATTCCCGTTGGGCATCAGCCGTGTGATGCTCTCCATACCAGAGGCCTGAACAGGAACACCCAGCTTATTTACCTTAAGCACCATAGAGATGTCCTGTGCAGGAGGTGTGCTGACTGGTGATCCGTTGGCTGTGATCTGCAGGCTTTCGAAAATCAACTTTATCTGTGTGTTGCCATCTGCATCTACACCTGCGATGTTTTGTCGCATCGCCATTGACATCTGCATATTGAAAGGCATGGGTTGTGGGTTTTGTGCAGTCAAGATGGTGCCTTGTCCATCAATCACAGACTTTACTTTATAGGTAACGCCGACTTTCGGGGCCATACGCAGCAGGTAGCCTTCTGTGGCCTCCTGAGCGCTTACAGGAGCTGTCAATATAGCACCTGCTACAGCCAGCATCAGTAACCGTGACACGGAATGTTTCATGAGGAAGCACCTCTCAAAGTGTAGATTCGCTTCATTGTACCCCAGTTTATGGCTGATTTGGTGATGATGGTAGCATTGGCATGAAATCGTGCTTGGAATGGAGGTGTAGAAGGGAATTAGCTTAGGGCGCATGTGCTGCCGGGTTGCCTGCATTGGACGGATCGGACGGATCGGACCGATTACGCGGATGGCGCGGGACGGCCGTCGGGTAGGGGCGACCGGCGGTCGCCCTGAGGCGTGGGGACGAGGGTATGCCTACCCAGTCAAGCCCGAGATCAGCCTGTAAAGCTCAATGCGGTCAGGATCGATCAGCTCAGGACCATATGCGTTCATGAAGACTTGATCATACCGGTCTGTATGCAGGTTGTAATTGAGTGTCCATAGCCCCCAATACAGATCGTAGTGCCTGTCACCCACGCCACCATATCCCACATCGATAAATGCGTTGAACTGCCAGTTTTGGATGATGATGTTGGGCAGGCAGTAGTCGCCATGTATCACGACGTCATCGCTGTGGTTGTCAAACAGATTGTGGCAGAACTCCACAGCATCATCAACGGGCATCTGTAGGATCTGCTGATCGCCGGATGGGACGGGTCTTTGGGCACCTGGCGAATACCGACTGTCCACTTCCTGCATCATCTGCGCTGTCCGGTTGGGGAATGGGCAGTCGGTGGTTGGAAGCTCATGAAGCCTCCGCAGGGTTTGCCCGAACAACTCTGCCAACCGCACTGGTTGTGAGAGGTGATCTGGATGGATGCCGTCTTCGCCTTCTGCGGCCATGGTTAATAGATAGTCATACCCACCTTCAGTTTCGTAACAGAGCAGCTCCGGGGCCATTTGGTTTCTGTGCAGGAACAGCATCATAGCGGCCTCTGGCTGAAGCGTGCCAGCAGATGCTTGCTTGAGGTAGCATTGCGTAGAACCGTCGGCGAACCATACCCGTGCATCAGGGCTGCAGTGGCTGTCATACCACACCGCATCTTTGACTATACTGCTGATAATCTGCGGGAGCTCAGGCATGGGCCTGTCGATTACCGTACGCTGCATGTGTGCCTGCCTCCAGAATCTAAAGGGCCCGGGTGTAAACACCCGGGCCGTACCCAGCGGACTTAACCGTGGGTCGCGTAGTCATCCGCTTTCGCGGAGCTACAATCTGTTTCTGTATCATCCACCTGAAAGTGACTTACCCGACTATATTAATATTACCCCCTGGTGTTTGGAAAAATCAAGGTTTGTGATAGAAAATCATCGCGGAAGCAAAAACTAGCATAAATACGGGCGAGTTCGCCCGCCGTTGCCCGGTACCCGGTTGCCGTATACTAATCGTATGGGATATGCCCCTCAAGGCAAAGACTAATACGTGTGAGGTCAATTCGGTGAAACTGGTCATTTGGATGTTGTTGGTATTCTGCATACTGCTTTGTCAGGCCAAGCCGTTATCTGCCGCGAACCCGTTACTGCCGGGTATGGGTGTGTGTGACCCGCATATCCGGATCTACAACAACCGAGCCTGGCTGTATGCCACGCACGATGCCTCGGTCAACAATACGGGCTTCACGATGCATGACTGGTGGGTGTGGTCCTCAACTGACCTGGTGCACTGGAAACAAGAAAGCACACTTCGTCCTGAGGAGACCTACTTCAAGGCGCCATCGACGACGTGCTGGGCTACCGACAGCGTAAAGTGGAACGGTAAGTATTACTTCTACTTCTCAATGGGCGTCACCGATGTGGGAGTGGTGGTCGGTGATACACCTAAAGGTCCTTGGCGTGACCCGTTGGGTAAAGCACTATTGCCAGCAGCGCTGACGCCTACGGAGGAGCGTGATCCTGGCATCATCACGGATGATCACGGCAATGCCTATATAGTGTTCGGTGTGTGGGATTTCTACATCGCGCGTTTGAATAAAGACATGATTTCGCTGGCAGAGGCACCCCGAAAGATCGAACTAGACCGAAAAGACGGCCCATATGGCCCCAGTAAGACTGATGACAAGCCGTATCTTCATGAATACAAGGGCAAGTATTATCTATCCTGGGGATGCTTCTATGCGATGTCAGACAGCGTATATGGCCCATATACCTACAAGGGCTCCGTGATCGTGAAAGAGCGCACTTCACCCGAGTTTCAGAAGGGACTGACGATGGACCGTCATGGCTGCTTCTTCGAGCTGCACAACCAGTGGTATTTCATGTGTAACGACCAGAGCTGGCCCGGCAGCCACGAAGTTTTCCGAAACTCGGTGATCAGCTATGTTCACTATCGTGACAACGGCGAAATAGAACCTGTGATACTAGATTCGGTCGGCGTGGGCGAGTATGACGCGGCTAATGGGCGTATCGAAGCCGAGAACTACTTCAAGGCCGTGAACACCACCAAGCGACAGTCACCTGAGGGTGGCTTTGAGATCAGGGGTATTCGTGAGAACAGCCGGTTGATCTATCCCAAAGTAAGGAACATCCGGCCTAACAGTTCGATGAGCTTCCGTGTGACTTCCGGTTCACTTCAGGGAGGCACCATAGAGGTGCGTGAAAATGGGATAGGGGGCAAATTGCTGGGCCGATGTCTGGTGCCGTATACCGGCGGATGGACGAGTTACAAGACTGTCGAGTGTAAGCTGAAAAATGCGGCGGGGAAGATGGATATTACCCTGGTGTTTAAAGGCCAAGGCACCGAGTTGCTGCGGCTGGACTGGATAAGCTTCGAGTAGGCACCCTAAACCTGTTTGGCGACCAGCGGTGTTTACAGGCTAGGTCGCCCAGTTGACACCGCTTAGATCGACATTTTCCAGATCAACCCCACGCAGGTTGGCGCGGTGAAGATGCGCCTTATTCAGGTTTGCACCGTCTAACGTGGCTCCATCGAGTTTAATACCGGCCAGCTTGGCATTGCTGAGATCCACATTTGACAAATTCGTCTTGGCCAGGTTAGCCCCGTGGAGATTGGCATAATGCAATATCGCGTTGGTCACATCCGCACCTTCCATGCATACCCCGCTCAAGTTGGCGCAATGGAAAACTGCGTCACGCAGATTCGCACCGTGCAAGTCGGCGTTGCTTAGGTTGGTGTGCTCCAGCTTGGCGCGTTCCAGCGTGCAGCCACTTAGGTTGGTGCCATGAAGATCGGATTGAGACAGATTGGCATCCTCGAAGTTGGTTCCAATCAGGCGCGCACTGGTGAGGTTCGAATCTTCCAGTTTAGCATTGCTCAGATTGGCACCCTGCAGATTGGCGCCGGTCATATTTGCGAAGTTAAGCCATGCACCGGTGAGTTGTGCATCACGTAAGTCAGCCCCGCTCAGGTCAGCCCCTACCAGATTCGCTTCGGTGAGGTCAGCACCCTTCAAACAGGCGTTGGTCAGCCGGGTATTACTTAAATTGGCTTTTCGAAGATTGGCATTAGTGAGGTTTGCTTCTGATAGGTCGGCTCTGATGAGTTTGGACCCTTCCAGATTGGTTTTGGTCAAGTTGGCCCCGCGCAGATCGGCACCCCACATCTGGGCTGCTTCAAGGTTTGCATTCGCCAGCATGGCACCCTTTAGGTTGGCATCGGGCAGCTCCGCGCGAGCCAATGCGGCACCTTTTAAGTTGGCCGTGTGGAGTTCTTTTTTGCTTGTTTGTACAGCGGTCAGAATGTCTTGGTAATCGCCGGTCACGATGACTTCGTCATTCGTGTCCTTAATTTCTATCTGCATCTATCTTCATTCTGCCTTGTGTATGTTTCGCTCATGCTGTAGATATTATAAAAACTCTACGGCAGACGCATGATCTGACGAGCGAATATGCCGAATAAAACATTATACCTTTATACATATAGTTTACATCAAAAGCCGGTAAAAGACAAGCAGACGACGGGTGAGAGGGTGTTTGTCGCATTATAAAAACGAGATTTGGTTATACTATGGGGTCATCGCTCCGTTATTTGGAGCCTGGATGGTATCCAATCCGTCGGAATTGTCTGAACCACGGATGACACAGATGGAGAGGGAAGGTGGTGGCCGATTGTTAGGCTGCTTCAGCAGTCTTGTTGTTCAAGAGCCGAGACATTCATGTCGCGGAATCGGCTATGACAATATCAACCCCCCAAAAAAGACCCCGGGTGGAAAAATCCACCCGGGGCGAAACCTGCGGGGTTAGCCGCAGGTCAGAATACCCTCTGCTTACGCAGAGTTACATGTCGTATCCGCCGCCGCCACCCTGAGGCATGGCAGGAGCTGCGGACTCTGGTTTCGGCTTCTCTACGATCATCGCTTCGGTGGTCAAGACCAATCCAGCGATGGATGCAGCATTTTCCAGGGCGGAGCGATTGACCTTTACCGGGTCAACGATGCCGCTCTTGATCATGTTCACGTAGACACCGGTCAGAGCATCCAGGCCTTCGCCTGCGGGCAGACCCTTCACTTTTTCGACAATCACGCTGCCCTCAAGGCCGGCGTTGAAAGCGATCTGGCGAAGAGGCTCTTCCAGGGCGCGCTTCACGATGGCTACACCGTGCTGCTCGTCGCTGGTCATGCCGTCGGTGCAGAGGGCACCAAGGATGTTGATGTAGGTGACGCCTCCGCCGGAGACGATACCCTCTTCCACAGCCGCGCGGGTTGCAGAAAGAGCATCTTCAAAGCGGTGCTTCTTCTCTTTGAGCTCAGTCTCGGTAGCAGCGCCAACCTTGATGACTGCCACGCCGCCAGCCATTTTGGCCAGGCGCTCTTGCAGCTTCTCACGGTCGTAGTTGCTATCGGTGACTTCGATCTGCTTTTTGATCTGGCCAATGCGGCCTTGAACGGCCTCTTTGGCGCCGTTACCTTCCACGATGGTGGTGTTTTCCTTGGTGATGACGATGCGCTTTGCACGTCCAAGGTCTTCAATGGTGATGTTCTCAAGCTTCAGGCCGAGGTCATCAGAGATGAAGCGTCCACCGGTGAGGATGGCGATGTCTTCCATCATGGCTTTGCGGCGGTCGCCGAAGCCAGGGGCCTTCACGGCGCAGATATTCAGAACGCCACGCATCTTGTTCACCACGAGGGTGGCCAGTGCTTCGCCGTCGAGGTCCTCAGCCATGATGACGAGGGGTCGGCGGGTGTTGGCGATCTTCTCAAGAACGGGGATCAGGTCCTGAGCGTTGCTGATCTTCTTTTCGTAAAGCAGCACGTAAGCGTCTTCGTAAACAGCTTCCATTCGCTCTGCGTCGGTCACGAAGTAGGGGCTGATGTAGCCTCGGTCGAACTGCATACCTTCCACCACTTCGAGAGTGTCAGAGGTACCCTTGCTCTCTTCTACGGTGATGACGCCTTCTTTACCGACCTTCTCCATCGCTTCAGCGATCATTTCGCCGATTTCGCGATCATTACCGGCGATGGATGCCACGCTGGTGACTTCCTCTTTGGTGGAGATGGTGACTGCGATGTTCTTGATGGCGGCGACAGCCTGTGAAACAGCGGTGTCGATGCCCTTCTTAACCAGGATGGGGTTTCCACCAGCGGCAACATACTTCAGACCTTCATGCACGAAAGCCTGGGCCAGCACGGTGGCTGTGGTGGTGCCGTCTCCAGCGATGTCGTTGGTCTTGGAAGCGACTTCCTTGACAAGCTGGGCACCCATATTCTCGAACGGATCTTCGAGTTCAACTTCTTTGGCAACAGTGACGCCGTCTTTGGTGATGGTGGGTGAGCCCCACTTCTTTTCGAGAACGACGTTGCGGCCTTTAGGACCTAAGGTAACTTTAACGGCGTTAGCGACGGCGTCAACACCGCGCTCCATTGCACGCCGGCAATCTTCGTTATAGTGGATCAGTTTAGCAGCCATTGTAGGTGCGTATCCTCCTGTGGATGGACTTATTCGTGGATGGCGTAGATTTGATCTTCGTCAAGAATGATCACTTCTTCGCCATCAACGGTGACTTCGTTACCGCCGTATTTGCTGTAGATGACCTTGTCGCCTACTTTAACGGACATGGCGGCGCGGGTGCCGTCGTCCAGCAATTTACCTGGGCCTACGGAAATGATCTCACCTTCTTGGGGCCGCTTTTGTGCGGAGTCGGGAAGGAAGATGCCTCCCTGGGTTTTCTCTTCAGAACCCAGAGGCTTAATGATAACCTTGTCTCCTAGTGGTCTCAGCAACGCTGTTACCTCCTTGTGGTTACGGGATTGCTCCCATTTGGTAGTGTCACTAAACATGTTAGCACTCTCGGTGTCTGAGTGCCAATAGTTTTATACCATGCCATTTAACATGAGTCAAGTATTATCAAGTGATTTGAGAGATTTTTCGCAGGATGTGTGTTTTGCGGGCGAAAACCGGTGGAAATACCAGATGTGTGGATACATAGCCGCGAAGGCTGGTAGCTTGCGATATGGGCGATTGGCCCCGCTACGACGGGTTCCATCGCCCCCAAGGGGCTCCATCACCCGTCGCTAACGATATGACTACCCGCGTCGCTTCGCTCCTGCGGGTGTGTGGGGAAGGCTGCGCCCGCTCGCGGGCAGCAAATGCCTAGACGCGCGGTGAGGGAACCCCGTTTAGGGACGCTAGTCAGGTGGGGTGACTAAACCCGCGGCAGCGTGGGATGATGGCCTGCGATCTGCACCTCTGACCAATAACAACGGGTTCGGCTATCCGCCAGACCGGCGCGGTCAGTATCTGCATAGTCAAAGCAAGCGTACCAAAAGACCGCCCCGGACATAGCTGTCCAGCGACAATGTTGTGGCCACGGTCCCTGTACCGTCAGCGCGATAACAGCCTCAATAGCCGGTGGTTAATGTAGAGAGTTTCACGGCCTGCATTGACCGCGGTCAGTATCTCTGCCGCCTGTAGTTCCTTCAGATACTTACTTGCCGTTTCGCGCTGGGCGATACCTGCGTCAACAACATTGCGAACCCGCGTATAGGGCAGTGTGTAGACCAGTTCAATCAACTCCTTGGCGGGTGTGGTATTCCTGGTTTGTTGCCGATAGAGCTCAGTTGCTCTGTCGATGTCTGCGCGGATGGCGATGATCTTAGCTAAGGTGATACGCGATGTTTGTTCCACAGCATCAAGCATGTAAAGAATCCACGGTTCCCACGCGCTTTTCTCTGTGACGGCACGAAGATTGGCATAATAGTCGGATTTATTCTTGATGATATAACCGCTAAGGTAGAGAATGGGCTGTTCCAGCAGATTCTGTTGCAGCATGTACAAGATGTTCAAAATTCTACCCGTTCTGCCGTTGCCATCCGTGAAGGGATGTATGGCTTCAAACTGATAGTGAATGATCGCCAGCTTCAACAACGGATCAACAGTATATAGGTCAGCATCGTTGATAAATCGCTCTAAGTCTCGAAGCAGTTCCTGGATACGGGTTTGGTTGTCCGGAGGGGTATATATAACTTGACCGGTAGCTTGGTTAGCTATCACAGTTCCTGGCATCGTGCGTATGCCAGTGTTCGTATTCCGAATCTTCTGCACAATATGTATAAATGTGTTGGTTGTGATGAGTTGGTGTTGCTGAAGCTCCTGGTAACCCTCCCATAGAGCGGTTTGATAGCGGATTATCTCTTTGGCAGCCGGGTCGGTTCCGTTGGTCTCGGGATTGGCCAGTGCCTTATAGAGTGAATCCGTCGTTGTCACGATGTTTTCAATCTCTGAACTATCACGTGCTTCTTGCAACGCGATGGTATTTAGTAACACCTTTTGGTTTGGTATCAGTTCGCCTGAACCCTTAAGCTCCGCTAACGCTCTGGAGGCGGTCGCGAGCTTACGCAGAACCGGTATGGTTTCTATTTGCTCCTTTGGCGGAAGCTCAGGAAGCTGGTTGAAAGCTATAGACGCATCGAAGCTCATTTGACTCACCTTTCGGCTAATACACTACATCCGTTATACCTGATATGTCGACGAAATGACGAATCATCGACATTATGTGTTTAATATGTCGATGGTGTCGACATATACGGGTTGATATGTCGACGAAATGACGAATTATCGACATTAGGCGTGTAATATGTCGATAGCGTCGACATATGCAGGATGATATGTCGACGAAATGACGAATTATCGACATTAGGCGTGTAATATGTCGATAGCGTCGACATATGCAGGATGATATGTCGACGAAATGCGGTTTCATCGACATTAGGCTTGTGATATGTCGATAGCGTCGACATATCGCATATGAGAATTCCGAAACGAAACAGGCTCTCTGCACGGTAAAATGAGGGTAGAAGCAGATTGCTGGAGGGTTTCCATTGAAGCGCATAGTTATCGGGGTGACCGGAGCCAGTGGATCGATCTACGCGGCTCGGTTGATTGCCTTGCTCGCCCCGCTGGTAGACCGGCTGCTGGTGGTATCCACACCCACAGCCATGAAGGTGTGTGCATACGAGCTGCCAGATTGTAATCCGCTGGAGCCCATGAACCTTCCGTCCAATGCCACGCTCTATCAAAGTGATGAGCTGTTCGCGCCACCGGCCAGTGGAAGCTACCATCATGACGGTATGGTGGTGATCCCGTGCAGTATGGGCAGTGTGGGCAAGATAGCCAACGGGATCGCCGATAATTTGCTGTGCCGCGCAGCCGATGTCACGTTGAAAGAGCGTCGTCCGCTCATCATCGTGCCGCGTGAGGCACCGCTGGGATTAATTCACTTGCGCAACCTGACGAAACTGGCGGAGGCTGGAGCGTGCATTATACCGGCTTGCCCGAGCTTTTACCGGCATCCGAGCAGCGTGACTGAAGTGGTCGATAGCGTGGTGCATCGCGTGATGTGCCAACTTGGTGTACCCCCACCGGGCTTGCCTGAGTGGGGCGACGAAATCAATAATGGAGAACGAAGATGATACAAGCAGGAGAGCGAAGAGTGAATGATTGGAACAGGGAAGTGAATGTGCGCTTGCGTCCAAAGTCAATAGTGTTCGGGATAGTGCTGGTCATCATCGCGCTGGCTGCAGGATATATGCTTGGCGCCTTCAACCGCCAGCCGGAGCTGCCGATTCTGAACGCAAGCCGTGCGATCGCTGCTGGGGCGCCTGACTTCCGCACTGTGGCGAAATCGGCCCTGCCGTCTGTGGTGAACATCAAAAGCGCGACCGTGATCCAGGGGCGCCGGTCGCCTATGGCTGATGACCCGTTCTTTCGGTTCTTTTTCGGTGACCGTGGAGAGATGCGTGGGCCAGACCGAGTTCAGCAGAGCCTGGGTTCCGGCGTGATCGTGAGTAAAGACGGCATGATACTCACCAATAACCATGTGGTGAATGGAGCCACGCAGATACAGGTCACGCTGTCCGATGGGCGCAGCATGGAAGCCAAACTGGTCGGTACTGACCCTGGAGTTGATCTGGCCCTGCTGCAGATCAAGGCCGCCAACTTGCCAGCGATCGCATGGGCAGACAGTGCCAAATCGGAAGTGGGCGAGTGGGTTCTGGCGATCGGCGCACCGTTCGGACTGAAGTCCAGCGTGACGATCGGCATCGTCAGCGCGAAAGGCCGCAGCGACATGGGCATCAACCTGTTCGAGGACTTCATCCAGACCGATGCTGCCATCAACCCCGGCAATAGTGGCGGAGCTTTAGTGAACTCTCGGGGTGAACTGGTGGGTATCAACACCGCCATTTTCAGCCAAAGCGGAGGCAGCGTGGGCATCGGCTTTGCCATTCCCAGCCGACTGGCTCAGCAGACTATGGCCAATCTGGCCAAGAACGGCAAGGTCACCCGCGGCTGGTTAGGAATCATCCCTGCTGATGATGCCGATGTGCCCGTCAGCGGTGTGGTGGTTGCAAACCTGTTCCGAGACAGCCCTGCGGATAGAGTTGCTGTGCGTCCTGGCGACATCATTATGAAGGTCGATAACAAAACATTCAAGACCAGCGGAGAGCTCAAGAGTTACATCATCGGTAAGAAGGCCGGTGATAAGGTCAGCCTAACGGTGAAGCGTGGCAACCAGGAGGCCACCGTAGAGGTCCCGGTGATGGACCACCCGTTTGACAGCTCTGGCCGCGCCGTACCCGGGCTGTAGTGGCGATACTACGGAGCCCATAGATTTCGGAGGTGAATGACGATGGTCACTGTTCATGACGTAGCAGCATACATTTTGCAGCTATGTGGGCCTATGTCTGCAATGAAGCTGCAGAAACTGGTGTACTATGCGCAAGCATGGTCATTGGTTTGGGATGATCGAGCCTTATTCCCTGAGCGCATTGAAGCCTGGGCATTTGGCCCGGTAGTACCGGATCTCTATCAGATGCAACATGGGCAGTTTTTGATCACCGAATGGCCCGCTGGCGACAGCTCGAAACTAGATGATAATGCTGTTGAGACTGTATCGGTAGTGGCCAGGGAATACGGCAAAAGGAACGCCCAGGAGCTTTCCGATTCGACGAACAGGGAGCTTCCCTGGACTGAGGCACGTAAGGGCCTTGGCACATGGGAGCGAGGAAATCGAGAGATCACGCTGTCGGCAATGAGCGAATACTATTCGAGCCTATTACCAGATGAGCAGACGCAAGAAGCTGCCGTATAGCGTATCGGCCAGGTCAGCTAAACAGGTTCGAGAAGAATCATCAGTTGACCTGGATCCGTTGAAGCCTGTATGGATGCTGGGTTCACTTGACATCGAGTGCGAACAGTGGGGCTGGAGGCAACTTGACGGCAGAATGTGGCTCGATGTAGCTACTTTCTTGGGACGTATAGAGCAGATGTCGTGGCAAGAGATGAGAGCAAGCGGATGCCATTTTGTTGAAGTAGGGGATTTGAGCAAAGATGCCCGCGACCGGCTGATTCTTCTGAAATGTGATGATGTGGCAGAGTTATATTCGCTGCGGATGAAGGGCAAACATAGAATCTGGGCCATGAAGATCGGATCGGCTTTGAGCATTCTGTGGCATGACGCTGATCATACGGTGTGCCCAAGCATGAAGAGACATACCTAGGGACGGTTGGTTACTACTCAGCTTTGGCAATGGTCATTCGTAATGACCTATGGGTGACCGGGGCGTGGCTCATCACTTGCGATCCACATCACCAGCACTTGGCGACGGGTTCCGTGGCCCGTCCGTGACTTCGTCCCGGTACGGGCACTGTCACCCATCGCTGATCAGTAACGGCCCGCGTTCCGGCGGGCGTTGGGAAGGCTCCGCGGCAACGTAGGCTGGTAGCCCGAAATGCACTACCAGCTCGGATGTAACGGGTTCGGCTATCCGCCAGACCGGCGCGGTCTATAGCCTTCTGCTATTGCTAGCGTACTGACAGACCGCCCCGGACATAGCCATTGTAGGCTGCGTAGATAAAGGCGGGTCAAATCATCAGACGGATCGGTCCGATCCGTCTGATTACAACTGAGCTACTTTCGCTTTCGCCAGGCCTTGATGGCGCTGGCCAGGTCATTCAGCCGCGTGCAATCGGGCTTCTTAGAGTTCAACGCTGGCCCGAGGATGGGGCAGAGGAACCCGCCTTCGCTGTGCTCATTCCAAGCATAGATGAGCACGCTGTTGGAATCGCACTTGGCGGGGTTCGTCTTGATATATTCGAAGGCGTTTGTCAGCAGCTTGCCGATATCACCCGGTTGAGGCTCCTGGTAATAGAGTGCCTCGGCATTTCTTGGCCGGTCATCCACACCGGATAGCAGCGGCACCACCACTTTACGGGCCCCGCCTCCCATATCACCATTGTCAAGGAATTCTTTCTTGATATTCGCCCAAAGGCTGCTGTATGGCGGACCCTCTTTCGTGGCACCAAACGCACCACGGTAGGCACTCACCGCATCAAGGCCTGCCTCATCCACGTAACGCGCGGCCCAGATACCACCGGCATTCATACCCACGATATAAGGGTTACCCAACCTGGCGGCGACCAGATGATGCCGCAAGTATGTGATGGCCTTCTTCAGCTCATCCACCTTGTGGTCCTTGTCGCCAAGCCTCTCAGACAGGGTGTCGGGCCCCATGATGTATATCAAGGGCCGATGACCTTTCACTTTCTGGTAGGTGGGCTCCTTGATCAGGCTGACATATTCGGTCACATAGTTGTGCCAGTCGGCCCAGGTGGTCTCAGGACCCGATGTGGGCAGGCCCGCTCCGACATGCTCACCAAGGCAGATGATGGAGAAGTTGATGCGCTTCTTTAGAGGGCTGTCCAGGTAAGCTTGCAGGTTATTGCGCAACTGCCAGCCATCGCCTTTACTCTTCAGAAAGTGGCAGAACGCCCAGTAGTTGATGCCAGCATCGGCGGCGTATTTGATTTCCTGGTCGGTGACCTTTTGGATTTCGCTCTGCCTAAACTCAGGGTTGAAGGAGAGGGGGCTCTCAGGATCGCCTGTCAGTGTCACAAACCATGGGACTCGCCAGTGATGCTCAGCAGGTTTCAGGAAGCCGAACTCCTGTTTTTGTGTGTGTACAGGGCTGCCGTTGTAGCCATCCCATCGGATGACACCCACCAGTGGCGTGGTGCGGGCAGGAGCGGCGGACACACAGGCGGCGATGGCCGTTGCGGCCAGGCATGATGTGATTGCCTTGATGGTGGTTGAAAGCGGATTAAGGGCTGATCCCATGTGAAGGTGTCTCCTGTAGGTTGAGTTGCGCGGGTTATATCTTAAGCTGATCGAGCTCATATTTACGGATCAGTTCACTGACATGTATCCCGCAAGGCGCGGTATGCTCAGCTCCTGCGTCCAGCACCCGCTGCGCGAGCTCCTCGTGCCGACATCGGCAGGCGATGTGCAGAGCGGTCCATCCAAACACGTCAGGCTGGTTCAGCGACTCCTGCTGGCTAAGTAGAATCTGGTCGACCAGATCGGTATCACCAAGAAAAGCGGCCTGTGGCAGGGTGACCTCGCAGTCGTCGTAACAAAAACTAAGCGCGACTGCGATGTTGATCGCCCGCGCTGAGCTGGGCTGTATGGCCAGATGTGCGGAATGATGTCCAACGACGCCAAACTCATCGTTAGGCATGATACCGGCGTAATGGCAGTCATAACCAAACAGCGCAGGATTGAGGCTGGCGTTGATGGCACTGAGGCCTGTGAAGTCCTGATCGTAGGGGTCAACCCCCAGCAGGATCAACGCGTTTAGCACATCATCATTGCCGTGCAGTGCGGCCAGCACGATCGGGGGTCGGCCATCCGGGTCGACGCTGCGTGGGTTTGCCCCACTTAACAACAGCTCCTTACCCACGTTGGGGTTTAGGTATCGACAGGCGACATGCAGTGGGGCGAGGCCAGCTTCATCCAGCGAATCGGTGTAGGCCCCATACCGAAGAAGGGTTCGTACGCTGTCCACCGGCCCATACTCGCAGGCCAGATGCAGGGCAGTGGTTTGAGTGCCGTCCTCGCGGATGATCGGCTCCTCGATGTCCGCCCAAAACTCCATCAGCAGGTCAAGAAGCTGAGGCTGGGCAGTTAGTGCCAGCGACAACAGCGGTGTACTGGGGGCACCGTTGCTCAGCAGATGGCGAAGCGTGGTTTCGTCGGCCAGCGTGAGTGATATCTCGGCTGCTGTCCGGCCGAGTTCGTCCTGATCAGCGATCAGCTCAGGTTGTTGGGCCAGCAGCGCAGTCACTTGCTCGCTATCCCGATCCTGAATGGCCTGGAACCATGATTCTGTCAATGATGCTGCTCCCTGAACTGTACTGTTTTGTGTCGCCTAGTGTGCATTATACCTTCATCGTTGATGCCTGAGCGGTCACAATGGATAATGTAGGCACTACGGCTTTCATAGGAGAACTCAATGCGTCTAACTGATATTCCCGAAACGCCTCAGGACTTACTTGCCGGTGCCCCCAAAGGCTTCAGCCGGTTCAGTTTCCCCGGCGGACAGCTTCAGGCACAACTGCTCAACCGGTACCTGTGGGATTTCTTTAAGAACCGGGCACTCAACATGAAGGCCCCTTACCCCAAGGAGTATCTGCAGATTGCTGACTTGTGGCTTGCGGATGCCAACGAGCCCCGTACTGGGATATCGATACAGGACACCCATGCGCAGGAGCTGAGTGAAATATACCAGGAGAAGGACGGTTACCTGAGCAGCCACCAGGTGCCCAGCAGTGCGTATGACGCCGGATGGCCGTTCCCGGTATGGTGCTACCCTGATGGGTTTGATGGCCAGACTGCGGGTTGGAACTGGTGCGGCCCGTACGGTCTACCCCAGTTGTTTGTGGGCTGGCAGCGCGCTCCATACACGGGCGAAGGTGCCATCAAGGGCTGGAGCTTCCACAATATGGAGAACGGCGGTATCACCGGTGGACACTGGCTGCTGAAGAGCACAGGCCCTTCTCCGAGTATGACCAGCCCGGAAGGAACGGTGTTCGACTCGTTCTGTGCGCCTTTCATCCAACTGCGGGGCATCTGCCAGACCGATCTTCCGCTGATAGGAGATGCCGTTCTGCAGTGGCGGCGGAAAGGCGACAAGGGCTTCAGCACGCAGCGGCAGGTTCCGTTTGAGGTTGACCCCGATAACCTGAAGGAACCGGGCGTGAACGCGGTAACAGGCACCAACCATCTACTAGCCAGGCTCCACCAGCATCCCATGTATAGCGGCAAGATCGCCCAGATCCGCGTGGTGTTCACGCCTAAAGACGTCCGCAACGAGTACTGGCTGCATGAGATGTTCACAGTTTTCGATACCCGTCATCCCATCAACTGCCCCATTTTCATCATCGCATCCTGGATGCAGTATCAATGGTCGGGTGATGTGGGGTTCCTGCGCAAGAATGTGTTACGCATGCGCAAGGCACTCGCCTGGCAGCAGCGCGAGTTCCACACGCTGAAGATGAACCATGTGCGGAACACCCTGACAGGCCATGATGGTCTGCCTGGCTACACCAATCTACCCGGCGGGAAGAAGCGCATCGAGTTTGGTCACGGCATCGGAAATAACTACTTCGACATCTGCCCATTTGGATACGATGACCCCTACGCCACCTCGCAGTATTACAAGAGTGCGCTGGTGATTGCCGAGATGGAGGATGCGATTGCACGACATCCTGAATGGCGCATCGATCGCACTGAGGCCTACAATCCCCGGCAGTTGCGTGCCCACGCGGCGAAGGTGAAGGAGGTGATGAACCGCAAGTTCTGGGACGAAAAGAAGGGCCGGTTCATCGCCTGTATAGACCAGAACGGCAAGAAGTGGGACTACGGGTATACCTTCCTCAATATCGAGGCGATCAACTACGGGATCGCCACACCAGATCATGCCAGGCGGATCATCCAGTGGCTGGATGGCGACATCACCATACCGGAGGAGACTTCCACAGGTAAGGACATCTACGCTTGGCGGTTTGGTCCGCGGATATCGACCGTGCGCAACACCGAGTGGTACGGACAAGGATGGTTTGCTCCTGAAAGTGTGCCGTGGGGCACCCAGGTGCAAGACGGCGGCGGTGTGCTGGGCTTCAGCTACTTCGACATCATCGCCCGCCTGCGGTCTGCCGGAGCTGACAACGCTTGGAAGCGGCTTAGTGAGATACTGGAGTGGGAAAAAGAAGCGCGCGACGGCGGCGGTTACCGTGAGTATTACAAGAAACTCGGTGTCACCCTGCAGGGCGGCGGCACCGCCGGTGGTATTGGTATCGACTTTGAGTTCCTGGAGAGCAGCATGCTGCCGGCGGTGATCCCGCTTGGCTTCATGGGCTTACAGCCAAACGGCGAAGAGCTGGCGATCAACCCACAGATGCCTGCGGCTCAGCCGGAGATGGCACTTCATGGGCTGCGGTTCCGAGATGCAGAGCTGGACGTTCAGTGCAGCAACACGCAGATCACTTTACGGTTGCGGAAGCGGGGCCAGCAGGCCGTGATCGTGCGTCTGCCTGAGGGCTGGACCGACCAACGAGGACGTAGAGTTTCGACGGCCCGGTTGTTCGCTGAGGGTGTTTACGGGTTTTCGAAGGGATAAGGGCGATGTGTTGAGGGCGGCGTCTGTCTGCCCTCGTAGCTAATGACGGATATAATGAACCATCGTTACTAATCAGTCACCGTTGCCACGGGTTGAGTCACCCCACGGACTGGCGTCCGTGACGGGGTTCCCTCACCGCGTGGCTGATTATTCGCAGCCCGCAAGCGGGCGCAGGGGACGTTCATGATGCGTCCGCTTTAGCGGACTGTCAACTATTTAGTGACGGGTGACGAGGCCTGCTTTGGCAGGTTGATGGAACCCGTCACTGATGGCTGAGTAGCTATAATGAAACATCACACCTTCATAAGGAGACATCATGCCCAGACCTGAGCTCACACCCGCACCTTCCGACCTTATGGAAGGAGCCCCCGCAGGCTTCAGCCGGTTCAGCTTCCCGGGAGGGCAGCTTCAGGCACAACTGCTGAACAGGTATCTGTGGGACTTCTTCAAGAACCGTGCGGTGAATGTGAAGGCACCATACTATAAGGAATACCTTCAGATTGCGGACCTCTGGCTGGCAGGAGCCGATGAGCCCCGCACGGGGGTACCTATCCAGCAGACCCACGCCACAGAACTGAGCGAGATATACCAGGATGTGGACGGCTACCTGAGCAGCCACCAGGTGCTGAGCTGTGCCCATGACCTGGGATGGCCATTCCCGGTGTGGTGCTGGCCTGATGGCTTTTCAGGACATGCGACCGCCTGGAACTGGTGCGGGCCATATGGTCAGCCCGCGCTGTTTCCCAACTGGAAACTACCCGATTCACCCTTCATCGGTGAACGCGCGTTGATGGGCTGGACGACCCAGAACATGAAGAGCCTAGGTATCGTCGACAACCACTGGGAGCTGGAGAGCACTGGCCCATCACCCAGCATCACCTCACCGGAGGGCTGGATCATCGACACCTTCTGCGCGCCGTTCATACAGCTCAGAGGTGTGGGCGCCACAGATAACAAGGGTATGTCGGAAGTGGTGCTGCAATGGCAACGCAAGGGTGACCGTGGGTTTAGTTCAGAGCGTGAAGTGCCCATGGTGGTCGGCCAGGACAACCTAAACTCGCAAGGCCTGAACTACATGACCAACGACCACCATTTTACTGCCACTCTACACCGACACCCTTTATACAAAGGGGAGATCAAACGGCTCCGGGTGGTCTTTACCAAAGCTGATGGCCGTGAGACCTATTGGCTAAACAACCTGTTCACGGCGTATGACACCCGGCACCCCATCAACTGCCCCATATTTATCATATCCTGCTGGATGCAGTATCAGTGGACAGGCGATGTGGAGTTCCTGCGGCAGAATGTGGTTCGGATGCGCCGGGCACTGGCCTGGCAGCAGAGTGAACTCAACACTTTGAGGTACCAGCACGTGCGGAATACCATGACCGGACATGACGGTCTGCCTGGCTTCAAGACACTGCCAGGCGGCAAGAAGCAGATCGAGTTTGGCCACGGCATCGGGAATAACTATTTCGATGTGTGCCCGTTTGGATATGATGACGCCTACGCCACATCGCAGTATTACCGCAGCGTGCTGGTGATCGCCGAGATGGAAGAAGCCGTCGCTCAGCACCCTGAGTGGCGTGTGGAGCGTGAGAAGGCCTTCAATCCGTACCAACTGGGTGAGCATGCCGCGAAGGTCAAAGAGGTGATGAACCGCAAGTTCTGGGACGAGAAGAAGGGACGATTCATAGCTTGCATTGACCAGAACGGCAAGAAATGGGACTTCGGCTATACCTTCTTGAACATCGAGGCCATCACCAACGGCATCGCCACGCCGGAACATGCGAAACGCATTCTGGAGTGGCTGGATGGCACTCGGGTTATCCCTGGTGAAACCTCAACCGGCAGCGACATCTATGCATGGCGGTTTGGTCCGCGCGTCTCCACAGTGCGTAACGTCGAGTGGTATGCCCAAGGATGGTTTGCGCCGGAAAACGTGCCGTGGGGGGCTCAGGTGCAGGATGGTGGCGGGGTGCTGGGTTTCAGCTACTTCGACCTGCTAGCCAGGCTTCGGACCGCCGGACCAGATAACGCCTGGAAGCGGCTACTGGAGATTCTGGACTGGGAGAAGGAGGTGCGCGATGCCGGCGGTTACCGTGACTACTACAAGAAGCTTGGTGGCACCCTTCAGGGCGGCGGTACCGAGGGCGGTATAGGTATCGACTTTGAGTTTTTGGAGAGCAGTATGTTACCGGCGATTATCCCGCTGGGGTTCATGGGCTTGCAACCCGAGGGGGATGGGCTCGCGATCAACCCTCAGATGCCGTCCGCTCAGCCGGAGATGGCGGTGCATGGTCTTCTTTACCGTGGTTCTGAGCTGGATGTGCATTGCAGCATGACCCAGATAACCGTACGCTTGCGGAAGCGCGACGGCTGGGCTGTGATATTGCGCCTGCCTGATGGCTGGCGTGACGTCCACGGCCGCCTGGTGAGCTCCGCCCGGTTGTTCGCTGAGGGCGAGTATGTGTTTACGAAGAAGTGAGAGGAGCAGCGTTGGTGTTTAGGATGTTCGTCTCAGTCATAGCCGTCATCGTGCTTGCCAGCTCGGTATCGGCGGATGACTCGCAACCGGCGGGGAGCCCAGCGATTGGGACTATTCCTACCGAGTTTACAAGCTTTGAGTTTGTGGGTCACCAGCGTAAATCTGCGCTGCTGAACGGCTATCTTTGGCGTCATTTTAACTCACGGCTGGCCGGAGGCGGGAAGGCTGTGTTCAACAAGGAATACCTCACCCTTTCCGACATGTGGGTGGCCGGTGCTGTAGATAAGGCCGCGAAGAAGCCCATTCAAGACCTGCTCCGCACCGATATCACCAACATCCAGCTCGATGATGAAGGCTACGTGCATACACACCAGCACTTTTCGCACGCCCATGAGAACGGCTGGCCATTCCCTTTGTGGACGCAAGCGGTCACCAGCCCCAAGCTGCTGCCAGGTCGGACCGCTGGCTGGCACTTCACACCGCCGCCTGCCTGGTCGTTGTTGGCCATCGTCACCAACGGTTGGGATATGACACGCTACTTTGGCGAGACGGCCACCAAAGGGTGGGAACTCCATAATCTGCGTTCGCTGGGTTTCAAGGACAATAGGTGGCATCTCGAAAACATTGGCCCATCGCCAACACTCACAACACCCGAGGGCACAGTTATCGACGCTTTCCAGGCTCCTTTTCTGCAGCTCAGGTGGAACCGCATCGGTGAGCCGTCCAACACTGCGATGCCCTACGTGGAGTGGCAGGGGGAAGGCGACACGGAGTTCGGATCTGACCGGCGCGTCTACTTTGGCCTGAAGAGCACCGATGTTTCCGAAATCTGTGCTATTTGGCGTCCTGACAGCAACCGCACCAACACCGCCGAGTCCGGCACTGAGCACTGCATGATCGAGATGGTTCGGCACCCGAAGTGGTCGGGCAAGATCAAGCGGATGCGGATCGTGCTGGCCCCGGGCGAGTGTCATTTGCAGTTCGCGATCGACTCCTTCTTCACCTCATACGACACGCGGCAGTCCATTAATAACCCGATCTATGTATTGAGCTGCTGGAACACGTTCCGCTGGACGGGCGACCTGGAGTTCCTGCGGGCCAACATCAACAAGATGCGTTCTGCCCTGCGTTACGATCAGACGGTGATGGGCGGGATGGAGCTTGGCCACATCCGCAACCCGTGGAATGGTCACGACGGTCTGCCATCCTGGACGACCAACCCCGATGGATCGAAGCTGTTTCACTCGGGACATGGTCTGGCTGATAACTACTACGACCTGTTGCCGTTTGGCTGGGATGACATGTATGCCACCTCGAACTACTATGCCGCGACCAAAGCAATGGCGGATGTGGAACAGGCGGTCATCGACCACCCGGGCTGGAATGTGGCTCGCGGGGCTTCGGCGTTCGATCCCGCTGATCTTCTGAAGCACGCGCAGGCAGTGGCGACTGTGGTGAACAAGCGGTTCTGGAACAAACAGACCGGCCGGTTTGTGGGGTGCATCGATCAGAACGGCAACGCGCATGATTATGGCTTTACGTATATGAATCTTGAGGCCGTCTGCCGTGACCTACCGACGTCGGGCCACGCTAAAGAGATCATGAGCTGGATATCCGGCAAGCGGGTGGTGAAAGGCGACACATCCTCAGGTGCCGACATCTACAAGTGGGAGTTCGGTCCGCGGATGACCACCAAGCGCAACGTCGAGTGGTATGTACAGGGCTGGTATGAGCCTGAAAGCGTGCCCTGGGGCGGACAGATACAAGATGGAGGCGCGGTGCTGGGCTTTTTGTATTACGATATCATGGCCAGGTTGAAGATGCTGGGACCGGATGATGCATGGAAGCGGCTGAGTGAGCTGCTGGCCTGGGAGGCGAAGACGCTGCCATACAGCAGCTACCGTGAGTATTACAAGAGCATCCCTGATGCACCCATGCAAGGGAGCGGGGTCGCTGGCGGTCTTGGTATCGACGTGGAGTTTTTTGAAAGTAGCCTGGTGCCATCAGCGGTGGTTTATGGATTTCTGGGACTGGAGCCGAAGTCGGCGGCTCTGTGCATCGAGCCTATGCTGCCTGCGAAATGCCCCGAAATGACGGTCAGGAACCTTCTCTATCATGGGGTGCGGATGGATGTGAGGGCGGGTAAAGGCTTTGTTGAAATCACGCTTAAGGATCGACCTGTGGAGGGTCTGCGCCTGGAGTTCACGCACGACCGTCTGCTGAAGGGCACCACCACGCGCGGGCTGCGGTTCGAACTGCTCGAACCTGGGGTCTACCGCTTCGAGGAGTAGGGGAGTTGAAACGTGTTGTAAAGGTGAGCTAATATGATGGTTGATGACAGAGGAATTGTGTTAGTGCATGCTCTGTGACAAGATAGGGGTTTCGAAACCTGTGATGCGTAACAATCACTTATATACATGAGATAATCTATCGTTGCTAATTACCGGGTGTACACCTTCTATTCTATGATCAGGACAACTACGCATGCGCCTAAGAGGTGAGCATATATGGAATTGAGTATAGAACAGCTTCATCGTTGGATGCATGATCGCGAGAACGAGAATCTCGAATTCAAGACAGCCTCAGAGAGTTACTCATTCGACAAGCTGACATCATACTGTGTTGCCTTAGCCAACGAGGGTGGTGGATACTTGGTTCTAGGTGTCTCTGACGGGTTGCCGCGCACTGTAGTTGGTACAAATGCTTTTCGAAATCTAGAGGAAATCAAGCATAATCTCTACGATAGGCTACACATCCGTGTTGATGCTGATGAGTTGTTACATCCTGGCGGGCGTGTGTTGTCCTTTACTGTACCGGCCCGACCTATTGGTATGCCTTTACAAGACAGAGGGCAGTACTGGATGCGTAGTGGAAGTAGTTTAGTGCCGATCACACCGGATGTACCAAAGCGGGTATTCGATGAGATTTCCCACGATTTTTCCGCAGAAATTTGTCGGAAAGCCGACATATCTGATTTGGATGTTAACGCTATCGGGAAATTCCGGCAGATGTGGGCCACGAAGTCAGGAATTGAATCATTATTAACGACTTCTATCGAGCAGTTGCTTATTGATGCTGAGCTTTTGGTGGACGGTGGAATTACATATGCAGCCCTCATTCTATTTGGAACAAGAACTGCGCTTGGCAGACATCTGCCTCAATCGGAGGTGATATTTGAGTACCGATCATCCGAGGCATCAATTCCTGCACAGCATCGCGTAGAGTATCGTGAGGGCTTTTTTCTGTTCGATGACAGTTTATGGAATACCATTAACCTACGCAATGAAGTACAGCAGCTTAGAGAAGTGCTTTTCATGCGCGATATCGCGACTTTTAACGAGGATGTTATTCGTGAAGCTATTCTTAATGCGGTCACTCATCGAGACTACCAAAACCAAGGTTCGGTTTTTGTTCGTCAGCTTCCTCGGTGCATCCAGATTACCAGCCCCGGCGGGTTACCTTCTGGTGTCACGGTTCAAAACATCCTAAAGAAACAAGCACCGCGTAACCGCCGTATAGCGGAAAACTATGCAAGGTGTGGACTAGTAGAGAGATCAGGTCAGGGTGTGGATAAAATGTACCGCGAATCCATAAAGGAGAGTAAGTTTGTGCCTGACTTTACTGGTACAGACGATTATCAAGTTTGCTTGAAGCTTCCAGGTGATGTTCAGGATCCGGTTTTTCTCAGGCTTATGGAACGCATCAATAAAACCTATTATGCTTCTTTTACGACTGATGATTTTGTGATACTAGATATACTCCACCATGATGGCCGCGTGGTTGATGACTATCTTAAAGAACGGCTGCCATTCCTTGTTAAGATAGGTGTTATTGAGAGCGTAGGTCATGGCAGGGGAACCAAGTATCTGTTATCGCGATCTCTTTACAATAATATAAACGAGCGTGATCCGGACAATCGCCGTCGTTTCTTGGACCGTGAAATGAGTAAGGAACTACTGTTGCTGCATATCCGAAAGAGTGGTGCTGATGGTTGCCAGCTAAAGGAGTTGATGCAGATTTTACCCACATTAACGAAAAACCAAGTGCAGGCTCTTCTGATTGAACTCAAAGGCTTGAATAAGGTCTACATGATCGGAGCAACTAAATCTTCTAGGTGGTACACCTCCGATATAAAAACTATTACGTAATGATGGATATGACCTGCTTAATCAGCAATTATTGACGTCATTTCCAGCAATTATCATTGGTTAATTGCCGATTTGTGCTCATAGATAGCAAATATCATCTTGTCTATTCAGCAATAAAACATCAATTGTCGTCTGCTCCCAACAAGATCAAGTCAATGTGTTAATTCGTAGATGCCTTTAGTCGTTTGTATTTGCTTGTGGACACTCTGTAGGCCCATGCCTCCCCGCTTGCCTTATAATGAATAGGTAGGCCAACTTATCTTCGGAGGGCATCTCATGGGCGATCAACCAAACCCCGCAAAGCGTGTGCAGCAGCTCAAGCAACTGCTTGAATCTGCCAACATCGCCTACTATGTGGATGATGCGCCGACGATCTCCGATGCCGAATATGATGAAGCGATGCAGGAGCTCATCCAGCTTGAAGAGCTGCACCCCAACCTGAAAAGTCCAGACAGCCCCACGTGCCGGGTGGGAGCACCCCCCGCCACCGCTTTTGAACCCGCCTCGCACCGCGTGCCGATGCTCAGCCTGGATAACGCCTTCAACGAAGAGGAGCTGCGTGCGTTTGACGGCCGCGTGAAGCGCGTTCTGGAGCTTGATGCGGAGGCAGAGATCGAATACACCGTGGAGCTGAAGATCGACGGGCTGGCGATGTCGCTGAGTTACCAGAACGAACAACTGATCACTGCGGTCACCCGCGGCGACGGCAGCACCGGCGAGCTCATCACAGACAACATCCGCACCGTGCGGGCCATCCCGCTGGCGTTGATGGGACTGCCCTTGCCCACCTTTGTGGAAGTGCGCGGCGAGGTCTACATGAGCCATCAGGAGTTCGCCCGCATCAACGCGCAGCGCGAGCAAAACGGTGAAGCGACCTTCGCAAACCCGCGCAACGCCGCCGCAGGCTCGGTGCGGCAGCTTGACAGCCGCATCACCGCGGAGCGCCGGCTCTCCTTCTTCGGCTACGCGCTGGGTGCCTGCGAGGGCATGCCTCAACCCACATCACAGTGGCAGCTATTACAGATTTTGAAGACCTGGGGCTTCCCCGTGAATCCTCACGCGAAGCGGTTGACGGGTATCGAAGCGGTGATCGCACACTGCATGGAATGGGCGGAGAAGCGCGACACTCTGGGGTATGACATCGATGGCATCGTGGTGAAAGTGAACAGTCTGGCTCAGCAGCAGCAGCTTGGCAGCGTGGCGAGGAGCCCCCGCTGGGCGATCGCGTACAAGTTCCCCGCGCAACAGGTTAAAACGCGCGTGCTGGATGTGAAGTGGCAAGTGGGCCGAACCGGCGCCGTGACTCCTGTGGCGGTGATGGAGAGTGTGAATGTGGGTGGCGTGAACGTGAAAAGCGCCACGCTGCACAACGAGGATGAGATCGCACGCAAGGGCGTGATGATCGGTGACTGGGTGATGATCCAGCGGGCTGGCGATGTGATCCCCGAGGTGGTGTCGGTGCTGACCGATTTGCGCACAGGCGAAGAGCAGCCGGTGATCCGCCCCGTTCAGTGCCCTGAATGCGGGGCCGAGGTGGAACGTGCGGAGGGCGAAACCATCGCTCGCTGCGTAAACCTGCAGTGCCCGGCGCAGGTGGTGGAGCGTGTGATCCACTTCTGTAGCCGCGATGCGATGGACATCGAGGGGCTAGGTGACAAAATTCCGCGGATGCTGTTTGAACAGGGGCTGGTGAAGGATCCATCCGACCTCTACAACCTGACGGTTGAGCAACTGCTGCCCCTCGAGGGGTTCAAGCAGAAGCTGGCGGAGAAGCTCTCGGGTGCCATCCAGGCTAGCAAAAGCGTGGCGTTGAACCGGCTGATCTTCGCGCTGGGCATCCGGCAGGTGGGCCAGAAAGCGGCGCAAACTCTGGCGAAGCAGTTCGGATCGCTGGATGCCTTCATGCAGGCCACCGAGGCGCTGTTACTGGAGGTGCCCGATGTGGGCCCCGCCACCGCGAAGGAGATCGTGGAGTTCTTCGAGCGCGAGGGCAACCGTGAGGTGATCCGGAAGCTGCTGGAGGCGGGAGTCAATCCTGAAGAGATGGAAGCCAACCGATCGGATGCACTGGCCGGTCAGACCTTTGTATTCACCGGCGCATTGCAGAGTTTCACCCGTGAGACGGCGGAGGAGCTGGTGCAGCAGATGGGCGGCAAAGCGAGCGGCAGCGTGAGCAAAAAGACCAGCCATGTGGTGGCTGGTGAGAACGCGGGCAGCAAGCTGACCAAGGCGCAGCAGTTGGGGGTGTCGGTGTTGACGGAGCAGCAGTTTATCGAGCTGATGCGCGAGATCGGTGTTGAGATGGTAGATGAAGACTAAGCTCCTCAAGGTTCTGCAAGACCAGTTCGGTTACCCAGACTTCCGCGAAGGCCAATCCGAAGCCATCACGCATTTAATGGAAGGCAAAGACACTCTGGTGGTCATGCCTACCGGCTCGGGCAAGTCGCTGATCTACCAGTTCACCGCTCAGCAGCTCGATGGCGTGACGCTTGTCGTGTCGCCCCTGATCTCTTTGATGCAGGACCAGGTCGATTCACTACTAAAGAAGGGCGAGAAGGCCACCTTCATCAACAGCGCCCTCAGCCTTGATGAGCAGAAGACGCGACTTGTGGGCATGGCCAATGGCGACTACAAGCTGGTGTATGTGTCACCCGAGCGGTTGAAGATGCCGGGGTTTCGGGCCAAGCTGGCGCAGACGCAGATATCTTTACTGGCGGTCGATGAAGCGCACTGCATCGCCAAGTGGGGGCACGACTTCCGCCCCGACTACCTGAACATCGGAAAGATGCGCGCGGAGCTGCAGAACCCGCTGACGGTGGCATTGACCGCCACAGCCACTGTGACCGTGCAGCGTGAGATCGCCTGGAACCTGGGGCTTGAGAAGTGCAAGCCTGTGGTCACTGGCTTCGACAGGCCGAATATCTTGCTGGAAGTCTGCACGTGCGCCAACGAGATGAAGAAGGCCACCCTGCTGATCGATCTGGTCGGTCGGTATAAGGATGGTGCCACGATCATCTACGCGGGCACACGGAAGGACTGCGAGGACATCAGCTCTTATCTCTCGTTGCAGTTGAAGCGCGAGGTGGGCTGTTATCATGCCGGTCTGGATAACGAGCAGCGGGCCTCTGTGCAGGACAAGTTTATGCAAGGCAAGTGTAATGCCATCGTCGCCACGAATGCGTTCGGCATGGGCATCGACCGCGCGGATGTTCGGCAGGTGATCCACTACACACTGCCGGGAACGCTTGAGGCATATTATCAAGAGGCGGGCAGAGCCGGCCGCGATGGTCAGCCCTCTACCGTGACCCTCATCTTCACCCCAAAAGACAAAGCTCTTCACGAGTGGTTCATCGAGAATGCCACGGTGGACCTGCACCAGTTGAAGCAGCTCTATACACACATCTCGAAGGCACACAAGTATAACAAGCGCATTGCTTGGCCCAAAGTGGCGGAGGAGATGGCGATCAACACCGCGAAAATCCGCATACTGCTGCCATATCTGGTAAATACAGGCTGCATCTACAGCGATCAGCCGGATGACTGGTCCGCCGATTTCGAGCCTGTGGAG
Source organism: Armatimonadota bacterium (assembly GCA_942492855.1). Lineage (GTDB taxonomy): Bacteria > Armatimonadota > HRBIN16 > HRBIN16 > HRBIN16. Next base: position 236,725 of record OW818647.1, on the reverse strand, counting down.
TATAAAAAGGCGGAGCTGGAGCCGCTGGTGAAGCAGAGCGCCATGCGCAGTAAACACAAGACCACCATGCTGCAGCAGATGATCGACTATGCGCAGTCCACCAAGTGCCGCCGTAAGGTGCTGTTGAGCTACTTTGGCGATAAGGGGATCAAAACCCACGACCGCTGCTGCGATTTGTGCAACGGGCATCATGTTGTGGCCAGCACCGAACCCACATTCGCCAAACTGAGCGACATCCAGATCAGTATGGCCAGCCAGGCTTGCCCTGGGTTAAATGTTCTGGCCGCAGTGGCGAGTGCCAACTGGAGTTTTGGCGCCACCAAGCTGGTGAAGCTGCTGAAGGGCAGCAAGGCCAAGGAGCTGTCGGACAAGGGCTACGATCGGCACTTGCTGTTTGGCAGTATGGCTCGCATGAAGACCCAAGAGATTGAGTATCTGGTCGACAAGCTCATCGCCAGGCATTACCTGAAGGTGATCACCTGGCCGTATGAGGTGCTGGAACTCACCCCCGCCGGCTACGAAGCGGTTAAGACCGCGGACCGGAACTTGTGGTAGGAGTGGCAGGGTCCCTACACTTCAAACCACTCGCCGGGGGTGGGGGTGAGGATTTCCACCTCGCTGCCAGCCAGCGCTGATCTGAATTCGTCCTGAGTGCCTTGGCCGGCCCAGGTGCCGCTATGGATGGGCAACACGCGCTTCACACTCAGCCAGCGGGTGGCGAGGGCGGCGTGCTTCGGACTCATTGTGTAGTGCCCGTCGATAGGCAGGCATGCCAGGTCGGGCCGATAGAGCTCCCCGATCAACTTCATGTCGCCAAATAGAGCGGTGTCGCCCGCCAAATAGATGGTAGGACCGGCGGCTATCTCAAGCACGAAGCCCACTGGCTCACCGACCATCCGCGAAGTTCCATCGCTGTCGGTGATCGCGCTGCTGTGTTCGGCATGGACCATATGCAGCCGGTTCTTGCCGAGTAATATGCTGCCGCCTTTGTTGAAGCCTTTGGTGGTGACCCCGTTGCTGCCCAGATAGCGGGCGACTTCGCCGATGGAGACGATGGTGCTTTTGTGCTGACGCGCGAGCGGGATCGCTTCGCCTACGTGGTCGGTGTGGGCGTGTGTGACCAGAAACCAGTCCAGCTTGTCAAACACGACATCCTTGGGTGCATTGGGGTTGGATATCCAGGGATCGACTATAATATCCAGCCCGTCAGCCGTCTGTAGATGGATGGCCGCGTGACCCAACCAGCGAAGTCTATTGCTGCCCATGCTATAAAAGGTTCTCCAGACCAACCACCAGACCCTGGCACGCAAGGCTTCCGCGCACGGCCAGCATCACCCCGCCCATGAACGATTCGCGGTCGATAGAGTCATGGCGTATGGTGAGCGTTTCGCCGTTGCCGCCAAACAGCACCATCTGGTGGGCGATGTATCCGCTCAGACGCACGCTATGCACGGGCACACGAGCCACTTCTGCACCACGGGCACCCTCAAACTTCTCTTCTTGAACCAGCGTTTTTGGGTCTTCGGCGCGTCCGGCGGCGATCATCTCGGCGGTGCGGATGGCGGTACCGCTGGGGGCGTCAACCTTCTTGTCGTGATGCATCTCAATGATCTCGGCATTGGGGAAGTATTTCGCGGCCTGCTGAGCGAAGCTCATCATCAACACCGCGCCTATCGCAAAGTTCGGGATAATCAGCACGGGAGTTGATGTTGCGTCCATCATGTCTTTGATTTGCTCCAGTGTCTGTGCTGAAAAACCGCTGGCGCCGACCACCGGTATCACACCGTTCTGAAGGCAGATGCCGATGTGGTTCATAGAGGAGCCAAGGTTAGTGAAGTCAACCACTACCTGCGGTTTGTGCTCAGCGATGACGTCGGCCAGGTTCTGCTGCACTAGCACGCCGTTGGGGGTACCGCTAGCGATGGTGCCGATGTCCTCGCCGACATGCATCTGGTCGGCAACGCCGACGAGTTCGATGTCGGGCTGCTGCATGACGGTGTTGACCACGGATCGGCCCATCCGGCCGCAGGCCCCTGCGACCGCCAGGCGGATTTTGGGGTTGGTATTATTCATTTAGCTCTCCTTAGGGTTCAATATATATAAATTGTGATGGGTGATCATTATTGGTCATGTGCCGTCGCCATAGCGTCCGGTCACCGTCATATGGCCCGCGGCGTAACGAAGGCCGATGTTCGTGTAATGCAGCGGATGGCCACAAGGGCCATCCCTACGAATTCAATGAATCCACACATGGCCATGTTCGCAAAACTAACGCAAACCCCATGGGCTGCCGTTACGGATTGCTGCTTGTGTTTATGATATTACTTTTCGGTCCCAGAATCACTTCCGCGGGCGGGCATTTGAATAAGGGGGCCAGATGCTGCTGCATGCTCTCGGCGGTGACGGCCAACACCTTGTCTTGGATCTCTTCCATACTCATCACTCGGTTGAGGTATAGCAGGCTACGCGTGTTGTGGAACATCCGCGATTCGGTGCTCTCGGTAGAGATCAGCATCCCGCCGAGTATCTGCTTCTTGGCGGTCTCGAGCTCACCCGCATGGTAACCATGCACGAAGGGTTTGGCTAACTCCGCAGTAATCAGTTCGCGAACCCCAGCCAGATTGCTGGGTGAACAACACGCATATGTGCCGAAATAACCCGCCTGTGGGTAACAGTTGGTGAAGCTCTGCACGTGATACACCAGTCCGCGTTTCTCGCGGATTTCCTGGAACAGCCGGCTGCTCATGTTGGCACCCATGAGTATATCGAAAACCACCAGCTCAAACCGGCGGTCGTCACTTTGGGTGAACGCAGGATATGCGGTGCAGTAGTGGCACTGCTTCACACGGCTGCTGATCTGCTTTGATTTGGGTGCGACTTTAATGTCGCGTAACGGCTTGAGTGGCTCTCCGGCTGGGACTCTGCTGAACGCTTTGGCTAGCAGCTTCAAAACTTGCGGCCGGGAGAACTGCCCTGACACCGAGATGATCAGGTGACATCCCGAGCACCTCTCCAGCATCATCGCACGCAACTGATCGGCCGTGATGTTTTCAATGGTGGAGGGGGTGCCCAGCACGGTCATCGCGAGGGGATGGCGTCCCCACAGGCTGGTCGGCACATGGTCATGCACGGTGTCTTCAGGATCGTCATGCACCTGGTAGTACTCTTCCAGCACCACTTGCTTTTCGCGCTGCAGCTCCTGTTCATCCATCAAGGGGTGAGTCAGCATGTCGGCCAGAACATCAATCGCGGTGCCTATTTCGTCTTTGGTCACGCGGGCATAGAAGCTGATGTGGTCTCTGTCGGTTTCGGCGTTCAAATAACCACCGCAGCGCTCCACCTGGTGGGCGATCTGCTGGGCGTTACGTGTGGTGGTGCCTTTGAACAGCATGTGCTCCAGCATGTGTGATATGCCCCGCGAGGGCAGCGGATCATACATGGAGCCGGTATCGACAGTGACGCCGATGGATACGGAGTAGGCGGTGGGGATATCCTCAAGCACGACACGTATGCCGTTAGGAAGAAGGCTAGTAGTGATCATATATAAGAAGGGCGAACCGGTGGCTCGCCCTTTGTGTTACCTCGTCCGTTCAGCTGTTATCGGCGGGGACGGAAGCGAGCTCGGGGCATGTCATCATCCTCGGGCTTCTCTTCAGGTTTCACGTCCGGCTGCGCTACAGGCTCAGCATCGCGACGCGGGGCTCGTTCGGAGCGATCAGGGCGCTCGGAGCGTTCGCGGCTGAAGCCACGGTCGCCTCTATCACCACGGTCGCTGCGCTCGCCGGATGGTGCACCACCACCGGAACGGCCTCCACCGGTGAACACGTTACCCAGGCCTTTAGCGGTGAGGTTGATGCGACCCTGCTGGTCGACCTCAATCACTTTAACCTTGATTTCGTCACCGATCTTGACCAGTTCATCAGCACGGCGGACGCGCTCGTCAGACAACTGGCTCATCGGAACCAGACCGTCTTTACCGGGGACGATCTCCACGAACACACCAAGACTGGCGGTGCGGGTGACTTTACCGGTGAACTCTTCACCAACCATGACTTCTTTGGTGAGGGAGGAGACGATCTTGCGAGCGGCTTCCCCAGCTTCACCGGAGTCGGCGGCGATGAATACGCGGCCGTCCTGTTCAACCTGGATTCGGGCACCGGTGTCAGCACAAATCTTCTTGATTGTGCGTCCGCCTGGTCCGATCAGTTCGCCGATGCGCTCGGGGTTGATCTCGATGCAGATCATGCGAGGCGCATACATGCTCAGGTCTTCGCGAGGGGCTTCAATGGCTTCGTTGATCTTGCCCAGAATGTGGAAGCGGCCCACCTTAGCCTGAGCCAGTGCCTGCACGAAAACTTCGTGCGGGATCGCTCCGCATTTGGTGTCCAACTGCATGGCGGTCACGCCCTCAGCGGTGCCAGTGACTTTGAAGTCCATGTCGCCGGTGAAGTCTTCCATACCCTGAATGTCGCTGAGCACGACGAACTTGTCGCCCTCAGTCATCAGTCCCATGGCGATACCGGCAACCGGCGATTTGATCTTCACACCGGCGTCCATCAGGGCCAAAGTGCTTCCGCAGGTGCTGGCCATAGAGGACGATCCGTTGCTCTCCATCACTTCGGAGGTGAGCAGCATGGTGTAAGGGAAATCGTCTGCGTTGGGTATCACAGGACGCAGGGCTCGCTCTGCAAGGGCTCCGTGGCCGATTTCTCGGCGTCCGGGTCCGCGCATTGGGCGGGTTTCGCCTACGCTGTAGGGCGGGAAGTTGTAGAAGTGCATGTAGGTGCGCTCGCCGTCTTCTTCCAGCGTGTCGATGATTTGTGCATCGTCACGCGGGCCGAGGGTGCAGGTGGTGAGTACCTGCGTTTGACCGCGGGTAAACAGACCGGAACCGTGGACGCGAGGCAGAATGCCCACTTCGCAACTGATCGGGCGGATTTCATCATACTTGCGGCCGTCAGGACGCACGCCATGGTTGATGATCAGGTCGCGGATGCCTTCCTTGACCACTTTGTCGGCAGCCTCTTTAAGGTCCGTCATCTGGTCGGCATACTCACTGCTGAGCTCGCCCACGATTTCGTCCTTAAGCAACTGGATACCGGCCTCACGAGAGGCTTTCTCGGGGTCCTGGATGGCGGTTAGAATTTTGGCTGCGTAGTCTTTGCGGACGCGCTCTACGATTTCGTAGGCGGGCTTGTAGCAAGGCACTTCAGTCTTCGCTTTGCCGACCTTGGCAGCGAGCTCAATCTGAGCATCGCAGATGGGTCGAATCGCTTCCTGAGCAATGAGTAATGCTTCGAGGATGATATCCTCGGACACTTCATTGGCACCAGCCTCAACCATGCAGATGGCGTCTTTAGTGGCAGCCACAACCAGGTCGAGTTCGCTCACTTCGCACTGTGCGAGAGATGGGTTGATAACCCACTCACCCTCAACACGCCCCACGCGGACTGCGCCTACTGGCCCGGCCCATGGGATGTTGGAGATCATGAGTGCTGCGGAGGCGGCGTTGATAGCCAGCACATCCGGAAGCCGCTCGCGATCTACCGAAAGGGGAAGCGCTGCGATTTGCACCTCGTTGCGCATACCGTCAGGGAACAACGGGCGCAGAGGGCGGTCGATCAGCCGTGAAGTCAGGATAGCTTTTTCACTAGGGCGTCCGCCGCGCTTCATAAATCCACCGGGGATTTTGCCAACGGCATACTTACGCTCTTCGTAGTCTACGGTGAGAGGAAAGAAGTCGATGTCTGTTCGGGCCGTTCGACTCATAGTCGCGGCGCAGAACACGATGGTATCGCCCCATTGTACCGTGACGGAGCCGCCGGCTTGTTTAGCCAGCTTGCCCGTCTCGATGATAAGGGGAGTACCAGCGAGATTGACTTCTACGTTTAAAATGTTGTGCATGAAAGCTCCTATATTTTGGCGCGAATGCCCAGCGAAGCGACGACAGTTCGGAATCTGGTGATGTCGATCCTCGCAAGGTATTCCATCAATCGTTTTCGCTCACCAACGAGCATCATAAGACCTCGTCTGGTAGCGTGATCGTGGATATGCGTTCGCAGGTGCTCAGTCAGGTGTTGAATCCGAGCGGTCAGGAGCGCAATTTGAACCTCGGGTGAGCCGGTATCTCCCTCGGTGCGACCGTATTTTTTTACGATCTCCGCTTTGTGATCAGTGCTAAGCGGCATGTTGGTGGTATCTCCTTTGTGGTGTGAACAGCGAATATCGCTGCCATATGGGATTAGTTTTGATAGTGGTGACGGAGTGAGGCCGCACGGCTCCGGAACGGAGAGGCGTGGAAACACACAGAAACCATATTAGTGTACCACATGATGGCTGTCCAGTCAATTTGCGTTTGGCGGGTGTTTTCTCACGCGGAGACGCGGAGGCCGCGGAGGGTTCATCCACAGATTACGCAGATTACACAGAGGGGGACGGGGAGGTGCATGTCTGAACCACGGATTACACGGATTACACGGATGGGGAGGATGGGAACGGATAGGGAGGGGGATTTCACGCGGAGACGCGGAGGTGCGAAGGGAATCGGTAGGGGCGGTTCGCGAACCGCCCTTCTTACATGCGCCACCGTACCTCGGAGTTTCTCCTGGAATGTCTGAACCACGGATTACACGGATGGGGAGGATGGGAATGGATTGGGGAGGGAGTGTCACGCGAAGACGCGAAGGCGCGAAGGGGATCGTCTGAACCACGGATTACACGGATCGGAACGGATTGGAGAGGGGGAGGTGTCACGCGAAGACGCGAAGGCGCGAAGGCGCGAAGGGGATGGTTCGAACCGCGGATGGACGCGAATCGACGCGGATAGGGAGGGGTAGTGTCACGCGGAGACGCGGAGGTCGCGGAGGAGGCGAGCGGTGGCTGCTGCCTGGGAACGCCAATCTCCCGATTGGCCTCCGGAAAAGTTTCGCTGTCACGCAAGCATTTGTCTGAACCACGGATGACAGCGATGGGGACGGAGAAGGAATTACATATGGATAGATGATAGCTATACGAATCACCTAATCATACTCATGACAAGCCTAGTCACATGCACATCTTTCGTATGTCCTGCATATCGGCCGTTCAGCAACGACGTAACTACTGGTTCTCAGATACCAGGCCATCGAAGTGATTTGCAATTTCGTTTATCCATTGTTCAGGATGATTTTGAGGATGCCTTAAGCCTTCTGGAAGGACTAACGGTTCGATTATCGTAGATATGGTGTTGCCCCCATTCCTGGCAACATCGATTGTTAGGTTCGCAGCAGCCAAGAAGTAAGGTAATAGATTTCTGTGTTTGCTCATCATGATACCACCTAAAACTTCGACTATCTCCTGTATTTGCCGGCCTTGATCACCCTGTGAAGCCGATTGTAGACAGTCAAGTTGCTTTGGTGGGGCGATTTCCAGGTCGTGAATATACTGTTTCACCAATTCGATATATGCTGTCGGATGTAGGCAATGCGGAATCGCTAGGCGATATAGATGCCAACTTACTAGAAACGCCTTAGCACACCGAACATCGGTACTGCTCTCGCATACTTTCGCAGTATTATATGCGTTGATGAACTGCTTCAGCTCGTGATCCTGTTTTCCACCCATACTACCATCGGTTTTAAGCATTTCCGCTACTTGGACGATGGCGTCTTGAATACGGCCAGATACATCGGGTGAGCTCATCTCGATACAGGGATAGTCTTTTAGAGGTCCAGGTAAGTCGTCTACAGACAAATCAGGACTGAGTATCGGAACAACAGGCTTTGCTAGAGCCCAGGATGCACCAAGCTCAAAAAGCACCCAGTTGGACTTGAGACTGCCTTGCAACAAAAGAGCGAAAACTACCGAGCTAGTCTGTATGTCATTCTTGAGTTGATCCCCGATGGGTTTAGCAAACGGAAGCTGATAACCGGGAACAGAACTTCAACGGATACTGTTGACATCAACCTTTAAAGCGGCTTGAAGATATGAGACCAGTGCTTTGGCGATATGTTTATCAGATTCTTTGTGGCTTACAAATATACGAATGCTCATCGAATAGATGCCCTCTAGTAATAACCGTTGGCGGTGTACCACTCAAAACTTTAGTGTGGGTGCTTATAGTTTACAACATCCATATCAGCGTGAGTATTGTGGAGCATATCTCATATCAGCCAGATTGAGTCATTTACCATATGGTCACTCCACGGCCTTATATTAAGTGGTATCGATGATGACGTAATTCGAGTTAGGGTTTGTTCTGTAAGGGATTCTAACGATCGCTCCATTACGCTGATCCGCCAAACCACCTTTGCCGCCAACCCGCAGCAACTCCCTACCCCAGCTCCACCGCGTCGCGGGTGATGATTCGCTGGAACGACTCACTGCAGCCCGCGAAGTCGATGACATCCACCCGATAGGGCAGATCCGAATCCTCGAAATCCTCTTCTAAGGCGCACTGCACGGTAAATGGCAGGCGGCTCTCGGTCATGATCGCCAGATCAAGGTCGGAATACTTCCGCGCAGTGCCCTTGGCTCGGGAGCCGAAAACCATCACATGGTGCTGCGGCACATGCCGGAGCAAGATATCCCTGACAATCTGCAGGTGATCAGGGCTCATATCGACATGCTTAACGGGCATTGCGGCTTTCCAGGATGTCGTAGAGGTTTTGGGCGGCTCTTAAAAAGCTGAATGAACCCTCGCACACCAGTTGCGCCTTCTCACGGTCATAAGTGTGTGCGGTGATATTCCGCAGTTTGCGGTATTCGAACCATGCTTCCACGTCGTCAATCAAGCCGCTTTCGCCAGCCAGCCGGAAGAGCGCACGGAAATCCGCCTGAGCGGCTTCATCGCTGCTGGCAGCCTCGTTTTCGAGCTGACGTCTCATCATCTTGACGCAGAACTCATACACGAACTCGAAGTTCTGAATGACCCCTGCGACGATGGTGTTACGTACGGCGTCGGTCTGTTGTGGGAACCAGCTCTCGTCTGAGACGACCTCTAGACTCTGCTGCAGCGATTGTATCGCATCACGAAAAGAAGAAAGATCAAGCTGTTCATCTGACATCTGCATCACCTTGGTGTGGCACGTGTGTGGTGGTTACATCTTAATTATACTGTGACGCGTGCGGATGGAGAGGATGGGGAGGGAAGTGTCACGCGGAGACGCGGAGGCCGCAGAGGGGGAGGGATGTCTGAACCACGGATTACACGGATTACACGGATGGGGAGGGATGGGGAGGGATGGGGAGGGGAAAGTGGCACGCGAAGACGCGAGGGCGGATTGTCTGAACCACGGATTACGCGGATTACACGGATAGGGAGGAGAGGGACGGAGAGGGCTAACCGGGCGATTGGCGTTCCCAAGGACAGCAAGCCTATTACCCCTCCGCAACCTCCGCGACCTCCGCGTCTCCGCGTGCCAACTTCCCCTTCCCATCCGTGTAATCCTGTAAATCCGTGTAATCCGTGGTTCAGACAACTGCCCCAGGGCTATCCGCCAGACCGCCCCGGTTAGGGAAAACCGGCGCGGTCATATTCTTGAACGTCCCGGTTAGGAGAAAACCGGCGCGGACATAAGCCCAGGCCCCCTCAACCTCACAACCGCGTGAGCTTGACCAACCCGATGGCGGGTTGGACAGCACCGGAGGTAATCTCAAACCGTAGATCGCCGCCGTTGCATCGGCCCGCGAACTTCGCATCGCGGATGGTGCACTCGAAGCTCTTCCATTTACCGGAGTTGGTCAGAGGGAATGCGGCCGCCTGCTTCCAGGCCCCAGGATGCTCCTTCACGACCTGCACCGACTCATCGCTGGAGTCATACACAATACGGAAGTCGCCGATGCCCTCATCGAAGTAGTCCAGCGACAGCTTCACGGCGGGCACCTTGCCGGACTTGAAGCCGGGATACTCCACCGCGATGTACATCATGTATGCCCCTTTGGCATGGGCTGGGATCATGGTGCTGGTCCACGCCGGCCGGCCGTCTTTCATGACCGGTTTGGTGGTAGTCTCGGCGTCGGATTCACGCAGTGACAAGCCCGCCTTTAGTTGTGGGTTGGTGAGCGTCACAGATATCTCCCTGGCGTTTCTGGGGATGGGCTGATTACGCTGGACCTCGAACTGCTCTGTGACGGAAGTGGCGGGGGCATCCGCGTTGCATGCCATCCCGAACGCGGTGTTGTTGCCCGTTAATGCCACGTGACCGCCGTTGCGGATGGTTAACTCGTCCGCGCCGATAGTGTTGTTACTGAGATATGTGTTGGTCAGTGCCAGCGTGCCCTTGTCCGCCACGAAGCCAGAGTAGGTCCAGAAGTGGGCCAGCTCAAACAGCAGCGTCCCGCCTTTCACCACCGCGGAGTGATCTGGGCTGCCCCAGAGCATCGAGTTATACAGTCGAGCATTACTGCGGAGCTGTTCCCCGCTGGATGCGTAGGCCGATTCTGTGGTCATGAAGCAGGCGAACTCGGGGTTGATCAGGTCGATACCTGCCGGGCTGAGGCCGTCGAAGGCAGCTCCGACTTTCGAGCCGTCAACGCCATGCCCGAACACCACACCGGAGGCACCACGGCCGTTCTCCGAGATGCAATGCAGCCCGAATTTAGATCCGAATACGAAGTTTTGGAACAGCCGCTCACCGACCGCGTGACCGAGAACGAAAGCCTCCAGATTCTCTTTTGAGTATTGCCATACATTGTTGGATGTCAGCACCTCAGGTCCGCCAGAACCATCTACGTAAGGTGACCTGTTCCAGTAGTGCGGGTTGAACTGCGTGTTCAGTACCTCTCCGCCTACGCATCCTCCGCCCACGGCGATCCCCATTCTCAATGGAGCTCCGGCGGGGTAGTCGATGAAATGGCGGTCGCACTTGTAGCTTTTGAAATCGAGCATATACCATGGGTTCATGGCGGTGATGTTCGCGATGATGATGCCGTCACCCTGGCCCTGCACCATCGGCGAGTAGGGCACGAGAGCATCGTGTTTTTGCTCAGGATACATGAAGGTCATGCCGCGCAGGCTGCTATTCCGCTTCATAGTGATGGCCGGTGCCCCGGAGGCGTCATTGCGACCCATGAATAGGCGGAATGTGCTGCCCTTACCAATGGTATGATGCGGCACTTCATATACCCCGCGAAGTTCCACACCGGTGGGGATGGTCAGTTGGCCTCGGATCGCATATTCCCCGCCCGGGCAGAACACGATGCCTCCGCCTTTTGCGGCCGCGTTCAGTGCTTTTTGGATGGCCTGTGTGTCGTCATGCAGCTTGTTCATCACGGCCCCATAGGGCTTGTCGGTGACCACAAACAGCGCGCGTCTGGCAGGCTTAAAGCCACGGCCTTCAGGCAGCCGATACTTCGGGATGGCTGACTTCTTGACCGGTTGATCGCTGATTTTGACTTGCTTCGATGTGCTATTGTTCAAAACTTGAGGGACAGCCGTGAAGATTGAACCTGCGATGGTGGCGGCGTTAACTCCAGCTCCCAGCACGATGTGCTCCGCCGGTGAGTTGAAGGTGCAGCCCAGCAGTGAGAGGTCGCCGACGCTCTGCGTATAGGTACCCTCGAATGTGCAGCCATGGAAGAGGGTGGCAGCGCCCGACCTGCCATTGAACAGCACCGAGTTCACAGATCCTTTGATACTGCAGGAATGAAACATGAGCTTCGATGTGAAGGCCGGTTCGGTGACCACACCATGCTCGTCACCGTGCAATGTGCTCTCGGTGAACATGATCCCCAGGTAGAGTGCATCTACTATGGTGACGGCGGACGCGCAGTTGGTGATGCGGAACCCGTAATACTGAGCGTTCGATGAGCCTTGAGATGCAGGAGCAATCTCGAATCCTGTCTTGTATCCGCTGATATTCACAAAAGCCGCATACTGCCAGTCACACCGATACGTGCGTAACGCCGTGCCGTTTTGGTACATCCACTTGGCGTGGGCACCGTTCCGGGGTGGGGCACCTGGTAAGCCCGAGTCACTCCATATGTCAGGAGATAGATGCAGGTTCTCCAGCCGGCCGATGTCGGAAATAAAGTCGAACTGGATCCCGGTGAGCAGCGGCGTGCCATAGAGGTTCTTGATGTAGTGCAACTCGGTCTGGTCAGGCCCGATCTGGATGCCCTGGTATGGATTGACCAGCGTGATGTTCTCCATCATAACGCTCATACCGTTCGCCTGCCTGATGCAGTATGGGTAGGGCACGATGTCTTCAGCTTTTTGCTCAGGATACCAGATGGTCATGTCCTTGATGCCGGTACACTGGTTGAGCACAATGAACGGACGGCCCTTGCTTTCACCCCGCCCGGCATAGGCCATGAGCACGGTGCCACCGACTAATTTGCCTGCCGAGGGCTTCCGCCACTCGCCCCGCAGCGTCACACTGGTGGGTACATTAAGGTATCGCCTGATGACATAACGGCCTTCAGGCACAAACACTGTGCCGCCGCCCGCTTTGGCCATCGCATTCATGGCCATCTGAAAAGCTGCTGTGTTGTCGGTCACGCCGTCGCCTTTGGCTCCGAACTCAGTCACTGAATATCCCGCTACCACTGTATCGAGGGTGGGGTATTTCGTGTTGATGATGCGCCAACGGACTGCGGGCACCTTAAAATTCTTGAGGAAGGGGGTGGCTAACGACTCGAGCTTGACAGAGGATACGGCCAGATCCACACCAGTGGGCACGGCGATGCGGAAGTCATAGCCGTTGCAGCGTCCGGAGAAGCGCGCGTCTGCGATGTCCACCACCCCAGACTTCCAAGTCCTGGAGTTCTCAAGGCGTGCCAGGGTGACAATCTTGAATGGCCCCTGGTTGGTGGTATCATCCAACGAATCATACTGAACGATAATATCTCCACTACCCTCATCGAAATAGATAATGGTGATGGCAGTCATCGGCGATTTGCCGTTTTTGAAAGCTTGATTGGTGATTTTGAAGTAGATGAACTTAGCACCACTCACCACAGACGTACTCCTGACGGCCTCGCGACCATGCAGTATGACCGGTGCATTCCTACCTTCCATGCCTTCCATGAGCACTTGCAGTCCCACACCTATAGGATTGGCTCGTAGTAAGACGCTTGCTGTGGGAAGGGTTTGTTTCGGTGGTGCTTTTTTTGGAGCCATATCTATCTCTACTTCTATGTCTGTATTTGTCTGTGGGTTGTGGTGGGGTGCTATGGAATGGACGGTCCGGTAGTGGCGACTAGACGGTCGCCACTACACTTGAGACCCACTCAGCTTATGAGCCTGATACGCTAGACCTTGTCAACAATCTATTCTTCAAATCTGTCTGGGCACTACTCTACGTTAAAAATCTCCGACATACCTGCCATTTTGAAAACACGCTTGATTGGCGGGGTCAGCCCAGCCAGCGTAAAATGAGCGGCTCCCACTGTTTTGGCCACATATAGGCATACCCGCAGGAACGCTGAACATATGTATGTCACACCTTGCAGATCAAAGATGACAGGCTGCTGCCCAGAGATATGTTCTTTGAGCTGGGCTTCGAGTTTCTGGCTCTCCAGCGTGTCAATCTGCCCGTTCAGGACACACGTCAGCGTGCCGTCTACATTTTTTATATCCATCCGATGCCTCCTATGCACTACTAGCTAGTAATTACTATTGTATCTATCTTCGATCGCATCTACATCAAGCGATTCGTCCAGGTAGAGTTGGGTGTCGAAACGCATTAAGCGCTGGTTTTCTCGACGGCGTGCGATGCGCTGGATGTTGACCAGGTGGCGGGCAGTCACGTTGTCTGTTGTGATGTTTTTCCCGCCGGTTCCGCAGCCCAACGTGAATGAGGGGCTCAAGTGGTTGTATATCCCTCCCACTGCCCCTTGCGATGAGGGTGAGTTGACGATGATCCGTCCCGCGTTCATCATGAGCGCAAACTCGGTGATCCGTGCCTCATCATTGCCATACATGCTGACCGAATGGCCAATTCCGCCGTAGAAGTTCAGGTCGATGCAGCGGTTGACGGCATTGATGAAGCTGTCTTCTACGTAACAGGCGAGTATCGGTGCCAGAATCTCCGAAGATAAGGGGTATTTGGCTCCAACACCTATTTGGATGGCGATCAGCAGCTTAACATCTGCGGGTGCGTCGATACCGGCCTTTGCGGCGATGAAGGCTGCCGACTGCCCAACGATGTCCGGGTTCATAGCACCTTTTGTCTTGTCATACGCCACCTCTTCCAGCTTGGCCGTTTCTTCATCGGACAGGTAGTAGGCTCCCTGCCGTTCGAACTCACGGCGAACCTCCTGAGCGATGGACGCCTCCACCACCAGAGCCTGCTCGCTGGCGCAGATGGTGCCATTGTCAAACAGCTTTGATACCAGTATCTGGCTGACTGCGAAGGGGATATCAGCGCTGGTGTCTATGAACACAGGCACGTTGCCGGCACCCACACCAAGAGTAGGTGTCCCTGAACTATACGCGGTCTTGACAAGGCCAGTGCCGCCGGTTGCCAGGATCATGGCCAGGCCTTTATGCGCCATCAATGCCTGTGTTTGTTCACGGGTGGTTTCGTTGAGCCACTGTATGCAGTCATCGGGTGCCCCCGCGGCAAGGGCCGCTTCGTAGCAAATGCGGGCAGTTTCAGCACAGCACCGCTTGGCTTTGCCGGATGGACAGATGATGATGGGATTTCTGGTTTTAAGTGCGATCAGCGTTTTGAAAATCACCGTGGAAGTGGGGTTGGTCACAGGTATAATTGCCAGGATGGGTCCCACAGGTTGTGCGATCTCTGTGATGCCGTTCACGAAGTCTTCACTAATGACACCGGCGGTCTTGAGATTCTTAATATCTTCATAGACTAGCTGAGCGGCCACGACATTCTTGATGACCTTGTCCTGCCACTTTCCCATGCCCGTTTCCTCATGAGCCCACTTGGCCAGGCTAACCCTGTTGTTGAAGGCCGCTCTGTGAACCGCATCGACAATGCGGTCCGTGGCGGCCTGATCCAGTTCCGCATATATGGCTGCCGCCTGGGTTGCCCGTCCGATGATGTCTTCTGTGAGTTCTTGTATGGTGTCATCCATATTCGGCTCCTCATTTCGTGTGGTAAACTCGCCTGAACGCCAACCTACATGTACTGCCTGCTCAGGATATCGGCCACGGCTGGGTCCAGTTGTTCGCGTCGGCGCAAGTGGTCAAACGCAGCCAGAAGGTCGGAGACGTTCGTTCTTGACTTTTCGGGCCCTTCATACTGCCGCACAATCTGCCCTTTGTGCATCATGATGATACGCTCAGGTAACTGCACGGCCTGCAGCATCGAGTGGGTGACCATCAACGCCGTCAACTTGTGTTGTTTGATGATCGACAATGTAAGCTCCGCCACTTGAGCGGCACTTTTAGGATCGAGTGCCGCGGTGTGCTCATCCAGCAGCAGCAGGCTGGGACGCAGCCAAGTGGCCATCAGCAGCGTCAGTGCCTGCCGCTGTCCACCGGAGAGCGTGCCGATGGGGTTATCCAGGCGGTCTTCCAGCCCGAGGTTGAGGGTGCGGATGCGGTCCCGTATCTCATCACGGTATGAGCGTTTGAGTGCCAAGCCCAGTCCTCTCCGGCATCCTCGCCGCATGGCCATTGCGATGTTCTCAGCAATGGACATCTCGGCAGCGGTCCCCGCAAACGGGTTCTGAAACACTCGTCCGATCATCGAGGCGCGGCGGTATTCCGGCCAATGTGAGATATCTTGACCATTGATGTGTATGGTGCCTTGGTCTGGTTCAAAAGTGCCCGCAATGGCGTTCAAAAGGGTGCTCTTGCCGGAGCCATTCGTGCCTATGATGGCGGTGAAGGTGCCCTCGGGGATGTCAAGGTCGATGCCCGTTAAGGCCTTAACTTCGTTTGGTGTGTTGGGAAAGAATGTTTTGCTGAGATGGCGTATCTTAAGCATTTGATCGCCTCCTGGCCATTTTGTCTGCCCATATCTTCAGGCTGGTTGGCAACACGGAAGCGGCCAGAACAAAGATGGCTGTGACGAGTTTCAGGTCGTTCGGATCAAGTCCCCATCGTAGTGCGATGGCCACGAGCAGCCGGAACAAGATGGTGCCCATGATGGCACCACAGAGCGCCAATCCCGGCGAAGAGTGGCCAACTAAAGCTTCGCCTATGATCACACTCGCCAATCCCCATACCATCATGCCGATGCCCATCTGCACATCGGCAAATCCCTGGTATTGCGCCAGCAGAGCTCCTGACATCCCGACCAGTGCGTTGGCGAATCCCAGTCCCCAGACCAGCATCGTCTGGTCATTGACGCCTTGTGCCCGCACCATCTGTGCATTCTCGCCGGTAGCACGCATCGCCGTACCTACATGGGTCAGCATGAACCACCGTATCAACAATGCGATCACTAAGGTGACCAGGAACACCGTGATCAGCATCGCCAGGTCGCGGATGGATACCGGCCAGCCGAACACCAGCAATGATTCCGCCTGGCCTGTGGTCTTTGTAAGCAGCGTGGCGAGGGGGTCTGACAGGTTCTTCACATTGAGCAGCGGCACATTACTGCGCCCCATCACCCTCAGGTTAACGGAATAGAGCGCGGTCATGACCAAAATGCCAGACAGCAGCTCTTGTATGCGGAACCGAGTGTGCAGCAGCCCAGTGACCAGCCCTGCGAGGCCGCCAGCCAATATGGCCGCCAGGGTGGCTATCCATGGTGACCAGCCGCCAATCAGCATCACCGCGCAGACGGAGGCCCCGAGGGTGATTGATCCATCTACAGTGATGTCACAGTAGCGTAGAATCCGGAAACTGAGCCAGACACCAATGGATAGTAATGATATGATGAGCCCCATTGTCAGAGCTCCGATAACGAGTGTCATGATCTAGTCTCCGGTTGAAATTGTATTGGAGCGCACCAGCAGGCCCCTTGGATAAAGGAACTCTGCCCCAGCCCGATGGCTGGTCTGTCGTCTTCGATGAGGTGAAGAAGCGCAATCGGGTCGTTGTTTTGGTATGCCGTGCTTACGGATACGTCCAGCTCCAGCACACCTTGGGGCAGAGCCGAAAATGGCAGAACCACAGCATGGGCGTGGGCATAGATATCCGGCGTAGATGGCAATTGTGAAAGGTGACGGGCGATAGGGTGCTCAGGCCCCTTGCAAACAAAGGCGATGACCAATGCCAGAGTTCTCCGGTGGAGCCGTTCGCCGCAGAATGCAAGCCACTCACGAATCGCCGGAAACTCGCCTG
Source organism: Armatimonadota bacterium (assembly GCA_942492855.1). GTDB lineage: Bacteria > Armatimonadota > HRBIN16 > HRBIN16 > HRBIN16. The sequence continues at coordinate 219,546 of OW818647.1, read as the reverse complement.
GACGGTCCGAGTCTGTGATGGAGGCTGGAGACTTTGCCAGGGTGGCACCAACCAGGCCCTCTACTTCGGCCAGGCATACTATCGCTGCGGCGTCAGATTGCGTGGCGTTGAGCACCTGGCCGTAGAGGTCAGAAATGTTGAGAACCACATCCTTCATCTCTGGCCGGAAGCGCAGCAGGTGGGTGAACGATCCGCTTCCTGTGAGTGCCTGGACTGTGTACAGGTGTGGCGAGAACTGCTCCGCCTGCTCCAGATAGTCAGGCTTGTCAATGCCGTCACCTGCCAGCCAGGAGACATATCCGCCGGCTGCTGCGAAGTCGCCAAGCCGCGTGCTGGCATCCACGGCATCCCGTCCCGAGGCCCCAATGCCTAGTCCGAAGACAGGGCGTGAGAAGTCAATCTCCAGTGAACTACCCGCTTTTAGGGTGTCCCAGGGCTTCCATCCTGAGTGGGCCTGTACAACTATGGGCTGTTGGGATGCCAGAGTATGGGTTTCAAACCACACCCCAGGAACCACAGATTGTGATGGCTGAGCTGTTGTTGCTGCTGCTGGGGGTGTCTCCACAGACGACTCTTCGTAGAAACGCAGCAGGGCTTCCATGCCGGACAATCTCAGTGTGTCATGCACGAATGCTGACGCGCGGACGACACCAAACGATCCGTTAACTTGCTCCACTTCACGCCGCACCTTCAGCAGGGCACGGATGCCGGCTGAACTGAGGTATTCCAGCCCCTCTGCATCGACGCGGATATCGTCACTTCCGGCTCTGATGAGGTCACGTATGACTTCCTGGAAATGGTCAGCCCAAGCGGCGTCCAACCGTCCGGTCACGCACACCAGGGCGTGGGTTTCATGTAGCTGGGTCTCTATCTGCATTTACTATATACCGCTAATTTTCGCTGTTTTATAGAGTTCCTGAGGTAAGCGTATGCCATATTGCTTGAGTAAGGCTTTATTGATAGTCAGAGTTTTTGTCTTTGTATTTGAGAAGGCGATGTCCTTAGGCGGAGTACCCTTCAGTACACGCACGGCCACTTCAGAAGCCTCAAGGCCAGTATGATAGTAGTCTCTAGCCAGGGCCAAAGTGGCACCGGATCCTACCAAAGTGGTGTCAAAACAAAAGAACGGCATATTTGCCGAGTTGGCGCGCTTCACCACCTGAGGCAGACCGGGGCGGGTGGTGCTGTCAGTGATCTGGACGATAATCTGAATGCCAGACTGCAGCAAAGTTGTAGCCGCTTCAGAGGTTTCTGCACTGGTGGTCACGGGCACGCCCACTAGTTGAATGCCCACTTTGCTTAGCGCCGCACTGAACCAATCGCGGTAAGTCACGCTGTTGATCTCTGCCGGGGTGAAGAGGGTGCCCACTTTGCGCACTCCGGGCATAGAATCCTTGATCAGCTTCGTCATCTCTTCAAATGGCGATCGAGTGGTAATCCCGGTCACATTTGGCATATGGTCGGTCACAGATTTGCCTGCACCCGCGACCACGCCATCGCCTACGGAGCTGAAGATGATCGGAACATCGCGGAGCTGCCGCAGAGTGGCCTGCAGTGCGGGGGTGGATATCGGCATGACGACATCTGGCTTCTCCGCCCGGATGGCGGTCATGATGCTGGTCAGCGTGACCATGTCGCCTTGCGCGTTGAGGCAGCGCACGTTGAAGTCGCGTCCCTCTTGAAGCCCTTGCTGCTTGAACCCATCCATGATCCCGAGCCATGTTTCTTCCGAAAACTGTGCGTCGTTGTACCTTACGATCCTGATCTCCCAGGGTTTGGCCCTAGATGCACCAGGTGACGGCTGGCTTGACGGGACACCTGCACCAGAGGAAGCCGATTGTTCTTCAGCCTGTTTCCACAGACTCGCTGGGACGCTCCAGCCTTTGAACTCCCCAGCGACCTGTTTGTTTATCGTCAGTACTTCAGGCACCAGACTCTTTACACCGTATGACTTAGGGCTGGCCCCCTTAAGTATCTGAGCCCCGATTTGCCCGACAGCCTTTCCCACGGTTTGATATGATGCCCCTATACCAAAGAGGGCACCCTTGGCTGAATCGGTAGGGTCATTGGTAAAGACCGGCACCGTGGAGTTACGAGCTGCAGAGATTATCGTGCCCATAGAGGAGTTTGCGACCGTGTCCCCGCCTACCCAGACCGCTTTGCAGCCGCGGGCGAGCACTGATCTGACAGCTTCCGGCACTTCGGTAGTGGTGCCTGCGTTCGCTTCAATCAGCTTGATGCCGAGTTCTTTACAGATGGCCCGGGCCTTCAATACACACGCTTCTGAATTACTTTCACCAGGGCTCCAGACCACACCGATGACCTTGATAGCGGGGTTCATCTGGCGTGCAATGCGAAAGGCCCGCTCCACAGGCTGGAATGTGCCGACACCTACAAGATGCGCTGGGTGCTGGTCGAGGCCGGGGCCAGTGATGCCCACTCCGGCACCATAAGGGTCGGTGACTGCACCAAAGACGTGCACCACACGGCCATCTTTATTGGTCTTGGCCACCGCTTGAAGCGCCAGGGTGCTGGCGGTTAGCACCATATCGTATCGACCACCGACCAGGTCCTGGGCGATGGCATATCCGGTGGTGTTATCACCAGAGGCGTTGAACCTGCGTATCTCAGCGGTCTCACCATCGACGAACCCGTTCTGGCGCAGACCTTCGATGATGCCTTCCACTGTGTGATCCAGCAAGTCGGTAGACGCCCACTGCATCACTGCCAGCTTCGGCAGTGATTTACCTGATGGCGTAGGCACATCGACCTTTCGGCTGTCAAGGTCAGAGAACAGCAGCATGGCAGAGGTGATCAATATGAGTATCACGCCCAGCCACAGGCTTTTCAGTATCCTCAAGTCTGTGTGCTCCTTCTTAGTTTAGTCAGCATCAACTGGCCTCTTCAGTCAGCGTTTTGGTCATCGTCACGATGTTTTTGTCATTTTCTCGGCGGTAGTCGAACTCGTCCATGGTGTGCCGGATGAAGTGGATGCCCAGCCCGCCAATTTGCCGGTGTTCAAGCGGAAGCGAGGTGTCGGCATTCGCCTGCGCGGTGGGGTCGAATGGGCAACCATCGTCCTCAATCTCAATCACCAAGCGTGCTTGACGGTGCCAGAGCCTTAGTTTAATGAGGTGCTCCGTGTTTTCGTCGAAGGCATACGAGATGACGTTGACCAGCCACTCTTCTAGGGCCAGGTTTAGGTTCATCTGCATGACAGGAGAGAGGTTCAATGTTCCGCTTTGCTGCTCCACCCAGGCTGCCATCCGTGATATCTCGTTCAGATCGTTCCTGAGGTCGAGTGTCGAGATGGGCGTTTGGTCATCTTCTGCTTGCGGCTGGCTGCCGTGGTCGGTGCCTGTTGGATTAGCGCGGTAGCGAACCGCCAGCGCGGTGATGTCATCGGACTGGGGGGCGCCTGACGCAAAGGTTCGCACCGAGGTGCTCATGCTCTCCATCAAACCCTTGGCATCCCTCTGGCCCTCTTTGTTGATGAACTCCAACAGACCATCGTCGCCATACATGTCCCCGTTGGGGTTCATCGCTTCAGTCACGCCGTCGGTATAAAGCACCAGCATATCGCCTGTGTTCATGTGGCGGCTGTGGTCGGAGTAAGTTGTTCCCACGCACATGCCCAGGGCTGGGCTGGGCCGATCGGTCAACAGCTCCACTTCGCCTGACTTACGCACCAGCAGTGGCGGGTTATGGCCAGCATTTGCATAAATAAAGTCACCAGTTTTTAGGTTAAGGATGCAGGCGAACATGGTGATGAACATGCAGGACTCGTTGTCCTCGGCCAGCTCATTGTTGACGTGAGCCATGGCGCGTGCCGGGGCCCTTACCGTCTGGATAGTTGATTTCAAAAGAGTTTTCCCGACCGCCATCAGCAGCGACGCTGGTACGCCCTTGCCGGAGACATCGCCGATGGCGATGTAGAGGTGGTCGTCGTCCAGGAGCGCGAAGTCGTAGAGGTCACCGCCCACCTCCAACGCCGGGATGAGCATGGCATACAGATCGATATCTGGGCGGTCTGGAAAGGGCGGGAGCAGCTTGGGCACGATGCTCATCTGAATCTCACGGGCGGCCGATAACTCACCAGCGATGCGCTCCTTGGCAGCGGTGGTGGTGGTCAGCTCCGAGATATACCTGCGGAGCTCCACCTGCATGGTGCTGAAGGAATTGGTTAGGCACTCCACCTCGTCGTTAGTATGAACCTCGGGTAGTACGGTGTCAAAGTTGCCTTTGGAAAACTGATTGGCCGCGCTGGCCAGCCGCTGAAGGGGCATGGCGACCGACCGGGCGATGAATAGTGCAGGAAGCAGCAGCAGTGCCAGACCCAGCAGGCCCAGCAGCGCACTCATGCGGTTCAGGTGGTTCATGGGGGCCAACACCTGGTGCTCAGGCCGGAATATGCCGATGGACCATTTGGTAGATGGCACGGTGGCATAGTACATATATGCCACATCCACCTGATCACCCCAGGGCCGTCGGTATCGTATCTGACCAGATTTCCCGCTCAGCATGGCGTGCCCAAGGTCATTGACCCCCTTGGCGATCACTGGATCTTTTTGCGCTTCGGCCAGACTGAATATCGTCGACTTCATCTCCAAACTGGGATGGTCAGGGTGCGAAACAAATGTGCCCCGCCGCGAAAGCAATACCGCCAGTCCACCTGGGCCCACCGGTAAGGCGCGCAGCAGCTCACCGATCTTTTGCAGTGAGACGTCGCAGGTGACCACGGCGATCACCTCATTGTTACGCATGACGGGAACGGCATAGGTGACCATGGAGGTTTTGGATTGAGAATCATAGTATGGTTCCACCCACACAGGTTTCTTCAAGTGATAAGGCAGGTAGAACCAGTCATCTTGATAAGCTCTTGTTGGATAGGCATCTACAGGGATTTTTTCGCCATCGTGCCAGCCATACAGGATCGCGAAGTCGGTGGTCGCGGCGGTCTTTTCACTAAGGGCAACGGCCATTCCGAAGACTGCTGGGTGTGTCTTGAGGGTCATGCGTATGATCTCTTGACTGGCCTTGCTGGTCATGTCGTTGCTTTCAAACAATAGTGCGGTTTGTTCAGCGACAGCCTCGATGGGAGCCAGTGATGCTTGAATCTGGGAGACCATCGACTTCGTCAGAGCCTTGCTTTCGAAATCCGCCAGTTGCAACATCTGCTTTCGCTGCGCGGTGTAGCTGAATATCATCACCAGCAGCAGCACAATTCCGGTGCCGGTTAAGATGAATGTGACCAGTTTCCGGGCTAGAACATTATTACAGGCCTTCATTGACCGCACCTCCCACTATAAATTCGTCGAATTTCGGGGCATTTTTCAGTCCTGCATAAGTAGACAGAATCCGCTGCGTTTCGGCGTAAGCTTCGCGCGAAAGAGTTCCTTCTTTCCACTCGCCTTCTTTCCCTGGGAATATCGATGAGATCATTCCCTTAAGCATCCAGGCCATGTGGGGTCGGTTGGTGGGCAGATTTTCGGCGTCAACATATTCCATCACTACGTCCAGAGTCTCCTCTGCGTGGTCGCGGGTGTAACGCCAACCCTTCATAGAGGCCCGCACGAAGGCTTTACACAGTGCAGGATTGGTTTTCCACATATCTTTATGGCAAAACAGGCTGTCCTCTGGCATGTTCGCTCCATTGTCCTTCAGGGCGAAAACGCTCAGTTGCTCTTCTTTGACACCGCTTTGCAGCAGGGTGTGGTATTCGTTGTAACGCATCCCTGCGAATGCATCAACGCCTTGGTACATGAATAGAGAAAAGGTGCTGTATTGAGGCAGAATGACTGGTTTGATAGAGTGCGCCGCGAACATCGCTAGATAAGGTGCGCGGAAATCGTGTGTCCAGATGGTCACTTTGCGGCCGTCGAGGTCGGTCAGCTTCGTGATCTGTTGGTTGTCGGGCGCTTTTCGCCATGCGACCATCAGGAAATTGCTGCGGTTGACCACCTGTGCCAGATGGACCAGCGGTACGCCGTTGGCTCGCTCATCTATGCCAGATGACAGCATCAGGCAGCCAAAGTCGGCCTTTTTGGTGTTGAGTAACTGCCCGACACGCACATTGGGACCGCCCTGGATCAGCCGACAGTTCAGTCCCTCTTGTTTGTAGAAGCCCTTCTTGAGTGCCATATAATAACCCGCGAACTGAGACTGGTGGGACCATTGCAGGGCAAGAGAGACGGGCTTAAGCGGCTTAGCGAAGGCGCACGAAGCGGTTATGATGACAAGAGAGATGACCCATAACGCCGTGCGGCGAGTGCGACAGATCGAATGTAACAATGGCAATGTCCTTCCGACTCGAGAAATCCCATAGATAGAACGAAAACTACTGTCAGATAGGCATTATACTAACCGTCACGGGTATGCCTGTAAAAATCACTTACTGAACCAGATTGACTAAATAGAGCCTTGTTCGGTTGGCCCAACTACGGACACCCACGGAGTGGGTGCCGGACGCATTCCTATCATTACAGATTGATGCTAATCTGAAATAACCAACACCATACATTTATCCCTGGATGTGTCTAGTTCCTGCAAAGCCGGGTTGAGTTGGCCAAATACGTGTGGTCAAAACTCAACCCGGCTTATTTTCCCGATACTCGCGGTCTATTTAATCTGCTGAACGGCCTCTTTAACTATCTCGGGCGGGAAGGTGACGCCTAGCTCTTTGGCGACCTTTTGGTTGATGACGATACTTCGCTCCGCCAGCTCTACGATGGGCATACCGGCAGGGGACTCACCGCGCAGCACCTTGGCGGCCATCTTTCCAGCAGCCATGCCGCTGGTGTGCCAGCCGATGCCGACCGCCGCCAGCGCGCCGCGGTCCACGAACTCTGGGTCATTCATGACGACCGGCAGATGGGCCGAAGTGGCGGGTTTGATCACGCCTTCCAGAGCCTGCAGAACGGTGTTGTCACCGGTGACCCATATGAGCTCAGGTTTGCGGGCGATCAGTGCCTGGGCTGACATGTGTACATCGGCGGTGCCGGTGATGGTGACCTCTTCCAGGCTGATCCCTTTGGCCTTCAGCACATCACGAGCCACCTTGACCGCCTTGACGGAGTTGGCCTCTGACGCGTTGTAGATGGTGCCGACCTTTTTGATGTTGGGAAAGAGTTTGATGATCACGTCCATGGTGCCCTCGATGGGGGGGAAGGAACCGACGCCTGTGACATTCGGTAGGTGGTCGGTGAGGCTCTTACCGGCACCGGCACCCAGCGGGTCGTATGTGTATACGAACACCATGGGGGTCTTCTTCACCGCGCCGAATGCCGCCTGAAGGCCCGGTGTGGACATCGGCACGATCAGGTCGATGTTTTGGGCTTCCAGCGACTGCATAAGCAGCGGGAGTTGGCTGATTTCGCCAAACGCGTGTTTGCGTATCACCGTCAGGTTTTTGCCTTCGATGATGCCCTCGGCTGCCAGCCCGTCGATGTAGCCCTTGATGGCATTATCTGCCGCTGCGTCAGGACCGAACGAGGCGAAGGCGATGCGATACATCGTCTGGCCGGTGTTTGCGGTATCCTGGGGCTTTTTACTGCAACCGGTGAACCCGGCTAGCATGATTATCAACGCACAAACGGTGAGCGCCACTGTTCGAAAACGGCGGGATTGTCCAGATTTCACCTTATTAGTTAACATCATTTTCTCCTGTCACATGCTCCACATCATATGCGTGGACATCAACGCCAGCGCATTTTGAATCTCATGAATGGCGATGGTGGTCTCCTGGCCGATCAGGTCCATCTTTTCCAGGATGGCGATGCGGGCAGTGGCGGCTGGGATTTCCTCTTCAGTAAAGAGGTCGTCGAGAAGCCCGCATGCGTTGCCCAGGCTGATCAGCACGACATCGCGAGGGTCTGGGATATCACCGCTGAGGATGATGTCGCGAAGCCGTTCACGCACTTCCTTCACTTCGCAGTTGTCTTGAGTGGGATACCGGCGCACGTTGAACACCCAGAGCACTTTGCGATCTTCTTGTTTCAGGATTGATCTGTCAATCAGCCGGGTTAAGACCCGCTTCTGCAGCCGTTCGGCCCGATTGGCGAAGTCGTTCAACCACACCGATGTGGGCTGCGGGACTGATTGCAGCTTCATTTTCTCCAGGGCGTAGTCTAGCAGCGGGTCTTTGGTCGGTTCGGGAGATGTGATTTTGAGGCCTTCGGGGTCGGTGTCGATTCGGTCCTTGATCGCCAGCTCCATCAGCAGCGCACCTGAGAGCGCGTAATCGAGTGCGGAGGCAGGGAGCGACTTGATATCGCCCTGCTTATCGTCAAGAGCGAGAAGGTAGATTTCCTCCGCGAAGCTGAGCATCATCGGCTCGGAGGCCGTCTTTTCCTTGGGCGGGGCGTAACTGCCGATCGCATCGTCGATACTGTCGATGACCGGGATGATGGCTGAGAAGCCCGCCATGTCCAGGATGTGCTTGGCCTGAGCCGACGGTGAGGCGATGACCAGCTTGCCCTTGCCCTGCTGCAGACGCCGCGCTGAGGAGAGCAGCACTCGCAGACCGGCGCTGCTGATGTATTCCACACCCGAAAGGTCAAGAATCATCTGCCGGACACCTCGGTCATACGCGCCTGTGAGGTGTTTTTCCGTATCCGACACGCTGGTGGCATCAATTCGGCCCTGCAGTTTTAGTACAGTGGTGTTCCCATGAATACTTTCGTCGATTGTCATACTCTCTCCTCATGCGGTAGACCGCGGCCCAAATGAATAAGGGTGTGGCCGCGGGATTCAGTGCTTGCAGGTTCGCATATAACATAACTATGCAGGATATCGAATCCCAAAGTCAAGTAGGCTTGTGCGGAGGGGTGGAAAAGGCGTCTGTTTGATGGCGAAAGGTGCGGACATCAGAACCATAATTTCTCAGCCCGCTCGACGAACGCCGAGGTAAATACGGAATTAGTTGCCTCACATCCGCTGCACCAGCCACGAATCCAGCACTAATGCCAGCCTGCGTCAGATCAGAAAACGGGTAATATGACTACAGCCGGTCGATGACAGGTGGAACACGCGAAGGGGGAGTGAGCACTATGGGCGAGAAGCTGGACAAGCTGCACTGCATCCATCTAAAGGATGGTAAGTTCTCCAACAAGACGGACACCCAGGCGGATGACATCGATGCGCTTCTCAAGAGCTACTCGGAGAGCGGACTTGAGCGCATGGTGATCCACTTTCATGGAGGGCTGGTTTCCTATCAGGCGGGCAAGAAGATTGTTGAGGGGCTCACAAAACCCTACACTGAGGCAAAGGCCTATCCGGTGTTCTTCATCTGGGAATCCGGTCCGTGGGAGTCGGTTTGTAACAACCTGCACGACATTGCTGGCGAAAGTATCTTCCATGAAATCATCCGCAAGGTGTCCGAATACACGAAGCGAAAGCTTGGGGTGCCTGATGGCCTACGACCCGAGTCAATGCAGATCGACAGCGAGCAGGTCGCTTACCAGTTCGACAGGTGGTTTTCCAACGAGATGACTGAACCTCCGTCGCAAGACTTTGAGCTGCTGACGTCAGGTAAACCCACCGATTCCGTAGCCGACCTCACTGCCGACGATATGGAGTTCATCGAGCAGGACCTCGCACAGGACCAGCGGTTTCAGGATGTGCTGGCGAGGCTGACTCCGAGAGATGAGAGCCGAAATCTGTTGGAAGGGGAGGCCTGCAACCCCGATGTGAGCTCGATGGATCGCGTTACTTTGGATGAGCTGAAGGGGTTGTCACGTTTTGGAGGCATCCCACAAAAGTCGCTGCAAGGTGCGGTAGGGATGATCGCTATGATCCTTTTGGAGGTGGTCAAACGCTACCTGAAGGGGCGTGACCACAGGTTGTATGCCACGGTGGCCGAAGAAGTATATAAAGCGTACTATGTGGCCAAGATCGGCAAGCAGCTTCTTTGGGACCAGATGAAGAAGGATACGGCAGATGCCTTTTCAGATGTTGTAGAGCCCGGGCATGAGCCAGGCGGCAGAGAGTTCCTGGCTCGGTTGGCGAAACAGCTTGAAGACGGTCTGCCATTACCAAAGATCACGCTTGTGGGCCACTCGACAGGTGCTATCTACATCTGCAACTTCCTCAACGCGGCCCAAAATGTGCTGCCTGCCGGGGTCAAGTTTGACATCATTCTACTGGCACCCGCAGTCAGCTTCGATGAGTTCAAGAGGGCGATGACTACATGCTCAGCTTTAGTGGGCAATATGTGTTTGTTTGGGATGAAGGACCCCCTCGAACTGGCCGACGCAATGGCTAAGGATGTTTTAGGACCGATCGCCAAGGTGGCATACCCCAGCTCACTGCTCTACTTCGTCTCAGGTGTTTTGGAGGACGAAAGCGACAAGCCATTACTTGGTATGCAGAGGTATTATGTGCGCACGGCTTGTTATGATGCCGCGCACTATCCCAGTTTGGAGTGGGCTCGAGGTTTCTTCAGTGCCGCTTCGCATCGCACGGTCTGGTCAGAGGTAGATGGCGGTGATGGAGCAATCTCAAAATCGACCAGCCACGGAAGCTTTGATGATGAGCCCGACACCATCAGCAGCGTCCAGTGGCTGCTGCAAAACGACTGGTAGTGCCTTGATCTGGCACTACCAGCGAATGAGGTGTCTACTCGAAAACCTGGAGTTCTGCGATCCCCATTTGGGCGCCGTAACCCATCCTTCTACTCCAATGCGACCGTGCTGCTGTCGCGGTGCGACTGCAGCGCTGCGGTGAAGAGGCGGTGACTCAGCGCGGTCTCTTCGGGCGTGACGCAGCCTGCGAACCGCTTTAACGGCTGGCCGTGCGCCAGCTCGTATAGGAACGCGGCCCACATCTGAAGCATCGAATCGGAGAACCCGAACTCGAAAATTCCGCCGGTGATGCTCTTGAAGGCGGTCTCATGACCCATATCGATCTGCTGCCAGGCCTGCTCACCGCCTTGGGAATAGTCCAGTATCTGAATCGAATTGGTGTTCTTCGACGAGTATTTCACGCTCTTGCGCATCCCGATCACTTCGCAGTACCAGGTGTCTTTTTCGCCGGGTGCGATTCGTTGGGTCTTGATGGTGAGCGGGAAGCGGCCGCCTGTCGTGGGGTTCGACGCCTCACATAGCAGCGTGGCGTTATCCCAGGTTTCGCAGGGGACCACTCCACCCTTGCCGTCAGGCCGTTCAGGCACCAGGTTGGACAGCACCGCACGCACGTTCTTCGGCAGCCAGCCCGCACGGAACGGCACATGGCAGACGTGCATGCCCAAATCGCCCATGCAGCCATACTCGCCGTTGAACTCGATGATGCGCTTCCAGTTGATGGGTTTGCTGGCATCCAGGTCGCTGGAGTGCTTGAATCCAGCGTTGACCTCGATGATTTCACCGATCTCACCGGCTTCGATCATATTACACATCCGCTGCACCGCGGGCACGAAGGGGAACTCGGACGAACAGCGAACGAACACATTCGGATGGGCCGCGATGCACTCCAGTATGGCTGTGTTCGCGGCCATGTCGATGCCAAAGGGCTTCTCACCCAGCAGGTGCTTGCCAGCCGCGATGATGTCGCAGTAGAACTGCTGGTGCAGGTTATGCGGCACCGCGCAATACACCAGCTCAACCTCGGGGTTGGCCAGCAGCTCCCGGTAGTCGGGAGTGGACTGTGTGACCGAGCTGAAGTTTTCCGTGAACCAGGCTCGTGACGCGTCTTGTCTTGAGCAGACGGCGACCAGCTCAGGACGCACGTCCATGCCGGGCAGGTGGCACCAGCGCGCGGTGGCACTTGCGAGCTCCCTGCCCATGAGCCCGCAGCCAATGATTCCGAACTTCAACGTTCTCAATTGCTAATACCCCAGCTTGGTCTGGACTTCGGCGATGGACTCTTCGATGATGTCCATCGCTTTGATCGCCACTTCGTTCGGCATGATGATGGGCGGGCTCATCCGTAGAATGTGGCCAGCGGGAATCCAAGCCAGCCCTTTACGGAAAGCGGCTTGGTAAACCAGCTTGCCGGCTTCGTCAAATGGCTCCTTGGTGGCTTTGTCTTTCACAAGTTCTACGCCCATCAGGCAGCCTTTCACGCGGCAGTCACCCACGATGGCATATTTGGTTGTCCAATCGGACATCTTCGCACGGAAGATATCTTCCAGCTCCTTCGCATGCGCCAGCAGACCCTCTTCTTCGATCACTTCAATGGACGCCAGGGCAGCAGCACAAGCCATCGGGTTTCCGCCGTAGCTAGTGGAGGCGCTGATCTTGTCCACCGCGTCGGCGTACTCCTCACGCACGACCATCGCCGTGACAGGGAAGCCGTTGCCAAATCCCTTGCCCAGTGTGACCACATCCGGCACCACGTCCCAGTGCTCCATACACAGGTATTTACCGGTGCGGCCCCAGCTTGTGAGCACTTCATCTGCGAACAACAGAATGCCGCGCTGTTTACAGAAAGCGGAGAGTTTGGGGAAGAAGTCATCCGGTGGCATGATCGAACCACCCCAGCCCTGGATGGGCTCCAGCACGAAGGCCGCAACCTGATTGGTGGTGGCGTTCTTGATGTATTCATCGTAGAACTCAAGATACTTTTCGGTGTCGATCGAGCCATCTTCACGGCTCCACCATGGCCGATAGGTGTCGGGCCGCGGCACCATGTAGAAGCCCTGAGAGCGTCCGTAACCGCTGAGTTTGGTCATGTTGGCCAGGCTCATCGAGTGGCCGCTCTTGCCATGGAAGTCTTTGAAGCACGAGATGAACTCATACTTGCCGGTGGCTGCGCGGCAGGTTCGGAGGCCAGCTTCCACAGCGGTGGTGCCGGAGTCATACAACTGTACGCCTTTCAGGTCACCGGGCAGCACGTCAATGAGCTTTTCCAGCAGCTTCATTTTGATGGGGGTGGTGAAGTCATGAGCGTTCATCAAGGTGTTGGCTGCCTTCGCGACCGCTTCGGACACCTTGGGATGGCAGTGACCCAGGGTGGTGACATAGATACCGCTGGAGAAGTCGATGTATTTGTTGCCGTCTACATCCTGCAGGGTGCAGCCTTTGCCGCTTTCGAACACCACGGGGAACAGTTTGACCTGTCCTGACAGGCCCCTGATATACTCGCACGCCTTGGAGTGCATATCCACACTCAGCGGGCCGGGGATTTGTGAACTCACTAGCTCAGGCCAAACGGAGAGGTCCAGGTTGTATGGCGCAGGATCATAGGTTCCATAGGTGGATGGTCGTTCCATGTCGGTTGCCTCCTCAGTCGAATACGTCATTGGTCGGCGGGTGGTGCTGCCGCAGCTCGTTCGTTGCCGCTGCGACCACCACTTCCACGCCTGCCAGGTTAAAAGCTTTGATGGTTTCAGGACTGATACCCGGATCGGTGATGAGCATATCCATCATACTGACCGGCCCTACGCGCGCATAGGCGAACCGATCGAGCTTCGATGAGTCGCAGAGCACGATCACCTTTTCGCCATGCTCGATGATCAGCCGCTGCAGCTCCGCACCGGAGCGGTCGAGTGCGGTAATGCCCCGCACAGGGTCGATCGCCTCCACTCCCATGATGGTGACATCCCAATAGAGCCCGTCCAGGATATCGCGGGACATCGACATGTCCGATTCGAGGCACTCCCGCCGGATGCTACCGCCAGGGAAGTCCACGCACTCCACTCCGTTGCTGGTCAGGCAAAGTACGTTCTCAAGGGAGTTGGTCAAGATATGCACTTGTGGTGAAGGGCACCATTTCGATGCCAGTTGGTAGGTGGTGCTGCCCGATCCCAGGAATACCGTACCCGAGTCGGGTATATATGAGAGAGCCGCCTGGCCGATCCATGACTTTTCGAGCATGTATTCGTTGCGGGTCTGCTCATACGGCGGACGTGGGCTAGCACTTTTGATCGCCACCGCGCCGCCATAGGATCGCCGAAGCTTGCCCTCTTTGTCCAGAAGCTCGAGGTCGCGGCGGATGGTGTTCGCACCAACGGCCAGCGTGTCAGCCAGTTCATTGACCGTCACCGAGCCTTGCAGCAGGATGCGTTCCACAATCTTTTGTCGGCGGTCTTCTGCGATGACCGCCGGTTGCTCCGGTCGGATAGAACTCAACGGACACCTCTCATTTCGTTTGTATTCCACCATATATTACCAATATGAGCCATATATATCAACATATTATGTCATAATATGGTAAAGTATGGTGATCTTTCAGGTGAGTGTTGAAAAACACCTCAATATCACGCCTTGCTCCAGTCCGAACCGCACCAGTTCACAGCGGTTTGGAGCAGCTCCTCGCCTTGTGCGATGGTGGCTGTTGAGGTGTTGATGCGCAGCCCCTCAGGGCTCAAGTGGCGAACCAGATACTCCACATTCTCCAGCGGCACGGTAATGTCCAGGCACCGGCCGGCATCTTGAACCTGCCGGTAGACCTCCATCCAGTGAGGCCCGTTCGGCGGTACCCCGTCACCCGGCACATATTGGATGGCTCGGATGTGCGGACGGCTCAGTAGCGATGGTAGATGGCGCACAGCCCCCGGGCCATCAAGGTGATACCAGATGCGGTCGTAGTGCTCACCAAGGAAGTCTACTTCGGCTATCGCGTAGCTCTCAAACATATGCTTCGAGACCATGCAGGACATATCCGACTGCGAAATAGCGAACGGCTGCTCTGACCACAGGTCAGCCCACACATGACCGCAGCCCGGTTGATGGGCATCCACAAGTGCACTGAAGTGCTCCATATCCTCCAGCCAGAGCGGGAGCGTCTCGCGCAGCCGCAGGACGCAGGTGTCCATATCGGTTGCCAGGTCGATAAGGAACTGCTCGGTGCCCCGCGAAACAGCCAGCAGATCATTCATCATCGTCTGGCAGACGTAACCCACCAGGAACTTGCCTTTCGAGGCCTCAATGATACGATTGAGCAGTTTTTCCATCTTCGGGCGCCATGGGTCATTCGGGCCCGGATGCCATGGCACGGGTTCATCAATGCTCGCCCAGTTTCTGGGGTGCCACACTGTGTCCTTCGCGAACTCAACCCCAGGCCCGCATCCCAGCGCATATCCCGCCATGAGATAGTTGTAGGAGGGAACCGTTTCGCCGCCAAACCATGTGGACGCCATCATCCTGAGGATGCGGCTGGTGATATACTCCGGGTCGAAGTAGAAGTCCTCCATCGTGTGGTACTCCGGTTCCGGCGGCAGCGTGACAGGCTGTGGCGCGGTGACGCAAAGACACGGTCTGTCTGTCGGTCCGCAGTCCCAGAAGGCGTTCCAGCGCTTTTGGGCTATCGCCCAGTCTGGCTTATATTGCAGTGTGCGAGCTGCGCTTTCGATGGCCTTACCTCCCGGACTCCCAGTACTGGTGCAGGAACCGCGTGGAGTTCTCAACCGCGGCATCCATCACGATTTTGCCCGTCTCGGCGGTCGCGAAGGTGGGCGATCCATAGGTGCCAGTCTGGCTGGGCTGCAGATACCAGGTCGACCATGTGACCATCTGTCGCCCCATGAAGCCGTCACCGGCCACGAATTCCGTGTGATAGTTCATCTGGTCTACATCGGTTGCCAGCGACATATCCACCACTTCAGGGTTCAGGTGCAGACAGAGCGATGTTTCCCACTCGCAGGCGTGGATGGCTCCACCCTGCGGTGATTTGCGGATGGCGTTGAACGCGTCGCGCGACATATGGGCGGGGCTGATGATGGAGACCGCCTTACCGCAGGCATCGCAGAGTTCGCGTGAGACGGTGTTGAGCGGGCCGCTGTGGTGGCCGTGGCAGTCGAGTATGACAAGCTTGGTGAAGCCCATGTCCAGAACGGAACGGCAGATATCAAATACCATATCCATGAACACGCGGCTTCTGACCACGATGGTGCCGGGCCATTGTTTCATGATCTGCATGGAATAGCCGTAACGGATGGTGTCCATGAGCAGCACCGGCATGGCGGGTGAGAGCTCCTGGGCCAGTCTGTTGCCGAAGGCCTCCGCGATTCGGGCGTCGGTGTCGACCGGCAGATGAGGGCCGTGCTCCTCGGTGGTGCCTATCGGCAGGATCAACAGCGATTGCTTATCGATGTGCTCCTGGATTTTGGGCCAGGATTGGTCTCTGAATAGGTATGACATATGACTTCCTCTTGTATTTTCATCAGGTGAACTGCCTGGTATTATTGGTTAGGGCAACTGCTCGTGTTCCACCCCAGCAATGAACTTGCACGCGAGTTTAATGACATCCGTGTAGTTGCCATAGCTGCAGGCGACATGGTGGATGTATGGACCGTAGATGAACATGCGTTCCCACTCCGGCCAGTTGTTCACTTCCATCCATACATAGGTGTTCAGTGTGCTGGGTCCTGGCACCGCCTCGCCTTCTCCGCTGATGGTGCTGTAGACCCCGCCATCGCCATCGAAGCGCACGACGGTGAGCGGTCCTCGCTTCATCTCCCAGTGGCAGGAGCCAGACTGAATCCCCGGCAGAATCCAGTGCGTGCCCACCGATGCGGGTGAATCCGGGTTCATCAGGCTTTCAGGGAAAGCGCAATGCCAGATCAGAACGGCGTTGTCGTTCTCGGGGTGTCTGACAGTGAGGTCTGCAAAGATGATAGGTTCCGTATCGTATGAAGCCGCTGAGAGCATGGCGGAGCTGATCGCTCCATGGATGTCCGACTCACACGCCACTGGCACACCAGCATCGGCGACCATTGCGGTGGCATACTCCACCATGCAGTCCAACGCGTCGCAGATGGAGGAAAAAGACTGCAGCGAGAAGACATCAATCTGCTCGGATTCGGCCACGCGGAGCATCACATTGCGGAGGGCGAACATGTTCACGATGGGCTCCAGCGAGTCGAACCCCTCAAACTTCAAGCGCGCTGTGGTGTCGTTGACCTCCAGCATGATCTCATCGTGGTGGTCGCGTGCCTCAGCATGCACTTTCTCGATGAACTCCACCATATCGATGGGCAGAACCTCGATGCCGAAATTCTCCAGCAGCTCACTTTCGTTCACGATGGTGGTCCAGAAGAAGTCGATACGCTGCCCAATTTGGCCGATTTTCAGACGCCTCATCCTCTTGACCACGTTGGCAGCCCGCAGGAATGTGTCGAACCCGTTTTTGAAGGTGTCGTCATCTATCGAGCAGTTCTCGATGTAGTGGAAGGGCACCTTTAGTTTGTGCAGCACTTTGCTGGTGGCGAACAACCCGCAGAGCGAGTCGCGCAGCCGGGTTCCATCGGGCAGGGGAGCTTCGTCCCGCGGTCCCCAGAGCAGTACCGGCACACCGAGCTCACGGGCGATCACGCCCGCGGCACCCTCGGTTCCGAAGTTGCAGTGAGGGATGAACAGAGCGTCGATGCCCTGTTTACGGAGGTGCTCCACCACCGGGGTGACGTCCTTTTGTGAGCGCACCATGCCATCTGGCAGCACATCGTCGATGCCGACATAGTTGACATCCCACTCCGCGAACTTCTCCTCAAGGAGGCCTTTTATCCTCAGGGCGTCCTCATGGCTGAACACAAACTTGCCTATTGGGCAAAAACCAAGCAGTAGCGGCTTCTTATTCATGTTGATTCCTTTTTATTTTGGTCCACGGCCCCTAGACCGTGAGTGTGATGCGATGTCATTCGGCTCTGCCGACAGTCCATTACCCGTAAATGTATAAGCGGGTGTATGGCGCCCGATTCCGCGACATAAATGTCTCGGCTATTGATCAACAAGACTGCTGAAGCAATCTGGGTATAACCACATATACGCCGCACACTCACAGGGCGAAGCCCTGCAGCCTGCTTCAGCAGGCTTGGCAGGTCAATAGCCATGTGCTTTAGCACGTGGCGGAGGCTACTTTTTTTTGACATATCTCGAAATTGTTTATTCATACAGCCGTTTTCGGATGTCTATGTGTCGACGGTAAACTTCCTGGTAAGCTGCGGTGCGTGAGCCGTTGGGCTCGAACACCTTGTCAGTGCGGTACCAGCTTGACGAGGCTGACTGAAGGCAGTCGCACTGTCCTGTGCCCACAGCCGCCAGGATAGCGGCTCCGACGGAGGCGGCGTCGGTGCAGGCCGGCCGCTCCACTCGTGTGCCCAGCATGTCGGACTTCATCTGCAGCCAGACGTCGCTGCGCGCACCTCCGCCCAGGCAACGTACCACATCGATCGACACCCCGTGCTTGACCACCCCATCCAGCAGGTCTTGAAGCACGCAGCAGCAGGACTCCATTACGGCCCTTGCCAGATGCACTTTGGTGTGCCCGAGGGTCAGGCCGACGAATGCGCCGCGTGCCTCCGAATTAAAGTCGGGCGAGGCGGTGCCGCAAAAGTAGGGGAGCATCGTGATGCCATCGCTGCCAACAGGAATCTGCTCTATATTCGCCAGGAAACTTTCATAGCTGGAACCCTCGGCGCAGAGGTCGCGCAGCCACTTCAGCACAATACCCGATGTGTTGGTGTAGGGCATGGCAAAATGGGCGTCGCCCATCGGGTGTCGGCCGACGATGAACCCCGAATCACGGATCAGTTGGTTCGTTGTGGCCACCACCGCCAGCGCCGTGCCGGTGGTCTCTGTGGCGATGCCTTCACGCGTGTTGCCCGCACCTAATGCCCCGCAAAGCTGGTCGTTGGCACCCACGCAGACAGGTACACCGGCACAGAGCCCCAACGCCTGAGCCGCGGCATTCGATAGCTTACCCGCGACATCACCCGATTTTAGAACACTGGGCAGTTGATCTGTGGTGATGCCTGCGGCGGTGATCATCTGCGGGTTCCATTGCTGCAAGCCAATGTTATACAATCCGGTGGTCTGGGCCATCGTGAAGTCGGTAGCGAGTTCGCCGGTCATGCGGTAGATAAGGTAGTCGGGCAGGGTGAGGAATTTCCAGGCTTTGTAGGCGTCGGGTTGGTATCTGGCCAGCCAGGCGATCTTGAACCCGGTGAGCATGGGTGAAATCTGAGGGTAACCGGCCATCTGTTGGAACAACGCAGTGGACAGCCAATCGGCCTCCCACTCTCTGGTGATCTCCACCGCGCGTTCGTCAAGCCACACGATGGCGTTGTAGAGTGGTTTTCCAGAGGTGTCTATCGGCACGAAGGTCTGGCCCTGCGAACTAAAGCCGATGGCTGCGATGTCGGCGGGGGTGACTTTCGAGCGGCTGAGCACCTCACGCGTGCCTTCGATGGCAGCCCGCCAGTAAGCCTCAGGCTCCATCTCCACCCACCCGGGTGATGGCGTCATGAAGCTATACTCGGTGGTATGAACCGCGAGCATCACGCCATCATCGACCACCAGAGCGGTCTTCATCGCCGTGGTACCGATGTCGAATGTCAGGTAGACCGGCATAGCTTCAAGCTCCAAATCAGTCAGTATGGGCCAATATTGCCCATCATCTACCAAATATTAACATGATCCACCATCATTTTCAAGCGAATATGGTATTGTTTGGTGGAATGTGGGTCACTCTGGTTCCTTTTCCCTAGCAATATGTGGTGATGCTTGACCGAACCATTGCCCGGTGATTTTCCAGAGTTCATAGAAGACAATCCACTCCGATGTCCATGGTATGATTGTATTGTGGATCATCATCGTTGTTGACCATGGTGCTTCTCTGTAGTCGTAGAGACATAGTGAACCATCTTTATACATGTGGTATTCATTACTCGGCTTGATAACTGGATTTGTTATATATACTTTAGGGATGCCAAATTGCGTGTATATAATTTTCACGTGGTAAGGGGTGATTCCCTCAGCAGGTAGAATGATACCCCTACACATAAGGCGGTTTTGTTTTAACTGACACCAGAAAAACGGAAAATACTTCCTTACCCTCATTTTTTCTTGAATGAAGTGTGTTTTAGCACTTACATTTCTATTGGGTAATTTGATACTAGATTTCGCCATAAAACTTATGTGGGCGATTCGCAACCCCAATTGTCCCAATGGTCCCATCTACTGTTGTACGTGCCACACCAGTGGTTATGGCAGCGGCTTTCGGAAGTAGTGTGCCGATCTTTATTATTTGAGATTCATCAATCGTGGCACCAAATCTACTCTGAACTGTCTCAGCTAACCGCTTAACATCGGTGCATTGTTCCAAGGTTGCATAGTCACTTTTTAGTTGACCTAGCCATGTCCAAAAACAGGTTTCCAACTTGGGGTTATTGATCCATTTATCAGCAAAATCTTCCTGTTGATTTACAGGATTCGGTATTTTAGGTATCGATGCATTGACGAAAGATTCCATATTTTGGATGATTGTAGCCATAGCCGACTCAACATCCGACTCACCAGTATACGACCATGCAGCTAGAGTGGTGATGATCACAGATATCGGTTTGTTGACAGGATCATTCTCGAACATAATGTCACGGTGTCTTTTAAGTATCTGGATACATCGCTGAAGTGGGGTTTTCCACCGGTATGGTCTAAGTAGGTCGACTTTTGCAACGCTCCTTTCTAGGAAGAGACGTGCTTGCCTCATACGAGACTCGAACCATAAAGCATACCCCTCTTGATTCGAGATATGCCAGTTAGGGGTGATTACTTCATATTGGGGATGACGGTTATCAGTGATTGACACTAGATGCTTAGCAACATCACTAGCCAAAATGCTATCCGTTCCTGAATTGACCATTCTTACCTGTATTTCTATCCGTTTGTATTCAACTTCGGGAATCGCGGGTACAATGTCTATGTGAAAACCTAGACCATCCCGATAGTTTATACGCCAGCAGCGATGTTTATCCTCGGGTTTCTCTTTGATGCTACGATCAACTCGGTAACTCTCGATATCTTTACCGACCAAACGTTTAATCTCGACTTGTGTGTTCGAGGACTTCGTAATCTTCTCCTGCAATACGCAAGCCAAATCGAGGTCATAATCTTCCTGCCTCCACGGACGTGTCACCGTACCTAGTCTGAAAAAACCTGGACAAATACGTGCGGGGAATATTGTGCGCTCGAAGCTTTCGTAGCGTCACATAGCCAGCGACCAAGATCACTGTAACGCTGTTCCGCAGCTTCATACGCCGACATTGGAACGTCAAGTGATGATATTATGTTATCGGATAGCAGGCTTCTCATAGTCGGCATTGGTGATCCTCCAGTAAATATCTGTGTCGCAACCATATATAACTACCTTCTGATGGTTGTTATTAGGCATCATTACCGTGACTTCCGATACTAAGTGCATAGACAAAACCTCCCAATTCTCTTTGCTGCTCGTATACAACGAGTGGCAAATCTGCCTTCGACATCCAAACTCGCCCTATCTCAACAGCTATGGCTACAGGGACAGATGGAAAAACATGCAACACGGTATCTCCCCCATGTCTTGATTTGATTGTATCAAGGAGCCGCCGGAATTCTTCCCGAAACGTCTGTAACTGTCGGCTACTTTTCAAGATGTCTAGACCGGGAGATGGCACTGTTAATGTCCAGATCGAACACTGGTCGCCTAACACAGCCGATATGCGTTCGTTAGTAATAGTAGCACTTATCGATAGGTTCAACGCCACAATCGGATTGTTCGTTTCAGGAGCAATAATGTGAAAGTCGATATCAGATGAATGATTTTGCCATATCCAATCAGGTGGTTCCCGATGGAGTTGAAAAACCTTTGCTGACGGAAGGTCCGACAACAACCTCCCTAATTCAATCAACAGCGGTTGAGGAGCAATGGCAAAAATCGAAAGATGAGTGATATTCCTTGTTGCTAATCTATCTTTAACTTGATTAGCATAATGACGTCGAAGATTTAACAACTCGATCTTCCAATATTCAGGATCTCTATCTTTCAGTGCGCTGTTGCTTATTCCAATCTCAATTGCCGTATTTGATGCGGGATAGTGCTCCGGTATTAACGCCATCCTTGCCTTATCGTATGTTACAGGCGAATCATGCTCTCCGATTTTTGCCCCATACAGAAGAATTTCGCTTCGCCTCTCTCTCTTTATATCTGCGAGCAATTCGATTCGGTCTTCGTGATTCCTCTTCATTTCTATTAGTTTATCTGCAGGATGGCCTGCTACATCACCACGGTCTATCAGGCGATGGTGCATATCACATAACAACATTAGGTTACAGATATCTGCACGTAGTTGCATTGACAGAGACGGATGCCAACGTGGTCCACCCTGTTTATCAGCATAGATGTGGGCAATATAAGCAGCATTGACCTTGAATTTTGTTAAATCATCCAAATAGATTGGTTTGTTGCATCCAGCATACTCACAACGACCTGCAGCCCTACCCCATAATTCGAATTTGATATGATCTTTTATGTTGCTGGTGGACATGTATGCCTCCATATACAGATATCAACTTTTATCATCGATCCTGATGAACTAGAGTTGCTATCGTTATCGCTATTTCTGAGCACTGGACGGACAATGACTGCTGTTGCACTAAAATCGTGCATGCAACAATATTCTATACAATAGTACTAGTTTATACCAGATTACTTCGAATTCTTGTCAACACTATAATGACAGCATAACTATCATAGCTACGATGATTCCGTTCGATAACAACAGAAAGCACTCATGTTAAATAAACCCCCCTCTCCTTCTCCCCATAATCCTCCCATGATCGTTACTGCGAATCGTCATTCTTGAGCATCACTTATGAAGTGAACGCCGTCCTGGCGAAGCCCCCATCCCAAGACCCCTTCTACCGCAAGCTCGTAGTCGTGACAGAGCACGAACTCGACTGGTTTGCAGTCGCTTTGATCTCCACAAGCACGATAGTATTGCGGTGGTCATCAGATTCATAGCTACCAACGATGGTGCCGCCGACCACTTTCGGAGTTCCCCTCTTCATCACGAACCGGGCGCGTGCATTCTCGAATGTCTCGGCGAGATCATTTTTTATCGTCACTGTGTTGGTGGACAGTGTTCCGTCATTTACAGCTTGGTATGTCCGCTTGATCAACGGGTTTTTGAGGTCCGATGCTATCGCCATCGACTTTTGACCGCCATTGTAGCCCACACTACCCAGCGCCCAGTCACCCGAACCATCACGGTTGAACCGGACGAGACGCATCAGGTAGCTTTGCGAAGACGCAGACATGATTTGCGGGTAGCCGGCTTTTGTGTTGTAGGTGTCCGCATGACCGTGCCCTGATAACAGCACGGTGGGGTAAGGCTGGGTAGAAGGGGCCCACGCGCCAGTGAATCCCACGACCGCATGGGTTGTCACGATGCGTACTTTATCGGTGTCATCATTCTGGCTCGCGGCAAAGGCCGACTGCGTCCAGCTCTTTGAGGATGCCTCCATCACATCGTGACAAAATATCCGGATCGGCCCCATCTTGACATCATAGGAAAGCTGTCCTACCATGGTTTCCCAAAACCAGTTATCGAATGGCAAACTCTCCGCAATTGGAGCTTCATGATTGCCCCTGGATATCATACAGGGGACACTGCCGTTGTTCAGCAGTATCGGGATGATCCGTTCATCATATGCCTGGGTGATACCGGGGCTCTGGCAAAAATCGCCGGTCAGCGTGATCATAGCCGGGTTGATGATATCAGCCACTTCCAGCATCATCGCGAACTTCACGTCATTGTCCGGATTGGGTGCCCAATAAAACCTGGTGTTACAGTGCGAGTCGGTCATATGCAGCAGGGAGAAGCTCTTGTCGAATGTGTCCACTACCTTGACGGACTTATACTCCGTGCCGGATCCGCCGGTGTTCGTCACGGTCAGATTCCACAGCTCCTGCGGGGTATTAGCTGGGATGGCCGCCGTCAACCTCCATCCCGGGCGGGTGCCGTTCCAGATTTTGCTAGTGCCGTAGGAAGCATAAACAGTCAGCGGAATGGTCTTATACTGGTTTGAGAGCGACATCGCCCAGCCCGTCGTGCTGGGCGGTGCGGATACCTCTGCAAACATGGTACCGCCTCTGGTCACGACAGTGGGTGCCATGAGCCGAGGTCTGGTGATGTTCACTGTGGAGGTGTATGAGATGTTTTTCGTGGTGGTGGCTCCACCGGTAACCGTCACCTCGGTGGTATAGTTGATCAGGTTACCCCGGTTAACAGTCAGTGTATAAGTTCCGGCGGTAAGACCCGTGATGTTGTATCCACCGTCGCCGTCGGTGTAGTTCACCGTTCTGCCATCGCCGTCAACGAATGGGCCTATCTTGGTGTTCAATGTCATCCGCGCGTTCCTGATCGGCTGACCCGAGCCATCCGTCACCGTTCCACTCAGGGTTCCAAAGGCGTAGTCACCCGTCCGGATGAAATCAACGACGAGTTGGGTGCCCCTTCCGCCGTACATGGTCGTGTTCGAATCCCAGGCTGTCGAGGGAGAGGAGCTGTGCGTACCGGTGTTGCGGATTCTCACTGTATGCGGCCCGCTGTCCAGATCCGTCGCGACACACAATTCTCGCATGGTGCCAGCTACCCCGCCGTAGTCTATCGCGCTCGGGGATTCCGTGTCTACCGTGGCTTTCAGCACGTCATCTACATATACTTCTGCGATCTGACCTTGTGCATGCGCGAGGAAGCCGACGCTCACGCTGTTCTGCCCGCTGAAGGTGTAGACCAGCTCCGCACCAGTACCAGGACCTTTCAGAAAACCCCACCCGCTGCTTAAGGCGCTGCCGCCGCTGGCCATAGAGGGTTTATCTTTCACAAAACTCATCGGAAACTGATAGCCAGCCTCGTTGGAGTTGTCAGTCCATTTCGTGCCTTCGGGCTCCACCCTTGTCACTCGGGACGCATCGTCTGATTCGATGATGGTCATCGCAGAAAATGCAGGTGCAACAGATACGGCCAGAATGAGAGCCGCCGATATTATCCCCGTCCAACTAGCTTTGTACATCACATACCCCTTGAGCTTGGTTTGTCACGATTATGCATACAAGTGGAATGTAACATCGATAAAGGTGGTAAGTCAATCACTACGAAAGTCGCAGCCCATGAGGTTATGTCCGGGGCGGTCTGACGGTAAGCTAACAACTACGGAAAGCTCAAGACCGCGCCGGTCTGGCGGATAGCCGAACCCGTCGACGCGGGGCAGGTGGTGTGGATCGGAGCTGGTCACCCACGCTGCCGCGGGTTTAGTCACCCCAAGGGACTGGCGTCCCAAACGGGGTTCCCTCACCGCGCGTCTAGGCATTTGCAGCCCGCAAGCGGGCGCTGGGGCGTCCGCAGTCGTAGGGGCGAACGGCGTTCGCCCTGGGTGATGGAGCCCCCTGGGGCGATGGAACCCGTCGACTCGGTGCTGATCGTCTACATCGCAGGTGACCATCCCCACCACCGCAGGATTGGCCTACAGCCGGGGCTTAATCAACTCCGCGATGGTGTTGACGATCTCCACATCGCGCCGGCGAAAGGCGCGGGTGCTATCCGAGTAGAGCGCCAGCACGCCGGTTTCGCTGCCAAGTTCCAGCGGGGCAATCAAGCAGCTCAGCATCTTGTTGTGCAGGAGCATGGGGTCGCTCTGGAAGCGGGCGTCGGAACGCATGTCGTTCACCAGCAGGTGTCGCTGATTGCGTAGCACCCATTGCACATGGGCGGCATCAACCCGCTTGTTTTCGAGGCTGGCGGCGGCTTCACCTGCGGTGGCGATGATCTGGCAACCGTCATGTGAGCTGCGGAAGTAGATGGCGCAACTGGCGTCGGTGACATCGCAGGCGAAGCTGGCGGTGAGGCGGGGGGCCTCAGATTTCCGCAGACTGCGCACGGTGTTCGCGGCGCGCATAAAGTAACGCCGCATATCCTCTGACTTGCGGTGCTCTTCTTCCAGTTTGCGCGCGTTATCAACGGCCACCGCAGCGTGATTGGCGATGATGTATAAGGTAGTAATGTCTCGGTCGGAAAACTCGCGCCGCATATCTGATGAAACCAGTATCACACCCAGCACCTCGTTACGGAAGGTGATGGGCAGCGCACAGATACTGCATGTGATGCCTGTCAGGGAGCTCAACTGGTCAGGATCACTGGACAGATCAGTGATGACACGCGGTGTCAGTTCCTCAACCACATTCGCCAGCATTCCGTCATTTTTCAGTGTGATACTGGCCGGAAACACCCCTTCAGGGATGTTCTTGCTTTGTGCCAGTGTCAGTTTGCTGCTCTCTTTGTCCAGAAGCAGCACCGCACAACGGTCTGCAGACAGCATCTGCTGAGTATAGCTCGCGATCAGGCTCAGAGCCTCATCGAGCTGCCAGGTCAGGCTGAGTTTATCGGAGAGCTCGTAAAGCGAGCGCACGGTGACCTCACGACGCTGCAGCTCGTCGTAGTTCATGGCGTTTTCCAGCGCAAGCCCTGCCTGTTGCAACACGGTAGAGATCAACTCGCCATCTTCATGCGAGTAGGCGTTACGGCCTGCCGAACCGACCACCAGCAGACCCAGCGCGTGGGTGCTGTAGATAGGGGCCAGCATCATCGATCCTGTCATAGTGCCAGCAATGATGGGGTCGATATGGTCAGCAGCCACATCGTTGTAGATCACGGGTTGGCGATCCTGCATCAGTTGTGCGATGAAGGGAGAGTTGGCATCCAGGCTAACCTCGCGCTGGTCGCCATCAAGCCCGCGTTCCGCGGCGATGTAGAGCAGACGTGTGTCATCTTCGTCCATCAGCAGGAATAGAGCTGTATAGTTCTGCTCAAGATGCCTGGAGACGGTCTCTACCAGACCATCCAACTGTCGGGTGATATCCATTGAAGAGAGCTGCCGTGTGGCCTCGTAGACGACTTCCAGTTGGGCTTTTTGCTTGATGGAGGTGCGCTGGAGTTGGGCGCGACTGGTTACGCTGACGATGAACGCCGTCAGCATCTGCAGTGCATCCAGGTCATTTTCGCTGAAACGGCTGCCGCCGGTGCGGCTCATCACCACCACCGCGCCTACGAACACATTTTGGCAGACTAACGGGCGTACCGCGGTGGATTGTGTGCTTTCGGGAAGCTCCTGGGCGTGTCCGTCACTGTCAAAAACACTGCTCATGATGCTGTCTTGCAGTCGGGTGCGCATGCCTAATACATTTTCGCCGTTCTCACCAGCCGCAGCGGCGATGTGCA
The DNA here is from genome assembly GCA_942492855.1 of Armatimonadota bacterium. Classification (GTDB taxonomy): domain Bacteria; phylum Armatimonadota; class HRBIN16; order HRBIN16; family HRBIN16. Next base: position 192,578 of record OW818647.1, on the reverse strand, counting down.
GGGTGGTCCCTTCGTCTTCCAGTAGACCAATAGCACCACTGCTGGCTTGTGTGATGTCGCAAGCTACCTGCATCAGCCCGCGAAGAGCCTGCTCGGGCGTGTAGTCACCTGTGGACAGTTCTGCTGCTGTTTTAAGTCCAGTGATCAGCCGAAGATGAAATTCCGAATCTGTGTTGGGCATCGCGTATTACCTCGCTCGTCTGACGTTGACTTGCCTGAATCGGGCGGGAGCTGCTCCGTGGGTCATGCGGGCTATCTGCATCGGATCGCCTTTGCCGCAGTTCAACACACCATTCGGCACCCAGAATCGCTGGTCGCAGATGGCGTCGCAACTGTTCCAAAACGGCTCGGTGATGCTTTGGTAGGTGACATTCTTTAACATCCCAACCAGCCGGCCGTTCTTGATCTTCCAGAACGCATCGCCGCCGAACTGGAAATTCTGGCGCATCTGGTCTATGCTGAAGCTTCCCATACCTTCTATGTAGATGCCATTTCGAGTGTCGGCGATCAAGTCCTCCAACGCCAGAGGCGTGGGACCAGGCATCAAACTAAGGTTAGGGATGCGCACTATTGGGATGCTGCTCCAGTGGTCTGCGCGGCAACTGCCCAGGCTGTTTTCCCAGCCCATCTCGGCAGCTACCTCGCGGCCCATGCTGACATTACTGTAGATACCATCTTTGATGATGTGATAGGTCTGGGCGGGCACGCCGTCGTCATCAAACCCGTGGCTGGCCAGGCCGCCCAGCAGATTGCCGTCGGCGACGAAATTCACTAAAGGTGACCCATACTGCAGCTTACCCAGCTTGTCTACCGTGGCAAAGCTACGACCCGCCAGGCTCTCTTCGTAACCAAGAATGCGGTCTAGTTCCGTGGCATGGCCGACCGATTCGTGCATAGTGAGGGAGAGATGGTAGGGGTCAAGGATTAAATCCGTCGGACCATCATCACAGTCTGGGGCCATGAGGTGCTCTAGTGCCTCTTCGGCGATGTGCTGAGTATGGCCAACCAGGTCGGCATTCAGTATGTTCTCATATCCAGCGGACATGGGAGCAGGGGCGTAAGTGCGTGTCTGCGCATCGCCATCTCCCACCGCAGTGGCGGTATATCCGCAAGCACTGATGGTGACGCGGCTCTCCAGGTCGGAACCTTCCGATGTGAGCAGGATGCGCTGTTCACGCACGAAACTCATGAAGGCGGTGGCCCGTTTGATCTTTGGGTAGCTCAGCAGCAGTCTATTCACGCCGATGAGCAGATCAGCCTTGTCAGATACAGGGATGTTGAAGGGGTCAATCTGACAGGGGCCTTCAAAATAGATGTTGTGCGCGGCCTCGGGTGCCAGCTTTACCGGCGACTGCCTCATACCTGCGGTGGCTTTGGCCAACGCCACGGCTTGAGCTGCGGCAGCCTGAACACCATCTGGTGTCATGATGTTGGTAGAGCCAAATCCCCAGCTTCCCTGGCAGATCACTCGTATACCAATGCCAGTATCAGTCGCTTCAGATGCTGAGCTGAGCCGTTCATCTTCACAGTTGATGGACTGCTTGTGGATGCTCATAATTCGGGCATCTGCATAGGAAGCACCCATTTGTTGGGCATGATCTAGAGCCAGTTTGGCCAGGTCTCTCATAAATTCGGTGAGACTCCTTAACGTAAACGTATGTCATGAATGCTGTCTCAACGTCAGTATATGGCAATTCTGTATACTGACACAAGGTAACAACTGAATCTCGAAAGGAAGCAAACATCACACATATGCATAAAACACCCTCTAAATGGTTGATCACAGCCATAGGATTTTTCGTTAATATCGCCACAACGCTGATGATGTATGGACAACCCTACTACGCAGAACAGCATCAGTGGACCATCTGGCAGATGTCCGTCTGGCAGATGGCGTTTGGGATCGGGATCGCTATATCGGCCGTCTACGGCGGGAAATTCGTTGAAAAGTACGGGGCCGACCGCAGCTTGAACCTGGGATTGGCTGGTACGCTACTGGCGGCGCTCGTGGGGATATTCGCCCCGGCGGGCTGGAACCTTAATCTCGCTTTACTACTGACCGGCATATTCCCTAACTTCATCTGGCCAGCCACTGAATCTACTTTGATGCGCGGCGAAGATAACCATGGCGTGCAGCGGAATGTGCTGAAGTACAACCTGGGATGGGCTGGTGGTTCAGCGGTAGCATTCTTCTTCACCAGCCAACTGGCGTCTCTCGGTGGGCCTGAATTCGCCGCGCGAGGGCTGTTTGGAGTACCCGCGCTGATGTGTATCCTGGCTCTGGTGTTGTCTGTTGTGTTTATGAAGAAGTTCCTGCAGATCCCAGATACGCAGCACCCTGTGGAGACAAATGACGGGTATCGGCTGACCGCGAAGGATAGGAAGATATTCAGACGGCTGGGATGGATATTCAACCCGATGGGATATGTCATTCTGACCATCTGTGCTCTGCTGACGCCGCAGTTCGCTAACAAGATGAACCTTAACCTTGAGACCAGTTCGATGTTCCTGAGTGTGTTTTTCCTGGTGCGTCTGTCCTGTTTTGTTCTGTTTGGACGATGGAAGGGTTGGTGCTATCATGTGCCGATGCTGCTCAGCAGCTATTTTGGCCTGGCGGTCGCTCTCTTGATCATGATGCTGGCCCCTAATATCTACGTACATGTCATCGGGCAAGTCATTCTGGGCTTCTGCTTGGCCATGGGGTATCAGGCCAGTCTGTTCTACAGCATGGCGGGGAGCGAGACTAAGGGAGAGCATGGCGGTGGTCATGAGTCGGTCATTGGGCTGGGTATTGGCATAGGAGCTCTGTGCGTGGGCTGCGGAAGTCTTTTTGCACAACAAGAGTTAATATGGAAGGTGATGGCACCTGGGATACTTGGTATCACCGTGATTATATGCGGTGGGATGGCGATGTACACCCTCGCTACCCACCTGTCGTTCTGGAAAAAGAGAGGGTAGATATGACATCAAAAATCGTTCGTCTTACGGCATGCGGACTTCTGCTTGCCTCCACATGCCTTAGTGCTGCTCCGAAGCAGCCCAAGAGTATCGCTCAGAAGACACCTGCCTTCAAGGAGCAGACACTGGTCTATAAGGCGCTTGATAACCTGAAGGTCAGCTATAAGAGCCGCTTTTTTGGGCATAACAGCGCCATCGACAGGCCCACCACCGACGGTGCACCGGCTTACGACTACAGCGTGCATATCATCTGGGACTCCGCCAAGGGTATGTACAGAATGTATACAGGCGGACGCTGGCTGCGTAGGGGTGTGAAGAACGCCGACGGTGACCATGTGCTGCAGCACCAAAGCAAAACCGGAGCACCATTTACCTGGAAGATGAACAAAGACCGACCCGAGTTCTACTTCCCAGCCGAAACAGGCAACCCGGAGGTCTGGAACGCCAGCAACTGCCTGGAAGCCGAAGTGATGCGTGTGAAGGGCACCTACTATATGTACGCCCAGATTCAAGGTATGGATGGCCCGGCCCTACCCGGTGAATTGGAACCACGTGGTGTAGACCGCATCGTGTTGTTCACCAGTAAAGACGGCGACAACTGGGAGCTGCAGAGCAAAACCCGTGGCGTGGTGGTGAACCTTGACGAACCCGAGACCACGGCCTTGCATCACCAAGAGGTGATATATGTGCCTTGGGACAAGGACGGCAAGCCGTTTTGGATGTACGTGGGCGTGAACCGCAAGACAGGATGGACCGGGTATTTCCGTATCCGCTCCGCTGATCCTTACACATTTGACTGGCGGAACCATGAGGGTCCAGCAGGGTTGGCCCAGCTTGGTAACCAGATTGGCTACATCCGAAATGTGGGTGGTGCCCCGCTATTCCTGCGAGTGACTTTCACCGGCGATAAGACTGGCCGTACTGTGCCCAGCATGCAGGTTTCACGGGACGGGTTGAACTGGCAGATGGACGGTGGGGACGGCCCTGTGCTTCTGGCGGGCAGCAATGACCCCAAGGCTTTTAAGAACTGCTATTTCCTGGGAATGAGCACAATCGACGGCACCGGCGAGTTGCAGAAGACTGCTAAGAATACCTACCGTGTGCTTTACGGCGGCACCTGCGCAGAGACGCCGGTGGCCCCCGAGATTTTCTACTCAGAGATCGGTTTGGGCGAGCTGTTCATTACGGTCAAGTAGGCGAATGGCCGTAGGGGCGCCCTTTGTGGGCGCCCTAAAACAAAAACCATCGAATGAACAACGATCAGGGGCGCCCACAATGGGCGCCCCTACGACTGTATCAGTTACTGCGTAGGCTGCCGTGCCAGCACAGGTGGTTGCTTGTGTTTGACATTAAAGGTATTCTCGGCTGCATCATATGTCATAATGATGACGGAGGTGAGAGATATGTCCATCACAATACGAGCACACTTTGATGGGAAGGCAATCATCCCTGACCAACCAGTTGACTTGCCTGTCAATGAGCCATTAGAGTTATCTCTGAGGCAGATGCCTGTCCATCTACCCTGGGATCCAGAGGCTGCCAAACAAGCATGGGACCGCATGAAGCAATCCGCGATTACAGGTCTTTCCATATCAGATGAGGCACCACGGCATGAGAATCTCTACTAAAAGAAAACGCTACGAAAGCATCACTCCTGTTACCCCTCTGGAAATAGCACTTTAGTTTTCCTCTTTCCCCAAAAACATCCCGCAAAACACACCATATTCTAGATACCACATGCTATAATTAGGGCATCACCAGCCAGAAGTTGCACAAGACGGGTGAACAATTCAACTAGGCATGAAGGAGAACAAACTGCTATGCGTGCCAAATGGATTATCGTCGCAATATCGCTATTCTTTCTCACGCTACTCTTCGGCTGCGGGGGCAACAGTGTCACCCCCGACACTAACTTTCGTGTAGACATCTACTGGGCGGAAAGAGGCCGTGCGATACAGGCGCCGGCTGCTGCTCTGAGCTGCAAAATCTCCCTCTATCCCGTAACACTCCTGCAAACCGATCATGATCTTCCGGCTGATAGTCACAATCCGGTTCTAGACATGAACACAATACAAGAACAACCATCATTCCAGTGGATCATCAACCGCCAGGCGGCCCCTGGTGCGTATCTACAGCATTGGGTATCGCCAGACAAAGTGCCCGTACGAAGGTGGAGGGTAGTCGTCGACTTTACCAGTGAGGCAAATAATACTGGGTCTGCGGTGGCCAATGCTTCCATTATCTTTGACCTGAAAGAAGACGGCACGGGATTGGACACCATCAGTCTCAACCAGGTGGTCAAGAGCCTTGAAGTGCAGAACCAGCAGACGATCGCCGTTGGTGAGCACAAGGCGCTCGCCTTTATCGCCCGTGATGCAGCAGGCGCGGCTGTGGCTGTCACCCCGGGATCGGTCAAATGGGAGGTCGGACCACCGGAAGTGGGAATTGCCGGAGCACGTCCTATACTGCCAGAGATGCTGCGCTTCCAAGACGGTCAGGCATATGGCCTGGCAGCAGGCAGTCCCACTGTGCGTGTGTCTATGGATGGTATGGTGTCGCCATGGGTCACGGTCACCGTGCGATCTACCACTCCAGTCCTCGCTGTGATGGACTGCATTTTATGGCGTGCGAATTCGGGGTTAGGCGATTGGATATTTTTCGCCGCTGGATCAACTGGCAACATGGATATCTATCGCGTGAAGCCCGATGGTTCGGAATTCGGGAAGTTCGTCAGTGTTGGTGCACGCATACAATGGTTTGACATCTCATCCGATTATCGCACCATCGTATATGAAGAAATTTCAGGCGATTTTTGGGCGACCTGTCACATCATGAAGATGAACTCTGACGGTTCAGGAAGTAGAACGGAACTGGTTGGCCCTCGATCAGGCCATCCTGTGTTCATGAATGACAACACAGTGCTGTTTGAGAAGTCTCTTGGTAACAGTCAACCGGCGCAGATGTACACCATCCCAATCGGCGGTGGTGAGATGACCCACATACCCAACAACACACAATCCGAGGAACAGCCCAACTACTTCCCCGCTACCGGTGGAATCAATGCTATGTTGACCTATGTGGAGGCATACAACGGAAATGGCTGGTTGTGGGTGAAAAACGCAGACGGTAGCAACCCTGTCAGCATTGCCGGTGATGGCACATATGGGCATGTTTTCCATGGTCCATGCTTTGCCGCTAACACCAATAAAGTGTTGACAACGGCAAGCCATCGGTCTGTTCCTGTGAATGGCGGCATCCGCGATGTGATGATCGTGGATGTAGAGACCAAGAATGTGAGCTACCCATACTCCCGAGATATGTTCACCACGGTGTATGTTGTGGCTAGCAGTCCCTTCTATGGATATAACTATTGCTTCACCGCGTTGAAAGACGGCGTGTGGGGTGTATACACCGATTCATTAGCCGGTGGTGAGCTGAAGAGGATATACCCGGCGCCAGAACAATAAGTTGAAACCCTTCGCCACAAATCATCAGGCTCATGCGGAGTTACTCTGCATGGGCCTGTCTTGATGGAACATCTACAATTCTGGCTGTCACAGGAATATCATCACGGATTTCTCCGCTAGCTAAACTTCCGCAGTTGATTGGTTTACAAGGCCCGTGTTGTGCTTAGCGGTTGGTTGAGGAAAGCTTATTATCTACACTACATGGCATTTTTGGTGGCTCTGAGCACGAACTGATTGTGCATACTTACTGTGTTGAGCACGAAAAATCGGCCCGAAATTCATTCAGGCCCACTCACTGCGGAAGTTGGGCTAATTTGCGGTACATCGGAGAAAAAAGACAATGAAATTCATGCGATTATACACGAATATTACTACGCTTATCATAGGGCTTTCTTTGGTTTCGTCAATAGGCTTTACCAAACCCAGACAGTTCTATTTTGCTCAAATCTCCGACATTCATTTTGGGATCCAAGATAGTGCCGAACGAATGTTAAAGGTGGTTGATGCGATCAATAACACCTCATTGGAGATTGGGTTTGTTGCCGATACAGGAGATGTTTTCAACGGTACCGTCCTTGATGAGTCGGTGAACAAGTTGGCCAAGGATGCATTTGCGAAATTCAAGATGCCCGTGTTCCATGTGGCTGGTAACCATGATATTATGCCCGGCAGTACTTTTGGCCCGAGTGTGCTGGCTTACCAGAAGGCAGTGGGTCCCTTGTATGGTCAAACTGAATATCATGGTATTATTATGATATTCTTCTGCACTGAGTCGCTTGATGGATCAGTTAAGCTAGACGGGTATGAGTCTATGATCTGGTTGCGTAAACAGTTGAAGTTGGCTGGTCGTAAACCCGTAGTTGTATTTACCCACCGTCCTCCAACTAAGGACTTCTATGCGAACTCCTTGCATGAAACATGGCCTGCATCGGAACTTAAGCAGTTTGAGAAATTGGTAAATGCATATAACGTTAAGGCAGTGATATCAGGACACTATCATCGTGCCGAACAACATTGGATAGGGAAGGTACCAGTGTTTGTGGCTTCGCCTATCGCAAACTTGTGGGGCCGTGAATCTGGTTACCGGATATATGAATATGTTGACGGAAAGATCAGTTACCGTACTCAGTACCCAAAATAGGCTACCTTACACTCTTAACGATGGCATGCGACCTTTTATATGTCTTCATGATACTTGTTGATATGCCTCATTGCACTCACTGTCATGTTGTTTGTCTTCACATATGTCTCCATACGGATCAGTCACTGTAAGCATGTACGCAACATCGATATCGTTTATGATCAGATCACTATTCGCATACTTCGTCATTTCTAAAATGACACCCTAGAAGCACACCATCTCTATGTTGTACATGCTATAATTAGGGCATCACCAGCCAGAAGTTGCACAAGACGGGTGAACAATTCAACTAGGCATGAAGGAGAACAAACTGTTATGCGTGCCAAATGGATTATCGTCGCAATATCGCTATTCTTTCTCACGCTACTATTCGGCTGCGGGGGAAACAGTGTCACCCCCGATACTAACTTTCGTGTAGACATCTACTGGGCGGAAAGAGGCCGTGCGATACAGGCGCCGGCTGCTGCTCTGAGCTGCAAAATCTCCCTCTATCCCGTAGTACTCCTGCAAACCGATCATGATCTTCCGGCTGATAGTCACAATCCGGTTCTAGACATGAACACAATACAAGAACAACCATCATTCCAGTGGATCATTAATCGTAATGCGGCCCCTGGTGCGTATTTACAGCATTGGGTATCACCAGACAAAGTGCCCGTTCGAAAGTGGAGGGTAGTTGTCGACTTTACCAGTGAAGCAAATAACGCTGGGTCCGCGGTGGCCTATGCTACCATGATTTTCGACTTACAAGAAGACGGCACGGGTTTGGACACCATCAGCGTCAACCAGGTGGTCAAGAGCCTTGAAGTGCAGAACCAGCAGTCAATCGCCGTGGGTGAGCATAAAGCACTCGCCTTCATCGCCCGTGACGCAACAGGCGCTGCTGTGGCTGTCACCCCAGGATCGGTCAAATGGGAGGTAGGTTCACCGGCGGTGGGAGCTCCTGCAGCCCGCCCTATACTGCCAGAGATGCTGCGCTTCCAAGACGGTCAGGCATATGGCTTAGCGGTAGGCAGTCCCACCGTGCGTGTGACTATGGATGGTATGACATCTCCATGGATGACCGTGGTGGTGTATGACCCATCGCCTGCGATCACATTGTTACGCTGTACCGTATGGAAGTCGAACACGAACGATCAGTGGATATTCTTTGCGGGAGGCGTCGATGGCAACCTCGATATCTATCGAGTCAAGCCCGATGGCAGCCAGTTCGCGAAGTATACGTCTATTGGCAAGAACATCATCAGGTTCGATGTGTCTCCAGACCTCAACACTATTGTGTTTCAGGAGCAAGGGCCGAATTTCTGGACCGACTGCCATATCATGAAGATCAACGCTGACGGCACAGGTCTTACGGAGCTGGTAGGAGCACGTAGCGGTCATCCGCAGTTCATGAATGCCAACACGGTGTTGTTTGAAAAGTCGCTGGCGGCGAACAACCCCTCCAACCTGTATACCATACCCATCACCGGCGGAGAAATGACCCACATCCCGAACCACACCGCATCTGAAGAGCAGCCAAGCTATCAGGCGGCGGTTGGGTCACGCGCGGATCGCATTCTGTATGTTGAGGCCTACAATGGCGATGCCAAGCTGTGGACCAAGTCACCAGACAACACCTACTATATGGCTTATACCAGTGAGATGCATTATGGTAAGGTGTTTGGAAGCCCTTGTTACACTCTGGATGGCTCTCAAATCATCGCTCCGAATAGCTTCAGAACCAACTCCGGCGCGGCCTTGGAGATCGGGATTATTGATTCCACCACCGGTGTGATGACCTATCCATTTGCCGAGAACTCGTTCGAGACCGTCGAAGGGGTATCGGCTGGCCCTAACGACAAATTCAGCTTCATCGGTAAACACGATGGCATATATAGCCTGTTCACCTGCACACCATACGGTAGTGATCTGACGCAGATATACCCCCCTGAAGTGCCTAACTAGTTACTGCATCAGCGTATGTTGCCGGCGGTTTGTGAAAGCCGCCGGCTGACCCCGTCCTTAGCCTTTGATCACTGCCATCGGCTGCAGTTGGACAACCACCTCTACCAGCTCTTTTTGCTCAGCCATCACCACATCGATATCTTTATAGGCACCTGGTGCCTCATCAAGGTCGCTGACATTGCGGATGGCGTGAATGATGCCTTTCTGATCCAAAGCATCCATCTCAGTCTGAAGGTTCAAGGACCGCATGGCCTCTTTTCGGCCGATTTTCCTACCCGCACCATGTGAGCAGGAGTGAAAGCTGTCTCGGTGCCCAAGCCCCTTCACAATGTATGATGAGCTGCCCTGGCTTCCGGGTATGATGCCCACCGTCTGCTTAGTGGCAAGGGTGGCGCCTTTACGATGCACCATGACCTTATGCCCAAAGTGCTCTTCCTCTACGGCATAGTTGTGTGCGATGTTGATGATCTCATCGTGTCCGCAGCCGAGGATCTGAAGAATCCGCTGAACCATCAGATGGCGGTTCGCAAGGGCGAATTCCACACAATACTGCATCTCCTGCATGTAGTTCTGAGCGATGTCCGTGTCAAGCGGAAGGAACGCCAACTGATGCTCTTTGGGCACAGCACTGTGCCACCGGGTATTCAGCTCAATCGCAATCTTGTTGTAGTGGTCTGCGACCTGCAATCCCAGGTTTCTGGAGCCGGAATGCAGCATCAGCCAGATGGAACCATCGTCACCTTTCTGAATTTCGATGAAGTGATTACCACCACCGAGTGTGCCTACCGCACACCGCGCGTGAGCATACTCTCTTTGCACGATGCCGCCTGCAGGCAGGGGTAGGTGGGGCATATAGCTATCATCCTGCGGAGATTTGTGGTTGTTGAAGCCTAACGGAATCTGATTGCGTATCTCCGACAACAGCCGTTTGAGTTCATCAACCTCAATCTCAGACCGATGGAGCCTGACGGCGCACATGCCGCAACCGATGTCTTTACCTACTGCATTTGGGATAACTACCGCTTCTGTGGCCAACACTCCGCCGATGGGCATCCCATATCCTTGATGTGCATCTGGCATCAAGGCGATATGTTTGAATGCGAATGGCAGCAGTGCTAGATGGCGAGCTTGTTCGATGGTGCCCTCTTCGGGTTCGCTGCACCAGCTTTTGATGGGGAGCCCGTGCTCCACGGTAGTCACTTTCATTTTGAATCCTTATGGTCTACTCCATCTTGGTGGAGTTGGGATCAGGTACTGAGACCTGTCTTGCGGAGGCAAGAGCTACATTGTAACAATTTCAATATACCAATACAAGGAAACGCATGATGCTAGTGTTAAGCTATCAGGCGAATCTGTGAACAGATGATCAGGTGATACAAATTCGGTTCCGGACGCCGATTGCGGTTTGGTGTTGATGACGGTACCCAGTATGGACGCAGCCCATTCGAAGCTTTTCTGCGTTTTTAGATGCGGGCATGTATAATATAGTGGTCACCTTAGGGCACCTGGAGGATCATAATAACGATCATGTCGATCTGGAACAAACTGTTCGCAAACTTCTCTCGAGATATGGGCATCGACCTCGGCACAGCTAATACCGTGGTGCATGTGCGCGGCCGCGGCATCGTGCTGCGTGAGCCGTCTGTGGTTGCCATCGAGAGTGACACCCGAAAGGTGCTGGCCGTTGGCAACGAGGCGAAGCGCATGCTCGGACGAACACCAGGATCCATCCAGGCGATCCGACCCCTCAAGGATGGCGTCATTGCAGATTTTGAACAGACAGAACAGATGCTTCGTTACTTTATACAGCGAGTTCACCGCCGGAGCTGGGCCGCGCCCAGGATGGTGATCGGCATCCCCAGCGGAGCTACCGATGTAGAGCAGCGCGCGGTTGTGAGTGCGGCCCGTAAAGCGGGAGCACGCGAAGCTTACCTACTGGAAGAGCCGATGGCGGCAGCGATTGGAGCAGGCTTACCTGTCTCCGAGGCGACCGGAAGCATGATCGTGGACATCGGCGGTGGCACCACGGAAGTGGCTGTGATCTCCCTCAGCGGCATCGTCGCTCCCAAGAGTGAGCGTACCGCAGGCGATAAGATTGATGATGCGATCGTGGCGTTTGTGCGCCGTCAGCATAACCTGTATATCGGTGACCGCACCGCAGAAGAGATCAAGATGACCATCGGCTCGGCCTACCCCAACGGGCAAGAGCAAGAGATGGAAATCCGCGGCCGTGATTTGATTTCCGGTTTGCCTCGGGCTGCCACCGTGACCAGCGAAGAGATTCGTGGAGCCATCGCGGAACCTGTCAATAAGATCGTGGAAGTGGTCAAACAGTGCCTTGAGGAGACCCCTCCTGAGCTGGCTGCCGACATCATGCACCACGGTATTATGCTGGCAGGTGGTGGAGCGCTTCTTCGTGGTTTGGATAACTTGATTCACATCGAAACAGGGATGCCCGTGCTCATAGCCGATGACCCCCTTAGCTGCGTGGCGAATGGAACAGGGCATATGCTGGAAGAACTGGAACACAACACCCAACTGCGTAAAGTGCTGATTAGCGCGGCAAAGTAACCCAACGGAGGCGTTTCCGTGAATGAGCCTGTGTGGCGTAGTGGTCGGTTCTGGCTGATACTGGTGCTGGTTGTTGCGGCGATGGTGCTGGGAGCTTTGCATAACAGTGCCCTCAAAACAGGGGCCAACGATAAAAGCGCGCAACCCTGGAGCCGGATCATCGCACCCTTCCAAAAACTCACACACACCGTGCAGCAGGCTACAGTCGATTTCAGCTACGGGCTGACCCATGCGCGGGCACTCACCGCCGAAAACCGCAGAATGAACCAGCGAGTGGCTTCTATGGCTACCGACAAGCTCCGCCTCAAGGAGCTCAGCATCGAGAATGAATCCCTCCGGCGGGCGTTGGCCATCATGCAATCCACCAAACCTCAGCCCATCGTCACAGAGCCGCTCTCCATTCGCCCCAGTAACTATTTCCACAGCATCGTTCTGAACAAAGGCAGTGACCACGGCATCAAGCCCCGCTACATTGTGGCCGCCGAGGGTGGAGTTGTGGGCATTGTGGAGACCGTGACCAGTAAAACCGCAACGGTGCTGTTAATCACCGACCCCAATGCGGCGGTCGCGGGACGGGTGCAACGGCAGGAGAGCCGGGCTCTGGGCGTGTGCAAGGGCCGCGGCACCGACAGCATCGTGTTGACCTACCTTGAGAAGGACGCCGATGTGCGTGTGGGTGACGTGGTGGTCAGCAGCGGAGAGGGTGGCTTGTATCCCAAGGGACTGCCCATCGGCGTGGTGCAGAGCCGTGCTGAGATGAAGGAAGCCGGGATGCGTGAGGCTGTCATCCAGCCGTTCGTCAACCCGCGCAGAGCCGATATCTTTTATGTGCTGCCCTCAGGCTTATAATGGTCCGCTTCAAACTGCCGCTCTGGCCCAAACTATTGCTGCTGGTGATAATCGCAGCCGCCCTTCAGGGCAACTTCACTCAGCTCATCGCGATAAAAGGCGTGCAGCCGGATCTGTTGCTGGTGTGCGTGGTGGCAATTGGTGTGAATAGCCACTTTGAGCAAGCGGCCGTTTGGGGGTTCCTGGTTGGCTGGCTGACCGGCTCTCTGGTGGGTGTTTCACTGGGCAGCTTTATCATTACGCGGACCGCACTGGCGATGCTGCTGGCCAGTATGGAAGCGCGGATATTCCGCGGAAACCCGGCACTGTGGGCGGGCTGTGCTTTTCTCGGAACACTATTGTGCGAGTCATTCTTCTATCTGTTGAGCCCCCATACCTCCCTGTTGCGCTGGATTTACATCACACTGGGGATGGCGGCGTATAACACCGTGCTGGTGCTGCCCATCGGCTGGCTCGTGCGCAAACTGACACCCCAACAGACGTAACGAGCCTCGTCATCTTGCTTCCCCAACCCCCATCAGGCAGTCGCACGACCCTCTGGGGCATAATGGTAATAGATTGACCAACAAGGAGACCTTCATGCTGAAACGGATCGTCATCGCCGCCGTGTGTGTGTTGCTGAGCGCCCAGATGTGGGCACAGAGCAGCTTCAACTTAACTATTTTGCATACCAATGATACCCACGGTATGATGCTGCCGTTTGACTACCAGGGCGTGGTGAAATACGACGGCAAGCAGTTGGGAGGCCTGGCGCGGCGCGCTACGCTGATTGAGAAGCTGCGTAAGGAGGCCAAAAACCCGGTTCTGCTACTGGAGGCCGGCGATGTGTTCACGCGCGGACCATGGCACACCTTGACGATGGGCAAGCCGGAGTTTGCTGCGATGAACCTGATGAAGTATGACGCCATGTGTGTGGGCAACAACGAGTTCAAGGCCACACTGGATACCCGCTCGCAGGTGGTGTTCCGGCAGCTTATGAGCAGTTGTAAATTCCCCTGGCTGGCGGCTAACCTGACAGTGGGCAGCACCGGCGTGATGGTGCCCGGTGTGAAGCCGTATATCGTGAAGAAGATCGGCAATGTGCGGGTGGGCATCTTGGGTGTGACAGCCCCGCGTTCCTCTGAGTACCCGCAGACACGGGGGTGGACCATCTCGGACCCCATCGCGGTGGCGAAGAAGCTGGCACCGCAGATCAAGCGTGAGTGCGATGTGCTGATCGCCCTAACCCACATCGGCGACCTGATGGACCGTCTGCTGGCTGAACAGGTACCGGAGCTGGATGCCATCGTGGGCGGTGACAGCCACACCTTCATCGACCCCACCCTGATGATCAAACGCGGCAACCGCCCTGATCTGCCGATAGTGCAGGCCGGAGAGATGGGCATCTTCCTGGGTAAGCTGGATCTGCAGTTCAAGAATGAAGACGGCAAGGGCTGGAAGCTGGTCGGCTCTCACGGTGCTTTTGTGCCGGTCAACGCCAGCATCACGCCCGACCCTGCGGTCGCGAAACTGCTGACGGATATGGGCGTGAAGTAGGGGGTTCGTCTCACGCGGAGGGGGAGAGGTTCGTCTCACGCGGAGACGCGGAGGGCGCGGAGGGGGAGAGGTTCGTGTCACGCGGAGACGCGGAGGGCGCGGAGGAGGAGTGGTTCGTCTCACGCGGAGACGCGGAGGGCGCGGAGGGGGAGAGGTTCGTGTCACGCGGAGACGCGGAGGGCGCGGAGGAGGAGTGGTTCGTCTCACGCGGAGACGCGGAGGACGCGGAGGGGGAGAGGTTCGTGTCACGCGGAGACGCGGAGGGCGCGGAGGAGGAGTGGTTCGTCTCACGCGGAGACGCGGAGGACGCGGAGGGGGAGAGACAATGACCGGCGCGGTTTGTCGGTATGCCTGCGATTGGTATGCAGACACTTTCCGCGCCGGTCTGGTGTAGGGGCGATTCGCGAATCGCCCTCCCCACGGGTTGACGATACCCGTCGCCAATGGGTGGATTGCCGTGACGCGATATTGATAATGATCGCCAGCCGTTGATATCGGCGGTGTTTATGGAGAGTTCTATTGTTCGAACAAGCATTCAGGAATATCGACGACATCCTGCGTAAAGAGGCGGGTTGCTCCAGTGAGCTGGACTACACGGAACAGACCTCGTGGCTGCTGTTCTTGAAGTATTTGGACGGTCTGGAGCAAGACAGGGCGATGGAAGCGGAGCTGGAGGGTCGGAGTTATAGTTTCATCCTGGATGAGACCTACCGTTGGGATAACTGGGCGGCACCCAAAACCGAGGATGGGAAACTCGACCACAATAAGGCAATGACAGGCGATGATCTGCGTGAGTTCGTGGACCGCAAGTTGTTTCCTTACATGAACGGATTCAAGCTGAGGGCGACTGGCCCGAACACCATCGAATACAAAATCGGCGAGATATTCAGCGAAATCCAAAACAAAATCTCGAGCGGGTATAACCTGCGTGAGATACTGGATTTCATCGATGAGCTGCGCTTCAGATCGCAAACCGAGAAGCACGAGCTCTCCCACCTCTACGAAGCAAAGATCAAAAACATGGGCAACGCCGGGCGTAACGGCGGCGAGTATTACACCCCGCGCCCGCTGATTCGTGCGATGGTGCAGGTGGTGAAACCAGAGATCGGTCAGACCATCTACGACGGTGCGGTCGGCTCTGCGGGATTCCTATGCGAGGCGTTTGACTACCTCAAGGCGCAGCCCAACCTCAGCACCTCCGACTTGCAGACATTGCAACAGCGCAGCTTCTACGGCAAGGAAAAGAAGTCGCTGGCGTATGTGATTGCCATCATGAATATGATTCTGCATGGCATCGAAGCTCCAAACATCATGCATACCAACACCCTGGCTGAGAACCTGGCGGATATTCAAGAGAAAGACCGATACGACATCATACTGGCGAATCCACCCTTCGGAGGCAAGGAGCGCAAGGAGGTGCAGCAGAACTTCCCCATACGCACCGGCGAAACCGCGTTCCTGTTCCTGCAGCACTTCATCAAGATGCTCAGGGCCGGCGGACGGGCCGGCGTTGTGATCAAGAACACCTTCCTGTCCAACACCGACAACGCCTCGGTCAGCCTGCGCAAGATGCTTCTGGAGAGCTGCACGCTGCACACGGTGCTGGATTGCCCCAGCGGCACTTTTCAAGGCGCGGGTGTGAAGACTGTGGTGCTGTTCTTTGAGAAGGGCGCACCCACCCGAAAGGTGTGGTATTACCAGCTTGATCCGGGCCGCAACCTCGGCAAGACCAACCCGCTGAACGATGATGATCTGGCCGAGTTCGTGGAACTGCAGAAGAGCTTTGCCGACTCACCCAAAAGCTGGAGCGTGGATGCTACGGAGATAGATCCGAGCAGCTTCGACCTGTCCGCGAAAAACCCCGACGGCGGTGAAGAAGTGATCCACCGCACCCCGCAACAGATCATGGATGAGATCGCCGCGCTGGACGCCGAGAGTGCCGAAGTGCTGGCTAACATCCGGTTGCTGCTGTGAACCGGGGGGATGGGGTCATGACTCACGCGGAGACGCGGAGAGCGCGGAAGGTGAGAGGTTCAGATGAGATGGCTAATATGAAGTTTGGTTGGGAAACTAAAGCTCTTGGAGATGTGGCTGATATCTTTCGAGGCGGATCACCTCGCCCGATTGATACCTATCTTACGACGGATGATGATGGCATTAATTGGATAAAGATCGGTGACACAAAGGGTGTAACTAAATATATCACTCAAACTGAGGAGAAGATAAGACCCGAGGGTGCTAAACGGTCACGGTTGGTTTTTGAAGGTGATTTCATCCTGTCAAATTCAATGAGCTTTGGACGTCCCTATATCATGAAGACGACTGGATGTATCCATGACGGTTGGCTTGTTCTACGGCAACCAAGTGTTGATCCCGACTATCTTTATCATGTTCTTAGTTCTGATCTAGTTTTTACGCAGTTCGACAGTCTTGCTGCAGGTAGCACGGTTAGGAACTTGAACATTGGGTTGGTTAAGACAGTTAAGATACCAATCCCCCCGCTGGATGAGCAGAAGCGGATTGTGCGCATACTCGATGAGGCGTTTGAGGGCATCGCCATCGCCAGGGCCAACGCCGAGAAGAATCTCCAGAACGCCCGTGCGCTGTTCGAAAGCCACCTGCAATCCGTCTTCACACATCGCGGCGATGGGTGGGTGGAGAAAACATTTGAGCAAGTTGTGAGTCCAGATTGCTCCCTCTCGTATGGGATTGTCCAGCCCGGGGATGAATATCCCAGCGGTCTACCAGTCGTGCGTCCTACTGACCTCACTTCCAGTATTATCCGACTTGATGGATTGAAACGCATCGATCCAAAACTTGCCAGTGGCTACAAGCGGACAACCTTGAAAGGAGGCGAGTTGCTGCTTTGTGTAAGAGGAAGTACAGGCGTAGTATCTAAAGCTGCACCTGAATTGGTCGGAGCAAACGTAACTCGCGGGATCGTCCCCATAAGGTTTGATCATACTCTGATCACCCAAGATTTTGGCTATTATATCTTGTGTTCGGAGATCGTACAGAACCAAATCCGAGAGAAGACCTATGGTGCCGCCTTAATGCAGATCAACATTCGTGACCTTCGGAATCTTAGCTTATCTTATCCTTCGTTAAATACTCAAGGTTTGATTACAGCCATACTTGACAACCTGAAAACTGAAACACAACGCTTGGAATCTATCTACCAGCAGAAGCTTAACGCACTGGATGAGCTAAAGAAAGCCTTGCTGCACGGAGCATTCAGCGGAGAGCTGTAGTATGCAAGAAGCCCTCCAAAACCTCGCCCTCTCTGCGCCCTCCGCGCCTCCGCGTGAGTAAATCCGGTGACAGACATCAAAATATTACCTCTCCCTCTCCGCGCCCTCCGCGCCTCCGCGTGAGACGAATCTCTCCGCCCTCGCCGTTTATGATGTATTTCATGAACGTTTGTGTTATATTCAGTGTATAAGAAAGTGGGGGTTACCGACGTGAGGTAGTCCGTGTGATATGGAGGGAGATGCCATGAGGCCGCTAGATGAGATAACTGGTGCAGTGGTAGACGCTTCTGTGAAGATACACAAAGAGCTTGGGCCGGGTCTGCTTGAGTCGGTTTACGAGGTAATCCTTGCTCGAGAACTGGAAAGGCGCGGATTTGATGTGGAGCGTCAACGCCTCATAAACTTCGAGTATGATGGGATGTTCTTCGAGGAAGGGTTCCGTATTGATTTGCTGGTAGATCGGCGCGTGGTTGTAGAGTTGAAGTCTGTGGAGATGCTGGCACCAGTTCACAGTAAACAGTTGTTGACGTATCTGCGCCTGATGGACATGCATGTAGGGCTGCTGATCAACTTCGGCGAGGCCACATTGAAAGATGGGCTCCGCCGTATCGTAAACGGCCTGCCTTCGTCAGCATCGCCATACCTTCGTGTGAATCGGGCGATCGAGGGGACGGAGAAATACGTCTCACGCGGAGGCGCGGGGGACACGGAGGGGACGCAGAGGGAGAGGTCAGAGGGGAGGTCAGAGGGGGAGGAGGAGAGTAGTTTGGATGGACATTTTAAGGATGAGAAAAATGTGGAGAACACAGAGGAAAACTTATGGGAAGGCTAATTCAAGTATTTATACGAAGAGATCATACGTTGTTAACAAGCAACTCATCACCACATACCTCATTTCCCCTCTCCCTCTCCGCGTCCTCCGCGCCTCCGCGTGAGAAAATTTGGAGACAGACCTCAACATATAATCTCTCCCACTCCGTGTCCTCCGCGCCTCCGCGTGAGATGATTTGGAGACAGACTTCAACATATAATTTCTCCCACTCCGTGTCCTCCGCGCCTCCGCGTGAGAAAGGCCCCATCCAATGAACGAGGCGGATACCCGCGCTCAGGCAATCGACCCCGCGCTTGCCGCAGCGGGCTGGGGGGTGGTGGAGGGCAGCCGTATCCGGCGCGAATACATCATTGCACCAGGCCGTATAGAGGGACATCATAAACGCGGCGCAGCCTTGACGGCAGATTATGTGCTGGAATACCGCAACACCAAGCTGGCGGTGGTAGAAGCCAAGGCCTGGGATAAAGCGCTGACCGAGGGGGTGGGGCAAGCCAAGCAATATGCAGGCAAGATGGCGGTGCGATTCGCATACGCCACCAACGGTCAAGGTATCTACGGCATCGACATGGAGACCGGAGCGGAAGCGGAGCTCACGGCGTTCCCCACACCTGAGCAGCTTTGGAGCCGCACGTTCGCCGTGCAGAACGCCTGGCGCGACCGCTTCGCCGCAGTGCCTTTTGAGGACCGCGGCGGCTACTTCACCGGTCGCTATTACCAGGACATCGCAGTGGAGCGTGTGTTGTCAGCCGTGGCTGATGGTCAGAAGCGCATACTGCTCACGCTAGCTACCGGCACTGGCAAGACCTTCATCGCATTCCAGATCGCATGGAAGCTGTTTCAGAGTCGATGGAACCTGCAAGCAGTTGACAATTGGCAATTGACAATGGACAAGGAACAGTTGACAGTGGACAATTGTCAATTGCTCCGCCGTCCTCGGATACTGTTTTTGGCGGATCGGAATATATTGGCTGATCAGGCGTATAACGCGTTTTCGTCATTTCCTGAGGATGCGCTGGTGCGGATATCGCCTGGCGGGATTCGGTTGAAGGAGCGCGTGCCGACCAATGGCAGCATCTTCTTCACGATCTTCCAAACCTTCATGTGTGACCAGCCGGGGGAGCAGGAGCCGTCCATAATGGATGATGCCGATGCGGAGGCGCTGACTGAGCAAGCTAAGCCCAACTTCTATGGGTATCCGCCGGATTTCTTTGACTTCATCATCATAGATGAGTGCCATCGCGGTGGTGCGCATGACGAAAGCAACTGGCGGGCGATTATGGACTATTTCAGCCCCGCAGTGCAGCTCGGTCTTACCGCCACCCCAAAGCGTGACGACAATGTGGATACCTATGCCTACTTTGGGGACCCGGTCTACATCTATTCGCTGAAAGAGGGCATCAATGATGGCTTCCTGACGCCGTTTAAGGTGAAGCAGATCGCGACCACTTTGGATGAATATATCTACACCGCGGATGACCATGTGCTAGAAGGTGAGGCCAAACCAGGCACACTTTACGGCGAAAGTGCATTTAACCGTATCATAGAAATCAAGGCGAGGGAAAAGAAGCGGGTCGAGATATTCATGTCGCAAATCATCCAGAGCGAGAAGACGCTGGTGTTTTGCGCCACACAGGAGCATGCGCTGATTGTTCGTGACCTGGTGAACCAGATCAGTCGGAGCCCCGACCCCAACTACTGTCAGAGGGTGACGGCGGATGACGGCATGATCGGTGAGCAGTATCTGCGTGATTTCCAGGACAACGAGAAGACCATCCCCACCATTCTCACCACATCGCAGAAGCTGTCTACCGGGGTTGATGCGCGCAACATCCGCAATATCGTGCTGATGCGGCCCATCAATTCGATGATTGAGTTCAAGCAGATCATCGGCCGCGGCACGCGCCTGTATGACGGCAAGGATTACTTCACCATCTACGACTTCGTGAAGGCGCACCACCACTTTTCCGATCCGGAGTGGGATGGCGAGCCGATTGCGCCTGAAAACTGCTCGGTGTGCGGCTGTTACCCGTGCGAGTGTGAAAAGCCGGTCTGCACAGAATGCGGACAGTATCCATGTAAATGTCAGAAGCCGTGTCCCGTCTGTGGCAAGGTGCGCTGCGAGTGCGATCATCCCTGCGATAAGTGCGGTCATCAGCCATGTATATGCAGCAAGAAGCTGAAGGTCAAACTGGCAGACGGTAAGGAGCGCACCATCCAGTATATGATGTCCACCAGTTACTGGCATCCTGACGGCACCCCGATCTCGACGCAGCAGTTCATGGAGATGCTTTACGGTAAACTGCCGGAGTTCTTCAAGAACGAGCAGGAACTAAGGGAGATATGGAGCGCGCCAGACACTCGCAAAAGGCTCCTGGATGGCTTGTCCGAGAAGGGCTTCAATAAGGCGGCACTTACCGAGATGCAGAAAATCATCGATGCGGAGCAGAGCGACCTGTTCGACGTGCTGGCGCATGTAGCGTATGCATTACCTACCGTCAGCCGCACGGAGCGCGCGGCATCGGCCAGAACCACCATTCGGCAGCACTTCAACAGTAAGCAGCAGGCGTTTCTTGATTTTGTGTTGTCGCACTATGTCAGCGAAGGTGTCGATGAGCTGGATATGCAGAAGCTCGGGCCGTTATTGAAGCTGAGATATCATGATTCGATCACAGACGCTATCGCCGATCTTGGCAAGCCAGACGAAATCGGGCTGGTGTTTTCCGGGTTCCAGAGATATCTATACCAACAATTGGCAATTGGCAGTTGACAATTGGCCGATATCAATTGTCCGTTGTCAATTGTAACTACTCAGCCATTAGCGACGGGTTCCATCAACCTGCTAAAGCAGGCCTCGTCACCCATCGCTAATCAGTTGGCTGTCCGCTGAAGCGGACGCCTTTCGGACACCCCCCGTGCGCCCGCATGCGGGCTGCAAATAGTTAGCCACGCGGTGAGGGAACCCCGATACGGACGCCAGTCCGTGGGTGACTAAACCCGTGGCAACGTTGACTTGTAGCCTGCGATTTATACCACCGATCCCAACGCGACGGGTTCGGCTATCCGACAGACCGGCGCGGTCTGTATCTTTCTGTAGTTGTTAGCGTACTGACAGACCGCCACGGACAGTGCCGTCTATGGCTGAGTAGTTATTATCAATTACCCATTGCCCATTGTCAATTGTAATTGTAACTTCCCCGCCCAATCCCCGTCTAATCTTCTGAATACATGCGCTTAATCCTGCATTGCAGGAGCGGGGGAACCGTGTTACTGGGGTGTAGCCTTGAGCAATCAAGGCGGGGCAGCCTCCTGTCCTAATCCGTCAGCTAACCTCGTCAGCGCCAAGTGAGGTAAAGATAAATGATCACCGTTGCCATGGTTGGCCTCGGGCTGACCGGATGCGTTGTTGCCCGACATCTACTCAAAAACTCCCACCGTTTCGAACTGGTCATGGCGGCTGCCGGACCCCATTCCAGCAAATCAGGCCAGGATTTAGGTCTTTTGCTTGGGATAGAGCCTGCCGGTATCGCGGTGCATTCGGCCCACCAGACGGTCGAACTGCTCGAGAAGCATCAGCCCGATGTGCTGATCGACTTCACCCGCCCAGCCAACACCCTTCGGCTGCTTCGCTGCTGCCGCAGCACCAACACAAAGATGGTGGTGGGCACCACCGGCTTCAGCCCAGAACAGATTGAACAGCTTCAGGACTGCACCCCCACGGGCGTGGTGTTCGCGCCGAACATCACCATGGGAGTAAATGTGTTGATGCTGCTGGCTCGGATCGCGGCTCAGCTATTGCCCAACTACGACATCGAGATCACGGAGCGGCATCACCGTTATAAACGGGATGCGCCGAGTGGAACCGCGGCCCGCCTCGCCAATCAGATGGCGGCCGCGAGAGATTCTGGGTATGTGTTGCAGGGTCGGAACGGTCTGGGATCACGCAAGACCGGCGAGGTGGGGGTTCATAGCGTCCGGGCCGGCGGCATTTATGGTGAGCATGAGCTGCTTCTTGCCAGCGACACCGATGAGCTGACCATCACCCACCGCGTGATCGACAGAGCGGCGTTTGCCGAAGGCGCGCTGGACGCCGCCGAATGGATCATGGGGAAGACGGGCTTCTTCAACGTGGAGCAGATGCTGCTGCAGCGTGTAGGCAGCATGAGCCTGCTGCCCGCGTAGACAAGGGGTATTGTCTGAACCACGGATGACACGGAGAGGTAATGGTAATCCACAGATTACACAGATGACGCAGATTAGGTGGGCCTGGTAGCCTCTCCATCCGATCCGTGTAATCCGTGAAATCCGTGGTTCAGACGGTCCGGGAATCGGACTGATGCGACGGATCGGGCCGATCGCAATGGCGGGCAACCGCAGGGGATTGCCCCACACAAACTCGCACGAAGGGCGTTTCGCGAAACGCCCCTACTCTGGAATCACCGCGAACTGGGTGACCTGGGCGTTAGGACCCATTTCCGAGCGAACCCATAACTCAAGCTGCTTGTCGGCACTGTCCTGCTCCGTGAATGGCAGGCTGACCCAGAGGCCGCTTCCGGTCTGTCGGCTGAACGAACCGCTGTCACGCCCTTCGATGAACAGGTGGCATTTGCGCGACTGGGCGTTCCAGTCATGCAGATGCAGCCAAAGCACCCCTTTGGTTCCTGAGGGCACTTCCACTTTCAACGCCATGTCGGTACCGTGCCAACTGGCTCCCACACCATCGCGCCAAAGCTGCGCGCCTGTCCAAACATAGCCCGTACCTGGGTTCTGCAACACTGGTTGGTCATACTGTGAGCTCCAAGCGATGCTCTGGCCCATCGGGGCCGTCTGCCCAGCCTTCACCCGGATGAGTGCCTTGTCGAGGTTCGTGGGCTGCATGTAACGTGATACCTGGTCCAGGTTGGTTAGTGCCTTTACCTGTCCTTCAGTGACTTCCACTGCGGGCTTGAACCGGTCTGAGCCCATATAGTCACAAATGCTCTGGCGCAGCAGTGCTGCCGTCGGACGGGTGGTCTGGTCGGTGGTGATATCCATGCTGCACACGATGATGCGGCCTTTGCCGAGTTTGGCTTCGAAAAGGTCGGCTAGGCGTGTATTCCTTCCGAAGTCATCGATCACCTGTATAATCGGCTTCAGGTCGCGTGGCAGACCGGTGATGTCCATGGGTCGTGACTTGAGGTTCAAGTCTTCCCACAGCCAGTCGCTGTGTTCCTTGGTCGGGAACAAACGCAATGCGCGGTGCTTGCGCTGGATCAACATACCCATGGTGCCGGGCTGCTGGGAGAACAACCTAAGGTTCCAAAACACTGGATAGAAGCTGCCGGGGATTTCGCTGTTTACCATATTGTCTGGCAAGCATAGGAGCACACGTCCGCCCGCTTTCGCGGACCCGATCGCGTCTCGGACGTTCTGTGTGACTATGATGCCCTGGTCGACGGGCGATACCAGCGTGACCTGAGGGATCACCCATATGTTCCAGCTATTACGGAACCGGCCAAGGCTGTCCTGAACGGTTAGCTCAAGCTGTTTGGCCGATGTGTATTCAGGCAGCTTGATGTTGATCTTGCCCACCGGATTCAATGCCCCTGTGGCGTAGCGAGCAGCCGTGAATGATCCGGTCGCCTCACCACAGCTCCATTGGAGCTCCGAGTTAATGTCGACGGCACCGTAGTGACTGAGTTCCACTTCGGCCACAAGCTGTTCACCGTATGTGTATATCCGCTTTGGCAGCCTGACCAGCGGCACAGTGGTACTGAAAAACTTCCGGTGTTGCGCAGGGGTGATGACTTGCTTGCTTTCCATCAACGCATTGAATAATCCGACCATCGTGCTGCCCTGCCCGGGAAAGTCCTGCAGTCCGAGTGACTGGAAGCCAGCCAAGTTGGATGTGCGCAAGGCCTTTTCATACTCATCTTTATACAGCAGCATGGCGAATTTCCCACTGGATTTGAGGAAACTCTGCGATTGTCTAAAAACACCGTTCTTCTCAGCACTTACCTTGAAGTCTGTGAGGTTATCCGCACGCAGAACACCAGTGTATTTCGGTATCTCTGAAAAGTCGGCGTACATACTGTACTGGCCAATTTCATGGCTGATCACCGGTTTGCTGATGCCCTCTAGCTGTTTATTAAAGTCATCCATAGTGCTGCTGCTCAATCCGCCGCGGATTGCACCAGTGGGTAGGCCTGCATTGACCATGTAGTCATCGCTAAGGCCATCCAGACCGAACCCGCTTTGCCGGGTATAGAGCTTGTCCGGGTCTATTGTCCGGCAGTAATTCATCAACTCATCGAGGTAGAGCTCTTTGCCGTCTCCCAGCTCATTACCCATGCTGAGCAGACAGAAGGAGGGGTGCTGGCCATATTCACGCAGAATCCGGGCGGCTTCACGCTTGAGAAAGTCCGCTCTGATGGGGTCCTCACCCACATGACCGTAGTTGGCCCAGAGGGGCAGCTCGATTTGCAGCATAATTCCCAGCTCATCGGCGGCTTGGAATGCGGCCTCAGGGGGACACCAGCTATGAAATCTGATGTGGTTCACACCATACCGACGCAGCTTACTCATGTAATCTTTCCAATTGCCAACATCCATCGGTGGGTAGCCGGTGAGGGGCCAGATGGCGCAGTCGAGTGTGCCACGCAGCTTGACCACACGGCCGTTGAGTAGAAGCTGATGACCTTTAGCTTCAAAACGCCTGTTCAGGACATTCCATTTGCTCGTATGGCTGGTACCATCTGAGGTCAGCGTAATGTCGATCGGACAACTGTCGGGCGAAAATTCGTCCCACACTTTGAATCTGCGTAATGTGACGACCGGAATCTGCCGCTTCCACGTCCCAGTTGGGACAGTGAGTCTCGCTACATGGCTGTCCACCACACTGCTGTGTGCGCGAACTTCGATTTGCTGTTCGCTGCCCGTGTAATTTTGGCCCTCTATGTTCAGCATGTAGTTACTGGCTGAAGCTGTCAGGTTGCCCGAGACACGAGTGATATGCAGCTTAGGCAGGCGGTTAATCTCAATTTGGCCGATAACACCGTTCCAGTTCGTCTGCGTTTCATCGGTGACAGCGTGTGCCCAGTCGCCAATCGGCACTATCATTCGGTTGTCGATGCGCAGTGTGATGGTGTGCTCTCCGGAGCTGACTGTTTCGGGAATCATGAACCGGTTTGGGCAGCTCAGGCTGTCGCCATCACCGAGATAGGTGTTATCGATCCATGCTTCGGCTTTCCAGTGCGTTCGTTCGAGGGTGAGTTGGTAAATCTGGTCGCTGCCAATCTTTGGCAGTTCAACCGTTCGGCGCAGCCAAATTACGCCCTCATAACGGTGTTTGCGGATGAGGCGGTTGATGATGCCGGGTTTGTCGGGTTGGCCAAGCCCCCATGTGTCGGTTGATCCTGGAAGGGTGACAGAGGCAGTTCCTGGGGAGTTCCAATCCACCGCAGTCATAGTTTGGTTCTGTTCATCCAGAACGCATTTCCAAGGGCCGTGTAAATCCATGGGTGTTTCCTTTGCAGTTACGATAGTGCTCGCGTAAAGCAGACACAGTATTATGACGAGGAAAATACGGTTCATGTTACCTCTCCAGAGTTTCGATGACTATCACCTATAATGGTATTCGGTAGCGAGGGCGCTACATCCTTTATGTACGGTCCGTTGTGTCAGTAATGGCCATTTGCAGGATTTAGGCTTGCATTTGTGCAACATAATAATGGGGTTCATTCTACCCGACGGAGGCTATTCATTGCTTCAGATCACTACTATCATGATGCTTGTATTCATATTATGTCTCCCTGCTTGGTCGGCGAACAGTCGGCAGCAGGAGCAGAGCGTGGCCCTCTTTGGTGAAGAACGACCCCCCAGCCGGGCGAAACAGCTTCATGCTGGACCGTTGTCGATGGAGTTCGTGGACGGTGAGCTGCGGCACATCCGGATGGGTGAGCGGCAGATTATCCAGCGGGTCTACTTCGCGGTGCGCGATTCGAACTGGGACACTGCCATGCCGGTGTTGTCCTCTGTGAATGTGAAGGGCACCCCAAACAGCTTCAACATCAGCTTCAAGGCGAAATGCACAAGCACTGTGGCGGAATACTCATGGAGGGGCCGGATTACGGGCAACTCTACAGGCAAGATCACTTTCACCGCCACGGGCAGTCCGGACAAGGAGTTCTCATCTCCACGGATCGGCATCAATGTGCTGTTTGGCACACCGGAACTTGCCGGGACGAAATATGAGCTTGTGGATGGTGAGGGGGTGAAGCAGCCCGGGCAATTCCCAGTGAATGTGCATCCAGGACTGATCACCGAGACCTTCACTTCGCTTGCTTATAAGACGCCTGATGGTATGACCGTGACTACCAGCCTCAGCGGCTCGCATTTTTGGATGGAAGACCAGCGCCAGTACGGTGACGCCTCGTATAAAGCACTTGGTTGGCACGCCTACGAATATCCAAACGTAAAGGCTGGTGATGAGCAGACTGCGACCCTCACCATTGAGCTAACGGATGTGGCAGAACAAGCAACTGCGCCTTCTACCCCCACTACGGTCACCGTCACGAACTCCGAAGACGGCGGTCGGATGCCGGCGTTGCGCGGTGTCACGAACCTTGAGAGCAGTGTCGGAGCGGCATTTGTGACGACACTTGGCAAAGGCGCGGAAAACAAAGCGGCTGAGAAACTCACCTGGGCCCTCTGTCCCGTTCTGCACTTGTGGGATGATGACACATTCATCGATAACCTGCCCACAGTGGTCGACCAGGTGCGCACAATGCGTGTGCTGGCACCAAATGCGGAGATCGGTATTGACCCTATCACGATCAACTCTCCATACCCGCGGACTGGGCCTGACCCCCGCAACAAGGGTCTGTTCGGGGCCATGTGGGTGGCTGGTCTGACGCAGTATTTGGCGAAAGCACGAGTGGATCACACCACCGTGGCTGTGCAGTCACAGTATGTAGATGAGTTGCTTCGTGTAATGACGCCTCTGGCAGGGAAGCCGACACTAGGGGTGCATATCTCCGGTGTGAAGCACGAGCTGATCAGCGCCTTCGCTGTGAAAGATCAGGGTTCGTGTTTGCTCTGTCTGGTCAACCTGAGTCCGAAGGCAATCTCCGGGGTTAAAGTGGCAAGCACCGAGCCGCTCACACTGAAAGAAGAGGCGCGGATCAGCAGCCAGTTCATACAGGGAAAGGTGCCCGTGAATACACGCTCACTGGAGTCGAATGAACTCTGGATGCGACCTTACGAGATTCTGTTCCTGCGCATGACACCATCAACGCAAGGACAATGACAATCATCGCGAAACATAAGGAGATACGTATGATGAGGTTTGATAGGGTAGTAATGGGTGTTCTGGTCATCGGTTTGAT
This sequence comes from Armatimonadota bacterium, assembly GCA_942492855.1. Taxonomy (GTDB): domain Bacteria; phylum Armatimonadota; class HRBIN16; order HRBIN16; family HRBIN16. The sequence goes on along the minus strand of OW818647.1, from coordinate 164,664 downwards.
GTGGATCACCAGCGCGGTCATGGCACAAACAACCGCTAAAGTGCCTGCGAAGGGTGGTGACATCGTCGCCATCGTAGTGGGAGAGTCACCGAATGCCGTTCAAACGGCCAGCGCGAAGGACCTCCAACGCGTCTTCAAGGCCATCACTGGCCGCGAGGTCGCGATTGTCAGCACAGCCCCTAAGGGACGTTGTTTATACATCGGCAGCGCACCGGCGTCGGAAAAGCTAGAGCAAAAGCTGGCAAAACTGGGCACTGAGGGTTTATATCTGAGTGTCAACTCGCGCCGCATCATCTGTGCAGGGAAAGACCCTCGCGGCACCTACTATGCTGTGCAGGAGCTGCTTTATCGGATCGGCTGTCGCTGGATTTGGCCGGGCCAATACGGCGAGTGCCTGCCAGCAAAAGGACCCATCAACCTGGCCAATCTGGAGTTGCTTCATACACCGGACTACCTGATGCGCGGTGGACACTGTGTGCAGGTGGCTGCTCTGCCCGGCGAGGAGCCCAAGCATATCGATGTGGAGAGCTATGTGGACTGGGCCGCGCGTAACAAGTGGAACAGGTTCAAGGCCAGCTATTCGCGCACATGGGACTACGGCGAACAACGGGGCGGTGAGTGGAAAGAGACCTCGGGCCATACCACCACGACCGACCTGATGCCCGCTGATCTGTTCGCTCAGCATCCTGAGTGGTTCTCGCTGGTGAAGGATAAACGCGTGGCGCTGCACCCCATCGGCACCACAGCCCTGCCATGCATCAGCAACCCCGCAGTGATCGACCGGTTTACGCAGGTGATATCTGACTACTTTGCGGCGAACCCCACCGCGAGCCGGTATTTCATTGGGGCTAACGACGAGCCCAGTTACTGGTGCGAGTGCGCCAACTGCAAGCAGCTAGACCCTGTGGATGTCGACTGGTCGAAGAACGGCGGCAAAGAGGACCTACCCATGACCGACCGCTGGTTGTGGTTCATCAACACCATCGCTGAACGCATTGAACAGAAATACCCGGGTAAGTGGATTGGCACCTTTGCTTATGGCTCCACACGTTCACTGCCAGTGAAAAACTTCCCGCGCAAGAACATCATGATAGAATACACGATGTGGTACCACTGCCCCAAGCATGACTTCCTTGATGCTTCCTGCCCCGAGAACAGCCACGGACTGTCGGACCTGAAGCGCTGGATGGCAATATCACCCGCCACTTCGATATACAGTTACCTGGACTACTACATGGTCGAAACACCGCAGGCCTATTGGGAATCTGACGCAGACTACTACCGGTCGCTGTATAAGCTAGGTGTGCGCCATATCTCCGATGAACTTGACACTTCAATGGAGGCAGCACCTGTCACCCTTGGGTACCGCGCCAGGCTGCTGTGGGATTTGGAGACAGACTACAAGAGCTACCTCAAGGAGCTCTGCCCAATCGCCTATGGGGCGGCTGCTGGGGACATGCAGCGGTTCTGGGAGCTGCAGCAGCAAGCTGTATACAAGTCGCCCAGCAAGCATGTGAAGCAGAACGATCTGCCGAAATACACGCCCAAGATGATCAAAGAGTCGTATCGCATACTGAACTCCGCTGTGACCAAAAAGCTGACGCCAGATCAGCTTGCGAGGGTGGAGCGTGCCCGGATGTCGATGCTGTTCGTGGAGTTCTACCTGGCCAAAGAGGCCTCCGGCAGCGGTGATCTGAAAGTGTTGGCTCAGATGTCGCAGACCAAGGCGGAAATCTACAAGCTGGTACACAAATACGGGTTCGCCATCAACCTGGCGGCGTGGGGCCCACTGGGGCCTGAGGAGAAAACCTCGGCCACCACCGCCATCAACGGGAAACAGTTGGTGAAGTTGCCGGACCAGTGGCTGTTCCGCACCGACCCTCAGAAGCAGGGCGAGTCGCAAAAGTGGTTCGACCCGTCGGCTGACACCAGCGCCTATAAGCCCATCTCCGTGGGCGAGTTCTGGGACAAACAGTGGGTGGGCGAGTATCTCGGCGACGCCTGGTATGTGCTGGATGTGAATATCCCATCCAGTAGTGCTAAACATGTGTGGTTGTTGTTTGGAGCGATCGACGATAGCTGGAACGGCTGGCTTAACGGCCAGCCCATCGGCCGAAGTGTCGGGGCCCCTGGCGATGTTTGGGACAAGCCGGTGGCAGTGGATATCGCCGGCAAATACAAGCCGGATGCTGTCAACCGGATTGCGATTAAGGTGAACAACCTCGCCGGCCCCGGCGGCATCTGGCGGAGTGCGATGATCACCACCACGGAGTGAGTAGACATATCCAGGAGATCACACAATGATGTCACGGTATGGGCGTGTACCGCATGAAGTCATCTTCTAAAATATTAGCGTACATCAGGCAGTCAAAGATCCGTTTCATTAAAACATACAGGTGGTCATATTTGATATGGCAATCAGCTAACGGAGGCATCTTGAATGAACACTAGTATAACGGCTACGATCGCGCCATGGCTGCCTGAGGGTACCTTTGAAGAGCGTTCGCGAACTGGTGCGCTTTACCTCTCGGTTGCGCGTGACATAGGCGGTCCCTTCCCTTCAATAGAGGGGTGCTGGTGCCGTGACTGGAAGTCAGGACGGTTCACCCAGGAGCGCAGCGGCTCGCGCATCATCGAAAAGTGGCTGGGATATCGTCTGCCATTCGCAGGTATCACGGGCGAATTTGATGTCGAAATCGAGTATACACATTCCCGCGGGCGATGTGAGCTGAGGGCCTATGTACGCAATCGCATGAATATCGGTGTGTGCGAGTTCCGGCATGTGCTGCGGTTAAGCCCCAAGGCCACCTTTAGTCCTGAGCACACATACGTGCTGTTTGGAATGGACGAATGGGTTCAGGATCCGATCCAAAGACTGGCCTCCAAGCGGGTCAACCGTAAACTCGCCACGGCACCTACGGGCTTTGTGGACGAGGGGCCAGGCTACGGTCTCTATCTCAACCGTTGCAGCCCTCGACCAATGATCTCAATACACACTGAGCGATTTGGACTGATGGTGCATGACCTGGATCCCGATAACGCGGCATCTGGTTTCCTGATGGTGGGTGCGAACGACGGTGCCGTGGAGTTCGGGTACGCCTACCGCGCACCGTCAGAACACAAGCTTGGTAATGAGCAGCTTGGCCGTCGATTTGCAGTAGGTCCGGGCATACGTCTGCAACAGCTTCCTCATAATGCCAATGTAAACACCGCCTGGTGGGATGCCTTGCATGCCTGCAAGGAGTATGCGCTGCGTACAAAATTGCTGCCTCGCCAGATGCTGAAGCAGCGAAATGTGCCCGCAGAATGGGCTCAAGACAGCCTTTCGCTAGTAGTGAATGTGGGCACGCCAGTGGCTGGTGATCCGAAGCATGTTATTAATCCAGGTCCGGCCGTGGATGTCATTCGTAGTATGGCTCGATTTTACCGCAAGCGAGGGCAACGCCACTTTACACCCATGATATGGGGTTGGTCAGCGGTTGGTCCATATCAAATCACACCAGGTTTTGACGAGTTGCTCCGCAAACTGCGCGATGTGGAGCGCGAGCTGGATGTAGAGATACATCCAGCGGTCTATATGCACGGATGCATGCTCAGCACTGCGGTAATCGGTACGCCACTCGAGGCCTGCCTGATGCGCGATCTACGGGGCAAACCGTTCACCTGGGGCGGCGACCTGTATAATGCCCACGCCGACCATCCGGTGTTCATAAACGAAATTGAGCGAACCGTCAAGGAGATGGTTCAGCGTGGAGTGCGAGGCTTCTACTTCGATGCGCCTTTCGGCGAGGGGATGCCAGACTATTCTGGTAAGGGAGTGGTGCGCGAACACCATGTGGCGATCCGTAGGATGCTTCAGCGTGTCGAGAGGCTGGTGAGCCGCCTTGGAGGTGGGGTGATCAGTCATGAGGCCCAAAGGCTGGGACTACCGGGGCTCAAGGGAGCAGCGGCACCCTCTGTGCCGGGCTGCACCATCATACCCTTCACCGAGGCACTCTATCACGAGCGTGAGGTTCCGATATTTTTTGGCGACTTAGCAGGCCAGACCTATTCCATCGCGGCAGCCGACCAGCGATATGGCACCCTAGGTGATTACCGGTCTGACGATGACATCGTCCGGATGGCCATTGAGGGGGCGGTGTACGGCCGTAGTGCGGTGCTGTGTAACGGCATTGACCGACCGTATTACGAGATGGATAAATCCGACAAGTGGATGGACCAGGCGATGTACCGGATGGGGGGCGTAGCGATGCCAAACGCTTTGCGGGCGAGGCGGGAGCATCGCGAACTTCGCACAGGGATACTGCTGCCTAATCCGAAACATAGCGCCGTTGAGCACACCGTGAGAAACCGTCCGTGGGTGTACGTGAATACTCCACAAGGAGTGACAGTAGAACAGCAAGCTGAGACTGTTGATCTCGAGGTCCCACTCATTCCTGTGACGTTTTATCAAGACACAGAGGCACCCAATCGGTATCTGTTAGTGGCGGGAAACACCAGCGCGAAGGCCGTAGATATGGTGTTCTCTATCGAGAAATCGGACCTGCCGAACCTGAAGGGCAGCCTGTCGCAGTTGAGGTTTGATGGTGCTGGAATTCTGTCTCAGACGTCGCGCGTGATCTCGTTATTGGTCACGCTAAAACCGACCGACTTGACTTGTGTTCAGATTGAGGTTTCGCCCCTATCGGCGACGATCATCAGTTAGGATTCCTGTGTCTGCATATGCTATATTGAATCAAAGCCAGTGTTAGTTGCTGCTTCTCCACTATCCGAATCTCGTATACGGGTTTGTGTTATGAACCACGTAACTCAAAGCACTATGCGGTAGGAAGGCTTATGATATGGATTTAGTCGAAAGATATGAGATGCTGACCGAAAACCTCGATGACATGGTCAGTTTGGTTGACAGCAATGCACTGATTTTGTATTGTAACCGTGCTTATATGGATGTGTTAGGCTATGCTCCTGATGAACTCGTGGGGCTCTCTGCTTTAGACATTGTGCTTGTTGATGATCGTGAGATGCTTGTTGAGACCATAAATCACCAGATTTCGATGGGGTATTCTGAGGCCAAGGTGACGGCAAGACTGGTATGCAGCGACCGCTCTTTCCGCTGGGTAGATCACCGAGTGAAACAACTGACGGTTGACGAATCCCTCCCTCCTGTAACAATGGTTATAGGTCGCGATGTAACGGAACGCAAAGCAGTTGAGGAAACTTTAGCATATACACAGGATGTGTTGCGGTCTACGTTGGACTCCATCGATGATATGGTGTTCGTCCTTGATAAAGATGGGGTATTCATAGACTTCCATAGGCCTGATCCCAGCGTCCCGAACATCGTTCTGCCTGACCCCCTCATCGGACGTCACTACTCGACCGTCGTTTCTAGCCAGACATCACAGCAAGTGGCTGCAATGTTATTACAGATTGACACCTGTGGATCGGTACCAGTTCACGAATACTCCATGCAGATCGATGGCGTGTACCGGACATTTCGTGCCCGAACATCAGCACGCCGCGATAACATGCGTAAGTTGACCGGTTACACTATCGTGGTGACCGATGTGACTGAGCAGAAGAATACTGAACTACTGGCTAATCGGCGGGAAATGTTGCTTGAAGCGATTACGAAAGCAAGCAGCATTCTCCTAACCACCACCGACCTGAGCAAGGCTCTCGACGATGTATTGGCGATTCTGGGCAACTGCTCGCAGCAGGACCGTGCCTATATTTTTCAACGACACTGGGATTCGGCGCAAAACACGTGGCTCATGAGCCAAATTCATGAGTGGGTTAAGCCGGGGGTATTTCCAACCATCGGCAGTGTGGAGTTACAGAATGTTAACATTGGACTGATGGCATCACGATGGCATGATCTCCTCAGCCAGGGCAAGTCCGTATCGGGTAGGGTAGACGATTTTCCAGAGATTGAGCAGAACAAATTGAAACCGCAGGGGATCGTTTCACTGGCTGTAATGCCGATCATGGTAGATGGGGACTGGTGGGGCTTCATCGGACTGGATAACTGCAGCAGCACATCCAGTTGGAACTCAGGGGAGCAAAATATCCTGGAGGCTCTGGCTGTATCAATTGGTGCTGCCATCAAGCGGCATCAAGTTACGGATGAGCTTCAAGAATCCGAGTTTCGCCTGCGGAAGTTGTATATGGGTATGAGCCAGGGTGTCTTACGGCACGATAGACACGGTCAAATTACCCATTTTAATGAGTCAGCGTTGCGGATCCTACACACTGCCCCAGATGCCATCATGGGCAGAACTGTTGACGAGATAATGCGAACCACCGTGCGGGATGATGGGACTGAATGGCCGCCTACTGAACATCCAATTGCTGTTTCGATTCGGACTGGTGTTGCTTTTCGCGATGTAGTGATGGGAATGCACATTCCGAACCAGAATCAGATAGCATGGGTATCTGTAAGCACGGTGCCTATATGTCATGCCGGGGATAGCCTGCCCAATGAGGTTTATTCGATCTTTGAAGACATTACGGATCTAAAGAGAGCATTGGATGCGGTCCAACAGCGTGAGTCGATGCTTAGGACCGTGATCGATAGCATGCCATTTGAGTTCTGGGCGAGGGATATGGACGGTCAGTGTGTCATGGAGAATGAGCTTCTCATGAAGCACTGGGGGAGCTTATTAGGCACAAAGCCAGGATATGATCGCACCCCTCCAGAGGAGGTTGCTGTATGGGTTGAAAACAACAACAGAGCCTACCAAGGAGAGGTGGTTGACGGAGAAGTGAGTTATTACTTCGAAGGTGAGCTAAGGTATTACAGAAACATCATTTCACCAATAGTTGTTGATAACACTATAACGGGCATACTTGGCGTAAATATTGATATTACCGAGCAAAAAATGTCAGATCAGGCCCTTTACGAAAGCCAGATGCTGTTCGCAAACGCCTTTGAGTATGCTGCGGCAGGTATGGTTCTTTCGGATATGTCTGGACGCTGCACGAAGGTCAACCGAGCCTTATGTGAGATGCTTGGGTACACAGAGCACGAGCTGTTGAATATGAGCTTTGCCGAGGTAACGCATCCTGATGATCTTGAAGCAAACCTCAACCAGGCCGTGCGGTTGGCTATGGGAGAGATCCCTTCTTTCATCGTTCGCAAACGGTACATACATAAATCTGGCCATATAGTGTGGGTTCGCATGAGCGCATCGGTGGTGCGAAACCAAGAAGGCCGGCCGGATTATGTCGTATCTCAAATTGAAGATATCACAGAAAGTGCCATAGCGGAGGAGACGCTAAGAGAAAGTGAGGATCGTTTTCGAGCGATATCAGAGCACTCTCATACGGCGATCTGCCTTATCAACACAAAAGGTAAGATCATATGGGTGAATGATGCATTTGTCAAAATGGGTGGTTATCCCAAGGATGTTGTTTATGCTGCGGATAGCTTTGCTTCCTTCATTGCACCGGAATCGATCGATTTTGTGTACGATAATTTCATGAGGTTTGCTAGTGGCCAACCCTATGTCGAAGATTATGAGTTTACATTCCTGCGTGCTGATGGTGAGGAAAGATTGTGCCAGAAGCATATGACGCACTATCGGACCCGTTCAGGTGAATTGGTGCTGGCTATAAGTATGCTGGATGTTACCGACGGCGTCAACGCTTTACACGAGAAAGATCGACTTCAGGGAGAGCTCTTCCAGGCGCAAAAGATGGAATCTGTAGGGCGGTTGGCAGGTGGAGTTGCGCACGACTTCAATAACATGCTTGGGGTCATTATCGGCCGGGTTGAAATGGCTATTATTCAAACCGAAGAGACATCACCTGTTTCCGAAGATCTGAGGGAGATTCAATCCGCAGCTCAGAGGTCGGCTGAGTTGACCAGGCAGTTGCTGGCTTTTGCGCGAAAACAAGACGTAGTGCCGATAGTACTGGACTTGAATGACACGGTTTCGGGGCTAACGAAGATGCTACAACGGGTGATAGGAGAGGCAGTTAAGCTGCGATGGAGGCCACAAGTCGGTCTGTGGCAGGTAAAAATCGACCCATCACAGGTTGACCAGATACTAGTCAACTTGGCCGTTAACTCGCGAGATGCGATCGCAGAACATGGTGTCATCACTATCACAACTTCAAATCTCGAGCTTGATGCTGAATGGTGCAAGACCCATCATGATATGGAACCAGGCGAATATGTGATGCTGAGTGTGGCAGACAACGGCTGCGGCATGAGTGACGAAATACTGGACAAGATTTTCGAACCGTTCTATACCACCAAGGAGACTGGTAAAGGTACTGGGCTGGGACTCTCTACAGTATATGGTGCGGTGAAGCAGAATGGTGGCTACATTGATGTGAGCAGTCACCTTGGTTGTGGTACTGAAATGAAGGTGTATCTACCGAGGTGTAGGGATAGTGTAGTAAAGAATGACGCACGCGAGCCGGTTATGCAGATGGCTACTGGAAAAGAACGCGTGATGATAGTGGAGGATGAGACCACTGTACTGCGTCTGGGTGAAAAGCTGCTACTGCGCCTTGGGTATACCGTGTTGACGGCTGCATCTGGCAGGGAGGCGTTGGAGTTGATTTCTGAGAGTAAGGAATCAATTGACCTGTTGTTGACGGATGTTGTGATGCCAGATATGAATGGCAGAGAGCTCTCAGAGCGGATTCTACGGGCCTACCCGGAGGTGAAGGTGCTTTATATGTCTGGGTACACTTCCGATGTGATTGCATCTCATGGCCTTGTAGATGCAGACCTGCAGTTCATCCAAAAGCCGTTCACGATGGACCAATTGGCCTCCAAGATCCGAAAGGTTCTTGAACAATAGTGCCGATGGTTCGACTCAGTTCACAGGTTCGCGGCTAAGATGCAGTTTGTTAGTCGAATATGTCCAGCGGTACGCCTACCCCTGAACCAGCTCCCAGGCGATTTTGGTCCACTCGTCAAAGCGCTCGGGGTGGTTCTGACACGTGTGGGTGTCCTTCAAGATGATCTCCAGAGCGCCGTCACCCGCCACATCGACTGTGTGTTTGAGGTAGTTGCGTACGAAGTCGGACTGGAAGTCGCCCACCAGATGCGCGGGGTTGGGCTTCCATGAGAAGATGTAGTTGCCCCCCAGCTTCTCCGCGCAGACATCTACATCCGCCCATGGCGAGATGGAGATACGCCGGATGTGGGGGATGGTAAATACCAGGTCGAGTTTACGGCTCAAGTCTTCACAGCAGCCGTAGCCGGTCAAACCGAACGGCTCCAGCAGCCGTCGTTCATATTGCAGGATGAACTCATCGTGCTGCTGCGGTGAGACCTGCGCCATCTCCTGCGCCTCGGCAGAGCCCCACATGTCGCACAACCGCACCCGGGCGGGATTAAAGCTTGGCGCGGGCAGCTCGGTGGTGAAGCCGTTACCGCCGGAGTTGTGGTAGGTGTCGTCGTTGTTCACATCCAGCAGATTCTGGTCCACATATTGGTCCAGTATATGCCGGTGCCCCGCTTCAAATATCGACATCGCCTCATGAAGCATCTCGGGCTCCTCATACATATCGACCATCACCTGCTCCAAACCGCGCAGCCCGGTATAGAGCGCCATCAGATGGAACGAGATGTGCGTGATCGCCCGCAGGCGGACATCGAGGATATCACCGAACAGCTCCTTCATGGCGTTCAAATTCTGCAGGGTGGGTTCTTCAAGGTAGCTGACTTCGGGGAACTTCAGTTTTGCCAAATCCGAACGGTCTGTGATGACTGGCTCGAATGCCCAGGCACCTCTGGCTGCCGTGCTGGCGTGGTGCTTCGCGGTGATACCCCAGTCGGTATAGCTGATCGCTTTATGAACAGGCCAGGTGGCCTCCACCAGGTTATCCGACTTAAAATGCGTGTGGGCGTAGATGCGTCGCTGCAGCTCCCACTCGATACTTCGGGCGTCGGGCTCATCGCACTGCAGCACATCGGCTGGCAGCAGCTCGCTCCAGGCACCTTCGGGGAATACCAGCACCATCGGCCTGACCCGCTGCAGGCTGTTGTGTTTCGTCCAGAGTTCGCGGCGTTCCTGTTGGACGGAGAGGGCGGCGATCTCGGCTACTTGCTTCGCGAGCTCACGGATGATGCGCTGGTTGGTGGAATTCATGGGGGCTGGGCTCCTTGGGTGTATCTGCTATATCGGTCATGGTTACTATAGCATACACGCGGATTGGTTGTCAGCACCATCGTCCTTCTATGGCTTGTCATGCTACCTTTCGTCGTCATGCCGGTGGATGCCATTGTGCCACCACGAAACCTTGAAAATCTGGTATTATATGAACACATACTCATATATTCAGGTGATGCGATGGAGAACCAAAAGGCATGGGAGGCGATGGCGCAGATGTTCGCAGCGCTGGGCGACCCCACAAGGTTGAAACTGGTAGGCGCGCTGATGGACGGCCCAAAATGCGTTCATGAACTCAGCGAGCTGGCGGACATCAGTGAGAGCGCGGCTTCACATCAGCTCCGAACGCTCAGGCTTTTGAGGCTGGTCACTCACCAGCGGCAGGGGCAGCATATCATCTATACGCTCAACGACGACCATGTGTTCCGTCTGGTCGAGCAAGCCCGTGACCACGCCTTGGAGGAAACACATGAGTAACACCACAGCTCCTCCACAGGACACGATAGAAGCCGAAACTACCTGCCGTCTGCGATTCGAGGTGCAGGGTATGGACTGCAACGAATGCGCACAGCACCTGCAGCACACCATTGGACAACTGCCGGGTGTGGTGAAGGCGCATGTAGACTTCGGGTCGGCACGTCTGCGTGCGGAATTGGTCCCCGGCACAGATGAAGCGGCTCTGCATCTGGCCGCGAAGAAGATCGGCTACCGGCTGGTTAGTGGGAACTCCACGGAGAAGGGTGATCCGTATCGACTAGCCAATATGATGCTTCTGGTGGCGATCCTGCTGGCAGGTGTGGGGGCAGCATTTCGTTATGTCTGGCCTGTGCCTGTGGCCTCAATGGTCTGCTTCCTGGCCACAATCCCGCTCGCTGGCTGGCGTGTGTTTGAGCAGGCGTGGGGGAGCATCAGAGACAAGCGCCTTGACATGAACGTGCTGATGAGCCTTGCGGCGGTAGGCGCGGTGGGCATCGGTGATTATGCGGAGGCATCCAGCGTGGTGGTCTTGTTCGGAATAGGCAACTGGCTGCAGTTGATGGCCACCGAACGCACCCGGCGCGAAGTCAGCCGCTTGCTAAAAGCCGCTCCCGAAACCGCTCTGCGGCTGGAGCCCGACGGCAGCACCCAGTCGGTGCCAGCCGAAAGCATGGATCTGGACCAAGTGTTCCGTGTGCGCTCTGGCGACCGTCTGCCGCTGGATGGTGAGGTGGTATCGGGCCGGAGTGAGCTGGACCAAAGTGCGATCACAGGGGAAAGCCAGTTAATGCAGGCGATTCCCGGCTCGGTCGTATACGCGGGCAGCCACAACATCGGTGGACAGTTGGACGTTCGGGTGACGCGCGGGTATGAGCAGACCGCTATCGCCCGCATCATCCAGCTCATGGAAACCTCGCAGGAAAATAAAGCTCCAGTCGAACGGATGGTGGATCGCTTTGCGGCTGTCTATACTCCGATCGTGATTGGGCTGGCTCTACTGGTGATGGTGGTCCCGCCGCTTCTGACCGGCGGAAGCTGGCAGGAGTGGTTCATGCGCTCCTTGAGCATGCTGCTGATCTCGTGTCCGTGTGCGCTGGTGATAGGCACCCCCGTGGCGATTGTGGCGGCGATGGGCGCCGCCAGCAGGTTTGGGGCATTGATCAAAGGTGGTGTTGTGCTGGAAACACTGGCTGAAGTGAAGGCGGTGGTTTTTGACAAGACAGGCACATTAACCACTGGTAAGATGCGTGTGACCCGACTGGTGCCAAGTGAAGGCGTGACAGAGCAGCGACTGCTGCAACTGGCTGCTAGTGCAGAGGAGGGCTCCAACCATCCACTGGCGGAGGCACTGCGCCAAGAGGCAGTCATTCAAGGCGTAGAACTGCTTCCGTGCCATGACAACCAGGTGCATCATGGGCAGGGCGTGGTGGCCCAATCCGAGTTCGGTGAGCTGCGCGTAGGGCGGGCCAGCTTCCTGGGAATTCGCGACGAAATAACAAAAGATAGTGCCGCTTACGTATTACTTAATAATCTCAGTATGGGGTACATTGAGATTGGAGATAGTCCACGACCTCAAGCCCGAAATGCGGTGAGTTGGCTCAAACAACTTGGATTCTCGCGTCTTCTGATGCTGACGGGTGATCAGAGACAAAGCGCAGAAAAAATCGCAAAAGAAATCGGGATAAAAGAGTATAAATCGGGGCTATTGCCAGAGGAAAAGTGGGGCGAGGTGCAGAAACTACGCGAGGAAGTAGGGCGCGTGGTGATGGTGGGAGACGGAGTCAACGATGCGCCGGCTTTGAAGACGGCAGACGTGGGCGTAGCGATGGCAGCGATCGGCAGCGATATTGCCATTGAGGTGGCAGATATCGCATTGATGAATGATCGCATAGAACTACTACCGCGTTTGATCCTCTTGAGCCGGAATACCCGGAAAATCATCCGTCAAAACATCATATTTGCCATCGGCTCCAAACTGGTCCTGCTTGTATTCGCCGCCATCGGGCAGGTTCCATTATGGGCAGCGGTGTTGGGGGACAGCGGTGTCGCTGTCGTTGTGATCTTCAACGCGCTACGTCTATTGAGCGGCAGTGTTAGACAAGACGCACCCGCATAACCTTAGGAGGGTTACGTATCATGTCCATGCAATTGCTGTATCTCTTATTGGATTCGATGGAGAAGACCGAAGAGATAGAACACGGTCTGACCGACGGGAAGCTGGCTACCTGGGTAAAGCACTGGCCACAGTGGCCTATCAGCAGTGCTGACGAAGACGAAATCGCTGAACCCAAGGAGCTGGTGTTTATCCAGGCTGGCAATAAAGATATCGAATCTATCAGTAAATATCTACGCAGCGAAGCCGGATATTGGGGTAAGATCGGCGAAGTCGAAGTAGAGGACGGGCAGAATAGCGTGCTGGTGGCGTTGCCAGGTGGCGCTAAGACCGTGGTCAATATCGACGAAAGCTGGTACAAGTGAGAGTTAGCTACTAGAGATACCAACAAAAGGGCGGCTCGATCCGCCCTTTGTCTTTTTTAACACTCAGCTATCGGATAACCCTGCCGCTTTCATTTCTACTTAACCAATACGTAACACCAGGCATCCCGACGGGTGATAGCCACATCCCTACGTCGGTCGGAGCGGCACCCCGGTGACATAGCCCAGTTTATTACCCACAAATATTGCATGGCCAGTAGGTCACCGATTCCGCGACATAAATGTCTCGGCTATTGAACACCAAGACTGCTGAAGCAGTCTTTACTAACGTTATCTTTGTCGGCAAGGAGCTCCGCAGCCCGGTTTAGCGGGCTTGTTGATCAATAGCCGAGACATTTATGTCGCGGCACATGGTCGATACGATCCCAATCCGGATTTGTGGGTAATAGACTGGGTGACATAACCCGCGGCAGCGTGGGATTACCTGCTTCGATATGAGCTGACCAGCCCCGCTGCGACGGGTTCGGCTAACCGCCAGACCGGCGCGGTCTTGGGCCTTCTGCCATTGTCTGCTTACTGAAAGACCGCCCGGACATGGGCATTTGCGGGGGTCTGGTACGATCACGTATCCCTGCGACGGGTTCTAGCTTACTGACGGACTGCTCCGGACAGTGCCATTCAGTGCTGAGTAGTGGCTTTTTTCCAAACTGCCGAACGCGCTTGACCCTGCTTGATGTATCATGGAGATAAGCACACAAGCCGTGCGGTTTGGCAGCACCATCTGGAGGTATCACGTTTTGCAGGGATTCGGTAGGTTCATGGCCGTAATGTGGTTGGTTGTCTTTGGTTCGATAGCTTTTGCGCAGAACGGAACGGCACCTCAACAACGGATCACATCAATCACTTGGGTGAACGGAGCTCTGCAGATATCCTGCAGCGGTGAGGTTCAGTTCACGGCCCGATCTCTAAGTGCTCCTTATCGGTTGATGGTCGACATTCAACCTTGTCAGGCCAGCATGAATAGTTTGAAGCTACCCACCGATCAGCCGGCGACTGTGAAGAGCGTACGCCTGGGGCAGTTCACGGAGCAGATCGCACGCGTGGTGGTCGATCTGAAGGGTGCTACCGCATATACGATGGACGTCAGTGCTGATAAACAGTCCGCCACGCTGCATCTGGGTAGTGAATTGCCATCCACAAAGATGGGCGCCGCTCCGGTAAAGCCCGCTAATATTTCAGGCCTACCGAGCCCAAAGCTACCCTCTGTGCCGGCGACGACTACATTGGACTCCAATAACCCGCCGTCACCTCCAAAGGCCAGCATGGCCGGTGTGGCCCAGATGATCAGTTTCGACTGGGATACCACCGGCAGTGAGGCTAAACTCATCATGCAGTTTGACAGCCCTGTGTCGCCCAAACTGAGCGCATTGGATGACGGCTACGGTGTCAAGCTTGAGCTAAAAAGCTGCCTGGTAGCGCCTGGGCTACAGATTAACAAAGCGGTCTCTCATCCCTTGGTCGACCGCTATCTGGTAGCTCCGATAGCGGCCAAACGAACCATCGGTATGGTCTTCGCCAGCCGAAAGCCTTGTGCTGTTGACATGCCAGTGACGATGCCCTCTGACACGATCGTGTTGGTGATGCGGACACCAAAACCGGCAATGGGACAGATGAAGGGCACCAAGATATGTATAGACCCTGGCCATGGCGGGTTTTCGTCTGGAGCCGTGGGACGGGGCAACAGTGAGTCGGTGCTGGAGAAGGATGTGACGCTCGCCATTGGCCGCAAGCTGGCTGACGCACTCAAAGCACGCGGGGCTGATGTGATCATGACTCGCGAAGGCGATCAGTTTGTGGAGCTTGACCGGCGCCCTTCCATTGCGATGGAGCAAGCAGCCCACATGTTCATCAGCATCCACTGTGACAGTAACCAAAAGGTGAATAGTGCCTCTGGCTCTACCAGCTATTTCCATGCACAAGATGGTGACGGCCGGGCGCTTGCCCAGGCGGCCCAACGTGGTGTGGTGTCGGCTAGTGGTCTGCCCAGCCGCGGGGTTCGTTCCGACACGCAGGTTTACGCCACGGGATTTGCCGTGTTGCGGCGCAGCCAGATACCTTCGATACTCGTGGAGACGGCCTTTATCAACAACGCCGCGGATCGAACTAAGCTGGTTGATCCTGGCTGGCAAAGCCGTGTGGCTAATGCGATTGCCGCGGCTGTGGAGGGGTATATGGCAGGTACAGAGGTCGGTTCAATAGTCCCTGCGAAAGAGCTTACGATACAAGACCCAGTTGCGGTGGATCCGATCGCCAATGTGGCCCCTGTGGTCGAACCCAAACCAGATGTCAAACCGGATATCAAGCCCGAAGTGAAGCCCGAGGTTAAGCCGGAAATCAAACCGGTAGTAAAGCCTGCACCAAAAGTTGTCCCCAAAACAAAACCGAAACCGCGGGTGCCAGATCCTGTGAAGCCTGCATCGCGCGGCGATGTTCAAGATCCGGAAAATCTGGAGGAGTAGGGATGAAAACTGTCACAAACGTCATTGTCATCATCGCGGTCGCAGCCGTCGCGTTCCTCGGCAGCTATTTCTGGGTTGCCAGGCCCCCCGCCAAGCCTGTAGTTACCCCACCAACGGCTCCCACTGTCTCTGTGGTGACGCCGGTTGTGGAGAAGGGTGAAGAGACCTTTGTCAGCAGCGAAGTGAAAGTGCCTGAAGGTAAGGATGCTCTGCAGGTGGCGGTAGAGCACCTTCTGGTCACGCGTAACAGCCCATTTCCCGCAGGCACCCGTCTGTTGGGATCATCCGAAAAAGGCAGTCTGGTGACCTTGGACTTCAGTAAAGAGATCGTGCGTAACTTCCAAGGCGGCAGCTCCGAGGAGGCCGCGTTGCTGAACAGCCTGAAGAAGACCATCGCCCAGTTTCCTGAGATATCCAAGATGCAGATCACTGTCGAGGGCAAGAAGGTCGATAGTATCGGCGAACACATCGATATCTCCGGACCGATAGACGTAAGATGAGCGGTCACCGCATTTGTATATAAGTACCTGTACATGCTAGCACGGCCGCCCAGCCTGTAACTGGTACTGTCGTAGGGGCGTCCCTTGTGGGCGCCCTAAACAATATCTATCGAATGAACAACGATTAGGGCGCCCACAAGGGACGCCCCTACGACCAGTTACTCACCATAACCTCTTAACCGGAAAATAAGCATTTACCTCCGCCTTTTGTGTGGAGGTGATGCGAAATGTGGCAATACGAACCGCAAAAGGTGCTGAAGCTGGCTGCTGCCGAATGGCAATGGCATCCGCACCTGGCGCAGCGTGAATGGCTCCTAAACACCAGCCCCATCAAGCTGGCTGCATGCGGCAGGCGATGGGGTAAGACGGAAGCATTGGCTGTGGAGACAGCCGCCCTCTTGCTTCTAATGCCCCAAAGCCGCCATATTGTGGTGGCACCAACCCAGGATCAAGCCAACCTCATGTTCGAGCGAACCTGGGAACTGCTCGCACCCCTCGCCGCTGACCACGGCATCAAGATCAGGCAGTCACCAATCCCACGGATTTCCACTCAGAGCGGCTGGTTTGTCAGTAGAAGCGCCCATCGGGACGGCCGTAATTTGCGCGGACGCAGCGCGGACAGGGTGGTGGTGGACGAGGCTGCGTATGTCTCTGAGGCACTGATCACGGGCGCATTGATGCCGATACTGGCAGACCGTCAGGGGCAGCTCGTGCTGTTGAGCACTCCCAACGGCCGTAACCACTTCTACCAGTGGTATTTGGCTGGTCAGCGTGGTGAGCACAACATCAGCAGTTTTTCATTCCCAACCTCAAGTAACCCCGCCATCGATGGCTCATTCCTAACGATGCAACGGCTGTTTCTGCCTGAACGGCAGTACCTCGTGGAGTATGAGGCGCAATTTGCCGATGCTGCAGGAGCTGTGTTCACCGAACAGATGATATCGGGTGCTCTGGTCCCGATTGAGTTGGATCTACGGCACGGGATGCAAAGGGTCGCTGGTGTGGATTTCGCGCTCAGCCGTGACTATACCGCCTGGGTCTGTTTGGAGACAGCGTCGGGCAAAGCGAGGATGGTGGAAGCTCTCCGCTTACCGAGGCTGCACTATCGTGCTCAGGCAGACCGTCTGGCTGAGATGGCATTCCAAAGCGGCGTACAGTGCATCGCCTGTGATGCCACCGGTGTGGGCGTGGCGGTTGTGGAGCTGCTGGAGGGGGCGCTGAGAGAGCGGCGGCTGCGCATACGGGTGGTGCCGGAGACTTTCACCGAACGGCGCAAGCTGCAGTTGGTGGACGGCCTGATTTTGGCCATGGAGCGTGATCAGTTGCAACTAATGCCATTGCCTAACCTACTGGATGAGCTGCGTGCCTTTCACCTGCAGGCAGCATCCCTGGGGCACACCCGGATGCAGGCGGAAGGATCCGAGCATGACGACCTGGTGATGGCGCTCGCACTGGCTTGCTCCGTGGCTCCGTATGGCGGTGGAGTGAGCCGCAGTGTGCTTGTGGGCGGCGACCGGGCTTCGCTGTTTCGAGGGTAGAAGAATCGGTGCATTACCCACCAAGGGGCCCCATCTGATACTCTGTATACATGCGAAAACCTACATTTGACTCCCTGTGCCTCTGCTGCGTGTCGCAGGGGCTTCAGCATCTACGCGGCGGGCGTATCCAGCATATCGCGCAGCCCAATGAAAGCCAGATAGTGCTGACGATCTACAACCCTCAGTTGGGTGATTGTCGGCTGATGCTGGATTGTTCGGCGACGCATCCGCGCGCGTACCTCATCACACGGAAGCCACCGAACCCAAAACAACCACCTGTGTTCTGCATGACCTTGCGGAAATATCTGGAGGGCGGGTTCGTGCGGGAGATCGGCCAGCGAGGTTTCGACCGCATCCTGGACATCGAGGTGGATGGCCACTTGGGCGAACGGCTGCTGCTGACCACAGAGATGATGGGCAAGCACAGTAACATTTTGTTGGTGGACAGCCAGCAGAAGGTGCTGCACGCCGCCAAGCTGGTAAACAGCAAGATGAACCGAGTGCGGGAGATGATGCCGGGTCACCCCTATACCCCTCCGCCTTTATCGGCTGGAGTGGACCCTCGCACGATGGACAGGGCGGGCTTTGATCTGCTACTGAGCAACGGTGAGGGTGAAGACCTGACCGAACGGCTCTGCGCGAACCTGCAGGGCATCAGCCCGATTCTGCGTGAGGAGCTTGCGGCTCGGGCGAATTTCGACGGTCCAGCCACCCCTGACAGCCTGTGGACGGCGTGCACGGAGATATTCGGTGCGGCAGTGAAGGGCGAATGGGAGCCTGTGCTGATACGCACAGAGGGCGGAGCCTCGATGGGCGCTTACCCGTTCCCGTTGGCCAGTCTGCGTGAGCTTGAGCAGCATCCTCGCGAAGATTTCCAGGGAGCCGCTGAAGCTAGCTTCAGCTCGATGATCGGCCGTGAACGCCTCGAGCAGTCGCGTAAAACTCTGTTGGGGATGCTTAAGCGTAGCTTCGAGACGCGCGAACGCATGATGGCGCAACTGCATCACGCTGCCATGGAGGCGAAGAAGGCCGACAGCTACCGCGAAGCGGGTGATTTGCTGCTTGCCTCACTGCATCTGGTACCAGCGGAAGCCACTGAGGTGGTGCTACCCGACCTCTATCATCCTGAGCAGGGCGATCGCAAGATCATTCTGGACGCCAAACTCAGCCCTCAAGAGAATGCCCAGCGATATTTCCATAAGAGCCGCCAGGCAATTCGTGCGCTGGCCCGTATGCAGCAGGTCAGCGAGGGGATGCAGCAGGAGATGGATGATCTGCAGGTGTTGATGCAAAAGGTTGAGGCGGTTGACGAGAGAGAAGAGCTGGAGAGCCTTCGACAGATCGCCCTCACGAAGAGCTGGCTGCAGGCTCTACCCGGCAAGGTAGCAGCCGCGAAAGAGGCGGCATTCGATGGCAAGCGTATATCGCGCATGACCTCGCTAGAGGGTTACGAGGTGTTGATCGGTCAGAATGCGGAGGCGAATGACTACCTAGTGCAGCGTCTGGCTGGCACCAACGATATGTGGCTGCACGTCCGTGGCGGCCATGGCGGTCATGTGATCATCCGCACCAACAACCAGCCTCTGAAGGTGCCCAAAGGCACCATTCTGTTCGCAGCCGAACAGGCGGCGAAAAACAGCACCGCCAAGCACAGCTCGCTGGTGGCCATCGACTGCACCCTGCGCAAGTATGTTCGCAGGCCCCGTGGCGGCGCACCAGGACTTGTCACCTATACTCACGAAAAAACATATCATGTCAGCCCTGCAGGAGATGAAATATGAGCAGCCTTCCTATTCCTACCGAGTATGTATACCCCGCAGAAAATGTCATTGACTGGCCGGAATGGGCGAAATACCAGCCCTTCACCCTTGGCAACTGGGACGGTGAGGGCACTGTGTCGCACCGAACCGAGGTTCGGATGGCGTATGACGCCGAGTGGCTGTATATCCGATACGACTGTGAGGATGACCGCACGGTCTGCCAGATGAAGGAAGACGAGTTAGACCTCTGGGACGAGGATGTGGTGGAGCTATTCGTGGATGCCGGCAACGACCAGCGAGACTACCTGGAGTTCGAGTGGAATCCGCTGGGGTATAAAGTTGACCTGCTGATCGTGTGGCCTGAACGTGGAGCATACCGGGCTTACCGCGAATGGGATGCCAAGGGCATGATCTACCGTGTGGAGTGGCATGACGTGTTGATCGGCGGAGAGATGGTGCCGGGTTGGAGCTGTGATGTGAAGATACCGCTGCACTTGTTTGAGGATATGGCGCATATGCCTGTGGCGGGTGACGCTTGGCGAGGCAACGTGTACCGCATTAAGCGGGCTACGCAAAACGGCGACCAATACCAAGCTTGGAGCGCGGTTCCCGGCAAAGAGGCCGCATTCCACCAGCCCAAGCGGTTCGGCTGGTTCCGGTTTATGTGATGTTGCTGGGGCTTAGGTCATAGGCTTCTAAGCCCCCAGCGCATTCACTGAAGGAACCGAATCTCGTTCACGATGTCCTTGACGCCTGGTTTCTGTCTGAATATCCTCATTATGCGCTCTACTTCGCCTTTGGCATCGACAGCGTTTGCCGATTTTGCCTGTACCACTACGCCTGACAGGTAGACGATACCACGAGAGACATGGATATCCACACGGTCGGTGGCGAGTTGGTGTTTCGTCATTTCGTGCATGATCGTGCGTCTGAGCATGGTGTCTTCAAATGCCATAGTGATACCTCTCAAGCTGCAATATTGTAGGATATTGTACATAATGTGTACCATATGGATATTATGATTAGTTGAGATATGTGCTGGTATAAATGCCAGTTTGTTACTACCAGCCATCTGATTGTAGTTCCAAGTGTCTGTTCATCATTGGCGCAACGCCCTCATGCATCCCTATGGGCACCCACGAAGTGGGTAACAGTTCTTATAGCCAGGGGTGAGCGAAGCGATACCCCTGGTAATACGCGTGCCATACCTACCCCGAAGTGGGTCGCACCTATGCGCGGTAGCCGATTTGTCAAGTCACCGAAGATGACCCACTTCGGGGTAGACGGTTTACGGTTGCTTTCCACGGGTTGCGCTGGCGCTTACCCGTGGCTATAAGAATCTTACCCACTTCGTGGGTGCCGGAAGCTACAGCAGCCTTGTTGATCGTGGTCTGATGCACGATCATCTCTTATGTCTGAGTAGTTACGCCAGTTTTGATGATGGGGGGGCGAGATGGGGCAGTAGGTCTATTAGCGGCATTGCGGGCGATCAGGTGGTCGCCCGCAATGCAGGGGGTTCTATCTAGATGGTATCGCTATTGTGTCTTTACGAAGCTAATGGACCGGGCTTTGCCATTGTAGGTGATCTCACGGTCTGTCTTAGCCTCGGGCTGCAGCCCAGCGCCATGGTTCGAAGAGACCAGCACTATCCGGAAACTGCGCGTCTGCAGCATTGAAGGGTAGCTACCCGTACGTGCTCCAATGGTCAGTTTTCTTTGTTTGTCATCCCAGCGGATCGGAATGACAGCATACTGCCCCTTCTCGTAACCGTAGCTTTCCCCATCGTCCTCGTAAATGATCGTCTGGCCGTCTGCTCCTGCATAGACACGCAACTCAATCGGGTCTGCAGGCTTTTCAGAAGCATACTGCAGGAACGGCCCCATAGGCACGATTGATCCCGCTTTGACGTATAGCGGCATAATGTCCAGAGGGGCTTTGGCATCAATCTGTTTGCCTGCAGGCAGCCTGGCACCTGTCCAAAAGTCGTACCAACCCCCTGGTGTCTTCGGCAGATAGACTGACCGAGTGGGTATGCTTTGCACCTCGTCCTTAGGAAGCACCCAATGCAGTGAAACATGGGCCCCACCGATGTTCTCCATAAACTCCAGACGCAGGGTGTATCGCTTCCCAGCCTCCATGGTGAACTTCGCTGCATTGCGGCGGGAGGGGGCACTCGTCCAGTCATCAATGACCAACTTGTCACCCAGCCACAAACGAACTCCGTCATCGGAGTTGGTGATGATGTCGTAGGTGCCGGTCTTGGGTGCGGTGAGATGTCCATCCCATCGCACACTGAAGTGATCTGCAGGCATATCCTTGCGGGGTGCTTCAGACCACTGGAAGTTGATCAATGGATCAGTCGTTTCACCGACCTTCTCAGTGAGGTTTTGGTCACTGAACCAGCTTGCTTTCAATCCTGCTTGACCATCGGGCATAGTAAATTGCTTAGCTGGTATGACTACCTCACCTTGAGCGGTACCTGAGGTCACCGGGTTCACCATAAACGCAGGGCCAAACATGAACTGATCAGGAATCTCTAGTGCTTGAGTATCTTTGGGGAAGTCCATCGCCAGGCCGCGCATCATGGTGTAGCCTTCACTGGTGACTCGCCACGCTTGCGAATAGATGTAGGGCATGAGCCTGTACCGAAGCCGATCATAATTCGCTATGATCTTCTCAGCTTCCGGGCCGAAATCCCAAGGAGCTGTGTTGCTAACGGCGCTATGCACACGGAATGTAGGGCAAAAAGCGCCATATTGATACCATCGAACGAACAGCTCGCGGTAACTCGGATCTTTGGGGTCTCGGCGTGTGTATTTTGGTGCGAACCCGCCCATGAACCCGCCTATATCAGTCGTCCAGTATGGATATCCTGCCATCATCAGTTGCAGTCCAGCGGGTATCTGGTGGCTTAAGGTCCAGAAGTCAACGCCAATGTCACCCGACCAGGCTACCGTAGCGTAACGCTGCTGACCGCTCATGGGCGCGCGTGACAAGATAAATGCTCGTTTGTTTGGATCGGCCTGCCGCATACCTTCGTAGATCGACTGCGACAATCCAATGCTGTAAGATATATCCAGCTTTTTCGGATGTCCTGAAATCAAGCCTTCCGATGAATCCAGCCAGAACCCATCGGCCTTCAAACCCGCCGGGTTATACAGCGCGCGCCGCACTTGCTCCCAGTATGTTTTTCGGGCTTCAGGCTTCCATGAGTCATACCAGTCGGTGCCAGGAAGCATCAGCCCTTTGGCCATTAGCTCCTTCTTGTTGGCACTGGCGTCTGGGAAGTTAGGCCATATAGATATCAACAGTTTGGCATTTTGACGATGGATTTCGTCAAACATCGCCTTCGGGTCAGGATGCGTCACCGGGTTGAAAATGTGACCCCCCTGTGCACTCCACCAGTGGAAGTCCTGCACTATCACGTCCAGCGGATAACCCCGCTTGCGGTAGCCGTTCAACACATCCAGCAACTCGTTCTGCTGCAGGGGGATGCGTTCCCCACTCGCCTGGCTATGCCACAAGCCGTAACAGGCTTTTGGCAGTAAGGGAGCGGCTCCGGTGATCTGACGATATCCAGAAATCTGCTGGTCAATGTTTGGGCCATAGATGAAATAGTAGTCGATGCAGTCGCCGGAACGCGAATACCAAGCTACCTCGCCTGGATGCTTAGCAGGTGGGGTCCAGTAGAGCTGGACCATCGGCGCGTTGTCTCCCGTGAATTCAATCCTAAAGTCGTATAGACGGTTACCCTTCAGGTAGACACGCGCGCTATCAAGGGTTGGGCCATAGTTGATCCAGTCCTCGATGATCATGTGATCCATGTCGTAGCCATCAAGCCACATACGCACGCGCTGATCGGCATTGATGTAGAAGGTATACCATCCCTCATTTTGTGTGCGGATTTTGGCGTTCCAGACAGCTCCAAAGGATCGGCCCTTTAGCTGCGGATGCAACGGCTTCTGCGAAGTATACCCGTAGTTGATGTTCTTGACTGTTTCCGAAGCTATGGGAGATCCCGACACTTGATCACCCAGGAAATACTCCGCACTGATCCCTTGCGTTTTCCCATCGGGTGTCACGAACTGCGTATCTGGGATTTGCTGCATCACACCGTTACCGATGAAGTCTGTGGTTGAGTAATTGTCCCATAAAATTGAGTAACCCTTGTTACTGGTGAGCACAGGGCTGACATCTACCGTGTTGCGCTGCTGCAGCCGGAAGGTGGTCTGCTTCCAGTTCATGAACGGCGCACTGAAGTGTTCGCCAAGCCCGTATAGCTTCTCGCTTTCCGGGGTCAGGAACTTCTGCAGTAACGTGGCTTGCTCACCTGGTCGGCACAGTTTACCGCCTTTAGGGCTCTCTTGAAGTATCGTCCAGCCTTTTTTATCAGCGAATCGAACGGCCGCTGTCAGTCGATTGACGATCACCCGGATGTCACTCGTCGATAGCGTGATACTGTACTTGTTTTCAGCCACAGTCCATTTGGACTTTGGGTCGCTGATGTTCGGCAGCACCGCCAAGCTAGTATTCACAGGCAGTTGATTGCCGGCTGCGAATTGCACACGCACGATTTTAGGTGAGTATACCTGCAGTCCCAATACTCCTCCGTCCAGTTGGAGCTCAAGGCCAGTAGGGGTCTTGATCCATGACCTCACAGGCATCGACGGCGTGGCGAGGGCATCCTTCCCGACTGAGCTCTGCTCCGACCCACTCGGGTTCAATGGTGGCACCGGAGTGAGATCGAACTGGGCCATCACAGCCGCAGCTAATATGAAAGGTAAAGTCGCTGAAAATAAGACCGTTAAGTGACGGCGCATGCGTCCGAGATTCATTGTGATTCCTCGCTTGTTGGTGTGTCTTGACGGCAGAAAATGGGGGTAGATCGAGTGGTCTCACCGATGAGATGGCCCGTAGATATATCGATGAGACCTTGTTTCATGTGCTGTTTCTGGTGATAGCCCTATTTGGCTGCAGGCAGGCGCTTTTGGCAGTTGCCGCAGATGGTGCGGTTGAGTTTACCTTGACTGAGCTTGATTTGCGCCTCGGTCATGGGTGCACCGCACTCTTCGCAGACTGCAGAACCCTCGCTAGTCCTTACCGCTTCCTCGCCTAGTTCGGGTGCAAACTGTGTCCCGAAACCGGCTACGGCCAGGGCACGGCCGATGGCTCCTGTTTCGGCTTTTTCCACATAGTCAGGGAAACCTATGCGTGTCTCCATCTTGGTGCCGGTGGCTATGATGCGGTCGGCGTCGTCGATGATACTGGCTCGGAAGATGGCCAAGCCTGACTCGACGTCCAGCTGTTGAAGCTGGGTTTCGATGCGCCAATTGGGGTGCTGTTCACGGAACCAGACCAGTCTTGCGCTGACAGGCAGATACGAACGGTTGCCTTGAAGCTTGATCAGATGCTTTTCAGGGTCGAATGCCATGGTGAACTCTCCACAATGATAAGGATATTCCAACGATACTATTTTACCCAGAAAGAGTGAATATCTGTCTACATTATACCAGTATTCTTACCAGATTTTGCGCACGATTCTCCCGCTATCAGTCCGCTGATCCAGGCCCAGGCCAGGTTGTATCCGCCACGTTCACCGTGAACATCCAACACTTCACCAGCCAGATACAGGTCGTCACAGCAGCGTGAAGCCAGATCCCTGGTGACCTCGCTGCATCGAACTCCGCCATTCGTGAACTCCGCCTCATTCCAGCCGCGGGTGTCTGTTATACAGAACCTGCTGTGTTTGATGGATTCCACCCAACCTTGACGGTTGGGTTGTGCAGCGAATGCCGCTGCCAGTCGAAGGGGGATGATGCCATTGACCTCAAGCTCGGGGTTATCTGGCCATTTCGTGCGGGAGCCTAACTCATGCTCCAACTCATCGATGGAGATAAACGGCGCGAAATCTACCTCAATCCATACGCCAGCTTGATGGTTGCGGTGCAGCTCTTCGCATATACCATCGGAGATGTCCAGGATGGCGGTGCCGCTCAAGCCGTATTTGGTGAACAGCAAATCACCAGAAGTGGTCTGAACCGCGGTGTCGCCCTGCATTACGGTGACTTCGGCCTGCAGCTTGAGCCCCTGGCACGGGTGAAGCAGCGGGTGACGGCACATCAATGGGACACAGGTGGGGATGGGGGCGATCAAGCTGTGTCCAAGCGACTCCGCCAGCGCATAACCACTGCCATCGGAGCCGAGTGCTGGATATGTCCGCCCGCCGGTGGCGATGACCAACTGGTGACAGTGGATTTCGTCCAGGAGGGATGATAGCATGAACCCATCCGATGTCTTTGTGACTTTTGTGATGGTCGTGCCAAATGCCCTGTCTATGTACTCAGACTCACATTTCATTTCTAAAGCGGTTAGCACGGTCGACGCTTGGTTAGTCACAGGGTAAAGACGGCCTTCCTCCTCACGCAGGAAGACCCCTAGCGATCGGAAGAAGGCCGTTACATCGTCAGAGCCAAGCCGCTCCAGGCAAGCACCCACCAGTTCGCGGCTCCGGGTGTTGTAGTTACCGGCGTTGAGTGTAGTGTTGCTGATATTGCACCGGCCGCCGCCCGTGGCCAGAATCTTCTTGCCCGCCTTGGGCATACGGTCGACCAGCAGCACCTGGCCGCCACACTGAGACGCACGGATGGCTGCGGTCAGACCAGCTGCACCGGCGCCTATCACACAGATATCTGTAGCAATCACATTCGTTGTCTTCAAAGTATCTGTATTTTACTGTTCAGAAGGGTTGAAATGCGAGGCCGGGCTTGTTACACTTCTTACGACAAGACACAGTTTCATCTATCTTCACATCATCTTGAATAAATCGGAGTGGACAATATGAGCTACAAAATGATCGTTGTGGGTGCTGGCGGCATCAGCAACCCGTGGTTCGAGGTCATCGCGAAACGCGATGTGGAGGTCAAGGCGGTTGTTGACATCCGCAAAGAGGCCGCGGAAGGGCAGATCAACAAATACGGACTGCACGCCGAAGGCAGCGACGACATGGTGGCGATGATTAAGAAGCATCAGCCGGATTTTGTGCTTGACCTGACCATTCCCGATGCCCACTGCCATGTCACCACCACCGCATTGGAGCTGGGTTGCCATGTGGTTGGTGAGAAGCCGATGGCGGCGAGCCTTGATCAGGCACGCCAGATGGTGCAAGCCAGCGAGAAGAGCGGGAAGCTGTATATGGTCAGCCAGAGCCGCCGGTTTGTGCCCATCCATGACTCCGCACGCCTGACGATCACTGATGGCAGTCTGGGCAGGCTGACTGCCGCTAACTGCGACTTCTACATTGGAGCTCACTTCGGCGGGTTCCGCGATGAGATGGACAGTCCGTTGATATTGGATATGTCGATCCATCATTTTGACCTCATGCGCAGCATCACGAGCTGCGACCCAGTGGCGGTTTACGCGTACGAATATAACCCCGCGGGTTCATGGTACAAAGGTGATGTGGCCGCTAGCTGCATATTTGAAATGAGCAACGGTGTGGTGTTTACCTATCGCGGAAGCTGGTGCGCCGAGGGATGCAGCACAAGCTGGAATGGCGACTGGCGGTTCATAGGCGACAGGGGAACCATGATCATGGAGAAAGATCAGGCACCCAATGGCCAGGTAGTGAAGCAGACAGGTGGATTCAACGTAGAGCTAGAGCCGCTGCAGACGACGCCCAGCCCCATGGTGTATGACGGGTTTGCCGGCGGTTTGAACGAGATGCTGACTTACCTGGAAACCGGCCAAACCCCTATAGGCGAATGTCATGACAACATCAAGAGCCTGGCGATGGTGTTTGCGGTGATCGAGAGCTCGAAACGGAAGGCGCGCATCCCAGTAGAGTGGTAGCTGTTGTCCGGACTTCCAGTCCATTAACCATAAATACTGCATGGGGTTTGTGCGGTGTAAATCAATACATTCCGCCATGCTACGCGGTAAAGCACAGACTATTACCCACATCTCCATGTTGGTTTTTGAGTATCGGTATAACCAGAGAAGTAATGTGCTACACATGGTCCGGCCACCCATGGAATGGGTTAGATTCCTTATAGCCACGGGTGAGCGAAGCGTAACCCGTGGAAGGCGGACCGATATATCTACCCACGAACGTGGGTCGAATCTGGTCTCCTGGTCTCATGATCATTGATCTTCCGAAATACGGTTCGACCCACTTCGGGGTAGGGAATCAGCAATGTCAACCAGGGGTATCGCTTCGCTCACCCCTGGCTGTAAGGAATCTTACCCACTTCGTGGGTGCTCGGAAGATCACCATCGTGTGGACCCTATTTGTGGGTAATAGACTGCGTTAAAGCACATGGCTATTGACCTGCCAAGCCTGCTGAAGCAGGCTGGCAGGGCCTTGCCTTGTAAGTGCGGATGATATGGTGGCTGCACCCAGACTGCTTCAGCAGGCTTGGCAGGTCAATAGCCGAGACATTTATGTCGCGGAATCGGAGGCCATATACCTGTTATTCATTTGCAGGTAATTTACTGAGCTGGTAATCCAGAAGCCATCAGCCTTACCTATACTATTGACTGCCGTGTAACAAAAATACGGGATTCTTCGTCATATTAGGTGCTAAGTCTTTCATAGAAAGGACACAAGATGATGAATACCGCTAAGTTGGTCTCTTACTGCACAGCCCTGTTAATCATGACGGCAACGGCTGCCGTTTGGGCTGTTCCTTCCAAGTATTCCGCTGATGAATATGTGGATGGCTCATTGACTGTATCGTCCTACGAACGCACGGAGGAGATATCATCTGCCGACGTGGAGTTCGACTACGATGGCACGTTCACGCTGACTGTCTACTCCGACAGAGGGCCTGATGTATTGACCGGCTGGTGGGATGAACGTACCAGAACCACAGCGCAGATAGTCATCACAGAGGGTGTCTACTACGGCGACCGTGGAACAGGTACCGCAGTGTTTACCGGCGACCGACTGCGGAAGATCAGTTTGCGGGGTGATAACCCCGATGATCTGTGGCGCGTGAACATAGACTTCCGCGACAAAAATGACCGCATTCGCTGGGATATTGATATCGACATCATCCTCGGCCGCATCGGCAGGAGCCACCCGGACTACTGGCGGTATGAGCGATATCGAATCGATAGATACCGACGAAACATTCCAGTGTTCCGCGACTATCCTTTGGAGCTGCGCCGACGTCCTGACTTTCGATCCGGTCAGCGTGATTATCGCCATGAGCACCCACAATATCGTCCAGACGGTTACCGACCGTCAGACAATCGCCCTGGCCGTCCCGATGGTTACCGGCCGTCAGACAACCGCCCTGGCCGTCCCGATGGTTACCGGCCGTCAGACAACCGCCCCGGCCGTCCTGAAGGCAACCGACCTCCAGAAGTGCGCCCTGGCCGTCCCGAGGGCAACCGACCTCCAGAAGTGCGCCCTGGCCGTCCCGAGGGTAACCGTCCTCCAGAGGTACGTCCTGGCCGTCCTGAAGGCAACCGTCCTCCAGAGGTACGCCCTGGCCGTCCCGAGGGTAACCGTCCTCCAGAGGTAAGGCAACCGTCCTCCAGAGGTACGCCCTGGTCGCCCAGAGGGCAATCGACCTCCAGAGGTACGCCCCGGCCGCCCTGAGGGTAACCGTCCTCCAGAAGTGCGCCCCGGTCGCCCAGAGGGCAATCGTCCTCCAGAGGTGCGACCCGAACGATCATCCGACAGCAGGCCGTCTGCAGAGCGCAACACTCTTGACCGTAAAGAGCCTCGCGAGCTAAAGCCAGGCCGTCAAGAAGGTCGGAATTCATCGGATGTCAAACCTCAGCGTCCAGATACCCAGCGTCCTCCGGAAGCCCGTCCTAGCCGTCCAGACGATGGCAAAAAGGGCGACGTTCCGCTAGACAAAGATAAGAAGACCGATGAAGAGAGACCACGCGGTGAGCGTCCAGGTCGACGTTAAATAGTACGTGAACCGACATCACTCTGCCCCCGGAGCTTAGCCGCCCCGGGGGCAACTCATTCTGCAACTAGTAGGCAGGCGTGACCGTCTTAATATGTAGAACAGACTCTCGAAAGGACGTGCAAAGATGAAAGCCGTAACACGATACCTCACGCTGATGGGTATATCGGCATTAGCAATGACAGCCGTTGTATGGGCTGTGCCCACAAACAGCAGCTACGATGGCCGGGCTGAAGGAACATTTATGAAGCCAGGCAGCGAACGCAGCGAGACCGTTATTTATGCTGATGTGGAACTGCGCAGAGGTGGCGACTTTGCATTGATGGTTCGCACAGACCGAGGCCGTGAAGAGCTGGCAGGCCGATGGCGAGCCAAAGACAGCCGGACGGCCACAATCACCATTGATGACGCTTTCGGCCGCAGCGTAGACGGAACCGGCGCCGCCTTGTTCACCGATGACCAGCTCAGGCGAATCACATTGACGGGCAACAGCCGTCGTGAGGCCTGGAGAGTGTCTGTAGTGATCCCTGAATCCAATCGTCGGCCAGACCGGCCGAATGATCCGGGCTGGGGCAGGCCTGCAGACCGTGAGTTTAAGCTCACTGAACCGGGCACGATGACGATTGATGATCGTCGGCTGCGGCTGGAATCTGTGACCCTTAAGCTTCGTAAAAACGGCGACGTAACTCTGGATACCAAGGGTGGATTCGCCGATTCATTCAAGGGTACCTGGGATGTCAGCGATCGCAACCGAGGCGAAATCCGCATCGTCAGCAGCAAGAGGCTGGGCAGAGTGACGGGCTCAGCGAGCTATGTGATCATAGGCAACAAACTGCGCAGTATCACAGTAGACGCCGAGAACCGTGACGGTGTGGTGGAGATCAATATGCCCGCCAGAGGCACAGGACGTTATGACCGTGATGGTATCGACCAACGCCCAGATCGTCCAAACTACCGTTTAGATCGACCTGATGATTACACCAACGATGTCTACCGCGGCAGCGGTACGATGAACATTGACGGCTCAGATGAGCGGATCGAACGAGTTGTGCTCGATGAGGACAATGACCGCTTGACTATCCGTGTATACGGCCGGTCCACCAGCCGGGTAGTGCAGTTCGATGTAGATGTCAGCAGCAGTTCATCTGGCCGTATCTCTGGCGATCTGAAGCGTGTCAGTACGATGAACGGCCGGACCTCAGGGGCTGTGTCGGTCCGTTATGACAGAGCCCGACGTGTAGATTTCCTGGAGATTCGTGGGCGTATTGATCAGCGTCCTGTGACTGTCAGCTATCGAGGTGACTAACCCATGAAAATAGCGCATATCATATTGGCAGGGGCGGTTATGACCGCCCTTGCCCTATCGTGTATTAGTGGAGTTTCGGCCGAGGACAACCCGTTTGCATCGAAAGACGATGACGCAAACTCCTCGGTGAAGGCACGCGACGTTGAGGCCACACCGCCAGGTGTGTCCACTTCAGTGAAGCCCTTAACGGAAATCACCAGAAAGAACAAATCGAAGAAGTCATCGTCTGATGTCAGTGATGCAGATGATGACAGGCGCCCATTGCGCGACCGCAACTTCCACATGAATTCTGAGGGATACCTCATCATCGGAAACAACACCTATCGTTTGAGAAGCATATCTGGTCGGCTGATGGCGGGCGGACTGTGCAACAT
Organism: Armatimonadota bacterium; assembly: GCA_942492855.1. Classification (GTDB taxonomy): domain Bacteria; phylum Armatimonadota; class HRBIN16; order HRBIN16; family HRBIN16. The sequence continues at coordinate 133,698 of OW818647.1, read as the reverse complement.
CACAGTGAAGGGCGACATCACAAGGAACTTCAAGGGCCGCTGGACCGGGACCCAGGAGAAGCCTGTCATCACCATCACCAGCGGAGATATCAGCTCGGTGGTTGATGGCCGAGGCACGATGGTGGTAATTGGTCTCACCGCGAGTTTCGTAGGCTTTTCGGGTAGGGTGGGCAACGACTTCTACCGCGTGAAAATGCCCGTGGGACCAGGTGAGGGCGGGTATTGGCTGGACGGTAAGTGGCAGGACAACCGCGACGGCAGCAGTGAGTTGAGCAACCCGCCAGATAAGCCTGTTAATAACGGAACTGTTATCACACCCACGAGTATCTGGTCAGGTGATTGCCAGGGCAGTTTCGAAGCACCTGATGTGAACTACTACAGCCCGATCGATCAGTTCACCCTGGATTCGAGACTAGGCGACCGAGTATCTCTGAAAATCAAGAATCGGAACACCGGTGATAACTGGATCATATGGGGAACGATCATTCTGCAGAAAGGCAACACCTGGGAGCTGGAGCCGTATCTTGTGAACAACATTCCAGTCAGGCGCGGCCGGTTGACAATTGACTTTTCCGCGTTTCGCCGACGTGTTGCTGAAATCGAGATCGCGGGCGATACCAACCGGGGCAGGTTCCGGGTGTTGATGCGGCCGACATCTGCTACGAGGTAGACTTCGCGTTACAATAGTATAGGATGAAACAACAGGGCCGCAGATGATGCGGCCCACTTTTCGCGGAGGTGGCAGTGTATGCGTGCGGTCCAATTTGGAGCAGGGAATATCGGCAGGGGCTTTATCGGTCAGTTATTGTATGAAAGCGGCTTTGAGATATGCTTCGTCGACGCCATCCCGGGGGTTGTTGACGCGCTGAACCTTCGCGGTGGGTATCCCATTGACATCGTAGGGGACAACCCAGAGCGTGTGAATGTGACCGGTGTGAGTGCCATCATGGCCCACGATGTGGATGCCATTGCCACGGCCATCGCTGGAGCCGATGTGTGCGGAACATCGGTAGGAGTGATGATCCTGCCCCGCATCGCACCCGCATTGGCCGCCGGAATTGAACGGCGCTTTCAAAACCGCATCCAACTGCCCCTGAATATTCTAGTGCTGGAAAACCAGATGGATGCCGACGATGTATTGCAAGCCGAAGTGATGAAACACCTGAGCCTTGAAGCGCAGCAGTATTGCCGAGATATGATCGGCTTTGTGTTGTGTGTGGTGAGCCGGATGGTGCCGGTTATGACGGAAGAGCAGCGTGCAGAAGATGCTCTGCTGGTGCGTGTGGAGGCTTATAAAAGACTGCCGGTCAAAGCCAGCCGCATTAAGGGTGAGTTGCCAGCGATTGTAGGCGTTGAGCCGTCCATGGCGTTTCAAGGCCACGAGGAGCGCAAGCTGTATATCCACAACGCCTCGCACGCCATGTGCGCCTATCTTGGGTATCCCAAAGGGTATGAGTTTATCTGGCAGTGTGTTCAGGATCGTGAGATCAATGAGATCGTGCGCCAGGCGATGGATATGGTCGGCCGGGTGCTTGTGGCCCATCACGGCTTCACTCCCGAGGACCAGCAGGCCTACCTGGACGACCTGCTTGGCCGGTTCTGCAACAAGCAGTTGGGCGACTCTGTGGGGCGGGTGGGGCGTGACCCGTTGCGCAAACTCCGACCCAATGACCGTTTAGTGGGTGCCATGCGTCTGCTGGAACGCGAGGGAAAGCACCCGGTGGCGTTTTACCGCACCATCGCCGCGGCGATGCGTTTCGCCCCCGCCGATGACGAAAGCGCGCAGCAACTGCAGACGCAGATAACAGCCGAGGGTGCCGCCGCGGTGCTGGAGCGGCAGTGTGGGATCCGCGCGACTGAGCCTGCCGGACAGGCGATTCTGGAGCTATTGAGCCAGAAGTAAACAGGATTCATAAAAATCGGACGGATCCGTCGGATCCGTCCGATTTCTGGTTTGTCAGCTACCCTAGCCGAGGCAGCTCGAGGTTTGGTTTCGGGTTAAGCTCCGGTTTGGCTGGCGGGTTTTCGGCTATCTGCTGCAGAATCACCTCTATCGCCTTATCCAACTGTGGGTCGACCCCTGCCGCATAATCTTGCGGGCGGTAGATCACTTCGATGTCAGGGTCGGTGCCGTAGTTCTCTACCGACCAGCCGACGTCATTGAAGTGGAAGGCATATTCGGGCTGAGTGGTCGTGGTGCCGTCTACCAGCGGATGGTCGCCCATGATGCCAATCACCCCGCCCCAAGTGCGCTCCCCAATCAACGTGCCGATTTTCAGCAGCTTGAAGCTGTGGCTGAAGATATCGCCGTCTGATCCCGCTTCTTCATTGGTGATAGCCACGATGGGCCCGCGGTAACTCTGGTACGGGTAGGTCTCTGGCTGACCATACCGGGGTACATCCCAGCCGATGGGCTTGCGCAGCAGCTTCTCCAGCAGCAGCGGGCTGACATGTCCGCCTCCATTGAAGCGCAGGTCTACAATCAAGCTGGGCTTATCGAGCTCGGTTAGGTAGCCGCGGTGGAATTCGCTGAACCCTCGCCCCATCATGTCGGGGATGTGCAGATAACCAACCTGGGCATCGGTGGCGAGATGCACCTTGCTGCGGTTCTCGGCCACCCATTCACGGTAGCGCATTGCTGTGTCATTGGACGCCGTAGTGACTGTCACGCTGTTGCTGCTGCCGTCGGACGCACGTTTCCAACTGAGTTCCACTTCGGTCTCGGCCAGGTTGAGAAGCGCCGACTGAGGTGTCATGATCTTTGTAAGTTGCTGCCCGTTTACTGCCATCAGGATGTCACCTTCCGCCAAGCAAGTCCCAGGGGTCGCAAGAGGGGAGCGCAGAGCATTTTGCCAGCTATCACCTAGAAGGATGTGTTCCAGCCGGTAGCCTTTCTGCTCCTCGCACCACGTGAAGTCGGCACCCAGGCAACCCACTCGCTGGTAGGGTGAGGAGCGATAATCGCCGCCATATTCGTAAGCGTGTGAGGTGCCAAGTTCGCCTTGCATCTCCCACATCAGGTCGCTGAGCTCCGCACGGGTCGCGATGCGATCCAGCAGCGGAAGGTAACGGTGGTAGATCTTCACCCAGTCGACACCAGACATGTTATTTGTCCAGAACCGCTCCCTCTGCATGCGCCACGCTTCACGGTAAATCTGCTTCCATTCCGATCTGGGGGAGACGCTGAGCGCGATACGGCCCAGATCAATCAAGCCGCTCTGTTTGCATGCATTCTGCGGTGCGTTGTCGTCCGGCTTGTTGCCAGACTTCAATATGCGCAGCCTGCGGTCCTGAACGATGCCCATCCACTCGTTGTTCTCGCTGGCAAACAGGCGTTCGACGTTGCGTATCAGCACCTCGTGCTTCATGTTCTCGAAGCTGAAAACACTCACCACCATCTTGGAGGGCTCGGTGCTGAGCGCGCCGCGTGGAGGGGCCTCTATACCCAGCAGCTTGCCTTTGGTGGCGATGCAGCCGTGGTAGCGGGCTTCGGGCACAGGGAAGGCGAGGACGCGGCTTTGGATGCCCTCTAGTTCGATCTCGACAGGAGTGGGCTTCTTCTTGTCTTCGGCAGGCTTCTCGTCCTTTTTCGGCTCTTCCGCCGTACTGTCTGCGGGTTTCTCCTCTTCCTTCTTTTCTTCCTCCTTCTTCTCCTTCTCGACTTCGTCTTTCGGCGGTTGGGGTACGAAGGGGTTGGGAGTATCGGACTTCAGCGTGACCAGATATAACCGGCCTGCATATGTGAAGTTCAGATCAAAGAAAATGCTGTCATACACGGGATTGTAATCGCGGTAGGAGACAAACGCGAGGTACTTGCCCTCGGGGTCCCATGAGGGGCTGAAGTCATTGAACTCGCTGCGTGTGATGGGGGAGCATTCGCCCGTAGCCACATTGGCCAGTTTGATCACGCGTGTGCCGGGGCCTGTTTGGTAGTCGTAGGCAATCCATGCCCCATCCGGTGAGAAGCTCACGCCCGAGATGCGGCCATACACGCTGTGGTCCAGCAGAGTGCAGCTTTCCTCGGTTACGTCCACCAGCACCAGGTGTCCTGCGACGTCGGTGATGGCCAGTCTTGGCTCGGTGGGGGAGGCACTGATGGAGGTGATGACGCTCCAGGCACTGGTGTCGATCACCACAGGTTCGGAGCAGCCGTTAATGTCTTTGATGACTAGATTCTCTTCGCCATCGTCAAGGGTGTATGCCAGGCGTTTGCCCTCTTGCATCCAGCACGCCATGCGCACACGCTGACCATCTACGGTGCTGATGCCCTTCACCGCTCCCTCCCAGTTGGCAAAGGCGGTGAGCTTGCCGCGGGTGACCGCTGCCAGGCTGTGGCCCTTGGGATGGATGCTGAGCTGGTGCAGATGGTCTGCTGCGTTGGGATACTTTGTGGATGCCTGTGTTTGTGGGCCGTTGAAGCGAATGGCGACCTTCTTTTCAGGCTTGCCTGGCTCTTGCAGATAGATGTCGCCTCCGCACTGGAACACAATGCGGCTGCCATCGGTGCTGGCTTGACGCACGTAAAACTCCGACTGGTTAGTGACCCTCTGCAGGTCGCTGCCATCAGGCTGGGCGCTGTAGATGTTGCCGATGCCCTCATGGTCTGAGATAAACGCAATGCGGTCGCCCATCCACATAGGGGAGGCGTAGTTGGTGTTCAGATGGTTCAACCTTTGGAAATCGCCATCACCCTTAGTGTCGATCCAGAGCTGGCCTGCGGTACCGCCGCGGTAGCGCTTCCAGCGTGCGGGGTCAGCCGTGTTGCGGCCAAGCAGCACCTCGCCTTTGGGCCCGATGGCGATGGAGCTCGCCTTACCGTAGGGCAGATGTGCGGGCTGACCGCCCTCTACCGGTACGCTCCACAGGTTCATGACGCGGGGAGTGGGCTGAGCTGTGTTGCTGGCGAAGATGACAGACTGACCGTCGGCACTCCAGGCCACCGGCAATGAGCTGGCTGCTAAATAGGTCAGGCGGCGTGATGGCCCGCCTTCAGAGGGGATGAGGTATATCTCAATGGGGCCCTCTTCACGCCCAGCAAACGCGATCCACTTGCCATCGGGCGAAAAGCAGGGATGGGTGGCCATCGCCACTCCGGCGGTCAGGCGACGGGCAACGCCTCCGCCAGCGGCCACGATCCAAAGGTCGTCTTCGCACACGAACGCGATCTTATCGGTATTTATAGTTGGGTAACGGTAATATCCAGGCATATTAGTTCCTCCAGATGGCCTCACCCGATCCGAAGATTGGGGTGTGTATTTATTATACGTTGATATCGTGTTCGTTTGAACCCTGAGCAGATGGGAATGTGTCACGCGAAGACGCGAAGGCGCGAAGAGGGGAGGACGTTTCGGAAGTTGGCCCCTGGGAACGACAATCTCCCGATTGGCCTATCTGCCGTTGACACGCGGTTTATTCGAAGGTGTCACGCGAAGACGCGAAGAGGGGAGGAGGGGAGGGCAACGATGCGGCATTGCTAGATTCGTCTGATTCGTCCGATCGGTCTGATCCGCCAGCCACCTTAAACAACGGCCTGCCGCCAGAACGGCACGGTCTTGAGCCATGGTTAGGTGTAAGCCATCTGCTAGACCACGCCAGAAATTGCCCACAGCATCGCATGGAAGGGGCAATGAGGCGGTGCTGCTTGAGAGAGCCGCACGCAGGAAAATGGTTAAAGGCCGACTAACATATATATGCCTGTAAACTGGTAAGCTTAACGAGGTGTTGATATGAGTTACGATATCGCAGACCTGTCTATGTTACGAGAGAAGATACAACCATACTTAGGGAGCGGCGAGAGCATTCAATGGGTGGGGCAACCCGACCCCACAAAGCTAATCACACCGGCGGACTGGTTCATGATCCCATTTAGTCTATTTTTCAGTGGATTTTCGGTGATGTGGGTTGTCGGTGTAGTGTCGCAGACGATAGCATCCAATGAAAATGGCCCGATTGCCTGGATATTCCCTTTGTTTGGGTTGCCGTTTATCGCAGTTGGATTTTTTTTGCTGTTTGGCCGGTTTTTGATAAAGAAATCCACGCGGCTTCGAACATTTTACGCGGTAACAAACCAGAGGGTACTGTCGTTGGTGGAAGCACGTAAACCGAGGATGAGTTCACTCTATTTGTCATCATACCAACTGTTAATGTGAGTAACGATAGCACAGGTACGGGGTGTGTAGTCTTCATGTCAGAGTTAGGCGTTGCCGGTGCGCGAGTACACGCAGATACGGGCATGGAGTTCCTGTCAGCAAATTCAATAGGGATGGTAGGGTTCTTTGACATCCCCGATGCACAGTCTGTGGCAAATTTGATATTGAAATTGAGGAAAGCGGATTAGGTATCTGGCTCGATTGGTTGCCAGAGTGGGTTGGCCGCTACTCTGCCTCGCTGTCGATGTACTCACGCGCCCAGCGCACCATGTCGGCTTCGGCTCCGCACAGTTTCTCAGCCTGCTGGTAGTGCTCGTGTGCCTCTTCGGTTAGCCCGATACGGCAGTAGGTGTCACCCAATAAATAGTGGTAGGCTTGTGATTCCGGCTGTATACGCAGCGCCTGCCGAAGGTGGCCGCTGGCTTTTTCATAGTTGTTGAGCTTCATGTGGCAAACCGCCAGGCGCATATGGAAGTAGTCGTTCAACGGCTCGAACAACACGGCTTGATGCATCTCAAGGCTGCAGGAATTGAATAAACCAGCCCGCTCCAGGCAGGTGCCCAGATAGAAGTGGTAATACCCGTCATCCGGTTTTGCCTTCACGCAGGCGATCATCTGTTCGATCGCACTGGTTAGTTGGCCGTTGCCGACCAGCAGTTGGGCCAAACGATAGCGGTAGTAGGCGTTCTTGGAGCTGGCCTCACAGGCCTGCTGAAACTGCGCTAGCGCCAGATCGGCATCTCCACTTTGACGCAACTCTTCCGCCAGTTTTGCGATTCGCTGTGCTTTCAGGGATGTTCGCGGTGGTTTGCTCTTCTTCTGTGGGGTGTTATCTGCGGCAAGAAGCCGGTGGTGCTCCAGTTGCAATGATTTGTGGTATTCATCGATAACCAATAGAGCTTTTGGGTCTTGATGGGCTTTGATGCGCGGAAAGAACGAAGGGTCGAACCATCGCCGACGCGATGCGGGCTGTAATTCCTCTTCTTCGCTAAGATCAAATATGTCCGTTTCTTGCAGGGCCAAAAACTCTCTCATAATTCATTGTGGCAAAAGCTCGGGCGGGCGACTGCAAGCAAGGGTTGTTACACTATACTGATATGCGTAAATGGATGTCGGAACTATACAAATACCGTGAGCTGCTGGCCACGCTGGTGATACGGGAATTGAAGATACGCTACAAGAACTCTGCGCTGGGGTTCCTGTGGTCGCTGATCGTTCCTCTGGTGACGGTCGCGGTGCTGACCATCGTATTCAAGCGGGTGATGGGCATGGCGATACCCAACTACTCAGCGTATGTGCTGGCTGCGTATCTGCCCTGGATGTTCTTCCAGACGGCGTTGATGGACTCGTCGCAGTCCGTGATTGGGCAGATCAACCTGGTGAAGAAGGTCTACTTTCCGCGTGAGATCCTGCCACTCTCATTTGTGATCGCCAACCTGGTGCATTTCGCCCTGGCGATGATCGTCTTTTTCTTGTATCTGCTGACCTATGTCCATGCCCCTTTGCTGCCCTCGATGCTGTGGCTGCCTCTGCTGCTGGTGGTGCATCTGGCGCTGATCACGGGGTTGTGTTTGGGCATCTCGTGCTTGAATGTGTTCTACGAAGACACCAAGTATGTGGTGAGTATCGCTTTGAATCTGCTGTTCTACCTCACGCCGGTGGTCTACTTCTCCGAGCAGGTCTTGACCGCGAAGCTGTTTCCTTTTGGACCTCCCAACCTGGTGTATATCCTCTATCACCTAAATCCGATGGCGGTGCTGATGAGCTGTTACCGCAAGTGCCTGCTTCCGCCCATCAATGCCGATACCGGTGCGGTCACGCAGCATCACATCACCAATGTGCCCATAGAGCCATGGCTGATCTGTGTTGCTGTGGTGGTCTCGTTTGCCACACTGTGGTGGGGGTATCGGTTATTCAAAACGCGGGAATGGGAGTTTGCAGAGAAGTTATGAGCACACCCCTGATTATCGATCACCTAACCAAGGAGTTCAACCTCCAGCATGCGGCGAGCGGCTCGCTGAAAGGCATCTTGCTGAGCATACTCAGGTATCGCACGCGGGTAGAGCGGTTCCGTGCGCTGGATGACGTCAACCTGACGGTTTCTCCAGGCGAGACGGTGGCTCTGCTGGGCAGCAATGGCAGCGGTAAGAGCACCTTGCTGGGTATCATCGCCAAGGTGCTGATACCCACCAGCGGCTCGGTGGTCTGCGCCGGACGCGTGGCCCCTCTGCTGCAACTGGGCGTGGGATTTCATCCAGACCTGACTGGGCTGGAGAACATCACCTTCAACGGCATCATTTTGGGACTCACCCGAGCTGAGGTTCAGGAACGACTGGCGGACATCATCGCCTTTTCGGAGCTGGACCGGTTTATCGATGCTCCTGTGCACAGTTACAGCAGCGGGATGGTGCTTCGGCTGGGCTTCTCGGTGGCGGTGCATACTCAACCGGATGTGTTGTTGATCGATGAGGCTCTCGCCGTGGGTGACGAGTCGTTTCAGCAAAAGTGTATCAAGAAGATTCGGCAGTTCCAAGAGCAGAACTGTGCCATCATTCTGGTGTCACACGACATGCACCAGGTGCGTGAGGTGGCGACACGCTGCGTGTGGATGCGTGAGGGGCGTGTGACAGCCGATGGAGCACCTGAGGGCACCATCAACGAGTATGTCAGCTTCGCGCGCGGGGGCGGGTGAGGTCCCATTCCTACACGGATCCTCCACGCCGGTTTTCTCTTAACCGGGGCGGTGTCGTTTCGTCCGATACAATCCGTAATAACAACAGGGGCCGAACCGAAGATCATCTTCGGTTCGGCCCCGTTGTTTCGGATAGTTGTCCTATACGCCGGTCATCAAGCGCAGGATGGCGTCTTGAGTCGCCACTTCCCGCGTCAACACACCCATCATCTTGCCTTCGCGCATCACGACCACACGGTGTGAAAGCATCAGCAGCTCCGGCAGCTCGCTGGAGATGAGCATCAGTCCTGAGCCTGAGCACGCCAGTTCATCGAGCAGACCATGGATTTCGGCTTTAGCACCCACATCAACCCCACGGGTGGGCTCATCAACGATCAGCAGACCGCAGTTCGCTGCCAGCCAGCGGGCGATGACCAGCTTTTGCTGGTTGCCTCCCGAAAGGCTGCCGGCCAGAACCTCCATGTTGGGCGCTTTGACCCGCATCTTGTCGAAGTAACTGCCAGATACCTTCTTTTCTTTCTCGTCATCTACCCAACCGTTGTTGGACAGAGATGCGAGGATTGGCAGGGTGATGTTGGACCGGCAGCTCATCCCCAGTATCAGCCCGTGACGCTTGCGGTCCTCAGGGGCAAGCCCAAGGCCCAACTCACGAGCCTCCTGGACAGAGACGGGCAGCGGGTGGGGCTTCCCATTGATCCACAGCTTGCCTGTGGCTTCAGGATGCAGCCCGAATAACACTTCGGCGATTTCCGTGCGACCAGAGCCAACCAGGCCAGCGAACCCCAGTATCTCGCCGCGCTTCAGACTGAAGCTGACATCCTGGAACCTGCCCGGTAGACAGAGCCCTTCCACCCGGAGCGCCTCCTCGCCTAGCGGCTGGACTGACGACTTCGATTCATAACTGACCAACTCGCGGCCAATCATCAGGCTGACCAGGCTGTGCTCATCGAGCTCACTGGCGGGCTTGGTGGCGACGTGCTCGCCGTCACGCAGCACGGAGATGTCATCGCACAGCTTGAATATCTCCGCCATACGATGCGATACGTAGATGCTGGTGACCCCTTTGGTCTGTAGCTGCTTGATCAGCGCAAACAGCCGTTCGGCGTCAGGCTCGGAGAGGGAGCTGGTAGGCTCATCAAATACCAGCACGCTGGCACCTCGGCTGACGGCTGAGGCGATCTGCACCATTTGCTGCTGTCCGACGGTGAGGGCGCCCATCTGTCGGTCCAGGTCGACCTTGAAGCCGATGCTGTCCAGCATGGTTTGGGCACTGGCCCGCATCTTGTCGTAGTCCACAAAGCGGCCTTTGAGCGGCAATTGCCCCAGGCACAGGTTCTCTGCCACACTCAGGTTTTCGCAGAAGGCCAGCTCCTGATGCACCATCGCAATGCCGTGTTCCATCGCACTGTTGGGGTCGACGATGCTGACCGGTTTGCCTTCGATGAGTATCTGGCCGTCATCGATCGCGTGGATACCAGCTAATGCTTTTCCAAGCGTGCTTTTACCGGCCCCATTTTCGCCCATCAGGCCGTGGATGCTCCCCGTTTTGACGCTCAGGCTTACATCCTTTAGAGCGTGAACGCCAGGGAACCGCTTATTGACCTTGACGAACTCCACAATGGGGGTTTTTGTGTTGTTACTCATTCCGAACCCCCTTATTCTTTCGGTAGGTCGATGATGCCGTTGGGTGTCATTTTGAGCATTTCCGGAGGTACGTCGGTGAATCCCCATTTCTTCAACTGGCGGGCCCAGGTGCCGATATTGGTGATATCGACTTTCACGAGCTCCATCTTGTTGATTTCTGGCACTTCCTTCTTGAGGATCATCTTATCGACGATCTTGCTGACCGAGGTGTAGCCCCAGAGATAGGTGGGTTGAGCGAGCAGCACTGGTGCGATATCCTTGATGATATACGGCAGTTCTGCCGGCAGTGCATCAACGGATACCACCTTCACCTTCGTGGGGTCGAGGTCGGTGAGCAGTGTCTTTGTGAACAGAGGCCACCCGCCTATCATTGCCCAGCCGTTCACGGCAGGATAGGCATTCATCACCCGGACCACTTCAGCGGCGGCATCTTGAGGAGTTTCAGGGTGGTAGCTCTCAGTTGCTATCGTGATGCCTGGGTATTTCTTAGCTTCTGCAATGGCGCCTTTTACGCGGGCTTGCAGGTTCGGAGCGGTCTGGTTTCCTCCCAGGATGGCCACGGTGCCTTTGCCGTTCATTTGCTTGGCGAGTTCTCGCATCGTTTGGGCACCGCAGTCGGTGTCATTGGTGCCGTAGAATGCAAAGCGCTTTGAGTTAGGTGCATCGCTGTCGAAGGTCATGACTTCCACACCACGCGCGACGGCGTCGTTAATGGCTCCAGTTATTTTACTGGCATCGGAGCAGCTTATCAAGGCAGCGTTCGCTCCTTCGTTGACCGCTTGAGCTAGACGCATCGCCTGAACCTGGCCGTCTTCCACGTTGGGAGTGCGCCAGTCAATGGTGATCTTCACGCCGGTCTTCTTGCTGAGGTCGGCCGCGGCAGCTTCAGCACCGACGCGGGCACTCAGGAACACCGGGTTGCTGCTTGACTTGGCGATCATGGCGATCTTGAGGCTGTCTGGTCGAGCGGTGGAGTTCATCTTGTGAGCCACCTCGTTGCCAATCATCATGATGACTAACACCACCAGACCTACGCCAGTCAAGGCGGCTTGCCGCTTGGACTTGGCGATCTGCTTATCGTTAACGGCCATCGCCAACTGACGCTTCTGGAAAGCCTGGCTTGCTTGGTCGATGACCACTGCAATCACTATCGCAAGGCCGATGATGATGAACTCGTAGTTTTGGTCTAAGTGTAGTGTGCGGATTGACTGCCTGATCAGCACGATCAAAAATGCACCCAAAACAGCACCGACCGCTGTGCCTTTACCACCCAGAAGGCTGGCCCCGCCGACGACGGCCGATGCGATGACATACAGCTCATACCCGGCGGCGTCATTGGATGATGAGGATCCATAATAGACGCTGCCCAGGAACGCGGCCAGGCCAGCCGCCAGACCAGATATGGCATACACGGTGGCAAGGGTCTTGTCCACACGGATGCCTGCGTAGCGTGCGGCCTGCTCGTTGCCTCCGACTGCGTATATGTTGCGGCCCATGACAGACTTCAACAAGAACACTTCGCCAATGATGGTCAACACTAACACGATTAATAGTGGCACAGGGTAGATGGCCCCTGACATGCCGAAGGTGCTTTTGATGATTGCAGTCACGGCATTAGGAACCAAAATGCTCTCGGCTTTGCTGATCACAAATGCGATGCCCCTGTATACCCACATCGTGCCTAATGTGATAATAAATGGGTGAACCTTGAGTTTAACCACCATCAAGCCATTGATAATCCCTGCACCAAGCCCGATGACGATGCAGATCGCCAACCCGGTCAGCAACCCGACGGGCCCGTTCTCAAGCCCCGCCCCGCGCAGGGTCATCGCCATCGCGACACCCGATAGCGCGTATATTGAGCCTACCGAGAGGTCGATGCCTCCCGTCAAAATGACCATCGTGACACCGATAGCCATTATGGCGAAGAAGCTGGTGTCGGTGGCGATTTGCATTAAGGTGTTCGGGTTCATAAAGTTATTGATGTTGTTGCCATTGCCATCCATGTGCCAGCCTGCAAAAAGACTGAGTATCGTGATGACTGCAAATATAACAAGGATCAATCCCGATTGTTGTGACTGCAGAAACTTCTGAAGCGACTTCATGGGTCTACTCTCCTAAGTGAATCGTGTGATATCGTGCGAACTCTACCTCTATTATTCATTGGAGTAACTCAAAAATCCTACCAACTATGGCCACAGACTAATAAATGGCCATAATGGAACAGGAAATTGGCTTAGCGTCAACGAATCTAACAAAAACACTCAGGAGAATCATCATGCAAATTACATATACCGACTACCTGGACCGCGTTTATGGCTGCTGGCTGGGCAAGTGCATTAGCGGCACCATCGGGGCCCCTTACGAGGGAGCCAAAGAGCTGTTCGACTTTGCCTACGACCCAGCGATGATCGCCAGCATGCTACCGAATGACGACCTCGACCTGCAGGTGCTGTGGCTGGATGTGCTGGAGCAGAAGGGCGTGAACTTCACCACCCTTGACCTAGCGAAGTCATTTGCAGAGCTCTGCCCGTATGCTCCGGGCGAGTACGCCACCTTCCGGCGAAACTACCGCCTGGGCATCATGCCCCCCATGAGCGGACTGTTCAACAACTATTACTACCGCGAGGGGAACGGCTGCCCCATCCGCAGCGAAATCTGGGCTTGCGTGGCGCCTGGAAACCCCATGCTGGCCGCCGAGTTGGCCAGTAAAGACGGCATCATGGACCATGCCGGCAACAGCGTTTACGGTGAGAGGTTCCTGGCGGCGGTCGAAGCGGCCGCGTTCTTCGAACATGATCTGGATAAGCTGTTTGAAATCGGGCTGTCTGTGGTGCCTCATGACTGTAAGCTGCGCCGTGTGGTGACTGACACACTCGGCTGGTGTGAAAGCGAGAGCTGCTGGCAGCAGGTGCGCGGGCATATCATCCGCCATTATGGTCACCCAGACTGCACCAACTCCATTCAGAACTTCGGGTTCGCCCTGATGAGCCTGAAGTTCGGCAACATGGACTTCATGGACACCACGATGATCGCCCTAAATGCGGGATACGACACGGACTGCACTTGCGCGACGGCGGGCTCGATCCTGGGCATCATCCAGGGCGCGGCCTCTCTGCAGGCTCAGTACAACCTGCAGGACCCGGGCTATGTTCTTGGGGTGAATGTCACGCGGCGTTCTGACCGGCTACTGCACCTCAGCGAGGATACCTGCATGGTCGGGCTTCACTTCGCGGAGCACACCAACAAGCAGGTGAACATCACCAATGCACCTGCCGCACCGCAGATCACGCTGACCGCGCCTGCTGTCGTCGAGTGCGAGACCCAGTATGAGACGCTGCCCAGCATCGGCTTGGGTGAAACCCGCCGTGTGCAGATCAAGGTCACCAACAGGCTATCAGCACGCAGCACGGCCCAGTTGAACCTCAGTATACCGGAGGGATGGAGCTGCGACTGGCAGCAGCAGGAACTCACCCTTGTGCCGAATCAGGCGGCTTATGTCAGCATCGACCTCAGTGTGCCCGCGAATCTGTCGAAGATGGTGCAGACCAACATCATCAAACTGGCCATCCAGACGGAAGATGGGGCCGAGTTCCATCACCAGTTTGGTATGAACGGGGCCGCGATTTGGGCCGCATACGGCCCGTTCTGGGTGAACAATGCCGATATGAGTCAGTTGAAGCCGGGCGAGAGCTACTACGCCCACATCAAGGGTGATGGGGAGCAGGACATCATCGACCAGGTACGTTGCTACCATCTCAACGCTCGTGTAGATATTGACGCGATGGAACTCGATCCGCTGAAGATCGCGTCCGAGCTAAACTTCGATACGATGGATGTGGCCAAGCGAGCCATGATGGTCAACATCCACGAAGACCTCTTCCGGGTGGGTGATGTGATGAGCTACCAGGGGCCATGCGCGCTGATCATGACCCAGCAGTTTGACTGTCCAGAAGAACGCGAGGTGGGCATTGCACTGGGGCACACCGATGCTTACCGGCTGTGGCTGAACGGTGTGGAAGTCAGCCGCCGGGACAACGTGGACTGGTGGACGGTGGAAAACGCCCATATCATTAAGCAGAAGCTGCTGAAGGGGCGTAACACGCTGGTTTGGCGCATCGCCCGACGGGCCCAGGAGGCGCAATTCAGCCTGCAGTTCTTGAACGGCACCGCTTGCGCGGACGTATACAACGACTTCACGTTCATCAACCCCTTCGCCGAATAGGGGGTTGCCTGACTGGGCGCGGTTTCGTTTGTAAGGGCGGGGTCTCCCCGCCCTTCGTGATCGGTCCGATCCGTCTGATTCGTCCGATTCCCGGATTGTCTGAACCACGGATTACACAGATGGGGAACCACGGTGGGTCAAAGATACATATTTACTGAGGAGTAGCAAGTGGTAGTGCAGCAATGACACCTTATACAGCCTTTATCAAATTCCTCAAGGTGTTTTTGCTGTGCGTCGTACTTGGTGGTATTGTCTTGTACCTTGTCGTATTACATCCGGATATCGTCCAACCGGTGGCGAGGGGGTTGTCAGGCCATTATTACATTGAGGGTGATGATTTGGTCATCCGGTGCTATGACCTATCGAAGTCGACCAGATCAGTCATATGCCCAGTCATGAAAGGTCATTAGAATATGACGGCGTGGAATGTGAACTACAACAACACGCGATTCATCGCCGCGTATAGCCTCGGAAATAACTACTACATCCGGTGGTATGACATCCGTGATTCAAAACTTGTCATTGATGGTAATCACCCGTATACAACGCCTGTGCCTCATTGTGTGACAGATATCAGCATCAGCCCAGATGGTAAGACATGCGCCCTGATCATGAACCTGGATGTCACATTCCAACTAGAATTTATGGACTTGGAAAAATGCACCAAATCCAGTATCAGGCTGCCTGCATATCGCCCTAATCACCCGGCACCAAGATGGGACCAGACCGGTCGCAAGTTTGTTTACGTCGATAGGTCGAAACATATGGTGATGTATGATGTGGATAGCAGGACTAACACGGTCATGGCCGATACTGGGTTTGAAATGTGCATTTCTCCAAACGGTAAACTTGTGTATCTCGATCAGTTTAAGGATGATCCTTCGTATCTGCGAAGACTAGACGATAATAGCAAGGTGCCGGTCAACACTAATGAGCCTCTTGTCAACTGGTCGCCCGACAGCCAGGGCTATGACTACCATAGCCTTCATGCCATCCGCTACTCGTTGCACTACTACGACATCAAGGCCGGTCGCAGTTTCCGTATGCCGGTTCCGTTCAACGGGACGATCACGCGATGGGTCAAGTGACATATTTCTGTTGATGCAGTCGTAAGCCGCGGTTCTGGCAAGCTACTCGCCGGATTTCTCCGACGGCTGGTAGGCGATCCCATCGACGGTCACACCAGAGACAAACGGCCCGATCTTCAGGTTGACCAGGTTGGCTGCTGACAGCCGTTGCTTTCCCCAGACGACGTTGCGGAACGCCACACCGCGCACATCGTGCTCCGCATCGGTGCCCTGGATGGTGGAGATGTACTCGTTCTCGCCACTGTATTGGATATTACTGAACATCAGGTTCCGTATCCGGCCCGGCGGGTAGTCTCGATTTCCGGTTTCGATATGCAGAAGCGAGGCGATCTCCGGCGCACGGAACCGCTCAATACGGATATTCGTTAACTTGAGATCGGAGATGGCATTCCCACCGGTAGCCACAAGGTGAAGCATCCCACCGGCAAATGACATATCCCACACATTATGTACATTCAGGATGTCGCAGTTATCGATGGTCACCCCAATGATATCACCCGGTGTTGTGGCCAATCCGATGAGGAAAATGCGGGCACCGTCGCTCCAGAAGACGCAGTGCTTCACCGTGACACCCTTAGCGGGACCGTAGTGATACATCACGAATAGGTCATCGGTGGTGCGGATGAAGCAACCCTGTACCAAACCATTCGTTACTCGGCTCATGTGGACGCCATCACTGTTGAACACCGATCCAAAGATATTGATATTTCGCACGGTGGCGTTCTTGGAGCCGTTGACTATCACCGCCCACATCGGCGAATCGAGCACGGTGATCCCCTCGATGGTGATTTTGTCGGTGTTCTCGCACCATATGGCGGAGGTACGCGCCTCGTTGAGCTGGGTTCCGGGTTCGTGCATCAATTCCGAGGCGTCCAGCACACCTCGGCCTTTGATGCTCAGATCGCGCCGACCGTCGGAGCGGATGGCCCCTTTGACCACCGCTCCAGGGGCGAGATAGAGCGTGACTCCGTCTTGGGTAAGGAAGAACACCTCGCTCGCACGGATGTAGCCATAAGGCGTGGTGTTGTTCTCCTGCGCCACCACTGCGAAACATTCCAGTGGGCCATCTATCGCTTTTCCGTTGCTGACCACGCGCTTGCTCCCTGCTTCATATAGCCGGAATGCGGTGATGTAGTTGGAGTGAGGCCATCGGAAGGAGGCGTCCTTGCGGTCGTTGTTGGAGTTGCCCAGCAGCACCAGACGCACATATCGTGCGCTGACCGGGGTAAAGCTGACCTCGCGGAGGTCCGTCTCGAAGTTGGCCAGGTTCTCGCAGGCGGTACGCCAAGGTTCTGACGGGTTCTGGCGATATTCGATGCGGTAGTTCTGTCCGCCGGGCACCTGCCAGGGCTTCAGCGGTCCGCTGAGCAGATCAAAGCGGTCGATACGAGTGACTGCTCCGAGATCGAAATCTATCCACAGGCCACGGGGCAGTTGATGATTGCCCGGCTTGAAATAGTATACGGATTTGCCTTTAGGAAGAGTGCGAGGAATCTCCTGACCCGGTTCGATGACCAGAACCGCAGGGTCGGTCTCGCGCGGGGCGTCCTTCTCCGTAGGATTGCTGAGGATGTGCAGGCAGTCCTCTTCCCAGTTGTCGTTGGCGCGCAGCACCAGCTTCCGCGGCGCGCTGGCATTCTGCCGGACGGTGAAACAGAGCGTGTTGCCATCTTTACGGACGGGGATTTTGTAGGAAAGCGGGGAGAGGTGTGAGGTGGTCAGCGTCCCCTTCATGAAGGTCACCCGAAACTCCACGGCACCGTCAAAATCGAGTGTGACCAGCGAGGTGTCGACCGGTCCTCGGAAAGGTATACCAGCCTTCACCAGCAGCGGATCGACTACCCCGATGGCGCCCTGATGACCAATCTTGACAGTGCCGACGAATAGCTCCGTCCAGTCTTTTGTGCCGAGTTCCCGCACGGCGACCTGCCATGTCTCATTGGCATGGGTGCCTGCAGGTGGTCGCCAGGTCACCAGATTACTTTTCCGCATGTTCGTGTTTCCTTGTGGTCATCAGTCTCTCACGGGTTAGTATTCGGTGGCAAGCCGCCGCAATCCTCTATGCTTGGTGGAGGTGGGTGACCATGTGTGGTGGAGTGGATTTCGTAGGGATGGCCCTTGTGGCCATCCGGAACCACAATGCGCGTATATTATGCACTCACCACCGCGCCCTAAAAGGACAATCTATTACCAACAAGTCCGAACGCGGGGTATTATCGTTGTATAACTATATATGCCTGCCCTACCACGCGCTAAAGCACATGGCTATTGACCGGCCAAGCCTGCTGAAGCAGGCTGCACCACTTCGCCTTGTGGCTGGATGCGGCACCCAGACTGCTTTAGCAGGCTTGGCCGGTCAATAGCCGAGACATTTATGTCGCGGAATCTGTGGCCATAAACCTGCTATTCATTTATGGGTAACTGGCTGGGTTCAATCAGCTTGACCACGCGGCTGATCACTATGGGCCGACATCGAACCGCTACCTAAAGATGATGATGTATGGCAAGGGCGATCCGACATGATGAGATAGCCCCTGATTAAGATGTGGCAGGAGGAACTTGCAGCAATACAAAATCCACCAAAGAAACATCGACTATACGTTACATTGCGCAATCCGTACAATTTCGTCAACACAATCGGCACAATTGCGGATGACCGCCGCAATTTCCGCCCGCTTTTCCTTGTCCTGCAATACCTTCAGCGTGACATTGAACCCGCCTCCGAGCACCTCTAAATCGTTGCCGTTGTCGTTGTTCCACATCCGACCCATGCGGCGATACAATTCTTTGACTTCGTCAAGCCAAGTATAATCGGGATTGAGTTGCTGTGCCTTATCGAAAAAGCCGTAGCAACAACTACCATTGGTAGCGAGAACACAGACATAGTTGGTGTAGTATGACCATATGTCAAAGTCATCGGGTGTCATACCGTCGAATTTACCGGCCTCAATATCCTTCGCCCATGCCCTGAAAGCCTCCGCACCGAAACAATAGGTATCTGATTTCATGTTCAGGTGTTGAGGGATGGCTGTGATGGCATTCCGGTATATTTGAGCGAGTGGGAGGCTTTCCTTTTTCTCTCCCACAAAAATCAAGCCACCTTTGCTTATCGCTTCATCAACCGTCAAACGATCGGGTTGATTGTTGTTTCCCGTGATGTAAAGAAGTATCTTCCCATTTTCCTCATAACCGACATATACGCCGACAAGAGAGGTGCCCCAAGTGATGACGGGTATCCCCTTGTCGATATATGCCATCAGCGTGTTCAGATACATCTCTGTGTTTTCGCTGAACTCCTCCTTGGAAACATAGGTCGCAGCGTAGCCGCACTTAGCGAAGGTATCCTTAACATATTGCTTGGGATTTTCGTCCATCATATAGCTCGATAAGGCATCGCCGGAGTACTTCGTATAGCTGTAATGCTGCGTGAACAGGTCGCCGGTTAATCCAGCGAAAAACCAGTAGTCATAATCCGATTCGCCTAAACACTCCATCACATATTTCGTACACCCATTGAACCAGTAGTTTTCACCGTATTCGTCGGTGACAAGGCGGTGAATGACAGGGATTATGTTGTTACTTTGTTTCGTAACCATGGTCAGTTCTCCTTTGAGTTTGTTCTTTTTCATATCGGTGAGCTGCGAAACTTGGATGGAACGAAAAAACAGCTTGTCATTCCCATGTGCGCCGATGACGATAGGACAGGCCTCTTCACGGCTCAGATCCAGTGACATATATGGGAAGTTTACGCCGCAGTAGCGTACATCGCCGTTGATAATGACAGCCAGGTGTTTTTGGCCCACTATCCATGTCAACCGGTTGATATAATCTTTATTGATAGCGCCACGGCTCGGGTAATTGAAACTGTCCCAGAATAGAGGCTGGTGAAAACGGATGGCTTGGGTCATTTGCTCATTATCATTGCCCATGTTGACACCAAAGCCCCTTCTGCCTATGTTTCCTGTGGAATAGCCGGTGTCCTCGCTGTGGTAGAAAGCGAGACCAGTTCTCCCTTCGCCGGAAACCCGAAATTCTATGTCAACTCGGAAAGGTAGTTTGACAGATACGTGGGTGTTCAGTACGGCTCTGATGATCCAACCGATGTATTCCGCTTCGCCGTTCTCGTTTATTCGAAATTGCGAGTTATTCTCGTGGGTCTGTGTCAGATTGGCTAGTGGAACGTCAGTTTTCCATAGAATGGGGTTCGCCGCTTCGATTACTGCAATGGAAATGTCGGTCACTTCTTCCGCTTGATCAAACAGCGCAGGGTCGGCCATGCGCTTTTTTACCGGCATCAGCAGAGCGACAAGCTCCCGTTGGTCGTCAGGAGAAATCAAGTCTTCTAGCATCGCCGCATGGCGTAGACTGCCATCGCTCCTATAATCGATCTGGTAGTATTTGTTGCTGTCAAACCCATTAATCAAAGCGCGGAATCGCTCACCGATATCTTCGTCCAAAAAGACATTGGCTATCGCGAATAACCCACCGTCGAACATATAGTCAAAGTAATCGCCGTCATTGAAGAAATCATCGCTGACCCGCAACACAAACACGTCGCCGGCTTCCGTTTGAAATTCAAACTGCTCATGCCGTCCAGGTTCGCCGTACGGGATTCCTTTCGTCTGTACCCAGCGCCAGAAACCGTCTGGGTCGCTTCTCCCATCCTTACGTATCGACGATATGACGCGCATAGGCGGCAAAGGTAATATCGACAGCTCAACGGGTTTGACAAGCTTGTCCGACAGATCGGAAAGCTCCATATAGGTGACTGTATTACGTTGATCGAGCGTACCAAGCTGTTTCTCCATTTGATCATACAAGAAGGGCAACGTAGAGATTTTGGTGACACCGTTTTGGAGCATGACCTGTAGAAACACATCTGTAATTCGTTTTAGCTCAGATAATGCTCCAATTTCATCGTCAAGATCATTGATGCGTTTTGTAAATACCTCAACGACTGTACGCGTATCCTCATTCTCGTAAATGCGAAAAATATCCTTGATTGAGATTTGCATTTTACGGAGAATCATAATTTGCTGAATGCGTTCGACTTCAGCTTCGTCATAATATCTGTAGTTGTTACTATCGTCTCGTTTTGCTTCCAATAGTCCTACACGTTCATAATAACGCAGCGTTTTTGACGTCACGCCGAACACTTTTACCGCGTCGGTTATACATAGCCCATTCAATATCATCACCTCCATCCAAATAGTATAGCGGTTGTCCCAAGGACAATGTCAACACAATATAGCACATATCTGTGGGCATTTTGGAAAATGGGAGTCAGCTAGAATAGGTTTCTCGAATCGAAACTCGTGGAAAGCTGGAATCCACGGATTGGGAGATGTGCCCGTCTGGCCATTTGTGCGACGGGGCGGTCATTAGCCCGTTCGTCGTAGCGGGGCCGGGGTGTGTGTCAGGATATCCGCCATCGTGCCGTGAGTTAAGTCACCCAGTCAATTACCCGCTAATATCTCTGAAGCGCAGCCACGCGCTAAAGCACATGGCTATTGACATGCCAAGCCTGCTGAAGCAGGCTTCAGGGCTGTGCCCTGTTTATTGTGGCTGCACCCAGACTGCTTCAGCAGGCTTGATGATCAATAGCCGAGACATTTATGTCGCGGAATCGTATGCCATGTAACTGTTGTTCATTTGTGGATGACTGGCTAGGCTATATCACTTGCACCGCACGGCTAATCATTAGCACCCGGCGTCGCGTTGCTCTGACAGACGCACGTACTACGGGCGATTCGCGAAGCACCCTGGGGCACTCTACTTTGTATTCCATGGAAGGGGATTGCTTGGCTCAAATGTTCCGACCATAATCGGCGATTTTTCGGCTGTTTCCGGATTGGTAGCTTGGTCAACTTGATACAAAAACCCGGTCTTTCCGTATCTGCCGAGTTTGCTTTGATCGTAATGGTCACTATCCATACTAATATGGACGGCTTTCAGTGCAACTGTCACGTCCTCTTGACCAAAGAAACCGGGGTCCTCAAATAGCTCATGTTCCCACAAATACTCACATTCGATATTCAAAAAACACTCTTTGATACACGGCGCATTCACTTTCGCGGCCATCTCTGCTGTTAGGCCGGCAGTGGTGATTTCATCTGTGTCAAATTCATTGTTGCCAATGGTTTTGATACAGCGGTCATATATGTCATATGTAGGGAAGTTCAGCACGCAAACCCCGGTCTCTTTGAGGGATTGATACATATGTCCGCCTTTTGGGACTGCGCCCATAATACAGACAAATTCATCTTTCCCGCCTCCCACAAAGGTCGTCCAGGATTGCAGACAGGCGTTTTCTTTCCCATTCGATTTCCAGCCAGTCACGACGAATACCAATGAAGGTATGGCTGTTAGGAAACCCTGCCATGTACACCATGGTTCGGTAAATTTCTCAGGCCTTGCTGAAAAATCCATTTTCATAACACCATACCCTCCTTGTTTTTTGGAACTACAACGCGGCTTTGGCCTTCTCGATCTGCTCCAGCACGGCACTCGGTGCGGTGCCGCCCTCGCTGGTGCGGGCGCGCATCACGGCGATGTGCTGCAGGTATTGCGGTGCATCCTCGCCTATCAGCTCGCTAAACGCGCGTAACTGGGCCACACTCAGGTCCTCCAGATGGAGCCCCTGCTCGATACACCAGCGCACCACATGACCTACCACGGAATGCGCCTGTCGGAAGGGCATGCCCTTGCGGGCCAGGTAGTCCGCCAGGTCGGTGGCGTTGCTGAAGTCGCCGCTCAGGCTGTTCATCATCTGCTGGGGCCGGAACTGCGCGGTGCTGAGCATCAGATAGCTCATCTCCAGGCAGCTCTTGACCGTATCCAGCGCGTCAAACAGGTAGCTTTTGTCTTCCTGAAGGTCGCGGTTATATGCCAGCGGCAGGCTTTTCATGGTGACCAGCATACCAGTCAGGTCGCCGACCACTTTACCCACGCGCCCGCGGATCAACTCCGCCACGTCCGGGTTTTTCTTCTGGGGCATGATGCTGCTGCCGGTGGTGACGGTGTCATCGCACTCCACAAATCCCAGATCGGGGGAGCTCCACCAGATCAGTTCCTCGCAGAGCCGACTGAGGTGGGTCATGATGGTGGCGGCGGCACTCAGGAACTCGATGATCCAGTCGCGGTCGCTGACGGCGTCCAGGCTGTTCGGGATCACGCCCTCGAAACCCAGCTCTTTGGCGACCATCTGGCGATCCAGTGGGAAGCCTGTACCGGCCAGGGCCGCGCTGCCAAGCGGCAGGCGGTTCATGCGTTTGCGGCCGTCGCGAAGGCGGTCGCGGTCGCGCTCAAACATCCAGAAGTAGGCCAGAAGGTGATGCGCCAAGCTGACCGGCTGCGCGTGCTGCGTGTGCGTTAGTCCGGGAAGCATCGTCTCCACATACTGCGGAGCGGCCTCCGCTATCCACGCCATCATGTCGGTGAGCATGGAATCCAAGCCGTCGATCTCCGAGCGCATATAAAGACGCACGTCGGTGACCACCTGGTCGTTGCGGCTGCGACCTGTGTGCAGTTTACCGGCGACAGGACCGATCTCTTCCGTCAGGAAACGCTCGATCTCGCTGTGGACATCCTCCGCGTTCGGGTCGAACTGCAGCTCACCCTTGGCGATTCGGCTGCGGACGATCTGCAGACCGGCGATGATCTCAGATGAGTCCTGCGGCGGGATGATACCCTTCATGCCCAACATGCGCACATGCGCGATGGAGCCGATAATGTCAGCATGCCACATCCGTTGATCCAGGCTCATGGAGGCGCTGAACGCCTCCACTGCCTGGTTGGTCTCTTTTTCGAAGCGGCCTCCCCAGAGTTTCGCCATATTACCGGCGCTTCTGTCGGAGGGATTCCAGCATGCGGGCCTGCATACCGAAGTTTTTCACCATACCGGTCATTTCGCTCTGATCGAAGGTGTCAGTGTCGAATGAGATTAGGTCTTCGGAGTAGAGGGCCCATTCGCTCTTGCGTCCTGCCACTCGCATACCGCCCTTGAGCAGTCGCATAGTGACTTCACCGGTCACGCGCTCCTGGCTCTTATTGATGAACGCCTCCAGGTCTTCCTTCAGAGGATCCCACCACAGACCTGCATACGCCATTTCGCCCCACTGAGCATCTACGATCGATTTGAACTTGATCTCTTCACGGGTGAGCACGAGCGCTTCCAGTGCCTTATGGGCAGTCAGCAGCACCACGGCGGCGGGGCACTCGTAGTTCTCGCGGGCCTTCAGACCAAGCATCCGGTCTTCCATGATATCTACACGGCCGACACCGTTCTCGCCTGCGATTTTGTGAATGGCTGCGATCAGTGCCATCGGGGCCATCTTCTGACCATCAAGCGACACGGGGATGCCGTTCTCAAAGCCGATGGTGACCTCGCGGGGGGTGTTGGGAGCCTCCACGGGGTTGGTTGTCCAGATGTATACATCCTCTGGGGTGTGGAAGTTCGGTTCTTCCAGGTGTCCACCTTCGATGGAACGGCCCCACAGGTTCTCGTCGATGCTGTAAATCTTCTCTGCACTCACGGTGATCGGAATACCGCGTTTGATGGCGTAGTCAATCTCCCAGCTTCGAGTCATGCTGCGCTCGCGCATAGGGGCGATAATCTGTGCCTCAGGCATGTGTGCGCGGATGCCGAACTCGATTCGAAACTGGTCGTTGCCCTTACCGGTGCAGCCATGCGCGAAGTTAGAGCAATCCAGCTTCTGGGCCACTTCAACCGCCTTTTTGGCGATGAGTGGGCGGGCGATGGAAGTGCTGATGGGGTAGCCCTCGTAGTCGCCATTCGCCTTCACTGCTGCGAAGCAGTAGTCGGCGGCGAACTCCTCTTTGGCATCTATGGTGTAATGTTCGGTGCCCATCACACGCGCTTTGCTTTCGGCTTGATCTATGTCGGCCTGGGGCTGGCCCACGTCAACGGTGACCGTCACGACATGGTCAAAACCATAGTCTTCTTTCATCATAGGGATGCAAACGGAGGTGTCTAACCCTCCGGAGTATACGAGTATCACTTTTTTCATCGTTTCCGAATCTCCTTAAGAGCAGTTAACTTCCGCTCATTCCTTGTTTATTATAGCAATCTGAGAAAATAGTTGCCTTGGGTAAGGTGGATGCAAGTAATTAAATAGTCTCACGCGAAGACGCGAAGTCGCGAAGGCAGTGGCCGGTGCGGTCAGGAGACAGTGGCTACTATCGGCGTACCGAAAGACCGCTTAGGACATAGCCCAGTCTATTACCCACAAATATGGTGCACACGTTGATATCATCCGGGCACCCACAAAGTGGGTAGCAGTTCTTATAGCCACGGGTGAGCGCAAGCGAAACCCGTGGTAAGCGGCGTGCACATCCTACCCCGAAGTGGGTCGGAATGGCTTGCCTGTGAATAATTACGACGGTTCGACCTCCCTTCGGGGGTAAACACAGTGACACTTTACCAGGGGTATCGCTACGCTCACCCCTGGCTATAAGAATCTTACCCACTCTGTGGGTGCCCGGACTACGTGTAGCACATGACATTGTGGTTACCCCGATAACTGAAAATCAACGTGGAGATGTGGGTAATAGACTGCCGGACATAGCCCAGTGTCAAAGCCCTCACCAGCAGGTGCTGGTAAGGGCTTAAACTGACGAACCGGTAACGGCTACTTGATGCGGTCGCCCAGGTACACCAGCGATAGCAGTGTGCTCAATACGGTGGCCACTGGCTGCCATGCGGCTGATGGACCGCGGCTTTCGCCGACTACGATCTTGTCGTTGGCCTCGATGAGGATGTCATCGGCCTCGCCTTTTTCCAGCTTGGTGAAGTCCACTTTGATGAGGGTTGGCTTTTCGCTGCCCTTCACCTGACGCAAAACCTTAATGTCTCGCTTCTTGGCTGTTTCAATCTTGAAACCACCGGCGGCGCTGATGGCCTCAGAAAGACGCATGTGCCCCATCAACGGCAGTGTGCCAGGTTTGATCACTCCACCCATCACCGAGAAGTAGGTCGGGTCTTGAATCACCGGCACCAGAATTCGGTCGTTGGGCTTCAGCATGACCTGCTTGGCTGGGTCGCTGCTCATTGCATCAGCGTAGGAGACGAGTACTTCCTCATTACTGCCTTCGCTGCGAATGGAGACGCGTGTGGTATCAGCTTCAACGCTGATGCCGCCTGCGGCGGCGAGCGCTTCACGCAGGTTTCCGCCAGTCTGAAGCTCATATGCTCCAGCTTTCACCACGGCACCCACCACAAACACGCTCATGGTCTGCTTCGCGCTAACGGTCACCAGGTCGCCTGGTTTTACCTCTTCACGGGCAGCGGGGTTGGCCGTCTTCAGCATATCTTCGAGGTTGATGGTGGTCTCGACGGTTGCTCCGGCTTTGCGCAGAAGCACGCGGGTGAGGTCTGCCGTCTCTAACGGTTCAGCGGCCTGGACTACCTCAAGCAAGAAGGCTGGCACATCGGGACGAAGAGGGGTCTTGCCGGGCTTCTTAACAGCGCCCATCACTGTGACGAATCGCTCTGCGCGTTCGATGATCACGATGGTGACCTGCGGGTCGATGTAGTATTTCTTCAGCAGGGCAGTGATTTTGTCGGCAGCCTCTTGCTCACTCAGGCCCAGCACGTTCACGACGTTGATGAGCGGCAACTTGATGTTACCTGCATCGTCGACTTGCTGCTTGCCACCCATTTCTTCATCTGTGCCCAGAATGGTCACTTGAATCTGGTCGCGTGTACCAATGATCACAGGATCGCTTGACGTCTGCGCAGCGGCCGGTAACGTGAAACAAGCGATGACGGCACACAACGCACCTAACAGGAATCGGACGGTTTTCATTTACAGGTAACCCCTTTCGCGATATGTTGAAGACCGGTACCCATGTTTTGGACACCGGTCAACGGCCAAATGACGCTTCAGGATTGGCTTATCGTCATTTAATGATATATTTTCTACGCGCTTTATCTATACCCTGGTCACGCTTGCTTTCGTCAAGGTGCCACATGCCACCCCGCTGATAGAAAGCTGGAAAGGCGCTGAGAACGGAGGCCACACGACGACGGGTGGTTTGTCGGATGACATTCACTTCCGCCAAAACACCAGCGAACTCTAAGCCTCGGCGGTTATCGGTCAGCACCTTACAGATGATGTCGAAGGTCGCCTCGCCCACGCTGTTTGATGCGTAGCTATAGAGAGCTTCTACTCTGTTCTGAGATAAGTGTACCCGCGAATCAATGGCGTCAAGCCAATTTAGGCGATACACACCGGTTGTCTCAGTTTTGCTGATTTCGAAAGTGGCTCCACTTGGGACTTCACGCTGCATATAGAATTCGAACAGGCCGTACAGAAGTCTGGTGGTGTGGTTAAGATAGATGTCATACCATTTTTCGGTCTGCCCATCGATGAATGTCAGCAATTGCTTTTGAGGACCGCCAGCAAAGAAGCCTTTCGGAATCTGGCAAAGCGGGAAGGTGCCCAGCTCTTTGTGCCGCATCTTCAATACGCAGTTGATGGTGGTGGGTTCAGGAACGATGACGTAGTCGTCGTTCTCTTCATCCAGCACGTCCAGCACAACCGGGTCCATGATGTCGCTTTTTAGCGTGCCAAGGAACCCCTCATCCTTCAGGTCCAGTTCAAGCTCTTCGCCGCTGTCTTCATCATAAAAATGAACTTGAGGGAAGGTGAGGCTGTCTGGGATGGAGTCTGTGTAAACTGGGAAGATGGTTTCTGGAGCAAAGCGTGAGCCGCCGACCCACAACACACCATCGGAGGCCTGCAGCACGCGGCATACCGTTTTGATATCTTGTTTGTAGGTGCTGTCAAGCGTGGTGCGCTCAAACAGGTTGGTGACGATCTCCGACGCGTCTACTACACAGCCTTGCTGATTGATGTAATTGATGATGGTCCCTACACCCTCTTCGCTCAGTGCGAGTGGTTCAGCCATCTGTTCCGCCATCTGGGCATTCACTGCGTCCATTTCCGGTTTGAGCGAGGCGATCCAGCTCGCGGCCAGGTTGTTGGATGCCAGGTGAGGCACGCTCACTTCACAACCTGGTTCGAAGGAGGGTATCACTACGGCACCTTGGAGACTCATCAGGTGCTCGAAACAGCGCAAGCTGTCGAAAGCCTTGGGGTCTTGACGCCAGTTCAGATAGGCGAGTGTGCGGACAGAGATTGGTGCCTCTGCGACATCCAGCAGAGCCAGTATCGACTCATCGGTGCCATCGTAGTGAAGCTTCGCCTTCTTGCTGCGCATTTTTTCGGCAGCCGCATAATCTACGAAGTTGGTAAACGCCATGTCTTCATCGGTGCCATCTTGATCGACTTGGAAAAGCCAGTCTTTTATGCCTACACGTCCATCGGATGTGTGAAAGTAATAGTTACCGATGAGCCTTTGTAAACTCTCTGCTAATATATCGGCTGGGCGCTGATATACTTTGGCCATCGGGATGATGACGGCATTTAGCCGCACTGGCTGTCCACAGAACTGAAGCAGGTGGTCCAGAAGGTAGGTCATCGGACGGCTTGAATCCTCGAAACCTATAGATAAACCCCACTTACGATCAGACTGCACAAATAACTGGCTGTTCGATACCAGTGTGTATCGGATGACAGTCATGTCCGAACCCGGCACATGAAATTTCGCCGCGATATCTTTCAGAGCGGCTGGTTCGCCGAGGTTCAGCAGGGTGCTGACCATAGCGGCGCGCAGATACCCTTTGGCAAAATCGCCCGTGGATACCTGAGTTGCCTTTGTACTCATTGCACTACCTCCAGAATTTTTATATTCCATACCCGGTTACTCATTGAACCGGATGATTTCCAATTTAAGGCGACGATATAATCTGCGCTTGCAGATCGTAACTGTCGGCACCGGTGATGATGACATCAACGAACTCACCGGGCACAAGATCGCGTGCTGTGACGTATACAGAACCATCTATTTCAGGAGCATCTCGAAAACTGCGCCCCTGGAACAACCTCGGTTTTCCTTGAACACGCTGTTCAATCAACACTTGCATAGACCGGCCGATCCAGGCATGGTTGCGCTGATAGCTGGTCAGCCTCTGTTGCCTCATCAGCTTATCATACCGCTGCATGGCCAGCTTGGCAGGCACCTGGTTGTCAAGCTCTGCTGCAGGTGTGCCTGCTTCGGCAGAGTAGACAAAAGCTCCCAAACGGTCAAACTGCACATCCTCACAGAATGCCAGCAGCTCTTGAAACTGAGACTCTGTCTCTCCCGGAAACCCGACGATCATCGATGTGCGCAGTGCCAGATCGGGATTGGCCTCTCTCAGCCGTTTCAGCAAATCGAGTGTCTGGTCCCGTCGATGGCTCCGTTTCATCATACTGAGCAGCTCATCTTCGCTGTGCTGCAACGGCATATCGATATACGGCAATACCCCGGGGAGTGTGGTCAGTGCCTGCACCATACGGTCATCCAACCGCGTGGGGTAGGCATACATCACACGTATCCACGGGAAACTTCCCATCGCACTCAGCTCACCAAGAAGCTCCGGCAGCATCGACTTTCCCGAGATGTCCTGTCCATACTGCGTGGTGTCCTGAGCGATAATCACCAGCTCTTTCACACCCAGTGTGGCCAGGTTTTCCGCTTCGGCCATCACGCGGGACATCGGCTTGCTGATATGACGTCCGCGAAAGCTTGGTATGGTGCAGAAGGTGCACTTGTGGTCACAACCTTCCGAAATCTTCAGATAAGCACTCCAGCTTGGTGCCGAGAGCGTTCGGTCCGAAACCTCCGCCCACTGGTGAGAAGGCGCCGATGGCACCGCGTCGCCAATAGAACCGTCCATCGTCTGATGTATAAGCTGGTCGATTTGGGCCATCTGGCCCACACCGGATACTGCATCCACCTGTACCAAGTTGTTGAGCGCCTTCGCGCCCAGCCTCTGCGAAAGGCAGCCTGCGGCGATCAACTTGCCGCCCGTGCGTGCCACTGTCCGTTTTAGTTGCCTAAGGGTTTCGAGTGATTCATCCTGCGCCGATTTTATGAAGCCACAGGTGTTCACTATTACTACATCGGCCTGTGCCGGGTCTCCCGAAATGTCGTGACCGGCGCGCTTGAGCACACCGGCCATCTCTTCGGCATCCACAGTGTTTTTGGGGCAGCCCAGGTTTACGATGGCAACTCGATAACCCAATACGACCTCCCATACAGATAAAATGAGTCACTATTCAGTATTATAGCTGAGGCAGTTGATGGCGTCAAAGTAACCGGTTGTTGATAATGCCAGTAAAACCAGATATTGATGCTTAAATGTGAAACGGATCGGCCATCAAGGCCGATCCGTTGGGTAAGTGTGTGGGATACCCAGACTAGCTTAGCTACTTTTTAGGTAGGAAAGCCACCTTCAATCGTGCCTGCTGAGCGAGATCTATGGCACTGGCCAGCACCCGGGCACTCTCTTGCGGGGCGTGTATGCCCATGCCGTTGTTCGCGGCCGCATAATCCCAACGCATCTGGGCGCGCCGGATCAGGTCTCGGGCTGGTTGAAGCTGCACATCGGTGTATCCGGTCTTCATGGCCACCCCGACTTCTTGATGTGCCGATACCAGGGCATCTTCCGCACGGATCAGCATCTCGTGCTGACGGTCCTGTATGGCGTATACGCGCTCGATGGTCTCGTCCTTTGTCCAGTGATGGCAGACCATGCAGGAGTTTTCCACATTCTTAAGTGGGCTTTGCACATGATGGTCAGAGAATTTCACACCGCCTTCGCTGCGATAGGGCATATGACAGTCAGCACAGGCGACGCCACGTTGTGCGTGGATGCCGCTCTGGAACATCTCATAATCTGGATGCTGCATCTTGATCATCTTGGTACCGCTGATCTTATGCACCCAGTCCACGTGCTGCACATCCGCTGTGTAGTATTTTTCCATGTCATCCACGTTGGTGCCGCGCTTCCAGGGGAAGGTGAGGTAAGTGCCCTTATTGGTGTCGCCGGGCTGTTTGGCGAAATAGTATTCCACATGGCACTGAGCACATACCAGGGTGCGCATCTCCTGCAGGCTGGCCTTGTCTACATCCTTACCCATCGCCGTGAATGCCTCACGCAGTGCTGGCCGGGTGATGGTGAGGTTCATGGTTTTTCGGTCGTGGCAGTCCGCACAGCCAATAGGGTGCTTCACTTTCTTGTCGATATCCTCAAAATGAGACTGGTAGAACTTCCCGGTGCCCATCTGGCTCATGAGGATGGGTACGTCAGGGCTCTTGCAGGTCATACAGGTGCCGGGCTGTGCTACACCGCCACGTTTCGGGTCCCGTCTGGCGGTACCGCGCACATCTTCCAGCGCATGCATGTGGCCTCGAGGTTGATTATACTCAATGGAGAAGGGGTAACCTGCCCAGAGTGTTTTTAGCCGAGGGTCATTAACCAGATAGCTGACCTTCTGCGGCCCGCCGTATTTGGTCTGCTCTCCGCCTTCGATGGTCTGCTGCCATGTGGTATATTCCCTGGGAAAGTTGCGCCCCCATACGGCACTATCGGATGTGTTAGGCGGAATGGGTGTCATTAACTGCGGAACCATGGCGGCTTCCTGCCTGCGCTCCACGATGGAGGTGACCAGCATTCCCAGCACGAATGTCACCACCATAGCCACGGCGAATAATCCCCAGCCCTTCCATGAGTTGGGAGCCGTTTTTTGGTTATTGCTCATCTTTTCGGAGCCTCCTGAAGGTAGTCTGGTTTTATTCACGGGGTTTAAACGGGTTTGTTAAGATTGAGGGCAGCTTAGGAGCGGCCACGTTAGGTGCCGACGCCAGACTGTGAACATCGCCGTGGGGCACCGACCGGTGGCATTCAATACAGTTACGCTGCCCGGGTTGTAGTGAAGGTATACCGGCCATCAACAGTCCGTGGCATCGCTGACAGTTTTCCTGGATGACTCCTACTGATGCGGGGTGGGCCCTGATCACCTGCGGTTCTAGCCTGAGAGCGAACATCGCCGAGTGACGGGAACCGTCCTTAGCCTTGAATGCGTATTTACGAATGAGAGAGTCGTGGGGGACATGACAGTCGTTGCACACAGTCACTGACCGATGGCTGCCGCGCTGCCATGTGGCATATTCTGGCACCATGATGTGACAGTTGATGCAGGTGCGACTGTCCTCGCCGAGATAGCTATGCGCTTCGGAAACCCGAAATGCCAGCAAGCCTAATCCCACCATGACACCCAGTATCCCGTAACAGGGTAATCGCCATGCGGACGGTACGAACGACAGAGTGAAAATCTGGCTCGCTAAGCGTATCAACCATGATACCATTGCACATACCTCACAGTGATGTGATGTTAGTGTACCCGATGATATATCAGATTTTGATTTTGGCAGCCACATTCTATCTCTTTTGATGAATGAATAATCGCACGCGGCGAATACTGCCCTGTTAAGTCTACTGGTCTTGGCTACTGATCGTCGGGCTGCGGATGCTGGTCTACCGCCAACCGGTTTCCTTTCGTGTTGCAACCTGCCATAATGTAAGTAGAGTGCAGCTTGCTCTACTAGTTTAGGAGAACCCATCCGCTCATGCTAACCACCATCACCTTTATCCTTATGCTCGGTGTTCTGGTCGTTGCCCATGAATTTGGGCACTTCATTGTTGCGAAGATGTGCAAAATGAAGGTCGAAGAGTTTGCGGTTGGAATGGGGCCGCGTATCTTACGGCTTGCCAAGAAGGCTGAGACCGAATATAACATCAGAGCGTTCCCTATTGGCGGTTTTGTCAAAATCACCGGTATGGAAGCCAACCCCAGTGCGGAGCCAGTGCCAGGCGAGTTCTACTCGCGGCCGTTATGGCAGCGTGCGCTGGTGGTTTTGGCGGGTCCTGTGATGAGCCTGTTGCTGGGGTACGTAATCTTCTGCGGAATGGGTATGACCGTAGGGGTGGAAAACCCCGACCGCCCATTGAACCAGGTTTACTATGTGCAACCAAAAACCGAGGCAGAGCGCATGGGGTTGACGGCTGGTGACACGATCGTACAGATCAATGATGTAAAAGTGACGACGGGCAACCAGATGATGAAGATCATCCATGACAGTCCTGGAGAACGCATCAAGCTTGCAGTCACCTCAAGTGAGGGTGGCAAAAGAGTTCTGTTTGGCACACCAAAACCGACACCTGTAGCCCCTGCCGATCGAGTCAATGGCAAGTCGATACGCGGTCTGCTTGGATTTGTGCCGAAATTCGAGACAGAGCGGCTTACGGTGTTTGGGTCAATTGTTAACGGCACAATCATCACTGGCAAGATGCTGCAGGCGATACCCAAACTAGTGTTCAGCCCAAAAGTCAAAGACAACATCGGCGGGCCTGTGGCAATCGTTAACATTACGGACAGTGCTAGCAAGCAGGGACCGGCAGCGGTGCTCGCGCTCACGGGATCGCTGAGCGTGAGCCTGGGCTTTTTCAACCTTCTACCAATACCCGTGCTGGACGGTGGTCATCTGCTGCTCTTTTTTGTGGAGTTTCTGCGCAGGGGTAAGCGGCTGAGTGCCAAGCTACAAAACGCGGTACAGACCGTGGGGCTGGCATTGCTGTTGACCATCTTCGTGCTGGTCACGGCGAACGACCTTAAGAACCTCTTCTTTAAAAACTAAACTGGGCGTGAATACAGAGATGCTTCCCATAGTAAGACACGCCCACACCGGCGACGTAGTGGCTATGCAGCAACTGATCAACGGCTTTGCTTCGAAAGATGAGATGCTGCACCGCAGTCTGTCGCAACTCTACGAAAATCTGCGTGATTTCTTCGTTGTTGAACATATCAATGAGATATGCGGTTGCGCGGCACTGCATGTGACCTGGAAGGATCTGGCTGAGGTCAAAAGCCTGGCAGTTGGGCAATCTGAGCAGGGCAGGGGATACGGCCGGATGCTGGTTCAGCGGTGTCTGGAGGAAGCTAAGGTCGTACGTGTTGAGAAAGTGTTTGCTTTGACTTACAAACCGGACTTCTTTGTGAAAATGGGATTTCGCATCTGTGACCGTGCGGAGCTTCCGCGCAAAGTGTGGACAGAGTGCGTGCATTGCCCCAAATTCTATGACTGTCATGAAATCGCTGTGATCACAGAGGTGGCACCATGACCCCCAGATTTATTAGCCTTGAGGGCATCGAGGGTTCAGGCAAAAGCAGCCTGGCGCGGGGGATCGCTCAGGCGCTGGCTGATAAGCAGGTGGGGTGCTGGCTCACCGCTGAACCGTATGACAAAGCGATCCGCAGCATACTTCTCGATGGCCGTAAATTGAACCCCGAAGCTGAGCTGCTGCTGTTCCTGGCCGATAGAGCGGCTCACCGCGACGAGATGCAGGCGCATCTGCGGCAAGGTGAGTGGGTGGTGTGCGACCGCTATCTGGATAGCACCAATGTATACCAGGGTTACGCACGAGGCTTCGATCTGGCGACCGTCAAGCAGATGAATGCATTTGCAGCCGCAGACCTGATGCCTGACATCACACTACTGCTTGACTTGCCTGTGGAGCTGGGTTTGGCCCGTCAGGTGGAGCTGAACCGGATAGGGGCCGAGAAGCTGGCGTTCCACCAACTGGTGCGCGACGGCTTCCTAGCGGAGGCGGTGCTTTGCCCGTCACGCTTCCGGCTGATTGACGCCACACAGCCCATGGATACGGTGCTGAAACAGGCGCTTGAGCTGCTGGGAATGTAGTGGCCTGACGTCCACCTCAGTTTCGTGCGTGTTTTAGGACTGAGCCAGGGGCAAGTATATATGAAAACTCGTCCCTACACCAACGGTGCTAGTAACTTCTATCCAACCATCATTCTGTTTTACGATGCCATATACCGTGCTTAACCCTAACCCAGTGCCATGATCCTCGTCTTTAGTGGTAAAAAACGGCTCGAATATATGGGCTTTTATCTCTTCATCTATACCGCAGCCAGTGTCAGATACCATTAATTGTGCATAGAAACCGGGTTTCAGGCCAGAGCCGGCCGGTGTAAACAGGTTAATTTCCACTTTATTTAACGATATTGTAATGTTGCCTCCATTCGGCATGGCATCACGCGCGTTAACCATTAGGTTCATGATAATCTGTTCAAGATGCCCGCGGTTTGCTTTGACAGTCAATGAACACATATGCGGAATGAATTCGACAGCAATCTGTCGCCCAACTAACCGTTTCATGAGTTGGACACTGTTATATAAGTGTGAATTGAGTTCAATGGCAGTCTCTTCGACTGGTTGTTTACGGCTGAATGTCAGTAACTGTCGGGTCAGGTCGGAAGCGTCCCGTGTCAGTTGTAAAACTTCGTCCAAGTCTGCTTCATATATACCTTGTTCTTCCAGGTTCATTTTCGTTAATTCGACCAGCCCCGATATTCCAGTAATCAAGTTATTGAAGTCGTGAGCGACGGCCCCGGCTAGCCGTCCGACGGATTCCATTTTACTCAATTGCGCCTGGTGCTCTTCGCGTAGGCGCCGTTCTGTAATATCGCGTATGGTCGCAAACAGACATTGCTTGTCATTGATTTCAATCTTGGCTAACCCAACTTCTATATAGGTTTGAGATGATTTATTGGGACGCCAAATGCCTTGGAGCAGAATTCTCCGAGCTTTTGGGTTTTCAAGGAACTGGGTATATCGAACCTGGTCGTCTTGAAGATCCAGGTAGTCCAATAAGCTGGAGTTAACCATATCCTGCTGTTCAACCAAAGCTTCTGCGGCATTATTGACCATCAGAATATGGCCGGTCACATCAGCTAACAGGCATGCCTCGCTTGATTCATCAAACAGTGCCTTGAACCGAGTCTCGCTTTGACGTAGCATCTCAACGCGCCGCCGTACCTCTTTCGCCATGATTGAAAAATCTTGGGATAATCCTTGCAGTTCTAGATATGTGCCGTCAATATCATCAATAGATTCACCTCTTGCGAACTTGCGTGTTTGTTCGGTGAGGGATTCGATTGGCCTTAGAATTCTTATGATAATAGTCCGCATCCCAATGTATGTTAGTGCATATACAGACAGAATAAGGATGACAGCAAATAAGGCCTCTCTACGAAGAATGCTCAGGGTCATTTCGTATGATTGAAAGACCATAACGAGCCATCCCGCTGACTTAACAGTGACTACTGTTGCCAGTCCACTCGCTCCATCTAGTTTCTCTTCGTTGACGCTGGTATTACCCTTAATGGCTTGGCTTACAACGCGAAGGTTTTTGTAATTTGAACTTAGGTGGTAAACTCTGGGATCAGTGTGGGCCAAGACCTTACCACGCCTGTCCATTATGACAATGACGGTATCTGTAGGACGATCTGTCGGGTGGAGCATCCTACTTAGGGGCTCTAGATTGATATCTGCCACCAGCATGCCTTTATCCAATGGGGCACATACGGTCATCACCAAATGAGAGGTTGTCGGTGAGAAGAATGCATCGGAAAGGGTGATTTTCTTGGTTCGTATCGTCTGCTGAACAAACGGCTGTGACGAAAAGTCTAAGTCTAAAACGTCTGGGGAAGCAGGACTGACGGCCTTAACACGCTGCTGCTCATCAAGGAAAAACACCTGTTCACAGATTGGGTTGGACGACAGAATGGCGTCCAACTGCGGTTGTACTGTTGTACTCGAAATGTGGTCTTTATTGATGGTGGTTGCCAGACTTGTGATTTCTCCTAATGGCTTCGAGATGAGGTAACTCACTTGGTCCGAAATGGTGTGGGCTACCATCTCGTTACGAAGCGCGATATCGTCCCGCAGTACTCTCGATTGCCGAAATGACATCCACACAAGTGCCAATACAAAAACCGCTATGAGAATATGTACCAGCAGGGTGATGCGGTGAAAGAGGCTGGGCGTTCGTCTACTCATCTGTGTATATTCATGAATTTGTCACTCATAACAGTGGTATGGTAAAGAGCTCGTTCGGCATCACCATACTTGTTTAACGTAATAGTCGTTTGCAGGCCGGTGTGTGGCCCCGCAGTAAGGAGAATTTCCTTTATGGCGTGTGGGTCTCGGTTTGGAGAACGCTTCAGGGCTTGTGCCAGTATCATCACTGCCTCATAGTTAAAAACCGAGGTGTAATCGGGTTGTCCACTATAGCGTGCTTCGTATTCATCAGCGAAGGCGCGGTATCTTGGTAGGCTGCACCCATATAGAAATGGTACGTAAGCCTGGATACCCTGCACAGCATGTCCCCCGTGGGTAATCAGCTCCTTCGCTACTCCCCAGCTACTAGTGTATAACTTCAAATCTGGAATCTGCGTCTTGAGTTTCTGAGCCAGGATGCTTGCGTCTAGAGCACTACTGACTAGCAACACACCGTCCGGTTTTAGCTTAACTACCTTTTTAGCCACAACACTCAGGTTCTTAATCTTTCCGTCGTAGTATACATGTCCTACTAAGTTACATGCGTCATTTTTCTTGAACACCGCTCCGGCTGCGTTGGAAAACGATGAAAGATAGTTGCTGTTGCGGGTGTCTCCAATGATCGCCACGCGGCGTACCTTTTGGGATATCGCCAACTGGGCCAACCTGGCACCAAACCGACTTACTTTTGGGTATAACGTCAAAAACATATCTTCTTTATCATGCAGGTCATCTGCGGCTGCAACAGGACCTATGACCAGAATGCCATGTTTGTTTGCATATGGTAAGACTGCTGCCGCGGCTGCAGAAGTGAATGGGCCGATTACAATCTGTATCTTCTGCCTGTGCAGTTCTTCTATTAGCTTTCGAGATTCGTTGGGGTCACCGGCGTCATCCATCACAGCCAACTCTATGAGTTGTCGATTAACACCACCTTTGGCGTTGATCTGTTCGACTGCCAACATGGCGCCGTCTCGTGCTGCGACTGCTAGAGCGGCCTGACTGCCAGAAAGGCTGCTAATGTACCCTATCCGGAAATGCGGCAGCGGTCGATGATTCCAGTAGACCAGGCTGACCGCCAAGAGGCAAGCGGCTATTACGATGAATTTTCTGGTGACAGTTTTCCGCAATGCCATATTCCCCTTCTATGAATCTGTTTCCACGAATATGAGGCAATATTAAAGTGTGTAGGAACACTGTGAGTATACCTAAGTGAGACAGTAATGCCCAGTAAATCAACTGGTAACTTAACGGATCTGCACTTCTTAATCACGTCCAGTAGGATATCGCAATACAACCTATTTCAAATGGTGTCGAATCGACCCATGGATGAGGGGCATCCATCGACTGTTCGGTCTTGGGAAGACTCCAGTATGTGCTAGAAGGCGGGCGCCTGTTACCAGGGGTATCGCTTCGATCACCCCTGGCCGTCAGGGATTCTGCCCACTTTGCGGGCATAATAGGGTCATCTTATGAATCTGAGTATCGTTTATTGACTCGATCGATACATACCCGTTGTTAACGGTATAATAGAGACGCGTTGTAGTATTCATGACGCTACGTTTAAAGGCCTCCAAGATAGAACGCGATGTTACACATAGTTTTCGCTATCTGGACAGCACTAATGTATACCGGGGCTAAGCACGCGGCTTCGATCTGGCGACCGTCAAGCAGATGAATGCATTTGCAGCCGCAGACCTGATACCTGACATCACACTACTGCTTGACCTGCCTGTGGAGCTGGGTTTGGCCCGTCAGGTGGAGTTAAACCGGATTGGGGCCGAGAAGCTGGCGTTCCACCAACTGGTGCGCGACGGCTTCCTGGCGGAGGCGGCGCTTTGCCCGTCACGCTTCCGGCTGATTGACGCCACACAGCCCATGGATATGGTGCTGAAACAGGCGCTGTTCCATCTGGGGCTTTAGCCCACTGCATTCGCCGGGCGGATGGTATGGACCCACCCCGGGTGATGATATATAATGTGATCACATTGATGCCCCACTTGAGGGATACTCAAGATCGTGAATTGTGGGAGTGCGGCACATACGCACGAGAATGCTGTATAAAATACACATAGACATCAGGTTTTGCGGTCGCCAGACGGGTTTCAAGCATGGGATGATGGAAACCTGCCTGTGTTGCGATCACTAATTACCACATATTCATCTCAATTTCAAATATATTCGCAATTTATTTGCGTTGTTGGTAGTGTCTTAACGGTATAATAATAGTATAATTGTGGCCGTGCTATGCAGCTTCTGTGGAGGTCTCCAAGATGGGACGCGATGTTACACATATTTTCCGGATAGACACAGTACAGCCGAACCCGGTGACACGCCTTGAGTTGCACCTGCCTCAAGGCGCGCTGTCAAAGTGGGCGGCTGCTATCGCCAATGTGCTTGAGTCAGATCCGCCGTCCGTTGATCGTGCTGTTTTCTTCGATAATCTGCCGGGACTTGACCGGGTTCACCACCTTGTGAAGCGCCGAACACCAGAAAATACCATCGAATACCTTATAGATGGTGTGCCTGTGCAGGAAAGCAGTTTGCGCGGGGTACGGTATCAACTTTTTCAGAAGGCGGTCCGGCGCTAATTCTCCATCCATAATGATGCGTTCTGTGACTGAATGCATCATGCCCGTTCGTCTGTACATCTGGCATCATATCTGGTCACCAGTCATCTTTCATCATATTTGCGAGCGATGCGGCTCGTAACGATGGGTTTTTCGCGTATGCTATTATTAGTAAAGAAATGTATCCATTTCGCCTCTATGGGTCAAGGTGGGTACGTCAACTGTGGATTGCCGTCATCACGGCACTTAGGAGGCCCCTTTGCTGCGAATAACCTCACTCTTCACTGGGTTTGCGATAATTGCCCCACTTCTCGCTGGCGGGCATGTTATCGCTGCACCCAAAACTGATATTTCCAGTATCGCCCCGTCTATCGCTAAGGCCATCGGCTCGGTGCGCCCGACTTTGGTGCGTATTGTGGTGGTCTCACGAGAACCTTCGCAAGGCAGGGAGGTAAAGTCGATGGCATCGGGCAGTGGTGTGATCATATCACCTGACGGTTATGTGGTGACCAACCATCATGTGGTCGAAGGTGCCACTTACATCACCTGTACGCTGACCGATCGGACTGAAGTGGAAGCAAAGCTGATAGGTACCGATCCGTTAGCTGATATCGCCGTGGTCAAACTCAAGGCGCGTAAAACCCCATATGAATATGCACGCTGGGGTGATAGCGACAAGGTCAAAGTGGGAGACCAGGTATACGCTATGGGATCGCCTCTGGCGATCAGCCAGTCTGTCACGCGCGGGATCATCAGCAACTCTGAGATGATCTTGCCCAAGATGATGGGCGATAGTTTGACCCTGTCTGGTGAGGATGTGGGCAGCTACGTTCGTTGGCTGGGGCATGATGCCCTGATTCTGCCTGGTAACAGCGGCGGACCGCTGGTGGATAATAACGGCACGATTATCGGCATCAATGAGATCAGCATCGGGCTGAAGGGT
Source organism: Armatimonadota bacterium (assembly GCA_942492855.1). Taxonomy (GTDB): domain Bacteria; phylum Armatimonadota; class HRBIN16; order HRBIN16; family HRBIN16. The sequence goes on along the minus strand of OW818647.1, from coordinate 93,558 downwards.
GCCATTCCCAGCAACATTGCCCGCATGGTGGCAGGGCAGTTGATCAAAGACGGACGTGTCAGCCGGGGAAGTATCGGCATCACTTTCCAGCCGTTGCTGCGAGATTCCGGGGTATCGAAGGGAGCTTTGGTTAGTGCCGTACTGGCTGAAAGCCCTGCGGCTAAGGCTGGTATCCTGCCTGGTGACGTAGTGACTCAGATATCCGACCAAAAAATCATGGCGAAGTTCGATGAAGATATCCCCATCATCAACCAGCATGTGGCCGCCCTGAAACCCGGAAGCACAGTGACTGTCGACCTTCTCAGAGCTGGCAAGAACCAACAGCTAAAGGTGAACGTGGTGCAGCGTCCCAGTGCCGATCCTGGCTTTAAGGCACTCAGCCTGCTAGGCGTGACGGTGCAGGATATCACCGCATCCGTGATGAAGGACTACGGTCTGAAATCTAAAAAGGGTGTGGTCATCACGGGTGTGTTACCCAGCGGTGCGGCTGGAAGTGCTCGGCCCGCATTGCGTCCAGGTGATGTGATCACCACACTGGACGGCAAGCCTGTGACAAGTGTCGCTGTGCTGGAAACGCTCTCTGCGGAGATCGTCAAGGCAAAAGGGATTGGCGTCGCCAGCTTGGTGGAATACACAAATGACGACAAGCAGCAGCTTACAGTTGTGAAGCTGGGTGAAGAGAACAACACCTCAGTGGGCGAAGAGACGCCAAAAGCATGGCTGGGAGTGGAGACGCAAGTGCTGACACGCCAACTGGCTGACGCTTTGAAACTGTCGGGCAAGAGTGGTGTTCGTGTGACTCGGGTATACAAGGGAACCACCGCAGAGACGGCTGGTTTGAAGATTGGCGACGTGCTGATCAAGCTGGACAATCGTGCGATCAATGCGCGGCAGGTGGGTGATGAGAACATCTTCCCGAGTATGGTCAGGCAGATGGATATCGACTCCGAAACCAGTATCGAGTTGGTACGGGGTGAAGAGACCAAGACGGTCAGCGTAAAGCTGCAGTTGGCGCCAAAGTCTTCCAACGAGTATCCCACTTTGCGCGTGGATGTTCTTGAAATTGTGGTGCGTGATATCACAGGTATGGAGCGCATCGAGGCTGAAAACAAACAAGGCGAAGGCGTGAAGGTGATATCCGTCACACAGGGCGGCTGGGCCAGTCTGGCAGGACTACAAGCGAATGACATTATATCGAAAGTCGATGGCCAGCTTGTGAACAACCTTAAGGGCTTTGAAGCGACGATGAAGCAACTGAGTACCAAGAAGCCGGCTTCCGTCGTGCTATTTGTGGTCAGGGACACTGAAACACTGTTCGTTGAGCTGCGTCCAACCTGGCCAGCGGCCGTGACGGTGAGTAAGTAATGAGCATGAAGTGGTATACCGCGGCAGTGATGGTAATGTGCTTAGGCACCATTGGCCAGACGCAAGCTCAGCAGCTCACTATGGCACAGTCGACCAGACAGTTGGTCGGTTCGAAAGGTGCTGCGATTGTACGGATAGAAACTGTGCTGGAGTATTCCTACGAAATGGACGAGGGTACTACACAAGAGGAGAACAACGAGGGGGTCGCGACGGTAATTGACCCCAATGGTCTGGCACTGGTGAATTACGACCTGATCGCTTACAACCGTATAGATGACGAGATGGGCCCTAAGAGTGTGAAACTGATATCCGCTTCAATGAAGTTGACTGATGGAACTCTGATACCAGTAGAAGTGGTGGCGAAGGACGCTGAACTGGGGTTGGCCCTTGTGAAGCCCAAAACACCTCTGGCCAAGCCGTCAGTATCACTTGAGCTGAACGCTGCTGCACCTGTGGCGGTAGGCGATGTGCTGCTCACGGTCAGCCGTATGGACGCTTCAGCTAAATACGCCGTCAATGTGCTGAGGATGACAGTGTGCAGCACGTTTGAAAACCCTCGTCCGCAGTATGTGTTCGAGGAAGGGTCAGACGATGCTCTCCCTGTTTTTACGATCAAGGGTGACTATGTGGGAATGACCATAGGCATCGCTACAAGCGGCACAAGAAGTCGGAGCATGATGAACGGAATGCATGCGGCTTCAGAGATCGTGAAATTCCTAAATAAAGCCAAATCAGCCTCGGTGAAGATTGGAGATTCCTTATGAAACCACTACTCGCTGTGATTGCGATACTATCGGTGACGGCTAGCCAGTTGCTGGCTACTCCCGCAGAGCGGAAGGCCATCATCAACAACTACGGAAATTCGGTCGTGTATATCGAAGTTACCATGGAAGCTTCGTACGCCATGGAAGGAAGCAGCGACAAGAGTGAACAGGTTGAGGACGCCACGGGTATCGTGGTCGATCAATCTGGGTTGATCATGGTTCCACTAGTCGTCATCAGTCCCAACGAGGCATTAAAGCAAGTCATGGAAGGGATGGGTGATGGCAGCGCGGAATCAAAGAAGGCGCTGGACTCATTCCGCATCGAGATCAAGAAGATCGTAGTGAAGCTTCCTGATGGCACCGAGCTGCCCGCCACGGTTGTGTTGAAAGACGTCCAGAGCGAGTTGGCATTTATCAAGACCAGTGCCGCTCTTCCTGCAGACATCAAAGCGATGAGCATTCCGGCCAGCGTGTCGGTGGACCTGGGTGACGACCTGTTGTGCATAAGCCGTCTGGGTAGTGTCAGCAAGTATGCACCTCGCGTGAGTGGGATGTACATCGCTGCAAAGCTGACGGATCCCAAGCTTCGTTACGTGCTTGAGAGCAACTTCAACATTGCGGGGATTCCTGCATTCACCACTGATGGACAGTGGGCCGGTGTGGTTCTGCCAAAACTGGGTAGCCGATTTGATAAGGGCTATATGCAGCTAATACCGATCAGTGAAGTTGGACCGCTTCTTAAAAAGGCCCAAGCGGCTCCTGCGAAGTAGTGTCCCTATGATTTCTACGGCCTCTGTCTAGCACCAAAACCGCCGGACAGAGGCCTTCTTGCATTCGGCTGTGTCACTGGGCTACATAAAGCCCAGTCGATTACCCACGAAAATGGTGCACACGCTGGATATCATCCGGGCACCCACGGAGTGGGGAGCTGTTCTTATAGCCACGGGTGAGCGCCAGCGTAACCCGTGGTAAGCGGCGTGCACATCCTACCCCGAAGTGGGTCGGAATGGTTTGTCTGTGAATATGTTGCAACGGTTCGACCTCCCTTCGGGGGTAAACGCAGTGAAACTTAACCAGGGGTATCGCTACGCTCACCCCTGGCTATAAGAATCTTACCCACTCCGTGGGTGCCCGGACTACGTGTAGCACATGACATCTTGTGGTTACCCCGATAACCGAAAATCAACGTGGAGATGTGGGTAATAGACTGACATAAAACCGGCACGCTGGCACTAGAATAGAAACTCCGGCCATTCTACGCTATACTTCACTAAGATACGCCATCCTTACAAGAGGTTCATAAGTTTCATGAGGTATATAATGCTCTGTCTACTGGCATCACTGGCTACCGGAAGTCTCTCCGCAAACACGGCCTCGGCTCAGCATCCGCAGCTTCGCTACCGGCCGGAGGGTGAGGCGATTGTCACCACGAACGGCGGCGGCGACTATAACCGGCCGTTATACTGCAATAAAGCCTGGCCTGTCGTATATGCTGGTGACCGCCCGCGGCTGGTTGGTCTGGACTGGAACGGCGTGTTCGGCCATCTTGATATGGCACTGGTCCGGCAGGGGGTTTCCGTCTGGCTGTATGACTTTGATACCATCACCTCGCGGTACTTGCCAGGCCGAATGCAGTGGCTGCTGTCGGACAAGCGGTTCAAGGGCCTGCAGATCACGCTTGAGGCCACCACACTCGCCAGCGGGGTAGGATTTACCATGCAGCTCAGCAGTAAGGGTGCTCAACCTCAGGACAGGCTGTTGTGGCACTACGGCGGATACCTCATCGGATGGGGATTGAATGGGCACGAACAGATCAGAGCCGCCACCGACGATGCCAAAACCCCCTACATCACCACCACCGTAGAGAGCGGCTTCGACGTGCAACTGGTGGACTCAGGGAAGTATGTCGACAACCCGCCTCCGCTGCGCATCATCGGCCAGTTCAGTGATTTGGCGGAGGTCAGGCGCGTCAGCTCCGCAAGGCCTGTTGACCCTGCAGCGATGCTGACCGCAGAGCCTCAACCCAATGATAAGGGCGTCTGTGTGGTCACCGGAATGTCAGACGCGAAGGCGATCAGTATGGCCGTGCATGTAGACAGCATCACAGACAGACCTTACTCGATTTACAATACCTGGCAGGGTTCGAAGCACCTGACACCATCGCAGTTAGATCCGTCGGTGCGGAAGTTTGATCAGACGATCAAGCAGACCCCTGCGCAGACGTTCGCAACCGCCAGGAAGCACGCCATGAAGATCGGGCAGACGGTGACGGTGCAGAGCCCGGACCCGTATCTCGATGCCCAGGCGAGTGCGGCCAGCTCCGCGGTGTATGGCTTGTATGTGGCGCCTGTGTTTACGCATGGTGGATCGATCTGGCGATGTCAGATGCCCGGCTGGCGTATGCTGGACGGTGCCACGGCCTACGGCTGGCACCAGTTGGTGAAAGACGAAGCCAAATACTACATCGACACTATCATTAAGAGCTCAACCTTTACCGCCCCGAAGGCCAATGCGGTGGGGACCGAGGAGGCGTCTGATTCCCGCTACTACGGCAAAGGACGCATAGGCATCGACCAGGGCAATTACAACTTCCAGGTTCAGTTCTTTGAGGAGCTCATCAGGTCTTGGCGGCATACCGGCGATCAGGAGCTTGAGGCGATGCTGCTGCCGGCGCTGGAGCTGCATCTGGAGAGGGCCAGGGAGTGCTTTGACCCAGATGACGACGGCCTGTATGAGAGCTATATCAACACATGGCCGACCGACTCATTCGGATACAACGGCGGGGGATCGGTTGAGGAGAGCGCTTACTGTTACTATATGCATATCGCTGCTGCCGAGATGTGCCAGCATAAAGGTGATCAGGCAGGGGCAGCAAGGCATACCGCACAAGCTAAGAAGATCAACAAAGCTCTGCATGACATCCTGTGGTTGAAGCGCAAGGGTTATTTTGCATCGTATATTGAGCAAGGCGGGAACAAGCGTGTCCACGACGATGCCTGGCTCTACAGTGAGTTCCTACCCATCGACCTGGGCATGACCACCCCGGCCGAATCGATCCGCACGCTGCATTATACCGAGTGGGGGCTGGAGCGCATCGGTCTGCCATATGGCGGTGAGCTCTGCCATACATCCAACTGGGTGCCATCGATATGGAGTGTGAGGGAGCTGTACGGCGGCGATATCTACCATCTTGCGCTGAGCTACTTCCAGATGGGGCAGAGTGATGCAGGATGGAAGCTGCTGAAAGGGGCCTCCACGGAGAGCGGGTTTGGTGATGTGAAGCCGAAAGCCGCCTACGGAGGCGCGACTAACAATCTGTCTCCTGGAGGCCTAAGCCACCCAGCGGGAAGCATCGACTTCAGTGATGTGTCCAGCATGTTCTGTCGGGCTATGGTGGAGGGGCTGTTTGGGTATAGGCCCGATTACCCTAACGGTCTGGTTCACGTCCAGCCGTCACTACCCACCGGATGGGATAAGGCCAGCATCAACACCCCAGACTACCAGTTGAGCTTCCTTCGACAAGGGCAGGTAGATAGCTACCATGTGGGCCTTCGGAGTGCCGCGGAGATGGTGTTAAGGCTGCCCGTCTACGGTAAAAGGCTGCTGGGTGTGACCGTGAACGGCAAGCCGGTAGAGGCCGACTTGCAGCCCTGGTATGGGTATGGGATGGCTGTGATACGCGTGCCGAAGTGTGCGAAGGTGGATGTACAACTGAAGGTCAGCCAGCGCCAGATTCCTCAAGTTGAGGATAAAATTCAATGTGTGGCCGGCCAGAAGGTGGCTTTGCGGGCCGATGGTCCTATCCAAAAACTGGATGACGCTCAGGTATGTTTCGTATCGTCCACTATTCGAAACAACAGCGTGAATGCCGAGTGCTCGCAGATAGCAGGGCACTACGCCGTGATGGCGCTTGTGAAAACAAAGGTGCCATACTGGAAAATCTGGAAGATTGAGATCAAGAATCCCGAGCAGCAGCGGCTTGCAGAACTGAAGAACTTGCGTGCGGTCGAGGCCTCCGCGAGTTGGAAGACGGTGGACATCACGCCTGCTGCGAATGGCGATATCCGAACGATCTACAAGCAGGATTACGCGTCACCCCGTCCTGCCACCTGCAGCGTGCGGCTGGCTCGCGATGGCTATCAGGCTTGGACCATGGCGATATGGGGCATGGTACCGCCATACATCGGGCTGGAGAACGTGCTGACGGAATCTTCGGCTCCACCCAGCACTTGGGTGGCGAAAGAGCCCAGTGCGTTTGGCTACCGTGATGAACTGACTATCGACGCCTGGCTGATGCCTGAACTGATGCCGGAGATGGGCGGACGCATCGTCGATCGAGCCGTGCCGGGTACCCTGGATGGGTTCATGCTGGACAGCTACCCGGGCAACAGCCTGCGTCTACTGACTGCCAATGGCATGGTGAGTGCCCCGAATGTGCTGACGCCCGGAGTACCGGTTCGTGTGACGGCGGTCTACAGTGCCAGTAAACGCATCGCCAAGCTGTACAAGAACGGCAAGCTCATTGCCAGCGGCGATGTTGGGGCGTTTCCTGCTCTCTCCGTGGCTAACCAGGCTCTGCACATCGGCGCGGATGCCTCTGGCGGTAACGGCTTTAAAGGCGATATCCAACGGGTGGTGATCTACCCGCGGGCATTCAGCGATGCGGAGGTGGCAGCCGACGATGGCACCTGGAAGCCCGCGCTGCAAGCCGATGCGGAGTGGTTGCTGCAGAACAAGGCGGACGCCGAAATAAAGCCGGTGGTGGGCACACAGACACTACTGAGGCGTGGCGAACAGGTTACCGGAGAGTTGGGCAGTCTGTTACGTGATGGCCAGCTAGTCACGCCACAGGGGGTGCCATTCGTCGCACCTTCGCCAGACCGTAACACGGCGTTTGCTTCCCTATGGGATAACTGGCCTGATCAAGTTTCGGTGCCGGTGGGTCAGAGCGCCGATGCGGTTTGGCTGCTGGTAGCGGGCTCTACCCAGCCGCTGCAGGGGCGCATTGCGAATTCGGTGGTGCGGTTCATCTACGCCGATGGGGTGGAGGAGCGTCTCGAGCTGGTTCCACCGCTCAACTTCCGCAACATCTGCCGATGGGGCGGGTCGGACTACAACCAAGAGCGTGACGGATTCGCACTGGGAGATAACCCTCCATTGATGGTGAACCTCGGAACCAACTGCCGTGCGATGCTCTACGGATGGCGTCTGCGCAAAGGCGTGAAGCTGCAGCAGGTCAGTTTGGAAGCACTGTCGCAGGAGGTGGTCGTGGGACTGATGGGCGTGAGTCTGATGAACCCCGGGGAGTAACTCCGGGGTTCTGAGTGGTCGGGGTAACCCCCTGTGGTTACCCCAGTCGGCGCCCGCGGCATGAATGCCACGGCCTATAAAACGAAAGCTCGATGAATCGGGCTGCGGCACTTTGTGCCGATGGTGAGCACGCGATATCAGGCAGCTTCAGCCGTGCTTGTAAGTAGCTGGTCGTAGGGGCGTCCCTTGTGGGCGCCCTAAACAAGAATCATCGATCGAACAACGATTAGGGCGCCCACAAGGGACGCCCCTACGACCGTATTAATTAGAGTCGCGGAATCGGTGACAGACTGGCTTCGTGGAAGTTTAGGGGTAACCCCTGTGGTTACCCCTCAGAATCAGCGACTTCTAAAGCTCCAACCGTCCGAAGTTCCGCAGGTAGAGCATGTTATTCACGGCTTGTATGCCCTGCCACCAGTTGCGGCTGATGGCCCACTCCGCAGGATAATCACCCCACTGCCAGTTGATGCCCCAAACACCCTCTTTGGGTAGTGTCATTTCAATAAATTCGCACTCATACTGCGCCATCTCTGCCATACATGGGTAATACGGGCTGTCAGGTGAGTTAATAAACTGCGATGGTTTGCAAACATAGTCACTAATCCATGCTTTGGTGTCGGTGCTGACTTGAGAGCTCACCAGGGCATTTATGACGCGCTTGAAGGCCTCCGTGAAAAAGAGTGCATCGACACCAGCAATCTCGATATCATCCAGCAGCCGCAGGTAACATACGGCGGTGTGCATGTCGTTCATCGACTCAACTGCAAGCAGTTTGTCGACCGCGGTCCTGGCGATCTGCTCGCACTTCGCCCAGACAGATGATCCACGATCCGCGTATCGTAATACAAAACCGGCGAGTGCCGCTGTGGGGTTGTAGTCCTCCGCCTGAGGCTCCTTCGCGGGTTCAGATGGTGCCGAATATCCCCACCAGGGTGCGTGTGGGTAGTCATTGTTTGTCGCCACGGAACCAGCCCAGAGATGGCCGTTAAAATCTGCCCCGCTCTCCATCCACTTAAGGATGCCTTGTATGACGGGGTGATTTGACGGAACTCCACCTAGTTCATGGATGACCTCGGTGGCTGACCATGTCTGGATGGGTGAAGAGTGCGGGTTCCAGCAATCGGGCTCCAGAGCGTGTCCGAAACCTCCATCTGGATTTTGGTAGGCCGAGAGCGCATCCAACACTGCGTCGGCACTGCCGTTTTCGAAATGGTATCGCCATCGGGCGAGGTCGAGTGGGCGGGCATTGCGATACATCCAGCTTCGGACTTGCTGGTAGTCATGTGAGTTCACTATAGGATTACCTCGATTATTTATCTAGTTAACTTAAGTTCATGAATGCTAGACATAATATAACACAATATATATGAATGTGATAGCCATGGAGTTTGTATATAGCTCGTGTGGTGTCCTTTGTGGGTGCTTGTTCGGGCGACCGGCGGTCGCCCAGGGGCCACCACAAGGGTGGCCCCTAAGACAGAATCAGTTACTGCCTGGACGGTCTGTCATGAGAAATGCACAAAAAAGTATGGGGCATTCAGCTCACGGCAGGATGCTGCTCATACTCGGTTTCAAGCTCCCGCGTTTCGCCTTGTCGCCGATGACTATGGTGGCACCATCGGCCAGCTTTGGCAGCTTGATTCGGTAGCCGTTCTCCACCGTTTTGAATGTCACGCTGCTCCACTTGCCTTCGTGCAACAGCCACGCACCGTTGGCGGGTGTCATCCAGCTTTCGCGCGGTACGAAGATCTCAACATTGTTTTGCGTGGTGAACTGGTAGCCCATGGGGTCCAGTTTGTAGTCCAGGTTTACGGCGTACAATACGGCCCATTCTGGAGTGGCCACGGCTGAAGCGTAGAGTTTCGCAGGGTTGCTGGCAGAGACGGTCAGCACCGAGTTCAACCGGTCTGCCCGGCTAAGAATCGGACGCAAGATGCGCATTTCGGTGTTCATACCCACCATAGCATTCCAGAGATCGTCCCACCAGATGCGATACTGCTTGAAGGCTTCCTCAAGCTGCTGTTCGGTTACTTTGATGCCAAACCAGCGCTCGTAGTCTGCGGCGTTCTTTTTCAGCTCATTACGGTAACCTGCTTCCATGTAGTCGTTTGGCACGAAGCGGAACCAGAACACGCCTTTAGCTGCTTCACCAAGGTTCATGTAGAGCTGTGCTCTTGCTTCTGCAGGTGATGGCACTGGGCGAGTGAACTGCCCGTTGACCCACATCCGCTCAGTCCATCCTGACAGTCCTTGTGCCCAAACCCAGCTAGGCTGCGGCTCGGAATTGGCCTTTAGGTCGCGAGTGTAGTCCGCCACGCTTTCCAGGTAGTTACCCCAGCTATATGGGCCAGCATCAGCCGATGGTGCCCCTACGCGGTAAGCATCCATGATAGGGATGTCGACCACCGGTGCGAACTCCCAGAACCTCCGGCTGCGGCAGAGTGTTCCGCAGACCGGCTGGTAGCTGTTGGCCCGCCGGATGGCGTTAGATCGGCCCACTACACTATATGCGTTGCTATATAGCACATCGGGCGTCTCCCAATCTGGCTCTTCGCAGGCGTCAAACGCGATGATCGCGGGATCACCTTTATAGTTGTCCAACCACTTCTGAACGGGTTCGATGAAGCTGGTGTTGTTGTAATCACCCTGCCATGGTTCGGGGATGGTCATGGGAACCACACCATAGCGTTTCAATACGTCAGGCTGATATGCGGGCTGGTCGATGAGCTCAGGTACCCGGGTGAAGATGCTGTCCACGCCGGCCTCTTGGATTTGCTTTTGGTGCGCGGGCTCTTTCTGATAAAGATCCTCAGCCTGCCAGTTACCGATGGGGAACCGCGGCTCGATAGGCGTACCGCAGTGCATCAATGTGATCGTCTTGCCATTCACCAACCGCGCATCCACTTCCATCACGATGGGTGTGTATAGGTTGGGCAGCGGTGCTTTGGTAATCACAACCCGTGCGCTTCTCATTGGGGTTATTGTTTCAGGGTTGATCGTATGTGCTTGCTTGATGCCGTTGATCCGTATGGCTGTGATTTGATAACTCTGCCAGGGATCATCGTTGCGTAGATAGAGGGTCAGTTGGTCTGCCTCTTTGTAGAAGTAGCTCATCGCGAGCTTCTCAGGTTGGATTCGTGCAGAAGCGTTGAGGGTTTTTCCTGTTTGGTCTGTCAAGGTTAGTGCGATTGGTTTGCGTGGGTTAACCGTGAAGATGGTGCTGTCTGCACAGATTTCTACTACACCCATGGTATTGGGGGCGATGATCTCAGGACGCTGCCGCCACCAGGAGACACGCTTGGCCTTGAGCAGTTCTTCGATCGGAGTGCCGGCGATGGTGGCATCTTTGATCTGTAGTGGCTCATTACCGGTATTGTCCAGACGTAGTACCAGCGTGCCGCCTATAAGGCTAAGGGGCGGGCCTTCATTCTCCTTGATGTTCGGACTTGCTTTACCGGCATGAAATGCGGTCATCCCAACCTGCCAGGTCGGCTGAGCTGAGGCCGCAGAAGTTGCGGCCAGAAGAGCTGCACCGAGTAGATAAATGCGCATGGCTACCTCCTGAATGCATATGCTGAACTTACAATAGCGGATATTTGAACTGTACGAAGCGGGTGATCTACTATTTGATATACCAAGAAGTGCCTCGATGGGCGGTTGCTGTCAGTGACCCAGCGAAGCACTTCTTTTCGGATTCATGCGGGCCGATAGGTCGATCCGCAATAAGGGACGAATTAAGATTACCCCATATGACCGATGAAATGCAAAAGAAATCGGCCAATTTCGGTATATTTACCAGATTCTACCTAAATTGCCATTTCATGGTGCCATTCCGCGAAGTAAATCCATAAGAGTTCACGCAGGAATTTGTGACCCAGGTCTCACGCGTGACAGTAATTCAATCGTGTGGTACAATGGTGAAGGCTATCGGGGTGTGGCGCAGTTTGGTAGCGCGCACGGTTCGGGACCGTGAGGTCGCCGGTTCGAGTCCGGCCACCCCGACCACTTCTTCTTCCGCCTTTTTCCCTTGCCGTAGAGATGACCCTTGTGATCATCCGAACAGACCAATGTTTGACACCTAGCGGATGACCACAAGGGTCATCCGACGAAGGTATCAGTTACAGCTAAGGCTGCCGATCATGCACGGGAGGATGCTGTCTCCCGCCATGGGCCTTGTAAGACACTTCGGATGAGTTTGACGAGTAAGATATCCTGTATGCCTCCCGTCTCCTATCTCCTGCCTCCTTGTAAGTAACTGTATATTGCCTATGAACCATGAATTCCATACAGATTTCTTGTCGGAGCTGCTGATGCACTTCTCCGATGAATTTGTGCTCAAAAACATCGAGCGGTTTTAATTAGACAGCTCTAGAAAGATCAAAGCCCAGTTTTTTGGCCTTCTTCTTCAACAGAGCGACTTGATGAGCCTGATACTTCGCCTCGTATTCCTGTACACCGAGCTCCACATATTGCTGACCATCCTTTGACAGGTGGTAGTAGAAGGTGGCGATCTTGTGTGCAGTAGCGAAGAGAGCCTTCTGTTTGCCGATAGCTGCCGCTTTACGACGATAAAACCCGCCAATCGCATTATCGCATCTTACTGTCACTACAGCAGCCTGCAACAGTAAAGATGCCGCAGGATGTATGCCAGGCCGGGTGCGGCTAGAAATCCGTTTACCTCCACTGATCTTCTCAACCGGTGCAAGCCCAAGGTAGGATGCGAAATGACGATCTGTTGGCCATCGGCTCATGTCGTAGCCTAACTCCGAAAGAAGCCCAAGTGCGATCAGCCCCCCAACTCCTGGCAACTGCGTGGGGTCAACTCCCAGCAAACGCACTAATGTTGCGGGGATGTCGAATGGCGGTGCATGTTTCCCTGGAGTCATTTCGTGAGCGTCGATGCTTGCAGAATCCGTAGCCTCATCCTCGGGTAAGGGGATCATCGAGGTCAAATGCTGTTGTATCTGAAGGTCCAGTTCAGCGATCTGTGTCTCGATGAACTTGTAAGTGTTGCGAGCCTGCTTAAGGGCAAATACCAAATGCTTCTGGTAGTATCCAGTCAGCGCAGCGCGCAGCTCCTCTTCTGAACAACGGCAGTGTTGATCGCGGAATGCTGCGAGCGTAGCTGGATCACGCTCACCCGCAATGAAGGCGTCCACAATGCGTTGACCTGTCAATCCATCCAGATCACTCAGCACCTTGTGTGGGCGTAGGTTCATTTCGTCCAGGGCCTTCTGCCGACGCCGTAAGGCATCCGCACAAGAACGCACCAGACGAACTCGTTGACGCCAGAAGCTCTGCAACGGGCGAATATCTTCGCTCGGGCGAAACGAGGCCGAGAGCAAGCCATATCTATGCAGCTTCTGTAACCAGCGAGCATCAAGTTTGTCATCTTTAGGACGACCAGGAACATTTTTTGCATGGCTGGGATTTACGAGAAATACTTCGATGCCGGCCTTCTCCAAGGCATCGTATACCGGCATCCAGTACACACCAGTTGCTTCCATGGCCACGGTTGTCACACCATGTGATTTCAGATAGGGTACCCACTCTTCGATGTCTGGGGTCATACCGCCTACCTCGAGCACCTCCAGCTCCGTTTCGCTCACTTCCACAGCGATGAAGTGTCCACCGCGCCCGGCCAGGTCAATACCTGCTGCATGACGGTGTATGACGGGCAGATCACCTTTGGGATACCGCGCGCAGAAGCGTGGTGACGGTACGCGACGAGTTGATAACGAACTCGCAGGTGGCTGTTGTCCCTTGGAACCGATGCTGTGATTGGAAGAATGTGCCATCGTATTTTCCTCACGCATGAATAGATGAGCGTATCTCATGCCGGGAAGGCACACATGTATATTCTTGTAAACGGGCTTGCTCGGGTTCGCCGGCGAGCAATACACCACGAGGCTGATCTCACACCTTCACGCCCCATGCTATCTTTCGGGCAGTAATGCACCAAGGAGGGACCGGGGATGCTGTCATGAGATACGCATATTATTATGGCGCATACCAGACAGTTACAGTACGGGCTGACTTGAACTCAAGAGCGGTGCTATCTCCTGACTCCTCTCATCGGCCTATTGGCGTTATAATAGCGGTATGGCCAACGATCAGGGGGATTCTATGCAGATTGCACTATTGGCTCCTAAACACAAATATCTTTCTGTATTCCACAGTTCGCACATCACAAGAATTCAACAGCTCGGAACTTATGTCGACGCGGTATATCCCATGAGCATAGATGATGTGCTGCCCAGGCTTGCCGGTGTGCAGGCTGTGGTGAGCACATGGGGGATGCCTTGCCTTGATGTGGATTTGCTGGCGGCGATGCCCAGGCTTGAAGCGGTGTTCTATGCGGCTGGCTCTGTGAAGGGGTTTTTTACGAAGGCTGCCGCGGATCGTGGTATCGTGGTGAGCAGTGCCGCACCGGTGAATGCCATTCCAGTCGCCAACTACACTCTGGGCGTGATCCTGCTTAGTCAGAAGCGTTTTTTTCAGCAGATTGGCAAGCCTTATAGTGTGGCCGTACCTGGCTTGTATCACCCTGTAGTGGGCATCATTGGTGCCAGCCTGGTAGGACGGGCACTTATCGAGCTATTACGTCCTTTCGAGTGCCGAATTTTACTGTACGATCCCACCATTAGTGAAGCCGACGCCGCAGCGATGGATGCAGAACTGGTGGATTTGCCGATGCTGATGTCGCTCAGCGACATCGTCTCTCTACACGCCCCCAACCTGCCCCAACTGAAGCATATGATCAATGAACCGCTGCTGGCCCTGATGCGTGACGGCAGCACGTTCATCAATACCGCACGTGGTGCCTTGGTCGATGAATCGGCACTTGTCAAACACCTGGCTCTAGGGCGTATATTTGCGGTGCTTGATGTGAGTGATCCCGAACCGCCTCCGTCAGGACATGCTTTCTTTGGTCTGCCCAACGTGACATATACACCCCACATAGCCGGATCGATGGGTGATGAGTGTTACGCCATGGCGGACTTTGCACTAGATGAGCTTCAGCGATATATAGATGGGACGAAGCTGAGGAACAAGGTAGATTTCGATAGCTTGTCGAGGCTGGCATAGGTCGGTAGCATATGGTCTTTAGCATTTTTGTAGCATAGTCTGATCAGCGTTGCGCAATACCAGCAACATCGTAAGTGTTGTCTGAGATGCCGTGGGGTACACTTATAAAGAACAACAAACACTATGGATAGGTGAAAGCCACAAGATGAACCTAACCGTGACCATGCAGGGCGACATTACAGTGGTTGTGATCGCCATCACTCACCTGGATGTCGGCAACGTTGGTGAGTTTAAGTCCGAGTTACTTCCGATGGTCAAAGACCACAAGAAGGTGATATTGGACTGTGAGCAAATCCGTATGGTGGATAGCTCCGGCCTTGGGGCCATAATCAACATCGCACAAGCATTACGCGCCGCTGGTGGTGTTATGAAACTGGCTGCAGTGAGTAAGGGCGTATCTGCGCTGTTTGAGCTGGTTCGGATGCAAAGAATTGTTGGACTATATACCACAGTAGATGAAGCTGTGAAATCTTACTAGCGTTTGTGGGTTTCGTGTGTACTATCTGCGATCGGTCAACCTGACGGTATCGGCCGTAATAGTCACTCACATATTTTGGTCATCTGGACACTGCTATCTCCACAACTCGTAGCTGAAGTGAAGAGGGTCTTGATAAGTGCAAAAGTCACCATTAGATGGAAAACCGGCGAAGTCACCAAGCGGGCAAGCCGAAATGCGCTCTGAGTTCGAAATACCCCTTTTGAAAAACCAATCCCGCCCATTGTGGTTCTGGAATGGCAAGTTAAATGCCTCTCAAACCCGCAGGATGGTGTCAGAATGCAAAGATGCCGGTTACTACGGCATGGGCATCCTGCCGTGCAATGGCATGGGATATGAGTTCATGAGCCCGGGGTTCCTGCGGCAGTATAAGGTGGCCGTGGATGAGGCCGCCAAGCTAGGCATGAAGATGTGCCTGTACGACGAGTATTGGTTCCCGAGCGGTTCCGCTGGCGGTATCATGGCGAAGAAGCATCCCGAGGCACTGGGGAAGCGGCTGGATATGGATGCGACCGATGTGACAGGCCCCACACAGTTTACGAAGAATGTGCCCGCGGGCACCCTAATGGGCATTGTGGCGATGGAGATGACGACCAAGAAGCGCCTCGACATCACCGCGTCGGTGAGGAATAGCTCGATTGAGTGGTCGGTGCCCGCTGGCGAGTGGAAAGTGATGATCTTCACCTGCGTGCCCGATGGCGGCGGCGGTCTGATAGACTACCTTGATCCCAAGGCCGTGGAGGCCTTCATTTCCGTCACGTATCAAGGCTACTATGACGCCATGCCAGAACACTTCGGCACGACCATCGACACGGCGTTCTACGACGAACCCGCCTTCTATCATGTTCAGGGCGGCCGGGCATGGACAGATCGCTTCAACGAACGCTTCCGGGCGCGGTTCAAGTCCAACCCCGTCACCCTTTACCCAGCACTGTGGTTCGACATCGGCCCCGATACGGCCGCGGCACGCAACGCACTGTTCGGGATGCGCACCGAGCTCTACACCACGGGCTTCATCAAGACGATCAGTGACTGGTGCAGCGCGCACCACATAGGCCTCACCGGACACGCTGACCAGGAGGAACTGGCGAACCCTGTGATTGGTTCCGTTGGCGACTTGATCAAATCATTCAAATACCAAAGCATGCCAGGAATCGACCAAGTCTTTGCCTACGGCAGAGCCTCCTGTGCTTATAAAGTAGTGAGCTCCGCGGCGAATAACTATGACCGTCCGCAGGTGATGGTGGAGTGCTACGGCGGTATGGCTCTACCCGTGCCCAATCTGTATAGAGAGGCCATGGACCAGTTCGCCAAGGGCATCAACACGATGGTGCCCCACGCGGTTTGGTACGACCAGCAGCAGATTGTCTTCCAGCCCGACCTAACCCCCGGTGCTGCAGTCTATGGTGCGGAGCTGCAGGTCTACAACCAGTATATCGGTCGTCTGCAGCGCATGCTGCAGGGCGGACGTCATGTAGCCGATATCGGTGTTCTATATCCCATCGCCACGCTGCAGGCTGGCTCCTGGTTTGGTCCAGGCGATCCATACCAGGGTTGTGTGGAGGTGCCTGAAGCCGATTACATGCAAGTGGGTGAGGCTCTGTCTCTGGGTGTTCGTCGCGACTTTACTTACCTCCATCCTGAGGTGTTGGATGAGAAATGCACGGTGGAAGGCAACCAGATTGTGCTGAAAAACAAGACCAACTGGGAGCGTTACCGGGTGTTTATTCTCCCCGGCTCCAGAGCCATCAGCGTCAAAACGCTGCGTAAAGTGAAGAAGTTTTATGATCAGGGTGGTCAAGTGATTGCGACTACGTTGCTTCCCGACACCGCTGCCGAGTTAGGTGCTGACGCAGAGGTGCGCCGATTAGTCACCGCGATTTTTGGCAGCCAAAAAGAGGGCCAGAGTAACTCAAGGGGCGGCAGGTCCTGGTTCCTGCCATCACTGCAGACACCAGACCTGAAATCTGTGCTGGAGACGGCCCTACCTGATGCCGACGTGGCATTCGAGCAGGAGGTCACGACCACTGGCGGAAACCTGTCCTATATCCACAAGGTGAACGAGGGCCGACATATCATCTTCATCGGAAACTCCTCGGACCAAAAAGTGGACAACTGGCTGCGTCTGCGAGGCAAGCTTACTCCAGAGCTGTGGGACCCGCATGACGGCAAGATCACACCGATTGAGTGCCAGCACATTAAGATGAAAGACGGCATCGCCACCCGGGTACGCGTGAGCCTGGACCCGGTTAGGTCGGTATTCCTGGTCGCCCCCGCGGATAGCTAGACAAACGGGGCTCCAAACAGCGGAGGCTGGTGTAAGTTCACACCAGCCTCCGCTTCGAATAGGTCGCTAACCTGACCGAATCACTTCAGCTTTCGATAGTGGATCAGGTCTGATTTGCGCTTCTCGGAAAGGCCCAGATTAAGCACTTTCATCAGCTCGGAGCCCTTCATCTTTTGCTTCTTGCCAGTGCTGTCAAAGCGCAGCTCGTACTCCGCATCTTTATCCAGCCCATGAAGCGCGACCTGCACAGTCGAATACGGGCTCTCGTTGTGGCGTGCGATAATGATCAGTCCCTCATTCAGGTCGGCACGGTGATACTGCGAGGCCATCCAGTCTTTGGGGTTTCTCGAATAAGGCAGCAGCGGATACCACGCACCTATGAGCAGATGCCGAACCTCCAGATATCTCTTTAAGAGCGCTTTACCGCGCTTCGCATCGAAGTCGGGTGCGTCAGCGATCCATCCCAGGCAGAGCGAGGAAGCTATCGTGGAGTGGAACGAGTAGTCATCCAGCACATGGAGATGCTGCACGATCAGGTTGTTCGGCAGATACTGACTCACACCCCAGTTCTGCGCCTGATCGACGTCGTAGTCAAACCAGTAGTCGCTGTCCTGGTGCCCGTTCATCCGCGTGATGGTCTCCTGGTCGATGCGGCGTCCTCCGCTGGCGCACTCCTCCATGAAGGCATCTGGCCAGGTTGTGCGGATTTTGTCCCAATATGCGTAGAGGCCCTCGATGTATTTCATCTCGGTCATACCCTGACGGTTTGGCGCATCATTGAACTTCCAGAATGGAAGTGGATCCATGTTGAAGTCCTGACGGTAGACCCGGAATCCGGGCATGTCCATGTAGCCCTTCACGATCTTGAAGAAGTAGTCCTGCACGTCCTTCAGACCGAAGTTCAGCAGGTAAGTGCCATTGTATCCGGCCGCGGCACCCAGCATCCATTCAGGGTGTTCTTTGTTAACGGTGGTGCCTGCCACTACCCGTTCGGGCTCAAACCACAAGCCGTAGACCATATTATTGTCTTTCGCCGCTTGGGCCACCGGTGCCATCCCCTGCGGATATGCGTCCTTGCGCGCATCCCAGTTGCCTGCGCCTGCAGGCCAGCCGCCCGTGAACCATCCGGCGTCGGTCAGCAAGGCCTCCAGACCGAGTTTGGAGTAGGCCTTAATCAGCGAAATCTGGTTCTCAGCATTGCACTCGTTCAGCCATCCTCCGCCCCGGGTGAAGCAGGTGTTGCAGAAAGGTGTGGGAGGGCTCGGTTTACCATCACGTGGGGCAGAGTAGTGCTTGTAGATGAGCTGCCGGAACTGGGCGTTGCTCTCCAGTGTGTCGCCTTGCCAGTGGAAGAGAAGCATACGAGGGGTGCGGACTTTCTCACCTGGATGCAGGATGAAGTTGGTCTTCTCAAGCCCCGCCGTCATGTGGAGGGTCTGGTTGTCGACGGTCTCAACCCGCGATGCCCATTGCCCTGACCATCCCACCGCGACAATGACCGAGCCATCGCCTGTCTCCACTTTGTAGAACGGGAAGTCCTTGTTTGATGATCGACCACCTCCACCGCTGAGGCTGCGGGCTCCGCTGTTATCCAGTGGTTTGATGTCCACCTCAAAGTCGGTGGGGTTAGATGGTGCGCCGTTTGTGTGGTGGAACATATATGGCGTTTTGGGATTCATCGGCGCCTTCATGCCGATGTCCATTGCCTGCAGGTCGCTGATGATGGGAGTATCGGCAGTGCCGGTGTTTTCCACGTACAGAAGCCACTCCGCGGCCGGGTAGTCGCCGAACTTCACCGCTTCCCAGGTCAGTTTCAAACCCGTCGATTCGTCGGTCCAGGTGGTGACATACTTCGTCCGGTACGCATCCAGCGTTTCCCACTGCGTCCTCATTTTCCAAACTGGGAGTAACTCATCACTTGACTTGCCGTCGTACCAGAAGGAGAAGGGGTAATCCGAGAGAACCGCAGGGATGACCCCCTGTTTGATGTCATCGAGATACAGTTTGGTGCCATCTTGTGTGGTGATATAGGCGTCAGCCCAGTCGGCGTGATCCCATGCGGGGCCATCGCCGCCGTCACCAACCAGCAAATCTAGCACTTTGACACCGCCGGTGTTGATCTGTATGTATTCCGGCTCCTCACCCACGTTGAGAACCCTGGTCTTATGCAGAACCTTACCGTCTACCGACACAGAGAAATCCACAGAACCGAGCCCGCCTTGGCCGGTGGATGACACATTGACCCCCACCCATGCGCTGAAGCTGGTGATGGCGACCGGCGAATAGATACGGATTTGACTGAACGAGTGCGTTCCCAACCCACGTGTAAACTTCCGTGAGCCAATGACCAGCGGTGTTTTAACCACGGACGTGTTGATTTCCAGTTTTTCGTAGTCTTGCTTGATGAGCTGCAGGGTCGGCTGGTTATCTGCCTTCGGGATATTGTATGGGATTTTGAACAGAGTATCCGTGATCAGCTTTGCCGCCGATGCACCTGTGACCGCAGACCACACGAGGATCGCTATCAAAATACTCGAGATGATAAAGTGCTTCATCTATGCTTCTTGTCTCCGTTTCTTGGAATCGACTCATATCTGCTGATATCTCGCTTATTTAGTTGAGTATACTTGAGGAAACAATGAGTTTCCATCTGCAATACTTCCGTTGCTCACTAACCGCCAATACGCAATATTAGTTGCCAGGATCATCTATTGCAGACTACAATATCACTACCAACATACGAAAACAGTGCCAATACTACGGACCGCAATGGCGGATACGGCCGAAAGGAACACCATTTTGTCCATTAACCGACGGAAGTTCATTAAGTCGCTGGGCATTCTTGCTGGGGGAGCGGTGGTGAGTGTGGGTCCTGAATCCCGCGTAAGCAGTCCACCTTTACCTCTTCAGCCATTTACCGTGGAGCTGCTGGATATCAACCGTGGCCGTTGGAAGTTTGTGGAGTGGCATGGCCAGCACCTGACACTGCCGCATACGATGACCGCTTACGCCTACCCTCCGCGTGACGCGAAGTCTGTGCAGATTAGCTATCTCTGCTGCGACCCAGAGTTTCCGCATGAGCCTGCACACGCTGAGATGCGCGATGCGGATTTGGTGACGGGGGAGGCTGGCACCGGTCGGTATCGCATCAACGAACCCTTCTTCTCATGCGACATCAAGGTAACCCGAAGTGGTGCGGGGGTGCTGGAGTGTCAGCTCAGCGATATCATGCTGGGGCCTGCGGTCACAGGTGACCGTTATGTGGAAGCACTCTATGTGGTGGCCGATGGGAAATACTACCCAGTGTGGCTGGCTCCTGTGGCTGATGGTTCCGTGCCGATGGTGCGTTTATTGACTAACCGCGTGGGGCACATCTTTACCGACAAAGAGGATGTTCGTGTCACGCTGGCTGGACTTGGGACAGAAATTCCTTGTGAACTGGATATGTCACTGGAGTTGATCGATTACACAACGAAAAAGAGTGTCTGGAGCAAAACACTTAGTTTTCGTGTGAAAGCCGGTCAAGCTTCATTGCAGGGTCTCACTATCCCCATGAAACGGCTGGGCATCTTTGAACTGAAGGCTGTTTACCAAGCCAAAACTATCGCCTCTCTGCGGATCTGCCGCATACCGACCGCTCGCAAGATCAGCCCGGAGGCCTCGAGCATCGGAATCAACCTCTTCCAGCAGCAGATTTGGTGGTATGCTTTTCAAGCCCCAATGATGGCCGCGGCAGGTGTGCGCTGGATAAGGCCCTGGCTGATGTGGGAAAACACCTGGAATACCCAGCAGCCCCAGCCCGACCAGTGGGACCCCCGCGCACTGGATGCCTCCGTGCACCGGATGGAGCGTTTTGGCATGAGATACCAGAACATCCTCTATCAAGCTCCGAAGTGGATCGCCGGTGATGATGTTTGGGGAGTGCCTCCCGCTGACCGTATGAAGGAGTGGAGCGATTATGTGTATCGGCTGGTGAGTCGGTATAAGGGTCGCATCCGCGATTATGAAGTGTGGAATGAGCCAGACGGGATGTGGACATCCGAGTCGAACTCCGCCGAACACTATATGGAGCTGCTGAAAACCGCATGGTCAGCCGCGAAGAAGGCGGACCCGGATTGCACTGTCTACGGGCTCTCCCTTGCGGCCAATATCGACTGGTTGAAAAAGGTGTGCGACATGGGGGCAGCAGACTACATGGATATCGCCACCTTTCACACCTACGCCTCACCGCAGGAGTTCCAGATGGAGGTCCAAAAGCGGATTTCTGTGTTGATCGAACACGGGATCAACCGTTACTGGATCAACGAGCTGGGTGCGCCAGCCTACGACTTTGACGCTGGTTACTCGGCCAAGTTTGACTGCTCTGAGATCAAGCAGGCGACCACCCTTGTGAAAAACTACGCTCAGTCGATGGCCGTCAACCCCGATATGAAAGTATTCTGGTTTTGCACATACGACCCGCGGAACCCCGCTTACGAGCCAGAGTGGACCGGCGATGCGGGGATCGGGCTTGTCTACCTTGGGTTTCTACCCAAACTGGGGTATTCCGCACTGGCTGGTTACGCCAGGATGACGGATGGTACGCGATGTAAGGGTAGGGTGACTTACCCAGAGACCGGCTTATGCCAGGTCTCATTTGAGGGCCCGGTAACCGTCGCCTGGCGTGATGGCGATCAGCATTCCGAACCGGGGCCAGCCAAGCTGCTGGGCTGCCTTCCGGATGAGCGGATCACCGTCCGAGACATGTTTACCAACATCATCAGCTCAGGAAAAGCTGACGAGATCATGCTAGATTTCGCACAAGGGCCTCTGTACATCGAGGGGAGCCATCAGATGGCTGGTCGTGCCGAGGCCAATAAGTCGTTTCAGGTTAGGCCTGATGAGTTGTCTCTTGGTTCCGCTCGTTCGGCAGTAATCGAGGTCGATCTGCCCTCACAGTATCCGTTGCGGATTGTGTCCCATCCCAAGTCCGCGTTTAATGTCCGCGAGCTTTCAAAATCAACGCAGAGCCGTACCTATACGGTGGAGGCGAACACGACTGCCGACCGCGTGAGTGGTGTGATAGAAATATCCGCGGAGATACCAATAAAAGAGTTCGGTCTGGCGCAAGCAATCACGATGACTCGCAAGGTGCCGGTCACCGCCAATGGCAACCCGAACCTTATCTGTGATGGCAGCTTTAGTCGAAGTGATCTGTCCGCATGGTCGATCCAAGGCAAATCGGCTTGCACGCTGGATGTGTCGCAATATCATCTGATGCCAGCAAGTTTGAAATTGACGGGGCCGTTCGAGCAGAGGCTAGTACAGTGGGATGTGAAGCCGGATCGGGACAAACCGCTGCATTTGAGGTTCTGGGTGAAAACTCAAGGACTGTCTGGATGTAATGCCAACTTGAGCATAGCCTGGTTTGGACCCAAAGAGTGGATTCGGACGACCACTCTGGCCGCATACAGCGAAACCGAGATACAAGGAGCCAACCGCATTCCAGCGAATAGCGTGGGCTGGGAGGCCGTTGAGGCGGTTCTGAACCCGCCCTACATGCCACAGGATGCCGACCGTGGTGCCTTCTTCATCGATGTGGCCAACGGTGGCTCCGGCGTGATCTGGTTGGATGACTTGGACATGTGGCAGTGATGAGGGGTGAGGCGACCGGTAAGGTCTCTGACAGTGGAACCCAACCTGACGCTCATCTACTGTTTGGTACAATGCGATATGTGAGCTCATATGAATTATTGGAGAATCGGCCATGAACCTGAATGTAACTGCGCACGGAGATGTCACGGTAATTGCGATACCGGTTGACCACCTCGATGCACGCAATGTGAGTGAATTCAAGGTGGAGATCGCCAAGTTGTTTCAAGACCACAAGAAGATGATTCTCAATTGTGAGCAGTTACGTATTGTAGATAGTTCTGGACTTGGAGCTATCATGTACTGCGTGCAGACCCAAACCACCTCAGGATGCGACTTAAAGCTGGCCGCGTTGAGCAAAGGTGTCAGGTCATTGTTTGAGCTGGTGCGTATGCATAGAATGATCGGCATATTTAACACCGTCGACGAAGCTGTGAAATCCTTCTAGCGGTTATGGGCGAAAAACAAATCTACGCCTCATCATCAATCGAACTCTAGACTAGAGACCGATCATTCATCGTATGTATCTGCGTGTGTGATATTAAAATACCGAACACTGCGATAGTTAATAAAGGTCTCGTTGAGTCTTGGCCGCAGGTTGAATGCCCCCAGCCAAATTTCCACAAATATAGTCTCGTACAGCCCTATCTCCGCGGCATGAATGCCACGGCTAATTTGGCGAAAGCCCGTTGAAACGGGCTGCGGCACTTCGTGCCGTAGGTGTTAACGACGTTGCAGGCTGCTTCAGCAGTCTTGTTGAACAGTAGCCGAGACATTTATGTCGCGGAATCGGTGACTTTATAGCTCTGCCTTGGAGTGACAAGACCATGCAAGGTTTCGTATATGGTCTCGCCTTGGAAGATGTCAATAATAGGTACCAGGTACGACCCACTTCGGGGTAGGAACGGTGGCCTATATACCACGAGTTGCGCTTCGCTGACCCGTGCTATAAGAATTTCACCCACTCCGTGGGTGTCCAGAGGGACCCCTTCGTGTTCGGTTTGTATATGGGTAACTCTCGGAACAATATCTTGTGGCTAACCGCCAGACCGCCCCGGTTAGGGAAAACCTGCGCGGACGGTGTACGAGGCGCAATGAGCGCAAACCAGCGCGGAGGTCGTGCTCCATCACCTCAGAGGAAGGGCGGCCGGGTGGCCGCCCAACAGGGTGCTATTCGAATTCCCGGCGGTGATGAGGGTCCAGTCATCGGTGCGGAAGGGCAGACCGTCATTACTGGATTTAATAGCTGAGTATCTCCACTATGATGGAGCTGCATCTGATCTGCTGGTGCCGACACACTTATGTCAGATGCAGCTGTAACTATAGGCTCAGTCTCCTTGCGCACCGAAGTTCTGGTCGATGACAACATAGTCAAACAGATTCACCGCGCCGCTGCCATCAAGGTCAGCCATTGGATCGGATGTACCAAATTTTGAGTCAATGACCACGAAATCGAACAAGTTGATCAGGTTATTCCCATCAGCATCGCCATTGGTCAGCGTAAAGTTGAAGCTGTTCATCGGGTCGATATTGACAGCCTTAAGGCTCAGGAAATGGGGGCTGTTTACCCGTATGTCATACGGTGGCTGCAGATAGCTGCTGAGCACATATTTTCCGTCTAGTTGAGGTATCAGGCTCAGGCATTGGCTAACGGCTGGGTTGGACGTGCTGGATATCGTAGCTGTAAACTGTTGTAACGGCAGACCGCCGATTAATGAGCTTAACTGAACCTGGCCAGAGAGTGATTGGGTTTTCCGGATTACGGACGTATATGAATCACCAGCCGAAATGGCGATGATACCGGAATTTGGTTCCGGCACATTGCACTGACCAAGATTGTTATCGCCCCATATGATGACGGATCCATCTCGTTTCAAGCCTACTGTATGCCGACTACCAGCGCAGACATTGATAAAATCCCGGTTAGGCGAAGGCGTATCACACTGGCCATAAGCGTTATATCCCCAGCCTACGATGGAACCGTCTCGTCTTAACCCGACTGAATGCAGACCACCCGTAGAGACGGCGATAAAGTCATTATTTGGTAAAGGCGGATTGTTTTGACCATTTCCGTTATTCCCCCAGCCGACCACTGAGCCATCGCGCTTCAACGCAATTGTGTTGAACGATCCTGCCGATATGGCTACGAAGTCCTGGTTTGGTACGGGTACATTGCATTGGCCAAAAAACTTCTCACCCCATGCGACCACAGTGCCATCACGTTTTAGCCCCACTACATGCGAAGAGCCTTGCGATATGGCGACGAAGTCTTGGTTAGGAGAGGGCACATCACACTGGCCATCCATATTTCGCCCCCAGGTGACTATCGTCCCATTCTGTTTCAACCCTATGCAGCATTCAGATCCTGTTGTTATTGCGATGAAATCGCTGTTGGGTTCAGGGACATTGTATCGACCCCAGTCCTTACTACCCCAGATAACCACAGATCCATCATTTTTCAAAGCTGCTGCTGTTTTAGTGGTACTGACGAAATCCTTGTTAGGTGATGGCGACAAGCACTGTCCATTGCTGTTGTATCCCCATGAGACCACAGAACCATCCCGTTTAATTCCGATGGTGTGATTTGGACCGGCTTTAACCGCGATGAAATCCTGGTTTGGTGAAGGTACGGTGCATTGGCCGTAATAGTCGGATCCCCATGTCACTATTGTGCCATCCCTCTTCAGGCCTGCAGTGTGGCGAGAGCCTGCAGTGACTGATATGAAATCCTGGTTGGGGGCAGGAACACTGCAGTCGCCTTCTTGGTTAAATCCCCAGGCCACCACTGAGCCGTCTCGCTTCAGTGCGACCGTGTGAAACTCTCCTGCACTTACTGAAATAAAGTTTTCGTTAGGTGCTGGAACATTACATTGCCCGTAGTAGTTGTAGCCCCAAGCCACTACTGAACCATCACTCTTTAATCCTACGGAATGTTCACCACCTGCAGCTATGGCAGTGAAGTCTTGGTTAGGCGCAGGCACCACACACTGAAGGTCACCGTTATACCCCCAAGCCGCCACAGATCCGTCTCGCTTCAGGCCGACGGTATGCTTTTCACCTGCTGAGATGGCGATGTAGTCGCTGTTAGGTTCCGGTACGTTTCTTTGCAGGTTCCAGTTATCACCCCAAACCACCACCGAACCGTTACGTTTCAGTCCGACCGTGTGGCCGTCGCCTGCCGAAATCGCGACGAAGCCCTGATTTGGTGCAGGCACATAGCATTGACCATAGTTGTTTGAACCCCACGCGACTACAGCACCGTCACGTTTGAGCCCTACACTATGATACCGGCCAGCCGCAACAGCAGAAAAGCCAGTGTAGTCACCAGCAACCATACAGATTCCACCCCAGGTGTCGATGGTTCCTCCTTGGGCGTAACAAGCAGAACCAGCCATCATTGTTGTGGCTGCAATCAGGGTGTGGACGGCCATCCATGTCCACCGTTGTTTCTTTAGCACGTGAGTTCTCCTTTGAAGAAAGGGTTATCCCTACCCGTTTTCATACATTCTATCACTTAAAACTATAGTAACGATAGCTGCCGTAAACGAGTAAAGGCATTTCCGCGATATCCTGTTAAAAATACGTACATCTCAATCCACATTTTCAAACAACGATGCCATGATGGTACTGCGCGAGGATTGTGCGTATTGATGGACTGACCGTAGCAATTGGGGGCATGCTCAGAGAGGGCTAGCCGGGATCATTCGAACCAGCGGCGTTGTTAATGGGCGGCCGCGGGCCGCCCTGATAGGGGACTACTTGGAATTCGCGGCGGTGATGAGGGGCCAGTCATCGGTGCGGAAGGGCGAGGCGGGCAGACCATCCGCGCTCCACAAGTTGACCACCGGGCAGGTGTACCAGCCGTAGCGAACCGCCACAGGGGTCGGCACATTGGGGCTGCTGACCTTCACGGTCTTACCCACGATGACGGCTTCTGCGTTGTGCCACTTCTTGTCAGCCCCTGCGATAGTCCATCCGGTGAGCGGGCCGCCTTTGGCGACCAGTTCCTTACCCGCGAAGTTGAAGCTGACGATGGCTGCATTACCGACGACTTTCAAGCTCTTATACTCCGGGCCGCGATAGGCTACTTTACGCTTGTGTCCGATGACTCGGGCGGCCAGGGCTAGCCGCTCTCCAACGGGTTGTTTCCAGATGGGGTGGATTTCCACTGGGTCGCCGATATCGGTGATGACCGCCATGGCGGTTTTGGGGCAGTGGAGGGCAGTGAGACGCTGAGCTTCTCTGAGCTCCGCCCAGGCGCTCTCTTCGGGCTGCTGCACGATGGTGCTGAATGGGGCGAGCTGCACAAATAGGAATGGGAAGTTGCCAACGCCCCACTCTTTGCGCCAGTGGTTGATCATAGTGGTGAAGCGCTGCTCGTAGATGGCCGCGTAACCGGCATTCGATTCGCCCTGATACCAGATGGCGCCTTTGATGCCGTACGGGATGAGCGGGTTGATCATACCGTTGTAGAGCACAGATGGGTCATTGGGTTTTTGAGCCCACTCCGGCCAGGTCGGACGATCCTTCGCCCACTGGGCCGCGTCTTTAGGATCAAGAACGCTGGGGCTGGTCCATGCCTCCACACGAGTGCCGCCCAGGCTGGAGTTGATCAGGCCGATGGGCACCTTCTCCGCCTGCTGTAACGCCCTGCCGAAGAAATAGCCGACACCGGTGAATCCCGGCACGGTGTTAGGGTTGCACAACTGCCAGCTCTGCTTGACATCCTCAACGGGTGTGGCTGAGATGGTGAACGGCACCGAATAGAGCCGGATCATGGGGTTTTCAGACGTGGCGATGGCCTCTTTGCCGCCATGTGACTGAGCCAGGCTCCACTGCATGTTGCTTTGGCCGCTGCAGACCCACACATCACCCACCAGAAGGTTCTTGATGGTGATTTTGTTGTTACCCGTGACTACCATGTCGTATGGTCCACCAGCCTTCACGGATTTCAGTCGAACCATCCACTTGCCCTGTGTTACGATGGTGCTGGCGGTTTGCCCGCGGAACTGCACGGTGACCTTTTCACCCTCCGCGGCGGTGCCATACACGGGTAGGCTGATGCCGCGCTGCAGCACCGCGTTGTCGGTGAAGAGGGAGTGCATGGCCACATCGGCCCAGAGGGGCGTGGATGCCACACACACGGCCGCTGCAAGAGCGACGGCGATACCAGATGATCTCATACTATTTGATACCTCAATGACTATTGTGATTGGTGCTTATATGAGCCCGGTGGCCTTGAGCCATGACTGCGCGATCAGGCTGTGACCCGCGCTGGTGGGGTGTACCCCGTCGGATGCCCAGTAGGAGAGGCCGGTGTGGCAGGCTGCCGCTGCGAAGATGCCATCCATGGGGATGTAGATGGCGTCATATTTCTGTGCAAGGGCACGGGCGACATGGATTTTGGGGTCGAGGTCTTCGCGCCAGTCGTTTTGAGCTGGGGACACAGGCAGCACAAACGGCTCGATAATCACTATTTTGGCGTCTAGCTCTGTTTTGACTCGCTCCAGGATGGTGCCGAGGTTGTGGGCATAATCCTCGGTGGTCGTGATGTCGTTGCTGTCAAACCTGCGCCAGGTGTCGTTGACGCCGATGAGGATGGAGACGACATCGGGCTTCAGGTCGATGCAGTCCTCCGTCCACCTGTTGACCAGGTCGATGCTCCTGTTGCCGCTGATGCCGCGGTTCAGGATGGTGATGTTGTGGGCTGGGTGCGTGGCGGAGAGCTGGCCCTGGATGAACATCGGGTAGCCACCGCCCAGCTCCGCGTCGTTGGTGCGGCTGCGGCCGGCATCTGTGACGCTGTCACCCTGGAACAGTATGGTTAGGTTAGAATATGGGTCTAGCATGCGTTGAGGGACCTCCGTTAATATGGCAATCGAGGATATTATACACGGATGGAGACAGGAGGGGGGTTCATCGGGAGGAGACAGGAGATAGGAGAGTAGGAGTCAGGAGGAAACGGGACACAGACGGTGAAGGAGTCAGGAAAAAGGACACCTATCTACCTCCTATGTCCCTTCTCCTATCTCCTATCTCCTTCCTCCTATCTCCATTGTCCCCTCCTATCTCCTGACTCCTATCTCCTGACTCCTCCCCCTTGACATGAGGCTCCGGTAAAATCTATAATTATATACCGGCAACAGCTAAGCACTGGTGCCGCTTTCCCAAATGGGGGCGAGTGGTGTTGACAGGGTGCGGGCGTGTTACGGATGCGAGTCGAGGTGCCGCTGGCCTCGTTAAAAGCGGCAAAAACAATAAGAGCCAATAACAATTACGCTCTCGCTGCCTAAATAGGCAGCCGTCCGAGCCACACCTTTCGGCCGTGTGGATCTTCGGGCGTGTATTATGCCGAATAGCCTTCATTGAGTGTTGACCGCGGTGATGGCGAAACTAAGGGTGGACTGGTGTTGTAATAAGCCCGCCGACGGGCGTGTGCAGCATGAGAGCTAATCGTCGGATACACTCGTAGAGTCCTGACACAACCCATTTTGGACGAGGGTTCGAGTCCCTCCGCCTCCACCAAGAGTTTCGAGAAAAGCCCAGATAAATATGTTGTCTGGGTTTTTTGGCATTAAGCAGCCTAGACTTCCTCACAAACCACATCCATAACTTTGATAGTTTATCGGCGATTTCGCTAGTAAAGCTCCATTTTCGCTGATCTGGTTTATTGGGCACGAAATATGGCGCTGTGATCGATTTCTGTGCGAGCTGTTTTGGCAGAGGAGTAGGCCTGGTGTAACCTAAAAACCCGCTGACTCATTCGATTTTCGCATATTTGGAAAAATACAACTCAGATAGCGTGCAAATCGTGAATGTTCGGGTACAATCGATCTAGTGTTTCAATGACAGCTGACATATGTGTCGGATCACATACCGGTAACAAGTTTATGTGCCAATATTCGATCAATACGAGGAGTAATAAGAAATGCATCTTGTTTTAATTGAAACCTCAGGTAACCAAAGCTACATCTTCGCATCCAACAAACTTCGAGAACACGTCGGTGCTTCTGAATTGACCTACCGCGCCGGCACGCAGTGGGTACTTGAGGCGGTATATGAAGCAGGTGGCCCGAAATTGTGGGATGAGGATGTGTCCACCCTGCGTGACAAACTGCTAGATGATGCTATCAATAAACCTGTGAGTGACATAAACCTTGTGGAGGTGTTAGTCTCCACCTCAGGTAAGGCGCTTCTGTTGGTGAACTCGCATGAGATTGGAAAACAGATTGTTGCCAATGTCACAAAAAGAGCAATAAATGAGGCACCGGGCATGCATATCATCGGTGTCGTAGGACCCGCATTTAGTTTGGAAACAAGCCGGGTACATGCAGAAATCACTCAAGTTCATGAGTTATATGAAGAAGAGCGGGCCTACCAGTATGGACCGGAGATGCGATTTGGCAGGATTCCGATTATCGCAGAGTGTTCATCATCTGGTGCCCCTGCCTACATAGTTGAAGATAAAAATGATATCTCGAAAGTAACCAAAACCAAAGGGGAGTGGAGAGATAAAGCCTACGAACGGTTCGGAAGGCTGCTATCTGACAAGACATTCAGCCAGTCACTCGATCAGCTCTCTACCCCATGGCAAGCGGTAGTGCATGCCGATGGTAATGGGTTAGGCCAACTCTTCATGAGTTTTGACAAATGCATTGAGGATGCTCTAGAATTCATACCATTCAACAGGAATTACATCAATAAGTTAAGAGCATTCTCCATACAGATGGATATCTGCACTGAAGAAGCGTTTAAAACCGCTCTGAAGGTGTTTGGTAACAGGCCTGAGCTGCCAGTGGTGCCGCTCATTGTTGGAGGCGACGACTTGACCATCGTATGCGATGGTGAATATGCGCTGAAGTTCACCAACTGCTTCCTGACCGCATTCGAGAAGCAGACACAAAACAACAAGGTAGTGAAGGATGTAATAGGTGACTACAATAGTAAGAACAAACATCCCGATCTTCCTAGCCGACTTTCGTCATGCGCAGGTGTAGCAATAGTAAAACCGCACTTCCCATTTGCGACCGCATATGGGCTGGCTGCGGATTTGATCAAACAGGCGAAGACGGTGAAAAAACTGGTGAAGCAAGGCGACCAACCGTATCCGTGTTCTGCGCTAGACTTCCATATACTGTATGATTCCAGCGTGGTTGACCTGGAAGCTATCAGAACACATCTTGAGGTAGATAGTGGCTCGACTCGGCTTCATGGACGTCCGCTAATAGTCACACCGACTGATGGGTTACCCAACGTAGATTGGGTAAAACACCACCGATGGAGCACGCTTTTGGCACGAGCTGAAGCTTTGTTGGAGAAGGATGAAAATAACAAACGGTGCTTGCCTAACTCACAGATGCACCAGTTGCGCTCTGACCTTTTCGGGGGCAAAGAGTTTGCGAACCATAGATACAAGCTGATCCGACAGAGGTATGCTCAGAATCTGGGTGGCTTTGAAGGTAAAGATCATACGCTTTTCTGGGAGGAAAACGCTGACGGTAAGACCATATCAGTGACTGCGCTGATCGATGCGATCGATATTGAAGAGTTCATCAAGGGCGAGTGTTGTAAGGAGGTTCACAATGAAACTGAGTCTTAACATGGTGATGCTGTCTGACTGGCATATCAGCAGCGGTGCAGGCCGACCCGGTGATGTAGACCGGCTGGTACGGCGTGATGAAGACGGGCTCCCATATGTTCCTGGGCGTACTTTAGTAGGCATCTGGCGAGACGCTTGTGAGACCGTTGCATTTGGTCTCGATGACGGTGATAAACGTAATGAATGGAAGCTGTGGGTGGATTACCTGTTTGGCGAACAACCGAACACAAACAAAGCCGCTACCAAGGCACCAAAGCAGGCGGCACTATCAGTCACCTCGCTGCATTTACCAGCCAATCTGCGCGACAAACTAGTCATCAAGGAGAACAGGGAGCTGCGTGAGGCTCTCACATTTGTAAAACCCAGCATGTCTATAGACCCGCTTACGGGTTATGCAAGGCAGGATCACCTGATGTTTCATGAAATGGTGAGGAGCGGATGTGTTCTGGTGGGTGAGGCAGAGCTGGAGCTGCCCGAGGTCAAGGGTGCCGCCAATGTCGCTAAAGCGTTACTGGTCGCTGGTGCCCAGTTGGTGGAGAGGCTTGGGGGCGATCGGCGCAGAGGCAGCGGGAAATGCAGGCTCACTGTGAACAAACCTGACTTTGACGCCGTAGAGGTCATCAGTAATTGTGAAGAGTGTCCTAAGCCTCCAGAGGCCGACAGCAATGATGAAGCCAAGACGAGACAGGTGCCCTTAGCATCAACGGAAAGTGGTACAACACCAGCAGAGACAAGCGTCCAAGACAACACGACACAAGAAGCCGATAGTAAATCCAGTTGGCAGGTTCTAGACCTCGTGATCACCGCGAAGTCTCCCTTGGTAATCGCAGGGCCGACGCTTGGCAACGTCGTAACCTGCCTGGACTACATTCCGGGAACCCTGCTTCTACCGTTTGTCACCCGTGCCCTCGGGAATCATGCTATTGAAGCAGTGAAACGCGGTGAACTGGTGATCACCAACGCGACCATCGAAATCGATAAGAAACAGAGCTTGCCCATTCCCCAAGCTTTCTTTGAAGAGAAGATGGGAGATAACAAAAAAGTAATAAATAGGTTTTTTGCTGGACCTGAAGACAAGCAAATCAAAGGTATCCGGCATGGATACATGACCGCATATACCGCTACCAATTTCTATTCCGGGAATGTGAGCCATGGATTGGTCACTCACAACATCATCGATGACAAAGAACAACGGCCAAATCATAGTGTGGGCGGTGTTTATACATATACATCGATAGCCTCTGGCTCGGTATTACGTGCCCAACTTCGGATTAAAGATAAAGATATTGATCTGTCGTCGTTCAAGGCTGCTCTGAGCAGTGACTACCGCGTTGGTTACGCCAAGAAAGATGAATATGGGCAGGTTTCGATAACGACGGCCGATCTTGTGACCATAGAAATTGAAGTTGAAACAACTGAACAAGCGGAGCTCGCGGTCAAAAACCAGTCATCTCTGCTCAGTGAGGTAGAAACCGACAGTAACAACAGCCAAACCAAACTCCTGACCGTCTGGCTGTTGTCTGATGTGCTATTCAGGGATGCGCGGTTGCGGCCATCGTCCGACATCAATCTGTTCGCCAAGCTGCTGGGTGGAAAGCTGGGTGTCACACTCACACCTAGACATACAAAGGAACTGCTGTCTGTCATGGCACGCAGACGCCGCACCGGTTCTTGGAGTGTGAAATGGGGTCTGCCGCGGCCCACGCTGGCAGGCCTCATGGCTGGGTCGTGTTTCGTGTTTGAGGTTGTTGGGTCGGTGGCTGTTTGCGATAAAAAGCTACGGGACATTGAAGAATCCGGCTTCGGCGAGCGTTGCGCGGAAGGGTTTGGCCAGATGCTGTTCAATAGCGACATTCTTTCCCAAAACAACCTCACACAAAAACAATGGAAGCCAAAAGATCAGAACGATCCGAGCCCAGAAGTCCGAGGTGACCAAAACCCAGAAGCTCCGGCTTCACCACTGTCCCAAGAAGCAGCAGAGGCCCTCGAAACATTCAAGCCCGTGATTGAACTGGAAGCGTGGCGTAAGGCCATCCGCTATAAGGTGCTGGAATGTGCCAGTAAACAGGACTGGATCAAGACGAATATCGGGATAACGCAAGATAAGCCTAAAGCAAGCCAGCTCGGAGCACTCCGACAGGTGATCGGCAGAGTGAACAAGGTGAATCATGAGGTGTTCACAGGTTGGTGGGGACATCTTCAAGATAATCACAATCGAAAAGACAAGTGGCTTACGGAGGCATTTATTACCTACGAAAAAACCATCGATGAATCAGGTTGTGAACAGAAGATTGCCAAACCTGGTAAAGTTGGCGCAATTGTGCAAGAGGCTGATACTATTTGGAATCTACTGTATCCTAAACCTTCCATCCACCCAGATGATGACGAACCTCCCATCCTCACGGACGAAACGGAAGTAAAAACAGCGTTATGGGCGGAAGCGGTGCATGCTCTGTTTGACGCCTGCATCCGTTCGATCAAGCGCGAAGGCGAAAAGGCTGTCACAGAAGGGACGGTACAGAATGGCTAGGACAATAATCGCGAAGTACATCGTGGACGCGCATCTGATAGCCCTTACCCCCTTACATGTGGGTGGCATGGGCGGCGATGCTGATGTAGATATGGCGTTGGCGCAGGACGGCCAAGGCCGGTTTTATATCCCGGGGACGAGCCTCGCGGGGGCTTTACGGGCTTACTGTGGGCAGCGATGGAAGAACGAAAAAGTTATCTTTAATAGGATTTGGGGAGATAACGACACTGCAAAGGGTGGCGCCAGCTTGATCGTGTTGGAAAACTCCATTCTGGCCGAAAATGTGTGCGATGAAATGCGAGATGGAGTGACCATAGACCACAAATGGGGAACAGCGATGGACAAGCAAAAATACTCCTATACCATCCTGCCAAAAGGCACCATTGTCCCCCTATCATTTAGCATTTCCGTCACAGAAGATGGTGACATTAACGATGTTGAAGCCATGCTCCGTGATATGCTTGAAGCGTTACATAAAGGCCTCATCCGGTTTGGTGCTGGTAAGTCGAAGGGCCAGGGCAGGCTGAAGCTTGATGCGGATATGAACCAGGATATCGTCACTAAGCATGTGCTCAACAATCGTGCCGGCATGTTAGACTATCTGAAAGGCAAAGATAACGATAAGAAGAAAAGCACTGATAGTCTTAATAGTTCGAAATCACTCGCAGGCAACCCCCGTGTGGTCGTAGACATAACCTGGAAGCCTGAAGATGCTCTGTTTGTGAAGGCAGGGTACGATGGGATAGCAGTTGATATGCTGCCTTTAGTCAGCCACACAGATTCGTCCAATGTAGCTTTCGTAATTCCTGGCAGTTCTCTGAAAGGCACCTTCCGCAGCCAGGCGGAACGGATATGGAAGACGGTCTGTGAGGGTACGCAGCCTTCACTTGTTGAGGCACTATTCGGGGTATCGGGTAAACCGGCGGATATCAAGAACCCGCCGACCGACATACAGCCTGGTCTCGGTGCGCTCAGCATTGATGAGTGTTATGCAAAAAGCATACTCCAAGATACCGAATGGGACACCATTCAAAACGCATCAGACGAGGGTGAGCTGGTCGTCAACATGGATAACGCTACTACACGGCTGCAACTAAATCGTGAAGCCTTCCAGCACGCGTTCCATGTGGCTATTGACCGCTGGACGGGCGGCGCGGCTGATTCGGCACTATACAACGTGTTTGAGCCGCACCACATTCCCTGGGAGCCCATCCACATGGAGCTGGACCTGGGTCGGGTAGTCAAAGAAGATTGGCTGGCTGCGGTGGCCTTCCTGCTGTTTCTGCTGAGAGACTTTGCCAATGCCAGAATGCCGCTTGGCTTTGGCACCAACCGCGGTCTAGGATCCGTCGTGGTTGAGAAAGTTGAGATCAAGGTGACCAATTCTAACGGTGACTGTAAACTCTTGAAAGACGCGTGCCTGGACAAGGGGAACTTGACAGGGCTATACCAAGCCGTATTGACAACACTAGACGGAGCCTGGCAGACACGCATCGGTTATGTCAAAGGAGGAAGTGAATAATGTATACGCTCTATTCCAGGTTTAAAGAAGGCATCACGCTCAAGGATGCTCTGGAAGCAGCTAAGAATGCCATCGGTCCCAATGCGGTGGCACTGCTCTACTCATACCAAGTCTGCCATGTGGCAAAATTGGCCGGCACGGAGTTCAAGGTGTCGAATAATGAGGCGATAGACCTGAACTCCGTGTTTGAAGCCCGGGTGTTTTCGGAGAGTGCCGAGTTCCGCTGGTTGAACACCAACGCCGGCCTTGGTAATGCGGCTTTGCTGTCAGAAGGTGAGCTGGATATCAAGGCTTGGGATGAGGCCGACCTCAACTACCTGGAGGCCGCAGACAACCGATACCTCATATGGGGCAGTGCGTTGGGAAATGCAGATGGCTGGAGCTCGTTATCAGCAGCACGGATTGGCACAGTTGAAGTGCCGATCTCTGCTACGAAAGAACAAAGTGTCAAAATCGTAACGAAGGAATACCTCGGGCATCGCGAATATGACAAATACGGCAACGTAGAAGTGATCGAAGAACGCCTAATCAAACTGGAGGCAACTAATGGCAAAGCCTAAGTTCGGAACACTTGTAAAGAAGGCCGATGGTAGTTTTGTAATTAATCGCACAGTTGGTACGGGAAGAGTCGAAGAGCTATCGGTGGCCATTGATGCTGTGGAGAAGTTATTACTCACGATAACATCGCCAACCAATGTCTTGTTTGAGTTTTGCGGAAACACCATTGTGAATGTGCGGCCAGATGGCGTGCTGCCAGATGGCGTGCTGCCAGATGACCACAACGATCAAGAACCTCATACCATCGAAACACTGCCGCCACATGACTCTACCCCTGCGGCCTTTAACGACACAGCATTCCATAATCCCTACAACTTCGTCCCCGCTTTACCACGTGTTAGGGATGGTGAGCTTGGCGACCGCCCGCCTGTGGGTCACGAACAATATCTCGATGATCACTACAGCGGGCGCATCCATGTAGAACTCAAAGTGAAAACCCCACTTCTGATCAACGATGCTTCCCGCGCAGAGGAAGATACACATAAGCACAAGACCTACCCCGTGAGAATCGGCACGGATGGCAAGCCATACCTGCCGGCGACTTCCATCAAAGGAATGCTGCGCTCTGCTTATGAAGCTGTGACCAACTCTCGGATGGGTGTGCTGGAACCACATAACGAACGGCTGGCATATCGAATGGAGACGGGTGAAGCCAGAGATTTGGTTCCTGCACGAATTGAGGGGAACTATATACAGCTTTATCCGGGTATGCGAAGACCGCCTGCGGGACGTGATATGTATGCCGCGTGGGTACCTGCATACCCCGCTGCACGTAGCGTACTCTCAGGATTTCAGCATAGACAGGAGGTATGGTTCACCGCAAGGGTCGTGCCTCACCGACGTGGTTTTAACTTCATGGAGGTTACTCAGGTTTATACCGCCAGTCCAGTAATACCCGGAACTCCTGTATACCATGGGTATGTATACATTAGTAGATTGAATATGGGAAATAAACACGACGAAAAGATATTCTTCATTGATAATCCTACGTTGATGCCACGTTATAGAACCCCTTTACTGGACGAACATACCAATCAGTGGAAAGAGTTAATAAGCAATTACCAGACAATTCATAAAGACGAGATTAAGAAGGGCATGAAAGCACCACCTGCCCTGCCAAATAGGTGCGTGTGGTCGCGTCACATTGAGGCAGGAGATTCCGAACGTGTACTCTCTGATGGGACTCTCTGTTATGCCAAGGTTAATTGGGGCGCAGGTGGATCCATCGCATCGGTAACCGCTCTATACCCTGTTCAGATCGCGCGAAAGCTGTATGAAAAGGCACCGATCTCTTTCATCGATGATAGCCTTAAGCCCGCTACCTCCATAGCGGATCTTTCCCCCACGGACCGAGTTTTTGGCTGGGCGGCATCGGGAAAGCAGAAAACAGAAACGAGTGCGAATGGAGAAACGCTTCCAACCGCCTATAAGGGCCAATTGAGGGTGTTCAATGTCCAGTGCATCCCTGGTGCGAATGCAACCATAATGTCGTATAACCCGACGTTACCTCTAGCCATACTTGGTCAGCCTTGCCCGGCACAGGGCAAGTTCTATCTAGCTATGGACGACCATGGGCAAAAGCAGCCCGATAACCGCAATCGGAACGCTGCTGGCTACTCTGGTACAAAAGGCTGGAGAGGCAGAAAAGTATACCCGCATCATGCTGGTTTACCAGCGGAATACTGGAGTAACAGTAACAAACCGGCTCAAGGTGGACGTCCAAGAGAGTTTTATAAAATGGGCACCGACCATCCCAGTCAGTATCGATCCATCAAAGGATGGGTTCCCAAATCCACCATCTTCAAGTTCGATATCGATGTGATCAACATGTCGAAGGAGGAACTAGGCGCACTGCTGTGGCTGCTCAGTCTGGGTGAGAACCATTACCATCGACTGGGTGGTGGTAAACCTCTGGGGTTTGGCAGCGTGAGCATAAGCATCAAGGGTCATGAACTCGGAACAGGGCAGCAGTGGAAAGAACACTACTCCTCCTTGACGGCTGTGGCCCCTAATGTCGACCAACCAACTGTGGACAGCATAGTTAATGGTTACCAGACTGCTGTCATTTCCGCATATCACAAAGGCCATTCGTTCCTGGACACGCCGTTCATCGCGGCCTTTTTGCAGAGTGCGACGGGGTACAACGATGGCCTGACGGTATGCTACCCAAGGACAACAGAGAGTCCAATGCCTGACGGAATGAACTACGTTTGGTTTGGAGAGAATGAAAAAAACAAAAAACTAGCACTGCCGGATATCGTTGGTGATCCCGGGCTTCCATGGAATCCGTGAGTCTTCAGTGCGTCGATGTCTGCGGTTAATATCCCATACTCAGAAAGAGGCACACTATGTATCTGCTGAACTTCGGACACCCGTTTACAGAACAGCAACTGGCCAGCCTGTCGGAGCATCTGGGCGGGACCGAGCTTGAGGAGGTCAAACTGGCTGCTCATTTCGACCCTGAGCAGACGTTCCAGCCGCAGGTGGATGCGGTGATGAGGCGCATAGAGATCAAGCCTGATGAGTGGCAGCAGCAGCCCATCATCGTGAACCTGCCCACACTCAGCGTGATCGCCGGGTTGGTACTGGCAGAGCTTCACGGCCGGATGGGCTACTTCCCGCCGGTAGTCAGGCTGAAGCCTGTCTCCAGCCTCGGGCCTGTCGTGTTCGAATTGGCTGAGGTGTTGAACCTGAACGCCATCCGAGATCAGGCACGCAGGAGGCGATAAGGGATAAGTATATTATCTAGTCTACACCCTGAGCTATATGTTTGACTAGAACATATCGTAGCCACATGGCAGATAATTTACTACGGCTTTGTTGGTATGTTAGTCTTATAAGGCTACCTTTAAGTTATATCAATGGAAGCTATTCCCTATTCTCCTGCTCAGGTTCACCAGCAAGCCTCTTTGGAGGGCACGGCCCCAAGCCAAATACATCCATCATGCGCTCTGAGGCAAATCTTTGCTTTATGAGGTAATCATCGAGGTTCTCTTCGGTGATAACCACATGCCAATGCGGACGATTGACCTCATGTTTGATGAACGCCTTTTCTCCTACAGCCAGATGTTCATCTAAACTCATTCCTGTTCCCGGCTCATATTCTACATCAAATAGCTGCAGATTTAACGCCTCGGCTACGGCGATGAGCTTTTCCCACACCTCGCGATAGCCAACAGCCCCCCAGGACAGACGGCATTCCAACACACGACCGTTCTCCTTCGGCTCGATAATGGTGATGGTGCCGCCGGCGTGCCGGAAATCGGGCAGCTCCAGGCGCCACACCAGCGTGGTTTCGTCGCATAGCTTGTTAAGCGCATCGATGAGCTCCTGCTGGGTGGGCACCTTTTCCGCGGTAGTCTTGAAATACACGTAATGACCCATTGAAGTATCTCCAATCCGTGAATAGGCTCAATGTAGAAACCTAATCCCGATCCCAGTCTCTGTCGGGCATCGGTTGCCGGTCTCGAAATAGACGGATATACGGTTCGAATGCATCCTTGTTAAAAACACCATCTGTATAGTAGTTCACTCTTAGGAACTCCTTCAGCGTATGTTCATTGATGTCTACCAGATACAGTGGTTCTAGGCGTTTGGCAACAAAATACTTACTGAGATATTTGCCAACAAGCGCGAATTCGTCCCATAATCGCTTGTCCTGACTATTGTCACGAACAGTTCCACATAGCTGTAGGCCCATCATCTGGGCGAGCGACATCATGGTTTCCCAGATGTCACGGTCGGTGTCGCAGTGTTTATCTACGTAGCACTCCAGCACACACCCAAATTCATCAGGTTCCATCAGCTCCAGGCATCCTACGTCAAATTCGTATACACCCTCAGCATGGACACGCAGTTTCTGCTGCTCCACAGTGGTTTCAAGCCGGCTTAACAATTCGCTCTGTGAGGGAACACCACCGTTCGTGGCCCTCATGAATGCCGACAAGAGAAATGTTCTACGCCGCCCTTGATCCTCAGGATCATCGTGGTCTGGAAATTCAAAATCGTCAGACATACCTATCTCCTTTTTATCGAAGTGACCTGCCAATGAATGGCATTATAACGGATCACTATGTACTTCTGAAAAGATTATTACACATGTATGAACGGAATGCCAGTGTGCGGTGTGGTTTGACATCGCGGATGTTATGATGTAGCATCAAGGCAGTGTAATGTAACGTTAGCCTAAACCAGCGTTGGCGAACGCTGTGCGACACAAGATGCCCGTCCGATACTGCAGGCGGGCATACCCATGGAAATAACTAAAAGAAGGAGATCGAAATGCGGGTATTCATGACGGTAGTAGGGACTTCGATTTTGAACAACAAGCCGATCGATGAGGACGTGTTAGAAGTACTGAAAAAATCGGCAAACAAAACTGAGAAAGAATTGACACTTGAGGAACGAAAGACGATTAAAGACCGCAAGGAAGAAATCATCTCACGGTTCACCGGGGACACCAACGAAGCCGACTGGAAAGTTCACAGCGCCGAGCTAAACGCATTACTAACCTATGACCGCCTTCAGAAAAATGATAGGCATGTACTGCTGGTAACAGACACATACCAAAGCCAGATCACGGCTGAGATAATCACGCAGTTTCTTGGGGATCAGGGGTGTAGTAATGTAGACAAGTATGTTCCACCGCATCTATCTACATCATCAGTCGAGAACTTCCGGAAAGGAATGACTGCCACGGTAAAGTGGTGTGACGAATACTTCCCACCTTACAAACAAGCCGGATACAAAGTGATCTTTAACCTTACTGGCGGGTTCAAGGGCGTGCAGGGCTACCTGAACACTCTGGGTATGATCTACGCTGACGAAATCATCTATACATTCAGGGTCGGAGACGAGTTGATCACCATACCCAAACTTCCACTCCAGCTAGATAATACGCTTGCGCAGACCCATGCAGTACAATTCGCCATACTGTCAGAGTGTGGTTGTATCAAAAAGGATCTACTTGATACGTCAGGAATGCCGGAATTGTACCTTGACCATGTCCAGATCGATGGAACTCGCTACACATCACTTAGTGCCTGGGGTGAGCTTGTATGGCTTCGGTCTCGGAAAAGCGTGCTGGCCGGAGAGTTATATCAGTGGCCACGAATGGAACTAACAGACATGTTTGTAAAGGACTTTGGTAGAGTTGTTCGCCACGATGTCAAATGGTGGATTCAAAATGACCTAGCCAAAGCGTCCGGATTACTACTTTCTGGCGATGGCCAAATGGCCGCCTTGC
The DNA here is from genome assembly GCA_942492855.1 of Armatimonadota bacterium. Taxonomy (GTDB): domain Bacteria; phylum Armatimonadota; class HRBIN16; order HRBIN16; family HRBIN16. The sequence goes on along the minus strand of OW818647.1, from coordinate 52,162 downwards.
GTGACCCTGGCAATGGGTTAAAATATACCAACTATGAAGGGAAAATTGCCCACATTGGGCACTTTCGCACATTTGACGGCTACCGCATTAGCTGTACTTTCAAAGACGGAACACTCGTACTGCGGCATGTGGGTGAACACGACTATGTGAATAATAATCCGTAACTCACAGCCGCGCAGATAATATCAGCAGGCCTGCATCGGTAGAAGAAATGTATCGAACAGCCGGCTTCTGTAAACCTGCTCTTCAGACTTTATGCAGTAGGTGAGTCATTTTGGTAGGTTACAGGTAAACGGAGTGGTGTGCCGCCATTTGCACACGATGCATGTCAGGGCAATACCGGCTATGTTCCGCTTCAAAAACTCAGAAAGGATATACGTTCTACACTGGCTGCAGTGGTGGATGGTGCCTTACGCATAGATCCAGAAACACGGTATCAGTCTGCGCGCGAATTGCGGCAGGCTTTGAGGTCACATCGATATCGACGCAGCGCGAGTACTATGATGGAAATATGGCTGGCTGCATGGCATATGGCTCTTCGAGGTTTATCGGTTCTTCATCGTGTTGTTTGGCGGTACATCAGGTACATTATTCGCCACCCCAGGCAGGCTTTAATAGAAGGGGGGATAACCGCAGTTGCGGCGTGGATTTTATGGCCCTCAGTGTTGAAACAGTGGCAAGATCACACGGTGGTCATCTCTCTTGTGTTGGCCTCCGCGCTTGGTATAGCACTGGCTTTTAGGGTTATGCGCTATCGTGGGCGGTGAATCTGTGAATAAGTCGAATTTGCGGTGAAATCGGACACAAATCACTTGACATTGGCCGACATGCTGTGTAACATCTACGTAGTGATCTGCTGAGATGTGATTTGCATAACCTCGTTTAGTCTCTAAAAAACGGAGAGGTTATGCAGGCCAGAATCGAGGGTTTTGAGCATGAGACGCGAGCCAAAAGAGGGAAAATTGCCACGAGAGGTTGGCTTACCTAAGAGGTTATGCAGAAACAAGAACAAAATCCGTGCGGGAGGGTCAGAATCACCACTGAAGCCTTTAAGGCATTGAAACATTATCACTTGTATCTCGATAGCCGCTTGAGTTGGTGCGTCAGAATCACTACTGAAGCCTTTAAGGCATTGAAACTTCCAGCCTGCGACGAAGTATTGGTGTTTGTGCCCTGTCAGAATCATCACTGAAGCCTTTAAGGCATTGAAACGAAAGTCGCTCAGATAGAAGCAAACTCGAAGGTAAAAGTCAGAATCACCACTGAAGCCTTTAAGGCATTGAAACCCAATGTAAATTCCTTATCCGAAGTAGTTAACGTCAGAATCACCACTGAAGCCTTTAAGGCATTGAAACTTCGGAGCACCCCCGACAACCATAATTCTGGCGGGTCAGAATCACCACTGAAGCCTTTAAGGCAGTGAAACACGATGCCGGAAGCGACTTCCGTGAACCCCTGGGCGTCAGAATCACTACTGAAGCCTTTAAGGCATTGAAACTGCTACCGTTACATTCAACTGAAGACTTCCTGCTGCAGGTCAGAATCACTACTGAAGCCTTTAAGGCATTGAATCGGCAAATGCAGGAGTCAGAAGTCAAGGAGTTAGAAGACGGGACACACGGGAGTCAGGAGACACTTGGGGCCTTTAAGGAATCGACACATGAAATTCCGACGACCATGCCCGGGAGGCGGCTATGAATGCGGCATCTCACTATCTGGCTCTGATAAACAAGTTAGCCATAATGTGGCCTGTGACCACTAACGTCTATATTGGCATTGACACTTGGCTTCTCGTGGAAGCCGTAACATGAGCCTGCCATATGCATATCCCCATGCCTGCAATTCCATGAAAATGCACAAGCCGTCCGGCTTGCGACACATAACAGCACGGCCCTCCTAACACAAACACACCACCAGCCCACGTACTTCCTTATACCTGTCTCGTCATTTCCTGGCATAATTCCTAATAATTCCTAACTATGCAGGGCCGCATGTTGTGTGAAAACATCATTACTGGTATAAATACAGTGGAAACGAAAAGTCGACACGCCGTTAACGGATGGAGAGTTGTTTATGCCATATAAGCTGTTTCAAAAACTTCACGGAGCCATGCCTGCAAACCAGTATCAACATGCCGACGGACTGAGAGCCATTATTTACAATTGGATCAGTACAGCAAGCCCGTCATTCGCACACGCGCTACATGACGACAAAGCACCCAAACCCTTCAACCTGGGCCCATTAGTGCCGTGTGATGATGGTGTGGGCTTTGAAATCAATATCCTTAGTGATGAGGTCTACATGATCTTCCTGCAAGGATACGCCATAAGCCCAGCGTCCGTCAGGTTGGGTACCCATGTGTATCCGTTCAACGGTCCGATTCAGCTTGTTGATGAGGCCTCATATGAGCAGTTGGTCGACCAGCCGTTGGACAGGCACTGGAGCTTTCGACTGCTGACTCCCTCAGCACATCACAACAGCCCGGGCAAGGTGCGTATTGTGGTGCCTGTGCCTTGTCCCGTCAATTACTTTGGCAGTTGGCTAGCCAGATGGAACCTCTACTCGCCGTACCCGATCCCTGATGATATGTTGATGAATTTTGTCAGCAGCCGTGTGGGCATTGAGTCATTGAACGGGCAGACTAAACAGGTGGCTCTTGAGAAAGACCGCTTCTTTACCGGATATCAGGGTGATGTATCATTTTGTGCGGTCGGTCATGCTGATCATGATAAGGAGTTTCTGGCTGCACTCACTACACTGGCATGTTTCTCCAGCTTCTGCCATACGGGAGTCGATACCTTAAGGGGATTGGGTATGACCGTTCGCATATAAACCTCACAAAATACTTTCCAACTATATGGCATTGTTTTATTCATATGGTATATAATTGATTCAGTAATCGTCACCCTGTCATATATGCAATGGTATAAATACTGTGTTGTACATGAGGTGTAAGTTTGTGAGCATTCTTTATGTTAATACCCCGGGAGCCAAACTGAGCCTCGATCACGACCGGATCCGCATCTCCTACCCAGATAGCACAGAGATCACCGAACTACGGCTACGCGAACTCGAGCAGGTAGTCTTGATGGGACCGGCCTACATCACCACCCAAACTGTCGCCAGGCTTCTTGACCTTGGTGTAGAGACCGCATTCCTTAGTTCCACAGGACGGTATCGTGGTCGCCTGGCATCGCCAGAGGGTAAGAATGTATTCCTCCGTAAAGCTCAGTTCGACCGCCTTAACGACACTCCATTCCGCTTGTTTACCAGTGGACGCATCGTGCGTGCGAAAATAGCTGCATCGTTGGCCGTCATGCGCCGATACCTTCGACATAATCCAGGGACGTTGACTGAGAATGACATCAATCGGCTCACCCAATATGCTCGTGATGCAGAGGATGCCGAGAGCCTGCAGCGGCTCCGTGGGATTGAGGGTGAGGCAGCAGCGCTCTACTTTGCCAACTTTAGCACGATGTTGAAAAACCAGCAGTTCTCATTTGAGGGGCGAAATAGAAGACCCCCTAAAGATCCCATGAATTCGCTGCTGAGTTTTGGTTATGCTGGGTTATTAACGGAGGTAGTGGGAGCTGTCTGTGCTGTGGGAATGGATCCTGCGGTGGGAGTGCTTCACGAGTTGGAATACAGTCGACCCAGTCTTGCCCTCGATATGATAGAGGAGTTCAGACACTTTCTTATCGACCGTATGATCTTGGCGCACGTAAACCGAGGCTATTTCAAGCCAGAGCATTTTTATGTCCGTGAAGAAGGTGGGACTTATATGACACAACCGGGACGGCGACTCTTAGTAAGCATCTATCAGCAAGAGATGGTGAAACCATATACGGAACGTCTTACAGGCCAAAAAACCGACATGCGACGGTTGATTGCCCGGCAGGCAAGGCGAATGAAGAACGCAATAATGGGACGTGAGCTGTACCAGCCCATCTATTTTGGAAAAGTATGAAATACGTCATCGCCTACGACATGCAGAGTGACCGCCGTAGAGCCAAGTTGGCAAAAATACTGGAAGGTTTTGGAGACAGGGTGCAGTATAGCGTATTCGAAGCTGACCTGAATAGCAGCAACCTTCGCCGGTTGCTGAAGAGGCTGCGCATCTACATTAACCCCGAAACAGACTCGTTGCGGATATATCCGTTGTGCGCGGAATGCCTGGCAGATGTTATAAACATCGGCCATGCCTTAGAGCGGTTACCGAAACCGGGCGAAATAGTGATCACATAGAGGAGGAAGTGAATCGTGAGAGATCAGATCCGGCAAGCCGTTTGGCGTATGCTTGACCAGCTATTTGGATTACGCCAAACCGTGCATCAAAAGCCCATGACTCTGGATGAAGTGACAGAGTGGTTTGTGGAAAACCAAACGCAGGTTCCACAAGATAGTCGCAAAGTATTAAGTCGACAGGTGGAAAATGGCCATATTCAACTGGATCTGCTGTTTGTCGACCCAGGTAATGAGCCTGTAAAACGCGATCGTCGAGGGTATGTGGCCAAATCAGGATTGTATGCGAACCTTGATCCTGATGTGGAATCACTGTTCGGCGACCACAACCTTGTGATATTCGAGTAAGGAGACGACAGATGCCGATTGACTTCATCATATTCACGTCGCTGCACTATCTTCTAGGGATAGGTGCCCTGGCAGTACTGGCAATAGCGCTTCTAATCTATACAGATTTCCTGGGCTGGTTTCAATCTAGACTTGGCAGCAAGGCGTTGAGTTCAAGTAAGCGTAAAGCTGTCTCGATGCTTAGTCATCTGAAAAACGGCGAATTTGAAACTGTTCAGGGTATATGGAATAGCGACACCCAGAAGGTGGAAGACGGGAGGGTTGTTCACAGCCAGAAGGTGGACGACACCATTTCGAAAACACATACAGAAGGGAAGGTTTCTATCTTTGAATAACAATCAAGACAACTGCATCAATAAAGTGTTTCGGGCCTTTCTGGGGCTGCCCCCATTGCAGCAGTCATTAAACCTTGGCGAAATGGTGGACTGGTTCATAGCCAACAAACCAGAAGCTGCCAATGCCCGGGCTTTTGTTCACAGGAAGCCTCGGTATCCAAACGGGTATGTCATAACGATGGGATATCTCAATTCCAATAATGACCTATTAGCCCCATACCGAGAGTTAGCGGTACGCAATATCTCAGAAGAGATCGATGAGATGTTTGCCTCTAATGACTGTATCGTTCTTACTTAGGAGGTAGAGATGGTATTCGAGACTCTGTTAGTTGTAGCGGCGAAGCTGCTCATTGGGGCCGCGATCATAATGGCTGTATTGACATTCGGTGATGTTCTGGGCTGGTTTCGCAGCCGGTTAACCGAGCGTGGTGCTACGAAGCTTGATAAAATCAGAGCTTTTACTATACAAGAGTGTATGGATAGTGGAAACTACCAAACTGTGCAGGGACTGTGGGACGACGCGACAAGTAGCATTGTGGAACACCGCGTGGTGAACAGTCAAGGCATAGACCAAAAACTGCAGGACATACATAGAACCAACCGATTGGCCGTATACGAGTAGACAAGGAGAAGAACATGATAGGATTGCTGTGGTGGGTGCTGGCTGGCTTGGTGATTGGAGCAGCGATTACCTGGTCAGTGATAGATGACTGGGTCAAGCAAACTGCAAAGATAGGCGATATGGTGAAATTGACGAAAAGGATCAAGCATGAACTGGATACAGGGAAGGAGATTACTGTCGTTCAAGCTGGCATATTTGGGAAAAGTGATACGAAAGAATTTGAAGCCACAAGGATGGACGATGAGTTGTCATCGAAATTCGGTAGCAGTAACACCTACATCTACACAGTGAGAGGGTGAAATAAATGCCTGATGCGAAACCAATTGTAAATGGACTGCCTGATGGGCTCACCGAGGCTCAGCATGCATCCACAATGATCCGTATCCATAACCTGTTTCAAGAATTGAAGAAGATATCTAAAGACCCAATTAAACTTTCAATCAATGAAGACCATACAGCCGCTTCGGTTAAGAAACCGGAGGTGACGGATGACCATGAGCTGAGTGTGGAGACGCGGGCGCTTCGCTACCAAACCCGCACACCAAACTGGCATTATGGACAGTTGGTGCTGCCTGATGAGGTACACAGGCAGCTAAATACGGCCATAAAGATGATGGGACTTCGGGCTAAAGTGTTTGACACCTGGGGCCTGAAACGGGTGGAGCCTTACCCGCGTGCGTGTTTGAACTTCTTCGGCCCTGCAGGCACAGGAAAGACAATGGCGGCACATGCGATGGCGGCTGCCATGGGCATTAAAATACTGGAAGCCAGTTACGCCGAGATTGACAGTATGTATCACGGAGAAGGGCCAAAAAACATACAGGCACTATTTCATGCCGCACAACGTGATAATGCTCTGCTATTCATCGATGAGGCCGATTCGCTGCTAAGTAAGCGGATCACCAATGTCACCCAGGGATCCGAGATCGCCGCGAACTCCATTCGAAGCCAACTTCTGCTGTGCTTAGAACAACACCAAGGGGTGGTAGTTTTTGCGACCAACTTAGTGGAGAATTACGATAAGGCGTTTGAAACACGCGTGAGACATGTCCACTTTCCAATGCCAGACTACAGCAGCCGTTGCGACATCTGGGCACTGCACATGCCAGAGGAACTTCCAGTTGATCTGGACGTTGATGTGCATGAGTTGGCAAAATATGAAGGCATGTGCGGGCGAGACATCAAGAACATTGTGGTTCAAGCTGCACTGAGTGCAGCCATGAGTGGTGCATCTGCTGTTTCGTTAAGTCATTTTGAGGAGGCGATAGAAGAGGTGCTTCAGAGCAAGCAAAACCTTAGGGCGCGGACTGAGGGTGAGCCGCTGTCGCAAGAACATCAGGAGGTGATAGCAAATCAGATGACCGGTGATGAACCACCTATACATGAAGACCAAAATGACGATGACGAAGAGTGGGTGTGCGATGATGATGAGCGTTAGTTCTTGGATTTGCAGCCGGTCCGCACTAGAGCTTCAAGCGTGAGAGCCTGCACAGACCGTTAAATCTGAATCTAAAATCACGGCATTAGTGATTTATGGAGTTGTCAAAATGGGCGTCTCAGGCTTGTAGTAGCCAAGGAAATGTCCGGAGTAGCAAAAAGCGGTATTTTAGGGTAGGATATGGACAGTACGAGCACGAAATATGTGCTCGGCTGTCCGAATCACCGTTGAAGCCTTTAAGGCATTGAAACTACCAATTGTTGCCTCCGGGCATGTCATAAAGTGAAAAGTCCGAATCACCGTTGAAGCCTTTAAGGCATTGAAACCTCACTACATCCATACCTGAGCACAGTAGGATTTTACGAAGTCCGAATCACCGTTGAAGCCTTTAAGGCATTGAAACCTTGCCAGCTCGTATTTGCACAAGGCACATCTCCGATCAGGTCCGAATCACCGTTGAAGCCTTTAAGGCATTGAAACTTTGGGAAATCTGTTGTTACTTTTTCAGGTTCCTGTGCGTCCGAATCACCGTTGAAGCCTTTAAGGCATTGAAACACTAAAGATCCTATTTGGACATCAATCCGCCTTTCATGGTCCGAATCACCGTTGAAGCCTTTAAGGCATTGAAACACTCCACTCATTGCTTTGCCTAGAGCATGTCCACCAGCGTCCGAATCACCGTTGAAGCCTTTAAGGCATTGAAACTTCAAAGTCTATTATCATTTGTGATCTCTAGATATTTTGCATGTCCGAATCACCGTTGAAGCCTTTAAGGCATTGAAACGTGCATCACCCGAAGGTGCCACACGTCAGCTGCCGTGAAGTCCGAATCACCGTTGAAGCCTTTAAGGCATTGAAACAATCCCCCTCAGGTACTCGATTACCTCAGGGCTCACCCGTCCGAATCACCGTTGAAGCCTTTAAGGCATTGAAACCTTCGTAGTACTTCTCAACTACTACGAGGAACTCATCTAGTCCGAATCACCGTTGAAGCCTTTAAGGCATTGAAACTCCTTCTTCGAACAGGCTATCGAGCTGTTCTTCCTCAGGTCCGAATCACCGTTGAAGCCTTTAAGGCATTGAAACTACATCCAGCACAGTGTAATAACCCACGAATTCACCATGTCCGAATCACCGTTGAAGCCTTTAAGGCATTGAAACTTGGTTCATGACCACACCGCAAGAGCCTATGTTGATTAGCGTCCGAATCACCGTTGAAGCCTTTAAGGCATTGAAACGAACTCCTTTGCACGCATGGTCACTGCTGGAAATCCCGCCGTCCGAATCACCGTTGAAGCCTTTAAGGCATTGAAACCAAGACCCCAGGGTTCTAGCGTGCAATGGTGCGCCGGAGGTCCGAATCACCGTTGAAGCCTTTAAGGCATTGAAACTAGGCGTGATTAGTCTGCATCATTACATCTTTTGTCAGAGTCCGAATCACCGTTGAAGCCTTTAAGGCATTGAAACAGTTAGTGGTGTCTTCGTTAATGGCGTCGATAGCGGTGGTCCGAATCACCGTTGAAGCCTTTAAGGCATTGAAACGGGAAGAGAGGAGCACCATGAGCATAAGCAATGCATCATGTCCGAATCACCGTTGAAGCCTTTAAGGCATTGAAACGCGATAAGGGACAACACGGTACAGCGGCAACCTTGATGTCCGAATCACCGTTGAAGCCTTTAAGGCATTGAAACGGTAAGTGCAAGTACCACATGGTGCATGAGTCTCTCGGGTCCGAATCACCGTTGAAGCCTTTAAGGCATTGAAACTCTTGTTGCAGATGTCACAGATAACGCATGTGACCTCTGGTCCGAATCACCGTTGAAGCCTTTAAGGCATTGAAACCGCAGTTGATGCACATCATACACCGCTACCTCTCCCTGTCCGAATCACAGTTGAAGCCTTTAAGGCATTGAAACAATCTCCACCGACAAGTTCGCAATGCCGATAGGTAAGGGTCCGAATCACCGTTGAAGCCTTTGAGGCATTGAAACTCGTCGAAGTTGGGGACTGCCTTGGGTTCGATGAAGGGGAGTCCGAATCACCGTTGAAGCCTTTAAGGCATTGAAACTAGAATCTTATGGTGATTGCCACTGTACCGTGGAGAAGTCCGAATCACCGTTGAAGCCTTTAAGGCATTGAAACGCGGTATAACTAATTCGGTACTCCATCTGATTTGCTCCTGTCCGAATCACCGTTGAAGCCTTTAAGGCATTGAAACGTGGTTTCCCACAGGTACTGTTTCTCCGCCTCAATGAAACGTCCGAATCACCGTTGAAGCCTTTAAGGCATTGAAACGGGCGTTTACCAGTTGATTACCAGAGGCGATTATATGGCGTCCGAATCACCGTTGAAGCCTTTAAGGCATTGAAACTCTATATGTAAAGACTGCGATGATGGGCTTATAGCACCCTGTCCGAATCACCGTTGAAGCCTTTAAGGCATTGAAACCAGCCCTGAGGTGAGCTCGGCGAGCATCTCGTAACGAGATAGTCCGAATCACCGTTGAAGCCTTTAAGGCATTGAAACGAGCATGGGGTACGGCTGGTTGAACTCGCACTCGGTGACCGTCCGAATCACCGTTGAAGCCTTTAAGGCATTGAAACTCGTGCCTTGTGAGGCACTAGGCACAAACAGTATTTTCGCTGTCCGAATCACCGTTGAAGCCTTTAAGGCATTGAAACTCTGTAGTTGTCAATAGCTTGGTATCTGTCCTTGTATGGGTCCGAATCACCGTTGAAGCCTTTAAGGCATTGAAACCAGCTCGCACTTCCCTATAGTATGAGCTGCTATGCCTGGTCCGAATCACCGTTGAAGCCTTTAAGGCATTGAAACGTGCCTCTAGCGCTGTTCTCCACCCAGCCTGCCTAGCCCGTCCGAATCACCGTTGAAGCCTTTAAGGCATTGAAACTATCCAGTTGGTGACTAGGTGGTAGTCATCACCACGTAGTCCGAATCACCGTTGAAGCCTTTAAGGCATTGAAACCAGCAAAGCAGTTACTGACATACTGTTTTGCTTTTCCGGTCCGAATCACCGTTGAAGCCTTTAAGGCATTGAAACCATCTGCTACCACCGCAGTAAATCGGTAGGATTCATAGGTCCGAATCACCGTTGAAGCCTTTAAGGCATTGAAACTTGCTGTCTTAAGGAATTTCACCTTGTTACCCTGAGGGATGTCCGAATCACCGTTGAAGCCTTTAAGGCATTGAAACATCACTTCGCCATCCTTGTTGAGTACGGTAACTGGTAGGTCCGAATCACCGTTGAAGCCTTTAAGGCATTGAAACTATTACTATTGGGCAAAGACTATCTGCCCAGCATCGCGTCCGAATCACCGTTGAAGCCTTTAAGGCATTGAAACCATCATCTCCCCAAGCACCCTCGATCTCGTCCACGACACGTCCGAATCACCGTTGAAGCCTTTAAGGCATTGAAACCAGCAAGAATGCGTTGTGCTTCGCCCACGCAGTAAAGAGCGTCCGAATCACCGTTGAAGCCTTTAAGGCATTGAAACCAGTTTTTGTGGCCTACTCTAACCTGAAAGGTTGTAGCGAGTCCGAATCACCGTTGAAGCCTTTAAGGCATTGAAACGCGGTGTCTCCGTCTAGTTTGACGGATGAGCCATACTCGTGTCCGAATCACCGTTGAAGCCTTTAAGGCATTGAAACATGCATCCTCCTGGAGCTCTGGGCTATCCTGGAACAGGTCCGAATCACCGTTGAAGCCTTTAAGGCATTGAAACCGGAACTCACGCCCCTGTTTATCCATAGGCATCACACCCGTCCGAATCACCGTTGAAGCCTTTAAGGCATTGAAACTAGTTCATAGGTGTTTCACTAAGAACTACATTATCCTCGTCCGAATCACCGTTGAAGCCTTTAAGGCATTGAAACATAGTGAAGGCGTGGTGGCCAATGCCGTGCATCATGGTCCGAATCACCGTTGAAGCCTTTAAGGCATTGAAACTCGGTGATCTGCTTCAGCTTTGCAGAGGCTTCCCTGCAGGGTCCGAATCACCACCGAAGCCTTTCAGGCATTGAAACGTTGGAGAGTTTCGCCGTCTTGAACTACGATGACGGTTGTCCGAATCACTACCGAAGCCTTTAAGGCATTGAAACAGGATCCCTCCAATGGTATCCATATCCATGTGGCTAACCAGTCCGAGACGAATAGAGAAAAGTCCAAACAGACCCGTTGAGCACGAAATGGGGTGTTTTGACCTGTTTACTAACCAGCCCATTCTCGCAGAGAAAGAAGCCAAATGTGGCGTGAATTCCAATATATGCGGTGACTACCATGTTCCGAGTGCATAGGGTATTTTAGTGTGCGATAGGGCTCATATGATGGGCATGAGTAGATTTATCTGGCTATTCATATTCGATAAGGGTAGGGTGTTCTAGCGGAATGATAGTTGCGTTTGACCGTGTGTAGCGCCTCTTTGTGCGTTGTCTCGTTAGGTTTGCCAAGTAAAAACGTATGCATGACAATGCAAACGTCTGGTAACCGCAACTTTCGAATGGTATGATTAGTGATTCAGAATATAAAAAGGTCAAAAATCTCACCGGGCAAACACACTGAAGGAAGTGATAGTGTTACGGCGGATTTTACTTGTGAAGGTACAACTATCACTGCCTTATGATGTCTAAGTTCCCATGTTTTGAACGGTGCAATAACTTAACCAGCCAGTTGTTGATTTGAGGCGTGCAGACGCGAGTGGGTACTCACTACCTGATCGCCTGAGCATAAAGGCGAGATAAGCCGTACACTAGACATGCGTACTTTAGTGTTCGCACCCTATGTGTATACCCAGTCCGGTACATCCCAGGAGCCAATCGTGAACAACACTGACCCTGAGATTGAAAGCAAAATCGCAGAAATCGAACAACGCCTCGCCGCGATCGATGCGGAACGTGCCCAACTGACTCTGCAACGAGATGAGCTTAGGAACCAGCTTGTACGCGATCGAATGGCGAGCATACCAACCGCTGAGTTTCCGGACGCCTCGGTCACTAACAGTTCACCCATAAAATCAAAAATCGCCTTCTTACGCAAGTTGTTCAAAGGCCGCGATGACGTGTATGCACGACGGTGGGAAAGCGTGAAGACCGGAAAGTCCGGTTACCAGCCTGTGTGCAGTAATGAGTGGGTAAGCAGCTTGTGTGACAAGCGTCGTGTCAAGTGCTCCGTGTGCTTGAACCGTGATCTGAGCCCCTTTACAGACGCCGTATTTCGAAACCATGTGGCAGGTGTTGGACGGTCTGCGACAAATAACTCTACCAGTTTTGTCGTCGGTATCTATCCAATGTTGGCCGATGAGACGTGCTGGTTCCTCGCCGCAGACTTTGACAAATCGTCCTGGCAGGAGGACGCTAAAGCATTCCTGCAAACCTGCCATCAGCATAAGGTTCCTGCTGGGCTAGAGCGTTCACGATCGGGCAATGGCGGCCACGTGTGGATTTTCTTTGCCGAACCAGTCCCCGCAAACATGGCTCGACAGCTTGGCGCATTTTTGCTCACCGAGACCATGACACGCCGACCTGAGATTGGCTTTGACTCCTACGACCGGTTCTTCCCTAACCAAGACACGCTCCCTAGAGGTGGGTATGGGAACCTCATCGCGCTACCATTCCAAGGCACCGCTCGTAAAAACGGCAATACGCTATTTGTTGATGAGCACCTTACTCCATACGCGGACCAGTTTACCTTTTTATCATCACTTCAGCCAATGTGTCTGGCGCGCCTAATGGACATCGTTCAGACGGCACAAAAGCGCGGCGAGATCACTGGAGTCCGGCTGGTTGTAACGGATGAGAATGAAAATGAGCCATGGCGTGATCACCCCTCACGGCGCCTGAGCGAGGTGCCAATACATGATCTGCATCTGGAGAGTGTGGAGTTGATTCTGGGGAACCAGATATACATCGAGAAGGAGCATCTACCTGCTGAGCTAAGGAACCGGCTGATCCGCCTGGCTGCATTCCAGAATCCAGAGTTCTACAAAGCACAGGCTATGCGCCTTTCCACCTTCGGAAAACCACGGATTATCTCGTGTGCGGAGGACTTTCAGAAACACATTGCGCTTCCCAGAGGGTGTCTAGATGAGACTGTTGAGCTGCTGCAAAGACTGGGCATCGCCGTAACACTCAGGGATGAAAGGCGCATCGGATCTGATATCGACGTGAAGTTTGTCGGGCAGCTCTCGTCCGGTCAGGATGAAGCAGCCAGAAGCATATTATCCTCGGACACTGGAGTTCTGGCGGCCAGCACGGCATTCGGGAAAACAGTAGTGGCTATCAATGTATTGGCACAGCGAGCGGTCAGCACCCTTGTGCTTGTGCATAGACAACAGTTGCTTGACCAGTGGATAGCCAGGCTGTCGGCGTTTCTGGATATCGATCCAAAGCAGATCGGCAGAATAGGGGGAGGCAAGCACAAACCGACCGGGATCATCGATGTCGCGTTGCTGCAGAGCCTGTGCAGGAAAGGGGTGGTGGATGACCTTGTTGCGAATTATGGACATCTGATCGTAGACGAATGTCATCATATCTCTGCAAGCAGCTTTGAACAAGTGGCTCGCGCCTGTAAGGCCAGGTATGTGCTGGGCCTGTCGGCGACACCAGCCAGGAAGGACGGGCACCATCCTATCATATTCATGCAATGTGGACCGATCCGGTATAGGGACAATGCTCGGGATCAGGCTGCGTTACGACCTTTTGATCACAAGCTGATAGTCCGGCCCACCGACTTTATGCTGCCAGTTCAGTTGGCAAATCAAACTAAACCCTCCATACAAGAAATCTACGCTGCCATTGTAGGGGACGATCGTAGAAACGACATGATCATTGATGATATCATAGCTGCTGTTGAAGAGGGCCGATCTCCTGTGGTGATCACGGAACGCACTGAACACCTTGAGCTGCTCGCTGAGGCACTTGGGAAGGCAGTTAAGCATGTGATTGTGCTTAGGGGAGGAATGGGAGTGAAGCAGCGCAGGTCTGTAGCTGAGCAACTCTCCTCCATTCCGGGTTCAGAAGAGCGAATCATCGTTGCGACGGGCAGATACCTTGGTGAAGGGTTCGATGACTCACGTCTTGACACGCTTTTCTTGACGATGCCGATATCCTGGAAGGGCACTCTGTCTCAATATGCTGGTCGACTTCATCGGCTTCACTCTGGTAAGAGAGAGGTGCGTATCTATGACTACGCCGACTTTAATGTGCCGATGCTCGCAAGGATGCACGAGAGACGGCTGAACGGCTATCGGGCAATTGGCTACGAGCGGTCTGACCGACAGGGACGGCCATAGGGTGCACGAGGGGTGACGGGACTTGAACCCACGCCCTCTTGACCCCCAGTCAAGCGCGCTACCAAACTGCGCCACACCAGCTATATACAGCGGCTCGAATGACATCGTGTCACCACATATGCCTGCCATAAGGAGATGACGAGATGGCAAGCCAAGCGACTACCCCTGGATCCCAAATGAATATCAGTCGGGCCATAGACCTGTACATGATGGACTGTAGGGCCCGAGGTCTACGACCCGCAACGCTCAAGTTCTACGCTGGATATCTGCAGCGTCTGAGCTCAGCTACATCGGATATAGATAACCTATCCCCCGCCTTAGTCAATGTCATGTTCGTCGAGATGCGCGATGCCGGAGCACATGATTACAACCTGCACGCGTTTTACCGGACACTCAAGGCATTCTCTAACTGGCTTTACGAGCAGGAACTCACCCCATTCAACCTGCTGAAAAAGCTACGACCCCCCAAAGTTGACCGCATGCAAAAAACACCACCTTCACACGAAGTCATTCGCGCCTTATTGGATACCTGTCGCGGAAGGGATACCGCCAGCTTAAGAGACCGTGCTGTAATCCTGTTCCTGCTAGATACCGGCTGCCGTGTTAATGAACTGACAGGTATATCACGTAATGTCACGGATGGCACAGTGTTATTGACGGCGTGCAAGGGCAGGAAAGATAGATTCGCTTTCTTAAGTAGTCAGACGCTCTTAACCATTCAGCGCTATATCAACACCCGCAAAGATACGCATGATGCGCTATTTATGGGTATCCGTGGGGAACCGCTCTCCCGTGATGGAGTGATTTCGATGCTCAAAAGACGTGCTCATCGAGCGGACATAGTCATCAGTGCCCATTCGCTGCGCCGGGCCGCTGCTACTGCCTGGGTAGAACAGGGTGCCAATCTTGAAGTCGTAAGGCAACTGCTGGGGCACAGCGACCTCACAGTAACGCAAGCTTATCTAGGAGTGAACCCTGAAGTATTGAAGCAGGTTCACCAACAAGTAAGTCTGGTCACCAACATAATGAAGGGAACTCGATGATGAAAAACATAGTGTCTTTTAGCAATTCAAGTCAGTCTGCACCGAGCGAGAACAGCGGCCAAAATGTAAACGGCCTCTCAAATATTGCGCATAAGCCAAAACGTAAAGGCTGTTATGTGTGCGGCTGCATTTTATTGGTGCCGGTGTTCCTGATCCTGATCGGCATCCTTGGTTCAATGCTCCCGGATGTATCTGAGACTGGTCAAAATGGCAACCAACCAGTTAAGGCATCAAAACCGGCAGAGGTAACAGCAGAATCAAAGCCTGTTAAGGTTAAGGCTAAAACCGAACCAGTATGGCAGAGTGACGGGTCAGCCTATTTTTATTCCGAGGAATTCGTGAAGAGAGGTTTGAAAAGCCCTTCGACAGCGAAATTTCCCGACTATGTCATGGGAGTGCCCGATATGTCCGTGATTCAGGTGTATAACCATCACGACGATACATACACCGTAATTGCCGATGTGGATGCACAGAACAGTTTTGGGGCGATGATTCTGGAGCCAATATGTATGCAAGATGCACTGCAATCCTAAAACCGAAGATTGGACACTAATATCTCTGAAGTTTATTGAGTAACTCCGGATGTCGCCAGCACGGGAATATTATGCCATGCCCAGTTCATGAAGTCGGATGGAGGGGCCTAGCATAGATGCCACGGCATCTATCCGTTACCGCGGCTTCGCAAATTGTAACGACCAAATAACAACATTCACAAAGGGCGCGCTCTACGGAGTGCGCCTTTTCTTTTACGTAAATTCCACAGCACACTACCGTGTTAACCCGCCTTAGTTTACTGCTATGAGAACGAATGCGTCAAGCCCATTTACGCACAGATAGCCTACTGCTTACTCATTCTCGTTATATTATTATATATGCATTTTGTAATACATTATCGTTATTATTACATACTGATATATTATCATATATTGTTATTTGCTTGACACACGGCATTATAAGAGATATCATTTAATCTGCGAATGCAAATAAACCTTATTTGGGGGTAACGAAATGACTTCGATAGAACTGGGTCCGCATTGCTATGCATCCGACAGAACGACTGATGCACTCGACGTGCATTGCATTGCAGGTTGGATGATCTCCAAAGCCTTCAGTGACTGGCGCGATGCTGAATTGCTCACAGTGGCCGCGACTAAGGTGAGGCACGATGGATACCGGCTGGAGCGCCTTGAGGATGTGAGGATGAAATTAACTGAAATCTTCGCCTTCGCAGTCACATGGCCGAAGCTCGATATGGATGCCATTAAGGAGGGCCGCATAGAAACTTTTACGCAGAAAAATGTGGATGATGTCAATGCTCAGCTCCGACGAAAAACAGATTGTCGTCAGATTCTTGACGGCGCGCTCAAAGGTGGAGGGAAGTATCATTTGGAACCATATTATCGAGAGATGTATGATGAAGCCTTGGACTTGCTAAAAGCATGGTGGATTGAAGAACGCTGTCTGCAGCAGGCAATCTACACTGACCGTGACAATATGGATTCGCTCCATAATCAGAAATTTCCGGGGGAAGGAATAAGTTGACCTGGATGTCCAGTGTAATGATTACCCAGAAGAAACACGTAAACAGGGCAAAAAATGCCATCACCCTTGAGGCACAAAGGGTGTGTTATCACTTCCGGATTGGCCACCCAATAAAAAACAAACGCCCCGAGGTCTTAGGACAACCCCGGGGCAAAGAGGATAATATTTTGCATACACTATCCGATACAAGTATACCTAAAAACACTATGTGGAACCAATTTGGCAGGCGATTCTGTTGCTACAAACGGGTAACAGATACTGTCACCGGTAAGGTGAGAAAACTACCATTTATGCCAAATGGACGTCGTCATGCGTCTAGCTGTGACCCCACGACGTGGAGCAGCTTATCTGACTGCCTAGCTGCGCGCGAACGCCAGGTTGTGGACGGCATAGGGCTGATTCTACCGGCGGGCTATGCCTGCCTAGACTTCGACAACCTCGGCACTGAGTGTCACCCCTGGGCAGAACGATGTAAAGCACTGGCATCATTATCTGGCTGCCATAGTGAATTATCCCAGTCGCGACAAGGATGGCACATACTGGGCACATGTAACGTTTTGTCGCGAAAGCGGCAGATACCGATGCAATTGTTCGGAGCACTGGATATTATTGTCGGCAACGACGAATCGCCTGACCTGCTATACGTTACAGATATCACTCCCGAGTATGGAAATCCTCACGCACCGTTGGGAACAAGCCTTGAGAGGTTTGCCTTAAAAGTAATACGGGCGAATGAACAACTCCGGGCTCCACGTTCTCAAATCGTCCCTTCAATGAATACCCCGACCAGCGCTATGGCTTCACTCGATGATGCGGCCCTCCTACAACGCATCATCCAATCGGATAAAACTGGGAAGATTGCCAAGGCTTTTGCCGGTGATCTCACACCTTGGAACGGGGACCATTCCCGGGCTGACAGCTATCTGTGCATGGAGCTCGCTTGGTGGACTAATTCCGATGTTCAGCGTATGGATGTTCTGTTCCGTTCAAGTGGTTTGATGCGCCCCAAGTGGGATGAGCACCGGGGTTCCTCAACATATGGGCAGTGGACCCTGCACAAGGTCGCAGCCGCTTGCATAGGGGGATATGGCCATGGGAAATAGCCTTCTGTTAAAACTACCCGGCGATACGCCGCTTGAACGTATGTTTGTAGTCGTGGCCAAACTTGCATCAAAGGAGCCTATAAAATTCAGTGAAATGGGCCCACTCAGAAACACTGTCATGGATGACTGGCCCGAATTGACGGCCACAGAACGAATCATTTTTGAAAACTATGCCCGTGCTAATCACGTCGGCATGGAGTCAATATACCGAATACTGGTCGAAGAAACCTCCTGCAGTAAACACATGAAGCAGGCCCACGCCCTTGTCCGGGGATTATCTGCCGACTTCATTGGCAATTCAAAAGCACTGTATCCGTGCTACCACAGAATGGATGATGCCGAACAGATAGACTTGGCGCAATACGCTGATTTATGGGGCGTTGACTCTGGCAAGATGGACGCAGCCCTAAGGGCCGGTGAACCATCCAATGAACTTGCGTTCTACTCCTGGCAAGACTTACAAGAGATGGATTTACCAGATTATGAAGAACTTCCGCTTCTTGGCCGGCTGGGATCAAACGCATTTTTCAGGGGAGCGGCGCACCTTGTGATAGCTGGCCCAAAAGTAGGCAAAACGAGGCTATTGTTTCAATCCGCTCAAGCATGGGGGAGTGTTCGTTATTTTACAGAAGACTCAACCCGCGTCGTATCTAGATATATGCAGTCCTACAAAAAGAACAACATACCACTTAACCCTGAATTTCAAGCGGTATCATTTGGAGGGCAGGGCCTGGCGAAGGTCATACGCGCGGTTGAGGGATTTACAGATAGGCAAATAGTGATAGTCGATACTCTGCGAATTTGGGCAGGGGTCGAAGACGAAAATGGCGTTGAGTTCGTTAGAAAATTCAAGCCACTACTAGTTGCTTGCCGGGCAGGTGGGCACACTCTGATAGTTTTACATCATGCGAAAAAGGCGGGTGGAACTGATCCTGTTAATGCCTCTTCTGGAAACAACAGTTTACCAGGCCTATTCGATCAGGTCATTTCGCTGGAAAAGAAGGGGGCATGATTAGGCTTGAAGTAACTGGCCGATGTGCTGATGTTTACCCGGGAGCTGATATCGCATGGGTTGACAACCGTATGGAAGTCGTTCAAATTGGGCACACTGAACGACCAACGATTGAGGAGCTGATAATGACCGTCTGCGATAAACCGCTCACAAACAAGGAAATTCAAGAAGCGGTAACGACACTAGATAAGGACTATAAGTCTACAAGCGTTCGACAGGATGTAATGAGATTAGCTAAGACTGGAAAACTTACGAAATTCAAACCTGACAAAAGCAAAGAGTTTCTGTATCTCAACCCTGATGCTAATCCTGTGTTGTTGTTTGATGAGGAGGAGGCTGATGATATGGAAGTGTAACTGTAATGTAGTAGAGAAACAGCATTACTACAGATAGAGTAATATGACCGGTAGTTCGAAACTACCGCTACCGGTCTATATCTATCTATATCATGTGTAGTAGCGTTGTTTCTGTATACAGTTACATTTACAGTTGCAGACGCCCCTCCTCCCTGTGAAAGCGGAAGCGTAAGACCCGAACAAATGAAGGTAAGCTAAGCCCCATGAAAACCGCTATTGACATGCTTACACGGGAGGGGCAATGTAACGATTACCACGGGTCCTGTGGCGGGGGCCTCATACGGGTGTCCGCGCGCCCCCGCCTTATATACGCGATTATTCGATTTTTCGGGTGTTCGTAGAACCGGTCTATGTCAACGATGCGCATTGCGCATATGGATACGACCTCCATAGATTCGCTGGACAGATATGTGGGTACTGCAACTGAATGAACAGCACAGTGCATACATTACGCATGATGTTCCCGATGGCGTTGTATCTCTGGCTGAGGCCCGCAGGCGCCGGAAGCTGGCCAACGCGCGAAAATCGGAGGCTGTAGCTGATGAGCTGCAAGGTAAACCAGTCCGAAAGGACATCATAGTTGCGGCACGGTTTTCATTCGCCAGAACAGTCCGAGATGGAATACTTAACATACCAGAACGCGTCAGTGCCGCCGTCGCTGCCGATCTCATGGCATTGATCGAACGCACATTCCCGGAGCTTACTATGTCAAAGCTGGATGCTTCGGATATAACGCGGCTAGTCAATGCTGCGTGGACTGCGGAATCGCGAGATATACTGGAACACATCGCTGACTTTCAACGCAAGGAATCATGTGCTGATATACTACGGCAGATGCTCAATGTCCTAGAAGGTCCAGGCTAGGATGGGAGGCGGATAAGCGTCAGCCGATCATATTACCTTCTATACTATAGCCCGCAGATATGGCGAATGCCCAAACTACCTGGGGGATACAACCGTGTGCTTCGGTTACGGACAGATCTTACCGTTTGTGCCCCTGTGGGCCCCAACCTGCGATGATATGGCCATGTATGGTGTTATCGCCATTGCATGATGCCTTAGGCATACCGATATCTGTGAAATAGTAACTGACTGTATGACGCGGCGAACCTGATCACGGAGATTGATGAGGAGGACGTGATTACGCTGTGTGCTCTCGGCGAGGAGCTGGTGCCCAGTGAGATGATCCGGACTGGTGGCTACCCAGTGGCGCGGATGAATGAGACCAATACCAATGACGTCAATGTCAACACCCGGTAATTTCTTCTACGTTCCCGCGAGCCGCAGCTTCGCGGTGGTGCTGCTTACTAACTCCACGAACTACCACGTGCGAATTGCATGCCTCAGTCGGCGTCATCACCAGGCAGACATATGACGCGGGTGTGCTGCTTGAAAGCTCTAATGCCGAAACTTGGACACCGCTTAACGGATCTGACCTGACCATGCGTATCTACGGATACGACTTTGCTGCGTCTGGCGAGGTTCGGTTCATGCCTGTGACCGGCGTGCAGTTCTCCGAGATGAACCTTGATGAATACTCGGCGATTCCACAGGGTACATCGATGAGCTGGGACTATTCAGCTGATGAAGGCGTAACTTGGGACGCGGTTGTGCATGACGAGGAGGATCGGCTGCCATATGTGGCCACGAGGGTGCTACTACGAGCGAAATTTACCGGCAGCTCCGGTAATGACTCGCCTGCCCTCAATTTCGGGGACGTGAACCTGGTAGGCTTTTTGAACAGTGCCGAGGGCACCTATATCTCCAGGGCAAACGAACTCACCCAGGGTGTTGAGTCAACGAAGGTATATGCGGAGATGAGCATACCCAGCGGTTGTTTGATCATCTGGTTCGCATCGAATGATGGGGAAGAAACCTGGGAAGAGATGGCGCTGGATTCCACGCGTGAGGTCGACCAGACCTAGACTGAGTATCTGTATCTGCGTGCGTTTACCAGTCTGGCAGGTAACTGTATACGCTACAAGGCGGTGATGTCTGGTAGCAGCCTGATCTACCCGCGTATCCATACTTTAGGAGCGACACTGAGTTGATAACTAGGCGAAATGGCGGGATGACTGAGCTCATCCCGTCGCCATCTGAAAATCGGGATGGCGAAATCCACAACCATGTGCTCGATTTGCTGGCGAACCTCGATGAGCGGATTCGGCGCATCGAGGAGGGAGTGGGAATGCCGACGGGCTTGGCGGAGGAGTTCGCGGGGGTGATGGGGCGGATTATGCAGGAGGAGGCACACATAGGCCGTCTCAATGAGGTGCTGTTGGAGGCAGGAGCCCCCGTTCGATTATACCGATAGTGGCTAAATTGGGCTGGCTTCATGCCTTTGATGTCAGTAATCCCTGTGATTCGTTAGGAGCGATTGGTATGATTGGCTGATCAATTAAATGGCTGAATAGTTTTCAATAACCTTGTATCAGCAGACGTATGAGGTAAGAAACCATGTATTCACTAATTGCAACATGCAAAACGATAGTTTGCTCCCAATATGAGCCATTTCGTGGCATTTTGCCTCAACCCAGATCCGGGAATAGAATCCAAGCATGCCACATCTAAGCACGATATCTGTTCAAATGATCAAAACTCAAGGGTGTATTTTCGGAAACATGGAGGAATTGGGCTCGATAATGGCCAATAATTAAAATATAAGTAGCCATTATGGTTCAAGGAGACCCATCAGGAGACTGAATTGACCGACTACTCGAAGATACGACAACAGCTCAGGCAACTCGGCCAAGAGGAGCAATCACTACTATCAGCCATGATGCAATCCGCCAAGATGGTGCGGGGTAGCCTCACCTGGCACAAGAAGCGCGATGCGAATGAGAGTGACGAAGGCTTGTTTCCAGGACTAAACCGGGTTGTCGACAGTAAGTCGGTTGGCCGCAGGGTAAGACTAGCCCATCGTGAGTGGCTGGAGCCGATGCTGGCTGCATACCGCGACTACCGGCGATGCATGCAGAGGTTAACTGCGATCCACAAAGAGATGTATCAGCTTGTCGATACTCTGCGGTATGAGCGGATGTATGACCATGAACCTACCGTAGAAGGCCATCTAGTTCCATTACTCAAAGAGGACAAAATTGGCTCGAAGGAATAACCTTCGGGTCGACAGCATTGAGGTCATAGCCACACAGGTAAACCTGCTGGAAAGCTGTGGACTACCCATACTCATCAAGTATATGAACAAGCTGGGCTTCTTTCGTGCCCTGTGTAGACGACTGCCTGTGTCGAAGTCTCACTCAGGATATAGTGCTGATGTATATGTGAAAGCATTGTGGGCACTGAAGCTACTCTACCCTGATATCAATGCACCGCTAAGCCGCATTGATGATATGGGTGAATCGAAGGCAATATTACGGGCACTGCAGATAAGGTCTATGCCCTACTCTGGAGCTGTAGGCGACTGGCTTCGCCGAATAGCTTGTTGTGAACGCGTGGGCACAGCTGAGGACGGAAGTGCAGTGCTTGGCGGTTATACCGCCTCATGCAGACCTTGTTCTGCGATGTGACCGGAGCTATTGCCAAAATAGTGAACAAAGAGATTGGCGACACACTGGACTTCGATGCAAGCTGCTTCCTTGGTAATAAATGCTGTGACAGGTGGATGTATAACGACGAAAAAGGCTCAATGAGCTATCTTGGCTTTATGGGCAGTGTGTGCGTGATGGCGGAGCTGGAGTATGGCAATCACTTTCCGAGCGACCATATAAGCCAGAGGGTAAATTCCTGCATCTCATTTTCCGAGATGTGGGGAGCGAAAGTCGACACCGTGCGCAGCGATTCTGCAGGCTACCAGAGCGAAGTGATTAACGCCTGTGAGAAGGCGGACAAGACATTTTATCTGCGAGCCAGAGCCGACAGTGCTGTTCAAGATGCGTATGCTCGGATCAATGATTGGGCGTTCTACCCTGTAGAAATGAGCAAAGGCAAGACCAGCAGACATGAGATGGGCACTAAAGTGCACAGCATGAACAAGACTGACAAGGCATTCACTCTGGTAGTGAAGCGAGAGGCCAAGCGAGAGGACGTGGGAGCCCAGCCTAAGCTGCCGAGACTAGATGGTGTTAACTGGAGCTACTGGGGTATAGCTACCAACTCAAAGGTCAAGGTAGACGAGTGGGATGATGGCCTGACTCCGGAGCAGGTCGAGGAAAAATACAACAACCACGCTGATGTTGAGAACAGGATCAAGCAGCTCAAGTCAGACACGGGTATTGGCCGGCTATCTACCAGTGAACTCGGTGCCAACCGTGTCTATGTATACATTATGGCACTGCTGCATAACATGAACGAGCTATTCAAGTTCCAGTGCCTTCCTGGTTCATTCAAGAGCAAGCGTCTCCCTACGATTATGAGGGAGTTATTCAGAGTGCCAGGCAAGATCACCTTAAGTGCTCACAAAATGATCGTTGATTTACCGGTTTACATGAGACACTTGGTCATTGTTTACAGGGACATCCTCAGGATCATTAAACAGGACGTGCGGGCATTATGCATTTCGGCATCGTCGCTGGCATACGCTGAGTTGATTTTCCGTAGTAACTAGTTACAATAGCGCGCGAATTTACCAGCGATGTCAACACCACAAAATGACACCGCTGTGTTCCTGTAACCTTTATATGGCATTGCAGAGTTGGGATAGCTGTGGGCCGCTCATTTTGGCGAACCTCATCGGCCGTTTTCGCTCTTTGTCTACAAATTTCACCGAAATCATCCTGACAAACTCAATTCTATGACCATTCAGACCCAGATATTTACACTAACCCGGACTTGCCAATTTCTATTCCCGGATTCGTGCAACATCACTTACCTGAAATAATAGGTGGCGTGTGATAATATGATAATAGTTTGGTAGAGTGATTGTCGCCTCATTGCTCTACTAGGACACTATTCTTGGAGGTTCACGATATTGTCGATTGCTCCTTCTGTGATATTAGGAGAGGGTGTGCTTATTTATCATCCTCATCTTGTTAATCTGTATGGATGCACCGTAGGAGCCGGAACCCGAATAGGTGCATTTGTCGAAATTCAAAAACGAGCGTTTGTCGGATGTAACTGCAAGATTCAATCTCACACGTTCATCTGTGAAGGCGTGCATTTAGGTGACAACGTGTTTATAGGTCACGGTGTCATGTTTATTAATGATCGTGATCCTTCCT
The DNA here is from genome assembly GCA_942492855.1 of Armatimonadota bacterium. Classification (GTDB taxonomy): domain Bacteria; phylum Armatimonadota; class HRBIN16; order HRBIN16; family HRBIN16. Next base: position 27,639 of record OW818647.1, on the reverse strand, counting down.
CATGTAATCTAGATGGGAAACTCAAAGCCGATGATGATTGGAAGTGCGAAGACACCTATGTTGAAGACAATGCGTCCATCGGTAGTGGAGCTGTCATTATGTGTGGGGTCACATTGGGTACAGGATGCTTAATAGGTGCCGGTGCCGTTGTAACTAAGAATGTTCCTGCTAATGCTATAGTGGCAGGATGTCCAGCACGCCTAATGAGATATCGAGATGATAATAAACAAGTAGTAGAGGAAAATGATCATGATTAAGTGTGCATTGATAGGGTATGGTTACTGGGGACCTAATTTGGCGCGCAATATTGCTGGTAGTAACAAACTTAGCCTAGAGTATATATGCGATTATAACAGCAAGTCATTGGACAAAGCTGCCGCACTATATCCTCATATAAAACTTACAGATGAGCCTAATGCCGTGTTTGATGACACGAACCTTGATGCAGTGTTTATAGCTACCCCAGTGGATACGCACTACGATTTAGCCAAATCAGCACTTTCTTCAGAACTCCATGTTTGGGTAGAAAAGCCGCTGACAAGTGATTACAAACAAGCCAATGAGTTAGTGTTGTTGGCTAGAACAACGACAAAGCTGCTTCACGTTGACCATACATTTTGTTATATGGGTGCGGTTAAAAAACTACGCGAAGTAGTAAATAGCACTGAGTTTGGGAAGCCATTTTACTATGATAGTAAACGGGTAAACCTGGGCTTATTCCAACGTGATGTGTCTGTATTGTGGGATTTAGCGGTGCATGATCTTAGCATCGTAGATTTCCTATTTGGTTACACCCCACAATGGGTTAACTGTGTGGGACTACAGCATATACAAGAACAACCAGTTGACACTGGTTACTTGACGGTTGGTTATACCAATGGGTTTGTTGCGAACATCAATGTAAGCTGGTTGTCGCCTGTGAAGGTCAGACAGACAATGCTTGCCGGATCTGAGAAGATGGTAGTGTTTAATGATCTAGATGCAGAAGAAAAAATTAAAGTGTACGATCGTGGTGTCACCATCAAGCAAGATGATATGACTAGCGGCTCAGGTCCCTTGGCCTACAGGAGAACGGGCGATATTTGGTGCCCCCATTATGAGATGACAGAAGCATTAGCCGTAGAAATGAACGTCTTTGCCGACGCTATACTAACCAATACGAATACTCCAACTTCCGGTGAACTTGGCGAAAAGTGCGTAGCAATACTAGAAGCTGCACACGAATCGATTAGTAATGATGGAAGAAGAGTTTCCATACATATGGAGGAATACTAGATGGCTATTCCGTTTTTTGACCTAAAACAACAATACCATTCAATAAAGTCAGAGGTTGATGCTGCGATACTTGGCGTTCTAGAGAACACATCGTTTGTCTTAGGACCTGCTGTGCAGAAGTTCGAGACTGATTTTGCCAAATACTGCGAAGTGAAGCATTGTGTCGGTGTTAGCTCAGGAACCAGTGCATTACAATTGGCTTTGTTAGCCTCTGGTGTAAAGGATGGTGACGAAGTCATTACCGTAGGTGCTACCTTCGTGGCTACAGTAGCATCAGTGACATATATAAATGCAATTCCTGTGTTGATTGATGTTGATGAAGAACGAAGAACTTTAGATCCGAGTTTGATTGAAGCTGCCATTACGAACAAGACCAAAGCCATACTACCTGTTCATCTGTACGGTATGCCTGCCGATATGGAACCCATCGTAGATATCGCCACGCGCCATGGGCTCGTTGTCATAGAGGATGCCGCTCAAGCCCATGGAGCAAAATATCATGGCAAGGCCATTGGCTCCATTGGCTTATGTGGTTGTTTCAGTTTCTATCCCGGCAAGAACCTTGGTGCATATGGCGAAGGTGGTGCGGTCACTACCAATGACGATGAAGTTGCGAGAACACTTCGGATGCTCAGAGATTGGGGTGCAGAGAAGAAGTATCATCATGAATTACGTGGGTTCAATATGCGCCTAGAGGGCATTCAGGGTGCTGTTCTCGGCGTAAAGCTTCCTCATTTAGACGCATGGAACGGACGTCGTAATGAGATTGCTGCGAAATACAATGATGCCCTGGCGGGCCATCAATACATCAAAGCACCTGGAACGTTTGATGATACACGAAGTGTTTACCATATATATGGTGTAGAGGTAGAGAACCGCCTGAACTTCATGGAATACCTAACTGATAGGCGAATTGGTAACTCAATACATTACCCTTATCCTGTCCACATGCTTGAAGCATATAGCGATCTTGGATATAGTCGTGGTGACCTGCCTGTCAGTGAAAAAATATTCGCATCTATCGTCTCGCTTCCGATGTTTCCGGAGATGACCGATTCTATGGTGGATGAAGTGATAACTGTGTTACAAGGGTATAAAGGCGATGTATAACAAGGAAAAAGATGTAAATATTACCGTGATTGGCGGCGGTAAAATGGGTTTGCCACTGGCAACTGTCTTCAGTATGCATGGGGCCAAAGTGACAGTAGTAGATAAGGACCAAGGTAAAGTCGACTCTATAATGAATGGAATATGCCCATTCAATGAGCCTGGTGTTCCTGAAATGCTGAAGGAGTGCCATGATCAAGGACGGATATCTGCTACCACCTGTTTAAAAGATGGCGTAGCGGCTGCTGATGTGGTTGTCGTCATTGTCCCTGTGATGTTAACCGATGACAAACATGCCGACACCACAGCGATTGACGAAGTGACTGAACAGCTTACGGAATCGGTGAAGAGTGGAACTCTAATTAGCTATGAGACTACATTGCCCGTCGGATATACCAGAAATCTAAGTACAAGATACCAGGAAGCTGGCTGGGTTGTAGGAGATAACCTCCATATTTCATTCTCGCCAGAACGAGTTAAAAGCATGAAGGTGTTAGATCATCTCATGAAAAACCCCAAGGTTGTTGGTGGTTACTCTGATGTATGTGCCCAGATGGCAGAAGAATTTTACAGCACTTATCTCAAAGCACCGGTGATCAATGTAAAGACCCTGGAAGCTGCTGAATTCGTGAAGCTATCTGGCATGATATACCGTGACGTGAACATTGCACTGGCCAATGAACTTGAAACATATGCACGTAATCTCGGATTGGATTTCGCAGCGATACGTGCGGCTTCTAACACCGATGGAGAAGCTGCTATCTTAACCCCTGGTATCGGCGTTGGCGGCCATTGCACCCCTGTTTACCCATGGTTTGTGATACAAGATGATAGGTTTGCCAGTGAGAAGTCGCTGACGCTGCTTTCCAGGCAGATCAATGACCACCGCCCAGTTGAGTGCCTCGACCTGCTTGGTGATGTATGCAGAAAGCGTGTCTGCATAGTAGGTCTTGCGTTTAGGCCTGGAGTGAAAGAGACGGCGTATTCACCCACCTTTGCGTTGTATGAGGAGTTGAAAAGGCGTGATGCCGAAGTAACCGTGTATGACCCACTCTATACTAATGATGAGGTTCATGGGTATGGTATGACGCCTGGGACGCCCGATGAATGTCAGATTGTAGTGATTCAATGCGTTCACAATATGAATACCTTCAGGGCGTTCATACGAAAGAACGAATTCGAAGTCATTCTCGATGGACGAGGAGCCTTGGCTTCTTCAAATATCGAAACTTGTCATTCAATCGAAATCATTTGAGTAAGGTTTATAGTGTGGCTTTAGTCTTTATATGTTGCTTGCCGGTTCTCCTGGTTTGATCACCCTTGCTGAGAAGGAATACACAAACCATGTGTATCACCAATACACGATCCGTGTTGAAGGTGATCGCGAAATCATGAGGGCGAAACTGCAAGAGAAGGGTAACAGCACGTTTGTATACTCCCCTGTTCCTGTGAATAAGCTGCCCGCCATTGAGTGGAACTCTTGCCCGATCGCGGAACAGGTAGCCGGGCAGGTATATAGTCTGCCCATCTGCCCGAAGATTACTGAGGATGTGCAGCTGCAGGCGGTGTGTGAGCTTGGTAAATATTAGCAGCAGACGCGTCAAGTGAATAAGTGCGATTAAAGGATAGAATAAAAACATTTAGCAAAAGTTCGGTAGCACGGCTTTCTGTCTCTGCTATCTTTGCTCAGGCTGTAAGCGTATTAACCGCTCCAGTTTTGAGCCGCTTGTATAGTCCTTCAGATTTTGGGACTAGTGCGTTATTTGGTACCATAACGGGTTACATCACTACCGTTGCTTGCATGAGTTACCAGACAGGAATGGCTAGTCAAGAGTCCGAAGACCGAGCTGACCGATTGTTATTGGCCTCGATATACTCGCTGGTTAGTATAACCTTCGCCATTTTTGTCATATTATACGTTACGCGAAGCTATGTTTTTGGTGCAATAAAGGCTCCTCAACTTGAACAGATGGTTTATGTTTTCCCTTTAGCTGTAATCATGTCAGGTTCATACAGCCTACTCAGCGGCTGGGCTACTAGGAGGCGACTATTTGATGATATCGCATCAACTAGAATAAGCCAATCGGTTGCTGGTGCGCTTACTGGGATATCTATAGGCATATTAAAACTTGGACCCATAGGATTGATTACCAATGGTATTGTGAGTGGCAGTTGGGGGGTTAGACGGTTATGGAAGACATACTCACGTATGAAATGCAGTTTTGTTTCGGCATCACCGTTTGATCATGTAAAATGGGCCTTTTCCAGTAATAAAGAGATCGTCCTATTCGGTACTCTTCAAATGTTGGTGAACTCAATGGGGGTTTCGTTACCAGTTCTATTCATCGGTGCGTATTACACCAGTGAAGACGTGGGCTATTTCAGTCTGGCCTCACGTATGGTATCACTACCGATGACGCTATTAGGAGCGGCCATTGCACAAGATATGCTAGGAAGGTTTAGTAGTACTTACTTTATTGACAAGGAACAGGCCATTACTCTATGGTATCGTACAGCATATAAACTCAGGCTTGTAGCAGCAGTTGTAGCATTGTTTTGTCTAGGTCTCCCATGGGTGATACCAATAGTATTTGGACATCGATGGGTTGGAGCTGGTACAATGGCGTTGGCGATGGGGTTGTTTGCCGCGGTGCAGATGATGGTGAGTCCATTATCTAGTGTGGTGTTTGTGCTACGGAAGCAGAAACAGCATTTCTGGTTAGATTTAGGCCGCATGGTTATTACAACAAGCGTGTTTATATTGTGCGCGCGGGCTGGTTATACTGCGTCCGTCTGTGTGTCGGTGTATGCAGTTTGTATGGCATTTTGCTATCTGGGATATTTGACATACTACAGGTATTTAATATCAAACGCAACAATGACAAGAGGGTAATATGAAGATTCTGACCATCGTAGGAGCCAGACCTCAGTTATGAGCAACGTTATGAACATAATCATTTTCATTCTGTATCGACGGCTGAACCTTATTAGCTGTCCTTGAATTCACGAGTGTCGTTGTAACTATATTAGTGAAGTTACACAGATATTCGTTATCGAATTCTGGGTAAGTTCATGTCTTGAATATGATGGATCAAATATGTGATTATACAATGCGTTGAAGAATCTTTGTTGTGGTGCGATGCAACTATGTTGATTCTTAAATGAATTTGCAGCGTATTATTGGTAAATAACTTCTCAGCATATTTATTAAATTAATATGCAGTGTGATACCAAGTTCGAAAATCCAAATGTCTTGTATTAATAACAAACGCGTAAGTATGGCGTATCGATTGCAATTGACACATGAATATCACAGTCTGTGTGTTTATAAGCTTGGTTTATTCACTAGGTTTTTTATGACTGTGTATTCTTCATATGCGGTTGTGTATTGATTGATACATTCCACATTGCCACGAATACTTCATAGATGGAGAAGATATGATAACGTTGAGGTTGAACTCTGTTACCGAGAAGTATCAAAAATACTTCTTCAAGGCCCATCCTTGTGTTTTAAAAATGACATGGAAAGAACAAAATACTAGCATATTGAACGATATGTACTCACAAGCCGATAGCTATTCGAATGTTTTAAATGAAGCGGGTATCGAATCGTTGGATGTTGTGTGCGATGTGCCGTCAATATGGGCTAAAGCAAACGAGTGTGAAGGCATGCACATCAGGTCAACCCGAGATTTTGCAGACTGGTTGATTGGTTTGTATAAGCCCGATTATGTATGGGTTACAAATGCTTATCCTATTCTTGATAGTGCGTGGGTATCTCACGCTCGCTCAATAAGTCCCAAATCCAAATTCCTAGTTTGGTGTGGGATCAAAGTGGATGATACGAGTGTGATTTCTGGATATGATAGAGTAATAACCAGTAACACCAACTTATTAGACTACTATAAAAACTCCGGTTTCGACAGTTACCGTATACCATACGCGTTTGATCGGCGAATAATTGATGCCCTTCCTACAGATCCGATTAAACGGAACATTACCTTTATTGGCCAACTTTTGGCTGGGAGCGACATGCATGATGATAGGGTGGACCTTATCTCAGCGATTTCGACTAAGGTTCCAATCAGTTGTTTTTGTCCTCAGCGGCCTCCACATAAGATCATCGAAGTGTTGAAGTACATGTTAATCACACTTGGACAAAAATCATGCCATACGCATATTACGAAACGATTGGCTTCAAATATACCATGCATCAGAATCGGAGCCAATGGAGGTGAACCACCCAAATCATGGAATCTTCGCAACCGCAATATTTTATGGGAGGATCCCGTATATGGGATTCAATATTATAAATCGCTTCAATCATCGTTGGTTACACTGAATGCACATATTGGCGCAGCTGGCCATAATACAGGTAATATAAGATTGTATGAATCTACAGGAGTCGGGACATGCTTACTTACAGACTATAAAGCAGATTTGGGTGAATTTTTCGATATAGGCACAGAGGTGGTTGCTTATTATAATTTAGATGATGCTGTCGAAAAAGCTCAGTATTTATACAACAACCCAGATGTGGCTTGTAATATCGGGCGAAATGCACAAAGGCGTGTTTTAAATGATCACTTATATAAAAACCGTGTCGACCTCATCATCGAAGCACTTACGAAATGGGACTAAGATATTATTATCTATGTAATATGGATCCGAGGCTATGAGTTGATACAGACGATTGTGACTGGCATTGTTGTATCACCGTTGACTGCCGCTCTGATCACAATAAGAAAAGAATGCACATTAATGTATATGCATGTAGTTAGGGTCATGGTAATTGCGGTTATGTATGGGTTATCGAAGTGTAGGGTACTTGGTCCTAATGTTATGTATCTTAAGTTACGCAATTTGTTTAGGCGTAGTATCTCCAGCATGGGGGATGGTGTCTCATATTGAGTTTAAGACAAAAGACAATGCAGCAGGATCATTTCATGCCCCAGAACAAACGAATGAGACTGATTTACACTCATGTCTTGGGCGTATTGAGCGTATTGTGTCTGTTGTCAAACATGTTTATCGATGTCGTATCCGTACCCCGGAATACATTACTGACGGGGTTTAACTTTCATCTGTCATGGTTCATCTGGGCGACATTTACAATAATCGCGTTGATGAAATATCCTTTAACCTTTGCGATAGTTATATGGCTAATAACGAATATCAATAAACGAAGTAATTACTGGATGCTTCTTTTGCTGTTAGTGCATTGCTGGCTTTTTATTGAATTATTAGTGGGAATGCCGTCATATCGGGAGCAATATCTACCAATATACCTGATTTATGTCGTTCCAATGCTTGTCCTGTCATTTTATATAAACTTTAATTGGATAGATAACGTTGCGTTATTTATAAAGTATATACCACTCATGGCCTGTGCGTTTTTACTGAGTTTTGTTTGTGTTGATTTTATGCAGTTTGTGTCGAGCGGTAGCCGATATGGTTCAATTTTCGATATAAACCCCATTGCATTTGCCGCGGGATTGTTGATCAATGTCAGTGGAGTTTGGTTTTGGTATTTTAGAAATGATAGAAAACATTGGGCTATACTATTGTTGGTCCTGTTATATACGTTATTAGTTTCTTGCATTGTCATTCTGACTGCCGCTCGAGGGCCAATAGTGAGTTTCCTAATTGTGACAGGTCTTTTGTTGTTGTTAAGGTTGAAAAACATGACCGTTTGGCGCAAATATGGCATTTTACTGTTGTGTGTTATTAGTATCTTTATCGTATCTGGATTGGCTCAGTATGCGCCTTCTATAGTGGTACAACGACTATCAGGCCAGGCAGACGAATCGACCATGCTTCGGGCATATGCATATGAGATGGCGTTGCAGAATCCTAACGGTCTATTTGGCAGCGGGGTTGGACAAACTGACCTGCAGACAGGTTTGGGTTATACCCATAACTTGATTTTAGAATGCTATTATGAACACGGTATATTACTTCTGGTCATCATTATTATATTAACTGTTCGGTCTTTATTTGCTGCTATTCAAACGATGCGTCATTCAAATGATATGGCGAGGGTATTTGTGTCGTGGTTGTATGTATTCTGGTTATGCGAAGCTCAGTTTTCGGGTGGTATTTACACAAACTGGCAATTTTGGGCCTTATTAGCAATCATACTACATCGTCCATCTGAACTAAATAGAAACCAATGGGGGTCATGCATTTGAAGGTTTTATGGTTCGTTAACATTCCACTAAGTGCCGAGAGAAATAGGTCGACTGATAGTTGGCTACATGCACGTGCCAAAGGACTACGGTCATACTGATATGCATGTGGTGTGCAATAGGCCAAGACTCCCTGCGAACACTACGGTATAGTGGATAAACGTGTTAAATGGGATCACCAATGTTTTATCAGTCGGTCCGATTTGGAAAGACGTACGTAGCAGCGATTAATTATTTGGCCGTCTACTCACATATTGATGAGGCAGTTCGACTTCCGTTCGCTGCCTAGGTGCACCTAGGCAGCGAACGGTTCCGGTCTGTGTATATATGATGTCAACAGGAATATCCTATAAAGTTGGGCTTTTCGCTATTGAGGCTTTGCAGATATTGAGTGTTCCGTATGCCCAGCTACATATATCTGAAACAAATCTAGTACAGGTTTTAAAGAGAGCCGATATATGTCATAGTGTATCGGGTCAGTCGGATTAAATATGGGAACATAACCAATCGGAAGTTTATAAAACATGTTGATATGTTGAGAATGGATGTAATGATTAACAGTAAGCAATGCTTGAGGCGACTCGGTGCGTATGCAGTTTCGCAGATGGTATACTAATGCTTGTAATTATTGTTCGCGACCATTAGTGCGTATTGTTTTATCCGCCTGGTGATTCATGTATGTGTTCGTTGACGATAGAATGGGTGATGAAAAATCCTGAGCAAGCCGCACTCATGGGGTAGCGTGCGAGGCGATTTGGCCTTATACGGAATGGCTGCAACGCAATAACGAAACGATTATTGGGCATCTATGAAGAGGTGATGGTTGACTATGTATGTTCTAGTGCTTGCCAATGTCCGGTTTCCTAACGACAATGCCGCTACAAACCGAGTTCTTTCGTGGCGGTCTGCATTCGTTAAATACGGGTACAGATGTTTCATCTATGTACCATTGTCTAGGGGAGCAGGTCATGATTATCCTGACGTTATTGCTGGCTATTGGTCAAAGTATATTCCGTATAGTGACTATATTGTCAGTTGGGGGATATGGCCCAATCTGCTTGGTCGAATTTCGATCGCATGGAAGGCATTATATAAGATAATCTCCAATCGGCCAGATATCATCTACATATATCAAACAGATTCGTGTTTCCTGGTACCGTGTATGATAGCCAAACTGCTTAAAATCCCATATTTAGTTGATGTAGTCGACGATAATATTGCGTTTATGAAAACAAGGCCTATAATGCACAAACTATCTTGTTTTGCAAGTGAAATGGTACTGCGATTATCTTTGAAATATGCTGATCGCGGTTTGTTTATTTCTAAATTACTATCGAATACGTATGGCCAAAATTGCAATAAAACGTTGATTGTCCCGTGTTTGGCAACTACTAATCTAGAATGTCTATATGAAGGGAATTGGGATGGTGTCGCGCTTGGGTATTATGGAACCATTAGTTTGGAAAATGGGCTACTAGAATTATTTGAAGCTGTAGATAGGTTAAATATGAGTGGAAACAAGGTCAACATAACTGTTGCTGGTCCTATAGCAGATAACATTATTAAGGAGTTTAATAACTACAAGACGCGAGCATGGATGAACTATGTAGGATGGTTGTCGCAAGAAGAACTCATTACGGAGTTCTTGGATATTAATGTATTGGTCATGCCTAAACAGCATTCTTATCTCAACGATGCAGGGATGCCTACTAAGCTTGCCGAGTATTTACTTTCTAGGAGACTGGTTATAACTACCAGAATTTCGGATCTGATTTGTTACTTGAGTGACGACGACACGATATATGTGACTGGCGAAGGTGTTGAGCCCCTCTGTATGGCCATACTTAAAGTTATTGACATGTCCAGTGAGGATAAATGCCGCATAGCAAACAACGGTTACGAAGCGGCTAAAAGATCTTTCACAGTAGAGCATTATGTTGAAACCATTACCAGAAATATAGCTGATAAGAAAATAAAACCAACAGTTGAGTGATTGGCATGGTCAAATTCATAAGAAATGCCTAATATCAAGTAACAAACAAAACATTACATTTGTCGGGATGCAATCGTATTAAAACCGTAACAACCCATATATGGCATATGCCGTATATCACTCGACTAGTTCGTGTTCATTGCCCAATGTAAGAGGATACGTTGGTGTCTCACTCTAAAGATGCATTATCAGGTTTCATTACCTCCCCTCTGCGCTACTATTGGCGATAACTCTCGCCTGCGACCATAGTCACCCGGGCATGGTTAACAGATGAACCGAAATATCTCCGTCCATTTGGAAGGAGCCCGATTAAAAGTCATTACAATACTGCACTTCTCGTATTCTAGGTTGGATGATGTCGTAAGGGGATTTCGTAAGGGGATTTCGTAAGGGTATTTCGTACGGGGATTTGTCTGTTCTCTGTATTATCATGGAGATGTCCGGGGGCAAGACCAATTTTAAAACAAACGCGGATATTTGAAGAGGTTATAAATCAATGATATAATGAAATAGTTAGAATAGGGTGTCATATGTTGTCGCGAACTGTGGAGCGAAGCACGGCATCGGTGCATAGTTATAACGGTAGATCGTTGCAAATAATGCCTGTATTGTTACTGATTTTAACTAGTTGTTTGAATCATAAGGAAGTTCAATTACGAGGTTTTAGCGGAAAATATATTTGCCTTTATTCTATAAAAATATACACTCAGGTGAAATCATGAAAAGTCTTAAGGTGTGTTTCTTCTGCCGAGTTAAAGATGTGAAATTATTCGAGTGGAATGAGTATTACAGCATAGATATTAAGATACTTCGGGACCTTGGTTATGAAGTCGTTATCTGTACATCTCCATTGCATATCCCAGTCGCTGATTTGTACGTGGTATGGTGGTGGACCTGGGCGATTTTTCCGTTAATTATAGCTAAGGTGACCCGAAAGCAGATAATAGTTGTCGGTACTTTTGACCACGTACAAACCGATGGTTCTTTGGAATTCTATCCACATCGACCCGCATTGCATAAGGCGGCTATTAAAATGGTATTGCAACACGCCGACGCCAATGTGGTTGTGTCAATGGATCAATACAATCATTTAATCGAGCATTTCACTGTAAATAATCTGCGTTGTGTTCCCCATGTTATCGATACGGAATACTATCAGAAGCAGGATACACATGATGCAGGAAATATGTTTTTATTGACTTTTTGTTATATGAATTTGGGTAATGCAAAACGTAAGTGTGTCGATCAATCTATAAAGGCGATGAGTATTGTTCACAGAACGTTTCCTGATTGCAAGCTAGTTATATGCGGTAAGAAGGGTACCGATTATGACTACTTATGTAATCTTGTAGATGACTTAAATGCTCATAGTTATATAGAATTCCTGGGTGTCGTGGATAAGAAGCAAAAAGTATCACTCATGTCATCTTGCACAGCCTATTTACAACCAACTCTAGGAGAAGGGTTTGGTGTCGCCATTCTAGAAGCCATGAGTTGCTCCGCCCCTGTCATTACTAGCCCTGTAGGCGCAGTCCCTGAAGTGGTTGGTGACTGTGCATTATTTGTTGATGGATCAGATATAAACGGGATAGCTGATGGCATTATCAATTTGATTAATAATAGACAGTTGAGATGCGATCTTGGAGCTAATGCTAGGTTGAGGGCTGTAGAGTTGTTTTCATATGAAAGACGCAAAAATGACTTTAGTAATATTATAGATCATGTCGTCAGTGGCTGATTTCATAAAGCAGAATTTCAACACGGGAAAAATTTTGAATGAAAGTAAATGGTATAGAAGTTGTCCATCTTCACCAATAAAACTCTCCTGATTACTGGTGGCACCGGAACGTTTGGCAACGCGATGCTGCGCCGGTTCCTAGACACAGACATCGGCGAAATACGCGTGTTCAGCCGCGATGAAAAGAAGCAGGATGACATGCGCAAGGCGTATGCCAACCCGAAGCTCCGTTTCATCATCGGCGATGTACGCAACGAATCCAGTCTGCGGGATGCCATGGCCGGGGTGGACTACGTGTTCCAGGCGGCCGCACTGAAGCAGGTGCCCAGTTGCGAGTTTTTCCCTGTGGAGGCGATGCGCACCAACGCCATGGGCACGGAAAATGTGCTGAACGCGGCCATTCATGCCAGCGTAAGCAACGTGATTGTGCTTAGCACCGACAAGGCGGTCTACCCCATCAACGCGATGGGCATTAGCAAGGCGATGATGGAAAAAATTGCGGTCGCCAAAAGCCGGGTAGCCAACGGCAACTGCACCATCTGCGTCACGCGCTACGGCAACGTTATGGCCAGCCGGGGCAGCGTGATCCCGCTCTGGATCACCCGCATGCAGCAGGGCAAAAGCATCATCGTGACCGACCCCCACATGACAAGGTTTATGATGACCATCGAGGACGCCGTGGAGCTGGTGCTGTTTGCATTCGGGCACGGGCAGTCGGGTGACACCTTCGTGCAAAAGGCGCCCTCCTGCACGCTGGCGGTGTTAGCGCAGTCGCTGCAGGATCTGCTGGGGCTGGAGTGCGCTGTGGAGGTGATCGGCACCCGCCATGGCGAGAAGCTCTACGAAACGCTGCTGACTCGTGAGGAGCGCACGGTCGCCGAGGATATGGGCGGTTACTATCGCGTGCCTGCCGACAACCGCGATCTGAACTATTCGCTCTATTTCAGTGAAGGGCGCGAGCAGGTTGGTCTGATGGAAGACTATAACAGCCACAACACTCAGCTCATGAACGTCGAAGAGATGAAGCAGTTGCTGCTAAAACTTGAGTGCGTGCAGCAGGCCCTCCGCGGCGAACGGGTAGAGGCTTAAATTGCTAACCACAGAGAGAATTTTAACCTCAGAGGTCACAGAGGGACACAGAGTAATGCTCAATCATCCTGTGGGCACACTAGATTTCAGTATAAATATTCAACGCACTGTGACAAAAAGAGAAAAAACTCCCCCCTCTGTTACGTCTGTGCCCTCTGTGGTTAAAATGTGGTTGTAAGGAGTAGGAAATGAAGACAGTATTAGTCACCGGTGCAAAGGGCTTTGTCGGTCGCAACCAATGCACTGTGCTGCGACGGCGTGATGACCTGAAGCTGTTTGAGTATGATGTCGACAGTGCCCCGTCAGTTCTTGAAGAAGGACTACAATCAGCCGATGTGGTGCTGCATCTGGCGGGCGTGAACCGTCCGCAAACAACCGATGAGTTCCAAACCGGCAACGCTGGGATTACCGGTGATGTCTGCCGACGGTTGGCGGAGTTAGGAAGGTCACCGAAGCTGGTGATCACGAGCTCTATACAGGCGGCGCTCGATAACCCGTATGGTGTCAGTAAGCGTGGCGCAGAACAGGCTCTGGAGGCCTACTCCCAGCAAACGGGCGGGGAAGCTGTGGTCTACCGACTGAAGAACCTGTTTGGCAAGTGGTGCCGTCCGAACTATAACAGCGTCACGGCGACCTTTTGCTACAACATCGCACATGACCTGCCAATACAGATCAGTGATCCAAGCTACGAGCTTGAGCTGACCTACATTGACGATGTGGTCGCGGCGTTTGTCGGTGAAGTGGACGCACCGCAGTCGTCTGGTTTCCGGATGGCTGAGTCGCTAACAAGTTACAAGCTGTCGCTAGGCCAACTTGCCGAACTGATACGGTCGTTCCACTCACACCGAAAGAATCTGATGCTGCCCGACTACAGCAACCCGTTTGTGCGTGCGCTCTATGCCACCTACCTTAGCTATCGTGAGCCGCAGGACTACGAATACGGGCTGGACATCAAGAGCGATCCCCGCGGCAGTCTGGCGGAGTTTGTGAAATCGCCGGCATTTGGCCAGATATTCGTCAGTCATACCAAGCCTGGTATCACCCGCGGCAACCATTACCATCACACAAAGACCGAGAAGTTCATGGTGGTGCAGGGTGAGGCGGTCATCCGCATGCGTCAGATCGAGGGGCAGCAGGTGGTGGAGTTCCCGGTGAAGGGCCTGGACTACCGTGTGGTGGACATTCCCCCAGGTTATACACATTCCATCGAGAACGTGGGTGGTACGGAAATGGTCACGCTGTTCTGGTCCAGCGAGGTTTTCAACCCCGACAAGCCCGATACCTACTTCGAGGCCGTTGTGTTGGAGAAAACTGATCAATGAAACTAGTCACCGTCGTTGGTACCCGCCCCGAGATCATAAGGCTTTCACGGGTGATGGTTGCAGCCGACCGATATTTCGAGCACATCATCGTGCATACCGGTCAGAACTACGATTATGAACTTAACCAGGTGTTCTTCGATGATTTGGATATCCGGAAACCTGACTACTTTCTCAATGCGGCGGGGGGAACTGTCTGTGAAACTATAGGGCAGATAATCGCCAAGGTAGACGAGGTGCTATCCGAGGTTCAACCGGACGCACTTCTTGTGCTTGGAGACACCAACAGTTGCCTGGCGGCGTATCCCGCTAAAAGGCGAAAAATCCCTGTGTTCCATATGGAGGCTGGAAACCGTTGTTTCGACCAGCGTGTTCCTGAAGAGATCAACCGCAAGATTGTCGACCATATTTCCGATATCAATTTACCATACAGCACGATCTCGCGTGACTACTTGCTGGCTGAAGGCATACCTGCTGATCGTGTTATTAAAACTGGCAGTCCCATGTATGAGGTGCTTCATCACTATCTACCAAAAATCGAAGCATCAGAAATACTTTCACGCCTTGGTCTGAGTTCATATCAGTTCTTCGTTGTCTCGGCGCATCGAGAGGAAAACATCGACAGTCCGGCCCAGTTTTCGAAATTGGTTGATGTATTGAATAACTTGGCCTTAAAATATGGACACAGAGTGATTGTCAGCACCCATCCACGCACACGAAAGCGTATCGAAGCTGAAGGAGTGCAGTTGAACTCACTCATAGAACTCATGAAGCCTATGGGGTTGTGCGATTATGTAAAACTTCAGATAGAGGCGAAGGCTACACTCTCCGATAGCGGTACAATAACAGAGGAGAGTTCGATCTTGAACTTCCCTGCATTGAATATCCGCAACGCGCATGAACGTCCGGAGGGGTTTGAGGAGGCCAGCGTCATGATGGTCGGCCTCGATTGGCCAGTCGTGGAAGGAGCACTGAAGATACTCGAACAGCAACCGCGCGGTGTGGAGCGCATGTTGCGTGAGGTGTCGGATTACGCCATGCCAAATGTAAGCGAAAAAGTGGCGCGCATCATTCTGAGCTATACGGGGTATGTTAACCGCGTCGTGTGGCGACGATAGTAATGATGCAGCTGTCTATCAAAAAACGTATTGGAGATATTATATGAAAATCGCTCTTATCACCGGCATTACAGGTCAGGATGGGTCATATCTCACTGAGCTATTGTTAAGCAAGGGCTACATAGTGCACGGGGTTCTCCGTCGATCCAGTAGTTTCAACACAGGACGAATAGATCACCTGTACCTGGACTTTCATGACACTGAAGCTAGATTGTTTCTGCATCATGGAGACTTAGCTGATGGTACTGGTTTGCGGCAAATCCTGGAAAAAGTGCAACCCGATGAAGTTTATAATTTGGGTGCACAGTCGCATGTTAAAGTTAGTTTTGATGTTCCAGAGTATACTGCTGATATCGTAGCTACTGGAACACTGCGTTTATTAGACGCAGTGCGGGATTACTGTAAGCATAGTGGAAAGATGGTGAAGTTTTATCAGGCTTGTAGCTCAGAGATGTATGGTTCTGCTCAACCTCCTCAGACTGAGCAGACTGAGTTTCATCCTCGTAGCCCATATGCAGTTGCTAAAGTTGCGAGTTACTGGTACTGCCGTAACTACAGAGAAGCCTACAACATGTTCGTATGTAACGGTATCTTGTTCAACCACGAAAGCCCTCGACGTGGCGAGACTTTCGTTACTCGTAAAATCACACGGGCTCTTGGATTAATCCATGAAGGACTGCAAGACCGGTTATACCTTGGTAATCTAGATGCTAGGCGGGACTGGGGCTTCGCCGGCGATTATGTTGAAGCAATGTGGATGATGCTTCAGCATGACGAACCTGATGACTATGTTGTTTCCACAGGTAATTCATATTCGGTGAAGGAGTTCCTGGATGCTGCATTCGGTTATCTAGGCAAAGACTGGCATGACTACGTTGAGATTGACCAACGCTATTTTAGGCCATCGGAGGTAGACTATTTACTAGGTGACTGCTCCAAGGTGAAGAAGATATTGGGGTGGCACCCTAAAGTGGGTTTCTGTGATTTAGTAAAAATGATGGTTGATCATGATCTCGAGAAGGCGCATCAGATTCGAATTCTAAAAGATACCAATAGCTAGGAAGTATAAATGGAGATAGATGCCAAGATATATGTGGCAGGGCATAATGGGTTAGTGGGCTCATCGATTATAAGGCGGTTACGCAAGGAAGGCTATCGCAATATAATCACAAAGACACATTATGATCTCGACTTAGTTGATCAACATCAAGTAAAATTCTTCTTTGAAGTAGAAAAGCCAAACTACGTATTTATGGCAGCCGCAAGGGTTGGTGGGATATTAGACAATCATACCCGGTCTGCTGAGTTCATATATAATAACCTTCAAATTGAATGTAATACAATTCACTATGCGTATATAAATGGTGTTTCCAAATTCTTATTACTAGGGAGTAATTGTATTTATCCTAAAGATTGTGAACAACCTGTAAAGGAGGAGTATTTAATGGGTGGGCCACTAGAAAAAACAAATGAACCGTATGCGGTAGCTAAGATCGCGGGTATCAAAATGTGTCAAGCTTATCGTCGTCAATATGGTTGGGATGCCATTAGCGCAATGCCAATAAACATGTATGGTCCTGGTGATAACTTTGACTTATCTGCAGGGCATGTATTACCCTCACTATTACATAGGTTTCATATAGCTAAGGTAAGTAATGATCCTGAAGTCATTGTCTGGGGTAGTGGTAAACCATATCGCGAGTTCATGTACTGTGACGATTTAGCAGATGCTTTGATCCTTGTAATGAACAACTATTCAGACGAATCACCTATCAATATTGGGTCAGGTAAAGACATCACGATATGTGACCTCGCTATTCTGATTAAGAGTATTGTTGGATATAAAGGCGATATAGTGTTCGATAATACTAAACCTGACGGCACATATAGGAAACTACTTGAAGTGTCAAAGTTATCGAGTTATGGATGGAAACCCAAAATTGATCTTAGAAGAGGCTTAGAAAATACCTACCGTTGGTTCGTTGATAACTACAGTGAAGGTATCCGCATATGAGAGTCACTGTGATCACAACGTGTTATAATGCTGAAAATACCATAGCACAGACAATGTTAAGTCTTCAGAGCCAGTCTCTCCGTGATTACGAGCACGTGATTATTGATGCTGCGTCTACAGATGATACTGTTTGTGTTGCAAAACAGCATGCAGATCATCGTGTTAGAATCATAAGCGAACCAGATAACGGAATATTCGATGGTTATAATAAGGGTCTCGTTGTAGCCAACGGAGACATTATAGGATTCTTGAATTCGGACGACGTATATTATGACAATGAATCTCTGAGGATAATTGTTGATAATATTTCTGATAATATCGACTGCGTCCATGGTGACTTAATATATGTCGATAGGCGTAATTTGAGTCGGGTTATTAGGGTATGGGAATCCTGTGATTACCGTGATGGAATGTTTAAACTAAGCTGGACGCCTGCGCACCCTACATTTTATTGTAAATCAGATTTGTACCGTAAGTACGGAAATTACCGTACCGATTTTCGAATAGCCGCTGATGTTGAACTTATGTATAGGTTCATTGAGAAGCATAGGGTTAATTCAAAACACATACCGCAAAAACTAGTTCGTATGAGAAATGGAGGAACTAGTAATAAAAACGCATTGTGTACATTTATCATTACACAAGAGGTGATTAGAGGTATTCGCCAGAATGGAGGTAAAGTTAATGTATTTTGGTATGTATGGTGCAAATTAATGAAGGCTCAGAAGCAGCTCGTAGCCAAGTGAAAATTTTACTCACAGGTGCGACCGGGTTCGTGGGAAATCCGGTTGTCAAGCGATTGAACGATGAACATCACCTCAAAGCTGCTCTGCTTTCTACTGCCGAGAGGAACCTGTTACCCGATGATGTAGACAGCTTTGAGATTGGACCGATCGGGGAAGCTACGGATTGGGGGCGGCATCTTGAGGGAGTGGACATAGTTGTCCATATGGCGGCTCGCGTTCATGTCATGAACGATGTCTCAAGTGACCCTCTCGCGGAGTACCGTAAGACAAATGTAGGTGGCACTCACAGCTTGTTATTAGCAGCGCAGGCTGCGCGCATCAAACGGTTCGTCTTTGTAAGCACTGTCAAGGTGAATGGTGAAGAGACGCAGGATCATGCCTATATGCCTTCAGACGATCCTGCGCCATGTGATCCATATGGCGTAAGCAAGATGGAGGCTGAACAGCTAGTCTTGCGAATGTGCTCGAATACTGGTATTGATTGGGTTATATTGAGACCATGTCTGATGTATGGCCCTGGAGTTAAGGCTAACTTCCTCCAGCTCATCAAGTTGGCTTTTCGACGATTGCCAGTTCCGCTGTGTGGAATAAATAATAGGCGCGCGTTGTTGAATGTGCTTAACTTCGCTGATCTGATTGCTTCCGTTGTCGAACACGACCGGCCACTTAACGGAGTTTTCATGGCTTGTGACCATACGGCTTCTACGAGTGAATTGTATCATTCGTTATGCCTGGGTTTAGGTGTACCTGATCGTTCATTTTATGTTCCGGGTCGATTCATGAGCGCTACACTGCGGGTATTGAGGCGACAGGCGTTCTTCCAACGATTGTGGGGTGACCTTGAGATAGACAACAGTCAAACATTAGAAAAACTTCATTGGAATCCTCCCTACTCATTTGAAGAGGGAATCAATCAGGTGGCTGAATGGTATCGGAACAAGCAATCGTAGCAGGGTTTAGGCGACTATATACGCCCATTAAGCGTCCCTTGGGGGCTGTCTTGGCATTAATCGCTATTATCCTCTTCACCCCCCTATGCCTCCTTATAGCCCTCATCATCTACTACGATGACCCAGGCCCAGTGATCTTCAAGCAACGGCGGATTGGATTACACAGAAGAGAGTTCATCCTTCACAAGTTCCGCTCGATGCGGCTTGACACGCCAAATGTGTCCACTGCTGAGATGCAGATGTTGGTAGTCGAAGGTAAAAACTTCATGACGCGTTCTGGCACTTTCCTGCGGAAATCCAGCCTCGATGAGTTACCTCAGTTGTGGAACATCCTTAAAGGCGATATGAGTTTTGTGGGCCCTCGACCAGCCTTGTATAACCAGCACGACCTCATCACATTACGTGAAGAGGCTGGTGTTCATTCGGTCAGACCAGGGCTGACTGGTTTGGCACAGGTAAATGGTCGTGATGAACTGGATATTCCTGTAAAGGTCGCATATGATAAGGAGTATATACAGAGATGCTCATTGTGGTTCGATATATATATAATCTTAAGAACCGTTGCTGCCACCTTTACGGCTAGTGGTAACAAATAGGGGAGGCAACCATTGACCACGTCAAAACGGGCCAACATCGTCATTGATTTCGTAGTCATCCTCCGCACACTATTCTCAAGATAGTGTGGACTTATCTAGCCTGTTGCTTAGGAATTATTACATACATCAGTAGACCATATACAGGCAAGAAAACATGCTGAGACAATTTGTTACCGTCCTTTCTCCTCCACCCGCTAGTAATATACGTTACAACATTCGAGAGAGGTCTATATAATATATACAACTCGGCTTTTGCTTATTCATACACCATAAACGTGCTCGCAAGATCCATTTTGGGCCTATTTATGGAGACTCCAAAGTTTTCGATAATTAGACTAGCCATGTGACATGTGCGGCTCGTTTATATCTCATGGTTACGGATCGCGCCATCCCGATTTTCAGATGGCGACGGGATGAGCTCAGTCATCCCGCCATTTCGCCTAGTTATCAACTCAGTGTCGCTCCTAAAGTATGGATACGCGGGTAGATCAGGCTGCTACCAGACATCACCGCCTTGTAGCGTATACAGTTACCTGCCAGACTGGTAAACGCACGCAGATACAGATACTCAGTCTAGGTCTGGTCGACCTCACGCGTGGAATCCAGCGCCATCTCTTCCCAGGTTTCTTCCCCATCATTCGATGCGAACCAGATGATCAAACAACCGCTGGGTATGCTCATCTCCGCATATACCTTCGTTGACTCAACACCCTGGGTGAGTTCGTTTGCCCTGGAGATATAGGTGCCCTCGGCACTGTTCAAAAAGCCTACCAGGTTCACGTCCCCGAAATTGAGGGCAGGCGAGTCATTACCGGAGCTGCCGGTAAATTTCGCTCGTAGTAGCACCCTCGTGGCCACATATGGCAGCCGATCCTCCTCGTCATGCACAACCGCGTCCCAAGTTACGCCTTCATCAGCTGAATAGTCCCAGCTCATCGATGTACCCTGTGGAATCGCCGAGTATTCATCAAGGTTCATCTCGGAGAACTGCACGCCGGTCACAGGCATGAACCGAACCTCGCCAGACGCAGCAAAGTCGTATCCGTAGATACGCATGGTCAGGTCAGATCCGTTAAGCGGTGTCCAAGTTTCGGCATTAGAGCTTTCAAGCAGCACACCCGCGTCATATGTCTGCCTGGTGATGACGCCGACTGAGGCATGCAATTCGCACGTGGTAGTTCGTGGAGTTAGTAAGCAGCACCACCGCGAAGCTGCGGCTCGCGGGAACGTAGAAGAAATTACCGGGTGTTGACATTGACGTCATTGGTATTGGTCTCATTCATCCGCGCCACTGGGTAGCCACCAGTCCGGATCATCTCACTGGGCACCAGCTCCTCGCCGAGAGCACACAGCGTAATCACGTCCTCCTCATCAATCTCCGTGATCAGGTTCGCCGCGTCATACAGTCAGTTACTATTTCACAGATATCGGTATGCCTAAGGCATCATGCAATGGCGATAACACCATACATGGCCATATCATCGCAGGTTGGGGCCCACAGGGGCACAAACGGTAAGATCTGTCCGTAACCGAAGCACACGGTTGTATCCCCCAGGTAGTTTGGGCATTCGCCATATCTGCGGGCTATAGTATAGAAGGTAATATGATCGGCTGACGCTTATCCGCCTCCCATCCTAGCCTGGACCTTCTAGGACATTGAGCATCTGCCGTAGTATATCAGCACATGATTCCTTGCGTTGAAAGTCAGCGATGTGTTCCAGTATATCTCGCGATTCCGCAGTCCACGCAGCATTGACTAGCCGCGTTATATCCGAAGCATCCAGCTTTGACATAGTAAGCTCCGGGAATGTGCGTTCGATCAATGCCATGAGATCGGCAGCGACGGCGGCACTGACGCGTTCTGGTATGTTAAGTATTCCATCTCGGACTGTTCTGGCGAATGAAAACCGTGCCGCAACTATGATGTCCTTTCGGACTGGTTTACCTTGCAGCTCATCAGCTACAGCCTCCGATTTTCGCGCGTTGGCCAGCTTCCGGCGCCTGCGGGCCTCAGCCAGAGATACAACGCCATCGGGAACATCATGCGTAATGTATGCACTGTGCTGTTCATTCAGTTGCAGTTCCCACTTATCTGTCCAGCGAATCTTTGGAGGTCGTATCCATATGCGCAATGCGCATCGTTGACATAGACCGGTTCTACGAACACCCGAAAAATCGAATAATCGCGTACTATAAGGCGGGGGCGCGCGGACACCCGTATGAGGCCCCCGCCACAGGACCCGTGGTAATCGTTACATTGCCCCTCCCGTGTAAGCATGTCAATAGCGGTTTTCATGGGGCTTAGCTTACCTTCATTTGTTCGGGTCTTACGCTTCCGCTTTCACAGGGAGGAGGGGCGTCTGCAACTGTAAATGTAACTGTATACAGAAACAACGCTACTACACATGATATAGATAGATATAGACCGGTAGCGGTAGTTTCGAACTACCGGTCATATTACTCTATCTGTAGTAATGCTGTTTCTCTACTACATTACAGTTACACTTCCATATCATCAGCCTCCTCCTCATCAAACAACAACACAGGATTAGCATCAGGGTTGAGATACAGAAACTCTTTGCTTTTGTCAGGTTTGAATTTCGTAAGTTTTCCAGTCTTAGCTAATCTCATTACATCCTGTCGAACGCTTGTAGACTTATAGTCCTTATCTAGTGTCGTTACCGCTTCTTGAATTTCCTTGTTTGTGAGCGGTTTATCGCAGACGGTCATTATCAGCTCCTCAATCGTTGGTCGTTCAGTGTGCCCAATTTGAACGACTTCCATACGGTTGTCAACCCATGCGATATCAGCTCCCGGGTAAACATCAGCACATCGGCCAGTTACTTCAAGCCTAATCATGCCCCCTTCTTTTCCAGCGAAATGACCTGATCGAATAGGCCTGGTAAACTGTTGTTTCCAGAAGAGGCATTAACAGGATCAGTTCCACCCGCCTTTTTCGCATGATGTAAAACTATCAGAGTGTGCCCACCTGCCCGGCAAGCAACTAGTAGTGGCTTGAATTTTCTAACGAACTCAACGCCATTTTCGTCTTCGACCCCTGCCCAAATTCGCAGAGTATCGACTATCACTATTTGCCTATCTGTAAATCCCTCAACCGCGCGTATGACCTTCGCCAGGCCCTGCCCTCCAAATGATACCGCTTGAAATTCAGGGTTAAGTGGTATGTTGTTCTTTTTGTAGGACTGCATATATCTAGATACGACGCGGGTTGAGTCTTCTGTAAAATAACGAACACTCCCCCATGCTTGAGCGGATTGAAACAATAGCCTCGTTTTGCCTACTTTTGGGCCAGCTATCACAAGGTGCGCCGCTCCCCTGAAAAATGCGTTTGATCCCAGCCGGCCAAGAAGCGGAAGTTCTTCATAATCTGGTAAATCCATCTCTTGTAAGTCTTGCCAGGAGTAGAACGCAAGTTCATTGGATGGTTCACCGGCCCTTAGGGCTGCGTCCATCTTGCCAGAGTCAACGCCCCATAAATCAGCGTATTGCGCCAAGTCTATCTGTTCGGCATCATCCATTCTGTGGTAGCACGGATACAGTGCTTTTGAATTGCCAATGAAGTCGGCAGATAATCCCCGGACAAGGGCGTGGGCCTGCTTCATGTGTTTACTGCAGGAGGTTTCTTCGACCAGTATTCGGTATATTGACTCCATGCCGACGTGATTAGCACGGGCATAGTTTTCAAAAATGATTCGGTCTGTGGCCGTCAATTCGGGCCAGTCATCCATGACAGTGTTTCTGAGTGGGCCCATTTCACTGAATTTTATAGGCTCCTTTGATGCAAGTTTGGCCACGACTACAAACATACGTTCAAGCGGCGTATCGCCGGGTAGTTTTAACAGAAGGCTATTTCCCATGGCCATATCCCCCTATGCAAGCGGCTGCGACCTTGTGCAGGGTCCACTGCCCATATGTTGAGGAACCCCGGTGCTCATCCCACTTGGGGCGCATCAAACCACTTGAACGGAACAGAACATCCATACGCTGAACATCGGAATTAGTCCACCAAGCGAGCTCCATGCACAGATAGCTGTCAGCCCGGGAATGGTCCCCGTTCCAAGGTGTGAGATCACCGGCAAAAGCCTTGGCAATCTTCCCAGTTTTATCCGATTGGATGATGCGTTGTAGGAGGGCCGCATCATCGAGTGAAGCCATAGCGCTGGTCGGGGTATTCATTGAAGGGACGATTTGAGAACGTGGAGCCCGGAGTTGTTCATTCGCCCGTATTACTTTTAAGGCAAACCTCTCAAGGCTTGTTCCCAACGGTGCGTGAGGATTTCCATACTCGGAGTGATATCTGTAACGTATAGCAGGTCAGGCGATTCGTCGTTGCCGACAATAATATCCAGTGCTCCGAACAATTGCATCGGTATCTGCCGCTTTCGCGACAAAACGTTACATGTGCCCAGTATGTGCCATCCTTGTCGCGACTGGGATAATTCACTATGGCAGCCAGATAATGATGCCAGTGCTTTACATCGTTCTGCCCAGGGGTGACACTCAGTGCCGAGGTTGTCGAAGTCTAGGCAGGCATAGCCCGCCGGTAGAATCAGCCCTATGCCGTCCACAACCTGGCGTTCGCGCGCAGCTAGGCAGTCAGATAAGCTGCTCCACGTCGTGGGGTCACAGCTAGACGCATGACGACGTCCATTTGGCATAAATGGTAGTTTTCTCACCTTACCGGTGACAGTATCTGTTACCCGTTTGTAGCAACAGAATCGCCTGCCAAATTGGTTCCACATAGTGTTTTTAGGTATACTTGTATCGGATAGTGTATGCAAAATATTATCCTCTTTGCCCCGGGGTTGTCCTAAGACCTCGGGGCGTTTGTTTTTTATTGGGTGGCCAATCCGGAAGTGATAACACACCCTTTGTGCCTCAAGGGTGATGGCATTTTTTGCCCTGTTTACGTGTTTCTTCTGGGTAATCATTACACTGGACATCCAGGTCAACTTATTCCTTCCCCCGGAAATTTCTGATTATGGAGCGAATCCATATTGTCACGGTCAGTGTAGATTGCCTGCTGCAGACAGCGTTCTTCAATCCACCATGCTTTTAGCAAGTCCAAGGCTTCATCATACATCTCTCGATAATATGGTTCCAAATGATACTTCCCTCCACCTTTGAGCGCGCCGTCAAGAATCTGACGACAATCTGTTTTTCGTCGGAGCTGAGCATTGACATCATCCACATTTTTCTGCGTAAAAGTTTCTATGCGGCCCTCCTTAATGGCATCCATATCGAGCTTCGGCCATGTGACTGCGAAGGCGAAGATTTCAGTTAATTTCATCCTCACATCCTCAAGGCGCTCCAGCCGGTATCCATCGTGCCTCACCTTAGTCGCGGCCACTGTGAGCAATTCAGCATCGCGCCAGTCACTGAAGGCTTTGGAGATCATCCAACCTGCAATGCAATGCACGTCGAGTGCATCAGTCGTTCTGTCGGATGCATAGCAATGCGGACCCAGTTCTATCGAAGTCATTTCGTTACCCCCAAATAAGGTTTATTTGCATTCGCAGATTAAATGATATCTCTTATAATGCCGTGTGTCAAGTAAATAACAATATATGATAATATATCAGTATGTAATAATAACGATAATGTATTACAAAATGCATATATAATAATATAACGAGAATGAGTAAGCAGTAGGCTATCTGTGCGTAAATGGGCTTGACGCATTCGTTCTCATAGCAGTAAACTAAGGCGGGTTAACACGGTAGTGTGCTGTGGAATTTACGTAAGAAAAGGCGCACTCCGTAGAGCGCGCCCTTTGTGAATGTTGTTATTTGGTCGTTACAATTTGCGAAGCCGCGGTAACGGATAGATGCCGTGGCATCTATGCTAGGCCCCTCCATCCGACTTCATGAACTGGGCATGGCATAATATTCCCGTGCTGGCGACATCCGGAGTTACTCAATAAACTTCAGAGATATTAGTGTCCAATCTTCGGTTTTAGGATTGCAGTGCATCTTGCATACATATTGGCTCCGAATCATCGCCCCAAAACTGTTCTGTGCATCCACATCGGCAATTACGGTGTATGTATCGTCGTGATGGTTATACACCTGAATCACGGACATATCGGGCACTCCCATGACATAGTCGGGAAATTTCGCTGTCGAAGGGCTTTTCAAACCTCTCTTCACGAATTCCTCGGAATAAAAATAGGCTGACCCGTCACTCTGCCATACTGGTTCGGTTTTAGCCTTAACCTTAACAGGCTTTGATTCTGCTGTTACCTCTGCCGGTTTTGATGCCTTAACTGGTTGGTTGCCATTTTGACCAGTCTCAGATACATCCGGGAGCATTGAACCAAGGATGCCGATCAGGATCAGGAACACCGGCACCAATAAAATGCAGCCGCACACATAACAGCCTTTACGTTTTGGCTTATGCGCAATATTTGAGAGGCCGTTTACATTTTGGCCGCTGTTCTCGCTCGGTGCAGACTGACTTGAATTGCTAAAAGACACTATGTTTTTCATCATCGAGTTCCCTTCATTATGTTGGTGACCAGACTTACTTGTTGGTGAACCTGCTTCAATACTTCAGGGTTCACTCCTAGATAAGCTTGCGTTACTGTGAGGTCGCTGTGCCCCAGCAGTTGCCTTACGACTTCAAGATTGGCACCCTGTTCTACCCAGGCAGTAGCAGCGGCCCGGCGCAGCGAATGGGCACTGATGACTATGTCCGCTCGATGAGCACGTCTTTTGAGCATCGAAATCACTCCATCACGGGAGAGCGGTTCCCCACGGATACCCATAAATAGCGCATCATGCGTATCTTTGCGGGTGTTGATATAGCGCTGAATGGTTAAGAGCGTCTGACTACTTAAGAAAGCGAATCTATCTTTCCTGCCCTTGCACGCCGTCAATAACACTGTGCCATCCGTGACATTACGTGATATACCTGTCAGTTCATTAACACGGCAGCCGGTATCTAGCAGGAACAGGATTACAGCACGGTCTCTTAAGCTGGCTGGCGGTATCCCCTTCCGCGACAGGTATCCAATAAGGCGCGAATGACTTCGTGTGAAGGTGGTGTTTTTTGCATGCGGTCAACTTTGGGGGGTCGTAGCTTTTTCAGCAGGTTGAATGGGGTGAGTTCCTGCTCGTAAAGCCAGTTAGAGAATGCCTTGAGTGTCCGGTAAAACGCGTGCAGGTTGTAATCATGTGCTCCGGCATCGCGCATCTCGACGAACATGACATTGACTAAGGCGGGGGATAGGTTATCTATATCCGATGTAGCTGAGCTCAGACGCTGCAGATATCCAGCGTAGAACTTGAGCGTTGCGGGTCGTAGACCTCGGGCCCTACAGTCCATCATGTACAGGTCTATGGCCCGACTGATATTCATTTGGGATCCAGGGGTAGTCGCTTGGCTTGCCATCTCGTCATCTCCTTATGGCAGGCATATGTGGTGACACGATGTCATTCGAGCCGCTGTATATAGCTGGTGTGGCGCAGTTTGGTAGCGCGCTTG